>JADJNS010000001.1 GCA_016714225.1 Archangiaceae bacterium
TCGGGCGGGCCTTCGCCCGTCGAGGCCGAAGCTGGGGCCCGCGCCGCTGCGCCGGCTGTCGAACGTCGAGTACCTGAACGCGCTCGCCGACCTGTTCCCCGCGCAGCACCCGGCGCTGCCCGCGCTGCCGCGCGACGCGGTCATCGCCGGCTTCGAGAACGACGCCGCGGTGCAGCAGCCGTCGGACGTGCGCATCGCGCGCTACGAAGAGATTTCTCGCCTCTATGCCGCGGGCTACGACGTGGCCGACTTCGCCGGTGTCGACGCGCTCGGCGCGCGCCTGTTCAGGCGCCCGCTCACCGCCGACGAGTCGGCGCGCTTCACCGCGAAGTACCAGCAGTGGTCGACCGAGCAGGGCCCCGAGCTCGCGGCGCGGCTCACCCTCGCGGCGATGCTGCAGGCGCCGCAGTTTCTCTACCGCGTCGAGGGCGAGCCGCTCACCGCGTACCAGCTCGCCTCGCGGCTCTCGTTCTTTCTCTGGGAGAGCGTGCCCGACGACGCGCTGCTCGAGACGGCCGCGAAAGGCACGCTCGACGTGCGCGCCCAGGCGCTGCGCATGCTCGACGACCCGCGGGCGAAGCGGGCGCACTGGAGCTTTCACCGCCAGTGGCTCGGGCTCGACCGGGTGATGACCGACGAGCACGCGGCGCAGCTGAACCAGCAGGCCGCGCTCGACGACACCCGCGCCTTCGTCGAGCAGAGCCGCTCGCTGACCTCGACGCTCGGGGTGTTCACCCGGGTGGCGTTTCTGGCGGGCACCTCGCACCCCGGCGCGACGTCTCCGCCGATTCGAGGCAACGTGATTCAGTCGCGGCTGTTGTGCCTGCCGCCGGTGTCTCCGCCGCCGGGGGCCGACCTCTCGCCGCCCACCACCGCAGAGGGCACCACCAACCGCCAGCGCTTCGAGGCGCGCACCCGGCCGGCGATGTGCCAGTCGTGCCATGCAAGCCTGAACGGCATCGGGTTCGGCTTCGAGCACTGGTCGGCGAACGGCGAGTGGCAAGACACCGACCACGGAGAACCGGTCGATGCGCGCGGCGAGCTCTTGGGCACCGACGTGGACGGGAAGTTCGACGGCACGGACCAGCTCTTGGCGAAGCTCGCCGCCAGCCAGAGCGTGCGCGAGTGCTCGAGCGGGCGCTGGGTGCAGTACGCGCTGGGACGGCCGGCCGGCGAAGAAGAGCGCACGCTGCTCGAGGCGCTGAGCGCGGTCGACGACACCCGCGCGCTGCTGCTGGCGCTGGTGACGTCGCCCGCCTTCACGCGGAGCGTGGCGCCATGAGACGACCTCGGTCACCCCTCACCCCGACCCTCTCCCCTCCGAGGGGAGAGGGTGGTCTCAACCGTCGCCAATTGCTGGCTGCGCTGGGGCTGTCGGCGTTCAGCCGCGCGGCGCTGGCGGGGCCGGTGCGGCTCCCCTCGCGCATCGTGTTCTTCGTTCAGCCGCACGGGCAGGTGCCGAAGGGGTGGAACCTGCCCATGCCGGGCGTGCCGTACACCCAAGACGCGAGCGCGGCGCTGACGCCGCTGACGGCCGACGCGTTTCCCGAGGTGCTGCGGCCGCTGCACCCCTTTCGCCGCAAGCTGCTGGTCACCGAGGGCCTCGCCCACACCTCGATGCTCTGGGATATCGCCGAGGTGCAGCGCACCCAGGGCGACCTGAACAACCACCAGGTGGCGGTCGCCGACCTGCTCACCGGCGCGCGCGCGGCGCAGATTCCCGGAGCGCGCTGCACCGGCGGCGCGCGCTCGCTCGACCAGGTGCTGGCCGACCGCACCGCGGGGCCCGGCCGCTTCGGCTCGCGGGTGTACGGCGCCGACTACGTGCCGAACCAGACGGTGTCTCCGTTCTCGTTTCTGGGCCCCAAGCAGGCCTCGCCGGTGGTCTACGACCCGGGCACGGCGTTCTCCGACCTGGTGGGCATCACCTCTGTGGCGCCGCCGAACGGCACCGTGGAGCAGAAGCTCAAGGCGCTCAGCCCCTCGGTGCTCGACGCGGTCTCGAGCGAGTACACCCAGGTGGCGCAGTCGCTGGGCGGCGAGGGCCGCGCGCGCCTCGAGCAGCACCGGGCGCTGGTGCGCGACCTCGAGGTGAGCGTGGCCACCCAGCCCGCGCAGTGCGAGCTGCACTTCGACGCCTCGAGCGACGACCGGGTGACGCAGTTCATGCGGCTCATCACCCTGGCGCTGTCGTGCGACCTGACCCGGGTGGTCACCTACGTGGCGCCGGTGCCGCGCTGCCCCGAGTTCGGCTACCCCGCCAACGCCGACGTGCACGCGAGCTACGCGCACGCCAGCATCGAGGGCGCGACGTCTTGCGGCGCGCTGTTCTCGAAGGCCGCCGAGCGCGCGATGGTCGACCTGGGCTCGTGGTACGCGCGGCACTTCGCGGCGCTGCTCTCGCAGCTCGACGCGGTGCCCGAGGGCGACGGCACCCTGCTCGACCACACCACCGTGGTGTGGATGACCGAGCTCGGCACCCCGACCCACGAGCACCACGACACGTTCAACGTCATCGCCGGTGGCGGCAACGGCTTCTGGCAGACCGGCCGCTACGTGCGCTTCGGCCGCACGCTGCCGAGCCCGCTGGCGATGCCGCAGCGTCTGGGGCCGGCGCACAACCGGCTGATGGTGAGCCTGCTGCAGTCGATGGGGCAGCCCGACACGAGCTTCGGGCTCGAGAAGGTTCGGGCCGACGACGGCACCGAGCTCTCGCTCGCCGGGCCGCTGCCGAGGCTGCACCGCTCGAGGCCGTAAAAGCGGCGGCTGATCCAGCAACTCGGCCCGGCGCGAATCGATACTTCACCTACAAGTTCCCACCGCAGCACACAACCTCTCACACTCCGAGAAAAACCATGTCCCGAGTCTCGAAAGCCTCTGTCAACGCCGTGTTCGACCGCGCCATCTCGAAGCTGACCGTCGGCGCCGGCGCCGACAAGCGCATCAGCCGCGCTGATGCCGCCAAGGTGGTCGCCTCCATCAAGGACCAGACCGAAGCGAAGTTCACCGACATGCTGTTCAAGTTCATCGACCACCGCGATGCGGCGGCCGGCAACACGGTGGGCGTCGGCGACCTCGCCAAGGGCGCGGCGTACTCGAAGAAAGAGCTGATCGGCGACTACGACCTGAACAACAACGGCCTGTCGGACGCCGAGACCGCGAAGATGTCGACCACCGGCAAGCTGGCGGTGTCGCTGGCGAAGGCGCTCAAGCTGTCGCCTCCTCCCGCGGCCGAGTAATCGGTCAGACGTTCTCTTCGCTTCGTTGCACGCGAGCCCGGCAAAGGTCGACCAGACCTGCCGGGCTCGTCGCTTTCTGTAAGACCTACTTCGCCTTGAGCTGGTGTTTGCGCAGCAGGCGGTAGAGGTACACCCGGTCGACCCCGGCCTCGGGCGCGGCGGCGCTCACCTTGCCGTGGTGCCGCGCGAGCAGCTGGGTGAGGTACGCCCGCTCGAACGCATCGAGCGCGCGCTGCCGCGCCTCCGAGTACGAGCCCACCAGCTGCTGCGCCGCGGGCAGCCCGGTCTGCGACTCGGTGAGCGGCATCGGCTCTTCGAAGAGCATGCAGCGCTCGAGGTAGTTGCGCAGCTCGCGCACGTTGCCCGGCCAGCGCGCGCCCTTGAGGGCCTCGAGAAACGAGGCGCTGAACAGCCGGGCGTGGCTCTGCTTGTTCGCGCCGAGCCGGTCGAGCAGCGTGGTGGCGACCTGCTCGATGTCTTCGGGGCGCTCGCGCAGCGGCGGCAGCTTCACCCGCGCCACCGCGAGACGAAAGTAGAGGTCTTGCCGGAACTTGCCCGAGTTCACGTCGCTGCGCAGGTCGCGGTGGGTGGCGGCGAGAATTCGCACGTCGACCTTCGTCCACTGGTTCTGGCCGAGGCGGCGAATCTCGCGGTTCTCGAGCACGCGCAGCAGGCGCGGCTGCAGCTCGAGCGGCAGCTCACCGATTTCGTCGAGCAGCACGGTGCCGCCCTTGGCCTCTTCGAAGACGCCGAGCCTTCGCGCGGTGGCGCCGGTGAAGGCGCCCTTCTCGTGGCCGAACAGCTCGGCCTCGAGCAGCGAGGCGGGCATCGCGCCGCAGTCGACCACCATGAACGGCGCCGAGGCGCGCGCGCTGTTCTGGTGAATGGCCTGCGCGGCGCGCGTCTTACCGGTGCCGGTCTCGCCTTCGATGATGAGCGTCGAGTCGCTCTTGGCGGCCAGCTCGAGCAGGCGAAAGGCGACGCGAAGCGCCGGAGCGCCGCCCACCAGCTCGCCGAACTCAGAGGCCTCGGAGACCGAGACCGGGTGGCGCTGGTCGAGCAGCTCGAAGCGCACCTTCGCGGCGCCCAGCTGCAGCATCGAGCCGCCGCGCACGTAGCCGGCCTGCACCCGCACGCCGTCGATGAGGGTGCCGTTGGTCGAGCCCAGGTCTCTGACCAGCACCCGCTGGTCGTCGAGCTTCACCTCGCAGTGAAAGCGCGAGACGGTGGGGTGGGCGATGACGAAGTCGTTGCCCGACTCAGAGCCGATCGCCGCCACGCCCGAGGTGACGTCGAGGCTCGCGCCGGTCGACTCGTCGTGCAGGCGAAACCCCTGCACGTACGGCCCCACGCGAAAGCCCGAGGTGACCGGCAGCGTCTCGTCGCTCACCCGCTCGGTCTTGAACGGAGACGGCCGCTCGAGCTGGGTGGCGTCTACCGGTGAGTCGTCGTCGACATCCTGCAGGCCTGGGCGCCGTCGCGTCACGCCTCACGTTTATGCGCTTTTCGCCGCGCGTGGGAGCGTATCCTCGCGCGGCGCATGGCGAGACGGCCTCCCGAGTTCGACATTCGCCTGAACGACGTGATGGTCTTTCTCTCGGTGCGCGAGCACGGCTCGGTGACCGCGGCCGCGCGCGCGTTCTCGAGCACTCCGTCGCACGTGAGCAAGGCCATCGACCGGCTCGAGCGGCAGCTGGGCACCCGGCTGCTCGCGAAGAGCGGCCGCGGAGTGACCCTGACGCCCGCGGCGATGCGCCTCTTGCCGCTGCTCACCAGCGCCGCCGACGCGCTGCGCCGCGCGCGCAAGCGGGTCGACTCGCCGCGCGACATCACGGTGGCGTCGCCGTCGTACCTGCTGTGGGCGTTCGTGCCCGCGCTCGCCGAGGCCATCGACTCGATGCGCTTTCGCGCGCTGCAGCTCGCGCCTCCGGGAATTCTGGCCGCGATGGGCACCGGGCAGTTCGAGGTCGCGCTCAACACCGGCGAGGCGCGGCTGCCGCCCTCGTGGGTGGCCGAGCCGCTCGGCGAGCTGCCCGCCGCGCTGTTCGCCTCACCGGCGCTCGCCAAGCAGCTGGGGCGGCCCACGCTCGAGACGCTGCGGCGCGTGCCGTTCATCACCCCGGTCTCGTTCAAGGGCGGTCAGTGGGAGCCCATCGACGACGGCTGCCCGCTGCCGGTGGGCGAGCGGCTCAACGGTCACGAGGCGCCCGCCATCGGCCTCGCGCTCGAGATTGCGTCGACCGTGCCGCAGCTGACCTTCGGCCCGAGAATCGCGGCGCGCCAGCACCTGAAGATGAGGCGGCTGGTCGAGGTGCCGGTGCCGGGTTGGAAGGTGTCGAGCCCGATGTACCTGGCGGTGGAGATGGACCGGGTGACCGCGCGCGAGCTGCAGCTGCTCAAGCAGGTCGCGCTGGGGTTGCTGGACTGAAGCCGAACCCCGAAGAGGTGCCGGCAGCGAGGCGAAGACGCCTTGCCGAACGGTGCCGATCAGCAAGACCACGACAGTCACCGCAGCTCCACCCACGCGATGACGCCGACTTAGGCGCTGGCATCGCACGTGCGAGGTGCCGGGCATGATGAGAATCGCGCGACGGCTGGCCCCTGTCCTTTCGGTTGCATTCTTGATGGTGGGCGGTTCAGCGCTCGCCGCGAAGCCCGACGGCGAAATGAAGAGGGTGTTGGACGCGCTGCAGAAGCTCGACCCCCAGCCGCTGGCTTCGTCGAGCGTCGAAGAGGCGCGCCAGCAGCCCACCCCGGCCGACGCGGTGAAGCAGCTGCTCACCCGGAAGCAGGGGCCGAGCCCAGGCCCGAGGCGGTGGCCAAGGTCGAAGACCGCACCTACCTCGCCGCCGACGGCACCGAGCTGCCGGTGCGCATCTACACCCCGGCGGGCAGCGGCCCGTTTCCGGTGGTGCTGTACTTTCACGGCGGCGGCTGGGTGATTGCCGACCTCGACACCTACGACGCCACGCCGCGCGCGCTGGCCAACGCCTCGGGAGCCATCGTGGTCTCGGCGCACTACCGCCAGGCCCCCGAGTACAAGTTCCCCGCGGCGCACGAAGACGCGGTGGTCGCCTACCAGTGGACGCTGGCGAACGCGTCGTCGTTCGACGGCGACGCCGAGCGCGTGGCGCTGGCCGGTGAGAGCGCCGGCGCGAACCTCGCCTTCAACACCGCCGTCGCCGCGCGTGAGCAGCAGCTCGCCCTGCCGGTGCACATGCTGCTGGTGTACCCGGTGGCGGGCTCGAACCTGAGCACGCCCAGCTACGTCGCGAACGCCAAGGCCAGGCCGCTCGGCAAGCAGGAGATGGAGTGGTTCGTGCAGCAGGTGTTCTCGAACGAAGACGAAGTGAAGGACCCGCGCATCGACCTGGTCTCGCGCACCGACCTGCAGGGCCTGCCCTCGGCGACGGTCATCACCGCCGAGCTCGACCCGCTGCGCAGCGAAGGCCAGCAGCTGGCGAGGAACCTGGTGAAGGCCGGAGTGAAGGTCGACGCGGTCGACTACCCGGGAGTGACCCACGAGTTCTTCGGCATGTCGGCGGTGGTGACCAAGGCGAAGCAGGCCGTCACCCGCGCCGGCAAAGACTTGAAGGCCGCGTTCAAGGCCGACAGCGCGCGCGCCACCGGCCAGCGCTGAAAAGGGAGAGGTAGTCGAAGTGAGGGCGGGCCCTACGTGGGCCCGCCTTCGTTCGTTTCAGGGGGCGTCGTCGAGCACGTCGCCGGGGTGCTCGCTGACCTGCCAGCTGCTGAAGACCGCGGTGAGCGGGCCCGCCGAGGCCCCGGGGGCATAGGCCTGCAGACCCACCCGCGCGCGAGCCAGCGGGGGGAGCTGCCGCCGTCGAGGGCGACGGTGAGCACCTTGGCTTCGTCGACCTGCAGCACCACCTGGTCGCCGAGCTTCCACCCGAGCTGAAAGAAGTACGAGCCCCGCGAGAGCGCGAGCCCCGAGACCGGCGGCGGGTCAGCGACGGCTGCGCCCGAGAGGCTGAGCTTGCCGCTGGCGAGCAGCACCAGCTCGAGAAAGGGAGCACCTCCATCGGCCTCGAGGTCGAGCAGGTGCACGCCGCTGGTGCCGTCGAGGTTGAAGTTGGTGAAGCGAATGCGCCCGGCGACCTTGCCCTCTGCCGCGAGCGGCAGCTGCTCGCCGGCGAGCTGGGCGAAGGCGCCGCGCGGCGAGAACCCGCTGGGCAGCGAGACGGTGAGCGCGCCGCCGTCGGTGTAGACCACCGAGCCGGCGGCCGAGATGCCGACGCTCTCGAAGTCGTCGACCCACTGCCGAAAGCGAAACTGTACCGGAGCGGGGTCGGCGCAGCGCGCGCCGGCGCACACCTGGCCCGAGCGGCAGTCGGCGGCGGTGACGCACGGGCCGTGGGGGTCGGGCGCGCTCGCGGCGCACGCGGTGACGAGGGCGAGGGCGGCGAAGCGGGCCAAGGGGGCAGCCTACTGCGCGTCTTTCTCTCCCTCTAAGTAGTCGACCTGGGTGTCGGCCTTGAACAGGTAGCGCTTGCGCTGCTCGCCCGAGACCACCGAGCTCGCCACCTTGTTCGAGTCGGGGTACTCGACCACGTCGACGCCGGCGATGTTCGCGCCCATCGCCACGTAGACCAGCGGCTCGGTGCCGTCGTTGATCAGCTGGTGCGCCGAGCCCCCGGGCGGGAAGCCGACCCAGTCGCCGGGGCCGATGGCGGTGAGCCCGTCTTTGCTGCGCACCTTGCCGGTGCCGCTCAGCACGAACATCTGCTCTTCGGTGACGTGGTGCAGGTGAAAGGGAAACGACTTCTTCCCCGGAGCCAGCTCCCACAGGCCGGTCGAGAGCTTGCCGGTCGAGCCGAGCTCTTTGCGGCGCTGCCCGAAGTTGCCCTTCTGCAGCGCGTCGGCCCAGGCAACATCTTTCGATTTCACGATCTTCATGGCCGGCGTCAGTAGCACAACCCGGCGCCCAAACCGGCTACGCTCGCGGCGGCTCCCAGTGCCCTCCACCGTGACCGCCAGCCCGATTCTGGGCATCGACTTCGGCACCACCAACACCTCGGCGGCCTGGTTCGACAAGACCGGCAAGCTGAAGCTGGTTCCCATCAACGAGAAGAGCTTCATGCTCCCCTCGGTGGTCTGGTTTCCCAGCGCCGACAAGTCGCTGGTCGGCCACGGCGCGCGCACGCAGGTGATCGACGACCCCAAGCACACCGTGTTCGGGGCGAAGCGCTTTCTGGGGCGGCGCTTCAACTCCGAGTTCGTGGCGCAGCACAAAGACAAGTTCGCCTTCGACATCGTCGAGGGCCCCGACGGCTACTGCGCGGTGCTCATCTACGGGCAGGCGATACCACTCACCCACGTGGCCGAGCTGGTCATCTCGGACATCACCCAGCGGGCCGCGCGGGCCGCAGGTCACCCGTTTCGCGAGTGCGTGCTCACCGTGCCGGCGCACGCCACGGTGCGGCAGCGCGAGGCGGTGCGGGTGGCGGCCGAGAAGGCGCGCCTCAAGGTGCGCGCCATCATCAACGAGCCGACCGCGGCGGCGCTGTACTACGCGAACCTGAAGGCGCCCAAGCAGACGGTGCTGGTGTTCGACTTGGGGGGCGGCACCTTCGACGCCACGCTGATGAGCGTCGACAACCGGGTGGTGCGGGTGATGGCCACCGGCGGCGACGCGTTTCTGGGCGGGGCGAACTTCGACGAGGCGATCGCCGACCATTTCGTGCGGCACTTCGAGCAGCAGCACGGGGTGCAGATCACCAACAACCGCACGGTGATGCAGCGGCTGGTGTTCGCGGCCGAGAACACCAAAATCTTTCTCTCGAAGGTGACCCGCGCCGACCTGCGGGTGCCGGTCATCGCGCAGAAGAGCGACGGCAGCTTTCTCGACTTCGCGTACACGCTCACCCGCAAAGAGATGGAAGACATCGTCTCGCGGCTGGTCGAGCGCTCGGCGTCGGCGTGCGACGACGTGCTCGAGCGCGCCGGCCTGCAGCCCGAGCAGGTCGACGAGCTGGTGCTGGTCGGCGGGCAGACCCGCATGCCGGCGATTCGCGAGCGGCTGCACCGCTTCAAGCACATCAGCTCGGACAAAGAGGTGAACCCCGAGCTGGGGGTGGCGATCGGCGCGGCGATTCTGGGCCGCAACCTCAGCTCGCGCCGCGACGTGGGGCTCAAAGACGTCATCCCCATGCCCATCTCGGTGATGATGCCGGGCGGGCGTACGCAAGAGCTGATTCACGCCAACACCCCGGTGCCGTGCCGCGCCGAGCTGTCGCTCGAGGGCCTGCCCAGCTGGGAGGCGCCGGTGCCGCTGGTCATCTTCGAGTCGCTCGACTCGACCGCGACCGACCGCGAGGTCTACGGCACGGTGCACATCGGCTCCGAATGGCGCAGCGGCAACCAGGTCGCGCCCACCCTCGCGCTCGACATGGGGCAAGACTTCTCGCTCAAGGCGAAGCTGCTGGCCCCGGGTGGGATGCAGACGTCGCTGCAGATCGTGGATCAGCGGTGAGACCCGAAGTTCAGCCGGCGACCCCGCCCGAGCCCGGCCTCTTGGCGGGGCTGCCGCTGTCGGGCAGGCCGCGCGCCACCTGGTTTCTCATCGGCATGAACGTGGCGGTGTTCGTCGCCATGGTGGTGCGCGGCGTCTCGGCCACCGAGCCCCGGCCCGAGCAGCTGCTCGACTACGGCGCGAACTTCGGCGGGCTGATGGTGGTGGAGCACCAGTGGTGGCGCGCGCTGACCTCGATGTTCGTGCACATCGGCGCGCTGCACCTCGCGGTGAACATGTACTCGCTGTGGAACGTGGGCAGCTTCGTCGAGCGCCTGCTGGGCGCGCCCAAGTTCGTGGTGGTGTACCTGCTCACCGGGCTGGCCGGCTCGTTCGCGATGGTGCTGTGGTCTCCGCTGGGAATCTCGGCGGGCGCCTCGGGCGCCATCTTCGGTCTGTTCGGCGTGCTGATGGGCTTCACCTTCCGCGCGCGCGGCCACCTGCCGCCCGAGACCTTGAAGAGCCTGCGCTCGGGCATCTTCGTGACCCTGGGCTTCAACCTGCTCTTCGCGCTCACCACTCCGTTTCTGGGCCACGCCGCGCACCTGGGCGGCATGGTGACCGGGGTGCTGGCCGGAGTGATGGTGACCGACTCGGCGCTCACCCGTCAGGTGCGCCGGCCCAGCTGGAGCTCGCTCGCCATCGTGCTGGCGGCGACGGTGGGCGTGGCGGTGCTGGCCGACGTGCGCACCAAGAGCAAGAAGCACCTGGGCTGGGAGCTCGCGGTGCAGCGCGCCTCGCTCGCCTCGCAGAGCGAGCGCTGGGAAGACACCGTGCGCTTCGCCACCCAGGCGCTGGAAGAGCGCGAAGACCCCGAGCTGTTCGAGCTGCGCGGCCTGGCGTACTCGCGGCTCGGCCAGTACGAGCCGGCCATCTCGGACTACGAGTGGGGGCCCAAGACGGCCCAGAACCGCAACAACCACGCCTGGGCGCTGGTGCGGGTGGGGCGCGACCTCGACAGGGCGCTCGAGCTCGCTGACCTCGCGCTCGCCGAGGGGCCGAACGCGGCGGTGCTCGGCACGCGGTGCTGGGTGCAGGTGGCGCGCGGCGAGCCCGAGAAGGGGCAGCGCGACTGCGAAGAGGCGGTAAGGCTCTCCAAAGACGACCTGATGGACGAGGGCATGCTCCGCTTCATCGCCGGCGACTTCGGCGGCGCGCTCAAAGTCTGGGACGAGGCGGCGAAAGACCCTGCCAATGCGTTCGATTTGCAGCCCTGGCTCGAGCGCGCGCGCGCGAAAATCAACCCCTAACCTACCGGCCTCACAGGGTATTCTCAGATTCTGGTAAACCGGTGGGACATCGCTCGCCGAATACGAGCCCAGCGGCAGGGCGATGATGTGGGTGCAGGCTTCGCAACCTTTCCCCCTACCCGGAGCACCCTCATGGACTTCTTCAAGAAGCTGGCTGGCGTTGGCGTTTTCGGCATCATCCCCATGCTGATTGCCAAGGCGAACGAAGCGAAGAAGACCGAGGTGGCCACCGTGGCGACCACGCCTCCGGTGCAGTTCGACAACTCGACCTACACCCCGGCGCAGCGCACGCCGATGACGCTCCCCCCGCCTGACGTCTACGGCTCGGGCATCGACCCGAACCAGCCGGTCAACACCATTCCCAACCCGTGAGTCAGTGACGCGGCTTCGGCTCTTCGAACACCACCCTCGGAGAGCCATGCTGCGGCCGCTCGACGGTCATCCACTTGGTGAGGCCCGCCTCACCTTCCCGTTCGAAGTTCACCTCGAACGGTATGCCGGTGCGGAAGCGCAAGGCCACCGGCGTCGTACCCAGCACGCGTGAGTCGACGATGACGTCGGCACCGCGAGGCTCTGAATCGAACATCACCATCACCCGGTCCTGGTCGTACGAGCCGAGCACGCGGCCGCTGACCTTGAGCCGGCCGTAGTCGGGCGGCGGCTCACGCAGGGCAGGCTCGTCGCGGTACGCCGGCGCGCTCTCGCGCAGCACCTGCGGCTCACGCACCGCCACCCCCTCGCGCACCGGCAGCGGTTGAATCACCGGCGGCGCCTCTTCCTCGATGACCACGTCGACCTCGCCGAGCTGCATGGTGGGCAATCGCATGCTCGCGCCCGCACTCGCCACCGTCGGCGCGGGCGCGACCTTCGCGGTCATCGGCTGTACCGAGGTGGCGGCGAACGAGGCGGTCTGGGCCGCGGCGCTGCCCCACAGCCGCCAGGCCCTGTCTGCGCCCAGCGCCAGCACTCCGGCGGCCACTGCGGCCCACCACATGCGGCGCCTGGGAGCGACCGTGCGCCGGGTGATGGGCGTGCGCGACGCCCTGAGGTTCACCACCGGAGCGGTGCGCTCGCGGGTGGGCGGCTGCTCGCGATCGGCCTCGTACAGCTGCCCCAGCCACCGCTCGAGCTCGCCGCGGGCGTTCGAGTGCATCACCAGCTCGAGCGCGGCCAGCAGGTCGTGCGCCGTCTGGTACCGCGCCCACCGCTCGGACGCGCGGGCCGAGAGCAGCAGCTGGCCGATTTCCTTCTGCAGCGAGGGGCGGGCCTTCATCGGGGTGACGAAGTCGCCGCGCGCCACCCGCTCGAGCACCTCTTCGTCGCTGTCGCCCTTCACCGGCATCACGTCGGTGAGCGCGTGAAACAGCACCGAGCCCAGCGAGAAGACGTCTGACCGCGCGTCGACCTGCTCGCCTGCGGCCTGCTCGGGGCTCATGTACTGCGGCTTGCCGGCGATGACGCCACGCTGCAGCGGCCGGGTGGGGCTGCGCGCGATGCCGAAGTCGGTGAGCTTCACCTCGCCGGTCTCGGCGATGAGAATGTTGTGCGGGCACACGTCGCAGTGAACGACGCCGTGGTCGTGCGCGTGCGAGAGCCCGCGCGCCACCTCGGCCGCCACGTGCAGCGCCGCACGCGGAGGCATGGGCAGGCCCGCCGCGCGCCCGCGCTCGAGCAGCCGCGCCAGCGACCACCCCTCGACCAGCTCGAGCACCAGAAAGTGCCGGCCGTGGGTGATGCCGATGTCACGCACCTCGACCAGGTTGCCGTGGCTCAGCCCCATCGCCACGTGGGCCTCTTCCAACAGCAGGCGGTTGTGCTCGGGCTTGTCGACCAGCGCGGCGTGCAGTCGCTTGAGCGCGACCCGGCGGCGGTACCCGGTGGCGCCCACGTGCTCGCCTACGAACAGCTCGGCGGTGCCCCCGTCGGCAATCTTCTTCACCGCCTGGTAGCGCCCCGCGGGCACCACCATCACCTTCTCGATGCGCGCCTTGTCGACCGGGCGAACCGCGGCCACCTCGGCCCTGGGCGCCTCGGCGGGCGGCGGGGCCAACGCGAGCGCCGGCACCTCGGGCGTCGCTTCCTTTCCCGCCGCCTCGGCGTCGGAGCCCGCCGCGGGGGTCAAGGGCGGCACGATGCTCAAGGCGGGGTCGGTCACGTCGAGCGACGGGTCGGCGGCGTGATGGGCCTCGGTGTCTTCGTTGGCGGCCTTGGGCTTCTCTTCGGCCCCCTCGGCGTGAGGGTCGGGCACCAGCAGCAGCGCGTTCATCGCGACGACACCGGCGTCATGCCCTGCAGACGCTGCTTGATGGAGGCCAGCTCGGCGACGCCGACCTTCGAGCCGGCGAGGTGCTCGCGGGCGATGACCTGGTTCACGTGCTCGATGCGGTCGGGCGTGGCGGGGTGGGTCTGCAGGTACGCCATCACCCGGTCGACGCGCGGGTCCTTTTTGCCCGGCAGCTTGCGGAAGAACATCGCGATGCCCCGCGGGTCGTAGTTGGCCGCGGCCGCGTACTGCACCGCGTAGGTGTCGGCCTCGTTCTCGTCGTGCCGGCTGTGCGCCAGCAGCACGCCGTTGCCGAGGGTGCCGGCGGCGACCTGGCTGAGCAGCCCGGGGTTCTCGCCCAGCGCCAGCTGCGCGACGCTCTGCAGGCCGTACTGCGCCACCAGCTGCCGCGCGGCGTGGCGGGCCACCACGTGGCCGACCTCGTGCGCGATGACGCCGACCACTTCGCTCTCGTTGTCGGCGGTGAGGAGCAGCCCGGTGTAGATGTAGAGGTGGCCGCCCGGAGTGGCGAAGGCGTTCACCGTCTTCGCGTCATCGATGACGTGCACGTGCCACGAGGTCTGGCGATCGCGCGCGGCCCTGGGCGTGAGCTGGGCCAGCAGGCCTTCGGCGTACTTGTTCACCACCGGGTCCTGACTGAGCTTGACGCCCTGCTTCTCGAGCTCGTGGTGAACCTGCTCGCCGAGCTGCGCTTCCTGCTCTTCCGAGACCAGGGCCTTCGCCACGCCCGTCTCGAGGTCGCTCGCCTTCTGGGTGAGCGTGCAGTTCGCCGCCACCGCCAGAAGTCCCGCCGCCATCCATACCCGCCGCATCCCCGTCATGTCCGCGTCCTCCTCCTTCAAAAGCCTCGGGGAGCACTGAGCAGGAAGGGTGCCGACTGCGAAGCGGCTGATCAGCCGTGCCTCGCCCGGCGCGGGCGCCACAGGGCGGCGGGTGAGTGAGGCAATGCGCCGCTGTGGTTACCGCGCGGGGCGTTTCGCTTCAGGCCCAGAGCGAGCGCGAGAGGGCGTCGACCAGCGTTACCGCTTCGTCAGCCGGGGGGAGCCCGGCTTCTCTCTCGAGCGAGGCGTCGACGGGCGCGCTCGACTCGGCGCGCAGCTCGGCGACCGCTCGCCGCTGGGCGGCGCGCACCTCGGCGAGGTCTGGGCGCGGCAGGCGGGAGAGCGCCCAGGCGTGCAGGTCCCACGAGAGGGCGGCGTGCCGGGTCTCGTCGGCGGCGATGGCGGTGAGCGCAGCGGCGACGGCGGGGTCGGCGGCGCGGCGGGCCTGGCGGTGGGCGACCAGCGCTCCGAAGGTCTCGCGCACGCAGCCCTCGACCGCGTTGTCGAGCGCCACCTCGCGCAGGCTTCGCGCGGCGGTGGGCGCGACGGTGGGGCGCACCGGCCGGCCGCCGAAGCGGCGGGCCAGCGCCGCGACGCTGCGCGCGTGACGAACCTCGTCCCACGCCGAGAGGCGGCAGCGCAGCTGCAGCGCGGCGGGCGCCCGGTGCAGCTGCAGCTCGCGGCCCAGCTTCAAGAACGCCGGCACCGAGGCGGCCTCGAGGTGCGCGGCGGCGACGAAGTGGCGGGCCAGCGGGCTCTGGGCGCGGGGGGCGTACGCCACGCCCAGGCCGCAGGGGCGCCGCCCGATGGCACAGCCGGCCTGCCCGCGCTCGAGCACCGCGGTCGACAGCTGCTTCACCGAGCCGTCGGGTGAAATCTCGAGCACGTGCTGGGTGACCGCGGTGCCCTCGCCGCACGCCACGCCCTCGGCGCCGACCACCACCCAGCCATTGGCCGACTTCTTCACCGACCCGCGCGAGAGGTCGGTGTTGCAGGCGATGTTGATGGGCTGGGTGCTGGCGAGCAGCACCGCCTCTTGCGCGGTGTCGATGGTGCCCAGAAACGCCTTGAGCGCCTCGGCGGTCTCGATGCCGTTCACCGTGTCGCCCCAGGTGCGCGCGAGGTACTTCGCGCTGCAGACGTCGTTGCAGATGCGGCCCCAGCCCCCCGTCGACTTGAGCGCGGTGAGCGCGGCGCTGCAGGCCGCCTGATCGACCGCGGTCGCGCACGCGGTGCCGGTAGAGCTCAGCTTCTGCTCCTGGTCGGAGGCTCCGCCGAACATGAAGATGCTGCGCAGCTCGAGGTAGTCGGCGCTCTGGGCGGGCATCAGGTCGCTCAGCGAGAGCGCGCCGTTGGCTTCACACCCCGGCGCGACGAAGTCGTGGGTGTCGATGCCGGGGCCGGTGCCGCACGAGACCAGCAGCGGAGCGGCGAGAGACATCTTGAGGGCCTGTTCGAAGAGGCGGCGAAGTTGGGGCGTGAGCATGGGGGCGCGGGTTGCAAGGCTACCGCCATCTCGAGCCCCGAGCAGTCTCGCGGGGCTGCAGCGCCTGGTGCACGCCCGCCGCATCAGAATTTCGGGGAGCTGCGCCGTTACCTTCTGGTAACCGTGCCCATTGAGGCTCGCTTCGGGGGGCCCTGGTGTGGAGACTGCGATCAGCCTTCCACCCCATGACTCTGGCAATGAGCAGCGCGCGCACCGAAGTGGTGAAGCACCACGAGGCGCGCCTCGAGCGCGAAGCCCTGCGCCAGATGCACGAGGTGAACGCCGCCTTCGCCGCCGCCAACACCGTCGACGACGTGGTGGCGGTCATCTTCGAGCGGGTGCTGCCAGTGGCAGGCGGGACAGTGGGAACCCTGGCCCTGCGGCGCCCGGGCACCGACCTGTTCGAGCTCAAGTGGACTCACGGCGTGGCGCCGCAGCGCGTCGCCACCTACAAGGTGTTCGGGTTGGACGCCCCGCTCCCCGCGGCCGAGGCGGCGCGCGAGCAGCAGCCGGTGTTCGTCGAGAACGAGGCCGAGCTCGAGGCCCGGTTTCCCGCGGTGGCCGAGGCCAGCGCCTACCGCGCACTGATGACATTGCCGCTCTTCGTGCGCAGCGCGTGCATCGGCACGCTGACCATCGCCTACCCGCAGGCCACCCGCTTCGACACGCTGCAGCGCGCCCTGGCCGGCACCATCGCCACCCAGTGCGCCCTCGCGCTCGACCGCGCCCACCTCTTCGAGCGCGAGAACGAAGCGAAGCAGCGCGCGCAGTTCGTCGCCGAGGCCAGCGCGGTGCTCACCCGCTCGCTCGACCCCGACACCGTGCTCGCCGAGCTGACGCGCATCGCCGTGCCGCGCATGGGCGACTGGTGCTCGGTCGAGCTCGCCACCGGGCCTGGCGAGGCGCGGCAGGTGGCGGTGGCCCACCTCGACCCCGGCAAGGTCGACATGGCGCGTGAGTTTCGCCGGCGCTTCCCGCCCGACCCGAAGGTGCCGTACGGGCTGTTCGAGGTGCTGCGCACCGGCAAGCCCGAGCTGTACGCCGAGATTCCCGAGGCGGCGGTGCTCGCCGGCGCCCGCAACGAAGACGAGCTGCGCATCTTGCGCGGCATCGGCATGCGCTCGGGCATCTGTGTGCCGCTCAACGCTGGCGGCCGCACCCTGGGGGCGCTCTCGCTGGTGTGGGCCGAGACCGACCGCCGCTACACCCAGGCCGACGTCGAGCTGGTGACCGAGGTCTGCAACCGCGCCGCGCTCGCGGTCGAGAACGCGCGCCTCTACGAAGAGGTGCGCCGCGCGGTGCAGCTGCGCGACGACTTTCTCTCCATCGCCGGCCACGAGATGCGCACCCCGTTGGCCGCGCTGCTGCTGCACCTGCAGACCTCGCTGCGCGCGGTGCACCGCGAGGGCCCCGAGGCGGCCGCGAAGATGAAAGACCGCCTCGAGCGTGGGGTGGCGAACGTCTCGCGCCTCGAGCGCCTGGTCACCCAGCTGCTTGACGTGTCGCGCCTCACCGCCTCGGGCCTCAAGCTCGAGCCCGAAGATGTCGAGCTCTCGGGGCTGGTGGAAGACGTGGTGGGTCTGCACCGGGACGACGCGCAGCACAGCAGCTCGCCGCTCACCTTCTCGAGCGGGGGCCCGCTGGAGGGCCGGTGGGACCGGCTGCGTCTGCAGCAGGTGGTCTCGAACCTGCTCAGCAACGCCATCAAGTACGGCCGCGGCTCGCCGGTGCAGGTCGAGACGGTGCGCGAGGGCCAACAGGCGGTGATTCGGGTGCGCGACCACGGCATCGGCATCGCGCGCGAGAACCAGCAGCGCATCTTCGAGCGCTTCGAGCGCGCGGTGTCGCTGAACAACTACGGCGGCCTGGGCCTGGGGCTGTTCATCGCCCGCGAGGCCGTCGAGGCGAGCGGCGGCACCATCTCGGTGACCAGCGAGCCGGGCAAGGGCGCGACGTTCGAAGTGCGGCTGCCGCTCTGAGCCTCTCTCAGAGGTGGCTGAAGGCCACCGCGGCGGCGCCCATCACTCCGACCTGGTCTCCGAGCGCGGCGGGCACCACGTCGACGCCCTTGGCGAGCGGCTTCATCGCGCGGGCGAGGCCGATGCGGGCCACGGGCTCGAGGAAGAGCGGGCCGACCGAGGCGACCCCGCCGCCGATGATGACCCGCTGGGGGTTGAAGGCGTTGATCATGCTGGCCACGCCGGCGCCCAGCACCTCGAGCGTGTCGTCCCACACCTTGCGCGCCGCCGCGTCGCCTTCGCGTACCGCCGCCACCACGTGCTCGGTGGTGATGGCCTCGCGGCTGCCGGCCAGCTCGAGCAGCCGCGGCGAAGCGGTGAGCCGCGCGCGCCGCGCGATGTTGGTGCCCGAGCAGAACGCCTCGATGCAGCCCTTCGAGCCGCACGGGCAGGGCCAGCCGTCGTAGCTCATCGAGAGGTGGCCGAGCTCGGCGGCGTTGCCGTTCATGCCCTGGTAGAGGCGGCCGTCGAGAATCACCCCGCCACCGACCCCCGTCGAGACGGTCAGGTACACCAGGTGCTGGTAGCCGCGGCCGGCGCCGAAGAGGTGCTCGCCCAGCACCGCGGCGTTGGCGTCGTTGTCGATGAAGGCCTTCTTGCCCAGGCCCTTCTCGACCCGCGCCACCACCGGGAAGTCTTCCCACCCGGGCAGGTTCGGGGGCGTGAGCGTCACGCCGGTGCGCGGGTCGAGCGGGCCGCCGCAGCCGATGCCGATGACCGCGATTTCGGGGTTGCCGGCCTGGGCCATCAGCTGGCGGCACAGCGCGTTGAGCCGCTCGATGGCCTGCTCGGGGCCCTTCGGCACGTCGGTGGGCACCCGGCCCTTGCTGACGATGGTGCCGTCTTGCGCGACGACGCCCGCCGCGAGCTTGGTGCCGCCGATGTCGATGGCCAGAACGTGCTTCACGACCGCCTGTCTACGACCTGGCGAGGCTCGGCGCCACGTGCAGCAGCTCGCGCTCGAACCGTGGCGGAGCAGGCGAATCATCAGTACACCCGAGGCCGGGAGGGACACGTGAGAGCGACTGTCGGGCTGTTGTTCGTCTCGCTGGTGGGTGCCTGCGCGGGCGACGTCGCGCCCGCGCGGCCCGCTCGGGTCGGGCTCGCGAAGTACGCCGACGCGGTCGACTGGAAGGCGGCGGGCGAAGAGACCGCGGGCCTGCTCGCCGAGTACCTGAAGGTCGACACGGTGAACCCGCCCGGCAACGAGCTGCGCGGCGCGCGCTTTCTCGCCGAGCGGCTGCAGCGCGAGGGGCTCGAGGCGAAGGTGGTCGAGCTGGGTGCGGGGCGCGCCAACCTGATGGTGCGGCTCGCCGCGGCGGCGAGCACCGAGAAGCCGCTCTGCCTGCTCTCGCACCTCGACGTGGTGAGCGCAGAAGATGCGCAGTGGCAGCATGCTCCGCTCTCGGGCGAGGTGGTCGACGGCTACGTGTGGGGCCGCGGCGCGCTCGACATGAAGGGCATGACCGCGGTCGAGCTGATGACGGTGTTGCAGCTCAAGCGGCGCGCGGTGCCGCTCAACCGAGACGTGGTGCTGCTCGCGGTCGCCGGTGAAGAGGTCGACAGCTTCGGCATGCGCGCCGCGGTCGCGAGTGACTGGCCCGGCTGCGGCGGGGTGGTGAACGAGGGCGGCATCGGGCTCAAGAACCTGCTGTTCGAAGGGCAGACGGTGTTCGCCATCTCGGTGGCCGAGAAGGGCGCGCTGTGGCTGCGCCTGCGCGCGAAGGGAAACGCGGGGCACGGCTCGGTGCCGCAGCCCGGCCGCGCGCCGATGGAGCTGCTCAAGGGCGCCCAGGCGCTGCTGGGGCGCGAGGCGGCGCCGCGCGTGCACGACGCGATGTACGAGCTGCTGCGGCGGGCGGGTGCCCAGGCCGGCGGCGTGCCGGGGTTCATCATGCAGCGGCCGGCGCTGGTCGACCTCTTGGTGCAGGGCAAGCTGCTGTCGAAGCCCACCACCCGCGCGGGCATCACCGACACCTGCCAGGTCACCGGCTACAGCGGCATCGGCACCTCGGTGAACGTGGTGCCGTCAGAGGTGTACGCGAACGTCGACTGCCGGCTGCTGCCGGGCACCAGCGCCGACGCGATGCTGGCCGAGCTCAAAGACCGGGTGAAAGACCTGCCGTACGTCTCGCTCGAGGTGGTGTCGAAGCTCGAGTCGAACGGCTCGACGTGGGACGACCCGCTCTTCGATGCGCTGGCGCGCAACGCGGTGCGGGGGCGCACCGATGCGATCGCCGCGCCGGTGCTGTCGACGGGGTACACCGATTCGCTGCTGGCGCGGCCGCTGGGGGCGCGCGCCTACGGGTTCATACCGTTCGAGATTTCGCAGGAAGAGCTCGCGACCATGCACGGGAAGGACGAGCGGGTCTCGGTGGCGAACCTGCAGCGCGGGGCCGAGGTGCTGTTCCGCGCGGTGGTCGACGTGGCGGGCTCGCCGTGAGACCGAGCGAAGCGCAGGGCTGACGGGAGCTCGGCGCGCCTCACGGGGCTTCCGGCGCCACGTTTCACGCCTCTCGACGCGCCGTTGCGTCCCTGCCGCGCAGGAGAACAGGCTTGAGCTATTTCGATGTTCACTCACGCAGCCCGCAACGACCCCCTCGGCACGTCCGGACCCAAGGCCGCGGAGGTTGTCGCCTGCCGACCCACGTTTGCCGTCGAGCGGTGCGCCCGAACGCGAGGAGCTGCCCGCGCAAGGAGGGACCGCCGCCGCGCCCTTGGGTCTCAAGCGAGCGGACGCTCTTCACGCTCACCGGGCGCGCCTGAAGCGAGCTTCCCCGCTGCGAACGGAGGGCGCTGCGTCGCGTGCTCGCCAGGCCTTCACTCCGAGACCGCGCAGAGGCTGACAGTCTTTCGAGAACGGTCAGGGTGACGTGATGACGAGCTCGAAGCTCAAGTCGTTCGACGTCTCGGAGACGTTGTCGACCACCACCCAGTAATCGCCCGGGGTGAGGGTGCCGCTGAGCTTCGAGTCGGTCGACGCGCCGGAGAGGTCGTCATTGGTGCCGACCCACTGATTCGTCGACTTCGCGAACAGGGTGAGGCGGCTGTCCATGTCGGAAGGGGTCGCCTTGGCCTTCGCGCGCACGTTCACCGTCACCGCCGTCGAGCTGGTGAGGGCGAAGGCGTAGAGCGCCGAGGCATAGCGGTTGGCCAGCGTACCCGGCGTGGTGCTGGGCACGGCGACCGGCATCGGCGCTCGCACGCTCGCCGCGCCGCTCACGGTGTACGTGTGCGCCGCGCTGCCGGCGTTCTGGGTGGTCGACGCGGGCACGTTGCGCGAGTCGCGCACGATGACGGCGTAGGTGCCGGTCTTCAGCACCAGCTGCTCGATGCTCGCCGTGCCACCCGCTGCGCCGCGCGACACCAGCGCGGGCGCGGTGTTGGCGACCTCGGAGACCGCGAGGTGCGGCGCGAGCACGCTGCCGTTGCTCGCGAGGCTCCACGTCCACCGGGTGCCGGCGGTGAGCATCACCGTGAAGATGTCGATGTCGTTCGCCGTGCCGACGGCGCCCTGCTTCGCGCCCGGGGCGGTGATGGAGTCGAGCTGGCCGCCGTCTGGCGCGCCGCTGTTGGGCTCGACCTCGGTGCCGACGGTGCCGCCCGCGCTGCCACCCGCCGAGCCACCGGCGGTGGCGCCTCCAGCGCTGCCACCTGCGCTTGCACCGCCCGCTGCGCCTCCTGCGGTGGCGCCTCCGGCGCTTCCTCCGCCCGCGCCTCCACCGCTCGCCGCACCCCCTGCGGTGGCGCCACCGGCGCTTCCTCCGTCTGCGGGCGTGTCGTTCGCGCCGCAGGCGATGAGCAGACAGCACAGGGCGTTGCTGATCAGTTGGGCTCGTTTCACGCCGCTGCGCCTAGCACGATTCGCCCCCCTCACCCGGGTCCAGCTACTTCTCGCGCTCTGACCATCGGCACTCGCGCGCCGCCTTGTCGTCGCGCAGCCCCAGATAAGCGGGGTGCCGCAGCTTCCCATCGCCCGTCCACTCGTGAAACGCGAGCTGCGCCACCAGCTCGGGCTTCACCCAGGTCGCGTCCCGAAACCTCGGCACGTCGACGAACGGGCACTCGCTCTGCTCGAGCCCGCGCAGCCTGGCCCCCAGCGACTGAAGCGTCTTGGCGTTGAACCCGGTGCCCACCTTGCCGCAGTAGCGCAGCGACTTGCCGTCGTAGAGCCCGACCAGCAGCGCGCCGAAGTCTTGCCGCGAGCCGCGCGGAGCGGTGAACCCACCCACCACCAGCTCGGACTCGTGCCGAATCTTCACCTTGAGCCACGCGCGCGACCGCTTGCCCGGCTCGTAGACCGACGCCGCGTCCTTCGCGACGATGCCCTCCCAGCCGTGCTTCGCCGCGAACGCGTACGCCTTCAGCCCGTCGAGCTCGAGCACGCGCGAGCGCCGCACCAGCCCCTCACCCTCGCGCACCACCTTCTCGACCGCCGCGCGCCGCTCGCTCCACGGGCGGCCCATCAGGTCTTCTCCGTCGAGCACCAGGCAGTCGAACACCACGAACACCGGCGCGCTGCCCTCTTGCCAGAGCTGGAACCTCGAGATGCCGCCGGCGTCGAACACCACCACCTCGCCGTCGAGCAGAAAGTCGCCGCCCGGCAGCTTCTTCAGCGCGTCGACGACCGCGGGGAAGCTCGCGGTGCGGTCGATGAGGTTGCGCGACCACAGCTGCACCTGGCCCTTCACCCGCACCGCCAGGCCGCGAATGCCGTCGTACTTCTCTTCGTAAACCCAGCCCGGCCGGTGAAACGGCTCGTCGGCAAGGGTGGCCAGCATCGGAGTCAGCGCCTTGGGCTTCATCAGTACTCGCGGCTCCACACCAGGTCGGCGCCGTAGGCGGCGTTGCCACCGTACGCCTCGACGCTCCAGTGCGGCACGAACTGGTACTCGAGCTTGGCCGCGAAGTCGTTCTCGCCCTTCTTGGGGTCGGCGCCGTAGCGGCCCTCGACGCCCAGGTACACCTGGTCGGTGAGGTACTTGCCGCCCTCGACGCGCGTGCCGCGCAGGCCGTCGCTGCCCGCCTCGATGCTCAGCACGTCGAGCGGCAGCTTCTTGCCCAGCACGCCCTTGAGCTGCGAAGCGGCGAAGGCGCCCAGCACGCTCGCCACCTGGTCGTTGCTGATGGTCGACGAGCCTCCGTTCTGCTTGAGGGTACGCCGGCCGGTCGCCACCAGCGCGAAGATGTCGCTCTCGGACATGGGCGGGTTCGACGTCAGCCGAATGCTGAACTGCGGCAGCGTGCCGACCACCGTCGCGTACACCGTCACGCCCTCGCGCTCGTTCTTGTGGGTGGCGATGACGTTCACGTATGCGCGGGTGGGCGGGCCCGAGAAGCGCACCCGCGACGACGCGTCGACGTCGAAGCGGCGGCCGATGACGTCGAGGCGCCCGCGCTTCACCTGCACCTCGCCCGAGAGCGACACCGCCGACGTCGCGTCGACCAGAAACCCCTCCGACAGGCCGACCTCGGCGTTCACGTCAGAGCTCTTCACCCACAGGTTCTTGGGCGCGTCGATGGTGAGGCGAATGGTGCGCTTGGGGGTCTCTTCTTTCACCGCCTTCTTCTCGAGCGCGGCGAGCTTCTTCTTGTTCTGGGTGTTCACCGGCACGCCGTTGCGCACCAGCACGATGGTGGCGGGGCGGTCGAGGTCCTGCAGGTCTTTGCCCTTCACCTCGGGCAGCTCGATGACCACGCGCGGCAGGCGCACCACCGGGAAGATGAGGTGGTCGGGCCCCAGCTCACCCTCGGCCATCATCTCGACGGTGGCGCTGGCCTTGAGCTGATCATCGGTCACGATGGGAAAGTCTTTCGACTCGCCCTGCAGCTGCAGCTTCCACAGGTCGCCGTGCCGGGTCGCCGCGCCCTTGAAGTTCGCCCAGCCGCCGCCCGACTTCGCGTAGAGCTTCTGCAGCGTCACCGCGCTCTGGGTGCCGTCGACCTCGAGCTCGATGTCGCGGTACTCGCCGAAGCCCGACACCGCGATGCGCCCCCGCGTCCACTTCGCGTGGCCCGTGAAGCGCGGCTCGCTCAGCTCGCCGGTGAGCGTGGCGTTGGCGTCGAGCAGGCCCTCGAGCTTGGGCACCAGCTCGGTGGCGCCGGCGAGAAAGCCCAGGTCCAACCCCTTCGAGTCGACCTCGGCCGAGACCGGCGCCTCTTCCCACTTCACGCCCTTCATCAGCGCCGGCTGTGACAGGTCGAGCTGCACCGTGCCGCGCGCCCTCAGGGTGCCAGTGCCGGCGAACAGCGTCACCCCCACCGTCGAGAGCGCCTTCTCGTACCCGTAGCTCACGTTCGCCTTGCCCAGCGGCACCTTGCCCAGCGCCACGCCCTCGAGCTGGCCGCGCAGGTCGACCTTGGGGTCCTTCACCGTGCCCACCAGGTCGAGCGACGCCTTCACCGAGCCGCGCGGCTGCACCTCGTCGGGGTTGGGCTTGAGCAGGTCGTCGAGCGTGAACGGCCCGATGTCGCCGTGGCCGTTGAACCCGACGTCGGTGAGCTTGTCGACGTCGATGAGCGTCTCGAGCGGAGCCTCGGCGCGCAGGTCGAGGTCGGCGATGCGCACCGCCGCGCGCCGCGCCGCCACCTTCACCTGCGTGTCGGCGCGGGTCGAGCTCAAGGTCACCTCGAGGTCGGTGGGCTTGAGCCGCGCCCCCTCGAGCCGCAGCAGCGACACGGTGCCGGTGGCCTCGGGGTGGTCGACCGAGCCCTTGGCGCTCAAGGACAGCGACACCGCCCCGCGGTAGTCGGTGGTGAGCACGCCCGAGCGCTGAAGCGCGCGCAGCTGCAGGTGGCGCACGTCGGCCTGCAGCTGCACCTCGAGCGCGCGCAGCGACGCGGCGGTGGGGGGCTTGGCGCGCAGGCCCTCGACGGTGAGCGGCGTCGCGAGCCTCACCTGCACCGTCGAGCCGAACAGCTGTGCCTGCAGCATCGCGGCGAGCGCGCCGTCGTCGCCCGGCTGCACGGTGAGGTCGGCAGTCTCGACCACGATGCGCTGGTCTCCCTCGCGCGACTCCAGCGTGTACACCCCGTCTTTCACCTCGGCGTGCAGGGTGACCCGGGGCTGCCGGGCGGTGCCGCTGGCCTCGACCTTGAGCGCCGCCTTGCCGGTCATCGGCAGCGGAGTCTGGAGCAGCGGGCCGAGCGCCTCGAGCACCACGCCGTCGAGCGTGACCTCGGCGCTGAGCGGCTCGGCGCTCTTGCCCCCGCTCAGCCCCTTCACCGGCACGTCGAACTTCGCCTTCAGGTCGCCGATGCCCGACTCGCCGTCGAGCGTGCCGCTGGCGCGGTCTTTCGAGTAGCGCGCCTGCACCTTGAGCTGCAGCCCGCGCAGGGTGCGCACGCTGCCGTCGCGCCAGGCGACGGTGGCCTCGGCGTCGGGAGAAGCGGTGCGCCCCCTGGCGGTGGCCTTCGCGTCGAGGCGGCCGCCCAGGCCCCACTGGGTGGGCACGAACGCGTGCGGCAGGTGGGTGAGCTCGACGTTCACGACTTCGACCGCGGCGTCGATGCGCCCGCCCCCCGACTTCAGCATCAGGCCCAGCCGCTGGTCGTCGGACATCAGCGCCAGCGGGCCGACCTCGACGCCGTGGGCGATGGAGAGGTGCGCCGGCTCGCGCAAGGTCCACGTGGCTTCGGGGTACTTGAGCTCGAGCCTCGCCAGCTCGAGGCCCTCGCCGTCTTCGTCGAGCCTGCCGCCGGCGGTGAGGCTGAGCTCGGCGTAGCCCCTGGTCGAGAGCGCCAGGGTCAGCTCGCGCCCCCGCGTCTCGAGGCTCGCGCGCACGTCGTCGAAGCTGCGCGCGCCCGAGGTGATGCGCGCGATTTCGGCGTGCAGCTCGGCCTCGAAGGGCCGCATCGCGTCGGGCAGCGACGCGTCGAACTGCACGCCGCGCAGCGAGAGGCCGCTCACGTGCAGCGCCTCGAGCTGCCCATCGGCCTTCACCCGCGGGTGCTTGAGCGTGCCGCCCACCTCGAGCTTCACCTGACCGCGCCCGCCCACCTCGAGCGGCGCGGTGCCGGTGAGCGAGGCCACCACCTGGGCGAGCTCTTCCAGGTCGGTCGCCTCGAGCTCGCCCACGGCGTTCACCGCCTGCAGGTTGCCGCTGCCGTGCGCGTCGAGGGTGGCGCCGCGCACCGCGAGGTGCAGCCGCTCGAGGGTGATGCGCCCGGTCTTGGCCTCGGCCTTCGCGCTCAGCTTGCCCACCTTCGACCATTCGGCGCTCAGCTCGAGCGCGGCGTCGAGCGACTCGACCCGCGGGTCGGCGAGGCGGCCCTTGGCGTCGAGCTTCAGCTCCGACGGCTTGCCCTGCCCGAGCAGCTCGGAGAGGTCGACCCCTTCGGCGTGCAGGGCGAAGGCGGGCACCCTGGCTCCGTCGAGCGTCGCGTCGATGGTCGCGCGCCCCTTGCCCGCCTCGACCTTCAGCGCCACCTGCCTGGGCGACGCCTCGCCGCTCACCTTCACCGGCACGGCCAGCGGCAGGTCTCTGGCGAAGCGGCGCGCCACCTGCGGCGGCACGAACAGCTCGGCGATGCGGGCCGAGGTGTCGTCCAACGAGAAGTCACCGGCGAGCCGCGCCTCGCCGAGCTTGAGCGAGACGCCGAGCTTCGACTGGTCACCCGACACGCCGAGCTCGAGCGGCAGGTCGCTCTCGCCCTTCAGCAGCCCGCGCGCGCCGAGCTTGCCCTTCAGCTTCAGCGCGTCGGCCTCGACGGTCAGCTCGGCGGCGCCGTCGATGCCGATGGCGTCGAGCACGTACGCCTCTTCACCCTCGCCCCAGCTCACGTAGCTGCGCTGCAGCTTCAGCTGCTTCACGTTCACGTGCAGCCGAGCGCCCGCATCGTCTTTCTCGGCCGCGGCGGTCTTCGACGCGATGGCGCGGTTCAGGTTCAGCCCGCGCGCGTCGCTCTTCAGGTACAGGCGCAGGCCGTCGACCTGCGCGTCGCTCAAGACCACGTTCTTGCTCAGCAGCCGGCCCAGCTCGAGGTGCAGCTCGGCGCGCTCGAGCTCGGCGACCAGCTCGCCCTCGGGGGTGTAGAGCTCGAGCTGCTCGAGCACGATGACCCCGCCGTGCAGGCCCAGCTTGCCCACCTCGAGCCTGCCGGCGATGGAGTCTTTCGCCGCGCCCAGCACCAGGCCGCGCACCCGCTCGGCGCCCGAGTCGCTGGTGAGGTACTGCCACGCGGCGAACACGCCGATCAGCAGCACGCCCAGCAGCACCAGCAGGCCGATGCCGGCGCGCCGCAGCCACTTCTTCAAAACGCCTCTCCGACCGAGACGTGAAAGGCGCACAGGCCTTCGGGGCTGCCCGCGTAGTTGTCGGTCTGGCCGGCGCCCAGGCCAAAGAAGCAGCCGCGGCTCACCGCGTGCTGGCGCAGCACGCCGGCGCGCTCGAGGGGGGCACCGAACGGTAACCGCGCCGCCAGGTCGATTCGAATCGGGCCGATGGGGGTGCGGAGCCGGGCGCCGATGCCCACCGCGTAGTTCAGCGCCGTGAACAGATTCGCCGAGATGGCGCCCTGGGTGACGTACCCGACGTCCATGAACGTAGCAATGGTGAGCAGCTCCCAGACATTCCACCGAAACTCGACCTGCGCCTCGAACACCGTGTTGCCGCCGACCGGCAGCACCTCGCCGTTGCCGGGGCACACCCCGGTGAGCTTGTTGGCGGCGTCGAGCGCGAGGTCGCTGCAGTCGGTGAGCGGCACTACGTCGTAGGGCGCCAGCCGCCGCGCCGAGAAGCCGCGCATGTCGTTGCCGCCCGAGAAGAACCGCACCGGTATCGGCACCGAGCCCGCACGCGAGAACATGGTGCCCAGGCGCACGCGGCCGGCGAGGGTGAAGCGGTTGTCGAAGAAGCTCAGGTAGCCGCGGCCCTCGGGCACGAACTTGAAGAAGTTGAAGAAGAGAAAGCCGCCGTCGGCCAGCGTGTTGCCGCCCTGCTGCAAAGTGAGCGCGAAGTAGGTGCCGTTGTGCGGCTCGAGTGGGTCGTCGCGGCGGTCCCACGAAATCTGCTCTTCGAAGTACTGCAGCGCGCAGAGCAGGCCGCAGCCGACGAACTGGGTGGTGGTCGAGCCCAGCACCACCGGGCCCGACAGCTGGTAGATGCTGAAGTCCCACGAGAGCGACGCGGTGACGTGCGAGGTCGGGCGCCACACCAGCGAGGGGCGGGCGCTGCCGCCGGCCGCGCGGTAGGCCGGCTCGATGGAGTAGCTGGGCTCGAGGGTGAGCCGCACCGCCAGCGCGCGGTGCAGAAAGTGGGGCTGCTCGATTTCGGCGGTGAGGCGCCCGAACGGCCCCTGCTGCGAGCCGGCGTCCTGCCGAAACGCCGAGAGAAAGGCGAAGAACCCCGAGTTCTGGCTGCCGGCGAGAAACGCGTAGCCGGCGCGGGCGCGCAGGGTGAGGCGCCGGGTGCCTCCGAGGAAGTTGCGGTTCTCGTACAGCACCTGCGCGCGAACCTCGTTGCGCAGCGGGTCGCCGCCCAGGCCGCCGCCCACCCGCCAGGTGGTGAACGGCGCCTCGCGCACGTCGACGGTGATGGGCACGATGTGGTTCTGCTGGTCGAGCGCGGCGCGCGACACCTTCACCGCCGAGAACACGCCCATCTTGAACACGCGGGCCTGCGCCTCTTCGAGGTAGTCGGGGGTGAACCAGTCTTCGGTCGAGATGACGCTCTCGACCTGATCCGAGATGAGCCGGGGGTTCACCTTGCCGTCGGGGTCCGAGACGTAGACCCTGCCGAACTTGTAGCGCTGGCCGAGGTTGGCCTTCACCTCGAGGTCGGCGGTCTGGTTGCCGACGTCGACCAGCGCGCGCGGCTCGAGCGTGACGCCGGCGTAGCCCAGCTGCTGCAGGCGCTTGGTGAGCAGCTTCTGCGACTCGTCCCAGTCTTCCTCCTCGAACACCGCGTCCTTCTTCGAGGGCAGCTTGTAGAGCACGGTCTCGCGCTGACGCTGCTCGAGCCCGTCGAGGCCCTGCACCTCGAAGCGCGCGACGTGGGTCGGCTGGCCTTCGCGAACCTCGAGCCGCAGCGCCACCAGGCCGGGCTTCTTCTCGACCACTTCGTCCTTCACCACCTTGGCCTGGTAGAAGCCGTGCGCCTGGTAGTAGCGCTCGATGCGGCGCTGATCAGCCGTCCACGCGTTCTGGTCGAAGTACTCGGTCTTGCCGAAGAACGGCAGCCAGCGCAGAAACGAGTCGGTGGTGAGAATCTTCTTCTTCAGCTCGCGCTGCTTGAGCTCGTGCGCCCCGTCGATTTTGAACGAGTCGATGACCGGGCCGTCGGGCTTCTCTTCGGTCGAGGAGCAGGCGAGCGCGTGCAGCGCCAGCAGCACGAGCAGCCTCCTCGACCGGCTTCCGGACATTCGAACCGGGTTGATTAATCCGGCACTTGGGCCGGTGCGCGTTTAAAAGCGCCCGCTGAAGCCCAGCGAGAACCCGCCGTTCGGGGTGAAGCCCGCCTGCAGCGACGGCAATGGGGTGCCGTCACCCGCGTCGCGCTCGGAGTCGACGTCGAGGCGGGTCGGGTCGCGCGCACCGGAGTTGAGCGCGCTCGACCACTCGAGACCCGCGCTGGTGCCCATCGTGGCGATGATGGAGGCCAGCAAGGGAATGGTGACGATGAACGTGGTGCCACCGCCCGCGCTCAGACCGCCGATGGGAGGCCCCACGAAGTGCGGCATCAAGAACAGCCCGGCCAGCGCTGCGCTGGCCAGCGTGCCCAGCACCGCCGACCAGTAGCTGCCCTTGCCGTGCATGGCCCGGTGCACCCCCCAGGCGACGGCGCTGCCGCCGCCGAGGCTGAGCAGCGAGCCCAGCGCGATGCCGAAATAACCGATGGGGCCCTGCCCGAACACGCCCGAGACCAGGAGCCACACCGTCGCCAGCTCGGTGAGGCCCGCCGGTATCCACATCGCGAAGCCTTCGGCGAAGGCGCGCCCCGCCGGCCAGGGCTGCGCGCCCGCCAGCAGCTCGGAGTGACGCAGCTCCATCGCGCCGACCCCGCCCAACAGGCTCATCGCGGCGAGGAAGCCGAAGCCGCCCGCGGCAGCGCTGTTGGTGGTCCACTGGGTGTTGGTGGCCACCGAGACCATCGCCAACAGCCCTGAGCTGAAGGTGTAGCCGGCCAGCGCCCCGGCGAGCCCGAAGCCGACTCCGGCGCGGCCGTGAGTCACGGTGTGGCCCACCCCCAACCCCAGGCCGAGCGTGAGCGGCACGAAGCCCGCCATCACCGCGAGCGGCGCATCGCAGGTGAACGTGCACGGGCCCTGGGCCTGCCGCCAGCCGTAGCCGATGACCAGCGGCAGCGCGATGCCCACCGCGCCACCGAGCGCGGTCGCCCCGATGCGCACCACCCGCTGGTGCTCCTCGCGCTCGAGCGTGACCTGCGCCTCGTCGGCGGGAGCCGGTGGAGCGGGCGGCTCGACCGGCGCAGGCACCAGCGGCACCTCTGCCGGCGCGTCGGCTTCGGGCGGCCCGTCTTGCGCGGCCAGCATCACCGCCACCATCAGCGCGCTCAGCATTCGCCCCCCTGCTCGGCCCTCACGGCATCACCGGCTCGGTGAGCTCGCGCTCCCACAGTCGCACGCCGCCGAGCAGGCCGGCCACGTTGTCGACGCGGCGCACGTTGTCGGGCAGCTCGATGCTCACCTTTCGCGCGTTGCCGCCGCCCAGGTACAGCACCCGGTAGTTGAAGATGGGGCCGAGCTGCCGCACCACGCGCCGCACCCGCCGGTTCCACTTGCGGCGCCCCACCGCCGTGAGGGCGGCGTTGCCCACGTACTCTTCGTAGGTGCGGCCGGCGCGAAACGGGTGGTGCGCCAGCTCGATGTTCGGCACGTAGGTGCCGTCGACGTACAGCGCGAAGCCGAAGCCGGTGCCCAGGGTGACGCACAGCTCGGTGCCTTCACCGGCGATGACCGCGTGGCCCTGCACCCCCGCGTCGTTGAGCACCCGGGTGGGCCGCCCGGTCAGGCGCGCGAGCGTGCGGCCCAGCGCGTAGCCCTCGAACGAGCGGTGCAGGTTCGGCGCGGTCTGCACGATGGAGCCCACCACCACTCCGGGAAAGCCCACCGACACCCGCTCGTACCCGGTCGTCACCTGCTTGAGCAGCCCGCGCAGCGCGCGCAGCACCGCGGGCACCGTCGCCGGCCGCGGCGTCTCGACCCGCACCCGCTCGCTCAACGCTTTGCCGCTGCGCGCCACCACCATCATCTTGAGGCCCGTGCCGCCGACGTCGATGCACAGGGTCGCGCCCTTCTCCGCCATGGCGGCGAAGAGAATCAGAGAAGCCCGCCGGGTGCTATGCGCTCTTGCGACTCACGTGCGCCGCGCGACTCCCCTGCTGCTCTTGCTGCCCCTGGCCCTGGCCTGCTGGCCCACCCTCTCGTCGGGCTTTCGACAGATGCAGACCGACCCCGCCGACACCCGGCACCTCAACTACGTGCTCGAGCACGACTACCGCTGGCTGTGCGGCCACGCCGAGCTGTGGAACCCGCCCTTCTTCTGGCCCGAGCCGAACGTCGCCGCGTACACCGAGCTGATGCTGGGGGTGCTGCCGCTCTATGCGCCGTGGCGCGCGGTGGGCTTCGAGCCCGACACCGCGTTTCAGCTCTGGGTGCTGACGGTGCTGGTGCTCAACGCGCTCGCCGCGCACCTGCTGTTCCGCCGCGGCCTGGGCTTCGCGCCGCTGCCCGCGCTGGCCGGAGCGTGGCTCACCGCGTTCGGCAGCGGCCGCATGGCCCAAATCAACCACCAGCACCTGTTGCCGTGCTTCTTCACGCTGCTCGCGGTCTACGCGCTGGTGCGGCTGTTTCGCGGCGGCGGGCGCGGGTACGTGGCGCTGTTCTTCGCCATGCTCACCCTGCAGCTGTGGGCCGGCCTGCAGGTGGGCTGGCTGTTCTGCTTCTGGCTGGGCGTGGTGCTGCTCTGGTCGCTCGCCTTCGCCGAGACCCGGCCCAAGGTGCTGCAGCTCTTGCGCACCCACGCGGTGGCGTTGAGCGTGGGCGCGGTGACCTCGGGCCTGCTGCTGTTGCCGCTGGTGCTGCCCTACCGCGCCGCGGCGGCCGCCGCCGGCGCGCGCAGCTTCGACGAGGCGGTGGTCTACCTGCCGCAGCTGCAGTCGTGGCTCTACCAGGGGCCGCACAGCGTGCTCTACGCCTGGCTCGCAGACCTCTCGGTCTTCTCCCGCCTGCCCGCCGAAGGTGAGCACCGCATCGGCGTGGGCCTGGTCACCACCGGGGTGATGGTGCTCATGCTGCGCGAGAAGGGCTGGCCGCGGGTGCTCGGCGCCACCGTGCTTACCGTGCTGGTGCTGGCCACGCTGTACCGCGGGAGGGTGTCTCCGTGGCAGGGCGTGATGGCGGTGGTCCCCGGCGCGAACGGCATTCGGGCGGTGGCGCGCATCGGGCTGTCGATGGCGTTTCCCGCCGCCATCGCGGTGGCCTGCTTCGCCGCGCGCACCCGGCGGCTGGGCTGGCTGGTGGTGCTGTTCTGCGTGGCCGAGCAGCTGCAGCAGTTGCCCAACGCCTACTCGAAAGAGCAGGTGCGCGCCGACGTGGCGCACGTGGCCCACGGGGTGCGCGGGGGCTGCCGCGCGTTCTTCTACGCGCCGCGTGACCAGGAGAAATACGACGAGAAGACCCAGCTCGACGCGATGTGGGCCTCGCTGTGGGTGGGAGTGCCCACGGTGAACGGGTACTCCAGCCACTTTCCCAGAGGGTGGCAGCTGATGGACCACGGCGTCGACGACGATGGCGACGTGCTGCGGCTCACCGAGGCGCTCGGGCAGTGGGCGCAGTCGCGGCAGGTGAGCCCCGCCGACATCTGCTGGGTCAGCCCGTAGATGGGCCCGCTGCTGGCGATGGCGGTCATGGTGTCGGCCTCGGAGCCCGAGCCCGAGTCGCACGGCCTCACCGTCTCCGTCGGCGTGCCGGTCACCGCCGGCGCGACGCTGCAGCCGTCGGCCGCGGGGCTGTCGGGCCGCTTCGCGCTCGCGCTGCGCCCCGAGCTCTCGGTGCACCCCTTCGGCACGCGCGGGCTGGGGGTGGGGCCGTACCTCACCGCCGGCACGCTGCGCAGCTTCACCGACTTCGCCGCCGGCGGCGGGCTCACGCTCACCCCGCCCTGGCCGTTCGCGGTGCGCCCGGTGCTCTCGGCCGGCGCGCTGGCGACGCTCGACGCGCGCGGCTGGGCGCCGTGCCTCGAGGCCGGCCTGTTCTTCGGGGTGCACAGCGGGTTTCGCGCCATGGCCGTCGCCGGCCTGCGGGCCGACGTGCACGTCTGGTTCAGCGGTGACCCGCGCTGGTCGCTCACCCTCTCGCTGGCCTTCGACCTCGAGTGGCCGGTGCAGTTGGGGCGCATTCTCTTCGCCGCGGCGCGCTGACCTTCTCCGACACCGAGACCGCGGGGAGGCGCTTTCGTGACGGATGTCGCGGGCGACACCCAAATCTGATCGATGAAGTATTCCGCCCTCGGCAACGTATGGTTCGCCCCATGGGGTGGACCTGCAGCTCGCCGTGGGTTTCGCGCGTGCGCGCCGCCTGCACCTACAGCGACGCCATCGGGGTCTACGGGGGAGGAGCCGGCCGTTGAGGTCGCTGGTGTTGATGGTGCTGGCGGTGGCTCCGCACCGCCTCGACTCGCGCCGCGAGCCGGGAGCAGAGAGCTGCCCCGACGAGCAGCAGGTGCGTCGCGCGGTGACCGAGCGGCTGGGCTCGAGCCCCTTCGGCCCCGATGCGAAGCGCACGGTGACGGTGCGCTGGAGAAACCAGGGCGGGGCCTATGCCTCGGAGCTCACGGTCACCGACGACCAGGGTGCCCCGGTGGGCTCGAAGAAGCTCACCTCGAGCGCGCGCGACTGCAGCGAGCTGGCTGCTTCGACCGCGCTGGCGCTGGCGCTCATTCTCGACCCGCTGTCGCTCAGCCGCCCGGCTGCCGCTCCGGCCCCGTCCGACGCGCCGCAGCTGCAGCCGCCGCCTCCGCCGCCCACCACTGCGGCCGACGCGCCGCAGCTGCAGCCGCCGCCCCCCCCGCCCACCACCCGCCCCACAGAGGCGCCGTCACCCTCGCTGCCTCCTCCTCCGCCGGTGAGCACCGAGCCGGTGGCGTCGAGCGGGCCTGCCCCCGCGAAGCAAGAGCCCCAGGGGCCCCCGCCCGAGACCCTCCGCGGCTTCTGGCTGGGGGGGGCCGGCGGCATCTCGGCCTTCGAGCAGCCGCTGGTGAGCGGGCTGCTCGAGCTCTCGCTCGCCGGAGCGACCGACTACGTGATGGTGGGGGGCAAGCTGGGCTGGAGCACCCCGGTCGCGCTCCAGAGCTCGCAGGGCTCCCTGAACACCACCCTGGTCACGCTGGGCCCCTTCGTCTGCGCGGGCTCGATGCGGGTGGGCGGCTGTGCGTCGCTGCGTCTGGGCTTCGCCCCCGTGTGGACCTCGGGGTTCTCGAGCCTTCCCGGCACTACCGTCGGGTTGACGTGGCTGGCGGTGGCCATCGGCCCGTACCTCGACTTCAACCCGCTTCACGCGCTGAAGGTCCGCGTGTTCGCCAACCTGCAGCTGCAGCCCATCAGCCAGGTGCTGCTGCTGGGTGGCTACGAGGTATGGCGCACGCCGCTGTTCGGCTTCAACCTGGGGGTCGCGCTCTTTGGCCGCCCCTGACTTCGAGAGGCTCTACGAGGACCACCTCGACTACGTGTGGAGCTCGCTCCGCCGGCTCGGCGTTGCGCCCGCGCACCTCGAAGACACCGCCCACGACGTGTTCATCACCGCGTGGCGCAAGCTCGCCGACTACGACCCCTCGCGGCCCATCAAGCCCTGGCTGTTCGGCATCGCGTTTCGGGTGGCCAGCGACTTTCGCGAGCGGGCCTCGGTGCGCCGCGAGGTGCAGGGTGAAGAGCTCGACCGCGAAGACGAGCGGCCGGGCGCCGACGCGCTCATTCACGAGCAGCAGCGCCGCGCGCTGGTGCGCCGCGCGCTCGAGGCCATACCCATCGAGCGGCGCGCGGTGTTCATCATGCACGAGCTCGACGGGTGCCCGATTCCCGATGTGGCCACTGCGCTCGAGGTTCCGCTCAACACCGCCTACTCTCGCCTGCGCCTGGCCCGCCGAGACTTTCAGGCCGAGGTGCAACGCCTGCAAGGGGTGCCCGCATGAGACCTGACGAGCTCGAGCCGATGTCCGACGCGATGAGCGACCTGCTCGAGGCCGAGCGGCCGCTCGACCACGTGCCGGCGGCCACCCGCGCGCAGCTCTTCACCCGCGTCACCGCCAGCGTCGCCGCGCTCACCGCCGCCGGCGCCGCCGCCGGAGCAGCGAGCAGCGTGGCCAGCTCGGGCACCACCGCGGCGGCCGCCACCGGCAAGGCCGTCATCGGCGGGGCCGCCGGCAGCGGCACCACCGCGGCCATCGGCGGCACGCTCGCCACCAAGGTCATCATCGCGGCGGTGGCGTTCACCGTGGGCGGCGGCGTCGGCGCGACGGTGCACGCGGTGGTGGTGCCCCGCTCGCCCCCGCCCGCGCCCATCGTGGTGCGCGTCGAGCCCCAGCGCCCGGTCGAGGCCGCACCGGTCGAGCCGGCGCCCACCGTGCCGGTGCCCGAGCCGGTGGCCGCGCCGGGCAAGGCGCCGGCCCCGCAGGTGACGCCTTCGCCTTTGCGCCCGCGCGACGGCACGCTCGAGGCCGAGCGCACCCTGGTCGAGCAGGCGCGCGCCGCGTTGGCGCGCCACGAGAGCGGCCCGGCGCTCGAGGCGCTGGCGCAGCACGAGCGCGAGTTCCCCCAGGGGCAGCTCACCGAAGAGCGCATGGCGCTGCAGGTGCTCGCCCTCGTCGAGCACGACGAGCGCGCCGCGGCGGCTGCGCGCGCGGTGAAGTTCCGCGCCCGTTACCCGCACAGCCTGCTGCAGCCCGCGGTAGATGCGGCGTTGGCGCCCTGATAGAGGCGCTGCATGCCACTCAGTCTGTCTCCCGGAGAGGCGCTCGAGCGCCTCATCAGCGGCAACAAGCGCTTCGTGCAGAACGTGCGCGGAGCAGAAGCGGTGCTCTCGCAGGTGCGCCGCGCCGAGCTGGCCCACGACCAGCGGCCCATCGCGGTGGTGCTGGGCTGCTCCGACTCGCGGGTGCCGGCAGAAATCGTCTACGACCAGGGGCTGGGCGACCTGTTCGTGATTCGGGTGGCGGGCAACATCGTCGCGCCGTCGCAGCTGGCCAGCGTCGAGTTCGCGGTGGCCCGCTTCGGCGTACCGCTGGTGGTGGTGATGGGGCACGCGCGCTGCGGCGCGGTCGACGCCACGCTCGAGCACCTGCAGACCAAAGAGGTGCCGGCCATCGAGAGCATCATGTCGATCGTCAACCGCATCGCGCCGGCGGTGCAGTCGGTCATCGACGCGGGCGCCGGCAAGTCGCGCGAGGTGCTGCTGCGCGAGAGCGTGCGCTCGAACGTGCGCGCCGCCGCGAACCACCTGCGCCACGGCACCACGTTTCTCGAGAACCGCATTCAGCAGCGGCAGCTGATGGTGGTCGGCGCCGAGTACGACCTGGTCACCGGCGAGGTCGACGTGTTCGACGCCCCGCTGGGCTGAGCGCTACTTCTTCAACCCGTGGGCATCGAGCAGCTTGTAGAGGTAGCTGCGCGCGATGCCGGCCTCGCGGGCGGCGGCCGAGGCGTTGCCGCCGTGCCGCTCGAGCAGCGCCGAGAGGTACGACTTCTCGAACGCGGCGATGGCCTTCTCGCGGGTCGAGTGAAAGTCTTCGGCCTTGAGCGGAGCGGTCGCGCCGCCCGGCAGCGCGGTCTCGGCGCCCATCGCCACCACGCGCTCGACCACGTTCTTCAGCTCGCGCACGTTGCCCGGGTAGGTGCGCGCGGTGAGCGCCGCCAGGGTGCTCGCCGAGAGCGGCTCTTTGGCGCCGGCCTCGGCGGCGAAGCGGTGCGCGAGCAGCGCGATGTCGTCGACCCGGTCTTTGAGCGGCGGCACCTCGAGCACCAGCGCGGCGATGCGGTAGTACAGGTCCAACCGGAAGCGGCCCTTCTGGGTGGCCTCGACCAGGTCGACGTGGGTCGCCGCCAGCACCCGAAAGTCGCTCTTGCGCGTCTTGCCATCGCCCACCCGGGTGAAGCTCTTGGTCTCGAGCGCGCGCAGCAGCGCCGGCTGCAGGTCGAGCGGCAGCTCGGCCACCTCGTCGAAGAACAGCACCCCGGCGTTGGCCGCCTCGAGCGCGCCACCCTGGTCCTTCACCGCGCCGGTGAACGCGCCCTTGGCGTGCCCGAACAGCGCGCTCTGCAAGAGCTCGGGCTGCACCGTGCCGCAGTCGAACACCTTGAACGGGCCGTGGGCGCGCGGCGACAGCGCGTGAATGGCGCGCGCCACGCCCTCTTTGCCGCTGCCGGTCTGCCCGTGAATCAGCACCGCCGCGTCGGTCGGCGCCACCTGCTCGATTTGCGCGAACAGCCTGCGCATCGACGGCGCCCGGCCGATGAGGCCGCCCAGCTGGTCGCGGTCGGACATCAGCGCGCTGCCCAGCGCGGGGAGCAGCGCCACGCGCGAGCTGCCCAGCTCGATGGTGGCGCCCAGCGGCAGCTCGAGGCCCTCGACGCGGGCGCCGAGGTAGCGCGTGCCGTTCTTGCTGTTCAGGTCTTTCACCCGCACCCGGGTGCCGAGCAGCTCGATGCTGGCGTGCTTGCGCGACACCCCGCTGTCGGTGAGGCGCAGCTCGCACGCCTCGTGGGTGCCCAGCGTCGCGGTGCCTTCGGTCACCAGCCGCTCTTTGCCGCGGTCGGGCCCGTCGACCACCAGCAGCCGCACCGGCTGCACCTTCGACATGGTGGCGGTGTGACCGAGCGTGCTGGTGGGCGGGCCTTCGTCTGCGGGGGTGGTCACTTGTCCGCGGCGAATTCTACCCGCACCACCGCGACCTGACCCTCTTCGATTCGCACCGGGCGCTCTATCTTGCGACCATCGGAGCTCTTGAAGGTGACGGTGTGCGAGCCGCTCGGCACCGGAAAGCGCGAGAGCGGCGTGCGGTCGAGCGCGTGCCCGTCGAGAAACACCTCGGCCCAGGGCGCGGCGTCGGCGGTGAGAAAGCCGACCCGCACCGGCTCGATGAGCGGCGGGTGGGTGGGGCGCGAGGTGCCCGCGGGTCGCGTCTTGACGGGCCTCGCCGTGGGCCTGGGGGCCACCGGAGCGACGACCGGCGGCAGCGGCTCGAGCTCGGGGGTGGGCGCCGCCTCTTCGGGCGCGGCGAGGACGGGAGCCTCGGCCTCCACCTCGACCACCGCGGGAGCCGCCGGCCTCGACCAGCGCCAGCCGCCTGCGGCGACCCCCAGCACCGTCACCAGGGCCACGCTGCGCCACAGCCACGCCCGGCTGCCGCGCTCGGGCACCGGCTGCGAGACGGTGCGCGGAGCCGGCAGCGACGAGGTGCCGCCTTCGATCGACGAGGGCGTGAGCGAGGGGGTCTCGACGAACGCGCCGAGCTGCTTCGCGCACAGCCGCCGCACCAGCTCGCCCAGCTCGGGCGCCGAGGCCACCGGCCCGTCAGACAGCGCCTCGCGCATCTCGCGCGCCGAGGCGAAGCGGTCGGCGGCGGCTCGCGACAGCGCGCGGTGCAGCGCCGCCGCCATGAGGGGGCCCACGTCGGGGCGCAGCGACTCGACCCGCGGCGGCTGGGCGCGCTTCACCGCGTCCATGGTCTCGGTGTCGCTGGGCTTGAGGAAGGGAGAGACGCCGGTGAGCAGCTGGTAGAGGGTGACTCCGGCGCTGAACAGGTCGGCGCGCTGGTCGACCGGCTCGGCGGTGAGCATCTCGGGCGCGAGGTAGGCCAGCTTGCCGCGCAGCCGCCCCGGCTGGGTGCGGTGCATGTTGAGGGTAGCCTTGGCGATGCCGAAGTCGGTGAGCAGCACCGCCCCGTCGCTGCTCACCAGCAGGTTCGAGGGGGTGATGTCGCGGTGCACCACGCCCAGCGGCTCGCCCTTGGGCCCCTTGAGGGCGTGCGCGTAGGCCAGGCCCTCGAGCAGCCCGGTGGCGAGCAGCCGCACCACCGGCAGCGGCAGCTGCTCTTTCGCCGCGGCCGCCTCGAGCTGCAGGCGCGAGAGGCTCACCGCCTCGACCAGCGCCATCGCCAGCCACGGCCGGCCGTCGGTCTCGCCGACGTCGAAAATCTGCACGATGTTGGGGTGGTTCATGCGCGCCACCAGCCGCGCCTCGTCGAAGAACCGCTCGACGAACTCGCGGTCGTGCGCGAGGTGCGGCAGCAGCACTTTCAGCGCCACCTTCTTCTCGAACGCGCTGGTGCCGTGGCGGCGGGCCACGAACACCTCGCCCATGCCTCCCGCGGCGATGCGGCTCACGGTCTCGTAGGGGCCGAACGACAGCACTGGGGCCACCTTATCCAAAATCTCGACGGGGCCGTTTTCGCGCCTACGGTTGAGGGCCATGGACAAGTCGTTTCTGGCCCGGCAGCTCGAGGCGAAGCTGAAGGCCCTGGTTGATCAAGCCCGCCGCTTCTCTGACGAGACCAAGACCGAAGCGAAGACCGGCGCGTCGCGCGCGGTGAACCTGCACAAGGCCACCAGCACCCGCGTCGAGGCGGCGCACGCCGCGTGGGAAGCAGTGTCGGCCTTTCACCCCCGCCCGATGGCGAAGCACGCGCCCATCGGCCTGGGCAGCATCGTCGAGGTCGAAGACGGCGAAGCCGGCAAGACGTTGTTCATCGCCCCGGCCGGCGCGGGCGAAGAGCTCACCGGCCCCGACGGCGACGGCTTTCTGCACGTGGTGACCCCGGTCTCGCCGCTCGGCCGCGCGCTGCTCGGCCGCAAGGTCGGTGACGTGGTCGAGCTGATGGTGAAGGGCGAGCTCGCCGAGTGGGACATCGTCTACGCGGGGTGAAACGACGACACCCCGGCAACGGCACGGGCACGCCCGACGTGAACGTCCGACGAAGAACGTCATCGTCAGACGGTGAGGCGTGCCGGTGCCGTGCCCGGCTGTCGAGCCGACCCAAGGGTGAGCTTTGGCCTTCGCCTCACGCCACCGAAGCGATGGCCACGTCGACCAGCGTCGGCTCGAGCACCCGCACCAGCTCTCTCGGGTCGAGCTCGACCAGAAACCCGCGGTGCCCGCCGTTGATGAGAATGCGCGGCAGCTCGAGCACCGTCTGCTGCAGGTAGACCGGCAGCGCGCGCCGGGTGCCGAACGGAGACGTGCCGCCGACCATGTAGCCGGTGTGCTTCTCGGCCACCTCGGTCTTGCAGGGCGCAATCGTCTTCACCCCGATGAGGCGCGCCAGGGTCTTGGTCGAGACCTCGCGGTCGCCGTGCATCAGCACCACCAGCGGCGCCTGGGTGTCGGTCTGCATCACCAGCGTCTTCACCACCTGGTGCTCGTCGACGCCCAGCTCGCGCGAGCTCACCGCGGTGCCGCCGCGCGCCTCGTACTTGTACAGCCTCGGCACGTACTCGACGCCCGCAGCCTCGAGCGCCCGCGTCGCCATGGTGGTGGGTACCTTGTCGGCCATCGCTCTCGCCCTCGTACTACGCCTCGAGGCTCACCAGGTGCAGCTGCTCGACGCCGAGCGCTTGAGCCGCACGTCGTCGACCCACAGCAGCTCGCCCTTCTTCACCCTGCCCAGGTTCACCACCCGCACGTCGAGCCGCTCGGCCCCCTCGGCCACGTAGCGCTCTTCGAGCAGCGTCCACTCGGTGGACACCCGCACCCGGTTGGGCGTGTTCTCGGCCACCGCCACGCCTCCGTCGTCGGGCCGCTCGCGCAGAAACAGCTGTGCGCCCAGGCCGCCGTCGGTCGAGGTCGAGCGCACCCAGGCCCGCGCGCACCACACCTGCCCGAAGCGGGTGTCGCGAATCTCACCGGCGGTGGTCTGCATCACCCCCGGCTGCTCGCCGCCGTCGCGCGAGAACAGCCGCACGCTGCGCACGCCCTCGCGCACGAAGGTGGTGTCCGATGCAATCTCGCCGCCCTGCCCCACCGGCAGGTTGCGCCACAGCAGCGGCATCGAGCCCGCGTCGTTCACCTTCTCGAAGCCACCGTTGGTGAGCCAGTTGTCGGGCCCGGCGTCGATGTCTTCGGGCCGCGAGCACAGGCCGTCGAAGCACACGTAGCCGCTGCCGCAGCCGCGCCCCTGCGCCTCGTCGCACCGGCGCCCCGACTCGTCGAGCGACGGCGGGAAGCACGCCCAGAGCACCACCAGCACCACCGGCGCGCGCCTCACCATGCGAACACCACCACCCCGACCGCGCCAGCGGCGCCGCCCAGCCCGAACATCACCGCGGCGATGGTGGCGTCGCGCACCGCCAGCTCTTGGGTGGCGCGCGCGGTGTCGGCCCAGTCTCCCGGAGCGCGGGTGCGGTCTTGCAGCTGCTGCACCCGGCTCTGGCTGTTGAGCTCGAAGGCCGCGCCGACGATGGCCGACACCAGGCCCAGGCCGAGCGCGAACCACGCCGGCCAGCGCTGCACCCGGGGGCGCGCGTCGCTGGCCACCCTCGCCTCGGGCGCCACGGTCGGCACGGTGTGACGCTGCGGGGCGGCCGCGCTGCCGTAGCCGCCCACCACCGCGCCGTTCTCGTCGAAGGCAGTGACGAACCACTCGAGGGTGTGCAGCGGAGCGCCGACCAGCATCACCGTCAGCGCGCCGGCGTCGACCGGCAGGGGGCGCTTCTCGAACCCGGGCTCGGTGTCGATGCGCAGCGAGAGCTCGAACGAAGCGGCGCGCTGCCAGGGGTCGATGATGCGCAGGCGCGCGCGGCCGGGCGGCGCGGGCAGCGGCTCGAGCTTGAAGTAGTCGTGCGAGAACACCTTCTCTTTCGCCGCGTCGAACGTCTCGAGAATCTTCGGCGAGAGCGCGCGGTCGGGTGCGAACGACGGCCGCAGCACCAGCAGCTCTTCGTAGGTGCTCTGGGCCTCGGCGCGGCGACCCTCGGCGACGAAGCAGCGGGCGAGCAGCTCGAGCACGTCGACCTGCTGGTCTTCGCTCTGCCCCGGCACCTGGCGGGCGACCTTCAGCTGCTCGATGGCCTCGGCGAACTTGAGCTCGCCCGACAGTCGCTGGCCCGCGTCGAAGTACGGGTTCGTCGCGGCGAGGAATATCGAGATCAGCGCGAGCATGCGACGCCCTCAACCATGACTGAACCCGCCAGAATTGCGAAGGTTTGTATGTCCACCCGGGGAGGACAGGCCTCAGCGCTTCGGCAGGCCAGTTCCCGGGTGCGACACGCCTCAACCGGCCGCAACCACGGTCGGTCACGTGTGGCGTGGCGCTTGTAACTCCGACGCGACATGCGGCGCTTCCTCCTCGTTCTGCTCGCGACGCCATCGGCGTGCCAGGGCCCCCTCGACATGCAGGTCGACCCCAGAGAGCCGAAAGCTCCCACCCGCGTCGACGGTGCGCTGAGCGCGGGCACCCAGCCGCTGCGCACCGAGCTGGCGATGACCGAAGCCGGCCGCGAGCTGGCGCTGCTCGACGGCGCGCTCGCGGTGGCGGGCGCCGAGACGGTGTACCGGCTCGACGACACCGAGCACCTGCAGGCCCTCGCGGTCGGAGCCACGGGCGAAGCGATGGCGACCGGCCCGGTGCGCCGCCTCGCCCGGCGCGGCAACGGCCTGTTCGTCGTCGCCGAGGGCGGGCTGTTTCACGACGCCAGCGGGCGGCTGCTGCGCTCGCCGCTCTCGCAAAGCGTCGCCGCCGCCGAGGTCACCGCCCTCGATGACCTGGGCACCGGCGAAGGCGAAGAGCTCTGGCTCACCACCTCGAGCGGGGTCGAGCGGGTGCGCGGCGGCGTCGGCACGCAGGTGCACCTGAGCTTCGGCGACGTCGGCCAGCCCTCGCTCGCGGTGGGCGTCGAGAAAGACAAGGGCCTGTTGGTCGCGGGCAGCGACCTCGTCTCGGTCGACCTCGCGGCCCATACCGCCACGTGGGAAGCGAAGGGCCTGCCACAGGTGAACGCGGTCGCACGCGGCGACGACGGCACCGTCTACCTCGCCACCCTCAAGGGCCTCTACGCGCGCAACAAGCTGGGCGAGGTGAAGCTGTACTCGTTCACCACGCCGAGCGAGCAGCCCCTCGCCGTCACCGACGTCACCAGCGCCTTCGGCGAGGTGCTGGTGGCGGTCGACGGCGCCGTCGCGCAGCTCGAGGCGTCGGGCGCCACCGCGTTCGGCATGCTCGTTCGACCCCACGCCCGGGGCCTCGCGCGCGACGCGAGCGGCGACACCTTCGTGCTCGACGGCACTGCGCTGGTGAAGCTCGCTACCGGCTCGGGCCACACCGTCTCGTTCGCCACCGACGTGGTGCCGTTCATGACCGCGCACTGCACCAGCTGCCACGCCACCGGCGCCAACTACTCGCCCATCTTCGACCTCACGAGCTACCCGAAGGTGTCGGACCCCGCCTTCAGCGCGCTCGTCGTCAAGCGCCTCACCGCCGACGGTAAGCCGCCCATGCCGCCGTCGGACGTCGAGGTGCTCACCCCCACCGACTACGCGGTGGTCCTCAAGTGGATCGCCGGAGGAAAGCAGCCATGAGAAAGCTCACCCTGCTCGCCGTGCTCTCGGGCCTCGCCGCCGGCGGCGCCTTCGCCCAGGTGCCCGCGTCGTGCGACCAGCCGCACGAGCTCGACCGCTACCAGCTCTTGCGCCGGCTCTCGCTCGACCTGCGCGGCAAGGTGCCCACGCTCGCCGAGTACGAGGCGCTCGACACCCAGAGCAGCGTGCCGCCGTCGACCGTCACCGGGTGGCTCGCCACCGACGACTTTCGCAAGGTGATGCGCAGCTACCACGAAGACCTGTTCTGGCCGAACGTGAGCAACGTCTCGCTCAGCAACACCAACTCGGTGCTGCAGCAGAAGGCCGGCGAGCCGGCGCTCGCCATCGTCTCGGCCGGCCGCCGCAAGTCGCTGCGCGGCGACCCCGACCTGCAGACCACCACGCACGGCGCCACCTGCGGCGATTACCAGCAGACCCACTTCCTGCCGGGCGGCGACTTCAAGCCCGACCCGGCCTTCATCTACACCGAGGTGCAGGGCACGGTGACGGTGCGCCAAGAGGGCTGGCGCCTGGTGCAGCCCTACTGGGACCCGTCGGGCCCGATGGTGAAGGTGTGCGCTTTCGACGCGCAAGAGACCGCCACCGGCACGGTGGGCGGCCAGGCCGTCACCTGCGCCGACGCCACCGCGTTCAACACCGCCGGCTGCGGCTGCGGCCCGGGCCTGGTCAACTGCTTCGGCCCCGGTCAGGTCTCGGCCAAGGCGGTGCTGGCGTCGCTGCGCGAGCAGCTGGGCCGGCAGGTCGACAAGGTCAGCACCGGCGGCAAGCCGTACACCGACCTGCTGCTCGACACGAAGGCCGACGTGAACGGCCCCATCAACCAGTGGAAGAAGACCTTCTCGCAGAACTACTCGCTCAGCCGCGTCTACTCGCCGCCCGACGACGCCGAGGCGCTGAGCCCGACGCTCGAGTTCAGCGACACCGACACCTGGCAGACCGTCGACCGCGGCCCGATGCACGCCGGCGTGACGACGCTGCCCGGCTACCTGCTGCGCTTCCAGACCAACCGGGGCCGCGCCAACCGCTTCCGCATCGACTTCGAGTGCCAGGTGTTCACGCCTCCCTCGGACATCGAGCCGCCCGGCACCGGCGGCTGCGTGGCAGACGGCACCAACCTCACCAACCGCTGCACCTGCCGCTACTGCCACCAGAAGCTCGAGCCGCTGGCCGCCCACTGGGGCCAGTTCAGCGAGGCGGGCAACACCTTTCTCGCCGCGATGCCGGGGTCGGGCGTGGCCTCGGCCGGCAAGTTCTTCAAGAAGGCGACCAACTGCGTGGGCTCGAACAGCGCCTTCTGCAACCGCTTCTACGTGACCGCCACCGACGGCGACAACCCGGGCGCGCTGCTGGCGTACCAGTACGCCGACGCGAACCACCCCGACATCACCGCGGCGCTGGCGGGCGGCCCGCGCAAGCACGCGATGGAAATCATCGCCAACGACACCTTCGGCAAGTGCGCGGTGAAGCGCGTGTTCAAGAGCTTCGTGAAGCGCGACATGCGGGTCGAGGGCGCCGCCACCGACGAGCTCGACCTGCTGGGCTCGCTGTCGACCGGCTTCAAGGCCAACAACTACGCGCTGCCCTGGCTGGTCGAGCAGGTGGTCTCGCTTCCCCAGTACCGGAGGGTGCGGTGATGAAGAACCTGCTCTTGGCCGCGCTCTGCACGGCGGCGGCTTGCACCGCGAAAATCGACGACGGCGGGCGAGCGCCGCCGAGCATCAGCACCACCGACACCGACGTGCCTCCGTTCGACCACGGCGGCCTGGGCGGCAGCTCAGGAGGTAGCGGCGGCGGCACCGGCGGCGGCTCGGGGGCTTCGTCGACCAGCTCGGGCGCCCAGCGCCTCTCGGTGAGCCAGCTGCGCAGCTCGCTGCCGGTGGTGCTCGGCAGCGACGGCGCCGGAGCGCCGGTGACCTGGAAGATTGGCACCGCGGTGGGCTTCGACGCGCGCTCGGCCACCCTGGGCGAGGCCGACTACCTCACCCGCGTCGACGACGACCTCGAGCCGTCTCCGCTGTACCTCAAGTTCATGTTCGACATGGCGCGCGACAGCTGCAACCGGGTCATCGTGGCCGACGCCGCCCGCGCGCAGACCGCCCGAGTGCTCACCCGCTGGGCCGGCGCGACCGACACCGTCGCCAGCAACAAGGCCGCGGTCGACAAGAACCTGCGCAGCCTGCGGCTCGCGTTTCACGGCGTGAAGGTGGCCGACGGCGACGAGGCCGGCATCGCCCCGTACCGCAAGCTGTTCGACGACGCGGTGAAGTCGTCGGCCGGCACCGGGGCCATCGACGCCGGCGACGTGACCGAGGGCTGGCGCGCGGTGTGCGTCGCGCTGCTCACCGCTCCCGAGTACCACTTCTACTGAGGAAGACTTTGACCATGAACCGCACGAGTCGCCGCAGCTTCCTCGAGATTGCCTCGCTGCTCTCAGGGGGCCTCTTCTTCAAAGAGACCTTCCTCGGCAACGCCGCGCGCGCCGCGGGAGCCGACCCGCAGTTTCTCGTCATGGCGTACTTCGGAGGCGGCTGGGACCAGCTGCTCGCGCTCGACCCGCGCGACGCCACCGCCGCGCAGTACCAGTACGCCGCGGCGCGCGCCGCGGGCGGCTCGGGCATCTACCCCGCCTACGCCGACATGCTGGCGGGCGACGTGCTGATGCAGCCGGCGATGACCGCCACCGCCGGCACCGGCGTGCAGGTGCGCGGCGGGTTGACCTTCGGCCCGGCGATGCCCGACTCGCTGCTCGCGAGCTCGGCCGACCTGGCCATCGTGCGCGGCATGTCGATGGACACGCTGACCCACGAGGTCGGCCGGCGCTACCAGCTCACCGGCAAGTTCCCCCGCGGGCTGGTGGCGAACGGCAGCTCGCTCAACACGGTGTGGACGGCCGAGACCGCAGGCCTGGGAGACCTGCCCAACCTCGCCATCTCGACCGAGTCGTACAACGAGACGTACCCGGCGGCGGCCACTGCGGTGAAGGTGACCAGCGCGGCCGACGTGCGCACGGTGCTGCAGCCGCAGGCGGTGAGCCCGATTCTCAAGACCGGCAGCGAGAGCGCGCTGCAGGCATGGGAAGCCGGCAGCGACAGCTGCGAAGCCCACGGCTACGACGCGACCGGGCTGGTGACCGCGTTTCGCGCCAGCAAGGCGCAGGCGCGCAAGATGACCAACTCGAGCGCGGCGGCGAGCTTCAACTTCACCTTCCCGGTGCCGGCAGCGCTGACCGGGCTGTACGGCGCGTTCAACCTCAACGCGGCGCCCGACCTGCTCACCCCGCGCGGCAAGGCGGCGCTCGCGGCGCAGGCGATGACCCAGGGCATCTCGAACGTCGTGTCGATTCAGCTCGCCAACGACCTCGACGACCACTTCGACGAGGCGGGCTCGCAGTCGGTGCAGCTGCGCGACGGCTTCGACGCGCTGGGGCGGCTCATCAACTACCTCAAGGCGACGGTGGTGCCGGGTTCGACCAAGAGCTACTGGCAGTGCACCACCCTGATGGCGTTCAGCGAGTTCTCGCGCACGCCGATGATCAACTCGCGCGACGGGCGAGACCACCACCTCGCCGCGTCGATGCTGCTGGGCGGCCCGGGCCTCAAGACCAACCAGGTGTTCGGCGCCACCAGCGACAAGGGCATGAACGCGCAGAAGTTCAACTTCACCACCGGCGCGCTCGACGCCACCAACGGCGCGCTGATTCGGCCGCCCGACGTGCACGCCACCCTGCTCCACTCGATGGGCCTGCCGTACGACCACCTCTCGAACCAGAGCCCCAGGCTGATTTCCAAGCTGCTCAAGTAGGGGCCGCGCGCCCTGAGCGAAGTCGAAGGGTGCAGTCGCCCGACGAAGGCTGAGCAGCAGATACTCCCTCGTATTGCTGCGCGACGCTCTGCTGCTTGAAGCACGGAGTATGCGCTGCCCCGCGTTCCAGCGGCGACGGCACCCGTTCGAACTTCGCGGCTTCGCCGCTTCGCTCAGGGTGAACGCTTGCCGCCCATCGCGCTCACCGCGGCCGGGCTCTTCGCCACCCGGTGCGCTTCGAGAATCGCGTCGAAGGCGTGGCGCAGCACCCACGCCGCGTCGAGCGCGCTCAGGTCTTTCGCCCGCGCCGCGTCGCTCGCCGCCTGCAGCACCTTCTTGAGCGGCGCGTTCTTCGCGCCCGGCTTCACCACGCCCAGCATGCGCTCGGCGGTCTGCAGGTACAGCCGCCTGCACCCCTCGACGTCGCCGGCGTTGAACCAGGCCGCCCCGGTGCCGATGGCGCGCACCAGCGCATCGGCCACCTCGTCGAGCTGCTCGCACTGCGCCACCACCGCCGCCTCGGCCGGCGGCAGCTCGTACGCCTCGCCCGCCACGCCCTCGAACCTCAGCTCGTCGAAGGCCGCCCCCAGCACCGCCGCGGCGTCGGCCCCGCGCGCCGAGTCTCGGGCCTCGCCCAGCGCCGCCTCGAGCCGGCCCACCACCGCCCCGCAGCACTGCTCGCGCCGCAGCCGCTGGCACAGCGCCTCGGCCAGCACCGAGTAGAAGTCGGCCACCGCCTGCGGGTGGCCCGCCTCGTACCGCCGCGCCGCGATGAGGGCCGCCAGGTCGAGCACCGCGACCACCTCGGCGCGCGAGGGGCAGTCTTCGGCGTACTGCGACACCGCCTCAGGCACCGGCTCGCGCTTCACCCGCGGCCGGGTGAGCGCGAACAACAGGTCGTCGAACGCGTAGCGCAGCTCCCAGGCCGCGCGCGACGCATCTTTTCCCTCGGCGCGCTTCACCGCGGCCTCGAGCCGGGCGTGCAGCGCCGCCTCGGGGTCGCGCGACAGCTCGTGCGCCATCAGCGCGCTGGCGGTGCTCAGGTAGAGCGCCGCGCAACCCGCCTGGTCGCCGGCGTTGTAGAGCGGTGCGCCCTGCTGAACGGTGGCCCGCAGCCGGTCGATGACGGTGCTCGCCGAGCCCACCGCCACCGGGTTGCCGATCTTCTTCGCCAGGGCGGGCACCGGGCGCTTCGAGCTCACCCGCACGTCGAGCGCCTCGATGACCTCGCGCGCCGACGCCGGCCGCTGCTCGGCCTTCTTCGCCAGCAGCCGCCCGAGCAGCTCGCGCACCGGCCCGCTCACCGGGCCCGAGAGCAACGGCACCGGCTCGTTCACGTGCTGCGCCATCACTGCGCTCGCGGTGGGCGCGTCGAACGGCACCTTGCCCTCGAGCAGCTCGAACAGCACGATGCCCAGCGAGTACAGGTCGGCGCGCGCATCGACGTCGGAGGCGAAGAACGCCTCGGGCGCCATGTACGACGGCGTGCCCATCACCTGCCCCGCCTGCGTCACCCCGGGCGCCTGCCGCACCCGCGCGATGCCGAAGTCGAGAATCTTGGGCACGTCGGCCTCGTCGTCTTCGGTCACCAGCATCACGTTGTCGGGCTTGAGGTCGCGGTGCACGATGCCGCGCTCGTGCGCGTGGCTGAGCCCCAGCAACAGCCGCCGCACGATGCGCACCGCGCGGGGCTCGTCGAAGCGCCCCACCCGTGCCAGCTCGGCGCTCAACGTCGGCCCGTCGAGCAGCTCCATCACCAGGTACGGCAGCCCGCCTTCGGTCTCACCGAAGTCGAGCACCCGGGTGATGAAGCGGCTCTGCAGCATCGAGGCGGCCTCGGCCTCACGCTGGAAGCGCCGGCACATCGCCTGGTCGACCGCCAGCTCTCCGTAGAGCACCTTCACCGCGCACAGCGAGGCGATGCGCACGTGGCTGGCGCGGTACACCTGCCCCATCGCGCCGGCCGCCATGCGCTCGAGCACCCGGTAGCGCTGGCCCAGCACGTAGCCGAGCAGCGGGTCTCCGCCCTCAGGGCTCACCAGCGTGCCGTCGCGCGGGCACTTCCTGCTCGAGAGGTAGGTGGCGAGGCAGGTGCTGCAGTAGCGCATGGGGCCCCGTTGCTACTCGTCGCCCTTGAGGCCGAACTTGTTCACCAGCCGGTGCACGTAGTTTCGCGCCAGCCCCGCGGCCTTGGCCGTCTCGGACACGTTGTTCGCGTTTCGGTCGAGCAGCGTGGTGATGTACTCGCGGGTGAAGGCGTCGACGAGCTTCTCTTTGGCGTCCTTGAAGGGCAGCCCGGTGAGGTCTTCTCCCGGTTGAGGCGCAGCGCGGGCCGGCCGCCCCTTCGCGGGGCCGCGCATCTCGACCGTGCCGCCGTTGAGCGCGCGCTCGATGACGTTGCGCAGCTCGCGCACGTTGCCCGGCCAGTCGTGCGCGCTCAGCTTGCGGCGCATCGGCTCGCTGAGCTCGAAGTCACCCCGCCCCATCGCCGCCACGAACTGCCGCACCAGCAGCGGTATGTCTTCGGGCCGCTCGCGCAGCGGAGGCACCCGCGCAATCACCACCGCCAGGCGAAAGTAGAGGTCGCGGCGAAAGGTGCCCTTCTTCACCGCGTCTTCGAGGTCGCGGTGGGTGGCGGCGATGATGCGCACGTCGACCTTGCGGGGCTGGTCGTCGCCCAGCCGCTTCACCGTGCCGCTCTCGAGAACGCGCAAGAGCCGCGGCTGCAGCTCGAGCGGCAGCTCGCCCACCTCGTCGAGAAACACCGTGCCGCCGTCGGCCTCGAGAAAGGCCCCCTTGCGCTCGCTGCTGGCCCCGGTGAACGCCCCCTTGGCGTGGCCGAACAGCTCGCTCTCGATGAGGTTGGCGGCCATCGAGCCGCAGTCGACCACCACGAACGGCCGGTCTTTGCGCGCCGAGCGCTCGTGAACGGTGTGGGCGATGACCTCTTTGCCGGTGCCGGTCTCGCCGAGAATCAGCACCGTCGAGTCGGTGCCTGCGGCGCGCTCGAGCGTGCCGAAGAGCAGCTGCATGCCGGCGCTGCGGCCGAGCAGCTTGCCGAAGGTCGAGCGCTGCTGCGGCACGCCGTCGCTGATGACCTCGAGCTGCAGCACCGTGGTGCCGATGGTGATGAGCGCCTCTTCGTGCACCGTCATGGTCTGAATGCGCGCGCCGCCCAGGAAGGTGCCGTTGGTGCTGCCTAAGTCTCTGACCTTGAGCCCCGCGTCGGTCACCTCGAGCTCGAGGTGGTTGCGCGAGACCGACTCGTCGGTGACCACGAAGGTGGCGCCGTCGCCCGCGCCCACCACCATGCGGCCTTCGACCTCGGCGTTGCGGCCGCTGCCGGGCCCGTTGGTGATGGTGATTTGGTACCGGCGCGGGCCAGTGCGGTTCGAGCTGGAAGACGTGAGGGGCTTGGTGGCGCCGGCCATGTCGCGCGCGAAGCATAGCCAAGCCCAGCGTTCTCTGAGCCCTCAACCGGCAGATCGCCCGGTGCAGCGGTTTTTTCACCCCTGCTAGGCTCGCCCGCCGTGAAGCTCGGCGTCTGCCGCCACTGCGGTGCCACCCTGATGCAAGGCGCGTTCGGCTGCCTGGGGTGTGGCCGGCTGGTCGACGAGCACGACCTCACCGAGCACACCTCGGGCTTCTCGAACCAGACGCAGCTGGGCACCAAGGTGCGCGACGCGCTGTTGGATCAGCGGTGGCGCCTGGTGCAGCCGCTCGGCCGCGGCAAGCGCGCCACCACCTGGCTCGCCCACGACGTGCCGTTCGACCGGCGGGTGGTGGTGAAGCTGCTCGACGAGTCGTACGCCCAGAACACCGAGGTCATCGACCGCTTCGAGCTGAACGCGCGGCGCCTCGCCTCGATCGAGCACCGCAACGTGGTGGCGGTGCTGGCGCTGGGCCGCCACCAGGGCCTGCCCTTCGTGGCGATGCGGCAGGCCGAGGGCCACTCGCTCGCCGAGCACCTGCACGCCCAGGGCGGCAGGCTGCAGCCCGCCGAGGCCGCCTTCATCGTCTCCCAGCTGGCCGAGGCGTTCGAGGCGGTGCACCAGCGCGGCGGCCCGCAGGGCGGGCTGCAGCCGCGCAGCATCTTCGTCTCCGACGAAGCGCGGGTGACGCTGCTCGACGTGCGGGTCGCGAAAGAGCCGACCTCCGACTTCTCGGACCCCACCACCCGGGTGACCGAGCGGCTCGAGTGGGTGGCCTCAGAGGTGCTCGCCGGCGGTGAGCCCACGGTGCGCTCCGACGGCTTCACCCTGGGGTGCGTGGCGTGGGAGCTGCTGATGGGGGCGCCGCCCTCGCGCGGCACGCTCGAAGAGCTGCTCACCCGCCGCTCGGGCGCGGTGCCGCCGCTGCCGGCCGAGGTGCCCGAAGCGCTGCGCGCCGCCATCGCCCGCGCCACCCACCCCGACGCCGCCCAGCGCTTCGCCACCGCCAGCGAGCTGGCCCAGGCGCTGGCCGCTTTGGCCTCGCAGTACCTGCCCCCGAAGCGGCCGGTGGTGGCCCCGCCCGAGGCGATGCTCGACATCGTGGTCGGCGAAGAGCTCACCAGCGAGTCGACCCGCCCCGGCGACGAAGAGCCCACCCAGTACGCCGCCGACCTGCCGATTCAGGCGCGGCCGCTCGCTGGCGCGCTGCCGCGCCTGATGCCGAGCAGCTCGCGCACCGCGCTCGACCGTGAGCCGCGGGGCGCCCTCAGCGGCTCGCGCTCGGCGCTCGAGCCGCCGCCCCGGCTGATTGCCCCCGGCGAGCGCAACGGCCCCAGCGGTGCCCGCGTCGCGCTCGACGGCGTGGCCCCGCGCACCGAAGGCAAGAGCGGTCAGCGCTCGGCGCTCGACGGCGTGGCGCCCCGCACCGAGGGCAAGAGCGGTCAGCGTGCGGCGCTCGACGGCGTGGCGCCCCGCACCGAAGGCAAGAGCGGCCAGCGCGCGGCGCTCGACGGCGTGGCGCCCCGCACCGAGGGCAAGAGCGGGCAGCGCCTGGCGCTGGGCACCGCCACCAAGAGCGGCTCGCGGCAGGCGCTGAGCCCTTCTGAGGCCGCGGCGGCGAAGAGCGGCGCGCGACCGGCGGTGGTGCTCGACGGAGTAGCGGCGAAGAGCGGCCCGCGCGCGGCGCTGCCCGAGACCACCGAGCCGACCGGGCTGCCGCTGCGCGACGCGACGGTGGCGAGCGCCGACCTGCGCGCGCTGCTGCCGCCCGACTCGGAGGCACCGACGCGGCTCAAGTCAGACCCGCGCAGGCGCCGCGCCGCGGTGACGGTGGCCGCGGCGGTGCTGGTCACCCTGGTCGGCCTCTACGTGTGGGTGGCCTGGGAGCCGGCGCGCGTCGAGCCGCCGGCGCCGGTGCCGATGCAGCGGGTGGCGGTGAAGGGCGGGCTCGACACCGTGCCGGCGCCGGCGCCCGAGCCCGCGCGCTCACCGACCCTCGACACGGTGACGGCCACCGAGACGATTCAGGACCGCAAGCTGAACTTCGACAAGGCGTTCACCGACGAGCCCGGCAAGGGCAAGGGCCGCTCGAAGGCCACTGCCCGGTTCAAGCCCATCTACGCGCCCTACTTCGGCATGGAGAAGTACGGCGAGCTGCAGGTGGTGGTGCTCTACAACGGCAAAGAGGCGAGCGCCGACATCAGCATCGACGGAGAGCTGATCGGCCCCAGCCCGATTTTCCGGCCGCTCAAGCCCGGCACGCACATCATCTCGCTCGAGCGCAGGCCGCTCGAGCCGGTGAGGGTGCCCGCCCAGGTGCCCGAGGGCAAGACGGTGCGCATGGAGATTGAGCTCGTGCCGCTGGAGTGAGGCCGCGCATCACCGTCAGCGCCTCACCTCACGGTTCTTTGCAGCCGCCGATGCCCAGAAAGCACGGCCGCCGCAGATACCGGTAGTCGTTGCGCATCTTGTCGGGAATGTCGGGGTTGCCGTTCACGGTCTGGGTGCCGGTGGTGTTGAAGTGGCAGGTGCGGCACCGGGCGGGAATCGGCGTGTCCGGCGAGAGCATGTCGCCGTAGTCGCTCTCGACGCCGGCGTAGCTCATGTAGAAGTTCTGCTCGTTGTGCAGGCGCTTCATGTTGCTCATGCGCCGCTGAAACTTCGCCGACGCCGCTTCGCCGGGGTCGCCGGCCTGGTAGTTCGGCTTGTCTCCGCTGGCGAGGAACACGCGCCGCACCATGTCGCGGTAGGGCAGGTTGTTGTTCGGGTGCGAGGTCTGCGTGTCCGTCTCGAGCGGCAGCGGCAGGTTGTGGGTAATCGGCGCTCCGCGGCGGCCGTCGACCGCCCAGTCTCCCAGCAGCACCGCGTAGGCCTCGGGGCAGCGCCCGTTCTTCGCCCGGCCCGCGCCGCACAGCAGAATCGAGCCGTCGGTGTACATCGGGGTCTTGAAGAACCCCTTGCCCGGGTCATCCAAGAAGGTCTGGGGCAGCTGCCACGGCGAGGCGAAGGCGCTGGCCGTGCACATCGTGGCGGGCCGCGCCTTGAAGAGGTTGCGCAGCTCGTTGGTGACCCGCGCCGGAGTCGCCCCGCGGCCATCGTCGTAGGTGGTGCGCGCCGGCGAGTCGAACGCCAGCGGGGTGCGGCCCGCGCCCGGCGCACAGGTCATGCGCAGCCCGCTGCCGCGCGCCAACAGGCGCCGGGTGCCAGACCCGTTGCCGCGCACCCCGTCGAAGTCGGCGTAGCGCGAGGTGGTCTGCGCCGACGCGCCGTTGATGGCCGCGTTGTAATCGGAGTTGCCCGAGGCGTTGTTGGCCACCGAGTAGTCGTCGACCTTGCGGCCGGCGGCGTTCCACACGCCCGACGACGCCGCCTCTTGCACCTTGGTGGTGAGAAACGAGACCTCGCTCATCCACAGGCCGAGCAGGGTGACCGTCACCCACAAGAGCGAGCCGATGGCCAGCTCGACGGTGGCCGCGCCGCGCGGGCGCCTGTTGGCGAAGGGTCGGCTCACTGAATGCCCTGAAACCCTTTCAGGCGCAGCTTGCGCAGCGCGGCGGCCGCGGTGTCGAGCGAGCTCGACTGCAGCATGCGCCGCGCCTCGTTGATGCGGCGGTTGCCCGGGGTGGCGTCGCCGTTCGCCGCGCTGCGTGGCCCGACCGAGTCTTCGTCGATGTCGATGGGCACCAGGGTGGCGTGCCAGAACGGGTTGAGCAGGTTGGGCGGCTCTTGCCAGCTCACGCACCCGGCGGGAAACGGCCGGCCGAGCGGGGGGCGCCGGTTCAGGCCCCGGTCTGACTGCCAGTTGTCGCAGCGGCGGTGGTAGTAGGCCATGCCGGTGCCGAGGGCGACCATCGGCTGGTCGCCCGCTTTGAGGAAGTCGACCTCGGCGCCCGAGCCCGAGCTCGAGAACTTGAACCCGATGTCGAGGTTCCACGGGTCTCGGGTCATGCCGCCGCCCGAGTTGGCGCGGGTCATCAGCACCGGCGTCTTGGGCTGACCGAACGCGCCCGACGCGCCGTCGCGGTCGATGCCGGTGTCGGGGTCGGGGCCGTTCTGCGGGAAGAGAAAGCCGAAGCCGCCGGGCATCACGCCCAGGTCGTCGATTTCTTCGCCGGGCGCGTGCTCGATGTCGTTGAGCTCGGCGGGGTGGCGGTGCCACGGGTGGCACAAGAAGCCGATGTTGTGGCTCGCCACCTCGTAGCCCTCGTCGTTCTTGAGCACGCCGTGCAGCACCTTGTCGCCGTTGATGAAGTAGTTGCGCGCGCCGTCGCCGGGCTCGGTGCCGCGCGACTTGGTGCCCTCGACCCATTCGTGCTGCGACTCGGGAAAGCGGCTGCCGTTGTTCGCGTGCACCCGCGCGTAGGCGAAGATGTTCACCGAGCGCTCCTGCACGCCGCAGGGGCCGCGGTAGGTGATGTAGATGCTGGCGTTCTGCTTGCCCGAGGCGTACTCGACGCCGATTTCACGCGCCGGGGTCATGCGCCACGCGAGGGCCGGGTCGTAGGGCTTGGGGTCGTCGGCCGGCGGGTCGTTCTCGTCTTCTTCGGTCGGCACGTCGGGGCCGGAAATCTGGTCGAGCTCGTCGAGGTAGCCGTTGTCGTCGGGGTTGGTGTCACCGTCGAGCTCGGCGGCGGCCGAGCCACGCTCCATCCACGTGGCGAGCAGGCCCTGGGTGAAGCGGAAGGTGAAGCGCTCGGCGGGCCAGCGGTTGTTCATCACCCGCTGAATCATGCGCAGGGTGGCGATGACGCGGTACGGCCGGTACTTGCGGTAGTGCTCGCCCCCCGAGAGAAACGAGCCGCTCATCACGAAGCGGCTGCCGCGCGAGCCCATCGCCGCGTGGGCCATCGGGGTGAGCGCGTTGCGGGTCGAGGCCAGCGCGCCGTTCACCTCGCGCCAGCCGGGCGGCAGCAGCGGCGCGCCCTTCTTGATGGCGTAGGGGAAGATGTCGGGCGAGGTCGGGGTGCCGAGCGCGGCGGCGGCGACCGCGCGGGTGCCGTCGCGGTCGTGCAGGTGCTTCTCGAGCTGGGTCTTGAGGTCGCGCTGCACCTCGACCAGGTCGCGCACCGCCGAGCGCACGTCTTCGCTCTCGCGCGCCACGCGCTGGTCGAGCTGACCCAGGCCGGGGTTCAGGTGGTGAAAGCAGTCTTTGCAGAACGAGAGGTCGAGGTCGGTGTTGTTGCGCCCGCTCCACAGCGCGAACGAGGCGTGCATGAACATGTTGCGCGCCTCGGTGAGCTCTTGCTGCCGCCGCGCCTCGGCGCCGCCGCTGCCGCAGACGGGGCTGCCGTGGCCCGGCGAGGCGAAGCGCATCTTGTTGAGCGAGTCGGCGAAGGCGTCGAAGTAGGCCGGCACCATGCTGCCGAAGGCCATGTTGGCCTGAATGCCGAGCATCACCACCCAGTGGCTGACGATGGTGCGGTTGATGAGCCCCATCTCGTTCATCGCGCGGGCGGTGGAGACCGCGTCGTTGTAGGCGGCCACGTCGACCACCGTCTGCAGCTCGAGCTTCTGGCGCACCCGCATGGTGATGGAGATGGTCATGAAGGCCATCACCACGATGAGCAGCATGGTCAGCGCGAGCAGGGCGAGCGTCTGTCCGCGTCGCATGAGGGCTCCTGGTGTCTTCACGGGTAGGGAGGACAGGCGGCCGAGCGGAAGTTCTCGGCGCGAGCGGGGGTCATCATCTTCATCGAGTAGGTGACCTCGATGGGGGCGGTGTAGTGGCGGCGCGCGGCGCGGGCGAGCAGCTCGCCGGCGAGGCTGGGGGCGATGGAGCCTCCGGCGTCCCAGTTGGTGGTGCTCTGGGTGGGCATCAAGGGGTTGACCTTGCCGGCGGTGCGAAGGCCGAAGTAGCCCAGCATCAAGCGGCTCCACACCCAGTTCGCGAAGGGGATGCGCAGGGGGTACCAGAACACCATGCGCGTCTCGAGGGTGGTGGGGTTGTTGCTCTCCATGTCGAAGAACTCTTCTTCTTCGCGGTCAGGCGGGCGCGGGCTCTCGCGGATCAGCCAGAAGATGCTCTCGTTGCGGCCGTCGTCGAGCCCCGGCACGAAGCGGCCGTTGCGGCGGGCGAAGAAGCCGTCGGCCACCTGGTCGGGCGTGCGCGCCACGGTGAAGGTCGGCAAGAGCGCCGCGACCGCGGTGTGGCGCATCGCGGTGCAGTCTCCGTAGCGCAGCGCGCCGGCGCGGGTCGAGCGCGCGAGCGCGTACTGCGCCATCGCCCGGCCCTGCAGCATCATGAAGAGCTGAATGGTGCCGAGCACCATGAAAACAACCAGGGGCAGTGTCAAAGCGCTCTCGACCATGGCCTGCCCGGCGTCCCGCTTCATCCGTCCCGAGCCCTCGTATGACGCATGTTCGTTCGCGGCGGTGGAAACCGGCATCGGGCGAGTGGCCAGACGCAACTGTGGGGTTTCACTCGGCGCCGGGAGTGCTACCCGTGACCACCACCCCCGACTTGCCCTTGTGGTCGTTGACCCGGACCTGAAGCCAGTGACCACTGGCCGGGTCTTCCCACCGGCCGTCGGCGGTGCTCTTGAGGCCGGCGCGGGTGAAGACGTCTCTGTAGAAGGCGCGCACCTCGTCGGGTTTGGCGGCCACGCTGTACGAGAGGGTGTGGCCGGCCTCGGCGTCGGAGACGAGCACGCCGGTCGCGCCGGGGAAGACCGGAGCGAAGGGCGGTGGATCAGGCATGCGGGCGTGCAGCGCGGCCATGCCGACCATCACGGTGGTGGTGCCGTCGAGGTTGGGCTGAAAGATGACCGAGTACGAGGTGCGGCTCTTGGCGTCGTAGCCGGTGACCTGCTCGAGCGAGGTGGGGCTGTCGAGCTCGTCGTCGGTGGGGACGAAGAGGCCCGCCTTGATGAACGCGCGCTCGTAGTGGTCTTTGAGGTCTTCGACGTTCAGCTTGCTGACCACCGCCGAGAGCTTCACCGGCACGCCCAGGGCCTTCATGCCTGGAGGCACGTCGGCGCGCTTGAGGGCCTGGGGCACGTCGAGAAACGCGGGCTGCTGGGCGGAGGGGAGAGGGCGGGTGCCAGCGTCAGGTGTGGCGGAGAGGGCGATGATGATCAGCGACAGCATTGGGGGCGGAGCGTCGCACGGAGAGAGGCGGGGCGCGAATGGCGGCGCGCGGCGCTGCTACAGCCGTCCACGTCCACGTCCACGTCCACGTCCACGAAGAAACACTGCCGCCCCATGCCGGAGAGCTTTTTCGTGGACGTGGACGTGGTCGTGGACGTGGACGGCCTTTGGCCCCGCGCCGCCTCAGCCCAACACCTTCGCCACCACCAACCCGAGCAGGAACAAGAGCACCGCGCCCCCGACCATCAGCGGCACCGGCACCGCCACCTTCTTGTTCACCGGCGCGGTGTCTCCGCCCGAGCCCAACATCGTCTGGGCCGGCTCGGGCTCGAGCCGCACCGGCTGGGTGTGATTCTCTTCGACCGGCGTGACCGTCGTCTCCCGCGACTCGAGTCCCTCGAAGCCCTCGGGGCGGGTGGAGACTCCCCCCACCACGGTGAGCTGTTCGAACCCGTCGCGCCGGGTGCGCGCGCTCGAGTCGTCGTCGAGCGCGGGGAACCCGTGCGGCCGGGTCGAGGGCTCCGAGTCCTCTTGCGGCTTCGTGTCGGGGCTCGCAACTCCCGGCGCGGTCTCGACCGACGCTTCACGGTGGTGGGGCACGACCCTGGTGCCACCCGAGCGGCGCACCGGCGACGGCGCGGGCGAGGGAACCGGCTTCACCCCCACCGGCGGCAGCGACAGCACCATCTCAAAAGCCGCCAGCATCTCTTCGGCGCTCTGGAAGCGGTCTTCGGGGTGAATCGCCAGCCCCTTCTGCATCGCCGCCCCAATCATCGGAGACAGCGTCGGCACCACCCGCGCCACATCGGGCCGCGGCCGGCTCAGGTGCGCGCGCAGCACGTCCTGGTCGGTGGCGTCTGGGAACAGCGGCTGGCCGGCCAGCACCCGAAACATCACCACCGCCAGCGAGTACAGGTCGGTGCGGCCGTCGAGCTCGCGCTCGCCGAGAATCTGCTCGGGCGCCATGTACTCGGGCGTGCCCCAGATGACGCCGGTGCGCGTGAGCGAGCTCTTGTGCCCGCGCGCCAGCCCGAAGTCGCAGAGCGTCACCCGGCCGGTCTTGCCGATGTGAATGTTGCTGGGCTTGAGGTCGCGGTGCAGCAGCCCGCGCCCGTGCAGGTAGCCCAGCGCGGTGAGCGTCTGCCGCACGATGGGCAGCAGCTGCGCCGGCGTCATGCGCCCGCCGGCTTCGGCGAGCAGCTCCCACAGGTCTCGCCCCTCGAGCAGGCGCATCGCCAGCCAGGGCACGCCGCGGGTGCGGCCGAACGCGAACAGCGTCACCACGCCGGGGTGGTCGAGCTGCCCCATCACCTGGGTCTCGCGGTCGAAGCGGCGAATGGTCTCGACGTCGGCGTTCGCCGCGTGCAGCGCCTTCACCGCGACCTTGCGCTCGAGCTTGAGGTCGGTGGCCTGGAACACGCGCCCCATGCCGCCCTCGCCGATCTGCTGATCGAGGCGGTAGGTGTGGTTGAGCACGTCGCCGACGGTGAGGTCTTGGGGCTTCGCGTCGGGCATCGGAGCGCCGACGAGTATACCGCCCGGCCTCTAGCCCGCTCGGCCGCCGCCCACCGTCAGCCGCGCGAGCAGCTCGGCGCCGGCGCGGGTGGTGCCGTCGGTGGTCAGCTGCTCCACCGGCACGCGCATGCGGTACGTCCAGTTGTGCGGGCCGATGGTGCCGGGCAGGTTCACCCGGGTCTCTTCGCCGTACAGGTCTTGCCAGGGAATGATGCAGAGGTTCGACGAGGCGTTCTCGGCGGCGGCGAGCATGGCCTGGTGCAGGTCGTCGCTCCACCCTGCCCCGGGCGGGAAGAAGCGGTGCAGCTCGGGGAAGGTGCGGCACACCGCCTCGCGCTCCCACTGCTGCGCGGTCTGCCACCACTCGCGCAGCGTCTCGGTGTCGTGGGTGCCGGTGGTGACCAGCGACACCGCCGGGTACTGCCGCGGGTTCGCGTAGACGCCGTCTTCGCGCGCCCACCGCATCACCCGGTAGCCGGGCAGCTGCAGCATGTCGAGGGTGCGCCGCACGAACGGCGTCATCACCCCGAGGTCTTCGGCCATGATGCCCGCGCCGCCCTCGCTCAAGAGGCGAAAGTGCTTCTCGCCCAGCGCCTGCTGCTGGTGCTCCTGCGAGGGTATGAAGCGGCCCCGCGGCGTCTGCGCGTCGCGCACGTACTGGCGGAAGTAGCCGATGGCGTGGTCGACCCGGCGCACGTCGAACGCCGCCGCCGCCGACCGCGCGCGGGTGCGCAGCCAGCGGTAGCCGTCGCGCTCCATCGCCTCGAAGTCGAACCAGGGCAGACCCCAGTCTTGCCCGTCGGCCGAGAAGTCGTCGGGCGGCACGCCGAGGCGGCCTTCGGTGCGCAGCAGGTGCGGGTACGCCCACGCGTCGGCGCTGTCTTTGCCGATGATGAACGGCTCGTCGCCGCACAGCAGCACGCCCGCCTGCTTCGCCTGCGCGCGCACCTTCTTCCACTGCGCGTCGGCCACCCACTGCAGCCAGGCGTGATAGCGAATGCGCGTCGCGTGCTGCGCGTTCGCCTCGGCCAGCGCCTTGGCGTCGCGGTTGGCGAGCGGCGCCGGCCACTCCCACCACGGGCGGTGCTGGTTCGCGTCGGAGAGCGCCGCGAACAGCGCGAAGGTGTCGAGCCAGTCTTTCTGCTCGGCCACAAACGCGTCGAAGGCGGCGAAGTCGCGCTGGGCCTCGAAGCGGGCGAAGGCGCGGGCCAGCGCCGCCTCTTTGAGGGGGAACACGCGCTCGTACTGCACGGTGGGCGCGGCGCGGGCGAGCTTGAGCGAGGCGCGCTCTTCGGGGGTGAAGTCGGTGGCGCCCGGCAGCTGGTTCAGGTCGATGTAGAGCGGGTTGAAGCCGAACGCGCTGCGGGTCGAGTACGGGCTGGGGTCGCCCGGCGCGGTGGGCAGCAGCGGGAGAATCATGAGCAGCTGCTGCTTCGCCTGCTTCATCCACTCGAAGATGCCGCCGAAGCCTCCGAAGTCGCCGATGCCCGCATCGGTGCCGCTCCGGAAAGAGAAGAGGGGAAGAAGGACTCCTGAGGTGCGACCCTGGGGGAGAGACATCGACGATCGTTGGAAATAGCAAACGTCAGCCAGTCGTGCAGGAAATGTGAGCCGTGAGAGCGCTGCCCCCTTCGTTCTACGCCCGCCCCACCCTTCAGGTCGCCCGCGCGCTGCTCGGCCAGCACCTGGTGCTGGGCGAGAAGGTGGGCCGCATCGTCGAGACCGAAGGGTACGTGGGCCCCCACGACCTGGCCTGCCACTCGTCGAAGGGCCGCACCGCGCGCACCGAGGTGATGTTCGGCCCGCCGGGCCGCTCGTACGTGTTCCTCGTCTACGGCATGCACTTCTGCTTCAACGTCACCACCGGCAAGGGAGCGGCGGTGCTGATTCGCGCGCTCGAGCCGGTCGCGAACCTGAGCCGCCGCGCCGACGGGCCGGGCCGGCTCACCGCCGCGCTGGGCATCACGGTCGCGCACAACGGCCTCGCGCTGAACGGGCCCGAGCTGTGGCTGGCCGAGGGCACGCCGCCCTCACGCGTCGCGCGCGGCCCCCGCATCGGGGTCGACTACGCGAGAGAATGGGCGGCCAAACCGTACCGGTACTGGGAGCGCGACAACCCGCACGTCTCGGGGTGAGTCACGCGTCGATGGGCGAGGGCGTCACCACGCTCGAGGCCCCGGCGACCAGCGCGCAGATGGCGGCGGGCAGCGAGCACACCACCATCAGGTCGAGCGGCGCGAACATCATGCCCAGAAACCACATCACCAGGCAGACGATGCAGCCGATCAGCGAGGCCGACTGAAAGCCGCGGCGCGCGTGGCGGCGCAGAATCGCGCCCAGCATGCCCACCACCACCGCGGCCGAGCAGAACACCACCAGCAGCACGGCGCCGGTGAGCAGGTTGGGGGGAAACAGCACCAGCGAGGCGGCGCCGAGGGCCATCACCAGCATCGGGCCCAGCGCCAGCACCGCGTTGACCCCGCGCAGCATCGAGGCCTTGGCCGAGCTCTGCTCGACCCTCAGCAGCTCGAGGTCTTCGGGAGCGACGCGCAGCGCCCAGGGGTAGCCCATGCGCACCAGCGCGGCGACCGCGAGCGCGCGCATGTTGCGGCCGTGCCGGTCGCGCAGCGCATCGAGCCGCCGGTCGGCGAGCAGCTCGTGAATCTCGTGCGCGCAGTGCTCTCCCGAGCGCAGCGACTTCAGGTCGGTGCGCAGCGCGTCGAGCGCGTCGTCGCGCTCGACCTCGTCGGCCAGCGCCCGGTCGACCCACTTCCTCAACGTCCGCCCCTGTTGCCCCTGGGTAACCATCGCCCACCTCTCTCCTTCTCCCATTTTTCCTAACGGGCTAAAGGCGAGCGCGTGAGTGATGCGTCCGACGAAGAGCTGCTGCGGCGGGCGCGTAACAACGACACCGCCGCGTTCGAAGAGCTGGTGGGCCGCAGCCGCGACCGGGTGTTCGGGGTGGCGTTACGAATTCTCCACAGCGAGGCCGAGGCGGCCGAGGTCGCGCAAGAGACGTTTCTCTCGGCCTGGCGCTCGCTTGGGCAGCTGAGCGGAGATCAGTTCAGCCACTGGGTGCACCGCATCGCCGCCAACCGCGCGCTGATGCGGCTGCGTCACCAGAAGGTGGCAAACCAGGTCGAAGAGAGCATCGAGTCGCCGAAGTTCAACGCGCGGGGCTCGCTCATCGAGTCGGTGGCCGACTGGGCCCCGACCGCCGAGGGGGCGTCGCTCGACGCCGAGCTGCGGCGGGCCATCGAAGAAGCCTCGCAGTCGCTGCCCGAGAGCGCCCGGCAGGTGTTCCTGCTGCACGACGTCGAGGGCCTCGACTACCAGCAGATCAGCGAGATCACGAAAGATTCGGTCGCTGCGCTGAAGAGCCGGCTGCACCGGGCGCGGCTGGCGATGCGGGCGGCCATCGACCGGTTTTACGCCGAGAAGGGGTCCGAGCCGTGAAACCCCATTTGGCGCCGCGCATCTACTCTGCGTACGATTCGAGGTCGTCACGCTGATGCACACCTGTAAGGAAGCCATCGAGCTGCTGGCCGCGTACCTCGACGGTGAGCTGCCGCCGGCCCAGAAGCAGGCCCTCGAAGAGCACCTCGGAGCGTGCGCGCCCTGCGTCGACTTCGTGGCCACCTATCGACAGACGCCGGGACTGTGCAAGAAGGCGCTGGAAGCGAAGATGCCGAAGGACCTGGCCGACTCGCTCAGCGCATTTCTTCGTAAGCACACCGCGGCGTGAGTCTGAACCTCAAGAACCTCGACTTCGACGAGCTGTCGAGCGCGCTGGCGCCGGCGGGCTCGTCGCGCACCGCGACGCTCAAGCTGTTCGCCAGCGTGTTCGCCCACGGCGCCACCTCGATGGCCGACGTGCGGCAGGCGCGCATGGTGCCGGCGGGAGTGCGCGACTGGGTACAGGCGAACGGCGAGCTCACGGCGCTGCAGGTCGTCGAGCGGCGCAAGGCCGACGACGGCTTCGTTAAGTACCTGTTCGAGTCTGGGCTCGGTGGGCGCTTCGAGGCGGTGCGCATACCGCTCTTCGACGAGAAGTACGTGGTGTGCATCTCGAGCCAGGTGGGCTGCGCCCTGGCGTGCGACTTCTGCGCGACCGGCCGCATGGGCTTCAAGCGCAACCTCGAGACCTGGGAGATGGTCGACCAGGTGCTCGCCATTCGCGCCGAGGCCGACCGACCGGTGCGCGGCGCGGTGTTCATGGGCATGGGCGAGCCGCTGCTCAACTACGAGAACGCCACCCGCGCGGCGCGCATTCTGTGCCACCCGGCGGGCCTGAGCATCTCGGGCAAGTCGATCACCTTCTCCACCGCGGGCTGGGTGCCGGGCATTCGGCGCTACCTGCGCGAAGGGCTGCCCTACCGGCTGGCGTTCAGCATCACCTCGGCGATTCCCGAGAAGCGCGCGCAGGTGCTGCCGGTCGAGCGCACCTGGCCGCTGCCGGTGCTGGTCGAAGAGATTCGCCGCTACGCCACCGAGCGCCGAGAGCGGGCGATGCTCGCCTACGTCGCCATCAAGGGCTTCAACACCGGACGCGAAGACGCCGAGGCGCTGGCGCGGCTGTTCGACGGCGTGCCGGTGAAGATCGACCTCATCGACGTCACCGACCCCAGCGGGAAGTACCAGCCTCCCGACGCCGACGAGCTCTCGCGCTTCCGCGACTACTTGCAGGTGGTCAAGGCGCCCATCGCCCGCCGGTACTCGGGCGGCAAGGAGATCGGCGCCGCCTGCGGCACGCTCGAGGCCAGCCAGCGCGGCGGTACCGTGCTCGCGCTCACCGCTCCGGCCTGATTTTTTCGGGCGCTCGACGCTCGCCGGGTCTGCGGGGCTCGGAGCGTGGGTGGTGCGCTCGAGAGCGAGGCGCCGTGTGCGCCGGCTTTCACCTCGTCATCTGCGTTTCCAAGGCGCTTGCCGAGACGCCGGTGCGCTGCGGCTGTCAGGGCGCCCGCGAGAGGCTCCGAGTGACGGGGTACCGCGTGGGTGCGCGGCTCGTCACGGTGGCGGCTCGCGCCCGCTGCCTCGGCCCCGCGCGCTGCGGCGGCCCCTCCTCGTGCGAGCAGCTCCTTGGGCGTGGTGCGCTCTGCACCGAGGCTGACGGGCACGGTGGCTGCCCGGCCCGCGCCGACGTACCTCGCGGCACCCAGGCTTTTTCGTTCTGACCGCGTTTTTCGTCGCCCGCGACGAAAAGCCCTGTCAGTTCGATTTCTGAGCCGCTCGCGGCAAGGGGTCGGTGCGTTCTGACCGCGTTTCTCGTCGCCCGCGACGAAAGCCCTGTCCGTTCGATTTTGCCGGTGCCGCGCCGGGGGCGGCCCGCGTGCGCAGGCTCGAGCGAGGGCTCTTCATTCGCGAGCACGGAGGACGCGCGTGGCTGCTGCGCCGAGAAGACCCTGCCGTGCCCTCGTCTGCCCAGCGCGGGTGGACGGGCCCACTCGCCCCTCGCTCTCTAGGGAGCCTCGCCCCCGACCGTGCGCTGGGGCGGGCTCGAGATGAGCGCGACGCGTGACACCCTCATCGCGCCCGCCAACACAGGGTGCCGCCCGCTGCGCTAAGCGGTCGCCCCCATGAGAGCGCTCGCCGTGATGCTGTCGTCGATGCTGTGCGCCTGCAGCGCGGCGATGCAGGCGCCGCAGGACTCGGGCGTTCCGTTCGACGCGGGTCTGCACGACGCAGGCACCGAGGACGCGGGCGTGACCGACGCCGGCACCCTGCCCGACTCGGGCGTGGCCGACGCCGGTGGGCAGCCCGATGCAGGCAAGGCCGCCAACTGCGCGTCGACCTTCGGTGACGCGCTCACCAACTCGTTCGGTCGCGTCGACGGCACGGTGACCGCGGTGGTGGCTCCGGCGGACCAGCAGTGCGCGCTGCCCAACGGCGACCACGTGGTGGTGCAGCTGTCGATGAACGGCGCCATCTACCGCATGGTGGTGAACGTGCAGGGCAACGGCCAGGACAACCGGGTCGGCCTGCTCACCCGCGAGGGCGCGCTGCCCAGCGCGTGGGAAGAGGGCTGGCACACCGACGCGGGCCTCGACTACCCGACGCTCGGCGTGCACAGCACCGACTCGGCGTTCGCGCTGCACCCGATGGAAGAGCTGATTCCCCTGGTGGTCGACCCGATTCGGGTGGGCTCGAAGATTTCGGTGTTCGCCACCAGCAGCGGCGGAGCCACCGCCGCCAGCGCCCACCTCATTCACCGCAACGGCGCGATGCGCGACGGCGCGCTGGTGCTGGAGGCCGACAGCGCCTCACCGCACTGGCTGCTGTTCCGGTTTCCCAACCAGTCGTTCTGAAGCGGGCCTCAGCGCGGAGCCGGGTTGAGCCGCGCCAGCTCGTTCGGCGGAAGGGGGCCGACCTTGGCGGTCAGCTCGTGCGTGTCGACCGCCACGGTGCGCAGGGCGAAGCTGCCGCGCAGCATGAACTGCTCGACCTCTTTGTCGATGGCCTCGGGCGTGGCGCCGTCGAACATCAGAGAGGGGTCGGCCGGCTCTGTGTTGGTGAGCGCAGCGAGGTACCTGCCCAGGCCCGCAGGGTGGGTGTTCACCGCGGTGTAGACCAGCGCCCAGCAGTAGCCCTCGAACGCGCGCAGGTAGGCCTCTTGCTGCAGCGGATGCTCGACCTGCGGAGCGGTGACGTCGCTGAAGCCGAGCGAGCGGTCGCGGCGGTACTTCTCGAGCGAGCTGACGTTGAGCGCGCCGAGCTCGATGTTCTTGCCGTCGTCGCTCCACGCCAGGGTCTCGACGTAGCCGCCCAGCCCGTACATGAGCCACTTGGGCAGCACGGTCGAGCTGATCTGCCGGGCCAGCACGATGTGCGCGAGCATCTGGCGCAGCTGACTGCCGGTCGAGACCGCCTGGCCGACCATGTTGTGGTGCACCCAGCGGGTGGGGCGGCCCCAGAGGTAGATGGCGTGCTCGTTGGTCTCGGGCAAGAGCCGCGAGGCGGCGACCATCTCGCGGCCGAAGCGGTCTTCGAAGTCGATGCCGTTCTGGTACAGCACCACCTCGACCTTGTTCTCGAAGCGCGGGGCGGTGTTGCCGAACGCCGCCTCGACCGCAGCGAGCTCTGCGGCGATGTCTTGGGCGGCCTCTTGCGCGGTGCCCGGCGAGAAGTCGGTGACGAGCGTGAACGACGACGTCTCGACCCGCGTCCACCCCGAGGGAGCCGCCGCGCCCTCGCGCTCGAAGCGCAGCAGGGTGGGACGGGTGGCGAAGGAGCAGGCGCTGCAGCAACCAGCGAGCACCAACGACGCGGCGAGTCGGGTCATGGCGAAGGCTTAAGTAGTAGAAGCGCCGGCATGAAAAAAGCCCTGATGGGAGTCGCGGTGCTGGTGGGAGTGCTCGCGCTGGGCGGCTTCATCGCGGTGCAGACCGCGACGGTGGTGCGGCAGCTGCGCCCGCACGGTGAGCTGAAGGCGAACGGGGTGGCCGAGAAGACCCGCACCGCCGACGCGCTCGACTACAGCGTGGCGATTCAGATTGCCGCGCCGCCCGCCATCGTCTGGGCCCTGCTGACCGATGCGAAGGGCTACCCGCAGTGGAACTCCACGGTGGTGAAGCTCGACGGCACCATCGCCAAGGGCGAGCTGATTCAACTGGTGGCCAAGGTCGCGCCCGAGCGCACCTTCTCGCTCAAGGTCAGCGAGCTCGAGAAGCCGCTGCACCTGGTCTGGGAGGACGGCGGCAAGGCGTTCTCGGGCGTGCGCACCTTCACGCTGACTCCCGGCCCTGACGGCGCTTCGACGGTGTTCGCGATGAGCGAGACGCTGTCGGGCCGCATGCTGCCGATGATCGAAGGGTCGCTTCCCGACTTCACACCCGAGTTCAACGGCTTCGCCCGCGACCTGAAGGTGGCGGCGGAGAAGGTCGCTCCCCCGCAGTGACCCGTCCGCCATAAGGGACGAACTGCCGTTATGGTGGACGGCGGCAGGTTCCGCTTAGGGGACGCGCCGACGCCGCCTAGATTTCGCGCCCGGGAGAGGGAGACCACACATGGCAGAGAACACCAGTCATTCGATTTCCGAGAAGGAAGCCCGGCAGCTCTCGAACACCACGAAGACGCCGCCGCAGTGGCGCGGGGCGTCTCCGCGGTGGCTGACCCAGATGATTCCGTGGGTGCCGGTGGAAGCCGGGGTGTACCGGGTGAACCAGGCGATCGACGACGACTTCGCCGCGAAGTGCAGCCCCGCGCAGGGCGAGCCGCTGCCGGTGGGCACGTCGCACTACGAGACGCAGCCGCGCGAGCACGTGCTCTCGTCGATCGCCACCATCGTCGAGGTCGACGCGCGCATCTCGGACCTGTTCCGCAGCCCGATGGACCAGGTGAAGGAGCAGCTGACCCTGGCGGTGGAGAAGCTCAAGGAGAAGCAGGAGAACGAGCTGCTCAACAACAAGGGCTACGGGCTGCTGCACAACTGCGACCCCGAGATGCGCATCAAGCCGCGCAAGGGCGCGCCCACCCCGGACGACCTCGACGAGCTGATTTCCACGGTGTGGAAGGAGCCGGCGTTCTTCCTGGCCCACCCGCGCACCGTCGCGGCGTTCGGGCGCGAGTGCACCCGCCGTGGAGTGCCGCCGCCGACGGTGAACCTGTTCGGCTCGCCTTTTCTGACCTGGCGCGGGCTGCCCATCGTTCCGTCGGACAAGCTGCCCATCAAGGCGAACAAGAGCGACGTGCTGCTGATGCGCGTGGGCGAGCGCAAGCGCGGCGTGGTGGGGTTGTTTCAGCCGGGGCTGCCGGGCGAGGTGTCTCCGTCGCTGTCGGTGCGGCTGATGCAGATCAACCAGGCCGGCGCGGCGCAGTACCTGCTCACGCTCTACTGCTCGACCGCGGTGCTGGTGCACGACGCGCTCGGCATTCTCGAAGGCGTGAAGCTCGACCACTACCATGAGTACGCCTGAGCACGGCGACGGGCTCCCCGCCGAGACCCAGCTGCCGCTGAGCCAGGCGCCGCGGCCCACCGAGACGCCCACCCAGTGGGCGCCCACGCCCGGCGTGTCGTCGTCGGCCGTGCGTCACCCGGGCATGCCGACGCTGCCTTCTCCCGAGTCGGCGTTCACCGGGCTGCTCGCGCAGCTCGCGAATGAGCTGTTCCGCCCGGCGGTGCCGAGCGGGCCTGCCGTGGCAATGGTGCCGCAGACTCCGCAGAGCGCGGGGCCGGGGCTGTCGCCCGCGGCGACCTCGAGTGGGGTGCAGCCTCAGCCGGGGGGCGGTGCTTCGCAGACCGGCGCGCCGGGCGCGGTCGTCGCCCAGGGAGCGCCGCAGTCGGAGTCGGCGCGCGCTGGTGTTCCGCACTCCGGCGTTCCGCACGACGGCGTTCCGCACTCCGGCGTTCCGCACTCCGGCGTTCCGCACTCCGGCGTTCCGCACTCCGGCGTTCCGCACTCCGGGGTTCCGCACTCGGCGTTCCGCACTGGCGTTCCGCACTGGGTGGCGTTCCGCACCGTGGCGTTCCGCACCTTGGCGTTCCGCACTCCGGTGTTCCGCACTGGCGTTCCGCACTCTGGCGTTCCGCACCCGGGGTTCCGCACTCGGGGTTCCGCACCCGGCGTTCCGCACCCGGTGTTCCGCAGGGCGGCGCTCCGCAGCCCGGCGTTTCTCAGACTTCTCTTCCCCAGACTTCGCTGCCGTACGGCGGCGTTCCGCAGGCGTCTCTGCTCCAGGGAGGTTTCTCGTCCGCGCTCCCTCAGTCTTCGCTTCCTTCGAGCGGTCTCCGCCCCCTCACCCCGCCCCCCAGGGAGAGGGGTGAGGCGCCGAGGCGTCTGATGCGACGCATGGCGCCGCTTCGAGCGTCGCGCCCCCGCACCCCGCCGACAGCCCGTTCTCGGCGCCGCTGCGCTTCGACTCGCTCGGGGCTTCGCAGCTGCCCCAATTCGCCCTCTCACCCCAGCCCTCTTCCCCTCACGGAGGAGAGGAGGTCGGGCCCTACTGGCTGGGGCCCGCCCAGCCCTCAGAGACCACCCCCGCGCAGCACCGCGGCATCTTCGACGCCCACGCGATTCGCCGCGAGTTCCCGATTCTCCACCAGCGGGTGAACGGGCACCGCCTGGTGTGGCTCGACAACGCCGCCACCACGCAGAAGCCTCAGGTGGTCATCGACCGGCTCAAGCACTTCTACGAGCACGACAACTCGAACATCCACCGCGCTGCCCACACCCTGGCCGCGCGCAGCACCGACGCGTACGAGCAGGCGCGCGAGACGGTGCGCCGCTTCATCAACGCGCCGTCGAAGAACGACGTCGTCTTCGTGCGCGGCACCACCGAGGGCATCAACCTCATCGCGCAGACCTGGGGCCGCCGCCACGTGAACGAGGGCGACGAAGTCGTGGTCTCGCACCTCGAGCACCACGCCAACATCGTGCCCTGGCACCGGCTGTGCGCCGAGAAGAAGGCCACCCTGCGCGTCGCGCCGGTCGACGACCGCGGGCAAATCATCCTCGAAGAGTACGAGAAGCTGCTCGGGCCCAGGACGAAGCTGGTCTCGTTCTCGCAGGTCAGCAACGCGCTGGGCACCATCACCCCCGCGCGCGAGATGATCGAGCTCGCGCACCGCCACGGCGCCAAGGTGCTGCTCGACGGAGCGCAGGCGGTCTCGCACCTGAGCGTCGACGTGCAGCAGCTCGACTGCGACTTCTACGTCTTCTCGGGGCACAAGGTGTTCGCGCCCACCGGCATCGGCGCGGTGTTCGGCAAGGCTCCGCTGCTCGAGGCGATGCCGCCGTGGCAGGGCGGCGGCAACATGATTCAAGACGTGACGTTCGAGAAGGTCGTCTACCAGGGCGCTCCGGCGAAGTTCGAGGCGGGCACCGGCAACATCGCCGACGCCATCGGCCTGGGCGCCGCGCTCGACTGGCTGATGCGCATCGGCGTCGAGAACGTCGGCCGCTGGGAGCACGAGCTGCTCGAGTACGCCACCCCGCGGCTGCTGGCCGTGCCGGGCCTGCGGCTCATCGGCACCGCGCCGGACAAGGCCGGGGTGCTGAGCTTCACGCTCGCCGGTCAGAAGACCGAAGAGGTGGGCGGCCTGCTCGACAAAGAAGGCATCGCGGTGCGCTCGGGGCACCACTGCGCCCAGCCGATTCTGCGGCGCTTCGGCCTCGAGGCCACGGTGCGCGCCAGCCTCGCGCCGTACAACACCTTCGAAGACCTCGACGCGCTCTGCGCCGCACTGCATCGCCTGCAGGCAGGCAAACCGGGCCTGGCGCGGTAAAACGGCGGTCATGGTGACCGCCCTTCGACCGCACGATGCCCAGGCCCTGATTTCCAAGGGCGAGGTCGACGTGGTCGACGTGCGCGACCCCAGCGAGTTCTCGACCGGGCACGTGCCGCGCGCGCGCAACGTGCCGCTCGGCGAGCTGAAGGCCGACCCCCGGGGCAAGCTGCCGCGCGACCCCGTGCTGCTGGTGTGCGCGAAGGGCGTGCGCTCGCAGACCGCGGCGGGGCTGGCCGAGGCGCTGGGCTTCAAAGACGTCTTCCAGCTCACCGGCGGCACCAACGCCTGGGTCGACGCCGGGCTCGAGCTCGAGGGGCGGCCGGCTCCCAAGGCCGCGCCCGGCGCGACCGCCGACACGCCCGACGAGAGCTGCGAGCTACCCGAGCCGGCGCTCGACGCGGTGGTGGGGCAGAACATGAAGGCGCTGCGCACCGAGCGCGGGCTGTCGCTCGACCAGCTGGCGCGGCTCACCGGGCTGTCGCGCAGCGTGCTGGGGCAAATCGAGCTGGGCAAGACGCCGTCGAGCGTCTCGGTGGTGTGGCGCATCGCGCAGGCGTTCGGAGTGCACTTCTCGGCGCTGCTCGCCACCAGCGAGCGGCAGCAGAACACCGTGCTGCGCGCCGCCGACGCGAAGCGGCTGGTCGGGCCCGACGACCGCTTCTCGTCGCGCGCGCTCTACCCGTTCAGCGAGAAGCCGCAGGCCGAGTTCTACGAGCTGTACCTCGCGCCGCACAGCCGCGAAGACGCGCAGGCCCACGCCCACGGCACCCGCGAGAACCTCATCGTGACCTCGGGGCGCCTCGAGCTCACCTGCGGCTCCGAGAAGTGGGAGCTCGAGAAGGGCGACGCCATCGTCTTCACCGCCGACCAGCCCCACTCGTACGTCAACACCTCGGGCCAGGAGTGCTGGATGTACCTGGTGATGACCTACGCGCGCTGAGCTCGCGGTGGTTAGATTGCGGGCCATGCGCCTTCTCTGCCCGACCCTGCTCGCGCTCGCGCTCACCGCCTGCGGCGCCCCGAAGACCGGCTCGCTCTCGGCCCACATCAGCCTGGACTCGACGGCCGGCTCGACGGTCACCACCGACGACGGGTGGGCGTTCAGCTTCACCCACGTGGTGGTGGCGCTGAACGACTTCGCGGTCAGCGGCATGGGCACCGCGGGGTTCAAAGAGGCGTTCAAGCCGAAGCTGGTCGACTTCATCGGCAAGTCGAGCGTCGACCTGGGCTCGAACGCCGAGGCCACGCCGCAGAAGTACGACTCGATTTCGCTGACCCTGTCGCGCGGGGCGAGCGACGAGAACGTGAACCTGTCGAGCGAGCTGCTCAACGACGCGGGCGGCAACCGGCCGCTGTACCTCGAGGGCACCGCGTCGAAGGGCTCGACCCAGCGCGACTTCAAGCTCGGCATCACCACCGCCATCACCTTTCAGGGCTGCATGCCGGCGGTGACCCTCGACGCCCTGGGGTCGGCCTCGGTCGAGCTCAAGCTGCACCCGCAGCGGCTGTTCCTCGACGACGCGGGGAAGATGCGGTTCGAGGTGTGGGCGCTGGCCGATGCGTCTCCGCTCGATGGGCACGTGACCAACCTCGAGGCCGCGGCGGTGCAGACCTCGAGCCTGCCGGCGGCGCAGTACGGCGGCACCACCGGCTCGCTGGTGACCGTGCTCGAGAAGCGGGCGCTGACGCTGGTGACGCTGGGCGACTCGGGCAGCTGCTCGACGAAGTAGCCGCTCAGCCTGGGGTTGCGACCGTTCATCGTGACGGCCGAATGCACACCTGACCTTCGCGGGTCTGCTGTGCACCCATGCGCATTCTCCTCATCAACCCGCCCCACCCCGCCATCGGCAGTCGCATACCCGACGACCACCTCCCGCCGCTCGGGCTCTTGAGCATCGGCGGGCCGCTGCTCGATGCGGGCCATACCGTGAAGCTGCTCGACGCCGACCGGCTCGACCTCGGCGTCGGCGAGATTTCGCGCCGCGCGCTGGAGTGGAGGCCCGACGCGGTGCTGCTCGGCCACTCGGGCTCGACCTCGGCCCACCCCACCGTGCGCGCGCTGACCCGGCTGCTGAAGGCCGGCGCTCCACAGCTGCACCTGGTCTACGGCGGCGTGTTTCCCACCTACCACTGGCGCGACGTGCTGAGAGACGAGCCGCAAATCGACGTCATCGTGCGCGGCGAAGGCGAGCTCACCACGGTGAAGTTGATGGCGGCGCTCGAGAGCGGCACGCCCCTCGACGCGGTGCGCGGCATCGCCTTTCGCCAGCTCGGGGCGCCCCGGGCGACCGAGCCGGCGGCGGTCATCGAGCGCCTCGACGACTGCCGGGTGGGCTGGGAGCTCATCGACCACGCCGACTACTCGTACTGGGGCGGCCTGCGCGCGGTGGTGGTGCAGTTCAGCCGCGGCTGCCCGCACCCCTGCAACTACTGCGGCCAGCGCGGCTTCTGGACGCGGTGGCGCAGCCGCGACCCCCGGCTGTTCGCGAAGGAGCTCGCGCGGCTGCACCGCGAGCACGGCGTCATCGTCTTCAACTTCGCCGACGAGAACCCCACCTCGTCGCGCGCGAGGTGGAGGGAGCTCTGCGAGGCGCTCATCGCCGAGAACGTGCCCGACGTGATTCTGGTCGGCAGCACCCGCGCCGACGACATCGTGCGCGACGCCGACCTGCTGCACCTCTACAAGCAGGCGGGCGTGCAGCGCTGGCTGCTGGGCATGGAGAACACCGACGAGAAGACCCTGGCGCTCATCAAGAAGAACGGCACGGCGCAGAAAGACCGCGAGGCGATTCGGCTGCTGCGGCAGCACGGCATTCTCTCGATGGCCACCTGGGTGGTCGGCTTCGAAGAAGAGACGCACCGCGACTACGTTCGCGGCATCAAGCAGCTGCTCTCGTACGACCCCGACCAGCTGCAGATGCTGTACGTCACCCCGCACCGGTGGACTCCGTTCTTCGACCTGGCGCGCGCGCGGAAGGTGATTCAGCGCGACCAGAGCCGGTGGGACTACAAGCACCAGGTGCTGCAGACGCGGCACCTGAAGCCGTGGCAGGTGCTGGCCTGGGCCAAGGTCACCGAGCTGGTGCTGCAGGCGCGCCCCCGAGCGCTGCGCCGGTTGTTCTTCGCCGATGCGGGGCTGAGGCACGCGCAGTGCTGGTACACCCAGATGGGGCGGCGGGTGTGGCCGCACGAGGTATGGGGCTGGTTGTTTCGCGATGAGCGGGTGACGAACGGACCGACCCTCGAGGAGTTCTGGGGTGAGTCGCTCGCCCACGAGGAGGAGTCGATGGTGGTGCCTCGCGCTCGACGTTCGCCCCTCACCCCGGCCCTCTTGCCTCTGAGGGGGCAGGGAGTGGCGGCTCAGTAGCCGTTGGGGTTCTGCTCTGCCCAGCGCCAGCCGTCGGCGCACATGTCTTCGAGGCCGCGCTCGGCGCTCCACCCCAGCAGCTGCTTCGCCTTCGACGGGTCGGCCCAGGTGGTGGCGACGTCGCCCGGCCGGCGCGGCTCGAAGCGGTACGGCAGCGGGCGGCCGCACGCGGCGCTCAAGGCGGCGACCATCTGGAGCACCGAGATGCCCTTGCCGGTGCCGAGGTTCAGCGCCACGCAGCCGTCGAGCGACTCGAGCTTCGCGACCGCGGCCACGTGGCCCTTCGCGAGGTCGACCACGTGAATGTAGTCGCGCACCCCGGTGCCATCGGGGGTGGGCCAGTCGTTGCCGAACACCTTGAGGTGCGGCTGCCGGCCGGTGGCCACGTGCAGCAGGTAGGGCATGAGGTTGTTGGGCACGCCGCGGGGGTCTTCACCGAGCCTGCCGCTCGGGTGCGCGCCCACCGGGTTGAAGTAGCGCAACAGCGCGATGCGCCAAGACGGGTCCGAGCGCGCGAGGTCGCGGCACATCTCTTCGATGTGCAGCTTGCTGCGGCCGTAGGGGTTGGTGGCCGAGAGCGGCAGGTCTTCGGTGACCGGCACGCGGGCCGGGTCGCCGTAGACGGTGGCCGACGACGAGAAGACGAGCCGCTTCACCCCGTACTGCTGCATGCACTGCAACAGCACCAGGGTGCCGGCGACGTTGTTCTGGAAGTAGCGCAGCGGCTGGGCCACCGACTCGCCCACCGCCTTGAGGCCGGCGAAGTGAATGACCGCCTCGAAGCGCTGCTCGGCGAAGAGGCGCCCCACCCCGGGCGCGTCGAGCAGGTCGAGCACCTGCAGCGGCAGCGGCCTGCCCGCGAGCTGCTCGACGCGGCGAAGCGACTCGGCCGAGGCGTTGCTCAGGTTGTCGAGCACCACCACCTCGTGTCCGGCCGAGAGCAGCTCGAGACAGGTGTGGCTGCCGATGTAGCCCGCTCCGCCGGTGACGAGAATGCGCATGGGCGCGCAGTCTCGCTCAAACCGCTCTAGGCGGCGCGTGCGGCGGTGGCGTGGCGGCGCTCGAGCGCGTCGTCGAGCACCTGGCTCATGCGCTGCCAGGTGCTGTCGAAGCTGGTGGCGGCGAGAAAGGCGTCGCCGCGGCGCAGGCGCGAGAGCGCGTCGCCCTCGCGGCTGAGCGCCTCGGCGGCGGCGAGCAACCCCAAGGCGCCGTCGGCCATCTTCACCAGGTCGAGCCGCCCGTAGGGGTCGGCGACCTCGGGCGTGCGGGTGGCCACCACCGGGCGGCCCGAGGCGAGCAGCGCGGGCACGGTCGAGCCCTCGCCGCTGCGCAGGGGGAGCATCGCGACGTCCCACCCGCTCAGGTAGTCGGGCAGCGCGTCGTAGGGGCGGTCGCCCAGCCAGTGCAGGTTGGGGGCGCGGGGCAGCGAGGCCTCGTCGAGCGCGAGCGGGCCCACCATCACCAGCTGCCAGTCGGGAGCGAGCCGCGCCAGCTCGGCGACCAGCTCGAGGTCGACCCGCTCGTCGACGACGCCGCAGTAGCCCAGGCGCTTGCCGGGCAGGCAGCGTTGGTCTTCGGGCTCGGTGCGGTGCCAGCGGGCGCGCGCGAAGTGCCGCGCATCGACGCTCGAGGGGAAGACGTGCGACGCGGGGTGCAGGCCGCGGCGGCTGGCGGTGGTGAACACCACGTCGGCGCGGCCGAGCAGCTCTTTCTCGAGCAGGTCGAGCGAGGGGTGCGCCGCGTCGAGCGTGTCGTAGACGACCAGGTCGGCGTCGAGCTGGCGGGTGACGGGCAGCGCGGCGGGGGTCGCGTACCAGAGCACCAGCTGCTGCACGTCGCACGAGCGGAGCAGCGCGTCGAGCAGGCGGCGGGTGAGCGCGTGCACCTCGTGCGGCGCGGTGCCCATCGGCATCAGCGGCGTGACGCGCATCGGGCCCACCCCGGTCGGGCAGATTTCGAGCTCGGCGTCACCGTGGTGAAACACGGCCTCTTCGAGCCAGTAGACGCGAGAGGTGCGGGCGTAGCGGGTCATCAGCTGGGCGGTGCGGTGGGCTCCGTCGTCCCACGGGCAGGGAGGCAGGCACAGCACATCGGGGCGCGTGGTCATGTCGGCGCGAGTGTTTCCAAGAGCTGTGCCAGCTGATCAACCCGCCGAATCGTTGGGTTTCGAGGCGAGCGCTGGGGCGAATTGTCTCGCGGTGACAAGGCGCCCTCAGCGCGGCGCGGCCTTGCGAAGTGCGGTGGCCACCGCCAGGGCGTCGTCGAGCAGCCGGGCGAGGGCCTCTTCGGTGCTCGGCACCGCGCGCAGCTCGAGCTGCAGCGTGCCCTTGACAATCATCAACGAGGGGTAGCGCTGACGGCACGACAGCAGCGCCTGCTGCGCGCCGCGCTCGCTGAGCACCTTGCGCGCCGTGTCGCCCAGGTTCTCGAACCAGAAGGCGGCGTCCATCTCGGGCACACCGAGCTGGTGGTCCGGTTCTCCCAGCACCTGCGACAGGCGCGAGCCGATGGTCTCGGGGGTCAGCGAGAAGGCCGCGGGCAACAGCCCGTCGAGCGAGACCCGCACCACCGCTACCTCCAAGCTGGTGTCCGAGTCTTCGCGCTTCTCGGTGAGCACCGCCGCCAGGAAGCCGCCGACCATGCCGGCCACCCGGCCTTCGCTGAAGCCCAGCCCGCGCGCGTGGGCGAACCGCTTCCACACCTCGGCGGTCTGGCGCTTGCGCCGCATCGCCATCACCACGGTGAAGGCGAGGAGCGCGAGCCCGCCGACGACGACGACGCCGGTCACCGCCGCGGCCTCAGCGCCAGCGACAGCCGCTGCACCCGCGCGCGCGCACCCTTGAGCTGCAGCTCGAGCGTGGCGCGCTGCTCTTGCGCTGCCTTCAGCTCGGCGCGCAGCCGGTCGGTGCCTTCGCGCACCGCTTCGCGCTCGAGCTGCAGGGCCTGGTTCTCGTCGGTGAGCCGGTGCACCGTGTCGCGCAGGCCCGACTTCTCGAGCTGCTCGGCTTCACGGGCCTCGAGCGCCTGGAGCTCGGCGCGCGCCCTGGCCACCGCCTCTGGCAGCGACGCGCTCACCAGCAGAGCCTCACCACGGCGAGCAGCACCACCACCGCCGCCAGGCACCCGGCGCGAGCGCGCGGCCCGGGGTCGAGCCGCGCCACGGTGGCGTCGACCAGCCCGCTCTCGGTCTCTTGCAGGCCGTGCAGCTCGTTCTCGAGCTCGGCGCAGGCGTGCCTCACCTCGAGCAGCTCGCGCTCGACCGCCGCCTGCTCTGCCCGCGCGGCCTCGAGCCGGTCGCGCTGCTGCTGCCGGCTGCGCGTGAGGCCCTCGATGCGCGCGCGCAGGTCGAGGTGCAGCCGGCTGGGGTCGTCGAAGGCCTGGCGCAGGCGCTTGACCTCGGCCTGCACCTTCTCGAGCTCGTCACGCAGCTGCCGGTCGTCGGCCATCGTGCGTCGTCACTCCATCATCTTCTTCATGGTGTCTTCGGTGCGGTGCAGCCCGGCCTTCTGCAGCACCTCGAGCGCCGGCTTCGACGCCTTCACCACCTCGGCCACCGCGGGCGGCGGAAAGCAGAGCACCTCGACGTCTTCGGCGGCGGTCACCGTCGCCTGGCGGCGCTGGCCCGAGAGCGCAGCGAGCTCGCCGAAGAATTCACCCGGCTCGAGCGTCGCCAGCGCGAAGCTGCGGCCGAGCAGGTCGTCGCCGGTCACCGTCACGGTGCCCTTCAAGAGCACGTAGAACTCTTTGCCCTCTTCGCCCTCGCGGCAGAGGGTGTCGCCCTTCGCGAAGGTCTTCTTCACCGAGAGCCCCATCAGCTTCTTGCGCGATGCTTCGTCGAGCACCGAGAACAGCTTGCTGAACCGCGCCAGCTCGTCACTCATGAAGCCTCAAGCCCCTTTCTGCGCGCGAAACGCGGCGTACGCCTTCTCGTTCTTCACCTGCAGCTGACCGTTGCGGCCCACCGCCACCAGCTCGAGCGTGGGCCCGGTGTTGGCGAGCAGCACCAGCTCGTCGGCGACCTTCACCACCTCGTCGAAGCCCCTGGCGAAGTCGCGGTGCGAGCCGAGCAGCACGGCTTCGGGGAACACGGCTCCGTCGGCGCCGGCGCGCTCGGTGGCCACCTCGACGCTCGATACCACCGCGATGACCACCCGCTTGAAGCCAGCGGCCTTCGCGGCGGCCAGGCGCTGCAGCTGGGTGGAGCTGCCGAGCATGGTGTTGTGCAGCACGTCGCGCTTGTCGGCGAGCGCCTGCGCGAACGCGGCGTGGCCGATGCCCGACGCCTCTTCGTGCACCACGTCTGAGGCCCGGCCCTCGCCCAGCGCGAGCAGCTCGCTCTGCTCGGGCACCAGCGCGTGCAGGTAGTCGGCGTCGGCCTTGACCACCGCCTCGGGCACGCCGCCGACCTCGTAGAGCCGCTGAGCGATGGCCAGCTTGCCGACGCCAAGAGGGCCGGCGAGAAAGAACGCGGTCGGCTTCGGCTGCACCTGGCCGGCCGAGACCAACAGCCGGGTGAGCGCGGCCCGGAAGCCCTCGCGGCCGGGCCGCTGAAAGGTCGGCACCAGGCGCGGGTCGTCGTCTTTGAGCACGCGACCCAAGGTGCGGCCGGAGCCCGCGGGAGGTATCTCCCAGCTCACCAGCGCGCGCTTGATGCCGCGCAGGGCCGGGCTGTCCCACAGGTCTTCGTCATATTCCTTCGCGCCGAGCTTGACGGGCGTGCCGGGCACCGCGCCGGGAGTGAAGCGGGTCTGGAACTCGGACTCGGTGAGCGGCTTGTGCTTGAGCGCGTCGCCCTGGCTGCGACGGGCAGGCGCGGGCGGCTCGGCGGGCGCCGCGGGCTCGGCAGCGGCGGGGGCCGCCACCACGCCCTTGCCTTCTTTGCCATCGGCGGAGCGGCCCATCAGCGGGTCAGAGTACCATGCGCGCCCATGCTTCCGGTCCTGGTCGCGCTCGCGTTGGCCGCTCCGCTGAAAGTGGGTGTGCCGGGGTTGCACGTGGTGGGCATCGACGAGGGGCGCGCCACCTTCTTGAACGAGCACCTCGGCCAGGAGCTCAGCCGCGCCGGGCTCGACGCCATCACCGCTCGAGAGATTGCCACCCTGCTGGGCATCGAGCGCCAGAAGCAGCTGCTCGACTGCTCCGACTCGGGGTGCACCGCCGAGCTCGCGGGCGCGCTGGGCGTCGATGCGGTGATGAGCGGGGTGGTGGCGCGGGTGGGCAGCGTGTTTCAGCTCGACCTGAAGCTGCTCGACGCGCGCAGCGGCGCCCGGCGGGCCAGCTTCAGCGCGCGGGTGAAAAGCGAAGAAGAGCTGCTCGAGAAGCTCGACGAAGGCGCGCGCTCGCTCGCCGAGCAGCTGAACGCCGCGATGCCGCGCGAGGCGGCGACGGCGAGCACCACCGGCGCGTCACCGCTGCGCTGGGCGTTTCTCCCGGCGCTGGCGGTCGGCGCCGTCGCCGCCGCGGTCGGCCTGGGCCTCTACCTCGACTCGGTGCGGCAGTACGGGCAGCTCACCGGCGCCACACCTTCGATGCCGCTGTCGGCGATGACCGCCCAGCAGCTGCGCAGCGCCGGGCCGGTGGAGCAGACCGCCGGCCTGGCGGCGCTCGTCAGCGGGGTGGTGCTGCTCGCGGTGGGCGTGGTGCTGCTGGTGCTGCGCCCCGGAGACGGCTCATGAAGACGCTCGCGCGGCTCGCGGTGCTCGCGACGCTCGCCGGCCTCTACGCGTGCAACGACTTCGAGCAGGCGTACCAGGGCTGCGTGCAGAGCGGCGCGTGCCTCGCCGGCGGCGGCGCCGCGGGAGGCCTGGCGGGTGGAGCTGCGGGCGGCGCGTCGGGGGGTGCGACCGGCGGCGGCAGCGCGGGTGGAGCCGCGGGCGGAGGCGAGAGCTGCGACGCGGGCAGCATGCGGGCGTGCGGGAAAGGCCGCTGCACCGGCACGCAGACCTGCCTGGGCGATGGGTGGACGCTCTGCAACGGCGCCGCGCCCCAGGTCGAGACCTGCCGCAACGGCGTCGACGACGACTGCGACGGCAACATCGACGGCACGCGGGTGAACCTCACCGAGACCGCCGGCGTGCCCTCGACGCAGGTGACGGTCGCGCCGCTCGACGGCGGCAGCCTGATGGTGCTGTGGGCCGAAGGCACCCGGGTGCAGGCCACCGTGGTGAGCCCGAACAACACCCGCTCGCCGCCGGTCGCGCCCTCCATCACCGAGCGGCTCGACTCGGGCACGCTCGCGTCGTCTCTGCCCGAGGTGGCGTCCGACGCGGACACGGTGGCGGCCGCGTGGTTCGAGCAGCGCGCCGACGGCCAGAACCGGGTGGTGCTGGCGACGCTCGACCCGACCTCGGGCCTGTCGAACCTCTTCACCAAGGGCGCGACCACGGTGATGGCAGGGGCGGGCCTCACCGTGTCGGAGCTGGCCATCGCCGTCTCGGCAGACCGCTTGATGGTCGCGGTGGTGAGCAACGGCGCGCTGTCGTACTCGGTGTACCCGGTGCCGCTGGGCGCGTTTCCCGCCGAGCTGGCGCACGCCACCACTGGCTTCGCGGCGCAGGTCACCCACGTGCGCCTGGCCGCGGCGGGCGGTGGCCGGTTCTGGCTCACCGCCGAGCTGGGCGCCCCGAGCCCCTCGGGCTACTGCCTGTCGCTCGACGACGCGGGGCTGAGCTGCACCGCCGCCGACGGCATCGGGCCCAACGTGGTGCCGGTCTCGAGCGGGGGCCCGTACCAGGCGCGGCTGTTCACCGTGCGCAGCCTCGACGGAGGGTACAACGACGTCTGCACCGCGACGCTGGTCGACGCGGGCATCGTCACCCTGCCCACCGAGCTCAAGCTGTACCAGGGCTCGCGCACCGAGCTGCGGGCGGTGCCGGCGGCGGCGGGCAAGTCGCTGCTGGCGTGGGAAGAGACGGGTCACGGCATGCACCTGCTGCTGGTGGGCGCCGAAGGAGACGCCGGGCAGGACCAGGTCTTGAACACCGGCCTGCGGCCGCACCCGGGGCACCTGCCCGGCCACGAGGCGCTGCTCTACGACGACAGCGGAGACATCTTTCTCCGCCGCATCTGCCTCTGACGCCCCCGGGTTTCGACGCGCATCAAATAACCGAGCGCAGTTGACCGGTAGTCCGGGACCTGTTCGTTAATGCCCTACGGGAAGGGACCGAAGATGAAAATCGCATCGAGAGCTCTCGCAGCAGTGGTGATTCTCGCGTCCGCGTCAGGCTGTCTGACGACGGGCAGCGTTCAGCGCGCCGAGACGCTCGGCAAAGGCGGCTTCGAAATCGGCGTCGAGCCGGGCGTGTTCGGGTTGGCCGTCACCAACAGCAGCGCGGGCGCAGGCAGCACCTTCTTGCCGGCGTTCAACATCAGCGGCCGCTTCGGCATCGCCGACCGCGTCGACATCGGCGCGCGCATCGGCAGCGGGCTGCTCGAGTTCAACGGCAAGTTCATGATTACCGACCCCGCCAACACCTCGTTCGCGCTGTCGCTGGCGCCGTCGGTCGCCGGCTTCATTCTCGGCGGCTCGTCGAGCGGCGGCGGCTCGGCGCTCGCGGGGTTGCTGAACTTCGCGCTGCCGGTGCTGATCGGCCTGCGCTTCGGCGAGCACGAGCTGGTGTTCGGGCCCCGCCTCAACAACGTGGTCATCTTCGCCGGCGGCACCGGCGGCTCGGGCTCTATCTACGTCTTCCTGCCCGGCGTCAGCGCCGGCTTCGCGATTCGCGCCACCGACTTCTTCGAAATCATGCCTGAAGTCTCACTCGCCTACCCGGTCGCGGCGTCCGCCGCGGTGAGCAACGGCAGCGGCCTCAACAGCGCGGTCGCCGGCCTGGGCAACGGCCTGGTGCTGAACTTCGGCGTGGGCTTCAAGTTCGGCAAGCTGAAGCGGGCCGACTCGGCCCCGCCCGCGCCGCCTCCGCCGGGGCCCGACGAGATGGCGCCGCCGCCGGTGCCGCCGCCGACCAACGACGCGGCGCCGCCTCCTCCACCGCCTCCTCCTCCGGCGTCGTGACGGTTACTTGAGCTGCGCCTCGAGCGGCTTCTTCTCGCTCGAGGCGCGCTTCTTCGTCCACGCGATGACCGCGTCTTGCCAGGGCTCGCCGGTGAACTTCGGCTTGGGGTCGGCCTGCTGCAGCGCGAAGCCGTCTCCGCCGAAGAACACGTAGCTGTTGGTGGCGACGCTGTAGACCTTCTTCGCGCTCACCGCGGCGGCGCTCTTCACGCCGGCGAAGCGGGCCTCGGGGTTGGCGAGCTGCGCCTTGAGCGCCTCGCCCTTCACCTTCACCACCACCACCGTGTTCTCGAACGGAATCAGGTCGAACACGGTGGCCTTGGTGATGGGGCCCTTGGGCAGCGCCTGCCGCGCGCCCTTGGCGTTCACCAGGCCGACGTCGGCGCGGTAGTGCTCTTTGAGCGCGGTGGCCAGCCAGCGGCTGAGCTTGGGCGAGTCTTTCTCGAGCCCGCTCTTGGTGAAGCCAATCTTCTCGCCGAGCAGCGCGTCGAGCTTCGCCTTCCACGCGGCGACCTGCTCCTGCGCTTTCGGCTCTGCCGCCTCGCCGTCGCCGACGTCGACCGTCTCGGCCTGCACCGCCTCGAGCTTCCCGCCGCGGAAGGAGAGCTTCGCGCGCCCGTACTGCTGCAGGTGGCGACCGACCGCCACCAACTGCGCGCCACCCGCCTTGGCGGGAAACGGCTCTTTGCAGGCCTGACCCGCGGCGACCGCCACCTTCCACTCGGGGTGGGCCTCGAGCTGTTTGGCCAGCGCGCCGAGGCAGCCGTCGGTGAGCAGCACGCGCAGCGCGCCTTGGGGGTCGGGCACGCTGGCGAGCGCCTTGGCGTCGTCGACGAAGGTCACGTCGTCGAGCCGCCCGGGCATCGGCGTCGAGCGCGTCTTCTCGGAGCTCAAGCCGATGACCTGGAAGGTGATGCCGCGGCGCTCGAAGTTGGCCGACGCGGCGAGCTCGAGCGGCGCGGCGCTGCCCAGGTCGGCCGAGCTCGGCAGGTTCGCGGCCAGGTAGGGGAAGCCGCCGGTCTCGCGGTTGCGCGCGAACTGGGGGCGGCCGAAGTCGACCTCGTGGTTGCCGAACACGCTCGCCGCGTAGCCCATGTGCTTCATCAGCTCGGCGGTCGGCTCGCCGTGAAACACGCTCGAGATGGCCGCGCCGTTGGCGTTGTCGCCGGCCGACAGCGCCAGGGTGCTGCCGTCTTTGCACGCGGGGGCGCCGCCGCTGCCGAGCGGGCCCGCGCAGTGGCCTTCTTTCGCCACCCAGCGGCCCAGCACCTCGGCGGCGCCGCCGCGCAGCGCGCCCTGGTCGTCGTGGCTGGGCAGCAGGTAGCCGTTCTCGGAGCCGGTGAAGAGCAGCGTCACTTCGGTGGCCGCCGCCTGGGCCGTCGCTGCGTCGGGAGCCGCGTCGGTCTTCTTCTCGCCGGGGCAGGCCAGCAACACCACCCCACAACAGGTGAGCATCAAGGTGCGCATGGCACCGGAGTATCGACGACGCTCAGACCGAGCGCACCAGCTGTTCGAGCGTCTTCAGCTCGAGCACCGCGGCGCGAAAGTCTTCGAAGCCCCCAAGGCCCATGCGCATGCCGCTGACGAACAGCGACACCGCGAGCAGCCGCGGCTCGGCGTCTTGGTTTCCGGCGCAGGCGCCCAGCGCCATCTCGAGGCCGCGGGTGGCGTGCCAGATGTGGCGCGCCTCGATGGCGCCCGCCCCGACGAGGAACACCGGCAGCGAGGCCGAGAGCGCGGCGAGCCAGGCGTCGTCACCGCGGGCGTGCGGGGTGGCGGGGAGCTTGAGCTGACGCGCCAGGGCCTTGAGCGCGCTGCTGAGCAGCTCGGCGTCGGTGCGCTTGCCGAAGGCGCGCAGGGCATGCGGGTGCGCGGGCCGGGTGAGGTCGTAGACGTCGAGCTCGAGCTGCCGCTCTGGGCCGAGGCCGGCCACGAAGCGGCCCAGCACCAGCGAGCGCGGCAGGTGGCGCGGGGGGAGAAAGCGCAGCGCGCGCTCGAGCGTCCACTCGTGGGCAGAGGTGACCACGCCCTGACCCTTCACCACCGGCAGCACCACGTAGCTCTCGACGCCGGCGTTTCGAATCGCGTCCGACAGCGCGAGCGGAAAAGAGCGGCACAGCTCGCTCTCGCGCGCGTCGCTGAACACCATCAGCGCCACGCGCGGCTCTGGGGAGAGCGGCGGCAGCGCCGCGTCGGGCAGCACCGAAGCCCACAGCGGGGCGAAGATGGGCACGGCGCGCACCTCGCCCGGGCCGCGGGCGAGCAGCTCGGTCTCGATGAGCTGCTGCTCGAGCGCGGGCACGCGGGCCGGCAGCCGGGCGATGGTGGCCCGCGCCTCGTCGAAGCGGTGCAGGTGCAGCTTCGCGCGGGCCAACGCCACGCCGGCGGCCAGGCCATGCGTCTTCGGCTCCCAGCCCGAGAGCAGGGCGACGACCTCCTCGTGCCAGCCGCGCCGCGCCAGGCGGTCGGCGGCGAGCACCATCGCCGGGCCCCCGCCCAGCTCGACCGCCTGCTCGAGCAGGGCTTCGGCCTCGGCGTCGTGGCCGCCGCCCCAGGCCTCGTCGGCGAGCAGCAGCCTGGCGCGCCACCCGCCCACGCTCTCGAGCGCCGCGCGGTACCCGGCGTCGTCGGTGCGCGTGCGCAGCAGGGCCGCCCACCAGCGCACCGCGCCGTCGTAGTTCGGCTCGAGCTCGAGCGCGCGGCGCACGGTGACCAGCGCGCGCGGCCCGTCACCTGCTTCGGCCTGCAGCTTGGCGAGGTTGGTGAGCACCGCGGGCGTGGGTGGGTGCTCGGCGAGCCAGCTCTCGAGGCCGGCGCGCGCGGCGTCACGCTTGCCGCTGCGCATCAGCACCACCGCGCAGGCCACCACCACCCGCTCGGTGGCGCCCTCGGTCTCGAGCAACGCGGTGGCGGCGTCGAGCAGCGACGGGCCTTCGCCGCGCTGAAGGGCAGAAGCCAGTTGGTCGTAGAGGTCGTCGGCGGGCGTCTTCACGCTCTGTGACGCACGGTAACCCGGATTAGGTTCGAGCGCGTGAAGCCGACGCGGGTGAAATTCTCGAAGCCCGACCCGCGCGCGCCGCTCATCGTGCTGCCGGTGAAGGTGAACGGCCGCGGGCGGCTGCGCTTCCTGCTCGACACCGGCGCCTCGCACACCTGCGTCGCTCCGCAGCTGGTGAAGGCGCTGAAGCTCGAGACCTCGGGCAACGCCACCGCGCTCGGGGCGGGCGGCACGCTGTCGCTCGCGCTCACCCGCATCGAGTCGCTGCGCATCGGCGCCGCCGAGGTGAGAGACCTGGTGGTGGCGGTGGTCGACGTCGAGCACGTGGCGAAGGTGCTCACCCACATCGACGGCGTGGTGGGCAACGACTTTCTCGGCCAGTTCGTGGTGACGCTCGACTACCGCAAGCGCACGGTGACGCTGAAGTGAGGGAAGAGCGACGGCCTTTCGAGAGCGGCCAGGGTCAGCGCTGGCTGTTCGGGGCGCGCACCGACCTGCTCGTCTTTCTCGGCGCGGCGGTGGGGTCGGCGCTGTTCGTGCTCGTCGCGAAGGCGCTGGGTGTGGCCGACGAGACGCCGCTCTGGGCGTGGGTGCTGCTGGTGCTGGGCGTCGACGTGGCTCACGTGTGGAGCACCCTGTTTCGCGTGTACCTCGACGGCGAGGAGCTGCGGCGCAGGCCCCTGCTCTACTTCGCGGCCCCGCTGCTGTGCTGGCTCGGCGGGGTGCTGGCGTACCAGGCCTCGGCGGCGTTGTTCTGGCGCGCGCTCGCCTACCTCGCGGCCTGGCACTTCGTTCGGCAGCAGGCCGGGTTCATGGCGCTGTACGGGCGCGGTACCGGCTCGCCACGCTGGCGCCGCACGCTCGACGCCGCCGCCATCTACGCCGCCACGCTGGGCCCGGTGGTGTGGTGGCACGCGCACCTGCCGCGCGCGTTCTGGTGGTTCATGACCGACGACTTCGCCTCGGGGCTGCCGGCGTGGTGCGGCACGGTCGCGCTCGCCGCGATGTTCGCGGTGCTCGCCGCCTGGCTCGGCGCGTGGCCGGGCGAGCGCCACTGGGGGAAGCTGGCGCTGCTCGCCGCCACCTTCACCGCGTGGTTCGGCGGCATCGTGCTGGCCGAGAGCGACCTCGCCTTCACCGCGATGAACGTGGTGCTGCACGGCGTGCCGTACCTGGTGCTCAACTACCGCTACGCGCGCGGGCGCGAGGCCGACGGCGGCTACGGGCGGCTCGCCGCGCTGGTGCGCGCCGGGCTGCCCGCCTTCGTCACCACCCTGCTGGCGCTGGCGTTCGTCGAGGAGCTGGCGTGGGACAAGCTGGTCTGGCACGAGCGCGGCGCGCTGTTCGGCCACGCGGGGCTCGAGCTGGGCGCTCCACTTCTCGCGCTGGTGGTGCCGCTGCTCGCGCTGCCGCAGACCACCCACTACGTGCTCGACGCCTTCGTGTGGCGCGGGCGAGAGAACCCGCGGCTCGCCGCCCGGTTGGGCTTCGGTCAGTACTTGAAGGGGAACTCGACCGGCGGGTGAGCCAGCGCGTGCTTGGGGAAGCTCCAGCCCGCGATTTCTTTCGCCAGGCAGTCGGCGAGCGCGCTCTTCGACATCTCACCGGCGTTGGCGGCGACCTCGCTCACCGTGCCGTCGGGCTCGACCGACCAGCGCATCACCAGCTTGCCGGTGGCGTCGGGGGCGGCGGCGTGCTGCTGCTCGACGCAGGCGTCGACCTGCGCCTTGTGGTTGCGCACCACCTCGAACACCTCGCCCGTGGTCAGCTCGTCGGGCGGCACCTCGGCGAAGGCCTTCGCGAACGCATCTTCGACGGTGGCGGGCTTCTTCTCTTCGGGCGGCGCGGCAGCGACGGCAGGAGCGGGCGCCGGCTTCTCCGGCGGTTTCGCGACTGCGGGGGCAGGAGCAGGGGCAGGCACAGGCGCAGGGGGAGGTGAAGGCACTGGGGCTGCGGCTGCGGCTGCGGCTGGAGTTGGCGCTGGCGCTGGCGCCGCAGCGGGTGCCGCCTGGCCCAGGTTGATGACGATGGGCTGCACCACCGGAGTGGGCCAGAAGACCCGGGCGCCGACGATGGCGACGGCGGCGATGACTCCGGCGATGAGGCCGCTGAGCAGGGTCTGACCGGCGGCGCTGCGGCGCGGGGGAGCAGCCTCGACCTCGTCTTCGGGCTCGCGGCGGTCGATGCGCAGCGCGGCGTAGGTGGCGGCGTGCTCGTCGGAGAGGTTCACCGGCGTGGAGAGCGGCAGCGGGTCGGGCTCTCGGGCCTGGGTGCGCTCGAGCTTCTTCTTGTTGGCGTTCTCCATCGCGGTGGCGCCGGGAGACGCCCACTCACCCGACGACGCCTTGGCGAACGCGCTCACCGCCTGGTCGACGTCGACGTGCAGCTTGGGCGTCAGCGCCTCGGCCAGCTCGGAGACCTTGAACAGCGACACCCAGCGGGGGAAGCCCTGGTGCCAGCACAGCGAGTCGGGGGTCAGCTCTCCGTCTTCCCAGAGCAGCCGAATCTTCTTCAGGCTCAGGGGCCCGATGCGCTTGCCCTGCACCTCGAACCACCACTCGTCGACGTCGTCGCGCCCGGTGGTGTCGACGCCGCCCTGCGAAATCTGCTGCGCGAGCCGCTGCATCTGCTCGGCGATGGCGCGGGCGTGGTAGCGCTCGGTGCGCTGCTCGGGGCTCTCGGGGGTGGTGAGGTGCTTGCCCGAGCGCAGCACGTCGTCGACCAGGCGGTTGATGTCGCTGTCGGAGGCGTCGCTCAGCGGGCTCTGCGGGTCGTCGATGGTGGGCAAGGCCAGACCAAAATGCGCCCCCGCCCGCCCGATTTCAAGCCGACCTGCGGTCACGTGGTCGCCGGCTTGCCGATCGGCGGCAGGGCTTCGCTCAGCGGAGCGAGCAGCTTCTCGAGCGCGGCGAGCGGGTCTTTGTTCTTGCCGGAAATCCACTCGGTGACCGCGGCGACGTACGCGTCGGACACTGCGGTCTCGAGGAGGTCGGGGTACATCTCGGCGATGCCGCGCCGGCCCCACGCCAGCGTGTCGGCGATGACGCCCTGCTCGTACTTGCGGAGCGCTGCCGCCTTGTCGGTGCCGAGCTCGAGGTCGAACACCAGCGCCTTGAGGCGCTCGATGTGGCTGACCGAGGCGGTGGCCATGCCGCCGCCGACCAGAAAGTGCCCGGTGCCCACGAAGTCGCCCAGGCCCACCACGTTCGTGCCGGCCACCGCGCTCTTGCTCATCGTCTGCTGCAGGGTGAAGAGCGAGGGGTGGCTGTGGGCCTTCTGAAACGGGCCTTCGAGCTCTACGTCGTCGAGGTCGCGGGCCATCACCAGCGCGGCCTCTTCGCGGAACTGGTCGTCGATGGCCTCTTGCTGCGCCTCGCTGAAGTACTCGGAGTCGGGCGCGAGCCCCTCGGCCGGGTCGGGGTCTGGGTCGAACGCCACCGGCACCTCGATGAGCGCCCAGGTCATGTCGGTCTTGGCGCTGCCCATCGCCATCTTCAAGATGCGCTCGGTCGAGCCGTCGGGCAGCTGCTTGTCGTCGTAGCGCATCGCCGCGTTGCCCCCGTCGGGAGCGGCGACGACTCCGGCGATGATGCGCTCGCCGGGCGAGGTGACGGCGTTCTCGATGCCCAGCGCCTTGCGGGTGGGCGAGTTCGAGCCTTCGCTCACCACCACCAGCTCGGGCGTGCCGATGCCCTTCACCTCGTAGCGGCCCTCGGCGTCTTGCGCGCCGAGCTCGAGCTTGCTGTTGCGGTGAATGGTGATGTGGGGCTGCGTCTTCAGGTAGTCGAACAGCACCTGCTCGAGCACCTTGCACTCGACCACGCTGATGGTGACGTCGGCGAGCATCTCTTCGCCGGTCTGGGGCAGGTCGAGCGGCTCGCCCTGGTGCGGCAGCTTGCGCTCGATGCGCTGGGTCTGACCGCCCACGGTGTAGGTGAAGCCTTGCGACATCGGCGACGAAATCTCGAGGAACCGCTCGGAGAGCAGCGGGTCGATGCTGGCCAGCTCGTCGATCAACGCCTGGCGCGAGCTGAACTGAATGTTGCGCACGTACGAGTCGCGCGCTTCGAAGGCGTCGACCCGGTAGCCGGCGCGGGCCAGCACCACCGCGGCGAGCAGGCCGCCGGTCGAGAGGCCCGAGACCACCGCGCGCGGCAGCTGCTGATCTGCATCGGGCGCGGTGACTTCGGCGAACGACGAGAGCGCCGAGGTGCGCGCCGCGCGGTAGGTATCGCGGTCGTCGAAGGTGGCCAGCAGCTTCTTCGCCGCGCCGGCGCCCAGCACCTTGGTGGCGGCGGCCCGCAGCGCGCGCCGATCTGCATTCACCTTCAGCGAGGGAAATTGCGCGTACACCTGCGAGAGCTGGTTGGCTTCGGTTTTCATTTCGAGGACCGGCGGTCGCCTATAACGGGTCTACAGCCACGAGTCGACCGAACGGCCGAGCTGTCGCAGCGCCGCCTCGGCGGTTCGCACTCCGTGGTGGTTGGCCTCTTCGAACAGCGCGAGGCCCGACAGGTCGGTGTGCGCGAAGTGCAGCGAGCCGTGCAGCGCTTCGGCGGCGGCGCGGCGCTCGCGCCCCCACACGAAGCCGGGCGAGGGCCGAATCATCGCGTGGCCCCAGCGCATCACGTCGAGGCGCTCGGCGACCTGGTCGAGGTCGCGGTGCGCGGGCCAGAGGTCGGCGCGCACCACGGCCTCCCAGTCGTCGCGGGTGGTGCCGAGCAGGCGGGTGCGCTCGGCGCGCAGGTCGTCGCCCACCAGCGGGTAGTACCAGGTGAAGACAGTGGGCCCCGCGTCCGACGCGCGCAGGCGCTGGTGCGTGGCGACCACGTAGCCCAGGCTCTTCGAGCCATAGAGCACGTTGTCCCACGCGAGCGGGAAGCCGCGGCTGCCGGGCGCGGCCTTGAGCGAGAGGTTGGCCACCACCCACGGCGAGTACTCGAAGGCCGAGACGAAGGCGGGAGGCGCGACCCTCCACTCGGCGATGAGCCGCGCGGCGACGAAGCGCGGGCAGGCCAGCACCACCTGCCGCGCGGTGAAGCTGACCGGCGTGCGCCGGGGGCCAGCGAGGGCGTGGGCGCGCCAGCCCTCTTCCGCGCGCTCGAGGGTGTGCACGAGCGTCGAGCGTTGCAGCCGCTCGGCGCCGACCGACTTCATCAGCTCGGCGATAAGGCGGCCGTTGCCGTCGGGCCACGAGAGGAACCCGGCGTGGTGCAGCCGCGCGGTGAAGTACCAGACGCCGGCCCAGGCCGAGGTCGACGCGGCGCTGGCGCCGTAGTCGTCGCGGCAGGCGTAGTCGACCATCCACTTGAGGCGCTCGGAGGTGAAGCCCTGCTGGTCGAGCCACTGCGCCATCGAGAGCCGGTCGAGCTGGGTCCACTCGGCGTCGTCGCTGCCGTCGGCGATGGGCACCGCGAAGGCGCGCCGGCCCTTCGCGTCGCGGGCGGCGCCGAGCGACTCCATCAAGGCGTCGAAGCGCTGCAGCTGGGCGAGGTCGTCGGCGCTGGCGCCGGCCCGCAGATAGAGGCCCTCGTACCAGGTGCCGCGGTAGAACAGCCGCTCGTCGGGCTCGCGAATCAGCGCCTCTTCGGCGAACGCGCCGTCGCCGCCCATCACCCCGAGCTCGCGCAGCAGCCGCGCCACCGGGCCCTTCGGGGTCAGCGGCGCAGGCAGGTAGTGCGCCCCCCAGGGGAAGGCCGAGATGTCGTTCTTTCCCGAGCGCGCGGTGCCTCCCACCTCGGTATCCAACTCACACACCAGAAAATCTGCGTGGGCGTCCGAGGCAAGACGCCACGCGGCTGACAAACCTGCCGCACCCGCGCCGACGACGAGCACGTCTACTTTTCGCGACACGCCGTTTCCAACGGGTAACGAAGGGCCCCTGAGCAGGTGGCCGAGCTGGAACGCTTGATCAACCAGCACGCCGGGCAGCGGCGGCGCAACCGCGCGGCGGCAGGCCGCGTTCGCCGCGGCTACCGAGAGAAACGAGGCGATGACGTCTCGGCGCGTCGGGCGCACCTTCGCGCGCTTAGCAGGGAAGCCTCAGCACGGCGCGCCTCTTGCTGAAGCGAGCGCCATCATGCACAGCTCCGCCCTGCCCCAAGCTCGCTACCCTGCCCCCCATGACGCCGATGGGGTGGCTCCCGAGCCGACGGTGGTCGACCCCGAGGTCGACCCGCTGGTGGAGAGAGACCGGGCCCACGCGCAGCGCGAGGCGCTGCACCTCGCCGGCCGCCTCATCGTCGCGGCGGTGTTCATCGTGAGCGCCATCGTCAAGGCCGCGGCGTTCGACCCGGCCACCGCGGGCAACCTCGGCGCGGTGTTCTGGGTGTCGGTGGTGGTCGAGCTCGGCGCAGGCGCGCTGCTCGGCGCCGGCCTCTTCACCCGTAAGGCCGCGCTGGTGCTGCTGTTGTGGCTGGGCGTCGGCCTCGTCTTCTTCCACGGCGACCTGAGCGTCGAGGTGAACCGGGTGTTCGCGCTCGCGAACCTGGGCATCGCCGGCGGCCTGTTCGTGCTCATCGCCAACGGCGCCGGCCTGCTCAGCCTCGACCGCTGGCTCGACGACCGCCGCAAGACCGCCTGAGCCGCTCCCCCCAAAGCGGGCCCGCTGTGCCATACGCCTCGAGCGCGTATGAGCAAGCTGTCACCCGAAGAGCTGCGCCGCATCACCGAGGTGCTCGAGCGCCTCGACCACGACCGCACCCTCATCGCCGACCTTCCCGACGAAGACCGCAAGGCGTTCTTGCGGGCGGTGGGCAAGGTGGCGATACCCGAGCGCAGCGTGCAGCACCGGCTGGCGAAGGCGGTGCGGCGCAAGCGCAGCCGCAACGAGAAGGCAGCCCAGCGCGAGCGCGACAAGGCGACGCGCGCCGAGGTGCAGATTCGCACCGTGCGCGCGCAGCCGGTCTACGTGGCGCCCCAGCTGCCCAGCGGCGAAGAGCGCAAGGCCCCCGAGCGCGAGCTCGAGACGCCGCGCCACTGCTACGTGTGCAAGGCCGAGTTCAAGAAGCTGCACTTCTTCTACGACACCATGTGCACCGCGTGCGGCGACCTGAACCACGCGAAGCGCTTTCAGACCGCGCCGCTCGAGGGCAAGGTGGCGCTCATCACCGGCGCGCGGGTGAAAATCGGCTACCAGGCCTCGCTGATGCTGCTGCGCAGCGGCGCGCGGGTCATCGCCACCACCCGCTTCCCCCTCGACGCGGCCGAGCGCTACGCGCGCGAGGCCGACTTCTCGAAGTGGGGCCACCGCCTCGAGGTGCACGGGCTCGACCTGCGGCACGCGCCGAGCGTCGAGGTGTTCGCGCGCCACATCGAGGCCACCCACGAGCGGCTCGACATTCTCATCAACAACGCCGCGCAGACGGTGCGCCGCCCGCCGGGCTGGTACCGGCACCTGCTCGAGGGCGAGAGCCGGCAGGTGCAGCAGCTCGACGCGCCGCTGCGCCCGCTGCTCGAGTCGCGCCAGGCGCTGCTCGAGAAGCTCGCGCCGCCGTCGACAGACGCGCTCACCACCAGCTGGCGCTCGAGCGACGCGGCGGTGGGCATTCACCACTCGGCCGCGCTGTCGCTGCTGCCCTACGAGATGGAGCAGGACGTCGACGGCGCGTTCCCGCTCGGCACGCTCGACGCCGACCTGCAGCAGGTCGACAAGCGGCTGGTGAACTCGTGGCGCCTCACCCTGGCCGAGGTGCAGACCGCCGAGATGCTCGAGGTGCACCTGGTCAACGCGGTGGCGCCGTTCATCTTGTGCGGGAAGCTCAAGAGCCTGATGCTACGGCACCGCGAAGCGCCCGGGCACATCGTCAACGTCTCGGCGATGGAGGGCAGCTTTTCGCGCGGCACCAAGACCGACAAGCACCCGCACACCAACATGGCGAAGGCGGCGCTGAACATGCTCACGCTGACCTCGGCGCCCGACTACGCCAAGAGCCGCATCTACATGAACGCGGTCGACACCGGCTGGGTGACCGACGAAGACCCGCTGCAGCACGCCGAGCGCAAGCAGAGCGAGCTCGACTTCCACCCTCCGCTCGACATCGTCGACGGCGCGGCGCGCGTGGTCGACCCGGTGTTCGAGGCCGAGCGCACGAAGGAATACGTGTGGGGCAAGTTCTTCAAGGACTACACGACGACGTCGTGGTGAGGCGCGCCCTCACTCGAACAGCGAGACCTCGCCCAGCCGCACGAAGTTGCGGTTGAGCTCGAGCTCGATGTCGTCGGAGTACTGCATCGGGCGCGGCAGCACGATGCGGCGCCAGTCGCGCTGCAGCGCGCGCTCTGCGTCGATGAACACGATGGAGTCGAGCGCCACCTGGCTGGTGTCGTCTTGCACGGTGAGGGTGTCGTCGCCCGACCGAATGGTGAGCTGCAGCCGGCTCGACGCGCCGGTCTCGACCTCGGCGCCGCGCAGCACGATGACCCGCACCGCGGCGGGGTACGGCAGCCGCAGGCGCAGGTTGTTGGTGGTCTCGGGCAGCTCAAACGGCGCCGGGCTGCCGTCGGTCAGCGGGCAGGGGTTGAACGACAGCCCCAGGCAGCGCGCGCCGCGGCTCACCGGCACGGTGTGGCCCTGCGCCAGCACCTTCTCGGTGCTCGACCAGCGCGTCACCACCTCGTAGGGCTCGGCGAGGCCGGGGCCCGCGCCGTTGCCGGCCACCTTCACGCAGCCCAGCCGCTGGGCCTCGAGGTTGAGCTCGACCGCGCGGTCTTCCAGCACCTCGGGGGGCAGCTCGAGCGGCACCGGCAGGTAGCTCAGCCCCACCGCGCTGGGGCCGACACCGCCATCGTCCGACACCCGAAGCGCCGACTGATGGTCCGACTGCTCCCACCACAGCCCGCCGTCGACGCGCGCCCGAATCGCGTGCACCACCGTCTCTCGCGCGGGGAAGTTGCCGGCGCACGGCTCGAGCGAGGTGCCCTCGGGCACCACCGGCTCGAACTGCACTCCCCCGTCGGCAGCGACCGAGAAGCCCGGCGACCAGTCGTTGAAGTCGGGGAGCGTGAGCGCGTTGGGGAACGCGTAGAAGTCGCTCCACACGGTGGTGCCGCTCGCTTCGAAGCCGGTGCCCAGGCGCGTGCACATGAAGCCGCCCCGGTAGAACGGCGAGACCTCGACGCGCAGCAGGTCGAACGAGAACAGGCCGCCGTCGGCGGTGCGCTGCTGGTGCAGCTGCTGGCCGTCGCCGCACTCGGCGCTCAAGGTGCGCGTCACCGTCACCGGCACGCCGTCGAGGCCCGCCCCGAGGCGCGAGACCACCCGGCCGCCGATGACGAACAGGTCGTCGGGGCTGGCGCCGCACCCGGCCGCGAGCAACACGAAGAACCAGGCGCGCTTCACCAGACTCCCTTGAGGCCGAGCGACGGGTAGAGAAGAGGTATGCCCTGCGGCGTCTTGGTGGGTAACACCGTCGCGCCGGCCACGCCCGCCAGCTGGGCGTACCCGTAGCTGTAGGTCACCACCTCTTGCCGCGCCGCGACGTTGAGCACGTCGAGGTACAGCTCGAGCGAGACCTCGTTCAGCAAGAAGGTCTTCGAGACGCGCAGGTCGAGCCGCCAGAACGGGGGCAGCCGGTCGACCTGGTCGAGCGGCACCACCTGCCACACGTACAGCCCGTCGTCGGTCCTCTGTAGGCGGGCGGTGCGCGAGCTGAACTCGCCGCTCTCGGGGCGGCCCGAGTTCACGTGAAAGGTGCCGCTCACCTTGACGCCCCACGGCAGCTGGTAGCCGGCCACCAGGTTGAGCACGTGGGTCTGGTCGAACGCGAACGGCAGCATCGCCTCGCGCTGCTCGGCCAGGGTCTGGTCGGGCGTGTACACGCCGAAGCGCCGCAGCCGCTCGCTGCGCATCAGGCTGTACGAGAGCCAGCCGAACAACCGGCCCTTGGCGGGCGCGCGCAGCATCACCTCGAGCCCGTACGAGCGGCCGGTGCGGGTCGCGGCGAGCCGGTCGTCGAGCGTCGAGATGCCGCTGGCGAACTGCTGCAGGCTGCGCTCTCGGGCCGCGAGCAGCGCGTTGTAGAAGCCGTCGAGGTGCAGCTCGAGCCCCCAGGGCAGCCGCACCTCGACGCCGGCCGAGAGCTGCGCGACTTCGTGCAGGCCGTCGGCGAGCGCGGCGGCGTCGGTGACCGGCAGGTTGATGAGCAACAGCGGCGCCTGGTGAAACAGCCCCGCGCCGGCGTGCGCCATCAGCCACGGGGTGAGCCGGTAGCGGGCCTCGAGGCGCGGGTCGACGCTGAAGCGGTAGAGCGACGGCGCGAGCAGGTAGCTGTCGCCGCGCACGCCGGCCACCACGGTGAGCGGCCCCTCGACGAAGGCGAGCTCGGCGAACGCGCCGCCGAACACGCCCAGGGTGCGGGGCACGGTGAACAGTGAGCTCGCGGTGCGCAGCTCGAGCCCGATGTCCGACTGCTGGCGCTCGAGGTCGGCGCCGACCTTCACCTGCAGCGGGCCCTTCTCGAAGCGGTAGCGCAGGCGGCCGCCGGCGGTGAGGCGCGACATCAGGAAGCTGGCCTGGGTCTGGCCCAGCTGCTCGGTGAAGAGGCCCTGCCGCTCGAAGCCGACGGTGGCGCCGGCCTCGAGCGTGCCCGGCCCGAGCGGTATCAGCGCGCGCAGGTCGGCGCGGTGAAAGAGCGAGGTGACGAACGACGAGGGGTTCATCGGGTCGTCGGCGCGCGAGCCGACCAGGTCCGAGCTGCCGAACGCGAGCAGGCGAAGGGTGGCGCGGCCGACCTTCTGCTCGACGCGCGCCTGGTAGTCGTAGAAGTCGGCGACCGGCGTGCTGTTGGCGGCGAGCGCCTTGCCCACCAGCGACAGCACCAGGCCGGTGTAGCTGACGCGCCCGGCCACGGCGATGTTGGTGCCGGTCTTCTCGATGGGCACCTCGACGAACGCGCCGGCGTTGAGCACGTCGACGTACGCACTGACGTGCACGCGGTCGTCGCGCGACTTGGCGGCGGCGGCCGAGACGACTCCGGCGGTGACGCGGCCGAAGCGCACCGGCGCGTTGGACGAGTAGAAATCAACCCGGTCGATGAAGTCGGGGTAGATGACCGAGGGCCCCAGGAGCAAGTGGTACAGCTGGGGTATCTGCACGTCGTCCAAGAAGAAGCCGGTGGCCGCCGGCGAGGCGCCGCGCACGATGGGGTACGAGATGCCGCTGAGCGGAGTGGTGACGCCGGGCAGCAGCATGATGACGCGCAGCGGCTCGCCCTGCGTGCCGGCGACCTCGCGCAGCTCGGGGCCAGACAACTGCACCCGGGCCTGCTCGGCGCGGTCGGCGGTGTCGCGCACCACGGTCTCGTAGGGGTTCAGCACCGTGCGCACCAGGCGGTAGGCGACCTGCAGCTCTTCGCGGGGTTTCAGCTCTTCTTCGAAGGTGCCGGGGGCGTGCGCGGCGGCGCGCACCGAGAGGGTGTGCTTGCCGGGCTCGAGCCAGAGCTCGAAGTCTCCGTTCGGGCCGGTCTCGGCGGCGGGCGTGCCGGCGTCGTCGACGAACAGCGAGGCCGAGCTGACCGCGTCGCGGGTGCCCTTCGAGGTGACCCGGCCGGTGAGGTGCGCGGCCCAGCCGGCGTCGGCGGTGGGCAGCGGCCGGGGGCCCTCGAAGTGCACCACGTAGCGCACCTTCACCGTCACCGGCTGGCCGGCGAGGGTGGCGGGGCGAAAGGTGAGCGCGAGGGTGGCGGCGCGCGCGGCCTCGAGGAGCACCGGCGGCGCGTCGGCGATGGCGTCGGCGGCGGTGACGTGGCCGGTGTCGTCGACGGTCAGCTCGAGCGCGACGTCGGCGGTGGCGCCCGCGTCGAGGGCACCTTCGGGGAGCGGGGCGTTCAACGCCGAGAGCTGCTCGGGTGGGGCGACGTCGGCCGTGCCGGCGTCTTGCGCGCGTGCGGTGGCCGCCAGGAGCACCAGAAGAACGCCGAGCCGCATCGGATTGTGGCTCTAAGCAGAAAGCGTGGGGGCAGAGAAGAAACGGCGCCGCGCAGCCGAAAACGGTAACCGGCGTTCACCCTGATGAGCGGAGCCGCGAAGCGGCGAAGTCGAATGGGTGCCGTCCAGCTGGAACGCGAGGCGCCACATACTCCAGGCAACAAGCAGCAGAGCGCGCGCTCTTCTACGATGGAGTATCTGCGTTTCAGCCTTCGGCGAGCGACGGCAGGGTTCGACACGCTCACCCTGACCGGTCTCGAAACGGATCACGCCGCCGCGGGCAGCCGCACGGTCATGGTGGTGCCGCCGCCGGGGGTGGTGTCGACGGCGAACGAGCCGCCGTGCTGCTGGACGATTTCGTAGCTGATGCTGAGGCCCAGGCCGGTGCCTTTACCCACCTGCTTGGTGGTGAAGAACGGCTCGAAGATTCGCGGCCGCACCTCGAGCGGTATGCCCGGCCCGTCGTCGCTCACCACGATGGTCACCTGCGCGGGCGCGGTCAGCTGGGCGAGGAACCTCACGTTGCCGCCCTTCTGAAGCGCATCGAGCGCGTTCACGCCCAGGTTGATGAGCACCTGCTCGAGCTGGGTGCGGTTGCCGTACACGCAGGGCACGTCGCCCGGCACGTCGAACGTGAGCCGGGTGTCCTGGGTGCGGGCGCGCACCTCGAGCAGCGCCGCCGCGCTCTGCATCAGCGCGGTCACCGGCAGCGCCTCTTTCTTGCGCCGGTCGCCGCGGCAGAAGGTGAGCAGCTCTTCGACGAGCCGCTTGCACCGGTTCGCCTCGCGGACGATGGAGGCCACCGGCTTGGCGAACTCGGGCGCAGTGCCGGGCACGCGGCGCTCGAGCCCCTGGGCGAAGCCGAGAATCACCGCGAGCGGGTTGTTGATTTCGTGCGCCATGCCCGCGGCCAACTGTCCGAGCGAGGTCATCTTGCTGGCCTGCAGCAGCTGCTCGCTGCGCTCGGTGACCCGCGCTTCGAGCTCGGCCTCGGTGCGGTCGCGCATCAGCAGGTGGGCCTGCAGCTCTTCGGTGAGCATCAGCACACTGCCGGCGGCGGCGTCGATGACGGTGGCGTCTCCGCGCACCTCGGGGCGCTTCGAGAAGTCGCGGCAGGCGACCGCGAACAGCGACTCGGTGAGCTTCTGCAGCCGCTCTTCGGTCTGCTCGGCGACGCGCAGCCGGGCGTCGATGCGCTCGAGCCGGTCGACGGCCGCGCGCACCGCTGACGGGTCGGCCTGTTGGGTGAGCAGCCGCCGCAGCTCTGCGACGTCGTCGGTCATCGGCTGCGCAGCCACTCCATCGCCTCGCGCCGGTTGCCGAACAGGCGCATCGGCACCGGCGCGCGGTTCAGGCCGAGAAAGAAGTTGGCGATCATGCGCGAGAGCGGAGTGCCGAACACCATCGCCAGCGCGCTCACCACCCGCGCGCTCTCGGGCCGCGCGTAGTGCATGCGCGCGTCGCGGTCGATGCCCTTGACCCGCGACATGTCGACCAGCATCGGCCGCGGAGTGCCCCCGCCCAGCTCGGTGGTCGCATTCATGTTCTCGATGGCGTCGCCCAACGACTGCTGGGTGTTGGGCATTTGCATCGACTGCAAGATGCCGTGCTCGTCGAGCCAGATTTTGCCGGTGCGGGTCGTGATGAAGTCGTAGTGCATGGCTGGTGCCGAGTTGATCCACCCTCCGTGCCGCGCGCAGGCGGGCGAGAGCGCTCGAAGCGCTGCGGGGCAACGGCGACCTGCGCTCTTTCTCACCCCAGTCACGACTGACCCGCTCGCTTGACGGGCGGAGCACATCGGCGTTGTCTGCCGCACCATGCCCTCCACCAGCACCATGCGCGAAGTGTTCGAGAAGCAGCAGCAGACGGCGCTGCGGCTGCGCTCGTCGACGGCGAAAGAGCGCAACGCCAAGATTCGACGCCTGCGCGACGCGGTGCTGGGCCGGCTCGACGTGTGGCACGAGGCGGCGTGGGCCGACTTCAAGAAGCCGAAGGCCGAGGTCGAGACCACCGAGCTGTTGCCCATCGCGATGGAGGCGAACGACCACCTGCGGCACCTCGCGCAGTGGATGAAGCCTCAGCGGGTGCCGGCGTCGGTGGTGTCGGCGGGGCTGTCGGGGCACATTCGCCACGAGCCGCGCGGGCGCTGCCTCATCATCTCGCCGTGGAACTACCCCATCAACCTCACCTTCGCGCCGCTCATCTGCGCCATCGGCGCGGGCAACACCGCCATGCTCAAGCCGTCAGAGCTGACGCCGCACCTGAGCGCGGCGATGGCGAAGCTGGTGAAAGAGGTGTTCAGCGAAGACGAGGTGGCGCTGTTCGAAGGTGACGCACAGGTCTCGCAGGCGCTGCTCGAGCTGCCGTTCGACCACATCTTCTTCACCGGCAGCCCGGCGATCGGCAAGGTGGTGATGACCGCCGCGGCGAAGCACCTCACCTCGGTGACGCTCGAGCTGGGCGGCAAGAGCCCCAGCATCGTCGACGAGGGCGCCGACCTGAAGCTCGCCGCGCTGAACGTGCTGTGGGGCAAGTGCACGAACGCGGGGCAGACCTGCATCGCGCCCGACCACGTCTACGTGCACGCGCGGGTGAAAGACCGCTTCCTCGAAGAGTGCCGCGCGGTGCTGGCGAAGACCCACGACCCGAAGGGCGAGCACTACGCGCGCATCGTCAACGCGCGGCACCTGGGGCGCCTCAAGGGGCTGCTCGACGACGCCAAGGCGAAGGGCGGCAAGGTGCTGCTCGGCGGCACGGTCGACGACGCAGACAGCTACATCGCGCCCACGCTCATCGAGGGCATGAGCCCCGACGCGCGCATCATGCACGAGGAAGTCTTCGGCCCGCTGCTGCCGGTCATCACCTTCACCGACCTGTCAGAGGTGATTCAGCGCATCAACGCCGACCCGAAGCCGCTCGCGCTGTACCTGTACAGCAAGAACGAGCGGCACGTGCAGCGCGTGCTGGCCGAGACCTCGTCGGGCGGCGCGTGCATCAACCACTGCCTGATTCAGTACATGCACCCGAACCTGCCGTTCGGCGGAGTGAACAACTCAGGGCTGGGCAGCTCGCACGGCATCTTCGGGTTCAAGGCCTTCAGCCACGAGCGCGCCGTGGTGCGCACCCAGGTCGCGCTGGCGGCGAAGCTGTTCGCCCCGGGCAAGGTGCCCGACGCGATGCGCACCGCCGTGAACAAGCTGTGGAAGGCGCTGTAGGGCCGCGAAGGCGCTGCCACGGGTAGCCACTGCGACGACGTCGAGCTCGCCCAGCGCGGCAGGCGAGCGTGCGCGGCGGGGGCGCTCGCCCCAGAGAGCACGGCGCGACGTGGGCCCCTCACCGCACGAGGGGCCAACAGGGGCGGCAGGCTGCGTCCAGCCGTGCAGACAAGCCGAAGTCACCGAGCGTTTTCGGAACTGGAAGGGCTTTTCGTCGCCCGCGACGAAATGCCGTTCCCCGAGAGGGCGCCTGGTGACCGGGTCGCGCTCTGCGCGAAGGCGGTCGACTTTCCGCTCCGTGACGTGCTCAGTCCGAGCGAAGCGCGCCGTCGAAGCGGCCTCGCGCCACGAAGCGGAACCTCGCCTGGAGGAGAACCGCGGGCGCCGTTCGACGCCGTGCCTCGCTCGGGGGTTCTTCAGCACGAAGCTCAGGCGTCGAGGAACGTGCCGAGCAGCAGCCAGCGACGGGCCCCAGCGCGCCCCTGCAGCGGAGTGGTGTAGTGCCAGAACGGCAGGCGGTACGCGGTGACCAGGCCGTTCACCGCCACGCTCTGCTGCTCGCTGAAGTGGGCGTACGGCGCGTAGACCAGCAGCTGCTCGCGCACGGCGCCGTTGCACAGGCTCACGTGCACGTCGGTGTACCCATCGCGCGCGAGCGGCTCTTCGGGGTGGTGGTCGTGGTGCGGCCCCGCGTAGTCGCCCGGGCCGTACGCGAGCACCTGGGTGCCCCACTTCTTCCGCACCTTCCGCCCGCTCACCACCTCGGCGAAGCGGCCGAACGTGTCCGACCGCAGCAGCGCCAGCGCGGTCTTCCCGGTCTTGCGCGCGGTGGAGCAGCGCACGGTCTTCGGCAGCTGCTCGGCGTAGTTCTCGGTGAGCCCCCAGATGCTCTGAGGGGGAATGCCGCGCTCCATCGGCACCAGCGCGTCGCCCAGCTCGCGCTCGAGCTTCGCCATCAACGCGCGGCACTTCGCGCGGTCGAGCAAGCCGCCGTCGGAGACGAAGCGCTGGCCGGTCTTCAGAATGCCGGTGAGCTCGGTCACGCGCCCCTCGAGGGCGGCCTTGCCACGGCGCGTGAGCAGGTCGGCGAACTGCATCACCGCTTCCGCGCCATGAGCTCGTAGACCGGGGGCAGCGCCACGAAGTCGCGCTCGCGCGTCATCGCGTCGTGCTCGGCGTGAAACGCGTCGGCGGCGGCCTGCTCGAGGTAGCCCATCTTCACCAGCTTGGGAGTGTACGAGCGCCACCAGCTCTCGGCCCAGGTCCACATCGCGTCTCCACGGCGGGCGACGCGCTGGTGCACCACCAGGTGCTCGACCTCGAGGCGGTGCTCGTGCAGCAGCGCGGGCAGGCGGCCCACCACGTCGGGGTCTCCGCCGTTGTCGCGCCACGACTTCGCGGTCAGCTCGATGACGCGGGTGTACAGCTCGCGCCGCGGCGCCGCGCTCATCGCGGTGTAGTTGAAGTAGTCGTGCACGCAGAAGACGCCGCCGCTCTTCAGCGCGCGGGCGACGCCGGCGATGACGTCGCCGGGGCGCGGCACGAAGCACAGCACCCAGCGCGCGTACGCGGCGTCGAAGCTGCCGGCGGGCACGTCGAGTTGCTGCACGTCGCCGACCTGGGTCTGCAACTGCGCGAGCCCGCGCGCCGAGGCCTCGGCCTTGAGAAAGTCGACGAAGGCCACCGACTCGTCGACGGCGTGCACCTGGCCCGAAGGCCCGACGAGGTGCACGAGGTCGAACGCGGCCGCGCCGGGGCCGCAGCCGACGTCGAGCACCCGCGCGCCGGGCTTGATGCCGGCCTTGAGCCACAGCGCGTGCGCGGCGTCGGACCACAGCTGGTGCTGCAGGTACAGCCGGTCGAGCTCGACGCGGTCGCTGCCGAGCGGGTACTGGCGGCTCTGGTGTCCATGCGCGACCTGATACCGCGAGGGGCGCGGCGTTGCTGGCCGTTTTCGGACCCGGCGGCGAGAAAGCGGCGCGCTTCAGGCGAGCAGCGAGTTGGTGCTCCAGAACTCGGCGACGTCGGGCGCGGCGGCCTTGGCCTTCTTCCAGAACTTGAGCGCCTCGGTCTTCTGGCCGAGCTTGGTGAGCACGCAGGCCTTGAGCGCGCAGGCGCGCGCGACCTCGGCGCCGGTCTCGGAAGCCGACTCGAGCTGCACGTCGAGCGTGATGCTGACGCTGTGCAGCTCTTCGTGCGGCACCTCGGTGCCGAGAATGCGGTTGAAGATTTCGTTGCACTCCATCGCGGCGACCTCGCGCACCTCGGTCGCCCAGGCGCGCTCGTTCACCTGCTCGAAGAAGAGCTCGAGCGCGTCGAGCGGGGGCTCGAGGTTGAAGCCGCCGGCGGCGCGGCACGCCTCGAGGTAGCCGCGGTAGGCGTCGAACGCCGCCTTCGCCTCGCGCAGCGCGATGAGCGCGAGAATGCGGGCGGTGAGCACGCGCGGCAGCGAGAGGCTCGACTTCTCCGCATGTTCGAGCACACGTAACGCGGCCCGCGGGTCTTCTTCGAGCAACTGCGGAAGCTCGCGGTCGAAGAAGACGGCTTCGTCAGGGTTGTGGGCCAACTTCTGAATCAGGGTCTCTGCATTCAGCGCGGACATGGCGTTACTGATTAACCACGCCCCGCGCCGTTGGCGAGCCCCTCAGTTGCAGTACAGGCGGGGCACGTTGAAGCTGCCCGCGAGGCTGCCTGCAGTGCCACCATCCGAGTTCACCATCTGCGCGTTGAAGGTTCCCGTGACGTTCAGCACGCCGATGGTGCTGAAGTTGACGTTGCCGCTGACGCCGAACGGCTGGTTGCCCACCGGGTTTGCGTTCACGCCGTTGCTGGAGAAGTGCGCGCGCGACACGATGCCCGCCGAGTTGATGATGCCGGTCACCGGGTAGTTGGTCGCGACCAGCGAACCGCCGTCGGTCGGCGTGGCGCCAATCAACAGCCTCGAACTCGACCCCGGCGTCGGGCGCCCTGCAGGGGTTCGCCCACGCGGTGTCGGTGGCGAGCACCGAGATGCGGTTCGCGTTCACGAATGCGAAGGCCTGAACCACGCTGATCGCCAGCGTGCCGGTGTTGGTCACCATGCCGCTGGAGGCGCCTGCGTGCCGGTGCCGGTGCTGCCCGCGGTGCCGGTGCCACCCGCGGTGCCGGTGCCGCCCGCGGTGCCGGTGCCGCCCGCGGTGCCGGTGCCGCCCGCAGTGCCGGTGCCGCCGCCGGTCGCAGTGCCGCCGCCGGTCGCAGTGCCCCCACCCGTCGAGCCGCCGCTGCCGCCCGAGCCGCCAGTGCCCCCGGCATGGCCGCTGCCCCCGCCTGCCGCCGAGCCCCCGGCGGTGCCGCCGTCGTCACCCGAGGGAGAACCGCAGGCGACCACCACCATCAGCAGAGACATTCCCAGAAGAGCGCGCATGTGGCGTGCGCCCTTAGCCCATCAGTTCCAGCGTCTCCACTCCTCCTCGTAGTAGTGGACGAGCACCTGGTTGTTGAGCCGGTTCACCTCGGCGGGCACTTCGTCCATGTCCTTGGGGAACTGGAAGAGCGTCGGCAGCGTGCTGTCGGAGAGAAACGACAGCCCGTCGGGCAGCGCGTGCCGGGTCTCGAGCGCAGCCACCGACGCGAGCACGTAGCCCCACTCGCCGAAGCTCGGCACCCACGCGTGGTACGGGCGGGTCTGAAAGCCGGCGGCGCGAAGGGTGCGGTCGATGCACCAGAAGCTCTGCCGCGCGAACAGCGGAGACGTGCTCTGCACCACCGCCACGCCGCTCTCGCCGAGGGCGCCCTTGAGCAGCGCGTAGAACCGGGTGGTGTACAGCTTGCCGAGCGAGAAGTTGTTCGGGTCGGGGAAGTCGACGATGGCCACGTCCCACGTCTCGGTTGGGGGCCGCTCGGCGAGAAAGCGCAGCGCGTCGTCGTTGAGCAGGTGCAGCCGCGGGTCTTCGAGCGAGGCGTGGTTGAGCTCGTGCAGCTCGGAGTACTTCGTCGCCAGCGAGGTGATGGCGGGGTCGAGGTCGACCAGCGTCACCGACTCGACCTCGGGGTAGCGCAGCACCTCGCGCGCGGCGAGGCCGTCGCCGCCGCCCAAGATCAGCACCCGCTTGCGCTCGCGCGCGGCCTGCATCACCGGGTGCACCAGCGCCTCGTGGTACCGGTACTCGTCGACGCTCGAGAACTGCAGGTTGCCGTTCAGGAAGAGCGAGAAGCCGCGGGCGCTGCGGGTGACCACGATGCGCTGGTAGGGGCTCGACTGCGCGTGCACCACCTCGTCGTGGTACAGCTGCTCTTCGAAGAGCAGCGTCATGCGGTCGCCGAGCACGAAGCCGCCGGTGAGCAGCACGCAGGCGATGACGCCCTTCACCCGCAGGCGCAGCGTGGTGCCGAGCTGCGACTCGAGCAGGAAGGTGCTCCACAGGCCGACCAGCGCGTTGAGCAGGCCGAACAGCAGCGAGGTGCGCACCAGGCCCAGCTTCGGCACCAGCACGATGGGAAAGAGGAGCGAGGCGAACAGCGCGCCCAGGTAGTCGAACGAGAGGATGCGCGAGACCAGGTCTTTGAACTGGAGCGAGTCCTTCAGAATGCGCATCAGCAGCGGAATCTCGAGGCCGACCAGGGTGCCGGTGAGCAGCACCGTCGCGTAGAGCGTGACGCGGAAGCTGGCGCCCTCGGAGAAGGTGAAGAAGAGGAACGGAGCCGAGATGCCGCCCACCAGCGCCACCGCCAGCTCGACCTCGATGAAGCGCGCCGCGAGGTTGCGCTCGAAGTAGCGGCTCACCCACGCGCCGATGCCCAGCGCCGAGAGGTAGACGCCGATGACGGTCGAGAACTGCGTCACCGAGTCGCCGAGCAGGTAGCTCGCCAGCGTGCCCACGATGAGCTCGTAGATGAGCCCGCACGTGGCGATGATCAGCACCACCACGAACAGCGGCGAGATGGCGCGATTCACGCCGGGGCTCTTACCAAGGCGAGACCGGTCGGGGGGAGCGGAGTCGTTCAGTGGCTGACAGTTTTTCGAAGCCGCGCATGGTGAGCTCGTCGAACCATGCCGTCGCTCGCCGAAGGCTGAGCAGCACATACTCCATCGTATGGCGGCAAACGCTGTGCTGCTTGAAGCATGGAGTGCGCGGCGTGGGTGCGTTCCACTTGGAGGGCACCCATTCGACTTCGGCACGGCGTTCGCCGTGCCTCCGCGCAGGGTGAGCGCTCTGTTATGCACCCACCCGTGACGCAACTTCGCACCGGCAACTGGGTTCCCACCGAGACTGACTCTGCCTACTCACGGCTGGGCGGCAGCGACGCAGTTCGCGCGCTGGTCGAGGCGTTCTACGACGCGATGGACGCGAGCGAGCCCGAGCTGGCGAAGCTCCACGAGCTCGAGGCCGACGGCAAGGTCTCGCGCCGCACCCGCGACCGGTTCGGCATGTTCCTCATCGGCTGGCTGGGCGGCCCACAAGATTACATGGCGACACACGGGCACCCGCGGCTGCGCATGCGCCACGCACGCGTGCCGGTCTCGACCGACATGCGCGACGCCTGGCTGCGCGCGATGCGGCAGGCGATGGACGCGCGCAAAATCGACGGCGACGTGCGCAGCTTTCTCGACGCGCGCTTCGCCGAGGTCGCCGACTTCTTGCGCAACCAGCTCACCTGACGCGCCGGCGGCGGCCGAGCCAGCTCGCGCTGAGCAGCAACGTCAGCGCTGGCAGACCTGCCGACGCCGAGCACCCCACCTGCAAGTTGCGCGGCCGCACCACCACACCGGGTCCACCGTCGAGCATCGAGCCACCGTCGAGCATCGAGCCACCGTCGAGCATCGAGCCACCGTCGAGCATCGAGCCACCGTCGAGCATCGAGCCACCGTCGAGCATCGAGCCACCGTCGAGCATCGAGCCGCCGTCGAGCATCGAGCCGCCATCGAGCATCGAGCCTGCGTCGAGCGTCGAGCCGCCGTCGAGGCCACCATCTGCCGCAGCGCACCTGCCGACCTGACAGCTCCCCGAGCCGCACGAGGTGTTGGCTGCACAGGTGTCGCCATCACCCCGCAGCGCGTTGGGCAAAGCGACCGGCGCCCCCGGCAGCAAGTCGAGGTGGCTCACCGCCACCTGCAGCGACCCCGGAGCCGACGCCCGCACCGAGAACGCCGCGCTGCTCGCGCCCGCGTTCACCCGCCACGTGCTCGAAGGCGTGGCGCAGCCCGGGTCGGCGAACAGCTGCGCAGGCGCCATGCTCCCCGCGGTCGATGCGGTGAGGTCGAGGGTGTACGGCGCGAGCGCCAGCGCACCCGAGCTCGAATCGCGCAGCGACACCGTGAGGGTGGTGCAGTCTTCGACGAGGCCGCCGCCCGACGGCGCGACGCCGAGGCGGCTGGCGTGCGGAGTGAGCGCGACCCGAACGTCGTCGAAGTCGAGGGTGCCGGTGAAGTTGGGAGCGCCGAAGTACTCACCGAGCAGCAGAGAGTCGATGCGCCCGGTGGAGAAGTCCGTGACGCGGTCCACCTGCGACACGCCGTCGAGCCAGACCCGGCGACGGCCCGAGGCAGCGCCGACTCCGAGCATCGACACCTCGACGAGGTGCCACCCCGAGGTCAGCGCCCCGGTGACGGGGTCCGAAGTGTAGTTGCTCGCGTCTTCCCAGCCGTTGGCCATCAGCGCGGGCCCCACCGGGTTGAGCTCGAGCTCGGTGGTGGTGACGTCGAAGACGTTCGAGAAGACACCCAGCGGGTAGCCCGAGCCTCCGCCGAGCGAAGAGGCCCGCATCCACATGCGCACGTGGTAGTCGCCGCTGCGGTTGGGCTCGCCGTGGGCGACGGCGAGGGTCTCGGCGCCGGTGCCGAAGTCGACCAGCCGCATGCCGCGCGCGCCGCGATGGGCAGCGGCTGCCGTCGCGTTCATCGAGATGGCCGTCGCGCCACCGAAGGCGCTGTTCCACCTTCCCGGCGGCATCTCCGAGAGCAGCAAGGTGCCGGTCTCGAAGTCGTCGGAGAAGGTCGGCGTCTGCGCGGCAACGCCGAAGGGCGCAACCACCCCGACCGCGCAGCACATCGCGGCGGCCCAGCTCGGAGGCCAACTGCGACCCGGCATCGGCGTGCTCATCGTTCGCGGGTCAGCGTGAGAGCGACCGCGAAGCGAGAGTACCCCGCGCACGTCGCGGGCGTTACCGCGTTCACCCTGACACCGACCTGAGACGTCAACTTCGTAACGCTTTCCACCCGCGGCGCCGCGTGACACTCGCAGGCGCATGATTCTCGTAAGTCGCTGCTGCTGCTCGCCAGCCGCCGGCGCTCGAGCAGATGAAGGCCGGAGCGAAAGCCTACGCTCCGCAGGTCGAGACGCCGTGGGTGAAGAGGTGGATGAGCGCGGTCGTCGCGCTGCCGCACCAACCGAAGCAGGTGCTCTACCGCACCGAGGACAAGAAGACGGCGTACACCGAGGCGCAGGCCGCGAAGCTGCCCGAGCCCGAGCGCGCGAAGCTGCAGAAGAGAGAGACCGACGACGATTACTACTACGGGCGCATCACGCTCCCGCTCGGGTACGCGCGCGCGTTCGACGTGCTGGCGAAGGAGACCGGCTTCGACCCTAAGGCAAGCGGGTGCTCGACTTCGGCTACGGCAACATCGGGCAGCTCGAGGAGCTGGTGAAGGTCGGCGCCACCGTCGCCGGCATCGAGGTCGACCTGCACCTGCCGCTGCTCTACGCCAAGGCGAACCGGCCGCAGCTGCGCATCTTGCACGGCTATTTTCCCAGCGACGCGGCGCTGACGAAGGCCGTGGGCACCGGGTGGCACCTGTTCATCTCGAAGAACACGCTCAAGCGCGGCTACGTGCACCCGCCCGCGCCCGAGAGGGCGCAGCTCGAGCTCGACGACGACACGTTCCTGCAGGCGGTCGCCGACGCGCTCGCTCCGGGAGGGCTGTTCTACCTGTACAACATCTGCCCGGCGCCGGCCGCCGCGGGCAAGCCGTACATTCCCTGGAGCGACGGGCGCTCGCCGTTCTCTCGCGAGTCGTACGAGCAGCACGGCTTCGAGGTGCTGAAGCTCGACGAAGACGACTCGGCGCCGCTGCGGGTGATGGCGCACGCCATGGGGTGGGACCTGCCCGACGGCGACCAGCCCGGCACCGACCTCGAGCACGACCTCTTCACCCACTACACCCTGCTGCGGAAGAAGGCGCAGTAGGCCGGTGGGGGCTCACGCTGCCGACGCGGATTCCGCGATTCCCCCCAAGAACACTCCGACGCATCTGCGGTAGTTTCGTCGGCCACCCGTGCCGCTCCTCTACGCCCTGCTGGTGCTGACCGCGCAGCCTGCGCCGCTCAAGGTCCGCATTCTCGAGCGCAGCAAGCCGTACCAGGCCACGCTCGAGGCCGCCGCGCTCACCTGCGACGGCAAGCCGCTCAAGAGCCCGAGCGTCGAGCTGACCCTCAAAGACCGCCGCATCGACGCGAGCGGCACCTCTGCGACACCGTCGGCGCCGACGGCAGGTTCAAGGTCACCGTCGACAAGAAGGCGCGCGCGTACCCCGGCAGGCTGACGGTGGTCGCCGAGGGCGCGTTCTTGCGCTTCGTCACCGAGGTCGACGTCGAAGACTACCTGCCCAGCGTCATCTCCATCGAGGCCGAGGGCTTTCCCCCCGTCGGGCTCGAGGTAGGCGGTGGTCAGCCGCACCTTCGCGCTGGCCTCGCGCAGCCGGCCAAAGACTGACGGCTTCGACGTCTGCGACCTGGCGCACTGCCAGATTTACCGCGGGCTCGAAGACGTGCAGCCGACCGCCGACGAAGCGGTGAAGCGCACCCGCGGCGAGGTGCTGCTGCTCGGCGGCATCGGCCTCAAGCCCGCGTTCTTCCACTCGGCCTGCGGTGGCCACACCAGCCGCGCCGGCGACGTCTTCGGCGAGGGGGCCGAGGGCGTCGGCCCCGGCATCAGCGACGCCGCCAAAGACGGCCCCGCCTGCAAAGACACCCCCGACTTCAAGTGGAGCTTCGAGGTCGAGCGCGGCGAGATGGCCAAGGGCCTGGGCCTCTCTCCCGAGGGCAGCGCCTTCGAGCCGCTGCGCCGCGACGCGGCAGGCCGGGTGCTCGAGCTGAAGGGCTTCCAACCGCCGCTACCGCGGCAACGAGTTCATGAGCGTGATGGGGCGGGCCTTCGGCTGGCAGAGCCTGCGCTCGATGAAGGTCACCGCCGAAGAGGTCGACAACCTGATCCGCTTCAGCGGCGTCGGCCTCGGCCACGGCGTCGGCCTCTGCCAGATGGGCGCCAGGGCGATGGCCCTGAAGGGCGCCAGCCGGAAGCAGATTCTCCAGAAGTACTTCCCCGACTGCCAGGTGCGGGTGCCCTGAAGCGGCGCGGGCGAGCGTTTCGCGCCCAATCTGTAAGGCCATTGCGATGTGCGCCCTCGGCGAAGGTGCAGGCACGCGCATGCGCACCACGCGCACAGCTGCTCTCGAATCGAACGACGCGCCCCGCTTCGCAAACGCCCGCAGAGAAAACCCGCGCGCTTGAGGCGGTGGCACCTGAAATGCTGAGGCGACAGGGGCGAGGAACCCCCATGATTCGCATCGCCGCACTCGTCGCCGTGCTCTCGGCGACCGCAGCCCTGGCCCAGTCGAACGAAGAGCTCGACAAGCGCGAGCGCTGCGCCGTACGCGTGGCCATCGCCATCACCGGCAGGGGCCCCGACGCCGAGCTGATGGCGAGCATCGACCCCCAGGCGCAGGCCGACGCGCTGCTCGACACCACCGACTTCATCGAGCGCTACGCCCGCTTCATCAACACCCAGTTCAACCGCACGCCGGGCGGGTGACCGAGCAAGACTCGGCCTACTACCTCGCGTGGGAAATCTTGCAGAAGCACCGCCCGTGGAAAGAGATCTTCCTCGGCCCGTACCGCGTCGAGAAGAACGCCGCCGACACGGTGGTCGTGAGCGTCGACCCGCAAGGCCTCGGCTACTTCCGCAGCAGCGCGTGGCTCAAGCGCTACGCCGGCAACGAGCCCAACGGGGTGAAGCTCTCGACCGCCTACCGCATCTTCAACAACACCATCGGCCCGAAGCTGGTGCCGAGCACCAACACGCCCGGACGCCGACATCAGCTCGACCGGCCGCCAGTCGCTGGCTGCCGCCAGCTGCCACTACGACAGCCTCTGCGCTCGACCTCGCCGCCAGCGTGCTGGGCAAGCGCGTCGGCACCGGCGACGATGACCTTCAGCCCGCCCGACCGCACCAAGGTGACGCTGCTCGGCGGCCGCCACGGTGAAAGACGACCGCGAGCTGGTCACCGCGCTGGTCAGAGCGAGGCCTTTCGCTTCCCGCACCTGCCGCCTGGCCTTCAACTACCTCTTGGGGCGCAACGAGAACCGCTGCGAAGGCGCCGGCGTTCGAGCGCTGCATGAAGGAGTTCCGCAACAACGGCACGCTCCAGGGCCGCGGTCGCCGCCATCGTGAAGGACCCCAGCTTCTGCCAGTGAGCGGACGCCCATAGAACTCGCGCTCATCCTGACCGCCGCCTGCCTGCTCGCCGCCTGCAACGGCGGAGCGACCCTCGACCACAAGTCGACCCCGACGCCGCCCCCGGACCCGGTGCTCGACCCGTCGCTCAACCCCCGACCACCCGGCCTTCGTGGGCGCGTGCGACTCCGGCTACAGCTACCACGGCTTCGGCGGCACCCGGCTCGAGGCCGGCCGCGAAGACGAAGAGGTCGGTCTACGACCGCGACCGGGTCAAGCCGCTCGACGCGCTCGCCGGTGAGTACGCGCGCGTGCTCGGCAAGCCACGCCGGCGCTGCTCGGGCAGCTCTCGAGCACCTTCGGCTCCACGCCGGCGCGCTGGTTCGTCGAGCCGGCGGCGACCGCGGTCTCGATGTACAGCGCGATGCGGGTGGCGTTCGTCGGCTGCCTCGACTTCACCAACAGCGCCGGAGTTCGACCCAGGCCCCAATCAAGACTCGGCGACCGCGAAGTGCGCCGCGTTCGCGCGCCGGTTCTGGAACCGCACCGCCGACGTCGACGAGGTACAGGCGTGCGTCGACGTAGCGGTCTCGGGCACCAACTCAGAGAGCCAGCCCCGCCGCAAGTGGGCCTACGCGTGCAGCGCGGTGCTCTCGAGCGCCCCGTTCTTGACGTTCTGAACTTCAAAGAAACCCCGGAGCCCCCATGTCTGCCTCGTTCTCCCGACGCTCGTTGATGAAAGGCGCAGCCGCGCTGGCCTCGGCCGCCACCTTGGGCCGCGGCGCCAACGCGCTCGCGCAGACCGCCGACAAGCCCGCGCTGCTCTGCGTGTTCTTGAACGGGGGCTACAACTCGCTGTTCGCGAGCCACGACTCGTTTCAGGGCGCCGGCACGTTCGGCTGCTCGGCGGGCAATGGCAGAACCTGGGCAACGGCCTGGTGGTCGACGCGGCGACCTTCGGCACCCTGCCGGCGTTCGCGCTCCAGCACATGGCGTCGGTGGGCATTCGCCACGGGCTGACCGCGCACGAAGCGGCGCAGCCGTCGCTGGCGGGCATGGGCGGGCGCAACTCCCCGCGCTGCTCGCGCGGGCGCTGGGCGGCGACGCCCCATCAAGGCCGCGGTGGGCGGCGGCATGCCCGACGGGCCCAAGCCGTCGGAGGGCGACGTCTCGCTGCAGGGCATCACCGACATGAAGGCGACCATCGTGGCGCTGGGCGGCGACCTCGACCCCTCGGTGCCGAACCGCGAAATCGCCACCACCGCGCTCCTGGGCAGCACCAGCATGTCGCGCAAGCGGCTGACTCGCAGCCCCAACTCGCTGCGCTCGGTGAAAGACGGCCTCGACACCGGCGTCGAGACGCTCAAGCGGCAGGGCCTGGCGCTCGACTACCCCGGGCTGTGCCAGGCGTACGGGCGTGGCGGTCGGCACCACCTCGGTGAACAACTTCCGCACCCAGATGGTCGCGGCCGACCTGATGGTGATGGCGGGTGCGAACGTCATCTTCGCGGCCGATGGCGGCTGGGACACCCACGGCGACACCAACGGCAACACGGTCCGCAGCATGATGAACGCCGCATCTTGCCGGGGCTGAACACGTTCCTCCCAGCGCACGCTGCAGGCGACCGGGCGCAACGTGGTGGTCGCCATCTTCGGAGACTTCGCGCGCTCGCTGCCCGGGCTACGACCACCAGGGCAACTTGACCGCCACGGTCATCGGCAAGAACGTGAAGGTCGGCACCACCGGGCGGGTGGCGGCGAACGTCTCGCTCGCCGCGGGCACCCCCTCGATTCAGCAGTTCTGGGCGTATCTGGCGGCGGTCACCGGGGCCGCGAACCAGCCGTTCGGGGCCAACCCGCACACCGCCATCACGATGTAGGCGCCCCCCTCGAAATCCCACATAGGCGCCATTGCTGATTTGGGCGCGGGTGAATACAAGCGCCGCCCATGCGCACCTCACTCACGACGGGCGCGGCGCTCGCCGCTCTCGCTACGGCTCTCTCCGGCTGCCCGGCTCCGCAGCAGCAGCTGCCGCCCGAGCTGCCGCCGGTCATCACCTCGTTCAAGGCCGACAAGACGCAGGTGCAGGCGGGCACCGCGGTGAAGCTCTCGTTCACGGCAGATCGCGCGAAAGAGGTGACGCTGCTCGACCAGACGGGCGGGCCATCGCCCTCTCGGGCGACGCGGGCGCGGGCGAGGCGACGGTGAACCCCACCGAGACGTCTTTCTACGTGCTGCGCGCGAGCGGCACCGGCGGGCGCGACAGCGCGTTCGTGCAGGTGGCGGTGAACGAGGGGCTCAAGAGCGTGTTCCTCATCGCGGTGCCGACCGAGGTGAACGCCGGAGAGACCGTGACGGTCGCCTGGTCGGCGCTGGGCGGCACCGGCATCACCCTGAAAGACGCCTCGGGCACCACGCTGAGCATGGCCGAGTCGGGCACGCTCGACGTGAAGCCGACGCGCAGCACCAGCTTCGACCTGCGGGCGACCGGCCTGAACGGGCCGCTGACCGCGAGCGCGGCGGTGAAGGTGCACCCGGTGATTCAGTCGTTCACCGCCGAGCCCCCCGCGGCGAAGCAGGGCGAGAAGATTACGTTCGCGTGGAAGACCGCCGGCGCCGAGTCGGTGAAGCTGTCAGAGGCGACCTTCGGTGAGGTGGTGACCATCACCTCGCAGGGCTCGGTCGACGAGGGCACCTTCGACTTCACCGTGCCGTCGACGTTCGCGGCCGACGCGGGCACGCTGGCCGACGGTGGGTTCGCCGACGCCGGCACGCTGCGCGCGGTGCCCGACAACTACCCGCTGCGCTTCACCCTCACCGCCGAGACGGTGATGCCTGCGCAGTCGGTGAGCGCGAGCCTGCAGTCGTTCGTGCGCTCGGGGCCGCGCATCGACGTGCTCGACGTGCCGCCGTTCGTGACCGAGACGAAGCCGGCCCGGGTGAGCTGGTCGCTGACCAACGCCTACCGCGCCGAGCTGCTGCTCGACGGAGCGCCGGTGTTCAGCACCGTGCCGCCGGCCACCGCGAACGGCAGCTTCACCCTGCCCTCGGTGACCGCCGACGTGAACGTCACGCTGGTGGCGTACGACTTCAACGGGCTGTCGGTGCGCCAGACGAAGGCGATGAAGACTGCCCGCGCGCCGAAGGTGAACACCTTCACGCTGACACCGACGGTGGGCCAGGGCGGCGGCAACGCGACCGCAATGTGGACGACGGCGAACGCCACGCTGCTCGTCTTGCGCATCAAGAACGGGCCGGCCGAGTTCGAGAGCACCACCTCGGCGAACATCGCCGCGGGCACGACCTGCTGCACCTGGCCGCAGCGCCACCCACGTGCTCGAGGCGTACAACGACGCGGGTGACAAAGACGTGCTCGAGAAGAGCGTGACGGTGACGACCGCTGACGGTGGGGCGACCGCGAACCGGACCGCGCCCAGCACGCTGGTACAGCTGCGGTGGGACGTGGGCGCCGCGAACCCCACCGACGTCATCGGCATACCCGCCGAGCCGCCGACGACGACCACCAGCTCGACGAACTTCATCGACATTCACGGGCTGACGAAGGCGAACAAGCTTCAGTTCAGCCAGCCGAACGATGCGACCACGGGCTTCAGCGTGGGCTTCGGGTACACCTTCCCCATCGCGGGTCAGTTCGTGTCGAGCTTCTCGGCATCGACGAACGGCTTCGTGGCGCTGGGCGCCAGCAGCTACTCGACGGGCACCAACGTCGACCTGAAGGGCACCAGCAGCCTGCCGACGGCGCAGCTCATCGCGCCCCTGTGGGACGACCTCGACCTGCAGGCCGACGGCGCGGTCGAGTGGCTGCTCGAGGGCACCCAGTTTCCCCGGCGGCTCATCATTCAGTGGTCGCACGTGCGGTTCGCGGGAGAGCCGAGCAGCGACCTCACCTTCCAGGTGCAGCTGTACGAGAGCGGCGAGGTTCGCTTCGAGTACGACACGCTCAACGCGAGCGGCACGCGCGCCTCGGGAGACAGCGCCACCGTCGGCATCTACCTGGGCGGGGCCATCTTCGTGGGGCAGCTGGGCCTCAACGCCCCGGTGGTGAGCTCGGGCCTGCAGGTCGCCTGGTTCACCGGCGGCAGCCCGTCGGGCCTGCGCCTGGTGCCGGTGGGCACCCAGAACATCGACCCGGGCTTCTTCTACAAGACCATCCAGGGCGCGTACGTCTGGGTCGACATTCCGGTGCGGGTGTTCAACCCCAACAGCGTGGTGGTCAACGAGGTGATGGCGGTGCCCGCCGTCGGCGTCACCGAAGGCCAGTACATCGAGCTGTACAACGCGACCGGCGCTCCGACCGACCTCGGCGGGCTGAGATTTCGACGACCTCGGCGCCGACGATGACCTTCGTGGTGCCGCCCAACACCACCGTCGATGCCGGTGACTACCTGGTGCTCGGCCAGACCACGGTGGGCGCCAACAACGGCGACGCGCCGGTCGACCTTCCCTACGGCAACTCGCTGACGCTGGCCGGCGCCGACACCGTCTCGGTGAAGGTGCTGGGCTCGCTCTTGCCCGACGCGGGCGCGGCTTCTCCGTTCTTGCTCAACGCCTACTCGTGGACCTCGAGCACCACCGGCGCCTCGTCGCAGCGCGACCCGCCATCGGCGGCGGTCTGCCGTCGTGCACGCGCACCCAGACGTTCGGCGGCGCGGGCTCGCTCGGCACCCCGAAGACGGCGAACGAGACCTGCTTCGCGTACACCTTGAGCAGCATTCCGGTGGCGTTCGAAGACTTGAGCCAGGCGCCCGACGCCTCGGGCGTGCTGGTCACCGGGTGGGACAGCAGCCTTTCGACGGTGACCCTGCCGGTGCCGTTCAAGTACTTCGGGGTCGACGCCGGCACGCTGGTGATGAGCCCGAACGGCTGGCTCAGCACCCGCCCCGGAGAGACCTCGACCAGCCAGACCAACAAGACCGCGCCCGGCTCGACCGCCCCCATCGGGGCCATCGCGCCGTTCTACGACGACCTCCGCTACAACGCCGACGCGGGCTACGTGCTGAGCCAGGGCTTCGTCGGCCGGCGCGGCGGAGACCACTTCACGGTGCAGTGGCATCGCGCCGCGCTGACTGCCGCCATCTACGCGGAGCTCGACTTCGAGGCGAAGCTCTTCGACAACGGCGTCATCGAGTTCCACTACGGCACGATGAACGACTTCGGCGCCGGGCTCGCCAACGGCAGCTCGGCCACCATCTGGATCGAAATGCCCGACGGTGGCGGCGCGCTGCCAATCTCCATCAATCAACCGTCGATTTCCCCCAACACGGCGTACCGCTTCACCCCGAAGCCGTGAGGACTGCCATGAAGACCCTTCGAATTCTGACGTTGGCGCTGCTCGCGGCGGGCTGCCCCGGTGAGACCAAGCTGGTGCTGCCCGAGGCTCCGCAGATCGACAAGTTCACCGCCACGCCCGCCAGCGTGGCCAAGGGCGGCATGGTCACCCTCGAGTGGGCGAGCCGCAACGGCGAGGTCGAGATTCTCGACGTGGCCGCCAACGCGCCCGTCGCGGGCGTCGACAAGGCGACCCACTCGGGCTCGGTGATGGTGAAGGTCGATGCGCAGACGGTGTTCGTGCTGAACGTCACCAACTCGCGCGGCGTGAAGGTCACCGCCTCGGCCTCGGTGCAGCTCGAAGGCGCCGGCCAGCAGGTGCTGTTCGCCGCGCTGCCCACCACCATCGCCTCGGGCGCCAGCTCGACGCTGGTGTGGAACGCGCCCGGTGCCCACGGCCTGACCATCACTCCGATGGGCGGCACGCGGCTCGACCTGAACGGTCAGCTCGAGACCGGCAGCCTCGAGGTGAAGCCGGCGAGCTCGACCGTCTATACGCTCGACGCCGACGGCACGACCAAGACCGTCACCGTGACCGTCGGTCAGGCGCTGGTTTCGTTCACCGCCTCGAAGAGCCTGGCCAGCGCCGGCGAGATGGTGACGCTGTCGTGGAAGACGCTCAACGCCACCAAGGTGACGGTGAGCCAGCCCGGCAAGGGCGTGCTGGTCACCGAGACCGACGCGGCCAAGGTCGCCGACGGCAGCGCCACCGACACGCTCGCGGCCTACGCCGACGGCAGCGTGGTGCCCTACGTCATCTCGGTCGAAGGCGCGCGGCCCGCGCTCAGCCAGACCGTCAACGTGGTGGTGGGCAAGCTCCCCGCGGTGGTGAGCTTCACCGGCCCCGCCTTCGCAAAGCTCGGCGCCAACTTCACGCTCAGCTGGACCACGCAGAACGCCGACTCGGTCGAGCTCTCGAGGGGCGGCACGGTCTTCTACCGCTCGCTCAGCGCGGCCGAGGCGGCGGCGGGCAGCCTGCAGCTGCCGACTCCGGCGATGCGCACCGACTACACGCTGACGGCGGTGAACACCCGCGCCGGCACGCGCGCCACCAAGACCCTGACCCAGGACGTGGTCGGCCCGGCGAGCGTCACCACCTTCACCGCGCTGCCCGCGACCGTGCCCACCGGCGGCACCGCGGTCACGCTGACGTGGAACGTGCCCAACGCCCGCCACGTGCGCATCACCGACTCTGACGGTGTCACGGTGGCGAGCGCCCGCGGGGCCACCGCCGAGACCGGCACGCAGCTGGCGTACCCGAACGGCAACACCACCTACTCGCTCACCGCCGACAACACGCTCGACCCCGCGGTGACCGCCACCGCGATGGTGACGGTGACCACGCCCGCGGCGTTCGGCGCGAGCGGCGCGCTGTTCGCCGGCATTCCCTTCGACCTGAGCTGGTCGGTGGGCGGCCCCGCGCCGGTGCAGGGCGTCTACGGCCCGGCCAACGTGGTGCTGAACGGAAGCTCGACCGGCTTCGTCGACATCTCCACCACCGGCACGAAGCTGAATTTCAGCAGCGCTGATGACGCGACGCTCGCGTTCACCCCGCCGGACTTCGAGACCTTCCTCTGGGGCACGCGCGTCAGCGGTGCCTTCACCGCCTCGACCAACGGCTTCATCGCGCTGGTGCCGAGCGCGTCGAGCCGCGCCACCACCCTCGCGCTGCCCAACGCCACCGTCGAGCGCAACTTCCTCGCCGCGTACTGGGCCGACCTCGCCCTCGCGGGCGGCGCGGTGTACTGGCAGGTCATCAACGAAGCTCCCGAGCGCACCCTGGTGGTGCAGTACGACCACGTGACCGCGAAGGCCGCGGCCGGCTCGGACCTGGTGTTCGAAATCAAGGTGCACCAGAGCGGCCAGGTCACCTACGAATACAAGCAGCTCAACGGCTCGGTGATGCCGGTCGTCGGAGTGCAGGGCGCCGCGAACGTGGCCCTGGTCGGCCCGCTGCCCACCGCGGGCTCGAGCCTGACCTTCGCAGGTCCGCTGACGTCTCCCATCACCACCAGCCTGCAAGCGGCCGACCCCATCAGCGGCTTCATCAAGCTGACCAACGGGTACCTGCACGTGAAGTTCACTCCGACCACCTTCGTGGCTCCGGGGCAGCTGGGCATCAGCGAGGCGATGTACAGCCCCAACCCCGCCATCGCGACCACCGGTGAGTGGTTCGAGGTGAGCAACCGCTCGGCGGCGACCATCGACCTCGCCGGGTGGACGGTCGACTTCGGCGGCTCGGTGCTGGTCATCGACGCCGGCCTGCCCCTCGCGCCGGGTGCCTCGGTCATTCTCGGCCAGACCGAGCAAGATGCGGGCAACGACAACGTGGCGACCAACTTCGTCTACGGCCCGCAGCTGTCGATGGCCGACAACGCCGGCACGCTCGCGCTGTTCCTCGGGCCGTACCGCTCGACGGTGAGCTGGAACGCGGCCGACGGCGGCAGCGGCGGTGTCGGCGTCTCGGTGCAGGGAGACCCGCAGAACCACCTGGTCTCGACCGACACCAGCACCACCCCTCCGCACGGCATCACCTGCGCCTCGAAGACGCCGTTCGGCACCCAGAGCCCGCAGCAGCAGGGCAGCCCCGGCACCTTCGCGTCGTGCATCATGAAGCTGAGCTCGATTCCGGTCAGCTACCTCAACATCGCTGACGCGGGCACGCCGCTGTTCACCAGCTTCGACTCGACCATCGCGAACGTCGACATCTCGTCGGCCCCGTTTCCCTACCAGGGCGCGCCGGTCACTTCGCTGTCGGTGTCGACGAACGGCTTCGTCGCGCTGAAGCCCACGACGGCGGTCGGAACCGCGAACAAGTCGGTACCCTCGACCACGGCCCCGACGGGCAGCGTTCTCGCCATCTTCTGGGATGACCTCGACTCACCCGACGACGGCCCCATCTCCAACGTGTTCTCGAAGCGCGTGGCCGCGGGCGAAGACCCCGCGAACCCTGGCGCGCATTGGATTATTCAGTGGCATCACTACACGCACTGGCTCGAATCACCGGTCGATGACCTGAACTTCCAGGTGAAGCTCTTCGACACCGGCGTCATCGAGTACCACTACGGGAGCATGACCAGCGGCTCGAGCAACAACTACGCAGCCGGGACCAGCGCCAGCGTCTGGCTCGAGGCACCGAGCGGCCTCGCGGCCCTCACGCTCGGCGTCAACAAGGCCGTCATCGCCCCCAACACCGCCTACCGCTTCACGCCTTGAGGAACTCACCCATGAGAGCCCATCGACTCGTCCTGGCTTTTGCGTTCGCGCTGGTCGCCTGCACCACGAAGCCGCCCACCATGGTCGACCCGCCTCCGCCGGGCGTGGTGAAGGGCTTCACCGCCTCTCCGGCCATGGTCGCCAAGGCCGGAGACCTGGTGACGCTCAGCTGGGAGACCCAAGACGCCACCAGCGTCATGCTCGAGCAGATCGGCAAGGGCCAGGTGGAAATCGACCACGCCATGCCGAGCGGCACCGTGCAGGTCGCGGTGAACGCCGAGACGACCTTCCTGCTCACCGCCATCGGCGAAGGCGGCACCGACTCGGCGCTGCAGCACGTGACCGTCTCCGGCGGGGGCGGGGCACTGCTCTTCCAGGCGTCGCCCACGACGCTCGAGGCCGGCAAGCCCACCACCCTGCTGTGGAACGCGCCGGGCGCCAGCCAGGTCACCATCAAGGACGCGAGCGGCACCGCGCTCGACCTCGGCGGCCAGAAGGAAAGTGGCTCCATCATCGTCGCGCCCACCAGCTCGACCCACTACGACCTCGACGCCGACGGCCGCACCGCGCGCGTCGACGTCATCGTGCTGCCGGCGATTCTCGCGTTCACCGCCGCGCCGTCGCCGATGCCGGGTCAGCCCATCTCGGTCAGCTGGCGCACCGTGGGCGGCACCAAGGTCAGCATCACCCGCGCCGGAGCCAGCACGCCGGTGCACGTCGAGACCGACGCAGGGCGCGTCGCCAACGGCACCTACTCGGACGACGTGGGCACCTGCCCATCGACGGGGTGGTCGACTACCAGCTCGACCTCGAGTCGGGCGCCACCCACCTCACCGCGAACCTCACCGTTCGCATCGGCGGCGCGCTGAAGATTGCCCGCTTCACCACCCCCGGCTACGTGCGCACCGGGCTGCCCTACCTGGTCTCGTGGGCGACCACCGGTGTCACGTATCTCGAGCTGCGCGTCGACGGAGCGTTGGTCTACGTCGCTCCCGACCTCGCCACCGCAGCCGGTGGCTCGACCCTGCTCCCCGCCATCTCCACCAACACCGCGCAGGTGCAGGTGCTGGTGCGCAACAACCGCGGCGGCGAGCTCACCGAGCTGCGCAGCGTCGAGCTGGTCGGCAGAACGGCCTTCGTGAGCTTCACTGCCGACAAGACCTCCATCGCGCAGGGCGGCGAGGCGGTGCAGCTGAGCTGGAGCGTCACCAACGCCCGCAACGTGCGCATCGTGCAGACCGGCGTGGGCGCAGTGCACGCCTCGAGCGGGCACGTCGACACCGGCAGCGCCACCATCTACCCGAACCGTGCGAGCTCGGTGTTCAGGCTGGTCGCCGACAACGGAGCGGGCGACACCGTGTCGTCTCCGCCGCTGACGGTCACCGTCGGTGCGCCGGGCGGCCTCACCTTCGAGAGCCTGCTGCCGGTGGGCGCTACCGCGAAGGCGACCGGTCACACCGTGCTGGGTGGGGCCGAGGTGTATGGCCTGCCCCAGGTGGTGAAGAACGCGCCGGGTGAGGCCTTCATCGACATCTCGGTGAGCGGGCAGCCGGCGGTTCACACCGAGGACTACACCGCGGGCCTCTCGCCGCTCGGTGAGACCTTCGATACCCGCATCTTCGGGCGCCGCGTGTCGGCCGACAGCATCTCCATCTCACCCGATGGCTGGTTTTTCTTCAGCCCGACCCTCTTCACCGGGCCGCTGTTTCCGACGACGGCGTTCGGCACCGAGACTCGGCCCCTCGCGCTCGTGCCGTTCTACGGAGACCTCTATGCGACCGCCGGGGTGAGCGAGATTTATCAGCGTCTCGACACCGTCAACGGCGAGCGCCGGCTCATCGTCCAGTGGACGAACATGAGCAAGTTCGACACGCGTCCTGGCGCGAACCCTCCCGCGATTTCGCACTTCACCTTCCAGGTGCAAATCACCAGCGGAGGCAAGGTGGTCTTCGCGTACCAGACCGTCGACTTCGGCTCGGACACCTTGACGCCCGCGGCCGGCGTGGTGAGTGCGGCCCAGACCGAGACCCTCGCCACGACGACGGCTCCGCAGACCGGTGACACGTTCACGTTCTTCGGGCTCGCCCAGCTGCCGGCGAACCTCAAGGTCGAGGCCGTGCCGTACGCCGCGCGCGTGGCGGTCGGCGCGGCGTTCGTCGACATCGACGCTGACGCTCGGCTGCTGCCGGGCCAGCTCGCCATCACCGAGCTGAACCCGCGCCCCGCAGCCGGTGTCACCAACGGAGAATGGGTCGAGCTCACCAACTTCAGCGCATTGCCCATCAACCTGAAGGGCTGGACCCTGAGCTCGGGCAGCGCGACCCACGCCATCACCACCGACGTGATGCTGGCGCCGAACAGCGTCTCGGTGCTCGCCCAGGCCGCCGACCTCGGTGACCCGACTGCGGGTCTGAACGCGACCTACGTCTACCCGGCGACGTTCGCGATGGCCGACACGTCGGGCACCTTCTCGTTGATGTACGGCACGGCCACCTACGAGTCGGTGTCGTGGGACGCGACCAGCCAGACCGGCGCGGGCATCTCGGTGCGGGCCGACCGGCTCAAGTCGAACGTGCTCTACGCGTCGACTCCGGCGTGCCTTCCGGAGCGACCACCGGCACGCCGTGACGTTCGTGACCGGTACGCCCGGTCAGACGCAGGCTAAAGGGCGGCCTTCCCCTACACGGCGAGCCAGCTGCCGGCGGGCAACTTCGAGCCCATCGCAGGCACCGGCACGATGATCAACGCTTTCGCCGACAGCGCCGTGACTGCGACGCTGAGCAGCCCGATTCAGTACTTCGGCATGATGTCGACGGCCATCACGGTGAGTCGAACAGCGCGCCGAGCGACGACCGTCACCAGGGCCACCGCGGCCACCAACAAGTCGGCGCCCAGCACCACCGCGCCGGTGGGCACCATCGCGCCTTTCTGAGACGACCTCACCGCGACGCCCCGGCACCGGCATAGGCTGGTACTGGCAGGCGAAAGACCCCGATGGAGCTCCGGCGAACGGCGACGAGTACACCATCGTCTCGTGGGAGGGCTACAAGACCGTCTCGTCCGCCACCGGGCTGCTCAACTTCCAGGTGAAGTTCTTCGCCAACGGCAACATCGAGTACCACTACGGCACGATGACGCCCGGCACGACCGGCACCGCGCACCAGGGCTCTGGGGCCACCACCTGGCTCGAAGACCCGACCGGCAAGCAGGCGCTGGCGGTGAACGTGAACTCGCTCACGCCCGGCATCGCGCCGAGCTCGGCGTGGCGCTTCACCTACGCGCCTTAGGCAGCACTCCGTTACCGGTTCGCTAACGCGCGGCGCGCTCTGATCAGGGCGCGCCGCGGTCGTTTGTGCGCCTGAGATGCTCCGGTAGCCCGCAAAAAAGAAGGCGCTCGGTCTCATTGTCAGAGACGAAGCGCCTTCTCCGGGAACCTCCGCGGAATCAAACCAACGCCGCGGAGGTGGTCGCCGAATTACGTTTGTTCATTGTTGGCACCACCTCCTTTCTTGCCTCTGAACAGCCGAGGACGAACTGCATTCTCGCCAGTCTGCGGCGAACCGCAAGAGTGCCACCGCACCTACCCATCGACGACCCACGGTGAACGCGTCAGAGCCGCTATATTCCCGGCGACCGATGATCCGCTGTCCGACGTGTGGGCTGGACTGGAGTCTGGAGACCCAGACCTGCCCGAAAGACGGCACCCGCCTTTTCGAGCGGGCACCCGAGCGCTTCCCGACTCCCATCGACACCGCCCCCCTGGGCTCGAGCGCCGGCATGCCGCCCCCGCCCGCGATGGTCGCTCCGCCGCTCGAGTTCCGCTCGGGCGGCCGCCGCGCCCTCGACCTCAAGCCCACCATCGCCGCCACCTCGGCCCCCGAGCCGCGCTCCAGCCCCTCGCGCCCGGTGCCCAGAACCCAGCTCGAGGCCCGCGCCGTCGCCCGCGTGCCCACCCCCTACGAGCTGCCCGAGCCCGAGCGCCCGCGCACCACCGGCAACCGCTCGTCGCCACGCACCGCGCCCGCCCCGCTTCCCGCCGTGCAGCCGCTGCCGGTCGACCCCACCTTCCAGCGCCAGCAGCACCTCACCCCGCCGCTCGCCCACCCCATGCCGCACGACGCCGACGACCCGCTGATCGGCGCGCAGCTCGGCGAGTACCGCGTCCTCGCCCGCCTCGGCTCGGGCGGCATGGGCATCGTCTACCGCGGCGAGCAGCCCGAAATCGGCAAGCAGGTCGCCATCAAGGTGCTGCGCCCGGAGCTCGCCTCCGACCCGCGCCAGGTTCAGCGCCTGCGCGACGAGGCCCGCGCGGTCAACGCGGTGCACCACCCCGGCCTCATCAACATCTTCTCCTTCGGAGAGACCCCCGAGGGCGCCAAGTACTTCGTGATGGACCTGCTCGAGGGCCAGTCGCTCGACGAGTACCTCGCCGCCCGCGGCGGCAAACTCAAGGAGTGGGAGGCGCTCCCCATTCTCGAGGGCGCCCTCTCGGCCCTCGACGCCGCGCACGGCGCCGGCGTCATTCACCGCGACTTGAAGCCCTCGAACATCTTCCTCGTCGACCTGCCCGACCACACCCACCTGGTGAAGCTGCTCGACTTCGGCCTCGCCAAGCTCTCGGCCCAGCGCAGCAACTCTCCCAAGACCATGAACGTCGTGGTCGGCACGCCCGAGTACATGGCGCCCGAGCAGGCGCGCGCTCGAGGTCTCGCCGCGCACCGACCTCTACGCGATGGGCATCGTCGCCTACGAGATGCTCACCGGCGACGTGCCGTTCAACTCCGAGTCGGCGGTCGAGACCCTGATGATGCAGCTCGAGGTGGTGCCCAAGCTGCCCGGCGAAATCGAGCCCACCATTCCCGAGCAGCTCGAGCAGCTGGTGATGCGCATGCTCGAGAAGCTCCCCGAAGACCGCCCCGCCTCGGCCGCCGAGGTGAAGCGCGAAATCGCCCGCATCAAGCGCCAGCTCACCAACGCCGAGACGCAGATTTCGCAGACCTCGAGCATCGCCGAGACGCTGATTCCTCCCGACCCCGCCGAGCGCGGCAGCGCCGAGACCTCGCGCGAGCAGCTGCCCGTCGGCGCGCGTCGCCTCGAGACCGACGTGAGCGGCACCATCGACCCCGCCGAGGTGATGGCGCGCTCCGAGACCAGCCGGCTCAAGCTGCAGCGGCCCCGCCCGCCGTGGGTGGTGCCGGCGCTCGCGGGCGCCGCCGCGGTGCTGGTGCTCGCGCTCGTCGCCTACGCGCTGTCGAAGCGGGCAACCCTCTGAGCTGGTGGTGCCGCCGCCGCCGGCGGTGAAGCGAATCGAAGCGCCGGCGCCGCCTGAGCCCGAGCCCGCCGAGCCGCAGGTGAAATGAACGCCGTGACTTGATCGATTCTGGGGGCTGGCGAACACAGAGAACCGAGTGAGCGCCGCCCTGCCCATGAGCGACCCGACCGCCCGTAAGTCCGCGGGACTGCTCGAGCTCGCCGAGCGCGCGGCCCGGGGCGACACCGCCGCCACCGGCGCGCTGCTCAAGGCCCTGGCGCCGCAGATGATTCGCACCGTGCACGCGCTGCTCGGCCCGACCCACGCCGACGCCGACGATGTGGTGCAACAAGCGATGATTGCGCTGGTGCAGGCGCTGCCGCAGTTCCGCGGAGAGTGCAGCCCGCAGCACTACGCCTCGCGCATCGTGGCGCGCATGGTGGTCTCGAACAAGCGCCGCTCGAATTTCCGCAACGACCGGCGCGACGACGAGACCGACGTCGACGCGGTGCAGTCGGGCGCCACCTCGCAGCACGACGCGTTCGCCGCCGAGCGCCGCCGCGAATTGGTGCGCGAGCTGATGACCCACCTGCCCGAAGAGCAGGCCGAGACCTTCGCGATGCGCGTCGGCCTGGGCTTCTCGCTGCCCGAGGTCGCCGCCGCCACCGGCGTGCCGCTCAACACCGTGCGCAGCCGCGTGCGCCTGGCGAAAGAGGCGCTGCGCAAGCGCATCGACGCCGACCCCGCGATGCTCGAGATGCTCGGAGGTGACGCGTGAGCGCGCTCGACCTGCACCCCGAAGAGCTGCTCGACAAGGCCGCCGCCGGCTCGCTGTCCGACTCCGAGCGCGTGTGGCTCGACCAGCACCTCGCGCAGTGCTCGGTGTGCCGCTTCGAGCAGGCCGCGCGCGCCGACTTCGCCGCCGCTGCCGCTCCGGTGGCCGACGTGCAGGTCGACGACCTGGTGGCGCGCGCGCTCGCCGGCATGCCCACCGCGGCCCCGGCCTTCACCGGCCGACGTTCGGGCTCGCTGCGCTTCGTCGCCGCCGCCGCGGTGGCGATGTTCGCCGTGGGCAGCTTCGCCGCGGTCTTCACCGGCGCGCTGCCGCGCTTCATCGAGAAGCTGGTGACGCCGGTCGCGGTGCCCGCTCCGGCTCCGACTCCGGTCAGCTCGCGCCCGGTGCAGCAGGTGGCGCCGAAGCCGGTCGAGGTCGAAGAGGTCACTCCGGCCGAGCCGATTCCCGACCCGGTCGAGCCTGCTCCGGCTCCGGCGCGGGCGGTGGTGGGGCCCAAGCGGGTGGGCCCGCACCGCGCGGCGCTCGACGCGGCCGGGCTGTTTCAGGCGGGCAACGCGGCGCGCATTCGCGGCGACCGCGCCGAGGCGGCGCTGCGCTACGGCGAGCTCTTGCGGCAGTTCTCGTCTTCCGACGAGGCGCGGCTCACCCACGCGATGTTCGGCCGCATGCTGCTCGACAGCGGCGACGTGCGCGGCGCGCTCGCGCAGCTCGACGCGTACCTCGAGCTCGGCGACCCCACCCTGCGCGAAGAGGCGATGAGCGCCCGCGCCCGCGCCCTTGCGCTGCTCGGCCGGACGGGCGAAGAGGCCGCGGCGTGGCGCGCGCTGCTCGAGCAGTACCCCGACTCGGTTCACGCAGAGCGCGCTGCAGCGCGGCTGCGCGAGCTGCGGTGAGCCCTCTCAAGACCGCGCACCCTGAGCGGAGCGCGAAGCGCGGAGTCGAATGGGTGCACTCCGCCTGGAACGCACTCACGTCGGCAACTGCATGCTTCAAGCAGCAGGGCGTGTGCACCTCTACGAGGGAGTATCTGCGCCTGCGCCTTCGGCGAGCGATGGCACCCTTCGACTTCGCTCAGGGTGCTCGGCTTCTCGTGGGAGTGCTCCTCCTTCTCTGTACCCCCGCCTTCGCCGAGAAGACGCGGGTGACGCTGGTCTCGACGGGCGACGACGCGCGCGCCGAAGTCTTTCAGGCGTCGCTCGCCGAGCTGCTCGCGCGGCTGCAGCTCACCCTCGACGTGCGCGGCCTCACCGACGGCGGCGCGCCGGCCGGTGAAGCGCTCGCCGCCGTCGACGCCGACTTCACCGAGGCCGAGGCCATCAAGCTCACCGTCATCGACGACCTCGGCCGCACGGTGATGGTGCGACGGCTCACCCGCCCCGGCGCCAGCCCCCAGCTGCAGGCCGAGGCCGCCGCGCACGTGGTGCAGTCGGTGATGGAAGAGCTCATCACCGCCAGCCGGTGGAAGCCGCCGGCCGTCGACCCACCTCCGCTCGCGCAGCCGCCGCTCGAAGAGGCGCCCCACGAAGCGCTCGCCGCGAAGGCCCCGACGCCCGAGCCCAAGAAGCCCGCCGGGCGCTTCGGCATCGACTTCGCGCCCTACTTCAACGCGCGCTCGTTCTTGAACGGCGCCCCCATCGTGCCCGGCGGCGGTGTGGCCGCCGCGTTCGCGCTGAAGCTGGGCCGCTTTCGCCCCACCCTCACGGTGCTCGGCGACTACCACGCTCCCTTCAGCCACGGTGACGCGCAAATCTCGCTGAAGATAGAGACCGTCTCGCTGCGCGCGCTCGCCACCCTCGACGTGCTGGGCTCAGACGCCTTTCGCATCGACGTGGCCCTGGGCGGCGGCGCCGACCTCTTCTCGAGCGCGCCGTCGTCGGGCCAGCTGCCGCAGAGCCGCCTCGGCGGCCACCGCACCGACGCCGACCCGGTGCTCACCGCGGCGGTGCTGGGCCACCTCGCCATCTTCGCCAGCGTCGACATCTTTCTCGGCGTCACGGTCGACTTCGACACCTGGCCGGTGCGCTACGTGGCGCGCACCCCGCTGGGCCCCGAGAAGCTCTACCAGCCGTACTTCATTCGACCCGCGGTGATGCTCGGCTTCACCTTCAACTCCCTCGGCCCCGACCCGTACTCCCGGGGTGGCTCGTGAAGCGCGCCCTGCTGCTCCTGCTGCTCGCGCTGGGCTGCGGCCCTCACGACGTCGAGTCGGCGTTCTTCGACGGCGGCCGGCCACCTCCGCATGGCAAGCCGTGTGGCGACACCAGCGAGTGCGGCGCCGACGAGCTCTGCGAGAAGCACACCTGCGACGAGACCACCGGCTTCTGCGCCTCGCGAAACATGTGCATGCCGCACGGCGGCCAGGTGTGCGGCTGCGACGGCATCACGTACAGCACCGACTGCGCGCGCCGCGCGGCCGCGGTCGAGGGCTTCGTGCCCGGCCCGTGCCAGTGATCGTTTCCGGCGCGTGACGAACACCTTCCAGAGGTCACGCGGCGCCGGGCCGCACCACCCAAGGAAACCCATGAATCGAAGTGCAACGTCGTTGCTGTCTCTCTGTACCGTGCTCGCGGCGTGTGATGGGTCGTCGGGCCTGCTCGACCTCACTGCCACCACCGAAGCCGCGCTCACCACCGCGCAGTGCAACTACGGCGACGCGAACGGCTGCTTCGACACCTTCAACACCTGCGTCGCTGCCGAAGGCGCCGACCTCGCCGCCTGCAACACCGCGCTCCACGCGTGCCTGCCGCCTCCTCCCTCGAGAGGCGACGGCGGCATGCCGGGCGGCTGCAACGGCGGCGGCGGGCGCCCAGGCCATGGCGGTCCGGGCGGCCCGGGCGGCCACGACGGAGGTCCGCCCGGCCCACACGACCACCACGGAGGAGCGCCCGGTCTGACCCGCGCCTGTCACGACGCGCTCGAGGCGTGCCTCGCCGCGGCGCCGGCCGACCCGCGCACCTGCTTCGACACCGAGCACCAGTGCGTGAAAGACGAGCTGGCCGCCGACTTCGCCGCCCGCTGCGACGACGCGCTCGCTGAGTGCGCCTCGGTCACCAGCGACGCGTGCACCGCCGTCACCCAGCGCTGCGCCGACGGCGTCGGGGCGATGCCTGCCACCTGCGAGTGAGGAAAAGGGAGCAACGAGCGACGCGCTCCTGGGCTCCTCCCAGGGGCGCGTTCTCGTTTCAGCCGCGAGGCATGAAGGCGCCCACGTTCACCTTGATGCCGTCGCAGATGCGGTCGAGCGGCAGGTCGTTGTCGTCTCTCTCGAAGGGGTCTTCGATTTCGACGCCAATCTCTTCGATGCCGAACATCACGTACGAGACCACGAAGGTGACGAGCAGCGACCACACCCCGAGCTTCGCCAGCAGCGCGAAGGGCAGCGTGCCGCAGAACAGCACGATGGCGCGCCGCAGGTGCACCACGTAGGCGAACGGCAGCGGCGTCTTGTGAATGCGCTCGCAGGCGCCGATGCTGTCGACCAGCGCCTGCGCGTTGGCGTCGATGCTCGCGAACACGATGTCGGTCAGCGCGCCGGTCTTGCGCGCCTCGTCGAGCAGCAGGGTGATGCGCTGGGCCAGCGCGAGCGGCAGGTGCTCGGCGCCCTCGACCGCCTGCTCGTCGCGCGGGTCGAGGCCCTGGGCCACGTGCGGCTGGGCGCGCAGCCGCTCTTTCGCCGCGTACGGCCAGGCCGTGACCAGCGCCAAGACGCGCCGCACCCGCTCGGGGTCGGCGGCCAGGTGCACCGAGACCGCGCGCGCCAGGTTGCGCGAGGTGTTCACGATGGCGCCCCACAGCTTTCGCCCTTCCCACCAGCGGTCGTAGGAAGCGTTGGTGCGGAAGACGAGCAAGAGCCCGAGCGCGATGCCGACCAGGCCGTGGGCCGCCGCGCCGTCGGGGCTGGCGAACGGGTAGACCCACTCGTGCACCACGGTGACGACGGCGGCGAAGAGCATCAAGAGGCTGACGCGGGCGAGAATCGCCTTCAGCATCGAGCCACGCACCGCGAAGAAGGTGGTGCGCCACTGGTGCGGGTCGTAGTCGATCAAGCGAGCGCTTCAATACAGGAACCGCGCGCGAAGCGCCTTGGGCATCAACGGGCAGGCGTCGGTCGGCTTCTTGAAGACCCTGGCCCGATTGCTGGCGATGAAGTCGTAGACCGCGTCGAGCAGCTTCGCCGGCAGGTACGGTGCGAGGTTGCCGCCCACCGCCCACAGGCCACCGAGCTGGCGGAGCACGTGCGCCACCGCCGCGCTGCGCATGAGCACCCGCCCGTCGCCGGTCACCACGATGACGCTGTCGGGCAGCGTCTGGCGTACCTCTTCGGTGACGCGCTGGGTGAACGTCTCGCTCTGCAGCGGCGCGAACTTGAACACCGCGTCTCGGTCTTCGCTCAGCACGAAGCGAATGAAGCGGTGACAGAGGCCGCACGAGCCGTCGTAGAAAATCACATCGCCCTGGCTCACCGTCGGTCTCACGAAGTCGGCCTCGAAGGTCAGCAGCACCGCCAACCACCAGCCCGGCACGTCGTCCGGGCCCAGTGAGTACATGCGCGCGCCGCCCAGCAGGAGCAAGCAAAGCCACGCCAGGGGCCTCATCGCTGGCATCAGCGCCAGCAATGGTACGAGGCCGAGCGACCAGTGCAGGCGGGCGGCGACCAGCCCGAGGCACAGCCAGAGCGGCACCCGCACCGCGTCGGGGAACCGCCAGGTGCTGCCGGGGTCGGTGTCTCCACGCATGGCGAGCGTGGCGTAGGGCTTGGGTGGCAGCGCGGCGTGCAGCGCGAGCACCAGCAGCGCGAGCAGGCGGCCGTCAGAGGGGCTGCCGGGGGTGGCGGCGCCCAGGGTGAGCGCGAGCGCGACCGCGGCGGCGCGGTGGAAGAAGCCGACGACGAAGAGCACCACCGCGACGAGACCGAGGGCCTGGTACGGCATCGGCGTCTGGGCCAGCGCGACGGCGAGCAGCAGGCCGCTGATCAGCCGAAACGCCGAGTACTGGCCTCCGGTCATGGCCGCCACGCTACAGCAGGTTCACCCTGAGCGGAGGGGTGAGCGAAGCGAACCACGAAGTCGAAGGGGTGCACTCCAACTGGAACGCGCCCACGCCGGTGACTCCATGCTTCAAGCAGCACCGCGTCAGCCCGATACGATGGAGTATGTGCTGCTCAGCCTTCGGCGAGTGACAGCACCCTTCGACTTCGCTCAGGGTGCGCGGTCTCGTCTGCCCACCCGCTACGGCGAGTGCACCGAGTTCCTGTCGGTGAACGCGCGCTCGGCCGGCGTGTCGACGTCGAAGCTCCACGCGGCGAGCACGTAGACGAACTGCTGCGTGAGCCCGCCGCGGTCGAGGGGCATGTCGCGCTCGTAGGCGAGGTGCACCTCGAACGGGGCCCAGTGAAAGATGAGCTCGGGGGTGAGGTCGAGCTCCGAGGGCATCATGAAGCTCACCTGCCTGTCGGTGAACATCACCGCGTCGAGGCCGATGCTGAAGAGGTCGTGAAACAGCGAGAGCTCGGCGTGCAGCCCGTAGCGCAAGAACGCGAGGCCGGTGTTGTCGGGGCGCGCCGCGTAGGTGGGGTTGAACAGAAAGCAGCCGAGCGTGGCCCAGCCGCTCACGTGCTCGCCGGCCGCGAAGATGCCGCGCACGCGCGCGTCGACGTAGGTCTGGGTGAAGGTGCCCTGGTCGACCGGGCGGTCGTGCTCGACGCGCACGCCCTCTTCCATCGAGATGGGCCCCAGGTCCTGCGTGCTGGTGACACCGGCGATGACGTCGAACTCGGTGGGCGCGAACAGCTCGGCGCCGCTGCGGGTGCGGTCGGTGAACATGTTCAGGTCGATGGGAATCGAGAGCAGCGGCCCCAAGAGGTCGACGTCGAAGTGCGCCGCGTAGCGGAACAGCGCCAGGCCGGTGTTGTCGGGCCGGGCGCCGTAGGTCGGGTTGTAGAGCGAGGCGCCGAGCATCACCGCGCCGCTGAAGTTGAACCCCTGGTACTGCGGCCCTTCGGAGTCCGAGCGGGGGCCGCCCTGCTTGTCGAGCGCGGCGGCCGGCAGCGCGGCCACCGCCACGGCGACGACCAGCGCGCGACTCAGAGCTCGGCCATTCGCTGCTCGAGGTCGGCCTGCAGGCTCTGGTCGCGCTTGCCGTGCGGAGTGCCGAGCGCGCGCTCCCAGGCGGCCTTCGCCCGCAGCGCGTCTTGCGCGCCGGCGTGCGCGTCGCCCAGCGCGACCCAGGCCGCGGCGTAGTTCGGGTCGAGCGCCACCGCCTTCTCGAGCGCCAGCACGCTCTCGGGAAAGCGCTTCTCTTCCAGCAGAAACTTGCCCAACGAGAAGTGCCCCATCGGTGAGTCGGGGAACTCCTGGGTCATCTGCACGAACATCGCTTCCCGATCGGTCATCGGCTGGCACAGTATCGAGGGCCCGCCATGAACGCTCTCTTTCTCGCCGCCGCCGCCCTGCTCGCCGCCGACGATGCCACCTGGGAGTTCGACGCCGAGCGCGCCCACGTACAGGTGCACGGCGAAGCGAAAGACGACCTCACCAACGCCGCGCTCGGCCCGCTGAACCTCAAGCTCGACGGCGACGCCTTCGTGAAGGTCTCGGCCCACGCCAACACCGTCGGCGGAGTCACGCTCAAGGTGCAGGACTACAACGACGAGAAGTCGTCGTGCGACCTCTACGCCACCAGGAAGGGCGACCTGCTCGAGTTCTCAGACACCCGCTGCTCGTTTCCCGCCTTCAACGGCGGCGCGCGCACCACCGCCACCTGCCGCAAGATTTCGGGCACCGCGAAGCGGCTCAAGCGCGGCATCGCGCTCGAGGCGAGCTCGACCGACTGCACCGCCCAGGTGATGGGCGTGAGCCTGGCCGGCCGCGTGACCGTCAAGCCGCTCGCCGAGGACAAGGAGAAGAAGTGAGGCAGCTGGCCCAGCGCGCCAAGGTCGCCGCGCGCACCCTCTCGCACGCGAGCACCAAGCAGAAAGACCAGGCGCTCGCCGCCATCGCGCGCGAGCTGCTGAAGGCGCGCGGCGAAATCGAGGCCGCCAACGCGCTCGACTTGAGCGACGCGCGCGCCGAGGGCAAGAACGAGGCGTTTCTCGACCGGCTGAAGGTGAACGTCGCCGCCTGCGCCGCCGCGGTGCGGGCGGTGCGGAAGCTCGACGACCCGGTGGGCAAGGTCACCCGCGCGTGGAAGCGGCCCAACGGCCTCAAGGTGCGCAAGGTGCGGCTGCCGCTCGGCGTGCTGCTGATGATTTACGAGTCGCGCCCCAACGTGACCACCGACGCCGCGGCGCTGGCGCTCAAGTCGGGCAACGCGGTCATCTTGCGCGGCGGCAAAGAGTCGCTGCGCACCAACACCGCGCTGGCCGAGGCGATTCGGCGGGGCCTCGCCGGGCACCTCAGCGAAGACGCAGTGCAGCTGGTGCCCACCGCTGACCGCGAGTCGCTGCTCGCGCTGCTGAAGCTCGATGGGCTCATCGACCTGTGCATTCCCCGCGGAGGAGAGGGGCTGATTCGCTTCGTCGCCGAGCACGCGCGCATACCCGTGGTGAAGCACTACCAGGGCGTGTGCCACGTCTACGTGCACGCGCAGGCCGACCTGAAGAAGGCGCAAGGCATCATCGTGAACGCCAAGACTTCGCGCCCCGGGGTCTGCAACGCCGCCGAGTGCCTGCTGGTCGACGAGAAGGTGGCGCCGAAGTTCCTGCCCTCGGCGGCGAAGGCGCTGCTCGCCCGCGGCGTCGAGCTGCGGGGTGACGCGCGCACCGTCGAGCTGTTGCCCGGCCTGCCGGTGGTGCCCGCGCAAGAGGGTGACTTCGGGCGCGAGTTTCTCGAGCTGAAGCTGGCGGTGCGGGTGGTCGACGGCCTCGACCAGGCGCTCGACCACATCGCGCGGTACGGCAGCGAGCACACCGAGGCCATCGTGACGAAGTCGAAGGCCGCCGCGCAGCGCTTCGAGCGCGAGGTGTGCGCCTCGGCCGTCATCTGGAACGCGTCGACCCGCTTCAACGACGGCGCAGAGCTGGGGCTGGGCACCGAGGTGGGCATCTCGACCTCGCGGCTGCACGCCTTCGGCCCGATGGGGCTCGAAGAGCTCACCGCCCAGAAGTTCGTGGTCGAAGGCAACGGGCAGGTGCGTTAAGGGTGCGCTCGACGATGGCCAAGCCGACCAAGAAGAAGCCGGTGAAGAAGAAGAGCAGCGCACGGGCGAGCAAGAGCAAGACGAAGACCAAGAAGGCTCCGCCCAAGCGCGCGAAGCGGCCGTCGACGACCAAGAAGAAGATTCGCCCGCCGAAGGCGGCGACGTCGAAAATCGAGCCGAACGAGAAGGCCCGCGCGCTGGCGCAGAGCCTCGCCGCGGCGGTCATCGACAAGATGGCCGCCGACGTGGTGATTCTCGACGTGCGCGGCCGCGCCTCGTACGCCGACTACATCGTGGTGGCGAGCGGCGAGAGCGACGTGCAGCTGCGCGCGATGGCCGACGGCGTTCACGAGAAGCTGAAAGCTGCCGGCGTGCGGCCGGTGTCGAGCGAGGGTGAGGCCGGCGCGAGCTGGGTGCTGCTCGACTACGGCGACGTGGTGGCGCACTTCTTCGATGCCGCCACGCGCTCGTTCTACGACCTCGAGGGCATGTGGGCCGACGCGCCGCGCGAAGCGGTGAGCTGAAGCCGCGCCCGTGAAGCTGAAGGTCATCTCGGTGGGAAAAGACCGCTCGGGGCTCTTCGCTCCGGGGGTGCAAGAATACGCGTCGCGCCTCGAGCACTACGCCCGGCCGACGCTCATCGAGCTGAGCGAGTCGAAGAACCTGGCCGCCGAGGGCGCCGCGACGCTGGCCAAGGTGGGCGACCGCGACGTGCTGGTGGCGCTCGACGAGCGGGGCAAAGAGCTGTCGTCGGTCGAGCTCTCGCAGTGGATTTCGAAGCAGCAGCTGCAGGGCAGAGACCTCGCGTTCGCCATCGGCGGCGACGAGGGGCTGGCTCCGGCGGTGCGCGAGAAGGCCGCGCTGGTGCTGAGCCTGTCGCGCATGACGCTGCCGCACCGGCTCGCCAGGCTGGTGCTGATGGAGCAGGTCTACCGCGCCTTCACCCTGCTGCGCGGCGAGCCGTACCACAAGTAGTCAACCGAGCACCCTGAGCGGGCGCTCCTCCCTACCCGGGCCGGTGGGGTCGGCAGGTATGAGGCGACCGCGCTCTTCGCCTGAGTACAGGCGGGTTGACCCGGCGCACTCGCGGAGCTCGGCGCGGAGCCGGTGACCGCGGTCTGGGCAAAGGCGCTGACCCGGCCATCGGTGAGCGTGACGGTCGTCGTGTAGCGCGTCTGGCAGCCGAACATGACCGCGCTGGTCGTGGTGACGCGTCGCGCAGCCGCGCGGTGGAGGTCAGCCTGCTGCGCCTCACGCCGGCACACCGGCCTCGCCAACCGTGGCTCGGATGATGGCCGGCCCCCCGCCCGGGGGGGCGGGGGCCCCGGCAAGGCGGCCGGAGGTTCTCGGCTTCGCGCAGCTCGTGGCACGTGCTACCCGGGGACGGGCTATGACTCCACCCGTGCCCCTCATCGGCGTCACCGAGCTGAGCCTCGCGGGTCGCGGCCCCAAGCGCGGCTACGTGTTCGACGCGCACCGGCTGGCGCTGCCGTGCTGGGCCGACGCGCTGCTGAAAGAGACGCAAGACCCCGGCGCGGTGCTGCTCACCTTCGACCGGCACTTCGACACCGTGCCGCCCGAGCTGCCGCCGTCGCGCGGCCTCACCGTCGCCCAGCTCGAGCAGCACGCCCACCACCAGCTCGACCCGCGCAACTACGACCACATTCTCGCCGCGCTGCAGGGCGGAGTGATTTCGCACGCCATCATCGTGGCGCGCGCCCGCCCGCTGGGCAGCCTGGTGTCGAAAGAGATGCTCTCAGCGCCCACCCTCGACTCGCTCTTGCACGGCCCCGACGCCGCCGCGGCGCTCAAGCTGCTCGACCAGGCCCCGGCGGTGCTGCTCGACATCGACCTCGACTGCTTCACCAGCCCCAGCGACGCCGACCCCACCACCATCGTGCCCTGGAGCGAAGAGCTGATCCGCGACCACCTCATGCCCCGCGGCAGCGAAGACTTCTGGCAGCGCGCCCTCGCCCGCTGCGTCGCGCTCACCTTCGCCCGCGAGCCCAAGCACTGCGGAGGCCTCATCGCCGGCGGCCGGCTGTTCGAGACCGCCGCCCACGTCGTCTTCGAAGAGCTGCTGCAGACCGACCTGCCATGAGACCCGCCGCCTGCCTGGCGTTCGCCGCGCTCGCCGCCGCGTGCAACTGCCAGGGCACCCCGATTCACCCCGGCCCCGACTGCCCCGGCCCCAGCGCGGCCCCCGGCAACCCGAGCCTCTCGGTGGTCGGCCACAAGCTCACCTTCGAATTCGGCTTCTCCACCACCTGCGACCCGCCCGTCTCGATGCAGGCGACCGTGTTCGACCCCGAGAACACCGAAATCGAGAGCCAGCAGTCGCTCGACGCGTACCTCGGCACGGTCAGCTTCACGCCCCGGGTGCCCGGCGCGTACCACCTCACCGCGCGCTTCGAGCCGAACCGCGGCATCGCCCAGGCCGACGTGCTGGTCGTCGCCGACCGCAGCGGCGAGCCGGCGCTCGACGTCACGCTGCCGGGGTGCGTGATTCCCCAGCTCACCGACGCCGGGCTCATCGTCTGCCGCGGGCAGACGACGCAGGTCTTTCGCGCCGCGCCGGGCGCTGGCACGCCGATTCAGTCGCTCGCTCGCTACACCCTCGTCGACGCGCACGCAGAGGTGCTGTGGGTGTCGCCGCCGATTGCCCGGCTGGTGGCGGGCACGCAGCTCGACGGCGGCCCCGGCTATGCCGAGGCACCCGACGCGGGCCCCGGCCCCGCCGCCACGCGGCTGTGGGCGAACCACGATGACGCGCTCGCCGAGGTCGACGGCAACCTCTACCGCTACCGCCCCCGCGATGACGGCGGGCTCGAGGCGACGCTCGTCGGGCCGGGCCTCAGCAACCCGGTGGCGGTGCGCGTCGGCGACGAGCTGCTGGTGTACGACCCCATGAAGCGCTGGTGCGTGCACGCGTTCGACGGGGGCACCGACCGGTGCACCGAGGGCGAGCTCAGCGCCAACCCCGTCGGCGCCGACGACGTCGGCGTGTGGTTCGCGGCCGGCACCCAGGCCTTCTTTCGCCTCGACGCGCAGCTGCGCCTCACCCAGTTCGAGGTGCCCGCCCCCTGGGTGCTCGCGCAGGGCATCGACTCGTCGCCCCGGCTGGTCGGGCCCCTGGGCTCGGTGCTGCCGCGGCCGAACCAGGCGAGGCTCGAGCTCGAGTTCTGGGGCCCGGTGGCGGTGTCGACCTCGACCACCATCGGCACCTCGACCGGTACCGCCGGCGGTTTCCGGCTGCGGCTGCGGTAGGCCGCACCGCGGGTGCCTTCTCGCCCCCTCACCCTCGTTCCCTCTCCCGCGAGGGGAGAGGGAGGCGCTAGCTCGGCTTCTTCGGCAGCTTCTGCTTCAGCGCCTCGGCCCACCCCTCCCACGGGTCGCCCTTGCGCGACGGCACGGTGAGCACGGTGAAGTCGCTCGGCTTCACCCTGGGCAGCTCTTCCCACGTCACGGGGCACGAGACCGTCGCGCCCTCTCTCGCGCGGGTCGAGTACGCGGCCACCGCGGTCGCGCCCCGCCCGTTGCGCAGGTAGTCGACGAAGATTTTTCCACCGCGGGCATTCTTGCGGATGTTGGTGGTGTACCGCGTGGGGTCATCGGCCTCGACCGCCTCGGCGAGCCCCCGGGCGAACGCCTTGAACGCGTCCCACTGGAGCTTCGGGCTGGGCGCGAACGGCACCACCACGTGCAGCCCCTTGCCGCCGGTGGTCTTCACGAACGACTCGAGCTTCAGCGCGGTGAGCCGCTCGCGCAGCTCGACCGCCGCCTGCACCACCGCCCTCCACTCGAGCGCGGTGTCGGGGTCGAAGTCGATGACCAGCTGGTCGGGCTGCTCGATTTTCTGCCGGTGGCAACCCCAGGTGTGCAGCTCGAGCACGCCTGACTGCGCCAGGGCAATCAGCCCCTCGGCGTCGGCCACGCTCACCCAGTCTTCGCCCTGGTGCACCTGCTTGGGCAGCGGCACCGTGCCGTGCTTCTGGAAGAAGCACTTCTCGCGCCCGTCGGGGCAGCGCAGCAGCGCCATCGGCCGGTCGGCGACGTGCACCAGCAGCCGGTCGGCCAGGGTCGCCGCGTACGCGATGAGCGCCGCCTTGGTGAGCCCGTTCTCGGGGTACATCACCTTGTCGAGGTTGGTGAGCTTCACCTGCGTCGGTATCTGCTTCACCAGCTCGGTGATGCTGGGGCCCTCTTTGTTGCTGTGCCAGATGCGGTCGCGGCCCGCGGCAATCTCGTCGAGCGAGCGCCCGGTGGTGACGCTGCGGTCTTGCAGGGTGATGTCTTCGTCGCGGGCGTCGGCGTCTTTGCCCTTGAAGATGAGCCACTGCTCTTTGCCGCTCACCGTCTTGGTCCGCACCATGTGGAAGCGGCCCTTGAGCTTCTCGCCGTGCAGGTCGAAGACCAGCTTGCCCTTCTTCAGCGTCTCGCGCGGGTCGCCGTCGCCGGCGAACGGCTCCCAGGTGCCGTGGTCCCACAGCATCACGGTGCCGCCGCCGTACTCGCCCTTGGGAATGATGCCCTCGAAGTCTCCGTAGTCGAGCGGGTGGTCTTCGGTGCGCGCGGCGAAGCGCTTCTCGTTGGCGCGCACGCTGACGCCCTTGGGCACCGCCCAGCTGAGCAGCACGCCGTCGAGCTCGAGGCGGAAGTCGTAGTGCAGGTGCGAGGCGTGGTGCTTCTGCACCACGAACGAGTAGCCGGTCTGCGAAGGAGCGCCGCCCGCCGGCTCGGGCGTGACCTGAAAGTCGCGCTTCTTGCGGTACTCGGCGAGCTTCTGGTGCGCGGCGTCGGAGCTCGGGGTGCGCGGCGGGGCCACGCGCCCGAGTCTACGGCCGCGACGGGTTGCCGGGCGCTTCTTGGCGCTTCGGCGGCGGCTGGTTTCTCTTCGCGTCATCTTTGGGTGCCGGCTCGGTGAGCGAAATCGGGTCGCTGGAGGGGAAGCTGTCCATCAGCGCGCGGTCGAGCGCGTCGTCCTGCTTCTCCTTCTTGGTCTTGGCCTGCTCTGCCTTCTGAGCCCTCTTCTTCTTCGCGTTGTTCATAGGTGTCTCCCCTAACGGCGCGTGCCCAAGGCAGCCACCTCGCGCCACACGCGCAACGTCTCGGCCACACTCCAGGCCTGCGCGATGCAGCCGCGCGCCTGGTACGGCGGCACGGCGTCGAAAATCTCCGAGATGCTCCCCAGGCCGGTGTGCTGCAGGTGCTCGACCAGGCCGCTGAGCACCTCCATCGCCTCACCGGTGTCGTTGTTCGAGGTCTTCAAGACCGCGTCGACGTAGTGCCCCAGCAGCCACGGCCACACCGTGCCCTGGTGGTACGCCGCGTCGCGCGCGCGCAGGTCGCCGTCGTAGGTCGCCTTGAAGTCGGGCGCCTTGGGCGACAGCGTGCGCAGCCCCACCGGCGTGAGCAGCTCGCGCCGCACCACGCCCATCACCGCGTTCCACCTCTCTTGCGCCAGCACCGGGTGGGTCAGCGAGATGGCGAACAGCTGGTTGGGCCGAATGCTGGCGTCGTCTCCGCGCTCGCCGTCGACCACGTCGAACAGGCAGCCCTCACGCTCGTTCCAGAAGCGGGCGTTGAACGCCTCGTGCTCGCGCCGCGCGTGCAGGGTGTAGAGCGCCGGGTCGGCGCCCACGGTCGGGGCCCAGCCCTCCATCAGCTTGAGCGCGTTGAACCACAGCGCGTTGATTTCGACCGCCTTGCCCCGCCGCGGAGTCACCACCCAGTCGTCGACCTTCGCGTCCATCCACGTGAGCTGGTAGCCGCCCTGACCCTGCTTGAGCAGGCCGTCGGTGGGGTCGACGCCGATGCCGAAGTACGTGCCCTCGAGGTGCTTGGTCACGATCTGCTGCAGCGTGGGCCACAGGTCTTTGAGCAGCTGCGTATCGCCGGTGTGGCGCAGGTACTTCGACACCGCGTGGAAGAACCAGAGGCTCGCGTCGGCCGTGTGGTACACGCCGTTCTTGTCGCCCTCGGGGAAGTAGTTCGGCACCAGGCCGTCGCGCACGTGGTGCTGGAAGGTGCGCAGAATCGCCGCCGCCTCGCGCGTGCGCCCGGTGCACAAGGTCAACCCCTCGAGCGAAATCATGGTGTCGCGGCCCCAGTCGGTGAACCAGTGGTAGCCGGCGATGACGCTGCGCAGGTCTTGCCCGGTGGCGTGCGACCACGCCGAGTCGGGCGGGCGGTGCTTGGGCGCGATGATGAACTGGTCGGCCGCCAGGGTCAGCCGCGCCTCGACCGTGGCGCCGGGCTTGATGCCGGCACGGTCGAGCAGCTTGCGCTCGCGCTCGAGCTCCCAGGCCAGCACCTCGTCGGGCTTGTGCTGGTGCATCTCGGAGCTGCCCAGCGAGGCGCAGAAGGCCAGCGACTGCCCCGGCTCGAGCACGCACTCGAAGTACCCCGGGCTCACCAGCACCTCGGTGGCGGGGTAGCCGCGCGCCTGCTCGACCCGGTAGAGCAGCTTGCGGGTGCGCTGCTGCACCGCGTGAAACGGCCGCTCGCAGGTGCCGTGCACCTCGAGGCGCAGCGGCGCAGCCTTGTCGTGCACCGACACCACGATGGAGTCGCCGAGCAGCTGCACCGACTGGTGCGCCGGGTCGTCGCTGGGCGAAACGTCGTGCGGGCGAAACGTGGGGTAGGGCCGCAGCCGCAGCCGCGCCGAGGGCCCGCCGTGGTGCGTGTACACCACGAACAGGGTGCTCTCGTTGTGCACGAACACGATGCTCTTCTTCAGCTTCACCGAGCCGATCGAGAGCTCCCACTCGGGAATCAGCCCGCGAAAGGTGAAGCGCTCGATGAACTCGAGCGCGGGCAGGTTGAGCTCGCCGCCCGGGTGCTCGTCGCCGGTGAGCGGCAGCTCGCGATCGGGCAGCACCAGCGAGTCTTCCAGCCGCGAGAGCATCACCGTGCGGCCGAAGCCGGCCAGCGAGGGCACGAACAGGCCGTGGTACTTGCGCGTGTTGCACATCGCCACGGTGCCTGAGGCGTAGCCGCCCAGGCCGTTGGTCACCAGCCACTCTTCCGAGAGCGCGTCGGCGGCGGCGCCCTGCTTGGGCCGCTGCCACTCGATGACCGGCAGCTCGGCGCCGGCGAGGCTCGGCACCGGCGCGTCATGCAGCTCTTCGGTGATGCGGGCCGCGGCGGGCGCCTTCATGCGGCCTCCAGCAGCGCCGCGCAGCGCCCTTGCAGCCGCCAACCCGACAGCCCGTCAGACGGCGGCACCGCGCCGCGGCCGCCGAAGCGATTCAGCTCGGACGAGAAGGTCATCTTCCACTTTCTCCCTGGGGGTGGAGCGAGCAGCGGCTCCGACAGCGTGGTGAGGGTGCGATCGCCGCCGAGCTCGAGCACCAGCAAGGCCTCGGGCCAGCGCACGCACAGCGAGGTCTCGGTCAGCACCGCGGCGTCTATCTTGCCGGTCAGGCGCTTGCGGCAGGCCAGCACCTCGCGGTGAAAGGCGAGCGCGCGCGGGTCGGCCTTCGACCAGTCGAGCTTGCACCGCTCGAACGCCTCTTTGCCGATGGGCGGTTGGGTGCACTCTTCGTAGACCGCGGCGCGCGCGCTGGGGAACTGCGAGAGAAACTCGCGCCGCCCCTTGCGAATGGCCTCCATCAGCTCGGGCGGGTGGTCGACGAAGTAGAAGAACGGCTCGGGGGCGAAGTGCTCTTGCCCCATGAACAGCATCGGGGTCTGCGGCGCGAGCAGCAGCAGCGTCGACAGCGCGCGGGTGAGGCCCTCGCCGGCGTGCTGGTGCAGCCGCCGCCCGTCGAGGCTGTTGGCGATCTGGTCGTGGTTCTGCAGCGCGAACACCGCGCGCCAGTGGTCGATGTCGCGCAGCGGCGTGCCGCGCGGCGCCTTCTGCCAGGTGTACAGCTGCCCCGCGTAGATGCTGTTGCGCAGCACGCAGGCGGTGAGCTCGCGCGCGCTGCCCTGGTAGTCCTGCATGTACGCTTCGGCCGCGCCCGAGGCGATGACCCGGTTGACGTGGTGGTAGTCGTCGACCCACAGCGCGTCGAGGCCGTCGTCGAGCAGCTTGATGTCCTGCCGCTCGCTCTCGCCGACCAGAAACAGCCCGCGCCCGCCCGAGGCCGCGCGCGCCGCCTCGGCGAGCTCTCTCACGATGTGCACCTCGGACGCGTCGAAGAGGTTCTGGGTGGCGTCGAAGCGCAGCCCGTCGAAGTGGTACTCGCTCACCCACATCGCGGCGTTCGCGCGCACGAAGTCGCGCACCGGCCGCGCGTTCGGCCCGTCGAAGTCGAGCGGCGCGCCCCACTCATCGGGGTACTTGTGGGTGTGGTACTCGGCGAACTGGCCCAGGTAGTTCCCGTCGGGGCCGAGGTGGTTGTAGACCACGTCGGCGATGACGCCGAGGCCCAGCCGGTGGGCGCGGTCGATCAGCCGGCGCAGGTCGTCGGGCGTGCCGTAGTTGTGATTCGGCGCGAAGAGGCTGACGCCGTCGTAGCCCCAGTTGAACGCGCCGGGCGTCTCGTGCAGCGGCATCAGCTCGAGCAGGGTGACGCCCAGCTCTTTGAGGTACGGCAGCTTCTCGGTGAGCGCCGCGTAGGTGCCCTCGCGGGTGAAGGCGCCCACGTGCAATTCGTAGATGACGTGGCCGTCGGGCTTCACCCCGCGCCAGTCGCCGTCTTCCCACTTGAACTTCGAGGGGTCGACCACCTCGGAAGGGCCGTGCGGCCCCTCGGGCTGGTAGCGCGAGCACGGGTCGCAGAACGCGTCGCCGCCGTCGACGCGGTAGCGGTAGCGGGTGCCGGCCGGCGCGCGGTGCACGCCGACGAAGCAGCCGTCGCTGCGCCGCTCGAGTGGGAAGTCGCGACCGTCGAGCACCACGTCCACTCGGGTTCGTTTGGGCGCCCAGACGATGAACCGCGTGCGTCCGTCGCCGAGTGGCAGGGCCCCGAGCTCCTGCATTCGGCTCAACATGAGGTGGTGGGTAACGCACGCACGAGGTCACCGCTGCTTCGGCGTCGATCATCGCCTCGCGGTAACGCCCTCGCCGCCTCGCCTCACCGTTCCGACCCATCGTGGCGATTCGCCACAAAGTCTCGCCCCGGGCCGGGGCAAGCGCGTTGGCCTCGGGCGTGCAGATGGTCGCCGACCAATGCCCAACCACGAGGTCTGGCCTGGCCGACCCTACCCACTCGGAGCCACGTACGACGGCGCCGGAACCAACTTCGCCGTCTTCTCTGAAGTCGCCACCAAGGTCGAGCTGTGCCTCTTCGACGAGCACGGCAAGGAGACGCGGGTCGCGCTGCCCGAGTCGACGGCGTTCTGCTGGCACGGCTACCTGCCGCGCATCGGCCCCGGCCAGCGCTACGGCTACCGGGTGCACGGCCCGTGGAAGCCCGAAGAAGGCCACCGCACCCACCAGAGCAAGTTCCTGCTCGACCCCTACGCGCGCGCCATCGACGGCGACGTGAAGTGGAGCGAGGCGGTCTTCTCGCACCAGTTCTCCGACCCCAACGCGCTCAACGACACCGACAGCGCTCCGTTCATGCCGCGCTCGGTGGTCATCAACCCGTACTTCGACTGGCACAACGACCGCCGGCCGCACACCGCGTGGCACGACACCATCATCTACGAGGCGCACGTGAAGGGCATGACGCGCCTGATGCAAGAGGTGCCCGAGACGCTGCGGGGCACCTACGCCGGCCTGGGTCACCCCTCGAGCATCAGGTACCTGAAGAAGCTCGGCATCACCGCCATCGAGCTGATGCCGGTGCACCAGTTCGTCAACGACGACCACCTGCAGCAGAAGAAGCTGTCGAACTACTGGGGCTACAACACCATCGGCTTCTTCGCGCCGCACTACGCGTACAGCTCGAGCGGGCACGGCGGGCAGCAGGTGCAGGAGTTCAAGATGATGGTGCGGGAGATGCACGCCGCGGGCATCGAGGTGATTCTCGACGTGGTCTACAACCACACCGCCGAGGGCAATCACCTGGGGCCGGTGCTGAGCTTCAAGGGCCTCGACAACGCCAGCTACTACCGGCTCGAGAAAGACGCCCGCTACTACACCGACTACACCGGCACCGGAAACTCGTTCAACGTGCGCAACGCGCACGTGCTCCAGCTGATCATGGACTCGCTCCGCTACTGGGCGACCGACATGCGCGTCGACGGCTTTCGCTTCGACCTCGCGCCGGTGCTCGCCCGCGAGCTCCACGAGATGGACAAGCTGGCCGCGTTCTTCGACCTGATTCACCAGGACCCGGTGTGCCGCGACTGCAAGCTGATCGCCGAGCCGTGGGACGTCGGGCCCGGCGGCTACCAGGTCGGCAATTTCCCCCCCCTGTGGACGGAGTGGAACGGCAAGTTCCGCGACGCGGTGCGCGACTACTGGCGCGGCGAGAACACCGCCATGCCGCAGTTCGCCTCGCGCCTCACCGGCAGCTCTGACCTCTACCAGTCGACCGGCCGCCGCCCCTACGCCAGCATCAACCTGGTCACCGCGCACGACGGCTTCACCCTGCGCGACCTGGTCTCGTACAACGACAAGCACAACGAGGCGAACGGCGAAGAGAACCGCGACGGAGAGAGCCACAACCGGTCGTGGAACTGCGGCGCCGAGGGGCCCAGCGAAGACGGCCACATCAACACCCTGCGCGGCCGGCAGCAGCGCAACTTCATCGCCACCCTGATGCTCTCGCAGGGCGTGCCGATGCTGGTGTCGGGCGACGAACTCGGCCGCACCCAGCAGGGCAACAACAACGCCTACTGCCAGGACAACGCGCTGTCGTGGCTCGACTGGGCCAAGAGCGACCACGACCTGCTCGCCTTCACCCGCAACGCCATCGCGCTGCGCAAGGCCCACCCCACCTTTCGCCGCCGCCGCTTCTTCGAGGGCCGGCCCATCTGGGGCGCCGAGGCCGACATCAAGTGGCGCACCCCGGGCGGCGACGAGATGAGCGAGCAAGACTGGCACAACGGGTTCGCCAAGTCGTTTCAGGTGTTCTTGAACGGGCACGCCATCGCCAGCACCGGCGGCCACGGCGAGCGCATCATCGACGACGACTTCACCCTGCTCTTCAACGCCCACCACGAGCCTCTCGAGTTCACCATCGCGCACGAGAAGGCGGCGACGGTCGAGCTCGACTCGGCCCACCCCAAGGGCAAGAACGGGCACCCCAAGGTCGAGCCGCGCGGGAAAATTCAGGTGCAGGCGCGCTCGATGGTGGTGCTCCGTCACGACCGCTGACGTTCAACGCTCAACGCGAAAGAAGACGATGCGAAAAGAACGACCGCTGATCGCGACCTACCGGCTGCAGCTGCACAAGGGCTTCGGCTTCGCCCACGCCATGGAGCGCGTGCCGTACCTCAAGCGCCTGGGCATCAGCCACCTGTACCTCTCGCCGGTGCTGCAGGCGGCGCGCGGCTCGACCCACGGCTACGACCTCATCGACCCCACCCGCATCAGCGACGAGCTGGGCGGCCGGCAGGGCTTCGACCAGCTGGTGAAGACCGCGCACCACCACTCCTTGGGCCTCTTGCTCGACATCGTGCCCAACCACATGTCGATTTCCGACCCGCGCAACAGCTGGTGGTGGGACGTGCTCGAGTACGGCGCCGCGAGCCGCTGGGCCCACGCCTTCGACGTCGACTGGGACGCGCCCGACCCGACCCTCAAAGACACCGTGCTGCTGCCGGTGCTGGGCGACCACCTCTACCGGGTGCTCGAGCGCAAAGAGGTGAAGGTGCAGCGCGCCGGCGGGCACTTCTTCGTCTCGTACGCAGAGCACCGCTTCCCCCTCGCGCCCAAGAGCATCGGTGCGCTGCTGCACGAGGCGGCGGGCCGCTGCAGCAACGCGCGGGTGATGTTCTACGCCGACGCCTACGAGCAGCTCACCCACCACGGCGTCATCGGCGACCTGCTCGAAGAGCTGCTCGAGAAGAGCCCGATGTGCGCCGCGGCGCTCGATGCGGGCCTCGAGACGCTCAACCAGAGCCCCGAGCGCCTCGAGGCCCTGCTCGACCAGCAGTGCTACCGCCTCGCCTACTGGCGCCGCGCCGAGCGCGACCTCGACTACCGCCGCTTCTTCGACGTGAGCTCGCTGGTGGGCATCAAAGTCGAAGACCCGCGCGTCTTCGACGCCACCCACGGCCTCATCACCGAGCTGCTGCGCAGCGGCGCGGCCGACGGCGTGCGCGTCGACCACATCGACGGGCTGTCGAGCCCGCGCGCGTACCTCGAGCGGCTGCGCGAGGTGGCCAAAGACGCCACCGTGCACGTCGAGAAGATTCTCGGCCCCGACGAAGAGCTGCGCGCCTGGCCCATCGAGGGCACCACCGGCTACGAGTTCGCCGCCGACCTCACCGCGCTGTTCGTGCCGGCCGAGGCCGAGGCCCCGTTGAGCGCGCTGCAGCAAGATCTCGCCCACGAGTCGCGCAGCTTCGCCGAGATTGCCGCCGAGTCGCGCACGCAGGCGACCGAAGAGCTGCTCTCGAGCGACGTGAACCGCCTCACCCAGGCGCTCACCGAGCTGCGCGACCGGCACCGCGACGCGCGCGACCTCTCGCGCCACGACCTGAAGCGCGCGGTGGCGGCGTTCGTGAGCAGCTTCCCGGTGTACCGCGGCTACATCGAGCCCGGCCGCCCCGTCGAGATGACCGACGTGCAGTACGTCGAGACGGCCATCGCCGAGGCCAAGAAGCGCGAGAGCGAGCTCGACCCGCTGGTCTTCGACTTCCTGCGCGACGTGATGCTCGACCGACGCCCCGGCCCGCTCGAGCGCCGCTTCGTCGAGCGCATGCAGCAGCTGTGCGCTCCGGCGATGGCCAAGGGCGTCGAAGACACCGGCCTGTACCGCGACGTGCGGCTGCTCGCGCTCAACGAGGTCGGCAGCTCGCCGGCGCGCTTCTCGATGAAGGCGGCCGAGTTTCACGCGCGACAGGCGCAGGCGCAGGCGAAGTGGCCGCACCGGCTGCTGGCCACCTCGACCCACGACACCAAGCGCAGCGAAGACGTGCGCGCGCGGCTGGTGGCGATGGCCCAGCAGCCGGCGGGGTTTCTGGCGATGGCGGGCGACTTCTTCGGCCTCGCCCCGCAGGCGCTCGACGGCCGCATGAAGCTGCTCGCCCTGCAGACGCTGGTGGGCGCCTGGCCGCTCGACCTCGAGCGCTTCGAGGCCGCGCTGCTCAAGTCGGCGCGCGAGGCCAAGCTGCACACCCGGTGGACGCGCACCGACGCGAAGTACGAAGAGGGCCTCAAGGCCTTCGCCCGCGCGGCGTTCGAGAACGACGCCCTCAAGTCGACGCTCTCGCGCTACGTCGACAGCCTGCAGACGCACGGCCGCGGCATCTCGCTGGCCTGGACGCTGCTCAAGTGCACCTGCCCGGGCGTGCCCGACATCTACCAGGGCTGCGAGCTGTGGAGCCACGCGCTGGTCGACCCCGACAACCGCCGCCCGGTCGACTGGGCGCAGCGCGACGCGCTGCTCGACGAGCGGGTGCCTGCGCTCGAGGCCGACGAGCACGGCATCAACAAGGCCCACGTGCTCAAGCGCGCCTTGAGCCTGCGCTGCCGCTACCCCGAGCTGTTCACCAGCTACCGCCCGCTCGAGGTGAGCGGCACCCACGCCGCTGACGTGCTGGCGTTCACGCGCGGCGAGGGCGTGGTGGTGGCGGTGGCCCTGCGCCCGGTCTCGCACTGGGGCGACACCGCGGTCGAGCTGCCCGAGGGCAGCTTCGAGTCACTGCTGATCAGCGACGGCCGGCACCAGGGCTCCACCCGAATGGCCGCTCTTTTCGAGGCCCTGCCGGTCGCCCTGCTGAAGGGGGGTAGATGAATATCCGACCCGCGCGGTCCGTTTCTTGAACATGGTCCCCCGCGCACTTCTGACGGCAGCCTTCCTCTTCGCCGGGGCGGCGTACGCCCAGCAGCCCGAGTCTGATTACCAGTACGACGCTGACGGCGATGGCGACGTCGACGCCGACGACTGGCAGGCCACGCAGCCGCCCGCCCCGCAGCCGCAGAGCGACTCCGACTTCGCGCCCTACCCCGGCGAGCAGGCTCCGACCGCGGCCCCCACCCCGCAGCAGTTCGACGCGCAGCTCTCGCCGTACGGCGCCTGGTACGACGAGCCGGGCGTGGGGAGGGTGTGGCAGCCGTCTCCGGCGGTGGTGGGCGCCGACTTCGTGCCGTACACCACCGGCGGCAACTGGATGTACACCACCGCCGGCTGGCAGTTCGTGAGCACCTACCGGTTCGGCTCGGCGCCGTTTCACTACGGGCGCTGGCACCGCTCGCCGCGCTTCGGCTGGGTGTGGCTGCCGCAGTACCAGTGGGCTCCGGCGTGGGTCGACTGGCGCGTCAACAGCGCCGGCAACGTGGCGTGGGCTCCGCTCGGGCCGTTCGGTGGGGTGAGCTTCACCTTCGGCGCGCCGTACTGGAGCTACGCGTACGGCCGCTACCACCGGCCGCACATGTCGAGCTTCACCTGGGGCCGGTACGGCGGCTGGCACGGCGGTCATGCCGCGCGCGGCCCGTCGTACTACCGCGGCGGCTATGGCTACCGCGCGCCGGGCTACCGCGCGCCCTCGTACTCGGCGCCCGCGTACCGCGCTCCTCCCTCACAGTACCGCGGTGCGCCGCAGTACCGTGCGCCCGCGCCCCAGCAGCACCGCGGCGGCGGGCACCCCGGCGGTGGCGGCCACTTCGGTGGCGGCCACCACGGCCGTCACTGAGTCAGCGGGGTCTGCCGCTTCGACCCGGGTTGCCGCCCAGCCCCGTCCACCCGGTGGAAGCGAGGTCGAGGCCGGTGGGAAAGACGCGCAGCACCGGCGGGGGGGCGTGCGTACAGAAGGGGCAGTCGAGCTGCTCGAGTGCCACCCAGCCGCCTCGGCTCATCGAGGTGACGCTGCTCCAGTGGCTGAGCGCGTCGTTCGACAGCTCGCAGGCGAACCTCTGGGCGCCGCTCGAGTCGATCGACCGCAGCGCGGTGGTGCTCAGGCTCACGCGTGCGGCAAACAGCGCGCTGCCGTCGGCGAGCAGCAGCGACTGAGAGGTCTCGTCCACGTACGGGAAGGAGGCGTTGATTTCCCACCGCGGCGCCGCCGCCCCTGACGCCCACCCCTGCAGCGTGAAGTGATTTATCTCTGCGCAGTCGCACTGCGGGCAGCAGTTGAGCCCATCGAAGCGGTAGCGCCACCCGGTGGACATCAGCGGCGAGGGCAGCGGCCCCGGAGCCAGCACCCGCGCGCGATGCGTAATCACATGGCCATCGAGCGTCGAGAGCACGCTGCCCGACTCGAGCAGCAGCTCGCCGTTGAACACCGACAGCGGCCGGTCGCTGGGGTCGTTCACCGCCACGAAGCGCAGGCTCGCGGTGGGCGAGAACGAGACCACGTGCACCCGCGGCCCCGCGCCGCTGTGCACCGGTACCTGACCGCCGTCGAGCGGCAGCGCCATGCCCACCGGCTGCTCGACGCCGCTCACCTCGAGGTAGACGTTGTCTTGCGCGTCGAGCACCGGCTGCGACATCGGCCCGTTGAGCTCTTGCGCCCGCGTCAGCGCGCCGGTGGCCGCGTCGAGCCAGCTCAGCACCCAGCGGTCGGGCGCGCCGTCGGTCTGCCCTTCGAGGTACGTGCCCATCACCAGCTGCCCGCGGCGGTCGGCCACCAGGCTCTGCACCTGTTGGGTGAGCGCGCGGCTCCACAGCTGCGCGCCGGTCGCGTCCGAGAGCGCCGAGAGCGCATTTCGCGACACCACCACCACCCGGCCGTCGCTCCACAGGTGGAGCCCCGAGCCGCCGGGCGCGGGCTTGCGAAACCGCTCTACACCCGACGGCGTGGTGGAGACGAGCGAGCACAGGTCGACCGCGATGTTGCCGCCACACTCGACCCAATACAGGTTGCCCGACGGGTCGGTGACGCCGCGAAAGTCGGCGCCGACGCCCAGCGCGCGGCGCCACGACTCGACCAGCGGCGCCGCGGGAGCCTGGCTGCAGGCCCCCTGCACGCAGCGCCCCTTGCTCTGGCACGGGCTCTCGTTGCCGCACGCGTAGCCTTCGGGCACCGGCAGCACCTTGCACGCCCCCGACAGGCACACGTGCGCGGTGGTGCAGTCGCTGGGGCCGCACGAGGTGCCGTCGGCAGCGGGCGCGGTGGCGCACCCCAGCGCCGGGTCGCAGCGCGCCACCTGGCAGGGGTCGGCCGGCGCCGGGCAGGTGAGCGCGAAGTGCGCGCAGCCGCCCACCGCCTCGCAGGCGTCGAGGGTGCAGAGGTCGCCGTCGTCGCACGAGACCGCTGCGCCCATGCACACGCCAGCGACGCACTGGCCCGCCGCGAGGCACGCGTTGTCGGAGGTGCACGCGGTGCCGTCGGGCGCGAGGGTCTGCTGGCACGAGTTGGTGTCGGGGTCGCGCTGCGCGAGGTGGCACGCGTCGATCGGCGCACAGGCCACCGCCTCGAGGCCTTCGCCGGTGAGCGGCACCTCGAGCTCGACAGAGCCGCTCAAGCGCAGCGTGGCCGAGAAGGGGCCGAGCGCGGGCGGGGTGAAGGTCACCGCGAGCTCGAAGGTCTCGGCGCCCGAGAGGTGCAGGTCGCGGTCGAGCGCGAACGGAGCCGGCGCGCTCACGTGCAGGTCGAGCGGCGCGCGGGTGGCGTTGCGCAGCGTCAGCGGCAGGGTGCGGGTGTCGCCGACCGCCGTGGCGGGGAAGGTCAGGCCCGCGCGGTCGACCTCGAGGTCGCTGTCGATGGCGGTGAGCCGGTTGCCGCAGGCAGTGACGACGAGCAGGAACAACCCGGTGAGCGCACGCATCGCGCGCCGCCTCGAGCAAGGCGTGCGCCAGGGCGCGGGGTCAGCGAATGCGTGCAGTTGTGCGGGCCCGCACGGCGAATTTCTGAGAGCGCCCCCGCCTCGCCCGAAGGGGTGGGGCATTTGACTCGAGGCGACCCTCACTCAAGGCGACGGAGCGCACGCCGTGTACTGCGCCGCGCGCTCGGCGCTCACGAAGCCGATGCCGACCAACCGGTGCAGCCCCTCGCACTTGTCGGGCAGCGGCATGCTGGCATCGGCGAGCAGCGCGTCGATGAGCGCGTCGGTCTTCTCGACCCCGGCGGTCATCTTCACCGCCTCGACCGGGGTGTCGAAGGTGAGGTACCGCAGCGCCTCGTCCGAGCTCACGTCGTAGCGCTCCCAGCCCGGTGCGGGGTGACCCTCCCGGGCGAAGGTGGCCCAGTGGCCCATCATCGCGGCCGACAGAGCGTCGCGCCGCGGGTTCACCTCGCCGCCGAGAAACCGCCCCAGCGGCCCGTCGAAGTTTCCGTGCACGAACGAAACCTCGACCCCGTGCGCGGCGCCCAGCATCTGCGAGAGGTCGGTGCCGAGAAGGGTCGGCTCTTCGTCCCAGTCGAAGCGGTACGACCAGACGTCGTCGGCGCCCGACGCGCGCATCGCGGTGGCCACGCTGTCGACCGAGAGCGCGCGCCACAGCCGGCTCACCGACTGCGCGGTGCGCTCGTACTGCGCCGCGTCGCCGCGAATGCGCGGCAGTATGCCGAACAGCCGCCAGGTCCACTTCGGGTCGATGAACTGAAACAGCTTGGCCTCGTCGCGGTTCGAGCCGGTGATGACGGGCACCCGGTTCCACCCGCCCGGGGTGGCGAACGCCTCGAGCCACCCCGCCTTCGGCAGCACGTCTCCGTCGGGGAACAGGGCGGGAAACGCGAGCATGTCGGCGGTGCCCTTGGCGCCGTCTCGGTAGTGGCGAATCACCTCGCCGACCGGCAGCGAGCGCCACAGCGCGGCGACCTCGGCCGGCTTCATCGCCTGCAGCTTCGCCTCGGCCGCGGCGTCGTCGGCCGCGCCGCGCGCCTTGAACACCCGCAGCAGCACCGCGTGCGAGCTGTTGGGGTGGGTGCGCTCGCCCTCTTCCAGCGAGGTGCGCGAGAACGCCGCGCTCTGGGCGATGGCGCGGTGAAACAGCCCCTTCGCCCTGGGAGACAGCAGCATCGCGTAGGTGTCGGTGCCGCCGGCCGACTCGCCGAACACCGTCACCCGCGACGGGTCTCCGCCGAACGCGGCGGCGTTGTCGCGCACCCACTCGAGCGCGCGCACCAGGTCGAGGGTGCCGAAGTTGCCCGAGGCGTCGCGCTCGTCGGCGAGCGAGGCGTCGCGCAGCCAGCCGAAGGGCCCCAGCCGGTACTGCACCGCCACCATCACCGCGTTCTGCGTGGTGGCGAACCGCGACAGCTCGTACGACGCGGCGCTGCCGATGCTGTTGCCGCCGCCGTGCACCCACACCATCACCGGCAGCCCCTGGGCCTGCAGCGGCGCGAACACGCTGAGCCACAGGCAGTCTTCTTCGCCCAGCACCCCGTCGTGCGGCGCCTCGTTGATGGTGAGCGGGTTGTCGGGCTGCACGCAGGCGTGACCGACCCGGGTCGCCACCAGCGGCGCGTCGCGGTGCGCGGGCGGCAACGGCGCGCGCCAGCGGCCCTCGTTCACCGGCGGCGCCGCGAAGGGGATGCCGAGCCACGCGTAGCCGCCGTTCTTGCCGGCCCCACCCAGCACCTCACCCTCGGTGGTGGTGCGGCGCGTCTCGTCGAGCGCGCGCTCGATCGACCACGCCGGCGTCACCGTACGACACGCGGTGACCCCGAAAACCGCCGCCAGAAGGAGGACTCGCATGCCGGCGGGATATCGCCTCTGCGTCGGTGGCGCACCTCGAAGTGCAGGGTGAGGGCTTCGCCGAGCGGGTGAGCGCCGAGCGTGCAGCCGTTTTCGTCAGAGCACGTCGTGCCAGGGCGGCGAGGCGGCGAACGCGGCGTGAATCAGCCCGACGTGCGAGTACGCCTGGGGGAAGTTGCCCCACATGCGCTTGCTCTTGGGGTCGATGTCTTCGGCGATGAGCCCGAGCGGCGACTGCGGCCGCGCGCGCTCGAGCACCGCCCGCGCCTCGTCCATCTTGCCCACCCGCGCCAGCGCCTCGACCAGCCAGTAGGTGCACAGCGTGAACGCCACGGTGGGGAAGCCGAAGCCGTCGTCCATGCGATAGCGGTAGAGCCAGCCGTCGTTCTCGAGCTCGGCGCGCACCGCGTCGATGGTGCTGGCCAGCCGCGGGTCGTCGTTGGGCAGAAAGCGCATCGTCACCAGCTGCAGCACCGCGGCGTCGAGCACGTCGCCGCCGTGGGTGGCGGCGAAGCTCTTCTTCGCGGGGTTCCACGTCTCGCTCAGAATCTTGCCGCGCAGCTCGCTGGCCGCCGACGCCAGCTGCGCCGCCGAGTGCGCGCCGCGCTGCTCGGCCAGCTTCGCCACCCGGTCGGCGCCCGCCCAGCACATCACGCTCGAGAAGGTGTGCACCTGCGAGGCCGAGCGCAGCTCCCAGATGCCGGCGTCGATGGTGCCCGCCACCTTGAGCGCGCGGGCCGCCAGCCGCTCGAGCAGCCGCCAGCTCGCCGCCGAGCGCTCTTGCACGAAGCGCTCGTCGAGGAAGATGGGGGTGAGCGCCAGCACCATCTCTCCGAACACGTCGTGCTGAATGTGGTTCACCGCGTCGTTGCCGACCCGCACCGGGCCCAGGCCCTCGTAGCCGGCCCAGTGGTCCATGATGACCTCGGGCGTCTTGTCGCTGCCGTCGACCCGGTAGAGCGGCTTGAGCGCCAGCTCCTGCTCGCGCTCGGCGACGGTGAGCAGGTAGTCGATGAACTTCTCGCGCTCTTCGAAGTGCCCCAGCAGGCGAAACGCGTCGAGCGTGTAGAACGAGTCGCGCAGCCAGCAATACCGATAGTCCCAGTTGCGGCCCGAGGCGTCGTGGCTCTCGGGTATCGAGGTGGTGGGCGCGGCGATGATGGCGCCGGTGTCTTCGAAGCAGCACAGCTTGAGCGCCAGCGCCGAGCGAATCACCTCGCGCTGGTAGCTGGGCGGAATGTTGCATTGCTTCACCCATACCCTCCAGTGGCGGGTGGTGGCGTCGAGGAACCGGTCGGCCAGCGGAGCCAGCGCCTCTTCGATGGGCTCGCCCCAGGTCAGCGCCATCACCTTGCGGCCAGTGAGCGCGAACGGCTCTCCGTCGACGAACGACAGCGACACGTCGGTGGTGAGCCGCAGCCGCGCGCCGTAGCCGTGGTACGAGATGTGGTTGCTGCCGGCGGTGCGCTCGGGGCGGTCTTTCGACCAGCCCAGCACCGGCGAGCACGAGACCCGCACCAGCGGAGTGCCCTGCAGCGGCTCGATGATCCGAAACAGCGCGGTGGGCCGAAAGTTGCGCGAGTACTGCGAGAAGCGGGGCGCGAAGTCGATCACCCGGAACTGGCCGTCGGGGGCGGTGAACACCGTCTCCAGCACGTTGGTGTTCTCGAGGTAGCGCTGCACGCCTTCGCCGCCGCGCGCCGGCGCCACCTCGAAGGTGCCGCCCTTCGGGTCGAGCAGCCGGCCGAACACCGGCTCGGAGTCGAAGCGGGGGAAGCAGAGCCACTCGACTCCGCCGCTGCGAGAGATGAGGGCGTTGAACTGACAGTTGCCGACGAGACCGAGGTCTTCCAGGCGCATTTAAGGAATTTATAGTGCCGGGCCCGGCGAAATGCGGGGCTACCGGTGCGCTACACTCGAGCGCGTGGCGTCGCCCGAGAAAAAACACCTGCGCGACGACGACGACACCACCGCTTCGAACGGCAAGCCGCTGCGCGAAGAGGGCGGCGAGGCCACCAACCCCCTCGCCAGCCCGCTCGCTGCCTCGGTGCTGGGCGAGTCGACACTGGCGCCCGAGCCGTCGACGGTGCTCAGCGTACCGGGCAACCCGCCCGGCGAGGTGCCGCCCGCGTGGGCCGATGCGCCCGAGCCCCCCACGGTGATGATTCCGCCCGCGCCGGCCGGCCGCAGCCAGGAGAGCGGAGACACCACCCGCCCCCTGATGCCGCGGCCGAGCATCTCGGCGCGAGCGCCCCCCCACGTGCCGGTGGGCGACGACGCCGACTCCACCGGGCCGACGGTCAACGTGGTGCCCGACTCGTCGCGGCAGACCTCGCCCGACCGGCCGCCCCGCGCCGCGACGGTGCGCACCGACCGCGACCCCACCCTGGGCCCCTGGGGCGGCACCACCCCCACGCCGGTTCACGTCGACCTGCCCACCGCGGCGCAGCGCACGCCGCGGCTCTCGGCGCCCCGGCCGCCTCCCTCGCTGGAGGGCGTGATTTCTCGCCGCGAGCTGCCGACCGCTCCGCACGCGGTGACGAGGGTCGAGCCCCAGCGGCCCTCGCACCCCGTGGCGCCGCTCTCGGTGCTCGCCGGCGGGCCCCAGGCGCAAGAGCTCACCAACGCCGGGCGGGCCCCCGACGCCACGCTCGGCGACGTCGAGCTGTTCACCCCCGACGTCGACGAGCAGACCCGGGTGATTCCCACCACGGCCCCACCCCGCCGGCGCTCGCGCGCCCGCGACGGGGCGCTGCTGGGGCTGGGCGCGATGCTGGTCTGCGCCGGGCTGTGGCTCTCGCGCAGCAGCGAGCACCCTCAAGAGGGTCTGGGCCCCCTGCCGCCCGAGCGGCTCGAGGCGCCGGGCGGGTACGAGCCGTCGCCCCCGGTGGCGCCGAAGCCGAAGGCCGCCGAGGCGCCGGCTCCCGAGCGGCCGGCGCCGGCCAGCACGGGCTCGAGCCCCACGCCTGCGGTGCGCGAGGCGAGTCGAGGCTCGGCCGGCAGCGGGTCGGCGACGCCGTCGGCGTCGGGCGGCGCCGCGCTCGCGCCCACCCACCTTCCGCTGCCGCGCTGCTCGGTGAACGTGGCCTCGTCGCTCGAGACCCGGGCCAGCTGGGTGGTCGAGAGCAAGCGCAAGCTGCTGCGCCTGCGCGTGTCGCCCAAGCGCGAGGCCATCACCCGGGCCAACCTGTTCGTGGCGCTGGCCGACCGCGCCGAGAACGCCGAGCTGGTTCGCACCGAGAACGCCGCGGTGTACTTCGACGCGCTGCTCGACCCGGCCCCGAACGCGAGCCAGGTGAAGGTGATGCTGGGCTGCGAGTGCGGCCTGGCGCAGGCCGCGGTGGTGGCCAGCGTCGACATCAAATCGCTGGCCGTCGACGTGAAGCCGACCAAGCTCGCGCCGCCCGAGTCGCTGTCGAAGCGCCGCCGCTAGATGCCAGCTCGGGCTCAGGGAACCTGCGAGCGGCTCGGCAGCAGCCGGCGCAGCCACAGCACCACGGCCATCAACACCAGCACCGGCACCAGGTGCGCGACCACCTGATGGGTGAGGGTGCCGTTCGGGCAGTGCAGGTGAATCGCCAGCACGCCGGCGCTCATGGTCGCCACCGCGGCGGTCAGCGCGCGCGAGGCATCGAACGCGAAGCTGGTCAGCACCAGCAGCGCCAGGAGCAGCGGCGGCAGGGCGATGCCCCACTCGAGCAGCGCGCAGCCCAGCGAGCCGACCCCGGCGGGGCCCACACCGCTGATGGCCGCCAGGGTGAACCCGAAGCACAGGCCCAGGCCCGAGAGCACCAGCACCCGGCCCTTGCGCCCACCGGGCATCACCGCGAACAGGCACCCGGCCAGCATGGTGGCGGCCCAGCCGGCGGCGCTCAGCTGCCGCAAGAACATCGAGGCGTGCTGCGGGGTCTTGGGGGGCAACAGCTGCATCGCCACGCCCACCGCCACCGCGCTCACTGCGAGTACGCCCATCGACCCCGCCCACCACGGGCGCGCTCTGGGGCTGAGCTCGAGCTCGGCCAGCGCCGCGGCCTTGAGCTTGAGCAGGTCGTTCGCCGGCGCGGGAGACCCGAGCGTCTGGTGCACCGCGCGGCACTCGGCGCACGTCTCGAGGTGCGCGGCGTCGACGGGCTCGAAGAGTCGTTCGCAGCTCATGAGCCACTCCACACGCCGCGCAGAATCTCGCGCAGCCTCTCGTACCCACGGTGGGCCCGCACCTTCACCGCGCCCTCGCTCACGCCCTGGGCCAGGGCAATCTCGGCGAACGACATGCCCTCGAAGCGGTGCATCAGAATCGCTGTACGCTGCTGCTCCGGCAGCTGCACCAGGGCCTCGCGCACCGTCCGTTCGAGCCCCGCGTCTCTCACCTTGGGCTCGACCACCTCGCCGCTGGTCGGCTCGGCCGTCAGCTCTTCTCCGCGCCTGCGGCGATGCAGGTCGCGGGCGGCGTTGGTAGCGATTGCGTAGAGCCATGGCTTGAAGGCGGCACCTCTCATGAATCGGCCCCGGCCTTTGACCACCGAGAGAAACGTCGTCTGGGTGAGGTCATCGGCCGAAGCTCCACTGCCCGTCAGTCGGTGCAGATAGGCCCGCACCTGCGCGGCGTGCCGCGCGAACAACACATCGAAGGCCTTCGCGTCTCCGTCGCAGAACCGGAGCATCAGGGCCTCGTCGCTGGGGTCGTCTGAGCCCAAGTGGCGCGGCTTCTAACTCAGCCGCCTGCCCGTCACGCTCATTTCTGTTCCGGTATCCTTTCGAACGCGGGTCAGTGTGGATACGAACACCCGGTTGGCTGGTTACCGTTACTGGAAATGACCCGTGGCCGTACTTACAGGCATGCGAATCTCGACCCTCTTGTTCCTCATTCCCGCGCTGGCGGGAGCCGCGGAGCCCACCATGAGCTACACCAAGCCACCTGCTGATCAGCTGAAGAAGAAGCTCACCCCCGAGCAGTTTCACGTCACCCAGGAGTGCGGCACCGAGCGGCCGTTCACCGGCGCGCTGTGGAACAACCACGAGCCCGGCATCTACGTCGACGTGGTGACCGGCGAGCCGCTCTTCTCGAGCATCGACAAGTTCGACTCGGGCAGCGGGTGGCCGAGCTTCGTCAAGCCCATCGAGAAAGAGCACGTCACCGAGAAGCACGACAGCAGCCACGGCATGGAGCGTGTCGAGGTGCGCAGCAAGAGCGGCGACTCGCACCTCGGCCACCTCTTCGACGACGGCCCGCGCGACCGCGGCGGCATGCGCTACTGCATCAACTCGGCGTCGCTGCGCTTCGTGCCGGTCGAGAAGCTCGAGGCCGAGGGCTACGGCCCGTACCTCAAGCTCTTCGGCAAGGCCCCCGCCGCCGGCCCGACGTCGGACAAGCAGAGCCAGAAGCAGGCCAAGACCGAGGTGGCGCTGCTCGCCGGCGGCTGCTTCTGGGGCATGGAAGACCTCATTCGCAAGATTCCCGGCGTGCTCGAGACCGAGGCCGGCTACACCGGCGGCTGGCTGAAGAACCCGCACTACGAAGACACCCACGACTCGAAGTCGGGTCACGCCGAGTCGGTGCGCGTGGTGTTCGACCCCAGCAAGCTCTCGTACGCCGACCTGCTCGAGAAGTGGTTCTTCAAGATGCACGACCCGACCACGCTCAACCGCCAGGGCAACGACACCGGCTCGCAGTACCGCTCGGCGATTTTCTACACCTCGGACGAGCAGAAGAAGGTCGCCGAAGAGGTGAAGGCGCGCGTCGACAAGTCGGGCAAGTGGAAGAAGCCCATCGTCACCGAGATTGCCGCGGCCTCGCAGTGGTGGCCCGCCGAGGACTACCACCAGGATTATCTGCAGCGGAACCCGGGCGGGTACACCTGTCACTACCTGCGCGACTGAGGCTGATCAGCGGGCGTCACCGCGCGGTTCGACCCCGAGTGAGCGCGGGGGGTTCGGCGGCGCGGTGAGGCCCTTCAGCCTCGCTGTGCACTGCCGTTACCAGGGGGTGTCGTGCGCGCCGAGGGGCTTTCGTGTACTTCTCGTCGACTGACCCATGCGGGTGTTTGCGCTCACCATCGTGTTGTTCTCCTCTGCAGCGGCGCACGCAGCCGTCGAGGTCTTGAACCGTCGCCTCGACGACGGGCAGACCATCATCGGCGCGCTCACCGACGCGAGGGTCGAGCCGCAGAGCGCGATGCGGCTCATCGACGCGCTCGACGACGTGTTCGACGTGCGCCAGGCCAAGCCCGGCCACCAGCTGCGCATCGTGCGCGTCGACGGCTTCGTCGAGAACCTCGACTACCGCGCCGGCCCGCTCGACGAGTACCAGGTGCGGCGCGACGGCTGGCGCTACGTGGCGGCCCGGCGCGCGGTGGCGTTCGAGCGCAAGGTGGCGCGCTTCGAGTTCGACGTCGAGACCTCGCTCTACGAGGCGGCGATGTCGACGGGCCGCGACCCGATGATTGCCATGGCCCTCGCCGACGCCTTCGGCTGGGAGATGGACCTCACCCGCAACGCCAAGCTGGGCGACCGCGCCAAGGTGCTGGTCGAGACGCTGGTGCACCACGGGCGGGTGGTGCGCTACGGCGACGTGCTCGCGGCCAGCTACGCCCCGGTGCGCGGCGCCCCGATGGAAATCTTCCGCTACCAGCTGCCCGGCGGAGAGCGCGCCTGGTTCTTCTCCGACGGCACCTCGGCGCAGCGCACCTTCTTGAAGAACCCGGTGGGCTGGGCGCCCATCAGCTCGACCTTCGGCTGGCGCATGCACCCCATCTACAACGAGATGCGCTTTCACGACGGCGTCGACTACGGCATGCCGGTGGGCACTCCGGTGCACGTGGTGGCCAGCGGGCTGGTCACCTTCGCGGGGTGGACGCCGGGCGGCGGCAACATGGTGTGCGTGATGCACGAGGGCGACTACGAGACCTGCTACCTGCACCTGTCGAAGCTCGCGCAGGGCGTGCAGGCCGACGCGCTGGTGTACCGCAAAGAGGTCATCGCCTGGTCGGGCAACACCGGCGCCACCACCCGACCGCACCTGCACTTCAACCTGAAGCACAACGGCTTCTACGTCGACCCGCTGCGCCAGAAGTTCCCCCGCACCGAGTCGCTGCCGCCCGAGCTGTACGCCGACTTCTCGAAAGAGACGGCCGCGTACCTGGCCCAGCTGCACGATGACGCCGTACCGGTGATGGCGCCGCGATGATGCTGTCGCTGCTGGTGCTCGCGCAGCTGCAGCTGCCCGACGTGCTGCGCGCGCTCGGAGACGACGCCGAGCGCCGCGAGGCGGCCGGGCCGTGCAGCTACCACGAGAGCACCACCGTCGAAGAGCTGGCGGACGACGGCAGCGTGAAGGGCTCCGAGCAGCGCGAGTACGACGCGGTGATGGCCGCGGGAGAGGTGACGAAGCGCGAGCGGCTGTCGGTGAAGGCCACCGGCGCGCCGCTCGCCGACCTGCTCAGCGAGCCCAAGAACGCCAAAGGCCGCAAGCCGGCGCGCAGCCCGTTCGTCTCGGCGCTGCGGCCACAGTTCAAGTTCGCGCTGGAAGACGGCCCATCGCCTGAGCTGGTGAAGGTCACCCTCGAGCCGCTGAAGCCCGACCCCGAGCGCCCGCGCGGCGAGGCCTGGGTGCGGCGCGCCGACCTGAAGCTGGTCGAGCTGAGGCTCACCCCATCGAAGACGCCGATGCTGCTCGACTCGATGGCGCTGCGCTTCGTGTTCGACGACACCGGGTGCGGTCGCGCCGCGACGCTGATCGAGACCCAGGGCGCCGGGGCGGCGCCGCTGCTCGACACGAAGTTCCGCTCCCGCACCGTGCTGAGCAAGCACGCCAAGGCGAAGGCGCCGTAGGCGCGCCACCGCCGCGTTTCCACTCGGCAACACACCGCGCCCCACCTGCCTCGCCGTTAGTCGTTCAAGCAGGGAAACCCATGGCGCTGCTCCAGGCTCTGTTCAGCTTCGTCGCGAAGTCCGCGGGTAGGGTGCTCAACACCATCTTCGGGTGGGCGGTCATCGCGCTGTTTGGCCGCACGTCGCCACGGCAGCAGCTGCTGCTCGAGGGCCTGGTGGCGATGGCCGCGCTGTGGCCGGTGCTGCTGGTGGGCATCGTCTTCCCCAAAATCACCACCATGGCGGTGGCGGCGATACCGCTCGGCGACAGGGTGCCGTCGAGCGCGATTCGCATCGCGTGGCTGGTGCTCGCCGCGCTGGTGCCGCTCATCGTGGGCATCGTGGTGGCGGCCAAGGCCCCCCTCGACGCGCCCAAAGAGGGCTGGCCCAAGAGGCTGCTGCGCGGCTTTCCCATCACCCTCGGGCTGTCGGCGGCGTTCATCTTGATGTTCGTCACCGTGCCGGTGCTGCGCATCATCTCGTTGGTGCGCGGCCGTCGCGACGAGCACGTGCCGTGCATTCTGCAGGGCGCCGAGTACGAGCAGATTGTTCAGCAGGTCGACGCCATCGTGGCGGCGGCGAAGCTCGACGTGCGCCGCGCGCCGCCGTCGTGGTGGCTGGCGGGGCCCTCGCGGGTGCTGCGCAAGCTGGGCGGCGACGCGCTGCGCGGCTTCATGCCCACCGAGCTGGCGTACTGGCTCGGCCCGAAGCTCGAGCTGGCCTTCTACCCGTCGGACATTCTGGTGCGCGGCGTGCCAGCGCAGAGCGCGCTGGCGCACGGCCTGCTCGCCGAGCAGCTGGCCCGCTCGGCCGGCCTGCAGACGTTCGCCCCCAAGGCGCAAGAGCTCGAGCGCCAGGTTCGCAACGTGTGGCGCACCTTCGACCGCGCGCCGAAGGCGCACCGAGACTCGGTGGCGCTGCGCAGCCGGCTGGTGGAGATGACGCAAGAGCTCGCCCGACTCGAGGTCGACTACCAAGAGTGGCAGGTGCTGTACCGCCAGCTCTCGCAGCTCGACCGCGCGCTGGCGGGAGAACCGCAGCTGCTCGAAGCGCTGCACAGCAAAGAGGAGCAGGCAATGAGCGTCGAACCCGAGAGACCCCTTTCCGCGACCAGCACCCAAGAGCTGCTGGGCCGGTTGATGCAGCAGTCGAAGATGCTGGTGCGCGCCGAGCTGGCGCTGGCCAAGACCGAGCTGGTGGCAGACCTGAAGCGTGAGGCGCACGCGGCGCAGGGCCTGGGCGTGGCGGCGCTGTGCGCGCTGTTCACCGTCAACCTGCTGCTGGTCGCGCTGGTGCTGGGCCTGGCCTACGACGCGCAGGTGATGCCGGGCTGGGCCGCGGGCCTGGCGGTGGCGGCGGTGGTGCTGGTCATCGGCACCGGCGCGGGAGCCATCGGCTGGAGCATGCGCGTGAAGCGCCCGCTCGAGCGAACCCGCAAGAGTCTCAAGGAGGACGTGCAATGGGCGAAGGAGAGAATGGCGTGAGTGAGCCGTACCGCGACCCGAACGAAGACAAGAGCGCCGAGCAGCTCGAGCAGAAGGTCGAGCTGATTCGCGAGCACCTCACCGACGTGGTGAGCGAGCTCGACTATCGGCGCCACGAGATGATGGACGTGCCGGGCCAGCTCAAAAAGCACGCGGGCCTCGTCGCCGCCATCGCCGGCGGCGCGACGCTCTTGGCGGGCGGCGCGGTGGGCCTGGCGATTTACCGCTCGCGCCGGGCGGCCGGGAAGAAGGTCACGGTGGTGAAGGTGAAGCAGTACGAGGGCATGTTCCACCGGGTGCTGACCGCCGCCGCGGGAGCGATGGTGGGCGTGCTGGTGAAGACCCTCGCGCAGAAGCTGATGGAGCCGGTGCTCGAGGGCGGGGAGCACAGGCCCACGCTGCCCCGCTGAAACCGCGTGTGGTAGGCGCGCCGCATGGCGAAACCGCTCGACTTCGTGCGTTCGGAAGCTGGTCAGTACCCGCAGGCCGAGAAGGCCTTCTTGTTCGGAGACCACGAGGTCTTCCGGGTGAAGAAGAAGGTCTACGTGTGGCTCGGCGAGGGTGAGGCGCCGGGCAGCACGTACGTGTCGGTGAAGCTGAAAGACACCCAGGGCATGGCCCTGTCGCTGCCGTTCGTGAAGCCGGCGGAGTACGGCATGGCGAAGTGGGGCTGGGTGAGCGCCGAGTTCCCCAAGGGGAAGTTTCCCGAGTCGCTGGTGCGCGAGTGGATTCGAGAGAGTTACCGCCATACGGCGCCGAAGAAGCTGATCGCGCTGCTCGAGGGCGGGGCGACTGCGGCTGCGAAGAAGAAGGCGAAGACGAAGCGCTGACTCGAGGCGGGGCAAGCTCTCGGTCGACCACCTGCTCACCCAGCAGCGCGACGTGCGCCGCCCCACCCTCACCGGCGCCGCGCAGGCGGCATGAACGCGCTTCGACCCCTGCGCTAGAGTCGCGCCGCGCGATGCAGAGCCCGGCGGTCACCACGTGGATGGTTCAGGTTCGCTGGGGCGACCGGCGCCTGCACGCCGACGCCCTCGACGCCGAGGGCAAGACCCGCCTCAAGCTGGGCCGCGGCGAGCACGCCGACGTCGAGCTCGGGGTCGACGCCGACGCCGAGCTCACCTGGACTCCGATGGGCCTGCAGGTGGCGCTCTCTTCGGGCTTCACCGGGCGGGCCTCGCTGCGCGGAGACCGCGCCCAGGCCTTGAGCGCCCTGGTGCAGCAGGGCCGCGCGCGCGAGCAGGGCAACGCGCTGCACTTCCTGCTCGAGCCCACCGACAACCTGGTGCTGCACGCGGGCGGTCTGAAAATCGACGTGCGGCCCGCGTTCGTCCCCGTTCGCCGCCTGCCCATCGACGTGCGGGTGCTCGGCGCGCTCGGCCTCGCGCTGTTCGCGGTGGCCCTGGTCATCGCCTCGGTCGTCGGCTGATTACCGTTCGGTAACCCGCGTCGAACCCGGTTGCCGCGCGGCGGTGTTTGTCCCTACGTCAGCCGCTCGATGGCCCCCCCCGAGGATTCACCGCCAGCGCAGGCGGGCCGCACCCGCACCGGCTCGCTGGTGCTGGGGCTGTTGGTCACCCTGGTGACGTCTTCGGTGCTCACCGCCTGGCTGGTGGGCGGAGACTTCGCCCACACGGTGGCCGACCGCATGAAGTCGAACACCTCGCTCGGCCTCACCCTGTGCGGCATCGCGCTGGCGCTCAGGGCCACCGCGCGCGCGCCCCGCGCCGCCGATGCGCTGGCCAGCGGCTCGGCGCTGATCGGCGCCCTGACGCTGGTCGAGTACCTGCTGCGCGTCGACCTGGGCTTCGACCAGATGTTGCAGCGCGAGCACAGCGGGCTCGCCGAAGCCGTCGTGCACCCCAACCGCATGGCCCCGAACGCCGCGTTCGGGCTGTTGGTCGCGGGCCTCGGCCTCTTGGCAGTGCCGCGCGGCCGGGCCCTGGTGGCCCTCAGCCAGCTCTGCGCGGTGCTGCTGTTCATGGTCGGGTTCATCGCCAGCATCGGATACCTCTACGGCGCCGAGGCGCTCTACCGGCCGACCTCGTTCATTCGCATCTCGGGCTTGAGCTCGCTCTCGATGACGCTGCTGGGCGCCGGGCTGATGCTGTTGCGCACCGACGTGGGGCTCTCGCGACTGCTGTTCGGCCACGACGCGGGTGGCTGGGTGCTGCGCCGCGCGCTGCCGGCGGTGCTGGGTCTGCCGATGCTGATGGGCTGGCTGCGCCTGTCGCTCGAAGAGCAGGGCCGGGTCGACACCGCCACCGGCACCGCGGTGCTGGTGGTGATGCTCACCGCGGTCAGCGCGGTGCTCACCGTGATGCTGGCCAGCTCGGTGGCGGGCGCCGACCGCCGGCGCCAGGTCGCGCAGAGCCGCCTCGAAGCGCAGGCCCGCCTCACCGCTGCGCTGGCGCGCGCCGCCACCGTCGACGAGGTGGCGCGGGTGGTGGTGCACGAGGGCGCCGCGGCCCTCGGGGCCACCGCGGCCTCGCTCACGCTCCCCGACGAGAAGCACGAGTTTCTCGAGTACCGCGGCGTCTCGGGGTACCCCGCCGAGGTCTCCGACCAGTACGCGCGGCTCCCCATCGCCGCGCAGCTGCCGCCCACCCAGGCCTGGCGTGAGAACAAGCCGGTGCTGCTGCAGAACCGGGCCGACTTCGCCCGCGAGTTCCCCGCGGTGCCCACCGCCCACCTCAAGTACGAGGCCTGGGCCGCGCTGCCGCTGGCGGGCCGCGACCGGGTGCTGGGGGTGCTGGGGCTGAGCTTCTCGACTGCGCAGCGGTTCGCCGGCCCCGCGCTCGAGCACCTCAGCGTGTTCGCCTGGCACTGCGCGCAGGCGGTCGAGCGCGCGCTGCTGCTCGATTCAGAGCGCGGGCTGCGCGCCGCGGCCGAGCGCACCATGACCGAGCTGCGCGCCGCCCAGCAAGACGCGGTCGCGGCCAACCAGACCAAAGACGAGTTCCTGGCGATGCTGGGCCACGAGCTGCGCAACCCGTTGGCGCCCATCGCCATCGCGCTCGACATGCTCGACCGCCGCAAAGAGACCGCGCTGCTGCGCGAGCGGCGCATCATCTCGCGGCAGGTGAAGCACCTGATGCGCATGGTCGACGACCTGCTCGACGTCTCGCGCATCGCGCGCGGCAAGATTCAGCTGGCGCGCACCCGGGTCGAGCTCAAGAGCGTGGTGACCCGCGCCATCGAGCTGGCCGCGCCGCTGCTCGAGCAGAAGCGCCACCACCTCGACGTCGACGTGCCCGAGACCGGCCTGCCGCTGCTGGGAGACGAGCACCGGCTCACGCAGGTGGTGAGCAACCTGCTCACCAACGCCGCGCGCTACACCGAAGACGAAGGTCACATCAAGGTGCGCGCGGTGCGCCGCGACGGGCGGGTGGTGCTCACCGTCGAAGACGACGGCGACGGCATCGACGCCGCGCAGCTGCCGCGGCTGTTCACCGCCTTCGTGCAGGCGCCCACCCAGCAGCGCAGCTCGGCGGGCGGCCTGGGCCTGGGTCTGGCGCTGGTGAAGAAGTTCACCGAGCTGCACGGCGGCTCGGTCAGCGTCGAGAGCGCGGGCCTGCGCCAGGGCTCGACCTTCACCGTCGAGCTGCCGCTGGCGAGCGAAGAGCAGGAGCCGGTGACGCCGGCCCGGCGCGACGTGCCGACCGAGCGCGCCGCGGCGCGGCGGGTGCTGGTGGTCGACGACAACGTCGACGCGGCCGAGATGCTCGCCGAGGGCCTGCGCGCCGAGGGCCACGACGTGCGGGTGGCCAACGACGGCCCGCGGGGCATCGACGTGGCCACCGCCCACAAGCCCGACGTCGCCTTCCTCGACCTCGGCATGCCGGCGATGAGCGGCTACGAGGTGGCGGCGCGCCTGCGCGAGCTCGACCCCGGCCTGGTGCTGGTGGCGGTCACCGGCTACGGCCAACCCTCCGACCGCGCGCGCACCCGCGCCGCCGGTTTCCAGCACCACCTGGTGAAGCCGGTCGACCTCGAGCAGACGCTGATCATCGCGCGCGAAGCGCCAGTGCACCAAGCGCCAGCGTCGGCGTAAGCCTACGGGCCGCCGCCTGAACGTGAACGTGAACGTGAACGTGAACGTGAACGGCTTCTGACGTTCTGACGCTTCTGACGCTTCTGACCTTCTGACGGCGCCCACGTCACCGGACCCACCCCACCCGCTCCGGCCACACCCGCGGTGATCCGGTAACACCCTGCGACCCCAGCACCGGGCTGGTTAAGCCTCACCCGTGCAGGTCTCCCCTACCCTGAAGAGAGCGCTGGCTGCGCCGCTGCTGCTGCTGCTCGTGCTCTGGTCGCTGACGCTGATCGTCTCACAGGTTCTCGGTGGCCGCCTCGAGGCGTGGAACGATCAACAGCTGCTCTCGCGCGCCATGCGCGCGGTGCCGCACATCGACGCGGCGCGCGGCACCTCGGAGGTGCAGGCGGCCCTGGCCGGGCTCGCCCGCGAAGAGCCGCTGCTCGCCGCGGTGGTGTGCGGCGAAGACGGCACCATGCGCGCCGCCGAAGGCGACCTGCCCGGCGACTTCACCTGCCGCGAGCAGCTGCCACACGGCCTGCTCTCGCTGAAGACCGCCGACGGCACCCTGGTGCTGGTGCGCGACACCTCGGAGCTCGCCGCCCACCGCCGCACCGTGAACGGCTGGCTGTGGGGCCTGTTCGGCATCGGCGCGTTTCTGTTGGCCGCGGCCACCCTGGTGCTCGAGCGCCTCATCGAGCGCAAGCTGCTCGACGACCTGCGCGCCGAGCGCGAAGAGCTGGCCCTCGACGGCCAGTGGACCGAGGCGCGCCTGCGCCAGCTGGTCAGCGCCCAGCTGCGCGCCACCGAAGTCACGGTGGTGTCGAACCGCGAGCCGTACATACACACCCGCAACAGCCAGACCGGCGAGGTGAAGGTGCAGCACCCCGCCAGCGGCGTGGTGACCGCGCTCGAGCCGGTGATGCGCGCCTGCGGCGGCACCTGGGTGGCGCACGCCAGCGGCTCGGCCGACCGCGAGCACTCTGACCCCAAGGGCCGCCTGCGCGTGCCGCCGGGCGAAGAGGCGTACACCCTGCGCCGGGTGTGGCTCACCCCCGAAGAAGAGGCCGGCTACTACTACGGCTTCAGCAACGAGGGCCTCTGGCCGCTCTGCCACCTGGTGCACACCCGCCCCGACTTCAAGGCAGAAGACTTCGCCAAGTACCGCGACGTCAACGCGCGCTTCGCCGACGCCGTCGCCGAAGAGACCAAGGTGAAGGACCCGGTGATTCTGGTGCAGGACTACCACTTCGCCCTGCTGCCCAAGATGCTGACCGACCGCATGCCGCACGCGACGGTGGTGACCTTCTGGCACATTCCCTGGCCGTCGGCCGAGCGCTTCGGCATCTGCCCGTGGCGCGACGAGCTGCTCGAGGGCGCGCTGGGCGCGAGCATCGTCGGGTTCCACACCCAGCAGCACTGCAACAACTTCCTCGAGGCGTGCGACCGCTTTCTCGAGGCGCGGCTCGACCGCGAGAGCAACGCGGTGGTGCGCCGCGGCCGCCAGACGCTGGTGCGCCCCTACCCCATCAGCGTGGAGTGGCCGAACCGCTGGGTGCAGAAGTCTCCGCCGGTCGACGTGTGCCGCAAAGAGCTGCGCGCCGAGCTCGGCTTCCCGGAAGACACGCTGCTGGGCGTGGGCGTCGACCGCCTCGACTACACCAAGGGCTTCGAAGAGCGCGTGCAGGCGGTGGAGCGCATGCTCGACCGCAACCCGCACCTGGTGGGCAAGTTCAGCTTCGTGCAGTTCGCGGCGCCGACCCGCTCGAGCATTCCCCAGTACAAGGCGCTCAACGATCGCCTCGAGGCGCTGGTCGAGAAGGTGAACGCCAAGTTCGCGCAGGCACGCGTGCCTCCGGTGAAGCTGCTGCGCGCGCACCACGAGCCGCCCGCGGTGTTCCGCGCCTATCGCGCCGCCGACCTCTGCTACGTGTCGAGCCTGCACGACGGCATGAACCTGGTGGCGAAAGAGTTCGTGGCCGCGCGCGACGACGAGCAGGGCGTGCTGGTGCTGAGCTCGTTCACCGGAGCGGCGCGCGAGCTCACCGAGGCGCTGGTGGTGAACCCCTACGACCTCGACGAGGCGGCCGACGCGATGCGCACCGCGCTGGAGATGAAGAAGAGCGAGCAGAAGGGCCGCATGCACGCGATGCGCGCGCAGGTGAAGGAGTTCAACGTCTACCGCTGGGCCGGCCGCATGCTCATCGACGTGGTGCGCCAGCGCCGGCACGCGCGCTTCTCTCCGCTCAAGCTGGTCAGCCAGGCGGCGTGAACTTTTGAAAGGGTGCAGGCCGAAGTCGTGGTGTAGTCGCGAGCCGTGGGGCGTCTGGCCGTCATCGCGCTGCTCAGTGGGCTGTCGCTCGACCTGTGCGACGACCCGGTAGGCCCGCAGCCGGATCAGCCGATTCGGCCGCCGGCCGGCTACGTGCCCGACCCGCCGCCGCCGCTTCCGCCGGGCCTGCAGCCTCCTCCCCAGCAGGCCCCCGCTGCGGCCGCTTCACCCGCCAAGGCCGAAGCGCCGGCCGCGGCGCCTGCCGACCCGCCCAAGTGCCCCAAGGGCGACCCCAGCGGGCTGATCAGCGCCAGGGCGAAGCCGGGCAAGGACAAGAAGCACAAGAGCATCGAGCTCAAGCTCACCGCGAAGAGCGGCGCGCCGATTCAGTTCAAGAAGGTGACCCAGACCGACGACGGCGCGGCTGAAGAGGTGAAGGCCGAGGGGCCCGAGCTCACCGCGACGGTGGTGCCCGCGTCGGCCAAGGCAAAGGTGAAGCTCACCGTGCTGGTGCAGTGCGGGTGGGAAGACCGCACGCTGCTGGCCACCGTCGACGCGAAGGGCGCGACGTTGAGAGAGGTGCCGCCACCGCCCGAGCCGGGGTTCTTGAACCTGGTCGCCGAGCCGGGGCTGAGGGTGAGCGCGAGCGGCAAGGAGCTGGGCGTGACTCCGCTGCGGCAGGTGGCGCTCGCACCCGGCAAGTACCAGCTCAAGCTGCAGCCCGCGAAGGGCAAGCCGCGCACCCTGGCGGTGGAGATTCGCGCCGCCGAGACCTCGACCGTACAGGACAAGAAGAAGTGACTGAGGTCGCTTCGGCCGCGCTACCCCGGTAGCAAGGCGCCGCTGTACGCCTCCGCCAAGGGCCCGAGAATGCATGCGGGGCTCGGGCGGCGTGGCGGTTGCTCTGGCTTCGAGGCATGCGCCCTGCCGCCCTCATCTTGCTCGCCCCGCTGGCCGCCTGCATCAACGCGAACGACGGGGGCACCGGGCCCGAGCCGACCGGCCCAACGTACCACCACGACGTTCAGCCGTTGATTGCGCAGCACTGCCAGGGCTGCCACACCGCCGGAGGCATCGCGCCGTTCGCGCTCGACACGTTCGCGCAGGCCGAGACCCAGGCGTTCGCGATGCGCGCCGCGGTCACCTCGCGCCAGATGCCGCCGTGGATGCCCGAAGAAGAGGGCTGCGTGCCGCTGCGCGAGAGCCGCCGCCTCACCGACGCGCAGGTGAAGGTGTTCTCCGACTGGGCCGAGGGTGGCGCGGTAGAGGGCGCGCCCGCGCCACCGATGCCGGCGAAGCAGGAGCGCGGGCTCGAGCGGGTCGACGCCAGCTTGAAGCTTCCCACCCCGTACACCCCGCAGGCGGGGCTCACCGACGACTACCGCTGCTTCGTGCTGCCGCACGGGCAGACGGTCGACCGCGACGTCATCGGCATGAACGTGCGGCCCGACCAGCGGCAGATGGTGCACCACGTGCTGGTGTACGCAGTCGACGCGGCGCTGGCGAAGTCGCAGGACGACGCCGAGGCGGGCGAAGGGTGGACCTGCTTCTCGGGCCCGGGTCAAGACGCGGTGATGCTCGGCGGCTGGGTGCCGGGCACCTCGGCCACGCAGTACCCCACCGGCACCGGCATCACCCTCGACGCGAAGAAGTCGGTGGTGGTGCAGATTCACTACAACCTGCTCACCACCGGCGCGCAGCCTGATCAGACCTCGCTCGAGCTGCAGTTCTCGGAGGCCCGGGTGCCGAACCCCGCGGCGTTCAGCGCGATGGCGAACTTCTGGTTCGACATTCCGCCGATGGCGATGGGCTACTCGGTGAACGCGCAGGTGAAGGCGCCCAGCAGCGGCACGGTCTGGGGCGTCTTCCCGCACATGCACACCAAGGGGCGGAAGATCAGCGTGAAGAAGTCGGGCCAGTGCCTCATCGACGTGCAGAAGTGGGACTTTCACTGGCAGCAGTCGTTCTTCTTCGCGTCCGAGTCGGGGCTCAAGTTCAACGCCGGCGAGCAGATTGATTTGAGCTGCACCTGGGACAACGCGACGTCGAACGATGTGAAGTGGGGAGAGAAGACGAGCGATGAGATGTGTCTCGCGTATTTCTATGTGACGAAGTGAGGGGGGCGACTGCCCCCCCTCCGCACTCGCCTCAGTTGATGGGCGCCTCGCACATGCCGGCAGTGCACGCGTAGCCGCTCAGGCAATCACTCGCCGCAGTGCACGGCTGCCCCTGTCCACCCGGCGCGCAGGCCCCGTTCACACACGCGTTGCTCAGACACTGCCCGTTGCTGCTGCACGGGGTGCCCGGCGCCGCGGCGCTCCCCGGAGTGCACGCGCCCTCACGGCACACGCCCGAGGCGCAGTCTGCCGCCGCGTTGCAGGGCGCATCAGGGCCCCCCACTCCGCACACGTTGTTCACGCACACGCCCGAGAGACACTGCGCGTTGTTCGCGCACGGCGTGCCGACGCCACCGCCCATGCCCGGGGTCTCGATGAGCGGCGGGCCGCCGTCGCTCGAGCCGCCCGGGTTCACCCCACCGTCGCTCGACCCACCCGGGTTCATACCGCCCGGGTTCATACCGCCCGGGTTCATGCTGCCCGGCGGGTTGCCGGTGGGCTCACACCCCATGTCGGCGACGTCGACCTTCCCGGTGCGAATGACCGGCCGCAGAATCCACTCGTCGCCTTGACCGGTGGGGTGCACCCAGATGCTGTGCTTGGCGTCGAAGGTGAGCGGCACCGTGGCGGCCTTGCACGCGCTCACGTCGAACAGGCCTTTGAGCTTGATGCCCGACTGAATGCCGCTGGGCACCTTCAAGTCGACCCGCACGCCGTCGTCGCGGGTGACGTACTGGGTACCGCCCTCTTTCACGTAGAGCCGCAGCTGGGTGATTTTGCCCGCCGGCACGTTGGCGAAGCCGAGCTGCTGCGCGTACTGAGCGAGCTTCAAGATGTCGACCGTCACGTCGGTGCCCGACAGCGCCACCCAGCCCGCGCTGGTGGAGTGCGCGGTCACCTTGTCGATGGTGACGATGATTTCCTTCACCCCCAGCGGCTTCACGCCCGCGGTGTTGGAGTTGAGCTCGGCCTGCACCCGGCCCAGCGAAGAGGACGCGACCGGCTCTGACCCGGCACACGCGGAAACGGCCACTGCGAGAACGAGGAATCGACTCATGATTTTTTGCCTCCGCCCTTTCGAAGAGGCTGGCGCCGAGTGCAGCTTTGCGGCCGCTCGCAAGTGCGGCTCATCGCTCGCGGTGCGCTCGCGCAGAGCGAGGGCGCGCGTGCTCCACTGCCCACTGCTGTGCGCTGTGACCGCGAGGGGGTTCAGCGGGTCACGCCGCGGTGGTGCGCCGCAGCTTGAGGCCGTGCTTGTTCATCAGCCGGTAGAAGGTCACCCGATTTACACCCGCGCGCTTCGCCGCGTCGTCGACCTTGCCGCCCGACGCCTCGAGCAGCTGCTGCACGTACGCCCGCTCGTGCGGCGCGAGCCACTGCTCCCGCAGCTCGGCCAGCGAGCGCGGCGCCGGCGAAGCCACCTTCTCGGGCAGCGCCTTCTCGGCCGCCCCGCCGCGCATCACCGGCGGCAGGTCTTCGGCGCGCACCTCTTCGCTCGAGGTCATGATGACCGCGTGCTCGAGCGCGTTCTTCAGCTCGCGCACGTTGCCGGGAAAATCGTAGGCGTGCAGCAGCGCCATCGCCTCGCGCGAGATGCTCGCCACCTTGCGCCCGTGCCGCTCGGCGGCCTGCTGCAGGAACACCTGGGCGAGAATCTCGAGGTTGTCTTTGTAGCTGCGCAGCGACGGCAGCTCGATGGTGACCACCCCCACCCGGTAATAGAGGTCTTCGCGAAACCGCCCCTCGTGGGCCATCGCCGCCAGGTTGCGGTTGGTGGCGCAGATGAGCCGCACGTCGACGTGCTCGGGCGCCTCGTTGCTGCCCAGCGGAGTCACCTCGCCCTGCTCGATGGCCCGCAGCACCTTCGCCTGCAGCATCAGGGGCAGCTCACCGAGCTCGTCGAGAAACAGGGTGCCCTGGTGCGCCTTCTGAAACTCGCCCACCTTGTTGAAGGTGGCGCCGGTGAACGCGCCCTTCACGTGCCCGAACAGCACGCTCTCGAGCAGCGTCTCGGGAATCGCGGCGCAGTTCACCGTCACGAAGGGCTTGCCGGCGCGCCGGCTGTTGAAGTGAATCGCGCGCGACACCAGGTCCTTGCCGGTGCCGCTCTCTCCGGTCACCAGCACCGGCGCGTCGGTCGACGAGACCTTCTCGACCCGCCTCTCGACCTCGAGCCACTGCGGCGACAGCCCCTTGATGACGAACGGCCGGCCGTCGGCGCGGGTCGAGCGGGCCAACGCCGCCCGCCGCAGGAACTTCGCCGACTCGGCGGCGACCTCTTGCAGCGCCACCACGTGCGTCTGGTCGAAGGCCTGCTTCTTCGACGCGCTCACCGTCAGCACTCCGATGGGCTTGCCCTGCCACGGAATCGGCACCGCCAGCACCGACGCCACCTCGAGAAAGTAGCGCGCGTAGTTCGGGTCGACCTCGGTGTCGTTGCACACGTAGGGCTTGCCGCTCTCGAGACAGCTCACCGCGATGCCGCTGGGCCGCCCGTCGGTGCGCGCCCGCAGCACCGCGCCGGTGCCCGGCAGCGCCACGATGACCCCGTCGACCACGTGAAAGTCGACGGTCAGCCCCTTCAGCTTCGCGTCCCACAGAAACACCGCGCCGTGGCGCGTGCCGGTGTGCTCGCACGCCACCTCGACCAGCCGGCGCGCCACCGACTCCATGTCCGCCTGGTGCAGCTCGTTCTCTAGATTCGACATTCGTTGCATTCATTACATGTCATGTTGCGCTGAACGCAACAACACAGTGCGTAAGACCCTGTAAGTGCGTTACCGAGGGGTGGCACGCAGGCTGCTCAAGAGTCGCCCCATGAACTTCCCCAAACTGACCCCCGTTCTGCTGTCCACCCTCGCGCTGGTCGCCTGTGGCGCCGACCAGGCCGAGCTCGCCGCCCCGGGCACCGACGACCTCAACTACGAAGTGAACAACGACGCCCTCACCACCAAGGGCAAGTTCGAGACGTTCGTGGGCAAGGACGGCAAGACCTACTTCCACCTGCTCGCGGGCAACGGCGAGAAGGTGCTGCAGTCGCAGGGCTACGCGACGCAGGGCAGCGCGGTGGCGGGCATCGAGTCGCTCAAGGCGAACGGCCAGGATGCCAGCAAGTACCTGCTGCGCGAGGCGAGCGACGGCGCGTGGTACTTCGTGGTCGCTTCGGCCGCCAACGGCGAGATTCTCGGCATCAGCGAGATGTACGTGTCGCAGTCGAACGCCACCCGCGCGATGGGCTCGGTGGCCACGGTGGTGAAGCAGACCGTCGAGCAGGGCCTGGCGCTGACCGGCGACGCGAAGTTCGAGGTCTTCAAGGGTCTCGACTCGCGCTACTACTTCCACGTCCGCGCGCTGAACGGCGAGATCGTGCTGCAGTCGCAGAGCTACAGCAGCCGCACCGGCGCGGTGAACGGCGCCATCTCGGTGCAGAACAACGGCTCGGACGCCACCAAGTACACCGTGCTGCCCGCGGCTGACGGCTCGTTCTACTTCACGCTCAAGGCCGCGAACGGCGCCATCATCGCCCGCAGCGAGACCTACGCGAGCAAGGCGGGCGCCCAGCGCGCGGTGGCCGGCGTGCTCGAGCTGCTCAAGACCCAGCTGACCCGCTGAACGACTTCGTAGGGGGTGAGCTCGGCCGCCGCGCCCTTAGGGGTTCGGCGGCCGAGCTTTTTTGACCCGTTGAGCCGAGCTCGGCCAATCTCTTCGTTGCGGGCTCCGGTCGGTCCTCATGGCCATCCTGCGGCCACTCCGGTCCGTCCTCGCCCGCGCCTCGACCTTGGCTCGAGCTCGACTCAACGGGGCGCTGCGGTTTCTCGCTCAGGTCTTCTTCGCGATGCCCAGCTGCTTCGCGGCGCGCTCGAACACCGCATACTCCTGCGCGCCCTGAATCGCGCCCAGGGGGCGGTCGCCGTCGAAGAACACGTAGGTGGGCACCGCGTTGATGCCCAGCCGGTGGGCGGCGGCGATGCTGTCATTCACCTGCTGGGAGTAGTCGCCCTGCTCCACCGCGTCACGCAGCCGGGTGCCGTCGACGCCGATGTCCTTCGCGGCGGCCTCGAGCACGCTCCAGTGCGAGAGGTCTTCTCCTCGCGCCCAGTAGTGGTCGTTCACCGCCGAGTGAAAGCGGTGCAGCGCCTCGAGCCCTTCTTTGCGCACGAACTCGTTGGCGGCGAGCGCGCGGCGGGAGTTGGGAATCCACTCGCGCTCTTTGAGCGGCAGGCCGAGCTGTCTGGCGCGCAGGGTGAGCGGGTTGTCGGGCCGGTTCATGCGCTCGCGAATGTGCTCGGGCAGCGACCAGCCCTCGGCCGGCGCATCGGGGCGCAGCAGGTAGGGCTGCCAATCTACGAGAATGCCGTAGTCGGCAGCGAAGCGATCGGCCACGACCTGGCCGACGTAGCACCACGGTCAGACGTAGTCGGCCCAGGCCTTGAGAATCATGCACCGCAGATAAACGGAGCGCGGGAGCGCCGCAACTGACGAAACGGGCAGCTGCGCTGGGCACGGCTCGTGACCGAAGTCGAGGGGGGTGAAGGGGGACCCGGAGGGTCGGGCTGTTGCGCGCGACCCGATGCAGCGATACTGACGCAAGCGTGATTGGTCTGGTCGTCGCCACCCACGGTCGTCTCGGGCACGAGCTGCTCGCGACCACCGAGCAGATCGTCGGCCCGCTGGCCTGTGTGACGGCGTGCTCGGTCGAGCCGGGCGCTTCTGCCGACGAGCTGCGCGACCGCATTCGTGAAGCGGTGGCGCGGGTCGACCAGGGCGACGGGGTGCTGGTGCTGGCCGACCTCGCAGGCGGCTCGCCGTGCACCCAGTCGATGGCGCTGTGCTCGAAGCAGAACCTCGAGGTGGTGAGCGGAGTGAACCTGCCGATGGTCATCAAGGCCAGCTCGCTGCGCAACGAGGGACACTCGGTGAACGCGCTGGCCCAGGCGCTGGTGCAGTACGGGCAGCGCAACATCACCCTCGCGTCGGCGCTGCTGCGCGACGCCCTTCGCGCGCAGGCGCACTGAGCAGAAGAAGCAGTGAAGCTCGGGCGGTTCAGCTGCGTCTCATCTTCGGCAGGGCCACTCGACACGGTCGAGCGGGCCAGTTAGAGCCGGAACCAGACCGTCGTACAGGAGCGTCTCCCCGCTGTGATTTCCTTCATCCGCATCGACAGCCGGCTCATTCACGGCCAGGTCATCGAGAGCTGGCTGCCGCACCTGAAGATTCAGCGCATCGTGGTCGCTGACGACGTGGCGGTGGCCGACCCGCTGGTGCGCACCGCGATGGCGCTGGCGGTGCCCGCCGACGTCGAGGTGGTGATGTCGCGCATCGACGAGGTGCCGTTTCGGAAGTTCGAGACGGACGCGCCGCGCACCCTGGTGCTGCTGCGCGACGTGGCCAGCGCGATGCGCGCCTACGCGGTGGGGCTCATCGGCCCGCTCAACCTGGGCAACGTGCACGCGGGCCCGAGCCGGCAGGCGGTGAGCCGCAGCGTGTTTCTCACCGACGCCGAGAAGGCGCAGCTGCTCGAGCTCTCGCGCGACGGGCTGGCGGTGACGATTCAGTCGGTGCCGAACGAAGTGCCGCAGCGGCTGGGCTGAAGCCGGTTCACATCGGCTCAGCATCGCCGCGCACCGATGCTAGAGACGCATCGAAGCGATGCTGCTCAACCTCTCCCTCGCAGGCCTGTGGGGCGGGCTGCTCTCGGTCGAGCGGCGCGCCTTCCTGCAAGCGATGTTCAGCCGCCCGCTGGTGGCGGCCACCGGCACCGGGCTGCTGCTGCAAGACCCCGAGTCGGGCCTCTACGTGGGCCTGGTCTTCGAGCTCTACTACCTGGGCGCGGCCTCGCTGGGCGGTGCCCACAGCGACCACGAGACGCTGCCCTCCATCACCGCCGCCGCGCTCGCCTCGTGCATCGCCGAGTCGGCGCGCGGCCCGAGCACCCCGGCCATCTGGAGCCTCAGCATTCTCGTCTGCGCGCCGCTGGGCCCCATCGGCCGCGCGCTCGAGAACCGCATCGACGCCCGGGCGGTGCGCTACCTGGGCGCGGCGCTGACCTCGGCCGACGCCGAGAACTTTCGCCGGGTGGCGCGCCAGAACCTCTGGGCGATGTGGCCGCACTTCGTCGTCTTCGGCACCCTCTGCGCCGGCGCCGCCGCGCTGGGGAACTCGGTCGAGACCTTCGAGCGTGCGCTCCCGCTGCCGCTCTTGCGCGGCCTCGCCTGGGCCTACCCCGCGATGGCCTCGGTCGCCGCCGGGCTGGCGGTGCGCGGCAGCCGCACCAAGAAGGCCGCGCTGCTCGCCGCCTCGGCCGCCGGCGTGACCCTGGTGGTGCTCGCGCTGACCGGGAGGTTTCCATGAGGGCGCTCTCGCGCAGGGTGCGCATGCGGGTGTTCTGGCGCAGCCTGTTCATTCAGGCCGGGTTCAACCCGCGCGGCCTGCAGTCGCTGGGGCTCACCTACGCGCTGCTCCCGGCGTTGAAGGCGCTCTACCCCGACCCCGCCGCCGAGTCCGACGCCGTGCGCCGGCACCTCTCGACCAGCTTCAACACCCACCCGTACGTGGCGGCGGCCATCGTGGGCGGAATTCTGCACCACGAAGAGCGCATCGCCCGCGGAGAACAGGCCCCCGAGTCGGCCGAGCACTTCAAGGCCAGCCTGATGGGCCCGCTGGCGGCGCTGGGCGACGGCTTCTTCTGGTACTCGCTGCGCCCCGCCTGCGGCGCGCTGTGCGCGGCGCTCATCCCCTGGCTGGGGGTGTACTCGGCGCTGCTCTTCCTCTTCCTCTACAACACGGTGCACTTCACCGCGCGCGCCCGCTTCTTCTCCATTGGCTACCGCAGCGGCGATGCGCTGGTGGGCCAGCTGGCGAGGGCCAACATTCCCCGCTGGGGCGAGCGGCTGCGCTCGGTCTCTGCGATGTCGGCCGGGGTGCTGGCCGCGTACCTGAGCGTGGTGGTGGCGTATCGCAGCGGGCTCTCGATGCCGTTATTGACCGGCGGGTGCCTGATGCTCGCCGTGCTCGCCTTCGCTGCCTCCCAGACCCGGGGTTCGCGCTGGGTGGCGCTCTACGGTTCGGCGCTGCTGGCCATTGTGGCGGGGGCCCTTCAGTGACACGCTCCGCCACCTTTTCGAGGGGATGATGGAAACCGCGTCGGTCGAGCTGGAGATCATCAACGCGCTGGGGCTTCACGCCCGCGCCGCGGCCCAGCTGGTCAAGATCGCCAACCGTTACAAGTGCGAGGTGATGCTCACCTGCGAGGGTCAGACGGTGAACGCCAAGAGCATCATGGGGGTGCTGATGCTCGCCGCCGCCCAGGGCATGACCATCAATGTCGCCTGCAGCGGCGAGGGCGCCAAGAAGTGCCTCGACGAGATTGCCGCGCTGGTGAAAGACCGCTTCGGCGAGCCGAGCTAGAAGGCATGCCGTGAGCGCGACGCAATCGTTTCAGGGCATCGGAGCTTCACCCGGAGTCGCGGTCGGTCGCGCGTTCGTGCTCGACAACCGCCGGGTTCGCACCCCCAAGGTGAAGCTGCAAGAGACCGAGGTCGAGGCCGAGGGCCTGCGCTTCAAGACCTCGGTCGAGCTCAGCTCGCGCCAGCTCGAAGACCTCAAAGAGAAGCTCAAGCGCGACGCCGACGCCGACCCGGGCAACACGCAGGACCACAGCCTCATTCTCGACGCCCACAAGCTGATGCTGCAAGACCCGATGTTCATCGTCGAGGTCAACCGGCTGATCCGCGAAGAGGCCATCAACGCCGAGTGGGCGGTGCGCCGCGTCGCCCGCCGCATCAAGCACCAGTTCGACAACCTCGAAGACGAGTACTTCCGCGAACGGCGCGCCGACGTGGACTTCGTCGCCGACCGCGTGGTGCGCAACCTGCTCGGCCACGCGATGGACGAAGAGGTCGAGCTGCCCCAAGACAGCGTGGTGGTGGCGCACGACGTCTCGCCTGCAGACGCCGCGATGCTGGTGCGCGCCGGCAAGGTCGCCGCCTTCGTCACCGACATGGGCGGCCAGACCAGCCACACCGCCATCGTGGCGCGCGCCCGCGAGGTGCCGGCGGTGGTCGGCGCGGGCAAAATCAGTGAGTCGATTCGCACCGGAGACCTGGTGGCGGTCGACGGCAACCAGGGCCTGGTGCTGGTCAACCCCAGCGACTCGCAGCTCGCGCTGTTCCGCGAGACCATGCGGCGGCACCTCGCCAGCGAGCAGAGCGCGCTCAAGACCGCCGAGCTGCGCGCCGTCTCGCTCGACGGCCACCAGATTCACCTGAACGGGAACATGGAGTTCCCCGAAGAAATCCCCTCGCTGCTGGCCCACGGCGCCGAGGGCATCGGCCTGTACCGCACCGAGTTCCTCTTCCTGAACCGCGCCGAGGCGCCCACTGAAGAAGAGCACTACAAGGCCTACCGCGAGGTGCTCGAGGCGATGGGCGGCCGGCCGGTCACCATTCGCACCCTCGACCTGGGCGGCGACAAGGTGCCGGGCAAGAAGCCCGACAAAGAGGCCAACCCGGCGATGGGCCTGCGCGCCATTCGCTACTGCCTGCACCACCGCGAGATGTTCCGGGTGCAGCTGCGCGCCATGCTCCGCGCCTCGCAGCACGGCAACCTGCGGGTGATGTTCCCGCTGATCAGCGGGCCCTCTGAGCTGCGCGAGGCGCGCAGCGAGCTCGAGCACTGCCGCAGCGAGCTGGGCCGCGCCGGCGTGCCGGTGGGCCGCCGCTTCCCGGTCGGCATCATGGTCGAGACCCCCAGCGCGGCGATGATCGCCGACCGCCTGGCGCAAGAGGCCGACTTCTTTTCCATCGGCACCAACGACCTCATTCAATACTCGCTCGCCATCGACCGGCAGAACCGCGACGTCGCCTACCTCTACCGGCCGCTGCACCTGGCGGTCTTGCGCTCGCTGCAGAACATCGTGCGCGCCGCGAAGAACGCCGGCATTCCCGTCGCGATGTGCGGCGAGATGGCCGGCGACCCGACCTACACCCTGGTGCTGCTGGCCCTGGGCTTCGAAGAGCTGTCGATGACCGCCGGCCAGATTGCGGCGGTGAAGGGCATCGTGCGGCGCACCAGCCGCACCGAAGCGCAGGCCCTGCTCGAGCGGGCGATGGAGTTCTCGACCGCGGAAGAAATCGAGCGCTTCGTGCGTACCGAGATGGAGAAACGTTTCTCCGGAAGCGAGTGAGGTTGGAGCTCGAGCCGTCGACGCTGGCCGCCACCTTGAGGGGCTTGCCCGTAGGTGTCTGGGTCGGCAGGGCCCCCGACGGCGTGTGCGTCTACGCCAACGAAGCGTTCGAGCGCATCACCGGCAGCCGGCCGCTGACCGACGCGCGGGTGGGCAACTTCTGCGGCGCCTACCGCATCTTCGGGCGCGACGGTCAGCCCTACCCCGACAGCGCGCTCGCCTTCGTGCGCGCGCTCGCCGAGCAGCAGCCCGTGGTGGCCGACGACCTGGTGGTTCACCGCCCCGACGGCGCCCAGGTGTACCTGCGCACCTACGGCACGCCGCTGCGCGGGGCAGACGGCCGCATCGCCTGGGTGGTGGTGACCCTGCTCGACATCACCGCCGAGGTGCGGCGCGCCGAGCAGGGAGACCTCGCCCGGCACCGGCTCGAGCTGGCGGTGCGCCGCGCGCCCATCATCATCTTCGACACCGACGCCGAAGGCCGCGTCACCCACTCCGAGGGCGCGGGCCTCAAGTCGCTGGGCGTGCGCGACGGCGAGCTGGTGGGGCGCTCGGTGTTCGAGCTCTACGACGACCCGACCGTGCACCAGAACACCCGCCGGGTGCTGGCGGGCGAGTCGATCAGCACCTTCACCGAGCTGGGCACCGCCGTAGTCGAGGGGTGGATGACGCCGATTCGCGACGCCCAGGGCGCCGTGGTGGGCCTGACCGGGGTGATGACCGACGTCACCGCGCGGCACCGCTCGCAGCAGGCGGTCTCGCGCAGCGAGCGCATGGCGGCGATGGGCACCCTGGCGGCGAGCGTGGCGCACGAAATCAACAACCCGCTCGCCTACGTGCTCGAGGGGCTGCGCAGCCTCGAGCGCGAGCTGGGCGCCGGCCTCTCGGCCCGCCACCGCCGCCTGCTCAACGACGTGAAAGAAGGTGCCGAGCGGGTGCGCACCATCACGTCAGACCTGCAGACCTTCACCCACCGCGACGAGCCCACCGCCGAGGTCGACGTGGCGCGCGCGGTGCGCACCGCGGCGCAGATGCTGGCCAGCCAGCTCGAGCCCCACGCCAGGCTCTACCTCGAGCTCGAAGACGGGGTGACGGTGCAGGCCAGCGAGCCGCGCATCGTGCAGGTGCTGATGAACCTGCTGCTCAACGCCAAGCAGGCGGTGCAGCAGGTGCAGCGCGGCTCCCACCACGAGATTCGGGTGCGGGTGGCGGCCGTGCGTGACGAGGCGCTCATCGAGGTCACCGACACCGGCCCGGGCATCGCGCCCGAGGTGCGCGAGAACATCTTCGAGCCCTTCGTCACCACCAAGCCGGTCGGCGAAGGCTCGGGCCTGGGGCTGTTCGTGTGCCGAAACCTGGTGGCCGAGCTGAAGGGCAAAATCGAAGCCGAGAGTCCCTCGCACGGCGGCGCGCGCTTCCGGGTGCGGCTGCCGCGGGCCCCCACTCCCGAGCGACGGCAGGGCGCGCGGGTGCTGGTCATCGACGACAACGTCAACCTGGGGCGGGTGATGGCCAGCGCGCTCGAGCTGCAGCAGCACCAGGTGACGGTGATGCACACCGGGCGCGAGGCGGTCGAGCACCTGGCCTCGGGCCAGCGGTACGACGTCATCTTCTGCGACCTGATGATGGCCGACGTCTCGGGCATGGACGTGTACGACGAGCTCGAGGCGCGCCAGAGCGGCGCCGCGGGCGCGCTGGTGTTCATGACCGGCGGCGCGTTCACCGAGCGCGCGCAGAAGTTTCTCGCCTCGGTGTCGAACGAGCGGCTGCAGAAGCCCTTCGACATCTGCGCGCAGGTCGAGCGCATTCTGGCGAGGCGCGGCGCGTGAAGCGGCTGTGGCCGGTGCTGGTGCTGCTGGTGGCGTGCGCCCACGCCGGGCCGCCGCGCGCCACCACCTTCGGCAAGAAGGTGGGGCTGGGTGAGATGGTCGGCGCGCCCGACGTCATCGAGCCCCTGCGCGACGCGCTGGGCGAGGTGTTCGACCTGACCCAGCCGAACCCCGAGCTGCACCTGCACGTCGACGCGGCCACCGGCGGGTTCGACGAGGCGGTGCTGCAGCCGCGGGCCGGAGAGGTCGTCGGCCAGCAGCGGCTGGTGCGCCGGGTGCAGACCCTGCGCGCCACCATTCGCCTGGTCGAAGACGCCACCGGAGAGGTGCGGGCGCTGGGGGTCTACGATTTGGTCGAAAAAGGCCCCGACCGGCCCATCGACGCCAGGCCGAACGACGACCTGGCCATCATTCTGGCGCGGCGCGTGGTACGTAGCTTCGTCGAGTCGAATCAACTCTGAACCATGTCGGCGCTACCTCCCAAGAGCTCGGTGGTGAAGCTGCCCGACGCATGGTTCATCGCCTGCGCCTCGAGCACGCTGAAGAAGAAGCCGCTCGCGTTCACCCTGCAGGGCACCCCGCTGGTGCTGTTTCGCGATGCCTCGGGCAAGCCCGCCGCGCTGCTCGACCGCTGCCCGCATCGCAACGCGCCGCTGTCGATGGGCCGCGTCACGCCAGGCGGCGAGCTGCAGTGCGCGTACCACGGCTGGCGCTTCGACGGAGCAGGCGCCTGCCGCGCGGTGCCGGGCCTGGTCACCGACGCCGACGTGAGCCTCAAGGCGCGCGCGGCCGAGGCGTACCCGGCCGAAGAGCAAGACGGCTACGTCTGGGTGTACTCGACCGCGGGTGACAAGCCGCCTGAAGGGCCCTACCGATTCCCGCTCCTCGACGACGCGAAGTACACGACCGTGAAGCGCGAGTTCAGCGTCAACGGCACGCTGCACGCCACGGTCGAGAACACCCTCGATGTGCCGCACACCGCCTTTCTGCACGGCGGGCTGTTCCGCACGCCCGAGAAGAAGAACGAGGTCGAGGTGGTGGTGCGCAGGCACGGCACCTTCGCCGAGGCCGAGTACCTCGGCGAGCCGCGGCCCACCGGCCTGGCGGGCCGCCTGCTCGCTCCGCAGGGCGGCGTGGTGACCCACTTCGACCGCTTCCTGCTGCCCAGCATCGCGCAGGTCGAGTACCGGCTGGGCGAGAAGAGCCACCTCATCACCACCTCGGCGATGACGCCCATCGACGACTTTCACACCCGGGTCTGGGCGGTGGTGACCTACCGGCTGCCGCTGCCCAACTTCCTGGTGCGGCCGTTTCTCACCCCGGTGGCCGAGCGCATCTTCCGCCAGGACGCGGTGATGCTGAAGGCCCAGACCGAGGTGATTCGTCACTTCGGCGCCGAGCGCTACACCTCGACCGAGCTCGACGTGCTGGGCCACGAGGTCTGGCGCCTGCTCGACCAGCACGCCAACCACCGCCCGCCACCGGCCGACGTCAAAGAGCACCGCGTGAAGATGCGCACCTGAAGCGCCGCTTCACCGCGTCTCGAGGGGTATCGCGACGGTGCCGAAGCGCGCCATCGTGTCGGGGTCGACCAGCTCGAAGCGAAACTGCAGCGCCTTCTCGGTGGCGCCCACCCGGGGGAAATAGACGAACGCGGTAATCGCGCCGGCGTTCTCGAGCACGCCCTCGGGCAGCCCGTACGAGAGCATGTCGGCGCTGGGCAGCTCTTCGGCGACGAGCGCGACGCCCGCCTTCGAGGCGGGGTTCAGGTGCAGCGCGCGCGGCCAGGGCTCGAGCTTGGGGTACTGCTCGGCGTAGAGCGGCGCCACGTAGAACCCGCTGGCGGGAAACCGCGCCACGTGGGGCGTCACGTACTCGACGCTCTGCGCGCGCACCGAGGCCTGCACGTCAGAGTCGAGCAGCGGCAGCGCGCGGTACTGCTTCTCACCGCTCAACGAGAAGTCGGCGTAGGCCACCCGCACCGGCCTGCCGCTGGCGTTCTCGACCTTCACCCGCACCGGCAAGAGCAGCTCGGAGAGGTTCTCGGGCTGCCCCTGCCACGCCGTGGCATCGACGAACACCCGCACTCCGTGCGCGAACGAGGTGGCCGCGCGCCGCGTCAGCCCCGCCCGCTCGGCGTTCGCAGCGGGCACCAGCTGCGGCTCGACCGCGCACGACGCCAGCAGCAGCGCGGCCAGCCCCGACACCTTGTTACCCATGCGAAACACCCTCCCTAGTGGGTCGGTGCCTCTGTTTCACCCGGCGTGCCAGCCGGCGCTTCGACCGAGAGGGCCACAATCTCTGCGGAGTTCACGCACGCCACCAGGCACAAGAGCGCCCACCACCCGCCCCGAGGTGACACGCGTGCGCTGATGAGCTGGGGCTTACCGCCCAGGGCGCGCGCCTCGTCGAGCGCGATGCGGGTGACGCCCTCGAGCCCCACGTCGACCACGTCGATGTAGTCGAGAAAGAGCGTCACCGTGCTCTTGTTCACCTGCACCACGCCCTTCACCTTGCCGCTGCTCGACGCCACCTCGACGCCATCGGGGTAGCGCGCCAGCTGCACGCTGGTGCACGAGCTGAAGAACGTGAACGCGGCGACCGCGAAGAAGCGACTCAAAGCGCGCGCACCATACTCGACCCGGTGCGTCACGCGGCGCGCTCGACTCACGCGACGCAAAAAGTTTAGGGTCCGCGGCCTATGCGCCTGGTCCTCAGCTCGTCCTTCCTCATCGTGCTCAGCGCGTGCAACTGCGGTGGAGACGTTCACGTCGGCAGCACCGGCGGCAGCGGTGGAAGTGGGAGCACCGGAGGCAGCACCGGCACCGGCGGCGGCTCGGCTTCGGTCGGCGGCGGCAACGGCAGCGTGGGCGGAGGCAACGGCTCGACCGGCGGAGGCACCGGCACCGCGGGCGGCTTCGTCGACCCCGAAGACGACGGCGGCACGAGCAGCTACGACGGCGGCTGCGGCCCCATCGACGCGGGCCACCCGCCGCTGCCCCGCCGCTGCGTGCCGCAGACCGTCAGCGAGTGCGACGGCACCACCGACACCATCTTGACGGGCGGCGGCGTGCAGTCGGCGCTGCTCAACGGCAGCTCGGGCAACGGCTTCGACGACGACTGCGACGGGCTCGCCGACGAGGGCTGCGCGTGCCCCGGCAACGGTCAGACGAAAGACTGCTGGCTGGTGCCCGCCACCCAGGCCGACCCCACCAGCAAGCAGGCGGTCGGCTGGTGCAACCCCAACGCCAAGGGCAGCCTCGACTGCGCCGGCGGCGAGCTGGCGACGTGGAGCGGCGTGTGCCGCGGCGCCAACGCCCCGGCGCGTCACGACACCTGCGCGCCGGGCGACTTCAACTGCGACGGCCTCGCCGGCAACAACGACCAGGCCGGCTGCGCCTGCGCCACCGAGGTGGTGTGCCCGACCCAGGCGGTGACGTTCGCTCCGTACCCTGCGCCCACCCTGCTGCCGCTCATCGACGGCTCGCAGTGGATTACCGATGTCGCCGCGCGCGGAGCCGCCACCAACTGGACGTGGACGGTGCTCGGCGGCGATTGCGACAACGTGCTCACCTTCCCGACGTTCGCGCTCTACAACAACGCCAACTCGACCACCGCCAACGCGCGCAAGGGCGCCCGCACCCCGGTGAAGTTCGACGCCGCGCTGGGCCGCTACGTGTCGACCGCCGGTGAGCCGCTCATCTCGATGCAGGCGGTGAACTTCGGCACCGGCGCGGCGGGAGGCCAGCTGCACCCCGCCTTCGCGCTCTCGGGCGACTACATCGTGCAGGGCGAGTTCGACCTCGACGGCCACCACTACACCTGCACCCAGAAGGTTCAGGTGCGCGCGCCCGGCATTCGCGCCGAGCTGTGCTGGGACACGGTGAACAACAACGACATCGACCTGCACTTCGCGCGGCTGCAAGGCACCACCTGCCCCAACCAGGGGTGGGACACGACGTGCGGCGCGAAGGGTCAAGACTGCTACTGGAGCAACTGCGCCAACGGCGACATGGGCTGGGGCTACCCCGCCTCGGCCACCACCGCCTGCCACGGCTGGGGCAGCAAGCGCGGCGCCTCGGCGCCGTGCAGCAACCCGCGCCTCGACCGCGACAACATCGACTGCGACCGCAACCAGGCCGACCCGCAGGTGGCGAGCGGGGCCGGCACCCCGACCGGCTACTGCGGCCCCGAGAACATCAACCTCGACAACCCCAACGACAACGACAAGTTCGTCATCGGGGTGAACCACTTCGGCAACAACCGCGGCACCAGCGCGGCGCGGCCCCACGTGAACGTCTACTGCAACGGCTCGCGCGTGCTCTCGGTCGGGTACAACCCCGCCACCGGCCAGACCGGGTTTCCGCTGCTGAAGAACCAGGGCAGCGACTCGAGCGGCGACATCTGGGCGGCGGCGGTGGTCACCGCGCACGTCACCGCGGGCAACCTGAGCTCGTGCGACGTCGACACGGTGCCCAGCCACCACGCCGACCCGACCCGCGACGGCACCGCGGCCAGCGCGGGCGCCGGCAACGCCATCTGCGTCGACTCGAAGAGCAACGCCAGCACCCCGATGTTCAACTACACCAGCCACAAGTTCATCGACGCCAACTCGGCGCAGACCGGCGACGCCGGCTCGCGGCCGGCGAGCGCGGCCGAGTTCTGCAAGCACTGAACGTGCGGCGGCCGTGGCTGCACCTGGGCCTGTTCGTCGCCACGTGCTTCACCAGCGCGTCGTGCTTTCACGTCTTCTTCGGCGGCAGCTGGGGTGACTCGGCGCTGTTCTCGATGACCGCGCTGTCGATTCTTGCCTGCCACGAGATGGGGCACTGGGCGATGGCGCGGCGGCACGGAGTCGACACGTCGCTGCCGTACTTCCTCCCAGCTCCGGTGGGCTTCGGCACCTTCGGGGCGGTGATTCGGCTGCGCGGCAAAATTCCCTCGCGCGACGCGCTGGTCGACATCGGGGCGGCGGGCCCGCTGTGCGGGCTGGTGGTGGCGCTGCCGCTGCTGGTGCTGGGCATGGTGACCACCGCGCGCGACTCGAGCACCGCCTCGGTGTTTCCCGACCCGATGTCGCTGTGGTCGGCGGTGCGGGGGGCCTTGCGCTGGGCGATGTCGGGCCAGGCGCCCGAGCTCGACCAGCGGGTCGGCTTCGGCAGCAACCTGCTCAGCCTGCTGCTCGACGCGGTGCTCGAGCGAAGAGACCGCGGCGGCGCGCCGATTCTCATCGGCGCCTGGTTCGGCATGCTGGTGACGATGCTGAACCTGATTCCCATCGGGCAGCTCGACGGCGGTCACCTCACCCACGCCTGGTTCGGGGCGCGCGCGGTGCCGCTGGGCAAGGGGCTCGCCCTGGGCATGGCGTTTCTGGCGGTGTTCTACAGCGCGGGCTGGGTGCTGTGGCTGGTGCTCACCACCCGCGGGGTGGGCTTCAAGCACCCCGAGGTGGGGGCGCCCGACCAGCCGCTCTCGACCGTACGCAAGGGGGTCTGTGTGGTGTGCTTCGTGTTCTTCGCGCTGACCTTGATGCCGGTGCCGATGACCGCGGGGTAGCGGCTAGACCGCCGAGATGGTGACCTTGGTGGGTACCAGCTGCTCGGTGCGCCGGGCGAACTTGCGCCGCAGAATCGGGGTGGTGCCCAGGGCCACGCCGTAGAGCACGTGCATCACCAGCACGGTGCCGATCATCATCGCCACCCGGCTCGACATCACCGGGTTCACCACCGGCATCACCACGAACGTCATCAGCACGAACACGCCCAGCGAGAAGGCCACGCCGGCGAGCGCGGCGATGCCGCGCGGGGTGTCGCGCCGCACCAGCATGCTGAACAGGGTGCCGAAGAACGCGGAGACCAGCAGGTGCAGCACCACACCGATGACGATGGTGGTGGGCCCCTGCAGCAGCGCTTCGGGCCCGCGGAACGTGGCGCCGATGAGCTGGGGCACCGCGAAGGGCCCCAGCCCCAGGGCGAGCGTGGCGAACATCGCCCACACCGCCATCAGCACTCCGCCCGCGAGACCCGACACGGCCCCGGCCTTGAGAATTTCGGGCGCCAGCGGCTCTTCTTCACTGGCGAATCGATTCTTCAGAATCACTTCAGCCATGGTCGTGCTCCGCTCTCGTTTCCAGGTGGAGGGAAGCGTGGGTCAGACGCTCTGAACGCGCTTGCTGACCTGCTCGGCGATGCGCAGGTGGTCTTTCAGCACCGGGAGCAGCTTGTTGAGCAGCGACTGCACCTTGCTGTCCTGGGTGCTCTTGAGGGTGGTCTCGACCATGGTGACCGCCTTCTGGTGGTCCTCGAGCATCATCTTGGCGAACTCGCGGTCGAACTCGTCACCCTTGAGCGTCTCGAGCCGCTTCATGCCGTCCATCGCGGCCTGCATCTCGGCCTTCTCGGCCTCGTCCTTCGGGGGCGGCAGGGTGAGGTCGATGTTCTTCTTCTTGGCCAGCGCGGTGACCTGCTTGTCGGCGAGGCCGTGGTCCTTGATCAGCAGCTCGCCGAACTGCTTCACCTGCTTCGAGGCGCCGTTCTTCTTCGCCAGCGCGCCCATCTGCTGCTCCATCTGGTTGTCGTGGTGCAGCTTGGCCAGACACTCGGTGTCGCCGTCGATTCGCTTCAGGTCGTCGGTCATCGCCTGCGCGCCCGGAGCCGTCTCGCTTCTGGGAATCTGCGCGTCCGGGTCGAGCGCTTCGCCGGGCCGCATCGTGTCTTCGATGGGCGCCTGCTCGGTCTTCTTCGGTGCGTCGGTGTTGGGGGGGTCGGCCGCCAGCGCGAGAGCAGGGAGCGCGAACGCCAGACCGACCATCTTCATCTTCTTCATATGGGGACCTTTGGAAAGGGTTACCTCCCTTCGAGGCTGCATCGCATGTGCCGCGCACCCACCTCTCGCGACGGTCGATTGCGAACGGACCCGTGCAAGAACGCCCCACTGCTGTGACGAGCCTGTAGACTCCCGCGCGCTTGAAGTTCCTCTGTTCGGGGTGCAGCCGGCTGGTCGACGTCGAACGCTTTCGCCTCGAGGGCGGTGCCCTGGTGGTGACCTGCCTGAGCTGTGGCGCCGAGCACCGCACCGCGCCGCCCCACCAGAGCGTGGCCAGCGAGGCGCCGCTGCAGCGGATCAGCGCTCCGGCCGCTCCGGCCGCTCCGCTCGCTGCGGTCGCCCCCCCGCCGCCCACGGTCGACGAGCGCGTGTTCGACGTGCCGCCCGGGCACTGCCCCAAGTGCATCAGCCGGCGCTCGCCGAAAGACGAGGCCTGCCCCACCTGCGGCATGGTGTTCGCAAACGCGCTCGACACCTTCAGCCCCGGCGAGTGGCTGAGGGCCGAGTGGCTGAAGCTGCTCGCGCAGTGGGCCGACGAGCCCGCGCACCAGGCGCTGCAGCTCGAGGCGCTGAGAGGGGGCCAGCTCGCCGAGCTCGGCCGGCTCTACCGGCTGCGTCTCGCGGCCCAGCCCGGCGACCTCCCCGCGCAGCGCGGCCGCGACGAGGTGCTGCGGCTGGCGGTGCTCCCCCAGGTCTCGACGCTCAAGCCCAAGAGCGACGGCGAGCCCACCTGGAAGGTGGTGATGCTCACCGCCGTCATTCTGATGTGTCTGCTGGCGCTCTTCCTTCTGGTGCGTCAGATGTTGACGTTGTCGTGAGCAGACTCGATTCGATTCTCGGGCCGGGCGGAAGCTTGAGCCGCGCGCTGACCGGCTACGAGGCCCGCCCTCAGCAGCTCGAGCTGGCCCACGCGGTCGAGCGCGCGTTCACCGGTCGCCACGCGCTGCTCGCCGAGGCCGGCACCGGCACCGGCAAGACGCTCGCGTACCTGGTGCCCGCGGCGCTCTCGGGCCGCCGGGTCATCATCTCGACCGCCACCCGCGCACTGCAAGAGCAGGTGTTCTTCAAAGACATACCCCTGCTCGAGCGCGCCGGGCTCGAGGTGAAGAGCGCGCTGCTCAAGGGGCGCGTCAACTACCTGTGCCTCTCGCGCTTCGCCCAGTTCGACGCGCAGCCGCTGTTCGAGGCGCCCGAAGACGCCACCCACTGGCCCGCCTTCCGCAGCTGGACACAGAGCACCGCCACCGGCGACCGTGGAGAGACCCAGCTGCCCGACGCCTGGGGCCCGTGGTCGCGGCTGTCGACTCCGTCAGAGAGCTGCGCGGGCAGCCGCTGCCCCGACTACGAGCGCTGCTGGGTGACCAAGGCCCGGCGGCACGCGTCAGAGTCGCGGCTCATCGTGGTGAACCACGCGCTGTTCTTCGCCGACCTGGTGCTCAAGTCGCGGGCCGCCCAGGTGGCCGAGCGGCGAAAGGCGCGCGGGCAGGCCGAGGTCGACATCTCGCTCTCGGTGCTGCCCGACTACGACGCGGTGGTGTTCGACGAGGCGCACGCGCTCGAAGACGTGGCCACCGAGCACTTCGGGCTCTCGGTGAACAGCGCGCGCCTCATTCAGCTCAGCCAAGAGGCGGTGCGCGCCGCGCAGCGACGCAGCGAGCAGTCGGGCATGCTGGCCTCGCTGGGCCTGTCGCTGCGCGAAAAGACCGACGCCTACTTCCGCTTCGTGGCCGGGCACCTCGGCCTGTCGGAGAACAGAGGCGACGCGCGGCTGCGCCAGGAGCAGCTCGGCCCCCTGCAGACCGCCACCGGCCCGCTGCTCGAGACGCTCTCGGCGCTGGGCGCCCTGTGCGCCCGCGCGGCAGAAGACTCGAGCGACCTCACCAAGGTCATCTACGAGGGTCTCAAGCGCCGCGCGCAAGACGCCGCCGAGGCGCTCTCGTTCGTGCTCGAGGTGCCCGACGGCTCGCACGTGCACTGGGCGAGCATGAAGGGCCGCACGGTGTGGCTGCGCGCCGCGCCCATCGAGGTGGGCGAGTCGCTCTCGAAGTGGCTCTACCGCGCCACCGACACGGTGGTGTTCACCTCGGCCACCCTGGCCACCGGCGCCGGCATGCAGGCCTTCGGCTACGTGAAAGAGCGCCTCGGCCTCGAGCCCGAGGCGCGGGCGGTGAAGGTCGACTCGCCGTTCGACTACCCGAACCAATGCGGGCTCTACCTGCCGCGGCACATGCCCGAGCCGCAAGACCCGGGCTTCACCGACGCGGTCTGCGACGAGGTGCTCGAGCTGACCAAGCTCACCTCGGGCCGCGCCTTCGTGCTCTTCACCTCGCTGCGCCACATGGAAGCCGTGCACGCGCGGGTGGCGCCGCTGCTCGAGCAGCCCGCGCTGCTGCAGGGCGAGCGGCCCAAGCGCGCGCTGCTCGAGGCGTTCGTCGCCGAGCCGAGCGTGCTGTTCGCCTCGCAGAGCTTCTGGGAGGGCGTCGACGTGCCGGGCGACGCGCTGTCGCTGGTCATCATCGACAAGCTGCCGTTCGCGCCGCCCGACGAGCCGCTGATGGCGGCGCGCATCGAGGCGCTCAAAGAGCGCGGAGAGAACGCCTTCGAGGCCCACCAGGTGCCCTCGGCGGCGCTGTCGCTGCGCCAGGGCTTCGGGCGGCTGATTCGCACCCGGCGCGACTTCGGCATCGTGGCGCTGCTCGACTCGCGGCTGACGCACAAGCGCTACGGCAAGACCTTCATCGACGCGCTGCCGCCGGCGCGAAAGCTGTACCGCCTCGAAGACGTGAAGGCCTTCTGGCGGGCGGGGGCCTACAGCGAGACGCCCACCACCAGCGGCACCTGAATCTCGGCCTCTTCGTCACCATCGAAGGGTGGAAACACCATGCGCTTCGCGCGCTGCATGAGGCACGCGCCCCAGTCGCTGGTCTCGTGCACCTTGGGCACGATGGCGGAGCTCTTCACCGCGCCCGACGGCGTCACGGTGACCGCCATCGCGACCTTGCCGACCTTGAGGTGCGGGTTTCGCCGCAGGCCCGACTCGATGCAGTCTTGAAACGCCATCTGCGAGTGGGCGACCACCTTGGCCGCCTCGCCCTCGTCGAGCCCACCGGCGTGCGCCTTGGCGGTGTTGTCGTCTCCGGCGCGCACCTTGGGCCCGCGGTCTTTCTTCTCGGTGTCACCGTAGAACGCGCCCAGCGAGCCGGTGACGCCGCCCATCTTCGCGGCCTCGCCCGCGCCGCTGCCCTTGCGCGAGCCCAGGTCGAGGTCGGTGCCGCCCACCCTGGCGCCGTCGAGTGGGCCGGGCGCCGCGACCTGCCGCCTGCGCGCCTCGGCGCGCGCCTTCGCTTCGGCGCGCTTCTGCGCGGCCTTGCCCGAGAGCACGTCGCCGAGGCCATTCATGCCCTCGGCCGAGAAGAACGACTGCTGCACCTCTTCACCCTGCTCGTTCACCACCGTCACGCCGACCACGTGAAAGGTCGAGAGCAGCGCCAGCACGCCCACCGGCAGGCCGACCGCGCCGATGACGAAGAGCGCAATCTTCCACGGCGGGTTGCGCTTGTTGGCACCCGACTGGTTGATGAAGTGGCGGGTCACTTCACCGATGGAGTTCGGGTCAGAGGGCGCCGCCGGCCCGCTGTCGGGCACCGCGGCCAGCGACTCGTCGCCGACCTTCTGGGCCTCCTCGATCATCTCGGGAGTCACCTCGAAGACCTGCGTGCAGGCCTTGCACTTCACCCGCAGCTTGATTCCGGGTGCGGCCGAGCCCGCCGGCAGCACGTACGCCTTTCCGCAGTGAGAGCAGGAGACGTTCATCGCAGCGCGGCAGCATAGAGGAAAAGGTTCACCCTGAGCGAAGCGCAAAGACCTTTCGAAGCCGCGCACCCTGAGCGAAGTCGAAGGGTGCCATCGCCCGCCGAAGTCTGAGGCGCAGATGCTCCATCGTATTGCGGCGCACGCGCTGCCGCTTGACGCCTGGAGTATGCGGCGCTGCGCGTTCGAGCTGCGACAGCACCCATTCGACTGCGTGCCTCGCTTCGCTCAGCACTGCGCTCAGGGTGACCGCCATGGTACAGCTCACGGCGATGAGGGCCTTTGCCGCGCTGTTGATCATCTCTTGCGGTGGGGCCCAGACGACCCTCTCGCACGACCCGGTGGTGGTGGCCGAGCTCGACCCGTCGCTGCCCGAGCCGAAGCTGCCGCTCCCCAACCTGCTGGCCGTCGACCCCGACACCGGCACGCTCGACATCGCCGACCCCGACGGCGCCACCGACGCAGAGCAGAGCGTCGGCGCCTGGCTGCGCAGCCTCAACGGCTTCCCCTTGAGCGCCGCCGCCACCGTCACCTTCTCGGGCGCGCTCGACGAGAGCACGGTGAGCTCGGCCACCGTGCAGCTGTTCGACGTCACCAGCGGCGCGCCGGTGAAGCTCACCCCGCTCAGCCTGAGCTGGAGCGCCGAGAAGCTTCAGCTGCGCCTCGAGTACCCATGGCTCGGCTCGAGGCGCTACGCCGTGGCGCTGCTCGGCGGCCCCACCGGGCTCAAGGGCGCGAGCGGCGAGACGGTCGCCGGCACCGCGGCGTTCGACCTGCTGCGCGCGAAGTACCCGCTGGTCACGTGCACCGAGCTCACCGACCCCCTCTGCCGCTCGGCGAACCCCGGCATCCGCGGCCAGAGCATCGACGACGAGCGCAGAAAGGCGCTGAAGATGGAAAAGGCGCGCCGCGCGGTGGCGCCGGTCATCGACGCGCTCGAGGCGGGCGGCTTTCCCCGCGAGAACCTGGCCTCGGTGTGGAGCTGGAACACCCAGACCCTCACCGTCAGCGAGCCGTGGGCGGTGCTCGAGCCGGCGGTGCGCGCCATACCCTTCCCCTGCGACGCGCTGGTCAGAGACGGCCGCGTCGCGCTGCCCGCCGAGGCCGACGACGACGAGCTGGCCACCCGCACCAAGGCCCAGCTGGCGCTGCTCGACGGCTTCTCGGTCACCGCGGCCATCGTCACCGAGCACGAGGCCACGCTCGGGGCCGCGGGCGCTGGCCTGCAACCCGGCAGCGCCCTGCCCGCCCACTTCCAGCTCCTCGACCTCGACGCCGCAGGCGCCACCGTGCCGGCGACCTTGCGCATCGAGACCCAGCCCGACCAGCTGGCGCTGAAGCCCGACCGCCCGCTGCGCAGCCACCGCCACTACGCGGTGGTGTGGACGAAAGGGGCGAAGGCCCTCGACGGCCGCCCGCTGGTGCCGTCACCGGCCTGGGCGATGCTCACCGCCGGCCACCCCTTCGTCGACGCGGCCGGCCACAGCGTGGTGCGCGCGCTCGACGACGCCGCGGCCGCCGACCTCGAGCGCCTGCGGCTCTCGCTCAGCGCGGGGCTCGAGGCCGCGGTGGCGAAGGGCGTCGCCCGCGACGATGTGCTCCTCGCGTGGACGTTTACCACCCAGACCACCGCGCCCACGCTCGCCGAGCTGCGCGGCAAGCCCGCCGAATGGAGCCTGCCGACCGCCGTCAGCAGCGTCGCCCCGCTGCCGCAGGCCAACATGCTCTCGGCCATCACCTCGCTGTTCGGCAAAGACTTTCACTCGGCGGTGCGCGCGGGCCTCGAGGGCGAATTCGTCACCGGCAACGCGCTCGATGCGAACGGCAAAGAGCTCGACCTCTCGGCGATGCCGCCGGTCGACGTCGACACCGAGGGGCCGTTCACCCCCGCGACGCTCGCCACCCCGCGGCAAGAGCGGCTCAAGTTCATGCTCATTCTGCCCAAGGTGCCCAAGCACGCCGACGGCCGCATTCCCCTCGTCATCTTCCAGCACGGCATCACGCGCTTCCGCCGCGATGCGCTGCTCATCGCCAACAGCATCGCGCGCAAGGGCTGGGCGACGCTCGCCATCGACCACCCGCTGCACGGCGACCGCAGCTTCTGCACCAGCGCCGCCGACTGCGTGGTCGGTGCCAGCTGCACTGAGCACCGCTGCCCGGTGGGCGGCTACCGCGTGGCGACCGGGCTCGACGCGCAGATCGGCACGCCCGCCATCTCGGGCCTCAAGTTCAGCTCGCTGTCGAACCTCGCCGCCACGCGCGACCAGATTCGGCAGCTGATTCTCGACACCGCCCAGCTGATTCGGGTGGTGAGAGACACCACCGCCGGCATCGGTGCGCTGAGCGTCGACGACGCCTCGACCGCGGGCGTGGTCGAGCGGCTCGAGCCCGCAGAGCTCGGCTACATCGGCATGTCGCTGGGCAGCGTGATGGGCGCCCTGGCGGTGGCCAACCCCGAGCTCGAGCGCGCCGTGCTCAATGTGGGCGGCGCCTCACCCGCCGACATCCTCTCGCAGGCCACGGTCACATTTCTCGCCGACAAGAAGCGCACCCTCGACACGTACCTCGCCACCTCGCGCGGCATCGCCACCGGCTCGCAGCGCTACGACGACTTCCTCGACGTGGCGCGGTGGCTGCTCGACCCGGCCGACGCGCAGAGCTTCGGGCGCAACTACATCGACGAGCCGCTGCCGTCGTACCCCCAGAAGCGCATCTTCCTGTCTTGGGTGGCGAACGACCCGTGGGTTCCCAACGCGACCACCCGGCTGCTGATCAACTCCATCGAGCACCAGCGCGCACCGGCGAGCTTCGGCGAGCACCAGTGGAGCGACAACGGCAACCACTCGTTCATGATGGACCCGCAGTCGCCCATCGTGCTGCAGGCGCAAGACGAGGCGATGGCCTGGCTCGACGCCCCCTGACCGCGCAGCCCAGCGCGCCCCACTGAGGCGCTCTTGCATGTGCGCTGGCGCGCAAGCCAGCGACAGCCCGTGCTGGCCATGCGGTTGCACTGCTGCGGGCCACCATGAAGAGACTGTTCATTGCGGCGGTGGTGGTGTCTGCGGCGGCCTGCGCGCCGCGCGTGCCGGCGGTGCGCCTCGAGCGCTCGCAGTCGTCGATTCGCCAGGCCGACGCGCTGGGCGCCGGGCAGCTGCCCAACGCGTCGGTGTTCCTCGCCCGCGCCAAGGAAGAGCAAGAGGTCGCGCGCAAGCTCTCGAACGCGCACGACCCGCGCGCCGAGACGGTGATGGCGTGCGCCGAGGCCGACGCCGACCTGGCGCTGGCGCTGACCCGCGAAGCGGCGGCGCGCGGCGACCAGAAGCGCGCCACCGAGCAGGTGGCGGCGCTGCGCGGCGGAAACGAAGTGAAGACCCAACCCGAAGAACTGAAGCCCTGGCCCGGAGGTGAGCAATGAAGCGGCTGCTCGTGGCGGTGGTGACCCTGGTCGGCTGCGCGCATCAGCCCGCGCCGGCCCAGCTGATTGAAGCGCGTCAGGCGTACGGGCAGATGGGGCAGGTGATGCCCGCCGACGGTGAGGCTGCGCGCGCCACCCTGGCCGAGGCCGAGCGTGAGTACGTCGACAACGGCGACTCGCTGCGCACCCGCGACCTGGCCTACGCCGCGTCGCGCCGCATCGACCTGGCGAAGTCGCACGTGCGCACCGCGCGCCACCAGCAGCAGGTGGCCGCGCTCGAACGCGAGGCCGCACAGCTGAAGCAGAGCGCGCCGGCGGTCGAGGTGGCGGTCGCGCCCCCTGGGGTCGACGGGGCCGCGGTGAGCGAGGCGACTCCTCCGGTGAAGACCGAGCCCGAGGTGGCGCCGGCGGCCTCGGAGCCGAGGGTCGCGGTGCAGGGCCGCACCGGCTCGCTCGATGCTCCGAGCCGCCGCCCCAGCCTCAGGCCGCCCACCGTCGGTGAGCCGCTGTCGGTGTTCGCCGAGAGCAGGGAAGCCGAAGACGGCACGCTGCTGACCATTCCCGCCAGCCTGCTGTTCACCCCCGGCAGCGCCGAGCTGAGCGACGGCGCCCAGGCGCGGCTCGCCAAGGTGGCCGACGCGGCGGGCGACGGCAAAGGCACCGTGCTCGTCACCGCGTACACCGACAACCAGGGCAGCGATAACAAGAAGCTGTCGACCGACCGTGCCAAGGCGGTGCGCGACGCGCTGGTCGGCCACGGCGTCAGCGAGGCGCGCCTCGAGGTGAAGGGCGCCGGCGACGCGAACCCCCGCGCCGACAACTCGACCCCCGAGGGGCGCGCCACCAACCGCCGCGTCGAGATTCTGCTCCCCAAGAATTGAGGCGGGTCGAGTGGGCGCGGTCGACCGACGGGTGACCGCGCGTCGCGCGCGGGCGTTGCGCCCGTCGGGTAGCCACTGCGGGTCGTCGAGACTCGCCAGCGGCGGCGGGGGCGAGCACCCCAGAGAGCCTGGTGCGACGTGGGCCCCTCACCGCACGAGGGGCCGACACGGCGGCAGGCTCCACCCGTCGCGCCCCGACACGCTCGAGCTCCACGCGGTCACCGACGCCGAGGTCACGAGCGTCGTCGCTCTCGCCAGTTCCTCTGCCGCTGCGGCGGACGATTGCTCAGCCCGTCGAGAGGGAACAAAAGCGTAAGAGAATCGCCGCCGCTCGGGTCCGCCCGGGCAGTGTCAGGACCCTCGGCCATTCTTTTTCGCTGCCGTTCCCCAGCAGGTCGCCCCGTGACGGGCTTCACGCTCCGCGCAGAGGCGGTCAGCGCTTCGCTCCGCGAGGCACCCCGAAGAGCGGAAATCTGCGTGGAGGAGACTCGCGGCGCTCTTCGACCGCGCGCCGCTCGTGCTCGAGAGGGCCCGTCACCCCACGATGAACGCGTGCTCCAAGTCTTTGCGGCTGACCTCGCCGTCGCTGCCGCCGATGAGGGCGAAGTGGGCCGGGTCGCTGAAGAACTCGAGCGCGTCGCGGTACGCAGGGTCGCTCGCGGTCGCCAGCGCGTCGGTGAGCTCTTCGAAGTCGAAGGTCTGCGCCACCGAGCCACCGTTGCCCGCACCGATGCGGGGGAACAGGTCGTTGCGCACGCCCTGGCTGGTCTCGCACAGCTGCTGCAGCACCGCGCGCTGGGCGTCGGCCTCGGCCAGCTCCTCGGCAGTGAAGCCCGAGCGCGTGACCCAGGCTTCGTAGCCGCCGCCCTTCTGCTTCGCGATGTCCTCGACCTGGTCGAGCGAGATGACCACCGCGCTGCCGTCGTCGTTGGGGCTGGGGTAGCTCTCCCACAGCGCGTCGTTGGCGAGCAGCGCGTCGACCACCCTGGCGTCGTCGCCGGTGAGCTTGCCGCTGGCCTTCGCGGTCTCGAGCTGCTCGCGGCTCAAGTGCTTGTCCGACCCGTGCGGGGTCGCGCCCGCCGCCTGTGCCACCGTGTTCCAGTTCACGTCGTCGAAGTCGACGCCGTCGAGCGAGGTGACCAGGTCCTGCGCGGTGGCGCGGGGCGCGGCGGCTGATGCCGTCTCGACCGGAGCCGAGGTCGCCGCCGAGCTGGCGTCGGGCAGCGTCACGCCCCGCTCCTTCGCCAGCGCCACCACCTGGTCGTACAGCGCCACCTCTTCTTCGTTCGCCACGCCGCTGGCGACGCGGCCCTGCAGCCCCGCGAAGTCGTCGGCGCGCGCCAGGTGCGCGCGGTCGCGGTCGTTCACGTCGAAGAACGTCTCGGCCACCTGCTCGGGGGTCGGCGCGCTGGTCTCGTCGAACTTCGCGATGCGCTTGCTCTGCGCCGCCGCCTGCACGTCCTCCCACAGCTGCACGTCGGCGTCGCTCGCGGTGTCGGCCTCGACCCGCGCCCGCAGCTCTTGCAGCGCCTCGACCCGCTCGGGGTCGACGATGGGAGCGCCCTGCCGGCCGTTGGTGCCCACGCCGAAGAACGTCTCGGCCACCTGCTCCGAGGTGGGCGCGGTCTTCTCGTTGAACTTCGCGATGTGCAGGCTGGCGGCCTTGTCCTGCACGGCCTTCCACAGCGCGGCGTCTTCGTCGCTGGCGGTGCCGGCCTCGACGCGGGCGCGCAGCTGTTGCAGGTCTTCGAGCTTGTCGGGCGCGATGATGGGCATGCCCTGGCGGCCGTTGGTGCCCACGGTGAAGTACGTGTCGGCCTCGGTGACCGCGCCGTCGCCCGCGGGCCGGTCGTCGCCCGGCACCACCGGCGGGGTCTCGGTGTCGTAGCCGGTGCCGGTGCTGTCGACCGGCGCGTCCGAGAGCTCCTGGCCCTTCTGCACCAGCAGCATCAGCGCGGCCTGCGAGGCGTTGCCCCACTTGCCGTCGACGAAGGTGCGCGCGCCGTACTGCGCCTGAATCGCCGCCAGCTCGTCGGGGGCCAGCTCGCTCAGCGAGTCCTGCAGCTGCTGCTGCGCGCGGGTGATGAAGTCTTCCGCCATCGCGCGCTTCTCTTCTTCCGAAGCCGCGTCGTAGGCCTCCTTCTCGTCGGCGGTAATCAGCTCGGCGCCCGACAGCTCGCTCACCACCGCGTCGACGTCTTCGATGCTGCCGGCCTGCGGCACGTAGACCTGGTTCGCGTTGTTCTCGCCCGACACCGCCACCACCGAGTCGCTGGCGGCCTGGGTCACCGCCGGGCTCAGCGCGGCGACCTTCTTGGCGAGGTCTTTGGCGGCGCTGCTCGGCTCCATGCTGTCGACCGGGCCGGTGGTGGTCGAGGTCACCGGGGTGGGGGTCTGCCGCGGCGCCTCGGCCGAGGCGGTCGAGCGGGTGAAGGTCAGCGGACGGGTCGAGGGGCGGCGAACGGGGGCAGTCATGGGCGGTGGCTTCTCCTTGTCCATGTGGACGAGGCCCCACCCCGAAGTCGCAGAACCCGAGAAACGTAAAGACGCTGAACTTACAAGTACGCGGCAGCAGCGGGGTCGACCCAGAGCCGCACGTTCTCGGCCTCGCGCAGCACGCGGGCCACCGGCAGCGTGGAGTCGGGCTTCATCGCCTTCATCAGCATCTGCGCCTTGGTGTTGCCGGTGGCGATCACCCAGACCTCGCGCGCGCCGATGAGCTCGGGCAGCGACAGCGAGAGCCGCTTGGGCGGCGGCTTGGGCGCGTCGTCGAGCTGCACCACCCGCTTGTCGGTCACCTCGAGCGCGGGGTGCCCGGGGAAGAGCGAGGCCACGTGGCCGTCGGGGCCGACCCCCAGCAGCGCTACGTCGAGCGGGCGCGGGAGCTTGAGCTGGTACTCCGAGAGGCTGTGAAACGGGTGCGCCACCGCCGGCACCTTCGACAGCCACAGGTCGTTGGCCACCTTGTAGTTCGAGTCTTTGTCGGTGAGCGGCACCACCCGCTCGTCGACCCACCACACGTGCACCCGCGACCAGTCGAGCTGCGCGTCGGCGAACGAGGGGAACACCAGCGTCGCCACCGAGCCGCCGGGCACCGCGATGTGAAACACCCCGCGCGCCTCGAGCGCCTCGGTGGCCGCGCGCTGCAGCTGCACGCGAGCCTCGAAGCTCAGGTGACCTTCGCTGGCGACGATTCGCTCCACGTCTCGAACGCCTCTTAGCCCATCGTGGGGCGCTGGCGCCGGGCGATGAGGTCATCGACCGAGAAGCGGCCCGGCCCGGCGGCCAGCAGCAGGAGCGCGAGGGTCAGGTACACCGCCGCCAGCTCGAACGAGGCGCCGCGGCTCACGGTGGTGAACACCGCCACCACCATGGTGCAGCCGATGCCCAGGCACGCCAGCGGAGTGAGCAGGCCCAGCACCCAGGCGAGGCCCCCGCCGAACTCGGACAGGGCGGCCAGCAGCTGAAAAACGGCCGGAGCAGGGCTGCCGCCCTTGTCCATCCAGTGAAAGGGGTCTTGAATCTTGCCCCAGCCGTGGGTGACGAAGAACGCCCCCGCGACCACCCGCACCAGCAGCAGCGCGCCCGACAGTCGCGCGCCGTGGTGCGAAATCAGCTTGTTCCACATGCGGCAGGGGAATAGCACCCAGAGCACGATGCTGCTCATCGGAGACATCGGAGGCACCAACACCCGAGTCGCGGTGCTGGCGCCCACCGGCAGCAAGCCGGTGCTCGAGACCCGCGTGCCCAGCCGCGACTTCCCCACCTTCGGCGCTGCGCTGAAGGCCGCGCTCGCCGGCACGAAGTTCAAGTTCACCTCGGCGTGCTTCGGCATCGCCGGGCCGGTGACCCGGAACCGGTGCGTGGCCACCAACCTGCCCTGGGTCATCGACGGCAACCTGCTGGGCAAGGCGATGAAGATTCGCCACGTGCGGTTGGTGAACGACCTGGTGGCGCTCGCCTACGGAGCCCTCACCGCCCGGAAGAGCCAGCTCATCTCGCTCAACGGCCCGCGGCTGCCGGTCACCAAGGGCGCGAACCTGGCCATTCTCGCCGCCGGCACCGGGCTCGGCGAAGCGGCGCTCATCTGGGACGAGCAGCACCAGCAGCACGTGCCGCTCGGCACCGAGGGCAGCCACAGCGACTTCGCCCCGCGCGACGAGACCGAAGAGCAGCTGCGCGCCTTTCTCGCGCGGCGCTACGGGCGGGTGAGCACCGAGCGGGTGGTGGCGGGCCCGGGCCTCAAAGACCTCTACGAGTTCTTCCGCGACGACCGGCAGCTGCCCGAAGGCGAGCGGCCGCGCGACGGTCACGACTTCAGCGCCGAGGTCACCCGGCTGGGGCTGGCCGACGCGAACGGGTGCGCGCGCGCGGCGGTCGACCAGTTCGTGCGCTCGTACGGCGCCGAGGCCGGCAACGTGGCGCTGCGCTACTGGGCGTCGGGCGGCGTCTTCGTGGCCGGCAACATCGGCCTGGTGCTCAAAGACAAGCTCGGCTCGTCGATGTTCCGCGACGCGCTGGTGAGCAAGGGCCGGTTCTCTCCCGTGCTCGAGTCGTTGCCGGTGGCGCTGGTGACCGACCCGAACATCGGCCTGCAGGGCGCCGCGGTGCTCGCCCGCAAGGGCCACTGAAAATGAAGATCGCGATGGTGGGCCTGGGCCGCATGGGCGCGAACATGGCGCGCCGGCTGATGCAGGGCGGGCACACCTGCGTGGTGCACGACCGCGACCCCGAGGCGGTCGCGGTGCTGGTGGGCGAAGGCGCCATCGGCGCGTCGTCGCTCGAAGAGCTGGCGCAGAAGCTCGAGGCCCCGCGGGCGGTGTGGCTGATGGTCCCCGCCGGAGACCCGACCGAGCAGACGGTACAGCGGCTGGCGGGGCTCTTGTCGAAGGGCGACCTCGTCGTCGACGGCGGCAACTCGTACTTCAAAGACGACGCGCGACGCGCGAAGCAGCTCGAGCCCCTGGGCATTCGCTACCTCGACGCCGGCACCAGCGGCGGAGTGTGGGGCAAAGAGCGCGGCTACTGCCTGATGATTGGCGGCGAGAAAGAGGCGGTGAAGCACCTCGAGCCCGTCTTCGCCACCCTCGCGCCCGGCCTCGGCAGCATCGAGCGCACCCCCGGCCGCCCGCCCGACCAGGGCACCGCCGAGCAGGGCTACCTGCACTGCGGCCCGGCGGGCGCAGGGCACTTCGTGAAGATGATTCACAACGGCATCGAGTACGGAATGATGCAGGCCTACGCCGAGGGCCTCGACATCATGCGCGGCGCCGCGGGCAAGCACCTGCCCCTCGAGCATCAGTACGACCTGAACCTCGGCGAAATCACCGAGCTGTGGCGCCGCGGCAGCGTGGTGACCAGCTGGCTGCTCGACCTCACCGCCCTCGCGCTGCACGAAGACCCCAAGCTCGACAAGTACGTCGGCTACGTCGACGACTCGGGAGAAGGCCGGTGGACGGTGCAGGCCGCCATCGAAGAAGCGGTGCCCGCCGACGTGCTCACCTCGTCGCTGTTCAGCCGCTTCCGCTCGCGCCAGCAGCACACCTTCGCCGAGAAGGTGCTCTCGGCGATGCGCGAGAAGTTCGGCGGCCACGTCGAGAAGAAGGGTTAGTCTTCGCGCACCCATGCGCGCCCAGCTCGCTGCCGTAGCGGCGGTCTTCTTCGTTTCGTGTGTCGCGGCTCCGCCCACGCCCTGCACCGAGTGCGACGGGAAGTGCGTCGACACCAACACCGACTCGAAGAACTGCGGCGAGTGCGGCAAGAGCTGCGCGAGCGGCAACCTGTGCAGCGCGGGCAAGTGCGTGGCCGCGTGCAACAGCGGCCAGCAGGCCTGCGCCACCGGCTGCAGCGACCCGATGACCGACGCGAAGAACTGCGGCGGCTGCGGCCGGCCGTGCGCGGCGGGCCAGGTCTGCAGCGGCGGCAGCTGCGCGGCCTCTTGCGGCACCACCTACACCGCGTGCCCCGTGGGCACCGACACGGTCTGCGCCGACGTGGCCTCCGACTCGCGCCACTGCGGCATGTGCAACCATGCCTGCGGCACCGGCGAGGTGTGCAGCGCGATGCAGTGCGGCGTGCGCTGCACCGGCACCCAGACCATGTGCAACCCCGGCGCGGTGCCGCCCTACTGCGTCGACACCAAGACCGACAACGCCAGCTGCGGCGCCTGCGCCCAGCCCTGCCCGCAGGGCACCGCGTGCAACGCCGGGGTCTGCGACACCGTCTGCGCCTCGCCGCTGCTGAGCTGCACCGCCGACGCGGGCGGCGCCGCGCACTACTGCGCCGACCCCCAGACCGACTCCAGGAACTGCGGCGGCTGCGGGGTGCGCTGCGACGCGACACAGGCGTGCATCTCGGGCACCTGCCGCGCGGTGGTGCTCAACAACTGCGACGACGTGAAGACGTTCTTCGGCGGCACCACCGTCGACTCGGAGTGGACGCTCAACGCCGCCGGCCTCTGGTACCTGCCCTTCCGCGCGTGGTGCGCCGACATGAACGGCCTGAGCACCACCGTGCTGGTCGACGGCGGCGTCGTCGACGGCGGCTACGGCGGCCCGAAGACGTACCTCATTCTCGACCGCTCCGAGCGGCCGCAGCTCGACGCCATCACCTCTCCGGGAATCAGAAGCGACGGCGGGGCCAACTTCTCGGAGCACAACAACGACCGATTCCCCCAGTTCCAGCCCGATGGAGGCTGCACCGCGGCTCCTGCGGCGTGCTACCTGCCGAATTTCACCAACACCTTCAGCAAGCTGCGCCTGGACACGCCGACCAACACGGTCAGCAACGACGACTACCGCTTCTCCACCGTGCGCGGCACCGCCCAGAACGTCGCCATCGACGGCCTCGAGTACGGCACGGCGGCCGGCTGCGTGAACGGGAGCGCGAACGGCCGCGCCAACATCGACCTGCGCAACACCCCGTTCGCGGTCGACCCCAGCAACGTGTGGGCGCTGGCCGGCTCGAACCCGGTCGGCAGCGCCTCGCTCAGCCAGCACAACAAGGTGGTCAACGTCACCGGCGGCGGCTTCTGTGGCGCGAACGACCTGACCGCCAACCCGGGGAGGCCGCACAAGCTGCTCCTGCGCCCCAGCGGCCGCGGGTGCGCCGAGCTCAAGTCGCTCGACAAGAACGCGCCGAGCGGCGTCTACAGCCTCTTCGACGGCAAGGGCCCCGACGCCGGCACGCTGCGCCCGCCGCTGGTGTACTGCGACATGACCAGCAGCGGCGGTGGCTGGTCGCTGGTGCTGAAGGTCGACGGCAACAACCCGGCCTCGCGCTTCTATTACGACGACACCTTGTGGACGAACGTCGCCACCTACGGCGCGGCGGTGCCCGACCTGTCGAAGAGCGAAGCGAAGTACGCCGCGTTCATGGCGACGCCCTACAACGAGGTGCGCCTCACCCTCGGCGAGGCCGACGGCGGGGTGAGCCGCTCGCTCGAGGTGAACACCTCCGAGCAGGGCTCGATGCTCGACACCCAGCGCGGCGGCTACCTCGCGTTCGGCGGCAACCGCGGCGCCGGAGGGTGGACCTCGTTCTTCCACGGCACGCCGGTGGGGCTGCAGGGCGGCTGCCAGCAAGAGGGCTTCGTCAACGCCCCTTCGGGTACCGCTCGCGCGCGGGTGCGCATCGGCATTCTGGGCAACGAGCAGCCCGACTGCGGTTCGACCGACTCGTTCGCGGGCGTGGGCGGCCAGCTGCAGCCCAACAACTGCGGCGGCCCCAACTCGCGGGGCAACCACTCGGCGGGCATCTTCGGAGCGCCCACCTGCGCAGGCGGCCCGACCGACGAAGGCCAGTTCGTCTACGTCTGGGTGCGGTGAGCGACGGCCCACAAACACGAAACCCTCTCTTCCGTTGAGAAGAGAGGGCCGGTGAGGGCAGCCGCTTTATCGAGCCGTCAGAGCTCGCGCGACATGAGCAGGCGAAGCTTGCCGCTCTTCTTGCTCACCACGGTGGCGACGGTGGTGAAGCCGTTGGTGCGATAGAAGCTGACCGCCGACGAGTTGGCCGGGTCGACGCGCAGCGCGAGGGTCTTGCGGTTCATGTCGCGCGCGACCTTGAGGCTCTGCTCGAGCAGCTGCTTGCCGACGCCCTTCTTGCGGAGCTCGGCCTTGACCACGATGTTGCGCATGTACGAAGCGCCGGGCACCGGGCCGTCGCGCTCGACGGTGACGTAGCCGACCACCACCGAATCGATTTTGCCGACCGAGATGAAGGGGCGGAGCTTGGTGAGCGCCTCCATCGACTCGGCGGGGGTCTCACCCCGCTCTTTCCACGGGCCGCTGGCGGAGCGCAGGCCCGAGAGCACCTGCATCTCTTCGTCGGTCGGCGTGCTGAAGCGAACCAGCCCGGTGAAGTCTTTCGTGAGATCCAAAGTGGGGGGCACCGTCGGCACCGTCCCAGGCTCCACCTGCTTGTTGGTCGTCAAAGCGACACCTCCTCCTCGTTGCGGCCCACGGGTCTGATCCTAATCACCGTTGCGAACAGTTCGCACGCCTGTTCCTGTTCCCACACCCACTTGCGCCCACAACGGAGCGTGTCGAGAAACACCCGGTCGAAGGGGCGAAGCACTTGAGTGACGTACGAGGCTTTGTGGGGCAAATTCCACGACTGTGCAACTGAACCACGCCCAGCGCGAGCTGACGGTGAAGATCGTCTACTACGGGCCGGGCCTCTCGGGGAAAACCACCAACCTGCAGATGGTGCACCAGCGCACCAGCCCCGACGTGCGGGGCCGGCTGCTGACGGTCGAGACCCACGACGACCGCACCCTGTTCTTCGACCTGTTGCCGGTCTTCTTTTCCACCTCGAGCGGCTTCAAGGTGAAGGTGAAGCTGTTCACCGTCCCCGGGCAGGTGATTCACAACGCCACCCGGCGCATCGTGCTGCAGGGCGCCGACGCGGTCGCCTTCATCGCCGACAGCCGCCGCACCGCCGGCGCCGAGAACAACGCCTACTGGAAGAACCTCTACGAGAACATGCGCGAAAACGGGCTCGACCCGGCGCAGGTTCCGCTGGTCATCCAGTTCAACAAGCGCGACCTGCCCGACACCAAGTCGGATCAGGAAATCGAAGAGACGCGCAAGAAGGGCAAAGAGCCGGTCATCGGCGCCATCGCGGTGCGCGGCATCGGCGTGCTCGAGACGCTGCACGCGGTGCTGCAGGTCGCCTACCGCTCGCTCGAGGCGCGCGCCAACCTCACCAAGAACATCGGGCTGACCGAGCGCGAGTTCCTCACGCAGATTTTCGCCAACATGGACACGGTGGGCACCGAGCTCGAGCGCGACTACCCGGCCAAGAAGGCGGTCGCACGGTGATGGGCAACACGCCGCCCCGCGGAGTCTCGGTGCTGCAGCGACGGCTGTCGCTCTCCGAAATGCTCGACGTGCCGGGCTTCACCGAGGTGGTGAAGAACTTCGTCGAGCTGTACCGGGTGGGCATCAAGGTGTTCGACGAGCGCGGCGCCAAGCTCGCCGACATCAAGATCGGCAACGGAGACTTCTGCGGCTACGTCTTCTCCTTCCCCGAGGGCCGCACCCGCTGCACCGCCACCGTGGCGCGGGTGAAAGACGGCCCCATCGCCACCACCCACGGCGCGCGCCTGCCGGTGCTGGCCGGCGACGAAGGGCCGCGCGCCAAGGGCATGGTCACCGTGCCGTGCTTCACCGGGCTGCGCTACCTCATCATGCCGGTGCACTGGGAGGGCGACCCGATGGGCCGCATCGTCTTCGGGCCGTTCGCGCCCGACGACATGAAGAGCTTCCCCCAGTCGCTGCTCGAGATTTCCAGCGGCCTCGACGTGGCGAACGCGCAGACGCTGGTCGAGAAGATTCGCCGGGCGCCCGAGTCGGCCCTGGCCAAGGTGATGCTGCACTTCTGCACCCTGTTCGACACCATGGTGGCGTCGGGGCAGAAGATGTTCCTCACCTCGCAGATGCACGTCGAGGCCACACTCGAGTCGAACCGCGAGCTCGAGTCGCGCAACGTGGCGCTCGAGTCGATGAACACCAAGCTCAAAGAGCTCGACCGGTTGAAGAGCGCCTTTCTGGCCACCGTCAGCCACGAGCTGCGCACCCCGCTCACCAGCATCATCGGCTACAGCGAGATGCTGGCCGAGGGGCTGGCCGGCCCGATGAACCAGGAGCAGGTCGACTACGTCCGCACCATCATGGACAAGGGCGAGACGCTGCTGAAGCTGATCAGCAGCATCCTCGACATCTCGCAGATCGAAGCGGGCAAGGTGCGGCTGGCGTTCGAGCCGATCGACATCGCCGAGGTGGTGCACTCGTCGATTTCTTCGGTGCGGCCGCAGGCCACCAAGAAGGGCGTCGCCGTCGAGGCCAAGATTGCCGAGGGCTTCAAGGTGAAGGCGCTGGCCGACAAAGACCGCCTGCGCCAGGTGGTGGTGAACCTGCTCGCCAACGCGGTGAAGTTCACGCCCAAGGGCGGCAAGGTCACCGCGTTCTTGTCCGAGGTCGCGCCGCAGCCCGAGCTGAACACCGAGGGCTACCGCATCATCGTCGAGGACTCGGGCGTCGGCATACCCGCCGACCAGTTCGACAAGATTTTCCAGTCGTTCTACCAGGTCGACTCTTCCAGCACGCGCGAGTTCGGCGGTGCGGGCCTGGGGCTCTCCATCGTGAAGTCGTTCGTCGAAGGCCACGGCGGCGTGGTGCGCGTCACCTCCGAGATGGGCAAGGGCTCGCGCTTCTCGGCGATTCTGCCGGCGACTCCGCCCCAGCCCTCGGCCCAGGTGCAGCCGCCGATGATGCCGATGCCCGTCGAAGGCGCCGAGCGGTTCTGATTCAGAACGCCTTGCGCAGCACCGCCGACGCGCCGACGGTGAACAGGTCGTACGGCTGCGGGTTGGTGGGCGTCATCGGGTCGGGGTCGCTGGGCCCCGGCCCCATGCCGCGGTTCTGCAGCTGGGTGGCGATGAGCGGCCAGTTGGGGCGCAGCCCGAACGTCACGTAGACGTCGAGCTGGAACATGCCCTCGAGCAGCAGGTTGAGGCCCGGGCCGATGCTGGTGGCGAAGAGAATGGGCCCCGCGTCTTTGCTGCGGTCGATGGGCGTGTACAGCGCGAAGTCGCTCTGCACCCCGACCTTGAGCACGTCGCGGGTGATGGAGAAGCGGAACTCGGTGTTGATGCTCGCCGCGCGGCGCACGTACTCGGACCCGAACGCTCCGTGCAGGTACTCGCCCAGCGACGACTCGTCGTGGAAGCTCGACTGGTACCAGACCGCGAAGGCGTAGGCGCGCACCCAGAAGTCGTGCCACCCGAACGGCTGCACGTGGCGGTAGGCGAAGCGCGCCGACGCGAAGGGCCCTGCTCCCACCCCGCGAAACTGCTGCTGCAGCTCGGCCTCGAGCACGTGGTGCCGGTCCCACCGCTCGTTCTCGGGGTCGAAGGTGAGCTCGAGGCGCAGCGCGGCGAAGGGGCGCGTGCCGCCCTCGCCCCTCACCCCCACCGGCAGGTTGGCCGTGTCGTAGCCCAGCGGCACCAGCGAGAAGATGCGGCGGTCGAACACCCCGCCGCCGAACTGAATGCGAATGCCCTGCTGCGGCTCCCACTCGAGCCAGCCGGCGGCCTGCAGCTCGCTCGCGTAGTAGTCGACCAGGTTCAGGTCTTTGCGCAGGCGGCTGACCAGGTCGGCGCGCGCCTGCACCGCCGGGCGCAGCGACCCGCTGCCCGGCGTGCCCACGATGGCGGGGAAGTAGTACTCGCCGTCGAAGAACACCCGCGAGAAGTGCGGGTAGAGCGAGTCGGTCACCACGTGCTTGCGCAGGCCGGCCGCGGCCGCGGCGGTGATGCGCCAGCGGTCGTCGATGAAGATGCCGCTGCGGCCCTGCCAGTTGCCGCGCAGCTCGAGGCCGTCGACGTAGCCGATGCGCACGTCGATGCCGGCCCCGGTGTCCCACTCGTGGTCGGGCAGCACCAGGTGCAGCTCGTAGGCGCGCCGCGGGTGCAGGAACTCGAAGCCCTTCACCTCGGGCAGGTCTTCGAGCTGCGGCCCGACGTGCTTGAGCGCGGTCGAGGGCACCAGCACCAGCCGCATGTTCTCGAGGCCCAGCGACTTCGAGAGCCGCGCCACCTGGCGCTCGAGGTCGGGGCGGTTGAACACGTCGTGGGGAATGTCGAGCGCCAGCTTGAAGCGAATGCTGTTCAGGGTCTGCCGGCCGCGGAACACCACCTTCTCGAGCTGGCCCTCGTCGATGAAGACCTCGACCTGGCCGTCTCTCACCTGGGTGGCGACCTCGGCGAGCTCGTAGCCGGTGACGCGCAGAAACTCGGCGAGCTGCTCCTTCACCGCGTCGGCGGTCGGCGGGTCGGGCTGCGCGTCGGCGGGGAGGTGCAGAATCGCGCGGTAGACGTCTTCGGTGAGCACCTTCTGCCCTTTGAAGGTGAGCCAGTCGGCCGCGTAGGGCGCGGCGTGGCCGGTGATGACCAGGCCCGCGTCGGGCACGTCGGGCTGCGCGAAGGCCAGGCCCGGCAGCAGCAGCGCGACGAGGCAGAGGGCACGAGGGCTGGGAGGGCTCACGACCTCTCTCCATGTTGCCGCTGCCGCTCGAGCTGACCCAAGCGATTTTCCCTTGGGGAAGGGCGAGGTCTCACTCGGGAAACGCGAGACCGGTCTTCCCGGCAGCGCCGCGCAGCAGCGTCTGCGGAACCGCCCACTGGAATTGTCGCTCACGGCCCATGGGCATTCCGTATCATGACGGGCGAGATGAACGTGATTGCGCTCGGGCTGGTGCTGGCCGCTTCAGCCACGGCCCCCAAGCTCGCCATGCCGTCGTGGCAGCGCGTCGAGGTCACTCCCGAGCTGGGAGCGTTCTACGCCGACCATCTCGCCCGGGCGCTGCGCGCGAACGGCCTCGACGTCATCACGTCGGAAGAAATCTCGGCGCTGCTGGGCGTCGAGCGCGAGAAGCAGCTCTTGGGCTGCTCCGACGGCTCGAGCTGCATGGCCGAGCTGGGCAACGCGCTGGGCTGCGGCGCGGTGGTGCGGGTGAGCGTGGCCCGGCTCGACGCCTCGCTGCGCGCCAACATCTCGGTGCTCTCGGCCATCGACGGCGCGGTGAAGGCCGAGACCTCGGTGACCGCCGACGGGCAAGAGCGCTTCTTCTCCGAGCTCGACGGCGCCGCCGCGCGCCTCGCCGACCAGCTCACGCCCAAGACCGGTGGCCAGGTGCGCAAGCTGTTCTGGGTGCCCGCCGCGGTCGGCGCGCTCGCGCTGCTGCTCGGCATCACCGGCGAGGTGGTGGCGCAGGTGACGTACGGCCAGCTCGACTCGGCGGCCAGCTACTCCGAGGCGCAGCGGCTGGCCCAGCTCGGCAAGGGCGCGCAGGGCCTGGGGGCGGTGCTGTTCGTCGCGGCGGGAGTGGGCGCTGCCGGCGCGGCGCTGATGTACGTGCTGGGCGGCCCGCGCGAGGTGACGCCGACAATCGAGGTCGCTCCCACCGGAGCGAAGGTCGGCCTGCTGCTGCGCTGGTAGTCGCGCGGGCTACGGGCCGAACGTCACCACGTAGCTCGTCCACCTCGCCGCGGCCTGCGCCTGGCCACGCGTCAGCGTCAGCTGGCTCGCCGAGAAGTCGCTGCCGCCGTTGAGCGTGTGCGCGGCGACGGCGTCACCCGGGGCGTTGCCCGAATTCAGCGCCGACTCACCGGCGCCCTGGCCCGCACCCGAGAGCTGGCTCGACGAGAACACCAGCGTGCGCGTGACGTCGACCGGTGCCGGCAGGGTCACCACCGCGCTCGAGCTGCCCTGCGCCATGGTCGCGGTGAACACGCTCACCGAGCCCAGGCTGCCCAGGTACACCCGCTCGGCCTCGACGTTCGACACCTCTTCGTCGGTGCAGGCGGCGGGCGGAGTCATGCCGAAGCCGCGGGCGAAGCCGAGGCTCGACCCGGCGCTCTCCGAGCGCACCGCGCGGCTGCACAGCTCGTCGGCGCCCGCGCCTTTGAGCTGGTGGGTCGACAGCACGAACGGCGTCGCGCTGCTCAGGCCAGCGGGCGGAGTCAGCGCCGTGCTCGACGAGGCGGCGCCCGAGCTCAGCATCGCGCTCGCCGCCTGCACCGTGGCGCCGGTCAGCGTGACCAGCTGCACCGACACCAGGTAGCCGTTCGAGCCCGAGAACGAGCACGCCTCTTTCCACTGCAGGGTGACGCCGTTCGGGCCCCGCTTGGCGGTGACCAGCGAGGTGGGGCCGAGCACGGTGGTGTCGGTGCTCTGCGAGACCAGCACGAAGGCGTTGCTCGCGCCGGCTCCGGTCAGCGGCACGAAGGTGCTGGTGCCACCGTCGTTGGGGCAGGCCACCGTGGCGCGCTGCACGGTGAGCCCGGTCTCCATCTCGAGCGTCTGCCAGTACAGCTTCACGTCGCTGCCCGCCGCGCGGCGCACGCACACCACCTGGGTGGCGCCCGGGTCGCAGCGCATCGATGACGCGGCCATCGAGCTGCTCGCCGAGGTCACCTGGTGAAACACCGCCGTGGTCGAGGGGCTCATCAGCGCCGGAGCGCCGACCAGGCACCCGCTGCTGGCGGTGGTCGCGTCGAACAGGCAGTTGCCGCTGCGCACCAGCGGCCGGGTCACGTACGCCTGGCCGGCCGGCGTCAGCGCGCCGCTCGACGCGGTGAAGGTGTACGAGGTGCCCGTCCACGCCTGGCCGTAGAAGGTCACCTGGCTCTGCCCTGAGGCGATGCTGACGTTGCCCACGCTCGAGCCGCTGCAGGTCGGGCTGGTGAAGAACTTGAGCGGTGAGTGCACCACCGGCGCGGTGAGCAGGTTCACCGTCACCGGCGCGCCGGCCACCACCGGCGCCGAGAGGGCGTCTTGCTGCTGCACGGTGATGGCGTGGCAGCTGCCGGCCTGGGCGTTGGTCTGCGCGGCGGTGGTGATGACGAGCTTCGTCGCGGTGCCGGGCAGCACCGTCTCGTTCACGGTGGTGCCGGTGACGCCGCCCGCGGTCGCCGAAACCTGGTACGCGTTGGGCGTGGCGCTCTTGAACCAGAAGGGGGTCGAGCTGGTGCCGCTGCCCACCACCACCGCCGTCGTGCTCGAGGTGCAGGTGGGGTTGTTGAAGAGGGTCAGGCCCGAAGGCATGGCGCTCAGCGCGATGCTCAACGCCGAGCCCTGATTGAGCGGCTGGTTCGCCGGGTCGCGAACCTCGAGCGTCACCTGCGCCGAGCACGCGCCCGCCATCACCGACTGGTTGGCGCCCGCGGTGACGGTGAGGTGCGGCTGCATCGGCTGGCCGCCGCCCGCGGTGGCACCGCCTCCGGCCGTGGCACCGCCACCCGCGGTGGCGACACCGCCGGCGGGCCCGCCGCCTGCGCCCGCCGTGGCGCCACCTCCTGCGGTGTTGCCGCCGCCGAAGCCGCCGAAGCCCCCGGCCTGCGAGCCGCCGGCGTTGGCGACTCCGCCGCCCCGCCCGCCCGCGGTGGCGCCGCCGCCGAACCCGCCGCTGCCTTCGGGCAGGCACGCGCCCCCGGCGCAGATGAAGCCGGGCGAGCAATCGGCCGAGGTGAGACAGCCGAACGCGCCGGCGTCGTACGCGCCGTAGGGCTGGCACTCGCAGGCGCCGAGCACCGTCAGCGCGAGGGGAATTAGACGTCGCATTCGAAGACCCAACCAGTGTGTCAGGTCGCAGGCGGCGGCGCAGCCGGCGGCGAGCGCTCTGGTGCTACTCGACGCGGCGGGGCGGGGCGTCGCCGGCCGGCAGGGGCGCCAGCGCGCTGCGGAAGAGGTTCGCCATCACCGCGGCCTGCAGGGTGCGCGGGGCCAGGCGCAGCATCACGTTGTTGAGCCAGTTGAGCGCGCCGGGAATCACGAAGCGCTTGCGGGCCATGAACGCCGACAGCGCGGCGCGGGCGCAGACGTCGGCGTCCATCATGCCCACGTCGCCCTTCTTGAACTTGCGCCCGGTGCCCGACTTCTCGCCCATCTCGGTGGCGATGCCGCCGGGCGCGAACACGGTGAGCGAAACGTCTTTGCCGGCCAGCTCTTCGGCGAGCGCCACGCCCCAGGTGTTGAGCAGCGCCTTACAGCCCGCATAGAGCGCCTGATACGGGGTGGGCACGGTGCCGGCGAACGAGCTGATCACCAGCGCTCCGCCGCCCGGCGACCGCTGCAGCTGGTGGTGCAAGAGCGCGTGCGCCAGCTGCAGCACGCTCACCACGTTGGTGTGCAACATCGCCTGCTGCTCGGCGAACGAGAAGTCGAGGTGGTGGCCGAAGTAGGTCACTCCGGCGTTGAGAATCGCGGCGTGAATCTCGCGGCCCTCGGTGGCCTGGTTGAACACCCGCGCCCCCTCGTCGGGCTTCGACAGGTCGGCGGCGATGCAGACCACCTGGGTGCCGCCGGGCTCGAGCTCTCTGGCCAGCTCTTCGAGCCGCTCTTTGCGCCGCGCCACCAGCACCAGGTGCCCGCCGTGAACGGTGGCGATCTGCCGCGCCATCTCGCGGCCGAGACCGGCCGAGGCGCCGGTGACGAGCGCGTACTTGCCTTGGAGTGAGAGTCGCTGCATGTGCTAGACCTCGCTGCGCCTGAAGGGGACAGCAGGAGCCGTACCATGGCGGAGCTCAGTTCGGTGCAGCACGAGAGCGAGGTCGACCTCGATGTCGACATCGAGATCATCATCGACGAGCGCTGTGTACCCGCCGCCGACCTGCTCTCGGACGCCGACAACGCCACCCGCGAGACCCGGCCCTATGAAGTGCCGCTCGAAGAAGAGCTGGGCGAGCTGTTCGGAGACCTGACCCGCACCAGCGGGCAGTTCACCCTTCCGGTGGCGCTCGACGAGCTGCCCGAAGATGCGTACCCGACCGAGGTCTACTTCATCGACCCTTCGGGTTCGGTGCCGTAAGCCGCTGAAAAGCGGTTACACCCCGGTAACACCGTAAACCCCTGCTGACATCAACCCCGGGCGGGGCTAACTCGGTTACCCGTGCTGTACTCTGCGTCGCCCAGCTCGACAACGGACTGGGTGCTCGACCTCGAAGTCTTGGTTTGGCGGTTCGCCGAGAGCCCGAGCCTTTGCGACGCGACGTCCCAGGGAGGGGACTTCATTTGAAGCACGATCACGAACCCAAGCGGTTGAGCACCGGCGTGCCCGGGCTCGACACGGTCCTCAGGGGAGGGCTGCTGCGGGGCGGCGTGTACATCATTCAGGGCAACCCGGGGGCGGGGAAGACCGTCCTCACCAACCAGATTTCGTTTCATCACGCCCGCAACGGCGGCCGGGTGCTCTACACCACGCTGTTGGCCGAATCGCACGAGCGGCTGATGTTCAACCTGGGGTCGCTCAAGTACTTCGACCCCACGCTGGTGCCTGAGCAGATCACCTACCTGAGCGGCTTCTCGCTGCTCGAAGAGGGTGGCCTCAAGGCGATGGTCGACCTGGTGCGCAAAGAGGCGCGCGACCGCGGAGCGACGCTGCTGGTCATCGACGGGCTGGTCACCGCCGCCGAGCAGGCCGGCACCGACCGCGAGTTCAAGCGCTTCATTCACGCGCTGCAGATTCACGCCGGCCTGGTGAACTGCACCGTGCTGATGCTCACCAGCGGCAACCCCAACGTGGTGCGGCCCGAGCACACCATGGTCGATGGAGTCATCGACCTGAGCGACGTGCGGTTCGCGCGGCGCAACGAGCGCGAGCTCGAGGTGCGCAAGTTTCGCGGCTCTGACTACTTGCGCGGCGCGCACACCTTCAACATCGACGAAGGCGGGGTTCGGGTGCACCCGCGCGTCGAGGTGATGCTGGGCAACCCGAGCGAAGAAGACCCGTGCGGCGACCGGCGGGTGTCGACCAACATCGTGCGGCTCGACGCGATTCTCGAAGGCGGGCTCTTGTGCGGCTCGACCACCCTGGTCACCGGCCCGTCGGGCTCGGGCAAGACCACCCTGGGGCTGCAGTTTCTCTCGGGCTCGAAAGAGAAAGAGCCCGGGCTGTTCTTCGGCTTCTACGAGACCCCGCGCCGGCTGGTGAACAAGGCGCGCACCCTGGGGTTGGACCTCGCGACCCAGGTCGATCGCGGCATCGTGCGCTTTCTCTGGCACCCGCCCACCGACCGCACCCTCGACGCGCTCGGCAACCAGCTGATCGACACGGTGCGGCTGCACGGCATCAAGCGGGTGTTCCTCGACGGGCTCGACGGCTTCGTGAAGGCCGCCGCGTACCCCGAGCGGGTCAGCCACTTCTTCATCGCCCTGGGTAACGAGCTGCGGCAGCAGGGCGTAACCACCCTGTGCTCGGCCGAGCTGTCGCAGGTGGTGTCTCCCAACATCGAGCTGCCGGTGAGCGGGCTGTCGGCGATGGCCGAGAACGCCATCTTGCTGCGCTTCGCCGAGGTGCACAGCGAGCTGTTTCGCCTGATGTCGGTTATCAAAATGAGAGACAGCGGCTACCACCCGGCGACCCGGGAGTTCCGCATCGGCAACGGAGGCGTCGACATCTCCGAGTCGTACCGCAGCGTGGAAGACATCATGGAGGGCCGGGCGCGCCCGCGCATCGAGGCCCACGACGAAGTGATGCAGCGGGCGGCGCCGCCGCGCAGCAGCTCGCCCAAAAGGAAGAAGAAGAAGTGAAGCGAGTCCTCATCGTCGACGACGAGTTCGGCATCGTCGAGGCGCTGAGCGACGTGCTCGGCGAGGAGGGGTATGCCGTCTCGACGGCGCGCAACGGGCGTGAGGCCCTCAAGCGCTTCGGCGAGGTGAAGCCAGACCTCATTCTCGTCGACTACATGATGCCGGTGATGGACGGGCTGCAGTTCATCGCCGAGCTGCGGCAGATCGACACCCAGTGCCCGGTGGTGCTGATGACCGCGGTGAAGCGCGACCAGCTGCCCCCGGCGCTGAAGGTCGCCGAGGTGCTGCAGAAGCCGTTCGGGGTCGACCAGCTGCTCGAGGTCGTGCAGAAGCTCGTGGGTTGAACCCGCCGTCTTGAGGCACAGTCGCGCGGTGCGAAAAGCCCTGCGGCGCGCGACCCTCTACCTCTTCCTGGCGGTGCTGCTGACCGCGGTGTTCTTCGTGGTCACCGGCTGGCGGGCCTTCGGTCACGGCGCGGGCGGCGAGCGCGCCGAGCGCATGCGGCGCTCGAAGCAGTGGGCGCTCTCGCACTTCGCCAACCCCCAGCCGATGTGGAACGACGGGTGGGGCTCGGTGAAGGCGATGTTCGAGTCGTCGCCGGTGGTGGCTCCGCTGGGTGAGGTGCCGGTGGTGCGCGGAGGCGAAGAGCGGTTCGCCACCGCGCCGGCGAGCGGGCTGCGCGTCACCTGGTTCGGGCACTCGACGACGCTCATCGAGCTCGACGGAGTGCGCGTGCTCACCGACCCGGTGTTCAGCGAGCGGGCCTCGCCGTATCAATTTCTGGGGCCCAAGCGGTGGTACCCGCCCTTGATACCGCTCGAGAAGATGCCGCGGGTCGACGCGGTCATCATCTCGCACGACCACTACGACCACCTCGACGAGGGCACGGTGCGGGCGCTGCGAGACGCGCGCTTCTTCGTGCCGCTCGGCGTGGGCGCGCACCTCGAGTACTGGGGCGTGCCGGCGGCGAGCATCACCGAGCTCGACTGGTGGGAAGAGGCGAAGGTGGGCGAGGTGCGGGTGGTGTCGACGCCGTCGCGGCACGCCTCGGGGAGACAGGTGCTCGACCAGGGGGGAACCTTGTGGACCAGCTGGTCGCTGGTCGGGCCGAAGCACCGCGTCTGGTACTCGGGGGACACGGGGCTGTTTCCGGCGATGAGGGAGATTGGAGAGCGGTTGGGGCCGTTCGATGTGGGGTTGGTGGAGATTGGGCAGTATCACCGGGCGTGGCCCGACTGGCACCTGGGGCCCGAGCAGGCGGTGCGGGCGGTGGGCATGGTGAAGGCGAAGGTGATGTTCCCGGTGCACTGGGGGTTGTTCGTGTTGGCGCTGCACGGGTGGACCGAGCCCATCGAGCGCGCGGTGGTGGCGGCGGGGCTGGCTGAGATGCCTTTGGTGACGCCGCGGCCGGGGCAGAGCGTGGAGCCTTCGGAGGGTTTCGTGAGTGAGCGGTGGTGGCCGGCGCTGCCCTGGCAGACTGCCGCGGAGCATCAAATCAAGGCGACGTTGGTCGAGTAGTGGGGCGCTCACACCGCCGTCCACGTCCACGTCCACGTCCACGTCCACGAGCACGCTCGCTTCGCTCGCGTTCGAGCAAGGCGGTGCGCGTCGGCGGGCTTTTTCGTGGACGTGGACGTGGACGTGGACGTGGACGTGGACGGCCTCTTCGGGCGGCCTCAGCGCGCCGGAAACAGCTCTTCCGGCTTCACTCCCGCATCCAACGCCTCGCGCAGCGCGACCGGCAACCCCTGCCTCAGCTTCACGAACGACGCATTCGTCCACCCGAAGCCCTGGGGGTTCTCTTCCCGCGGCGTCCAGTACGAGCCGCGGTCGGCGCCCTGATTGCCGTACTCGGCCGCCGCTACGTCGGCCGTCACCGCCTGTACGTCGAGCTTCTCGGGCAGCAGGCCATTGTTCGCGCCGGCGATTTCCAGCAGCGCCGCGCACCAGCGGTACGCCACCTCGTTCGCCTGCGCGTGGAAGCCGTAGCGGTTCAAGCCCTCGACCGCGATGACCTGCAGCGGCGCCCAGCCGTTCGGCCAGTCCCACTGCAGCGCTTCGTCTCCTGCCTTCTCGCGCGAGGCCTTCGATGAGGTCGCCAGCCCCCCGCGCTCGAGGAACAGGCCCAGGTTGTCGGCCACCCGCTGCGCCTGAGCCTGCGTCGCCCAGCCCGCCGCCAGCGGAGCGAACGTCGCCACGCTCTCGTACTCCGAGGGCTCGCCGGTCTGGGTGTCGAAGTCGACGAACAGGCCGAGCTTCTCGTTCCACAGCCGCTGCTGCATCACCTCGGCCCGCGCTTTCGCGCCGACCTCGTGCTTGACCGCGCCCAGCGACTCGTCGCCGTCGATGATGCGGTAAATCTGCGCCAGGTCTTTCTCGTAGGCGAACAGCTGCGAGTTCAGGTCGACCGCCTCGAGCAGGTGGGCGTGGTCGGTGAAGCGGTGAGACAGGTCCCACCCGGTGGCGCGGGCGGCCCGGTCGGCCTCGGGGTCGGGCCACGAGAACACGCCCTGCGAGGTGAGGTTGCGCTCGACCTCGAGGTCGGGCCCGCTCGCGTCGTCGTGGAAGCGCGCCAGCCCCGACTCGAGTTGCTGGCCCTTCGCCTGCCACACCGTGGCCAGCTCTCTCTCGGCGGCGTGCGCCACCTTCTCGAGCAGCTTCTTGTTCGCCGGCGTCGGCTGCGCCTCGTACAGCTCGAGCGCGAAGCGCGGCAGGTACGGCGGCTGGCCGCGCGACAGGTGGTAGCTGCGGCTCGAGTTGGGAATCTTGCCGTACTGCTCGACCAGGTAGACCTGGTTCTCGACCATGCTGCGCGCCAGGTCGGGCCGGCCCGAGGCGAGCAGCCCCTGGCCGATGAAGTAGCTGTCCCACCCGTACATCTCGGCGAAGCGCCCACCCGGCACCACGAACGGCTCGGGCAGGTAGAGAATGCCGGGCTTGCTCTGGTCGAGCTCGCGCCAGTCGGTGCCGGGCTTGAAGGCCTCGACCACCAGCGGCGCCTTGCCCGGGTTCGCCGCGTTGTACTTCTTCGCCTCGGCGGTCAGCCGCTTCAGCGCGGCGCCGTCGGCGGCCGGCACCCACACGTGCAGCTTGCCGTCGGGAGCAGGCAGGTTCGAATGCTCGAGCGCCTCGACCAGCGCCGGCACCTCGCGCGAGTTGCGCACGAACGCCGGCCACGACTCGGAGATGCTGCGGGTGAGCGCCGCGCCCGCCGGCTCGAGCACCGTGGCGTCGTCGAGCAGCGACTGGGTGCGCAGCGCGTGGGCCGAGACGTCGGCGAGGTGCGCCAGCCGCTCTGCGCCCGAGAGCTGGGCGACCTCACCGTTCGACAGCTTCACGTCGACCGAGAAGGCCACCCCTGCGTCGGCTGCCAGCTGCTCGTCGCGCGCGTCGAGGGCCCCGTCCTGGTTGAAGTCGAGCTTCATCGCGTCGCCGAACAGCGTGGCGGCGCTCTGCGCGAAGTGCTGCACCGACGCGGCGACCGCCTCGCGGCTCTCGCGCTCGGCGACCCGCTCGGTGGCCGACACCGTCTCGAGCAGCTGCGGCCGGCTGGCTCGCGACTCGGCCTTCATCTTCGCCGCGCGCGCGCCCGCTGCCGGCGCGGCCGGAGGCGTGGGCGACGAGCTCGAGTGGCGCGACTTCGGGCGTACGGTCAAGCAGCAGCGACGTTAATCAAGAAGTCCGGCGCGATGCACCCACACCGGCGCCGACCGAGCCCGGTGCGCGACGTGCAACGGGTGAGCACCATGAGCGCTCTTCGCCGCGCAGCACCCGGGTCGATTGCATCGCTGGTGTTGCTTCTGACCCTGTCACCGGAGACCGGGGCGGCCCAATCACGCGCGCCGGTGGTGCGCGACCTCGAGCTGACCACATCGGAAGACACCGAGGTGCGCGGCCAGGTGGCGATGGGCCAGGTGGCCGACCTCAAGCTCAAGCGCGCGCCCAAGCACGGAGAGGTCGCCCTCGACGCCGCCAGCGGAGCCTTCACCTTCCGCCCCGCGAAGGATTGGAACGGCAGCGACGCCTTCGCGCTCGAGGTGGTGGCCGGCAGCAAGCGCACCGTGGCCAAGGTCACCCTGCACGTCACCGCCGAGAACGACCCGCCCCAGGTGAAGCCGCTCGCGCTCGCCACCAGCGAAGACGCGCCGGCGAAGGCACGCGGCCAGGCGTTCGACGTCGACAAGGACATTCTGACCTGGCGGGTGAGCGCTCCGCCGGCGCACGGCAGCGCGACCGTCGACCCGCACTCGGGCGCGGTGACCTTCAACCCGGCGCGCGACTTCAACGGCGCCGACGCCTTCAGCCTCGAGGTCAGCGACGGCGTCGAGGCGGTGGTGGTCGAGGTGCCGGTGACGGTGGCCGCGGTGAACGACGCACCGCAGCTGCACGTGGCGCTGATCAACTGCCTGGAAGACCAGCCCTGCGAGTCGCCCCTCGACGCGCTCGACGTCGACCACGACCCGCTCACCTTCAAGCTCACCGCGAAGCCCAAGCACGGCGAGCTCACGTTGGAAGAGAACAGGGTGCGCTTCGTGCCCGCGCGCGACTTTCACGGCGACGACGCGTTCGCGGTCGAGGTGAGCGACGGCAAGCTCAAGGCCGCCGCCACCCTCACCCTGCGGGTCGCCGAGGTGAACGACGCTCCGGTGGCCTCGAGCCTGTCGCTGTCGACGAAGGAAGACGTGCCGGCGCAGGGCCTGGTGACCGCCACCGACGTCGACGTCGAGCCGCTGGTGTGGCGGGTGTCGCGGCCCGCCCAGCACGGCGAGGCCAGCGTCGACCCGCGCTCGGGCGCGGTCAGCTACAGCCCGGCGCGCGATTTTCACGGCGATGACGCCTTCGCGCTCGAGGTGACCGACGGCAAGGCGCCGGTGGTGGTCGAAGTGCCGGTGAAGGTCGAGGCGGTGAACGACGCTCCGGTGGCGAAAGGCGGCAGCCACGCGCTCGATGAAGACACGGTGCTGTCGGGGCAGTGCGTGGCCGACGACGTCGACGGCGATGCGCTCGCCTTCAAGCCGGTGCGGCAGCCCGCGCACGGCACCTTGGCGCTCGATGCGCACGGCGCGTTCAGCTTCACCCCGGCGCACGACTACCACGGGTCCGACAGCTTCTCGTTTCAGGTCTCTGACGGAAAGGCGACCGCCGAGGCGGTGGTGCGGCTGGCGGTGAAGCCGGTCAACGACGCGCCGGTGGCGCAGCCGATGGCGCTCGGCAGCAACGAAGACGAGCCGGTCTACGGCGCGGTGATGGCGACCGACGTCGACGCCGACCCGCTCGGCTACTCGGTGAGCGTGCCGCCTGCGCACGGCGAGGCGAAGGTCGACCCGCGCTCGGGAGCGGTCAGCTACGTGCCGGCGCGCGACTACCACGGCGACGACACCTTCACCCTCGCGGTGAGCGACGGCACCGCCAGCTCGAGCGCGCAGGTGTCGGTGCAGCTCAAGGCCGTCGACGACGCTCCGGTGGCGCGCACCCTCGACCTCGACGCCTCCGAAGACACCCTCGCCCAGTCGGTGCTGCCCGGCGCCGACGTCGACGGCGACCCGTTGAGCTACCGAATTCTCTCGCAGCCCCGCCTCGGCGCGGCGCAGCTCACCGACGCCGCCACCGGCGCGTGGCGCTTTCAACCCTCGACCGACCTGAACGGCGAAGACGGGTTCACCTACGAAGTGAGCGACGGCCGCACCGCCGTACAGGGGCAGGTGAAGCTCCACGTGAGGGCGGTGAACGACGCCCCCGTGGCGGCCGAGCTCGCCCTGGCCACGCAGGAGGACACCGCCGTCGAGGGCGCGGTGCAGGCCTTCGACGTCGACCGCGACGTGCTGGTCTTCGCAGTGGCTACCCAGCCCCGGCTGGGCAAGGCGACCGTCGACGCCGCCACCGGAGCGCTGCGCTACGAGCCGAGAAAGGACCAGTACGGCGCCGACACCTTCACCGTGGTGGCGAGCGACGGGAAGCTCAAGTCGGCTCCCGCCAAGGTGACGGTGAGCGTCGCGGCGGTGAACGATGCTCCGGTGGCGGCGGCAGGCAGCATGTCGACCGACGAAGACACCCCGGCCCGCGGCACGGTCAAGGCGACCGACGTCGACGGCGACGCGTTGACCTATGCGGTGTCGTTGGCGGCGACCCACGGCAAGGTCGAGATGCTCGACGCGAGCAAGGGCGTGTTCTCGTACACCCCCGCGCCGAACTGGTTCGGGCTCGATTCGTTCTGGTTCACCACCACCGACCCGAGCGGAGCGTCCAGCGTCGCCGAGGTGAAGATGAACGTCGCGGCGGTGAACGACCCGCCGATGGCCGAGGGAGACCACGTGAACGCGCCGTGCAACGGCAGAATCAGCGGGCGCCTGCGCGGCTTCGACCGCGAGAGCAAGACCGTCAGCTTTCGCATCGTCGAGGAGCCCAAGCGCGGCCGGCTTAAGCTCGTCGATGCGGCCACCGGCGAGTTCACCTTCGACATCGAGAGCACCGACGGCGAGCCCATTCCCTTCAGCTTCGCCGCGTTCGACGGCCAGGCCTTGTCCGAGCCCGCCGAGCAGGTCGTGCACCCCCAGGGCTCGTGCGTGCGCGGCGACATGGCGATGAAGTGAGGGGCGGTGGCGGTACAGTCGTCCCCGATGCCCAAGGACCCCACCCCGCACCCGGCCACCGCGCCGCTCGCGCCGGGAAAGGCGTTCAGCTTCGCCGAGTTTCAGGCCGACGCGCCGCGGGTGGTGAGGAACCCCGGCGCGCAGCCGCTGCTGATCAGCGCGGTGCCCAAAGCGCTGCCCCATCACCGCCTGCTGGAGCTCGGCCAACGCCCCGGCGGCGACGTCTTTCACCTCGGCGAGAGCGCGGTGGCGCGGCTGCAGCTCAACCTGCGCCAGCTGCGCAAGGGTGTAGAGCTGAACCTCGCCCTCACCCCTGCCGCGGCCCGGCAGTTCGACCAGAACACCCAGAGCCTGCCCCTCGAGCCCTTCGAGGTCGGCGGGCTGCCCACCCGGGCCCACGCGCGACGCGTCGATTACCCGGGCTCGACCGCCGAGTTCGTGCCGCCGGGCGAGCCGCAGGCCTGGGCCGGGCGATTGCGGCTGCGGGTGTTCGGCGCGACCGCGGCGGTGCGGCGTGAGTTTCTGGCCTCGACGCTCGAGTCGTTGCTGGCGCGGCGCCTGCTCGAGCCTGCCGACCCGTTTCAGGGCGAGGTGTACCGAAGGCTGTGCCTGCTGCGGCAGGTGAACCCGCGCGAGGCCGAGCGGCTGTCGCGGCAGCTCTCCAGCGTGGGGCTGGGCGAGCTCGACCTGGCGCTGGCCCACGCGGGCGTCGACCCGCTGCGCATCGCCGGCTCGCGGCTCGACGAGGTGTTCGAAGGGCATCTGGCGGTGGTCGACCCGCAACTGGGAGCGCAGTACGCGCGGCTGGGGGTGGTCGCCGCGGTGGTGCCGCTCGCCACGCTGGAAGACGCGGCGCGGGCGCTGCGCGACGGGGCGCTCAGCCGCTGTGAAGCGCTCACCCGCGGCCTCTCGACCGCGCCCGGCACGCCCGAGTGGGAAGTCAGTGGCGCGGCCGAGTACGCGCTGGCGCGGCTGCTGACCGCGGACGCGCTGAAATCTGCGGTCGCGCTCTCGGGCCGAGCGAACCTGATCAGCTTCGGAGCGCCGCTCGCAGCGCTGCTCTCGCGCACCGACTGGCACGCCTGGCCCAAGCCCTGCGGCGGCTCGACCGTCTCGGACACCCAGCTCGACCCCGACGCGCCACAGCCCCGGCCCGCCCGACCCGGCGCTTTTTCGGCCCGGCCGGTGCTCGGGGGGCTGGTGCGCGCGCTGCGCGGCGACGGGTTCGACCCCCTCACCGCGCGCGAGGTCGAGCAGTTCTCGGCCGACAACGAGGCCTGGTTTCAGTGCGGCATCGCGCCCTCGGCCTTCGGCGCGGTGGCGGTGGGCAGCGAGGAAGACCGGGCGGCGCTGCAGGCGCTCACCGGCCCTGGCCAGAACATCATCGTCGCGCGCAGGTGCCACGAATTGAGGCCGGCGCTGGGGCTGCCTTGACGGGTTGCACAGCAGTGGGGGACACCGTGTTTCCCTTTCGAACGTGACCGAACGACCTGCCAGGCTTCGCAACACGTCGGCAGTCGAAGAGCTCGCCTGCGAAAACTACACCCAGGCGGTGCAGCGCCAGCTGATGCGGGTGACGCTCGAGGGTCGCTCGCGCCGCAAGGTGGCGTTCGGCGGCAAGACGGTCACCGAGTGGGTGAACTGCAGCTACCTGGGCATCGACACCCGGCCCGAGGTGATTGCGCGCGGGCAGGCGTTGATTGCCGAGTGGGGCGTGCACCTGTGCTGCGCGCGCAGCCGCTTCTCCATCGGCCCGCTCGAAGAGCTGGAAGACGGCCTCTCGCAGCTGTGGGGCGCCCACGCGGTCACCTTCCCCTCGGTGACCAGCGCGCACATGTCGACCATGCCACTGCTGCCCTCACGCGAGCTGTCGACGCTCAAGGGCTCGGTCACCTTTCTCTACGACCGCTTCGCGCACGCCTCGATGCAGTTCTTGAAGCCGGTGCTGGCGGCCGAGCACCGCGTCGAGTCGGTGCCGCACAACGACGTCGACGCGCTCGAGCGCGCGGCCAAAGAGGCGCACCAGCGCGGCGACTCGGTCATCTACGTGGCCGACGGGGTCTACTCGATGGGCGGGGTGTGCCCGATCGACGACGTGTTGGCGCTCTCGCAGCGCGTCGAGCTGGCGCTGTACATCGACGACGCGCACGGCACCTCCATCTTCGGCGAGCGCGGCGAAGGCAGCGTGCTGTCGCGCCTGGGCGAACGCCGCCCCGAGAACCTCACCCTCACCTTCAGCCTGAGCAAGGGCTTCGGCACCAACGGCGGCGGAGTGCTGTTGCCCAGCCGTGAGGCCGAGCGCCGGGTGCGCACCTACGGCATGACCTACGCGTTCTCGGGCCCGCTCGACTTCGCCATCGTGGGCAGCGCGCTGGCCTCGCTCGAGCTGCACCGCACCCCCGAGCTGCAGCGGCTGCAGGCCGAGCTGCGCCGCAAGGTGGCGCTGTTCGACGCGCTCACCGGCACCGAGGCACCCTTCAGCCCGATTCGCATGGTGAAGCTCGGCGACGAGCAGCGCGCCATCGCGGTGGCCGAGCAGCTGCGCGACAAGGGCCACTTCACCTCGGTGACCTTCTTCCCCATCGTGGCGCGCGGCGACGCGATGCTGCGGCTGTGCCTGGGCGTCGACCACTCCGACGAAGACATCGCTGCATTGGTGCGCAGCCTGCGCGAGGTCGGAGCGCTCGGCTGAGCCCCGAGCAGCGCGTTCGCGCCCTGCACCAGTCGGGAAGGCTGCACCCGTTACGGCCCCTGCTCGCCCCGCGCGCGCTCACCCACCGCGAGGCGCTCGCCGCCGACGCCCGGGTTGTGGCCCAAGCGCTCCAGTCGCTGTTGCCCGAAGCGGTGGAGCGCGCCGAGCCGGTGCTGCGGCCCCTGATGCGCCGAGAGCTGGCCCAAGGCCTGGGCCTCAACTTCACCCGGCTCGACGTGGTGTGCCCCGACGGCGCGCCGCACCCCTTCAAGCTGCTCGAGGCGCAGGCCGGAGACCCCTCGGCAATGGGGTGGACCGACGCGCTCTGCGACGCGATGGGCCTGCCGGCCACCTTGATGCCCGCGCACCGGCGCGCCTTCGAGCGGCTCACTGAAGGCCGTCGCATCGCCTTCGTGGTGAAGCGCGGCTCGGTGGTGGAGAGCGACCACCGCCTGCTCGCCGAGCACTACACCCTGCACGGGTGGCAGGCCGAGGTGGTGGCACCTGCAGCACTCGAGCCCGAACGCTACGACGCGGTGTTTCGCGACGCGCTCGACGAGCTGTTGCCGACCGCGTCGGGGCCCAGGCTGCTCGACGCGGCGCTGCGCGGCCAGGTGATGGTGCTCAACCCCTTCGTCGCCGCGCTGGGTGACGACAAGGCACTGCTCGAGCCGCTCTCCACGCCGTCGCGTTGGCCGACTGAAACCGCGAAGGTGCTCAGCGCGTGCGTGCCGTGCACCCGGGTGGTGGCGGCGCGCCGCTGCGACTGGGAAGGTAAAGAGGTCGACCTGGCCGAGCACCTGTTTCGCTCGCGCGAGGGCACCGTGCTCAAGCCGGTCGACGGCTACGGCGGCTTCGGAGTCACACTGGGGCCCTTCGTCACCGAGGCGCAGTGGCAGGTGGCGCTCGAGGGGGCGCTGGCCAGCCCCGGCCGCTTCGTGGCGCAGGCGCACGTACCGCTGCCCCGCGCGCAGGTGTCGACCCTCGACGGTGCGCTGGAGGCTCACGTGGTCGACAGCCTGTGGCTATGCCCCGAGTTGGCCGGCGGCTTCTACCGGGCTTCAGTGTCACCCGTGGTGAACGTTCACCAGGGGGGCGGCTTGGCGCCGATTTCGTTCACTGCCCCGTTTCTGTAAGGTGCGCGCCATGCCTCGTCGAACGACCCATACCGACCGCAAGCCGCCCAAGCTCCCCAGCAACAAACCCGCGCGTCCCAGCAGCCCCAAGCCCGGCAAGCAGACGCCGCCGGCTCCAGCGAGCACGCCTCCCAAACCCGTCGAGTGAAGGCAAGCGCTGCCAGCCGGCGCTTTCCCACCCAGCCCGAGCTCACCCAGCGGGTCGACGCGGCGCTCAAGCGTCACGTGAGCGAGGTGCGCGACTACACCCACGCGTTTCACGAGCGGTGGAAGCGCTGGGGCATCACCACCATTCGCGGCACCGGCTGGGCGCTGCGCCCGCTCTTCGTGCCTGCGCCGCTGCTCGACTTCGTGGCGGCGTCGCTGCACCTGCGCCTCACCCAGCTCACCGCCCGGTTGAAGGCGCTGGCCGCGAAGCGTGGAGCGCTCACGCGCGCGCTGCCTTTGCCGCCCGGCTTCGAGACCGCGCTCGACGTGCCCGCGGGGCTGCGCAGCGCCGCGTGGCTGGGCCACCTGCGGCCCGACGGCTTTCTCTTCGAAGACCGCTTCGTGCTCTCCGAGCTCAACTTCGGCAACGGCATCGCGGTGAGCTGCGGCTACACCGAGGTGGTGGCCGACTACTGGGCAGGCCACCCGGTGCTGCGGCGGCTCGGCCTCGACGTGCCGACCTTCAACCGCCGGCCGCTGCCGCGCTACCTCGAGGCGATGCTGCGGTGGCTGCGCCGGTCTGCGCAGCCGTTCGTAGCGCTGCTCACCCCGCGCGCCGAGTGGAACGTCATTCTCTCGTACCCCAAGCGGGTCGAAGACCAGTTCGAGTACGTGCAGCGCGAGCTGTACCGGCGGGGCATCGAGAGCCGCATCGTCACCGAAGAGCAGCTGGGCGTGGGCCGCGACGGCAACCCGCGCATCGCCGGCGACCGCCGTCGGCCCGACCTGGTGGCGCTCATCACCATCGGCTCGTCGTTTCTCGATCACCCGGAGCGCCTGGCCCCAAAGGGCCCACTCCGCTTTTCTTCGCGGCGCGCGCATCGGAGACATCGAGGTGGTCAAGCCCCTCGCCGCCACCCTGATGGACAAGGGCATGCTGCCGCTGATGGGGGAAGACGAGCGCCTCTTCTCGCGCGCGGTGGGCCCCAAGGGCTTTCGCTTCGAGATTGCGCCCACCCACTTTCCCCAGGGCAGGCCCGCCGCCCGCTACGTGCGCGAGCGCGAGCGCTGGGTGATGAAGCGCGCCTTCGACGGCAAAGACACCCACATCGGCATCTCGCGCAGCGAGCGGCTGTGGCGCGAAGTCGCCCAGGTGGTGACCCACGAGCCCGGCTACGTGGCGCAAGAATACGTGTCGCTCCCGCGGGCCCGCCTGCCGGTGTTCGTCGACGAGAAGCACCTCGAGTGGGTCGACAGCAAGGTCGAGCTCTCGTCATTCATCTACGACGGTCACTTCGGCGGGGCCGCCGCGCGCCACGCGCCCGACGCCGAGGGGCTGGTGATGAGCGACATTCCAGAGGGCTATGGGTTCTCGACGGTCTTCGCGGTCTGAGCGCCCACAGCTGCACGGAGGGTGGTCGCTGTGGCCGGTGGTGCTGCTGCGCGGCGCCGGGTTTCCGTTCGCGCGGCTCGAGCAGGTGCTGCACGCCAGCGACGTCTCGTCCGCGCTGCGCGAGGTGGCGGCCGACCCGCTGTTTCGCGAGGCGGTGACCTGGCAGAACCGCGCCGCGGTCGACGACGGGCTCGACTCGCTGTTGCGCAAGCCGCCCGGCGCGACCGACTCGAAGACGCGCAAGAAAGAGCTGCTGGTGCTGCGCTACCTGCAGCGCTACTGCGCCAAGAACGACACCATCGGGTTCTTCGGGCCGGTGGGCTGGGCGCGCTGGGCCGAGCAGGGGCACTTCGCTCCCGGGCCCGGGCTCATCGCAGCGCGCCAGACCTTCTTGGAGCCGTGGGCGGCTCGGGCGCTCGCCGAGGCCGCGGCGGCCGACCCTGCTCAACGCCCGCGCGCGCTGGCCCGGCTGATGGGAGACCTGAGGCTTCAGCCGGGCGCGGTGCTGACCGCAGCTGGAGCGAAGGTGCCGCTCACCGCCGCCGACGAGAAGCTGCTGCGCAGGCTGCCGGCGCGGGTGGAGACGCTCAAAGACGCCGCCACGCTCGAGTCGCTGGTGGCGCGCGGGGTGGTGCGGGTCGGCTTTCCCGTCGCCATCTCCCACCAACCGCTCGCCGCGCAGCCCGAGCTGGCGGTGTCGTTGGAGGGGGTGCGGGCCGCCGCCGGTACCCCTTCACTGGGCGCCGCACTCGCGCAGCTGGAGACCGAGTTCACCGCGCGCACCCAGACCGCCGCGCGGCGCCACGCCGGGCAGACCTACGGTGGTCGAGGCCTGGTCTACGAAGAGTGCCGCCGCGACGTTCAGCTCGAGCTGAGCCCGCAGATGCTCGCGCAGGTGGCGCGGCCCTTGAGCCTGGTGCTTCAGGTGGCGCGGTGGTTCACCTTTCAGGTCGGCCGTTCACTGTCGAAGCACTTGAAGGTTCGCAAGCCCGAGCCGCTGCACGTGTTCTGGCAACGGCTCGCACCGCATTTCGCTGGTGCGACGCCGACCGTGCTGGCACCGGCGCTGGAAAAGCTGCGCGCCTTGAACGCCGAGCTGCCCCAAGACCTCGAGGCAGCCGAGGCGATGGTTCGCCGCCGCTGCCGCGCGCCCGCTCCGGGCTGGCCCTCGGCCCGTCACCACGCGCCCGACCTGCTGTGGGCCGCACCCGACGCCGAGGCGATGCTGCGGGGCGAAGGCACTCCGATTCTGGGAGAGCTGCACCCCGGAGTGACGCCGGTCTCCACCCTCTCGGTGCTGGCCCACGCGCCCGACCGGGCGCTGCTCGAGCGGCTGTGGCGCGAAGACTTTCCCCAGGCCCTGGTGTCGCCGATACCGTGGGAAGACTTCGCCCGCTCGTCGCACGATGCGCGGCTGGCGAAGCGGCACTGGCATCTCGACCTGGGCTTCGACTTCGATTCGGCCCGCCCTGCTTCGCAGGTGCTGCGCGCCGCCGACCTCGAGGTGGTGGGCGGCCAGGTGGTGCACCGCGCGCGCAAGCTGCGCTGGCCGCTGGTGCAGGTGATGGAGCGACGGCTGAAGATGATTTGCGCCGCGCACTTCTCGCTCGACAGCGGTGCCGCCACCGCGCCGCGACGGCAGCTGGGTGAAGTGGTGATTGCCCGCGCGCGCTGGCGCTTCACCCGCCCAGAGCTCGGTTGGCTCGAGCCGGGCGACGGCCGACTCGAACGGGCACGCAGCTTTCGCGAGCGACACCGGCTTCCGCGGCGGGTGTTCGTGCGCAGCCCCCAAGAGGTGAAGCCGCTCTACCTCGACCTCGAAGCCCCGCTGTGTCTCGAGCTGCTGTCCCGACTGTCGCGGGCCACCGAGCACCTGACACTCTCCGAGATGCTGCCCGACCCCGACCAGCTGTGGCTCACCGACGCCGCAGGAGCGCGCTACGTGTGCGAGCTGCGCTGCATCGCGGTCGACCCCGTGCCCTTCGGATAGCAGGGAGCATTTCGCCGACTCCGAGCGTTTGAGCCGGTACACCTCTTATATTGGTGTGCCGAAGTGCTCGAGCCCGTCGCCAACCCCCCGTCGCCTCATCCTCCCGCGCCGAAATCGGAGCCGCCCTCGCACACCGAGCGGCTGCTCGACCGGGTGCGGGCCGGGCAGCGCCGCGCCCTGTGGACCCAAGGTGCGCTGCTCGCGGCCGCGGCCACCCTGCCGCTGCTGCTCCTCGGCGCGCTGCTGACCACCCGCTTCCTCTGGGGCGGCCGCCTGCTGCTGCTGGGCGCCCTGCCCGCCGGCGCGATGGTGGCGCTGTATTGCGGCCTGTGGCTGTGGCGCGAGCGCGCGGGCAGCAAGCTGCGCACGGCGGTGCTGGTCAGCAAGGCGATGCCCGAGCTGGGCCTCGACGTGCTCGCCGCGGTCGAGCTCTCTCGCGCGCTGGGCCACCGCGACGACTTCAGCCCCGAGCTGGCCCGCGCGTTCTTGAAGCAGCTCGACCAGCGCACCGCCAGGGCCGACCCGCTCGCCGCGGTCGACCGCACCCAGGTACGCCGCGCCGGCCTCGTGCTCGGCATCGCGCTGGTGCTCTGCGCCGCCCTGGGGTTCTGGCAGCGTCACCGGGCGCGCGCCGGCCTCGAGCTGGCCTTCTCGGGGGTGCCGAAGGCCGCGCTGATTCGCGAGCCCATCACCGGCGACGTCGAGCTCACCTACCGCTACCCCGCCTACACCGGCCTGATGTCGCGCACCGTGGCCGGCACCAACGGCGAGGTCTCGGCCCCCGCCGGCACCGAGGTCTTGCTCAAGACCCGCGCCGACCGCGACATCGAGGGGGCCGCGCTCGACGTCGACGGCAAGCAGGTGCCGCTCACCCTGAAGGGCCGCCGCGACCTCGAGGGCGCGTTCATCATCGAGCGCACCGGGCACTACCACTTCCTCTTCCTCGACGGCCGCGCCATCGAGGCCGAAGGCCCCGACGTGGCGGTGCGCGCCGAGGCCGACGCTCCGCCCGCGGTGCACCTCTCGGCTCCCCCCGACGAGCTCGAGGTCGACAACGACAAGCAGTCGGTGACGCTCAAGTACGAGGCCACCGACGACTACGGGCTCTCGGAGCTCGAGCTCACCTACCGCGTGCCGGGCCAGGCCGAGGTCACCGTGCCGCTGCAGCACGACGACGGCCGCTCGACCCGCGGCGAGTACGCGTGGAACATCGCCTCGCTGCACCTCGTGCCCGGCCAGCGGGTGCAATACAACCTGCGCGCCACCGACAACGACGAGGTGAGCGGGAAGAAGTCGGGCACCTCGCGCACCCAGACCCTCAAGCTGTACAGCGCCTCGGAGCACCGGCGCGAGGCGCTCAAGCGCGCCGAAGCCCTGTGGGAGCGCCTGCTGCTCCACCTCGCCGACCGCATGGAGTCGAACGACCGGCTGGCCGACAAGACGCCCGAGATGGCGGCGGGCCACTCGGCCACCGACGCGCAGGGCACCCAGCTGGCGCTCGACGCCAACGCGCTGGCGGGAGAGCTCTCGAAAGAGCGCGACGCCCCCACCGAGCTGATCAACGCGCTGGCCAACACCGGCACCCAGCTGCAGCGCGACGTCGGCCAGACCACCCTGGCGCGGCAGCTGTTCCTGCGCATGGCGAAGGCCTCGCAGCCCAAGTCGTTCGGCATGCGGCTGTCGAACGCGGTGAGCACCGAAATCAAGACCACCGAGCAGGCGGTGCTGTACCTCGAGTCGCTGCTCGACCGGGTGAAGATGAAGGACCTCAAAGAGCTCGCCGAGCAGCTGAAGAAAGACCGCCGCGAGCTCGCCGAGCTGCTCGAGAAGGTGAAGAACAGCAACGACGACGCCGACAAGCAGAAGCTGCTCGAGCAGATTTCTGCCCTGCGCGAGCGCATGGAGCAGCTGAGCCAGCGCATGGCCGAGCTGGCGGGCGGCATTCGCGACGAGTTCATGAACTCCGACGCGCTCAAAGAGATGGCGCAAGACTCGACGCCGAACCAGCTCGACGAAATCGAGAAGCTGGTGCGCGAGGGCAAGCTCGAAGAGGCGATGAGCAAGCTGCAAGAGATGTCGATGCAGATGGACGACATGCTCAACGAGCTCGACCAGGCCGCCGAGGCCGCCGACGAGAACGCCGACCCCGAGCTGGCGCGCAAGTTCGAGTCGTTTCAGAAAGACCTCGACCAGGTCACGCGAGACCAGGAGCAGCTGGCCGAGAAGACCCGGCAGATGCGCGACAAGAGCCGCGCCGCGATGAAAGAGCAGATCAGCCGCCGCGGCAACGAGGTGAAGCAGAAGGTGCTCGAGCAGGCCGCGCAGCTGAAAGCAAGCCTGCAGTCACTCGACGCCGACTCGATGAGCTCGCGCGCCGAGAAGCCGCGCGAGGCCTCGCTCAAAGACCTCTCGCACCTCGAGTCGGCGCTGAAGGCCGACGACTTCGACCTCGCCGCCGACCTGGCACGCGACCTCGAGGCGCAGACCCAAGAGCTCGCCGAGCAGGGCGACTCGCAGCGGCGGCAAGACGAGATGTTCGGAAACCCGCCCGAGATTCGAAAGAAGAGCCGCGAGCAGGCCGAGCACCTGAAGGGTGACCACCAGAAGGCCGAGAACATCACCCGCCAGCTCGACAGCCTGTTCCCCCAACCGCAGCAGATGTCGGAAGGCGACCGCCAGCAGCTCGAGAGCCAGGAGCAGGCCCAGCGCAGCTTGCAGAAGCGGGCCCAGCAGCTGCAGCAGCAGATGGACGACATTCAGCAGCGGGCGCCGGTGTTCGACCCCGAGACCGAGGGCCAGCTCGAGCGCGCGCAGTCGGGAATGGACCAGGCGAGCCAGCGGCTGCGCGGGCGCGAGCCGGGCCGCGGCTTCTCGGAGCAGCAGGGCGCCATCGAGGCGCTTCACGGCCTGCAGCAGCAGATGCAGCAGCAGAAGGGCAGCGGCAAGCGCATGCCGATGCCGATGAGCCGCAACCGCCCCGGCGGCATGAAGCACGACAAGGTCGAGATACCCGACGAAGACCCGTCGCGCGCGCCGCGCGAGCTGCGCAAAGACGTGATGGACGCGATGAAGCAGGGCGCTCCCGAGCGGTACAAGGACCAGGTGAAGCGCTACTACGAGGAGCTGGTGAAGTGAGCCGCCTGCACCTCATCGCCGCGCTGGGCCTCTGCCTCGCTGCCGCGCAAGCGCGGGCGGCCGATGAAGAAGACGACGAAGACGTCAGCGCCGCTTCGCAGCTCAAGGGCGAGGCCAAGGCCCGGCTGCAGAACGTCGAGCAACTGCTCAACGACTGGGACGTGGCGGGCGCGCGCCGCGAGCTCGAGGTGGCCGAGAAGGTGGCCCCCAAAGACGTCGAGCCGGTGCGCTACTTCCGCGGGCGCATTCTGTTCGAAGAGGGCCGCTACGCCGAGGCGATGAAAGAGCTCGAGGGCGCGGGGGTGCGCGACAAGCCGAACTCGTGGCTGCGGCTGGTCAAAGACACCGCGCGCATCACCGAGAAGTACGAGAAGCAAGAGAGCGCGCACTTCATCTTCACCTCACCGCCCGGCAAAGACGCGGTGCTGGCGCCGTGGGCGCTCGACGCGCTCGAGTCGATGGCCAAGGCGATGGAGGCCGACCTGGGCTTCATGCCCGAAGCAGAAGGTGCGCATCGAGATCGTCTCGAACGCGCGCGAGCTGGCGGCGGTGTCGACGCTCACCAAGGAGCAGATCAAGACGACGGGCACCATCGCCATCTGCAAGTTCAACAAGCTGATGGTGACCAGCCCCAAGGCGCTGCTGCACGGCTACGACTGGCTCGACACCGTGGCGCACGAGTACGTGCACTACGCGGTCAGCAACGTGAGCCGAAACACCGTGCCCATCTGGCTGCACGAGGGCCTGGCCAAGTACCTCGAGTCGCGCTGGCGCGGGCCGTACGGCGGCGCGATGACGCCCTCGACGCTGGCGCTGCTCGGCTCGCGGGTGCGCAAGAACGAGCTGGTGCCGTTCGAGAAGATGCACCCGTCGATGGCGCTCTTGCCCACGGCCGAAGACGCCGCCACGGCGTTCGCCGAGGTCTACTTCGCCATCGACCTCATCTACTCGCGCGAGGGCAACTCAGGCTTCAAAGAGCTGCTCGGGCAGATGGCCGGCGGCCAGACCGACCAGCGCGCGGTCGAGCACGTGTTCAAGGCGCCCTTCCCCACGTTCGAGAAGGCGTGGCTCGCGCACGTGAAGAAGCAGCCGTTTCCCAAAGAGCTGATTCCGCGCTCGCAGAAAGACCGCAAGGAAGACCTCATCGGCTCGGACGACCCGAAGGAGAAGAACAAGCCGAAGAAGGGCGACGACAAGAAAATCACCTTCGGCGACTTCAAAGAGGTCGAAGAGCTCGAGCCGCGCCGCTGGGCGCATCTGGGCGAGCTGATGCGCGAGCACGAGCGGCCCAGGGCCGCCGCCGAGCACTTTCAGCTGGCGTGGAACCAGGTGCGAGACCGCTACGAGTCGGTCTCGAACGAGTACGCGCTGACGCTGCTCGAGCTCAAGCGCTTCGACGAGGCCGAGAAGGTGCTGCGCGGCTCGCTCACCATGCACCCCGGCAGCGGCCCCACCAGCGTGCACCTGGGGCGAATTCTGCTGCGCAAGACCGACTACGCGAAGGCGAAAGACGCGTACCTCGACGCGCTGGCGGTGAACCCCTTCGACCCCGAGGTGCACCTGGCGCTGTACCGCTGCGCCGACGCGCTGTCCGACGCGGGCCTGAAGGAGCGCGCGAAGAAGGCGTTTCTGGTGCTGGCGCCGCAGGTGCCGCCCGAGCAGGTGGCTGGGCTGTCGCGGCAGTTCGCGAAAGACGACGACCTGAGCCACGTCGAGGTGATGCCCGCCGGGCCTGCGGCGGCGGGTGGCGCGGTGAAGGACGGCGGAAAAGATCAATTCCTCCTGGGCCGATAGCGTTCACCCTGAGCGGAGCCGCGAAGCGGCGAAGTCGAATGGGTGCCCTCCAAGTTGAACGCACCCACGCCGCGAACTCCATGCTTCAAGCAGCACAGCGTTTGCCCCAATACGATGGAGTATGTGCTGCTCAGCCTTCGGCGAGCGACGGCATGGTTCGACGAGCTCACCATGCGCGGCTTCGAAGAACTGTCAGCCACTGAGCGGAGCGCGAAGCGCTCAGTGTCAACAGTGCCGAGGTCGAAGCCCACCCTGCCCGGTCACGACTTGCCTCCTTGTACCCACATGACCGCAGGGCGTTGAATCGTCAGCTCTGAGCCGCCATGTGATGGGCACGCTGTTCGTCGACTACGTGCGCATGCTGCGAGCGCGCAAAGACGTCTTCTGGCCGACGTACTTCGTGAAAGAAGACCTGCCGTACCTGACGCAGCGAATCAAACCCGACGCCTGGTACCCGATGGAGACCTTCGAGCGCATGGGCGTCGCGATTCTGAGGGTCATCGCGCAAGACGACCTCGAGACGGTGAAGGCGTTCGGCGCGGCGTCGGTCGACTGGCTGGCCGAGGCCCACCCGACCCTCGTCGACAAGGGCGACCCGCGCGAGAGCATCATGCGCTTTCAGGTGATGCGGCAGGGCTTCTTCGACTTCCCCGCGCTCGAGGTGCTGGGGGTCAGCGACTCTGACGCGCAGCTGCGCATCGCCTACCAGATGGGCCCGGTCGCCGAAGAGGCGGCCTCGTTTCAGACGCTGGGCTTCTTCATGCGGCTGCTCGAGCTGTGCGGCGCGACCAACGTGGTCGGCAAGTTCACGTCACGGGTGTGGGTGGGTCAGCCGGAGACGGTTGCCGAGCTGACCTGGGAATGAAATCTTTCAGGTCGGTGGTGACGATGCGCTCGATGAGCTCGGCGACGCCCGCGCCGTGGTCCGACGGGGTCACCCAGTCGGCGCGCTCTTTCAGCGACGGAATCGCGTTCTGCACCGCCGCGAAGAAGCCGCAGGCCTGGCAGAACGAGTGGTCGTTCTCGGCGTCGCCGGCTCCGGCGACCTCGCGCAGGTGCAGGTGCAGCCGCTTGGCCGCGGCGCGCAGGCCCGAGGCCTTGTTCACTCCGCTGGGCAGCACCATCACCGCGCCCTTGTTGAAGATGATGTCGAGCTCGAGGCCGAGGTCGCGAATCACGTGCAGCACCGCGTGCTGGTGCGGCTCCCAGGTGGCGACCACCACCTTGCCTTCGCTGATCGGCTTCACCCCGCGGTCGCGCAGCATCTGCACGAAGCGGTCGGGCGAACGCGGCGCGAGCAGCTCGTAGGTCTTGGCGCGCGGGTCGTAGAGCAGCGCGCCGTTCTCTCCGACGATGAGGTCGAAGATGCCGGCCTCGGGGAAGGTGGTCATCAGCTCGGGAATCTCGCGCCCGGTGACGAGCAGCAGCTTGCGGCCCGAGCTCTTCAGCCGCTTGAGCGCCGCGATGGTGGGTTGGTCGACTTCTCCGTGCCAGGCGATGGTGCCGTCGTAATCGAGAGCGAGCGCGCGAAATTTCACGCAGCCTCCCGTTGGTGGTGCATCACACCCAGCGCGCCGAAGAGCGCGCCGTACAGCTGCGCCTCTTCGCCCAGCGCCGAGCGCAGGATTTCGGGTTTGAACTGCAGCTCTTCGCCGACGCGATACCGGACCCGGGTCAGCAGCGCGTCGGTGGCGGTACCGCCGCCGACCACCACCAGCTGTGGGTCGACCACGGTGCAGATGTTGATGATGGCCGCCGCCACTTCATCGGCCACCCGCTCGGCGACGCGCGCCGAGTCGGGGTCTTCGAGCACGTCCTTGGCGGGCACGTCGGGAGGCGCGCCCGCGCGCTCTTTGATGGCCTTCGAGCCGACCGCGTCGTTGAGGTTGTCTTCGCCGGCGGGCTTCGAGGCCGACCGGCGGCGCAGCAGCATGTTGCCGACCTCGCCGGCCGCGTGGTGAAAACCGCGGTGCAGGTGGCCGCCCAGGTAGAGGCCCGCGCCCACCCCGGTGCCCAGCGCGAGAAACACGAAGTCGTCGATGCGGGTGGCGTGCCCCTTCCACCGCTCGCCGATGGCGGCCGAGTTGGCGTCGTGCTCGACGAACGCGGGCACCTTGAACACCTGGGCCAAGAGGTCGCGAAACGGCGCGTCGGACCAGCCGAGGTTTCCCGCGACCAGAATGTTACCGAAATGGTCGACCTGCCCCGGCACCGCCGCGCCGATGGCGCGAATGCGGCGCTTGCTGAGCCCCTCGCGCTCGAGCAGGTCGTCGAAGTGCTGCTTGAGCACCTGCGCGGTCGCTTCGGGGCTGGCGTCGGTGTCGGTCTTGAACCTCTCGAGCGCGAGCGGCTCGTGCGTGTGTGCGTCTGCGACCATCAGCGCGGTCTTGGTGCCACCGATGTCCACCGCAATGAGGAGCGAGCGCTGACCCATGCCTGCAAGAGACCTAACGGTCGGCCGGCCCAGATGCAGCCTTCGGTGGTCTCCTCGACGGGACGTGGTGTCGATGTAGGCCTGAGCACCCGGCTTCCCAGGCGACGCGTGGGGGCGGCGCCCGAAAATGCCCCGCGCGTGCGCACCCCACTTCTCGCCGCGGCAGCGCTGATCAGCTGCACCGGCCAGATTGCCGTCCCCGAGCCGTACCGGCCTCCCCTCGAGGTCGAGGGCCCCTGCGTGCCCGGCGCGGTGGTGCCCTCGTCGCAGCTCTTGCGCATCACCCGCGCGCAGGCCGACAACCTGGTCGCCGACCTGCTCAAGCCCACCTTCGTGCCCTCGTCGGTGCTGCCTGGAGACGAGAAGCTCGGCCCCTTCGCCGTCAACGCCAACACCTCGGTGTCGCGCGGCCTCGCCGAGCAGTACCAGTTCGTCGCCGAGCAGGTGGGCCTCGAGGTACAGGCCAACGTGCAGCGCTTCGCGCCGTGCGCCGACACCAGCGCGAGCGGGGCCGCGGCGTGCGGCCGCGCGTTCGTGAAGGGCTTCGGGCGCCGCGCGTTTCGGCGCGCGCTCGACGCCGCCGCCGATGGCTCGCTCGCGCAGCCGGCCGGCTTCGACGCGCAGGTGAGCCGGCTGCTCTCAGACCCGCGCGGCAAGGGCGCGAGCACCGCGTTCGCCGAGGCGTGGGCGGGCATCGAGCAGCTGCCCGCCGCGGCCTCGAGCCCGGGGCGGCTGGGGCCCTCCGACCGCGGCTCGGGCCCGCTCGCGACGCTGCTGTAGACCGCGCACCCCGCCCGGTTCAGAGTGCCGGCCTCACATGTTCGGCCTCGGCAAGAAGAAGAACGCGGACGACCCCAACCAGCTCAACCAGCCGATACCCGCGGGGTGGCGCATCGCCGACCTCGGGCTGCTCGGCTCGGGAGGCATGTCGCGGGTCTACCGGGTGCGCGACGACGAGCTCGAGCGTGAGGTGGCGCTCAAGCTGTTGCGGCCCGAGCTCATCAAAGAAGACGAGGCGCTCGACCGTTTCATCGAGGAAGCGAAAATCACCGCGCAGCTCGACCACCCCAACATTCCCCCCGTCTACGCGCTGGCGACCGACAAGAAGCGCTCGACCTGCTTCACCATGAAGGTGCTCGAGGGGCAGTCGCTGCAAGAGCTGCTGATGGACCCCAAGAACAAGTCACCCGAGGGCCGCTTCAAGGCGCTCGAGGTGCTGGTGCGCGTCTGCGACGCGGTGGCGTTCGCGCACGAGCGCGGCATCTTTCACTGCGACCTGAAGCCCCACAACGTGATGGTCGCCGAGCACGGGCAGATTTACGTGGTCGACTGGGGCCTGGCGCGGCGCAAGGCGAAGCTGCCCGCGGTGAACGACGACTCCGAGGGCGCCATCGGCACGCCCGCGTACATGGCGCCCGAGCAGGCGCGCGGAGAGAACTGGGCCATCGACCCGCGCACCGACGTCTACCTGCTGGGCGGCATTCTCTACCGCATCCTCACCGGGCGGCCGCCGTTCGTGGCGTCGACCGCCGAGGCCACCCTCGAGCTGGCGGCCAAGGGCGACATCGTGCCGCCCGACACGCTGGTGCCGAAGGCCACTCCGCTGCCGCGGCGCCTGGTGCACATCGCGCTCAAGGCGCTGGCGCGGCGCCCCGACGACCGCTACCCCGACGTGGCCGCGTTTCGCGCCGACCTCGAAGACTTCATTCGCGGCACCGCGCGGCTGCCCGAGCGCACCTTTCAAGCCGGCGAGGTCATCATTCGCGAGGGCGAGCAGGGCGACTGCGCGTACATCATTCTCGACGGGCACTGCCAGGCGAACCGGGTGGTGGCCGGCAAGACCGAGATGCTGCGGCTGATGGGCCCCGGCGAGATGTTCGGCGAGGCGGCGGTGCTCACCAACAGCCCGCGGCTGGCCACCGTCACCGCGATGATGGAGACCACCGTCGCGGTGGTCGACCGCATCTACCTGGAAGAAGAGATGCAGCGCACCTCGCTGATGGCGCTGGCGATTCGCACCGTGGCCACCAGCTTTCTCGACCTCAACGGCCAGACCGCGGCGCTGCTGCAGGAGCAGACCTTCGCCAAGGCCGTCGACCTGTGCATGCGCGAGCTGGCGCTGCGCGGCGAGGTAGGGCCCGGCCCTTCGCGCGCGGTGCCCTGGAGCCCGCTGCTGGCGAAGCTGGCGGCCAAGACGCGGCTCGAGCCCGCGGCGCTCAGCGAGCGGGTGGCGCGCCAGGCGGGCTTTCAAATCGACACCGCCAAAGACCTGCTGACGCTCACCGAGCCGCGTGAGCGCTGATGCACTGAGCAGGCCCTTACACACCTGTCGCACCGAGCCCTCCGAATTCTCAGGCCCAGGTGGCTGGCACCTCGCGTGCTAAAACCCGACCCTCTTTCAAGTCAGGGCGGGGTGAATCGATGAAGCGACGCGACCTACTCCTCGGGAGTGCGGCGGCAGTTTCGGCGCCAGCGGCGGCGGCCAACGCCGCCACGCAGACGAAAGTGGTGCACGACGCGGCGCGCGTCGAAGAGCGCCTGCGCCAGGTCGACAAGCGCATGGCGTATTTCAGCGAGCTCGACCTGAGCCCGCGGCCGCCAGCGAGCCCCGAAGAAGAAGAGCTGTTCACCACGCGCACCCGCCTGGGCCGCGCCGCGCTGCGCAGCCTGTACTTCACCGGGGCGTTCATGGAATTCGAAGAGCACGAGCGGCTGCACCCCGGGGTGCAAGAGCGCATGCGCCGGCTTCAGCCGGAGATGGACGAGGCGGTGCTGGGCATGAGCCGGCTGCTCGAGTCGATGACGCCGGCCGACCACAAGGCGCTGCGCGAGGAGCTGAAGAGAGACCCCGACGCCGGGCTGCGCATCGGCGAGCGGCTGCAAGAGGTGGCGGCGGAAGACGGCATGAGCTTCAGCCGGCGCGTCGACCTGCGGGTGGCGCTCGACGACTTCATGCGCCGCATGAGGGCGCAGAACCCGGCGCTGGTGCTCGAGGGCTACACCGAGAAGGCGAAGCGGCTGCAGCGCACGCAACTGTCCGAGCTCGAGCGCGAGCGCATGGTGCAGGTGCGCGCGGGCGAGCAGGCGTTCTGGGACTTTCACCAGCGCAGCAAGCAGCACCTCGCCGCGTGGGACGGCATCTATGCCCAGCGCCCGCGGCTCGACCGGGTGGCCATCGAGCAGACCTACCCCGAGTGGGAAGAGCACCCCGAAGACAAGACCATCGGCGGCATTCGGGTGCAGCGCATCGGCGGGTACCTGCTCGGCATCGGCCTGGGCGTCACCGCGCTGGGCGGGGTCTTCTATTTGATTTCCATCGCCGGCACTTCGCTGAGCGGCTTCATCGTGCCGGCGGTGATTCTCGGCACCACCGTGGGGCCGGCGCTGATCATCGGCGGCCTGGTGGTGCTGCTGGTGGGCACCATCATCTACGCCTCCAACAAGGCGCAGGAACCCGACGAGCCGTGAGCATCGTGGTCTCAGGCGCGGGCGCCGCATGCGCCGTCGGCACCGGCTGCGATGCGCTGTGGCAGGCGCTCAGCGAGGGGCGCGACGGCCTCGCACCGGTGCGCCGCTTCAGCGTGGCCGAGTTCAAGGGCCAGCTCGCGGGGCTGTGGCCCGAGCTCGAGCAGGGCCTCCCCAAAGGGCGCGCGGCCCTGACGCTGGCGCTCGCCGCGGCGAGAGAGGCCGTCACCAGAGCCTCCCTCTCCCCCCTCGGGGGAGAGGGTCGGCGTGAGGGGCCAGAATCGCAGTGCTGGTGGGCACCTGCTTCGCAGAAGAGCTGCAAGGCTTCAGCGAGCTGGCGCAGCGCCTCGCGGCCGAGCTGGGCGCGACCGGCCCCGCGTTCATCGTGTCGACGGCGTGCTCGTCGTCGACCACGGCGATCGGCCTGGGGCGTGACCTGCTCGAGCGCGGAGAAGCCGACGTGGTCATCGCGGGCGGCGTCGACGTGATGACGCGAGAAGTCTTCGCGGGCTTCCACGCCATCGGAGTCGTCGCCGAAGAGCGCTGCGCTCCGTTCGGCCAGACGGTGGGCCTCACGCTGGGTGAAGGCGCGGGGTTCGTGGTGCTCGAGCGCGAAGCGGCCGCCCGCGCGCGTGGCGTCGAGCCGTGGGGCCACGTGCTCGGCTACGGGCTCTCGGCCGACGCGCACCACGAGACGGCGCCCGACCCGTCGGGCAGCGGGGTGCGGCGGGCCATCGCCTCGGCGCTCGAAGACGCGGGGGTGTCGAGCGTCGACTTCATCAGCGCGCACGGCACCGGCACCGACTCGAACGACGCGGCCGAGTGGCGCGGCATCGAAGCAGCGCTGAGCCGCCCCGCTCCCCTCACCGCCACGAAGTCGTTCATCGGCCATACGCAAGGCGCCGCCGGAGTGCTCGAGCTGATCGCGACGCTGCTGTGCATGCGCAAGGGCGTCGTACCGCCGACCCTGCGCGCGGAAGCCCGTCGCGCCGGCATCACCGCGAACGTCGTCACCGGAAACAAGCCGGTGCCCCTCGAGGTGAACCGCGCGCTCAAGCTCTCGGCGGCCTTCGGCGGAGCCAACGCCGCGCTGATCATCGGGCGCAACTCAGAACCGAGAAACCCACCCGAACGCCGCCGCGTCTTCGTCTCGGGCATCTCGGCCCTCGGCCCGCACGGGTTCACCGTCGAAGCGCTGCAGGCGGCGACCGCCGCGCTCGACGGCGCCGTGCCCGCGTTCGAGCTGACCGACTGGGTGCGCTCGGCGCCCGAGCGCGACCTCGACCCGTCGGGCCGCTACTGCACCGCGGGAGTGGCGCTGGCGCTCGCCGACGCGAAGCTGACCGTGCGCGGCGCCGCCCGCGAGCGCACCGGGCTGTTCACCGGCAGCACCCGCATGCCGGCCCGCAGCGTTCACGAGACGCAGGTGAGCATCGAGCGCCGCGGCGTGCTCGGTGTCGCGGCGGTGCCCTTCACGCACATGGTGCTGAACGCGCCGGCGGGAAAGGCGGCCAAGCTGCTGTCACTGAAAGGGCCGCTGCTCGCGCTCTCGGCGGGAGCGGCGAGCGGGCTCTTCGCCATTGCGCGCGCCGCCGAGCACCTCGCGGCGCGGCGCTGCGCAGACGTGCTGCTCGCCGGCGGGCTCGATGAGCTGGCCGCGCCCCCTCACCCGCGTGCTGCCGAGGGGGCGGCCTTTGCGGCGCTGACCACCTCGGCGAGCGCGGTCGAGCTGCTCGGGTGGGGCCTCGCCGGCCCTGAGCGTCTCGACGACGCGGTGCGCGCGGCGATGCGGCACTGCCCCGAGGTCGACGGCGTGCTCACCACCGTGGCGTACGACGCCTTGCGCACGCCGCTCGGCACGCGCGACCTCGCGGCGCAGCTCGGGGCCGCCGAAGCCACCGCGTCGGCCTTCGCCTTCGTGCTCGCGGTCGCCCAGCTGCGGGCCGGCAAGGCACGGCGGCTGCTCGTGCTCTCGGGCAGCGCCTCGCTCACCTGCGCGGTCGTCGTGGGAGGCGCGAATGGACTCTGAGCTGAAGGCGTACCTGGCGCGGCGCGAAGAGGTGCTGGCCAAGATTCGCCGCATGCTGGTGGTGAGCTTGAACCTCCGCCGCAGGCCCGAAGACATCGACCCCGACACCGCGCTGTTCGGCACCGGGCTCTCCATCGACAGCATCGACGCGGTCGAAATCATCGTCGCGCTCGAAATCGAGTTCGGCGTCAAGCTGCCCGACCCCGTCGAGCGCCGCCGCGCGCTGCGCAGCGTGAACGCGCTGGTCGACCTGGTGATGCAGCAGCCCGTCTCTCCCCGCGGGCGTGAAGGGGCCGCCCCGTCGAAACCCCACCCGATTCGCACCTCCTGCGCGGTGACCAAGCTCGACCACGTGCACCCCCTGCGCATCTCGGGGCCGGGCGTGCTCGACCTGCTCGACGTGGCCACCACTTCGCGCCTGTTCGTGCGCGAAAACCAGATTCTCCAGACGCTGCTGCTGGGCGCCGACGGCCGCCCCTTCGCCGACGCCTTCGTCGGCCTCGACGAAGACTCGTGGCTGCTCTTCGCCGAGGGCCCCAGCCGACCCGCGCTGCTCGAGCACCTGCAGAGCGTGCGCGCCCGTCACGCTCCCGACGCCGACGCGACCGTCACCGACCTGCGCGACACCCACGAGCTGTGGGGCGTCGACGGCCCGTTCGCCTGGGAGCTCGTCTCGCAGCTGCTCGGCCCCGAGGTGCTCGGCGCGCCGTACCTCTCGTTTCTCACCCTGCGCGAGGTGGTCTGCGTGCGGGCGGGCAAGACCGGCGAGTACGGCTACATGCTGCTGGTGCCCAAGCCTCGCGCCGCCGAGGTCTGGGCGAAGCTGCTCGAGCTCGGCGCGCCGCTCGACCTGGCGCAGGGCGACCTCGCCGCGCTCGACCTCTGCGCCCTCGAGAACTGGCACTACAGCATTCGCCTCACCTCGCTGTTCCCCGACGAGCTGCAGCTGCGCTGGCGCATCGACCTCGCCAAGCGCTTCGAGGGCGCCGAGGCCTTGAAGGCGCGCGCCGCCCAGGGCGTCGCACGGCGCGTCACCTGCTTCGTCGCCAGCGGGCCGCTCGAGCCGGGGGCCGCCCTCGCGCTGAACGGCGCCGAGGTGGGCACCGTGGTGGCGGCGGCGCTCTCTCCCACGCGCGGCGACTGGGTCGGCTGGGCGTCGCTCGACGTCGCGCTCGCGGCACCCGGGGTCTCTGCGCTCACCGCGCAAGACGTGACGCTCACCACCGTCTCGCCGCCGCTCATCGACAACCGCAGCCTGTTCGTCGACCCGCGCAAGCACAGCTACCGCGGCGAACAAGAGCTGCCGCCGCTGGTGTCGCGTTGAGGTTCGACGGCCGCACGGTGGTGGTGACCGGCGCCTCGCGCGGGCTGGGCCGCGCCATGGCCCAGGCCTTCGCCGCCGAAGGGGCGTTCGTCTACATCGGTTTCCTGCGCGCCGAAGCCGAGGCCGCCGAGACGGTGAAGCTCTGCGGCGCGAACGCGCGCGCGCTGCGCTTCGACGTCACCAGGGCCGACGAGGTCGAGCGCGCCTTCACCCAGGTGCACGAGGCCCGCGGGCGCGTCGACGTGCTGGTGAACAACGCCGGCTGCTCGCGCGATGCGCCCGCGATGCTGGTCGACCCGGCCGAATGGCGCGAGGTGCTGGCAGTGAACCTCGACGGAGCGATGGGCTGCACCCGCGCGGTGCTCGCGCGCATGCTGCACGCCCGGAAGGGCGCCATCGTGAACGTGGCCAGCGCCACCGCGGTGCGCGCGAACCCCGGCCAGGCCGCCTACGCAGCGTCGAAGGGCGGGCTGCTCGCGCTCACCCGCACCCTCGCCGCCGAGCTCTCGCCCAAGGGCATTCGGGTCAACGCGGTGCTGCCCGGAGTCATCGACGCCGGCATGGTGAAGCGAATGGACCGCCGCGCCCTGGAGAAGCTCGAGAGCCACGTGCCGCTCGGCCGCCTGGGGCAGGCCGACGAGGTCGCCCGGGCGGTGCTGTTCCTCGCCTCCGACGAGGCCTCGTACATCGTCGGCGCCGAGCTGCCGGTCGATGGGGGGCTGCTCTTGTGAGCGACGTCTTCCTCTTCCCCGGGCAGGGCAGCGAGGCGCCGGGCATGGGCGGCGAGGCGCTGACGCGACCCGGCCCGGTACGCACGCTGCTCGAGCGCGCGTCGAAGGCGATGTCAGTCGACCTGCCGGGCATCATCGAGCGTGGCACGCCGCAGCTGGCGCGCACCGAGGTGAGCCAGCCGGCGCTGCTCTGCATCGGGGTCGGCCTCGCGCTCGAAGCGCTGGCGCGCGGCACCCGGCCGCTGGCGCTGGCGGGGCACTCAGTGGGCGAGCTGGCCGCGTTCTGCGTGGCGGGCTGTCTCGCGCCCGAAGAAGCGGTCGACGTGGTGCTCGACCGCGCGCGGCTGATGGGCGAGGCGGCGCGCACGCACCCCGGCGGCATGGCGGCGGTGCGCGAGCCGGTCGAAGGGTACGAGGTGGCGGCGCACAACGCTCCGCGCGAGTGGGTGGTGACCGGCGACCGCGAGGCGCTGGCGAAGCTGAGCGTGGCGCACACCCGGCTGCCGGTGGCGGGCCCCTGGCACAGCCGGCACATGGCGAAGGCGGCCGAGCAGTGGCGGGCGTCGCTGCAGCGCGTGCAGTGGAAGCGGCCTCGCTTTCCCGTGGTGGCGAACGCCAACGGAGAGGTCATCGAAGAGCGCGACGACCTGGCCGAGCTGCTGGTCGCGCAGCTGACCCAGCCGGTGCGCTGGGCCGCGTCGGTGCAGACGCTGGTGAAGCTCGGCGCGAAGCGCTGGCACTTCTTCGGGCCCGAGAAGGTGCTCAAGGGTCTGCTGCGGGCCAACGAGGCGCTGGCATGATTGACCCGCGTTCGCTCAAAGCCCTGACGCTGGCCGGCGCCGACCTCGAGCGGCTGATTCCCCACCGGCCGCCGATTCTCTTCGTCGAGGGCACCGACGCAATCGCCGACGACCCGCCGGCGCTCAAGGCGCACAAGCGCATCGCCCAGAACGAGCCGGTCTTCGCGGGGCACTTTCCCGGCGAGCCGGTGTGGCCGGGCGCGTACTGCATCGAGGGCCTGGCCCAGACTTGCGCGCTGCTCGGCGCGATACGGGCCGACGGCAAGCCCGCGAGGGTGCTGCTGGCGGCGGTCGACGTGAAGCTCACCGCCCCGGTGCTGCCGGGAGACCGCCTCGACTACCTGGTGGTGTGGACCCACTCGACCGACGCGCTGCACCGCTTCGACTGCGAGGCCAGCGTCGGCCGCCGCGTGACCGCGCGCGGCACGCTGACGTTGATGCAGGTGCCGACGTGACCGCGCCCCCTGAGCGGCTTCTCGCCATCGCGCTCCTCTTTCTCTCGTGCGCCACGCCGCGGCTGGTGCTGTCTCGCCACGACGCCGAGCACCAGCGCCGCGCCGACCTCTACACCGACGGCACCGCGCAGTGGCTGGGTGAGGGCGGCGAGCGCTACGACTCCATCTCTGAGATTCAGCTCTCGTCGAAGGGGCTGGTCTACGTCGCGCACCGCGGCGCCAGCAGCTTCGTCGTCACGCCCACGCTCACCCTGGGCCCCTACGAGGCGGTGACCCAGCTGCTGCTCGCCGACGACCGCGCGGTCTTCGCTGCCGCCCAAGAGCGCCGCTGGCTCGCGGTGCGCGACGACGGCACCCATTCGAGGCCCTACCAGACGGTGCAGTCGCTGCGGCTGAGCCCCGACGGCCGGCACTTCGCCTTCGTCGGCAGCGACGGCGCCTGCGCACGCGTCACCGTCGACGGCACCGAAGGGCCCTGCCACGAGCGCGTGCTCACCCTCGACGTCGACGACGACGGCCGCGCGGCCATCGTCATTCGCGAGAACCGCCTCGAGCGGGTGGTCTTTCAGCCCGGTGACGGCGGCACGCCCCAGCCCGCCGCCGAGGCCATCGCCGAGCTGCACGTGACGCGCGGTCACATCGCCTACGCCGCGCGCCATGGCCTGCGCTGGGCCGCGGTGGTCGACGGGGCGGTCTCTTCCGAATGCGGGCGGGTGCGGCACCTGCGCTTCGGAGACGCTGGCCGGCGCACCGGCTGGGTGTGCGCAGACGGAGACCGGTCGGCGGTGGTCATCGACGGCCTCGAAGGCGAGCGCTGGCCGCAGGTCTCGGCGCCGCTGCTCCGCGATGACGCGACGGGCTGGGCCTACGTGGCGCACGACGCGAGCGGCGCCTGGGTCATCTCTTCCGACTCGCGGTTCGGCCCGTTCGCCGAGGTCAACGACCTCGCGCTCGGCCCCCACGGCGTCACCTTCGTCGCGCGCGAGAACGGCGCGTGCACGGTGGTGCACCGCGAGCGCCGCACCGAGCTCGCCGCGGTGGTCGACGGCAGCCTGGCACTGTCGGACGACGGAGAGCACTGGGGCCTCATCTCGGCCGACCCCAAGACCCGCACCTTCTGGCTCACCGTCGATGGCGCGCGGATGCGCGCGGTCACCGGTGAAGACGTGTTCGGCGGCTCGCCGCTGGGGCCGTGGGTTCGACGCTCGCTGGTGCAGCGATGAGCTGCTCGGTCGACGTGACGAAGTGCATTCGCTGCGCGGCGTGCGCCACCGTGGCGCCGCAGAGCTTCGCGGTCGGCGCCGGCCGGGCGCGCGTCACCCGGCAGCCCGCCACGCCGGCCGAGCACACCGCCGCCGCCGCCGCGGCCGCGCTCTGCCCCACCGACGCCATCTCCGTGTCCGGGGCGACGGGCGCGGTGCTCGAGCCGCAGCCGGCGCGCTACCGCGAGCTGGTCGAGGTCGCCGAGGGCGTGCGCTGGAAGGTGAGCGAGCTGCCCTGGTCGACGCTCGACCGCGCCCACCTGCACCCCTCGCTCATCGCGCTGGTGCGAGAGATGGCGTTCTCCGAGCAGACCACCTTCTCGGCGACCCAGCGCTTCATGCAGGCGTTCGGTGACGACCTCGACTTCTCGCAGTGGGTTTCGGTGTGGTTCTACGAAGAGACGCGGCACCCGGTGGCGCTCTTGCGCTGGCTCGAGCTCGCCGGAGAGCCCCCGCCCGGCGACGACTTCGTGACCAGAGGCCGGGTCTCGGCGCCCTTCATGAAGTCGCGCATCGGCACGCTGGTGACCAACGTCATCTCGGAGATGTTCGCCGCCGAGGCCTACCGCGGCATGGCCAGCCACTCGCCCGAGCCGTTGCTCGCGGTCATCTCGCAGCGCATCTGCGGCGACGAGTCGCGGCACGGGGCGAGCTTCTTCGCCTACGCGCGGGCCGCGCTGTCGACCTCGAGCCAGCCCGAGCGCGACCGGCTCGATGCGCTCAAGGTGCTGCACTTCTGGCTCAACGAGAGCGGCTCGGTGAGCCACCCGGTGAACGAGGCGATGGCCAAGATGGCCGGCCTGCGCGGAGCGCACGGCGTGCTGCCCGCGTACCAGCCTCCGCTGCAGCGGGTGACGCGCCTGGTGGGCTTGCTCACCGGCCTGCCGCTCACCCAGCCTGCCGACCTGCAGCCGCTGCTGCTCGAGCACACCGCGAAGCTGCACGCAGGAGCGGCGCGATGAAACCGAGCACCCTGAGCGGAGCCGCGAAGCGGCGCAGTCGAATGGGTGCCATCACCGCTGGAACGCGCAGCACCGCATACTCCAGGCATCAAGCGGCACAGCGCCCGCCGCAATACGATGGAGTATCTGCCCTTCAGCCTCCGGCGAGCCCTGACCGGCTTCGAGGTTGCCCCTCATGACCACCCGCGCCTGGGGCCCCGCCTCGCCGGCCGAGCGGTGGGACGTCATCGTCATCGGCGCGGGTGTCGGAGGGCTCTCGGCGGCGGTGCTGCTGGCGAAGCTGGGCAAGCGGGTGCTGGTGCTCGAGCAGCACCAGGTGCCGGGCGGCTTCAGCCAGTCGTTCCGCCGCGCGCACTGGAGCTGGGACGTCGGGCTGCACGTGGTGGGCGAGGCGGGGCACCGAGACCTCGCCGGTCGCCTCTGGTCGGCGCTGAGCGGAGACCGCCTGCGCTGGACCCACGTCGACGGCCCGTGGGACCAAGCCGAGCTGCCCGGCGGCCCGCGCATCGACTACGCGCCCGGCTTGCGCGAGCGGCTGATGCAGCTGTTCCCGCACCAGCGCGACGGGCTGGCCCGCTACTTCCGCCAGCTGCACGACGCCGCCAACGTGATGCGCCGCTGCTTTCTCGCCCGCACCCTGGCGGCGCCGACCCCGCTGGCGATGGCCCGCACCCGCGACGTCATCGACGCGTGCGTCACCGACCCAAAGCTGCGCGCCGCGCTCGCCCTGCACTGGTTCTTCTACGGCACGCCGCCCGAGCGCTCGGCCTTCGGAGTGCACGCGCTGCTCACCCGCCACTACCGCGCCGGCGCCTGGTACCCGCACGGCGGAGCCGGCAGCCTGGGCCGCGCCTTCGCCACCGAGCTCGCCGCGAGCGGGGGCTGGGTGCGCACCCGCGCCGAGGTGCAAGAGGTTCTCGTCGACCGCGGCCGCGCCAGCGGCGTGCGGCTCACCAACGGCGAAGCGCTGCGCGCCGACCACGTCGTCGGCGCCGCCGGAGCGCTCAACACCTGGGCGCTGCTCCCGCAAGCCGAGCGCCCCGGCGGGCTCGAGGCGCTGCGCCCCGCCCTCACCCACCTGTGCCTGCACGTCGGCTTCGAAGGCGAGCTGCAGAGCGCAGGCGTCACCGCCACCAACCGCTGGCTCATCGACTCGCTCGACGCGGTGAACCGGGTGTGGGACCCGGGCTCGAGCGAGGCGCCGTCGGTCTACGTGGCGTTCCCCTCGCTCAAAGACCCCGAGGCGACGCGGCACACCGCCGAGGTGGTGACGCTCTCGAGCTGGGAGCCCTTCGCGCGCTTTCAGGTCTCGGCGTGGCGCCACCGGCCCGCCGAGTACGAGGCGCTCAAGGCCGACATCTCGCAGCGCCTGCTCGCGGTGCTGCTGGCGCGCTTTCCCCGCCTCGAAGGGCGCATCGCGTACACCGAGCTCTCGACGCCGCTCTCGAACGTGCACTTCGTGCGCGCGGTGAACGGCTCGGCGTACGGCCTCGAGTCGAGCCCCGAGCGCTACGCCTGCCGGGCGCTGCGCCCGCGCACGGCGCTCAAGGGCCTGCACCTCGCGGGCTGCGACGTGGCGGTGAGCGGCATCACCGGCGCGCTGGCCGGCGGCATCTCGGCGGCCCTCTCGGTCGACCCGCAAGGCGCGAGCGCCTGGCTGCGCGACGCGATACGAACCCAACCAAAGTCGAAGCGAACGAAAGGTGGTCACCATGCTGAGCTTGCTCACCGCAGTGCTGATCAGCGCTGAACCCGCCGCGGCCTCCCCGGCACCTCCCGCGGCGCCCGCGGCCGAGGCCGTGAGGAGCAGCCGCTACACCGGCCGCGACCGCACCTGGCTGCTGGTCGAGCGCGACCAGCTGCTCAACCACAAGCCGCCGCTGGTGCCGCAGGTGCTGGTGATGGTGGGCGGCCTGTTCGGAGCCGGTGTCTCGGCGGGCATCGCCATCGACCGGCGCACCTCGGTCGACGAGCTGCTCATCGGGCTCGCCATCGGCTGCGCGGTCTCGGCCACCCTCGGTGCGGTGATGCTGGCGCTGGGGCTGCGCGAGCGCTTCGACATCGACGACAAGCTGGGGCAGGTCGACGCCGCGCTGAAGACGGCGCACGAGGTCGCGCCGCCTCCGCCCGCCGAAGAGGCACCCGAAGACCTGGGTGCCCCTCCGCCTCCGCCTCCCGGTGCGTCGCTGCTGCCGGCGCTGCCCGGGCTGGCGGTGCGCTAGATAGCGCTGCAGCGAGCCGAGCAGCCCCCTTTGAGGGAAGCCCGTGCAGCATTCTCAGAGGTGTCGCCTCGCGTTTTCGCTGCGCGCGGGTGGTGTTCGGTTGAGAATCAGGCGAGAAATCGCGAGGTGGTTCGCCTCGTCACTCCGCTGCTGTGTGTGCTGCTGTGCTCCTGCAGCGCGGCGCTGCGGCGGGGCAACGCGCTGTACGAGCAGGGCGACTTTCTCGGCGCCGCCGCCGCGTACGACGAGGCGTACACCGAAGACCCGCGCGACGGCGAGGCGGCCGCGCGCCGCGACGAGGCGCGCACCCAGGCGCTGTCGATGCTGCTGGTGCGCGCGGGCGAGTCGATACAGGGCTCGCGCTTCACCGACGCCTCGGTCGCGTTGGGCGAGGCGTTCGCGCTCGCCGACGCGTGGAGCCGCCCCGGCACGGGTCAGGCCGAGCTCGAGCTGTTGCAGCAGCGCGAGGTCGCCGACTTTCGCGCGTCGCTCGAGAAGAAGGGCCCGCTCGCCGCCGAGCCCGAGCGCAAGCGGGCGCTCGAGCCGCTGCAGCACCCGCGCTTCGAGGCGCTGCGGGTCGAGCTCTCGCAGGCGTGGGCCTCGGCGGCCGGGGCGCGCTGCGACGCGGCGCTCGCCAGGGCGGGCGGGTCGTTTCTCGGCGCGCTGACCGCCGCCTACTGCCGCGCGCTGGGCCGCACCGAGGTGAAAGAGAGCGCTCGGCCGCCGCCGCTGTTCAGCCTCAGCCCGAAGGTCGAGAGCTTCGTGCGCGGGGGCACGGCGATGTGGCCGGTGACCCTGACCGACGCGTTCGGCAGCTCGCCCTGGGCCTCGAAGCAGGGCACCGAGACCGCCAGCGTGTCGGTGAGCGGCCAGGTCGAAGCGTTCGTGAGCTGGCAGACGGTGAAGCGCACCGCGCAGTGGGTGGTGCAGGTGCCGTATCAGAGCACCCAGTGGGTGCAGGTGCCGTACACGACCTACGAGTACTACTCGTACCCCTGCGGGCGAACGACCTGCACCGGCTCGCGCCCGGTGACCCGCTACCGCAGCGAGCCGCGCAGCGTGACGAGCTACAAGAGCGAGCCGCGCACCCGCGACTACGACGCGAACGAGGCCCGCAACGAGCTGAGCGCGCAGGTGAACATGTTCGTCGACCTGCGCCCGCTGGCGAAGCCGCTGGGGGTGGTGCTGCGCGACGAGCAGGTCGAGACCGGCGCCACCCACGCCGCGGTGCCCGAGGCGAAGCTGGGCGCCGAGACCGCCCGGGTGAGCAGCAGCGCGCAGTGGGACGAGCGCACGCGCAAGGCCGCGCGCGCGAAGCTGGCCTCGGCGCTGGCCGAGCACTGGCGCGACACCTTCTGCACCGCGCCGCTGCAAGACGCCGAGGCTGCGGCGCGTTGCGCGTGGGGCGGCTCGGCGAGCCCTCAGGTGGTGGCGCGGCTCTCCGAGCTCTACGCCGACGACCTGGCGTCGCTGCTGGGCGCGCCCCGATTCGGGCCCTGACGAAGCCTGCGCTAGGCTGCCGCGCCATGAGACCGGTCCTCCTCGCGTTCCTGCTGCTCGCCGCCCCTTCGGCGTGGGCGCACTTCAAGCTCATCTCTCCTGACGGGGGCTCGATCGACTGGCTCAACACCAATGGACAGGGCGACCCGATCGGCGGCAACCAGAAGGTCGACCCCTGCGGTCAAGGCACGTCTCAAAGTGGAGTCGTCACGAACCTCACCGCGGGCCAGACCTACGGGGTGCGCCTCGAAGAGACGGTCGACCACCCCGGCCATTACCGCGTGGCGCTGGCGAAGAACCGCGCCAACCTCCCCAAGATGATGGCGGTCATCGACGGTGCCGGCATCTGCCAGTCGACGGTAGTGCAGAACCCGGTGGTCGCTCCGGTGCTGGTCGACGGGGCGCTGCAACACACGGCACCGTTCACGACCCCACAGACCATCAACATCACCGTGCCCAACTCTCCGGGCACCGGCTACACCCTGCAGGTCGTCGAGTGGATGCAAGGGCACGGCGGCAGCTCCTGCTTCTACTTTCACTGCGCGAACGTGACCATCGTCGGCGCGGGAACCGGCGGCGGCGCGGGCGGGGGCTCGGCCGGAGGCAGCGCGGGCGGCTCGACCGCGGGCGGCTCGGGCGGCAGCTCCGGTGGCACCGCAGGTGGCAGCGGCACCGCAGGTGGCAGCGGCACCGCAGGCGGCAGCGGCACCGCGGGCGGCAGCGGCACCGCGGGCGGCACCGCGACCGCGGGCGGCACCGGCACCGCGGGCGGCAGCGGCACCGCGGGCGGCACGGCCACTGCGGGCGGCACGCCCACCGCGGGCTCGGGCGGCAGCGGCGCGGGCATCGACGAGGGCGGTTGTCAGATTGGCGGCCGCGGCGGCAGCGGCGGAGCGTTCATCATTCTCATGCTCGCGGCGCTCGGCGCCTGGTCGCACAAGCGCCGCAAGGCCTGAGGCGCGCGCCTCAGTCGTTGCAGGCCGAGCCTGTCCACGTTCGGCCGGCGGCGGCGCACATCTCGGCGGCGCTCTTCGCGCGACTGTAGATGCGCACGCCGCGCAGCTGCCCGTTGTACCGGGTGCTCGTGTTCGGCCCGGTGGTCGCGTCGCCGAACAGCAGATTCTGCGACGAGTTGTTGATTGGCCCGCCCAGGTTGCCGCTCTGACCCACCGCGGTACCGTTGATGTACACGGTGGGAGGCCCGCCCGCGGCCCAGGTGCCACCGATGTGCTGCCACACATTGGCCGTCACGGTGCCCGAGCAGGTGTCGCGGCTGTCGACGCTGAAGCAGAGCCGGGCGCCGTTCGTACCCAACGACAGCGCGTATTGAGTGGCGAGGTCTTTGTCGAGGACGCGGTCGACGGTGTTGTCCATGCCGACCGCGGTGGGGCGAATCCACGCCTCGAGGGTGAGCGCGTTGGCCGAGTTCAGCGAGGCCGCCGCGGGCACCGCCACGTACCCGCCGCCCGAGAAGGCGAGCGCGAAGCCCCCGTCGCCCTGCGCCATCCACTGCGCGGCGGTGAGGGTGCCGTCGTTTCCATTGCCGCTCAGGTCGTGCGCGGTGCTGCCGCTGCCCTCGTTCATCGGCCAGCAGCCCATGATGTTCGGGTCGGCGCAGAACGTGGCGGTGCCGCCGCCGGCTGTGCCGCCCGCTGCGCCTCCGCCCGCCGCGCCTCCACCCGCCGTGGCGCCACCTCCGGCGGTGGCCCCGCCTGCCGCTCCACCGCCCGCGGTGCCGCCACCGGCAGTGCCGCCTGCGGTGCCACCGCCGGCCGTGCCACCGCCCGCGACACCGGCCCCGGCCGCGCCTCCACCGGCCGTGCCGCCACCCGCGACGCCTCCGGCCTCGCCGCCGCCGGCCGTGGAGCCACCGCTCGCGCCCCCCGCGCCGCCGGCTTCACCACCACCGCCTGAGCCGCCGGCCGTGCCGCCGTCGTTCGCCTTCTCGCGCAGCGTCAACGTCACCTGCTCGACGGCGCCCGACGGAAACCGGGTGCCCAGGGTGTGCGTCGCGACCGGGCGGTTGTCTGAACAGCCCTGCGCGTGCAGGGTGCCGATGAGCGTGACGTCCGTGCTCCACAGCGGGTCGCGCGCCACCGCCACCACCACCGAGCCCGAGCGGGGCTTGCCCTGCAGCGAGACGTCGGCCGAGCCGCTGGTGCCCTGATCCGGCGAGACCTCGAGCCGCACGCAGCCGGTGCCCCCCGAGACCAGCGTGTAGTCGAGCGTCACCTCGAACCCTCCACCGCTCGAAGTTCGGCTGCCGCACGCACACAGCAGCGAGACGAAGATCAGGGCTGGAGCCGAGCGCACCACCAAAGGCAGCATACTGCTTCCCCAGGGAACAGAATTTCCCCCATTGGAGTTTCCATTCGTTAATACCGCTCCAAGTGACCACCGGAAAGCACCTGCTCGCCGTCCCCAACGGCGATGAAGACCTGAAAGCCGTCGAAGCCCTCGCCAAGGCGCGCTCAGACGTGCTCGGGCAGCTCGAGCGCCGCGTCGTCGGTCAGCGCGAAGTCGTCGAGCACCTGCTGGTGGCGCTGTTCTCGCGCGGGCACTGCCTGTTCATGGGCGTGCCGGGGCTGGCGAAGACGCTGCTCATCTCGACCCTCGCCGACGTGCTCAACCTCTCGTTCAACCGCATTCAGTTCACGCCCGACCTGATGCCGTCAGACATCACCGGCACCGACATTCTCGAAGAAGACCGCGCCACCGGCCGCCGCGAGCTGCGCTTCCTCAAGGGGCCGCTGTTCGCCAACATCGTGCTCGCCGACGAGGTGAACCGCACTCCGCCCAAGACCCAGGCGGCGCTGCTGCAGGCGATGCAGGAGTACCGGGTCACCGCCAGCGGCCGCACCTACCCGCTCGACCTGCCCTTCCTGGTGTTCGCCACCCAGAACCCCATCGAGCAAGAAGGCACCTACCCGCTGCCCGAGGCCCAGCTCGACCGCTTCATGTTCCTCGTCGACGTCGGCTACCCCAGCGCCGATGAAGAAGAGGCCATCGTCAAGCTCACCACCCAGGGCAGCCCCGCCTCGGTCACCAAGGTGCTCTCACCGGAAGCGATTCGCGACCTGCAAGAGCTGGTGCGCCGCGTGCCGGTGCCCGACCACGTGGTGAAGTACGCGGTCGAGCTCACCCGCGCCACCCGCCCCAAAGAAGCGGGCGCGTTCGACTTCATCGCCAAGAACGTGAGCTGGGGCGCCGGCCCCCGCGCCTCGCAGTACCTGGTCATCGGCGCCAAGGCCCGCGCGATTCTGAGCGGCCGCTACATCGCCAGCGTCGACGACGTGCGCGCGCTCGCCCGCCCGGTGTTGCGCCACCGCGTGCTGCCCAACTTCACCGCCGAGTCCGAAGGCCTCACCAGCATCAAGCTCATCGACCGGCTGCTCGAGCACGTCCGCCCGCCGGGCTAGACGGCCTTACCCGCGGTGCGCCGGGCGCCGCTTCTCGCGCCACGCGCCCGGCGTCTCACCGTCGTGCGTGGCGCGAAAGTGCCGCACCAGGTGCGAGGCCGAGTGCAGGCCCACCCGCGCGGCGATCGCCTCGAGGTCGAGCGCGGTGCCCGAGAGCAGCTGCTCGACCTGCAGGCTCAGGTGCCTGCGCCGCTCGTCGCGGAGCGAGCTGCCTGCCTCTTCCAACCTGCGCTGCAGGGTGCGGGTCGAGAGCCCCATCGCCCGCGCCAGCTGCCCGCTCGAGGCGTGCCCGCGCTCGGTCAGCACCGCCCGCAAGGCGCGAACCACCTCGGGCGGGCTGCTCACCGAAAGGCGCAGCCGCTCGACGGGCTCGAAGAGGTCCTCCACCTCGCCGTACGCGAAGGCCTCGCGCGCCCGCTCGTCGCTGAACGACTCGAAGGGGTACGGCGGCCGCGCCACGTGCAGCGCGCCCGACACCACCACGCCCACGAAGCCGCCGGGGTGCAGCACCGCCTGCCGCCCGATGTTCGGCCCCCACGCGCTGCGCCGCGCGGTGAGGTAGGCGAGCAGCTTGCCGAACGCGAGCACGTCGACCGCCTCGAGCCCGCGCCCATCGACGAACGACGCGTGACCGGCGAAGCACCGGGCCACCCCCACCTCGAAGAAGGGAACCATCGCCTGCACGTCGGCCTCGAGCGGGCGGCCCCACATCACCGTGCCCAGCGCTCGCGTCCCGTCTTGCCAATAGAGAAAGCACCGGCCGGCGTAGAAGCGCCGACCTTCTCCTACGAATGCGTGCGCACCGGACACCTCGACGAACGAAGCCAACGCCCGCGATGGTGACACACCCCCAAGGCTCGCGCCTCGGCTTCGATGGTGGAAGCAGTCGGCGCCGCAAAGCGTTAAGACTGCCCAGGCCTCATGCCAGTCGTCGACGCCTCCACGCTCTCCCGGCTCACGGGAGTCAAGCTGCGCGCCCGCGCGGTCGTAGAGGGTGTGCTCTCGGGCCTGCACAAGTCGCCGCACCAGGGGCAGAGCGTCGAGTTCGCCGAGCACAAAGAGTACGCGCCCGGCGACGAGCTGCGCCACCTCGACTGGAAGGCGTTCGGCAAGTTCGACCGCTACTACGTGAAGCGCTTCGAGCACGAGACCAACCTGCGCGCGGTAATGGTGGTCGACGCGTCTGGGAGCATGGCCTACGGCTCGGGCCCGCTGAACAAGCTCGACGTCGCGCGCACCCTGGCCGGAGCGCTCAGCTACCTGCTGGTGCGGCAGCAAGACGCCACCGGCCTGACCGTGTTCTCGGGCGGGCAGCTCACCGACGTGCCGCCTCGGGCCAACGCGAGCCACCTGAACGTGGTGCTCGACGCGCTCGACGACACCGGCGCGCACGGCACCACCGACCTGGCGCAGGCCGCCGACCACCTCGCCGAGAAGCTGCCGCGCCGCGCGCTGATCTGCGTGTTCAGCGACTTTCTCGACGACCGCGCCGACGCGCTGCGCCGCCTGCTCGCGCTCAAGGCCCGCCGGCACGACGTGGCGGTCTTCCACATCGTCGACCCGCTCGAGCTCACCTTCCCCTTCGAAGACCCCACCCTGTTCCTCTCGATGGAAGATGACCGCCGCCTCGAGGTGAACCCGCGCGAGATTCGCGAGAGCTACCTCGAAGAGTTCGGCCGCTTTCTCGCCGAGACCAAGCAGACCTGCACCGCCGCCGACGTCGACTACGAGCGCGTGCGCACCGACGACCCGCTCGACTCGGTGCTCCTGCGCTTCCTCGCACGCAGGCAGGGCCGATGACCTTCGCGCACCCGCTGCTCTTGTGGGGCTGCCTGGGCGCGTTGATACCCCTGCTGGTGCACCTGTTCGACCGGCGCCGCCCCCGCCCGCACCCGTTCGGCGCCATCGCCTTCGTCTTGAAGAGCCAGAAGCGCACCGCCTCGCGGCTGCGGCTGCGGCGGCTGCTGCTCTACACGCTGCGCACCCTGATTCTGCTCGCGGTGCCCATCGCGCTGGCGCGGCCCGAGCTCTCGCAGAAGGGCGCGGTGACCGCGGGCCTGGGGCCGATGGCCACCGTCATCGTGCTCGACGACTCGCTGTCGATGCGCTGGCGCGACACCCGCGGCCTCTCGGGGCAGACCCTGTTCGAGCACGCCAAGACCGAGGCCAAGGCCGCCGCGCGCGAGCTGATGCCCGAAGAGCCCGCCACCGCGCTCGTCTGTGGCGCCGCTCCCGCCCCGCCGGCGCCGCTCAGCTTCGACCGCGCGCGCATGCTGCAGCTGCTCGACGACGCCCAGCCCACCTGGGAAGCCGCCGACTCGAGCCGCTGCCTCGAGCTCGCCGCCCGCGCGCTCGAAGACAGCCCCCTGCCCGGCAAGCGCATCGTGCTGGTGAGCGACTTCACCGCCACCTCGCTGCGCACCGAGGCGCCGCTGCCCACCGTGGCGGGCCTCAAGGGCGAGCGCATTCGCCCCGAGGTGGTGCTGCGCGACGCCGCCGCCGGTCTCGACGCGCTGCCCAACCACGCCCTGCTCGACGTGAAGGTCGAGCCCGCGCCCCAGGTCGACCCCAAGGCATTTCAGTTCACCTTCACCGCGCGCAACTTCTCGGACGAGGCGATGAAAGACGTCGAGCTGCAGCTCAAGGTCGACGGGCGGGTGGTGTCGAAGGGCTTCTTCGACCTGCCGCCGCACGGCACCGGCCAGAAGGCGCTCACCCACCGCTTCGAGGGCGGGCCGGTGGCGGTGGTCGAGGGCGTGCTGGCCCCCGACGCGCTGACCGAAGACGACACGCGCACCGTGGTGCTGCCGGTGCCGCGCGAGCTGACCGCGCTGGTGGTGAACGGCGCGCCGAGCCCGCAGAAGTTTCGCGATGAGGCGTTCTTCGTCGAGGCTGCGCTGCAGGCGGGCGGCTCTCCGGTGCGCGCGGTGGTGCGCGACGCCGACGCGGCCTTTCGCGAAGACTTCTCGAGCTACGACGTCATCTTCCTGCTCAACGTCGAGGCCCCGCGCGGCGACGTGGCGCAGCGGCTCAAAGCGTTCGTCGAGTCGGGCCACGGCCTGTTCATCTCGATGGGAGACCGGGTCGAGCCCGACGCGTGGAACCAGGCGATGGGCGCGGTGCTGCCGCGGCGGCTCAAGCTCTACAAGACCGCGGTCGAGCCCGGCTCGAGCGACGTGGGGGCCCGCAGCGCGCGCCTCTCGCAGGTGATGGCCGAGCACCCGGTGCTCTTGCCGTTCACCGGGCGCGCGAGAGAGGGCCTGATGAGCGCGCGGTTCTCGCGCTACATGCTGCTCGAGCCCGGCGCCGAGGGCGGCCAGGTGCTGGGCACGCTCGACGACGGCGCCCCGGCGCTGGTCGCGATGCGGCGCGGCCGCGGCCAGGTGCTGCTGTTCACCTCGACCGTCGACCGCGACTGGAGCGACTTTTCGATTCGCACCTCGTTCTTGCCGCTGATGCAGCGCATCGCCGCGTGGCTCTCGGGCGCGCTGGAAGAGCGCGAAGAGCTCAAGGTCACCGTGGGAGACACCGCCACGCTGCAGACCCAGCTCCCCTTGAGCGAGGTCGACCTGCTGGGCCCCGAGGGGCTCGAGCTCAAGCTGCGCAAGCAGCCCGACGGAGCGCTCTCGGCGGGGCCGCTGCCGGCCCCCGGCGCGTGGCTGGCGAAGTCAGAGGGCCAGGTGCTGCCCGCGCTGTCGTTCGCGGTGTCGGTCGACGCGGCAGAGAGCGACCTCACCCGGCTCAAGCCCGACGAGCTGAAGGCCTTCTTCGGAGACGACGCGGTGAAGGGCGGCAGCTCGAGCACCGAGTCCAAGGCCCCCATCTGGACCTGGCTGATCGTCGCCGCGGTGCTGGCCTTCTTTCTCGAAGGGCTGTTGCTGAAGCGGTAGGCCGTTATTGAAAGGTCATGAAGCTCGTGGCTCTGCTCGTCACCGCGGCGTCGGTGGCGTACGCGCAAGACGCCGGCGTGATGCGTGCACGGCCGGTCTCGGTCGATGCCGGCACGCCGCTGGCCGAGAGCAAGGCCGTGACGCCTCAGCCGCAGGTCCAGACGGTGGTGATCGACCGCACGGCCGAAGTGAACGGCTTGAAGGAAGAGGTCCGCAGCCTGCAGAGCGAGGCGAAGCAGACCAACGCGCGGCTCGACTCGACGGTGAGCGAGCTGCAGCAGGTGCGTCAGCAGATGACCGAGCAGCAGAAGGCCGTGCAGGCGCAGCAGCAGAGGCGAGAAGCCCAGCGCTCTGCCGCGGTGTCACTCGGCACCATCGACCAGCAGCTCGCCACCGGCGACACCGCCATCGAGGGCACGCTGAGCCAGGTGCAAGAGAACCTGGGGCCCAGCGCGAAGGCGAACCTCGAGTACGCCCGTCAAGCGATTCAAAACAACGACCTCACCACCGCGCGGCAGTACCTCTCGGCGGCGGCGGCCGATGCTGCCGCAGGCCGTTGACCGGTCACCCTGAGCGGAGCCGCGAAGCGGCGAAGTCGAATGGGTGCACTCCAGCTGGAACGCGAGGCGCCGCATACTCCATGTTCAAGCAGCACCGCGTCGCGCAGCAATACGAGGGAGTATGTGCCGCACAGCCTTCGGCAGGCGATGGCAGGGTTCGATGGTTCGGCAGGCTCACCACTACCCTGAGCGCTTTCGAAAGGCTGTCGCCTTCGATGAACAACGCCCTCAGACGATGTCTTGCATCACCGCGGCCTGCACCGGGTCGGCGTCTTGGGCCGAGGTGCGGTTGACCGGCAGGGTGCGGCGGTCGAGCTGCTGGCTGATGTAGTCGGCCTTGAACTGCGACGGCTCGCCGTCGGGGCCGAAGTCGGGCCAGCCGCGCGCCCACAGGCGGCTCTGGTGGTTCGCCCGCGCCAGCTGCGCCGAGGGGAAAATCAGCGGCTTCATCACGAAGTGGTTGTTCGCCATGTTGGCGCTCATCGACGTCGTCTCACCCGTCGCGGTGGCCGGAGGCGGAACCTTGAAGCGCGCCAGGCCCATCAGCACGCGCGGCGCCGCGGTGTGCACCAGCTTGCCGTCTTTCTCTTCTGCCGCGCCGGGCACGATGACCGCGAACTGCGGCATGCTCGCCAGCACGCGCTTGAGCTCGGGGTCCTGCACCTCGACCGGGCCGCGCGTGCCGTCGATGGTGACCGCGCCGGTGTCGGCCGCGACCGTCACCCGCCCGAAGGTGAACGCGCCGAAGTTGCCGTCGCTGTTGAGCGCGTAGGCCTCGACGTTGAAGGTGGCGTTGTCTTCACCCAGGGTGCCCTGCAGGGTGATGGGCCCATCGCCGACGAAGCCCTCCATCATGTCGTTGCCCATCTGGAAGAGCTTGGTCGCCAGCGCCGACTGCGCCAGCTTGAGCTCGCGCCCGCCGTCGGTGGTGAAGGTGAGGCCCGCGGACGAGACGTTCACGGTGCCGGTCACGTACTGCACCGGCCCGGGCGGAGGCGGAGCCGCCGGCCTGCTCACGCCCACCGACGGCGACAGCGGCGAGACGACGGGCCTGGTGACCCCCAGCGACGGCTGCATTGGCGCGGCACCCGGCATCGTCACGCCCAGCGACGGCTGCACCGGCGCGGCACCCGGCATCGTCACGCCCAGCGACGGCTGCACCGGCTCGGCGCCCGGCATCGTCACGCCCAGCGACGGCTGCACCGGCTCGGCGCCCGGCATCGTGGCACCCGGCATCGGCGAAGCGGGGCTGAGGCCCTGGGCCGGAGCGCTGGCGGAGAAGCCGATGGTGTCGGCGCGCTTGAGCTGCACGTCGCCCCACCCGGCGGCATCGGCAGGGAAGATGGCGGCCAGCTGCGCGCTCGCGGCGGCCATCTGCTCGACCAGCGTGCCGGTCTTGCCCAGCAGCGCCTTCACCGTGTCGGCCTCGGCCGACTTGCCGGCCGCGCGCAGGCGGGACTCGACGCCGGTGAGATACGCGACGGCGGTCTGAGGCTCGGCCTTGGCGAGCTGCTGCAGGTCGGCGAGGGTGTGCGCGGAAGTGTTGAGGGTCTTGGCAGCGGGAGAGATGGCCACGCTCCGGCAATAGCACAGCTGCCGGCGGTGCTCGAAAACGGCCTGCCGAAGCGTCGCGCGCGCGCGCTATGTATTGCGGTCATGCCCCCGGTTGCCGGTCGGTACAAGGCGCTGCGGAAGATTGCCGACGGGGGTACGGCCGAGGTGTTTCTCGCCGAGCAGGTGGGCGCGGCGGGGTTTCGCCGGCTGGTGGTGCTCAAGCGCATTCGCGACGCGCTGTATGCAGACCAGCAGTTCCGCCGCATTCTCATCGACGAGGCCCACGTCACCATGGGCCTGCACCACAGCAACCTGGTCGAGGTGCTCGACCTCGGCGAAGCGCAGGGCCGCTACTTCCTGGTGCTCGAGCTGGTCGACGGGTGGACGCTGCAACAGCTGCTCGAGCGCGCCCGCGACGCACACCACCCGGTGCCGCCCGAGATGGCGGTCTACCTGCTCACCGAGGTCTGCCGCGCGCTGGGCTACGCGCACGACCGCACCCGCGCCGGCGTGCGGCTCAACATCGTTCACCGCGACGTGTGCCCCAACAACGTGCTGGTCTCCGACAGCGGCGAGGTGAAGCTCGCCGACTTCGGCATCGCCAAGGCGCGCATTCGCACCTCGACCTCGGCCATCGGCACGGTCGCGGGCAAGCCCTCGTACATGTCGCCCGAGCAGGCCTCTGGAGAGCCGCTCGACGCCCGCTCGGACCTCTTCAGCGCAGGCACCCTGCTCTACTACCTGCTCACCGGCGAGCTGCCGTTCCGCGCGCCGAACGAGCGCGAGCTGATGGTGCGCGTCGCCTCGGGAGAGTTCATCGCCCCCAACAAGGTGAAGGGCTCGCTGCCCAAAGAGCTCACCAAGCTGGTGCTCGAGGCGATGAAGCGCGACCCGGCGCAGCGCTTTCAGAGCGCGCAAGAGATGATTGGCGCGCTCGAGAAGGTGCAGCGCAGCGCCCTGCCTCCGTTCGGGCGCACCGAGCTCGAGGCGTGGCTGCGCGCGCTGAACAAGAAAGATGGCCAGGTGCCCGTCACGCGCGAGTCGATGATTCCCGCGCCGGCGCCCAAGCCCTCCGAGCCCGAGTGGATTGAGCTCTCGCCCGACCAGCTCAAGTCGGCGCCGCCCGCGGCGCCCGCGCCCGCGCCGTACGCCGTGAGCCCGCGCAAGCCCGAGGGCCTGGGCCTCTGGGTGGTGGCGCTCGCCGCGCTCGCCATCGTGGGCGTCGGCGTGTGGGCCTACGCCAACCGCGACCGCTTCGGCGCGCCGCCCGAGGTCGCCCGGCGGCCGCCGCTGCTGCCCGACCCGATTCCGGTCAAGCCCCCCGAGCCCGAGCCTGCTCCAGTGCCGGTGCCGGTGCCGGCGCCCGAGCCTGCGCCCGAGGTGGCCGAGAGCGCGGTGCCCGACGCGGCGGTCGAGCCCGAGCCCGCACCTGCGCCGGCAGAGCCCGAGCCCGAGCCTGCTCCCGCGCCTGAGCCGGTGGCGGTGCCGGCGCCCGTGAAGCCCGCCGAGCTGCCCCCGCTCAAGGTCTGGGGCAAGCTCTCGCCGTCGGACACCAAGGGCGACCGGCTCGGCGTGGCGCTCGACTCCGACCCGCAGGGGGCGAAGGTGCTGCTCGACGGCAAGCAGCACCTGGGCACCACGCCGACGGTGCTGCGCTTCAAGGCCGGCATTCCCTTCGCGCTCACCTTCGCGCACGACGGCTACGCGCCGAACGTGAAGTGGCTGATGCTGGTCGAGCGGCCCGACAAGCCGCCGCGCTTCACCCTCTCGGTGCCACCTTCGAAATGAGGCGCCTGCTCGCGCTCGCGCTGGTCGCCACCACCGCCAGCGGCTGCTTCACCGCGCGCTACCTCGGCCAGGCGGCGGTCGGCCAGGCCAGGCTCATCGGCTCGGCGAAGCCGCTCTCCAGCGTGGTGCGCGACCCCAAGACGCCGCCCGAGGTGCAGCGGCTGCTCGGGCTGGTGCCCGACATGAAGGCGTTCGGCGAGTCGATGGGGCTCAAGCCCACCGACAACTACGCCCGCTACACCGACCTGCACCGCGCCGCGGCGGTCTGGGTGGTGCAAGCCTGCCGGCCGCTGGCCTTCGAGCCGCTGCGCTGGAGCTTCCCCATCGCGGGCACCGTGCCCTACCTCGGCTTCTTCGACGAGCAGGCGGCGCACGCCTACGCCGAGCAGCTCGCGCAGGGCGGCACGCTCGACGTCGACGTGCGCGGCGCCTCGGCGTACTCGACCCTGGGCTGGTTCAAAGACCCGGTGCTCTCCACCATGCTCTCTGACGGGCCCGAGGGCGCGGGCTGGCTCGCCAACACCGTGCTGCACGAGTCGGTGCACGCCACGCTCTATTTCCCCGGGCAGTCGTCGTTCAACGAGAGCCTGGCCTCGTTCATCGGCGACAAGCTCACCACCGCCTGGCTGGCGCGGCGCTTCGGGGTCAGCTCGCGCGAGGTGAAGAGCTACACCGCCTCTGCCGCGCGCGCCGCCGAGCGCATCGCGCGCCTGCACCGCGCCTACGAAGAGCTCGACGCGGTCTACCGCTCGACGGTGAGCGACGACCAGAAGCGCGCGCGCAAGGCCGAGCTGCTGGCCGAGCTCAAGGTCGAGTTCAAGCTCAAGCGCGACCTCAACAACGCCTCGCTGTTCGGCTACCGCACCTACGACAGCGGGGGGCCCGCGTTCGCGCGGCTGTTCGAGCGGTGCGACGACGACCTGAGCAAGCTGCTCGAGGTCGTGCGCACCTTGTCGCCTGCCGACTTCCCCGAAGCGCAGATGGACGACTTCTCTGCGGTGATCGACGCCCTCGCCCCGAGGTAGTCTCTTGAGCCCCGCATGGAAACCATCGAGTACCCGTTCCACAAAGGCGCGCGGACTTCGCTCTACGTGGTGGCCGCCCTCTGCATCATTCTCGTCTGCGCCGCGCCCATCGGCCTGTTCTTCATCTGGCGCGTCAGCAAGGGCAAGGTGAGCATCGACTCGACGCGCATTCGCGCCGACGGGCTGATGAGCGACGAAATCGCCTTCGCCGACGTCGAGCGCCTGGGCATCTTGAAGATTCCCCTCGGCGGCGCCGGCCTCGGCCGGGCGCTCGCGCGCCTGAAGCTCGACAACATGGACCACGGCGTGAACCTCGTCGCCAGGCTGAAGAGCGGCAAGAACGTGAAGTTTCTGCTCAACCAGTACGAGCGCCACGGCGAAATCATCGAGAAGGTGAAGCAGGCCTGCCCCAGCGTCCCCATGGAGGAGATTCCCATGGGGCTGCTCACCTGGAAGTGGCCCGAGCCGGCCCCGCTGCGCTAAAGCCGCACGCTCGAGACCGAGCGGGGCCAGGGTCTTCGCCGCGAGCACGGCCGCCTCTCCCACCAGCGGAGCGAACAGGTAGTGCCACCCGCCCCACGGCACGCTCAGGCCGACGAGCTCGGCGGTGCGCAGCATGCCCGCCCGCAGCGGCGAGCCGTACAGCGTGGCGCCGGCGATGGCGAAGCCGGTGCCCGCCGGAGACAGCCCGAACACCAGCGGCCCCGAGTCGACGTCGCCTGAGCCACTCACGCCGGGCGGGTACTCGCGCCACGCCGCCAGCCCCGGCACCGCGGCGAAGCCGAACGAGCGCTCTGCCGCCTGGTACTGCGCGCGCGCGAAGTCGGGGTCGACGGCGTGCAGGTAGATGCTGTTCCACCCGCTGCCCGACGCGCGCGGCCCGGAGACCGGCGTGAACTTCAGCACCCCGCTCTGCCCGTCGCGCGGCCAGCGCGCCAGCCACTCGGCCACCGGAGCGCGCCCGCCGTCGCAGCGGTTGCCCACCGCCACCGCCGCCAGCGTCACCGCGTTGTCGGGAACCCACTTCTGACCCGGGTACGTCTCGAGCAGCGCATCGGGGGCGGCGGCGTAGCGGCGCTCGAGCGCTCCCAGCACCTGCCGGCGCAGGCCCGCGTGCGCCTCGCTGCACTCGAGCGCGAGCAGCAGCCCGGCGTGCCCGAGCCACCCGGCGTGGCCCTGAGGGCCGTCGAGGCTCTCGAGCGCGTCGCGGCGCCACTCCGCGGTGTCGAACGCGCGCACCTCGGGCTCCAGGGCGCGCGCGGTCAGCCAGGCCAGGTCGTCGCGGCGGCCCAGCCGCTCGGCGGCGAGGCCGGCCATCGAGAGCGAGACCAGGTACCACTCGCGCGAGATGAGCCCCGCGCCGGGGCGCTCTTCCTTGAGCCGCTGCATCACGAAGTCGAGGCGGGACGAGGCGTCGTCGGCGCCGGCGCAGGCGAAGCAGCCGGCGACGCGCAGGGCGAGCAGTACGGTGAGGACCTTGAGCTTGCGCATGTGCCCCAGAGTGTGGGCGCGCGCGCGGGCGACGGCCGGCGCGCCCGCGGCGAACCGTCGAAAACCCGGGCCGAGCGGTCGGTCAGAGCCGGGTGGGGTCGACGAACACCACGAACACGCTCGGCCCATTGCCGGTGCACAGCGCGCTGGCCGGGAAGCCGCCGTCGGCCGACGTGCAGTTGCCCGCGACCGCGAGCAGCCGCAGCGGCTCGACCCACGCCGCGGCGACCACGGTCTGGTCTCCATCGACCTCGAACCGCCACGGGGTGCCCGCTCCGGACTGGGGCCTGACCGGAACCACCAGCACGTCGCGGTCGGCGGTGAAGTCGCCGCGCCGCTCGGCGCCGACCAGCAGCAGCCCGGCGTCGAGGGTGCTCACCAATTCGTCCGCCTCGCGCGGAGGCGGCGCAGACAGCTGCCCGACGGTGCTGAGGACGTTGGACATGCCCGACAGCTCGCCGACCTTCACGCCGGCGGCGTCGCGGTACGCCACGTAGTGCGCGGCGCCGTAGCGCTCGGAGACCGGGGGCGGCCCCCCAGATTCGATCGACTCGGGCAGCGAGCCGCTCACGTTCGGCGCGCGCACGATGAAGCCCCGCGACTGGGGCGGTGGGGTCGGCGCCAGCGGCGACCCCAGGTAGCTGCAGTCGCCCGAGTACTGCCCGGTGAGAACGCCGTCGCCGAGATACGGCGAGAAGCGAATGCGCCACGGCTGAAACGAGCCGCCGTCTCCGCAGTAGCCGGCGGTGAACGAGCCCGCGCAGCCCGCATCGGGGCACCCCGAAGCGACCGCCAGCTCGGTGCCCGCATCGCGCGTGCCCCACGCGGCGAAGATGGGCCCCTCTCCGCCAGGCGACGGGTAGACGTTGCACGCGGTGACGGTGAGGTCGAGCGTCTGCGTCAGGCGCAGGTCGAGGTTCTGCGGGTCGAGCCACGACACACGCCCGGCCACGCCGCCCTGGTTCCAGCACAGGGCCAGCGCGTCGCCGAGCTGGTACAGCCCCGCGGTCGGCCCGTTGTTGGGAATCGTCATGCCGGTGCCGCCATCGGCTTCGATGCGCCGCCGGTACTGAACGCCCTGGCCGTCGACCGCGATGACCACTCCGTCGCCCGAGGCGGTCAGCGCGCGCATCAACCCATTGGGCGCCTTCCACACCGAGACCACGCCCGGTGGCAGCGGGAAGGCACCGCCCGCCGTGCCTCCGGCGGCTCCTCCTCCGCCGCCGCCGTTGCCTCCGCCTGCGCCACCGGCGGTGATGCCGCCCGCTGCGCCACCTCCCGCGGAGCCTCCGGCCGCGCCGCCCGCCGAGCCAGCGTCGCAGCCGCGCACGCGACAGCTGGCGTTCTGCTCCAGCGCGTTCCAATCGTCGCACGCGGCGAGCGCGAGGCTGAGCACCAGCGCGCGCTTCACGGCAGCGCTCCCGCGAAAGAGAACATCGCGCCACCCGGCACCGGCCCGAGGCTCACCGCCGGAGCGCCCGGCTCGAGCGCCAGCCACATCGTCGCGGCACCCAGCAGCCCGAGCCCGGCGATGCCGAGCACCAGGCCGAGCGGCTGCAGCACCCGCCCGCGCCCGGCGATGCCGGGAATCTCGGCTTCGGTCGGGGTGCCGTTGGCGAGGGTGCTCGCGTCGGCCTTCGAGACCGCGAACAGCACCACGCCCGCCACCAGCGCCACGGCACCCGCGCCGAACAGCGCCGTGCGAAGTCGGGGAGTCGGCGGCGCGGCCGGCTGCGGCGCCAGCTTCTCGGCGAAGGTGTCGGCCTGGGCCTCCATCCACTTCTCCAGCGCCGCGGAGCCGTCGAAGCGCTCGCTGGCCGAGGCGAGCTCGGCGCCGTCGCGCGCGCGCAAGACGCGCAGGGTGGCGAACCAGCTGGCCTCGGTGTGGGTGACCGACGCGCTCAGCACCGCGTCGACGCCGAGGCCACCCACCAGCTCGGCGATGCACCCGGCGTCGTCGCAGCCCAAGAGCTGCTTCTGGCGCTCGAGGTCGAGCACCTGGGCGATGTCGTTGCGGGTGCGCACGTTGATGCGCCCCTCGCGCGCCAGCTGGGTCGAGAAGTGCTCGAGGTAGGCGTCGCAGATGCCCTGCTCGACGCCGGCACAGCGAATGCCGGGAGCGGCGAGGGTCAAGGGTGCGGCAGCGAGCAGCAGGGGCAGCGCGACGAACACGGGGGCGCAGCGTACCGCTCCTCTTTCGTGAAGAAACCGTGAAGATCGAATGAGCCGGGGGTGAAACAGTGCCGGTGGACCTCGAGCACCATGCACGGTGTCTCCTTCCCCGAGGGCCTCAACGATGAAACGAGTTCTGCTGGCGGCAGTGATGGTGTTGCAGTCGTGCGCGTTGATGTCGCCGGGTGCCGAACGGGCCGCTCAGGCTCCGTCGAACGGCCCGGCACGCTCCAAGCACACCACCGAGCTCGGCTTCGACGACGAGACGATCGAGGGCGACCTCAAGAAACCCGACGGCGAATACGTCGAGGCGCGAAACAAGGCAAAGCACTCCGAGCCCATTCGGGAGCGCGAAAAGCAGGTCCAAGTCTCCAAGAACGAAGCCAGCAAGCCCGTTGAGATCACCAGCCCCACGGTGCCCGACCCCGCGCCGCAGCCGAAGGGCGGCGCCGACTCTTCAGGTCAACCGCGCGCCGGCGAGAAGCGCGCCGAGGGCGGCCGGCGCGAAGAGGCAGCCGACCCGAGCACGCTGTTGCAGCACTACGGGGTGAACCCGACGGTCGACACGGCGGCCGAGCGGGTCTCGACGTTCGCGGCGGACGTCGACACGGGCAGCTACACGCTGGCGCGGGGGTACCTCGAGCGCGAGCAGCTGCCGCCCGAAGCGGCGGTGCGGGTGGAAGAGTTCGTCAACGCGTTCGACTACGGCTACCGGGCGCCCGAAAAAGAGGCATTCGCGGTGAGCGTCGAGGCGTTTCCGTCGCCGTACCGCAAGGGGTACCACGTGCTGCACGTGGGGGTGAAAGGCCGCGAGGTGAAGGCGGCCGAGCGCAAGCGTGCGGGGCTGACCTTCGTCATCGACGTGAGCGGCAGCATGGACGCGGCGAATCGCCTGCCGATGGCGGTGAAGGCGATGACCCTGCTCACCGAGCAGCTGCGCGAAGACGACAGCGTGGCGGTGGTGGTCTACGGCAGCAGCGCGCACGTGGTGCTGCCGCCGACCTCGGCGTCGCAGAAGTCGGCCATCATCGGCGCGCTGCAGTCGCTGCACAGCGAAGGCAGCACCAATGTGCAGGCGGGGCTCGAGCTCGCGTACGAGACGGCGCTCAAGCAGTTCAAGGCGGGCGGCACCAACCGCGTGATTCTCTGCAGCGACGGGGTGGCGAACAACGGCATCACCCAGGCCGACGGCATCTTCGCGCGGGTGAAGGGCAAGGCGAGCGAGGGCATCACACTCACCACGGTGGGCTTCGGCATGGGCTCGTACAACGACGTGCTGATGGAGCGCCTGGCGGACCAGGGCGACGGCCAGTACGCGTACGTCGACCGCATCGAAGAGGCGCGGCGCATCTTCGTGGAGCAGCTGACCGGCACGCTCGAGGTCATCGCGAAGGACGTGAAGCTGCAGCTCGAGTTCAACCCCGAAGCGGTCGAGCGCTACCGGCTGCTGGGCTTCGAGAACCGCAGCCTACGCAAAGAAGACTTCGCCAACGACAAGGTCGATGCCGGAGAGCTGGGCGCGGGCCACGCGGTCACCGCCATCTACGAGATGAAGCTGAAGAGCCGCGCGCCGAAGTTCTTCGCCACGTTCCGCGCGCGCTTCAAGCAGCCGCAGGGTGGGCAGAGCGCGCTGGTCGAGAAGGCGCTGCCGACCGAGGTGGTGCGCGACGGCCTGGCCCAGTCGAGCGGCCCGACGCGCATGTCGCTGGTGGCGGCCGGGTTCGCCGAGAAGCTGCGCGGCAGCTACTGGGCGCGCAACCTCTCGTGGGACGAGCTCTTGAGCACCTGGGAGTCGCTGCCCGAGGCGCTGAAGAGCCGCCAGCAGACCCAGGAGCTGCGCACGCTCATTCTGACCGCGAAGCGCCTCGACAAGCGCCCCGACCGCTGGGAGCGCGAGATGCCGCTGGCCCAGATGGACTTCGACCGAATCCCAGTCCTCAAGTGAAACCACACCCTCCCTCTCCCCCCTCGGGGGAGAGGGCCGGGGTGAGGGGGCCAGAGACGTGCCCAAGCGGCGAACCCAAATCGCACTCCTCATCCCGGCCGCGGCAGTGGTGGCCGCCGTCCTGCTGCTCCTGCTCCGCGTCTTCCACCGTGAGCAGACCGAAGCCCTCGCCGAAATCGAAGGGCGCCGAGAGGCGCTGAAGCAGTACGCCGAGGCGGCGCTCTCGAAGCGGCTGCACGATGCGCTCACCGCGGTCGAGCCGCGCATCGAAGCGGCCAGCAAAGACCCGCTCATCGACGCCGAGGGCACGCTGTACGTCACGGCCAACCAGCGCATGCTCCCGCCGTCGCCACCGAGCCCCAGCGACGCGGCGCTCGGCGACGACGACGAAGCGAGCGAGCGCCCGCTCGTCAAAGCCATCGTCACCGCGACCGACGACGCGGCACTGGAAAAATCTGTCCGTGCGCTGCTGCAGCACCGGGCCCGCTGGCGCACGCCCGTCGCGCACGACGCCGAGGCCCTCACCGAGGTGGTCGAGCACCTGCTGCCGCGGGCCGCGCCGCAGCTGCTCCGCGGCCTGCTGCGCGACGGCTTCCAGGGGCAAGACGGGCTCCAGCGCCGGCTCTTGCGCGGCCGCACCCAGCTGACCGCCGAGTCGCTCTCGAGGTGGTGCGCGCGCATCGCGACGCTCTCGCGCCGCGCGGGCATCGAAGCCGACGACTTCGAGGCGCGCTGCGCCGAGGCGCCCGTCGCCGACGCCGAGCTGCCGAACGTCTCTGCCCTTCCCGAAGGCCCGAGCCGGCTCGGAGCCTGGTACGTCGAGCGCGACGGCGACGTGGTGCGTGGCCTCAAGGTCGACACGGCGGCGGCCGCGCGCGAGGTGCAGCAGCAGATGAAGCAGCTCGGCCTGGTCGAGCCGGCCGACTGGGACGCGGCGCTCTCCCGGGCGCGCGACCTGTTCCGCCTCAAGGCCGGCCTGCTCGGCCTCATCGGAGTGCTCGGCGTCGGAGTCCTCGCGCTGGCCCAGCTCGCGCAGCGGCGCAAGGCGCGCTTCGTCGAGTTGAAAGAAGACTTCGTGGCGGCGGTGAGCCACGAGCTGAAGACCCCGCTCGCTTCGATGCGGGTGATGGCCGAGACGCTGCAGCACCGGCTCGAGGGGCACGCCGCGGCGAAGGACTACCCGACGCGCCTGGTGACCGAGGTCGATGGGCTGACCGCGCTCATCGAGAACATTCTCTCGTTCAACCGCCTCGACAAGGGCCGCTGGCAGCCGCAGCGGGCGAACGTCTCACTGTCGTCGCTCGAGGCGGTGCTGCGCGACGACGCGCCCGGCGCGAAGCTCACCTTCGAGGGCTTCGACGGTGCGACGCTGAACGCCGACCCCGAGCTCTTGAAGCTGTGCCTGCTCAACCTCTTGCGCAACGCGTGCAAGTACAACGTGCGCAGCCCCATCGAGGTCGCGTTCTCGTACGCGAACGGCGTGCTGCGCGTGACCGACAACGGCATCGGCATCGCGCCGGCCGACCGTGAGCGGGTGTTCGAAGACTTCGTGCGCCTGAAAACCCCCGGAGCCCCGCCGCGGCCCGGCACGGGCCTGGGCCTGGCGCTGTGCCGGCGCATCGCCCAGATGCACGGAGGCACGCTCACCATCGAAGCGTCGAGCTCGGCAGGCACGACGATGGCGCTCACCCTGAGCGGAGGCCTTTAGGCCGCAGTCGAAGGGTGCCGACCCGCGCCGAGGCCGCAGCGCCCCATACTCCCTGCTCCAAGCAGCACGGCCCTCATCGCAACCGCAGCGGCCTGTGCGCCGCCACCACGCAAAGCTATCGTCGCCCACGCCCATGCCCCCCGCATCGGTACTCATCATCGAAGACGACGCGAACCTGCGGCTGACGCTCGAAGACAACCTCTCCGAGCAAGGCTACGCGGTGCGCGTCGCCTCCACCGTCGCCGAAGCCTGGAAGGCGCTCGAGGCGCAGCCGAGTGACGTCGTCATTCTCGACCTGATGCTGCCCGACGGAGACGGCTACGCGTTCTGCAAAGCCCTGCGCAAAAAGAATCTCCCCTCTCGCGTGCTGATGCTCACCGCGCGCAGCCTCGAAGAAGACCTGGTGCGCGGCTTCGACGCCGGCGCCGACGACTACCTCGCCAAGCCGTACCGCCTGCGCGAGCTGTACGCCCGCATCGCGGCCCTGCTGCGCCGCGCTCCAGCCGAGACGAAGACGTCGACCACCCACCGCTTCGGCCCATTCAGCCTCGAGGTGCACACCCGCAACGTCACCGGCCCGCAGGGCCCGGTCGAGCTGACGCGCAAAGAGTTCGACCTGCTCTTGATGCTGCTCGAGAGCAACGGCCGGGTGCTGAGCCGCGACGAGATTCTCGACCGCGTCTGGGGTGACGTGGTGGTCGACCTGCACACCGTCGACAACTTCGTCTCGTCGCTGAAGAAGAAGCTGAGCGTGAAGAAGGGCGAGCCGGGGTTCGAGCTCAAGACCGTGCGGGGCGTGGGCTTTCGTTGGGTGTGTTAGTAACCCGCGCCCATGAACGAACGGGTGCTCGCGGTGCTGGTGCTGTCGCTGTCGTCGCTCGGCTGCAACCCGCAGCTGATTCTGCGCGGCAGCAGCAACGACTTCCTCAAGCACAAGGCGACCATCGTCTCGCTCAACCTGCAGCCGGCGCAGATTCAGCCGGTGCTCGACGAGCTGTTCTTCCAGCGCGGCTTCCGCCCCGCGTCGACGCAGACCGGAGACAAGGGCTCGGTCGTGGTCGTCTACAAGGGCTCGCGGCCGATTCCCCCTGACGCGGCGAACGTCGGCATCAACATCGGCTCGTGGTACGCGGCGCGCGTCGGCCCCAGCGAGAGCCCCGGCATCACCGACGTGGAAATCATCGGCAAGCCGATGGTGGGCGTGGTCGAGCTGTGCTCCGACCACGACAAGCGGCTCAACGACATCAAGTACACCTGCAACGACACCAAGGTGCCGCCCGACTGGGCCGGCAAGCACCTGGTGACGGGGCGCGACGAGACCGAGGTGGTCTCGTGGGTGCTGACCGGGCTGTACGAGCGGCTCAAGCGCTGATCAGCGCAGCACGAAGCCCATGCCCAGCGGCAGGCGCGGCACCGCAGCCGGCACCGCGTGCTGCAGGTCGTCCTTCGCGATGGCCCACATCGCGTGCTTTCGCAGCCGGCGGTAGCCGCCGATGATGATGATGAGCGGCACCGGCAAGAGCAGCGGAGCCCACGCGACCTTGCCCTGCAGGAACAGCGCGGCGTCGTAGGTGCCGTGCAGGAAGATGGCGATGGCGAGGCCGCCGAGCAGCCCGGGGCCGGTGCGGTCGAAGCGCTTCTTCGCCGCGTAGTGGCCCATGAAGCCGCCCCAGATGGCGTGGCCAGGCACCGCGAGCACCGCGCGCATGATGAACGTGCCGATGAAGCCGGCCATCGAGTGTGCGCCGAGCAGGTAGCCGACGTTCTCGACCAGCGCGAAGCCCAGGCCCGCGCGGGTGCCGTAGACGATGCCGTCGAAGCGCTCGTCGAACGCGGGGTGGCGCCAGACCGCGAAGTAGAGGCAGAGCGCCTTGGCGGTCTCTTCGGTGACGCCGGCCACGATGTACGCGGTGAACAGCGCGCCCTGGGCGGTCTGCGGGGCGCCGTGGCTGTTGTCGATGAGCACCTGAATGATGATGCAGGGAATCGTCGAGAGGCCGCCGAAGAGCGCGGTCTTGCGCAACAGCGAGCGGGGCTCGGGGCGCTTGGCGTCGTGCCGCTCGACGTACCACATGAGAAAGAGCGCGGGCAGCATGCCCGACAGCGCGACGATGAAGTTCATGCGAGTGGGTCGCGAGCATAAGCTGCCGCCGATGGAAAGAATCGGCATCGTCTCGGACACGCACGGGCTTTACGACGAGAAGCTCGCGCGGCTGTTCGAGGGCGTGTCGCTGATTCTGCACGCGGGTGACGTGGGCGCGTCGCAGGTGCTCACCCGGCTCACCGAGCTTGCGCCGGTGCGCGCGGTGGCCGGCAACAACGACACCGACCCGTGGGCGAAAGAGCTGCCGGCCGCGCGCGTCGAACGCGTGGGCAAGGTCGCGGTGCTCGTCATTCACGAGCTGGGGCGGCCCGAAGAGCCGAACGTGAAGGTGCAGTTTCTGCTGCAGGCCGAAGACCCGCGCGTCATCGTGAGCGGCCACTCGCACAAGGGCGAGCTGGTCGCGCACGAGGGGCGGCTCTACGTGAACCCCGGCGGAGCGGGAAAGAAGCGCTTCAAGCTGCTGCGCAGCGCCGCGGTGCTCGAGGTCGGCGCGAAGCAGCTCCGCGCCCGGCTCCACTCACTCGAGAGCGACGCCCTCGAGCAAGTGGCCGAAGCGACCCTCCCTCTCCCCTGAAGGGGAGAGGGACGGAGTGAGGGTTGCCGTTACGGCGACAGCGCGACGCCGCGGTACGCGGTGTTGGTCGGCGCCGAGCTGAGCGGAACCGCGGTGGGAATCGTGGTGCCGTCGTCATCGAAGCGAACCACGCGGGTCGGGTTCTCTGCGGTGGACACGATGATGATGTTGAGCGTGCCCTGGCGGAGCGCCGCGAGACCGCGGCAGCCGCTGGTGATGCCGGTGGTGAAGGTGGTGACGTAGGTCCACGTGCCGCCGACGAGAATGTACTTCACCACGCCGCCGCCGCTCGCGATGGCGCCATCGTCGCAGACGTAGAGCGTGTCAGCTCCAGCGGTGGCGTCGGTGTTGAGGCCCGCGAACGAGTAGGGGCTGCGGCCCGCGCCGCCGTCGAGACCCGGCAGCAGCGTGACCGTCTGTCCGCCCGTGGTGGGCAGCCCCGAGCCGACCGTCACCACGTTGACGAACGGCGAAGAGCCAGAGGTCGCGTACAGCTGGTTGTCGAAGATGTTCACGTGCCGCATGTTGTCGGGAGTGGAAATCAGCCGAGTCGAGCTCGCCGCGCCCAGCAGCGCGTAGTGCACGCCGCCGTCGCCAGCCGGAGAGCTGGTACCCGAGACCCAGAACGCCGTGCCGTCGACCGAGGCCGCGCCGCGCACGTTGCTCCCTGAGAACGCGTTGGTGAGGCGGGTGGTGAGGTCGAGGTTGCCGCTTCCGTCCACACGGCAGACCAGGCGAGTCGCTGCGGCCGCGGTTCCCGCCACTGCCAGAGTACCCGCGTCGGCCGCATAGCCGGCCATCACCAGGTATCGGCCGTCGACCGACCGGGTCAGCTCACCTTCGCTGGAGGTGCTGCCGGCCATGGTGAACGGAGGCGTCGCACCGCTCGGCACTACCGGCAACGCAATCGTCGAGGCCAGCGCGCCGGTCGCAATCGAGCGCTTCTCGAGCACCACCGCTGCCGCGGCGCTGCTCAGCGCCGCAGCGCCATCGCCCACGCGCACCACCCAGAACGAGCCGGCATCGACCGACGAACCCGCGTCGGTCACGGTGCCGGCATCCGGTGGCACCCCACGAGACGTTCAGCGACACCGCGTCGATGTCGTAGCAGGCGCCGCCCGGCACGGGCTCGTCGTTGTTGAAGTCGTACTCGACGAGGTGCAGGTTGGTGCCGGTGCCGATGAAGGTGCCGGCGCCGGCGTCCCGATCCGCGCGCGTCACGGTCGAGCTGCCGCCCGCCACGAAGAAGTAGGGGCCCGAGCAACCACCGCCGGCCGTGCAGCCAGCCAACAGCTGCGGGCAGATGTCGCAGGCTCCGTACGTCGAGCCCGCGTCGTACGACTCGGTCGCCGGGTACGCCTGCCCGTGGAAGGCCTCGATGGCGAACAGCTCGGTCGGCGAGCCGGTCGTGCGGAACGAGAGCCCGGCGGTGATGTCGTTGGTGTCGTCGTAGTAGCCGTCAGTCACCGCGTTGGGCCAGTTGGTGATGTGCGTGCAGACCACCGCGCCGCCGCCAGTGCCACCGGCCGCGCCGCCCGCCGCGCCGCCAGCAGTGCCACCCGCCGTACCGCCGGCCGTGCCGCCCGCCGTACCGCCGGCCGTGCCACCCGCCGTACCGCCGGCAGTGCCACCCGCCGTACCGCCGGCCGTACCGCCAGCCGTGCCACCCGCCGTACCGCCGGCAGTGCCACCCGCCGTACCGCCGGCCGTGCCACCCGCCGTACCGCCGGCCGTGCCACCCGCCGTGCCGCCGCCAGTCGCCCCACCCGCCGACCCGCCCGTTCCGCCAGCGCGACCTCCGGCGCTACCGCCGCCGGCGCCGCCGTTCGCGACGCACTGCCCGGTCGCGGTGTCGCAGGTCTTGCCGGAGGTGCAGACGACTCCGGCGCACTTGTTTTCGGCACCACCGCCACCACAGCTGAGGGCGAGCATCACCGAAGAAACGGAAACGAGGACGGGCAGAAGCTGGCGCATGCCTCGCGTGTATTTCAAAGGAGCGCACCGCTCAACGACAGCCGCGCTTTTCGCGCCGTTACCGAATGGTCACGCGATGCGCAGCTGGTCGAGCAGGCTCTTGACGTTCTCCAGGTCGAGCATGATCAGCAGGTGCCCGCCGAACGTCGGCGCGTCGTTCGAGTGAAACCGCGCGTCGAGCACCAGCGCCGGAGCGCTCGCCGGGTACGCTCCCAGCACCATGCCCACGTCGCCCTCTTGCAGGTGCGGAGTCGATGGCAGCACCCGCGCGCGCAACAGCTGCCCGATGGCCGTGCAGCACGACGACGCCACGATGTTCGCGGCCTCGGCCAGCGCCCCGCGCTCTTCGGTCGACAGCCGCCCGTTCGCGGTGGGCCGCGCCAACAGCCGCCCGCCCAGCCGCCGCGCATCTTCGACCGGCAGCACCCACCACAGGTGCCCGCTCAGGTTGCCGTCGAAGGTGAAGCCGATGGTGACCGCGCGCATGCCGACGCCGCCGATCAACAGCGGCAGCTGACCCACGTCGACGTGCGAGACGTGCGGCACCTCGGTCATCACGCCCAGCCCGCCCACCAGGCGCGCCAGCATCGACGCGGCGTGGCCTCCGCCGATGTTGGCGATTTCGCGCAGCGCGTCTTGCTGCGTGAGGGTGGTGCCGACCAGCCCCGAGCTCATACGAGCAATCTCGGAACGTCGAGAATGAAGATGGGCCGGCCGTTGCCGAGAATGGTGACCCCGGCCAGACCGGGCACCAAATCCAACGGGCGGCTCAGCGCTTTCAACACCACTTCCTCCTGGCCCTGAAGCCTATCCACTCCCAGGGCGACTTTCCCGCTTTCCGCCTCGACCACCACGTAGGGCCGGGTCTGTTCCACACCGTCATCTCCAGGCACGGTGAGCAGCGCCGCAAGTGAGTACACGGGCAACAGCGCGTTGCCGAAAGGCAACAGCGAAGCGTTCTGGCTGTGCGCCAGCTGGGCTTCGGGGAACTCGACCACGCCGCTCACCTTCGCCACCGGCAGCCCGAACGTCTCGTCGCCCACCGCCACCAGCAGCAGCTGCACCACCGCCACCGTCAGCGGCAGCTGCAGCCTGAAGCGCGTGCCCTTGCCCTTCTGCGACTCGATTTCCAGCGTGCCACCCACCGACTCGATGGCGCGCTTCACCGCGTCCATGCCCACCCCGCGCCCCGAGATGTCGGTCACGTCGGTCGCCGTCGACACCCCCGGCATGCACGCCAGCATCAGCGCCTCGCGCGCCGACAGCCCCTGCGCCGCCTCGGGAGTGAGCAGCCCCCGCGCCACCGCCGCCGCGCGCAGCTTGTCGCCGTCCATGCCGCGGCCGTCGTCTTCCACCTCGAGCAGCACGCGGTCTTTCTCGCGCCGCACGTTCACCTGCACCCGCCCGCGCGGCGGCTTGCCCTGCTTCTCGCGCTCGACGGGCGGCTCGATGCCGTGGTCGATGGCGTTGCGCAGCAGGTGCAGCAGCGGGTCGTTCAGCTCGTCGACGATGGCCCGGTCGAGCTCGACCTCGGCGCCGGTGATGGTCAGCTCGACGTCGCGCTCGCGCCGCCGGGCGATGTCGCGGGCCGCGCGCGGCAGCCGGTCGGTCATCACCGAGATGGGCGTCATGCGCGCCTTCATCACCTTGGCGTGCAGGTCCTTCACCAGCGCGTTCAGCCGGTCGACCTCGGAGTCGAGCACCCCGCGCGCCCCCTCGGGCACCGACTTGCCCACCTCGCGCACCCGCGCGGTCGCCAGCAAGAGCTCTCCGGCGCCGTCGAGCAGCTGGTCGAGCAGCTCGGTGCGCACCCGAACCGTCCGCGCCGGCTCCTGCCCGACCACCCGGGGCCCCTCGGGCTCGACCGTCTTCGGCGCGGGCGGCGCGTCGGGCTCGATGACCTTGAGGCTCACCAGCTCGACGTCGGCGATGGTCTTCAGCGCCGCGCGCACCTCGGTCTCGTGAAAGGTGCTCTCCAGCTCGAGCGAGAAGTTGCCGTCGGCGAGCCGCCCGGCCTTCAGGTCGTCGAGCGGCGGGCGCAGGTCGAACACGTTGCCCAGCCCCGAGAGCCGCTTGTGCGCCAGAAACGCGCGCACCCCCGGAGTCGCCGAGCCGGCCGCCACCTTGAGCTTGATTTGGTACCGCGGCGGCAGCCCCAGCCCGCGCGCCGCCGACGGAGCCGCCACCGAGGCAGGCGGGGGCGCCGAAGGCCGCGGCGAGGTATCGGGCTTGAGCAGGTACAGCTTGCGCTCCAGCGCGCCCATCAGCGCCGAGACGTCGCCGACGTCTTTGCCCTCGGCCGAGGCCCGCACGTGGCCCAGCAGCGCGTCGGTGGTCGACAGCAGCAGGTCGACCGACGCCCGGTCGACCTTCTCTTTCAGCGCGCGGTAGGCGTCGAGCAGGTCCTCCATGCGGTGGGCGAGCTTCGCGGTGAGCTCGAAGCCCATCGACGCGGCCATGCCCTTCACCGAGTGGGCGTGACGAAACGCCTCGTCGATGACCTCACCGGTCGAGCCGGCCTGCTCGAGCTTGACCAGGTTGTCGCTGAGCGATTCGAGGTGCTCTTGCGCCTCGCTCACGTAGAGCGTGAGGTAGCGCGAGATGTCGATGCTCGCCACGCGCTACAGCGTAGCTCAGGCCTCGCCGAGGACCTTTTTAACGACCGCCAGCACGTCTTCGGCGCGGGGCGGCTTGACGATGAAGTCCATCGCGCCGGCCTCGATGGCCTCCATCACCAGGGCCTCTTGCCCGAGCGCGCTGCACATCACCACCACGGCCTTCGAGTCGACGCGCAGAATCTCGCGGGTGGCCTCGATGCCGTTCTTGAACGGCATCACCAGGTCCATGGTGGTGAGGTCGGGCTTGAGCTCTTTGTAGCGCTCGACCGCCTCGACCCCGTTGCTGGCCTCACCCACCACCTCGAAGCCACCCGAGGCGAAGATGTCTTTGATGATGTCACGCATGAAGATGGCGTCATCGACGACGAGAACGCGCTTGGCCATGGCGTGGGGAGAGTACTCGCGCTCGGCACACAACGCTACGTTGTTCGGCACTCAGCGCGGAGAAGGCACGGCGCGCGAGAACGACGCCATCACCGCGATGTCGAGCGCCTCGGGCTCGAGCACGGTGATGGCCAGCGCTCCCAGGCGGGCGAGGCCCTTCACCGTGGGCGGCGCCTTGGGCGGAGGGGGGCCCACCTTTTCTATCACCTCGATGCCGTCGACCTCGGTGACCAGCAGCCCCAGCTCGCGCCGGCCGCGGTCGAGCAGCACCACCTTGGTACCCGGCTTGATGGCGGGGTGGTCGGGCCGCAGCAGCAGCGACAGCTCGACCACCGTGACGACCCGCCCGCGCAGGTTCATGATGCCGCGCACCGACGGAGGCGAGCGGGGCACGAGCGAGAAGCGCGCCGGAGTGACCACCACCTCGCGTATCGCCGAGAGCGGCAGGGCGAAGCGGTCTTTCTCGAGGCGGAAGACGACGTGGCGCACGTGAGTGCGCCAGAGCCTACCTCGCCCCGAGCGGAGGCAAAGGTTCGCTGCTCAGCGGAGCGGTGCCCTCGATGGGCCCCACGTACTCACTGCACAGCTGCAGCAGCCGCTCGATGTCGATGGGCTTGTCGAGCCAGGTCACGCAGCCGGGCAGCTCGGTGCGACGGCGCGAGGCGGTGAGCACGATGACCGGCACCGAGCGCAGCACCGGGTTGGGGTGCACCTGCACTGCGCGCAAGAAGCTCTCGCCGTCCATCACGGGCATCATCAGGTCGAGGAGAATGAGCCCCGGCATCTCGCTGGCGGCCTCCAGCCAGGTGATGGCCTCTTTGCCGTGGCGCACCGCAGAGACCTTGGAGAACCCTTCATCCTTGAGCAGATCCACCACCGTCTCACGAATCGCACGGTCGTCTTCCACCACCAGGATCGTTCTCACGCACCGAAAGCTGTTCTCCCCGACTCGACAGGTCAAGTTGGTCGGATCAGCGTTCCGCAACGGTAACGCCACACGTTCTCTCCCCCCTCGTTACCTTTCGTGCATGGGTACGAAGCGAAGCCGTAGAAACCAGAAGCCGGTCACCACGCCTCGCGCGCCGATGAACCTCAAGGCGAACCGCAAGGTGGCCCCCCACAGCAAGAAGCTGCTCTTCGGCGAAGACGACGAGCTGGGCCGAGAGCTGGGCGAAGAATACGTCCGCTCGGTGACCAGCGGAGAGCACGCTGCCGACGACATGCGCGACGAAGAGGTGACCGAAGAGCACGGGGGTCCGTTCGTGACCACCACCGCCGGCCAGGAGTTCGCCGAGGGCACCGACGAGAGCAACCCCGCAGACGCCGAGGTGGCGGGGGTTCCGACCGTCTCACCGCTGCGCCAGAAGTAGAAGCTGCACCTCGGCAGGGGGCTGCGGTGTCATGACCGCATGCGCCGCTGGCAGATGGGGCTCGCCGTCACGGTGGTACTCCTCGGCACCTGTGGAGCCATCGCCCTGGTGCCGCGAAGCGGGCCCCACCGCGCGGGAGAAGCCGCGGTCGCCATTCGCGACGCGGTGCCGGGGTACCAGCAGCTCTTCACCGAGCGGTACACCGTGCCGCGGCTCGAGGCGGCCTACGAGCGGTACTGGTACTTCACCGAGGCCTCGGGGCTCGCCCGCCACCGCGAGCTGTACCAGGCCCTCGACGAAGCGACGCTGCACTTCGCGCACGTCGACCTGTTCCTGCTCGCGCACGGCAACCGGTACGTCGACATCGTGCGGCGGCTGCCCGACGAGCAGCGCGCGCGCCTGCGGCTGGTCTACGACACCGGCGGCGGCAGCGCGCGGCAGGGCCCGGAGTGGATGCGCCTGGGCATCGGCAGCTTCGTCGGCCACCCCGGCGGCAACGTCGCGCCCGCGTTCTACGTCGAGTTCCTCCCCCGCTGGCTGAAAGACCAGGACGCGCCGAAGGCCGTGAGAGAGGCGAACCTCAAGGTCCACGGGTGGATGTACGGGACGGTTGGGAACGTGGCCAACCGGTTCACCGACAGGGACGCCCTGTGGGACGGGACCGAGGCCCAGCTCTTCCAAAACCGTGCACCCTGAGCGGAGGCGCGGCGAACGCCATGCCGAAGTCGAACGGGTGCCGTCGCAGCCGGAACGCGCCGCGCCGCATACTCCATGCTTCAAGCAGCACGGCGAGCGGCCGATACGATGAAGCATTTGCTCCTCAGCCTTCTGCGAGGAACAGCAGACTGCACGGCCGTGCCGGCGTCAGGAGCCGAGCCGAAACCGCCGCACGACGTTCTGCAGCTCGACGCTCAGATTCGTCAGGTCCTGCGCGGCGCGGGTCATCTGCGTCACCGCGCGGGTCTGGTCTTCCATCGCCTTCTCGACCTGCTCGGTCGAGCGCGCGTTCTCACCGGCGAGGCGTGAAATCTCGCCGATCGCCTTCACCATCAGCTCCGAGCCGTGCTGCTGCTCGCGGGCCGACTCGCTGATGAGCACCACCTTCTCGGCGCCGGCGCGCGCGGTGTCGGTGATGCTGGTCATGTTGCGCACGATGTTGCCGAGCTCTTCGCGGCCCTCGGCGAGCTCTTCGATGCCCTCTTTCATCGCGCTCACCACCGCGCTCGACTGACCCGAGATGTCGCGCGCCAGCTTGCTGATCTGCTCGGCGCTCTTGCCCGCGCTCTCGGCGAGCTTGCGCACCTCGTCGGCGACCACCGCGAAGCCGCGGCCGTACTCACCCGCGCGCGCCGCCTCGATGGTGGCGTTGAGCGCCAGCAGGTTGGTCTGCTGCGCCACGTGGGTGATGGCGTCGACGATTTTGGAAATCTCCTGCGTCTTCTCGCCGAACGCGAACACCTCTCGCGAGGCAATTTCGATGCGCAAGAACACCTTCTTCACCTTGTCGCCGGCCAGCTGCGCGGCGCGCGAGCCCTGCTCGGCGGCGGCCGAGGTGGCGGTGGCGGCCTTGGTCGACTCGTCGGCCGACGCGGTGGTGCGGGTCAGCGCCGTGGCCATCTCGGTGATGGCCTTGCTGGCCTGGCTCACCAGCTGGCTCTGGCTGTCGGCGCCGCGCGCGATGCGCTTCATGCTCGCGGTGGCCTCGCCGGCCTGAATGCTCACGCCTTCGGCGCTGTGCTCCAGCTCGTTGGCGCTGTCGCTGACCAGCTGCGCGGTGTTCTGAATGTGGCTCACCAGCTCGCGCAGGTTCTCTTGCATGTTCGAGATGGCCACCGACAGCTCGTCGATGTCGTCGCGCAGCGAGCCGCCCTCGGCCACCAGCTGGCTCGACAGGTCGCCGCGGGAAATCTCGAGCGCGCTCGACGACAGCCGCTTCACACGCGACACGCGCAACAGGAAGAACGGCAGCGCGATGGCCAGCACGAAGGTGAGGGCTCCGGCAGCCGAGGCCTTGAAGACCCAGTCCCAACCCTCGGTGGCGCGGAAGAAGGCGATGAGCGAGCCGCCGAGCACCACGTAGCCGGTGAGAATCTTCAGGTGCAGCGAGACCTGGGCGCGGCTCTCGTCGACCGCACGCACCGCGCGCTCGAGCGGAGCTCGACGCGACACAGCCGTAGTCACGTCATTGCGGAGCTGGCGCACGGGGGGTTTCGATACTTGAGGCTCGCTTTGGCTTCAGGTCAAGGACCTGATACGCGGCCAACCCTCATGAAAATCCTGCGCCTGGCAGTACTTGCTTCGATCCTCGGAGTCCTCTCGGGCTGTCCCAAGAATGGCAACTGTGACCCCGCCACCATGAACTGCAGCACCGGTGGCAATGGCGGTAACGGTGGCAATGGAGGGAACGGCGGCAACGGTGGCAACGGCGGTAATGGTGGCAACGGCGGCAACGGCGGCATGGGTGGTTCCGGCGGCGACGCTGGCCCGCCGGTGATGCTCGCCGGCGTCTGCAACAAAATCGCCGAAGCCCAGTGCGACCGCGAGATTCGGTGCAAGCGCATCGACACCACCGACCGCGACACCTGCGTCGCCGGCACGGCCGCGGCCTGCACCATCGAGAAAGACGTCGGCCGCAACACCGCGACCTTCGACGGCAACACTGCGGCGCACTGCCTCGCCGACATCGCCGCTCAAGACTGCAACGACGTCGACAGCTTCTTCAGCCCCGGCTCGCCCAACGAGCCCGCCAGCTGCTCCGGTGTGACCACCAGCGGCCGTGGCCAGGTCGGCACCGCGTGCACCACCAACACCCAGTGCCAGGCCGACGCCGGCCTGTACTGCCGCCTCGCCCCGGGCGAGCGCTGCCGCACCTGCACCGCGCGCGTGGGCGACGGTCAGTTCTGCACCCTCGGCGCGGCGAACGTTCTCTGTGCCGCGGGCCTTGCGTGCGACGAGACCGTCACCGGCGGCCGCGATGGCGGCCACTGCCGTCCTCCCGCTGCTGCTGGCGGCAACTGCGCCAACAGCGTGGGCTGCGTCGCTGACGCCGGCCTGTTCTGCCTCACCGACGCCGGCACCAGCACCTGCACCCCGCAGTTCAACGCGGGCCAGGGCCGCTGCACCTCGAGCACCCAGTGCCGCCCGGGCACGTTCTGCAACCTGGTCATGACCGACGGCGGTCAGGCCTCGTGCGAGACGCTGCGCATGAACGGTGAGAACTGCTCGGCCTCGCTGCCCTGCACGACCGGTCTCTACTGCGACACGGTGGTGCCCCGCACCTGCAAGCCGACGCTCGCTGACGGTCAGCCGTGCACCACCACCGTCCAGTGCACCAGCGCGAACTGCACCAACAGCCGCACCACCTCTGACGCCGGCCCGCGCACCTGCGGCTTCCTGGCGCCCAGCGCGCCCTGCAACCTCGACCGCGACTGCGGCGCAGGCAACGTGTGCAAGGGCTACTTCCCGCGCAACGACGGCGGCACGGTCATCGGCACCTGCGGCCTGGCGGACCCCGACGGCGGCACCTGCGTGAACTCGGCCACCCTGTACTCCGACAGCTGCGCCAACCCGGCCGCCAGCTGCCTCGACAACAAGTGCGTGGTGACGCCGTTCTTCTCGCGCAAGCTCGGTGAGACCTGCGACCAGACTCCGAGCGGCACCGAGCAGTGCGGCAGCGGCACCCGCTGCGACTACGCCGACCCGGACACCTTCGAAGGCCACTGCGTGGGCCCGAAGAACGACGGCGACGACTGCATCGAAGACCCCGACTGCAAGCCGGGCAGCTACTGCGACTTCGACACCCAGGTGTGCACCGCGATCGCCAAGAACGGCCAAGCGTGCGACGACAGCGTGGGCCCGTACTGCGACCCGTACCTGACCTGCAACATCACCGACGCCGGCGATATCTGCCAGCCGCCGAGCAAGACCGGTCAGCCGTGCGACCGCTTCAACGGCCCGTTCTGCTTCCTCTCGTACTGCCCGGCCGACGCCGGCAGCTGCGCGGCGCCGCAGGCCCTGGGCGCGACGTGCACCGCGGCCAACCAGTGCCAGTCGGCCACCTGCGCCAACGCTGACGGCGGTACGCTCGAGCGCACCTGCCTCACCGCCTGCTACTGATTCACGCTTAGCAGCGCGAAGTTCAAAGAAGCCCCTCTCCCGCCCCGCGCGGGAGAGGGGTTTCACTTTTTCAGGTGGTCGAAGCCGCGCGGCGCCACCGGCCGGCCGTCGACGCGCAGCCCGCGGCGCGCGGTGAAGGTGCCGATGCGGCGCAGCGGAGCCGCGCTCGTCCACGCCCGCTCGAACGCCTTCGCCCGCGCCGGCGCCACCGCGAGGAGCAGCGCGTAGTCTTCGCCCGTGTGCTCGGGAAACGTCCCGCCCGTGAGCTCGGCGCCGACCCGCGAGGCCTCGAGCACGTGCGTCAGGTCTTGCAGCAGCCCGTCGGAGACGTCGATCGCCGCGCGCGCGTAGCGGGCCGCCAGCAGCCCCTCGTTCACCAGCGGCACCGGCCGGCGCTGCGCCTTCGACTTCAAGTCGACCGCCTCGCCGAGCCCGCCAGCGACGTAGATGACGTCACCCGGCTTCGCGCCGCTGCGCAACAGCGGCCGCCGCGCCGAGCCCGCGAGCGTCAACGTGAGGCTCAGCACCGGACTCGAGGTCACGTTCCCACCCACCAGGGCGAGGCCGTGCTTCACCGCCAGCGGGCGCATGCCACGGGCCAGCGCCGCGGCATCGGCCTTCGAGAACCCGCGCGGCAGCCCCAACGCGCACAGCCACCACTCGGGCCGGGCCCCCATCGCCGCGAGGTCAGACAGGTTGGTGGCCAGCGCCTTCCACCCCACGTCTTCGAGCGAGAACGGCGGCCGGCGAAAGTGCACGCCCTCGACCAGGGCATCGGTGGTGACGCACAGCCGCCCGAGCACCGCGGCGTCGTCGCCCGGCCCTCGGGGGGCCCGCGCGTGCGGCAGCGCGTTCACGAAGTGGCGAATCAGCTCGAACTCAGCCACGGGCGTTCAGAGGAGCTTGCGCTCGAGCGCTTCGACGCGCTCGACATCGGCCTTGCGGTCGAGCTTCGTGTTCAGCCGCTCGAAGTCGCGGCGGTGCCCCTCGTGAAGGCGGCTGTGGTGCTCGAGCACCACCTTCATCGCCGCGATGTCGTGGCGAATGGGGTCGAGCTCTGCAGCGAGCCGGCGGTCCAGCGTCTCGAGCAGGGCCACATGCCCGTCCGCCAACACCCGCAGGTGCTGCTGCGTCTCCTCCCAAAGTATTCCGAGGCCGCCCACCCGCTCGTCGGTCTGCGTGAGCTTCTCGGACTGCGCCTCGACCGCCTGCGTGAGCTTCTCGGTCTGCGCCGCAACGCTGCGCGTGAGCGCCTCGGTCTGCGTGAGCTTCTCGGTCTGCGCCGCGAACGCCGCTTCGATGCGGGGCCAGAGCCCGCGCGCCGTCGCCTTGTTCTTCTTCGTCGCCATCTTCAAGTCTCCACTTTAAGAGACGGCAGCCCCGGGCATAGCCAGGTTCGGTTCGTAGGTTGTCGGCTTGAAAGCCCGAGGGCTGCCGCTTGGTAGCGTGAAGCTGATCAGCGCTTGAGCGGGCCGGCGCGCCCCTGTGCCGCGGGCGCGGCGGGCTCATCGGCCGCGCTCTCGCCCGAGCTGACCTTGAGCGTGGTCGGCCCGCTCACGGTGAGGTGGGCCTTCAGCTTGTCGAGCTTCTTCTTGCCGAAGCCCTTCACCTTCACCAGGTCTTCGGGCCGGCCGAACGGCGTCTTCGAGCGGTACGCGATGATGCGCTCGGCGGCCTTCGGGCCGACGCCGGGCATCTGGTCGAGCTGCCCCGCGCTGGCGGTGTTGAGGTTGATGACGCCGCTGAGCACCTTGCTGCTCGACTTCTTTGCGGCGGCCTGCGCGCCAGTCGCGCCCATCAGGCAGACGCCCACGGCGAGCGCCGCGAGCACGGTCATGATTCGGTTCATTTCAGTGTCCTCCCATCGAGGGTTGAGGCACGGGCGGAGGCTGAGGAGCCTGCTGCGCACGCGCCGGGTGGTTCGAGTGGTTGTGAGTCGGATGATGCTTCGGTGTGGCCTCGCGGATGTGCAGCTGTCCGTCGATTGGCAGCACGTCGAGAATGAGATTCATCGAGTCGTCGGGCTGAACGAACGCCACTCCCGCACGCACCCAGATGGTCTGCCCCGCCGCTTTGTTGCGAATCGCGAAAACCACATACCGCTTCCCTGGTACCAAGACTGCCCTCCTTCAAACGCAGCGCCATGCATTGGCGGTGCAGCGAAGGCTTGAGCAGCAGCCGTGCTCGCGGCGGCGGTTGATCACGAACACGCGGCCGCGCCTTCACCGTCCCAAAAGAGGGACGCGTCAGGGACGCTCCAACTCTCGGGCTACGAGAACGCTAGAGTTGAAGGGTGCGTGGCGCCCTGCTGCTCAGCCTGATGATGCTCACGGCCTCGGGCTGCCGCTGCGACAGGGTGCACCAGACCGAAGGCGAGCTCCGCGTCGGCCCCCCCCGCGTCGACTTTCCCCGCGCGTTCGTGGGCCAGACCAAGCGGGCCCAGCTCGAGGTCAGCAACACCGGCCTCTCGCCGCGCCAGCTCACCGCCTCGGCCCCCGACGCGCCGTTCGGAGCGCCCACCGAGACCGTCACCGTCTTCGGCGCCTCGACGGTCGCGCTCGACCTCACCTTCGCGCCGCTCGACGCCGGCTTCTACACCGGCACGCTGAACCTCGAGTCCGACCAGCAGCAGCAGCTCGCCGTGCAGCTCACCGGAGCCGCCGACGACTGGCTCAACTGCGCGCCCTCGAACCCCTGCCGCACCTCGGTGTTCGACCTCGAGGCCGGCGCGTGCATCGAGGCCAACGCCAACGAAGGCGCCGAGTGCAGCGAGAGCAACGCCTGCTACGCCCAGGCGCACTGCGCCGCGGGCCAGTGCCTGGGCACCGCGCGCGACTGCGACGACCACGACGCGTGCAGCACCGACATCTGCGACCCGGCGCGAGGCTGCGTGCACCTCGCCGCCACCGCCCGCTGCCCCGCCCCGCCCGACCCGTGCCACGTCTCGGCCTGCGACTCGGCGGCGGGCTGCATCTTCAACAACGCGCCCGACGGCACCCGCTGCGGGCCGTCTGACTGCTCCACCGCCTGGGTGTGCCTGCTGGGCCAGTGCAAAGAGCGCGACGTCAGCGAGGGCGCCACCTGCGGCGACCCCAGCCCCTGCCAGCCGCTGGGCCGCTGCGTGGCCGACACCTGCGTGCGCCCACCGCCCGCCGGCCTCACCACCGCGTGGACGCGCTGGGCGCCGCCCGGCTACCGCGTCGACTGGGACTCCATCGCCGACAGCCAGAACAACGTCTACTGGCGCGAGCGCAACCCCGACGACCAGACCTCGCAGATGGTGTCGGTGACCAACGACGGCGTGCCGCGCTTCACCCAGCCGCTCACCGGCCCGATTCAGATGGCGCTGGTCGACAACGTGATGGTGGTGCGCACCGCCTCAGGCGTCGAGGGCCACCGCATCACCGACGGCGCCCAGCTGTGGTCGGTCAACTTCAACACCCCCGACGCGCTGGCCGTCGTGCGCACGCTCTCGCGCGGCCTGGGCGGCTCGCTGTACGTCAGCTACGCCCGTGACGACGCGGGCGTGCTCGGCAGCGTGGTCACCTCGCTCAACGTCTTCAACGGCGCGTCGCTGTGGAAGACCTCACTGCCGGGCCTCAACATCGAAGAGCAGACCGTGCCGGTCGACGAGAACGGCTACGCGTACGCGGGTGGCTACCAGGCCGACGGCAACCGCTTCCGCTACGTCGGCCTGAGCCCCAGCGGAGCGATTCGGTGGAACGTGGTGAACCCGCACCTGGGGCCCGCGGCGGTGTTCGGCGGGCGCGTCTACCACTGGGACCACTGGATTTCGGAGACCGCCGACGGCGGCTACGTCAACGGCGAAGAGCCGACGCTCGAGGTATTGGGCTTCCCCCGCCTGGCGCTCGGCGCCATCAACTACGTGGGCGCGTACCGGGTCGACGCAGGCAACTGCGGCGCGCCCGAGATGGAGACGCGGGTGCAGCGGCTTCTGCGCGTCGACCCGGCGACCTCGGAGGTGAAGTGGGGCATCGACATCGCCAGGCCCGATGGCGGTGGTCAGGCCATCACCAACCCGGTGCTGACCTCGCGATCGACGGTGATGTTCGCGCAGAACACCGACTACTGCGAGCGGGGCCAGTACGTGCTGCGCGAGGTCTCGGCGGTGGGTGAGCCGAGCTTCTCGTGCCCGCTGCCCGACGACTCGTACTTCGGAGAAGGCCTGCTCGCCGGCGGCAAGTGGATCGCCGCCATTCGCCAGCGCGACGGTGGCGGCCTCGAGGGGGTGCGCGCCATCGTGCTGCCGGCGGGCTTCGAGCTGCCCGAGCACGGCTGGGGCACCGCGTGGGGCAGCTCGTTTCGCGACAACCACGCGCGCTGACCCGGCGCCCGACGTCGACCGGGGTCGTGCTAACCGAGGCGCATGGAGCTGCGCCTGGCCACGGAGTCAGAGAAGGTCGACCGCGACCGCGTCACCTTCGCCGAGTGGGGCACGCGCCTCACGCTCGAGCAGTACCTCGAGCGCGAGCAGGTGCTGCGCGCGCACCCGTTCTCGCGCGGCATGCGCACCTGGCTGCTCACTGAAGGCAGTACGGTGCTGGCCTCGTGCGAGACCTTCGACAACGCCTCGCGGCTGGGCAGCGCGCGGGGCACGTCGTGGTCGATTGCGTCGGTGTACACCGAGGCCCACTCGCGAGGCCGCGGCTACGGCACGCAGCTGATGGACCGGGTGGCAGCTGCCGCCGACCGCGAGGGGCTGCAGGGCGTGGTGCTGTTCTCCGACGTGGGCGAGCGCATGTACCAGCGCTCCGGCTATGCGTCGGCGCCGGGCGACGACTGGGTGCTCACGCCGACTGCCGTACCCCTCCACCCCGTGGAAGGCTCCGCTTCGCCCATCGTGCCCGAGCTCGAGGCGCCGCCCGCCGGCACGCTGCAGCTCGAGCCGACCGCGGCGCAGCTCGACTGGGCGCTGGCGCGCGAGGCGCTCTACGCGCGCTTCTTGAGCCGCACGCGCCCGCAGTCGCACGCCGCGCGAGCCGGTGCCGCTCACGCGTCGTGGGCGGCGTACTTCAAGTCGAACGAGCTCATCGTGCTGTGGCTGCAGCCGGGCAGCGCCGACGAGACCGCGCAGGTGCTCGACGCGGCGCGCGCCGAGGCGCACCGCTGCGGGCTCGAGCGGGTGAGGCTGTGGGCGCTGCCTGGCGCGGTCACCCCGGTTGCCGCGACGCAGGAAAAGCGCAAGGACGAACTGCCGATGTTCCGCTCCCAGGCGACGGCGTGGCGCCACGTGCAGCGCGCGCTCTGGGTGTGAGGTACTCTCCCCGGAGTGCAGCGCGTGATTCTGGTGTCCGACGACGAGCCCTCCGTCGCCGAGTCGCTCTCGAAGGCCGGGCCCAGCCTGAACGTCGCAGTGCTGTCGGAGAACAAGAGCAAGGTGGTCGAGCGCGCGCGGCGCGACCGGCCCGACCTGGTGGTGCTCGACGTTCAGCACAAAGACGGCTTCGAGGTGCTGTCGCTGCTGAAGACCGGGCGCAACACCAAAGACATACCCGTGGTGGTCATCGCCCAGAACGACGCTCCCGAGCTGCGCGAGATGGCGCTCGAGGTCGGCGCCGACGGCTTCATCGCCAAGCCGCTGGGCAAAGACATTCTCCCCAAGCTGCTGCTCTTCATCAGCGGCCGCAAGCGCTGATCAGCCCCCCTCACCCCCGACCCCCTCGTGGACGTGGACCTCCCGAATCCGACGCCGGCGACACAGACGTCCACGAAGAAGAAGCGCCTCTACGTCTGACCAATCAGCCGCTTCAGATACGCCCAGAACGACGCGGGCTCGTAGAACAGCAGCTCGACCTCACCGAACTTGAGCAGCGCCCTATCGACCAACTGCACCGCCACCTGCGCCTTGAGCTTCTTCCCATTCACCCAGGTACCGCTGGTGCTCTTCGAGTCGACCAGCGACCACACCCCATCCGCCCCCGGCGCGAAGTAGGCGTGAAAGCGCGACACGCTGTTGTCGTCGACCTGCACGTCGTTCTTGGTGGTGCGCCCCAACGTAATCTCGTCGACGAAGGCGTTCTTCGCCGACTTCTTCAGGTCGAAGAACACCGGCTTGCCCGGCGCCGGCCGCAGCGAGCCGCCCTCGCCGGGGCGGGTCGAGAAGAGCTGCGGCTCTTCTTTGGTGGCGGGCGGCGCGTCCCACACCAGCACCGGCCGCGTCACCACGCTGCGAAAATGGGGCTCGTCGCGAAGAAACCGCACTCCGAAGCTCGCGACGTCGCGGGCGGTCGGCATTCAGTCAGCCATGATACACGCGCGAGGCGCGGATCAACCCCTCGCGGGTCTCGAAGACCTCAGCCACGTACATCGGCGGCTCTTGGGGCGCATGTCGCACGTACTCGAGCACCGCGGTGTGCCCGTTCGCGGTGCACACCGTCTTCTCGTAGCGCAGGCCCGGCAGCCGCTCGAACGCATCGGCCCACCACGCCCGCAGCGCCGCCTTGCCCACCAGCTGCCCGCCCGTCTCGGGGTGCAGGGTGCGAATCTTCGGAGACGTGTGCCGGCAGTCGTCGCCGTACAGCGCCAGGAGCGCGTCCAAGTCTTTCGCGTTGAAGGCGGTCAGCCACTGCTCGGCAATCAGTTCGGGCCGAACCATGGTTCCACCCCTCCCGCGAGCTGCAGCCCGCCGCTGGTCATCATGCCGGTCGACGGCAGCGCGTACACCGAGTCGCCGCCGCCGGTGTCCGACGAGAAGCACACGTCGCTGCCCTTCCAGCAGGGCGAGTTGTCGTTGGCCCCCGGCTCTCCGGGGTAGTCGGTGAGCTGGGTCACCACCTTGGTGGCCAGGTCGATGACGAAGATGCGCACGCTGCCCGAAGCCAGCCGCGCGTCGAACGCCGCCTTCTTCGCGTCGGGAGATACCACTGCGCGCGACACGATGCTGGTGGCCTCGCTGCCCAGCGCATTCGTGACGCTGGTCGCCTGGCCGTTGAGCGTCGAGATGCGCTCGAGCTGGGTGAGCTGGGTGACGCTGTTGCCGGCGGTAGCCAGCAGCGCGCTGCCGTCGGGGTAGAGGCTGATGCCCGCGTACGCCAGCGCCGACCCGGCGGCCAGCCGCTGAAACATCGAGCCGTCGGTGTTCACCACCCCGATGCTCGAGCTGGCCCCGTCGTCGTAGGCGAAGAACACCCGCTGCCCGTCGAGCGAGAACACCGGGGTGCGCAGGTTCTTCACGCTCGCGGTGGTCGACGCGATGACCGTGGTCGGCGTGCCGCCGGTGGTGGGCACGATGTCGACCTCAGAGTCGGTGCCGGTGCTCTTCACGAACACCACCCGTCGCGCCTCTTTGTCGAACGAGGGCTGCTTGGCGCCCCCCGAGTCGGTGAGCCTCGTCACGGTCATCAGGTCCGCCTGGTCTGACAGGTACACGTTCTTGTCGTCGCGCCGCACGAACACGAAGCCCTTGCTGAAGGGCTGCTCGCCGCCGCCGCCGCTGCCGCCCCCGGTGCCACCGCCGCCGCCCGGCAGAAAGTCGCACGCGCTGCACGCCACCAACACCATCAACCCGAGACGTTTCATGTCGAAGAAGACTGCCTCTCTCGCATCGCGCTCGCCACCTCAAGTTGCGACGCCACCGGCCCCGACCGATTCAACACCTCGAAGAAGCTGTCGATGCCCGGCAGTCGCTCTGCGCGCTTGGAGCTCAGGCAGCCGTGGGCCAGCGGGTCGAGCGCCCGGTGCTCGGCGGCGATGGCCGAGGGGCGCAGCCGGCGGCTCACCGGCACACCCGCCAGCAGGTGCAACAGCGCGTCGCCCAAGAGGGTCAGCGCGCCGTCGTCGGTGCCCTCGAGGTCGGGGTCGAGCGGGTGCCCCAGCGGGCGCAGCCAGTCGAGGTACTGCTCGCGCCGCTCGTCGGGCAGGGTGCAGTTGCGAAACGGCGCCATCAGCTTCACCGCGCCGTCGTGCCCCACCCGCACCTCGTCGAGGGTGAGCACGCCCGGCCAGCCGAGCAGCCCCTGCCGCAACAGCCCCGCGCGCAGCGGCACCAGGCCCCGCGCGATGCCCTGCACCAGCGCCAGCGCCACCTCGGGGCTCACCGGCAGCTGCAGCTCGAACAGCGAGCGCGACGGCCAGCTCTCGTAGCGCAGCCGCATCGGCTCGACGCCCTTCTCGCCGGCGTCGAAGGCCCGCGCCTCGAGCAGGTGAGGGTCGGGCGGCAACATCAGGTGGGTGAGCGCGTCGAGCTGCAGCGGCTGCTGCAGGGGCCCCAGCGAGCGGTCGGGCCAGGCCTTCGCCATCAGCGCCCCGCCCTCGAGCCGCACGAACTCGACGCGGCTGGGCAGCGCGCGGTCGAACGGCTCGGCCTCGACCACGTCTCCGAACGGCTCGCGGTTCAGGTGGCTGGCGGCCAGCAGCGGCGCCTCGTCGAGCCGGTCGGGCTCGAGCACCTGGGTGAGCTGGCCGATGTTGCCGGCGTGGTACTCGATGCCGCGCCACTCCACCGCGAGACCGGGCCGGGCCGCGCACAGCCGCTCGAGCGGCGCTCTCCACTCGGGGTCGCGCTGGGTGTCGCGGCGGTGCAGGTGGGCGAACGCCAGGCGCTCGAGCCTGGGCGCGGCGCCCAGCTCGAGCAGGCGAAGCGCCACGTCCATCAACCAGGTGGTGCGCAGCTCGAGCTCCGAGACGTGCTCCAAGAGCCCCAGGCTGGCGCACGGCTGCAGCGCGGCGCCGTCGATGCTCAGCCGCACGATGTTGCGCGGCAGCTCGAGCCGCCCCAGCAGCAGCGGCCCGCCCAGGTCGGGCAGCGACAGGGCGCGTACCCGCTGGAGCAGCGGCAGGCGCACCAGCTCTCTGAGCTGTGGGTAGTCGACGTGCTCGAGGTTCAGCTGCTCGATGGGGGCGAGCACGGTGAGCCCGCCGTCGACCAGCAGCGCGTCGGCCGAGCAGCGCAGGGTGTGCGGCAGGCCACGCTTCATGGTGAGCCCGCGCGCGAACGGCGCGGCCGACTGATGCCAGACCGAGCCGTGGCGCCGCACCAGCGCGGCCTCGCGGGCCTTGAGCGCCCGCCAGTCGCCTTGGGCGCGGCCCTGCACCATGCGCTCGAGGGCGCACTGCACGGTGATGAGCTCGCCCAGCGGGTCGCTCTGCTCGTTGAGGCGGTCGGCGAGCACCAGCCTCAGCTGATCATCGTCGGGGTGCTCGATGATCTGCAGCAGCAGCTCGTGCTGCTCGGCGAGAAACAAACTTCACCGCCGCAGCTTGTTGAGCTCGTTTCGGCAGTTGTTGCAGAGGCCGAGGTTGCGGCGGTCGCAGTCGGTGATGCTGGTCGCGAAGAACATCGTGCAGCGCACGTCTTCGCAGTACGAGAGCCCCACCAGGTGCCCGGCCTGGTGCACCGCCTCGATGATGGAGCGGCGCTTGAGCAGGTCCTGGTTCTCGGTCTTCAGGCGGAACGTCGAGAACACCCCGCTCTTCGACTCGCGGTCGGCCTCGCCGTAGACGAACTGCGAGTCGGGCACGAACAGGTCGACGTCGACCACCCCGAGCACCATCAGCGCGCCCGGCTCACGCACCGTGAGCAGCCGGCGCATGATGGCGTTCGAGTGGTACTGGTTGCGGTCTTTGTTGAAGGCGTACTGGGGCCTGGTCAGCGCGGTCTTGCCGATGCCGACGCTGGTCGAGAGCACGGTTCGAATCGGCTCTTCGAGATCCCGAATGAAAGCGGTGGTGATGCTCCCGACGGCGATGAGCTGCAGCTCTTTGCCAGCCATCATTCAGTCCCCGCTTTAAGAGAGCTTCTGGGGCGCCTGGATTCGAACCAGGATAAGTGGCTCCAAAGGCCACTGTCCTACCGTTAGACGACACCCCAACAACGGGCAGCGATGACTCTCGCAGGCTCTCGGCAGAGAGCAAACTGTTTTGTGCAGCCACCGCTCATTGCGGCGGGTGTGGGAGGTTGACCGCTGATCTCCGCCTTGCGTCGAAGCCGGCCAGCAGCGCGTCGAGCCCCGCCTCGAAGTTGGCCTCGAAGTGCGCGGGGGCGAGGTACGACGCCACCTTCGCCAGGTGCGGCAGCCCCGGGCCGAGCGGCTCTTCTCGCTGCTTCTTCTTGCGCTGCTGGTCGGCGAGCCCCGCCAGCTCGTCGAGGCAGGCGCCGTTGCAGTAGTGGTTGATGGCGCGAAACAGCTCGACCGCCTGCGCCGGCGTGAAGCCCTCTTCCAGCAGCGCGCCGATGATGCTGTCGAGCACCGAGAGCGAGCGCGCCCGGGTGAAGCGGCGGGTGGCGAGCAGCGCGTAGCTCTTGGGGTGGCGGTAGGCGAGCTGGCGGTAGTCGCGCGCGAACTGCCGCACCCGCGCCTGCCAGCCGCCCGGCTGCGGCCCCGGCACCTGCACCTCGACGATGAGCAGCTCGGCCACCGCGTCGAGCAGCGCGTCCATGCTGGGGTAGTGCTTGTAGAGCGCCATGCCCTCGACTCCCAGGCGCGCGCCCAGGCGCCGGCTCGAGAACGTCTCGAGGCCCTGCTTGTCGATCATCGCCAGCGCCTCTTGGGCGATGCGCTGCGGGTTGAGCGGACCTTGGCGTTTGGTTCTGGGCACGGTTTTCAGGGCGCTGTTTCTACACAGAACCGTGTCGGCGTGGCGAAACAGCAGGGCGTGTTGGGGCGATGCGCCCCGCACCACCGCTCGCAACGCCCCGAAAGCGGGAGTGTGCCTTGGCACCCCTGCTGCACAGCTCTCCCTACAAAAAGGAGAGGTAACGAACATGAGTCTGATCGGTTTTCTGTTGGTGGGTCTCATCGCGGGGCTCATCGCCCGCTTCCTGATGCCGGGCGCGCAGCCGATGGGAATTCTGGCCACCATGGGCCTGGGCCTGGTCGGCGCGTTCATCGGCGGCATGCTCAGCTCGGTCATCGGCGGCCACGGCGCGTTCTTCGAGCTGCGGCCCGCGGGCATCATCGGCTCGACCATCGGCGCCTTCGTCTTGCTGTTGGCGGTGGGCTGGTCGCGGCCGCGCGTGCTCCACTGAAGCGGGCCTTCAGAGGTTACGGGGTGGTGACCGCGGGGGCGCGACCTGCAGGTGCGCATTAGCTGACTGCGCACCCATGCATCTCCCGCAACGCACCACCCGGTCTCTCACCCTGATGGTGGCGGCCATCGTCGCGGTCGCCGCCGTCTCGCTGTGGTCGCAGCGGCGCAGCGACGTCGCCCGCGAGCGCACCGCCCACTCGCTCTCGGTGCTGCTCACCCTCGAGGGGGTCTCGGCGCTGGTCAAAGACGTCGAGCGCAACCAGCGCGGGTACCTGCTTACCGACCAGCCCGCCTACCACCAGGGCTACCTCAACGCGGCCCACGACCTCACCCCCAAGCTGTTGCAGCTCGAAGAGCTGACCCGCGAAGACCCGGTGCAGTACGCGCGGGTGGGCGAGCTGGTCGAGCTCACCGCCCAGAAGATGGAGACCCTCGCCCGCTCGCTGTCGACCCGGGTGGTGCCCGGCCCCGACCAGACCACCTCGGCGCTCGAGCAGAAGCTCACCGCCGCGCGCACCCACGAAGAGCTGGGCTTCAACAGCCACTTCCGCCGTGACCGCAACGCCTCGACCCAGTCGGCGGCGGCGGTGGTGGCCGGCGCGGGGCTCTTGCTGGCGTTCGCGATTCTCGCCTCGCTCTCGGTGCGCAAAGACTTTCTCGCGCGCTCGGCCGCCGAGGCCGAGGCCGCGCGCCAGCAGGCCCGCTACACCTCACTCATCGACGCCACCTGCGAGGTGGTGTGGAGCACCCGCCCCGACGGCCACATGAGCGGCGAGCAGAAGGTGTGGTGCCGCTACACCGGCCAGAGCGTCGAAGACTGCCAGGCCGACGGGTGGCTGGCCGCGGTGCACCCCGACGACGTCGACTCGACCTGGCGCGCGTTCAAGAACGCCATCGCGCAAGGCAAGGGCTTCAGCCTCGAGCACCGGGTGCGGCGCGCCGACGGCGAGTACCGCCACTTCGAGGTGCACGTCGAGCAGGTGAAAGAGCAAGACGGCACGGTGCGCGAGTGGGTGGGCGTGCACAGCGACGTCACCGAGCAGCGGCTCAACGAGAGCGAGCGCGAGCGGCTCATCGCCCGCCTGGGCCGCATCAACGCCGAGCTCGACCAGTTCGCCTACGTGGCCAGCCACGACCTCAAGGCCCCGCTGCGCGGCATCTCGAGCCTCTCGCAGTGGCTCGAGCAGGACCTCGGTGAGCGGCTCACCGGCACCGACAAAGAGCATCTGCGGCTGTTGCGCAGCCGCGCCGACCGGCTCGAGGCGCTCATCGACGGCATCTTGCAGTACAGCCGCGCCGGCCGGCAGCGCCAGCGGGTCGAGCAGGTCGACAGCGAGCGGCTCATCGGAGAGACCGTCGAGCTGCTCGCCCCGCCCAAAGAGGCGCGGGTCGAGAAGGCCACCCCGCTGCCCACCCTGCGCACCGAGAAGGTGCCCTTTCAGCAGGTGGTGATGAACCTCATCGCCAACGCCTTCAAGTACACCCGCCGCAACGACCCGGTGGTGCAGCTCTCGGCGAAAGACGCCGGCCGCTTCTGGGAGTTCGAGGTCAAAGACAACGGCCCCGGCATTCCCCCCGAGCACCAGCAGCGCATCTGGCAAATCTTCCAGACGCTCGAGTCGAAAGACTGCGGGGCCGGCACCGGCATCGGCCTGTCGGTGGTGAAGAAAATCGTCGAGGGCAAGGGCGGCCGCGCCTGGGTCGAGTCGGTGCTCGGCCAGGGCGCCACCTTCCACTTCACCTGGCCCAAGCAAGAGGCCTGAGCGCGTCGCTACTGCGGCAGCGGCAGGCGGGCCGTGAACGCGGTGCCGCCGTCGGGCGACGAGGTGACCTGCAGCGTGCCGCCGTGGGCGCGCACGATTTCGCGGCTGATGTAGAGCCCCAGGCCCAGGCCGTCGCGCGGCCGGTTCTCTCCGTACTGGACGAACGGCTCGAAGATGGTGGCCTGCTTGTCCGGGGGTATCGGGTTGCCCAGGTTGGTCACCTCGAGCACCACCGCGCTGCCCTCGCGGCGCAGGTTCACCGCCACCGAGGTGTCGGGCGGGCTGTGCTTGAGCGCGTTGCCGAGCAGGTTCGACGCCACCTGCTGCAGCCGGTCGGGGTCACCGTCGAGCTCGAGCTCGTCGAGCTGCAGGGCCATGGTGCGCTCGGGGTTGGCCATCTTCAGCTCGTCGGCCACCTGGCGCACCGCATCGTCGAGGCGGGTCTTCTTCTTCTCGAGCGGCAGGCCGCCGCCCAGGCGCACCCGGGTGAGGTCGAGCAGCTGAACGATGAGGTGCGTCATGCGCTCGGCCGAGGTGCGAATGTGGTTCACGTAACGCTTCTCGCGCGTCTCGAGCCGGGGGCTCTGCGCCAGCAGCGCCGAGGCCTGCAGCACCGCCGAGAGCGGGTTCTTGAGGTCGTGGCTGGCGATGCCCATCAGGCGCTCGCGCAGCGATGAGGCCCGGGCCTCTTCGTTCTTCACCTGGGTGAGGTCGATGGCGGTGCCGAACACCCGCCGGGCGTCGGGCTCGTGGCGCCCGCGCAGGTCGACCCACCGCGACGGCTCGCCGAGCAGCTGCAGCTGCACCGCCACGGTGTTGCTGGCCAGCGCCTCGTCGAGGCGGGCGATGCCGTCGGGGGTGAGCCGGGCGCGAACCTGGTCGGCCGTCCACGTCTCCTGCTCGTCGAGGCCGAACAGCTCGCGAAAGCGGGCGTCGCCGCGAAACTGGCCCCACGAGAGGTCGAGCTCCCAGGTGCCGGCGCCGGCGGCCTCGACGGCGAGCTGAAGGCGCGCCCGGTTGCGCTCGGCCTCGCGGCGCAGGCGGGAGGTTTCGATCACCGAGCGCACGCTGCGCCACAGCCGGTCGCGCTCTTCCACCGCCGACTTGCTGAGGTAGTCACTCGCGCCCGCCTTCATCGCGTCGAGTACCACCTCTTCGCTGCCCATACCGGACAGAAAGATGACCGGCAGGTCGGGCTGCTGCTCACGCAGCTTCGAGAACACCGCCAGCCCGGTATCGCCGGGCAGGAAGTAGTCGAGCAGCGCGACGTCGTAGCGGTGCGCGGCCAGCAGGTTGAGGGCCGAGGGGCCGTCGTGCGCGTCGTCGACCTCGGCGCGCTTGCCGATCGCCCGGCGTATCGCCAGGCGGTCGACAGCGTCGTCCTCTACCACCAGGACTTTGAGGAGGGCGTCGGAGGTCACCGACGGTCAACTAGCGACCTGCTGCTCCTCTTGCCCCGCCGAATGATCCGCAGCGCCGCCGTTACCGTTTCCAGACAGGCCCCAGGCATCGAGCTTGCGGTACAGCGTGCGGCGGTCGATGCCGAGCAGCTCGGCCGCGCGGCTGCGGTTGCCTGACATCACGGTGAGCACGTGCTGCACGTACCGCTTCTCGAGCTCGTCGAGGCTGACGATTTCTTCCGGAGCGTCGGCCGCCACGTGGAAGCGACCCCGCTGGTGCAGCCGCACCTTGTCGGGCAGATCACCCACGCTCACGTCGTTGGAGCGGGCCAGGGCGGCCAGGCGCTCGACGCAGTTCTCGAGCTCGCGCACGTTGCCCGGCCAGGGGTAGCTGAGCAGCTTCTGCGCCACCTCGGGCGAGAGCTTCAGCGACGAGCGGCTGTCGCGCTTGCACACCGTCTCGAGGAACTTCGAGGCGAGGTGCACGATGTCCATGCCGCGGTCTCGCAGCGGCGGCAGGTCGACCCGAATCACGTTGAGGCGAAAGAAGAGGTCTTGCCGGAAGCGGCCGGCCTCGGCCTCGGCCTCGAGGTCTTTGTGCGTCGCCGACATGATGCGCGCGTCGAAGGGAATCTCGGTGTTCGAGCCGAGCGGGCGCACGGTGCGCTCCTGCAGGGTGCGCAGCAGCTTGGCCTGGTTGTCGAGCGACAGCTCGGCGACCTCGTCCAAGAACAGGGTACCGCCGTCGGCCTCGACGAAGAGGCCCTGGCGCGCGGCGCGGGCGTCGGTGAAGGCGCCCTTCGCGTAGCCGAACAGCTCGCTCTCGACGAGGCTGGCGGGCAGCGCGGCGCAGTTGATGGCCACGAACGGGGCCTTGGCGCGGGGGCTCAGCGCGTGCAGCGCCTTGGCCACCAGCTCTTTGCCAGAGCCGGTCTCGCCCTGCACCAGCACGCTGGCGCCGCTGGGAGCCACGCGGGCCACCAGGTCGCGCACCTGGCGCATCGGCTCGCTGTCTCCGAAGAGCATCGACTCGCTGGCCGGTTCGCGGCGGCGCAGCTCTTCGACCAGCCGCCGCTTCTCGAGCGCACGCTTTACGCAGGGAATCAGCAGGTCCTTCTCGACCGGCTTGGTGAGAAAGTCGTAGGCGCCGGCGCGCAGCGCGTTGATGGCGGTGGGCTGGCTGGTCTCGCCGGTGACGACGACCACCGGCAGCTCGGGCCGTGACTCTTTCAGCGCCTTGCACAGCTGAATGCCGTCGAGCCCGGGCATCGACACGTCGGTGATGACGAGGTCGCAGGGGGCAGCGTCGGCTTCGAGGGCGGCGAGGGCGCGGGCGCCCTCGTTGAAGGTGACCACCTCGTAGCCGTTCTCGCGCAGCAGGTCGGCCAGCAGATCAGACTGAATCGGATCATCTTCGACGATGACGAGACGTTCGCTCATGCACGGCTGATTAAAGTCGGACGTCGCGAATCGCCACGGTAGTGACGTTCTGCGCGTAAAAATACAGGCTGCCATCTGGTCGTGTTTCCTTCTGGAAATACCGGGCGAAGGAAGAGCACCCCGAATGCCACCGCCAGGGAACGCGGAGTTGATTCGGCGCGAGGGGGTCAGAGTGTGGCGTTACTGCATGGTGCGATTCGGCCGGTGAGGCACGCAGAGCTGGCTCGACGAGCGCTCACCCTGAGCGAAGGCACGGCGCACGCCGTGCCGAAGTCGAACAACGGGTGCTGTCTCCGCTGGAACGCGCAGCGCCGAACACTCCAGGCTTCAAGCAGCTCCAGCGTCCGCACCGATACGATGGAGTATCTGCGCCTGTGCCTTCGGCGTGCGATGGCACCCTTCGACGGGCTCAGGGTGCGCGGTCAACCTGCGCGCAACCCTCGCCGAGCTAGATGTCGAGGTTCGTGACGCTCAGCGCGTTCTTCTCGATGAACTCGCGGCGCGGCTCGACCTCTTCACCCATCAACAGGGTGAACATGGTGTCGGTGGCCGGCCCGTCTTCGACCTTCACCTGCAGCAGGGTGCGGTTCGACGGGTCCATCGTCGTCTCCCACAGCTGCTCGGGGTTCATCTCGCCCAGGCCCTTGTAGCGCTGCATCGCGATGCCCTTCTGGGCGTCGTCGAGGGCCAGCTTGAGCACCTGCTGGTAGTTGGTGGCGGTGTGGGTGTCGTCGCCGATCTTCACCGTGTACGGCGCAGGGCCGAACTTCTCGAGCTCGCCCTTGAGCATGGTGAGCTCTTTGTACTCGGGCGACGACAAGAACGCGGTGTCGATGACGGTCTGACGCGGGCCGCCGTTCACCAGGGTGGTGAACACCAGCTTCTTCGACGAGTGCAGCTTGTCGTCCATGCGCTCGATTTTCATCTGGCCGTTCTGCAGCTGCTCGTCGAGCTCGGGGTAGCGCTTCTCGATGTACTCTTGCAGCGGCTCACCCGAGGCGTCGAGCGCGGCCTTGTCGAGCAGCGACTCGGCGGTGAGCGTGGTGGCCTGCACCACCGCGTCGACCACCCGCGAGTCTTTGCGGCCGGCCAGCTTCTCGATGCGGTCTTGATACTTGATGACCTGCTTGAGCAGCTCTTTGAGCGCCTCGCCCTTGTTGCTCACTCCGCCGGCGCCGTCGACGTGCCCGCGCTCACCGGCGATGGTGAGCAGGTACTCGTTCTTGGCCTCGTCGTCTTTGAGGTAGCGGTCTTTCTTGTTGCGGGTCGCTTTGTAGAGCGGCGGCTGCGCGATGTAGAGGTAGCCCTTGTGAATGAGCTCGGGCATCTGCCGGTAGAAGAACGTCAGCAGCAGCGTGCGAATGTGCGCGCCGTCGACGTCTGCGTCGGTCATGATGACGATGCGGTGGTAGCGGACGTCGTCGGGCTTGTACTCCTCTTTCCCGATGCCGGTGCCCAGCGCGGTGATCAGCGTCACGATTTCTTGTGACGTGAGCATCTTCTCGAAGCGCGCCTTCTCGACGTTCAGAATCTTGCCGCGCAGCGGCAGAATCGCCTGGTTGCGGCGGTCGCGGCCCTGCTTGGCCGAGCCACCTGCCGAGTCGCCCTCGACGATGTAGAGCTCGCTCTCGGCAGGGTCGCGCGACTGGCAGTCGGCCAGCTTTCCCGGCAGCGAGGCGCCGTCGAGAATGCCCTTGCGGCGCACCGTCTCACGCGCCTTGCGCGCGGCGATGCGGGCCCGCGAGGCGTCGGCAATCTTCCCCACCACCTTCTTGGCGTTGGCCGGGTTCTCGTCGAGCCAGATGCTGAGCTGCTCGTTCATCATCTGCTCGACCAGGCCCTTGATCTCGCTGTTGCCGAGCTTGGTCTTGGTCTGGCCTTCGAACTGGGGGTTGGGCAGCTTGACGCTGATGACCGCCGCCAGGCCTTCGCGCGCGTCTTCGCCCGTCGGCACCTCGCCCTTCAGGTCCTTCCACAGCTGGTTCTTCTCGGCGTAGCTGTTGATGGTGCGGGTGAGCGCCGCCTTGAAGCCCGAGAGGTGCGAGCCACCTTCGTGGGTGTTGATGTTGTTGGCGAAGGTGAAGACCCGCTCGTCGTAGCCATCGTTCCACTGCATGGCCATCTCGAGGGTGACGCCGTCTTTTTCGGCCTTGAAGAAGATGACCTTGTCGTTGAGCGGCTGCTTCGACTTGTTGAGGAACTCGATGAAGCTGACGATGCCGCCCTCGAACTTGAAGTCGTGGTTCTTCGCGGTGCGCTCGTCGGTGATGGTGATGTGCAGGCCGGCGTTCAAGAACGCCAGCTCGCGCAGCCGCTGCGAAAGCGTGTCGAAGTTGTAGTCGCTGACCTCGAAGATGGTGGTGTCGGGCTTGAACTGCACCTTGGTGCCGCGCTTCTCGCTGGTGCCGATTTCGGCGACCTTCTGCTGCGGCACGCCCCGCGCGTACTTCTGCTGGTACACCTTGCCGCCGCGCTGAATCTCGAGGTGCAGCCACTCGGAGAGCGCGTTCACGCAGCTCACGCCGACGCCGTGCAGACCGCCCGAGACCTTGTACGCGCTGTTCTCGAACTTGCCGCCCGCGTGCAGCTTGGTCATCACCACGTCGACGGTGTCCATGCCGATGACGGTGGGGTGCGGCCCGACCGGAATGCCGCGGCCGTTGTCGGTGACGCTCACGCTGTTGTCGACGTGAATCACCACCTCGATGTCGGTGCAGACGCCGGCCAGCGCTTCGTCGACCGAGTTGTCGACCACCTCGTAGACCAGGTGGTGAAGGCCGTAGACGTTCGTGTCGCCGATGTACATGCCGGGGCGCTTGCGAACGGCTTCGAGGCCTTCGAGAACGGTGATGGAGGCAGCGCCGTAATCCGCAGGCGGCTTCGGTGGCGGGGTCTGATTGAGCTCGTTGTCCATCGCGGGGGAAACCGACCACTCCTATCAATTGCGGGCTGATTTAGCTCATGGAAAGTATGGGATTCGACACGCGCAACAGTTCGAAAACCCTACGGAAATACCGGGCAAAAACAGGCCTGTGGCAGGTCGATTTCCCGCACCGTTCGCGGTACAGCCACCCCATGGATTTGGACGTTCGTTTTGGCGCCGCAATCGCCATCGCCGAAGAGGCCGCGCAGCTGGCCCTTCGCCACTTCGAGAACCGCGGCGCGCTCACCGTCGAGCACAAGGGGCTGCAAGACCTCGTCAGCGCCGCCGACCGCGAGGTCGAGCAGCTGGTGCGCACCCGCATCGCCGAGCGCTTTCCCGAAGACGCGCTGTTGGGTGAAGAAGCCGGCAGCGGCGGAGCGGTCAGCTCGCGCGCGCTGTGGGTCATCGACCCCATCGACGGCACCACCAACTTCCTGCGCGGGCTGCCGCACTGGGGCGTGGTGCTCGCCTTCGTCGCCGACGAGGTGGTCGAGCACGGCGTCATCGTGGCCCCGGTGCTGCGCGAGCGCTACGTCGCGCGCAAGGGCCGCGGCGCGTTCTGCAACGACCGGCCCCTCAAGGTCACCGGCACCGCCAAGCTCAGTGAAGCGGTCATCGGCTTCGGCTCGAACAAGAAGACGCCGCACCAGCCCTACCTTGCCGCGCTCGACCAGCTGTTGGCCGAGGGCATCGAGTACCGGCGCCTGGGCTGCGCGTCGATGAACCTGGCCGCGGTCGCCAGCGGCAAGCTCGACGGGTTCTACGAGGCGAAGCTGTCTCCATGGGACGCGCTCGCCGGCATGCTGCTCGTGCACGAGGCGGGCGGGCGCTGCAACGACTACCTGGCCGACGACGGGCTGCTGCGCGGCAACTCGGTGCTGGTGGGCAACCGGCCGCTCTACGATTCGCTCGCCGCGGCGTTCAAGGTCTTCTCGGAAGCCTGATAGGCAGAAAGTCGCTGCCGCCGGCGCCTCCAGGTGGGGCAGACTGCCCGGCGTGCGCGTCACCGTTCTCGAGCTGCCGGCACGCTTCGGAGCGGTCGACGCCGCCTTCAGAGAGGTCGAGCTGCTGCTCGCCACGGCTCCGCCCGGTGACCTGGTGCTGCTGCCCGAGGCGGCGCTCACCGGCTACCTGCCCGACCCCAGCGGGCTCGCCGAGAAGGCCGACGGCCCCACCGCGCAGCGGCTGCAGACGCTGGCCAAGAAGCACCACACCGTGGTGGTGGGGCCGCTCATCGAGCGCGAGAAGGGCCACGTCTACAACGCGGCGGTGGCGCCGGGCCTGTTCCACTACCGCAAGCAGCACCCCTGGTACGTCGAGCAGTGGGCCACCGCGGGCACCGCGCCGATGCCGTCGGTGCGCATCGCCGGGCTGCGCGTCACCCTGTGCATCTGCTTCGACATTCACTTCCTGCCGAAGCTCGACGCCGACGTGCTGCTGTTCCCCAGCGCGTGGGTCGACGACGAGGGCGATGCGCGCGCCACGCTGCTGCCCGAGGTCGCGCGCACCCACCAGGTGGCGGTGGTGAACGCGAACTGGGGCCTGGGCAGACCGCGGGTGAACGGCCAGGGCGGCTCGATGGTGGTCTCGCGCGAGGGTGAGATTCTGGCGCGCCTCGACGGCGGCGCGCGCCGGCTCGACGTCGACCTGCCCGGGCCGCGCTGATAGACGAGCCGCATGTCGCTGCTCACTTCGCACCGCGCGGGCTTTGCGCCCGGCTTCACCGCCGTCACCACGCTCGACGACCCCAGCGGCATCGCGCTGGGCATCTGGAAACCGGCGGCCGCGGCGCAGCAGACGCTGGAGCACGAGACCGCCTGGCTGCTCATGAACGGCGCGGTCACCCTCACCGTCGACGGGCAGAAGACCCGTCTCGAGCGCGGCTCGCTGTTCGACGAGAGCATGCAGGTGGTGCACGCCAGCGCCGGCGCAAAGGTCGAGCTCTCGCTCGAGCGCGACAGCGAGCTGATGGTGCTGGCGGTGAAGAACCCCGCGCGCTTCGAGACCCGCGCGTACCTGAAGGTGAAAGACGAGCACCGCGGCCAGGGCAAGGTGCACGACGGCGCGTACCGCTTCGTGCGCACCGCGTTCGACGGCACCAACGCCCCGAAAGAGGCGCAGCTGGTGCTGGGCGAGGTCATCAACCTGCCCGGGCGCTGGTCGAGCTACCCGCCGCACCACCACCCGCAGCCCGAGCTCTACCACTACCGCTTCGACCGCCCCGAAGGGTACGGCCACGCCGAGCTCGGCGAGCAGGTGCACAAGGTGAAGAGCCACGACACGCTGCGCATCATGAACGGCGTCGACCACCCGCACTGCGCCGCTCCGGGCTACGCGATGTACTACGCGTGGGTGATTCGGCATCTGCCCGGCGCGCGGTACGGGGTGCCCGAGTTCACCCAAGAGCACGCGTGGACCATGGCCGACGGCGCCCAGGGCTGGTGGCCGAAGGGCGTATCGTGATTCACCGCCCGCTCGACCTCATCTGCCTCGGCCGCGCCGCCGTCGACCTCTACGGCGAGCAGCTCGGCGCTCCCCTCGAGGACATGCAGACCTTTCGCAAGGCGGTGGGCGGCTGCGCCGCGAACATCGCCGTCGGCACCGCGCGGCTGGGCCTCAAGTCGGCGATGCTGACCCGCGTCGGCGACGAGCACATGGGCCGCTTCGTGCGCGCGCAGCTGCAGGCCGAGGGCGTCGACGTGAGCCGGGTGCGCACCGACTCGACCCGGCTCACCGGCCTGGTGCTGCTCGGCATCAAAGACCGCGAGACCTTTCCCCTCATCTTCTACCGCGAGAACTGCGCCGACATGGCGGTGGCGCCGGGCGACTTCGACGAAGACTTCATCGCCTCGTCGCGCGCGCTGCTGCTCACCGGCACCCACCTCTCGCGCGCCGACGTCGAGAAGACCTCGCGCACCGCGGTCGACTTCGCGCGCCGGCACGGCACGAAGGTGGTGCTCGACCTCGACTACCGCCCGGTGCTGTGGGGCCTCACCGGCCACGGCCGCGGCGAAGACCGCTTCGTCGCCGCCGCTGCCGTCAGCCGGGTGCTGCAGTCGATGCTGCCCGCGTGCGACCTGGTGGTGGGCACCGAAGAAGAGATTCACATCGCCGGCGGAACCTCGGTCACCGCCGACGCGCTGCGCGTGATTCGCGGCGCAACCCAGGCGCCCATCGTGATGAAGCGCGGGCCGAAGGGCTGCACGTCCTACGTGGCCGGGCAGGCCCCGCAAGACGTGGCCGGCTTCCCCATCGACGTGCTCAACGTGCTCGGCGCGGGCGACGCGTTCATGAGCGGCCTGCTGTGGGGGTGGATTCGCGGCGAGCCGCTGGAAAACGCCGCGCGCTACGGCAACGCCGCCGGCGCGATGGTGGTGACGCGGCTGCTCTGCTCTCCCGAGATGCCTCGCGAGGCCGAGCTGCGCGCGTTCATGGCCTCGTCGGTGCGCCGCGCCGACGACGACCCCGAGGTGCGAAGGCTGCACCGCATCGAAGGCCGCGTGGGCAAGTGGCCCGAGCTCTGCGTGCTGGCGTTCGACCACCGCTCGCAGCTCGAAGACCTCGCCGCGAAGTCGGGCGCGAAGGTCGACCGCCTGCCCGCGCTCAAGTCGCTGCTCGCCACCGCCGCCCGCAAGGGAAACGCCCACGGCATGCTCATCGACGGCCGCTACGGCGCCGAGGCGCTGGCGACCTCGACCGGGCAGGGGCTGTGGCTCGCGCGCCCGGTCGAGAAGCCGCGGCCCGGCCCGACCGCTCCGCCGCTCGAGCTCGAGGTCGAGCCGCTCGAGCTGCGCAAGTGGCCCCGCGAGCACGTGGTGAAGGTGCTCGCCTTTCCCGACCCGTCACAGCCCTCCCTCGACGAACAGATGGTCGAGCGGCTGCTCGCCGTACAGCGCGCCGCGTGGGAGACCGAGCGCGAGGTGTTGGTCGAGGTGATTCCCAAGCGGGGAAACAGCCCGGTCGAGCACGCTGCCGTGCCCCAGGTGATGGAGCAGCTCTACGGCAAGGGCCTGCAGCCCGACTGGTGGAAGCTGCCCGCCATGCCGCGCACCTCGCTGTGGAGAGAGACGGCCGAGGTCATCGCGCGCCACGACACCGCGTGCCGCGGCATTCTCATCTTGGGGCTCGAGGCGCCTGAGGACGAGCTGATCAAGAGCTTCGGATTGAGCGCCGGCGTCGACGCGGTGAAGGGCTTCGCCGTCGGTCGCACGCTGTGGGCGCAGCCCGCCGCCGCCTGGCTGAGCGGGCAAATCGACGATGCCCAGCTGGTCGACCGCGTCGCCGCGGCGTTCACCCGCCTGGTCGAGGCGTGGCGTCGGCGCTGAGAGAGGGTCCGGCACCACGAGCACCCTGCTACCATGGAGTATCTGCGCGCCAGCCTTCGAAGAGCGATGGCAGGGTTCGACAAGCTCACCCTGACCGCTCTCGAAAGCCGTCGGCCGGCCCCCTGTCTGCGGCCAGCGCAACTTGATAGACGCCCGGCCCATGAAACTCACCATGGGCCAGGCCCTCGCCAAGTACCTCTCCGTCCAGCTCACCGAAGTCGACGGCAAGCAGGTTCCGCTCTTCGGCGGGGTGTGGGCCATCTTCGGGCACGGCAACGTCGCGGGCCTGGGTGAGGCGCTGCAGCACCACAAAGAGACGCTGCCCACCCTTCGCGCCCACAACGAGCAGGGCATGGCGCACGCCGCCATCGCCTACGCCAAGGCCCACCACCGCCGCCGCATGATGGCGTGCACCACCAGCATCGGCCCCGGCGCCACCAACATGGTGACCGCCGCCGCCACCGCGCACACCAACCGGCTGCCGGTGCTGCTGCTCCCTGGAGACACCTTCGCCTCGCGCTTCCCCGACCCGGTGCTGCAGCAGGTCGAAGACTTCGCCGGCCCCACCGTCACCGCGAACGACTGCTTCCGCCCCGTCTCGCGCTACTGGGACCGCATCGTGCGCGCCGAGCAGCTGCTCACCTCGCTGCCCGCGGCGCTGCGCGTGCTCACCGACCCGGCCGAGTGTGGCCCGGTGACGCTCGCGTTGCCGCAAGACACCCAGGTCGAGGCCTTCGACTACCCCGACGACTTCTTCGCCCCGCGCGTGCACCGCCTGCGCCGCGCCCGCCCCGACGCCGCCGAGCTCGGCGCGGCGGCCGAAGCCCTGCGCGCCGCGAAGCGCCCGTACGTGGTCACCGGCGGCGGCACCCTCTACTCCTTCGCCACCGACGCCCTCGACGCGCTCGCCCGCACCCACCAGCTGCCGGTGGCCGAGACCCAGGCCGGCAAGGGCGCCCTGAGCTGGGACCACCCGCTGCAGCTCGGCTCGCTCGGCGTGACCGGCTCGTCGGCCGCCAACGCGCTCGCCGCCGAAGCCGACGTGGTGCTCTGCGTGGGCACCCGGCTGTCGGACTTCACCTCGGCCTCGCGCACCATGTTCCCCAAGGCGAAGCTGGTCGGCCTCAACGTCGCCGCGTTCGACGCGCACAAGCACGGCGCGCTGCCCCTGGTCGGCGACGCGCGCGAGACGCTCGAAGAGCTCTCGAAGGCGCTGTCGGGGTGGAAGGCGCCCGACGCGTGGGCGGCCCGCGCGAAGGAAGAGGTGTCGAAGTGGAACGTGGCGGTCGAGACCGCCACCAGGGCCGCCACCGACGGCAGCGTGCCGTCAGACGCCCAGGTGCTGGGCGCGGTGAACCGTGCCTCGCGACCTCAAGACATCGTGGTGTGCGCCGCGGGCGGTCTGCCCGGCGAGCTCCACAAGCTGTGGCGCACCCGAAAGCCGGGCGGCTACCACGTCGAGTACGGCTACTCGTGCATGGGCTACGAGCTGGCCGGGGGCCTGGGCGTGAAGCTCGCGCGCCCCGACGCCGAGGTGTTCGTGATGCTCGGAGACGGCTCGTACCTGATGATGAACTCGGAGATCGCCACCGCGGTCGCGATGAACAAGAAGCTCACCATCGTGCTGCTCGACAACCGCGGCTTCGGCTGCATTCACCGCCTGCAGCAGGCGACGGTGGGCGAAGAGCACAACAACGTGCTCGGCGGCCCGGCGGTCGACTTCGTGCTGCACGCGCGCGCGCTCGGCGCGAAGGCCGAGAAGGTCGACGGCCTGGCCGCGCTCCCCGCGGCGCTCGACCGCGCCGCCGCCGCGAAAGAGACCACCGTGCTGGTCATCGAGACCGACCGCAAGAAGAGCACCGACGCCGGAGGCACCTGGTGGGACGTGCCCGTCGCCGAGGTCTCTCCCAGCGCCAAGACCCGCGCCGCCCGCGAGAAGTACGTCGAAGCGCGCAAGGCCCAGAAGCTGGTGCGCTGATCAGCGCTGTCGCGCACACGCGACGTCTTCACGCACCTGCAGGCCACGCAGCGCCGCGGTAAGAGGCCCTCTCTCGAAACCTGAGAGGGTGCGAACGTGCTCGTGCGTTTCCAGCCGGTAGCAGGCGATGCGGGCGCGGCACAAAGCGCCTAAAATGGTTGTTCCGGTTCGACCCATGACCCTTCGCATTGGCATCAACCCGCTCACGTGGACCAACGATGACCTGCCTGAGCTGGGCGACGACACTCCCCTCGAGACGTGCCTCAGCGAAGCGAAGCAGGCCGGCTACGACGGCATGGAGCTCGGCCACAAGTTCCCCCGCACGCCCGACGCGCTCGGCGCGGTGATGAAGGCGCACGGCCTCGCGGTGGTATCGGGTTGGTACTCGAGCAACCTGCTCGAGCGCAGCGTCGAGGCCGAGGCCGACGCGCTCGAGAAGCACCTGCAGCTGCTCTACGCGTGCGGCTCGCGCGTGCTGGTGCTGTGCGAGACCACGAACGCGATTCACGGCGCCCGCGAGGTGCCGCTCTCGAAGCGACCCAAGCTCAACGAGCCGCAGTGGAAGCGGCTCACCGAGAGCCTGAACCGCCTCGCCGAGCACACCGCGAAGCGCGGCGTGAAGCTCGCCTACCACCACCACATGGGCACGGTGATTCAGACCGCCGAAGAAATCGATCGGCTGATGTTCGCCACCTCGCCCGACGTCGGGCTGCTGCTCGACACCGGCCACGCGCTGTACGCGGGCGGCGACCCGGTCGCGCTGGCCAGGGCGCACGGCGCGCGGCTGGCGCACGTGCACACCAAAGACGTTCGCCGCGACGTGATGGAGCGCGCCCTGAAGAACGACTCACCCTTCCTCGCCGCGGTGCTCGAGGGCGTCTTCACCGTGCCCGGCGACGGCTGCGTCGACTACCCGTCGTTCTTCGCCGCGCTCGCCGCCGCGAAGTACCACGAGTGGCTGGTCATCGAGGCCGAGCAGGACCCCAAGGTCGCCCACCCCCTCACCTACGCGAAGCTCGGCTACCAGAACGTCAGCCGCTTCGCGCGCGAGTCGGGCCTCGCCGCGTAGGGACGTTCACCCTGAGCGGTGGCGCGGCGAACGCCGTGCCGAAGTCGAATGGGTGCACTCCAACTGGAACGCACCCACGCCGATGACTCCATGCTTCAAGCAGCAAGGCGTGCGCACCGATACGATGGAGCATGTGCTGCACAGCCTTCGGCGAGCGACCGCGGGGTTCGACGCGCTCACCCTGCTCGGTCTCCACCGCGCTCGGCGACCCGTTTTGCGCTAAGCGCACGACCGAGTGGACCGGTCACTTCCGCGCGGACATCGTTGGCTGTACGTGTGGATTCTCAGCGGCCTCGCCGCGTTCTGCGTGGTGCCCTGGTACGCCATCGAAGACGGGTTCTTCTCGTTCGACTGGCGCTACGGGTTCCCGCTCGCGGCCGAAGGCGCGCCGGCGCCGCTGCAGGCGCTGTTCCACGGCAAGACCTGGCTGCTCCCGCTCGCCGCGCCGTTCGTCGCCGCGCTCGCGGTCTCTTTCCGACCGCGCGGAGAGACGCTGCGCGCCCGGGTGCTGGTGACGGCCGGCCTGCTCGGCCTCGTCTACGGCCTGGCGCAGGGCTTCGCCATCGGCCCGCTGAGCGCCGGCCCGCACCAGGTCGGCATGGGCTGGGGCGCGCTCATCGTGCACGCGAGCCTGCTGCTCATCACCGCCGAGGGCCTCTCGACCTGGGCGTTTTCGCGCCCCGACCCCTTCGTCGCCGGAGCCCTGGTCAGCATCGCGGCGCTGGTGCTGCTCTTCGTGGTCTACCCGATGGGCATCATCTCGCTGCGCGCCTTCGAGACCGACACCGGCGAGTACTCGGCGCTGGTCTTCCTGCGCAACTTCACCTCGGCCCGGCTGTGGCACGTCACCTTCAACACCGTGCTGCTCGGCGCGCTCGCCGCCTTCGGCTCGACCGCGCTGGGCCTCACCCTCGCGCTCAGCGTCGCGCGCAGCCCGAAGAAGTGGACGGGCGCCTTCCGCCTGTTCTCGGTGCTGCCCATCATCACCCCGCCCTTCGTCATCGGCATGGCGCTCATCGTCGCCTTCGGCCGCGCCGGAGCCATCACCCACGCCCTGCACCTCGACGGCTCGAGCTACATCTACGGCCTGCCCGGCGTGCTGCTCTCGCAGCTCTTGGCCTTCTCTCCAGTGGCGTTTCTGGTGCTGGTCGACGCGCTCGCCGGCATCAGCCCCTCGATGGAAGAGGCGGCGCAGACCCTGCGCGCCTCGCCCTGGCTCACCTTCCGCACCGTCACGTTGCCGCTGCTCAAGCCCGCGCTGGCGAACGCCTTTCTGGTCGGCTTCATCGAGAGCCTGGCCGACTTCGGCAACCCGCTGGTGCTCGGCGGCTCGGGCTTCGAGGTGCTGGCGGTCGAGGCGTACCGCGCGGTCACCGGCGCGCAGGCCGACATTCCCCGCGCGGGCGCCGTCGGCCTGGTGCTGCTGGCGCTCACCGGGGTGGTGTTCGTGGCGCAGCAGCGCTTCGTGGGCCAGGCCGGCTACACCACCGTCACCGGCAAGGGCGACTCGGGGCTGCCGCTGCCGCTGCCCCGGGCGCTCGACCGGCTCACCCTCTCGCTCTCCGCCGGGTGGACGGTGTTCACCCTCTTCATCTACGCGCTGGTGTTGACCGGCGGCTTCGTGAAGGCCCTGGGCAAAGACAACTCGCCCACCCTCGAGCACTTCACCGCGCTGTTCGGCCGCGGCGGCGGCGCCTGGAGCTCGCTGTTCACGACGGTAGGCCTCTCGCTCATCGCCGCTCCGCTCACCGCGGTCTTCGCGCTGCTGACCGCATGGCTGCTGGCCCGGCAGGACTTTCGCGGCAAGCGGTCGTTCGAGTTCTCGACCATGCTGGCCTTCGCGGTGCCGGGCACGGTGGTGGGCATCGCCTACCTCTTGGCCTTCAACACCCCGCCCTTCGACCTCATCGGCACCGGCGCGGTGCTGGTGCTCTCGTTCGTGTTCCGCAACATGCCCGTGGGCATTCGCAGCGGGCTCGCCGCGCTGAGCCAGCTCGACAAGTCGCTCGACGAGGCGTCGCTGACCCTGGGGGCGTCGACCAGCGGCACGGTGCGGCGGGTGGTGTTCCCCCTGCTCAAGCCCACCGTCGCGGTGGCGCTGGTCTACGGCTTCGTGCGCGCGATGACCGCGGTGAGCGCCGTCATCTTCCTGGTGAGCGCCGAGCACAACCTCTCGACCACCTACATTCTCGCGCAGGTCGAGAGCGGCCAGTACGGGCGCGCCATCGCCTACTCGTGCGTGCTCATCGTGGCGATGCTGCTGGCCATCGTGGGGGTGCAGCTGGCGTTCGGCAGGCGGAACATCGGCCGGCGGGCGCTGGCATGAGCGCGGTTCGCTTTCACCAGGTGAGCAAGCAGTACGGCGACACCGTGGCGGTGCGCGAGGTGTCGTTCGACATTCCGCCCGGCACGCTGGTGACACTGCTGGGGCCGTCGGGCTGCGGCAAGACCACGACGCTGCGCATGCTGGCGGGGCTCGAGCTGCCCACCAGCGGCTCGATTCTCATCGCCGGCAAAGACGTCACCCGCCTCGCGGCGCACGAGCGCGACGTGGCGATGGTGTTTCAGTCGTACGCGCTGTTCCCGCACCTGCGCGTGGTCGACAACGTGCGCTACGGCCTCGACGTGCTGGGCCGCGACGGGGCCGAGGCGAAGGCGGGCGCCGCGCTGAAGACGGTGGGCCTGGCCGGGCTCGAGTCGCGGTGGCCCAACGAGCTGTCGGGCGGCCAGCAGCAGCGGGTGGCGCTGGCCCGGGCGCTGGTGCTCGAGCCGAAGGTGCTGCTGTTCGACGAGCCGCTGTCGAACCTCGACGCCCGGCTGCGCCGTCGCATGCGCGAAGAGATTCGCGAGCTGCAGCAGCGCCTGGGCTTCACCGCCGTCTACGTGACGCACGACCAGGACGAAGCGCTCTCCATCTCCGACCGCATCATCGTGATGGACAAGTCGGTGGTGGTGCAAGAAGGCACGCCGCGCGAGCTCTACGAGACGCCCAAGACGCGGTTCGTGGCCGACTTCATGGGCGAGTCGAACATCGTCGAGGCGCAGGTGAAGAGCGGCCGCATCGAGCTCGGCAAGCTCTCGCTCCCGACGACGCGCGCAGACGGCCCGGTGCAGCTCGCGATAAGGCCGCACGCGATTCAACTCGCACCCGGAAATGACGCGACGGTGCAGCGCGCGACGTACCTGGGAGACCACCTCGAGTACGACGTCGAGTCACCGCTCGGGCGCCTCTTCGTGGTGTCGCACGCGCTCAGCGCCCCGCTGAAAGCGGGAGACAAAGTCAGCGTGACGCTGCAACCCGAGGCCGGCGGAGTGGTGATTCTGTAGACCGACGTCTCATGCCCGCGCCCGCGCCCGCGCCCGCGCCCGCCGACACGTTGCCGGTAGCTCGAAGCCCGAAGGCCGAAGCCCGAAACCCGAAACCCGAAACCCGAAACCCGAGCGCTACGTCCCCAGCAGCCGAGCCCGCGCCTCCATCAACGCAAACCCGAGCAGGTTCTGCCCCTTCCACTTCGAAGGCTGCTTCGCCAAGACGCTCGAAGCCTGAAGCCCAATGCCCCACACGAAGTCCCGCGGAGCCGCCTCGACCAGCACCGCGTCCTTCGTACCCAACAGAAACGCCTTCAAGTCATCGTGCTGCGAGAACTTGGCCACGTTCCCCCGAACGACGAGCTCGAACCCCTCGGCCTGCCACTTCAGCGGCTCGAACGGCGAGACCTCGCGCCCCAACGCCTTCGCCTCTTCAGGAGTCTTCACCGCGAGAATCTTCTCCAGCGTGCGCGTGTCCCCGAACACCCTCGCCTTCGAAGCCATCATCCAGTGCTCGGCGGTCGGGTACGTGACGGCATCGAGCACGAAGCCCCTCGAGAACCACTGACTCAAGCAAGAACGGTCGATGACCTTCGGGTCAGTGGGGGTGTGCCCCCAGAAGAACAGCCACTCGACCGCAGCACCGCTCTCGACATGCTGCGCCAACGACTCCCGGGTCCAAGGCATGAGGAGCATGGCTTCGCTCGACGGGATCTCAACGTCAACCTGACTCTTTGGCCGAATCTCCTATGCTCCACGCTCCATGGTGCTCGCGCTGCTGCTCGCCCTCGCTGCTCCGCCGAAGGGCCACTGGTCTGACGACGCCACCCACCGGCTCTCGGGCGACACCCTGCGCGCCTTCGACGCGGTGGCCCAGAAGCTCGACGACTCGGGCCTGGGGCAGCTCGGCCTGCTGGTGGTCTCCAGCACCCACGGCGAGCAGCCGCGCGCCTTCGCCACCGCGGCGTTCGACCAGTGGCACCTCGGTCACCCGGGCCGCGGCGACGGGCTGCTGCTCTTCTTCGCGCTCGACGACCGAAAGTCCGAAATCATCTTCGGGCGCGGCTACCCCCAGGGCACCTCGCTCACCACCGACCGCATCATGCGCGACGACGTGGTGGCGCACATGAAGCAGGGCCGGCTCGACGACGCGGTGCTGCACGCCACGGCGTCACTGGGCGAGCTGGCCACGCGCGTCTTCGGCGAGCGCGCGCAGGCGGTCGAGGCCACGCCGCTCAAAGAGCGCAGCCCGCGCGGGTGGACGGTCGACCTCGACTACGCGCTCACCCCCGAAGAGAGCGCGGCGCTCGACCGCGAAGGCGACGCGGTCTACGCCAGCGGCAAAGGCCTGCTGTTCTTCGCCCCGTACGCGGCGATGGTCGACACCGCGAGCCTCGCCGAGCGCCTGCGGCAGCAACTGCACCGCGACGACGTCTGGGTGGTGTTCGCCTCGATGCCCGAGGGCGGCGTGCACGTCGAAGCGCCGGGTGCGCAGCGCCTGCTCGAGCCCATCGACCGCGTGCTGAGCCGGGTCGAGGTGGCGGCCACCGACGCCATGCGCGGCGAGCGTGAGGTGGTGTTCGCGGCGATTCGTACCGCCGTGCACGACACCGCGGGCCTCATCGTCGACGGGCCGCCGCCCAAGTCGGCCGAAGAGCTCATCGAAGAGCACCAGGTCGCCGCCTTCAGCGGGCTGGGCGTCACCGGCATGCTGGGGCTGGTCTCGGTGCGCTCGTGGCTGCGAAGGCGGCCACGCAGCTGCAGCGGCTGCGGCAACCCGCGCCACCGGCTCAACGAAGAGACCGACGACCCGCACCTCACCGCGGGCCAGGTGCTGGAAGAGCAGCTCGGCAGCGTCGACTACGACGTGTGGTGGTGCGGGCGGTGCAACGACGCGCTGGTCTTGCGCTACGGCGCGGTGTTCACCCGCTTCAGCGCCTGCAAGAGCTGCGGGTTCAAGACCATGAGCTCGTCGTCGCGCACGCTCATCGCCGCGACCTACGACCACGGCGGCACGGTCGAGGTCACCGAGACCTGCCGGGGCTGCCCGCACGTCAACACGTACACCCGCCACACTGCGCGGCTGACCCGCGACACCGACTCGTCGTCGTCGTCGTGGTCGTCGAGCAGCAGCTCTTCCAGCAGCAGCTCGGCCGGAGGCGGCTCATCCGGCAGCTGGTAGTCACCACCAGCAGCAAGACGCGGCGGCTGGGCGCGGCGGTCGACGAAGCGCGCGAGGTCGCGCAGCGGCTCGGCGTGCCGTTCGTCGAGTGCGTGAAGGGTACCGCGGTCGAGAGCCTGCTCGAGCAGGCGCGCTGCGTGCTGGTGCTGCGCGGCGACGGGGTGGTGCTGCTCGACGAGACCGGCGCCTCGAAGTGGAGCGGCGGCATGGCCGACCTGCGCCTGCACCGATTGAAGGTGGGAATTCCCCAGCCTGACCACGTGCTGCTCGCCGGCGAGGTGCGCGCCGGTGACGAGGTGCTCGACTGCACCCTGGGGCGTGGTCACGACGCGCTGGTGCTCGAGCACGTCGCCGCGCGCGTGGTGGGCCTCGAGAAGTCGCTGCCGCTGTACGCGTGGACGAGCGAGGGCCTCAAGCGCCGCGGCTCGCGCATCGAGTGCGTGAACGCCGACGCGCGCGAGCACCTGCGCGCGCTGCCGCCGCGCTCGTTCGACTGCGTGTTCTTCGACCCGATGTTCAGCAAGCGCGCGCAGGCAGAAGAGGGGTTCTCGGCGGTGCGGCGCCACGCCGAGGCCGCGCCGGTCGACGACGCGCTGCTCGCGCTCGCGCGGCGCGTGGCCAGGCGCTGGGTGGTGATGAAGGCCGCGCCCCAGGCGACCGACCTGCGCCGGCTGGGCCTCGACGTGCTGCCGTTCAAGCGCCACTCCGAGCTGCGCTTCGGGAGAATCGCAGGAGCAACCCGAGCACCCTGAGCAGAGAGGAGGACCGCAGGTCCGACTCGAAGTCGAACGGGTGCCGTCGCCGCTGGAACGCGGAGCAACGCATACTCCAGGCACCAGGCAGCAGAGCAAGCGCTCTTCGACGATGGTGTATCTGCGCTTCAGCCTTCGGCCAGCGACGTCAGGGCTCGACGTGGCTCACCCTGCCCGGTCTCGACTTCTCCAGGCTACGGAGCGGTCTCGCCCTCGGCAGGCGCAGGCGCAGGCGCTTCCGTCGGAGCCGGCTCCGGCTCCGGCTCCGCGGCTGGCGCTGGCTCTTCGACTGCAGGCGGCGCCACCTTCACCGGCTCGGGCTTCACCGCTTCGGCCGGCACCGGCGGCGGCGCGGGCGCAGTCTTCGGCTCGTCGGGTGGCAGCGTCAGCGCCGGCTCGGGCAGCTGCGGCGCAGGCACCGCGACCACGCCCTTCGCCTTGGCCCGCTCTTCCGAGCGCGCCTTCAAGGTCAGCAGGCTGCGCTCAATCATGCCGCCGAGCATCACGTCCATGCCGGCGCCGAAGTAGCGGCCCACGTAGCTGTGCGCGTAGTCCATCGAGTCTATCCACGCGACGGCGGTGCGGGTGCCGTCGCGGGTCAGCTGCACGCGGCCGTCGACCAGGTACTTCCCGCCCATGATTTCCAGCCGGTACTTGATGCCCTTGGCCGGGTCGCTCTCGGTGAGGGTCTGCGTGCCGGCTCCGCCCTGCGACTTCGTCCAGACCAGCTTGTTGGGCCCTTCCGACCGCGGGTCGTACGACGGGTCGTTCTTCGGGCTCCACTCGGTCCACTCGGGCCAGGTCGAAAGCGTGCCGACGTCGGGCCACACCAGCTCGAGCGGCGCTTCGATGACGACCCGCCGCCCGATGGTCACGTGATGCGGCAGCACCAACCCCGCCCCGAGCACTGCGCCCACCAGCGCCAGCACCACGATGGCGAGGCCCATCTTCACTCGTAGGTGCCCGCTACGTTCTGGTCGAGGTCAATCAACGCGCCGGTCATCATCTCCGATTCGTCGCCCATCAGGTAGGCGACCAGCGAGGCCACATCGCGCGGCTGCACCAGCCTGCCGAACGGCTGCCGCGCCTCGGCCTTCGCCAGCCAATCGGCCGGCGAGCCGTCGCTCTTCTGCACCGCCTCTTCGCCCGGCGTGTGCGCCCAGCCCAGGTTGATGGCGTTCACCCGAATGCGGTCGCGCCGCACCGAGTTCGCCGCGTTGCGGGTGAGCGTGTTCAGCGCACCCTTGGTGGTCGAGTACGCGGTGAGAAACGGCTGCCCGCCGTGCGCCGACTGGCTCGAGATGCTGGCGATGCTGCCGCCGCGGCCGCCCTTCTTCATCAGCTTCACCCCGTCTTGCATCAAGAAGAACGGGGCCCGCACGTTCACCGCGAACAGGTGGTCGTAGACCTCGACCGAGGTGTTCTCGAGCGACCCGCGGGTCGACAGGCCCGCCGCGTTCACCAGCCCGTCGAGCCGCCCGAAGCGCTTCTCGCACGCAGGCACGATGGCGCGCACCTGGTCGATGTTCTCCAGCGCCGCGCGCACGAACACCGCCGCGGTGCCCGCCTTCTCGAGCGCGCTCACCACCTTGAGGCCGCGCTCGTCGCTGCGCCCGGTCACCACCACCCCCGCCGCGCCCAGCGAGGCGAGCTTCACCGCGCACGCTTCGCCGAGACCTTGGGTGCTGCCGGTGACCACGTAGACGCGACCAGAGAGAGGGCTCATGGCCCGCGCCACTAGCCGTTGCTCGACGCCCCCGTCAACGACCCTCGCGAACCTCGCGCTGCCAGCGCTCCAGCAGCCGGGCGCGCTCGCTCTTCTGACCCCAGCGCTTCAGGTCGAAGTTGATCAGCTTCACCGCGTCGAGGTTCACCGCGTGCGCGGGGGCCCGGGCACTCGCGTTCGACGGCCACTGATACGAGTGCGCCTGCTCACCGAGCTCTTGCGCCTCTTTCGACAGTGCCCAGTCGACGAACTGTTTCGCCTCGGCGAGGTGCCGCGCGCCGTGAATGATGGAGATGCACCCCGTCTCGTACCCGGTGCCCTCTTCCGGCACCACCAGCTCGAGCGGGTAGCCGGCGGCCTTCTCGGTCATCGCGTCGTGCAGAAAGACGATGCCGATGCCGGTCTCGCCGCGGGCGGCCGCGCGCGCTCCGGCGGCGCCGCTCTGCGTGTATTGGTTCACGTTCTTGTCCAGCGCCTGCAGAAACTCGAAGGCGTGGTCTTCTCCGAACAGCTGCACCCAGGTGGCGAGCAGGGTGTACGCGGTGCCCGACGAGTTGGGGTTCGCCACCTGCACCTCGCCCTCGAGCCGCGCGTCGAGCAGGTCTGTCCACCGGGTGAGCGTGGGGATGCCCTTCTTCGCCAGCCAGTCGGACGAGTACGTGTAGCCCAGCGCGCCCAGGTAGATGCCGGTGGTGCGGCCGTCGCCGGCGGGGTCTCTTGCCCAGTCGTGCAGCTCGCTCACCCGCGGCGAGACGTACGGCTCGGTGAGCAGCGCCTCGGCGGCCTGCACGTGCCCGTCGCCGGTGCCGCCGAACCAGACGTCTCCGCGCGGGTTGCGGCGCTCGGCGGTGACCTGCGCCAGCGTCTCGCCCGCCGACTTGCGCGTCATCGCCACCGTGACGCCGGTCTGCGCCGCGTAGGTCTTCACCAAGAGCTCGCACCACTCGAGCTGCACGCTGCAGTACACGGTGAGCTTGCGCGGCGGCGCACCCTCGCGAACGCACCCGAACATCAGCGCCAGCACCCCGAACAAAAGCCTCCCTCTCCCCTCGCGGGAGAGGGCCGGGTGAGGGGGCGAGCCCTGCTCATGGGAAGCGCAGCTCCGTCGACGCGCGCGAGCTCACTGCCTCACTCAAGCCGCAGCTCCATCAACGTGCGCACGCTCTGCGGCTCACCCGGCGCGCTCGCCCCGTGCCGCTTCAACCACACCCCCGCGCGCCGAGCCGCATGAACGGCTCGACGTCGTTGGTGAAGCTGTCGCCGACCGCGAGCGTTCGCGCGACGTCGACGCTCTTCCCCGTGCGCGCAGCGATGTCGGCGAGCACCTTGCGGTAGAAGCCCTCGAGCGGCTTGCCCACCGGGTCGCCCACGGTGATGTGCGCCGGAGTGATGCCCAGCTCGGCGAGCAGCCCCAGCCGCTCAATCTTCCGCCGCGCCGACACCTCGGGCGCGTAGGTGAAGGTCTGGCGGGCCTCGTCGAAGTCGAGGAACCCGTCGCTGTTGGTCGCCAGCTGAAAGTCGATGCCGCGCGCCTTCAGCACGCCGATGAGCTCGGCCGCATCGGGGTACACCACCGTCTTCTCGGTGATGGCACCCCAGTAGGCCCGTGCCTCGCGCTCGATGAGCGCGGCGGTGGGCTTGACGCCGATGTCCTCGAAGCAGATGGCGAGCAGGCACTCGCGCGACCACTGCTTCACCTCGAGCAACCCCCGCTGCCACCCCTCGATGCGCTGGCGCAGCGGCGGGTACGCCACCGGCTTCTCGCCGCGCAGGTCGGAAATCAGGGTCTGGTAGTGCCGCTGCAAGAGCCCCGCGACGCGCGCATCGAGCGCGGCCATCGCCGCGGCGACCGCGCCGTCGGTGTCGACCATCACGTCGTCGACGTCGAGAATGACGTGCTGCGGCTGCGTCACGAGGCGAGCACCCGTACACCACCGTCGAGGGCAGCGGTAGGCCCAGGGTAACGGCGGCCGGCGGCTCCCGGTCGGCCCGGCATCCGTGCTACCCATTCGGGCGTGCCGCACCGCCTCGCCATCGCCGCCACCCTGGCCACCTGCACGGCGCTCAGCGCGTGCACCAACGAGGTCTTCACCAGCCCGGGCGGGTGCTTCGGCGGCGGCGGCACCGGCGGCGCGGGCGGCTCGTTCGACGAGGCGGTGCTGCTCACCGGCCAGCCGCAGCAGGTCGAGCTGGTGCTCGACGTCGCCGGCTGCGGAGACGCCCTGCGCGACGCCACCGGCGTCACCACCACCGTGGTCGGCCCCGACAACCTGCCGGTGGCGCACACCCACGGCGAGCCGAGCAGCGCGTCGTTTCAGCACGCGGTGACGGTGACCTTCACCCCTGCGCTGCCCGGGCAGTACCACTTCACCGCCACCTTTCAGCCCAACCTGGGCGTGGCGCAGCGCGACCTGCGCGCCGCGTTGGACCTCACCCACGCCCCCACCGAGCTCACCGCACCCTCGGGCTGCTCACAGCTGGCGGTCACCGCGCACCAGGCCGTGCTGTGCCGGGTCGGCCTCGACCTGCGGGTGACGCGCGACGGCGCCGAGGTGCAGACCCTGCCCGCGCTCGCCTATTCGGTGAGCAGAGACGACGTCTGGGTCGCGACCTCGAGCACGCTCGGCCACTGGGTCGACCCCGGCAGCGGCGCGCTGAGCCGCGCTGCCCCCGACGACTACCCGCTGCCGGCGACGCCGCGCGGGCTGCTCGCCGAGAGCGACGGGGTGTGGCTGGTCACCGACTCCGAGGTGACGCACTACCAGCCGAGCGGCACCGCCCTGGTCGTCGCCGCGCGCTGGTCGCAGCCGGCAGCCCTCGGCAACGCCGTGCTCGCCCACGACGGCAACACCGTCATCGTCTCGTCGTCGAGCGGCTTCTGCACCAGCGCCGGCGGCGACGGCGGCACGCTCGGGTGCAACTTCGACTCGCGCTACACTCTGGGCACCTTCAAAGCCGGCGCGGGGCTGTGGCTCTCGCCGACCACCGACCACGCCGAGCTCTGGCTGCCCGGCCGCACCGGCGCTGCCGCCAGCGTGCCCGCGCCGCGCGGGGGCTGGGCGCAGCAGCTCGCGCAGGCGGCGCAGCCGCGGCTCGACGGGCCCTACTCCATCGTCTTTTCCGACGGAGCGCCGGTGCTCGCGAAGTGGGCGTCGACGCCCCAAGAGGTGCTCGAGGGCTGGGCGGTGTTCGACACCGGCGACCACCTCGAGCTCAAGCGCGTACCCTGAAGCCGGTGCCGGGCGCTAAGGTGCCCGCTGCACCGGGCCGAAACGGGCAGCAGCGCATGACGCGAGCATTCCCCCTCTCCCTGGCCGTCCTCTTCTCTTTCGCGTGCTCGAGCGGGCCTCCCGGAATGTCCGACACGTGCGTGGCGGTGACGCCGCCGCCCAACGCGGGCGCTGACGGCGTCTCGGGCGGCTTCGGCACGCAGCACGAAGCGCTGCGCGTCACCATGGCCCTGCTGCGGCAGTGCCCCGACCGCATCGAGGTGCGCGCCACGGTCAGCGCGGTCGACCCGAACAACCAGCCGGTCGACCTCGTCGGCGAAGACGCCACGCGGGTGGTGACCGCGCGCGACAGCAACGGCATGTCGACGGTCATCGAGGTGCTGCCGAAGCTCGCCGGCCCGTACCACTTCACCGCGCGCTTCGAGCCGAACCTGGGGGTGGTGCAGGCCGACGTGCTGGTCGCCGAAGACGACCGCGATGCGGGCCCCGAGCTCACCCTCGCCGATGCCGGAGCGCTCGCCGGCTGCCGGCACGTCGACCTCACCGAGCAGGGCCGCGTGCTGTGCCTCACCGGCGCGGTGCGCGTGCTCGAGCGCGACGGCACGCTCTTGCAGACGGTCTCGGCGTCGGCGCAGGCGGCGCGCGTCGGCGAGACGCTGTGGGTGGTCGCCAGCGACGGCCTGCTCACCCGCTGGCACGAGACCGACGCCGGCTACGCGCGCGAAGATGCCGGGCTGTCGCTCGCGCTGCCCAACCCGCTCATCGCCGCCGACGAAGAGGGGCTGGTGGTGGCGGCCGAGTCCGAGGTGCTGCACACCTCGCGGGCCGACGCCGGGCTCGAGCGGGTGGGACACCCCGACAACGCCTTCGACCACCTCACCACCGTGTGGAGGTCTGGGCGCCAGTTCGCGATGGTCAGCGAGGTCATCGGGGCGGGAGGCGCCGCTCCGCACGAACTCACGCTGATTACCGGAGCGCTCGACGGGCCGCCGGCCGCCTTTGCGCAGTTCGGCAGCACCCTCGACGGGTCGGGCAACGCTCCTGCGGTCGGCACCCTGGGCAGCGAGCCGCCCGGGGTCTGGCTGGTGACGCAGGACCTCGGCACCTTCCCCGTGCGCACGCTGCTGACGCTGAACGGGCGCAAAGGTCAGCGCACCATGCTGCTGCCCTTCGCGTGGCGCGGCGGTTTTCCTGGCGCCCGGGTGCAGTGGGACACCGGCGCGTCGCTGGTGAATGACGCCGACGAGCGCCTCTACCTGCTCGACCGCGACGGGCAGTTCGTGCTGCAGCGCTTTCCGTCGCTGCCGCTGCGCAGCGTCACCTCGCGCTGGCTCGCGCTCGACGCCCCCGACGGGCAGCTGCGCATCTACCGCCGCTGATGCGTCACCTTCGACAACCAGGCTGAACGAACGCCGTGCGTTCGCATATAGGGGTGCGCGCACCGTGGTTCACGCACACTTCAGTCGGCGCCCGACGCGCCTGCCAGCAGCCCTCACCGCCGAGCGCCAGCACGGCGAGCAGCGCGTCGTCGACCAGGTCATGAACGTGTCGCTCACCGGGTTGATGCTCTTGAGCCAGCACCCCATCGCCAAGGGTGCGGCGCTGCAGGTGACCCTGCGGGGCCAGCCCCAGAGCCTCGAGCTCGAGACCGAGGTCGTCTGGGCGCGACGCTCGAAGGCGCTGCCCGGCATCGAGGCAGGCCTGCGCGTCATCGACTCCTCTGGGCAGACGGCGCTCGAGCTCGAAGCGCTCATGACCCGGGTCCTGGCGTCGCCGCTGTGGCGCCGCGGCGCCATGCGCTTCGAGGTCTCACTCGACGCGTGGTGGCGCAGCGCGACCTCTGGTCAGATGCTGCCGCTCGAGCTCATCGACCTCAGCCTCTCGGGAGCGAGGGTCGGCGGCGGCCACGTACCCAGGCTCGGTGAGCGCGGGCTCCTCGCGCTCGACCTCGGCGACGGCCTCAACGCCGTCCCGGTCGCGGTCGCCTGGCGAGACCTCTACCGGCCGCGGCCCGCGGCAGGCCTCACCTTCGAAGGCGGCGGCGAGGCCAGCGAGCTCATCTCGAAGGTCGTGCGTCACGTGCTGTTCGCCGGCCCCACGCCGAGCTGACGCGCTGCGTCGGCATTCATGGGCCGACACCCGCCGACAGGGGCGCCTCGCGGCCGCTGGGCTTTCACCGGATGAGTGGGTGCCCCTCAGATGAAAGGTTCTCGGGGAAATGCGAACCTTCTCATCTTGGAGCGCCCCCCAGGGCACGTGCGCGGCCTCTTGTTCGTCGACTACGTGCGCATGCTGCGCCGGCACCGGGTCGACCCTTCACGGCTGCACGCCGACGACGTGCGCTACCTCACCACCGAGCGCATCGAGCCGGCCGCGTGGTACCCGATGGTGGCGTTCGAGCGCTTCGGCTTGTTGATTCTGCGCGAGATTGTAGGCACCGAGACCGACGCGATACGCCTCTGGGGCCGCTCCCGCCTCGAGCCCATCGTCGCGGGCTGGCCCGACCTGCTGGTAGAGGGCGACGTTCAAGCGTCGATTCGCCGGTTCCACGGCTTCTTCCACGACGCGTTCGACTACCCGACCGTCGAGCTGCCGGTGGTCGAGCCCGACCGGGCCATGCTCGAGGTCCACTACGGCATGAGCCCCGCCGCCGAAGAGGCTGCCGCGTGGCAGACGGCGGGCTTCTTCGAGACCATCGTGACGGCGAGCGGAGGTCGCGCGGTGAACAGCCGGCTGCAGCCGCACCGGTGGGCTGAGCCCGGCCCCGCCACGTTCGAGCTGCGCTGGGGGCTCGCCGCGCCGCTGCCCGAGCCCGCCGCCCCGGTGCGGCCGCGCGTGCTGGTGGTCGATGACCAGCCGCTGGTTCTGGCGGCGATGCGGCGCATTCTCCAATCGGTGGTCGAGGTGACGACCGCCTCGAGCGCCGACGAGGCCCTCGAGCTGATGGCCGCCCACCCCTTCGACGGAGTGCTCAGCGACTACGGCATGCCCGGCCACGATGGCCTGTGGCTGATGGCCGAGCTGGCGCGCCGCTGGCCTCGCGTGCGGCGCGTGCTGCAGTCGGCAGACATGCCGAGCGAGGCCGCCGCGGCGCTCGCGCACGGCGTCGTTCACCAGCTGCTCGACAAGCCGGCCCCGCTCGACGTGCTGCGCGCGGCGTTCACCACTGCCGCCGCGCGCCCCTGAGAGGCTGCCCGCGACGGCTCGAGGCCCGAGAAGCAGCCCGCCGGCCTAGAGCCGGGCCGCCGCCGACAGCTCGGCGAAGCCGGGCAGCGCGCGCAGCGGGGCCAGGTCGGGGTCGTCTTCGAGCCGCGCCGCGCTCTTGAAGCCAGCCTCGACCGCGCGCTTGAGCCAGCTCAGGCCCTCGTCGACGCGGCCCAGCCGGCACAGGCAGCACGCCGCGTTGAACGCGAACAGCGGCCGCTTGCAGACCTCGAACGCGCGCTGACACAGCACCCGCGCCGCATCGATGTGGCCGCCCTGAAAGAGCCGCTCGGCCGACGCGGCGGCCAGCTCCTGCTCGGGCGGAGACAGCGCCAGCCGCGCCACCGACGCGGCGATGAGCTCGTCGCGCTCGCGCTCGTCGTCCATCGCCGACATCAGCAGCGGCCACGCCTCGGGCCGCAGCCGCTGCACCATCGCCAGCCCAGAGAGCAGCTCGACCACCTTGCGCGGCTCTTGCCGGTGCGCGGCGAGGCGTGCCCGCAGCTCGGGGCTGGTGCGCTGGGCGAAGTCTCCCATCTCGCGCAGCGCCCGCTCGGCGCCGGCCGGGTCGTCGGCCGACAGCCGCACCCACGCCAGCACCTCGAGCAGGTGAGCGCGGGCGCTAGGGTCTTTAGCGCCCTCGAGCGCCGAGGTGAGCACCGCCTGCGCCTGCGCGTGCTGCCCCTGCGCCGACAGCGCCCACGCCGTCTCGGCCTCGGGGGGTGCCTGGCCGGGCTCGTTGCCGCTGTAGCGCTGCCAGCCCTTCCACAGGCCGATGCCGCCCAGGTACAGCAGCATGAAGTTCGTCTGCCACGGCCCGGGGTCGATGCCGAGCTGCAGGGTCTTCACCCACCACGAGAACGAGAGGGTGAGGGCGATGGCCAGGCCGCCGCAGAGCATGCTCACCACGCCCACGCTGCGCGAGCGCCGGCGGCCCGTGGCGAGCGCCACGCCGCTCTCGAGCAGCATGCCCCCGTCCCAGGGGAGAATCGGCAGCAGGTTCACCATCGCCCAGGCCACGTTCACCCAGACGAACTGGTCTCTGGCCCATGCCGCCAGCGGAGGCAGCTCGACGGGCCGCAGCGCCAGCCACACCGCGAGCCCGGCCACCAGCTCGATGCCGGGGCCACACAGCGTCACCCACAGCCGCTGCTTGTCCGACGGCCGCGCGCCGTCGGGCCACAGGGTCCACCCGCCCATGCCGTGCAGCTCGATGCGGGGCGCGAAGCCGAAGAACCGCATCGCGGCGGCGTGACCCAGCTCGTGGCCGAGCACCGAGACGAAGACGATGGCGACCCAGATGAGGCCGCGCTCCATGCCGCCCGAGAGCAGCCCCCACGCCGGGAGAATGAAGAACTCCGGCCGCACGCGAACCGGTATCGAGCCGAGACGAAAATTCAAGACGCCATGAACCTAACGCACCGAAGGCGCGGCGCTATGATCAGTGACAGTGCAGGCACCTGGCGCCGACGCGTTGCGAGAGCTCGAGGGCAGTGAGCCCCAGGCCGCCTCGCTGTGGCACGAGGCCCGCGCCGATGCCCTCGACGGCCCCGACGACGCCGAGCAGCGCCGCTTCGCGCTCGCCGCCGCCGCGCGCCACGCCACCGGCATTCGCCGCGTCACCTTGCTGCGCCGCCTCGCCGACGCGCAGCTGCTCGCCGGGCAGCCCGACGCCGCCATCATCACCCTGCAGCCGGTGGGGCGCGCGCTGTCGGCCCAGCCGCTCGCTCCCACCGCCGAGACCGAGAAGGCGCTCGCTGCGCTGCGGCCCCGCTCGGCCGAAGACGACTGGCTCACCCTGAGCGCCCCCGCGGCGCTGGCCGGCGTCGAGCTCACCCGCGCCGAGGCGCTCAGCCACCTCATCAAGCGCGACGACGCAGTGGCCGGCTTCGCCGACGTCGAGCGGCGGCTGCAGCGCCTCGAGGGCCACGCCGCCTCTCAGCTGTGGATTCGGTGGGCCCGCGCCCAGAGCTGGTTTCTCTGCGAGATTCTGGGCGACGCCGGCGCCGCGCTGCAGATTTGCGCCCGGGTGCGGCAGAAGCTGCCGAGCGACGCGCTGCGAGACGGCGCGCAGGCCATCGCCCTGCTGCGCGCCGAAGAGGTCGCCAGCACCAGCGCCGGTGACTTCGCCCGCGGCCGCGCGCTGGTCGAAGAGCAGATTGCCCTGGCGCAGCAGCAGCAGGCGCCGCGCGAAGAGTGCCTGGCGTGGAACGCGCGGGCCATTCTCACTACGGCGAAGGCGAGCTGCCGCAGGCGCGCACCGCCTACGAGCGCGCCATCGCGCTGGCGGTGCAGACCCGGTGGGTGCGCCGCGAAGCGATCAGCTCGCACAACCTGGCGCTGCTGTGCACCGAGCAGCTCGAGCTCGACACCGCCGAGCGTCTCGAGCGCCGCTACCTCTCGCTCTCTGCGCAGATTGGCAACACCGCGGGCCCCGCCGAAGCCGCGCTGGTGCTGGGCGCGGTCGAGCTGGCCCGCGGCGACGCGACCGCCGCCGAGAGCCACCTCGCCCAGGCGCGCCGCGCTGCCGAGCAGGGCAGCTGGGTGATGCTGCTGGCGCAGACCCGCGCGCTGCAGGGCCGGCTGCACCTGGTGCGCTTCGCCACCGAGCACCAGTCGCTCGAGCTCAACAAGGCGCGCACCCACCTGCTCGCCGCCATCGACGCGCTCGAAGAGAACTCGGTCGGCTGGAGCGAAGAGCTCGACCCCGGCGAGGCCTACGCCCTGCTCGCGCTGGCGCTGCAGCGGGCCGGGCAGCCCGACAAGGCGCGCGACGCCGTCAAGCGGGGCGAGCGCCGGCTGCCCCAGCAGAGCACCGTCTCACACCGCACCCTCGAGCTCGGCCGCGCGTCGCTCGAGGGCCGCCCCATCACCGCCGGGCTCTCGTGGTTCGACGAACGCGGCTACCGACGCGTCGTGGCGCTGTGGAGAACCCTTGCGGGCTGAGCACTCGGGCATGCGCGAGCTGATTCGCCACCTCAAGCACGGTGGCCCCGACGCGCTCGCCGCCGCCAAGACGCTGCTCGAGACCCAACCGAAGCTCACCCCCGCCGAGCTGGCCGAGGTGAAGTCGCTGCTCCCGGTGCTGAAGGACCTCTTCGGCGCGGGCCTGAGCGAGGGGCTCTCGAACCTGCTCTCGGGTCAAGAGCTCAAGCTGCCCACCGCGCTCGAGACGCTGATGCCGAACGTCGAGCAGGTGAAGCCGCAGCAGCTGCCCAGCCGCTTCGGCACCGACCTTCAGCTGGTGCGGCCCCAGCTGGTGAACCACCCCGCGCTGTCGCGGCCCGAGAAGGCCGAGCGGCTGTTCTCGTTCTTGATGCCGTTCGTGCTCAAGCTGGTGAAGGCGCCGCGCGAGCAGAAAGAAGAGGCCGCGCCGCGCCTGCTCGACCACGCACGCAACGCCGGCTTCGCGCAGCTGCAAGACGTACCGACCGGGCGCGACGGAGTGCAGGTCGCCCAGCAACTGCTGCAGGCCGAGACTCCCCAGCAGGCTCGAGAGCAGCGCGAGGCGCTGCAGCTCGACGCACCGACCTGGCCCGAGACGCCCGCGCCCCAGAAGCCGGCCGAGGCGCCACGCGAGAGCGCCACGGCCGACGCGCCGAAGCCCAGAGCGCCCGACGAGGCGCGGCCGAAGAGCGCAGCCGCCGAGCCGCCCGCCGCGAGCCCCAGCGCCCGCCCCGAGAACGACGACCGCCCGCGCGAGGCGAGCACGTTCGCGGCCACCGACGCGCCCAAGAGCACCGCCACCCCGCAGGGCGCCCCGCAGCTGCGCGGCGAGGCGCGCGAGGCCGAGAGCGCGCGCGCCGCCCAGGCCCGGTCGCGCACCGACCAGCGCCTGGGGAAGAGCCCGCTGTGGAACGTGCTGCACCTGTTCCGCGACGACGGCAAGCAAGACCGCGAGAGCGCCGCCCAGCGCGACGAGATGAACCGCCTGGTGGTGGGCATGGCGCTGGCCATGGGCTTCCTCACCTTGATGGCGGTCATTCTCTTCGTGCTCCGCTAGCGCGCCGGCGTCACCGCATCGGAACGTGAGCACCACTCTGGTGGACACCGCGTCTGTGCCGGAAGAAGAAGCCCCATGGCCCGAGACCAGACCAAGCTCACCCCGGCGCAAATCGACGCGTTCCTCAATGAGCACCCCCTGTGGAGGCTGGTGAACGACCAGCTCGAGCGCACCTACGAGTGGCCCGCCTTTCTCACCGGCATCGCCTTCGTCAGCGAGGTGGCGCGCCTCGCCGAGGCCGCCGACCACCACCCCGACATCGACATTCGCTGGCGCAAGGTCACCCTGCGCCTCACCACGCACGACGCCCACGGCATCACCGCCCGCGACACCGAGCTCGCCGCGAAGGCCGACGCGGTGCAGCCAGAGTAGCGCTCACTCGCTCGGGGGCGGCTCGTTCCAGCCGAGCGGGGTCTCTTCTTCTTCCCAGTCTTTGTCGTCCGCCGCCGCCTCTTCACCCGGCGGGGTCGAGCGGCTGAGCGCGTCGACCTGCTCCGAGAGCCGCTCGACCGCCCGGTCGAGCGCGCCGGCCGCGGGCACCACCACCGCGCCGCGCGCCACGTCGCTCAGGTATGACGCGCTCCGCATCGCCGCGGCGTGCGCTTCGCGCGCGCGCGCCCAGCGCCAGAGCCGAACCACCGCCGCCGCCCCCAGCACCCCGCCTGCGACCAGCCCGAGCCAGACCATGGGGCCGAGCGTGCGGGACGAAGATGGCGCCCGCGTGACAACCGCGGCGCAAATACGGCACCCGCCCTGCCCTGCTGCGCGAAGTTTCGCGCACTTGAATCAGGCTGACGGGGGCCGGCAACCGATTCACATGCTCGCGATGCTCGCCACCGCCGTGCTCGCCACCACCGCGGTCGAGGCCGACCCCGACTCGACCGAGCGGGCGCACCACGAGCTCACCTTCGGCGTCGACGGCGGCCTGAGCGTGGGGCTGCCGGTGCTGGGCTGGGCGGGCGGCGGGGTGCGCTATCGCTACCGCTTCGACTCGGGCCTCTTTCTCGGAGCGCTCGGCGCGCTCAGCCTCGGCCCCGGCATGCTCGGCCCGCGCGCCAACCTGCTCTTCGGCTTCCACCTCATCGAGCGCCGCCGCGTCGACTGGGAGCTGACGCTCTACGCCGGCTGGCCCCTGGTGGGGGTGCAGTCGAAGCTCGAGGTCTTTCCCCTGCGCTTTCAGCACTTCGAGGCGTCACTGGGCGCGCGCGCGTCGGGAGAGCTTCTGTTCAACGCAGAGGGAGACCTGTTCGTGAAGCTCGCGGTGCCCGTCGGTGGCTGGGTGCCCAGCGTGCGGGTGGCCGCCGAAGCGGGCGTGGGCGTGCGCTCAGGCCTTCACCTCGGGCCCACGCTCGCGCGGAGGGGGGCGAAAAGCTGCAGGGCTCGCCTTGTCGGCCGGTACGAGCTCGCGGGGCACGCGGGGGTTCACTCCGCGTTCTGCCGGCTCGCTCTTCTTTCCCTCAGTACGGCTTCTCTCCAGGTGCCGGCGTCGACGTTGCAGGTCGAGCCCATCGGGCACATCGCGGCGATTCCGCCGGTGCAGTGCGGCCGGCAATACGGGCTGCCCGCATCGCGGCCCTGGCACACGTAACCCGTGCGGCACCCGCCCGGCGCGGCGCCGCAGGTGGCGAAGCAGCCCGACTGCGAGACGCCGAACAGCGACTGGGTGACGCACACCGAGCTGCCGGGGCACGTCGCGCCGGCGCTGCACTGGGCGCTGCAGTACCCACCGGGGAAGCCGGCCATGTCGGGCAGGCAGAACTCTCCCGCGCCGCAGCCGCCGCCATTGGCGGCGCCGCCCGCGCACGCAGAGCCGATGGGCGCTGGAGGCGGCGGAGGCCCCGCATCGGGGCCGCCCGTCGAGCAGGTGCCACCGTTGCACTGCCCATTCATGCCGCAGTCGGCGCAGGTGTTGCCGCCGGCGCCGCACGCGCGGCGCATCGAGCCGGGCAGGCACTGGCCGTTCTGGCAGCAGCCCATCGCGCAGCTCATCATGTCGCAGACCGGCGCGACGCAGGCGCCGTTGCGGCACTGCTGACCGCCGCTGCACTGCGAGCACATCGCGCCGTTCGCGCCGCACGCCAGCCCGCTCTGCATGCTGCTGGTGACGCAGAAGCCGAAGCCGCAGCAGCCGTTGCAGGTGCCCGGGCCGCAGGCCGCCGTCATGCAGCGGCCGCCCACGCACTGCTCGCCCATGCCGCACAGGCTGCACACGCCGCCGGTGTTGCCGCACGCCAGCGGCGAGTCGCCGGGCACGCAGCGGCCCATCTGGGTGCAGCCACAGGTGCCGCCGTCGGCGAGGCCGCCGCCGCTGCCGCCGCCCGTCGGCAGGCCGCCGCCGGTCGCTCCACCCGAGCCACCGGTCGCGCCCGCCGAGCCCCCGCTGCCCCCGCTGCCGGCCGAGCCGCCACCGACCGCAGAGCCGCCTCCGGCTGACGCTCCACCCGCGGTGCCTCCGTCGCCGCCTTCAGGCACCACGTTGAGACAACCCGCCAGACAAAGGAACACGAGAGTTCGCATGACACCCGCCGCTTACTCCAAGGGCTGCCCCGGTGTCGCGTGGCGCGCCGGTTGGGCTACAAGCCCCGAGCATGACGATTCGCGTGACGACTCCACAGGCGTTCGTGGCGCTGCTGAAGAAAGACCCCAAGGCCGCGCAGGCCTGGCTGAAAGAGGTCGCCGCGCACAGCGAGAACATCGTCCCGGCCGCCGAGCTCGCCACGCTCCAGAAGGTCGCTTCGCTCGGCACCGACGCCTTCACCAAGAGCGCCGCCGCGCTCCCGCTCGACGCGCTGTTCGGCACCACCGCGGTCGCCGAAGACGACGACAAGTACGACCTGCCGGTGGTTCACGGCACGCTCGCGGTCGACCGCGGCGCGCGGGTGCAGCAGGGAGACCAGGGCTACCGCGAGTGGCCTGACCTCAAGCTCACCCTCACCACCGAAGACGGGCGCAGCTTCGGTCTCGAGTCGGACCACGAGGCCCACAACACCATCTTCGGCTACGTGCCTGGCACCGACGTGATGGCGTTCGCCGGCCAGCAGGTGTCGGTGCGCGGCCACCTCGACGCGTCGGGCAAGGTGCTGCGGGTGACCGAGTTCGCCCCCGGCACGGTCAAGGACTTCGTCTCGGGCCGGGTGGTGGTCGAGGGCAGCGAGGTGAAGGTCCGCGCGCGCGGTCGAGGGCTGGTCGACATCACCGACCCCGACCTGAAGGCGCAGCTGGTCGGCCACCACAACCTCGGCGTCATTTTCGAAGGGCCGGTGAGCGAGAAGGAGCAGCCCGACGGCCGCATCACCCGAACCTTCGACCGCAAGCTCGACGAGTACTGGCTGCTGGTGAAGTTCACCGAGGCGCCCACTGCCAGCTCGGCGGGCAAGGTGCGCGGCCCCATCGAGGCCGCCACCAGCACCACCATGACCGAGGTCGAGCTTCCGTCGGACGCGGCCCAGGTCATCGAGGTCGGCGACCGCATGTACGTGCGCGGGCGGTTCGAGAACGGCGACATCGTAGCGACCAAGGCGACCTCGAGCGCCGGCTCTCCGTGGACCGAGGCCACCCACGCGCGCGGCGCGGCGATGCGCTCGGTCATCGAGTTCATCGACCCTGCTGACGCGGTCTGAGCGCAGGTACCCCGCAAAGCGACAGGGCCCCGAAGTTTCCTTCGGAGCCCTGCGCGAACTGAAAAAAGCCGACTGCTTACTTCTTCTCTTCGGCTTTCTTCTCGCCCGCGGCTTCGTCCTTCTTCTCTTCGCCCTTCTTCTCTTCGCCCTTCTTGCCGGCCTTCTTGGCCGACTTGTCCGCCGGCTTCGCCTCATCGGCAACGTGGGCAAACGCGGGAACGGCGAACGCGAGCAGGGCGGCGGCGAGCAGCTTCTTCATGGTGATTCTCCTTGGTACGGCTGGTGGGTTGGACGGCGAGGAGGGCTTGAGCACCGCATATGCCATGGGACAACCGCGCGGAGTTGCGGCTGAATGCCGCGCCGGGTGGGGAGCGGCTCCCCAGTGTCCCCCGGCTGCTGCCCCCGTGGTCCCCGGCGGGGCAGCGGGCAGATTCACGGGCGCCCGGGGCTGATCAGCCGGCCCCGGCTGCAGGTTACGGTCTGAGCAGCACCAGCGCCGCCAGGCAGGTCACGAAGTACGGCACCGTCGCCGAGGCAGCGGCGTAGTCGCGCCCCAACCGCAGCCCGAAGAAGAGGAAGAGCAACGTCGACGAGCCGAGCACCGCTCCAGCGAAGGCCATGCCCGACCCGCCCGAGAAGAGCAGCGCCAGGCAGCCAGCCGCGCTCACCACGCCGGCGAACATCTCACCCAGGGTGAGGAGCGTCAGCCAGGCGCCCGCGGTGCGCCGCATCGGCGTCGCCTCGAACGCGGCCTTCAGGCGCGTCACGCTGGCCTTGCGGTCGAGCGCGTGATCCAGCCCGGAGTGCAGAAAGAAGATGGCGAGGAACCCGCTCGCGAACAGCCCGGCCAGCTCGGTGCGCATGGTGGTAACCGAACCTACTCGAAGCGGTCGGTCGCTTTCTCGCGCGTTGTCCCTGGGCTAGGTTCCGGCATACCCACTGCAGTCGGGGTCTCGACCAGGTCGTTCGTCCCGCCGTAACCGCCAGCGCCAACTGGGAATCCGCCGTCAGATATTCGAGGGTCAAATGAAAATCCGTGCACTCGCCGTCGCTGCGCTGTTGTGTGGATGCAATCAACAGGTGTCTTCGTACACCGCTTCCTCCGGCAGTCTCGCGCTGAGCAATGACGACCGCCTGCTGTACGCGGTCGACACCGACTCGAATCAGCTGTTCGTCATCGACGCGAAATCGCAAGAGGTGGTGGCGTCGGTGCAGGTCGGGCAGCAGCCCGAGAAGGTGGTCGTCGGCAAAGACGACACCATCTACGTCGCGAACCGCATGGCGCGCAGCGTGAGCGTGATTCGCCGCGACGATTGGAAGGAAGCGACGCGGCTTCCCACCGCGGTCGAGCCTGCCGGCATGGCCGTCTCGGGCAACGTGCTGCTGGTGGTCAACGCCACCATGGTCGACGACTCGAGCGTGGGCAGCCTGATGGCCTTCGACACCCGCACCAACGAGCAGCTGTGGGAGGTCGCCGTCGGCCCCGAGCCGCGCGCGGTCGCGGTCTCCGGTGACCGCGCCATGGTCTCACTCTACAAGGGCCTCGGCAGCCAGGGCGCCGACGTGGTCACCGTCGACCTGAAGAACCAGCAGGTGCTCAACGCCAAGACCGACACCTACGCGCGCGTGAACAAGAGCGCGCTCGAGGGCACCGGCATCTCGTCGCCCACCCCGCTCCCTCCCGAAGGCGGCAAGTTCTTCGGCCCGTCGAAGTTCAGCCCGCGCGGCATCGAGTCGCTCACCGTGTCGCCCGACGGGCGGCAGGTGTTCGCGGCCACCCTGCTCTCGTCCGACCAGGTGCTCCCCTCGACGGCGATCACCACCGAGCCCTTCCCCGGGTCGAGCGGCGACGGCTACAGCGGCGGCACCTGCGGCGCGGGCTCGGTCGCCACGCCCGCCATCATCACCTTCGACGGCACCAGCGGCGCTTCGATGGCCGACGACGTGAACGGCTGCGGCGGTCAGCGCGCCGACGGCCAGCCGGCCCAGGTGCTCTCCAGCGGCAACCCCACCATGCCGATTCAGGGCCCCTCGGCGACCGCGGTCGACCCGACCGGCGCGTTTCTGTTCGTGGTGGGTCGCGAGTCGAACAACGTGGCCATCGTGTCCACCAACTCGGCGGCGCAGCCGCAGCAGCAGGGCAACGACATCAACGTGAAGGGTGAGCCGGTCGACTTCGGCGGCGGCCGCACCGACGCGTTCGGCTCGGGCAGCGTACACACCACCGTCGCGGTCGGGGCGGGCCCCAGCGGCATCGCGCTCTCGCACGACGGCAAGACCGCGTGGGTGCTCAACGCGTTCGACCACTCGGTCTCGCGCCTCGAGCAGAAGGACGGCGTGGTGCAGCAGGTTCAGGTGACCCAGTTCACCCAGGACGTGCTCCCTGCCGACGTGGTGGCCGGTCGCAAGCTGTTCTTCTCGGCGTCCGACAGCCGCATGAGCAGCCAGACCACCGGCATCAGCTGCGCGTCGTGCCACCTCGAGGGCCGCGAAGACGGTCACGTGTGGAACTTCACCGATGGCCCGCGCCAGACGCCTTCGCTCGCCGGCCGCATGCTGTCGAAGACCGCTCCCTTCCACTGGAACGGTGAGTTCGACGGCCTGACCGCGTTCATGGCGCAGACGGTGAATCACCGCATGGGTGGCCAGGGCGTGAGCCCGGCGATGGAGCGCCAGATTGCGGCCTTCATCGACTCCCAGCCGGTCGCCGACAACCCGCACCGCAAAGAGGGCGGCCTCACCGCCGCTCAGCAGCGCGGCGCGGCGGCCTTCGCCAAGGCGCAGTGCAACACCTGCCACCGCGGAGAGACCCTCACCGACAACTCGTTCGTCGACGTCGGCACCTACGTGCGCGACCAGAACGCGGCGGTGGTGGTCGACGACCCCGCGCGCCTGACGCACGGCGGCTTGAACACTCCGTCGCTGCTCGGCCTGGCGCGCAGCGCCCCGTACCTCCACAGCGGCAAGGCGGTCAGCCTGAAGCAGCGCATCACCGACGGCCAGCAGGCCGACCTGCACGGCAAGACCTCGTCGCTCAGCGACGCCGAGGTCGATGACCTGGTCGAGTACCTGAAGACGCTCTAGAGCAGCGCCTTCGCTTCGAAGTTCGACGGGCGGTCACGCGAGAGCGTGGCCGCCCGTTTCATTTTCTGATCAGCGCGGCCCGAGCGCGCCTTTGTCACGGTACACAATCACGTGACGCAGGCCGTTTCGGGCTCCCAACATGCCGTAACGACTCGTCAAAAGGTCGGCCTCGCGCTTGCGATGTCCCCCTCCGTCAGCAGGAAGCCCAACCCAAACGGAGAAGACCATGACCACCATCGTTCGCGACCACCGCAGCCAGTCGACCACCGCCCCCGTCGTTCGTGATCACCGCACCGAGTCGGCCTCCCGGCCGGTCGTTCGCGACCACCGCACCGAGTCGACCAGCGGCCCCGTCGTTCGCGACCACCGCACGGGCTTCGAGCCGAACGCGTCGCGGCCGATGGCGTGGCCGGCGCACCACCACCACCACCACCACCACGTCTCGAACCGCACCATGGACATCTTTCGGCAGCTGCTCGCCGGCGGGAAGGTGACGGTCGACCTGTCGACGCTGCAGCAGCTGCGCGACCTGGCGTCGCACGGCGGCGGGAGCGTGCAGGCGGGCGGCTCACTGCCCTACCCGTCGCACGGCGTGGTTCGCCCTCCGCCCGGCGTCTCGTACCCGAACGTGCCGGCCTTCCCCTCGCGCATGGACCAGCTGCCGGCCTCGTATTACGGCAATGGCACCGCGGCGACCGGTGCGGCAGCGACCATGGGCGCGGGTTTCCGCCCCACGGGCGACACCACCGCCGACCTGACCAACGCCATCACCAACGCGCCCACCTACTCGCCGACCGAGCAGGCGCTGCTCGACAAGATCAAGGACCCCGAGCAGCGCGCCATGCAGGAGCTGCAGATGCAGATGCAGAAGCAGTCGCTGCTCTGCACCGTGCTCAGCAACCTCGCCAACATGCGGCACGAGATGAAGAAGGCCGTCGCCCAGAACCTGCGCGGCTGAGCCTGAACGAATTGGTTTGAGCTCCAACCAATTGGGCGCCCCTCTCACCTATGCGGTGAGGGGGCGCTGCCGTTCGAGGGCCCGGGACACGTTCAGCCGGTGCCATCGCCGCCCCCGCCTGTGCCGGTGATGGCCTGGCGCCGACACCAGGCGTCACTGCCAGGGATGCATCGAGAGCGAGATTCGCGCGGCGGCACGAGCAGCACCCCGAGGCTGGAGCGTGCGAGAGACGCTCCTGGGCAGAGACGCTCCTGGAGGCGAAGGCCGACCTACTGGGCCGCCCACTCCGCTTCGCTGCACAGCCGCGCGACAGTCTTCAGCTCGGCCTGCTGGGTCATCGGCTCCGACGAGCACAGCAGGCGGTGACTCGAGAACCGCCGCACACCGAGCACACCCTCGGCGCCGGTCGACACGCGAAAGCGCAGCAACACCCCGTCGGGCAGCGCGAGCGCTCCCAACGACTCACCCCCGCCTTCGGCGATGGCTCCCTCGATGGTGTCGGTGGCGGGAAGCGAGGCGTCCGACCTGACCTCCATGGTCATGACCTCGCGGCCTTCGGTCTTCACGTGCAGCACGCCGTCATCCGAGGCGGAGGCCTTCCACCCTTCGGGCAACGGAACCTTGAGACCGCCGTGACGCTGGGGAGGCTTCGTCGAGCCACCGCCGCCCGCCCCGTCGGGGCAGGCGGCCAGCAGCACCACGACGCTGAGCCACTTCACTTCTTCTCGGCGGCGGGAGCAGGAGGCGCGCCTGGCGCGCCCTTGCCCTGCAGGTTCTCCATCTTGCAGCTGCCTTCGAAGATGACGCCCTTGTCCATCGACAAAGCAGGAGTCTCGATGCTGCCCTTCACGCGCGCCGGCGGATGCAGCTCGACCATGCCGGTCGCTTTGATGTTGCCCTCGACCTGACCGTTGATGATGACGGTGCCGGCCGAAATCTCTGCGTTGACGCGAGCGCCTTCGCCGATCACCAGCACGTCGCGGGTCGAAATCTGCCCCGAGTATTTGCCGTCGATGCGAACCTGGCCCTCGAACGAGAGCTTGCCTTCGAACTCACTACCCTTGCCCAACAGCGTGTGTACGTCTCCCGCGCGGGTCGACACGTTGCTCTCCTCTTTCCTGGCCGGTGCGGCAGTGCCTGCCGGCGCGTCTTTCTTGTCACCGCTGAACAGCGCCATCTGAGAATCCCCTTCTCTATCTGCGAATCAAACCCACGATGCGGTCGAGATCTTCGTAACTGAAGAACTCGATCTCGAGTGTTCCTTTTCCCTGGCCACGCTCGGTGACGCGCACCTTGGTGCCGAGTTTGCGTTGCAGATCTTCAATCAGGCGTCGCGCTTCGGGGCTCTGGCGCTGCGCCACCTTCTTCTTTGCAGAGCCGGAACCCTGGGTCTTGCCCTCGCGCACCCGGGCCTCGGTCTCACGCACCGAGAGCTTCTCGGAGACGATGGCCCGTGCCAGCGCCACCATGTCGGCGGCCTTGTGGAGCCCGAGCAGCGCCTTGGCGTGCCCCATGTCGAGGGTGCCCGCCTTGAGCTGATGCTTCACCTCTTCGGGCAGCTGGAGCAGGCGCAGCGCGTTGGCGACCGAGACCCGCGCCTTGCCAACGCGGTCGGCGACCTGCTCCTGCGTCCACTTTCGCTCTTCGATGAGACGCTTGTAGCCCTCGGCCAGCTCGAGCGGCTTCAGGTCTTCGCGTTGCAGGTTCTCGACGAGCGCCAGCTCGAACGCTTCGCCATCGGAGGCGTCTCGGAGCAGCGCCGGCATCTCTTTGAGACCGGCCTTCTGCGCGGCGCGCCAGCGGCGCTCGCCGGCGATCAAGCGGTAGCGGCTCCCGTCTTTACGGACCAGCACCGGCTGCAGCACGCCCTGGTGCTTGAGGGAGTTGGCGAGCTCTTCGATCGCAGTGGAGTCGAACTCACGGCGGGGCTGCCGGCTGTCGGGCCGAATCTGCTCGACCGGGAGCATCATCACCCCGGACTTGCCGTCCGCGGTGGGGATACGGGCATCCGCGAGGAGCGCGTCGAGACCGCGACCGATGGCGCGCTTGCCGGCGGCCGACGGCATCGGCATCTGCAACTTGACGGTGGGCGCCATGAGAAAGGGTCTCCTTATGCCACGACGCGCGCGGGCTGCGGGTGGGCTTTCGAACGGCGGCCGTCACGGCGCATCAGCTCGCGCGCGACCTGCAGGTAGGCTTCGCAACCCTTGCTGCGAATATCGTAGAGCAGAATGGGTTTGCCGAAGCTTGGGCTCTCTGCGAGCCGCACGTTTCGCGGTACCACCGCCCGGAAGACCAGGTCGGGGAACACCTTCTTCACCTCTTCGGCGACCTGATGGGCGATGTTGGCGCGCGAGTCGAACATGGTGAGCAGAATGCCCTCGACCTCGAGGCGTGGGTTGAAGGCCTTCTTCACCCGTTCGATGGTGCCCATCAGATGGGCGAGCCCTTCCATGGCGTAGTACTCGCACTGCAGCGGCACCAGCACGGCGTCGGCGGCGGCAAGGGCATTGAGGGTGAGCAGACCCAGGCTGGGCGGGCAGTCGACCAGCACGTAGTCGTACTTCGAGACCAGGGGCTTGAGCGCGTGCTTGAGCCGGGCTTCTCGCATCTGCAGGTCGACGAGCTCGAGCTCGGCGCCGGTGAGGTCGGGGGTAGCGGGAACCACCTCGAGGAACTTGAGCTCGGTGGGGTGAAGCATCTCGGCCATCGGCCTCTCGTTGATGAGGGCCTCGTAGATGTCGCCGTGAAGCTCGGCCTTGTTGAGGCCCAGGCCGGAGCCCGCGTTGCCTTGGGGGTCGAGGTCGACCAGCAGGGTCTTGCGTTCAGCCGCGGCGAGGCTCGCGGCGAGGTTGATGGCCGTCGTCGTCTTGCCGACGCCACCCTTCTGATTCGAGATGCAGATGACGCGACCCATGCCGTCGCTTGTACCTCGAAGGGCTGACACTCACGGAGGAAATTCACTTGTCCGAGTGGGCCTTCTGATCAGCTGCGCCAGGCCGCATCGCCCCTCCTGTTCCACGTGGAACACCCCCCATGGCGCCCCCCATGGCGCCCCCCAGAAACGAACCCGGACGGCCCCCCAGAACCGCACCCGGACGGCCCCCAGAACCGCACCCGGACGGCCCCCCAGAACCGCACCCGGACGGCCCCCCAGAACCGCACCCGGACGGCCCCAGAACCGCACCCGGACGGCCCCCCAGAACCGCACCCGGACGGCCCCCCAGAACCGCACCCGGACGGCCCCCAGAAACGAACCCGGACGGGCCCCAGAAACGAACCCGGACGGGCCCCCAGAAACGAACCCGGACGGCCCCAGAAACGAACCCGGACGGCCCCCCCAGAAACGAACCCGGACGGCCCCCCAGAAACGAACCCGGACGGCCCCCTCAGGAAGCGCCCCAAACGGCGCCCCCTCAGGAACGGGCCCCGGACGGCGCCCCAGAAACGAACCCGGACGGCCCCCAGAAACGCCCCCGGACGGCCCCCAGAGACGCCCCGGCCGCCCCCTCAGGAAGCGCCCCGAACGGCGCCCCCTCCAAGAAGCGGCCCGGACGGCGCCCCAAGAGCGGCCTTGACGGCCCAGTTAAGAAGCACGCCGCACCACCCCCAGTCCGCGGGCCAGGAGGTGATGGACCCTCTGTGGCGACCTCCCCGCCCCGAGGACGAGCCCACTGCACGCGACTCGGACGACCGCTTGGACGGGAGACGACAGGGCTCCGCTTGGCTCGCTGCCCGTAGTCGCATGTGACGAGATGTTCCACGTGGAACACCTCGGCACAGACGTCAGCCAGTACCCGCCGCAAACACCGCCACGGCGCGTGGATCGCCCGACAGCGGCAGCGCGTAGCGGCGCGCCTGGGGGTTGTCGGTTTGGCCCAGCATCGCGATGATTCGCCCGCCTGGCTCCAGGTAGTGGTTGGCGAGCGCCCTCCACCCCTCGACCTCCATGAAGGCGCGGGAGATGACCGCCTCGGCGCGGGGCAGCCCCTCGCTCTCCGGGCGACCTTCCGCCCGACAGTGCACCGCCTTCACCCTGCCCGCCAGGCCGAGCAACGCAATCACGTGCTTGATGAACCCCACCTTCTTGGACACCGCGTCCACCAGGGTCACCTGCAGCTCCGGGAGCGCCAGTGCGAGCGGGATGCCCGGCAGCCCCGCCCCGGCCCCCAGGTCGAGCAACGACCGCGCTCCCCGCACTTCAGGCAACACCGCCAGGGAATCCAAGAGGTGCTTGTCGACGACCTCATCGGGGGCGGTGATGGCGGTGAGATTCACCTTCTGGTTCCACTTGAGTAACTCGCGGGCGTAGGTGAGCAGCCGTTCTTCGGCACCACCTGGTAACAAAACGGCCAGCTTCACGAGCCCTTCTGAGAGGGGTTTATCCACAGCCAGTCCCATTTCCGGGGTCGCAACCCGCTGAAAGCGTGGGTGCCAACTCCCCTTTGAGGGTTTCACACACCTTTTCCACAGCTACCCCTCTGACGGGCGTTCCCCGTGGAAAAGGCCCGTCCGCTTGAGGTGGACGAGCAGGAGCCCCACCGCCGCGGGTGTCATACCCGGGAGCCGCTTGGCGTGCCCCACGGTCTCGGGTCGGGCCTTCTCCAACCGCTCGGTGGCCTCAGTCGAAAGGCCCCGGACCTCGGCGAACCTGAAGCTCGAGGGAATACGCCAGGCGTCCGATTCCTCCGAACGTCGGAACCACGCGGCCTCGGCCTGGGCGATGTAGCCGGCGTACTTCGCTTCGGTCTCGACCTCGTCCTGGTCGACCGACGGAAGGGGGCTGGCGGGTACCAACGAAGCGTACGAGACCTCAGGCCGGCGCAAGAGGGGCAGCAGCTGGCCCTTCTCGAGTCGCTCGAGCTCGGCGGCGATGCGGGCCCGCCGCTGCTCGGTCGCTGCGACCTCAGCGGCGCTGACCAGCCCGACCCGGTGACCGTGGGCTCGCAGCCGCAGGTCGGCGTTGCCTTCGCGCAGGCGCAGCCGGTGCTCACTGCGGGCGGTGAACATGCGAAAGGGCTCATCGACCCCTCGGGTGGTGAGCTCGTCGAGGAGCACCGCACCATGTGCTTCGTGGCGCGCCAACACGAGCGGCTCTTCGCCGCGAACCTGGAGCGCCGCGTTGATGCCGGCCAGCAGCCCTTGAAACGCCGCCTCCTCGTAGCCCGAGGTGCCATTCAGCTGCCCGGCGAAGAACAACCCTCTCACCGCGCGAGTCTCGAGCGTCGCCTTGAGCTGGGTGGGCGGCGCGAAGTCGTACTCCACCGCGTAGCCGTAGCGCGCCACCTCGACGTGCTCGAGGCCCCGCAGGGTACGGAGGAACTCGAGCTGGACCTCGGCGGGCATGCTCGTAGACAGCCCAGCCGGGTACACCAACTCGGACTGAGGCCCCTCGGGCTCGAGGAAGACGGTGTGCCGCGCCTTGTCGGCAAAGCGCACCACTTTGTCTTCCAGCGAGGGGCAGTAGCGCGGGCCGCGACCGACGATGTCGCCCTTGTAGAGCGGCGAGCGGTGCAGGTTCTCTCGAAGAATGCGGTGCGTGCCCTCGTTGGTGAAGGTCACTCCACAGCTCAGCTGCGGCTGCAGTGGAAAGGGCGCACGCGCGGTCTTCAGCGACACCGGCAGCGGCTGCGCATGCCCTGGCTGGCGGTCGCAGGCCTCCCAGTCGATGCTCTGGCGCAGCAGACGGGCCGGAGTTCCGGTCTTGAAGCGACCCAGCTGAAACCCGAGGGCGCGCAGCGAGCCCGAGAGGCCGGTGGCCGCGGCGTCTCCGAGGCGGCCGCCGATCGACTTCTGTTCACCCAGGTGCATCAGGGCCTGAAGAAAGGTGCCAGTGGTCACCACCACACAGCGCGCCATGAGCTCGCGACCGTCGCCCATTCGCACGCCCACCACCCTGCCCTCGTGCACCACCAGCTCGGAGACCTCCCCTTCGGTCACGGCGAGACCCGGCTGCGCCCCCACGGCGGCCTGCATCGTGCGCGCGTAGGCGTCGCGGTCGCAGAGCACCCGCGTGGCGCGCACCGCGGGCCCCTTCGAGGCATTGAGGGTCACGAAGTGCGTGCCCGCCTGGTCCGCGGCATGGGCCATCTCGCCGCCCAGCGCGTCGAGCTCTCGCACCAGGTGCCCCTTGGCAGTTCCGCCGATGGCGGGGTTGCAGCTCATCACCGCGATGCGGTCGGCCTTGAGCGTCACGCCCAGCGTAGAGGCCCCCATGCGTGCGCAGGCCAGCGCGGCCTCACAGCCGGCATGGCCCAGACCCACCACGATGACGTCGTGCCCGTTCATTCGCGGGTTCGACCTTCGACGCCGGCTCGAGCTGACCCGTCAGATGTTCCACGTGGAACATTCGCGAGCCTCCCCTTCGGGGTTGCCCTGATGTTCGCAGTGGAGAGAGCGCTCGACGTCATTCCGGTAGCAAGTAGTCGAGTCGCAGCGCGGCGTCGAGACCGTGAAGAGCCGGCCCTGACTTCAATCGACCGAAGCTCGAGCGCCAATGCTCTCGCAGCGGACCGTCGATGTCGATGCCGCGAAGAAGGTCGGCGCCACCGCGCCCGAGCCTGTCGGTGACGCGTCGCGAGGGAAGCTTGCTGGCGCCCACCGCCGAGCACGCATGCCGGCAACCGTCGGCTGCCGCGCGAGCCGCACACAGCGTTCAGGGGATGCCCAGCGAGGTCGAACCGCCATGGACCGTGAGCAAACGGGCTCGTGCGGCGACGCTCGCGGGCCAAGGGCGACAAGGGAGACGTCGCCCTTGAACCCGCACGGAATGTAGGGCGTCGCCAGAGTAAAGGCGCTCTCGTCCGAGCCCACGCCGCACGGAACGGCATCGACGCGCTCGCTGTGGAGCCATCAACTGGCGGTTGAAACGGTCCATCCAGGCTCCCCGAGACGGACATGACTCGACGAACCGCTGGGGCGAGGCGCAGAAGCCGCGAGGACGCCAAATGCCGCGGCGAGGGCGTGCAGGGCCCAGGTACCGCCCGGCTGCCTCGAGGCGGCGGTCGCACGCCGCGCCAGGAGCCCAAACGTCGGCGGGCCCTTGAGCGGTTGTCCACTCGAGGCGCAGCGCCCGAGGAGTGAGCGACGCGCATCGGGGAGGGCGCCTTCGTCGACGGCGCCCTCTGTGCACGACTCGCGATTTTCCGCGCAGGAGAGTGGCACGGCCGGGAGGCTCCCACCGTTCGGGCCGCGCAGGGCCCGAGCGCGCAGACGGTAGCGGCGCACACGGGAGGACGGGGAGCGCCACGCATTTGCGCAGACTCGGAGTCTGTCGACTCGACTGGAGCCTGACGCGGGGCCGAGCGGACGATGACTGAGACGCCGCCCCGAGCCGAGCCGCCCACAGAAAGGCCGCAAGGAACGAACGGCGCGCCCGCTGGGGATGTCCGCCGGCCTGCTCACCTCGTGGAGCCCCAGCTGTCGCCCGAGATGCGGCGAGTCGAGAGGGCGCTGCGTCGGGCATGCTCAGAGCCTGGCGTGAAGCACAGCGGGCCGATACCGCAACGGCGAGCCGCCGAGAAGCCGGCAAGGAACGAACGGAATGAGAGCACGCTGGGAATGCCCGCCGGCCTGCTCACCTCGTGGACCCCCGAGCGGTCGCCCGAGCTGCGGCGAGTCGAGAGGGCGCTGCGTCGGGCATGCTCAGAGCCTGGCGTGCAGCACCGCGGCCCGGTACCGCGACGGCGAGCCGCCGAAAGCCGGCAGGGAGCGAACGGAAGGAGAGCACGCTGGGAATGCCCGCCGGCCTGCTCACCTCGTGGAGCCCCGAGCGGTCGTTCGAGCTGCGGCGAGGCGAGAGGGCGCTGCGTCGGGCATTCTCGGAGCCTGGCGTGCAGCACCGCGGCCCGGTACCGCGACGGCGAGCCGCCGAGAAGCCGGCAGGAGCGAACGGAAAGAGAGCACGCTGGGAATGTCCGCCGGCCTGCTCACCTCGTGGAGCACCGAGCAGTCGCCCGAGCTGCGGCTGGCCGAGAGTGGCGCCGCGGCGGCGTACCGAGCCCCAGCCGCGCACAGAAGGGCGAGCAACGAAGCCATCGCCCAGCCTCGGGCCGCCAGACCGTCTCGCTCTGGAGGACCGCAGCTCACGAGTCTCCGAGCCGAGATGCGGACCCCAAGGGCGCCCACGAACGCGGAGTCAGGCGCCGGACCGACTCAGCGCTCGTCGGCCCCTTGAGCCCTTCCGGGCAGAACACCGCGCGATGCACGGGCGGCCAGGCCGCTGTTCGACTCACAGCGCGCGAGAAGCTGGCGACGGGGGGGGGGAGAGGGGAGCGCGTCGAACATCCGAGCGCTCGTCGCGAGGCTGTAGAGCGACACCAGAAGTTGACCCCTTCGCGACAGTAACGTTGACCCCACGGGGACTCGCTCGGGGCCGCGCCCAGGCAGGCTCTTCGCGGGCGCTTTGCGCCCTGGCGCCGCCTGGGCGACCTGCAGCATGAGTGCGCTACGCGGAGCGCACTCCAGGATCTGAAAGGGGTCAGAGTTAGTGACGCCGATAGGGTCAACCTTGCTGTCGCCTGACAGAGGTCCGGGGCCGGAGCGCGACCCCAGACCTCGACGGCATGCCGGGCCCACCGGCCAAGAGCGCGGCGGCCAGTACGACAGCGCGGCGGAGGTACCCCGCCGGCGGCGCGCGACCGAGTCGCACTGGTCGGTGCGCCCGCTGGGAGCGGGGCGCCGCCGGCGGGAATGGGTAGCCCGCGCACCACGGCACGGACTTCAGGGCTGTCGTACTGGGAACCGGTGGGAGGTGGGCATCAGACTCGGAGCGTCGAACCGTCTGGCGTCTGGCGCGCAGGGGGCCGCCGGGGCCAACGTGAGGACCGTGGCTCCGAGCCGCCGTGAGCGGCCCAGGCACCCACGAAGGGAGAGTCTGGTGCCGGACCGACTCAGCACTGAAGCCCCGCGATGCACGGGCCGCCGGGCCACTGTTCAGCTCACCGCGCGCGCGGCGGCGAGGGCGGGGGAGCGCATCGCCCAGCGGAGCGCTCGTCGGGAAGCGGCGGAGGACCGCGACCGCGAGCCAGGGCCGAGGCAGCCAGCTGCGGGGCGCCGTTCGGGCCAACGCGAAGCCCCAGCGGGCAGATTCGCCGGCGCCGAACGAAGCCAAGGCCAGCGACATCGCCCGAGCGGAGCGCACGCGCGTTCTTGCGGCCCTCCGCGACGAAGAACGGCCCGCGACTCGACCCGACGGCCTGGCTGCTGTTGCGAGCGCTCGACACCCACAGCGAGGGAGGAGGCCGGGCGTCGCCCAGGCTCAGAGCACGGGCTTTGGGTGTCCCGCGACTGCGAGGGCGGCGACGATCGATGCCCCGGACGGGTGGAGGATGCCAAAGCCGCACGCTGGGGCGCCGGCGCGACCTGCCGGCGAGTCCTACGGGCGGTCGGCCGAGCGACCCCCCCCGCGCGAGCGACGATATCGAGCACTGGGCAACAGGGGCGCAAGCGCCGCTTCCATGGGAGGCCGTTCTGCGAGGGCGCCCAGACGCCGCCCTGGAGGCAGCGGGCCACTGCAGAGCTGTCTCCGGGCCGCGGCACCCGGACCTCGCAAGCATCGACCGGCTCGATGACCGGCCGGTCATCCACCTCGCTTCCGAGCTCGTAGACGCCGCGACGGTGCCGTCAAACGACGCCGTCGCGCGCCACCCGGACTTCCAACGCAACGCCCGACGTCAGCGCGCACCTTTCATCGCCACCTGCTTCAGCACGAATTTTGGCGGCTCTGGTGCGGAGCGAAGCGTGGAGCACCGGCCGGTCACGAACGACGCCGACACGCCCTGCACCCAACGTGGGAAGTCGGCACCGCCTCCCCCCCCGGAGCAACGACGGCGCCGCCCCGAGGCGAAGGAGGCCGAAGATCCCTCCGATGCCTCGGGCCGACGCCGCGACCCGCCGAGGTCCAGCCGGTGGGCGCGGTCGACCACCCCGCAGGTCGTGGTTCGGCGCGAAGGCGCCCGCGTTGCCACGGGTGCATCATGGCGCGCAGCCCGTCCGAGGCCGCCGGGCAGACAAAATGTTCCACGTGGAACACTCCTACTTGCCGATGCAGAACCGCTGGAAGATCGCGTCGAGGAGCTCGGTGCGCGCGTCTTGCCCGGTGATCTCATCGAGCGCGTCGAGCGCCACCGCGGTCTCGCCCGCGACCACCTCGAGCGTGCTGGCGTCGAGCGCGGCCCGGGCGCGCTGAAGCGCTTCGGTGGCGCGGCGCAAGGCGTCGCGGTGCCGCTCGCTCGCCAGCGCCACGGCCTCGGCCTTTCCTGCTCCCAACCGGCGCGCGAGCTCGGCCTTCAGGTCCGAGAGCCCTTGACCGTTTGCCGCGCTCACCGGAAAGCCCTCTGACCGGCGCCCCAGGTCGCTCTTCGCCGCGATCACCAGCACCTCGCCAGAGGCCTCGCTGCGCCAGGCCCCGAGATCGGTTGCGTCGGGCGGAACCACCAGCAGCGCGAGATCGGCGCCGCGCAGTGCCTCGCGCGTCTTCTCGATGCCCAGCGCTTCAACCCGTCCCGCGCCGGCACGCAGACCGGCGGTGTCGACCAACGTCACCTGCAGCCCCTGCAGCTCGATGATCGCCTCGAGCACGTCACGCGTGGTGCCAGGCTCGGGGTCGACCAGCGCGCGGCGGGTGCCGAGCAGCGCATTGAAGAGCGTCGACTTGCCGGCGTTCACCGGCCCGTACAGCACCACGTGGGCGCCGCGGCGGGCGAGGGCGCCGACCGCCCCCTGCGCCGCGAGCGCCTCGAGGTCTTCGAGCACAGCGTCGAGTCGCGCAGCGACCAAAGCATCTGCACCCTCAGCTTCATCTGGAAAATCGAGACAAGCCTCTAAGTCTGCATGCAGCGGAACGAGGCGGCTCTTGGCCGCGTCGATGCGCTGGCTGAGGGCTCCCGCGAGCTGGGCAGCCGCCGAGCGCACCCCGGCCTCTGACTGGGCAGCGACCAGGTCGGCGACCGCCTCGGCGCGGGCGAGGTCGATGCGGCCGTTCACGAAGGCGCGGCGGGTGAACTCTCCGGGCTCGGCGAGGCGAAGGGCAGGGTGCTCGCACAGCCGCTGCAAGACCATCGAGAGCAACTTGGGGCTGCCGTGCGGCATCAGCTCGACCACCTCTTCACCGGTGTACGAGTTCGGAGCGGGAAAGTGGATGACCAGCCCGTCATCGAGCCCGGCGATGCTCGCCAGGTACGCGTGCCGCGGCGCGGGGAAGAGGGGCAGCCCCGGCACCACCCGGCGCGCCGCCTCGAGCGCTGCTGGCCCGGAGATGCGAATGACACCGACTCCGCCCGCGGCCGGCCCGGTCGCGATCGCCGCGATGGTCGATGAGCTGGGCGCAGAGGTCACGGCGCTCGAGTTACGGCAAACGCACGCCTGACTCAACCGCCGGGGCCGGCGTACGGGTCGAGACCCCGCGCCATCGCGCCGTCGGGAGCTCAGCCGGGCCCACTGGGCACTGACTGCGACCGAGGAGAAGGTTCCACGAATGCGCGCCAGCAACCGCCGCTCCCACCCGGCTCGCGCACTGGGCGGCTGCCCTCCCTGCAGGCCGGCCCGCGGCGACTGCGCAGCTGAACCCGGACCAGAAGAACGACCTCAAGGTGGGCGCACGCACCCCTGCTGGTGTTCGACCCGGGCGGAGACGCCATCGACGTCAGCATCATGCGGCGCGAAGCTGACCAAGCGACCCAGAAGAGGCCCGACGCGGCGCAGGCCGAGCAGGCGGCGGGCGCGGCGTGGCGCCTGCTCCGCGGAGTTCAGTTCCGGGGGGAGGTGCGCCTCAAGCTCGTCGGCAAGGTTGCTCCCCGCCTCGCGAACGGCCCCTTCAGTGCTTCCAGCGGCTCGAGGTGCGGCGAATCAGGTCTACACGTCACGGCCCACGAAGCCGCCGAGCACCGACGAGACCTCGCGGACCCTCGACGTTCAACAGGTCCAGCGCGACAGTGGCCAACACCGAGTGTGTCTCTGGAAACGCCACCGCGGTGCGCGGGGACGGCGGAGGTGCTGCTCGCGAACGGCGACGCAGAAGCGACAAGCCGGTGCTGCAGCGCCTGCCCAATCGGTTGAGCCATACCGCTGGTCGCCGGCACTTGCGCCACCGGTTGCGGCTGACGCGGCCGCGGTCGGTGAAGCAGACGAAGGCCTCGAGCCAGGCCGCGCGTCGCGCCCACTTTATCGACGGCGCGACCGAGTGGGTCGACCCAACGAGCTCTCGTCGCCGCTCCTCGCCCGGCCGTGTGCCATGGCTTGGGGTCGAGGGTGCCGTTCGAGCTCCGGCGTTGGCCACGCCTTCTGGGCGGCGAGCGAGTCTTGCCGCCGCTCGGCTGCCTGGCGGCCTCCGCGACCTCGCTGCGCTCGCACCCCGGCCGTTCTGCCAGGGCAACTTGAACCAAGCAGACCCTCTGAGCTCAGCCTGCAAACGGCGTCGGTGAGTCTCGGCTTCCGACCCATCGGCGAGCACGAGGTGCGACGCTCAATCGTCGTCGTCGTCGTCGTTGGCGGTGCCGCCGCCGGTCGACCCGCGCGCCGCCTTCTCGACGGCCTCACGGTGCTCGACGATGTACTTCTCGACGTCGGCATCTTCTACGCCGAGGTCGCGCAGCACTCCCGGGTAGATGGCCTTGCACGCAGGAGAGTCTTCAGCGTCGCGCAGCCGAAACGACAGCTTGAGCACGGCCGCGCCCCACAGCTTGTCTTTGAGGCTCTTCGGTTTGCCCACGGCTCACCCCTCGTCGTCGTCTTCCTCGTCGTCGTCCGGAAACTGCATCTTGCGCGGCATCGGAGTCGGTTTGTCGGGCACGAACGCCACCCGCCGGAAGTGGCCATCGCCCTCCGTCTTCACCTTCACTCCGCTGGCCGCTCCGGCCTTCACCAGCTGCGCGCGCTCGGCCGCGCTCAGCGACATCACGGCGTACTGGCGCCCGTGCCGCACCGCCTTCTCGGCCAGCAGCTTGCCCAGCGCCGCCCACTCGGGCGTCAGCTCGACCTCGGCCTCGACCGGCTCGGCCCGCTGGGCCGGCGCGGCGGCAGGCTTCTTCGCCTGCTGCGGAGGGTTCGGCCGTTGAGGCGCCGCTGCGCGGGGCGCAGCAGGCACCGAGGCCGCGGGCGGCGGCTGGCTCGGCTTGGGCTCGGGGAAGGCTCCCACGCCCAGCGTCACCCAGCGCTTCTCGACCCCCGGCCGGTTGATGACCTTGTTCACCAGGAACTGCAGCGAATCGACCAGGTAGCTCTTCTTGCCCGCGGTGACGCCCGGCACCTCGCCCTGAAAGTGCACCGCCACCGCGATGCCCCCGTCGCGCCCGTCTTTGAGCTCGACGCGGGCCGGCCACTCGGCGAGGCGAAAAATCTCGCCGAGCAGCTGCTCGACCTGCGCGCGGCGCTCGGGCGCCGGCACCGGCGGGGCCGCGGGGGTCACCGACGGCTCTGCGCTCAAGAGGCCGACTCCCGCAGGCGCTTGTCACCCTTGTCGCCATCGCCCGAGCCCTTGCGCGGCGCCGCCATGCCCTTCTTCTCGAGGTACCGGCGCAGCAGGAACTGCTGAATGATCGACAGCAGGTTGTTGACGAAGATGTAGAGGGCCAGGCCGGCCGGGTAGTTCATCATCAGCGCGGTGAAGAACACCGGCATGATCCACGTGAAGATGAACGCCTGCTGCTTGTCCATCATCTGCGGCTGCAGGCGCTGGGTGATGATCATGGTGATGCCGAGCGCCAGCGGCAGCAGGTAGGTCGGGTCTTTGGTGGTGAGGTCCGTCCACACCGGGCCGAAGAACGGCTCACCGTACAAATCGTACGAGGTGCGCAGGGTGGTGAAGAGCGCCGCCCAGATGGGCAGCTGCAGCACCATCGGCAGGCACCCGCCGAGCGGGTTCACCTTCGCCTCCTGGTACAGCTTCATCACCTCGACGTTCTGGCGCTCGCGGTCGTCGGGGTACTTCTTCTTGAGCTCCTCCATCTTCGGCTGGAGCTTCTTCATCGCCTCGGCCGAGACCATCGCCTTGTGGGTGAGCGGCAAGAGCAGCAGCTTCACGCTCACGGTCAGCAGAATGATGGCCACGCCCCAGTTGCCCACCAGCTTGTGGAAGAACTGCAGCACCGTCAGCAGCACCTTGCAGATGACCGCCCACCAGCCGAAGTCGACGGTGCGCTCGAGCCCGTGGCCGGTCGCCTTGAGCAGCTCGAAGTCTTTCGGCCCCAAGAAGGCGCCGAACTTGTAGGTCGCCGACTCACCGGGCCCGAGCGAGACCGGGGTCGACACGGTCGCGATGCGAAGCGTCGAAGCCGCCACCACCGAGCACGCGCCCTCGAGCGGCTCTCCGGCCGGGTAGATGGCCGCCAGAAAGTACTGCTGGTCGATCGACGCCATGTGCACGGCGCCCTTCTGGTCTTCGATCGGCTCATCATTGGGCGAGTGCGTCTGCAGGTCGTCGCCCACCAGGCAGTGCACCTTCGCCTCGTTGCCGATGCCGCCGAACAGGCTCGACTTCTGCTCGCTCTTGAGGTCGATGGGCCGCGCGTACTGCAGGCTCAGCGCGCCGCTCGCCGCCGCCGCCGAGACGTTCTTCACCGTCACGCTGAGCGCCAGACCGAAGCCGTCGTTCTCCCAGCTGAAGCGCTTGTCGACCTGCCAGGTGCCGGTCTGGGCGCGAAAACCCACCGCCTCGGGCGCGTCTTCGGTCACCTCGTAGCGGGCCTGCGACTTGAGCGGTTGAGCGCCGCCGGTCACCGAGACGCTCAAGGGGTAGGGCTGCCCGGCCTCGGCGATGGCCAGGTTCATCTGCTTGGGCGCCTCGAACTTCTTGCCCATCAGCTTCTGGTAGCCCTCGACGATGCCGACCGGCTGCTGCTCACGCTCGCGCGCGCCGGTGAGCACTGCGCCGACCAGCGAGCCGCCCTCGGTCGAGAAGCGCAGGTTCATCAGCTTGCGCGGGCGATCGAGCTCGCGCAGCGGCAGGTCTCGCTGGGGGTCGACCTGCGCCACCACCTGGGTGCCGCCGTCGAACGAACCGGCGCCCGGCAGCGGAGGCATCAGCGCGGCCGTCTCGGCCCCGCCGTCGGCGTTCAGCGCGGCGAGCTCGACGCCGGCGTCGGCGCCGGTCGAGACCGGGTCGGCCTTGCCCCACACGAACTGCATGAACATCATGAAGCCGAACGACAGTGCCACCACCAGGAGCAGCCGCTGGCGTTGATCAATCTTCTCCACGGATCAGCTCCCTGAAGGCGGGACCGGGTCGAGCCCGCCAGGGTGAAACGGGTGACAGCGCGACAGCCGTCGCACCGCGAGCCACAACCCCTTGAGCGGCCCGTGCTCTTCGAGCGCCTGCATCGCGTACACGCTGCACGAGGGGTGAAACCGGCACAGCTTCGGCAGCAGCGGAGACAACAGCGCCCGGTAGAGCCGAATCGGCACCAGCAGCACCATCACCAGCCCCCGCGAGAGCACCACCGCCGCGCTCACGCGCCGACCTTCTTCTTGAGCAGCATGGCGGCTCGCGCGAACGCTTCGCGAAGCTCTTCAGAGCTCGCTCGAGCGGCAGAGCTGCGCGCGATGATGACCACGTCGTGTCCCTTCGGTAGCGCTTCTATGTGGGTACGGAACCATTCGCGCAACTGCCTGCGTATGCGATTGCGCGTGACGGCGTTGCCCACCTTGCTGGAGACCGTCAACCCGAGCCGCGCAGCGGTTGTTCCGTTCGGCAGCGCGAGCGCGAGGAGACACGCCGCCGACACCTGCACGCTCTTGCCCCCGTCTTGTACGGCCAGAAACTCACGGCGGGTGCGCAGCCGAACAGCCTTCGGAAACGAAAGCCCGCGCGCACCGCTCGCCGTCATGAGCTACTTCGTGTACGCCCGCACCACCAGGCGCTTGCGGCCCTTGGCGCGGCGACGCTTCAGCACGGCCCGGCCAGCCTTGGTCGCATTGCGCTTGCGGAAGCCGTGGGCCCGATTGCGCTTCACCTTCGACGGTTGATACGTGGGGACACGCTTGGCCACGACACTGCTCCTTCATCAAATGGAGGGGAGAAACGAGCCGGCGCGTTTATCGACCACCCGCACCAGAGTCAACCGACTCGGACACCGAGTCCTGTGGAAAGGGGTTGTGGGAAACGCTGTGGAAACTGTGGAGAACGGCGCGCGGCCCACCTGAGGGTTCTGTGAGAATCACCCTGTGGAGAAGCGCAAGGCGGGTTTTCGTTCGCAGAGACTTTCAGAAAACAGGAGCTTCAGGCCCGGTGCGAAACGAGGCCCAGCTTCCGCCGTGAAATTCTTCACAGCCTGATCAGCCGCGCATCGCCGTTTCTTTACGCGCGTTTGACAATCAGGCTTGAGGGGGGAGCACCGGGAACGGTACTCCTGGTCGTTCACCGTGCTCTCCAAGAGTGCCGACAACGTGTGGGCCGACGCACTTTCGTCACTGCGCTCCAAGGGGGCCGTGTACGCGGTCTCACAGCTGGAGCGCCTGACTCCGCTGAACTTCCAATCGGGCACCTTCCGGCTGGGAGTGGCGGATCGCTTCTTCCGCGACTGGGTTGACGAGCACTACCGCAAGCTGTTGGAAGAGGCGCTCGCCACCACGACGGGCTCGCCGTCGCAGGTCGAGTTCGAAATCGTGGAGACCCCGCCCCAGCAGCCGCTCGCTCCCCAGCCCAAGGTGGCCGAGGTGCGGGCGCAGGCCAAGCTCAACGAGAAGTTCACCTTCGCCACCTACGTGGTGGCCGACTCGAACCAGCTGCCGGCGGCGGCCGCTCACGCGGTCTCCGAGAACCCCGGGCGCGCCTACAACCCGCTGTTCATCTACGGCGGCACCGGGCTGGGTAAGACCCACCTGCTGCACGCGGTGGGCAACAAGGTGCTGGCGCGCAACCCCCAGGCGCGGGTGGTCTACCTGTCGAGCGAAGAGTTCACCAACCAGTTCATCGAGCACGTGCGCGACGGGCGCATGACCGAGTTCCGCCGGCGCTTTCGCGACGAGTGCGATGTGCTGCTCATCGACGACATTCAGTTCCTGGGCAAGAAGCAAGAGACCCAGAACGAGTTCTTCTACACGTTCAACGCCCTGCACCAGACGTCGAAGGCGGTGGTGCTGACCTCCGACACGGTGCCGGCCGAGATACCGGGCCTCGAAGACCGGCTGCGCAGCCGCTTCGCGATGGGGCTCATCACCGACGTGCAAGAGCCCGACTTCGAGATGCGGGTGGCCATCGTGAAGAAGAAGGCCGACGCCGACCAGGTCGACCTGCCCGACTCCGTGGCGCACTTCATCGCCCGGCACGTGCAGAAGAACGTGCGCGAGCTCGAGGGCGCGCTGATCAAGCTCACCGCGGTGCACAGCCTCACCAAGCAGCCGATCACCGAAGAGCTGGCCGCGCAGGTGCTCAAAGACGTGCTGCCGGCCAAGCGCGCGGTCGACGTCGACTCGATTCAGCGCGAGGTGGCCCGCTTCTACAAGGTGGCGGTGGAAGAGCTGAAGGGCGAGCGGCGCACCAAGCACGTGAGCCAGGCGCGGCAGGTGGCGATGTACCTGTGCCGCACCCTCACCGATGCCTCGTTTCCGGTCATCGGTGAGAAGTTCGGCGGCAAGCACCACACCACGGTGCTCACCTCGGTGCGCAACATCGAGTCGCAGCGCGAGACCGACCCCCAGCTCAAGCGCGAGATTGCCGAGCTTCACGAAAAGCTCGGCACCAGCTGAAGCCGGGTGCTAATTCGCCGGGCATGATCAAGATCGGCGAGAAGCTCCCTGAGGCGACGTTGTACGAGTCCAAAGGTTTCGGCGAGGCGTGCCCGCTGAACCCCGAGCCGGTGAACACCGTCGCGGCGGCCAAGGGCAAGCGCATCGTGATGTTCGCGCTGCCCGGCGCGTACACCCCCACCTGCTCGGCCAAGCACGTGCCCGGCTACCTCGAGCACTTCGACGCGCTCAAGGCGAAGAAGGTCGACGAGGTCTGGTGCGTGTCGGTGAACGACGGCTACGTGATGGCCGCCTGGGGCAAAGAGCAGAAGGGCCTGGGCAAGATTCGCTTTCTGGGCGACGGCAGCGCCGAGCTGACCAAGAAGCTCGGCCTCGAGGTCGACATCAGCGGCGGCGGCATGGGCGTGCGCAGCCAGCGCTACTCGATGCTCATCGACGACGGCGTGGTGAAGCAGCTCAACGTCGAGCAGCCGAAGAAGTTCGAGGTCTCGAACGCCGAGACCCTTCTCAAGCAGCTCTGAAATCAGCGCGGCGGCAGGTCGTCGAGGTTCACCTTGATGGGGGTGTTCTTGCCGTCGTTCACCCGCACCGAGAGCACGTGCTTCGCCCCGTCGGGGCCCACCAGCGTGAGCAGGTGGGTGCCCAGCGGGAGCTCGGCGTTCCACAGCGGGGTGGTGCCCAGCTCGGCCTTGCCGCGCCACACCTTGGCGTTGGGGAAGGTGATGACGGTGAGCTGACCGGTGCGGCCAAAGCCGCGCGGCGGCTTCTTCGGCTCGTCTCCTCCGGCGACCGGGTCGGGCCGCTTGCCCTGCGCCGGGGGCGGCGCGGCCACCGGCGCGGCGTCATCGGGTGCGTGCGGTATGGGGAGCGCCGGGTTGGCCACCGCCAGGTCGACCTGGGGTAGAGGCGGCTCGCTGAAGGCCACCTTGTAGAGCGCCGCGCCGAGCAGCAGCAGGCCCAGCAGCGCCGAGGTCGGCACCACCCAGGCGTAGCCCTTGGGCTGGTCGGGCCGGGTAGGCGGGCTCACCCGGCCGTCGGCCGAGAGCGAAGCGCCGGCGCCCAGGGCCTCGGCCTGCCCCTTGAGCAGCGCCAGCTTGAGGTCGGCGTCGTCGACCGGGGTGTCGCGGCGGCGCTGCGGCTTCGCCTTGGCGCTCTTCACCTCGTCGCGCGACATCGGCCTGGCGTTCGAGACCGCGCCGCCGTCGCCGCGAATGGCCTTCACCGCCTTGGCCACCAGCATCTGCTTGGCCGAGCTGTCGCTCACCGAGCCCAGCAGCGCGGCGGTGGCCCTCATCTGGTCGTCGAAGTGCTCGCGCATGAACGCGGCACGCTGCTCCTGGTCGAACATCAGGTTGGCGCACTGGGTGCTGAGCGCCTTGGCGAAGTCTTTGCCCGAAGCCCAGCGGTCGGCCTTCTCGCGGGCGAGCGCGCGCAGCACGATGTCCGACAGGGTGTCGGGGATGACCGAGACCAGCGAGGTGGGGTTGGGAATCGGAGACGAGAGAATCATCTTCATCTCTTCGAGCTCGTTCTCGGCAGAGAAGAGGCGGCGGCCGGTAATCATCTCGAAGACCACCACGCCCAGGCCGAACACGTCGCTGCGGCCGTCGAGCGGGTCGCCGCGCACCTGCTCGGGGCTCATGTAGCCGGTGGTGCCCTTCACCGTGCCCACGTGGGTGCGGCCCAGCGCGCCGCGGGCCTTGGCGATGCCGAAGTCGAGCAGCTTCACCACGCCCTCGTACGTCACCATGATGTTCTTCTGGGCGACGTCGCGGTGGATGACGGGGGCCAGCTGCCCGTCGGGCGCCTTGAAGGCGTGCGCGTAGTGCAGCGCCAGGGCGATGTCGTGGGCCACCGAGACCGAGAAGCCGATGGGCAGCACCGCGCGCTTCTTGGCGCAGACGGCGGTGACCTGGTTCAGGTTCTGGCCCGAGATGAACTCCATCGCGAGAAAGAGGTCGGTCTCGTCGGTGCCGAGCTCGAAGACCGCGGCGATGTTGGGGTGGCTGAAGGCGGCGGTGACGCGCGCCTCGTCGAGGAACATCTTCACGAACTGATCGTTGTTCTTCGCATCGGGAAGAATGCGCTTGATGACCACGTACTTGCGAAACCCGCCCGGCCCCGCGGTGTAGCCGAGGAACAGCTCGGCCATGCCTCCGGCGGTGAGCTGGGAGAGCACCTCGTACCGGCCGATTCTCATGCCGCGGTACGGGTCGTCTCCGCCGGTGCTGATCGCCAGGTCTCCCGTCGGTCGCCGCATCGATTGGCCGTTCGCCAGCACGTTACCAGCGCCGACCTGTTGTCACCCTGTGGAAAGACCTGTGCGTCGCTCGCCAGCGCTGTGTGAATCGAACCCACGCCCAGCTCCACTGTGCGGTGCTGTTGAAAACGCCCCAGTCTTTCCACAGCCCCGTTACCCGCAAGTGCCGGCGCAGTGAGGCGAATTGGAGTTCTCCACAATTCCACAGGCCCTGCTGCTACCGCTTCTGAAGATCAGATCACTTCAATCACTAGAAGAAGAAGCAGTGGCGCGGTCACCAACTTGACGCCACCTCACTTCTAGGGCCGCGAGCACGCATCTGGCAGGGGTCTTCTCCACCTACACAACGGAGTGCCACGATGGTGACGTTGTCGAGCTGGGAGGGTCGGGTGGTGAGCATCGGCAAGCTCACGGTGGCGTTGGTTCTGGTGCTCGCGGCGAGCTGCCGAGAACCCGGGCTGCAGAGCTCGATGGGGCAGCTCCACCTCGAGCCCGAGCGCGTCTCGTTCGGCACCCTCTACGTGGGCCAGACCGTCGAGGCCCACCTCTCGGTGCGAAACGACGGCCGCTCGCGCGCCACCATCGAGTGGAAAGAGCTCGACGCTCCCTTCCAGGTGGTGCTGCTGCCGTTCGAGGCCGAGCCGGGCATGAACGACGTGGTGGTTCGCGTCACCCCGCTCACCGAAGGCAGCTTCCACGGCACCCTGGGCTTCGACTTCGACGGCAAGCACCAAGAAGCCGACCTCTTCGCCGCGGCCAGCACCTCGCCGCAGTGCCCGGTCACCGACAGCTGCCGGCAGTCGACCTTCAACCCCGCTACCGGCAAGTGCGAAGAGCGCGAGCGCCAAGACGGCAGCGCCTGCGACATGAACAGCGTCTGCATCAGCGGGGGCACCTGCCAGTCGGGCCGCTGCGTGGGCACCCCCATCTCGTGCGACGACGGCAACGCCTGCACCGTCGACGTCTGCAACGCGACGAATGGCTGTGAGCACCTGCCGGCGCCTCCGTGCCCCGGTGACGGCGCCTGCCTGAAGGGCGTGTGCGACCCCTTGAGCGGCTGCGGCCTCGCCCCGATGGACGACGGCTCGGCCTGCGGCCCGGTGCAGACCTGCGAACAGGCCCAGGTGTGCATCGCTGGCGCGTGTGTGATGCGCGACCCCCCCGATGGCTATCTGTGCGCCCAGGCCTCGCCTTGCCAGGGTGAGGGCCATTGTGCGGGCTCGGCGTGCGTGCGTGCCCCAGCCAGCGAGCTCAAGGCGACCTGGAACTACGACTCGTTCGCCAACGAAGACGCCGACGGCGGCTTCACCACCGAGCAGTACCACGACATGGTGGTCGAGCCTTCGGGCGCGGTCTCGCTGAGCGGCTTCTTCTATTCGGCGCCGCGGCTGCGGGCGAACACCACCGAGTCGGTCGAGGCGGTCGAGGGCCAGGCCCGGCGCTGCATTCTGTGGAACAACCGGCTGGTGTGCGCCGACTACCCCGCCGCGGTGAACGGTAAGATTTCGGCCATCAACCTAGGTACTGGCGCCACGGTGTGGACCTTCGACGTGCGCGTGGCCCGCCCCGACTTCGTCGACCTCACCCAGACCCTCTTCATGGCCCGCATGGCGGTGCAGGGCAGCGACCGGCTCGCGGCGCTGTTCGAGGCCTACCCCAAGAGCATCAACCCGCAGGCCACCGGCAACTGCCGCAACTACTTCCTGGTGGTGCTCGACGCGACCGGCAAGCTGGTCTCGGCGCAGCAGGTGTTCGACCCGGTGCTCGAGGTCTGCAACCACCCCCACCCGTATGGCTTCGCGGCCGACTCGGTGGGCAACCTGTTCATCTCGTTCTCGCAGACCGTCGGTCAGCCGGCGCCGCTGGTGCCGGGCAACACCACCACGGTGATGAGCTACACCCGCGACGGCGTCTTCCGGTGGAAGTTCACCGACACCAACCTGGTGGGCGGCGAGCTGGCGGTGGCGACCGGCCTGCTCTACCCAGAGAACAGCCCCATCGCCATCATGGCCTCGACCGGCCAGCCGGCGTACACCCTGGCGGCTCCGTTCGGGCGGCTGGTGGTGACTGCAGAGCGCAGCGTGCCTGCGCCGACCGTCGGCGCCACCACGCTCAGGGGCTACGAGGCCGGCACCCCCACCCAGCGCTGGGTGCACACCCTGCCGGCCGGCGAGAGCTTCTGGTCCGACCAGATTCGCCTCGCGCAGTGGTCGGTGCGCGGGGGCCAGCGCACCGTCGCGCTCACCTTCACCAAGGCCGGGGCCAGCACGTGGCTCAAGGCCATCGACACCCGCGACGGCAGTCAGGCCTTCTCGTGCCCGCTGAGGCTCGAGGGGCGCAGCGCGCCGCAGCTGGTCGAGGTGAGCGAAGGCTCGATGTCGCTGATGGAGGGCTCGGACACCTGCGGCAAGTGCGACCCGCCCTTCGCCAGCTCGAGCGCCGCGTTTCACACCTTCCCGCTGCCGCTGATTTCGCCCGCCAACGAGCCGTGGCTGGGCACCTTCGGCGGCCCGACCCACGACCACCGCGAAGAGGTGGTGGTGACGCCGGTGCCTCCCTCGGGCGGCTGAGCGGCTCACCGCGCGCAGGAACCGGCTGGCGCGAAGCCCGTCGCGCAAACGCTGCGCGTTCGAGCAGCCGCCGACTCTCGCAGGGTGCCGTAATTGCAGCGGGCATCGCGCTTGCTATCTCCCTTTCTGGGAGGCAGCCAAAAAAACCATGAAGGCGATACCGCAGGTTCGGAAGTACATGACCACCACGCCCGCGACCATCGGGGTGGACCAGACCATTGCCGCGGCCGACGCGCTGATGGCCAAGCACCAGATTCGCCATCTGCCGGTGCTGAGCGGCGGAGCGCTGGTGGGAATCTTGAGCGACCGCGACGTGGCCATCATCAAAGGCCTGCGCGACGTCGACGCGCAGCGGGTCAAGGTCGAAGAGGCGATGAGCGCTCAGCCGTACACCGTCGAGCCCGAGGCCCCCATCAACGAGGTCGCCGGCGAGATGGCGCGGCACAAGTACGGCGCGGTCATCGTGCAGCAGAATCGCCAGGTGGTGGGGGTGCTCACCACCGTCGACATCTGCCGGGTGCTCTCGGAGCTGTTCGAAGAGCGGCTGCGCTGACGGCTACCTGCCGAGCGAGTCGAAGTCTTGCCGGGCCGAGTTCGAGCCCGGCTTGATGTCGAGCGCCAGGGTGCGAACCTCGCCTTCGGGCGAGTGAATCTTGAACACCTGGCGCCCCACCGGCACCGCCTTGTTGAAGATGGGGGTGGTGCCCACCTCGGCGCCGTTGAGCGTGACGAGCAGCCCCTGGCCCATCACCAGGGTCAGCGTCGCGCCTCCGGTCGAAGGTGAGGCCGCCGCCGGCTTCTCTTTCTTTTCCTTCTCTGGCTTCGGCGCGGGAGCCGGCGCCACGTCGGCGACCGGCTCGTCGCCCTCTTCAGACTTGCTCGAGCCCTTCTTGCCGCGGGTGGTCTTGGGCCGCGGGGGAGTCGCGCCCTTGCGCTTGTCGGAGTCGGCGGGCGGCGGCGAGGCCACCCCCTGCTTCTCGGGCTCGGGTGCCGGAGCCGGTGGCCGGGGCGGCTCTTCTCTTTCGCGGGTGGCTTCGCGCGGCGGCTCGGGCGGTTCTTTCTCTTTCTCTTTCTCTTTCTCTTTCTTGGCCGGCTCTTCGTTCTTCTCGACCAGCGGCCTGGGCTTGGGCGGGCCCGAGGGCGAGAACGGCCCCAGGTCGAGCGCGAACATCACCAGGCCGAGCGCCAGCAGGCCGAAGACCACCCCGCCGCCCACGTAGAGCGGCAGCTTGTTGCGCGACGACTTCGCGGCGGAGTCTTCGTCGAAGGGGCGCGCGATGGTGGTCTTGAGCCCCGGCTCGTCGTCTTCGTCGTCTTCTTCGGCCTCGTCGTAGGTGGCCCAGCCGCTGCCATTGAGCGGGCCCTGGCCGGTGCCGCTCGAGGTGGTCTCTTCGTTGCCGCGCTGCAGCGCCGACACCGGCGGAGGAGGAGGCGCGCTCGGCACCGGCGGCGGGAGCGACTTTCGCGACTCGCCCGGCGACACGTAGAGGCCGTTGGGGAGCAGCGCGGCGGGCACCGTCTTGGCGCCGTTGTCGTCGTCGTAGCTGTCGCGCGGGTTTCCCGAGAGCTGCACCGTCATCGCCGGCTGTGGAGCGACCGCGGGAACCAGCGGGCTCGAGCGGGTGGCGCGAATGGGCGGCGCCGGGGGCGGCAGCGACGTGGCGGGGTCGGTGGTCTCGCGCGTCTCGGCGCTGCCGGTGACCTCGTTGCCCGGCACCACCGCCTGGCGGGTGGGCGAGTTGGGGCCCACGTTCTTGGCCCGGGGCGGGTTGATGACGACGCCGCTGGGGCGCGGCACCGGCGGAGGCAGCGGAGGCGCGGGCTTGTCGCCCGGGTCGGTGCGGGCCTTGTCGGCGTTGCTCTCTCTCGCGCCCTGCATGTCGGCGATGAGCTTGCCGACGCGGGTTTCACCGGTGTGCTCGCCCGACGCGGCCTGGGTCGACTCGATGAGCTCGCGGGTCTGGTTCACCCGGTCCTGGAAGTGGCGCAGCACCAGCTCACCGCTCTGCTCGGGGTGCCACATCTGCCCGCTCGAGGCCTTCTCGACGGCGCGAGCGAACTCGAGCGAGGTGCCGTAGCGGCTCTCGCGGTCGCGCATCAACGACTTCATCACCACCGCGTCGAGCTGCGGGGTGACCTCGGGGTTGAGCCGCGACGGAGGGGGAATCTCTTCGCGCAGCGCCGAGAGCATGCCCTCTTCAGGCGTCTTGCCGTGAAACAGGCGCATGCCGGTGAGGCACTCGTGCAGCACCACCCCGAGCGAGAACACGTCGCTGCGCGCGTCGAGCGGCTCACCGCGAATCTGCTCGGGGCTCATGTAGCCGCTGGTGCCCTTGACCATGCCCACGCTGGTGCGGCCGTTGCCCTTGCCGAGCGCCTTGGCGATGCCGAAGTCGAGGAGCTTGGTGGTGCCCTCGTACGTCACCATGATGTTCTTCTCGGCGACGTCGCGGTGAATCACCACCTGCTTGCGGCCGCGCGGGTCGGTGAAGGTGTGGGCGTAGTGGAGCGCCAGCGCGGTGTCGCGCACCGACAGCAGGGTGAAGCCGATGGGAATCGGCTCTTTCGCCTGGCGGCAGGCGCGCGCCATCTCGACCAGGGTGCAGCCCTGCACGAACTCCATGGCGAGGAAGAGGGTCTCGCCGTCGACGTCGAGGTCGAACACCTGCGCGATGTGGGGGTGGTTGAAGAGCGCGGTGGTCTTCGCCTCGTCGAGGAACATGCGCACGAACTCTTCTTCGCCGCGAATGTCCGGGAGAATGCTCTTGAGCACCACAATCTTGCGGAAGCCGGCCAGGCCCTTCTGGTACGCGAGGAAAATCTCCGACATGCCGCCGGTAGAGAGGCGGCACAGCACGTCGTATTTTCCCATCGTCCGGCGATCGAGCGCCGAGGTGGGCCGCAAGTAGGGCTGCGCGGACATCGGTTCGGGTCGGTGAGCTTACACGGCGGTCAGTGAAAGAACGATACGCCCGCTTCACGGAGCAGGCGGATGAGGAGCGGCATGGGCAGGCCCTGTACCGAGGTGCGGTCTCCGGCGATGGCCGAGAAGAGGGCCTGGCCACGGCCCTCGATGCGGTAGCCGCCGGCGCAGCCCTCCCACTCGCCCAGCCGCAGGTAGCGGTCGAGCTCGTCGGCCTTCAAGGGGAAGAGGGTGAGCTGGGCCGCGTCGACGTCGCAGGCGAAGAAGCCGGGCCCGACCACGCACACGCCGGTGAGAATCTCGTGTGAGCGCCCCGAGAGCGACTCGAGCTGGGTGCGGGCGGCGCCGCGGTCGAGTGGCTTGCCGAGGGCCTGACCGTCGAGGTCGACGAGCTGATCAGACCCGATGACCAGGGCGGTGGGCCAGCGGCCGAGCACCGCGCGGGCCTTGCGCTCGGCGAGCATGGTCACCGCGGCGCGGGTCGAGGTGCCGGGGGGCACGACCTCTTCGACGCCCGGGGTCTCGGCGCGAAAGGGCAGCCCCAGCGCGGTGAGCAGCGCCCTGCGAGCAGGAGACGTCGAGGCCAGCACGAGCTCGGAGTACAGGCCGTTCAGGTGCGACAACACACGCGCTTCTTAGCCCGAAGGTGACTGATCCAGATACCAGCGTGGTGTGCGAGGGCTCCACTTGCGCTCTGTGCGCAGGGCTCAAGCGGTGGAAATGACGTCTGGCCGCCGCTCGCATGCCTCTTGCTGCCAACACCGTTCGCAATGCGCCTCGTTCTCGTCCCGGTGGTGGCAGGTATGTGCGCAGCGGCGTGCGCCCACACCGTCACCAACGAAGAGCGCCTCGACGGCATGACCGACGTCACCATCGACAGCACCGGCGAAGCGAAAGAGCTGCGCTGCCGCGAGACCTCGCCCGAGGTGCAGCTGGCGCGAGACCTGAAGCAGCGCAAGAGCGAGCGGCTCTCGCGCTTCGCGTCGGCCATCGCCGAAGCCAAGAGCACCTCTTCGCGCATCGACGAGGTGTTCAAGCGCGAGCCCGACCTGCTCTACGGCCCGAAGGGCGACGAGCTCAAGCACCGCCAGGTGGCGTGCGGCGAGCTCGCGCTGGCGCTCGAGAAAGAAAGAGCGCGGGTCGAGAACGAGACCGAGGCCGTGGCGGCGAAGGTCGAAGAGAAGCCCGCGCCGGTGGTGGCTGTGCCGAAGCAGACCGAGACGGCCGAGGCGGCCGCCGACGAGGGCTTCGGCGACGACGCAGACCAGCTGCGCTCGGCCTACAAGAAGAAGGCGAAGCTGGCCAAGGCCAAGGCCAAGTCGAAGAAGAAGGGCAAGCACCTGAGCGTCGCGGCGCGCTGAGCTTCACCTCTTCGAAGCCCAGACCGCGGCCCTACTTCTCTTCTTCGGCTTCCGACTCGGACGGGCCGATGAGCTTGTAGAAGGTCTTGCGGTCGACGCCGAGCAGGCGGGCCGCCTCGCTCTTGTTGCCCTGGGTGTGCTGGAGCATGTGCGCCGCGTAGCGGCGCGAGAGGTCGGCGAGGGTGGGCAGGTCGGCGGCGAAGTTGGTGGGCTTCACCGGCGCGTCGCCGATGGGCGCGGGAATGTCGCCGGGCGCCACCACTCCGCTCGAAGACAGCGCCATGGCGCGCGCCACCACGTTCTCGAGCTGCCGCACGTTGCCGGGCCAGTCGTAGGCGACCAGCCGCTCCATCGCTTCTTTGGTCACCACCGGCGCGGCCCCGCCGCGGGCGTGGCTCTGCGCGAAGTGCATCACCAGCGCCGGCACGTCTTCGCGCCGCTCGCGCAGCGGCGGCAGGTGCAGGTGCACCACGTCGAGCCGGTAGAGCAGGTCTTCGCGAAACCGCTCGTCCTTCACCAGCTGCTTCAGGTCTTTGTTGGTGGCGGCGACCACCCGCACGTCGACCTTCACCGCGGTGCTTTCTCCGACGCGGCGAATCTCGCCTTCCTGCAGCGCGCGCAAGAGCTGCGACTGCACCCGCAGGCCGACGTCGCCGATTTCGTCGAGAAACAGCGTGCCCCCGCTGGCCTCTTCGAACAGGCCCCGCCGCGCGCTCTGGGCGCCGGTGAAGCTGCCCTTGGCGTGACCGAACAGCTCGCTCTCCATCAGCGACTCGGCGATGGCGCCGCAGTCGACGGGTATGAACGGCCCGGTCGAGCGGCCGCTGCGCTGGTGCAGCGAGCGGGCGACCATCTCTTTGCCGGTGCCGGTCTCGCCGGTGATGAGCACCGGCACGTGGGTCTGCGCGGCGCGCGCCACCTGCTTGTAGACCTCGAGCAGCGCCGGGCTGCGCCCCACCAGCGCCTGCTGCTTCACCTGCTGGCGCAGGTGTTTGTTCTCTTCGACCAGGCGCTTCTGGTCGAGCGCGCGGCGCGCCAGGCGCACGATGGCGTCGACGTCGAACGGCTTCGAGATGTAGTCGAAGGCGCCCTTCTGAATGGTGTCGAGCGCGTGCTCGATGTTGCCGTACGCGGTGAGCACGATGACCGGCGTGTCGGCGTGGGCCTCTTTGCTGGCGTTGAGCACCTTCAGCCCGTCGCTGGGGTCGGGCATCGCCATGTCGGTGAAGACCAGGTCGTCGCCCGCGCCTGCCGAGAGCTTCTGCAGCGCCTCGGTGGCGTCTTTCGCCTCGGAGACGGTGCCGAACGGCTCGAGCAGGCGGCGCAGCAGGTCGCGCGCGTGCGGGTCATCGTCGACGACGAGAATGCGGGCTTTCAACGCCACGCACCATACACTGGCGGCCCGTCGTGACGACGCCTGCGGGGCCTCGCGGCTTCAGGCCTGGGCGACGGCCGCGGTCGGCCGCTGCAGGTCGGCGGGGCGGTCGGCGAGCGGCAGCCGCACGCTGACCTGGGTGCCGACCCCGAGCTGGCTCTTCACCGCGATGCTGCCGGCGTAGGCCTCGACCAGGCGCTTGGTGGTGGCCATGCCGAGGCCGTAGCCGGGCAGCGCGCGGGCCTCGGGCGCGCGAAAGAACGGCTGGAACAGCGAGCGCTGCGACTCTTCGCTCATGCCCGGGCCGTTGTCGGTCACCTCGAGCACCGCGTCGCCGCGTTCGCGGTACACCCGCACCATCACCTTCGCGCCGGGTCGACCCGCGGTGTACTTCACCGCGTTCGAGAGCAGGTTCTGCGCGATGCTCTGGAGAAACTGCACCGGGCACTGCACCGCCACCCGCGCGTCGATGGCGCGCTCGAGCTTCACGTGCGCCGCGGCCGCCGACTGGCTCACCTCGAGCAGAATCATGGTGACCGCGGTGTCGAGCTCGCCGGCGCTGCGGTCGGTGCTCGAGCCGGCGCGGCAGAAGCGCAAGAGCGCCTCGACCAGCTCGCCCACCCGCGCCGCCGACTGCTCGCAGTTGAGGAGCAGCTCTTTCACCTCGGGCTTCTCGCTCGAGCGGCGGGCCAGGGTGAGGTAGCCGCGCAGCGGAGACAACGGAGCGACCAGGTCGTGCGCCACCCGAGAGGCGAACGCGTCGAGCTCGGCGTTGCGGCGGTTGAGCTCGGCGAGCTGCTCGAGAATGGTGTGCTGCTGGTTCTTGAGCAGCCGGGTCACCTGCCACATCACCACCAGCGAGAGCAGTGCCGCGACCCCCACCACCACCGCCGAGACGATGGTGGTCTGAAAGCGCAATTTCTCGAGCTCGCCGAGGCGCCGCTTGGTGCCCTCGGCGGTCTGCTTGGCGAGCGCGCCGGCCAGCTCGTCGAGCTCGAAGTTGATGGGCTTCACCTCTTCGATGAGGTGCTTCTTGGCGACGTCGGCCTCTCTGCGGTTCGAGTACTTCACCGTCACGTCGACGGTTCTCACCAGCTTGTCGCTCACCGCGACCAGCCGTTTCCACATGTCGGCGTCGGGGCGCGGCACCTCGACCTGCGAGGCGGCAGAGATGCTGTGAATCTCTTGCAGAATGATGACCATCGCGTGCTCGGCGCGGTTGCGGCCCTCGTCGTCGGCGGCGTTGATGTGGTCGTCGGCCGCCTCGGAGAGCTGCTCGGCGTCGAGGCGAATGAGGCCGATGAGGCGCTCGGCCTCGAGCGACCGGCTGACCCGCTCGTTGATGCGCTCGCTGGTGCGCAGCTCGTTGAAGATGGAGAACGCCGCGCTGCCGGTGAGCAACACCACCACCGCCAGAAAGCCCGCGCGCACGCTGCCGAGTGAAATTCGCGATTCGGCCACCGGCCGACACTACCGTCGTCATGCCGCGGCGGGAAACAGCGGGCGGCTCTGGGTGGCGAACAGCGAGTCGCCGGGCGGCGCGGTGAGGGCTGCGACGGTGGGGCGAGGCAGCTCGGGGTCGAGCAGGGTGCCGCCGTCGGAGCTCCTGAGCCATTGGCCCACCCGCGCGATGACCCGGGCGTCGTACCGCGGCAGCCCGGTGGCGCGGTCGCCTGTCTGGCGGTGGCGGCCGTCTTCGAGCTGCTGGGCGAGGTCGTCACCCAGCACCTGGGCGGCGTTCGCCTGCCGGGCGTCGTTGCCGTCGTCGGTGTCGTGCGACAGCCGCGCCACGTCGAGGAACTGGTCGAGGCGCTCTTCGGGCCAGTCGTTCATCGCGCGCAGCAGGTGCAGCGACGACACGCCCGACTGCTTCGCGGCGGCCTGCACGTACGCGCCGAACGACTCACCGTCGGCGTTCACCTCGTCGAGCCGGTCGGCCACGTCTTCATCGACGCCCCAGCCGCGCAGCGCGTCGTTGATTTTCGACGCGTCGTCAGACCACGGGTCTTCGGGGCTCTCGAACATGCCCACCACGAAGCCCGCGGTCGACAGCAAGAGGCCCGCCGCCACCGCCACCGGCGCCGCTTCTGCCAAGAACGGCGAGGCCGCGAAGGCCAGGTTGCCCATGGTCATCAAGGTCGAGCTGACTCCGCCCACCGTGTTGCCGTCGCTGAACTGGTGAATCGCGTCGAGGCCGGCGCCGGCGGCCCCCACCACCGACACCAGCGGCCCACCGAAGCGCGCCAGCGCCGCCGAGGCTCCGGCGGCGCCCTCGCTGCCGGCGAAGGCCGCGAAGCTGTCGAGCACCAGCTGGGCGCCGTCGTTGGCGAGGCCCAGGCCGCCCGAGAGGGTCGAGAGCTTCTGCCGGGTCGGCAGGTCGCCGAAGTGGCCCAGGTCACCTGCCATCGAGGCCGCGCCGAAGGCCAGCGCCACGCCCTTGAGCGACTGGCCGAAGGCGCTCTTGTCGGTCGCGGCCGAGACCGCGTCGTTGTAGTCGCTGACCCACTGCCTGGTGGGCGCAAAGCGCTCGAGCTGGTCGACCACCACCTTCATGTGGTCGTCGCTGGTGCCCCACACGCTGCCCATCGACGAGAGGCCGCGCATCAGCGCCGACCGCGCCTCGGTGCGCAGCTCGTCGTTGCCGGCGAGCTTGAAGATGCGCGCGCCGACCGAGGTGCTGAGGGCGTCTTGCAGCTCGATGCTCTGCGCGTCGTTCGCCTGGCACTGCACCCCGTCGAGAAAGCTCTCTTCGCCGCGGCCCTTGCGCTCGAGCGCGTCGGCGATGACCTCGGCGCCGGCGGTGGTCTGTGACAGCGCGCGCAGCTCGTGGGCGGGCACCGTCTCGGCGTGCAGGCTCAAGGCGTTGAGGTGGTCGCTGGGGTGGTCTTCTTGCCAGCCGTCGCTCGGCGCGGCCTCGAGGGTGGGCTGCTGGTCGGGGTCGACGCGGGTGCGCATCACGTCGAGGCCGTCGAGCGCGCCGGCGAGGCGGGCGCCCGAGGCCTGGTACGCGTCTTGGGTGTCGGCCCAGTCGCTCTGCTCGCGGAAGCGGCGGAGCGCGGCCTGGCCCTCTGTGCCGCCGACTCCGAACGCCTTCACGTCGGCGATGGCGCGGCCGTTCACCTCGGCCAGGTCGGTGCGGGCAGCGTGGAAGTCGTGCTGCAGCGTCACGATGGCGTCGTCGACGTAGCCGGCGGCCGAGTTCGCGGCGCGGCCTTTGTCTTGCGCCTGCAGGTCTTTGACGATGCGGGTCGAAAGGCTGGCGCCCGCGCCCGACTCGATGGAGTCGCGCAAGATGCCGCCGAAGTCGTCGTCGTCTCCTCCGATGTCGTCGACGTCGCCCATGTCGGCGGCGAAGGTGTGCGCGAACGCGGCCTGGGCGTCGGCGGGCATCAGCTCGGTCGCACGCGAGAGCGACTGGTACATCGCGCGACGGTCGTCGGTGCCGAGCCCGTCGTCGCCCTTTCGAATCAGGGTGCTCAAGGGGCCGGCGGCGGCCTTCAGCTGGGGCTGGGCCTGCGCGATGAGGCGCGCGCGCACGTCTCGGTCGAGGCTCTTGGCGTCGGCGACGGCACCGAGGGCGGTAGTGAAGCGCTTCGCCTCTTCGGTGTCCCACTGCGAGGGGTCGGGCGCGGCGGTGCGCAGCTGGCGAAAGTGGGCGAGCGCCTCGCGGTCGGCCGCCACGGCCTGCTGCTGGCGCGCCTGGTGGTCGACCGTGGCGAGGCCGTCGAGGTGCTTCTCGGCGTGCTTCGAGCGGTCGCCGAAGAGGCGGTCGAACGAGCGGCGGTTCTGGGTGCGCACCCGGTCGTAGCCCGAGCTGTCGCCGAAGGGCACGCACTGGCCGGCGCGAATCGCGTCGAGGTTGGCCCTGGCGGCGGTGCTCTGACCGCTCACCTGGGCGCGGCGCGCGAGGGCGATCGCGTCGCGGGCCTGGCGGGTCTCGTCGACCGCGCGCTGCCGCGCCTTCTGCCACTGGGCGCGCTGGGTCTCGAGGTGGGCGCGCAGGCCCTTGCGCTCGGCAGGCCCGAGGTCGCCGTGCTGCAGGCGGGCTTGCGTCTGCTGCACGTGGTGCTGGCGGGCGAGGGCCACCTGCTGGGCGTGGTGGGCGCGCTCGGCGGCCTCTTTCGCTTCGGCGGCGCGCCGGCGCGCTTCTTCGGCGCGCTTTCGGGCGAGCTCGGCGGCGCGGCGGGCGGCGGCGGCGGCACGGGCGGCTGCTGCAGAGTCGGAGCTGGAGGGCGCGGAGGAGGAGGCGGTCATGGCGAACAGGGCATGAGCAGCACCTGTTCCACCTGAAGGGTCAGCAGTTCCGGGCCTTCTGCGCGTGCACTCGAGTTCCCTGTACTGCCCCCGATGCAGGAGCCGATGTCGCAGAGGGTAGTTAGGGGTACTCGTAGTCGAGCACGAGGGTCGGGCCGCCGTCGGGCGCGGTGCCGTCGAGGAAGTCGCTGTAGTCGGCGGCGCGGGTGGTGAGGCCCTCGGCGTAGGTGTTGCGCAGCCGCAAGCTGAGCTTGCCGTTCATGCCGGTGCGGTCTTTGAGCGCGGCGTCGACCATGGGGGTGACGATGGCGCGCTTGCTGCCCACGGTGGCGCTGACCGAGAGCGCCACGCTGCAGCCCAGGGCGCGGCAGGGCGAGGTGGCGGTGAACACCACGCCGGCGTCCATGGTGGTCGACGAGAAGGGAACCCAGTCGACATCGACCGCGCCCGAGCGGGCGATGAGGCCGTACGGCGAGCCGGTGACCGCGCTCTGGGTGCCGGTGAGGGTGGCGCTGGTGACCGCCAGCGCGTCGCTCGACACCGCGTCGGGCAGGCAGCCGGTGGCGGCGCCCACGAAGGGGAACACCAGCACTCCGCGGTAGCTGTTGTCGGCGAGCGCCGTGGCGCTGCGGCCCACCCGCGAGAGGCTGCCGGTGCTCACGTAGCGGTACGCGTGCGTGCGCGAGGTGCCGGTGGTGGTGTCGACCGCGTAGCCGTCTTCGGCGGCCGCCGAGCGCAGCCTGACGTCCGAGCACAGCTTGCGCACCGAGAAGGTCGAGCTGCCCGCGGCCACCACCGGGTTGCCGGCGAGGTCGCGCGCTGCGGCGCTCACCCCGAAGGTCACCGTCTGCCCGTAGGCAAAGCCACCGTCGACGATGGTGGTGAGCGCGGTGCCGCCGTCGTTCCACGCGAAGAAGAGCTGCTTGCCGGTAGGCAGGCCGAGCGAGAACGCCGACTGGGTGGCCGCCTTGTCCATCGGCTCGCTGAAGGTGGCGACCAGGCGGGTGTTGAGGGGCAGGCCGGCGCCGCCGTCGGGGGTGAGCGCCAGCAGGGTGGGCGGCATCACGTCGGGCATCGCGCCGGTGGTGAAGTTGAAGTTGAAGTCTTGCGCGAGCGGGTTGTTGGCCAGGTCGCGCGCCTGCGCGGCGGTCACCACCACGGTGTACGAGGTCGAGCGCGCCAGCATGCCGGCGTGCACGCAGGTGAGCAGGGTGCCGGTCGAGTCGAGGGTGGGCATGCAGCCCGCGTCGGGCGTGAGCGTCAGCGCGGCGATGGTGCTGGCGGCCATCGGCTCGCTGAAGGTGACCGAGGGCTGCAGGTTGGGGCTCCAGCCCGACGAGGCGGGGGGCGGCGAGGTGGAGACCACCGTGGGCGCGGTGTTGTCGACGCCCGCCGCGGTGGTGAAGGCGACGCTCTGGGCGGCGAGCGGGTTGCCGGCGAGGTCCGAGGCCGAGAGGCTCACCGCGTAGCGGGTGGTGCCGAGCAGCTGCGCGGTGGGCATCGAGAAGGTGGCGGTGGTGTCGTTCGAAGACCACGCCGCGCTGCCCCAGTCGAACGCCGGCGCGCTGGTGAGCTGCAGCGACGCGGGGTCCATCTTCTCGGAGAACACCAGCACCAGCGACGAGTTGAGCGGCACGCTCATCGCGTTCATCGCCGGGGTCGACGAGACCAGGGTGGGCGGCTCGGTGTCGTCGGGCCCCGAGGTGGTGAAGGCGAACGAGGTGTTGCCCGAGAGCGCGAGCCCGGCGGGGTCTTTGCCGGCGACGCGCACGGTGTACTCGGTCGAGGCGGCGAACGGCTCGGCGTGGGTGAAGGTCGCGACGGTGTGGGCCTCGTTCCACGTGGCGGTGAGCTGGGCCGCCGGCATGAGGGTGAGCGCCACTGTCGCCTCGTCCATCTCGGCCGAGAACTCGATGACCAACGCGCTGGTGGGCGAGACGCCGACGGCCATCGACGAGGGCGTGGTCGACGAGATGGTGGGCGCGGTGCCCATCATCATCATCTGACCGCCGGGGCAGGCCGTGAGCGTGAAGAGCGCGACGAGAGCGAGAGGGCGCATGAGCGCGCGAGTCTAGCAGGCTGCTCTGGTACGTCTGACCCGCGTTGACTCGCCGCCGGCGCTACTCGTGGGTCTGAAAGTCGGCAGTGCCGTCGCGGAAACCTTCGAGCCAGGTCTTGAGGCCGTCGGTCCACAGGTGGTCGAAGAAGACGTGCTGCGAGCCGTTGGTGAGAAACGCGGCGCGATTCGGCGCGCGGTACTCGGCGTCGACCAGCGCGTCGAGCTCGCGCTGAAAGCCGTCGTTCGAGAGGCCGGTGAAGGCGCTGATCAACCCGTCGTGCCGCGAGCTCACCAGGCCCTTGCGTGAGCCGGCCGGCAGCTCGGGTCGCTCTTTCGCGCCCCAGGCCGCTTCCCACGCCTCGAGCTTGTCGCGCGGAGCGACCATCGCCGCCGAGTCGGCCACCACGTGCACCTCGTGCCCGGGGAAGGCCTCGACGATGCGCGCGGCGTTGAGCTGCGCGCCGTAGCCGCCGGCGCTGGTGCCGACCACGAAGACCCGGCCCTTCGGGGCGTCGATGCGAGAGAGAAACGCGTCGAGGTTCAGCGCGCCGGCGTGGTGCAGCTGCCGGCCCGAGACGTACTCGGCGGTGACGGTGCCGAGGTGCAGGTCTCCGGTGCAGTAGGGGATGAAGACCTGCGTGGCGTCGGGAAAGAGGTCGAGCACGTCGCGGTGCGGCTCGCGATGAAAGGTGGCTTCGTCGAAGCCGCCCTCGATGTGCCACGCGGTCTGGCCGCTGTAGCAGGTGGCCGCGTCCCAGCAGGCGCCTCCGCCCATCAGGTAGAGCACCAGGTCGTCGCCCTGGCCCGCCCTGCGGCCGAAGCCGGTGGCGCTGCCGTCGGCGCAGACTGCCTGCTCGACGGGCACCCATTCCCACCCGTCGAAGCCTCCGCAGGCCAGGGGGAGCAACCAGACCAGGAGAGCAGCAGGGCGGTGGGGGCGCCGCATGGTCGCGGTCTGTGCCCGAGCCGCGGGGCAGATTCACCACCGGGGTATTTTTTTCGAGCGAGCCCGAGCAGCGAATCAGCGGCCGATGCGGAACTTCACCTTCTCGGTGCCGAAGGTGTACTCGTCGCCGTCTTTGAGCTTCTTGGGGCGGGTGACCTTCTCTTTGCCCGGCCCGAAGAAGGTGCCGTTCGACGAGTTCAGGTCTTCGAGCACGAACTCGGCGCCGTCGCGGGCGATGCGCGCGTGCTCGCGGGAGACGCGGTTCGACTCGATGACGAAGTCGCAGTGCTTGCCGCGGCCCACCAGCATCGACTCGGCGGCGAGCTTGAACGGCTCGCGGCCGGCCATCACCACGGTGAGCGACATGGCGCCGCCCTTCTTGGGCGGAGGTGCGGGCTCTTCTTCTTCTTCTTCCTGCGGCTCTTCCTCGGGAGGCGGCTCGTCTTCGGGCGGAGCCTCGTCTTCGGGAGGCGGCTCTTCGTCGGGCGGCGGCTCTTCTTCGGGCTGCTCGTAGTTCTGCTCTTCTTCTTCGGGCGGAGCCTCGGGCTCGGGCTCGGGCTCGGGCGTGTGCCGGCCCTTCTTGCCGGCCGCCGGCGCGGGAGCCGCAGCAGGCGCGGGCATCTTCACCGACGGGGGCGCCTTGCCGGTGGGGGCGGGCGCGGGGGCGTGGCTGGCGTTGGCGCCGGTCTGCGCGCCGCTCCCGAGCACCACCTTGCCGGGAAGGACGTAGCCATTGAGGCGAGCGAGGGTGAACACCGCTTGCGAGACGAGGCTGTCGCGCGCGACGCCCATCTCCTTCGCCATCGTGTCGAGTGTTTCCCAGAGCTGCTGGGGGAGGCTGATCTCCCGTGCGTCACTCATATTTTTGGGCGCACCTTACCTCGCCGCACGCCGCTGTCGACGTTTTCACAAAGGCGCTTGCGGGCCTCAGAAAGCTGAAACCCCGACGGATCTCCGCCGACGCCCGGGGCCTCAACCCTTCGATTCCACACGCGCAAAGCCCTGGCCCATCGCTCGCAGCCGGGCAATTCGAATTCTGGCCAGGCCGAATGGAAGAAAGACGAGGGCGAACATGAGTTGGCGAGGGACCTTCAAGATTGCGTGGCGAAGCTGGGCCGCAGGAGCCGTAGGGCTGGCAGTGACCGGGTGCGGCAACGGGGTGAGCCCCGAGAACCCGCCGGCGATTCAAGACCGCGTGTCGTTGACGGCCTTCTCGGGCGCCGGCGCGTGCACCGAGCTCGAGCAGTACCTGGAAGACAACGCGGTGCGAATGATGCGCACCCAGATTGAAGCCGAGCGCGACAACGTACCGTCGTGGGGCTGGTGGGGCGGCGGGCTGTTCGGTCGCGGCGGCATCGACGACTTCGCGGCCCCCAGCGCGGGCGCGGGCGCCGAGAAGACCGCAGCCCCGAAGGACTACACCACCACGAACACCCAGGTGGCCGGGGTCGACGAAGCCGACTTCGTGAAGAACGACGGCACCCGCATCTTCGTGCTCTCGGGTGACAAGCTCTACGCGTCGCTGTCGTGGCCGGCGACCAACCTCTCGCTGCAGGGCAAGGTGCAGATTGAAGGCTACCCGCGCGAGATGTTCCTCGCCGACGACAGCCAGGTGGTGGTGTTCAGCAGCATCTGGCAGGCGCTGCCGCTGAGCGCGGCCGACGGGGTGCAGTGCAAGGGCCTCGACTGCGGCTACTACTACGCGAACTCGGTGAAGGTGACCGTCGTCGACGCCAAGGACCTGGGCGCGCTGAAGGTCGCGGCCGAGTACTACCTGCCCGGCTCGTACACCAACAGCCGCCGGGTCGGAGACTCGGTGCGGGTGGTGATGAGCGACGGGCTGAACTTCCCGCCCGCGGTGCAGTGGTGGCCGCAGGGGAACCTGGGCTCGAGCTGCTGGGGCTGGGGCTCGGAGTGCAAGCCCGAGGACAAGAAGACGCGCGACGCGGCGTTCGACAACCTCATCAAGACGAACGAGGCGCTGATTCGCGGCACCTCGCTGGCGCAGTGGCTGCCGGCGGGCCGCCTGGTGAAAGACGGCAAGACCACCATGCTGCCGCCCGACTGCAGCGCGTTCAGCAAGGTCAACGCGCCGGTGCGCATGGGCCAGCTGTCGGTGGCGACGCTGAACCTGAAGAACCCCGGCACCATTTCGCGCACCAACGTGCTCGCCGAGACCGGCGAGGTCTACGCGTCGGCGAAGAACCTCTACGTGGCGACGCGCCACTGGTGGTGGTGGCCGGCTCCCGGTCAGAAAGACGTGACGTACATTCACAAGTTCGACATCAGCCAGCCGGACACCGCGAAGTACGTCGCGTCGGGCACCGCGCCGGGCTCGATTCTCGACCAGTTCAGCATGGACGAGAACGACCAGGGCTACTTCCGCATGGCGACCACGCTCACCCGTCGCGTCATCGACACCGCGCACCCGGACAACTGGTTCGGGCAGATCGAGACCTCGAACCAGGTCACGGTGCTGGCTGAGAGCAAGGGCGTGCTCGAGGTGGTTGGCCAGAGCGAAGAGCTGGGCAAGGGCGAGCGCCTGCAGTCGAGCCGCTTCGTGGGCGACAAGGGCTACCTGGTCACCTTCCGCAACACCGACCCGCTGTTCACCTTCGACCTCAAAGACCCGCGCCACCCGGTGAAGGTCGGCGAGCTCAAGGTGCCCGGCTTCTCGAGCTACATCCACCCGGTCGGCGACGGCACGCTGCTCACCATCGGCACCTACGTGCCCGAAGACATGCCGAACTGGCAGGGCCGCCGCATTCAGCTCTCGCTGTTCGACGTGAGCAACATGGCGGCTCCGAAGCTGACCCACACCACGACCCTGGGAGACGCCTCGAGCTACAGCGAAGCGCAGTGGGAGCACAAAGCGTTCAACTACTTCGCGGCGAAGAAGCTGCTCGCGGTGCCCTTCAGCGACTGGAGCTGGGGCGGTGGTAACGGCGACTACTGGAGCGCCTTCGTCTCGGACCTGCGCGTGTTCAGCGTCGACCCGGTCACCGGCTTTCAGGCGCTCGGCAGGGTCGGCATGAGCGACCTGTACAAGGTTCACAACTACTGGGGCTGGTCGTACTACTGGCAGCCCGCGGTGCGCCGCAGCGTGATGGCCGACGACTTCGTCTACGCCATCAGTGACGCGGGCATTCGCGTGGCGCACATCGGCGCGCTCGGCTCGCCGCTCGCGACGGTGCAGTTCGACCGCTACGACAACTCCTACTGAAGAGAAGCTCGTCTCACTCGGCCTGAGGCGAGCGTCGAACGGCGGGCGTCTGGAGCATGGTGCTCCAGACGCCCGTTGTCTTTTTGCTTTAGCTGCGTTCGATGAAGACCGAGAGGAACCTGTCGAGCGCGGTGCGCGAGTCGAAGCGGCCCACCGGGTCTTGCGCCGGGCGCGGCGCCTTCTCGCGCTCGACGAACACCGCGAGGAACCGGTCGAGCACCGCGCGCGAGTCGACCTGCTGCACGGGGTAGGGGGTGAACCGCGCGGCGGCGAGCGGCACCCGCACGTCGAGGGGAGCAGGGCGGGTCACCAGGTTCTGCCAGCGCGCTTCGCTCGAGGGGCGCCTGGGCGCGGCTCGGGGCGGCGGCGGGGCCTCGTCGGCGAGCTCGGTCTGGCAGTTGAAGCAGGCGCGGGCGAGGCGGCCGTTCTGTGCGCCGCAGGTGAGGCAGAGGCGAACGAGCTGCTCGACCGACTGCGGCGCGAGCTCGAGGGTGAGGCCCGAGCGCGCGGCCTCGGCGCGAAAGCGCTCGGCGAAGGCGGGCGAGGTGCGCACCTGCAGCGGCGTGGTGGGGCGAGGCGACCCGAGAATCGCGGTGATGCGCCGCTCGAGGCTCACTTCAGGTGGCCTTGCGGGTGCGCAGGCGGGCCCAGTCGCGCAGGCGGGCAATCTCCTCGACCATGGTGCGGGAGAGCGGCACGGTCTGCTGCAGCGCGGTCTCGAGCAGGGGCTGGCTCAGGTCGCCGCCGTCGGCGAAGGCGTCGTAGAGCGCCGACACCACCGCCTGCTCGATTTCGGCGCCCGAGAAGCCCTCGGCCAGCTCCGACAGCCTGGGCACCTCGAACGACTCGGGCCGGCGCTTTCGCTTGGTGAGGTGAATGCGGAAGATTTCTTCGCGCTCGGCCGGGGTGGGCAGGTCGATGAAGAAGATTTCGTCGAAGCGCCCCTTGCGGAGCAGCTCGGGGGGCAGGCCGTCGATGCGGTTGGCGGTGGCCACCACGAACACCGGCGCGGTCTTCTCTTGCAGCCAGGTGAGCAGGGTGCCGAACACCCGGGCCGCCACGCCGGTGTCGTTGGCGCCGCCGCTGCTGCCGGCGAGGCCCTTCTCGATTTCGTCGACCCACAGCACCACCGGCGCGAGCCCCTCGGCGCTCTTGATGGCCTTGCGCACGTTCTCTTCCGACGAGCCGATGAGCCCCGAGAAGATGCGGCCCATGTCGAGCCGCAAGAGCGGCAGCTTCCACTGCGCGGCGATGGCCTTGGCGGTGAGCGACTTGCCGCAGCCCTGCACGCCGAGCAGGAGCAGCCCTTTCGGCTCGGGCAGGCCGAAGTCGCGCGCCGCGGCCCCGAAGGCGTTCTTGCGGCGGTCGAGCCAGACCTTGAGCAGCTCGAGGCCGCCTACCGCCGCCAGCGAGTCGTCGCTGGGGAAGTACTCGAGCAGCCCGCTCTTGCGCACCACCTGCCGCTTCTCTTCGAGAATGACGCGCACGTCGGTGACGTCGAGCTTGTTGTCGAGCGCGATGGCCTTGGCGAACGCGTTCTCGGCCTCGGTGAGGGTGAGCCCGTGGGCCGCCTTCACCAGCGCGTCGGCGTCGTCGCGGGTGAGGTGCACCTGGGTCTTCTGGCTGCGCTTCAAGATGCCGAAGATGTCTTTGAGCAGCTGGAGCAGCTCGTTGGGCGTCGGCAGCGGCACGTCGATGACCGAGACCTCTTTCTCGAGCTCGGGCGGAATGGTGAGGGTGGGGCTGACCAGCAGCACGTTGGTGAGGCCGACCTTCAGCGCATGGCCCAGCTCGCGCAACGCGCGCACCACCGTCGCGTCGCCCAGGTACGCGTGGAAGTCTTTGAGCACCACCAGGTTGGCGTCTTTGAGCTGCGCGATGGCCTGCAGCGCGGCGACCGGGCTCTGGGTGTCTTCGGGGCCGTGCTGGCGGGTCTTGGTGAGGCGCAGGCCCTGGGTGATGCTCCACTCCCACAGCTGCTTGCCGTGGCGCTCGGCGACCTCGCTCACCACCGCGTCGATGCGCTGCTCTTCGTGGCTGACCAGGTAGATGAGCGGGTAGCGGGCCCGCACCATCGTCTCGAGGTCGCGAATGAACTTCGGGGTGGGGTCGGCGGCGGGCTCGGACATGGCGAGCCGCGGTTGATATCACCGCTCGGGTGAAGACCTTCTTCGACGGGCTGCCCCGCTGCGCTGCCATCGCTCACCGCGGGGGCGCGCGCACGTACCCGGAGAACACCCTGGTGGGGTTCGAGCGTGCGCTCACCCTGCACGGTATGGACGTGCTCGAGCTCGACGTGCAGTGCACGCGCGACGGGGTGCTGGTGGTGGCGCACGACCCGACGGTCGAGCGGTGCACCGACGGCACGGGGGCGATTGCGTCGTTCTCGCTCGATGAGCTGAAGCGGCTCGATGCCGGCGCCCGCTTCCCCGGGTGGAAGGGGAAGGGCGTCACCATACCCACCCTCGAAGAGCTGCTGGCCGCGTTTCCGCGCGCGCGGCTCAACATCGAGCTCAAGCCCGAGTGTGCGGGGCGCGAGGCGCAGTTCGTCGAGACCTTGGCGAAGCACTCGGCGCTGGGGCGGGTGTGCATCGGCAGCGAGGACGACGCGGTGGGCGCGAAGGTGTCGCTCTTGACGCCGCAGACCGCGCACTTCTACTCGGCCGAGGCGGCGCTGCAGCTGGCGCAGGGGGTGTGGGGGGTGGCGCCGCTCGAGGCCGACCCGCGCTACGACGTGCTGGCGGTGCCGATGCGGTACGGCGGCGAGGTGGTCACCACCGCGACCTTCTTCGCCGCGTGCGCGAAGCTCTCGGTGCCGGTGTTCGTCTGGGTCGTCGACGAGGCCGAAGACATGCGGGCGCTGCTTCGCGACGGAGCGGCGGGGGTGATGACCGACCTGCCCGCGGTGCTGCACGAGGTGCTGCGATGACCGCAATGCTGGTGGCGTGGCTGCTCTCGGCCGAGCCGGTGGTGTCGACGGTGCCGTGTCAGACCGTGGCGGAGTGCTGGCTCGACGCCGACGGCAAGGCGGTGGCGCGGCCCAGGGCGAAGAAGGGGCGCGCGCTGCCCCGCGGCGACTGCGGCAAGAACATTCTCTGGCTGCGGAACAGGCTCAGCTGCGAGCAGCGCTTCTGCGTGGTGCAGTTCATCGGCGACAAGTGCTGATCATCGGTACCGGTCACCCTGAGCGGAGGCACGGCGAACGCCGGGCCGAAGTCGAAGGGGTGCCCTGCAAGTGGAACGCACCCACGCAGCGAACTCCATGCTTCAAGCAGCACAGCGTTTGCCCCAATACGATGGAGTATGTGCTGCTCAGCCTTCGGCGAGCGACGGCATGGTTCGACGAGCTCACCATGCGCGGCTTCGAAAAACTGTCAGCGTGAACGGGGTACCTCACGGTGACTTGAGCTTCGCGGCCTGTTGCTCGAGCCAGGCGACGGTCTTCTCGGGGCGCTGGGCGGCGGGCAGGGCCTTGCCGTAGCTCACCGCCTCTTCGAGGGTGGCGCGCTGGGCGGCGACGTCGCTCTTCCTGGCGTAGATGCTCGACTTGATTTCGTACAGGCGCAGCTTGCGCGGCCCGTACGCCTTGGGGAAGGCGCGGTTGATGGCGGCGAGCGCGTCGTCGAGCCGGCCGGCCTCGCGGTAGATGATGCCCAGCCGCGCGGGCGGGTTGTAGTCGTGCGGCAGGTCTTTCTCGCTCTGCAGCAGCGCGGCCTCGGCGCGCAGCGGCTGCTTCGCGGCGACCGCGGCGCCCACCCGGTGCGGGTCGAACACCGCGCGCGCCGCCGGGCTCGGCGCCTTGGCGGCCTCGGCCTCGAGAAACGAGAGCCACCGCAGGGCCAGCTGCTGCGCGCCGTCTTGGTCTCTGCGCTCGCTGCGCAGGTCGACCAGCAGCTCGAAGATGCCGCTCAAGTCGTCGGCGAGAATGCCGGGCAGCCCGAGCGCCTCTTCGGCGAGCGGCTCGAGGGTGGCGATGGCCCCGGCGCGCCAGGGGGCTCCCACGGGGGCCGAGCTCGCGCACGACAGCGACAGCACCACCGCGTTCACGAACGACGGGCCGCGCGGCAGCGCCGGCGCGAGCTCGGCACCGGCGGTGGCGCACTGCTGGGGGTCTCTGCCGTAGAGCGAGTTGATGAGCGACTCGACCGCGCGCGCCCGGCGGGGGTGGTCTTGGGGCAGCGCGGCGAGGGCGGCGCGGTAGGCGGCGGTGGCGTCTTTGCGCTCGGCGTAGAGGCGGTCGGCCTCGGCGAGCAGGGTCAGCGGGTCCTGCGCCGGGCCGCTGGCCCGGGCGGCGCGCTCGCCGTCGTCGAGGAGCTTCTCGAGCTGCTCGACGGTGGCGGTGCCCAGCCACTTGAGCACCGCCTGCTCGCGCTGGGGGTCGACGATGAACAGGGTGGGCCAGTTGTCGACCGGGTACTTCTCGAGGAAGGCGGCGCTCTGCTCTCTCTCGGTGTCGATGGCGAGGAACACGAAGCGCTTGTCGGCGCGCTGCAGCTGCGGCGACCGGAGCACGTGCTCGCGGAGGAACACGCAGCTGTGGCACCACGGCGCCCAGGCGTCGACGAACAGCGGCACGTTGCGCTCGCGGGCCAGCTTCAGGGCCGCGGGGTAGTCGTCTTCGATGAAGGTGACGCCCCGCTCGGCATCGTCGCGGGCGCCGCTCGCGGTCGCGCAGGCGGTCAGGGCGAAGATGAGGGTCACGCTGAGTCGTCGCATGGGTGCGGAATATCAACTCGCCTCCGGCCGCGCACGACCGTGGGGGGATCGTCTCGCCCCGGCCCGGCAACCCACGTTAGTGAACACCCGATGACGCTCCTGCTCGTTTCGTTGCTCGCGCTGGGCCAGGCCGACGCCCCGCCTTCGCCCCCTGCCGTCGAGGCGCCACCTCCAGCCGTCGAAGCGGCTCCGCCCGCCTCGGCTCCGGCTCCCGCGGTTGCGCCGCCCGCCGCCGAGCCGCCGGTGCAGTCGGACCCCGGCTGGGCGCGCGCGGGCTCCATCGCCGGGTTCGCGCTGGCCGGGGTGCCGCTGGCCTTCGGCATCGGCTCGGTGGTGGCGCTGTGGACGCACCACGGCACCGCTCAAGACTGGCTGACGGTCGGGGCCGGGCTGTCGGCGCCGCTGATTGGCCTGATACCCACCTTCGCCAGCCGCTCGGCGGTGCTGCGCTACGACGAGCTGACCCGCCGGCCGCGCATCTTCCGCATCGTGGGCTGGGTGATGACGATTTACGGGTCGGTGGCGCTGCTCGGCGGCGTGCTGGGCGGCCAGGTGTTCAAGGCCATCTCCCACAGCGCCGATTTTCACGCCTTCGAGTCGGGCACCGCGGCCGACGTGCTGGCGGTGTTCGGCACGGTCTCGACGCTGTTCGACGCGGCGCTGTGCAGCGCGGGCATCGTGCTGCTGTCGATGTCGTCGCAGGTCTCGGCCGACCGCGCCGAGGCGTACGTGCAGCCGTCGGTGGCGGCGGTGCCGACCCCGAACGGCGGGTTCGCGGTGATGGCCGGGTTCAGCGGCCGGCTGTAGCCACCAGCGCGGCGCGCAGCGCGCGTGCCTTGGCCAGCGCCACCTCGATGGTGTCGGCGCGCACCACGAAGTGGCCCATCTTTCGCTTCGGGCGCGCCTCGAGCTTGCCGTAGGTGTAGACCTCGACCACCTCGGGAAAGTCGCGCAGCGCCGAGAGGTCGAGCGCTCCGCCGTCTTTGCCCTGGGCGAGCCACACGTCGCCGAGCAGCTGCCCCATCACCCACGCGCCGGGGTTGAGCCGCGGCACCGGCGGCGGCAGCCCACAGAGAATGCGGGCCAGCGCGTCGAACTGGCTCGAGCTGCAGGCCTCGCGCGTCACGTGCCCCGAGTTGTGGGTGCGCGGCGCGAGCTCGTTCACGTACAGCTGGCCGCCGGCGACGAAGAACTCGACGGTGAGCAGCCCCTCGACGCCCAGCTCGCGGGCGATGCGCAGCGCGGTGTCTTTCGCGGTGCGCTGCAGCTCGGGGCTGATGCGCGCGGGGAGCAGCGTGAAGTCGAGAATGTGCTCGTGGTGCAGGTTCTCGAACACCTCGAACACCTGCTCGTGACCGGCGCCGCGCGCCACGATGCACGAGACCTCGGTCTGCAGCTCGAGCTTCTCTTCGAGCACGGCGGGGCCCAGGCCGCGGCAGTCGTCGGGGCCCCTCAGTACCGCCTGGCCCTTGCCGTCGTAGCCCCCCAGCACGCTCTTCACGATGCAGGGGAAGCCGAAGGCCACCGCCGCGTCGCGAATGCTCTGCCCGGCTTCGACCGCCTGGTGTCGCACGGTGCGAAAGCCGTGGCCTTCGAGGAACTTCTTCTCGAGCGCGCGGTGCTGCGAGGTGCGCAGCACCTCGAGCGAGGGCTTGAGCTGGGCCGAGTAGGGCTCGAGCGGCTCGGAGGGTACGTTCTCGGAGTCGAAGGTGACGGTGGTGCACTGCCCGAACAGGGCTTTGAGCGCCGCGGCGTCGTCGTAGGGGGCCTCGAGCACCCCGGCGAGCCTGCGGGCGCAGGGCGCGTCGGGGTCTTTCTCGAGCACGGTGACGTCGGCGCCCAGGTGCTGCAGCGACTCGGCGAGCATCAGCCCGAGCTGGCCTCCGCCGAGAATGCCGATGCGCGGAGTCATCGCTTGAGGCGGTGCTCGGTCAGCTTGGCGGTCGAATCCATCGACTTCTTGGCGGCGGCGTCGCGGTAGGCGACCAGCTTCTTGCGCAGCTTCGCGTCGTCGACCGCGAGCATGCGCAGAGCGAACAGCGCCGCGTTGGTGGCGCCCGAGGGGCCGATGGAGAACGTGGCGGTGGGGACTCCGGCGGGCATCTGCACGATGCTGTACAGGCTGTCGAGGCCGCTGAGCGCCTTCGACTGCACCGGCACGCCCAGCACCGGCAGGGTGGTGAGCGCGCTGACCATGCCCGGCAGGTGGGCGGCTCCGCCGGCGCCGGCGATGATGATGCGCACCCCGCGCGCGGCGGCGGCCTTGGCGAACTCGAACATCGCTTCGGGGGTGCGGTGGGCGGAGACCACCTTCACCTCGTGGGCGACGCCGAAGTCTTCGAGCAGGTCCGCCGCGGCGGACATGGTCTCGAAGTCCGAGGCGCTGCCCATGATGATGGAGATGGTCGGCATTTCAGGCGGGCGACTCTACCCCTGCTAGCGCGTGCGCTTGAGGGTGTAGGTGCAGGCCACGCCGTCGCGGGCTTTGATTTTCATCTCGTCCGTCCACCCCGAGATGTAGTCGGCGCCCGCCTCGATGAGGCCAGCGTAGAAGCCGGGCACTTCGCTGACATCGCTGATCCACAGCTCGTGGTTGTTGTCGTCGAGCGTGGTGAGGCGGGTCTCGATGAAGTTCGCGCCGGTGCGCAGGTTGTTGGTCATGCGCTGCAGCGAGCGCTTCACCCCCATCACCTTGGCGGCCGAGAACATCGCCTTGCCCATGAAGGTGTCGGCGAACTGGCGCACCGTCTTGCCGCCCAGCTTCTTGTGCTGGTCTTCGGCGCTCTCGCCGGGGAAGAGGTCGGCGGCGATGAGGCGCACCGCCTGCGCCCAGTTCTCGGCGGGGTAGGCCGGCTCGACCGGCTTGCGAAACCACATGCGCAGCTCGTTCAGCTGCCGCTCGGTGTCGGGCTTGATGCTGCCCTCGGCGGCTTTCATCAAGGCTTCGACCGAGGACGCGAAGATCAACTTCTGCTTGTTTGCTGCCAGCGACATTGCGGTTCGGCACCGTACGCCCGCCTCTTCGCCATTTCACCGATTTTTCCGCTTTGGACGTTGAGCGAGTTCGGCTCAACTCTTCGGCCATGGCTCCGCCCGACGTCGTGCGCGTCCGCAGTGCCGTAGAGAAAGCCCATCGCGTGCTGTGGCAGACCCAGAGGCCCGACGGCTCATGGGACATGCCCGGAGACCTGGGGGCCTGGGTCACCGCCCAGGTGACCATCGCGCTGCACTACGTCGGCGCGCTGAGCGCCGAAGACGCCGCCGACACCGGCCGCTGGCTGCGCGGCAAGCAGAAGCGCGACGGCTCGTTTCAGCTCTACCCGTTCGCCAGACAGGGCGAGGTCGGCGCGACCGCCACCTGCCGCGCGGCGCTGCACCCGTGCGGCGGGCCCGACAACCTCGCCGCGGCGGCGCGCGCCAGACAGTGGCTCGACGCCCACGGCGGTGACGACGCGGTCATCGAGCGCATGAGCTACGGCGACCTCTCGCCGATGTACGTGGCGCTGGCCGGCCTGCTCGACGCGCACCGCCTGCCGTGCCCCATCTCGGCGCCGGTGCTGGTGCCCCCGGTGCGCGACCTGCTGGCGCACCGCTTTCACTCGGGCGTGTTCATGCTCGCGCTCGAGCTCGAGGTCATCATTCGCACCCTGCGCGGCGGGGTGATTCAGTCGGCGCTCAAGAGCGTGGTGGCGAAGGGCTGCATCGACACCATGACCGAGTTCCAGAACCGCGACGGCAGCTGGAACGACAGCGCCGTCATCAGCGTGGGCGTGCTGCCGGCGCTGAAGGCCGCGGGCCTGACGCTCGACCACCCGGTGCTGGCCAACGGCGTGAAGTGGATGCTGTCGCAGCGCAAGCGCGACGCGCACGGGCTGCACTACGACGGCTTCGGCACCGAGGTCTGGTCGACCGCGTTCGACGTGCGCGCGCTGTTCGCCGGCGGAGTGAAGCCGAGCGACCCCGACGTCTCCCGCGCGCTGGGCTGGCTGTGCGACGCGCAGCTCGACATCAAGATGCCGGCCATCGACAACCGGCAAGAGGGCGCGCAGCTCGACTACGGCTGGGCCTTTCAGCGCACCAACCACACCCTGCCCGACTGCGACGATGCCGGCGTGGTGCTCACCACGCTGGGGCGCGCGCTCGAGCTGGGGCCTCGAGCCGGCCCTCGAGCGGCGCATCGCACCAGCGTCTCACGCGGGCACGGCTGGCTGTTCGGCATGCAGAACCCCGACGGCGGGTGGTCGGCGTTCGTGTGGGGCCTGCCGGGCAAGAAGCCCGGCCCGATGATGAAGAAGCAGCCGCACATGAGCATGACCAACCCACTCGACCTGGCGAAGCTGTTCATCGACCCGTCGGGCTTCGCGGGAGACCCCTCGACCGAAGACCTCACCTCGCGCGTGCTGCACGGCCTGGGGCACACCGGCTTCACGGTGAGAGACCCGCGGGTGTTTCGCGCGGTCGAGTTCCTCAAGCGGCAGCAGTGCGAGAGCGGCGCGTGGTGGGGCCGCTGGGTGGTGAACTACCTCTCGGCCACCGCGTTCGTGCTGATGGGGCTGGCGGCGGTGAAGGCCGACCTCAAGGCCGAGTGGGTGCAGCGCTCCTTGAGGTGGATGCGCTCGAGACAGAACCCCGACGGCGGCTTCGGCGAGGGCCCCGAGTCGTACTCCGACGAGGCGTATGCGGGGCGGGGCAAGAGCCTGCCTCCGCTGACCGCGCTGGTGGTGCAGGCGCTCATCGACTGCGGCGACGGCGGCACGCCGCAGTGCGAGCGCGCGGTCGAGTACCTGCTGAAAGTGCAGCGCGGCGACGGCTCGTTTCCCAACCGCGAGTACCTGCACACCAACGTGCCGCCCGACACCTTCTACGTGTACCCCGAGGCCGCGCGCTTCTACCCGACCGAGGCGCTGGGCAAGTACCTCGAGTACCTCGGGCACCCCATCGCACCGGCGCCCGAGCGCTGGTCTGACGCGGCGCTCGACGCCGCGCGCCACCGCACCGACCCCACCGCCGACGCGGTGGTGAACGAAATCATCGGCAGCGGCGAGGTGTCGAAGGTCGACACGCTGATGGGCATGATGTTCCGCTCGGACGAGCCGATTCCCCCCGGGCTGCCGGCGCGGGCCAAGAAGTACTTTCAAGACACGGCCGCGCTGCCCGCGTTCGCCGACCCGGCGAAGCTGAAGACCGCGCAGCGGCTGTTCACCCGGGCGGGCTGGCAGATTGCAGCGGGGCTGTTCTGCTCGTCGCTGCCGCAGGCGTACGCGGCGGCCAAGGGGGCGCGGGTCATCGACGCCACCCAGGCGCTCACCCGGCACACCGACCAGCGGGTGTTCGAGACCGCGCAGTTTCTCTTCGACGCCATCGACGAGGGCGCGCTCGAGCCCGACGGCCGCGGCCTGCGCACCATTCAGAAGGTGCGGCTGATGCACGCCTCGGTGCGGCACTACCTTCGCGCGGCGGGAAAGTGGGACGCGGCCGAGCTGGGCGCTCCCATCAACCAGGAGGACCTCGCCGGCACGATGATGACCTTCTCGGTGGTGGTGCTCGACGCGCTCGAGAAGTTCGGCGTCGACTGCACCGCCGACGAGGCCGAGTGCTGGCTGCATTACTGGAAGGTGGTCGGCCACCTGCTCGGCATCGAGGCCGACCTGATGCCCGAGAACGTGGCCGACGCGCAGCTGCTGATGGAGGCGATTCGCGACCGGCAGTGGAAGAGCTCGAGCGCGGGCAAGGCGCTCATCAAGCCGCTGGTGGAGATGATGGAGAGCTACTTCGCCGGCAAGGCGTTCGACGGCGCGCCCACCGCGCTGGTGCGCTTTCTCGCCGGAGACCACTGCGCCGACATTCTGGGGCTGGCCGACGCCGATTGGACGAGCGCGCTCATCGACGGCGCAGCGCTGGTCGGTCACGTGCTGCGCGACGACGACCCCGACGACGCGGCCTCGCGCATCTTCGCCCGGCTCACCCACCAGATGATGGAGGGCATCGTGAAGCTCGAGCGCAAGGGCAAGCAGGCGCAGTTCCGCCTGCCCAAGAGCCTGCGCACCACGGTCGACCCCAACTTCTAGGGCTTCACCTTCAGCACCACCGCCCGGTGACCGGCGTCAGAGCCGTAGCCGCCCACCACCACCACCGTGCCGTCGGGGTTCACCAGCTGCGCGTAGGCGTGGGCGTCGCCGAACGGGGCGCTCCAGGTGAAGAGGCCGCCGCCGTCGAAGGCGAAAGAGAGGCGGCCGTTGGCGGCGAGCACGCCGACGTAGAGGCGGGTGGGCACGTCGTCGGTGTGGCCGGCCATCGCCAGGCGGCCGTCGGGCAGGGGGTCGACCGCCAGCGCCGGCAGCGCGAGGCCCGAGCGGCCCCCGTCGCCGAAGGTGGGGTCGAGCGGGCCGCCGTCGGGCACGAAGCGAACCACGTAGCGCGACGAGAGCGCCGAGACGATGCCTCCGGCGGGGTCGAGGGTCATCGCCGTCACGTTCTCGAAGCCGCCCGCGAGGGGGCGCACCGACGGGGGCAGGGTGGGGTCGTTGGTGCCGTCGGGCAGCAGGCCCACCCACGCCGGGCGAACGACCGAGATGCCGTTGAACGACCAGCCGCCCAGCACCAGCCGGCCGTCGGGGCGCAAGAGCAGCGAGGCGCAGCCCGACTGGGCGGAGAAGAAGGTGGGCTGACCCGCATCGGCGAAGCCCGGGTCGAGGCTGCCGTCGCCGAGCAGCCGCATCACCGCCCAGCGGTTGATGGGGTTGGTGGTGAGGCCCGCGAGCACCAGCTTGCCGTCGGGCTGCTGCAGCATCGCGCTGGCGTTGTCGCTGCTCGCCGGGCCGAAGCGGTAGAAGCGGTCGCCGAAGCTCGGGTCTCTGCCGCCGGTCGAGGTGAGTCGGGTGGCGGTGAACGCGTAGCTCCCGGTCAGACCGTTGGAGAACCCCGCCACCACGATGCGGCCGTCGGGCTGCACCAGCACCGCGTGCGCCTGGTCTTCTCCGCCGTCGAAGTCGAGCACCACGCGGCCGGTGCCGTTGAACGAGGGGTCGAGCCGGCCGTCGGCCAGCAGCCGCAGCACCAGAAAGTCGTTGCCGCCGGTGCGCAGGCTGCGGCCGGCGACGACGATGCGCCCGTCGGGCTGCAGCGCCGCCGCGAAGGCCTCTTCGTCGAGCGAGCCAAGCTGGCCGGTGGTCCACCCTCCGTCGCCGAACGCGGCGAAGAGGCCGGGCCCCGCGTCGCTGGGCGGCACGGTGCCGCCCGCGGTGCCGGTGCCTCCTCCGACCGCGCCGGTGCCTCCTCCGACTGCGCCGGTGCCTCCTCCGACTGCGCCGGTGCCTCCTGCGCCGGTGCCTCCTCCGACTGCGCCGGTGCCTCCTCCGACTGCGCCGGTGCCTCCCCGCGCCGGTGCTCCCCACTGCGCGGTGCCTCGCCGCCGTTGGTGCTCTCGGCGCACGGGTGGGCCACGGGGTCGGCCGAGCCCTCGCAACCGACGCGGTAGTAGCAGGGCGCGAGCGCGATGAACGCCAGCGCGAGGCGGAGCATCGGGGAGCGAAGTTATCGCGAGTTCACTCCGACTTGCGCGGCGCCCCCGATTCGAACGATGACGGCGGGGTGGACTCGGGCCGCAAAGCGCCGCGCTGGGAGAGGAAGCTGCGCTTCGTCGCCGACGACGCGTTCAAGGGCGAGGTGCTCGACGTGTCGGCGGTGGGGCTCAAGGTCCGTGTGCCGGTGGCTGCCGCGGTCGAGGTGAGCGAGCGGGTGCTGCCCGGCACGCTCACCTTCGAGAGCGGCTCACACGTGCGCATCAAGGTGCGGGTGGCGCGGGTGACCCCCGAGGACCACGAGCTCGTGGTGCTGGGGCTGGAGATCGCCGAGGCCGACAAGGGTTTCTTCGACGCCCTGCCGCGGCTGCGCAGAGAGTCGGGGCCGTTGCCGAAGGTCGAGTAGGCGCCCGCTCTCCCCCGAGAAAGGAAGAGGGAGGGTTTGGGTCAGCGGTACGTCACGATGAGCTTGGGGCCGCGGCCGTTGCTGTCTTCGCGGCTGCACAGCTCGAACGCGTCGAGCGAGCTGTAGCGCACGTAGGGGTAGAGGTAGTTGGTGATGCCGAGCTCCCAGCCGGCGTTCACGTAGGCGCCGCTCACCCAGTTCTTCACCGTCTGGGTCTGGTCGAGCTCGAACACCTGCCCGACGTAGAAGGGCGGGTCCTGCTCGGTCTGCGAGTAGACGTAGTGCTGGAAGCCCTGCGAGCTGTTCCAGGTGACCGAGCTGCCGCTCCAGGTCGAGGCCAGCGCCCAGATGGCCCAGCGGCGAGGCACCGAGCCGACTCCGTACGCCGAGGTGGTCAGGCGCAGCTTCGCGCTCACCACCGTCTTGCCGGCCAGCGGGGCGAGGTCGAACTTGATGAGCGTGCGGCCACACAAGGCGTCGAAGCGCTCGGGCGCGGGCCCGATGGGCGGGTTCCAGAACCAGGTGCAGCCCACCGCCAGGCCCGGGGTGCTGAACAGCGCGTTGGTCGGGTACACCGTGGTCTCGGCGCCGGCGCTGATGCTGCTGATGAGCACGCTGTTGTCCTCGGTGGTCGAGAGCATCACCGTCTGCTCGGGCGGCACGGTCGCCGGCACGGTGAGCTGGGTGGTGCCCATGGTCGAGCCCAGCGTCGCGGTGATGGTGGCCGAGCCCTGGGCCACGCCGCGCGCCAGGCCGGTCGAGTCGACGGTCACCGCGCCGGGGTTGCTCGAGCTCCAGGTCACCATGCTGCTCAGGTCGGCGTTCAAGGTGGGGAAGAACGTCGAGGTGCCCGTCGCGGTGAGCTTGAGCGTGGTGCCCTGGGGCAGCGTGGCGGCGCCGGTCGCTCCGCTCGAGATGGTGATGCTGTCGGGCGTCTGCTCGGACACGGTGGCGGTGCCGCTGGTCATCAGCGTGCCGGTGGCCGTGTAGGTGAGCGCGGTCATCGTCGAGGTGCCGACCTTCTTGGGCCGCCACACGCCGGTGGGCAGCAGCTCGACCACGGTGGGGTCGCTGGTGGTCCACACCACCTGGCTGAAGTTGGTGCTGCCGATGCCGCCGAAGTCGGCGTCGGGGTAGTGCGGCGGTGAGTCGAGGCCGCGGGTCATCGGCTGCGCGTGGTAGATGAGGCCGGCGAGCGCGAAGCCGTCGTTGGTGATGCGCAGGCGCATGATGCCCTCGATGCCTTGAAGGGTGGCGTGCACCGAGAAGCCGCTGAGCGAGCTCACTGCGGTGAGCAGGCCGCCGGCGCTCACCGTCACCGCGCCCGAGCCGTCGTCGCTGCTCCACGTCACCGCCGAGGTGACGTCGCCGGTCGAGCCGTCGGAGTAGGTCGCGGTGGCGGTGAGCTGTTTGGTCTCGGCTCGCTTGAGCACCAGCACCGGCGGAGTGAGCGCGATGGCCGTCACCGTCTTGGCGCCCACCTTCGAGGTCACGCTCGACGTCTTGCCGCGCAGCGCCGCCTGTACCGTGCTCGAGCCCATCGTCACCGCGGTCACCACGCCGGTCGCCGAGACGGTGGCGATGGCGGGAGCGCTCGAGCTCCAGGTGGCTTCGGCGCTCACGTTGCGTTTGGTGCCGTCGGCGAAGGTGCCGGTGGCGACGTACTGCACTGCCGAGCCGACTCCCAGCTCGAGCATGTCGGGGGTCACCGCGAGCGTCGTCAGCGCCGAGCCGCTCACCGTCACGGTGAGGGTGGCGCTCTTGCCCGCGAGGGTCGCGGTGACGAGGGCCGAGCCGTCCATCGCGGCGGTGACCACTCCGGCGCTGACCGAGGCGACCGACGGCTGGCTCGAGCTCCACGCGGCCAGCGCGGTGACGTCGCGGGTGGTGCCGTCGTCGTAGTGGCCGGTGGCGGTGAGCGTCTGCTGCTCGGGCACTCCCAGCATCACCGCCTGCGGAGCGAGGGAGAGGCTCTGCAGCACCGCCACCGCGCCGCCGCCGCTGCCTCCATTGCCGGCGCTTCCGCCCGAGCCGCCCGTGCCGCCGGCGCTGCCTCCGCCCGCGCCGCCGCCGGTGCCGCCCGAGCACGCCATCGCCGCCACCGCTGCTGCCACCGCTGCTGCCACCGCTGCCCGTCGAAGCACCATGGCGGGCACAATGCCGCCTCGCGGCACGGGGCGGAACGCCAAACCGTTTCACCCACACGTCAGCGCAACCCCGCACAAACCTTGCGCTGATCGCGACCTTCGGCCCCGTTTCTGATACCTCGGCAGCCCGCGCCAAGACATGGACAGCTTCTTCAGCCGTTTCAGTCTCCGCACCCAGGCCGCGCTGGCGGTCGTGCTCCCCTGCGTGGTCGTCGCCGCGTTCGCGTCGGTGTACTTCCCACGCCGCTTGAACGAGCAGGCCGCCCGCGCGCTCGAGCAGCAGATTGAGTCGGTGGGCCGCCTCGCGGTGGCCAACGCCGCTCCGACCATGCGGCTGATTCGCGACGGCCTGGCCAACCCCGAAGAGCTCAAGACGGTGTTCGAGGGCGTGCGCGCCAGCGGCAACGTCGAGGCGATGGGCGCGCTGGTGGTGAGCAACGAGACGGTGAAGAAGGACGACAGCAAGCGCTGGGTCGAAATCAGCACCGGCGACAAGAAGGTGATGATGGAGGGCAACCTCGCTCCGGGCCGCTACGAAGTGCCGGCGGCGGGCACCTGCGAAATCGACCGCGGCCAGGGCCTCACCGTGCGCTGCAGCCAGAAAGACCAGGACTACGAAGCGCTGATGGTCATCTCGGTGTCGCTGCGGCAGCTGCAGGAGGCCGAGCGCGAGAACCAGACCGTCGGCCTGTGGGTGCTGCTGGTGGCGGTGGCGGTGGGCCTCACGCTCGCGTTCGTGTTCAGCGGCGCGCTGGCGGGCCCGATGGGCGTGGTCACCCGGGTGGCGCGCGAGGTCGCGGCGGGCGACGTCACCGTGCCGCAGGTCACCGTGGGCGGTGTGGGCGAGGTGCGCTCGATGGCCTCATCGGTGAACGAGATGCTGGCGTCGCTGCGCGGCCTGGTGACGCAGATGGTGTCGCTGTCAGAGCGGCTGACCGGCGCGGCCAAGGGCCTGCAGGCGGCCAGCGCCGACCAGGAGCACGTCACCAGCCAGCAGTCGGCCTATGCGCAGCAGATTGCGGCGACCTTCGAAGAGCTGAGCCGCACCGCCGAGATGATTACCGCCTCGACCGACGTGGTCGAGCAGGCGGCGATTCGCACCGCCTCGGCGGTCGACGAAGCGCGCGCGGTGGTGAACGAGATGGTGGGCGGCATCAGCGAGATTCGGCGCGAGTCGAAAGAGGTCGCCGACAGCATCGGCAAGCTCAACGTCGACCTGCAGCAGGTCTCGCGCATCGCCCAGGTCATCAAGCAGGTGGCCGACCGGTCTGACCTGTTGGCGCTGAACGCCGCGCTCGAAGGCACCAAGGCGGGCGAGGTCGGCCGCGGCTTCTCGCTGGTGGCCGCCGAGATGCGCAAGCTGGCCGAGAACGTGGCGGGAAGCGCGCGCGACATCGGGCGGCTGGTCGAGAGCGTGCAGGCGTCGGGCGACAACGCGGTGAACAAGGCGCGCGAGGGTGTGACCGCGAGCGACAAGGGCGTGCAGGTGGCCGAGCGCGCCTCGAGCGTGTTCGAGCAGATTGTCGAGCTGTCGCGCGGCACCAAAGAGGCGGCGCAGCAGATTTCGGTCGCCACCCGGCAGCAGCGGCAGTCGAGCGAGCAGGCGGTGCAGGGCGCGCGCAACGTGGCCGACCTGGTGAAGCAGGGCGTCGACGCCACCGGGCGCACCACCCGCATCGCGCAAGACCTGCAGTCGGCGGTGAGCGCGCTGACCGAGGTGACCCAGCGGTTCAAGGTGCAGCGCCGCGATTAGCAGGCTCGATGTGACCGGTTCTCGCGGCCCCTCTCGTCCAGGTAGACAGACCCCCATGCATCGCCTCGGCGCGCTCGGTTTCCTGTTGTGGGCCTCTTCGGCCCTGGCTCAACTCCCTGCGGGTGAGCAGATTCTCCACACCAAAGACGGGCGCGAGCTGCGCGGCACGGTGGTGTCGCAGACCGAGACCGGCTACCTGCTCAAGACCGCGACCGGCACGTTTCAGATTCCGTTCGCCGACATTCAAGACCTGCTGCCGGCCGACGGCACGCCGCAGCCGCTGCCTGCGCCGCCGCCTCCTCCTCCGCAGCCGCTGCCCGAGCCGGGGTACGACGCTCCGCCGCCGTCGGCCGCGCCCGGTGAGCCGCAGCCTCCGCAAGGTGAGCCGCCTCCGCCGCAGCCCACCGGCCCCGACTGGCGCGACGAGCGCAAAGGGTTTCACTGGAGCCTCGGCGCGGGGGGGATGATCGACCCCGGGCTGTCGGGCTCGGGCTCGGCGGCGACCTTCAGCCCGGCGTACTTCGTGGGCGCGGTGCCCGCGGTGCGCTACGGCTTCGGGTGGATAGACCTCCAGGGCGAAATCATGCCGCTGGGGTACTTCAAGTCGGCGACCAAGGCGTTCTTCCTGGGCGTGAACCCGCAGGTGCGTTTCAACTTCGCGCGCTTCTACTCGCTGGGCGTGGGCTTCTACGGCGCGGTGGTGTTCTCGCGCGGCATCGACTTCACCGTCGGCACCTCGCTGTCGCCGGCCATCATTCGAATCGGCGACCTGGGTCAGCACGAGATTCGGCTCTGGCTCGCCAACCAGCTGCTGGCGACCTCGAACGGCCTGCTCGGCCTCAGCTTGTGGATGCTGAGCTACTCATACGTGTTCTGAGCGGTGCGTGAGTGGCGGTTGTGTTGAAACCGGCAGGCCGGTCGGGCATCTGTTGGGCATGGCAATCAAGGCTTCAGACCGCGCCCCCGACTTCACGCTGAAAGACCAGCACGGCGCCGACGTGACGTTGAGCGAGCTGTGGAAGCGCGGCCCGGTGGTGCTGTTCTTCTACCCGAAAGACTTCACCCCCGGCTGCACCGCCGAGGCCTGCGAGTTCCGCGACCAGTACGAAGACTTCAAGACCGTCGGCGCGACGGTGGTCGGCATCTCGTCGCAGGGCACCGAGTCGAAGAAGGCGTTCGCCGAGAAGCACCGGCTGCCGTACACCCTGGTGGCCGACGAGGGCGGGGCCGTGCGAGAGAAGTTCGGCGTGAAGGGCAGCTTCTTCGGGCTCCTCGACGGGCGCGAGACCTACGTCATCGATTCTCAGGGCGTGGTGCGGCACGTGTTCAACTCGCAGGTGCAGCCCGGCAAGCACGTCACCGAGGCGTTGGGCGTGCTGAAAACTCTGAAGCAGGCGGCTTGAGCGCACCCTCTCCGGGAGCAGAAGCTTCAGCGCTGCGAGCAGTCGTCGTGGACCGGGTTTTCTCTGGCGTGGTGACCGGTGGCGTTTCGTCTTCGCCTTCTCGCCCCCTCACCCCCGCCCTCTCCCTCGAGGGAGAGGGAGGCATGCTCTGCTTCCTTTCCAGCCTGGCGAGGCGCTTCGCGTGCGCGGCCCCGTCTTCGGCGCGCCAGGCGAGCTTCGCGTGGTGCAGCGCACGCCCATAGTCTTTGAGCCCGTGCTCGCAGATGCGCGCGTAGGCGAGGTGCGCGGTCGCCACCTCGGGCGCGCGCTGCTGGGTGGCGCGCTCGAGCCACTGCGCCGCCTCGGCCCACGCGCGCCGCCGCACCGCCAGCTTCGCCAGCAGGCTGCAGGCCTCGAGCGCTGTCGCCGGCTCTTCCGCGCGCTCGACCGCCGCGCGCGCGAACAGCACCGCGCGCTCTGGCTGGCTCGAGCGCTCGCACACCCGCGCCAGGCCGAGGCAGTCTTCGGCCGCGTCCGAGCCGTCGGGCGCGTCGAAGCGCCGGCACAGCTCGGCCAGCACCGCGGCCATGCTGATGAGGTCGAGGGCGTTGTGCTCGAGCACCTTCTCGATGGCCTGCACCCGGCCGGTGCGCAGAAAGTCGAAGTACACCGCGGGAATTTCGGCGCCCGAGATGTCGTCGTGGCGGTGAAAGCCGAGCACCTGCGCCTCGAGGTCTTGCAGCCGGGTCGCGCCGAGGCGCCGCTTGAAGATCCGCCGCGCGCAGTGCAGCAGGTCGAGGTGCGGTGGAGGCGGCGGCAGGGCGATGCGGTTCATCACGAAGCGCGCGCGCAGCAGCGGCCAGTCGAAGCACTTGCCGTTGAACGTCACCATCAGGCTGGCCTGCGCGAGCCGCTCGCCCAGGCGCATGAGCAGCGGGCGCTCTTGCCCGGGGCGCGGCACGAACAGCTGCCGCACCACCAGCGACTCGCCTTCGAACCACGCCAGCCCGATGACGAAGGGCAGGGTGCCGGTGCCGCCGTTGAGGCCGGTGGTCTCGGTGTCGACCAGCAGCATGCGCGTGGTGTCGACCCCCCGGAAGGCCTCGTCGAGCGCCAGCGACGCCACCGTCGAGGCCTCGGCCGCGCGCGCCGCCCCGACCTCGACGCGGCCCTGCCTGAAGCCCGGCCCGTGCACGCGGTCGACGAGGGAGGGACCCAGGGTGAGGGGGCGACCGGTCGACGACGGTGCCGAAGGCCCGTTGGCTCCCGGCGACGTCGCCACCGGCGCGGTGAGCCGGGCGAGCTTCGATGAGAGGCTGCTCACGCGCCGAGCTTTCCGAGCACCGCCAGCGCGAGGCGCTTGCGCCCGTGCCGCCGCGGGGCGCCCAGCCCCACGTCGAGCCCGATACAGGCCGGGCAGCCGTCGTCGCAGGGGCAGCCCTCGATGAGCGTGCGCGCGCGGGCGAGCAGCTCGAGGCGCTCTTCGAACAGCCGCGGCGCGAGCCCCACCCCGCCGGGAATCTCGTCGTAGAGGTAGAGCGTGGGCTCCATCAGCGGCTGGCCGGTGCGCGAGCCCAGGGTGCGGCCCAGGTCGCGCGGGTCAATCATCAACCCCACGCACGCCACCGAGTGCATCGCGTGCCCCAGCGCCCGCACCGCGTCGACCACCTCGACCCGCGGCGCCTGCATCGAGGTGACGATGTCTTCGTGCACCGTCAGCCACATGCCGGTGGTGTGCATCTGCAGCTCGGGCAGCGCGACCTCGCCGTAGCCCACGTTCTCGTGGGTGTGGAACTTCACCTTCTTGAAGCCGACCACCTTCTCGACCACCGACACCTCGCCCGAGGCGAACGGAGCGGCGCTCTTCTCTTCGCTCATCACCTCGACGCGGGTCTGGGTGAGCGCGGTGGTGAAGTAGTCGGGCTCGACCCTGCGCACGAAGGCCTTGCGGTTGGGCAGGTCGAGCTTCTCGACCTGAAACTGCTCGGCGTCGTGCTGGTAGATGGCCTGCTCGTGCAGCATCACGTGCGCGCTGCGCCAGTCGAGCTCGGCGAGCGTCTTTTCCATCGGCCGCTCGATGATGACGACGTTGTCCCAGCCGATGCTGCGCAGGCTGACGTTGGCGGCGGGGTACGCGTCAGAGGCCCAGTGCCAGGTCTGCTCGTCTCTGTGGAGCACCCGGTGGCCGGACAAGAAGTCGAGCGCCTCGCCGGTCTGCGCGGCCGGCACCTCGCGAAACGCCTCGCCGCTCACGAAGGGCAGCTCGAACGCGGCGCACTTGAGGTGCTGCACCAGCACCTCGACGTTGTCGGGGTCGATGCGCGCCTGCTCGACCGGCGCGCGCAAGATGAACTCGGCGTCTTGCGCCACGTACTGGTCGAGCGGAGCGCTGCTGCACACCAGCATCGAGAGCGAGCGCTCTTGCCGGCGCCCGGCCCGGCCGAAGCGCTGCCACAGCGCGGCGAGGTTGCCGGGGTAGCCGGCGCACACCACCGCGTCGAGCGCGCCGATGTCGATGCCCAGCTCGAGCGCGTTGGTGGCCACCACGCAGCGAATCTCACCGGCCCGCAGGCGCGCCTCGATGTTGCGCCGGGTCTGCGGCAGGTAGCCGCCGCGGTAGGCGAGCAGGGTGTCGAGCGGTATGCGCTCTTCGCTCAGGTGGTCGCGCAGGTACTTGAGCATCACCTCGACCGTGTTGCGCGACTGACCGAAGACCAGGGTGGTGACTCCGGCGCGCACCAGGTCGGCCGAGAGCCGCGCGGCGGCCTTCACGTACGACTGGCGCACGCCCAGCTCGGGGTTCACCACCGGCGGGTTGTAGATGAGCACGTGGCGCTCGCCGCGCGGCGCCCCCGACTCGCCCACCAGCTCGACCTCGCGGCCCAGCATGCGCGCGGCGTGCTCGCGCGGGTTGCCGATGGTGGCGCTGGCGAAGACGAAGCGCGGCTTGCTGCCGTGAAACGCCGCCACCCGCTCGAGCCGGCGCAGCACGTTGGCGAGGTGCGAGCCGAACACGCCGCGGTAGGTGTGCAGCTCGTCGATGACCACCCACTTCAGGTTCGCGAACAGGCGCGCCCAGTTGGTGTGATGCGGCAGCACCCCGCTGTGCAGCATGTCGGGGTTGGTGAGCACGATGCCGGCGCGCTCGCGGGCGGCGCGGCGGGCGTCTTGCGGCGTGTCGCCGTCGAAGGTGATGGCGCCGTGGCTGAGCGACGCGTCGGCCATCATCGCGCGCAGCGACTCTTCCTGATCGCGGGAGAGCGCCTTGGTGGGGAAGAGGTACAGCGCACAGGCGGTCGGCTCGCGGGCCAGCGAGTCGAGCACCGGCAGGTTGAAGCACAGGCTCTTGCCCGATGCGGTGGGCGTGGCGACCACCACGTCTTTGCCGGCGGCGCTGAGCTCGAAGGCGCGGGCCTGGTGCGAGTAGAGGCGCTCGATGCCACGCCTGGCCAGGGCCTCGCGCACCGGCGGAGCGAGCGCGGCCGGCACTTCGGCGAAGGTGGCCTCGTTCGAGGGCGCGGTGTGGTCGAGCGCGAGGTGGGGCCAGACGGTCTTGTCGCCGCGCCAGCGCTCGAGCAGCGAGGCGAGGCCCTCGCCGCGCCGCCAGGGAACGATGCGTCTGCGCTGGAACTCGCCCTCGATGACCTCGCCCATGGGGCGCGGACTGTACAGGCGGTCAGCTACCTGCTCAAGATTTCAGCTGAGGCGAAGCCGGCCAGCAGCTCGCCGGTGAGCGCGGCGGGGGCGCGGCGTGAGCGCATGCGCAGCCAGTCGTTGGTGGCCTGGTCTTGCGGGTGGGCGGCGTTGACGCGGCCGCGGGTGACGCCCTGCCCGCTGCGGTGCACGAAGACCACCGTGCCGTCGGGCTCGACCGACTCGACGACGCCGATGTGGGTGAGGCCGTCGTCGAGGCGGCCGTCGCGGTCGCGGTCGTAGGTCTGGCGGAAGAAGACGAGGTCTCCGGGGGCGGGCGCGCCGGTGCGGAGCAGGGCGTTCTTGGCGCGGGCGCCCGACCAGATGGCGGTGACTCCGTTGCTGCCGTGCACGCCGTCGGGCGGCATGAGCTCGAGCCCCTCTTTCGAGTAGGCGTAGCGCACCAGGCCGGTGCAGTCGTCGGGGAGGTGGGTGACGGTCTTCAGCGAGCGAATGCCGACCAGGGCATCGGCGTGGGCGGCGATGCGGGCGCCCAGTGGGTCGGGCTCGGGCGCCTGGGGGTGGGGAAAATCGTCCCACACGATTGGGGCGTCTTCGCGCACCGGGGCGGTGGCGCAGGCGCACAGCGTGACGCAGAAGAGAAATCGGCCGCGCATCCGCGATAGTGTGTTTCCCGTGCTCTTCGCGGTGATCATCTCGGTGGCGCTCGCCCAGTCGGGTGGAAAAGTGGAGATCATCAAAGGTGGGACGAAGAAGAAAAGTCCCGCTGTGGTCGCACCTGCCGACAACTCGCAGGTCGAGGCAGGCCTGGCCGCGAAGCAGCGCGCACTCGACGCGAAGGCGAGAGAGCTCGAGGCGAAAGAGCGCGCCCTCGATGCGAAGGCGGCGGCTGTCGACGAGAAGAGCAGCGCGCTCGACGAGAAGCAGCAGGCCGCCGCGCAGCAGCGCGAAGACGAGCAGCGCAGGAGTGAGGCGCAGCAGAAGTCGGCCGAGAAGCTGATGCGCGACAACCAGGCGGTGATGCGCCAGGCCGCCGACGCGCTCGGCGGCAACTGAGCCCTCCCGCGGCGCTGACACGGGGGCCGCGGCTCACTGGTGCTCGCCCCGCCGCGCCCGCCCGCTTGCCGCGCTGGGTTCGCTCGACGTCCTCGCTGTGGCTACCCTGGGCCGCCCGTTCGCTCCGTCACCGCCCATTCGCTTCGATTCGCGCAGGGGAGACACTGTGCAGCCGTCGGGCGTTGCGGCGTGGCATGCGAGCGCAGCGCCGTGAGCCATTGCTCCTGTGGCACACTCGCGCCGCCGCATGGCGCAGGTCCGCTACGAGAACAAGAGCTTCGAGTGGGCCAGCGGCGAGTCGCTGCTCGAGTGCCTCGAGCGCAACGGCGTCGACGTGCCGTCGTCGTGCCGCAGCGGGGCGTGCCACAGCTGCCTGGTGAAGGTGGTCGACGGGCCGATTTCACCGGTCGCGCAGCTGGGGCTCAAAGAGACGTGGAAGCAGCAGAGCCTGTGCATGTCGTGCGTGAGCACCGAGCAGGCCGACGTCACCGTCGCTGCGAGCGACATGAGCGTGCAGGTGAAGGCCAAGGTGAAGCGCAAGCAGAGCCTGGGCCGCGACGTGGTGCGCCTGCAGCTCACCACCGACGCTCCCTTCGCGGTGCGCGCGGGGCAGTTCGTCAACATCACCCGCCCGAGCGACGGCCTCACCCGCTCGTACTCGGTCGCCTCGCTCGAGCAAGACGGCCACGTCGAGCTGCACGTGCGCGTGGTGCCGAACGGCAAGATGAGCGGCTGGGTGCACCGCGAGCTCGCCGAGGGCCAGGAGCTCTCGCTGCGCGGCCCCACCGGAGACTGCTTCTACGTCGATGGCCGCCCCGACCAACCGCTGGTGCTGGTCGGCACCGGCACCGGGCTGGCGCCGCTGGTGGGCGTGGCGCGCGATGCGCTGTCGAGAGCGCACCGCGGCTCCATCACGCTGATTCACGGCGGCCGCACGCCCGAAGACCTGTACCTCGACCTCGAGCTGCGCCGCCTCGCCAAACAGCACCCCAACTTTCGCTACCTGCCGGTGCTGTCGAAAGAGACGAACGTGCCCGGCGCGGCGCACGGCCACGTCGACCGGGTGCTGGCCGACCAGTTCAAGAGCCTCGCCGGCTTCCGCGCGTTCTTGTGCGGCAGCCCGAACATGGTGCGCGACACGCGCGCGCTCATCTACAAGCTGGGCGCCTCGCTCGACGACATTCTCGCGGACGCCTTCATCCCCGCGCCGCTGCCCAAGCCCAAGGCCTCAGACGCTGCGCACCCGCTGCCGGTGCTGTCGAGCAAGCCGTTCGAGGTGAAGAAGGGCGTGCCGCTGATGCAGAAGGTGCGCTTCGGCGTGCAGGCGGCCATCTTCGCCGGCTTCCTGGCGCAGGCGCTGCTCTTCTACCTCGCGTCGCTTCGGCCCTTCGGCTCGATGCTGCCGTTCATGGCCTACGACTCGCTCGGGCACCTGGTGGTGTCGTCGACGCTGGTGGTGTGGGCCACGCTGTTTCTCGCGGTGTTCATCTTCGGCCGCTTCGCGTGCGGGTGGCTGTGCCCCATCGGCTTCCTGCAGGACGTGGGCGAGAAGGTGTTGCGCGCGCTGAAGGTGCAGCTGCCCAAGCCGGTGCGACAGGCGAACGTGGTGCGCTACGGCATGGCGGCGCTGGTGCTCGGCCACTTCATCGTCATGCCGGTGCTGGCGATGCCGGTGCGGGTCTGGCAGTTCGACTGGCTGTACCGCGAGCCATGGCTGCTCGGCTTCCCCTTCCGCGCCGGGCTGTTCACGCTCGACCTGCTGCTGTTGTTCACCGTGGTCGGGCTGGTGCTGCCGTACTTCTTCGGGCCGCGGCCGTACTGCAAGCTGGTCTGCGAGACGGGGCTGCTCTTCGACTTCACCTCGCGCTACGCGTTCGGGCGGGTGCGGCGCAACGAGGGCTTCGAGCGCGACACCTGCCTGTCGTGCCAGCGCTGCAGCAACATCTGCCCGCAGGGCATCAACGTGTTCGAAGAGGTGCACCTGTTCGACCGGGTGGTCTCGTCGGGCTGCATCTCGTGCATGCAGTGCGTGAACACCTGCCCCAACGAAACCATCGTGTACTCGCTGCGGAAGAAGGCGGCCGACACCGGCAGGGTCGTCGGGTATCTCGCGGCGCTGCAGACGCGGGCGGTCGACCTGCCGCGCTACGTGCTGACCGCGGCCTTCGCGTTCGCGGGCGCATGGCTGGGCTTCGTGGTGCTGCCGCCGTCGTACTTCCACACCTACGCGATGTTCTCGGCGCTGGGCGGGCTGGCCGGCTTCCTGGTGTGGAAGGGCGTGGCGGTGGTGTTCGCGCCGTGGCTGTCGCGCTGGTTTCCCGAGACCGCCGTGTCGCAGGTCGAGAAAGAGAAGGCGGCGCGGCTGGTGCCGCTGTCTCCCGAAGAGCGGCGGACCACCGAGGGCGGCGGGTCGCCGCGCACGCGCAAGCTGGTGGCGGCGGTCGGAGCCTGCGTGTTCGTCGGCGCGTGGGTGGCGGTGGCGCTGGTGTCGTGGCAGGTGCCTGGGCGCATCGGCACGCTCGACGAGCTGCCGGCGCAGCGCGCGAGCGGGCAGTTCTTCTTCGGCGTGCCGACCGAGACGAGCGCCGAGGCCACGCAGAAGACCTACTCGGGGCTGCGCGACGCGCTGGGCGGCAAGGTCTCGGACGACGTTCGAGTGTGGCGCGGAGACTCGTACGGCGCGCTGGCGGTGGCGCTCGAGCACGAGAAGCTCGACGCTGCGTTTCTGCCTGCCGCCGCGGCGCATGCGCTCTTGCGCCGCGCGCCGGTGCACGTGATTGCCCAGGTGCAGGTGAAGGGCTCGACCACGTACTCGGGCATGCTGGTGGCGCGCTCCGAGGTCGCTCCCACGCCCGAGGGGCTGCGCGGCACGCGGGTGGCCCTGGGCCAGATGGACTCGCTGTCGGGGTACCTCGCGCCGGTGTGGTGGCTCGAGCGGCAGGGCGTGAAGCTGCAAGACCTCGGCGAGGTGGTGTTCGCGGCGAACCACACCCATGCGCTGTCGCTGCTGGCCTCGGGCCGGGTCGAGGTCGCGGCCACGTTCGAGTCGGCAGTGCGCGGGTACCTCGAGAAGAACCCCGGGGCCAAGGTGCAGGTCTTGAAGCGCTTCAACAAGCTGCCCAACTCGGTGCTGGTGACGCGGGCGTCGATGGGCGAGGCCGAGCGCGAGAAGGTGCTGGCGGCGTTCATGAGCGTGTTCGCCGATGCCGACGCCGAGCACGCGCGCGACGGGCTGCGCGACGGCGCCTCGATGGACGGGCTGGTTCCCGCCGGGGCTGAGGTCTTGAGCTCGGTCGATGCTTGGCTCGAGTGACGCGGCCCTCTCCCTCGAGGGGAGAGGGTGAGGTCAGAGGTCGGCCAGGTTCAGCTTGAGCGGGGCGTTCTTGCCGGCGCGCACCGGCACCGAGAGCTTGCGGCGCTTGCCGTCGTCGCCGACCACGAAGAGCAGGTGGGTGCCCACCGGGAGCTCGGCGTCGAACAGCGGCGTGCGCCCCAGCAGCTTCTTGCCGCGATAGACGTTTGCCTCGGGGAACGTCACCAGCGTCACGCTGCCGGTGCCGGCCCGCGCGGTCTTCACCTCGGTCTTCGCCGGCGCGCCCGCGTCGGGCTCGGCGACGGGCTGCGGCGGGGCGAACTGCTCCTGTGGAGGCTCCTCGCCCAGCTCGACCTTCACGTCTTTCACGTGGTGCACCACGCGCCGCACGACCATGTTGGTGTTGCGCACCAGCTCGCGGCGCAGCTCGCGCTCGGCGGGAGGCCGGGGGTACTCGACGCTCACCACCACCCACTCGTCGCTGCCCGGGGCCAGGTCGACGCGCAGGTTGCTGTCGCGACCCAGCTCGGCGCGCAGGGCGCTGGCCGCGTCGATACCCTCGCGAAACCGCTCTCGCTCGGGGTCTTCTGAGGTGAAGCGGTGCACCGCGTAGGCGACGGCCAGCAGCGCGGCGAGCGCGAAGACGCTGGCCACCAGCCGAATGCCCCAGCGCATCAGCATCACTTCGCACTATACGACGCATGCCATGCCCGAAGCCGCGACGGTGCTGAGCTGTACCGGTCTGAAGAAGAGCTTTGCCGACGTGCATGCGGTTCGCGGAGTCGACCTCGAGCTCAAGAAGGGCGAGTGCTTTGGTCTGCTCGGCCCCAACGGCGCGGGCAAGACCACCACCATCGAGATTCTCGAGGGCCTCACCCCGCTCGACGCCGGCGAGGTGCGCATACTCGGCAAGCCCCCCGGCGACGCGTCGGTGCGCGAACGCATCGGCATCGCGCTGCAAGAGACCGAGTTGCCCGAGAAGCTCACCGTGCTCGAGTGCGTGCGGCTGTTTCGCTCGTTCTACTCGCGCGGCCGCGAGGTCGACGCCGTCATTGGCCACCTCGAGCTCGACGAGAAGCGCACCGCGCGCGTGGCGAAGCTCTCGGGCGGTCAGCGCCAGCGCCTCGCGCTCGCGTGCGCGCTGGTGGGCGACCCCGACCTGCTCTTTCTCGACGAGCCGTCGACCGGGCTCGACCCGCAGGCACGGCTCAAGGTCTGGGAAATCGTGCTCGCCTTCAAAGCCGCGGGCGGCACGGTGCTGCTCACCACCCATTACATGGAAGAGGCGGCCCGGCTGTGCGACCGCATCGCCATCGTCGACCACGGCAAGGTCATCGCGCGCGGCTCTCCGCAGGAGCTGGTCGCGTCGCTGGGCGCCGCCCAGGTCATCGAGGTGACCACCGCTCCGCCGCTTTCCGACGAGGTGCTGAAGGCGCTGCCCAGCGTGGTGCGGGTCAGCCCCAAGGCCGACGCGCGGGTGCTGCACGCCGCCGACGTGGCCGCCGCGCTGCCCGCGCTGCTCGAGCTGGCGCGGGCGCAGAAGGTTCAGGTGAAGAACGTGACGACGCGAGAGGCGACCCTGGAAGACGTCTTCGTGCACCTCACCGGCTCGGAGCTGCGCGATGCGTGAGGCCACACCGCTGAAGAGCTCTCGCCCCCTCACCCCGGCCTTCTCCCGCGAGGGGAGAGGGGGTGTTCATGCGTAGCTCTCCGCTGCTCGAGCTGACCCGCATGCGAATGGTGACGTTCCTTCGCGACCCGGGCGCGCTGTTCTGGGTGTTCGGCTTTCCCCTGGTGCTGGCTTTCGTGCTCGGCCTCGCCTTTCGCAATCGGCCGCCCGACCCGATTCACGTGGTGGTGGTGGCGAACGCGCCGCTCGCCCAGGCGCTGAAGGGCGACGGCACGCTGAACATCGAAGAAGCCGCCCTCGACGACGCGCGGTGGAGGCTGCGGCGCGCGCAGGTCGACGTGCTGGTGCAGTCTGACGGCGCGAGCATCACCTACCGCTACGACGAGACGCGCCCCGAGGGCCGGGTGGCGCGGCTGGCGGTCGAGCGGGCCATCGAGCGCTCGAACGGCCGAGTCGACACGCTGCGCGCCACCGACGAGAAGGTGAGCGAGCCGGGTTCGCGGTACATCGACTTCCTGGTGCCGGGCCTCATCGGCATGAACCTGATGGGCAGCTCGCTGTGGGCCATCGCCTACGGCATCGTCGACGCACGCAAGAAGAAGCTGCTCAAGCGGCTCGCGGCCACGCCGATGAAGCGCAGCGACTACCTGCTCTCGATTCTGCTCTCGCGCGTCGTGTTTCTGGTGTTCGAGACGGTGGTGCTGATCGCCATCGGCTGGCTCGCCTTCGGGGTCGCGGTGCAGGGCAGCTTCGCCGCCGTCGGCCTGCTGGCGCTGCTGGGCGGCCTGGCGTTCGCAGGCATCGCGCTGCTCATCGGCGCGCTCGCCACCAGCACCGAGACCGCGGGCGGCCTGATGAACCTGGTGATGATGCCGATGTACCTCTTGAGCGGAGCGTTCTTCTCGTCGAAGCACTTTCCCGACGTGCTGCAGCCGTTCATCAAGGCGCTGCCGCTCACCGCGCTCAACGACTCGCTGCGCGCGGTCATCAACGAGGCGGCGCCGCTGTCATCGCAGTGGGCACAGGTGGCGGTGCTGCTGGCGTGGGGCCTGTTGCCGTTCTTCGTCGCGCTGCGCGTCTTCCGCTGGCAGTGAAGAGCGCCGCTGTAGGCATGAAACCCACTTAGATTACAGGGCGTTAGCCAAGCGTTTTGACACGTGTGGGTGCTGCGAAATCGCGGCCCTGCGGTCGCGCGCGACATTTCCGGGGGGTGCCGTCTGGCTCGCGCAGAACGCAATTTTGCAGCGTTGTTTTACCTACATGTCGCCTTTTCCCCTGGAGGCCCGATGTTTCGCTCCCTCATCGTTTCCAGCCTGGCCGTCGCGCTCTCCCTCAGCGCGTGCGGCGATGGGCTCATCAACTCTGACGTCGGCGACATCGACGACGGCCCCGACGAAGTCGCAGGTCACTCGGTCGGCGTCGACGACACCAGCGCGAGCGCCGCGTCGGCGCTCACCGTCTGTGCCGCCGGGCCGACGGTCGAGGGCATCGACGTGTCGAAGTACCAGGGCAACATCAACTGGGCGGCGGTGGCGGCGAGCGGCAAGGCGTTCGCCATCACCAAGCTCTCGCAGGGCAGCAGCCTCGACCCGACCTTCGTGCAGAACTGGAACGGCATCAAAGCGGCGGGGATGATTCGCGGCGCGTACCAGTGGTTCCTGCCGAACGCCGACCCCATCGCGCAGGCCGACCTGGCGGTGCACGTGCTCGGGCGCCTGGGCCCCGGCGACCTGCCGCTGATGGCCGACGTCGAGGCGAGCGCGCCGTACCCGTCGCCTTCGGTCTACGCGCAGCGGCTGCGCACCTGGGTCGACCGCGTCACCGCGGGCACCGGCAAGAAGCCCATCATCTACACCGGCTACTACTACTGGGCCTCGGCGCTGGGGAACAACGCCAGCTTCCGCGACCTGCCGCTGGCGCACGCGCAGTACACGCTCGCGGCGTGCCCCCGCATTCCCGACGCGTGGTCGCGGTGGACCATCTGGCAGTACCGCGGCGGCGGAGTCGCCGGCATTCCCGACGGGCGCAGCCCGGGCGTGAGCGGCGCGGTCGACCAAGACCGGTTCAACGGCACGCTCGCCGACCTCAAGGCGTTCGCCGGCGTGAGCTCGGCCCCGCCGCCCACTGCGCCCGGCTGCGGAGCGCTGGCCTCGGGCACCCAGCTGCTGCCCGGCCAAGCCCTCAACTCGTGCAACGGCGCCGCCACGCTCGCGCACCAGGGCGACGGCAACGTGGTGCTCTACGACAACCTGCGCCACGTGGCGCTGTGGAGCACCCAGACCAGCGGCCAGGGCACCTCGACCTTCGCGATGCAGGGCGACGGCAACCTGGTGCTCTACGGCAACGGCGCGCTGTGGAACAGCGGCACCAGCGGGCACTCCGGTGCGATTCTGTGGATGCAAGACGATGGGAACCTGGTGGTGTACGGCGCGGGGTTCGCGCCGCTGTGGTGGACGGGGACGCGGGTGCAGGCTCCCGCGCCGCCGCCGCCGCCTCCTCCTCCCGCGCCGGCCTGCGGCGGGTTGGGGGTCGACGCGCAGCTCAAGCGCGGTGAGCAGGTCGTCTCGTGCAACGGCCGCTTCGTGTTCGCGCACCAGGGCGACGGCAATGTGGTGCTCTACGACCGCGGCGTCGCCATCTGGCACACGCACACCAACGGGCGCGCGACCACCACCCTGGCGATGCAGAGCGATGGCAACCTGGTGCTCTACAACGGCGGCGCTGCCGTCTGGCACACGCACACCAATGGCTTCGACGGCGCGTCGCTCGCGGTGCAAGACGACGGCAACCTCGTCATCTACCAGGGCAACCTGGTTCGCTGGGCGAGCGGCACGGCGCGCTGATTTCGGCGAGCAGCCAGACCGGGGAGTAACGAGACCGGGGAGCAACGAGACCGGGCAGGGTGAGCTGCGTCGAACCCTGCCGTCGCTCGCCGAAGGCTGAGCCGCAGATACTCCATCGTACTGGGGCGCTCGCAGTTGTTGCTTGAAGCCCGGAGTATGGGTCGCCTCGCGTTTCAGCGGGGTGGCACCCTTCGACTTCGCTCAGGGTGAGCGCTAAGGCGCGCCGATGGGCTGGGTGGTCGCGTTGGTGCTGGCGCAGTCATTCGCCGACTTCGAGGCGGTGACGGCCGACCCCGATGCGCCGGTGGCCGAGGCCGGGTGGCAGTCGTCGCTGCGGGCGAAGGCGGGCCTGCGCGTGCCGTTCTTCGAGCTGGGCTCGGGGCCGTGGGGCTACCTGCGCCTGCCGTCGTTCATCGAGCTGCACAACGCGCCGGGCAACACCTCGGTGGTGCCGTATCAGTACCTGCGCGCGCGCATTCAGCTCGAAGGGGGCGCGGTGTTTCAGCTCGGCCGCGCTTTCGCGCTGGTCACTGCGCTGCGGCTCGAGCACGAGAGCGACCACCCGGTGGCGGCCGACACCTGGCACGACGACAACGAATATGGCTTCGTGGCGATGAACAGCTTCGCCGCGCTCGGCACGCTGCGCTGGCAGCGCGACGCCGACGCAGTGACGCTGGGCCTCGCGGCGCGGGTGCACGTGGTGACCTGCACCCGCGACCCCGACCGCTGCGGCGAAGGCCACGGGTGGAGGGGCGAGGCCACCTACGAGGGCACCGCGTCGCTCGCCTGGCAGCACCTCTTGCTCACCCGTGCCAACTGGGGTCTCGACGTGTTCGCGGCGGTGTTCGGCGCGTACACCGCACCGACCGCGCTGGTCGTCGAAGAGCGGCGCTTCACCGCGAAGGGCGGCGTGGGCCTGAGCCGCGCGAAGCTCGGCTGGCTCTACCTCTACGTCAGCGCGTGGGTCGGCAACGAGATGGGCTACCGGCGCTACCGTCAGGACATCACCCAGGGCGGCTTCGGCTTCGGCTGGTCGTACTGATTGCCGACTACAGCCCGTCAAGCAGCTTCATGCGGTCTTTGAGCCGCAGCACCCGGTGGCAGGCGGCGTCGAGCTTCTCCATCGCGACCGGGTCGCGCTCGGCCAGGCGGGTCAGCACGCCGATGTAATCGAGGCCCTTGTCCCAGTCGGGCGGGGCGGTGGTGAGCAAGAGGTCGTTGCCGGCGAGAAACGACTCTTCGAGCACCTGCTCGCTGGTGCCGCCGATGGCGTCGGCGAGCAGCTTGATGGAGATGTCGTCGGTGACCGCCAACCACTCGTGCGCGTGGGTCTTCTCGACCAGCGCCGAGGTGACGATGGCCGGCCGCGGGCCGTAGGCCGAGTAGATGACGTTGGCCAGCATCACGCCGCCCAGCACCTCGTGCGCGCGCTCGAACGGGGCGATGTGCTTCTTCACCTCGGCCTCTTTCCACTCGGCGGTGACCAGCGCGTGGTCGGAGTCGCCGCTGAGCGAGCCGTAGCCGGGGTAGTGCTTGCCGATGGGCACCACGCCCGCTTCCAGCAGCCCGCGCGAGTACGCGGTGGCCTTGGCCACCACCACCTCGGGGTCGCCGCCGAAGCTGCGGCGGTTGTCGGCCATGTGCCCGCTCTCGGCCATGTCGAACACCGGCGCGAGGTTCAGGTTGAGCCCGATTGCGCGCATCGCCTCGCCCACCTTCTTGCCCCACGCCATCACCTCGGCGTCATCGAGCGTGGCGAGCTCGCGCGCGGTGGGCATCTCGCGCAGCGCCTTGAGCGACTTGAGGCGATTGGTGGGGCCGCCCTCCATGTCGACCGCGAAGAACGGGGGCACCTTCGCGCGCGCCAGCGAGCTCGAGATGCGCTGTTTCGCGGCGGCGACGTTCTTGAGCGAGGCGCCCACGAACAGTACGCCGCCCACCTCGACCGGCGTCGACTTGCCGATTTGCGGGTACGCCAGCACCAGCTGGGCGGCCTTCTCGCGGGTGCTCAAAGAGTCGAAGACGCGCTGTACCCGCGCCTCGTCGACCTTACGGCCGAGGGGCCTGCGGGCCGTCGGCTTGGACACGAACGGGGTGCCGCCGTCGGCCGTGATCGGCCCGGCGTCGACCTGGGAGAGCAGGAGAAAGAGGAGGAGCGTCACGAGAGAAGCCGGCGCAGCATGCCACATCTACCTAATTCGACAGGGTTTTCGCCGCGGTCGAGCAAACGTCAAAGGTGTAGGCAACTCGTCTTCTCAGGTTTGGATAACTCCACCATGGCTGGCGCTCCCCGCATACCTCCGACTCGGTCCAATTCACCCGCCCCCGCCCCGGCTCCGTCTCGCGGCCAGCAGGTCGCCACCGGCGTTGCGACAGCCGCCGCCGGCAGCGCGTATCAGAGCCAGGCCGCCGGCTCCGAGAGCAGCGGCGACGCGACCAAGGACATGATTTTCGCGTACATCTGGTCCCAGCTGAAGAAGATGATGGAAGAGGCGGGTCAGAAGCTCCAGGAAGCGATGAAGAAGAAGGGCTGAAGCCCCTTCACCTCGCTGAAGTTCTCTCGCCGGCTGCGCTCCCTAGCTCAGCCGGCGATTTCTTTTCTGCGCCAGGACCAGCGCGAGCACCGCCAGCAGCGCGTCCGACTGCGCGCACGAACAGCTCACGTTCAACGCCCGCGGAGTGGAGCTCTCGCTCCCGCTCGCCGCAGTGCCCCCGGCCGCCGGGCCAGAGACTCCGCCGGCGTTGCCTGAGCCGCCCGCGGTGCCTGAGCCGCCGGCGGTACCTGAGCCACCCGCAGTGCCTGAGCCACCCGCAGTGCCTGAGCCACCCGCAGTGCCTGAGCCGCCTGCCGTCCCTGAGCTGCCCGCGGTGCCTGTGCCTCCCGCGGTGCCTGTGCCTCCGCCGGCTCCACCTCCCGAGCCTGCATCTGCGGGAGCTGCAGCGCCGCTGAGCAAGCCGCTCACCAGCTCGAGCCCGGCGTCAGGGAAGGTGCGGGTGAAGACCAGCCACACGGTGCCGCCGTTGCCGCGGGCGAGGCGCGGCGCGGCCTCGGAGGCGCCCGCGGTGCTCACCACCGACGTCGCCGCACCCAGCGCAGCGCCGGTCGGGGCGTACTCCGCCTGGCGAAGGTCGAAGCGGTTCTGCGGGCTGACGGCGTCGCTGCTGACCGTGGTCCAGCGGTCGGTCGACCACAGCATCGCGCCGGCGTTCTCGCCGAACGACCAGCGATCGCGCGCCGCCCCACCGTCGATGTCGAGCGCCACCGTCGCCATGGTCGCGCCCCCGTCGAGGCTGCTCTGGTTGCGGTACCAGGCCCGCCAGTGGTCGCCGGCCCACGCGCCGCTGACCTCGTTGGTGTCGAAGGGCAGGTAGAGCGTGAACGGCAGCAGCTTGCGGCCCAGCGACGCGCCGTTCGCGTCGAGCGGGGTGGCGTACGGCTCGGCGTTGAACGCAGAGACCACCACCAGCTCCGTGAGCAGAAAGCCGCTCGAGCCGCCGATGAGACTGAAGTAGCCCGAGCTGCCGGTGGTGAAGACCTGGGTGCCGACCGGGTCGGTGACGCCTCCGTCGACCACCCGCACCGCGTAGTAGCCGTTCGCCGCGGTGGTCTTGCAGGCCACCAGTGCGGTGCCTCCACCGAGCGACGCCACCGCCACCTGCCGCATCGCCTCGGCGGTGCCTACCCGCTGCCCGGGGCCGTCGAGCACATTGCCCGCGGTGTCGATGCGGGCCAGCCGCGAGGTGCCGTCTTGCGCGTCCGACCAGGCCACCAGAAAGAAGCGGCCGTCGAACGCCGCGCTGGGCAGAGTCTGGTCGCCTGCTCCTTCGGCGAGGGTGTGCGGCGCGCCGTCGAGCAGCGTGCCGTCGAGCGACACGCGGCGGAACCTGATGTCCGAGTCGCCCGTGGTGGTGTCGGCCCACGCCACCAGCAAGACGTTGCCGTCGGTCGCGAGCGCGGCGTTCGGCGTGTCGCCGGCCGCGAGCCGGGCGAGCAGCCGCTCGGGGCCGATGAGCGGGTCGCGGCGCGCCTCGAGCTCACCCACGTGCTCGCGCTCGGTGCAGCCCGACACCACGAGCAGCAAGAGGCTGGAGCGAGCAGCCCACATGCGCCTCGACGGTAGCAGAGCCCGGCTCCGAAGCGCTGCGCCCAGGCCCATGCGACCGCGAGGAGAACGCTCTCGGCAAAGGGTAGCGCCGGGCTGAGGTGCCTGCCGATGGGCGCCGCCCGGTACACGTCTGGTGATGCGGTATGCAGCGCTGTGGTTGGTGTTGTCGGCGTGCGGTGGTGTTTCTGCGGTGGGCGGAGTCGCCACGGTGCCCACCACGACCTGTCCCTCGGGCAAGCAATGGGTCGGCGGCGACGCTGAGTCGTCGTCGATGCACCCCGGAGTCGCGTGCATCACGTGTCACGACCGCGGCGAGGGCCCCCGCTTCGCCGCCGCCGGCACCGTCTTCACGAGCTTCGACGCGAAAGACGACTGCGGCGGCGCCTCGACGGACGGCCTCACCGTGATTCTGACCGACGCGAACGGCGCCGAAATCTCGTTGCCGGTCAACGCGATGGGCAACTTCTTCCTCGAGCGCCGCACCCTGGCCACCCCGTTCAGCGCTCGGGTCGTCGACGGCGCCGGCAAGAGCCGCGCGATGGCCGCCAGGCAGACCGACGGTGACTGCAACGCCTGTCACTCAGCGACCGGCACGCAGGGCGCCCCTGGCCGCATCGTCGCGCCCGAGTGAGTCACTTCACCTGGGCTACAGGCTCAGGCCCTGCGGCAGCGTGTCGCCCAGGGCGCGCGCCTCGTCGGCGGCCGAGAGCTGCACCACCTCGGTGAGCGAGCGCAGCCACGGCTCGGGCGCTCTGGCTGCGGTGAGCGCTGCCACCATGCGCGCGCGCACCTCGTCGTCGAGGTCGCGGGTGCGGTCGCCGGTCATGCGCCCCAGCTGCACCAGCGCGAAAGGCACGTCGTCTCCCAGCGGCCGGCCGAGCAGCGCGTCGACCCACTTCGCGGCGGTGCCGGCCTCGACCACCTGGTGCCCGCTGCCGTAGAGCGGCGCGCGCGCCCCGAGCCGGCCCAGCGCCCACGCCCAGGGGCCGCCGCGGGTGGCCGGGTCGAGCAGGCGCTGCAGCACCAGCTCACCGAGCTTCGCCTTGGCCGCCGCGTCGACGTGCTCGAGCGAGGCCGCGGTGCGCACCATCTCGTCGAGACCCTCGGGCTGCACGCCTTTGCCCTTCTTCCGGTTCGGGTCGAGGTGCGGGAGCAGGTAGTCGAACAGCTCTCGCTGCTGGGCCTCGGTCAGACCGCCGCTCACCCGCCGCCACATCACCCAGAACTCGAGCCAGACCGCTTTGTCCTGGTGGTTCGTCACCAGCTCTTTGAAGAAGCGAAAGGTCTGCTCGGCCCGCCAGTCGTCGAGCGGGTAGCCGAAGCCCGGCCGCAGCGAGAAGCCCAGCAGCTGAAAGAACACCCGCTCGTGGTCGTCGCTGCGGCGGCGCTTGCCGGCGCCCGCGAACAGCGCGCTCCACAGCTCGCGCAGCACCGGCACCCGCCACGTCTCTCTCGCGCCCAGCGTCTTCTCGAGCGTGCGCAGCAGGTTCTTCACGTCTTTGGGCCCGACCGGCAGCGGCTTGTGGCCGAACACCTTCTGCACCTGCTCGACCGCCTCGGCGAAGCGCGCCGGCATCGACTCGGTGACGGTGAGGCGCTTGCCCGCCGAGGCGCCGCGCAGCTCGAACTCGAGCCGCCAGCGCTCGTCGCTGACGCTCGAGACGCACGAGAGCTCGAGCGTGCCGATCTCGGTGAGCCCCGCATCGAGGTGCACCTTCACGCCGCCCTGCGCGTTGCTGGCGCTCTGGAGCACGGTGTGAATCGGCGGCAGCGGCTTGAAGCCCTCGCCCAGCGTCACCAGCGCGCCCGGAGCGTCGACGCGGTCGGCGCTGGTCGAGTGCAGCTCGAACTGCACCGGCCGCCCGAGGGTGAGGTTGAAGTCGCGCTCTTTGAGCGACAGGGTCTGACCCTCTTCGAAGCCGCGGGGAATCAGGCACACCGCCTGCCCGCCCTGCAGCTCGACGTAGTACGCGCGCGCGGCGCCGCCCCCGATGCGACGGCCCAGGCCGCGGCGGGCCAGCCCGTAGTACGCCGCGCCCCGAGCCACCGCGAGGTCGAGCGAGTCGTGGTCGAGCAGGGGTATGCGCGGTGCCTCGGGCCACCACGCGCTGACCGCGTCGAGCAGCGCCTCGGTCAGCCGCGGCGAGTTGAAGACGCCGCCGTTGAGCAGAATCGCGTCGGGGCGCGCGTTGCCGTGCGCGGCGAGAAACGCGGCGAGGTGGCGGGTGATGGCCGCGTCGGCGGCGTAGGGCAGACCGAGCTCCTGCAGCGCGGCGGCGCGGGCGGCCTTCTGCGGCAGCTCGGTGAGGCCGGTGCGCGGGAAGAACCCCTGCGTCACCAGCTGCTCGACCTCGTCGCGGGTGAGCTCGCTCGAGAGCGTGCCGCCGAAGAGCTTGGAGCCCGCCGACGCGATGGCCACCGGCTGCTTCTCGGGTGGGCGCTCGCCCAGCAGCGCTTCTTTCGCCACCCGCGCGGCCTGGGTGAGCTGCTGCCACTCTTGGGCGGTGAGGCGCTTGCCGCCCAGCTTCTCTTCCACCCGGCGGGCGAGCGCGGCGTCCATGTTGTCGCCGCCCAGCATGAGGTGGTCTCCCACCGCCACCCGCTTCATCGCCGGGCCTTCGGGCAGCGCCTCGACCTGCACCAGGGTGAAGTCGGTGGTGCCGCCGCCGACGTCGACCACCAGCACCCGGTGCACGCCGGCCAGCGCCTCGGTCAGCTTCGCGCGGTGCCGCGCGGTGAAGTCGTAGAAGGCGGCCTGCGGCTCTTCCAGCAGGGTGAACTGCTCGAGGCCTGCCTTGCGCGCCGCGTTCACGGTGAGCCCGCGCGCCACCTCGTCGAACGAGGCGGGCACGGTGATGACCACCTCTTGCTTGCCCAAGGGCGCGCCGGGGTGGCTCTCGTTCCACGCCGCGGCGAGGGTCTCGAGCAGCTTCGCGCTGGCGTCGACCGGAGAGAGCTTGGGCAGCTCGGGCCCCGCGCCCCAGGGCAGAATCGGCGCCTGCCGGTCGACCCCGGGGTGGCAAAGCCACGACTTGGCCGAGGCGATGAGCCGGTTGCTGGCCTTGGCGCCCTGCCAGCGGGCCGACTCGCCGACCACCAGCGGCTCGTTGGGCTCGAGCGGCAGGTAGAGGCAGCTGGGCAGCAGCGGCCGCTCGGCGACTTCGCCGGGCCGCACCTGCTGCTTCACCGCGAAGTCGTGCACCTTCGCGTTCGCGCCCTGTGCCGGGTCGACGTACGCCAGCGCGCAGTTCGAGGTGCCCAGGTCGATGCCGACAATCATCTTCCGCCGTGGTTAACCGCCCCGGTCGCCCGGCTCAAGCGCGCTCTTTCGCGCTACCGTCGCTCGAGCGATGGCGGACCCCGAAGAGAAGCGTGCTGCGCTGAACGCCGAGGCCGAGCGGCTCGAGCGCGAACGCCTGCAGCGCGAGCGCGAGGTGGTGGTGCCCCGCTTCTCGCCGAATGCCGGCGCCGAGCAGCGGCTGGGCCGCGCGCTGCGCCAGAGGTGGATGCTGGTGGTGGCCATCGCCGGCTTCGTGGTGGGCGGCATGCTGATGCTGTCGCCGGCGACCGGCGCGAGCGCTCCCAACCCCATCGGGTTCCCCTTCGCGCTCGCCGGGTTGGTCGCGCTGGCCGGGTTTCTCAGCGGGCCGCTGCGCTTTCGCCGGTGGGAAGCGTCGCTGCCCTTCAAGCTGCAGGGTTGGGAGCAGGTGCTGTCGCTGAATCAAGCGGTGTCGAAGGCGAGGCTCGAGGTGGTGTTCAAGGACACTGCGGCACCGGAAGCGACGCTGCGTGAGCTGGCGCGCGCCCGGCTGGGAGAGCACACCCGGCTCGAAGACGGAGCGCTGGTGAACGCCGACCTCGACATTCAGCCGGCGAACGGGCCGACCGCGAGGTGGCTGCAGCACGCGGTGAACGAGGTGCTGCTCGAGGTGCACCAGGCCTACGCCATCGAGCGGGTGCGGCTCACCGCGCTGCACACCGTCGACTTCGCCGAGCAGAGCGGCGACTGAGCAGCGTCACGGCACCGTCTGGTCGAGGGTGACGTCGGCGGTGCCGAGCCCGGCGTAGTAGCCGCCGCTCCAGGGGGGGAGCGTCACCACCGCGGTGCCCCACCGCTGCCCCGACGCCGGCACGTCGCCCGCGTCTGCGCGGGTCTCGAGCCACGCCACGATGCGCCAGTCTCTCACCGGGGTGGTGAAGCCGGGCGCCACCTTCATGGTGTACGCCACCTGGGTGCCGCCATCGGCGGGCAGTGAGAGCCGCGAGAGCGGAGCGTCGGTTCGGCCCTCGCAGGCGGGCGCGCTGACGCCGGCGTCGGCGGGGCAGGCGCGCAGCTCGAGGGTCAGCCAGGTGCCGGCGGTCGAGGGGTCGGCGACGGTGAGCGTGCCTCTGGCGTTGCCGCCATTCGGGTCACCGCCGCAGCCAATCAGCAGCGACACTGCGACGAACGACAGAGGGCGCGAGAGCATGGGCGGCCCGATCAGCAAGGTGGGTGCCAGCGAAGGCGCGCTCCTCTCGGGCAGTTGGCCGGTTGCGCGTCGCTGTCGCGAGCGAGGCCTGACCGCGGCGCCGCGTCGCACCCGCGTGACGCTTTTTTACTCGGTGGGCCGCACGTTGAGCTCGAGCTTCCACTTGCCGGCGCCGCCTTTTTCCACGCAGCGCAGCTCGAGCGCGCCCAGCTCGGTGACCGCGGCCTGCAGGTTCACCGGCACCAGCTGACCGGCGTTGCGACCCTCGAGCGTGGTCTCGATGGGCGCCACCTCTTCGAGCCCCTCGGGGTCTTCGAGCATGGTGCCGACCTGGTCTTCGCGCCGCACCGACGAGGCGAAGAAGCGGAAGCGGGTCGGCTCGCCCACCACCAGCCCGAACTGCTGAGGCGGCACGTCGGCCTGGGTGCCTTCTTCCATTCCGAACGGGGCGACGCACAGCGCCTTCACCGGAGGCTCCATGCCGGGCACGGCGGGCATCGCCGACTCGACCCCCACGTAATACGAGCGCGCGGTGCCGCCGCGAATGCGAATGCCGTGACCCTGGCGCACCCAGCCGTAGTACGCCGCGCCGCGCGCCACGCTCAGGTCGAGGTCGGCGCCGGGCAGCTCTTTCGGCGGGCTGCCCAGCCAGCTGCCCAGCACGTCGAGCACGCGCTGCTTGAGCGCCGGGGCCTTGAACACGCCGCCGTTGAACAGCACCGCGGTGGGCTTGACGAAGGTGTCGCCGGGCTTCGCCAGCGCCGCCTGCCGGGTGAGAAACGCGGCGAGGTGCCGGGTGACCGCCGGGTCGGCGGCGTAGGGCAGCGCGAGCTGCTGCAGGCCGGTGCGGCGCGCGGTGACCGGCAGCTCGTCGACCCTGCCGCGCGGGAAGAAGCCGTCGGTGAGCAGCTGCTCGAGCTCGGCGCGCTCGAGCGAGGTCTTGAGCGTGCCGCCCATCAGCGAAGAGCCGCGGCTCGCGACCGTGACCGGCGCCGCGTCGAGCTTGGGGTCGCCGAACAACAGCTCTTTCGCCGCGCGCGCGGCGTAGGTGAGAGCGTTCAGCTGCCAGGCGTCGAGCTTCTTGCCCAGCTTCTGCGAGAGCGCGTGGGCGAGCGCGAGGTCCATGTTGTCGCCGCCCAGCAAGATGTGGTCGCCCACCGCGAGGCGCTCGAGCGCGAGGTCTCCGCCCTTCTCGGCGACCGAGATGAGCGAGAAGTCGCTGGTGCCGCCGCCCACGTCGACCACCAGAATCACTTCGCCTGGCTTCACCAGCTTGCGCCAGTTCTCGCCGTGACTCTCGAGCCACGCGTAGAGCGCGGCCTGCGGCTCTTCGAGCAGCGTCACCTCGGCGAAGCCGGCCTTCTTCGCCGCCTCGAGCGTCAGGTCGCGGGCGCCGGCGTCGAACGAGGCGGGCACGGTGACGATGACCTCTTGCTCGTTCGCCGGGTGCTTCTTGAACGCGTGGTCCCACGCCTCGCGCAGGTGCTCGAGGTAGCGCGCGCTGGCATCGAGCGGGCTGACCCGCGGCACGTCTTCGGGCGCGCCCCACGGCAGAATCGCGGCGCGCCGGTCGACGCCGGGGTGGCACAGCCACGACTTGGCCGAAGAGACCAGCCGGGTGGGCACCTTCGCGCCGTGCGAGCGGGCGAGCTCTCCGACCACGTCCTTCGACTTCTTGTCCCACGGCAGGGCCAGCGAGCCTTCGGGGAACTCGGCGGCGTTGGGCAGGTAGAGAAACGACGGCAAGAGCTGGCGCGGCTCGAGCGTGCCGGGCGCGGTGAGCTGCGGCACCGGCAGCATCGGCTGGCCTGCGCCGCGCGGCTTCGCTTCGTCGAGCGAGAAGTACGAGAGCGCGGTGTGGGTGGTGCCGAGGTCGATGCCCAGCGCGTAGCGGGCGGTCACGGCAGCTCGACCTCGGCGGGGGCGAGAATCTTCACGTCCAGCGCGGTGGGAGGTTGAGGCAGCTTCACGTCTTTCGCGGCCCAGCCGTGGTGCTTGAGCGCGCCCTTGAACGGAGGCGCGCCGGCCACGTTGCCGGTGAGGCGAATGCGGCCGGCGTCGAAGCCGGCCGGCACGTCGACGGTGGCGCCTTCTTCCTGCGGCAGCACCGGCTCGATGCTCAGGTACTGCTTCAGCACCTTGCGGCAGCCCTCGTGCACCACGCGCGCGGCCCCGGCGAGCTGGTCGTCGCTCACGCCGGCCACGTCTTCCAGCACGAAGTCGACGAAGCGGCCCTCGCGCTGCAGCATCGAGAGCAGGAACAGGCCCGAGGCGTGCTGCTGCTCGGGCGTCAGGGCGGGCGCGGCGAGGGCCGGTTTTTCCGGAGCCGGAGCGGGCGCGGGCGCGGGCAGCTCGGGCGCCGCGCTCTTCCTCGAGCGGAAGATGAGCGCAGAGAGCACGAAGCCGACGGCGAACGCCGCGGCGACGTAGAGATAGAACGAGTCAGCCATGCGCGCGGCGATAACAACGCGTGCCTGGAAAAGCTACGGCGGAGCTTGGGCTTTCCGGTTCCCGCTTTACCTGCTCGGGGCGCGGGCCTAAACCGCACGCACTCCACGTGGCCTGGCTCAACTACCACCACCTGCTCTACTTCTGGACGGTGGCCCGCAGCGGGACCATCGCCGCGGCGAGCAAAGAGCTGCACCTCTCGCAGCCGACCATCAGCACCCAGCTCAAGACGCTGGAAGACGCGATGGGGGTGAAGCTGTTCTCCCGGCAGGGCCGCAAGCTGGTGCTGACCGAGCTGGGCCGCACCGCGTTTCGCTACTCGGACGAAATCTTCCGCCTCGGGCGCGAGCTGCAAGAGGCGCTCACCCGCGGGCAGGCCGGCACCCACGTGCGCTTCACGGTGGGGGTGGCCGACGTGATTCCCAAGCTCATCGCCGAGCGGCTGCTGCAGCCCGCGTTCGAGCAGGTGCCCGACCTGCAGCTGCAGGTGCACGAGGGGCCGCTGCCGCAGCTGCTCGGTCAGCTCGCGCTGCACGAGCTCGACGTGGTCTTGAGCGACGTGCCCGCGGGGAGCGACATCAAGGTGCGCGCGTTCAGCCACGCGCTGGGCGAGTCGGGCGCCACGTTCTTCGCGCGCGACGACAAGGCGCAGAGCCTCAAGCGCGGGTTCCCCAAGAGCCTCGATGGCGCCCCGGCGTTGCTGCCCTCGCAGTCGACCAGCGTGCGCCGCCAGCTCGACCAGTGGTTCGACAAGGTCGGAGTGCGGCCGCACGTGGTGGGCGAGTTCGACGACAGCGCGCTGGCGCAGACCTTCGGGCACCGCGGGCTGGGCTTCTTCGTGGCCCCCACCGCCATCGAGAGCCAGGTGGCCAAGCAGTTCGATGTCACCGCCATCGGCCGCACCGAGGAAGTGAAAGAGCGCTTCTACGCCATCAGCGTCGAGCGCCGGCTGCGCCACCCCGCGGTGGTGGCGGTCGCCGAGTCGGCCCGAAACGAGCTCTTCGGCTGATCCGCGTCTGGGTCAGGTAACGTTTTACAGACGCTGCCTGACCTGCCCGTTCGGCGGGGGAACCTTCCAAAAAACGGAACGGTAACGCGCTGGCAATCGAACGGTCGCACCCCGCACCACTGGTTATGCATAGCGGGTCATGTTGACTTCGCTTCGACTCATGCGTGTCGCGGGCATCGACATCAAGGTGCACGTGACGTTCGCTCTCATTCTCGCCTTCGGCGCCATGCAGTGGGGCGCGGCCTTCGGGCTGCGCGGCGTGGCGTTCGGGCTGTTCTCGACCACCCTGCTGTTCAGCTGCGTGCTGCTGCACGAGCTGGGTCACTCGCTGGTGGCCAAGGGCTACGGCATTCCGGTGCGGGAAATCACCCTCTGGCCGTTCGGCGGCGTGGCGCAGCTGGGCGCGAAGCCGAAGACGCCGAAAGAAGAGCTGCTGATCAGCCTCGCCGGGCCGATGGTGAACGTGGTGCTGGCGGTGCTGTTCCTGGGCGGCGGGCTGCTCTGGCTGGGCAGCGACGGGCTGCGCTACGCGCTGATGGACATCGGCAAGAGCACTCCCACCCTGCGCACGCTGGTGGCGCTGCTGTTGGGCAGCAACGTGATTCTGGCGCTGTTCAACCTCATTCCCGCGCTGCCGATGGACGGCGGCCGGGTGCTGCGCGCGCTGCTCTCGTTCAAGCTCGGCCACTCGCGGGCCACCGGCATCGCGGCGACGGTCGCGCGGGTCCTCGCGGTCGGCATGTTCGCGTTCGCGGTGGCGTTCGGTCACCTCATGCTCGGCATCATCGCCGCGGTGGTGTTCTTCGGAGCCGGCCGCGAGGCGGCAGACCAGAAGGCGGTCGACTCGCTGCAGACCGTGCGCGCCGGGGTGGCGGTCAACCCGCACGCGCTGGTGCTGGGGCCAGCGACCCTGATTCAAGACGCGCTGAAGGCGATGGTGCAGAGCGGGCAGTCGGCGTTCGCGGTGATGCACTACGGCCGGCTGCTGGGCGTGGTGGCCCGCGATGCGCTGCTCAGCGCCGCCGGCCTGCAGGGCCCCGGCGGGTATGTGGCGGGCGCGATGCAGCGGCAGTACCCGATGATCGACGCCCAGGCTTCGCTGGAAGACGCGCGCCAGAAGATGAACGAGTCGATTTCGCCGTACATCGTGGTCTCCGACGGCGAGCGGTACCTCGGGCTCGTCACCGAGCTCGAGCTGACGCGCCACCTGGTCGGCACCGCGCAGCAGCAGCAGGCGTCGATGGCCAGCGGCTTCGGCTGGTTGAAGTTCTTCCGCTAAAGAGTCTCGGCAGCGGGACAGCGGCGGCGCTCCACTGCCCACTGTTGTGGGCAGTCGGCTGCGCCTGAAGCGCGCGGAAACACGGCCCGCGGTGAAGAGGAGAGCGGCTTGCACTGCCCTGCTTCGTGGCGGCGCTGACCGAGCGGGAGCTGAAAGACAAGGCGCACCGGCTGCTGGCGAAGGGCCAGCAAGAGCCCGCGCTCGAGGTCTTTCGTCAGCTGATTACCTTGAACGGCAAAGAGCCGACCCACCGGCTGCGGCACGCCGAGGTGAGCGGGCGGCTGGGGCGCACCCAGGCCGCGGTCTCGTCGTATCGCGTCGCCGCGCACCTGCTGCGCGAGGCGGGGCGCACCGCGCAGGCCAAAGCGGCGCTGCACGCGGCGATTCGGCTCGACCCGAAAGACGTAAGCTTGAGGCGCGAGGTCGCGGCGATGCTCGAGCCGCGCCCGATGCTGGGCGTCGGAGACGACGCCGTCACCGAGCCGTGTTTGCTGCCGATGCTCGAGTGAAATCGGCCTCTGCCGGTCTTGAGGCCGGCGCGCTTCGATGACTGGGTGAGGGCCCGGCAGGGCAGGCCGATGGCCAGGGTTCCGGGTCAGGGTGGCTGGGGGTAGGGGTAGCGAGGTTAGAGCTTCGTCTTCACTTCTTCGGCGCTCAGCTCGCGCATCGCGCCTTCTTCGACGTCGAGCTCGATGCCTCCCACCGCCTCGCGGTGCAGCTTCAGCACCGGCAGCCCCACCGCTGCGAGCATGCGCTTCACCTGGTGGTTTCTGCCTTCGGTGATGGTCAGCTCGACTACGCCCGGCGCCCGCACCTTCGCTACCGCCGGTCGCGCTGGCCCGTCGTCGAGCAGCACTCCGTCGCGCAGGGGCTGGAGCATCGCCTCGCTCGCCTTCGGGTGCACCGTCGCGAGGTAGCGCTTGGGCAGGTGGCTCTCGGGGCTGGTGACGCGCGCCACCGTTCGCTCGTCGTTGGTGAACAGCAACAGCCCGGTGGTGTCGACGTCGAGCCGCCCCACCGCGTGCCACGCGTAGCGCTGCTGCGCCTCGTCGAGCAGCGGCCCCAGCACGTCGACCACGGTCAGCCGCTTGTCGCGCCCGCTGCCTTGCGCCAGCACGCCCGCCGGCTTGTGCAGCATCAGCACCCGGCTCTGCCGCTCGAGGGGCACCGGCTTGCCGTCGACGGTCACCTTCGAGCCCTCGGTCACCGGGGTGAACGGCTTGGTGGTGACCTTGCCGTCGACGCGCACCCGGCCCGCCGCCAGGGTGGCCTCGAGCTCGCTGGGGTGCACCGCGCCCGAGCGCCCCAGCGCGCGCGCCAGCCAGTCGGTGCCGGGTCGATTCGCCTCGCGCGCGGCGGTGAGCCAACCGGGGGTCTTCGCGCGGCGCGGCATCTGGCGCATGCTACGCGACCCCGCGCATGGTGCTGCTGCTCTCGACGCTGCTCGCTGCTTCGGCCACGGTGAGCCTCACCGTCGACGTCACGCTCAAGTGCCCCGCCCCGGCCTCGCTCACCGAGCGCATGGCGCGGGTGGGGCTCTCGGTGCTGCCGCCGAGCCCCCAGACGCCCCAGGTGACCGAGCTGCTCGCGCGGCCGTCGTTCGAGGTGAGCATCAAGCCCACCGCCGGCGGGCTGCTGCTCACCACCCGGCGCACGTCCGACGGCAAGGTGTTCGAGCGCACGGTGGAGACCGGCAGGGAAGACTGCCCCACCGTCGAGCGGCTGGTGGTGGTGCTCATCCACTCGTGGATTACCTCGAAGATGCCGGTGCTCTCGCCCCATGGCCTCGACGGTGGCAGCCGGCGTTGAGCCGGCGCGCTCACGGCGCCACCGCGGCGGTGCTCTCGGGAGAGATGCCGAAGCGCTCCAGCTCGGGCGATAGCCAGTCGGTGTTGGTCGAGGGCCGGTAGCTCAGCTTCCCCGCGGTCACCACCAGCCCGATGGGCAGCGCGCCGACGAGCCCCGCGGCCGCCCCGTTCCACCCCTTGAGGTCGTAGAGCATCGCGCCGGCGAGGCTCGCCTGGCCGAGCTTGCTGCCCTTGAGGCGCAGCACCGTGTACGCGGGGGTGTGGGTCACCGTCATCGTGCTGCTGAGCGGCCCGTCGCCGAGCAGCGCCTGGGCGATGCCCGGCACGTAGTTGCCGGCGGCCTCGGTCACCGGCCGCGCGTCGGCGGCGCGCGCGTCGTTCACCCGCGCCGACGCCCGCTGCAGGCCCAGCCCCGCGCTGAGGTCGTTGCGCTCGGTCAAGACTTCGCCGTTCACCGACTCGAGGCTCACCACCAGCGGGCGCTGGTCGAGCACCGGAGTGGTCAGCTGCCCCACCAGGTCGACCCCCGCCTTGAGCTGCAGCTGTGGCGTCACCCGCCCCTCGACGGCCAGCCGCCCCGCGAACGCGAAGCCGTGGGCCTTGCCCGCCAGGGGGTCGAGCGTCACGTCGACGGTGCTGCCGGGCATCACCTTGCCTTCGACCACCTTCACGTCGAGCGAGAGCAGGCCGCCGCCGCTGACCTCGACGCCGTCGAGATAGAGCTTCACCAGCGAGACGTCTTCGATGCGGGTCACGCTGCGCAGCGCGACGGTGAGGGTGCTCGCGATGACGCTGGGCTCGGCGTCGAGCAGCGACACCCGGCCAATCTCGAAGTCGACTCCGGCGGTGAACGCAGGGAGCACCACCGTGTCTGCCGCGCTCAGCTTGCCGCCGTCGAGGGTGAGCCACGCCGGCCCCACCCACAGCGCCTTGAGCGGCTGCAGCCCGAACGCGCCCTTCACGTGTGAAGTGCCCACGTAGCGGTACTCGTCGAACCACAGCTCGCGGGTGTCGGTGACCACATCGAGCATCTCGATGCCGAACAGCCCGTCGATTTCGGCAGGGGTGGGAGGCGGCCCCGACGGGTGCTCGGGCCTCACCGGGGGAAACGGCAGCCCTTCGATGCGGGGGAACGCGGCGACCCGCGCTGGCTGCGCGTCCCACTGCGCCTGGGTCAGCTTGGTGACCATGCGAAACACCACCCCGTGGGCGCGGGTGTGGTCGAACGAGAGGCGCCGGTGCAGCAGCGGCCACAGCTTCAAGGTGGTGGTGGCCTGCTCGACCCGAAGGTCCATCTGCACGTCGCTCTCGGTGTCGAGCTGCATGCTGAAGCCCTCGACGCTGGTCTGCCCCGGCCACCAGGTGCGCGCCTGGTCCCAGTGCAGCTTCACCATCGGTGTCGAGGCCTCTACGAAGCGGGGTATGCGGTCGCCGGCGAGCAGCAGGTTGCCGGCAATCACGTAGAGCAGCTCGAGCACCCCCGCGGCGACGAGCATGGCGCGCAGCACGCGCTGCCATCGAGGCCGGGGCTTTTTCATGGGTGACACGTAACACCCACGCCCTCGGAGTGGGCGAAGCACCCACAGCCGCCCGGTTGCTCCTCTGCTCGCGCCCGGCCTCTGATGTCGGTTCGGGGTGCTTTTTTACGAAGGTTTGACGGGGCGACCGACACTTGAAACGCGTGATGGCCGAGCTCGACATGGTGGGGGGCGCCGCGAAGGGGTCGCTCGCCGACGTGCGCCGCTTGTACTCGGCGCACGCGCCCGAGCTGCGCCTCGCGCTCAACCGCCTGGGCGGCAACGGCGTCGACTGCGATGACCTGCTGCAAGAGGTCTTCGTGGTGGCGATGCGCAAGCTGCACGACCTGGCGCGGGCCAGGTCAGAGCGGGCGTGGCTGTACGGCGTGGCGGTGAAGCTCGCCGCCGGCCAGCGCCGCCGCCACAAGCTGCGCGCCTGGTTGGGCCTCGACAGCACCGCCGAGCTCGCCAGCGCCGAGAGCCCCGCCCGTACCCTGGAGCAGAAAGAGGCCTCGCAGCTCTTGCAGCAGGCGCTCGACTCTCTGCCCGCCGCCAAGCGCGACGTGCTGGTGCTCTTCGAGCTGCAGGGGTTGAGCGGTGACGAGGTCGCGCACGCCCTCTCGGTTCCGGTGGCCACGGTGTGGACGCGGCTGTTTCACGCGCGCAAGGCGCTCAGCGCCGCGGTGTTGCGGCTCGAAGCCCGGGAGCGCCGCCATGACTGAGCCCTCGGGACTGCGGCCGTGGCGCGAGACGCCCGAAGACCCTGACCGCGCCGCGCAGCTGGTGCGCTCGGTCGCCGACATCGCGCCGCGCCCGGTCGACGTGGCCCGCGGGTGGGACGGCGTCATCGAGCGGGTGGCGAAGCCGAAGAGCTCGCGCTGGGTGTGGCTGGTGGCGGCGAGCGCCGCGGTGCTCCTGGCGTGGGTGTCGCTCAAGTGGTCGGTGACGCCGGTGCACGCGGTGGCGCCGGCCGCGGCGGTGGTGGCGGCGAGGGCGCCCGAGTGCGTCGAGCCGCAGATGTGCGTCGAGGGTTCGCCGCCCGCAGTGGCGCCTGGCGGGGTCGCGCCCAAGCGGCCGCCCCGGCCGCCGCGGGTGGCGCGCGCCGAGCCCCTGCCCGCGCCGCCCGAGGCCGAGCCGCAGCCGCCCCAGCACCTGGTCGCCGCCGCGGGCGCGGTGTGGTCGCTGCCGCTCGAAGGGGGCGTCAGGCTCGAGCGCGGCCGCTTCGAGGTGCAGCCTCACGAAGAGGCGTACCCGGTGAGCACCCCCGAGGTGTCGCTGGCGTCGCAGAGCGCCCGCTACGCGGCCGACGTGACCGAGGCGGGAACCTCGGTGCGCGTGTTCGAGGGCGAGGTCGAGGTGTTCGCGTTCGCCGGCCAGCAGTCGGTGACGTTGCGCGCGGGTGAAGAGCGGGTGTTCGCGCCGGGCAATGCGCCCAGCGCGCTCGACATCGTGCCGCCCGAGGTATCGAGCCCGGCGTGCGCGCGGCACTCGCTGGAGCAGCGGGTGGCGTGCCTCGGCAACGAGGCGAAGGGCGACGGGCTTCGCGCGCAGGCGGCGCTGTACGAGGCGGCGTACCTGCTCGCGCGGGCGGGGCGGGCTCCCACCGCCGAGCTGACGCTGCGCGAGTCGCTGCGGCGGTTTCCGCACGGGGTGCTGCACCCCGAGGTGCGGCTCGCGCTGATTCGCGCGCTGCACGCGCAGCGGCGGCTCTCTGAGGCGGCCGACGTCGCCCGGGACTTTCTCGAGGCGTGCCCTGACGACCCGCGCACCGCCGACGTGACCGCGCTCTTGCGCACGCTCGACTGGCTCGAGTCCCGGTGACGGCGTTGGCAGCTTTCTCGTGAAGGTCGGTGGCGCTCGCGACACGTCAGCGCCAAACGCTTCTGAGCCGGAGGAGCCATGCGCCCATACGTCGCTGCAGCTGCCCTTTCTCTCGCCGCTTGCGCCGCGCCGGGGGGGCCCGAGGTGGGAGCTTCGTACACCGCGGCGGCTCCTTCGGTCGCCGGGGTGGCGCCTTCGCGCGCGGTCGGCGAGGCCGTTCGCCGCGGCGTCGAGCTGACCGGCGGCACGGTGACGCTGGTCGCGCCGCGGCTGGTGGCGGTCTCCGATGTCGACACCGACCGGGTGGTGTTCGTCAGCGTCGGCCCGCAAGACCTGGGCGTCTGGGGTGAGGTGCAGCTGCCCGAGCGCAGCCACCCGGCGCGCGCGGCGCTCGGCGAGGGTCACCTGCTCTACGTGGCGCTGCGCGGCAGCGGAGACGTCGCCCGCATCGACGCCTCGACCTACCAGCTGCTCGGCGTGAGCCACGCCTGCGCCGAGCCGCGCGGCGTCACCTGGGACGAGGCCTCGGCGGTGGCCCGCGTCGCCTGCGCGAACGGAGACCTCGCCACCGTCGACGCCGAGGGGCACGTCGCCACCGAGCGCTGGGCCCCCGACCTGCGCGACGTGCTCGCCTTTCCCGACGGCAGGCTCGAGGCGGTCACCTTTCGCGGCGGCGGCTCGGTCACCCGCACCGGCGCGGGCGCGCACCCGCTGCCGTCGTTCACCGTGCCGACGGATTTGCAGCAGACCGCGCGCTTCGTGCCCGAGGTCGCCTGGCGCTCGCGCGTCGCCGACGACGGCTCGGTGGTGGTGACGCACCAGCGCGCCATCGAAGGCCCGGTCTCGAGCGTGTTCGCGGCGCCGTCGACCACCACCACCACCGTCACCGACTACGCCGGCGGCACCCACAGCGTCACCAGCACCAACGCGCCGTGCGCCACCCCCGTCATTCGCTCGGCGCTGACCCGCTTCGCTCCCGACGGCACCCGCACGTCGGTCGAGCTGCCCGGGGTGCTGCCGGTCGACGTGGCGGTCTCGCCCGGCGGTCAGGAAATCGCGGTCGCGATGGCCGGCTCGAAGGCGGTGGGGCGGGTGCGCGTCGACCAGCTCACCGGCGACGTGGCCACGCAGTGCGCGAGCCAGTTGGTGAACCTCATCGGGGTGCCCGGCCTCACCTCGGGCGTCACGTACCTCGCCGACGGCTCGTTGGTGGTGCACACGCTCTCGCCGAGCCGGCTCACCGTGCTCAGCAACCGGCCCACCCAGGTGCTCGAGCTCTCGCCCTCGCCGGCGGGCGGGCGCGGCCTGTTCCACCTCGAGGTGAACGCGATGGCCTGCGCCTCGTGCCACCCCGAGGGGCGCGACGATGGCCACGTGTGGGAGGTGCGCGGCGCGCGCCGCAAGACGCCCTCGCTGGTGGGCGGCCTGCTCGACACCGCGCCGTTTCACTGGGAGGGCGAGCACTCGACCTTGAGCGCGGTGATGGCCGACACGTTCGTGCAGCGCATGGGCGGGGCGATGCCGCCCGAGCGCGACGTGCGCGACCTGGCGCTGTGGCTCGAGTACCTGCCGCGCGAAGCGCCCCTCGACACCGGCGCCGCGCCCGACCTGGTGGCGCACGGCCAGGCGCTCTTCGAAGGCACCGCGGCCAACTGCACCGCGTGCCACTTTGGCCCCGCGCTCACCGACAACCTCACCCGCGACGTGGGCACCGGCGGCCGCTTTCAGACGCCGTCGCTGCGCGGGGTCGGCGCGCACGGCCCTTGGCTGCACGACGGCCGCGCCAAGACGCTGCGCGAGCGCTTCGCGGCCAGCGGCGGCGGCGACAAGCACGGCGGAGTCTCGCAGCTGTCGCCCGGCGACGTCGACGCGCTGGTGGCGTACCTGCAGACGCTGTGAGCGGCGGCGAAACGGCGATTTCGAGGCGGGAAATCGGGCCAGAGCGTGGTTGAAGCGCGAGGGCTTGCGGGCTAGGACCAGCCCCGCCATGGAATTCCGAATCGCAGCCGATGAGCTGAGGAAAGCGCTTCACCGCGCGCAGGGAATCGTCGAGCGCAAGACGACCATGCCGATTCTCGCCAACGTGCTCGTCAACGCCACCAAGTCGGGCGTGACGGTGACTGCCTTCGACCTCGACATCGGCATCGTCAGCGAGCACCCGGCCGAGGTGCTGAAGCCGGGCTCGGTGACGCTCTCGGCGAAGACGCTGTTCGACATCGTGGCGAACCTGCCCGAGCCGACGCTGAACGTGAAGAAGCTGCAGAACAACTACGCCGAAATCACCTGCGGCAGCGCCTCGTACCGCATCGTGGGCATGGCCAGCGAAGAGTTCCCCAAGCTGCCGAAGGAAGAGAACGCTCCGCTGGTGAAGGTGAGCGGCAACACGCTGCTCGAGATGATCAAGAAGACCTCGTTCGCCATCTCGAGTGACGAGACCCGCTACATCTTGAACGGGGTGTTCTTCGAGCCGCGCGAGGGCGGCAAGGTGCGCATGGTCGCCACCGACGGCCACCGGCTCTGCCTCATCGAGCGCGACCTGGTCGGCGACTTCAAGCTCAAGGGCGGCGTCATCATTCCCCGCAAGGGCCTGTTCGAGCTCAAGCGCCTGCTCGAAGAGGCGCCCGACGCCGAGTGCTCGCTGGGCTTCGCCGAGTCGAGCGCGCTGTTCAAGAAGCCCGGCCTCTCGATGGTGATGCGGCTCATCGACGGCCAGTTCCCCGAGTACCAGCGCGTGATTCCGAAAGAGGGCGAGAAGCAGGTGGTGGTGTCGCGCAACCGCCTGTTCGACTCGCTCAAGCGCATCGCGCTGCTCAGCGCCGACAAGTCGAACGCCATCAAGCTCGCGCTCGCCGACTCGCAGGTGCGCATCACCGCCAACAACCCCGACCTCGGCGAAGCGAAAGACGACATCGAGGTGCCCTACAAGGGCGCCGCGCTGACCGTCGGCTTCAACGCCCGCTACCTCATCGACATTCTCACCGTCACCGAGAGCGACGACGTGGTCATCGAGCTGGGCGACGAGCACTCTCCTGGCGTGCTGCATACCCCCGGCGACAAGAGCTACACCGCCGTGGTCATGCCGATGCGCGTGTGAGCTGAAGCGTATCCCTCGGCGGTAACGCGCGGTCAGCCGCAGCCCGGCGCCATTACGCATTGAGCCATGAGGCTGAAGGCCGCCGGCCTGCTCATCGCGTTGCTCGCAGCGCCTGCCTTCGCCGAGTGCCGTGCCGACGTGGAAGAGCGCCTCGACGTGCTCGCCGACGCCTACGATGATCAGCTGCGCGCCACCCGAATCTGGTCGTACAGCTGGGGCAGCCTCTACACCGCGGTCGCCGCGGTGCAGCTCGGAGCGATGCTCTCGATGCGCCAAGACAACCCTGCCCGCACCGACCTGACGGTAGGGGCTGTCGCCGCGGCCGTGGGCAGCCTCTCGTTCTGGCTGCTGCCGCTGCGCTTCACCGTGCCGATGAAGCGCATTCGCGGCGAGTGGAACAACCCCGACCGCTGCGCCCTGCTCGAGAAGGCAGAGGCCGCGCGCACCAGAATCGACGGCGAGCAGCGCTTCGGCAAGTCGTGGGTGGCCCACGCCGGCAACGTGCTGGTGAACGTCGGCCTCTCGCTGCTCTTGGGGCTCGCCTACCACCACTGGGAAGCGGGCCTCATCAGCGGCCTGGTCGGCGTGACGGTGGGCGAAATCAACCTCTTCACCCAGCCGGTCCACCTGAGCCGCGTCGACGAGCCGGTGCCCTCGGTGCAGCCGATGTCGATGTTCACCTTCTAGAAGGTGGCGCTCAGGCAGACGCCGGTCGCGCCCGCGTTGAGCATCGGCCCGATGCGCACGCCGCCCCGCGACGCGCTGGCAGGTGGCCGCGTCGCGTCGGGCACGTAGTCGTCGTCGAGGCCGAGCTCGCGCCGCAGCTTCTTGTTGTAGCCGTCGGCCTTGGCCCGCAGCACACTCACCGAAGTGAATGAAGCGCAGGCTGTACGCCTCACGCGGGTCGTTGGTCTCGGGGGCAGCCGACAGCGTGGAGAGCACCAGCAGCAGGGCAGTCATGCCCCCTTCAGTAGAAGAGGGCCCGCCGGGTTTTGACGGCTAGTTGTTGCGCTGGCGCAGCTGGGCCTCGAGCTGCTTGCGCACCTCGGGAGGCAGCTGCTCGAGCCCGCGCATCTGGCTCATGTCGGGAGGCGGGCGCTTCTTGAACAGCTCGACCCCCTGCTCGAACGCCTGACGCTCGTGCGCGCCGATGGCGTAGGTGAGCGCGTCGGCCGAGCCCTTCACGTACAGCTCTTTGCTCGGCGTCTCGCCGCCGAACTTGAGGCTCTGCTTCTTGCCCCCGGTGAGCTGCAGCTCGACCGAGGCGGTGGGCTTGCCGAAGCCGGCCGCGCCGTCGGCCACTGAGGTCACCGCCTTCGCCGCGCGCAGGTTCTTCAGCCGCATCAGCTGCCCCGGCACGCTCGCCGGGTCGAACTCGAAGCCGGCGGGCAGGCTCTTGGGCTCGAGCACCTTCCATGCGCCGCCGCTCTTCGCCACCACCGTGCTCTTGCCTGAGGCGGTGAGGGTGAGCTTCTCGACCTGGTCGGGCTCGAAGGCGAGCAGGGTGGTGTCGCGCAGGTCTTCTTGCGTCTTGAGCAGTTGCTCGGCGCTCCACTGGGGCAGCAGGTAGACCTGCGGGTCGCCCTCGACCGAGAGCGGCACGGTGTTGTCGGCCTTCTTCGCGCCGAGCTTGAGGGTCACCGTCTTGCCGTCCTTCAGGCCGAGCGCGATGGAGGCGACCTGCTCGCCCAGCGCGTCGGTGAAGTCTTGCGCCTGCAGCGAGGTCGCCGCCTGCACGTAGCGCTGCGCCGCCCCAGGGTCGAAGCGGAAGCCCGGCGGCGGCGCGGGCTCGAGCGCCCACGTGGCGTCTTTGTTCACCAGCGTGAAGGCGCCGCTCGGCTGCGTCACCGTCACCCGGGCCACGTCGGCCGCCGGTGCGGTGGTGATGGTCTTCTTTCGCCACGCGGTGGCGTTCTTCTTCACGTGAAACGCCACCGGGCTGTTGGTCGAGAACACCGCGCTCGACTTCGCCTCGCGCACGTACGAGCCGCCGCCCTTGGCCGCCTTGCCGAACACCAGCGACCACTTCGGGCCCGCGGCGGTCGAGACGACCACCTTGGTGCCCTTGGCGTCGTCGACCTCGAGCTCGGCGTGCTTCTCGGTCTTCTCGGTCACGAAGTCCTGCGCGTGAAAGTCCTTCAGCGCCTCGGTGAGGCCCTTCACCTGGGCCTCGTCGGCGGCGAAGCCGTTCACCTTCCACGCGCCGCCTTCGCTGGTGAGCTTCGCTTGGAAAGCGCCGGTCACCTCGACCTGGGTGACCTCGCCGCCCAGCGGCTCGAGCTTCAGCTTGGGCACGCCTTCGTTGACCGTGTCTTCGCGCGTGAAGATGACGGCGGCGAGCAGCACGGCGAAGACGACCGCAGCGATGAGGGGAGTGCGTTTCATGGTTCGGTCTCCTTTCACAGCGCGACGTGCAGGCGGCGGCTCTCGCGCAGGCGCCACCGAATCAGGCCGAACAGCGCCAGCGCGAGCGGCAGGCCGAACGCGTTGCCGAACTTGGTGGCGTTGCGGGTGCCGTCGCTCAGCTCACCTTTCAGCTGCGCCAGCTGCACGCCGCGGGTGCGCATCGCCAGCAGCGCCGGGTCGAGCAAGAGCCAGTCGGTGACGTTCATCAGCAGCGCGGCGTTGGGCCGGCCGAAGAAGTCGTCCTGGAACAGCGCCGAGGTGCCGGCCACGATGAGCCGCGACTCGCCCTGGCTCTCGCTGAGCGGCGCGTTCGGGCCGCTCACCGCCGCCTGACCCGCGTACGGGCTCTTCAGCTTGCCCGACACCTGCACCATCAGGTCGTAGGGCCCGGTGAAGTTCACCTGCTCGCTGCGCCAATCGCGGCGCGGGTCGAGGTTCTGCGGCTTCGCCTCGACCCAGCTCTTGGGAGACGAGCGCGCCAGCACCAGCACCTGCTTGCCGTCGCCCGGCGTGACGGTCACCTTCGACGCGAAGGGGAAGGTGACGTCGCCGATGCCCTTGCTGATGGGGCTCTCGCCCTCGAGCCGCTTCACGATGGGTATGAAGGGGTACGGCACCGGCATCTGCACCATCATGAAGCCGCGCTGCTCGCTGATGTTGAGGTTGGCGCTGTTGACGTCGGCGACCATGTTGGCCGAGTCGACGGTGACGCCGTAGGCGGTGAGCAGCTGCTGCAGGTTGGTGTCGGCCGGCTTCTGCTCGGCGGTACGCATGTCGAAGTGCACCGAGTCGAGGAACATCGCGACCGGCTTGCCGTGCATCACCAGCTGGTCGATGGCCTTGAGCTCGTTGGGCTGAAGCGGCTTCTCGGGGCCGAGCACCAGCAGCGCGTCGACGTCGGGGTCGAACGCCTCTTTGCCCTGCAGCTCGACCGGGCGCACCTCGTAGGTCTGCGAGAGCAGCGCCGAGAGCTGGCGCAGCTTCTCGGGCTTGGGCTCGTCGTGGCCCTGCAGCAGCGCGATGACCGGGGTCTTGGTGCGGGTCAGCTTGCGAATCAGCGAGGTGAGGTCGTACTCGAGCGAGGCCGGGTTCGGCACCACGGGTATGACCTCTTTCTTCTCGTGGTAGCGAATGACCACGCCCATGTACGCGTTCTTGGTCTGCTGCTGGTCGGCCTCGACCACGCGAATCTGCACCGACTGAATGCCGGTCTGGGCGAGCTCTTTCTCGAGCTGGGTGGGCTCGCGGAAGGTGCGGCCGAAGATGTCGCGCTTCAGGTCGCGCTTCTGCTCTTTGTCCTTCTCGGTGTCCTGCGCGGCGGGGTCGATGAACTCGAACGAGAGCTTGCCCTTCGAGGCAGCGCGAAACTCTTCGAGCAGGTCGCGCACGTAGCGGCTGTTCGAGGCGTAGGGGGCCGGCAGGTCTTGCGTGAAGTACGCGGTGATGGTGACCGCGTCGTCGAGGCCGGCGAGGGTGTCTTTGGTGGCGCCGCTCAGGGTGTAGGCGCGCTCCGAGGTGAGGTCGAAGCGCTTGAAGGCGCGCAGGCCGAGCACGTTGAGCAGCACCAGCGAGCCGATGACCGCCACGGTGAGAAAGGTGGGGGTGGCGATGCTCTTGGTGGTCACCTCTTGGCGAATGTTGCCGAGAATCTGGGTGGTCAGCAGCAGGCCGGCGGCGGTGAGCGAGAAGTAGAAGAGCAGGTCGCGGGTGTCGAGCACGCCGCGCGCGATGTTGTCGAAGTGGTAGTCGACCGAGATGAACTCGAGCACCGCGCCGAGCCACTCGGGCAAGAGCACCGCGAACTTGTCGACGAAGTAGAACGCGAAGCACAGCACGAGCCCGAAGATGAACCCGACGATCTGGTTCTTCGAGAGCGCGCTGCCCCACAGCCCGAGGCCGATGAACGCCGAGGCGAGCAACACCAGGCCCAGGTAGCCGGCCACCACCGTGCCCCAGTCGAACGACGAGCCGGGGCGGTGAGCGAGCTCACGCTGAGCGCGTAGGGCAGGGTGAAGACCAGCCCGGCGCACACCATGCCGAGCGCGGCGACGAACTTGCCGACCACCACCTGCCAGTTCTCGAGCGGCATGGTGAGCAAGAGCTCGAGGGTGCCGCTCTTTCGCTCTTCGGCGACCGAGCGCATGGTGATGGCGGGCACCAGCACCACGAACAGCACGGGCGAGATGCTGAAGAACCCGCGCAGCGACGCCTGCCCGGCGAGGAACAGGGTCGAAAAGAACAGCCAGCCGGCGAGCAGCAGAAACGCGCCGAGCACGATGTAAGCGATGGGCGAGGCGAAGAACGTGCGCAGCTCACGCCGCGCGACGGCGAGCACCGGGTTCATGCGGCCTCCTTTTTGGTTTCGACGACTGCGGCGGGCTTCTCGACGCCGGTGAGCTTGCGGAAGGTGTCTTCGAGAGACACCTGGGTGCGCTCGAGCGAGAGCAGCACCCAGTCGTTCTTCACCGCGGCCTCGAACAGCGAGCGGCGGGGGTCTTCGTTGCCGAACCGCAGGCGGAAGCCGAAGGTGCCGTCGCCTTCACCCTCGGCGCCATCGACGCCGGTGACGCCAGGCACGGTGGCGAGCGTGGCTTTCAGCGCGGCGGGGTCGAGGCGGCCGCCCGAGCGCGAGGCGAGCACCAGCGACACCGAGCTGCCCTGCGAATTCTGCAGCCGCTCGGGAGCGTCGTCGGCGACCAGCTTGCCCTCGTTGATGATGAGCACGCGCGAGCAGGTGCTCTGCACCTCGCTCAAGATGTGGGTCGAGAGAATGACGGTCTTCTCGGTGCCCAGCTCTTTGATGAGTGAGCGAATCTCGACAATCTGGTTGGGGTCGAGCCCCGAGGTGGGCTCGTCGAGAATCAGCAGCTCGGGCTCGTGCAGCAGCGCCTGCGCGAGGCCCACGCGCTGCCGGTAGCCCTTGGAGAGCTGGTTGATGTCTTTGCCCAGCACCTTGCCGAGGCCGCAGCGCTCGACCGCGCGCTTGATGCGGGCGGTGCGCACGTCGGCCCCGACCTCGCGCACCTCGGCGGTGAAGCGCAAGAAGTCGAGCACCATCATCTCTTCGTAGAGGGGGTTCGACTCGGGCAGGTACCCGATGAGGCGCCGCGCGCCGACGGTGTCCTGCATGACGTCGATGCCGCCGACCTTCGCGGTGCCCGACGTGGGCGTCGAGTAGCCCGCGAGAATGCGCATGGTGGTGGTCTTGCCGGCGCCGTTCGGCCCGAGAAAGCCGACCACCTGCCCTTTGGGAACTTCGAACGAGAGGCCTTTGAGGGCTTCGGTCGTGCCGAAGCGTTTCACCAGGCCAGAAATCTGGATCATCGATGGCATATGTGGCGCGCTCGGTAGAACCGGGGAGAGGGACTGTCAAGATGGAATGGGCCGTGGGGGTTGCCTGTTCAAGGCTCTTCGCCGCTCGAAAAGGCCGTCCACGACCACGACCACGTCCACGTCCACGAAAGAAAGCCATTCGCGAGCGAAGCGAGCGCTGACGTGGACGTGGACGTACGTGGACGTGGACGTGGACGTGGTCGTGGTCGGCTGTAGCAGCGCCCCGAAGCTGATCAGCAGTACCGGTTGATCGCGGCCTTGAGCGCCTCGACCAACGCACCGAAATCGGCGAGCTCCGTACCCGCAGACGCATTCCGCTTCACCACCGCCGCCTCGAGCAGCTCCGACAGCTCCGCGCGCCGCAGATAGGCATCCGCGAGCCCGACCGTACCCCCCGGCGCCTCGAGCCCGTGCCCCTCGCGCCGAAACCCGCGAGCCACCAGCTCTGCCTCGAGCTGCTGCGCGACGTCGGCCTTCACGCGGTGCGCTCCAAGAGCCGCAGCCTCAGCTCGCTCACCATGCCCGCCAGCGTCTCGGGAACCGGCCGCTGCGGCCGGGGTCGCTCGAGCGGTCGCCGCGAGGGTCTCCCCGTCGCCACGGTCAGAAACATGCGCACGTTGTCGCGCAGCCGGTTGAAGTCGGCGTCCGACGCCAGCGACTGGTCGGCGCGCTCGGCCTGCCCGTGCAGCCGCTCCCAGAACCCCGGGTCATCTCCCCGCGACCGGGTGGCGAGCCAGAGCTCGGCCGACAGCTCGATGAGCGCTGCCCGCGCCTCGCTCAACCCCGACAGCCGCGCCGCGCGGTCGCGCTCCCGGTCGACCAGCCACCGCGTCACGCTGAGCACCTCGGCCTCGGCCAGCTGAATCGGGTTGACCTGCTCGGCGCAGATGTCTCTCAGCTTCAGCACCGCGAGCGAGCGCCAGAACTCGGCGCGCAAGAGCAGCTCGGGCCCGCTCTTGGGCGGCTTCATCGGAGCGCGCCGCGCCCGCCTCCTCAGCATGCGCTGCACCCCGCCGGTGGTGTCGACGGTGGTGACCCGCGCCCAGCACGAGGCGAGCGCCGAGTCGCCGTCGGCCCACAGCGCCGCCAGCCGGGTCAGCTCGCTCGAGGTGTAGGGCAGCCGCTGCGAGGCCACGTAGGGGCGCTTGAAGAGCGCCTCGAGCAGCTCTCCGAACGCGTGCAGCTGCTGCAGCTCGGGCAGCCAGCCGGGGAGCGCCTCGAGCGCCGCCTTCCACCGCTCGCCGGGGTAGACCACGCGCGGGCCCGCGACCGCCAAGCGCTCGAGCTGGGTGAGCCGCTCGCTGAAGGTCGCGCCGGCGGTGCCCTTCAGCTTTCGCCCCATCTGCCGCCACACCGCGTTCTTCAGGTCGTCGACCTCGCGCGCGCAAGCCAGGGTCTGGCTGCCGGTGAGCCAGCCCTCGCGGGCGGCCTTCTTCTCGACCGTGCCCAGCGCCTCGTCGACGCGCGGCTGCGACGAGATGATTTCCTGCAGCAGCGGCTCGTTGCGGCGCAGGCGGCGTCTCCACGTCAGCGAGCCGAGCATGTCTTTGAGCGCGCGGTACCGCAGCAGCGTCTTCTCGAGCAGCTCGGCGCGCCCCTCGAGGCGAACGCGGTAGGACTCGTCTTCAGCCAGCACGCGAAGCCAGACGCTACCGGTCAGGGTGAGCGAAGTCGAACCCCGCCGCCCCAGCACGGAGGCTCAGCAGCACATACTCCCTCGTATGAGTGCGCGCGCCGCTGCACGTTCCAGCTGCGACGGCGCCCGTTCGACTGAAGGCCTTCGCTCAGGGCGCGCGCCTTCGCCCTGCGTCGTGTAACCTGCCCGCCCAAAGATGGGGACTCTGAGCGTGCTCGCCGCCGTGGTGCTCGCCGCCGCCGAACCGCAAGCTGCCGCCGAGAAGCCGCGCCTCTTCGTCGCCACGCTCGCGGCGCAGGGCGTCGACCCGACCGAGGCGGCGGCGTTCACCGACGCCATCGGCGCCACGCTCGCGAGCCGCGGGCTGTTTCGCGTCATCACCACCAAAGACCTCGAGTCGCTGCTCGGCGCCGAGCGGCAGAAGCAGCTGCTGGGTGTGTGCGAGGCCGACCCCTCCGCCTGCTCGCAGAACGCCGCCGACGCGGTGACCGCGCGCTTCGTGCTCTCGGGCCAGCTCTCGCGCCTGGGCACCGCGTACCAGCTCAGCCTGCAGATGGTGGACACCGAGAAGGGCCAGGCGGTGGCGCGCGCCCTGAAGCTCTCCGACGACCTGAAGACCCTGCGCGCCCTGGTGCCGTACGCGGCCGCCGAGGCCACCGGCTCTCCGCTGCCCCCACCGCCCTCGAAGGTGCTGCCCATCGCGCTGCTCGCAGCCGGCGGCGCCGCGTTCGTGGCCGGCTCGGTGCTGGGCATGCTGGCGCTGTCGCGGCAGACGGTGGTGAACGACGAGCTGTGCCCCACCGGCAACATGCCGCTGGCGCGGTGCGAGGGCGTCGCGCTGCGGCCGCGCGACTACTACCTGAGCCAAGACGCGGCCATCGGCACCCAGAAGACCATCGCGCTCGGCCTGGTCATCGGCGGAGCGGTGGTGGCGGCGCTGGGCATCGTGTTGTGGCCGCCGGCCGACCAGTCTCCCCGCGTCGCGCTGCTGCCGAGCTTCAACGGCGCCGCCCTGGTGGGGCTGTGGTGAGGCGCGCGCTGCTGCTCACCGCCGCGCTGTGCGCCTGCAAGGGCGGCCTCTACACCGAGAAGGGCAACGACTTTCCCTGCGACTTCTCGCAGCCCGAGGGCACCCGCGACGCGGTCTGCGCGCCTGGCGAGGTGTGCGGCGTCGACAACCTCTGCCGCCAGTACCGCTACGAAGGGCCGCAGTTCGACAACGGCGCCACCGCTCCGCACTTCGAAGACGCGCTCACCCGCCACCCCGGCGTGCTCGACCGCCAGGTCAGCGCCATCGGCCACCGCTTCACCTCCGAGGGGCCCAAGGTGGTGGCGGTGCTCGGGCAGGGCACCACCGCCACCGTCGTGCCGCTCGACCTCACCCAGGCCATCACCGCGAAGCCGGCGGTGCCCTACCCTTCAGACCTGGGCAAGCTCACCGCGCTGGCGTCGCCCAGCTCGACGCTCGACACCTGGGTGGTGGCGCTCACCCACAACGGCCCCGGCGACGACCCACTCTTCGCCTACGACAGCGTCGCGCTCACCTCGCCGCGCACCCTCGCCATCCCCGACGGAGAGCGCCTGCGCTCGGGGCCGCAGCGCATTCACGTGCTGCGCGCGCTGCTCGACGGAGGCACCGCCGCGGTCGAGGTGACCAAGGGCTCGGCGCTCACGCTCGACGACGCGCTGCGCTTCTCCGACGACGGCGGGGTGGTGCACCCGCTCGACGTGCGCGACCTGCCCGACATCACCGGCGGGGGCGACGACACCCTGCTGCTCACCCGCGAGGCGCTGGCGCTGCGCCGCCGCACCGACGCGGGCGTCGTCACTCGCCTGAACCCCGACGAGCCGATGCCCGGCGCGTTCGGGCTGCGCTTCCCCCTGCAGGTCGACCTGCGCACCGACGGCAACGGCACGCTGGCGGCGTTCGCGCTGGGGCCCAAGAGCCCGCTGGTGCACGTCGGGCCCACCATTCTCTCGAGCTGGCGGCTCGACCGCGCGGTGAGCCCCAGCGCCACCCGGCTGTGGAGCGACTGCACCCCCTGCGTGCGCGGAGACATCGCCGCCTTCGTGCCGGTGTTCGACGAGGGCCGGCCCACCGTCGAGGTGCTGTGCCGGGTACCGGTCACCGCCGCGGAAGAGGCGAAGGGCGGGCTGCAGCTGGTGCGGGTGGTGGGCAGCGCCACCGCCAACGACACCCAGCTGTGCATCGTCGAGGCGGTCGACGCGCCGTTCGACCTGGGCCAGGTGTCGCGGGTGAAGAACGGGCGCCGCGCCGCCGAGCTCGACGGGGGCAGCGACGTGGTCATCGACGAGAGCCTCGGCCTGGGTGTGATGCTGGGCGGCCAGCGCGGGCAAATCTGGGCCGGCGCCTCGTTCACCCAGGCGCTGCCGCTGTTCCTCGACCGCATTCCCACCGCGTTCGGCGCGCTGCCTCAAGCCGACGGCGGGCTCCTCGAGGCGGTCTTCACCGACGCGTACGCCGCCTCGCCGCGGGTAGAAGGCATGGGCTACCAGGTGCTCAACCTGCGGGTGGGTGGCGTCGACCTGCCCAAAGACGCGGTGGGCGCCGCGTTCGTCGGGCAGGCGCGCGGCTGGGGCCTGCTCAGCTCGGCCGACCTGGTGTTCCTCGACCCGAACGCCGCTGGGGGGCTGGGGGTCGGCTTCGGCCCGCGGCTGGTCGACGCGCGCGGCAGCCCGGCGCGAGGGCCGTTCTTCGGCGAGGCCGCCACCGCGAGCGACGCCGGCGTGGTGTCGTTCGTGATGACCGCCGACGACAGCGTCTACTTCCTGCCGCTCCCCGACCGCACCACCAGCACCGCCGACGTGCTCGACGAGGTGACGCCGCAGCTCACCCCGGCGCCGTCGTCTCCCATTCGCAGCTTCACCCTCGAGCGCAGCGCGGTGGGCACCAACGGCGTCGACCGGGTGCGCGCGTACCTCATCGCCGGCCGCTCGCTGTTCCTGGTGACGCTCGACGGCACCCCCCCGCGGTGGAAGGCGACGCCCCTGCTGCTGCAGGGCGGAGAGCCCATCGAGGTGTGGATGGACCACCCCCTGGGTGGCCTGGGCCGCGTCGGCTTCCGCGACGGGCAGGTGTTCACGCTGCCCGGCGGCTTCCTGCTGGTGAACCCGCTGCCGCTCGATGCGGGGGTGAAGCCTCCGCAGGTGTTCGACTACGAGAACCTGGGCGGCTGGCCGGTGGCGATGACCAGCAACGGCCTGTTCGAGGCGCACTACGACGTGCTCGACGGCGGGCGGCTGGTGAACCGCTTCGAAGACGGCGGCATCAACCGCGCGATGGAGTGGCGCCGGGTGACGCTGCCCGACGGCGGAGAGCCCTGGCTCGGCCAGACCAACGCCCGCCTCAACGTGCGGCAAGACACCGCGCCGTTCGACCCCAGCGACGGCGTCAACCCGGGCCCCACCGGCCCGCCGCCGTTCGTGAAGGTGTTTCACCTGCAGGTGTACACCGCCGAGCAGGTCATCGAAGTCGGCACCCTGATTCGGAAGTAGCCGTGCGTCTCCTCGAGCTGCGCTGCGAACGGTTTCGGAATCTGGACGAGGTGACGCTCACCCCGTCGCCGGGCGCGACGGTGGCGGTGGGCCACAACGGCGCGGGCAAGACCAACCTGCTCGAGGCGCTGTACTACCTGGCGACGCTCAAGCCGCTGCGCGCGTCGAAGCTGTCCGAGCTGGTGCGGCACGGCGAGGCCAGCGCGAAGGTGACCGGGCGCTTTCTCTTGAGCGGGGCCGAGCGCGAGCTGCAGGTCGAAATCTTCGAGGGCTCGCGCGCCGCGTACGTCGACGGCAAGCGGGCGCCATCGTTCGACGACTACTTCGGCGGGGTGTCGGTGGTGGCGTTCACGCCCGACGACCTGATGGTGGTGAAGGGGTCTCCCGAGGGGCGGCGCGCGTTTCTCGACCGCGCGGTGTTCAACCGGTTCCCCGCGTTTCTCGCCGAGTCGCGCGCGTACGCCAAGGCGCTCAAGAGCCGCAACCGGCTGCTCAAAGACCAGGCGCCCGCCGCCCACCTGGTGGCGTGGGACGAGACGCTGGCCAAGACCGGCGCGAGGTTGTGGACGCGGCGGCGTGCGCTGATGGGCGAATTGCAGGCCCGCGCGGTCGAGGCCTTTCAACGCATCGGCCGCACCGAGTCGGGCGCTTCGTTCAGCTACGCCCCGGCGAAGGTGGAGCTCGACTTCGCGGCGGCGAGTGAAGAGGCGCTCGCCCAGGCGCTGCAGGCGGCGCTCGCGGCGCGGGCGCTGCGCGACCTCGAGCGGGGGCACACCTCGGTGGGGCCGCACGTCGACGACCTCGAGCTGGGCCTGGGCGGTCAGAGCGCGCGGGCGTTCGCCAGCCAGGGCCAGGCGCGCGCCATCGTGCTCGCGTGGAAGGTGGCCGAAATCGAGAACCTGCACGCGGCGAGCGGGGTGCTGCCGCTCTTGCTGCTCGACGACGTCTCGAGCGAGCTCGACCCCGACCGCAACGCGTTCTTGATGGCGTACCTGCACGACAGCGGCGCGCAGACCCTGCTCACCACCACCGACCCGTCGCTGGTGAAGCGCGCCGCGGGCCCTCAGACGGTGTGGCTCTCGGTGGCGGGCGGCAAGGTGACGAAGGGCTTGCCGTGACGGAGGGTTCACGCTGAGCGAAGGCCGCAGGCCGCAGTCGAAGCGCGCCACGTGCCCGGCTGTCGATGTTCTGCTCCGCTCAGGGTGACCGCTCCTCGTGAGGGGACCCTCTCCGCTCGAGCCCTGCGTGTTATCTGCTCCCCCGTGCGCGACTTCTTTCCCTACCACCCGCTCAAGCTGCGCGCGGTGCTGGTGACCGCGAGCGTGATGTGTGTGGTGCTGCTGGCGTGGGCGCTCTCGTCGGCGGTGCGCAGCCAGGCGCCCATCGAGATGGCGCGGGCGGGGCTGTGCCTGGGTCTGCAGCTGGCAATGGCCTACGTGCTGATGAAGCTCGCGCCGCGCGACGGCTGGGGCGTGAAGCTCGAGGGCACGGTGCTGAAGGTCAGCCGCCCCATCGACGGCGTGCTCGAGGTGCCGTGGAGCGCGGTTCAAGACGTGCGCAAGAACGGCAGAGACACCCTGGTGCTGTTCGTCGGCGACCGCCGCCGCATCTTGCTGCCGCGGCACCTGTTCGGCTCGCGCGAGACCTTCGAAGAGCTGGTGAAGGCCATCGAAGAGCGCCTGCCGGCACCGACCCACGACGCCTGACGGCCGTTTTGCGAAGCCGCTCGGCTCGCCGTTACGCTAGCGGGGTGCGCCGCCTCGTCTGTTGCCTCTTGGGCATCACCGCGTGCGGCCCCACGCTCGAGGCCCCGCCTGAAAGCGCGCAGCAGGCCATCATCAACGGCACGGTCTCGCTGTGGGACGCCCAGGTGTTCGCGCTGGGCTCGGGCAACAGCGGCATGTTCTGCACCGCCACGCTGATCAGCGAGCGCACCCTGCTCACCGCCGCGCACTGCGTCGAGGCGGTCTCGGGCACCATCACCGTCAGCAACCAGACCGACGTGCGCGGCTGGCCGGGCGACGCCATCGCGGTGGTCGACCGGCGCGTGCACCCGCGCTGGGTGGGCGGAGACACCTCGTACGACGTGGGCCTGCTGCTGCTCGCCAGCGCACCTTCGGTGACGCCCAAGGCGTGGAACCGGGCGCCGCTCAAGATGCCGCAGCTCTCGACGGTGCGCGCCCTGGGCTACGGCGAGACGCACCTCGACGGCTCGGGTGTGCGGTACGAAGCGCCGATGCGGGTGAGCTCGCTCACCTCGACCACCGTCTATCTGGGCGACGGCCGCGACGCCGGCGCGGCCACCTGCTTCGGAGACTCGGGCGGCCCCTCGATGTTCACCGACCTCGACGCGGTCGAGCGGGTGGTGGGCGTGCACTCGTTCGCCAACTCGGCCGAGTGCAACGGCGGCGGCGACCTGCGCGTCGACGCGGTGGCCGACTTCATCGACCAGTGGACGCGCGACAAGGCGCCTACCTGCGCGCTCGACGGAGCGTGCGTCGGCGGCTGCAGCCCGGCTGACCTCGACTGCCTCTGCCTCACCGACGGCGCGTGCGGCGAGGCCTGCCCGCTGCCCGACACCGACCCCGACTGCCCCAAGAGCTGCCTGCCCGACGGCGTCTGCGCGTTCGGCACCTGCGGCGTGCCCGACCCCGACTGCCAGGAAGACGGCGCCTCGTGCGCCAGCTCGGAGAAGTGCAGCGGCCACCAGTGCCTCACCGACGCGCAGCACGACGTCGCGTACTGCAGCCGGGTCTGCCACGCCGATGAAGAGTGCAGCCCGGCGATGCGGTGCAGCTTCGGAGTCTGCCGCTACCCGGTGCTGCCGCTGGCGACCATGGGGCAGGGCTGCGTGGTCGGCCGCACCCTGTGCAGCGGCGGCACCTGCGGCGGCCAGTCGGACGACACCGCGACCTGCCGGGTGAGCTGCGACGAGGGCGGGGTGTGCCCCGGCACGATGAAGTGCGTCAGCGGTGTGCACGGGGTGAGGTACTGCCAGGGGCCCGCCACGCTGCCCGAGTTCGACGGCGAGGCCCCGGCTGCGGGCAAGCGCTGCAGCGCGAGCGGGGCCGAGGTGACCCTGCTGCTGGCGGTGGTGTTCACCGTCGCGAGAAGACGAAGCCGGTCGGGGTGACCCTGCCGTCGCTCGAAAAAAGGCTGAGCAGCACATGCTCCATCGTATTGCTACGCGACGCGGTGCTGCTTGAAGCAGGGAGTTCGCGGCGGGGGTGCGTTCCACTTGGAGGGCACCCATTCGACTTCGGCACGGCGTTCGCCGTGCCTCCGCTCAGGGTGAGCGTCTACTTCACGCCGCGGCGGCGATGCCTTCTTCGGCGGCCGCAATCGGCCGCACGCGCGCCTTGAGCAGCGCCACAATCTCTTCGTGGCTGCGCGTGTCGCCGGGCAGGCGCACGAAGCGCTTCGCCAAGAAGTCGTAGCGCTTCGCGAACAGCAGCATCGAGACGATGAAGAAGTCGACGCGCTCGAACACGATGCAGCCCTCTTTCGCGTAGCGCTCGGCGTTGTCGACGAAGTCTTTGGGCATCTGGGTCCAGTGACGGTTCATCTTCACGTGGTGGCCGATGTGGTACCCGTCGTTGAACGCGCGCGCGTTGTACCCGCTGTTGATGCAGGTAATCGAGTTCACGTAGCTGTCGCCGGGGCGGCGCTCGTCGATGAACGCGTGCTGGCCCCAGTTGCCGATCATCATCATCAGGTGAATCGTGAACCACGGGGCCACGAACACCACCACCGTGGCGCGCCAGTTCACGAAGAGCAGCGCCCCCATCACCGCCCAGTGCACCAGGGTGCTCACCAGCGCGCGCTGCGCGAGCGAGCCCCGCTTCTTGCGGCTCAGGTACGACGGCAACTCGAACACGCAGAGAAAGAAGAAGCGCGCGAAGTAGACGAGGAAGTGCAGAAAGCTGTCGCGCTGATACCGCATCGTCGACGAGAGGTCGGGCGGCAGGTTGTTCTCGACGTGGTGCATGGCCACGTGGTGCTCCATGTACCCGGTGGGAATGCCGAACAGCCCCGACATCAGGTACGGGTGCGCGCGGGTCAAGAAGGGGCGCCGCTTGAAGAACGGGCGGTGCATGGTGTTGTGCAGCATCAGAATGACCGGCGGAGCCAGCCACCCCAGCTGCACCGCCCACAGCACCAACGCCAGCGGCCAGCTGAACCACGCGTAGACCGCGGCGACGAGCGGAAGCATGACCAGCATCACCTTCAAGGTGAGCCGCACGAACACCGCGTCGCGCGGGTCGTAGAGGAGGCCTTCGATGAAGCGCTGAAACCGCGTGTCTGCGTACGCGGGCGCCGCCATGGGGTCAGTCACCGGAACCACGGGGCGTTCCTATTGCACGTTCGAGTCGCCGAAGCCAAGTTCAGCAACCCATGAGAATCACCGCCGAACCGCTGTCGGTTCCGACCCTCGACCCGTTCGTCATCGCCTCGGGGCAGGTGCACGCCACGCGCAGCGTGCTGGTGCGCGTGACGCTCGACGACGGCACCGAAGGGCTCGGCGAAGGCGCGTGCCTGCCGCCGGTGACGAAAGAAGACCAGCCCGACGCGCTCGCCGCGCTGCAGCGGCACTCGACGCTCGAGGCGCTCGACGCCTTTCCGGTCGCGCGCGCGGCCCTCGAGATGGCGCTGCTCGACGCCGAGGCCCGGCAGCAGCGCGTGCCGCTGTGGCGCCTGTTGGGCGGCACCCAGCACCTGCCCATCGAGACCGACATCACCCTGCCGATTCTGACGCCCTCGCGCATGGCCGAGCTGGCGCGCGAGTGGTGGGAAGAGGGCTTTCGCAAGTTCAAGGTGAAGGCCGGTCACGACCTCGCCGCCGACCTGGAGCGCCTGCACGCGGTGCGCGCCGCGGTGCCCGGCGCGGTGTTTCAACCCGATGCCAACGGCGGCTTCACCGTCGAAGAGGCGCTGCAGTACCTGGGCACCGGGCTGCCCTTCACCTGCTTCGAGCAGCCGTGCGCCACCGCCGCCGAGCTGGTCGAGCTGTCGCAGCAGACGAAGGTGCCCATCATCGCCGACGAGTCGGTGAAGCAGCTGAGCGACCTGGGCGCGCTGACCGGCGTCGCCGGCATCAACTTGAAGATTGCCAAGCTGGGCGGCCTCACCCGCTGCGTCGAGCTGGGGCGCGCGGCGAAGGCCCGCGGCATGAAGCTGATGATGGGCGGCATGGTCGAGACCCGGCTGGGCATGACCGCCGCGGCGCACGTGGCGCTCGCGGTGGGCGGCGTCGACTTCGCCGACCTCGACACGGCGTTTCTGCTCACCCAAGACCCGTTCGAGGGCGGCTACCAGGCGAGCGGCCCGAACCTCACGCTGCCTGACGCCCCGGGCCTGGGCATCGCGTTGCGACGCTGAAAGCACGAAGGCCCGACGCCTTCCGTAGAAGACATCGGGCCCCGTGACCGTGGTGCTACGAGAAGCTGCTTACTGGTGGGTGACCTGGTGACCGACGTTGGTCTCCGCGGGCGAAACCGGGCAGAGCATCTCGAGGGTCAGGGTCACGCCGTGCGAGCTCGAGTTGGCGACCACAATCTCGCCGACCGAGGTGCACTGCACGTCAGCGTGGTCCCACAGCTTCGAGCTCGCGCCTTCGACGGCCTTCATGCGGTCGTTGGCGAGCTTGACGAGCGCGTCGCGGTGCGGCTCGATCTTCTCGACGCTCCAGACTTCCGAGGGGCCGAGAACGGCTTCCTTCATCTCGAAGCCCGACTCAGTGCCTTTGTCGTACTTGGGGAGCGCCAGGATGTACTCGCGCAGCGGCTTGAAGCAGGTGTTCGCCTGGGTGATGCGGGCGTCCGGGTCCTTGCCGGTCACTTCCGCGGTGATGTCCGCGTTGCCGCCGGTGAACCACTTCAGGTTGTCCGACGAGCCGGGGACGATGTAGTGGTTGATTTTGAAGGTGCAGCCCGCGGTGCCGCCGATCTTCTTCAGGTCAGCGAACGCCTTCTGCATCTGGGCGGCGGCCGAGTCGAAGCTCGAGCCGTGCGCGTTCACGCGCACGTTCACGGTGCCGCGGTCGGGGGGAACTTCGATGGAGTTCTGAATCTTCACTTCGCGCTCACCCAGGCCGATCTTGATGAGATCGCCGCCCTTGACCTCGTACGGGCCGTAGACGGGGGGAACCTTCGGGCCGCCGATACCACCGGGGAGGCCGAGGCCGCCGCCGCCGAGCAGGCCGCAGGCGGGAGTGAGTGCCAATACAGCAAAGGACACAACCAGGCGCAGTTTGGTCATGGCGCGGCGTTCTACTTTTTCCGCGCCGGAGGGCCAGTTAAAAGTTACGGAGCGGTTACGCATCTGTGCTTGACTCTTGAGGTCTTCTCGCGAAGGGCAACTCCCCGCCCCCGCGTGAGATAATTGCCTACAAAAGGGTACAGGCCGTTTCAGGAGTCTATGCGGGAGTCACAGCCACGGCAGACCCGGAGCGAAGACTCGCTCGAAGCGGTCGCGCCACCTGAGGCCCCCGAAGACCCGGCCCGAACCCCGCCGGCAGTCCCGCGCCAGAGCCTGCCCCAGCTGCCCCGCTCGTCTCCCCCCGCGCGACGGCCCTCGCTGAACGGCGACCTCCGACGCACCGTGTCGCTGGGCCAAAAAGAGCGTGCCCCGAACCCGACTGCGGGTCAGAGTTCTCACGTGGCAGCGATGTTTCAGGAGCCCACGCCCGAGGCGCCGGTGCCGTTCGGTGCCTACGAGTTGATTCGGCGCATCGGCGCCGGTGGCATGGGCGAGGTCTTTCTCGCGCGCGAGAAGTCGAACGGCGCGACCCGCGCCTGCGTGGTGAAGAAGGTGCTGCCCTCGCTGCAGGCGAACCGCGCCTTCGTGGGCCGCTTCCTCGACGAGTCGAAGGTGGTGGTGCGCCTCAACCACCCCAACGTCGCGCGCGTGTACGCGATGGGCGAGGCCGACGGCGAGTACTTCCTCACCATGGAGTACGTGCAGGGCAAGACCGTCTCGCGCTTCACCAAGCGCCTGCGCGACCGCAAGCAGCACATGCCGCTGGGGCTGATTCTGCTGCTCGGCGAGCGGGTGTGCACCGGCCTGCAGTACGCGCACGACGCCAACGACGAGCACGGCCAGCCGCTGCAGCTGGTGCACCGCGACCTCTCGCCCGCGAACGTCTGCATCAGCTACCGCGGCGAGGTGAAAATCATCGACTTCGGCGCCGCCCAGTCGACGCTGAAAGAAGAGCAGACCGCTCCGCGGGTGGTCATCGGCAACCTCACGTATATGGCGCCCGAGCAGGCGAAGAAGCAGTTCGTCGACCGCCGCGCCGACGTCTACTCGACCGGGGTGATGCTCTGGGAGCTGCTCTCGTGGTTCGCGCTGCCCCAGAAGGGCGACCCCATCGAGCGCTGGCGCAAGGCCGCCAACCCCCACTGGGATGCGCCCAGCGTGCACAACCCCAACGTGCCGCCCGAGCTCGACCAGCTGGTGCTGCGCGCGCTGCGCAAAGAGCCCGAGGCCCGGTACAAGAACGCCGCCGAGCTGGGCACGGCGCTGCGCGAGATGCGCGCCCGGCTCGCCCCGCAGTACGGCGACGCCGAGCTGGGCAAGCTCTTGTCGAAGGCGTTCGCGCGCGAGAAGGCCGCCGAAGACGCGGTGCTCGGCGAGCTGCTCGGCAAGCCCATCAACGACGTGCCCACCGACAAGCGCCGCCGCGCGGTGGTGCCGCCCACGGCGCTGGCTTTCGAGCACACCGCGGTGCTCGCCGACGACGTGCCGTCGGAAGACGAGCTCACCGACCCCGGTCGCGCCGCGCTGGGCGACCACCCGCCCGACGTCACTCCTCGCCGCGAGCCGGTGGCGCTCACCCAGCGCAAGAAGACCCTCACCGCCGAGCGCATGGCGCTGCCGCTGGGCGAGGCGCCCTTCGCCACCCGCCGCGCCTTCGGCGTGCAGTTCGAGGTGAAAGACGAGCCCCTGGTCGAGCGCTCGCTCGAAGAGGAAATCGACGGCACCGGCGCCGAAGAAATCGAGTCCGACCCCGACTACGAGACCTCGGCGTACGGCGGCAAGGGCGCGTTCGCGGTCATCGCCATCGGCGTGTTTCTCGCCGCGGTGGGCCTCGGGTTCCTGGGCGTGTGGGTCTGGGCCACCCTGCACTAGCGTGGTTGCCGTCCAAGTCCATGTCCACGTCCAGGCACCTCCGGTCGTGAACGTGAACGGCCTGCGACGAGCAGGCAGAGCCCCCATCTCAGCCATGTCGATTTGCGCCCGCCCCTTCGCGCGGGCTAATTCGGCGCGGGTGCTGGGGCTCCTTCGCCGACTGCTGACTGCGCCGAAGCGGCTCGCCGAGCTCGAGCGCGACCACCTGCGGCTGCAGCGCGAGGCCCAGCGGTACCGCCTGCTGGTCGACACCACCACCGCGGTGGTGTGGAGCACCGACGCTCGCGGGCTCGCCCCGCCCAGCACTCCCAGCTGGAGCGAGTACACCGGTCAGGCCTCGGCGGCCCACGCCGGGCACGGGTGGCTCGACGTGGTGCACCCCGACGACCGCGACAGCGCGCGCGAGCGCTGGCTCTACGCGGTGCAGCACCAGATTCCCTACGAGTCCGAGTTCCGCCTGGTGCGGCCCGACGGCAGCTTCGCCAACGTCATCTCGCGCGGCCTGCCGGTGTGGAGCGAAGACGGCACCCAGGTGCTCGAGTGGGTGGGCACGGTGCAAGACCTCACCGCGCTGCGCCGCTCGGAGCAGGCCGCCGCCGACCGCCTGCGCGAGTTGCAAGAGACCCAGCGCATGCTGGTGGCCAAAGAGCGCCTCGCCGCGGTGGGCGAGCTGTCGGCCGCGGTGGCGCACGAGGTGCGCAACCCGCTGGGCGCCATCTTCAACGCCCTCAACATGCTGCGGCGCGAGATGAAGCACCCGCTGCTCGACGTGCTCAGCGAAGAGAGCGACCGGCTCAACCGCATCGTCGCCGACCTGCTCGACTTCGCGCGCCCCTGCGAGCCGCGCTTCACCGGTGAGTCGATTCACAAGGTCATCAAGGCGGCGCTGCAGTCGGTCGACCTCGAGTCGCGGCGCATCGACGTGCAGCTGCAGCTCTCGGCCGAGGTCGACCAGCTGCCGATGGACGGCCGCCTCGTGCGCCAGCTGCTCATCAACCTGTTCGAGAACGCGGTGCAGGCCATGCCGGTGGGCGGGCAGCTCTCGATTCGCACCGAGCGGGCCGAAGAGGCGCTGCGCCTGTTCGTGGCCGACAACGGCCCGGGCGTGCCGTCGCACCTGCGCGAGCGGGTGTTCGCTCCGTTCTTCACCACCAAGGCGACCGGCACCGGGCTGGGCCTCGCGGTGGTCAAGCGCATCGCCGAGAGCCACGGTGGCTCGGTGCGGCTCGAGCCCGGCTCCATCGGCGCGGCGTTTCGAGTGGAGATTCCACTCGCGGCGGGGCCGGCGCACTGAAAGAGCAGCGCGCCGATCCGCCGGCAATCGACTCTCTTACTTCGCCGCCTTCTCGGCCTTCGCCTTGGGGCGGCCGTACTTGGCGGTGAAGGTGGCGCTGCCCAGCTTGTTGGCGTTGGTCATGTACCCGACCATCGCCGCGGTGGCGGTCTCGGGCACCTCGAGCTTCTCGACCTTCAGCGCGTAGACGGTGAAGATGTAGCGGTGCGGCTTGTCGCCTTCGGGCGGGCAGGCGCCGCCGAAGCCGGTCGCGCCGAAGTCGGTGTGGCCCTGCACCGCGCCGGCCGGCAGCTCGGCCTTGCCGCTGCCCGCGCCCGCGGCGAGCTCCTTGGCGTCGGCGGGGATGTTGTAGACCACCCAGTGCCACCAGCCCGAGCCGGTCGGCGCGTCGGGGTCATAGACGGTGACCACGAAGCTCTTGGTGTCTTTGGGGGCGTCGGCCCAGGCGAGGTGCGGCGAGAGGTTCTCGCCGGTGCAGCCGAAGCTGTTGAACACCTGCTTCTCGGTGAGGGTGCTGTTCGGCTTCACCTCGGTCGAGGTGAGGCTGAACTTGCCCGCGGCGAAGGCCGGAACTGCGAACAGTGCTGCGATGACGAAGAGTGAGCGCATGGCGCGGTCTACTAGTCAGATTCGAAACCCCCGGCCAGCGAAACGCACGCTGTAGGTGCGAGGCCTCTCGCCTGCAGGCTCGAGCCGACAACCGCGCCGCAAAATGCTTCACAGTTCGAGTTGATCGCCTAGGTTCCCGGCCGGCTGTGCGTTTGCAGTGACCAGCCGCACCGGTTCGAAACCAACAAAGGCGAGGGAAGACCTGATGACGCGATCAATCGCAGTGGTGTGGAGTGCGCTCGTTCTGGCGGCGTGCTCCGGAGGCGGTAATGGCAACACGGGCGGAGGCAGCGGCGGCAACGGCGGCAACACCGCCGGGGGCTCGGGCGGCGCGACCGCGGGCGGCACCGGCGGCAGCACCGCGGGCGGCACCGGCGGCGCGACCGCGGGTGGCACGGGCGGCGGCACCGGCGGCGCGGCCGACGTGCTCTTGCGGCCCGACCGCTCGAGCACCATCGCCATCACCACCGACGACGCGATTCTGGTGGCGGTGAACCCCGACAACGACACGGTCAGCATCTTCAACGCGGCCACCAAGGCCCGCACCGCGGTGGTGAGCACCGGCGCCAACACCCAGCCGGTGTCGGTGACGATTCACCCCGACAAGAAGACCGCCTTCGTGGTGCTCCGCAAGAGTCAGGAGCTGATCAAAATCAACGACATCAACACCATCACCCCGACGGTGAACGCGACCCGCGCTGCGGTGGGCTCCGAGCCGACCGGCGTGGCGCTGACCCCGACCGGCGCAACCGCGGTGGTCACCAACTTCGGTGAAGACCGGGTGAGCTTCGTCACCACCGCCACCATGGCCGTCACCCACGTCGCGGTGGGCCCCAACCCGCGCGCGGTGGCCATCACCAACAACAACGACGGCAACGACGCCGACGAGACCGCGTACGTGACGCTGTTCTACGGCACCCCCTCGGCCGAGGCGTCTGACACCGGCCGCACCGGCAAGGTGATTCCGATTCCCATCGGCACCAAGACGCCGGGCACCGCCATCTCGCTCGCCCCCATCACCGACGTGGGCACCGCCAGCGTGGCCTGCTCGCCCAACCAGCTCTTCGGCATCACCATCAACGCCGGCCACGCCTACGTCACCCACGTGTGCGCCTCGCCGGCCGGCCCGGTGAACCCGCTCACCAACCTCTTCTCGGGCGTGTCGGTCATCGACCTGCCGGGCAACACCGAGAACACCACCACCTCGGGCACCACGGTGATGGCGAAGCTGCTCTCGACCCAGGACACCGCGGGCACCAGCTCGCTGCTGGGCGTGCCGGTGGCCATCGAGTTCAAGGCGCCGGGCATCGGCTACCTGGTGAGCCAGGCCGCCGACGTGGTGCAGCGCATCGTCTACAACAGCGCCGCCACGCCTCCCATCAAGCTCGGCACCAGCGGAGCGTTCGCGCAAATCAACATCAACCCCAACGGCGCGGCGGGCGGCACCGCGGTGAAGGTGGCCAGCGGCGCCATCTCGGCGCACAGCGCCACCAACACGGTGATGTACGTGAACAACTGGCTCGACCGCTCGGTGACGGTCATCGACCTGAACACGCAGGCGGTCGACACGGTGATTCGCAGCGAGGCGTTGCCCGCCTCGGGCAGCGCGGCCGAGAAGCAGTGGCGCGGCAAGCGCTTCTACTTCACCGGCTTCGGCCGCTGGTCGACCCGCGGCGTGAACAGCTGCGGCAGCTGCCACCCCGACGGCCTCTCCGACAACATCACCTGGGTGTTCGCGGCGGGCCCGCGGCAGACCACTCCGATGGACGGCACCTTCTCGAAGACCGACGGTGAGCAGCGCGCCCTGAACTGGACGGCCATCTTCGACGAGGTGCACGACTTCGAGCTCAACGCCCGCGGCACCGCGGGCGGCGTGGGCGCCATCGTCAGCGACGCCACCCTCGCGCCGGCCAGCCGCATCGACGTCACCGTGGCCACCTCGGTCGACGGCGGCATCGTGCCCCCGGGCAACTTCACCCGCCACGACAACCTCTCGGGCTCGATGCGCCAGCTGATGGTCTTCAAGTCGGCCCTGCAGGACTGGGACGAGATTCACGAGTTCTCGAAGACCATTCGCGCCAACAAGAAGCCCTCGAACCTCGAGAGCGCCGACGTGACTGCCGGCGCGGCCCTGTTCTCCCAGGGCAAGTGCCAGAACTGCCACGGCGGCGCGAAGTGGACGGTGAGCCGCGTCTCGTTCACCCCCTCGCCCGACAAGAACGGCACCGCGGCGGCGAGCACCGCGGCGGCCGTGGCGGTGACCCCCAACGGCCTGCGCACCCAGGCGCTCACCGCCACCGCCACCGGCCTGCCGGCGCCCAACAACACCAACTTCGACGCCAACAAGGTCTCGGTCGAACGCGGCCTGCCTGACGGCGGCGTGGTCGGCCCCGAGCGCATCACCTGCGTGCTGCGCCGGGTGGGCACCTTCGACATCAACGACGCCATCGAGAAGAAGGCCGACGGCACCCAGTCGCAGGGCATCGGCGGCTTCAACCCGCCCTCGCTGCTGGGCATGGCCACCAGCGCGCCGTACTTCCACAACGGCAAGGCGGGCTCGCTCAACGCGGTGCTCACCAACGCCGCGTTCAACGCCCACCTCACTGCCGGCAACCCCAACTTCATTCTCGACGCCACCCAGGCCCGCCAGCTCGAGGCGTTCTTGAAGAGCATCGACGACGCGACCACGGCGGTGGCTCCCGACGGCAACACCGACACCTGCGCCGGCTACTGAGTTGAGGTCAAAGTGAAGAGCGGCCCGGAGGAAGCGCTCTCCGGGCCGTTTTCATTGGTGCGCAGCGAAGGCGCGGGAGCGCGACTTCGGTGCTAACACTGCACGCCGTGTTCCGGCTGAGCGCCCTGCTCGTCCTTCTGGTTGCGGCCGCGGTGCGGGCGCAGACCGTGTCGGTGGCGGTGATGGACGCCCAGAGCATCAGCGACGCCAACGCGCGCAAGGTGCACCGCGCGGCGGTCGACCTGCTCAAGCAGCTGCTCGCGGTGCCGGTGAGCGAGAGCTACGAGAAGCCGAAGAAGGCGTGCTCACCGTCCGACCTGGCCTGCCAGCGCGAGCGCACCCGGCCGGCGGCGGTGGCGCTGTGGGTGCTGGGCTCGAAAGACACCGTCATCGTCGACGCCGTCTTCTGGCTCGACGGCGAGCGGCTGGCCGCGCCGAAGAACGGCGACGCCTCGCTCGACGCGCTCGACTTCGGGCTCAAGCCCCTGCTCGACGCGGTGGTCCCGGTGTGGATGAAGCGGGGCTGGGGCGGGCTGCAGCTGGCGCAAGAGCCACCTTCGGGCACCGTGCTCAAGCTCGACGGCCGGGTGCTCAACCCCGAGCGCAAGACCGAGGTGGTGCCGGTCACCGCGGGCAGCCACCAGCTCGACCTGCTGTTCCCCGACGGGCGGGCGCTGCTGCAGCGCCTCGAGGTGAGCGAGGCCACCCGCATGCCGGTGGGCTTGAGCTCGCAGGCCGAGGCCGGCCCCGCGGGCGGCAGCTTCTCGACCTTGAGGCTCATCTCGTACGCCGCGTGGATGGTGGGCACCGCCTCGCTCTTGAGCGCGTTCATCTTCGGCTTCGTGGGTCGCACCACCGCCAACGGCCAGAACCCCTGCACCCCCGGTACGCGGGGTTGCGTGAGCATCGACGAGGCCCAAGAGCAGTCGCGCCGCTCGAAGCAGTATGCTTTCACCGCCAACGTGCTCTTGGGCACGGGGCTCGCCTTCAGCCTGGCCGGGGCGGGGTTGTTCACCTTCGACGTGGTGCGATGAAGCGCTGGCTGCTCCTCACTCCCCTGCTCGGCAGCTGCGTGTTCCAGGGCTGGTCGGTCGACGGCAAGCTCTACGCGTGCGGCGGCGGCTGCCCCGACGAGCTGGTGTGCGACGACGGGGTGTGCTGCGCCGTCAACGGCGCTCCGGCGTGCCCCACGCGGGTGCCCGACGGGGGGCAGTGCGCCGACGGCGGCGCGCCCATCACCTTCTACGCCGATCAGGACCTCGACACCTTCGGCGACCAGAACGTCACCCGGCAGGCGTGCAGCAAGCCGCTCACCGAGCCGTGGGTAGAAGACGACACCGACTGCGACGACACCAGCGCCGCGGCGCACCCCGGCGGCACCGAGGTCTGCGACGGGCACGACAACGACTGCAACGGAGCCATCGACGAGGGCCAGAGCCCGCTGCAGGCGTACTACCGCGACGTCGACGGAGACCACTTCGGCGCCGCCGACGCGGGCGTGCTCATGGCGTGCGCCTGCCCCAACGACACCTGCGTGCCCACCGGCTACGCGCCCACCGCCGGAGACTGCGCGCCCAACGACAACGCCCGCCACCCCGGCGCCCCCGAGCTGTGCAACGGGCTCGACGACGACTGCAACAACCAGAACGACGACAACGTGACGGTGGGCGTCGGAGCCTCGTGCGCCGACGCCGGCCTGGGCGAGTGCAACGCCGGCACCACCGCGTGCGTCGCCGGCAGGGTCTCGTGCAAGCCGAACAAGACGGCGTCGAAAGACCTGTGCGACGGCCTCGACAACAACTGCAACGGCATGACCGACGAGCAGCCCGACTGCGGGGGCCCGAACCAGCTGCTGGTGGGCTCGGTGGCGGTCATCGGCGCGCGCGACACCGGCATCGACACCGGGCTGCAGATGCCGACCACCTGCTTGAAGGGCATGGGCACCGCCGGGACGGTGAGCGGCGTCACCTGGTCGGGCAACGGCACCAACTACCACGTGTGGTACGCCGAGGCCCCCGCCGGCACCACCTGGGACCTGTCGAAGCCGGGCCTCAAGTTCCACCTGCAGTTCACCACCTCGATGGTGCGGCAGAACGCCACCTCGCCGTGGAACCAGTTCGCGCAGCCATTCGTGCTGGTGTGCAACACCACCGCCACGCGGCTGTCGCGGTACCGGCCGTACAACAACGGGCAGCCCAACGAGTCGCTGATGCAGACCGCGAGTCAGACGGTGAACACCAACATGCCGTTCGGGGCCGCGGGTGCCGACGCGGGCTGGCTCATCGCCGCGCCGGGCGCCGACCTCACCCAGGTCAAGCGCATCGAAATCGTGCTTCAGCCGCGCGACAACGGCACGATGGTTCCCGCGTTCACCGCGACCTTCAACCCCAATACCGGCTTCAAGCCGTGATAGGAGATGCGAATGGTTCGACTGCTGATGGTGGCTGCAGCACTCGCAGCGCTGGCTTCGGGCTGTGGCGCGACGACGAAGTGCGGTGACCTGTGCAACCCCAACGAGGGCAACACCTGCGGCGTCGGCCTGACCTGCGTCTCGCCCGGCCGCTGCCTGGTGGTCACCGACGCGGGCCCGAACTCGTGCCCGTAGCAGTGAGCTGATTCGTCAGCGCATGCAGACCGACAGCCCGTCGCCGCGTTCGCGGCACCACAGGCCGCCGGCGCAGTCGATGGCGCTCTTGCAGAACTCGCCGGCCGAGCCGTGGCTCATGCACACGTTCACGCCGTCGCCGCGGTCTTTGCAGAACCCGCCCGCGCCGCAGTCGATGCTGCTCTGGCAGTAGTCGCCGTGGCTGCCGTGGTTCATGCACACGTTGACCCCGTCGCCGCGGTCTTTGCACCAGCCGCCGGGGCCGCAGTCGAGGCTCGAGGTGCAGCTCGAGGACTCGACGGCGCGGGCCCGCCCGAGGCGGCGCGGTGATGCCGCCGCGACCGCGGCCGGGGTGACGTTGATGGTGATGTTGGGCGGGGGAGGGGGCGGCGCCTGGGGGCTCTCGAGCACCTGCGCGCGCTGGGCGGCGGTGGCCTGCAGGGCGGGGTCGACGCCGGCGCCGGTGATGCCCGCGTACTGGCGGTAGTGCTGCGCGGCGAGCGCGCCCTGGCCGAGCTTCTCTTCGGCGGTGGCGAGGCCGTAGAGCGCGACGTAGAGCGTGGGCTTGACCGCCAGCGCGTAGCGGCAGTCGGCGGCGGCGGTGTCGGGCCGGCCGAGGCCCAGCTGGGCCGAGCAGCGGGCGGCGTACAGCTCGGCCCACTTGGGGTTGGCGGGCGCGAGCTCGTTGAGCAGCTGGGTGGCCTCGCCGTACTGCTTCGCGGCGATGAGGCCGGCGGCCTTGGCGTACTGCTCCTTGGGTGAGCCGCCGGGGTACTGCTCCCAGTTTCCGGCCTGTGTCAGCAGGGTCAGCAGCACCAGCGTCATGGCGGCGGCTTTACGTGCGGCGGTGACGGCGAGTCAAACCGGCGGGGGTTGGGCTTGCCGCGCGCGGCAACCCCAGACTACGACTCATGCCCTATGCGGATCGCCTTCGTTCACCCGGCTGGCTACAACTTCTGCCCCGGGCAACCCGACCTGACGCTGCTCGCCAACCGAATGGCGCCGATCGGCATCTTGTGCCTCTCGTCGTGGCTCGAGAAGCACGGGCACCAGACGATGATCGTCGACTGCCTGGGCCCGTACCCGCCCAAGTCGAACGAAGAGACCGCCCAGCGGGTCATCGACTGGAAGGCCGACCTGGTCGGCTTCACGTGCACCACCAGCGCGTTTCTCGAGGGCTACGACATCGCGCAAATCATCCGCCGCAAGGCGCCGCACATTCGCAACATCTTCGGCGCGGTGCATGCCTCGAGCATCGGCGGGCAGCTGCTCGATTGGTTCAAAGACATCGACTACCTCTGCATCGGCGAAGGCGAAGGCTGCATGCAGGACCTCGCCGACGGCAAGGCGCTCAAAGACATTCCCAACCTGGTGTGGCGCGACGCAAGCGGGCGGGTGAACAACAACCCCCGCCGCGGCCGCATCAACGACATGGACGACATTCCCTTCCCCGACTACTCGAAGCTCGAGGGTTTTCCGAAGGGGTACCACCTGCCGCTGTTCGCGTACCGCAAGCGGCACGGCGCCACGATGATTACCTCGCGCGGCTGCCCGTTCACCTGCAGCTACTGCGACCGCACCGTCTACGAGCGCAAGTACCGCTACAACTCGGCCGAGTACGTCTGGGAGCACATGAAGATGCTCCGCGACCAGTACGGCGTGCACCACATCAACTTCTACGACGACCTCTTCACCGCCAGCCGCAAGCGCGTGCTCGAGCTGATGGAGGTGCTGATCAAGAAGCCCCTGGGAATGGACTGGAACTGCGCCATTCGCATCGGCCACAACGACGACCTCGAGCTGTTCAAGCTGATGAAGCAGGCCGGCTGCCTGCAGGTCTCGATGGGCATCGAGAGCGCCGACCCCGAGATGATGGAGCGCCACAAGACCGGCCTGAAGCTCGAAGAGGTCAAAGAGGGCGTGCAGCGCATTCACGAGGCCGGTCTGCGCGCCAAGGGCCTGTTCATCATGGGCCTGCCCGGCGAGACGCCCGAGACCTTCAAGAAGACCAGCGACTACATCATGGAGCTCGACCTCGACGAGATGAACATGACCAAGTTCACTCCGTTCTACGGCGCGCCGATGTGGCACGAAATCATTCAGAACCAGGGCAAGGAAGGCGACTTCCACGAAGACTGGCGGCTGATGAACTGCCTCAACTTCGTCTACATACCCAAGGCGTTCAAATCGCGCGAAGAGATGGAGAGCCTCTACAACTGGCACGTGCAGCGCTTCTATCAGTCGAAGCCGTACCAGAAGCGGTTTCGCAAGCGCCTCTGGCAGCACCGGTGGACGCTGTGGCACCTCGCGAAGAACCTGCCGTCGCTGCTGCGCGCCCGCACCCACTTCACCCACGAGGGCGTCTCGGTCGCCACCCAGCTCGAGAAGATTCCCCTTCACCCCGGGCAGCCGCAGCAGCGCCTCGCCGCCGGCACCACCTCGAACACCGTGTTCGAAGACGTGCCGTTGCAGTACCTGCCGCCCGAGCGGCGCGCGCAGGCCGTCGAGGCGCGCTGAGCTTCTTTCGTAACCGAACGGAAACACGCGATTCTGCGCCTTGATTCACACCGAGCGGGTGGGTGACAACCGCTCGGTGATGAAAGGGCACGTGAGTGACGAAGAGCTGGTCGAGCACGTCAAGGCCGGCCGCGCCACGCTGTTCGAGCCGCTGATGGAGCGCCACGCCGACCGCCTGCGCCGGGTGGTGCGCTCGGTGCTCAAAGACGACGCGCAGGTCGACGACGTGCTGCAAGAGACCTTCATGCGCGCGTTCTCACACCTCGAAGATTTTCAGGGCACCGCCAAGTTCAGCTCGTGGCTGACGCGCATCGCGGTGAACGAAGCGGTGTGGCGCAGGCGGCGCATGGTCGAGCACGTCGACGTGCAGACCGTCGAGCTCGGCACGCGCGAGGCGGGCCCCGAAGACGTCACCGCCACCAAAGAGATGAGCGCGCTGCTCGAGCGCGCCGTCGAGCAGCTGCCCGACGTCTACAAAGACGTCTTCATGTTGCGGGTGGTCGACGGCTTCTCGGTCGCCGAGACCGCCTGGGTGCTCGGCGTGTCGGAAGAGGCGGTGCGCACCCGCGCGTTTCGCGCCAACGAGCAGCTCCGCTCGCAGCTCGCGCACCACTGAAGCGCTCAAGGGTGAGCTCACTGCGGCAGGTAGAAGCCGCCCAGTATCGCGCCGTAGATGATGTGCCCCAGCACCACGGTGATGGGGGTGCGCGCGCCGTAGTTGAGCGCGAGAAAGCCGGGCGGCTCGAGCACCCGCACCACCGTGGGGCCGCGCTGCTCGCTGGCCATGCGCGGGTGCAGGCCCGGCAAGACCGGCATCGCCACCGTCAGCACGAACAGCCCGTGCACCAGCCCCATCGCCGCGCCGAACCAGGCGCTGAACTGGTGCGTGACGTGAAACGCGGCCACGTACACCAGCGAGAACGCCCACCCGTTGAAGAGGTGCAGCAGCACCCCGTAGAGCTTCGCGCGGTCGCGGTCAGAGGTGAACATCGTGCCCAGCATGAAGGGAATGTTCATGCGGGTGAGGCCCGCGCCCTGACTGCCAGCGAGCAGGGCCGCCAGCACGCAGGTGGCGCCGAAGCCCCACAACAACCAGCTCGACACGTTCATGCGGCCTTCCTTTGCAGCTGCTGCCCCGCGCGGCGCCGCTCGATGGCCAGCGCCGCTTGAATCAGCCCGATGTGGGTGAACGCCTGGGGAAAGTTGCCCAGCGCCTCGCCGTTCGAGGGCTCGGTCTCTTCGCCGTACAGGCCCACGTCGTTGGCGTACGCCAGCAGCCACTTGAAGCGCTGCTCGGCCTCGGCCAGCGAGCCGCTGCCCTCGGCGAGGTGCTGCACCGCCCAGAACGAGCAGATGCCGAACGCCCCGTCGGGGGCGTTCTCCCACCGCTTGAGCAGCCCCGGCTTCACCTCGAGCCGCTGACGAATGCGCGCGAGCGTCGAGCGCTGCCGCGCGCTCGAGGCGTGCTCGAACCCGTACCAGCTCATCAACAGCAGGCTGGCGTCGACCTGGTCGCCGTCGAGCTCCCGGGTGTACGCGCCGAGCTTCTCGTTCCACGCTCGGGTGTGCAGCACGTGCTTCATGGTGTCGCGCGACGCCTTGAGCCTCGCTACGTCGATGCCCGGGAGCACCCCGTGCCGGTTGAGCTCGAGCAGCCGCTCGGCGGCCGCCCAGCAGGTGACCAGCGAGTGGGTGTGGCGCGAGGGGGCGTGGCGCGGCTCCCAGATGCCCTGGTCGGGGTCGCGCCAGTGCTCCATCACGTAGGTGGCCAGCCCGCGCAGCATCTTGCGGCTGTCGCCGCTCAGGCGCACCCCGCGCCGCACCATGTGCGCGACGGCGTCGATGACCTCGCCGTAGACGTCGAGCTGCTCCTGGTGCAGCGCGCCGTTGTTGATGCGCACCGGGCGTGAGCCCAGGTAGCCGCGAAGGTGACCCAGCACCTTCTCGCGTGCGGGCAGCCGGCCGTAGACGTCGTAGAGCACGTCGAGCTGCGGGCGCGAGAGCGCGGTGGCGTGCAGCAGCCAGTTCAAGAAGGCGATCGCCTCGTGCTGGTAGCCCAGGTCGTGCAGCGCGCTGATGGTGAGCGAGGCGTCGCGCAGCCAGCAGAACCGGTAGTCCCAGTTGTGCGCTCCGCCCACCACCTCGGGCAGCGAGGTGGTCGGCGCCGCGACGATGGCGCCCGACGGCGCGTACGAGAGCAGCTTGAGCGCCAGCAGGCTGCGGAGCACCTGCGCGCGGTACGGCCCCACGTAGGTGCAGTGCGACGACCACCGCTGCCACCACCACACCGAGCGCGAGATGGCGAGCGGGCCGCGCTCGGCCAGCGGGGTGTACACGGTCGGGCCCTCGTGCGCGTAGGTCAGGCTGAAGGTGACGCGCTGGCCGGCCTTCAGCGTGACGACCGCGCGCGCGCTGCGTTCGCCGACGAGCGCGAGCGGCACGTCGCTGCGCAGGGTGTAGAGGCCCACCCCGTTCTCGATGCGCAGGCCCAGCGGCCCGCGCGACTCGAGGTGCGCCGGCGACTTGCCGTAGTCGGGTCGCGGCTCGAACACGACCTCGAGCTCGAGCTCGCCCAGCTCACACTCGAAGCTGCGCAGCACTTCGTGCTCGGGCTGCAGCTCGGTGCGCTTCGCCTCTTCCGAGGTGACCGGCATCAGGTCGATGAGCCGCCCGCGACCGCGCGGCGTGGCGAACCGGGTACACAGCACGTTGCTGTCGCCGAGGTAGCGGCGCTGCGCCTTGAAGATGCCGGTGGGGCGAATGGAGAAGTGGCCGCCCGACTGCGCGTCGAGCAGGGCGGCGAACAGCGAGGGGCTGTCGAAGCGGGGCCAGCACAGCCAGTCGATGCTGCCGGCCTTCGAGACCAGCGCCGCCGAGCGACCGTCACCGATGACGGCGTAGTCGCCGATGCGAGGCGTGGACCCCATGACGGTTCAGTAACGGTAGGCAAAGGGCGAGGCGGGGCTCTTATTGAATGTCACGAGGCGGTGAATGAAGGGTGTGCGGTGGGTCGCGCTGGGGTTGCTCGCGGCGTGCGGTTTCGATCGGCAGCTCAAGCGCGAAGAGGCGAGCGAGACGTTCGCTGATCAGGCGGTGAAGGGTGCGCTGCTCTACAACGCCACCTGCTCGAAGTGTCACGGCGCGCTCGGCGCCGGCACCGACAAGGCCCCGCGGCTGATTGGCCTGTCGAAGGGCGCGCTGCCCCTCAACCCGCCTGACGGAGCGCGCAAGCGGCGCGGCCAGTTCATCACCGTGGCCGACGTGGGCAGGTTCGCCCTCGAGAAGATGCCCAACGACGCCCCGGGCTCGCTCGACCTGGTGAGCTACTGGCGCATCATCGCGTTCGTGATGAAGGCGAACGAGGTCGACCTGGGTCTCAAGCACCTCGATTTGAAGAGCGCCGAAGAGGTGAAGCTGCCGCGCGACGAAGAGCTGAAGACGACCTCGTCGCGGTGAGGTCATCCTGAGCGGAGCGCGCTGACGTACACTCCGCGGCCCGATGCTCCGCCGCACCTCGTTCACGCTCGCCGCGCTGCTGAGCTCCGCCTGCGCCACGCTGCCTCCGCTCTTCTCGGCCCGCGAAGCCCCTCCGCTCGAGCCCTCCGAGAGCTTCTACGGTGCGCAGGCACCCAAGGCGCTGCGCAGCTTCGCCGAGCAGCTGCAGAGAACGAACGGCTCGGCCGCGCTCACCCACGAGGTGCTCTCGCAGCTCGCGCAGCTCGACGGCAGAGAAGACCTGGCCTTCGAAGAGCTGATGGCCGCGCTCGCCGACCTGAACGACGACGCGGCGCTGCTGCACGTGCACCTGCTCGGCAGCCAGGCGTGGACGGAAGAGCACCGCAAGCCGGCCCTGGCGCTGATGCGCGCGCTCGCGGTGAAGCACCCCGACGCCGACGTGCGCGCCGCCGCCAGCCACTACGCCGCGCACCAGCTGGGCCTGCTGGGCGAGCTCGACACGCGCGACCAGTGGGTCGCGGGCCTGCCCGGCCGGGTGCCGCTCACCCTGGTGGGCACCTGGGACAACGAGCAGGGCAAGGGCTTCGAAGAAGAGCTCGCCCCCGAGACCCGCCCCCAACTCGGCGAGCGTTACGCGGGGCGCGCGCACCCGCTGCTGTGGCGCAAAGACGCCCCGACCGACCCGCGCGGCCGCTACGACCTCGCGGCGCTGCTCCAGCCCAACCGCTGGGTGGTGGCCTACGCCCAGGGCACGTTCGAGGCGCCGAAGGCGGGGCGCTGGTCGCTGCGCATCACCACCACCGACCCCATCAAGGTGTGGGTCGACGGCAAGCCGGTCTTCACCGCGGTGCACATGGACGAGAGCCTCTTCGACAACGTGGTGGTGCCCGTCGACGTCGCGGCCGGCAAGCACACCGTGCTGGTGAAGAGCGCGCAGCGCGAAGGCAGCTGGCTGCTCTCGGTGCGCGCGCTCGAGGCCCAGGCCGACGAGTTCCCCGCGCTGTACGACTCGCTGAAGGGCCTGCTCGAGTGGCGGGTGCGCAAGGTGAAGGGCGAAGAGCGCAAGGCCGCGCTGCTCGCCGCCTGGGCGCGCGCCAGCGTGGGTGGCTTGTGGGCGGTGCAGGCCGCCGACGCCTGGGTGCACTCGAACCCCAAGGGCCTGCTCGCGCGGCTGCAGCTCATCGACGCCCTGTGGTTCAACCAGGAGCGCGGCCGCACCGCCGACCTGCTCACCGCCCTCGACGCCGAGGTGGGCGACGAGGTCACCTTCGTGCGGCTGCGCGCGATTCGGTTCCAGCAGCAGCAGGGCATCAAGCAGAAGGCGCGCGAGCGGCTGCTCAAGCTCATCGCCGTCGACCCGCAGGTGCGCGAGGCGCAGTCGATGCTCGCCGACCTGTACCAGCAAGAGGGCTGGCTGGAAGACGAGCTGCAGCTCGAGCACGAGAACCTGCTCGCCTTCAGCCCCACCTCGACCGAGCGCTTCGAGCACGCCCGCACCACGCTGCGCGACGGCCGGGTCACCGACGCGCGGCTGATGCTCGAGCAGCTGGTCAGCGAGCTGCCCGGGCACCTCGACTCGCTGCGCAAGCTCTCGGACCTGGCGCTCGACGCCGGTGACCTGCAAGAGGCCGAGAAGCGCACCCTGTGGCGCCTGAGGGTCTGGCCCACCGACCTCACCGGCTGGTCGACGCTGGCCGAAATCTACCGGCGCATGGGGTCGCGCGCGGCGGCCGACGATGCGCTGCGCCACGCGCAGTACCTCTGCCCCGACTGGGCCGCGGCCTACGCCTCGCGCGCCGCGCTGGCCTACGAGGCGGGAGAAAAAGAGAGCGCCATCGGCCTGTGGCGCAGCGCGCTGACCTTGAACCCCGAAGACGAGCGGCTCGCGAACCGGCTCGACTACCTGTCTCCCGAGAGCCGGCCGCCGTGGTCCGACGACGTGCCCGCCGACGACCTGCTCGCGGCGGCGGTGGCCTCACGCGCGTCGGTGAAGCCGCTGCCCGGCGCCGACGTGGCGTACCTGCTCGACCACGAGGTGACCCAGCTGGCGAGCGACGGCAGCACCCAGAACGTGGTGACCCTGGTGATGCACGCCTTCAACGCTGCGGGGCGCGACCGGCTGACCCGCCAGGCGGTGAGCGGCGCGCGGCTGCGCATGCTGCACGCGTACTCGGTCGACCCCGGCGGCCAGCGCACCGAGGCCTCGAGCGAGCGCGCGGGCTCGGTGTTCTTTCGCAACCTGCAGGTGGGCTCGACGGTGGTGCTGCAGTACCGCAACGACGAGCCGGCCAAGGGCTACCTCTCGCACCACCTCACCAAGAGCTGGGCGTTTCAAGGCCTGTCGGACCAGCGGGTGCGCGCCGAGTTCGTGCTGTGGGCGCCGCTGAGCACGAAGCTGCACGAGACCGCGGTGGGCCCGGTGAAGCGCGAAGAGTCGAAGCGTGGAGACCAGCTGCGCATCGACTGGTTCCTGCTCGAGGCGTCTCCGCTGGTCTACGAACCGGCGATGCCCACGGTGGCCGAGCTGGGCGCGAACATTCGCATCTCCACCGTGCCCGACTGGGACACCTGGCTGTCGTGGGAAAAGGCGCTGCTGGTGGGCGCGTTTCGCTCGAGCCCCGAGGTCGACGCGGTGGCCGAGCGGCTCTCGAAGGGCGCCAGCGCGCCGCTCGAGAAGGCGCGCCGGGTGCACCAGTTCGTCATGGAGGAGATCCGCTACCAGCAGGACTACGAGAGCTTCATCGCCGGCGTGAAGCCCCACGCTGCGCCCATGGTGCTCGAGCGCAAGTACGGCGACTGCAAGGACAAGGCGGTGCTGTTCATCACCCTGGCGAAGAAGCTGGGGCTCGACGCGCACTTCGCGCTGGTGCGCACCCGCGATGCGGGGCCCATCGACGCCGACGTGCCGATGCAGCAGTTCAACCACGCCATCGTCTACGTGCCCCGGCAAGAGGGCCTCGCCGAGGGGCGCTTCTTCGACCCCACCGCCGACGCGCTCGACCTCGACGCGGTGCGCAGCGACGACACCGGCACGAAGTCGCTGGTGTTCGACCCCACCACCGGCGCCCAGACCTGGCGCGAGATTCCCTTCCAGGGGGCCGAGCTGAACAGCGAGCGGTGGAAGCTCGACCTGAAGCTCGACCGCGACGGAGCAGGCACCGGCGCGCTGGTGGTGTCGGCGAACGGGCGCACCGGCTCGCTGCTGCGCCGCACCGCGCGGAACCTCGAGCAGAGCGCGCAGCTGATGCAGCGCCAGGCGCAGCGGCTGGTGCCGGGCGCCTCGGCGAGCGAGCTCAGCCTCGACGCGGTGAAAGACCTGGCGGTGCCGGCGCAGCTCTCGGCCCGGGTGGCGACCAAGACGCTGGCGCGGGTCGAGGGCCCCGAGCTGCGGCTCAAGCTGCCCAGCGACTTCGCGGTGCGGGGCCTGTTCGCGCTGGCGCAGCGCCGGCACCCGCTGGTGCTCGGGGCGCCGAACGAGAGCGTGACCCAGGTGACGCTCGAGCTGCCCGAGGGCTTCGTGGTCACGCGCGCTCCGGCCGACGCCGAGGTGAAGGCGCCCTGCATGAGCTTCTCGCGAAAGGTGCAGGTCAGCGGGGCCAAGGTCACCGCCGAGCTCAAGGGGCGCTTCTCGTGCGAGCGCATCGGCCCCAGCGAGTACGCCGCGTACCGCGGTCAGGCCGAAGACATGAGCAAGCTGCTCGACGAAGAGCTGGTGGTGAGCCTTTCGAAGCCGGGCAAGCCCGCGCCGAAGCAGGCGCGTTCACCCTGAGCCGTCTTCAAATGTCTTCTCCCGAGCTCGAGCTCTCGCTCGAACGACAAATCATCGAGAGCCCCGACGACGCCGGGCTGCGGCAGGTGTACGCCGACCTGCTGGCCGAGCGGGGTGACGAGCGGGGGCTGTTCATTCGGGTGCAGTGCGCGCTGGCCGAGCAGCCCCAGGGCCCGCGCCGCGACGAGCTGCTGGCTGCCGAGCGCGACCTGCTCGCGCGGCACTGGCAGACCTGGGCGGGCGCGGCGCGGGCGGCCCCGGGCCAGCTCAAGTTCGTGCGCGGCTTCGTCGAGGCGTGGGCGTGCACTCCGCCCGACTTTCTCGCCGCGGCGCACACGGTGGCCGCCAGCGCGCCGCTGCGCAAGCTCGCGCTCTTCCCCGCCCACCGGCCGCAGCTGCTGCAGGTGGTGCACCACCCGGTGTTCGCCCAGCTGCGGGAAATCGAGCTGCACGGGCTGTGGCACTCGGCCTTCGCCACGCTCGCCCGGGTGCCGCTGCCCCTGCTGCAGCGCCTCGAGCTCGAGGGCGAGCTCGACGTGAACGGCCTCGACGAGACGCCCGACCAGTGCGCGGCGAAGCTGCCCGCGCTGCGCCGCCTCGAGGTGCGGCAGCAGGTGGCGGTCGAGCTGCTGCTGGCCTTCACCCGGGGCGCGCCGAAGCTCGAGAAGGTCGTGCTCAGCCCCGCCCACGCGCTCGCGGCGCCGGTGCTGGCGCGGCTGCGCGCCCACTTCGGCGAGCGCCTGACGGCCGAATCCTGGTAAGAGCCGCGGCGCGATGACGACGAAAGCAGAGCCCTCGGCGCCGCTCACCTTCGACCGGTTCTGGCGCTGGCTGCTCGACCACCCCAACTGCGTGGTGCGGGCGGGCAGCGACGACTGCACCCTCATCGACCACGACGACTTCCACTGGGATTTTCTGGAAGAAGAAGAGGGCAACGTGGTGGTGCAGCTGGTGAAGGGCAAGGCGCTGGTGGCCGAGCTGATCATCGGCCGCCGCGAGGTGCTGTTCGTGCAGGCCAGCCTGGACGTCGAGAACGCCGCCCAGGGCTACTGGCTGTTCGAGCTGATCGGCGGCCCGAAAGAAGAGACCTTCACCATCGCCCACGTGCTCATGTCGCACGGCATGGAGCAGCAGCAGGGCCACCAGCTGCTCAAGCACTGACCCCCATCAGAGGGGCTCAACGCAACCCCCGCTTTCCCCTTGGTGTGCCGGGCGGCCGCTGCTATGCGCCGAGCCGAAAATGACAGGTCCGGGCGATGAGCTTTCGGGCTTTGCAAAGGCCTATCGGGCAGCGGCGCCCTGGCTCAATGCGAGCACGAAGCTCACGGTGGCTCCAGTGGTCGGGGTGGCCATCGGGTGGTGGGTGGACAAGAAGACGGGCAGCGCTCCGGTGGCGCTGGTCATCGGTTCGCTGGTGGGCATGGTGCTGGGGTTCGTCGGGTTCATCGTCGACGTGACGCGAATGTCGAAGAAGGAAAAGCAGAACAAATGAAGCGCTTCACCACCTTCGCCCTGCTGTCGACCGCCGCGGTCTGCGCGGGCGTGGTGACCGTGCTCTCGATTTCGCTCGAAGACGAGGTGCGCTCGGCCGCGCTGCTGGCCATCGGGCTGTCGGGCGCGAGCGGCGGCCTGGCGCTGGTGCTCAAGCGGCGCGCCATGCTGCGCAAGGGCATCACCGCCGCGCTCGGCGCGCTGGTGTTCATGTTCGCGGTGCGCGCGGTGCTGCTCGCCGTCGGCCTGTGGGTGGTGCACCGCGCCGGTGGCCCCGAGCTGGCCTTCGTGGCCGGGTTCTTCGCGATCTTTTTCATTCAGCAGACCCTCGAGCTGTCGTGGGTCGTCGCTGCGTCTCGAGAGGTGCCTGCAACATGATGACTGCGATGCTGTTGGTGGCGGTGCTGGCGAGTGAGCCCGAAGCGGCGGAAGAGGCGCACCACGCGAACGCCGAAGCGGCCGAGCACCACGGGTCGGCCCACGGCGCGAAGCACGAGCTCGACGCGCCCTCGTTCATCATTCACCACGTCTCCGACGACGAAGACTACGAGTTCGAGCTGCCGGTGCCGGGCGTGACCGAGCACCCCACGCTGCACCTGGGCAAAATCTTCGAGGCGCTGCGCTGGGAGACCGTGCCCGGCGCGTGCGAGGCCCCGGTGACCGGCGCGCTCTCGGCGGTGCCCTCGATGGGCCGGTGGATGGCGGGGTGCCGCGACCTGCGCCCCACCAAGGCGACCTTCATGATGTGGATCGCCGCCGCCCTGCTGCTGTTGGTCACCTTCCTCGGGGTGAACCGCGACAAGACCAAGCTGGTGCCGAAGGGCGTGATGCCCAACGTCATCGAGATTCTGGTGCTCTTCGTGCGCGACGAAATCGCCTACGCGAACATCGGCAAGAAAGAGGGCGACCGGTACGTGCCGTACCTCTGCTCGCTCTTCTTCTTCGTGCTGTTCATGAACTGGCTGGGCCTGATTCCCAACTTCGGCTCGGCGACCGGTCAGCTCAGCGTCACGCTGGTGCTGGCGGTGCTGACGTTCATCATCGTGCAGATTGCCTCGATTCGCAGCGCGGGCATCGGCGGCTACCTGGGCCACCTCACCGGCGGCACCCCGCCCGCGCTGTGGATCATCATGATTCCGGTCGAGTTCCTCGGCCTGTTCACCAAGCCCTTCGCCCTGATGGTTCGCCTCTTCGCCAACATGCTGGGCGGCCACATGGTGCTGTTCTTCATCATCGGCCTCATCTTCATGCTCCACCCCGCGATGGCCCTGATGGCCGTGCCGCTCGGCGCCGTCATCTACGTGCTGGAGATTTTCGTCGGCATTCTTCAGGCCTACATCTTCACGCTGCTCACCGCGCTCTTCATCGGCCAGGGGGTCGAGATGGGGCACCACGGTCACAGCGACGAACACGCGCACCAGGAGCACGCGCACTGACACCCAAGCGGACGCTCTTGTCCGCTTTTGGAGGTAGCACCCGATGGGCATCAACGACTCCCCCGAGAAGCGAGTCAGAACGAAATGGACAGCACGAACATGACCAGCATTGCATTCGCGTTTCTCTCGGCCGGCCTCGGCGCCGGTCTCACCATCATCGGCATCGGCCTCGGCATCGGTAAGCTCGCCACCGCGGCGCTCGAGGGCATCGCCCGCCAGCCGTCGTCGACCGGCGACCTGCGCGCCACCATGATTGTCGCGGCCGGCCTCGTCGAAGGCGCAGGCCTCTTCGCACTGGTGATTTGCATTCTCCTCACCCTCAAGGCTTAAAGCAGCGCGCATCACGTCGAACGGAGCTCTGAATCATGCACACCATCGTCTTCGCCGCCGGCAGCATCACCGACGTTCAGCCGGGTCTCATCTTCTGGACGCTCATCACGTTCATCATCGTGGCCTTCGTGCTGCGACGCATGGCGTGGGGGCCGTTGCTGCAGTCGGTGAACGAGCGTGAGAAGCAGATTCAGAGCTCCATCGACGCTGCCAAGCGCGAGCGCGCCGAGGCAGAGAAGCTGCTCGCCGAGCAGAAGACCGCCATCGCCCAGGCGCGCAGCGAGGCCGCCGAGGCCCTGCGCAAGACGCAGAGCGACATGGAGAAGCTGCGCGAAGACCTGATGGCCAGGTCGCGCAAAGAGGCCGAAGAGCTCAAGGCCGAGGCCCGCAAGAGCATCGAGGCCGAGAAGCTCAAGGCGGTGTCCGAGCTGAAGAACGAGGCCGGTACGCTCGCCATCCAGATTGCCGAGAAGCTGCTCGGCGAGAAGCTCGACGAAGGCAAGCACCGGGCGATGGTCGACCAGTTCGTCGCCGACCTCACCAAGACCCCTGCTCAGCCGCGGGCTTGAGCCGAGCTCGGCCAATCAGCCGGGCTTCAAGAGATGACGCAGCAGTGGCCGGTCGAGGTGGTGTTGCCCGTGCAGTGGGGCGACATGGACGCCTTCCAGCACGTCAACAACGTCGTCTACCTGCGCTGGTTCGAGACCGCGCGCATCGCCTACTTCGCCAGGGTGGGCCTGCCCACCGCCGCGGGCAGCACCGCGCCGGGGCCGATTCTGGCGCGCGCCACCATCGACTTTCGCGCGCCGGTGCTCTTCCCCGACCGGGTCACTACCCGCACCCGCGTGCTGAAGATTGGCACCACCTCGTTCACCATGGGCTACCAGGTGGTGAGCGAGAAGCTGGGCGTCTGCGCCGAAGGAGAAGGCGTGGTGGTGATGTTCGACTACGCCACCCAGGCCAAGACCCCCGTCTCGGCCGAGCTGAAAGCACGCATCGCCGCGCTCGAAGGCCGGCAGCTCTAACAAGAGCGCTTCTGGTTTCGTCCGTCGGTGCGCGGTAAAGCAGCCGCGCACATGGGCCTCTCCATCGGAATCGTCGGTCTGCCGAACGTCGGCAAGTCGACCCTCTTCAACGCGCTCTCGAACGCCGGCGCGCTGGCTGCCAACTACCCCTTCGCCACCATCGAGCCGAACATCGGCGTGGTGCCGGTGCCTGACGACCGCCTCGAGGCGCTCACCGCCCTGGTGAAGCCCGAGAAGACGATTCCCACCTCGCTGGAGTTCGTCGACATCGCCGGCCTGGTGCGCGGCGCGAGCAAGGGTGAAGGCCTGGGCAACCAGTTCCTCGCCAACATCCGCCAGGTCGACGCGGTGCTGTACGTGCTGCGCTGCTTCGTCGACGACAACATCACCCACGTCGAAGGCAGCGTCGACCCGCGCCGCGACAAAGAGACGGTCGACACCGAGCTGTGCCTCAAGGACCTCGAGACGCTCGAGAAGCGCCGCGAGAAGACCAACAAGTCGGTGAAGGTGCCCGGCAAAGAGGGCGAGCACGCCCGGCTCGAGATGGCGCTGCTCGACCGCATCAAGGCGAAGCTCGACGACGGCGTGCCGGTGCGCGCCCAGGGGCTCACCGAAGACGACCAGGAGCTGATTCGCGACCTGTTCTTCCTCACCAACAAGCCGGTGCTCTACATCGCCAACGTCGCCGAAGGTCAGCTGGCCGGCGCCGAGAGCGACGCGCTGGTGGCGAAGGTGAAAGAGCTCGCCGCCAGCGAGAAGGCCCCCTGCGTGGTGGTGGCCGCCGCGCTCGAGGCCGAGATTCAGCAGCTGCCGCAAGAAGAGCGCCCCGCGTTTCTCGAGTCGGCCGGCCTCAAAGAGCCTGGCCTCAACAAGGTGGTGCGCGCCGGGTACAGCCTGCTCGGGCTGCAGACCTACTTCACCGTGGGCCCCAAAGAGTGCCGCGCGTGGACCATTCACAAGGGGTGGAAGGCGCCCCAGGCCGCGGGCGTGATTCACACCGACTTCGAGAAGGGCTTCATCAAGGCCGAGGTCATCGCGTGGAGCGAGCTCATCAAGCACGGCAGCGAGAGCGCCGCCCGCGACAAGGGGCTCTTGCGCATGGAAGGCAAGGAGTACGTCGTGCAAGACGGCGACTGCATGCACTTCCGCTTCAACGTCACGACGTGAGTCGAGCTCGGCCAATCTCTTCGTTGCGGGCTGCGGTCCGTCCTCGCCCGCGCCTCGACCTTGGCTCGAGCTCGAATGACGTCGGCGCTCTACTGCTTTTGAACGGTTGAGGAGACACGAGCCATGAAAGACCTGCACGTGGTGGTGACCGGGGCGTACGGCGCGTTGGGCACCGCGGTGCGCGCGGTGTTCGAGGCCGAGGGCGCGGTGCTGCACACCCCGGCGGCCGAGCTGGTCGACCTGGCCGACGAGGGCGCGGTGTCGAAGTACTACCAGTCGCTGCCCGAGCTGTGGGCCTCGGTGCACCTCGCCGGGGGCTTCGCCGCGGCGCCGTTTCTCGACACCACGCTCGACGACGTTCACCGGCAGCTCGACATGAACTTCGTCACCGCGCTGCTGTGCTGCCGTGAGGCGGTGAAGAAGCGCGCCCAGCGCCTGGTGAACGTGGCCTCGCGCGCCGCGCTGGTGCCGAGCGGCGGCAGCATCGCCTACGCCGCCTCGAAGGCCGCGGTGGTGATGCTCACCCAGAGCCTCGCCGAAGAGCTCAAGCCCCGGCAGGTGCTGGTGAACGCCGTCGCGCCCTCGGTGATGGACACTCCCGCCAACCGCAAGGCGATGCCCGACGCCGACTTCTCGCGCTGGCCCAGCACGCAGAACGTGGCCCGCGCCATTCTCTGGTTGGCGTCACCCCAGAATGTCCTCACGTCGGGAGCAGTGGTGCCGGTGTACGGACAGGCGTAGAAACCGCGTCACCCTTGAGGGTCATCGCGCCTGACGCGAAGTGACCTGACTCACTTCATTCGGCGATGTGCTCCCCTTGGCACACGCTGTCTCGTTCTGGAGGCGCTGCATGACGACGTCATTTCGACTCTCGGTGGTGGCGTTTGCCCTGGCGGTGGTCTCGTGCGGCGGCGCGAAAGACATCTGCGGCGCGTGCGGTGAAGGCACGCTCTGCGACACCGCCTCGGGCAAGTGCATCGCCAAGATGAACATGGGCACCCAGTGCATGCCGGCGTGCTCGGGCGCCAAGGGCATCTGTGACAACCAGACCAACCCGCAGAGCCCGGTCTGCGTGCAGTGCCTCTCCAACGCCCAGTGCTCGGGCGGAGCCACCTGCAGCTCGAACCACAACTGCATCGGCGGCGGCACCGGCGGCGGCAGCGGCACCGCTGGCGGCAGCGGGCTGGGCGGGGGCACTGCAGGCAGCGGAGGAGCCGGCGGCTTCGGCGGCTCTGGCGGAAGCGCCGGCGGCGGCGCGGTCGGCGGTGGGCCCGCGGGCGGCCCTGGCGGCGGCACCGGCGGAAGTGGCGGAAGTGGCGGCAGCGCCGGCGGCTTCAGCGGCGCGGGCGGCGGCTGGGTGTTCGCCGATGCCGGCCTGCCCTACAACGGCATCGGCAGCTGCGCGCCGCAAGATGCGGGCGTGGCGAGCTGCACGCCGAACTGCGCCGAGGGCTTTCACTGCCAGGGCGGCCTCTGCGTGCTGAACGGCGGCGGCGGCCCGGTGCAGGTGACCCTGCGCTGGAACACCATCGAAGACCTCGACCTGCACCTGCTCGAGCCCCGCCCCGGCGGCGCGACCTGTGAGATTTCGTACGACGACGACAACCAGCCCGGCAACCCGTCGAGCTGCGGCGCCATGGGCAGCCTCGACCTCGACTCCGAGGCGGCGTGCCCGAGCCCGCCCGACAACGTGAACATCGAGAACATCATCTACCCGGCCGGCGCCACCGCCCCGAGCGGCACGTACACCGTGTGGGTGAACCACTACGAGAACTGCGACACCTCGCTGACCATGGTGCCGTTCGAGCTCGAGGTGCGCTTCAACGGCAACCTGGTGGGCGTGTGCGGGGTGTTCGTGCCCACCGACTCCGACTGGAACGACGGCGACGGCACCGACACGCGCTTCATGATGACCTTCAACGTGCCCTGATCCGCGGCAAAAAGCCCCAGTGGGCGCGGCCTGGCGGCTGAGTCACCGGGTGCCCGACGACTCCCGCCGCCGGGTGGAAATAGCCCACCTCGCGCCAGTGTTGGCTTCGCCGCTACCATGAGCGGCAACTCGTCTGAAGCCCAGGAGCTCTCCGAAATGGCACGTCGTCGTCCCCGTCTGTCTCGCCGCGGCCTGGTCTCCGCGCTGGTGGGGGCCGCCGTGGTTCCCCGCGCCGCGCGCGCCGCGACCAAGCCCGGCACCGACTTCTTCGAGGTGAGCCGCACCGAGGTCTTCATTCGCGGGCTCGACCCCGCGCACGACGGGCTCACCGTCGGCCAGCTGTCGGACATTCACGTCGGCGCCGCCACCCCGGACGAGCGCATCGTCGCCGCGGTGAGCGCGATGAACGACGCGAAGCCCGACATCGCGGTGCTCACCGGCGACTACGTCACCACCAGCCGCGACCCGCGCTCGAAGGTCGGTGAGCTGCTCGGCAAGCTCACCGTGCAGAGCTTCGCGGTGCTCGGCAACCACGACCACTGGACGCACTCCGGCGAGGTCGGCACCGCGCTCGAGAAGCAGGGCATCGCGGTGCTGCGCAACCAGAACACCACCGTGCGGGTGAAGGGCGCCGACCTCACCGTGCTGGGCGTCGACGACACCACCACGAAGAGCGACGACGTCGGGCAGACCTTCAAGGGGGCACGCACCCGCGGCTCGCGGCTGGTGCTGACCCACACGCCCACCGGCGTGCGCAAGCTGCCGCCCTGGAGCGACCTGTTGTGCCTCTCGGGTCACACCCACGGCGGCCAGATTCACGTCGCCGGCCTCACCGAGGCGTTCTTCCGCCGCTTCGGCCAGCCGTACCTGCGCGGGCACTACGAAGTGAACGGCAACCAGCTGTACGTCAACCGCGGCCTCGGCTTCGGTCGCGGCGGCCGCCACCCCCGCGTCGACAGCGAGCCCGAGCTCGCCATGCTGGTGCTGCGCCGCGCTCCCGAAGACGGCGTGAAGTACGCCTCGCTGATGCGGTAGCTACTCTTTGTCGACGTCGCGGTCGAAGGTGTGCACCGCCAGCGCCTTGTCGGGCTGGAACAGCTCGACCAGCTTGTGCGCCAGCGCGACGCTGCGGTGCTTGCCGCCGGTGCAGCCGATGGCGACGGTGAGGTACGCCTTGCCCTCGCGCGCGTAGTTGGGCATCAAGAACGTGAGCAGGTCAGTGGTCTTCTGCAGAAACGTGGCCGTCTCGGGCCGGTCGAGCACGAACCTCGCCACCTTCTCGTCCCTGCCGGTGAGCGCCTTCAGCTCGGGCACGAAGTAGGGGTTGGGCAGAAAGCGCACGTCGAAGACCAGGTCGGCCTGGCTCGGCACTCCGTACTTGAAGCCGAACGACATGAACGTCACGGCCAGCGCGGTCGCGCCCGGCTCGCCGAAGCGGCTCTGCACCTGGCGCTTCAGCTCGTGCACGTTCATCTGCGAGGTGTCGATGACGTGCTGGCTCTGCTCGCGCAGGTCCTTGAGCATCTCGCGCTCTTTGGCGATGCCCTCGGCGGCGGTGCCCTTCATCGCCAGCGGGTGCTTGCGGCGCGTCTCCGAGTAGCGGCGCAGCAGCGACTCGTCTGACGCGTCGAGGAACAGCACGTCGACCTGGTGCCCGGTGCGGCGCGCCTCGTCGAGCGCCTTGGGCGCGTCGCGCAGGAAGTTGCCCTCGCGCATGTCCATCACGAAGGCCAGGCGCTGGTTCTCACCGCCCAGCTCGGTGACCTTGTTCAGCAGCGGAGCGGGCAGGTTGTCGATGCACGACCAGCCGGTGTCTTCGAGCGCACGCACCGCGGTGCTCTTGCCCGAGCCCGACATGCCGGTGATGACGATGATGTGCTTGCCCACGCTCACTCGATGTCTTCCTCGACCCGCGAGCCCACGTGAGAGACTTCTTCGGTGTCGCGCGGCACCGAGCCAGGGCGCGCGCGGGCGATTTTCTCCGACAGCCGGTCGGCGAACTCTTGCGCCGAGTGGTGGCCCTGCAGCTTGAGCAGGTGGTTGCGCGCCGCGACCTCGATGATGGTGGTCATGTTGCGGCCCGGCCGCACCGGCACCACCGAGTGCGGCACCTCGACGCCCACGATGTTCATCTGGCCCATGTCCATGCCGAGGCGGTCGTACTCTTTGCGGCCCTCCCACTCGACCAGCTCGACCACCAGCTCGATTTTCTTCGCCTCGCGCACCGCCGCCACTCCGAACAGGTCCTTGATGTTGATGATGCCGAGGCCGCGAATCTCCATGTGGTGCCGAATGATTTCGGTGCCGTGGCCGGTGACGTGGCCCTCTTTGCGCCGAATCAGGTTCACCACGTCGTCGGCGACCAGGCGGTGGCCGTGCATCACCAGGTCGAGCGCAATCTCGGACTTGCCGATGCCCGACTTGCCCATCAACAGCACGCCCACGCCGTAGACGTCGACCAGCACCCCGTGCAGCGTGCCGGTGCTGGTGAGCGCCTCTTCGAGAAACGCCTGCACCTGCGAGATGAACGCGCTCGACGAGAGCGTGGTCTTCATCAGCGCCAGCCGGGCCTTCTCGCAGCCCTCGACCAGCGCGGCGGGTATGTCGAGGTCCTTCGTCACCACCACGCAGGCGAGCTCAGACTCGAACAGCTTCTTGAGCACGTCGCGCTGCTGCTCTTCGGTGAGGGTGCGCAGGTACGAGAGCTCGGTGTTGCCGAACACCTGCATGCGCTCGGGGTGCAGGTGCTCGGTGAAGCCGGTGAGCGCCAGCCCGGGCTTCTGAATGCGCGCGCTCGAGATGCGGTGGTCGAGCCCCTGCTGCCCGGTGATGAGGGTGAGGCGCAGGTCGAAGAGCGACTCTTCGAGCAGGCGCGAGACCGAGATGCTGGTGACGCTGGTGGTCATGGCGGCGCGGCAGAGCTTAACCCCGCGTCCGAGCGATTTGACCCGCGTTGTGGCCACGCGCCTGGGCGCGCCTTAAGTGCTATGCGCGCCCGACGGTGGAATCGACCGAACGGCGGCAAGCGTGGGGCCTGCTCGCGGCGTCGCTCGCCCTCGGCGCCGTCTACCGCCTCTACGTCGCGTTCACCGACGACGGCATCTTCTGGCCCGACGAAATCTACCAGTCGCTCGAGCCCGCCCACCGGCTGGTGTTCGGCTGGGGCCTCGTCCCCTGGGAGTTCATCGATGGCGCGCGCAACTGGGCGCTGCCCGGCTTCGTCGCGCTGCTCTTGAAGCTCGGCGGCGATGACCCTCACGTCTACCTGGGCGTGACCCGCGTCGCGTTCATCGCCATCTCCCTCGGCACCGCTTACGGCTCGTACCTGCTGGCGCGCGGCTGTGGCGCCAAAGAGCTGCCCGCGGCCCTCGGCGCCACCTGCTTCGCGCTCGGCGCGCTGCCGCTCTACTTCGGCCACCGCGCGATGAGCGAGACCGCCAGCGCGCTGCCGGTGACGTTCGGGCTGTGGCTCACCTTGCGAAGCGACGCCACCCGCAAGCACCTGCTGCTCGGCGGCTCGCTGCTCGGGGTGGCGGTGCTCTTGCGCCTGCAGTGCGGAGTCTTCGCCGCCGGCGCGGTGCTGGCCCTCGGCGCGCGCAGAGACTGGCGCCGCACCGGCGAGCTGTTGGGCGTGCTGCTGGTCTGGGCGGTGCTGTTCGGCCTGCTCGACCGGCTCACCTGGGGCGACTGGTTTCACTCGGCGAAGAAGTACATCGAGTTCAACCTGGTGAAGGGCGGCGGCGCGGCCTGGGGCACCCACCCCTGGAGCCACCTGCTGCTGCACCTCTTCTCTTCGATGACCGGGCTCTCCATCGCGTTCGCGGTGGGGCTGGCGCTCTGCTTCAAGCACGCCCGCGCGCTGGCGCTCATCGCCTTGGCGTTCTTCGCGCTGCACAGCGTGGTGCCGCACAAAGAGATTCGCTTCATTCTCACCGTGCTGCCGCTGTTCGGCGCGTGCGTGGGCGTGGCGCTCACGCACCTGCCCAAGCCGGCCGGCTGGGCGGTGCTGGCCGCGGGGCTCGTCTCGATGGCGCTCACCCAGAGCCTCACCTGGGACGACCTGGGCGCCTACCCCGAGCGCGGCAAGCAGCGCGCGTGGGACGACTTCGGCTCGTTCAATCGGCTGCTGCTCGCCGCGAGCCGAGAGCCGAAGGTGTGCGGGCTGTTCGTCGAGGGCGCGCACCTGGCCTGGGTGGGCGGCAGCACGTACCTGCACCAGCGCGCTCCGCTCTACATGGGTGGCATGCAGCCGCCGCAGGGCGCGGTGAACTACGTCATCACCCCGCGCGAGGGCGGTGAGGTGGTGGCGCGCGACGGCAACCTCAAGCTGGTGCGGCTCGGGGTCGAGGCGTGCGTGGTGGACCCGGGGTATACGTGGCGGCTCCCATGAGTGACTGTCTCTTCTGCAAAATCGTCAGCGGCCAGGTTCCCGCCAAAATCGTCCACCAAGACGACCAGTGCATCGCGTTTCTCGACATCGCGCCGCAGGCGCCCACCCACGTGCTGTTCGTGCCGCGCCGGCACCTCGCCTCGCTCAACGAGGCCACGGTCGAAGAGAAAGAGCTGCTCGGCCACCTGATGGTCACGGCCTCGAAGTACGCGCGCGACAACGGCATCGGTGAGACCGGTTACCGGCAGGTCGTCAATTGCAACCGCGACGCCGGGCAGACCGTGTTCCACCTGCACCTGCACCTCTTGGGCGGCAGACCGATGGGGCACTTCGGCTGATGGGCCGGCATCAACAAGGTCGACGCCACCGACGACGGGGGCTCAGCCCTGCATTGGCGCTCTCTAGAAGCCGCTCAGCGAGACCGAGATGCCCAGGCGGCCCGCGACGTAGGGGCTGAGGTCGAGCACCAGCCCTTCGTCGGCGCTGCCGTTGGCGGTGCCCGTCGAGCCCTGGCTGAAGAGCCGGTAGGCGAGCGCGGTGATGCCCACGCCCTGCAGCACGCCCGAGGTGACGAGCAGCCACAGGTCGTCGCGGGCCTGCTGGCCTCCGCGGATGAGCGTCATCCACGGGCCGAACACCGGGGCGGCGTAGATGAGGTAGGGCGAGTCGAGCACCGAGTTGTGGTTCTCGAGCCAGCTGAGCTGCTCGGTCTTGAACGCCTCGACGTTCTGGCGAAACGACGGGGCCGCCCACACGCTGCCCAGAAACGAGCCCACCGACAGCCGCCAGCTCAGCTTGGGCGCAGTGCGGCGCGGCGCGTCGACGGGCGCCTCGCACAGCAGCAGACTGACCAAGAGGAGCACCGGCACTTGCGGTCGACCTATAGCAGCCGCCATGCCGGGGCCAAATCGAGGCGCCTGGGGGGCCACGGCAGGCGTTGCGCGAGCTGCTGCGCAGGGTGCGTAAGGGCGCGCCCGCTCACCACAGCTTCAGCAGCTCGCGCCCCTCGCGCAGCGCATGTACGTCGGGGTAGTGCGCGGCGAGGTCGAGCTCGACGTAGACCTTGGCTTTGTCGTCGAGGCCGAAGCTGGTCGAGAAGCAGAGCTGATCATCTCCGGCCTTGTCGTAGCCCTCGCGCACGATGTCGTGGCCGTAGAGCGCGACGGTGCCCCCGAACGCCGAGAGGAACCGCTGCGACTGTGCCGGCTTCGCCGCGCGCGCCCACAACAGCGCGCCGAGCAGCGGCACCTCAGCGATGAAGTCGCTGAAGTGCCAATCGTCGTAGCCGTCGAGCTTGAGCCCGTCGAGCTGCGCCGCGTCGTCGAACGCCGCCCCGGGCGCCGCGTGCAGCAGCACCGCGCCGCACCGGCCCACCGCCACCAGCGGGAAAGAAGAGATGAGCTCTTTCAGCCGCGCCCGGCCCTGCGGGCTGAGCCGGGCCTCGAGCGCGGCGCGCTCGTCGTCGTGAAACTTCGCCGTGGCGGGCCCGCCGATGTGCGCGTGGTCGTGGTTGCCGAGCAGGCAGTGCACCCGCCCGGGCCGCGCCCGCTGCGCCTCGATGAAGGCCTCGACCAGCCGGGGAGACTCGTCGCGGTACCGCGCGCCCAGGTGGTCGGGCCAGTGGTTGAAGGTGTCTTCGTCGGGCCCGTGCACCAGGTCGCCGGTCAGCACCAGCCACGCGTCGGGGCCCGCCGCGTCGAGGTGCGTGAGGAGCCGCTCGAAGTCGCCCAGGTTGCCCTGCAGGTCGGTAGCGGCGAGGAGCTTTCCCCGCTCGGGCAGGCGCAAGAGCCGTGGCATCGGTGCAGGTGAGTATAAAGTCGCGACCGCTCACGTGCTGCGCACCCTCTTCGACGCGCTGGAGAAGTCGATGGGGCACAGCCTCGACGGCCCCGCCTCGGCGATGTGGGCCCTCGGCCTCGCGCTGGTGGCGCTGCAGGCGCTCGCTGTGGTGGTGCGCATCGCGCTGGCGCTCAGCTTCTCGCGCGCCGGGCTCGAGCGGGCGTGGGTGGTGCGCTGCGGCGCCTGCGGCACCTCGACGCGGGTGGGCGAGCCCTGCAGCAAGTGCGGCGCCTCGTTGAGCGTGCCTGCGCTCGGCCGCCTCTTCGCGCGCCAGCGCCCGCCCGGCCCCCGCCGCCTGCGCGCCGGCGTGGCCTGGTCGGCCGTCGGCGCGGTGCTCTATGGGCTCGCTTCGCTGCGGCTCGTCGCCTGGCTCGCCCCGAGCGGCGTGGTCGAGCGTCTCTTCGGCGGCGCCGCGCTGTTCGCCTGGGCGGGCCTGGGTCACTTTCTCTCTCTCGCGCTCGGGCCGCGCGGCCGGGGCCCGGTGGCGCGCACCCGCGAGCTGCTCTTCTCGTTCGCCGCGCTCACCCTGCTGGGCTGCGCGGTGTTTCTCGAAGAGACGGTGCGCCCGGTGCCCGAGCGGGTGCTCGGCCACGTCACCGTGCTCGACGCCAGCACGGTCGAGATAGACGGCGCGAAGCTCTCGTTGGCGGGGCCCGAGCTGGGCCTCGAGGTGCAGCTGGTCGAGCACCCGGGGCTGGGCATCGGCCGCGTGCTGCCGCTGGCGTGGCTGGGCGCGGCCAAAGCGCCCATCGAGCTGGGCACCGCCGACGCGTGGCTGCGCGACACCGCGTGGAAGAACGCCCAGACGGTGATGGCCGCGGGCGGGCAGGTGAAGCGGCGCACCGAGACCTTTCCGCTCGCGCCAGGTGCCCGGTACGAGGTGGTGCTGCGCGAGCACGACGTGCTGCTCAAGCCGGCGCGGTGAGCCTGCCGAAATGGGCGGGTGAAGCGCCGCAGCGACTGGGCTAGACGAGCAGGCCTCAAGTGGCCCGGCGCGTTCTCGTCATTCTCGCTCACCCCGTGCTCGAGCGATCGCAGGTGAACCGCCGCCTCGCCGAGGCCGTCAGCGGCCTCGAGGGCGTCACGGTGCACGACCTCTACGAGCGCTACCCCACGCTTCGCATCGACGTGAAGCACGAGCAGCGGCTGCTCGACGCGCACCAGGCGGTGGTGTTTCAGCACCCGTTCTATTGGTACTCGGCGCCGTCGCTGGTGAAAGACTGGCAGGACCTGGTGCTCGAGTACGGCTGGGCCTACGGGCGCGGCGGCGACAAGCTGCGCGGCAAGGTGACCTGCAACGCCATCACCACCGGCGGCCCGGTCTTCGCGTACCGCAAAGACGGCTACAACCGCTTCACCATGCGCGAGCTGCTGGCGCCGTTCGACCAGACCGCGCACCTGTGCGGCATGAAGTTTCTCGCGCCGTTCGTGGTGCACGCCTCGCTGCGCATCGAGACCGACGAGCACGTGCGGCCCCACGCCGAGGCGTACCGCAAGCTGCTCACCGCGCTGCGCGACGAGACGCTCGACGTCGAGGCGGCGATGAAGGTCGAGAAGGTCTCCGACGAGCTCGATGCGCTGATTCGAAAGGCGTCATGACCGACTCGGTGCTCTTTCAGGCGGTGGTGTACCTGGCCGCGGCGGTGGTCGGGGTGCCGCTGGCCAAGCGCCTCGGCCTGGGCTCGGTGCTGGGCTACCTGCTCGCCGGCGTCGCCATCGGCCCGTTCGGGCTGCACCTGGTGGGGCACGAAGGCGCGCACGTGATGCACTTCGCCGAGTTCGGCGTGGTGATGATGCTGTTCCTGGTGGGGCTCGAGCTCAAGCCGGCGCTGCTCTGGCAGCTGCGGCGCCCCATCTTCGGCCTGGGCGGCGCGCAGGTGGTGCTCACCAGCGGCGTGGTGGCGGGCGTCGGCACGCTGCTGGGCGTCGACTGGCGCATCGCCACCGCGGTGGGCATGACCCTGGCGATGTCGTCGACCGCCATCGTGCTCTCGTCGCTGTCCGAGCGCGCGCTGCTCAAGACGCCCGGCGGGCAGTCGGCGTTCTCGGTGCTGCTGTTTCAAGACGTGTCGGTGATACCCATTCTCGCCGCCTTCCCGCTGCTGGCGGTGGCCGCGGCCGCGACCGAAGCGCCCGCCGAGGGCGCGCGCCCCGGCTGGCAGCAGGCCCTGCTGGTGCTCGCCGCGGTGGCCGCGGTGGTGCTGGCGGGTCGCTACGTGGTGCGCCCGGTCTTGAGGCGGGTGGCGCAGACCGAGCTGCGCGAGCTGTTCACCGCGTTCGCCCTGTTCCTGGTGGTGGGCATCGCGCTGCTGATGCAGAAGGTCGGCCTGTCTCCGGCGCTGGGCACCTTTCTCGCCGGGGTGGTGCTCGCCGACAGCGAGTACCGCCACGAGCTCGAGTCGGACATCGAGCCGTTCAAGGGGCTGCTGCTCGGGCTGTTCTTCATCTCGGTCGGCGCCGACATCAACTTCGGCCTGATGGTGAAGAGCCCGCTGCTCATCGCGGGCCTGGTGTTCGGCACCGCTGGCGGTGAAGTTCGGGGTGCTGATGGCGCTGGGGCCGCTGTTCGGGCTCGACCGCTCGTCGCGGTGGCTGCTGGCGCTGTCGCTGTGCCAGATCGGCGAGTTCGCGTTCGTGCTGTTCTCGTTCGGCGCGCAGACCGGCGTGATTCCCGAAGGGGTCGGCGCACCGCTGGTGGCCAGCACTGCGCTGACCATGCTGCTCACCCCGCTGGTGTTCGTGCTGCTCGAGCGGGTGGTGCTGCCCCGGGTGGCCGAGAAGGCCCCCCAGCGCGCGCACGACACCATCGAGCACGGCGACAACCCGGTGGTCTGCGCCGGCTTCGGGAGGGTGGGGCAGGTGGTCGGCCGGCTGTTGCGCTTGAACGGCTTCGGAGTGACCGTGCTCGACCTCGACTCGAACATCGTCGACATCTTGCGGCGGCTCGGCCAGCAGGTGCACTACGGAGACGCCTCGCGCCTCGACCTGCTCACCAGCGCGGGCTGCGGCAAGGCGAAGCTGTTCGTGCTCGCGGTCGACGAGGTCGACAAGAGCATCGAGATTGGCGAGCTGGTGCGCCGCCACTTTCCCAACCTGCCGATTCTCGCGCGGGCGCGAAACCGCACCCACTACTACCGGCTGCTGCAGCTGGGCGTGCCGCCGTCGCACATCTTTCGCGAGACCATGGGCACCTCGCTCGAGATGGCGGTGCGCGCCCTCACCGACCTGGGGTTGCGCGCGCACACCGCGCAGCGCCGCATGCTGCGGTGGAAGGAGCACGACGAGGCGGCGCTGGCGAAGATGTCCGAGGCCGTGGGCACCCCGTCGTGGATGGATTTGGCCCGCAAGATTCTCGCCGAGGCCGAGAAGTCGATGGAGGCCGAGTTCCAGGGCAAGCCCGAGTCTCGCGAGCACGACGCCGCGTGGGACAACGAGGGCCTGAGAGATGGCGTGAAGGCCGCCGCCGCTGCGCAGAGCGCCGCGCAGGCCGCGCCGAAGGAAGCGCCCAAGGGCTGAGCGCGGGCCGTTCAAAGACAGACGTCGAAGCGTTGGGGCGCGCAACGGTCGCTGCAGCGCCCGACAGTTTGACTTGACATGATGACGTAGTGTCTAACAAGCCCCGCTTTCTAACTTCGGGGGCTCTCAAGGTGCGCGCGGTTCTCTCGTTTTGTAATCGTCGTGTCGTGTTTGGTTGGCTGCCAGCAAGCCGAGTCTGAGCCATCACCGACTGTCTTCCACGAGCATCAGTTCCCTGAGCCCGGTTCGGTGCCGCGAACCCGAGGCATCGGAGAGCCGTGTGAGGGTGGCCGTGCGCAGTGTCTCAGTGACCTCTGTGTCAATACGAGACCGCGCGGCGAGCCGAACGGCTGGGTGTGTTCGAAGCTTGCAGAAGGGGTTGTCGATACCGACGTACTCCTACGCAAACAGCAATCCGGTGCTGTTCACCGATCGTACGGGGCTCCTCTCTTGGCGTCGGGACTGCCCGGACTCGCCGCTGTTCGGGAAGCGAGGGTTCGTTGTGAACAAAGACGATGTCTTTGGCATCCGAATCGTGGCCAACACGGGAGTGGTCGGGTTCGACAATCAGGAGAAGACCGCTTGCGACGATCTGACTTGGATGACGAACTTCGAAAACAAAGAGGATCAGCTTGGGGTTTTAAGGCCCGCATTTCTGGCTTCGAGTGATTGTTGGGAGGCCCTGAAGAAGGAAGTCAGGGATGCTTGCGACAAGGAGAAGACGAAGAACCAGTGCGAGCCGGTGAATCAGAAGCGGAACCCGCATCCCCTGGGCGGCTAATGCTCATGGTTTCTCGCCTTCTGACCCTTGCCGCGATGGGTTTACTTGTAGCCTGCGCGTCAAAGCGATCAACGAACTCGGCGACTACGATGAGCGAGCCTCGCAGTTGGGAGCAGGGCGGGTGTCGCTTCGAAGAAACAGCGCAAGGCGTCAGGGTTTACAGACTTGAGGGACGTGGTGACGATGGCGGGATTTGCGATGCTCTCGGTGGGCTCACCGGCGGCACAGGCATCGCTCCTGCTACGGAAAAGCCATAGCAGCGTCAGCTCAGGCGGCACGGCTGCGCTGCTGAGCGACGAAGGTAGAGACGAACTGCTCCACCAGCTGCTGCTGCCGGGTGATCGATCAGCGACACCGGGGTGAAGGGCGTGTCGTGGCCTGATGAGGTTCGCGCGGAGGCGTGTCAGCCGAGGGTCTTTTTGTAGGCGGCGGGCGTCATCCCCTCGAGCGGGAGTTTGAAGAGGTCGCGGTGGGTGCCGAGGCGCTCGAAGGCCCACGTGAGGTAGGCCTGTGCCGGCGCGCCGATCGCGCGGCAGGTTGCGATGATGCCGAGCAGCACGCAGGCGCGGTGAGCGCCCTCGGTGCTGCCGGCGAAGAGCACGTTCAGGCGCAGCTTTGCGACGTTCTGAAATTCGCGCTCGGTGGCCGAGTTGTCGATGTGCACCTGGGCGTCGTCGATGAAGCGGAACAAGGCCTGGCTGTGGCGCTGGTAGTAGCGGACCGCGGCCATCAGCGGCTCGGAAGGGAGCAGCGTCGGCGCGACGACGTGGCACCAGCGCTCGAGCTGCTCGGCGACCGGGCGAATGAACGGTTCGCCGGTGTGCGACGAGCGCGGGCCACCGCTGGCCGGACCTTGGGCGCGGGCCTCCTCGACGACATGGCGGCAACGAAAGCGCCGCCTTCGGCGAGCCAGAGTGGGCTGCGTGGCCTCGGCGTCCCGCAGCTTGCGACGACCGTGCGCGTTGCACCCCGCCTCGATGACGGAGCCGGAGGCGAAGACGTCGTTGAAGCGGTGCTCAGCGTCGGCGGTCAGCGTTCCGCGAAAGGGCTTGAGCTTGGCGGTGACGCGCTCGCCGCCTTTGTCGGGCTCGTACTGAAAGACGGCGCAGTCGCGGTTGCGGTACAGCTCGATGTAGCCGTCGTGCGCGGCAGGCAGCTTGGGCACGAGCACCTTCAACCCGGTACCGTCGGTCGCCATCCAGGAACTCTTGAGCAGCTGCTGCCAGTGCAGCCCGTCGATGGGCGCGAGCAGGTCGGCCGCGCGCTCGATGAAAGAGACGAGGCTGCCCATCGCCAGCGGCACGCCGCGCTCCTTCAAGTCGCGGCGCAGCCTGTCGAGGGGCGTGAGCATCGAGAACTTCGAGGCCACCAGCCATGCGAGCCAGTCGCAGGTCACCTTCGAGCGCTCGTACGGTGCGGGCAGCGAGCGCGGCGTAGTGCGCTCGCCGCAATCCCTGCAGCGGCACGTGGTGCGCTTCACGACGCGACGGCGCTGGTGTTCTTTGACGACATGCAGCTTCTCTTCCACCACCTCGTCTGCGGCGTCGAGGCTGGTGCCGCCGCAGTGACCGCAGGCTTCGGGCCGCAGGGCGTGCTCTTCAACCGGCAGGTGCGCCGGCAGCGGCTTGCGGCCGGTGGGCGGCGGGCGCTGCTTCTTCGCCTTCATCTTCGGCGGCAACTCGGGCGGCTTCGGACGTTTGTCGAAGGCGAACTTCGCGTCGCCCTCAACCACAGGCGGTGGCATCGGGGGCTTCGGCGCGGGCTGCTTGCGCTGCTGGCGTTGAGCCACGGCCAGCAGCTCGGCCACGCGCTCGTTCAACCTCGCGACGCTCTCAATGAGCTGGGTTACCTGCGCGCGGAGGGCGGCGTTCTTCTGCTGAAGCGCGGCGACGCGACGTCGAACACGCGCGCCCACAGATCACGCCGCGGGGCTCGTGTCGATGCCCCTCGAGCGCGAGGGCCGGCGGAACCAGCCACGACGGGCGGCGGTGAAGTCGATGCCAGCAATGATGGCGGCGAAAGTGGCGCCGTCGACCTCGACCCGTGAGTCCGCCTCGGAGAAGGGAGGGAGCTGGAAACTGCCGGCTTCGAGCCGCTTGGCGAGCACGCACCACCCCGAGCCGTCGAACCACAGGGCCTTCGCGAGCCGACGGCGCTTGTTGAGGAACAGATAGAGGTGGCCGTCGACCGGGTCGAGACCGAGACGGCGAACGGCGCCGGCGAGCGCGTCGAAACTGCCGCGCATGTCGATGGGCTCGACGGCTACGAACACGCGAACGGTGGGTGAGAAGCTCAGCACGACTTCAGCAGGCCCACGAGGCGACGCAGCGAATCCTCGTCGAAGTTGTCGCCGACCTCGAGTTCGACGCCTGCGACGCGCAGCACGTAGGGCTGGCGGCGTGAAGAGGTGCTCGTCGCCACCGGAACCAGTTCGACCAACTTCGTGGGCGCAGCACGCCGCCGCGACACGCCGCGGCTCTCAAGATTCACTCGCCAGGCGTTGAGCGAGCGGCCATCGACGCCGTGCGCTCGCGCCCAGGCAGCCAGCTCACTTCGAGATGACCGCACTGCGGCGAGACACCGCTGTGCGTCCTGCTCGTTGAAAATTCTCCGGCCACCCATGCGCGCGACCCTCCGAACCGCAGAGGGTGCATCACTCCGCGACGCGATCATCCCGGCGTCGCTGATGGCTCACTCTGCGACGTGCTTCAATGAGTCGCGGGGGCACGTCAGTTCTAGTTTTCGTAGCGGCGGCGGCGACTCTTGGAGCTGCGCCAGTCTCGCCCGAGCGCACCATTGTAAGTGGGGAGCTTAGGCGTGAACCGCCGCGCGACGGGGTAGTGACGTCGGTTCAACGCGCGTGTCGATTTCGGCTTGAGGTGACCGCCACTGGCTGCAAGGGAACTGACTCTGAGTCGAACTCAACTGAACGAGGACCTATCTCGGCGCCGACCGATGGTGGAGAGCGTTTCGAGACAGAATGCTTTGGTCGTCCCGAGACGCCATGGGGGGAAACTCTCACTTTGTGCGGCGTATCGCTAACCTGCTCACGAGGCGCGATCAGTAGTCCGTCGCCGCCCCCCTTGATCAACTGCGATGGCTTGAGGGTCGTGCAGCTACCTGCCGGCGATGGCGGTGTCATCCGAATGGGTCTCCTCAAGAGGGGCGGGAGCGGGGAGTGTCGGCCAGGAACAGGTCGATGAAGTCCTAACCGGTTAATTTTTGAAAACTGGAACCGGTTCTACGCGCCTGAGCTCGGCCGGTACCTCCAGCCTGAGCCTTTGGTTCTGAATCCCGGAACGACGCTCATCATCGCGCGACAAGGTCTTGCAACCCTGACCTACGGATACGCGCACAACACTCCGGTAGCGCGGACCGATGAGACTGGCCTCTACGACGTAGATCCAAACTGTAAAGACTTGCCGCAGGAGAAGTACGCTATTCCTGAAGCCATGAAGATCACCGACATCTGTTTGCGCGACTGTGTGATGCGCAAGATGGGAGCGGCGAAGATCTCCTGTGACTCAGAAGCACAAACGGTGTGCTCTGAGAACACGACGATGTTCGGGGGGACGCACTCCGGCGGGAAGTGTGCGGTGGCAGCCTGGTACGAGTCATCGGGGCCCAACAAAGTGCTTTGGTGCAATAGAAAAATCTCCCCCGCCTGCCGCGCGAAAGCCGTGGTGCACGAGCTTGCTCACCTGTGCGGTTGGAACGAAGGCGATGGAAAAGGAGTTCCATTCGACAACGGCGTCGTCGGCAAGGAGTGCCAGTGAGCCTCCGCGTGGCGTGTGCGGTTATCTTCCTCGTTTCGGCGTGCGAAAGTCAGAACGCCTCAACGACGAAGTGTCCGCCGATTTCATGCGCCGACATCTGCGCGGGTAAGCCTCGGCCCAAGGTTCCAGCCGGCTGTATCCAAACTTTGTGCATGTGCTTTGACGAAGATGGAGGTCAGCCCGATGCAGGCGATGCTGGTCGACCCTAGCGGTCTCGGCGTTGGTCGTGGCGTCGACTTTGGCGAGCTGCGGGAGCACGTCGCTGCGCGGCGGCTTGTCAGCGAACTCCCAGAAGGCGACCGCCTGCTGCTGAACACCGAGGGCGACGGCGAGCTCGGCCAGCGGCCTGGCGCAGCTCGAACAGGTGGGCGCCCCGACGCGGGCGCTTGCGGATGCTTCGATGAGACATGCCTGAAAGGTAGAGCTGGTTTTCCATGGCGAGCGCTCTCGTGCTGGCCAATCGCTCTTCTACATGGGGGACTTGGAGCCTGCAAGCACAAGGTGCTCGCCATCGTCGAAGAAGAAGGCGCCGCGCGAGCGAGCTACGCGCTGAAGCTCTTGCAGAGCGAGGGCGAGCTCACCATCGCATCGACGGGGAAAGAGCCAGCGAGCGGCAAGCTGGTGACGCACGAGTACGAGTCGTGGAAGGGCCGACCCAGCTCTTCCTCACCACTACAGCGGCTGAAGTCGACGAGGAGCTGCTCAACCGCTGTCTGGTGCTGACCGTCGACAAGAGAGGGCGGCCCACGCGCGCCTTTCACGAGAAGCAGAAGGAGAAGCAGACGCTCGAAGGCCTGCTCGCCCGCCGCGAGAAGGTGGCGCTGCTGAAGCTGCACCAGAATGCGCAGCGGCTGCCTCGGCCGCTGATGGTGGTCAACCCTTCGCGAAGCAGCTCACCTTTCTCGATGACCGCACCAGGCCGGGCGCGACTTCCCGAAGTACCTCACCCTCATTCGCACCATCGCGCTGCTGCACCAGCACCAGCGGCCGGTGAAGACGGTTTCGCACCACGGCGAAGTGCTCGAGTACATCGAGGCCACGCTCGACGGGAAGCTCAAGGCCGTGCACGCCGCGACGCACCCCGGTGCCCAGCTTGCGCGCGCTGGGGCAGATCCGCCTTCCCTCCCGGTCGAGAAGGTCGACCTCCTCGAGCAGCTGGAGTCCGACGCCGGCGATGAGCTCGACGGCTGAGCACTTCTCCCTGGCGACCGAGCCCCATCACCGCCGTGCTCGTTTCATCCGGACGAGAGCCTCAGCCTTCGTCGCCGCGTCGGCAGGGTCGCCGCTGGAGCGGCGCTCGAGAGTCGAGCTCGAATAGGCGAGGCTGGGCCTGCTGGAGCTCGCTCGCGCGGGAACGATGCAGCGGCTCAAGCTCGTCGACAACGTCGGGCTCACCGCTGCGCAGCTCGCGCCGCGGGCGCGACTCGCGCGACAAGGCCTTGCACCCCCGACCTACGGATACGCGCACAACACGCCGGGGCCCAACAAAGTGCTTTGGTGCAACAGAAGAATCTCGCCCGCCTGCCGGGCGAAGGCTCTCAGCGGCGACCGCGCTCGAGCAGCTTCTTCGCCTTGCGGTGCAGCCCGTCTTCGGGCGGCAGCATCTCGACCACCTTCTTCGCAGAGCGACCGCGTCTTCGGCGACGACTGCCACCGACGTAGCAGCGCCCGAACAGCGCGTCGGCGGCTTCTCGCCCCTCGCGCAGCACGTTTCTGGCCAGCGCGTTGTCGGCGTCGCCCTCGAGAATCTTGCGCGCCGTCTCCATCGCCTCGCGCCAGGTCTTGCGCGCCGCGGCGCCGGTCGCCCTGGGAGTGAGCACCGCGGCCAGTCGCACTCCCGCCTGCTTGCCCAGCGGGCTCTGCGCGCCGCTGCCGATGCCGCGGTCGAGCCGCACCAGCTCGAGCAGCTCGCTCTCTTGCAGCGCCTCGAGCCGCTTGAACAGCTCGGTGGCGCGCGCCAGCTGCTCGGTCAGCTTCGCGCAGCGCGGGCTGCTGGTTCGGCACGCCTGCGCGCGGCTCACCGCGGTGGTCGAGTCGCCGCCCGTCCACGCCGAGACCACGGTGAGCGCCGGGTCGGCGGGCGCGGGCACCTTCTCTGCCGGCGGCCGGTAGTCAAGCGCGCGGTTGGCGGTGTCGAGCAAGAGCTGCGCTTCACGGCTCTCGGGCCGCGCCACCAGCACGTCTTCGGCGCGCGCCTTCAGCTCGCCCATGCGCGCCGGGTCGGTCGCCAGCGCGCGGCCGTCTTTCAGCCGCGCGTCGACCCCAGAGGTCAGCTTCGCGGCCAGCGCGGTGCGGCGGCTGAGCTGCTGGGTGGTGTCGGGCACCGCCGCCAGCGCGGTCGCCGCCTTCGCCAGCTCGCGCGCCTCGAGCGCGGCCTGCGCGGCGCTCCTGCAGCGGGACCTCGAGCCGGGCGGCGTCGAGATACGGCTTCACCCCGTCGAGCCCGGGGGCGAGCGCTTGCGCCTCATCGAACCGCTTCGCGGCGCCCACCCAGTCTCCGCTGCGCACCCACTTCTTGCCGTCTTGAAACAAACGGCCCGCTTCGGCGCGCGCCCGGGCCTCGGGGCCGGGCGGTGCCTCGCCGCCGCGGCCGAGCCTCAGCCACGCGGCGGCGCCGACCAGCACCCCCAGCACCACCAGCGCGGGCAGCACCCTCGAGCGGGGCCCGGGCGCCTCGCGGCGGTGCCGTCGCAGCGGCACCCGCGCCGGCTTGCGTAGCGACACCAGCTCGTCGGTCGCGGCCGGGTCGTGCGCCGGCTCTTCGTCGGTGGCGGTGTCTGACGGGTCGTGCGCGGGCACCTGCCGCTCGGTCGCGGCGGTGTCGGGTGAGGGCAGCGCGCGAGGCCGTCGGGGAGGAGGCGCCATCGGACGGACCCAGTCTAGCCTCTGTCACCCATGACCCCAGTGCTCGCCGCTCCGCCTGCCGTCGACGTGCCGAACCGCGTCTCGCTGATTGCGATGTGCATCTCGCTGCTCATCATTCCGGTGAACTGCGGCATCTACTTTCTCGCCCTCTCGGCGAAGCGTGGAGACGGCGGCACCTGGCTGGCGCTCTTCAGCCTGCTGGCGCTGGGTCAGCGCGTCACCGGCACGGTCGCGATGGTGGCTGGGCATTCGCCACCGCGCGTGAAGTACGGGCGCAGCGGGGTCGCCACCGCCATCTTCGGCGCCCTCGCGGCGCTCGGCGCGCTGGCCGGCTGGGTGAGCGGCTTCTTCCTGCTCGCCCTCGGCTCGATGGGCGGAGCGTGGGGCCGGCCCCTGCGGGTGCGCGGGCGCCAGCTGCCCCGAGCTGAAAGAGGGCAGCGATTGGACGCGCGGTGAGCGCCCCGACCCCACGGGCCTCGACGAGCCGACCCGGCGCGCGCTCGAGGCGCTGTGGCTGCACGACGCGCAGAAAGAGCACGCCAGCGTGCCGGCCTTCTCGCGCGTGTCGTGGATTCTGGCGGCCGTGGGCGCTCCCGCCGAGCTGCACGAGTGGAGCTTGAGGGCGGCGCTGGAAGAGGCCGAGCACACCCGCCTGTGCTTCGCGCTCGCCGCGGGCTACGGCGGGCGCAGCTTCACCGTCGAGCCGATGCCCGACCTGCTGCTCGGTGGGCTCGAGGTGAAGGGCAACGCGCTGGTGCTGCTCGCCGACGAGTCGCTGGGCGATGGCTGCCAGCTCGAGGACTACAACGCCGACGTCGCCGCGGCCTGCGCGCGTGCCTGCCACGAGCCCGTCACCCGCGCGGTGCTCGAGCGCATCGCCCGCGAAGAGCGCACCCACGCCGACTTCTCGTGGGCGGTGGTCGAGTGGCTGCTCACCCGCGACTTCGCCACGGTGCGCCCGGCGCTCGAGGCGGCGCTCGCGAGGCTCGCGCGCTACCCGCGGCCCACTGCCGTGTCGTCCGACAAGCTCGCCCTGGTGCGGGCCGCCGACGCGGCGGTGCTCAGACGCCACGGGCGGCTGCCCGACGAAGAGTGGGCCGCGATGTGGAGCGCACGGCTCGAGCTGACGCGAACGAGACTGCTCGAGCTGCTCGAGTCTCCCTCTCCCCTGGCGGGAGAGGGTCGGGGTGAGGGGGCGAACGTGCACCGCGCTGCGGTACCTCTCTCGCGAAGCTACCGCCCGCTGAACCGCACCGGCACCGCGTAGCACCCGCCGAACGCTTCGCGCGGAAGCGGCAGCGCGCCCGCTATCACGCAGTCGCGCGCCGCGGCGTCGAGCACCTCGGCGCCGGTCGAGGCGAGCAGCTTCGTCGACTTGAGCGCGCCCGCGGCGTCGAGGCAGAACTCGAGCTGCGCCTCGCCGCTCAGGTGGTAGCGCTTCGCCGCCGCCGGGTAGCAGCGCCGCGCCGACTCTGAAAGCGCCGCGTGCAGCGCGCTCACGTCGAACACCGGCGAGCTTCCCTCTCCTCTCTGAGGGGAGAGGGATTGAGGGTGAGGGGTGACGTCGGGTTCAGCTTCAGCTTGGGTTTCGGCGTTTGCTTCTGCGACGGCGACTTCACCCTCACCCCGGCCCTCTCCCTCAAGGAGGGAGAGGGTGGGCGCGGGCTTCACCCGCACCGGGCGCGGCGCGGCGCTCACCGCGCGGCCCTCGCTCGCCCGCTTCGGCGTGGGCAGCACCTCGACCCGCACCACCGCGAGCGTCGTCGCCGCCGACTTCTTCACCGGCAGCTCCCTCGCCTTCGTCGGCGCCAGCCACACGCCCAGCACTGCGCTCGAGTGCAGCAGCGCCGACAGCCCCAGCGCGGGCCACAGCCGCTTCACCGCGCCCCCCGGGTCGAGAACGTCTGCGGGCCGCTGGCCTCGATGGGCACGCCGTACAGCTCGCTCAGCGCCGGCGCGGTCAGCACGTCGGCGGCCGCGCCCGCCGCCAGCAGGCGCCCACCCTTGAGCAGCGCCGCGTGGGTCGCCCACTGCGCCGCCAGGTTCACGTCGTGCAGCACCGCCAGCGCGGCCACGCCGCCCTTCACCATCGCGTGCATCGCGCGCAGGCACTCGACCTGGTGCCGCACGTCGAGAAACGCGGTCGGCTCGTCGAACAGCAGCACGCTGGCGTCTTGCAGCTGGGCGCGCGCCAGGTAGCAGAGCCGCCGCTCGCCCCCCGACATCTCGTCGAGCCGGCGCTCGGCCAGGCGCTCGAGGCCGTGCGAGCGCAGCGCCGCCAGCGCGCGCTCGACGTCCTGGGGGCGGGCAGCCCCAGGGTGCCGCAGGTGCGGGGCGCGCCCATCAGCACCAGCTCGAGCGCGGTGAAGCCGACGTCTTCGGCCGGGGTCTGCGGCACCCACGCCACCTGCCGCGCCCGCTCCTGCCGACTCAGGCCCGCGCAGTCGACCTCGCCCAGCAGCACCCGGCCGCGCGACACCGGCAGCACGCCCAGCGCCACCTTGAGCAGCGTCGACTTGCCTGCTCCGTTCGGCCCGAGCATCGCCCACAGCTGCCCCGGCGCCACCGCGAACGAGATGCCTTCGAGCAGCGCGTGAGCGACCCCCTCGAACCGCAGGGTGCTCACTGGTTTTCCGGGTTGCGCAGCGCCTCGAGAATCTGTGCCCGCGTCGCGTCACAGTCGGCGACGAACTTCTGCTCGTTGGCCGGCTTGCCGTTGCTGTACTGGTCGTCGAGCTGCAGCTTGCGCGCGCGAAACCTGCGCGCCGCGTTCTCGTTCGCCTTCTCGAGCTTCTCGTAGGCCGACTTGAAGCCGAAGTACGCGCGCTGGGCCGGGGTCTGGCTCGAAGGCGCGGTGCTCTTCACCTTCTTCTTCTGCCCTGGCAGCGAGCCGAGCTCGTCTTCTTCTTCGACCGGCTCGGGCTTCGGCTGCGGCACGGGCACCTGGGCTCGAGAGTTGCGAACCTGCTCTTCTTGCGCGAGCGAGAGCAGGCGGCGCGCCTCTTCGTCTTCCGCTTCGCTCTTTCAGGTAGTCGCGGTACAGGTTGAAGCCAATCACGCCCGCCGCGATGCCCAGCACCGCGAGCAGCGGCACCAACACCACGAACAGCGGAATGCGCTTCTGCGACGACGCCATGACGCGGCTGGCCTCTAGCATGCCTTTGACGGCGCAACTCGAAGCCTCTTCGACGCGAAACCCGGGCGTTCAGTTCCGCTTGCGGGGCGGAGCGGGCTTGTGCACCTTCGAGCCCGCGGGCGCAGCGGCGCCGGGCGGTGCGGCGCCGTCTTTGACAGGCAGCCCGCCCAGGTCGTCGTCGGCTGCCGGCTCGTCGGGGTTGGGCTGCGGCAGCGGGGCCGGCTCGTCGGGCAGCAGGGTGTTGTCGAGCGGCTTGCGCTGCCGGTCTTCGCTGTCCGACCGCAGCAGCGAGTCGTTGCGCGCGGCGTCGTCGGCCTCTTCCGCGGAGCGCTCTCTCAAGATGGTCGCCCCGACCACCGCCACCAGCGCAAGAATCGCCAGCAGCGGCAGCAGCATCAGCCACCACCCCGAGCGGCGGGTGCGGGTGCGCGTGTCGCGGTCGATGGTGTTGCTCTCGTCGGGGCGGTGCCGGCCCTCGAGCGCCTTGGGGAGCGGAGCCACCACCTCGGGGGCGCGCACGCTCGACGCCGGCACCAGCACGCTGGGCACCACCGGCCGTGGCCCGGGGCGCGCGGGCGCGTGACGACCCGGGGCCGGAGCCGGCGGGGGCGTCGGCGCGCCCACCGTCGGAGCCACCATCACCGAGGGCAGGTCTTGATCAGACGCCTGCACCACCTGCATCTGTGAGGTCACCGGCTCCGGGCCCCATCGGCCCAGCCGCCTGCGGCGCGCGCACCATGGGCCCCAGCGTGACCGGCCGGGTCGGCGCGTCGCTCTCGGCCATCTCGCTCGACGCGGCTGGAGGCGTGAACGCAGTGAGGTGCGGCGCGGTCTGCCGGTCGTCGTCGGTGGCGGTCGCGCGCACCTGGTCGATGGAGATGCCCGGCACCGTCTCGCGCTCGCCCTCGTGCAGCTCGAGTCGGTGCCGCCCACCTTCGGGGTCGGCGCGAACGACAGCGCCTGCGCGTGCACCGGCAGGGCGCGAGGCAGCGTCGGCTCGAGACCGTACTTGCGCAGGTCGGTGGGCCCGGGCGTGGTCTCGTCTTCTGCGGGCGGAGGGTCGACCCGCGGGCCCGAGCGCGCCGAGGTCAGCGGCCGAACCTGCGCCGGGCGCATCGGCGAAGGCGCCGGCTCGGGCGGGGCGTCGGGCCGCTGCTCCTGGCGCGCGGCCTCTTTGAGCTGCGCCAGCAGCTTTCGCTCGGCCGCGTACTCGCTGGCGAACATGTCGCGCATGAAGCGGCTGCAGCTCTCGGGGCCGGCCGAGGCGTCGATTTCCATCAGCGCGCCGGTGAGCTTGCCGCGCAGCTCTTCGGCGGTCTGAAACCGCTGCGCGGGGTCGACCGCCAGCGCGCGCATGATGATGCCCGCCACAGAGGTGGGGCACAGCGGCTCGACCTGCTGCACGTGCGGAATGTTGGGGCTGGCCACCGCCGCCATCAGCGCGTGGGGCGGCACGTCTTCGAACGGGTTCTTGCCGGCGATCAGCTCGTAGAGGCACAGCCCCACCGAGTACAGGTCGCTGCGCTTGTCGACCTTCGCGTGCCGCGCCTGCTCGGGCGACATGTAGAGGAACTTACCCAGAACGATGCTGGGGTTCGTCTTCGCGACGTTCAGCGTCGACTTGGCGAGGCCGAAGTCGATGACCTTCACCTCGCCCTCGTAGCTGATGAGAATGTTCTGCGGGCTCATGTCGCGATGCACGAGGCCGATTTCCTTGTCCTCGTCGTCGCGCTTGCGGTGCGCGTACGCCAGCGCGTCGAGCACCCGCGCCATCACGAACAGCACGAAGGTCAGCGGCAGCGGCATGCCCCGCTCGCGGAAACGCGCGCCCACCTTTCGCAGGTCCTTGCCGTCGATGTACTCGAGCGCCAGGTACGGCTCGCCCTGAAACTGCCCCATGTCGAGCACCTGCGCGATGGAGCCGTGGGTCAGCTTCACCAGCGTGCGCGCCTCGTTCACGAAGCGGCTCACGAAGTCTTTGTCTTCGGCGAGGTGCGACAGAATCTTCTTGATGACGCGCTCTCGAAGCCCTGTGGGCCGTCGATGCGCGCCAGAAAAATCTCACCCATGCCGCCCATCGAGAGCGGCATCAACAGCGTGTAGCGCCCGAACGGCGTAGGGCGAAACGGCCGCAGGCGGTTGGAGGTGTTCGGCTGCTGCACTTTCGGCCGAAAGCCTAGCCCAACGGCGCGAGGTGGGCGGTACGGCTACAGCACGGTCTTCAGCTCGCCCTCGCGGCAGCGCATCTCGACCCACTTGGGGGCGTTGTCGCCGTCTCGCTCTTCCTTCTTGAAGCGCCCCTTGTTGATGCTGTCGTCCTGGTGGCCCTTCAAGGTGCCCAGCACGTAGTGGGTGCCGTCGGGCTTGCGCACGTCGCACGCCGTCCACGCGCGCTCCATCTGGTTGTAGAGAATGATCGACCCGCCGTCGTTGCGCGCGTAGCCCTTCAGGGTGCCCTTCGGCTCGCTGGGCCGGTCGAAATAGAACTTCGATTGGCCCTCGGCGCAGACCACCTTGATGTGGTCGTACGGCGGCGGCGGCGGCGCACCGCCCAGCTTCCGCAGCACGCTGTCTTCGCTGTGCTTGACCACCTCGCCCACGTCGAACCAGCTCTGGTCACTGTGCACCAGGCGGCAGCTGGTCCAGCTCGCGTCCGAGTCGTTGTGCCAGCCGAAGTGCAGCCCGTTCTGCTCGAGCCGGCCCTGCAGCTTCTTGCCGGTGCCCACGTAGACCGGCGCCTTGGGCGCCTCGTCGTCGTCTTGCACCACAAGGGTGGCCTGCGCGGCCGCGGCCGGCGCGCTCGGGGCCCGCACCACGAACCTGCCGCCCCCGCCGCGTCGTGGATCGTCGAGGTTCACCCGCCAGGGCGCCGGTCACCCTCCATCACCACCGCCTTGCCCGGCAGCTTGCCGCTCTGCGCGTCGGCCGCCACGTCGAGCTCGGTGCCCACCTCGACCGGCTTCTTCTTGTCGGCGCGGAAGTACGTCGAGCCCTTGTCGGTGAACAGCTTCGCGGTGTCGGCGAGCGCCGCCGCGCTCAGCAGCATCGAAATCAGAACAGTCGTACGCATGGAACCTCGTGAAAGAAGACGTGAGACCCTGTTAGTGACCGCGGCGATGAAAACGATCTTGGTGACGGGCGCCTCTGACGGCATCGGCAAACAGACCGCGCTCGAGCTGGCGCGCCTGGGCCACACCGTGCTGGTGCACGCCCGCAGCGAGCAGAAGGCTGCCGCGGCGGTGGCCGAGCTGTCGAAGGCCCAGCCCGGCCACTACCAGCCGTTCTTCGCCGAGCTGTCGAAGCCGCGCGAGGTCGACCAGCTCGCCGACCGCATGCTCGCCGCCCACCCCACGCTCGATGTGCTGCTCAACAACGCCGGCGTTTTCATGAAAGAGCGCCAGCTCACCGCCGAGGGCTTCGAGCTGAGCATGGCGGTGAACCACTTCTCGCACTTCGTGCTCACCCACCGGCTGCTGCCCGCGCTGAAGGCCGCGCCCCAGGGCCGCGTGGTGCACGTGGCGAGCATGGCGCACGGGCGCGGCCACCTCGACCTGAACGACCTCACCTTCGAGCGCGGCTTCGAGGGCTACGGCGCCTACGCCACCTCGAAGCTCGCCAACGTGCTGTTCAGCAACGCGCTGGCGCGGCGGCTTCACGGCACCGCGGTCACCTCGAACGCGCTCCACCCCGGCGTGATTCACACCAAGCTGCTCACCCACGGCTTCGGTGGGGGCGGGGCCGCCCTCGAGAGCGGCGCGCGCACCAGCGTGTTCTGCGCCACCGCCAACGCGCTCGAGAAGGTGAGCGGCGCGTACTTCTCGGACGCGCGCCAGACCGAGCCCTCGCGCGAGGCCCGCGACGCGAAGCTCGCCGAAGACTTCTACGCGCTCAGCTGCAAGCTGACCGGGGTGACGCCGTTGCCTGCGTGACGGTGTGGCGGCAAGGGTGGCATAAGTCCGCCCGCCTTGACGCGACGCCTCGACTGCCCCGAGTGCCAGGTGCCGATGCAGCCCTTCTTCGCGCGGGGCAGCACCGGCGCGATGGTCGAGCTCGACCGCTGCGCGCAGTGCACCCGGCTGTGGTTCGACGTGAAAGAGCTCGAGGCCGCGGTGGGCAAGGCGTTTCTGCCGCGGCTGCGCGGCGCCGCGTCGATGCGCATCTGCCCGGTGTGCCGCGCCGCCACCCACCTGCACACCTCTCTGATTCAGGGCGAGGTGCCCATCGAAGAGTGCGCGGGTTGCGACGGCGCGCTGCTCGACGACCGGGACTTCGAGCTGATCAGCGGCGCGAAGCTGAAGCAAGAGAAGGCTCCGCCGCCTTCGACGCCACCCCGGCGAAGGCGGGGCAAGGGCAAGCGCAGCGCGCAGCTCGTCGAGTTCACCTGCGCCCGCTGCGAGAAGCGCACCCCCATCGCCGAGGCCGGTACCCACCTGGGCTTCACCGTCTGCCGCGACTGCGAGCTCACGCCCTGGCCCGACCCGCCACCGGCGGCAGGCCACCGGCTCGACGACGACGACGACGATTTTGGCTCCGACCTGGGAGACCTCCTCGACGCGGTGGTGTCGTTCTTCACCGAGAGGCATTGAATCAGCCCCCGCCTCGCCCTCGCGGTGGCCGCGTTCGCCGCGCTGCTCGCGGCGGTGCCGGTCTCCGACGTCACCTTCGACGGCTACCACCTGCCCAAAGAGCTGCTCCTCTGCGCGCTCGCCGCGGCGCTCGCGGCGCGCGGCCTCGGCCGGCGCGACGCGCTCACCTGGCTCGCCTGGGGCTTCGCCGCGCTCACCGCGCTCTCGGCGCTCGGTGCGCTCAATGGGTGGCTGGCCGCCCGCGCCGCGGTGCTCACCCTGGCCGGCGTGGTGCTGTTCGACGCGGCGCGCGCGCTCGACGAGCCCGACCGCGAGTGGCTGGTGCGCGCGGTCACCTTCGCCGCGGCGGCCCTGGCGCTCATCGCGTTCGCCGAGAGCCAGGGGCTGCTGCCGGGCCTGTCGCGCGCCGGGCGGGCGCCGGGCGCCATGCTCGGCCAGCGCAACGCGGTGGCGCACGCGCTCACCCTGGCGTCTCCCGCGGCGTGGTGGTGCGCGACGCGCGCCCGCGGCTTCAGACGCGTGGGCTACGCCGCGCTCTCGCTGCTGCTCGTGGCGGTGGTGGTGCTGACCCGGTGCCGCGCCGCGTGGCTCGCGCTGCCGCTGGTGCTGGCCGCGTGGCTGGTCTTCACCCGCGGCCGCGGAGTGGTCATCGCCGCGGTCGCAGCCTTCGGCGCGGCCCTGGCGGCGCTCTTGCCCTCGCGGCTCGCCTGGAGCTCGGCCACCCCGCTCAAGTCGACGCTCACTCGGCTGGTCGACGCCGACAGCGGGAGCGGGCTGGGCCGCCTCACCCAGTGGTCGGCCTCGCTGGGCCTTTTGCCCGAGCACCCGCTGCTCGGAGTCGGCCCCGCGAACTGGATGGTGGCGTACCCGCGGGTCAGCCCTCCGGGAGACGCCACCTTTCGGGAAGACGTGGTCTTCGCCACCGGGCGGCTGCTCACCAGCGACTGGGTGTCGGTGCTGGTCGAGCGCGGGCTGCCCGCGGCGGTGTGCGGCCTCGCGCTCGCCGTGGCGGTGGCGGCCCGGCTGGTGCGCGCAACTGACCCGCTCACCCCGGTCGCCGCCTCGGTGCTGGCGGGGCTGGTGGTGATGGGGCAGCTCGACTCGGTGCTGCAGGTGCCGCCCGGGCTGGCGCTCGCGGCGCTGCTGCTCGGCGTGGGCGTGCCGCGCGACGCCGCGGCCCCGGCGCCCGGGGGGGCGCGCCTCGCGGTGGCCGGCGTGCTCGCGCTCGGCGCGGTGAACGCCGCGCTGCTGTTCGCCGCGTTTCTCTTGCGCACCGGGGGCGGCAGCTTCGAGGCCCTCGAGTGGGCGGCGAAGCTCGCGCCCGGCGACCCGCTGGTGCGCCAGGAGCTCAGCGAGGCCTACGTGCTGCAGCACCGCTGCGCCGACGCCCGGCCCCACCTCGACGCCCTCGCCCGGCAGCTGCCCTTTCACACCGCGGTGAAGGCGCTGGTCGCCGCCTGCGAGGTCCTCCCATAGACTGCGGGCGTGCCGCGCCCCCACCTCGTGCTGCTGTTCGCCGCCACGGCGTGCCCCCAGCAGTCCGAGCCGTACGTGCGCTACCACGCGAACGGCCAGCCGACCGCGCCGTGCCTCTCGTGGCTGACCCGCGACGTCACCTACGAAATCTCCGACGCGGGCAGCGCGCGCACCCCCGGCGACACCGAGCGCGACGCGGTGACCGCCTCGTTCGCCACCTGGCAGGCGGTCGCCGACGACTGCTCTGACTTTCACTTCCGCGACGGCCACGGCGCCTCGAGCAAGAACCTCGTCGTCTGGCGCGAGCGCACCTGCGAGGCGGCGGCGCCGGTCAACGACCCGTGCTTTCAAGACGGCACCTGCTCCGACACCTACGACTGCTGGGACGACGACGCCCAGAGCCTCGCCCTCACCCGGCTCACCTACTCGACCAGCACCGGCGCGATTCTCGACGCCACCATTCAACTCAACGCCGCCCACTGGCTGTTCACCACCGTCGACAGCCCGCCCTGCCGCGAGGGCGCCGAGGCCACCACCTGCGTCGCCTCGGACGTGCAGAACACGGTGACCCACGAAATCGGCCACCTGCTCGGGCTCGACCACGTGCCCGGCGCGAGCTCGACCATGTCGGCCACCGCGCCGCTCGCAGAGACGAGCAAGCGCGCCATCGACCCCGGAACCCGAGACGGCTTCTGCCACATCTACCCGCGCGCGAACCCGACGCCGTCGTGCCTGTGAGTGGCGCCCCTCACCGGCGCCCGCTCATCACCGGCATGAACCCGTTCTCGGTGGGCGCGAGGGTGAACCCGAAGCGGAAGCGAATGAACCCGTTCTCGACCAGCTGCGGCGGAGGGTTCATGAACGGCGCGGCGCGCTCGAACGCCGCGATGGCCTCCTGGTCGAGGTAGTCGATGCCGCACGGCTGCTGCACGAACACGTCGGCCAGCGTGCCGTCGGGGCGCAGCGCAATCGCCAGCACGGTGGTGCGGGTGGCGTACAGCTGCCGGTTGGGCTGCTTCTGCTGCAGCCGGCCGTTCGGGTCCCACCGCGCCGAGACCGCCTGCTTCACCCGGTTGAAGAACGCGGCGAACTTCCACTCGCGGGTGTTGAGGTAGGTGCCCTCGCCCTTCTCCACGTCGTTGAGGTCGTCGTTCGGCGCGTCGCCGCCGTTGGCGGTGGTCTCGACCGGCCGGTCGTCGGGCGGGGTCGAAATCGCCGAGCTGAGCAGCGGCCCGGGGCGGGGCATCGGTCCCGGCGCGTCGTCGAGCTTCTCCGAAGCGGCTGGCCAGGCTCACCGCCTGCGGGGGCGGCGCCGGCTTCGCGGCGGCCACCTTCCACTTGTTGGTCTGCTCTTTGGCGCGGGTCTGCTTCTTCACCGAGTTGTCGGTCTCGGCGAGGTACTTCGACTCGACCGGCCTCAGGCGATTGCCCGGCGCGACGTCGACGATTTGCCCCTTGGGAATCGGCTCGGGCTTCAAGGGCGCGCCGCGGTTCTTCTCCCACTGCTTCGAGCTGAGGTTGCGCAGGCTGACCGGCCGCTGCTCGACCTTCGGCGGCCGCTCGGTCTGGGTCGCCCAGCTCAAGGCCAGCATCGCTCCCACCGCGAGCGGGTGGGCGATGATGGAAAGCACGAACGCGAGCAGGGTACGACGCACGGTGACGCGGGCTTCATTAGCAGGGAGCCCGAGGGCGTGCGAACCGGCGCGAGTTCGATCTTTCACCCGGCTAAGCCATAGTCGCAGGTCGCCTGCTCGCCGCCGCCCTCGCGCTCACGCTGCTCGCCGCCTCGGAGCCGGAAGACGCCGGCCCCGGGGATGACGCCGGCGCAGTGGAGGACGCCGGCATTCCCTCGCACTACCAGACCGGGCCGCTGCCGCTCGACGGCCGCACCATCGACTTCTTCCCCGACGGCGGGGTGGCGCGCCCCGAGCCGAAGTGGCTGCGCCTGCGCGGCAACCGGGTGATGCCCGAAGAAATCTACCGCAACGCGCTGCACCTGCCGCCCGACGCCCAGCCCGACGCCGCCACCGCCGCGTACATCGAAGAGACGCTCTACGGTTTCCTGGTGAACGGCGGCTACGAGCTGGCGGCGGTGGGCGCGGTGGTGACTCCAGACGGCATCGACGTGCAGATCGACGAAGGCCAGCTCGAGAAGGTGGTCTTCACCGGCCGCCTCACCTTCAACACCCTGCGCTTTCGCCTGCAGCTCTACCTCGAGCAAGAGGTCTTCAACCGCCCGGCGCTCGAGCGGCAGATTGCGCTGCTCTCCGAGAAAATCGGTCTGCCGGTGGTGCGCTGGTCGCTGGTGCCCACTCCGCACCCCGAGCACCTGGGGCCCCAGCTCGACTCGCTGGGCGCCATCGAGGGCCTCGAGTTGGTGCACGCCCGCAAGCCCTACGAGCTGTGGTTTTTCTTCGAAGAGAGCGAGTGGAGCGTCGGGCCGGGGGTCGACCTGCGCTCGGGCTACATCGACGGCCTCGAGGTGGGGCTCAACTACCAGGGCGTGGGCGCGTTCGACGACCGCTTCCGCATCGCCGCCAGCGGCGGCCTCGGCCTGCGCTACAGCCTCGACGACCACGCGCTGTACCCGGCGTTCTCGCGCGCGTTTCTCGAAGCCCGCTGGTTCTCGAAGAAGGTGGGGCCGGGCCGCTTCGGCATCTGGTTCAACGCCAACCTCTACGGCCGCCAGCGCAAGGACCTCGACGTCGAGGACTACCACGAGGCCAACGCCACCACCGGCCTCGACTACGGCATTCGCATCGCCAACGGGGCCTGGGTGACGCCGGCGGTCGGCTTTCAGTGGACCAAGGTCTTCGACATTCGCCCGATGCTCAAAGACCCCGACTTCAGCCGCGTGCCCCTCGATGCCGAGCGGCTGCGCACCTTCGCCGAGCTCTCGGTGCTCTGGGTGGTCGACCCCGAGAACCAACGGTGGGACCGGCAGCATCAAATCGAGCTCGCCGGCCGCTACTACCTCGGCCGCGCGCTCGACCCGTCGGTCGCCGGCGGCCTGCAGGGCTACGGCTGGGTGACCGAGCGCTACCAGCAGGTCTTCGAGCTGGGGTGGCACGACTTCTGGCTCAGGAGCCGCGCGCGGCTGGTCTTCGGCGACGTGCTGTTCAGCGACGAGCTCAACGTCGGTGAGCTGTTGCGCGGCGTGTTCGGCACCTTCGTGCGCAAGGCGGGTAACGTCGAGTTCGAGTTCCGCTTCAGCTTGAACCGCGACATCTTGAAGGTGAGCTTCTTCACCCAGATTGCCGGCTACGGAGAGGTCGACCGCCGCACCGGGGCCGAAGAGTTCCGCCTCGGCGTCGCGGCAGGCCCCGGCTTCCACGCCCTCATCCAGGGCATGTTCCAGATGGACCTGTACGCCTCGTTCGGCTTTCGCACCCGGTGGAGCGACTTCCACGACTCGCCGTTCTCCATCGGCTTCGTGGCGCTGCTCAACAAGACGTTCTGAACGAAACTTCACCCGCCGGCCGTCTTGAGGTTGAGTCGCCTCATGTCTTCGGGGCGCATGGTGCCAATCTGGGTGGCCGAGGGCACCTTCGACGAAGACTGGCCAGACGCTCCGCAGCGCGGAGACATGGTGCAGCTGGTGGTGAAGTTCACCGAAGACCTCGAGACCGGCGACGGAGAAGAGTGGTCGAGCGCGCTGATGCGCGGCCGCGCCAGCGTCACCGACGAGCGCTCGGTGAGCGCGCTGGTGACCGCGACCTCGAAGCTGCCGCCCAAGAGGCTCGCCGGCATGTGGGACGTGACCCTCGAGCGCGAGGCCGATGAGCAGCCCTGGAAGCTGGTCAAGATGACGCGGCGGCACGGCTGAAGGGCCCCACGGTGCGGGGTGGAATCGAGGCGTGGGACCCGGTGGAGCCCGAGCCCGCACCACACCGGGGGTGCGGGGTGGTTTCGGGGCTTTTCCCCCTGCTGCTGATCATCGTCTCCCGGCGGTTACAATTTCTTTCGAAATGTCATCGATTCTGAAGCGATCCCTCGTATGAGGGCGCTCATATGGACATCTTCACCGCCCTGAATCGCGAGTCGCAGTACAGCAAGAACCAGCTTCAGCTCATCCTCGGTGCCTGGGTGATGAGCAGCCTCCTCGAGAAGGGGGCGAAGGTCTCGGTCTCCGACGGCCACGTCGAAGAAGGCGAGTACGACAAGCGGTCAATCTACTCGCTGCTCTACGCGCTCTACCGCTCGATGGGCGAAGTGAAGAGCGACACCGGCGAGAGCTACGAGTTCACCTTCAACACCTGGGGCTATGCCTGGCCGAAGTCGTGGGGCACTCCTCCCAACAGCGACCGCGACCCGCAGCGCTTCGGCAAGAACGCCTACAGCGGCCTGTACCACTTCGACGCCGTGAAGAAGTACATCGCCGAGCGCAACGGCAAGGTGCACGTGGTCGAGATGGGCTGTGGCACGGGCGCCGGCGCGCACCACGTGTGCAGCAACGTGATTCCCAACGGCACCTACGAAGCCGTCGACATGCAGATGTCGGGCATCGGCACCTGCCGCCGCAAGTTCGTGCCCCAGCTCGGTGGCCGCTTGAAAGCGACCTGCGCCGACGCGACCCGCCTGCCGATTCCCGACGGCGTGGCCGACTTCGTCGCGGTCAACGAGACCCACGTGACCGAGTTCGCCGGCCTGGTGACCGCCGAAGACCGCGCGTTCTTCTCCACCGCCTACCGCCTGCTCAAGCCGGGCGGCTTCCTGGTGTGGGGCAACGCGATTCCCGCCAGCACCTGGCAGCCCTCCATCGACTACCTCGAGTCGCTGGGCATGAAGCTCGTCGAGCGCTGCGACGTGACCAAGGAAGCGGTGCAGGCCCGTGACGAAGACAAGGCCCGCATCGACGCCTACGCCCGCCAGTGCATCGAGGCGTTCCACGGCTTCCGCATCCCCTGGCTGGGCGCCAAGAAGCGTCTCGAGGCCGACCAGGCCCTCAAGAACTTCGCGCGCAACCCCGGCACCAAGCTCTACGACGTGATGCTCGACGGCACCCACACGTACGAAGTGGTCGCCGTGCAGAAGAAGGCGTAACCCCTCTTCAGCCGTCTTTTAAGAGACCGGGCGGGGCAAGCGAGCAATCGCGGCCCCGCCCGAAGTCTTTTTGCGGGGCCTGCCGCAGCGGGCCCCGCTCAGACTCTCAGTCGCCGACGATGCCGAAGAAGTAGTGCTGCGCCTGACCCGAGTACGAGACCATCGCGAACGGGGTTCCCCCGTACTGCGAGTTGCGCCGGTTGCGGGTGATGGTGAGGTTCACGCGCTCACCGTTCGCGCCGAACTGCTTGCTGAGCGCGAAGGTCAGCTCGCCCTGGGTGCCGAGCTCGGTCGCCGCCAGGTTCCACGCGCTGCGCGACGCGTCGCTGAACAGGTCGACGCCCACCGTCTTGCTCGCCCCGACCGCGAGCTTGATGCCCTTGGTGACGTAGTTCTGGCCGCCCCCGAAGCTCAGAATCACCGAGTCGGTCAGCACCGGCACCGCGTTGAAGTAGATTTGCCCGGGCAGCGCCGGCTGACACGGGTCGTGGCCCGCGGCCGCCGCCACGTTCGACCAGCTGCGCTGCAGGTCCCACGAGTAGCCGGTGGGCTTGAAGACCGAGGCCGGGTCCTGCGCGCACATGTCGCTGACCTCGCCGAGCAGAATCAGCTCCCAGACCACGTGGTCCTGGTCGATGAACGAGTAGGCCGGGTTGTCTTGCGGGAAGGGGTCGGTCGCCGCCTCGACCAGCTCGTGGCTCGCCGAGGCGGTGCCGGTCTGCAGCACCCCCACGCCCGAGTCGCACGCCGGCACCACCGCGTACGCCACCGGCAGGTTGCTCGGCGGCAGCAGAATGTTGCTGTGGTACGCGAAGTAGCCCTGGCAGCTCGCCTGACCGCCCATCGTCACCGTGGTGCCCGCCGGGTAGAAGATGACGTAGATGGACTGCGAGGTCGGCGTGCCGAACTCGGGGTGCGTGCCGTTCAGCTTGCCCTTGAGCCACGTCTCGACCTGGGTGTCGGTGATGGTGGTCGGCGCGTTCTCGGTGAGGTGAATCGGAGTGCCCGCGGTGCCCGCGCCCACCCCGTACTCGGCGGTCGTCGCCGTCCAGTACGAAGTGCCGCCGACCGTGCCAATCATGTTGTCGAAGCCCGCCAGGTTGGTGGCGTTCTGGTTGGCGAAGTTGATGGAATAGAACTTCGGAGCGCTCAGCGTCGGGCCGCCCTGCGACATCACCCGCGGAAACGAGCCGTGGGGCGCCGGATACACCGTGGTGCTGCCGCCTGCCGTGCCTGCGCCGCCGGCCGTGCCCGCGCCGCCCGCGGTCGCCGCGCCGCCCGCCGTCGCGCCGCCCGCCGTGCCGCTGCCGCCCGCGGTGGCAGAGCCGCCCGCCGTGCCTGCGCCGCCCGCCGTCGCCGCGCCACCTGCCGTGCCGCTACCCCCCGCCGTCGCGGCGCCGCCCGCGGTGCCGGTACCCCCTGCGGTGCCTGCGCCGCCCGCCGTGCCGCTGCCGCCCGCGGTCGAGCCGCCGCTGCCGCCCGAGCCGCCGGTGCTGCTCGCGGTACAGCGACCCATCGCGCACACCTGCGCGCCGCTCACGCAAACGTCGCAGGTGTTGGCCTGGGCGCCGCACGCGTCGATGCGGTTGCCGGGCTGACAGACTCCGGTCGAGTCACAGCAGCCGTTGCAGCTCTGCGGGGTGCACTGCGACGCTCCGTTGCCACCGCACGCGCTGACGAGGCCCAGAAGGACCGTCGCCGAGAGAAGTCGAATCATCGCTGCTGTACCCCTGCCTCGGCCCTTTTGTGCAACGGGCGCCTTGTAGCCGCCCAGGGGCACGCGATTCAACGGGTCAACGGCGCTTCGAGGCGAGGCGGGTGGTTGGCGCACTGCGCAACGTCAGCTCGGCCCACTCGGGCCTCCACGCCGCGTTGGGCGCCAGCACGATGCGCGCCCCGCGGGTCTGCCCGTCTCTGGTCACGGTGAGGCTGTAGCGGCCGGGGGCGAGGCTGAGCTCGCGCGGGGCGTCGCCGAGCACCTCGGCGACCACCTGGTCTCTCGCCAGGTCGGTGATCAGCACCCGCTGCGCGTCGGGCAGCGCGACGAGCGCGGGCGGGCTCGACAGCTGCGTCAGCGTCAGCTCGCCGCGGCCCGAGAGCCGGTAGTCGAAGGTCGCGTGCTGGCCCCGGCCGTCGAGCAGCTCGGTGGCCGAGAGCGTGCGCTCGTACGCGTAGCGGTAGGCCTCGTACAGCGTCACCCGCTTGTCGGCGTTCACGTCGGCCGCGCCTCGCAGCCCCGACACGAAGTGGTGGGTGAAGAAGCCGCCCATCACCTCGTTCGACTCGTGCGCCAGCTCGGCCTCCGAGCTCGACGAGATGAACACCTCGCCGCGCGACTGCAGCGCGTCGGTCAGGTGCACCTCGAACCCCTCGGCCGGGCGGCCGCCGCGGGTGCGCAGGCCGCCGCCGCTCTTGCATGCATCGACGACCGCGATGCGCACGTCGGCGCCGGTGCCCTCGAGCAGCGCCCGCACCCGCGCGTACGACACCCGCTCTGCGCCGAGCTCGACCGACTCACCGTCCGAGTGACCCGAGAAGTAGAACATCATCACCGCCGAGCTTCGGGGGTGCTGCGCCCAGTGCTGGGTGAGCCGCGCCCGCGCCAGCACGAACGCGCGCTCGAGGTCGGCCGCGGTGCGGCCCTGCAGCAGCAGCAGGTCGTCGGGGGCCACCTCGCCCAGCTCGACCAGCACCCGCGCCATCTTGCCGGCGTCGGTCTCGGCGTAGCGCAGCGGCGGCAGCTCGTCCGAGCCGGCGTTGCTGCCCACCACGATGGCGATGCGACGGGTCTGCGCGGCTGCAGCCAGCGGAGCAGCGAGGATCAGCAGCGAGAGTGCGAGGCCGGCCTTCATGACCGGCAGAAGTAGCCCTCGAGGCGGGGGCACCTCTTGGACATATGTCCCTCTGCCGGCGCTTTTGAGTGGTGAGGCTCCGTCAGGCGTTCACGCGCCGTGCGGCCTCACAGGTCGTCGCACGGGGTGCCCAGCGGCATGCGCTCGTAGATGCCCAGGTCGGTGTAGATGAGCACGTGGTTGTCGTCGACCGGCACGCGGGTCAGCTTCGCCTCGGCCTTTCCGGCCACCCACTTCAGCGCGTCGTCGTTGGCGACCAGCCGCAGCTCTCCGCTCTTGGTCGAGAAGATGTCACCCACCGAGTCCGAGACGATGTTGGTCATCTGCTGCAGCTTCAGCTTGCCGCGCGGGCCGATGTAGAGCTTGAGGTCTTTCTTGCCCGGCACGTCGCGCTGCATGTCGACGTAGTAGTAGTTGCCCTTCTCGTCGCGCGCGAGCAGGTACGGCAGCCGCTGCCAGCGCGGGCCGAAGAAGCTCGCCCCCTCGAGCAGCGCCTTCGCCGCGTCGGCCCCCAGCTCTTCGAGCGCGGTGGTGCGCTCTGAGCACTCGACCTTCACCTTGCCCTCGCGCGACTCGAGCGAGGCGCGAGCGCCCTGCGCGCGTGGCTCCCACAGCGACATGCTCCACGACGACTTGTCGCCGCCGCCGCCCGGAGACCGCAGCTGGTAGAACGACTTGCCGTCGCCGTAGTACGCGGCCGCCGGCAGCACCTTCTCGGGGTCCAGCGCCGCCACCAGGTAGTGCTTCTTGCCGTCGGTGTAGACGTGCATCGAAGGCTTGAGCGCGGCGACGTCGAGCTTCTCGGGCTCGGCTGCCAGCAGTGCGGCGAGGGCGATGAAGGTCATGCTCCCACTATAGGCCGGTGAGCTTAAATGCCCGGGGGCGGGGTCTATACTTCTCACCGTGGTCGCCCGCGTTGCCCTCGTCGTGTGCGCGTTCGCGGCGTCGACCTGCCGCGTCGCCGAGCTCAGCGACGAGCTGCGCGTCTCGGTCTCCCCCCGGGTGCTGGACGACGACGGCCGCCGCGCGCGCGTCATCGTCGCCACCAACGACGCCTATGGCGACCCCGGGTCAGGCACGGTGCACGTCAGCTCCTCGGCCGGCTCGCTGCGCGACGGGCTCGACCTGGTGCTGGGGCCCGATGGCTCGGTCGAGACCCAGCTCACCTGCGAGGCGAAGGTCGACCCCGACTGCCACGACGCCGTCACCGTCACCGCTACCTGGAGGACACTCACTGGCGCCACGCTGCAGAAGCGCTTCGCGCTGACTCTTCACACCACCGACGCGTTCGTCTCGGCGTGCGCCTTCGCGAACCGGCGGGTGCTGAAGCTGCTCGCCGGCGCGCCGCCGGTGGTGCAGCTCGCGGTGCTCGACGACGGCGTCGAGAGCGCGCCCAACCCGCTCGGCACCGCGGTGTGGTCTCCCGCCAACCGGGTGGGAGCGGTCGCGCTGAACCTGCCCACCCGCGGCGAGAGCCCCAGCGACGAAGAGGCGCTGGTGCGCGACGCCATCGGCACCGCGGTCAACCCGGTCACCCAGACCTTCACCACGTGGGACGGCTACGCCGCGGTGCGCAGCACCTTCGACCTCGACGTGACCGGCGACCTCAAAGGCCGCCTCGACACGCTCTCTGCCGCGCTCGGCGGCCCGGCGTCGCTCGGCCTGCCCGCCACCCCGAGCCGCCCGGGCCCCTTCAAGGTCGAGCTGCTGGTGGTGCGGCACGATGCGCAGCAGAGCGCGGTGGTGGTGGCGCTCACCGACGTGGCCGCGGCTTCTGAGGCCACCCTGTTCGACCTCGAAGACGTGGCGGGTGGCTCGGCGCTGGCGTTCGCCACCGACCGGCCGGTCGACCACTGCGAAGTCTTCTCTTCGCAGCAGGGCAAGAAGGTCGACTTCCTCTGGGTGGTCGACGACTCGTGCTCGATGGAGGCCTCGCAGACCGCCGTCGCCACGGTCGGCTCGACCGCGGTGGCGCGCATTCAGGGCGCGCAGCTCGACTTTCGCGGCGGCGGGGTGAGCACCGGCTGGTACGCGCCGCACTACGCCGGCTCGTACCGCCCGTGGACCTCGAGCTTGAGCCAGATGCTCGACTGGTTCACCCCGGGCGGGCTGTGGTGGGGCACCTCGGGCAATGGCGACGAGCGCGGCTTCGACGCGCTGCTCACCCTGCTCGACGAGAAGCGGCCGGGCACCGAGTTCCGCTCCGATTCGGAGGTGCACATCATCTTCCTCTCCGACACCCGCGACCACTCGCCCGTCACCGCCGACGAGATGAAGCGCGAGCTCGACCGGCGCTTCCCCAAGCAGCACGTGGTGGTCAGCGGCATCGTGTGCCCCGAGGGCCACGGCTGCGGAGACGACGAAGAAGACGCGCCCGGCATGGGCAAGTACCACCAGCTGATTCGCGCCACCGGCGGAGTGCTGGGCAGCATCGAGGTCTTCAACCCCACCCCCGTCAGCCCGAAGGTGAAGCAGCAGCAGGTCGACACCATGAACCTCATCGTCGGCAGCGTGGTGAACGGCGCCGGGTACGCGCTGCAGTACCGGCCCATCACCCCCTCGGTGCGGGTGGCGGTCTCGGCCACCGTCGACCTGCGCTGCGAGAACCGCGACGTGCCCCGCAGCCGCGACGACGGGTGGGACCTCGACCCCCGCACCGGTCGCATCGCCTTCAATGGCCGGTGCCTGCCGCAGCTCGGCAGCACCGTGGTGGTCTCGTACCAGTCGTGGGCCCGCTACGGCACCCAGGTTCACCAGACCACCAAGCCGGTGTTCGTCGTCGCGGTGCCGCCGCCCGACGCCGGCCCGGGAGACGCGGGTGTGGCCGATGCGGGCCTGCCCGATGGCGGCTGAGCGCACATAAAATTACACGCGAGATGTAAACCGCCGCGCGCCGCCCTCGAAAACGCTGCGCAACCACAGTGTGCGTTCCCACTTTCAGAGAGCCTGAGAACGCACAACGTAGGTGGAATGATCAACGGCGGTTACGCGCCCGCGCACCCGCTCCAGAGACGGTTCGAAAAATCGGCATGAGCAAAATTCTCGAGCACCGCGTGACGCCCTCGCAGGTCAAAGACGTGCGCGACGACCTCTCTGCCATCGCCGCCGCGGTGAAGGGCACCGAGTCGCTCGCCCCCGGCTCGAGCGGGCCGGCGGTCGAGGCGCTGCAGCGCCGCCTGCGCGGCATCGGCGCCTACGACGGCCCGGTGAACGGCCAGTTCGACGCCGCCACCCAGGAGGCCGTCAAGCAGCTGCAGCTGGCCAAGGGCCTCACCGCCGACGGCAGCTTCGACGGCGCCGAGCTCACCGCGCTGCGCGGGCAAGAGCTCTTCGTGAAGAGCAACTTCGAGACCCTGGCCAGGGTGGGCCAGAAGGGCTCCGACATTCTCGCGGTCGAGAAGCGGCTCGACGCGCTCGGCTACGACACCGGCAAGGTCGACGGAGTGATGGACCAGAAGACCCTGGCCGCGGTGCTCAAGCTGCGCAAGGCCGACAGCACCGTGCCCGACAAGGGCAACGTCATCGGCCACTACGTCAACGACGCGCTCAAGCACACCGTGAAGCAGACCGAGCTCAACCTCAAGCTGCTCGGCCGCGACGCCGGCAAGGTCGACACGGTCTTCACCAAAGACACCGCGCGTGCCATTCGCGGCTTCCAGCGCAAGAACCACCTCACCGTCACCGGCGAGGCCGACGCGAAGACCCGCGCCGCGCTGAACAAGGCGGCCGCCACCGCGGGCCGCTTTCCCCAGACGCCGTCGAGCCAGTTCATGCACGGCTACGACCTGTCGCACTGGCAGAGCGACGCCACCTTCAGCTCGCTGCTCAACAAGCCCAGCACCCGCTTCATGGCCATCAAGGCCACCGACGGCGTCAGCGGCACCGACTCGACCTTCAAGAAGCGCTGGGCGGCGATGGGCAAGAAGCTCGAGCCCGGCAAGTTCGACCTGCGCATCGCCTACCACTTTCTCCAGCCGGGCAACGGCCGGGCACAGGCCGACCACTTCCTCAAGACGCTCGGCATTCACGGCAAGCTGCAGCCCGGCACCCGCCTGGCGCTCGACTGGGAGGCGTCGTCACTCTCGTCTCCCTCGGCGCTCAAAGACGCCGCGAAGCGCATTCACGAGGTGACCGGCACCTGGCCGCTCATCTATTGCTCGGCCAGCAACATCGGCCGCGCGCACAGCCTGGTGCCCAACTCGCCCATCTGGGACGCGCACTGGAGCCCCACCAGCGCCGACTGGAAGTTCCCCTTCGTGCAGACCGGCATCAAGAACAACGTCGACCAGGACGTGTTCACCGGCTCCGAGCTGGCCCTCCGCAAGTGGGCCGGCTGGTTCTGACCCGCGGCTCAGTCGAGCCGATCGCGGCCGATCTCTTCGTTGCGGGCTGAACACCCGAGCTCGCCGGTCAGCTGATGCCGGCGAGCTGAAGCCGCGAGCGGGTGTCGGCGAGACAGCGCTCCATCAGCGCGTCGCCGTCGAGGCCGAACGCCACCACTCCGGCGCTGTGCTCCTGCGTCAGCGCCATCAGCCGCGCCGTCCACGCGTTCACCCGCTCGTCGAGCCGCGCGCGCCGCCGCGCGTCGAGGCCTTCGACCAGCGCCCGCACCCGGCTGATGCCGAAGGCCAGGTGCCGGCTCTCGTCGGCCGCCACCTTCTCGACCAGCCACGTGCCCACCAGTTGAAACGAGCGCAGCGCCGGGTCGTCGAGCCCGCGCAACAGGCGCCCCGCCTGCAGCATCAGGGTCTGCGCCAGCCCCTCGATGAGAATGTTCATGCCCACCAGCAGGTGCAGGTCTTCGCTGGCATGGGTGACGTCGTCGATGAACGCGGCCAGCGCGGGCATCACCTTCGCCGGCGCGTCGAGGTGAAAGAGCAGGCGCGAGAACCACTCCACGTGCCGCGCCTCGTCGGCCACCTGCGTGGCGCCGAACAGCTTGTCCATCAGCCGCGCGTCGCTCTGCACCAGCCGCGACGACGCGGTGAGCGCGCCCAGCTCGCCGTGGTGCACCTGGGCCAGCAGGTCCGAGAAGCCGCGCCGCAGCTCGAGCGGCACCACGCTGAAGTCCAGCGTCTCCCAGGGCAGGTCGCTCGCGTTCCACTGGCGGCGCTTGGCCAGCTCGTAGAGGTGCTCGACGTCGGGGGCGCCGGTCTTCAGCCCTTCGGAGGCAACCGTGAGTACGTTCATTTTCAATACGAGTTGCCATGGCGCCGAGGGCTGATCCGCCTGCGCAGACATCTGCGCACAGCCGATGCGGGCAGGCCCGCGCGACGCGCGGATTCGGGCATAGTGCGCGGCGCTTCATGGCGGAGAACTCCACGGCGCTCGAGGTCGGCTCGAAGGTCTCAGACACCTACGAGGTGGTGCGCCTCATCGGCCGCGGCGGCATGGGCGAGGTGTGGCTGGCCCGGCACCTGCGGCTGCCCGGCAAGCAGGTCGCCATCAAGGTGCTGCACACCCGCGCGGGCGGGCTCTCGACCGAAGCGCTCGCCCGCTTCAAGCGCGAGGCCGAGGTGGCCACCCGCATCGGCCACCCCAACATCGTCGAGGTGCACGACTACAACACCCTCGCCTCGGGGGCGCCCTACCTGGTGCTCGAGTTTCTGCAGGGCGAGAGCCTCGCCGCGCGGCTGCGCTTCGGGGCCATGCCTTTCGACGAGGTCACCGCGCTGATTCGCCAGGTGGGCAGCGCGCTCGACGCCAGCCACCGGGCCGGCGTGGTGCACCGCGACCTGAAGCCCGACAACATCTTCCTGGTTCCCGGCCCGATGGGCGTGCAGGTCAAGGTGCTCGACTTCGGCATCTCGAAGGTGGTGGCCTCGAGCACGCTGCAGACCGCCGAAGAGGTGCTGGTCGGCACGCCCCAGTACATGAGCCCCGAGCAGGCGGTGGGGCACAACAAAGACGTGGGCCCCCAGACCGACGTCTTCGCGCTCGGCTCCATCGCCTACGAGATGCTCTCGGGCCAGCCCGCCTTCACCGCCGAGAGCGTCGCCAAGGTGGTGTTTCGCATCGCCTACGAGCAGCACACCCCGCTGGCGCAGGTGAAGCCGGGGCTGCCCGAGCGGGCCTACACCGCGGTCGAGCGCGCGCTGCAGAAAGACAAGGCGCTGCGCTACGACTCCATCGCCGCGTTCATCGCCGAGCTCACGGGGCAGCCGGTGCCGCGCACCCAGCCGCCCGCCACCGCCTCATCAGAGCCGTCGGGGGTCGCCACTCCCGGCGTGGCCACCCCCGACTCGCTGGCGTGGGGCGCCACCGCCCAGAAGACGCCCGCCGCGCCGCTCGAGGCGCCGCGCGCCGCGCCGGCCCCCCGCTCGGGCCTGCGCTACCTCTTCGCCGCCCTGGCCGCGGTCGCGCTGGGCGCAGCCGCCTTCGCGCTGTGGCGCCCGCCGACCCCGGCCCCGGCGCCGGTGACGGTCGCGCCGCCGCCTGCTCCCTTGGGAGTCACCCTTCCGCCGCCGGTACCGCCGCCCGAAGCCGAGCCGCCCGCCCTCGCGCCGGCGCCCGCGGTGAAGCCCGCTGCTCCCGCGGCGAAGAAGCTCTCCCCGAGCGACCTGGCGCTGCTCGCCGAGGCCGAGCAGCGGCTCGCCGAAGAGGCCACTCCGCTGCGCCGGGTGCAGCAGCTGCTTCAGAAGCTCGAGTCCGACGCGGCGGTGCAGCGCGCCTACGTGCTGGCGGGCCTCGCCGCGTGCAAAGAGCGCGACCTGTCGAACGCCGCGGCGTACCTCGCCAAGGTCGCCGCGCGCGCCGACAAGAACCGGCTCAAGGCCGGCTGCAAGAAGCTCGACATGGAGCTGCTCGAGTGAGCCCGCGGGTGATGGCGCTCGCCGCCGGGCTGCTCGCCTCGTCGTGCGCCTTTCGCGCCTGGGTGCGCCCCAGCACGCTGCCCGAGGGCGGCCTCGAGAAGCGCGACGTCGCCTACTGGGAGGGCGAGGGCTTCGACACCGCCAAGCACCGCCTCGACGTCTACGCGCCCAAGGGCCCCGGCCCGTACCCGGTGGTGGTGTTCGTGCACGGCGGCGGGTGGATTCTGGGCGACCGGCAGCAGCCGGGCGGCAACTACGTGCAGCTGGGGCGGCGGCTGGCCAGCCAGGGGGTGGTGGCGGTGATTCCCAGCTACCGGCTGGCGGCGACCGCCCGCCACCCGGCGCAGGTCGAAGACGTGGCGCGCGCGCTCACCTGGGCGCTGCACCACGCGCCCGAGCTCAACGGCGACCCCACCCGGGTGTTCGCGATGGGGCACTCGGCCGGAGCCCAGCTGGTGGCGCTGGCGGCCTGCGACCCGCGCTACCTCGGGGCGCTGGGCGCCGCGCCGTCCCAGCTGGCCGGGGTCATCGCCATCTCGGGCCCCTACGACGTGAGCCACTTCGGGCGCTCGCTGTTCCTGGGCGGGTTTCCGATGGTGATACCCACCTTCGGGTGGCAGCGTGAGGCGTGGAGCGACGCGATGCCGGCCAACCACCTGCGCGAGGGGCAGGCTCCGCCGTTCTTGCTCGCCTGGGCCGATGGCGACCCCGAGCTGCTCCGCCGCGACGGCGAGAAGTTCGCCAAGGCGCTCGAGGCCGCCCACGTGAGCGTCGAGACCTTCGAGACCTCGTTCGATGATCACCTGTCGATCATCACCGACTTCGCCGACGACGGAAACGCGCTCACCGCCCGCGCCCTCGAGTTCCTGCATCTCCACCGTGCCGCCGAAGCGAAGTCCAGTGCTCAAACCCGGGGAAGCGAGGTAATAGGGAAGCGTGGGGACTCCGAAGTCGAAGTCGTTCGCTGACCTGGGCCGCGAGGCGTTCGACCGCGCGCACGCGGAAATCTGCCTCACCGCCGCCGCCGCGCAAGAGCGCTTCGCCGCAGCGCTCGACGCCATCGGCCCCGCCGGGGTCTCTCGGTGGGACCCCATCGCCGGTGAGCTGGTGCTGCGCGGTCGCACCTTCCGCGCCGAGCAGCTCGGCTCGTTCGACGGCAAGAGCTGGCTGTGGTCGTGGGCCAACTCGCAGCTCAACATTCCCGAGCCGAAGACCTCGGCGGCCCGCCGGCTGCGCGGCGCGGGCCTCGCGGCGTTCAGCGAGCCGGTCATCTCCACCTCTGACGAGCGCGTGCCGTACATGATGGGCGACTTCGCCATCGTGCACGCCGGCGCCGAGGCGTACTTCCTGGCCAACCGCGCGCAGGTCTTCGTGCTCGAGCCCGGGCAGCTTCCCCCCAGCCCGCTCTCGCCGCTCGACCAGCTGCGCCGCGCCATCGACGCCACCGCCGAAGACCTCACCACCGCGCTGCCCAACGCCACGCGCATTCTCGGGCTCGAGCTGCACCGCGAGCCGCGGGCGTTCGCGGTGACCGACGGCAAAGACACCCTGCGCGTGCAGCTGACGCACGGGGGCACCGCGCTGCACCGCGTGGCGCTGTGCTTTCACAGCAAGCAGCGCACCCTCGCCGAGGTGAAGCAGCACCTCGAGGCGCTGCAGCTGCAGCAGACCGCCGACAACGTGCTCGAGCTCGAGCGGGGCGGGGTGGCGGTGAAGATTACCCGCTCCGAGCGGCTCAAAGACGTGATGCGCGAGGCGAACCTGCTGCAGCGAGGCAAAGAAGACGCCCGCCGCAGGTCGTCGGTGCTCATCGTCGAGACCGCGATGGACCCGACGTACACCGGCGTTCGCTACGGCAGCACCTCGGGGGCCTGGGCGCCCGCCAAGGGCGAAGGCGCGGTGATGCCCGCCGAGGCCCTGCAGGTCAGCGAGAAGCTGAACCTGTGGGAAGAGTCGCTGGTCTACGACCAGGTGCTGCGCGTGCCGTACCCCAAGGCCACCGAGACGCCGCCCGCTGCGACTTGACGTCACGGTGTCTCGAGTCACCCGTACGACGCGAAAAAAGAGACTCTGCCGAAGAGGTCGCGGGCCCCCGTCGACTTCGCTCAGAGCCTCACCGCTTTTCGGGCACGGGCACGCCCTGACGTGAACGTCCGACGAGGGACGTGGTCGTCAGACGGTGAGGCGTGCCGGTGCCGGTGCCCGGCTGTTCGCCGTGTTGCTCCGCTCTCGGGGTGGGCTCTGTATGCCTCGAGCGTGAACAGACTGTCGGCTACGTTCGCACGCCCGACAGCGTGCCCGAGGCGGCGTCTTCTTCGAGCACCTCGAACACCGCGATGCGGCTCTTGGTGCCCTGCAGCACGCGCTCGCCCAGCGGCGTCACGTCGAAGCGCGCGCCGATCGCCGCCAGGGTCTTGCCGGTAATCAGCACCTGCTGCGGCGAGGCGCTCTGGCACAGCCAGCTGGCCACGTTCACCGGCTCGCCGATGGCCGTGTAGTCCAACCGCAGGTCACCGCCGACGGTGCCGGCCAGCACCTTGCCGGTGTTGAGGCCCACCTTCACCTCGCACCGCTCCTTCACCGGCCGCCTGGCCACGAACTTCGCCCACTCGGCCTTGAGGCCCAGCGCCGCCCGCACCGCCCGCAGCGCGTCGTCGCCCTTCGAGTACGGCGCCCCGAACAGCGCCATCACGCTGTCGCCCATGAACTTGTCGACCGTGCCCTCGAACGAGAACAGAATGCGCGTCGCCCGCTCGTAGAACTCGTTGAGCAGCTCGAGCGTCTTCTGCGGGTCGAGCCTCTGCGACAGCGCGGTGAAGCCGGCCAGGTCGGCGAACAGCACCGTGACCGTCTTCTCTTCCAGCAGCGTGGGCCGGCCGCCCTTGCTCTTGAGCTCGGCCACCCGCCGCTCGACGATGGCCGGCGCGTGAAAGCGCTCGAGCGCGAGCTTCAGCCGCTCGGTCTGCGGAGCGCCGGCGTCTTTGCTCCACCGCTGCATGCCCGCGTCGATGAGCTGCGCCACCGCGTTGCAGAGGTCGAGCAGGTCTTCGACCGGCTCTTCCGAGACGCCGACGCGGTTGAGGTACAGCACCCCGTTGAACGGAGCCTCGGCGCCGATGGGAATGCAGAGCACCTGGTCGACGCCGTACAGCACCACGCTCTCGCGCTCGGCGAAGCGGCTGTCGTCGCGCACGTTGGCGACCGCGATGGCCTGCCCCTTCTCCATCGCCGCGTCGATGATGGCGTCGCTCACCGGCACTTCGCCGTGGCTGAGCCGCCCGCCGTGGCGCACCGCCGCCGGCACCATCACCCCCGAGGGGTGCCGGGTCAGCACCACCGCGGTGGTGGCGCCGACCCGCTCCATCACCTTGTCGGTGACGTCGTCGAGAAACGACTGCAGCGACGACGCCGAGGTGAGCTTCTCGGCGGCCCGGTACAGCAGCAGCAGCGAGTGAAACGCGATGGGCATCGCGTTGGGCGGGGTGTCTTCGGGCAGCGGCTCGGGCGGCCGGGCTTCGATTTCCGAGGTCTTGCGCAGGTCGGCCGGCGTGGCGACGCCGAGCTCGCCGCCGTCGTCGCCTTCGGCGAAGGGCAGCTGCGAGGGGTTGAAGGGCGCGATGTTGTCGAGCACCCGCATCACCACGCTGTCGCGCACGTCTTTGGCCAGAATCACCGCCGACGCGATGTCGATGCCGCGGCCGAAGCGCTTTACTGCGCCGCCCGCGCCGAGGTCGATCATGTCGGTGTCGGCGCTCTCGACCGTGGTCGGCTGGCGAATGGCGAGCGTGTTCTCGCCCACCTGCAGCGTGTCGCCCGACCTGGCCTGCTGGGTGCCCTCGAGCGGCTCGCCGTTGAGCTTGCTGCCGTTGCGCGAGCCCAGGTCTTCCACCGTCAGCACGTCGCCGCGCACGGTGATGCGCGCGTGCTTGCGCGAGACCAGGTCGCCCGAGAGAACGATGTCGTTCTCGTCGGCGCGGCCCATCATGGTCACGCCCTCGGGCAGCTCGTACGCCGTATCGAAGTACCCGGGGCCGTTGATGGTGAGCGACCACATCGCGTGCACGCACAGTATGGATCGACTGTGCGCCCCGTTCTCGTTTAAAGCGCGGCGTTGAAGATGCCCGTTCGCCTGGTGGTCACCGATATGGATGGCACCCTGTACTCGTGGATCGACTACATCGTGCCCGCGGTCGAGGCGATGGTCGACGCGGTGTGCGGCGCCACCGGCTTCCCCCGCATTCGCGTGGTGCAGTCGCTCAAGGCCGTCTACGCGAAGTACGAGTCGAACGAGTACCCCTTCGCCCTGCAGGAATCGACCCTCTACGCCGAGTTCCCCGAGTTCGGCTCGTTCGACAAGCTGGTCATCGAGCCAGCGCGCATGGCCTTTCGCGAGGCCCGGCGAAAGTACCTGCAGCCGTTCGCGCACGTGGTCGACACCTTGAAGGTGCTGCGCGAGCGCGGCCTGCCGGTGGTGGCGCTCACCGATGCCCCGCGCAACCCCGCCGAGCAGCGCGTCAAGCGCATGGGGTTGGACAAGCACCTCAACGCCCTCTACACGCTGCCGGGCTTTCACTTCCCCGCCAACCCCGAGGGCGAGAAGCTGGTGGCGAAAGACATTCTGCAGAAAGACGAGCGCGGCGAGTACCGCGCCGCCTGCGAGGTGGTCGAGCTGCCCCGCGACTGCGAGAAGCCCAACCCCAAAGGCCTGCTGCAAATCTGCGAGAAGTTCGGCGTCGACCCCCGGCACACCCTGGTCATCGGCGACTCGCTGAAGAAAGACATCGCGGTGGCGCGCGAGGTCGGCGCCATCGACTGCTGGGCCGAGTACGGCACCTACGTCTCGCAAGAGTACCGCGAGCGGCTCGACATCATCTCTGCGCCCGCCATCACCAAGCGCCACGCCGCCTCGGTCTACGAGGGCGGCTCGCCGGTGAAGGCCACCCACGCCCTGTCGAACTTCGGGCGCCTGCTCGAGGTCATCGACGCGGTGAAGTAACGAAGCCGCGCAGGGTGACAGGAGTCGAACCCTGCTGTCGCTCGCCGAAGGCTGTGCGGCACATACTCCATCGTAGAAGAGCGCTTGCTCTGCTGCTTGAAGCATGGAGTATGCGGCGCCTCGCGTTCTAGCTGGACGGCACCCATTCGACTTCGCGCTTCGCGTTCGCTCAGCGCTTCGCTCAGGGTGAACGTCTGTTATGGATTTGCGCGTGAGCTACGACCTGCTGATTCACGGCGGCACTGTCGCCCTCCCTTCTGGTCTCACCCGCGCCGACGTCGCCATCACCGACGGCCGCATCGAGGCCATCGGTGACCTCTCGACCGCCGCAGCCGCCGAGAAGGTCAACGCCAGGAACCTGCACGTGCTGCCCGGCATCATCGACAGCCAGTGCCACTTTCGCGAGCCGGGCCTCACCCACAAAGAAGACCTCGGCAGCGGCAGCGCCTCGGCCGCCCTGGGCGGAGTCACCACCTTCTTCGAGATGCCCAACACCCAGCCCTCGACCACCACCGCCGAGGCCCTGGCGTGGAAGGTGCGCCGCGCCAAAGAGACCAGCTGGGCCGACTTCGCCTTCTACGCCGGCGCCTGCACCGAGAACGCCGACTCGCTGGGCGAGCTCGAGAGCCTCGAGGGCTGTTGCGGGGTGAAGGTGTTCTTGGGCTCTTCGACCGGCAGCCTGCTGGTCGACGACCCGGCGGTGCTGGCGCGGGTGCTGCGCTCGAGCCGCAAGCGGGTGGCCTGCCACAGCGAGCTCGAGGCGCGCCTCCAAGAGCGCAAGCCGCTCGCCCAGAAGGTGCACGACCACCCGGTGTGGCGCGACGAAGAGTGCGCGGTGGCGTCGACCCGCGCGCTGCTCGAGCAGGCCCGCGCCGCCGGCCGCAAGGTGCACGTGCTGCACGTCACCACCGCTGGAGAGCTGCCGCTGCTCGCCGCCGCGCGCGACCTCGCCACCTGCGAGGTGACGCCCCAGCACCTGACGCTCGAAGCCCCCGACTGCTACGACCGGCTCGGCACCCTCGCGCAGATGAACCCCCCGATTCGCGACGGCCGCCACCGGGCCGCGCTCTGGGAGGCGATTCGCTCGGGCCTCATCGACGTGCTCGGCTCGGACCACGCGCCCCACACCCGCGAAGAGAAGGCGAAGCCCTACCCGCAGTCGCCCAGCGGCATGCCCGGGGTGCAGACGCTGCTGCCGCTGATGCTCGACCACGTGCACCACGGCCGGCTCTCGCTCGAGCGCCTGGTCGACCTCACCGCGCACGGGCCGGCGCGCATCTTCGGGCTTGGGCAGAAGGGCCGGCTCGAGGTGGGCCGCGACGCCGACGTCACCCTGGTCGACTTGAAGCGCGAGCACGTCATCACCAGCGCCGAGCAGCGCACCAAGGTGGGGTGGACACCGTTCGATGGCCTGAAGGTGACCGGCTTTCCCATCGGCACGCTGCTGCGCGGAAAGTTCGTGATGCGCGAGGGCGTGCTGCAGGGCAAGCCGGGCGGCCGGCCGGTGCAGGTCGGCGCCCTGGGCTGAAAGGGTCAGCCCACCCGGCGAAAGCGCTCGTGGGCCTGCGACAGCTCGCGGGCGCGCTCGGCGGTGCGGGTCACCACGTCGACGATGCTCTTGAGGCCGTTGAACGGCTTGGCCAGGTAGCCCTGAATCGGCACTCCGGCGGTGGGCAGCTCGGGGTGCGCGGTCATCATCACGACCGGCAGCGACGGGTCGCGCGCGCGCAAGCGCTTGATGAGCTCGAAGCCGGTCAGCCCGGGCATGTTCTTGTCGGTGATGAGCAGGTCGAAGGTCTTGGCGCTGAACATCGCCTCGGCGTTGTCGGGCCCGGCGACCCAGGGCTCGAAGCCGGCGCGCTTGAGCACGTCGCGCACCATCATCGCCAGCTCGGCATCGTCGTCGACCACCAGCACCCGCGTCTTCATGACCGACAGCCTGGAGCATCAATCAGGCCGACCCCCCGAGCCGCGAATCTCCAGGAGATGCCGGGGGGTCAGAGGTGACGGCCGGGTCGTGAGACAGCCGTCGCGTGACATTCGGCGCCCCAGTCTCATAACGGGCTGATTCTGCTGAAGAAGAGGCCGGCATTCGGGTTGCTCAATGGGTCGGCATGCCCCGAAAGACGCCTGAACAAGTCCGCGCTGCACTGCTGAAAGACCCGAACACTTCGCGCATCGCCGCGGAGCTGAAGATGGGCCTCGATGACTACCTGAAGCTGGTCGTTCACTTCGCCACCACCGGCGCCGAGCCGCGCTTCTTCGTGGTGCCCGACGACGAGCTCAAGAAGCAGGGCCACGTGCCGCCCGACCTCTCGAAGATGAACGCCTGGCTGCGCGGCGCGGTCGCCACCAAGGCCGCCCACGAGTCGACCGGCTACTCGGACGCGAAGAAGTCTCTCGTCTCACTCGGCAACTGAAAACCCCTCACCCTCAACTCACCTCAAGAAAAGGAAGACACCACCATGGGCAACATCGTCAGCGGCATCACCAAGGCAGTGGGCGACATCGGCAAGCAGATTGGCGGCCCCATCGGCGGCCTGCTCAAGGGCGTCAGCGACTTCGCCGGCTCTCCGCTCGGCCAGATGGCCATCACCGCCGGCCTCGCCTTCTTCACCGGCGGCTCGTCGCTGCTGGCCGGCGGCGGGCTCACCAGCATGCTCGGCGGGGGCGGCATGGGAGCGGGCCTCAGCAGCCTGTTCGGAGGCGGCGGCGCCAGCAGCCTGCTGGGCGGCTTCGCCTCGAGCTTCCTCTCCGACCCGTCGAGCCTCCTCTCGGGCAGCGGCCTCACCTCGGCGCTCAACCTCTCTGACGGCATGGGCTCGGGCGGCCTCGCCGACCTGCTCAAGGCCATCACCGGCTCGCAGAACGGCCAGGGCGTGGGCGACGGCGCGCAGCAGGGTCAGCTGCTCAACCTGCAGCAGCTGATGGCGTACCGCCAGGCCCAGAGCCTCGCCTGAAGGCCCGTCGCCTTTCGAAGAGGGTGAGGGAGCCTGGCGCTCTCTCACCCTCGAAGGCGCGTCAGCTCTTCAGCAGCCAGTTCACCAACAGCAGAAACACCAGCAGCAGCGCGAACGCAGTGCCGATGGGTACCAGCGGGTGCAGCCGGGGCCCCATCGCCCGCTTCAGGCGCCCCTCGTTCAGCGCCCGCGACTCGTCGAGCAGCTGCTTGTTCGCCTTCGCCAGCAGCGGCACTCCGGTGGGCTCGGTGGTCTCTTCGATGACCTCGGGCTTCTTTCGGGGCCTCGCCGCGGGGGCGTTGATGCGCGTCGCCTCTTCTTCGAGAGCGCGCTGCTCTGGCACGGTGTCGTTTCGTTTCGCCACGCTCGAGCTCCGAAGTTACTTCAACAGGCGCTCGAGCGCGGGCTGGTCTCCCCGCTTGAGCGCGTCTTCTGCCAAGAGCGAGTCGCGGTCGCGGTAGATGCTCGCCATCGCCACGATGCGCCCGCCCCTCTTGTACGCCACCATGCAGTCGCGCTTCGCGAGGTCCCCGGCCACCTGCACCTGGTCGTGCCCTTCGCCGAAGCCCACGTAGTTCACCGGCACGTCGTAGTGCTGGCTCCAGAAGAACGGCACGTCGCGGAAGGGCTCGTTGGCGCCCAGCAGGTTGCGCGCGACCAGCTGGCCCTGGCGCTGCGCCAGCGCCCAGTGCTCGATGCGCGCGCTGCCCCCGGCATGCGGGAAGCGCGCGATGTCACCCGCCGCCCAGACGCCCTCGGCGCTGGTGCGCAGCTGCGCGTCGACCAGCACCCCCCGGTCGACCTTCAGGCCCGCAGCCTCGGCCAGCGACACGTTCGGCCTCACTCCCACGCCCATCACCACCAGGTCGGCACCCACCGCGCTGCCGTCGTCGAGCTTCACCTCGCTCGCGGTGATGCTGGCCGGCTTGCGCCCCAGGTGAAACCGCACGCCCTTCTCTTCGTGCAGCGCCTTGATGAACCCGCCCAGCTCTCGGCCCAGCACCCGCTCGAGCGGTACCGCGTCGGGGCCGATGACGTGCACCTCGAGCCCGCGGGCGCGCAGCGACGCCGCCGCCTCGAGGCCGATGAAGCTCGAGCCGATGATGGCCACCCGGCCCTTGGCCTTGGCGATGAGCGCCCGCGAGTCGGCGAGCGTGCGCAGCGTCAGCACGTGCGGCAGGTCGGCGCCCGGCAGCTCGAGCCGAAGCGGGGTGGCGCCGGTGGCGAGCAGCAGCGCGCCGTACTTCAGCGTCTTGCCGTCGCTCAACGTCACCGTGTGCGCCGCGGCGTCGACCCGCGTCACCTCGCGCTTGGCGAGCAGCAGAATCTTCTGCTCCCCGTACCAGTCGGGCGAGCGCAGCGGTATCCACTCTTCGGGCGCGGTGCCCGCCAGGTAGTCTTTCGAGAGGTTGGGGCGGTCGACGGTCTGCGGCTCGTCGTCGCGCGCCACCAGGGTGATGTCTCCGCGGTAGCCGCGCCGGCGCAGGAAGTCGGCGCACGCGTCGGCCGCCGCGCCGCCGCCGGCGATGACCACCGACTGAGGAGGCGTGAACTGCCGCTTGCGCAGCACCTTCACCGTCGAGCCGTCGCGCGCCACGTCGTAGCAGTCGAGCGGGCGCAGGGCCGGCGGCCCCACCGCGTCGCCGTTGCGCACGTCGAAGCGCGCGTGGTGCCAGGGGCAGCGCAGCTCGTGGCCGAACACCGCACCGTCGGCCAGCGGGGCGCCGTAGTGGGTGCACGCCGCGCCCACCGCGAACACGTCTTCACCCTCGCGCACCAGCAGCACCGGCTCGCCCTTGAACTGGCCCACCAGCACGCCGCCGTCGGGCACTTCGCTCACCGCGATGGGGTTCGACAGCTCGGGGCCCGAAGGCTTGATGGGTTCGCTCATGGGGGCAGCGTTCTTATGGGCCCATCACCGGAGCGCAAGTAGAGACTCCTGCGCCCACCACCTGCAGCGCGGGGTTGTTGAACACCCGCACCGGCGGCGTGGTGGGCAGGCTCTGGCCCGGCACCAGCGTGTTGCGTGGCACCTTCCACACGTCGCCGCCGATGAAGATGTAGAAGGCGCCGCCCCAGAACTTGATGGCGTAGCCGCCGTTGCTGGTGACGTTCGGCAGCGAGTGGCGCTCGAGCGTGCCGCCGTCGGCGCGGTCGAGCCGCACCAGCAGCGGCACGTTGTTCACCGTGGCGAAGGCGGGAGAGAACGCCCACAGCTGGCCATCGCCGGTGCCCGCCAGCTCGGCGCGCGGCGCCTCGATTTCGGTGAGCTTGGTCAGCGTCAGGGTCGACAGGTCGAGCGTGCCCAGGTCCATGTCGGTGGGGCCGCCGGCGATGTAGAGCGTGTCTTTGCCGGTGGCCGAGTCGAACACCGAGCCCATGCCGAAGCCCAGCCAGCCCTGCTGGCCGGCCACGAACGAGGTGGGGGTGCAGGCCGCGGTGCCGACGTCGACCTTGAACAGCTTGCCGTCGTCGAACACCACCCATGCCACCGCGCTCTGGTCGAGGTTCATCGAGAACGGTGAGGTGGTGTTCATGCACGACAGCGTGCCCACCGCGGTCGAGGTCAGCGTGGCCGGGTCGAAGCGCGAGAAGATGCCGTTGCGGTCGACGGTGTAGATGAACTGGCCCGCCTCGGTGCAGATGCTGTTGATGAACGCGCTGATGGGCACGGTGGCCTGCGGCTGCGCCGGGTCGTTCACGCTGAATCTCAAGGTGCCGGTGCGCTGGTGGGGCGGGGCGCTGTCGAACGCGGCGAAGCGAATCAGCACGCTGCCCGAGCCGCCCGGCGCGATGGTGAGCGTGCCCGGCAGCACCGGCAGCGAGAACGCCGGGTCGGCGGTGAGCACGAAGCCGCTCGCCACGCAGGTCTCGCTGCCGTCGTTGAACAGCGCCAGCGTGTGCGTGGCGGTGGTGTTGAGCGTGACGTTGCCGAAGTCGAACGGGTTGGGGCTGGCGCGCAGCGCGCAGCGCTGCACCGTGGCCAGGTGGGGCACCTCGACGGGTTGAGCCAGCTCGGTCACGGTGAGCCTCAGCACCGTCTCGCGCTTCGCCGGCAGCGCGAGCGGCGCGCGAAAGCCCACGAACGTCTCGTGGCCGGTGTGTGGCTCGAGCCGAAACGGAGCGCCGCCCTGGCCCAGGGTGAAGCTGGAGTCGCCGTCGAGCGCCACCTGGGTGACGTTGCAGTCGGCGTCGCCGTCGTTCGTGACGGTGGTGACGCGCACGTCGCTCTGGCCGGGCCGCAGCGGAGCGAAGGTCACCGTGGCCGGCGAGGCGAGGCGCAGCCCGCAGTGGGGCAGGTGGGCCCTCAGCGCCACCTCGACCTTGGGGTGCATGGGGTCGTCGCTCACGAAGCTGAAGGTGCCCGTGTGGTCGAACGGCGCCGCCGCCGCCGACACCGCGAAGGACACCCCCAGTCGCGCGGTGGCGAGGGGAGCGATGTCGACGGCCGTCATCACCGGCGCGGGCCGGCTGAAGCCGTCGCGGTCGGCGCCGCTCAGGCGGGTGAGGTGACAGGCGGTGTCGCCGCGGTTGGTGAGCTCGAGGTTGAGCGTCTTCCTGAGGTTGGGTACCACCGAGCCGAAGTCGAGCAGCGCGTGGCTGACCTCCAGCGCGCAGGGGCCCGTCATCGGCCTGGGCGGGTCGGGCTTCTGGTCGGCGGGCTGGTAGGTCGATGACCGCCCGCAGGCGACGAGCAGCAGCGACACCGCGAGCAGGGGGCGCGACACGGCGCGCACCGTAGCCCGGGCACGTCGTCAGAGAGAAAACGCCCCGCGCGGAGCGTCACCTCGAGAGACGGTCACCCCGAGCGAAGTCGAACGGGTGTCGTCGCAGCTGGAACGCGAAGCGCCGCATACTCCCTGCTTCAAGCAGCACCGAGTAGCGCACCCATACGATGGAGTATCTGCTCCTCAGCCTTCGGCGAGCGACAGCAGGGTTCGACGAGCTCACCCTGACCGCTCTCGTTTCAGGCTCTGCCTACAGCGTCACGCCCACCACGGTGCGCACCCAGAGCTGGCCGTACGCGTCGCCGGGCACGAGCGCGTGCTCGCCCTGCGAGACGCGCACGTACGCCGCGGCCGCCCACCACACGCGGCCGAAGTCGAGCATCACCGCCGGGCCCACGTAGTGATGCGGGCCCCAGTTGAACGCCCAGCCGTTGATGTTGGGCGGGCGGACGATGGGCAGCTCGAGGTGCAGCCAGTACTCGAGGCCCAGGTGAACCATCTTGGTCACCTCGAAGGTGACGCCGAACGAGGGGTTCAGCACCAGCTCGCGGCCGCCGGCCCAGTAGCTCTCGAGCTCGGCCACCAGGTTGAGCGCCAGCCTGGCGATGCCCAGCTGCCGCTCGAAGATGGCCTTCAGCTCGACCTCGGCTTCGCGGTGGTTGAACACCAGCTCGCCGTACAGCGCCACGTCGATGGGCCAGCTGCCCTCTTCGGCCAGCGACCACTTGAGCCGCGCCTTCATGCCGTTGCCGCTGATGGCCTGCGGCGTCGAGTTGAAGCCGTCGCCCGGCTGCGGCACCAGGGTCACGTACACCCCCAGCTCGAGCCGGTCGGTGATGCCGTACTCGAGCTCGGTGGCGAGCAGCGTCTCGAGGTAGCCGACGTAGTCGCCCGAGCCGTTGCGGGCCACCGTGGGCACCAGGTCGACGTACTGCTCCAGCTCGACCTCGCCCTTGGGCTCGGTGCTGGCGAAGTAGCTCATCGGGAGCGCGCGAGGGTGGGCCGCCGCCGCGGTCGCACCCAGCAGCGACAGCACCCCCAGCACGCGCTTCATCTAGAAGCCCGTCAGGGTGAGGTCTTGCGCCAGGACGTAGTCGTTCGCCTTGGCGGTGGCGTGACAGCTGTTGCAGCCGTTGGGGTCGCCGCCGTACCCCTCGCCGGTGGGCGGGCCGAACCCGCGCCAGACGAACGTCACGTCGTCGGTGCCGGTCGAGGGCTGCAGCTCGAACCACTCCCAGCCGGGCGAGCCCACCACCACCTTGCCGCCCACCATCTGGTCGCTGTTGAAGTGGCCGCCGCGCTTGGCCCGCGCGAACACCTTCTGGCCCCCGTGCACCACCTTCACGATGATGGTGCCGACCGGGAACTCGGTCGCGCCCGCGGGCGGGCGCTGGTTGATGTAGAGGGTGCGGTCTCCGGTGATGTGCACTTCGCCCTGCGCCGCTACCCCGGTGAGCGAGAACTGCTCCCAGCTGGTGTAGCCACGGAAGTGGGTGGCGAACGGCAGAAACGTCTCGCCCGCGTCCGAGCTGTCGCCCGCCGCTCCGCACGCGGCGCACAGTGCCGCGGCGATGCAGACGATGATGCTGCGCGGCTTCATTGCTGCTGAGTGCCCGGGAACATCAGCTCGCCGGCGTGGTCCATGCCGTGAACGACGCTGGTCTCGCTGGCCGGGTCGGTGGCGTCTCGAATCTTCAGGTACAGCTTGCCGAACGGCGTCTGCAGGTCGGCGGCGCTGGGCGCTTCCGCGCTCCAGGTCGCAGGAGGCGCGGGAATCGCGTCGCCGCTCACCTCGGCGTACGCCGCCGCCACCTGGTCGAACCCCTGGCTGATGAGGTCGTCGAGCTCTTTGCCGCTGTGCTCTTCACCCGCCGCCTTGGGCTTGGTGATGATCCACGGCTGGAAGAGCGCGTAGATGGCCTTGGTGCCGTCGAGGTTGTCGCGCAGGTCCCTCATGGTGCGCTGCGAGTAGCGCGACTCTTCGAGGTTGTTCGACGCGTTGTTCACCTTCTCGCGCTGCTCGTTCATCAGGTCCTTGAGGCCCTGGTACGCGCCGGGCAGGTCGATTTTCGCCGGAGTCCACTGTTCTTCCAGCGTGCCGATGTCGGTCACCAGCTGCGCGCAGAGCTTGTTCTTGAAGTCCGCCGCCTCGGCCTCGGTCGAGGGGAACGCCGCCGGCTTGTTGCCCGGCAGCGTCGCTTCTTTCTGCTTCACGCTCGCCGGGGTCGTGTCGGACCACAAGATGCGCTCGATGCCGTGCATGCCGGTCACGCCTTCGCCGTCGAACAGGTTCTGGTCGCCGGTCGCGCCCAGGCCCTCGAGGAAACCGTCGTAGCGCTCGTCGATGGCGCCGTCGATTTCGCCGAACAGCGGGGCCACCGCGCCTTCGATGTGCTCGTAAGCGGTGCGCGCCTCGTACCAGCGGGCCTTGAGGTCCGAGATGGCGGCCGCGTCGGTCGTCGCGTCCCACCCACGGCCCTGGGTCACCGGAGCCGCGGTCTTCATCGCCTCGGCCGCGACCTTCAGCTTCTTTATCTCCGCCAGCAGCGAGCTGTGCATGCCCTCGACGATCTTCTCTTTCTGGGCGGTGTCGTCCGGCTGACCGCAGGCGGCCAGCAAGACGAGGGCGGCGGTGATGGGTGCGCTTCGGTACATGGTGTTCTTCTCCTCGAGGTTCACAGCGCTTCGACGAACTCCAACAGGGCTTGCTGCTCGGCAGTAGAGAGCGCGCGGTAGCGGGCGATGGAGTCGTTGGCCTCGGACCCCTCGCTCTGGTGCGCTTCGATGGCCTCGGCCACGGTGTCGGCGCGGCTGTCGTGCAGGTAGTGCTTCGAGAACCGCAGGCCGATGAGCGGGGCGGTGCGCCAGTCGCGCGGGCCCGCCTCGCCGTCTTCGTGCGCCAGCCCGTCGGCCAGCCCCACGCCCAGGTCGTGCAGCAACTGGTCGGTGAACACCGGCGCGTCGACGTTGGCCAGCTGCGGCAACGGGTAGTCGGCGCGGGTCTTCAGGTTGCTCACGTGGCAGCCGTTGCAGCGCGCCTTCTCGAACGCCGCTTCACCGGTGGGGTGCGCGACCCGGCGCGGAATCGCCAGCAGCCGCATGTAGTCGGCGCGCGCGTTCACCGAGGCCAGGGTCAGGTCGACGCCCGGCTTCAGGTCGTCGGTGAGCCCGTCGGGGTTCAAAATCTCGGTGGGGCGCAGCGGGCTGGTGATGCCCATGTCGCCCTGCAACGCGTCGGCGGTGAACTCGTCGAGCGTCGCGATGCGCGCCTTCAGCCCGAACCGGCCGACGACCGAGTCGCCCTTCTGGTGCGGGTTGTACGGCGACATCGGGTTCGGCTCGCTGTGGTAGATGACGTGGTTTACCCGGCCGTGAATGCCGTCGTCTCGGGTGGCCTGCTGCTGTGCGAGCTCGATGAGCGTCTGGTCAGAGATGGCCTCGAGGTAGCCGCGCCCCATCACCGGCGGGCCCACCCGGCGCGAGACGAGCACGTCGGGCGCGTTCATCGGCGCCAGAATCGGAGTCGTCGCGCCCGCGGTGGTGAGCGGGTGCTCGGTGTGGCCGTAGCCGAAGCGCGACTGGTCGGGGCTCGGGGTGACGCCGTCGGCCATCACCGCGCTGAACTTCTGCACCAGCCCCGGGCCCCGCGCCGCCTGGTCGTGGCACGCGCCACACGCCGCCGCGGTGTACAGCGGCCCCAGGCCGTCGCCATCGCGCAGGGTCAGGTCGAACAGCTCGTCGCCCTTTTGAAAGGTCGCCTTCTGTGCGGCGTCGAGGCCGCGCAGCGGCTGGTCGGGAATGTCGAGCGGCAGGTAACCCGCGTCGGCCACATCGACTCCGCCGCCACAGGCGACGGCAAGCAACAAGAGGGGCGCGCTCCGGCTCATCGGTGGGTCTCTCCTACTACGAGGTGATTTTGAGAATCAAAATCAAAATCGAAGACGAACAAAATCGCATGATCCGCCTTCCGCATGCAAACGCGGGTGGTAAAGCCCCGAAACGCAATGGCCAAAGCCGCGGCGGTGAAGAAGAAGGGTTCTTCCTCAGCAAAGACGTCGGCGGCGGCGAAGAAGCGCGCCCCGAAGGTGAAGGTGCCGACCCGCAAGGTGTCGCTCGAGCGGCGAGGCGCCGGCGGCAAGGTCTCGAAGGTCTCGGTGGTGGTGCAGAAGCGGCTCGAGGTTCCCGCCCCCCCCAAGCCGGCGCCGCCGCCTGCGCGCCCCATCAAGCTCGAGGGCTCGCCCCTCGAGGTGAGCCGCCGCTTCTACGAGACGCACCAGCTGCAGCCGCTCGCCGCGGCGCTGCCGCCGGTGGCGATGCTCGACGAGCTGGTTCCCCGCGCCACCACCGAGGGCTTCAACCGGGTGCTGCTCTTCCCCGCGCTGAAGGTGCAGCGCGCCCACGCCGAGGCGATGGTGTGGCAGCTGCTGCGCGCCCCTTCTGCGGCGCTCGACCCCACCGAGCAGTACGGCATGCCGTGGCTCTACGACCTGCAAGAGCTGCTCAAGGGCGAGGTGCGCAACCGGCCCGAGGGCGCGTACGCGCTGGCCCTCTCGGACGCGCCGTTTCCCGACGACACCCGCGACCGCAAGTCGTCGCAGCTGGAGACCCGCTTCCAGGCGCTCGGCCAGTGCTCGCTCACCGTGTTCGAGTACATGGTGGTGCAGCGGCTGCTCGCCGAAGAGCGTCAAGACCACCGCTTCGACCAGGCGGTCGACGCGCACGGCTTCCCGTCGGGCTGGCAGTGGCTGCTCGACTCGAAGAGCGCGCGCGGCAGCCTCCATGCGTCGTGGAGCGCGGTGAAGCGCCGCATCGAAATCGGCACCACGCCGGCCTCCAACTTCAACAGCAAGCGCGGCGCGCACCCCACGCTCCTCAAGGCGCTGTAGAACGAGGGCGAGGGGAGCGAGCGGCTCCTCACGCGACGATTCGGCGGCGCGCGCGCATCACCATCGCCAACGCGCCGAGCACCAGCGAAGCAGGAGCGCCAGTGCAACCGCAGCCCCCGGGAGCCTCGGCCCCACCCGCCAGACCACCCCCTGAACCACCGGCCGAGCCACCCGCAGTCGCCACGCCCCCCGCGGTGCCCTCGGCTCCACCGCCCGAGCCGCCCGCAGCACCCCCGCCAGCGCCGCCCCCTCCCTGGCCTCCGCCGGTGCCGCTCACCGCCATGCACGCTCCGCCGAGGCACTGACCCGCGCTGCACGCGGTGCCGTCGGGCTTCGCGGCGCGGTGACACATTCCATCTGACGGAGCACAGAGGTTCGTCAGCTCGCACTCGCCCGGCGGTGGGCAGCTCACCGGGCTCATGCCCAGGCAGCTGCCCGCGCCACACACGTCCATTCGGGTGCAGGCGTTCGCGTCGTTGCAGGCGTTGCCCGTGGTGCCTGAGCACGCGCCGTCGATCGCCGCGCCGGCCGACACGCTGCACGCGCTGCAGTCGTTGGTGCCGCCCGCGCAGGCGGTGTTGCAGCACACTCCGTCGGCGCAGAACCCGCTGTGGCACACCGTGGCGTCGGCGCACGGCTGGCCGTTGGCCCGGTCTTCAACCACGTCGAAGAACACCCGGTTGGCCTGCGCAGTCGGGCTCACGTCGAAGCGCTGATGAAACACGAAGGTGGTGCCGGTGCCGTTCGAGCACGAGCTCAGCGCGGTGGGTGCGACCGCCACGTTCACCGTGGCCGGGGCCGGGTCGATGGAGCCGCCGTCTTCCCAGCGGCCCACGTTGAGCTGGCCCGAGCTGCGCAGGTTGAGCGCGCCCACGAAGCGGGCCCCGTTCCAGCTCACGGTCGGGGTCACGTCGGTGCGCGGGTTCATCAGCAGGCTGCCGTTGCTGCCGTCGATGCCGCCGTCGGGCCCCAGCCGGCTGAGGCGCGCGAAGCCGCTGCTGTCGGCCCAGCTCGCCACACAGGTCGGCCCCGAGACCAGCTTCGCGCTGCTGTCGGCTCCGCGCACCAGTGCACCGCCGGGCGTCACCAGCGCGCCCGCCGCGGTGAGGCGACTGGCCTTCACCCCGGCGGTCTCGGACCAGCTGAGCCAGGCCTCGGTGCCGTCGAAGCACAGGCTGGGCGACCGGGCCGACGTCGGCACCAGGGTGAGCGGCGTGGCATCGAGCACCACCCCGGCGCGCGAGAACCGCACGCCGCCGATGCCCGTCGCCAGCTGCCAGACCAGCCACGTCTGGGTGCCGTCACAGACCATCGCCGGGTTGCCTCCGGCGCCCGTCACCGTCAGCCCGGGAAACGGGTCGAGCAACACGCCGGCGGGCGACACCCGCGCAAGGTGAAGCTCGTTCGCGTCGAGCCAGCCCACCACGAAGCTCTGACCGTCGAACCCCACGTCGACCACCCTGGAGCTGTACGCAGTGGTGATGGGGCCCAACCGCAGCGGTTGGGTGTCGAGGGGAGTGCCGGCGGCGTCGTAGCGCCGCGCCATCACCACGTCGGCCGCCTCACGCGAGTCGACCCACGCCGCCAGCACGGTGTTTTGGGCGAAGGCTGCGCGCGGCCAGCGCTGGTCATTGGCCGTCCAGTCGAGCCGAAGCGGCGCGGCGTCGAGCAGGGTGCCGGCGGCGTCGATGCGCGAGAGCTCGAGGCGCCCGCCCGGCATGGCGAAGAACCTGCCGCCCGGGCCGACGAAGCCCGACGGGTCCCACGTGTCGTAGAAGTCGTTGGTGCCCAGCGGCGCCAGAGTCGTGTCGACACGCACCACCACCGCGCGGTCGGCGAACGACGACGAGCTGACCTGCTTCACGGTGAGCCAGTACCGGGTGCCGTCGAAGTCGAGCGAGGCGTCGCCGAAGGTGTAGCCCGAGCGGCTGAGCAGCGTCACCGGAGAGGTGTCGAGCAGCGCGCCGTTGCTGGTGCGCGCGCCGACCACCGTGCTGCCGCTCGGCCACGTCACCAGGCAGCTCGCCGGGCTGCAGGCGGCGGCCAGGGTCGCGTAGTTGTTGCCCAGCGCGAGCAGCGATGCCGGAGCGCTCACCGCGCCTGCGCGCGAGATGCGGCGCGAGGTGAGCGTGTACGCGTTGCTCGCGCCGCCCAGCGCCAGCTCGACGAATTGGGTGCCGTCGTAGACCACTGCCGGGTGCAGCGACGCGGGGGTGGCGCCCAGCGCCAGCGCGGTGGCGTCGAGGCTGGTGCCGGTCGCGTCGTAACGCCGGGCCTCGAGCACGGTGTTCTGGAAGTTGATGGTGCGGGTCCAGGTGATGAGGGTCAGCCCCGCGCCGTCGCTCGCCACGCTCGGCCCGCTGAAGGAGTTGTTGGTGGCGGTCGCCACGGTGACCGGCATGGCGTCGACCAGCGCGCCCTGAACAGACACCCGGCGAAAGAGCACGCTGCGCTGGGCCGGGTCGATGAACACCACCACGAAGTGGGTGCCGTCGAACGCGACCCGCGGCGCAGAGTTGTCGGAGGTGCCATAGGCGTCGCCGAGCAGCAGAATCGGCTTGTCGAGAGGCGTGCCGCTCGCGTCCACCCGCGTCGCCCAGACCTTGCGGTTGAAGCTGGCGATGCGGCCGTCGGACCACACCACCAGTCCCACTCCGCCGCCGGTGGTGCCTCGCGCGAAGGCATAGCCGTCGCCGCTCCGCGAGGGCCCTGTCACCGGCGCATCGAGGGGCTTCATCGGCCCCACCCGCGGAGCGGCGAGGAGCGACAATGAGACCAGAAGTGAGGGAAGCGCAGCCATGGGGGCGGTCTGTCGCTCGACCGCTCCCGGTGGGGACAACTCTCTTCAGAGAAAGAAGCGGCTGAAGTCGAAGCGCTCGGTCGGGCCGCCGTCGGCGCGGTCGAGGGTCACCACCAGCCGGTGCGGGTTGACGAGCTCGTAGACCAGCGTCGACTTGTTGTTGGCGCCCTCGCCCTTGAAGGTCACCTTGTGGAAGCCGGCGGCCTCGAGCACCCAGCGCAAGGGGCCGCCCGCGGTCTTCTTGGCGTCTTTGAGCGCGCGATCGAACATGCGCGACGAGAGCACCAGCCGCCGGGGGGCGTCGCCCTCGAGCAAGATGGTCGACAGCTCGTAGAACCCCGGCCGCCCCTCGACCGACTCGCGGTACAGGCCGACCAGGCCGCCTTCGGTCATCACCCAGACCTCTTCCGACGACGCCTTGTGCCTGGGGTCGGCGTCGACCGCTCGCCAGCTGCCCTGCAGCCACTTCAAGTCCGATGGCTGCAGGTCCGCCGACAGCACCAGCGCGGCCAGCGCCAGCGAAATCACGCCGCGGCCTTCTCACATTCGGTTGCGCACTTGGCGCAGGCGTCCATGCAGGCCTTGCAGGGCGGGTGCTTGTCTGCGTGCACCTTGCAGGCCTTCTCGCAGTCGCGGCAGACCTTGGCGCAGACCGCGGCGTAGGCCTTGAGGTTGGCGTTGTTGAGCTTCGCCAGCTGCTCGAGGCCGTGGCAGGTGGGCAGCATCGCGCGCACGGCGGCGAAGCAGTCGCTCATCGACTTGTCGCCGTTGCTGAGCATGGTGATGCAGTGCTCGACGCACTCGTCACCCGCCTCGATGCAGCCGCGCGCGGCGGCGGCGAGCGCCTTGGTGTCGAGGGCAGCAGCAGCGGCGGGTGCCGCCTTCGCGGGCGGTGCAGCGGCCAGGGCGAGCGCGGGCGAGAGGGCGACGGCAGACAGCGTGGTCAGGGCTTCACGTCGGTTCATGTTGGGTCTCCTGAAAGAGAGATAGGCGTCAGGCTTCGCAGGCGTGACAGTGCCGGTGCGCGGTGCGGTTCTTCCAGTGTGCGGCGAGCATCAGCGCGGCGCCCGAGACGCTGAAGGCGGTGTCGAGCGCGAGGCTCTCGTGGAACAAGGTGGTGCCCAGGGTCAGCAGCGTCACCCCGCCCAGCCCCAGCAGCAGCGGGGTGGTCTGGCGGTGGTGGCGGTAACCGGGAATGAAAGACATCGCCGCGGTCGCGAGCACCGCAATCAGCAGCACCGGGTGCGCGTGGCCGAACGCCCCCATCGCCGCCGGAGCGACCGCCAGCACGATGGGCGTCGCCGCGCAGTGAATCACGCACAGCACCGAGAGGGTCTGGCCGATGAGGTCGGTGGTCGCGGTACGCATCTGCACGGGTCTGCCGAAAGTTCAGCTAGCAGCGTGGCTGCTCGACTGCAACAGACCCCCTGAAATCACGGGCTCAATTGCCGTCGAAAGCACACCGCGGTGATGTGCTTGCCCTCGGTGAGCATCTGGTACGGCTCCCAGCCGCCCTCGCCGTAGCGCTTGAGCACCGGGTTCCACCCGCCGCTCTCGCGGGCCTCCTCGGCGCTGTCGGTCTTCACTCCGCTGCCGATCGCATCGGCACAGAACGCGTCCCACTTGTGGGTCGGCTGCGAGGTTCCCGTCACCACCGACGTCTTGCCCTGCGCGAACACCAACCCCGCCCCCGCGACGAGCGCGAGGAACAATACGTGTCGTGAGCTCATGGGCGGCGTGTCTAGCAGGGGTGCCGTCGGGCCGGCCCGCCACTTTGGGCCCGCCACTGACTTCACAGTCGCGCCGGGCGTTAGCCCCGTGGCGTCATTTCGCGCGCATACACGGCGGTTCCGATTTTGCGTAGCGGGGCGCCGCCATGAAGACTCCTCGCCTCGTCACCGCCGCGTTTCTGGTTTTCGTCGCCTGCGGCCGCAAAGACGAGCCGATGGTGACGATGCACATCGACCCGCCGCCGCCCAAGGGCGCCGAGCGCGCTCCGGCCCAGAGCGCCGCGCTCGAGCCCGCCGGCAACCCGAACGGCTTCAACCCGGTCAGCCTCGATGAGGCGGTGAATGTGACGGTCGAGGCCGGCGGCACCGCGACCGTGACGCTGCCGGTGCCCGACTCGGCGCAGGCGGCGTGGGTGGCGATTCGGGCGGCGGGCGCCGCGACCCTTCAGCTGGCAGGGCGCGCGGTGCACGTCGAGGGCGGGGCGGTCAGCAGCTGGCAGCTGGTGACGCTCGAGCACCGCAGGTTCAGCGTCGGCTCGGACGTGCAGGTGGCGCTCACCGTGCGCCCGGCCGGCTACTTCGACCAGTCGGGCGCCGGCTTCGGCTTCACCACCGAGCCCGCGCTCGAGCAGTCGCTCGCGGTCGGCACCACCCCGCTCGCGCTCGCGCCCGCCTCGGCCACCGAGCCCGACGACACCTGGGGCACCTGGCTGCAGCTCACCGTCAGCGCCACCGCGGGCGACGCGGTCTTCGAGCTGCGCAGCTGCGAGAACCACGACGCGCTCGAGCAGCTGCACCTCGGCGCGGGCGCGACGCAGCACGCCCTGGTGCTGGCGCCCAACGGCCCGCTGTGCGCGTACGCCAGCGACGCGGTGCGCCTCGAGGCGCAGCCGCTGGGCCGCTACCGCCGCTTCCTGAAGTCGACCTGGAGCACGGTGAAGGCGCTGCCGGTGCTCGACACCGAGCAGGGCCTCGGGTGGAAGGGCACTCCGCTCGAGAACCAGTCGCTCGAGCTCGACCTGTCGAAGGTGCAGGGCCTGACCGGCGCCACCGCCGCGGTGCTGCGGGTGAGCGGCAAGGCAGTGGCGGTGGGCGCGTGCGAGGGGGCGCTCGCCGCGCTGGCCGGCACCGACCTGGTGCTGCTCGACCCCAGCACCCGGCTCTGCGTGTCGACGCCCGAGAAGGCGCACCTGCGCGTCGAGCTGCTCGGCGTGGTGAGGCCCGGCGATGCCGAGCCGCTCGAGTGCCCCGCGCGGCCGCAGGCCGCCGACTGCGCCGCGCAAGACCTGCTCGGCCGGCTCAACTGCATCGCGGGCGTCTCGGCCACCTCGAGCGGCAAGCCCGACCAGTACGTGCTGCAGGTGACCCAGCCCATCGACCACACCCGGCCCGACGGCCCCACCTTCAAGCAGCGGGTGCTGCTCACCTATGGCGGCCCGACCGCGCCCATCACCCTGCACACCACCGGCTACGACCTGTTCTCGTACCGCTCGGACCTGGGCACCCACCTCAGCTCGACCGAGCTCGAGGTCGAGCACCGCTTCTTCGGCACCTCGACGCCGATGCCGAAAGACTTCACCCGGCTCGACATCGTGCAGTCGGCGCACGACTCGCACCGGCTGGTCGAGCTCTTGCGCCCCACGCTCCAGGGCAAGTGGCTCGGCACCGGCCACTCGAAGGGCGGCATGACCACGGTGTTTCACCGCCGCTTCTTCCCCTGCGACGTCGACGGCAGCGTGCCGTACGTCACGCCGCTCTCGTACTCGCTCGACGACCCCCGCTACGGCAAGCCGCTGCAGGAAGTGGGCGGAGCGAAGTACGCCCGCTGCCGCCAGGTCTTCCGCGACATCGACCGCGCCATCATCGCCGGCAAGGCGACCTACGCGCCGCGGCTGCGCGGCACGTACACCAAGGTCGGCGGCCCCGAGACCGCGCTGTGGGAGAGCACCGGCATGATGAGCTGGGGGCTGTGGCAGTACTACAACCCCGACGACCCGATGCGCGGCTGCCCGGCGTACGAGGCCTACGCCGCCGACCCCGATTCGTTCGCGCAGCTCGTCGACTACTACGCCCAGTCTGGCGAGGGTTACTCGGACCAGTCGCTCGCCCAGGCCTCGAGCGACGAGCTGTTCGGCTACACCTATCAGACCACCAACGAGCTCGGTAACCAGGGCGCCTCACGCGACCACCTCGCCGACCTGGGCCCTGCGCCCACGCTGCCGCCGGCCGAGGTGCTGATGTTGGGCTCGGTGCCGCAGCCGAAGTACGAGGCCCGCTCGATGCGCGACGTGCAAGAGTGGGTGAAGGCCCACGGCGCGCGCTTCATCTTCGTCTACGGCGAGTTCGACCCCTGGTCGGCCGGCGCGCTCGACATCGAAGGCGCGCGCGAGAGCGTGAAGCTGGTCGCGCCCGGCGGCAACCACGGGGCCGGCTTCAAAGACCTCACCTCGCTCGACCAGACCCAGATGGACACCCTGCTGCAGCGCTGGCTCGGCAACACCGGGCCGCGGCTGCTGCAGCGCGCACCGCTGCCGGCGCTCGCCACCCAGCCCGAGTTCCGCGACGTGATGGCCCGCTACCGGCTCTAAAGCGCGTAGCCGGTCAGGGGGGGGGGGGGGGGGGGGGGGGGGGGGGGGGGGGGGGGGGGATCTGTTGGGGGGGGGGGGGGGGGGGGGGGGGGGGGGGGGGGGGGGGGGGGGGGGGGGGGGGGGGGGGGGGGGGGGGGGGGGGGGGGGGGGGGGGGGGGGGCGCGGTAGCGGTACACCGGCGAGCGGTACAGGTCGTCGGCGCGCACGGTGACCTCGGGCTGTCTCCCCGGCAGGGCGAACACGGCGCTGATCAGCAGCGCGCCGGGCTTGAAGCGCACCCGCGCGGCGAGCTCGGTCATCGCGCCGGTGAACAGGTAGCAGACCAAGAGCTCGGCCTCGCCCAGGGGTAGCTCGAAGAAGCTCGCTCGCACCAGGCGCAGGTTCTTCACCGGCGCGAGCCGCTGCACCAGCGCGCAGAACGCCCAGGGCACCCACGACGCTTCGACCGCCACCACCTGCGCCTCGGGGCACCGCCGCGCCAGCGCGCGCGCGAGGCCACCCCAGCCGGCCCCCAGCTCGTACACCGTGCCCTCCACCGCGGGCGGGCACAGCTCGAGCACCGCCTCGCGCACCGCGCCCGAGGTCGGCAGCGGCCCGATGCCCAGCCGCAGCGTAGAGACGATGAGCGACGCCGCCACGCCCGCCGCCACCCCCAGCACCATCAGGCTCATCACCGCCCCGCCGCCTTTCGTGCTTGAACGCGCCCCATGGCCCGCCTCGACCCGCACTCCTACGCCGACAGCGCCCAGGCACGCACCCGTTCGTTCGACCTCTCGGCGCGCATCGACTTCGAAACGCGCACCCTCACCGCGCGGGTGACGCTCAGCTTCGAGCAGCCGTCGCAAGGCACGCTCGACCTCGACACCCGCGGCCTCACCATTCTCTCGTCGTCGGTTCCGCACCGGCTGCACCCGGCCGAGCCGATTCTCGGGTCGCGCCTCGAGCTCACGCTCGCCCCCGGCACGAAATCGGTGACCCTCGAGTACCGCACCGCGCCCGACGCCTCGGCGCTGCAGTGGCTCGAGCCCGCCCAGACCCACGGCGGCAAGCAGCCGTACCTCTTCTCGCAGTGCCAGGCGATTCACGCACGCAGCGTGGTGCCCTGTCAGGACACGCCGTCGATTCGCCAGACCTATACCGCCTCGCTCGACGTGCCCAAGGCGCTGCGCGCGGTGATGGCCGCCGCGCCGCTGGGGCGCACCGAGCAGGGCGAACGCGCGGTCGAGAAGTTCGAGATGCCGCAGCCGATACCTCCGTACCTGCTGGCCTTCGCGGTGGGCGACCTGGCGAGCCGCGACTTGAGCCCCCGCGCGCGCGTCTACAGCGAGCCCGGCCAGCTCGACGCCGCGGCGTGGGAGTTCTCGGGCGTGGAAGCGATGATTCACGCCGCCGAGTCGCTCTTCGGCCCCTACGACTGGGAGCGCTTCGACATGCTGGTGATGCCGCCCTCGTTTCCCTACGGCGGCATGGAGAACCCGCGCCTCACCTTTCTCACCCCGGCGCTGCTGGCCGGCGACAAGAGCCAGGTGAACGTGGTCGCGCACGAGCTCGCCCACGCGTGGACGGGCAACCTCGTCACCAACTCGACCGCCGAGCACTTCTGGCTCAACGAAGGCTTCACCGTGTTCGCCGAGAACCGCATTCTCGAGATGCTCGAGGGCGCCGAGGTCGCCGCGCTGCACGCCGCCATCGGGCGGCAAGAGCTCGTCGACGCGTTCAAGCAGTTCGAGAAGCAGCCCGGCCTCACCCACCTGCGAACGAAGCTCGACGGCATCGACCCCGACGAGGCCTTCAGCCAGGTGCCGTATCAGAAGGGCTACCTGTTCCTGAAGACGCTCGAGCAGGCCGCCGGCCGCGAGCGCTTCGACGCGCTGCTCAAGACCTGGCTCAAGACCCACCGCTTCAAGGCCGCCACCACCGACGACTTCACCGACCTGGTCGAGAAGCTCGAGCCCGGGCTCCTCGCGAAGGTCGACGCCAAGGCCTGGCTCGACGCTCCGGGGCTGCCCCAGAACAGCTGGGCGCCGCAGTCGTCGCGCCTCGCCGCGGTGCGCGCCCAGCTCGGCCGCATGCCCGAGCAGACCGAGGGGTGGACCCCGGCCGAGTGGCAGCTGTGGCTCGAGGCCACTGGGCGCCCGTTTCAGCACTGCGCCGAGCTCGACGCCCGCTACCACCTCACCGAGGTGAAGAACCCCGAGGTGCTGGTCAGCTGGCTCACCCTCGCCGCCGAGTCGGGCTACGCCGCCGTGCTGCCGCGCATCGACCAGGTGGTCAGCCACTTCGGGCGCATGAAGTACCTCAAGCCGCTCTACCGCGCGCTCGCCGCGAACCCCCAGTGGCTGCCGCGAGCGCGGGCGCTCTACGAGAAGCTCCACCGGCAGTACCACCCGATTGCCCAGCAGGTCATCGGAGCCATCGTCAAAACCTAGTGCGACAGCCCCGAACGCCGCTGGCGGGGATGGAATCGCCGCGCAGCACGACACGAGCTTCCGGGCTGTCGTACTGGGCTACTGTCGGGCGCGATGACCCTGCCGCTCGCAGCGCTGGTCGTGCTCTCCGCCGCCGCCCCCCTGAAGCTCGCCGCTCCCGGCCTGCAGGCCGTGGGCATCGAAGAGAAGCGGGCGCAGGTCTTCACCGACTTTCTCGCCCAGCAGCTCTCGCAGTACGGCATTCGGGTCACCACCCAGGCCGAGGTGCAGGCGCTGCTCGGCCTCGAGCGGCAGAAGCAGCTGCTCGGCTGCAGCGACGAGGCCGGCTCGTGCATGGCCGAGCTCGCCGGGGCGCTCGGCGTCGACGGCCTCATCACCGGCAACGTCGCGCGCCTCGACAAAGAGGGCTTCGTGTTGACGCTGAAAATCGTGCGCGCCAACGACGCCAGCGCGATGGGCAACTACTCGAGCCGGGTGGCCGACGACGCCGCCGCCTTCGATTGGATGGCGGCCCGCGCCAAAGACTTCGCCGTGGCCCAGGGCCTGTACCGCGAGCCCGAGCCGGGCGGAGTGCACCTGCGCGGCCTCTCGTGGGTGCCGCTCGCGGTCGGGGTGGTCGCGGCCGGCGTGGGCGCGGGGCTCCTGGGCGAGAGCTACAGCGTCGCCAGCAAGCTGCAGCGCGGCGAAGGCGCCTCGCCCGACTCGCTCGACGCCACCATCAGCGGGGCGTCGACCCGGCAGGTGCTGGGCGCGGTGCTGGTGGGCGTCGGCGCGGCGGCCCTGGTCACCGCGGTGGTCTTCTTCATCACCGGCAGTGACCCGCCGGCGCAGGTGGCGGCGCTGCTGACGCCGAACGGCGGAGTCTTCAGCGCGGCGTGGAGGCTGCCATGAGCGCGCGTGCTGGCGGTGACGCTGGCGCTGGTGTCCGGCTGCACCCGGTGGGACGAGGTGAAGCAGGGCTACTGCAGCACCCACGCCGGCCAGGGCAACTGCTCGGGCGCGGTGGGTGGAGGCAGCGCGGGCTCGGGCGGCTCGGGTGGAGGCAGCGCTGGCGGCGCCGGCGGCGGCAGTGCCGGAGGGGTGGCCTTCGAGTTCGACGGCGGGCCCCCGGTCGACTGGGCGGTGCGCCTCGGCGGCACCAAGGAAGACGACGCCCTCGCTCTGGTGATGGACGCGCGCGGCGGCGAGCTCGCGCTCACCGGCCGCTTCACCTCGACCCTGGCGGTGCCCCGAGGCGCCACCTGGAACGCGGGTGGCCCCGGCTCGGTGGGCAGCTTCGTGGCCCGCTTCGACCCGACCGACGGCGGCCTGCTCGGGGCCGTCGGCTGGCGGTGCGGCGACAGCAACAACGGCGGGTACCCCCTGCCGAACAGCCCGCTGACCTTTACCGACGCCGGCCTGGTGGTCGGCTCGAGCTGCGTCAACCCTCCCACCTTCAGGCTCTTCGACCTCGACGGGGGCAGCCTCGAGCTCGACGGGGGCTACGGGTTGGCCGACGGCGGCTCTCGCGTCGCCGGCACCGAGCTGTTCGTGCTGCGGGTGAGCCCCGACCCCCGCGCTGAAGTTCTACGGCACGCCCGGCTTCGGCTCGGAGCGCTTCAAGGGCACCGTGCAGCTCGCCGGTGACGACCGGCCCTGGTTCCTCTCTGCGGTCGATGCTCCGCACGGCGGCGACCTGCTGCCCATCGACGCCGTCACCGACGGCGGCAACGCGCCGCACCTGGCGCGGCTCTCGGCGTACGACTTCACCCCGCTGCACGTCGACCTCTTCGACTGCCCGGGCACCCACGTGTCTGAATGGGAGAACCTGGTCTGGCACGGCGAGTCGGGTCGGGTCTTCGCGGTGCTGCGCACCTCGGCCAACCCGATGAACGGCAACTGCACCGCGGTGGTGCCCGGGGCCTTCTTCGGCGGCGGCGCCGGCACCATTCAGCCCGGGCTGCACCGCCTGCTGTTCGGCCTGGAAAACGACGGCGACTCGGCGCTCGGCGGGCTGGTCACCTTTCTCGGAGACGAGCCAGCCGACGCGGGCGCGCTCGCGCTGGTCGCCGATGGTCACGACAGCCTGTGGGGCGCCGGTACCGTGCTGGGCAGCCTCCAAGGCGTGACGGTGCCCGTGCCCACCCTCTCGGTGTTCAACCTCGACACCCAGCACTTCGGGGTGCTGTTCAGAAACTGGCGCGCTGAAGGCGCCGGTCACGCCGAGCTCGACGACCTGGCGGTGCTCCCCAGCCAGCAAATCTGGGTGCTCGGCACCGTGAGCGGCTCGATGGTGCCCGAAGACGGCGGCACGGCGGTGGTGACCTCGATCGACTCCGACACCGACGGCTTCTTGATGCGCCTCAACCCCTCGACCCTCGCGCCGGTGGCGAAGGTGGTGTTCGGCAACCCCCACGTCTCCGAGCGCATGGTGAAGATGGTGGTGCGCCCGCCCTACGCATACGTGCTCGCCACCGCCACCCCGCGCCCCGGCGCCGAAGGCCCCTACGTCTTCGGCGGCTTCGACCTGGGCAGCCTCGACTCGCGCGACGTGCTGGTGTTTCGCATCAAGCTGCCCTGACTACTTCTTCTCGGCCAGCATCTCGCGGCCCTGCACCAGGTCGACCTCGCCGGCGAACTGGCTGAACTTGTCGTAGTCCTTCGGCTGCACGCGGGCCATCTCGATGCGGTACCGCTCGGTGATGCTCACCACCCGCCCCGCCACCTTCTCGTGCCGCTCGTACTTGCCGAACGGGCAGCCCACCTTCACCTCGGGCAGCGCGCCGTTGAGCGCGAACCCCTCGGGCAGGGTGAGCGTGGCGGTCGTGACGTTCTCTTCCACCGAGTCGAGAAACAGCGGCGTCTTGCGCGCGCCCAGCTGCAGGTACCGCCGCCCCAGCAGCGCGGGGAAGGTGGCCTGCGAGAACACCAGCGCCTTGCCTTCGGCCCGTGCGAACCGCGGAGCGCTGAACGCGTAGCGCACCGTCACGCTCGCCCCCACCGCGCGCTTGGTGTCGAGCTCGAGCTTCGCCAGCTCGGCGCCGCCGAAGTACCGCGACAGCGCCTGCTGCAGCGCCTGCTCGCGTTGGTCGGGCGGTACCGCCTCGAGCGCCTCGGCCAGCTGCGCGGCGCCGAACCCCACGTAGGTCTCGCTGCCTTCGCCCTTGAGCGCGCCGTCTTCGGTCAGGGTGAGCTTCAAGGTCACCTGCTTGCCCGAGCTCACGTTCGACTTCGGCGTCTTGACCCGCTCGAGCGGGTGGCCCGGCTCGGGCAGCAGAAACGCCTCGCGCTCGGCGGCCGCCTCGGGCAGCTCTCCGAACGGGCCGAAGCGGTACACCGGGTCGAGCCAGATGAAGCCCTGCTCGGGCACCTCGACGCGCAGGCACAGGTACGGCAGCAGCGCCTCGGCGGGGAAGGTGTACTTCGCCGGGTCCGACGCGAAGGTGCGCACCGCCGCCATGCGCGGGCGAAAGCCGAGGGCTTTCAGCGCCGCGTACTCGAGCATCAGCCGGCTGCCGCGGTCTTGCGCCACGCTCGCCGCGGCCGAGAGCTGCAGCCCGTTGTCACGGCCCGACAGCTTCTGCATCACCGCCTCGTGCACCGCCTGCACCGCCTCGCGGCCGCTCTTGCCCTTCGCCGCTTCGCGCGCGAACCGTTCGACCTCGAAGGTCACCTGGCCCTGGTCGACGAACGCGTCGGCGTAGGCGGTGATGACGCCCTCGTTGTCGGTCTGCCCTGCGCCCACGCTCACGAACGGCAGCCACTCGTTGCCGCTGGGCGGGCCGTTGGGCTCGGGCAGGTACGGCGGCACCCGGCGCTCTTCGTGGAAGTACACCTCTTCGCCGTCGCGCTGCTCGGGCTGCTGCGACTTCATGTTGTGCGCGTCGACCTTCATGCCGGTGCCGAGCGGCGCCGAGACCACGTAGGTGCTCCAGTTGTTGGGCTGCCTCGCGATCTGAAAATAGAAGCTCGAGGCGGTGAAGCCCGGCTGCGCGGGCCCCCGCGGCCCGTGCGCCAAGAGGTACTCGTACTCGACGAAGTCACCCACCTCGACCCCGGGCAGGCTCACCGTGTCTTTGCCTTCGATGCTCTCGGGCTCGAGGGTGCGCCCGTCGGCCTTCAGGGTTCGCATCTTCAGCACGTACGCGCCCTGCGGCACGTCGACCTCGGCGAGGTCTTGAATGCCCGACTGGTCGAGCGCCTTCTGGATGATGTGAATGCGGTCGACCATCGAGCCATCGGGAAAGACCTTCACCGCCGCGGCGTCGAGCACGTAGGCCCCCGGAGCGTCTTCGTCGCCCGGCGCCGCCGCGTAGGCCTTGAGCGCCTCTTCGGTGCTGATGGCGTCACGGTCGAGCAGCTCTTTGCCGGTGCGCATGCGCTCGACGGTGCGGCGGGTCGGCAGGTCTCCGCCGTCGAGCAGCAGCGCCTTCTCGCGCGCCGCCAGCGCCTCGTTGGGCTTGCCCTCGAGCTCGTAGACGTCGGCCAGCTGCTTGAGCAGCAGCGCGCTGCGCGGCCACAGCTTGAGCTCTCGCTCGAGCACCGCGCGCGCGTCGCCGTAGCGGCGCATCGAGACGTAGAGGTTCGCCAGCGAGGTGGCCACCGGCAGGTGGGTCTCGTCGCTGGCCAGCAGCTCTTCGTAGAGCCTCACCCCGCGCTCGAGGTTGCCCCGCGTCTTGGCGGCCTCGGCCTCGCGGGCGATGGAGTTCGAGCACTGCCGCACCTGCTCGAGCGCCTGGGCCTGCTCGGCGATGGCGTCGCGCCGCACCGCCAGGTCGTAGACCATGCCCAGCGCCTCGCAGTACCCGTCGAGCGCCTGGTTCGCGGCCTTGGCGGTGAGCGCCGCCTGCGCGTCGATGCCCAGCGCCAGCTGCGCGCGGGCCTCGAGCATCGACAGCTGCGCCGGCGCCGGCTTCGCCACGCGCGCGCCTGGCCCAGCACCTCGAGCGCCTCGATGTTGCGGGCGTCGTCGAGGTTGAGCTGCGCGATGTCGAGCAGCGCCGCCACGTAGCCCTTGTCGGCCTCGAGCGCCGCCTCGAGGTCGCGGGTGGCGCGGCCCTTCGCCACCTTGGGCGGCACCGAGCGGTCTTGCATGCTCAGCTGCGCGGCGAGCACCCGCACCGCGGCCCCGCCGAAGCCCGGGGGCAGCGCCTCGAGCGCGGCCCTGGCGCCGTCGCGGTCTCGGGTCAGCGCGTCGCGCGCGGCGATGAAGCGCGCCAGCGCGGGGCCCAGCTCGGGCTCGAGCGCGCGCACGAACGACGCCGCCGAGACGTAGACGCCCTTGGGCTCGCTCTTGGGCGTGTAGCGCGACGGGGCCCACCGGCCGGGCGCCGGGCCGCGCGCCGCGCTGAAGGTCACCTCGGCGGGAGCGCCGTCGAGCCGCGACACCGAGAGGTAGAGGTGACCCTGCGCCTCGTCTTTCGCGCAGCGCACCATCAGCCGGTGCTTGCCGGCGTCGAGGTCGACCGAGACCGCGCTCACGGTCGAGGCGGGTCGCTCCCAGGTGCGCCGCAAGAAGAGCGGGGTGCCGTCGAGCGTGGCGGCGTGGTCCATACCGCTCACCGTACGCACCACGTACGCGCCCGCGCTCTTGGCCTCGAAGTCGACTGCCACCAGGTACACGTCGCCGCTCTGGGGCTCGCCCGAGAGCGAGAAGCGGCCGTCGGCGAAGTGCAGCTCGCGCAGGTCGAGCTGACCGAAGGGGCCGCGTGCGGGGGCCATCGTGCCGGTCTGCTCGGGCGCGGTGGGCCGCTCGAGCTCGAGCAGGTGGTACGCCGAGAACGGGCCCATCAGGGTGAGCACGGTGGGCACGCCCTGCGCGCGAATGATGCCGTCGTGCTGCGCGACCTCGCGCCGCGCGAGGTGAATGTTGGCCAGCGACGCGCGCAACAGCGAGCTGGCGTCGGCCACCGTGCCCTGCGCCAGGATTCCCGGCACGCGGGTCGCGATGAGCGCGTCGAGCGAGATGGCGGTGCCGGCGAGGTCGAAGACGATGCGCGCAGCCGACGCGCACAGCGGGTGGCGCGGCGCGCGCTCGCACAGGTCCAGCGCGGCGCCCGTCGCCGCGTCCAGCTTCGCGGCGCGCAGGGCGAGCAGCGCCTGGCCGTAGAGCGCGAGCGGCTCTCTCGCGTCGGCCTGGGTGGCGGCCGAGAAGCGCGCGTGCGCCTTCTCGGCGTCGTTCTGCATCAGCCAGGCGTGAAACCCGGCCAGCGCCAGGGTGTGCCCCGAGGCCCGCGGGTCGGCCGCGTCGGCCTCGGCCTCTTCCAGCGCGCTGGTCGGCGTGGAGACGCGGTGAAGAAAACAGGCCGACGACAGCAGCACGAGCGGGACGAGGAGCCGAAGCACGGCGGCGGACCATACACTGCTCCCTCGCCCCTCGCGGGAGAGGGTTCTGGGTGGGGAGCGAACGCGGCAGAGCGAAGCGGCTCAGCGAAGACGCGAGCGCCGTCTGACCCAACCGAGCGCAGCCAACATCAACAGGCCGGCCGGCGAGCCCGAGCACCCGCAGCCGCGCGGAGACATCGGATCATCGGGGCCCGCGTCTGCCGTCACGCCGCCGCCGCCATTGCCGCCATTGCCGCCAGCGCCACCCGCGGCCGCACCGCCGGCGCTGGCTCCGCCCGCAGTGCCAGCGCCACCGGCCGACCCACCCCCCGCGGTACCACCCCCCGCTCCGCCTCCCGAGCCCGCGTCGGGCAGCGGGTCTTTCTGGGAGAGGTACAGCTCGATGAAGCCGGTCTTGGTGTCGACGCGCGAGTCGCTGCCCACCCCGCACGAGGCGCTCGTGGTGGTCGAGTGCACGCCAATCACCCGCTCGACCCCGTCGGGGAACAGGTGCAGCCCCGGCCCGCCCGAGTCGCCGCTGCAGATGCCCAGCGCGCCGGCGGTGCCGAAGTCGAACGACTGCGCGCCCACCGCGGCAATCGCCGCCACCGCCGCGCGGCGCGTGCCGCTGCTCTGCCCGTTCGTCGCGCTGTCGCGCCCGTAGCCCACCAGGGTCACGCTCTCGCCCACCGTCGGCGCCACGTGAGACAGCGCCACCGGCTTCAGCCCCGCCGGCACCGAGTCGAGCAGCAGCATCGCCACGTCGTAGTCGGGGCTGTCTCCCACCGGGCTCCACATCGGGTGCAGCCGGTACTCGACCATGTGGTGAATGTCGGCCGAGGTGAGGCCCTGGTCGGTGGGCTTGTTCACCGCGATGACGTTGACCCCCGTCGCACCGCGCCGCGCCGGGTCGATGCAGTGCGCCGCCGTCAGCAGCGTGTGCGAGCTCACCAGCGTGGCCGAGCAGATGGAGCTGCCCCCATCGGGCGTGAACGTCATGCCGAGCAGGAACACCTCGCTGCGCTTCGAGCCCGCGTCGGCGCTGCCGCCGAGAATCGGCTGCTCGACGAACGTAAGCCCGTCGCCCGGCTCGGGCGCGCAGCACACCAGACACGACGCGAGCAGAAAGAATCTCATCGCTGGCTCAGCACCTTCGACAGCCGTTCGCGTTCGGCGCGTTCGTTCTCGAGCAGCCGTCGCGCCTCGTCGCGCTGCTCCAGGGTCAGCAGCATCTCACGGTGCAGCGCCTCGTACTGCCGCTCGACCTCGCGCCAGCGCTCGGTGACCTGGGTGAGCTCGCCCTGGGCCGCGGCAGCGCGCTGCTCGAGCGCGGCGCTCGCCCGGCGATGGGCCTCGGCCGCCTCGCGCAGCGCCTGCTGGTGCGAATCGGCGAGCTGGGTGGCGGCGGCCTCGAGCGCCTTCACCCGCTCTTGCTCGGCAGCGAGGGTCTGCTCGAGCTCGCGCGCCCGGCTGCGCGTCTCGAGCAGCTTCTGCGCGGTGCCCTGGTGCTTCTCTTTTTCCTGCTGGAGCTGCTGCTCGACCTGCACCAGGTTGCCCGCCGCGTCGTCGAGCAGCCCCTGGTGCTCGGTCTCGGCCTCGTTGGCCTCGCGCCGCACGTCGTCGAGCGCCTGGTCGTGCAGCTCTTTCAGGCTGGCGATGGTCTTCTGGTGCTCTTCCACCAGGCGCTGGCGCTTCGCTTCTTCCTGCTGCGCCGCGACCGAGATGGCGGTGTCGGCCTCGGTCGACTTGTTCTTCAGCCGCTCGAGCTCGGTGGCCGCGCCGTCGAGCGCCGCCTCGAGCTCTTTCACCCGCGCGGCGAGCGTCTTGCCGTTCTCGCGCTCGGCTTCAATCTGGTCTTTGAGCAGCTCGTCGTCGGCGTTGTGCTTGCTCTTGGTGCCCTTGGCCGCCTTCAGCGCCTGCTCGAGCTCCTGCTCGGTCTTCTCGTGCGCGGCCTGCTCTTTCTGCAGCGCCTGCACGGCGGTGCGCGCCTCTTCCTGAGCGTGCTTGAGCTCTTCGGCCGCGCGCTTCATCAGCTCGAGGAGCTGGTCTTGAGACGGGGCGCCCCCCTTGGCCATGCGCCGTGTTTAGTACGACTGGGCCGCCCAAGCTCCTTTCGTCTGGGTGCATTTGTGGTGATGCGCGCGCGCCGCTCGGTTAACAAGCGCGCGTGTCCGCACCCCACGACGTCGAACAGAAGCCGCTCGAAGAGCTGCAGCGCCTCAAGACCGCCGAAGAGCTGCTCGAGCTCCGCGACAAGCGCAGGTCTCGCACCTCGCGCCTGACCACGGTGGGGCAGAGCATGCTCGCGTACATCGCGCTGGCCGGCTTCTTCGCCAACGCCTACCAGAGCTGCGTGAACAAGAAGCAGCAAGACGAGGCGGCCGAGCGCGAGCAGGGGCGCTGGGCGCAAGAGTTCAAGCGCGCGCAAGAGGCCGACAAGCACCGCGCCTTCTTCGAGACCAGCATTCTCGCCACCGACAAGGAGAACGACGACAAGCGCCTGGTCGGCTACACCCTGCTGCAAGAGTTCGTCGCCGACCCCGACTTCAACTTCAAGGCGACGCTGATGCTGGAAGAGTCGCTCGCGCAGGAGCTGAAGAAGAACGAGCGCGAGGTCGGCCTCGACGACAGCGTGCGGGTGCAGATCGTCGCCATCGTCACCGCGCTCTCGCAGACCCGAGACTGCGACCGCCTGCAGCGCGCCGCGCTCAGCATCGACCGGGTGGCTCAGCGCCAGCTCAAGGTGAAAGACGCGGTCGAGTCGGGCGAGGTCTTCAACGTCTACGTGCGCCGGCTGATCGGCCGCGCCGCCATCGTCTGCAACTCGATGCACGAGTTTCGCCTGGTGCGGGCGCCGATTCGCGACACCCTGCGCAAGCTGCCCGGCATCGGGCAGCTCTCGGGCAACGTCACCGCGGAGCAGGCCAACACCCGCATCGCCGAGATTCTGCGTCAGAAGTGCGATCAGGAAATCGAGACCAGCGGCGCGAGCGACTGCAAAGACGCGTACAAGGGCTGGGCCGAGCTGTGCAAGGCGCCGCCCGCGGTGCTGAAGAGCCGCGACGGCGGCAGCGCTCCCGACGGCGACCCGAAAGACGAAGCAGGCTCGTGCCAGGTGATGTCCGAGGCGCTGGTGGAGCTCGCGCATTGAACCCCCGCATCGTCTACGGCACCGCGTGGAAGGAAGAAGCCACCCAGGCCTGCGTCGAGCAGGCGCTGCGGGTCGGCTACCGCGCCATCGACACCGCGAACCAGCGCAAGCACTACTTCGAAGCCGGCGTGGGTGAGGCGGTCGCCAGGTCGGGGCTGCCGCGCGGCGAGCTGTGGCTGCAGACCAAGTTCACCTTTCTGCCCGGGCAAGACCAGCGGCTGCCCTACGACCCCAAGGCGCCCATCGCGCAGCAGGTCGAGCAGTCGGCGAACAGCTCGCTCGAGCACCTCAAGACCGACTACCTCGACAGCTACGTGCTGCACGGGCCGTCGGGCCGCAGCGGCTGGTCGGCGCACGACGCCGAGGCGTGGTCGGCGATGGAGACCCTGGTCGGCCGCGGCGTGGTGCTGGCGCTGGGCGTGAGCAACGTCTCGGTCGAGCAGCTCGAGGCGCTGTGCGCGCAGGCGAAGGTGCAGCCCAGTTACGTGCAGAACCGCTGCTACGCGCGCAACGGGTGGGACGCTGTGATGCGCACCGCGTGCAGGCAGCGCGGCATCGTGTACCAGGGCTTCTCGTTGCTGACGGCCAACGGCGAAGCGGTGCGGCAGGCGGCCCCCATCGCGCGGGTGCACCGCAAGACGCCCGAGCAGGTCATCTTCGCCCTGGCAGTGGCGCTGGGCATGCTGCCGCTCACCGGCTCGACCGACGCGGAGCACCTGAAGCAAGACCTCGAGGCGCTGGACGTGAAGCTCTCGCCGGCCGAGCTTCGCGAGCTGCAATGATTCGCCTGGCCGCCGCACTGCTGCTGCTGTGCAAGCCGGTCGAGCTGCGCAGCTTCGTGGCCAAGAGCAACAGCAAGCGGGCGATGCTGCTCGAGGTCACGCCCAAGAGCCTGACCCTGCGCGAGAGCGGCGCGGTGCTGTGGTCGACCGGGCAGGGCGGCTTCGCGGTGATGTTCGCCGACGACGACAGCTGGGTGGCCGTGAAGGGCCCCTACCCGGTGGGCTCGGTGCTGATCGCCGCCACCCGCGCGCGCGCGAAGCCGGTGTGGGTCGACCCGCTCACCGCGCTCAGCGACGAAGAGAAGAAGCGCGTGCCGGTCACCGACTGCGGCGTCTCGTGGTTCAAGGGGTGGAAAAACACGCCCCAGACCCTCGAGCTCACCGTCGACCAGGGCGACGCGGCACCTCTCACGCTGTATGTCGAGCCGAGCGGCCGCGTCATTCGTGAACGCGCGCGCTGAAACACCGCGCGCCTCAAGCCCGTTGGCGAGCGAATGCAATTCGAGTCCGGCCGGCGTCACCGCCCACCGCGGTGCCTTTGACTGCCCGCCGCTTCGGCGACATCTCGCTGCACATGCGTGCGCGACTCGGAGCGGCGGTGCTGTGGCTGGTGGTGATGGGGTGCCCTTATGGCCGCGAGATGCAGCCCACCGGCACCGGCGGCGGCAGCGCGGCGGGTGGTGCGGCCGCGGGAGGCAGCGTCGCGGGCGGGGCGCAGGCCGGGGGCGGCTCGAGCAGCGCAGGCGGAGCAGGCGGCGGGAGCCCGGAGCTCCCCGATGCCTCGGTCGAGCGTGACGGCGGTCTCGACGCAGGCGGGCCGGTGGGCGACTCCGGCGTGCGCGACGGTGGCGCCCGGCCCGACGCGGGGCTCTACCGGTACGTGCTCACCGCGACCGAAGACACCTACGTGCGCTCCGACCTGCCCAGCAACAACACCGGCACCGTGCCGTACCTCGTCGTCGACGCCGACCCGCCTCCGGCGGTCATCAACAAAGAAGCCCTGCTGCGCTTTCAAGTCGGCGGCGGCAACATCGTGCGCGCCGAGCTGCGGCTCTTCTCGTCCAACGGCTCCAACAGCGGGCTGCGCGTCTACCACCTCACCAACACCGCGTGGAACGAGCTGGGCACCACCTGGAACAACGGGCCCGGCCTCGGCACGGCACTGCTCGCCAACCTGCCGGTCGTCCCCACCGACGCCGGCTTCACCGTCGACGTCACCTCGGTGACCCGCCCCACCAGCCGCTTGCGCTGGGGCTGGCGAGCAGCTCAGGAGACGGCATGGTGCTCAACAGCCGCGAAGCGCCCGCCAAACGGCCCATGCTGACCATCACCACCACCGACGCCCCGCCGCGCGCGTGCACCGGCTGTCTCGCCGGTCAGCTCTGCGACGGCGACACCGGGCTGTGCGGCTGCACCGCCTCGAGCTGTGCGTCTCCCCAGACGTGCGGTCAGCGCGGCCGCTGCGTGTCGCGCTTCAAGGTGATGCAGTTCAACATTCTCGAAGGGGCGGTGGGCAACCTCCCCAACGGCACGCCCAAGCTCGACGCGGTGGTCTCCATCATCCAGGCGGTGGCGCCCGACCTGGTCACCATCGACGAGGCGAACTCGACCGCGAACTTCGCCACCCTCGCCAGCCGCACCGGCATGTTCTCGAACCTCTGCCTGGCCCCCAACGGGTACCACGTGGGCGTGCTCTCGAAGAAGGCGTTCATCACGAAGGGCTGCGCCACCCCGAGCCCGGTGACGAAGGCGGTCAACCTGGTCAGCGTGCCGGTCGGCGGCCGCACCGTCTTCGTCTACGCGGTGCACCTCACCGCCACCGTCGGCGACGCGGGCGAGGTCTACCGGGCGAACGAGATGCGCGCGATTCTGCCGCTCGCCCAGCACGCCTCGGAGCCGGTGCTCATCATGGGCGACCTCAACAGCCGCTTCCCCGAAGGCACCCCGGGCGGCCTGGTCACGCCGCTGCTCACCGACGCGCGCTACGTCGACGCGTACCGTGAGGCCCACCCCGACCCGGTCACCTCGGGCGGCGCCACCGGCGTCGGAGGCGTCGCGCGCATCGACTACATCTTCCACGACAGCGAGCTGGTGCGGGCGGTGCAGGCCGAGGTGTCGAACCAGTACACGCCCTGGCCGTCCGACCACTACGCGGTGTGGGCCGTGCTCGAGCTCTGAGCCTTGGGGGCGCTTCAGCGCCGCTTGACGGGCTGACCCTTCTTCTCGTTCTTCGCCTGCACCGGCGGCCGCTGCGGCGGCGGTGGCGCCGGCGCCGGCTTGCGCACCGTGTTCTGCGACACCTGCACCGGCCTCTTCGCCGGCTCGGGCTCGTCGTCTTTCTGCGCCACGACCGGAGCCGGCGCGGGCGCCTTCAGCCCCTTCAGCACCACCTGGTGAAACGCGCAGGTGCCCTCGAGGCAGCCCAGGGCCGGGTGCGGTGCATCGCCGAACAGCTCCTTCCACTTCGGGCCCAGCGCTATCACCGAGCCGAGCAGGCGCTGGTCGCGGTCTTTGCCCACCATCGCCGAGAGCGCTCCGGTCACCGGGTCGATTTTCAGCTCGAGGTTCTGCGAGCCCGGCGCGAGCGACATCGCGGTGGTCATCACCCCGCGGTGGTCGGGCCCCAGCGCCCACTCGAGCCGCGGGTCGTCGCCGGTGCCCGAGATGATCAACGCCACGTAGCGCCCGGTGTCGCCCACCAGCATCAGCGCGCTGCGCGCATCGGCGCGCGGCCCGCGAAAAATCTCGTACAGCGGCTCGAGGCTCGAGCGCCGCACCGCCTGGGTCTCGACCTTCGCCGACAAGCTCAGGCCCTCACCGTCGGCGGTGACGTCGACCACGGTGCGGCCCACCGGCGCGTCTTCTGGCGGCCCGTACACGATGTCGCCTGCGCGGGTGACGGCCTTGCGGCCCATCGCCACCACCGAAATCTGGTCTGGCCCGTCGCCCAGGGTGATGACGTGCGATTCTTTGTCGATGCGCCCCGCCTGCGGCACCGGGAACTTGCTGCCGAAGTCGGTGGTGAGCTCGAACCCCGCGGGCATCTTCTTTTCCTTCGCCCCGGTGCGCATGAACGACGCGGTCAGCACCGCCAGCGCGCTCACCACCAGAATGGCCGCCGCGACGCGGCCGATGGTCCGGGCAATCTCACGCGCCCTGCGCATCGCGCGGCCGATGCCCGACAGCTGCGCGGTGCCCACCATCGACACCGCCGGCACCAGCGGCTCGAGGTCGGCGATCATCTCGCCCACCTTCTGGTAGCGCTCTGACGGCGACGTCTTGAGGCAGCGCGCCACGATGGCGTCGAGCCGCTTGTCGAGCTGCGGCTTGCGCACCGAGGGCGCGTCGAAGTTGCCCATCGGCACGTCGCCGCACAAGAGCTCGTAGAGCAGCACGCCCAGCGAATAGACGTCGGCGCGGTGATCGGCGTTCTTGGCGTCGACCTGCTGCTCGGGCGCCATGTACGACGCAGTGCCCATCGCCACGTTGGTCTGGGTGAGGTTGTGCTTGAGCCCCGCCTTCTCGTCGAAGCCGGCCAGCCCGAAGTCGGTCACCTTCGCGATGCCGCCCGCCTGCTCGTCGAAGAGAATGTTCTCGGGCTTCAGGTCGCGGTGAATGACGCCGCGGCCGTGCGCGTACTCGATGGCCCGGCAGATCTGCATCATCATCCGCAGCGCCTGGCCGAAGTCGAGCAGCGGGCTGCGCATCACCTCGCGCATCGACGGCCCGTCGACGAACTCCATCACCAGGTAGTACGTCTCTTTGTTGCGGCCCTTGTCGACGATGCTGACGATGTTGGGGTGACGCAGCGCCGCCAGCGCCGCGCCTTCTTTCTCGAACCGCGCGACGAAGCTCTCGTCTTGCGCCAGCTCGGCCGACAGCAGCTTCACCGCGACGGTGCGGCCCAGCGAGAGCTGCACCGCCTGGTGCACCTCTCCCATTCCCCCCTTGCCGACCAGCTTCTCCAACCGGTACCCGGGTATGAAGTCTGCCGGCTTCGGCCGACTGATGGCGGTGGGGTCTGCGGCCATGGAAGAGAAGCTCGCAGCCTCGCCCCCAGGGCCGTGTTTTTCAAGGGACACATGCGGCTCAATCACTCGCGAATGCCGGAAATAGCGAGCCCCACGCAATGGTTTTCCAAGCACTCCGTAAGAAGGACCTCGCAGCACGGAGTGCCACCGGCCGCGTATCCGAGAACCCCCTCGGTTGCGCGGCCGGTTTTTTTTCGTACCCTGCGCGCGCTTTGACCGCCCTCGAGAACCTGCACGCCGAGCTGCGCGCCTGCCGCCGCTGCCCCGCCATGTCGGGGCCGGTCATTCACGGGCCCGCGCTGCGCACCGACGTGATGCTGGTGGGTCAGGCCCCCGGCCCGCACGAGCACAAGGTGATGAAGCCCTTCGGGTGGACGGCCGGCAAGACGCTCTTCAAGTGGTTCGAGCAGTCTCTGGGCTGGAGCGAAGACGACTTCCGCGCCCGCATCTACATCGCCGCGGTGGCGCGCTGCTTTCCCGGCAAGGCGGTCAACGGCGGCGGAGACCGCAAGCCCGACGAGACCGAGATGGCCAACTGCCGGCCGTGGCTCGAGCGCGAGGTGAAGCTCTTGCGGCCAAAGCTGATCATCCCCGTCGGCGCTCTCGCCATCGAGCAGGTGCTGCAGCGAAAAGGCCCCCTGGTCGACTTCATCGGCAGGCCCCTAAAAGCCACCTGGCACGGCATCGAGGTCGAGGTGGTCGCCCTGCCGCACCCCTCTGGAGCGTCCACCTGGCACCGCACCGAACCCGGCATCGGTCTGCTCAAACAGGCGATGAAGCTGCTTAAGGCGAGGCTGGCGTGTAGATTCTGACCCCTCAAGTGGCCTTCCCTCCCCACGCCTTTGCCCTACACGACGGGCGCGTCTACTCCGAGTGGGAGCTGCACAAGCTCGCCGCCCACGGCCTGCGCCGCTACGCCCTCGTCGCGGGTCTGCTCTCGCTGTTCCTGGTGGGGCTCGACGCGCTCCTCACCCGCGGCGCCGGCTTCGAGCCCCTGCTGCCGGTCTGGGTCAGCCGGGTGGCGCTGTTCATGGCCACGGGCGCCTCGGCGGCGTTCTTCGCGCTCGCCTTCGCGCGCAAGGTCGAGGTGCAGCGGCCGATGGCGCTCGCCACCCTGCTCACCCTCTCGGTCGCCGCCGCCGGGGCGCTCTGCGCCGGCTCGGCGGGCGGCTTCAACGGCCCGCTCGCGTTCGGCCTGCTGCCGGTGGTGCTCGCCTGGCCGCTGGTGATGCCTGGCGGGGTGAAGCACGCGCTGCCCGCCATCGGCGGCGCCCTGGTGACCCACTTCCTCATCGTGCTCGCCATCAGCGGCCGGGGCATCAGCCCCGAGGGCCGCAGCGCCGCGGGCCTGTTGGTGTTCGTGGTCGCCGGTGCGCTGTGCGCCGCGCAGGTCATCGAGCATTGGCGCTCGAAGGCCGCCGAGCTGTCGCAGCACGACTGGCTCACCAACGCGCTGTCGCGCCCCTTTCTCGAAGAGCGGCTCACCGCGCTCTGCGCGCAACGGCAGCGCAGCCTCGCCCCGGTGGCGCTGGTGATGTTCGACATCGACCGCTTCAAGAACATCAACGACAGCTGGGGCCGCCAGGCCGGCGACGAGGTGCTCGAGATGCTGGTCTCGGGCATCAAGGCCGAGATTCGCGCCAGCGACTTCATCGGCCGCTACGGCGGAGACGAGTTCCTGCTGGTGCTCGACGAGTGCGAGGGCAACAGCGCGCTGGCGCTGCTCGACCGGCTGCGCGCGCGGTTCTCGAACAAGCCGATGACGGTGGGCGACCAGCAGCTCAAGGTCTCGTTCGCCGCCGGCATCGTGAGCGTCAACCCCGGCGACCCGCTGGTGATGAAAGACCTGCTGCGCAACGCCGAGCGCGCGCTGGAGAACTCGAAAGAGGCCGGCCGCAACCGCACCGCGATGGCGCCGCCGCCTCCTCCCAGCGAGCCGCCCGTCTCGCAGGGGCCGATCAGCGGCACCGAGACGCAAATCGTCGGCTGATGCGGGCGCCGGTTTTGATAGCCCTGCTGGTCGCCGCAGCGGCCGCGGCTGATCAGCTGGTGGTGCTCTCGGCGCCCGCAGAGCTGCACCAGGGCGGCACCATGCCGGTGATCTTTCGCCGCCTCGCCGACGATGGAGGCCCCAGCGCCGCCTCGGGCAGCGTGACCGTCAGCCTCGCAGCGCTGTCTGTCGATGCGGGCCTGCGCAACGGGCGCAGCTCCATTCTCTTGGGGAGCACCACCGCGCCCATGGGCCCCGGCGTCAGGGACACGCCCCCCCGCTACTTGTGGAACGGCGCCAGCAGCGGGGTCGCGTCGTTCCGGGTGACCTCGCCGCTGCTCACCACCACCCTCGACGTGCCGGTGAACCCGCTCCCGCTCGCCGACGACTTCGAACGGGGCGCGCCGCTGCCCCAATGGGTCCTGGTCGACTTTCCCAACGTCACCTTCGATGTGGCTCCCGGCTCGGCACACCGCGGAGCCTTCGGCCTGCGGTTCGTCGATGACGACCCCACCGGCACCCCCGGCTCGGGGGCGCGCCTCGATCTCGACATGGAGGCGCTCCCCGAGACCGAGCCCGACTACCGCGTGCGCAGTTGGGTGCGGGTCGACCGGTCGGCCGACGCGGGAGGCTTCATCGTGCTCGGCGTGCGTCAGTCAGACGGGAGCATCTCGGCCGCGGTGTACCTGCAGCAGCAGTTCTCGACCTGGTCGTTGGGCGTCTTCAACTGCCGCGGCGCGTTCACCTACGACAGCCAGAAGGCGAGCTTCGAGTCGGGCAAATGGCAGCTGCTCGAGCTCGAGCTGCTGGGCATGGGCACCGACGCAGGCACCGCCCGCTTCTGGGTCGATGGCACGCTCGCCTTCGCGCGGCGGCCCGTCGACTGGGCGGGGTGCCGGCACACGTCGGCGATGGTGGGCGATGTGTACGATGGCCAACCCGAGGGCGTGCAGGCGGTGTCGTTCGACGACGTGCAGGCCGCCACCCAACCCCTTGCCACGTTCGCGCGCCTCTCGGCGCCCGCGCTCACCGCCGGAGTCTGTGCTCCGCTCACCGCATCGCTCACCAGCGCCGGCGGGCTGCCGGCGAAGGCCGCCTACCGCATGGGCAATGGAGTGAGCGCCGACAACGCCGCGCTGTTCAGCGAGTCGACCTGCACCCAACCGCTCGGCGCCCAGCTGTTCATCGAGGCCGGTGCGAGCGCTGGCACCGCCTGGCTGCGCCCGGTTCAGCCCGGCGCGCTCACCGTCCAGCTCGGCAACCTCGACCTGCTCGTGCCCGACGGCGGAGCCACCTTCACCGTCGCCGCGAATGGTGCAGGCGGGGGGGCCGCGGGCGGCGCGAGCGGAGGCAGCGGCACGAGCGGAGGTAGCGGCACGAGCGGAGGTAGCGGCACGAGCGGAGGTAGCGGCACGAGCGGAGGTAGCGGCGCCACCGCAGGGGGGAGCACGGCGGGCGCTTCGGGCGGTGGTGCCGGTGCGGCCCTGAGCGCCCAGGTCGGCTGCGGCTGCGGCGCGTCGGGCCAGCTCGGCGCGTGGGCCGCCGCGTTGTTCGCGCTCAGATGCGCACTTCTATCCGTACGTGGCCGTCGAAGGTGGTGTCCTTCGAGGGCTGAGCGCCGCTGGCGGCGGCGGTGATTTGCGCGCCGGCGTTGATGAACGGCAGCAGGTCGACCTCGGGCACGATGTCGAAGTCGAGCGTGCTCTTGGAGCGCGGCACCGGCTGCAGCTTCGCCACCTCGGTCTTGGTCACCCCCAGCGCCTCGACGTAGAGGTGCACCTCGTCGATGAAGTCGAAGTTGGTGGCGGTCGAGCCGTGCGGGGTGACGCTCAGGGTCAGCTGGGTGAGGTACGCCGCCCGCGCCGGGCCAGTGCCGCGCTTGGCGACCTCCGACTTGACGTCGATGTTCAACTTCATCGGGTTGGGAATGAAGCTGGGCAGCACTCCGCCCAGCACGCTGCCGGGCACCGTCTGCTCGGCGAGGTCCTGGTCCACGTCGAACTTCACCGCACCGCAGGCGGTGAGCATCAGCAGGGCGAGCGCGCGCATGGCCGGAAGCCTAACGCCCGCTGCTTCGCCCGTCAGTGGGCGGTGCTCTCGCTGGCCGGCAACGCGTCGGCATGCCGGCCGTCGCGGCTGCCCGCGTACGCTCCGTGCCTCAGCGCGTGGACGAACCCGACCGGCGTCAGCCCGCGGCGGTCGAGAAAAGGGTCGAACTTCAGGCCGGGCGGGTCGGCCGAGAGCAGCTCGGTCGGGGTGATGCGCGCGAACGGCACGAACGGCTTCCACGGCCCGGGGGCGGCGCTGAGCAGCAGCGCTGCGTCGCCCAGGCTGATGGCGTCTTCCAACAGGTTTCGGCGCTCGCGCCACGGCCGGCCCTGCTCGGTGGCCCGCCGCACCGGCGACAACCGCAGCCAGATGCGGCTTACCCCCGCCGCGTCGAACGGAGACACCGCGAAGTAGTCGTTGGCCAGGTAGTTGCCCACCGCGGTGGTGAACGGAGCGAACGGCATGGTCCACGGCCGGCGAATGGTGGCGAACAACAGGTGCTGTTCTGCCTCACCGCGCTCGTCGAGACAGGCCAGCGCGCAGCCGAGCGCGTCAGGCCAGCGCCCGTGTTTCCACAGCGCGTTGGAGAACCTGATCAGCCCGGCTCCTGCCAGTCTGCGCCCCAGCGCGGTGAGCGGAGAGCTCTGGGCGAGCAGCGGCTCGATGGTGGCGCGTGCCAGATCGCCCCGCGGGTGAAAGGTTCGTGAGTGCCGGCCGCGGCTGATGGCCGCGAAGACCGGCCCAACCGCCCGACCCAGCGCGTCTCCTGCGTGTTCTGCGAAGTCCATGTGAGTGAATGGAGCACGAGGTGTGCCACCCCACGTCACCTGGCGGAAACGCTCGGGCTACTCGAGCACGCAGCCGCGCTTCGCATCGACCCAGTGCGCCTTCGCCGACCAGGTGATGAACGCGCTCGATTCGACCGACTTGTTCTGGCGGTCGATGCCCACCCGCGCCACCGCCGGCGAGGCCTTCACCCACGCGCTGCAGTAGTCCTCGGTCATCTCCATCACGAAGATGCACGAGCAGGTCATGAACGCGGCGTTCGCCACCGCCAGCTGCGCGTCGTTCGTCGCGTAGGTGCGGGTGCCGTCGGCGGCCTCGTTGGCGCAACCGGCTACGCAGACCAGCACTGCCAGAGCGAGGCGCTTCATCGGGCCACCTCGAGCGCGAGAGGAATGAGTTGGTTCAAGTCGACGCCGTCGTTGCGGTCGTCTCCGGTTCGCACGATGACCACGTCGCGGCTGGGCACCACCACCACGAACTGACCCCAGTGGCCGATCGCCGAGTACGCGTCGGTGGGCGCGTCTTTCCACGGGCGCTCGCCCTTCTTCTCCACCACGTCGTTGAGCCACCACATCCACCCGTTCGAGGTGTCGTCGGTCTCTGCGGCGCCGGCCTTGAACGTCGCGCTCTGCGTGGTGGAGCGCGTCACCCAGTCTTCGGGGAGCAGGCGCTGCCCGTTCCAGCAGCCGTCGTTCAGGTACAGGTAGCCGAAGCGCGCGAAGTCGCGCGGGGTGGCGAACACGTAGCTGCCGCCGCCGGGGGCGCCCTTGGGGTCGCCCGAGAACACCACGCCGCTCATGCCCACGCGGTCGAACAGCTCGCTCCAGAACCAGTCGGCTGTGAGCCCGTGCTTGAGCCCCGCCTGCCGCACCACCTCTGACAGCAGCCCTGCCTCGCCCGTCGAGTAGTTGAAGCGCGTGCCCGGCTCGGCCTGCTTCTGGTGGCCGAGCACGAAGCCCGGCATGTCGCGGTGCCCTTCACCGAGCAGCATCGCGATGACCGAGCTGCGCTGGTACGACCCGTGCTCGTAGCCCTCTTGCCAGTGCATGCCGCTGCCGAACTCCATCAGGTGCTGCACGGTGATGGGGCAGAGCTCTGTTCGCGCGTCGACGTAGTCGCACACCGAGTCAGAGGTCTTCAGCGCGCCGAGCTGCACCGCCACCCCGGTCAGCGCGGTGGTGACGCTCTTGGCCACGCTCCAGCTCAGGTGACGGTTGGTGGGCCCGAAGCCACGCGCGTAGCGCTCGTAGATGAGCTCGCCGCCCTTGATGATGAGCAGCGACTCGGTGCGCAGCCCGAGCCGCTCGCCGTCGGTGCCGGTGAGCGTGAAGGCGTAGTCTTCGAGCGCTTGAATCTCGGTGGCGCGGTCGAGCTTCACCTGCTCGAGGTTCTCGCTCGGCCAGCTCTCGGTGGGCCACGACGGCCGGGTGGGGCAGGGCGCGGCCAGCAGTGACAAGACGATGAGCGCGTGCACGTCAGAAGCTCCATTTCGCGGCGGGCGCGACGAACGTCGTAGGCGCGATGGGGTCGCGCACGGTGAGCACCAGAGGCGGCTCGCGTGGCCACCCGCGCTCGAGCAGCACCGCGGCGCCCGGCTGCAGCACCGCCTGAACCAGGGTGTAGATGGCGACCTCGCTGAAGATTCCGACGGTGAGCCCCAGTGACGCCGCGCAGGCGAGCGAGATGCCGTTGATGAGCAGCGTGGCGAAAAATGCCGGCCACGCGCGGTAGCGGCCGGGGCTGCCCCAGTTGCCCGCGATGACCGTCGCCAGCGTCACCGCCAGCGGGGGCAAGAGCCCGATGCTCAGCAGCACCGGTATCGCCGACCAGAGGTAGTTGTTCGACAGCCCCGCGAAGAGCGCGCCCAGATACAGACTGCTCGGCACCACGATGACCGCCGCCGCCGCGCCCACGGCGAAGTGGTAGCCGAGGTGCAGCTCGGGCCTCGGCACCAGCGCGCCCACCGTGGGTCGCGCGCCGTCGTTCGGCTCGAGCAGCACCGACGTTTGATGATCAGCCGGCGCCGGCTCGGCCATGGGAGCAGGGTCGGAGAGGGGGCGTCTTCCGCAGTGAGCAGCTTCACTTGAGAGCTCAGCGCGAGCGCGGACCAGAGGGCGAGCTGGAGCATGCGCGCCTCTTACCCAATGTGCCGTGCGAATGCTCGGCGCGGTCGCCAGCGGTTTGTCATCGCCGGTGAAAGCGACTACTCCTGCCGGCTCATGCCCCGACCTCTCCTCTCGGTTCTCGTGCTGGCGTGCGCCTGCGGCTCTCCCAACTCCGGCAACACCGGGGGCGGCAGCGGCGGCAGCGCTGGCGGCGCGACGGGCGGGAGCGGCGGCACCAGCGGCGGCTCGGCTGCAGCTGGCGGCACCGGTGGCGATGCGGGCGGCAGCGCCGGCGGTGCGGCCGGTGGCTCTGCAGGAGGCTCGACCGGCGGCGGCAGCGCGGGCGCGAGCGGCTCGGCCATCAAGAAGGTCTTCGTCATCTCGATGGAGAACCAAGACAGCACCAGCATCTACGGCAGCAGCAACGCGCCCTACCTCAACACGCTCATCACCGCGGGCGGCAAGGCGGCCAACTACACCGACGTGCTCGCCAACGCGGTGCCCAGCGAGCCGCACTACATCTGGCTCGAGGCGGGCACCAACGCCTTCAGCGACCGCACCTTCACCAACGACAACGACGCGTCGCCGACCAACAGCACCTCGTCGACCGCGCACCTGGTCACCCAGCTCGCCGCGCTGCCCACCCCGAAGACCTGGCGCGCCTACCAGGAGGACATGGACACGACCAGCGGCTCGTGCCCCATCGCGTCGAGCGGCTACTACGCGGCGAAGCACGACCCGTTCATCTTCTTCCAAGACGTCTCGGGCAACCCGCCCTCGAAGGCCAACGCCGGCTGCGCCGCGCACCACAAGCCGTTCACCGTGGCGGGGCTCAAGGCCGACCTGCTCGCCAACGACGTCGCCGACTACACCTTCATCACGCCCAACCAGTGCAACGACATGCACGGCGCGGCGTGCGCGAATGGCTGCCTGGGCGGCGTCACCATCGGGCTGTGCGTGAAGGCCGGCGACGACTGGTTGGCCGCCATCGTCCCCTCCATTCTCACCTACATCAACGCGCACGACGGCGTGCTGTTCATCGTGTGGGATGAGCCGGTCAGCAGCGGCGCGGGTACTCCGTTCGTGGTGGTCGGGCCTCACGTCAAGGCGAACCACAACAGCACCGTCACCGTCTCGCACTCGAGCTACCTGAAGTCGCTGCAGCGCATCTTCGGCGTGCCGGTGTTCAGCAACGTCTCGGCGGCGAACGACTTCTCCGACTTCTTCCAGCCCGGGTACTTCCCGTGAGCCTGCTCCGCTCCATCGCGCTCGCCACCGCGCTGTGCGGCTGCGGCGCGCAAGTCGCTCCGACCGCCGACGCGGGCACCACCTTCATCGCTTTCGCCAGCCACTTCAACGGCTACGCCGACTGGGAGTCGTTCGCGCTTCCCGGTGGCATCGCCCAGGGCTCGAGCCACCTCGCCGGCGACCGGGTCATCTACCTGAACCACCGCCCGCCCGCGGGCGCCACCGAGTTTCCCGTCGGCACCATCATCGTCAAGACCACCCAGAGCCAGATTTTCGGAATGGTGAAGCGCGGCGGCAACTACAACGCCGACGGCGCGGTGAACTGGGAGTGGTTCGAGCTCGAAGGCTCTTCGGCGCAGACCTACATTCGCTGGCGCGGCCTGGGGCCTCCCGATGGAGAGACCTACGGCGGCCCCGGCAACAGCGGCTGCAACAACTGTCACTCGGGGGCCTGGGACAACGACTTCGTGCAGGCCGAGCCGCTGAAGCTCGCTGGCCTCGCCAAGAAATGACTGCTCCGGCCCGCCGTGCTGGCCGAGCCGGAGCAGGCTCACCGCCCGCGGCCGCTCAGGGGCAGGCGAACGACCGGTTGGCGTAGCCGGTGGTCGACGGCTGACTCGGGTCGCCCACACCGCCCTGGCCGGTGGTGATTTGCATGGCCGCCGCGCCCACCGGAGTGGTCTGGTTCACGCACCAGACGCCGACCGACGGCCCGCCCACTCCGTAGCCGCCGCTGCCACCGTTGCCACCGCGGCCACCCGCGCCACCGACGCCGCCGTTGCCCGAGCGGTTGTTGTTGCCGCGGTCGATGCCCGAGCCGCCCACGCCACCGGCGCCGCCGTTCGCACCGTTGCCGCCGCCGCCGCCGCGACCGCCCGCACCTCCGTTGCCGGTGATGATTTTCAGCAGGCTCCACTGCGGCGTCGAGTTCGCGATGACCAGCGCAATCGACGCTCCGCCCGGCGAGCCGCCTTCTCCGCCCATGCCGCCGTAGCCGCCGGCACCACCCCCACCGCCCCAGCCACCGGCCTCGTACGGGCTGAACGGAGAGCAGTGCAGCTTGCCGCCGCCGCCACCGCCGCCGCCGCCCCTGCCCGCAGTGCCGGTGGCTCCCGGAGCGCCGGTCGCGCTGGCGCTGCGCTGCCAGACACCGACCGGGTCGAGGCTGCCCATGCCCGAGCCGTTGCCGCCCGTGGGGCCGTTCGCTCCGGGCATACCCACCGCGCCCGCAGCGCCGTTCATTGCGGCGGTGCCGCAGGCCCACGCCCCGCCGGGCCCACCGATGCCGCCTCCGCTCGGCGCGGCCTGCCCGGCCTCACCGTTCACGGTGCTGGTGCCGAAGCCGCCGGGGCCGCCGAACCCGCCGGCGCTCGCGCCCACGCCGCCCAGGGCGACGAGCGGAGGGGTCGGGCTCACCCAGTCGGGGTTGTTGAGCACCGCGCTGGCTCCCTGCCTGCCGTTGGCGGCTGCCAGCGGCAGGGCTCCGGGGTTGCCGTTCGCGCCGTTGATGCCGGTCTGGCCGTTGCCCGCGGTGATGCTCACCCGGTTGAGCTTCACCCGCGTGCCCGAGTTGATGATGCGCAGCGTCTGCGAAGAGCTGCCCGCGCCGACCGTCGGGCCTGCCACGAAGCTCACCCGGTCGAAGACGGTATCGACGGTGTAACCGTTCATCGCGGTGCCGGTGAAGGGCGTGGTGAGCGTCGCCACCGAGGTGTTGGTGCGCGCCCAGGTGCCATCGTAGCCGCCGTAGACGCTGGCGCCCTGGGGCCAGCTGGTCGGCGCGTCGTACGTCCCCGCCGCGATGAGAATCGGGCGACCCGGCCCGGCCGTTTGAAACGCCCGCGCGAGGGTGAGGAAGGGCGCCGTCTTGCTGCCGGTGCCGGTGTCACTGCCCCAGGTCGCCACGAACACCGACTGCGACGCGTCGCCGTCGATGCCGTCGCAGTTCGAGTCGCGGAACGTCTCGTCCGGAATGTCCGTCTGCTCTTTGCATTCGCAGTGGTGCGAGCCGTTGCAGTTCATCAGGCTGTAGTCGCAGCCCCCGGCTTCGGCGTCACAGTTGAGGAGGTGACCGCACCCGTCTTGGAGGGAGCCGCAGGTCGCACCCAGCAGCGCGCAGGTCTTCGGCTGGCACGCGCACTGGTTGTTCGCGGTGCAGTAGGCCTGCGCCGAGAACGGGCAGCTGCTCACCACGCCGCAGTCGAGGGTGTGGCCGCAGCCGTCGTCGAGCGGGCCGCACTCCGCCTGCACCCCGCTGCACGTCTTGGGAGTGCACGCGCACTGGTTGCCCGCGGTGCAGGTCGCCTGAGCGGGGTGGGGGCAGACCGACGCCGGCGCGCCGCAGCTGAGCGTGCCGCCGCAGCCGTCGGCCACGTTGCCGCACTGAGCGCTCAAGCCGCTGCAGGTCTTCGGCACGCAGCCGCACTGCCCCGGCGTCACCGCGCCGCAGGTCTGCGGGCTGCTGCAGGCCCCGCAGTGCAGCGTGCCGCCGCACAGGTCGGGAATGTCGCCGCAGGTCGCGCCCACGTCGCTGCACACGCGAGCGACGCAGACGCCGCCGTCGAACACCGGCATCGGCATCTCGCCGGCGTCGGGCAGACCGGCATCAGCCGACGGTTCGCCCGCGTCGGGCTCGCCCGCATCGGGGGTTTCGCCGGCGTCGACCGCTTCACCTGCGTCGGCGCCGGCATCGACGCGGGCGTCATGCTTCGGCTTGGGTTTCTCTTTCTCGGTGCAGACCCCTTCGCTGCACACCGCCTCGAGGGGGCAGTCGAGGTCGAAGTTGCACGACGAGACCTGCGGCCCGCAGGCGCACATCGTCGCGGTGAGAATTACCGCCAGCCATACCAGTGGGTTTTTCATGACCTCGGCCATTCGCAGGCCGAGTGCCGCGCCAACCCACCGTCACCGTTGGATCAGCCGGGCCCGCGAGGTCCCACCGCAGAATCGATCCACCCTCCTCCACGAACGTGTCGATACTCCTGAGACCTGCAAAACCTTCAATCTCGACAAAGGTGATGGGGATGAAGCTTCGGCTGCTGCTGATCGAAGATTCGCTCGACGACGAAGCACTGCTCCTGCGGCTGCTGAAGAAGGCCGACTTTCAGCTCGACGCCCTGCGGGTCGAAGACACCCCAGCACTCGAGTCAGCCCTGCAGGAAAAGTGGGACCTGGTCATCTCGGACTACAACCTGCCGCGCCTCGACGCGATGACGGCGCTCACGCTGGTGCGCCAGGCGGCCGGCGACGTGCCCTTCATCATCGTCTCGGGCGTGATGGGCGAAGAGACCGCGGTCGAGGCCATCAAGCTGGGCGCCGACGACTACGTGATGAAGTCGAACCTGGCCCGGCTGCCCCAGACCATTCGCCGCGAGCTCAAAGACGCGCAGCTGCGCCGTGAACGGCGGTCGCTCGAAGAGCAGGTGCGCCACTCGCAGAAGATGGAGGCGATGGGCCAGCTCGCCGCCAGCGTGGCGCACGACTTCAACAACCTGCTCACCGTGATGATGAACTTCACCCAGTTCGCGCACGACGACCTGCCCGCCGAGCACCCTTCGCGCGCCGACCTGCGCGAGGTCGTCGAGTGCGGCAACCGCGCCGCGGTGCTCACCCGGCAGCTGCTGGCCTTCGGCCGCAAGTCGGTGGCCGAGCCGCAGCTCACCGACCTCAACGCCGAGCTGACCTCGTGCGAGAAGATGCTCAAGCGGCTGCTCGGCCCGCGCATCGACTACCGCACCGTGCCCTCGCAGGTGCCGGCGTGGTGCGTGGTCGACCGCGGGCTCATCGAGCAGGTGCTGGTGAACCTGGTGGTCAACGCGCGCGACGCGATGCCCGACGGCGGCAAGCTCACCGTCGAGACCGCGCTGGTCGAGAAGCACCCCACGCTGCAGACGCCCCACGTGCTGCTCGCCATCACCGACACCGGGGTGGGCATGACCGACGAGGTGCAGAAGCACATCTTCGAGCCGTTCTTCACCACCAAGGGTCCGGGCCGAGGCACCGGGCTGGGGCTGTCGACGGTCGCCGGCATCGTGAAGCAGTGCCAGGGCGAGCTGTCGGTCTACAGCGCTCCCGGCCTGGGCACGACCTTCAAAATCTACCTGCCGTGTGCCGGTGAGGCGACGCTGCGCGAGGCGAAGGCGCTCGAAGCGCCGGTGCGCGGCGGCGGCGAGACGGTGCTGCTGGTCGAAGACCAGGAGCCGGTGCGCATCGCCGTCAACCGCATGCTGCAGGCCCGCGGCTACCGGGTGGTCGAAGCCGGTCACCCGCGCGACGCCCTCGAGCTGCTCGCTTCGGGCGGGCCGCGCGTCGATCTGGTGCTCACCGACCTGGTGCTGCCCGAGATGACCGGCAAAGAGCTGGTGGCGCGGCTGCGCTCGGCGCGGCCCGGTCTGCCGGTGCTCTACATGTCCGGCGATGCCGGCGGAGCGATGGACCACCAGGGCGTCATCGAGCCGGGCACTTCGTTTCTGCAGAAGCCGTTCACTCCCGATGGGTTGATGCACAAGGTCCGCGTCGCGCTCGACGCCGAACGCCGGAGGTCACTTCGATGACGGACCCCTGGTGCTGGTGGTCGAGTCGGACGCGGTGCTGGCGAGGGCCTTGAGCCGCTTCTTGCGCGGGCGCGGCGCGACGGTGGTCACCGCCGCCACCGGCGCCGAGGCCGAGACCCTGATGCGCTCGACCGAGCTCGACGTGGTCATCTGCAGCGACCGCCTGCCCGACGTGGGCGGCGCCGAGCTGCTCTTCAATGTGCAGGGCCGCTCGTCGCACGCCCTGCGGGTGCTGTGCACCGCCAGTGAAGAGCTGGTCCACATGCTCGAGGCCGGGCCGGTGAGCGTGCTGATGATGCCCGCCGCACCGCAAGCGCTGTGGGAGCTGGTGGCGACCCGCTCGAGCACGCACCGCCACGAGGCGCGCCGCCCCCCGCGACCCGCCGGTCACTTCTGGGTCAAGAACGCGCGCTGAGTGTCGGCGGCGCTCTTCGGTGTTCCGAAGCGGAAGCCCTGAATCAGCTCGCAGCCCAGCCCGATGAGAATGTCGAGCTGGCCGGGCGTCTCGACCCCTTCGGCGGCGATGGTGAGGCCCAGGCCCCGCCCCAGGGTGATGACCGCGCGCACCACCTCGCGGCTCGCCACGTCGTCGCCCAGCCGCTTGATGAAGCTGCGGTCGATTTTGAGGCCGGTGAAGGGCAGCTGGTGCAGCGAGGCCAGCGACGAGTAGCCGGTGCCGAAATCGTCCATCACGATTTTCACCCCGTGCTCTTTGAGCAGGGTGAGGTTGGCGACCGCCTGCGGGTGGTCCATCACCACCGACTCGGTGACCTCGACCGCCAGCGCCTCGGGAGGCAGCCGGGTCTCGCCCAGCACCATCAGCACCGCCTGCGCCGCGCCCGGGCCGTCGAGCTGCCGGTGCGAGGCGTTCACCGAGACGGTGAGGTCGGGGTGCGTCTTGCGCCATTCGACCAGCTGCACGCACGCCTGCTTGAGCACCCAGCGGTCGATGCCGGCGATGACGCCGGTCTCTTCAGCGAGGGGGATGAACTCGTCGGGCATGATCATGCCCCTCACCGGGTGCCGCCAGCGCACCAGCGCCTCGAAGCCCTTCAGGCCCCCCTGCGGAGTGACGATGGGCTGGTAGAACGGCTCGAGCTGCGCCGAGCCCACCGCGTGGCGGAGCTCACCTTCGAGCTGCAGCACCGCCAGCGCGCGCGCGTGCATCTGCTCGTCGAACACCGCCACCCGGCCGCGGCCCGATGACTTGGCGCGGTACATCGCGATGTCGGCGTCGCGCAACAGCTCGTCGGGCTTGCTGTAGATGGGCCGGCTCATCGCGATGCCTACGCTGGCCCCCGAGAACACCTCGCGCTCGCCCACCATGAAGCCCTTGGCCAGCTCGTCGACGATGCGGTCGGCCACCCGGGTGGGGCCGTCGGGCTCGCGCGCGTCTTCCAGCAGCACCGCGAACTCGTCACCGCCGAAGCGGGCCACCGTGTCGACGCTGCGCACGCACCGCTCGAGGCGCCGCGCGATGCTCACCAGCAGCGCGTCGCCCGCCGAGTGGCCCAGCGAGTCGTTGACGTTCTTGAAGCGGTCGCAGTCGAGAAACAGGCAGGCGAAGGTGTAGGTCGGGTCGCGCTTGCCGCGCGCCAGCGCGTGCTCCATGCGGTCGAGGAACAGGGCGCGGTTCGCCAGGCCGGTGAGCGGGTCGCGGTTGCGCGCGCTGGTGATGTCGGTGAGCGAGCCGGCGATGCGGGTGGCGCGGCCGTTCGAGTCGCGCACCGCGGTGCCGCGCACCAGCACCCAGTGCCAGTTGGCGTCTTTGTGGAGCATGCGCGCTTCGACCTCGAGAAACGGCAGCCGCCCGGCGATGTGGGCGTCGATGGCGCCCTGCAGCCGGGTGCGATCGTCGGGGTGCACCAGCGCGTAGAAGTTGTCGACGGTGTCGTCGACGTCGGCCGACAGCCCGAGCAGCTGCTTCCACCGCTGCGAGATGAAGAGCCGGGGCTGGCCGGTCTTCCAGTCCCAGATGCCGTCGTTCGAGCCGGTGACCGCCAGGGCGTACCGCTCTTCGCTCTCGCGCAGGTTCTCGAGGGTGCGGGCGCGCTCGGCGGCGTAGCGCACCACGCGCTCGAGCACCGCGGCGGTGAACTCGCCCTTCACCAGGTAGTCGACCGCGCCCGCGCGCATCGCGTCGAGGTCGGTCTGGTGGTCGTTGGTCGCGGTGAGCATGATGACCGGGGTGCGCACCCCGCGCTCGTCGAGGGTCTTGAGCAGCTCGAGGCCCGAGTGCTCTCCGAGCTGGTAGTCGAGCAGACAGACGTCGGCGCCGCCCGACATCAGCCGGCCGAGGCCCTTCTCGTACGAGTCGACCCACTCGAGTGAGATGGGCGACTTCGCGTCTTCGAGCAGGGTCTTCACCACCCGAAAAGCGAACGCGTCGTCGTCGACCAGCAGCACGCGCGGGGCGTTGATCAGCGTCATTTGGGTCAGGGCCCGACACGGTAGCCCGCCTCGAGGCGACCTGTCTAAAGACCCGCACCGCAAAGACGCGCGTTCAGTGGCGTCTACGGGGCTGTAGCCAGGGCGGCAACGGAGCGTCGCTCGCCTTCTTGCGCGCCGCCGCCTTGGGGCGTGCGCCCGGGGCGTACAGGGTGCGCGCGCGGTCGAGGCTCAGCTCGGCGACCTCTTTGCCGAGCTCGCGCGGGGCGACGCTCGCCGGCCGCACCGCCTCGAGCGGGCCCAGGCGCGCGCCCGCGCGCTCGGCGAGCGGCGCTTGCGGAACCAGGAGCGGGTCGACGAGGTGGCGGTCCCACACGAAGAAGAGGCCCACCGCGATGAGCGCCAGCAGCACCGGGCGGTCGGACGAGCGCGGCGGCCCGGGCTTCGCGCCCTTCACGGCGGCGGGCTTCACCAGCGGCTTGAGCACCGGCGGCGCCCGCATCGAGGTGGTGGGCGGGGCCGGCGGCAGCGCGGCGGCCACCGGCAGCTCGACCGCGGCGAGCCGGGGCTCGGTCGGCGGGCGCTTGGGCTTCCACAGAATCTCTTCGCAGCCGGCCTGCAGCACCTGCTCGCGGCGCTTGCGGGTCTGAAACAGCTGGGTCACGAACTCGGCGCGCTGCGGCGCCTTCCACATGAACGCCGAGGTGGCGGCCTTGAGCGCGCGCGCGAGCTCACCGGCGCTCGCGAAGCGCTTGCTGCGGTCGGCGTCGAGCGCGCGCGCCATCACCGCGTCGAGCTCTCTGCCCAGCGCCACGTTGAAGCTCGAGGGCGGCGCGAAGTGCGGCTGCCGCTCGAAGCCGTTGGGCAGCTTCTGACCCGAGAGGCACTCGTGCAGCACCGCGGCGAGCGCGTAGACGTCGGTCTTGGGGTCGGGCACGCGGCCCTGGCCCACCTGCTCGGGAGAGAGGTACGGCGCCAGCGCGCCGAGGCCGGCGGGGCGCAGAATCTTGCCCGCGATGCAGCGAATGAGACCGAGGTCGAGCAGCTTGCCGTAGCCCTCGAAGGTGACGAAGACGGTCTCGTCGCTGACGAAGCCATGCGGGTGCGCGCCGGGGGTGTGCAGCTCGTCGAGCGCGAGCGCGGTCTCGTGGGCGATGGCCAGCGCGAGGCCTGCGGGCACGCCCTTGCCGACTTTCCGGCAGGTGGCGTTGATTTCGGCCAGCGTGGCGCCGCTGACGAACTCGGAGACCCAGAAGATGCCCTCTTCGCTCGCCTCGCAGCCGTAGACCCGGCTCAGGTTCGCGTGGCGGAAGCGGCTCACCCGCTGTGCGTGCTCGAGCAGCTCAGGCATGCCGGCCTCGGGCAGCTCGAGCTTGCGCAGCACCACCAGCGCGGTGCCTTCGCGCGCGTCGGCGCGCACCGCGAGCATCGAGTTGGCCGAGTTCGACGAGAGCCGGCGCACCACCTGGCAGGCGCCGATTTCCAGCCCGGCGCAGGGGTCGGCGGCCAGCTCGGCCTGGTCGAAGGGGTTGACCTGCGGCGCGGGCGGCGGCGCGGCGGGAGCCAGGCCGTGGCGGGGCAGCTCGGCGCGCTCCCAGGGCAGGCCGATGCAGTGCTCCTGCCCCGGCAGGAGGAACGTCTGGGTGGGAACCTTCGACTCGCCGGTGTTGCTCACGTGGGCGTCACCCCTCAGCAACATCGGTGCCGCAAGACCTACAGAGGGGACGTGTAAAAGCGGGAACGCCACGGGGACCCGCAGGTTGGAGCCTCGGTGCTCCGGGTGCCCACTGTTGTGCCAGGGCTGCGTAAACCGCTGTGGCGTCACTCCAGAGCGCCACAGGGGCGTCGCTTCAATCGTGCGGATCATCACGAGGCGCGCGAGGTACGGCGATTGCCAAGTGAAGCCGCATGGGCAAGCAACAGCACGATGACGAGATTGAAGTGGTGGTCGACCTCGAAGACCTCATCGAGTGGCAGGACCACGACGATGAGGGCAACCTCACCGCGACGCCCCCGCCTCCGCCTCGCGGTGAGTTCGAAGGCTGGGAGCAGGGCGAAGACGACCTGACCTGATCAGGCTTTTTCGACGCGGCCGTCGGCGTGACGCGCGAAGCGACCTTCGCGCTCATGCACCGGCTCGTGGCTCTTCCACGGCCAGCCACCGAACTCGGTGCGGCGGTAGTCGGCGAAGGCCTGCTGAATCTGCTCGGGCGTGTTCATCACGAACGGGCCGTACCGGGCGACCGGCTCACCGATGGGCCGGCCCTGCAGCACCAGCACCTCGCTCTCGGCGTCGCCGTTCGTGAGCGGCACCGCGGCGTCGCTGCGCACCGCGATGGCGGTGCCCGAGACGAACTGGGTGTTCGCGACCGAGAGCTGCCCGCCCTTGAAGAAGTACAGGGTGCGGTTCAAGCCCGGCGCCGCGGCGGGCAACGTCCACTGCGCGTTCGGCACCAGGCGCACCGCCCAGATGGCGACGTGCGAGTCGGGCCGGCTGGCCCAGCTGTTGGGCGGAGGCGCGGGGGGCTTCGCCTCGCCCAGCTGCCCGGCCATGACCGTGATTTCCACCGCGCGGCCCTTGGCGTCGTGCTGGAGCACCTTGGGCACCTGGTGGCTCCACAGCATCGAGAAGTAGGGCTTCACCATCTTGTCGGCCGCGGGAAGGTTGAGCCAGATTTGAAAGAGCTCCACCGGGTTCGGCTTGTCCTTGTCGAGCAGCGGGAACATCTCGCTGTGCAAGATGCCGCCGCCCGCGGTGAGCCACTGCACGTCGCCGTGGCCGAAGCGGGCCGAGGCGCCCAGCGAGTCGCTGTGGTCGATGAAGCCCCGGCGAGCGAGGGTGACGGTCTCGAAGCCGCGGTGCGGATGCTGGGGGAAACCGGGCACCCGGTCTCCGTGGTACATGCGCCAGCCGTCTTTGCCCTCGAAGTCCATGCCCAGGTTGCGGCCTTCGAGCGAGGCGCGCGCGGGGCCGAATCCCGAGGCCGCGGCGGGGTAGTCGTCGCGGTGGTGCACGCAGAAGAGAAACGGGTCGTCGGTCTCCCAGGGAGACGGTGACGGGCCGAGCGGGCGGGTGCCGATGATGACGGGCTTCATGATGCAGAAGACTTAACCATCGGCCCTGCGCGCTCAAACGCAACGCAGTGTTGCGCCGAGGTGGATCAGCTCACCACGAGAAGCCCGACATCGCGTCGAACCGCGAGAGAGGTTTCATCACGGGGTTCGACCGTGCGCCTCGGCGATGCGCTTCATCGCCTGCTGCACGGGAATGCGAATGACTCCCCGCTCCCGGTCGACCCAGCCGTAGCCATCGAGCTCGGCGCGGTGGGCGTCGGCCCGCTCTCTCGCCTTCTGCTCGGCTTCGCGCCGCCGGGCCTCGAGGGTGGCGGCCGAGTCGGCGGCGCCCGGCAGGTGCAGGCCGAGCGTGTCGCGGAACAGGTAGAGCGCGGCAGGGGTCATCACCGCCAGCAGCATCACCGCCAGCGCGGCGTAGCGCAGCGCGGTGCGCGGAGCACGACGGGCGCTGACCGGCGCGGGCTCTGGCGGTGCCGGCGCAGGCCTGGGAAGGAGGTGCACCCGCGGCAGCTCGGGGTCGGTGACCGAAGGGGTGAGCTGAATCGGCGGCGTCGGCTGCTTGAGTGCGGGCGGCGCCGAGAGCACCTCGAGCTCGGGCGCGGTCAACGCGGTCGCCGGCGGCTTGATGACGAACGTCGCCGCCACCGGTGCCGGCGCCATAGGAGCGGCCTCGTCTTTCGCCCGGTCGGGCAGGGTGGGCGCTGAGGGCTGCGGCTCGGGCGGCCGCTCGAGCAGGGTGGGCGCGGTGGGCGCAGGCTCGGGCACCCGGGGCAGCTCGAGCTGGGTCGCCGAGGTGGCCGCATTGCGAAAGCGGTCGAGCAGGGTGGGCGCGGTGGGCAGCGGGTCGGGCACCCGCGGCAGCTCGAGCTGGGTGGCCGACGTCGACGAGGGGGCGTTGGCGCGCTCGAGCAGGGTGGGCGCCGACGGCTGCGGGTCGGCCACCTTGGGCAGCTCGAGCTGGGTGGCCGAGGTCGACGACGGCACGTACGCGGGCTCGGGCGCCGTGAGCCCTGCCGGCAGCTGCGGAGCGACCGGTCTGCCGGCGGCGAGCGTCGCCTCGTGGGGCGTGTCGGGCGCCGCCACCACCTTCGCATCGGGTCGCGTGCCCGGCTGGGTGACCGAGGGTGGCGCGTCGGCGAGCGAGGGTCGCTCGTGCAGGCCGGTCGAGCCGTGCAGGTGCTCGCCCAGCGCCATCAGCTTGCCGAAGCTGGGCACCGCGGCCGCGGCAGGCACCGTGCTCACGTCGGGGCGGGTGCCGATGTGCGTGGCCTCGCCCGCGGGCATGGTGCTCACCTCGCCACGCGAGCCGACCTGGGTCGCTTCGGGCGCGGGCTTTACCGGCTGCAGCGCAGGCGCCTCTTCGGCCCGAGCCAGCTCGCGCGACTCGGAGCGCGGCCGGGCCGGTGAAATCGCCTTGGCGATTTCGGTGCTGGCCGTTCGCTTGGCCTTCTTCTTTCGGCTCATCGCCCGGCCTCGGCCTTCAGCCTGGCCTGCATCTCGGGCGGCGCGTCTTCGAGCCTGGCGCGCTGCGAGAGCTGCAGCGCGCGCACGTAGCCGACCACCGCCCAGCGCTCGTCGGCGGGAATCTCGGGGAACGCGGGCATCGCGCCGCTGCCCAGGGTGATGACCTCGAACACCCGGTCGTCGCTCTTCTCTTTGAGCTTCGGCTCGTGCAGCGGCGGCACCGGGCGGCGGGTGAAGCCCTGCGCCGCGAGCGTGTCGGCCTCGCCGGTGAGCCCGTGGCAGGTGGCGCAGACGCTGTCGTAGCGGTGGCGGCCCTTCTCGAGCAGCGCGAGCGTGATGGCGGGCGCGGGCCGCTCGCGCTCGAGGGCGCGCTCGCGCGGCACCGTGCCGGCCGGCGGAGCGCGGCTCACCGCTTCGTCTTGACCGCTCTCGGAGGCCGGGGCGCGCAGGCAGCCGACGGTCAGCCAGGCGATGGCGAAGAGCGCCCGCTTCACTGAAGCTCCGGGTTGGGGTTCTTCACCCGCGCGAGGTACAGGTTGCGCGGCTTCATGCCGGTCTCTGAGAGCAGCGCGTAGCGGCGCGGGTCTTGATGCCAGCGCGAGACCTGGCTGGCGGCGTCGTTCAGGTCGCCGAAGGCGATGGCCTGGGTGGGGCAGGCCTGCTGACACGCGGTGCGCACCGCGCCGTCGGTGAGCCGGGGCAGCTCGCGCTTCGCCCGCTCGATGCGCTGCGCGCAGAAGGTGCATTTCTCCATCACCCCCTTGGCTCGCAAGGGCACCTCGGGGTTCGCGCGCATGCGCTCGAGCGGAGTGAGCGACTGGTTGAGGTCGAGGTAGTTGAAGCGCCGCACCTTGTAGGGGCAGGCGGTGCCGCAGGCGCGCGAGCCGACGCAGCGGCCGTACGCCATCACGTTCAAACCTTCGGGCGTGTGCGAGGTCGCCGAGACCGGGCAGGCGCGCTCGCAGGGGGCATCGGCGCAGTGCTGGCAGGCGACCGGCTGCGAAATGCTGGTGCCGCCCTCGGTAGCGTAGCGGTCGACCCGCATCCAGAACATCTCGCGGCCCTGCGCCACCGCCTCTCGGCCCACCACCGGCAGGTTGTTCTCGGCCTGGCACGCGGTCACGCAGGCGCTGCAGCCGCTGCAGCGGCTCAGGTCGATGGCCATGCCCCACTGGTGCTCGGCGCCCTGGGGCGCGGCCCTGGCGCCGGGCTTCTCTTTCGCGAGCTCGGCGAGCGTGAGCTGGCGCGCAGGTGGGTTGCCGTCGAGGGCCCAGTGCTGCTGGGTGGTGACCAGCAGGTGCGTGCCGTCGACCCTGCTCGCCTCGACGGGCGAGAAGTAGGGCGCGTCGGAGTGCCGCAGCACGTAGGCCGAGAACCCCACGCTCTGCGCCACCCGCTCGCCCGAGCCGGTGTGGCCGTAGCCCAGCGGCAGGGTGATGCAGTCGTCGGCGTGGCCGGGCAGCACGAGCACCGGAGCGGTCACCGACGCGTTGAGCCCCCTGCCGGTCACGCTGAGCTTCACCCGCGCGCAGGCCTTCACGCCCGGTGGGCCGGGCTGGCCCTGGGTCGGGCCGGTGAGGCCGAGCTTCGCGGCGGTCGCGGGAGACATCAGCGCGGCGTTGTCCCAGACCAGCTGGGTGACGGGGTCGGGCAGCTCCTGCAGCCACGGCGTGTTGGCGAAGCGCCCGTCGTGCAGCTTCGCGTCGCGCGCGAAGGCGAGCTCGAGGCCCGGCGAGAGGCCTGCGCGCGGCGCGTGCGCGATGGCGTGCAGGTCGATGGCCGCGCTCTCCGAGGGGAAGGCGCTGCCCGGCACCACCCCCGCCTGCACCCAGCGCTCGAAGGTGTGCGCGAAGGCCGCGTCGTCGGCGGCGCCGTGGCGGCGCGCCCAGCTCGAGCGCAGGAGCGCGAAGGGCCGCTTCTCGCTCTCGCCCACCAGCGCGGCGTGAGAGCTGCGCTTCGCTCAGCGCGTCTTTGTAGAACGGCTCGACCAGGGGCTGCTGCAGCAGCGCCGAGCCGTCGAGCGCGCGCGCGTCGCCCCAGCTCTCGAGCGGGTGCACGCGCGGCACGAACCACTGCGCCACCGCGGCGGTCTCGTCGTCGTAGGCGCCCAGGTAGATGACCGACTTGCAGCGCTTGAGCAGCCCCGAGAGGTCGACGTTGCCGTAGGTGCAGTAGGCGGGGTTGGGGGTGGTGATGACGAGCGCGTCGACCTGGCCCAGCTCGAGCTCGTCGCCCAGCGCCTTGAGCGAGCCGGGGCCGCTGCTCACCTCGGCGAGCGCAGGCGTCACCAGGGTGACGGTGCTGCCCAGCGCCGCGAGCTCGGAGCTCAACGCGTGGGCGAGCGCGTGCGCCACCGGCGGCTGGCGGTCTCCGACGGTGACCAGCGCCTCGGGGCCGGCGGAGAGCAGGTCTCTGGCGAGCGCCGAGACGAGCTTGCCCTGCGCGCCGTCGAGCCGGGGCGCGCCGGCGGCGAGCGGCTGCAGCGCGGGGCGGCTCTTTGCGACCGCGGCGACCAGCGCGCGCAGCACGCCCTCGACCTCGGAGCCCTTCACCGCCAGGCGGTGGTCGGCGAGCGAGCCGGTGACGGTGGGCGAGGGCTCGACGACGTAGAGCCGGTTCATCTTCGGGCCGGGCACCCGGCGCTCGGCGAACGCGCGCGCGGGGCCCAGGCGCGCACCTTGAGGGAAGAGGAAGTCGTCGTCGAACGCGGCGATGACCCGGGCGCGCGCGAAGTCGTACAGCGCCTCGAAGGGGCGGCCGAAGGCGAGCTTGCTGCCCTCGAGGCGGTTCAAGGTCGAGAGCGGGCTCCAGGTGACGAAGCGCGCGTTGGGGAGCAGCTCGAGCAGGCGTGACTTGAGGCCGGTGAGCAGCGGAGAGCTGGAGGGCTCGGTGAGGAAGCGCACGCCGCGGCCGCCGTCTTTCTTGGAGAGCGCGCGCACCCGCTCGACCGCGCTCTCGGTGAAGGCGGCGAGGGTGCTGGGCTGGCCGTCGTGCAGCACCTGCTGCGCGCGCTGGGGTCGTAGAGGCGCAAGAGCTCGGCCTGCTCGAGGGGGCCGCTGGCGCCCAGGGTGAGCGGGTGCTCGGGGTTGCCCTCGATTTTCACCGGGCGGCCGTCGCGGGCGGTGACCAGCAGCGGGGTGCCCAGCCCGCCCAGGGTGATGCAGGTGGCGTAGTGGAGCGGGCCTCCGACGGTGAGCGGCTCGACGGCGCGGGGCGCGGCGTGCTCGGCGGGCTGGCAGGTGCAGGCCCCCGCCAGCGCCAGGGTGCCGCCGAGGAGCTTCAAGAAGTCGCGCCGGTTCGAGCCGTCGAGCGCGTCGGCGCCCGGCGGGAATTCCTCGCTCAGCACGGGCAGCTTCATCGGGGCAGGGCGCATTTCGACGCTTGAAATCGCGCGCTGCAACTTGAAAGTTCGCGCGCCCTTCCCCGTGGTACGCCCCGAGCGCTTGCGCACGGCACTCTTCTTTCTCTGCGTGGCCTGCTCGGCGCGACCGCTGCCGCCGCCCGATGCCGGCGTGCCGCGGCAGGTGACCCTCACCGCGCGCGACGTCGACACGCGCTTCGTGACGGCCGAGCAGATGATGGCGGCGAGCGAGCTGCACGCCTCGGGGGCGCTGCTGGCCCGCGCGATGCGCCGCGAGCTGGGCGGCTACCGGCGGGTGGTGGTGCCCGCCGACACCTACTTCGACCCCTCGGTCGACAGCCCCGGGCCGTGGGTCGACCTGGCGGGCTTCTCGTCGGCCATCGAGTCGTACGGGTACTCCCAGACGCCGGTGGCGTTCGTGGCGTTCGAGTCGGGGGCCGGCACCTCGCTCGCGCGGTCAGACGCCGGCGTCGCCGCGCTCGGCCAGCGGCTGTTGCACTACGGCGAGCTGAGCGGCGCGTTGGGGAGATACGTGTTCGAGCCCGGCACCTGGCCGGTGGGCAACGTCGCGGGCAACGTCAACCCCTCGGGGCAGGGCGCGCCCGAGCGGAACCCGCTGGGGTGGCCGGGCCTGTGGCCGACGCTGCACGCGTTCGACAGCGCCGACCCGGCGGTCGACCCGGTCGGCACCGCGGCGCTGTGGTGCTCCATCAGCGCCGACGACACGACCGGGGGCACGTCGCCGGCGGGGTGCGCCGACTACGAGTGCGACGCGACCTCGCTGCACCTCAAAGACCGCGCCGCGCAGGTCGAGTCGAGCATCAGCCCCGGGGCAGATGGGTTCAGCGGCTGGCGGTACGCCACCGCGGTGCTCGAGGCGCAGCAGTCGACGCACCCGGCGCCCGATGGCGGCGCGGCGCTGGGGCCCGAGCCCATCGCGGGCTTTCGGGCGGCGCTGCTGGTCGAGCAGCTCGACGCGCGCGCCGAAGACTGGCTGTTTCACCTCACCACTACCGACGGGGCGACGCTCTCGGGGTTCGCCAGCGTCGAAGAGGCGATGGGGTACGGGTGGGCGTCCGAGCTGCGCTGGTTTCCGGGCCGGCTCTCGGTGGCGGCCGACGAGTCGGTCTCGGTGGCGGGGAGCCCCGCGCTGTTGGGCGAGGTGGGGCTGGTGCTGGCGTATGCGACCGCGCTCGCCGCGACCGCCGATGGCGCGTGGTTCGGCGGCGACCCGTTCTCGAGCGGGCAGCTGCGCGACCGCTCGCTGGCGATGCTGCGGGTGTCGCTGGTGAACCTCGAGCGGCTGCACGCCGACCCCTCGAGCGCGGCGCTGCTCGACGACGGCACGAAGGCCTCGACGGTGACCACCGCGTATGCGGCGGTGGCGCTGCGCGCCGCGCTGCGGGCGATGAGCGGGCAGCTGCGGCTGGCGGCCGAGCGCGAGGTCGACCTGCCGGTGGCCGCCCTGCCGCTCGACTCGCGACCCTCGGGGCGCGCAGAGACCTTCAGCGCGCGGGTGAAGGCGCTGCTCGGCGCGCAGGGAGCGCTGCTGATGGAGCACCTCACCACCCCCGAGGGCCGCGCGTTCACGGGGTGGGACGTGATGGCGCAGCAGCCGGCGTCGCCCGACGAGTCGCTCGAGGCGCACGCGGCGGCGGTGCGGGGGCTGATGGCGCTGTACCTCTCGACGGCCGAGGTGAAGTACCGCGCGCGCGCGGTGGCGGTGTTCGAGCGCCTGCAGGCGAAGTTCTACGACGCCGAGGCGCGGGTGTACTCCGAGACTCCGGCGCCGGTCGATTCGGTCACCTACACTCCGCAGCGGTTCGCGCTGCTGCAGGGCGCGCTGCGCGAGGTCTACGAGGTGTGGGCGACCCGGCCGGGAAACGAAGCGCTCGCCCTCGAGCTCGAGTCGCGCATCGGGCGGCTGAACAAGCTGGTGCTCAACGGGTGGGACGACCGCGACCAAGACCGGCACGTCGACTGGCCGGGTGAGTGCGTGCGCCAGGTCGACGGGCGTGGCGGGGGCGGGCTGATGCTGGCCGAGCGCACGCTGACCGGCGAGCTGGGCGCGCTGAGCCCCAACCCGGTGCCGCTGCTTCGGCAGAAGACGGTCGACCGCGAGCTCGACTGCGTGCCCGAGGTCGACGACGCGCACCTGCCCGCGGTGCTCGCGCGCCGCATCACCTTCGACCTCTCGAGGGCTCCGTGAGTCAACGCGGCGGTGCTTGCTCATGGCTGGCGCTGCTGCTGCTCGGGTGCAGCAGCGGCCCGCCGTGCGCGGTGACGTTTCGCGGCAACTTCGCGGCCGACTTCGAGGGCACCGAGCGCTGCGTGACGCTCGAGGGTGGGAAGCTGAGCGCGTCGACCGGCCAGCTGCAGGTCGAGCTCGAGTTGGGAGACAGCGTGCAGCCGGGGTCGTTCTCGTCGGCGAGCGCGGCAGGCCCGTGGCGGGCGCTGTGGTCGCGTGAGCCGGGGTGCGTCTACAGCGCAGGCACCGAGGCGGTGCCGGCGGGCGCGTACTCGCTGACGCTGACGGGGGTGAGCCCGGCGCATGGCACATTGGTGGTGCTGCAGGGGTTGCATTCGATTCTCGGCGCCGACTGCGGCGCAGGCGACGCCGAGACGGTGTCGATCGACTTCTGAGCTTGATTCGCCTCTCTCACCCCCGACCCCGCTCGCACGAGGGGAGCGGGGGGCGTTTCGTGTTAGGCGCGGCGCCATGAAGCTCGAGACCGGCGCCCTCATCGTCGTCTTTCTGTTCGGGGGCACCGTGCTCGGGCTGGGTTTTCTGGTCACCAAGACGCACCAGCGCCAGACCGAGGCGAACGAGCTGGCGCACCAGGCTGGCAAGCGGAAGCTCGAGGCGCTGTGGTCGGCGCCCGACTTCGACCTGGCGGATCAGCGCGGCACCCGGGTGAGCAAGGCCTCGCTCGCAGGTCGGCCGTGGGTGGTGAACTTCATCTTCACCAGCTGCCGCAGCGTTTGCCCGCTGCTGACCGCGAAGATGGTGCAGCTGCAGCGCAAGCTGCCCGGCGTCGACGTGCAGTTCGTGAGCATCTCGGTCGACCCGGCGCACGACGACCCGATGACGCTGGGGGCGTACGCGCAGCAGTGGGCGCCTGGCGAGAAGCGGTGGTCGTTGCTCGCCACCACGCCCGCTTCGCTGGCCCCGGTGCTGGCGGGCTTCAAGGTGACCGCCGAGCCCAGCGACGCGGGCATCGACCCCATCGTGCACAGCAGCGTTTTCGTGCTGGTCGATGCACACGGCGAGGTGCGGGCCCTCTACGACAGCGAGCACCGCGAAGAGTTTCAGGCGCTGGTGCGCGACACCGCGACCCTGGCGCGGGCGCAGCCGGCGCCCGTTCAAGCGCGCACCGGCGAGCAGCTCTACGCGCAGCTGTCGTGCGGGCCCTGTCACGACCACCCGGGTCTGGCGCCGGCGCTGGGCGGGCTGATGGGCAAGAAGGTCGAGCTCGACAACGGGCTATTGGTCGACGTCGACGAGGGGTACCTGCTCGAGTCGATTCTGATACCCGATGCGAAGCGGGTGCGGGGCTACCCGTTGCGCATGCCCACCTACGACGGGGTGATCGACTCGGCCGAGCTGCTGACGCTGCTGCAGTACGTGAAGAAGCTGCCCGAGCAGGGGCCGGTCGCGGCGCCGAAGACGGCGGTCGACCCGATCTGCCACATGGAGGTGACCGTGGCCGAAGACACCCCGCACCACGACGCCGACGGCGGCACGGTGTGGTTCTGCTCGGAGACCTGCCGAGCGAAGTACCTCGCGCGCTGAAACCCGCGGTGCTCGCCTGCATCAGTTTTGCTGCCGCCAAAGGCCGCGAAAGGTCTTGGAACGCGGGCGACGCTGTGCAAAATCGCCCGCGCAGGAATGCACCCCACCGTTCGAATCATGCTCTTCGCGGCCGCGCTGTCGGCGACCGCCTGCTACCGGCCTGACGGCGCCACCGCGACCATCTCGGGTAAGGAGATGTTCCGTGCGTGCACCTCGTGCCACATGGACCACGGCCAGGGAAACCCGGCAATTCAGGCGCCGGCGATCGCGGGGCTGCCCGACTGGTATGTCGAGTCGCAGATCACCAAGTTCCGCACCGGCGTTCGCGGCGCCCACCCCGACGACTACGAAGGCCTGCGCATGCGGCCGATGTCGCGGCAGATGATGAACGCCGACGAGGTCAAAGCGGTGTCGGCCTACGTGGCGTCGCTGCCGCCGGTGAAGAGCGAGCACCTGGTCGAGGGTGACGCGGCCGCCGGCGCTGCGAGCTACGCCACCTGCGTGGCGTGCCACGGCGTGCGCGGCGAGGGCAACGCCACCACCAAGGGCCCGCCGCTCGCCCACCAGCCCGACTGGTACATGCTGGCGCAGCTCAAGAAGTTCAAAGCCGGCGTGCGCGGGGCGAACCCCAACGACACCACCGGCGCCACCATGCGGGCGATGAGCTCCATTCTGGTCGACGAGCAGATGATGAAGAACGTGGTCGCGTACGTCGCCACCCTGAACCCCTGAAGAGAGCCATGGCCGACCCGACTCCGAACACGTCCGACGCTTCTGAGAAGTTCTCGTGGAAGCTGTTCTTCATGCTCTTCGCGGGCGCCGCCGCGTTCATCGGCGCAGCCATCATTCTCGCGCCGTGAGGGCCCTTCAATGATTTCGCGCTACCTCGAGTCTGCGTCGTCGTTCTCTGGCGACATCGATGATCTGGTGTTGTGGATCACACTGATCACCGGCTTCTGGTTCCTGCTCGCGCAGGGAATCTTCATCGGCCTGGTGCTGAAGTTCAATCAGCGCCCCGGCGTGCGCGCCAAGTACGTGAGCGGCGAAGACCCGAAAGAGAAGCGCTGGGTGGCCTGGCCGCACTACGCCACGCTGATCTTCGACGTCATCATTCTGGTCGCCGCGATTCGGGTGTGGACCAACGTGAAGATCGAGCAGCCGCCCCTCGACGAGACGGTGAGGGTCGTCGCCCAGCAGTGGGCGTGGACGTTCATTCACCCCGGCCCCGACGGCAAGCTCGACACTGCCGACGACATTCGCACCGTCGACGAGCTGCACGTCGAGAAGGGCAAGACCTATGGCTTCGAGCTCACCTCGCGCGACGTGCTGCACAGCTTCTCGGTGCCGGTGTTCCGCCTGAAGCAAGACGTGATTCCCGGCCGCATCATCAAGGGCTGGTTCAAGCCCACCATGCTGGGGCAGTTCGACATTCAGTGCACCGAGATTTGCGGCATCGGCCACGCGCTGATGCCCGGCCGAATTCTGGTCGAAGACCATGACGCCCACGAGTCGTGGATGAAGGCGCTGGTGCCGGTCGCCGCTGCGGGCGGCACCCCGGCGCCGACCACCGGAGGTACGAAATGAGCAGCACCGCAGAGCACGGCCACAGCCACGGGGGCGGCGACGCCCACGCGCATGGCCACGACGACCACGGGCACCACGAGCAGGGCTGGTTCCTGAAGTACTTCTGGTCGACCGATCACAAGATCATCGGCATGCAGTACCTCTTCACCGGCATGTTCATGGCGTTGATCGGCGGCTTCGCGGTCTACGTGTTCCGCATGCAGCTCGCCTTCCCCGGCATGCCGGTTCCGGGCTGGGGTCGCGTCACCGCCAGCGACTACAACTCGCTCGTCACCACCCACGGCAGCGTGATGATTTTCTGGGTGGCGATGCCGGTGCTGATCGCCGCGCTGGGCAACTACCTCATCCCGCTGATGGTCGGCTGCGATGACATGGTGTTCCCGCGCATCAACCGGCTCTCGTACCAGATCTTCCTCATCTCGGTGATCGTGCTGATCGTGTCGTTTCTGGTTCAGGGCGGCGCGTTCGGCGGAGCGTGGACGGCGTACCCCCCGCTCTCGGCGAAGAGCGCCTACAACCTCACCCCGCTCGGCTCGACCCTGTGGGTGGCCGCGGTGGCGCTCGAGTTCGTGGCGTTTCTGCTGGGCGGCATCAACTTCGTCACCACGCTGATGAACAGCCGCGCTCCGGGCATGAAGATGTTCGACGTGCCGATGGTGGTGTGGATGATCATCATCGCCTCGGTGCTGTTCATGGCCTCGGTGGGCCCGCTGGTGGCGGGCGCGGTGATGCTGATGTTCGATCAGCAGATCGGCACGGGCTTCTTCGACCCGGCCAAGGGCGGCGACCCGATTCTGTGGCAGCACCTGTTCTGGTTCTTCGGCCACCCCGAGGTTTACGTGGTGCTGCTGCCGGCGATGGGCATCACCGCCGAGGTGATCACCGTTCACGGTCGCAAGAAGCTCTTCGCGTACAAGACGGTGCTCTACACGGCGATCGCCACCGGCATCATCAGCTTCTTCGTCTGGGCCCACCACCAGTTCGTGGCCGGCATCGACCCGCGCATGGCGAACATCTTCACCGTGACCACGCTGATCATCTCGATTCCGGTCGCAGAGATGGTGTTCGTGTACATCGCCACGCTCTACGGCGCGTCGATTCGCCTCACCACCCCGATGCTGTGGGCCTTGTCGTTCATCGGCGAGTTCCTGATGGGCGGGGTGACCGGCATCTTCCTGGGCGCGTCGGGCGCCGACATCTACTTCCACGACACGTACTTCGTGCTGGCGCACTTTCACTACACGTTCTTCCCCATCGCGTTCATCGGCACCTTCGCGGCGCTGACGCACTGGTTCCCCAAGATGTACGGGCGAATGATGAACGAGGCCTGGGGCAAGGTGCACTTCTGGTTCACCATCGTGGGGTTCAACTTCATCTTCATTCCCCTCTTCCTGCTCGGAGCGCGCGGTGATCACCGCCGCATCTACGACCCCACCCACTTCCCCGAGCTGATGCGGGCCGGCATGCAGGACATGCGCGTGATCGCCACCATCTCGCTGCTGGTGCTGCTGGCCGCGCAGGTGGTGTTCCTGGTGAACTTCTTCTATTCCATCTTCTGGGGGCCCAAGGCCTCGAAGAACCCGTGGGAGGCGAACACGCTGGAGTGGGTGGCGCCGTCTCCGCCGCCGCACGGCAACTTCCCCGAGGGGCTGCCCAACGTGTACCGCGGGCCGTACGAGTACGCGCACCCCGACCGCAAGGAAGACTACTGGCCGCAGAACGTGCCGCCGCCTGAAGGAGCAGCCTCATGAGCGCAACCCGGCCCATCGCCACCACGCGCGAAGCGACCGGCATGCCCACCGGTCGCCTGGCGATCTGGTGGGTCATCGCCTCCGAAATCGTCATCTTCGGCGGCATTCTCGGCTCGTACATCATGCACCGGCTCGGTCACCCCGAGTGGCAGTACCAGTCGGAGCACACCAACACGTGGATCGGCGCGTTCAACACCTTCGTGCTGCTGACCTCGTCGCTGTGCGCGGTGCTGGCGCACGAGCAGGCGGCGAAGAAGAACGGCCCGGGCGCGGCGCGCTACCTGATGTTCACCACGCTCGGCGGCCTGGTGTTTCTGGTGGTGAAGTCGTTCGAGTGGACGAACGAGATCAAGCACGGCTTCACCATCACCTCGAACACGTTCTGGTCGTTCTATTACACCGCGGCCGGCCTGCACGCGCTGCACATCATCGCGGGCATGATCATCATGCTGATCGTCGCGGCCGACGCTCGCAAGAACCGCGAGCTCCAGCGGGTCGAGAACATCGGCATCTACTGGCACTTCGTCGACCTCGTCTGGATCTTCCTCTTCCCGCTGCTCTACATCGCGAAGTGAGCGAGGCCTTCAATGTCTGCTGATACCCACGCTGCGCACGCCGGTCACGCCCACCCGTCGTACGTCAAAATCTGGGGCATTCTTCTCGTCTTGCTGGTGGTGAGCGTCGCCGGCCCGTTTCTCGGCATTCGCGTCGTCACGCTGATCACCGCCTTCGGCATCGCGATCGTGAAGGCGTACATCGTCGCGCGCTACTTCATGCACATCAACATCGAGAAGAAGTACGTCGCCTACCTGGTGGGCGCGATGGTGATTCTGATGGTGCTGATGGTCGGCGCGGCGGCTCCCGACATCATGCATCACGAGGGCGCCAACTGGCACAACCAGGCAGCGGCCGACACAGTGAAGAAGGGAATGGCCGCAGGAGAGGCGGGCGCGGGTCACCACGAGGCCTCGGAGCACGGCGGCACCGAGCACGGTGGCGCCGCGCCGGCCGGCGAGCACCACTGAAGTCATGGGCACCGCAGTGGCAGCAGCTCCCGTCAGCAGTGGGCCGAAGCGTCGGCCGGTGGTGCCCAGCGCGATGCTGGGCATGCTGGTGTTCATCGTCACCGAGGTGATGTTCTTCTCGGGGTTCGTCTCGGCGTTCACCATCTCCAAGGCCAACGCACCGATGGGCATGTGGCCTCCGCCGGGTCAGCCGATGCTGCCCGCCGCCGCGACGCTGGTGAACACGTTGGTGCTGCTGGTGAGCGGGGTGCTGCTGTTTCTCGCCTACCGCCGCTTTCGCGCCGCGCAGCCGTCGGTGGCGCTGTACACCGGCGCGTTCGTGCTGGGCGCGGCGTTTCTGGCGCTGCAGGGCCGCGAGTGGGTGGCGCTCTTGGCGCAGGGCATGACCCTCACCTCGAGCACCCTGGGCGGGTTCTTCTTTCTCATCGTCGGCACCCATGCGCTGCACGTGGTGGCCTGCATCATCGCGATGGGGTTCGGCTTCTTGCGCTTGAGGCGCGGCACCATGAGCCGCGAGTACTACCTGGCGATGCTGGCGTTCTGGACGTTCGTGGTCGCCGCCTGGCCGGTCATCTACGCGCGGGTCTACTTCTGAAAACCGGGGTCACCATGCTGAGCCGCACGCTGCCCCGGTTTCCCAGCTGGGTGGTGGCAGCGCTCACGATGTTGTTCGCGCGTTCTGCCATGGCGTGCCCGGCGTGCGGTCAGACCGGCGGCCAGAACCAGGAAGCGTACATGTGGATGACGGTGATGATGTGCCTGGTGCCGCTGGGCGCCATCGCCGGCGTGGTGCTCTGGGTTCGCTCCGAGGCGCGCAAGGCTGACGCCACCGAGTGAAGTGGAGGCCGAACGTCTTCGTGGCGGCGTTCGTGCTCGGCGCCGCGGCGCTCACCGTGCTGCCGTTTCTGCAGCGGCGCTTCTTGAAGGCGCCCGAGCCCATCTACACCCTGCCTCCGTGGTCGCTCTCGACGTCGAGCGGTGAGGCGGTCTCCGACGCGAGCTTGAAGGGGAGGGTGTACCTGGCGAGCTTCATCGCCTCGCCCTGCGACACCGAGTGCGTCGCGCGCCAGGAGTCGTTCGGGCACGCGCTGCCGCACCTCGACGACCTCGACGGCGGCCTGGTGATGGTCTCGTTCAGCGCAGTGGCCCCCTCGCCGTCGCAGCCGAACTGGTACGTGCTGGGCGGGCCCAATGAGTCGGCGGTGGTCGAGTCGTTTCGCGAGGGCTGGCGGCGGTGGGCGGGCACCGACGCCGGCACCACCCCGGAAGAGTTCTCGCGCCTGCCCGGCTACGCGGTGGTCGACCAGACCGGCGCGGTGCGCGGCTTCTGGAAAGACGACGTGGCTGGGCGCGGCAACGCCATCAACGCGGCGCGGCTGCTGCTGCGCTACGGGGTGAAGCCCTAGCAGGGTGCTGAAATACGGCTGCAGGGGACCGATCTCGTCGTTGTCGGCTCCGGTACGTGCTCATGAACACACCGAAGTTCACTCCGCGCGTTCCTCGCCGACGCCTCGACCTCGGCCCGTTCGCTCGTTTTTCAGCACCCTGTTACTAGAAACGGGCCGGCCGGCCGCCGAGGCCCCGTCAAGGGGGGGCTGGGGGCACCGTCGCCTTCCGATGTCGACGCGTCGAGGCGACCACCTCGCGCGCTTCGGGTTTTCCAGCGCGGCGCCACGCGGTACGTGGAGGCACATGCATTCTGCTTCACGCCCCCGGTCTGGTCCCCCGGTGCTCTCCCTGGCGGGAGAGCCGGCCCCCACCCCTGCGCCTGCCGACGTGCTCGAGCCGCTCGCCGCCCCGCCGCAGTCGCGCGCCGAGCAGACCGCGGCGTTCAGCGACGCGCTGGCTCGCTTCGACTTCACCGCGTACGTGGCGCTCAAGGCCCTCATCTCGCCCGAGGTGACGGTGAAGCCTTCGACCTTTGCGCGGCTCTCGGTCGCGGCGCTGGCCGAGCCCGAGCTGTCGCAACTCCAGCTCGAGATGATCTGCGATGCCTTCTCGCGCCTGCCCGAGATCGCGCGCCTCGCCGCGCTCGAGCGCCTGTCGCAGCACACCGAGTTCGATCGCCACGCCCTCGAGCACCTGCTCGGCCCCGGTGAGCACGCCCCGTTCTCGGCCTTCGCCCCCTACCTCACCGAAGAGTTCGTGCGCGGCGCGCTGCCCGCCCGGCTCGCCTACGGAGACCTCGAAGAGCTCGGCGCCCTCTATCTCCGCCTCTGCGAGCTCGACCGCCGGCGCGTGCTCACCGCCCTGGCCGCCATCTCACCCAGCCAGAGCCAGCGCTTCGCCTCGCGGGTGAAGGCGTCGCAGAAGCACAGCCAATCGGGCTTCTTTCGACGGCTACTCGAGGTGCTCGCGCTGACCCGGCAATTGGTTTGAGCTCAAACCACTTCGCCGCTATGACGTGAGCGGTGGATCGCACCCTCGACCTGAGACTGTCGTTTCCCGGTGAAGAGCCGACCCGCGCCGTCGGCCAGGGCCACGAGTGGACGATGTTCGAGCGTGTCCGCCGCGGCGCGCTGGGCATGGCGCTGTGCTGGGTCGGGGCGGGCATCTCCATCTTCATGCCGATTCTGCACTTCGTGCTGGTGCCGGGGCTGATCGTCGCTGGCCCCATCTTCGGAGCGCTGCAGCTGAGCGAGAAGATGCGCCTGCGGAAGATCAAGGGCAGCTGCCCGCGGTGCAAGGTCGAGCGCGAGTACCAGCTCAGCCTGCGCTTCAACGGCCCGCGCAGCTTCACCTGCGACGGCTGCGGCAACCTGATCGAGCTGCAGCAGGTCGGCGCCGAGCCGAAGCCCGCCTGATACACCCCCGCGGGAGTCGGTGGGCGCCCCTCGAGGGCTGACGCCAGAAAACGTCATTTTCGACCCGCCCGGCTTCTGCCCTTAAGAAGCCGCGCTCAAGGGCGCAAGCGAATAACTCTTGGAACACCGTCGAGAATTGACTACGCGCACCCGCCGGAATCCCCAAAGAACATGGCCCAGATTTTCCCGAAGTGGACGAACGAAACTCCGCGCCTCATCACGGTGGGCTCGCTTGCGGGCCTGGGTGTCACCATCTTTGCGCTGTATTGGTGGGGCTCTCCGTGGAACACCGACGTGGGCTACGGCCCCAAGCAGCCGGTGGCGTACAGCCACAAGCTGCACGCCGGCGACCTGAAGATGGACTGCCGGTATTGCCACGCGTACGTCGAGCGCGGGCCGCACGCGGGAGTTCCTCCCACGCAGGTCTGCATGAACTGCCACAAGCAGGTGAAGAAAGATTCACCGGCGCTCGAGCTGGTGCGCAAGAGCTGGGACGACGGCAAGGGCGACACCTCGATTCCGTGGGTGCGCATCCACAAGATTCCCGACTTCGGGTATTTCGACCACTCGGCCCACATGGCCTTCGGCACCGGTGAGAACCGCGCCGCGGTCGGCTGCGAGACCTGCCACGGCCGCATCGACATGATGGAGGTCGTGCACCAGAACCAGCCGCTGTCGATGGCCTGGTGCATCGACTGCCACAACGACCCGGCCCCCAGCATTCGGCCGATCGCCAACATCACCAGCATGGGCTATCGCCCCGACAACATGTGGAAGGACAAGGCGCAGCAGATTGCCGCCACCCTCCACCCGCCCGGCGCGCTCGCTTCAGCGATGCGCACCACCGCGGACGGCAAGACCCAGACTTTCGCCACGGCCGGCTGCTCCGGCTGCCACCGGTAAAGGACCAAAGACCATGAAGAAGGATCCGTACGCGCCTCTTCGCGACCAGCTCGACAAGAACGAGCCGCCGACGCACTGGCGGTCGATCGAGCAGGCGCAAGGCGACCAAGAGCTCAAGGCCCAGGTCGACTCCGAGTTCCCCGCCGGGGTCACCGCCTCGAACGGGTGGAACCGCCGCGAGGCGCTCAAGCTGGGCGCCGCCGCGATGGCGCTGGGCGGAGCCGCCTGCGACCAGGTGAAAGAGCTTCACCTGCCGCTGCGCCGCCCGGTCGACGAGATTCTCCCCTACGTGCGCATGCCCGAGAACCTGATTCCCGGTCAGCGCTCGATGTACGCCACCGCGATGCAGCGCAGCGAGGGCGCGGTCGGCCTGCTGGTCGAGTCGCACGAGGGCCGCCCCACCAAGGTGGAAGGCAACCCCAACCACCCCTCGTCGCTGGGCAGCTCTGACATCTGGGCCCAGGCCGAGGTGCTGCGCCTCTACGACCCCGAGCGCGCGCGCACCCCGCTGCAGGCGGGCGCCGCGTCGACCTGGGAGAAGTGGGACGCGCTGGCCAAAGAGAACTTCGCGCGCTTCGCCGAGAACCAGGGCAAGGGCCTGGCGTTCATCATCGGTGAAGACATGGGCCCGACGTTCGAGCGCGTGCTCAAGCTCGGCGTCACCAAGTACCCGCAGGCGAAGGTCGTGCGGTGGGACCCGCTGACCCCCGACGCAGCGCTGGCCGGCGGTGAGCTGGCGTTCGGCGCCGGCGCGCGGGTGCACTTTCACCTCGGCAAGGCCAAGGTGGTCTACGCGCTCGACGCCGACTTCATGACCCAGGGCCCCGACCACCTGCGCCTGGCGCGCGAGTGGGCGCAGAGCCGCTCGCCGCTGCACGAGAAAGACGCCGAGGCGATGACCCGGCTGTACGCCAGCGAGGGCGCGTACTCGACCACGGGCTCGAACGCCGACCACCGCGTTCGCGTGGCGAGCGCTCAGCAGGTCGAGCTGCTCAAGCTGGTGGCGGCCGAGCTGCACACCAAGCACGGCGTCGACCTGGGCGCGCTGGGCGCGCTGGCAGGCCCGTCTGACACCGCGGGCGTGAAGCTGCCCGCCGGCGCCAACGGCGACCTCGAGAAGTTCGTCTCGGCGCTGGCCCGCGACCTGGCCAAGAACAAGGGCGCGGCAGTGGTCATCACCGGCGAGCGTCAGCCCGCCGCGGTGCATGCGCTGGCGCACGCCATCAACGCCGCGCTGGGCGGCCTGGGCTCGACCTTCACGGTGAGCGCAGACCCGGGGGCGCAGCCGCGCACCCCGATGTACGAGCAGCTGGCCGGCCTGGTCACCGCGCTGAACGCGGGCGAGGTCGACACGCTCATCATCTTCGACCAGAACCCGCTCTATGCCACGCCCGGCGCGCTGAAGTTCGCCGACGCGTTCGCGAAGGCCAAGAGCACGGTGCACATCGGCGTGCTGCCCGAAGAGACGGGCCTCAAGGCGAGCTGGCACCTGCCGCAGGCGCACTTCCTCGAGTCGTGGTCCGACGCGCGCGCGTTCGACGGCACGGTGTCGCTGGTGCAGCCGCTGGTCATCCCCCTCTTCGGTGGGCGCACCCAGACTTCGCTGCTGGCGCAGATTTGCGGCGAGGTCGAGACCAACCCCAAGGCGCTGCTCGAGCTGACCTGGCGTGGCGCGGCCACGGCGGCGCCGGTGCAGGCGGCGGCGACGGCTGATGGTGGCACTGCGGCTGGGGTGGCGGCGGCGGTTTCGCCGAAGCCCGACCCCAGGTTCCCCTTGAGCGAGACCCGCGCGTGGCGTCACGCGCTGCACGACGGAGTGGTGCCCAACAGCACCCGCCCGGCCGGCAAGGGCGAGGTGAACCGCGGCGCCATCGCGACCGCGGTGGGCGCGCTCAAGCCGGTCGCGCCGAGCAAAGAGTCGCTCGAGCTGACCGCGATGAACGGCCACGTGCTCGACGGCCGGCTCACCAACGTGTCGTGGATCATGGAGCTGCCCGACACCATGTCGAAGCTGTGCTGGGACAACGCGGTGCTGGTGTCTCCGCAGCTGGCGAAAGAGCTGGGCATCGAGAGCGCGGCGAAGAAGAACCGCTACGTCGCCGACGTGGTCGACCTGAACGCCGAGGGCCGGAAGATTTCGGCGCCCGCGTTCGTGCTGCCGGGCCTCAACCCCTACACGGTGATGATCAACAAGGGCTACGGCCGCACCGTGGGTGACGTCGCCAAGGGCGTGGGCGTCGACGTGTGGCCGCTGCTCGGCTCGAGCGCGGTGCTGGGCGGGGTGAAGATTTCGCGCACCGGCCAGACCGTCGAGCTGTGCTCGACGCAAGACCACTTCTCGGTGCCGGGCAACCCCTTCCACGAAGTGACGTTCGCCGAGATGACCGCCCTGAAGCCGGGCATGGCCGAGCGCAAGCTGGGCCTGGGCGAGCGCCAGCTGTACCGGTCGGCGACCGCGGCCGAGTGGCAGAAGGACGGCGAGAAGCCCTTCCGCGAGGGTGACGCACCCGAAGAGCTGGTGCAGCTCAAGACGCCGGGTCGCCCCGTGGCGCTGAAGCAGAGCAGCGATGCCATCGTCTACGAAGGCCAGCAGTGGGGCATGGTGGTCGACCTCGGCAAGTGCATCGGCTGCAACACCTGCACGGTGGCCTGCATCGCCGAGAACAACATTCCCACGGTGGGTCGCGAGCAGGTGATGCTGGGCCGCGAGCTGCACTGGATTCGCATCGACCGGTACTTCACCGGCGACATCGACCAGCCGGCGGCCGTTCACCAGCCGGTCACCTGCATGCACTGCGAGAACGCGCCGTGCGAGCCGGTGTGCCCGGTGTCGGCGACGGTGCACGACGACGAAGGCATCAACTCGATGGCCTACAACCGGTGCATCGGCACCCGGTACTGCAACAACAACTGCCCGTACAAGGTGCGGCGCTTCAACTACCTCGACTTCACCAACACCGGAAACGTGTGGCGCAACCCGGCTGAAGCCGACCGGTGGAAGACGCTCAAGCTGCAGCGCAACCCCGACGTCACGGTGCGCTACCGCGGCGTGATGGAGAAATGCACCTACTGCACCCAGCGCGTCGAGCAGGCGAAGTACGCCGCCAAGCGCGCCGGCCACGACTGGAAGGCGCTGCCCGACGGCGCGGTCACTCCGGCGTGTGCGCAGGCGTGCCCGACCCAGGCCATCACCTTCGGCAACGTCAACGACGAGAAGTCGAGGGTGCACGAGCTCAAGTTGTCTGAGCGCAACTACGAGATGCTGCAGGAGCTCAACGTGCGGCCGCGGACGACGTACCTAACCAGGGTGCGCAACGAGAACGAGGAGCTGAGCTCATGAGCGCGACCACCGAAGCAACGCTGCCCCAAGACCCCAACGTGCGCGGAGACGTCTCGCTCGACGAGCCGGTGAAGGGCCGTGAGGCGCTGGTGCGCGGCGGGCATTCGTTTCACGAAGTCACCGAGATGGTGTTGAAGGTGAACGAGCTGCCGGTGGCGAAGACGCCCAACGGCCTCAAGTTCGGCATCGCCCTGGGCGGCGCCGGCTTCGCGATGTTCGGCGGCTACATCGGCTACCTGTTCTGGATGGGCCCCGGCATCTGGGGCAACAACAACCCGGTGGGCTGGGCGTGGGACATCGTGAACTTCGTGTTCTGGGTGGGCATCGGCCACGCCGGCACGCTGATCAGCGCGATTCTCTACCTGTTCCGCCAGAAGTGGCGCACCAGCATCAACCGGTATGCCGAGGCGATGACCATCTTCGCGGTGCTCGCAGCCAGCAGTTGCGTGGCCCTGCACACCGGCCGCATCTGGATGGACTTTTACCTCTTCCCCCTGCCCAACCAGATGGGGCTGTGGCCGAACTTCCGCTCTCCGCTGGAGTGGGACGTGTTCGCGGTGAACACGTACCTGTTCGTGAGCCTCTTGTTCTGGTTCACCGGCCTGGTGCCTGACTTCGCCACCCTGCGCGACCGCGCGCGGGTGCGCTGGCGCCAGCTGTTCTACGGCATGCTCGCGCTGGGCTGGCGCGGCAGCACCCGCCACTGGGTGCACTACGAGAAGGCGTACCAGATTCTCGCCGCGTTCTCGGCGCCGCTGGTGCTCTCGGTGCACACCATCGTGTCGTTCGACTTCGCGGTGAGCCAGCTGCCCGGCTGGCACACCACCATCTTCCCGCCGTACTTCGTGGCGGGCGCCATCTTCTCGGGCTTCGCGATGGTGCAGACGCTGATGTTGCCGGCCCGCGCGTGGCTGGGGCTCAAAGACATCGTCACCGTCAAGCACATCGAGAACATGAACAAGATCATCCTGCTCACGGGCACGCTGGTCGGGTACGCGTACGCGATGGAGTACTTCGTCGCCTTCTATTCGGGCAACGAGTACGAAGGTTTCACGTTCATCAACCGTTCGTTCGGGCCGTACTCGTGGGCCTACTGGACGATGGTGAGCTGCAACGTGATTTCGCCGCAGCTGTTCTGGTTCAAGAAGATTCGCACCAGCGTGGCGTGGAGCTTCGTGCTCGCGTTCTTCGTGAACATCGGCATGTGGTTCGAGCGCTTCGTCATCACGGTGACGTCGCTGCACCGCGACGCGCTGGTCTCGAGCTGGGACTACTTCGTGCCGGTGACCGAGGTGTTCTTCCTGCTCGGTACGTTCGGTCTGTTCTTCTTCCTCTTCCTGCTCTTCGTGCGCTTCTTCCCGGTCATCGCGATGGCCGAGGTGAAGTCGGTGATGCCGCAGGCCAACCCGCACTGGGAGGGCTACGGCCACGGTGCGGGTCACGGCCCGGGTCAGACCGCGCACGCGTCGGCGGCGCACGGAGCCCACTCATGACCCTTCGATCCTTCGACATGCTGAGGACTCAGGGCAGGTGCGTTCATCTCGGCACCGGAGGTGCCTCGTGACCGCGTTGGAAAAGAACCCGCGCATCTGGGGCCTGCTGGCGCAGTACGAGAACCCCAGCACCATCTTCACCGCGTGCGAGAAGGTTCGCGACGCGGGCTACGAGAAGTGGGACTCGTGCACGCCCTTCCCGGTGCACGGGCTGGAAAAAGCGATGGGCTGCAAGCCGTCGAAGATTCCGTGGATCGTGCTGTGCGTCGGTCTGTGTGGCTCGACCTTCATGCTGTGGTTCGAGTCGTTCGCGATGGGCAACCTGTACCCGATGGTGGTCGGCGGCAAGCCGCTGTTCTCGCTGCCGGCGTTCGTGCCCATCTGGTACGAAATCACCGTTCTCTCGAGCTGCCTCACCGCGTTCTTCGCGAACTGGATTCTCAGCGGTCTGCCGCAGCCGAACCACCCCGCGTTCAACTCGAAGGCCTTCGAGCGCGTCACCGACGACAAGTTCTTCATCATGATTGAGTCTGAAGACCCGAAGTTCGACATCGAGCAGACGCGCGCGCTGTTGCAGTCGACCGGCGCGACCCTGGTCGAGGAGCTGCCGTCATGAGGCTCTCTGCTGGTTGCCTGGCGCTGGCGCTGGTGGCGTGCCGCGGCGGCGAGTCGGAAGACCCGCCGGTGCACCTGATTCACAACATGGACACGCAGGAGAAGGGCAAGGCGTACCGCAAGGACACCTCGGGCCTCTTCCCCAACGGCCGCCTGATGCAGAACCCCATCGAAGGCACGGTGGCGGTGGGCGAGCTTCACGACGACTCGATGTTCGACGACGGCATCGACCTCGACCCGACGACCGCCGACGGCGGGCGCCTGGGCAAGCCGGCCGCGACCTTCAAGTTCCCCGCGCAGGTGCAGCTGCCCGACGGCGGCATCGACGAGGCGTTCGTCGAGCGCGGCCACCTTCGGTACAACATCTACTGCACGCCGTGCCACGGCGTGGGCGGCAACGGCCAGGGCCCGGTGGCGGGGAAGGCGTTCGACGGCGGCCTGCGGCTCGAAGTTCCGCCGCGAGACCTCACCGCGGCGGCGGCGAAAGACTACCCGGTGGGGCAGATTTACGCCTCCATCAAGCACGGCGTGAACGCGGGCAACATGCCCTCGTACGCCACCCAGATTCCGGTCGCCGACCGCTGGGCCATCTCGGCCTACGTGCTGCGCCTGCAGGGCCGCACCTTCGACGGCAAGCCGCCCGAGCCGCCTCCGGACATGAACGGCCCGGCCTCGGTGGCCATCGGCAAGTACGTCTACAAGGCGCGGGGCTGCAACGCGTGCCACTCGCTCGACGGCACCAAGGTGGTCGGCCCGTCGTGGCTCGGCGTCTGGGGCAAGACCGAGAAGACCTCGGGCGGTGAGGTCACCGTGAACGAGGCGTACATTCGCGAGTCGATCAACGAGCCCAAGGCGAAGGTGGTCGATGGCTTCCAGCCGGTGATGCCGCCTCCCACGCCTCCGCTCGAAGAGAAAGAGCTGAAGTCGATCGTCCTGTTCATCGAGAGCCTGAAATCATGAGCGCGCACGCACCGTCGAAGCCGACCGACATCAACATTCCCGCAGGCTCGTTGTGGACCAAGATGCCCGTCATCGGGGGCGTGCTCGCCGTGGTCGGCCTGGGCTCGGTGCTGGGCATGGCCGGGGGCGAGCACCGCGCCCGCGCGATGTTCTCGTACCTGTTCGCGTTCGAAATCTTCTTGGGGCTCGCGCTGGCGGCGCTGGGCTTTCTGCTCATCGACACGGTGGCGCGCGCCGGCTGGAGCGTGGTGATTCGGCGCATCGCCGAGACCATGGCGGCGACGCTGCCGCTGTTCGCGATTCTGTTCCTCCCCATCGTCACCATCGGCTACCACGAGCTCTACCCGTGGACGCACGAGCACGACACGGTGCTCGAGCGGAAGCGCTGGTTCCTCTCGGACGGCTTCTTCATGGGCCGCGCGGTGTTCTACTTCGTGGTGTGGACGATGCTGTCGCTGGTGATGTACCGCAGCTCGCTGGCGCAAGACGCAACCACCGACGAAGGCGCCCGCAACGCGCGGGTTCGCAAGCTGTGGGCGTTCGCGGCGCCGGGCATCATTCTCTACGCGCTGACCCAGAGCTTCGCGGCCATCGACTGGATGATGTCGCTGATGCCGCACTGGTACTCGACCATCTTCGGGGTCTACTTCTTCGCCGCGTCGGTGCAGGCGTACTTCGCGTTCATGGCGCTGGTGGTGATGGCGCTGCAGCGCGCGGGCGTGCTGAAAGACGCGGTGACGTCAGAGCACTTTCACGACCTCGGCAAGTACACCTTCGGCTTCACCATCTTCTGGGCGTACATCGCGTTCAGTCAGTTCGTTCTCATCTGGTACGCGAACATTCCCGAAGAGACCGAGTTCTACGTGATGCGCATGCACGGCGGCTGGGGCGCCATCTCGTACGCGCTGCCGGTGCTGCACTTCTTCGTGCCGTTCTTCTTCTTGCTGTCGCGGCACGTGAAGCGAAAGCGCACCGGGCTGGCGCTGGGCGCCTCGTACGTGCTGTTCATGTACCTGGTCGACTTCTACTGGCTGATTCTCCCCAACTTCAAAGTCGAGGGGCAGCCCGAGACCCACTTCCACCTGGTGTGGACCGACGTGATGGCGCTGGTCGGCATGGGCGGAGCGTTCTTCGCGCTCTTCTCTTTCCTGCTGGCGCGCAACAAGGTCATCGCCATCAACGACCCGCGGCTCGAAGAGTCACTGGTGCACGAGAACTACTGAAGCTCGCAGTCGTGGTTTGAGTGCGGGGCACGCCATCGGCTACAGAAGCCTTTCGTGCCCCGTCGCTTTTTCCGGCTCTCGCTGTGGCTGTGCGCGGTGGCCTGCTCGTCGCCCCCGCCGGGGTTGCCTGACGGCGGAGCGCTGCGGCGCTACCCCAGCGTGCCGAGCGGCGGAGCCCCGGTGCTGGCCGACGCGGCGCTGGTGAGCGTGAGCTTCGTGGGCGATGGGCGCACGCCCGAGCACGATGCGTTCACCCGGTGGCTGGCCGAGTCGGGCTGGCTGCTCGAGCGCACCCGTGAATACGGAGTGCAGCGGGTGAGCTACCGCGGCGGGGTGGTGGTCGACGGCGCGGCGGGCAGCGACAGCGCGCTGCGCGCGGTGCTCGCCGACACGCTTCAGCCCGCAGCGCTCTACCTGGTGTGGATGCCCGAGGGCCGCCCGATTCTCGACCGGCTGGGCCGGCGCACCTGTCTGTCGAACCCCGGCACCGGGTACCACGAGAGCGTCGACGGCTCGAACGTGCCGTACGTGGTGGTGCCGACCTGCCCGGCGCGCTTCTCGGCGCTGCTCGACGTGACCCAGTCGATGCACCTCGACGGAGCGCGGCTCGCGGTCGATGCGCTCACCAACCCGACGCCGCGCAACGCGCCGGCCTGGGCGCAGACCGACCCGTCGGCGGGCTGGGCCTCGCTGGGCGCCGAGGTCGGCGACTTCTGCTGGGGCCGCCTGGTCGAGCGCGACGGGCAGCACCTGCAGCGGGTGTGGTCGAACGCAGCGGTCGCGAAGGGTGAAGAGCCGTGCGTGCCGACCACCGGCGCGGTGGCGTTCGGGCTGAGCGTGACTCCGACCGGGCGACGCTCGCTGGCCATCGGCGAGACGCTCACCTGGCAGGTCGAAGGCTGGGCGAACGGAGCGATGGACGACTGGCGGGTCGAGGTGACTCCGTGGTTCGGAGACTTCACCATGGAGGCTTCGCTCGACGCGAAGATGATGAACGCCGGGCACGCGGTCACGCTCAGCGTGAAGGTGCCCTTCGACGTGCCGCCGGGCACGAATGGGGCGGTGCTCTTGCGTGGCATCGGCCCCGACGACACGCCGCTGTGGCCGATCGCGTTCGTCATCAAGTAGGCACCGCGAGACCGGTCAGGGTGAGCCACGTCGAACCCTGCTGTCGCTCGTCAAAGGCTGTGCGGCACATACTCCATCGTAGAAGAGCGCTTGCTCTGCTGCTTGAAGCATGGAGTACGCGTTGCCTCGCGTTCCAGCTGCGACGGCACCCTTCGACTTCGCTCAGGGTGCACGGTCTTGCCCTCAGCTCTTTGGCGGCAGCGCGGCCTCGAGCTGCCCGAGCCACGCCTGCACGGCGGTCTGGTTCTTCGGCCCCATGCGCAAGAGGTGCTTCTGCGCGGCGCTCAAGGCCTCGAGCTTCTCGTCTTTGTACGCGTACAGCGCGCCCTTTTCGACCAGCTCGGGCTCGCCCTCGGGCACCGGCGCGGCGAGCAGGTGGGTGATGGCTTGGCGCAGCCTGGCGTCGAGGGTGGTGCCGGGCTTGCCGATTTCCGAGTACGCGGCTTCGGCGAACGGGCGCAGCTTCGCGTAGACCTCGCCGGCGGCCTTGGCGTCGATGCCGGTGAGCGTGCCGGTGATGCCGTCGTAGCGCGCGAAGCCCTTGGGGTCGGGGTACCAGCGGCGCGGAATCTGGGGCTTCACCACCTTGCCCTTCTTCTTCACCTTGGGCGGAGGCGGGCCCTTCTCTTTCACCGCCAGCACCGCGTAGTCGCCCTTGGGCTGCAGAAAGCTCAGCACCGCGCGCGGGCTCTCGCCGTCGGCAATCTGCGCGGTGGCGGCGACCAGGCGGCGCAGCAGCGACTCTTCTTTCAGGTACTGCTCGAGGTTGCTGCCCAGGCCCTTGCCGAGCTCCTTGAGCAGCGACTCGCCCTCGTCGACCGAGACCTTGGGGCCCTCGGCTCCGGCGAGAGGCTTCGCCTCTTCGGCCACCTCTGGAGCAGCAGGCGGCGGCATGCGCCACAGGTAGAAGCCGACCGCGGCGCCCACCAGCGTCAGCACCAGCGCCACCGAGAGCCAGATTTTGGTGTTGCGGTTCATGCGTTGCCTCCTCGAACCAGTGACGAAGCACGGCGCGTTCCAACCGCCAGGCGCCCGCAGCTACATAAGGGTGTGGCCGGGCAGCCGCGACCCGTTTACTTCGCTTGACGCACCCCTGTCAGTCGAGAGAAGCGAAAGCCTCTGGTGACGCGCTCGCTCCTCCTCTTTCTCGGTGTCGCCGGTCTGGGCGCCTGTCCCCCGCCTGACGATGGCGGCACCGGTGGAGGCAGCGCCGGAGGGCGCGCGGGCGGTCGCGGCGGCGCCGGCGGAGCGACGGCGGGCGGCTCGACCTCTGGCGGAGCGGGCGGAGGCAGCGCCGCGGGAGCCAGCGGCGGAGGCACCGCCGGTGGTCGCGCGGGCGGCGCCTCGGGCAGCGGGGGCGGAGGCACCGCCGGCGGCGCGGTGATGCCCACTCCCGACGGCGGCTGGTGCGGGCTGCCCGGCAGCTGGGTGCACGACGACGGCGGGTACCACGACGTGAGCCTGCCCGACGGCGGGCGGCCGTCGCAGCTGCAGTGGCTGCAGCTGCCGGCGGGGTTCTGCGCGCACACCTTCGCCCGAGTGAACAACGTGCGGCAGATTCGCTTCGCGCCGGGCGGAGAGCTGTTCGCGGCGTCTCCGAGCATGGGCACCACCAGCGGGGGGCAGTCGGGGCTCAACGCCATCGTGGTGCTGGCCGACGACGACCGCGACGGCCTGTCGGACGGGCTGATGACCTACCGCGCCAACCTGCCCGCCACCCAGGGCCTGTTGTTTCACGACGGGGGCCTCTACTTTCAAGACCTGACCCGCATCATGCGCGAGCCGTATCAGCCCGGGCAGCGGGTGCCGGTGGCTGCGGCGGTCGAGGTGGCGAACATCGTGGTGTACTTCGACACCGGCCACTGGCCGAAGACGCTCGACGCCGACGAGGCCGGCAACATCTTCGTCACCAACGGCGGCACCCAGGGCGAGAGCTGCGACCCCAGCCGGCCGTTTCGCGGCGGCATCTTGAAGCTCGACGGCACCGACGGCGGGCGGGCGGTGGCGAGGGGCCTGCGCAACGCCATCTACCTGCGCTGCCACCACGACGGAAACAACCGCTGCTTCGCCAACGAGCTGGCCCAGGACTACAGCGCGCTGCAGGGCGGCCGCGAGAAGCTGGTGCCGGTGCGCGACGGAGACGACTGGGGCTACCCGTGCTGCGCGAGCAAAGACCTGCCGTACAGCGACACCTGTCTGATGTGCTCGGCGCAGACCGAGGTGCCGAGCGCCTCGACGCCGTCGTGCCAGTCGCTCTCGCGCTGCTCGCCGAAGTGCGCCGCGGTGGTCGAAGAGGCGGCCTCGTTCATCATCGGCGACACACCGTTCGGGCTCGACTTCATCGACGGCCAGTTCCCCGCGCCGTGGGACCACCGGGTCTACGTCGCGGTGCACGGCGCGTTCGGCACCTGGCAGGGCGCCCGGGTGACCGGGGTGGCGTTCGACCCGACCACCGGAGCTCCGTTCAGTGGAACCAACCTGCCCGGGGTCGACGCCGGAGCGATGGTTGATTTCCTCGAGGGCTGGGATGATGGTCACCTCATGCACGGCCGGCCGGCGGACGTCACTGTTTCTCCCGATGGGCGGCTCTTCGTTGCGAACGACACGACCGGTGAAATCTTCTGGGTTGCGCCTCTTCAGGCGCGCTGAAGTCCTCTTCGTTGCCCTGGTGCTGCTGTGTGGCTGCCCGCACGAGGAGCCCAAGACCGGGCTGCCCTGCGACGTGGCGGCGGTGGTGTCGCAGAAGTGTCTCTTCTGCCACGCCGACCCGCTCACCAACTCGGCGCCGATGAGCCTGCTCGACCACGACGACTTCACCGCGAAGTCGAGCCTCGACCCCGAGGCCAGCGTCGCGCAGCGCTCGCTCTTGCGGGTGAAGCAGGCGGCCGCTCCCATGCCGCCCTCGAACGCCACCGCCCTCACCGCCGACGAGCTGTCGCTGTTCGAGAAGTGGGTGAACGAAGGCGCCCAGGCGGGCGAGTGCAAGACCAACCCCGACGCGGGCCTGCCGCTCGACGCGGGGCCGCCGGCGCTCACCTGCGCCACCGAGACCTTCAAACCCAGGCCCACCACGCAAGCGCCCGGTGGCGGGCCCGAGATGGCGCCCGGCTTCGCCTGCCGCGCCTGTCACCTGGGGCAGAACTTCGAGGGCCAGAACCCCTTCGGCGCGCTGGGCATGACCGTGCCGTACGACGTGATGGGCACCCTCTACGCAGCGCCCCACGAGAAGGACCTGTGCGTGAGCAGCGCGGGCGATGCCGGCGTGGTGGTCGAGATTCGCGACTCGACCGGCGCGCTGGTGATTGCCGCCCCGGTGAACGCGGCCGGCAACTTCTACGGCTCGGTGGCGATGGATGCCGGCTTGAAGCTCCCGTACACCGCGCGGCTGGTGAAGGGCGCGCAGGAGAAGCGCATGAACGCCGCCCAGATGAACGGCGACTGCAACCAGTGCCACACCGCGCTGGGGCGCGAGAGCGCGCCGGGGCGCATCACGGCTCCGTAGGGCGGCTCACTCTCTCGAGCACGACTCGGCCGCGGCGCGGCACTCAGGCAGCGGCGCGTCGGCCCAGAAGCCGAGCAGCACGCGGCGCTCGCACCGCGGGGTCGAGCCGTCGATGAAGCCGGCCGAGCGGAGCTCGGGCTTCCCGTCGGCGTCGAGGTCGACCAGGTTCGACAGCACGTCGCTCGCGGGGTCGGCGGTCTCGCGCACCAGGCAGTGCCCGAGCTTCTCGGCGGGGCCGAACTTCAGCACCCACGGCCGGTGGCGGAACCACACCACGTTGACCCGGGTGGTGCTCACCGCACCCAGCCCCAGCACGCAGAGCGCCAGGGCGAGCAGCAGCGCGGCGACGGTGCGGCGCAAAGGCCTATCTAGCGCGCGGGCTGCTTCTTCACGCGCGCGGCCGGCGCGCGTTCGGCGACGGTGCGCGGGGTGCTCGCCACCTCGTCGTCGCGCTCGAGGGGCACGCCCTGCGCGGCGGTGAGCGCGCGCTTCGCGGTGGCGAGGTGGGTGAGCAGCGAAGTGGGGCAGCCGCCCAGGCCGGCGGTGAACGCCATGCCGGCGACGAAGAAGTGCACCTGCTTCACCCGCTCGGGGCTGGGGTTCGCGCGAACGTCGTGCAGGTCGCGAATGGCGAGGTCGAAGTTGCCCAGCATCGACTCGCGGCACGACGGCGCGAGCTTGAGCAGCGCCGCGCGGCCTTCACCGAGCGAGGCCAGCGCGTCGGCGAGGCGCTCTCTGAACGGGCCGGCGTGGGCCGAGAGGGGAAGCAGGGTCAGGGCGAACAGGGCGAGGCGCATGCGGGCGCCCTCAGCTAGCTCAAAGCGCCGGCGCTCGACAACTTCGCTGCCGCGCGGCGTGGGTGAATGTGCGTGCCCGGCGGCGGCGTGCACCGCCCCCTGAAAGGGTGTACTTCTCTCGGCCCGCGTGGCCCCTCGGCTCTTGTTGATCGCGACGGCTGGGGTGTTCCTCTCCTGCGGCTCGCGGCCTCCGGTCACGTCGCTCAAAGACGACGGCGAGCCGTGCCTGAAAGACGACGAGTGTCGCAGCTCGATTTGCTTCGCGCTGCGCGGCGAAGGCCTCAAGTGTGGCCGCACGTGCTCGGCGGGCTGCAGCGCGGGCCAGCGGTGCACGCAGCTCGGGTTTCAGAAGTACGCCTGCGTGCCCGACGAGCCGAGTCTGTGCCGGGCGTGCACCGCGCAGAGCGACTGCCCGTACCCGGCCGACCACTGCCTCACCGTGGGCGGCGCCACCGTCTGCGGGCAAGACTGCAGCCACGACGGCGCGTGTCCCGACTCGTACCACTGCGTGGTGGTGGCCGACGTGAACGGCTCCGACAGCCCGCAGTGCGTACCGGTGAGCGACACCTGCGACTGCACCGCCGCCGCGGTGGGGCAGCGGGTGAGCTGCAGCAACGCCGCCGACGCGGGGGTGTGCCTGGGCACCCGCCAGTGCACGCTGCAGGGCTACACCGCGTGCACGGCGAGCACTCCCGCGCCCGAGACCTGCAACGGCCGAGACGACGACTGCGACGGCCTGGTCGACGAAGAGCTGGCTCCTCTCGAGTGCGGGGTGGGCGAGTGCAAGCGGGTGGTGGGCGCGTGCGTGGCGGGAGTGGCGCCGACCTGCACCCCGGGCACGCCCGGCGCCGAGGTCTGCAACGGCAGAGACGACGACTGCAACGGGCAGGTCGACGACGGCTTCGGCTCGAGCACCTGCGGCGCGGGCGCTTGCCGCCGCGCGGTGCAGAACTGCCTCGACGGCGCGACGCAGAGCTGCACCCCGGGCTTCCCGGTGAGCGAGCTGTGCAACGGCATCGACGACGACTGCGACGGCCAGGTCGACCAGGGGCTGGGCACCACCAGCTGCGGCGTGGGCACGTGCCGTCGCACGGTGTTCAACTGCATGGCCGGCAGCGCGCAGACCTGCGTGCCGGGCGCCGCCACGGTCGAGGTCTGCAACGGCCTCGACGACGACTGCGACGGGCAGGCCGACGAAGACTTCGGCGGAGTCACCTGCGGGCAGGGCATCTGCCAGCGCACCGTCTCGGCGTGCATGGGCGGCATGAGCTGCGTGCCGGGCGCGGCGATGACCGAGGTCTGCAACGGGCTCGACGACGACTGCGACGGCATGACCGACGAGGGCCTGGGCTTCACCACCTGCGGCGTGGGCGCGTGCTCGCGCTCGGTGCAGAACTGCCTCAACGCCAGCGCACAGACCTGCGTGCCCGGCGTGCCGGCGGCCGAGACCTGCAACAACCGCGACGACGACTGTGACGGGGTGGTCGACGACCTCGGCACGAGCTCGTGTGGCCTGGGGGTGTGCGCCCGCACCGTGCAGAACTGCGTGAACGGGGTGACCCAGAGCTGCGTGCCGGGGCCGGCCACCGGCGAGCTGTGCAACGGCGTCGACGACGACTGCGACGGCATGGTCGACGACGGCTTCGGCTCGCTCGGCTGCGGCGTGGGAGCGTGCGCGCGCACCGTGCCGGCGTGCGTCAACGGCGCCACCCAGACCTGCACGCCCGGCGCGCCCGGAGCCGAGCAGTGCAACGGCATCGACGACGACTGCGACGGCATGGTCGACGAGAACATGGGCACCACCACCTGCGGCGTCGGCGGCTGCACGCGCACGGTGTCGAACTGCGTGAACGGCCGGCCCCAGACCTGCGCGCCAGGCTCGCCGGCGACCGAGTCGTGCAACGGCGTCGACGACGACTGCGACGGGCAGACCGACGAGCTGCTCGGCTCGACGGTGTGCGGCACCGGGGCCTGCACCCGCATCGTGCAGAACTGCATGAGCGGCTCGACGCAGGTGTGCACCCCGGGCACTCCCGGCGTCGAGAGCTGCAACGGCATCGACGACGACTGCGACGGCATGACCGACGAGGGCTACGACCTGCAGAGCGACCCCTCGAGCTGCGGCACCTGCGGTCACGTGTGCAGCGCGGCGAACGCGGCGACGTACCGGTGCACCGGGGGCAACTGCGGCGTGCTCACCTGCGTGCCCGGCTCCGGCGACTGCGACGGCGTGTTCAGCACCGGCTGCGAGACCAACACCGACGCCACGCTCCAGCACTGCGGTGGGTGCAACCAGAGGTGCGGCACCACGAATGCGGTGGCGCTGTGCCTGACGGGCACCTGTTCGCTGAGCTGCACCGGCGGCTACCGCAACTGCAACGGGCTCAACGCCGACGGGTGTGAGGCGCCGCTCGACGACCCGAACAACTGCGGCACCTGCGGCCACGTGTGCAGCTTCGCCAACGCGGCGCCGCTGTGCACCGCGAGCATGTGCACCATGGGGGCGTGTCTGCCGGGGCACTGGGACCTCGACGGCGACCCGAGCAACGGCTGCGAGTACGCGTGCAACTTCGTCTCGGCGACCGACGTGCCCGACCTGGGCTTCGTCGACGCGAACTGCGACGGCATCGACGGCGAGGTGAACAACGCGGTGTTCGTGGCGCCAGGCGGCAGCGACCTGGCCGTGGGCAGCAAGCAGTTCCCCAAGCGCACCATCTCGGCCGCGATGGACGTGGCGGTGAACCAGAACAAGCGCGACGTCTACGTGGCGGCCGACCTGTACCTCGAGACGGTGGCGCTGGGCACCAACAAGGGCCTCTACGGCGGGTACGCGCCGACCACCTGGCAGCGCGCGATGGGCAACACCGTGACGGTGACCGGCACCAACCCACCGCTCACCGTGGTGAACGCGAACAACAGCACCGTGCAGCTGATGAGCTTCACCGGCGTGAACGCCAGCGGTGGCGCGGCGAACGCGTATGGCGTGATGGTGGTGAATTCGGCGAACGTGGTGTTCCAGGCGGTGACGGTGCGGGCGGGCAACGGGCTGCAGGGCGCGAACGGGCCTGCGGGGTCGGGCGGCTCGCCGGGCTCTCCGGGGCAGTCGGGTGACCCGGGGTGTGAAGACTCGTCGGTGCCGTGCGCCAGCTGCGCGCGGCCGACCGGCGGCCCCGGCGGCGCGAGCGCCTGCGGGCACCCCGGCGCGAAGGGCGGTGTGCCGGGCTACGGCAGCGGCGTCGGCACGGCAGGTGACGCGACCGCGTTCGGCACCCAGGGCGGCCCGGGGGCCCCGAGCGGGCACGGCAACTGGGCGACGCCGATGACGTACTGGGGGCGCGACGGCTTCGGGGGCAGCCTGGGCAACAACGGCACGCGCGGGGTGCTGTTCGGCACCCTGTCGTCGAGCGGGTACGTGCTGGCGCTGACCGGCGACGGCACCGACGGCACCGATGGCGACGGCGGAGGTGGCGGCGGCGGCGGCGGGGGCGGCACCACCAACTGCAACAGCTACGGCGGCGCGGGCAGCGGCGGCGGGGGCGGCGGCTGTCGCGGGCGCGGCGGCACGCGCGGCATCTCGGGCGGCGCTTCGATTGCGCTCTTCATGTGGAACGCCTCGCTGACCTCGAGCGCGAGCCGGTACACCAGCGCAGACGGCGGGCGCGGCGGCAACGGCGGCCCGGGCGGCAGCGGCGGCACGGGCGGGCCCGGTGGCCCCATCAACGCCTACGGCGCGAACGGCGAGCAAGACGATGCGAGCAACGGCGGCAAGGGTGGCAACGGCGGCGACGGCGGCCGCGGTGGGCACGGCGGCGCAGGGGGCGGCGGCCCGACCATCGCGGTGGTGAAGGGCTTGGGCTCGGTGTTCAACAGCACCGGCGACACGCTGGCGCGCGGCACTCCCGGCGCGGGCGGCACCTCGCTCGGCGGCAACGGCGACACCGGGCGGAGCACCGACCTCTACCCGTAGAGGGCGAACGTTTTTCGAGTGCGGTCAGGGTGAGCGGAGTCGAACCCTGCCGTCGCAACACGAAGGCTGAGCAGCACATACTCCATCGTATTGCTGCGCGACGCGGTGCTGCTCGAAGCATGGAGTATGCGGCGCCTCGCGTTCCAGCTGGACGGCACCCATTCGACTTCGCGGCTTCGCCGCTCCGCTCAGGGTGCTCGGTTTCGGTCTCGCGCTCGGGCGAGCGCGAGCGCCCAGGTCGCCACCAGGGTGGCGTGGTACTGCGGGTAGCCCGGGCCCTGGCCCCAGCTGCCGTCGGGGTTCTGGCGCGCGGCGAGCGCCTTCGCCCAGCCGTCGAGGGTGGCGTCGCGCTCTCCAGCCAGCAGCAGAAACAGCAGCCGCTCGCCGAACAGGTCGAGCTCTGGCGTGGTCGGCCCGGGGCTCGCGGGCTGCGCGCGCCTGAGCTCGGCGCGCACCTCGGCGCTCGCCTTCTCGAACGCCGCGGCGTCGAGGCAGCCCCGCTCGCGCGCCAGCGCCAGCGCCCACAGCGCGTGCGTCGAGCGGTACCCCCCGCCGTCGCGCATCGGCCCGCTCAGATACGCCAGCGACTGGGCCCGCAGGCCGTGCACGTCGCACCACAGCGCCTCGTCGATGGCTCGGTTGACGTTGACCTTGCCGTCGCTCGGGCTCCACGCGGCGACGTCGCGCTTCTCGACCTGCTGCTTCTCGTCCCAGAAGCGGCGGTGGGGGTTGTCGGCGTCGGCATCGGCCACGGCGCGCGCCTTCTCGAGCGCGCTGCGCAGCGGGGGCGCCGGGTCGAGCTTCACCAGCTGCGACAGGCCGATCGCCGCGTCGAAGCGCAGCTGCGCCGCGGGAAACGCCGCCAGCCACTGCGCCGCCTTCTGGGTGGGTGAAGCAGCGGCGCAGAGCAGCAGCAGCGGGAGCATCTAGAGAATCAGCGTACTGTCTCCCAGCTCGTGAATCAGGTAGCCGGCGGCCTCGGCGTGCGACGCCGCCCGGTCGAGCAGCTGCGGCTTGGCGAACGCGCCCAGCAGCGAGAAGTGGCTGGTGCCGGGCTGGTGCATGCCGCTCAAGATGCCGTCGACCACGCTGAGCGACGTGCCCGGGCCGATGACCAGGTCGGTCTGTGCACGCCCGGCCTCGAGGGCGCCGCCGTGGCTCTTCGCGTTGCCCTCGAGCGCGCGCACCACGGTGGTGCCCACCGCGATGACCCGGTTGGCGCGCTGCACCGCCTGCACGGTGGCCTGCGGCAGCTCGTACCGCTCGGGCAGCGGCAGCGCGGCGTCGAGCGCCGGGTCGCCGGTCGCCGACAGCCCGGCGGCGTGGGTGAGCGTCGCCACCGCCACGCCGCGTTCGCTCAGCCGGGCCAGCACCGGCCAGCGCAGCGCCCGCCCCGCCGAGGGCATCTCGCTCGCCCACGGCCGCGCGGCGTAGCCGGTCTGCACCGCCTCGAGCGGCAGCGGGGCGTCGAGGTAGGCGTACTGCACCGGGCGCCCGTGCCGGTAGAGCGCGCTCCACAGCGCCGCTCCGGTCTCATCGAAGCGCAGGCTCACCAGCCGCGGCGACACGGTCGAGACCGACTCGACCGTCGCCGAGAGCCCCTCGCCGAAGCGCAGGTGGGCCCCCGCGGGCACGCGCGGGGGCGGCGGCCGCAGGTCGGTGTCGGTGCGCCAGTCGCCCTCGCCGAACAGCACCGCCCGCCAGGCGCCGCCCTCGAGCTCTCCGGCCAGCCGCACCTCGAGCGCCCCGGCGCGCAGCGAGGCGGGGAGCGTGGCGGCGTCGTTGAGCACCAGCAGGTCTCCTCTGCCCAGCAGCTCGGGCAGCGCGGTGAACGGCGCGTCGTGCAGGCGCCCGGCGCGCGCGTCGACGTGCAGCAGCTTCACCTGCGACGGCTCACGGCGAAAGTCGGTGCCGGCCTTCATGGCGCGGCCTCGAGCTGTGCGACCAGCCGGCTCGCCACCGCCTCGGGGCGCGCCAACACGGCGCGGTCGGCGTCGGGCATCGCCTCGGCGTGCAGCCGGGTGTCCATCTCTCCGGGGTCGAAGCTCACGAACTTCACTCCGCGCCCCTCGAGCTCGGCGCCCCAGATGCGGCCGAGGTGCTCGAGCCCCGCCTTGGAGACTCCGTACGCGCCCCAGGTCGGGTACGCGCTGGTGGCGGCGTCAGAGGTCACCTGCACCACCAGACCGCGCCCTTTGAGCGCCATCGCGCCGGCCAGGGCGCGGGTGAGGCGAAACGGCCCGAGCAGGTTGACCTGCAGCGCGCTGTCGAATTCGGCGTCGGTGGTGTCGAGCAGCTCTTTGAGCGGCGTGGGGCCGAGCACGCTGGCGTTGTGAATGAGCACGTCGACTCCGCCCAGCAGCTGCTGGGCCGCGGCGGCGATGGTCAGCGCCGCGCCGGGCGCTCCGACGTCGGCCGCCAGGGCGTGGGCCCCCGTCTCTTTGGCCACCGCGTCGAGCGCCTGCGCACCGCGCGCCACCAGCAGCAGCCGGGCTCCCTTCGAGCTGAGGGTTCGGGCCAGCGCCGCGCCCAGGCCGCGGCTCGCTCCGGTAATCACGATTCGGGTCTTCTCGAGGTTCATGTCGAGAAGATGCCGGCCGCGGTCAATTCGGTGTCCGAATTGCCAATGCATTGGCAGAATGCCATCGCGATGGACATTGCCTCGCGATTGGCCCGAAACCTCACCGAGCTGCGCAAGAGCCGGGGGCTCAGCCAGCAGCAGATGGCCCAGCTCTCGGGGCTGCCGCGCGCCACCTGGGCCAACCTCGAGTCGGGCTCGGCGAACCCCACGCTGCAGGTCATCGCCAAGGTGGCGGGCGCGCTGCAGGTCTCGTTCGAAGAGCTGGTCTCGGCGCCGAAGGCCACCGGGCGCCGCTACGCGCGCGCCGAGCTGAAGACGCGCACCAGGGGCGGGGTGACGCTGCGCTCGCTGCTGCCCGACCCGATTCCCGGCATGACGCTCGAGCGGCTCGAGCTGCCGGCGCGCTCGGGCATGACCGGGGTGCCGCACACCGCGGGCACCCGCGAGTACCTCACCTGCGAGAGCGGCCGCCTGGTGCTCACGGCGAGTGGAGAGCGCTTCGAGCTCGAGCCGGGCGATGTGGTGGTGTTCAGGGGAGACCAGCGCCACGCGTACGCGAACCCGGGCCCGAGCGTCGCGGTCGGGTACAGCGTCGTGGTGCTCGCGCCCGCGCCGTGAGACGGGCTGCGAGTCAGGCCGTGCCGCCGGTGGTCCACCCGAGGGTGTCGTCGCGCGCCTGAATGCGGGCCTCGGTGGTCTCGACGAACTTGAACAGGCTCTGCGACTTCTTGCCGAGCGACGAGAGGCGCTGCTTGCGCGTCTCGAGTGGAACGTTGGGCTCCTCGAGCATCTTCTCCATCTCCTCGAGGCCGTCGAACTTCTGCTGGGTCGCCTTGGCCAGGCCGGTGGCGTACTGGGCCGCCCCGATGGGGTCTTTCTTGAAGAACTCTTCGAAGTCTTCGGTGGTGCCGTCGCTGAGCAGAAACACCTGCGACGCAGGCTTGTTTGAATCGTCCATCGCGGGCGAGTGTACCCGAAACCCGGTCGTTGGCTTGATCGCCGCCGACTTAGGGCTAGGGTTCTTAAAAGGGGCCCCCCATTCGTGCCTGAGACTTACGGCAACTACGAGCTGCTCGAGCGCCTCGCCACCGGCGGCATGGCGGAGATTTTCCGCGCGCGGCAGCTCGGCATGGAGGGCTTCGAGAAAGAGCTGGTCATCAAGCGAATTCTCCCCCACCTGGCGCGGGAGCCGCAGTTCATCAAGATGTTCCTCGACGAGGCGCGCATCGCCGCGCGGCTCAACCACCCCAACATCAGCCAGATTTTCAACCTCGGCGCGCAGGGCGGCACGTACTTCATCGCCATGGAGTACGTCGACGGTTTCGACCTGCGCGAAATCTGGCGCCTGTGCGAAGCGCGCGGCGAGCCGATGCCGGTGCAGCACGCCGTTCGCATCGTGGCCGAGGCGGCCGCGGCGCTGCAGCACGCGCACCTGAAGGTGAACAAGGCCGGCAAGCCGCTGGGCATCGTGCACCGCGACGTCTCGCCCCAGAACATTCTGGTGACGCGCGGCGGCGGCATCAAGGTGGTCGACTTCGGCATCGCCAAGGCGGCCGACTCGTCGGTGCACACCCGCGCCGGCGTGCTCAAGGGGAAGTTCGCGTACATGGCGCCCGAGCAGGCGGCGGGCGGCCGCATCGACCGGCGCATCGACATCTTCGCGCTGGGGGTGGTGCTGCACGAGCTGCTCACCGGGCGCCGCCTGTTCAAGCGCGACACCGACGTCTCGACGCTCACCGCGGTGGGGCAGTGCCACGTCGACCCGCCCAGCGACTCGGTCGAGGGCGCCGACGACGCGCTCGACGCCGTCGTGCTCAAGGCGCTCGCCAAGCGGCCCAGCGACCGCTACCAGGAGGCCGAAGAGCTGCAGCTGGCGCTCGAGGCGTGGCTGTCGAGCAAGAGCGTGCCGCACGGCGCGGCGGCGCTGGCCGGCTTCATCAACGGGCTGGCCAGGGACGTCGAGCGGCGCGCCGCCGAGAAGCGGCCGCAGCAGAGCAAGAAGTCGCTCAAGCCGAAGACCGAGAAGTCGAAGTCGCAGAAGGTCGAGAAGAGCGAGGGCAGCACCAAGCTGATGCGCAGCAAAGAGGCCACCGACCCGCTCGCCGACGACGAGTCAGAATCCGACCGGGAAGACGAGCCCATCGAGTCGGGCGCCGAGATGCCCGCGCCGAGGCTCGAAGAGCCGCAGCCCAAGCGCCGGCACGAGACCCAGGCGCTCGAGTCGCCGCTGCAGACCCGCGACAAGTCCGAGCGCACCAAGATGGCGGTGGCGCTGTTCGCGTTTCTCTTCGGGGTGACGTTCGTGGCGCTGGTGGCGGTGCTGGCGATGCAGTGGCGGGCGGCCACCGCGGTGGTGCGGCTGACCAGCCAGCCCACCGGCGCCAACGTGTACTGGAACGGCGAGCCCCTCAAAGACAAGACGCCGTGCACGCTGCCGGCGGCCGGGGCGGGCTCGTACTGGCTCGAGGTCAGCCTCGAGGGCTACGAGGCCTACCGGGCGAAGATTGAGGTGCCCGCCAAGGGCGAGCGGGAAATCGCGGTGGTGCTGCAGGCGGTCAAAAACTAGGTCCGCCGCTCCCACTCGAAGGGGAATGAGGCTCTCGCTCCCTTCGATGATGGTGCTGATGCTGGTCGGTGCGTGCTCGGGTTCAGGCGGCGCCGACTGCGGGCCCTCGACCTGTGACGGTTGCTGTGACTCGAGCGGCGTGTGCCAGGGCGGCACCTCGCTGGTGGCGTGCGGCGCGCAGGGGAGCAGCTGCGACGTGTGCCCGGCCGGAGTTCAGGCCTGCGTGACGGGCCGGTGCGTGAACGTCGGCAGCGCGGGCGGCGGCGAAGGCGGCGGCAGCGCGGGAGGCGAAGCAGGGGGCGCGGCCGGTGGGCTCGCCGGCGGCGGCAGCGGGGGAGGCACGGCCGGCGGCACCGCGGGCGGCAGCGCGTGCTCGCGGGAGACCGATGTGCAGTTCTGCGCTCGCAACAGCTTCTCGTGCGGCGCGCAGTCGGGGCTCGACAACTGCCTCGACGTTCGCAACGTGAGCAGCTGCGGCAGCTGTGCGTCGGGGCAGTTCTGCAACAACGGCGCGTGCCGCTGCCAGCCCGAGAGCAACGCGCAGCTCTGCGCGCGGCTGGCGACCTCGTGCGGCTCGCTCACCGCCGCCGACAACTGCGGCGCCTCGCGCACGGTGAGCTGCGGCACCTGCGGGGCTCCCAACGTGTGCACCGCGGGGCGCTGCGTGTGCACCCCCGAGACCGACGCGCAGTTCTGCACCCGCCGCGGGGTGAGCTGCGGCCTGGCCTCGGGCGCCGACAACTGCGGCCAGGTGCGCACCGTGAGCAGCTGCGGCACCTGCACCGGCGCGAACCAGTGCCTCTCGGGCAGCTGCTCGTGCCCGAGCGAGAGCAATGCCGCGTTCTGCACCCGGCTCGGCGCGCAATGCGGCGCGACTTCGGGCACCGACAGCTGCGGCAACCCGCGCAACGTGTCGAGCTGCGGCAGCTGCCCGAGCCCGAAGACCTGCGCCGGAGCAGGCACCCCGAACCAGTGCGGGTGCACGCCCCAGACCGACGCCGAGCTGTGCCAGGCGAGCAACACCAGCTGCGGCCCGCTCACGGTCACCGACCGCTGCGGCATGGCGCGCACCGTGGCCAGCTGCGGCGCGTGCGCCAGCGGCACCCGCTGCCCGACCACCGGCTCGGCGGTGAACCGGGTGTGCCAGCCGTTCTCGTGCTCGACCGGTCAGCTGGCGTGCGGTCAGGGCTGCGCGGCCTGCCCCACCGTGGGGGTCGCCACCACCGCCTGCGGCGCGGGCGACACCTGCGTGGCCGCCACCTGCCAGGCCGACTACGTGCTCAGCGGCGGGGTGTGCGTGCCGGCGACCTGCCCCAGCGGGCAGCGCTCGTGCGGCGGCACCTGCCGCACCTGCCCCAGCAGCGGCGTGGTGAGCACCGCCTGCAACGGCCCGGCGTGCATCGCGGCGTCTTGCGTCGACGGCTCGGGAGTGAGCGGCGGTCAGTGCGTGCCGATGAGCTGCGGCACCGGCGCGCTGTTCTGCTCGAGCGCGTGCTCGGCCTGCCCGACCACCGGCGCGGCGACCTTCGGGTGCGATTACTCGAGCTGCTCGGCGCGCACCTGCGCGGCGGGGTACTCGCTGCGGGGCAGCCTCTGCGTCGACTCGGACTGGGTGTTCGAGCGGGTGTTCTCGGGCGTGGGCTCGGCCGCGAACGCGGCGGTGGCGGTCGACGGCGCGGGCAACCCGGTGGTGGCGTACCTGGCCGGCACCAACCTGAACGTCTCGCGCCGCAGCACCGCGGGCACCTGGAGCACCGTGGCCACGCCGGTGTCGTCGGCCTACTACTACGACGTCACGCAGCTGGCGGTCGACGCTGCCGGCAACGCGCACGTCATCTTCACCGGCGGCGTCACCATCGGCACCGACTACACCACCCAGTACAACTACCTGAAGGTGTCGCCGGCCGGGGCGCCGTCGATGGCGCTGGCGGTGGGCGCGGTGATGCGGTTCAGCGTGGGCAACCTCGCTGAAGGCGACGGGGTGGCGCTGGCGGTCGACCAGAACGGCGACGCGCACCTCGCCTACAACTGGTACGTCTCGGGCGTCTCGCAGCGGCTCACCTACCGGCGCAGCTTTCAGGGCGCGTGGCTGAGCCCGGTGCCGGCGGCGCAGGTGGTGTTCGGCAGGCCGCTCATCGCGGTCGAGGGCAGCGGCGACGTGGTGCACCTGGCGGGCGGCAGCTATGCGCTGCAGTACACCCGCGGCGCGAGCAGCATCTTCTCGGCGCCGGTGAGCGTCAACATGTCGGGGCTGTCGGTGAAGGTGCTGGCGGTGGTGAGCGGCACGGTCGAGCTGTGGTCGGGTGGCAACACCGGCTGGTGGCGCTCGACCGCCACCCCTGCCGCGGTGTCGGCGCCGGTGCAGTGGTCGACCGGCGGCGCGGTCGGCGCGCGGGCGGGTCGCGGCCCGACCGGCTTCGCGAGCCTCGAGCGCATCAGCGGCGTCATCACCTCACAGCGCGGCCCCGCGAGCGGCGTGACCGAGACCGAGAACACGAACCTGCCGTTCGACAGCTACCTGGCGGTGGGGGCGGCGGTCGACTCGAGCGGCGCGCTGCACACCCTGGGCTGGCTGCGCAGCACCTCCAGCTCGAGCACCTACGACCTGTACTGGGTGCGCGGGCACTGATTTGCGTTAATTGAACGTTCGTTCTATTAATGGTCGTGCAATGGCGCGGCCGAAGAAGAGCGAAGAGCGCGACACCCGCCAGGACATTCTCGAGGCGGCGCTCGACCTGTTCGCGCAAGACGGCTTCTTCGGCACCTCGATGCGGGCCATCGCGCGCGAGGTCGGGGTGCGCGAGAGCGCGCTGTACCACCACTTCTCTTCGAAAGACGCGATTCTCGAGGGGCTGATGCAGTCGTTGGGGCCGGGCCAGGCGCGCAAGCTGGTCGACCTCGACATCGGCGCGCTGCTCGACGCGATGGGCCCGCGCGAGGTGCTCGAGTCGCTGGTGCAGGCGATGATCACCCTGTGGACCATGCCGGGTGAGCAGAAGCTCTTGCGGCTGATGATGTCAGAGGGGCACCGGCTGGGCGTGAACCAGGTGCTCAACCTGCCGCGCTACATGCGCGAGGCCCGCACCCACCTCGCCCGGGTGTTCGAGGCGATGCAGGCCCGCAAGCAGCTCAAGAAGGCCGACCCCTACGCCCTCACGCTCGAGCTGATGGGCCCCTTGATGATGTTGCGGGTGATGTACCTGGTGATGCCCAAGGGCCCGCCCGACCTCAAAGGCTTTCACGCCGAGGTGAAGGCCCACCTCGACTTCTTCTGGTCGGCAGTCTCCAAAACCTAACGAACGTTCGCTAAGGAACCCGCCATGGCGCTGTTCAAGCTCGCCGTTCGCAACCTGCGTCGCAACCAGCGACGCACCGCCATCACCCTGGTGGCGATGGTGGTGGGGGTCACCGGCATGGTCGGCCTGCGCGGCTTCATCAACGGCCAGCAAGACGTGCTGCTCGAGAACATCATCAAGGGCCGGCTGGGCGCGGTTCAGGTGCACCGCACGGGGTACGTGAAGAACGTGCTCACCTCGCCGCTGCAGCTCGACATGGCCGACACGCCCGAGCTGCGGGGCCGGCTGAGCGCGGCGCCGCACGTCATCGGGGTGTCGCCGCGCATCGAGTTCGGCGCGATGGTGAGCACGCCCGACAAGCGGCCGCAGCCCGAAGACGGCAGCGACCTGCCCGAAGCAGACCAGGGCAAGACGTCGTTCTTTCTCGCTACCGCCATCGAGCCCGAGTCGGAGTCGAAGGTGACTCCGCGCCGGCACGGGCTCATCAACAAAGGGGGGCGCATGCTGCCTTCTGCCGACGCGCCCGAGCTGGTGCTGAACGACGAGTTCGCGCGCGGGCTCGAGGCGCCGGTGCACCCGGCGGGTGCGCCGATGCCGCCCATCGAGCAGCAGCTGGCCCTGCTGGCCGGCGACCGCGACGGGGCCCTCAACGGCGAGAACATGGTGCTGGGTGGCACGCTGCCCAGCTTCAGTGCGGGCGACAAGCGCATCGGCGTGGTGCCGCTCGCGGTGGCGCAACGGGTGCTGCGCATGGAGGGGCACGTCACCGAGTACGCGCTGGCGCTCGACGACTACACCCAGGCCGACGCGGTGCGCGACGGGCTCAAGGCGAAGCTGGGGCCCGACTACGAGGTGCACACCTGGGCCGAGCTGTTCCCCTTCATCAAGAGCCTCACCGGCACGCAAGACTTCATCTTCTCCATCATCACCGGGGTGTTCTTCACCGTGGTGCTGCTGGGCATCGTCAACGCGATGCTGATGACGGTGCTCGAGCGCACCCGGGAGATCGGCACCATGCTCGCGGTGGGCATGCGTCGGCGGCAGATCATTCGCCTCTTCCTCTTCGAGGGCGTGGTCATCGGCACGGTCGGCGCGCTGCTCGGCCTCTCGGTGGGGTTGTTGCTGATCGCATTCACGCACTCCCGCGGCATTCCCCTGCCTGCTCCCGGCGCGAACGTCGAGAGCATCGTGCGGCCCTGGGTCTCGGGGCGCTTCGTGGTCGGCGTGCTGCTCGGCACGCCGCTGGGCGCCGCCCTCGCCACCCTGTGGCCCGCCTGGCGCGCGTCGCGTCTGCGCCCGGTCGAAGCCCTCGCCAGCGCCTGAAAGGAGACGACGCCATGAGCCGACTGCCTGCTCTCGCCGTGCGCAACGTGGGGAGAAACCGCCGCCGCAGCCTCATCACCGGCGTGGCCATCGTCATCGCCGTGGTGATGGTCATGTTGCTGCGCGGCTTCGTCGACGGCGCGGCGAGCATCATGGTGGCCGACGTCGTCGAGGGCCGCTCGGGGGCGCTGCAGGTGCACAAGAAGGGCTACGTCGACAGCATCGAGTCGGTGCCCACCCGGCTCAACATGCCCTACACCCCAGCGCTGGTGGCGCAGATGAAGGCGGTGCCCAACGTGAAGGGGGTCACCGGGCGCATCACGTTCAACGGCCTGGTGAGCAACGGCGTCACCCAGACCATGTTCGTAGGGCGCGCGCTCGACCTGGAGCACGAAGAAGAGGCCTGCCCGCGCGCGAAGTCGGTGGTGCGGCCGGGCGGGCAGCCGCTGACGGCCGCCGACACCTCGAGCGCGCTGATCGGCTTCGAGCTGGCCGAGAGCTTCGGCACCCAGCTGGGCCAGACGGTGAGCGTGCAGTCGAGCAGCCCGGCCGGCCGCAGCAACGCCATCGACCTCAAGGTGAAGGGCTTCGCGGTGAGCAGCTTCCCCTTCGAGAACAAGCGGGTGCTGGCGGTGCCGCTCGCCACCGCCCAGGCGCTCATCGATTTGGACGGCAAGGTCACCGAGTACGCAGTGGGCGTGCACGACCTCACCCGGCTCGAAGAGACCCGCACCGCGCTGCAGGCGGCGCTGGGCCCCGACTACGAGGTGCACACGTGGAAAGAGCTCAACACCTTCGTGCGCGACGTCATCAACCGCCAGAACGCGGTGTTCAGCGCCATCAGCGCGGTGCTGTTCATCATCGCGCTCACCGTCATCGCCAATACCATGCTGATGAGCGTGTTCGAGCGGGTGCGGGAAATCGGCACGCTGTTGGCGGTCGGGGTGCGGCGCGCGCAGGTGCTGCAGCTGTTCATTCTCGAGGCGGCGGTCATCGGCCTCATCGGCGGCGTCGCCGGCGCGGTGCTGGGGCGCGTGGCGCTCGCGGTCATCTCCACCATCGGCATACCCATCGAGATGCCCGGCACCTCGGGCAAGGCGCTCTTGCAGCCCACGGTGAGCGTGCGCTTCGTGCTCGCCGCGGTGGTGGTGGCCACCCTGGGGGCGCTGCTCGCCTCGGCGCTGCCCGCCCGCCGCGCCTCACGCCTGAACCCCGTCGACGCCCTCCGCAACGCCTGAACCGAACCGAAAGGAAGCTCTCATGCACGCGCTCGTCCTGATGCTCCTCGCCGCCGACCCCACGGTCGCCGAGCTGCTCGCGAAGTACGACTCCATCATGGGGCCGGCCCAGTTCGAGGCCGAGGCCACCATGACCGCCACCCGCGAAGACGGCACCGCGCGCACCTACGGCATGAAGTTCTTGAAGAAGGACCAGGACAAGTTTCGCCTCTGGTTCAGCGAGCCCGCCGCGGTGAAGGGCCAGGAGATGCTCCGCAACGGCGACAACCTGTGGATTTACATTCCCAACCTGAAGCGCGCGACCCGGGTGGCGAACCGCGACAACTTCCAGGGCGGCGACTTCAACAACGCCGACGTGCTGCGGGTGAACTACCAGGCCGACTACGACGGCAAGCTCATCGACTCTGACGCCCCCGACGCCTGGTGCATCGAGCTCAAGGCCAAGAGCAAAGAGACCTCGTACGACTCCATCAAATTGTGGATGCGGAAGAGCGACTTTCAGCCGCTCAAGGGCCAGTACTTCGGCACCAGCGGGCAGATGATCCGCTCGGCGACCTTCACCGACCACAAGGAATTCGAGAAGGGCTTCACCCGGCCCGGCCGCATCGTGATGCAGAACGAGCTGGTGAAGACCCGCAAGAGCGAGATGCGCACCTCGCGCATGACCCTCAAGGTCGACGTGCCCGCCCAGCGCTTCACCCAGGCCGACCTGGGCAAGTGAGCTGATGATGAGCGCGCCGAAGCCGGTCAGGGTGAGCGAAGTCGAACCCTGCCATCGCAGCTCGAAGGCTGAGCAGCAGATGCTCCCTCGTATCGCTGCGAGCGCCGTGCTGCTCGAGGCAGGGAGTATGCGGCGCGGCGCGTTCCAGCTGCTCGCACTCTCGGCGCTGCTGCTGGCCGGCGTCTCGGGGGCGCAAGAGGCCGAAGACGCCGGCACGCTCGAGGTGCCCGCCACCTCTGACGCGGCGCCCGCCGCCGAGGGCGCGCCCGGAGAAGCGACGCCCGCCGAAGAGCCGCCGCCCGGCTTCGCCCACCAGGTCGAAGCGAACGGCTACCTCGCCAACCGCCTCGCCTACGGCCGCTCGCGCTTCAGCGGCCTCATCTCGACCGCCGACCTGCCCCAGTGGCTCGACCTGCTCGAGCTCAACGCGCAGCTGAAGGTCAGCTACCACCCGCACGGCTTCGCCTACGCCGACGTCTCGGCCATCGCCCAGCTCGGCCTCGACTACCGCAGCCTCGACAGCAGCGGCTTCGAGCAGACCACGATGTGGCGCGACGCCCCCGGGGTGCGGCCGCTCATCAGCCTGAACGAGCTGTACGTGCTGCACGAGTTCGCCCCGTGGCTCAACCTGCTCATCGGCAAGAAGCGCCTCACCTGGGGCGCGAGCCTGGCGTTCAACCCCACCGACCTGCTCAACGTTCGCAAAGACCCCACCGACCCCACCTTTCAGCGCGCGGGGGCGTGGCTGGCCCGCCTCGAGGTGCCGCTCGAGAGCTCGGCCTTCACGCTGCTCTTCGCCCCGCAGGTGACCGAGAGCGCCTTCGGCATTCCCTACGGGCTGCTGGCGTACCCCGACTGGGACAGCAAGCGCCCCGACACCGACGTGCACTACCTGGTGGCGGCGCGCGCCTACTTCCTGGTCGCCGACACCGACGTCAACGTGATGGCGTACTTCTCGAACAAGTACCTCGACGACTTCGCCAACAAGGTGCGGCTGGGAGCGAGCGTGAGCCGCATCTTCTTCGACACCTGGGAGGTGCACGCCGAAGGCCTGCTGCAGCAGGGCAGCGCGCGCGCCTACGTCGAGCCCGAGTGCGTGGCGAGCCCGATGGCGGCGGTGCGCTGCGCGGCGCAGGTGCGCGCCTTCGCCTCTCGGTCGCGCCTGACTGACCCCACCTGGCTGCCGACCGCGGTGGTCGGCGTGCGCAAGACCTTCGACGACGACTCGTTCGCCTCGGTCGAGTACCTGTTTCAGGCCGACGGCTACCGGCCCGACCAGTATCAAGACCTCGTCAACGCGTACGACGGCGTGGCGCAGGCGCGCGCGCTGGGCGTGAACCCGGCGACGCTGATGGGCGCGAGCCTGCTCTTCCCCCAGGCCAGCGGCGACGGCAGCACCCCCTCGCGCTTCAGCTTCGCGCCGACCGCCAAACACTACGCCTTCATCACCCTCAACAAGCCGCGCATCAGAGACGACTTCACCGCCCAGCTCGTGGTCATCGGCAACCTGCAAGACCTCTCGACGCTGTGGACCCCGAGCCTCACCTGGAGCACCACCGAGTGGCTGCAGCTGCAGCTGGTGGGCTTCATACCCGTGCCGGGGCCGAACGCGCTGGCCGCCAGGCTGCAGAGCACCGGCAGGTACGTCTCCGAGTACGGCAGCTTTCCCCAGCTGTTCCGCGTCTTCTTCGAAGTGCGCCTGTTCTACTGAAGGAAAAGTGCCATGAGCCTCATCGACCTGAAGGGCATCGAGAAGCACTACGAGCTGGGAAAGACGACCGTCACCGCGCTGCGCGGCGTCGACCTCACCGTCGACAAGGGCGAGTTCACCGTCGTCACCGGGCCGTCGGGCTCGGGCAAGACCACCCTGCTCAACATCATCGGCTGCCTCGACCGCGCCTCGAAGGGCACCTACGTGCTCGACGGCACCGACGTGTCTGACCGCGACTTCGACGACCTGGCCGAGGTGCGCAACCAGAAGATTGGCTTCATCTTCCAGAGCTTCAACCTCATTCCCGTGCTCGACGTGGCCGAGAACATCGAGTTCCCCTGCGCGGTGCGAAAGAACCCCGAAGACGCGGGCAAGCTGCGGGCGCGGGTGAATCAGCTGGCGAAGCGGGTCGGCCTCGAGCCCTACCTGCACCACAAACCCGACGAGCTGTCAGGCGGTCAGCGCCAGCGGGTCGCCATCGCGCGGGCCCTCATCACCGAGCCGAGGTTGGTGCTGGCCGACGAGCCGACCGCCAACCTCGACTCGACCACCAGCGAGTCGATCATCGACTTGATGCTCGAGCTCAACAAAGAGCAGGGCGTCACGTTTCTCTTCTCGACCCACGACCCGCGGGTGGTGAAGCACGCGAAGCGCGCGCTCCACATTCAAGATGGCCGTATCGCCGACGGTGCAGGGCACTGAAGGCCCTGCACCCTTCGGCGAGTCCCTTCAGTTCTCGACCAGGTTCGCCCGCGCGCCGAACGCGTGGGTGAAGAACGCCGAGCGCAAGAACGACTTGTGCCGGTCGAGGCGGGTGGCGAACCCGAAGTTGGGAATGCCGCTGACCGGGTCGACCGTGCCGGCGCTGTTCACGCCCACGATGAGCGGCAGCTCGAGGTCGAACGACCACTGGCGCACGATGCCCGAGCCCGAGTCTCCGCTCAGGGTGCCCTGGCCGAACTGGAAGTAGCCCACGTCGACCGCGAACGGGGCGCCGATGTCGGGCGACACGCAGACGCCGGCGGTGTTCGAGACGCACACGAAGGGAATGTTCTCGAGCACGCGGCGCTTGAGGCCGCCTTCGTCGGCGCTGATGACCGAGTAGTCGGTGGTGTCGAACAGCTCGTCGATGACGCCGCGGCCGACCACCGCCACCTTCTTGGGCTGGTGGGTGGTGAGCTCGCGCAGGTCGACCAGCGCGGGCAGCGCGACCGAGAGCGGCACCACCTTCTTCAGCTTCAGCACCACCAGGTCACCCGCGCACGAGGCGTCGGTCACCGGCGAGGTCAGCACCTTGTCGACCTCGTACCAGGTGGGGTTGGCCCCGATGGTCGAGAGGCTGGTGGTGATGCGCACCGGCGCCGTGCTGAGCGGCGTGGTGGTGAACTTGCCGGTGCAGAAGTCGGTGGCCTGCGAGTAGTCGATTTCGTGCACGCAGTGCCGCGCGGTCAGCACCAGGTTCGGCGCGATGAGCGAGCCGGTGCAGCGGGTGCCCTTCTGCAGGCAGGCCCCCATCGGGCCCAGCTTCGGGTCGGCGTTGAGCGGGCCGGCGCAGACGCCGACGCTCCACTTGTGCTGGTAGTCGACCGGCGCGTTGAGCAGCCGGTCAGCGGTGCTGGCGACGATGCCGTCGTCCGTGCTCTGGGCTTCGGGCTGCTCGACGCCACACGCGGCGAACACCACTGCCGCACCGAACAACGCAGTGAGATGAAAACGCTTCATGGTTGCTTCCCCCATCGGTTGAGTTGAGTCGCAGGTATCTCCCGGCTCGAGAGGTACGTCTCTGCGCAATCTGTAAAACCCGCGCTGAATGCCTCAGGTGCAACAGCGACTTCAGAAAAAGAAGCGCTGCAGACGAAGAGTCGCGCCGGGACGGCCAGCGTCAGTGCAGAAAGACGCGCGTGGCACGGCAGAGCGACAGCACCTCGACGCGCCGCACGCCGACCCGCCGCAACGCGCGTGCCGCGGCGCTCGCGGTGGCGCCGGTGGTGAGCACGTCGTCGATCAGCAGCACCGCCTCGACGCCCGAGCGGGCGGTGAACGCGCCGCTCACGTTGCGCACCCGCGCTTCGTCGCTCAGGCCGACCTGCCGCTCGGTGGCTCGGTGCCGCTCGAGCAGCCCGTCGGCGAGCGTGAGCCCCGGCCTCGCCCGGCACAGCGCCGCGGCGAGCAGCGTCGCCTGGTCGTAGCGCCGCTCGCGGTAGCGCCGCGCGTGCAGCGGAATCGGGCACACGTGCACCGGCGCCCTCGCCAGAAAGTCGGCCGACCGCTCGCTCAAGAGCGCGCCGAGCGGGCCGGCGAGCTCGGGGTGGTCTTCGTACTTGAAGCGGTGAATGGCGCGCGCGATGGCGCCATCGTGCTCGTACGGAGCGAAGGCGCGGTGAAAGTCGGGCTGCACCTTTCGGCAGCGCGGGCACACGCCGTCGGCGAACCGGCCCGGCTCGGCGCAGCGGCCGCAGTGCACCGGCCCCACCTCGAGCAGCAGCGGCGCGCAGTCGGCACAGAAGAAGCGGCCGCGCGAGAGCACCGCGTCGCAGGCCACGCACGCGCTGGGGAACAGCACCTCGAGCAGCCCCCCGAGCGCGGCGTTCACGGCACGTCCTCGAGCGAGAACACCTCGACGTCGACGCCCGGAGAATAGAGGTCGGGGGTGCGCGCCCCGGGCTGCAGGCCGAGCGGAGTCACCAGGTTCGCGTTCACCTCGCTCGAGCGCACCGCGTGCAGCGGGTAGGGCGGGTGAGCGACCCGCGCGCGGCTCAACGCTCCGCCGCGCCGAGCGGCGTAGAACTGGTAGCGCTCGGCGAGGAAGAACTCGAGCGAGCCCGGCTGCGAGGCCGGCAGCGCCGGCCCGGCCTCGAACGCGGCGCGAAAGCCCCGCATCGGTGGGCGTGACGGCCACCGCCGGTCGCACGCCCAGCCGTTCTCTGCGCCGATGTCCGAGCGGTAATAGGGAAGGCCCCAGAAGGTGCGCGCGGCGAGCACCGCGAGCGTGCTCGAGGCGTCGAGGCTGAAGAAGACGATGCCCGGCTCTTCACCGTCGAGGTGCACGTAGGTGCGCACGTTGATTTCGAAGAACTCGGTGGCGGTCGGAGCGCTGGGCAGCCACGACCAGGGCCGCACCTTCTGCATGGTGAAGGCGACCACGCCCACCAAGGCCTTGCCGTCGAAGGTGTCGATGGTGAGCCGGGGGTGCACCAGCGGCTTCAGCGCCTGCGCGTCGACCTCCCAGTGCGAGAAGAGCAACTGGTGCCAGCGCTGGCTTCCCTGCGCGGGGCGCTGCGGTCTTCGGGTCGGAGCGATTCGGTCCACGGGCGAGAGGCTACAGGGCAACGCACGCACCGTCTCAACGGCGCGTGCGGGCGCGCGCCGCAGGCGACCTGGCGTCCGTCAGGCGGGACGACCGGATGTGAGAAATCGAGACGGAGCCCGCACACCACCCGGTAGCAGCGCAACGGACTCTGGTCGGAGAGGCTCGAGGGCTCAGCAGGTGACGAGCGAAGACTCTACTTCTTGCCAGTGAGCCAGAACGTGTCGAGCTCGCCCTTACCCTTCATCGCGACCGGGCCGCGGGGCTCGAGCCGGTGGGTCTGCTCGAGCGCGCGCTGCGCTTCGGCGCTGACGTGAATGCGGCCCGGGGCGCCGGTCGACTCGAGGCGGGCGGCGGTGTTCACCGTGTCGCCCCACAGGTCGTAGCTGAAGCGGTGCAGCCCGATGATGCCGGCCACCACCGGGCCCGAGTGCACGCCGATGCGCATCTGCAGCCGGGTGCCGCGGCGCTCGTTCAAGCGCTCGAGCTCTCGCTGCATTTCGAGCGCGAGGTCGGCGACCGCCCGGGCGTGGTCGGGGCGTGGGTCGGGCAGGCCCGCCGCGGCGAGGTAGCCGTCTCCGAGCGTCTTTATCTTCTCGACCCCCAGGCCGTCGGCGAGCTGGTCGAAGCGCGAGAACAGCTCGTTGAGCAGCGCCACCACCTCTTGCGGCGTCATCGACGCGCTCAACGTGGTGAAGTCGACGAGGTCGCTGAACAGCACGGTCGCTTCGGGGAACCGGTCGGCGAGGGTCTTTTCACCCGCCTTGAGCCGCTCGGCGATGGAGCGGGGCAGCACGTTGAGCAGCAGGGTCTCGGCGCGCCCGCGCTGCAGCTCGAGCTCCTGGGCCTGGGCGCGCTCGGCGGCCCTCAGGCGGTGCAAGGTCTTCACCGTCGACTTCAGCTCGTCGACCAGCCGCCGGTTGGCCTCTTCGAGCTCGAGCGTCTCGAAGGCGAAGTGCAGGGTGCTCAGCAGGTGCTCGTTCGAGACCGGCTTCTCGAGGAAGCGGTAGACCTCGCCCTCGTTGATGGCCTTCTTCGCGCTGTCGAGGTCGGCGCGGCCAGTGAGCAAGATGCGGCAGACGCGCGGGTGTCGGTCGTGAACCAGCGTGAGAAACTGCAGCCCGTTCATCTGCGGCATGTCGATGTCGCTGATCACCAACTGCACGGGGTGCTCGCGCAGCAGGGTGAGGCCTTCTTCTCCTCCGGCGGCGACGAACACCTCGTAGCCGTAGCGGCCGAGCAGGCGCTTCATCACCGAGCGAATGCCGGGCTCGTCGTCGACCACCAGCACGGTGCGCTTGGGTTGCGGTGCCGCGGGCGGGTCGAGGTCGGTGGTCACTGCGTCTTTGGGTCGTACGGTATTTCAGCGTTTCGAAGAATACCGAATCGCTTGCGCGCGGGAGCGAAAGCCAGCATCACCTCGGCCGTTCAGAAAGGAACAGAGAGAGCATGTACAAGCTGGTGCTGCTGCGTCACGGCGAGTCGACCTGGAACAAAGAGAACCGCTTCACCGGGTGGACGGACGTCGACCTCTCGGAGACCGGCGTCAGCGAGGCGCGGCAGGCGGGGCAGCTGCTCAAGCGTGAAGGGTGGGACTTCGACGCCTGCTTCACCAGCGTGCTCAAGCGCGCCAACCGCACCCTGAACCTGGTGCTCGAAGAGCTCGACCGCCTGTGGCTGCCGGTGACCAAAGACTGGCACCTCAACGAGCGGCACTACGGCTCGCTGCAGGGGCTGAACAAGGCCGAGATGGCGCAGAAGTTCGGCGAAGAGCAGGTGCACATCTGGCGGCGCAGCTACTCGGTGCGCCCGCCGCCGCTCGAGAAGAGCGACGAGCGGTGGCCGGGTCACGACCGCCGCTACGCGAAGCTCGCGCCCGACGAGGTGCCGCTCACCGAGTGCCTGGCCGACACCGTGGCGCGCGTGGTGCCGTACTGGCAGAGCGTGCTCGCCCCGGCGGTGAAGTCGGGTCAGCGGCTGCTCATCGCCGCGCACGGCAACTCGATTCGCGCCTTCATCAAGCACGTCGACGGCATCGGCGACGACGCCATCGTGGCGCTCAACATCCCCACCGGGCGCCCGCTGGTCTACGAGCTCGACGCGAGCCTGAAGCCCATCAAGAACTACTACCTCGGCAACGCCGAGGAGATTGCCAAGGCCCAGGCCGCGGTCGCCGCGCAGGGCAAAGCGAAGTAGCCGAAGCGCCTCCGCTCTTCCGTGGGGTCCCGTGGGAGAGGTGGGGGGGCGCCAACGCTCCAGTCGGTGCGCTGCGGTCTCAAAGCGGCGCGAGAGGCCGGCCTCGAACGGCCCCTGCCTTGCTTTTCCGGTGTGCACCGCTCCTCGAGCGGTTGCGCAAAGCCGAGTGAGGGCTCGCGCCGCCACTCACGCCTGAACCGTTGTCACCGGAGGAAGTCGAATGAAGCGCGTCATCTCGGCGGTGATGCTCTCGTTGCTCGGCTGCGCAGCATGGCCTGTGGCGCAGCGCCACCGACGGCACCTGGGCGGCCGTGGGCAGCGGCGCGAACATCACCAACCGCATCTCGTCGGTGGCCTTCGACCCCGACCACCCCGGCGTCTTCTGGGAGAGCGGCATCTACAACGGCGGCGGCGTGTACCGGACGACCGACCACGCCGCGACGTTCTCGCAACTCGGCACGGTGAACCACTGCGACTCGGTGAGCGTCGACTTCACCGACCCGCAGCGGCAGACCCTGCTGCCTCAACCTCTCGACCAACGGCGGAGCAGGGTGGACGGACATCGGCATGCGCCTGCCGTCGGGCACCGGTTTCTGCACCGCCACGCTGGTGCTCAACGCGCACACCTTTCTGGTGGGCTGCGGCGGTTGGTACGGCGGCTCGCCCGGCATCTACCGCTCGACCGACACCGGGCAGACCTGGCGCCTGGTGAGCGGTGACGGGGTGGTGGGGCAGGCGCTGGTGGCGAGCGACGGCACGCTGTACTGGGCCGGGCACCAGCAGGGCGGCCTGCTGCGCAGCGCCGACCGCGGCGTCACGTGGGTCAGCGTCGCGAGCTCGCAGCAGGCGAAGCCGCTCACCCCGGTCGAGCTGCCGGGAGGGCGCATCGTCACCGTGGGCGCGCAGAGGCTGATGCTCAGCGCTGACCGCGGCGCGACCCGGTCGGCAATCGGCAAAGACCTGCCGTTTCAACCGAACGGGTTGGCGTACTCGGCCACGCGCAGGGCGTTCTACGTCACGCACTTCACCTGCTCGAGCCCGGTGCCGAACGACGGCGTGATGCGCTTCGGCTTCGAGTGAGGCGTGGCTTCGGGTGGGCACCGTCGCCGCGCCTTGGGTGGCCGAATGCGCGAGCAGCGAATCGTCGACGGCCTGGCGACCCCAGTCGGCGGCGCCTGCCCGCGTCGGGCAGCACCTCGCCGTCAGCGCGCTGCCAGCCGGCCATCAGGCACGGTGGCTGTCGTGCGTGCGCTCGCGTGGCGACCGAGGCCGTGGCGCCCAATCGACGTGGGAGTGTCTGAGACCAACCGGTGAACCTTTCTTTACCCACGTCAGGGTGAAACGTGCCGAGTGCGCGGCGGAGCGCACCGACATCGCCTGCCGTGCCCTCATCGGCTGTCGGCTGCTGCGCGCGCAGCAAGGGGCTCATCGCCAGGCCTCGGCGCCGCCCGAGGGCACGTCTCAACCGTGGCAGACGTCTTTCTCGAGACGACCGAACGCCGAACCGCGCGGGAGCCCGCCCGGTTCAGCCGGCCCGCGCCCCGACCCGTCCGCAGTGCGCCGCAGCGAGCCTTCGCCCATGTTGCGGTATCGAAGCTTCGGCCCACCAATACCACGCCGCACCGACGGTGACTCCGCAGACGGCGGCCCTGGTGCGGCTTCAGGGCGTGAACTTGAACGTCAGCGACTTCATGCGCCCGAACGGCTGAAGGGTCTTGCTGCCGGCGGTGAGGTCGTCTGGCGTGAACTTCACCACCGCGCGCGAGGTGATGGTGTCGTCGCTGCTGACGTCGGACTCGAGCGCCGAGACGCCGAGGCCCTCGTTGACGAGCTTGTCGGCCGTGATTCGGCACGTGCCGCTGAGCGAGCTCCAGGTGGGGGTGAAGGTGTCGGACGAGGTGTTGGAGTCGACCGACGCGCCCGAGCTGTTGGGGCACCACAGCCGAATGAAGGCGTCGGGGTCGGAGAGCGCATCCCACGCGCCGCCGGTGGAGTTGGTCGACTCGAGCTCACCGGCGAGCGGCAGCACGCTGTAGAGCTTGTTGGGGTCGAACGCCGCGCCGCAGGTCTGGTCGGGCCGGCAGATTTGGGCGGTGAAGCAGCTGGCGCACCCCATGCCGCCCTTGCCGCAGGCGGTGGTGCTGGTACCCGGCAGGCAGTTGCCGAGCGTGCCGCAGCAGCCGCTGGCGCAGGTGGTGGAGTTGCACGCCCCTGCAGAGCCGCCGCCGGTGCCCGACGTGCCGCCCCCGGTACCGCTGCCGCCGGCGCGCCCCGAACCGCCGCCGGTGCCTGAGCCGCCTCCGGTCGCCGAGCCCCCCGCGGTGCCTGACCCGCCGCCGGTGTTGTGGTTCAGCGTCACATCGGTCGAGCCGCACGCGGCGACCAGCACGGCGATGGCGACGGAGGCGAAGCGCACGAGGAGAGAAGAGGAGTAGCCCAGGATTGCGGCGGCGTACAAATGCTGGCGACGAAGGTGGAACGGGCGCGAGCTGTGCTCGCTCTCCCGTGAAGGCGGGTCAAATGACCCGCGGAGCTGGAATAGCCGGCGCGGAAGGGTGTTAGAGCGCCCGTTCGTGGAGTGGGCTCTCGAGACCGTGGTGATGCCGCTGGCCCTCGCGCTGGGGGCGATGCTGCTCGCACGAGGCGTGGTGACGGTGGTGCGCCGCCATGCGTGCGTGGTGGCCGCGGCGGTGGTGCTCGTCGCGGTCGTGCAGGTGGGGTGGTGCCGGTTGCGGCGCTCCTGCCCGGTCGGGGTGGCTGCCGTGATGTTGCGCCGCTGACAGCCGTGAACGGCTGTCAGCCAGCGCCAAGCACCGCTACTCCCGCTCGCCTGACCCCAGCACCTCGACCTTGTCGACGAGCCCCAGCTTCCTCGCCACCCCCGCGACCTTCACCTTCTCGGCTTCATCCCTCGCCCACCCCAGCAGCTGCACCTCTTCGCCCCTCACGCACGCAGTGACGCTCTTCCACCCCTTCACCAGGCGCTGCGCCTTCTTCCTCAACGTCACCGCGGTCGCGCTGCGCCCCACCTCTTCGGCGCACACCAGCACGTGAATGCGCTTCTGGTTCGCCAGCCACGCAATCGAGGTGCGCACGCCCCCGCACTTCGCCTCGATGTACAGGGTCTCGAACGCGTCGGGGGCCATGCCTTCTTCCAGGCAGTCGCCTGAGCTGCCGGTCACCCGCTCGAGCCCCGCCGCGCGCAGCTCGCGGCGCTCGCCGGGCTCGAAGGTGAGCGCGCGAAACCGCCCGGTGATGAGCTCGCTGCCGGGCGCCGCGGCCAGCAGCAACACCAGCCCCAGCCCGCTCACGGCGCGGTGCAGGTGCCGAGGTTGCAAATCTGCGACGCCGAGCAGACGGTGCCGCAGGTGCCGCAGTTGTTGCGGTCGAACTGGGTGTTCAGACACGACCCGCTGCAGAGCGTGAGCCCGGTGGCGCACGAGCAGGTGCCGTTCACGCAGCCCGAGGTGAACGGGCTGCCCGGGCAGACGTGACCGCACGTGCCGCAGTTGTTGCGGTCGTTCTGCAGGTCGCGGCACTGGTTCATGCAGGCGGTGAGGCCCACCTGGCACTGGCACGCGCCCGCCACGCAGGTCTGGTTGAAGTTGCAGTTGCGTCCGCACATGCCGCAGTTGTTGCGGTCGCTCTGCAGGTCGCGGCACTGGCCGCTGCAGAACGAGCTGCCGCCGGCGCAGTAGCAGATGCCGCCCACGCACTGCTCGTTGGTGCTGCAGGTGTGGCCGCAGGTGCCGCAGTTGCTCGAGTCGCTCTGCAGGTTGAAGCAGCTGCCGCTGCACGAGCTCTGGCCGGTGGGGCACATGGTCTGGCACCCCCCCGCGATGCACACCTGGTTCGCGCCGCAAGCGTTGCCGCACGCGCCGCAGTTCGCCGCGTTGGTGCGGGTGTTCACGCACTGGTTGCCGCAGCGGGTGAAGCCCTGCGCGGCGCTGCACTGGCACTGCCCGTTGATGCACGCGCTGCCGGTGCCCCCGCAGGCGTTGCCGCACGCTCCGCAGTTGTTGGGGTCGAACTGCGTGAAGGCGCAGGTGCCGCTGCAGTTCACCGAGCCGCCGATGCACGTGTTGCTGCACATGCCGAAGGTGCAGGCCTGCGTCGCGCTGCACACGGTGGTGCACGAGCCGCAGTGCTGCGGGTCGGTCTGCACGCGCACGCACTGGTTGCCGCAGCGGGTGGTGCCTCCCTGGCAGTTGCACACCTTGTTCACGCACTGGCCCGAGGCGCCGCACGAGTTGCTGCAGGTGCCGCAGTTGGCGTTGTCGTTGTTCACGTTCACGCACTGCCCGCCGCACAGCGTGAAGCCGGCGGGGCAGTTGTTGCGGCACATGCCGCCCTGGCAGGTCTGGTTCGACGCGCACGCGTTGCCGCAGCCGCCGCAGTTGGCCGGGTCGACGTCGGTGCTCTTGCAGCTGCCGCCGCACGAGGTCTGACCGGCCGCGCACTGGCAGCTGCCCATCTGGCAGGTCTGCCCGCCCGAGCAGACGTTGCCGCAGGCGCCGCAGTTCGAGTTGTCGGTGGCGGTCTGCACGCACTGGCCGCTGCACGAGGTGAAGCCCGGGTTGCAGGCGCAGCTGCCCATGGTGCACGCCGCGTTGGCCGGGCAGACGTTGCCGCAGGTGCCGCAGTTGGCGGGGTCGCTCTGCAGCGCGCGGCAGGCGCCGCCGCAGAGGCTGGTGCCGGCGGGGCAGCTGCAGGTGCCCATCTGGCACGACAGCCCGGCGCCGCAGGTGCTGCCGCAGCTGCCGCAGTTGAGCGGGTCGAGCAGCGGGTTCACGCAGCGGCCTGAGCACAGCTGCTGGCCGGCAGGGCACGCGCACACCTTGTTGGTGCAGGTCTGGCCGGTCGCGCAGCGGGTGCCGCACGCGCCGCAGTTGGCGATGTCTGAGGTGACGTCGGTGCACACGCCGCTGCAGACCACCTGGCCGGCGCTCACGCACGAGCAGGTCGAGCCCGAGCAGGTCTGGCCCACCGCGCAGATGTTGTTGCACGCGCCGCAGTTGCGCGGGTCACTGCCCAGGTTCACGCACGCGCCGCTGCAGTTCGACGAGGGGGGCGGGCAGGTGGTGGTGCAGGTGCCGGCGTTGCAGACCTGGCCGGCGCCGCAGACCTTGCCGCACGCGCCGCAGTTGTTGAAGTCGCTGCGGGTGTCGACGCAGCTGCCGTTCGAGCAGATGGTGAGCGGGAAGCTGCAGAAGCAGGTGCCGCCTACGCACGAGATGCCCGGCGAGCAGGCGTTGTTGCAGGTGCCGCAGTTCTTGGGGTCGTTCGTGGTGTTGACGCACAGGCCGTTGCACAGCGCCTGGCCCGGCAGGCAGAAGCTCACGCAGGCGCCCTTCTGGCAGCTCTGGTTCGCCGCGCAGGTGTTGCCGCAGCCGCCGCAGTTCTTCGCGTCGGTGAGCGGGTCGACGCAGGCCCCGCTGCACAGCTGCTGGTCAGGGGTGCAGGCGGTGGTGCACGCGCCGTTCTGACAGGTCTGGTCGCCCGCGCAGCTGAAGTTGCAGGCGCCGCAGTTGAACCGGTCGCTCTTGGTGTCGACGCATGCGCCCGAGCAGTTGGTGAGCCCCATGCTGCAGCTGGTGCCGCACTTGCCTGACTGACACACCTGGCCCGCGCCGCACGCCACGCCGCAGGCGCCGCAGTTCTTCGGGTCGTTGGTCGAGTCGACGCACGCGCCGGCGCAGCTCATCAGGGTGCCGTCGCAGCGGCACACTCCGCTGGAGCAGGTCTGGCGGGTCGCGCACTGGGTGGCGCAGTCTCCGCAGTGCAGCTCGTCGGTGCGCAGGTCGGCGCACGAGCCCGAGCAGTTGGTGAGCCCGCTGGTGCACATGCCCACGCACTGGCTCGCCTGACAGGCCTGGCCGGACGGGCACGCGCGGTTGCACGCGCCGCAGTTCTGCGGATCTTTCGTCAGGTCGATACAGCCGTTGCCGCAGTTCACCTGCCCCGAGACGCTGCACTCGTTGGGTGTGTCGCCCGGCACGCAGCGCTGCGCCACGCAGACGAAGTTCTTGGGGCACGGTGCGTTGGTGCTGTTGCAGAAGAGCAGCTCGGTGCGCGAGCAGGCTCCGAGCGTCACCACCGCGAGGGCGAGGAGAAGAAGTTTTGGGAGGCTCATGTGAACGCTCGGGCGGCCGGCCGCCGGTTCGCGCCGCACTCTATCAGCGCCCGCCGGGTGGGATACTTCCGGCTCGGTCGGGGCAGCGCGCGCGGCGCTCGAGGGTGAGCGCCGGCGCCCTTTGAGTCCGAGCGGGCGGGGCGCTGCGCGGCGTGAACCCGGGCCTCGACGTGGCGGCGTCTCTACCCCCAGTGCGAGAAGAGACGCGCCGGGGTGGGTGAAGCGATCACCCGGCGCGTCGAGACCGGTGCTCTCAGCGGCCCGGAGGCGGAGGCGGCCCGCCGCGGTCGCGGCCCGGCGCCGGAGGCAGGGCGCGCTTGTTGTTCGGGTTCACGGTCTGCGGCTGGCCCGGCGCGGGAGGCGGCGGGGCCGGCTGCGGCGGCAGCTCGACCTTCTCGCGGAAGGGCGGCGGAGTGCGCTGAATGCCTTCGACGCGCTCGCCGCTGTTGCGGGTGGGGCCGGTGGCCTGGGTGGGCGGCGGCGGCTGGTACACCGGCTGGGGCGGCGCGTCGCGGCCGTGCGAGCCGGCGGGAGGGGGCGTCTCGAAGCCCCGGCCTCGCGGGCCGTCGGGTACCTCGCGCCCCGCCGGAGCAGGAGGCGGGGTGCTGGGGTTGCCGTAGCGCTGCGGCTGCTGGCCCGACTCCATGCGCGCGGGCGGGGGAGGCGGGGGGGTGTTCACCGCAGCGGGCGGCGGCGTGCTGGGGTTGCCGTAGCGCTGGGGCTGCTCGCCCGACTCGAAGCGCGCGGGAGGAGGAGGCGGCGGCTCGTTGCGCACCGGCTGCGGCGAGGTGTCGAAGCGCGCCGGGCCACCCTGGGCGGGCGGCGGAGGAGGCGGCGGAGCTGCAGAGCCGGCGGGAGGAGGCGGCGAGCCGTAGCCGCGGCCGGGCGGCGGGGGAGGCGCGTTGTTGTTGTTGCCGTAGGCGTTGCCCGGCGGAGGAGGCGCGTTGTTGTTGTTGCCATAGGCGTTGCCCGGCGGAGGCGGCGAGCCACCGTAGGCGCGGCCCGGCGGAGGAGGCGGAGCGTCGCGGTTGCCGTAGGCGACGCCGGGCGGAGGCGGGCGGCCGTGGCGCACGTAGCCGACCGGCGGGCGGTAGCTGCCGCGAGGGGGAACCCACGAAGACGGCGGCACGTAGCCGCGCGGCGGCGCGTAGTAGGCGACGCCCGGGGGCGGCAGCGGCCACTCGCCGGGGCGGCCGGTGCAGTCGAGGTAGCGGTAGCCGTCGTAGTAGACGTACACCTCGCGCCACTCGTCCCAGTAGTACATGCCCGAGCAGGGGAAGTCGGGCGAGCACCCGGCGGCGACGGTGCGGGAGCGGTACTCGACACCGTGCGCCATGCAGCCGGACAGCGCGAGCACGGTGATCAGAGCGAAGTTGCGCATGGGTGCCTCCATGACGGCCCACAGCTGCCGCCGATTCAAAAGTGTCTTCAGTCTATACGCGCCGGTGCGCGGTGCGACCGGGAGACGCGCATCGCATGTTGAACAATCGCGCCGGCGATGTCCTGCCCGGTGGCCTTCTCGAGGCCCTCGAAGCCGGGGCTCGAGTTCAGCTCCATGATTTTCGGCCCCGACTTGCCCTCGAGCATGTCGACGCCCGCCACCTCGAGGCCGATGATCTTGGCGGCCTTGGCCGCGGCCTTGGCGTAGTCCTTGGGTAACGGCAGCGGCTTGCCCTCGCCGCCCAGGTGAATGTTCGAGCGGAACTCGCCCTTGCGCGCGGTGCGCCGCATCGCGCCGACCACCTCGTCGCCGACCACCAGCGCGCGCACGTCGCGGCCCTTCGACTCGCGAATGAACTCTTGAACCAGAATCTCCTGACCGAGCTCCCAGAAGGTCGAGAGAATGGTCTGCACCTCGGCCATGGTGGTGGCGATCATCACGCCGACGCCCTGCGTGCCACGCAGCAGCTTCACGATGGCCGGCAGCCCGCCCACCTCGTCGACCAGGCGGCGAATGTTGGTGCCCTGGTACGCCATCACGGTGCGGGGAATGTCGATGCCGGCGCCCGAGAGCAGCTGCAGGCAGCGCAGCTTGTCGCGGCTGCGGGTGATGCTGGGGGCGTCGTTGAGCAGCGCCACGCCCATCGCCTCGAGGTGGCTGACCACCTTGAGGCCGTAGCCGGTGATGCTCGCGCCGATGCGCGGCAGACCCACGGTGAGGCCCCGCACCTCGGCGCCGCGGTACAGCATGCGCGGGCGCGGAGAGAGCAAGAGCTCGCAGCGGAGCGTGTCCATCACGATGCTGCGGACACCGGCCTTCTTGGCCGCTTCGACGAGTCGCGAGGTCGAGTAGAGCGCGCGCTTGCGCGAGAGAATGCCGATGCGGCCCGCCTGCTGTCGCGCCATGTGGGCCTCTTTGCATAGCACTCGCCCGCGGTGGCGCGAACCGCTAAGGTCCGCGCCGCTCGATGTCGAATACTCCGAAGGAACAAGTGCAGGACGAGATCCTCACCAGCCCCGGTGAGGCCACCTACCTCGACCCGTTCGAGGAGGCGAACATCACCGCCACCCACACCCTGGTGGTCGAGAACCGCACCACGCTGAAGGTGCGCAAGTGCCGGCTCACCGTCACCGCGGGGCCTGATCAGGGCCGAGAAGTGGTCAGCGACAAAGAGCGCATGCGCTGCGGCGCGCACTCGACCAACGACCTGGTGCTCGCCGAAGACCGCACCGCCAGCCGCCACCACTTCGAGGTGCAGTACACCGAGCGCGGGTACCTGCTGATCGACCTCAACTCGACCAACGGCACCTTTCTCGACAACCGCCGCATCGAGCGCGCCTACCTCTCGCCGGGCTCACAGATTCGCGCCGGCTCTTCGACGCTCGAGTTCAAGCCGATCGACGAAGAGGTGACCGTCGAGCCCGACCGCGACGGCCTGCTCGGCGGCATGGTGGGGCAGTCGGTGAAGATGAGGCAGATTTTCGGCCTCATCAAGAAGATCGCCCCGATGGACGTGAGCGTCGTCATTCAGGGCGAGACCGGCACCGGCAAAGAGCTGGTGGCGCGCGCGATTCACGAGGGCAGCAGCCGCAAGAAGGGCCCCATGGTGGTGCTCGACTGCGGCGCGATTCCGCCCAACCTCATCGAGAGCGAGCTGTTCGGCCACGAGAAGGGCGCCTTCACCGGCGCGGTGGCCTCGCGGCCCGGCGCGTTTGAGCGCGCCAGCGGCGGCACCATCTTCCTCGACGAGCTCGGCGAGCTCCGCATGGACCTGCAGCCCAAGCTCTTGCGCGTGCTCGAGAACCGCGAGGTGCGGCGCGTCGGCGGCAACGACGTCATCGAGGTCGACGTGCGCGTCATCGCGGCCACCAACCGCGACCTCGTCAAAGAGATTCAGACCGGCAACTTCCGCGAAGACCTCTACTTCCGCCTCAGCGTCATCAACATTCAGCTGCCGCCGCTGCGGCAGCGGCGCGACGATATTCCTCACATTCTTCGCAAGGCGCTCTCGGAGCCCGAGACCGTCGCCAAGCACGGCCGCAAGCGCTTCAGCCAGTCGGCGCTGTCGATGCTGATGGCCTACCCCTGGCCCGGCAACGTGCGTGAGCTGATGAACGTGATGAGCCACGTGCTCACCTTCACCGACGGCGAAGAGGTCGAGGTGATGCACCTGCCCGCGCGCGTGCAGGGGCAGCAGAAAGAGCAGCCGCTGCCGTTCAACGAGCACCTGTCGTTCAAAGACGCGAAAGAGCAGCTGCTCGAGAGCTTCGAGCGCGAGTACATCTCGCAGGTGCTCAAGCGCTGCGACGGCAACATCTCTCGCGCCGCGCGCGAGAGCGGCCTGCACCGCAAGAGCATCGAGCGCCTGGTGAAGAAGTACTCGCTCGATACCCGCGCGATGAAGGTGAAGTGAGCCGTCGCGCACAGTGCAGCCATTGGCGCGATTGGCCGGGCATGTACTGACTGACAGAGTGTACGCTCGCGGGAGCTTCAGCGCTTCAAGCCGTGCGCCTCGAGCAGCTTGTAGAGGTAGCTGCGCACGATGCCGGCTTCCTTCGCCGCCTCGGTGGGGCTGCCGTGCCTCGCCAGCAGCGCCTCGAGGTAGCTCTTCTCGAAGGCCTTGAGCGCGCGGGCGCGGGCCTGGTGAAAGTCGTCGCGCGCCTCGTCGGCGTGGGCCTCGGGCAGCGCGGCCGCCTCGCCGAGGGTGAGAATGCGTTCGACCTCGTGCTTGAGCTCGCGCACGTTGCCCGGCCAGCGCCGGGCGGCCAGCACCCCGATGACCGCCGGCGCGAGCGGCTCGGTGGCTCCGCCTTCCGCGGCGAAGCGGTGGGCGAGCAGCGCGATGTCGTCTTGCCGCTCGCGCAGCGCGGGCACGGTGAGCACCACGCCGGCGAGCCGGTAGTAGAGGTCGGAGCGGAAGCGGTCGGTCTTCACCAGCCGCGCCAGGTCGTGGCGGGTCGAGGCGAGAATGCGGAAGTCGCTGTGCTGCGGGGCGTCGGCCCCCAGCGCGGTGAAGCGCTTCTGCTCGAGCGCGCGCAGCAGCATCGGCTGCAGCTCGAGCGGCAGCTCTCCCACTTCGTCGAGGAACAGCGTGCCGCCCGCGGCGAGCAGCAGCGCCCCGGGCGCGTCGCGGGTCGCGCCGGTGAACGCGCCGCGCACGTGGCCGAACAGCGTCGATGACGCGAGCTCGCTCGAGAGCGCCGCGCAGTCGACGGTGACGAAGCGCGCGGCCCTGCGCTTCGAGCTCTGGTGCAGGGCGCGGGCGACCGCTTCCTTTCCGACGCCGGTCTCGCCCCAGATGAGAACGGGCGCGTCGACCTTCGCCAGCACCGCGAGCTGCGAGAAGAGGCGCCGCATCTCGACCGAGCGGCCGAGCAGGCCCTCGAGCTCGGAGCGCTCGGTGACCGGCTCGTGTCCGGTGAGCAACGGCAGCAGTGCCAGGCGGGTGCGACCCAGCTCGACCGTCGCGCCGACGGGCACCTCGAGCTCTCTGATGCTCGAGCCGAGGTACTGGGTGCCGTTCTTCGACTCGAGGTCGCGCACGCGAACGCGGCCGGGCAGCAGCTCGAGCGAGGCGTGGCGGCGCGAGACCGACGGGTCGGTGAGCACCAGCGCGCACTCGGCGTGCGTGCCGACGAGCACGGTGCCCTGGGTGACGGTGAGCTGCTTGCCGGCGTCGGCTCCATCGAGCACCAGCAGCTTGAGGGGCTCGACGGTGGGCCGGCCTCCGCCCACCGGGCCGGGAGACAGCGTCCACGTCTCTGGCGTGTCGCTCATCGCGCGGCCTCGGTGGTGAAGTCGACGCGCTCGCGGCGGGTCTCGCCACGGCGCAGGTCGATGGAGCGCTCGATGGTGCGGCCGTCGGCGGCGCGGAAGGTCACGGCGTGGGTTCCCGCGGTCACCGGGTAGCGAAAGAAGGGTGTTCGGTCGATGGGCTTGCCGTCGAGGAGCACCCAGGCCCAGGGGTCTGCGTCGGCCGACAGGTAGCCGATGGACTCGGTCGGGGCGGGGTCTTCTGGCTTGGCTTCGGCCTTGGGTGGTTGGCGTTTGGCGTGTGCGGGCTTGGGTTGCGGTGCCGGTTCGGGCTTCGGGGTCGGGGCTTCGGGCTGCGGCTCCCGTTCCCGGGCTTCGGGCGCGGGCGCGGGCGCGGGCGCGGGCATGTCGCGCACTGCCATCGCTGGGGCTTGGGGGGTGGGCTCGGGTTGCTGCTCGAGCGTGAGCGCGATGCCGACGGCCAGCACGGCTGCCGCGCCGGGGATGAGCAGCAACGCGCGGCGGCGCTTGGGCGGCGCTGATTTTTCAGTCGTCGCTTCGGGCGGCCGTGGGTTCAACGTCGCGGTGCCGTTCTCTTGGGTTGCGGCGGGTGGCTTCGAGCCGAAGCGCTGCAGCTCGTCGGAGGCGAGCCGCTGCACCCAGTCGCCCAGCTCGGGCGCGGCGGCGAGGGGGCCGTCGAGCAGCGCGTCGCGCAGCTGGGCCGCGGTCGGGTGGCGCTGCTCGGGTGACTTCGAGAGCGACTTGAGCAGCGCGGCGGCGAAGCGCTCGCTCACGTCGGGTCTGAGCGCGCGTGGGTCGGGCGGCTGCTCGTGCAGCACCGCGTCGAGGGTCAGGTCGTGCGTCGCGCGCAGAAAGGGGCTCTTCAGGCAGGTCAGCTCGTACAGCGTGACCGCGGCCGAGAAGAGGTCGGCGCGCGCGTCGACCGGCAGGCCGGTGCGCTGCTCCGGGGCCATGTAGGCCAGCTTGCCGCGCACGTGCCCCGGCTCGGTGCGCGAGTGGTTGAGCGTCGCGCGCGATGCCGAAGTCGGTCAGCAGCACCGCCCCGGCGGCGGTGACCAGCACGTTGGTGGCGCTGACGTCGCGGTGCACCACGCCCAGCGAGGTGCCGGCGGCGTCGGTCAGCGCGTGCGCGTAGCCCAGGCCGTCGAGCAGGCCGCAGGCGATGAGCCGCACCAGCGGCAGCGGCACCAGTGCGCGCTGCTTCGCGGCGCGGTGCAGCGCCAGCGCGAGCGAGACGCCTTCGACCAGCGCCATCGCCACCCACGGGCGGCCGTGGTCGTCGCCCAGGTCGAACAGCTGCACCACGTTGGGGTGGTTCATGCGCGCGGCGAGGCGCGCTTCGTCGAAGAAGCGCTGGGTCAGCTCGGCGTCGTCGGCGAGGTGCGGGAGCAGCAGCTTCAGCGCCACCCGCTTCTCGAACTCCTGCGCGCCGGTGCGCCGGGCGATGAAGACTTCGCCCATGCCTCCCGAGGCAATCTTGTGCAGCAGCTCGTAGGGGCCCACCCGCAGGCCGGGAGACGACATCGAGCGCGAGACTAGCCTAGCCAGACCAGGGGCAGCCGGCGTCGCGTGACCGCCACAGGTGCACGTCGTCGATCAGCACTCCGTGCGGCGATGGAATCGGGGTGGTGAAGGTGAGGCTGAGCTCGAGCTGGTCGGGCGCGAGGCCGCCGTCGCTCGGGCCGCCGCGCGCGGTGTAGCGGCCGGTGAGGCGCAGGTATGCCGGGCCCGCGCCCAGGGGCGTGAGGTCGGTGGTGCTGGTGACCGACGTGCCCCGCTTCTCGCGAAAGCTCAGGCTCAGGCCGATGGCCGCGTTCTCCGAGCCGGGAATCGCGCGCAGCCACGCCGAGGCGCAGAACACCTCGCCGGCGTCGAAGCCGGTCACCTGCTCCGAGAGCGGGCGCAAGATGGGTCGGCTGCCCGCGTCGAGCACCGTCAGGCGCGCCGCGCGGGCGCCGCGGCGCACGCAGCCCCGCTCGCTGGTGAGGGTGCCCTGGCCTCCTCGCCAGAGCGCCGGAAAGCCCCCGTCGTCGTCGACCTCGAAGCCCCCGTTCACCGCGAGCTCGGCGCCGTCGATGACGTCGCCCGCATCGCTCGAGCAGCCGTCGTCGACGCCCGCATCGACGGGCGGCGCGGCGCAGCGGCCGTCGAGACAGACGTACGCGCCCGAGCAGGCCCGCGTCGCGTCGCAGCGGTGGCCCCGCTCGTCGTACGGCGGGGGGAAGCAGGCCGCGAGGAGAAGGAGAACGAGAAGACTTGAAAGCGCGCACCCTGAGCGGAGCCGCGAAGCGGCGCAGTCGAACGGGTGCTGTCGCGACTGGAACGCGCGGCGCCGCGTACTCCTGGCTTCAAGCGGCAGAGCGCGCTCCAGTACGATGGAGTAGCTGCTGCACAGCCTTCGGCGAGCGACGACAGGGTTCGACAAGATCACCCTGACCACTCTCGAAAGACCGTAACTCTCTGAGCGGACTTCGCTCAGGGTGCACGGCCTGTCGAGCCGTTCTTTCTCGGGTCTCAGAACCACAGCAGCACGCCTCCTGCCAGCGCGGTGATGCCGGCGCCGAGAAAGAGCCCCGCGGCGCCCTGGGCCTCGAGCCGCGCGCCGTCGTGCAGCTGCCGCCCGCTGTCGACCCACTCACCGGGCGGGTTCATCGTGTCCCCCGCCTGAGCCGCGTGCCGGCGCGACTCGGCCTGCAGCACCGCTCCGCCGATGGCCGCGGCCGCCGCCACGCCGAGGCCCACCCAGCCAGCCGCGCGCCGCGCGGTCGAGCGCCCCGGCTGCGCGCGCGCCTCGACCACCTCGGCCGACGGTCGCGCGCCGCGCTCGATGCGCAGCTGGGCGTCGCCTTCGCCGCGCAGCTCGAGCGTCCACTCCACGGCGTCTCCCCAGGGCCCCAGCTCGAAGCTCACCGCCGAGCCGCTGCGCGCGCACGGCACCTCGGCGAAGGCTGCCGGCGGCCGCCGCACCCGCGCCACCAGCCGCTGCACGCGCGCCCACGGGTCGACCAGCTCGAAGCGCACCCGCTCGGCCGGCGCCGGCGCCCGGCGCAGCGCGATGAAGTCGGGAGGAAACAGCTTCTCTTTCGCCGCGTCGAACGCCTCGAGCAGCTTGGGTGAAGCCTCGGCCTCGGGCGCCCAGCTCGGCTCGAGCTCGAGCAGCGCCGCGAACGCCTCTTCGGCCTCGGCGCGCTGACCGAGCGCCACGTGGCAGCGCGCCAGCAGCACCCGCACCTCGGCAGCCTGCTCGAGGCTCATGCCGCGCACCTCGCGCGCGACCTTCAGCTGCTCGAGCGCAGCGTCGAACTGCAGCTCGCGGGCGAGCGCGCGCCCCTGGTCGAGGTACGGGTTGGCGACGGCCGCGCTGAAGAGGGTGAGCAGCGCCGCCCAGAGCACGCCCGAGTCCGTAGCACAGGCCGCGTCCCCTCCCAGAGGACGTTCGACCTCAACTTGAACGAACGGCCTTCGGCTCCAGCGGCTCGGTCAGACTCAAGTGCGCGCCACCGCTCTCGAATTCGGCTGGCACGACCCTGGCTTCGCCGCCTGCTCGAACCCTCACCTGGAGCGCCCTCGTATGACGCCGAAAACCGCAGCCGCCGTGCTCTGCACCGCCCTCCTCGCCGCCGCGTGCGGCCCCATCGAGGCCGAAGATGACCTGTTCGGTGCCGACGAAGGCGAGCTCTCGACCCGCCGCTCGCGCACCCTGCTGCTGCAGCGGGTGGGCTACGGCGCTTCCGTCACCGGCGGAGAGGCCGCAACCCGCCTCACCCACGTGACCACCGCCGCCGACAGCGGCCCCGGCTCGCTGCGGGCGGCGCTCACCGCCCAGGGCCCGGCGTGGGTGGTGTTCGACGGCGACTACGTGATTCGCCTGCTGAGCCCCATCAACCTCACCAGCGACAAGACGGTCGACGCGCGCGGCCGGCACGTGGTCATCAACGGCAACGGCGGCCGCGGCAGCAAGGCGCGCCACAGCGGCTTCGAAATCGACCACGTCTCGAACGTCATCATCACCAACCTGACCTTCGAGTACTTCGGCGACCAGGACCTGACCGAGGCCAACAACCCGGCCGACGAGATTCAGGCGCTGGGCGCCGACCGCGTGTGGATTCACCACAACACGCTGGGTCTGGTCGGCGACAAGGCGGTGTCGGTGATGGGCGGCTCGACCCGCGTCACCGTGTCGTGGAACCACTTTCACGACCAGCAGCAGAACATGCAGCTGGGCTCGCAGAGCACCGGCGCGCTCGACGTGCTTCAGACGGTCACCGTTCACCACAACTTCTTCGACGACCAGAACCAGGTGCCCACGCCGCCCACCGTCGCCACGTATCAGAACAGCGGCTACCGGCACCCCGCCGCGGCGTACGGGCGCGCCCACCTGTTCAACAACGTCGACCGCGGCTGGAGCGCCTTCTCGGTGCGCTCGGAGCGCGGCGAGCGGCTGCTGCTCGAGAACAACGTCTTCATCGCCGGCGCGAAGACCGGCGCCATCTCGACGCGGCCGCAGGGTGTGCCGCCCAACGGCCCGCCGCCGGGCACCAACTGCGCGCCGATGCAGGCCTGCGTCGCGCCGTACAAGAACATCTGCGGGTGCAACGACACGTGCAAGAACTGCGACCCCACCCCGGGCGCGCTGCTCGAGCGCGGCAACCTGGCGCTCAACGGCGCGCAGCTCGATGAGAATGACCCGCAGGCGGTCGTCGCCGGCGTGTTGAACGCACCAGACTTCTACACGTACCGGGCCGAGCAGGCCGACAGCGCGCTGGTCGCCGCGGTGACCACCGGCGCGGGCGCGCACTGGTGAACCGCTGATCATTCTCGAGCGCCTTTGGGGGCATCACGTCAGCAAGACGAAAGCGCTGAAGTCATGCTACCCAAGGCCCCTCGATGAGCGACGGCAAAGACTACAAGGCGACGCTGAACCTCCCCCAGACCGAGTTCCCGATGAAGGGGAGCTTGAACGTGCTCGAGCCCAAGCTGCTCGAGAAGTGGGAGCAGGAGAAGATTTTCGACCAGGTGCTGAAGAAGAACGCGGGGCGCCCCGAGTACGTGCTGCACGACGGCCCGCCCTACGCCAACGGCAACCTGCACGCCGGGCACGCGCTCAACAAGGTGCTCAAAGACATCGTGGTGAAGTTCCGCAACCTGGCGGGCAACCGCGCCGACTACGTGCCGGGGTGGGACTGCCATGGCCTGCCCATCGAGCAGGCGGTCGAGAAGCGGCTGCGCGAGCAGAAGATCGACAAGCGCACCATGTCGCGCGACGAGTTTCTCGAGAAGTGCCGCCAGTACGCGCTCGAGTTCATCGACGTACAGCGCGGGCAGTTCAAGCGCATGGGCGTGCTGGGGAGGTGGAACGAGCCGTACCGCACCCTGAGCTTCGACTACGAGGCGCAGGAGATTCGTGAGCTGGCGAAGATTGCCGCGCAGGGCGTGCTCTACCGCAAGAAGCGCCCGGTCTACTGGTGCATCACCGACATGACCGCGCTCGCCGAGGCCGAGGTCGAGTACGAAGACCACACCTCGCCGTCGGTCTACGTCGCGTTCGAGGCGGCGGGCCCGGTTCGTCAGGTTCCCGGCAAGAAGGTCTCGTTCGTCATCTGGACGACGACCCCGTGGACGCTGCCGGCCAACCTCGCCATCAGCGTGCACCCCAAGTTCGAGTACGTGTTCTACGCGCTCGCGCAGCGGGTGGTGTGCGTCGCGAAAGACCTGCTGCTGCACTTCCTCTCGCAGGTCGCGCCCGACGAGCTGAAAGTCCAGAAGGTGACGCTGGGCACGAACGCGTTCGACGCCTCGGCGCTGGTCGACCCCACCCGCATTCTCGCGTACGCGTCGGGCGAAGAGCTCAAGGGCCTCGAGTACCAGCACGTCTTCTACCCGCGGCGCTCACCCATTCTCACCGGTGAGCACGTCACGCTCGAGGCCGGCACCGGCCTGGTGCACACCGCCCCCGGCCACGGCCAGGAGGACTACGCGGTCGGCATCGAGGCGAGCCTCGACATCTACAACCCGGTGAAGAACGACGGCCGCTACGACGAGACGGTGGGCGAGAAGCTCACCGGCATGAAGGTGTGGGACGCGAACCCGGTGGTCATCGAGATGCTGAGAGAGAAGGGCGCGCTCTTGCAGTCGGCGAGCCTCTCGCACAGCTACCCGCACTGCTGGCGCTGCCACAACCCGGTGGTGTTCCGCGCCACCCACCAGTGGTTCATCTCGCTCGACCAGAAGGGCCTGCGCAAGCAAGCGCTGCAGCAGGTCGACGAAGTGGTGAAGTGGGTGCCCGACTGGGGGCGCGACCGCATTCGCGGCATGCTCGAGACGCGCCCCGACTGGTGCATCTCGCGGCAGCGCACCTGGGGCGTGCCGATTCCCATCGCGCGCTGCGAGAAGTGCGATGACCCGTTCATCGACCAGGCGTTCATGAACCGCGTCGCCGACGCGGTCGAGAAGAGCGGTGCGGGCATCTGGTACAGCGCGGCGGTCACCGACTTTCTGCCGCCCGGCCACACGTGCAAGTGCGGCAACGCCACGTTCGTCAAAGAGACCGACATTCTCGACGTGTGGTTCGACTCGGCGTGCAGCTTCGCTTCGGTGAAGCCGCCGCTGCCGGTGCCGGTCGACCTCTACCTCGAGGGCACCGACCAGCACCGCGGCTGGTTCCACAGCTCGCTGCTGGTGGGCGTGGCCACCCGCGGAATCGCGCCCTACAAGTCGTGCCTGACGCACGGCTTTCTCATCGACGGCAAGGGCGAGCCGATGTCGAAATCGAAGGGCAACGTGGTGCCCAGCGACGACATCATCAAGCAGTACGGCGCCGAGGTGATGCGGCTGTGGGTCGCCTCGAGCGACTACAGCGGCGACGTCACCGTCTCGAAGCCCATCTTCGAGGCCCGCGTCGAGGCGTACCGCAAGATTCGCAACACCCTGCGCTACGCGCTGTCGAACCTCTACGACTTCGACCCGGCCGCTGACGCGGTGCCGCCCGAGAAGCTGCTGCCGCTCGACGCGTGGGCGCGGGCGAAGCTCGACGCGCTGGTGGCGCGGGTGCGCAGCGCGTACGAGAAGTTCGAGTTCCACACCGTGTACCACTCGGTGGTCGACTTCTGCGCCGCGACGCTGTCGGCCGAGTACTTCGACATCCAGAAAGACACGCTCTACGCGTCGAAGAAGACCGGCCTCAAGCGCCGCAGCGCGCAGACGGTGCTCTACGAGGTGACGCAGAAGCTGCTGGTGCTGCTCGCGCCGGTCACCACCTTCACCGCCGAAGAGGCGTGGGGCTACCTGCCTGGCCAGAAGCCCGCGTCGGTGCTGCTCGCCGAGCTGCCGGTCGCGCTGGGGCTCAAGGCGCCCGAAGACATCGAGCGGCTGCTCAAGGTTCGCGAGACGGTGCTGCCGGTGCTCGAGGTGGCGCGCCGCGACAAGCTGATCGGCAAGTCGGAAGACGCCAAGGTGGTGCTGGCCGCCAAAGACCGCGCCTTCTTCGAGAAGCACCTCGCCGTGCTGCCCGAGCTGTTCAAGGTCTCGCAGGTCGAGCTGTCTGACGCGGCCGAGCACCAGGTGGTCAAGGCCGACGGCAACAAGTGCCCGCGCTGCTGGCTCTACAAGCTCGAGGTAGGCAAGCAAGAGCTCTGCAACCGCTGCGTCGAGGCCACCACGTGACCGCCGCGGTCGTGAAGTGAGGGCGTTGGCCGCTGCGCTCTTCGTTGCACTTTCGGGCTGCGCCACCCTACAGACGGGGAAGCCGATGACCGACATCACACAGACAGGGGCTCCGGTGTTGAGGGCGCGCGCCGCCGAGGTGCCGCCCGAAGAAATTCCCACGCCCGAGTTTCAGGCGCTCGTCGCGCGCATGGTCGAGGCGATGCGCAAGGCGCCAGGAGTCGGGCTGGCCGCGCCCCAGCTGTCGGTCGGCAAGCGGGTGTTCGTGGTCGAAGACCCGGAACTGCTGATGAGCGCGCTGAGCCCCTACGAGCTCGCCGAGCGGCTGCGGGTGCCGGTGCCGCTCAAGGTGTTCGTGAACCCGGTGGTGACCCCGGTGGGCGACGAGAAGGCGACGTTCTTCGAGGGGTGCCTGTCGGTGGCGGGCTTCTCGGGCATGGTCGAGCGCTGGCTCGAGGTCGAGGTCGAGGCGCTCGACGAGCACGGGCAGCCGGTGAAGTGGAGGGTGCGTGGGTGGCCGGCGCGCATTCTCCAGCACGAGATGGACCACCTGAACGGCGTTCTCTACGTCGACCGCATGATTACGCGCACGTTCGGCACGCTGACGCAGGTGAAGGCGCTCTACGGCGGCAAGCACATCGACGAGGTGAAGCAGTCGCTCGGCGTCGAGTGAGCACCTGAGCTCAGGGGGCGCGGTCTCGGCGCAGGTCTTCGGGCCGCAGCGACGCGGCGCGCGCGAAGCCGCCCACGAAGCGCACCGCCTTCACCTCGAGCCGCGCCGGCGCGAAGTCGGCGAGGGCGACCCACTGCTTCGCCTCGGGGTGGGTCTCGACGAAGCGCGCCCGCGCGCGCTGCGCCTCGTCGCCCTCGAGCCAGCGCACCGCGCCGACCAACGTCACCCGCGGGCGGTCGAGCGAGGTCGGGTCTCCGGGCCCGCACAGCAGCAGCGAAGCGGCCGGCCGCGCCCGCAGGTTGCGGGTGTGCTCGGCGAGCGACGAGAGCAGGAAGCACGGCCGACCCTCGTCGTCGCCGCTCACCGCCACCAGCGTGGCGAGCGGAGCACCGTCTTCGCCCAGCGTGGCGAGCGTGCCGGTTCGCGCGTCTTGAACCAGCTGGCTGGCGTCGGCGGCGCTCACGAGCGTGCGCAGCATAGCGAGGTGCGACCCGGCACGCGCTGGGCTATAGCCGCGAGCGTGCAGAAGAAATACGTATTGCTCATCGCGCTGGCCGCGGCGGTCATCGTCGTGGACCAGTGGACAAAATATGTCGTGCTGCGCGAGCTCACCACCGCCTTCGACGTCACCCCCGACTTCGGCGCGCGGCTCAAGGTGATGACGTCTGACGCGCCGAGCGCTCCCGAGGGCGCGTACCACTTTCGCAGCAAGCCCGACGTGGTGCTCTCTCCGTCGTTCTTCCGCTTCCGTTACGCAGAGAACCCGGGCGCGGCGTTCGGGCTGTTCCGCACGCTGCCCGAAGGCTTGCGCGGGCCGCTGTTCCACCTCGTCTCCATCGGCGCGGTGGTGCTGATTCTCCACTACTTCCGCAAGCTGCAGGGCATCAAGGTCGAGGCCTGGGCGCTGTGGGGGCTGCCGCTGGTGCTGGGCGGCGCGGTGGGCAACTACCTCGACCGGCTCTCGCGCGGCTTCGTCATCGATTTCATCGAGGCCCATTGGTACGAGGTGAAGAGCTGGCCGGCGTTCAACATCGCCGACTCGGCAATTTGCATCGGAGTCGGCCTGTTGGTCATCGACTCGTTCGTGCGCAAAGAGAACAAGGCCAAGGTCGTCGCCGCGGAGCCCGCCAAATGATGCCCGTGCTGTATCGCTTCACCTTCACCGGCCCGCTGGGCCACGTCTTCGCGTATCTCATCGCGGTCGGCATCGTGGCGTACACCGCGTGGAGCGGCTGGCGCACCGCGGTCGGCCCGCTCGACCCCAAGACCGGCACCTACAAAGAGCCGACCCGTGAGCAGCGCGTCGAGCGCGCGCGCAACCAGGCGCTCATCGGCGTGGGCGTGGCGGCGTTCGGGCTCTGGTACGCGCTGCCCGAGGTGCCGCTGTTCGGCAAGGGCAAGGGCGAGGGCGTGCCGCTGCACACCTACGGCATTCTCATCGGCATCGGGTTTCTGGGGGCGGTGAGCATCTCGGCGTACCTCGCCGAGCGCGAGTGGACGGGCGAGCAGGGCAAGAAGATGCGCGAGCAGATTTTCGACCTCGCCTTCTACGTCTTCGTGGGCGGCATCGGCGGCGCGGTGCTCTTGTTCAACATCGTCAACATCAAAGACGTGATGGCCTCGGGCCCGCAGATGGGCATGGTGTTTCAGGGCGGCCTGGTGTGCGCCTCGGGCGTCGCGTACTGGTACGGCAAGAAGCACAAAATCGACTTCTTGCGGCTGGCCGACATCGCCCTGCCCACGGTGTCGCTGGGCAGCGCGTTCGGCCGCCTGGGCTGCTTCTCGGCGGGCTGCTGCTGGGGCAAGCCGCGGCCGGCCGGCTCGCTGCTCGCGGTGCACTTCCCCGGCAGCCACGTGCAGGACCTCATCGGCTCTCAGACCGGCGGCGTGGCCAGCGCGGCGTACGCCTCGATGTCCGACGGGCGCAACGAGACCCGGTGGATTCTCGAGAAGACCGGAGAGGTGTTCAACGAGGCGGTGCCCGGCGCGGTGCGAATCAGCGAGTGGGTCTCTGCGCACGGCCACACCCTGCCGATTCACCCCACCCAGCTGTACGAGTCGGCGGTGCAGTTCACCCTGTTCGTGTTGTTCATCTCGCTGCGGCCGTTTCGCCGCTTCCACGGGATGATTTCGGGCATCTGGCTGATGGTCTACGCCATCGAGCGCAGCACGGTCGAAGTGTTCCGCGGCGATGGCGAGCGCGGCACCATTCACGGCTGGTTCGACTTCATTCCCCGCGAGCGCTGGTACAACATCTCGACCAGCCAGTTCGGGTCGCTGCTCATCTTCTCGCTCGGCGCCTGGCTGTTGTGGTCGCAGTACCGCAAGTACGCGGCGCGACCGAAGCTCGAGCTGCCGGCTGCTGATAGAGTAACGGCCTAGTGGCTCCCCAGACGAAGCCGGCCCAGCAAGACAGCCAGTCGTTGGGCCAGGAAATCGACGACCTGTCGGCAGAGATTGAAGGGCTGCGCGCGGCGTACGAGCAGTACTTTCTCGGGGTCGAGCGGCGCCCGCCCCAGCAGCGGCACGACAAGCTCAAGAAGCGCGTGGTGGCGATTCAGACCAGCACCGTCAAGCAGACCGCGGTGAAGTTCAAGGCGCAGTCGCTCAACCAGAAGCTGCTGACGTACGAGCGGCTGTGGTCGCGCACGCTGAAGGAAATCGAAGACGGCACCTACCGGCGCGACGTGTTCAAGGCCAAGCTCCACCGCGGCGAGCAGGAAGAGGTGAAGCCTCCTCCTCCGCCGAAGGAAGAGGTGGCCAAGGGGTTGCCGCCGCCGCCGCCGAAAGATGCGCTGCTGCCGGGCGTGAAGCCGGTGGCGGGCGCTCTGGCGGCGAAGGCTGCCGCGCCGGTCGCGCGGGCACCGGTGGCTGCGGGCGGCGGCGCCGAGCTGTCGGACGCGAAGCTCAAGGCCATCTACGACGCGTACGTGACCGCGAAGAAGCGGTGCAACGAAGACACCAGCAAGCTGTCGTTCGACTCGGTGGCCAAGACGCTGCGCCAGCAGGTGCCGACGTTGATGAAGCAGCACAACGCCAAGAGCGTCGAGTTCAAGGTGGTCATCAAAGACGGCAAGGCCGTGCTGCGCGCGCTGCCGAAAGAGTGAGCGTCACTTCGAGGTGCGGTCGCGCGGCTGAACCAGCTCGACGCCTTCGGTCACATCGGGCGGCGGCTTCTCCTGCACTCCGTAGCCGAAGGCGAGCCAGGTGAGCACCGCGCCGCAGGCGATGGCGCCGAGAATGAACAGCCAGCGGCGGGTAGAGGGTGACACGCGGGCAGCATGGCACCGTGCTGGTGCAGTTGCTGCCGAGGGCTGTTAGCTGTCACCACCGCACTCTTTAAGACGCGAGGGGACCTGACGTGGCGAAGACGAAGCGGCTCATGTCGAAGACGGTGAGGGCGGTGAAGCGGGGGCGTGAGACGACCCAGGGCTTCCTCGCGGGGCACCAGCACTTTCGCAGCAACTTCTTTCAGGAGCGCACCTTCTTGAAGCGGCTGGCGGTCGAAGGCCAGACGCCGAAGGCCCTCTACATCGGGTGCAGCGACTCGCGGGTGGTGCCCGAGTACCTGACGCACGCGGGGGTGGGAGACCTGTTCGTGGTGCGGAACATCGCGAACCACGTGCCCAAGCGCCGCGCGAAGGACCTCTCGGTCGGCGCCGCCATCGAGTACGCGGTCACCGTGTTGAAGGTGAAGGACATCATCGTCTGCGGCCACTACGGCTGCGGCGGGGTGAAGGCCGCCATCGACGGCCTCGATGCGCTGACGAAGCAGGTCGAGCTGAAGACGTGGCTGAAAGACCTGGTCGACTCGGTCGACAAGGCGAAGGCCAGCGGCCTCACCGGCGACGCGCTGTTCCGCCGCGCGGTCGAGGAGCACGTGCTCGACGCGCTCGACGACCTCATCTCGTTCAGCTGCGTGCGAGAGGTGCTCGACGCCGGCACCGTGCACGTGCACGGCTGGGTCTACGACCTGCACTCGACGCAGCTGATGGTGTTCGACGCCGACACCGACGCGTGGGTCGATGCGTTGAAGCTGCAGAAGTAGTCACCTCTTCGACCACGTGGTGTTCGTCGCCACGACCCACTCGTTCTTGCGAATGGTTTCCACACGTCGGGTCATTGGAGTGGATTTAGCGAGTCTGCACAGGGTACCCGCCTCGGGGGTCACGCAATCACCGTGAAGACTTTCATCTTTTGCGCGCTCCTCGTTCTCGCCGCTTGCCCCTCGAGCTCCACCGGACCTCAGGGCCCTGAAGGGCCTCGCGGCCCCGACGGCGCGACAGGCCCCGCCGGCGGAACAGGCCCGAAGGGCGACACGGGAGCTCAGGGCCCCGCCGGCCCCGTGGGAGCTCAGGGCCCCGCTGGCCCGCAGGGAATTCAGGGGCCGCAGGGTGCGGTGCTCGTCGTCGACGGAGGCGTGGTCGTCGGCCCGCCGGGCGCCTCGGTCATCGTGACGCCCATCACCGCGGGTGGCGCGCCCTGCCCCACCGGAGGCGCTCGCATCACGCAGCTCTCGGACGGTGGCATCACCAACATCTGCAACGGCGCCGCGGGAGCTCAAGGCGCTCAAGGCGCACCGGGTGCTCAAGGCGCACCGGGTGCTCAGGGGGCACCGGGTGCTCAGGGGGCACCGGGTGCTCAGGGGGCACCGGGTGCTCAGGGCGCTGCAGGTCCCGCGGGCCCGATGGGAGCAGCAGGTCCGCAAGGTCCGGCGGGGCCTCCGGGCGCGGTGCTCTACCTCGACGGCGGAGCGGTGCTCACGCAGGTGCTCGACGTGCGCCCGCAGCTCATCGGCTACACGACCTTCACCTCGAATGGAGCGCTGGGCGGCCGCACCTCTGCGAACGCGCGCTGCGGCACCGAGTTTCCGGGCACGCACCTCTGCAACACGACCGAGTTCCTCAACGCGCGCTCGGGGCTGCCGTTGAGCGCGATGGCCGCCTGGCTCGACAACTCGTCGGGCACCATCGACCCGTCGCCCAGCTCACCGTGCAACAACTTCAGCGTCGGCTCCGGTACGCAGTACAGCGCGGTCTTCGCGCTGCCCACGGGCTTCTGGAGCAGCAACACCACCGGCACTCCGAACTGTGGGTCGGTGCTGCCGCTCGCGTGCTGCACCTCGCCCGCACCGGTGCGCCTGCGCGGCTACACGGCCTTTACCTCGACGGGAGCGCTGGGCGGCCGCACCGCGGCGAACGGGCGCTGCTCCACCGAGTTTCCCGGCGCACACGTCTGCAACACGACCGAGTTCTTGCTCGCGCGCTCGACACTGCCGCTCGGCGCGGTGGCCGCGTGGCTCGACAACTCGTCCGGCACCACCGACCCGTCTCCCAGCTCACCGTGCAACAACTTCAGCGTCGGCTCGGGTACCCAGTACAGCGCCGTCTTCGCGCTGCCCACGGGCTTCTGGAGCAGCAACACCACCGGTACTCCGAACTGCGGCTCGACCCTGCCGCTCGCCTGCTGCGACTGATGGCGACCTCGAACGCGAACCCGCTGCTCAAGGCCTCGGGCTTCGCGTACGTGCCCGCGACCGGCGGGGCCTCATGCTCCACGATTCACCAGTACGCCCAGCTCTCTCATCGTGGTCAGCGGCAAAGCCCGGCGTCGAACGTGTACGACAGCGTGTAAGGCCGGCACTCGGAGCGAGGCACGAGCGCCTGCTGGCATTCGAGGAGCGCTTCACAGATGACGGCGCAGGTTTGCTCGAGGTTGCCGAGCTCGGTGAGGTCGCGAGCGACTGATGCGACGGCGCGCGCGATTTGGGCCTCATTCAGGGGGGCATCTCGAAGAAGGGCAAGCGGCACCTGAATGGGTGGTGCTGTCGATGGGCCCGCGATGAACACGAACTCGGACTCAACGAGGTCGCTGTCCGTGAAGTACACGAAGGCCGCGGCGCAGACGGTGGCCTCCGAATTCGGTGTCGCCGACCGAAACGATGCGCCCGTGCCCTGACGGGGCTCGACTCCATGAATGCAGAATCCGGTCATGTCTGCGCTGTGCAGCCCACCGTGCGCGAAGACTCGGATGAGGTTGTCATGCCTGCCTTCCAGGTCGACACCGATGTCGAACGCCAACAGGCCGACCAGCCACTCCCGAAACCGCGCGTCCGGTGAACGGAGACTCTCGAGAAGGCTCACTCGCGTGAGCAGGTCTGGCGGGATGCCTCGCGACAGCGCGCGCCGGAGGACGGTGGGGAGCCCCGCCCACGCGAGAACCGAAGCGAGCGATGCACCGGCGTCGAACAGCGGCGGCCGAAGCGCTTCAGCGCTCATCGGGCGACCTCGAGTGCGAAGTCGGGCCTGAAGCCGTCAACCCAGTCGCCGGCGTACCCGCGTGGGTTGCTGACCACCCGCGTTCCGTGGATGCGCTCGTCGAAACGGAAGTGCGTGTGCCCGAAGACCCAGGTGTGGACGTTTGGCCCCATCAAGGCCTCGAGGTTGCTCGCGTAGGCGCCGAGGAAGGGGGTCGAGGCGTCCTCCGGCTTGCAGCCGCGGAGCGTCGGTGCGTGGTGAGTCACCACGACCGTCGGCCCCTGGTGCGGTTGGTCGAGCTCTCTGGTGAGCCAGGAGCGGGCGCGCGCATGCCACCTGAGTGTGTCCTCCGGCCGCAGGCGACCAAACCTCGGCGAGACGCGAATCCGCCTGTAGTCGGACATTCCGGCACGCGCGTGTTCCATTGCGACTGATGGATCGAGCGTGCCGTCACCGCTCCAGTCGGTCCACAAGCTCGTGCCGAGAAACCGGGTGCCGCCGATGACGACGGAGTCGTTGTCGAGCACGTGAACGTTGCTCCCAGCGGCGGCGAGCTTGAGCTTCTCGGTGACATGGGGAATCGCGCCGCCGTAGTACTCGTGGTTGCCCGGCACATAGACCACGGGGCAGGGGAATCGTCGCGCAAAGGCAACGCCCCGGCACTTCACGTCGATGTCTCCGGCGAGGATGACCACGTCGATGCCGTCGCTCGCGGGTGGCTCGAATGAGGCGAACTCGAGGTGCAGGTCAGAGTAGGCGCGGATCCGCATGGAGGTCGTTGAGGAGACGACGTCGCTTCTCGGCGCTGACGATTCAGCCGACATTCTTACGAGAAGCGGGCGACGCACAGCTCGGACAGCTTGCTCGCTTCGGCGAAAGAGCGCTCAGAGGTCCCTTCAGCGCCATCAGGCCAGCGTGGAGTGGGTTCGCGCAAATGCCATCGCAACGCGCTGACGCCTCGTCAGCGCAGCTTCGCCTGGCGCACGTAGCGGTCGAGGTCTTCGCGGTCGATGAGCGAGAGAATCTCGACGCTGTCGTCGGCGTGGCGCCGGTAGATGAGCCGTACGTCGGTGGCGACGCGCACGCGGTAGTAGCCCTCGAGGCCCTGCAGCGGCAGCGCGCGCAGCGACGGGTGGCGAAAGTTCTCGGCCAGCAGGTACGCCTGCTTGAACGCGGTGCGCTGCAGCCTCAGGTCCCACCCCGACAACGAGTCGTAGAACTCGTTCGAGAACTTCGGCATCAGCCAGTCGCGCGGCAGCTCTTCGAGCACGTCGCTCTCTTCGTCGGCCGGCGCCGCGACCGGCGCCGCCGCAGCAGCCGTTGCCGGCGCCTTCGCCGCCTCTTCGAGCTTCGCGGTCAGCGCGTCGCGCTCGGCCTCGAGCTTCTGCACCTGCTCTTTGAGGTGCTCGACCTCGCGCAGCTGGCGGTCGCCCGCCTTGCCCTTGGCCTTCGCGCGCGCCTTGTCGAGCTCGACCTTCAGCTGGCTGATTTCGTTGCCCTGCCGGTCGACGGTCTTGCGCGCCTTCGACAGCTCTTTGTTCGCGTCGGCCTCGTCTTGCCGCGCGGCCTTGAGCTGCACCTGCAGCTCGTCGGCCCGGGTGCGCGCCTTCTCGGCCACGTCTTTCGCGCGGGCGAGCTCTTTCTCGAGGTCGGCGCCCTCGCGCGGCGCGTCGACCTTCTTCGGCGCGTTCGAGGGCGCCGGCGCCGCGCCGCCGCCGTAGAACGCCTTGGCCAGGTACTCGAGCGAGGGGTGCGCGGCCTTGCGCACCTCGGGCTGCGGGTCGGCGAGCAGGCGCCACAGCATCAAGATGCGAAAGTCTTCGAACTCGGCGGCGACCGCGAGGCGCTCGGCCACCTGGCCGCTCAACGTCACGTCGTCGAGCACCGGGAACTCGTAGAGCTCGCGCAACAGCTTCACCACCGCCGCGCGCGCGTCGGGGTGCTGGCGAATCTCGTCGGCCAGGTGGTCGGCCTTCTGCACCCCCGACAGCTTGTCGATGCGGAACCCGGGAATCGAGAGCCGCAGCGACTGAAACAGCGCGCCCAGCTCGGCGTCGGTGAACGCCAGGTAGAGGAACACCGAGAGGCCGTCGCGGCCCACCTCTTCGAGCGGTGCGTCGCCGTCTTCGGGCGGCAGCTTCAGCGCGGCGCGGTCGAGCGGCGGGGGTGTCTCGGCAGGGCCTGGGGCAACCTCACTCATCGCGGCGCTGCTTACTCCACCTTCAGCGCCGCTTGGTGTTGGCGACCTCTTGCGCACCGGGGCCTGGGGGTTCTTTCGCTTCGGAATGGGCCGGTCGGGCGGAGCCTTCACCGCGGGCTCGAGGCTGGCCGGAGGCTCGGACGGGGCCGCCACCGGCGGCAGCGGCGTCACCGGCCGGGTGAGCTGGTACAGCACGAACAGCACCGCGAGCAGCACCGCCGCAGCGCCCACGCCCACCGCCCAGATGGGCAGCGTGACGCGCTGCTTGCCCGCCCCGAGGCGCCGGTCGCCGTGGCGCCGCTCGGGCACGATGGGAATCACCGGCTCGGTGAGCACGTCGGGGCGGTCGTCGATGGGCACCTTGAACTGGCTGGTGACCGCCGGGCCCTCACCGCCGCCCAGGGCGTCGCGCAGCACCGTCTCGATGCGCTCTCTGAGCGCGCGCGCGGTCTGCGGGCGCTGCGCGGGCTCTTTGCTCAACGTCCACGCCACCAGCTCGTCGAGCGCCCGGGGCACCGTCGGCAGCACGGTGCTCATCAGCGGCGCGGGTCGCTCGACGTGCATCAGCATGGTGCGCACCGAGCTCTCTTCTTGAAACGGCACCTTGCCGGTGAGCATCTCGAACATCACGCAGCCCAGCGCGTACATGTCGCTGGCGGCGGTGATGGCATCGCCGTTCACCTGCTCGGGGCTCATGTAGTCGGGCGTGCCCACGATGGCCGAGACCAGCGTCTTGGGCGCGTCTTTGCCGCTCGAGCCGGTGTGCTTGGCGATGCCGAAGTCGATCAGCTTCACCTGCGTGCCCACGCCGGTGCGCGCCAGGAAGAGGTTCGAGGGCTTCAGGTCGCGGTGAATCACGCCCGCCGCGTGCACCGCCTCGAGGCCGTCGAGAATCTCGACCATCCACGTCAGCACCTCGCGCGGGTCGAGCGGAGCGCCGTGTTGAATCACGTCGGCGAAGCTCTTGCCCTCGAGAAACTCCATCACGATGTAGTGGGTGCCGTCGCCCAGCTCTCCGATGGAGAGAATCTCGGGCATCACCCGGTGCGAGATGGCCTTGAGCGCGCGCGCCTCGCCGTGAAAGCGGCCCACCAGCTCGTCGTCGTTGGCGAACACCGGCTTGAGCGTCTTGATGGCGACGCGCTTGCCGGCCTGCGTCTTGGCTTCGTAGACCAGGCCCATGCCGCCGCCGCCCAGGCGGGCGACGATTTCGTAGTCGTCGATTCTCTGACCGACGAGGTCCGCTGGAGGCTCGGCTGCTGCCACGGTGGAGCGTAGCCTCGCCTCGATCAGCGCTCGGCGTCCAGCGCGCGGGCCACCTGGTGCAACACCGCCAGCGTGTGGTCGAGCCCTTCGAGGCTCACCGTTTGGGGCGCGTCGGCCTTCGAGTGCATGCCCCGCGGCAGCGCGTGCCCTGGCCGCTCGCTGGTGAGGTTCAGCGCGGGTATGCCGGCCTCGAGAAACGCCCGGGCATCGGTGGTGGCCGGGTAGAAGGGCCGGTAGAGCGGGGTCACCTTCTCGACCGCCGCCACCAGGCTCGGGTCGGGCGCGAAGCTGCGCACGAGCCCCGACTCCGAGCGGTAGAGCGAGAGCTCGGCGCTCATGCCCACGCCGTCGAGGTTGATGGCGCGCATCGGCAGCTCGCCGCGCTGGGCCCTCACCCAGGCCTGCGAGCCCTCGATGCCGAGCTCCTCTCCCGAGAAGAAGACGACCTTCACCCGGGTGTGCTGCAGCGGCTCGGCCTTCAGTCGAGACGCCAGCTCGAGCAGCACCGCGCAGCCGGCTCCGTCGTCGACCGCGCCCGGGCTGCGAGTGGGCACGAACGCGCCCGCGGTCTGCACGAGGAACAGGCCCACGCCGTTGAGCGCCGCGCCGACCAACGCCACCCGGGTGAGCCGGGGCCGGGGCCGCAGCGCGGCGACCAGCATCAGCACGGTGAGCGGCAGCGCCAGGAAGGTGATGGGCGCGCGCTCGACGTGGTCGAGGAGGTCGGTCTTGGTGTCGTAGTGCGCCGAGAACACCAGCACCGCGCGCGCGGCCTCGGTCGGGTTCACCGTGGCGATGAGGTGCTCTTGCGAGGCCGAGTGCAGCGCGCCGAACAGCGGCACTCCGAAGTCGAGCTCGGCCACCAGGTACAGCGGCACCGCCACGGTGATGAGCGCGGCGACGAGGTGCCGCCGGCGCAGCATCGCCATGGCGTAGCCGGCGGCGGCGAGCAGCGCGACGACCCCGATGATGCGCAGCCGCCAGGGGTGCGCTGTCCACTGAAAGTGCTCGGCGGTGAAGCCGCGGCGCCCCAGCTCTTCGCTCAGCCAGTGGGCGGTGGCGGCAAGCTCACGCGTGCCGTTTTCACGTGGGGTGGTCAGATGCTCGAGCAGCGCGCCCCAGTCGGCCATCGCTGCTGCGTAGCACTCACCTCACAAGCACGCCTTGAAGTACGAGACGGTCAGCGTCTTGCCGGGCCCCGGGGTCTTCATCGGCTGGAACACCACCGCCTGGGTCGGGGCGTCGTAGGTGAAGTCGCCGGCCGGCACCGTGGCCCCGTCGATTTTCACGTCGAGGGTGCGGCCACCGGTGAAGTCGGGCTGCGCCGACAGGAAGAAGGTGGTGCGGTAGCCGAACGCGGTCTTGCCCAGGTCCTGCAGCTTGGTGGCCCAGTTCGGCGCGCAAATCTCGTACTCCACGCCCGACGTCTGCGACGCCATCTGATGGTAGGTCGACGAGTCGGTGTAGTCGTCGTAGGTGCAGCCCATCGGCGGGCTCGCCATGAACGGGCCGATGACGTTGAACGTGAACATGTTCGCGCGCTGGTAGCCCTTCACGTTGCGCAGCCGGTTCAGGTAGTAGCTGAACGGCTGCCCGCCCTGGTCGCCTGCATCGGAGACCACCACCACCGCCAGGTTCGCGTCGTACCGCAGGAAGCCGGCGTTCTCGTTGGCGATGACCGGCGGAGTCAGCGCCTTCACCGCCGCCTCGAAGCCGGTCTCGTCGAGGCCGTTGGTGCCCACCTGCACGCGGGTCGAGAACACCGACGCCACGTTCGGCGTGCTGGGGGTGAGAATCTTCGGCGTGCCGATCAGCTTGCCGTTGATGGTGCCGCCGGTGCAGATGCCCAGCACGCACGATTGCGGGGCGGCGTCGGTGGTGGTGACGCCGATCTGCCAGTCGGTGCCGGTCGCCTGCGCGTAGGTGAGAAACGCCGAGAAGTTCGAGCCCAGGCTCATCTGCTTGTCGGCCATCGAGCACGAGTCGTCGACCACCAGCAGCACGTCGGCCTTGGGGCTGAGCGACTGCTGAAAGGTGTCGGTCTGCTGGCCGCTCATGTCGCCGAGCCCGGCGAGCGAGACCAGGTAGGTGACGTTCGAGCCCGACTGCACCGCGGCGATGGCGATGGCTCCGCTGTCGGCGCCGTAGTCGATGGGCTTGTACCTCGCGCGGAAGGTGGTGAGCCCGCCGGGCGCGAGCGCGAGCCCGCCGGTGGGAAGGGTGGGGGTCGAGGTGAGCGAGAACTCGGGGCACGGCGAGCCACCCGGGCACTGCGGCCCGCCGGCCGGCTGCCCCGCGCCCGCCTGCACGGTGATGCCCTGCACGTAAATCGTCGAGCTGCAGGTGTTGTAGATGGTGAACTCGCGCGGCGCGGTGTTGCAGTCTTTCTTCACGTTGCCGAAGTCGTAGCTGTCGGGCGCGATGGTGAGGCAGACCGGGCCGATGCTCGCCGAGAGCGGAATGGTGCGCGACGGCTGGGTCGGGTCGGCGACGTTGAAGCGCAGCTGCCCGGTGAGGGTCTGGGTCATCGACGGCACGGTGCCGGTCGGCCACACCCGCACCACCGCGGTCAGCACCTGGCCGGGCTGCAGCTCTTTTGAGTCGATGGGCCCGCCCACCAGCGAGAAGGCCGGGTCGCTGCCCGCCGCCAGCTCGATGCCCGAGAGCGAGCAGGTCTCGTTGGCGTTCACGCCCAGGTTCTTGATGGTGACGCCCAGGTCCTTGTGGTCGGGCGGAGTCACCAGCCCGAAGTTCAGCGAGGTGGGCGCGACCTGCAGGTTGCACGGCGGCAGCGGCTGCGCGTCGGCGCTCACCGTCACCTTGATGACCGGCTCGACCGGGTCGTTGGAGTAGATGATCAGCTCGGCCTCTTTGGGGCCCTGGCTCGCCGGCCGCAGCGTCACCACCAGGTCGGCGAGGTTCTGGCCGATCTGCGCCGTCAACCCGGTCATCGGGTCGTAGCTCGCCGGCAGCCCCACCTCGAGCTCGGTGTTGAGGGTGTTCGAGTTGGTGGGGTTGATGACCAGCAGCGGGAAGCCGCCGGGCACGCCGTTGGTGACCTGACCCAGAAACAGGTTGGCCTTGGGGTCGTTGTTGGGCGGCCGGGTGCCGACGTTCTGCACCGTCACCTTGCGCGACACCGAGTAGGTGCTCGAGCCGGGGAAGAAGCCGACCTTGCCGAAGGGCAGGGTGGGGCGCGGAGTGACCTTGATGCTCGGGCCACCCCCGACGCACGAGAGGTTGACGACGCCGTGCGGGCTCTTGGTGAGCGGCGTGTCGAAGAACAGCGTGCCCGAGCGCGCGCCCAGGCCCGAAGGCCGGCACGCGACGGTGAGCTTCGAGGTGCCGCCGCCCGCGACGGTGAAGGTGGTGGGCGTCTCGCCCATGCCGGGGAGATACGAGAAGTCCATGTAGTCGGTGCCGACGCCGGTGAGCACGATGGGCACGTTGCTGTGGTTGGTGAAGGTCACCTCGCGCGGCGCGCTCACCATCGGGCTCACGTAGCCGAAGTCGAGGTGGTCGGGCTCCCAGGTGAGCACCTGGTCGGCGCCCTTGCCGATGAGCTGCACCTCGCCCTCGGGGCAGTCGCCGGGGCCCTTCATGGTGACCCGGGCCTGGTACGAGCGCAGCTCGGTGGGGCTGAAGGTGAACTCGCTCACCCGCTCGCCCTGCGCCGGCACCGTCGCGTCGCCGCTGAAGTTGGCCACGAAGCTCGCCGCGTCGGGGCCGGTCACGTCGCCCACGTGAATGGTGGTCGAAATCATCGCGGTGTTCTTGAAGGTGTGGCCGAGCTTGAAGTGCTCGCCCAGCGGCACCTCGCCGAAGTCGAGCACCGACGGCAGCTCGCACGCGCCGCCTTCTCCCTGGCCCTTCAGGGTGATGACGGCGGTGTCGTCTTCGGTGCGGGTGTTCTCGGCGGTGAGCTTGAGCTTCGCCACCGGGTGCGACAGGCCCACGCGCGGCGTGAAGGCCAGGTCGACCACCGTCTCTCCGGTCGCCTCGACGGTGACGACCGGGGTGAACTTCACCTCGAAGTACGAGCCCTCTTTCACCGGGTCGCCGATGGAGGTCAGCGCGCCGTCGGTCTGGGTGAGGTCGACGAGCCTCAGCGCGCCGCGGCCGCTGTTGCGCACCACCATCTGCAGCGCGATGCGCTCGCCGACGAACGCCGAGCCGAAGTCGAAGGTGGCGTCGCGGTCGACGCGCACGCCATCGGCGTCCTTCCACACGATGCCGAGGTCACCGAGGCCCTGGCCGACTCCACCATTGCCGTGACAATCGCAGGCAGAGGTACCCAGGCCCGCAAGGAAGAGAACTGCCATGGCGCGCACGAGAGGACGCATTGACCAACTCCCGGTGGAACGAGGTGCTGCTGGAGGGCGGAACTGCGAACGGCTCCCTTTGGCGCGCGCAAGGTGCCGTCGAAGGTCGCGAAGATCAAGTCCCCCCCGCGCGATTTCCCTCGCACACAGTGTGTGCTGGTGGGGCGGTCTTGTTTACCGGTGGCGGATGTGAGATCCGCCCGGCGTTTCGCAAACGGCCCTCGCAGCACTCAAGGCAAAGCAAAATATGAAGACCTCGTTCGGCGTGGCGCAGGCAGCAGCAGTCGGGTTGTGCATCGGGTTGGCGATGTCTGCCGTGTCGTGTGGCACCCGGCCTCCGACGACCAAGTGCACCCGCACCACCTGCGCCAACGGCTGCTGTGGTGACGACGGCACCTGCTACGCCGCCGACGACGCCGGCGTTCAAGACAGCTCGGCCTGCGGCCTCGACGGCCGCACCTGCATCGAGTGCAAGTCGACCGAGGTCTGCAGCCTCGGCCAGTGCCGCCTCGGCGGCGCGACCGGCGGCGGCCAGGGCGGCAGCGGCGGCACCGGCGGCATCGGCGGCGGCACCGCGGGCTCGACCGGCGGCGGCACCGGCGGCTCGAGCGGCGACGGCGGCACCTGCACCGCGGCCTCGTGCCCCACCGGCTGCTGCAGCGCCCAGGGGCAGTGCGTGCTCCCCGCCACCCAGAACTTCACCCGCTGCGGCAGCGGCGGCGCGGCCTGCAGCACCTGCCCCACCGGTCAGACCTGCTCGGCGCCCGGCGACGGCGGCACCGCCAACGCGTGCCGGGTGCCCAACTGCTCGGCGTGCCTCGACTCGGCCGGCAACTGCCGCACCGACAAGCAGACCATGACCGACCCGCTCTACTGCGGCGCGAGCGGCGCCCTGTGCGCGCGCTGCGACACCGCCAACGGGCAGCAGTGCCTCGCCGGCCGCTGCACCAGCATGTCGAGCGGCTGCAACTCGACCAACTGCGACGGCTGCTGCTCGGGCAACACCTGCATCGGCTTCGCCGACGGCGGCATCTCGAACGCGCAGTGCGGCCGCAGCGCGGCGGTCTGCCAGAGCTGCCAGGGCGGGCAGACGTGCAACACCAACTCTGGCTCGTGCCAGGGCGGCGGCACCGGCGGTGGCGGTGGCACTGGCGGCGGCGGCGGGTTTCCCGGCCTCGACGGCGGCCTGGGCGGCATCTGCGACTCGAGCACCTGCCCCAACGGCTGCTGCAACGCGCTGATCGGCTGCGTCGCCGACGGCACCTCGCTCAGCGGCCTCGGCGTGGCGTGCGGCACCGGCGGCGCGGTCTGCCAGATTTGCATCCTCGCTCCGACCTGCGCCCTGGGCATGGCCGCCGGCCTCTGCCAGTGAGCTGACCACCCTCGACTTAAAGCGCCCTGCCAGCTTTCTGGCAGGGCGCTTCGTCGCGTTTCGCGCCAACCGGGCGCGGCCGGCCTTGACCCACCTGCGCCGCCAATTGCACATTGCCGCGCGATGCGTCTTCAGCCCGCCGTTTTTCTCTCGCTGCTCTCGTTCGCTGCCTGCCGCTGCGAGCCGCCTCCAACGGTCGAGGGCCTGGGAGAAATCAACATCGTCTTCCCGCTCGACGGGCTGATGGTGTCGCGGCCCGACGGGGTCTACGACTTTCAGGGCATCGCGATGGGCTCGACCCGCACCCTGCAGGTGACGGTGCGCAACGTCGGCAAGGGCCCGCTCGACGTCGACACGCTCGAGCTGGTGTCGGGCGACGGTGAGGTGTTCACCCTTCCGTTTCAAGCCGGCCGGGTCGCCGCGAGCGACTCGCTGAGCTGGGCCACCACGTTCACCGCGCCGGTCACCGCCGACGCGCAGAAGAGCTACGGCGCGCACTTCAAGCTCACCGCCAGCAACACCGAGACCGGCAAAGAGACCGCCGACATCGAGCTCAAGGGCATCGCGGTGAAGGCCGAGTGCGCCATGCCCGACACCCTCGACTTCGGAGGCGTGGCGGTGGGCGCGACCGAGAAGCGCACCGTGCACTTCCAGAACCTCACCTCGCTCGACGCGCAGGGCGCCTTGAGCGCCATCACCTCGTCGAACGGCGACTACGCCGCGTTTCACTACGGGCCGGGCTGGCAGGAAGGCCCGATTCTGCTGCCGTCGGGCGCGATGAAGGACGTCACCTTCACCTTCGGGCCCACCCAGACCCAGACCTACTCGGCGCTGGTGCAGCTCAAGGCGGCCGAGCACTGCGCCGCGCAGCCGGTGAAGCTGATCGGCCTGGGCGTCACCTCGGCGGTCGACTGCGCCGCCACCGACTTCGCCTGGCTGCCGCCGGGCCTCACCCTGACGAAGCAGGCCACCCTCACCAACTACGCGCTGCAAGACGTGGTGCTCACGGGTCTCGCCGCGACCACCAACGACTTCGCCTCGGGCGCCACCACCGTCACGGTGCCGGCGGCCCAGCGGGTGATGGCCAGCGGCGGCGGGCTGATGCTGCAGCCCGGCACGGTCACCCTGCCGGTGACGTTCAAGCCGACGAAGCTGGGGCCGCTCGACGCCGCCATCACCGGCAACACCAACCTCGGCGCCCAGCCCAAGGTGACCTGCACGCTGAGCGGCAAGGGCGGCGGCCCCGACATCGAGCTCAAGCCCTCGGGCACGCTCGACGTGGGCGCGGTGCCGTATTTCCCCACCGCGCCGGCGCCGTACTTCATCACCCGGCGGCTCACGGTTCAGAACCTGGGCGTGGCGCCGACGCCCGCCGACGTGCGCGCCAACCTGCATTTGGGCGTGAACGGCGTGGGGCCGCAGTTCTTCCGGGTCACCCCCAAGAACGCCGACTCGCTCGAGAGCGAAATCTGCGTGGGCGTCTACGACGCGTCGAACCCCGACCCCGGCGCGCGCTGCTCCAACGCGCCGCCCTCGAGCTACGACCCCGCGCTGGGCATCGTGGCCATCGGCGCGCAGGCGCTGCTCGACGTGCCGCTGCGCATCACGCCCAGCGCGGCGAACAAGCACATGGAGTGGGACGTCGAGGTGTTCTCCGACGACCCCGACGAGCCGGTGTCGAAGCTCACCGTGCGCGCGCACTCGGTGACGCTGCCGCCGTGCAGCTTCCTGGTGGCGCCGACGAACCTGCAGTTCGGGCTGGTGACGCCGCCCGTCTCGCGCGAGCTGACCTTTCAGGTGCGCAACCTGGGTCAGAACACCGGTGAAGACTGCCTCGTCACCCACCTCGACCTCGCGCCCGGCGCCGACTCGACCTTCTCGCTGCCCGACGGCGAGCTCGACCAGCGCACCATCGCCCCCGGCCAGAGCCTGAGCGTGAAGGTGCGCGCCACCGGCCAGGGCCTGGCCACCACCACCCTGCGTCAGGTGATGGGCGCGGTGCGGGTCGGCATCAGCAGCCCGACCTTTCCCCAGATCGACGTGCCGCTGACCGCGTTCATGGGGCTCTCGTGCCTCACCATCGCGCCGTCGGACCTCGACTTCGGCACGGTGAAGAAGGGCTGCGCCTCGCAGCGGCGCACCTTCACCGTCTACAACACCTGCCAGGCCGCGGTGACCTTGAACGGCTGGAGCGTCTCGGCCGGCGCCGGTCAGCCCGCCGGTGGCCCCGACTGCCCGGGCACCAGCGCGTGCCCCGAGTTCGCGTTCGACGGCGCGGCGCCGGTGGCCCCGGGCGCGATGCTGCTCGCCGGAGCGACCATGCCCACCACCTTCGGGCTGCGCTACCACCCCCTCGACCTGGGGAAAGACATGGGCGCGGTGACACTCGACGTCACCCAGAACGGCACCCGGGTCGACCAGCTCATCACCCTGACGGGCGTGGGAGACAACGCTGGCCTCAACACCGACGTCTTCAGCCAGGACCCGCGGCCCAAGGCAGACATCTTGTGGGTCATCGACAGCTCGTGCTCGATGCGCGACGAGCAGCTGTACCTCTCGCAGAACTTCGCCGCGACCATCACCTACGCCAACAGCGCGGTGCCCGGCGGCATCGACTACCAGATGGGCGTCATCGACTCGGACCCCAACACCGCCACCGGCGGTCACCTGCGCGGCGACCCGCTCAACCCCAAGGTGCTGCGCTTCAACACCCCCAACGTCGAGCCGCTGTTCCGCGCCAAGGTGCAGGTGGGCACCGCGGGCTCGGGCAACGAGCACTTCGCCGACGTGGCGGTGCGGGCGCTCACCGCGCCGCTGGTGAACACCGACAACGCCGGCTTTCTTCGGCCCGACGCGGTGCTGGCGGTCATCGCGGTCACCGACGCCGGCGACCAGTCGCAGCTGCCCACCTCGGTGCTGATGGGGCTGCTTCGCAACATCAAGGGCGCCTCCAAGCCGAACCTGTTCTCGTACAACGTCATCGGGCCGTTCACGCCCTCGGTGCCCCCGGGCTGCGAGTACGACGACTACGTCGACACCACGCTGCACAATGACCTGGTCACCGCGTTCAACGGCAAGACCGGGCAGATTTGCGCCACCCAGTCGTCGCCGCAGACCGAGTGGGCGCAGACCCTCACCGCCATCGGCACCACCGCGTTCGGCTACCGCGACCGCTTCTTCCTCTCGTCGCTGCCCGACATGAGCCAGGTGCCGGTGTTCACCGTGCAGCTCGACGGCATCAACGTGCCGCCCACCGACACCACCGGCAGCCTGGTGTGGAGCTACGACCTGACCACCAACTCGGTGAAGTTCACCGCGCAGTTCGTCCCCGAGCCGGGGCAGGCACTCACCATCGCGTACCACGTGCTCTGCAACTGATTCGGCGTGGCTTGCACCCCGCGTCGAAGCCCCGTACAAGCCGCCCCACCTTCGGGTGCCATTCAGGCACCAATGGGGAAGCCGGTGAAACTCCGGCGCGGTCGCGCCACTGTAACCGGGTGAAAGTACCCGGAAGCCAGGAAACCAACCCGACGGGACGACGGCTCTAAAAGGCCGCCGTGTCGAACCCTTCTCTCTTCGCGGAAGAGAGCAGAAGGCGGGCATGGTCGGCGTCCTTCTCCTCATTGCGCTGCAAGCACCATCACCCTCTCCCCCCGTGGGAGACGGCCGGGGTGAGGGGGACGCAATACCGCTCCCGCCGGTCGACGTGCCGGCGCCGCCCGAAGAAGCGCCCGCCGCGGCCTCATCGCCAACCCGCCGCGCTCCGAGCGCTGTCACCACCACCGTCGAGCCGACCGAGCACCGCGGCGAGGCGAAAGACACCGCCGCGCTGCTGGCCTCGACCCCCGGCGTCACGCTCGCCGGCGCAGGCGGCACCGGCCAATCGACCAGCATCTCGGTGCGCGGCGCCGCCAGCAGCGGAGTGCTGGTGCTGCTCGACGGAGTGCCCCTGGGCGGCCCGTCAGAGAGCGTCGACCTGGCCACCATTCCCACGCCCGTGGTCGAGCGGCTCGAGGTGCTGAAAGGCGGCGGCGCACGCTACGGCCCCGGCGCGCTGGGCGGGGTGCTCAACATCGTCACCCTGCGCCCGCGCGGCAAGGCGCGCCTCTTCGCCGAGGCCACCCAGGGCGCCTTCGAGACCACGCTGCTCTCGGCGGGGGCCACCGGCGAGCTGCTCGGCGGCCAGGGCCTGTTCGTGCTGCACGGCGCGCGCAGCGAGGGGAACTTCGACTACGCGTACCGGCCGCTGAGCGAGCTGGCCGGCAGCCCCACCGAGGCGCGCGCGCGCACCAACAACGCCTCGCTGCTGGGCGGGGCGCTGCTCAAGTACCGCGCCGAGCTGCCCAAGGGCGTCGCGCTCGATGCGATGGTCGAAGGCACCGCCTACGCGCGCGGGCTGGCCGGCACCATCGACAACCCCACCACCGACGCGCACGAGCAGGGCCAGCGGGCGACCTTCGGGGCGCGGGTCACCAAGGCCTTCGAGGGCGCCGGTGAGCTCGAGGTGCTGGCCTGGGGCCGGCTGCACCGCAATGCCTTCGCGGGCGGCGCGTTCGGGTCAGACGTGTACGCGCAGACCGACAGCGGCGCGGGCGCCGAGGCGCACTACAGCCAGCTGGCGTTCGGGCGCCACGGCCTGTCGGCGCTGGTCTCGGGCAGCGCCGAGTGGCTGCAGGCGCCGGGCGGCAACCCCAGCTGGGGGCGCTTCTCGGCGATGGCGCGCGACGAGGTGCTGCTGCTGGGCGGCGACCTCACCGTCGACGCCAGCGTGCGGGTCGACCGCTCGGGGCCGTTCACCGGGTTCTCTCCGCACCTGGGGGCGCTGTGGCTGCTGCCGCGCGGCTTCGAGGTGCGCGCCAACTTGGGGCAGGCGCACCGGCCGCCGTCGTTCTTCGAGCTCTACGTGCAGCAGGGCCACCTGATACCCAACGCGCAGCTCAAGCCCGAGCGCGGGCTGTACGCCGACGGCGCCGCCGGCTTTCGCCACGGGCGCGGCTTCGTGCAGGTGGGCGGCTTCTACGCGCTCTACGAAGACCTGATCAGCTACGAGTACTACCCGCCGCTGCTCGCCCGCCCGGTGAACTTCGCCGCCGCGCGGGTCGCCGGCCTCGAGGTCGAGGCGCGCGTCGAGCCGCTCTCGTGGGTGCAGGCCTCGGCGACGTACTCGCTGCTCTTCACCCAGAACCTGAAAGACGACCCCCGCTTCTATCTGAACCCGCTGCCCTACCGGCCCCGTCACAAGCTGCACGCGCGACTGGCGGTCGGGCCCCGGTGGCTGTACGCGCGTGGAGAAGTGCTCTACCAGTCCGACCAGTTCGTGAACCGCACCGCCACGCTCACCCTGCCCGAGCGGGCGTTCGTGAACCTCGGCGCCACCTGCGAGCTGCTGCAAGAGCCCAAGCTCTCGCTCTCGTTCGAGCTGAAGAACCTGCTCGACGTTCAGGGCATGGACCTCGACGGCTACCCGCTGCCGCCGCGCGCCGCCTACCTCACCTTGAGCCTCACCTGGGACGTCGTTCCCGAAAGGAAGTCATGAAGCGCCTGTCTCTGATGTCGCTGCTGTTCCTCGCCGGCTGCCCGGAGACCGGAGTCGTCTGCCGCGCCGGCACCCAGCGCTGCGGCAACGGCTGCGCCGACACCTCGACCGACAGCCGCAACTGCGGCACCTGCGGCCAGGCGTGCTTCGGCACCCAGGTGTGCGTGAGCGGCGCCTGCCAGTGCCGCACCGGCACGGTGCTCTGCAACGGCCAGTGCGTGGTGACCCAGAGCGACCCCAAGAACTGCGGCGGCTGCGGCATGGCCTGCCCCGCCGGCAACGTCTGTCAGAACCGCGCGTGCGCCGCCACCTGCGCCGGCGGAGCCACCCGCTGCGGCGCCGCGTGCGTCGACGTGCTCACCGACCCGACCAACTGCGGCAGCTGCGGCAACCCCTGCGCCGACTCGCAGAGCTGCCGCGCCGGCGCCTGCCAGTGGGACCTGGTGGCCGCCTGCTACACCTCGGGCCAGGTGGTCGGCGTCGCTTCGGGCTCCGACGTGCGCGGGCCGCTGCAGCCGCTGGGCAGCGGGCCGTTCTCCATCGCGCAGTACGGGCCGGTGCTGCTCGCCGGAGACGTCACCGACTCGCGGCTGGTGCAGGCGCGCCTGCCGTCGCTGCAGCAGCTCTCCGAGTTCAACGCGCTGGGTCGCGGAGTGAACCAGGTGCTGGTCGACGGCACCCAGGTCTACGCGGTGAACTCGACCGGCCACACCCTGCAGGTGCTGCAGCCGGTGGGCGATGCGGGCTGCCCCGCGGTCGCCTCGCCCGACGCGGGCTGCGCGTACCTCGCGCTCGCTGACGGCGGCTCGGCGCTGCCCCTGGGCGCCGATGCGGGCTGCTTCTACCCGGCCACCGACGCCGGCTGCGTGGCGGTGCGCCTCGACGACGGTGGGCTGGGCCCGCTGGCGCTCGAAGACGCGGGCTGCTTCACGCCGCCTCCTCCTCCGGCTCCCCCCGGCATGCCCTGCTTCCAGGGCGCGTCGGATGCGGGGCTCAAGCTGGCCACGGTGGGCGAGCTCGACACCGGCACCGGCACGCTGCCTTCGGCGGTGGTGAAGACCGGGAGCTTCGCGTGGGTGCCGCTGCTCGCGACCGGTGACCTGCTCAAGGTCGACGTGAGCGATGCGAAGAGCCCGCACACGGTGGCGAGCGTGCCGCTGCAGTCGCTCAACCTGCGGCCCTTCGACGGCGGCAGCACCGCGGCGTACCCGTCGTCGATTGCCACCCAGAGCGGCAAGCTCTACGTGACGCTCAACAACCTCGACCTGGGCACCTACGCGCCGGGCGGGCCGGGGCTGCTCGCGGTCGTCGACGCGACCTCGCTCGACGCGGGCGTCATCGAGCTGGGCTCGATGGGCTGCTTGAACCCGGTGGCGGTGCTCGCCGCGCAGGGCAAGCTCTTCATCAGCTGCGCCGGCGCGGCCACGTTCGACATGAACTACCAGCTGCTCAGTGTGCGCAGCGCGGGCGTGGTGATGCTCGACCCTTCGACCCTGGCGCACGCTACCTGGAGCCCGCAGTGCAGCAGCGGCGGCGACGGCGGGTGTCTGCCGATTCTGCCCTCGAAGCTGGCGGTGCGTGACGGGCGCATCTACCTGGGCGACCAGAACGGCGGGCGCATCTTCGCGGCCGACATTCAGCCCGACGGCGGGCTCACCGAGCGGCGCGGCTACGCGGGCGCGATGGGCGGCCCGATTCAGGCGTGCGGCGTCGACCCGGCGGTGGGCTTCTCGAACGTGTCCGACCTCATCTCGCTGCCGTGATGGGCGCGGCGCTCTTGCTCGCGCTGCTCGGCGCCGAGCCGGGAGCGCTGCACCTGGGGCCGAAGCTGCCGGCCCCGGTCACGCGGGTGGTGACGGTGGCGCCGTCACTCACCGACCTGGTGCTCAAGCTGGGAGCGGGCGCGGCGCTGGTGGGCGTCTCGCGCTACGACGAAGACCCGCAGGTGGCGAAGCTGCCGCGGGTCGGCGGCTTCATCGACCCCTCGGTCGAGACGGTGGTGTCGCTCGAGCCTCAGCTGGTGGTGGTGCAGAAGGCGCCCGGCAACCGCCAGGTGGTCGAGAAGCTGGCCGAGCTCGGCATCAGCGTGCTGGCGCTGCCGATGACCAGCACCCAGGACGTGCTCGACGCCATCGTCGAGGTCGGCGCGGCGCTGGGGCGGCAGGCCCAGGCGAAGCAGCTGGTGGCCGCGGTGTCGAGCGCGCGAGAGAAGGTGCGCTTTGAAGCGAAGGCGAAGAAGGCCCACCCCAAGGTGATGCTCATCTACGGCTTTCGGCCGCTGGTGGTGGCGGGGCCGGGCAGCTTCGCCGACGAGCTCATCACCGACGTCGGCGGGGTGAACGTGGCGGCGAAGGCCCCCAGCGCGTACCCCACCTACTCGCTCGAGCGCGCGGTGGCGATGCAGCCCGACGTGGTCATCGACTGCAGCGACTCGGCCGACGGGCGGGTCGAGACGCGGGCGCTCATCACCCGGCCGAGGTGGGTGCAGCTCAAGTCGCGCGCGCTGCTTCAGCCCGGCCCGTCGCTCGGCGAAGGTCTGGTCGAGCTGCAGGGCGCGGTGTTCGGCTCGCCCTGAGAGTGTGAACCGCTAACGCGTCACTTCGTCGAGGTACTTCGCGATGGCCAGCTCGCTGGCCACGTCGAGCTCGACGAAGCGCACGTGAAAGTCGATGTTGTTGCCGCGGTCTTGCACGCGAATGATTTCGCCTTGGCGCGAACCTCTTTCGGCACGCCGGCGAGGCGAAACCGCACCTCGACGTCGGTGCCGTGCGGAGGGTACTTGCCGCGCCAGTAGATGCCGCCGAGCGACAGGTCGCCCTCGCGCTCGACGTAGCTGCCGCCCTCGCTCACGTCGCGGAGCAGAAAGCGCATCGGCACGCGAGGAGAGTCGCGCCGCTCGTCGTCTTTCGCTGCGTTCTTCTTGGCGGCCATGGTCGAAGCGCTTATCAGCTCCGCGCGACCTCGGGGAGGAACCGCTCGAGCAGCCGCTGGAAGATGCCGCGCGACTTCTCGGCGGTCTCGCCGACCTCTTCGTGCGAGAGCGCGGTCTTCGAGATGCCCGCCGCGAGGTTGGTGATGCAGCTGATGCCCGCGACCTTCACGCCCATGTGCGCGGCCGCGATGACCTCGGGCACCGTCGACATGCCCACCGCGTCGGCCCCCAGCGTGCGCAGCATGCGAATCTCGGCGGGCGTCTCGTACGAAGGGCCCGACAGGCACGCGTACACGCCTTTGCGCAGCGGCACCTTCGACTCGACGGCGCTCTTCTCGAGCAGCCGGAGCAGCTTCGGGTCGTACGCGGTGCTCATGTCGGGGAAGCGCGGCCCCAGCGAGTCGTCGTTCTTGCCGGTGAGCGGGTTGTAGCCGGCGAGGTTCAGGTGGTCGGTGATGGCCATCAGGTCGCCGGCCTGAAAAGCGGTGTTGATGCCGCCCGCGGCGTTGGTCACCACCAGCGCCTTGATGCCCAGCTTGCACAGCACCCGCGCGGGGAAGGCGACCTCTTGAGGCGTGTAGCCCTCGTAGAAGTGCACCCGGCCCTGCATCGCCACGATGCTCTCTCCGCCCAGCTTGCCCAGCACCAGGCGGCCGGCGTGGCCCACCACGCTGCTCTGGGGGAAGTTGGGAAGCTCGGAATACGAGATCGCGGTCGCGTCTTGCAGTGCGTCGGCGAACGCGCCGAGGCCCGAACCGAGAATGATGCCTACCTTCGGCGCTGCTTGGGGTGCCTTCGCGCGCACCGCCGCGATGCACGCTTCGAGGGAACTCGCCATGTCTGGCCTTACGCTAGAGCCACTGAATGCGCAGGGCTACTTCCCGTCTTGAGGGGGTGTCCACTCACGGACTCAGGAGACCAAACGATGAACTCGAAGATGCTGGGAATGCTGGGCCTGCTCGCCATGGGTACTGCCTACGCCAAGGCCGATGACGCCAAGACCACCGCGCCGGTGGAGCACAAGAAGGTCGTGGTGGCCAAGGCAGAGGACAAGAAGGCCGCCCCGGTGAAGGAAGAGAAGAAGGCCGAAGTGAAGGCCGAAGAGAAGAGCGACGCGGCGGCCGCGACCGACACCGCCGACGCGGGCACCCCGATGAAGGCGACCGGCAAGAAGGCGGCGCCGAAGAAGTAGGCGGGCTGCTCTACCGGGGCCCGGTGGTGACGCCGTTGATCATCGCGTCCCACTGGGCCTCGCAGTCGGTCGGGCTCGCCGGTGCGCCGCACGCCGCCGCGGCCCGCACCATCCACGTGGGGTCGCGCGCGTCCCAGACGTGCCACACCACCTCGACCACCTTCGACGGGTCGCCGGCCACCACCTGCCCCGTGCCGCGCCTGCCGGTCGGGGTCTCGGTGGTGTCCCACGCGTCGGGCTCGATGAGCTTGCTGCCCAGCGCGCGCTCGAGCGCCTGGTGCTCGAGCCGGGGCGCGTCGAACGCCGGGTAGCGCCGGCTCACCTCGAACACCATGCTGGGGTTCATGCCGCCGGGGCAGTCGGCGCAGCCGGCGCTGCCACGCACGCTGCGCTGGGCGAAGGCGCTGCGCCGGTCGACCGCCGGCTCGAGCCCCCGCCAGTCGGCCGGCGAGTGCAGCGTGATGCCGAGCACCTGCAGCTCTCCGCGCGACTTCTCGACCTGCAGCTCGGGCACCTCGCGCCACGCGCTCAGCAGCTCCTGCACGCCGTCGAACAGCCGCTCCCAGTGGGCCTGCTCTCCGTCGCTGCCGGGCACCACCCACCAGGGCTCGTCGCTCACGTCCCGCTCGCCCGCCCACAGCCGCGGCACCGCGGTCACCGCCACCTGCGCGCCCTGCTGGTACACCGACGCCGCGTAGCTGCGGTAGGCCGTGCCGTCCCACCCGGCGGGGGCGGTGAACTCGGCCTTGTCGCTCTCCATCACCCCTTCGATGCGGCTGGCCTGCGAGACCTTGCCCTCGTGGCGCTCGAGGGTGAGGAAGGTGGCGTCGAACACCTCGTCGAAGGGGGCATCGAAGACGTGCGTGCCCAGCGCCTGCAGCTCGCGCTGGCTCAGCGCGGTGGGGCCGCGCGTGGTGCACGCGAGGGCCGAGAGCACCACGCTGGCGACGACGAGGAGTCGGAGCATCGGGCGTGGTCGACAGGGTAGCCGAAACCGCTCAGGGTGAGCGAAGTCGAACCCTGCCGTCGCTCGCCGAAGGCTGACGCGCAAATACTCCCTCGTAGAGGTGCACCCGCTGTGCTGCTTGGAGCATGGAGTCGCCGACGTGGGTGCGTTCCAGCTGGACGGGACCCGTTCGACTTCGGCCTTCGGCCTCCGCTCAGGGTGCGCGGTTTCTCCCCTCACCCGAAGGCGTCGATGACGGCCTTGGTGAACTCGGCGGTGGTGGCGGTGCCGCCCAGGTCTGAGGTGCGCGCCTTGCCCTCGGCGTGAACCTTCAGCAGCGCGCGCTCGAGGCGCCGCGCGTAATCGGGCAGCTGCAGCCAGTCGAGCATCATCACCGACGACATCAACAGCGCGGTGGGGTTGGCGATGCCCTTGCCGGCGATGTCGGGAGCGGTGCCGTGCACCGCCTCGAACACCGCGCAGCCGGTGCCGATGTTGGCGCCGGGCACGACGCCCAGGCCGCCGACGAGGCCCGCGCACAGGTCGCTGACGATGTCGCCGTAGAGGTTCTCCATCACCAGCACGTCGTACTTCTCGGGGTTCTTCACCAGCTGCATGCAGAGGTTGTCGACGATGACCTCTTCGCTCTGCAGGTCGGGGAACTCGCGGGCCACCTTGCGGAAGCAGTCGAGAAACAGCCCGTCCGACAGCTTCATGATGTTGGCCTTGTGCACCGCCGAGACCTTCTTGCGCTTGTGCTGCGTCGCGTACTCGAACGCGAAGCGGCAGATGCGGGTGCTGGCCTTCTCGGTGATGATTTTGAGCGACTCGACCACGCCCGGCACCACGATGTGCTCGATGCCCGCGTAGAGGTCTTCGGTGTTCTCGCGCACCACCACCAGGTCGACGTCTTCGTAGCGGCTCTTCACCCCGGGAACCGAGCGCACCGGCCGCAGCGAGGCGTAGAGGTCGAGGCGCTTGCGCAGGCCGACGTTGGCCGACTGCTGGCCGACTCCGATGCCGGTGGCGGTGGGCCCTTTCAGACCCACCGTGTTGCGCATCACCGACTCGACGGTGGTGTTGGGCAGGTTGGTGCCGTACTTGTTCGAGACCTCGGCGCCCGCGTCGTGGTGCTCGAACTCGAGCGGCGCCTTGAGCGCCTCGAGCACGCGACGGGTCGCTTCGACCACTTCGGGGCCGATTCCGTCGCCGTTGATCAACGTCACCTTACGCGTCGTCATGACGGCATTTGCTAGCACAAGCGAGGTACCATGGCGCCGCTTTGGACGCTGAGCTGCTGGCCCGGGTGCGCAAGAAGGTCGAAGACGGTCACGAGCTCGAGGGCGACGAGCTCGAGGTGCTCGAGCGCGCCGCGCGCGAAGCGCCGGGCCCCGCACTCAAGGTGGCCTACGCGCAGGCGCTGCTCAACGCCGACGCCGCCGAGCGCGCGTTGGTGCAGCTCATTGCGGTGCGCCGCGACTTTCCCCGCGACGGGCAGGCGCTGCTCGCCCTGGCGCGCGCCCTCATCGCCCTCGAGCGGTGGAAGCCCGCCGAGAAGGCCCTCGACGAGCTGCTGCGCGTCAACCCCGAAGACCCCGAGGCGTACAAGGCGCTGGCCCTGCTGGCGATGCGCCGCGGCGAGATGGAAAAGGCCCGCCAGTTCGTGCGCCGGGTGCTCGAAATCGACCCCCTCGACGGCGAGGCCCAGCTGCTCGACTCAGAGCTGAAGGCTGGCGCCGAGCCCGAGACCCGCGACGACTTCGTGCAGGCGCTGGTGGCGCAGCTCTCGGTGCAGTCGACGCCGCACCTGCTGCAGAGCAAAGAGCTGCTGGTGCGCCTCGGCCAGGGCGGGGTGGCGCGGCTCGACCTCGACTCGCTGTACGCCGAGCACCGCCGCTCGACGCGCCCCTTGAAGGTCACCGTCGAGGCCCTGGCGAAGGACCTCGCCGAGCGCGCGCTGGGGCTGCCCGAAGGCCGCGACGCCCTGCTCACCCAGGTGCTGCCGGTGCTGCGCGACGACCGCTTCCTCGAGCGCGCGGTGGGCAGCGCCCGGCGCGAAGGGCCCGCCGGCCTGTGGGTGTTCTACGTCATCGAAGACCCCGAGCTGGTGCGCTACGTGCCCGAGCAGGCGCTCGAGACGCACGGGGTGACGCTGGCCGACCTCGACGTCGCCGCGTGGAAGCGGCTGGGGCAGCTGCCCACCCCGGTGCGAAACATCGCGCTCGAGTCGGGGCAGCTGCGGCTGTCGGCGTCGCCCACCGGCCTGTACGCGCTCGCCGCCGCCGACGGGCACGACGCGGCGCGGCTACTCACCGCGCCCCAGCAGGAGCTGATTCGCGAGGCCGTCGAAGACGCCGGGCTGCGGGTGTACCTGGGCCTGCGCGAGCTGGTGCTGTTCTGCAAAGACGACGGGCCGAAAGAGCAGCTCGAAGGCCTGCAGCCCACCCGCGAGGGCATCTCGGGCGCCTACCGCTTCGAGTCAGACCGCCTGGTGGCGGTAGAGGAGTGGAAGGAATGAGCCGCATTCTCGTCGCGGTGCTGGCGTTCTCGGTGCTGGGGTACCTGGCGTACCGCACGATGTACGGCTCGCGGCCGCCCGAGGCGGTCGAGGCCCCCACCGACCGGCTGCAGGACGCGAAGAAGGCCGCCAACCGCATCGAGAAGCAGGGCGAGCAGCGGGTCGACGACCTCGACCAGAAGGCTCGCGAGTAGCGCCGGTCGTACCGACCGGTAGCGTTACCGATCAGCGCCGAGCGCACGGGCCCGCTCCAATTTATGTCTTTGCCCATGTCGACTCTGTTGGAGGGGTACGAGGTCGAGGGGCAGCTCGGTAAGGGGCTGTACCTCGTGCGGAAGGGGCAGCAGCGCTTCACGGTGAAGACCTTCACCGGCGAGCCGCCGTCGAGCATGACCAAGGCGATGAAGCTCAGCGGGCCGTGGGTGGCCGAGGTGCGCGACGTCGGCATGCTCGACACCCGCCACGCGCTGGTGAGCGAGTTCGTCGACGGCATGCCGCTGGGCCGGCTCATCAGCCAGAGCGAGGGCGGCCGGGTGTCGCAGTCGCTCGCGCTGTACATCTCGTTTCAGGTGGCGCGCGCGCTGACCGCGGCCCACGAGCTGGAAGAGGGCGCGGTGCTGCACGGCGCCATCGACCTTACCCACGTGCTGCTCGGCCGCGACGGCTCGGTCAAGGTGTGCAACTTCGGCGGCGGCGCGGTGCGCGAGCAGCGCCTTCGCGCCCAGGCCGGCTTCGTCGCGCCCGAGGTGCTGGGCGGCAACGCCTTCGACGTGCTGGGCGACGTCTACGCCTGCGGCGCGCTCGCCTACTTCCTGCTCACCGGCAAGACGCCGGGCGAGGCGGCGCTCACCCGCGGCGGCGGCAGCGTGCCGGCGCCCAGCGTGCTGAACCCCGGGCTCTCTGACGCGCTCGACGAGGCGGTGCTGTCGATGGTGGCGGCCGACCCGGCCGAGCGCGCCTTCTCTGCGCGCGTGCTCACCGCCGCCATCGACAAGTACGCCGAAGAGCTCGAGCTCGAGCTCGACCCGATGGAGCTCTCGGAGCGCATCGCCGACCTCGTCGGCCCGCGCCTCGCAAAGGCGGCGTGAGGAGCAGCAACACCGGGCACGGGCACCGGCACGCCTCACCTTGGCGCTCACGTCGCTCGTCAGACGTCCACGAGCTCGAGTACCTGTGCCCGCGTTCGGCTGTCGACGCTTTCAGGGCGAGCTCGGCTGCAGCCCGCGCGGCATCACCAGCCGCAGCGGCGAGGCCATGCCCGGGTGCACCTCGAACGACTCGGCCCACATCATCGGCAGGTCGCGCAGCCGAATCACCGCGGTGTACACGCCCGGGCTCACCGAGCTGAAGCCGTGCGTGCCGTCGGGCCCCTCTTCCGACTCCAGCGCACCCGAGAGCTGCGCATCGGCTCCCTTCACCGTCGACGGCACGGCCACTCGCCCGGGTACGAGCCAGCCGGTGGCGTTCACCGGGTGACCTTCGTCGTCGAGGGGCAGCAGCGTCACCGCCACTCCGCCCGCGCGCTCGATGAAGTCGGCGTTCACCGCGCCCTCGCCGGTGAGCGTCAGCTCGAGCACGTCGAACCCCGAGACCATCGGCCCGCTCAGCCGCAGCTTCCAGCTGCCGGGCTCCAGCGAGCCCAGCGCGTACCGGCCCTCGGAGACGGCAGCCTCTCGGCGCAGCCCTTCGGGGCCTTCGGCACTCACCCCATCGGCGCGCGCCTCGCGGCCGTCGCGGGTGATGATGGCGCCGCTCACCTCGAGCCCCGCCGAGAGCTTCACCTGCACCGCGTCTTGCGTCGCTCCGAGCGGCACCGTGGTGAGGCGGTAGCGCGGGTGACTGACGAACAGGGTGCCGGCTTCTCGGGGCACGTCGACCAGCTCGAAGCGGCCATCGGTGCCGCTGCGCGCGCGCTGCAGCGCTTCATCGGTCTCGAACCCGAACCGCACCTCGACCTGCGCGAGGGGCTGCCCGCTCTTCTGGTCCCGCACCTGGCCGGTCACGGTGCGGGCCGGCGTCAGCTGCAGCTCGCCCAGGTCGACGCGCTCGCCTCGCTTCGCCGCGTACTTGCGCTGCAGCGGAGCGAAGCCGGCAGCGCGAACCGTCAGCACCTCTTCGAGCTCTCGGGGCAGGGGTCGCGCGAAGCGCCCGTCGGGAAAGGGCTCGGCCTCGGCGTAGCCGACCGCGTAGCGCTCGACCGGGCGGCCGGCCGGGTCGACCACCCGAACCTCAGCTCGCCCACCTGGCAGGTCAGGGTGAGGTCAACGTCACCGGCGTTCGCCAACAGCGGGTCGTCGTCATTGCCGCAGGCGAGCAGCGCGTAGCGGCCGGGCTTGAGACCGGTGAGCTCGAAGCGGCCGGTGCACGCCGAGATGGCCACTGCGCCTGGCGGCAGCTGCGCGGCCGAGCCAAGACCGCCGATGCGCAGGCGCCGGTAGAGCGCCTGCTCGATGGCGATGACGTCGGTGTCCGCAGGGGCTCCCTTGCTGTCGACGCAGCGGCCCGAGATGGGCACCCCTTCGAGCAGCTGAAGGGTGAGCGTCTGTGGCTGCTCGTTCTTCACCGTGAGCTGAGCGACTGCGACGCCCTGCGGGCCGCCGTCTTGCGACTTGGCCACGCCGATGACCGTCCACTCGCCGCGGGCCAGCCCCTCGAGCTTGAACCGCCCCCACCCATCGAGGTGGGGGTTGCGCGACGCTCCCTGCGGCAGCTGCGTGGCGTTGATGTCTCCCTCGGCCATCGGTACGCCGTGAGCGTCGAGGAACAGCCCGTCTACCGAGGCGCCGCGGCTGAGCTTGAGGGTGACGCGCGGCCCTGGCACGCGCACCGCCTGCTCCGAGCCGACCCAGTCGTCGTGGGTGGTGACCGCGGTGTAGCTGCCGGGCCGAACCGGCGGCACCGAGAAGGCGCCCCCGTCTCGGCTGAGGCCCGAGCCCACGGTGTCCCAGCTGCGCGCCGAGAGGCGCCGCGTGCCGAGCTGCACCATCGCGCCTTCGATGGCCTCTCCGTCGGGGCCGACCACCCGGCCCTCGAAGTGAGCGCCGGTCTGCAGGGTGAGCTGCACCTCGTCTTCGCCCGCCGCCAGCGTGCGGCCGTAGAGCGAGGCGTCGAGGTGGTCGGGCGCGCTGGCCCACACGCTGTGCTTGCGCGGCGTGAGCCCCTCGAAGGTGGCCACTCCCTTCGCGTCGGTCACGCCGTCGGCCTGGTAGCCGCTCTGCGCGTCTTGCGCGTGCACCTCGGCGCCGGCGATGGGCGCCTTCTTCTCGTCGCGCACGCGCACGGTGAGGCGCGTGCCGTCGCGCAAGGTGAGCACCAGCGGCTCGGCCGGCGCTCCCCGGGCGAGGCGCACCACCGCGGTGGCGACCCGCGCGTTGCGGCTCGCGCGCACGTCGTACTGGCCGGGGCAGAGCGGGCCGGCCTCGAAGCTGCCGCCGGCCACCGAGGTGGTGCGCGCCGCGCTCTCGCAGTCGGAGTCGCCGGGCGGGCCGCGGCGGTTGAGCTCGACCGCTGCCTGCGCCACGCCGCCGGTGTCGTCGCGAACTTCTCCGCGCAGCGCGGGCAGGGGCGCGAGCGGGGCGCCCGCGTCGCCGGTGGCGAGAGTCGAGGGAGCGTCGACGCTCGCGGTGCCGGCGGGCTCATGGGCCGCACCGCCCAACTCCACCGGGCCCAGGCCGGGAGTGACGGCCCGGCTGTGCAGCGCCCACCACAGCACCGCACCGAGCAGCAGCAGCGAGAGGGTGACCAGCGCACGCTTCAAGGTGGGGGACCTTAGCCGCGGGCGTGCACCCCGGTGCACCTGGTGGCGCAGCGGCTCCACCGACCCCGCGGTCTCGCTGCACCGCGCGCTCTTCTACGATGGAGTCTCTGCGCCTCAGCCTTCGGCGGGCGGCGTCAGGGTTCGACAGGCTCACCCTGACCGGTCTCGTCTCTTACGGCGCCTTGCTGCCCTCGACCTTGAACGTCGAGCTCGCCGCGTAGCCGCGCACCATCACGTGCACCGGCGCCGCGACGGTGAGGTTCAGCGTGCACTGCTCGGCGCTGCCGCTCTGGTACGGGCGGCAGTCGTACTCGGCGGTGGTCGGCGCCACGCCGGCGCGCACGTAGAGGTCGGCGTCGCCGGTGCCGCTCAAGGTGAACACGTACTTCCCGGCCGGCAGCGTGGGGGTCGAGAAGCGCGCCTCTTGCGACTTCGAGACGGTGCCGGTCTCGCTCATGCCGCTCCACGTGGCGGGCGGAGGCGGCGGGGTGCTGCCCTCGGTCTTGCCCGAGATGGCCAGCTGGAAGGGGCTCGAGCCCGCCGCGAAGCCGAGCACCGAGACGTAGACCACCGCGGCCGACGTCAGCGTCACCGTGCAGCTCTCGTTCGAGCCGCCCTGGTACGGCCGGCAGTCGTACGCCGCGGGGGTGGGTTGCGAGCCGACGCGCACGTAGAGGTCGGCGTCTCCGCTCGCGCCGGTCAGGTTCACCGTCACCGTGCCGGCCGCCAGCTTCGCGGTCTGGTAGCGGAGCTCCTGGCCCTTGTCGACCGCGCCGCTCTCGCTCTGGGTGTACGCGCCGCCGGTCATGCCGCCGCCGTTCATGCCGCCGGGCACGAACACGTTGTCTTCTTCGCCGGTGACCATCACCACCTGCGCCCGGTCGATGCCCTTGAACGCCTGCTCGTAGGTGAGCGGCGCGTCGGGCTTCATCAGCGCGCGGGTCATCGCCAGCGACGCGGTGGGCATCGACGAGAAGAACGCCGGCATGCCGTTGGTGACGATTTCCATGTACTTCGTGCCGGTCGGGTCGTCGGGGTTCAGCCGCGCGCGCGACTGCGCCAGCGTGCCGTCGACGTACGCAAAGGTGTCGCAGCCGTTCATGAAGAAGATGGCGTACTGGCCCGAGACGAAGCGGCCCTTCTGCGAGAGCGCGCGCACGTTCGCGCCCAGGCCGGCGTGGCCGTTGTACGCGATGAGGTCGGCGCGGGTCGACAGCCCGGCATAGCGCGCGTCGAACGCCGCGCCCGCGGTGCGCACGTTGTCGACCAGCAGCGCGGTCACCTTCACCTTGCGCCCGCCCGGCAGCGTGGCCTCGAAGGTGATGTCGGGCGTCGACACGCCGACGCTGGGGGGCAGCATCGCCGGAGTCGTCACCAGCGAGAACGCCGCCAACTCGGTGCGCATCGCCTTCGCGAACGCAGCGAACGCCGCGATGCCCGCGTCGCTCGAGGTGGTCGCCCCGTCTTCGAACTTGCCGAAGATGGCCACCACGTTGAGCGCGTTGTCTTCCCAGACCTTGTGGTACTCGGGGTAGCGGCCGGTGGTGTTCTCGGGGCTCACCTGAGCGGTCGCCTCGAGCTTCACCACATCGGCGTCGGCGAGCACGCAGCCCAGGGCGCGCGGCCGGTAGTAGTACCAGATGCTGCCCGAGTCGACGTCGTGCGCGCCCGCGTCGATGCACTTCGCTTCGTAGCTCTTGGTGAACGACTCGACGCCCTCGTACGAGACGTTCTTCGGCAGCACGAAGCTGTACTTGCTCGGCAAAGAGGTCTTGCTGCCCCACGAGACCGGCATCGCCACGGTGAACGTCACCAGCGTGCCGCCCGAGTCGGCCTGGGTCTTCACGTTGCTCAGCACCGTCTTGTCGAGCCGGCCCACCGCGCGGTCGCCGTTGAGGTGACCGATGGTGAACAACAGCTGCTCGTCGATGGCGCTCTTCGCCCCGGCGCTGCTCACCGTGCCCGAGACCCACAGCTGCGACGTGAACGTGAACGTCATCAGCGTCGACTGCGCCGAAGAGAACCGCGACGCGTCGTCGCCCACCGTGGGGTCGGCAGGGCCGCCGACGTGCGCCTCGTCGAGGCCGCAGGCAGTCAGGGTGAGCACGGTCGCGAACAAGATTTGGCGCATAAAGGGCTGGAATCTTTTGGAAACGAGGAGTGGTACGGCAAGGTCCTACATCGGCGCTGTCGCACCTACCGGACTCCCAGCCGGAAGGGAAGGGCCCCTGCTCAGATTCTGAGAAAGCGGCTCTGAGGTCTGCAGCCGCCTTCAGCCGCGCGCGAGCTGCAGCCGGGTCAGCGTGACGCTGGTGGTCATCACCGAAATCTGCGGGTTCACCCCGAGCGAGGTGGGGAACACCGACGCGTCGGCGATGACCAGGTTCTTCACCTGGTGGGTCTCGCCGTCGGGCTTCACCACGCCCAGCTTGGGGTCGGCGTGCATGCGCGCGGTGCCCATCGGGTGCGAGGCGTACTGCGGCAGCTCGTCGACCGGTATGTCGGTGCGGCGGGTGATTTTCTCCACCTCGCTCATCTTCGAGAGCGGCCCCACTCCCGGCATGCCGAAGTGCACCTCGATGGCGCCGGCGGCGAAGTAGATGCGGCTGAGCGCCTCGAAGCCCTTGAGCAGCACCAGGTGGTCGGCGCGGTCGACGTCGTAGCTCAGCTTGCTGCGCGCCTCGTGGTCGGCGAGGCGCACCCGACCCTTCGAGACGTCGCCAATCATCACCCCGCAGCCGGCCAGGTCGCGCAGGCGCTTCACCGGCTTGCTGTACTCGCTGTACTGCGTGGCGAAGACCTCGGGCGTGGCGCTGAAGGTCTCCAGCACCGCGTTCTCGCCCGGCAGGTGCGCGTAGTAGCCCTGCTGCGCGCCGTGCCACATGTCGACGATTTGGGGGAAGCGCGCCACCACGCCGCTCGCGAGGTGCACGCGCAGGTTCTCGCCCACCTGGCCGGTGCCGTTCGCCACCCCGGCGCGCAAGAGAAAGAGCGGAGTGCCGATCGCCCCCGCGCAGAGAAACACCTTCTTGCAGCGGAAGGTGAGCTTGCGCTTGCGCTCTTCGGTGGCCGCGTCGACCCCGTACGCTTCGACGCCCACCGCCGCGCCGTTCTCGATGATGAGGTTCACCGCGCGCGCGGAAGGGAACAGCGCCGCGCCCCTGCTCAGCGCGTGGGGTATCAGGTTGCGGTCGACGCTGCCCTTGAGGCCCAGCGGGCAACCCATCTGGCAGATGCCGCAGCCCACGCACGCCGCGGCGTTGCGCGAGATGAAGTCGCCCTCGAGCTTCAGCGCGTCGACGCCCGCCTTGAACAGCAGCGCGTTGGCCTTACCCTGGTCGGGCCGGGTCTTGGCGACGCCGATGGCGCGCTCGACCTCTTCGAACGTCGGCGCGAGCGCCTGGGGGTCGGCCCAGCCCACGCCGTAGTCTCTCGCCCAGGTCTGCAGCACCCGATCGGGGGTGCGGAAGCAGATGGCGGCGTTCAAGAACGTCGAGCCGCCCACCACCCGGCCGCGCGCCATGGGCAGGTAGATGTTGCCCAGCGCCACGGTGGTGCCGCGCTCGGCGTACAGGTTCTGCAGCGACCAGCTGTACTTCGTCGACACCTGGCTCGGCTCGAACTTGCGGCCCTCTTCCAGAATGGCGACCGAGAGGCCGGCCTCGCACAGCTGCCACGCGGCCGCCGCACCGCCCGCGCCGCTGCCGATGACCACCGCGTCGCAGCTGAAGGTCTCGTCGCGCTCGAGTGAGGCGGCGTCGAGGGTCTCGCCTTGGGGGAAGTCCATCGGTGGCCTTCACACGCCCTGGGGGCGGCCGTCTTGGGGAACTTCGCAGCCCAGCGTGTAGCCCAGGTGCTCGCGCACCCGGTCGTTCTCGAAGTAGCCCATCTTCACGAACAGGGTGAGCGACGAGTGCCCCGCCCGGCGCACCCGCAGCGACGAGGCCGCCCAGGTCTCGAGCACGGTGAGGCGCTCGGCGTCGGAGAGGTCGGTGAAGCGGCTGCGGTGGCTCGCCAGCGTCGAGACGTCGAGCGTGCGCAGCAGCGCGCGGAGCAGAACCCGATTGTCCGGGTAGAGGTGGTGCACGTAGCGGTCGACGAACTCGACGCAGCCCGCCTCGCGCCCGCTGAGCGCCTGGTCGGGTGGGCCGGGGAAGTACGCGTCGGCCACCGCGCCCAGCACTGCCAGCTCGCGCTCGTCGAAGGTGCGGTAGCCGGGCGCAGGTGAGCCGAAGGTGCCGAACGTCCGGTACATCAGCACTCCGGCGGGGAACAGCACCGCGCCCGCGATGCCGAGCTTCAAGAAGCGGCGGCGGCTCGGGGGCGAGGGCATCGAGGCGAGCTTAACCGGGCACCCTGAGCGAAGCGCGGAGTCGAATGGGTGCTGACTCAGCTGGAACGCGCAGGGCCGCATGCTCCAGGCACCAAGCAGCACTGCGCCGCGCAGCAATACGAGGGAGTATGTGCCGCGCAGCCTTCGGCGGGCGACGGCAGGGTTCGATGGTTCGACAGGCTCACCACTACCCTGCGCGGTGCCTACCGCCCGGTGGCGAGCACGGCCTCGACGTGACCCGCCTCGATGGCCTGGCCCTTCGCCACGTTGGCCAGCGCGTCGATGACCTCGCGCAGCTCGAACACGTTGCCGGGCCACGGGTACTCTTGCAGCTTGCGCAGCGCGCCGTCGCCCAGGCGCAGGGGCGCCGCAGCTTCGCTCGCGAACTGCCGCGCCAGCAGCGGAACCTCGCGCGGGCGGTCGCGCAGCGGGGGGAACCACAGCATCGACTCGGCCAGCTTCGCGAACAGGTCGCCGCGAAACCGGCCCGCCTTCACCTCGGCCTCGAGCTCCCGGTGGGTGCCGGCCACGATGCGCACGTCGATGGGCCGGCGAAACGTATCGCCCACCCGCAGCACCTGGTGCTGCACGATGGCCTCGAGCAGCTGGCCCTGCACCTTGGGGGTGAGCGCGTCGACCTGGTCGAGAAACACCGTGCCGCCCGAGGTCGACTCGAGCACGCCCGGCCCTGACGCCGCCGCGCCGGTGAACGCGCTCTTCTCGTAGCCGAACAGCTCGGCCTCGACCATGTCCTCGGGCAGCGAGTCGCACTTCACCGTCACCAGCCGCTCGATGCGGCGGGGAGACCAGTTGTGCAGGGTGCTCGCGGCCAGCTCTTTGCCCGTGCCCACCTCGCCGCAGACCAGCACCGGCTTGTCGGTGCCGGCCAGGCGCTCCATCAGGTCGTACAGCCGCAGCATCGCCGGGTCGGCCACCACCACCGCCTGCTCGCCGACCACCAGCCGCTTCACCGAGACGCGCGCCTCGCCGATTTCACGCGGGTCGACGTTGCGCGCGGCGTCGAGCGCGGCCTGCAGCAGGGTCTCGAGGTCGATGCCGTCGCCGGGCGAGAACGCCAGGCCTGCCCGGCACGGAATGCCCGGCAGCGCCGACAGCACCCGCCTGGCGTGGTCGCGGCCGCCGGTCTCGTCGGCCTCGGGCAGCGCACACAAGAGCTCGGTGCCCGAGAGCCACGCCGCGAAGTCGGTGCGGCGAAAGCAGCGGTACAGCGTCGAGTTCAGCAGCGCCCTCTCGGGAGCGGGCTCGATGACCAGCGCGCACACCGAGAGCGGGCGCCCATAGCGCAGCGCGCGCTCGAGCTCTTCGTCGAGCCGGCGCCGAAACGACGGCGCGTCGTGCATCGGGTCATTGGGAAATTTTCGCGGTGGAGCGTGCAGCACCAGCGTCGCCGACTGCACGGTGATGACGTCGCCGGTGGCCAGCGGCACCGCCTGGCTGATGCGCTCGGAGTTCACCAGCGTGCCGTTCTGGCTGCCCAGGTCGACCAGCCGCACCCCGGTGGCGTCGGTCTCGAGCCGCGCGTGGGTGCGCGAGATGGACTGGTCTTTGAGCCGCACCTCGCACGCGTCGCCGCGGCCGACGATGGCCTGGCCGTGGTCGGGCAGGTCGACCTTGCGAGACGAGTCGCCCTCGAAGACCAGCAGGTAGCGGCGCGCAGACATCGACGCGCCTCATAGCAGGCTTCAGAGGTGACGCACGCGCCCGTGCTCGGCTCGTGACTCGGGGCTCACGCCTGCTAACCAGCGAACCCATGCGCTCCCCTTCGCTCGTCGCAGTGCTGCTCGTGCTCGGCCTCGCAGCGTGTGGCAGATCGGACATCGCCGACCCCGACCCGCACCCGCCCGGGGTGGCGTGTCAGGCAATCATGGGTACCCCGCGGCTGCGGTTCACCGCCGCCTGGCCGGTGGGCACCTGCCTCGACATCACCTTCTCTGCCGGTGCGGAGCAGCACGCCCGCCGGCTGCGCGACGCGCTGCTCACCTGGGTCGCGTCGAGCCCCGGCACCTGGCTGTGCTTCAACCCGGTGAAGCCGGGCGAAGCGGTCGCCGCCCGCACCGTGCACGTGCGCGTCGGCGAGACCCTCTCGCCGTCCGCGGTCGCAGAGACCACGCTCACCTACTCCCAGGAGACCAAGACGGTGCTCACCGCCGAGGTCGTCTACTCCCCAGAGTTCCCCGACCCGGGTGCCACCTCGTACCTGCACTGCGCGGGTCAGGTGCTCGGCTTCGCCCGCACCGACGGGGTCGACTCGGTGCTCAACCTGTCGACCCTCGACGATGAGCCTCGGCCGCTCTCTGCGGCCGACCGGCAGTCGACGCTGGCCATCTACCCCGCCTGCCGCTGATTACCGCTTCGGGCGTTGCGGCTTCACCAGCGCGTACGGCGCGGGCCAGGCGATGCCGTCGACGCCCTCGGCCTGCGCGTGGCGGTGGGTGAGGTACGGGTCCGAGAGGTGGCCGCGCGCCATCGACACCAGGTCGGCGCGGCCCGCCGCCACGATGGTGTTGGCGTGGTCGGCGCCGGCAATCATGCCCACCGTCATCACCGGCAGCTGCGCGCCGTGGCGCACGGCCTCGGCGAACGGCAGCTGGAACATGCGGCCGTACTGAGGCTTCTGCTCGACCACGTTGCCGCCCGACGACACGTCGATGAAGTCGGCGCCGTGCGCCTTGAGCGCCCTGGAAATCTCGACCGCGTCTTCGGTGGTGAGGCCCTGCTCGCCCATCCAGTCGTGGGCCGAGATGCGCGCGCCCAACGGCCGGTCTTGCGGCCAGGCCCGGCGCACCACGTCGAACACCTCGAGCGGGAACTTGAGCCGGTTCTCGAGCGAGCCGCCGTACGCGTCGGTGCGCTGGTTGGTGAGCGGCGAGAGAAATTCAGAGAGCAGGTAGCCGTGCGCCATGTGCAGCTCGAGCAGGTCGAAGCCCGCCGCCGCCGCGCGCACCGCCGCCGCGCCGAAGTCGCGCCGCACCTTCTTCATGTCGCCTTCGTCCATCGCCTTGGGCACGTGCGAGCCCTGAACGTACGGAATCGCCGACGGAGCGAAGGTCTGCCACGCGCCCTCGTCGTTCTTCAGCGAGGTGCCGTTCTTTTCCCACGGCAGGTGGCAGCTCGCCTTGCGGCCCGCATGCGCCAGCTGCATTCCGATTCTGGCCTGCGAGCGCCCGTGCACGAACTTGACGATGCGCATCCACGCGGCGCCCTGCTCGTCGTTCCACATGCCGGCGCAGCCGTAGGTGATGCGGCCCTCGGGCGAGACGTCGGTCATCTCGGTGAACACCAGCCCCGCGCCGCCCATCGCGCGGCTCCCCAGGTGCACCAGGTGCCAGTCGTCGACCACGCCGTCTTTTGCCGAGTACTGGCACATCGGAGACACCACCACCCGGTTCTCGAGCCTCAGCCCCTTCAGCTTCATCGGCGCGAACAGCGGCGGCGGCGGGCTGCCGTCGGAGTTCTTCGGCGAGCCGTTCTGCTCGGCGATGAGCGCGTCGACCCTCGCCACCAGCTTCGGGTCGCGCAGCTTGAGGTTCTCCCAGGTGATGCGCTTGCTGCGCGTCATCAGGTTGAAGGTGAGCTGCTCGGGCGGCTGCCCCATGTACCGCGCCGAGTTCTCGAACCACTCGAGGCTGGGCTGCGCGGCGTGCTGAATGCGGTCGACCTCGGGGTGGCGCGCCGCCTCGTATGCCGCCAGCGCGCGCGGCACGTCGATCAGCCCGTGCTTCACGAACGCCGCGCACAGCTCGATGGCGTCTTCCATCGCCAGCTTGGTGCCGCTGCCGATGGAGAAGTGCGCGGTGTGGGCCGCGTCGCCCAGCAGCACCGTGTTGCCGTGCACCCACTTCTCGCAGCGCACGGTGGGGAAGGTGCGCCAGATGCTCTTGTTGGCGAGCAGCCGGTGCCCCTTCAGGTCTTCGGCGAAGAGCGCTTCCAGAAACGCGACCGACTCGGCCTCGCTCTTGGTGTCGAGGCCCGCCTGCTTCCACACCTCTTCGCGCGCCTCGACGATGAAGGTCGAGAGGTTCTTCTCGAACGGGTACGCGTGCACCTGAAACAGGCCGTACGGCGTCTCTTTGAAGATGAAGGTGAATGCGGTGAGCGGCAGGGTGGTGCCGAGCCAGCTGAACTTGCACTTGCGCCAGTCGACGCTGGGCTTGAGCTCGGCGGCGAGCTGCTCGCGCACCGGGCTGTGCACCCCGTCGCACGCCACCACCAGGTCGGCTTGGGGCAGCGGGCTGGCCGGCAGCTCGCGCGAGAACTCGAGCTTCACCCCGAGCTCGGCGGCGCGCGCCTGCAAGAGCGTCAACAGCTGGCGGCGCGAGAGGCCGCAGAAGCCGTGGCCGGTCGAGGTCACGCAGGTGCCCCGGTAGAAGGTCTGAATGTCGTCCCAGTAGGCGAAGCGGCGCTCTATCTCGAGGTAGCTCGGCTCGTCGGCCGCGCGCAGGTTGCCCAGCGTCTCGCGCGAGAACACCACGCCCCAACCGAAGGTGTCGTCAGACTTGTTCTTCTCGGTGACGGTGACGTCGACCTCGGGGAAGGCCTTCTTGAGCAGAATCGAGAAATACAGGCCCGCCGGGCCGCCACCGATGCAGGCGATCTTCATCAGGTGAAAGCGCGCGTAGCACATGGCATCGTCGGGCGCATGGGGGCTCCCGTGGTGCTCGAGTTGGTCGCGTTGCCCGAAGTTCGCTGCGGCCACTTCGGCCCGCTGTTCGTGATGGTGTGGCGCGGCAACGTCACCCTCGAGTCGCTGAAGGCCACCAACACGGTCGAGGCGGCGCTGATCAAGCAGTACGGCAAAATCACCGTCATCGGCGTCATCACCGACCTCGGCAACGGCGTACCCTCGTCTGAGCTGCGGCAGGCGTCGGCCGACGCGATGAAGCAGTTCGCCGCCGACGTGCGCGGCACCGCCCTGGTGGTGACCGCCGAAGGCGCGCGGGCGGTGCTGGTGCGCACCTTTCTCGCCGGGCTCACCCTGGTCATCGACTTCTCCTCGCCGTTCAAAATCTTCAAGAAGCTCTCTGACTCGGTGAGCTGGTCGCAGGCGCTCGAGGCGCAAGAGCCCTCACTGGCCGACACCGGGCTGGCGCAGGCGGTGGCCGAGTTCGTCGAGCGGTCGCGGCCCTCAACGCCCGCCGTCGGCCGCTGACGCTGCGGCGCGGTCGAGCACCAGCTTCACCCAGGTGCGCGCCGCCTTCTTGCGCGGCCCCTCGATGAACACCGCCGGCATCGGGCCGCCGGGATCGGTGAAGATGGTGTACGTGCACAGCACCTCGCCGTTGGGCTGGGGCTCGAAGGCCCAGCTGCCGCGCAGCTTCTCGATGCGCACGAAGCCGTCGGGCAGCTTGGGCGCGTACTGGTTCGCCGCTTCGAAGCGGGTGCTGCAGCCGCCGTTGGGCAGCGCGATGCGGCGGGTGGCCACCGCGTAGTCGCGATCGCTGATGACCGGCGTGCCCACCTGCTCGTAGGTCACCTTCACCCCGCCGGCGTTCGACACCACCCTGCGCATGATGATGTCGGGCTCGCGCTTGTCGAGCGTGTCTCCGCCCGCCGCCGAGGTGCACAGCGCCTCGACCGGCAGCTTCGAGCGGGTGATGGCCTTGAGCTCGACCAGCCGCTCACCGGGCAGCTCGCGTTGAAACAGCTCGATGCCGTCGCTCTTCTCTACCGGGGTCCACCCGGTAGGGTCGGCGGCCAGGGTCAGCAGCAGCACGCTCGGGCTCATGGCTTGAGGCTCCTGGTTCGTGAGGCCATCAGCTTGATGGTGACCCGGCGCGGCAGCACCCGTTGAAAGACGAAGGCGACCACGCGGTTGAGCAGACCGGGCACCATCAGCGGGCCCCGTTTTAGCGCCGTGAGCGCCTCGGCAACCACCTGCTCGGGAGCGAGCTCGCCGGGCGCGCCGTCGGGCATCGCCTTCACGTAGCCCGGGGTGCGGGTGGCCCCCGCGCAGCAGGCCAGCACCGACACCCCGGTGCCCTCGAGCTCGGCCCACAGCGCCTCGGCGAGCGAGAGGTTGAACGCCTTGGTCGCGCCGTAGACGGCGGTGTACGCGGTGCCCTGAAACGCGGTGAGGCTCGACATCAGCACCACCGCGCCGCGCTGCCGCTGCACCATGCCCGGCAGCAGGCGGTGCAAGAGGCCCACCGGTGCGCGGCAGTTCACGTCGATGGCCGCCCGCGTCTGCTCGGGCGTCATCGAGAGAAACGGGCCCGCCGGCGCAGCGGCGGCGTTGTAAACCAGCACGTCGAGCGGCCGGCCCTCGAGCGCCTGGGCGATGCGGTCGGGCGCGTCGGGGGCGCCCAGGTCCAGCGCCAGGGCCACCACCTCGGTGCCGCGCGCGCCGAGCTTGGCGGCCAGCGCCTCGAGCACCTCGGGCCGCCGCGCCACCAGCACCAGCGCGTGGCCCTGGGCCGCGAGCCCCTCGGCCCACGCGGCGCCCAGCCCCTCCGACGCGCCCGCCACCAGCGCCCAGCTCGTGACGGGCGTGCCCAAGGTTTTGCGAGCATAATCGCGAACACGTGCGCCGGGCCCTGGCCATTTCGCTGCTCGCCCTGGCCTGCGGTCGCACCTCGCTCACGGGCAGCACGCCGCCGCCGGTGCCCCCGCCGCCAAACCCGCAGCCGCTCGCGTGCGGCGACGGCGAGGTGAGCCCGCCCGAGCAGTGCGACGACGGCAACCTGAGCGCCACCGACGCCTGCCTGCCCGACTGCACCCTGGCCCGGTGCGGCGACGGGCTGGTGCACCTGGGCGTCGAGGCCTGCGACGACGGCAACGCCATCGAGACCGACCTGTGCACGTCGAGGTGCGCGCTCACCACCTGCGGCAACGGCAAGCTCGACCCCGGCGAGCCGTGCGACGACGGCAACGCCGACGACGGCGATGCGTGCCAGAGCACCTGCCTCGCGTCGCACTGCGGCGACGGGCACGTGTTTCTCGGCGTCGAAGCCTGCGACGACGGCAACGCCTCGAACACCGACGGCTGCACCAACGCCTGCGCCCTGCCGCGCTGTGGAGACGGCTTCGCGCACGCCGGCGTCGAGCCGTGCGACGACGGCAACGGCGTCGACGACGACTTCTGCAGCAACACCTGCAAGCTGCCGGTGTGCGGCGACGGCAAGAAGGCGGGCGCCGAAGAGTGCGACCACGGGGCGATGAACGGCGACCAGCCGGCGTTTCTCATCTCGCAGCCGTCGGGCACCCGCATCGCCACCGACGCGCTGGTGCGGGGCAAGACCGCGGTCAGCTTCTACGACTACTTCTCGGCGTCGAGCCACACCGGGCTCGAGCAGGTCTCGGAGAGCCGCATCTACCTCTACGCCGACACCGGCACCGGGCGGCTCTCGCTCATTCTCACCCACGGCATCGACTTCGACACCTCGGGGCTCTCGCAGCCGACCTCGACCGTGAGCATGGACATCGTGGGCCTGCCCTCGGGCGTGACGCTCGACCTGGTCGACGACCCCGGGGTGAGCCCGCCCGAGACCACCAAGACCGGCAGCACCGCGCAGGGCAAGTGGAGCTTCAACCGCAACAGCGACGGCTGCGTGCTGGGCGGCCTGCCCTTTCCCGGAGTGTGGAAGGTGACGGTCACCCCGCAGTTCACCGCCGGCATCACCACCTGGGGGTGGGTGAAGCACGACGGAGTTCGCATACCCCTGAAGCTCGACGAGCCCATCACCATCGAGTCGTTCGACACCTCGACGTTCTGCGGCACCGACTGCAAGGTGCCCCGCTGCGGCGACGGCAAGTTCCAGGGCGGCGAGGTTTGCGACGACGGCAACACCATCGCCGGCGATGGCTGCGCCGCCGACTGCAAGTCACTGCGTTGAGAGAAGACTCAAACGGCCGGGCACGGGCACCGGCACGCCTCACCACCTGACGATCACGTCCCTCGTCGGACGTCCACGTGCTGACGTGCCCGTGCCCGACTGTCGCAGTTGCTGCTCCACTCACAGGGGTGAACCCCATGCGCAGCGATGACTTCAGCGCTGCGCAGGAGCCTTCAAGTCGGTGCGCACGTCCCACAGCTCGGGGAAGAAGGTGAGGTCGAGCGCCTTGCGCAGAAAGGCCACCCCGCTCGAGCCGCCGGTGCCGCTCTTGAAGCCGATGATGCGGTGCACCGTCTTCATGTGGCGAAAGCGCCAGAGCTGAAAGCGCTCTTCCACGTCGACCAGCTTCTCGCACATCTCGTACGCGTCCCAGTGCGAGTCGGGCTTCTCGTAGATGCCGCGGAAGACCTCTTGCACCCCGGCGCTCTTCTCGTACGGCTGCGAGAAGTCGCGCTCGACGCGGTCTTGCGGAATGGGGAACCCCGCCCGCGAGAGGTAGCGCAGGAACTCGTCGTACAGCGAGGGGGTCTCGAGCCGGGTCTGCAGCCAGGCATGCAGCGGGGCGTTGCGCTTGAACGGCAGCAGCGCGTTGGGGTCCTTGTTGCCGAGAATGAACTCGAGCGCGCGGTACTGGTAGCTCTGAAACCCGCTCGCCCGGCCCAGCGCGTCGCGAAACTCGAGGTACTCGGTGGGCGTCATGGTCTCGAGCACGCTCCACTGCTCGAACAACATGCGCTGTATGTGCGCCACCCGCGCGAAGATTTTGAAGCTCGGCTCGAGCTGGTCTGCCTTCACGAACTGCACCGCGGCGTCGAGCTCGTGGAGCATCAGCTTCATCCACAGCTCCGAGGTCTGGTGCTGAATGATGAACAAGAGCTCGTCGTGATGCGGAGGCGAGCTGCGCAGGTGCTGCGCATTCAAGATGCGGTCGAGGTCGAGGTAGTCGGCGTAGGTGCCGCCCGGGTCCAGCTCGGTGTGGATGGTGTTTTCGAATTCGCGCCGATTCATCGGCGCATCGTCTAATTTCGACGCATGGCGCTCAAGCGGTGTTTGGCCGCGCTGGCGTTGTCTGCCGCGGTGGGGTGCAAGCAAGAGCGGCCGCCGCCGCCGCCCCCCGGCGTGCCCGTCGAGACCCCCCGGCCGGCTCTTCCCGAGGTCGCGGCGCCGTCTGAGGCTGCCGCCAACGACGAGAGCCCGTGGGCGTGGGTGATTCACTCGGGTGACGGCAACGCCACCCTGCGCCAGGCGCCCTCGACGCCCGGCAAGTGCCTGCTGGAGTGCACGGTGGGCGCCACCTCGGCCTGGTCGGCGCGCGCCGCCGACTGCTTCGGCGAGAAGGCCGACCGCAAGTTCGTCGCCAACGACTGCCAGCGCACCGTGGTGATGTTCCCCGCTCCGCCCCGCGCGCAGGCGTGGCGCACGGTGCAGGTGATGCGGGTCTACAAGAAAGACAAGCTCGACTACCCGGTGGTCGGCGTCGCGGTGTTGAAAGACGAACGGCTGATTAAATCGAGCCGCTCGTGGTTGAAAGGTTGTTACGGAATCGACGGCGAGCCGCCGCACTATTCGGGCGACGGGCTCGCGGTCGAGTACAGCACCATCGACGGCAAAGCAGGTCGCGTCCCGCTCACCCAGTAGTTCCTACTTCTTCTTCGCCTCGGCGAGGGCCTTCGCGCCGGCCCGGCCGCGCGGCAGAATCACGTCTTTCACCGAGTTGGGCGGGGCGAAGTCTTTCCAATCGCCGGGGAGCCGGCCGGTGCGCTCGAGGCTGCGGTACTTCTGATAGTGCGCCGCGCAGTAGCCCTTGCTGCGCGAGGGGCGCCGGCAGCCGATGAGCGCGCAGGCGCGGTCGTTCTGGCCGTTGCCCGCGCGGGTGCGGCGGCGGCCACCACCGGTCTTGAGCGCCGCGGGGCGACCGAGCTTGAACGGGTTCGGGGGCCGGCCGGGGCCACGCTTCTGCCCGCCCAGCACCGCGCTCAGCTGCGCCAGCACGCCGCCCTGGTTCTGCATCTGCGCGACCGCCGCATGCAGCGGGGCGATGGCGGCTTCAATCTCGTCGCGAATCATGTCCCGAATGGCTTTATCAACCGACATAGATGCTCCTCTTGTGTGTCAAAGATGTACGAGCCGCCGAGATATGTATGGGGAAAAAACGAAGCTGTAAAGCTTTACGGCTCGAGCGCAAGCCCCGGCGGCTCGCTGCAGGAACCCCTCGCGGCTTCCCAGATTTCCGCGGATGATTCGGTTATGCCAGAAGAGACACCACCGGTTATCAAAACCCGGCCGTCGTCGAGCAGGGTGGCGGTGTGGCTCTTGCGCGAGACCATCAGCTGCCCCGCGATGCACCACCTCTGCTCGGCGGTGACGAAGCGCTGCGCCAGCGGGGTGTCGATGGTGGCGTAGGCCTCGCCGCCGGTGAGCAGCACGTCGCCGCCCTTCAAGACCACCGCGCCGAACGAGGCGTGCGCCAGCGAGAGCGAGTGCTCGGCCAGCTTCCACCCCGGCTCGCCCGGCCTCCACAGCTCGGCCAGGTTCGAGAGGCCGCCCGGCGCGATGCCGCCCACCACCAGCGCGTGCCCGTCGCCGAGCAGCAGCGCCGAGTGCTGCTGCCGTGCGTCCGACAGGTCGGGCGCGGCCTCCCACTTGCCGCCCTCGAACAGCTCGCTCGACTGCAGCGTCTTCACGTCGCGCCCGCCGGTCACCAGCACCGCGCCGCTCTCGAGCAGCACCGCGCGGTGGCCGCTGCGCGCGGCGTGCATCGGCGGCACCGCAGACCACGTATTGGCCTTGGGGTCGTAGACCTCGACGGTGGCCAGGGTGCCCTGCTGCTCGCGCACGCCGCCCGCCACCAGCACCCGGCCGTCGGTCAGCTTCGTGGCGGTGTGCACGTTGCGCGCGTCGTGCATCGGCGCGGCGGCCGACCACCGGCCGGTCTTCGGGTCGTAGAGCTCGCACGAGGCGAGCGCCACGAACCGGTCTTGCTCGTGCGCCACCCCGCCCACCACCAGCACCCGGCCGTCGTCGAGCAGGGTGGCGGTGTGACCGCTGCGCCCGGTGGCCAGCTTCGCGGTGGCCGCCCAGCCGTTCTTCTTGGCGTTGAACAGCTCGCACGAGGTGTGCTCGGCGAGGTTCTCGCGCCCACCCGCCACCAGCACCCGCCCGTCTTTGAGCAGGGTGGCGGTGTGGCCGATGCGTGGCACCGCGAGCGCGCCGGCGGGCTTGAAGCGCCCCGACAGCTGGGGTGGAGCGGCCGCGAGCAGCAGGGCGAGGAGCGCGCTCACGCCTTCTTGGTCGGCAGCGGAGGCCGCGGCGCGGTCGAGGGCCCCGCGACCCTCGGGCCGTCGGTGACCGGCTTGCTCGCGGCGGGCGGCTTCTCGACCAGCGGAGTGGCGCCCAGCTTGTGCATCGGCTGGCGCTGTGCCGCGGCCAGCTGCGCGACGGTGGTCGCCACCACCGGGGTCGGCGCCGACGGCGTGGGCGCGATGATGGCGGCGGGGTCGGTGACCGAGTCGAGGGCCGCGGGCCGGGGCGCGTCGCCCAGCTGGTCGCCGAGCGCCTCGTTGTCGTTCTCGGCGATGACGATGACCCGGTCATCGGCCGTGAAGGTGAGGCTCTCGGCTTGAGGCGGGTTGATGAGCGGGTTGGCCTGGCCCTTCAGGTACCCGATGGCGACCTCGCCGCGGGTGCGCGCCACCTTCTGCACGGTGAGCCACGTGATGGCCTCTCCGAGCGTGGCGTAGCACTCGGCGCGCTTGAGATAGACCTCGTTGCCGTCCGCGTCGAAGAGGTCGGCGAACACCGTGTTCAGGTCGCGGCGCTCGCTCACCTGGGTGAGCAGCATCGACGTCATCTCGCTCGACACCACGAAGTCGGCGCCGTAGTCGCGCTCGATGAGGTCCTTGGTTCGCGGGTCGAGAATCTCGCTGATGATGCGCGGCTTCTTGTCTGTGTACTGCTGGAACAGCGAGCGCAGCAGCAGCACGGTGATGACGGTGCGCGCGTCGCTCTCTTCTCCGGCGAGCGCGGTGTCGGCCACCACCATCGCGCACACGAAGTCGGGTGACGCCACCCGCTTCAGCGCCTCGGGCAGGGTGGGGTCGCCCTCGACGTACTTGAGCTTCAGGTTCTTGAGCGCGCCGACCTCGGCCTTGATGAACTCGGCGAACGACTCCTTTTCCTGCCCCGGCATCAGCCAGGCCTCCGAGCCGGGCAGCACGTAGTTGTCGAACTCGCGAATCATGTCGCCGAGCTTGGGCGACGCGCCGCACACCAGGAGCCGCTCGGGCTTGCGCGCGATAGACGTCGCCCCCGCGAACGACGCGGGAATCTGCGGCACCGTGCCGGTGGGCAAGAGCGAGAAGGTGTCGTCATCTTCGGCGATGACCAAGAGCTCGTCGGCCGCCTCGAGCACGAAGTCTTCGGGCGGGTTCAAGGTGGTGACCGCGGGCTGGCCCTCTCTGGGCGGGCGGCGCACCCCGGCCACCACCGCGTCTTTCATGCGCCACTGGCACACCGAGAACGGCTGTCCGGCCAGCTCGGGGAAGCACTTGAAGTAGAACTCGCTGCCTTCGTAGGTGAGCAGGTCGCGGTACACCTGGGCGAGCCCGTTCTGCCGAGCGGTCTGCACCATCAGGCGGCTCAGCGTCTCTTCCATCGCCACCACCTCGACGCCGCCTGCCCCCAGCTCTTCGACGACGCTCTTGCGCGAGCTGTCCATCAGCTCGACCACCGCGTGGTTCTTGGTGAGGGCACCGGGCACGCGGCGCAGCGCCAGCAGCACCTTGATGGCGCCCATGTCGGCGCTGCCGCTCGAGTCGGCTTCGTGCTCGTCGTTGGTGTCGGCCGACAGCACGATGATGCTGCGCGCGCGCCCCGCGCCGACCTTGCGCAGCTCGTGCGGCGAGTACGGAGAGCCCTGGCGCACCACCACCCGGGTGGTGAGCATGTCGCCCATGCGGTCGCGCACGGTGTTCTCGACCTCTTCTTTTTCGGTCGGAGACAGAATGACGATGGCCGCGTGCGCCTGGTTCGAGTTCGCCTCGCGCAGCTCACGCAAGATGGGGAAGATTTTCTCGCCGTAGCCCAGAATCAGGGTGTGGCCCTCGTCGATGACGGGGCTCTTGCCCTTGCGCAGGTCTTCGATTTTGTCGCCGATGGTCGAAGAGACGAGGCCGATGAGCAACGCCACCACGCCCACGCCGCACAGGGTGGTGAAGATGGCGAGCAGGGCCACGATGGTGCCCTTCTGGTTGTCGTCTCCCATGGTGCCGGCGTCGAACACCCGGGTGGTGGCCCACCAGTAGCCGTCGAAGATGCCGAAGCGGTTGGGGCGGGTGAGCTGGTCGACGACCTGCTGCCCGCGCTCGCCGAACGGCTCGAGGAAGTGCAGCAAGATGCGGCCGTCGGTCGAGTCGGACAACGACTGGGCGAGCGCATCTTTGAGCTCGGGCTCCATCGTGGCGCCTTCGGTCGCGAGCAGCTCTTTGACCGCGTCGATGGAGGCCGACTCGGTGTCGACCGGCATCAGGTAGTGCACCACCACCGCGTTCAGGGTGATCAGCAGAAACGACAGACCGAACAGGCCCACGAAGCGGGCCATCGGGCTCCACGAGAGAAAGCGGTCGACCTGATAGCGGACCTTGTCGCCGGTAGACGGCGTGTCGATCTTCGGGGCATTGTCAGCCATAGAGCGGCGGGCACCATACCCACACCGCCCTTGGGAGGCGAGATGAGCTGTCAGGTGTGCGGTCGTCAGGTCCCCACTGCGCGCGTCACGCTGATGCAGAACATCGGCATGCTGGTGGCGCGTCAGAGCAAGACGCTGCAGGGCGACGTGTGCCGGCCGTGCGGCCTGCGCGCCTTCAAGTCGATGACCCTCACCACCTTGTTCCTCGGCTGGTGGGGCGTCATCTCGCTGGTGCTCACGCCGGTGTTTCTCATCGGCAACCTGGTGGCCTGGTCGAGCCTCCGCGCGCTGCCGGCTTCAGATGAAAGCAACATACAGAGCGGGTGACACTTGCGGTGAGCAGTGGCGCACCGGCGCGCCACGCCCGCTGGGGCGTTCTCGCGCCGGGGTCCGCTTCATCCCCCCGACGCAGCTGGCTGATCGGCTGGGGCACACGCCGTGCAACGTGAGCGGCGACATGGCTCCTACGACCAATGACGCTGCCGAGTTCGTTCGCTCCCGCCTCAAGGGCCTGAACGCGCGCCTCACCCAGGACGAGCTGCAGGCGCTGGTCGACGACCTCAAGGCGATGATGGGCCGCGCGCTCAACGCCACCGATGTCGCCTCGGTGGTCGACGCCATCTGCGAGGCGTCTTCCGAGCCGGCCGCTGCGTAGTACGTTGGCGCGGTGAGCGCCTTCGCATTGTTGCTGTCGCTGGCGGCGGCCCCGGTCGCGCCGGCCGCCGAGCCCGAAGACCGCGAGCCCGCGCTGCTGCTCTACTTCGAGGCCGAGGGCGGCAAGCGGGTGCCGGTCGAGCTCGACAAGCCCTTCAACCCGACCGAGTTGGGCAAGAGCGCCGCGCTGAAGGTCGAGCCGCAGCGCCGCTTCAGCTTCGCGGGGCTCGAGTTCCGCTACCCGCGCGAGTACGGCTTCGAGGCGCAGCTCGAGGCCCAGTTCGCTTCGTGGACGCTGTCGGGCAACGACACCAAGGTGCTGGTGCAGCGGTACAAGAACCAGAAGAAGCTCGACGCGATGCACAAGGGCGTCATCGCCGAGATTCACAAGGCCTACGGCGGCAAGGCGAAAGAGTCGCCCACCACCCTGGTCGCGGGCGGCAAGACGCTCGAGGGCACCCGGCTCGAGGTCGAGCTGGCCAGCGCGCTCATCGTGCAAGACCTCTTCCCCGTGAAGAGCGGCAACGACGCGCTCGAGCTCATCATTCAAGACTCGCCCAAGAAGGCGGGCGAGCCCTCGGCCGAGCGGGTGCGCACCCAGCGGCTGCTCGAAGACACGCTCAAGCTCCCCAAGTAGATGGACGTCGTTCTCTGCACGCTGAACGCGAAGTACCTGCACGCCTCGCTGGGGCTGCGCTGGCTCTACGCGAACATGGGCGCGCTCAAAGCGCAGACGAAGCTGCTCGAGCTCGACATCAACATGGCGCCGCACGCGATGCTCGAGGCGCTGGTGCGAGAGAAGCCGCGCATCGTCGGCTTCGGCGTGTACATCTGGAACGTCGAGCTCACCCTGCAGCTCGCGCGCATGCTCAAGGCGCTCGACCCGGGCGTGGTGGTGGTGGTCGGCGGCCCCGAGGTGAGCCACGAGCTCGAGGGGCAGCCGCTGGTCGAGCTGGCCGACCACGTCATCTGCGGAGAAGCCGACGTGGCGTTCGGCGAGCTCTGCGCGGCGCGACTGCGCGGAGAAACGCCGCCCAGGGTGCTCAAGCCCGCGCTGCCCGACCTCGAGGCGCTCACCCTTCCGTGGGGCGAGTACAGCGACGAAGACCTGCGGCACCGGCTGCTCTACGTCGAGGCCTCGCGCGGCTGCCCCTACCGCTGCGAGTTCTGTCTGTCTTCACTCGACGAGAAGGTGCGGCCGCTGCCCGAGGCGCCGTTTCTCGCCGCGCTCGAGCGGCTGCTCGAGCGGGGCGCGCGCCACTTCAAGTTCGTCGACCGCACCTTCAACCTCGACGTGAAGGCCAGCCGGCGCATTCTCGAGTTCTTCCTCGAGCGGTACGTGCCGGGGCTGTTTCTGCACTTCGAGCTGGTGCCCGACCGGCTGCCCGAAGCCCTGCGCGAGGTCATCGCCCGCTTCCCGCCCGGCGCGTTGCAGTTCGAGATTGGCATTCAAACGCTCAACCCCGAGGTCGAGAAGCTGATCAGCCGCCGGCAAGACCATGCGCGAATGGAAGACAACCTGCGCTGGCTGGTGGGGCAGACGAACGCGCACGTGCACGCCGACCTCATCGTGGGGCTGCCCGGTGAAGACGCGGCGAGCTTCGCGCGCGGGTTCGAGAAGCTGCTGTCGCTTCAGCCGCAAGAGATTCAGGTCGGCATCTTGAAGCGGCTCAAGGGCACGCCCATCGGCCGGCACGCGGCCGTGTACAGCCCGGTGCCGCCGTACGAGGTGCTGCAGACGCCCAAGCTCTCGTTCGACGAGGTGAGCGCGCTGCGCCGCTTCGCCAAGGCGTGGGACCTGTTCGCCAACAGCGGAGACTTCAAGCTGACCCTGCAGCAGGTGCTGGCGGTGAGCCCCTTCGAGCGGGTGATGAAGCTGAGCGAGCGGCTGGGCAACGCCACCCAGGGCATCGCGCTCACCCGGCGGTTCCGCATCATGTTCGAGCTGCTGGTCGAGCTGGGCTGGGCGCGCGAGGCCGCGGCCGAGCTGTTGCTCGCGGACTATCGGCGGGTGGGAAAGAGCGACCGGCCGACCTGGCTCACCAGCCTGCCCGACGCGGCGCTGGCCGAGGCGACGTTCAACGCCCGGCAATCACGGCACGGTGCGGTCGAGCGCTGATTCGCTGCGACAGAATTCGGCGCGGGCTGTGCGGGTGCGCGCTGAGCAGCGCGGGTGTGGTTTGGCAAGCCCGCTGGCGAGACGGGCCGAGGCGCCCGCCGTGGCTGCGGCCGACAATCGGGCATGGGCTACGACTATCGAAGCACCGTTCGTGACACGTTGAGCAGTGTGCTCGGCACCAGCAACCCGGCCGACTTCACGCGGGCGCTGAACGAGCGCTTCACCCGGGTCGAAGGGCCGCGCGGCGGGCGCATGCTCTACAACGACGGCAACGGCAACTACTCGGTGCCGGGCAACGACGGCGGCTCGCCCTCGCAGCGCTACTACCAGGACGTGGCCGAGCGCATGAGCCGCGGCGAAGCGGCTCCGGCGTACCGCGGTGGGCGCGGCGGCGACCGCGGAGACTTCGGCGGCGGCGACGGCGGCGGCGAGTAGGCGGTCAGTCGACGAGCTGCTTCGACGGGCTCACCGGCTGAAGGGCTCCGCCACCGAGGCGGTTCTCCCAGACGGCCTCGAGCGCGGCGACGCGCAGCTTGAGGGCCTCGAGCTCTTTCGAGCTCACCGGCTTGGGAGCTGCCGCCTCGCGCGCCTTCTGCCAGGCCTCGAGCACCGGCTTGATGGCGAAGCGCAGGCTGAGCGCGAACAAGGGCATGCCGAAGAGCATGCCGACCACGAGCACCGAGACCACAGCGGAGTAGGGGTCCATGCGGCGGGTACGTACGGGCCGCAGGGCGATTGCGTCAAGGCGGCGCTACTGGCCCGCCACCTTGCTGGGCACGTGGCTGTCGGCGCCCAGGCCATCGCCGAGCAGGCCGTTGGTGCTCTTGCCCCAGCAGTAGGCGACGTGGCCGGTGGTGATGCCGCAGCTGAACTGGCTGCCGGCGGTGACCGACTCCCACGAGAGGCCGCCAGAGACCGGCACCGGCAGCGCGCTGTCCTGCACGTCGTTGTTGCCGAGGCACCCCGAGCTGCCGTCGCCCCAGCAGTACGCGCCGCCGTCGAACGTCACACCGCACGAGTGCGCCTCGCCCGAGACGATCTGTTTGAACGCCAGGCCTCCGCTGACGAGAACCGGAGAGCCCGAAGTGAACATGCCGGTGATGCCCAGCTCGTTGTTGCCGTTGAAGCCCCAGCACCACGCCGCGCCGGCGCCGGTGCGCGCGCAGGTGAAGTCGCTGGTGCCCGGGGTGATGGACTCGAACGTGATGCCGCCGTCGACGCGAATCGGCACGTTGACCTGGCCACCGACGCTGCCCGAGCCGAGCATGCCGTAGCCGTTGCCGCCCCAGCACCAGGCGGCACCCGCGGGGGTCAGGCCGCAGCTGTACGAGCCACCCGCCTCGAGCGCGGCGAAGGTGAGGCCACCCGATACCGGCACCGGGACGTTGCTGTTCGCGGCCGGCATGTCGTCGCCGAGCGCGCCGTTGTCGTCTTGACCCCAGCACCACGCGCCGCCGTCGACCGCCAGCGCGCACGAGTGATACGCGCCGACGCTCACCGCGCTGAACTTGAGGCTCGAGGAGATGAGCAGTGGAGTGCCGCTGCCGTTCGGCGTCGGCCCCCAGCCCCCCGAGCCCATCGAGTTGGTGCCCCAGCAGTAGACGTCTCCGGCGGTGGTGAGCCCGCACGCGTTCGGAGTTCCCACGCTGACCTGCGTGAAGCTGTGCCCGCCGACCACCGGCGCCGGCGTCGGGCTGTTCATGAACCCGCCCGTGCCGAGCACCGCGCTGCTGTTCAGCCCCCAGCAGTACGCCTGGTGCGTCGTCGTCACCGCGCACGCGCTCGCGACACCCGCGCTGATCGACTCGAACACCAGGCCCGCGTCGGTGCCCGCTCCGCCGGCAGCGCCGCCCGCCGTGCCGCCTGCAGTGCCACCCGCAGTGCCACCGGCGGTGCCGCCCGCGGTACCGCCCGCAGTGCCACCCGCGGTGCCACCCGCCGCGCCTCCTGCCGTGCCGCCGGCCGTGCCGCCCGCATTTCCACCACCGCCTGCGCGGCCTCCGGCCGTGCCAGCGTCGTTCATGGTGCTGTCACTGCAGTGGCAGCCGCCGAGCGCGACTGCAGCGCAGGCGACGACGACGAGTACGGCGCGGTTCATGGGTGAGCCCTCCCACTCCGATCAATAGCAGGGTTCGTCGGGCTGACAGCCCCCGACGAGTAATCTCAGCAGAGCGGGTCAGGTGCTGCTGCGGGGGAGCGCGTCACCCGGCGCAGGCCGACGGCGTCACGGCGCTGAAGCTGTCGCCGCTCGACGCGGGTTGATGCGGGTCGGGCCGGCCTTGGCCTCGATGGCGGCCTGCAGTGGCTTGCGCAGCCCGAGCATGAAGCCGGCTTCGGTGACGATGAACAGCGGGCCGATGAGCAGGCCCACCAGGTCGTCGACGAACGCGGGCTTCTTGCCCTCGAACCAGTGACCGACGAACTGAATCACCCATCCGAGCACGAACGAGGCGACGCTGAGCCAGAGCCCGAGCTGCAGGCCGATTTCCAGCGCGCCGAAGTTGAACAGCGCCATCACCAGGCCCAGTCGCAGGTCGAGGGCGAAGTAGAAGACGGTCGCCGCGAGCACGACCGCATACCCGGCATACGGGTGGGCGGCGGCGAAGAGCCCGGCGACCGCGATGACGATCAGCGGAATGCCCACGAAGTGGGTGGCGATGTTGCGCTTGTCGCGGTGATAGCCGGCGTACTCGGTGAGGTAGGCGGTGACGTCCTTCATGGCGGGGCGGAGTATACGCGGGCGCTCACCGCGCCGCTTCAGCGGGGGCAGACCCCCCAGAGACGAAGTGGCGACGTGGGTGCGTCAGTGGGCGAAGGGCAGACGAGGGCACGGTCGGTTCACCTCGACGCTGCAGCCAGGCACGCCGTCCGCGATGACCTCGAGGCGGTGCGGGAGAGCTGACAGGGCTACCACCTGCGTCGTGCGCTCGACGGAACTGGAAGGGGCCGCCCGAAGAAGCGAGGCCGGTGCACGGCATGCCGTGTCTCGGTGCGCGACGGAGCGGCAGGCGCGGGTCCCCACCGGGTTCAAGCGTGCCGGTGCGCGTCGAGCAGGGCGTGTGCAGTCTTCATCGCGTGGTCGGGCTCCATCAGGCCGAAGCTCTCGCGTAGCGCGCGCGGAGGCTCGGCGGCGGCGAGCTGAAGCAGCGCGTGCTCCTGGGCCTCACGCGCGCGCCGACGCACGCTCAGCGGCATGCGGGGTGTCAGCGCGTCTGCCAGCGCGAACGAGAAGCGTGCGTGCGAGGCCTCGTCGACCGCGATGGGGCCCATCGCTGCTCGCACCAGCGGGTCGCCGGCGTGCTCGGCCTCCCAGCGGTTGAACGTCGCGCCGAGCAGCTCGCGGCCGCAGCCCTCGGCGGCGTTGTCGAGCGCCAGCTCTTCGAGCGAGCGCGGCTCGGGAGGCAGGGTCACGGTCGGCGCGGAGGGGCAGACGCCGTACTTGAGCGCCAGACGGGTCGCGGCAGCGGCGTGGCGAACCTCGTCGCGCGAGGCCTCGAGTGCAGCGCGCGCGAGCTGCGGCAAGCCGTGCACCTCGAGCTCGAGCGCGAGGTGCTCGAAGGCGTAGACCGCGGCGGCTTCGAGCTCGGCGTTCTGCGCGAGCCACGAACCGCTCATCGACCGCAGACCGGGAGGCAGCCGCCCTTTGCAGACTCCACCCGAGATGCAGTCGATGGTCGACGTCGTGCTGTTCTCGCATCGATTGCTCCCCACCCCGGCGTCGGCGCAAATCAGCGAGCAGTCTTCGAGACCGAGCTGACCTCCGGCCCAGGTGCCGCCATCAGGGAGCAGGTGGTCCCACGACACGGTGTCGACCCGCGTCGGGCACCCCAACAAAAAGCAGCCACCACAGTGCGAGAAGAACGGCACTCCGGCCAGCACCAGCCAGTGCTTGCGCAGCGTGGAGCGCGCGGCGACGACTCGACGGTGCTCCATGTGCGACTCCCCACCTGCCCGTGTCGGCCGCACGAGAGGACGAGAGCCTACTGCGGCTACCCCTTGGGCCGAAACGGCGCCGGCGCGCCCGGCTTCGCCTCGAGGTACGGCCCGCCAATCAAATCGACACAGTAGGGAATCGCGGGGAACACGGCCTCCAGGCACTCCCGAATCGACTTGGGCTTGCCGGGCAGGTTGACGATGAGCGAGGCCCCCCGAATGCCGGCGGTCTGCCGCGACAGAATCGCCGTCGGCACGTACTTGAGCGAGGTCGCGCGCATCAGCTCGCCGAAGCCGGGCATCATCTTCTGGCACACCGCCTCGGTGGCCTCGGGCGTCACGTCGCGCGGCGCGGGCCCGGTGCCGCCGGTGGTGACCACCAGGCAGCAGCCCTCGGCGTCGCACAGCTCGATGAGCGTCTTCTCGAGGGTGGCGCGGTCGTCGGCGACCAGCCGGTAGACCTTCTCCCAGGGCGACGAGAGCCACTCGGTGAAGACCGCCTCGATGGCGGCCCCCGACTTGTCTTCGTACACCCCGGCGCTGGCCCGGTCGCTCGAGGTGAGAATGCCGATGCGCGCGGTCTTGGCTTGAGACATCATCTGGGCCTTAGGAGACGACCGCATGAGCATCAAGCCCGACAAGTGGATCCGCCGTATGGCGAAAGAACACGGGATGATTTCTCCCTTCGAGCCGCAGATGGTGCGCGAGTACGAAGGCAAGAAGGCGGTCAGCTTCGGCACCTCGTCGTACGGCTACGACGTGCGCTGCGCCGACGAGTTCAAGGTCTTCACCAACATCTTCTCGACCGTCGTCGACCCCAAGACCTTCGACCCGCGCTCGTTCGTCGACATCAAGGGCAAAGAATGCATCATTCCCCCCAACTCGTTCGCGCTCGCGCGCACCGTCGAGTACTTCCGCATTCCGCGCGACGTGTTGGTGGTTTGCCTCGGCAAGTCGACGTACGCCCGCTGCGGCATCATCGTGAACGTCACCCCGCTCGAGCCCGAGTGGGAGGGCCACGTCACCCTCGAGTTCAGCAACACCACTCCGCTGCCGGCGCGCATCTACGCCAACGAGGGCGTGGCGCAGATGCTGTTCTTCGGTGCGTCCGAGACCTGCGAGACCTCGTACAAAGACCGCGGCGGCAAGTACCAGGGTCAGCAGGGCGTGACGCTGCCCAAGGCCTGAGCCTCGAATTCGGCGCGGGCTGTCGCGTAGATTGCCCCGCCATGATGCTCAGCCTCGCGCTCGTTGCGCTCCTCGTTCCCACCGCTGGTGTCCATCACAAGAAGCACAACGCCGAGGGCACCGTGGTGCTCAACGGCGAGCGCACCGCCGTGAACTGGACGGACGGCGACTCGTTCAAAATCAAAGACGGCAAGTACAAGGGCGCCGGCACCCGCCTGCAGGGCTACAACACCCTCGAGGCCTACGGCCCGGTGCACCGCTGGGGCGAGTGGTCGACCCACGAGCTGTTCGAGATCGCCGAAGACTCATCGGCGCACGCCGCCCAGCAGACCTGGGAGTGCACCACCGACGGCAACAAAGACGGCTACGGGCGCCTGCTCATTCTCTGCCCGGCGCTGGTCAAGCACATGGTCATCGACGGCTACGCGATGGTCTACACCGTCGACGACAAGCCGGTCAGCGCCGAGACCCTGGCGTGGCAGCAAGAGGCCATCAAGAACAAGGCCGGTATGTGGAAGAAGGGCGCCCCCAAGGGCGTCATCACCAGCCTGCACGCGCTCGGCGAGGCCGACTCGAACGGCGCCCCCACCGCCTACAACCGCGTCGCCGACACCCGCACCGGCAAGGCCGTCAAGCGCGAGCACACCAACCGCTACGACACCTGCCAGGAGGTCTGCGAGAAGACCGACGGCGAGGAGAGCTGCATGGTCTACGTGCCGTTCGAGAAGCGCTACAAGTACCGGCCGACCTGCCTGCAGTGACGGAAAAGCGAAGTCCCGCTCTCGAGGGCTGACCAAGAGCGGGACTTCAACTTCAACTGCGCTGAAGGTGTCGGTTACGGCACGCAGATGCCGCCGCAGTCGGCGCCACCGTTGTTCGGGTCGCAGCTGTCGTTGGGAATGTCGAGGCAGCGCAGCGTGCCGGGGCAGGGCAGGCCGGCGATGCCGCCGCACTGGCTCGCGCCCTTGTGCAGTACGCAGCGGCCGATGCAGTCGGCTCCGCCGTGCGCCGGGTCGCAGTTGTCGGTCGGGTCATCGGCGCAGTCGAGGTCGCCGGGGCAGGGCAGGCCCGCGAAGCCGCCGCACTGAATGCGCTGAATGCACACCCCCTGCGCGTCGGCCTCCATGCCCGGGCCCCACGGGGTGTTCACGCAGATTTCGCCGCTCGCGCACGTCGGAGGAGGACCCGCAGTGTAGCCGCCGCACACCTTCACGGTGTTGCCGGTCGGCGGGGTGTTGTCGACCACGCAGATGCCCGGGCAGTCGAGGGCCATCGAGCAGGTGCTCGGGTCGTCGACGCACTGGTAGCCAGTGGGGCAGGTCTGCGGGTTCGCCACGAAGCCGCCGCAGTGCATCGGGCCCGCGTCGGGCGTGTTGTGAGTCGGCGCGGTGATGCACACGCCGCCGCAGTCGGCGCCGCCGTGCGCAGGGTCACAGTTGTCGCGCGGGTTGTCGACGCAGGTCTGCCCCGAGGGGCAGGTGAGGCCGGCGAAGCCGCCGCAGGTGCCGCTCGGCTGCACGCACTGCGAGTCGACACAGACCGTGGTGCCGTTGCAGGTGGTGGTGGCGCAGGTGATGGCGCCCTCGGTGTTCTGATTGCCGCCCAGGTCATGACCGATGGTGCAGGCGGCGAAGAGGAAGAGGGGAAGGAGCAGGGTTCGGTTCATGGCGCTCTCATGTCCTGGGCGGAGAAAACCTTTCACGGCAGCAATTTCTTCAGCAGCGCCTGTGCGCGCGGCGAGTCGAGGTGCTGCAGCGTGGCGATGGCCTCGTCGCGCGCCCCCAGCGTGAGCGCGCAGCTCGCGTCGGTGAAGCCGGCGCGCTCGTCGAGCGAGGCGGGTACGGTGATGCCGCGCAGAATCGAGCGCGCCACGTCGCAATGGCCCAGCTCGGCGTTCAGCTCGGCGCGCAGCACCTCGAGCTCGGGCCGGCGGGGCAGCTCTTCGAGCGCGGCCAGCGCCTCGGCGCTGTGCCCCAGCGCGCGGTGCGCTTCGAAGGTGGCCAACGCGGCTTCGCGCCGCAGCGTGCCGGCGGGGTAGCGGGCGCGGTACTTCTGCAGCAGCTCGAGCGCGTGGGCAGGGTCGCGCTTCACCCGCAGCGCGGTGAGCGCCTCGGTGACCGTCGAGGCCTCGTCGGCCAGCGCCGTGCGCGACGGTGGAGGCGGCGGCGCGTAGCCGGCGATGGCGGGGATTTCTGGGGTGGCCTCGCTGGCCTGCGTGGGAGTGACGGGGAGCGGGGTCGCGACCACCTCGGGTTTGACGCGCGCGGGCGCCACCGCACGGGCTGGAGCCGGCGCCGCCTCGACTTCCACCTCCGCCTCGTCCGGCGCTGGCGGAAGGGTCGCTTTCGTGGGCTTCGCCTGCTGCGCGTGCCTGGCGACCCCCTCACCCCGGCCCTCTCCCCCAGGGGGGAGAGGGAGGGTGGGGCTCGTCTTCATCGCGTAGCCGCCCACCGCCGCGGCGGCTCCGAGCGGCAGCGCCAACGCGAATGCCAGCAGCTGCGCGTTGCGCCGCGCCCGCTTCGCCACCACGCGTCGTACCGCCGAGAGCGGCGGCGGCTCGCCGACTTCGACCGACGCCGCCGCCTTGAGCCGCTCTGCGGCCTGACTGTGCTGCCACGCGTCGCTCACGGCTGTACCTCTACGTCGTCCAGCCTCTCGGCGAAGCGCTTGCGCGCGCGGTGCAGCCGCACCCAGACGTTCGACACCTTGGTGCCGGTCAGCTCGGCGACCTCTTCGCCCGACAGGCCTTCGAGCTCGAAGAGCACCAGCACGGTGCGGTCATCGGCCGAGAGCTGGTCGAGCGCGCGGTACACCGCCGCCTGGTCGCGGCGCGCGCCGAGTTGCTCGTCGACGGGCCGCTCGTCTGACGGCACCTCGACCTGCGCCTCGCTCTCGCCGAAGAAGAATTGATACACGCGCTCCTTGCGCCGGCGCGCCCGCGTCACGTGCTCGGTGATGCGGAACAGCCAGGTGGTGAGCCGCGCCTGCCCCGGGCGGTACATCTTCAACTTCCGCTGCACCACGCAGAACACCTCCTGGGTGATGTCAGCCGCGTCCTGAGGTTTCCCACAGAGCCGCGTCGCCCACCGCATCACGTCTTTGGCGTGCTGGCGATACACCGCAGCGAGGTCGAGCGAATGCTCGACCGTCTCGTCCGACGCGAGCTCGAGCGGCTTGACCAGCACGTTGTCTGGGGCGCTCATGTCGTGACCCTCAAAAAACCTTTCATGGGGTCAGCACCACGCCCAGGGTGGGCGTGGCCTCGAAGAAAGGCAGCACCTTGGCCGCGTCGGGGTTGGTGGCCTCGACCAGGTGGCGGCGCAGCCACCACAGCGCCGTCGCGCCCACGAAGGGTCGCAACTTCCAGAACCCCGGCAGCAACGCGCGTGCCTGAAACAGCGCTCCTGCATCCCAATCGACCAGCGCCTTCGCGGTGTCGAAGCCCGCGCCGCGCACCCACATCGGCCCCATCGCCGCGCCTACCCCGAGCGAGAACGCGAAGCGCTCGCTGGGGCTCACCGTCACCGTCGGGCCCAGCGCCACGGTGAAGCGCGACCAGGTGGCACGACCCAGGCCCAGGGCCAGGGTGCGCTGGCCCTGACCCAGCACCGAGAGCTCGACGCCCAGCCACCGGCCGTGCAGCTCGACACTGCCCTGCGCACCCCAGGTCGGGTCGGCGGTCGAGAGCCACATCTCGGCCTGCGCCGAGACCCGCACCGCGAGCGAGAGCGGCGGCGCAGCGGGAGCTGCGGCTTCGAGCTTCGCGGCCACCGGCGCCACCACCGGCTCGGGCACGCGGCCCGGCTCGAGCTGCGCTTCCCACGCCAGGAGCATCACCGCGGCGGCGTCTTCGAGCTCGGCGCAGGGCGCGCTGGCGGGCAGCTCGCGCTGAAGCCACAGCGCACCCGAGTCGTCGCGCGCGGTGAGCAGCACCGCGTCGGCGCTGCGGCCCACCTCGAGCGCGTACTTCGGGGCGCTGGCCCCCGGCGCGCGCAGGGCGGCGAGCTTGTGCTCGACCGCGGCGGCCGCGGGGCAGTCGAGCCGGTCGGCCGAGAGCACCAGCAGGGTGGCGGCGACGGCGACCACTCAAGTCACTTCGGAGACAGCGCCTCGGCGATGACCGCCGATTCGTTGATGGTGCGCTGCGAGAGCGCGGTGTCGGCGCCGAAGTAGCCGAACGCGCGCTGGGCGAAGGGGTTGTTGGCGGCGGCGTCGACGCGGCGCACGTCGAAGCGCGCGGGCGCCACGTAGCGCTCTTCGGTGAAGCTCTTCAGGTCGATGTTGCGGTCGGCGGCGCCGAAGGTGAGCGCGCGGCTGGCGACGTGACAGCTGGCGCAGTCGATGGTCTGCGGCGTCTCGTGGTCGGGGTTTTCGATCAGCAGCGCCTCTTTGGTGGCGCGCACCAGGGTGAGCTCATCGGCCAGCTGCAGCTCGGTGTACGAGAGCAGGGTGGTGAGGTCGATGTTGGTCGGAGTCGGCACCATCTCGCTGTTGCGGCGCTCTTCGTTGCCGTGCTCCTCGAGGCCTTGCTCTTTCTTGTCGGTGAAGCGGGGAATCGGGTCGGCCTCTAGCACCGCGCCGTTGCGATTGAACGCGCCGAAGTTCCAGTTCTTGCCGTCTTTGCCCGCCACCATGAACGCCACGCGCGAGAGGTTCTCGGCGCCGCAATGTGCCGTGATGAGCGCGTTCAGCTGCCTGGCGTAGGCGCCGCCCGCGCCTTCGGCCTTCATCACCGGGTGCACGTCGAGCGGCTTGCCGTCGGTGGCGCTGCCGGCGAGCGCCTTGAGCGCACCGACGCCGTCGACGACCAGGGCCCACTCGGCGTCGCTCAGGTCGAAGAAGAGGTGCAGGGTGCCGTCGCGGGTGGTCAGCGCGCCGGCCTTCGTCTCCACAATCTGCGCGACCAGCCGAACCTGCTTCTTGCACGAGAGCGGCTCGCCCTTCTTGTTCACCGGGAAGCACGGGTCGACGCGCGCCGAGATGATGCGCATGCCCGAGTAGATGCCGGTGCCGTCGAGCTCTTCGTCGACCGGCTTCACCTGGTCGAAGAACGCGCGGGTGAGCAGCGCGCCCTTTTCGCCCCCGCTGTCGAAGCGCAGCAGCGCGGTCGGCGCGTCGGCCGAGAGCGGGTAGAGGTAGCTGACGTCGTTGAGGTCGAGCCGGGTGCTGCCCGTGGGGTTCGGCGGTTGACCGCACGCGGCGAGCGCCACGGCCAAAGGGAGAAACGGTCGCATGGCGCCTGCGAAAGGCAAGGCCGGCGCCAGGAAATGGCTCAGTGGTGACGAGGCCTTGAGCGCGTGCGAGCCGCGGAAATCTGAGTGCGCACCACCTGAAAACCGCGCCCTCAGTACGAGGCCTGGTCGAGACCCTCGTCCGGCAGAATGCCGCCGTCGTCTTCAGGCAGGTCGAGCGTGCCGTCGTCGACCGGGAGGTCTTCGTCGGTCTCGGGCAGCGGCTCTTCGACGCCCGGGTCCCCGGTCACCACGGGCTCGGAGCTCTCGGGCCCGGTCGCAGGGGCCTCGGGCGCTTCAGGCGGCGGCGACGCGGGCGGCGTCGAGCCGACTCCGCGGCGCTTCAGCTCGGCGTCGATGCTCGCCACGTGCTGCTTCGCCAGCTTGGCCGTCTGGGGGTCGACGCCCGCGGCCGCGGTCGCCACCTGCTCCCACTTCGCGCGCGCGTCGGTGAGCTTCGCGTCGTCCTTCTCGCGGTGGATTTTCGCCGCGAACTTCGCGTCGGGCCCCTTCGAGATTTCCTGCCGCGCCTTCAGCTCGGCGCGAATCGCCCGAATCTCGCTGCGCGCGTTCTTGCCCTGGTTCTCGTTCTGGAAGGCGCCGCGGGTGGCGTCGGTGTTCGTGGCGCGCAGCTCCTCGAGCCGCGCCTTCAGCTTCTCGGCCGACTGGGTGCGCGCGCCCACCTTGAGGTCCTTCTTCTGGTCCGGGGTCAGCAGCGCGGTCGCCGCGGGCCGCCGGGTCAGCTGGGTGCCCTTCGCTTCTTCGGCCGCGCGCGCCGCCTGCTCGGCCTGCGCCGCGTCGAGCTTCTTCTGGGTCGCCTTCGCCGCCGCCGGGTCGACCGCCGCCTGGGCGTCGCGCAGCCGGGTCAGCTTCGCCACCCGGTCTGAGAGCGCTTCGTTGTCGAGGCCGCGGTCTTTACCCGCCTCGCCCGAGGCGGGCTTCTTGCGGGCCGCCTGCTCGGCCTTGACCAGCTTCAGCTGCTCCTGGTTGCGCTCGACGTAGGCCTGGTCGGCGGTGGGGCCGGTGCCGGCATCTTTGATGCGCCGCTCGAGCCACTGCTGGCGCCGGTCGAGCGCGTCGTCGGTCAGGCCACGCAGGTTGTACTGGTACTGCGCGGCGCTGTCGGGGTGACCGTGATGCGGGTCGAAGCCGCTCTTGAACGGCTGCGGCGCCGGCTTCTTGCCGTCGACCTGCGGCTTGCCGCCGTGCGCGGCGGGCGCCTTCGCTGCTCCGGTGGGGTGCTTGGCGTGCTTGGGGTGCGTCTTGGCAGCGGGGTGATGGTGGCCGGCGCGGTTGGGCATGCTCGACGGTGACAGCAAGAGCGTGCCCAGCCCCAACCGTGCGTCACGGCGAGCTTCGACCTGTCCACCCGGGTGGACGTCGTGCACGACATTTCTCAGGCAGCGAGAGCCACCTCGAGGTCGAACGCTGCATTTTTTGTCGATTGCGCCTCTCGCCTGGCGAGAAGCGTCAACTGCAGACGACAGCGCTAGCTGTGCAGTCTTCGCTTCATCTCGTCGAGCTGCGAGCGCAGGCTGCCGTCGTAGGTCTGGCTGCCCACGGTCGCGGTGGCGCCGCCGATCAACGAGGGGTCTTCGCGCGTCTCGAGCACCACGTTCTTCTGGGTGAGCTTCTCGAGCGCGCCCTCGAGCGCCTTCACCTGCGAGGCGTAGAGCTTCTTGGCGCTGGTGACCCGGCCGCGCACCCGGCCCATGCGCACGTCGACCAGGTCGCGGTACAGGCGGGCGATGTCGGGCAGCGCGACGAAGCGGCCGCGCTCGGTGAGCAGCTTGAGGGTGCTGGCGAGGGCGGGGTTCACGTTGCCCGCCGCGGAGATCAGCTTCTCGACCACCGCGCGGCGCTGCGAGACGGTGTAGATGGGGTTGTTCACCACGTCTTTGAGCTCGTCGCTCGACTGCAGGGCCTGCACGAACACCTCGAGCTGCTGCAGCACGTCGTCGGCAGAAGCCCCGGCTGCTTCGAGCAGCGCGCGGGCATAGCGGCGGGCGATGGAAACGTTCACCATGGCCCGCGCCTGTAGCACAGGGCGGCCCCAGCTCAAGCGGTGCCGATGGCCGTCGGTTTCCGCCTAGACTGCGGCACCCTGATGGAACCGGTCATCGGCATCGACCTCGGCACCACCTACAGCGCCGTCGCGACAGTAGAAGGCGGCAAACCGATTCTCATTCCCTCGCGGTCGGGGCAGCGGCTCACCCCCAGCATCGTCGGCTTCACCGCGATGGGAGAGCGGGTCATCGGTGAGATGGCCCGGGTGCTGGGCGACGAGGCGCCCGACCGGGTCGCGCCCGCCACCAAGCGCTACATCGGCCGGCGCTTCACTCCCGAGCTCGCCGCCGCGGCCAAGAGCGTGGTGCCGTACCCGCTGCTCGCCGGGCCCAACGGTGAGGTGCGCCTCAAGCTCGCCGGCAAGGTGCTGCCCATCACGCAGATCAGCGCGATGATTCTGGGCGAGCTCAAGCTCGACGCCGAGGTGCACTTCGGCCGGCCGGTGAGCAAGGCGGTCATCACCGTGCCCGCCAACTTCGACGACGCGCAGCGCAACGCCACCCGCGACGCCGCGCGCATCGCCGGGCTCGACGTGCTGCGCATCATCAACGAGCCCACCGCCGCAGCGGTCGCCTATGGCCTGAGCCAGGGGTTCAAGGGCCGCGCGCTGGTGTTCGACCTGGGGGGCGGCACCTTCGACGTCAGCATCATGGAGCTCGAGGCCGGCGTCTTCGAGGTGAAGGCCACCGGCGGCGACCCGCAGCTGGGCGGTGACGACTTCGACAACCGCATCGTGCAGTGGCTGCTCGCGCAGGTGCCCGAGCCGTACGGCGAGCTGGTCGGCAAAGACCGGCTCTCGATGCAGCGGCTGCGCCACGCCGCCGAGCGGGCCAAGCGCGCGCTCACCGAGCGCACCGAGTCGTTCATCTCGGTGCAGGACCTGGGCGACCACCAGGGCGACGACCGCAAGACCACCCACGTCGACACCGCGCTGACCCGCGATTTCTTCGAGAGCCTCTCCGAGCCGCTGATCAAACGCTGCGTCGACGTGTGCATGAAGGTGATGACCGACGCGAAGCTCACCCCGAGCCAGATCGACGCGGTGATGCTGGTCGGCGGCATGACCCGCGTGCCGATGGTGCGCAAGCTGGCGCTCGAGTTCTTCGGCAAAGAGCCGGTCGGCGGCATCAACCCCGACGAGGTGGTGGCGCTGGGCGCGGCGGTGCACGCCGCCGAGCTGCACCAGAAGCAGGGCGCCGCGCTGCTCATCGACGTCGCGACCCACTCGCTCTCGGTGGGCGTGCTGGGCGGCGCGGTGCGCAAGCTCATCTCGAAGAACACCCCGGTGCCGGCCACCGCGAGAGAGATGTTTCTCCCCGGCAAGGCGGGGCAGGGCACCGCGCGCATACCGGTGTTCCAGGGCGAGAGCGACTGGTCAGACGAGTGCAGCAAGCTCGGTGAGGTGCTGCTCACCGACCTCACCGTGGTGCGGCGCGAAGACGTGCCCATCGAGGTGACCTTCGAGCTCTCGAACGAGGGCACGCTCACGGTGCGCGCGGTCGACACCACCACCGGTGTGGGCGAGGCGCTGAAGATAGACGCGCGCACCGCGCTGCAGCCGGGCGAGGTCGAGAAGCTGACGCAGGAGCAGGGCGACTACCAGCAGAAGCAGGGCGAGAAAGACAAGGTCACCGCCATCGAGAGCTTCCCCCGCATTCTCGACAAGGCCGAGAAGCTGGTGCGGCTGCTCGAGAAGAGCGCCGAAGAGAACCCCAGCGAAGACGCCACCACCGCGGTGGGTCAGATGCGGGTGCTGCTCGACCAGGGCCGCGCGGCGGTGAAGATGAAAGACACCGCGCGCATGGCCGAGGTGACCCGCATGCTCGAGCGGCTGGTCAGCGGGTAGTGAGGTCGACGCGCAGCGCCCGCGCCAGGTCGGCCGCGCGCATGCCGGCCGCCTGAAGCTGCAGCACCTCGGCGGCGGTGATGACGTTGGCGCCGAGGCCGTAGCGCTCGGTGAGGCTGGCGCGGGCCTTGGCGACGGCCAGGGCGGGCGTGGTGGGCGCGTCGCCCTGGGGGCTGTAGCGCAGGAACAGGTCGACCAGGCCGCGCTGCTGCGAGGGCACCCGGCCCTCGTCGACGGCCTGCTGCACCTCGGCGCGGGTCATGTTCGCGAGGTCGAGCGGGGCGAGGCGGGTCTCTGTTCTTCCGATGCGGCTCATGTGCTCTCCAGTTTGTTTCAGCCCTTCGACTTCGCGTCCCACCCCAGGTCTACGGTGGGCGGGCGCAAGATTCTACCGAAAGCCTCGAGCAACTCGAAAGCGCTGCCCGCGGCGACGACTTCCCGGCGTTGCACTGCCTCGGCGGTGTCGAGGGTGCCGTTCACGAAGGCGTCGAAGGCGCGGCGGGTGAACGTGAGGCGCAGCTCGGAGCCCGGCTCGAGGCCCTTCTTCACCGGCTCCTCGGTGCCGAAGCGAAAGGTCCACTGCCCCGCTCCGCGAATGTCGAAGCTGATGCGCCCCTGGGTCTGCAGAAAGTCCATGAACGAGCGCGCCACCATGTTCGGCAGGGCGACCTCGAAGAAGCGCTTCGGTTCCAAGCGGCGCGACAGTTAGCGCGTTCGCGCTGGGGGCGCTACCGGACCTGAAAGCAGTACAGGTGCCGTACGTTGAGGCAGGTCGCCGCCATGCCGCTGCTGGTCCACGTGGTGGTGGCGGTGGCCGAGCCGAAGGTGGCCGTGGCCGCGGTGTCGCTCCAGTTCTTGCAGTTGGCGCCGCTGGGAGCGCCGCCGGTGTTGGTGCCCGTCCACACGGTGCCGGTCACCGGGCGGCCGCGCTCGTCCTGGTCGAGTGGCAAGGTGGGCGCACCGCGGAGCGCCGCGACCGAGGGGAACACCACGTTGCGGCTGGTGCTGGCGACGTCGCCCACCACCCAGCGCGCGTCGAGGTTCGGGGGGAACCGGGTCAGCACCCCGGCGTCGAGGCCGGAGACCCACGCGACGTAGGTGCCCGGGAGCCCCGCGTCGGCCGCGGTCGCCTGGCAGAACGCGTCGGCCCTGGCCACGCTGCCGAAGCTCGGCCCGGCGTTCGCCGACGTGACGAACACCCGAAAGGTGCTGGTGGTGGTCGAGCCTCCATCCGAGCCTCCACCCGAGCCGCTGGTCCCGCCCGCAGCGCCGCCGCCCGCGCCGCCCGCGCCGCCGGCCGAACCTCCGCTGCCGCCCGAGGTTCCGCCGAGGCACCCGCCGGCAGAGCAGGTGGTGCCCAGGCTCGCGCAGTCGATGCAGAAGGCGCCGCCCTGACCGCAGGCCTGGTTCACCGCGCCGCCCTGGCAGCGGCCCTCGGTGTCGCAGCAGCCGTTGCAGTTCTCGGCGGTGCAGCGGGTGGTGCACAGCCCCGAGGCGCACGCGCGCGCCGAGGGGCAGGCAGCGCAGTCGGCGCCGTTTCTGCCGCAGGCGGTGTCGTCGTCTCCGGTCACGCACGCGCCCCGGGAGTCGCAGCACCCGCCGCAGGTCGCCGGGCCGCACGGGCCCTGGGGCGTGCAGGTGGCGAGCGAGAGCAGGCAGACGATGAGGGCGAGCCGCACGGGGTCAGGTTAGTACGGTCGGCCTGCAGTTCGTGCCTTGCTGGGCCGCTGCCGCAAAAGGCTACTCAGCGCATGTCGGCTTTGTTAGCCCGGCTTGCATGCGCGGGCTCGTTCTCGTCGTCGTGCTGGGCTGGTGCGGCTGCCAGAAGGGGCAGGTCGACGCGGGCGCCGGCGCACCGTTGCGCATCGCCGCGGCGGCCGACCTCTCGCGCGCGTTCGAAGAGCTGGGGCAGAAGCTTCAGCCCGCGCCGGTGTTCACCTTCGGCGCCTCGGGGCTGCTGGCCCGGCAGCTCTCCGAGGGCGCGCCCTTCGACGTGTTCGCGGCCGCCAACGTGGGCTTCGTCGAGCAGGCCCACCAGGCGGGAGCCTGCGACGCCGCGCAGCCGTTCGCGCGCGGGCGCCTGGCGGTGTGGAGCAAGGCAGGCGGCGTCGGCCTCGAGCAGCTCGGCGACGAGAAGCTCACCCGCATCGCCATCGCGAACCCCGAGGTGGCGCCGTACGGCAAGGCGGCGAAAGAGGCGCTGCTCGCCGCCGGCCTGTGGGAGAAGGTCGAGAAGCGCCTGGTCTACGGCGAGAACGTGCGCCAGGCCCTGCAGCTCGCGAAGACCGGCAACGTCGAGGCGGCGCTGGTGGCCGACGCGCTGGTGGCAGGAGAGAAAGAAGCGGTGGTGGTCGACGCGGCGAGGCACCAGCCGCTGGTGCAGGCGCTCGCGGTGTGCAGCCACGGCGGCAACCGCGCCGGCGGCGAGGCGTTCGCGAAGCTGGTGCGCTCGGTCGAGGGCCAGGCGGTGCTCGAGAAGTACGGGTTCGAGCCGCCGCCGTGAATTTCGAGCCGCTGGCCCTCTCGTTTCAGGTGGCGCTGCTCGCCGCGCTGGTGGCGGGAGTCGTGGGCGTGGGCGTGGGCGGGGTGATGGCGCGCACCCGCTTCGTCGGCAGCGGGCTGCTCGACGCGCTGTTCACCGCGCCGATGGTGCTGCCGCCCACCGTGCTCGGCTACTACCTGCTGGTGGCGCTGGGGCGGCAGAGCGTCATCGGGCAGGCGTACGAGCAGCTCTTCGGCTCGCCCATCGTCTTCACCCGGGTGGGCGCCGTGGTGGCGGCGTCGGTCGCGGCCTTCCCCTTCGTGGTGAAGAACGCGCGGGCCGCGCTCGAGGCGGTCGACGTGCGGCTCATCGGCGCGGCGCGCACCTTGGGGGCTTCGCCCGCGCGGGTGTTCTTCACCGTCGAGCTGCCGCTGAGCGTGGGGGGCATCGCCTCGGGGGTGACGCTGGGCTTCGCGCGCGCGCTGGGAGACTTCGGCGTCACGCTGATGGTGGCCGGCAACATACCGGGCCTCACCCGCACCGCGTCGCTCGCCATCTACGACGCGGTGGAGGGGGGCCGCGACGCCGACGCGGCGGGGCTGGCCGCGGTGATGGTGGCGCTGGCGGTGGGCCTGTTGTGGTCGGTGAACCGGCTGACCCGGCCGAGGCGCCATGGGTTCTGAGCTGTTCGTCACCGCCCGGGTGAAGGGCCGGCTCGACGTCGAGGGCCTCACCGTGCCGCCCGGGGTGACGGTGCTGTTCGGGCCCTCGGGCGCGGGCAAGTCGACCTGCCTGTCGGTCATCGCCGGGTTGCTCGAGCCCGACTCGGGGGTGGTGAAGCTGGGAGACGTGGTGCTGTCGGCGTTGCCGCCGCACCGCCGGCGGGTGGCGCTGGTGTTTCAGTCGCTGGCGCTGTTCCCCCACCTCGACGCGCTGTCGAACGTGGCGTACGGGGCGCGCTCGAGGGCCGAGGCGCTGCGCTGGCTCGAGCGCACCCGCGCCGCGCACACCGCGTCGCGGCGCCCCGCCGAGCTGAGCGGAGGAGAAGCGCAGCGGGTGGCGCTGGCCCGCGCGCTGGCCTCGGAGCCGAAGGTGCTGCTGCTCGACGAGCCGTTCTCGGCGATGGACCTCAAGCTGCGTCGCGAGCTGGGCGCCGAGCTGCTCGAGGTGGTGCGCGGGGTGGGGTTGCCCACGGTGCTGGTGACGCACGACGCAGAAGACGCGGCGGCGTTCGGCGACCGCCGGGTGCGCCTCGAGGCGGGGCGGGTGACCCTCCTCTGATCAGTGCAGCACGCGGCTCTCGGTGAGCAGCGCCTTCTTGATGCGCACCTTGAGCTTCGACTCAATCTGCCGCAGCCGCTCGCGCGAGAGCGAGAAGCCCTTGCCCAGCTCGGCCAGGGTGACGTCGCCCTCGTCGGCCAGCAGCCGGTGCTCGAGCACCGCGCGCTCGCGGGGGTCGAGCCTTTCCCAGAGGCCCTCGACGACCTTGCGCACCGCGACGTCGCGCTGCCGCCGCGCGGTGAGCTCTTCGGGGCCTTCGCTCAGGTCGGGCAGCAGCTCGCCGCGGGTCGAGTCGCTCTCTTCACCGGCGTGCTCGTCGAGCGAGACGTCGCCCGCCTGCAGCCGCGCGCTGTGTGAGCGAATCTGCTCGACGGTGAGGCCGAACTGCTTGGCCAGCAGCGCGTCGATGGTCTCGGAGTCGGGCCCCAGCCGCGCCTCGAGCCGGGCGCGCGCGCTGCGCAGCTTGAAGAAGAGCTTGGCGCCGACCGCCCCGGTGGCGGCGGTGACGATGCTCTTCTGCCTCAGTACGTAGGCGAGCATGAAGGCGCGCACCCAGAAGGCCGCGTAGGTGCGGAAGCGCACGTTGCGGTCTTCGAAGCGGTCGACCGCGCGGAGCAGACCCATGTTGCCCTCGGCCATCAGCTCTTCCAGCGGCACGCCGTAGCCCTTCAGGCGCCGGGCGGTGTGGGTCACCAGGCCGAGGTGGGCCTCGACCAGTTGCTCCAGGGCCGACCGATCTTTACGAGCCTGCCACGCCTTGGCGAGGCGCATCTCCTGCTCTGCCGTCAGCGCTGCCTTGTTCAGTCGAGCCGACCGCTGCTCGAGCCAGGTCCGTTCGTTCGTTGAATTCATGGGCAGAGAATGACCATGAACGAATCATTGTAAAACTAGATAGTTTCTCGCACATACATCGCTTTGCTCAATGTTGGAAAGTGACCGCTGATCAGTCGTTTCCCTTGATGCAGGCGATGGGGGTCAGCCGCTGGTGCACGGTGGCGAGGCCGGCGAGCTCGACCGACTGCAGCACGTCGTCGAGGTTCTTGTAGCAGGGCCCCGACTCGTCGAGCGGCGTGTGGCGGGTGTTCAGCAAGATGCCCTTGCCGGCCATGCGGCGGTCGGTGTCTTTCTGCGAGAGCTCGCGGCGCGCGGCCGAGCGCGAGAGCCGTCGACCGGCGCCGTGGTTCACCGAGTAGAGCGACTCTTTCGCACCGGCTTCGGCGAACAGAATCGCGCTGCCGGTCTCCATCGAGCCGGGAATGAGAATGGGGTGGCCGGTCTCTTCCCACGCGGTGCCGTGGAGCGCGGGGTGCCCCTTGGGGAAGGCGCGGGTGGCGCCCTTGCGGGCCACGAAGCGGCCGCCCTCGCGCTGAATGAGGTTGTGCGAAATCTCGTAGTAGACGCTGGCTTCACCGCCGAACACCGCCTCGAGGGCCTCGCAGACCGCCTCGGCGATCAGCAGCCGGTTCACGATGGCGAAGTTGGCCGCCATGTTGTGCAGGTTCCAGTAGTCGCGGCCGATGGGCGAGTCCCAGTCGAGCCAGACCTGGTCTTCGCTGCGGCTCTTGAGGCCGAGCAGCTGCGCGCCGCGCACGAAGAACTCCTTCGCGATGTTCCAGCCGAAGCCGCGGCTGCCGGTGTGCAGCATCACCCAGACCTTGCCGTGGGCGTCGACCTGCATCTCGCAGAAGTGGTTGCCGCCGCCCAGCGAGCCGAGCTGTGAAGCCTTCTGCAGCGCGCGGCCGGGCACGTCGGTGCGGTCGTCGTCGACCGGTATGCAGGTGCGCTCGGTGACGTCGCTGGCGTGGTGGCGCAGCGCCTTGGCGCCGTGGCGAATCACCTCGGGGAACTGCTTCTTCGAGATGCGGGCGCTGCCCGGCTGGCCCACCCCGATGCCGATGCGGCGCTGGACCTCGTCGAGCCACCTTCGGCGCTGCGCCACGTCGGCCACGTCGTCGCCGGTGAGCGAGGTCGACAGCTGCACCATGCCGCAGCCGATGTCGTAGCCGGCCGCGGTGGGCAGCAGCACGCCCTCGGTCTCGATGGCGGTGCCGATGGGCACGCCGTAGCCCACGTGGCAGTCGGGGGTGAGCACCACCCGGGTCGCCCCGGGGAAGCTGCAGGCGTTCACCACCTGCGCGAGCACCTCTTCTTCGACCTCGGCCAGCAGCGGGCCCGAGAGAAAGAGGTGCGCGTCGCAGCGCATGCCCTTGTTTTTGGGCAAGACGTGGTGACCCGGGGAGATTTGTTCCAGCGTCTGCTTCCAGCTCATGGCGGCGAGTCGACGCTAACGGGCCACGGATCCGACCGGGGCCCTTGTTTGTCGCTTCCGTGTCACAGCGGGGGCCGCTGGCAAGTGCGCGACTTGTGGGGACAAGCGGCACACCGTAAGAAGTACGACATGTCCACCACGTCGAACGTCACCAGCGCCAAGGGTACCGCCGCAGCCAAGACCCCGGCCAAGGAAACGAAGAAGGTCAGCCCCGAAGAGCTGATGGAGCAGCTCAAGAAGATGCTTGAGGCTGAAATCGACGCGGCGACGGACAAGAGCGGCAAGGTCGACCTCGAGAAGCTCGGGCCCCTCTTCCACGACGCGCTCGAAGACAAGAGCCTGGGCTGGTCGAGCGAGAAGCCGAAGAAGGCCGAGCTGCTGGCGAAGGCGACCGGGCTCGCGCAGGCGCACCTCGACGCGGTGAACCAGCCGGTGGGCAAGCGCGGCCACGACAACGTCACCCAGAAAGAAGTGAAGGCGGTCGGCAAGGGTCACAAGGCGGCGGCCGAGTACCTCGCCACGGCGCTGCTGGCGGCGGGCGGCACGCACGTGCCGGGCATCACGCCCGACGCGGCGCACCGGGGGAACACCGTCTCGGGTGCCAACGTGCTCGCCAAGGCGCGCGCGCAGATCACCACCGACGCCAAGGCGGGCGGCAAGACCCAGCTGTTCGACGAGGCGCGCGAAGAGCTGGCGAAGAAGGGCAACAAGAAGCCCAGCGAGGCCGAGCTGATCGAAGAGGCGGTGAGCCTGGTCGAGCGTCGGTTGCCGCGCGGCGACCTGAGCGCTGATCAGATCGCCAGCGTCGGCGCGAAAGACTCGCACGTGGCGCCGTACATCGACGCGGGCTTCGTCGGCGCAGGCGGCCAGAAGAAGGCGCTCACCCAGGCCAAGGCCGACCTCGACGCGCCGCCGCCGACCGGCGACGGGGTCGAGGTGAAGGCCGACACCAAGGTCGCGGCCGCCAAGCGCACCGCCGCCGCCGGCAAGGTCGCCGAAGAGCAGCAGGCCGTGTCGAAGGCGCAGCGCGGCGACGTGGTGGGCAAGGTCGGCGCGCATGAGCTGCACCCCGACGTCGACCACGTGCTCAAGAGCGCGGGCACGGCCATCTCGGGTAGCGAGATGAACATGCTCCTCAACGTCGCCTACGAGAACGGCGTTCACCCCAATGACATCGCTGATCAGCTCATTCGCGGCGATGGGCCGATCGGCAAGCGGCTCTCTCTCGAGGGCGGCAAGGGCAAGCAGATCGTCACCCTCGATGCGCTGCACGAGCTGACCGGCGTGCTGCAGGAGCACGGCCTGCCCGAGGGCGCCACCCCGTCTCAGACGAAGAAGCACGGCGAGCGCATCAGCTCGCTCCAGCACATGCTGGAAGACCCCAGCAAGCTCACCGCCATCGACCCCGAGGGCAATGATCAGCTCTTCCGGCTTCGGGTGCTGGTGGGCAAGGGCGGCGTGCTGACGAAGGCCGCCGAGGCCGAGTTGCCGGACGAAAGCCTGGTGAAGCTCGCCGCGCAGCAGCTGCGCGGCGAAGGTGTCAAGCGCATCACCCCGCAGGCGCTCGACCGCAAGCTCACCGAGATGCACGCGGCCGCCAACGCGTCGGCCATCGACCCCGCGGTGCTCGCCGGAGCCGGCGAGGCCGGTGCCGCCGTGAATGGCGAGCCGCCGTTCACCCCCATCGAGATGCAGTACCTGCAGGGCATCGAAGACCCCAACGAGCGCGCTCGCGCGATGCTCGAGATGCACCTGAAGAAAGAGGCGACCGCGGGCCGGCTCAAGCTCGGTGACAACGGTGAGCCCTTCACCAAGACCGAGGCCGAGCTGCTCTCGCAGATCCAAGACCCGCAAGAGCGGCAGCAGCGCATGCTGCAGATGGTGATGCAGAAGCAGGAGGCCGGTCTGCTCGACGCCGAGGGTCACCCGACCGAAGCGGGGCTCGCCGCATCGAAGGCCCCCGCTCAGCCGGGTGCGGTCGAATTCACGCCCGAAGAAATCGAGCAGCTTCGGTCGATTCCCGACCCGGTGCAGCAGCAGCGGTTGATGCAGCAGCTCGCGGCGCAGAAGGCTGCCGCGAACGGCACCCGCATGCCGCCGCATGAGGTGAACCAGAAGATCGAAGAGATGGTCGACGAGTTGGGCATCGCCCCGGGCGCGTTCATTCAGCCCGACCAGATGGACCAGTTCATCGCCATGGCCGGCATGCGCGGCGTGACGCCGGAAGACATCGCCGACCACCTCATCGCCACCACGGTGCCGTCGTCGGGCCCGGTGGCCGGTCTGGGCGGCGGTGCGATGGGCGCGGCAGCCAACATTCCCGGCCAGGGCACCGCTCCGGGCGCGCCGGCGCAGACGCAGTATGCCGCGCAGCTCGGTGAGCCCGCGCACCCCGGTCAGTACTCTTCGCTCGGCGCGCACATGAGCAGCCAGGCGCTCGACCGGCTGAAGTCGCGGCTCTCGACGCAGGCCCCGCGTACCCAGGAAGAGGCGCAAGAGAAGCTGGCGCGCAATGACGGCCTGATGAAGCTGCGCACCAACGCGTTCGGCGGCGACCCGATGCTGGCGATTCAGGCCGGCAACCTGCCCCCGCAGCAGCGCGCGCTGTTCGACCGCATGGTCGCCCAGCAGATGCAGAGCCAGGGCATGAACGACCAGGCCTTCCAGGCGATGTCGATGCAGAGCATGGGCATGGGGCCGATGTTCCAGATGATGGCGATGGGCGGCTTCCCGATGATGGGCTTCGACCCCACCACCGCCTCGGCCGAGATGACCGCGATGGGCGCGGGCGTGTGGCCCTCGGGCAACGCCTCGTTCGACCTGGCGCGCGCCATCACCAACTACCCGCCCTTCAGCCCCGCCGAGATGGAGCTGCTCGGCCAGATTAAAGACCCCCAGCAGCGCGCCCTGCAGATGCTGCAGATGTACATGCAGAAGCAGGCGCTGATGGCGACGGTCATCACCAACCTCGCGCAGATGCGCCACGACATGCTCAAGGCCGTGGCCCAGAACCTGCGCAGCTGATGCGGCAGACGGCACTCTTCGCGGCGGTGGCTCTGGTCACCGCCGCGGGCTGCCGTCATGGTCGAGGCGGCGACGTGCCCGAGCCCGAACCCGGGCTTTTGGTGCGTGGCCAGCACATGCCGGTCAAGGCGGTGCGTGCCCACCCCGCCGACTTCGACCCGGTCCCAGGCACCGCGGTGCTGCACTACTACGGCGCCGGCGGTTGGCTCATTCAGTGGGGCAAGACGTACGTGCTCACCGCGCCGTACTTTTCGAACTACTCGCTGCCCAAGCTGCTCGCCTCGTCGACCACCGGCCTCAAGCTCAGCGCCGACGTCGAGCAGCTGCGCGAGGGCGTGGTGAACACGCCCATCGACCGCACCAGCGTGGTGCTGCTCGGCCACGGTCACGTCGACCACGTCGCCGACGTGCCCGCGCTGCTCGAGCAGGGCCTCATCACGGGCAAGCCGGCGCTCATCGCCGACCGCTCGGTCACCAACGCGCTCGCCAGCATCAAAGAGCTCTTCTCGTGCGTCGCGCCCATCGACTACCGCGAGCCCGAGACCGACGCGCAGCGCTGCCCGCTCGAGCGGGTGCGCATCACCCCCATTCACCACGCCCACGCGCCCCACCTCGAGCTGGTCGGCCTCGCGGTGGCCGCGTTCGGCGGGCGCTTGAAAGAGCCGCTCGAGAACCCGCCCCAGCGCGCCGACGAGTTCAAGCTCGGCTACACCTGGGCGTACCTCATCGACCTGCTCGACGCGCAGGGCAAGGTGGTGTTTCGCATTCACTACGTCGACGCGTCGGGCGACCCGCCCCACGGCCTCGCCTCGAAGCAGGTGCTCGCCGAGCGCGACGTCGACGTGCACATCGCCTGCGTGCCCGGCTTCGAGCAGACCGAGGAGTACCCCGACGCCGTGCTCTCGTACCACCGCGTGAAGTACGCCCTGCTCGGGCACTGGGAGGACTTTCTCCAGCCTCCCTCGTGGGACCTCGCGCCGCTGCGCCAGGTGCTGACGCAAGAGTCCATCGAGCGGTTCATCGACCGGGCCGAAGGCGCGCTGCCCAAGGCGAGCTCGGTGCAGCCCGGGCCCTGCCTGCACCCCCACGAGTGCGGCCCGCGCGGCGCCGCGTGGGCCATGCCGGTGCCCGGCGAGACGTACCGGTTCACCGTCGCGAGGTAGGGTTGCGCTCTGGAGCGGAATGCGAGACCGAGCAGGGTGAGCCCCGTCGAACCCTGATGTCGCTTGTCGAAGCCTCGAGCAGCACATGGTCCATCGTAGAAGCGCCCACGCTGGTGCAGCTTGAAGCCTGGAGTATGTGGCGCTGAGACCTCAACCTGCGACGGCAGGGTTCGACGGGGCTCACCCTGCTCGGGTCAAGTCAACGTGAGCTGCCGGGTACCACGCCGAGCGACAGGCGCACGGTGAAGCGCTCGTTGTCGGTGAGCTCGAGCGGGTCTCCGACGCCGCGCTGGGCCTCGGCCTTCATCGCCGCGACCTGGGGCAGCAGCGCGATGGAGAACCAGAACTGCCTGCCGCGGTACGACACCGAGGGGCCGATGAGAAACGCGCCGCCGCCGTAGGTCGAGCGGTTCCAGGTGAGGCGGTTCTGCAGCTCGAGCCCGAGAGAGACTCCGTCGGTGAGCGTGTACGACAGGCCGAGGGTCTGCCGGGCGCGGGTCTTCTCGAGGCGCGCGCCGCCGGGGAACACCGCGTCGCTGAACGCGTCGAGGTTGAGCCCGATGCGAAACAGGCGCAGTTGCGCGTCGAGCGCGAGCAGGCCGAGAAACGAGAAGCCGCGCTCGCCGGCGCTCAGCTCGAGGTGTGCGCCCCAATTCACCGGGCCGGCCAGCTTGGCCCCCTTCTGCAGCCGCACGGTGAAGCGCGCGTCGACCGAGGGGGTCTGAATCACTCCGGTCGAGGTGGGGGTCGCGTCGACGAAGAAGCCCAGCCCGAACCCGTGCGGCAGACCCTGCAGCACGCCGGCCCGAACGTCGGCGGCCACGTAGGTGTCGGTGCGGCCGTAGCGCGGCGTCACCCAGAGCTGCACGTCGCTCTGGCCGGCCGCGGGGCCCACCGCGTCCCACACGAAGGCGAAGTGGCGGCCGACTCCAGGCGGGGGCTGCACCGGAGGGGGCGGCGTGCCGGCGTCGGTGACCACCGCGCCTCCATCGGCGCCGGCGATGGTGGTGGGGTCGAGGGAGGCGTTTCCGGCGTCGATGGCCTCGGCGCTGATGCCCGCGTCGGCGGTGGTTTGCTGCTGGGCGAGCGCGGGCAGCGCGATGGCGAGCAGCACGAGCGGGAGTCGACGCATGCGCGACGCTGCGCGATAGCACAGCGATTGGATGATCGGCGGTCGAATGCGCCGGATAGAGTGCGGGCCCCGTGGCGCTGTCGGAGAAACTTCGAGCCTGCGCTGAGCGCCTCGCCCAACGCCCTGGTGACCCCGAGACCGTCTCGGTGCTCGAGGGGCTGCTCGAGGCGCCGGCCGACCGCCTCGAGGCGGCGCGCTTTCTCGCCCCCGCCTACGAGCGCGCTGGCAACGACGAGGGCCTGGCGCGGGTGCTCTCGCTGGTCGCCGCCGAGGCCGAGGCCCCCGTCGACCGCCTGCGCGCGCTCGAGCAGCTGCAGCAGCTTCACGCCCGCCGCGAGGCCTGGGCCGCGCTCGCCGAGGTGACCGAGAGGCTCGCCGGGGTGCTGCCCGACGCCGACCGGCAGCGCGAGGCGTGGCGCGAGGCGGCGCGGGTGCACCTCGCGCGGCTGCACGACGAAGAGAGCGGGCTCGAGGCGTGGCTCAAGGTGCTGGTGCTCGCTCCCGACGACACCGAGGCGCGGGCCGCGGTGCGCGCGCTCACCGCCGCCGACCGGGCAATCAGCGGCGCCGCCGCGGCGCTGTGCGCCGAAATCGTCGCCCGGCAGAAGGGGCACCCCGAGGCCCAGGCGGTGCTCGACCGGCTGCTGCCGCCCACCGAGGCGCTGCTCTCGGCGCTCAAGGCGTTTCAGGCCTCGCCCGAGCCGGCCGCCCTGCTCGACGAGCTGCACCACGTCGCGCTGCGCGCCGACGCCCTCGAAGAGGTGGCCGACGCGGTCGAGGCGCAGAGCGAGCTCATCGAGAAGCCGGCGCAGCTCGCCGCGCTGCTGCGCTTCGCGGCGCGGGTGCGCGAAGAGCTCGCGCAGCCCCGCCAGGCCATCACCTTGTGGAACGACCTGCTCGCCTCGGTGCCGCGCGACCCCGAGGCGCTCGAGCACCTCGCCCGCCTGCTCGCGGGCGCCGGCGACCTGCGCCACGCCGCCGAGCTCAGCCTGCGCCGCGCCGAGCTGATCTCTTCGGGCCCCGCTCGGCTCGAGCGCTTCGTCGAAGCCGCCGACTTCTTCGTCGCGGCGAACGCGCACGAGGCGGCGCTCTCGGCGTTCAACGAGGCGCTGCGCGCGGCCGGCCCCGCGGTGCCCAGCGAGACCATCGCGCACGTGCAGCTGCAGCGCGGGCTGTTGCTCGAGCGGGCAGGCGACCCCGCGGCGGTGAACGCGTTCGACGAAGCGCTGCAGCTGCCGCGCTTCGTCGAGAGCGCCTGCCAGGCCCTCGAGCGCCTGCTGCCCAAGCCGCTCACCCGCGCCGCCGCCGCGCGCGCGCTCGAGCCGGTCGCGCGCGACGCCGCTCAGGGCGGAGACCTCGACGCGGCCCGGCGGCTGGTCGCGGTGCTCCAGGTGCGCGCCGAGAGCGCGGCGTCGACCGAGCAGCACGTCGAGCTGCTGGTCGAGCTCGCCGCCCTCTACCAGCGGCTGGGCGAGCCGCGCCCGGCGCTGGGGGCCTTGCTGCGCGCCTTCTCGCTCGCGCCCCAAGAGCCGCGGGTCGTCGAGCCGCTCGAGCGCCTGGCCTACGCGCTGGGCGCCAACGAAGAGCTGAGCGGCGCGTACGAAGAGCACCTCGAGAAGCACCCCGCCGACGCGGCGGTGGCGCGCAAGGCCGCGCGGCTGCACGAGAGCCTGGGCAACCGCGACGAGGCGTTCGCCGCCTGGGAGCGCGCGGCCGCGGCGGCGCCGCGCGACTTGGAGCTGCTCGAGGCATTCGCCGAGCGGTGCCGCGGGCGCGGCGACCTGAACCGGCTGGGCCGGGTCTTGCGCTGGCAGGCCGATGCGGCGGTCGACCCCGCGCAGAAGGCGAAGGTGCTGCGACAGCTCGCCAACCTGCTGGAAGACAGCCTCGCCGACGTGACCGGCGCGGCCAACGCGTGGGAAGAGCTGCTCGAGCTGCAGCCGCACGACGCCGCGGTGCTCGAGACCCTGCAGCGGCTCTACCAGCAGACCGGCCAGGTGCCGCGTCTCAAGGCGGTGGTGGCGAAGAAGCTCGAGCTCGAGCGCGCGGCCGCGGGCCCCAAGGTGGCGGCGCTGGCGCTGCAGCTGGCGCGGCTCGAGCTCGACGCCCCGGCCGACGAGGCCAGGGCGCTGCAGCTCTTGCGCGAGGTGCTGCGGCTCGAGCCCGACAACGCGCAGGCGGTGGCGGCGCTGGGCCGGCTCGCTTCTACTCCCTCTGAATTCCAGGCCGAGGCCGCCGCGCTCGCCGCGACCGCGCTCGACACGCTCGGTGACTACCCGGTGGTGGTGCAGATTCTCGAGGCCCAGCTGGGCACCACCCACGAGCCGGGCGCGCGCGCGGCGATTCTCCACCGCATCAGCGACCTGCAGGCGGGCCCGCTCGAAGACGCCGACCTCGCCTTTCTCGCCATCGCCCGCGCGCTGCGCGAGGTGCCGCACGACGCCAGCATTCTCTCGCGCTGCATCGCGCTGGCCGAGTCGACCGGGGCACAAGACGAGCTCGACGCGCTGCTCGGTGAGCTGGCCTCGTCGCAGCCCGCCTCGCCGGCGCGCGCGGCGCTGTTCCGTGCGCTGGCCCGGCGCTCGAGCGGCGAGGTGGCCATCGCCGCGTGGTCCGAGGTGCTCACGCAGCTGCCGGGCGACGACGAGGCCCGCGCGCAGCTCGCCGCGCTGTTCGAGGCGGCGGCGAGGCTGGCCGACCTGGCGGTGCTGCAGCGGCAGCAGCTCGAGCGCGCCACGCCCGAAGAGCGCCCCGCGGCGCTGCTCTTGCTCGCCGCCGCGCAAGAGCGGGCGGGTGAGCTCGACGAGGCCGCCGCCACGCTGCTGCAGTTGTTCGCGCTCGAGCCCGGGCCCAAGGCGCTCACCCCGCTCGACCGGGTGCTGGGGCTGCTCGGGCGCCACTCGGAGCGCGCCGAGGTGCTGCGGCGCCTGGCCGACCAGAGCACCGACGAGGCGCAGCGCTCGAGCCGCCTGCTCGCCGAGGCGCGGGCGCTGCTCGCCGCGCGCGAGCTGCCCCGCGCGGTGAACGTGCTGGGCGAGATGCTGCAGCGGGTGCCCGACGAGCCGCGCGCCGTCGCCGAGCTGGTGGCGCTGGTGAGCGAGAACGAGGTGCAGGGCCGGGTCACCGAGCTGCTGCAGCCGGTGTTCAAGGGCCCGGGCCTCGAGCGGCAGCGCGCCGCGGTGCTCGAGGCGCTGGTGGTGGTGGGCGACGGGCGCGAGCTGCGCCACGAGCTGGCCGGGCTGCACGAGTCGCTGGGCGACTTCACCCAGGCGTACGCCGGCCGGCTGCGGCTGGTGCGCGAGCGGCCCGACGAGGCCGAGCCGCGCGAGGCGCTCGAGCGGCTGGCGCGCGCCGCGCACCTCGAAGAAGAGCTGGTCGAGGCCTACGACGAGCTGCTCGAAGGCAGGGTCGAGCCGCGGGCGGCGCTCGAGATGCGCCAGACCATCGCGCGGCTCTACACCGAGGTGCTGCAGCGGCCCGAGCTCGCGGTGCGCGCGTGGGAGAAGGTGGCCCGGCTCGACCGCGACGCGCTCTTGCCCGTGCTCGAGCTCGAGAAGCTGCACCGCGCCCACCAAGACTGGGTGCGGCTCGCCGGGGTGCTGCAGCGCAAGGCGCACCTGCAGGCCGAGCCGACCGAGCAGGCCGACACCTTTCGCCAGCTCGCGGCGCTCGCCCTTGGCCCGCTGCACGACCAGGGGCTCGCGGCCGAGGCGTACCGCGCGCTGCTCGAGCGCGCGCCCGAAGATGCCGAGGCGCTGCGCGCGCTGGGCGCGCTGCTCGACGGCTTCGGCAAGCACGCCGACGCCTATGCCGTGCTCGAGCGGCAGCTCGCAGTCGCGAGCGGGGCCGACGAGAAGGTGGCGCTGCACCTGAAGCTCGGGCAGCTCGCCGCAGGGCCGGTGCGCACGCCGGCGGCCGCGGTCGAGCACTTCGCCGCGGTGCTCGAAGCGAGCACCGAGGCCTCGGACGTCGAGGCCGCGGGCGGCGCCCTCGAGACGCTGCTCGACCGCGAGCCGGGCTTGGGGCCGCGCATCGCGGCGGCGCTCGAGCCGGTGTACCGAAGGCACCAGGCCACCGCCCAGCTCGCCCACGCGCTCGAGCTGCAGCCGTCGACCCCGGCCCGGCTGGAAGAGCTGGCCGACCTGCGCGAAGCCTTGAAGCAGCTCCCCCAGGCCTTCGCGGCCCGCGAGCAGCTCTACGCGCTCAAACCCGAAGACGCGCGGCTGCGCGGCGAGCTCGAGCGGGTGGGCGCGGCGGTCGGTCAGCTCGAGACCGTGGCCAGCCTGTTTCACGCCCGCCTCGAGCACCGCGTCGAAGACGCCGAGCGGCTCGAGCTGTGGCGCCGGCTGGGCACGGTGCAGCGCGCGCTCGGCCGCCCGCTCGCCGCCGCCGAGGCGTGGGAAGAGGTGGCCCGGGCGACCCCCCAAGACGCCGCGCCGCTCGAGGTGCTGTGCGAGCTGTACCGGCAGCAGGCGCTGTGGCCGCGGCTGCCGCCGCTCTTGCGCGCCCGCGCCGAGCTGGCGACCGAGGTCGAGGAGCAGTTCGCGCTGCTGCTCGAGCTGGCGGTGGTCGCCGAGGAGAAGCTGCTCGACCTGGGCCTGGCCGTCGACGCGTGCCGCGCGGCCATCGAGCGGGGCGGCTTTGAGCCCGCTGCGGTCGAGCGGCTGCAGCGCCTCTTCGAGCAGAGCGGGCGCTTCGACGAGCTTCGCGCCTCGCTGCTCGAGCGCGGTGACTCGCCGGCAGTGCAGGTGCGGGTGGCGCTGCTCGAGTACCGCGCGCTGAAGGAAGACGACGCGGCGCTGCGCCGGTTGGAGCCGCTGGGCGCTGCGGCGAGCGACGCGCTGGTCGAGTTGATGCGCGGCGAGCGGCCGGTGGCGGCGGGCGCCGCACGGGCGCTGGAAATGCGGTGGAAGAACGACTCGGCCCACCGCGAGGGGCTCATCGAGGCGCTCGAGGTGCAGGCGAAGTGGGCCCCGCAAGAGCAGCGCACGGCGCTGCTGCACCGCATCGCCGGGCTGCACTCGGGCGACGCGCCGCGCGCGTTCGAGGTGCTCGATCGGCTGCTGCGCGACGCGCCCGACGACGCGCGGGCGTTCGAGAAGCTGTCGCGGCTCGCGCTGAGCGAGAAGTTCGAGCGCGGCTTCGCGGCGCTGCTCGGCGAGGTGGTGGCGCAGGCCAACGGCACCACCCAGCGGGTGATGTGGCCTGCGCTGGCGAAGCTGCGCCAGGGGCTGGGTGACGCCGAGGGCGCGCTCGCCGCCTGGGTGGCGTACCTCGAGCTCGAGCCGACGAACCCGAGCGCGCTGGTGGCGGCCAGCGCGCTCTTCGAGGCGACGGGCCAGTTTGGCGGGCTGGTCGAGCTGCTCGAGCGGCGGCTGCTGCTCGAGAGCGGTCGCGAAGGCCAGGTGGCGCTGCTCGCGCGCATCGCCGAGGTGCAGTCGGACGCGCTGGCCGACGCCGCGACCTCGTACGAGACCTGGCGAAGGTTGCTCGAGCTCGACCCTGCGAATGGGGCGGCCCTCGAGGCGCTCGACCGGCTGTGCGTGAAGCTCGAGCGCTGGCCCGAGCTGGCCGAGATTCTGGGGCGGCGCATCGCGCTGGGCGGAGAGGGGCTCACCGCGCTCAAGCTGCGGCTCGCGCGGGTACGCCGGGCCGAGCTCGCGAGCGCTGCCGCGGCGGTGCCGCTGTTGGGTGAGATTCTGCAGCACGAGCCGGCGCACGAGGCCGCCCTCGCCGAGCTCGAGAAGGTGGTGGAAGAGCAGCCCGGCTGGGAGCCCGCCGAAGACCTGCTGCTCGGCGCGCACCGGCGGTCGAGAGACGCGGCGCGGCTGGTGGTGCTGCTCGACGCGTGCGCGGCGCGGGGGCGCGAGGCGAAGCGCCGGCGGGCGCTGTGGCTCGAGCTGGCCGAGCTGCGGCTCGCCGCGAACGACGCGCCGCTGGCGTTTCTGGCCATGGCGAAGGCCTTTCGCGAGACCCCGGGCGACGCCTCTTTGAGGGTGAAGCTGGTCGAGCTCGCCGCGGTGGCCGACGAGCACGAGGCGCTCGCCGCGCTGCTCGACGAGGTGATGGGCGCGCTCGAGGGGGAAGAGGCGGCCGAGGCCCACCTGGTGCTCGCCGAGCTGTGTCTGGGGCCGGTGGCCGAGCCCGAGCGGGCGGTGGTGCTCTTCCGCCGCGCCATCGAGCTGAGGGTGGGCGAGGGAAAAGGGAGGGTGCTGCGTTCACTGGTGGGGCTGGACGCTGCGCTCACGCGCCTCGAGCGGTGGGAAGAGCTGCTGGCGGTGTTGGAGCAGCGCTCGGCCGCCACCCCGTCGGACGTCGAGCTCTACGAGCGCATCGGCGCCGTCGCTGCCGAGCGCCTGAGCCGCGACGAGCGGGCCATCGAGGCCTGGCGCGCGGTGCTGAAGCTCTCGCCCAGGCACCTCGGCGCCGCGCGTGCGCTCGAGGCGCTCTACGAGCGCACCGGGCAGCGCTCGCACCTGCTCGAGACGCTCACCCTGCTCGAGTCGCTGACCCAGGGCGTGCAGCGCGCGCAGGTGCGCATGAAGCTCGCGCGCCTGTGCGCGAAAGACGACTACGAGCGCACGCTGGTCTTGTGCCGGCGGGTGCTCGAAGAAGACCCGCTGCACGTCGACGCGTTCGACCTGCTCTCCGAGCGGCTCGAGGCCGGCGGGCGCTGGGCCGAGCTCGAGGCGCTGCTCGAGGCGCGGCTGCAGGTGACACTCGCTTCTCAAGAGGCCGCCGAGCTCGGCTTTCGTCTCGGCGAGCTCATCTTCCGCCGCCGCGAAGACCCGGTGAAGGCGGCGCGGCACTACCGCGGCGTGCTCGAGCGCGTGCCGCGCCACCTCGGCGCGCTGGAGTCGCTCGAGGAGCTCTACGAAGGCACCGGCGAGAAGCGCGAGCTGGCCCAGGTGCTCGAGCACCTCGCGCTGGTGCGCGACGACGTCGAGCAGCGCCGCGCCCACCACCTGCGCCGCGCCGAGGTGCTCGCCGAGCTGCACGAGCGCGAGGCGGCGGTAGAGTCGATTCGCGCCGCGCTGATGGCCTCGCTGCCGCTGCCCAAGCGCGCCGAGCCGACCACCAACCCTCACGAGCGCGCGGTGCTGCAGCCGAGCAACCGCTGGCAGAAGGCCACCGAGCCGGGCGCGAAGACCGAGCCGATGGTGCCGCTCATCGGGGGGCCTCCGAGCGAGCCCGACCTGCACCGTTTGCGCCGCCTGAGCCTGAAGCTCGAGGCGTGGCCCGAAGCCGCGCGCACCCTCGCGCTGCTCGCCGACGCGCAGCTGGGGTTGGGCCGCCCCGACGAGGCGGTCTCGACCCTGTTCGAGCTGGCCGACGTCGACGAGAAGCGCGACGAGCTGAACGGCGCCAGCGCCGCGCTCGAGCGGGTGCTGACGCTCGAGGCGAAGAACCGCACCGCCTACGACCGCGCGCGCGGCATCTACGCGCGGCTCGAGCAGCACCGCGAGTGGGCGACCCTCACCGCGCGCTACCTGCCGCACCTGGGCGGCGCCGAGCTGCTCGCGGCGCTCGATGCCCTGGCGAAGACGCACGCCGAGGCGCTCGAAGACCCGAGCGGCGCGTTCGGCTTCGCGAGAAGGGCGGTGTCGCTCGACCCGGGCTCCGACGCGCGGCGCGCCACCGCCGAGGCGCTGGCAGCGAAGCTGAAGCAGCGGCCCGCGCTGGCCGAGACCTACCGCGAGACGCTGGCCGCGCTGGCGTTCTGTGCGGCGTGGCCGAAGCTGGCGCTGGCCCTGGCGCGGCTCGAAGACGAGGGCCTGGGCGAGGTCGACCGTGCCGAGGCGAGCTTGAAGAGCCTGCTCGCGCACGACCCGGAGAATGCGGCGGCGCTCTCGGCGCTGGTGGCGATGTTCGAGCGGCGCAAGCTGTACCCGCGCCTGGCCGGCGCGCTCGAGCTCGAGCTCGAAGCGCAGTCAGACCCCGCGGCGCGCGTCGCGCGCCTGCTGCGGCTCGCCACCCTGCACGAGCAGAAGCTCGAAGACCCGGCGGGCGCGGCGAACGCGCTGCGGCGGGTGCTCGACGTGGCGCCGAGCGTCGAGCACGCGCGCCTGTTGGTCGCGCTGCACCAGCGGCACCAGCAGTGGCCCGAGGTCTTGAACGCGCTGCTGCGGGTGCGCGCCCTGGTGCCGGCGGGGGCGGCCCGCGCCACGGTGCAGCTCGAGGTGGCGGCGCTGCACGAGCAGCAGCTGCAAGACGCCGAGGCCGCGGTCGAGGCGTACCTGCACGCGCTCGAGCTCGACCCCGACTCGTCGCCTGCTTTTCGCGCGCTCGAGCGGCTGTACCTCTCGCAGGGCCGGCCCGCCGAGCTGCTGCGCGCGTACGAGCACCGCCTCGGTCGCACCGGCAGCAGCGAAGAGAAGGTCGAGCTCGAGTACAAATCGGCCGACCTGTGGGAGCGGCGCGGCAACCCGCTCGCCGCCGACAAGTGCCTCGACGCGGTGGTGGCGCTGGCGCCGGCCGAACAGAAGGCGCTCGAGGGGCTGGCCCGCCTGCGCCGCGCCGGAGCGCGCTGGCGCCCGCTCGCCGAGGCGCTGCAGAAGCACGCCGCGGTGGCCGAGAAGCCGCTGCAGCGCGCGCAGCTGCTCACCGAGCTGGGAGAGGTGCAGCTCGAGAACCTCAAAGAGCCGGCGGCGGCGGTGACCGCGTGGTCGAAGGCGCTCGAGCAGGTGCCCGAGCACCGCCCGGCGCTGCGCCTGCTCGCGGCGCTGCACGAGCGGGAGCAGCGGTGGAGCGAGGCCGCGCAGCTCATCGGGCGCGAGGCGAAGCTCGAGAAGAGCGCGGTGGCGCGCGCCGAGCTCGAGTACCACCGCGGCACGCTCTATGAAGAGCAACTGCGCGACGCGAGCTCGGCCAAGGCCGCGTACGGCGCGGCGCTCGAGTCGCAGCCGGTGCACCTGCCGTCGCTGCGGCGGCTGCGCGCGCTGTTCTTCAAGGCGGGCGAGTGGGTGGCGTACGAAGAGAACCTGGCCCACGAGGCGAAGCGCGCGCCCGATGGCCCCGACCGCTACCTCGCCGCGCTCGAGCTGGCCCGGCACCACCAGAAGCTGAGCCAGCCCGAGAAGGCGGTGCCCTGGTACGAGCATGCGCTGGCCACCCAGCCGGGCTCGCTCGACGCGGCGCTTCCGCTCGCCGACCTGCTGCAGCAGCTGGGGCGGTGGCCGCGCGCCGCCGAGGTGCTCAAGGCCGCCATCACGGTGCTGGAGCACGAGAAGCCGACCCGGCCCAAGGTGCTCATCGACCGGCTGTGCGAGCTGGCCCACGTGCACCGCGAGCTGCAGCAGCCGTCGCTGGCGGTGCACGCGTACGCCCGCGCGCTGCACCTCGACCCCACCGAGCCCAAGGCGCTGCGCGCGCAGATCGAGATGCTCGAGGGCGGCGGGCACATCGCCGAAGCCTCGGACAAGCTCGAGCTGTTTCTCGAGCACCACCTGGCCAGCGTGCCGCGCGCCGAGCGGGCCTCGCTGGCGCTGCACCTGGGCGAGATGTACTGGGTGCTCAAGCGCGAGAAAGACGCGCTGGCCGCGGCCGAGCGCGCGCTCGACGTCGAGCCGCTCAACGTGGCCGCGCTCTCGCTGGCGGTGAAGGCCGCCGACAAGCTCGAGGCGCACGACCGCGCGGTCGACCTGCGGCAGCGGCTGGCCGACTGCTCGGCGCCCGAGGCGCGCTTCACCCTGCTGGTCGAGCTGGCCGCGCTGGCGCACCAGAAGCTCAACGTGCCGACCCGCGCCATCGACGCGCTGCTGGTGGCGCAGCAGCTGCAGCCGCAGTCGCGCGCGGTGCTGCAGCAGCTGGCGGCGGCGTACCGGGTGGTGGGGCACAACCGCAAGGCGGCCGAGGCGGTGCAGGCGCTGCTGCAGCACCCCGAGAGCTCGGCCGCCGACCGCCGCAAAGACACGCTGGTGCTCGCCGACCTGTACGGTCGCGCGATGAGCGAGGTCGATCGCGCCGTCGACGTGCTCGAGCAGGCGCTCGACCAGGCCCCCGCCTTCGTCGAGGCGTTTCAAGCGCTCGAGGCGCTGCTCACCCGCACCCGCGAGTGGAAGAAGCTCGACGCGGTGTACGCGCGCATGGCGCAGCGGCTGGGAGACCACGCCGACCAGGCGCCGGCGCGCGCGGCGCTGTGGCGCGGCATCGGCGAGCTGCGGCTCAAGCAGTTCAAAGACCGCGGGGGCGCGCTCGAGGCGTTCGAGGCGGCGGTGCGGCTGCAGCCCGACAGCCCGGCGATTCTCGAGGCGTACGCAGGGCTGGCCATCGAGTTTCCCGCCAAGGTGAACGACGCGCTGAAGGCGTACCTGCGGGCGCTGCCCAAGAGCACGGACCCCCAGCGGGCGTGCGCGGCGTTCGCGCGGGTGGCCGAGAAGCGGGGCGACCTCGACACCGCCAGCATCGCCACGCGCGCGGCAGCGATGCTGAGCGGGGGCACCCAGGCGGGCCTCAAGGTGCCGAGGCTCAAGGCGGCGGTGAGCGAGCAGGCGTGGCGCGAGCTGTTGCTGCACCCCGGCGTGCGCGGGCCGCTGGGAGAGCTCTTGGCGCTGGTGTGGAGCCAGGCCGGCGGGCGCTACGCGCGCAGCCTGTCGGACCACAAGCTGCACGCCAAGAAGCACGCGGTCGACCCGCGCACGGCGACGCACGACGCGCTGCAGCACCTGCAGGTGGTGGCGCGGGGCCTTTCGTTTCCCCCGCTCGACCTGCTCTCGCCGTACCTCGCGCCGCAGAGCTCGAGCCGCCGCGAAGCGCACCCCGACGACGCGGTGGGAGTGAAGGTGGTGCCGACCTGGCCGCCGTACGTGGTGGTCGGTGAGCGGCTCACCACAGAGAAGAGCCTTCCCGTGCTGTACGCGCTGTTGGCGCGCGGGCTCACCCAGCTGCGGCCCGAGCTGATGATGGCGCAGCTGCTCGACGCCGAGGCGCTCGAGCTGGTGGTCGAGGCGGCGCTGTCGCTGGGTGACGGGCGCTACGTCTCGCCCATCGACGCCAAGGTGCTGAAGGCCGACAAGAAGCAGCTGGAGAAGGGCTTCTCGAGCGAGGGCCGCGCGGCGCTGGGCATCGTCACCGAGAAGGTGCTGGCCTCGCGGTTCCCGCAAGACCTCGCCGCGTTTCGCGAGGGCGCGCGGCTGACTCCCTTGCGGGTGGCGCTGCTCATCGCGGGCGACTTCGCTCCGGTGCGCGCGCTGATTGCCTCAGAGGGTGAGCACGCGGAGGCGGTGGTGCGCGAGCTGCTCACCTTCGCGCTGGGCGGCGAGCTGCACCAGCTGAGGGTCGAGACCGGCACGCAGGTCGGGGCGCGCTGAGCGGCGGCGGTGTTACCGTTTGGTGCTGCGTCTTCGGGTGTTGACCCCGTTCGCGCGTGCGCGGCATCGTGCGCGCGGTGACTTCGCGGTTCGTTTCGAGCGCCCTCCCTCAGCGCAGCAGAGCTCAGCGCGCGGTATCGATGCGCTTCACGTGGGCTTGGTGCTTGCTGGCCGCGACCGCCTGTTACCGCTACGTGCCGCCGACGATTCCGCTCGCGGCGGGCAGCGGCGGCAAGCCCATCGTCTTCGGGGTTCTCGACTCGCGGCCCACGGTGCTGTCGAAGGAGATTTCGCCCAGCCGCACCGGAACCGACTTTTCGATGGTCGGTATACCGGAGCAGAAGCACGACTTCGGCGACAACGTGCCGGTCGCGAGCGGGCTCGGCAGTCACTTCCGGTATCTCTACTTCAACAGCAGCGGGGTGCCGTACGGCGACATTCGCCCGGTCACGCTCGAGCCGTCTGCCGACCTCGCGCACGGGCTCGCCGCCACTGCTCCGCGGCCGGGCGAGAAGGCCGGGCTGCTGTTCGTCATCAACGAGTGGTTCCGAGACGGGTACAACGAGTGCGTCTACCCGAAGAAGCTGACGGTGCACGTGGTGGGCCCGGGCGGCGTCTCGCTCGCCTCGGCGACCGCCTCGGACGGGCGCTGCGAGTACACCGGCGAACCGACCCTCAGCGAGAAGATGGATCAGCTCTTCTCCCGGCTGCTGAACGCGCCGGCGGTGTCGGCCGCGCTCAAGGGCGGCGCGAGCGTGCCGGGTGCGACCGCTCCGGCGCCTGCACCTGCGCCAGCGGCCGCGAAGTGCACCGACGCGCAGATTCAAAAGATGAAGAGCTACGGCGTCTCTGATGCCGACATCGGCCGCACCTGCGGTCTGTAGACCACCTGAGGAGAGGCGTTCATGAATCGTTCGTCGAGGTGTCTCGCCGTTGGAGCGACGCTGCTGCTCGCGCAGGTCGCGTACGCGAACTGCACGAAAGACACCGACTGCAAGGGCGACCGCATCTGCGTGCAGGGGGCCTGTACTGCTCCGGCTCCCAGCGCTGCGCCGGCCGCCGCGCCGACACCGGCTCCCAGCGCTGCGCCGGCTCCGAGTGCTGCGCCGCAGGCGCCCGTCGCGCTCAGCGAGTCGATGATTGTCGAAATCTACGCGAAGGGCGACGTCACCTCGGCCCTCAAGGAAGCGACCCTGGCGGGTCTCACCGACCTGGCGAACCGGCTGACCGCGGCATCGCAGGCCTACGGCGCGGCCTACCGCGCCCAGCAGGCCGGTCGCGTCGAAGAGGCCATCGCGCAGTACGAGGCGACGGCGCGCGCCGACAAGAGCATCACCACCCGCGAGACCGCGTACGGCGCTGCCGCGCGCAACGCGCTGGCCTCGCTCTACCCGCTGCGCGCTCCCGGAGCGGTGCCTGCGCCGGCCCCGGTGCCCGAGGCGGCGGCGCCCGGGCAGGACGCGACGGCCCGCCAGGTGACGTTCTCGGGGCGTGAGCTGCAGTACACCGTCGACGGCCAGAGCTGCACCGCGCCGTGCTCGCTGACGCTGACCGGCCGCGACAAGACGCTGCAGGTCGAGGGCTACGGCACCTACCGGCTGCCGCTGACCAACGACGTGACGGTGGTCGAGGCGAAGCGCGGCTCACCCCTGACGGCCATCGTCGCGGGGGTGCTGCTGGGGGCGTCTCCGCTGTTCTTCTGGCTGGCTGGGAACACCGCGCCCGAGTGCTCCAGCTCGGGCCTCTCGTGCAACGACACCAAGCGGACCATCAACTTCGTCGCAGCGACGTTCATCTTCGTCGCCGCGCTGATCGCGCTACCCGTCGGCATCGTCAGCGCGGTGCGGACGAAGATTTACGTCAACGGCGAAGACGCGTACGTGGCCTCGAGCAGCGTTCGCTTCACCCCGGTCATCGCGCTCACCGACAAGGGCGGCCTGCTCGGCGCGCAGCTGTCGTTCTGAGCGTCACCGCTGGCGCGGGTCTGCGCAAACCTGCGGAAGAGCCCGAGCTGGGGTGCCTCCATCTCCCCCCTTCATAACCGCCTGAACACCCGCTCGCTGGGAACAGCCGTTCCCACTTCGGAGCCGCCATGTCGCAGGGGGCCCCTGCGCTTCGAGCGCTGCAAGGGCGCGTAGGCGCTGCGCTTCGAGGTGGGCACCAGAGCTGCACTTGGAGCGCAACGGCTCGGATACGGAGGCCCTCGTGGCGAAAGACTTCATCATCAGCTCGTTGTGCATGGTTCCCGAGGGTGAGCTCGAGGTCGAGAACGACCTCCAGTCGGCGCGCGAAATCACCGCCGTCGGCGAGGCCCTGGTGGCTGATCACCGCCGCGCCGGGGTCATCGACCTCTCCCGGTTCCTGGTGGCGCTGCACCGCACCCTGTTCCTCGGCGAGCTCACTCCCATCGGCCGCGGCATCGTGCTGGCGCGCACGCTGGAAGAGATGGAGGGCGGCGATTGGATAACCGTCGCCGCCGAGCTGGCGCACGGGCTCAACAACGCGCAGCTCGAGGGCATCGGCTCGGCGGGCCTGCTGGCGCTGAAGCGCGCCCTCAAGTCGGGCTGCCCCGAGCGCTGCGAGCGCGGGCTCGAGCGGGTGCGCGAGATTCTGGCGCGCCGCGCGCCGGTCGAGGTGAGCGCGGCGGGCGGCCTGTGGGTGGTGGTCGAAGGCTGGGGCGTCACCGACGCCGAGGCCCGCGGCCTGGTTCAGAAGGCGCTCCCCGAGCTGCGCGGCAAGCTGGGCGGCAGCGTGGTCATCGCGGTCTCGCGCGAAGAAGCGAGCACCTCGCGCGGGGTGCTCATCGAGCACTATCGGCGCTGTGGCGAGGTGCTGTCGCGCACCGGCCTCGAGATGCTCGAGCGCGCGGCGCGCTTCGGGCGGGTGCAGCTGCTGCCGCAGGAGCAGCTGCTGCCCGCGCGTGCGCTCACCTTCTCCGAGCGCACGCTGGCGGTGCTGTCGCGCATCAATGCCGTGCTCAGGCCGGTCACCGAGCGCATCTTCGAACCGGCGTAGAAATCAGAGCGTCTTCAGATACGCGATGAGGCTGCTCAGCTCGTCGGCGGTGAGCTGGCTGACGTTGCCGTGGCGGTCTCCGCTCGCGGTCTGGAAGCGGGCCTCGAGCGTCGGCGCGGTGCCGTCGTGCAGGTAGGGCGCGCTGCGGCCCAGGCCCAGCAGCGAGGGTACGTTGTAGCTGCCCCCGGTGCCCACGTCGGCTTCGCTCACGTCGGCCAGCGCGGCGCCCCGGTGGCACGCGTCGCAGCCGGCCTTCACGAACGTCGCCTGGCCCACCTTCTCTTGCGCGGTCATCGGCGCGCCCCGGCGCGGGTTCTCGGGCAGCGGCAGCGACTCGAGGTAACGCGAGAGCGCCTGCGTCTGACGCTCATCGAGCCCGTTGCCGCCCATCAGCGTCTTCACGGTGTGGTCGTAGAACGCGGGCAGCGTCGGCAGCTCACCCTGCCAGTGGTACGGGGCAGTCTCGGCGAGCCGGCGGCCCGCCAGCGACGGCGTCTGACGAATGCCTTGCGGCAGCCTCCAGGTGTGGCCATCTTCGCGGCCCTCGAGGTGGCACGAGCTGCAGGCCAGCGCGTTGCGGCTGAGCGAGAAGTTGTTGGCGTCATCGAAGAGCGCGCGGCCCAGCGCCACTTCGGCGTCGACCACCTCGGGAGCAGGGTCGCTCTGCCCGTCGATGCTCCACGACGGCAGGTCGAAGCGGAACTGGAAGCCCACCCGGGTGAGGCGGTGGGTGAACTGGCTGTAGGTGAAGAGGTTGCCCAGGTCGCTGGTCACCGCGAGGCCGTCGGTGCCGGGGTCGATGGTGACCTGGTTTACCCACCCACCGCGCGGCTGCAGCGCGAGGGCCGCCGAGGCCAGGGGAACGAGGGTGAGCCTGCTTGCCTGCCGGTTGACGGTGACCGCGGTCTGCTCCTTGGCGCGGGTGCTGTCGGGCATCACCACCGCCGCCGAAGAGCCCGAGAGCGCCGAAGGCTGCAGCTGCGGCATGGCGAACAGGCTCTCTGGAGTCTCGGGGTCGGCGCAGAAGATGGAGTCGTGGACGATGCCCGCTGAATAGCCGACGCGGTTCTCACCGGCGTCGAGGGTCTCGACCTGCTCGAGCTGGGCGGCCTGGCCGAAGGCGTAGACGCCGAGGTCGGTCACCGCCAGGGTGCTGAGCCCGCGCGCATGGGCGGTGGTGGCGTTGAAGAAGCTGGAGTCGACCAGGTCGCTGCCGCCCACCACTGAACGGGTGGTGAGGTCGACGAGCACGGTCTTGCCTTCACGGAACAGGGTCAACAGCGCCCGGTGGTCGTCGACCAGCGCCACGTCGCGCGGCTCCTGGCCGACCGGCAGCTCCCACAGCGGCAGGCGCGTCTCGAGGTCGTACGCGGTGAGGGTGCCGTAGTCGGGGGCGGTGCGCGAAGTCGACGAGACCACGTAGAGCGTCTTGCCGTCGGCAGAGACCACGCTGCCCATCGGCTCGACGCCGGTCTCCAGCGTGGCTGCGACCTCCCACGTGTCGTGGTGCACCACGCTCACGCTGTGGCTGCCGCGGTTGGAGACGTAGAGCGTGTCGTCGGGGCCCACCGTCACCCGCGACGGCTGAACGCCCACCTTCACCGTGGCCACCTCGGCGAGCGACTGCCGGTCGAACACGCGCAGCGTGCCGTTGTCGGCGTCGACCGCGTAGACCCGCTGCTCGTCGCGCGACAGCGCCGCCGAGCCCGACGAGCGGCTCTGCACCCGGCCGACCTCGACCGTGCAGCTCCACAGCATGATGCAGACGAAGACCACCAGGCGAAGACCAGACATCGCGCGCTCCTTACCGTCAGGGTTCGCCGCAAGAGGTTCGCGAGCCGGGCAGACCTTTCGCGCGGGCGCGCAGCTCGTCTGCTTCGGGCGCCAGCGCGCCGTGGGGGAACGCGCGGGCGTAGGCCTCGAGCGCGCAGCGGGCGGCGGCGCCGTCTTTGGCCGCCACCGCGCGCACCGCCGGCTCGAGCGCGCGGGCCTCGTCGGCGATGGACGGGGGCGCGGGCGGCAGCGGGGCGGGCGCTTCGTGCTTCACCGCGGCCACCCGGTGCGCGGCGTGGCGGGCGGTGGCCTCGACCGGCACGGGAGCGGCCGACCGCACGCCGCGGTACAGCGACGCGAACGCGACCGGTGCCAGCACCAGCGACGCCGCCACCCAGACGTGCAGCCGGCGGCGCGGGCGGGGCTCGTTGCGCAGCCGGGCGGCGACCCGCGAGACCGCGTGCTCGTTCAGCGCCTGCGCCGGGTCGTGCTCGCGCAGCAGGTCGGCAGCGCGCCGTCGAGAGCTCGTGTCAGTCATGGTGGTGTTCCCCTTCGAGCTCTCTGGCGAGGGCCGCGCGCGCCCGGTGGAGCAGCACCCACACCGCGGCCTCTTTCATCTTCAAGAGCTCGGCGACCTCGCGGCCGCTGCGCTCTTCGAGCTCGAACAGCACCAACACCTCGCGGTAGCGGGTGCTCAAGCGGCCGAGGGCCTGGTGCACCGCGCGGCGGGTCTGGGCGCGCTCGAGCGGCTCGAGCGGCAGCGGCGCGGGCTCGGCGGGTACGGCGCCCCAAAGCCGTCGCCAGGCGGCGCGCAGCCGCTCGCGCCGGCTGCGGTTCACCGTGGCGTTGCGGGTGAGGGTGTAGAGCCAGGCGAGCACGTTGCTGTCGGGCCCCACGGTGTGAAGCAGCGAGGCGGCGGTGAGGAACACGTCGTGGGCGACGTCTTCGGGGTCGACGTGGTGGCCACCCAGCCGCGCGGCCCAGCGCAGCACCTGCGGTGCGTGCAGCGCATAGAGGGCATCGAGGCTGAGCGGCGGCGAGCCGGTCATCGTGCCATCGAGCAGCGCGGTCATCGCGCGGCTCACTGAACGCTCCACGAGACGCCCGCCCCGAGCGAGGCCTCGGCCCAGGGCACCCTGCCGCTCCACAGGCCGGTGACGACCAGGGTCGACGACAGCGGCCAGGCGCACCCGCCGAGCGAGGCGAAGGCCGAGAGGTGGGTGGTGAGCGAGCGGCCTGCGCGCGCTGCGGCGCACGCGCCGGCGGTGCCGCCGACGGCGTTCGCCGCGCCGGGAGTGTTCACCCCGCGCAGCACCAGCAGCCCCGCGGTGAGCGACAGCGAGGGCTCGACGAACCACGCGCCGCGCTCGAAGCGCACCCGCGGGCCGACCGAGAGCGCCGGGCGCCACCAGCGAATCTCCCCGGCTCCGGCGGGGAGGCCGCGCTCGCTGGCGAGGTCGAGCTCGGCGAGCAGGCCCCAGGTGCGACCGACGTCGACGCCGAGGCGCATGGTGGCCGCGACCTGCGCGCTCACGTTCGCCGAGGCGATGGCGGTGAGCGAGAGCGCAACTCCGGCTCCTCCCCGCGGGAGAGGGCCGGGGAGAGGGAGAACGACCGCTGAGAGCGATGCAGGTTCGGAGGCGGGCGCAGGCGCGGGCGCGGGCGCGGGCGCGGGCGCAGTTTCCGATGAGACGAGCGGCTGTGCCTCGTCGAGAGGCGCCTCGGCCTCGACCGGCGCGCTCGCCACCTCGACGACCGGCGCGGGCTTCTTCGCCACTGGAGCGGGTACCGGCGCCGGCACTGGCACCAGCCAGGTGGCGGCAATCACCGCTGCGACTGCGGCGTCGTCTTCGCACGAGCCGCTGCTCGGTACGGTGCGCGACCTGCCGCCGAGCTCGACGCGCAAGAGCCCGTCGTGCAGCTCGACGTGCACCGGGGCGGCAGCCGACGGTCGAAGGGCGTGCAGCCGCTCGGCGACCTGGTGCTGAAGGTCACACTGCGAGGCAACCGCGAGGAACAGCAGCTCTGCGACCATGAGCGCCTTAGGGTCGCGAGCCCGGCCCACCTTTCACGCGACCGCACGAAACTTCGAACCCTGCGTTTCTACGACGACCTCACCCCTGGGGGACAACCTCGAGGTGCAGCCCGAGGCGCCGGCCGAGCCGCTCGCACACCACGTCGAGCAGCGCAGCCAGACGCACATCGTTGGCGTGGCGGTGCTGCAGGTACTTCGCAAACAGCTCGTGCCCCTCGGTGCGGGCGCGGTGAATCAGGCCGTCGAGGCCGGTGGCGAGCTCGGGCGGGGGGCGCTCGAGCAGCAGCCGGTCGAGCGCCTCGGAGAACGCGTGCCGGTCGTGCAGCTCGCCCAGCAGGTCTTGCTTCTCTTTGAGCAGGCGCAGCGCGTCGGCGACCTCTTCCCATTCCTTCAGCGGCACCAGCGCGTAGCGCAGCCGCTTGGCGCGAATGCGCACCTTGTGCAGCAGGTCGGGGTCTTCGATGGAGCCGGCCTGCAGCGCGAGCTCGTTGAGCTCGTTGTGCAGCCGGCGAATCGCGGCGGCGTAGGTCCACGAGAAGGGGACCACTGCGGCGGCGGCGCCGAGCGGCACCTCGAGCACGTAGCGCGAGAGCTTCTCGTTGAGGCGCTCGGCGACCTTCTGGGTGCGCGCGTCGACCCACGGGACCTCGACGTCTGCACCGGTATTCAGGCGCGCGAGCGCGTGCTGAGCGGCGGGCGAGGTGTCGTGCTCGAGCCACTCGTGCATCACTTCGAGGTCGCGCGCGGCGCCGGTCTTGTCGTTGAGGGTCGAGAGCTGCTTCTGAATCTTGTTGCCGCCCTCGTCGAAGGTGCGCAGCCAGCTGCGGAGCTTGCGCAGCGCCACCCGGTAGTCGTGCAGCGCCTCGTCGTCGTCGTCGCCGTGAAGGCGCGGCACGGTGCTCAGCCACTCGTCGAGGAAGCCCGCCGCGACCAGCCGCACGCCCGCAGGGGCCGGGCTGTCGAGCACTTCGTCGAGAGACTTCTCCATCGAGTCGCTCATAGCAGAGGGAGGCCGTGGTAGTGAGGAGGCTCAGTGCAGACGCTGATCCTCCTCATGAACCAGGGCGGTACCCTGGGTTGGGCGGTGGCGGTGATCGGCGCGTTCGGCGTGTTGCTCGCGCTGTTCGTGCTGTTCGGCGCGGCGCTGCGGTCGCCGTCGAAGGTGGTGCGCGTGCTCGCCATGGCGTGCCTGGTGCTCTCGCTGGCGACGTCGCTCACCGGGCTCATCTGCACCTGGGTGGGGCGCAGCGGGGCAGAGAAGGCGGCCATCGGCAAGCGCGCCGCGGCCGCCGAGCGCGCGCGGCTCAAGGGCTTTCTCGCCGCCCGGGCGGGCGTGACGCTGGCGGTGCCGCTGGCGGCGCCTCCGCTCTTGCTCGCCCTGGTCGGTCTGTTCGTGGCGGCGCGGCGCCGGCTCGAGGAAGAGCACGACGAGCCGCCGCCGGGCCTGGGGCTCGCGGTGGTGCTGCTGCTGCTCGACGCGGGCGCGGTGGCGGCGAGCGTGATGGTGCAGCGGCAGCCGCCTCCAGGTGAGGCGCTCGACGACGACGGGTGGCACGTGCGCGAGGTGTCCGATGCGCTCGACGCCAACGAGTGGGGCCGGTGCCTCGACGCGAAGTGGGCGCTGGCCGAGCAGAGCCCGGCCCACACGATGGGTGCGCACGCCGACAACCAGCGCAAGTGCGTCGAGCACTTCGTGGCCGAGGGAAAAGTGGAGGACCTCGAGGCCCTGGCCGCGGTGAAGTGGCTCGAGGACCCGAAGCTGCGCGCCGCGCTCGACGAGAAGCTCGCCGCGGCGACGAGCGCGAGGGCCGCGGCGCCCACGCCGGCTCCCGAGCCTGCGTTGGTCGAGCGCAACCCGTCGGTGCGGCCGGCCGCCAGCCCCGCGGCCGACATCGCGCTGGTTCAGGCCAAGGCCAGGGCGTGCTTCGACAAGGCGGCGAAGAAGAAGAAGCGGCTGAGCGTGGCGACCGCGCTGGCCATCGAGGTGTCCGCCGCGGGCAAGGTGGTGGCGGTGCGCGACACCGGCTCAGGCAGGCCAGACGCGGTGCGGAAGTGCGCGGTCGCGTCGGCGAAGACGCTGAAGCTCAAGGCCGGCGACGCGCGGAAGCTCGACGTGGTGCTGTCGTTTCCTTGAGGTAGACGCCGGTGGCGAGAGAACCTGCTGCGCCGTGGGTGCGTCAGTCGACGAGGGCCGACAGGGGCGGCAGGCTGCACCCGACGCAGGTGAGAGCTCGAAACCTGGGCGTATTCGGAACTGACAGGGCTTTTCGTCGCCGGCGACGAAATTCGCGGTCAGAACCGATTTCGGCGGCCCTCGTCTGCGAGCCGAGGCCGTGCCTCGAGCCGCGCAGGGTAGCCACAGCGACGACGTCGAGCGGCGCCCGCGCGGCGAGCGAACGTGCGTGGCGGGGGCGAGCTTCCCAGAGAACATGGGGCGACGTGGGTGCGTCAGTCGACGAGGGCCGACAGGGGCGGCAGGGCTGCACCCGACGCAGGTGAGAGCGCGAAAACCTCGGGCGATTCGGAACCGACAGCGCTTTTCGTCGCCGGCGACGAAATTCGCGGTCAGAACGATTTCAGCGCCGCGCGCGGGTGGTCGGTCGTGCCCTCGTCTGCGAGCCGAGGCCGTGCTTCGAGCCGCGTCAGCATCTCGGCCCCACCCAGACGCCTCGAGCCGCGCAGGGTAGCCACAGCGACGACGTCGAGCGGCGCCGGCGCGGCAAGCGAGCGTGCGTGGGCGAGCATCTGCCCGCCCGAGCTCACCCGAGGGCGGTCGCGCGCCGCATCACGCCGCGCGCTTGAGCTGGTGCGGCGAGACGCGGTCTTGCGGGCGCCGCAGCGCGCGGTACAGCTGCATGCTCAAGCCCTTCACCAGGTCGACGGTGGGGTTCGCGCCCTCGATGGTAGGGTCGACCCCCGCGCGCCGCAGCCAGTGATTCACCTTGTGCACGGCGGCGCGGTCGTCGGTGCGCCGGGTGCGGAAGGTGACCGCCCACGAAATCGACGGCTCGTCACCGGTGCGAATGAGGTGCGGCGCGATGAACGGTTGGTGCAGCCCCTCGCCGGCCTCGAGCGAGAAGCGCTGCTCGGTCAGGAACAGGTCGTCGCGCCACTGTGGCCGGGGGCCGTCGAAGTCGGTGAACAGCCGCTCGCGCTCGAGCTCGCTCATGACCTGGCGGTCGGCCGAGTCCCACACCGAGAGCTCCTGCTTGCCCTCGAGCTGGAGCTGAAAGCTGAGCTCCCGGTCCATGTGGTACGGGGTGATGGAGCCGGGCGCGGCGATGGTGAGGTAGGTGGCGAACCAGTAGATGCCGCCGTCGCGGGCGCTGAGCTCGCTCATCACCCCGTCGACCAGCAGCTTGAACCACGGGTCGCGCTCGGGGTTCTGCAGGGTGATGTGGCCGTTCACCTCTTGCAGCCGGTCGAAGGTCTCTTCGACCGAGAGCCCGTTGGCGTGCTCGAGGTGCAGCGCGTCGTAGTTCGCGTCGAGCGGCACCTCGCCGGTGCGGTGGAGCACGTCACCCTTCGGCAACCTCAGCGCCAGCGCGCGCAGGTTCTTCAGGTTGAAAGCAGGGTGTTCACCGAGTGTGTGCCGCAGCTTGAACGGCTGCCGGTCGTAACTGTCTCGAAACACCGCCTCGTCCCACTCGAGGAGCTTCATCATGTGATCAGCAGGGTAATGGGGGCGCCGCGACCTCGCAGAATGTCACTCTCCCCACCCATGCATCTTGAGCAGTGAGGCCAACAGCACCAGCAGGCCGAACACCGCGGTGAAGCCCAGCGCGCGCTTGAAGTTGCGCCGGAAGCCCGCCTCGAAGGCGAGCCCGAGCAGCACTCCGCCCGAAATCATCGCGGCCACGTATTCCCACAGCGCCACCGAGACCGAGCGGGCGTACCAGGGCCCCTTGAACAGCCCGGCATTGCCGAGCGCGTGCTGCAGGCCGCCCTTGTCGAGCATCACCAGCCGCCGGTACTGCCCGAAGGCGACCGCGGCGATTCCGATGGCCAGCGCCACCGCCACCGCGCGCCGCTGGCTCGACCACTCGCGCCACTTGTCGTAGCTGGCGAACAGCGGCATCACCACCAGCAGCACCACCAGGGCGACCTGGCCGAGCAGGAGCAGCAGATCCACGCCAGGCCGGCATAGCCCAGTTGGTGGCGATCAGCGCAGCCGTACCCGCATGGGAATGGTCGCCGCGCCCAGCGCCACCCCGGTCTCGCCGTTCACCAGGCGCAGGTCGAACTCGACCTTCTCTTCGCGGCTGGGCACGCCCTGAAAGTAGATGAACCCGTCGACGTGACCGCCGGCCTCGAGCACACCCTCGGGCAGCGCCTCGGAGATCATGTCTTCGGTGGGCAGCTGCTGGGGCCAGGCGTACGTGCCGTAGTCTGAATACGGAAAGGGAAAGCCCCAGGTGGCGTAGCCCGGGTAGTACGGCCCGTAGTGGGGCGCGATGTAGTAGCCGCGCTGGTGAAAGCGGGGCGTCACCCGGGCCGGCTGCCTGCCGCGGCGGTAGTCGACCCGCGTGGGCTGAGCGGTCTCGACCGCGCCCACCGGCATCTGGGCCTGCAGCGGAGAGATGGCGGTGTAGCGCATGCCGGTATCTCCCTTCAGGGTGAAGTCGCGGTAGGCGACGCGCAGCGGCGCGGTGCCGACGTTGTCGAGGCTCACGTGCAGCGGGGTGAGCACCTCGGCCAGGTCGAAGGGGTTCGACTTCCACGCCTGGCCGTTGATGGCCACCTGTACCTGTTGGTTCTGGGTGACTGCGACCCGCGGCGAGAGGGTCTGGGCGGTCTCATCAGGCACCAGCACAGGCTCGAACGCGCACGCGGCGAAAAACAGCGACAGCAACGCGATGCACTTCATTTGCGACTCCTGCAGCTGGCAATAACCGCTGGCGTGACCGGGCGCCTTCTCCGTTCGCACTTGCCAGCAGGCGTGATGAAGCGCGAGAAGGCGCCCATGGGTCGCATCTTCGAGAAGCGCAAGACGACGATGTTCGCGCGGTGGAACCGCATGGCGAAGCTGTTCACCCGCGTCGCCAAAGACATCGCCATCGCGGTGAAGTCGGGCGGCACCGACCCCAACCACAACCCTGCGCTGCGCCGTGCGCTGCAGAACGCGCGCGCCGGCAACATGCCGAAGGACAAGGTCGACGCCGCCATCAAGCGCGCCACGGGCCAGGAGCAGAAGGCCTACGAAGTGGTCATCTACGAAGGCTACGCGCCGCACGGCATCGCGGTGCTGGTCGAGGCCGCCACCGACAACGTGACCCGCACGGTGGCGAACGTGCGCATGCACTTCAAAGACTGGGGCGGCAACATGGGCGCCACCGGCAGCGTCGGCTACATGTTCAAGCACATGGGCGTGTTTCGCCTCGCGCCCGACGGCCTCAACGCCGACGAGCTCGAGCTCGAGCTGATCGACCACGGCCTGCAGGAGCTCGGCGAGACCACCGGTGAGAAGGGCGAGAAGCAGCTGCTGATTCGCTGCGACTTCACCGACTTCGGCAAGCTGCAGCACGTCATCGAGGCCAAGGGCATCACCCCCCTCTCGGCCGAGAGCGAGTACGTGGCCGAGAACCTGCTCGAGCTGCCCGAAGAGAAGGCCACCGAGGTGCTCAAGATGGTCGACGCGCTCGAGCAGGACGAAGACGTGCAGCACGTCTTCCACAACCTCAAGTAGTGGTGCTCGCGAGAGCGCCTTCGGCTAGACACCCGGGCCATGAGCGCTCAACGCATTCGCAAGGTCGCGGTTCTCGGTTCTGGCGTGATGGGCAGCGGCATCGCCGCGCACGTCGCCAACGCCGGCATTCCGGTGTTGATGCTCGACCTGGACAAGAAGTTCGTCGACAACGCCATGGCGAACCTGCGCAAGCAGAAGCCGGCGCCGCTGTTCTCGCTCGCCGCGCTGCCGCTCATCGAGACCGGCACCTTCGACAAAGACCTCAGCCGCATCAGCGAGTGTGACTGGGTGGTCGAGGTGGTGAAAGAAGACCTCAAGATCAAGCAGGGCCTGTTCGCGAAGGTCGAGCCGCTGCTCAAGCCCGACGCCATCATCAGCTCGAACACCTCGGGCATGTCGATCAAAGGCATGACCGAGGGCCGCAGCAAGTCGTTCAAGCAGCGCTTCCTGGTGACGCACTTCTTCAACCCGGTGCGCTACATGAAGCTGCTCGAGCTGGTGCCGGGCGAAGAGACCGACCCCGCGGTGTGGAAGCGGCTGGCCGAGTTCGGCGAGCGCACCCTGGGCAAGGGCATCGTCTACGGCAAAGACACCACCAACTTCATCGCCAACCGCATCGGCACCTACGGAATGATGCGCACCCTGCAGCGCATGATGGCCGAGGGGCTGACCATCGAAGAGGTCGACAAAATCTGCGGCCCCGCGCTCGGCCGCCCCAAGTCGGCGGTGTTCCGCACCGCTGACCTGGTGGGGTTGGACACGCTCTTTCACGTCACCAAGAACTGCTACGACTCGCTGACCCAAGACGACGAGCGCGACACCTTCAAGCCGCCCGAGTTTCTCAACCAGATGGTCGCGAAGGGCATGCTGGGCGACAAGACCCAGGGCGGCTTCTACAAGAAGGACAAGAAGGGCGACGGCGAGAAAGAGATTCTCGCGCTCGACCTGAACACGCTCACGTACCGGCCGCAGAACAAGGTGCGGTACGAGTCGCTGGGCGCGATTCGCGAAATCGAGTCGCTCACCGAGCGCATCTCGACCTTCCTCTCGCACACCGACAAGGCGGCGAAGTTCGCCGAGGTCGTCACGCTCGAGACGCTGGCCTACGCCTCGCGCCACCTCACCGAGATCGCCGACGACTACGTGAACGTCGACCGCGCGCTGCGCTGGGGCTTCGCGTGGGACATCGGCCCCTTCGAGACCTGGGACGCCATCGGGGTGAAGAAGGGCCTCGAGCGCATGAAGGCGCTGGGCATTCGGCCGGCCGCGTGGGTCGAAGAGATGGTGCAGAAGGGCCGCGACCGCTTCTACGTGACCGAGGGCACCCACGACACCTACTGGGACGTGCGCTCGAAGTCGCCGGCCAAGGTGCCGGTGGGCAGCCGCAACATCAGCATCGACCTGCTCAAGCGGGGCAACACCAAGGTGGCGGGCAACGACAGCGCCTCGCTGTGGGACATGGGTCAGGGCGCGCTGCTGCTCGAGTTCCACTCCAAGATGAACAGCATCGATGATCAGATTACCGAGCTGATGGAGATCGCCGTCGACAAGGCCGAGCGCGAGTTCAAGGCGCTGGTCATCGGCAACGACGGCCAGAACTTCTCGGTGGGCGCCAACATCGGCGCGCTGATGATGGCGGTGGGCAGCGGCGAGTGGGAGCTGGTGAAGAACATGGTGCGCCGCTTCCAGAACGCCAACCAGCGGCTGCGCTACTCGGCGATTCCGGTGGTGACCGCTCCGTTCGGCATGACGCTGGGCGGCGGCGCCGAGGTGACCATGGCCGGCAACGCCATTCAGGCCAACGCCGAGACGTACATGGGCCTGGTCGAGGTGGGGGTGGGCCTGATTCCCGGCGGCAGCGGCAACCTGCAGCTGATGCGCAACGTGTTCGGCGCGGCGGCGGGGTCGAAAGACTTCGACGCGCTGCCGTACCTGAAGAAGCTGTTCCTCACCATCGGCACCGCGAAGGTGGCCACCTCGGCCGAAGAGGCGCGCGAGGCGGGCTTCCTGTTGGCGCAAGACGGCATCTCGATGTCGCGCGATGCGCTGCTGGCCGACGCCAAGGCGCGCGCGCTGGGCATGGCCGACGCGGGCTTCATGCCGCCGCGGCCGACCACCTTCCTGCTGCCGGGCAAGAGCGGCGCGGCGACCATCGACATGCTGCTGTATGACATGCAGCTCAACCACCAGATCAGCGAGCACGACCGCCACATCGGCAAGAAGCTCGCGTCGGTGCTCACCGGCGGCGACACCTCGGCGCAGACCCCGGTCACCGAGCAGCAGCTGCTCGACCTCGAGCTCGAGGCGTTTCTCTCGCTGTGCGGCGAAGAGAAGACCCAGGCCCGCATCATGTACATGCTCGAGAAGGGCAAGCCGCTGCGGAACTGAAGGCCACCCCGTTGGGCCTGGGGCAGGGGTGACCCCCCGTCACTTCTGACCCTGGGGGCGTACAGCGATTCTGGGTGGATCAGCGCGGCGTCGGGTTTGCTGTGGGTTGGGGGCCATGAGTGACCCGCAGCCCCAGAAGTCTCGTCGCATTCTCATCGTCGACGATGAAGAGGGCGTCACCACCGCGCTCAAGCGCGCGCTCAAGCGCGAAGGGTACGACATCTCGACCTGCAACGACCCGCGCGAGGCGCTGGCGCTGCTCAAGACCGAGACGTTCGACCTGGTCATCTCGGACCACCTGATGCCGGGCATGACCGGCCTCGAGTTCACCAAGCTGGTGCGCGACCGCTACCCCGACATGCTGCGGCTGATGCTCACGGGTCAGCCCGACACCGACATGGTGATTCAGGCCATCAACCACGGCGAGGTGTACCGCTTCGTCAAGAAGCCGTGGAACGACCTGGAGCTGAAGGTGACGCTCAGCTTCGCCTTCGAGCACCTCGACGAGATGCGCGAGACCCGCCGGGTGGGGCAGGTGGTGCGCCGGTGGAACTCCATCTTCTAGAAGCCCTGTTAACCTCAGGGGCCGCTTGGCCCTTCAGCTCTCCAGGTTGCCCTTGCTCTGCGCGCTCTGCGTGGCGGCCGCGGCGCGCGCCGCCGGGCCCACGCTCACCGACGACTTCGAGTCGGGCTCGCTCTCGCGGTGGAGCATCTACCCGCTCGGCGGCGGTGTCAGCGCCGCGCCGAACCCTGCCTCGGCGCACCGCGGCGACGCGGGCGTGCGCATCACCGACAACGACGCCGCGACGACCGGTGGGCAACAGCTCTCGCTGGCCCGCGACCTCACCGCCGTCACGGGCGACTACCACGTGCGCTTCTGGTACCGCATGCCGGCAGTCGCGAGCTCGGTCTCGGGGTTCACCATCGCGCAGCTGCTCACTCCGGGCTCGTCGGTGGTGGCGGCGGCCAACGTGCTCTCCGAGGGCAGCCGCATCGGCATCTCGGGCGGTGCCAATGGAGACTTCACCCAGAGCATCGGCAACAAGGTGATGGGCGACGGCCAGTGGCACCTGGTCGAGCTGAGCGTGCTGCGGCTGGGCACGGTCAACGGCCAGCGGCGGCTCTGGGTCGACGGCGTGCTCGAGACCGAGGCCACCAACCTCGACTGGATGACCACCTCGTACGTGCCCGACAAGGTGACCATCGGAGAGCCGTTCGCGGGGAACAAGTCGTTCACCGGGGTGCTCGACTACGACGACTTTCGCTCGGGGCCGACGCGGTGGGGCAACGAGTTCGTGCTCGACGTGGTGGGCACGGTGACCCAGGGCCGCTGCGTCGAGGCCACCTTGAGGCTCACCACCGTGCACGCGCCGCCGTCGTCGGTGGCGAACCTGACCGAAGACACCCGGGTGGCGCTGGGCAGCGCCGACGGAAAGGTCGACTTCTTCACCAGCCTGCAGTGCCTCACTGCGCTGCCGGCGGTGACGGTGCCGTCGGGGTCGCAGTCGGCGAAGGTGTGGTTCAAGTCGCGCGGCGCCGGGGCGCAGACGCTGGTGGCCACGCACCCCGACTACCTGCGCGGCGAGACGGTCATCACCACCGCCGCGCCCACCGCGGTGATTACCTCGAGCTCGGACACGCTCCCCGCGGGCGGCGGCACGGTGACCCTGTCGTCGACGGGCTCGACGCCGGCGGCGGGCTTCACCCTCACCGGGACCCACTGGCGCCAGACGCGCGGGCCCACCGGGGTCGAGCTGCCCACCGGGGCGAGCATCGACGTGCCGCTGAAGGTGCCCGGCACGTACACCTTCGAGCTGACGGTCGAAGACAGCGCGGGCGGAGTCTCGCCGCCGGCGCTGACCACCGTCGAGGTGGCGGGCGAGGTCTACCGCCCCGAGGGCGCCACGCCCGGCTGCGCGGCGGTGCCGGCCGGGTTGTTCGTGGCGCTGGCGGCGCTGCTGCTCGGCCGGCGCCGGGCACCCTGAGCGGTCTCGCCTATACGAACACGCCGGGCAGCGGGCCCTGGGCGTAGGCGGGGTCGCCGTAGACGTTCGAGGTGCCGCCCATGACGCGGTCCATCGTGACCAGCACCTTGTTGTGGTTGGTGCCGGCGGGGAACTTGATGAAGCGGCCCGTCTTCAACAGGCCGCCGCCCGAGCCCATCACCAGGTACGGGGTGCGCACCATGCTGTGGCTGGTGCCCAGGCCGTACTCGCTGACCAGGGTGGTCATCGAGTTGTCGAGCAGGGTGAAGCCGCCGGCCTCGGTGACCGCGTTCATCTGGTTGCAGAGGTACGCGAACTGGTCGCCGTACCACTTGTCGACCACCTCCAGCATCGCGGCGTCGTTGGCGCCGTCGCCGTAGTGGGCGAGGTCGTGGTGCTCCTTCTCGATGGGAGCCCCGTTCCACATCAGCCAGTTCGGCACCACCCGGCTCACCGACTTGCTGCACTGAATCACCACCACCCGGGTGAGGTCGCACTTGAGCGCCAGCACCGCGAGGTCGGTCTGCAGCTTCACCAGCCGCGGGTAGTCGGCGCCGGCGAAGTTGAAGGTGGGAATCGAGCAGCTCGCTCCGCTGGTGTTGTTGAGCTCGGTCTGCAGGGTCTCGACGGCGTTGACGTGCGCGTCGAGGCGCAGCTTGTCGGCGGTGCCCACCTTCGAGCGCAGCGACTTGTAGTCGTCGAGCACGTAGTCGACGACCATCTTGCGCTGGGCGCGGCGCTTCATCACCGCCGGGTCGGTCGAGGTCGCGCCGACGATGCGGTTGAAGGTGGTCTGGGGGTTCTCTTGCGGCGCGATGGGCGTGTCGGCGCCGGTGAAGCAGATGCGCGAGAAGCCGGCCACGTTGGCGGTCTGAACGCCGAGCACCAGCGAAGCGAAGCCGCCCGGCGGCGCGCCGATGCGCCGCGCGATGCTCTCGTCGATCGACATGCCCAGCGAGAGGCGCTTGGGGCTGGTCTTCGCGCCGGTGAGAATGCCGGCCATGCCGCGGTCGTGCCCGTTGTTGCCGTACGAGCTGTCCATCGACGATTTCTGATCGATGTTGTCGTAGTAGGTGAGCTTCGACTTGAGCGGCGCCAGCGACGCCAGCGTGGGCGAGAGCGTGAAGGCGGTCTCGGTGCCGGTGATGTCGAAGGTCGGCCGGTAGAAGCCGTCGGGCGTGAAGAAGATGACCAGGCGCCGGGTGCGCGTCACGGGTTGAGCGCGCGCCTCCATCGCCTCGAGCATGGGCAGCGCCAGCGAGATGCCTGCGGCGCCACGGAGAAAGGTGCGGCGGCTGAGCGGAGTGGTCATGGAGCGGTCCCCCGGTAGAGGAAGGCGTCGGTGGTGGAGAGCAGGGTGAAGAGGTTCTTCAGGTTCTTGCCCGAGGCGTTGAACGCGGTTTCCAGGCGCTCGAGGCTGCAGGCGTCTGAGACGCCGGGGGTGCGGCCGGCGCCGAGCGCGAACCAGCGCTGCAAGAGCGTGCGCTGGTACTCGGGGCTGGCCGCGACGCGCGCCATCATCTCGCGGCCGTTCGCCACCGGGCCGGCCACGCCCGCGGGCGCGGTGAGGGTGCCCGAGGGGTCGATGGTCTTGCCGGCCTGGGTGGTCTGCCAGCGGCCGGTGCCGTCGAAGTTCTCGAGCGAGAAGCCGATGGGGTCGATCTTCTTGTGGCAGCCGGCGCACGCCGCGTTCGACGAGTGCGCCGCGAAGCGCTCGCGGGTGGTCTTGGTGGGGTCGAGCGGCGGCAGGTCGATGGGGTTGCCCGAGGCGTCGGTGGCGGGCGGCGCGCCCAGCACCTGGCCGAGCAGGCGGGTGAGCACGAAGTTGCCGCGGTAGACGGGGTGGGTCTGATCTTCCAGCGCCTGGGTGGCGAGAATGCTGCCGTGGCCGAGAATGCCGGCGCGGTTGGTGGGCAGCGTCACCTTCACGAAGGTGGCGTTGGTGGGGCCGGTGGCGCCGTAGAAGTCGGCCAGCTGCTTGTTCAGGTAGCTGTACGGCGCGTCGATGAGGTCCGACGCGTGCGAGGTGTCGTCCCAGAACACCGCGTCGACGAACAGCTCGGTCTCTTTCTGCATCAGCGGGCGCAGCGAGTCGCTCCACATCGGAAAGGCGGTGGTGTTCTTCGAGACGTTGGCGATGTCGGCGAAGCCGAGCCACTGCTTGTGGAAGTTCGCCACCACCACCTTGGCGCGCGGGTCGGCGATGAGGCGCCGGGCCTGCGCGGCGATGACGGCGGGGTCTTGCAGCTGGTCCGAGGCGGCGAGCGAGAGCAGCGTCGCGTCGGGCGGGCCCTGCAGGTAGAGGTACGAGAGACGCGACGCCATCTCGTACGAGCTGGGCTTCGACAGCGGGGTGGCGGTGGCCTCGATGCGGTAGAGGAAGGGCGGCGACTGCAGCACCGCCTCGACCACCACCATCACCGCCTCCTTCAGCGTCCACATGGCGCGGGCCGAGGTGAAGAGGGTCTGGAAGCGGGTCTTTTCGGCCGCGGTGAGCGGGCGGCGAAACGCGCGCTGCCCGAAGTCATCGGTGAGGAAGGTCTTGGCGCACGCGTCGGTGGGCGTGGCGCACTTGAGGAACCCGGGCAGGTCGGTGGTGAGGCGGGCGCTCAGGTCTTCGGCCACCGACTCGAAGCCGCGAATGTGAGCGCTGCCGACGGTGAGCAGGTCGGCGTCGTTGTCGGGCCAGCCCTCGACGTGCAGGTCATCGGGCAGCTGCGCGTCGCCGGGGCGGTCGGTGATGCCGGCGACCACCTGCACGGTGTTGCCGTACTCGCGGCGGTTCAGGCGGCGCAGCGGCGAGACGCCCGGCTTGATGTCGCCGCTGGCGCAGACGGTCGGGGTGCTGACGAACTCGAGGCGGCACGAGATGTCGGCGATGTTGGCGATGTCGGGGGTCGGCCACGCCGGCTTGCCCTGCGGCATGCGGGCGAGCGCGTCGGTCTCGGTGAGGCGCGCCAAGAGGCCGCCCATGCCGCGGGTGAAGAGGCCCGACACGTAGGCGTTGTCGAAGGTCTGCCGCGCGTTCGAGCTCACCTTGAAGGCGCGCGCGCTGTTGGCGCTGTGGCACGAGATGCAGCCGTTCGCCGCGTCCATCAGCTTGGGGTGCACCTTGGAGGCGAAGTCGGCGGCGATGATGTCGACGGTCTCGGTCGAGGTGGGCGGGCTGCAGGTGAACGTGGGCGGCATCACCGTGCCGCCGTCGGGGTCGGGGTCTACGCCCGCGTCTTCGTCGGGGTAGATGACGCCACCGTCTTCGAGAATCACCGGCGGGTGCCCGGGAGGCTGGTCTCCACCGCCGGTGCCTTCAGGAGGCAGGGTGACCATACCTTCGCAGGCCGTCAGCGCGAGCACTGCCCCCGTGAGCCACACCCGTTTCGCTTGGTGCCAGAACATGGCGGGCCCTGGTGCAAGGGGTCGGCCCCCGGTGACGGTTTTGCAAGGCAGCGACTTCGGGGCTGAATTTTCGCGCCGCGTACATGCGCCGACCTGTGCGCGGCCCGATCTGGAGTGCCTTCTTCAGACGGCCCTGGTTCCTCTGGGAACCACGCTCAGGGTGCGCCTTCGTCGGTGTCGGAGCCATCTTCGGGGTCGTCTCGCAGGCCGTGCTTCTTGAGCAGGCGGCGCAGGTGCAGCCGGCCCACCCCCGACTCGCGCGCGGCCTTCGACAGGTTGCCGTCGCAGCGCTCCATCAGGCGGCGCAGGTACTCGGTCTCCCAGGCGTCGATGAGGCGCTCTTTGGCGTCTTTGAACTTCAGGTCGTCGACCTTCTCCGAAGGCCCGCCCTGGAACACCGAGTCGCCGAGCGTCAGCACGCGCTCGACCAGGTTCTTCAGCTCGCGCACGTTGCCGGGCCACGCGTAGCTCGACATCAGCGCGCGCGTCTCGGGTGCGAGCTCGCTGTCGGTGCGGCCCAGGCCTTGGGCGAAGTGGCGAATCAGCAGCGGTATGTCGTCGGGCCGGTCGCGCAGGGCGGGCAGCACCACCTGGGTGGCGGCGAGCCGGTGGAAGAGGTCTTCGCGAAAGCGCTTCGCCTTCACCTCGGCCTCGAGGTTCTTGCGCGTCGACACCAGCACCCGAATGTCGACCGCGAGCCAGTCGGTGGTGCCGACCCGGCGCACCTCGCGGCGCTCGAGCAGGCGCAGCAGCCGCGACTGCAGGTCGAGCGGCAGCTCACCGATTTCGTCGAGCAGCACCGTGCCGCCGCGCGCGGTCTCGAACGGGCCGGCGCGGTCGTCGCCCGCTCCGGTGAAGGCGCCCTTCACGTAGCCGAACAGCTCGGCCTCGAGCAGCTCGTGCGACACGCTGGCGAAGTCGATGACCTGCCACGGCGCCTTCGCGCGCGAGCTCTGGTCGTGCAGCGCGCGCGCGGCCAGCTCTTTGCCGGTGCCGGTCTCACCGCAGAAGGTGACGTCGACGTCGGCGCGCGCCAGCCGCTCGAGCAGCGCGAACACCTCGCGCATGCGCAGGCTCTGGCCGAGCAGCGGGCCGAAGCGGCTCTGGCTCGAGGGCACCAGCGCCGAGCGCGGCGTGCCGGCCAGCTCGACCTTCAAGGTGGTCTTGCCCAGGGTGACCTCGGTGCCCACCCCGGCTTCGAGCGAGGTGAACTTCTTGCCCAGCACCTTGGTGCCGTTCGCCGAGCCGTTGTCGGTGAGCTTCACCCCGCTGGGCATGGCCTGCACGATGAGGTGGGTGCGCGAGCACGAGCTGTCGGCCAGCGCGAGGTCGCACTCGGGGGCGCGGCCCACGGTGTAGCTGCCGCGCTCGACCAGCAGCTCTTTGCCGAAGTCGGGCCCGCCCACCACCCGCAGCTTCACCTTGAGCGGGGCCGACTCTTCGTGGGTGAGGCGCTGGGTGGAGTCGCTCATGGGGTGCAGTCGCAGACCTCGACGGTGACGTCGCTCCACTGGTGGGCGACGAGGTCGAAGCGCAGCGTGCGCGACGACCATGGCGCGGCGAGCTCGAGCCCTTTGAGCGCGCGCACGGTGAGCTCGACCGACTCGCGCCCCAGGTTCCTGCGGTCGTCGGTCACCAGCGCGAGCTCGAGGGGAAACGGGGGGCCCGAGCCCAAGGCGTGGTGCGACTGGTAGATGAGCTGGGCGTCTGAGACGCGGGTAGCGGTGAGCTCGACCGCGTCGCAGTCTTGCGGCACGCGCAGCGGGGCCTCGATGCGCAGCCACGCGGCCGACTGGGGGCCGCAGGCGCACAGCGCGAGGGCGAGCACGGCGGGCTTCACTCGAGCCGCCCGGTGGGGAGGTTGCCGTGCGGCACCTGGGCGCGCACCACCAGCACCGCGGTGACCACGCCGGCGACCACCGCGGCCACGCCTACCCCGCCCCACAGCCAGGGGCTCTTCAGCAGCGGCGCGCTCTCGGGCGCCGGCGCCGGGGCCTGCGCCCAGTCGGGGGGCGGCTCGCGCTTGCGCAGCTGGTTCTTCTTCGCCTCGTCGAACAGCGCGCGCACCCGGGGGCTGACGTCGGGCGGGGGCTGGTAGCCGGGGTCGAGCGCGAGCGCCTTCTGGTACGCCGCGATGGCCTCGGTGGGTCGGTCGAACGCGACGTGCATCAGCGCCGCCAGCGCGTGCGCGCGCACCTGGTCGGCCGGGGCGAGCGCGGGGTCGGCGAGCGCCTGCTCGAGCAGCGGCAACACCTCTTGATAGCGGCCCGCGTGGAAGGCTTCGTCGGCCTGCTCGACCGTGTTCCCCGGCGCCGCGGTGAGGCACAGCACGAACACCGCGTTCCACATGGCCCTGGAGGTTATCAGACGGGCCCGCTAGTCCACGCCGTTACCGATGCCGCAGGGAATCACCTTCGGGCGCTACGAGCTCCACCAACGACTCGCCGTGGGCGGCATGGCCGAGCTCTTTCTGGCGCGCGCCACCGGCGAAGGCGGCTTCAACAAGACCTGCGTGGTGAAGCGGGTGCTGCCCCACCTCACCGACGACCCGGCGTTCGTGAAGATGTTCCTGCGCGAGGGGCGGCTGCTGGCCTCGCTCAACCACCCCAACATCGTGCAGGTCTTCGACTTCGGCCGCGTCGAGAACGACTACTTCCTGGCGATGGAGTACCTGGCTGGCGAAGACCTGGCCAGCCTGCTGGCGCGCTCGAAAGAGACCGGGCGGCAGGTGCCGGTGGCGGTGGCGGTGCAGGTGGTGCGCGAGCTGTGCGTGGCGCTCGACTACGTGCACGAGCGCAAGAGCGACGACGGCGCGCCGCTGGGCCTGGTGCACCGCGACGTGTCGCCCTCGAACGTGCAGGTCACCTACCACGGGGTGGTGAAGGTGCTCGACTTCGGCATCGCGCGCGAGACGCAGGGCGAGCGGCACACCACCACCGGCGACGTGCGCGGCAAGCCCTCGTACATGGCGCCCGAGCAGCTGCTCAACGAGCCCATCGACCGCCGCGCCGACCTGTGGGCGGCGGGCGTCATTCTCTACGAGCTGGTGACCGGGCAGCGGCCGTTCAAGGGCCGCACCGCGCCCGAGATTTCGGTCTCGGTGGTTCACGACGCGCTGGTGCCGGCGCGCACCCTGCGCCCCGAGGTGCTGCCTCAGCTCGACGCGATTCTGGCCCGGGCCCTGCGCCGCAAGCCCGACGAGCGGTTTCAGAGCGGGCGCGAGCTGGCGGCGGCGCTCGACGGCGTGCTGCGCGCGATGGGGGCCCAGGCCGGGCCCGAGCAGCTCTCGGGGCTCTTGCGCAGCTTCTTCGGAGAAGAAGAGGCGGCGCAGAAGCTGAGCCAGGAGGCGCACGTGCCCGCGCCGATGGCGGCCACCGCGGCGGTGACCGGCGCTTCGTCGATGCGGCGCAGGTTCGTGGCCGGCGGCGTCGCCGCGGTGGTGCTGGCGCTGGGCGCCGCGGGCGTGGTGGTGCTGCGCGGTGGCGCACCGCCGCCGCCGCCGGTGGTGGTGCAGCAGGTCGAGCCGCCCGCTCCCGAGCCCAGGCCGCGGCCCGAGCCCGAGCCCGCGCCGGTGACGACTCCCGAGCCCGAGCCCGAGCCCGAGCCGGTCGCGGCGCCGGTGAAGCGGCCGCCGCGCGGGGGGAAGCAGAAGCCCGTGGGTTACCTGAGCATGACGGGCAACATCTCGGGGCAGGTGTTCAACGGTCGCAAGCTGCTCGGCGCGCTGCCGCTGCAGCACGTGGCGGTGGCGCCGGGGAAGCTGCAGCTGAGCGTGGTGAACCGGGTGCTGGGCCTGGAAAAGAGGGTGGCGCTGACGGTGGCGGCCGAGAAAGAGACCACCTTCGAGCTCACCGTCGGCAAGGGCTTCATCAACGTGAACGCGCAGCCGTGGGCCGAGGTGTGGCTCGACGGCGTGTCGCTCGGGCAGACGCCCCTCTCGCGCGAGGTGTGGGAGGGCACGCACGGTGTTCGTCTGGTGGGGCCCGAGAAAGAGAAGTCGCTCTCGGTCACGGTGAAGGCCGGCGGCACCGCGGTGGTGCAAGAGACGCTGCGGTAGTCACCCTGACGCCAATCAGGGGTGTGTCGTTGGCGGTCGTGGCGCCCGGCGGCGCCGCGACAGCACCCAACACGCGAGCAGCAGTGCCGCTTCGGGTGTGCCGGTGCTGCAACCGCCACAGCCCATCGGCGTCGGTTCCACGCCCGGCCCGGCATCGGGCAGGCCAGCGTCGGGAACTCCGGAGTCGACGATGCCTGCGTCGGTGCCCGCATCGAGGCCAGCGTCGGGCAAGCCCGCATCGGCCATCACCATCGTGCCCGCGTCGGGGGGGCCGGCGTCGCCCGGAGCGAGCCCGGCGACCTCGTCCCAACCGATGTCGACCCTGGGCCCGAGCACCCGCCGGTCACCGTCACCGTCGGTGAGCAGAAAGGCCGGCACCGCGCTGTCGTCGCCGCGGTCGATGGCCGGTGAACCGGGCCCGAGGTGGTAGTCACCGGCGTCGACGAAGCCGGCCGGCCCGCCCATGATGTTCGAGCCACCCGCGTCGGGTGCGCCGCCTTCGTCGTACGCGTTGCCGGTGATGAGCGTGTTCCAGATGACCGCGGCCGGAGCGTCGAGCGCCTCGTCGGCGTTGTCGGCGATCGTCGCGTTGACGATGGTGATCGGCGACCGGCTCACCAGCCCCACGCCTGAGTTGCCGGCCACCAGGTTGCCGGCGAACACGAACTTCCCGTCGAGCTTCACCCCGGCGTCGTTGCCGGTGATGCGGTTGAGGCTCACCTCGGCGCCCGGGCCCGAGCCGACGACGCGCTGGGCGACCAGGCCCGTGCCCTGGTTGCCGTGCACGTGATTGCCCTTGAAGAGCACCTGCTCGGCCTCCCACAGAAAGACCGGCCCCTCGCCCGAGCTGTTCGCGGTGAACTCAGAGCCCTCGACCGTCACCGCCGAGCAGCAGAAGAGATCGATGCCGCTTCCTCCCTGGCTCGAGAACGTGCGGCGGTTGTGGTGCACCTTCAGGCCCGAGAACTCGGCTGGGTTTCCGTAGTTGTCTTCGAGCCAGATGCCGCCGCTGCCGAGGTTGCTCGCCACCTCGACCCGGGTGACCCGCGTGGCGGCCGCGCCCGAGGGCCCGCCGACCACGTGCAGCCCGCCGCCGGCCTCGTTCTGGCTGCTCACCGACCCGCTGACGCCGCCGTCGCTCAGGGTGAGGTCGGAGATCGAGAGGTCGACTCCGGCCTGCAGCACCCAGTGGCTGGGGCCGGAGCCCCAGCCGTCGATGAACGTCGCGCCCATGCCCGCGCCCTTGAGGCTCACCTGCGCAGGCAGTGAGACTCCTCCCTGGTAGTGGCCGGGCTCGAGCTGCAACTCGTCGCCGGGGCACGCGCCGGCGATCGCTGCCGCCAGGTCGGCGCCCGCGGGCACCGCGACCGCGGTGCTGCCGCCGTCGACAGAAACATCGAGCGAGCGCGTGCTGCTCTGCCCGGCGTGGTCGGACACCTGAAGAGACACGACCACCGACGGGGGGCACGCGCGCACCATCACCGTCGGCGTCGAGTACGGGGTGCCATCGATGGTCCACTGGCGCGACACGACGCCGTCGTCGTCGGTCGAGGTGTCGGTGAAGGTCACGATGCTGCGGCGCGCGGGCAGGGCGGGAGTGAACGTGAACGCCGCCGCGGGGGCCGCGTTGGCCGCGACCGAGACTGGGTGGCTGACCGCGCCGGTGCCGCCGCGATCATCGGTGACGGTGAGGCTGACCGTGTACGTGCCGCCGGCGCTGTAGACGTGTGAAGGGCTGCGCAGCGTCGAGGTCACGGTGTCGCCGAAGTCCCAGCTCCAGGCGACGACGCGCCCGTCGCTGTCGGTGCTCTGGTCGCTGAGCTGCAGCGGCAGCTTCGACAGGCGGGGCATGGGGGGAAGGGGGAACGCCGCGACTGGCGGGTTGTTCGCCGGCGGCGCCGGGCACGTGGCCGCAGCGGTGTTGCCGCCCAGCGGCACGGTGGTGACGTTGTGCACGACCTGGTGCTGCGCGGCGGTGACCGAGAGGCTGGTGGTGTCGGTCGCGGGAAACGGGCCGCCGCTGCCGACCAGCGAAGCGGCGAGCGTCGAGCGCACCACGGCGTACTTGAGCGCCGACACGGTGTCGTCGTTCACCACGCCGATCGCGTCGCCGCACGGGCTGAAGCCCCACTGGAATGAGCCGCCCAACGACTGGCTCGCCACCCGCATGCCGGTGGCGAGGTTGACGGCCACCCACTCTGAGCTCGTGGCGCCGGTGAGGTACGCCCACGTCAGGGTGCGGTCGGCGGCGTCGGGCCCGAACCCGAGCGCGGCCGCGCCGAGCTGAGAGCCGGGCATGCCCATGGGCGACGTGAAGTTGAACGTGTCGTAGAGCACCGGGTCACCGGTCGCGGCGTCGAGCACCCGCAGCTCGGCGTGGTTCGCCGAGCCGATCAGCTCGAGGTCGAGCACGTAGACGCCGTTCGGGCTGAACGAGATGGCGCTGCCGAGGGGCGAGGGCTGAAACGTCTTCAGCAGCGTGGCCGGCACCGCGGTGAGGTCGTGCAGCGAGGTCAGCGCGGGGGCGCCACCGAACGAGCGGGTGGCGACGATGAAGCGATGCTCATCGGGGCTGAAGCCCCAGCTGGCGGCGGCCGTGCCCGCGAGCACCACCACCATGTCGCTCACCCGGGTCACCGTCACCTCTGACGGCTGGGGGAAGCCGGGCGTCGCGACCGCCGTCACCTTGTACTTGCCCCCCGCTGAGAGGCCCGTGATGCCGTTGGGCGGAGCTGCCGCGACCGCCGGGTCGGGCAGCACGTAGGCGCCGACCTCGTTGCAGGCGCAGTCGACGCCCGGTTGGGGCGCGGCCCACGCCGTGAGGGACACCAGCGACGAGAGCACCGCGGCGAGACGACGAGACGATAGGGAGCGCACGCTCGCCGCCCTGTAACACCTGCCGGGCTGCGAGTTCGAGAGCCCCGCGCGTGCGCAATGGGAGTCGGCCCCGTCCGTCGCAGAGACTCGATTTTCGCCACCCCTGGGCGATAGTGAACAGCCTTGCTCGCCGCCGCACTCGCGCTGACCGTGCTCGCCGCCGCCGACGACGGGGCCGACGCGGGGTACGTCGAGCTGCCGGCCCCCGAGGCGCTGGCGCCCGAGCCGCCGGTGCCGTCGCACTACGACTCGGCGCCGCTGAAGCTCGACGGCCGCACCATCGACTTCTACCCCGACGCGGGCACGCGCCCGCCCGACCCGTGGTGGCTGCACATTCGGGGCAACCGGGTGCTGCCCGAAGAGATGTACCGCGACGCGCTGCACCTGCCGGCCGACACGGTGCCCGACGCGGCCACCGCCTCGTACATCGAGGAGACGCTCTACGGCTTTCTGGTGAAGAGCGGCTACGAGCTGGCGACGGTGGGTGCGGTGGTCACCTGGCGCGGCATCGACGTGCAGATCGACGAAGGCCAGGTCGAGAAGATGGTCTTCACCGGCCGGCTCACCTTCAACACCCTGCGGTTTCGCCTCGAGCTGTTCATCGACCAAGACGTGTTCAACCGCCCCGCGCTCGAGCGGCAGGTGGCCGCGCTCTCGCAGAAGATCGGCCTCAACGTGGTGCGCTGGTCGCTGGTGCCCACGCCGAACCCCGACCACGTGGGGCCGCAGATAGAATCGCTCGGCGCCATCGAGGGGTTTCAGATTCTCCACGAGCGCAAACGCTACGAGCTGTGGTTCTTCTTTCAAGAGAACGAGTGGGACACCGGCTTCGGCGTCGACGTGCGGTCGGGTTACATCGACGGCCTCGAGGTCGGCCTCAACTACCAGGGCAACGGCTTCTTGAGAGACCACTGGCGGGTGGCGGCGAGCGGCGGCGCCGGCCTCAACTGGCGCATCTCCGACCACATTCTCTACCCGGGCTTCTCGCGCGCGTTCGCCGAGTTTCAGTGGGTCTCGCGCCCGCTGGGCAGGGTGCGGGTGGGCACCTGGGTGACCGGCAACCTGGTGCAGCGGCAGCGCAAAGACCTCGACGTCGAGAGCTACAACGAGGCGAGCAGCATCGCGTCGGTGCACACCACCATCTCGCTCACCAACAGCTCGAGCATCTCTCCAGGCATCGGGCTGCAGTGGCGGCGCATCTTCAACATCAACTCCATCGCCAACGCCGACCCGGCGCTGACCCCGCCGACCAGTGAGCGGGCGCGCGGGTTCTTCGAGCTGCGCGCAGAGTGGATCTTCGACCCCGAGAACCAGCGGTGGGACCGGCGCCACCGCTTCGAGGTGGGCGGGCGCTTCTATTTCGGCCTCTCGCTCGACGCCAAGGTGACCATCGAGCAGCTGCCCTACCGCAGCTACGGCTGGCTCTACGAGCGCTACCAGAAGGTGTTCACCTTCGGCTGGCACGACCTCTGGCTCGGCACCCGGGCGCGGCTCGCGTTCGGCGACGTGCAGTTCCACGACGAAGAGAACGTGGCCGAGCTCTTGCGGGTGTTCGGCGACATCTTCGTGCGCAAGGGCGGGCAGGCGGGCGTCGAGTTCCGCTTCAGCCTCACCCGCGACGTGCTCAAGCTGAGCTTCTTCACCATCGCGGCGGCGTTCGGCGAGGTCTGTCGCGGAGTGACCTCGGGGCTGCCTCCGTCGGGAGCGTGCGCGATGGTGAAGGTGGGCGACGAGGCGCCGCGCTTCGGCATCTCTGGAGGCCCCGGCCTGCACGCGCTGATTCAGGGCATGTTCCAGCTCGACATGTACGCGGCGTTCGGCATTCTCTCCACCGGTCGCACCGGCGCGTCGCTGGTGGTGATTCTCAACAAGACCTACTGATGAACGCACGGGTGGGCCTGGTCGAGTCGGACGCGCAGCTCGAGGGCATTCTCGAGCTGCAGCGCTCGAGCCGCACGCCGACGAATGACGGCTTCGTCACCGTGCAGCACACCCTGGCCATCTTGCAGGCGATGCACGCGCTCGCGCCCAGCGTGGTGGCGACCGACCCTTCGGGCAAGGTGGTCGGCTACGCGGTGATGATGCCGCCGCAGACGCGGGCGCTGATACCGGTGCTCGAGCCGATGTTCGTGCGGCTCGAGCAGCTCACCCTGCCGCCGCGCTGGTACGTGATGGGGCAGATTGCGGTGGCACCCTCGCACCGCGGCACCGGGCTGTTCGACGCGCTCTACGCCGAGCACCGCGCGCGCTACTCCGACCGGTTCGACGCGGTCGTCACCGAGGTGGCCACCCGCAACGGCCGCTCGATGCGCGCGCACCAGCGGGTCGGCTTTCAGCCGCTCGAGGTCTACCGCGACGCGACCGACGAGTGGGCCGTGGTGGCGTGGCAGTGGTCCTCTTGAGCGGAGGCCTGGCTCTTCGAGAGCGGTCAGGGTGAGCTGTGTCGAACCCTGCCGTCGCTCGCCGAAGGCTGAAGCGCAGATACTCCATCGTATTGCTGCGCGACGCGGTGCTGCTTGAAGCCTGGAGTATGCGGCGCTTCGCGTTCCAGCTGGGCGGCACCCATTCGACTCTGCGCTTCGCGCTCCGCTCAGGGTGCGCGCTGCTGCGTGCTGACGAGCACGTAGGCCACGCCGTCGCGGTGGGTGACCTTCTTCACGGTGAGCGGCAGGTCGCGCGGCAGCACCACCTCGGCCTCGCCCACGTTGCCGCTGACGAGCCCCTGCAGGGGCGAGGCGACGTCGATGACCAGCACCGCGGGCACGCGCTCGCCGGCCCGGTCTTGCTGCTTCGCGAAGCGCAGCGCCAGCGACGGCTCGAGGGTCGAGAACTGGAACCCCGCGTCGACCACCACCGCGCCCACCTTCAGCTCGGCTTCGAGCAGCTGTGCGCCGCGAAACAGGCGCACCCCGGCGGGGAGCGTGAGCGCGCGCTGCAGCGCGCCGTCGAGCAGCTGCACGTGCGGGCCGTCGGCGCGGCCACGCCGCAGGCCGCTGTTGACCTGGGGTGCGACGTTGCCGCGCGGGCCGCCGTAGCCGGTGAGGGCCTCGAGCTCGCGGCGCTGCAGCGGCGTCAGGCGCTGGGCGGTGGCCGCCGAGAGCGCCTGGTACGCCGCGCTGTCGCCGGCGGTGAGCCAGTCGTAGCCGACGACACCCGGCGACGAGAGCTTCGCCAGCGAGAGGCCCGCCAGCTCACCCTGCGAGCTCAGGCCGGTGAGCGCGTCGGCGGTAGCCGCGGGCGGCAGCGGGTCGGCGTCGGTGAGCGGCACGCCGCGCCGGTCGAGCGCGTAGGGCCCGAAGAAGCGGTCGGGCGCTCCGAGCTTGCGGGTGCCGAAGTAGACGGTGTTCTCGGCCTTGAGGGGCGCCAGCCGGCCGTCGCTGCGCTGCTGCCAGTAGGCCGAGATGAACTCTTGCTCGCCGGTGGCGACAGAGCCGCGGCGCTCGAGCACCACCCGCCCGAAGCCCTCGGGCACCGCGTCGACCTGGTGCGCCTCGGCCTGGGCCTCGGTCGCGCTCCAGCCGAAGTGGGCGGCCTGCACCACCCGCTCGGTGGCCCTCAGCCCCTCTTGCGGAGGCAGCCGGGTCTGCTCGAACGAGTCGACCGCGCGCAGCACGCTCGCTTCGTCGATGGCGTCGCCGCGGGCGAGCACCCGCGCGATGAGCGCGTCGGGGCTGAAGACGCGCCCGGTCTGGCGGCCGCGCTGGGCGGCCACCCGCAGCAGGGCATCGTCGACGTCGTGGCCACGAACGCGCATCGGTCAGCACAGTAGAAGCCCTTACCGGTGGCCGTCGCGGTCGCTGCAGCGAGGTGGCGCGAGTGGGCGACAGTGCTCACACTCTCATTTAGGCTCTCGCGCCCGGTCTTCTTCTGCGAAGAGAGGTCTCAATGCGCCCTTACGTGGTGATGGTGGTGTCCTGTGGTCTGTGCGCGTGCGGTGGCACCGGTGGGCCGACCGACATGGCCTCGCTGAGCGGGCAGGTGCGGGTGTTTCAGGGGGCCTCGTCGGCCCAGCGCCCGAGCAGCGACTCGGCCGCGCCGCGCGCCGCGCTCGCCGCCCTGCAGAAGCACGCGCTCGCTCCGCACCCCTCGGGTGTGGCCGCCCGCGCTGCCGCCCGTCTTCAGCTCGCGCCCGCCAAGGCCCTGCCCCGCATTCTCGTCGGCAACACCGCCCCCTATGGCGTGAACGCGCCCGAGCGCATTCGCCCTGGTGAGGTCATCGTGCGCTTCCACGAGAAGCTCACCGCGAAGCAGGCCGCCGCCCGCCTGCAGGTGAACGGCTACCGCTTCACCCACGGCGGCTTCGCCTCCGAGTACCTGCACCTCGCCCGCTATGTCACCGCGCGGGGCCTCGAGCTCACCGAAGGGCAGACCCGCGAGCTGGTGGCGAGCCTCGCGCGCCGCGCCGGCATCAAGTTCACCGAGCCCAACGGCGTTCGCCACGCCCTGGCGGTGCCCAACGACAACCTCTACCCGGCGATGTGGCACCTGCCGCCCATCAACCTGCCCGCCGCGTGGGACCTCGAGAAGGGCAACACGAACAGCACGGTGGTGGCGGTGGTCGACACCGGCATTCTGGGGCACCCCGACATCACCCCGCGGCTGGTCGCAGGCATCGACATGATTTCCGACCCCGGCGTCGCCAACGACGGAGACGGCCGCGACACCGACCCCACCGACCCGGGGCACGACCAGCCCAACGGCAGCTCGAGCTACCACGGCTCGCACTGCGCGGGCACCATCGGGGCCGCCACCGACAACGGCACCGGCATCGCCGGAGTGAACTGGAACGCGAAGGTGCAGCCGGTGCGCGTGCTGGGCAAGGGCGGCGGCACCGACTTCGACATCGCCGCGGGCATGAACTGGGCCTCGGGCGGCACGGTACCCGGCGCACCGGCCAACCCCACTCCGGCGGCGGTGGTGAGCATGAGCCTGGGCGGCAAGGGCGGCCCGCTGCAGTCGTACCAGGACGTCATCGACGCCGCCGGCCCGCGCAACGTCATCTTCGTGGTGGCGGCGGGCAACGACAACATCGACGCCAGCGGCTTCACGCCGTGCAACCAGACCGGCATTCTCTGCATCGGCGCCACCCGCTTCAACGGCAAGCGCGCCAGCTATTCGAACTTCGGCCAGCGGGTCGACCTGATGGCGCCCGGCGGAGAAATGGCCGAAGACTCGAACGGCGACGGCTACCCCGACGGCGTGCTGTCGCTGGGCAAAGACGACTCGGACAACAGCGCCGTCTACAAGTTCGAGAACGGCACCTCGATGGCGACCCCGCACGTGGCAGGCATCGTGTCGCTGATGAAGTCGCGGCTGCCGCAGGTCACCTTCAGCCAGGTGCGCAGCGCGCTGACCTCGACCGCCAACACCGACTCGCAGTGCAGCGAGGGCTGCGGCGCGGGCCTGGTGAACGTGCTCGCGGCGCTGCAGCAGATTTCCGGCACCGCGCCGGCCGGCCCGGCCCGGCTGAGCCTGGGCACCGCCGAGCTGTTCTTCACCACCACCCAGTCGGCGCAGGCGCTGCAGGTGACCAACACCGGCGGCCAGCCGCTCAACGTCTCGCTCGCGGTGGGCGGGGCCGAGGCGCAGCGCATCGACCTCGAGGCGACCCAGTTTCAGCTCGCGCCGGGCGCGTCGCGCGCGCTGGGCATGAGCGCGAACCTGAGCGGTCTCACCGAGGGCACCACCGCCTCGGCGTCGCTCTCGGTCGGCTCGAACGGCGGCAACGCGACGGTGACCTTGAAGCTGCGGTCGGGCGGCGCCAGCGGCGCGCAGCGCTCGGCGGCCATCGCCCTGGTGTACCTCGACACCGCGGGCATGTGGCAGGTGAAGGCCACCGCCGAGGCGATGCCCAGCGGCTTCACCTGGTCGCTCGGCTCCGAGCCGGGCAAGTACTACCTGTTCGGGGTGCAAGACTCGAACGGCAACGGCGACTTCGAAGACAACGAGCCGCTCGGCTTCTACCCGAACAACGACTCGCCCAAAGAGCTGGTGCTGGCGGCGGGCGACAGCTTGAGCGGGCTCGACTTCACCCTGGCGCCGCTGACCAACCTGTCGGACGACATGGCCAGCGTCATCGGCGCCGCGTGCGCGGACGACGGCCCGTGCGCTCCGGGGGTGTGCGGCACCGGCTTCCCCGGCGGGTACTGCACGCAAGACTGCAGCTCGGCGGCCTGCCCGCTCGGCGCGCGCTGCGTCAGCGGCGCCGACTTCGCCTTCTGTCTGGCCAGCTGCTCCGGCGTGCGCGCGGGCCAGAGCGACTGCCGCGGCGGCTACGTGTGTGAAGACGACGGCACCGGCTCGGGCGTCTGCATACCTGCCTGCACCGGCGACGCGGCCTGCGAGCCCAGCACCTGCGACCTGTCGACGGGGTACTGCCGATGAGGCGCGCCGCGCTGGTGGCGGCGCTCGCGCTGGCGGGCTTCGGCGCGGCGTGCAAACACGAGCCCGAGCGGGTCGAGCAGGGCGCTTTGGCGGCCGAAGACTTGAGCGACGTGGTGCCCGGCGAGCTGATGGTGGGCACCGAAGAAGGGGTGGGCCCCGACGCGGTGCTCGGCTCGGCGGCGATGGAGGGCTACCGGGCCGAGTACGTCGCGGCGGCCAGCGGCACCACCCACCTCATCAAGGTGGTGCGCGCCGACGGCAGCGCGCTCGATGCCGCGGCGACGCTCGAGCTGTCGAAGCAGCTGGTGTCGCGCGGCGGGCTGCGCTTCGTCGAGCTCAACCGCAAGCGCCAGCCGCGCTGAGGCGCGACGCCCCAAAGCGAACCGCCCACCCGACCCTTCGCGAGTCCGGTGGGCGGCAGGTGAACGGGGCGCGAAAGCGCTCAGTAGTGGCGAATCGACTTGTAGGCGCTCGAGGCGGTGCGGCTGTTGTGGCGAATGCCGTAGCTGCAGCCCTTCGCCTCGTAGGCCCAGAACGAGTTCCAGCCGTCGCCCGACTCGTACAGCACGATGTGGCCCGCGCCGTTCTTGCGGTAGACCAGCGCGTCGGCCTTGACCAGGCTGGTGCGCGCGATGCTGTGCCACTGCGAGTTCGAGCCGTAGAAGCTCGAGGTGCTGTAGGGGTGCGAGTCGACCTGCAGGTTCGAGTTGCTCGACGGCACCTCCCAGATTTTCGCCACGTAGCCGCTGCAGTCGGCGCCGGTCGAGCCGCTGTGCGAGCAGCTGGGGCACGAGCCGGTGCAGCTGCCGCCGTTGCTGCCGAACGGAACCCAGCGGCCGTGGCCCCACCAGTAGGTGCCGCCGACGCCGCTCTTGGCGCGCTGAATTGCGCCGTCGCGGGTGTTGGCGGTGATGCTGACCGCCGGGGTGCTCACCAGCTTGAGGTAGGTGCCCGAGCTCCAGCCGATGGTGCCGTTGTACTTGATGTTGTACCAGCCGTTCGAGGCGGCGGCGCTCTGGGTGACGACGTGAGCGCCCTTGGGGATGACGAGGCGAATCGAGTAGCTGGTGCCCGGGCCGGTGCGCAGGTTCAGGTTGCCGGTGGTGGCCAGCACCGAGCCGAGGGGGACGCCGGTCGAGAGCTCCGAGTTGACCGAACCCAGGTCATCGTCCTGCACCGCTTCGAGCTGGGCGCCGTCGTCGGGGCCCTGCACGGTGCCATCGCAGCCCACCCACATCATCGAAACGGCGGTCAACACGGTCAGCTTGAGGTTCATATGAGGGGGCTCCCGGGGTTCGGGCGCCACGTAGAGCGAAGCGCGTGCCACCCGGCCGCTCTCGACGGGGCAGGGGCTGGTTCGTCAGGTTTCTTTGCAGCCGGGAGCGCGCGCTGACCAGCCGGTTCGCGGGCAGATCGTTCTGATTGACGACGTCACTGCGCCGCGTCTCGCACCTGACGCGCGCGAGCGACAATTCCCGCTGCTCTCACAGTGTGAGAATCATGGAGCGCATGCGCCGCGGAATTCCCGTTCTGGTCGGAGTGGTGGTGGTCGCCATCGCGCTGTGGCTGCTGCTGGGCCGCGCCTCGAGCGAGTCGCAGGCGATGAGAGAGCTGACCGCGTTCGACGGCGGCGCCGAAGCCGAGGCGTCTGGCGACGCAAAGCTGAAGGCGCTGCGCGCGCGCGCCGCGGCGAAGCCGGCCGACGCCGGAGACGACCTGGGGCCGCCCTCGGCGCCGGGCGTCGTCGCCACCTTCGGGTGGGGCAACGGGCCGGGCAAGCTGGGGCGCAACCGGCCCGAAGAGGCGAACCCCGAAGGGCCGATGAGCGTGACGCGCGACCGCGCCGGCAACACCTGGGTGCTCGACCAGGTGAACGGGCGGCTGGTGAAGCTCGACCAGAGCGGCAAGGCGGCCGGAGAGCTGCCGTTGACCGTGCAGACCCCGCAGGACGTGGCGTTCACCAAAGACGGCACCGCGGCGGTGCTCGACCGGCTGGTCGACTCGGCGGTGGCGCTGATGGGCCCCGACGGCAAGCAGGTCGGTGAGCTCAAGGTGCTGGGCAAGGGCATCGAAGAGGGCGGCGCCATCACCGGCGTGTTCACCGACGGCGACGACGTCTACGTCGAGCGCGAGCACGGCGACCTGGTGAAGCTGGGCGACAGCAAGGGCAAGAGCGACGAGGCTCGCCCCGAGGTGCCGGGCCGGCCCAGCCGCGACGGGCTCTCGTACTTGAGCGCGGGCATGGCCGACCCCACCAGCGGCCGCGTGGCGGTCACCTCCATCGACCGCGCCTCGAAGGCGCACCGCTTCACCCGCGAGGTGCCGTTCGGAGCGCCCATCGCGCGGCTGATGCTGCTCGACACCGACCTCTCGGGCGTCATCTACCTCGGCGCCGAGGTGGTGCGGCCGGTGGCGGGGTCGGAAGAGGGGCAGCCCCTGCTGGCGATTCTGTGCCTCGACCCGCTCGACGGCCGGCCCATCGGCCGCGCGGTGCTGCCCGCCAACGTCGACGCCGACGAGACGTTCAGGGAGCTCACCGTGCTCGACGAGGGCGGGGTGATGTACCTGTACCGCACCGAGCAGAAGGCCGAAGTCATGCGCGTCGATTGCCGGTGAATGCGTGGCAAGCGCCCGAGCTTGCTCGTCAAGAAGTCGATGTCGATTTGCGGGGGGCTCGTTTGTCGTGTCGATGAAGCGGCCAATTCCGGCCGCGCCATCTGCAGGAGCCTCACATGGAAAAGCCTGTCGCCCGTTGGTCTGGCCGCGCCCTCACCGCGCTGCCGGTCGCGTTCATGATTTTCGACGCGGTCATCAAGTTCGTTCACCCCGCCTTCGTCACCGAGGCCTCGCAGCGCATCCAGTTTCCCGACCAGCTGAACTTCGGCATGGGCGTCATCGTGGCCGCCGGCATCGTGCTGTACCTGGTGCCGCGCACCGCGGTGCTCGGGGCGGTGCTGCTCACCGGCTACCTCGGCGGAGCGGTCGCCATTCACGCGCGCATCTTCGACCCGCTGTTCAGCGCCACCCTCTTCCCCGTCTACGTCGGGGCGATGCTGTGGGCCGGCCTCTATCTGCGCGACGTGCGCGTGCGCCGTCTCGTCACCGGGTAAAGGAGACCGCCATGAAATTCCTGCTCACCTATCAAGGGAAGCCGAACCAGGCGCCGCCGACCCCGCAGAAGATGGCGGCCATCGGGGCCTTCACCCAGAAGAACATCGCGGCCGGCATCGTGAAGCTGACCGGCGGCCTGGTGCGCCCCACCCAGGGCATCAAGCTGCGCTGCGAGAACGGCAAGGCCAGCGTCACCGACGGCCCCTTCGCCGAGACCAAAGAGCTGATCGACGGCTTCGCGCTGGTCGAGGTGGCCTCGAAGGAAGAGGCGATTCGCATGGCGACCGAGTTCATGGAGCTCGCCGGCGACGGAGACGGCGAAATTCTCCAGGTCTTCGACATGGGCGACGGTCAACCCCCGCGCTGAGCGCTGTGCCCCGGCGCGTGGCTGATGGCCACCGCCAAGAACCGCGCGCTGAACCAGCTGAAGCGTTCGGAGCTGATGGGGCAGCGCGCCGAGCTGCTGGGCCACGAGCCCGAGGCGCATGCCCCGCTCGCCGCGGTCGAGGAGACGATGGACGAGCAGGTGCGAGACGACGTGCTGCGCCTGGTCTTCGTGGCCTGTCACCCGCTGCTCTCGGGCGAGGCCCGCGCCGCGCTCACCCTGCGCATGATTGGCGGCCTGTCGACGGCGGAGATTGCCCGCGCCTTTCTCACCACCGAGCCCACCGTCGCGCAGCGGGTGGTGCGGGCCAAGCGCACGCTGGCCGACGCGGGCGTACCGTTCGAGGTGCCGGGCGTCGAAGAGCTCGGCGCGCGGCTGCGCTCGGTGCTCGAGGTCGTCTATCTGATTTTCAACGAGGGCTACACCGCATCGGGCGGCAGCGAGCTGATGCGGCCCACCCTGGCGGCCGAGGCGCTGCGGCTGGGTGAGCTGCTGTGCGGCCTGGCGCCGGCCGAGCCCGAGGTGCACGGGCTCGACGCGCTGATGGCGCTGCATGCCTCGCGCGCGGCGGCGCGGGTCGACGCCGAGAACGAGCCGGTGCTGCTCACCGAGCAAGACCGCTCGAAGTGGGACGCGGGGCTGATGCTCCGCGGGCTGCGCTCGCTGGCGCGCGCCGAGGCGCTGACGAAGCGCGGCGGGCCGTACCAGCTGCAGGCCGGCATCGCCGCCTGTCACGCCCGCGCGGGCAGCGTGGAACAGACCGACTGGCAGCGCATCGCCTCGCTGTACGCGCAGCTCTACACGCTGGCGCCTTCGCCGGTGGTCGAGCTCAACCGCGCGATGGCCGTGTCGCGCGCCGAAGGGCCGGCGGCGGGCCTTGCGCTGCTCGACGCGCTGGTGGGCTCGCAAGAGCTCGAGCGGTACCCCTTCTTGCCCGCCGCGCGGGCCGAGCTGCTCGAGCAATTGGGGCGGCACGAAGAGGCGGCCGCCGAGTTCGAGCGGGCTGCGGGGCTCACCGAGAACGCGCGGCAGAAGAAGCGGCTGCTCACAAGAAGCCGCTACGGCTCGCGGTCTTCGTGACGGGGGAAGAGCCGAATCTTCGTCTTCCCGTCTTCCAGTCGAATTCCCACCGGCAGCTTCGCCACCCTGAGCCGCAGCGAGCCGGTGGGCTTTCGGCCCTTCACCTCGACGTTGCCGTTGAGCCGGGCCTCGCGCACCCGAACGTCGCCGAGGTGCAGCTGCAGGTCGTCGAGCGTGCCGCTGGCCTCGAGGTGGTGCGCCATCAGCGGGTGCCCCGAGACCAGCGCGTGGGTGAACGGCGGCAGCTGGTGCCGGTAGGCGGTGAGCACGGGCTCGAGGTCTTGCACGAACAGCTCGGGCACCCGCGCGTCGAACGCCCCCAGCCGAACGGGCCGGGTGAGGTCGGCGGAGCTCAGTGACACATCGGCGCCCACCTCGCTCACCTTCGCGATGGCGACCTGGTCGTCGGGCAGCGGCACGTGCACCCGGCCGCCGCCGGTGGCGTGCACGTACGGAGTCTGGCCCTCGACCGCCGCCTTCAGCGCCAGCACTCCGTCGAAGCCGGCGCCGGTCTTCTTCAGTCTCGCGCGCACGTCTTCGAGGTTCAGCGCGACCTTCGTCTCGGGCTCGACCCTGCCGTTCTTCACCTGCGCCGCGACCTGCAGCCTGCCGCCGCCCTTCGCCTCGACGCCGTACACGCGTGCGAACTCGAGGGTGTCGAGGGTCAGCGACAACGTGCCCTCGCCCTGCAGCCCGCGCAGCATCAGAATCTTGTGCAGCTGGTCGATGTGCACCGGAGTCAGGAACATGTCGACGTCGGCGGTCACGTCGCGCGAGACCAGCGTGTCGCCCACGGTCAGCTCGCCCTTCAGCTCGGCGTGCGCGGGCCCGACCCACAGGCTCTCGAGCGGCTTGAGCGCGAACGCGCCGGTGGCATAACCCCGCCCCTTCCAGTGGTACTCGAGCAGCCACAGCTCGCGGAAGGTGGTGTCGATGTCGTCGAGGTTCACCAGCCACAGCCGGTCGAGCTCGGCCTGGGTGCGCGGCGGGCGCATCGGGTCGGTCTTCAGCGGGCTCATGCCTTCGATGGGCGGGAACTCGGCCACCCGCGGTGAAATCGGCTGATCAAGCGGCGCCTTTCGCACCATGCGATACGCGACCCCGCTCGATCGGGTATGGGTGAAGTGCAGGCGCTTGTGCAGCAGGTCGCCGAGCAGCAGGTGGGTTCGGGCGTCGTCGATGTCGAGCTCGAACGCGATGCGCGGCGAGCTATAGGAGAAGCGAAAGTCTTTCACCCAGAGCCGGCCCGGCCACCAGGTCGCGGCGGCCTTCCAGGTGACGAGGAATTTGTTGGGCCGTCGATTGATGACGGTCTCGAGCAGCGGGGTGGCGATGAGCAGGTTGGCGACGACGAGGTACAGCAGCAGCGGCGAAGCGAGCAGGAGTGCGACCGTGATGAGCCGCCGTTTGGTCATCTCGAAGGCACCGGGGTGCCACGGACGTGCCATTCGTATTTCTTCGTGCCAACGGGCTCGACCTGAGGCATTTGCGCTGTGAGTGCGGCAGATCTCCCCATGAACGAACCGGCTCCACCTCCTGCGGCTGAGCAGCAGCAGCCTCCCAAGCCCCCGCGCCAGTCGGCGCCGCGGCATTCTCAGCAGCAGCAGAACGGGCAGCCGCAGCAGGCCGCGCAGCCCGGGCAGCCGGGTCAGCCCGGCCAGCCTGGCCAGCCGGGTCAGGGCCGCCGCCGCCGCCGTCGCCGCCGCCGCGGGCCGCGCCCGGTCGAGCTGCTGCAGCAGGGGCAAGACATCGCGGCGCAGGTCTCGGCGCTGGCGGCGCGGCGGTTTCAAATCAACAGCCTCAAGCCCGAGCAGATTGAAGCGATGACCGCGGTGCTGCAGGGCCGCGACACGCTGGTGATGATGCCGACCGGCTTCGGCAAGTCGCTCATCTACCAGATACCGGCGCTGCTCTCGGCGCGGCCGACCATCGTGGTGTCTCCGCTCATCGCCCTGATGATGGACCAGGAGGCCTCGCTGATGCGCCGCGGCATTCGCGCGGTGCGGCTCGACTCGACGGTGAGCGGCGAGGCGCGCAAAGAGGCCATCGAGCGCATCACCAAGGGCGGGCAGCTGATCATCCTCACCACGCCCGAGACGCTCGAGTCTCCCAAGACCGCGGCCATCTTCGAGGCCGCGCGGCCCGGGCTCATCGCGGTCGACGAGGCGCACTGCATCTCGGAGTGGGGCCACGACTTCCGCCCCGCGTACCTGCGCATCGGCATCGTGCGCTCGCGCCTGGGCAAGCCGCCGGTGCTGGCGCTCACCGCCACCGCGACGCCGAAGGTGGTCGGCGACATCTCGGTGCGGTTGATGCTCGACAACCCGTTCGTGGTGCGGTCGACGCCGCACCGCGAGAACCTGCTGCTCAGCGCCGAGGTCGTGCCGGGCAACCTGAAGCCCGACGCGGCGGCGCGCTGGCTGCGTCGGCTGCCTCGGCCGGGCATCGTGTACTGCGCCACCACCGTCGAGGTCGACAACATCTGGCGCGCGCTCAACCGCGCCCAGATTCCCGCCGCGCGGTACCACGGCAAGATGGCGAAGATCGAGCGCGAGGCCTCTCAGCGCCGGTTCATGAAGCCCAGCAAGCGCATCGTGATGGTGGCGACCAGCGCGTTCGGCATGGGCATCGACAAGCCCAACATTCGCTACATCATTCACTACCAGGCGCCGGGCGCCATCGAGCAGTACGTGCAAGAGGCCGGGCGCGCGGGCCGCGACGGGCTGCCCTCGCACTGCGTGCTGCTCTACGACCCGAAGGACCTCGACACCCACCGCTTCTTGCAGCGGCAGTCGCGCGCCAACCTGAACCAGCTCGACCGCGTGGCGTCGGCGCTGGCGGCGTGGGCGGGCAAGGGCGGCCCGGTTTCGGTCGACGCGCTGGCGCTGTCGGCCGAAGTTCCCAAGGCGACCACCACCTCGCTGGTCACCGAGCTGTACGACGCGGGCATCATCGAGCCCGAGGCGGGCGGCATCTCGGCGATGCTGCCGGCCGACCAGATTGAAGACGCGGTGAACGACCTCGCCGGTCGGCTCGAGACCAAGCGCCGCGAAGACGAGCGCCGGCTGCAGGAAGTGGCGGCGTACGCCAACTCCGATGACTGCCGCTCGCAGTTCATTCGCAAGTACTTCGGTGAAGCCGAAGCGCCGGTGTGCGGCAAGTGTGACCGCTGCATCGCGATGGGCCGCGGCAAGCCGTTCGTGTTCGAAGAGCAAGAGCAGCCGAGCCGTCGCGGTGGCCGTCACGGGCGCCGCGGGCGCGACCGCGAAGACGACCGCCGGGGTGGCCGCCGGCGCCGGCGCGGGCGCCGCGGGCGTGGGCGTGACGAGCAGAGACCGCAGGGCTCGGCGGCGCCGCAGGCCGGGGTGCAGCCGGTGCCTCCGGAAGACGACGACGATGACGACGACGACGAGGTGTTCGTCGGCGAGGCGCAGGAGCTGGTGATCGGCGACGCGTCGGTCGAGCAGCCCGACGTGCCCTCGGCGGCGCCTCCGATGCGGCCGCGGCCAGCCCAGCCCGCGCAGGCGGCCCAGGTGCTGCCGGGCGGAGTGCAGGTGCGACGGCCCCAGACGGTGCAGCCGCGCGCGATGACTCCGGGTCAGCCGGTCGGGGTCGCGGGCACCACGACGCAGAGCGGGGCCGGCGGCGAGGCCGTGCGCGCCTGGCGGCGGGCCGACGCGCCCGCTTCGGGTGGCGCGCCGGCGGCTCCGAAGGTGCGGGTGTTCGACCCGCGCACCGCTTCGCCGCCCAGGGCCGTGTCGAGCGATGCGCTGAACGACGCGCCCGTGCCGTTCGCTCCCGCGCCGAAGCGCTCGGCGCCCCGGCCGGTGGTGGCACCCGCGCCGAAGCGGTCGGCTCCGCGCCCCGCGCCGGTGGCGGCTGCTGCTCTGGTGGCCGAGGTGAAGCCGGCGGCGAAGAAGGCGAAGAAGCCGGCAGCTCCCGCAGCGGCGAAGAAGAAGGCCGCGGCGAAGCCGGCGCCAGCGAAGAAAGCTGCCGCGCCGAAGAAGGCCGCCGCCAAGAAGCCGGCTGCGAAGAAGCCCGCTGCCAAGAAGGCGACCAAGAAGAAGGGCTGAGCCCCTGACCCGGTTCGTCTCACGGCCATCGTGAGGCGTGCCAGCTGTCGCGCCGGCGGCCGGGCCACATTATGAAGCCGCCCATGACGGCTCTCATCTCGGTGGCAGTGCTCTGTCTGGCAGCAGAGAAAGCGGCTCCCGACCGGCAGCGGGTCGAGAACCTGGTGCCGTTCGACGTGGCGGGGTGCTTCGCGCCCACCGCGAGCATCGCGCCCAACGCCGAGGGCGTCACCGGCGGGCTGCGGCTGGCCCGCCCCGCGGTGCTCGAGTGCCTCACCGACGCCAAGGCGCGCGGCAGCGCCACCCGCGTGACGCTCACCTTCGAGAACGGCGCGGTGACCGCCACCTCAGTCGAGGGCGAGGCCAAGGCGTGCATCGAGAAGGCGGCCGGCAAGGTACCGTGGCCGGCGGGTGCGGCGAAGGCGAGCATCGAGCTGGCCGCTGCTCCCGCGACGGTCAAGCTGGGGGTGAACGCGGCCTCCGACATCGCCGCTGCGATT
>JADJNS010000002.1 GCA_016714225.1 Archangiaceae bacterium
GGTGGCTGGCGATCGGCCTCATCGTGATACCTCGACGTCAATTTTCGTACGCTCGCGAAAGCGTAGGACTGGCGTTGAACCAGATGCCGAAACGGCCCGAGCCCACCTTCAACTACCACGAGAACAAGCGGAAGCCCGAGAAACGCGAAACGCCGGGTACAGCGCGTAGTCGTCGGGAACACTGGCGCAGGCCGAGGCCGCCGCTGGCGGCGATGCGGAAGCGGTCGTCGAACGCGCCCACGCCCAGGCAAATGATTCAGGCCCCACCTCGGGATAATCGATGCCGCCTGAGCGCAGGTCGACCGGCCCGACGCTCCACTCCTACGCTCTCTTCGAAGAAAAACCACAGCTCATGCCGAGGCTTGCGGGCGTGCTGCACGCAACTCGAGGCCCTCATTAGCATGGCGAGTTTTGAGTCGAGCTGGGGCCCCAGGTGCTCAAAGGGTGCGGAGGTAGGCCGCAGCGACCAGCGCACCACCGGCAGACCGATTTTCTCGCCTTTCGGCGCAATGTACCGCTCTCGAGCGCCGGGCGATTAGGGAACCTCTTGCTCGAGAAGGTGAGCTGCAGGCGAAAGCGCAGGGTGTTACGAAGGTGAGGCGGCTGGTGAAGACCACCTTCTCGAAGGCTGGCCTTCGTCGATCTGCACATCGGTGCACCGTCTGGAGTCACCACCGCCCACAACACGCCAGCTCGCCAGCCGCCGTTCACCAGGAAACCGTAAGAACGTCTCTTCGATGTACGCGGCGGTGGCGGCGTCAGGCTGGGCGTCGGGCGGCAGGTGCGGCGCGTTGCGGTAGATTTCTTCGGGCATCACCGGTTGCCGCGCAGGCATCTTGACCGCTTCAGCTCAGGGCGCGCCACCCCGCCGTCAGGGAAGAAGTCATTCGATGGTGCGGCCGTCCGAGCGGCAGCGGCTCGGTCTGGTAGTGCGAGGAATGCCGGCGTCCTCCACTGCGCGGCGGCGTCGCCCCTCGGGGGCCGGAGTCTTCCGCCCGGCTCCGAGGCGGCGAGCAGCGTGAGCGCGAGGGCGGCGGCGAGCGGCGACCTGCGACTATGAGCGCTTAGCCGGTGAAAGATCGAACCTCTCGCGCCGGTTCGCACGCCCCCTCGGGCTCCCTGCGTTGTAGCCCGCGTCAGCGTGCGTCATCCCCTGCTCGCGCTGGTGTGCTTCCATCATCCCCACCCGCTCGCGGTGGGGCGATGCTGGCCTTGAGCTGGGCGACCCAGACCGAGCGGCCGCCGAAGGTCGAGCAGCGGCCGGTCAGCCTGCAACCTCAGCCCGAGGCAGTGGGAGAACGCGGCGCGCCGCGGAAGCCCTGAGCCGATTCCCAAGGGGAAAACTCGTCGACGTCGCGCCGGCATCGCCTGAGCCGGTCGGAGTCGAAGTACCTCGCCGAGACCCAGACAACTCGGTGAAGGCAGACCCGCGCCAAAGAGCAGACCAACAAGGGATGTGGCGCGCCGCGGAAGCCCGGCGCGCCGCCCCCTGGGCGGTGAGCCTGGCCTGGCCTTCCGAGAAGCTCGACGACGCGCCGGGACCGATGCCCTGCCGGGCCGCGCTCAGCTCGGCGATTTCCGGCCCCCGCCCACGACCGGCCGGTCGACTTTCACCGCCAACGGCGGGACGCGCCGAACGACGACCCTCAACGACGTGGAAGGGCGAGGGCACCCACTGCAACACCCGAGTGGAAGTTCGCCGCGTTCTTCAACCGGGGAAGCAGGCCGGTCTCGGCGCGGTGGGACCTGAACGGCCGGCTGCAGCAGAAGCAGCCTAACCGGCAGCATACGCCTCTCGCACCAACGCTGGCGATTGCGCTGCGCTTGGACGGCACGCTGGCCCGACGTGTTCGTGCAGCAGTCGTGCGGCATCGACTACCCTCGACCAGAGGCCATCGCGGCGTTCGAGCGCGCCGCGCCGTTCATGAACCCTCCGCCAGCTGGTCGAGAACGGGTTCATCCGCTTCCACTTCCAGGTTCACCCTCGAGCCCACCGAGAACGGGTTCATGCCGGTGATAGGCGGGCGCTGGTGAGGGGCGCACACTCGCCAGCACGACGGCGTCAAGATTCGCGCGCGAGTAGATGTGGCAGAAGCCGTCTCCGGTTCCGGGGTCGATGGCGCGCTTCGCTGATCCTGCGAGCGGCGCGGTGGCCGGCTAGTGGTCAAGCCCGCGCCGGGCACGTGGTCGAGCCTGAGCAGGTGGCCGATTTCGTGGGTACCGTGTTCTGCTGCACGTCCGAGGCGTGACGCAGGTGGTGGCCTCGGCGCCCTCGCGGTAACGGGGCGGGCTGTCGACGTAGGTGAACAGCCAGTGGGCGGCGTTGAGTTGAATGGTGGCGTCGAGAATCGCGCGGTGCTGGTCGAGGTGAGCCGGGTGAGGGCGAGGCTCTGGGCGTCGTCGTCGAGCAGTCGCAGGTGTCGGAGCAGGTGCCGTCTTGAAAGCACGGGTCGTTGACCGGCGCCGCCGCTCGCAGGTGCGCCTCGCGCCAGACGACGAGGTTCTTGCTCGAGGCGCCGTGCGTCGCAGGAAGTGAAAGTCGGCAGCCGTCGGCGACCCGCCTGCCAGGTGGCGAACAGGGCGGTCACCGCGTCGCGCTCGGCGGTGTCGCGCGGGGGTGCGCGCGCCGCGTCGGAGATTTCCTGAGGTGACGTCGCGGGTCAGCCACGAGACGTACGGCGCGGTCGGCCGGCCGTTCGCGTGGTAGCGCGCGACGGCTGCCCAGTTTCGCTTGGGGGCACGCCGTGGCGGCGAACAGCAACGCACGAGGTGGGGGCGCGGCACGCCCGCAGTCTATGGAGGACCTCGCAGGCGGCGACCAGCGCCTTCACCGCGGTGAAAAGGGCAGCTGCCGGGCGGAGGGTCGAGGTGGGGCCGGGCGTCAGCGCAGCGGTGCTGCTGCATCTAGGCCTCGCTGGGAGCTCCGGCGGCGCACCAGCGGGTCGCCGGGCGCAGGCTTCGCCCGCCCACTCGAGGGCCTGGAAGCCGCCGCCCCGGCGCAAGGGGCAAGAGAAACGCGGCGAACAGCAGGCGTTCACCGCGCCGAGCGCGAGGACGCCGGCCACCGCGGGGCGCCCCCCGGGCGCCGGGGCCCGGGAAGCGTCGCGCGGCACGCCCACGCCGAGCACAGCGCCGCGACGCGCCAGCCCGGCGGCACCTGCAGCACCGAGTCGAGCTGCCCCATCACCAGCCCAGCCCGGCACCGAGGCGGCGACCGGGGTGAGCGCGGGTCAGTTGCTGCACCAGCCGGGCCGCCACTGCCACGGCGAGCGCGCGAGGCCGCACCGCCACGGGCGGCCCGCGCTCGACCAGCACCGACACCAGTCGCCAGAGGAGCCGCCTGGGTGGCGAAGACCACGTCTTCCCGAAAGGTGGCGTCTCCCGGAGGCTGACCCGCGGGTGCACGCCACCATCCAGTTCGCGGGGCTGACTCAGCAGAGGTGCGCGGGCAAAAGGCCCAGCGGAGGCCCACCGCGGTGAGGCGGCCCACCCGCTCCCGCTGTCGGCGTCGACCAGCCGAGTGAGCGTCGACTTGAGCGGGGTGGCCGAGCTCCAGGCGAGCCGCGAGGGCAAGAGCGCCGCCAGGGCCGCGCCGAAGGCTGCGACCGCGGCGATGACCACTCCGCGGCCGCGGGTGAAGACCAGCCACGCGGCCAGCACCAGCGGCAGCGCGAGCCCACTGGCGCGGCACGCGTCAGCACCACCACCGCCACGAGCAGCAGCGAGGAGCGCGGCGGTAGCCGCACGTCTGGAAGCCGCGGGCGCGCGTCGCGCACCACCACGCCGCAGGAGACGCCAGGGGGACGCGTGCGCCACCGCGTTGCGCTGGCCGAGCATGGCGCCCAGCCCGCCCGGCGCCGCGACAGGCGCGGCAGCGGCCCCCGGCCGACGAACCGCGATGAGCGCCAGGGCAGCAGCGCGGCCGAAGGTGACCACGCGCAACAGCCACTCGCGGTCGGGCTCGTCGAGCGCGCGCGCGCCGCCGAACAGCACCACACGCCGGCCAGGGGTGAGAACCGCGGCGCGGGCGGCCAGCCACCCATTGAGGGCGCACCGAGAGCGCCGAGAGCGCGGTGAGCGCGGCGAAGCCCCAGGCGGACAGGTGAGCGCGTCGCGCTGCCGGAGGCCGCGCGCGGAGACGCCGCGGCGAGGCGCAGAGGACAGCTCTCTGGGCGGTGGTAGCCGTCGAAGGTGACGCGGCGTCGGAGACCGGCACCGCCGCGAGCAGCGTGGCGAACGCGGCCACCGCGAGGGCGAGGCGGGGCTGATCCAATGTCTCGGTGAAGAAGCGACACCACCGCGTCGAGGAGGTCTCCCAGGTTGGAGCCAAAATCAGTCGTCGTCGTCGTCGAGCGGTGGCCTCCGGCCGGTGGCAGGTCGGGCGGGGCGTGAGCTCGCAGTCGCGGCAGACGGGTGGTTCCAGGTGGTACCGGCCTCGGCGATGGGGGGCGCTGCTCGCAGCGGGCGCAGGTGACCTCGACGAGCTGCGCGCTGCGCGCCGCCCCCGCCTCGAAGGGTGGCGTCGAAGGCGGCGGAGCCTTCTCTTGCTTCAGCTTTCGCGCCGTTGGTCAGCCATCCCGGTCCCGACGAGCGCCGTCGCACTTCGCACTTCCGATGGGCACCTCGCCCTGAATCAGAGAGGTGCAGGTAGGGCAGCGGCGCGGCACACTGGGCAGATGCGCATCGACGCGGCGCGCGCATGCCGCGGCAGAAACGCCGCGCCCACCGCGGCCTCGAGCCTTCGCCAGCTCACGTCGGAACCGTTGGCCGGTGCACTGCGCGCGCGGTCGGAGCTCGAACCATCGCGCCGGGTGCTGCCCCGCGCGAAGAAGGCCGCATCGGCACCTGGCACTCCGGGGCAGTCGAGGAGGTCCGCGCCGAAGGCGGGCGGATCTCTATGCCACCCGCCGCCACACCCGTCACGCAGGGGCAACGACCGCTTTGTCAACCCGGTCAGCTTGCAGTCGGGCGCGTAGAAGTCTTCGGCGAGCTCGCGTCGCGGGCCTGCGCCGCGAGGGTCGGTCTGCGCGCGTCCGAGAAGTACGCGCCGCTCCCCCTTCTCCGAGCGCGTTGGCGGTGGCGCAGAACACGCTGGTGCGCGCCGCTCTCGAGGCGCCCGCCCCCCTTCAATCAGCCGTGGGTGAGCAGCTTGGTGAATCACGCCGGGGTGGACGCGTTCGGAGGTGACCGCGGTGCCCGTGAAGCCGCGCTGCCGCGCCAGCGTTGCCGCTGAACAGCACGTTGGCGAGCTTCGAGGTGGCGTAGGCGCCGTAAGCGCCCTCGAAGCCGCGCTCAAAGGTGAGGTCGTTCAGGTCGAGGTGGCCGCGCCCGTGCGCCATGCTCCCGACGTGCACCAGCGGCCCCGGGGCGTGGCCTCCAGCGCGGGCAGCAGCTGGTGGGGAGCACGAAGTGCGAGGAAGTGGTTCAACGCCATGCTCAGCTCGAAGCCTCGGCGGTGAGTCGCTGGCGCTCTTTCATGAAAACGCCGGCTTGTTGAGCAGCACATCGAGCGTGGGGTGGGCGGCGAGCATGCGGTCGGCGAGAGCTGGTGGACCCCGCGCGGCTTCGACAGCTCGGCGAAGAACGACGGCTGGTAGTGGCCGGCTGGGCCAGCCTTCGACAGCTCGGCCACCGCCGCGGGACGGCCTTCTGCTCGCTGCGGGCGTGCACCAGCACGGTGCTGGCCCAGGTGCGCCGGCTCGAGCCGCGGTCTGTTTGCCGATGCGTCAGGCGCCCGTCACCAAGATCGTTTTCATCGCCGCGGTCACTAACAGGGTCTGCATCTTCTTTCACGAGGTTCCATGCGCTAGACTGTTCTGATTTCGATGCTGCTGAGCGCGGCGGCGTTCGCCGACACCGCGAAGCTGTTCACCGACAAGGGCTCGACGTACTTCCGCGCCGACAAGAAGAAGCCGGTCGAGGTCGGCACCGAGCTCGACGTGGCGGCCGACGCGAGCGCGAGCAAGCTGCTGGGCAAGGCGGTGGTGATGGAGGTGACCGGCGCGCTGGCCCGGGTGAACCTCGACGACGACGCGGCCAGGGGCGGCAAGTTCGTGGTGCTGGCCTCGAGCGCGCCGGCGGCCGCGGCCGCGCAGGCCACCCTTGTGGTGCAAGACGACGACGAGGCGCCCAAGGCGCCGGTCTACGTGGGCACCGGCAAGAAGCTGCAGGGCCGGCTCGAGCAGAACGGGCTGCACTTCGGCTGGCACAACGACTCGGACGCGAGCTGGACCAGCTGCCGCCTGGTGCACAGTGACCAGAGCTGGTTCGACGTGGGCGAGGTGGTCAAGCACAGCGAAGACAGCGTGCTGCGGGTGAAGCTGGGCGGTGCGCCGCCGCCGCCGCCGTACGACCACATCAAGGTGGTCTGCGCCGAGGGCCAATCGAAGTTCTATTTCGACCGGCCCAGCGAGCCGAAGGGCACCCTGAAGGGCTACGCGCGCAACGACGGCGGGTCGATCATTCTCACAACCAGATGGAGCGCGCGTGGACGGCGTGCGACGTGCGCAAGCCCGACGGCACCACTACGTGCTGGGCACCTTGAAGGGCCACCAGGACGACAGCATCAACAAGGGGCGCTTCGAAGGAAGAGCGAGACGGCGACAACGCCCCGGGTGGAGTCGAGATGCGCTGCCGCGAGGGCAGGCTGAAGACCGTGCTGTGCCGTACCGCCCACCTCGCGCCGTTGGGCTAGGCTTTTCCGGCCGAAAGTGCAGCAGCCGAACACTCCAACCGCCTGGCCGCTTTCGCCCTACGCCGTTCGGGCGCTACACGCTGTTGATGCCGCTCTCGATGGGCGGCATGGGTGAGATTTTTCTGGCGCGCATCGACGGCCCACAGGGCTTCGAGAAGCTGTGCGTCATCAAGAAGATTCTGTCGCACCTCGCCGAAGACAAAGACTTCGTGAGCCGCTTCGTGAACGAGGCGCGCACGCTGGTGAAGCTGACCCACGGCTCCATCGCGCAGGTGCTCGACACGGGGCAGTCTCAGGGCGAGCCGTACCTGGCGCTCGAGTACATCGACGGCAAGGACCTGCGAAAGGTGCGCGCGCGTTTCCGCGCAGGGCATGCCGCTGCCGCTGACCTTCGTGCTGTTCAGTGATGGCGCGGGTGCTCGACGCGCTGGCGTACGCGCACCGCAAGCGCGACGACGAGGACAAGGAAATCGGCCTCGTGCATCGCGACATGAGCCCGCAGAACATTCTCATCAGCTACGAGGGCGAGGTGAAGGTCATCGACTTCGGCCTGGCCAAGTCGACGCTCAACGTCCTCGAAGACCAACCCCAGCATCGTGCTGGGCAAGTTCCTCTACATGTCGCCCGAGCAGGCGCGGCATACGAAGATCGACCGCCGCAGCGACCTGTACTCGGTGGGGCTGTGCCTCTACGAGCTGATCGCCGGCAAGAACCCGTCCGACGACGTGCCGCCCACGCGCTGATGGCGGCGGTGGCCAGCCCAACATTCCGCACGTGCAGCAGGTCAAGCCACTGCCCCACCTCTGGCGGGCATCATCATGCGCGCGCTGGCGGTCGACCCGCGCAGCGGTTTCAGACCGCCAGGAGCTGCGCGGCAAGCTCACCGGCGCGCTGATGGAAATCGACGCCTCGGCCGGCCCCGAGAGCTGCAGCCGCTTCATGCGCGACATGTTCGCCAGCGAGTACGCGGCCGAGCGAAAGCTGCTGGCGCAGCTCAAAGAGGCCGCGCGCCAGGAGCAGCGGCCCGACGCCCCGCCCGAGCCGGCGCCTTCGCCGATGCGCCCGGCGCAGGTTCGGCCGCTGACCTCGGCGCGCTCTCCGGCCCGCGGGTCAACCCTCCGCCCGCAGAAGACGAGACCACGCCCGGGCCCACCGACCTGCGCAAGTACGGTCTCGAGCCGACGCTGCCTCGCGCCCTGCCGGTGCACGCGCAGGCGCTGTCGTTCGCGCCGACCCCCAAGGTGGGCGGCACCGACCCCGAGCTGCACGAGGGCGAGCGCGAGACGGTGCCGGGCATCTCCATCGACCAGGTGCGCGCGACCGCCACCGACGACGACCGGCAGACCGCGCCGCACCTCACTGCGTTCACGCCTCCAGCCGCGTCGAGCGAGATGGCCGAGAGCGACGCGCCGACCCGGCCGGTCACGCTGGGGCCCATGGTGCGCGCGCCGCAGGCGGCTGGGCCGATGGGGCCCGAGCCGGTGACCTCACAGATGCAGGTGGTGCAGGCGTCTGATCAAGACCTGCCCTCGGTGATGGTGGCTCCGACGGTGGGCGCGCCGACGCCCCCGCCGGCTCCGGCCCCGGGTCGTCACGCGCCCGCGCGCCCCGGGCCACGGCCGGTGGTGCCCAGCGTGCTGGTGCCGGCGTCGTGAGCGTGCGCGCCCCCGAGGGGTGGCTCCCGCCCCAAGGCGCTCGAGGGCCGGCACCGCCCCGACGAGAGCAACACCATCGACCGCGACACGCGCACCCGCACCCGCCGCTCGGGGTGGTGGCTGATGCTGCTGCCGCTGCTGGCGATTCTTGCGCTGGTGGCGGTGGTCGGGGCGACCATCTTGAGAGAAGCGCTCCGCGGAAGAGGCTGACGACGCCGCGCGCAACGACTCGCTGCTGCGGTCGGACCGAAGACCGGCAGCGCAAGCCGCTCGACAACACCCTGCTGCCCGACGAGCCGGCCCCGCTGCCGCAGCCCAACCCCGACGAGCCGGCAGCCGACGACGACCTGGGCGGGCTGCCTGTCAAAGACGGCGCCGCACCGCCCGGCGCCGCTGCGCCCGCGGGCTCGAAGGTGCACAAGCCCGCTCCGCCCCGCAAGCGGAACTGAACGCCCGGGTTTCGCGTCGAAGAGGCTTCGAGTTGCGCCGTCAAAGGCATGCTAGAGGCCAGCCGCGTCATGGCGTCGTCGCAGAAGCGCATTCCGCTGTTCGTGGTGTTGGTGCCGCTGCTCGCGGTGCTGGGCATCGCGGGCGTGATTGGCTTCAACCTGTACCGCGACTACCTGAAGAGCGAAGCGGAAGACGAAGAGGCGCGCCGCCTGCTCTCGCTCGCGCAAGAAGAGCAGGTTCGCAACTCTCGAGCCCAGGTGCCCGTGCCGCAGCCGAAGCCCGAGCCGGTCGAAGAAGAAGACGAGCTCGGCTCGCTGCCCGGGCAGAAGAAGAAGGTGAAGAGCACCGCGCCTTCGAGCCAGACCCGGCCCAGCGCGCGTACCGGCTTCAAGTCGGCCTACGAGAAGCTCGGAGAAGGCGAACGAGAACGCGGCGCGCAGGTTTCGCGCGCGCAAGCTGCAACTCGACGACCAGTACAGCAACGGCAAGCCGGCCAACGAGCAGAAGTTCGTCGCCGACTGTGACGCGACGCGGGCACAGATTCTCGAGGCGCTGCGCACCCGGAAAACCAGTGAGCACCCTGCGGTTCGAGGGGGTCGCTCACGCGCTGCTCGAAGGCATCTCGTTCGCGGTGGCGCCGGGGCAGCTGTGGGCGATGCTCGGGCCGAACGGAGCAGGCAAGTCGACGCTGCTCAAGGTGGCGCTGGGCGTGCTGCCGGTGTCGCGCGGCAGGGTGCTGCTGGGCGAGGTCGACTGCGCAGGCATGAGTCGGCAAGCGCGGGCGCGGCAGGTGGCGTGGGTGCCGCAGACCCCGGCCGAGGACGTCGGCTTCACCGCGCTCGAGCTGGTGCTGATGGGGCGCGCCCCGCACCTGGGCACCCTGGGGCTGCCCGGCCCCCAGGACGTCGAGCGCGCGCTGGCGGCGCTGCGCTCGCACGGCCTCGAGCGCCTGGCCGAGCGCCGGCTCGACGAGATGTCGGGGGGCGAGCGGCGGCTCTGCTACCTGGCGCGCGCCCAGCTGCAAGACGCCAGCGTGCTGCTGTTCGACGAGCCGACCGCGTTTCTCGACGTGCGGCACCAGGTCGAGTGCCTGCGCGCGATGCACGCGATGGTGAAGGGCGGCGTGGCCGCGCTGGCGGTGCTGCACGACGTGAACCTGGCGGCGCAGTGGGCGACCCACGCGGCGCTGCTCAAGGGTGGGCGCCTGCTGGCGGCGGGCGCGGCCGCCGACGTGCTGACCGCGCCGGCGCTGAGCGAGCTGTACGGCGTGCCCATCGAGGCCAGCGGCCCGCAGACGTTCTCGACCCGGGGGGCGCGGTGAAGCGGCTGTGGCCCGCGCTGGGGCTGTCGGCGCTGCTGCACTCGAGCGCAGTGCTGGGCGTGTGGCTGGCGCCGACGAAGGCGCGGGAGCTGCCGGTGAAGAAGTCGGCGGCGACGACGCTCGCGGTGCGGGTCGGTGCTGCCCACGCCGAAGCGGGCGAGCGAGGCCGCGCGGTGAGCGCCGCGCCGCGCCCGGTGCGAGGTGAAGCCCGCGCCCACCCTCTCCTCCCCTTGAGGGAGAGGGCCGGGGAGGTGAAGTCGCCGTCGCAGAAGCAAACGCCGAAACCCAAGCTGAAGCTGAACCCGACGTCACCCCTCACCTCAATCCCTCTCCCCCAGAGGAGAGGGAAGCTCGCCGGTGTTCGACGTGAGGCGCGCGCTGCACGCGGCGCTTTCAGAGTCGGCGCGGCGCTGCTACCCGGCGGCGGCGAAGCGCTACCACCTGAGCGGCGAGGCGCAGCTCGAGTTCTGCCTCGACGCCGCGGGCGCGCTCAAGTCGACGAAGCTGCTCGCCTCGACCGGCGCCGAGGTGCTCGACGCCGCGGCGCGCGACTGCGTGATAGCGGGCGCGCTGCCGCTTCCGCGCGAAGCGTTCGGCGGGTGCTACGCGGTGCCGGTGCGGTTCAGCGGGCGGTAGCTTCGCGAGAGAGGTACCGCAGCGCAGTGCGTTCGCCCCCTCACCCCGACCCTCTCCCGCCAGGGGAGAGGGAGACTCGAGCAGCTCGAGCAGTCTCGTTCGCGTCAGCTCGAGCCGTGCGCTCCACATCGCGGCCCACTCTTCGTCGGGCAGCCGCCCGTGGCGTCTGAGCACCGCCGCGTCGGCAGCCCGCACCAGGGCGAGCTTGTCAGACGACACCGCAGTGGGCCGCGGGGGTAGCGCGAGCCTCGCGAGCGCCGCCTCGAGCGCCGGGCGCACCGTGGCGAAGTCGCGGGTGAGCAGCCACTCGACCACCGCCCACGAGAAGTCGGCGTGGGTGCGCTCTTCGCGGGCGATGCGCTCGAGCACCGCGCGGGTGACGGGCTCGTGGCAGGCACGCGCGCAGGCCGCGGCGACGTCGGCGTTGTAGTCCTCGAGCTGGCAGCCATCGCCCAGCGACTCGTCGGCGAGCAGCACCAGCGCGTTGCCCTTCACCTCGAGCCCACCGAGCAGCAGGTCGGGCATCGGCTCGACGGTGAAGCTGCGCCCGCCGTAGCCCGCGGCGAGCGCGAAGCACAGGCGGGTGTGCTCGGCCTCTTCCAGCGCCGCCCTCAAGCTCCACTCGTGCAGCTCGGCGGGAGCGCCCACGGCCGCCAGAATCCACGACACGCGCGAGAAGGCCGGCACGCTGGCGTGCTCTTTCTGCGCGTCGTGCAGCCACAGCGCCTCGAGCGCGCGCCGGGTCGGCTCGTCGAGGCCCGTGGGGTCGGGGCGCTCACCGCGCGTCCAATCGCTGCCCTCTTTCAGCTCGGGGTGCAGCTGGCGCCCGCGGACGCGCAGCGGGCGGCCCCACGCTCCGCCCATCGAGCCGAGGGCGAGCAGGAAGAAGCCGCTCACCCAGCCGGCCAGCGCGCCGAGCGCCGCGAGGGCGCCGAAGATGGCGGTGGCGACGCCGCTGCGCCCGTACTTCACGCGGTGGCGAATGCCCGCCACCATCGCGACCGTGCCGGTGACGAGCTGACCCAGCGCCAGCAGGCTGAAGAGCGCCAGCCAGGTGCCGCCGTCTCCACGCTTCGCCGAGAGGGCGAGAAAGTAGATGCCGCAGTTCACCGGAATGATGAGCAGCGAGATGCACATCGCAATCAGCGAGACGCGGTTCGGCACGTCGACGGCAGGCGGAGCGGCGAGCTCTGGGGTCATGGAGCCTCGAGGGTAGCTTTTAGTTCGTCGGTCAACGAACCAACTCACCCGCCCACTCCCGCGCTCAGCCCTTGGGCGCTTCCTTCGGCGCGGCCTGCGCGGCGCTCTGCGCAGCGGCGGCGGCCTTCACGCCATCTCTCAGGCCCTCGTTGTCCCACGCGGCGTCGTGCTCGCGAGACTCGGGCTTGCCCTGGAACTCGGCCTCCATCGACTTCTCGGCCTCGGCGAGAATCTTGCGGGCAAATCCATCCACGACAGGGTGCCCACGGCCTCGGACATCTTCGCCAGCGCCGCCTCGTCAATGCTCCTTCCACCGCAGCATGCGGCGCTGCGCGGTGTGCGCGCGCAACCCCAGGTCGGTGAGGCGCGCACCGCCATCTCGAGCGAGGTGCCCATGGTCTCGCGGAAGATGTGCGACGGCGCACGCCCAGCTTCCAGCAGCCGGTAGTAGTGGGTGCGGTTCCGCGCCCGCGCGAGAATCGGCAGGTTGGGAAAGTGGCGGCGCACCAGCTCGCCAATCTCGATGCTCTTGTCGACCTCGTCGACCGCGAGCACGAACAGCTTCGCCTTGCCGCAGCCCGCGCTGGTGAGCAGGTCGAGGCGCGAGGCGTCTCCGTAGTGCACCTGCTGGCCGAGCCGCCGCAAGATATCGACGATGTTCGAGTCGAGGTCGAGCACGGTCACTCCGGCCCTTCAAGCGCAACAGCCGGCCGACCACCTGCCCCACCTCCGAAGCCGGCGCAGACCACCGGGTCGTCGCCGTGCTCGATGGTGTCGTGCGCGCGCTGGGGGCCTTCTCGGCCACCCGGGGCAGCACCACCCGCTCGAGCAGCACGAACACCAGCGGGGTGAGCAGCATGGCGCAGCGCAGCGCTGGACCAGCGGTGCGCCGACCCCTTCGGGAATCACGCCGGTCTGCGCGCCGAACGAGAACAGCACGAACGCGAACTCGCCGATCTGGCACAGCGACAGCGCCAGCAGCCACCGCGACGAGCGGTCGAGCCCGAACAGCGGCCCCAGCGCCATCAGCACCCCGAACTTCACCGCCATGGTGCCGAACACCAGGCCCGCGATGAGCAGCGGGCTCTTCACCATCAGGCCGAAGTTGATGTCGGCGCCCACCGAGATGAAGAACAGGCCAGCAGCAGGCCCTTGAACGGCTCGATGTCCGACTCGAGCTCGTGGCGGTACTCGCTGTCGGCGAGCACCACCCCGGCGAGGAAAGGTGCCCAGCGCCGGAGACAGGCCGACCTTCTGCATCAGCAGCGCGATGCCCACCACCAGGAACAGGGCGAACGCGGTGAACAGCTCGCGCAGCTCGGTCTGCGCCACCCGCCTCAAGACCGGGCGCACCACGTAGCGACCCGCCAGCACCACCGCGGCCGCCGCGGCGAGCACCAGCAGGGCCTGCTGCCAGCCGGGGCGCGCGCCCTCGGCGGGCGCGTCGGTCGCGGCCGCGGCCACCGCCAGCAGCGGGAGGGCGGCGAGAATGGGTGTCACCGACGTCTTGAAACAGCAGCACCGAGAACGCCGACTGCCCGCCGGGCGTCCCGAGCAGCGCGCGCTCGGACAGCGACGAGCACGATGGCGGTCGACGACATCGCCAGGGTCATACCCACCGCGGTGGCGATCCGCCAGTCGACGCCCAGCAGCGTGCCGACACCCGCCACCACGCCGCTGGTGAGCACCACCTGCGCGCCGCCAGGCGAAGATGGGGCGCCGCAGCTGCCCGAAGCCGCGCCGGCAGGCTCGAGCCACCAGGAACAGCATCATCACCACGCCGAACTCGGCCGAAGTGCATCACGTGCGCGCCTTCGTGCCCCACCAGGTGCAGCCCGAACGGGCCGATGGCGACGCCGGCAGGTCGACCAGCACCGAGCCCAGGCCGAGGCGCTTGGCCAGCGGCACCCCCGACCACCGCCGCGACCAGGTACACCACCGCCTGAAGAGCACCGGAAGTCGGTCATGACGCCTTTCGAATCAGCGCATCAGGCTCGTCGGAACCTTCTCGACCTTCATCGCCCGCCTCGACGTCCGAGGCGTCTCGTCGCGCAGCCTGGTGGGCAGCTTGCAGTACGCCTCTGGCGTGGGGCCGCACGTGCTCGTCGGTCTCGATGCGCAGCGAGGCGTGCACCACGAACGGCGCGAAACTTCATGCCGCACAGGTGCGCGGTCTGGTCGAACGGCGCCAGCAGCTCGCGCATGGTGAAGCGGTTGCCAGCCGTCTTTGCGGTACGCGAAGACCGGGCCGCCGGTGGTGATGGCGTTGCGGGTCACCTTGCCGCGCAGCTTGTCGCCGCCGCGCCCGTAGGCCCGACCGTACTCGAGCACCAGGTCCTGCCAGTCTTTCACCAGCGACGGCGCCGAGTACCAATGGAACGGGTGCTGAAACACCACCGCCTGGTGCGCGTCGAGCAGCCGCTGCTCGTGCTTCACGTCGATCCGAAGCGTGGGGTAGCGCTCGTAAGAGGTCGTGCACCGTGACGCCCTCAGGGGCCGCTGACAGCCTCGGCGGGCGACGGTTCACCTGCGATCGCTCGAGCACGGGGTGAGCGAATGACGAGAACGCGCCGGGCCACGAGGCCTGCTCGTCTAGCCCAGTCGCTGCGGCGCTTCACCCCCCATTTCAGCGGGCTCACCGCGCCGGCAGGCAGCACGTCATTGCTCGCGCCGCCACCTCGTACCGGGCACCTGGCGCGAGCGAAGGTCTCGGTGCGCCGCTTCCCCTGCCCGCCCGCGGCCATCACCGTCTGGGCGTTCTTCCCGCGGTGTCGCGCAGCCACGCGTCAGCGGTGCCCAGCTCGATGGGCGCTGGCCGCGCCAGCCACGCCAGCAGCAGCACGCGGCCGATACCCAGCCCCGGGTGCTCGACCAGCTGCACCTCGAGGCCCAGCTCGGGCCCCGCCAACGGGCTTCGCGCCGTCTACTCTCGACCGTGCTGGCGTCGAGCACGGTGACGTAACCGAGCACCCGCTCGGGCACCAGGCTCACCATCTCTTCGAGAAACACCGCGCAGCCCAGCAGGGTGTGAGCGCGGCGAACGAAAGAGCAGCTCGCTGAGTGCGCGCCACCAGGCCCCGGCCGCGCGGCCCGAAGCGCGAGAGAAAGTGACCCCAGGCCCGCCCAGGCGAACAGCGCAGCGCCGCCGAGAGGACGCTCGACCACGCCGCTCCGGGGCGAGGCCAGGCGACGAGCCGCAGCGAAGCGAGCCCGCAGAGCACCGCGCCGACGGCCGACCAGGCCACGCCGGGCGCGCAGGCGGCAGGGGCCGGGCGGGCCGCTGGCGCGCGAAGAAGCGGCCGAGCCCAGGCACGCTCAACGGGCGCCGCACTTGCCGCAGGGCTCGCCCACCCGCGTCGGTGCCGCAGGCACCGCAGCGCACCACCACGCCCGCTCGGGCCCGGCGCGCGAGAAGCTGAGCGCGCCAGCGCGATGCGCACCACCACGGCGAACGCCTGCAGCGCCACCAGCGCGAGGCCGAGGGCCCACATCGCCGAGCCGGGCCGTCGAGGCTGTGCCCCATCGACTTCTCGAGGCGCGTCGAAGAGGGGTGCGCAGCACGTGAGCAATCGCGACTTTATACTCACCTGCACCGATGCCACGGCTCTTGCGCCTGCCCGAGCGGGGAAGCTCTCCTCGCCGCTACCGACCTGCAGGGCAACCTGGGCGACTTCGAGCGGCTCCTCACGCACCTCGACGCGGCGGGCCCCGACGCGTGGCTGGTGCTGACCGGCGACCTGGTGCACAGGCCCGACGGAACACCTTCAACCACTGGCCCGACCACCTGGGCGCGCGGTACCGCGACGAGTCTCCCCGGCTGGTCGGGGCCTTCATCGGGCCGCAGCGGGCGCGGCCCAGGCGGGTGCACTGCCTGCTCGGCAACCACGACCACGCGCACATCGGCGGGCCCGCCACGGCGGGTTTCACGACGACAAGCGCGCCGCGCTCGAGGCCCGGCTCAGCCCGCAGGGGCCGGGCGCGGCTGAAACTCATCTCTTCTTTCCCGCTGGTGGCGGTGGGCCGGTGCGGCGCGGTGCTGCTGCACGCGGCGCGCCCGGGGCGGCGTTCGGCGACGCGGCGCAGCTCGACGGGCTCAAGCTCGACGGCTACGACGATTGGCGCTCAGCGACTTCATCGCTGGTGCCGCTGCTCAACGCGCTGTGGGCGCGCGCGGCGAAGCCGGCACAGTCGCAGCGGTTCCTCTCGGCGTTCAGGGGCACCGTCGCTCTACAGCCACGACATCGTGCGCGAGGGGCTACGACAAGGCCGGAGATGATCAGCTCTGCTTCTCGACCAGCTTCGGCCTCGACGACAAAGCCAAAGGTCTACGTCGACTCGACCTCGCCGCGCACTACCCCGACGTACATGCGCTGCGCGAGGGGCGCGAGCTGCTGAAGCTGTGGTGAGCTGGCGCGCCCCCACGCACCCTGCGCGGCAGCTCGCGCAACGCCTGCCGTGGCCCCCAGGCGCCTCGATTTGGCCCCGGCATGGCGGCTGCTATGGGTCGACCGCAAGTGCCGGTGCTCCTCTTGGTCAGTCTGCTGCTGTGCGAGGCGCCCGTCGACGCGCCGCCACACTGCGCCAAGCTGAGCTGGCGGCTGTCGGTGGGCTCGTTTCTGGGCAGCGTGTGGGCGGCCCCGTCGTTTCGCCAGAACGTCGAGGCGTTCAAGACCGAGCAGCTCAGCTGGCTCGAACCACGGCTCGGTGCTCGACTCGCCCTACCCCATCTACGCCCGCCCCCGGTGTTCGGCCCCATGGATGACGCTCATCCGCGGAGGCCAGCAGAGCCCGCGACGACCTGTGGCTGCTCGTCACCTCGGGCGTGCTGAGGCAGTGGGCATCACCGCGCTCGCCTACCGGCTCTTCAGCCGGGGCTCGACGGGCACCGCCAACGGCAGCGCCGACGAAGGGCTGGTGCTCGACCTCAACCCTACGTCGCGGGCCGCCTGGGCATCTCGGTCTCGCTGAGCTGGCTTCTAGAAAGCGCCAATGCAGGGCTGAGCCCCCGTCGTCGGTGGCGTCGACCTTGTTGATGCCGGCCCATCAGCCGAATTGCCCATCGGTCGCCGCCAGGGGTGCAGGTGCAGGTGGAACACAGTCTGCCCGGCGTCGCGGTTTTGCAATTGACGACCTGCCGGTAACCGGTCTACCGATGCCGTTGTCGCGCGTACCTTCGGGGCCGTGACCATCAGGTGGCCGAGGCAGCTCTTTCTCTTCGACCGTGGCCTCGTTGAGCGAGGGCGAGGTGCCAACGCGGCACGAACAGCACGTGGGTGGGCGCCTGCGGCTGATGTCGAAAACGCGATGCACTGGTCGTCTTGGTGGACGATTTTTGGCGGGAACCTGGCCGCTGACGATTTTGCAGAAGAGACAGTCACTCGCCGGGAGCCGCCACGTCTATACCACAGGTCCGCCACGCACGCCTCGACCCCGAGCCGCACCAGCTTGAGGTTGCCGTCGCGCGCCACCACCTCACCGCCCTCGCGCGGGGTGATGACGTAGTTCACCGCCCGCCCTGCGGCCGGCGCATGCCACCATGAGGGCAGAGCGCGCTGGTGCAGGTACGTGCTGCCGCCCGCAGGCCAGGTGCGCGCCCTCGACGAACAGCCCCCACCTTCGGCCTCGGCTCGCGGCGAGCAACAGCCGATAGAACGAACCGAAGTCGTCCGCGCGCCGCTTGCCGCGCTCGGGAGACGCCCAGGTCGTCCCAGGTGAGGCTCTGGGTGAAGCGCCGTCGAGTCGAGCGCGGCCGAGCACCGCCCAGCCAGCCGGCTAGGCGGGTGCGTGAGGCCACGCCCACGCACGCCGAACAGCGGCAGCACGGTGAGAATGAAGCGAATCTCTTTGTGCGGCACCACGCTGTGCAGCGCGAAGACCAAGGCGATGAGCGCCAGCGCGCGGGCGTGCGAAACCAGAGCGCCCAGCCCCACCGCGAACGCGATGGAAAGCCGGTCATCGAAGAGAAGAGGGTGGCAACAGGTGGCTCAGGGTGGGTGCCCCCGGGCCGCGCCGCCGCCATTCACCAGGTTGAACTCGATGTACTTCTTCGCCGATGAAACCAGTCGCCCCAGGTGAGAGCCGGTCCGAGCAGGCCGAACAGCACCGCCAGACCAGCAGCACGCCCAACAGCTCGCCGGTGCGGCGCCAGTCTCTGCGCGCGCGAGGGCCAACTTACCGCGCCGGCGGCGAGACTCCGCACTGCAGGCGCAAGAGCACCGCCACCCCGAGCGGCAGGCCGCCGAGCGGCAGGTGCTTGCAGGTGGCGTCGCTTCGCAAAGGTGAGCCACAGCCCGAACGTCACCGGCAGCGCGCTGGCGGTCTCGCTCATCGCGCGGTGGCCGAAGTGCAGACGGCAGCGCGCCGAGCGCAAGCAGGTGGCGCCAGGGAGCCGCGGGCGACTCTTTGGCGCCACAGCCGCGCGCCAGCAGGTACGAAGCCGTAAGCGGTGCCGAGGGAGATGGCGATGAACGCGACGCGGGTCACGCCCAGGTAGACGTGAGGTCATCGCCGCCGAGCTTAAAGAGCAGCGCGACGAAGCCGGGCAGCGCCCAGTTGCGCGCGCCATCGATGAACTCCCGGGGACGGGGCCCCAGCCGAACGCAGCCGGTGGGCGGGCTCGAGCGACTGTGCCGAATTTCGTCGGGCCAGAAGATGCCGTCGTCGGTGAACCGCGGCGTAAGGGCGTGGACGGCGCCGAGGGCGAGCGACGCCGCGAGCAGGCCCCCACGCTTGCCCGCCGTTCGGTCGATTCCACCGTCGGGCGCGCACTAGCACTAAGGCGCGCCCAGGCGCGTGGCCTAACGCAGGTCAAATCGCTCGGACGCGGGGTTAAGCTCTGCCGCGCCGCCATGACCACCAGCGTCACCAGCATCTCGGTCTCGCGCCTGCTCGAAGGTCGCTCTTCGACCTGCGCCTCACCCTCATCACCGGGCAGCAGGGGCTCGACCACCGCATCTCGAGCGCGCGCATTCAAGCCCGGGCTGGCGCTCACCGGCTTCACCGAGCACCACCCCGAGCGCATGCGGGTGTTCCGGCAACACCGGCTCTCGTCCCTGCGCCCTCACCGAAGAGCAGCGGCGCGACGTCACTCGGAAGCTGTTCGAGTCTGAGCTCGCCTGCGTGGTGGTGACGAAGGGACCTCGGACATACCCGCCGCGCTGGTCGAGGGGCTGCGGGAAGGCCCGGCTGGCGCTGATGAGGACCCGCTCGTCGAGCGCGTTCATCTCGCAGGTGCAGGCGTTTTCTCGAAGAGGCGCTCCGCAGCACCGGCACGCTGCGCAGGGTGCTGGTCGACGTCTACGACGTGGGCGTGCTGTTGATGGGCAAGTCAGGCATCAGCAAGTCGAGATTGCGCTCGACCTGGTGATGCACGGCCACCGCCTGGTCGCCGACGACGTGGTGAACCTGATTCGGCGCAAAGAGGGCCACGTCACCGGCCACGGCACCGAAATCATTCGGCACCACATGGAGATTCGCGGCCTCGGCATCATCAACATCAAGGACCTGTTCGGAGTGGCGGCGGTGCGCGAGGCGAAGAAAATCGGTCAGGCTGGTCAGTGGGAGGGCCGCAAAGTACGACCGCCTCCGGCATGGACATGGGCCAGATGAACATCATGGGCGTCGAGGTGCCGCACTCGGGTAGTGCCGGTGCGGCCGGGCCGCAACATGACCACCATCATCGAGGTCATGGCGCTCGGCCGACCTGCTCAAGCTGCAGGGCCACCACTTCCGGCGCAGAGTTCGCCGACCGGCTGTCGGAAAATCGCCGCGCGCGCCCTGGCTCGGTGCCGCGCGACACCGAAAAGTCTCTCACGTGGGCTCGCGCGTCGAGGAAGACATCAGTGAGCGTGGGCAAGCACACCATCGTCATCACCGGCATGTCGGGCTCCGAGCAAAACACCGCGGTGCGTCGCTCGAAAGACACCGGCTGGTCGATGCATCGACAACCTGCCCCGCTCCGCTGCTGAACAAGATCACCGAGCCGGGCGGTGGAACCAACGCCTGGCCTTCGTGATGGACATGCGCGAGAACGGCTTCCACTTCTGCGCGACGCGCGCCCAGGCGCTCGACGAGGCGCGCCGCACCGGGCACCAGGTCGACGTGCTGTTCCTCGACGCGTCAGACGAAGATCGCTGCTGCGCCGCTACTTTCCGGAGACGCGCGCAAGCACCCGCTGGCGATGAAGGGCACCGCCGCCGAGGCATCGCCAAAGCGCGGGCTGCTCAAGGACCTGCGCGGCAAAGACACGTCATCGACACCTCGCAAGATGAACGTGCACGAGCTGGAAAGCGCCAGGTGCAGAGCCGCTTCGACGAGCCGGGCGCGACCGCGCTGGCCGTGACGTTCATGTCGTTCGGCTTCAAGTACGGAGTGCCGAGCCAGGCCGACCTGGTCTTCAGGCGTGCGCTTTCTGCCCAACCTACTTCGATGCCCCCGAGCTGGAAGGCGCTCACCAGCGGGGACGAGAAGGTGGCGAGGTTCGTGCTCGACCGGCCAAGACAGCCACGTTTCTGCAGAAGACCACCGACCTGCTCACGTTCTTGATGCCCAACTACGCGCGAGGGCAAGGTGGCCGTATCACCGTCGCCATCGGCTGCACCGGCGGCAAGCACCCCCGGCGTCGCGCTGGCGCACAAGCTGTCGAGCTGTTCCAGCCCGACAAGGCGCTGGCGGTGCACACCTTCGACCGCGACGTCGACGAAGGTAGCTACCGCATCCGGCGGGGCGTACTTCACGCCGTCTTCGGGAGGCGCGGCGCAGCACCAGCATGGCGAGCTCGGGCTCGCTGTCGACGCGGGGTGGCGACCGCCGCGACCGAAACCGAGGCCGCGGTTGACGTCCAGCTGGTTGCCGTTCACTTCGTAGTGCCCGCGCAGGTACGGCTGGCCGGCGGCGGAAGAACGCCTCAGGTGAGGCCGGCGACGTGAATCTGGCCGCCGTGGGTGTGACCCGGAGGCACAACAGGTCGCTCAGGGCGGCGGCTTACGCACGCCGGTGGGCGTGTGGGTCGGCACCAGCCGCGACCGCGGGTGCGTGCCCCCCTTGAAAGGTCTGCTCGGCGTCGTCGCTCTTCGTGGTGGTGTCGTCGACGCCCAGCACGGTGAGGTCAGCGCCCTTCACCCGCACGGTGGTGTTCTGGTTGCGCACTTCCGCGATCCCACCTTCTCGGCGCGGTGCCGACCTCACCGGAGTGCGTCCAGTGGTCCGTGGTTGCCGAGCACCGCGAAGCTCTGCCGGTGAGCTTGCCGAGCAGCTCACGGAACTTCGGCCGCGCAGATCGCGGCTGGTGGTGACGTAGTCGCCGGTGAGCACCGCGATGTCGGGCTTCGCGTCGTTTCATCACGCTCACCGCGGCGACGATGCGCTCGTCCGGGGTGGCGGCGCCGACGTGAATGTCCGACAGCTGGCCGACGGTGAGCCCGTCGTGCGCGGTCGAGCCCGCGGATAGAAGACCTCGGTGCCGGCTCACCTCGGAAGTCGGTGCCGGGCTTGGTCGCCGGCGCGCGGCGCCGGGGAACCACGGCAGCCCCCCACCAGCGCGGAGACCAGGCCGCGGGCGAGACAGACAGGGACGACGACGTGCCATTTCAGCTCCTGGGCTTCAGACGGGTTACCCGCTCATGGTAGCGGCGAAGCCAACTACTGGCGCGGGTGGGCTATTTCCACCCGGCGGCGGGGAGTCATCAGGCCCGGTGACTCAGCCGCCGGGCCGCGCCCACTGGGGCTTTTGCCGCGGATCAGGGCACGTTGAAGGTCATCATGAAGCGCGTGTCGGTGCCGTCGCCGTCGTTCCAGTCAGGTCGGTGGGCACGAACACCCCAACACGCCCACCAGGTTGCCGTTGAAGCGCACCTCGGCTCGAACGGCACCATGGTCAGCGAGGTGTCGCAGTTCTCGTAATGGTTCACCCACACGGTGTACGTGCCGCTCGGGGCGGTGGCGCCGGCCGGGTAGATGATGTTCTCGATGTTCACGTTGTCGGGCGGGCTCAGGCACGCCGCCTCGGAGTCGAGGTCGGGGCTGCCCATGGCGCCGCAGCTCGGTTGCCGGGCTGGTTGTCGTCGTCGTACCCGAAATCTCAGGTCGCCGCCGGCGGGCTCGAGCAGGTGCAGGTCGAGGTCTTCGATGGTGTTCAGCGCAGGGTCACCTGCACCGGGCCGCCACCGCCGTTCAGCACGCAGAGGCCGCCCTGAAAGTGAAAGCCCTCGGCGCAGTTCGGCGTGCAGCTCGCCACGCCCGCACCTCTTGCGGCGCGCAGCTGCCGATGCCGTTGTAGGGCAGGCCGGCATCGGCGAAACCCAGCCGCCGCCCGCGCCGCTAGACCGCCGGCGCTGCCGCCCTTCCGCCACTTCCGCCGGTGCCGCCGCCAGGACCGCCCGCGGGCCGCCGACCACGCCGCCGCCAGCGCCGCCAGAAGCCGCCGAAGCCGCCGGCTCCTCCGCTGCCTGCAGTGCCCCCGCCCAGCCCCTGCCGCCAGCAGTGCCGCTGCCGCCGCCGGTGCCGCCGCCGATGAAGTTGCGGTTCGAGCTGCAAGTGGCACCGCCCGAGCACTGGGCGTTGGAGAGAGCACTGCACGCAGACCGGGCTCTGCCGGGTTGGTTAGGTGTCACAGATGCCGCTGGCGCCCGAGCACGCCGGCATGCTGGGTGCCCATGTTCATCTTGGCGATGCACTTGCCCGGGCGGTGTCGCAGGCGTGCCTTCACCGCACGCGCCGCAGATGTCTTTCGCGCCGCCGCACGAGACCACCGCCAGGACAAACGCCACCACCGAGGTCGAAATGGCGTCGTCATACGGCGCCTCCAGAACGGGACAGCGTGTGCCAAGGGGAGCACATCGCCAAATAAGTGAGTCAGGTCACTTCGCGTCAGGCGCGATGACCCTCAAAGGGGTGACGCGGTTTCTACGCCTGTCCGTACACCGGCACCACTGCTCCCGACGTGAGGACATTCTGGGGGTGACGCCA
>JADJNS010000003.1 GCA_016714225.1 Archangiaceae bacterium
ACCCACGCTGAACGCGAAGTTGGTGCCGGTCTTGTCGACCAGGTTGAAGGCGGTGGGCTTGAAGGTGAGGCCGTTGAGGCTCGCGAGCAGGTCGAGCGCCTGGTTTCCCGAGATGGCCGCCTCGACGCGAAACGGGCCGGCGGTGGCGCCCGCGGCGAGCGTGATGCTCTGCGCCGCCATCGGCATCTCGAGCGTGGCGACCGAGGCGAACGTGGCCGGGTTGTCGCGGCTGCGGCCCAGCGCGGTGACCACCAGGTCCTTCAGCTCGAAGGTGCGGGTGCTGGCGTTGGTCACGTTGAGCTGCACCGCCAGCTTGCCGCCGGTGATGGTCTGCCCCTGCGACAGCTCGCGGGTGGTGGCGCCCTCGTAGGCCTGTCGCGCGCTCGAGGCCGAGCTCGACTCGAAGCTGGTCGACGCCTCGACCGAGTACCCATCGGTCTGCCCGTAGCTCGCCGACACCGAGGCGCTGACCCCGTCGGGGAAGCCGGCCTCGACGCTCGCGCTCACCGACACCGAGGTCTCGCTCGAGGCGGTGGTGGCGGTCGAGCTGGTGTTGTTGGTGTTGGTCTCGCTGCCGCGGGTGAGCGAGGTGGTGACCGCGTTCATCATGGTGGTGCCGTTGCTGAGCTGCACGTCGAGGCTCACGTCGACGGTGCCCACCAGCTCGAGCTTGGGCAGGGGCAGGTCGGCCACCAGCGCGTTGGTCGAGTTCTGGTTTATCTCTTCGAAGTCGGTGCGCCCGTCGCCGTCGGTGTCGGCCAGCGTGGGCGAGGTCTTGTACCGGGTGACCTCGGAGCCGTCGTAGAAGGCGGTGTTGCCGTTCGCGTCACCGTCGCTGTCGACGTTGACCGCCGAGCTGCCCCACACCAGCACCTCTTTGTCGTCGTCGAGGCCGTCACCGTCGGTGTCTTTCTTGTTCGGGTCGGTGCGCAGCACCCGCTCTTCGTTGTCGCACAGGCCGTCGCCATCGCCGTCGCCGCTGTGGGTCGAGCTCTGCACCATCTTCTCGGTGAACTGCATCTGGCCGTTCTGGTTGACCCGCACCGTCCACCCGGCGGTCTCGACCTCGTCCGACAGGCCATCGCCGTCGGGGTCGGCGTCTGAAGGCACCGCCACCTGGCACGGCGCCGCGGTCGAGGTCGAGAACGGCGCGACCGCCGGCTTGGGCATCAGCGCCCAGTCTGACTGGCCGGCCGAGTTCACCGCCGCGACGCCGTACACGTACCAGTGGCCCGCGGCGGGCGTGTCGCGAAACACCTGCTGCCCCTCGGTGACGCGGGTGAGCTCGGTGAGCGCGCTGGCCGTGAAGTCGGCGGCGGCCGACGCCACCTCGGCGCGGCCGATGACGAACTGCGTCTCGTTGTCGCTGTCGTCTGACCACACCACCCGCACGAAGCCCGAGCCCGCGGTGGCGACCACCATCGACGGCGCGTGGGGGACGGTGACGACCGGCGGGGTCGGCTGCCCACCGCTGCAGGCGAGCGCGGTCGCCACGGCCGAAACACACAGCGTCAGGTTGAGGGTTCTCATGGCTCGAAGGTGATCTGGGGGTTGCGGGTGATGACCACGTCGAGCCCGCCCGGAGGCGTGCCGAAGGTCGAAGGGAGCCCGCCGATCGAATGACCGGCGCTGTACACGTTGCCGACCGCGTCGCGGCGGGTGCTGGTCAGCCGGGTGGTGCCGTTGCCGATGCGCAGCAGCACCTGGCGGGTCTGGTCAGGCAGCAGAATCTCGAGGCCGGCGGGCTGGCCACCCTGGCTCAAGCCGACGAAGACGTGGTCGCTGTCGTCGATGTCGAGCGCGGTGATGCGCGGCGACGGGAAGTCGGGAGCGAAGTTGCGCGACCACACCAGGCCGCCCGAGGGGGCCACGCGCTCGAGGGTGTCGGCCGAGCCGCCCGGTATCTGCGCGTAGACCGCGGTGTAGTGGTCGATTGCCACCTTGGCCGGCGTGCCGGGTCGCATCGCGCCGCAGTAGCCGACGAAGCCCGCCAGCGTGGTGCCGCGAAAGAGGTCGACCCGGCAGGCCGGGCCGGTGGTCTCGACCACCGCGGCGAGCAGGCCGTTGCTGGCGCTCTCGCCGATGGTGGTGACGGTGCCCGAGCCGCCGTAGCCGGTGGCGGAGCCCGAGGTGCCGGCGGCGTCGAGGCTGAGCACCTTCACCGCGTACTGCAGCCCGGGGTTGTTGAAGGTGTACGCGCCGAAGGTGAGAAACCCTCCGCCGGGAGCGGGCTGCTGGGTGCTGACGAAGAAGTTGGCGAGCGTGGTGCTGCCGACGATGTTGCCGAAGTTGGTCATGTCGGTGGCGGTGGCCGCGCCGGCCTTGGTGATGTGCACGGTGTAGAGCGCGCGGGCGGTGACGCCGGGCAGCACGCCGCTGAGCACCTCGGCCACCCACTGCACCGTGCCGTTCAGCACCACGAAGCGCTTGGAGTACGCGTTGGTGCCCTCGAGCTGCACCGTCCACTTGCGGGTGCCGGTCGCCGAGTCGAGCGCGGCGATGAAGGGGCCACCGCTGGCCGAGTCGCCGTCGATGTCTCCGGTCGAGGTGCCCAGCACCCAGACGGTGTCGCCTTCGGCGAGCACCTGCAGCGCCTGCTCGTCTCCCGCGGTGCCCAGGTACACGCCCCAGGTGCCCTTGGGGCCCTGGGTCGGCGCGGGGTCGATGCTGTCGATGAGGCCGTCAGAGTCGGTGTCTTTGCGGTTGGGGTCGGTGCCCTTCATCTTCTCGACCGCGTCCGACCAGCCGTCTTGATCGGCGTCGATGGCGGTGGGCACCGAGTAGACCTTGGGGTGCGCCAGGTAGAACGGGTTGTCGACGCTCACCGTCCACCCGGTGCGCACCTCTTCGAAGTCGGTGAGGCCGTCGCCGTCGCTGTCGGGCTGCGAGTCGTAGGTGCCGTAGATGAGCTCTTCGCGCTCGTAGAGCCCGTCGCCGTCGTGGTCGGCCACGTACGCGAGGGTCAGCGAGTCGCGCGGCATCAGCACGGCGTCGTCGATGTCGATGGTCGCAGGCAGCAGGCGGTCGCTCACCGAGCCCAGGTTGGGGTCGGGGTTCTCGGGGGCGATGACCACCCAGAAGTGGTCGCTGCCGCCGTCGGGCTGCTGGGTGGTGGCGACGTCGCGCACCCGGGTCACGATCTGCTTGCTGGTGCCGGTGCGCTGGGTGGTCTGGTAGCCGACGCCCGGCGCGAGCCCCAACGCGCGGCTCAGCGCATCGCCCAGCCGGGTGCCCGCCGCCTTGCCGCTCGCGGTGCGCTCGACGTTGGTGGCCACCCGGTAGCGCTCGAGCGGCCGCACCCCGCCGTAGTCGAGGGTCAGCTGCGCGGTGCGGCTCGAGGTGGTCTCACCGATGGCGAACTGAAACGCGGTGCCGGTCTGGTCGGTGAGGTTGAAGTTCGCGGTGCGGAAGAAGATGGCGCCGGGGTTCGAGAGCAGGTCGAGCGCCACGTTGCCGCTGATGGCGGCCGAGGCGCGAATCGGGCCGGCCGACTGCCCTTCGGCGAGCACCAGGTTGTCGGCGCTGGGGGGGAAGGTCAGCGTGGCGATCGAGGTGAACGTCGCCGGGTTGGTGCGGTCGCGCCGCAGCGCGGTCACCACCACCGAGCTGAGCTTGAAGGTGCGGGTGCCGAGGTTCTGAATCTCGAAGTCGACCGCGAGGTGGCCACCGGTCACCGTCTGCTCTTGCGAGATGAGCTGGCTCGAGAGCTGCTCGTAGGTGTCTTCCGACGACTGCTGCGACTGGCGGGAGATGCTGGTCGAGGTCTCCTGCACGTAGCCCTCTTTCTCGGAGTACGTGCCGCTGGCCTTCACGCTCGCGCCCGAGGGGTAGCCGGCGCTGGCCTCGGCGGTCACCTCGAACGACGACTCGATCGACTGGGTGGTGGCCGACGACGAGGTCTTGCCCAGGGTGTTCGTGGTGCCCTTTTCCTGCCGGGTGGTGACGGCGTTGGCCATCATCATGCCGGTCGAGGTCATGATGTCGACGCTGATGTCGACGGCGCTCACCACCTCGAGCTTGGGCTGCGGCACCTCGGCGACGAGCGCGTTGGTGCCGTTCTGGTTGATCTCTTCGAAGTCCGACCGGCCGTCGCCGTCGGTGTCGGCGAGCGTCGGCGAGGTGCCGAAGTTCATCAGCTCGGCGCCGTCGTAGAAGGCGCTGTTGCCGTGCGAGTCCATATCGCTGTCGACGTTGGTGGCCGAGCTGCCCCAGCGGTTGACCTCGTCGAAGTCCGACAGGCCGTCGCCGTCGGTGTCGCTCTGGCGCGGGTCGAGCTTGAGCGAGCTCTCTTCGGGGTCGCAGATGCCGTCGCCGTCGGTGTCGGCGGCGAACGGGCTCGACTTCACCTCGCGGGTGGTGAGGGTGCCGGTGCCGTCTTCGTCGACCAGCACGTCCCACCCGGTGTTCTCGTCGGCGTCGGCCAGCCCGTCGCCGTCGCTGTCGGTGGCGGTGACGGGGTTCTTGGCGCAGCTGCTGCCCATCGCCGTCAGGCTGACGGTGCCGGTCATCAGCGTGAAGCTGCTCTTGCCGCCGGCGCCGCGGGCCGAGACCGCGTAGACGTAGAAGTGGCCCGGCTCGACGTCGGCGTCGTCGAAGGTGGTGGCAGTCGAGGGCGCCGAGCCGATGGTGGCGAGCTCGGTCTGCGCGGGCACCGAGCCCATCGCCGGCACGATGGCGCGGGCGATCACGAACTCGGTGACGTCGGCGGTGGCGGCCGACCACCCGACTTGAATGGTGGCGGTCTGCGCGGTGGCAGTCACCGCGCTCGGCGCAGAGGGGACCACGCCGGCGTCGGTAGCAGGGCTGTTGCTGGGGCAGCCCGCCGCCGCGAAGGCGAGGCACAACACTCGAAGGTGGCGCATGGGAGGGGCGGCATTAAACGCAGGGCCCCTTCGGCGCGTCGATGTGGTTGTTTGGATGCGAGTAGAATTGGCGGCCCACGCGAAGCGCGACGGTGTTGGGGCTCGGCGCGCGGCGCCGCGGTCACCGCGAGAGGGGTTTCCCGCCCGGGCCGTAGCGGAGCTGCACATACGCACAGAAGAGCAGAACGTCGACGCTGAGCGAAAACAGCGCGTCCACCGTCGAGCTCGCGAGCGCCAGGTGCCAGGTCTCGTGGCCTGCCTGCCGCAGCATCACCGTGGCGAGGTCAGTCACGCCACCGAACCCGAGCGGGAAGAGCAGCCCGATCGTCGCGACGAGCAAAAGCTCGAGGCGGTGTCCCTGGGTGAGCTCACTCGAGGTGCGCAGTGGCGGAGAATGCGGTTCGAGCACGGCGACTTGCTGGCACAGCACGAATTCACACGCCCATCGCAGGCCCGGGTAGACGAACGCCAGAACCCCGAAAGCCAGCGCCGCGTTGTATTTGAGGGTCGCGACGAACGTCACTCCAAGTCGTTCTGCACACTCGCCGGCGAGCGACCAGGCGTTCACCTTCAACCCCGTCGTGGTGTTCCGCAACACCAGCATGAGCATGGCCGTGCCCGCGGTGCTCACGAAGATCTCGATGATGATGACCAGGAATCTCGCCTCCCATCTCAGGGAGACGAGGTTTTCCTCGACCACCGACTGGACGATCGCCATCACCAGCGCCAGGGCGAGCATCGTGCTCACGTTGGCGGAAATGAGGCGGCCGGCTTCGTTGAACGCGGTGCGCAAAGCGAACGGGTGCCTGCCGAGGGCTCCCCATCGCTCGCGAAAGCAGTCGGCGCAGCGGGAGTCGTCGTCGGTCGAACAACTGACGCACATGAAACGCCCGCAACGCGCACAGGTGCCTGCGGCGAGCGCATCGACATGAAGGGAACATCGAGCCCCCGCCTCGACCATGCGGTGATTGTCGCAGCCAGCGAGCGCCCGCGCGGGGGAAAACGCCGCGCGTCTCAGTCACAACCGGGGAAGCGGACCCTCTCAGGGCATCGTAGCCGTGCTGGTGTCGACCCGGCGTGGCGCCGCAGCACTCGATGCTGCCGAGCGTGACGGCCGCTCCGCTCCCCGGCGTCTGCGAGGCGAGCGCCCATTCGGCGCGCAGGGCCACGGCTGCTACTGCACGCAGCCGATGCGCTTGGGGTCGATGGCGACCTCGTCGATCCACAAATCGAAGGGCTGGGTGGTGGCCTGGTACTCCTGCCAGCCGATCTTGACGTGGGTGAAGTTGGGAAAGAGCCACGGGTTGGTGTTGCCGCCGTGGTTGGTCTGCGTGAGGTGCAGCGACGGGTGCTCGACCGCGTCCCAGAAGAAGCGCGTCTCGTTGGTGTCGCCCTTGTGCTGCCACTCCAGGCAAATCCACTCGTTGAGGGGCACGTCGCGCGGGTTGCCGGCCGGGTCGTCGTCAGACCGGGTCCAGTCTCCGGTGCCGGTCGCGCTCTGCTCGTTGGTGCCGATGCCCCAGATGAGGCGCCCGGTGAGCCGCAGCTGACCGCCCACCCGAATCTGACCGCTCGAGCCGGTTCCCTCGCCCGCCACCACCGTCCAGTGCGAGTAGGTGAGCGGCGCCTTGGGCAGAGAGATGAACTTGACGAACATGCGCCCGAAGTACGAGTTGTTCGCCGCAGGAAAGGTCTTGCTCTCGGTTAGAAACGCGGCGCCGTTGCCCGCCTTCTGAATGTGCAGCGCCCGCCCGCCGCGCGCCGAGTCGGAGGCGCCGATGGTGATGCTCGAGCTGGGCGAGCCCCAGGTCGAGGTGTCGAGCGTCGCCGCCTCGAAGCCGTCGCACAGCTGCAGCCCCGAGCCCGCGCAGCGCGACGCCCCGAAGAACTTCGTGCGGTCGGTCGAGAGGTCGCGCCCGCCGTCGGTCGCCGGCGGCAGCCCTGCGTCGCGCACCGTGCCGGCGTCGCGCACCACGCCCGCGTCGCGCACCACGCCGGCGTCGCGCGTCGTACCGGCGTCGCGCGTCGTGCCGGCGTCGAGCTCGCTGCCGGCGTCGAGCTCGCTGCCCGCGTCGACCTCGGTGCCCGCGTCGTCGTCGACCAGACCGGCGTCGGGGTCGCTGCCGGCGTCGTCTTCAGACATCGACATGCCCGAGTCGTGCCCCTGCATCGAGCTGCCCGAGTCGTGCGGCTGCTCTTCGGGCAACCCGTCACCGCACGAGAGGAAACCGAAACCGGTGCACAGCAGCACCACGCTCAATCGACGCATGCCTGTCGCTCCCAAAGAGAATGCGTCAGGGTCTCGCGGCCCGCTGCGCGCGGCAATACCGCACGTGCGCTCCACCTGCGCTGGTTCCTCGAGGCACCACCGCCCCGCCCGCTCAACCGCGCGAGACGTCAGGGCGCCGCGACGGCGACGCGCGCGCGAAACCCGCCGACGCCGAGCGCCAGGGCCACGCAGACGCAGAGCGAGAGCGCGAGCACCAGGTTGTTCGCCGACTCGGCGAAGCCGGCGAGCGCGATGACCGGCAGCCGGTCGGGCGCGAGCTCTCTCGCTGAAGCGATGGCCGCGGCGGTAGTGCGCACGCCCTGCAGCATGCCCAGCGCGCCGGCGAAGAGCGCCGCCGAGCCGGTACCGACCACCAGCGGAAACAGCCGCTGCTGGGGCCGGGCCGCGAACACCAACGCGAGCGCGAGCGAGGTGAGCCCGAGCAACACCGTCGGGTACATTCCGAGACCGCCTTCGTCGAAGAATTGGCTCATGGTGGCGGCACAGACAGCGCCGCCACCGCGGGGTTCCCCCGCTCGGCCGGTTACAGCCAGTTCACCTTCGACGGGTCGGCCGGCACCGCTTCGAAGCGCACCTTCACGTCTTCGTAGCCCTGGTGACTGACGCGAATCTTCTGCCGGGTGATGTCGACCACGGCCTTCCACTGCTGGCCGTCGTGGCCGGTCAGAATCAGCTCGTACGGGTTGTGGCCCAGCGGTCGCTCGGCCAGGTGCGGCGCGACGGTGCCGGTGCGCGAGTCGATGGGGAAGCTGACCTCGGCGTGCACGCCGGCGGGGTCGAGCGCGCGCACGGTGAGGTCGCGGAACGCGCCCTCGAAGCCCTTCACCAGCGGCAGCTTGTTGCCCTCGCCGAAGCGCCCGTCGGTGCCGGCGAACACCTGCCCCGACTGGGAGATCTGCAGCTTCGACTCGAAGGTGGCGGGAGGCTGCGGCGCCTGCGGCTTCGGCGGCTGCACCCGGGTGAAGTCGAGCGCCACCGTCTCGAAGCCCTGGTGCCGGCTGCGCACCTTCTCGGGCGAAACGTCGACCCTCGCCGTCCACGACTCGTCGCCCTTCACCAGCTTCAGCGTGTACGGGTGCGTGCCCAGCAGCGGGTTGCTCAGGTTCGGCTTCACCGCGCCGTTGCTGTCGAACTCGAACGTGGCGGTGGTCTTGCCGTCGCCGGCGGTGATTTCAAGGCGGTCGAAGGTGTGGCCCGGCACCAGCGGCCGAGTCGGGTACTCATGGAGGCCGACGCGACCGAACTGGCTGAGCAGCATCGGCTGGGTCTGAAAGTGCTCGAGGGGCGCGCTGGCACCGCCGGCTGCGAAGTGCTGGGTGTCGACGGCCGGTTGGGGGTTCTCGGCGACCTGCGCGGCGGCGGCGGTCGGAGTGCTGCGAGCCACTTCCTCTGCACGGCCGGGGGTGGGGGTACGAACAGTCGAGGTCGCGCTGCGAGTCGAGGTCATGGGGGTGCCAGGGGTAACGACGAGGTGAGACATCGTCTAACACGCTCGCCTCTTTCGCCAACTGCCGGGGCCGCGAGCGACACCTTGCGGCGGCACCCCAACTGCCAGCCGTGAGACACTGTCCGCGATGCGCGCCCCAGCGCCGTGGCGTTCACTCCCATGAGCCGGGTCGACCCCTGGCTCACCGAGCTCGCGAGCCGGGCCTCGCCGGCGCTGCTCGAGACCCTGCCAGAAGCGAGCTTCACGATGCTCGAGCGGCGCTTCCTCGCGCTCGCAGCCCTGGCCGCTGACCCGGCGGTCGCGGCCGCGGCGGTGAAGTTCCTCGGCGCCTTCCCGGTGCGGGCCCGCGAGCAGCTCTCTGCCGCGGCGGCCGCGGTGGGCGTGGTCTGGGTGCACCGCGCCGACGCCGCGTCGCTCGCGAAGCTGCGACCGCCCCCGACCACCAAAGCGCCGCTGGCCCGATGGCATCGCGCCACGGTGCAGGCGTTGGCGTCGGCGCGCGGGCCGCGCGACCCGAAGCTCGACGCCGAGCCGCTGCTCCGAGAGTTCGGCGACGGCCCCTCGACCCGCGTGCACGAGCGCGCGGTGACGCTGCTCGCGCTCGCGCCCGAGGCGCGCGTGGCCGACGCCGCGGCCGCGTTTCTCGCGCGTCCGAGCGTGCGCTGGTCGGCCGAGCTGCCGGTGTTCACCGCGCTCGCGCTGCTGCTGGCGGTGCACGGCAACCGCGCCCACCTGCCGGCGGCGAAGAGCCTCGCGACGAAGCTTCCCGCGCTGGCGTGGGTGGTGCGGGCGGTGCCCACGCGCTCCGAGCCGGCGAGGCCTTCACCGGTCGGGCGTGCCGAGCAGCTGCTGCAGGCCATCGCGCAGGCTCCCGGAGACGACGGCCCGCGCGCGGTGCTCGCCGACTGGCTGCTCCGAGCGCGGCGACCCGCGCGGAGAGTTCATGCAGCTGCAGCGCACCGGCGCCGACCCCGAGCGCGCCGCGGCGCTGTTCAAGAAGCACCACCGCCACTGGCTCGGCTCGCTGGCGCGCGGCGCGGTGAAGGGCTCGGTGGTGTTCCGCGACGGCGTGGTGCGCGCCGTCGCCATCGCGGCCTGGAAGCCGGCCGACGTGCCGCTCGCCGATGCTCCCGAGCTGGCCACGCTCGAAGCGCTGACCCTCGACGGAGGCACCGACCTGCCGCTGCCCGAGCTGCTCTCGAGCGCGGCGCGCTTCCCCTCGCTCAAGTCGCTGGCGGCCAGGCCCTGGGTGCTGGCCGGCGCCGACGTGGCGCTGCTCGACCGGCTCGAGCGGCTGCAGGTCATCGCGCCGCGACTGGGCGACGCGCGCCCGCCGTTCGCTGCGCTCGAGCGCGCCGGGCTGCCGGCGCTCAAGGTGCTTCACCTGGCGGGAAGCTCGTGGTCCGAGCCGAGCGCGCTCGCGCGGCTGCCGCAGCTGGGTCGGCTGAGCGAGCTGGTGGTCGAGACCCGCCACCCCGAGCGCTGGCTGGGCCTGGCGGTGCGGGTGCGGCTGCTCGAGCCGAGCTGACCCAAGGCCTCACGAGGCGGCGAAGCGCTGCCGCCGAAACCGCATCTCCATGAACTGAAACAGCCCGTGGGCGATGAAGCCCAGCGCGACGAAGGCGAGCAGCCAGTGGCCGAGCGGCTGCTCGGCGAGGGTGCGAAACGCACCGGCGAGGCCCTTCGCTTCGCGGCTGTCGTGGGTGGCGCCAGCGAAGAAGAAGAAGGCCGAGAACATGAAGCAGAGGAACGCCAGCGTGCCGTTGCCGAGCCGGCCCACCCGCAGCGCGAAGCGGCGCTGGCCGGGGCTCATGCGCGACAGGTCGAGGCGCTTCGCGAAGGTAGCGCGAATCGCCATCACCCCGAGCACGATGCCGGCGATGGCGAAGCCCGCCGCCACGCCAAAGACCAGCGCCACGCCCAGCGGCTGGTCGAGCAGCGTCGACGCCAGGGTGCGCGCCTGCGCGTCGTCGCGCGGCGGAGACGCGTTGCCCACCGCGACCTTCGCCGCCGAGACGCCGAGCAGCACGTACGAGAGGCCCGCGAGCACCGTGCCGGTGCGCAGCAACAGCCCGCCTGGGCCGCGTCCGTGACGCTCGAGGTCGTACCACCCGGTGAGCACCCGCCACACCGCGTAGCAGAGGAACCCCGCCGCCAGCGCCCCCATCAACACCCGGCCGTACGGCTGGTGAACCAGCGTGCGCCAGGCGGCCGACCGACCTGTGGCGCGATGCCCCAGGTGCAGCACCGCGGCTGTGGCGACCAGGCCGATCAGCACGTAGTTCACCCCCTTCGCCGCCAGCCCCGCACGGGAGAGCACGTCGACCATCTTTCGCACGGACGCTCTGGTTGCAACGCTCACGCCTTTGAGGTGCCGGTCTCAGAAAAATGTAACCAACTGAAATCACTAACAGCGGCGTCGGTGGAGTTTGTAATCGCCCTTGTCGTACTTCCGCACACTCGCGCAGCGCGCGGGCTCGATATCCCCGAGTCGCACCGTCTTCTGTGTCGCTGCCCTCATGCCAACTCCCCTCTCCATCTCTGGCGAACGGTTCGCGCGCTTCGCGCCCGACCGGGCAGACGCCGAGCGGCTCGGGCTGCCGCGCGGCCCGCTCACCCAGGAGAACCTCGAAGCCGCCCGCACCCGGCTGGAGACCCAGCGCGACGCCTTCGCCGACGCCGGCGCGCTGCTCGAGTACGTGAAGGCGCAGCTCACGTTCGTCAGCGCGAGCCCACAGGTCGCCACCGCCGCGCCTTCGAGTGACGACACCGTCATCGTCGACGACGTGGTGCCCCGGCGGCCGCCCACCCGCGACGTCTCGATGCTCGAGCGGCTGGGGGTGACGCCAGACGAGATTGCGCGCGCCGAGGCGCTCGACCTCTCGCCCCAGGCGCTGGCCTTCTTGCTCACCGAGCCCGATCGGCCGTCCCACATTCGAGGCGACGAGCCGGCGCCGTGCAACACGCCCGCCGATGTCTTCGCCGCCGTCGAGAGCGGCCTCAGGCTCTCCGACCTGGCCGAGCTCCATCGAGGCTTCGTGCCGGTGAACGAGATGGCCTTCGCCCTCGAGGCGGCCCAGGGCCCCGAGCGGTACGTGTGCGTTCGACGCCACGTCGATGCGCCGACCGCGGTCGCGCTGCTGAAGGCGGGGTTCGACACCCAGGGTGCGATGGCCGCCGCGCGGCTCGAGTCGCCGCTGGAAGACCTCGAGAAGGCCCGGGCGCAGGGCTTCGACCTGCAGAACCTCTGGCGCGTGCTCGACCACCTGAGCTTCGACGATGCCCTCTGGCTGCAGCAGCGCAACCCGAAGCTTCTCAGCGTCGCCCGGCTCTACACCTACTTCAGCGGGGCCGAGCTGAAACAGCTGTGCACGGCGAACCTCATTCCGAAAGCGGGCGACCTCGAAGCGACCTACAAGTCGCTGGCCGAGTTTCGCGAGGCCGGCGCGAGCTTCGCCGACATCGCTCAGCTCCAGCAGGCCGGAGTGAAGTCGGTCGAGTTCCGCACCGTCGCGACGAACGGCGGCGGCGTCGACGACGCGGTGACGCTGCATCGCGCGGGGTGGAACATCAACTGCCCCACCGGCCTCACCGTCTGGAGCGCTGACGAGGTGCTTCGTCTGGTACAGGCCTACGACCGCCGCGAGCAGGCCGGCAGCAGCAAGGTGCCACCGGTCGAGAAGTTCAGTCACATCTGCGCCTACGGCGGCAAGGGCCTGAACGTGGAACAAGCCGAGGTGCTCATCGCAGCGGGCGTCTCGGACAAAGAGCTCGAGAAGCACTACCTCTCGGCGGGCATGACGCTCGACGAGGCGGTCAGGTCGATCGCGGCGGGGGGCTGACCATGACCGACGCCTCGGCGGCAGCCAGACGGGCCAACCTCACCCCCTCGAGGGTGGTGAGGTTCGCGCCCGAGCGGCTGCGCGATGCGCTCGAAGCCGCGACCGACGAAGGAGTCGACGCCGACCGCCTGCGGGCGCTGCTGCCCGGGCTGCAAGACGACTTCGACTCGAAGGCGTACGTCGAGTCGATCGTCGCCCGGCTGACCGCGCCGGTCGAGCCGCCTCTCGCCGTCGCCCCCGAGCCGACGCGCACCGAAGGCGAGCCCGAGCGCGACGCGGCCGACGCGGCAGCGGCAGCCTCGGCAGCGGAAGCGGCTCGCCGCCGCGCCGAGCTCGCCGAGGCGGCCGACACCATCGCGCGGGCCACCCAGCTTCCCCCCGCCCACGCCCAGCTGTTCGCCGAGGCGCGCTACACCGTCGACCAGACGCGGCGCGCCATCGCCGGGCGCATGCCGCCGGGTCAGGCGCTGGTGCTGCATAAGCTTGGGGTCGACCCCGAAGGCGCCCTGCAGGTGGGGTGCACCGGGCTGCCGCCGCGCCAAGTCTACCCGTACGTGAAGCACGGGGTGGCCCCCGAGCACCTGGCCGAGGCCATTGAGCACCACCTCAAGGTCGACTTCGCCGAGGGCTTCGTCAAGCTGGGCTTCACCGTGACCGAGGCGCTGGCGCTGGCCCGGGTCGGCCTCGAGCCGAGAGACATTCCCCGCGGGGTCGGCTTTTCGCAGCTCGAAGAGGCGCTGGCACGCGGGGTTCCGCTCGGCGAGACGCGCCAGCTGATCGAAGACGGCACCTTCAGCTTCGAGCAGGCCTGCGAGCTGCTCGAGCGCGTCGGGCAGGAGCGGGCCCCCGAAGCGAAGGCGCTGGCGCTCGACGAGGGGTTGTCGTTCGAGGCGCTGCTCGCGCGCTTCGCCTGAGCCGCCGGGCAGCGAGAGCCCGCGTCGACTTCGTCATCGGGCGCACGCCGCCTCGAGTCGCTGCCGCTGCGCCGAGCGCGGCCAGGCCTCGAGAAAGCGGGCGAGCTCGGGGCCCGCGTCGGCGAAGCCCGGCTGCGCGCACCGCGCCAAGAGCCGCACCGCTTCGCGCTCTTCCACCAGCGCGCCGTGGGGGAAACGCAGCCGGTGCTGCTCGGCGAACCCCAGCGCCTGCTCGGGCTGACCCGTCGCCAGCGCGCGGCTGGCCTGGCCCAGCACCTCGAGCTCGGCCGCCAGCGCGTCTTCGGGCGCAGGCAGGGCGCGCACTGCACGCGGCGGCGCGGCCGGCCGGGGCTTCGCGGCGACTGGGGCCGCAGGCGGCTCGGGAGCCCGAGCCGGCTCGACCTTCGCCGCCGGCGCCGCCGCCGCCGCACCCTGCCGGGCGAGCGGCACGGGCGCGGGCGTCGGCCGACTCACCCGCGTCAGCAGCACCGCCACCAGCACCGCGGCGCCGACGCCGAGCAGGCCCCAGCGGGCGAGCAGGCGCGGGGTGCGGCGCAGCACCGCCTGCCGAATCGCCTGGCGCTGCGCGTCGGGCAGCCGGGCGCGGCGGGCGGCGCCGAGAAGCCGCTGCAGCTCTTCAGAGGGCTCGTTCACGGCTGACCTCGTTCATCGGCTGCGCGCTCGCGGGCCAGCGCCGCTTCCAGGTGCTGGCGCGCCGCGCGCAGCCGCGAGTAGGCGGTGTTGACGTTGATGCCGAGCACCTCGGCGACCTCGGGCACGCTGAACTGCTCCACGTCGACCATCACCAACACCTCTCTCTTCTCCACTTCGAGGCCCTCGATGAGCCGGGTGAGGGTGCGCAGCGCCTCGGCCTCGAGCGCCGCCTCGTGCGGCGTCTTCTGGCCGTCGACCAGCAGCTCTGAGAGCACCTCGTGCTGCTCTTTGCGCTGGGCCCTGCGCCGGTAGTCGTGCGCCACCTTGCGCGCGATGCCGAACAGCCAGCCGCGCAGCGACGCGCGCCCCTCGAAGCGGGCGAGGTGGCGGTGCACCACGATGAACACGTCCTGGGTGGCGTCGGCGGCGTGGGCCTCGGCGACGCCCAGCCCGCGCAGCGACCGCCACACGAAGTCGACGTGGGCGTCATAGAGCTGCGCGAAGTCGCGGGCGGCGGCGTCATCTCTTTCCATGCTTTGGCCGAGCGACGCGTTTTCCATGACTAGAAGAGCAGCGCCTCGAGCCCGCAGGTGAGCCGGCCGGTGACCGGGGCGGGTTGAAAGACGTCGCCCGCGACGCCTTCGACGACGAAGTGCGGGCGCCACAGCGCTGCGCCGAGCTCGAGCCCCGCCCGAAGCGCGAAGTGCGCGAACACCGCCCACCGCCCCACCACCGCCGCGAAGGGAGCGGCCCACAGGCTGGCGTCGCGCTGCACCTCGACGCCGACCCCGACGCTGCGCAGCGCGCCGAGCTCGAGGCCCACGCAGGCGCGCAGCGCCTCGAAGCCCACAGTGTGACAGCCGCTGAGCGCGCCGGTGAGCAGCTCGAACTGCCCGCCCACCCCGGGCCGCGCCGGCGACATCGCCGCGCGCGGCGCGAGATAGCGGCCCTCGAGCTCGAGCTCGAAGCCGCGCCACAGCCAGGCCCCACCGGCCGCCACGCCCCACGCCGCGCCGGGAAGGCTGCCCAGCGCTCCGCCCAGCGCGGCGTGCACCGCCCAGCGATGGGCCGGTGCGGGAGCAGGCGGGAGCTCGACGCGCTGCGCCGCCGCTGGGGCCGGCGGCGGCGGCTGGGGCTGCGGTTGAGGCGCCGGCGCGAGCGCCTCCTCGACCGGCGCGACCTCTGAGGCGGCGCGCTGGTCGATGGCCAGGGCGATGATCAGCGCGGCCGCGCGGCCCAGGTCGGCACAGGCGGGCGACTCGAGCGCGCGCTGCGGCTCGGAGCCCTCGTCGAGGGTCAGCTGCATGCGAAACCGCCGCTGCGCGACGCGGGTCACCTCGACCTCGGCGCGCAGGGCGGTGGTCTCGAGGCGGGTGCGGTCGCTCAGGTTGGCGCGCACCGCTTCGAGAACTTCTCTTTCGGGCGGGCACACGTCGGGCGCGACCCAGCGCAGGGCCTGCGGTGCAGCGACCACGAGCAGCAGGGCGACTACGGCCCCCACGCGTCGCACCTCGCCTTCTGGTCGCGCCCGCTCGCCATCAGGGGCAGCCTGCCGCGTAGCTGAAGCCCACCACCTGACCCGGCGCCGGGGCGCGACCCGCCGCGAACACCACCGCGTTGCGCGCCGAGTCGTACGACCAGTCGGCCGGCGGCAAGGTCAACCCGTCGAGGGCGACCGAGAGGCTCGACCCGTTCGAGGGGGCGGGCCGGCCCGAGAGGAACCAGACCGGCCGGGCGCCGAATACCATCGCGCCGAGCTGCCGGGCGGTCGCCGGCGTCGAGGCGAGGTCGCAGATTTCCACCCGGGCTCCGCCGGTCGAGGCGATGGCGCGCGCGAGCCGGGTGTCGTCGGCCGCCTGGGCGTCGTCGTAGCCGCAGCTCGCGGGCGCGGGTTGCAGGGTCGGCACCAGGCCCGAGATGAGCAGCTGGTTGCGGGCCGCCGCGCCGTGCACGGCGAGCAGCGCGTCGGTGTAGTCGCTCACCGGCGTGCCGAACACCGGGTCTCCCGAGCCGTCGGCGGCATCGGTGAACAGCAGCACCGAGAGGGTCGCGTCGGCGCGCAGCAGCCCCGCGTTGGGGCCGGTGATGTTCGGCGCGGTCAGCGCGAGCTGGGCGGCGGCGAGCGGCTGCTCGACCCCGCTGCCGTTGATGCCGGCATCGACCAGGCCGGCGAACGCCGTGGCGACGTTGGGGGTCGACGGGTCGAGCACCCGCGCACCGGCCGCGCCGAGCAGCCTGCCGTTGAGCGCCGACGTCTCGACGGTGGTGGTGGTGACGCCGACCCGGAAGTCGACGCCCGCGTCGAGCGCGTACGAGAACAGCTCGGTCGAGGCGGCGGCCAGCGCGGCCTGCTTGCTGGCCATCGAGCACGAGTCGTCGACCACCACCAGCAGGTCGGTCTTGCGCGGCACGGTGAACAGCTCGCTGCGCGCGCACACCGCGGTGCAGGTGGTGCTGGCCATCGTGCGGGTCGCCGGGTCCCACGCCCTCACCGCGGTGACGGTGGCGGCGTCGGGGCCCAGACCGCCGAGGAAGAAGATGCGACCGGTGACGAGGCTGGCCGCGAAGGCGCTGGCGTGAAAGTCGTTGGCGGCGTCGACCGCGCTCCAGGTGCGGGTGGTCGGGTCGAACACGTCGGTGATGCCGGGGAAGCTCAAGAAGTAGAACCGGCCGTCGCTGCCCACCGCGACCTGCGGGGTGAACTGCTGCACCACGACGGTGGTCGGCGGCCCGACGTGGTGGTCTGCCAGCTGCGACCAGGTGTCGGTGGACGGCTGGTACGCGAACACCTCGTTGCCGCAGTGCGGGTCGGTCACGCCGGAGGGCCGGCAGTTCTGATTGACCAGGTCGGTGCCGCGGAACAGGTAGATGGTGCCGTCGGCGGCCACGGCCGAGTCCTGCTGTTCACGGTTCGAGAGCGCCGGGCTGCGGGTCTGCCAGGCGTCGGTGACCGGGTCGTACGCGAGCACGGTGCGGCCCCAGAACAGGTAGACGCGGCTGCTCGTACCGGCGAGCGTGGCCGCCACGGTCCTGCCGGTGGGCAGCGACGAAGGCGCGCTCATCGACCACGCCGAGGTGGCGGGGTCGAAGATGGCGAGGCGGTTGCCCTGCAGCACGTAGATGCGGCCGCCGGGGCCGACGGTGGGGCGCAGCTGGGTGCCCTCTCCGGTGAAGGCGTGCGGCGGCTCGGCGCGCCAGGCATTCGACGCTTCGTCGTACGACCACACCGTCTGGTTGGGCACCCATTCGAGCTGCTCGGGGTCGACCGACCAGCCGCCCAGCGAGTAGAGCCTGCCGCCCGCCCACACCGCCGCGTTGCCGTCGAGCGCGAGCGGCAGCGGGGCCAGGTCGCCCACCACGCACGGCCCGGCTGCGGCGGTGCCGCCTGCGCCACCGCCGGAGGTGCCGCCGGCAGCGCCACCCGCGGTGGTGCCTGCATCGAGCTGCCCCAGGCTGACCTGGGGCTGGCAGCCCGGGGGGGCCGAGACTCCGGTCAGCACCACCACCGCCAGCACACGAATCACCGCGCTCTTCATCGTCGTTTCTCCCGGTACAGGTGTGCCGCCCATGTGGCCGGGACCTCGCGCATCCGTTTTCCGAAGTGTCTGCGACTGGGTTACCGCGAGACGAGCGCCGCCGCGCCAGGGCGACGCGAGAACGAAACGGCGCCGATGCAGAAAACCGACTCCCGAAAATGGGATTGCCCGAGGTCTGGCGCACGCGCGGGGCGGGGACTTCGTCACGCTCTCCACGGGAGCGGTGGTCTCGGTGCCGGGCTGACCTTGCGGTCGTTCGGTTCAGGCGAGGCCGCCGACCTGACCTTGCGCGACCGCGCCACCGAGCTTTGGCCCCGCGTTCGCTCGGTGGCCGGCCCCGCTACGGCGAGCCGCGGCAGGCGAGGAGCGACCTGCGCCGACGGCCCGCACGGGCAGGCCAAGGGAATCGGCTCCCGGGCAGGTGTGGGTGGAGGGGCTGGGGCCGGGCGCGCTGCCTAACGGACCTTGTCGGCCTTCACGCCGCGCGGCGCGGTGGTCGAGTAGTGGTGCACTCCGTCTTCGTCGACCCAGTGGTAGACGTCTTTGGGCGGCGTCTTGTCTTCCACCGCGGGCGCGGCGGGCGCCGGCGGGGCTGCCGCCGCGACCGGAGCGGCCGGAGCCGGCATCGGGACCTGCACGATGATGACCCGCGGCTCGGGCTCGGGTGCGGGAGCAGGCGGCGGCGCGGGCTCGCTCTTCTCGAACACCACCACCTGCGCAGGCGGGGGCGCGGGCGCCGGCTGCACGTCGTGCTCGGTGGGCTGGAAGCCGTAGTACGTCGAGCCGTAGGGGTACACCGGCACGTAGTACGGCACCACCGGCACCACCGGAGCGATCACCGGCTGCCGGTGGCGGCCCGGAAAGACCGTCGGCCCCCAGCTGGGCGTGCGCTGCGGGGTGTAGCCGGGCGGCCGGTAGTTGCTGTTGAAGGCGCCGGCGCCCCAGATGAAGTGGTCTGAGGCGAGCGCGGGCACCGACACCGACAACACCGCTGCGATGACGAGTCTCATGCTGGTGAAAACATACTGCCCGCCCCCCTCAGAGGCGAACCCGAGTGACGGCCCCGCGACTGCCGGGGCCCGGTGCGTCTAAGGGGCCGGGTGGTGACTCGACTCGATGAAAGGCGCAAGGCCCCGCGAACCTGGCGCCCCTTGTTCTCGCCCAGCGGTCAAAGAGGGCGCCGGGTTCTCGCGCTCGTGCTCACCGCCGCAGCGGCGTGCGGGGCGCGAAACGTCATGCCCCCTGACGCGGGTGGCACGGCGGGCGGCTCAGCGACCGCAGGCGGCTCGACGGCCGGAGGCACCGCCACCGCGGGCGGCTCGGCGGCCGGCGGCAGCGCCACCGCGGGCGGCTCCACCGCCGGTGGAGCGGCGGGGGGAACCGCGGGAGGCACCGTCGCGTGCGGCGCCGCGGGGCTGCCGTGCTGCGCCGGCGCGGCGTGTGGCGCGGCGCTGGTGTGCGCGACCTCGACCTGCGTTCAGGCGGTCGTGCCGCACGCGTGCGGGGCGGCGACCGGGGTGGTGTTCGTCTCCGAGGTGGCGCCCCCTTCGACCCTGCCGCCGTACGCGGCGCTCGACACCACCCTCACCTTCGCCAACTGCAGCACCCAGACGTGGACCGCGGCGGGAGTGAACGACGCCACCGGGTACAAGCTCGGCTTCGACGGCCCGCGCGACCAGGACACCTGGGGCATGTCGCGGGTGGCGCTGCCGGCGAGCGTGCCCCCCGGCAACGCGGTCACCGTCGCGGTGCACGGCCGGGCGCCGCCGCTCACCGGGCCGCATGGCTACCGCTGGTCGATTCTGCGCGAGGGCGTGGCCTGGCTGAGCGGCGCGAGCCCCCTGCACGGCATCGAGGTGAAGAGCACGCGCCGAGACGTGGCGCTCTGTGCGGGCGTCACCGCCGACATCGGCGGCGAGCTCGACGCCGCGCCGGCGCTGCAGCGCTGCGTCGACGCGACGCCCAGCGGTGGCGCGCTCGAGGTGCCGGCCGGCGTCTACCGCATGGGCAGCGCGCTCGAGCTCAATCACCCCATGACGCTGCGCACCGCGGGCACGGCCGCGGTGAGCTCCAACTGCTTCGAGCCAGGCGGGCCCGCGTGCGCCATCTTCCGCGCCGACGCGAACCTCTCGGCGGCGCGCGGCTTCTTGCGCTTCGGGCCCACCACCGACGTCACGCTCGACCACGTGGTGCTCGACGGCAACCGCGGCGCGCGGCTGGGCAGCGCAGCCGCGGCGACCTGCGCCGGCGGCAGCAACGGCGCCGGCTTCAACGCCGGCAGTGGCGGCTGCACCCGCTGCGCGTTCACCCACGGCGGCTCGGCGCGCGCGCTGTGCGGCACCGGCTGGGAGTGGACGGGCGACCACGCCACCATTCGCGACTGCGTGTTCCGCGACAACGGGCAGCACACCGCGACCAACATGTGGTCCGACGGGCTGACCCTGCTGCAGTCGAACGGCGCCACCGTGACCGGCAACATGTTCGTCGACAACAGCGACGTCGACTTCATCTTCGGCGGCGGCACCGGGGCGACGGTGAGCGACAACTTCGTGAGTCACCTCGGGCAGGCGGCGTTCGCCGGCCTGATGCTCGACAACTTCAACGGCGGCACCTCGGGCGACTTCACCGGCACGGTGGTGTCGGGCAACTTCATCTCGTGCGGTGCGCAGCTGTGCGACTTCGCCATCGAGCTGGGGCCGCACCCCTGGTACCCCTCGGCCAACATCATCGGCGGCACGGTGAGCGGCAACACGGCGGTGGGGGGCAAGTTCAACCTCAACGCCGAGGGCGCCGGCACGGTTGCCGCGCCCATCACCGTCACCGGCAACACCCTGGGCGGCTCACCCGCTTCGGCGCACTTCAACTGCGGCACGCGCAGCAGCACCGCGTTCAACGTCAGCCCCGATTCGCACGTCTCGCTCGGCAGCGGCCCCGCGCCCACCGGCAGCCTCACCTTTCACAGCTGCCCCTGACGCGCCGACGCGTCGGGGCATTTCCCGACCACTTGGCGCCGTTCAATCTTCTTTGTTTCCACCTGGGAAACCGAGGGCGACCGGGCCGCGCCTTGTTGCAGCCGACCCGCGCCGTCATAAGCGCCCTGGCCGAAACCCCTCGCACGAACCAGGAGCGCGTCATGAAGCACCTCATCTCGACCCTCGCCGTCTCACTGCTGCTCGCCGGCTGCGGCGACGGGCAGCTCACCGAACCGCTGGCCATCGACCCCGAGGCGCTCGAGGGTCGCGCCGAGTTCGACGCGACGATGCCCGAGTTTCTGGCCGCCAAGTACGGCCTGACCGCCGAAGGTGGCGTGGCCCGCGAACAGGCAGAGCAGGGCCTGGGCGAGCTCGGCGACGCGCTCGAGGAGTCTGCGGCGAACCGCTTCGGCGGCGCGTGGATCGACGCCGACGCGCGCGGAGCCGTTCACGTTCGCCTCGCCGACGTGACCGACGCCGACATGGCGATGATTCACGCCGCGCTGCCCGCTGGCTACCCGGTGGTGCTCGAGCCGGCGCCCTTTCTGCTCGCCGACCTGGAAGCGAAGGTGAACGCGCTGCCCGACCTGCCGTCGATGACCAGCGCGGCGGTGGAAGAAGAGCTCGGTCGCATCGAGGTCAAGGCGCTGCCCGGGCAGCGCGACGAGGTGCAGGCCGCGGTCGCGGCGCAGCTGCCCCAGGGTTCGTTCACGGTGGTGGAAGACGAAGACGCGCGAGACGAGGCGCTGGCGGGTGCCTGCGCCGATCGTGACGACTGCGGCCACGCGCTGCGCGGGGGAATTCGCCTCACCCGAGAAGGAACCAGCGTCTCCTGCACGCTCGGCTTCATCGGCGTCGGCCCCAAGGGCACCCACTTCGGCATCACCGCCGCCCACTGCGCCAACAAGGGCCAGCGCTTCAAGATCGGCTCTCAGGAAGAAGGCCCGTTCGCCCAGTACATCGGAGCGGTCACCCGACGTCAGCTGTCGGGCCCCCTCGATGTCGAGGCCATTCACCTCGACGACGCGTGGCAGGGTGATGCCCTGGGGTTCCTCTACGACGGCCCGAACTTCAAGAAGGTCGAGGTGGTGGGCGCGTACCGCCCGGCCGGCATTCACAAGGGCATGAACCTCTGCAAGAGCGGCATTCGCACCGGGCGCACCTGCGGGGCGGTGGCGAACCGCTCGGTGACCCGCACCGAGACGCTGAGCGACGGGCGGGTGGTGCGGCTGACCAGACAGCTCATCGTCAACGCCTGCTTCCGGCAGGGTGACAGCGGCGGCCCGGTCTACCGCCGCGAGCTGTTCGGCTCGGGAGCGACCGGCAGCCGCGTGGTGGCCAAGGCGGTGGCGATCGCGACCGCCGGCAACTACGACCGCGACACGGGCAAGTGCAAGAAGAAGCCCTGGTTCATGGCGAGCTACACCCGCATCTTCAACAACCACTACGACGTGAAGGTGGGCACCCGCTGAGGGTGCTTGGGGCGCGCGTCTCGGCTGCAACGGCATTAAGAGACGCGCGTGCCCACCCTCAACGAGACCGTCGACCTGCTCGGGCGCTGCCTGGGAACCGTGCTGCGCGAGCAGGAAGGCGAGACCTTCTACCAGCTGGAAGAGCGCATTCGCCTCGAGACCAAGCGGCTGCGCGAGGCCAACGCCGATACCGCGCCGATGCAGCGCGAGCTGGCGGCGGTGTCGGTCGCCGACGCCGAGAAGCTGGTGCGGGCGTTCGCCACCTACTTCCTGCTCATCAACCTGGCCGAAGAGCACTCGCGGGTGCAGCGGGTGCTCGAGCCCAGCACCGCGCAGCGCCGCGAGGGGTTCGAGCAGGCGCTCGCCGCGCTGAAGGAAGAGGGCCTCGACGCCGCCGCCGCCAAGGCGCTGCTCTCGAGCCTCACCCTGGGCCTGACCTTCACCACCCACCCCACCGAGATGCGCCGCCGCACCGTGCGGCAGCACCTCGAGCAGATTTCGAAGGTGCTCTTCGAGCACCCCGAGGCCAGCGACCACATCACCGCGCACGTCGAGGCGCTGTGGGCCACGCCGTGGCTGCGGCACCGCCAGCCCACCGTGCGCGACGAGGTGAACGGAGGCCTCGCCTACCTCGACGTCATCGCCGCGGTGCTCCCGCAGCTCGAGCGCGATCTCGAGGCCCGCTTCGCGAAGGTGTTCGGCACCAAGGCCGAGCTGAAGCTGCCCCTCTCGCTGCACTCGTGGATGGGCGGCGACCGCGACGGCAACCCCTCGGTCACGCCCAGGGCCACCGAAGAGACCTTCGCGCTGCACGCCGAGCGCGCCACGCAGGCGCTGCGCCGGCAGACCGACGAGGCGTTCGCCCGCTTCAGCCAGAGCCCCGACGGTGAAGGCGAGCCCTTCCGCGTGCTGCTGCGCGAGGTGCAGAAGGCGCTGGCCGCGGGCGAGACCGCCGCCACCACCGCGGGCATCGAGCGCGTCACCACCGCCCTGCGCGCGCAGCGCCAGCCCCGCACCGCCGACGTGCTCGCGCGCCCCCTGAGCGTGCAGGCGCGCATCTTCGGCACCCACCTCGCGTCACTCGACGTGCGCGAGCACTCGGCGCTCACCGGGCAGGCCGTCGCCGAGCTGCTCACCCGCGCCGGCGTGAACGGCTACGAGAAGCTCACCGAAGCGAAGAAGGTCGAGGTGCTGCGCCGAGAGCTCGCCACCCGCCGCCCGCTGCTCGCGGTGGGAGAGCAGGCGCCCGAGGTGGTCGAGAAGGTCGTCGGCCCGCTGCGCGCCGGCCGCGAAGCGCGCGCCCGCTCGGGCCACGACGCCTTCGGCGCGTACATCATCTCGATGAGCGAGCAGCCGTCTGACCTGCTCGAGACCCTGGTGCTGGCGCGCGAGGCCGGTGTCGACATCGTGCCGGTGCCCCTGTTCGAGACGCTCGACGACCTGCAGCGCGCTCCCGACATCATGCGCACGGTGCTCGAGCTGCCCGAGTACCGCGCGGTGCTGCGCGATCAGATTCAAGAGGTGATGATCGGCTACTCCGACTCGAACAAGGACGGTGGCTTTCTCGCCGCCAACTGGGCGCTGCACGAAGCGCAACGGCAGCTCACCGAGGTGTTCGCCGCGGCGAAGGTACGGCACCGCTTCTTTCACGGCCGCGGCACCAGCATCGGCCGCGGCGGCGGGCCGATGGCGCGCGCGCTGCTCGGCCAGCCGGCGGGCACCGTCGGCACCGGGGTGCGCATCACCGAGCAGGGCGAAGCGCTGCAAGACAAGTACAGCCACCCCACCCTCGCGTACCGCAACCTCGAGCAGGCGCTGTACGGCCTGATTCTCGCCGCGGGCCGGCAGGCGAAGCCGCTCGACCCGCGCTGGCTCGAGGGCATGGGCCGGGCTGCCGCGGTCTCCTCGCGCGACTACCGCGCACTGGTGCAGGCGCCCGGCTTCTTGCCGTTCTTCGAGGCGGTGACGCCGATTCGCGAAATCTCGAAGCTGCGCATCGCCTCGCGCCCGGTGCGGCGCCCCGGCCCCTCGCAGCTGTCGACGCTGCGCGCGATTCCGTGGGTGATGTCGTGGACCCAGTGTCGCGCCATCATTCCCGGCTGGTACGGGCTCGACGTCGGGCTCGACGCGCTGGGCGTGGAGCTTTCGCGCGAGCTCTACGCGCAGTGGCCGTTCTTTCAGTCGGTGCTCGACAACGCGCAGATGGCGCTGGCCAAGAGCGACATGGCGCTGTTCCGCGCCTACCGCTCGCTGGCGCCCGACGACGCGATGGGCGCGCAGATCGAGCAGCGCTTTCACGCCACCGTGGCGAAGGTGCGCGAGGTGGTCGAAGGCGAGCTGCTCTCGAAAGAGCCGCGGCTCGCGAAGTCGATTCTGCTGCGCAACCCGTACATCGACCCGATTCACCGCCTGCAGGTGGTGCTGCTGCGGCAGGCCCGCGCGCTGCCCGCCGACGCCGAGCTGCCGGCGCACCTCGAGAACGCCCTGCTGCTCTCACTGCACGGCATCGCCGCCGGCATGCGCAACACCGGCTGAGCGGTTGAGAAGCCGCGCGCCGCTGGAGCGCGCAGGGCCGCATACTCCATGCGCCAAGCAGCTGAGCGCGCGCACCCATACGATGGAGTATCTGCGCTTGAGCCTTCGGCGAGCGATAGCCGGGTTCGACGAGCTCACCCTGCCCGGGTCACGGGGCGCTGCAGTTCAGGTACGTGATGATGCGCTGGCGCGCGGCGGTGGCGAGGCCGCTGGGAGGCATCGCGCCGCTGCTGATCTTCGACTTGATGGTCGACAGCCGCGACTGCACGTAGCCCTGGGTGGTGAACTGGCCGTTGTGGTGGCCGGTGTGGCAGTTGGTGCAGTTGTTCGCGAAGAACGACTGCCCGTAGCTCGCCCAGGTGTCGGTGGTGCACTGCGCGGTGCCGCCGCCGGTGCCGCTGCCTCCGGCGTGACCGCCCGCCGTGCCGCCGGCGCTCCCCCCGGCAGAACCGCCGCCGGCGCCGCCCCCCGAGCCACCGCCAGTGCCGCCGCTGCAGGTCGCGCCCGCGAGGGGCACGCAGTTCTTGCCGAGGGTCTGGCCCGAGCCGTTGGTCAGCGACACGCACCGCTGGTTCGCCGCGCAGGCCTGACCCGCGCCGCAGTCGGTGCCGCAATAGTTTCCGAAACTGAAACCGATGCACAGGTTGCCGCCGCCGCCGCACTGCGCGCCGCTGGTGCAGGCCTGGCAATAGAACGGGGTGCCGCCGCTGCCGCCGGCGGTGCCGGTGCCGCCCGCAGTCGCGCTGCCGCCCGCGGTCGCGCTGCCGCCGGCAGTGCCGGTGCCGCCCGCGGTCGCGCTGCCTCCGGCGGTGCCGACGCCGCCTGCGGTCGCGCTGCCTCCGGCAGTGCCGGCGCCGCCCGCAGTGCCCGAGCCACCGCCCGTACCACCGGGCAGCGGGTTGTCGATGGCGTAGCAGCCGCCGGTGGGCTTGCCGTCAGACGACCACGCCTCGAGCAGCTCGATGTCGGCCTCGCTCGGGTGCAGGCCGCTGTACTGCGGCGGCATGGGCGCCTCGCTCTGGCGCATGCGCGCCAGGCTGCGCTGAAGCACGGTGCCACCCAGCGGCGCCTCGGCCAGCAGGTCGGTGCGCGAGAGGAGCTTCATCGGCGCGCCCTCTTTCAGGGTGGTGCCGTGGCACGCGGTGCAGTTGTCGCTGAGCATCTGCGCCACGTCACAAGGCAGCAGCTCTTCTTTGTTCACCGGGCCTTCGGTTCCGTCGCCGCCGCCGCACGCCGCCGCGATCGCCACTGCCACCACGAAGATGCGCTTTGAGTTCATCGTGCGCGGCCGCGTAGCACCGGGAGGCAAACGGTTACCATTTCCAAACTGGAAACAGTCGTTGGCGGGTTGGGCCGCCTGCACGTTGAGGGCTGGGGGTACTGGCACGTTGACGATAGATACGCAGACCCATGAGGGTTCTCTGCGCCGCGTTGTTCTCGTCGATGCTGTTCGCCGCCTGCCGTGACACCGGCGTTCCCCAGCCGGGCGCCGCGCCGGCGCCGGGCACCCTGCAGGGCACGGTGGTGTACGCGATTCCCGGGCGGTCGGGCTACACGCCCGCGGCCAGTGCCACCGTGCAGCTGCTCGGCACCGGGGTGTCGGCCAGCGCGGGCGACGACGGCCACTTCCGGCTCTCGAACATCGCCACCACCACCGGCACGCTGCTGTTCACCTTCGACACGCCGGGCCAGGTGCGCCGCCAGCGGGTGATGCGGGTGGAGGACACCGAGGCCGGCCCGGGCAGAGACATCGTGCTGGGGCAGGTCATTCTGTCGCGCAACGCGCTGGTGCGCGGCCGCGTCAGGCTGGAAGACTCGACCGGTGCGGGCGGCCTGGGCGGCATCACCGCCTACGTGCCCGCCGGCCCCTGGAGCGTGCTCACCGCCGACGACGGCTCGTACACCATCGAGGCGCTGCCCGAAGGCGAGTTGCAGGTGGCGTTCTTTCGCGCCGGCTACGAGGTCACCTCGCTCGACGTGGCGCTCAAGCCGGGCGACGAGCGGCAGCTGCCCGACGTGCAGCTGGCCAAGAGCACCGATGCCCCGGCCTCGGTGAAGGGCAAGCTGAGCCCCGCCGACGGCGCCACGGTGCGCGTGCGCCGCCCCGGCATGGAAGAGATGGTGCCGGTCACTGCCGGCACCGGTGAGTTCGCGAAGGGCGGCCTCGGCGCGGGCATCTACTCGTTCGCGCTCGAGCGGCAGGGCTCGCTGTCGATCGCGCTCTACAACGTGCTGCTCGCCCCCGGTGAGACCGACCTGGGCACGTTCAACTTCATCGCCGGCGACTCGCAGACCATCGACCTGGGTGAGGTCGAGCCGGTCGTCCCCGACGGTGGAGTGGGCGATGGGGGCACCACCACCGACGGCGGCATGACCGAAGACGGCGGCGTGGCGCCGCACGCCGTGGCGAGCGGCCCGGCGCTCGCGACCGCGGGCAGCATGGTGACCGTGACCGGCATGAGCAGCACCGGCGAGTTTCCCCTCGTCTACCGGTGGAAGCAGACCGCCGGCACCGGGGTGACGCTGAGCGCCAACGACACGCCGCTGGCCCACAGCCCGCGCTTCACCGCGCCGGCGGCGGGCACGGTGGTCGAGCTCGAGCTGCGGGTGGAAGACCGACTCGGCGTCACCTCGCCTCCGGCGGTGGTGCGGGTGCCCATCGGCGGCAAGCCGGTGGCGCGCTTCACCCCCGACTCGGGCACGGTGCTGCAGGGCCAACAGGCGGTGCCGCTCACCTCGACCTCGTTCGACGACGCGGGCGTGGTGCTCGCGGCGTACGACTGGCGGCTCACCTCGGGCACCTCGGGCACACTGGTCACCGACGGCGGCCCGAGCGCCATCTGGGTGACGCCGGCGGTGGCCTTCGGCGCTCCCGACGTGCTCGGCGGAGTCACCCTGCAGGTCACCAACGGCATCGGGGTGCGCTCTGACCTGGCGAGCAACGTGTACACCGTGCGCGGCACCGCGCCGAACAACTGGAGCGTCGACGCCGGCCCGCCACAGGTGGTGAGCGTGGGCGCGTCGCCGCCGCAGGTGGTGCTCTCGGGCGCGGTGACCTCGCAGGTGGTGCTGAGCCCGCAGTACACCGTGGCCTGGCAGTGCACCCCGCCGCTGCCCCTGCTCGGCCCCGACACGCTCAGCCCCCGCTTCGTGGCGCCGGTCATCGTGGGGCCGTCGAAGAGCTTCACCTGCACCCTGACCGCCACCGGCCAGCCGCCGCTCGACCCGCCCAACGTGAGCGGCGCGGTGAACCTCACCCTGCGCGACGCCGCGCCGGCCACGGTGGTGTCGACCAACATCGAGAGCACCCGGGTGGGCCGCTTCGGAGTGCTGCTCCACGCCAGCGAGCCGCTCACCGCCGCGTCGCTCGCCGCCAACTGCAACCCGGCCCTCTCGTACGGCATGACGACCCGGGTGCTGTTCAACAGCGCCATCGCCGGCACCACGTACGTGGTGTTTCAGGAAGACCAGAGCTGCACCAGCTACGTCGCCGACCTGACCGACGGCGCGCAGTTCAACAACGTGTCGAACAACGTGCCGTTCGGCAACCCGGTGACGGTGAACGCACTGTGGACGGGGCCGTACGTCTCGGCGACGACCTATGCCGACCCGCGGCCGGTCATCGCCACGCTCAGCCAGGTGCCGCGCGAGGCGCAGGCGGCCGCGGGCGTCACCGTCGGCGCCACGCCCGGCTACGAGCTGGTGGCGGCCGACAACGGCGCGCTGCAGCGCTTGGGCGGCCTCGACCTCGACCAGCGCCCCACCTGCGACCCCTCGTGCCCGCTCACCGCCAGCCAGGTGCTGACCGGGCTGCCGGGCGGGCCGCTGCCGACGACGCGTCGCGCGCAGTTCGCCGGCGCCGAGCTGTTCGTCTCGCTGGCCACCGACGGCGGCGTGGCCCCGGCGGCCGCGCGCCGCAGCGGCAGCGGCACCTGGTCGGTGTTCAACGGCATGGCCGGCTCACCCGACCAGTGGGGCATCGACCTGCGCGCCGCCCGCTTCGACGCGGCCAGCGGCAACCTGCTGCTCGCCGACTGGAGCCCCGCGCTGCAGCAGTTCACCACCACCGACGTCATCGCCAGCGGCCTCACCGAGGTGGGCGTGGTGGCCACCGCCAACAACATCGCGGCAGCCGCGGTCGGCCCGACCCGCGCGCTGCTGGTGCGCAGGCGCAACCCCACCGACCTGACGTGGAGCACCTTCAGCCCGTCTACCGTGCACACCAACGTCAGCTCGATGCGCTGGGAGGTGATGGCCAGCGGGCTCACCATTCTCACCCTCGAGTCGAACGCGACCAACGCGCTGACCATGGTGCGCGCCGACTATGCGGGCACGCAGACCATCTCGACCGCGGCGGTCACCGGCTACGACACCGCCAGCTGGGGCGGAAACATCTACGTGGTGTACGCGGTGAGCGGCGACGTTCGGCTCAAGACCGTCGCCGGCTCGGTGTGGTCGGGGCGGGTGGCGTGCCGGTCGACTTCAGCGCTCCGCCGCGGCCCGGCTTCTCGCCGCCCTACCCGGTGGTGCTCGACGCCGACCCGACCTGCGAGGCCGCCTGGCCGACCATGGCCTTCATCGAAGACGCGCTGGTCATCACCTGGCAAGAGCGCTGCGCCCCCCAGACCCGGTGGAACGTGGTCTCGCGCGTGGTGCGGTGAGGGCGCCGAGCTACTCGGCGCAGGTCGCCACGCGAATCGCGCCCGAGTTGGTGCCGGTGGCGCGCGGCCAGCACGCGCTGTCGGAGCATTGAAAGTCGAAGCCCGGCACGCCGCCGAAGAGGAAGCGCAGGCTGAACGAGCCGCACGCTCCAGCGTCGGCGGCGTCGCTGAACACCCGCCCGTCGGGGCAGGTCAGCTCGTACTCGAACAGCGAAGTGCTGCGAAGATGGAGCGTGCCGTGGGGAGTCTGCAGCCGGCTCCTGGCGAACGCGTACGCGGTCTCGAGGCACACCCGCCCCGCGGCGTCGTTCACCCTGAGCGCGGTGGTCCACCCCGCCTCGCCGCCGTCACGCGGCGCGAAGTGCGCGGCCTCGGAGCTCACCCACGTCGCTCCGTTGCCGAACGCGCAATGCCGCCCATCGCCCGAGAGGCGGCCCACGCCCGCATCCGCAAGGCAGCCGCGCACCGACTCCATCGCCGCCCTCCAGCAGTTGCCCGGCGAGTCGAGCCACGCGCAGCTCATGCCCTCGACCCCGCCGTCCGACCTCGGCACCTCGAAGGTGGCGTTGCCGAACGGCGCCCCCGCATCGAAGGTCGGCAGCGCTCCGGCGTCGAACGGCACCGACGCGTCGCGCACCTCGTCGACCGCGCGCCCGCCGTCGTACGGCAGCAGAATCGCCACCTCGCGCACCTGGCCCGCGTCAGCCCCCCCAAGGCCCACGCCGCACGCGGCCGTCACGCACACCGCCCCCAGCGCCAACCGTTTCACGGGGTGCACCGAAGGGCGGGAAACGACGCCTTCTTCACCGGCAGAAAGAAGATGCGCGAGAGGTTGTCGCGACCGGTGCTGCCGTCGTTGACGAACTTCTCCATCTTGGTGCGCTCGATGCACCCCAGGTCGAAGTTGGTCACCGCGTCGATCGACAGGCCGCAGAGCCCGTCAGACCGGCAGCAGCCGTCGAGGTCGATGAAGTTGCCAGACTCGGCCGGGCACGCGGCGTTGGCGGTGCCCTTCTCGCCACCGCGCGGCAGGCACTGCTCGCCGAACAAGAACTGGCTGCTGCTGCCGCACGCGCCGCTCGAGGTGCAGCAGCCCTTGGCTCCCACCTCGCTGTCTTCTTCGGGGTACGGCGCGCAGGTGACGCCGCCGCACTGGCTCACCGGCGGAGGCGCGGGCGGCACCACCACGTCGGCGCCGACCTTCTGGGTACAGCCGCAGCCGCTCCACACCCCGTTGGGGGCGATGCAGGTCTGCGAGCCGCTGGCCAGGGCGCAGCTGCAGGCGCGCGTCTCGCCGGTCGAGCACGAAGCCCCCAGGTTCTGCTGCGGGTCGCTCGGCTGCATCTCGCCGCCGGTGCACGCGGCGCCGGTCACCAGCAGCAGCAGCGCGCGCCTCATGCCGTCACCCGCGAGGCGCCCGGCAGGGTGCCGGTCGACAGCTCGTCTTTCAGGTCACCGAGCGTCGAGCGCGACGGCACGCCGCACGCTTCGAGCACCGAGAGCAGCAGGCGCGTGGTGCGGCTGGGCGAGGCGAGCTCGAGCAGCTGGTTCTGCTTGAAGTAGCCCATCGCCGGGTCGCCGCCCGCGACGATGAAGGGCACCGGGTCTTTCAGGTGATTGCCGATCGCCATCTCGGTGCCCCACACCACCAGCGTCTCGTCGAGCAGCGAGTGCCCGTCGGAGAACTTCGTCGAGTCGAGCTTCTGCAACAGCCGCGCGACGACGCCGGCGAAGTAGCGGTTGATGAGCACCTTGTCGGCGCGGGTGCCGGCGTGCATGGTGGCGTGCACGCCCAGGCTGGGGTTGACCCCGGTGATGCGGCGGTCGCTGATGCTGTTGCTGAGCTGCAGGCTCGCCACGCGGGTGAGGCCGCAGCGCAGCGCGGTCGAGAGCAGGTCGACCTGCGCGGTGGCCAGGGTGTCGAAGTTCTCGGTGGCGCCCAGCGCACCGGCACCGAGCTGGCTCGGCGCGGTGGCGTTGCAGGTCAGCCCGGCGAGCGCATCGAGCCGCTGCTCGAGCTGCCGCAGCCCCTCGAGGTGGGCGTCGAGCTTGAACTGCTCGGCGGTGCCGTAGCCCGAGCGCACCCGCGCGATGTCTTGCCGCACGTAGTCGATGACGCTCTTGCGCTCGGCGCGCACCCGCGAAGCGTCCGAGCCGGCGGCGCCGAAGGCGCGGCGAAAGGCGGCCGAGGGGTCGTCTTCGGGCTGCAGCTTGCCCGCGCCGCCGTAGATCATCACGCTCTGGTTGTCGCCCGCGCCGAAGCCGGCCTGGCTCTGCACGCCCAGCTCGAGCGAGGCCAGCGGCGAGCCGGTCGAGAGCACCGGGGCGGCGAGCTGGTCGATCGACGGCCAGGTGCTGTAGGCGTCGTCTTTGGGTATCACCGCCCCGGTCCACAGCGAGGTCATGCCCTGCGCGTGGGCGGCGACCTCGTTGCGCACGCCGTTCACCAGCCCGTAGACCGCCAGGCAGCGCGACGCGAACGGCTGCAGCGCCTGCAGCGTCGAGGGAAAGGTGAGCGCGCCGTTGGTCATCGCCGGCTTCCACCCCGGCTCGAGGCCGTTGGGGTGGTAGACGACCACCAGGTTGCGCGGGCGGGCCCACTCGGGGCCGGCGAGCGCGCGGCGGGCGCCCAGCACCGGAGCGACGGCGAGGGCCTTGAGCAGGGTGCGTCGGTCGAAGTTCATGGTGCGCGGCTCCGGAAGGCGTCGCTGGTGGTGAGCGCGACGATCAGGTCGGGCACCTGACCGCGCGTAGAGACGAAGCGCTTCGCCAGGGCCTGCAGCTCAGCGGTGTCGTCAGGGCCCTCGAGGCGACCGAACGCGAAGCGGTACCACTGGGTCGCGGTGCAGCCGAGCACGTTCTCAGACCTGCCCAGCCGCTTCGACAGCTCGACGGCGTCTTTGACCGGGCCGTCGAGGGCCGGGTCGCCCAGGTCGATGGTGGCGGTCGAGTCGATGGGCGCACCGTCGTCGAGGTCGACGGCGCGGTACACGCCGGCCGCGTCGTAGCGCTCGAAGCTCAGCCCCAGCGGGTCCATCATGGCGTGGCAGCTGCGGCACGCCGGGTTTTGCGAGTGCTGCTCGACCAGCGCGCGCCGGGTGGTCTGCCCCGGAGTGCCGGTGGGAATCGGGTCGATCTTCACTCCGGGCGGCGGGTCGCCGAGGGGGAAGCACATCACGTTGCGCAAGAGCACCAGGCCGCGGTGGGTGGGCGAGGTGAGCTTGGGCGAGGCGTGGGTGGCGAGAAATGCTGCCTGGGTCAGCAGACCGGCGCGCTCTTCGGGGTCGAGCCCCACGCTCTCGCCGGCGGCCACCGCGGTCACGCCGTACACCTTGTGCAGCGGCGCGCGCACGAACGCGAACGGTGACGAGAACAAGGTCTCGAGCCGGCCGTCGCTGCGGCGAATCACCGCGTCGACGAAGCCCTCGAGCTCGTCGCGCATCGCGGCGCGCGCGGTGTCGTCGAACCACGGGTAGCGGCGGGTGTCTTTGTCGAGGTGCGCGAGGCCACCCAGGCCCAGCCACTGCTGGTGAAAGACCGCCAGCTGGGTGCGCGCGCGCGGCTCTTTGAGCAGGCGCCAGGTCTGCGCGGCGATGCCGTCGGCGGTGTCGAGCGTGCCGTCGGCGGCGGCCTGAGTGAGCGCCTCGTCGGGCAGACCTCCGCGCAGCAGCAGCGCGAGCCGCGCCGCGACCTCGTAGCCGGTGAGGCGGGTGGGCGCGTCGGTGCGGCCGCGCTCGACGAGCGACAGAAACGACGGCGAGGCCAGCACGCCGGTGAGCGCGAGCCTCAGCGCCCCCTTGGCGCCGCCGCCGCCGTCGAAGCCGGCCTGGGCCAGCGCGCCCAAGTCGGCGCGCTCTTCGCCGGTGAGCGGGTGGCGGTAGGCGCGCGCGGCGAGGGTGGCCACCGCCTCTTGCACGCACGAGAGCGTCTGGTCGACGCACGAGAGCAGCTTCTCGGGCTGCGCGGCGGCGCGGGTGGCGAGCTCGTCGGCGGCGAGCACCGCGACGTCGACCTCGAGCGGGGTGATGCCGCCCTTCACCTGGGTGAGAAACGGGCCGGCGGTCTCTTCGCCGGGGAAGCGCCAGGCGGGAGTGTCGGTGAAGCCGTAGGCGTCGAAGAGATCGATGGCGCTCTGGTGGTACTGGGCGCGGGTGAGCCGGCGCAGCGGGGCCTTGGTCACCACCGCGCTCGGCTCCGACGGTGACGGCGTCTCACCCAGCGTCAGCGGGGGCGGCGGCGTGGGTTGAAGACAGGCGACGGTTGAGAACGCGAGGGCGATGGCAGACCAGCGCATGCCGCGGGCATGAGCAACGGCCGAGCCACCATCGAGCGAGCGCGAATTCGCGCGCTTCGAGGGTGAGGCCGCGACCTCAGTCGCGAGGGGGCTGCGACCTGGGTCGCGAAACCACGATCTCGGTCTTCACCGACTGCGCGATGAAGCACTGCTCGTGGGCCGCCTCGTGAAGCTCATGCTCTTCATCTTCGGTCGGCGCCTTGCCCAGCCACTGAATCTCGGGCGTGAGGGTGACCTTCGAGACCCAGGGTATGCCGCGCTCGTTCTTGGTCATCACCCCGACCGCGTGGTCGGCGTACTTCGCGACGGCGAAGCCCGCCTTCGACGCCACGTAGAGGAAGGTGAGCAGGTGGCAGCTCGAGATGGAGGCGACCAGCGCCTGCTCGGGGTCGACGTTGCCCGGCTTCGACCACGGCGCCGGCACCACGTGGGGCGAGGCGGTGGCCGGCACCGTGACGCCACCGTCGAACGACCACCGGTGCTCGCGGGTGTAGCGGCCCTTCACGAAGTCGGCACCTGACGCCCCCGACTCCCACTCGATGCGCGCGCGATAGTCACCCATGCACAGGGAGTGTAATCGAAGCGAAACCGCGCACCCTGAGCGGAGGCCGAAGGCCGAAGTCGGGGGCCCCCCCGGGGGGGGGGGGGGGGCCCCCCCCGCGGCGGGCCCCGCGCCCCCCGGCCGGGGGGGGGGGGGCGGGCGCCGGCCCCCCCGGGGGGGCGGGGCCCCCCCCCCCCCGCCGCCCCCCGGGCGGGCCCGGGGGGGGGGGCGGGGGGGCCCCCCGCGGCGGCGCGGGGGCCCCCCGCCCCCCGCCGCCCCGCCCCCCCGGCCCGGCCCGCGGGGCGCGCCCCCGCCCGGGGGCGCGCCCCCCCCCGCCCGGGCCGGCCCGGGCGGCGCCCGGGCGCCCCCCCCCCGCCGGGGGGCGGGCGCCCGCCCCGCCCCCCCCCCCGCCCCCCCCCCCCCCCCCCGCCCCCCGCCCCCCCCCGGGCCCCCGCCCCCCCCCCGCGCCCCCCCCCCCCCGCCCCCCCCCCCCCGGCCCCCCCCCCCCCGGGGGCGGCGCGCCCGGGGGGGCCGGCCGGGCCCGCGCCCCCGCCCCCCGGGGGGGGCAAACGGGTGCCGCCCAGCTGGAACGCGAGGCGCCGCAAACTCCATGCTTCAAGCAGCACCGCGTCGCGCAGCGATACGATGGAGTATCTGCGCCGCTGCCTTCGGCGAGCGACGGCAGGGTTCGACTCCGCTCACCCTGATCGGTCTCGTGGGTCGCCGGCCTTCTCCCCCTGACCTGACTGACCGCGCGTGGACTACGGTCGCCCCGTCGCCATGTCTGGCCCGTTCACCACCCGCGCCGCCGCGCTCGACTGGCTGCGCGCGCACGACCTCGAGCACCTGCTGCAGGTCTCGGCCAAGGTGCTGGCGCCGGACCTCGAGAAGTTCCGCCTGCTCGACCTCGCCAGCGACGAGGGCATCGCGCGCCAGAGCTACGTGCCCAAGCAGCTCGCGGCGCTGGGCCTGCCGCAGCGGGCGTGGGCCTTCTTCCAGAGCGAGCACGGCGCGTTGCTCGAAGCGAAGCACGACGTCGAGCGAAGGCTCGCGCCGCCCGCCGAGCCCAAGGCCGCCGAGCTGCACCGCCGCCTCACCGTGCTGCGCCAGCAGTTCAGCGCCCGGGTGCCCGCGTACCCCGACCGGCTGCTCGACCCGAGCCGGCTCGAGCTCGACCCTGCCCTGCCCGGCTTCGCGCTCAAAGACGCCCGCCGCTGGGAGGTGCCGGGCCACTTCGGCTTCATCGACCCGGTGAGCCGCGTGCGGCTCGACCCGGCCGAAACGCAGTGCAGCTGCCAGGTGCCGCGCTGCCTGCACGCCCTCGCCGCGCTCGACACCGTGTTGCTGTGGCTGCACCAGAGCGGCCACGAGCACGAGCTCGACCTGCTCGGCCGCTCGAAGTGGGGCCGCGCCATCGACGCGCTGGCGCAGGTCTGGGACGCGCCGCAAGAAGACACCGAGCTCACCTGGCGCGTCGAGGTCGACGGGCTCGACCTGCAGGTGACGCCCTACCTGGGCGGCCGGGCGCGCCCCGCCAACAAGCTGGCCGCGCTGCTCGGCCACCCGCTGCCCGCTGCCGATGCCGCGCTCGCCGCGCACTGCGAGAACCGCGACGTCGCCGCCACGCTCGGCGCGCTGGTCGGTCACCCCAAGGTGGTGCTCGAGAAGAACCCCAACCGCAGCGTCTCGGTCGCGCGCACCCGGGTGGGGCTGGTCGCCGAAGACCGCGGCGGCTCGGTGCTGCTCACCCTGGGCGTCGACGGCACCGCGCTGCCCGAGCCGCTGCTCGAGCGCATTCGCAAGGGCCAGCACGAGCGCCCCCTCTTCCTCTGGGACGAGGGCACCTGCCGCCTCGAGCAGCTCGACCTCGAGCCCAGGGTGCGCGACGCGTTCGCGGTGCTCACCCGCTTCGGCAACGTCTTCCCTCCCGAGGGAGTGCCGCCGCTGCTCGAGCAGCTCGCCACCATCGCGTCGCGGGTGCCGGTGGCGATGCCCCGCTCGGTGATGGGCGAGTCGGCTCCGGCCGAGACCGCGCTGGTGCTGCGCCTCGAGCTGCTCGCCGGCACCGAGCGGGTGCGCCTCGAGCTGCGGGTGCGCCCCATCGCCGAGAGCGCGGCGTTCTTCCCCGCGCTGGGGCCCCGCGACGTGCACGTGCGCCGCGGCCTCAAGCCGATTCACGTGGTGCGCGCGTTCAAGGCCGAGACCCAGGCCGCCGAAGGGCTGGCCGACGCGCTGCCGCTGACCCGCGCCGAGGCCATCGACCCGTTCGTGTGGGAGCTCGAGTCGGCCGCCGAGGCCCTCGAGGTGGTGCAGGTCGCGGCGCGGCTGCCGTCGGCGCCGAAGCTCGAGTGGGTGGGCGAGCCGGTTCGCGTCGCCGGCACCGGCACGCCGCGCCAGCTGCGCGTCAAGGTCGAGAAGCGCAAGCGCGACTGGTTCGGAGCGCTCGGAGAGCTCTCGATTCACGGCGAGCGGGTGAAGCTCGCGGTGGCGCTCGACGCCGCGCGACGCCACCGCCGCTTCGTGCGCGTCACCGAGCACAGCTACCTCGAGCTGTCGGACCTGCTGCGCGCCCAGCTCGAGCAGCTCTCGGTGCACCTGCAGCCGGGGCCGCGGGGAGTCTCGCTCGCGGCCACCGCGGCCGACACCCTGAACAACCTGCGCCACGCCGGCGCGCACATCGAGGTCGACGACGAGCTCGAGGCGCTGATCTCCCGCCTCGAGGCGGCGCGCGCGCTCGAGCTCTCGGTGCCCAGGGCGCTGCACGCCACGCTGCGCGACTACCAGCGCGAAGACTTCGAGTGGCTGGCGCGGCTGTCGGCGTGGGGCGCCGGCGCGGTGCTGGCCGACGACATGGGCCTGGGCAAGACGGTGCAGGCGCTGGCGCTGCTGCTGCACCGCGCCTCGCTCGGCCCCGCGCTGGTGGTGGCGCCGACCTCGGTGGTCTTCAACTGGGTGCAAGAGGCGAAGCGCTTCGCCGGGTCGCTGAAGGTGCACGTGCGCAAGCCGAAGCGAAAGCTGCGCGCTGGAGACGTGCTGGTGACCCCCTACGGGCTCTTGCCGGCAGAGCCGCAGCGCTGGGCGACCCTGGTGCTCGACGAGGCCCACGCCATCAAGAACGCCGCGACCCAGCGCGCGAAAGGGGTGCGCGAGCTCGAGGCCGACTTCGTGGTGGCGCTCACCGGCACGCCCATCGAGAACCACCTCGGCGAGCTGTGGAGCCTGTTCCGCGTGGTGATGCCCTCGCTGCTGGGCAGCTGGGACGCGTTTCGCGACCGCTTCGCGATACCCATCGAGAAGCAGCTCGACCCCGACGCGCCGCGAAGGCTGTCGCGTCTGGTCGAGCCGTTTCTGCTGCGCCGCACCAAGGCGCAGGTGGCGGCCGAGCTGCCGCGCCGCACCGACGTGCGGGTGCCGGTGACGCTCTCGTCGGCCGAGTGGCAGCTGTACGAAGACGCGCGCCTGGCCGCGCTGTCGGACCTCGAGACCGGCACCCGCGAGCTGAAAGAGCAGGAGCGCCGCCTCGAGGTGCTGGCCGCGCTCACCCGCTTGCGCCTGCTGGCGTCACACCCGCGGCTCTACGACCCGGCCTCGACGCTGGAGTCGGCGAAGCTGTTTCGCCTGCTCGAGCTGGTGCAGACGCTGCGCGACGAAGGTCACCGCGCGCTGGTGTTCAGCCAGTTCACGTCGCACCTGGGCCTGGTGCGCGAAGCGCTCGACGCACAGGGAATCAGCTACCAGTACCTCGACGGAGAGACCGCCGCGACGCGCCGCGAGCAGGTGGTGCGCGCCTTTCAAGAGGGGTCGGACCCGCTGTTTCTGCTCTCGCTCAAGGCCGGCGGCGTGGGCCTGAACCTCACCGGAGCCGACAACGTGATTCTGCTCGACCCGTGGTGGAACCCGGCGGTCGAAGACCAGGCCACCGACCGCACGCACCGCATCGGCCAGACGAAGCCGGTGACGGTGTACCGGCTGGTGGCGAGCGGCACCATCGAAGAGAAGATTCTCGCCCTGCACGAGAAGAAGCGCGCGCTGGTGGCCGGCGTGCTCGACGGCAAAGAGGCCGCCGCGAAGCTCAGCCCCGCCGACCTCTTGGCGCTGTTGCAGCCGGGTGCGTCGTCGTGAGTCGAACCCTCGAACCCTGCTTCAGACGCTCGCAGCCTTTTCGTAAGCGGTCAGGGTAGTGCTGAGCCTGCCGAAGCATCGAACCCTGCTGTCGGTCGCCGGAGGCTTGAGCGCAGATACTCCATCGTATGGGTGCGCACGCTCTGCTGCTTGAAGCATGGAGCCACCGGCCTGGGTGCGTTCCAGTTGGAGTGAACCCGTTCGACTTCGCCGCTTCGCGGCTCCGCTCAGGGTGAACGTCTCTTCGGCCGCAGACTCACAAGAGCCGGCGCAGCAGGCGGGTGATGCGGCCGGGCTCGCTCAAGGTGAACGACTTCTTCACGCGCTCGGGCACCGTCCACACGGCTTCGGCGCCGGCGGGGAAGAAGGCGGTGTCACCCTGCTTCAAGGTGTGCACCTTGCCGTCGTACTCGACGTGAACCAGGCCCTCGAGCACGTAGACGGACTCGTCGATGCCGAACTTCCAGCGGAACCGGCCCGGGCCGACGCACTCCCAGATGCCGCTGGTGGACGAGCCGTCGTGCGAGGTGGCGTAGGCGTGAGAGCTGAAGGTGGGCTGCCCCTCGAGAATCCACGAGGCGTTCACCTCGAGCGGCTGCAGCGGAGCTTCGCGGCGCTCGGCGGTGGGCGGAAGCTGCGGGTGAACCCAGCCGACGTAGTACGCGGCCCTCCCGGCCAGATGGAGCGCCTCGAAACCGCAGACGCCCACCAGCACCCCCCACGCGAAATGGCTCTTTCGCATCGGCCGAAGGGTACCACGGCCTCGCGCGCCCCTTGAATCGCCGCCCGAGCGCACCCGGGCCCACACCGCTTCAGCCGATCTGCGCCAGCGCCTCGGAGCGGCCCTGGTACATCTTCCAGTAGCGCTCGGCGACGGCGCTGGCCTCGAGGGTGGCCTGGCCGCGGTCCCACAGCGTGCCCTTCACGGTCGAGACCACCATCAGCTCGCCGTAGTACACGCCCTCTTTGTGCAGGCGGCGCGCGAGCAGGCGCGAGGCCTTGTGCTTGGCAGCGTTGGCGACGCCCAGGCCCATGCTGCCGGCGTCGACGGCGATCTGATCGACCTGATCGGCGAACAGGCCGAAGCCGCCGTTGGTGACCAGCACCGCCGACTCTTTGCCCTGCTGCTTGAGGTCGGGCAGCGCCTCTTGAATCGCGCCGACCAGGCTGGTGACGCCCACGTCGAGGGTGGCGCGCAGCTCGGCGAGCGGAGTGGTGAGCAGGTCTTGCGCGGCGGTGCCGAGCGCGGGGTTCCACTGCAGCACGGTGATGGGGCCGAAGGCCTTGCGTGCCTGCTGCAGCGCCGAGCGCACCGCGGCCGGGTCGCTGGCGTCGGCGGGAATCGCGGTGGCCTTCACCCCGGCGGCCTCGAGCTGCTTCACCAGGTCGGAGAGCTTGCCGGCGTTGCGCGCCACGAGCGCGACCGAGAAGCCAGCGGCGCCGAACTTCTTCGCCACGGCGAGTGAGATGCCGGGGCCAGCCCCGACGATGACGAGGTTCTTGGACATGGGCGCCGCATACACCCACCACCAGAACGTTCAAGCGGCAGTCACTTCGTTGCGGGGCTCAGGGCGTACGGCAGCTGCACCGAGACCTCTTCGTTCAGGCCGCTGAACTGGAGCTGCTGCATGGTGGCGGTCACGCAGCGGTTCAGCTCGGGCCGGCCCAAGTCATCACTCACGCGCACCGCGCCCACCCGGTTCGGCGGCGAGAGCTCGAGCTCGACCGTGACGTTGCCGCGCAGGTCGGGGCTGCGCTTGAGCTCCCGCTCGAAGCAGTCTTGCACCGCGGCGCGCTTGGCCCGGGCGATGGCGCGCGCGATCGACTCGCCGTTGCCGTCGTCGAAGGCGAGCGCGGGCGCGACCGCTTCGACCGGGGCGGGCTCGGTCTCGACCAGCGGAGGTGGAGGCAGCGGAGCGAGCAGCGGCGCCGCGACCATCGCCGCGACCACCGTGCCTACGCTCGGCGCGCGCGGGTGCGAGCGCGAGGCCTTGTTGCGCGCGGGGGTGCGCGAGGCCACCGAAGGCAGCGGCGCGAGCTGCACCCTGGGCAGCAGGGCGGGAGCAGGAGCCACGGCCACCGCCTCTGCGGCGCGCGCGGGCGGCACCACCACGTCCCAGATCGACCGACCGCCGACGCCGAGCGCCAGCATCGTCACCATCCACACTGCGCGCCGCGGTCTGTCGTTCGCCATCGAAGGGTCTGTTGCCCGCCCCCCTCGAGGCGATCAAAACGCAGGGCGGCTGGCCGGTTCGTGAGGGGGCAGATCGTCCACGCGCGGCCGCCCTGCTCGCCTTCTCGAAATCGACACCCACCCGTGGCCGTAACCCGGCGCGCTCCTCGTCTTGGCGGGGCGAGCCGCCTGCTCACCGGCGGCACACTCATTCACGGAGGGTTTCATGCATCGCATCGGTCTGATTCTGGCGTTGGTGGCAGTGGGCTGCGGCGGCCAGGGCAACGGCGGCACCGGAGGGGGAAGCGCCGGGGGTTCAGCGGGAGGCACCGCAGGTGGCCACTCAGGCGGCAGTGCCGGAGGCAGTGCGGGCGGCAGTGCGGGCGGCAGTGCGGGCGGCAGTGGGGGCGGTCACGCTGGAGGGAGCGCTGGAGGGAGCGCAGGCGGTCACGCCGGCGGCAGCGCGGGCGGAGCGGCAGGAGGCACCGCAGGAGGAGGCACCGCAGGAGGAGGCACCGCAGGAGGAGGCACCGCAGGAGGAGGCACCGCAGGAGGAGCGAGCGCGGGCGGAGTGGGCGGAAGCGGCGGTCTCTCGGGAGGCCTGCTCCAGGGGAGCATCTCGCTCTCGCAGCAATGCACCGGGCTCAGCTGCTTCGGCTTCGGAGTCGCGACGTTCTTGAGCATCGACGCAGGAGGGGCAACAGACCCGTGCATCCAGAGCGCGGTGGCGAGCTGCGAGGTGAGAGACTGCCCCACCGACGCGGGAGTGAGCTTCGACGTCACGTTCACGACTCCAGGCACGGTGACCATCAGCGGCACCCAGGTCGACGGAGGGTTCGTGCTCGAGCAAACCGATGCGGGCAGCGCTCTCGCCATCGCCTACAGCCGGCTGTGGAACGCGGGCGACACGCTCACCGCCTCGTCGAGCGGCGGGCAGGTGCCTGCGTTCAGCGCCAAGACGGTGGTCGCGCCGCACGACCTCGTGGTCAACGTACCCGCGTGCGCCCTGGGCAGCTGCGGCAGCGCGAGCAAGGCGCTGCCTCTGAGGCTCGACTGGTCCGGCGGCGCCAACACCGTCGTCTCGGCGCTGTTCACCACCACCGGCAACGGGCGCTACCTTCAGATTCAGTGCCCGCTGAGCAGCGCGCCGACCGCGATTCCCGCGGCGGTGATGAGCCAGCTGCCCTTGAGCTCGGCCGGGTATCAGACCCGCATCGACCTGAAGGCCGCGAACCAGACCACGTTCACCGTGGGCGCCTACGACGTCACGTTCTCGGCGAACGGCGAGGGCACCTCGGGAACCCTGACCATCACGCCCTGAGTACGACTCGGCTCGTCCCGGTCAGCCCCTCACCGCTCGAGGCGCGCCAGCGTGCTGGGCGCCGCCTGCCGGTGCGGGGCTCGCGGGCGCACTCCGGTCTACTTCCACGCGTGCACGATTGCGCGATAGCGCTGCACCGGGCGGCGGCGCAGACCCGTCGCACGCAGCGAATCACCGGCCAGACGCCGAATGCGGCGCAGCGGCGAAGCGTCTGCAGGCAGCGCTCGCTCGTCGGCGATGCCGCGAACCCGCTCTACCCGAGAGAAGCCTGCCGCACGGCACAGCGCCACCAGCGCCTTGTCGTTGGGAGCCCACCAGTTGGTGACGTCTCCGGCCAGCTCTCCCCGCTCGAAGAACTCGCACAGCGCGACGTCGCCACTCGAGGGGAAGTCGACCGCCTCGGTCTCGATGACCGCGAGCTCTCGGGTGGCCCGGTAGATGCGCTCGAGCGCCAGGAGCGGGTGTCGCATGTGGTAGAGCACGCCCAGCCAGAGCACCACGTCGAACGGGCCCCCAATGGCTTCGAAGTCGACGTCCATGAAGTCGGCGACCACGCTCTCGGCCTTGCTCGCCAGCACCCGGTGCGCGAGGTCGTAGCCGCGCTTGCCCGGCAGCGTGGCGGGCTGCCACGCGTCGGTCTTCTCGAACGGCACGGGCGCGACGTTGCGGTGGCTCCAATCGGCCAGCAGCTCGCTCGCGCGACGGCGGTCGAGCGACCAGACGAAGTGATCGAGCGAGACGACCCGCCGGGCGCCCAGCCGCTCGGAGGCCCACGAGTAGAAGCCGTCCCACGCGCCGATGTCGATGACCGTCTTGCCGTGGAGGCTCGGCAGTCGCAGGGCAGACAGCTCTCTGCGCAGCACCTCGGGGCTCTTGTCGCCCGGCGTGACCACCCCATGCCCGAGCTCGATGGAGTGAAACCAGTGCGGTACGGCGCGAATCGCCCGCTCGAGCTCATCGCGCACGGCAGGAGTGGGTTCGGCCGCTGACATGAGGTCCGCGCGCCTCTATACCGGACGCGACCTCGAAGGGTGACCTTCGTGCCGACGGTCGGCCTCAGAACGCCCAGTACACGCGCGGCGGTCGATTCGTCAGTTCATGAAGCTGCTCTTGAGCAGCTCGCCGGCGCCACCGCCCGGCGTGCTGCACGAGTAGTTCACGAAGTTGGTCGGCGTGTACGACCAGTCTTGAATCAGGGTGCCCGGCAGGTCGAGCGCCCAGCCGAACAGCCCGATGCCGGCGTCGGCGACGTAGGAGACGAGCTTCGGCGCGAGCATCGGGTCGGTGGCCGCGCAGTTGGCGCCCGACTGCGCGTTCCACTCGGTGGCGACCACCACCGCCTGCGCCCTCAAGTCGCCGAAGCGGGTATTGAAGAACGTGGTGGTGTTGGTGGTCGCGGTGCCCATGTAATACGGGTGCGTCGCGTAGCCGGTCATGCTCAGCGGGTCAGCCAACCGCGGCAGCCCGGTGAGCACTTCGGCCTTCTGGGCGCCGTCGGCGAGCACCACGTTGCGCGAGCCCGCGTCGCGAACCGTGTCGAGCAGCTGCTGGTGACCGACGGTGCCGGTGGAGCCGTCTTTCCACGCCGCCCAGCCCGCGACGTCGGCGGTGTTGTCGGGCTCGTTGTACAGCTCGTAGATGACCCACGGGTCGGACGCGAAGGCGGGCGCGAGCCGCCGCCACGCCCGCTCGGTGCCCGCGGTCGGCAGCGGGTCGGCGTTGCCGCACGCGAGCGACTGGTCCTGCATCGAGAGAATCACCGCGAAGCCGTTGCTCTCGGCCAGCGCGACCATGCTCTGCACGCGACCGAGGTAGCTCGCCTGGTAGTGCGTGTCTTGCGGGTCGAGGTACGGCTGGCTCACCTGAAGGCGAAACGCGTCGGCGTGCCAGGCCTTCGCCACGTCCATCTCGTTCTGGTTCCAGTGCGCGAAGGCGGTGGTCGCCGAGCCGCAGGTCAGCGCGCCGATCATCGACAGGCCCTTCGGCACCCAGGGCAGACCGTTGCGCAGCAGCTGGTTGCCGCGAATCGAAATGCCCGGCGTGCCGCCGTCGCTCGAGCCGCCGCTGCCTCCTGCCGTGCCGCCGCCGGCACCTCCCGCGCGGCCGCCCGCCGTGCCTCCGCCGGTGCCGCCGCTCGAGCCACCCGCGGTCGCTCCGCCCGAGCCGCCTGCCGCCGCTCCGCCCGCACCGCCGCTGGAGCCACCGGCCGTGCCGCCGCCGGAGCCACCCGCCGAGCCCCCGCCGGGAGGCGTGCCGCAGGCCATGGCGAGGAAGACGACACTGAGGATGAAAGAGCGGGGGGTGAGGGTCATCTCCTGCTCGTGCTACTCCAAGCCCGAGCAGGCGCAAAAACCGCGAGCGCCACGGCGTCGAGTCGACCCGCGGAGCGCGGAGAAGCCGAGTGTGAAAGAGCCTCGGGCCCGCTGAACAGTCAGACTCAGAACGCGCGGTTCACCGCATACGCGGCGATCTTGTGCTCGGCGACGTGGGTGGCTGAGCCGGGCACCGAGTCGATGGGCCCGGCGTAGTCGAAGCTCTGCCGGCCGACGGTCTGCACGCGCTGCCAGTAGATGGGGCCGGGCACTCCGTCGGCGACCGCGGCGGTGACGGGGGTGCCGCGGCGGTTGAGCTCGCGCGCGGTGATCTTCACGCGCGCCTCCTGGGTGGCGGGGCCGGGCACGCCGTCGATGGGGCCCGAGTAGCCGAAGTCGCGGCGGCCGACCGTCTGAATGCGCTTCCAGTAGATGGGGCCGGGCACGCCGTCGCTCTCGGTGCTGGTGCGCGCCAGCCCGGTGCTCGCGGGAGTCACGCCGGTGTTGAGCGGCTGCTGCCCGCCGCCCGCGATGCGGCAGCCCGAGTAGTCCATCGACCAGCCGAGGTAGCGCGCGCCGCTGGCCGACTTGTAGCCCGAGACCGAGTTGATGCCGATGGCGTCGCCCCACGACTGCTGCAGCTGTAGGTGGCCATGAAGACCTGCTGGCCGCCGCCGTTGAGGTCGACGCCGACGTGGCCGTACAGGCCGATGTCCCAGTAGTGAATCGCGCCGGTGAGCGCCTTGCTCGCGTCGGTCGAGACGATGTTCGAGTGGCGGTACGCGTCGATGGCCGAGGGCCGCGCCGACGACGCCGGGCACTGGCCGAAGCGCCAGACCAGCGAGCCGCACCACTGGTTCCACGAGGCGCCGTCGCGCTTGGGGTGGGCCGAGGCGTAGCCGCGCGCGCGGTCGTAGATGCTCGAGTTGAGCGCCTCTTCGTTCGAGGCGAGGTCGACCGCATCGGCGGTGTCGTTGAGCACCGGCTGACCGAAGCCGTCGGCCTCGGGGTCGTCATTTCCACACGACGCGAATGGAATGAGGGTGAGCGCCGACAGCAGGAGGGAGGGGGTCGAGAAACGGGGCATGCACCCCAGTGGTGCAATGGGGTCGCCAGCGGGCGCGCAGAGGGGCGATGTAAAGCGACGCGCCGCGCGGCTCGCGTTTGCGGTGCCAACTCGCTCCGTGTGGGCTGGCGCACCGCTGTCTGGTTTTGGTCGCCGACCAAACGCCGCCCACGCGTTTCATCGCGGGCATCCGTTTCACGTGGTTGGTTTTCAGTCGGCGGCCGACAGATGCTCAGCCAGCCGACCGCTGAGGCCCTCAGGCCGACTTGCCGTTGCTCGGCAGCGCGGGAGGCTGCACCAGCGGCGAAGGAGGCTGCGACACGCCGAGCCCCTGCTGGCGCACCACGTTGGCGAGCAGCAGCTGCACGAGCCCGCTGTTGCCACCGTCGCCGCCGGCGCCGCTCACCACCACGTCGGGGGTAATCTTCAGCCCCGCGGCGGTGATGGCCTTCACCACCTCGACCGCGGTCACGCCCTGCGGCGTCAGCGCCATCACCTGCTCGTGGTAGGCCTTGGCCTGCGCGGCGCCCTTGCTGGCGATGACGCCGGCTTCGGCGCTGCCGATCTGCTGCACCCGCTCGGCCTCGGCGACCGCGGTGGTGCGAATGCGCGCCGCTTCACCCTCGGCGCGCTTCTGCGCCTGCTTCGCCTCGTGGTCGGCGATCTCGATGCCGACCTGCGCCTTCATCAAGATGTTCTGCTGATCTGCCTGCGCCCGCGTGCGCTCGAACTCGATGCGCCGCTCTTCGGCCTTCTTCTTGGCGTCGAACATCGACTGCTCCTGCTCGGCGAGGTTCTTCTGCTGAGTGGTCTTCATCAGCGCCTCGGGCAGGTGGATGTTGGTGATCATCACCGACACCACGTCGACCCGGTACTTGCGCAGGTCGTCACGCACCGCCGCGTCGGCCTGCCCCTGCTCTTCGGCGCGGTTCTGCTGGTACGAGATGGCCGGGCTCTTCGCCACCTGCGCGCGGAAGATGCCGTCGATCTGCGGGTGAATGACGTTGTTCTCGAGGTCGTCGATCGACCCGAGCTTCTGAATCACGTACGGCGCGTTCTCTGGCAGCACGCGGTACTGGCACCGCACCTCGACCTGCATCTCGAAGCCGTCGTGCGACACCACCGTGAACGGGTCGAACGGGTCGTCGGCATCGGGAGACCGGCTCCACTCGACGCTGCGGGTGGTGGTGGGGACGATCAGCACCGTGTACGCGAGCGGGTTCAGGTTGTACGTGCCGGGCCCCAGCACGTGCTGCTGAATGCCGCGGTACCCCTCAGGCACCACGTGGCGCTGGCCGCCGCCGCTCTCGAGCCGCTGCTCCGACGGAGCCCAGTCGGGCACGTTGGCCTCGGGGTCCTTGCCGATGTTCGAGATCAGCACCCCCACCTCACCCTGCTTCACCACCGTCACGTTCTTCAGCGAGACCGAGAACAGAAACGGGTTGATGTAGTAGCGGCCGGGGCGCAGCACCGCGGTCTGCGGCCCGCGCAGGCCGCCCTGGTCGAGAAACGCCTGGCCGTCTTGAAAGCTGTTGTGGGTCGACATCTCGGGCGTGGTGGCCACCACGTCGCTGGTCGCCATCGAGCGGCCGTCTTTCGCCTCGACCACGCCGATCTGCGTCTCGCTCACCGTGATGGCCTCGGCGAGCTGCACCTGAAAGCAGTCGGTGAAGATGTTGTACGTGCCGGGCCGCAGGAAATCGATCTGCGGGCCCTTCTGGCCGCCCTGCTTCAAGAAGAGCTCTGCCTTCTGGAAGTTGTCGTGGCCCTCGACCCCGTCGGGCGCAACCACGCGCCGGGCGAGCAGCTGCCCCTGCTGCAGCGAGGCGCCGTCGGCCGCGATGATGACCCCGATGTACCCCTCGGGAATGCGGGTCTTCTTGATCTTGTCGACGCGGAACAGGCCGGGGTGAATCTTGTACGTACCGTTGGTGAGAAAGCGCAGCTGCTTGCCGCGCACTCCACCCTTCAGCAGGAACTCGACCGGGTTCTGGAAGTTGTCGTGGAACTCGCCGGCGCGGTCTTCGGCGAACACACGGCCCGACGGCATCGAGTCACCGTCGACCGCGGTGACCACGCCCAGCTCGTCCGAGCCGATCATGATGAACTCGACCTTCTGCACCACCCGCTTCATCGGCCACGGCACGAAGTGCAGGCCGGGGTTCAGGTACTCGGCCTGAATGCCCACCTCGCCGGTCGCCGCGAAGGCGCGGCCCGCGGCCAGCTCGCGACCGACGAAGCGCCGCTCGACGATGCCGATCTGCGTCGGCCCGACGTTCACCACCCAGCGAGAAATGAGAACCAGGGCCACGATGATGCCGAGGGCCCCCACCACCGCGTACCCGATCAACGGATCCATGTGCTCCTCCCGCGGGCGAGTCTACGGCAGTCGCCCCGCTGGTGAGGTCGTAAGAACGTGCCGGGGTGTGGGCAAATGCCCCGGCGCGCCCGAGCGAAGCACCAAAGCGCCTCACCGCCTGAGCCGCGCAGTCCATGCGCCACGCGCACTTGCCGGTGTGCACGCCGATTGCTCAGTGGCGGCACCATGATCAACAAACTCCTGTTCCTCATCGGTGCGCTCGCCGTGCTGACCAGCGGCTGCCGCGCGGTCGACAGCGCGGTCGACTGCCACAGCATCTGCACCCGCTACCGCGACTGCTTCGACCAGAACTACGGCGTCGATTCGTGCGAGTCGCGCTGCCGCGCCAACGCCAACTCCGACTCGAGCTACTACACCAAGGTCGACAGCTGCGACGCGTGCATCGACAACAACGCCTGCGCCACCGCGGTCTTCAGCTGTGGAGCGAACTGCAGCTCGGTGGTGCCGTAGTCACGACGGCCCCACGAAATAGTGCTGCAGCATCGCGTCGAGCGAGCGCGCGGCCTGACGAATCGTTTTGAACCGGGCGTCGTCAGGCTCGCGCGCCTCGGTCTGCTGCGCGCGCTGCACCACGCTGCGCGCGTCGCCGGGCTCGGGGGGGCCCAGCAGCTCGGCGAGCGCCTCGAGCTGCTCCTTCACCTCTGAGACGATGGTGAGCGCGTGCTCGAACGGCCGCTCGCCCTTCTCGACCGCACGGCCGAGCTGGCAGACGTACTCGCGGCAGCGCGCCGGGCGGGCCCCGTACGCGCCGCAGCGGGTGCCCTGCAGCACCGCGCACGGCAACAGCATCGCGGTGCGCCCGTCACGGCGCGGCTCGAGACGAACCCCGAGTGGCCTCACCCGGTCGGCCTCTTCGGCCGTCACCGGGAGAAACGTGAACAGCGAGCCGCTGCAGCACAGGCCACAGCGGGTGCAGAGCTCCGAGAGCATCGGAGCCTCACCCTACCGCGAGCGCTGCGTCGAGTTGAGCTCGAGCCGAGATCGACTCGACGCTACCCGCCGGAGGGGTTGGTGCCGCTGTACATGCCCAGGTGCCAGTCGGTGTTGCCGGCGCTGCCCACCGTCCACAAGCTGGTGGTGTTGGCCTCGAACGACACCTGAAAGCCGTCGCCATACGACACGATGCTGGGGCTGGTGCCCGACATCATACCGAGGCCCCAGTCCTTCATGCCCGCGCTGCCGGTCGTCCACAGGCTGGTGGTGTTCGCCTCGAACGCCGCCTGGAAGCCGCCGTTCGACAGGCCGGTGATGGCCGGGCTGGTGCCTGCCATCATGCCCAGGCCCCAGTCGCGGTTGCCGGCGCTGCCCACCGTCCACAGGCTGGTGGTGTTCGCCTCGAACGCGACCTGAAAGCCGCCGCCGGTCAGCGCGGCGATGGCCGGGCTCGAGCCCGCGTACATGCCCAGGTGCCAGTCGGTGTTGCCCGCGCTGCCCACCGTCCACAGGCTGGTGGTGTTCGCCTCGAACGCGACCTCGAAGCCGCCGCCCGCCAGACCGGCGATGGCGGGGCTCGACTTGCGGTGCATGCCCAGACCCCAGTCGCGGTTGCCCGCGCTGCCCACCGTCCACAGGCTGGTGGTGTTGGCCTGAAAGGCGATCTCGAAGCCGCCGCCGCGCAGCGCGGTGACCGCGGGGCTGGTGCCGGGCATCATGCCGAGGTGCCAGTTGGTGACGCCCACCGAGCCGGCCGTCCACAGCTCCGAGGTGTTGGCCTGGAAGGCGACCACCCAGTTGCCGTCGTCGAGCACCGCGATCGCCGGGCTGGTGCCGGGCATCATGCCCAGGCCCCAGTCTCTCGTCGCGCCGTCGACCACCGTCCACAGGCTGGTGGTGTTGGCCTGAAACGCGAACGCGCGGCGCGTCGAGCCCGCGCCCGAGCCGCCGCCGGCGAACGCCTGCAGCTGCGCGTAGGTGCCGTTGAACACGTTGACGTCGACGTTGCCCGAGATGCCGCTGACGCTGCCGGTCGAGGTGAACTGGTGAAACGTCCACCCCTGGTTGGCCCAGGCGTTGGGCACGCCCGGGCAGTTGGTGCCGTACCAGGCCACGTCGAGCGCGTACGAGTTGAAGTCGTACGACTGCACGTTGGAGTCCCAGAAGTAGGCGCCGGTGTAGATGAACGGCTTCTTGCCGGTGCCGGCCGCGACCACGTTCATCCACGTGTGAATGCGCGCGGTGATGGTGGCAGGCGACTGACCGCCGGTCGCCTCGACGTCGAGCATCACCGGCAGGTCTCCTGCGCCGAGGCGGCCGACCTTCGCCACCACGATGTTCGCCTGGGTGGTGGGGTCGATGCCCGGCTCGAAGAACTGGTACGCGCCACGAATCAGCCCCGCCGCTTTGATGCCGGCCCAGTTCTGATCGAAGTACGGGTCCTGGTAGGTGCCGTCGCCGATGCGGGTGATGGCGAAGGCCATGCCTGACGCTTTCACGGCCGACCAGTTGATGCCGCGCTGGTACATCGACACGTCGACGCCCTGCACCGTGTTCGGGCCGGGACAGATGCGGGCGCTGATCTGCTGGTCGTCGCTGCCGAGCATGTCGCCGGCGACGTTGTCGATTTCTCCTTCGCCGCACGCGGCAAAGGCGAGGGTCACTCCGAGGGAAAATGCTCGGCGCATGAGGGGGCTCCTGTCGTTCCCCGCCTGGGTGGGGGCGCTCCGAATACGGGGCGGCGGGGTCGCTGCCTTTATCCGCCGCTCCAAAATCGGGGTTGTGTAAACGCCCGGCCCGATTGGCGATCTCGCGCTCCAGACCTACACTGCGCTTGAAGCGCATCACGCCGCGATTCGCGCGGTTCCCCCACCCCGAGGGGTCTGAACATTCGTCGCTGAATGGCGCCGCGGCCCCCCGACACGAAGCGCGCGACCAATCGAAGGGGGCAGTCGAATGCGTGGAGCGCTGCTGGTCGCCGTCGGGGCGACTCTCTATTCCTGTGGGGCCGGGCCGGGGGTCGCCGATGGAGGCGACGGCGGCGGAGGCGTGGGTGGCACGAGCGGCGGCACGGCGCACGGCGGAGGCGCCGGCGGCGGCACGGCAGGCGGAGCCAGCGGAGGCAGCGCAGGCGGCACGAGCGGCGGCACCGCAGGCGGCAGCGCCGGAGGCTCGGCAGGCGGAGCGACGGCTGGAGGCGGCAGTGCGGGCGGCGCGGCAGGCGGAGTCGCGGGCGGCAGCGGCACCGCGGGCGGCGGCGAAGACCCGATCGCCAGCTGCTCGGACGAGAGCCCCGCGCCCGACGGCGGCGCGCTCTTCGCTCCCGACGGCGGCCCCACCGGCACGGTGTCGGTGGCGCAGAGCGTGTACCCGCCGAGCAGCGGGTACCTGCTCTACGGCGACGCGCAGTTCTACGCGCCCGGCAACCCGGGTCTCATCGACCCGCGCTGCACCATCACCCAGCAGAGCGGCTGCACGGTGCGCGACTGCCCGGGCGGCGACGGCGGCACGCAGCCCGCTCCCGACGCGGGCCCGCGGGTCGGCGCCGGCACGCTGCTCATCACCGTGCTCGACGCCGGCGTCACCTACTCCCGCCAGAGCGACGGCACCTACTTCGGCTTCAAGCTGGGCAGCCCCCCGTGGTGGACGTGCGGAGAGGCCATCACCGTCACCGCCTCGGGCGCAGCCGCCGGAGTGCCGGCGTTCACCGCGCGGCTGCCGGCGCCCAGCCTCACCCGCATCGCGCAGCCGGTCTCCGACGGCGGCTACTTTCCGCTCACCCGCGGAGACCCGCTGCCGGTCACCTGGGCCCCGGCCACCGGAGTGATGACGGTGCAGCTCTCGTCGGGCAACTACAACGGCCACCTGGTGAACGTGCAGTGCCCGGTGCCGGGGGCGGCGGGCCGCTTCACCCTGCCGGCCGCGCTCACCCAGCAGCTCGTCCCCGGCGATGGGCGGCTGATTCTGGGCAACTCGAACCAGACCGGCGTGGTGGCCGGCGCGTGGAACATCACCGTCACCGCGGTGAACTTCCCCGACACCGTGCTGCTGCTGGTGCAGTGAGCGCTCGACGCCGAGCCTCACCGCCCAGGCTTCACCCGCCGCGCCTTCACCGCCTCGAGCTCGCCGAGGGCCTCGAGCGCCTCTTCCAGCGCGGTCTGGGCGGCGGCGAAGCGCCTGGGCCCCAGCGCCTTCTGCAGCTTCGTCTCGAGCACCGCGCGGGCCTTGCGTGACGCGTCGACGCTCGCCTGGCCGCGCGCCGACAGCTCGACCCGCCGCACCCGCGCGTCGTCGCTCGGCGCGTCGCGAAGCAGCTCGAGCGCCGCCATCTCGGCGACCCACTTCGACACCGCCTGCTGGGTGACCTCGAGCGCCGAGGCCAGCTCGCTCACCGAGCGCGGCCCGAGCAGCAGCTGCTGCACCACGTACCCGTGCGAGACCTTGGGCCGAAAGCCGGCCTTCTCGAGCGCCTCGACGACCCGCGCGTTGGCCGCGGTGCCGAGAAAGAAGGCCAGGTGGGTGAGCTCCATCGACCCAGGCTGGCATTCACAACCCAGGTTGTGCAACCATGGTTGTATGAACCCACACCTCGAGACGGTGAGGCAGTACTTCGCGGCGATCGAGACGGACGGAGAGCTGAACACTGCGTTCTTCACTCCCGACGCCCGCTTCGTTCAACTGCCCAACAAGCTGTTCCCCGCGGGGCTGACCCGTGACCTGGCCGAGTCGCGCGACGCCTTCGCCAAGAGCAAGGGCATGGTGGCGAACCAGCGCTACCGGGTGCGGCGCGCGCTGGCCGACGGCGACGGGGTGGCGATGGAGGTCGCGTGGAGCGCGGAGCTGAAGATTCCCATGGGGAACCTCGCTGCCGGCTCGACGATGAAGGCGAGCTTCGGGGTGTTCTTCACCTTCCGCGGCGGGCTCATCTGCGAGCAGCGCAACTACGACTGCTTCGAGCCGTTCTAGAGAGGCAGCTCAGGGAGCGTTCGCCACGCCGGGGGTGCGCGAGGTCTGCGCAAAGGCCCCGGTGCCGTCGGGCAGCCGACCGTACGAGCTGCCGGCGTCGTGGCCGTTGGCCGGGTAGAACGTGTAGGCGTGCACCGCGCTCTGCTCGTCGAGCACCCACGCGGTCTCGCCCAGCGAGTTGCTGATGTTGAAGCTGGCCTCGAAGCAGGTGGTGGCGCCGGCGTCGAGGCAGTTGGTGGTGGGGCCGGCACCCGCGTCGGCGCGGCCCAGCGCGATGAGCAGAAACCCGTGCGACGCCAGCGAAGTTCCCGAGGGGAAGCGCAGCGCGCGGCTCAGGTAGGGGCCGCCGCCATCGGGGTCCGAGTCGCAGAAGCCGTAGCCGCTCAGGTCTTTCGCGGTCGCGCCGGGGTTGTACAGCTCGACGTACTCGTTGCCGCCGCGGGCGCAGATTTCGTTGATGACCGCAGCGGTGCCGCCGTCGCTGGTCGACGCCCCGCCGCCCGCCGTACCGCCGGCGCTGCCCCCCGCGCTCCCCGCGGTTCCGCCTGCGCTGCCACCGCCGTGGCCTCCCGCTGCGCCACCGGCCGCACCACCGGCCGCACCACCCGCCGCGCCGCCGCTGTGACCGCCCGAGCCGCCGGCGGTTCCAGTGCCTCCGCCGGTGCCTCCGGTGCCAGAGCCACCGCACGCCACCGTCACCAGCACCGCGAGCACCAGCGCAGACCGTTTCATGCGCAGCCGCTTAGCGCACCGGGAGCTCAGGGGCGAGGCGGACGGAAGTAGGCCGAGCCCTGCAGCGACTGGAACGCCGAGAGCGCCGCGCTCGAGCTGTCGACGTGAAAGCTGCAGGCGGGCTCGGTGGCGCCCGAGCTCTGGAACATCACCGCGCGCAGCTGGCTGAAGCGGGTGGGCGCGAGCCGGCCGAGCTCGAGGTACCACTGCGCCTTTCGCTGCGGGTCAGAGGCGTCTTCCACGCAGCCCAGCTCGTAGAGCACCACCGGCTTTCCCAGCGCGGTGGCCGCATCGTACGTGTCGCCGAACAGGGCGTCGGGGGCGACCCACGCTCCGGTGGTCATCACGCAGCGGTAGTTGTGGTACGCGGTGAAGCCGACCCAATCGACCGCGTCGTCGCCCGGGTAGAGCGTGGTGCGGGTGCTCGAGTCGATGGGGCGGGTGCCCGACGGCGCCCAGACCCAGGCGGTGCCGGTGGGCCGCTTCGCCATCACCCGCTCGCGCACGTGCCGAAACGCGCGCACGAAGTCGGCCGCGGTGCCCTGGGCGCCGACGCTGTTCTGCGCGGTGGCGCCGAAAGAGATGAACACCGGGCTCTTCAGCGCGGCGAGCCCCACCGCGCGGGCGTCGATCGCCGTGTCGTGGGCGCCATCGGCGATGTCGGCCCACGGCACCGGCGTGCCGTCGCCGCGGCGCGGCTGCCAGTCGAAGTACAGCCAGGTGCCGCGCGCCGAGATGCCCTCTTCGTCGTCGGTGGGAAACTCGCTGAACCAGTCGTGGTACGCGTGCGCGAGGTCGACCGGCGCGCCCGCCGAGCTCTCGAGCGTGGTCAGCGCGCTGCTCCAGCTGGGCACCAGCGACGGGTAGAGCCCCAGCCACGCTCCGCACGCCGGCACCAGCGCGGCGCCAGGCCGCCCGTCGGTGCCGGGGCACGGGTTGTCGACGCAGGCGCCGCGCGAGCAGATGAGCGGCTCGGGGCAGCTGCCGTCGCTCTCGCAGGCCTTGCCGCGCAGGTCGAGCGAGGGAGCACAGGCCGACAGCAGCAGCATCACCCCGGCGCACCGCACGCTCACACCAGCCCATGCCGCGTGAGCAGCCGGTAGAGGTGACTGCGCGCAATCTTCGCGCTCTTCGCCGCGGCGCTGACGTTGCCCTGGTGCTGCTCGAGCAGGTTGCGCAGGTACTCGCGCTCGAACAGCCCCACCATCGCCTCGCGCGCGCGCCGGTAGTCGAGCGAGAGCTCGGCGGGGTCGAAGTCGGCGGGCAGCTTCTTCTTCTTCCCACCCGGCTGCGGCGTCTCGTCGAGCGCCGCGGCGCGCAGCAGCACGTTGCGCAGCTCGCGCACGTTGCCCGGCCACGCATACGAGCCCAGCGCCTCGAGCGCGCGCTCGCTCAGCGCGCTGGGCCTGCCCGCCTCGGCGAGCAGCCGCTGCGCCAGCAGGGGTATGTCCGAGGCGCGCTCGCGCAGCGGCGGCACCTTCACCGTCAGCACCGCGAGGCGAAAGTACAGGTCCTGCCGGAAGCGGCCGGCGCGCACCTCGGCCTCGAGGTCGCGGTGCGTGGCGGCCACCACCCGCACGTCGACGCGATGGTGCGCGTCGCCGCCGACCGGGTGCACCTCTTTGCGGTCGAGCAGGCGCAAGAGCTCGGGCTGCGTCGAGGGCGGCAGCTCGGCCACCTCGTCGAGAAACAAGGTGCCACCGGCCGCCCGGTCGACCGCGCCCTCGCGCGCCGCGCGCGCGCCGGTGAACGCCCCGGCGGCGTGACCGAACAGCTCGCTGCCCGCCAGCTCGACCGAGACCGACGCGCAGTCGAACACCACCAGCCGGCCCTTGCGGCCGCTCGCCGCGTGCAGGGCGCGCGCGGCCGCTTCTTTACCGCTGCCGGTCTCGCCCACCATCAGCACCGTGGTGTCCGACGGCGCCACCTGCTTCAGCTCGCGCATCAGCGCCCGCATCGGGCCGCTCTGGCCCACCAGGCCGAACAGCTCTCCGGTGAGCTCGGGGGCGCCCGCGGCGGTGACCTGCAGCTCCGAGTCTCCCACCTGAATGCGCGACCCCAACGCCAGCACCGCCGACTTCACGCGGGCTCCGTTGAGCAGCGTGCCGTTGCGGCTGCCCAGGTCGGTGAGCTCGAGCCCGGCCACGGTGCACGCCAGCCGCAGGTGCTGCCGCGAGACGCGCCGGTCGTTCAGCTTCAGGTCGCACGCCGAGGCGGTGCCCACCAGCGCGCTGCCGCGGGTCAGCTCGAGGCGCTTGCCGGTGTCGGGGCCGCTGGTCACCGCGATGAAAAAGCCCGCCGCGACGCCGAGCGACGGCGGCCGGCCGGTGAGGGTCTCGAGGGCGGGCGGGGTCTCTGACACGGGCGCAGCCACGGTTGTAGCGAAGTCGGAGGCACCAGCACCAACGTTGCGCTGCTACCATGAGTCACGCACCTCGAATGGAACGGCGCGGCTTCCACCTCGGCAACTACCGTGTGGTCGGCCGGCTGGGTGCAGGCGGCATGGGCGAGGTGTGGCTGGCGCAAGACGGCCAGCGCACCGTGGTGGTGAAGACCATTCTCCCCGAGCTGGCCCACGACCCGAAGCTGGCGCGGCTGTTTCAGCGCGAGGCGCGCATCGCGGCGCGGGTGCGCAGCCCGCGGGTGGTGGCGGTGCACGAGATTGGAGAGCAGCAGGGCACCTGGTTCATGGTGCTCGAGTACGTCGAGGGCGTCTCGCTGCACCGCCTGCTCGCCGACGGCCCGCTGCCGCTCGAGGTGGCGCTGTACGTGGGGGTCGAGCTGGCGCGGGCGCTCGACGACGTGCACCACACCCGCGGAGAGAACGACGAGGCGCTCGACATCGTGCACCGCGACGTCAGCCCCAGCAACGTGCTGCTCTCGCGCACCGGAGACGTGAAGCTCGCCGACTTCGGCATCGCGAAGCTGAGCAACCCCATCTCGGCGAGCACCACCACCACCCAGGGCGCGCTGCGCGGGAAGATCGCCTACATGGCGCCCGAGCAGGCGCGCGGAGAAGCGGTCGACCCGCGCTCCGACCTCTTCTCGCTGGGGGTGGTGCTGTTTCGCGCCCTCACCGGCGAGCTGCCCTACGGCGGCGCGACCGAGCTGTTGCTGATGCAGGAGATTTCGACCGGGCGGCGCCGGCCCTTGCGCGAGGTGGCGCCCGAGCTGCCTGAAGCGCTCGGCGTGGCGGTCGATCGGCTGCTCGAGCCGCTGGGCAGCGCTCGCCCACCGAGCGGCGCCGAGGCCGCCGAGCAGCTCGCGGCGCTGCTCACCCCCCAGGCGCGAGAGCGGGCGAAGGCCGAGCTGGCCCGGCGCGTTCAGGCGCACGCCGCGGCCTCGCCGAGCACGCTCACCCTGCCGACCCAGGGCACCGGCTCGGCGCCGACCAGGAGCTCGCGGTCGCGCCGGGGAGTGGTTCTCGCGGCGCTGGGGGTGACGGCGGTGGCGGCGCTCGCGCTGGTGCCGCTGCTGCGCACGACCGCACCGCGCCCCACCGCGCCGGCAGAGCCGGCTCCGGCTCCGGCTGCGGCTCCAGCCCCAGCTCCAGCCCCGCGCCGCGCCGCGTCCCCGCCCGCCCGGGCCCGGGGTCGAGCCCGCGGCGGCGGTCGACGCCGGGGCTGCGCCCACCGAGGCGCGCGCTACCGAGCCGCGCACGGCCGAGCGCAAGGTGCGGCTCGAGGTCGAACCTGCGTGCCAGGTGAGCGTCGCCGGCCGCGAGCTGGGCAAGAGCCCGGTCGCGCTGCGCCTGTGGGGCAACGAAGTGAAGGTGACCGCGCGCAACGCCGAGCTGGGCATCGACTTCACCGACGTGGTGCGCGTCAGGCCGGGGCAAGACACGGTGCGGTGGTCGATTCCCCGCGGCTCGCTGCACGTGCGCGTGGTGCCGTACTCCGAGGTCACGCTCGACGGCAAAGCGCTCGGCGAAGGCCCGTACCCGGTGATGCCGGCCTACGCCGGCAAGCACCAGCTGCTCATCGTCAACCGCGCGCTGAACGTGAGACGGCGCGAGACGGTGCAGCTCGCTGCGGGAGAAGACCGGGTCTTTCGCCTCAAGCTGAAGTGACTAGCGGGGACGCCGACGGTCCTCCCCCCGCCGGACCGACCGCCCGGGGGGGGCGGGGGGCCCCGGGGCCCCCGAGGGGGGGCGCCGGGCGCCCCCCGCGGGGCCCCCCCCGCGGAGGGGACGGGGCGCGCGCCCCCCCCACCCGAGGGGGGCGGCGGGGCCCGGACGCCCTCCCCCGGCGGGGGCCGGGCCGGAACGGGCGGCCGGGCCCCCCGCCGGGCCCCGCGCGAGGAGGCGGGGGGGGGCGGCGGCGGCGGGAGGCGCGCGCCCCCGGGGGGGGCCGGGGGGGGCGGGGCCGCCGGGGGGGGGCCCCAACGCCCCGGACGCGAGGACCGCCGGGCGGACGGCCCGGGCCGGGGGGGGCACGGGGCCCCCGCCGCGGGGGGGGGGGGGGGCGGCGCCCCGGGGGGCCGCCGGCGCGCCCCGCCGCCCCCCCGGGGCCGGCGGGGACCCCGGGCCCGGGCGGGGGGGGCGGAGGCGCCGGGCGGCGGGGGAAACCGGGGGGAGGACCCCCAGGGGGCGCGACGCCGCCCGCCGCCGCGCGCGGGGCGGGGCCACGCCCCGGCCGGGCCCCCCGCCCGCGCGGGGGGGCGCCCCCGACGCGCGGCCGCGCGGCGGCGGGGGACGGCGGGCGGGCGGCGGGGGGGGAGGGGCGAGGGGGGGGGGGGCGGCGGACCGGGAGGGGCGCGCCCCGGCCGGGGAGCCCGGGGGGGCGGGGGGCGGGCGGGGCGGGGCCCCGCCCCCAACGGGCACGGGGGCGCGGGCCGCGGGGCAAGCCGGGGCCAGGGGCCGCGCGCCGGGGCCGGGCCCGGCACCGGGCCCGGCCGCCCCGGGGGGGGGGGGCGGGGGCGGGGGCGGGGGGGGGGGGGGGGAAGCTCAGGCGCCAAGCGCGCCACCACGGTGACGAGCGCGAAGGCGCCCAGCCCGAGCGCGACGCCGCCGGTGATGAACCCGCCGTACCAGAGCGCCTTCGAGCGCTGCAGCAAGGCGTTCGCCGGCACCGCCCGCCCCTGGGCCTCGGCGCTGCGCCAGGCGTCGTTCCACAGCACCAGCTGCACCGCCGACGCCACCAGGCACGCCGCCGCGGCGATGCCCAGGCCCACCGGCAGCGCGCGGCTCGGCGCGGGGGCGACGGCTTCGGGCACCACCGCGGGCGAGGCAGGCGCCGGTGCCGGCGCGGGCGCAGGAGCGACCACCACCGGCGCCAGTGGCTTCGCGACCTGCTGCGCGGTGAGCTCGGCCAGCGCGCGGTCGAACAGCGCCCGCACCCGGCGCGAGGCCCAGTCGGGTGGCGTGGCCCCCGGGTCGGCCTCGAGCGCGGCGACGAACAGCGCCCGCGCCTTCGCCTCGTCACCGAGGTTCAAGCGTGCGACGCCGGCGTACACCGCCGCACGCCCGCGGAGCATCGGCGCCACCGCGGCGTCGGCGGCGATCGGCTCGAGCAGGGCGAGCGCCTTCTCTTCGCGGGTGTCGAGAATCAACGCCTGCCCGCGTTCAATCTGCGCCTCGACGTCGGGCGGCGCGGCGCAGAGGGTCAGCGCGAGCCAGAGCATGAACCCGATTCGTACCACAGCGCTCCAGGAGTGGACGCCCGCACCGACTGTCCCGCCGCGCGGGACACTCTTGGCTTTCCGATTCGCTGTCTCCACGCCCGCCTGCGCGAGGCCCCCGACCGGCACGCGACTTGAAATCGGGTCGGCCAACCCTTCACCCGAGGTGCCTTTGATGCGTGGAGCACGAGTCTCGCTGTTGGCAATGCTGTGGGCGCTGTCGAGCTGTGGAATCGAGCCCGCTCCCGAAGAAGACCCGGTCACCGCCTTGAACCTCGAGCTCAACGCCCAGCCGTTCTTGGCGGTGGCCGACGCCGAGGTGCGCGAGGCGTCGCCCCGCACCAACTTCGGCGGCTCGACCGTCATCGCGGCCGACGGGGCTCCGCTCAGGTTGACCTACCTGCGCTTCGCGGTGTCGGGCGTGCGCGGCGCCGTGCGCAAGGCGGTGCTCGCGGTGTACGTCACCGACCCCAGCAACGACGGCCCCGAGGCCTGGAGCACGGCGGGCGGCTGGAGCGAGCGCACCCTCACCTTCGCCGACCGCCCGTGGGCCACCACCCGTCTGGGAGACAGCGCCAAGGTCGCCGCGCGCGGCTGGCTGAGCTTCGACGTCACCTCGGCGGTGACCGGCTCGGGTGAGGTGAACCTGGTGCTCAAGGCCGACTCGAACGACGCGGTCGAGCTGGTGAGCCGCGAGGGCGACCCGCGCTTCGCGCCGCGGCTCTACGTGACCGACAGCGCCCCGGCGCCGGTCGACGCCGGCGCGCCACCTGAGCCGGCCGACGCGGGCGCTCCGCCGCCTCCTCCTCCTCCCCCGGTCGACGCCGGCACGCCCGCCACCTCAGACTGGGTGCAGCTGTTCGCCTACGACCTCTCGCGCGACGAGGGCTGGAGCTACAGCACCGGCGTGCGCACCACCGACCAGTCGTACAACCGCAAAGAGCAGGTCGACTTCGGCACCAGCGGCATGGTCATCACCGCCGAGCGCGCCACCCAGACCGCCACCATCTACTCGGCCGACGCGATGGCGCGCTTTCACCCGCTGCCCGACCACTTCGCGATGGAGGCCGACATCACCCTCGACACGCTGGGCAGCGGCATGTTCCCCGCCTGGTGGTTCCGCCCCATCTCGGGCCAGGGTGAGCTCGACGCGTGGGAGTACTGCGGCGCCTACCTCGGCACCAGCAAGGAGATGAAGTCGACCATCATCAAGACCGGCTCGTCGCCCTACAACCTGGGCTCGAAGGCGTTCGGCATTCCCCAGTCGCTGATGGCGGGCGCGCGCTTCGAGGGCCTGCACCGGTGGCGCTACGAGAAGACCCCGGGCGCGGCGACGCTGTTCGTCGACGGGCAGAAGGTCGGTGAAATCACCCGCGCGCAGTTCGACGCCGCCAGCAGCGCCGGCTCGTGGGACTCGCAGTTCGAGGCCGGTCAGCAGTGGTACACCCGCCTGACCTACCAGGTCGGCGACGGAGCCAATGCGCACCTCGCCGGGCCGATACCCGCCGCGTGGAGACAGTCGACGATGCGCATCTCGCGCCTGGTCGCGTACCGGCCCCGCTGAGCAGCGAAGCGCGCGGTGCTCGAGCGGTCAGCCGCGCTCGAGCGCCGCGTTGAAGCGCTGCACGGCCTCGGGGAAGGTGAGCGCAAGCTCGCCCTTCTCGCGGTCGGCGAGCACCTCGGCGAGCTGCTCGCGCAGCGCGGCCAGCAGGGGTCGGGCTGCGGCGGGCTCAGCCGGCAGCGCGTCGACCACGCTCTGGGTGAGCCGCGCCAGCGCGACCGCGGTGCCCGCCGCGGCGCGACGCGAGGCGAGGTCGACCTGGCGCTCGCCCGCCGCCGCCTCGGGCAGCAGCACCTCGTGCGCGTGCTCGGCGACCTCTTCGACCTTGAGATCGATCGAGCGGCCCTTCGCGTCCGACCAGTACTCGAGCTCGCCGCGCTCGGCGCGCGCCGCCGCGCGGTGCAGCACGCCCTGAGCGCGCAGCGCCACGTCGAAGAGGTTCACGGTGTCGTGGCGCAGCTCGGCCACCACCCCCTGCAGCGCCTCGGCGCTGGGAGCGGCGAGCGCCTGCCCCACCACGTGCTCGAGGCTCACCAGGTAGGCGGGCAGCTCGTCGAGCGACTGAAAGGTGCGGTACGCGTCGAAGCCCTTCACCACCTGCGGCAGCTGCCCCTCGTCGAGCCCCAGCAGGTAGCCCGAGCCGGGCCACGGCTTGCCCTGCCGAATGGCGAAGTCGCTCTCCATGTGCAGCCGCTCGTGCTTGAAGGCGTTGCCCAGCACCTCGGGCCGCAGAATCTGGCCGTGGTCGACGTTGAGCGCGTTGCTGGCCGGGTTGTAGGTGGCCTGCCAGGCGGTGCCGACCAGCTCGGCGGGCGCGTAGCGCACCACCCCACCCCAACGGGTCGAGATGGAGGCCGCTTCGCGGTTGAGCGGGTGCTCGCCGGTGCAAGCGATGGTCAGCGACGGCTCGCGGCGCTCGGCGCGCGGCACCACGGTGACCTTCACTCCCTGCGCGCGGAGCGCCGCGGCGGCGGTCGACACCAGCGCATCGACCAGCGGGGCCTTCACCGCGGCGGGCGGTTCTTCGCGCCCTTCGTACGCGGCGGCCTTCGCCACCTGGTGTTCGAACCGCTTCAGCGCCGCGGCGGCCTTCGCCGAGACCTTGCGGTTCTCATCGTGCGAGAAAACGGAAGCGGGCGGAGCCCCCTCGCGCTTGAGCCATTCGCGGCCAATCTTGTGGCGCGCGTCGAGGGGGCGAGGGCCAGCCATTCGGGTCATTTTCGGCCGGCGGCCGCTGCGCGTTCGCGAGCCAAATCGTAAAGCCGGCCTGGAAGATTTTGGGCCGGGCTCGTTGACCCAGGCATGAAAAACAAACTGCTGCTCGCGTGCATGTTGTTCGGCTGCGCCGGAGTCGAAGAGCCGATGGAGTCGGCTCGAGACTCCCAGGCGCTCACCAACCCTCCTCCCCCGACGTCTCAGCCGCCGCTTCCGCAACCGGCTCCCATCACCTGGGAAGAGAGCACCGACCTCGAGCCGCGCCTGCCCGCCGGGGTGGGGCCGCGCCGCGCGCCGATGCCCGTGGTGCCGCGCGTGGCCACCCTGACCGACCGGGCGCTCGCCAGCCTCGGCATGCCCGGCGTGCACGCCATCGGCATCAGCCTCGCCGACGGCGCGCTGACCATCGACGCCGCTGACGGAGACGACACCGCGGTGGTGACAATCGACGGCACCGACGTGAAGGTGACCCTCAACGGGACGGTGAGCCGCTACCCCAAGAGCCAGGTGAAGAAGCTCAACTTCGTGGGCGGCACGGGTGACGACGTCTTCTTCAACAACACCTCGCTTCCCAGCACCGCGAACGGAGGCTCGGGCGTCGACGTGCTCAGCGGCGGCAGCGGCGCCGACTTTCTGGTCGGCGGCGACGGCGACGACCACGTCTACGGCAACGACGGCAACGACGTGGTGGGCGGGTCAGAGGGCAACGACCAGCTCTGGGGTGGCAACGGCGACGACGAGCTCTACGGCCACTCGGGCGTCGACGTGCTGCACGGCGGCGCGGGGCGCGACTCGCTCAACGGCGGCAGCGGCAACGACACGCTCTACGGCGACGACGGCATGGACCTGCTGGTCTCGGTGGGCCTGGGCAGCGACACGGTCTACGGCGGCAACCAGGACGACAACTTCTGGGGCGACGCCGCCGACACCCTCGCCGACTACACCGTCGGCGAATACCTGCTGGGCAACGTGCACGTCATCAGCGGGTTCCGCAGCGTGAAGTACGCCGACGGTTCGGTGACGCCGGTCGGGCTCGAGCCGATGGGCGAGAACCTGCGCGACCCCGAGATGCGCGCCAAGCACTACAACGTGCTGACCAAGAAGAACTTCGACGACTACCCGCTCTTCGCTTCCGACGGCCCGAGCCCCGACGACGTCTTTCAGGGCTCGGTCGGCGACTGCTTCTTCGTGGCGCGGCTGTCGGCGTTCGCCCACGCCGACCCCGAGCACATTCGCCGGCTCATCGCTCCGCTCGGTGACGGCTCGTACGCGGTGCGGCTGGTGCGCAACGGCCTGCCCGACTACGTGCGCGTCGACTCGGACCTGTGGCTCAACTCGAGCTTGAAGCCGGCGTACGCGAAGCTCGGCGAAGAGGGCGCGCTGTGGGTAGCGCTGGTCGAGAAGGCGTTCGCCATCGCCCGCCGCGACGTGGGCAACTACGACTCGATCTCCGGCGGCAACGGCCTGACGCTCTCGACCATTCCCTACCTCAACACTCCGTGGATCATCTCCGACAGCATCACCATGGACCAGGAGTTCTGGTGGTTCCACACCGGCCAGCTGCCCGGCTTCGTCAAGACCATGGTGCCGGTGTCGAACGAGGCCTGGCTCACCTGGGTCGATGACCAGCTCGACCACGGCTTCCCCATGATTACCGGGGCGAAGTCGGAGATCAGCGACGCCACCCCCATCGTGAACGCCGACGACCCCGCGACGCCCAACGACGACGACACCACCTGGCGCCGCGGGCAGCACGTCTACGCCATCGACCACGTGCTGTTCGACGGCGCGGGCAAGCCGTACGGCCTGGTGCTGCGCGACCCCCACGGCCTCTACCGGACCATCACCGACCCGGTGCGCCTGCACTACTGCATCGGCCGCGCAACCCGCCTGACTCCTTGAGCTGACGCTTTTTCTTCCCCCGGTCGGGAAGATTTCGGCGAACCGGCGTTCGAAAGGACGCCGTGTTCGCCGTTGACCGTTTCACGCCACTCGTAGAGAAGCCCCACGTCGTGGGTCAGACCCTGCACGCGTTGGCGGCTGACCCGGGTGCGCTGGACGCCGAGCTGCGCGCCCACGCCGACGCCCTGCGCGGCCTGGCCCGACGGCTCTGCCGCGACGCCACCGAAGCAGAGGACCTGGTGCAAGACACGCTCGAGCGGGCCCTCTCGAGCATCTCGACCTTCACCCCCGGCACCAACGCGCGGGCGTGGCTGGTCTCGATTCTCCACCACCTCTTCATCGACCGCTGCCGGCGCCGCAGCCGCGAGGGCGCCGCGGTGCAGCTCGAGCTGGTCGAGAACCACCTCGAGCACCCGGTGCCCGAGCTCGAGCCGCGCTGGGCGAAGCTCGACCGCACCGACGTCGAGCAGGCGCTGGGCCGGCTCGACGCTCCGTTTCGCGACGTGTACCGCCTGCACGTCGACGGCGCTTCGTACGAGCAGATTTCCAAGACGCTGGGCGTGCCCCGCACCACCGTCGGCACCCGCCTGCTGCGCGCCCGTCACAAGCTCAAGGCGCTGCTGTTCGGCGAAGAAGAGGAGCCGGCATGAGCACGCCCCACGACCCGCTGCAGTCATTCGCCTCGGGAGCCCTGGGCACCCGCGAGGCCGACGCCTTTCGCGAGCACCTGGGCGGCTGCGCGCAGTGCCAGGCCGGGCTGCTCACCGTGCTGCAGCTCGACGCCGCCGCCGAGGCCAGCAAGGGCGCCATGCCTGCGCCCAAGCCGGTCGCTCCCGCCCGCCGCGGCTGGGTGCTGGCCCTGGTGGGGCTGGCCACCGCGGCGGCAGCCGTGGCCTTCGCGGTGACGCGCCTGCTGCCGCCGACACCTGCGCTGGGCGGTCAGCGGCCGCTCGAGGCGCGGGTGAGCTGGGCGCCCGCCGACGCGCACCGGCCCTACCAGGTGCTGCGCGGCGCCGGCGCCGCCGAGCCGCTCTCGCTCGAAGCGCTGGCCCGGCTCGAGAAGCAGGGCGACCTCGAGGCGCTCGCCAGCGCGCTGCTCTGGTCGAATGACCCGGCGCGCGCCCGCGCGCTGCTCGAGCGGCTGCAGCCCTCGCCCGACGTGAGCGCCGACCTCGCCGCGGTGGCGCTGGCGCAGGGCCGGCCCGAAGACGCGCTCGAGCTGGCCCAGCGCGCCCTCGATGCCCGGCCCCGCCACGCGCGCGCGCTGTGGAACCGTGCGCTCGCCGCGCGCGAGCTGGGCCTGTTCGCGTTCGCCGCCCGCGGCTTCGGCGAGGTGGCGGCGCTGGGCGAGCCCGGCTGGTCGGCCGAGGCGCTCGAGCGCCAGCGCGCCCTCGACGCGCAGTGGAGAGCGGCGTTCGACCGCTTCGAGCAGGCGCTGCAGGCGGGAATCGGCATGGCGCTCGAGCACCGGCCCGCGCCCGAGCCGCTGGTCGGGGCGGCGCCGTCGGTGGCGCGCATGTACCTGGCGTATGGCCTGCGCACCGCCACCTCGGCCGAAGAGGCCCGCGCGCTGCTGCCGGTGGCGCGGCAGCTCGACGCCACCTTCGGTGAGGGCTCGCGCGCGGTGGCCGCGGTCGAGCGCGCCGCCGGCCAGGGCTTCGCAGCACGCGCCCGGGTCACCGCGCAGCTGCGCGGCATGTTCGTCGACTACTTCCGCTCGCTGGCCGGCCAGGGCGTCACCCTTCAGGTCGCCGAGAGCGAGGCCGGGCTGCCCGAGCAGGGCGGCGCCGAGCTGGTGAAGGCCGGCTCGGCTGACGACCTGCTGCTCGCGCTGCCGATGCTCGGCCAGCTGCCCGCCGAGCTGGCGCGGTACCGAGAGGCCGCGCGCGCGGTGCAAGACCCGTGGTTTCTCTTCGCCGCGCGCAACGAGCAGGCGTGGCAGCGCGCCTCGACGGGTGAGGCCGCCGAGGCCGAGCGCGAGCTTCGCGAGGTGGCGGCGCAGGCGCGCACCGTCGCTCCGCTGCGCGCCATGCAGGCCAACGAGAAGCTCGCCATTCTGTTGGGCCAGGAGCACCGGGCCGCCGAGCAGCAGGCGCTGGTGCTCGCGGGCCTCGCGCTCACCCGCGCCCAGGGCGACGTGCTCGCCGAGGGCCGGCTGCTCAGCCTGCTGGGAGACGCGGCGCGGTTCCGCAACCTGAAAGGGCTGGCACGCGCCGCGCTGGAAGAGCGCGCCCTGCGGCTGCCGAAAGACTGCAGCGCGCAGCGCTACCTGCACGAGTCGCTGGCGCTGGTGCACCAGTTCACCCTCGAGCCCGAGCGGGTGCGCGACGAGCTCACCCGCGCCGCCGAGTGCGGAGAGCCGTACTCGCTGGTGGGGGTGTTCGCGCTCGCCGACCTGCAGCGCCTGGCCCCCACCCCCGAGGGGCTCACCCGCTTTCGCGAGGCGGTGGCGGCGCTGCGCGAGAGCGACTCGACTCCCGCAGGCCAGGCGATGGCCACCCACCTCGAGGGGCGGGTCGAGCTCGACGTCGACGCGCGACGAGGAGAGCAGCTGTTGCGCGACGCGATGGCCAGGGGCCGCGCCCTGCCGCCGTCGGACACCACCGGCCAGAAGGTGGTGGCCTACGGCTTCGGGCTGCTGCGCGCCGCGGCGGGAGAGCGGCGCGACTTCGCGCGGGTGCTCGCGCTCACCTCGGAAGAGCTGGGCGCGCCGCTGCCGCCGTGCGCGCTGGTCATCGACGTCGAGGACGACCGCATCACCGTGGCGGGTCAGGGCCCCCAGGGCGCGCCGCAGGGTCGGTTCACCCGCATCGCGACGAGCCGCCCGCACCCCGACTGGGTGAGCGTCGAAGAGGTGCAGGCGGTGGCGGTGCCGGTGGCCGAGCCGCTGGCGCAGGCGTGTGGAGAGCGGCCGCTGGCGGTGTTCGCCGGCTTCCCGCTCAACGGGCGCGGCGGGTGGCTGCCCGACGGCATCGCCTGGTCGTTCGCCAGCGCGCTGCCCGAGCGGGCGCGGGTGGCGGGGCCCAGGCTGGTGGTGAGCGAGGTCGAGGCGCCGCCCGAGCTCGGGCTGCCGCGCCTGGCGGCGTACTCGCGGGCCGCGCCGGCGGCGGCAGAGGTTCGGCTCTCGGGGCGCGAGGCGACTCCCGAGCGGGTGCTGGCGGCGATGCGCGAGGCGTCGTTCATCGAGCTCGAGGCGCACGGGCTGGTGAACCCCGGCTCGGAAGACGCGGCGCTGGTGGTGCTGGCGCCGGGGGCCGACGGGTTCGCGCTCACCGCCTCGAAGGTCGCGGGCTCGCAGCTGCGCGGGCACCCGGTGGTGCTGTTGGGCGCGTGCCGGGCGGCCACCGTCGCTCCGGCGCTGCACGAGCGGTGGAGCCTGCCGCACGCCTTCTTGAAGGCCGGCGCGCGCGCGGTGGTGGCCGCGCCGGTCGACCTGCCCGACGGCGAAGCGCGGCTCTTGTTCGCCGACCTGGTGCAGCGGCTCGAGCAGGGCGTCGAGCCGGCGGTGGCGCTGCGGGACGCGCGGGTGACGTGGCTGGCCGAGAAGAAGAGCGAGTGGGTTCGCTCGGTGCTGATATTCGAGTGACGCGGTAACAACGAAAGAGAGAGCGCGATGAAGAAGAACCTGGTGGTGGTGGCGGTGACCGTGGCGATGAGCGGGTGCGGGCTGCCAGAGAACGAGCCGGGCGCCGCGAGCGCGCCGGCGGCCGAGCAGACCCGGCAGGCGTTGAACACCTGCGGGCCGCTGGGCCCGACTCCGCCGACTCCGGCGGCGCCGACCGACCTGACGGTCTGGCTGCGCACCCACCCTCAGCTGTTTCCGCTCGGGGTGCGCAGCGCCTACGCGGCGGTGCAGCAGGACCCGGCCGACGCGAGACGGTTTCTCGCGTTCGGCTACGACGTGGCGGCAGGCCGGAACATCTTCTTCGTGAGCGGCTCCATCGCGACCGACTACGGCAAGCTCACCCAGAACCTCGCCGAGGGCCTGGTCGAGAACAACAACAAGAACTACACGTTCATGGGCGGCGCGGTCTTCGGCCAGGTGGCGAAGCCGCCCAAGGGCGGTGGTGGCGGGTACCCTGACGGGCCCTACGCCATCTGCGCCGGCGCGTTCTTCTTGAACAACCCGTGAGCTGGGGCTTCTAGCGGCTCCCACCGCTCGCGGTGGCCAGGGCGTGCTCGGCCACCACCGCGAGCGTGCCGCGCCAGTAGAAGTCGAGGTGCTTGAAGATGACCTCGGTGGGGAACCCGGTGAGCGTCACGCTCAGCGTGGTTCCCCCGCCGGCTTCGGCGAGCCTGAAGTCGAGGGTGGTGTAGCTCTCGGGCACGTCGGGCAGGCGCGAGACCGAGCTCAAGTGGGTGTAGCGCAGCGCGGTGCAGGGCTCGAACAGCAGCACCGTGCCGGTGTCGGTGAACTGAGTGTGGTGAAAGCCGCGCACGGTGATGGGCCCGCCCACGGCCCAGTCGGTCTCGACCTCGATGTTCATCTCGGGCTCTCCCATCCACCTCCGCATGAGCTCGGGGCGGGTGAGGGTCTGCCACACCGCCTGGGCGGGAGCGGCGATCACGATGCTGCGGGCGATGCGCTGCGACATCGGCTTGAGTGTAACGCTCGATGGCGTGGCTGACCCATCACCTACGACGTCATCTGCCTCTGACGCTCGGGTAACCTCATCTGCCGATGAGATCCGACTTCCCCACTGACTCACCGCTGCACGCCTTCACCGAAGACGAGACCGAGGCCATCTTCGCCGCGGGCAAAGAGCGCACCTGCGGCGCGGGCGAGGCGATCATCATCGAGGGCGAGCCCGGCGACTCGATGTACTTCCTGCTCGAGGGCAGCGCCGAGGCCCGCTTCGACGGCGGCGCCAAGGTGCGCACCTACGGGCCGGGCAGCTACTTCGGAGAGCTCTCGTTCATCAACCCCGGCCAGCGCCGCAGCACCACCATCGTGGCCACCTCGGCGGCGCGGCTGCAGGTGCTCGACCAGGGCAGCGTGCGCAGCCTGCTCGCCTCGCACCCCCACGTCATCTTCACCTTGCTGCAGCGGGCCTGCGCCTTCCTGGTCGACAACGAGCGCGCGCTGATCGCCGACCTGCGCCGGCGAAACACCGAGCTGCAGCAGACCATCAAGAAGCTCGAGTTCACCCGGCACCGCCTCAGCCAGGAAGAAGAGACCGCGCGCACCGACGCGCTCAGCGGGCTCTACAACCGCCGCGGCTTCGACGCCGAGCTGCCCAGCTTCATCGAGCGCGCCCGGGCCCTCGGCAGCGGCCTGGTGGTGCTCGCGCTCGACCTCGACCACTTCAAGCCCCTGAACGACACCGCCGGCCACGCCGCCGGCGACTTCGTGCTGCGCGCGGTGGGCAAGCTTCTTCGCGAGAAGGTGCGCAAGAGCGACCTGCCCTGCCGCATCGGCGGAGACGAGTTCGTGGTGCTGCTCGCCGACGTCACCGAGACCGTCGCCTCGATGCGCGCCGAGTCGATACGGGTCGCCATCGGTGAGCTCGCGCACCCCGGCAACGAGCAGGGCATTCGCATCACCTCGACGGTGGGCGCCACGCTCTACCGCGCCGGCGAGACGAAGGAAGAGCTGATGCACCGCGCCGACGAGGCGCTCTACGCCGCCAAGCGCGCCGGCCGAAACCGGGTGGCGTGGAAGTAGGTGGTGCGCCTCGAGGGCGCCCCTCGCCCGCCCCGCTCCGTGTGCTGATTGCGGGCGCTTCGTCGCTTCGACCCTGGCCCGAGCCGCTACGGGCGGGGAACCGCGGGAGGGCCTTGGCCGGCGCTCGACCGGCATTCACCGCACCGCCACGGCAGGGGCAGAGCCGGTCCCTCCGCGCTCGGGCAGCTCCTCGCTCTGGGGCGCAGTGCCTTCAGCAAACGAGGGCAGGTGCGGCCGCTCCCACGCCATCTGGCGGAGCCTGCCCGGCCACTTTTTCGGCGCTGCGTTTTTGAATGCGCAAATACTACAACCTTCAGAGTAGTGGTGAGCCTGTCGAACCATCGAACCCTGCTGTCGCTCGCCGAAGGCTGAAGCGCAGATACTCCATCGTTGAACTGCGCACGCTCTGCTGCTTGGCGCATGGAGTCACCGGCGTGGGTGCGTTCCAGGTGGAGTGCACCCATTCGACTCCGCGCTTCGCTTCGCTCAGCGCTCCGCTCAGGGTGAACGTCACGGGCACATGCCGTTGAAGCACGTGCCGGGCACGCACGACCGCCCGCACGCCCCGCAGTTGAGCGCGTCGGTGGCCAGCTCGGCCTCGCACCCATCGAACGGCAGCCCGTTGCAGTCGGCGAAGCCCACGTCGCACGCGGTGCGGCTGCACAGCGTGCCCAGACACAGCGGCCGGGCGTGCGGCACCGGCGGGCACGCCACCCCGCACGCGCCGCAGTTCAGCGGGTCGAAGCGCAGGTCGGCGCAGCCGAAGCCCGCGTCGCACGCCACCGTCGGTGGCCGGCACGCCGGCCCGCACTCTCCCATCGAGCACACCTCGCCCGGCGCGCACGGCCGGCCGCAGCCCCCGCAGTGCAGCGCGTCGGTCGCCGTCGACACGCACTCGCCGAAGCACGCGGTCTGAAACGGCGCGCAGTCGAGCCGGCACTGCCCCTGCGCGCAGCGCTGGCCCGGCTGGCACATCACGGTGCACCCGCCGCAGTGCAGCACGTCGACGCCGGTGTCCACGCACGCCACGCCCGGCCCCACCGGGCACGCCAGGGTGCCGACCGGGCAGCCGCTCACGCACGCGCCCCCGGCGCATCGCTGGTCGGCCCGGCAGCCCACGCCGCACCCGCCGCAGTGGGCCGGGTCGTTTTGCGCATCGACGCACGCGCCGCCGCACGGCACCAGCGGAGCGGCGCACGGCGGCACGCACTGCCCATCGAGGCACGCGCCGCTCGGGCACTCCGCGTTGCGCCGGCACTCGACGCCCGCGCACTGGGGCCCGCCGTCACAGCCCTCGACCGCCGCCACGCAGACGTGCAGCTGGCACCGCCCGCTCTCGCAGTCGTCGGGCGTCTGGCAGGCATCGCCGCTCGCGCAGCGGCGGCAGTCGGGCCCGCCGCAGTCGACGTCGGCCTCTTGCCCATTGCGCACCCCGTCGGTGCAGGTCGCCGGAGCGCGGGCACAGCCCACCACCGCCACCAGCGCGAGCGTCAGCAGCCGTCGCACAAGAGCACTCCGTCGCAGTTGGTGTAGCCGGGGGAACAAGGCGGCCCGAGCGGAATGCTGGTGGCCTTGGGGTTCTGCGCCGCGTCGTCGCACATGCAGCGCAGCACTCCGTCGCACGCCTCGCAGCCCGAGCAGGTGGTCTGGTACGTGCCGGGCGGCAGCGGGCCACAGCAGCGCCCCAAGAGGCAGCTGTCCTGCCCGAAGCAGGCGTGGCCGCAGGCCCCACAGTTGACCGGGTCGACCGCCAGCTCGACCTCGCAGCCGTCGCCCACGCCGGCATCGCAGTCGGCGAAGCCGGGGTCGCAGACGCTCGCGGTGCAGCCCGCCGGAGTGCACGCCGCCTGCGCGCGCGGCACCGGAGGGCAGACCCCGCCGCAGCCGCCGCAGTTGTCCGGGTCGAAGCGCGGGTCGACACACCCACCGTCGCAGGCGAGCAGCGGAGGCACGCACCCCGCCACGCACTGCCCGCCCAGGCAGCCCGCGCCGGGAGCACACGGCCGGCCGCAGCCGCCGCAGTGCAGCGGGTCGCGGTCGACCGCCACGCAGACCCCACCGCAGTCGAGCTGCCCCGGCCCGCAGCGGGGGAAGCACATGCCACCGACGCACAGCTCGCCCGCCCCGCACGCGCGCGCGCAAGAGCCGCAGTGCAGCGGGTCGGAGCCCACGTCGACGCACGCTGGCCCGCACGCCTGCGTACCGCCCAGGCACGCCGGCACGCAGCTGCCGCCCACACACGACTGGTCTTGAGGGCAGGGCTGGCCGCAGCCGCCGCAGTGGAAGCGGTCGACGCGCGGGTCGACGCACGCGGCCCCGCAGACCCGAAGCGGCGGCCCGCACGGCCCGGGCCCGCAGCGGCCGTCGAAGCACACCCCCGCACTGCAGTCGGCGTCGCGCACGCAGGCGGCCCCGCACGCCGGGCAGCTGCCTCCGCAGTCGACGGCCTGCTCGCCGCCGTTGAGCACCCCGTCGTCGCACGACGGAGCAGCGCAGCGGTTGAGGCTGCACACCCCGCTCGCGCAGTCGCCGTCGGCCAGGCACAGCAGCCCCGCCGCGCACCCGCTGCACCCGCCGCCGCAGTCGAGGTCGGTCTCCGCCCCGTCGACGCGCCCGTCGCGGCACTGCACCGCAAGCTCGACGGTGGGGCAGCTGCACAGCCCCAGGCCCAGCAGAACCACCAGCCGCGCGCTCATCGCGACACCATCGCCGGCTCGAGCACCGCTACCGGCCGGGCGCCGGCGCGCGCCTGCTCGAGCAGCGGCTTCACCTCGGGGTGCACCGAGGTCAGCCGCAGGTACACCACGCCCGGGCGCACCGCGGCCCTGAGCACCTTGCCGTAGAGCTCGCCGGCCTTCAGCTCTCCCCCCTGCACCACCCGCAGCTGCAGGTCGCTGAGCGCGGCGAGCGGCTCGTTCACCTTCAGCTCCATGCCCAGCTCGGAGATGGCCTCGACCTGCGCCACCTGGTCGAGCTCGCCCACCACCTTGCCCTTCACCGTCGCGTAACGCAGCTCGAGCGGAGCGCTCGGCGCCACCAGCTGCTCGCCCGCCGACTGCAGCTCGACGTTGAACGGCGCGCCCACCGCCAGGGCCTCGTGAATGGTGAGGGTGCCCTTCACGCCCTTGGGCGAGACCACCTGGGTGGTGCCCAGGGTGAGCAGCTCGCCGCAGCGCTCGCGCGTCGCCTCGGAGATGAGCACCTGCCCGCCGACGGTGAACGACTCGACCCGCGAGGTGAGGTTGATGGTCGCGCCCACGATGCCGTACTTGGCGCGCAGCTCCGAGCCGATGTTGCCCAGCACCACCTCGCCCGAGTGCACGCCGATGCCCATCTCGACCTGAGGGAGCCGCTGTTCACGGTTCCACGCGTTGATGACCGGCATCGCGTTGAGCATCTCGATGGCGCAGGCGACGGCGCGCTTCTCCGCGTTCTCGAGCGGCAGCGGAGCGCCGAACACCACCAGAATCGCATCGCCGATGAACTCGTCGATGGTGCCGCCGTAGCGGGCGATGATGCGGGTCATCGCCTCGAGGTAGTGGTTGAGCAGGCGCACCACGTCTTCGGGCTCCATGGTGCCGCACATGCTGGTGAAGCCGCGCAGGTCGGTCATCATGATGGTGACGAAGTCGCGCTGCCCGCCCAGCTTCAGCCCGTCGGGCGAGTCGAGCAGCTGCTCGACCACCTGCTCGGTGAGGTAGCGGCCGAAGGTCGAGCGCACGAACTCGCGGTCTCGCTCGGCGCGCAGGCGCGCTTGGCGCGAGGCCCGCGCGCCCAGCACCATGCAGGTGAGGTAGGTGAGCGCCACCGCCGCCGAGGGCGCCACCGCCGGGGTGTAGACGCCCGACGAGGCGAGCACGAAGGCCGAGATCATCATCGCGAGCAGCAGCAGCGCCGTGGCGAGCAGCCCCACTCCGGCCGAGGCGCCGACTCCGATGCCGGCGGCGACCAGCGCGCCGGCCAGCACCACCAGCCGGTTCGCCCACAGCGGCGTCTGGTTGAAGAAGTCGTCGCGCAAGAGGTTGGCGAGCATGGTGGCGTGGTGCTCGACGCCGGGCAGCTCGCCCAGCGGAGAGTTGCGCAGGTCGGCCGCGGCCAGCGCGGTCGAGCCCACCAGCACGTGCTTGCCGGTGAGCGCCGAAACGTCGCGGCGGTTGGCCTGCGCCGAGCCCACCGTGGTGGTGAAGCGCACCAGCTGCTCGTCGATCAGCTCGAACCCGGGCTCGCTGCCCGGCTCGGCCACCGCGAGCTCGACGATGCGGCCGGGGTCGGGCGAGTACCGCGCCACCCCGCGCACCCGGGCGCCGGCCGTCAAACGGGTCGGGTCGAGCCCGCCCTCGAGCCGCGTGCTCTCGTCGAGAATGAAGCGCTGGTCATCGCCCAGCGGGTTGCCGTCGAGCGTGAGCGTCGAGTCGGCGCGCAGCAGCGACCACAGCGAGAGGTAGCGAAACGGGCCCTGGCCGCGCGTGTCGTGCCGGCCCTGGTAGCGCACCAGGGTACGGCCGAGCCGGTCGATGGGCACCCGGCGCTGCGACCCCAGCTGCAGGTGCGAGCCGGGGTACACCTTCACCTCGGCGAGCGGCACGTGCAGCGCCACCGCGGCGAGCCGCAGCGAGAGCGACGGCAACAGCTGCTCGCCCAGCCGCGCCACCAAGAGCGAGTGCCGCAGCACGTCGTCTTCTCCGTCGAGCAGCACGTTGGCCATGGCGAGCACCGCCGCGTTCTGGGCGATGGGGTCGACCACCGACTGGGGCGCCGCGTCGCCGCCGATCAGCTCGGAGTACTCGGGCAGCCCGCGCGCCTCGACGTGCCAGGGAATGGTGTTGGCCGCGAACGCCGCCCGCGCCGCCGGGGTGAGCACCGGCTTGCTCTCTGACGTGATGCGGGTGACGGTGAAGCTGAAGCCGACGTTGCCGGCCGCGCGCGAGGCCTCGCCGACCTGCACGTCCCACTCGGGGTGCTCGCGCGAGCCGTCGACCAGCGACACGTCGAAGGTGAGCGAGGCCGGGTGCGCGGCCGCCACCGCGCCGATGAGCCGCGCGTAGTGGTAGCGCGGCAGCGGCCAGCCGAGGTGGGCGATGGTCTCGTCGTCGAGCGCCAGCACCACCACGTCGGGCTGCTGCACCGCCGAGGGCACCTCGCGCCCGGTGGCGAGCTCGGCCTGCGAGCGCTCGGGGAACTTGAGCCGCACCAGCAGGTCGAGGGTGCGCGTCTCGAGCGCGTTGCCGACCTCGGAGCCCTCGAGCACCAGCGCCACCACGCCGCCCACGGTGAGCCCCACCAGCGCCGCCCGAATCGCCCGCCCGCGAAGTGCAGGCAGCCGCTCGAGCCGCTCGTCGAGCGCGTCGAGCCGGGCGAGCACCCGCGCGCCGCCCGCCGCCAGCAGCGCGCGCAGCCGAAACAGCCCGGCCGCGGCCAGCAGCACCACCAGCGCCTGCAGCAGCAGCGAGACCAGCGCGAACCCCAGCGTGGGCAGCGCCCGCGAGGCCGCCGCCGCGGCGCTCTCGCGCCCGAGCCACAGCCCGGCGGCCACCCCCAGCAAGGCGAGGCCGGGCAGCGCGGCCCCCGTGCGTCTCACTTGCCCACCGTGAACGCGTAGACCCTCGAGGGCGCCCCCAGGAAGCCGGCCGAGTCGACGCCGGTGACGCGCCAAAACCACTTGCCGCTGGCCAGCGGAGCCGGCCACGACAGGGTGGTGCCCAGCGCCACGCGCTCGCTCTTCGCCTCGACCATGAAGTCGGCGTCGCGCGCCACCTCGACCACGTAGGCGGCCACATCGGGCACCGGCTGCCACTCGAGGCGCTGCTGCGGCCCCACCGGCCCCTTGAGCGGCGCGGTCACCTTGGGCTCGGCGGGCAGCGCGGTGGGCGGTGAGATTTTCCCCTCTGCGCCCACCACGGTGCCCCGCCCCGCGGGAACCTCGACCGGCGCGGCGTTGGGCTCTCTCGTCGCGCTCACCGCGACCAGGCCCTCCAACGTCTCGAGGCGGGTCTCGCCGCCCTCGTCGACGCCGAGCCGAAACTTCGTGCCGCGCACCGACGCCACCGAGACCCGGCTCGAGGCCTCGAACTTCGACAGCTGCGAGGCCTTGCGCACGTCGGCCGCGATGCCGCCGCGCAGCACCTCGATTTTCACCTGGCGCGAGGTGCCGTTCACCTCGAGCACCGGCATCTTGATGACCGACTCGGGCTTCACCTCGATGCCGCTGCCGTCTTTGAGGTGAATGATGACCTTCGCGCCGGGGCCGGTCTTCACCAGCTCGTTCACCAGCACCGGCATGCCCGGCTCGGCCGGCTTGAGCGTGGCCTCGTCGGCGCCGAGAAACACCGGCCCGCTGGTCGCCGCCACCCGTGCCACCACGTCTTCGGGCGCGCGCTCGACGTAGCGCAGCGAGATGCCCAGCGCGTCGCCGCCCTTGGGCGCCGGCGCCAGCGCGAACACCCGGTTCTTCGGCAGCCCCGCGTCGACCAGCGCCTGGGCGATGGCCTTCGCCGACCCGAGCGCCTTGCCGCTCGCGCGATCGGCGTCGGTCACCAGCACCGCCACGGTGATGGCGCGCACCAGGCGGTAGCGCTCGACCTCTTGCACCACCTCGCCCAGGCAGGCCTTGCCCTCGCCGGTCTTGAGCCACTCTTCGGTGAGCGGCTTGCCGAGGCGAACCTGGCCTCCTTCCAGCTTCACTCCACACGAACGGCTCTCGGCGAAGGCCAGCGGGCTCGAGAAGACGCAGAGCGCAGCGACGACGACTCTCATTTCGCTTCTCCGATGATGAGGAACTCTACTCTACGGTTCTGCTCGCGCCCCGGGGCGGTGGTGTTGCTGGCCCGCGGCCGGGTGGGCCCGAAGCCCTTGGCGCGCAGCCGCGCCGGCGCGACCCCGGCCTTCACCAGGGCGACGCGAATCGCCTCGGCCCGCTTCTGCGAGAGCGCGATGTTGGTCACCGCGCTGCCCACGTCGTCGGTGTGGCCCTGAATCTCGATCGACAGCGAGCGCGCCGCGCGCAGCACCCCGGCCACCTGCTTGAGCAGCTTGAGCGAGGCGGGCTGCAGGGTGGCCGACGCGGTCTTGAACTGCACCGTCTCGTCGAGCACCACCGCGCCCTTCACCACGTGCACCACCGCCGCGCCCGGGTCGGGGCAGCCGTCGTCGTCGCGGTTGCCGTTGATGGTCTCGGCCTCGAAGGGGCACTTGTCTTTTGCGTCGTCGATGCCGTCGCCGTCGTTGTCGGGCTCGGGGCAGCCGTCTTCGTCTTCGAAGCCGTCGGCGTCTTCTCGGCTGGTCGGGCACTGGTCGGCGGCGTCGGGCGCGCCGTCGCGATCGAAGTCGGCGGTGGCGGCGTCGGGCGGCGGCGGGTCGCTCATCGCGGGCGCGGCGGCCGAGAACCCCGCCAGCGCCAGCGCCGGAGCCTCGAGGTGCGGGCAGCCGTCGCTCGCGTCTCCCGGCTCGAGCGGGCAGCGGTCGGCCTGGTACTCGACTCCGTCGCTGTCGGGGTCGCCGTGCTCGTCGGGGCACCCGTCGCCGTCTTGCCAGCCGTTGAAGGTCTCGGCGACCTGCGGGCAGCGGTCGGAGCGGTCGAGAATGCCGTCGCCGTCGTCGTCGAGCTCGGGGCACCCGTCTTCGTCTTCGAAGCCGTCGGGGTCTTCTTTGGTGAGCGGGCAGCGGTCGGCCCGGTCGTCGACGCCATCGCCGTCGCTGTCGACGCTGGCCGCGTCGGCCGGTGCGCCCGCGGCCGGGAAGGCCGCAGGAGCCGGGGCGAGCAGCTTCGCCAGCGCCGGCGGGGCGCTCTGCTCGGGGCAGCCGTCGAGGTCTCTCACCCCGTCGACGTTCTCGGGCTCGAGCGGGCAGCGGTCGACGGCGTCGGCGACTCCGTCACCGTCGGCGTCGGGCGCCACCTTCGCGCAGCCATCAGCGTCGCCATCGAGCGCCGCCGCGACCTCGGGGCAGCGGTCGACGGCGTCTGCCACGCCGTCGTCGTCGTTGTCGGGCTCGGGGCAGCCGTCTTCGTCTTCGAAGCCGTCGGGGTCTTCTCGCGTGACGGGGCAGCGGTCGGCCTCGTCGGGCACGCCGTCGCCGTCCGAGTCGGCAGTGGCGAAGGCGAGGGAGGCGACGGCTCCAGCATCGACCGCGGCCACACCTGCGTCGGCCGTGGGGCGGCGTGGAGGCGGCTCGCGCGTCAGCACCCGGGCCAGCGCGGTGCCGGCGTCGCCCGCGTACTCGGGGCAGCCGTCGAGGTCTCTCACCCCGTCGAGGTTCTCGGGCTCGAAGGGGCAGCGGTCGAGCGCATCGGGCACTCCGTCGTGGTCGGCATCGGCGGCCGCCGGGCGAGCGAGGGCCGGGCCGTCGGGCGCATCGGGCTCACCGGGCGACGCAGGGCCGCGGCGCGGAGCGAGCGCCACGCGCACCAGGACCCGCGCGTCGGGCGTGCCCGCGGCCGAGAAGAGCGCGGTGCCGCCGGCCAGCCCGACGCTCACCCAGCCGCCCAGCGAAGCCGACAGGCCGGCGAGCAGCTCGAGGTCGATACCTCGAGCTTGAAAGGCCGAGGCGCCCAGCACCTGGGTCGAGAAGCGCGCCTCGGGGCCCAGGTAGAGGCGGTCGCCCCAGAGCGAGGCGCCCAGCGCGAGGCCCAGCCGCAGCTCGGGCGCGGAAGTCATGCCCAGCGCGGGAGGGCCCAGCGAGGCGTAGGGCCGCCAGAGGAAGGCACCCTCGAAGCCCCAGCGGCCCGCTCCCGCGAAGGCGCCCGCGGCGAGCAGGCGCGGCAGGAAGCGGGGGCCGGTGTCTCCCAGGTGGCGCGGCGCTGCTCCCAGCGGCACCCAGGCGTCGAGCCCCAGCTGCAGCGAGAGCGGGTCGCGCTCGGCGTCGCCGAAGAGGCGCACCAGCACGCCGAGCCGCGCGTCGCCGGCTCCCACGCCCTGCTGCGGAGCCGCGCCGCTGAGCACCTCGGGCGTGCCGCTCTCGAAGAGCGACACCGGCAGCGAGGCGTGCAGGCGCAGCCGGTCGAACAGCGCCCCCGCGAGCTCGACCCGGCCCAAAAGGCCGTGGGCGACGATGGGGGTGGGCTCGCCGCGGCCGGTCGCCAGCTGCGGCACCAGCGCGCGGTGGGCGTAGTCGACGGTGAGACCGGCGGCGAAGAAGCGGGTCGAGCTGTACCAGCCGCGCTCGACGAGAAAGGTGCGGCTGCCCGGTGCGGTGGGGTCGAGGCGGTCGACCGCGAAGCCGCGCTCCTGCGCAGAGGCGGCCCCGGCGAGCAGCACCAGGAGCGTGGCGAGTCGACCACCGCGCGGCGGAATCAAGGCGACAGAGCCTACAAGCCACCGCGGCACGCGGTGCGATTTTTACCAGGGGCTGACGGGGCCTTCAGAGCGGCGCCGCGCGCAGCAGCGCCGCGACCACCAGCAGGGCGGCGCTGCCCACGTCGGCGCGCGCCACCCGGGTGACCTGGCGGGTCGGCGCCACCGTCAGCTTCCACAGCGCCAGGTACGAGAGCTTGCTGACGAGGCCCACGCCGACCGCCAGGGCCTGCGCGGGGGGCCACCACGCGCCGGTGAGCAGCACGGCCGCGACCAGCGCCAGCAGCACCGCGCGGTGGCGAAGCAACAGCGCCGCGCTCGTGTCGGTGACGCGCACCCCGTAGAGGCGGTCGAGCGCGCCGGGCCCGGCGACCCCGACCAGCGGCAGCAGCTGCACCGCGCCCGCGGCAGTCATCAGCACGGAGACGACGAGGTCGCGGGTCATCGCCCGAGGGTAATACGACAGCCCGCGCTTCGAGCTGCGGGCGCCTCGGTCAGTCTGCCGAGGTCTCGGTGACGTCGTACACGCCGGCGCGGGTCTGGCCGTCGGTGCGCCAGGCGTACGCTTCGCCGCGGGCCAGCGCCTGCGACTGCTTCGACGCCGCGCGGTACATCTCGACGAACTCGGGCAGGTCTCTGACCTCTTTGACCGTGCGCACCGGGTGCTCGACCAGCTTCTTGAGCTTGAACAGGGTCGGGCTCGCGGCGAGGTCGAGCGACTTGAGCTCGCGCCGGTCGAAGGCATCGGCCAGCTGCAGGCGGCCGGTCAGCCAGCGGGTCTGGGCCCTCACGTCTTCGGCGTGGTTGGCGGGGCCCGACGCGTCGAAGGTGATGTCGCGCGCCACCCCGGTGGTGAAGCCGGCGCGGCGGAAGATCGCCGCCAGCACCATGTCTTCGGTGGCGGCCTGGGGAAACTCGGTCTCGATGGCGCGCACCGCGGCGACGAACGGCTTGGCCGACGCCACCATGAACGCGCCCGCCAGGCCGGCGTGGCGCAGCCGCATCCACGGGTTGCCGGGCTTGGCGGGCTTGCCGTCTTGCAGGCCGCCGCCGCACGCCGCGATGTCGCCCTGCTCGCGGGTGAACCCAATCAACCGCCCCACCGCGTCGGCCTCGAGCGTGGTGTCGGCGTCGACCGTCGCGATCCACTCGGGGTACCAGCGCCGGGCCTCGAAGAGCTGACCCGCGCTCGCCAGCGCCAGGGTCTTGCCCGCCCGCGGCTCGTGGCTCAGGTGCACCACCGTCTTGCCGCGGGTCGCCGCCGCGGCGGGCTCGACCGCGCCCGCGGCATGGTCGACCAGCACCACCGCGTCGGCGTGCTTTCGGGCCCAGGCCCGCACCACCGCCTGCGTCGCGTCGGTCGAGTTGTTGTCGACCACCGCGATCTCGTAGCCGCCCTTGCCCCCCAGCGACGCCAGCACGCTGTCGAGCGTGCGGCCGATCGACGGCTCTTCGTTTCGCGCGGCGATCAGCACCATCGCGGTGCCGGGCCGGGTGGGCGTGCTGGCGAGCCCCTTCAGGTTCGCCACGAAGGCGCGGTGCAGCGCCTGGCCGATGGGCGGCTTGCGCGGGTCTTCGGCCGCCGGCCGATGCGCCCAGTTGGGCCGAAAGCCGGCAAAGCCTCCCAGCTCGGAGAGCTCGGCCCCCGCCGAACCGGGCCGCGCCGCGAGGGCAGCCTCGGCGCGCTTCGAAGTGACGGACGACATCGGTCAGCTCCTCTCTTCTACGGTCCACAGCCGCTCGACGCCGCCACGCGCGGCGCCGTTCTGGGCGTGACCCGAAATCATGGCGCGCATCTCGGCGCTGCTGCCGAACAGCTGCGGCACCTGGCTCGCGTACTCGTCGATGGCGCGCAGCTTCACCCGCATCTCTCGCGCGCTGAGCGGGGCCTGGGGCACCTCGACGAGCCGCCAGCGCTGCGAGAGCTCACGCACCCGCGCGGCAGACACGGCGGGGTCTTTCGCCGCGTAGGGCAGGTCTTCGTAGAGCACCAGCTTGCCGCTGCCGCCGAACACCGACAGCGCGGCATCGCTGACGATGCGGTGGTCGACGTGCACCAGACCCAGCGGCGCGTGAATCACCGCGTCGGGGAACAGCGCCTCGAGCTCTTCCATCTGCTGGCGCAGTCGCGCCGGCTGCGGGTCGCCCGGCGCCGCCGCCCCCACCAGCGAGGGCCAGGTGTCGTAGCCGTCGCGGTACAGCGCGTCGGTCTGGTGAAGGCTCACCTGGTGCGCGCCCACCCGGCGGGTCGCCGCCCGCTCTTCTCTCAGGCGCGCGCCCATCACCTCTTCGGGAGACAGCTTCCACTCGCGGTGAAAGTGACGCGCCGGCTTCGAGAGCGGCCGGTTCGGCGGCGCCTCGGTGGCCACCGTCACCACCAGCGGGGTCTGGTGCCGCCCGCTCTTCGCCGCCCGCGCCACGGTCGCCCCCTCGGAGAGGATGACGTCGTCGAGGTGCGCAGAGAAGTGAATCGAGGGCACCCGGTCGGCGGGGAGCCGCTCGAGCGCATCGAGCTCGAGCGCGCGCGACACGCGGCGCGAGTGCAGCTGATGGGCGGCTCCGGTGACCGCGCGAACGATGGCTCTCATCCACCCGAGTTGTCGCGCGGCGGCGTTTCGCGAATCGGGCCGAGTTGTGGCGAATGGCTACATTTCTCAGTGACTTAGAAGCACCTGAGCACTCGTGTGGACAACGCACCTACCCAGAATCACTGAAGGCACCCTTGGCGTGCGACGCGGCGAGAACTTCGTCGATGCGACTGCGCCCCCACAGTGAAGATGGTGTTCCCCAGACCGACCGCGCGAGCGCGACGCGCGTCGCGAAAAATGTCGCGCGGCCCGACGACCCTCTCGCCGAGCAGAAGGCCCGGCTCGCCGCGATGCCGGTGCGCGACCTGAAGGCCGACCCCAGGTCGCGCGCGCTGCTCGCCGCGCACCCGGTCTACGTGTCGATGACCACCACGCCCAGCCGCATCGACTCGATTCAGCACACCCTCGAGACGCTCGACCTCACCCACGTGAAGAAGGTGTTGGTGGTGATTCCCAAGGCGTTCGGCCGCACCGGCGAGGCCTACCGCATTCCCGCCTCGCTGAAGGCCAACCCCAAGGTGCAGGTGATGGTGGTGCCCGAAGACCTGGGGCCCATCACCAAGATGCTGCCCGCGCTCGAGCGGGTGAAGGCCGAAGACCCCGGCGGGGTGGTGATCAGCATCGATGACGACGTCGGCTACCCGCGCGGCATGGTGAACGAGATGATCTACGGCCTGGCCAACCACGACCGCACCGTGGTCTCGGGAGCCACGCCGTCGATCACCCGCTACTCGGTCGACGCGCGCGACTGGAGGTTCCCCGGTGAGCCGCTGCTCGCCGAGGGCTTCGCCGGCATCGGCTATCGCGCCCGCGACGTCGACACCGCGGCCCTGCGCCGGCTGCACGCGCTCACCCACGAGACCCGCTTCTCCGACGACGTGGTGATCAGCTTCGTGCTCGCGCAGAGCGGCGTGCAGCGCCTGCCCATTCACAACGAGTTCCACCACCGCAAGGCGCTGGCCCTGTTCGAGCACGGCTTCAACGCCGACGCGCTGCACCGGGGCAGCGGCCTGCAGTCGGCGCCCAGCGACGAAGACTTCAACCACGTGAAGTACCGGCTGGCCCTGGCGGCGCTCAATCGCGCGGTCGAGCTCGGGGGTGCGCGATGAACTGCAAGCCGACCCCGAGCGGCACCCTCAAGGTGGGCTTCTTCGCCGGTCACGCCGAGAAGGCCGGCCGCGGCATTCCGGTGGCGACGCGCACCCTGCTCAACAACCTGGCCGAGGTGCCCGAAAGCGACCTGCAGGTCGACCTGCTGCACTTCAAAGACCTGCCGCTGACCCAGAGCTTCGGCTTCAACGACGCGGCGCACGTCGGCGTGCCGATTCGAAAGACGGCCGGGCCGTGGCTCAAGCTCTGGCAGGAGCAGGTTCGGTTCCCGCTGTTTCAGCTGCGCCAGGGCTACGACGTGGTGGTTCACCCGCACAACCACGGCCAGCTGCCGCTGCCCAGGGTCGGGTCGCACCGCTCGGGCTACGTGATGATGCTGCACGACGTGTTGCCGCTCGACCCGGCCTCGAAGCGCTTCGCCAACGAGTGGGACTCGAAGAAAGAGGCGCTGCTCTACCTGAGCCGGGTGAAGACCGCGCGCTTCGCCGACCGGGTCATCGTGCCCTCCGAGCACGCGCGGCAGGCGGTGATTCGTTTCACCAAGACCGACCCCGCCAAGGTGACGGTGGTGCCCTGGGGCATCGACCACTCGCGCTTCAACACGAACGTCGACGGGGCGACCCTGAAAGAGGTGCGCGCGAAGTACGACCTGCCGAACAAGTTCCTGCTCACCGTGGGCGGCTACACGCCGCACAAGAACCTGCACACGCTGATCGACGCCTACGCGATGAGCGACCTGCCGAAGAAGGGCATCGGGCTGGTGCTGGTCGGCCCCAAAGACAACCCGGTGTACGCGCCGATCGCGCACGAGGTCGAAGCGCACATCGAGAAGCTGGGCCTCACCCACCTCACCCGTGCCATCGGGCTGGTGCCGGACGACGAGCTGGTGGCGATTCAGAACCTGGCGACCGTCTTCGGCATCGCCTCGCACTACGAGGGGTTCGGCTTTCCCCCGCTCGAGGCGATGGCCTGCGGCACCCCGGTGGTCGCCTCGCGGGTGTCTTCGATTCCCGAGGTGCTGGGCAACGCGGCGCTGTACGCCGACCCCAACGACCCCCGAACCTTCGCGAAGCAGTTCAACGTGCTGGCCGACCCCGCGACCCGCGCGCAGTACCGGGAGAAGGGCCTCGCGCGCGCGCAGCAGTTTCAGTGGAGCACCACTGCCGCGCGCCTCGCCGAGATCGTCGCAGAGGTCGGCGCCGAGGCGAAGCTGAGCCGGCGCGACCGCCGCGCGCTCCGCGGGAGCCCCAGCCAGCGCGACCAGGACGTGTTCGAAGGCTGAGGCGGCCCGCGCCTTCGACGCACGCTTCGCCCGCGGCCCGAGCGCGGCTATACCGCGTCGCGCCCATGGCCCACGCACCGCACTACAAGCACAACCTCCGCGACATCGAGTTCAACCTCTTCGAGGCGCTCGACATCGCCAAGACCTCGCTCGGCAAGAAGCCCTTCGGTGAGCTCGACGAAGCCACCGCGCGCCAGACGCTGGCCACCATGGCCACGGTCGCCTCCGAGCAGCTCGGCCCCTCGTTCTCGGACGCGGGCGTGGCGCTCGACTTCGACGCCGCGACCGGCACGGTGCGGCTGCCGCCGGCGATGAAGAAGGCGTTCGCGGCGTACTTCGAGAACGGCCTCAACCTGCTCGACCTGCCGCCGCACCTGGGCGGGCTGGGCGCTCCGCCGACGCTGGCCTGGGGCGCGTTCGAGCTGGTGGTGGGCGCGGCGCCGGCGCTCGCCTTCTACTTCCTCGGCAACGTGCTCTCGCGAATCATCGACGCGCTGGCGACCGACGCGCAGAAGGCGCGCTTCTTGAAGCCGATGCTCGAGCGGCACTGGGGCGGCACCATGGTGCTCACCGAGCCCGATGCCGGCAGCGACGTCGGCGCGGCGCGCACCCGGGCCCGCCACGTCGAGGGAGACGTCTGGGAGCTCGAGGGCGTGAAGCGCTTCATCACCAACGGCGACTTCGACGCGGTCGAGAACATCATTCACCTGGTGCTGGCGCGGCCCGACGGCGCGAAGCCCGGCACCAAGGGCCTCTCGATGTTCATCGTGCCCAAGTTCCACGTGAACGCCGACGGCTCGCTGGGCGAGCGCAACGGCGTCTACTGCACCAACGTCGAGAAGAAGATGGGGCTCACCACCTCGGCCACCTGCGAGATGACCTTCGGCGACAAGCACCCCGCGCGCGGCTACCTGGTCGGAGAAGTGCACGACGGCATTCGCCAGATGTTCCACGTCATCGAGCACGCGCGCATGGCCATCGGGCAGAAGTCGGCCGCCACGCTCTCGACCGCCTACCTGAACGCGCTCGCGTACGCGAAGGAGCGCAAGCAGGGCGCCGACCTCAAAGAGGCCACCAACAAGGCCGCCGAAAAGGTCGCGGTCATCAAGCACCCCGACGTGCGGCGCATGCTGATGCTGCAGAAGGCGTTCGCCGAAGGCATGCGCGCGCTGGTGCTGTTCGGCGCCTCGCTGCAAGACGAGGTGGCGCTCAAGGGCGGCCACACCGCCGAGGCGGCGGCCGAGCCCAACGCGCTGAACGACCTCTTGCTGCCGCTCATCAAGGGCTACAACAGCGAGAAGGCCTACGAGCTGCTCTCGCTGTCGCTGCAGACGTTCGGCGGCTCGGGCTACCTGAAGGACTACCCCATCGAGCAGTACATTCGAGACCAGAAGATCGACACGCTCTACGAGGGCACCACTCACATTCAGGCGCTCGACCTCATCTTCCGCAAGGTGGCGCGCGACGGCGGCGCCACGCTGCAGGCGCTGCTCGGCCGCGTGAAGGCGACCGCCGAAGGCGCCGAAGGGGGCCCCCCTCTCGCCGCTGAGCGCGCCGCGCTCGCGACCGCGGTCGGCGAGCTCGAGGCGGCGTGGGGCGGCCTGCTCGAGAAGCTCTCCGAATCGCTCTACCACGTGGGCCTGCAGGGCAACCGGCTGCTCGCCTCGACCGCCGAGGTGGTCATCGGCTGGCTGCTGGTTCGCCACGCCGCCATCGCCGAAGGAAAGCGCGCCCGCGCCACCGGCCCAGACGCCGCCTTCTACGCCGGCAAGGTCGCGTCGGCCCGCTTCTACTGCCGCGAGGTGCTGCCCGCCGTCGCCCTCACCGCGCAGGCGGTGAAGAACAGCTCGCTTCAGCTGATGGAGCTGCCCGACGAGGCATTCTGAACGGGTAGCCGTTCGCCGCCCGCACACCGAAGACGCCCACATCGGCCCACGCTTTCGCCGGCAGCCGGCGTGCGCCTGCCTCAAGTCGCCAGCTGCGCGCAAAAATTTCGCGGGCGCGCCTGCTCGGCGAGGGCCTTCGGTACGATCGCAATTGGTGCGCTCGTTCAAGCCATGGCCGGCCGCACTCGCGCTCGCCCTCGCCGCCGCCTGCTCCAAAGCGCCTGAGCACCACCCCGTCGGCATCACCCCCGAGCTCCACTCCTGGTTCCCCATCGCGACCGGGGCCGTTCACCAGCTCGGGGCCACCCACCCCACCGGCACGTTCGAGTGCAGCTCGTGCCACCCCGCGACCGCCGCCTCGTTCAAAGAGCCCGACTGCCTCTCGTGCCACGCGCACGAGCGCGAAATCACCGATCGCCTTCACGCCCAGACCGGCGGCTACGCCTACGAGAGCCAGGCCTGCTACGGCTGCCACCCCGCCTCGAACCACCTGCCCTTCGACCACGCCGGCATCACCGGCCAGTGCGCGCAGTGCCACGACGTCGGCGCCGTCTTCGCCGCGCTGCCGGTCGCGGGCTTCACCCACCCCGCGATGAACGGCGGCGACTGCGGCGCGTGCCACGACACCACCGACTGGAAGCACGCCACCGGCGGCCCGACCGACGCCGTCTCGGACCCCGCGCGAGACCTCGTCGTGCACTCACTGCTCCCCACCTACTCGGGCTTCGACATCTCGCTGCTCACGCCCCTCGATGCGACGCTGAAGATGACCATGAACCACGCGTCGGTCGACGTGCCCGCCGGCGGCTCGAGCGCGTGCGCCAACTGCCACGTCGGCGCGGCCTCGGGCGCGTTCTTCCCCGGCACGCTGCACTCGGCGCTCGCCAACCTCACCCTGCCGCAGCCCGCCTCGTGCGCGTCGTGCCACGCCGCGGCCATGCCCAGGGGCTTCGTCGGCCCCACCGCGACCCAGCCCGCCCGCACCCCGCCTTCACCCGAGATGAAGCACGACGCCGTCGGCTGGGCGGCGGCCGTGCCCGGCATCACCCGGCTGGTGCCCGACGACTGCGGCATCTGTCACACCGCCCCCGGGCAGGCCGGCGCCGTCGCCAGCCTGAGCTGGAGCCAGGCGAAGTACCACCCGTCGCTGAGCGCGCGCGGCCTGCCCCAGCCCGCCTCGTGCGTCGACTGCCACGCCAACACCCGGCCACAAGGGGTGCTCACCTCGGCGAATTCGTCGCTCGCCCCCGGCCTCACCTTCGACCACGGCAGCGGCGAAGCCGTCGGCGACTGCGCCTCGTGCCACGCCCGCAGCGCCACCCCGCCCTTCACCAGCTGGGCGACCGGCGCCTTTCACACCCCCGGCAGCACCACCCCCACCACCTGCCTGCCCTGCCACGCGGCCGCTCGCCCCACCTCGACCACCGGGTGGCTCAGCACGACCTACAGCCGCTCTCCGTTCGACTACGCGAACAACCACGGCGCCGGCCTCGACTGCGTCACCTGCCACGCCAACCCCGGCACCGGGCAGTGGGGCATGGGGCAGAACTGGGCGAGCGGCAACTTCACCCACGGGCCCGGCACGCTCTCGGCGACCACCTGCGTCTCGTGCCACGCGACCCAGCGGCCCGACCTGGTGCTGGGCGTCGCCGCCGCGAAGACCGCGCTGACCGGCTTCGACCACTCGCTCGACGGCACCGGAGACTGCGCCGCCTGCCACCAGGCCACCGTCACCGCCGGCCGGTACGTCGACTACTTCAACGCCTCGAGCACGCTCCCCGGCGGCGACTGGAAGAACGGGGTGCCGTACCCCGGCTCGACGCTCGCCGCCTCGAGCACCTCGAGCATCACCTTGAGCACGCTGAAGCTCAACCGCTCGGGGCCGAACAACCTCGTCACCAGCGCCACCCAGACCCAGGCCACGCTCTACAACGCCATGCTGCACGTCTCGGCGCAGCTGCCCGCCGCGCTCAACGCCGGCCCGACCGGCATGCCCGACAACAGCAAGTGCTGGCACTGTCACACCAGCACCGGCACCACGGTGACGCAGTACAGCGGCGGGCGCTTTCACGCGTCGCTCACCAACTACCGCGCCACGCCGGCGGCGGCGGTCACGCCCTTCCCCCAGCCGACCCAGGGCTGCTTCGACTGCCACTCGACCGGCGTGCCGGCCAACGTGGTGCGCAAGGCGGGCTCGAACCTCGCCGCGATGGACCACGCCGCCCGCTTCGCCGCGCCCGCGGTGCTCGGCGGCAAGACCGTCAGCTCGGCGGCCGAGGCCGACTGCAGCGTGTGCCACACCCAGCCCGGCAACGCGTGGAGCGACGGCGCCTACCACTCGCGCATCGGCACCGCCCAGCCCGCCGAGTGCGTCAGCTGCCACTGGGTGCTGCTCGCCGATGCGCCCAAGGCCGACCTCGCCCAGCCGCCGCAGTTCTCGATGAAGCACCGCTCGGCGACGCTGACCACGCAGAGCTGCGAGACCTGCCACGCCGGCGCGCTGGCCAGGGCGACGCAGCAACCGCAGGCCGCGGCGCTGTGGGCCACCGGCGCGCTGCACCCCAGCCTCACCACGCAGCCGGCCGCGTGCGTCGACTGCCACGCCGCCTCGCAGCCTCAAGTCGCCACCCAGAGCTCGGTGACGTGGTCGTTCACGAGCGGTGGCGGCACCGCCACCAACGCCGCGATGTGGATGAGCCATTCTTCGCAGTTCGTGGCCGGCAAAGACTGTGTCGTCTGCCACGCCAGCGACGCCCGCAAGAGCGGCAGCGCGTGGAACAAGGCCGACCCGTTTCACGCGCCGTCTCCGGGCGCCACCACCTGCGCCCACTGCCACGGCCTCGCGAACGGCGGCGGCAGCGTCGCCGGCACCAACAACAACCTGCCGCTCGGGCTGACCGACTCGCACACCGTCACCACCGCGTCGGCCTCGACCGGGGTGGCCGGCGCGCGCGACCGCATCTCGCATCAAGACGCCAACGTGGCGGGCCGCGAGTGCGTCACCTGCCACCAGCCCACCGCCGGCGCGTGGAGCACCTGGTCGAGCGCGAAGTTTCACCCCGCGTTCGGCGCCAGCAACCCGCTGGTGCTCAACGGCACCACCGGCCGCTGCAGCAACTGCCACCTGAACCTGAAGCCGGGCGCCGGCTACGCGGCGCAAGACCACTCGACCTTCACCGCCGCCCCGCTCTCGCAAGACTGCTCGAGCTGTCACTCGGCGACCGGCACCGGCAGCGCCAACGCCCCCAACTGGCTGGGCGCCACCGGCTCTCCCAGCACCATCGCGGTGGGCGGCTTCACCATCAGCTCGCCACCGGCCGCCGCCGGTACCCTGCAGACCGGCATCATGAGCCTGCCGCACCCCGCGATGAGCGCCGGCGCCTGCACCGCCTGCCACCAGACTTCGGGCGGCGGCAAGAACGCCACCGGGTACGACCACGCCTCGCCGCTCATCGCGCTCAAGTGCAACGCCTGCCACGAGGCGGGCAGCAACCTCGTCGGCACCGGGTGGAACGGGGCGACCTCGGCCGCGGCCGGCGCCGGCGACACCCGGCCGTTCACCCTGACCAGCCTGGTGGCGAGCTACGGCAGCGGGCTCACCGTCACGTACGCGAAGCACTTCTACCCGGTCGACTGCGGGCAGTGCCACCGGGTGCCCGCGGGCACCGCGGCCGTCAGCTCGGGCGCGGCCTACGCCACCGCGTGGGACTTTCCCCACGACCAGTCGCTGATGACCAACCCCAGCACCTGCGTGATGTGCCACGTGGGCGGCATACCCGGCGCCCCCGACGGCGGCGTCAGCGACCCGGGCTCTGACGTCACCGTCACCGCGCTCGTGCCGCGCTTCAGCGGCACCACCATCGCCAGCGTCGCGCCGCAGACCCAGACGCTGCCGATGACCATGGTGCACACGTCGACCGAGTACGCCGCCGCGGCCAACAGCGCGTGCAGCAACTGCCACGCGGGGGCCACCCAGAGCCTGTACCGCCCCGGCTACCTGCACGCGTCGCTCGTCGACCTCGCCCTGCCGCAGCCGACGGCGTGCGGCTCGTGCCACGCCACCGCCGAGCCCGAGGGCTTCGTGGGGCCGGTGCAGGGCACCCGCTCGCCGGCGAGCGGGTCGATGCGGCACGAAGCGGTGCGCTGGCTCGGCGGGGCCCCCACCACCACCCGCCTGGTGCCGGGCAACTGCGGGCTGTGCCACGCGAGCCCCTCGGCCACCGTCGCCGCGACCTGGGCCACCGCGAAGAGCGGCAGCGGCCCGGTGGGCTACCACGCGTCGCTGACCGCGGGCGCGGTCGCGCAGCCGAACAGCTGCCTCGACTGCCACGCCAGCTCGCGCGCGGCTGGGGTGCTGACCGCCGCCAACGCCACCCTGCCGCCCAACGTGACGTTCGACCACGGCGACCCCGCCGCGCTGGGCGACTGCCAGAGCTGCCACACCTCGACGTCGGTGTGGTCGGGCGGCCGCTTTCACCTCGCCGGCGCGGCGAGCCCGGCCACCTGCCTGCCCTGCCACGCGGGCGAGCGGCCGGCCAACACCACCGGGTGGCAGAGCACCACGTACACCCAGTCGCCGTTCGACTACGGCACCAACGTGAACGGCGTCACCCACGGCGCCGGCCTCGACTGCGCGGGGTGCCACGCCGGCCCGGGCACCGGCGCGTGGGGCAGCACCCAGAACTGGCAGGCCGGGCGCTTCACCCACGGCGCGGGCACCGCCTCGGCCACCACCTGCCTGACCTGCCACACCTCGCAGCGGCCCGACCGGGTGCTCGGCGTGGCGGCCGCGCGCACCGCGCTGGGCGGGTTCGACCACGCGGTCAACGGCACCGGCGAGTGCCTGGGCTGCCACGGCGCCACCGTCGCCGCCGGCACCTACGTGCGCTACTTCAACGCCGCCACCGGCATGCTGCCGAACGGCGACTGGAAGGGCGGCGTGAGCTACCCCGGCTCGACGCTGGTCAGCTCGACCACCCAGAGCATCACCGTCACCGAGACGTCGCTCAACCGCACCGGCGCGCTGGTGACCGGCACCAGCGCCTCGAGCGCCACCCACTACAACGCGATGCTGCACGTGGCCACGGTGCTGCCGGCGGCGCTCAATGCCGGGCCGACCGCCAGCCCCGACGCGACCAAGTGCTGGCACTGCCACACCCATACCGGCACCACGGTGACTCGCTTCGCCGACGGCCAGTACCACGCCTCGCTCACCGCCTACGCGGCCACCCCGGGCGGCGCCGCGGCTCCCTTCCCCCAGCCGACGTCGGGGTGCGCCGAGTGCCACGCCTCGATGCTGCCGTCGAACATCGTGATGAAGTCGGCCAGCGTTCTGCAGCCGATGGACCATGCCGCGCAGTTCCTCTCCGCGGTGAACCTGGGCGGAGCGTCGGTGACCTCGGTCGACCAGGCCGACTGCAGCGTGTGCCACCGCGCGCCCGGCACCAGCTGGGCCGACGGCCTGTTCCACCAGAACATCGGCGCGGGGGTGCCGCGCGACTGCGTGCAGTGCCACTACCCGCTGATGGCCGACGCGGCGAAGAGCGACGTCACCCGGGCGCGCGACTTCGTCATGAAGCACCGCTCGGGGCAGCTCACCTCGCAGGCCTGCGCCACCTGCCACACCGGCGCGCTGGCGGCGTCGGCCGGGGCGAGCCACGCCGCGACGCTGTGGCAGACCGGCGCGTTTCACTCGAGCGTCGGCGCGCAGCCCGGCGCGTGCGTCGATTGTCATGCGCTGAGCGAGCCCGATGCCGGCGTGTCGACGCAGAGCACGGTGACGTACACCTTCGCGCGGGGTGGCACGGCGAGCAACGGCGCGCAGTGGAACAACCACGGCTCGAGCTGGGTGGCCGGCAAAGACTGCGCGGTGTGCCACGCCGCCGACGCGCGCAGCAGCGGCAGCGCGTGGTCGAAGAGCACCCCCTTTCACCCGCGGGTGACCACCGCGAGCACCTGCACCGAGTGCCACGGCACCGCCAACGGGCGCGGCGCGGTGCTCGGCACCAACAACAACCTGCCCAGCGGGCTCACCGACTCGACGATGGTGAGCTCGGCGGCGGGCGACCCGACCACCGGGGTGCCTGCCGGCACCCGCGCGCAGCTCACCCACGCCGACGTGAACGTCACCGGCCGCGACTGCGGCTTCTGCCACACCCAGAAGGGCGTCGCGGCGGGCCCGCCCGCGCAGGGCAAAGAGTGGGCGCAGGCGAGCTTCCACTCGCACTTCACTGGAGCCACCGCGCTGGTGATGAACAACACCACCGGCCGGTGCAGCAACTGCCACCTCAACGTGAAGCCGGGCTCGAGCTTCCCCACCGACCACTCGGGCTTCACCGCGGTGAGCGGCTCGACCGACTGCAGTTCGTGCCACTCTTTCCCCGGCACGGGCACCGCGGCGGCGCCGAACTGGCTGGGCGCGAGCGGCGGCTACCCGCAGTACCTCTCGGTGGGCGGCTTCACCGTCTCGCAGCCCCCCGCGGCCAACGCCACCACCACCCAGGCGGGCATCACCAACCTGCCGCACCCGACGCCGGGCACCACCGCCTGCACCGTGTGCCACGCGCAAGCGGGCGGGGGCAAGAACGCCCGCGGCTACGACCACGCGGCGACCACCCTCCTCGATAGAAAGTGCGACGCGTGCCACGAGGCCGGCAGCAACCTGCTCTCGGTGGGGTGGAACGGCTCGACCACCCAGGCCGGCGGCGCCGGCAACACCCGGCCGTTCACCATCGCCGGCCTCAAGCCGAGCTTCAAGGGCAACAACCGCACCCTGACCCAGGGCTACAACCACTTCTACGCGGCCGACTGCGGCCAGTGCCACGCCACCCCCACCGGCATCGCCGTGCCGACCACCGGCACCACCTACACCACGCGGTGGAAGTTCGTTCACAACGAGAGCCGCATGCGCACGCCGGTCAACACCTGCAACTGGTGTCACGGCTCGCCGAACAACATTCCCGACTGACGCGACGGGGCCCGGCTCACGCTGCGTCCATCGCGGGGCGAATGCAGTCGCGGCCCGCCTGCTTGGCCGCGTACATCGCCCGGTCGGCGCGCGCGACCCAGGCGTCGAACGGCTCGCCCTTCTTGCGCTCGGCGACCCCGAACGAAGCGGTGATGCGCACCTCGGGCCGCTGCTCGAAGCGCAGGGCGTGCAGCGCCGCCTTCACCCGGGCGGCGACGTCGAGCGCGCGCAGCTGGGGAGTGCCGGGCAGCAGCAGCAGAAACTCTTCGCCGCCCCAGCGCGCGACCACGTCGAGCCCCGCCCGCAGCTCGCGCGCCAGGCCCTGGGCCGAAGCGGTGAGCACCTGGTCTCCGAAGTTGTGCCCGTGCAGGTCGTTGAGCTCTTTGAAGCGGTCGAGGTCGACCATGATGCACGACAGCGGCGCCTCACCCCGGTCGTGACGGTCGAGCGCCTGCTCGAGCCGCTGCCTGAACCCGTGCCGGGTGAAGCAGCCGGTGAGCTGGTCTCGCTCGCCGATCTCGACCTGGCGGTGCAGCCACGCCAGGCGCGAGGCGATCGCCACCACCATCGCCCCCACCAGCGCCGCGAAGCCGAGGTACGAGTCGACGTGAACGTCGACCAGTTGCAGCGTCCACGCCAGCTCGAGGCTCGAGGTCAACGCGTAGATGCCGGCTCCGAGCAGAATCGCGCGCGCGCCGAGCTGACCGCGCAGGGCGCCCGCCACCGTCCACCACAGGCTGAACGACAACGCGAGCACCAGGGTGACGATGGCCGCAGGCAGCACCACCCGCTCGAAGAACGGGTACAGCGGGTGATGCACGGTGCTCGCCACCAGGCTGAGCAGGCTGAACGCCGCCGCGCCGGCCGTGAGCCCCAGCCACGGCTGCGGCTTGCGCTCGAAGAACAGGGTGAAGAAGCGCACGAAGAAGTACGGCAAGAGCAGCAGCGGCACGAAGATGAGGTACGCGTTGAAGTCGGGGCTCGAGCTCACCAGGTAGCCGAAGGTGTTGATGCCCGCGGTGATCGAGGCGAGCGACAGCGCGATGCCCGCGAACGCCAGGTGGTAGCGCTCGCGGCGCCGGCCGGCGAACAGCACCAGGTGAAAGAAGCCCGCGAACGCGAACAGCGAGAACAGCATCGCGGTGCGCTGGGTGTCGCGCTCGTGCGCCTCGCGCACCAGCTCTTCGGGCCCCAGCAGCACCCCGGGCGCCTGCACTCCCCCGTTGCCGTAGAAGGTGCGTACCTTGAGCTCGAGCAGGTTGGGCTCGGAGGGCTTCAGCGCCGCCGCGTCGAGCCGCCACACCCCGGCGCGAAAATCTTTCGAGAGCAGCTCGCCCTGCGGGCCGATGACGCCGCGGCCGCCGGCGCGCTGGCCGTTGACGAACAGCTCGTACGCGTTGGCGGTCATCGGCAGCCGCACCGCGAGGTCGCGGCCGGCGAGCTCGGCAGGCACGGTGAAGCTCGCCCGAAGCCACAGCACGCCGTCGTAGACGACGCCCTGAAAAGGCAGGTTGCCCGGTACGCGAATGTCTCGCCAGGCGTCGCCGCTGTCCGACAGGCGCAGCTGCCAGGCGCCGTCGATGGAGATGGCCTTGTCGCTCTTCACCGCGAAAGGCGCGGCGAGCAGCACCGCGGCGAGCAACGCCGGCATCATGAGCGCTACCCCACCACCGCGAGCGCGAGCGCGGTCGTGCCCCAGACGATCAACCCCTCGGCGACGCCCAGGCCGGCGGCGAGCGCGTAGCCCCGCTTCTGCATCGCGGCGGCCATGGCGGGCAGCGGCAGCGCCAGCAGCGCCTCACCCACCACCACGAACCACGGAGCCAGACCGAACAGCATGGGAACGTCGCGGTAGTACCACCAGTCGGCTTTCGCAGCGATGGCCTCGAACCCGGGAATGTAGAGGCCCGAGATGGCCGCCATCGCCAGCGCCGCCTTCACTCCGCCGAGCTTCTGCTGCAGCCACAGCGCGATCGTGCCGTTGGTGACGAAGATCAGCGCCCAGCTGAACGGCATGTAGAGCGGAGTGTCGATGATGAACGGGCCGCCCGGGTCGTAGACGAGAATCTGCCGGTGAATGAGCCACGTGTCGTTGCCCAGCTCGGCGAAGCCGGCGGCGAGGCCGAACACGAACAGGCGAGAGAACAGCGGCTCGCTGTGGCGAAAGCAGAAGACGCCCAGCATCACCAGCTCGAGCACCACCGAGGCGCTCGCCGCCGACCACCCCAGGTGCAGCGCAGCCGCGGCGCCGGCGATGGCCAGGCTCACCGCGTTGGCGACGGCGATGAAGACCCAATCTCGCTTGCTGATCACGTGAGCCTCATGGCGATGAAGTAGGCCGCCCAGATCCACAGGCCGGCCACCACCCCGGCGGCCGCGGCGACCCACCGCGACGACCGGTGCACCACCCCCATCACCAGCGGGCACAGCGCCGCGCCGATCAGCGCCTCTCCGATGATGATGTACCAGGGCACCACGCCCCACATCGGGCAGCCCGAGTATGTCCACCAGCCGGCGTAGTGCGCGAGCGCCTCGTAGACCGGCACGTAGACTCCGGTGATGGCGGTGGCCGCGAGCGTGCCTCTGGCGAGGCCGTGCTTGCGAGCGATGACCCACCCGAAGAAGCCCATCGACAGCAGAATGCCGGCCCACGACATCGGCATGTACGCGGGCGAGTCGACGAGAAACGGCCCCCACCGCTCGTAGCTCAAGGTGCGGGTGATCGAGACCAGCCAGTGGTCGGCGGCGAGCTCGGTGAGCCCGCCCACCAGGCCGAACACCAGCAGGTTCTTCAAGATGTCGCGGCCCCGCCAGGTGACGTGCGCCAGGTACAGCAGCGAGGTCACGCCCACGCAGACGTACGCCGACCACGCGCCCCAGCCCATCAACGCGTCGAGCGCCGCCCAGGCCAGCCCCACCCCGTTGATGAGGAACAGCAGGTGATCGTCGGCGGTGATGCGGTCGTCGTCGGTGGCCACCGCCGGGGCACGTTAGCCCCGCTGAGGCCACCTGGCAGGTTTGTGGCGAGGTCATGGAGCGGTCGACAGCGTCGAGCTAGACACCAGACGATGAGCACCACGCGTCTCGCCGTCGTGACCCTGCTGATGTTCGCCGCCGCGTGCTCACCTCCAGCCACCACCGACGGCGGCGTCGGCGGTTCGAGCGGAGGCTCGGCCGGCGGCGGTGGCGCCGGAGGCGGCGGTGGCGGCGGTGCAGTGACCGCGGGCGGCAGCGGCGGCGACACCCAGGACGCAGCCGTGAGCGATTCGGGCGTGAGCGATTCGGGCGTGAGCGATTCGGGCGTGAGCGATTCGGGCGTGAGCGACGCAGGCGTGAGCGATTCGGGCGTGAGCGATTCGGGCGCGAGCGACGCGGGCGTGAGCGACGCGGGCGTGAGCGATTCGGGCGTGAGCGACGCGGGCGTGAGCGATGCGGGCGTGACCGACGCGGGCTACGACGCCGGCACGCCACCGTTGTGCGCCACGCAGCCGGCGCTCGACGTGAAGTCCGCCACCTTCACGCTCGCGCTCAACGCATCGGGCACCTCGACCCTTCGGCTGCCGCTCGGCTTCCTGGTCTCAGGCACCGTGAAGCTCCAGCAGGGCACCCTCACCGGAGCGAGCGCCTTCAGCGGCAGCGTTCGACTGACGAACCGCTTCACCGGCGACGTCTACGACACGCTGGTGCAGCCGCAGGCGGCCAGCGCCGGAGATCTCGCCGCGACGTACGCGGTGACGGTGCCCGCCGGGCGCTACGACGTCACCAGCCGCTTCAACCTCGTGTTCGGTTCGACCCGCACGCTGCTGCAGGTGGTGCGCGCCGAGCCGGCGCCCTTCGAGCTGTGCCCGGCCCAGGCGACGGGCGCCACCACGCTGAACCTCACCCACCCGCCCGTGCCCACCCTGACGCCGCGAACGGTTCAGGTCTCCGGCCTCGCGACGCCCTACGGCACGCTGGCCGACGACGAGAGCAGTCGGGCGTTCACGGGGCAGCTGGTGCTCGAGTCGACCGATGGCCGCCTGACCTTCTCGAAGATCGACGATGGCTATGTCAGCAGCACCCACGACGGGGTGACGTTCAACGCCTGGCCGCTCCCCAACGTGACCGGCGGGTTCGTGGTTCGGCCGACGCTTCGAGCCGAGCTGCTCACCTTCAACACCAACGGGTGGGTGCACGCCTACCGCTTCGCAGCGCCCGCGACCATCGCGTTCACCGCCACCGCCGGCAGCAGCGCGTTCTCTCCGCTCGCGATTCCGAGCGGAGACATCGTGCGCATCTCGGGCACCCCCTCGGACCCGAACCAGCGGCTGTTCAAGGTGTGGGTGGGTTTCAGCGCCTCGCAGACCGAGTGGGCCTACGTCGAGCACTTCGCCGGCTGCAGCGCGCCCGACGCCGTCGGAGACCTCTACACCCCGCAACCGAGCTACGACTTCCCGGTGCGCGCGGCGCAGGCGTGCAGCTTCTCCGGGGCGCCTGAGCATTCGCGTTCCACTCCCCAGCAACGCCGGGAGCCAGACCAGCGCCCCCGCCAACTTCTCCAACCCGAGCCGCAACGACGTCTTCACGCTGCTGACCCCCAGACAGTCGCTGACGCCGCTCGCCAACACCACCCAGAACCTCACGGTGCCGAATCTGACCGGCGACCTGGTGAGGACCTTCACCGTTCAGACCGGCGCCGGCGCCGCGCTCCAGGGTTGCACCGTCACCGTCGAGACCGCGTCGCTCACCACCTTTCCGACCTACGGCGGCGCCGCCTCGGCCATCACCGACTCGACGGGGCAGGCCCAGCTGAACATCCTCGCCGGCACCTATCAGGTGCGCGTCACGGCGCCGTGAGCGCGCGCGCCTTGTCTGCCCCACGCCAGTGACGTGAGGCTCAGCCGCCCAGCAGCACGGTCTGCCGCACCCAGGTGGGGGTCTCGACCGCTTCGATGAGAAAGTCGGCCACGTCGGCGCGCGAGATGGCCGACGGCACCTTCTTGATGCCGGGCTCCTTCACGTACTTCTTGCGTGCCGGGCCGTCGGTGAGCCGGGTGGGCTGGGCGATGACCCAGTCGAGGCCGCTGTCGCGCACCTGCTGCTCCTGCCGCGCGTGGTCCTGGTAGGGCAGCTTGAGCAGCCACTTCACCATCACCGCCCCCAGCAGCGGGTTCATCGTCTTGAGGCTGTCGCCCACGCCCGCCGCGCTCAGCACCACCAGGCGCTTCACCCCGCTGCGCTTCATCGCCTCGATGGCGAAGCCGGTGCCGAGCGAGAAGTAGTCGGGCCGGGTCTTGAACTCGGCCATGCGCGCCACCGAGGCGGTGAGCACCACCGCGTCGTGGCCGGGCACCGCGGCGTCGAGCGACGCCGCCTGGTGAAAGTCGCCCTTGAGCCGGGTCAGCTGGGGGTGCTGCAGCGCCAGCGTGTCGGGGTTGCGCGCGAACGCGGTGACCTCGTGGCCACGCTCCAGCGCGCGCGCGACGGCGAGGGCACCGGTACCGCGGGACGCTCCGACGATGAGAATTCGCACTGCTCCCTCGTAACGTCTCGCCGGGGGTTTGGGCAGTGCTTCGTCGATCACGAGCTTTGACCGGGGGCGTAGAGATCAGCTACGTCGCCCCTCCGGCAGGCAGCCTCACGCCCGGGGGAGCACCACACCACCATGACCCAAATGGCCGCCGATGGGCGCGTCACCAGCTCGCGGCAAGTCCTGATCATCGACGACAGCCCGATGGCCCGCGTGGCCATCAAGCGGCTGCTCCAGCAGCATGGGGCATGCGAGGTGACCGAGGCCGACGGTGTCGCCACCGGGGTGAAGGCGGTGCGCGAAGCGAAGCGGTTGCCCGACTGCGTGCTGGTCGACCACCACCTGCCCGACGGAGACGCGCGCGACGTGCTGGTGGGGCTCACCGGCGCCGACGGCGTGGTGGTGTGCCCGGTCGTGGTGGTCAGCGGCGACGGCGCGATGGACATCGGCCGCGCCTCGCTGCGCGCAGGCGCCCAAGACTTCATCGGCAAGGGGTGGATGACGCCCGACAGCCTCGCCCACGCCATCGAGAACGCCATCGAGCGCTGGACCCTGGCTCGAGACCTTCGCGCCAGTGAGGCGCGCTTCCGGGGCTCGCTTCGGCGGTGCCCCACCCGGTGTGGCTGTTCGACGTCGAGGGCCGGCTGGCCTACTGCAACGAGCACTGGCACGCGTACTTCGGCCCCGCTCTGGCGGTGGCCATCGGCGAAGAGTGGCACCACGTGCTGCACCCCGACGAGGCCGGCGAGGTGGTTCGGCGCTGGGAAACGGCCCTCACCCGCGGTGAGCCGCACCAGTTCGCCTGCCGCCTGCGCCGCGCCGACGGGGCGTTCAGGTGGCACCAGGTCAGCACCGTGCCGCTGCGCGACCCGACCGGCGCCATCACCCACTGGTACGGGGTCAACACCGACGTGCACGCGCTGCACGAAGGCGCTGCGAAGCTCGAGCAGAGCCGGCACGAGCTGCAGACGATCGCCGACCACCTGCCGGCGATCGTCTCGCGCTTCGATCGCGACCTGCGCCACGTCTTCATCAACTCGACCATCGAGCGCGTCACCGGTCGGTCGCGCACCGAGTTCATCGGCAAGACCAACCGCGACCTCGGCATGCCCGAAGACAAGTGCGACCAGTGGGACGCCGCGCTGCGCGGCGTCTTCGCCACCGGGCAGCCGGCGAGCCTGACGTTCGAATTCCCCAGTCCCGACGGCCAGCGCCACTTCGTCAACCACATCGTGCCCGAGCGCGGCCCCGACGGAACCATCGAGCACGCGCTCGCGGTGGTCACCGACGTCACCGAGCTCGAGCGCACCCAGCACCAGCTCGCCCTCGCGCTCGAGCAGTCGCGCAAGGCGACCGTCGCCCGCGAGCAGGTGCTCTCGCTGGTCTCGCACGACCTCAAGAACCCGCTCGCCACGGTGATGCTCGCGGTCGGCAACCTCGAGCGGCAGCTGCAGCGCGGCGGCCCGGTCGACCCGAATCGCGTCTCTCAAGTGCTGGGCCGGGTGCTCTCGCAGTCGCAGCGCATGCGGCGCATGATCGACGAGCTGCTCGACGTCGCCTGGCTGCAGTCGGGCGAGGCGCTGGCCCTCGAGCGCCGGGCGACCGATCTCGTCGCGCTGGTGCACACCCTGGTCGAAGAAGAGCAGCGCGCCACCTCGCTCCACCGCTTCGAGGTCGACGCCGTGCTGCCGACCGTCACCGGCCGGTGGGACGCGCACCGCATCGAGCGCGTCGTCGCGAACCTGATCTCGAACGCCATCAAGTACAGCCCGAACGGAGGGCGCGTTCGCTGCGAGGTGAAGGTCGAGCCCAGCGACGCCGGCGCCTGGGCGGTGCTGCGCGTCTGTGACCAGGGCATCGGCATCTCTCACGCCGACATCGGCCGGGTCTTCGAGTGGTACGGCCGCGGCGAGAACGCGCGCAGAAGCGGCATTCGCGGCACCGGCATCGGCCTGGCGAGCGCGCGCAGCATCGTCGAGCAGCACGGGGCACCCTCACCGTCACCAGCGTCGAGGGCCACGGCTCGACCTTCGAGATGAGCCTGCCGCTCGAGCTCGGTGCCCCAGCCATCTGACGCCGCCCACCGGGCGCACGTTGCGGTCGACCTTCAGCCGGTGCGCTTTATTTCGCCCTGCGCTGCCCGAGGTACATTGCACCGCAGTGATGCGGCGGCTCAGCCCCTCGGGGCGAAGCAACGTCGTGGTGTGGAGCGCTCCACTCGACGACGCGACTCGAAGTCAGCTCCAGGCGCTGGGCCTCGAGGTGGTGCCGGTCGCCCCGGAAGCTGCGAGGCGCGTCGCCGCCGAGCGCGCCGCCGACGCAGTGGTCGCCCCGTGGGCTGACGCGTGGAGCGAGACGCTCACCGCCCACGACCGCCCGATCGTCTTCGTGCACCTGGGGCCCGCCGTACCCCAGGGCCTGCTCGAGCTCGTCGTGGCCGGGGGCAACGGGTGGGTGGCCGCCTCGACCGACGAGGCCTGCGCCCGGCTGGCCAGCGCGCTGGGGCTGCACCGGGTCAGCGAGCGGTTTCCCGTCGGCGAGTCCGCGGTGGTGGTGCTCGAGCAGGGCGCGGTCAAAGCCCGGCTGCTCGACTGCTCGTCTCATGGGCTCGCCTTCTGGGTGCCCTCGACCTCGCCCATCGACGCCTACGCCCACGGCGTGGTGCTCGAGGGCCTCGGCATCGAGCACGCCGGTCAGCAGGTGCTGGTCGACGGGGTGGTGCGGGTTCACAGCCTCTCGGCGCAGGGCGAGGGCTTTCGCGTCGGCTGCCAGTTCCAGCTGAGCCAGGCCTTCAGCTTCGCTCCGCTCGAGCGCGAGCTGCTCGACCCGGTTCGGGCGCTCGCCACCGTCGCCCGGGCCTGCCGCGCCGGCGCGGTGAGCCTGCTGACCGAGCAGGGTGTACGCGTCGACCTGGCGGGCGGTCACGTCGACGCGCTCTCGCGACGCCTGCAGGTCTCGCGCGCCGGCCCGGTGCAGCCCTTCGACGTGGTGCGCTGCTCGGCGCAGCTCGACGACTCGCGCTACGACTGGCAGTCGGCGGTGGTCAGCGCCGACCCCCTCACCCTTCGGCTGCCGGTGCGCCTCGACGCCTACGCCCGCCGCAGCCCGGCGCGCCGCAAGCCGCAGCGCGAAGGCGCGCTGCACCTGACCCACCCGCTCTCGGGAAGGCGGCACCAGGTGCCCATCGTCGACTTCACGCCCAGCGGTGCACGCGTCGACGCCTCAGCGGTCGCCGAGCCGTTTCCCCCCGGGCTCCTGCTCGGCGAGGTCGAGCTCACCCTCGACGGCCCCCCGCTGCACGCGCGCGCCGAGGTGCGGCACCGCGACGAGGCCCAGGGTCACCTCGGCCTGAAGCTCGAGCCCGTCACCCCGTTCGACGCCTACCGCTCGCGGCTGGCCTGGGTGTTCGCCGCCAACCCCGAGCTGAGCGACGGCCGCCACCTCGAGTTCGACGCGGTGTGGGAGTTCTGCACCGCCGCCGGGCTGGTCACCCCCGAGGTCGCCGCCATCTTCGCGCCGCTGGCCGAGCGGGCCCGCCTCACCCAGCGCGCCCTGGCGCGCGACGACGGGCAGCTCTTCAGCGCCATCGTGCGCAGCGAGCCTGCCCTGGGCGCATACCTCTCGGCGTTTCGCGCGTACCAGCACACCTGGTACCTGCAGCACCTGGGGGCCACCACCTCGGGCATGGCCACCACCGCCGACCTGATTCGCGCCATCGGCGAGCTGTGCGAGCAGACGCCCGATGCCCACTATTTTCAGGTCGCCTGGTACCTCGGCAACCCGTTCGTCAGCCGCTCGATGGGCGCCTTCGCCCGCCGCCTCGAGCGCGGCGGTGCCGCCGTGCTTCGGGTGAGGGAGCACCGCCGGGTGCGCACCGACTCGCGCTTCGCCGATGAGGCCACCCCGTCGTGCCGGCGCGCGGTGCCCGCCGACGCGCCGAAGATCATCTCGCTGCTCGCGCTGCGAGAGCCCGGCCTCGTCTGCCAGGCGATGGACCTCGACGCCCGGCGCCTCTGGCTCGCCGAGCTCGACACCGCGTACCAGCGGGTGGGCCTGGGCCGCCGCCGCGAGGTGCTGGTCAGCGAGCACCAGGGCGCCATCATCGGCGTGGCGCTGTGCGAGCTGTCGAGCGTCGGCATCAACTTTCGCGAGCTCGCCAGCGTGGCGCGGCTCTCGCTTCACCCCTCGGCGCCACGGCCGCTGGTCGCTTCGCTCGGCCGCCAGCTCGCCGCCGCCGCCTGCCGGCTCTACCGCGAGCACGACCGCCCCTTCGCGCTGCTGTGCGGTCAGGCCGACGAGGCGCCGGTGCCCGATGACGCCCTGCTGGGAGCCCCCTTTTCCCTGGCCGAGCTGACCGGCCGCAAAGACGTGCTGCGCGACTTCAAGCGGCTGGGGCGCCTGAGCGCGTCGGTGGTGGCCCGCCCGCCGCCCCGCGCGAAGCGATGAGTCACCCGCGGGCCCGCACTTCGCGGTGACGGTCGGCGCGCGAGCCGCTTGGGTCCCTTGAGGGCCGTGGTAATTTGCGGACTCTCCTCGATGCGACCCACCAAGAACGCTGCGACGCCGCGCCGGCCCTCCCGACAGAACGCCACCGACTACGCCAAGGGGGTGCGGCACGGGCCGGCCGACCTGGCGCGCTCAGTGGCTCGGCACCCCGTCAAGTCGGCGACGGGGCTGGTCGCCATCGCGGGGGCCACCGCCGGCGCGAAGTACGGCTTCGACGTCGACCTGCACCCGTACCTGCTCGCGGTGAGCGCGGGCGGGTTCATGTACAACGCCCGCGAGAAGGTGCGCGAGCTGCGCCACTCTCCGCAGCGCGTGGTGCCGCCCCCCGCCGCAGATGCCTACGAGCCCGACCCCGAGCCCACGCGCAACAGCCGCGCGCAGGTGGCCGGCGAAATCACCGGCGACTTTCTGGTCTTCCTGGGCACGTGTGGCCTGGGCGAGGTCATCAACGCCACCGTGCCCCTCGACGCTGGCCACGACCCCGGCCTGCTCTCGAGCGCCGTCAACGGCGCCGCGGGCGCCGCGCTGACCTCTGACGGCGTGGCCTTCATGGTGAACGCGGGCGACACGCACCAGCGCGAGAAGCTGCTCGAGATTCACGAGCAGCTTTCCGAGGCCGCCGAGCCCCCTGACGCCGAGTAGGGCCCCGCGCCGGTGGCGCTGCGCCGCGCGCGACCTCACCCGCCCGACGCGCCGCGCGAGGGCAACAGCATCGCGACGAAGGCCTCGGGGTTCACCACCCCCTGCTCGACGAACCACTGCCGCGGCGCGGCCTGCTCTTCGCGCCCCTCCCAACGCCTGAAGCGAACCGCCTGCAGCAACAGCTCGAGGTGCTGCTCCGCCAGCAGCCGCTCGGCCCCGCTCCACAGCGCGTCGCCCCCAGAAGGCGGGGCCATGGCCACCTCGAGCGCCGCCGCCAGCCCCCCGGCCAGCGGGTGCCGCTCGGCCTGCAACTGCTTGAGGCAGCGCCGCGCATCTCGCTCGTCGCACGCGGCCCACGCGGCCCGACCGCGCAGGTGCAGCGCCTCGATGCGCAGCGCCTGCACCCGCAGCAGAAAGCTGCGCTCGAGCCGCTGCCACTCGGCGCGCACGCGCGCGTGCGCCGCCCGGCCATCGCCCGTGTAGAGCGCGAGCTGCACCGACGCCAGCAGCGCGTAGTAGTGCAGCGTCTGGTAGCCGCGTGGAGACCACCCCGACAGCGCCCCGGTCACCTGCGCGGCGGCCCCTCGCACGTCGTCTCTCGCCAGCCAGTACGTGTTGCAGTGGTTGAGCCGGTAGCTGGTCAGGGCGAAGCGGTCTCCCAGCCGCTCGCTCTCGTGAATCAGCTCGGGCACCGCGGCGAAGAGCTGCTTCAGGTTCCCCAGGTAGAACTGCGTCACCAGCAGGAACAGCCGGGCGTTCGCCAGCTCGAAGCGCATGCCGCGGCCCTCGAGCTGCAGCTTCTTGATGGCCTGCGCGAGCCGCTGGTGCGCGGCGGGCAGCAGGCCGGCGTGGAACTCGATGATGCCCTCGATGCCGATGAGGTAGCCGTGGCTGCCGCGCTCGCTCGCTCGGGCGGCGGCCTCGACCGCCCGCGCGTAGAGCGCCTTCGCCTCGACGTAGCGCGCGCTGCCCTCGCTCCCCACCAGCACCGCCTCGACGGCCAGCGCGCGCGCGATGCGCTGCGGCTCTCCCGCCCTCAGGCACAAGATGGTGTGGCGCGCCTGCAGGTAGGCCCCACGCACCACGTCGACCGGAGCGAGCGCCTCGGATGCGGCCCAGGTCGCGTCGATGCGCAGCAGCTCGGCGGCCGGCACCTGCTTGATGGTTCGCTCGGTGAACTTGAGGCCGCGCACCCACAGAATCGCCCGGCCGATCAGCAGCGACACCAGCGCGCCGAGCGGCGATTCGATGAGCCGCTCGCCCACCGAAGAGAGCACCTCGGCCAGCCGCAACAGCCCCTGGTCGATGTGCCCGCTGCGCATGAACTCGTGCGCCGCCCGGCGGGTCAGCTCGAGCGCCTGCACCGGGTCGCTCAGCTCTGCCGCCCGGTCGAACACCGCGCCCGCCTCGGCGCCGCGGCCCGCGCCCACCAGCGCCTCTCCCAACCGCTCGTGCAGCGAGACCTGGGCGGGCCTCACCGCCAGCGCGTCGCCGTACAGGCGCGCGGCGCGCTCGAAGGCGAGGCGCTCCATGGCGTGGTCGGCTGCCCGCTCGGCGTGCGCGGCCGCCCGCTCGGCGTGCCCGGCCCGCGCCCAGTGATACGCCATCGCCTCGTGGTCGGGCACGGCGCTGCCCTGCAGCGCCGACGCCACCGCCTGGTGCAGCGTGGTGCGGGTCTCGGCCGAGAGCGCGCCGGTCACCGCCACGCGCAGCCGGTCTTGAAACGCGTCGATGGTGTCGAGCGCGCGCACCCCGGTGGTGCGCACCAGCCGCGCCGCCTTCAGCACGCCCACCCGGGTGTTGAACGTCTTGAGGTCGAGCCCGGCCGCGGTCGCGACCGCCTGCTGCACCAGCGGCGCATTCGACAGGCACACCAGCTCGAGAATTCGCCGGGTCGCAGGGTCGAGCGCCTCGACGCGGTAGAGCAACAGCTCGTCGAGCGACCGGGTCGAGGGCAACAGGCCGCCTCGCGCCATGGCGTCGATCAGCAGCGGGTTGCCCGACGCGTCGGCCACGATCTGCTCGAGCCACGCGGCGGGAGCCTGCAGCCGCTCGAGCAGGTGCCGGGCCAGCGCGCGGCTCTCGTCGCCGCGCAAGGGAGGCAGCCCCACCCACTTCACCGAGAGCGCCGCCAGCTCGGCCACCCGCCGCTGCAGCACCTCGTCGACGCCGCGCTCGTCGACCCGCACCGTGAACACCACCAGCATCTCGGGCGACGGCTGAGCGCGAAACAGGTGCGAGAGCAGCGCCCAGGTGTCGCCGCCCGCCCACTGCAGGTCTTCCAGCACCAGCACCAACGGCCCCTTGAGCGCCAGGTTCGCGAGCAGGCGGCGCAGCGCCTCGAACAACCGCAGCCGAACCTGCACCGGGTCGGCGCCGGGCTCGGGCCGCTGCGCCATCGCCACCGCGCGCACCTGGCTCAGCACCGGGAAGAACTGGCCGAGCAGGCCCGCGTCTTCCGGGCATGCACCCGTTCACCCACTCGGGGTCGGCCTGCGAGAGCACCCGCGCCAGCGAGTCGAGCGCGCCGTCGATGCCCCGAAACGGCATCGACTCGCGCTCGTCGCAGGCCCCCTCGAGCACCAGCGGCTGCGGGGTCTGCAGCTCGAGCGCGCGGGTGAACCTGCGCACCAGCGTGCTCTTGCCCAGCCCCGACTCGGCGAACAGGCCGATCGCCTGGGGCCCCTCGCGGCGCGAGCGCTGCAGCGCCTGGTGCAGCAGCTCGAGCTCGGCCTTGCGCCCCACGAACCCCTCGGTGGCGCGCGACGACGAGCTCCACATCGGCTCGAACGCCGGCTCGGCGCCCAGCCGGCGCAGAATCTCGGGCCCCTTCGGCCGCTCGTTGGGGTCGAGCCGCAGCAGGGCCAGGCACAGCTCGGCGAGGTCTGCCGGCACCGTCGGCTCACGGGTGCGCGGGTCGACCGGGCCGCTGGTCTGCTTGGCCATCAGCATGTCCATCACGTTGCCCTCGAGCGGCAGCGCTCCGGTGACGGCCTCGAACAGCATCACCCCCACGGCGTACCAATCGGCGGCTGGCGTGAGCGCCCGACCCGCCGCCTGCTCGGGGGCCATGTACGCCACCGTGCCGACGATCTCGTGGTCGCGCGCGGCGGCCCTTCTCTGGTCGACCTCGGTCGCGAGCCCGAAGTCGAGAATCACCACGTGCCCGTCGGGAGTCACCCGCAGGTTGCTGGAAGCGATGTCGCGGTGCACCTTGCCCGACTCGTGCAGCGCCATCAGCCCGCGCGTCAGCTGCACCAGGCACGAGCGCACCCGCCCCTCGTCGAGGGTGCCCCCCAGCCGCGGCCGCACCCAGCTCTTGGGGTTGTCGGCGGTCGGCAGCGTCGGCGCCGTGTTCAACGGCAGCGCGGCCACCTTGTTGGTGGGGTCTTCGGGCCCCAGCCCCACCGCCCCCGGCCGCACGTGGGCCGAGAAGTCGAGCCCGTCGACCAGCTGCATGGTGAAGAACCAGGTGCCGTGCGCAGTGCTCAGGTCGTACAGCTCGACCAGGTTGGGGTGCGCCAGGTTCTGCAGCGAGCGGAACTCCTGCTTGAACTCGAAGAGCGTCTCGGGGCTCAACGTGCGCAGCGTCTTCAGCGCCACCCTGGCCTGCGTCTCGCGGTCGAGCGCCTCGTAGACCACGCCGTTCGAGCCCTCTCCGAGCACCTTGAGAATCTGAAATCGCTCGGTGTCGGTGAACTCCATCGCGCGGCCTTGCCGGGGCGGCAGGTTAACTCTGCGCTGGGCCGGGTCGAGTTTCGCCGGTACAACCAGGCGCCGTGTGGGCGGCGAGACGGCTGGTGGTCGCGTGCGTCGGAGTGCTGGGGCCCTTCGTGCTCGCCCCCGAGCGGCTGCGACACCCTGCGCCGTGGCTGTTGCTCGCCGTCGCCGCCGTCATTCAGCTCACCCTGCCCCGGGCTTCGGCGGCCGACCTGGGCGCGGCTGAAGACGCCGGCTCGGCGCGGCTGATTCTCATCGTCGCCAACCTGGTGGTGCTGGTGCCGGTGCTCGACTTCGTGCTCCGCCCCGCACTCTCACCCCCGCCGCTGTCGGGGTGGACCTTCGTGGGAGCGGCCGCCTTGAGCGCCGGAGCGGTGCTGCGCCTGTGGGCCATTCGCGTGCTGGGGGCCTTCTTCACCGGCGTGGTGCACACCAGCGACGGCCAGTCGCTCATCGAGCGCGGGCCCTACCGGCTCTTGCGCCACCCCTCGTACAGCGGCGTGCTGCTCGGCTTCATCGGCGAGGCGGTGCTCTTTCGCAGCGCGCTCGGCCTCGCGCTCACCCTCGGCGCGATGCTGCCGGTCTACCTGTACCGCATTCGGGTCGAAGAGCGCGCGCTCGGCCGCCGCTTCGCGGCCGAGTGGCCCGCCTACCGCCGCCGCACCTGGGCGCTGTGCCCGTGGGTGTACTGAGCAGGCGCGAACCTGAAGCCCGCCCTACTTCTTGGGGGCAACCGCGTCGGCGAGGTCGGCCAGCTGGGGCCCGAGGGTCGTCGACTCGACCGCCTCGAAGCCGAAGCGGTTCTTTCGGCCGATGTACGCCTGCATCTCGGCCAACACCTCGGTGAACGAGCGGTCGAGCTTCGCGGGGTCGATGGCCACCGACTTCACCACCTTGCCGTCGTTGTCGATGATGTCGACGTGGTCGGTCTTGCCCAGCGCTGCGGCCGCCATCTGCGAGGCGATCTTGCGCTGGTCGGTGACGTCGGCGATCGAATGACCGGTGATGTTCGCGCCCCGCTGCTTGCTCTCGGTCTCGACCCGGTTGAGCACCCGGGTCAACGCGCCGGTCAGCTGGCGCGCCGTGGTGGGCACGGGAACCTTCATCTCGGCCGTGTCTCGCACGTCGCCGCTCTTCGAGCCGCGCTGAAACACGCTCATGCTCACGACGGTGCTCTTCTTGACCGCTCCGCTCGACGCCATGGTGCGTACCCCCAAAAAAAGGAAAGAATTGTCTGCTGAAGGGCTCTCTAGCCCGGCTCACCGGCGCCGTCGCAAGCGCTGCCAACTTTTCGCGAGGCGCTCGAGCGACGTGTGCTCGAGCGACAGCCCCTTCTCTTCCACGCAGCGGCGCAGCGCGCGCGCCGCCTGCAGCGACAAGATGTGCTTGAGCTCTTCGGCCGTCGACAGCCAGGCCACCAGACGCAGCACGTCGAGCACCACCCGCCGGGTGCGCAGCGTCGAAGCGCCGGTGGCAGCCGCCGTCGAGAGCACCTCGCGCTCGAGCTCTTGCGCCGCCCCCACCGCGCGCTGGTGCCGCTCGAGCAGGGCACGCCGGGCCTCGAGCAGCCGCCGCGCCGAGCCGCCGACCTCGTCGCGCAGACGCTCGAGCTCGCGGGCCATCGGCTCCGGGGCGTCGAGGGGGCCGTCCTCCATCAAGAAGTCACTCAGGTACCCCGAGCGGGCCGCGGCGGCACGCACCTGCGCCGAGCGCGGCCGGGCGCGCCCCTGCAGGCGCGACGCCGCGAACAGCAGCTGGGCCCGCTGCTTGAGCGGGTGGGGAAGGCAGCGGGGCTGATACAGCTGGCTCAAGCGGGGCGAGAGCTGCGCCACCGGCATCAGCTGCGCCAAGAACGCGGTGAGCTGGGGCGGCTCGAGGTTCTCTTTGAACACCCCCGACGACAGCACGCGCGCCGCGGCCTCGAAGACCTGCCTGGGCGAGCCCCTGGCCCGCTTCAGCCGCTGCAGCCCGCGCAACAGCTCTCGGCCTGCGGCGCGAAACCGGCGCTCGACCTCGAAGGGGTAGCCGGGCCCCTCGAGCAGCTGACCGGTGATGGCCTCACGCAGCCGCTGGCGCTCGGCGGCGTCGACGTAGAGCACGTTGGGGAACCGCAGCGCGCCATAGGGCGCCTGCCGGCCCCACACCGCCCACGGCTCCTGCCGGTGGCTCTCGCAGTACAGCTCCTTGAGCAGGGAGCAGCGCGTGTCGAGCAGCGACTCGTAGATGAAGACCTCGAAGCGGTCGTGACGCACCGACTGCATCAGCGCACCAGCGCCTTCTCGAGCGCGGCAGCGTCGAAGGCCTGGTGGTCGCGTGGCAGCCGGTCGTCGGCGAGGTCCCACTCGACCTTCACCGACCGGGCGCGACATCTGGCGCGCACGCCCTCGAGCGCCTCGGTCACCCGGGTGACCGTGAGCGCCGCCGCCGGCCGCTCGACGCTCGCTGCGTCGAGCAGGGCCGACGCCGCGAGCGTGACGTGCGAGGCGCGGGCCGGCAGGTGCTCGAGGGCGCGCACCACCGGGTCGAGGCGCGACGGCGAGCGCGTCGCCGCGGCGCGGCGCTCGCCGTCGCGCCGCACCTCACCCGCGGTGGCGTCGACGGTGAGCCACTCTCCGTCGACGAAGCGGCCGGTGGTGGCCCCCTCGACGCCCATCAGGCAGGGGACGCCCAGCTCGCGGGCGACGATGGCGGTGTGGGCGAGCGATGAGCCCTCTTCGCTCAGCACCGCCCCGGCGCGCTCGAGCAGCGGCAAGAACGCCGGAGTGGTGGCGCGCACCACCAGCACGTCGCCGCGCGCGAAGGTGCCGGCTTCGGCGACCGAGCGCACCACGCGCACCCGCCCGCGGGCGCAGCCGGGTGAGGCGACCCTGAAGTCACCCGCGGCCCGGGACGAGCCCAAAGAGCTCACCGTGGTGATGGGCCGGGCCTGCAGCAGCACCACCTTGCCGCGGCGCAGGGTGAGCTCGACGTCGGCCGGCGCCTGCAGCGCATGCTCGGCGGCGCGGGCTGCCCGCCACACCGCCTCGACCTGCGCGGCCGAGAGGGTGGGCTGTTGCTGCAGCGCCAGCGGCACCCGCGCCGAAGCGAGGTGCGGCCCCAGGGGCAGGTGGAGCGTGGTCGGCCCCCAGGGCGAGCGCCACGGCTGCCCGGGCGAGAACCCGGGCGGCGGGTCGAGCACGGTCAGCTCGCGCTTGGTCGAGACGGTGGCGTGAATGCGCAGCGGGCCCGGTCGGCGCGCGAAGCGGTACTCGTCGGCCGCCGAGCGCCCCTCGACCAGGGTGTGGCAGCTGCCGAAGGTCGCCACCACCAGCGCCTCGTGCGCGCTCGCGGGAGACCGGGTGAAGCACACCGCCGAGCGCTCGCCGAAGGCCACCGGCTGAATCAGCAGGGCCACGCGGGCGAGCGCCTGCTCGGGCGGGGCCCCGCCTTTGAGCAGCGCCTCGACGGCGGCGAGCCAGCACCGGCGAACCGCGGCGCTCAGCCCTTCGGCCCCGCGGCACAGCTCGGTGTGAAAGCGGCCCGCCAGGCTCCGTGAGGCAGCGTCTTCGCCCACCACCGACGAGCGCACCGCCAGCAGCGTGGCGCCGAAGCGCCGGAGCACCGCGTCGAGTGCCGCGCGCGGCAAGGGGGCGCGGGCCAGGTGCTCGAGCGGCGCGGCGGCGTGTGCGGCGCAGAACTGCTCGAGCGCGGCGGTGGTCAGCACCAGGCCGGGCGGCACCGGCAGGCCATGGCGGTGCAGCTGCACGGTGAGGTGCGCCTTGCCCCCCAGCTGCTGGGCGGTGAGCGCGCGGGCCTGCGAGTAGGTGACGGGCTCGCTCACCGTGACGGCTCGAGGCTTCGCGGCTGCAGGGCCCAGGGGGTGCGGTCGAGCCACAGCAGGCCCGAGGGAGGGTTGTTCAGGGGCCCCAGGTACACCGCGAGGTCGACGCCGGCCCACACTGCCGGGTGAACGTCATCGAGCGACGTCATCGGGCGCTCTCCGGTCAGATTCACCGAGGTCGACACCACCGGCGCGCCGAGCTCGGCCGCCCACTGCGAGATGGCGCTGTCGGGGAAGCGAAAGCCGACGTTCGGGTTTCCCTCCCAGCAGGGCGGCACCTCGACGTCGGGGCGGCGACGCGCCAGCAGGGTCAGCTTGCCGCCCGCGGCGGCGCGCGCGCGGTCGAAGGCCTCGAGGTCTCGCGGGTCGACCCGAGCACGCGCCCACTCGACATCGTGTGGCACCAGGGTCGGGTAGGCCCGGCGCCGCTTGAGCGCGAGCAGGCGGTCGACGGCGGCCGCGTCGAAAGCGTTGGCCGACAGCCCGTAGATGGTATCGGTGGGCAGAATGGCCACCTGCCCGGCGCGCAGGCCCTCGACCACGGTGCGGTCGATCGCCGCGCGGTCGGCTGCGGTCAGCACCGTCGGGCCCCGCGTGCGCCGGTGGCTCGCCATAGGCCAGGAATGGTCGGCGCCCGGGCACAGCGCTGGCAAGGGCTAAAAGCGCGGGCGGCCGCGGAGGACCTGGACGCTCGAGCGTGTCAGACCCCTGGTCTAGAAGCTTTCCCCGTGGTACTAAACGACAGTTCAGTAGTCACTGAACGGCACCTGAATTCATCGAGGGGAAGGAACTCATACATGGCGATCGCGAATCCAGAGAAGGCGAAGGCAATCGAGCTGGCAATGACGGCGGTGGAGCGGCAGTTCGGCAAGGGCTCCATCATGCGGCTGGGCAATGAAGAGCCGCTGAACAAAGACGTGCAGGTGGTGCCCACCGGCTCGGTGTCGCTCGACATCGCGCTCGGCGTCGGCGGCTACCCCCGCGGTCGCATCATCGAAATCTTCGGCCCTGAGTCCTCCGGTAAGACCACCGTGTGTCTCCACGCCGTCGCCGAGGCCCAGAAGAAGGGCGGCGTCTGCGGCTACATCGACGCCGAGCACGCGCTCGACGTGGGCTACGCCCGCAAGCTCGGCGTTCGCACCGACGACCTGCTCCTCTCCCAGCCCGACACCGGTGAGCAGGCCCTCGAGATCGCCGAGATGCTGGTTCGCTCGGGCGCCATCGACGTGCTGGTCATCGACTCGGTCGCCGCCCTCGTCCCCAAGGCCGAGCTCGAAGGCGAGATGGGCGACGCCCACATGGGCGTGCAGGCCCGCCTGATGAGCCAGGCGCTCCGCAAGCTCACCGGCGCCATCGCCAAGAGCCAGACCTGCCTCATCTTCATCAACCAGATTCGCATGAAGATTGGCGTCATGTTCGGCAACCCCGAGACCACCACCGGCGGCAACGCGCTCAAGTTCTACGCCAGCCAGCGGCTCGACATCCGCCGCATCGGCGCCATCAAGAACGGTGAGGCCGTCGTCGGCAACCGCACCCGCGTCAAGGTGGTGAAGAACAAGATGGCGCCTCCCTTCAAAGAGGTCGAGTTCGACATCATGTACGGGCTCGGCATCTCCAAAGAAGGCGACCTCATCGACCTCGCCTCGGAGAACGGCATCATCGAGAAGAGCGGCGCCTGGTTCGGCTTCAAGGGCGACCGCATCGGCCAGGGTCGCGAGAACGCCAAGGACTACTTGAAAGAGCACCCCGAGCTGACCCGCGAAATCGAGCAGCTGGTGCTGCAGAAGTTCGGCGTGGTGAAGCCCCCGGTGGTGCAGGCGGTGCCGCCTCCGGCCGACGAAGAAGAAGACGAGACCGAAGAGAAGCGCCCCCGCAAGGCGGCCAAGTAACCTCCGGCTCGAGAGCTTCGAGCGAGAGACCCTCTTCGTGCCGCTCGCGGCCGAAGGGGGTCTCTTCGCGTCAGGGGGGCGCCTCGAGAGCGCGCCGAGAAACGCTGCACCTCGCCGGCCCGTCGCGGGTCACGGGGGAGCCGTCTCCCCCCGTCTTCTCAGGAGCTCTCCCATGCTGAAGGCCTTTCGCTTCTTCTCCGTCGCCGCCGTGCTCGCCCTCGCTCCCGCCGCGTACGCCTGTGGCAGCGACTCCGACTGCAAGGTCGGCCACTGCAAGAGCGGCAAGTGCGGCGGCTGCGGCAGCGACTCTGACTGCAAGGGCGGGCGCTGCAACAGCGGCCAGTGCTCGAACAAAGACGACTACCTCAAAGTCTGCCGCTGAAGCTCGCACGCCCTTTCCGCATAAGGTGCACGGCCCGCCGTGCCCTTCGCGCTCTTCCTGCTCAGCCTCGCGGCTGCACCCACGCCCGCCGCGCAGGCGCGCGAGCTGCTGACCGCTGCCGAGGCGCACGCCGCCGCGGGCGACCTCGCCACCGCCGAGGCCGAGTGGCAGCGCGCCTTCACCCTCGACCCCGAGCTGCCGCTGGCGCCCGACGCCACCGAGGCCGCGCGCGCCGCACGAGAGAGAGCGCTCGCCGCCCTGCGCGCCCGCCTCGACGAGGCCGCCGCCCGAGCGGCCGCCGCGTACACCGTGGCGCTGCCGCAGCCCGAGCCGTCTGACGCGGCGCCGCCGCGCCCCACCGCCCTGGCTGCCGAGCGCGACAAGGGCTACCTGGCCGGCGGGCGGCTCACCTTCGGCGGCTATGCGTTCTTCGTCATCGCCGAGAACGCCTGGGGAGTGGCGCCCGAGCTCGCCTTCGGCGTGAACGTCGGCCCGCTGCGCATCGGCGGCGCGACCTCGCTGCTGCTCGGCAACTCGCTGGCGTGGACGCTCGCCGCCCGCGTCTCGACCGCCAGCAAGGGCTGGGTGGCGTACCTCGCCGCGGCCGACCTCGGCGTGCTCTACGGTGGAGCCCGCGGCATCTTCGCGCCGTTCATCACCGCGCACGGCCTGGGCCTGCGCGCCCGGGCCGGGCGGGTGGCCTTCGAGTTCCGCATTCTCTCGCTGAGCGTGCTGTGGACGGGCGCCGCCGTGCGCTTCATGCCGCAGACGGGGCTGTCGCTGCAGCTATGAGCGCCGCCTGGCTCAGCCTGCTGCTCGCCGCGGGGTGGACAGACCCGACCGGCCGCCTGCGCTGCGAGGTGCCGGCGCAGTTCAGCGCGATGCCCACCCAGCCGTGGCGCTTCTCGCGACATGACGGGCTGCGGCAGCTGGTGTTTCTCACCGTCAAGCCGGTGCGCGAAGGCCCCGCCGCGCGCGCCCGGGCGCTGCTCGAGCGCGCCGGAGCCGTCACCCTCGCCGAGAGCGTGACGCCACCCCGCGCGGGCGGCACCCTGGGCGAGGGCGACGCGCAGCTCAACGCGGTGTTCGCCATCGCCGCGCTCGAGCCGACCTGGGCCGGGGTGATGGTGCTCGGCCCCGCCGCTGCCGACGCGCTCGCCGCCGAGGCCGACGCGATGATGGCGACCTGCCGCCGGCTCACCCCCTCGGTGGTCAACGGCCGCGCCTTCGACGCTACGCGCCGGTTGAGCGCCGAGGTGCCCACGGGCCACGACACCCTCGAGATTCGCGGCGCCGGAGCGGTGCAGGGCCCCGGCTACACCGTGCGGCTCACCGCGGTGCAGCCGCACCTCGGGGGCACCCTCGCCCAGCTGGCCACCGAGTGGCTGACCTCGAGCGGCGCGCGGCTGGTGAACACGGCTCCCACCACTGCCGGTCGGGCGGGGCTGCCGGCGGTCGTCGCGACCGGCACGCTGCTGAACAACCGCGTCGAGTACCTCATCGAGGTGGTGGCCATCGACCTGGGCCACGGCGAGGTCGGCGGGCTCGCGCTGAGCGCCGCGGTGCCCGCGGTCAAGCGCGCCCAGGCCGCCTTCGACGAGATGCTGGGCACCCTCGAGCTCGCGACCTCGACTACCCTGCTGCCGAAATGAAATCGCTGCACCGCCCCGACCTCTACGGCTGGTCGCGCTTCGACGAAGCGCGCAACCTCGACTTCAACAGCGTGGCGTGGGTGCGGCCGGGGGGCAACGTGCTGATCGACCCGCTCGAGCTCTCGCCCCACGACGCGCAGCACCTCACGCAGCTCGGCGGCGCGAAGCTGATCGTGGTCACCAACTCGGAGCACCGCCGGGCCAGCGAGGCGCTGGCGAAGCAGCTCGACGCCCGGGTGCTCACTCCGCGGGCCGAAGGCGGCACGCTCGGCCACCTCGACCAGCCGGTGCCGGGCCTGGTCGCGTTCGAGCTGCACGGCAGCAAGACCCCGGGCGAGCTGGCGCTCGTTCTCGAGGGCACCACGCTCATCACCGGAGACCTGATTCGCGGTCAGCGCGGCGGCAGCTTGAACCTGCTCCCCGACGCGAAGCTCAAAGACAAGGCCAGGGCGCTCGAGTCGATACGGGCCCTGCTCGCCGCGAACCCCAGGCTCGACGCAGTGCTGGTGGGCGACGGCTGGCCGGTGTTCCGCGACGCGCGGGCGCGCCTCGAAGAGCTGCCGCTCTCTGCGTAGCCGCGCCGCGCGGCAGGCGAAGTGAGCGCCCCAGAGAGCCTGTGGCGACGTGAATGCGTCATCGCGCGAAGGTCAGGCGTGGGACAGGAGGGCTGCGCCGCGAGCCCGGGTGGCTTCGTCGCGCGCGCACACTCCTGGTTCGTGGCGCGGCGGTAGACGTTCCGCGCTCCGACGTGCGCTCGCTCTGGTTGGAGCATTCGGAGTCTGTGGCGCGGCGGTAAACGTTCGCGCTCCGAACGTGCGCTCGCTCTGGTTGGAGCATTCGGAGTCTGTGGCGCGGCGGTAAACGCTCCGCTTCGTCGTGCGCCCACTCTAGTGGGAGCATTCGGGGTTCGTGGCGCGGCGGTAAACGCTCCCCCCCTCGTCGCGTGGGAGTATTCGGGTGCAGGGGGTGAACCTTTTTCTACCCACGTCAGGACAGCGAGGGGCGCGCCTTGGCCCTCGCGGCGCGCGGCCTGCCGGCCGAGCCCTCATTCGCTTTTCAGCGCAGAGGGCGACCCCACCGAGGAGCTGCCCAATCGAGGAGGGACCGCAACTGATGCTCACGAAGGCACCCAAGAACGAGCGATGCCCAGCAGGAGAACGCCTCAGCGCGGTTCCCCACCGGTGAACCGCACCGCAGCACCGCAGCACGGCGCGTCGGGCCCTCGGCGGGCCCGGGCGCACGCACCGAGCGTCACACCTGGGCGGGGGCCATCGCCTGCAGCGACGCTTCGGGCCTCACGAGCCGCACCTTGGCCTCGAGGTACCGGGCCAGCGCGAGCTCGACCTTCACGGGCAGGTCGGTGAACCGCACCTGCACGCGGTGGTCCTGGCCGTCGTCGAGCACGCGTAGCACCTTGGCGCGGGTCTTGGTCTCGAACCCCTCGGGCAGGCGGAAGTGAATGTCGACCTCGGCGGCGATCGGCGGGTAGCGCGTCCACCACGAGGCGCCGCCGAGCCCGACCTCTCCTTCGTACACCGTGGGCACGCCGGTCTCGCCCGGGTCGACGACCCACAGGCGCAGCGGAGCACGCCCAGACGCGCGCCGCTCTTCACCCACCCGGCGCTCGGCGTAACGCTCGAGCGGCTCGGGCACCAGGTTCAGGTGACGGCGGTCGATCTTGCTGCGCCGCTCCTTGCTCACTTGAGCTCCTCGGCCGGAACGGCGGGCTCGATCCACCCCACCAGCTGCACCGGGCGAATGCCCAGCTCGTCGCGGCGGTTCCACGCCCAGGCCTCTTCGTTGCTCTCGTTCACCGCCGGCTTCTCTTCGCCGAAGGTGAGGGTCTCGACCTGCTCGGGGGTCACGCCCAGCGCGAGCAAGAACTTTCGCGCCACCTCGGCGCGGCGCTGGCCCAGCGCGAGGTTGTACTCTTCGGTGCCGCGCTCGTCGGCGTGGCCCGCGATGCGAATGGTGATGGTGGGGCGGCTGCGCAGCGCGAACGCCACCTTCTCCAGCATGGTGCGGTCGGCCTCGGTCAGGCTCGCCTCGTCGAAGCCGAAGTGCAGCGTGCTGTCGGTCAGCAGCTTCTCGAGCGCCGCGGTGTCCTTCAGCTTCTGGCCTTCGCCAGTCGGATCAGCCGGCTCATCGAGGTAGTAAGGATGAACCTTCTTCGCGCACCCCGTCGCCGCCACCAGAATCAGCACTGCCATCAGACGAATCATCACTGCCCTCGCGTGTGTGGGTTGACGTGAAACAGGGTGCCACAGGGTTGCAGCGCGTCTATTTTTCCGCCGTCGATTTCTGATCAGCGCGAGGGGCAAGTGCCCGAGCTCATTACTCGCGCGACCCGCTTTCTGATCAGAAACTTCCGCACGCTCGAGGGGTTTGAGCTTCAGGAAATGACGGTCGAAGACGAAGACGCCGCCCTCTTCATGAGGGTGGCGAAGGGCGACCAGGGCGCGTTCGCCACGCTCTTCGACCGCCATCAAGCGAGCATCGTGCGCTTCGCGCACCGCTTCGTGGGCAACGCCGCCCGCGCCGAAGAGCTCGCGCAGGACATCTTCGTGAAGCTCTACCAGCACGCCAAGAGCTACCGCCCCGACGCCAAGTTCAAGACCTTCATGTTTCGCGTCGCCACCAACCACTGCCTCAACGAAGTGCGCAGGCCCGCCCACAAGGCCGAGGCCGCGGTGGCGGTGCTGCCCGACACCCGCGAGAGCCCCGAGACCCCCGACGGCGCGCTCGACGGCCGGCAGCTCGAGCAGGCGGTGGGCGTCGCGCTGCACGGCATGAGCGAGCGCGAGCGCGCCGCCTTCTGCATGTGCCGCTTCGAGGGGCTGCCGTACAAGGAAATCGCCCACGCGCTCGAGGCGAGCGAGGCCGCGGTGAAGTCGCTCATTCACCGCGCTTCGCTGCAGGTGCTCGAGCAGGTCGAGCTTTTGAAGGCGGGGCTCGCCCCGAAAAGGAGTGAAGCATGAGCACGCGCGAAGAGCTGACCGGCAACCTCACCGCGTACATCGACAACGAGCTCTCGGAGCTCGAAGCGAGGCGCATCGAAGAAGCGCTGAGGCTCGACCCCGAGCTCGCCGCGCTCGAGCAGAAGCTGCGCACCGCGGTGAAGGCGGTCGAGGCGCTGCCCGCGCCCGCACCGGCCACGGCGGCGCTGCGCCGCGCGGTGCTCCAGCGCCTCGACGAGAAGACCGCCCTGCAGCGGCTGCGCGGCTTCTTCACCCTGCCCCGCCTGGTGCCGGTGGCCGGCCTCGCCGCCGCCGCCGCCATCACCGTGGTGGTGGTCGGCCGCCCCGTCGACAAGCCCGGGCTCGACGACGAGACCCTGTTCGTCGCCCAGAACATCGAGGTGCTCGAAGACCTCGACCTCATCGGCCTCGAGAACCCCGACGACCTCGACGTGGTCGCCAACCTGCACGAGCTCGAGGTGCGGCCATGAAGACGCTCGCGGTGCTGCTGCTGGCGCTGTTGCCGACGCTCGCCTTCGCCCAGGCCGAAGAGCGGTGGAACCAGCTCTCTGACGCCCAGAAAGAAGAGCTGCGCGTCAAGTGGCGCGAGTACAAGGCGCTGTCTCCCGAAGAGCAGCAGCGGGTGCGCGACAACGCCGAGCGCTTTCGCCGCATGAGCCCGGAAGAGCGCGAGCGGGTGAAAGAGAACGTGAAGCAGTTCCGCTCGCTGTCTGACGACGAGCGGGCCGAGCTGCGGCAGCGCTTCCAGGAGTACCGCAAGCTGGAGCCCGGCGAGCGCAGAGAGCTGCGCACGCGCATGCGCGCGTACCTCAAGTCGCACCCCGAGCAGCGCGAGCAGCTGCGCGAGAACCTGCGGCGGTGGAGGCGCATGAGCCCCGAGCAGCGAGAAGAGCTGCGCGAGCGCGTTCGGGAGAGGCGGCGCCGGTGACGGGCCTGCTCTTCGCGGTGTGGCTCGCCGCGGTCGACGGCGGCACGGCTGCGCCGGCCCCCACGCCCGGCCCCCCGAAGGCCACCCTCTCGAAAGAAGACGCTGAGCTGTTGCAGCACCTCGAGGTGCTCGAGGCCTACGACGAGGCCAAAGACCTCGAGCTGCTCGAAGAGCTGTCGGCCGAGCGCTGAATCGAATCGTGCAGCTTCGAATCCCTGCTAGAACTGCCGGCCTTGTCGCTGCTCGTACGCCGCCTGAAGGTGATGGACATACCCGCTCTCGAGGCCCTGGAGCGCGAGACGGTCGAGCGCTACCCCGGCCGCCGCGGCTGGCTCGACACCTACCGCCGCCACATCGAGCGCTCGCTCGCGCAAGAGCCCGAGGGTTTCTTCGTGGCCGAGCTCAACTCCATCGTGGTGGGCGGCGCCATCTGCCGGCAGCGCGGGCCCCACCCCTTGAGCGGTCACAAGTACGGCCAGCTGCTCGCGCTCACCGCGGATCCCGCGTACGCCCGCTACAACGTGGCGCAGCGCCTGGTGCTCGAGGCCGCCTCGTACCTCAAGTCGCGCAACTGCAAGTCGATGACCCTCGCCTGCGCCATCGACACCCACGCCGAAGAGCTCGAGGTGCTCAAGGCCTCGGGGTTCGCCGTGGTCTCGTGGGAGCTCGAGCGGCCCCTCTGAAAGCTCACGCCGGGCGGCGCACGCGCGACCGCGTCAGCGCGTACGCCACCGACGTGACGATCAGCAGCAGGCCGGCCCACAAGAGCAGCATGTGCGGCCGCATGAAGGGGCGCTGGTCCCACGCGTTGGCCTTGAAGAAGCCGAAGTACACCATCCACGGCACCGAGAGGCAGTACACCCCGGCGCCCACCAGGCTCAGCTTCGACGGTTTGCCCAACCGCCCGGTCTTGTCGAGCGCGGCGCGAAACAGCCCCGCCATGGTCAGCGCGGCGAAGATGACCAGCAGCGCGCCGATGGCGCCCAGCACGTCGCGCACGTCGCGCCCCAGAAAGATGATCGCGGTGGCCAGCACGCCCTGCAGCACCACCGAGAGCATCGGCGGCTTGCCCTCTTTGGCGCGCAACGCCGCGGGCAGCACTCCGTCGGCGGCCATTGCCGCGTAGACGCGCGGCCCGACCAGCATCATCGCGCTCATCGCCGAGAGGAAGAGCACCACGATGACGCCCGAGAACACCCGCGCCGCCGCCGGGCCTGCCAGCCGGTCCATCACCACGTGGCCCAGGGTAATCTGGCTCGCCACCTTGCCGCCCCAGCCGGTCAGGTCTTCGCTGGGCAAGAGGTTGGCGACGAACACGTAGTTCAGCACCAGGTACAGCAGCGCCACCGCGCCGCAGCCCACCAGCATCGCGCGCGGCACGTGCCGCGCCGGGTCGCGAAACTCTTCGGCCGCGTAGACCGCCGCGTTCCACCCGCTGAAGGCGAACGCTATCCAGAACAGGCTGCCGGCGAAGGCCTCGGTGGGAAAACCCGGCGCGGTGTCGGTCGGCGACCAGGTGGGAAAAGACCAGCGCCCGGCCACCACCCCCACCGTCACGAAGCCCAGCAGCACGATGACCTTGAGCACGAACAGCGCGTTCTGCACCCGCGCGCTGGTGCGCAGGCCGACCGCGTGCGCCACGGTGAGCAGCGCGACCAGCGCCACCCCGAACCAGCGCGGGTCGACCCACGGCATCAGCTTCGCCACGAACGAGCCCGCCGAGTACGCGTCGACCGCGATGGGCGCCGAGAAGCCGATGAGCAGCGACGTCCACCCCGCGAGGTAGCCCAGAAAGGGGTGCAGCAGCCGCGACAGGTACTGGTACTCGCCGCCGCTCTTGGGCAGCAGCCGCGCCACCTCGGAGTACGCCACGACTCCGCACAGCGCCAAGACCGCGCCCACCACCCAGGCCAGCAGAATGGTGCCCGGCCCCTGCGAGTCGGTCATGAACCCGGCCGAGATGAACACCCGGCACCCACCATGTTGGCGACCACCAGGCCGATGCCCGACTTGAGACCGAGGTGCTTCTGGGGAGCCGCGTCAGCCACGGGCGCGCACCATATGAAATTCTTCGGGCTTCAGGGCCGTTGAAGTATGCACCTGAAGCATGTTCGCTCTCGTCGCCGCCGCGCTGCTCGCTGCCTCACCCGATGCTGGCGCCGCACCCGCACCCGCCTCGGCGGGCGCGGTTCACCCGCAGGGCGGAGCAGACTTCACCGCCGAGGCGAAGCTGCTCTACCGCATCGTCGCCTGCCAGGGCGACCTGCCGCTGCCCGCCAACATCGACGCCAAGGTGGTCGAAGAGCACTGCAAGAAGCTGAAAGCCCGCATCGACAAGTACCGCAAGACCTGGGTCGAGGTGGCGTCGCCGTTCATCCAGAAGCTCAAGCCCGAGGGGCTGCCGACCACCGTCGTCTACCCGTTCGGCGGCGGCGACCTCATCTCGGCGCTCACCACCTACCCCGAGCTCACCGAGGTCACCACCATGTCGCTCGAGCACGCCGGCGACCCGCGGCGCATTCACAAGGTCGACGCGAAGCAGCTGCGCGAGAGCCTCGACGTCATCGACCGCACCTCGGCGGGCCTGCTGGTCGCCAACGACAGCAAGACCGAGAACCTGATGAAGGCGCAGCGCGGTGAGCTGCCCGGCCAGCTCTCGTTCTTCCTCATCGCGCTGGCGGTGCACGGCTACGAGCCGGTGTCGCTGCGCTACATCGCGCTCGACAAAGACGGCTCGGTGAAGGGCCACACCGCCGAAGAGATCGCCGCGGTCGAGGGCAAAGAAGGCAAGCTCCTGCGCGCGGGGTGGACGGCGCCCGACTTCTCCGAGGCCTTCGACAACTACGAGATGGTGTTCGTGAAGATCGGCGGCGACCCGAAGAAAGACCAGAAGGTGCACCGCCACTTCGCCCGCAACCTCGACGACGACCACGTGGGCGCCGACGAGCCGCTGCAGAAGTACCTCGAGGCGCGCGGCCGCATCTGCGCGATGACCAAGGCCGCCTCGTACCTGCTGTGGCGCGACAACTTCTCGCGCATCCGCAACTTCCTGCTCGCGCACATGGAGTTCATGGTGTCGGATTCGACCGGCGTGCCTCCGGCGTACGCCACCAAGGCCGGCTTCGAGCAGGTTCCCTTCGGGCACTTCAGCGAGTCGTTTCTCGGCGCCAACGCCGCGCACAACGCCGACTTCAAGAAGCTCTGGGCCAAGGCCCCGCCGCTCGAGTTCCGCTACGGCTACCTCGACAAGGGCATGCAGTTTCACATGCTGATCACCAAGAAGGCGCCGGGCGCCGCGCCCGAGAAGAAGAACTGAAGTCGAGAGCGCCGTGCTCGCCGTCGCCGTCGCCGCCCTGCTGCACCAGCTCGACGCAGGCCCTGCCGACGCGGGGCCCCCCACCCCCTCCGCGGCGCTGATTGCGCAGACCGACCGCCGCGAGCTGGTGACGCAGCTGCTCGACGACGGGCGGCACGTGCGCTTCGGCACCGACGGCAGGGGCCCGGTGCAGGTGTGGCGGCCGCAGAGCTACAAGCCCGAGGGCGCGCTCACCGTGGTCTACGTGCACGGCTTCTACGACAACGCCGACACCGCGTTCTTCGGGCACCACCTGTCAGAGCAGTTTCGCGACAGCGGCCGCAACGCGCTGTTCATCGTGCCCGAGGCGCCCTCGTGGCGCACCGACGACGTGGTGTGGAAGGACCTCGACGAGCTGCTCGTCGCGGTCGAGACCCAGGCGCGGGTGACGCTGCCCAAAGGGCCGGTCTGGGTGGTGGCCCACTCGGGCGCGTACCGCACCGCCTCCTCGTGGCTCTCGAACCCCAGAATCGAGCGCGTCATTCTGCTCGACGCGCTGTACTCGGCCGACGACGACTTCACCCGCTGGGTGCGCGCCACCCCCGAGCCTTCTGGGCCGGTGCACCGCCTCACCGTCGTCGGCTTCGACACCGCCCAGCGCAGCGAGTGGTTTCTGCGCGCCCACCCCAACGCGGTGAAGCTCGACGACCTGCCGTTTCTCTACGACGGCTTCCGCCCCTCGCAGGCCTCGGCCCAGGTGCTCTACCTGCAGAGCGAGCGCTTCGGCCACATGGAGCTGGTCACCTCGGGCCGGGTGCTCCCGGTGCTGCTGCATGGCCTGAAGTGAGAGAGGGCAGCTGTTAAGGTTCGCCTCTCGTTTGCCTCAAGCGCTCGCCATCATCTCGGAGAAGGAACCCGACTTCACCAGCCTGCTCGAGCGGGGCAACTTCATCACCCGCTTCGCCGGCGGCGACAGCCGCAACCGCTGCGTCACCCAGCTGCACGCGCTGCTCGAGAAGCTCTCGCCCGAGGCCGCCTTCGCCGCCCAGGCCGAGTGGCTGGAAGACGTGGTGGGGTGGCTGTTCGAGCGCGGTCACCCCCCCGGCCGGCTGCCGCGCGAGCACGAGGCCACCGCCCGGCTGCGCCTGCTGCTCGACGTGCTCGACGAGATTCCCGAGCGCAAGACCGCGCTGCGCGCGCTGGTCGTCGAGGCCTTCACCCATTTAGACCCGGTGCACCTGTTCACCGACACCGGCGTGCCCAGCCAGGCCAGCATCTTCACCGAGGCCTGGGAGCGCGCCACCCGGTCGGTGCTGCCCGAGCCTCCGGTCGAGAACGACGCCGGGCGCATGCTGTTTCGCCTCTTCCCCGACGCGCGCTCGGCGGCCTGGTTCGACGGCCTCTCGCCCGAGCTGCTGCACCGCCTCTTCACCACCCTGGCGGTGCCTACCGCGCACGCGCTCGCGCCGATGTGGCAGGCGATGCGAGACGCCGCGCTGGTGCTCGCCGTGCGCATCTCGGCCGCCGGCACCGACGAAGAGCTGCGCGAGCGCACCACCGCCACGGTGCACGACTCGCCGTTCTTGAAGCTCCCCTTGCAGGTGCGGCAGCTCATCACCGAAGAGAAGCCCGACCCCGAGAAGAACACCGCCTGCCGCGAGTGCCTCGCCGCCTGCCGCAAAGAGAAGGCGCGCGTCATCGCCTCGCTCGACGCCACCGGCATCTCGCTGCACCTGGTCTACCGGCTCGACTACATCCGCACCCTGCTCGACCGGCTCTACATCTTGCTGGCCATCATCGCGCCGCCCGCCGGCCAGGTGGCCGAGGGGCAGGCGTTTCGGCTGGTGCAGCTGCTCATTCGCGGCGGCGTGCGCGACCGCAGCCTCTACGAGCTGTTCGGCCGCAACAGCCGCCTGCTCGCCCGCCGCATCATCGAGCGCGCCGGCAGCACCGGCGAGCACTACATCTCGCGCACCCGCGCCGAGTGGCACCAGATGGTGAGCTCGGCCTCGGGCGGCGGGTTCGTCACCGGGTTCGCGGTGCTCTTCAAGTTCCTCATCGGCTGGGCGAAGCTGCCGGTGCTGTTCGAGGGCCTCGCGCTGGGCAGCAACTACGCGCTGTCGTTCATGCTGATGCAGCTGTGCGGCTTCACCCTCGCCACCAAGCAGCCGTCGATGACTGCCGCCACCCTGGCGGGCTCCATCAAAGAGACCGAGGCCGCGGCCGACCTCACCCTGCTGGTCGACCAGGTGGTGCGCACCGTGCGCAGCCAGCTCGCCGCGGCGATCGGCAACGTGGGCATGGTCATACCCACCGCGCTGGGCCTCGACCTGTTGGTGAAGCTGCTCACCGGCCACCACTTCCTGACGGCCGAGTACGCCGAGAAGGTGATTCGCATTCACCACCCGGTCACCAGCCTCACCGTGCTGTGGGCGGCGCTCACCGGCTGCTTTCTCTGGGCGGCCAGCGTCGCCGGTGGCGCCATCGAGAACTGGTTCGTGGTCACCAAGCTGCCGCACTCCATCGCCTCGATAAGGTGGCTGCGCGGGCTGATCGGCGCCCACCGCGCCCAGAGCGCCGCCCGCTCGTTCTCGAGCCACATCGCCGGCCTGAGCGTGGGCCTGATTCTCGGCTTCGAGCTGGCCCTGGTGCCGATGCTGTTCTCGATGATCGGCATCGGCATCGAGGTGCGGCACGTCACCTTCGTCACCGGCCAGCTGGTCTACGCCGGCATGACCCGCGGCGCCTTCGGAGTGCTCCACCCCGACTACCTCTTCGCGCTGTGCAGCATCGGCGTGGTGGGCGCGCTCAACTTCGGGGTCAGCTTCTCGCTCGCGCTGGCCGTCGCCTTCCGCGCCCGCGACGTGCGCGCCGCCGAGCAGGTGCGGCTGCTCTTCGCGGTGGGCAAGCGCTTCCGCCAGCGGCCGCTCGACTTCTTCCGCGCGCCGAAAGACGCCTGAGAGAGCTGAAAGGATTATCTAGAGCACGACGGTGCGCTGGGCCCGCCCGGCGAGGTAGCCGACCTTGCGCGCCAGCCCGGCCAGCTGCGCGTTCGAGTCGTCGACGCGCAGGGTGAGCCGCGGCAGCGACGAGAGCAGGTGCCGCGAAATCTGCCCCAGCGAGAGCGTCGCGTGGTGCAGGCGGCGCGCGTCGGGCACCGTGTACAGCCCCTCGAGCTCGGCGCCGTGCGGGCAGCGGCTGCCCAGGTCGATCTTGAACACCAGCCGCTTGTTGTCTTCGAGCACGTAGGTGCGCCGCGTCTGCACCCGCATCTTCACCCGGTCGGCGAAGGCACGGGCGTCGGTGGCGAGCGGGTCGAGCTCGGTGGCCTCGCGTATCGCGGCGGCGGCCATCGGCACCAGCTGGTCGAGGTCGGCCTCGACCGCCAAGCGCAGAGTGGGGTTCGTGAACGGGCCCAGGTCGTCGGCCGAGACCGCGAACAGCCGCTGCGCGCGGCTCGCCCTGGGCTTCACCGTGGGGCACAGGTGCTGGAGCAGCACGTCGACCGCGGCCTTGTCGCCCAGCATCGCGCCGGGCGTGAGCTTGCCCGAGAGCGCCTTGGCGATGTCGGCGATGGCCGCGGGCGGGCTCGCGCTCGGCACCACCAGCGAGCCCGAGCCGCCCACGAACAGCGCTGCGGTCAGCTCGGCATCGACGAAGCGGCCGTGAAACGCGAACGGCGGGTGCTGCGGCCGCGGCGCGATGCCGTAGTCCTCGAGAATGCCCAGCAGGTACAGATTGTGCGCCGGCTCGCGCGCGAGCAGGCCCCTCAACGTGTCGAGGTGACGAGGCTGAAGCTGCTCGACCGAGACGCCCATCGCTTTAGGGTTCCCAGCCTACTGCGACCCGGCCTCTTTCACGCCAAACGTGTAGCGCATCTCACCCGAAGGCAGCCCTTTGGCCGGGTCGAGGTGGGCACCCTCGAGGGCGTCTTGCACGCAGGCCAGCAGGTAGGGGTCGGCCGACTTCATCTTCAGCCGCACGTTCACCACCGAGCCGTCGGGGCGGGTCTGAAAGAGCGCCGACACCCGCAGCGGCCGCTTCGCCCGGGGGTCGGCGTCGCCGAAGCAGGTCTGCACCACCACTTTGAGCTGCTCGACCACCGCGGCGCGGGCCGACTCTTCGGCCATCGGCGGGCGGTCGGGCCCGGCCGCCGGCGCCGGCTCGGGCTCGTCTGCAGGTGCAGTTGGAGCGACCACCGGAGGCGGCGCGGCCCGCGGCGGCGCCGGCACCGCAGGGGCGGGGGCCTGCACCGGGGCGGCCACCGGCGGAGCGGGCGGCGTCACCGGTTGCGGCTCGTGCTGCAGCGCCGCGAGGCCCCACCACACCAGCGCCGCGAAGGGCACCAGCACCGCAGCGGCGATGAGCAGCATGCGAGTCACGTCAGCGAATCTCGTACCACGGCGGGCTCGCGCGAGACGCGGCCCAGGCTGAAGCCGGGCACCAGCTCGCGGGCGGTGATGGGTGCGCCGTCGGTGAGGCCGCTCCACTTCGCCATCAGGCCCAGCAGCCGCTCGGGGCCGAGGCCGCGCTCGCGAAAGTACGCCACCGTGCTCGAGCCGTCGCGCTTGGCCATGCGCTTGCCGTGCTCGTCGAGCAACAGCGGCAGGTGGGCGAACTGCGGAGCCGGCTGCTCGAGCGCCGCGTAGAGCTGCAGCTGGCGGGGCGTCGACGAGAGGAGGTCGTCTCCGCGCAGCACGTGGGTGATGCCGCTCTGGGCGTCGTCGACCACCACCGCGAGCTGGTAGGCGGCGATGCCGTCGGCGCGGCGAATCACGAAGTCGCCGACCGCGCGCGCCACGTCTTGCGTGTAGGGGCCGTGGAGCAGGTCGACGAACGAGGTGGGGCCGCCCTGGGCGCGAAAGCGCACCGAGGCGGGGTGGCGCGCCTTGGTGGGGCCCTGGCGGCAGGTGCCGGGGTAGAGGGGGCCGTCTTCTCCCTCGTGCGGAGCGCTGGCGGCGCGGGCCAGGTCGGCGCGCGAGCAGGTGCAGAAGAAGGTGAGGCCCTTGGCGTCGAGCACGCCGAGTGCCTCGCGGTAGAGCAGCGCGCGCTCGCTCTGCACCAATACCGGGCCGTCCCAGTCGAGGCCCAGCCACTCGAGGTCGCGCTTGAGCGCGTCGACGTACTCCGGCTTGCAGCGGCCGGCGTCGAGGTCTTCGATGCGCAGGTGAAACTCGCCGCCCGCCGCCCGCGCGTGCAGCCAGCCGAGCAGCGCGCTGCGCGCATTGCCCAGGTGCATCAGCCCGGTCGGAGACGGAGCGAAGCGGCCACGCACGCGCGTCACCGGTCACCCTGAGCGAAGCCGCGAAGCGGCGAAGTCGAATGGGTGCACTCCAGGTCGAAGGCACCCACGGCGCGAGCTCCAGGCGTCAAGCAGCACCGCGTCGCGCAACACTACGATGGAGTATCTGCTGCTCAGCCTTCGGCGAGCGACAGCAGGGGTTCGACGAGCTCACCCTGCTCGGGTTCGCTGGTCTTTCTCTGACCAACGCGCTCAGGGTGCCCGCCCGCTACGGCTTCTTCTTGAGCGGCGAGCGCTTGCCGTCGCCGCCGCCGAGGGGTTTGCGGCTGCCCTCGTCTTTGGTGGTGCCGGTGGTGTCGGGCTCACCGACGTCGAGGGTGTCTTTGCCGGGCTGCACGCCGTACTTCGCCTCGGCGAGCTTCACGCCGCCGGGGCCGGTGTTGGGCAGCACGGGAGACGGCACCTTCACCGCGTCGCCCGACTTGCCGCCCTTGGTCGAGAGGGCGCTGGCGATCTTGAAGAACTCCATGCCGGCCGAGAGCAGCTCGGTGTCGAACGACGCGCGCTCGAGGCGGCGCACCTCGTTGCCCTTGGCGGCGTAGACGAACGAGTCGAGGGCCAGCCCCTTGCCCTCTCTCGAGAGGGTGCCGAACACCAGCAGGTCGAGGCCCGAGGCGTCGCTGAGCTCCTTGGCGGCCTTGACCATGTCGGCGTCGAGGTGGTTCTGCGAGACCGACGACAGCAGGCGCGACTCGGGGTCTTTGGCCTGCGAGGCGCCGGTGACCTTGGCGGTCTTGCCGCTCGCGACCTCGGCCACGCCGCCCAGCACCTCACCGTTGGCGAGCGAGGCGCGCCAGAAGTGCGAGCCGGCCGGCACCTCTTTGACCAGCAGCGGGGTGTTGCCGAGCGGCACGCCGTCGACCAGCACCGCCGCGCCCGACGGGGTGGTCTCGAGCTGCAGCACGCCCTTGGCGCCGTCTTTCACCGTCTTGCGGGTGTCCGAGACGACGCGCGCGAACAGCTGCGAGGTCGCGGCGAGCGGCAGGTCGCGGTCGGGGGCGAGGCCGAGGGCGGCCTTCAGGCTGGCGAGCCCTTCGTCGTCGCGGCCGGTGTTGTACTGCACCGCGGCGAGCAGCGCGTAGGCGTCGACGACCTCGCCGATGTCGGTGACCGCGCCGGCGTTCGAGCGGTAGGCCGCGACCGCCTTGGCGAGCGCCTCGGAGGCGAGGCGGAACTTCTTCTTCTTGCGCTGGTCTTTCGCGTCGTCGACGAGCTTGCGCGCGCCTTCGAGCGCCTCGGCGCCGGCGGCATCGGCCGAAGCCACCTTGCGCAGGTCGATGAACTGCAGGCCCTCGGCGTTCTTCAGCTCGGTCGAGAGCATGCCGCTGGCCTTGACGCCGGCGCGGGCCGGCACGTCACCCGACAGCGAGGCGAAGGGCAGCACGCCGAGCTTCTGGGCGTTGGCGGCGGGGGTCTCCTCGGCGACGGCGGTGAGCGAGCAGACGAAGGCGGCGATCAACACGGAGCGCATGGGCCGGCAGATACCACGCCACCTTGTTACGGGCACACCTTCACGCAGTTGTCGCAGCCGGCGCAGGTCGACCCGCAGGTACAGGTCGAGCCGTTCGAGCAGGTGCCGGTGCCCGGGCTGCACGCGGTGAAGCACTGCGGGCCGCTGTTGAGAATGGCGCAGATCTGCCCTGAGGTGCAGCTGATCGACGAGCAGGTGGCGCTGGGGGTGGTGCCGCCGCAGCCGAAAAAGGTGACGGTCACCATCAGGAGCAGGGTTCGCATTGGCGCACCTTGCCACGGCGTGTAAGAGATGGCGCGCATGCGGTTTCTCCACTGCTCTGACGTGCACATCACCGGCGACTACCGCGCGCGCTCGCTGATTCAGCTGGGCTGGCGGCGCATGCCGGCGCTGGGCGAGCTGTTCATCAAGGGGCGCTATCGCAACTTCGAGAAGGCGCCGCAGACGGTGCGACAGATCATGCTCGACGCCGAGCGCCACCGGGCCGGCCACGTCATCGTCTCGGGCGACGTCACCGCGTACGCGCTGGAAGAAGAGTTCGACGGCGCGCGGGCGGCGTTCGAGCCGTGGGCGTCGGACAAGCAGAAGTGCACGGTGATACCCGGCAACCACGACACGTACACTCCGGGCACGCTGCGCGACCACCGCTTCGAGCGGCGCTTCGGTCACCTGCTCGAGTCGGACCTGCCCGAGGTGGCGCGCGAAGGCCCCTTCCCCTTCGTGCGGCTGCTCGACGGCGCGGCGGTCATCGGCCTCAAGTCGGCGCGCGTACCGCTGGTGCCGGGCTTCTCGTTCGGCGTCATCGGCCGCCGCCAGCTCGAAGGCGTGGACCTCGCGCTCGCCGACCCGCGCCTCGAAGGCCGCGCGGTGCTGGTGGTGGTGCACCACGCGCCGCTGACGAAGTCAGGCAAACCCGACCGCCCGCTCCACGGCCTGGTCGACGCAAAGAAACTCTTCAGCCGCCTGAAAGGCCCGCGCTTCGCAGTGCTGCACGGGCACATTCACCACCGCTACCACCACCCCGCCACCGCCGAGCGCCCGCACATCTTCGGAGCGGGCAGCTCGACCCAAGCAGGCCGCGAAGGCTACTGGCTGATCGACGTGAAAGACGGGCAAATCGCGGGCAGCGAAATGCACCAACCGGGAAACTGAAAACCCCGAACCCGCCACAGCTCACGAACCTGCGTGGACGTGGACGTGGACGTACGTGGACGTGGACGGCCGTTGCAGTCAGCGCGACGAGCCGCCGACACGCCCCATCAAGGCGCACCCATGCCCTGACATTCAGCCGGGCTGGGCTGCCCGCACTCGCTCTTCAGCAGCGCCCGGGCGCAGGCCGCCTTCTTGTCGGCGTTGCTGGCCGACACCTGCTCTTTGCGCGAGGTGTCTTTGCAGGCCTTCGACACGGCCATGCACCGGTCTTTCGCGTCGGGCTTGCAGCTGGTGGCGTGGCAGATGGCACCTGCCCAGAGATCGCAGAGCCAGCGTTCGCTGTACGCATCGGGCTTCACTCCGACTGCGCTGGACGACAACCACGCCGAGATGACGAGAGTGAGCACCATGACGGCCCTCATCCTAACCCCAAGGCGCGATACGCCGCGAAAAGGTGGTGCTACAAAGCGGTAGCGTATGACCGAAGATCCGTCCGAGCTGACGCGAGAAGAGCTCCAGGCGCTTCGCAGACTGAACCGCGCCGTCGACGACGTGCTGGAAGAGTCGCTCAAGGCGCGCGAGAGCCTCGAGCAGACCTTTCGCCGCCTCTTCCCCCGGCTGCTCGAGCTGACCGGGGCGGTGGGCGTGGCGATCACCACGCTCGACGAAGAGCTGACCCGCCAGACCTGGCACCTGGGCGACTTCGGGGGAATCTTCCCCGGCACGGTGCTCGACGAGAACCACTGGGGCGCGCGGCGCTTCGGCCCGGGCACCCTGGTCACGCAAGAGCTCGACGTGGTCGGCCTCAAGGTGGGCGCGATCGGGCTGCTGTACGAGGGCGACCAGACGGCGCCCGAGACCGCCGGCCGCCTCGCCCGCGCGATCGACACCATCGCCGAAGAGCTCGACACGGTCTTGGCCAGCGTGCAGACCGCCAGCGAGAAGCACCAGCTGCTGGTCACCATCAACCAGTTCCTCTCGAACCGCGTCTTCGAAGCGGGCATGGACCAGGCGGTGCGCGCGCTGAGCGACCGGGTGAAGATTCCCGGCTTCATGCTGCTCTACCGCGACGCGGTCGAGTCGGGCGCGATGCACTACCGCATCTACAACCACGGCCAGCTCGAGCACGCCTCGAACGGCACCCGCCACGGGCCGCTCGACCACGCGATTCGCTCGCACGGGCCCAAGCTCATCTCGAGCACCGACGGCACGCTGCGCACCGTGCTGGGCAGCGCCCGAGCGGTCGAGGCGGTGCTGATCAGCGGCGTGGGCGACAACAACAGCACGCTCGGCAAGATCATGGTGTGGAGCAGCGGCGACGGCTTCTCCGCCTTCACGATGGACCTGCTCCGCCTGCTCGCCGCCACGCTCTCGCAGCGGCTCATCGACTACAACCGCGAGCGCATTCACCTCTCGCAGTTCTTCTCTGCGTCGGTGATGGACGACCTGCTGCGCGACCCCGACTACGAGCGGCGCTACCTGCAGCCGCGCGCCGAAGAGGTCGGCATTCTCTTCGCCGACATCAACGGCTTCACCCGCATCTGTGAGCAGGTGCTCGAGCGGCCCGAGCGCATCGGCAAGTTCGTCGACGACTGGAGCGACGAGGCGGTGCGCATTCTCCACCGCTACGGCGGCGTGTTCGACAAGATGGTCGGCGACTGCGTCATCGGCCTGTTCGGCCCGCCGTTCTTCCGCTCGTCGCGAGCGCAGCGGGCGGCCGACGCGGTGCGCGCGGCGATCGAGATACAGACGTTCACCCGCGAGAAGATGAGCGCGCACCCCGAGGTGTCGCGGCTGTCAGAGATTCTCAAGCTGCCGGGCCTCGGCGTGGCGATCGGCGTGAACCTCGCCTCGACCTTCTGCGGCCTGTTCGGGCCCAACCGCCAGTACACCGGCTTCTCGACCGGTATGAACCAGACCGCGCGCCTGCAGTCGCTGGGCAGCTTCCGCGAGACGCTGGTGATGGACACGGTGAAAGACGCGCTCGAGGGGTTCGAGACTCCTGACCTGAAGGGCCTGAAGTACGGCCCGCTGACCGAGACGCCGGTGAAGAACGTCGAGAAGCCGCTGCGGCACTTCAAGGTGTTGTAGCGGTCGCTCGCAGCGCTCAGGCGCGGAGAATCGGCCCGGTGTATCGCCGGGTGAAGTGAATCCACCCCTTCGAGTCGATCTCGACCACCCACTCCATGTTGGGAATGAAGGTGAAGCGCCCGCGCACGAAGCTCTCGAGCAGATCGGCGCCCTGCATCGGGGTGAGGTTCGGCCCGCGGAAAGAGACGTGCAGCCAGGTGTCGAGGGTGGGCGTCACGTCTACTGAAGCGCAGATCTGCAGGGCTTCGACGCGGCGGTAGTAGTCGGAAGTGACCCGGCGCTTGTCGCTGGTGAGCCAGTTGCGCGGGTTCAGCGCGAACTCGAGCAGTGGGCCCGAAGCTTTTTCGATGCTCTCGCTCTGCGAAATCGTGGTGCGCATCACCAGCCTCCCGGTCGAGCTCGATTGCAGGGAAAGAAAATCGCGCGCGACGATCTGAAACAAGCGGGGGCGGGCCTTGACGCGGTCGATTTCGGCCGAATCACGCAGACCGACTTGAAAACGCGCCGAGAGCGACCACTCGCCGCGCACTCGCGACCGCTCACCCCAACCCGCCGCACTTCGAGCCCGGCCGGCCGTTTTCTACCGGCATGACCTTCCAGACCTTCAGAGCCCACTTCGAAGCGAACCGCGGCCGGCCCGTGCCGCCGGTCACCCCGCCCGCGCTCCCCGAGGCGCAGCGGGCGCTGCTCGCCAGCTCGCTGGCGCGCTTTCAGCTCGGCGAGACGGGAGAAGGCCGCATCGCGAGCCAGATCGACCGCGTGCAGCTGCCCGGAGTCGACGCCGATTACCGCGCCGCCTTGAAGCTCTTCGTGGCCGAAGAGGGCCGGCACGCGGGCATTCTCGCGCGCATGGTGAACGCGCTGAACGGCCGGCTGCTCGGCCAGAGCGGCAGCCACTACCTCTTCCTCGTCGCCCGACGGCTGATCGGAGTGCGGTTCAAGCTGCTGGTGATGCTCGCCGCCGAGGTGATCGCGGTCGGCTTCTACGGGCTGCTGGCGGGCGCGTTGCCCGAGAGCGAGCTGAAAGACGCGCTGGGCCAGGTCGGCGACGACGAGCGGGCGCACTTCGACTTTCACTGCGCGTTCTTGCGGCAGCAGTCGCTGGCGCTGCGGCTGTGCTGGTGGCCGCTGGCGCTGGCCTCGGCGCTGACGGTGCTGATCGACCACCGCGCCACGCTGCGCGGCTTCGGCATCTCGATGCGCGCCGCGTGGGCAGAGCTGCACCACCACATCGCCCGAGGGGCGCGCGCGCTTCAGGGAGCGCCGGCCTGCACCCAGTTGATCAAGGTGCAGAGCTCGTCGTTGCGCATGTAGGGGCCGCCTTGAGGCATGCGGTCGCCGGTGCCGGCCACTCCCGCGTCGCGGTGCTGGCCCCAGACTTTGTAGATGACGTAGCTCTGGTCGATGTTGCCGGGGGTGATGCGCTTCATCGGCGCCTGAAAGGCGTCGGCGTTCACCCACGCAGTGCGCAGCGAGGCGGGGTCGGTGAACTGGTAGATCTGAAACGGAGACGGGCCCGCGCCGTGGCAGCCGCCGACTCCGCAGCTGTAGTTCGTCACCACGCCCGCGTAGATGTCGGCGATGGTGCCGGCGTCTGACGGCGTGCCGCAGTCGGGCAGGCCCGAGAGGTGCGCGTTCGCGCTGCCGCCGCCCGCCGTGCCGCCGCTCGAGCCGCCGGTGCCGCCGCCCCCGCTACCGCCAGTGCCGCCGCTCGACCCGCCGGTGCCGCCGGCGGTTGAGCCGCCCGAGGTGCCGCCAGAAGTGCCGCCGCCGGTGCCTCCCGTTCCGTTGCCACCACAGGCCAGCACTGCCAGCACTGCCGTCAGGAGAAGGGTTCTCACCGGGCCGACATAACGCGGCCGCCTCACGATGGGGCGGGGAACCGCGCCTTGCCGTTCAGGCACCACGCGTGCGCTCGGCGGCTTCGACCTCGACGCCCACCCCGCGGCGGCCCCTCCGTGCTCGTCGAGCCCCTCGACACGCGCGCCCTGCACTCGAAAGCGAATGAGGGCACGGGGGCACTCTTCGGTGGCTGGGCGCCCCGCCGCGCATGCCAGACGTCACCGCGGTCTGCGGGTCCAACCGCCGGCGCCACCGCCCCTGAAACGGGATGTGCCGTTCCAGCCCCGCTCAGTGTGTGGCCCCCCTGAAACGGGATGTCCCGTTCCAGCCCCGCTCAGTCTGTGGCCCCCTGAAACGGGATGTCCCGTTCCAGCCCCGCTCAGTGTGTGGCCCCCTGGAACGGGATGTCCCATTCGTGAATGCTCGCCGCGTCCCTCCTGACGGCCGAGCGCGCGCCTGAAACAAGGCGCGCATGAACCAGAAAGTCGAAGAGGTGAGGCTGGCGCTGGGCGGGACGAGGAACGCTCGGGGCTTTCGTAAGTTTTACGAGCGAGGGGAAGGCCGCCGCGACGAGCTTCGCGCTCGAGAGGATTTCCGAGGCGCGACCGCGTACGAGGTTGCCGAGGAGTTGGGAATCAACGGCTGGACGATGCAGCGATGGCTGCAGAACCACCGTGCCGAAGGACAGCCACGTGAGGCATTCCATCACGTCGAGGTGCTGGCCTCGACGAAGGCGGCGTTGGTCCTGCGCGGCGCATGGGGTGAGTGTCGAGGGGCTCTCGGTGGAACAGCTCGCGAAGCTTCTTCGGGAGTTGTCGTGCTCGGCCTGAGTCGAAGGCTGCGGGTGTTCGCGTACGGCGTGCCGACGGACATGCGGAAGTCGTTCAACACGCTGTCGGCGCTCGTCTTGAGCGTGAATGCTCGCCGCGTCCCGGTGGCAGGTCGGCGCGATCGCCGCTGGTCGATGTCGACTTAGGCTTCCGGCTTGAGCTCGAAGGGCAGCGGAATGCGCGCGTTGGCGAGCGCGGCCGCGAGCGCGACCTTCAAGTAGCGCTTCGGCGACACCCGGTTCAGCTTCGCGGTCTCGATGAGGCTGTAGAAGATGGCGGCGACCTTCGTGCCCTGCTTGCTGTGTGAGCCGTAGAAGTTGTTTCGCCCGATGGCCGGACCTCTGAAGCCGCGCTCGGTTCGATTGTTGTCGATAGGCACTGCGGGCTCGTCGAGGAAGACGATGAGCCCGTCCCAGTGGCCGGCGATGTACTTGATGGCGGTGCCGATGGCGCTGCCGGGCAGAAAGCGCTGCCCGATGAGCCACTCTTTGATGCGGTTCACCACCGGTCTCGACTTCTCGTTCCGCAGCTTTCGGCGCAGCTCATCGCCGTCGGGGCCTGGCGGGGCCTGCGCCTCGATGGCGAAGAGCTCGGCAGCCATGTCGAGAAATTGCTTCGCGCGCACCGGGTCATTCGACTCGGCCTCGATGAATTTCCTGCGGCCGTGCGCCCAACAGAAGGCGAGGCGGAAGTCGCCGTCTCTCGCCATCGACTTGTGCACGATGGCCGCGTCGCCGAGCGCGATGCCCTTGAAGCCGTTCAGCAGCGCATTGCCCGCGGCAGCGTCACGGTCTTCGGCCACGGTGAAATAAATGCTGTGGTGGGTCGACAGCTGCCACATCGTCCAGCTCTTCTTGGACGCGCTGCCCTTGTGAGCACTTCCCACCGGGTCTCGTCGAAGCCCACGGTCGACTGCCGAATGGCGTCGCGCAGCAGCTCTTCCCACGCAGGCTCGAGCTTTCGCGAGCGCGAGCACCTGGTCCCACAGCGTCTGGTTGTCGACGTCGAGTCCCTCGCTCGCCATTTTCCGTGCTTGGCGTTCGAGCGGCAGGTGGTTGTTGTACTTGTCGTCGGCCACCTCGACGGCGAAGTCGTTCGAGTAGCGGCCGCCGGGCACCAGGCGCGCCGGCATGTCCGGCATCTCGATGCAGCCGCACTTGCAGCGATACTTCCGCCGCACGTGCTTCTTCAGCACGAAGTGCCGCTCGATGACGTCGACCTCTTCCGTCTCGTCGTCTTGGCCTCCCAGCACTCGAGCTGGCCGCCGCACTCGGCGCATTGCTGGTCAGGCGCGTCGAGCTCGTGCACCTGTGTCACCACCTCGAGCTTGGGCTGCGCCTTGGGGCCGTGGCCCGTCTGCGCCTTCTTCGCGCCCCCGCCGCTTGAGTCGCCACGCCGCTCAGAAGACGGCGAGCGCGTTTCCGGCTCAGCCTTCGTCTTGTTCAGCTCTTCGTCGATGAGCGCAAGCGCCTGTTGAAGCTGCTGCGGCGACATGCCCTTCAGCGAGAGGTTCTCTTTCAGCAGCTCCGCCATCTTCTTCGAGAGCCGCTCGTTCTCCTGCCGCAGGACCAGGGCCTTTGCTCGCAGTTGCTCGATGTCCTGCTCGCCCTCGATGCGCACGAGCGCATTATCGGCGCTGCCGTATTTCTCGACCGCCTCTCAGCTCGAAAATGTGACGCGACCTTCGCTCTCGAGGTCGAACTGTGGCGGCGACAGCGCGATGCGGCCTACCGCCTCGCTGCCCTCGAGAAACAGCACGAGCTCGCTCGATGTCAGCTCGCGCTTCTCCCAGAGTGCGGCGAAGCGTCCCTTCTCGAGTCGCTTTGCCAACAAGCACAGCCCGGTGCCGTCAAACCACAGCACCTTCGCCCGCCGTCTGCCCCTCCCGACGAAGACGAAGACGTCGCCGGCAGCCACCTCGTGGCCCATGCTCAAGACGAGCGCCGACAGCGTGTTGAACGACTTCCGCATGTCCGTCGGCACGCCGTACGCGAACACCCGCAGCCTTCGACTCAGGCCGAGCACGACAACTCCCGAAGAAGCTTCGCGAGCTGTTCCACCGAGAGCCCCTCGACACTCACCCCACATGCGCCGCGCAGGACCAACGCCGCCTTCGTCGAGGCCAGCACCTCGACGTGATGGAATGCCTCACGTGGCTGTCCCTCGGCACGGTGGTTCTGCAGCCATCGCTGCATCGTCCAGCCGTTGATTCCCAACTCCTCGGCAACCTCGTACGCGGTCGCGCCCTCGGAAATCCTCTCGAGCGCGAAGCTCGTCGCGGCGGCCTTCCTCGCTCGTAAACTTACGAAAGCCCCGAGCGTTCCTCGTCCCGCCCAGCGCCAGCCTCACCTCTTCGACTTTCTGGTTCATCGCGCCTTGTTTCAGGCGCGCGCTCGGCTATCAGGAGGGACGCGGCGAGCATTCAGCCGTAACTCCCTGAAGTGCACGCACGCCGTTTTCCCCCCGGGGGCCGTCGGGGGCCGCAGTGCGCCGGAGCACCGCGACCCCCCACCGCCAAGCGCCGGGCCCCCGGCGCGCCGGGCGACCCCGCGCGCGTGGGCGGCCGGCGCGGCGCCCGGCCTGAACGGCCCACGCGAAGCAAGGAGCGGCCGTCGCGCAGCAGGTATTCGGGGTCAGCCCCAGGTGTTGAGGTCGTGGATGGTGCCGCTCGAGACGAGGTAGACGTAGAGGTCGGTGAACGCGACCCAGACGAGGCTGCACCACGCGAAGAGCAATGGGGCGCCCGTTGAGCCACGAAGAGCCCTTCAAGAGCTTTGACGGCCGGGTTGCGAACCCGGCAGTCGCACGAGACGCAGTCGACCTTGCCGCCGATGAGGCGGGCGCCACGAGTGGCAGCCGAGATGTAGAGGCTGAGCAGCGAGGCGTTGATGAGCATCACGATTGGTGCCGACGCCGATGCCGAGCTGGCCGTCTTGAAGAAGGCCGAGAAGCCTTCCACCAGAGCACACCAGCAGAAACAGCGCCGCACAGCGTGTAGCGATGCAGGTTCTGGAAGACGAGGAGCATCGTCTCGCCCTTGTACGAGCCGACGCCGCCCTTCACGGCGCAGTTGGGCGGCGTACGAAGAACGCTTTGTAGTAGGCGCCACGGTAGTAGTAGCAGGTGAAGCGAAACGCGATCGCGAGGCCGGGAGAAGAAGGCCGGCGACTGCGGAAGAAACGACGGCCACCACGTGGGGAAGGCGCCGAGCCACGCGTGGTCGACGGCACCGAGCCGAGGGAAGGCCGGCGATGGGCGTCGAACAGCGGAGGCGCGACGGTCGGGCTGATGTAAGGCTCGGCCCAGACGTAGGTCGCGTTCATCGCGCGGTACGTGGGGTAGCCGAAGAAACGGATGAGCCCGGCTGCGGTGAGCAGCGGCTGAACCACCAGGTGTCGGGGGGCGCCGGGTGCTGAGGAAGGACGGGGCCGTTTTTGACAGACTCTGCCATGCGGCCCGCGCCTTAGCAGGCCGAGGCGACTGTGCGCGCAACCTCTTCCGCGCGGCGCGTGCTATGGCTAATGCATCTTCACTCCAGACAACCGGGCCCCGGCGACAAGGAGCCCAGTGCTGAGCCTCGGGCGGTTAAGTCCCGCCCATGGGGTGGGCTCTTGCTGTGACGTGCGCGGTGTTGGCGGCAGGTTCTGCCCGCCCACCCGGCGAATAGCCGCGGCGCGCGAGGTCGCCGCGAGAATGCCGGCCTTTCCGACTCCGGTCGACGACCTCGTCGCGGCCTTTCCAGACGGGGTGTCATCGCCTGACGACCTCAGCGCGTTGCTGACCAACCCGGAAAAGCGCCTCCCAGCGGTGGGCATCTGGCAGGGCCGCGAATGACGCCCGTTTCTCCTCGAGCAGTTCGAGCCAATGACCTCGGACCCGACGAACACCTTTCGCGGTCCCGAGGCCGCTGCGCGCGCTGATGGCGATGCGCCGGTTCGACGATGCTGCGGCGCTTCTCGACGGTCTTCGACGCGCGGGGCCGAGTCACCAGACCAGGACGGTCGCGCGAGGTTTCATCAACATCATCATGCCGTGCTCTGTGAGGCGCGCTTCGAGCAGGGCGCAGCAACGCCGACAAGGCCTGCAGCGGAGCGAGCTTCAAGAGCCCGATCAGCACCGGGCAGGTTTCGCGGTCGCCTGTCGCCCGCCAAGGGGCAAGTCTCGACGCTGCTCGAGAGACGACTTCAGACCGCGCTCACCAAGAACATGCGCTCGGGCGAGAACTGGTACTGGCTCGGCGTCACCGCTGCCCTTGCCGGAGATCCCGAGAAGGCGCTCTGAAAGAGGCGACCGTCGCCTGGCCCGACTTCACGCCAGCGCCGCGAGCGCTGGAGCGCCCAGGCGACGGATCTGGCCCAGGCCAACGCCGACGTCGACACCTATGGGCGGCAGGTGGCCGCCAGAGGGCCCGGCCGGTGCGCCCGCATTCACGCCACGCTCGGCCCTGGCTGAGCGCGCGAGCGCTGCTTCGCCGCGGCGAACGCCGCCGATTCGGGCGCCGGCGACGCGTATCGGTTCGTGCAGCTCGCCGCGACGCGCCCTGAAGAGGCACTCGCGGTGGAAAACGCCTCCTGCGCGCGACGGTGACCCGGTGCTGCTCGCCGCCATGGCCGAGCCTCAGACTCGAGGGCCTCGCGAGTCGCCTTGCAGCTGCTCACGCGGGCTCATGGCATCGACCCGGGGGCACGAGGTGAACCTCGCGCTCGTCCACGCGTGCGAGGGCAGTCGCAAGGCATCTGTCGTGAAGATCATCTCGCGCGGCTGCTGTCTCCTTCGGAGCAGCGTGAGGTGATCACGGCAAGGTCGCACACAGGTCAGCTCGGTTCATCGGTTACGTGGCTCCCCGGTTGACGCGGTTCGAGCTCGCCACTGCTCAGGGCCCGCGCCCGAGACCGACGGGCTCGCCGCGGTGCTGGAGAGCGTTTCCCGGGGGGCGAAGTTCACCGTGAGCTCGGCCAGGTCGGTGCCCGATGGGGCCATCAGACGAGGAGCGCCAGCAGGTGGTCAGCGACTACCGCTCTTCCCAAGGTCGCGCGAACCAAGGGGCTCATCTTGATTGTCTGACCGCGATATGGGGCTCGCTGGGCATGGGCTTCCTGTACGGGCAAACTCGAGCCCGAGACGGTGCGCGGGGTGGTGTCGATCCCGCGCTTCCGCTCGGAGTACGGGCGCCCCGACCGAGCCGGGCGAGACGACCGACGTGAGCGTGCGGCGGCCGCGCGAGCGTCTGCGAACCAGGTGACCGGCACGATCGAGGCTGCGGCATGAGCCTCCCGTGTGAGACCGGCCCGTGCGTGCTCCAGTTCCCGCGCGACCAGGACGAGTTCGATGCGCGAAGGGCGGGGCGTTCTGCGCCAACCACCAGCACGAGCTCGAAGAGCTGTCCACTGACGCCGCGCGGCGATCGCGCGCTACGCCTTGAATTCAAGTCATTCGGGCAGCGAGGCGAGCTGCTCGTGCGGCTGCCGTCACCTCGGGGCGACTCAGGGGCAGGGGGCAAGCCCTGGGGCCCGCGAGAAATGCGTCGACGGTCGAGAACTGCGGCTTCGTCGCACCAGACAGCGTCTGCGCTCGTGAATAGTCTGCAGCTGGTGGCCAAGAACCGCGACGTGAAGAAACCAGCCGTGGAAGAAGCGCCAGCGGCCGAGCCGGAGAACCAGAGGTTCGAGCTCGAGTTCTACGTCGACGATGACGGCAAGAAGCTTGTTCTCGAATGGCTGCGCGGTTTGAGCCTGACCAAGAAGCAGGTGCTCGGCCAAGCGATGAACAACGTCCTTCAGGAGCTCGGGATCGGCGTGTGTGCCACCGAGTTTGGCAAGCAGCTCGGCAAAGGACTGTTCGAGTTCCGGCTTCGTCAGAAGGTTGGCGACGTCGGCGCCGACAAGGCCGGGAAGAAGTTACCGCCCGAGGAGATTCTGCTCAGGGTGTTCTGCCACGCCCATGGGAACAAAACTGATTCTGCTCCTGGTGGATACGACAAGGGCGAGAGGACGCGAGGGAAGCGGCAGGACAAAAGATCGCCGAGGCCAGGGCGCGTCTCACCAAATGGAAGGAACGCAAGTAGGAGCGGTCACAGTCGGCCTTGACATTATGGGTTATGCCCACAATCTCTGGGGTGAGGATCACCATGAGCAAGCGGAAAGAACGACTTCGATGAGTTCATGAAGGAGGTCGAGAAGGAGAGCACCGAGGCCGGCCAGGCCGGTGGCATTCGCGGCCTACGGAGAGCACTTCCGACTCGCCCTTGAGGTCATCCAACCCAGGAAGGACCAGGGCTGGACGCAGCAGCAGATGGCGAAGGCGTCCGGTGTTCAGCAGAGCGAAAATCAGTCGCATCGAGCGAGGCCAGGCGAATCCGACCTATCGAACGCTCACGGCACTCGCGCATGCAGCCAGATGACGGTCGGGTTCATTTCGTCATCGCCCAAGCGTCGACGAACAAGCACTCATCGGCAATCCGCGTCGACCTGACAAAAGTCGGCCCCGGGCGCTGTGGAGGCGCTCTGAGGAATTGACCTGGGTGGACTGCGAGGTCCGCGACCTCGCGCGTCGCCAGAGCAGCAAAAGCACCAGACCGGCGAGCCTGCGTCCCCGCCGCGCCCTCGAACAACCGCAGCCACCCGCCTGGGTGACCGGAGGCATTCCCCGTCAGCGGGAGGTTGTCCCGCGTCTGTGGTGGAGCCAGCGTCCAGGGTCGAGCCTGCGTCCGGGGTCGAGCCCGCGTCGGTGGTCGAACCTGCGTCCATGTCCGAGCCGGCGTCCGTGGTCGAGCCCGCGTCGGTGGTCGAGCCTGCGTCGGTGGTCGACCTGCGTCGGTGGTCGAGCCGCGTCGGTGGTCGAGCCTGCGTCGATGGTCGAGCCTGCGTCGATGGTCGAGCCTGCGTCCGTGTTCGAGCCAGCGTCCACGTCCGAGCCGGCGTCGACGTCGGAGCCCGCATCCACCTCACCGGCGTCGGGCGCCGGGGTGACCGTGACGTCAGCGAAAGCAGAGTTCCCGAAGCTGTCGGTGACGATGATGCGATCGGTGACGGGCGGTCGGCCCGGCCGTGTACAGGCCGCCGGTCACGTCGAGGGTTCCCCCCGAGTTGTTGGACCCGGAGAAGAAGAACTGGAAGCGAATCCGGCCTGGTACCGTCCGTCGAAGAAGCCGACGGAACCTCCTCCCGCTTGCGGGGTCGGTATTCTCCACGTGTAGCCCGTGCCGGTGCCGCCGCTGCAGGTCACGGTCGAGGTTCCCCGGGGGGGCACCGACGGTGGCGTTGCGGTCGCGGAGACTGGCGGCAACGTCGCCGCGACGAAGTCGGTCACGTTCCGCAGGTCGATGTTGCGGGTGAGGGGAAACGCGCGCTGGTCATCGAGCTCGAGGCCGAGCCACATGCGCTGCCCCACGCAACCGAGGTGCCGCTGCTCACCGGGGCGCACGTCGCCGGTCTCACCGGCAAACACGTACACATCGTTCGACCCGGCGCACAGCCATCGTGCCGCAAAGGTCCCGCTCCGCGACGCGGCACCGTTGATGACGAGGTTGTCGATGGGCTGCGACGCGCCGAAGTCGAGCAGCGAGCTCCAGCGGCCCGTCATCGAGGGCGCGTTGAGCTGCAGCTGCAGCGTCGTGTCGACGGTCGTCAGGCCCTCGTGCCCACCCAAGACGAAGAGGCGGCCTTCGCCTTCAGCCACCATGTGCTCGGTGCGCCCAGGGCTGTACGACGCCATCAACCGCCACTCTCCCAGCTGCCCCGGCGCGAGAATCGGCGCGGCCCAGACACCGAAGGGCGTGCTCCCTTTTCCCTCGACCACGTACAAGAAGCCGTCACGCGCGATGGCCGCGGCGGTGCGCGAGCTTCCGGGAGCTGCCGCGTCGCGCCGAACGCGCCGAGGGCTGCCGTCGGCGTTGATGGGGCGCAGCCCGTGCACCGAAGCCCTGCTCCCCACCGGTGATGCCGCCCACCACGTACAGCGTGTCCCGCGCCGCGACGCCGGCGTGGTACAGCGGCTCTGGCAGCGAGGTGGTCGAGCCGACGCCGCCGTCGAAGCCGGCCCCCTCGAGCGTCATCATCGAGATGCGATCGTCCGGCTCGGGCGCGCCATCGGGAAGTCCGCCCACGATGTAGAGCCGGCCCTTCCACACGGCCAGGCGCGTGCCCGACCGCTGCAGAGCAGGTGAGAGCGGTGCGATCGGTTCGTAGATGTAGTTGATGGGCGGAGGCTCGGGCACCGCGAAGCGGGCGACGCCGGCATTCGGCCCGGCGTACTCGCCGACGACGTAGACATACCCATTCCACGCTTCGCAGGCTGGCGAGGGGTAGGTGAACCCCGGGTTGGTGTACCTGTAGATGACGGCTTCCAGGCCGTCAGAGGTCAACGGGCCCTGCATCACGAACGGCCGGCCGAGCGTGTCGACGGCCCCCGCCACGTAGAGACGGTCTCTCCACACGGTCGCGCAGCCGCCTTCGAGCGCCTGAGGCAGCACCGGCCCGGCGGCGAACGTCGCGTCGACTCCCAGGGCCCCTTCGAGCGTCGAGCTGGTGGCCGTCTTCACGGCTCCCGTCGCGTTCGCGCCGCCGATCACCATCAGCTGGCCGTTCTGCACTGCGCCCACCGTGCGGATGCGCGCCTCGGGGAGCGCCGACCCGGTGAGAAACGGCCCCGGCGAGCCGTCTTCGTTGACGGCGGCGTACTCGGTGCTCGCCTGGGTGAGGGTGCCGCCCGCGACATAGAGCCCCTCATTCCAGACGAGGGCCGTGAGCTGCGTGCGCGGGGTGTTGAGGCCGAGGCTGCCGATGAAGGGCCCGAGCAGCCCGGTGGGGAGAATCTTGGCGTACTGCACGCTGGTCAGCACCGACGCGCCGTTGCCGCCGATGACGTAGAGGGTGTGGCCGATGATCACCGCGGCGTGGCCCTGGCGCGGGGTGGTGAAGCTGCTCGTCGCCTGAAAGGTGCCGATCGAGCCGTCGGTCGGGTCGATGGTCGCGACCTGCACGTCGTTGCGGTTCGCGGTGTCGAAGCCGCCGACGACGTAGAGGTGATCGTCGAAGATGGCGGCGGCGGCGCCCTGGCGCTGCGACGGCAGCACCCGCGTCACGGTCTGGAACGCGCCCAGCGTGCCGTTGGCGTTGATGGGCGCGAACTGAATGTCGTCGAGGCGACCCGAAGCGCCGTTGCCGCCCGCGACGTACAGCCGGTCGGCGTAGGTGAAGGCAACGGCGAGCTCGCGCGGCGTGGTGAAGGTCGAGGCCAGCGTCGTGAAGAGCGTGGCGCCGAAGTCCGAGACCTCGACGTCGTTGCGCAGGTTGCCGAGGTTGTCGCGGCCGCCCAGCACGTAGATGCGCCCGTTGACCCCCACCGAGGCCGCTCCCTGGCGCGGCGTGGTGAGCGAGATGGCGCTCGCCCACACACCCGGTCTCGCCTGGTTGGCCTGGAGCAACGGCGCAAGCTGCACGTTGGCCGTCGCGCTCGTCGCGGTCGTCGTGGTCTGACCGCCGACCACGTAGAGGTTGCCGCCCCACACCGCGCTGCCGTGCCGGAAGCGCGCGGTGGTGAAGGCCGCCGTCGACGCGAAGGGCCCGAGCGAGCCGTCGGCGTACACGCGCGCGACCTCGACCGCGTTGGTGATCGACGCCCCCTGCCCGCCGATGACGTAGAGAGACCCGTCGGCGACCAGCGCGGTGTGGCCGAAGCGCTGGGCCGAGAAGCTGCTGTGCTGCTTGAAGGGGCCGAGCGTGCCGTTCGCGTTGATGACACACGACCAGACGTCGGCGAGGTTGCCGGGGCCGGTCTGCCCGCCGGCGACATAGAGGCGGTTGTTGAACGCGGTCGCCGCGAACAGGTACCGCGCCGAGGGAAGCGACGTGGTGGTCTGGAACGCGCCGAGGCTGCCGTCGGCGCGAATGGAGGCCACCGCGATGCTGTCGAGCGCGGCGCTCGACTGGCCGCCGATCACGTAGAGGGAGTTGTCGTACGCGACCGCCTGAGCCCAGAGGCGACCGGTCGTGAACGAGCTCGTCTTCGTCCACGCTGAGACGCTGCCGTTGCTGCCGAGCTTCGCGTAGTGAACGGTGTCGAGGCGCGAGAAGCCGTTGTCTCCGCCGACGATGTAGAGGTAGCCGTTGTACGCGACGGCGGCCTGGCCGAAGCGCCCGTTGTCGGGTGAGCCGTTGGGCACGTCGGAGGGAAACGACGTCGTGCTCGTGAACCCGGCCGGCGAGCCGTCGAGGTTGAGCGCGGAAGAGAGCACGCTCTTCGAGAGCGCCGTGCCCGAGGCCCCGCCGCCCACGAGGACCATGGTGTTGCCGTGCACGACGGTCGAGTGCCCGATGAGCGCCGAGGGCAGCGCGGTGGTGCCCTGCCACGACTGCACGCCGAAGCTGGGGCGCGTTCGAACGAGCTCGTTGCCGAGCCACGAGACCGAGTCGCCCTGGCTCGAGCCGCCGAAGTCGGCGGTCGTGGTGACGGTGAGCGGCGCCTCGAGCTTGCCCGCAGACGGGGGCCGCGACTCGGGGGACTGGCAGGCAAAAAACAGCACGACGGACACGACGACCACAGCGCGGGTCGGGACCATGACCGACATCTTCCTCCGGCGACGGCGGGGGGGTGGCGACTTTTTCACCCGCGCTTGCGAGCGAAGTCGCCGGTGCGACGCAACCTAGAAAGCCTGGGAGATCAGCAGGTCGAACAGCTTGAGCACCTGGGAGGGCTCGAAGGGCTTGTCGAGCCGCGGGTTGGGCACGTGGTCGAGAAACGCGCGCGCCTCGGGGGTGAAGGCCCCGGCGGTCATGAAGATGAAGCGTGAGGCCATCGCGGGGTTGCGCCTCGAGCCCTGCTCGAACACCTGCACGCCCGAGACCTTGGGCATCATCAGGTCGCAGAACACCACGTCGAAGCGCTCTTCGCCGAGGCGGGCGACGGCGTCGGCGCCGCTGGTCACCACCACCACGTCGTGGCCCTCGAGAAGCTCGGCGAGGTGACGGGCGATGCGCGGCTCGTCGTCGACGATCAGCACCCGGGCCCTCGTCAGCGCGGGGCGCGGCGGGGTGGCCCGCGCTTCGTCGGGCTCGGTGGCCGCGGGCAGGGTGACCGTGAAGGTGCTGCCCTTCTGGGGCTCGCTGTGGGCGACGATGGTGCCGCCCAGTCCCTCGACGATGCCCTGGCAGACCGAGAGGCCCAGCCCGGTGCCGAGGTCGGCCGGCTTGGTGGTGAAGAACGGGTCGAAGATCTTCGCCAGCACCTCGGGGGCCATGCCGACGCCGGTGTCGCTCACCGAGATGACGACGGTGTCGTTCGGCCCGGCCGCCAGCTTCACCCGCACCTCGCCCTTCTGGAGAATGGCCTGGGCCGCGTTGACCAGCAGGTTGAGAAACACCTGCCCCAGGCGCGCTTCGTTGGCGCGCACCCGCGGCACCTCGCCGTACTCGCGCACCAGCTGCGCGCGGCGCGCGATGTGGTGGTTGGCCATCGAGATGCTGCTTTCCATCACCTCGCGCACGTCGAGCAGCACCTTCTCGCGGTCGTCGACGCGTGAGAACGCGCGCAGCTCGCCCAGAATCACCCGCATGTGGTCGGCGCCCTCGAGCGACTGCTCGACCAGCTTGAGCGAATCGGTGAGCTGCGGCGCGGCGCGGTCGTCGATCAGCGCGACGAGCCACTTGCGAATCTGGCCCAGGTTGAGCAGCACGTAGGCGAGCGGGTTGTTGAGCTCGTGCGCCACGCCCGCGGCGAGCAGGCCCAGCGAGGCCAGGCGATCAGACTGGCGCACCTGGGCCAGCATGCGCTGCGCGTCGGTGACGTCGTGGGCGATGACCAGCGTCGCCGGCTGGCCGTCGAACACGGTGGGGAACCCCAGGGTCTCGGCGACCACCGTGGTGCCGTCGCGCCGCACCATCGGGCGCTGGTTGCGGGGCGGCAGCGCGCCGCTGCCCATCTGGCGCACCCGCTGCACCGACTCGGGCAGCTCGTCGGGCCGCACGATGGCCGAGAAGTGCACCCCGATGAGCTGCTGGGGCGAGTCGTAGCCGAGGATTCGCGCCGCGGCGGCGTTGGCGTAGACGAACTTGCTGGAGTGCATCACCACGATGCCGTCGGGCACGTGGTCGATGAGCTTGCGGAGCTCTTGCTCAGAGCGGTGCGCGCGCTCGTGCGCCTCGTCGAGCGCGCGCCGAGCGGGGGCTTGCGAGTGGGCCGCGAGGTAGAAGACCCGGCGCTCGGCGTCGAGGCTGAGCTCGCAGTCGACCTGGGCCGACGTGCCGTCGACCTGCAGCAGGGGCAGCACCCGCTCGGCGGCGCCGCTCGCGTCGAGGGCGGCGATGGCCTGGGCGAGCGCGGCCCGGCCCTCGGGGGCTACGCGCATCTCGAGCGCACCCTCGGCCTTGCCGAAGCGTGCCACCCAGGCGCGGTTGGCGTTCAGCAGCTGGCCGTCGAGGGCCACGACCGCGATGGCGGTGGGGGCCGCCGCGACCCGCAGGCCGGCGCCTCCCTCTGGCCCTGGGCTGCTCACCCGGTAATTGTACCCGCCGACCCTCGAGACAGCCGCCGGTTCTGCGCGCGCCCGCCATCGACAGCCGGGCATTTCCTCGATTTCCAGGACGCGGGGTTTTCGGGCGGGGCAGCCGCCGGGCTCGATGGAGTCGAGCCCGGGTGCTTCAGTGCGCGCGGTCGAGCGCGAGGTTGAGCTCGAGCACGTTGACGCGCGGCTCGCCGAAGATGCCGAGGGTGCGGCCCGCGGTGTGCGCGGCGACCTGCTGCCGGACCTGGTCTTCGGTCAGGTGGCGGGCTTTGGCGACGCGGGCCACCTGCAGCGCGGCGTTGCCGGGGCTGATGTCGGGGTCGAGCCCGCTGGCCGAGCGCGTCGCGGCGTCGGCGGGGATGAGCGCGTCGGGCCCCAGGCCGTTCTCTTCGCGGTAGGCCCGGGCGAGCGCGTTGAAGCCCGCGAACGTCTCGTCGACGTCTTGCGTGGCCGGGTCGTCTCTCACGCCGTTGACGAGCTTGTCGCTGGTCGGCCCCAGGTTGGTGCCGCCCGAGCTCGCGGCGTCGTAGCCGGCGCCGGCGGCCGAGGGGCGCGGGTGAAAGTACTCGGGCCTGGTGAAGGTCTGGCCGAGCAGGGTCGAGCCCACCACGGCGCCGCGGGCGTCTCTCACCAGGCTGCCGCCGGCCTCAAGGGGAAAGGCCGCCCGGCCGATGGCCCACACCACGCCGGGAAACGCGAGGCCGGTGAGCACCACGAAGAAGGCGGTGAGCACGAGAGCAGGTCGGAGCAGTTTGATGTTCACGCGAGCCTCACCAGCACGAGGAGACGATCGATGAGCCAGATGAAGGGGAAGGGCGCGATGACTCCGCCGACCCCGTAGAGCAGCAGGTTGCGCCGCAGCGTCGAGACGGCGTTGGTGGGCCGGTACGCCACCCCGCGCAGCGGAGGGGTATCAGCGCGATGATGATGAGCGCGTTGAAGATGACCGCCGCCAGCACCGCCGACTGTGAGTTGCTCAAGAAGTTGAACCGGTCGAGCGCGGGGTAGGTCACCATGAACATCGCCGGAATGATGGCGAAGTACTTCGCGACGTCGTTCGCGATGCTGAAGGTGGTCAGGGCGCCGCGGGTCATCAGCAGCTGCTTGCCGATCTCGACCACCTCGATGAGCTTGGTGGGGTTCGAGTCGAGGTCGACCATGTTGCCGGCCTCTTTCGCCGCCTGGGTGCCGGTGTTCATCGCCACGCCGACGTCGGCCTGCGCCAGCGCCGGCGCGTCGTTGGTGCCGTCGCCGGTCATGGCCACCAGCCGGCCGCCCTGCTGCTCCTGGCGAATGTACTGGAGCTTCATCTCGGGGGTCGCCTCGGCGATGAAGTCGTCGACGCCCGCCTCGGCGGCGATCGCCGCGGCGGTGAGCGGGTTGTCGCCCGTCACCATCACCGTCTTGATGCCCATCAGCCGCAGCTGCGCGAAGCGCTGCTTCATGCCGCCCTTCACGATGTCTTTGAGCTGAATCACGCCCAGCGCGCGCGCCCCCTCGGCCACCACCAGCGGAGTGCCGCCCTCGCGCGAGATGCTCTCGACGATCGACTGCAGCTCGGCGGGCAGGGTGCCCCCCAGCGACGTGACGTGCTTCTTCACCGCGTCGGCGGCGCCCTTGCGAATCTGCCGCTGGCCCAGGTCGACGCCGCTCATGCGGGTGGTCGCCGAGAACTCGACGAACCGCGGGCTGCCGAGCTCTCTCAAGTCGGGCGGCGGCACCTGGTACCTCGCCTTCGCGAGCACCACGATGCTGCGGCCCTCGGGAGTCTCGTCGGCGAGCGAGGCGAGCTGCGCCACCCGGGCCAGGTCGGCGACGGCGACGCCGCTCACCGGGTGAAATTCGGTCGCGGCGCGGTTGCCGAGCGTGATGGTGCCGGTCTTGTCAAGCAGCAGCGTATCGACATCGCCCGCCGCTTCGACGGCCTTGCCGCTCATCGCGAGCACGTTGTGCTGCATCACCCGGTCCATACCCGCGATGCCGATGGCGCTGAGCAGCCCGCCGATGGTGGTGGGGATGAGGCAGACCAGCAGCGCGACCAGCACGGTGATGCTCGGCACCGCGCCGCTGCCCGCGGCGGCGTACTTCGCGAACGGCAGCAGGGTGACGGTGGCGAGCAGGAAGATGAGGGTCAGCCCGGCGAGCAGAATCGACAGCGCGATCTCGTTGGGGGTCTTCTGCCGCCGGGCGCCCTCGACCAGGGCGATCATGCGGTCGAGAAAGCTGTGGCCGGGGTCCTGGGTCACCTTCACCACGATGCGGTCAGACAGCACGCGGGTGCCGCCGGTGACGGCGCTGCGGTCGCCGCCGCTCTCGCGAATGACGGGCGCCGATTCGCCGGTGATGGCCGACTCGTCGACGCTGGCGAGCCCGTCGACGATCTCTCCGTCGGCGGCGATGAGGTCGCCCGGCTCGCAGACGAACAGGTCGCCCTTCTTCAGCTGGGTCGCCGGTACGCGCTCTTCTTGCCCGTCGACCAGGCGCCGCGCCACGGTGTCGGTCTTGGTCTTGCGCAGCGCATCGGCCTGCGCCTTGCCACGGCCCTCGGCCATCGCCTCGGCGAAGTTCGCGAACAGCACGGTGAACCACAGCCACAGCGTCACCTGGCCGACGAACAGCGTGTCTGCCGCGTGGGTGAACAGGCCGCGCACGAAGAACCACGTGGTGATGGCGCTGCCGAGCTCGACCACGAACATCACCGGGTTCTTCGCGACCAGGCGGGGGTCGAGCTTGATGAACGCGTCTTTGAGGGCGCGCCGCACCAGGGGGCCGTGAAACAGCGAGCGCGGCGCGTTCTTCGGGCGGACCTGGGCGGCGGGCTCTGAGGGCTTCTGCATGGTCGGGTCCTCTCAGTGAACCGCGAGCGACTGGAAGCAGGTGCTCGACGATGGGCCCCAGCGCGAGGCCGGGGAAGTAGGTGAGCGCGCCGACGATGATGACGACTCCGATGAGGAGCACGGTGAACGTCGGGGTGTCGGTGGGGAAGGTGCCGGCCGACGCGGGCACCTGCGCCTTCTTCGCCAGCGCCCCGGCCATCGCCAGCAGGGGGATGAGCATCAGGAACCGCCCGATGAGCATCGCGAGCGCGAGGGTGGTGTTGTACCAGGGCGTGTTCGCGGTGATGCCGGCGAACGCCGAGCCGTTGTTCCCGGTGCCTGACGCGTACGAGTAGAAGAGCTCGGAGAAACCGTGTGGCCCGGCGTTGTTCAGGTTGCCGGTGGTGGCGCCGTAGACGGTGTCGGCCGCGCCGTAGGCGCTGCCGGGCCAGGTGTTGAGCGCGGCGACCGCGCCCTCTTTGGGCAGGTCGAGCACGCTCGAGAGCGCGGTGAAGCCGAGCACGCTGGCGGCGAGAACGAGGGTGGCCAGCATCGCCATCTGCACCTCGAACCTTCCGATCTTCTTGCCGAGGTACTCGGGGGTTCTGCCCACCATCAGGCCGGCGATGAACACCGCGAGCACCGCGAACATCAGCATGCCGTAGAGCCCGGCGCCGACGCCGCCGAAGATGACCTCTCCGGTGAGCATGTTGAAGAGCGGCACCAGGCCGCCGAGCGGCGTGAAGCTGTCGTGCATCGCGTTCACCGCGCCGCACGAGGCGCCGGTGGTGACGGTGGCGAACAGCGCCGAGCCGGCGATGCCGAACCGCACCTCTTTGCCCTCCATGCTGCCGCCCGGCTGCAGATCGGTCGCCGCGGTGGCGATCTGCGCGCGCTCGAGGTGCGGCGTGCCCGCCTGCTCGGCCACCGTGCTGACCACCGCGCCGGCGAGGGCGAGCGTGGCCATCGCTCCGAAGAGGGCCCAGCCCTGCCGCGTGTTACCGACCTGCTTGCCGAACGTGTACGTGATGGCCGCGGGGATGAGCCAGATGAGCAGCAGGGTGAAGACGTTCGAAGCCGGGTTGGGGTTCTCGAAGGGGTGCGCCGAGTTCGCGTTGAAGAAGCCGCCGCCGTTGGTGCCGAGCTGCTTGATGACTTCCTGGGATGCCACCGGCCCCATCGCGAGGGTCTGCTTGCCGCCCTCGACGGTGGCGACCACGGTGTAGGGGTCGAAGTTCTGCGGCACCCCGAGCGCGAGAAAGACGACGGCGCCGGCCAGCGCGAGGGGCAGCAGCACGTAGAGCGTCGCCCGCACCATGTCGGCCCAGAAGTTGCCGATGCCGTCGACGCGCTGGCGGGCGAAGCCGCGCACCACCGCGATGGCGCAGGCGATGCCGAGCGCAGCCGAGGCCCAGTTGTGAATCGCCAGGCCCACCATGTTCGAGAAGTACGAGAGGGTGAGCTCGGGCGAGTAGCTCTGCCAGTTGGTGTTGGTGGTGAACGACACCGCGGTGTTGAACGCGAGGTCGGCGGGCATCTGCTGCGCGCCGAAGCCCTGTGGGTTGAGCGGCAGGTAGCCCTGCAGCCGCAGCACCGCGTAGGTGAAGAGCATCGACACCAGCGAGAACAGCAGCACCGCGGCCGCGTAGGTCGACCACTTCATGTCTTGCTTCGGGTCGACGCCGAGCAGGCGATAGGTGCCGCGCTCGAGGCCCCCGAGCACCGGGTGCAGAAAGGTTCTCTCGCCCTCGAAGACCCGGGCCATGAACGCGCCCAGCGGCTTCGTGAGCAGCAGCAGCGCCCCGAAGAAGAACACCCCCTGTGCGACGGCCGAGGCAGTCATCAGAACTTCTCCGGCAAGAGCAGCGCGTAGACGAGGTAGGCGAAGACGGCGAGGGTGACGGCGCCGAGCCACAGGGTGTCGGTCATGAGCCGCTCCGCTCGAGCTTCTCGCAGGCCCAGGTGTAGCCGAGGGAGAGGGCGAAGAAGCCCACCCCGAGGGCGATGAAGATGAGATCGCTCATTTCGTTCTCCAATGGGCTCAAGGTAGCCGCAGGGTGATCAGGGCGGCATCAAGCTTGGTCGTCGGCGACGAAAAGCGAGTGAGCGTGTGGCGAGCTGCGCCGTTACACGCTGGCCGCGCCGCGCGCGCACGCCTTGCGTGCTTCGCCAAGGGCGGCGCTGCCGTTGCGCGACCGCGTCTTGACGCGAGCTTGATGAGGGGGCGGGTATTCCTGATGCGAACCTGACGCACGAAGCGTTCAAGTGACTGTCCGAAAGGCAGGTCGCCCATGTTTCGCAGTGCCTCGATGTGTTTGCTCATGCTCTCCGTCTCCGCCTTCGCCCAACAAGCAGAGGCGCCCACTCCCGTATCGCTCGAAGAGCGGGTGAAGCAGCTCGAAGAACGCCTGGCCCAGCAGCAGCAGCAGCAGCAGCAGCAGCAGCAGCAGCAGTTGGCGGTGCTCTCGGTGCCCGATGCCGGGGCGCCTGTGCCCGAAGCGCCGAGCTCGGACTTCGGGCCCGAGAAGACGCCTTTCCCCGGCGACTACTCGTGGGCGCCGGCGAGCAACGGTGGGCCGAATCACCCCTTCTCGTTCGGGCCGTTCACCGGCGAGGTTCGGGCCGACGTCGCGTACCACTTCAGCTTCGCCCAGCCGCAAGACAACACCATCTCGGGCTCGAGCGAGGTGTTCCGCCACGGAGAGTTTCAGGTCACCCAGCTCGGGTTCGGCGGCGACTTCTATTACAAGGGTGCCCACGCCCGGCTGATGACCCAGTTCGGCATGTACGCGACGACGACCCCGCGCAATGACCCGAGCGCGGCGCGCGGGCAGTGGCGACTCGACGACGCGTACCGTTACATCTCGGAGGCGTACGCCGGCTACCACTTCAACGTGCAGTACGGCCTCAACGTGCAGGCCGGCATCTTCATGTCGTACGTCGGCCTGTGGAGCTACTACAACTACGACAACTGGACGTATCAGCCGTCGTACGTGAGCTCGAACACGCCGTGGTTCTTCAACGGCGTCAGGGCTCAGTGGTTCCCGACCGAGCACCTCAAGATCGAGCCGTGGCTCATCAACGGCTGGCAGGCGTACGGCCGGTTCAACAACGCGCCGGGCCTGGGCCTGCAGATTTTGTGGAAGCCGACCGAGTGGTTCGTCATTCTCGGCAACCAGTACGGCGGCGCCGACACGCTCGGCAACCCCGACCTCAAGCGCATTCACACCGACGACAGCATCATGGTGCGCTACTTCAACCACCCGGGTGGTGCGCTCAGCCGCGGCGCGTTCTCGCTCACGCTCGACGCCGGGTGCGAGTGGGGCGCGTACGGCACCACCACCGCCAGCTGCGGCGACCGGCTGTTCGTCGGCTTCATGGCCTACAACCGGCTCTGGTTTCTCGACAACAAGCTCGGCTTTACCGTCGGCGGCGGAGCCATCAGCAACCCGGGCTGGTACCTGGTGCTGGTGCCGCCCATCAACGGCGCGACCGCGTACTCGGGCTCGCCGTACCTCGACACGTCGGTTCCCTACCGCGCGTGGGACATGCAGGTCTCGCTCGACTTTTCGCCGGTGCAGTACGTGCAGTTCCGCGCCGAGTACAACCACCGCGCCGCGAACGTGCCGTACTTCAGCGGCAGCGGCGGCGTGACTCCGCCCGGAGGCAACCAGGGCGCGCCCGGCTCGATGGTCGAGGGGTGGGCCCCGGACTTGAGGCCCACCGAAGACCGCATCACGTTCTCGATGGGCGTGAAGATCTGACGCCCAGGGCTCACTGCGCGACGTAACCGCCGTCGACGAGCAGCGGGTGCCCGGTGATGAACGACGCCTTGCTCGAGCAGAGGAAGAGCACCGCCTCGGCCACCTCTTCGGGGGTGCCGAGCCGCTTGAGCGCGTGCAGGCCCTCGAGGCCCTTGCGCATCACGGGGTCGTTCAAGAGGCCCGCCCGCTCGAGCATCGGTGTGGCGATGAAGCCCGGGCACACCGCGTTCACCCGAATGCCCTTGGTCGCGTATTCGAGCGCCGCCACGCGGGTGAGGCCGATGAGGCCGTGCTTGGCCGCTACGTACGCGCCGGCGTTCGCGAAGCCGACGGTGCCGAGAATCGAGGCGTTGTTGACGATCGCTCCGGTGCCCTGCTTCTCCATCTGCGTGAGCTCGTGCTTCATGCAGTTGAACTGCGCGGTGAGGTTCACCGCGATGACCTTGTCCCAGGTCTCGTCGGGCAGGGCGGTGAGCGGCGCCATCGCGCCCTCGACGCCGGCGTTGTTGAACGCGCAGTCGATGCGGCCGTACTGCTGCACGGTGCCGGCGAACAGCGTCTGAACCTGCGCGCGGTTCGAGATGTCGCAGACCACGCAGCGGCCGGTGCCGCCCGCCTTGCGAATCAGCGACACCGTCTCTTCACCGCCGCCGTCGGCGACGTCGCTGACCACCACCGCCGCCCCTTCACGCGCGAACGCCAGCGCGGTGGCGCGGCCGATGCCGAACGCTCCGCCGGTGATGACTGCGACCTTGCCTTCGAATTCTCTCTTCATGGGGTGCTCCTTGTGAACGCTCACTTGCGGTCGTGCTGGGCGTGCGGCGTCTCCGACTTCATGCGCGCCACGTACTCGAGCACGGTGCTGTTCTTGCCGCGGTGCGCGCTGGGGCGGCTCGACTTGCGCGACCGCTTGCCCGAGCCGCTCTCTTCCGAGGCGACCGTCGCCTTCTTGCCGGCGCGCAGCGACAGGTTGCGCGCGCCCGCTTCGGTGGCGGGTGTGCGGCGCTTGGCACCGCGGGGCGGCGTTGCTGCGCGCTTGGGCTTGGTGCGTTCTGCTTCACGTCGGAACTGTTGAGCTTTGGTGGCCATGTGGGCTCGAGGTGCAGCGGGTGTGCCGCGGGCTCCCTCACGTGCGGGGCGCAGGGCGCGAAACGCCTGCGCATCACCGTCGCGGAGCGCAGTTCTAGCGTTGAGAGGCGGTGCCGGCGGGCGCGGCCGGCGCCTCGCCCACCACGCGAAACGCGAGCTCGATGGTGTCGTCGACCTTCGCGATCCAGATCGACGGGTCGGGAATCTGCAGCTCCGACAGCTTCACCTTCGCGACGCCCGCGAGCACCAGCGTGCCGTGCTCGCGGGTCAGCTTCGCGCTGAGCTGCACCGGGTGCCATGCGCCGCGAATCGAGATCTGCCCGGGCACCTGCACCTCGCGGCCGACCGGCACGTCGGCGTCGAGCTTCACCTCGACCCGCGGGTGGTGGTCGGCGTCGAGACAGGTGTTCCACATCTTGTCGTCGCGGCTGCCGTTGTCGGTGCGCAGGGCCCTGGTGGCGAAGCCGACGGTGGCGTGTCTGGCGGTGGCACCGTCCCACTCGTACGAGACGTCGAAGTCGCGCACGTAGCCCTCGACGCGGCTCTTGATGAGGCCGGCCTTGGTGCTGTGCAGCACGAAGCGCAGGTACGTGTCGCGGCGCTCTCCGCCGGCGTCGTGGCGCGCCAGGGTGGTGCGGGGCTCTGCGGCGGCGGGGGCGGCCACGGCGAGCGCCGAGAACAGGCAGAGGGCAACGGTGGTCGAGATGAGCTTGATCATGCGGCGAGCGTCCTGACGAGGCCCTCGAGAGGGCGGTAGACATTTCCAATCACACCGAGAAAGGCGTCGGCCCGCTTCGGCCGGTGCGCCAGAAAACGGCCTGCCCGCTCGATCAGCCTCGGTCGCTCGAGCAGCCACTGGAAGCCGCGGTGCAGTCTCCACTTCGGCTCGAGACCCACGCGGCGGGCGGCGGCATACTCGCGCAGCCCCGTCTCGAGCGACTCGGGGTCGAAGGCGGGAGCGCACGCCAACGCGTCGGCCAGGGCGCGCGCGCCCCAGAGCGCAGAGAAGATGCCTTCACCGGTGAGGGGGTCGATGAACCCGGCGGCGTCTCCGACGAGCGCCGCTCCGCTGACGGTGCAGGCGCTCACCCGGTGGGTCACCGGCGAGACGGCGCGCAGCTGCGCGTGGTGCGGGTAGGGGCCGTAGCGGGCGTGGTAGTCGCGGGCCAGCGCGAGGTAGTGCCGCAGCGCGGGGCGGGGGCCACCGAGCTCGCGCAGGTGGCGGGCCGAGCACACCAGCGAGACGTTGACCTCGTGGTCGCCGGTGGGGTCGACGCCGAGGTACGAGCCGTCGGAGAGCAGGTGCATCTCCCCGCGGTCAGAGTTGCGCTCGGCGCGGTGAAAGTGACCGTGCAGCGCGACGTGGTCGCCCGCCGCCTGCAGGCGCAGCCCGAGGGCCCCGGCCACCGTCGAGCGCCGGCCGTCGGCCCCGACCAGCAGGGCACCGCGATGCACCTCGCTGCTCGCGCCGTGCTCGACGCGCAGGTGCCACCCTGCCGAGGTGCGCTCGAGCCCCCGCAGCCGGCGGCCCATCAGCACCGTCGCGCCCGCGGCAGAGGCCCGCGCGAGCAGGGCGCGCTCGAACAGCTGGCGGTTGAGGGCCAGGCCGCGGCTGGGGCGGCCGTCGTGCGGGGGGAAGGTGGGCGTCAGCACCCGACCCTGGGGGCTGACCACGCGCATGCCGACCAGCTCGCGGCCGACGGCGACCTCGCTCAAGCCCAGCCCCTCGAGCAGCTCGACGCCGCGCGGGCAGAGGTACTCGCCGCAGAGCTTGCGCTCGACGCGCGAAGCGGCCTCGAGGAGCGTGACACGACGGCCCTGCCTGGCCAGCAGGTACGCGGTGAGCGCTCCGGCCGGGCCGCCCCCGACCACCACCGCGTCGGCCTGGGGGGCGCTGGCGGGCGGGGTCGAGCGGGTTCGGGAATGGGGCAAGGGTGACCTCGGGTTGGCGGTGCGACCTCATTGGGTCAAGCCTCGGTCTGAGGGGGCTATTCCGCGCGGCGCAGGCGCCCGCGTGGGGCAATTCGCCCCGCGCCGTCTCGGCGACCAGCGACCGCTGCGCGATCTGCGTGGGTCTCGAGCGCCGGGGCCATTACGTGATCAGTACGGAACGGCCAATGCACGGAGAACGGGAAGAGGTTCAGCGCGGGTGCTGCACGATGACGCGCTTGCAGCCGATTCTGCCGGTGGTGCCGCGCCGGCGCATCGTGGTCGCCGATGACGACCCCGCCTTTCGCGGCAGTCTGGCCGACGCGGTGCGGGCCCACGGCTTCGAGGTCACCGTCGCCGCCAGCGGCATGGAGCTCGTCGAGCGCGTCGTCTACCAGGGGCCGTTCGTCGCCCTGCTCGCCGACATCTCGATGCCGTGGATGAACGGGCTGCAGGCCGTTCGCCGCCTGCACGCGTTCGGCCTCGCGCTGCCGGCGGTGATGATCTCGGCGCTCGAAGATCGCGAGCTCGAGGCCTGGGTTCGCTGCCTCGGCGCGCAGACGGTGCTGCTGCGCAAGCCCTTCGAGCTGCCGCTGCTGTGGCGCACCCTCGACGACCTGCTGGCGCCCGCACGCTGAAGCCTGGCAGTGGAGGTCAGGCCACCAGGTCTGCCGCATCGAGCCGCCGCGCGGCGCGCCAGCTGCCGAAGAGGCCGATGGCCAGGGGCCAGCCGATCGCCACCGCGAGGGCGAGGGTGGGGCCCAGGTGATTGGCGAGCCAGAACCCGACCGGGCCCAGCGACGAGAGCTCGGGGTCGACGCTGGTGAGCAGGCCGACGCGCGCCGCCTCACTGGGGTTGAGCACCGAAGCGAAGAAGATGACCTGGGGCGGCAGCGGAGTGCGCAGGAGCACGGTGATGAGGAAGACGTCGTGCACCGCGGCGGTCACCACCCAGGCCAGCAAGGCCAACACGATGGCGCGCTCGAGGGTTCTGGCTCGCGCTGAGATCCACAACCCCAGCCCGAGGAACGAAAAGATGAGTGCGGTGGTGATGCCGAGGCTGCGCGCCGCGACGGCGGCCAGACCCGGCTCGTCTTCGACGAAGGCGGCCGCGACGGCGCAGCCGGCGAGAATCACCACCAGCGGGCCGATGAGCACCGCCACCCGCGAGAGCAAGAGCCCCCAGAACCAGGTCGAGCGCCGCACCGGCTGGGTGAGCATCAGCTCGCAGAAGCCGCTGGTCTTCGCCCGTACGATGGCCGAGTGCGTGCCCACCAGCACCACCAGGGGGAAGACGACGATCACGGCGTTGGCCAAGTTCAGCAGCACGCGGGTCAGGCCGGTGAACCCCAGCACGGTCGACTCGCGCAGACCCAGCCAGACGAAGGTGACCAACAGACCCAGGTAGAGCACCGAGGCGAAGGCCAGCCACTTCGAGCGCAGCGCGTCCATCAGCTCGAGCCGGGCGAATGCCAGCACTGCCTTGAGTCGCGCGCTCATGGAGCCACCTCGCTGCGCGCCGAGGCCTTCTGCCGCACCGCCGCGCCCACCTCGTCGAGCGACACACCCTGGCTGGCGCCGACGAACCCGAAGTCCATCGGGGTGTGGGCGCGCGCGTAGCGTGCCTGGTCGGCGCCCTGCCAGCCGTCGCCCACCCGCACCCACCATGCCTTGGGCCTCGCGCGCTCGTGCTCGACCCACGAGAGCATGCAGCCGACGTCGTCGAAGAACTTGCGCTGGCCCCCTTCGAGCAGCAGCTGCGCCGCGGGTGGCCGTTCGGACACCAGCATCATGCAGTGGGCGCAGGGCTCTTTGCCCCAGACCGGCTCGACCGGCGCCACTTCACTGGCGCAGGCCAACAGCAACAACACCACCGGGGTCTTCATCGCGCGCTCCTCGAGGGCTGTCGTGGTTCTTTCGTTTCCCAGATCGCGACGTCGTGCTGCACGCGACCGTCTCTCATCTCGACGACGCGGTCGACGAAGTGGCGGACCTCGTCGAGGCGGTGCGAGCACACCACCAGAATCGACTCGGGCGGGCGCTCGGCCACCATCTCGAAGAAGGCGTCGCGCGCGCGGGCGTCGAGGTTCGCGGTGGGCTCGTCGCACACCAGCACCTTCGTCTCGGCGGCGAGGGCGAGCGCGGCGAGCACCTTCTGCTTCATGCCTCCGCTCAGGTCTCGGGTGCGCGTGGCGGCTACCGCCTCGAGGTCGAGGCCCAGCTTCGCGGCGCGGGCCGCGACGTCTCGGGGCGAGCGGCCGCGCAGCGCGCAGAAGGTGCGCACCAGCTCGCGCACCGGCGCGTCGAGCGGGGGCGCGACCTGCGGCATGTAGGCCAGGTGGGCGAGGGCCAGCTCGGGGGCGCGCGCCACGTCGTGCCCGTAGAGCTCGACCCGGCCCTCGACGCGCAACAGGCCGCACAGCGCGCGCAGCAGCGTGGTCTTGCCCGAGCCGTTGGTGCCGATGAGGGCCAGGCGCTGCGACGGCTCGACCTCGAGCGTCACCTGGTCGAGGGCGGTCACCTTGCCGAAGCGCTTGGTCACCTGGGAGAAGCGAATCATCGGGGAACCTCGCGGTGGGCCTTCACGGCCGGAGTGGGGTCTTCGAGCAGCAGCCGGGTGCCGAAGAAGGGCAGCGCCTGGGCCACCGCGTCGTAGAGCGCCATCGCGGCGGTGCCGCGAAACCACTTCAGGTTGGGGTGGGCGTCGTTCAGGTCGGAAGAGGGCTGCGAGAGCTGAAAGGCCACATCGCCGGTGCCGTCTCGGTCGAGGTCGTAGCCGGCGTAGGAGCTGAAGTGGTTGTGGGTGAACTCGACCCCGCGGGCGTCGCCGTTGCCCTCGACCTCGGCCAGCGCGTCGTTCTCGACGAAGTCGTTGGCGCGAAAGGTGGCGCCGTGCTCGGACGAGTGGGTGCGCAGCGCCACGGTGTTGAGGGCGAACAGGTTCTCTTCGAACAGCACCGGCTGCCGCGGGTCGCGCGGGGTCTGGTCGAGGTAGGTGCCGGCGGTGTTCGCCACCAGCTGGTTGCGGCGCAGGGTGACGGCGTCAGATTCTTTGAAGCCGATGCCCATGCCGGCCGAGCCGTGCGCGCCGGCGAGCACGTTGTCTTCGGCGAGCACGCGCGCGCTGTACATCACGAAGATGCCGACCACGTTGCGCTCGAGGCGGCTGCGGCGCACCACGCTGTCGTGCGCGTACATGAAGTGGGTGCCGTAGCGGCCGCCGGTGATGACGTTGTCCTCGAGCGTGACGTGGCGCGAGTACCAGACCACCACGTCGCGCACGCTCTCGACGCGGTTGCGGCGCACCGTCGAGCCGTGGGCCTCCCACAGCTTGATGCCGTCGCCGCGCTGGTTGTCTTCGAGCTCAGGGCGGCCGGTGACGTAGCTGTCGTCGAGCGCGCAGTCGGGGCACTTCTCCATCGCGATGCCGTAGAGGCAGTCGCGCACCGAGACCCGGCGCACCGCGGCGCCCCGGCCGCTGACCTTGAGCGCGCCGTCTTCGAACGAGACCCGCGCCCCAGAGCCTACGAAGGCGAGGTCTTCGACCACCGCGCCGTCGCCTTCGACCTTGAGCACCGTACCCAGGCCCGAGCCGCGCAGGGTGGCGTGCTCGCAGCCGTGCAGCCGAACCCCGCGCGCCGCGGCGTGGTCGCCGCCCACCGTGCCGGCCACCCAGACGTCGGCGGGGCCGTCGGCGAGCAGCCGGTCGAGCGTCTGGGCATCGCGGGCGACGGCCGCGCCCGCGGGGCAGGGCCGGTCGACCGGCCCCACCGCCAGCACCATCGCGAGCAGCGGCATCACTGCTCGTTGCTCTTGAGGAAGGCGAGCAGCATCGGCAGCTCTTTGGCGGCGTCGACGTTCTGGTTCGGCATCGGCACCATGTGCTCGGCGAGCAGCTTCTTGGCGGTCTCGTCTTCCTTCACCATCACGTCGGGGCGCAGAATCATCTTCGACACCCACTCTTGATCGCGGCGCGCGGTGACGCCCTTGAGGTCTGGCCCCACCAGCTTTCCGCCGCCGATCTTGTGGCAGCCGACGCAGCCCTTCGACGAGAAGAGGTCTTTGCCCTGGGCGATGGCCGCGGCATCGGAGCTGATGGTGAACTTCGGCACCACCACCACCGTCGGGGCGGCTGCCGGCGCCTCGGCCACCTGAGGGGCGGCCGCTGCTTCGACCTTCACCGCCGGCGCGTGCCCGAAGTCGATGTCTTCGGGCGCGTTCCACGCGCGGCGGCGGTCGCGCTCGTCGAAGCAGGCTGCGGCGAGCGCGAGCGTCAACACCAGGCCGAGGTGTCTCATGGCGCCTTCCCGCCCTTCGGCTTCACGAGGAAGTAGCCGGCCATCTCGAGGTGCAGCGCCGAGCAGAACTCGGTGCAGTACATCGGGAAGACGCCCGACTTGTCGGCGACGAACGAGATGTTCTCGTGCTTGCCGGGCTCGAGCGAGATGTTCACGTTGTACATGTCGATGGTGAAGCCGTGGACCTGGTCTTCGGCCTGCTCCATCGAGGTGAGGTGCACGTTGACGGTGTCGCCTTCATCGACCTCGATGCGGTCGGGGGTGAAGTGGCTGCGCACCGCCGTCATGTAGACGTCGACGGTCTTGCCGTTGCGCTCGATGCGTTCTTTGCCCGGCGTCACCGCGAACTTGTCTTTCTCGTCGGTGAGCGGGTTGGTGCCCATCGGGTACACCTTCTCGGGCTTGAGCTTGTCGGCCTTGATCATCTGGGCGTAGTGCGGCTCGCCGATGCCGATGGGCATGTCGGCGAGCAGCTTCATCTTCTCGCCGTCGATGCCGATGAGCTGGAAGTTCTGGGGGTAGAGCGGGCCGATGTTCGCGAAGCGATCGATCGACATCTTGTTCATCGCCACCACGTACTTGCCGTCGGGGCTGACGGTGTCGCCCTCGGCCGCGAGAATGTGGCCGATGTTGTAGTGCACCGGCAGCTTCTCGATGACCTTGAGGTCTTTGAGCGACCACTTGGCGACCACCGAGTCGATGAACACCGAGGTGAAGGCGTTGCCCTGGCCGTCATAGACGGTGTGCAGGGGGCCGAGGCCGATCTCCACCTGGCCGCGAATCGAGTCTTTGAAGGGGAGAATGGCCAGCCCGTACGGGTCTCGGCCCTCGAACTTGTCGGTATCGATGAGCTGCTTGATCTTGGCGATGCTGTAGACGGTGGCGTGGGTGTCGAGCTTGCCGCCGACCACGATCTCCTCGCCGTCGGGGGTGACGTCGGCGCCGTGGGGGCTCTTCGATTCGGGGATCAGCACCAGCACCTTCTCGGGGCCGCTCACCTCGAGCGGCAGCACCCTCACGCCCTTGATGGTCTTGGCCTTGCCCGCTTTGACCAGCGCCTCGGCCTTCTTCCAGTTGATGACGTGCAGGAAGTCGGTGTCGTTCTGCGAGGCGCCCGACTCGATGGGCGGGTTGCCCTCGAGCACGCCGCCGGTGGCCATCTCGGTGTTGAAGCTGTTGATGAAGATGTAGCCGTCGGAGGCGCGCTTGCCGCAGTCGGCGAGATCTTGCGTGTACGGCGGCAGCTCGACCGCCCACGACTCTTCGGGAACGATGCGGCCCCTGGTCTTGTCGAACTTCCAGAACATCGCCAGGCCGCGGTAGCGCGTCTTGTACTCGGAGATGGGCACGAACTCGCGGCCGAGCGGGGCGGGGTACTGCGAGGTCTCGATGACGTAGTCGGTGTCGGGGGTGACGAACGCGCCGCCGTGGTCCGACGAGACCAGCTTGTTGGGCACGATCTGCTTGGTGGCGAAGTCTTTCAGGTCGACGACCGCGATGCGCGCGTTCGCCTTGTCGTTCACGAAGAGGTACTTGCCGTCGTAGTCGCCTCCGGTCTCCGAGAGGTTGGGGTGGTGCACGTCGGCCCAGGTGATGGGCGTGCTGCCGGGGTACTGCTGCCCACCGGCGAGCACCTGGTCGCTGTAGCCGCCGTAGCCGTAGCCCTGCCAGGGCTCGGGCGTGTACACGGCGATCACCTTGAGCAGACGCATCGAGGGCACGCCGATCACCAGCACCTGCCCCGACTGGCCGCCCGACGCGAAGATGACGTAGTCGTCTTTCTTGCCGGTCGGCTTGTAGGTGAGCAGCGCGGCCTCGACGTCGGCCTCACTGAGCCCACGCTCTTTCATCAGCGCCCGCATGCCACCGGCGCGGGGGGTGCTCGACGACCCGGGGGCATCACCGCTCTTCTCTCCGCAACTCGCGGCGAGCGCCGCGAGGCACAGCACGATCATTGGTCTCATGGGGAAGCCGGCGTTTGCCACGCACGTGCCAGCGCGGCTCTCCTCTGGAGCGCCGATCAGCGCGTGCAAATCTTGCGGGGAAAGTGGACCTTTCCGATACATTTTGCGCGTCGGGCGATTGCGCTGAGTCTGTGACGCTGGTGGCGGAGCGCTTGCACACGCAGCCGCTGCATGAAGCTCTACGCCGACCGGTTCTACGCGTTTCTCTCGCAGCCGCTGCTCCCTCGAACGAGGCTGGTGCTCGCGGCGCTGGTGGTGCCGCTGGCGTTCGCCTTCACCCAGCCGCTGTGGCGCATCTCGATGGAGGCGCCGCAGTACCCACAGGGGCTGACGCTCGACATCTTCGCCACCCACCTGGAGGGCGGAAACGGCGGGCAGCACCTGCAGGAGATCAACACCCTCAACCACTACATCGGCATGCACAAGCTCGACCGGGCCGCGATGGCCGATCTCGACTGGATTCCGTTCGCGCTCGGCGCGCTGTTCATTCTCACCTTGAGGGTGGCGGCGATCGGCAACGTGCGCGCGCTGGTCGACCTGGTGGTGATGTCGACCTACGTGAGCGGCTTCGCGTTCGCGCGCTTCATCTACATGCTGTGGACGTTCGGGCACGACCTGTCGCCCGACGCGCCGGTGAAGGTGAAGCCGTTCATGCCGGCGGTCTTGGGCAGCAAGCAGATCGCCAACTTCACCACCCACAGCCTGCCCAGCCTGGGCAGCGCGCTGCTCGGCGTGTTCGTGGTGGGCCTCGTCGGCGTGCTGGTGTGGCACCTGGCGCAGGGGCGACGCTCGGCGGTGCGCGCGGCGCAGGCCGACGGGAGCCGCGCCTCGGCCGGGAGCGCGGCGTGAAAAATCTGCTGGTGGTGCTGTTCTTCGCCGCGCCGGCCGCAGCCTGGGCCTGCGCGAGCTGTGGGTGCGGCAACCCCGTGCTCACCTCGATGGGCACCGAGCCGCCGCTGTCGGGCCGGGTGCGCCTCGCCACGTCGGTGCGGGCCTGGTCGGAGACCGAAGGCCAGTCGCGCCTCGACACCGCGACGCTGCGCGAGCTGCGCTTCGACCTGCTGGCCTCGTGGTCGCCGAGCGAGCGGTGGACGGTGCTCGCCGCGCTGCCGCTTCAGCTGCGCGAGCTCACTCCGTCGACCCTGGCGCGCGAACGGGCCTTCGGCCTGGGCGACGCCGAGGTGCAGGGGCGCTGGGTGTTCTTGCTCGACAAGCGAATGCGGCCCCGCTGGGTGCTGGGGCTCGCCGCGGGCCTGCGCCTGCCCACCGCGCCGGTCATCACCGACGCCAGCGGGTCGCCGCTGACCGACGATGCCCAGCCGGGCACCGGCGGCTTCACCGCGCTGCTGGGGTTGAGCTACTCGGGCTACTTCGGCGAGCGCTTCTCGGCGCACGCCGCGCTGCAGGCCGAGCTGCCGTTCGCAGGTCCCCCGTCGCGCCGCGCCCCTTTCGGAGGCCGGCTGTACGGCGCGGGCCAGTACCAGCCGACCGCGTGGCTCGGGCTGCGCGCCGGCGTCGAGGCGCGGGCCCAGGCCGCCAGCGCAGCGATGGCCCCGGGGCTGACCCTGTTCGCGGCTCCCGAGCTGCTGGTGCGCCTGCCCGCCGACCTCACGCTGCTGGTCGGAGCGCGGCTCCCCTTCGTCGACACCCGGGCCGGTGAGGGCGCCGGCCCGATGCTCCTCGCTTCCCTGGTGGTGGACCTGTGAGACCTTCGATGCTCGTCGCGTTGCTGTGGCTCGCCGGCTGCGGCGAGCGTGAAGAAGCGGTCTCGGTTCAGGTGGTGGCATGGGCCACGCCGCTGGCCGCCGCGCCCGGCGTGGTGGTCGAGCACGGGCGCCTGGTGGTGACGGCGGTCGCGCTGGCGCCGTGCGAGACGGTGGGCGCGAAGCTGTGGCGGGCGCTGTCGCCGGTGTCGGTCGCCTGGGCGCACGCGGGGCACACGGCAGACCCGTCAGAGGGCTTCGAGGGCGGCGAGGTCATGCTCACCGTCGGCGGCTCGCAGCGGCTCGGGGTGTTGCTGCCTGCCGCGGGTCGCTACTGCCAGGCGGTGCTGACCCTCGCGCCGTCTGCCACCCACCCGTCGCTGCACGCACATGGTGAGTGGCCGGTCGCCGGGGCGAGCACCCCGTTTGCGCTGGAGACCCGGGCCGAGCGGGTGGTGCGCCTGCCCATCTCGCTCGCGCTCGACGACGCGCACCGCGACGGCGCGCTCGACCTCGAGCTGGGCGCGGTGACGATGCCGGTCGATCTCGCTTCGGCGACCGCGGGCGACGAGCTGCTCGACGCGGTGGCGGCCTCGGTGAGGGCGCGATGAGGGTGCCGCTCAAAGCGCTCGAGGCGGTCGAGCCCGCGCGACGAGACGAGCCGCTGGTGACGCAGCCGTACCGCCTGTTCTTCCCGCTCGGGGTGCTGCTGGGCTGGCTGGGCGTGGGCCAGTGGCTGCTCTTCTCGCTGCAGCTCGGCGGCAGCTACCGGGTGGCGTTTCACGCCATGGTGCAGGTGCAGGGCTTCATCGGCGCGTTCGTGGCGGGGTTTCTGTTCACCTTCATTCCCCGGCGCACCATGGGCCGAGCCCCCGCGGCCTGGCAGCTGTGGCTGTGCGCGGCGTGCCCGGTGGGGCTCACGGTGTTCGCGTGGCTCGAGCGCTGGGCCCTCGCGCAGAGCTGCTGGCTGGTCGAGCTGCTGGTGCTGGCGCAGTTCGTGGTGAGCCGCGCGCGCGCGAACCGCAACCCCAGGCCGACCCCGCCCACCCTGGTGTGGATACCGCTGGCGCTCGCGATGGGCATTCTGGGCTCGGTGGTCGCCGCCTTGCCCACCCTGCACGCCATCGGCAAGTCGCTGGTACTCGAGGGCGTAGTCACCTCGCTGGTGATGGGCATCGGCGCGATGCTGGTGCCGGTCATCACCCGCGCCGAGGCTCCGCCGCAGCAGCAGGGCGCGCTGGGCCCGCGGTGGCCGCAGGCGGTGCTCGCGGTGGCGTTCGTGGCCAGCTTCTTCAGCGAGGGGCGGCCCGCGTACGGCATTCGGTTGGCGGTCGCGCTCACGGTGCTGGTGGCGACCGCGCGGCTGTGGAAGCCGCCCACCGGGCCGGGCGTCAACCGCTGGCTGGTGTGGCTGGCCGCGTGGTGCCTGCCGCTCGGCTACGGGCTGCTGACGGTCGACCCCTCGCTGCGCGTGGCGGGGCTGCACGTCATCTTTCTCGGCGCCTTCGGGCTGCTGGCGCTGTGCGTCGGGCACCACGTGGTCGCCGCCCATGGGGGCCGGCCCGAGCTGCTCGGCGCGCGCACGGGCCCGATGCTGTGGGTGGGGCTGTCGATGGCGACGGCGCTCGGCGCGCGCCTGGCGATGAGCTTCGACCCCGCCCGCTACCTGGGGTGGATGACGGTGGCCGCGGTGGCGTTCATCGCCGCCGGGGCGGCGTGGCTGCTCGCGTCGGCGCCGCTCTTGCGCGGTAGCCCCGGGCGCTGAAGGGCTCGCGCCCGAAGGTCACCCGATCGGCAGGCCGCGAATCAGCCAGCCGAGCAGCTTCGCGAGGTCGACCAGGGTGACCACTCCCTCGAGCCGCTCGGCCGGGTCGGTCACCACCAGCGCGCTGATGTGCTCAGCGAGCATCAGGTCGACCGCGGTCTCGATGGGCTCGGCGCCTTCGATCGAAAACACCGTGGCGCTCATCATCGTGCGCACCGGAGTGCTGGCGAAGCGCCCCTGCTCGGCCGCCGAAGCGCGAGAGGGCGGGGGCATGTGCTTGAGCACGTCGCGGTCGCTCAAGACGCCCACCACCTTGCCCTGGTCGACCACCACCAGGTGACGAAAGCCGTGCTCGAGCATCAGCCCATAGGCCTCGCCGACGGGCGTGCCGGGCTCGATGGTGCGTACGTCACGGGTCATGATGTCGCGCACGCGGCGGGGAATCGGGGGCATCATTTCCTCTCAGTCGGGTCGTGGGCGCGCTCGACCCTGCAGCGCGTCGACCTCAAGGCGGGGAAGCCCGAGATGGGGTCCAGCCGCAGGCTACCGCACAGCGTGTTGATGTTCGCCTCGTCCCACCCGAACGGCGCCACCACCGCCTCGGGGTGAACGTCGTCGGTGACGTGGGCGCGCATCACCACCCGGCCCAGCGCGGTGATGATGGCGACCGCTTCACCGTCGGTGAAGCCCAGGCTGGGGTGCAGGCGAACCCGAGGCTCTCGCACCTTCGCCCGCACCGACGCCGCTTTGCGAAACTGCGAGTTGATGAACGCCGCCTCGCGCGGCCCGCTCACCAGCAGCAGCGGGTACTCGGGGCCGGGCGGCTCGGCCGGCGGCTCCCAGACCGGCAGCGGCTCGTGGCCGAAGCGCTTGAGCAGCGTGCTCTCGAGCTCGATCTTCCCGGTCGGGGTCGAGAACCTCGCCGACGAGCGCACCGTTGGCCGCGGCTGGTGCGCGTCGTCGCGCATGAACGGCACGTGCCGGGCGGCCATCGCCTCGCGCAGGCTCTGCCAGGGGAAGTAGCGGCCCAGGCCCATCGCGCGGGCGAGCTCGAAGACGATCTTCCAGTCGGGCCAGGCCTGGTGCTGCGGCTCGACCACCCCGTGCTCGGCCACCGCGGTGTCGGCGTCGTCGTTGCGCCGGCGCGCGCCGCCCTCTTCGTCGATGGTCGCCGCCTCGGCGAAGGTGCACGCCGGCAGCACCACGTCCGACACCCGCGCCGACAGGCTCAAGAAGGGGTCGACGGTGACCATCAGGTCGAGCGCGTCGACCGCCTGGCGCAGCGCCTGGGCCCCCGGAGCCGTCACCAGCGGGTTCGAGGCGACGAGCATCAGCCCGCGAACCGGGTAGGGGTCGCTCTTCAGAATCGCGCGCGCCAGCAGGTTGCCCTGCGCCTCGCGGTTGAACACCTCGAACAGCGGGAAGTCGTGGTACCCGAGCGGCTTCGCCGAGGGCGTCGGGGGCACCGGCTCGGGCGTCGCCATGCGGTAGAGCGCCGGCAGCGGCTCGTCGCCGAAGCGCGGCCCCGGAGGCGTGAGCTGGGTCTTGGCCCAGGCCTCGTCGAAGGCGCCGGTGAGCGCCTCGAGCGCGACCAGCGCGCGCACGGTCTGCACGCCGCACTGGTGCTGCTCGACGCCCAGCCCGCCCCAGATGCGCGCCGGCCGCTCGCGGGCCATTCGCCGGGCCACCCGCAGCAGCTGCTCGGGCGCGATGGTGGTGAGCGCCTCGACCGCCGCGGGTGGGTACTTCGCCGCCAGGGCCGCGAACGCGTCGAAGCCGCTGACGTGCTCGGCGACGAACTCGGCGTCGTAGAGGCGCTCGGCGATCAGCACGTGGGCCAGCCCGAGCGCGAGCGCACCGTCGCTGCCCGGCCGCACCTGCAGGTGCTCGCGCGCCCGCCGCGCCAGGTCGGTGCGAATCGGGTCGACCACGATGAGGTGGCCCTCGTCGGCCCGCCGGAACAGCACGTGGGTGACCGCGGGCGCGGTGCGCTCGGGGTTCGCGCCCCAGACCAGCAGCGTGGCCGCGTCGGCGAGGTGGTGGGGGTACTTCGAGCCCACGGTCAGCGCCTCGCCCATGCGCAGCGACGACTCACACAGGCTCGCCACCGAGGCGAGGTTCGGGGTGCCGTACGCCCGGCAGAACCGGTGCAGCAGCCCCGGCAGCGGGTGGCGCACCAGCGGCCAGCCGGTCTGCACCACGAGGGCCTCGGCGCCGTGCTTGCGCTCGAGCTCGAGCAGCCGGTCGGCGACGAGGCCGAGCGCCTCGGCCCAGCTCACCTCGTGCAGCGTGTCGCCGCGGCGCACCAGCGGCGCGCGAAGGCGCTCGTCGCTGTGCACCACCTCGGGCAGCGCGTGCCCGTGCTGGCAGAGAAACCCGCGGGTGCGGCTCGAGACGTCGCCTTGCACGCGCACCAGCTGCCCGCCCCGGGTGGTGACCTCGATTCCACAGTGCAGCAGGCAGAACCGGCACACGCCCTTGCTCGTCACGCTCGCCGCCGAGCGGTGCGCGTGAAGCCCCACGGCCAGCGCCGTGCCGGCGACTCCCGCGACCGGCGCGGCCGCGAACAGCTCGCGGCGAGTCAGCCGCCGGCGGACGATGCGGGTGGCCGCTGCGCGCGTCACTTGGGCTTGCCCTTCGGCACGATGCGAATCGCGGTGGCGAGGTCGGGGCACGCCTCTTCGCACAGCCCGCAGCCCACGCACGCCTCGGGGTGGAACAGCGGGCCCGAGTGCGCGCCGACCAGCTCGACGGCCCGGTCGGGGTAGGGGCACACGTAGTAGCAGAGGCGGCAGTTGCCGCTGCCGTTCCACGGCAGGCAGCGGCTGCGGTCGAGCACCGGCTCGCCCATGCGCACGTCTTCGGCGGCCAGCGGCACCAGCGCTCCGGTGGGGCAGACCTGGGGGCACTTCATGCACAGCGTGCACGCCGTGTCGCGGGTGTCGAGGTAGGGGGTCGCTCCGTCGGCCGCGAAGCTCGCGGTGAAGCGAATCGCCTTGGGAGGGCAGACCTCGGCGCAGCGCTGGCAGCCGATGCAGGTCTGCTCGAACGCGCCGGCAGGCAACGCCCCGGGTGGGCGAATGCGGGCCCGTGCTTCGGCGCGGCGGGCGAGCAGCCCGGTGGCCGCGGTCGCCCCGAGCCCGAGCACCACCGCGCGGCGCCTCACGGGCGCCTCCCCAGGCGCAGCGCCGAGGTGGGGCACGACGCCACGCACTTGCCGCAGCGCTCGCAGCCCTCGTCGATGCGCCCGGTCATCGGAGACTGGCCGAGGTTGCACACCACGTCGCACGCGGTGCAGCCGGTGCACTTCTCACGCTCGAGCTTCACGGTGATGGGGGAGGCGGCTCCGAGCAGGCTGAACATCGCGCCGCCCGGGCAGAGCGAGCGGCAGAAGCCGGCGCGCGAGACCAGGCTGTCGAAGGCGAACGCAAAGGCGATGAGCAGCGCGCCCGCGCCCAGGCCGCCGAAGAACACCGCGCGAAAGGCTTCGCGGCCGATGACCGAGGGCGGGTACACCAGCGGCCAGAGCTGGGCTCCGCTGAGCGCGCTGGCGCCGAGCACCGCCACCAGCACCGCCCACGACGTGCGCCGGGGCAGCTTCAGGTCGAGCGGAGCGAGCCCCACCCGGTGCAGCAGCCAGCGCAGCGAGTTGCTGGCGGCGAGCAGCGGCACGTAGGGGCACACCCACCCGCAGAAGAAGCGGCCCAGCACCAGCACCAGGGCGAGCGCCGGCAGCGCCAGCAGCACCAGCGAGAGCGAGGGGCCCCTGGCCAGCGCGACGCTGGTCACCGCGAGCGGGTCGATGAGCTCGAGCCCGAAGAGCGAGAGGGCTCCGGGCGGGCCGATCGCTCCGGGCGCCCGGCCCCACTGCGACAGCGCGTGAAGGTGCCAGGCGGGAATCGCGAAGGTGAGCGCGAAGCTCGCCGCGAGGCACGCCCTGCGCACCCAGGTGTACGAGCGGGCGTGACGCAGCACGATGTCGCCCGGCTGCAGGCGTGAGCGGGCCGGGTGAGGGGTCATTCGCCTCGACCGGTGCCAGTGCGGTGCCAATTCGGTGGCCGGGGGACGTGGGGCGTCACGCCGCGCAACTCTTGCGCGCTCGCCGTACGGGGGGGCCCCCGGGCGCAATCGCTGCGCAGCCGGGGCGAAGCTGCTCGAGGTTCTCGACCGGGCGAGGCGTACACGGCACGAGGCCCGCATCTTTTTTTCGCCATGGGCTCCCGATTGGAGATGGCCGCAGCGCACATGAACGCGTTCGCCGACCGCACCGGCGTGAGCTCGACGCGACCTGCCCACCGCTATCTGTGGACCGACGCGTTCGCGGTCTGCAACCTGCTCGGGCTCGCCGAGGCGACCGAAGAGCCCCGGTACCTCGAGCTGGCGATGAGGCTGGTCGACCAGGTGCACCACGTGCTGGGCCGGCATCGCCCCGACGACGCGCGGCGAGGGTGGCTGAGCGGCCTGGGCGACCGCGAGGGCGAGCGGCACCCGACGCGCGGCGGTCTGCGCATCGGCAAGCCGCGGCCCGAGCGGCTGGCCGACCAGGCGCTCGACGACTCTCTCGAGTGGGAGCGCGACGGCCAGTACTTTCACTACCTCACCAGGTGGATGCACGCGCTCGACCAGCTGGCGCGCTTCACCGGCGAGCCGCGGTTCGGCACCTGGGCGGGGGAGCTCGCCGACGCCGCCTGCGCGGCCTTCGTCGACCCGGGCGGAGAGCACATGGTGTGGAAGATGAGCATCGACCTCACCCGGCCGCTGGTCGCGTCGATGGGCCAGCACGACCCGCTCGATGGGCTCATCACCCTGAGCCAGCTGCGCGCGACGGCCGCCGAGCTCGGCGGTGGCGTGGGCGCGCCGCCTGGGGCCGAGGCGGCGTCGCACTTCGGCGCGATGATTCAAGGGCGCGAGTGGGCGACCAACGATGCGTTGGGCCTCGGCGGCCTGCTGGTCGACGCCTTGCGCGCCGAGCAGGTGCTGCCCGGCAGCCGCCTGCCCGAGACCCTGCTCGACGCGGCGCGGGTGGGGCTCAAGGCGCTGGTGGACGACGGAGAGCTCGAGCTGCCCCCGTCGCGCCGCCTGGCGTTTCGAGAGCTCGGCCTCGCCGTCGGTCTGCGCGCCGTCGAGCGGCTGGCTCGGGCGCGCGGGCGCTCGGGTCACGACGCGCTGAAGGCGCTGGTGGCCCACGTGCCGGTGGCCGACGCCATCGAGGCGACGTGGTGCGAGCCCCGGAGTCAGGACACCAGCGCCTGGCACGAGCACCGCGACATCAACGAGGTGATGCTCGCCACCGCGCTGGCTCCCGACGGCTACCTGGTGCGGGCGCCGCTGCCTCAGCCCCCGAGCAGGCTGAGACGAACCTGAACGCTCGCCGCGGGTCGTCGATGTCTTCAGGATTCCGGCTCGAGCTCGAAGGGCAACGGGGTGCGTTCGCCGGCGAGCGCTTCCAGCGACCTGACCCTCGCGCCCAGGAAAGCTTCAGCGCGAGCTCGCATTTTCGACGCGGGGGCCCACGGGAGTGCCGCCCCCGTTTCGTTTCTGGGCAGTGCGGCTGGAGCTGCTTCTTCCTTTGCGGTCGCGGCGCCTCCTCGCTCGGGGCAGCTCCTCGCCGATGAGCGCTCTGCCCTCGAAGCGAATGAGGGCACGGCGGTCGACCACCAGCGCAGCGCACGCTCCATCGCCGGTGCTGGCCACGCGGAAGCGTTCAGGTCCACGGGTTGAACCCAGACACTCCCACGTCGCGCGCTCGGCGCATCGGTGCGGTGCCAGCTCGAGCGCGTCGACGCCCGCTCTCCCGCCGCCGCCTTCCCCTCGCTCGTAGAGCGACGAAGCCCCGAGCGTTCCTCCTTCGCCCGGCGCCAGCCTCATCTCTTCGACCGTCTGGTTCGTGCGCGCTCTTTTTTCACGCGAGCGGCCGAGCGTCAGGAGAGACGCGGCGAGGATTCACCGAGGGTCGCTTTCGACGGGGGCACTGTCCCGCACCGGGCCTCGTTCCCCCTGAGACGGGATGTCTCGTCTCAGGTCTTGTGAAGGGCCGCCGGTTTCGTTCGCGGCACGAGCGGAGCGTGACCGCTCTACGCGAAACAGACCCACTCGTCTTCCCACTCGCTTTTCGAGGCACCGCGCTGCTCGCGCGAGGAGCTGCCCCGAACCCAGGAGGCGCCGCCTCGGCGCACGGAGGCGCCTGCCGCGCGGTCGCCCAGCCGAAGCGGGCACGCCCGGCTGACCCTGCTCGAGACCCAATCGACGCCCGCCGTGGCGGTCGCGCCGCCGAGCGACGGTGTGCGCCGAGCAACCACGCTCGAGCTCTTCGAGCCTCGATGCGACGGCGCCCCGCCGCTACACGCTCACCGGCCGAAGCGCTGGTGGGCGGTGCGCTCGAGCTCTTCGCGGTGCTGGGGCGCGGCAATGGCGATCAGCGCCCGCGCGCGCTCGGTGAGGCTCTTGCCGTACAGGTCGGCCACCCCGTGCTCGGTGACGATGAAGCGCACGTGGGCGCGGGTGGTGACCACGCCGGCGCCCGGCTTGAGGCGCGGCACGATGCGCGTCTCGCCCCGGTGGGTGGTCGCGCGCAGCGCGATGAACGGCAGGCCGCCCTCGGAGAGCGAGGCGCCGCGCATGAAGTCCATCTGGCCGCCGACTCCCGAGTAAATGCGCTCACCGATCGAGTCGGCGCACACCTGCCCGGTGAGGTCGACCTCGATGGCGCTGTTGATCGCCACCACCTTGGGGTTCTGCCGAATCACCGCGGTGTCGTTGACGTACGCCGAGTCGCGCAGCTCGACCGAGGGGTTGTCGTTCACGAAGTCGTAGAGCCGCCGCGAGCCGGTCACGAAGCTCGAGACGACCTTGCCGCGCTGGTGGGCCTTGTGCTCGCCGGTGACCACGCCGCGCTCGATGAGCGGCAGCAGCCCGTCGCTGAACATCTCGGTGTGCACGCCGAGCTCGCGGTGGTTCACCAGCGAGCGCAGCACCGCGTCGGGCACCGCGCCAATGCCCATCTGCAGGGTCGCCCCGTCGGGAATCAGCGCGGCGATACGCGCACCGATGGCGTCTTCTTCGGGGCTGGGGGCCGCCACCGCCGGCTCGGGCAGCGCGGCGTCGACCTCGACCGCCGCGGCGAGCCTCGACACGTGCACCTTGCCGTGGCCGAACGTCCTGGGCATGCGCGGGTTGACCTGGGCGATCACCACCTTCGCGGTCTCGACCGCGGCGACGGCGATGTCGACCGACGTTCCCAGCGAGCAGTACCCGTGGCGATCGGGCGGAGAGACGTGAACCAGCGCCACGTCGAGCGGCATCAGCCCGCGGCGGAAGAGCTGCGGAATCTCGGAGAGGAAGATGGGCACGTACTCGGCCCGCCCCTCGGCCACCGCCGCGCGCAGGTTGGCGCCGACGAAGAACGCGCGCGCCCGCAGGTGGCCGGCCAGCGCGGGGGCGACGTGCGGCGCCGTGCCTTCGAGGTGCAGGTGCACGGTCTCGACGCCTTCGAGCGCCCGCGCCCGTTCGGCCAGCGCCTCGACGAGCACCAGGGGCGTCGCGGCAGCGCCCTGTACGAAGACCCGCTGGTTCGACTGCACCAGGGCGAGCGCAGCCGAGGCAGACATCGTCTTCATGGTGAGACCGGCGGCGGAGCGAGGGAGAGGTTTGAGGTCATGGGGGGTAGCCCATTACAAGGCGGGTGCCACCGGGCTCAGGGCGCCACCCTTCAGCGACGCGCAACTCCTGCGGCGTCGCCGCAGTGGGCGCAGCGGTTGCGCCCGCCCGCTCGGGTCGGCTTGGAGCCTTAGAGGGCACGGGCCTTGAACGACATCGGCACATGAGCACTCCGCGCCCACGCCCCAGCTTCGCTCTGTCGTTTCGCGTCGCCCGCGTCGCCGGCATCGACGTTCGGGTGCACTTCACCATGCTGCTGCTGGTGGCCTGGCTGCTGATCGAGCACCTGCGCACCGGCGGCTGGGGGGTGTTCTCCGAAGGCGTGGCCCTGGTGGTGTGCACCTTCGTGGCGGTGCTGCTGCACGAGCTGGGGCACGCGCTGATGGCGCGCCGCTTCGGCATTCGAACCCGCGACATCACCCTGCTGCCGATCGGCGGCGTCTCGACGTTCGAGCGGCCGCCCCAGCGGCCCCGCGAAGAGCTGGCGGTGGCCTTCGCCGGCCCCGCGGTCAACGTGGCCCTCGCCGCGCTGCTGTTCGGCACGCTGATGGCGGGTGAGCTGGTGTTCGACTTCGGGGGCCTGCGCGTGGCGGGAGGCCCGTTTCTCGCCAAGCTGCTGCTCATCAACCTCTCGCTGGCCGCCTTCAACCTCTTGCCGGCCTTCCCGATGGACGGTGGCCGCGCGCTGCGGGCGCTGCTCGCCACCCGCCTCGAGCCCGAGGCCGCGACCCGCATCGCCGCGCACGTGGGCCGCGTGCTGGCCATCGGCCTGGCGGTCGCCGGCGTGTTCTTCTCGCCCACGCTGGTGCTGGTGGGGGTGTTCGTCTGGTTCGGCGCACAGGCCGAGCTCTCGGCTGCGAAGGCGAGCGCACGGCTCACCGGGCTCAAGGTGGCCGACGCGATGGTCGCGCAGTTCCGCACCCTCGACGCCGATACCCCGGTGTCCGAAGCGCTCGAGCTCTCGGCGGGCGGCGCTCAGCACGACTTCCCGGTGCGCTCGGGCTCCGAGGTGCTGGGCGTGCTCACCCGCGAGGGGCTGCTCGCCGCGATCGAGGCAGAGGGGCAGAACGCGCCGGTCGGCGGCGCGCTGAGCGGCCCGCTCACCACCCTCGAGCCCGGCACGCCGCTCTCCGATGCGGTCAGCGTGATGCGCGCCAACGGCGCGAGGGCGGCGCTGGTGTTCGACCACGGCGAGCTCGCCGGGCTGCTGACCTCAGAGAGCGTCGCCGATCGACTGGCGGCGGCGCACCGATGACGGCTCGGGCGCACCGGCCGGCAGCGCCGAGCGCACCGCGCCCGCTGGCCCTGGTGCGCTCGCCTGCGACCGGGTTGAGCACCGCCGAGGCCCGGCAGCGGCTCTCGCAGCACGGCCCGAACCAGCTCGAGCGCGGGCACGGCCCCTCGGCCCTCTCGATGCTCGCGGGCCAGTTCAAGAGCCCGGTGGTGCTGTTGCTGCTCGGGGCGTGCGTGGTCTCGGGGGTGCTGCGCGAGGTGGCCGACGCGGTGGCGATCGGCGCGATCGTGGTGCTCAACGCGGTGGTGGGCTTCTTCCAGGAGTACCGCGCCGAGCGCGCGATGGAGGCCCTGCGCTCGATGACCGCGCCTCGCGCGCGGGTGCGGCGCGACGGCGTCACGGCACAGCTGCCCGCGGCCGAGGTGGTGCCCGGCGACCTGCTGGTGCTCGAGGCGGGAGACGTGGTCGCGGCCGACGCCCGGGTGCTCGAGGCCCACCGGCTCGCCACCAACGAGGCGCCGCTCACCGGCGAGAGCGCGCAGGTCGAGAAGTCGGCGCAGGCCTGCCCCGCCGATGCGCCGCTCGCCGAGCGCTTCGACGCGGTGTTCATGGGCACCTCGGTCGGCACCGGCACCGGCCTGGCCGAGGTGACCGCGACCGGCATGCGCACCGAGCTGGGGCGCATCGCGAAGCTGCTGGCCACCGCCTCTGAGGGCGAGACGCCGCTGCAGCACCGGCTGGCGCGGGTCAGCCGCATGCTCCTGTTCGCGTGCCTGGGCATCGCCGCGGTGGTCGCGGTGGCGGGGCTGCTGCGCGGGTTGACTGCGTTCGACGTCTTTCTGTCGGCGGTGTCGCTGGCGGTGGCGGCGGTGCCCGAGGGGCTGCCGGCCATGGTCACCATCGCGCTCGCCGTCGGGGTGCGGCGCATGGTCTCGCGCCACGTGCTGGTGCGGAAGCTGCCCGCGGTCGAGACGCTGGGCTGCGCCACGGTCATCTGCACCGACAAGACCGGCACCCTCACCACCGGGGTGATGACGGTGCGCGAGCTGTGGGGGCCCGACCGGCCGGCGCTGCTCGACGCCGCGGTCGCCTGCTGCGACGCCGAGCTCGAGACCGGGGTGGGCGACACCACCGAGCTGGCGATTCTCGCCGCCGCGGCCGAGCAGGGCATTCGACGGGCCGCCATCGAAGCCGCCCGCCCCCGGGTGGCCGAGGTGCCCTTCGACTCGTTGAGGCGCCGCATGTCGGTCTCGCGCAGCGACGGCCACACCTACGTCAAGGGAGCGGTCGAGGCGGTGCTGCCCGGCTGCGTGGCGGGCACCGCCGGCGCGGCCGAGGCCAACGCGCGGCTCTCGCAGCGCGGCCTGCGGGTGCTCGCGGTCGCCGTGGGCGACGGCACCGAAGACGAGCCGTTGCGCCTCTCGGGGCTGGTGGGCATCGCCGACCCGCCGCGGCCCGAGGCGGTGGCCGCAGTGGCGGCGGCGCGCGCCGCAGGCATCGAGACGGTGATGATCACCGGAGACCACCCGCTCACCGCCCAGGCGATCGCCGCCGAGCTGGGCATCACCCACGTGCACGCCCGGGCTACGCCCGAGGACAAACTGAAGATCGTGCGCGCGTGGAAGGAGAAGGGCGCGGTGGTGGCGATGACCGGCGACGGGGTCAACGACGCTCCGGCGCTGCGCGAGGCCCACATCGGGGTGTGCATGGGCAAGACCGGCACCGAGGTGACCCGCGAGGCGTCGGACATGGTGCTGACCGACGACGACTTCGCGAGCATCGTGGCCGCGGTGCGCGAGGGCCGCGGCATCTTCGACAACATTCGCAAGTCGCTGGTGTACCTGCTGTCGGGCAACACCGCCGAGCTGGCGGTGATGCTGGTGGCGGCGCTGGTGGGCCTGCCGGTGCCGCTGATTCCCCTGCAGCTGTTGTGGATCAACCTGGTCACCGACGGCTTTCCCGCCCTGGCCCTGGTGATGGACCCCGCCGACCCCGACGTGATGAAGCGGCCCCCGCGGCCCACCGACGAGCCGATGCTGGGCCGGCGCGAGTGGCTGCGCATCGTGGGCCCCGGGGTGCTGGTGGCGGCGCTCACGCTCGCCGCGTACGGCTGGGCCCTGGGGCATCGCAGCGAGGCCGAGGCGCGCAGCCTGGCGTTCGCCATCATCGTGCTCACCCAGCTGCTGATGGTGTTCGGCTCGCGCAGCCCCACCCGGGTGTTCTGGGAAATGGGCGCCTTCAGCAACCTCACGCTCTTGGCGGTGATTTGCGCGTCGGTGGCCGCCCAGCTGTTGCTGCAGCACCTGTCGGTGATGGTGCGCCTGTTTCACCTCGCCCCGCTCACGGTGGGCGACTGGGCGCTCGCCTTCGCTGCGGGGCTCATTCCCGTGACGATCATCGAGCTGCTCAAGCTCGCGCGGAGGGCCCTGCATGCGCGAGTGTGACTGCAGCGCCGCGCACCCGCTCGCGCGGGTGGTGCTCACCGGCGGCCCCGGCGCGGGGAAGACCGCGGTGCTCGAGCTGGTGCGGCAGCAGTTCTGCCGCCACGTCGACGTGCTGCCCGAGGCGGCCAGCATCTTGTTCTCGGGCGGCTTTCGGCGGGGCACCACCCCGGCCGGGCAGGCGGCCACCCAGCGGGCCATCTTCCACACCCAGCGCGAGCTCGAGGCGGTCGCCGAGGCCGAGAGCCCGGCGGCGCTGACGGTCTGCGACCGCGGCACCGTCGACGGCTTCGCGTACTGGCCGTACCCCGGCGAAGACTTCTTCGCCGGCATGCACACCACCCGCGAGCACGAGCTGGCGCGCTACCGCGCCGTGATTCACCTGCGCACCCCGGCGGTGGGGGCCTACAACCACGTGAACCCGCTGCGCATCGAGACCGCGCGCCAGGCCGCCGAATACGACCGCCGCCTCATCGAGGCCTGGGCCGGTCACCCCCACCGCATCTTCGTCGAGAGCTCGACCGCGTTCGTCGACAAGGCCAGCCGCGCCATCGCGCTCATCGAAGCGCTGCTGCCTGCGTGCTGCCGTTAGCGGGCGGCAGCCTGATTCGACGGGGGGAGAGTCAAGGCGTCTGGCTGACCGCGGCCGGCACGATGCGCTCGGGGGCGAAGATGCGCCGCGCCTGCTCTTGCAGCTCTTTCGCGACCTGGGGCGTCTCGCCGCTGAACACCAGCACCCGCTGGTTGCGGAGCCTGATGCTCATGCCCTTCACGAACAGCGGGCACGAGGGGCGCTCGAAGCCCTTGGCCTCGGCGTAGGCGAGGTGGCAGTCGAGGCGGCGGTGGGTGTCGGCCGCGTCGACCTCGGGCTTGAGCTCGAGCTCGATGCCCAGGCGGGTGTCGCGCACCGTGGTGACCCACGAGGCGAGCAGCGGGCACGCCGACCGCTCGGCGGGCGCGAGGTCGCGGCACGCGCCGGCTTCGAAGGCTTCGAGGCTGCGCGCCGCAGCGAGGTGGTCGGCCGCCCGGCGCATCTCGCGGTCGGCGGTCTCGAGGTGCTTCGCGGTGGGGTTGTACTCGAAGAGTGACTCGTTGCCCGCCGGGTCGCCGTACCTGCGCGGAGCCATCGGGCCCTGCACGGTGAGGCCCGGGTTGTACTGCCCGGCCTCGCGGCGGGCGTTCTCCTGGTGCACGCGGGCCTCGGCGCGGTGCTCGGCGGCAGACATCTCTTCGGGCCGGCTGTGGCTGCACGAGACGGCGAGCACGGCGGCGGCCAGCAGTTTGCGGTTCATGCCCGGCTTCGCTGCAGCGCACGTGCCGCTCAACGCGCACACCGGCACGCCGCGGCCGAGCCACGAAGCGCTTGCAGGCGGGCGAGGGGCGAACGCACGAATTGCGCGCGCCGCTGGCGGGCCGCCGTGCACACACGCTGGCACGGGGTCTGAACCTGGGCAGCACACCATGACTCACAAACGACTGACCTTCCGTTCGGCGGCACGAGAGAAGATCTTGCGCGGCGCCGCGCAGCTCGCCGACGCGGTTCGCGTCACGCTCGGGCCCCGCTCGAAGTCGGTGCTGATCGAGAAGAAGTGGGGCAAGCCGGTGGTCTGCGACGACGGCGTGACCATCGCCAAAGAGGTCGAGCTGCCCGACGCCGAAGAGAACCTCGGCTGCCAGATGCTGCGCGAGCCCGCCGAGCGCACCCAGAGCGAGGTCGGCGACGGCACCACCACCGCCACGCTGTTCGCCCACGCCATCTTGCAAGAGGGCATGCGCAACGTGGTGGCCGGGTCGAACGCGGTGGAGATCAAGCGCGGGCTCGAGCGCGGCTTCGAGGTGGTGAAGGCCGAGCTCAAGCGCATCTCCAAGCCGGTGGTGGGCAAGAGAGAGCGCGCCCAGGTCGCCACCCTCTCGGCCCACGGCAACCCGCAGGTCGGCGAGCTGGTGGCCAACGCGCTCGAGAAGGTCGGCCCCGAGGGCGTGGTCTCGGTCGAAGAGGCGAAGGGCACCTCGACCGAGCTCGAGGTGGTCGAGGGCATGCAGTTCGACAACGGCTGGCTCAGCCCCTACTTCGTCACCGACCCCGAGCGCATGGAGTGCGTGCTGGTCGACGCGCTGGTGCTGCTCTACGACAAGCGGGTCGCCACCATGCAGGGCATCGTGCACCTGCTCGAGCACGCGGTGAAGCTGCAGCGCCCGCTGCTGATCATCGCCGAAGACGTCGAGGGCGAAGCTCTGGCGACGCTCGTGGTGAACAAGCTGCGCGGCGCGCGGCAGGCGGTGGCGGTCAAGGCGCCCGGCTTCGGCGACCGCCGGCGCGCGATGCTCGAAGACCTCGGCGTGCTCACTGGCGCCCAGGTGCTGAGCGAGGACCTCGGCATCAAGCTCGAGAAGGCGGGGCCCGACCTGCTCGGTCGCGTCAAGCGCGTCATCGTCACCAAAGAGAAGACCACCCTGGTGGGCGGAGAGGGCGCCAAGCCGAAGATCGCCGGCCGCATCGAGCAGCTGCGCCGCGACCTGCGCGAGACCAAGAGCGACTACGACCGCGAGAAGCTGCAAGAGAGGCTGGCCAAGCTCAGCGGCGGGGTGGCCATCATTCGCGTCGGGGCGGCCAGCGAGGCCGAGCTCAAGCAGCGCAAAGACGCCCTCGACGACGCCATCAACGCCACCAAGGCGGCGGTGGCCGAGGGCATCGTGCCCGGCGCGGGGCTGGGCTTCTTGCGCTGCATCGCCGCGGTCGAGGCCGAGATGGCCCGGGCCGAAGGAGACGAGCGCATCGGCCTGAAGGTGCTGGCCCACGCCCTCGCCGTGCCGGCGCGGCAGATCGCCGAGAACTCGGGCTTCGACGGCGGGGTGGTCGCCGAGCGCATGAAGAGCGGCGCCGGAGCGATGGGCTTCGACGCGTCGAAGGGCGTGTACTGCGACCTGCTCGAGGCCGGCATCATCGACCCCACCAAGGTCGGCCGCGTCGCGCTCGAGAACGCCATCTCGGCGGCCGGCACCCTGCTGCTCACCGAAGCCCTCTTGACCGAGCTGCCTGCGCCTGCGCCGGCTGCGAAGAGCGGTCTGGAGATGGAGTGACCATGGACCACGCCATCGCCTCGCCGGCGCCCGCCGGCGCCGCCCGCCGCTCGCTGCCCGCGCTCATCGACCTCGAGCGCAAGCGCCGCCGCCGCCGCCGCATCATTCTCATCGCCGCCGCCGTGGCGCTGCCGCTGCTGGTGGCGGCGGTGCTCTTCGCGCTGCGGCCTCGCCCGGTGCCGATGGGCGAGCGCTTTCGCGTGCAGCCGGTGAGCCACGGCGACGTCACCCGGGTGGTGCGCGCGACGGGCCACGTCGAGGCCATCACCCAGGTGTCGGTGGGCGCCGAGGTCTCGGGCCGCATCGCCAAGGTGCTGGTCGACTTCAACGACCGGGTGAAGGCCGGTCAGGTGCTGGCGCAGTTCGACGAGAAGGCGCTCGACGCCCAGCGGGTGCAGATCGAAGCCCAGCTGGCGGCGGCGCGCGCGGGGCTGGCCCAGGCGCGCGTCGACCTCGAGCAGGCGCGGCGCAACCGCGCCAGGTCCGACGCGCTGTTCGGCAAGAGCGCGCAGAGCGAGGCCGAGCACGAGTCGGCGCGCTCGGCCGAGGCGCTGGCCGAGGCCCGGGTGTCGGCCGCGACCGCCCAGGTGGCCGCGCAAGAGGCGTCTCGCTCGCTGGCGCGCACCAACCTCGAGCACGCGGTGGTGCGCTCGCCCATCGATGGGGTGGTCATCACCCGCACCATCGACCCGGGGCAGACCGTGGCGGCGATGCTGCAGACGCCGGTGCTGTTCGTGGTGGCCGCCGACCTCGAGCGCATGCGGGTGGTCACCGCGGTCGACGAGGCCGACATCGGCGAGGTGCACGAGGGGCAGCTGGCGACCTTCACCGTCAACGCCTTTCCCGACCGGCCCTTCGAGGGCCGGGTGACCGAGGTGCGCAACTCACCGGCGGTGGTGCAAGACGTGGTGACCTACGGCGCGGTGGTCGAGGTGCAGAACGAGGGCTTGAGGCTCAAGCCGGGCATGACCGCCTCGGTGAAGGTGCGCACCGCCCAGGCGCAGGCCGTCGCGCGGGTGCCGAACGGGGCGCTCCACTTCGTGCCTCCGCAGGCCGAGCGGGGCGCCGGCCCGACGGTGTGGGTGCTCGAGGCCGGCGGGCCCCGCCAGGTGCCGGTCGAGCCCGGCATCTCGGACGGCGAGCTCACCGAGGTGCGCGGGGTGCCCGAGGGCACCCAGGTGCTGGTCGAGCTGACCCCGGCGGGAAAGAAGGCCTATGGGCTCGACCACAAGAAGTGAGCCGCTGCTCGAGCTCAAAGGAGCGTGGAAGGCGTACGGCGAGGGCGAGGCCCGGGTGCGCGCGCTCGACGGCGTCGACCTGCAGGTGCGCGACGGAGAGTTCGTCGCCATCACCGGCGCTTCGGGCTCGGGCAAGTCGACCGCGGTGAGCGTGCTGGGGTGCCTCGAGCTCTTGTCGGGCGGCGAGTACCGCATCGAGGGCATCGAGGTGCAGCAGCTCGACCCCGACGTGCTGGCGGCGCTGCGCAACGAGCGGTTCGGCTTCGTGTTCCAGAGCTACAACCTGCTCTCGCGCACCTCGGCGCTCGAGAACGTGGCGCTGCCCCTGGTCTACGCCGGCGTGTCGCAGGCCGAGCGCCACCAGCGGGCGGCGCGGGCGCTCGAGCGGGTGGGGCTGGCGGGCCGGGAGCAGGCGCGGCCCAACCAGCTCTCGGGCGGGCAGCAGCAGCGGGTGGCCATCGCGCGCGCGCTGGTCAACGACCCGGCGGTGCTGCTGGCCGACGAGCCCACCGGCAACCTCGACTCGAAGATGGGCGCCGAGGTGATGCAGCTCATCTCGGGGTTGAACCACGAGCTGGGCATCACCGTGCTGATGGTGACCCACGACCCCACCTGCGCGGCGTGGGCCGAGCGCCAGGTGGTGTTCAAAGACGGCCGCATCTTGCGCGACGAACGAAAGGCGGCGTGATGAAGCTCTCTTCGACCGGCCAGCTGGCGCTCTCGGCGCTGCTGCGCAACCGCATGCGCTCGGTGCTGACCACGCTGGGCATCGTCATCGGCGTGGCCGCGGTGCTGATGATGCAGTCGCTGGGGCAGGGCGCCACCGCGTACGTGGCCGAGGCCATCTCGGGGCTGGGCACCAACGTGCTGATGGTGGTGCCCGGCGGCACCAGCCGCGGCATGGGCGGCATGACGCTGGGGGTGCCGCTCTTCACCCAGGCCGACGTCGACGCGCTGCGCCTCTCGGCGCGCGACGTGGGCCACCTCGCGCCGGTGAACACCCGGCCGATGCGGGTGGTGGCCTCGGCCATCAACCGCAGCACCTCGGTGAGCGGCGTCGCGCCCGAGTACTTCGAGATTCGCGAGTGGGGCGTGCAGGCCGGCCGGCTGCTGTCGAAGGAAGACGAGCGCGACGCGGCGCAGGTCTGCCTGGTGGGCCAGACCAACGCCGACGCGCTGTTCCCCGGCGAGCAGGCGCTGGGGCGCGAGCTGCGGGTGCGGCAGATGTCGTGCCGCATCATCGGGGTGCTCGAGGCCAAGGGCGCCTCGGCGTTCGGCACCGATCAAGACGACGTGGTGATGATGCCGTACTCGACCTTTTCCCGGCGCATCATCGGCACCGACCGGGTGGCGATGTTCATGGTCTCGGCGGTGGCCTCAGATCGCATCGACGCGGCGAAGGAGCAGATCGTCGCCACCCTGCGCCGCCGGCGTCACCTGCCCGAGGGCGAAGACGACGACTTCGGGGTGAGAGACCCCCGCGAGATGCAGGCGCTGCTCACCAAGGTGACCGGGGTGCTCACCACGCTGCTGGCCGGGGTCGCCGCCATCTCGCTGCTGGTGGGCGGCATCGGCATCATGAACATCATGCTGGTGTCGGTGACCGAGCGCACCCGCGAGATCGGCGTGCGCCTCGCCGTCGGCGCGCGCGCCCGCGACATTCTCACCCAGTTCCTGGTCGAGGCCATCGCGCTCTCGGCGGTGGGCGGGGTCGGCGGCGTCGCGCTCGGGCTGCTGGGCGCGGTGGGGCTGACCAAGGGGGTCAACGTGCCGTTCGTGATGCCGACCTTCGCCATACCGGTGGCGTTCGGGGTGTCGGTCGCGGTCGGGGTGTTGTTCGGAGTGGTGCCCGCGCGCAAGGCGGCGCGGCTCAACCCGCTGGCGGCCCTGCGCTTCGAGTAGAGCCCTGCCCAGATGCGCCTCGTTCACCTCAGCGACCTTCACCACCAGCTCGACTGGCGGCAGCGCTCGTGGTGGAGCAGCGGGTGGCGCGGCGCCCCGGGGCGGTTCGAGCTGCACGGCCTCAAGCGGCTCGAGCGCTTCGCCCAGGCGAGAGAGCGCATCACCCGCCTGGTCGACGCCGCGCTCGAGGCCGAGCCCGACCAGGTGCTGCTCACCGGAGACCTGACCGCGCTGGGAGACCCCACCGAGCTCGGCGAGGTGCGGGCGCTGCTCGCGCCGCTGATCGACTCGGGCAAGCTGCTGGTGATTCCCGGCAACCACGACCGGTACACCGACGCCCCCGGCGCGCGCCACTTCGAGCGCGTGTTCGCCGACCTGCTCGGCGACGAGGGGTGGCCGAGCGTGAAGCTGGTCGGCGAGCGCTTCGCGGTGGTGGGCCTCGACAGCACCCGCGTCTGGGGGTGGGGCCACTACCTCTTCGGCCGCATCGGCGCGGCGCAGCTCGGGGCGCTGCGCCGGCTGCTCGACTCGCCGCGGCTGGCAGGGCGCACCGTGCTGGTGATGGTTCACCACGGCCCCCACGGCCCGAGCGGCGGCTTCGACTGGCGCGAGAGCGGGCTGCTCGACGCCGGCGCCCTGCTCGAGGTGCTGCGCGACCGGCCGGTGGTGGTGCTGCACGGCCACTCGCACCACCGCTACTGGCACCGGGCCGGCAGCGGCGCGCCGCACCGGCTGGGGGCGGGAAGCTCGACCGAGCAGCAGGGCTACTGGGAGCTCGAGCTCGACGACCACCTGCGGCTCGAGGCCGCGGCCAGGCCGCTGCGCTGAGGCTCGCGCCCGGGCCGCGCGAAGAACAGCGCCCAGAACACCGCCGCCATCATCAGGCCGGCCACCACGTCGACCGCGTAGTGCTGCTTGGCGGTGAGGGTCGAGACCGCCACCGCGGTGGCCCAGCTGGTCCACACGGTGAACGTGGCGCGCGAGCGTCGCCACAGCGAGAAGGCGGCCAGGTACGAGCCGGCCACGTGCATGCTGGGCAGGCAGCTGGTGGGCAGGTCGACCTGGCGCAGCAAGGCGAAGGCGCGCACGGTGAGGCCGTCACCGCTCAGGGGAAAAGACTCGCGCGGAAACACGGTGGGCCAGGCCAGGTGCACCGCCGAGCCGACCACCAGCAGCGCGAAGTACGCGCGCGCGAAGCGGGTGGCCTCACCCCAGGTGCGCACCAGCAGAAACGCGCTGGCCACCAGCAGGTAGTCCGAGAAGTAGATCCACAAGGTGAGCGGTACGAACGGCACCGCCGCGTCGACCGGGGTCCACGGCAGCAGGGCGGGGGCCTTCAGCTGCACGTGGTTCGGCACCAGGTACAGCACCGCGTTCACGCTGCTCGCCGCTGCCGCCACCATCAGCCGGGCGCCGAACGAGATGGGCCGGTCGCTCATCGCGGGTCGGCGGCGCCCGACTCCCGGCTCGCCACCGCGCGCAACAGCTGCGCGGTTCGCTCGTGGGAAGGCTCGACTTGCGCGAGGTCGGCGAGGCTGATGACGCCCAGCAGCGCGCCCGCCCCGTCGACCACCAGCGCGCGCGAGCGCCGGGTCTGCTCCATGCGCGCCTCGAGCACCCGCACGCTCTCTTCCGGCCCACAGGTGCACAGGGGCCCCGCGGTCATCAGCGCCACCACCGGGGTCTCGGGCGGCAGCCGCTCGGCCACCACGCGAAGCGCCAGGTCGCGGTCGGTGACCACCCCGACCACCACCCCCTTGTCGTCGACCACCGGTACGAAGCCGAGCTGGTCGTCGCGCATGATTTGCGCGCATTCGGCCGCCGACGACGAAACTTTGCAGCAGCGGACCTTGCGGCTCATCACGTCTTTGCAGTGCATGCCCGAGAGAAGTTGCAGGGCGCGTGCCCGCTTCTTGCTTGATGCCAGAGCCATGGACAACGCGACCGCTGCCGCGAAGCTCGACCGTCTCGCCTCGTTGCTCGAGGCCCAACGTGCCAACCCCTACCGGGTCGACGCCTGGCGGGCCGCGGCGGTGAAGGTGGCCGGCGCGGCCGAGCCGGTCGAGGCGCTGGGAGAGCGAGAAGGCAACCCGGGCCTGCAGCGGGTGCTGGGCATCGGCGACGGCGTCGCCTCGGCGCTGCACGAGCTGCTCGCGACCGGCCGGCTGCGCATGCTCGAGCGGCTCGAGGGGCGCGTCTCACCCGAAGACCTCTTCCTCTCGGTGCCGGGCGTGGGGCCCACCCTCGCGGGCAACGTGCACACCCGGCTGGGCATCGACACCCTCGAAGAGCTCGAGCTGGCGGCGGTCGACGGCCGCCTCGCGAAGGTGCCCGGCTTCGGCCCGCGGCGCATCTCGCTGGTGCGCGACGCGGTCGCCGGCATGCTGCAGCACTCGATGCGGCGCGCCAACCGGCGGGTGACACCGCCCGGCGCGGCCCTCTCGACGCCGAGCACCGAGACCCTGCTCTCCATCGACTCGGACTACCGGGCCAAGGCCGCGCGCGGAGACCTGCCGCTGCTCGCCCCGGTGCACTTCAACCCCACCCACAGCGCCTGGCTGCCGGTGCTGCACGCCGAGGCCGACGGCTTTCACTTCACCGCGATGTACTCGAACTCGGCGCGCGCCCACCGGCTCGGCCGCACCCAGGACTGGGTGGTCATCTACTTCGAGCGCGACGGCCACGAGAACCAGTGCACGGTGGTGACCGAGACGCGCGGCCCGCGCAAAGGCGCGCGGGTGGTTCGCGGCGACGCCGGCACCCCGGTCGAGTCGGTCTACCCGCTCACCGCGTCGCCGCCGCGGGCCGAGCGCGAGAGCCCCGCCGGCGGGCGGCAAGCGCAGTGAGGCAGGCGCGCACCGCGGCGGGCGTCGCGCCGCCCTCCGCGCGCACCTCGGGGTGCAGCGGCGCTTCGTACTTCGGCCCGCGCCCCGGCAGCGCCACGCCCGCGCGATAGAGGCCCTTGGGGTCTCGGCGGGCGCACTCTTCGCGCGCGGTGTCGACGAAGACCTCGATGAAGCGCGGCGCGAGCCGGCGGGCGTGGGCGCGGTACGCGCGCCGGTGGGCGGTGGCCGCCACCAGCACCAGGTGCCCCTGCCGCGCCAGCAGCGCCGCCAGCTCGGCCAGCGCGCGGTAGAAGCGGTCGCGCGCCGCCGGGCCGTAGCCCAGGTCGGGGAACACCGCCGCCCGCAGCGCGTCGGAGTCGAGCAGCACCGCGGGCCGACCCAGCGCCCGCTGCACCTCGAGCGCGAGCGTGCTCTTGCCGCTCGCGGGCAGGCCGGTGAACCACAGCACCGCGCCGGGCCGGCTCATCTGAACAGCTCGGCGGCGCGGTCGGGCTCGAAGCGCGGCGAGGCCAGGGCGAGGCGCGCCAGCGCGAGCAGGCGCTCGCGGGCGCGAGGCGACAGCTGGGGGTAGAAGCGCGGGCACCCCACCACCAGCGCGCGCCAGGCGAGGTAGGGCCCGACGCACTCGCAGAGCTCGTGGTCGGAGCTGCGCTCGAGGTACGTCGACCAGAACAGCCGCCACAGCGGCGCGAAGCAGCTCGCCCAGCGCTCGGGGTGGTCGGCCGCGAAGAAGACGTAATTGACCGCCAGCGCGGCGAGATCGTCGGCCGGATCGCCCGCGCCGCCGCGGCTCGCGTCGAGCGCGGTGAAGTCGTCGCCCTCGCGGAAGAGGATGTTGTACGGGTGAAAGTCGCCGTGAATGCGCGACAGCCGCCCGGTGCGCGAGCGCAGCCACCAGCGCCAGTCGATCGCCTGGCGCTCGAGCGCGGCGAGCGGCTCGGCAAAGCTGTCGGGCCAGGCGTCGCAGATGCCGAAGATGCCCTCGCCGCTGCCCACCACGTCGCGCAGCGCGCTGGTGCCGCACCGGGTCGAGGGGCAGGCGCACGTGCAGCTCGGCCAGCCAGGTGGCGAGCGCGCGGGCGCGCTCGAGGTCGAGCAGCTGAAGGTCCTGACCGTGCGCCAGCCGCCGCAGGTCGACCGCGTACGGCCGGCCCTCGGCCCACTCGCTGACCAGGAACAGCTCATCGGCGTCGGCGAGCGAGACCAGGCCGCCCTTCGAGAGCGCGCCCACGTCGAGCGCGGCGACGTGCCGCGGAATCGAGCCGAAGGTGTCGAAGGCCAGCAGCTGCTGCTGGGCCCGGTCAGAGCGCCGGTCGTGGCCGAACGGGTTGGCGCGGGCGGTGTGAAACACGCAGCGCCAGGCGGTGCCGTCGGCGCGCCTCAAGGTGAGCTTGAGCGGCTCGCCGTAGCCCTCGACCTTGGCGGTGCTGTTGCCTCCGTCGTCGGGCGCCAGCGGCTCGACCGCGAGCAGCTGCGAGTCGAAGCGCGTGGCGAAGTATTCGGCCAGCCCTGCCGGAAACACGGGTCACCTCACCGCACCACCAGCACCGGCTTGCTGCAGATGTGCAGCAGGCGGTCGGTGATGCTGCCCAGCAGCACCCGCGAAGCGGCCGAGTGCCCGACCGCGCCGATCACCACGCCCCACACGTCGTCGCGCTCGGCCAGCTCGGCCAGCACCTCGGCGGGGCCGCCGGTGCGGCGCGTCTTCACGCACTCGACGTTCAGGTCGGCCACGCTGCGCGCCGCGGTGTCGAGCACCTGGTTGGCCCACTCGGTCTCGCGGGCGTCGATCTCGGCGGCGGCCTTGGGGTACGCGTGCGGCGGGAGCAGGTTGGGAAACGAGACGTAGACCAGCTCGAGCCGGTGGCCGAGCGCCCGGGCGAGCTGGGCCGCCCAGAGCACGCCCTTGAGCGCGGGTGTCGAGCCGTCGGTGGCGGCGAGAATGGTCTTCATGATGGGTGAGGGTAGTGCAACTGTCGCGCCGCGCAGCTCCAGCGCGTGAGGGCGCCGGGCCGCGCAGAACGTGCGCGCGCGAGGCTCAGGCAAGGGGGGGGCCGCCCGGGCTTGGGCGTTGCACCCAGAGGGGGCCGTGAGCAGCGAGCGCGAGTACCATGATCTCATCGACCCGCACCGTCGGGGAGCGCGGAGCGCCGAGATCATTCTCGGCGCGCAAGACGGCCTGGTGAACGTGCTCGGGGTGGTGCTGGGCGTCGCGGCCGCCACCGGCGACTCGCAGGTCGTGCTGGCGGCGGGCGCGGCCGCGGCGATCGCCGAGTCGGCCTCGATGGCGGCGGTGGCGTACACCTCGACCCGGGCGCAGGCCGAGTACTTCGAGAGCGAGCAAGAGCGCGAGCGCCGCCACGTGCGGCACAGCCCCAACGTCGAGCGCGACGAGGTGAGGGCGCTCTACGCCGCCAAGGGGTTCAGCGGCGAGCTGCTCGACCGCATCGTCGAGCGCATCACGTCTGACCCCGAGGTCTGGGTGGCGGTGATGATGGCCGAGGAGCACCACCTCGCGCCGGTGTCTCGCCGCCAATCGCTGATCGCCGGCGCGGTGGTGGGCGGTTCTTCGCTGGCGGGGTCGCTGTTGCCGCTGCTCCCCTTCGTGGTGCTGGCGGTGCGGCCCGCGGTGCCGTTCGCGGTCGGGCTCGCGGCGGCCGCCCTGTTCGCCATCGGGGCGCTCAAGGCCCGGGCCACGGTCGGCAAGCCCGCGCGCGCCGGCGCCTCGCTGGCGGCGATCGGCCTGTTCACCGCCGCGCTCGGCTGGCTGGTGGGGCTGCTCTTCCGCGTGCCGTGAGGCACACGGGCGGAGCGCAAGCCTTGCGGGGCCGCGCACCGGTTGCGCCGGGCCGCAGGGGTTGCGGGCGCTCACCGGTGTAAAGGGCCGGCCCGATCGCTGCACCGCTCGGCGCATGGCCATCGAGCTCGAGTGCCTGGGAGCCGCGGGGACGGTGACCGGCTCGAAGCACCTGCTGCGCACCTCGCGCGCCACGGTGCTCCTCGACTGCGGGCTGTTTCAGGGGCGCCGCGAAGAGGCGCGCGCGCGCAACGAGGCGTTCGACCTGGGCGGGCGAGCCATCGACGCCGTCGTGCTCTCGCACGCGCACATCGACCACTCCGGGGCGCTGCCGGTGGCGTGGCGGCAGGGCTACCGTGGGCCCATCTACGCCACGCCCGCGACCCGCGACCTGTGCGTGCCGATGCTCGAAGACGCGGCTCACATTCAGCTCAGCGATGCGAAGTACATTCAGCTGCTGATCGCGCGCGGCCACCGCGAGGTGCGCCCGGTCGAGCCGCTCTACACGCGGGAAGATGCGGTGGCGGTGCTCGGCCAGTTCATCGGGCTGCCGTACCACCGCGCCGCCCCCATCGCGCCCGGGGTGAAGCTGACGTTTCTCGACGCCGGCCACGTGCTGGGCAGCGCGGTCTGCGTGCTCGACATCGAAGACCAGGGCCGCCGGCTTCGGTTCGCCTTCACCGGCGACCTGGGCCGCCACCACCTGCCCATCTTGCGAGACCCGCAGACCCCCGACGGGGTCGAGTGCCTGGTGATGGAGAGCACCTACGGCGATCGGCTGCACGAGCCCATCGACCGCTCGACCGAGAGCCTGGGTGAGGCGATTCGCAAGACCCTCGCGCGCAAGGGCAAGGTCATCATTCCCTCGTTCGCGCTCGAGCGCGCCCAGGAGATCATCTTCGCGCTCAAGCGGCTGCGCGCCCAGGCGCAGCTGCCCAAGGTGCCGGTCTACGTCGACTCGCCGCTGGCGGTGAGGCTGACCGAGGTCTTCAAGCTGCACCCCGAGTGCTACGACGCCGAGACGGCGAAGTACCTGAGCGGCGCCGACTCGCCCTTCGAGTTCGACGGCCTGCACTACGTCTCCGAGGTGGCCGACTCGATGGCCATCGACTCGAGCGATGAGCCCTCGGTGGTCATCGCCGCGGGCGGCATGTGCGAAGGCGGCCGCGTGCTGCACCACCTGCGTCACGGCATCGGCAACGAGCGCAACACCGTCATCATCGTCGGCTACCAGGCGCAGCACACCCTGGGGCGCCGGCTGGTCGAAGGTCGCGCCGAGGTGCGCATCTTCGGAGTGCCCCGCTCCCGCGCGGCCGAGGTGGTGGTGCTCAACGGCTTCTCGGCGCACGCCGACCAGGCGGGCCTCTTGCGCTACGCGGGCCAAGTGGGCGCGCGCGGCCCGCTGTCGCGCATCGTGCTGGTGCACGGCGAGCCGAAGGCCCAGGCCGCACTGAAAGCGCAGCTCACCTCGACCCGGGTGTGCGCGCAGGTCGACGTGCCGGCGAGGGGCGACGTGCTGACGCTCTGACTTCGAGGCGAATTGAAGGGGCCCGACGTCAGCGCTCGATGAGCCGGCGCACCTGCTGCTCGAGCTGCGCCTCGGGCGTCAGCCGCCGCAGCGCGGGCAGCAGCACCTCGAGCTCGTGGCGCTCGTGGGCGGTGATGAGGGCGGTGAGCTCGGTCATGGTGCGCCGCAGCCCGGTCTGCTCGTTGCGCGAGATGGCCTGCGAGTTGAGCTCGAGCGCCTGCTCGAGCTGGCGGTGGCTGGCGGAGATCTGCGCGCAGAGCTCTGGCGGCAGGGCGCCCCGCAGCTTCGCCAGCGCCTCGTCTTCTCGCGCCAGATGGTGCTCGAGCAGCCAGCGCAGCTCGCCGAACACCTTGGCCGCCGAGAAGTACGACTGCTTGCTGCAGAGGGCTTCGACGTCGTCGACCAGGGCAGCGATGCGCGCGTGATCCTGCTCGAACAGCGCGACGAAGTGTTCGCCCGAGTCCGCCATGGTGTGCCCCCCGGGCGGTCGCCTACCGCAGCAGGTGAACCGAGCTCGCCTGCGGCCCCTTGTCGCCCTGCTCGGCGTGGAACCGCACCCGGTCGCCCACCTCGATGCGCTGCCAGCCGCCGTCGAGCACGCTGTTGCGGTGGAAGTAGACCTCGACGCCGTCGTCGGCGGCGATGAAGCCGCAGTCGTCAGACGGCAGCACCTTCGCGACCGACCCCTCGTTCGGGGCCTGGTGCTCTTTGACGCGGTGCTGCCGCACCCGCACGTAGTCTTCGAGCTGGCGGCGCATGCTCAAGAACGCCTCGTTCACCGCGGCGTACGGGTCCTCTGCGTTGTGGTGCTCGGCCGGCGTGTGCGTCACCGCCAGCATTCGCCCGGGCACCGAGACCTCGACCTTCACCTGGTACTGGCGCCCGTGCTGGTGGTGCCGGTGCGGCAGCTCGACCACCACGCGGCAGGCGGTGATGCGCTGGCAATTCTGCTCCAGCTCGGCGACCTCGTGCTGAATGCGCTCTGCCAATGCCGCGGAAACATCGATTCCCTTCCAGACAATCTGCGCTTGGGTCTGCATGAGCACCTACACGTGCAACAGGTGTTCCCCTCGGCTGCGCCCTCGAGGCGCGCCGTCAGGGTGCAGAAGGTGCGTCGCGGTGCACCGGTTGCGGCGCCGGCGCGCGCCCGCTGAGCGGGCGGGCGAGCGCTGCCGCGTGACGCGCCGGCCCGTACTCGAGCGAGGTGACGCGCCAGTGAAAATACGTGAAGTCGCCATCGGCGAGCTTCCAGGTGACGTCGCCCTCTGACGGTACCTCGACGCCGTCGAAGGTGTGCCAGGCGGTCACGGTGATCTGCCAGGGCTCGAGGTGCGCCGAGCTGCTGCCGAGGTAGCGGCGGGCGATGAGCCCGGTGCACCGGCCCTCGGAGTCGAAGCGGAACTCGGCGGAGCCCGTCACGCCCTGCCAGGTCATGGTGGCGCGGGCGTGCAGCTCGTCGACCGGCTCCCAGCTCACGTAGGGGCTCACCGCCGCCGAGGGGAACCACACCATCTCGGCGAGGAAGCGCAGCAGCGTGCCCTGGTCGATGTGCTCGCCGCGCGCATCGACGAAAGGCACCAGCGCGCCGCCCAGAATCAGCATCTCTCCGTGGCCGTCGGCGTAGCGGTCGCGGCCCACGATGGGCACCAGGTGCGCCCAGCGGGTCGACACCTTCCACACGAAGCCGGGCCGCTCGACGTTGAACAGCTGCTCGGCCTCGACCTCCATCGGCGCCGAGCCCTTCGTCAGCCACATCTGCCCGCGCTGCTCGAGCCGAACGGTCTGCACCGGCGGTCGGCCCGCCGCACCCGACGCTTCCAGCCACCGCCGCACCGGCTGGGGCAGCGCCGCCACCGCGCCGGCCGCGAGCGCCGTCGACGGCTCGGGCGAGACCACCGCCAGGGCGCGCGTCTCGGCTTTCACCCGCGCATCGAAGCGCGAGGTGGCCGCTGCCACGATGACCGCCAGCGCCAGCAGCACGTTGGCGACCGTGCCCGCCTTCGCGTCGGGCCACTGCAGCACGATGAGCAGCTGCGAGACGACCAGCGCCACCGCTGCCCAGCCCCACCACATCGGGCGCCCCGAGAGCTCGAGCCCGGCAGCGACCACCAGCGCCAGACAGACGGCCAGCCACAGCGCGGCGACCCCGTACTGCAATACCCCGGGCAGCTGCAGCAGCGTTCGGCCGCTGAACTGATTCGACCGGAGCAGCCCGAACGGCACCAGAAAGCCGATCAGGTGAATCACCCCGTGCACCGCCAGCAACAGGGCGATCAGCACGCGCATGGTCAGCTCGGCCGCGAGTCGGGCGCCGGGCGCATCGCCTCGTGCAGCGCGTGCTTCACCGACGGGCTCGAGAGCAAGAAGGCGAGCGCGCTGAGCGCGTCGACCGCGGTGAAGATGCCCACCACCTTGTTGCCCCGCTGAATGATGGCCGAGCCCAGCTTGTCGTGGGCCATCTGGTGGGCCACCTCGGCCACCGCCGTACCCAGCTGCACCACGAAGACGTCGGCGGTCATCGCCTCTTCGACCGTGGCGGTCTTCGGGTCGACCGCGCGCAGGGTCTCGATCAGGGTGAGGTCGCGCTCGCTGACCAGGCCGACCAGCTTGCCGCCGTCGAGCACCGGCAGGTGCCGAATGCGGTGCTGCCGCATCAGCGCGTGCGCCTCGGTCAGGGTGCGCTCACGCCCGACGGTGTGCACCGAGTGGGTCATGAAGTTCTCGATCGCGTCGTCCATGGTCGTCTCCTCGTCGCTCACTCAAGCGCGGCGCGCTGCGCGCAGCCGGGTCAGCTGCACCTTGAGCTGGCGGCCCCGCTTCAGCAGGTCGCGGGTCGCCGACTTCGACGCCGAGCTGACCTCGGCGAAGAAGGGGCCCGCGTCGTCCTTGAGCTCCATCGCCCCCAGGTGCAGCTGCACCCGAACCTCTTCCACCAGGCCCTTGAGCACCTGGCCCATCTCTTTCAGCTCTCGAAGCGATTGCTGCTTGCTGTGCGTGGTCGTTTTCATGGTGCTCGAAGGTCAGCAAGTCGCATTCCACCCGGGGGCGCTGAGCCGCGCCGCGGGCCACGCGCACCAGGTGCGCAACCCCGAGGGCCAGACGCAAAACCTGCGGGGAGGGGCAACTTCACCCCGCCGCGCAGCGGGCACGACGGTTGCTCACAGGTCGGGCATGACCACCACCACCCATACAGCGATGCACCACGACCCTTCCGCGGCGGCCCTCGCGGTCGCGGAGTACGAAGCCGAGCAGCGGCGCGCGCACGACCAGCGGCAGCACCGCGACGTGCGCATCTACGCGCTGGGCCGCATCTTCATCGCCGCCCTGTTCATCGTCAGCGGCGCAGCGAAGATCTTCTCTTATTCCGCCACCGTCTCGGCCCTGAACGAGGTGCTGCCCGACGCGCGCATGATGGTGCCTCTAGGCATCGCCATCGAGCTCGTCGGCGGAGCGCTGCTGCTGCTCGGCCTGCGCACCCGCGCCGCCGCGGTCGGCCTCATCGCCTACCTCGCCACGGTGACGCTGCTGGTGCACCACGACCTCAGCGAGCCCCTCAACCGCTCGTTCGCGCTCGGCAACCTGGCCTTCGCCGGAGCGTTGATGCTGCTCTTCGCCCACGGCGCTGGCGCGCTGAGCCTCGACCGCGCCACCCACCGGGGCTGAGCCGCAGGTGTCGCGCGCTCCGCCGTCGGTCGCTGCCGAGTGGGCGCGGGTCCCGCGCCCGCACCAGAGCGCCCCGGCGGCTCCTGCTGCGCGGTGGCCCCGCACCCCGCCTCCGCCGCTGGGCCCGTGGTGGTCGCTTTCACTCGAGGGGCTGCTCGACGCGCTGGGCTCGACCCGCGACGGGCTGTCGGCCAGCGAGGCCCGCGAGCGCCTCGAGCGGTACGGCCCCAACCGCCTCGACCAGCGGCGCTCGCTCACCCGGCTGAGCGTGCTGTGGAACCAGGTGCGCAGCCCGCTGCTGCTGCTGTTGCTGTTCGCGGCCCTGGCCTCGGCCCTCGCCGGAGAGTGGACCGATGCCGCGGTGGTCTTCGCCATCGTCACCGCCACGGTAGGGGTCGGTTACCGCCGCGAGTACCGCGCCCAGCGCGCGGTCGAGGCGCTCCGCAGCCGCATTCGCTCGCACGCTACCGTGCTCCGCGACGGCACCCGCACCCAGGTGCCGGTCGAAGAGGTGGTGCCCGGAGACGTGGTGCTGCTCGCGGCGGGCAGCCTGGTGCCCGGCGACGGCGCGGTGCTCGAGGCGACCGACTGCTACCTCAGCGAGGCGGCGCTCACCGGCGAGAGCTTCCCGGTCGAGAAAGAGCCGGGGCCGAGCGCGGCCGACGCGCCGCTGGCGCGGCGCAAGGGCGCGGTCTTCATGGGCACCAACGTGCGCAGCGGCACCGCGCGCTGCCTGGTGGCCGCCACCGGGCCGAACGCGGCGTTCGGCGCCATCGCCGAGCGGCTCAGCCTGCGGCGCCCCGAGACCGGGTTCGACCGCGGCCTGCGCCACTTCGGCTACCTGCTCACCAGCGCGATGCTGGTGATGGCGCTGGGCGTCTTCGCGGTGCACGTGCTCGGTGGCCGGCCTCCGGTCGAGACGCTGCTGTTCGCCATCGCGCTGGCGGTGGGTTTGAGCCCCGAGCTGATGCCCGCCATCTTGAGCGTCAGCCTCTCGCGGGGCGCCGAGGCGCTCGCCCGGCACGGCGTGGTGGTGCGGCGGCTCAACGCCATCGAAGACCTCGGCAGCATGGACGTGCTGTGCACCGACAAGACCGGCACCCTCACCGAGGGCGTGGTGCGGCTCGACGCGGCCTGCGACGCCGGCGGCGCGCCGTCTGACGCGGTGCTCGAGCTGGCGGCGCTCAACGCTGCGCTCGAGACCGGGCTGCCCAGCCCGCTCGACGACGCGATTCTCGCCGCGCGAACCCCCGACCTCGCCGCGTGGACCAAGCTGGCCGAAGTTCCCTTCGACTTCGTGCGCAAGCGCGTCAGCGTGGTGGTGCAGGGCGCGGGCGGCGCGCGGCTCATCACCAAAGGGGCGGTGGGCCCGGTGCTCGACGCCTGCACCCGGCTCGAAGGCGGTGCGCCCCTCGACGCGGCCGCCCGGGCGGGGCTCGAGGCGCGCTGCGCCGAGCTGAACGGGCGCGGCCTGCGCGCGCTCGCGGTGGCCACGCGCGCGCTCGACGTTCGCGACACCTACCACCGCGACGACGAGCGCGAGCTGACCTTTCAGGGGCGGGTGACCTTTCTCGACCGGCCCAAAGAAGACGTGCGCGCGGTGCTCGCGGCGCTGGCGAAGCAGGGGGTGGCGGTGAAGGTCATCACCGGCGACAGCGCGGGGGTCGCCCAGTACGTCGCCAGCCTGGTGGGGCTCGACCCCGGCCGCACCCTGACCGGCGCCGGCCTCGACCGCATGAGCGACGAGGCGCTGTGGCGCGCGGCCGAGACCACCCAGCTCTTCGTCGAGGTCGACCCCCACCAGAAAGAGCGCATCATTCTGGCGCTCAAGAAGAGCGGGCACGTGGTCGGCTTTCTCGGCGACGGCGTCAACGACGCGCCCGCGATGCACGCCGCCGATGCCGGCATCTCGGTCGACCAGGCGGTCGACGTGGCGCGCGAGGCGGCCGACTTCGTGCTCTTGCAGCGCGACCTCGACGTCATTCGGCGCGGCGTCGAAGAGGGCCGGCGCACCTTCGCCAACACCCTCAAGTACGTGCTGACGTCGATGAGCGCCAACCTCGGCAACATGCTCAGCATGTCGGTGGCCTCGCTCTTCTTGCCCTTCCTGCCGCTCACCGCCGGTCAGATTCTGCTCAACAACTTTCTCTCTGACGTGCCCGCCCTCGGCATCGCCGACGACCGCGTCGACCCCGAGCTGGTGCGCGCCCCCCAGCGCTGGCAGCTGCGCTTCATCGGCAGGTTCATGCTCGAGTTCGGCCTGCTCAGCTCGGCCTTCGACTTCGCGACCTTCGGGGTGCTGCTGTACGGCTTTCGCGCCGCGCCCGCCGAGTTCCGCTCGGGCTGGTTCGTCGAGTCGCTGCTCACCGAGCTGGCGGTGGCCCTGGTGGTGCGCACCCGCCGCCCTGCCTTTCGCAGCCGGCCCGGGCGGCTGCTGGCGTGGACCTCGGCGCTGCTCGCGGTGCTGGCCGTCGCGATACCGTACCTGCCGTGGTCCCACTTCGTGGGCCTGGTGCCCCTGCCTCCCTCGCTGCTCGCCGCGGTGGTCGGCATCACGGTCGCCTACGTGGTCTCGGCCGAGCTCCTCAAGCAGTGGTTCTACCGGCGCCTGCAGCGGTCAGGCGGCTCGGGGCGATAGAGCGCTCATTCGAAAGGGTGGCTCGTGGGTCGAGCTCGACGCCTCAAAACGGCCAGGCGTGGGGCGCAGCGCGCCGAACCCTGGCACCGGCCCAGGCGTCTCCAGGGCGCAGAATCAGCGGGCGCGCGCGCGTGCGCCGTCGCGCCCAGACCTCGACCAGCCGCTCGGGCAGCGGGTCGGCGTCGGGGTTCTCGTCGAGGCCGCTGGCGCCCTCGACCGGCGACCCCGGGAAGCCCGGGTAGCGCGGGCCCATGCCTTCGCGCCAGTACCAGGGGGCGCCGCCGTCGGCGCACGGCACCACGTGGCGCGCCCCCAGCAGCTCGCCCCAGCTGAGCGCGTCGTCGGCGGTGGCCATCAGCTGCTGCGGGGTGGCGAGCAGCCGCTTGGGCACGTTCACCAGGTACGGAGCCAGCGTCGAGAACACGAAGTGCAGCGGAGCCAGCTTGAAGCCGCGAATGCCGGTGAAGAGCAGGTCGACCGCGCCCGAGCGCCGCACGCGCCGGCACACCTCGCGCATCGAGCCCCGAAAGTCGTCGCCGGCGTCGGCGAAGAACGCCGCCGACAGGCGTGCGCTGCGCAAGAGCCAGGTGTTGCCGACGTTGAACAGCCCCGCTTGCGGCCCCGGCGCGTCGGTCGGCTGCTCGCCGTAGAACGGCAGCGCGCTCACGGTGACGTCGCCGACGGTGCGCGACTGCCACCACTGCAGCGCCTCGACGCGCGTGAAGCCGAGCTGGCGCAGCCGCGCCGCGCAGTCGGTCGAGAACAGGCTCTCGCGGTCGACCGCCGGCACGAAGACCGGCGTGTCTCGGGGCAGGGTGAGCAGCGAGCCCAGGTGAAAGTGGTCGCCGTGCGAGTGGGTGATGACCACCGCGTCGATGCGGCCCAGGTCTCTGGCGTGCACCGGCTGGTACCCCGGCAGGTCGATGGCCTGCGAAGGGCGGAAGTACGGGTCGACCAGCACCCGCGTGGTCGAGGTCGAGAAGGCGATGGTGTGGTGCCCGACGAAGAGCACCCCCGGAGCAGGCGGCCGCAAAGGCTCGCCCATCGCCACCAGCGCCCGCGCCTCGCGCAGCGGCTGCACCAGCGGCGCCCAGGCCCTCGAGCGCAGCTCTGAGGGTGAAGCGCCCCGCGCCAGCGCCGCCACTGCGTCGGCCATCGCCGGCCACGTCTTCGCGGTGAGCGGCAGGTCGAGCCCCCGGTTGCCCACCCGCAGGTGCAGGAACCGCGGGGGCAACAGCCTGGGGAACAGCACCGCCTCGCGCAGCCGCCGCCGACCGAAGCGCCGGCCGTCGGCGCACAGCGCGGCGTAGGCGGGCGTCGACTCGAGCCACGAGATGGCCTCGCCCGCTTTTTCCAGCCCTTGCGCAGACGGCATGGCCGCGAGCTGGCGGCGCAGCGGCTCGAGCGCGCGCCGCACCGGCTGCGAGGCCGGCCCCTGAATGCTGCAGCCGAGGTCTTCGTGGTGGTCGGCTTGCGTGCGCGCCCGGGCCAGCACGGTGAACGAGACGCCGCGATCGAGGGTGCGCCGCAAGACGGTTGGCGGCTGTAGCAAAGGCCGGCGGAGTTCGGGTTGGCGTTCGCGTGCGGTGGCGCGCTCGGGAGCGGGGTGAGACGAGGCCTGAATGCTCGCCGACGTCCCATCACGGGTCGCGCTGGCGCCGTGAGGCTGGCCTCGGGGCTTTCGCACCTTCGCATCGGAACGCACGCCAGCGGCCCTCAGCGCACCGCTCGGCCTTCAGACAGGCGGGGAACCGCGCGTGCGTCTCACTCACCGGGCCATCGGAGACCCGCCGTCAGGACCCGCGGACGCCGAGTCGGCCCCTCCGTGCCCGGGGAGCCCCTCGCCATGGGGAGCGGCGCCTTCGGCAAACGAGGGCACGTGCGGTCATTTCTCCCGCTCTGCCGGAGCTTGCCCGGCCACTTTTTCCGCTCTGAGTCTGTGACGAGCGTAATGCTACAAAGTTCAGTAGTGGAGAGGTTCAATTGCGCACCCCGCAATGACCCCCACGGCACCCCCGAGCCAGGCCACGCGCGTCGCAGCCCGCCGACCCGCGTCTGCCCGTTCAGCTCAACGCATGAAGCGAGGGGCTGCCCGAGCACGGAGGGACCGGCGCCCCACGCGTCGCAGCCCTGCGCGGGTGGGCGCGCTCACACCGACCGGCGTCGGCTCGAGCCAGCTTCCCCATCGGAAAGTGAGACCACAGCCTCCGCGTGAGAGGTGCAGGTGGGTTGCAACGGGTCGCGGTGGTCGAGCGCAGCCGCCCCGAAGTGGTGCTGACCGAGCTCGAGGCTCTGCGACGTCGTCGCTCGTCGGCTGCGCAGCCACTCCATCGCCTCCGGCAGAGCAAGAAGCTCGAGGCGGCCTCCGGGCTGAAGGTCGGCGCGCAGTACCGGCACCAGCCCCGAGCTTCAGGAGGCGCCGCCCCAGCACCCCATGCCACCGCCGGGCGGTCGCCCGCTCGCCCTGTGCACCCTCGAGACCTTCCGAAGACGCAATCGACGACGGCCATGGTCTCGGCGCAGAGCAGGTCGCCTCGGGCAAGGCCTTCTACCGCTTCGACGTCGCCGGCACCGCGCTGCGCTTCATCGTGCTCGACACCGCCAACGAGAATGGAGAGCGGCGCCGAGGCCTTCAGCCCCACCCACCGTCACGCCGCGTCTTTCGGGAGCACTCCGGCGAGCCGCGGGGCGGGCTGCGCCGACGACGGCTGCAGCACGTCGAAGTAGTACCGCCGGAACTGCAGCGTGGCGCGGTCGGTGCGCACCGAGCGCTCGTCCGCGGGAGCGGGCACCTCAGGAGGCTGGCTCGACTCCACCACCGCCTGGTCCTCTCTCACGATGCGCAGGTTCGAATAGTTGAAGAGCGGGTTGAGCAGCGGCAGCCGCGCGAAGCTGCGCGCGCCGACCACGATCATCCGGGTGCTGAGCGGGCCCTGCGGCACGCAGATGGCATGCATGCGGAAGGTGTGGTTCGGCGTGGGTATGTGCAGCACCATGATGTTCGGGCGGTAGAAGTCGAGGTGCCCCACCTCGCGCGCGGTGTCGCGGTCGAGCACCCCGCGGGTCCGAAAGCCGTACGGCTCGTCGTGCACCTCGATGTCCATGCTCGAGTCGGCCTTCAGGTAGGGCCGAACGAAGCGCCCGATGGTGCGGCGGTGCAGAAACGGCACGTGCGGCGTGTCGAGCATGTTCTCCATCGCCCGGGTCCAGTGCGCCTTCCACTCGACCTCGAGGTACGTGCGGGCGAGCCCCGGCCGCGTCAACGTCTCGGGCACCTCGGGCTCGTGGGGCGCCTCGGCCACCGGCGCGGTGAAGACCCACAGCAGGCCGCCCAGCGCTCTCGCCGGCACGGGGGTCGCGAACAGCCGCTCGCGCTTCGCGTCGGGGTTGAGCGGCACTCCGCAGTTCTGGCCCTGGCCGTCGAACTTCCAGGCGTGAAAGGGGCACTCCAGGCAGCCGTCGGCGGTCACCCGCCCCAGCGAGAGCGCCACCCCCCGGTGCGGGCAGCGGTCGACCAGCGCCTTCACCGCGCCCTCGGGGGTGCGAAACAGCACCAGCTTCTCGCCGGCCACCTGCACCGCCAGCGGCTTCTTCTTCAACCTCTGTGACACCGTCACCGGTGTCCACACATTGGCGAACCCTTCAAACACGCTTGCTCCTCGCGACAAGCAGGGTACGCGCCAGGGGCTCGACCCGTTTCAGGGTGCCCTACGCCGCGTGGGGGTGGAGCAGCGGCTTCATCGAAGCAGGCAGCTGCGCTTTGACGTCGGCGAGCTCGCCTTCGCTCACGAACTCGCCCATCGCGCCGCCCATGCGGGTCACCAGGGCGGCGGCGCGCCGCGCCGGCACCTTCAGCCGCGCCTGCAGGTCGCGCTCGATGGTGCGCCGGCTGACGGTGCGATCGGGCGCCCCGCGGCTGTTCACCTGCAGCGGCTCGCGCACCAGCGCCGGCAGCTGCGCGAGAAAGTCGGCCCGCTCGTTCTGGGTGAGCCGCCGCAGCAGCCCGGTGGCGACCACCTCGAAAGCCGCCCGTGCCTCGCTGTCGCCCTCGAGCCCGGTCACCTGCTTGACGTGGTCGGTGAAGGCCCTGAGCGACCGCCGCCGGCGCTGCCCGCTGCGCTCTTCCGCCGTCGACCGACGCCGGCCCAGGCGCCGGGGCCCGGTGAAGCCCTCGGGCTTCGCCGGCGCCGCGTCCGACAGCTGCCCGAAGATCACCTCGCGCACCCGGTGCTGCGGCACCGCGTTCGAGAGAATCAGGTCGTCCAGCGTCACGATGCCCACCGGCCGCTGGCCCTCCATCACCACCACCCGGCGCACGTGCATCGCGTGCATCATCGCCACCGCCTGCTCGACGGTGTCGGTCTTCTCGAGGGTCACCGGGTCGCGGGTCATCACCTCGCTCAACGGCAGCCGCGACGGCTTGAAGTTCGATGCCACGATCTTCAGCGCCAGATCGCGGTCGGTGACGATGCCGCGCAGGCGGCTGTGGTCCATCACCAGCACCGCGCCGATGTGGTTGTTCTCCATCGCGCGCGCGGCCTCGGCCGCCGTCGCAGTCGGCCGCAGCACCACCAGCCTTCCCTCACAAAACCTGGCGAGATTCATCGAAGGGCTCCTTTGAACGGCCGCGGGCGCCTGCGGCAGATGGGTCGCCCCGGCTCGCGCCGTGGCTCAGCCGGTCGAGCATCGGGCGTGCCACGGCGGGGGCGCCCAGGCGCCGTGCACCGTCGCTCGAACCGCGCGCCCTTGCCGAGGCAGCTGCAACCGCTGCGCGGCGCCTGGCGTGGGTGGCGCCACCCGCCGCGCACCGTTTGCGCGACCCTCGACGCGAGGCGCAGCACCTGCCGGCGCGAGAGGCTGGCACGGCTGCTGCTGACCTCACCGTCATGCTCACCGCTCTCATGCTGCTCAGCCTCGCTGCTGGCGACGACACGCAGCACGTGATGCGCGGCAACCTCACCGCCGTCTTCGTGCTGCAGCGCTACCTGGCCAGCCCGATCGAGTTTCGCGACCCCTCGAATGCCGGGGTCATCAACGACAGCCTGGCGCTGCTCGCCCGCCAGCAGCACCCGTTCATGACCTCGGGTGACGGGCCGACGCAGGCCGCGCTGTCGCTGCTCTTCGCGCAGCAGGTCGACCGCGCCCGCGAAGACTTCACCCGCGGCAGCCCCGATTCGGCGCGGCTGCGCCTGCGCTCGGTGACCGGCATGTGCCTGGGGTGCCACTCGCGCGCCCCCACCCACGACCTGCCGGGCATTCACGTCGCCAACGACGCCAACCTGCCGCCCGCCGAGTTCGCCCAGTACCTCGCCGCCACCCGGCAGTTCGACGCCGCGCTGCGCACCTGGAAGACGGTGCTCGAGGCGCCCCCCAAGAACGGGCGCGACGCGTACGACCAGGCGATCGCCCTGCGCGCCGCGGTCAGCATCTCGGTGCGCGTGAAAGACGACCCGGCGCTCACCCTCGAGCTGCTCGAGCGGGTGAAGGGGCGCACCGAGCTGCCCGGGCTGGTGCAGCGCGCCGCAGCCGAGTGGGTCATCCAGGCCACCGCGTGGAAGGCCGAGAAGCTCGTCGCCGCCGAGCAGTCTCCGGGCGCGTTGTTCGCGCGGGCGAAGCAGCTGGTCGAGTCGTCGCAGGCCGCCGCTTCGGTGGTGCCCGACGAAGCCCACCTGGTCGCGCTGCAGCGCGCGGTCAGCTACTTGAACCAGGCCCTGGCGAGAGAGCCGAAGGCGAAGTGGCGCGGCGAGGCCCTCTACCTGCTGGCGCTGTCGACCAGCGTGGTGATGGACCCCGACCTCTGGCAGCTCGACGGCATGTTCCTCGAGGCCTGCGTGATGGAGAACCCGCACACCCGGCTCGCGGTGCGCTGCGTCGATCGCCTCGCCGACCGCACCGTCTACCAGTACACGCTCAGCGGAGACACCCGCGTCCCGATGGACATCGGCTCGCGGCTCGGAGACCTGCGCGCGATCGCCCGCTGACCCTCGCTCAAGGCTTGCCCTGCTCACCTCTCGGTGGCCGCGCCAGCAGCGCGATGGCGGCGATCACCAGCGCCGCGCCCGCCAGCTCGCCCGTGCCGAGCTGCTGGCCGAACCCGAAGACCTGCAGCAGCAGCGTGGCGAGCAGCCCGGCGAGAATGCTCGACGCCCGGTTGATCGGCACGCAGAACGAGTTCTCTCGCGCATCCAACAGAATCAGCGCGCCGAAGATGCCGGTGCCCTGCGAGAGCAGCCCCACCACCAGCGTCAGGCCGAGCTGCGATGGGGTGAGCGCGGTGAACCCCCGGCGCAGCTGCTCGGCCAGGTGCCCCGGGCCGAAGGCCGCCACCAGCCCCAGCGAGACGAAGATCGCCGGGCTCGCCACCAGCTGCTCCTCGACGAAGTAGCGGCGGTTCGCCTCGGGGCTGCCCTTCGCCAGCCGGCTCATGAAGCGCAGCCGCACGAAGTACGCCCCCAGGTAGAGCAGCGCGTCGGCGGTCGCCGCCACCGAGATCCACAGCGCCTCCCGGCGCGCCGTGGCCACCACCACCGCCCCGATGCTCAGCGCCAGCGCGACCCACGAGGTCGCCTTCACGTGGCGCCGCGCCGCCACATCGACCACCGGCGCCAGAATCAGCACTCGGCCGCGCATCAGCAGCATCATGAAGACGATCGACGTGTCCCTGAACGTATACGACAGGGTGGTGGTGCCGATGATGGCGGCGGTCGCGAGCCCCGACAGCCAGGTCCACCGGCTCGGCGAGGGCACCGCCACGCCGAGCACCTGGCGCGTCGACGCCGCCCGCCACCACCCGGTCGCCACCATGAACACCGCCATGCCCACCAGCGAGGCCAGCGTGCTGTACGGCAACAGCTCGACCCCGCTCAGCGCCGCGCCGCCTCCCCGCGGGCTCGACAGCGCCTTGGTCAGCGCCGAGTACGGCGCGTAGCAGGCGAAGTAGCCCGCGGCCCACCACCAGATGCTCACGTGCCGCTCGGCAGGTCGGGCAAGGCTCACCCCGCCTGCCACCTTCAGCAAGCGTGCCCGCCTCTACCCCTCGCGCGCGCGCAGAATCTGCGCCTGCCGCAGCTTCACCGAAGGCGCGAGAGCGGTGCAGCGATTGCAGACATGCCCAGACATGACCCCACGCCGCACGCACGCGAAGCTCCTCCGGCTGCCGACCGCGAAAAAGACCCGCTACATCTTCGACTTCGACGACCTGAAGGCCGCCCGGCGCGCCGCGGGGGCAGACGGGCTCGCCGCCCTGCTGGGCGGCAAGGGCGCCAAGCTCGCCGAGATGACCGCGCTCGCGTTGCCGGTGCCCAAGGGCTTCGTCATCAGCACCGCCGCGTGCCGCGCCACCATCGCCCGCGAGCAGCCGCCCGCGTCGTTGTGGGCCGAGCTGACCGCTGCCATCGCCCGCTCGAGGCGGCCACCGGCAAGCGCTTCGGCGATCCGAAGAACCCGCTGCTGGTGTCCTGCCGCTCGGGCGCGAAGTTCTCGATGCCCGGCATGATGGACACCGTGCTCAACCTCGGCCTCAACGACGCCGTGGCCGAGGCGATGGTCGCCGCCACGGGCGACGGCCGCTTCGTCTACGACTCGTACCGGCGCCTGGTGCAGATGTTCGGCACCGTGGTGCTCGGCGCGCCCGACGCGCCCTTCGAAGAAGAGCTGGCCCGCTGCCGCGCTGCCCGCGGCGTCGCGAACGACGCCGATCTGCCCGAGGCCGACCTGCGCGCGCTCACCGGCTCGTTCAAGCGCATCGTCGCCGAGCGGGCAGGGCGCCCGTTTCCCGAAGAGCCGGTCGAGCAGCTGGAGCTGGCCGTCAAGGCGGTGTTCAGCTCGTGGAACGGCAAGCGCGCGTTCGACTACCGCAAGGCCGCCGGCATCCCGCACGACCTCGGCACCGCCGTCAACGTGGTGGCGATGGTCTTCGGCAACCTCGGGCAGACCTCGGCCACCGGCGTCGCCACCACCCGCGACGTCACCACCGGCGCGCGCCAGCTCGAGGGCGACTTCCTCGTCAACGCCCAGGGCGAAGACGTGGTCGCCGGCACCCGCGAGACCCGCCCCATCGCCGAGCTCGACACGGTCTTCCCCACCGCCGCCGCCGAGCTGCGCCGCATCTGCCGCGTGCTCGAGAAGCACTACCGCGACGTGCAGGACGTCGAGTTCACGATCGAACAGGGCAAGCTGTGGATGCTGCAGACGCGCAACGCCAAGCGCACCGCGCAGGCCGCGATCCGCATCGCCGTCGACCTGGCGCGCGAGAAGCGCATCACGCGTCAGGAGGCCGTGCTGCGCGTGAGTCCCGATCACGTCGACTACTTCCTGCACCCCCAGTTCGAGGGCGAGGCGCGGCGCGCCGCCGCCCTGAGGGGCGATCTGCTCGGGTCGGGCCTCAACGTGTCGCCCGGCGCGGCGATGGGGCAGCTGGCGTTCGACGCCGACACCGCCGAGCGGTGGTCGCGCGAGAAGCGGCAGGTCATCATGGCCCGCCCCGAGACCAAGCCCGACGACGTGCACGGCATGCTCGCCGCCCAGGGCATGCTCACCAGCCGCGGCGGCCGCACCAGCCACGCCGCGCTGGTCGCCCGCCAGTTCGGCAAGCCGGCGGTGGTCGGCGGCTGCGCTGCAGGTCGACCCCGCCGCAAGCTCACCCGGTCGGGCCGCGTGCTGCGCGAAGGCGACTGGCTCTCGCTCGATGGCACCACCGGCGAGGTGTTCCAAGGCCAGCTGCCGACCGTCGTGCCCGACCTCGCCGACGCGCACCTGGTGCAGTTGCTGGCCTGGGCCGACGCGGAACGCCGATTCGGCGTGCAGGCCAACGCCGACTACCCGCGCGACGCCGAGCGCGCCCGCCGCTTCGGCGCCGAGGGCATCGGCCTGTGCCGCACCGAGCACATGTTCTTCGAGACCGAGCGGCTGCCGGTCGTGCAGGCCCTCATTCTCGCGCCCGACGCGGCGGCGCGGGTCGCGCACCTCGAGCGGCTGCTGCCGCTGCAGCGCGCCGACTTCGCCGGCCTGTTCAAGGCGATGGACGGCCTGCCGGTCACCATCCGCCTGATCGACCCGCCGCTGCACGAGTTCCTGCCCAGCCACGACGAGCTGCGGGTCACCGCCTGCAGCTGGCTGGGAGCTGCGGCGCCGGCGGCCGAGCGCGAGGCCCAGCTCGCACCGGCCAGGCATGCTGGCCGCGTCGACGGCTGCGCGAGCAGAACCCGATGCTGGGCCTGCGCGGCGTGCGGCTCGGCATTCACATGCCCGACCTGGTGCGCATGCAGGTGCGGGCGATCTTCGAGGCGGCCTGCGCCTGCGCCGCCCGCGGCGTGAAGGTGCACCCCAAGGTCATGATTCCCCTCGCGGCCACCAGCGCGGAGCTCAAGGTCGAGCGCGAGCTGCTCGAACAGGAGGCCAAGGCGGTGATGAAGGCGCAAGGCCGCAAGGTGCCCTACCAGTTCGGCACCATGATCGAGGTGCCGCGCGCCGCGCTGGTCGCCGACCGGCTCGCCGAGTACGCCGAGTTCTTCTCGTTCGGCACCAACGACCTGACCCAGACCACCTTCGGCATCTCGCGCGACGACGCCGAGACCCGCTTCCTGGTCGAGTACCTCGACCAGGGCATCTTGAAGACCAACCCCTTCGCCACCATCGACCAGGCCGGCGTCGGCGCGCTGATGCGCATCGCCATCGAGAAGGGCCGCGGGCGCCGCCCCGGGCTCGAGGTCGGCATCTGCGGCGAGCACGGCGGCGACCCCGCCACCATCGCCTTCTGCCACCAGCTGGGCCTCGACTACGTCTCGTGCTCGCCGTTTCGCGTGCCGGTGGCGCGGCTCGCCGCCGCCCACGCCGCGCTCGCCGACCAGCAGCCGGCCTCGCTGCGCACCTCACGCGGCCCCAAGAAGTCGCCCGCCCGCCGGGCGACCTCGAGGCGCACCGCCTGACCTGAAGCACTTCGAAGAGGAGAGACAGTCATGAAGAAGGTGCTGGTAGGCGTCGACGGCTCGATGGCGTCGATTCACGCAGCGAAGAAGGGGTTGGAGCTCGCCCGGCTGATGCAGGGCGAGCTGACCCTGATGCACGTGCAGCCGCCCACGGTGGTGCCCGGTGACATGCCCATCGCACCGGTGGTCGACCTGCGCGACGCCGAGCTCGCCCACGGCGCCGGCATTCTCGACGACGCGCTCAAGGTGCTGGGCGAGAAGGGCGTGAAGACCCTCAACGTGGTCGGCGCGCCCGCCGAGCTGCTCGCCGACACTGCGCTCGACGAGGGCTTCGAACTGGTGGTGGTCGGCAACAAGGGCCGCGGGGCCGTCTCGCGCGTGCTGCTCGGCAGCGTCGCCGACCGCCTCGTGCACCTCTGCAAGCGGCCGGTCCTGGTCGTTCGGTAGCGCGGCGGCCGGGCGCCCGAGCCGGGCGAGCGTCGAGCAGGTCGCCGCGCACCTCGGCCTCGCGCTGCAGCTTGGGCACTCGCTTCTGCAGCTCGGCGATCTCGCCCATGTAGAAGAGGCTCCACACCGAGAAGCGTCGCGCGTTGGCGGGCTCCCAGGTGACGGCGTTGCCGAGATCCTTGAACGCAGAGACGAGGCCACCCGAGCAGTGGCCGCGGCTACACCGCGGGGCCGGGCGCAGCGGGCCCGGTCGCTCAGAAGGAGCGACCGCCATCGCCAGCGTCGACTCATCTTCCGCACGTCGGCCAGGGTGCACCTTGCGCGGTGGGCGACCGCGCGGCGGTTTCTTCGTGCGCGGCGGCGGCGCCTCCTGGCTTCGGGGTAGCTCCTCGCTCGAGTAACGCCGTGCCTTTCAAAAGCGGGTGGGAACAGGAGCGGGTCTGTTCGCGTCGAGGGTCACTTCCGGCTGGGGCACCGCCCGTGCCGCGGTGCGGTAACTCGGGGCGCCCGGTCGCCCGCGGTGAAGTGGGAGTATTCGGGGTTCGTAGCGCGGTCGTAAACACTCCCGCTGCGCCGTTCGATCGCTTCCGCCCTCTCCGGCACTCGGGCTCCACCGACAGCGTCGCGCCGAGCTCATTGGCGCAGTGTCCAGAACCGGTTCAGTCTGTCCCGGAACCTCACGCTCGTTAACGCGCGCTCGCAGGCTGGCCCAACACCCAGACCCGCGCTCGCGAAGCACCGCCAAGGCATGTTCATGCGCCGGGCGCTGACTCGCCCACACGCGCGCAGCCGAGGTGGGGCGGAGGGGAAACGCGCGCGGAATTTCGAGGCGGTCGGATTCCGGAATCACGATTCCGCCCACGTGATTTCGGGCACCTCAGAACGGAATCTGGACTGCGACAAGTTTCAACATTCCGCACCCGCCTCCCCCTCGAGGTGCCCCGAGGCGCGCGGCCGCAGCTTCCTTCGCTCCTCAGCCCAACAAGCCGGCTCAGGCACCGCTCGCGGTCGGGCAGGCAGTCTCGCGTGGGCCGGGGTGCCCTGCTGCGCGCCCGATTCTCCCGCTCGGCCTCGCCGCGCTCGCGCGCAACCGACCGCCCCGTCGCGGAGTGCACCTCGGTCGCGGAGTGCACCTCGGCCGCGGAGTGCACCTCAGCCGCGGAGTACACCTCGGCCGCGGAGTGCACCTCGGCCGCGAAGTACACCTCGGCCGCGGAGTGCTCGCCTCGACCGCGGAGTGCTCGCCTCGACCGCGGAGTGCACCTCTGCCGCGGAGTACACCTCGGCCGCGGAGTACACCTCGGCCGCGGAGTACACCTCGGCCGCGGAGTACACCTCGGCCGCGGAGTACACCTCGGCCGCGGAGTACACCTCGGCCGCGGAGTACACCTCAGCCGCGGAGTACACCTCAGCCGCGGAGTGCACCTCAGCCGCGGAGCAGGGGCGCCGCGCCGCCGCTCACCGTTGAGCCGGTGAGCGGCGGCCGCAGGGCTCACCACCCTACTTGGAGTGCACTTCTTTGATGCCCGCCAGCCGGCCGGGGCCGTGGCAGATCATGCACTGCTCGGTCTGCACCGCCGCCACGCTGCGCGGGGCGTAGATGCTCGCGCCGTTGGCCTCCATGTGCAGCCGCGACACCGGGTCGTCGTGGCACCCGAAGCAGTTGTTCGCGATCGGCGAGATGGCCAGGGTGGTGCTCGCCGCCGGAGTGATGGCCTGCGTGGTCAGGTTGTACGCGTAGCCCACCCCGTAGCTCACCCCGCCGTCGGCCACCACGTAGGGCGAGACGCTGATCGCCAGCGACGGCACGCCGCCGTCGGCGGTCGGAGTCACCGCGTCGTAGGTTCCGGTCGCCACCGTCTGCACCGTGCGCCGCGCCAGGTTCGCGGGGGTGTACCAGGGGCCGCTCAGGTCATAGGTACCCGCGGTGTGGCAGGTCTCGCAGGCGTTGAGCCGGCCCGGGTAGTCGACGCCCCAGAACCCGGTGGGAAACGCGTGGTCTTCGGTCGCTCCCACCGCGTGCCAGTTGAACGGCACGGTGCGCTTCTTCGCCGCGTGAATCGCGTGAATGAAGCTGCCCGAGCCCGCCGTCCACCCGCTGCTGGTGCGGTTCGAGTTGTGGCAGAAGGCGCAGGTGGCCGGGTCGTTGCGCTGGCCCGCGTGGTAGTTCGGGCTCACGCCGATCTGCGCGTGGCACGCCTCGCACTTGTCGCCCGTGACCACCTGGCCGGTCGCGCTGGTCGACGCGGTGGCACCGCGCCGGCCGGTGTAGCCGCTCGCCACCTTCCACACGTTCTTCGCCGGCAGCGACAGGCCGCCGGACTTCCGGGTCGCGTTGTACGGGTAGGCCGGCAGGTTCACCTGGGTCAGCGGCAGCGTCGAAGTCACCGAGTACGAGTAGCCCAGGCCGCAGGTCAGCTGGCTCGCGGTGGCCGGCACCCGCCCGCCGGTCAGCGTCGCGCTGTAGTAGCCCTGCGAGTCGGGGCCGGTGAGGGCGCCCGCGCCGGTGCCGGTGGCGGTGCCCGCCCACAGGTTGCGCAGGTAACCGCTCATCGACACGTTGAAGTCGGCCGGGGCCGCGATGCCGTCTTGCGGCAGCGAGTACACGCAGTACACGCTGGGCGAGCCGACGAAGTTGTCCATCAGCTCGTTGCCGCCGTCGTAGGCGTTGAACACCACGCCCGCGTCACCCTCGACGAAGCGAAACTTCACCACCGGGTAGATGCCGGTCGGCCCGCCGTCGGCCACCGTCACCGCCGCCAGGTCGTAGCGAATCGCCCGCCCACCGTCGGGAGCGTTCTTGGGGTTGCCCACCCACGACGCGTTGGTGTTCGCGTTGCCGCCGGTCACCAGCAGCGCGTTGGTCGGGTCGGGGGCCACTACCGGCAGGTGCCGCGAGGTGACGAACGCCGGGTCGTGGCAGAGGTTGCAGACGTTGTCGTTGAGCATCTGCAGGTTGAGCGGGCCGTGGCCCTCGCCGGTGGCGAAGTTCACCTTGTCGTGGCACGAGCCGCACACCCGCCGGCCCGGCTTGCTGAACCAGTTGTCGGCCTTCGCCGCGTTGCTGTGGCACTTGGTGCAGTTGCGCAGGTCTTGAGGGAAGTTGAACTCGTTCACCTCGGTGCCCACGCCCGCGTAGTTGCCCTTGAGCTTCAAGAACTCACCCGCGTGAATCTTGTGCACGAACACCGGCAGGTTGATGACCGCCTCGCCGCGCAGCACCGAGACGTTCGAGCGCCCCGCTGGCGGCGTCATGTTGCCGCTCGTGTCGATGGTCGGCTCGGCGATGACCGCGTTGCCCGCGATGTTGCTGCCCGAGTACTTGCGCTGGTCGTTGTGGCAGACCACGCAGTAGCGCACGTCGTAGCGCTGCCCGCCGTGAAACGGCGTCACTCCGCCCACGTTCAGCGCCCCCGCGCGCCACTGGGTGTGGCAGGTCAGGCAGTTCGAGACGTTCACCTTGTCGTTCTGCCCGTCGACGTTCTGCCCGGTCGCGGGAATGTAGTCGTAGGTCATGTCGACCGGCCGAAACGCGTTGGCCTTGTCGCCCTCGCTGTTGTTCGCCGGGTCGGCGAAGCGCAGCGCGAAGCGGTGCACCGCGTTGGCGTCGAAGGCCACCCCCGCCATCGCAGTGCCGGCGTCGAACACGGTGGGGTTCACCACGTCTTTCGCGAACGTGTAGACGTAGGTGCCGTCGCCGTTGTCCACCAGCGAGCTGGCCGTCGCCGACTCGGTGCCAGTGGTGCAGGTGGCGCAGTTCGCGATGTGCGAGACCCAGGTGTCGTAGGCCTGCCCGTTGCCGCCCGCCATCGGAGTCCCCGGCACCAGCTGCAGCAGCGAGATGCCCGCCAGGTAGCTCGGCGCGATGTTGCGCATGCCCACGCCCTTCAGGTTCTTCACCGTGAAGCGCACCACCGGTCGCGGGGCGTTGGTGACGCCCTGCACCGTCACTGCGAAGTCGTCCTGGCTCAGCTCGAGCGCGGTCAGCTTCGAGAAGTCGACCGCGAAGCTGGGGACCGTGCCGTCGCGCAGCGTCACCGTGGTGCCGTCGCCGCAGGTGATGATCTTGGTGCCGGCGTCGGCGTCGCTGGTGACCGAGCACGAGGTGCCCGCGTCACCGTTCAGGCCGTTCATACCGTTCATGCCGTCTTGACCCGGCTTGCCGCTGGTGACCCGGGTGGTCGAGCCGTCGGGGCAGGTGATGGTGGCGCTGCCGTCGCCGTTGTCGGTCACGGTGCAGGGCTTGCCGTCCTGACCATTGGTGCCGGTGCAGGCGATGAAGAACACGGTACAGACGAGTAGATGGCGCATCATGGTTTGACCTCGGTAAACAGATGACAGCTCACACATTGTTGCGGGGGGGTAGGGTGGGTCTTCACGGGCAGCTGCGTGTGGCAGCTGCGGCAGGTCTGCGGCTCGAGCCCCTTGGGGGCGGCATGTGCCGAGTGACACGAGGCGCACTGCTGGTGCTTGGCGATGCGGTGCAGCCCGGGCAGCCGCTTCTCGGGCTTGTCGTGGCAGTCGGTGCACTTGGTGAGCACCTTCGCCGAGTGGCTCTGGTGGCAGCTCTTGCACTGCAGCTGCTCGACGTGCCCCCGCTGCGGCGGCACCTTGTCTTTGTGGCAGCTCAGGCACTCGAGCGGAGCGGCCGGCGGCCCGTGCGGCAGCGCCGCGTGGCACTTGTCGCAGACCTGGTGGCCCTTGTTGAGCTTCGTCAGCTGGTGCTGCTCGGCGTGGCAGCCCTGGCACAGCCCCTCGCGCTTCGGCTTGCCCTGGTGCGGCCCCTGGTGACAGCTCAGACACTCGAGCCCCGCTGCGTGCACCACGCCGACGGTGAACGGCGCCTTCTGGTGGCAGGTGATGCACGGCACCGCCAGGCTCGAGGCATAAACGGGTACGGTCGCACTCGCGGATATCGACTGACCGTGCTCGGCCGCGTGCACCGGGTGGCAGCCCAGGCAGCTCCGCCCCTGCGCGTCGACCGGGTGCTGAAGGTGAACCTTCACGTGGCAGCTCTCGCAGGTTCGCGCCGAGGCGCGGTCTTCATGTGGCCGGTGGCACGTGATGCAAGGGCCGTGCTTTTCGGCCGCCAGCACCGGCTGATTCGCGTGACAGGTGACGCAAGCCTTCGCCTGCTGGGCCACGAACTGGTGCGGGCGGTGGCAGGTGCTGCACCCCTCGTGGCCCTTGGCGAACAGCGCGCCGGGCTTCACCTGCGCCTTCGCCGGCACCGGGCCCCCCACGTGGCAGCCCACGCACATGCCCAGCGCAACTTTTGCGGGGCTGTGGTGGGGGTGACAGACCATGCAGGTGTCGGCGACCAGCGCCTTCTCACCCTTGCCATGCGAGACCGTGACCTCGTGGCACGAGCCGCAGTCGGCGGCCAGGGTGAAGGGCGTGCCGTGCGGGCGGTGGCAGCTCTCGCACTTCTCGGTGTGCACCGTCACGTGGGGCGGCAGGTGCTCGGGGTTCGCGTGGCCCACCACCGGGCCGATGGCCGAGCCGCCGTCGAGCTGCTCGACGTGGCACCGCCGGCACCCCCACTTGTCGATCAGCGCCGCTTCGCCCAGCGAGCGAAACACGTGGCAGCTGGTGCAGCCCATCGGCACCCCGCCGTCGAAGGGGTGGTGGTGCTGCTGCTGCTTCTCGTGGCAGGTGGCGCACGGCACCACCGCCCTGCCGGTAAAACCTGCGTCGGCGATCAGGTGGCAGTCGTGGCACGACAGCTGTTTCTCACCCGACAGCGCGAGATGTGCGCGGTGGCCCGCCGACACCCGCGCGTCGAGATAGCTGCCCGGCACCCGGGTCTGCCCGGCGTCTGACTCGGCCGGCAGCAGCTCTTTCAGCTCGCCGCACGCGCACAGCAGCAGCAGCGTGCTCGAGGCCACGCCGATGAGCGCCGGTCGAATCACGGCCGGTGGGTCGACCTGGCGCCCGCATCTGCGGCGACCGACAGCGCGAACAGCAGCCCCGCCAGCACGCCCGTGCCCTGCGCCGCCGACATCGACCCGATCACCCACAGCGGCGTGCCCAGCACCACGCCCGCGGCCATGATGCCCAGCGTGACGAGCCCCAGCACGCAGGCCGCGGTGAGGGCCTTCTCTACCGGCCACCGGGCGAGCAACCTCGCGAACAAGCGCAGCATGCTCAGAGCTCCTCGGGGCGCTTGCTGAAGGTGTGCGCCACCCCGTGGCAGCCCGCCGACGCGCACGAGACGCGGTTCGCCTTCAGCTCTTCGGCCATCGCGCGGTGCTCTTTCACGTCACGAAAAGAGGCCAGCGCCCCCGAGTGGCATTGCTGGCAGTTCGCATTGGGAAAGGGTTTGGCGATGCGAACTTCTTCGTGAAACTTCTCCAGCGACCAGCTGCGGTAGCCGCCCAGGTAGTAATTGTAGACGTGCGACATGCCCTTCAGCTTGGTCAGCGGGTAACCCAGCATCGAGTAGTCGGCGTGGCAGGTGTAGCAGGCCGAGCCGCCGAACATCGGGTTGCGCCCGTGCCGCGACGCCAGCGACTTGCTCTCGGGGTCTTCGAGATCGGTCAGGTGCGTGGTCATCACGTGGCACGAGCCGCAGAACTCGGCCTCGGTGGTGCGGTGCATGCCGTGCGCCGTGGTGGCCACCGCAGAGAGGAAAGGGAAGACCGCGAGGCCGAGCAGCAGCCTGATGCGGGTGCCCATGGTGAGCCGGGGGCGCATGACCAGGTGATGCAGCAGCAGCACGGCCGCCACCGCCGCGGTGCCCAGCGCCAGAGCGCCCATCGGTGTCGACGCACCTTCCATCAGATCGGCCCCATTCGGTTGTTCCCCCCAAACGTGAGCACTACCGCAATTGCTTGCATAGTGCACGCCCCGTCGCGTTCCCTGAGAGCGGGGTCACTTTTGACGCGCAAGTGTTGCGCGTGAGGCCCTTCGGAAATCGAAATATTTGCGCTACCTCACTGCGCGCGCGACGCGCTAAGTGATGCTCACGGCGCCTTAAGAACCTCGAGGGTCACCAGGTGAGGGGACGCGGCAAATCAGCTCTCGGTCGTGCGGCGCAGGTCATCGCGCTCGTGGCGCTGCCCGCGCTCGGGGCCGAGCCGGCGTGGGTCGACGCCCGGGTGACCTCGACGATGCAGCTGTTCCAGCAGGCCCTGGTGCCCGGCCTGCCGGCGGCGGTCACCCGCGTCGAGCCCGCGTACCCGTTCACCGTCTCGGCCTTCACCCGCTTCGGGGCTCTGGGCTCGGCGACGCTCGGCGGAGCCTTCAGCGGCGAGCTCTCGGCCTGGGGCCGCCTCGGCCCGCTCGACAATCGCCTCGGCGACGGTGACCTCACCGCCGCCTGGGTGCAGTTCACCCGCTCGCACTGGCGCGTGCGCCTGGGGCGGCAGATCACGCTGCCCGGCTCGAGCCGCTACGTGCGCTTCGACGGCGCCACCGTCGGCCTCACCTTCGACCCCATCGACGTGCAGGTCTACGGCGGCTGGGTGGCCCTGCCGCGCTGGTCGCAGGTGCGCGGCGCGGTGCTCGCCGGCTTCGCCACCGACGCGCTCGTCGACCCCGCGCTGCTCGAGGCCCAGAACCGCGCCGGGCAGTTCACCTACGGCGCGCGGCTCGCCGCCCGCCTTCCGGTCGGCCAGCTCGCGGTCGGCTTTCACGAGCAGCGCGACGCCGTCGGCGTGGCGTACCGGGTGGTGAGCGCCGACGGCGCCGCCCGCCCCGCTGACTGGCTCACCGTCGGCGCGCGCCTCACCTTCGACCTCACCGCGCTGGCGATCAGCGAGGCGCGCGTGTTCGCCGACGTGCGAACCCCGTGGCTGCCGTTGGCGGTCGACTACTCGTACCAGAGCCCCACGCTGCTGCTCCCCAGCACCTCGGTGCTCGCAGCGTTCGGCGGGCTCTCGTGGCACGAGCTGGGCGCCGAGGCCACCTGGCGCGCGCTGCAGACGCTCAAGCTCGTAGGCCGCGCCGCGGCGCAGCTGTACGAGGGCGATCGCCCGGGCGGGCGAGGGGGCCTCAAGCTCACCTGGGCGCCCGACGTCGATCAGCGGCTCTTGCTGCTCGCCGAAGCGGGGCGCGCGCTCGTCCCCCCGTCGGGGTTCACCTTCGCCCGGGTGGGCGCGCGCGGCCGCCTCGCCGAGACGGTCTGGCTCAGCGGCGACGGCGCGCTCTACGTCTACGACCAGCCCATTCGCGGGCACTCGTACTCGCTCACCGGCATCGCCAGCGTCGAGTGGGCGCCCTTCGCCCGCGTGCGCGGCCTGCTCTCGGCCACCGTGATGACCACCCCGTACTCTGCCTACGAGCTGCAGGGGCTCGCCCGGGTGGTGGTCGAGCTCGGCACCGTCGCCGAAGGGAGCACCCCGTGATGCGCCACCGGGTCGCCATCGCCGCGGTGGCCACGCTCGCGGTCGCGCTCGCCTGCCGCGGCACGCTGCTCACCCGCTTCGACCACCGCGCCCACCTCGCCGAGCGGGCCTGCGGCGGCCCCGATCAGCCGGCCTGCCTCAACTGCACCAGCTGCCACACCGGTGCCGTCTCCGCCGAGCACGACGCGTTCGCTCCTCCCCGGGTGGCGGCCTGCGGCGCCTGCCACCCCGACGCCGAGCAGAAGCTGAACCACGCGCTGCGGCCTGCGGTGGCAGCGGTGCCGGCCGGCAAGCGGGTGCTGTTCTCGCACTCGCGCCACCTGGCGATGGGTGAGCTCAACGGCCAATGCGTGAAGTGTCACGCTGGCGCCGTCGGCTTCTCGAGCGGGCCGCCCCTTTTTCCACCCATGGCGACCTGTCTGGGTTGCCATCAGCACCGCGCAGAGTTCGACCGCGGTGAGTGTCTGGGCTGTCACACGTTGTCTGATTTGAGAAAGCTCCAGCCGGTCAGCTTCATGGCCCACGACGTGGGGTGGATGCGGCGACACCCGGTCGACGCCCGCTCGAGCGGCGCGACCTGCACGCTGTGCCACGCCCAGACCCAGTGCGACAGCTGCCACGACGCCACCAAGAGGCTGGGGCCGGCCCAGGTCGCGCCCGAGCAAATCGATCGCAACTTCGTGCACCGCTTCGACTTCGTGTCTCGCCACGCGCTCGAGTCGCGCTCGCAGCCGGGCAGCTGCTTCACCTGCCACGCCCGCACCGAGTGCGACGCCTGCCACGCCTCGCGCGGAGTGAGCGCCTCGGTGCGCGGGGCGGCCAGCCCCCACCCGCCGGGTTGGGCGAGCGGCGCGGTCTCGAACAGCCACGGCCCGGCCGCGCGCCGCGACCTCGCCAGCTGCGCCGCGTGCCACGACCAGGGCGCGGCCAGCAACTGCGTCTCGTGCCACAAGGTCGGCGGCGTCGGGGGCACTCCCCACCCGCCGGGGTGGCGCAGCACCGCGCCCCTCTCGAGCGCGGCCTGCACCCCCTGCCACGGAGCCGGCCGATGAAGCGCCTCGGGTCAGTCGCCTTCGCGCTGCTCGCCGCCGCGTGCCTCTCGCCCCGCGAGCCGTCGGGCCGCGAAGACGGCACCTGCACCGCCTGCCACGGCGACGCCGCCCGGGCGGGCGACGCGCTGACCCGCGCCGCGCCTCCGAAAGACCTGCACGGCAACGTCGAGACGCGCTTCCCCGGGGTCGGCGCGCACCAGCGCCACCTCGACGGCAGCGCGCTCTTCCCCAAGGTCGCCTGCGCCACCTGCCACCCGGTGCCCGACCGCACCATCGCCGACGGCCACGACGACGGCCGGGTGCAGGTGCTCGTCACCTCGTGGAGCCCGCTGACGGCCACCTGCTCGGGCGGCACCTGCCACACCAAAGCCTCGGGCGAGTGGACGCGGCCTCGCCCCACCGACCAGGCGTGCGGCAGCTGCCACGGCGTGCCGCCGCCCGCCCCGCACCCCCAGGCCGGCAGCTGCGAGTCGTGTCACGGCCCGCTCAGCGCCGCCACCCACCTCGATGGCGTGGTCACCCGCGTCGCCGAGCGCTGCGACGCGTGCCACGGCAGCGACGCCACCGGCGCACCGCCCAAGGGGCTCGACGGCGGCACCTCGAGCGCCCAGCGCGGAGTCGGCGCGCACCAGGCCCACCTCGCCGGTGGCGCTGCGTCTCGGCCGGTGCCCTGCGAAGGCTGCCACGAGGTGCCGGCGATGGCGGTCACCGTCCATCACCCCAACGGGGGCCCGGCCGAGGTGAAGGCCGACGCGGGCTTCGACCTGGCCACCGGCACCTGCCGCAACGCCTGCCACCTGCAGCAGCAGCCCGGGTGGACGCAGAGCGGCCCGCTGTCGTGCACCGGCTGCCACGGCCAGCCGCCGGCGTACCCGCACCCGCAGCTCACCGACTGCGCGGTGTGCCACCCCTCGGGCCGGGCGCTGCACGTCGACGGCACGGTCGAGGCGGCGGTGCCCCAGGCCTGCGACGGGTGCCACGGCAGCGCGGCGAACCCCGCGCCACCGCGCGACCTCGACGGAGGCACCTCGACCGCGCGGCGCGGAGTCGGCGCGCACCAGGCCCACCTGGTCGGCCGCGGGCTCGCCCGGCCGGTGACGTGCGACGAGTGCCACGCGGTGCCCGCGCAGGTGCGCAGCGCCGGCCACCTCGACGGGGTGGTGCAGGTTCGCTTCTCGGGCGTGGCGGTCAACGGCGCGCTCACGCCCAGCTACGCGGGCGGCAGCTGCGCGAGCACCGCCTGTCATGACCTCTCGGGGTACACCGGCGGCGCGAGCGCCGGCGGCTCGACCCCCGCCCCGGCGTGGACCCAGGTCGACGGCGGGCAGGCCACCTGCACCTCGTGCCATGGCCAGCCGCCTCCGGCGCCGCACGTGGCGAGGTCCGACTGTGGCACCTGCCATCGCCTCGAGCCGGCGCTCCACGTGAACGGGCACCTCGACTTCCAGCCCTGAGACCGCCCCGACGGGCCTTGGGGGGGGCGCCATCACTGGCTAGACTCTCCAGGAGATGAAGGAAGCGGAGCTTCAGACGAACCGGCTGCAGGCGCTGGCCGAGTCGTCGCAGATGTTCGCCGAGGCGAGCCGCGACCTGGGCCGGCTGCTCGGCCTGGTGGCCCGGCGGTTCTCCGAGCTCATCGGCGACGCCACCAACATTCGCCTCATCGAAGGCGACGCCCTGGTGCCGGTCGCGACCTACCACCCCGATCGCGAGGTGAACGGCTACCTGCGCGAGTACCACGACGCCACCCCGCTCAAGGTGGGGGTCGGCATCTCGGGCCGGGTGCTCGAGACGGGCGAGCCGTACTTCGAGCCCCACCTCGACCTCGAGCAGCTCAAGCAGCGGGTGGCTCCCGGCTTCGTGCCCATCTTCGAGAAGATCGGCATCACCGGCATGATCGTGGTGCGGCTGCGGGCGCGCGGCATCAACCTCGGCTACCTCGCCCTGTTCCGCATCAGCACCGCCCATGCGCCCTACACCCTCGACGACCTGCGCCTGGTGCAAGACCTCGCCGACCGGGCCGCGCTGGCCATCGACACCAGCCAGCTGGTCGACGGGCTCGAGCGCCGGGTGGCCGAGCGCACGGTCGCGCTCGAGACGGCGAACCGCGAGCTCGAGGCGTTCGCCTTCTCGGTCTCGCACGACCTGCAGTCACCGCTGCGCTCGATCGACGGGTTCTCGCGCATCTTGGAAGAAGACTACGGCGCCCGGCTCGACGACGAGGGGCGGCGGCTGCTCGCGGTGGTGCGGCGCAACGCCCAGCACATGGGCACGCTCATCGACCACCTGCTGCGCCTGTCGCGGCTGGGCCACGGCGCGATTCAGCCGGTCGAGCAGACCGACATGCGCGAGCTGGTCGAGAAGGTGCTGGCCGAGGTGCGCGCCGCCCACCCGAACGTGAAGGTCGACGCGCGCATCGGCGACCTGCCGCTGGCGGTCTGCAACCCGCAGCTGATGCGCCAGGTCTGGGCGAACCTGCTCGACAACGCCGTGAAGTACTCGGGCAAGAAGCCGGTCGCGCAGCTCGAGGTGTGCGGCCAGCGCCAGAACGGCGAGCTGCGCTACACCGTGACCGACCACGGCGCCGGCTTCGACCCCCAGAACGCGAGCAAGCTGTTCGGCGTGTTCCAACGGCTGCACCACGCGAGCGACTTTCAAGGCAACGGCGTGGGCCTGGCCCTGGTGCAGCGCATCGTCACGCGCCATGGCGGGCGGGTCTGGGCCGAAGGCCGGCTCGACGACGGAGCCACCTTCGGCTTCGGTCTGCCCGAGAACGGGCCGGGCCAGCTGCCGCGGCCGGGCAAGCCGTAGAGCCCGGGCCAACAGCCCCACACCCCAAATCATTCGGTGCTACGAGCCACGGCTCCACCGAAAAATGACCCTCCTCCGCGCCTTCGACATCTCGCTCGCCTTCGGCAGCCGCACGCTGTTCTCCAACGTCGAGCTGGTCATCGAAGCCGGCGAGCGGGTCGGCCTGGTGGGCGTCAACGGCAGCGGCAAGTCGACGCTGATGAAGATTCTCGCCGGCCAGGTGAAGCCCGACTCCGGCCAGCTCCAGCTGCAGCGCGGCGCGCGGGTCACCTTTCTCCCTCAAGAGCCCGAGTTCCCCAAAGGCGCCACGGTGCAGAGCGAGCTCGAAGTGGCCCAGGCACCGCTGCGTGAGGCGCTGGCCGCCCACGAGCAGCTGGCCAACGAGATGACCGGCACCGACGAAGAGCTGAAGCGGCTCTCGGCCCTCGCCGACGCCATCGAGCACCTGGGCGGGTGGGACACCGGCCACGAGGCCAAGACCCTGCTCGACCGCCTCGGGGTCGACGAGTGGGAGCGCCCGGTCGCCGAGCTCTCGGGCGGCCAGAAGAAGCGCGTGGCCATCGCCAAGGCGCTGCTGGCCCGCCCCGACCTCTTGATGCTCGACGAGCCCACCAACCACCTCGACGCCCAGACCGTCGAGTGGCTCGAGGAAGAGCTCGACAACCGCGACGGCGCGCTGCTGCTGGTCACCCACGACCGCTACTTTCTCGACGGGCTGGTCGACCGCATGATCGAGGTCGAGCCGCCGTACTCCGAGCGCCAGCCGGGCGGCCTGAAGAGCTACCCCGGCAACTACGAGGCGTGGCTCGAGCAGAAGCTGCAGCTGCAAGAAGAGCAGGGCGTGCAGCAGCACAAGCGCGAGCGGTGGATCGCGCAAGAAGTGGCCTGGCTGCGGCGCGGGCCGCAGGCGCGGCGCACCAAGTCGAAGGCGCGCATCGAGCGGGCCCGCAAGCTGCTCGCCGAGCGCGGCTTCGTGCGGCCCAAGGTCGCCGAGCTGCAGATCGCCAAGGCGCCCCGGCTGTCGCAGATCGTCATCGAGGCCAAGAAGGTCTCGAAGGCGTTCGCCGGCCAAGAGGTGTTCAAAGACGTCAGCTTCATTCTGCAGCCCGGCGAGCGCGTCTGCCTGATGGGCAAGAACGGCGCGGGCAAGACCACGCTGCTCAAGGTGCTGCTCGGGCAACTGCCCCCCGACCGCGGCACCGTGGTCACCGGCGCCCGCACCAAGGTGGCCTGGTTCGACCAGCACCGCGAAGCGCTCGACCCCGACCTCACCGTCTACGAGAGCGCGCTCGGCAAAGAAGGCAGCGACTGGGTGACCCTGGGCGAGAAGAAGATTCGCCTCGCCGAGTACCTCGACGACCTGCTGTTCCCCGTGCCGATGCAGCGCCAGAAGGTCTCGGCGCTCTCGGGCGGCGAGCGCAACCGCCTGCTTTTGGCCAAGCTGTTTCTCGAGGGCGCCAACGTGCTGGTGCTCGACGAGCCCACCAATGATCTCGACCTGGTCACCCTCACCGTGCTCGAGCGGCTGCTCGTCGAGTTCACCGGCTCGGTGCTGCTGGTCACCCACGACCGCGCCTTTCTCGACAAGGTCGCCACCAGCATTCTCGCGTTCGAGCCCGGCGGCCGCGTGATTCGCTACGAGGGCAACTACGACACCTGGCGGCGGCTCAAGGCACCGAAGGTTTGACCGCCGTCACCGACCGGTGAGTCGCGGTTCGTTCAGCTCTGGTTAAGGTGCGGCTGAGACCTTGCGCGCCTCATGCACGCACTGCTCCTCGCGGCGTCACTCCTGCTGGGCGACATTCACGAACGCGACGGCGGCCTCGTCGACGTGGTGACCCGCGACGGCGGCCAGGTTCCCACCGTCGCTCCCAAGCTGACCGACAACCTCGCGCCGGTGCTCGCTCCCGAGCTGGTGCCCGACGGGGGCGGCGCGGCCGACGGCGGCATGCCCACCCTGGTCGCCCCTGCCGTGCTCTCCGTCTACAAGGTCGATCTCCCCGTCGAGGCCACGGTCACCGCCGGCGCGGCGATTCTCTACGCGACCATGGACTTCCTCATCAAACCCTCGCTCGAGGGTGACATCTCGTGCCGGCAGCCGGTCGGCAACGGCCGCTGCAACCCGGCCAGCCTGAACGGCTTCGACCGCTACGCGGTGGGCCGTGACTCGGCGCCGTGGCGAACCTTCTCGGACATCGCGCTGGGCGCGAGCCTGGTGCTGCCCATCATCTACCTGGGGCTCGAGAGCATCGCGCTGCCCACCCAGCACCCGGTGCTCGATTGGCTCAATGATCTGCTCATCGTCGCCGAGTCGATGGCGGTCACCGGCGCCCTCAACACCGTGCTCAAGTTCGCGGTGCGCAGACCGCGGCCGATTCGCTACGCCAACCTCACCGAGCCGGTCACCGAGTTCGACGCCGAGCTCTCGTTTCCCTCGGGGCACACCTCGATGGTCGCGGCCGCCACCACCGCGATGACCATGACGGTGTTCTTGCGGCACCCCCGGTCGAAGGTGCGCTACGTCGTGCTCGGCGCCGGCGCCTTGCTCACCGCGCTCACCGGCCTCGCCCGCGTCGAGTCGGGCAGCCACTTTCCCACCGACGTCATCGTCGGCGCGCTGGTGGGCGGCTTCGCCGGCTTCGCGGTGCCGTACTTCCACCGGCGGCTGCCAGCGCTCGCGCCGGTGGTCGCGCTCGACCTGGCGCACGGCGGAGCCACCTTCGGCGCCGCCGGCCAGTTCTGACCTGCCTCACCCGCGCGCCGCCTGCACCTCTCCGAGCGCGTAGCCCTCGCCCCGCACCGTGCGCACCACGTCGGCGCCGAGCTTCTTGCGCAGCCGCCCCACCAGCACCTCGAGGCTGCCCGCCGCGCTCTCGCTCGCATCACCCCAGACGCCATCGAGCAGGTCATCGCGCGAGACCACCCGCCCAACGCGGTTCGCGAGGAACTCGAGAATCGCCCACTCGCGCGCGGTCACCGCCACCGGCGCGGTGTCGCGCAGCGCGCGCCGCGCCGAGAAGTCGAGCGTGCTCGCTTCAGTTCGCAGCATCAGGCTGCGGGGCATCGTGCCGCGGCGCCCCAGCGCCCGAACGCGCGCGCGCAGCTCGGCCACCGCGAAGGGCTTGGTGAGAAAATCATCGGCCCCCGAGTCGAGGCCCTCGACGCGGGCTGCCACGCTCGAGCGCGCGGTGACCATCAGAATCGGCACCGTCGACCCCTCGGCGCGCAGCTCGCGGCACAGGGTGAGCCCCGAGCCGTCGGGCAGCCCCAGGTCGAGCAGCAACAGATCGGTGCCCGCGGTGGCCGCCAACCGCGCGCTGGCCAGGGTTTCGGCGGTGGTGACGGTGTGCCCGTCGCGCTCGAGTGCGCGCACCAGCACGCTCAAGACGTCGGCTTCGTCGTCGACCACCAGCACCCGCATCGGGGCCGCACCCTGCCACGGCCGGCACCCGGCGGCATCACCGCTTCGCGCGGGCGGGAGCTCGCGGACGTCGACTCTCGAGGTCGACGGCGAGGTGGGGGCGGCCGGTGCGGTTGGGCAGGTGCTCGAAGGGCGCATTCGTCGCCGGAGCCCGCGTCGGGTGAAGTAGAGAGAGCGCGTGAACCTCGAGATCGCGATGGTGGCGCTGTTCTCGGTGGCCACCGCGGTGGCGCTGGTCGCGCGGCGCTTCAAGTTGCCCTACACGGTGGCGCTGGTGGTTACCGGAGTGGTGCTCGGCACCGTGCACGCCTTCGAGGCGCCGCACCTCACCCAGGAGCTGCTGTACGCGGTCTTCCTGCCCGGCCTGCTGTTCGAGGCGGCATTCGCGCTGGAATACAAGAAGTTCGTCGCGAACAAGTGGGCCATCAGCGCGCTGGCATTGCCGGGCCTGGTGGCCGGCATCGCGGTCACCGCGGCCATTCTGGTGCCGGTGGCCAACGGCCTGCACTTCATCAGCGACCTGACGCTGCTCGAGGGCCTGGTCTTCGCTGCGGTGATTGCCGCGACCGACCCGATCGCGGTGGTCGGGCTCTTCAAGTCGCTGGGCGCACCGAAGCGCCTCGCGGTGCTGGTCGAGGGCGAGAGCCTGCTCAACGACGGTACCGCGGTGGTGGTGTTCACGATGATCGTCGGCGTGGCGATGGGGCAACCGTTCTCGGTGCCCACCGCCGCGGTAGACTTGGTGCGCATCGTCGGCATGGGCATCGGGGTCGGGGTGGCCATCGGCTACGCGGTGTCATTGGTCATTCACAAGGTCGACGACCCGATGATCGAGATCACCCTCACCACCATCGCGGCGTACGGCAGCTTCGTGGCGGCCGAGCACTTTCACTTCTCGGGGGTCATCGCGACCGTCACCGCGGGCATGCTCTGCGGCAATTACGCCGCTCGCACCGGCATGAGCCCGTCAACCCGGGTGGCAGTGCTCACCTTCTGGGAGTACCTCGCGTTCGCACTCAACTCGGTCGTGTTTCTGCTGATCGGGTTCGAGGTGAAGGTCGACGCGCTATTCGAAGCCTGGCAGCCGATCGTCGCCGCCTGGGTGGCGATGACCGCCGGGCGCGCCGCGGTCGTTTTCGCGGTGGCGGGGCTGTTGCGGCGCGGCAGAGAAGCGGTGCCGCGGGCCTGGGCGGTGGTGCTCACGTGGGGAGGCCTGCGGGGCGGGCTGTCGATGGTGCTCGTGCTCGGGCTGCCCCTCGCGATGCCGCACCGCGAGCTGATTCAGACCATGACCTTCGGAGTGGTGATTCTCTCGATCCTGATTCAGGGGCTCACCATGGGGCCGTTGCTCCGGCGCCTCGGGCTGGTCGGCCCCTCGGCGAGCGAAGGGGCCTACGACCGCTTGCGCGGCGCCGCCCGCGGCGCCACAGCCGCGCTCGAAGAGCTCGAGCGCATGGAAAGAGAAGGCGCGCTGCACGCCGCGGTCGGAGAGCAGCTCAAGGCGCAGTTCCGCCAGCGGCTCGAGGAGGCCCGCTCTGCGGCCGCGGCGCTGCACCTCGAGAAAGAAGAGCTCACCGAGCTCGAGCGCCGGCGGGCCCTGCAGCGGGCGCTGATCGCCGAGAAAGACGCGCTGCTCGAAGCCCATCGGGCGGGCCGCATCAGCGCCGACAGCCTCGACTCCCTGCTGGGAGACGTCGATGCCCGCCTGGTGCAGGTGCTGCAAGACGGGCATTGACCACCGATGGGTCAGGGGCTGAGCGGCAGGCCGGGCAGGGCGTCGGGGTCGGCATCGGCCCGGTCAGGCTCACCCGGGGGCATAAACCAGCCGGGGCGGCGGCGGGTCAGCCGCACCACCAGCACCGGGCAGGGCGCCCGCCGCACCACGTCGTCGGCGACGCTGCCCAGCGCCAGGCGGCTGAGCCCGTTGCGGCCGGTGGTGCCGACGCAGAGCAGGCGCGTACCCGACTTCTCGGCGTGCTCCAGAATCGCGGCGGTCGGGGCCCGCTCGCTGACCAGGCACTCGCCGCAGGCGCCGAAGCGCGCCAGGGCGCGGCTCAGCTGGCGCAGGGCGGTGGCGCGCAGCGACTCGACCTCGCGCGGGTCGAGGGCGGGCCACGCGACCCCGTTCATGGTGCTGAGCGCCACCGCCGGGTCGATGCCCAGCGCGTGCAGCGCGATCACCCCCGCGCCGGCGCGGCGCGCCACCTCGATGGCGGCGTCGATCGCGGGCAGCGAAGGGTCGGAGAAGTCGGTCGCCGCCAACACCGGCCCGGTGGCGGTGCACGGGCGCGCCACCAGCACCGGGCAGCCCGCGTAACGAATCACCCGCTCGGCGGTGCTGCCCAGCAGCGCGTCGACTCCGAGGTGGGGCGGTCCGCTGCCCAGCACCAGCACGTCGGGTAGCAGGCGCCGTGCCGCCTCGATGATCGCCGAATGGGGAGCGCCGCTCCCCAGCGCCACCTCCGAGTCGTCGGGGCCCCGGCCGGTGACCGCCCGCACCCGCTCGGTCAACGCCGTAAGCACCCGGCGCTCGACCGCGACGAACGCCTCGCGCCTGGCCAGCTCGAGGTGGGAAAACAGCGGAGCGCTGCGGGCGAAGCTCTGCAGGGAGTGAAAGGCGGTCAGCCGCGCACCGTGCAGCCGGGCCAGCGCGTCGCCCTGACACAGGGCCTCGTCTCCCCGCGGCCCGAGGTCTACCGCGCACAGCACCTTGCGAAGGGTCTTCATCAGTCATGCTCCTTGAAGATTCACGGCGAGGTCAGCGTGTCGAAGCGTGGGTGGGGTTGCCCGATGCCCATCAAGTCGCGGTGCGGTGGGAGCGGGGTCGCGCATGTTACCGATGATAGTTGCGATTGAAAGTAATTTGGCGATAGACATGTGCCGATGCCTTCGGCGCTCCGCTTCTTGGTCGTGCTGGTGATCGCGCTGGGGCTGCTGACCCTCGCCGCGATGGGCTTGGTGAGCCGCACCACCTGGGGTTGGTACACGAAAGATCTCGCCCTGCGCGCCCAGCTGGCGGTCAACGGCAGCCGGCGGGCGATCACCGCGCACTGGGAGGCCGGCGAGCTCGCCCAGCTGCGCGAGGTGCTCGCCGACATCACCCGCGACGAGCGCATCATGGGCACCGCCGCCTGCGGCAGCGACGGCCAGCTGGTGGTCAGCACCCCCGACTACCCGACCTCGTTGTCATGCGGCGAGGTGCTCTCGCCCCTGCCCCTGTGGACGCAGGTGGTCGCTCAACCCGGAGGTCGGGTGCACCTCGGCGCGATACCGGTTGCCGGCGCACGCGGCGCCCTGGGCTCGGTGGTGCTGGTGCAAGACCTCGCTTTTCTCGAGCGTCGTGAGAGCCAGGCGCGCGGCTTTCTGCTCTTCGCCTTCGCGCTGCTCGCGGCGTCGGCGTCGGTGATCACCATCGTGGCCGCCCGCTTCTCGTGGCGCGGCTGGAGCAACGAGCTGCGCAAGCTCTTGCGCGGTGGCTCGCGGCGCCCCGAGCTGTTGCCGCTGATGCAAGACGTGCGCGAGCTGGTCGAGCGCCTGGTGGTCGAACGAGAGAGCGAGGGCCACGGCGGGTGGACCCCCCAGCGCCTCAAGCAGACGCTGAGCCGCTACCTGCACGGGGAGCGGGTGGTGATCGTCGCCAACCGCGAGCCGTACATCCACACCAAGACCGAGCAGGGGGAAATCAAGGTGCTGCACCCCGCCAGCGGCCTGGTCACCGCGCTCGAGCCGGTGATGCGCGCCTGCGGCGGCACGTGGATCGCCCATGGCAGCGGCTCCGCCGATCGCGAGGTCGCTGACCAGCACGGGCGGGTACGGGTGCCCCCCGGAGAAGGGTCCTACGTGGTGCGGCGGGTGTGGCTCACCCCAGAGGAAGAGGGTGGCTACTACTACGGCTTCTCGAACGAGGGCCTGTGGCCGCTGTGCCACGTGGCCCACACCCGGCCCACCTTCCGCATCGACGACTGGCGTCACTACCGCGAGGTCAACCGCCGCTTCTCCGAGGCGGTGGTGGCCGAGGTCGATACGCCCGACCCCATCGTGCTGATTCAGGACTATCACTTCGCGCTCGCCCCACGGTTGATCCGCGAGCGGCTGCCGAAGGCCACCTTGATCTCGTTCTGGCACATTCCCTGGCCGAACGCCGAGCGGTTCGGCATGTGCCCATGGCGCAACGAGCTGATCGAGGGAATGTTGGGCAGCAGCATTCTCGGGTTCCACACCCAGCAGCACTGCAACAACTTCATCGACTCGGTCGACCGGTACATCGAAGCGCGCATCGACCGTGAAGAGCGCGCGGTGGTGCACCGCCACCGCAGCACCCAGGTGCGCGCCTACCCCATCTCCATCGACTGGCCCAACCGGTGGGCGCGGGAGGCCCCTTCGGTGGCCGAGTGCCGCTCGACGGTGTGGGCCGAGCTCGGCCTGAAGCCTGACGCGCTGCTCGGAGTCGGCGTCGATCGCCTCGACTACACCAAGGGGGTCGAAGAGCGGCTCCTGGCGGTCGAGCGCCTGCTCGAGCGCTTCCCGGCGTTTCGGGGCCGCTTCACCTTCGCCCAGCTGGCCGCCCCCAGCCGCACCGCCATCGAGCGCTACCACCAGCTCAACGAGAGCGTCGAGGCGCTGGCGGCGCGCATCAATCAGCGCTTCGGGTCGGGCCGCTACCGGCCCATCGCGCTGCTGCGCGCGCACCACGAGCCGCCCGCGGTCTTCAAGTACTACCGGGCCGCCGACCTCTGCTACGTCTCCAGCCTTCACGACGGCATGAACCTGGTGTCCAAAGAGTTCGTGGCCGCCCGCGACGACGAGCGCGGGGTGCTGGTGCTGAGCTCCTTCACGGGCGCGGCGCGCGAGCTCACCGAGGCGCTGATCGTCAACCCGTACGACCTCGAAGAGGCCAGCGGCGCGTTGGCAGCGGGGCTCAGCATGAGCCTCGAAGATCAGGCCCACCGGCTGCGCGCGATGCGCGCCTACTTGAGCGACTTCAACGTCTACCGGTGGGCGGGTCGCATGCTGGCCGACGCCGCCCGCCTGCGCGCCCGCGAGCGGCTCTCGGGCCGGCTCACCACCGAGCGCCTGCTGGGCCTCGAGGAGAGCGCCTGATGCTCGACATTCTCGCCAAGGCCAACCTCGGGGTGCTGCGCCGGTTCGCCCGGTCGCGGGTGTTGTTGGCGTTCGACTTCGACGGCACGCTCTCGCCGATGGTGGCCGAGCCCCAAAAGGCCCGCCTGCGGCCCCGCACCGCCGAGCTGCTCATGCAGCTGTGCCGCCTCTACCCCTGCGCCATCATCTCGGGCCGGTCGATCGCCGACGTGCGCCCGCGGGTCGAGGGCATCGGCTTTCACGAGGTGATCGGCAACCACGGTCTGGAGCGCCGCGACTGCGGCCTCGAATTCGTGAGCGTGGTGACCGCCTGGCGGCCGGTGCTCGAAAAGCGCCTCGCCCCATTCAAGGGGGTGGTGGTCGAAGACAAGGGGCACTCGGTCTCGGTGCACTACCGGCACAGCACCCAGAAGGTGGCGGCGCGCCGCGCCATCGCCCAGGTGGCGGCCGAGCTGCACCCGCTGCGGGTGATCGGCGGGCATCAGGTGGTCAACCTCCTGCCGCCGGCGGCTCCCCACAAAGGCGTGGCGCTGTCGGAGGCGCGCGAGCGGCTGGGGTGCCAGACCGCGATCTACGTGGGCGACGACGAGACCGACGAAGACGTCTTCGCCCTCGACGAGCCCGCGCGGCTCCTGGGGGTGCGGGTCGGGCAGCGCGCGCAGTCGCGCGCCGGCTTCTACCTGCGCCGGCACCAGGCGATCGACGACTTCATCGAACGGCTGACATGGCTGCGCACCGACGAAACAGAAAGAGAGGTCACCGATGAGCGACGACATGCACGAGCTCGCGCTGCTGCAACCACTGGGTGAGGTGCTCGACTTTCTCAGGCTGATCTGGGCGGTCTCGCATCAGCTCGAGAGCACCTCCAAGCGCATGGAAGTCGAGCTGGGCGTGACCGGCGCCCAGCGCTTCGTGCTCCGGCTGGTGGGCCGCTTCCCCGGCATCACCGCCGGGCAGCTCGCCCAGGTGCTGCACGTGAACCCCAGCACCATCACCGGGGTGTTGCAGCGCTTGTCGCGGCGCAGGCTCATCGCGCGGCGCAAAGACCCCCACGATGCCCGGCGCACCTTCCTCGGTCTTACCGAAGCCGGCCGCGCCGTGAATGGGCAGCTCAGCGGCACGGTCGAGGGCGCGGTGCAGCAGGTGATCGAAGCACTTCCCGAGCGCAAGGTGGCCGCCGCCCGCGACGTGCTCGCGGCGCTGGCCCAGACCCTGGCTGCGGGAGGGCTCGGCGCGCCCGGGCTCGCCGCCACGGCGAGGGCGTCATGAAGGGGCCGGTGCTGCTGTTGGTAGAGGGCGCCGACGCCGCCGCGCGGGTCGCGGTGGGGCGGGCGCACGCGCTCTCGGTGATCGTCGGCGACGCCCTGCACGTGATTCGGCTGTTGGGAGAGCCTCACGGTGAGCGGGGCAACGAGCTCGCCCTCTTCGAGGCCGAGCGCGAGCTGCGCCGGGTGTGCCGGGCCGAACTCCCCGAGGCGCTGGGCGCCGATCGGCTCGAGGTGCGGTCGGGCGACGTGATGACCGAGGCCCTCGCGGCCATCGCGCGCATCGGCGCGGGCCTGCTGGTGCTGGGCTCGGGCCCGCGCGCCGGCGCGCTCGCCGCCGAGCTGGCCAGCCGCTCTTCGGTGCCGGTGCTGGTGGCTCGCCCGCCGCGGCCGCTGGGCGCGATCGTCGCCGCGACCGACCTCGCGCACCCCGGCTACCCGGTAGTTCAGCTGGTCGCCCGCTTGCGGTCGCGGCTCGAGTCGCCGGTGGCGCTCCTGCACAACGTGGCGCCCGTGCGGCTGCTCGACGACGACGGGTGCGCCGCAGCCGAGCGCGAGCAGACGGTGGCCGAGCAGACCCGGCGCTTGCACCAGGTCGCCGCCGAGCTGTTGCCCGGCGCCGAGCTGCAGACCCTACAGCGGGGCAGCGCCGCGGTGGCCATTCTCGAGGCCGGCGCGCGCAGCGACTGCGATCTGATCGTGGTAGGCGTGCCGGCGAGGCCGCGCAGCGCCTTCGACGCCGCGGTGGCCGAAGACGTGGTGCGTGGCGCCCAAAGCAGCGTGCTGGTCGCGCCGCTGACTTGAGCGCCCGCGCCACGACCGGGGTTACAACGTGAGGTCGGTGGCGCGCCCCGGGGCAGGCCCGTCGGCGCAGCGCCGCGTCACGGTGGTGGTTTTTTCTGGAGCAGCGGGAGCCGAAACGAATGCCCTACGATGCACAGGCCTGGCGCGAAGTCTTGCCCGAGTCGCTCCGCGGCGACGGAGCATTCGGGCTCGAGCGGTGGCAGGCGCTCGCGGTTCCTGCAGTGGCGCTGCTGGCCGCGGCGTCGGCGCTGCTGCTGGCGCAAAGCCTGGCGGCGATCGGCGCCCGCCTCGCGCTCAGGAGCGCGGCGGCGTGGGACGACGCGCTGGTGCAGCGGCTGCGCGGGCCGGTGCGGCTCTTCGGTTGGGGTCTGCTGATGCGGCTCGCGTACCCCGCACTGGCGCTGCCGCCGAGGTGGGAGCACGGCCTGGGGGCCGCCGCGCAGACGGTGATGGGGCTGGGCCTGTTCTGGGCCCTGTTCCGCGCGGTGACCCTGGGCGCGGCGCACGTGGGCGGCTCGGTGTGGGCGCGCGACCGCCCCGGCGCCAGGTCGCTGGTGTCGCTGGGTACCTCGGTGGCGCGCGCGGCCCTGCTCGCCGCCGCCGCGGTGACGGTGTTCAGCGCGCTGGGGTACCCGGTGACCAGCCTGCTGGCCGGCCTGGGCCTGGGGGGCCTCGCGCTGGCGCTGGCCGCGCAGAAGACCGTCGAGAACCTGTTCGGGGCGTTCGCCCTCGCGGTCGACCAGCCTTTTCGCGAGGGTGACTTCGTGAAGGTCGACGACTTCGTGGGTACGGTCGAGCGCATCGGCATGCGCTCGACGCGCTTTCGCACCCTCGACCGCACCGTCATCGCGGTGCCCAACGGCAAGCTGGCCGACGCGCGCCTCGAGACCTTCGCGGCGCGAGACCGCATTCGCCTGGCCTGCACGGTGGGGCTGACGTACGGCACCTCGTCGGCCCAGCTGCGAGAGGTGTTGGCCGGCCTCGAGGCGAGCTTGAGGGGGCACCCCAAGATCTGGCCCGACGCGGTGGTGGTGCGCTTCAAGGAGCTGGCCGCCTCGTCGCTCGACGTCGAGGTGATGGCCTGGTTCCTTACCTCCGACTTCGGCGAGTTCCAGGCGATTCGGCAAGACGTGCTGCTCTCGTTTCTCGAGGTGGTCGAGCGGGCCGGCGCCTCGTTCGCATTTCCCACCCGCACCGTTCACCTGGTGCGCTGATGGGGGCTCCGCTGCCCACCGCCAGCGAGCTGAGCCTGCTCGACGCGGGCAACTTCGCCACCCGCTTCGCGCGCGGAGACTTGCGCGAGCGAACGGTGATGCGCCTGCGCGGCCTGCTGGCGCGGCTCGACGCCGACCTGCCGCCCGCCGCGTTCGCCGAGTGGCTCGACGACCTCTTCCATTGGCTCCGGGCGCGAGGCAAGCTGCCCGAGCAGCGGCCCTCGGAGTCGACCGCCGCTGCCCGGCTGCGCACCCTGTTCGAGGCCGCCGAGCACCTGCCCGAGCAGGTGGCGCGCCTGCGCGCCGCCTCCGCGCGGCTGTTCGCCACCTCGCGCGGGGTGACCCTCTTCACCGACGTGGGGGTGCCTTCGCGGCAGGGCTTCTTCGCCGAGGCCCTCGACCGCGCTTCTCGCTCGCTGTTGCCCGACCCGCCGCCCGACGGCGACCTGGCCGACGTGCTCACCCGGCTGTTCGACAGCCGCCGGGCCGTCGAGTGGTTCGAGGCCCTCACCGCCGAAGAGAGCGCGGCGCTGTTTCGCCTGCTGGCGCTGCCCGAGGGCCCCGAGGTGAAGCCGCTGCTCGACGACATGACCGAGGCGGCGGTGCTGCTGGCGGCGCGCGTGATGAGCCACGGCCTGGGCAACGACGTGCGGGCCCGCTCCGAGCCCGGGCCGCTCGAGCGGTCGCCGTTCTTCGCCCTGCCCGACGCGGTGCGCGCCGCGGTGCGGGGCGAGCGCGCCGACGCCTGCCGCGAGACGATCTCCGCCTGCCGCAAGGGGCTCAAGCAGGTCGAAGACGCGCTCGAGCGCACCGGGGTGAGCGTCGACCTGGTGTACCGGCTCGACCTGATGCGGCGGCAGCTCGACCGGCTCTACGCGCTGTTGGGGTTGGTGGCGCCCGCCGACGGCGCCCCCGCCCAGGGCGCGGCGGTGCGGCTGCTGCTGGTGCTGGTGCGCGGAGCGTACCGCGACCGCAGCGTGCTCGAGCTGCTCAAGGGCTCGACGCGGCTGCTGGCCCGGCGGGTGGTCGACGCGGCGGCACACGGCGGCGGCCACTACGTGACCCGCACCCCCGCCGAGTACCACGCGCTGGTCGACTCGGCGGCCGGCGGCGGCCTGATCACCGCCTTCACCGCGCTGTTCAAGTTCGTGTTCGGCTGGGCGGGCCTGGCGCCCTTCTGGGAGGGCTTCTTCTTCTCGCTCAACTACACCGGCTCGTTCGTCGCCATGCAGCTGATGGGCTTCACCCTCGCGAGCAAGCAGCCGTCGATGACCGCCGCGCACCTGGCCCGGGCGATGGGCGAGAGCCCGGCCGAAGACCGCGAGCTGTCGGCGCTGGCCGCCGAGGTCGCGCGCACGGTGCGCTCTCAGCTGGCGGCGACCCTCGGCAACCTGGCGGTGGTGGTGCCGGTGGCGGTGCTCATCGACCTGACCCTGCGGGTGGCCTTCGGCCGCGGCCTGCTCGATTCGGCCTACGCCGACAAGGTGGTCGCCAACCACCACCCGCTCAAGACGGTGCTGGTGCCGGGCGCGATGCTGACCGGGGTGGCGCTGTGGCTCTCGAGCGTCGCCGCCGGCACGGTGGAGAACTGGGTGGTGTACCGCCGGCTGCCGCAGGCCGTCGCCAGCCACCGCGGCATGCGGGCGCTGTTGGGCGCCGAGCGTGCGCGCGAGGTGGCCGCCTGGCTGAAGAAGCACGTGGCCGGCATCGGGGGCAACGTCGCGCTCGGCCTGCAGATGGGGCTGCTGCCGACCTTCGGGGTGTTCTTCGGGGTGCCGTTGGTGCTGCCGCACGTGGCCGTGTCGACCGGGCAGCTGGCCTTCGCCGGCGCGGCCCGCGGAGCGCATGGGGTGCTGCAGGCCGACTTCGCCTGGGCGCTGGCCGGGGTGGGGCTGGTGGGGGTGATGAACTTCGGGGTCAGCTTCGCGCTGGCGCTGTGGGTGGCGTTGCGCGCGCGCGAGGCCGGCACCCTCGCCACGGTGCGCCTGGTGCGCGCGGTGGGCCGGTTGTTTCTCGCGCGGCCGGCCGACTTCTTTCGCCCGCCGCCGAACGGGTGAGCGGCGCCGCGCGCTTGTTGAAGTCTCACAGCTGCAGCAGCGTGGTGACGATGCCCACGCCCAGAATGGTGGCGAAGCCCAACAGACCCACCGGCATGAAGGCCACGAACCCGAACCCGAGCGGCTGACGGTCTGCGCCGCGCAGCCCGGCGCGCTCGACCAGCGCCTGGGTGAGCGGCCCCGAGGTGGCGGCAGTGATGAACAGCGAGCTGCCGGCGCACACGCTCAGCGCCAGCCCCACGTAGATCGCCGCCGGCGGGTGGCGGCGCGCCAGCACCTCGGCGACCTCGAGCAGCGCGGCCATGCTGGGGCCGGCCGAGAACAGCCCGGTGAGCAGCGCCGCCACCACCAGAAACACCACCACCTGCGCGGTGGGCGGCAGCGGCAGCACGGTGAGCTGGTTCGCCAGCGCGGTGAACGCCCCCGACGCCCGCACCGCGCCCACCATCACGAACAGAGAGGAGAAACAGGGTGGCCTCGAGGTCGACCCGGGTGCGAATCAGCCGCTCGCCGGTCGGCCCCGCGGCCACCAGCGCCGCCGCCACGCCCAGCCAGCAGATGAGCTCGGGGCCCACCCCGCTCGAGACGGGTATCACCGTCCACCCCACCATCATCGCGGCCAGCGCGGCGCCGGCCGGCACCAGCGCGCGGCGGTCGAGGGTCAGGCCGCGGTGCAGCGCCTGCAGGGTGGCCACGGTGATGCGCGACGACACCGGCGAGCGCGGCACGTCGCGCGCCGGCCGGGCCAGCAGCCCCACCAGCGCGAGAAACAGCGCCAGCGCGGCGGCGGTCGCGGGCGCGGCGCGCCACAGGTAGTCGGTGAACCCCATCGCGCCCCGGCCCAGCAGCAAGATGGCGGGAAAGTCGCCGATCGGCGTGGCCGCCCCGCCCAGGTTGCAGGCCACCAGCAGGGCCCCCAGCGTCCAGGTGAGGTAGCGCTGGGTCACGCCCAAGAGCCGAAACTGCACCAGCATCAGCGGCAGCACCAACAGCAGCGCGGTGAGGTTGTTCACCAGCCCGCTCACCAGGTACATCACCCCGCAGTAGACCACCGCCAGCAGCGCGTGGTTGGCCCGCGTGGCGGTGGTGAGCTTGACCGCCAGGCGGCCGAAGATGCCCGAGCCGGCCAGCAGCTCGGTGAGCAGCCCGAGCGCCACCAGCATCACCAGCACGTCCCACGGCACCGAGGCCAGCACCCGCCCGGTCGGCGCGACCTCGCTCGCGGCGCCGATGAGGCACGACAGGCCCGCCCCGGTCAGCACCACGGTCAGCCGCCGCGCCGGCAGCAGCGCCTGGAGCACGATGCTCAGGGTCAGCACCCCGCTCAGCGCGAGCGCGATCACTCGAGCACCCGGGTGAAGCTCTGGGCGGCGACCTCGACCAGCCACCTCGGGTAGACGAACATCGGCGCCTGCAGCACGTCCCACGCGAGCAGCGCCCCGAACTGGGTGCGCACGTCGTCGCCCGCCACCCTCAGCCACAGGGGGCTGACGTGGGTGAGCGCGCCGTTGACCCCGTACGCGAGGTGAGCAGCGCGCTCTGCGGGCCAGCCCAGCCTTGAAAGCTCGCCAGGTCGACCGCCTCGACCGCGCCCGCGAAGTTCGAGAGCACCCGTGCCCAGTCGGTGGGCAGGGCCGCCTCGGTGAGCAGCGCCAGCTTCTGCCCCCGCCGCCGCGCCACCATCGCGTCGAGGTGCTGGGCCTCGAGGCCCACCACGACCACCCGCTTGTACTCGGCCAGCGCGTCGAGCGCCTGCTCCGAGGGAGCGCGCGGGTGCCCGCCCGCCAGCCGCGCCGCCACCACCGCGTCGAGCACGGGGAAAGCCCGGCCCAGCGCATCGCGCAGCGCCGCGAGGTGCTCGGGGCCGGCCGCCTCGGCCTCGCGGGTGAACAGCCACGCCGCGCTGCACATGCCCAGCTCGGTGGCCGCGGTGAGAAAAGCGTCGTCGAGCCCCGGGGGCAACGGCGGGGTCAACGCGTCTCCAGCGCCTCGAGCAGCGCCCCCAGGAGCCCCACCATCGCCACGTTCGCGATGGCGTGCTGGGGCGGCCCGTCGGTCAGGCAGTCGATCATCGCCTCCTGCGCACGGCTGCCCCGCGCCGCCAGCCGGTCGAGCGGTGCGAGCGCGAGAGTGAGCGGGTGGCTCTGCTCGGCGGCGTCGTGGGTGAGGTGGGGCGGCAGCCGCAGCGGCACCGCCAGCGCGTCGGCGGCGGGCTGCGGCCGGGCGCCCGCGGCGGCGACGGCGCGGCCCAGCAGCTCGAGCAGCACCCAGTTCGCCCCGCGGTGGTGCACCGGCCCTTCTCCGACCAGGCAGCGCACGGTGAAGTCGAGGCCTGCCGGGTCGCCGAGCAGCGGGCCGACCACCCGCTCGAGCGCGGCGCGGTCGATGAAGCCGGCCACCTCGGAGGCCGGCACGTGGTGGTGGGTCGGGTGGGCGGGAGGCTTGGGCACGGCCGAGGTTCTACTTCGCCGGCGTCGACGCGCGACAGCTCAACCCGAGGCGACGCTTGCGCCGCGCCGCCGGGTGACCGTGCCTCACTTGCCGCGCCCGCGCCGGTTCTTGTCGATGACCCCCACCAGAATCGAGCAGAAGGCGACCAGCCGCAGCGCGTAGACGAAGTGCCGGGTCTCACCGCCGTCGCTCACCACCACCAGCCCGACCCAGTTGAGGGCGAGCACCCAGAACCCGAACCAGAAGAAGAGAAACAGTCGGTCGCGGCTCTCTTTGTAGAAGCGCAGAAAGAACACCCCGGCCACCCAGCTCGACATCGCCAGCGCCCCGAACAGCATCGGCCTCATCGCGCGCTCCTCACTTGGCGTCCCAGATCAGCCCGAAGAGCAGCGTCATCATCGCCACCAGCGCCACCGCCGAGCGCAGCAGCGACAGGTCGACCGTGGGCACCATCACCAGGTCGATGAACAAGAGCACGTTGTTGAGCGCCAACCCGATGAAGCACAGGCTGCCCCAGAACAACAGCCGGGTCTTGCTGGCCGAGTACCCGCGCAACAGCAGCACCGCGCAGGTCACGCTGGTCAGCGCGCACAGCAGGTACACCCCCTCAGCCATCTTTCTTCCTCCCCACCACGAAGGCGTCGGCGAAGGTGCGCAGCACCGAGCCGCGAATGCGCTCGACCGCGTTGCGGGTCATCAACGAGATGACCCCGATGCGGTTGCGCTGATAGGCGAGCAAGAGGCGCGACACCAGCGCGTCGTGCGCCGGGTCGGCCGCCTGGTAGCGATACAGCTTGAGCCCGGCCTGCTCCCGCGCAGAGAGCAGCTGGCGGTCGCCCAGCTCGGCCAGCGCCTCTTCGGCGACCTGCGGGGCCAGCGCCAGCCGAGCCCCCACCGAGTCGCTGCTCCAGACTCCGTCAGGCTCTCCCCTCACCAAGAGGAGCACCTCGAGCTCTTCGAGCGACCGCACGCGCTCGAGCAGAAAGGCGCGCAGATCTTCGGCGATGGGTTCGGGGCTCAAAGTTGCCGGCCAGGCTGGTGGCTAACGCTCCCCGCCACCGGTCGCCATGGCAAACCGGTCACTGCTTGACGCTCAGCCCCTCGAGCGACGGCAGCTCGGCCAGGTTCGGCTGCAGCACGATCTCGATGCGGCGGTTCTGCGCCCGGTGCTCGGGTGCGTCGTTGGCGGCCACCGGGTCGAACTCTCCGTAGCCCGCGGCGGCCAGCACCTGGGGGCGCATGCCCTTGCTCACCAGGTAGTTCACCACCTCCACCGCCCGCGCTGTCGAGAGATCCCAGTTCGAGGGAAAGCGGGCGGTGTGAATGGGCACGTCGTCGGTGTGCCCCGCCACCAGGAAGTTGCGATCGCCCAGCGCTCCCAGCACTTCGGCCACCCGCGCCAGCGCGGTCGACCCCGAGGGCTTGAGCTCGGTGCGACCCGAGTCGAACAGCACCGCGTCGGGCAGCGACAGCAGCATGCGGCCGTTGCGCACCGCCACCTTGAGCTGCCCCGCGTCGATCATCGACTGAAACTTCTCCACCAGCCGCTTGAACATCGACAGCCGCTGCTCGGCCGCCTCGCGCTGCTTGCGCAGCTCCTCCAGCCGGGCCTTCGACTCGTCGAGCGAGGTGGCGAGGGCCCCCTTCTCGCTCATCAACCGGTCGACGTTCTGCCCCAGCTTCTCGAGCCGCTTCTTGAGCTCACCCACCAGCGCCGTCTGGTCGTCGAGCTGCTTGCGCAGACCCTCGCGCTCGGCGGTCAGCGCCTCGAGGGCCCCCTGGCGTTGCACCACCTCGCCCCGCGCGAGCTGCAGCGCCGCGTCGAGCTCGGCCGCCCGCGCCGCAGCGGCGCGGTCACGCTCCTGGGCCTCGCGCGCCTGCGCCTCCAGCCGGCCGGTCAGCTCGTCGACCTTCGCCCGGTGGGTGCCGGTGGTCACGCAGCCCGCCACCAGCACCGCCGCCACCGCCAGCCGCGCGCTCATCGCTTGCCCGCCTTGCGCTTCCCCCGCGCGCCGGCATCGGCTGCCCCACCATCGCCACCATCGCCACCATCGCCACCATCGCCACCATCGCCACCATCGCCCGCGTCGCCCGCGTCGCCCGCGTCGCCCGCGTCGGCGGGCCCGGCGTCAGGAGCGCCCACCCCGCCGCCGACCTCCGAGGCGGGTGCACCCGCGTCGAGCTGGGCGGGCGGCGGGGTGGGGCTCTGAACCTGCTCCGGTTCGGAGCAGCTCTTGATCCAAAAGGCCAGGGCTGCGGCGATCATCGGGGTTCGAAACACCAAGCGCGAGCTCCTCGAAAAGGTTGGGCCCGACGCGCTTGCCAGCGCCGCGCCAGCGCTGCGCTCCCCGGAGCCGCCGCCGTCTCGAAGCCGGCACGGTTGCACATCGCGATGCCCGCGCCGCACCTTGCAACGGGGGGCGCGGCGCCCGCCTGCGCGCAGGCCGTGGCGCGCGGCTTGCGACACATCGCCGCGATGGTCTCCCGCTGCATGCTCGCCGCCGTGCTGCCCTGGCTCGTCGCTTGCGCCGCGCCGCTCGCTCAGCGGGCCCCCGAAGCGAACGGCCTCGAGCCCTCCGACCCCGCCGCCGAGCCCGCGCCCCTCACCGCCGGGCTGCACCGGGTGCTTCGCTCGCCGCACGGCCAGGTGCACCTGTTCGTACCCCGCGGCTACGACCCGACCACCGCCGGCATCGTGCTCTACGTGCACGGCTACTACACCGACGTCGAGGCGGCCTGCCGCAGTCACCGGCTCGCCGCTCAGTTCGCCGCCAGCCGCCGCAACGCGCTGTTCGTGGTGCCCGAAGCCCCCCGCGGCGACGGCGACCCGGTGCAGTTTCGCGACCTCGACGACCTGCTCGACACGGTCGAGCGCGAAGGGGGCGTCACGCTCCCCGACGGCCCGGTGGTGGCGGTCGCCCACAGCGGGGGGTACCGCACCGTCGAAGCGTGGCTGCAGTCGCCGCGGCTCGACACCGTGGTGCTCCTCGACGCCCTCTACGGCGCCGACGCCGCCTGGCGCAGCTGGCTGGAAGAGGGCGGCAACCACCCCTGGGCCCTGCTCCTGGTCGGCCACCACACCACCCCGAACGTTCAGCGCTTCGCCGAGGCCTACCCCGACGCACCGCTGCTCGACGGTCTGGCGGCCGCCGCCGCGCTCGAGCCCCGCGGTGAACAGCGGGTGGTGGCGGTGAGGTCGCCGCTCGGGCACATGGAGCTCGTCACCGCGCGCCGCGCGATTCCCGCGGTGCTGGCCCTCACCGGTCTGGCCCCGCTCGCCCCCCTGGCTGCCCCTTGACCCGCGGCTGCCCCGCCGCGCTGCTGTGGGTGGCGTGCTCGGCCCACCTCTCGCCCCCGCCGGTCACCCATCGGGTGGGAGGTGTTCAGGTGGCCCTTCGCGCCTGGCGCGGCAGCGAGATCTGCGACGCCGAGCCGCGCTTTCTGCTCGATGAGCTCACCGCGGTGAACAGCGCGCTCGGCCGCTACCTCGACCGGGCGCGAGGCGACGCGCCGCAAGACTGGCCCGAGCGCCGCATCGCCCTCGCAGACGAGCTGGGCGAGGGGCTCTCCTCGGTCGCCGACCTGCACCAGCAGAACCTCGGCGCCCTGGCCGGGTGTGGCTTCGCGGCGAGCGCCGGCTTCCCCTTCGTGCGGCAGCGCGGCCTCGCCCTCATCGAGGCGGCGCGCGCCCGGGCGGCCCGGCTGCCCGCGGTGATCGCCGAGGCCCGAAGGGCACGGGCGCGCGAGGCCTGGGCGAAGAGCCTGCCCTCGCTTCGCGAAGCCGCGCGCGCCGGGTGCCGCGCCCGCTCGGCGGCGCCACGGGTGTTCTTCGCCTGGGCCGACGACCAGGGCACACACTGGTGCTTCTGCGATGGCGCACGGGTATCTCTGGCCGACGACCGCCAGGAGCCCGAGCTCGAGCCTCCGCTGCGCGAGCCGGCGCGTGGCCGCCACCCCTTCACCCAACAGCAGTACCTCGACGCCGTGCGCGACTTTCCCCACTCCTCGGTCGCCGCAGCTCCCGAGCAGGGGTGAAGGGTGCGCCCACACGGCCGACCACCCCTGCAGACGGCGGCGCGGCGGCCGGGCAGAATGGGGAGCGAAGCTCAGCCGTTCGAAGCAGAGACCCTGGTGACCCGCGGAATACCCATCGCGCTGGGCGCGCTCTTCCTGCTCCTCGCCGCCATCGTCGTCGGCGCCTCGCGCCTCATCGAGCGCGACCACGCGCTGCTGCTCGAGCGCTTCGCCGGCGAGCGGGCGCGGCAGGTACAACAGATCGCCGAGCTCTCGCGGCTCGATCTCGACGGCATGGCCGTCGTGCTGCGGTTGGCCGGCGACGTCACCCGCCCTCGCGACGGCGGCCTGGTGGCGCCCGCAGCCCTCGATGCGCTGCTCGTGGCCAGCCCCCAGCTGCGACTGGTTCGCGTGTTCGACGCCGCGGGTCGAACGCAGGTCAGCGCGGCCCACCCGGCCTTCTCGGCTGGTGCTCAGCAGTCGGCGGTCGACGGGGAGCTCCGGCTGGCCGCGGCCCGGTCGCTCTCGCGCGGGGGTGAGCTCGAGCTGTCGGCTCCGCTGGCGGTCGGAGACCGGTCGATGCGGGTCTACGCGCTGTCGGTGGCCGGCGCCGACGGGCGCCCCTCGGGCGCGGTGGCCGCGCTGGTCGACTCCGAGCGGCTGCTGGCGCGGCTGGGAGTGCTCGCCGCCGACCCCGCCCTGCGGGTGCTGTTTCTGGGCCCCCGGGGCCGGCCCACTCCGTCGAGTGACCCGCTGCTGGCCGCCGTCGCGCTCGAGCCTGCGCGCGCACCGAGCCCCGAGCTCGCCCGCCTGCTCGAGAGGCTCAAGGCGGGCGAGCAGGGCACCGGGTGGCTCCCTGCCACCCAGGCGGTGGCGCTGGGCCTGGGCGAGGCCGAGGCGCTGGCGGCGTTCTCTCCCGTGCGCACCGATGGCCTGGGCACCTGGTCGCTGGTCGTGGTGACCTCGACCTCGGTGCTCAGCGCCGCCGAGGGCAGCCTGAAGCGGCGGCTGGGGGGCGCCGCCGCGGCCGCGGTGCTGGTGCTGTTGGCCTTCGGCGGCCTGATGGTCGCCCTGGCCCGAAAGAGCGCGCTGGCCCACGAGCGCGGGGTGCACGCCGCGCGCCTGGCGCAGCTCCACCAGCGCACCGAGCGCACGCTCGACAACATCCCCGCGGCGGTGCTCACGCTGAGCCGCCGGGGCCAGGTGACCGCCGCCAACCGGGTGCTGCGTGAGCGCATGACGGGCCAGCTGCCCTGCACCCTCGCCGAGGCGCTGCCGAACTCGCCCTCGGCGGTGGTGACGCGCCTGTCGGCGCTCGTCGAGCAGGCCGCGCACAGCCAGGTGGTGCAGAGCCTGCACGGCGAGCGGCTGGCGCTGTTCGGCAGCGAAGGTCAGTACAGCGTGCACGCGGTGCCGCTGGGCGAGCCCTTCCACGAGGCGCATGCGCTGCTGGTGATCGAAGACGTGAGCGAGGTGCACGCGCTCGAGTCGCAGCTGCTGCGCGCCGAGAAGCTCGCCACCATCGGGGTGCTCGCCGCGGGCCTGGCCCACGAGATCGGCACTCCGCTCGGCATCGTGCGCGCCCGCGGTGAGTACGTGCTCGGCAAGCTCGGGCGAGACCACCCGCAGGCCCACGGGCTCGAGGTGATCGTCGATCAGATCGACCGGGTCAGCCGCACCATTCGCCGCATGCTCGACTTCTCGCGGGTCACCCCCGCGGCGGTTCGCCCGACTGCGCCGGCCCAGGTCGGGGCCTGGCTGGGCGAGGTGCTGCGGTACGAGGCCCAGCGCCGCAAGGTCGAGCTGCGCATCGCACTGGCCGAGACGTTGCCTCGGGTCTCGGCCGACCCCGATCAGCTGCAGCAGCTCCTGCTCAACCTGGTGATGAACGCCTGCGACGCCTGCGATGCCGGCGGTCACGTCACCCTCTCGGCCTCGAGAGACACCGCGACCTCGGGTTGGCCGTGCGTGCGCTTCGAGGTGCTCGACGACGGCTGTGGCATTCAGCCCGAGCACCGCCAGGGGGTCTTCGACCCGTTCTTCACCACCAAGAAGAGAGGCCAGGGCACCGGGCTCGGCCTCACCGTCGCGGCGCAGATCGTGCGCAACCACGGTGGAGAGATCGAGCTGACCAGCGAGGTCGGTGAGGGCACCCGGGTCAGCGTCTACTGGCCGCTCGCCGGCCCCACCCCCCTGGAGCCCCGAGATGAGCAGCCCTCCTAGCCCGCGCCTGCTGATCGTCGATGACGAGCCGGAGATGGCCCGGGTGCTGGCCGATGCGCTGGTCGACCGCGGCTTCTCAGTCGACGTCGCCCCCAGCGCCCGCGCGGCCCTCGAGCTGTTCGGGAAGCGGGTGTTCGAGCTGGTGCTCACCGACCTGCGCATGGAGCACCTCGACGGCTTCGACCTGCTCAAGCAGGTCAAGGCGCTCGACCCCGACGTGCCGGTGCTGGTGATGACCGCGTTCGGGGCCATCGACTCGGCGATCACCGCGATGAAGCTCGGCGCGTACCATTACATCACCAAGCCGCTCCGCCTCGACGAGGTGACCACCCTGGTCGACCGCGCGCTCGACGAACGGCGCCTGCGGTCGCGGAGCCGGGCGTTTCAGCGCATCGCCACCGAGCGCTCGGCGCTGGGGGCGATGGTCGGGCGCACCCCGGCGATGCAACGGGTGTTCGACCGGGTCGAGCGTCTCGCGCAGTCGACCGCCCCGGTGCTCATCAGCGGCGAGACCGGCACCGGCAAAGAGCTGGTGGCCCGCGCGATTCACTTCGAGGGGCCGCGCAAGGCGGGGCCGTTCGTGGCCATCAACTGCACCGCGCTGCCCGAGTCGCTGCTCGAGTCGGAGCTGTTCGGGCACCTCAAGGGCGCGTTCACCGGCGCCACCGCGGCGCGCCAGGGCCTGTTCGTCGAGGCCGACGGCGGCACCCTGCTGCTCGACGAGATCGGCGACATGCCGTTGCCGCTGCAGGCCAAGCTCCTGCGGGTGCTCGAGCAGCGTGAGCTGCGGGCCGTCGGCTCCGACGAGGTGCGAACCGTCGACGTGCGGGTGCTGGCCGCCACCCACAAAGACCTCGGCCGGCTGGTGCAGGAGCGGGCTTTCCGCGAAGACCTCTTCTACCGGCTGAACGTCGTGGCCGTCACGCTGCCGCCGCTCCGCGAGCGGGCGGGCGACATTCCCGCGCTGGTCGAGCGCTTCTTCGCCAGGGCCAGAGAGCGCAGCCCCTCGTCGCCGGTCACCGAGCTCGCGCCCGCGCTGGTGTCGGCGCTGGCCGCGCGCGACTGGCCCGGCAACGTGCGCGAGCTCGAGAACACCGTCGAGCGCATCGTGGTGACCGGGGCCGGCCCTCGCGCCGACGTCGAGACGCTCGACGCGGCGCTGGCCGACGGGCCTCGCGGGCCACAGTTCTCGGTCGAGCGACCCCTGCTGGTGCCGCTCCGGCAGCTCGAAGCCGAATACATCGCCTGGGCCATCTCGCGCTGCGGCGGCAACAAGACCCGGGCCGCCGAGCTGCTCGGCATCGACGTCTCGACGATTCACCGCCGCGGCAAGGCAGGGCAGGGCGGCGAGGGAGGCTGAGCGGCACGCGTTGCATTCGGCCACCCCAAGCGCAGCCTGCAACGTCGGGCTTCGCCCTGCTGTCGGCGCTGAAGGGGGTTGCGCCGTGGCCCGCGCTTTGCGACCCCATCGAAGATGCGAACGGGCGCGCGACGGCTGCGGGTGATGCTGGTGGGTGACTCCGAGCTCTTCGAAGAGCTTCTGGTCGACCTGTTGCGAGACCTCGGCATCGAGCTCGAGCGGGCCGAGGGCAGCCCCCCCGAGCTGGTCTTCGCGGTGGTGCGCGAGGGCGACTTCTTTCACGTGCTCGCCGCCGCTCGGCGGGTGTGCGGCGGCAGCCCGGTGGTGGCGGTGCTCCCGCTGCGTGACGAGCGCCTGGTGGAGCGCGCCTACCTGGCGGGCGCCACCCGGGTGTGCGCCCTCGATGGGCCGCTCGACGCGCTTCGCCTTGCCTGCAGCGCGGCGGTCGTCTCCGGCGCGGGCGCCCAGGTCGAGGGGGCCCGGTGAACCGCGGCACCGACCTGCAGGCCGACCCCACGCTCGCGCTGGCCCGGTGTGTCAGCGCGTGCTTCACCGCCGCCGAGCGCTGTCTCGACGTGGCGAACGCCTGCCTCGCCGCCGCCGAGCGCGCGCGTCTGGGGGCGGTGATTCGAATCACCTTCGACTGCTCGGACCTGTGCCTGGCCACCGGCCGGGTGCTCTTTCGCTGCAACGCCGAGGAGCGGCTCGAGTCGATCTTGCTGCTGTGCGCCGCCGCCTGCGCCGAGGTCAGCGAGGCCTGCTCTTCGCCGCACTCCCCGCTCGACCCCGAAGGGAGCTGCGCCGAGGCGTGCCGTACCTGCGCCGCGGCCTGCGAGGTGCTGCTCGCGCGCCTGACGCTGCGCGGCGCGGCGACCTGAGCTTTTTTGGGGCGTGCCGGCCCGCCGAGCCTCATTGCCGTTCGACGGCACTGCTCGCGGCGGGTCGCCCTCCGGCCGCTCGGGCCCGACCTCTCGCGGTCACTGCGAGCCGGCGTCTTCGCGCGGCTCCCGGCTCCGACCTCCGGTCAGCGCCTGGTAGGCGATCTGCAGAAAATCGGTCTCGGTGACGATGCCCACCAGATTCTGGTCTGCGTCGACCACCGGCAGCGACCCGATCTTGTTCTCGATCATGGTAGCGATCGCGCTGGCGGCCGGCTCCTCGGGCCGCACCGTCTTCACCTCGCGCGACATCACCTCGCCCACGCGCTTCTTGCTGCGCGCGCCGACCGCCGCCACGTCGTGCGTCGAGAGCATGCCCACCACGTGGTTGTGCCCATCTGAGACCGGCAGGTGTCGAATGCCCGCCGCCGCCATGTTGCTCGCGGCGAGCGAGACGGGGTCGGTGTCTTTCACCGTCAGCACCGCGGTGGTCATCACAGCGTCGATTCGAATCATGGTGGCTTGCTGAGCTGCAACCGCCGTTCCCCCCGCCGCGCCTTGGGAAGAGGGGCACGCCGCGCGCAGAGCCTGCGTCGCGAGCTCGGCCCGCGCGCAACCGTTGCACGCCGCGACGCGCCCTGCGCCCGCTGCGGCGCCGGGCACGCGCCTTGAACAGGCCTCAGGGCCATGAGACCTCTGCTTGCGGCGGTGCCTTTTGACGGAGCCCGGTCGTGAAGGGCGCTGCGCTGCTGGTGGCGGTGTGGCTGGCCGCGCCCGACGCCGGCGAAGTGCGCGCCACCATGCACGGCAACCTCGCCGCGGTGGTCGCGCTCCAGCCGTTGCTCGCCAGCCCCGAGGCGTTCAAGGACCCGAAGAACGCGGCCACCATCTATTCCAGCCTGGCAGTGCTCTCGCGCATGAAGCACCAGTTCATGCGCCCCCTCGCGCAGGAGCCCGCCGCCGCGTTCGGAGACCTCTTCTCCGAGGCGGTCGATCGCGCCGAAGCGGACTTCTCGACCGGGCACCCCGACGTGGCGCGCGCGCGCCTGCGCGGCCTCACCGGCATGTGCATGAGCTGTCACGCGCGGCAGGTCTCGCCCAAAGACTTCGCCGCCGCCGAGCAGGCCGCCGGCGGTATCGGGCTGGCCCCCCTCGAGCGCGCCGAGTTTCTCGCCGCCACCCGGCAGTTCGACGCCGCCCTGGCGCTGTGGGGAGACGCGCTCTCGGCGCCGCGCAAGACCGAGGCCGACTCGTTCGCGCTCGCGCGGGCCATGCGCGCGGCCCTGGGCGTCTCGGTGCGGGCCAAAGACGACGCCAGCGCCACCGTCGCGCTGCTCGAGGCGCAGGCGCACCGCACCGACCTGCCTTCGTGGCAGGCCAACGCCGTTCGCCTCTGGCTCGTCGATGCCCAGGCCTGGCAGGCCGAGAAGCTGGTCGCTGCCAAGGCCACCCCGGCGGCGTTGTTCCAGCGGGCCTCCGCGCTGGTCGACGCCTCCCGCGCGGCCGAGACGTACCTGCCCCGCGACGGTGAGCGCATCAAGCTGCTGCGCGCCACCGCCTACTTGAGCCTCGCGCTCGAGCGCGAGCCCCACGCGAAGTGGCGCGGCCAGGCGCTCTACCGCCTCGGCATCGCCTCGGCCTCTGCCTTCGACCCCGAGCTCTACGAGCTCGACGGCATCTACCTCGAGGCCTGCGTCAGGGAGAACCCGCACACCCCGCTCGCGCTGCGGTGCATCGACCTGATGAGCGAGCGCACCCTGTTCAACTTCACCGGCAGCGGCGGCACCCGGCTGCCCCCCGACGTCTCCCAGCGCCTCGACGCGCTGCGCGCCCTGGCCAAGTGAGCGCGCCTTCGTAGTCGGCCCCCAGGCGTCAAGCTCGTGAACGTGAACGTGAACGTGAACGTGAACGGCTGTTGAACGGCCTCGCAAGGTGACGGTGGCTTGCGCCGCGTGACGCAGCGTCGCGCTGGTGAAGCCTCTCGGGCTCGTGCGATAGACGCCGTCTCTCCCGACGAGCACCTGCTGGTTTCAGAAAGGCACTCATGCCGCTGCTTCGATCACCGACGAGCTGGGCAGGGGCAGTGGGCGCGATGGCGGCGCTGCTGTGCGGCTGCCCGGCGCCCGAGCCCGCTGACGCGGGGCCCTCCGACGCAGGTGCCGCCGACGCAGGTGGCGGCGACGCCGGTCAGGTGATGGCCGACGGCGGCGGGCCCACCTTCGTCTTCGCGAATCGAGACGACGTGCGGCTGGCGCTGGGGGCCATCGACTTGCCGTACTTCGCAGCCTTCACCGCGACCCCCAACCCGGACTTCGGGGTGACGTGCCCGGTCAGCACCCGAACCTCGTTCGGGTGGACCTCGCAAGGCGGCTGCACCGACGCGCAAGGCACCACCTGGTCAGGCAGCGTGGTGGTGCATCAGACGGCCTCGGCGATGGGGGCCCTCTACACCTTCGACTACGCCGCGTTCTCGGGCGACGGCGGCACGTGGGGCGTCACGCTCGACGGCACCATCGTCGCCACGGTGGTGGCGTCGAGCTGCGGTCTTCCCGGGCCGCAGCCGCTCGAGGCCAATGGGCTGCACGCGGTGGTCTCGGGCGACGCCGTGCAGGGGTTCGGTGGCTTCTTTCCCGGTGCCGGCCGCAGCGTCGAGCTCTCGTACGTGCAGCACCGCTACGCGTGGGACGGCGTGTGTGCACCCGCGCTCGCCACCCTCACCGCGCGAGGCGAGGTCGAGCTGGGCGGCCGGGGCAGGGTGGCCTTCGACATGACCCGGGGTGACGACAGCAGCTGCCGGCATGATCCCACCTCGGGCTCCATCGCCTTCACCGGGGCGAACACCGCCACCCTGACGTACGACGGCGCCACGGCCTGCGACGGCTGTCTGCCCTGGCAGGCGGCCGGCGGGCTCACCGGCACGCTCTGCTGGCAGTGAGCTCGAGCCGCGCTCGCCACGCGCTATTGCGGCGCACCGGGAATTCGGGTCAGTTGCCCGCACCCGTGAGCGCCGCCCGGCACGCCCTGCTCCTGCTCCTGCTGCTGCTCGCGGCCTGCGCCAGCGAGAACCCGGCGCCGGTCATCATCGCCCCGCTGCGCAAAGACGCTCCTCCGCGCACCGTGGTGAAGATCTACGAAGGCGCGCTGCAGGGAGAATGGCAAGACCACGGCTGGGCCCCGCGCGCGCCGCCCAAAGAGGGCCACGCCCAGGTGGTGATGACCCACTTCGGAGGGTGGATTCTCACCTTCCGCAAGCTGCGCGGCTCGTACGGCGGAGTCGTCTTCCGCTTTCGCGCCCCCGCGGCCTGGGGCGACTTCCTCGACGTGCGGGTCGACTCCGAGACCGCCGACATCTTTCCCCGCGTGCCGGTCGGCCCGCGCCACCGCCGCGCCCTCGAACAAGGGTGGACCGAGGTGTTCGTGCCGATGGCCGAGCTCAACCCCACCTTCGCGCGCTTCGACCGCGTCATCATTCGCGCGCGCACCCTGATTCCCGAGCCGGGCGTCGTCGAGCTCGACAACATCGGCCTCACCGAGGCCGACCCGCTGCGCCTCGCGCTCGCCGAGTCGCTGCTCTCGACCCCTGGCCTGCCCGCGGTGTTCAGCGTCGACTGCGACGCGCCGGGCACCCCCATCAGCCCGCTCATCTACGGCATCGCCTACTCGCCGCGACAAGAGCTCGCCACCAAAGAGAACTGGAAGGTCGAGCCCACCGCGCGCCGCTGGGGCGGCAACTCGAGCAGCCGCTACAACTGGGAGCTCGGCAACGCGTGGAACGCGAGCGCCGACTACTACTTCGAGAACCTCGACTTCACCAAGCGGGCCGAGTCGGCCTGGGAGGCCTACCTCGACGCGAACCGCGCCCACCGCGTCAAGAGCGCCATCACCCTGCCCATGATCGGCTGGGTCGCCAAAGACACCACCTCGGTCGGCTTCCCGGTCAAAGAGCTCGGCGCCCAGCAAGACGTCGACCCCTACAACGCCAACGCCGGCAACGGCCTCAACGCGCGCGGCCACCCCATCGCCTCGGGCCCGCCCACCTTCACCAGCATCGCCGCGACGCCCGAGTTCATCGCCCAGTGGGTGAGGTCGGTGCTCAAGGCCGAAGGTCAGAACCGCAGCGTCGAGATGTACATCTTGGACAACGAGCCCGCGCTCTGGCACGACACCCACCGCGACGTGCACCCCAACCCGGTCACGTACGACGAGCTGGTCGAGCGCACCATTCGCTACGGCTCGGCGGTGCGCGCCGCCGACCCCCAGGCCCTGATCGCCGGCCCCGCCGAGTGGGGCTTCACCGGCTACCTCTACTCGGCCGCCGACGCGGTCGCCGGCTTCAACTCCAAGCCCGACCGCCTCGCCCACGGAGACCAGCCGCTCATCGAGTGGTACCTGCACCAGCTCGCCGAGCACGAGAAGAAGACCGGAGTGAAGGTGCTCGACGTGCTCGACCTGCACTACTACCCCCAGGCCAAGGGCGTCGGCGTGGGCGCCGAGGGCCTCGTCGACGACGCCACCAACGCGCTGCGCATCCGCTCCACCCGCTCGCTGTGGGACCCGCGCTATCTCGACGAATCGTGGATCCACGAGCCCGTGCAGCTCATTCCCCGCATGAAGGGCTGGGTGGCCCGCAACTACCCCGGCCTCAAGCTCAGCATCGGCGAGTACAACTTCGGCGCCGAACGCCACATGTCCGGCGGCCTCGCCCTCGCCGAGGCCCTCGGCCGCTTCGGGCAGCTCGGCCTCTACTCGGCCTTCTATTGGACCTACCCTCCCGAGGGCTCGCCCGCCTTCTGGGCGTTTCGCGCCTACCGAGACTTCGACGGCAAGGGCGCCGCCTTCGAGCAGGTCAGCCTGCCCACCGAGGCCGCCCGCGACGCCTCGGCCTTCGCCGCGCGCTCGCCCGACGGCCGCCGCATCACCGTGCTCCTGCTCAACTTCTCTCCCACCGAGACCCTCGAGGCGAACGTCAGCCTCAAGGGCTGCCCGCTGCCCGACACCCAGCGGCTGTTCACCTTCGTCGGCAACTCCGACGGCTTCTCCGAGCAGAAGGGCACGCTCTCCAAGGCCCGCCTGCCGCCGTACTCCATCACCGTGATGGAGCTGGCCATGCCCCGAAAGAAGTGAAGACCTGCCCGGCCGGCGTGCAGTTCTCGCCACGGGCTGCTAGGCCGCAACCCTTGACCGACAACTTCTTGAAACGCGTCCTCCAGCCGCCCGCCTACGGGTGGTCTCGCAACGACGCGTTCTACGCGCCCACCTTCCGCGAGCTGCTGTCGCACTGGCTCTCGCAGATGAACCTGCTGCGCACCCGCAAGAACTGGCTCGCCGTCACCGGCTGGGTGTGGACGCTGGGGCTCGTGCCGTTCGCGGTGCTGTTCCTCACCCGCTACTTCTCGTGGCGCCTCGCGGGCGTCGGGTTCCTCTACGCCATGGTCGGGCTCGGCACGGTGAACATCGTGTGGCTGCACCGCTACTGCACCCACCGCGCCTTCACCTTCAGCCACCCGTTCTACCGCTTCGTGGTTCGCAACCTCACCCTGCGGCTGGTGCCCGAAGAGACCTACGTGGTCTCGCACCACGTGCACCACGCCTTCCCCGAGCAGGCCGGCGACCCCTACAACGTGCACGGCGGCCGCCTCTACTGCCTGTTCGCCGCCGAGCTGCACCAGGGCATCGCCCGCGACCTGAGCCCCGCCGACTACGCCCGCACCGTCGGCCTGGTCAGCCACACCGGTGTGGTCGCCAACAGCTACGCCCAGTACCAGCGCTGGGGCTCCATCTGTCACCCCGCGCTCACCTACCTGCACCTCGGCCTCAACTGGGCCTTCTGGTACGGCGCCTTCTTTCTCATCGGCGGCCACGGCCTCGCCTGCGCCATCTTCGGCATGTCGTCGATCTGGGCGATCGGCATTCGCGACTTCAACTACGACGCCCACGGCGCGGGCAAAGACCGCCGCCGCGTCGGGGTCGACTTCAACCGCAAAGACCTCTCGATCAACCAGCTCTTCGCCGGCACCGTCTCGGGCGAGTGGCACAACAACCACCACCTCTTTCCCACCGGCGCCCGCTCGGGCTTCCTGTGGTGGCAGCTCGACACCGCCTGGTGGCTCATTCAGCTGCTGCGCCTGCTCGGCGGCATCTCGTCGTACCGCGACTTCAAAGAGCGCTTCCTCGAGCTGCACTACCGCCCCTACCGCGCCCAGGTCGCGGCCCTCGCCCTCGCGAGCGAAGAACGCCGTGGCGAGAGCTGAACCGGGCAGGGCGCTGAAAGACGAGCGCACGGGCCCACCTCGCAGCGTCAGCGACGTACCGCTCGAGCGAGCGTCACGCCCGCAGCCGCTTGCGCACCGACCGCGCCAGCGCGTAGGCCTGCGGGTACTTCGACAGCAGCGCCTTCGCCCGCTTCTTCGCTTCCTTCACCAGCCGGTCGCGCAGCGGCGGAGTGCCCAGCGGGCCCACCACCCGGTTGTGCGTGGCGTAGGTGAACTTGTACTTCTCGTCGCCGATGAGGAAGTCGAACTCGGTGTGCTTGCGGGCGTGGCTCTCGCGAATCAGGTCTTCCAGCAACAGCCGCCCCGGCGAGTACTTGTTCAGGCTCGGGTCGTAGGCCGGTATCCACCAGCCGAACCACCCCTGGTTCCAGCCCCCGAGGTGGGTCGCCATCAGCGTGCTGCCCGCCGAGAAGCTGGTCACCACCAGCGCGCCCTTCGCCTTCAGCCGGCGAAACAGCTCGACGTTCTCGGCCTTCGCGAACATGTCGCCCACGCCCGTCGCCAGGTACTGCCCCGACTTCCACTTCACGCAGGCGTCGAACACCTCGGGCCGCGGGTCGTCGTAGACGAAGCTTATCGGCCCCAGGTCTTTCTCGATGCGCCGCCGCTGCCGCTTCGAGTCGTTCGACCGGGTGCCGCCCCGCGCCTCGACCATCGCTTCGAACGCCGCGAAGTCTGCCTGCGTCGACCAGTCGATGTACGGCGACGGTTGGTGCCCCTCGGGCTCGGGCACCCGCTCACCCGATACCGGCACGGTGCGCACCACGCTGCGCGGAAAGTACGGCAGCGACCGGCCCCCGCGCCCGCCCTCGAGCGGCTGGGGAAAGTCGTAGAACGGCATGCTCTGCACCACCTCGTCGCGGTCCAGCACCAACAGCTTCAGCGCGCGGCCCTGCACGTCGAACGTCTCGATGCGGCGGCGGCGCGACGGGTAGAACAGCTCGCCCGCGGTCTCGAGAAACAGCTCGGTGGAAAAGAGGTTCATCGCTTGAGGGAGCGGTGAGAGATAGCACGCCGGGGTGGAACTGCCCGACACCTTCGCACCTCTCGCCAAAGTGCGTCGTCGCGCCGATCGATGCTAGGTCTCGAGCGCCATGCCGAACCTCTCTCTGCCTGCCCTCGCGTCGTTCTTGTGCTTGAGCGCCTGTGTCGCCACCGTCGGCCCCGGCGGCGATGGCGGCGGCACCAGCGGCACCGGCGGGCAGGGCGGCACCGCAGGCGCGGGCGGGCAGGGCGGCAGCGCCGGCGGCAGCAGCTCCACCGGCGGCGGTACCGGCACCGCGGGCGGCAGCAGCAGCGTGAACCTCGACGCCCCGCTCACTCCCGGCAACCCCGGCACCGCCGACGTTCAGCTCACCGTCCGCTCGAACGTGGGCCGGCACTCCATCTCTGCGCTGGTCTACGGCACCAACCAGCCCGGCACCAACACCGGCTACACGCTGCGCCGCATGGGCGGCAACCGCCTCACCGCGTTCAACTGGGAGAACAGCGCCTCGAACGCGGGCGTCGACTACATGTTCCAGAACGACAACCGCCTCTCGTCGAGCAACACCCCCGGCGCGGCCGTCACCTCGGTGCTCGACGAGGCGCGCACCGCGCACGCCGCCGCGCTGCTCACCGTGCCCATCGTCGACTACGTGGCCGCCGACAAGAACGGCGGCGGCGACGTGCGTAACAGCGGCGCCAACTACCTGATGACCCGCTTCAAGCAGAACCGCGCCCAGAAGGGCGCCGCGCTCTCGACCACCCCCGACGCCACCGATGCCTTCGTGAATCAAGACGAGTTCGTCGCCTGGGTGAAGGCCAACCACGGCGAGGTGCAGACCCTCTTCTCGTTGGACAACGAGCCCGACCTGTGGACCAGCACCCACCCCGAGGTGCACCCCAACGGCCTCACCTACGTCGAGCTGGTCACCCGCTCGCTCGCCTACGCCCGCGCCATCAAGAGCGTGTGGCCCGAGGCGCCCGTCACCGGCTTCGTCTCGTACGGGTGGGCCGGGTACGTCAACCTGCAGAACGCCTCTGACGCCAGCGGCAAGGGCGAGTTCATCGACTACTTCCTCGACCAGGTGAAGGCCGCGGAAGTCGCCGACGGGCACCCGCTCATCGAGTACCTCGACCTGCACTGGTACCCCGAGGCCAAGGGCGGCGGCACCCGCATCATCGGCAACGACACCTCGACCGCCGGGGTCGCCGCGCGCGTTCAAGCGCCCCGAAGCCTCTGGGACCCCACCTACAGCGAGACCAGCTGGGTCAGAGACTTCGTGGGCGGCCCGATTCGCCTGCTGCCGCGCCTCAAAGACAAGATCGCCGCGCACAAGCCCGGCACGAAGCTCGCGTTCACCGAGTGGAACTATGGCGGCGGCAATCACATCAGCGGCGCCGTCGCGGTCGCCGACGTGCTGGGCATCTTCGGCCGCGACGACGTCGGCCTCGCCACCTACTGGAAGCTGAACGGCGCCGAGCCGTACGCCGACGCCGCGTTCGCCGCCTTCCGCAACTTCGACGGCGCCCTGGGCCACTTCGGAGACACCGCCCTCGACGCCACCTCGAGCAACGCCGCCACCGCCTCCATCTACGCCAGCGTCGACGCCGCCAACCCGGCCCGCACCGTGCTGGTGGCGATCAACAAAGACACCGCCTCGCACACCGCGGCCCTCACCCTCGCGCACCCGGTCAGCTACGGCTCGCTCAAGGTCTACACCCTCACCTCGGCCGGCAGCGCGCTCACCGCCGCAGCCGCGGTGCAGGCGAACGGCACCAACGCGTTTCTCTACACCTTGCCGGCGATGTCGGTGTCGGTGCTGGTGCCGCAGCAGTGAGCAAGCTGGTGATGCTCAGCGTGTGCTTCAGCCTGATCGGCCTGCCGCTGTGGGCCGCGAATGACTCGCACCCGCGCCGCGGCCTGAAGAAGGCGCTCATCTGGGTGGTCATCTTCAACCTCTTCTACGTGTTCCTGCTCCGCGTCGTGGTGCCCCGGCTCGGATGACCGGCTCGCGCGCCGCCCCGTGGCTGCAGTTCGTGCGCGTGGCCCTGGCCCGCCACCGCCGCACCGCCGTCGCCTGCGCGCTGGTGATGATCGCCGCCGCGGTCGCCACCCGCTGGGTGCGCCCGCCCATCTACCGCGCCGGCGCCGAGCTGTGCGTGCTCGAGCCCACCACCGTGCACCGGCTCGCCAACCCCTTCGCCGCGGTGCCCTCGCAGACCCAGGCGGTCTACGGGCTCTCCGAAGAGCTCACCTCGCGCGACCGCCTGGTGGCGTACGTCAAGGGCACGGGCCTCATCGACCAGTGGTTCCTGAACCGGCCCGCCCCGCTCAAGCTCAAAGACCAGCTGCTCGCGCTGGTGCGCGGCCCGATGCCCGAGAAAGACGTGCTCGAGGGCCTGGTCGCCACCCTCGAGAAGAAGCTCCAGGTCACCGTCGACGGTGACCACGTGTTCGTGGCGGTCGAGTGGAACACCGCCGACGGCGCCTACAACCTGGTGCGCGCGGTGGTGGCGGCGATTCACGAGCACCGCGAGACCCACGAGGTCGAAGCGCTCGAGCAGGCCGCCACCTCGCTCGAGGAGCAGCTGGCCGGGGTTCGCGCCGAGATGAAGAGCGGCGTCGAGACCATCGTGCTCGAGTACGCGCGCGCGCGCGCCGAGCACCGCCTGGCGCAGATCGAAGGCCACGAGCAGCAGTTCTTGCGCGACCAGACCCGCGCAGCCGAGCTGCTGGTGCGCTCGGAAGAGAAGCGCATCAGCGCCCAGGTGATGCGCCGCACCAACGCGATGCGCTTCGTGATGCTGCGCAAGCCGTCGCTGCCCCGGGTGCCGGTCGAGGCCGACGGGTGGCTGGCGCTCACCCTGCTCGCCCTGGGCGCCGCGGGCGCGGGCCTCGCGGGCGCGCTCACGCTCGCCTTCGCCAGCGGCCGGGTGCTCTCGGGCGCGCAGCTCGAGTACCACCTCGGCGTCAAGGTCTACGGCGCGCTGCGCGGCGGCGACGTCGAGCTCGCAGACTCCGCGCGCCGCCTGCCGCCCGGGCTGGCGGTGGCCCTACCGCTCGCTGCCGTCACCGGCATCTGCTGGGCGGTCTGGCCGCCGGCTCCCTTCTTCACCCTCTTGCCGCTGATCGCCGCCGCCGGCCTGTGGGCGGTGTGGAAGCTGCCGCTCAAGTGGCCGCTCCTCGTGCTGTTGGTGCTGGCGGTGACGCTCGACGACCCCTCTGACCGCCCCTACGTGCACCTGTGGAGCTCGCCGCTCTACGAGCCGGGTCACTTCTTCTTCACCAACGTGGCGTGGTTCACCGGCTTCGAGCTGTGCCTGCTCGCCCTGGCCGCGCTGATGCTGGTGCGCCGGGTGCTGACCGCGAAGACCCGCTGGCCCATCGACCCGGTCGGCTACGGCGGCCCGCGCGTGCTGCGCCTGGCGCTCTTCCTCTCGGCTGCCACCGTGCTGGGGCTGATCGTGCTGGGCATCGCCCGCGGCGGCAACTTCCGCGAGGCGCTCTGGCAGTTCCGCTCGCTGCTGTTCATGCCGCTCACCGCCACCCTGGCGCTCTACGCCTTCGACTTCCCTTCAGACCTGAAGCTGGTGGTGCGCGTGCTCGCCTTCGGCAGCGTGGTGAAGACGCTCTTGGGCGCGTACTTCATGCTGGCCATCGCCAAGCCCCGCGGGTTGGACCCTGCCCACACCACCGGCCACAACGACACCATGATCTTCGTCATGGCCGCGTCGGTGGCGCTGCTGCTGGTCTGGGAGCGCCCCAGGTGGAAGCACGTGGCGGTGGCCCTCGTCTGGCTGGCCATGGTGTTCGTGGCGATGGTGTTCAACGACCGCCGCATCGCCTACGTCGACCTGGCCTTCGTGGCGCTCGTGGTGTTCTCCATCAGCCCGCGCCACGCCGCCAAGCGCTTCGTCATTCGCGCCGCGGTGGTGATGACGCCGGTGATGCTGCTCTACGGCGCCGCGGGGTGGAACTCGCGGGGCGGCTCACTCTTCAAGCCGGTCGCCAAGGTGCGCTCCATCATCGCGCCCGCCGAAGAGACCGAAGAAGAGAGCTCGAACATCGAGCGCGACATCGAGAACTTCAACATCTTGCGCTCGTGGCAGCGCCACATGTTCATCGGGCAGGGCTTCGGCAGCGCGTTCGATCAGGTGCTGCCCTCGAACGACTTCAGCCAGTCGAACTTCGGCCACATCGGGCACAACTCGGTGCTCTGGCTGATGTGGATAGGGGGGACCCTGGGCTTCACCGGCGTGCTGCTCTACCTCGCCGTCGCCGCCTTCGCGCTGGGCCGCACCCTGAAGGTCACCACCGACTGGCGAGAGCGGGTCGCCCTGCTCTCCGCGGTGGCCATCTTCGTCACCTACCTGATGCAGGCGTTCGGAGACATGGGCATGCTCTCCATTCAGTTCGTCTTCTTCGTCTCGGTAGGCGTGGCCATCGTCGGCCGGCTGTCGGTGAGAAAAGGCGTGATGCGCGCTGCAGCCATTGCGCCTTCGCGCAACCTTTTTGGCGCCGAGGGCACCGCGGCCGCGCCGCCCTCAGCGGTCTGAGGCGCCCGCGCCCGGTGAGACCGGCAGCGCCGCGAGGTACTCGAGAAAGCGCGCCGCCAGCACCTTGCGGCCCGCGGCGTTCAAGTGGCCGCCGTCGTCCGAGAAGTCGGCGCGCAGCTTGGGCACCATCTTGCCGTCGAGCTCGTAGGTCTCGAGCTTGCCGTCGTCGCCCGTCGCCTCGAAGCGCGCCAGGTCGAACACCCGCTCTTTCGGGTACGCCGCGCGCAGCTTCTCGTTGAAGGCGTGGCGCTTCACGTTCTCGCGCTCGCCCCACGGGCCTTTTCCGAGCTTGCGCTGCACCCAGCCTTTGACGCCCCCGCCCACCAGGGTGAGCGGCACGGTCGCGTACCCGAACAGCACCTTGGGGTACTTCGCCTCGAGGCCGGCCATCGCCTGCTGGTACTCGCCGAACAGCGCGTCGACGTCGGTTTGCGGGTTGAAGTCGACGTAGCAGAACTTGAAGAGCGCCACGTCGGCCGAAGCTCCCACCTTGTCCATCTCCCGCTGGAAAGACGAGATCTTGGAGAGCGGGGCCTCGTTCGTGCCCACCATGAAGTGGTTCACTCCGGTGGACAGAACTGTAGCTTCAGTGGACAGGGGAGTGGTGCGCACGCGCGCACCACTCACTTCCGCCACACCCTGAAGCAAGTTCTCGCCCACCGACTGGTGCCCAAACAAGATCCTGAGCTTGGCGATTTTGATCGCCGCAGGGCCCGGGTCGAACCCCGCACCCGCATCGGCCCACGCACTGGCACTCATCGTGCTAGACACCGCCACCACCCCAGTCATTACCAGTAAGTCGAATCGCATTCGCAAGGTTCTGTTCGGTTCCTTTTCACAACTTCCCGCCCTCGCTACCCGAGAAACATACACCTCATGAACTCTCTTTTCGGGCGAATCGCCGCAGGCCCCGTAGCCCGCTGGAGCCTGTTCATCGACCTGCTGCTGATGATCGGGGCGCTCGCCCTCGCGTCGCTGCTCACCAGCAGCCACCCGGTCATCTCGTCGATGGTCAGCTGCGGCTCTGCTGCACTGCTCATCTGGCTGGTCACCGCGATGTCGCTGCGCCACTACGACCCGTGGGCGTCTGATCGCGCCGCGTTCGACGACGGCGCGATGACCTCGGTGCTGGTGCTCGCGGTCACCACCGCGCTCGCCATCGCCGACCTGGTCATGAAAATGCCCGGTTTGCCCAACCTGGGCATTTTTCTGCTCATCTGGTGGCCGTCGGCGATCGCGATGCGGTTCACCGTGTTCCGCACCTACTCGCCCCGCTCGGGTCCCATCGACGAGGTGCTGGTGGTCGGCGTCGGCCCGATGGGTCGCGCCACCGCTGAAGACCTCCGCAAGAAGGGCCGCTACTCGGTCATCGGCTTCGTCCGCTACGCGCAAGAGCGCACCCCCGAGCAGCTCAAGGGCAAGGTGATGGGCCAGGCGAAGGACCTCGAGACCGTGCTCCGCGCGATTCCCGTCGCCGAGGTCTACCTCGCCAGCAACAACCTCGCGCACGGCGAAGAGATGCAGGCCGCGATCAACGTGTGCGAGCGCCTCGGCGTGCCCTTCGCGATGCCGGCCTCGCTCTTCCGCCTCTCGCGCGCCCGCCCGCTCGCTTCGCACGCCGCCAACCAGGGCTACATCCACTACCAGATGGTCGGCTCCAAGCCGACGCAGATGGCCTTCAAGCGCGCCTTCGACATTCTCTCGTCCGGCCTCGCGCTGTGGGTGCTCACCCCGATGCTGCTGGGCGTCGCGCTCCTCATCAAGCTCACCTCGCGCGGCCCGGTGCTCTTCCGCCAGACCCGCGTCGGTCTGCACGGCCGCCCCTTCCGCATGCTGAAGTTCCGCACCATGCGCGTCGACGCCGAGGCCATGAAGGCCGAGCTGATGAAGCAGAACGAGATGGACGGGCCCGTCTTCAAGATGAAGAAGGACCCGCGCATCACCGCGGTCGGCCGCGTCCTCCGCAAGTTCTCCATCGACGAGCTGCCCCAGCTGGTCAACGTGCTCCGCGGCGACATGAGCGTGGTCGGCCCGCGCCCCCCCGTGCCTCAAGAGGTCGCCAAGTACGACACCTGGCAGCGCCGGCGCCTCTCGGTTCGCCCCGGCCTCACCTGCATCTGGCAGGTCTCGGGTCGCAACGAGATCTCCTTCGAGCAGTGGATGTACATGGACCTCCAGTACATCGACAACTGGAGCTTCTCGAAGGACATCGAGCTCATCCTCAAGACCTTCCCCATCGTCCTCACCGGCCGCGGCGCCAGCTAGACCGCGCACCCTGAGCGAAGGCCGAAGTCGGGTGCCCTCCAGGTCGAAGGCACCCACGCCTCGAACTCCAGGCGCCAAGCAGCAGAGAACGCGCGCGATACGAGGGAGTCTGGTGTGCTCGAGCCTTCGGCGGGCGATCTCGAATTCATTACGCCCGCCGCTCGCGCTGGTGTGTAGTCGCCCCCTGTGACCGCCGCCCAACCGGGTCAGAGCGATGCGCTGCTCGCGCTGCGCAACGCCATCAAGCTGGGCGGCTCGCTGCTGCTCACCTGGGGCATCGCGCTCGGCGTGCGGCTCGCGCTCCCGCGCTACCTGGGCCCCGACGCCTTCGGCGTGGTGAACTTCGCCGACGCCTTCACCTCGACCGCGTTCGTGGTCATCGCGCTCGGCGTCGACACGTACATCCGCAAAGAAGTGTCGGTGAAACCCGAGCACGCCTCCGACTTCTTCGCCGGCGTCACCGCGATTCGGGTGCTGCTCGCCGTCTTGCTCTTCGCCGGCATCCAGGCGTTTCTGGTGCTCACCGACCGGCCGCGCGAGACCTGGCTGCTGGTTCACCTCTACGGGGCCTCGGCGTTCTTCTTCACCATGAACCAGAGCCTCTCGGCGCTGCTCCACGCCAAGGGCGCCGTCGACGGGCTCTCGCTGCTCAACATCGCCTCGAAGCTGGTGTGGGGCGCCGGCACGCTCGCGGTGGTGGTGATGGGCTGGCCGCTGTGGGGCATCGGCCTCGCGGTGATGGTGTCCGAGGCGCTCAAGTGCGTCGGCAACCTGGTGCTCACCCAGCGGCACCTTCACCTCAGGTGGCGCATCGACCGCCCCGGCACCCGCGCGGCGGTGGTCGCCTCGCTGCCCATCTTCGTCAACGTCGGCGCGCACACCATCTACAACAAGCTCGACGTCAGCATTCTCGCGGTCACCTCGGGAGACCGCGAGGTCGCCTGGTACGGCGCCTCGAGCATCATCGCCGGCCTGGCCCTGATGGTGACGCCGATGATCGGCTGGGTGCTGATGCCGCTGTTCGCGCGCGCCCGCGCCCGCTCCGAAGCCGAGTACACCCAGGTGATGCGCCGCTCGCTCGAGCTGGTGCTGGTCATCGCCTTTCCCACCTCGCTGTTCATGGCGCTGGGCGCCAGAGAGTGGGTGACGCTGCTCTACGGGCCCGCCTACGCCCCCGCCGCCGCTTCGCTGCGCATTCTCGCCTGCATCTTCGTGCTCACCTACGTCGCCATCTTGAGCGCCAACGCCCTCATTCTCACCGGGCGGGCGTGGGCCCAGGCGGGCATCTCCATCGCCGGCCTGGTGGTGAACCCGCTGCTCAACTGGCTGTTCATCTCGCGCATGGCGGCCCGCTACGGTGAAGGCGGCGCCGGCATCGGCTCGGCGATGGCCCAGGTCGGCACCGAGCTGGTGGTGACCTCGGTGATGACCGCGCTGGTGGGCACCCGCGCGTTCGACGCCCGCTCGCTGCTGATGATCGCCAAGACCGTCGCCGCCAGCGCCGCCACCTGGGCGCTCGACGCCTGGCTCACCGAGCGCACCAGCGCGCCGCTGCGGCTCGCCGCCGACGCGGCGGTGTACCTGGCCCTCATTTTGGTGCTGCGCGCGGTGCACTTGAGAGAAACTCTCGACTTCGCGCGGGCCGCGTTCTCGAAGAAGAAGCCCCCACCCGAAGAACCGGTGCCCGCCGCACCGGCAGTCTGAAGCTCGAAGCCGACAGGAGCGTGCCTTGAAGCGATTCGCAGTGGTGGTCAGCCTGCTCGCCTGCGCCTGCTACACCCCGCGCGGCACCTTCATGCCGGTCGACGAGTTCGGCAGCTCGCACCCCACCGACTACGTCATCTCTCCCGGTGACGTCATCTCGGTGAAGGTCTTTCAGCAAGACGCGGTCAGCACCCGCGGCAAGGTGCGCGTCGACGGCATGTTCTCGCTGCCGCTGGTGAACGAGCTGCCCGCCGCGGGCCGCACCCCCACCCAGCTGGCGGTCGAAATCTCGGCCAAGCTCAAGGCCTTCATCAACAACCCGGTGGTCACCGTGGCGCTCGAAGAGCCGCGCCCGCTCACCGTCTCGGTGCTGGGCGAGGTCACCCGGCCCGGGGTGACCACCCTCGAGTCGGGCGCCGGCGTGATGGAGGCCATCGCCGCCGCCGGCGGCATCACCGACTTCGCCCACCTCGAGGGCCTGTTCGTGCTGCGCCGCCTCGCCGGCAAGCCCCAGCCGATTCGCATTCGCTTCACCTGGGAGGCCCTCTCGCGCGGCGAAGGCGCGGCCGGCCGCTTCCAGCTCCAGCCCGGCGACGTGGTGGTGGTCGAGTGAAGCGGGCCGCGCGCGCCCTGCTGCTCTCGGGCGCGCTCGCGGCCTCTCGTGCACTCGCGGTCGACGCGCAGTACGACCTCGCCGGCCGGGTCGACGTGCGCATTCGCTCGGCGACCGCCGGAGACGTCGGCAAGTACGTCACCGGCGACCTCGAGCTGTTGCCCAGCGCGGGCCTCATGCTCGCCTCGACCACCACGTCGTTCGCGGCGCTCTACAACCCCAGCATTCTGTTTCGCGAGCCGCAGACCCTGGGCCCGGTGGCGGTGCTGCACCGCCTGCGGCTCGGCCTCACCCAGCGCTGGCACCGCACCACCTTCACCCTCACCGAAGACGCCGCCTACGGTGAGAGCGACGTCACCGCGCTGCGCTCTCCCGAGGGCGCCCAGCCCGGGCAGGTCGGCGACTACTACACGGTCGGCGTGGTGCCGTACGTGCGCACCGCCACCACGCTGCTGCTCGAGCGGCAGCTGACCCGGCGGTCTTCGTTCTTGCTCACCGCCGGGTACAACGTCTCGGGCAGCCCGCAGAACACCGTGGCGCTGCCGCTGCAGTGGGGGCCGTACGGCTCGGCGCGCCTGAGCCTGCGCGCCACCCACCACGACGTGCTCAGCACCGTCGCGCAGGTCACCCAGGCCACCTTCACCACCGGGCAAGAGCAGCTCATCGCCCAGCTCTACGAGGTGTGGGACGCCGCGCTCACCCGGCAGACCTCGGGCTCCATCACCCTGGGCGCCGCGTACACCCGCGAGAAGATCGTCGCGATGGTCAACGGGCCGCCGCCGGGCACCTACTCCGAGCTCCTGCCGGTCGCCGGCCTCTCGCTGAGCATGCACACCCGGCAGAGCGAGCTGCCGGTCGACTTCACCGCCAGCGTGCGCCTCTCGCCCTTCGCCGACCGCTTCACCGGGGCGGTCTACGAGCGGCTCGAGGGCCGGGTGCAGGCCGACGTGCGCCCCAACCGCAAGGTGGCGCTGATGGCGGCCACCGGCTCGGCGGTCGCGGTGGCGCTCGGCCGCAACGACCCCGCGGGCGACAAGCTGGTTTTCGTGGAAAGCTCGGTCTCGTGGGTACCCCACAGCTGGATCACCGTCGCCGTGCTCGGCCGCATGCTGTGGGTCGACCAGCCCCGCGTCGGCATTCGCGGGCAGGTGCAGGGGCTGGCCATCTGCTCGGTGACCGTTCGCGAGCAGGACTCTGCCGGCTGGTGATGGTAGGGTGCCGCGCCGTGGAACGCGTCGAGCCGAGCAGGTCTGATGCCGAGGGGGCAGCGTCGTGATGAAGCCGTCGAAGACCGCTTTGGTGGTCGACGATGACCCCGAGATTCGCAAGCTGATCTCCAAGTACCTGGCGAGGCTCGGCTTTGCGGTCACCATGTCCGGCGACGGCAAGAGCGCCATCAAGGCCCTCGACGCCGCCCGGCCGACGCTGCTCTGCGTCGACAACATGCTGCCCGAGAAGTCGGGCTACGACATCTGCGAGTACGTCGGCAAATCGCCCACCCTCAAGGGTCTGCCCATTCTGATGATCAGCGCGCGCGCCATGCCCGGTGACCGCGCCGCCGCCGAAGAGCTCGGCGTCGCCGAGTACCTGGTCAAGCCGTTCACCCAGGCCGAGTTCGACGCCCACGTCGAGCGGGCGATGCAGGCGAAGTCGGCGTGAGCACCGAGCCCGGCGCGCCGGCCGCGCCTCCGCCCGAGCCCGACCTCTTCGACTACGCCCTGGTGCGCAACTTCGCCGGCTTCGTGCTGCGCGGGGTTCGCCGCCACCGCACCCTGAGCGCGCTCACCTTCGTCTTCATCGCCGGCCTGGGCCTGGCCATCACCGCGCTGCTGCCCCGCACCTACCGCGCCGAGACCCGCCTGCTCGCCAGCCAGAACCAGGTGATTCGCGCCCTCGGCAACCCGCGCTCGAGCCTGCCGTCGGAAGAGCCGATTCGCGCCGCGCGCGAGATCATCTTCGCCCACGACAACCTGGTCTCGCTGATGAAGCAGACCAACCTCTTGCAGCACTGGGAAGAGACCCGCCCCCCGCTGCTCAAGCTGCGCGACAAGCTCGCCCAGCTGATTCGCGGCAAGCCCAGCGACGAAGACAAGGTCGAGGCCCTGGTCGGCACGCTCGAGAAGCGGCTCAAGGTCGAGACCGACCAGCAGACCGTCACCATCAGCGTCGAGTGGCCCGACGCCAAGACCGCCTACCTGCTGGTCGACACCGCGCTGCAGAACTTCCTCGAGACCCGGCACGTCACCGAGATGACCGCCATCAGCGAGGCGCTCTCGATTCTCGAGATGCACGCCAGCGCCGCGCAGAAGACCGTCGACGACGCGCTGCACGACCTCGAGAACGTGCGCGAGCAGCGCCGCAAGGGCAACACCGTGGCGCTCTCGCCGTCGCCCACGCCGGTCGAGACCAGCGCCGGCACCTCGCCGTCGCCCAGCGCGCCCGAGACCAGCGGCTTCGCCGCCGCCCCCGCCGCCAACGAGGCCGAGCTGGCCCAGCTCAAGTTCCTGCTCAACTCGAAGAAGCGCGCCCTCGCCGATCTCGAAGACTTCAAGTCGCGGCGCCTCTCCGAGCTCAACGCGCAGCTGCAGGAGCAGAAGGTGCAGTACTCCGAGCTGCACCCGGTGGTGGTCGACACCCAGCACCGCATCGACACCATGAAGCTCGACTCGCCGCAGATGGTGCAGGTGCGCGGCGACATCGAGCAGCTCACCCAAGAGTACAAGCGCAAGGGCGGCATGTCGCCCGACGCGCTGGTCGAGCCCACCCGCGCCGCGCGCCCGCCGCGCCGCAACCCGGGCCAGCAGGCCGCGGTCGCGCTCTCCAACGCCGACCTCGCCGATGACCCGGCGGTCGACTACGCGCGCAACAACCTGCGCGTCGCCGCCGCCAAGAGCGAAGAGCTGATGATGCGCATCGACAGCGCGCGCATCGAGCAAGACACCGCCCGCGCCGCGTTCAAGTACCGCTTCAGCGTGGTGCGCCCCGCCTCGGTGCCGAAAGAGCCCATCAAGCCCGACGTGCTGATTCTGGTGGTGCTCACCCTGATGGTCGCGCTCGGCGGTGCCATCGCCGCCGGCGCGCTGCGCGACGCCAGCAAGGGTCGCTACGTCGAGTCGTGGCAGGTCGAGCGCACCTTGAACATGAAGGTGCTGGCCCAGGTGAAGGGCGCCTGACCGTGCTCCCCACGCTCGTGGGCTGGGCCCTGTTCCTGCTCGGGCTGCCGGTCGCGTTCTGCTGCGCATACCTGGGGCTGCTCGCGCTGCTGTCGTGGCGCATCGCGCCGCCCGCCGCGCCGTCGCCCGCGACGCTGCGCTTCGACTTCGTGGTGCCCGCGCACAACGAGTCGGCCGGCATCACCTCGACCGTCGAGAGCCTGCTCGCGGTCGAGTACCCGACACCGCTGCGCCGGGTGGTGGTGGTCGCCGACAACTGCAGCGACGACACCGCCGACAAGGCGCGCGCCGCCGGAGCCACCGTGCTCGAGCGCCAGAGCGCCACCCACAAGGGCAAGGGCTACGCGCTGGCGTTCGCGTTCGAGAAGATACTGGCGGAAGGAGCCACCGACGCGGTCTCGGTCATCGACGCCGACACGGTGGTGAGCCCCACGCTCTTGCACTCGTACGCGGCGCGGCTGTCGGCCGGTGAGGTCGCGGTGCAGGCGCACTACGGGGTGCGCAACCCCGACGCCTCGTGGCGCACCCGGCTGATGCGCATCGCGCTGGCGATGTTTCACCAGGTGCGCTCGACCGGCCGCGAGCGCCTGGGGCTGTCGTGTGGCCTGCGCGGCAACGGCATGTGCTTTCGCACCTCGCTGCTAAAAGAGGTGCCCCACGACGCGTTCAGCATCGTCGAAGACCTCGAGTACGGGGTGCGGCTCGGCCGCGCCGGCCACCGGGTGGCCTACGCCGGCGAGGCCGACGTCTTCGGTGAGATGGTCTCGGGCGAGAGGCCTCGCGCTCGCAGCGCGAGCGGTGGGAAAAGGGCAGGGCGCAGCTGCAGCGCTCGCTCGGCTGGCCGACCCTGCGCGATGGGCTCAAGAAGATGAGCGGGCTGCTCATCGATCTCGGCCTCGACGTGCTGGTGCCGCCCTTGAGCCGCATCGCGGTCGCGACGGTGGCGGGCCTCATGACCTCGTGGGTGCTGGTCTTCGTGACGGGGGCCGGCGCCCAGGCGGCGGCGCTGTACGGCTTCGCCGCGTGGGGGCTGTTCCTCTACGGGTTCGCGGGGTGGTTGCACTCGCGCACGGGCCTACGCGGGCTTGTGGACCTGCTTTTCGTTCCGGCGTACTTAGTGTGGAAGGTGACGCTGCGGTTCCAGCGGCCCGCGGCCAAGAAACCAGACGAATGGGTGAGAACGACACGAGAAGAACGAGGAGAGCCGCCGTCGTGACCACTCCCAGTGCGGCGCCGCCCAAGGTCGACCCCGCGCTCTCTTCGGCGCTCGCGCCCTGCCTGCGCGGCGCGTGGCACTCGCTGGCGGTGGTCTCGGCCTCGCCTGGCGTCTCGCCCCGCACCGTCTCGACCGCGCTGGTCGAGGTCGGCGCGCTGGTGCGCCGCACCGAGTGCAAGCTGTTCTCGGCCGAGGGCCTCGCCAACTTCGACGTCACCGGGCTCATCGTCGACATGACGCGCTACGTGCAAGAGGGTGGCTCGGCGGTGCTGAGCGTCGACTCGGTGCTGACCAACCCCAGCGGCGTGCCCCTCGCGCTCGCCGCCGACGGCGTGCTGCTGGTCATTCACCTCGGCATCACCAAGATTGAAGACGCGCGCCGCACCGTCGAGCTCATCGGCGACAAGGCGTTCATCGGCGCGGTCACCGTCGAGCCCGACGACGTCGTCGCACCGCCGCGGCCCTCTGCGGGCTGAGCGCGCCCTGTTGCCGACCGCGGTCATCTTCGTGCAGCGCACCAACGGTCATCGCGTCAACCCGTCGCGCTGACGGGCAGCGACGCCGCGCAGACGGGTTGGACACGCGCGCTCCGTCGACAAGCGGCGCTTGTCAAAGTGTCGCAGCAACCGACTGAAACTTCAGCGCTCGAGACGGCACGTTTTCTGAAAACGGCGGCGTCACACCCTGAACCAGGAGACACCGCACGTGCGTTCGACACTCGAGAGCTTCATTGCTGCAGCGGCGCTGGCCCTCACCTCGGCCTGCGGGCCAGAGCTCCCCGACGAGCTCGGCGAAGAAGCGGCCGACCGCGCGCTCACCGCCCAGGCGCTGCCGGGCCGCCTTCAAGCCGAGGCCTACGCGACGGGAGGCGAGGGGAGCGGCTACCACGACACCACTGCGGCGAACCTGGGCGGTGCGTACCGCGGCGACGCGGTCGACGTGCAGGAGTGCGCCGACACGGGCGGCGGCTACAACGTCGGCTGGACGGCGGCGGGAGAGTGGCTCGCGTACCCGGTGACCGTGCAGGTGCCCGGTACCTTCACCTTCGTCGCCCGAGTGGCGTCGAATACCCCCGCGGTGAAGGCGCTGCACCTCGAGATCGACGGCGTGGCGCTGCCCAAGGTCACCTCTTCTCTCGCCGCCGGGTGGCAGAGCTGGTCGAGCTTGAAGCTCGGCAGCGCTCAGCTGTCGGCCGGGCCGCACCGGGTGCGCCTCGTTCACGACACCGGGGGCCTCAACGTCAACTACCTCGACGTCACCGAGGTCAGGGCGCCGGTGCGCTATGGCGTGAGCGCGGTGATGCCCCGCTCAGGTCAGAGCTGGCCCCAGGCGTACCGTGAGCAGATGACCGAGCTCGGGGCGCAGGCGGTCTTCTACTACTTCCCCGCCGGGGTGAACCCGAGCTGGAACGCGAACCTCGCCAGCGTTCCCTCGGAGCACGACATCATGATCTCCACCAAGGTCGCCACGCCGGCCGCCGTTCAGGCCTTCGTGAACCAGGTGCCCCGAGACCGGAAGGGGACCATCTACTTTCACTACTGGCAGGAGCCCGAAGACGACTTCTCGACCGCTGCCGACCAGCAGACCTACCGCGAGCGCGCCAGGGCCATCGCGCCCATCATCAAGGCCCACCCCCGAATGAAGTTCGGCGTCGAGCTGATGCAGTGGTCGCTCAAGGCCGCCTCGGGCCGCAACTGGAAGAGCTGGGTCATTCCCGAGATGGATTTCGTCGGCTGGAGCGTCTACTGCGGAAACGGCGGCGACGGCGACAAGGTGGGCGACGGCAAGGTGGCGGTCGACCTGGTGGCCGACGCGATGGAGGCCGACGGCCGCCCGTGGGGCGCGTTCGCCTGGGGCTGTGCCCTCAATTCGTCGAACTTCGGGGCGCACGACCAGCAGCTGCGCGCGAAGTGGGTGACCGACTCGGCCGCCGAGCTGAACGCGCGCGGCAGCATCAATGCCCTCTGGTTCAACTGCGAGTGGAAGAACGCCGGCGACTACACCATTCAGAACGACCCCTACCTGCAGTCGGCGTGGAACGCGGCGACGAAGTGATGGGCGCCGCCGCGGTCACGGCCAGGTGAAGATCACCGTCTGCGACGCGCCGGCAGCGAGCGACACCTTTCGCCGCTGCCGGTTGCCGTCTTCCCGCACCGCCTCGACCACGTGCGCTCCGCCCGGCAGCGCGTGGCGGAACACCGGTGTCACGCCGACCTCGTGGCCGTCGACGAAGACGTGGGCAAAGAACGGGCGCGCATCGATAGAGAGGTAGGCGCTGTCTCTGGGCCGGGTGGGTCTCGCGGCGCGTGCAGGCGCCGCACGCGCCGGCGCGGGCTCGGGCGCCGGCTCTGGCGGGGGCGAGGCCTCGCGTGGAGAGGCCGCTGGGGTCACCTCGGCGGGTGGTGTGGTCGCAGGGGTCGGGGGGGGCTCGGCCTGTTGCGACGGGGTGGGCAGGGCGCTCGGGCCCCCCCGTCGCGACAGCTCGAGCGTCGCCACGCCCAGGCCGACCGCGAGCACCGCCGCGGCGCCGATCGCCGCCAGACGCGTAGGCCGCCGCGAGCGCCCGGCCGGCGCAGCGGCGTCGGCGCGGGTCTTCGTCTCGTCGCGAGCGCCTGGGGTAGCCCCACTCGACGCCGGCGCGTGCCGGGCGAGCCACTGCTGCGCCTCTTCGCGGGTGCACCGCCGCACCTCTTCGACGCTCGCGAGGGCGCGGGCGACCTCGGCGGCGCTCGCCGGTCGAGACCCCGGCTCTTTCTCGAGCATCCACGCCACCAGCGCGTCGAGCGCCTCGGGCACCTCTGGCCTTCGCGAGCGCACCGTGGGCAGTGGGCTCCACAGCAGCTCGGCCACCGTCGCCGCCGCGTTGCGCTGGTCGAGCACGCGCCGCCCGGTGAGCAGCTCGTGCAGCACCAGCCCCAGCGAGAAGACGTCGCTGCGCGGGTCGACCGCCTCACCCCGCACCTGCTCGGGAGACGAGTAGGGAATGCTGCCCAGCTGGTCGGCGGTCGCGGTGCGGGTTCGCTCGTCTTCCGCCACCAGCGCGATGCCGTAGTCGATGACCTTGAGCACGCCGTCGCGGGTGACGAAGAGGTTCGAGGGCTTGATGTCGCGGTGAATCACCGGCCCGCCCTCGTGGCCCTGGTGCAGCGCGGCGAGCCCTTCTGCCGCCTGGCGGGCGAGCTCGACCGCCAGCCCGATGGGGAGCGGGGCCGCCGTCGCGCCCACCAGCACCGAGCTCGGCCAACCCTCGAGCAGCTCCATCACCAGGTAGAGCTGGCCCCCTGGGTGCCGTGGCCGTGCACCCGAACGAGGTTCGGGTGGGTGAGTCGCGAGCCGATCTCGGCCTCGGTCTCGAACCGTCGCACGCGCCCGCTCAGGTCCGCGGCGGGCAGCGAGAGCACCTTCACTGCGAAGCGCGCGCCGTCTGCGGGCCGCACCGCGCGCCACACCTCGCCCATGCCCCCCTGGCCGATGCGCTGCTCGAGCCGAAGCCCGGCGAGCTCGAGCGGCGCGTCACTCATCGTCGCGCGCCCGCATGCCGTAGCGGCCCATCATCAAGTAGACGAACTGCCGGCTGACGCCCATCGCCTTCGCGGCGGCGGCGACCTTGCCGTCGTGCGCGGCGAGCATCTGCTCGAGGTAGCGGCCCTCGAAGTCACCCACCAGCCGCTCTCGTGCGTCTTTGAGCGGGAGGCCGAGGTACGCCTCGAAGGCTGCGCCGGCGCGCTCGCGGTGCAGCCCGGCCTGGGGGCCGAACACCTCGGCGCCCGTGGCGGGCAGCACCAGCAGCCGAATGAGCACGTTGTGCAGCTCGCGCACGTTGCCGGGCCAGTCGTACGCGCGCAGCAGCTCGAGCGCGCCCGGCGGCAGCTCTGCCACCCGCCGCGGGGGGCGCTGGCGGGCCAGCAGCGTCTCCACGAGCAGGGCGAGGTCTTCTCTGCGCTCTCGCAGCGCCGGCACCCGCGCCACCACCACCGCCAGCCGGTAGAAGAGGTCGCTGCGAAACCGGCCCCGGTCGACCGCGTCTTCGAGGTCGCGGTGGGTCGCGGCGATGACCCGGGCGTCTGCCGGCCGCGCTTCGGTGCCGCCCACCCGGCGCACCTCGCGGCGCTCGAGCACGCGCAACAGCCGGGTCTGCAGCTCGAGCGGCAGCTCGCCGAGCTCGTCGAGAAAGACGGTGCCCCCGTGGGCCTGCTCGAAGAGACCTGCCTGCGCCGTGTCGGCGCCGGTGAAGGCGCCGCGCTCGCGCCCGAAGAGCTCGGCCTCGACCAGCGTGGGCGCGATCGCCCCGCAGTCGACGACCACGAACGGCCCCTGGCGGCGAGGCGAGCGCTCGTGAACGGCCCGCGCCAGCACCTCTTTGCCCGTGCCCGACTCACCCAGCAGCAGCACCGGCGCATCGGCGGCGGCGGCCTTGTCGAGCACCTGAAAGAGCGCGCGCATCACCGGGCTCACGCCCACCGCGTCTCCGAACCTCGGCTCGCGCGAGAGCGGCCGCTCTTCATCGTCACCGTCACGAACCAGCCGCAGCCTCGAGTCGCCGAGCTCGACCTCGACGTCGAGCGGCAGGGTGACCTCGCTCACCCTGAGCCCCGCTACCCGCGTGCCGTTCTTGCTGCCCAGGTCGCGCAGGGTGATGCCGTGGTCGCCGAACGAGAGGGCCAGGTGGCGGCGGCTGACGCTGGGGTCGGTGGTCACCAGCGCGCAGGTCGAGTCGCTGCCCACCACGCACTCCTCGAGGCCGAGCACGCGCTCGCGAACCGCGCCCCCGGGCGCGCTGAGCCGCACCCGAACGCGGGGAATGCGCACGAGCTCGAGCTCGCCGCGGCGCAAGAGGGTGCGGGTGACCGTCATCAGCTAGAACACGAGCAACGCGGTGCCGACGATACCCAACACCGCGGCGCCGCCGAAGGCAGAGATCATGAACGGGTAGGTGCGCGCGCGTGCGGCGTCGAGCCGCTGGGCCTCGTCGAGGGTGTGGGCGTCTCTCTGGGCGAGCACCTCTCTGAGTGCCGACTGCTGCCGGGCGAACTCGAACCCGAGCACCGCGCCGGCGATGGCGAGCGCGCCGGCCGCCACGTAGTAGAGCGTGGGGCGGCGCCAGAACGGCCTCGGCTCGACCGGTGGCGCCTCAGGGGCGGCCGCGAGCAGCGGCGCGGCCGTAGACCCCGTCTGGCGCAGCAGGTTGCCGTGGGCGTCGCGGGCCTCGATGGTGAAGGGGCAGGGCGGCGCGTCGCAGCGCCAGTCGAGGGTCCACTCGGCCGACAGCACCATGGGCAGCGCGCGATCGGGCAGCGCGATGAGGGTGACCCGGTCGACGAGGTGCTGGGCGTCGTTGCGAACGTGAACCGTGGTTCGCTGCACCTCGGGCGCGAGGGGCGTGCCCACGACCTCGAGGGTCAACCGCTCGCCGCGCAGTCGCGCGCGCGTGCGCTCGACCGGGGCCACGAGCTTCGGCGAGGCCCCCGCGGGCAGGGCCAGCCCCGGCGCGAGCTCGAGGGCCTTCGAGAACGCCTCTTCGGCGGCCGCCGGGTGGTTGAGCACCGCCGACGACATGCCGACCAGCCAGAAGAGGTTCGCGGTCTCGTCGGGGGTCGCGTCACCGGCGGCGAGCCCCGAGTCGGCGGCCACCAGCGCTTCGTCGGGGCGCACGGCCTCGAGGGCCTGGCGCGCGCGCGCCAGCTGCTCGGTCGCCACTCCGGCCCTGGCGGGGAGCGCCGCGAGCAGCAGCGCGAGCGAGGCGGCCCTCACTGGCTGTTCCCGTGCTGGTGGAGGATGTCGAGGTAGCGGCCGAAGCCGCCGTCGGTGCTCCACTCGACGGCGCTCTCCACTGCGGTGCCACTGCTCCAATCGTTGAACGACGAGACGAGCTGAAGCTTCGCGCTCGAGGCGGCGAGGTGGGCGGCGTTCAGCTCGAAGCGGGTGGGGTCGCGCTCCAGCTCGGGCGTGGCCGCGTTCCAGTCGAAGGCGCCCGGGCTCACCGAGAACGAGTCGCCGCGCGCCAGCTCGGGCTGACCCTCGTCGAAGTCGAGCCACGCGCCGGGCTGAGACGGGCAGGCCGAGAAGCCCCCGTCCATCGCGCTCGAGGGGCGCAGCGCCAGGTAGACGCCGGCCTCTTTGTTGGCGTTGGCCGTGACCCAGCGGTCGGCGAGCTCGCAGGTCGGCGCGCGCGGGTCGGACATCACGTAGAGAAACGGCTTGCCGCCGACCCGGTAGTAGTTGGGCACCGCGCTGAACTTCACCCGCACGTCGGCGAGAAACCTGATCAGCTCGGTGCCCGAGGGGTGGTCGGCCGTCTCGCGCATGTAGACCACCGCCCAGCGTACGTCCGAGTGCTCGGCCGCCGGCATGAAGCGGCTGAGCGCCGAGTCGGTGGGTGAGCCGTTGCCCCACCAGTAGGTGAGCGCGACGTCGAGATGGGCCCATTCGAACATGCGCAGGTGCTGGGGAAGCGCGTCGAGCGCGGTGTAGTGCCCGAGCGAGGGGGTCTGGTGGGGGCTCGCACCGCCCGGCGACTTCCACGAGAACGGGTAGTCGAGGCGAAAGAAGGCGGCCCTGACCGGGTCGGTGAGCTCGGCGCGGTGCGCGTCGCCGCAGCGGCCTCGCACGCACGCGAGCGCGCCCCCACACTGCTCCGAGGTGGCGCACGCGAAGCCATGCGGGTCGATGGAGAGCCGGTCGTAGCAGGCGCCCAGCACCAGGCCCGCGGCGACCGCCATCGAGGTGCGAAGCGCTGAGCCCACGGCGCGCGACTCTACCTCGCCGCCTGGGCGCGTCAGACCGTCACAGGCCGGCGAGCAGCTCGCTCAGCTGCTCGAACGTCTCTCTCATGTCGCCGCTCGTGCTGCCCGACGCGACCGCGGCCTCGAGCGCCTCTTTCGAGGGGTAGAGGTCGAGCAGCGTGAGCAGGGTCTTGCCGGCCTTCTCTTCGAGGGTCAGCGTGGTGAGCGAGCCGCCGGGCCCCGACTCTTCGTTCGTCCACACCAGGCGCGAGTGCGGCGACACCTCGACGTACTTGCCGAAGAACGCCATCGGCTGCGGAAACGACGGGTGCGCAAACACGAAGCGGTAGCTGCCTCCGGTGCGCACGTCGGCCTCGCACGAGAGAAAAGACATGCCCATCGACTTCGGTACCCACCAGCGCTTGAGCAGCTCGGGCTTCGTCCACGCCTCGAAGACCAGGCGCGCCGGGGCGTCGAAGGTTCGCGTCACCACCAGCTCGCGGTCCGACTTGCGCTGCGCGCCGGTGGGGTTCTTCACGCTGCTCGCCTCAGTGTCTCTTCTTGCGTCCATCGTGCTTCTCCTTTTGTTTGAGCTCTTCGACCACGTCGTCCAGCGCGTCGAAGCGCGCTGCCCACTTCTGGCGGTACGCTTCGAGCCAGGCCGTCTCGTGCTCCAGCTGGCGGGGGCCGAGCTTGCAGGTTCGCACCCGGCCCACCTTCTCGGTGGCGACGAGCCCCGCCTGCTCCAAGACGCCCACGTGCTTCTTCATGCCCGTGAGCGTCATGTGGAACTTCTCGGCCAGGTCGGTGATCGACGCGTCTCCCCGGCCGAGCTGCTCGAGCACGCCGCGCCGGGTCGCGTCAGAGAGCGCGGCGAACGAGGCGTCGAGGCGGTCGTTGTGATGCTGAACCATGTGGTTCAGTATTAGCGAACGAAGCGGCGGCTGGCAAGGTGACGCTGCTTGCTCAGGGCCGGGAGGCGGGCGCCGTAGCCGGAGCTCTGGGGCGACCGACGAAGAAGGGCTCGAGCTGGCCCTGCAGGTCGGCCCGGTCACGCACCTCAGGCAGCTGACGGGGAAGGGCGCGCAGCGAAGCGACGCCCGAGGCGAGGTCGCGGTGCACCTTCATCGGCATCGCGCTCATCAGCGACATGGTGGCCAGCACCGCCCGCGCGATGACCGCGGTCAGGCCGGTGGTCTCTATCACCACCACGTCTCCCACCCGGCGGTCGATGGCCAGCCTGGTGAGCGCGTGCATGCGCGCGTTCAAGTCGGGGGGCAGGCTGCGGGTCTGGGTCGAGTTGACCAGCGACAGCGTCGAGACCGTCGGCCAGCGGCGGCAGTGCTCCTGCAAGGTGCCCTCGTAGAGGTCCATTCCCTTGTTGGTGAGCACTCCCTGGAACTCGACCAGGAGCACCGGCCCGAAGGTGCCCAGCGAGATGACTCCCAGCTCTTCCCCGACCTTGGCGAGCTCCAAGCGAGTCGCAACACTACGATCACCGGCGCGGCGCGGTCGAGCATGACCGCTGCCCTTCCGTGCAGCCGACTGCTCCACGCCGGCGACCCTGGCGTCGTCCACCTGAAGCTCGCTGCTTCGGTCGCGCGGGAGCAGTCGGGTATACCGTCGCCCGCCCATGGCGCCGCTCACCCGTCTCGTTCTCTCCTCGCTGGCCGTCGTCTGCCTCGCTGCGTGTCATTGCTCTGCGCCCGCCCGTTGCACTCCCGACAGCTGCGACGGCTGCTGCGATGCGACCGACGTGTGCCGCCTGCCGACGGCCCAGAGCTGCGGGGTCGGCGGTGACACCTGCCTCACGTGCTCGGCGAGCGCGCGCTGCGAAGCCGGCGCGTGCACCGAAGGCAGCGCGGGCGGCAGCGGAACCGCGGGCGGCCAGGGCGGCGGCAGCGACGCCGGCGGCGGCGGAACCGCCGGCGGAACCGCGGGAGGCACCGCAGGCGGGACCGCAGGAGGAACCGCAGGCGGAACCGCGGGAGGGGCCGCAGGTGGCGCTGTCGCGCCCCGCACCTGGCAGGTGCAGAGCCCGTACCCCTCGGTGACCTTCGCCAACGCCATGTGGAGCGCGAGCGCCGGCGACGCGTGGATGGTCGGCGTGGGCGGCGCGATCGCGCACTGGAACGGCACGACCTGGGAGCCGATGGCCGCTCCCACCGTCGCCACGCTCTACGGAGTCTGGGCGAGCGGCGCCGACGACGCCTGGGCAGTGGGCACCAGCGGCACCGTGCTGCACTTCGACGGCACGGGCTGGTCGCGCGTCACCTCGAACACCACCCTCAACCTGTTCGGCGTGTGGGGCACCTCGGCCTCCAACGTGTGGGCCACCGCCAACGCGGGCAAGGTGCTGCACTACGACGGCGCCGCGTGGTCCGAGGTGCAGACTCCTGCCACCGGCACGCTCACCGCCATCTGGGGCAGCGGGCCCAACGACATCTGGGCCGCCGGTCTGAGCACCATCGTGAGGTGGAACGGCGTCTCGTGGGGCTCGGTGAACCATGGCACCGGCGGCTCGTTCGAGGCGCTCTGGGGCACCAGCGCCACCAACGTGTTCGCGGCCGGCTCGAACGGCGTCATCGCCCGGTGGAACGGCACCGCCTGGTCGACGCTCACCACCGGCACCACCCAGACCCTGCGCGCGCTCTGGGGGCGCTCGGCCACCGAGCTGTGGGCCGCAGGAGACGGCGGCGTGGTGCTGCGGTGGAACGGCAGCTCGTGGTCGCCGGTCGCGCTCGGCGTCACCCAAGCCATCGTCGCCATCGCCGGCAGCTCGGCCAGCGACGTGTGGTTCACCGGCTCGACCGGCCCCCTCATTCACTGGAACGGCACCGGCGGCAGTCAGGTCTCGCGTGGCCTCAACACCCGCCTCAACGCGGTGTGGGGCACCAGCCCGAGCAACGTGTGGGCGGTGGGGCTGGCGGGCGTCATCGTGCGGTGGAACGGCACCTCGTGGAACACCGTGCCGAGCGGCACCGCCAACGACCTCAACGCCGTCTGGGGCACCGGGCCCAACAACGTCTGGGCGGTCGGCGAGCAGGGCACCATCTTGCGGTGGACCGGGGTCAGCTGGCTGCCGGCCACCAGCGGCACCACCCAGACGCTCAACGCCGTGTGGGGCAGCTCGACCAACGACGTCTGGGCGAGCGGCGTCACCACCCTGCTGCGGTGGAACGGCTCTTCGTGGGCCACCGTCACCGGCGTGGGCGTCGGCCTGGGCTACTCGCTCTGGGGCTCCGCGGCGAACGACGTCTGGTCTGGAGTCGGCCAGCGGTGGAACGGCACCTCGTGGGCCACGGTGCCCAACGGCGGTCTCACCGGCGTCGTGCGCGCGGTCTGGGGCACCAGCGCCAACAACGTCTGGGCCGTCAACGAGGCCGGTGACATCGCCCGGTGGAGCGGCACCGCCTGGGCCCTCGAGGCCGGTGTCCCCGCGCCTGTCTCGGGCACCCGCTTCCTCACCTCCATCGCGGGCTCGGCCGCCAACGACGTCTGGGCCGGCGGCCGCAGTCTGCTGCACTACGACGGCGTCGCCTGGTCGACCGTCACCACCCAGCCGTACGTCACCATCGCCGGGCTCTGGGCGGCGGGCCCCGACGACGTCTGGGCGGTGGGCGAGGGCGGCCTCATCTTGCGCGGCCCTTAGAACGCCGAGCGCTACCCCTTGAGCTGGTAGCGAACGACCGGCGCGTCGTGGTCCGACGCGAAGCCCCGCCGCACTCCACCCTTCACCTTCCGAATCGAAGCGCCCGGCACGTGCATGATGTAGTCGAGCGTCGCGCCGCCGTGCGTGCCAGCCTTGAGGCCGTTGCCGTAGACGACCCGGTCTCCCAGCACCGGGTAGTGGTTGCGGTTGAAGTCGCCGCCCACCACCACGGTCGCGCCCCGGTCGCTGAAGTGCTTCACCAGCTCTTTGAGCTCGGCGATGTGCCGCTTCCACATCTCCTGGCGCCACGCGCGGTGGCTCTGCGGCTTCGCTGACCACGCGCCGGCGACCAGGTGGGTGTTCATGCGAACGACCGTCTCGCCGGTCTGGCGGTGCTTGAGCTTCACCCAGGTGATGTTGCGGCTCGGCGACACCCCCGGCATGCCCGGGTGGGTCGGCTTGCGGCCCGACGCGAGCAACTTCCACTCGGACTTCTTCCACGAGATGGGGGTCTGGTTGCCGCCCCCCGGCATGTAGTGCGCCCAGCGCGGCCCGAGCGCGCGAATCGCCTTGCGGTAGCTGGGCACCGAGATTTCGTTCCACCCGATCAGGTCGGCGCCACGCGCCGCCTTGCGCACGTCGTGCATCAGCTGTTCGTGCGGCAGCGGCGGGTTGTTCTTGATGTTGAGGTTCACGGTGGTGAAGCCCTGCCCCCGTTCGAACCGCCGCACCGCGGCCGCCGTGCGCGGGTCGAACACGGCTCCGACCTTGCCAGACAGAAACCCACCTGCCTTCAGCGCCGCCTCGAGCTGCCCAACCTTCATCCCCCGCGAGCCCACCGCCAGCCGCAGCGAGGGCTCGCCGGTGGGGGCCGGCTGCGTCGACGAGAAGCCGTCACCTGGGGCAGCCACCGCGCGGCCAGCCGCGGGGCGCTTGGGAGTCGCTCGAACGGCTGCGGCTGCCTTGCGCGCCACGCTCTGGTCGGCTGGGGTCTTCAGAACCTGAGTCATCACCCGGGTTTTCGGGGGGCCCGGCGCGCGCAGCATTCGCGCCGGCTGCAAAGGCGCTGAGCAGGTTGGGGAGGAAAGAGCTGCACCCCTCGAGATGTCGCTGCGACCCGCGGGCTCGCCTGAGCTACGCTTCCCACGTGTCGAGGCCGAACAAGGCCTGACCGTCGCGAAAGCGCCGCTCCCAGTTGTTGGCGAAGTGCGAGGGAATGAGCCGCGAGAAGTCGTAGCGGGCGCGCTCTTGCGGCGAGAGGGTGGTCGCCCAGCGGTCGTCCCACTCGGCCAGGGCCTGCTCGAGCACCTCGTCGTCGCCGTCGCCGCCGCGCTCGAGCGAGTCGATGTGCTTGCGAATCGCGGGGAAGCGGGCGCCTTCGGCCAGGGTGGCCACCAGGTCGGGCAGCCGGTCGAGCCCCTGGGGTGGGTGGGTGAGCGAGATTTCGAGCGCTCGCTTCTTGGGTTGCCCTTCCACGAAGTCGTGAAAGTTGCGAATCACCGCGCTCAGCTCGTCGCGGCTCAAGATGGAGAGGGGCCGAGAGGGGTAGCGCTCTTCGCCGTCGCGAATGCGCACCGATCGGCCGCCCACCGTGAAGCCGTGCACGTAGAGCGTCTGCGGGCTGAAGTGCAGCTCGACCGAACGCTCAGGCGCGACCCGGTTGTTGGGGCGCGGCGCTTCGGGAGCCGTGAGGCGAACCGTGCCTCCCGGTGCGCTGTGGCCCCGGCCTTCGTTCGAGAGCTGCGAGACGAAGTCGCCCAGGCCCTCGCCCAGCCGGTCGACGCTCACGTCGACCTCGACGGGGCGGGGCGCAGCAGCGGCGGCGGTGCGTTGCGATCTGCGAAGCCTGTCGACCACGACCGTTCACCTTCGAAAGTTCTGAGTCTTTTACGTAGACCCCAGCCACGCTGCGCGGCTTCGGGCCCCAGGTCAACTGCCGCCTGGCGGGTGACGCGGCCGGGTGTCAGACGCTTCGCGCGCTCGGTCGCGGCTCGACCTCGAAGCCACCGCCTTCGGCCTCGAGGCTCAGCCACCCGCCGGTGAGGTTCGCGACCTCGCCGTAGCCGTGCTCTTTCAAGATGCGCAGCGCGAGATGCCCGCGGAAGCCCGAGCGGCAGTACACGACGATCGGCCGACCCTTCGGCACCGACTGCAGCGACGCCCGCAGCGCGTCGACCGGTAGATGCAGCGCGCCGGCGAGGTGCCCCTGGGCGTACTCGCTGGGGGTGCGAACATCGAGCACCAGCGGTGGAGTCGGCGAGGCCAGCGCGACCTTGAGCCGGGCGGCGGTCACCAGCGGGCTGAAGCCCGAGAGGTCGTTCTGCGCGATGAACGCCGCCAGGTTGATGGGGTCGTTGGCCGAGGAGTACGGCGGCGCGTAGGCGAGGTCGAGCTCGGCCAGGTCGTGCACCGTCATCGTGGCGTGCAGCGCGGTCGCCAGCACGTCGATGCGCTTGTCGACCCCGGCGTGGCCGAAGGCCTGGGCTCCGAGCAGGCGCGCGGTCTGGCGGTCGTAGACGAGCTTGAGTGAGAGCTCGCGGCTGCCCGGGTAGTACTCGGCGTGGTGGCCCTTGTGCACGACGGCGACCCCGACGTCGAAGCCGGCCTCTCGAGCCGAACGCTCCGACAGGCCGGTCATCGCCGCGGTGGCTTCGAAGACCTTCACCACGCTGGTGCCGAGCGCACCGCCGTATGACGTCTTCTGCCCCAGCGCGTTCGAGGCCGCGAGGCGCCCCTGCCGGTTGGCGGGGCCGGCGAGCGGCACCCGCACGCGGCGCCCCGACACCTTGTGCTCGACCTCGACCATGTCACCCGCAGCGAAGATCGAGTCGTCTGACGTCTTGAGGTGCCGGTCGACGAGCAGCCCCCCCGAGGGGCCGATCTCCAGGCCCGCGCTCTTGGCGAGCGTCAGCTCGGGGCGAACCCCCACCGAGAAGAGCACCAGCTCTGCCGGCACCCGCCGCCCGTCGGAGAGCTCGACCGTCTTCTCCACTGCGTGCACTGCCTTGACGCCGACTCCGGTGACGACGCCGACACCCGCGGTGGCCAGCTCGGCTGCGATCTGCACGCCGAGCTCGCGATCCATCACCGCCATCACGGTCGGCAGCAGCTCGACGATGGTGGTCTGGAGGCCGCGCTTCGCAAACGCTTCGGCCATCTCCAGGCCGATGAACCCTCCGCCCACCACCACCGCGGTCTTCGGGTGGTGCTCGGCGATGAAGCGGTGCAGCCGATCCATATCGGGCACCGTCCACAACCTGAAGACGTGCTGGGCTTCACTGCCCGGCAACGGCGGCATGATGGGGTTTCCCCCCTGCGCCAGAATGAGCTTGTCGTACTCGAGCCAGCGCGCTCCCCAGGGGCCGCGCACGTGTACCCGCTTGCCGGCACGGTCGAGCTCGACCGCCTCGGTGTCGACCAGGGCCTTCACCCGGTACCGCGCGTCGAAGCCCTCTGGCGTCTGGAGCAACAACCTCGACCGCTCGTCGATGTCGCGCGAGATGAAGTACGGCAGCCCGCAGTTGGCGTAGCTGACGTACGGGCCGCGCTCGACGAGGGTGATTTCGGCGTGCTCGTCGATGCGCCGGGCCCGAGCGGCAGCCGTGGCTCCCGCCGCAACCCCGCCGATGACCACCAGTCGAGTCTTCATGCACGGTGAGAGCCGGGCGGCGCCTGAATGGTTCGCCGCCTTCGGGCGATTGCAGCAGGCGGCGACCCCGGCTACGCCCAAGCCCATGACTTCTCGAAGCTGGCTCTCGACCGCGCCGCTGCTGCTCGTCACCACCAGCTGCTCGCACCCGATGCACGCGATGCACCACGGCGAGGGCATGCACCACCGCTTCGACGACCCGGCCTCGTGGTCCGCACGCTTCGACGACCCGGGGCGCGACGCCTGGCAGCGGCCCGACGAGGTCATCGCCGCGCTCGCGCTGAAGCCCGACGCCAGGGTGGCCGACCTGGGCGCCGCGACCGGCTACTTCTCGGTGCGCCTCGCGCGGGCGCTGCCTGCCGGCAAGGTCTTCGGCGTCGACCTCGAGCCCACCATGGTCGCGTACCTGAATGAGCGGGCCAAGAAGGAGTCGCTCGCGAACGTGGTGGGCGTCGAGGGCAGCGCGACCAGCCCCAACCTGCCCGAGGCGGTCGACTTGATTCTGGTCGTCGACACGTACCACCACCTCGGCGACCGCCCCGCGTACTTCAGCCGCGCCGCCGAGAAGCTCTCTCCCGGCGGCCGGGTCGCCATCATCGACTTTCGCCCCGGCGACCCGATGGGCCCTCCCGACGCGCTCAAGCTTCCCCCTGAGCAGGTGAAGGCCGAGCTGGTCGAGGCCGGTTACCGGCCGGTCGGCGAGCATGTGTTCCTGCCCAACCAGTACTTCTTGGTCTTCGCGCGCCCGTAGGCTCAAAGCGGGCCAGCAACAGTTCCGCGGCCCTGGTCGATCGCATCACGCGGGCGACGGGGTCCGAAACTCCAAGGTTCCATTTGTATTGAGCTTTTTCCCGCAACGATCGCCAAGCGGGGGCCCTCACCCTCTTGAACGCAAGCTCACCGAGGCCCCTCATGACGCGAACCCGCCCACTTTGGTCATTGCTGTGCCTCGCCGCCTGCGCCGGCCCCCTCGACTCGCAAGAAGCGAAGGTGCTCGAGCTTCCCGGTCAGCGTAACCAGGCCCTGCTCACCGCCGCCGAGAAGACCGGCCTCAAGCCGGCGCTCCTGGCCGCGCTCGCCTATCACCAGGGTCAGCTCGAGCCCGCAGCGCCCCCGCTCGAGCTGACCTCGTTGGGAGACCCCGAGGACGACGAGACGCCCCCGCTCGTCGTCCCGGGGAGCCCGCGGCCGACGTGCCCGCCGCCGACGACGCGGCCGCGACGCTCTCCGACGACACCGTGCAAGACGACGCGCTCGCGGTGATGCCCGACGGCGCCGAGCCTGACGACGTGGGCGACCTGCCGGGGCCCGAGGCCCGCGTGTGGGGCGTGATGTACCTCACCGACGCCCAGGTCGCCGAGGCCGCCGCGCTGCTCGGGCTCGACGAAGAGCGGGTTCGCACCGACATCTCGGCCAACGTGCTGGCTGCGGCCACGCTCATCTCCCGCGACTGGAAGGCGCCGCTCGCGGGCCTCGAGCCGCAGTCCGACGCGGCGCTCGACGCCGCGCTGATTCGCTTCCTCGGGCTCGAGACGGCTCCCGAGGCCGGCGCCTACGCGGTGAGCGCGCTCGCCGAGCTGCTCGACTCGGGCTTCGAGGCGGTGACCGACGACGGCGAGACGGTGGTGCTGTTGGGCGCGAACCCCGAAGCGGTCTCGGTCGCGCAGCAGCCGCTCGCCGCCGGGGCCTACCCGCCCATCAAGTGGTTCCCCTCGCCGATGCACTCGTCGGGCCGCAACGGTGGCCGGGTGCGCTTCGTGGTGATTCACGACCTCGAGCTGCCCACCGTCGAGAGCGGAGTGCGCGTGCTCACCAGCCGCTCTCGCGCCGCCTCGACCACGTACATCGTCGGCAAGTGGAGCCGCTCGAGCACCCGGCCCATGATCGCCCAGCTGGTGCGCGAGTCCGACAGCGCGTGGCACGCCGCCAACCGCTACTACAACGCCAACTCCATCGGCATCGAGCACGTCGGCTACGCCGACAACCCGCTCGCGCGCAGCGGCGCGACCTACGAGACCGAGTACCTGCTCTCGGCGCAGCTCTCGTGCGCCATCGCCAAGAAGTACCGCATTCCCATCGACCGCAAGCACTTCATCGGCCACGGCAACATCCCCAGCGACGGCAGCGCGTCTCCGCTGTGCAGCGATAGCCGGGCGAACGTGGGCGCGCCCGGCTGCGGCGGCAAGGGTCACCACCACGACCCCGGCCGCTACTGGAACTGGAGCAAGTACCTCGGCCTGGTGGCGAAGTGCGTCTCGGGCAAGTCGCTCGATCAGCCGGTGACTCCGCCCAAGCCGCCGCCGCCGGCGTCGCGCTACGCCACCTACACCGGCGACTTCGACGGCAACGGCACCACCGACCTCGTCACCTTGAGCCCCAACGCCAAGGGCGGCTGGGCCCGCTGGTTCAGCGTCGAGCTCTCGGGCCCCACCGGCCTTCGGTCGACCACCTGGGGCTCCGACACGCCGCTGCACATGCGCAACGGCAACCCCCAGGCCGACTACCGCCACCTGGTCGGTGACTACAACGGCGACGGCAAGATGGACGTCGCGACCTTCAGCCCCAACGCCGCCGGCGGCTGGGCGCGGTGGCTGAGCGTCAACCTCTCGACGGGCTCGGGCTTTCAGAGCGTGCTGTGGCCCTCGCGCCTGACCGCCGACCTGCGCAACGGCGGCGCGCACCGCTACTACGCGGTGCCGGGCGACTTCGACGGCGACGGCAAGGGCGACTTCGCGGTGGTGAGCCTCGACGCCGCCGGTGCGTGGGGCACCAACGTCTCGGTGAGCCTGTCGACCGGCTCGGGCTTCGCCACCTCGTGGTGGGCCGCCTCGACCCCGCGCGACATGCGCAACGGCGGCTCGGGCAGCGTGTACCGGGTGCTGGTGGGCGACTTCAACGGCGACGGCAAGAGCGACCTGTGCACCTACAGCGCCGATGCCGCCGGCGGCTGGGCGTCGTGGTTCGCCCTCGAGCTCTCGACCGGCTCGGGCTTCCAGTCGGTGCGCTGGGTCGCCGACGCGCCCCTCCACATGCGAAACGGGGGCAGCACCCGTCACTACACGGCGCTCACCGGAGACCTGAACGGCGACCACCTCACCGACGTGTTCTTCGTCAGCCCCGACGCCGCGGGCGGCTGGGCGAGGTGGCTCGCGGTGGCCCTCTCGACCGGCTCGGCCTTCACCTCGCAGGTTTGGCCCAGCCGGCTGCCGCAAGACATGCGCAACGGCGGCTCGACCAGCGTCTACTCGCTGCTGCAAGGTGACTACGACGGCGACGGTCTGACCGACCTCTTCACTGCCAGCCCCAACGCCGTCGGAGCCTGGGCCAAGAGCGTGCAAATCAACCGCTCGACCGGCAGCGCCTTCACCGCCGCGTTCGTGCCGAGCCCGACGCCCGTCGACATGCGCAACGGTGGCCCGACCCGCCGCTACTGGCTGTACCGGGGCCGCTTCGGCGACACGACCCGAGATCGCATCTTGACCGACAGCGCCAACGGCGGCGGCGGCTGGGCCGACTGGTTCGACGTCGACGCCTTCACTGGCTTCACCGTCGAGCACACCCGCTGGCCCGCGGCGCTGCCCCAGCACATGCGCAACGGCATGTGAGCCTCTGGCGCCTTGCGAGCCGCGCGCGCTGCTTTGCGCGCGCGGCCCGCTGCGGAAGAATGGCCGCTCGATGTGCCCCGACGAGGAGCAGCTGACCCGGTTCGTTCGCGGCGATCGCACGCTCGACGGGCTCGAGCAGCACCTGATGGGCTGCCTCTCGTGCCAGACGGTGGTGGCCGAGCTGATGAACGACTCGGGCGAGGCGCCGGCGAGCGGCGCGGCCCCGGCGCGGCCCCCCGACCGCTTCGAGATTCTGCGGCCGCTCGGCGAAGGCGGCATGAGCCGCGTCTACGAGGCCGAAGATCGCACCCTCGGCCGCCGGGTGGCGCTCAAGTTCGTGCGCTTCGGCGAGGGCGCGCTCGGCGACGGCGGCCCGCAGCGTGAGGCGCGCGCGCTGGCCCGGCTCTCTCACCCCAACGTGGTGCAGGTCTACGACCTGGTGCAGGTGCCCGAGGGGTGGTTCGTGGTGCGCGAGTTGATCGACGGCGAGCCGCTCGACGCCTGGCTGCGCACTCCGCGCACCACCATTGAGGTGCTCCGCGCCATGGTGCAGGCGGGCAGGGGGCTGGCCGCCGCCCACCAGGCCTCGGTGCTGCACCGCGACGTGAAGCCCGCCAACGTGCTGGTCGGCCGCGACGGCCGGGTGCGCATCGCCGACTTCGGCCTGGCCGCGGTCGAGCGCGAGGCCGAGCAGGCGGTCAGCGGCGGCACCCCCGCGTATCTGGCACCCGAGCGGTGGCGCGGCGAGCCGGGCGACGAGCGGGCCGACCAGTTCAGCTTCTGCGTGGCGCTGTTCGAGGCGCTCACCGGCCAGCGCCCCTTCGGCGACCCGCGCCGCCCGGGCGCGGTGTCGTGGCCGCGCCAGCCGAACGTGCCCGCCCACGTGCGCCGAGCGATCGAGCGGGGGCTCTCGGTCGAGCCCGCGGCGCGCTTCGCCTCGATGGGCGCGCTGGTGTCGGCGCTCGAGCGCCGGCCGGTGCCGCGCGCCGCGCTGGCCGCGGCCGCGCTGTCGGTGCTGGTGCTGGGCGCGGTGGCGGGGCAACGCTTTCGACAGGCGCGGCGGTGCGAGGCCAGCGCCGCCCGCGCCGACGCCTGGTGGAGCCCGGCGGCGCGCAGCGAGGTCGAGGCCGCGTTCGTGAAGGCCTCGGGCGAGACCGGGCGCCGCGCTTTCGGCCGGGCCAGCGCCACGCTCGACGGCTTCGTGCGCGCGTGGAGCCGCGCCGAGCAGGCGCGCTGCGAGCACCCCACCGCACGCTCCGACGCCACCCAGGCCTGCCTCGAGCGCCGCCTGGCCGAGCTGGGGGCGCTGCTGGCCCTGTACCGTGGCGCCAACGCCACCCTGGCGATCGACGCGCCGCGCTCGAGCCGCGCGCTGGCCGCGCCCCAGGGCTGCGACAGCGAGCCCCTCGCGGCCGCGCCTTCGCTGGCGCCGGTCGAGGTGCGGCAGCTGCTCGCCGAGCTCACCGCCCTGATGGTCACCGGCCAGTACGCCGCGGTGCTGCCCACGCTCGAGCCGAAGCGGGCGCTGCTGGCCGGGCCCGGGCTCGAGCGCGAGCGGGCCACCACGGCGCTGCTCGAAGGCCAGGCGCGCCTCGAGGTGGGCGACTCGAAGGGCGCCGAGCACCCGCTGTTCGAGGCCGCGGCCCTGGGCCAGGAGGCCCGCCTGCCCGAGGTGGCGGTGCGCAGCTGGCTGCTGCTGGCCCGGCGCGCGCGCGGGCTCGGGCAGCTCGACGAGGCCGAGCGTTGGGTGCGCCAGGGTCAGGCCATCGCCAGCGAGGTGCGGGAGCCCACCGTGGCCGTCGAGCTGGCCAACGCGCGGGGCACCCTGCTGGCCGAGCGCGGCGAGGGCGAGAAGGCGGCGGCCGAGCAGCGCGCCGCGCTCGAGCTGGCCGAAAAGCTCGAGGGGCCCGACGCGCCGCTGTCGCTGAAGGTGCGGCGCACCTGGGCCTACGCGCTGCTCGTCGCCGGCCGGCCCGCCGAAGCCACCGAGGTCGAGCTGGGGCTGCTCGACCGGCTGGTGGCGCTGTACGGCGAAGAGCACCCCGACGTGGCGCGCATGCACCTGAACCTCTCGGCCAGCCTGGCCAAGGGCGGCAGGCACGCCGACGCCTTCGCGCACGCCGAGCGCGCGCTGGCGCTCTCTACCGCCACCCTGGGGCCCAAGGCGCCCGAGCTCATCGACGCGCTCAACAACATGGCGGCCTTGAAGGCGCTGGCGCGCGAGTACCCGGTGGCCAGAACACTGCAGCGGCGCGCGCTCGAGCTGACGCGGGCCAGCTTCGGTGACGCGCACCCGAGGGTGGCGCGCACGCTCGCCAACCTGAGCCAGCTCGAGCTGCGCGCCGATGCGCCGGCCGACGCGCAGGCGCTGGCCGACCAGGCGCTGCAGCTGCTCGGCCGGCTCGGTCGCAGCGAGCGCGCCGACGCGCTGCCGCCGCTGCTCACCCGCTGCGAGCTCGAGCTGGTCGCCGGGCGCTTCGCGCAGGCCGAGGCCGGTGGGCGAGGCGCGGCCGCGCTCGCCGATCGGTTGGGCCAGCCGCAGAGCCGGGCGCGCGCGCGCGTGCTGGCCGCCGCTGCGGCGCTCGAGCGCGACCAGGCCCGGCCGGCGCTCGAGCTCGTCGAGCAGGCGGCGCCGCTGCGCGAGACGCTGGTGGAAGACCCGCTCGAGGTGCTGCTGTTCGACACCGTCGAGGCCCGCGCCCGGCTCGCGGTGCACCCCGACGACGCCGCGGCGCGCGTCGCGCTGCAGCAGGTGCTCGGGCAGCTCGAGCGCTTCGGCGCGAACGAGAAGGTGCTCGCGCTCGAAGAGCGCGGCGCCCGCCGGCAGCTCGCGGCGACTGTCTCGAACCGGTGACGAGAGGTGCGCGGCGACGGTTGCGGCGGGCACGTGGCTTCACCGAACGTCGAGCCCATGAGCGCCCTGGTCGATGCGGGGCTCGGGGCGTTTCCCGAGCTGGTGCCCCATCGCGCGAAGCTGCTCGCCCAGCTCGAGGGCAGGCCCTTGCCCGCGCAGCCGGCAGACCTGGTGCTCGCCACCGCGGCGCGGCTGAGGCTCAGCGGCGCGGCCGAGCGGCTCGAGGCCCACGCCTTCGGCCCCGCGCGGCGGGCGGCGGCGCGGCGCCTGGGCGCGGCGCAGGCAGACGAGGTGATGCAGCGGCTGCGCACCCGGCTGTTCACCACCGACAAGCTCGCCAGCTACGAGGGCGCCGGCCCGCTCGCGGCCTGGGTTCGCGCGGTGGCCACCCGGCTGGCGCTCGAGGTGAAAGAGCAGCTCGCCGCCCAGCCCGAAGCACTGCAGGGGGTCGACGCTCCGTTGCTCGATGACGACGTCGAGCTCAAGTACCTGCACTCTGCCCACCGCGAGGCGTTTCGCGCGGCGTTTGCAGAGGCGCTCGCCACCCTCGCGCCGCGCGAGGCGGTGGTGCTGCAGCTGCACTTCAGCCAGGGGGTCTCGATGGAGAAGCTGGGCCAGGCCTACCGGGTCAACAAGTCGACGGTGTCGCGCTGGGTGGCGTCGGCGGGCACCGCGCTGCGAAAGGCGCTGCGCAAGAACCTCGCGCAGCGCTTGTCGCTGAGCCCGCGCGAGCTCGACAGCTGGCTGCGGGGCGCCGAGCAGCTGTTCACCGTGAGCCTGCCCTGCCTGCCCGAGCTCGAGCCCGGCCGCTCGACGAAGCGCTGACGGGGCGCCTGGCCTACACGGCTGTAACGAGAACGGCGCTCCGGCCGTTAGTGGGTGGCGCCATGAGAACATTCGCCATTCTGCTTGCGGTCTTCGGGGTCACCAGCGGTTGCGGAGGAGGCGGCCCGGTGCCGACACTTCCCGACAAGGTGGTCGGCCACTGCACCTACGTGAACGGGTTCAGCAAGCTCGAAGAGTGTCGCGACTACGTCGGAGAGTGGACGGACGACGAAGCGACCCGCGACTGCACCGGTCAGGGGGCGACGGTAGTGCTGGGCTCGGCGTGCGGCATCGACCTTCGGCTGGGCTACTGCATTCTCGGCAAAGATCCCCAGTGGAAGCGCATCACCTTTCCCGGCGACGACGTGAACAGCTGCAGCTCGCTGAAGCGCGGCTGCGAGTTCTTCGGCGGCGGGGTGTTCGACCCCGCGCCGGTCTGCGGCGGCGTCGACCCGAACGTGGGCGGCACCGGGCTGCCCACCTTCGAGCAGCCGACGCTCAACTGCGTCGACCCCAAGGTCGGAGAGCCGGCCGGCCGGTCGAGCGGCGGCCAGGTCTGCACCTGGGAGGCCATCTCGGGCGCCACCGAAGAGGGCCGCAACTTCGAAGACTACGGCAGCTGCGACAAGGTCCGTACCCAGCGGCCGTACTACCCGGTGGGCCCCGACCCGCGCGCGGGCCGCGCCGACGAGCGCCTGGCCGACCCCACGTACGCGGGCGAGCTGGCCTGGGTGAAGTCGCAGATTCGCGCCGCCGCCTGCACCTGCTGCCACTCGAGCCGGGCTCCTGACGGGGCCTCGAACTGGTTCGTCGAGTCGACCCCCAACTTCATCGACTCGTTTCACGACCGCGGGCTGGCCATGGGCGCGGGGTGGGTCGACACCGTCGGCTTCGGCGCCTACCCGCCCGAGCAGAACAACGGCTTCTCTCGCGCGACCCCCGCCACCGCTGACCACTCGATTTTCCCCACCACCGACAACGCGCGCATGGTGCGCTTCTTCGAGGGCGAGCTCGCCCGGCGCGCCATCGCGAAATACACCGAGAAGGCCTATGGCGCGGGCCCGCTCGACGACCAGCGCTTCTACGTGCCCAAGGCCTGCGACAGCGCCGAGGGCATCGCCGCCGACGGCACCCTGCGCTGGCTCAACGGCAAGGCCCGCTACGTGTACGTGCTCGAGCAGGGCTCGGCGAACCCCACCGTGCCTCCCAACCTCGACCTGCCCGAAGGCACCCGGTGGCGCATCGACGTGCCCACCCGCGGCGAGCCCCTGCTCAGCGGCACGGTGAAGTACGGCGTCACACCGCCCGGGGCCTCTCAGCGCTTCCCCTCGAGCGGCGCGGCGCCAGGCCTGGTGTCGGGCCACACGTACTACCTCTACGTGCTGGCCGACGTCGCGCAGCCCAACACCCGCTGCCTGTTCACCGCGCCGTAGCGCCTGTCGCGCTCGAGCGAGCGGCGGGGTAGACCCGGGGCGTGAGTGCCGGCCCATGGCGTCATCTCGCGTCGGTGACAGCGCTCACCCTGACCCTCGGCTGTGCCGGCGCTCGGGCCTCGGCGCCGGGCGCTTCGCCCCCACCTGCAGCGCGGCCGCAGCTGACGCTCACCACCGAGCTGCCGCTCTCGGACGCCGAACGGCGCGCCATCATCGAGAGGGTGCAGGCCGCGTTCGCCTTCGCGCTCACGCTGAGCGGCTGGTCACGACCCGACGCGCTCGCCGCCGAGCCGGTGGAGATTCGCGTCGACACCACCCGCCCGGGGGTCGAGGCCTCGACGTCTGGGGCCCATCGATTCACCATCGGCGTCGGCGCGCTCAGCCAACCCAACGCCGACGGAATCTTCGCGCACGAGCTCACCCACCTTCAGGACTTTCGCGCCGCTCGCCAGGGCATGAGGCAGCCGCCGCGCTATCTCGAAGAAGGGCGGGGCTACTTCGTCGGGCGCGAATGGCGGCGACTCAGGGGCGAGCCGGGCGGCGACGGCGAGCGGGCCGCGCTGCTCGCCACGGCCACCGCCGAAGAGGTCGCCTTCGTGCTCGCGAAGTTTCGCCATCAGCCCGAGCTTCGCGAGGTGGGCCGAGCCGGCAAGGGCCCGTTGGCGCGGGGCATCGGCGTGTTCTTCGTCGACTACCTGCGCACTCGGGCGGGCTACCCCGATGCCATGGCGCGTCTGTCTCGAGCCTGGGAGCGCCTGGGCCAGGGGGGCGCGTTCGAGCCGGCGTTCTCGGCTCAATTCGATGGGCTGACCCTCGGCGCGGCCGAAGCGAGCTTCGTCGCGTTCATTCGCGAGACCGAGGGGAACCCCGCCGAACGGCTGAAGGGCACGCCCTTCGAGGGGGCGACGGGCCTTCGACCTGAAGACCCAGAAGGCGCCGCTGGGTTCGAATGACGGGGCACTGACGAAGCAGCGCCGTTCAGAATGTCGAGATGACGCGGCCGATGGTCGGCAGGCGCGCCGGGTTGGTCACGCCCGGGCACTTCACGATGGCGTAGGGGCTGTGGCCGATCACCACCCCGCGCGAGCTGATGCCGATCGCGGGTTTGTTCGGCCACCACGACGCCGACTCGCTGGTGCCGGGGCAGCCGCTGCCGGTGTCGGGGTTGAAGGCGGCGTTCATCGCGGTCGAGTTGTCGGCGATGACGCCCGCGCCCCACCCGGTGGCGGCGCTGCAGCCGCTCGCGCACTCGCGCACGTTGAGGTCGAAGCCCGAGATCGACGCCAGCAACAGGCTCTCGCCGTCGTTCTTGAAGCGCAGGCCATTCGACCCCTCGTCGGCCACGCCCATCGAGAACGACGACCAGGTGTCGAGGTCGAGGCAGTTCGAGCCGGTGCAGCTGTTGATGAACAGCTTGCGGTTGTCGGCGGTCGAGGCCATCGCCACGCCCTGGTTGTACCCGAGGTACACCTTGCCGCTCGGCGTGACCGCGAACGCCGCGGTGTAGCCCGCGGTGCGGTAGATGAACCCCAGCGGAGAGATGGACCAGCTCGCGCTCTGCGTGCAGTTGGCGGCGCACCGCGCGTAGAAGTGCAGGTTGTCGCCCATCGCGGTGGTGCCCTGGTCGAGCAGCACGTGCGTGACGCCGGCGGCGTCGCGTGCCGCGAACAGCGCATTTCCGTTGAGCGCGTTGCCGGCCGACCACCCGGCGAGCGAGGTGCAGCCCGTCGTACAGGTGACGTACCGCGCGCTGTACGAGTTGAGCTGCCCCGACGTGACGAACGAAACCGCGCCGGCCGGGCTCACCATGAAGGTGCCCTCGGTGCCGATGGTGTTTCCCTGCGTCACCGGGCTCAAGTCGAGCTTCGTCCAGCTCGCGGCGTTGGTGCAGCTGCTCGCGCAGGTCGCGTAGACCATCTGGTTGGCGCTCTGGCCCAGCGGGGCCACCCCTGCCATCAGCGCGTGCAGGCGGCCGGTCGAGTCGACCGCCAGGCCCTCGGCGCCGATCGCGGTGAGGTTGAAGGTGCCCACGCTCCCCAGCTGCACCGGGCTCCATGACGACGGGTCGTGACAGTTCGCCGCACAGCTCCCATAGAAGACGCGCTCGGCGGCGCCCTCGTTGAACAACAGGTGCATCGTGCCGTCCGCGCTCGCCGCGTAGAACTGGTCGTACATGCCCACGCGCAGCCAGGTGCCGACTCCGCCTGCCGCGGTGCCACCCGCGGTGCCGCTGCCTCCCGCGGTGCCGGTGCCTCCCGCGGTGCCGGCGCCTCCCGCGGTGCCGGTGCCTCCCGCGGTGCCGGCGCCTCCCGCGGTGCCGGTGCCTCCCGCGGTGCCGCTGCCTCCCGCGGTGCCGCTGCCTCCCGCGGTGCCGCTGCCTCCCGCGGTGCCGCTGCCTCCCGCGGTGCCTCCGCCTCCTCCCCCGGAGCAGCCGACGAGCACCACGAGATTCAGGCAGAGGGTCAGAATGAGAGCGCGCATGGGCGGCCGGCGAATGTAGTCGGGCCGGCGGGCGTTCGACCGTTCTGGCGCGTTCTTGCAACGTCGTGGCACGGCAGGTTCGAACGCCGCTTCTCCAGCCCCGCGGGGTTCTTCACCGGGCGGCGAGCAGGTGTGCCGGCGTCGTCGGGTGCGGCGCGGCCGCCACGCGCTCGAGCGCAGGTGCCCCGGGCCGCCGGCCCGAGGTCAGCCGGGCGCGCAGGGCGACCTTGGCGCGCCGCAGTCGAGAGGCCGCCGTGCCTTCGGGAATCGAGAGCGCCAGGGCGATCTCCCGCTTGGAGAGGCCCTCGACCTCGGCGAGCACCAGCACCACCCGCAGCGGCTCGGCGAGCTCGCCGAGCAGCCGATCGAGCAGGGCCCGACGCGCCAGGGCTTCGTAGGCCTCGTCGGCTCCGGGGGCGCGCGCGTCGGGCTCGGGCAGCGCCGGCGACAGCGCGTCGCGCCGCTGCTTGTGCCTGAGCCGGCTCGCCACGCGCACCGCCACGCCGAACAAGAACGCCCGCTCGCTGCCCGGCGAGATGTCGCCCAGGCGCTCGCCGGCCACCATGAACACCTGCTGCAGCCCGTCGTCGGCGGTCGCCGCGTCGAGCCCGCACCGTCTCAACACCCGCCACGCGGCGTCGGCGTGTTGGCGAAACAGGTGCTCCAGCGGCGAACGCCCGTTTTCCCACTCCACGTTCTCCCCCGTCTGCATCGCCCGCGCAGCCTAGAGAGCCCGCCTCTCGATTCTGCGCCAATTGACTGCTGTCGCGCGCCAGCGCTCCCTATAGAGCGCTGGCGCAAAACCAGTTCTCGGTGGCGCCATTTCGAAGTACGCCGTTAGCCATGCTCCGCGTCGGCCTCGATCGGCTGCTCGACCCGCGTGCCGGCCGCATGTGGTCGGGGGCCGACCTGATGCTGTGGCACCCGACGCGAGGGGTGCTGGGCGCCACGCTGCCGAGGCTCATCACCACCGACACGTTGCTCCCGGTGGCCTCGACCCTCGAACGGCTGCTGCGCGAGCGGCGCACGCCCAAGACGCTGGTGCTCGACGTCTCGCGGGTGCTGCCGCAAGGGTGCGACGACGCGGCGCTGGCCTCGTTTCGCCGCTTCGTCGTCGAGCCGCTCGCGCAGCACCCCGCCCGCATCGCGCGCGCGGTGGTGGTCGGCCGCCCCAGCCTGTCGTCGAGCGCCCTGGTGGGCTGCGTCACGCTCGCCCGCCTGCCGTTCGCGGTGCACGCACACGAGCGCATCGAGGCGGCGCTCGAGCAGCTCGACGTGCCGGTCAGCGAGCTGCTGGGCGCCATCGCCAGCGAGCTGGCCCCGCTGGGGCTGGTCTCGCGCGTGCGTGCGCTCATCGGCGAAGACGTCGACCTCGGGCTGCGTGACGTGGCGATGAGGCTCTCGGTCGCGCCGCGCAGCCTGCAGCGGGCGCTGGCGGCGGCCGGCACCAGCTATGCCTACGAGCGCCTCGACGTGCGCCTCGAGCTGGCGGCGAGCCGGCTGATGCGCACCTCGCAGAAGGTGAGCGCAATCGCCCGGGAGTCGGGCTACGCGTCGCTGGCGCACTTCCTCACCGTGTTCAAACACCGCTTCGGTCTGTCGCCCGCCGCCTTCCGCGCCCGCCATCAGGGGGGTGGGTGAATGCCGTTGCTGCGTGGCCTGGCGCTGGTGAACGACCTGGTGGTGCTCCGGCAACTGTACGGTGACGGGCTGGTGCGGCGCTTCGCCGAGCGGCTGACCCCGGCGCAGCGCAGGGACTTCGACGAGGGGTTTCTGCCCGGGCGCTGGTACGACGAAGACATTCAGGCGCGCCTGTGCCTGTGCCTGCGCGACGAGCTCGACGACTTCGGGGTCTTTCGCGTCGGCGTCGCCATCGGGCACCACCATGCGACCCGCGTGCAGCGCTTTCTCGCGCGCATCGCGGGCCCGCGGCGCCTGCTGCAGCGCGCCACCGGGCTGTGGCACTACTGGCGCGATGGAGGGCGCACCGCCGTCGAGCGCTACCAAGAGGGCTCGGCCGTGGTCGCGGTCTACGACCACCCGCTGTTCGCCACGCCGGGCTACGCGACCCTCTACGGCGGCGCCTGCGCCTTTCTGGTCTCCATCGCCGGCGGCCGCGACGTGCGCTTGCGCGCCGAGGTGGTGAGCCCCGCCCACGTGTTCGCCGAGGTGCGCTGGCTGCCTGACCGCCGCCAGGAGCCCGGGTTTCATTCGGTCGATCAGGCGCTGCGCTCGCTGCCGCCGCCCTGAGCCTCACCGTCGCGATAGCAGCGAGTCGACCGCGCGCGTGACGCCGTCGGTCGACATTCGGGCGGCGAGCGCCTTCGCCCGCTCTCTGAGCGCGGCGTCGTCGCGCATGGCGCGCAACGCGCTCGCGAGCGGCCGTGGGTCTTTGCCGTAGCGGTCGACGCTCGGTGGGCTGACGCCCGCCGCCGCCGTGCAGCGCCTCCAGAAGAACTGGTCGAGAATCTGTGGCAGCACCAGCTGCGGCACGGCAGCGCGCGCCGCGGCGTGCGTGGTGCCGGCGCCACCGTGGTGCACGACGCCGGCGCAGCGGGGGAACAGCGCGCCGTGCGGCTCTGCGCCGGCGAAGTGCACGTGGGGCGGTGCCGGGTCGAGGCCCAGGCCCGCCCAGCCGCGCGAGATGATGGCCCGCGCGCCCGCGAGCCGCGCGGCCTCGACCAGCCGTGCCGTGGTCCCGCGGGGGTCGGGGTCGGACATGCTCCCGAAGCCGAGGTAGACGGGGGGCTCACCCGCGCTCAAGAACGCCTCGGTGTCGGCAGACAGCGAGGCGCCGTCGTCGAGCACCAGCGACCCCGTCTGCACCACCGGGTTGCGGTGGCGCGAGGGGCCCTTCGCGAGCGCCGCGTCGACCGCGAGGTGGGGGCGACTCCCGAGCACCTCGCTCCAGACGTCAGGCCGCGGGCCGAGGCCCAGCGACCGGCGCACGCCGTTCATCACCCGGCGAATGGCGACGTTCCACACGGTGCGGGTGACGCCCCAGAGCAGCCGGTTGGCCCAGCGGGGCAGACCGTAGAGCGGCACGATCGGCCCGGGGTTCTCGTCGCTGTCGAGCATCAGCGGCACCAGCGCGAAGTACGCGTAGGGTATGTCGAAGCGCTCGGCGAGCGTCGGCCCCATCAAGAACACCGACGAGCCGATCAGCAGGTCGGCCTTTTGGGCGAGCGGCTCCATCGCGTCGAGGTGCGCCCGGGGTTGCCCGCGCAACAGGGGCAGCACCGAGAACACGTCGCGCAGGCGCCCCGAGGCCACGCGCTTCGAGATGGCTTCGTAGTCGAGGCCGGCGGGGTGGGCCTCGAGGCCGTGCGCCTTCACCAGCGGCACGCTCTCGGGAGGCACCACCAGCGTCACCTGGTGCCCGCGGGCCACCAGGCCTTTACCCAGCGCGACCATCGGCTGAACGTCGCCTCGCGTGCCGAAGGCTCCGATGAGGGCTCGCATCGAGATCGCGAGCTTTGAACGCCGCGGGGCGGTTGTGAAGCGCCGCGGGCCAATGCCCGCTCAGCAACCGGGCAGCTTAATTCTGGGCGCCGCGCGAGCGAAGGTGGCAAGTTCGCCGGCCTCTCGATTCACGCTTGAGGAGCATCATGGCGCTGAGCAAGCCTGCAGCGACCTCTGCCGACGTGGGCCTGGTGGGCCTCGCGGTGATGGGTCAGAACCTGGTTCTCAACATGGCCGACCACGGCTTCAAGGTGGCGGTCTACAACCGCACCACCGCGACCACCGAGCGGTTCGTGGCCGACAACCCGCCGGCGGTCTTCGGCGACACGGGGGGCGGCCTCGTTCCTGCGGCCGACCTCAGAGACTTCGTCGCGAGCCTCAAGCGGCCGCGGCGCATCGTCATTCTGGTGAAGGCGGGGGGCCCCACCGACGCGGTGATCGACTCGCTCGTGCCCCTGCTCGACAAGGGCGACGTGGTGGTCGACGGCGGCAACGCGCTGTTCACCGACACCATGCGCCGCGAGAAGGCGCTCGGTGAGAAGGGGCTGCTGTTCGTCGGCAGCGGGGTTTCGGGCGGCGAAGAGGGCGCGCGCTTCGGGCCGTCGCTGATGCCGGGCGGCCGCCGTGAGGCCTGGGCGCTGCTCGAGCCGATCTGGGTCGCGTGCGCGGCCAAGGTCGACGCGAAGACCGGCAAGCCGATCGAAGGTGCGCGGCCGGGCAAGCCGGTGCAGGGCGGCGTGCCCTGCACCACGTACATCGGCCCGGGCGGCGCCGGCCACTACGTGAAGATGGTGCACAACGGCATCGAGTACGCCGACATGCAGCTGATCTGCGAGTCGTACGACATCTTGCGGCACGCCAAGGGCCTGAGCCCCGAGGCCATCTCCAAGGTGATGCGCGAGTGGAACCAGGGCGATCTCGACTCGTTCTTGATCGAGATCTCCGCCGACGTGCTGCAGCAGAGAGACCCGGTCACCGGCGCCCCCTTCGTCGACGTGGTGCTCGACGCCGCGGGTCAGAAGGGCACCGGCAAGTGGACCAGCGTCAACGCGCTCGACCTCGGCGTGCCGACCGGGTCGATTGCCGAGGCGGTGTTCGCGCGCTGCATCTCGGCGCTGAAAGACGAGCGCGTGCGCGCGAGCGCGGTGCTCAAGGGGCCCACGGCGCCCAGCCCGCTCGAGATCTCGGTCGACGCGGTGCGCGACGCGCTCTACTGCAGCAAGCTGTGCGCCTACGCGCAGGGCTTCGCGCTCTACACCGCCGCCTCGAAAGAGTACGGGTGGAACCTCGACCTCGGCGCCATCGCGCAGATTTTCCGCGGCGGCTGCATCATTCGCGCGCGGTTTCTGCAGAAGATCACCGAGGCCTACCAGCGCCAGCCCGCGCTCGAGAACCTGCTGCTCGACCCCTACTTCGCCGCCCAGGTCGAGAAGGCGCAGGCCAACTGGCGCAGCGTGGTGGCCAAGGCCGCGCTCGACGGCGTCCCTGCACCGGCCTTCTCGTCGGCGCTCTCGTACTTCGACAGCTACCGGCGCAAGACGCTGCCCGCGAACCTGCTCCAGGCCCAGCGCGACTACTTCGGCGCCCACACCTACGAGCGCGTCGACCGCCCCCGCGGCGAGTTCTTCCACGTCGACTGGCCCGACTCCAAGCGCCCCGAGCTCAAGGCCTCGGAGCTGGGCATGTCGCGCTGAACGCTCGCTGAAGACGCCGCCGACGCGCCCCTCAGAATTTCGAGTGTCCAAACCGAGCTCGTGAGTCGTTCCTCAGGTCGAAAGGACCTTGAGGCATGGACATCGTCATCGTCGTCACCACCCTGAGGCGGGGTGGCCAGGCAGTCGGAGCCACGCGCGGAAGCGTTTGCGTAGAAACCGAGCACCGGCTGAAGGTGCCGAGGCCCGCGCAGGGCGCGCGGCTGGGGCGGGCGATGATGCGGCCGCCTGCTCCCGCGCCGTGGAGGGTGCGCGATGAGCCCCTCGACCTCACCCCTGCACCGCGCGGCGTGGCTCATCGCGCTGCTGTGGGCTGCAGGCTGCGGGCGCGGCGGCGCGCTGACCATCGACCCGAGCGCGTCAACGGTGGAAGCGTCAGAGACCGTCACCTTCACCGCCCGCGCCTCAGGCGCCGCGGCCGCGGTGAGCTGGAGCGTCGAAGAGGCGGCCGGCGGCACCATCACCGCCGAGGGCCGCTACACCGCTCCGGCCTCGTCCGGCACGTTTCATGTGGTCGCCCGCGCCTCAGGCGCGAGCGCGCGCGCCGAGGTCGCGGTGGTGGCCAGCACCCGCGTGGCGCTGACCCCGTCACGGGCCTGGGTCTACGCAGGTGCGCAGGTGCAGTTTTCGTCGACCGTGCGCGGCGACGACGACGGCGCGGTGCAGTGGAGCGTGGTGGAGCCCGACGGCGGCGCAGTCACCTCGAGCGGCGCGTACACCGCCCCCGCGACCCCAGGCACCTTTCGGGTGCGGGCGCAGAGCCAGAAGTTCTCGGCGGCCCGGGCCGAGGCGACCCTCACGGTGCTGCCGGCACCGGTGGTGGTGAGCGTCTCGCCGTCGCACGTCGAGCTGCTGCAGGGTGAAGTGGCGCGCTTCTCGGCCACCGTCTCGGGTTCGACCGACCCGCGCGTCACCTGGAGCGTCGAGGGCCCCGCTCCCGCCGGCACGGTGACCGCCGAGGGCGAGTACCAGGCGCCGGCGCGGCCCGGCCGCTACCAGGTGGTGGCGCGCAGCGTGGCGCAGCCCGACGAGGTCGCCGCCGCGTCGGTCGAGGTCGCCTCGCAGTTTCAGGTCAGCCCCCGGTTCACCGAGCTGCGGCCGGGTGCCGCGCAGCGCTTCACCGCCACCGCGCGCGGGGGAGGCGCCGCCGACGTGAGCTGGTCGGTGCGCGAGGGCAGCGCCGGCGGCACCATCACCGCGGCGGGGGTCTACACCGCGCCGACCGCCGGGCCGGCCCGCGCCACCGTGGTCGCCACGCTCGGGCAGAACCCCCTCGACGTGGTGGAGTCGAGCGTGGCGGTGCTCGCCGCGCCCACCACGGTGAGCGGCACGGTGACGGCGAGCGGCCCCAGCCAGGGCCGCATCTACCTGGTGCTGAGCAGCTCGAACCAGGCGCAGCTCGGCACCAGCCTCGAAGCGCCCGGCCCGTTCACGCTGCGCGGCATCGAGCGGCCCGGCACCTACCACCTCGCGGCGTTCCGCGACGTGCTCGGCACCATGGCCGCCGGCCCGGTGTCGCCCTTCGCCCAGACCGACGTGCGCTTCGACGGCAAGGCGATCTCGGGCGTCACCCTCGCGCTCGAAGAGCCGACGCTCGCCCCGCTGACCGAGCCGCCGGCGCCGATGGTGTTGGCGAGCCAGAGCGCCGCCCTGGTGATGCTGCCCCCGCTCGGCGACGCCGACCACGTGAAGGTGGCCTGGAGCAGCGCGGCGGCGGTGCTGGGGCAGCGCACCTTCGTGGCGTCGCCCACCGGCTTCGCCATCATCGACGCTCTGGCGGCCGGGCAGGCGTTGACGTTCACCGTCACCCCCATCGCCCGGGGCGTCGACGGGCCGGTCTCGCCGGCGTCGATGCCGGTGACCCTGGGCGCCCAGGGCGGCCCCGGCCTCGAGGGCACCGTGTCGGCCGCAGGCCTGCACGCCAGCGGCCCGGTCTACGTGCTGGCGCGCTTCGCCGGAGTGCCGGTGCCGGCCGGCTTCGCGCGGCTGGCGGCGGCCCCGTCGCCCACCACCTACCGCATCGAGGGGCTGCCGCCGGTTCCGCTCGAGGTGGTGGCGTTCATCGACGCCGACGGCGACGGCCAGCTCGGCCCGGGCGACCCCAGCACCGAGGCGTACCACCGACCGCAGGTGGCCCCCTCGGCGGGCGATCGCCACGCCGAGCCGCTCGCCCTGTTCGCCGGGCCGGTGCTCACCGCGGCGCAGCTCGACCACTCCCGCCCCCAGACCGGTGAGCACCTCGCGATGCTGCTCGGCGTGCTGTCGGCCGAGCAGACGCCGGTGCGCGCCTCGCTGCGCACGGGGCCGCCTCTGGGCAGCGCACTCGACCTGCCGCTCACCGGCCTGCACGGCGACGCGCATCTGGTGCAGCTGTCGCTCGGTGAGGCTCCGGCCGCGGGCGCGACGTACACCTTCGACGTCACCTGGCCCGACGGCGGCACGGCGAGCTTCAGCCGGCCCGGCCCCACGCCGCTCCCGCTGCCCGAAGCGATCAGCCCGGTCGGAACCGGCTCGCGCCAGCCGACCTTCAGCTGGCGGTGGCCGACGCCGCTCCCCGCCGGCACTCGCCAGACCTTGGTGGTGGGCCAGAACGGAACCGGTGAGGTGTGGGCGGTGCGCGACCTCGACCGCGGCGTCACCTCGCTCACCTGGAACTCTGACCACACCGCCAGCGTGCCCGAGCTGGGGGTCGGAGAGGTCAACTGGTCGATCATCGCCCTCGACGAGCAGGGCAATCGCGCGAGCGCCGACTTCTCTTTCATCACCCAATGAGGAACGACATGAGAGCCACCTGCATGATGTTGCTGTTCGCTGCGGCCTGCCAGAACGGGCCGCAGCCCGAGCCCGACGGTGGCACGAAGCGCCCCGACGCAGGTCTACCCCCCGTGACGTGGAAGACCGTCTCCCACGGCTACACCGTGGCGCAGGGCCACTGCGAGGCGCGCTGGCAGAGCGACCTCTCGGGCGCGCTGGGCGAGCCCGGGCGGGTGATGAAGCTCGACGACGTGACCGGCGACGGCGTGGCCGACCTGCTGGTCTCGGGCGTCAAGGCGTCGGCCGAAGGCGGGCTGGGCGTGAGCCGGGTGTCGGTGCTGTCGGGCGTGACCGGCCGCCTCGCCGGGCCGCTGCGAGAGCTGCGCGGCGCGCTGATGGGCACGGCGCTCTCGGCCGACATCGACGGCGACGGGGCCCGCGACCTGGTGGTGGCCACGCTCGAGTCGCCCGACCTGTGTGGCGGTGGCTCGGCGCCGAGCAGCGGCTGCAACGACCCGCGCACCCACCTCTACGCGCTGAAGGCGTCGAGCTTCGAGGCGACCTGGTCGCGCGGGCCGACCCCGGGCGCAGAGCAGCTCGGGGTCGAGCTCGCAGGCTGGGTCGACGAGAACGGCGACGGGGTGCCCGACGTGCTGGCGGGCGCTCCGTTTCCGAAGGCGGGCGCGGCGGGCGTGGTGCAGGTGCTCTCGGGCAAGACCGGTGAGCGGCTGCGTACGCTCGAGACCGCGCAGGGCGCCGACTCTTTCGGCGCGCGGCTCGCTCGAGCGCCCGACCTCGACGGCGACGGCACGGCCGACCTCTGGGTGAGCGACGTGCGCGGCCCGGCCGAGCACTACGGGGCGGGCGCGGTGTTCGCGCTCTCGGGCAAGACCGGCGAGGTGCTGTGGCGTCACGACGGAGAGGGCGGCGAGAACCCCGACCTGTTCGGTGAGCCGCTGGAGGTGCTGGGCGACCTCGACGGCGACGGCGTGCCCGAGCTGGCGGTGGGCGCGCCCAACCACGCGGTGAACGGGGTGGGCGCCGACACCGGCGCGGTGACGGTGCTCTCGGGCAAGAGCGGGGCGCCGCTGCGCCAGGTCGACGGCGCGAAGGCGGGCGACCGGTTCGGCACCGTGCTGGCGTCGGCGGGAGACCTCGACGGCGACGGCAAGCCCGACTTCGTGGTCGCCGAGCCGGGCAGCGTGGGCTCGTTCTTCGAGGCGCCGCGCGCCGGGCGGGTGAGGGTGTTCTCGGGCGCGACCGCGGCGGTGCTGGTCGAGCTCGGCTCGAGCGCGCCGACCGACGTCAGCGACCGGTTCGGCGCGACCGTGCTCGGGCTGGGCGACCTCGACGGCGACGGCAGGGCCGAGCTGCTGGTGGGCGCCCCGGGCTCGAAGGCGGTGGGCGCGGCCGGCACCGCCGAGCTGACCCTGTTCAGCTGCAAGCCGTGAGGTGGGCGAGCGGGCTGCCAGCCGCTCACCCGTCGTCGTCGGGCAGGGTGCTCGCCGGTGGCGCTGCTTCGCCTCGGCACGCCGCTTCGAGCTTCCCGGCGTGCCGCGACAGCCACCGTGCCTTCGCCGGCGGGGCGTGCACCATCAGCTCGGCCGCACGCTCGAGCGCGGCCCGCGCTTCGGGGCAGCGACCCTCCGCGCGCAGCCCATCGCTGAGCACCACGTAGCCGCTCGGCTCGTAGGGAGCGAGCTTGACCGCGCGCTCAGCGAGCTCGACGGCGCGCGCCGTCTCGCGCTGGGAGAGCACGGTGTGAGCCAGCGCGCGCAGCGCATCGGCATCGTCGGGCGAGAGCTGCAGCGCCTGCTCGAGCGCGCGCGTGCGCTCGGCCCGTGCCGCCGCCGAGCGCCCCAGCGCGTCGGCGAGCAGGCGGTAGTCGAGCGCGGTCGCCTCGGGGCCCGTCGCCAGGGTCCGCGCGAGCTCGAGCTTCTTGCTCGAGTCGCGTTCGGCGTGCACCCGCTCTCGCACCGCGTCGCGCTCTCTTGCGTTCAGCTGCAGCGCTACCTCGAGCTCGTGGGCCCGGTGCGGCGACCCCTTCGGCGCGAGCCGGGCGAGGGTGGCGTGCACCGCCGAGTCGGCATAGGGCCCGACCGTCGTCGCGGTGTCGGCCTCGCCGAGCATCACCGTGGTGACCCGGTACGAGCCCACGTCGACGTAGTGCTGCGCCTCGTCGGCCAGCTCGGTCAGGTCGACGCCCGCGAACGCCGCGTCGAAGGCGGCGCGGGGCGCTTCGCGGCGCTGCAGCCCCTTCAAGAACGCGCCCAGCCGCTCGCGGTGCCGGTTGAACAGGAAGTGAACCCACGCCCAGCTGCTCGCGTAGCCCGCGGTCTCGGCCTCGGGCGGCAGCTGCGAGCGCCACCGCCACAGCGTGTCGAGCGGGGTCAGGTTGCCCGAGCGCACCAGGTCTTGCGCGTCGTCATGCAGCTGCCCCGAGCGCACCAGCCGCTTGCCCGGGTCGAGGGTCAGGGTCTCGAAGTAGCGCGCGAGCCCCTCGGCGACCCACTTCGGCTGCGGCCCGAGGTGGTGCGCGGCGACGTAGTGCACCAGCTCGTGCTTGAGCGTGTGCAGTATCGGAGCATCTTCAGTGAGGCGCGCTTCACCGCCGATGAGCACCAGGGGGCCGCGCCAGTCGGTGCGCATCTGCCCGACCACGTGACGCGTCTCGATGGCGGCCTGGAGCTGCTCGGTGGTGCGCAGCAGCACCGCCTCGATGGGAGCGCCCGGCGGCGGCACCGAGACGCGCATCGCGCGGTGCAGCGCGGCGAGGGTGAGCTCGAGCTGCTCTGCGCCTTCGACGGCGACCGCGGGCTCGAGGTTGCTGTGCACCACGAAGTGGGCCGACTTCACCTCGACCCAGCGGTCGCCTCCGTGGGCGCTGCACTCGGGCGTCGCGCCGAGGTGCACACAGCCCACGGTCGCCAGGGCGGCGGCCACCAGCGGCAGCGTGAAAGAGCGTCGCATCGTCACCGCGTAGAGCACAGCCGAGGCGGGGGCGTCACCCGGCTCAAGGCCCCGAGCCGGCGACGCTTCGGCTGAACACCAGGGCTTTCGCGCGACTTGCGCTAGCATCGGCAGGCGCATGACCTGTACGAAGTGTGGCAAGCCACTCTTGTCAGGTGGCAAGTTCTGCGCCCACTGCGGAGCGCCCGCGCCCGAGGTCTCGAGCGACCCCCTCATCAACCAGACGCTGGGGGCCTACCGGGTGCTCAAGCCGTTGGCCGCCGGGGCGATGGGGCAGGTCTACCTCGGCGAGCAGACCAACCTGGGCCGCACCGTCTGCATCAAGACGCTCAAGCCCGAGCTGCTCGGCGACGCCAACGCCACCGCCCGCTTCGAGCGCGAGGCCCGCGCGGTCAGCGGCCTCAAGCACCCCAACATCGCGCAGGTGATCGACTTCGGCCGCTCGGGCTCGCACCTCTACCTGGTGATGGAGCTGATCGAGGGCGGCAGCCTGCGCGGCTTTCTCGACGCGTTCGCACCGGTCGACCTCGAGCGGGCCTCACACCTGATGTCGCAGATTCTCTCGGCGCTGCAAGAGGCCCACCACGCCGGCATCGTGCACCGCGACCTGAAGCCCGAGAACGTGCTGATCGCCCAGCTGCGCGACGGCAGCGAGCTCGCCAAGGTGGTCGACTTCGGCATCGCCAAGCTGGTGTCCGAGCAGGCCAGCGGGTCGGGCCAGAACCTCACCGGCACCGGCCTGGTGTGCGGCACGCCCGGGTACATGGCGCCCGAGCAGATCTCTGGCGAGCTGCTCGACCCGCGCTGCGACGTCTACGCCGCGGGCGTCATCTTCTTCGAGCTGCTCACCGGCAAGAAGCCGTTTCACGGCGACACGCTCACCGACCTCATTCGCGCGCACCTCTTGAACGAGCCACCGGCGCCGTCATCGGTGGCGAAGCTGCCGCTGCCCAAAGAGGTCGACGAGCTGGTGCTGGCCGCGCTGGCCCGCGAGCGCGACCAGCGCATCGAGAGCGCCCTCGAGTTCAAGCGCCGCATCGAGCAGCTGCGCCCCTCGACGCGCGTCACCACCGGCAAGCTGCCCGCGCAGCAGCTCTTCACCTGCCCGAGCTGTCAGGCGCAGAACCCCCCGACCCAGAAGTTCTGCGGGCAGTGCGGCGGCGCGCTGAGCGGCGCCGACTCGGGCGAGCACGCGCTGCGCCAGGTGCTGCCCGGCGCGCTCGCCACCCACGCGGCGCAGCTCGGCCAGTCGCTCGGCGCCGAGCGCCGGCAGGCGACGGTCATCTTCGGAGACATCAGCGGCTTCACCGCGATGAGCGAGCGGCAGTCTCCCGAGAAGGTGCGCGAGATCGTCAACCGCTGCTTCGACGGCATGGTCGAGGCGGTGGCGCGCTACGACGGCAGCGTCGACAAGTTCATCGGCGACGCCATCATGGTGGTGTTCGGGGCGCCCAACGCGCACGAAGACGACCCCGAGCGTGCGGTGCGCTGCGCGCTCGACATGCAGGCCTACCTCACCGAGGTGAACAAGACCCTCGCCGCGCCGCTGAAGATGCGCATCGGCATCAACGCCGGCGCGGTGGTGGCGGGCGGCGTCGGCGGCCAGCGCCGTATGGACTACACGGTGATGGGCGACACGGTGAACCTCGCCCAGCGCCTCGAGGCGGCCGCGTCACCGGGCAAGATTCTGGTGAGCGCGACGGTCAAGCGGCTCACTGATCGCGCGATTCGCTACCGCACCCTGCCGCCGATCACGGTGAAGGGCAAAGCCGAGCCCATCGCCATCTTCGAGGTCGAGGGCCCGTGGGAGAGCCAGCGCAAAGAAGGTGAGCAGCTCGTCGGCCGGCGCACCGAGCTGGGGCGCGTCGAGCAGCTGCTCAAGCAGCTCAAGGCGGGCAAGCCAGGCGGCATGATCTTCCTGGGCGACCTGGGCATGGGCAAGACCCAGCTGCTCGACGAGGCGGCGCGGCTGTGCTCGGCCTCGGGCGTGCGCACCGCGGTGGCGCGGGCCCGCAAGATGATCGCCCCCGGCGAGCTCGAGCTGGTGCGCGACACGCTGTTCGCGGTGTGCGGCCGGCAGCCCAACGACGACCACGAGGCCGACGCGCTGCTCGACGAGCTGGCCGCCCTGGGCGTCAACCCGCAAGACATCGCGCGGCTCAAGCACGTGTTCGGCTCGAACCCCAGCCCGCGCGGGTACGACCGCGAAGAGACCCGCCGCCTCGCGCTCAGCGCCGCCACCAACGCGCTGCTCGGGGTGGCGAAGGGCAAGCACGGCCTGTGCGTGCTGCTCGACGACGTGCACCTCGCCGACAGCTCGTCGCTCGCCTACTTCGACGAGATCATCCGCCTCGCGCAGGGCACGCCGTTCGGCCTCATCGCCACCGGGCGCGGCGGTCACGCCGACCGGGTGCTCAAGCGGGTGCCGCGGGTCGAGCTGAGCGCGATGCCGCTGTCTGACCTGATGCAGATGGTGAAGCAGCAGCTGGGCGGCGCCGACGCGCCCGAGGGCCTCGCCCGCATCATCGAAGAGCGCGCCGAGGGCAACCCGTTCATCGCCACCGAGCTCTTGCGCACCTTGATGGACAACGGCGCCCTGCAGCTGCGCGGCGGCACCTGGGGCCTCAGCGAGACCCGCGACGGGTTTCAGCTGCCCGAGAGCCTCGCGCAGCTGGTGTCGGCCCGCTTCGACGCGCTGGGGCCCAACACCCGCGCGTTCTTGCGCTGCGCCGCGCTGCACGGGCGCATCTTCCCGGTCGACCTGGTCGCCCAGGCGGTCGAAGACGCCCAGGTCGACGTGGCCGCCGCGGTCGCCGAGGCCCGGCACCGCGGCCTGGTGGTCGACGTCGTGCAGCCGCCGGGCTGCCTGCAGTTCCGGCAAGAGTTCGTGCACCAGCTGGTCGCCAAGAGCGTGTCGGACGTCGACAAGAAGCACCTGCACGGCCGCCTCGCCGACGCGCTCGAGCTCGGCCTGCCGTCGGGCGACAGCCACCCGGCCGAAGCGATGGCGCGGCACAGCCTCGCCGCCGGCCGTACCCGCAAGGCGGCGACCTACTTCTCGCTCTCGGCCGAGCGGCTGGCCTCGCGCAGCGCGCTGCCCGCGGCGATCGAGGCCTACCAGAAGGCCATCACGCTCACCCAGCAAGAGGCACAGAAGCTCTCGGGCTCGCCCGCCGACGCGTGGAAGCAGGTGCTGCAGCTGGCCAGCAAGGCGGCGCCGCTGCAGGGCATCATCGCCACCAGCGACGCCTGGTCGCTGCTCGACGACGTGCTCAAGAAGGCGCCCGCCGGCATCGACACCAAGAGCCGGGCGGTGGCGCTGCACCAGCGCGGGCTGCTCGAGCTGCGACTGGGGCGGGCTCCCGACGCGGCGCAGTCGATGGCCGAGGCGCAGCGGCTGTTCGGCCCCGACGTCTCACCCGAGATTGCCGCCGCGATTCAGATCGACGTGGCCTCGGCGAAAGAGGCGATGGGAGAGCACGCCGGCGCCACCAGCCTGCTGCTCGACGCGCTCAAGCTCATCGCCGGCAAGAAGCTGGTCGACAAAGACCTGATGTGGAAGTCGCTCAACCAGCTGGGGCGCATTCACCTGCGGGTGGGCGAGGTGCAGAAGGCGATCGAGTTCTTCACGACCGCGCGGGCCCAGGCCCAGCGCGCGCTGGCGGTGGTCGGCGAGGTGAGGTCGCTCACCAACCTCGCCGCGGCGATGGGCGCGAAGGGGCAGACCGACGACGCCCAGCGGCTGTTCGGCGAGGCGCTCGAGCTCGCCCGCAAAGAGTGCGACGCCATCGACATCGCCCGCATCAACTTCAACCTCGGCCGGCTGGCCGCGGCCGCCGGGCGCACCGATGAGGCGCGGCAGCGGCTCGAAGAGACGGTGAAGGTGGCCAACGAGGTCGGCTGGCGAGAGGGCATCGCCTCGGCCACCCAGGCGCTCGAGGCGCTCGGCGCCCGCGGCGCTCAGCCCTCGACCGGCACGGTGGTGATGAGAAAGTAGCCCCGCCGCTTCAGGCGAGCAGGAACTGGGGCACGTTGAGCTGTAGCTCGCTGGCGTCGATCGACGAGACGATGCCCCGCTTCTCGTTCGGCGCCATCAGGTCGACCAGGTAGTCGGCGCTCTGGCCCTGCGCGGTGCGAAAGACCTTCACCCGCGGGCGCGCGAACGCGTTCGGCTCGCCCGAGACCTGAATCACCAGCGCCAGCTCGCCCGAGTTGAGCTTCACCGTGGTGCCCACCGGGTAGAGCCCCAGGGTGCCGGCGAACAGCCGCACGATGCGCTCGTCGAAGCGGGTGTTCACCTGGTTGTAGAGCAGGCGCAGCGCGTGGTCGGGCAGCAGCGCCTTGCGCGGCGGGCGGGGGCGGGTGAGCCGGTCGAACACGCACGGCACCGCGATGAGGTGCCCGAAGGTGGTGGCGCCGGCGGTAGGCCGCGAGGTGACCTCGAAGGTGGCGGCGAGCCGCTCGAGCGCGTCGCTGCCCAGCGAGGCCTCGGTGAGGCGCAGCAGGGTGCGCAGCGGCACGCGCTTGAGCGCCTCGAGCTCTTCGCGGGTGTCTTTCTCGTCTCTGGGCGGCGGCACCTCGTCGAGCGCGAAGTCGTGCAGCGCGGCGGCGAGGCACGCCTCTGAGAGCGCGGTGCGGCTGAGCCCCAGCTTCTGCGCCAAGAGCAGGGTGAGCGCGGTGGTGGCGGTGAGGTGAAAGTGCACCGCGCCGGCGAAGGCGTCGAAGCGGGTGAGCGCGACCAGCAGCGACTGCTGTCCCTCTGCGGCGTCGGCGAGCCCGTGAATGGCGCGGCGCAGCTTGGCCATGCGCGGGTGCTTGCCCTGTTTCATCAGGGCCAGCTGGGCCTCGATGACGATCGCGAGGTGCGCGTACCCGCGCAGCAGGGTGGTCTTGCCGTCGAGGGTCGGGGCGAGCGCGTCTTGCTCGGCGCGCGAGATGGCCCGCACCCGAATGACGTCGAACTTCTCGTTCAGCATCGCCTGCGGCGAAGTGCTGCGGGCGTGCTTCTGGTACGCGGCGAGAAACTCGCGCAGCGCGACCGGGCTGGGCGGCTCGAGAAAGGCGATCTCGTGGGCGCCGACCCGCGCGAGCAGCTGGCGCATGGTCTGGCCGGCCTCGTAGCTCGAGAAGTCGAGCTTGATGACCTCTCCGTTGAGGAAGAAGTTGTCGCCCACCACCTGCATCACCAGCGTGCCCGACTCGTCGACCCCCTGGTGGGTGGTCTCGACCCAGCCGGCCAGGGGCCCGTTGAGCGCGGCGTTGTCGAGCGCGTGCATGGTCGACAGCTTGATGGCGATGGCGGTGCGGGCGAGCAGGGTGCGCGCGAACCGCTGCGCGGCGTCTCCTTCGTCTTCGCCGCCGAGGCTGAAGTCGACGGCGCTCATGCCGGGGTCGCTTTCTGGGTCGCGTCGAGGCGCTTCAGCGCTTCCTGGGCGGCCTTCTTCAACGGGCCGCCGAACAGCAGCTTGCCGGCGGCGGCCTTCAGCAGCGGGCGCGCCTTCTCGTCACCCATGTTGGCCAGGGCGCCGGCGGCGGTGCACTTGAGCTCGACGCTGGCGTCGTGCTCGAAGACGTGGCGCAGGGTGGCCGAGGCCTCGGGGCCGCCCAGGGTGCCCAGCGCGATGACCACCCGGCGCCGCTCGGTCTCGTCGAGCTTCTGGCGGCGCAGCAGGGTGCACAGCGCCGGCGCCACGGCCTTGTCGCCGCTGGCCACCAGCGTCGAGAACAGGGTCTCGCGAATCTCGTTCACCGGCGAGCTGAGCAGGGGCACCAGCTCGAGGCGGTGGGCCGCGATGGTCGCCTTGTCGATGCCCTTCACCGCGGCGACCTGCACCGCGACGATGGCGTGCGCGAGCGCGGCCTTGCGCACCACCCAGCCCGCCGGGCCGTGGGCCTGACTGATGCGAATCAGCTCGATGGCCAGCTCGGCGTCGCTCCAGCCGACGCGGGCGGCGAGCTCGTTGGGGTCGGGCTTCATGGTCGCGAGCACGTCGGCGAGGGCCTTGCGGGCCTCGGGCAGCTCGGGCGCCCACAGCCAGTCGAGCAGCGCGAGCTCGGACTTCGCGGGCAGGAACTTGAGCACCGTCAGCGCGGCGGCGCGCTGGGCTTCATCGTCGAGCGCGGCGATCAGGGGGCCGAGCACGTCGCTGCGGCGCAGCGCGGTCATCAAGCGCGCCAGGGTCTGCAGCCGCGCGTCGGCGGCGAGCGGGTCGCCCTTGCGGGCCTCTGACACCTGGCGCATCAGGTTGTCGCGAAGGTGATCGATGCGGCCGGCGCGCACCATCGCGTTCATCACGATGGCGAGGGCGTTGGCGAGAGACTCCTGCTCGGCCGCGGTCGAGCCGGTGGAGATGAGGAACAGGGCGTCGAAGACGCGCTCGACCACGCGGTCGTGCTGGCCGAGCAGCTCTTTGGAGAGCGCGGCGAGCTCGGCGGGGGTGAGCCCGGGGGGCTTGACCCGCTCTCCGCTGGCCATGCGCTGCAGGTCCTGCTCGGTGAGCTGGGGTATGCCGCGGGCCTTCAGCTGGCGCGCGTCTTCTTGGGTGACGTGCGGCAGGCGGCGCAGCTTCTGGGGGCCGCCGGGGCCGCCGCCTCCGCCCAGCCCGTCGGCCTTGCCGGCGAGGGTGTCGATGGCGCTCTGCAGCCGTTCTTTGCCGGTGCGCCCGTCGGGCCCCTTCACCCCGTCGCCGAAGGTGTCGAGCGAGACGATCTCGAACGAGTCGAAGTCTTCTTCCCAGACGCGGGTCGAGAAGGTGTGGGTGTCGCCGAGCTGCTCGTCGAGGGTGTCGCGCCACAGCTGCATGAAGCGGGTGAGCTCGGCGGCGGTGAGGCCGCGGGTGATGCTCAAGCGCTTCACCCCGTCGAGGTAGAGCGGGTGGGTGATTGAGTCGCCCAGCCGGTCGGCCTTGTTCAAGATGGTGCCGTGCACCGAGAAGCCGAGCGGGGTGACGGTGAGCGCGAGCTCGTCGTGCTCGAGCGCGAGCGCCGTGGTCAGCCGGTCGAAGAGGCCGGCCTCGTACCCCGCCAGCGTCTTGTGGCCCTTGGGGTAGATGCGCATGCCATCGAGCACCCGCTTGAAGTGGGTCGCATGCTCGGTCGCGACCTCGAGGTCGCGTTGAACTTCTGGGTCGACGTCCCCCGGGCGCTGGGCCTCGCTCACCGGCGGTCAGTATATCCGCGCAGCGCGTGAGCGAGGATTTCTTGGGCGGCGGAGCGTGCCCCGTCGGCGGCGGCCGAGACCGACACTGTGCGAGCCGTCGCGGGGGCCGCCCACATCAGCAGCGCGGGCGCTCGTAGCCGCGCTTCCAGCGGCGATAAGCCGAGTCACTTCGCCTTCACGGGGTCCTGGCTTCCCCAGGCGATGCCGTCGCCGCGATCCATCTTGGCGATGGCGGCCATGTCGCCGGCGTCGAGGGAGAACGAGAAGAGGTCGGCGTTCTCTCTGATGCGCTCGGGCCTGGTGCTCTTGGGCAGCACCGGCCAGTTCTTCTGCACCGCCCAGCGCAAGAGAATCTGCGACTCGGTCTTGCCGTACTTCTTCGCCAGCGCCTTGAACGGTGAGGCCTCGCTGTCTTGTTTCATCTGGGCGGTCTTGCCGCTCGCGTGGCCCGGAGCGGTGCGCCAGGTCGAGAGCGGCACCAGGCTGCTGTAGGCGATGGGCACGATGCCGTGCTTCTCGAGGTAGCCGACCAGCTCGGGCTTCTGCGACCACGGGTGCAGCTCGATCTGGTTCGCCTCGGGCTGGGGCAGGCCGGCGGCCTTCAGCTCCTCGAGGTGGTTGATGTTGAAGTTGCTCACCCCGATGGAGCGCGTCTTGCCCTGCTTCTTCAGCTCGACCAGGCCGCGCCACTGGGCGAGGCGCTGTTCCTTCTCGAACGGAGCGTGAATCAGGTAGAGGTCGACGTAGTCGAGCTTCAGCTTCGCGAGGCTCTGGTCGAGCGCCGCGAGGGTGGTCTCGGTGGTCTTCGGAGTCTGGCCCCAGGCGGCGTTGCCCGGCCAGAGCTTGGTGGTGATGAAGACGCTCTTGCGCTCGAGGTTCGCGGCGCGCAGGCCGGCGCCGACGCCGTCTTCGTTCGCGTAGAACTCGGCGGTGTCGATGTGGCGGTAGCCGGCCTTCAGTGCTTCCCCCACGGCGGCGGCCGCCTCGGCCTGGGGAATGAGGTACGTGCCGAAGCCGAGCAGGGGAATCTCGACGGTCGAAGACAGCGTGCGGGTGGCGGTGGTGGTCATGGTGGGAGCTGAGTACTCCGCTGCCGGTTCAAGCGCTTGCCTGGAAATGTCGAAGGCGTGCCTGATTCTCTCTGCCCGGGGAGAAATGCGGCTCGGGCTGATACCGTGAGGTGATGCTCGAAGAGCTCGTCCGGTCAGCTTCGCGTGCGCTCCCTCGCGCTTCATCCGGAAACGTACAGCGCGCGCAGTTGATGCCCGGGCTTTCGGTCGCGCGTTGGCAGCGGCCGACCTCGTTCGAGGCCTCGATGTACGAGCCGGTGCTGTGCCTGATTCTCCAAGGGCAGAAAGAAGTGACCATCGGCGACGAGCGCTACGCCTTGTCGGCCGGGGAGTGCATGCTGGTGAGCCATGACTTGCCCGTGTTGGGCCGGGTGACGAGGGCCCCGTACCTGGTGGCGCTGCTCTCGGTCGATGTGCCGCTGCTGCGCAGCCTCTACGACGACATCTCCCACGCCGACTGCGCCGTGGCAGAGGCGCGGGCCATCTCGGTGGAGAACGCCGAGCCGGCGTTGCTCGACGCGATGCACCGCTACCTGGCGGCGGCCGAGTGCCCGGTCGACACGCGCGTGCTGGGGCCGATGCTCGCGCGCGAGGTGCACTACCGGCTGCTGCGCGCCCCACTCGGGGGAATGTTGCGGCGGCTGCTGCGACCCGACAGCAACGAGAGCGCAATCTCCAGGGCCATCGCGCAGATTCGCCGCGACTATCGCTCGCCCATCGAGGTGTCGGCGCTGGCGCGAGACGTGGGCATGAGCGTGTCGGCGTTTCACAGGCACTTCAAAGAGGTGACCTCGTCGAGCCCGCTGCAGTTCCAGAAAGACCTGCGCATGCTCGCCGCCAGGCGGCTGCTGGTGACCGGGGCGGCGAGCGTTTCGTCCGCGGCTTACGAGGTCGGGTACCAGAGCCCGAACCAGTTCAGCCGCGAGTACGCGCGGAAGTTCGGCGCCCCTCCGAGCCGTGATGCGGCACGGAGTGCGCTCGCTCCGGCGTAGAAGCGTGGCACCGCCTCACCGGTACTGGTGGTGAGGGCCCTTCATGCGCAGCCGCAAGCTGCGAGCGGTGATCCACCCGGCGAGCTCGCGCGCGGGGTGAAACCCATCGACGCCGAAGCGTGGCAGCACCGCGCCGGGCTTGCGCTCTTCGGGCAGGTACGGCCGCGCGTGGGTCGACCAGAGCATCGGGTTGCCGGCGCCGCGCACCAGGTCGACGTGCTTGCGCGTGAAGTGGTGCTCGGGCGTGCCGTAGGGAAACGCGAAGTGCCGCATCGGCCCGAACAGCTTCTCGAAGGTCGCGGTCGACCGCTTGAGGTCGTCAGCCACCACCGCGTCGGGCAGCTTCGCCACGGCGAGGTGCAGGTTGGTGTGATTGCCGAGCGCCACGTTGGGCAGCTTCTGCAGCGCCTGCAGCGACGCCACCGAAGCGAGCTCGAACTGAGGCAGCCTCGCGAGGCCCTTCAGATCATCGCGCCCGTTCTCTCTCGCCGGGTCGGCGGGGTCTTGCAGCAGCTTCATCGCGTCGTCGCGCGCGACGCCCTCGCTCATCGCGCGTTCGACCAGGTCCCACCGAAAGCCGGCGCGCTGGTCGATCTTCCCCGGGCACACGAAGAAGATGAACTCGACCTCGGGCCAGCGGTGCGCGCGAGCGGCGATGTAGTCGTGCGAGTCTTTGTACCCGTCGTCGAACGTGACCGTCAGCCAACCGCTCGAAGGGCCGGGGCGCGAGGCGAGGAGCAGCTCGATGAGAGCGTCGATCTCCTCCTCGGGCATGGTGAGGCCGGGCTGCCAGTCGGTCTCTCGCGGCTCATGCCCCACCCGGTGAAAGCAGAGCGCGAGCGACAGCCCCTTCAAGCTCGCGCCGAGCATCGGCCGCAAGGCGAGGCGGGGCAGGTGACCGGCGGTGCGGTGAACGATTCCGTCGAAGCTCAGAGGGCGATGGGTCGAAGCGCGCTGCATCAAGAGCGAGAGAATACGCCTTTCCCCTTGGCCAGCCCCAGTCTTGAACCTGCCCGAGAACCCTTGAACCTTGGCCTGCCCCTGCCGGGCCGACGCCCGCTCGAACGAAGCGCGCCTGGTACAGAGTGAGGCAGAGCCAGATCACCGACCGCCCAAACCAAGGCTCACGTACACTGCCGCCCCTTGAACCGCCCACGGCTCCACCTCGGCAAGGTCCCCATCGACGTCGTCGACTTCGCCGAGGCCATCGACGCCATCGACCGCCTCATCCAATCCCGCACCGGCGGCTTCGTGCTCACCCCCAACGTCGACCACGTGGTCGGCGTCGAGAAGAACCCCGCCTTCGAGCACGCCTACTCGCGCGCCAGCCTCTCGCTCGCCGACGGCATGCCGCTGGTCTGGGCCAGCAAGCTGCTCGGTCAGCCGCTGCCCGAGCGCGTCTCGGGCTCCGACGTCTGCGGCCCGCTGCTCGAGCGTGCGGGCCAAAAAGGCTGGCGCGTCTACCTCTTCGGCGCCGGCCCCGGCGTGGCCCAGAAGGCTGCCGAGGTGGTGAAAGAGCGCTGGGGCACGAACGTGGTCGGCGTCGACAACCCGATGGTCGACCCCAACGACGCGTCACAGGTCGATCGCATCGCCGCGCAGCTGGCCGCCACCAGGCCGGATCTCATCCTCGTCGCGCTGGGCGCTCCGAAGCAGGAGATTCTCATCGACCGCATGGCCGAGCGCCTCAAGCCCGCGGTGCTGCTGGGCATCGGCGCCAGCCTCGACTTCATCGCCGGCACGGTGAAGCGCGCGCCGGTCTTCATGCAGCGCGCGGGCCTCGAGTGGGCCTACCGCCTCTCGCAAGAGCCCGGCCGGCTCTGGCGCCGCTACCTGGTCGAAGACCCCAAGTTCGTCGCGATTTTGCTGCGCACCCTGCGCGAGAAGCGCCGCAGCGCTTGATCATGAAAGCGCGTGCGCGAAGCGCAGGTGCAGACTAGTTTTCGTCTCCCGATGCCATTCTCGAAGAAGGTGCTGGAGCTCGATCGCGAGGCCGAGGTCGCCCGCGTTGCCAAGTGGCTCAAGGCCGAAGTGATGGGCACGCTGAAGAAGCGTGGCGTGGTGGTCGGGCTGTCAGGAGGCATCGACAGCTCGGTCTGCGCGGCGCTGGCGGTGAAGGCGCTCGGCAAAGAGAAGGTGTTCGGCATCTTCATGCCCGAGAAGCACTCGGCCGACGAGTCGCTCGACTTGGGCAAGCTGCTCGCCGAGTCGCTCGGTATTCAGGCGGTCACCGAGAACATCGCCGCGGCGCTCGACGGCGCCGGCTGCTACGCGCGGCAAGACGAGGCGATTCGCACCGTGTTCCCCGAGTACGGAGCGGGGTGGAAGTGCAAGATCACGCTCCCGTCGATTCTCGAGAGCGACCGGCTCAACGTCTTTCAGCTCACCGTGCAGTCGCCGACCGGTGAGACCAAGACCAACCGCATGCCGCTGGCTGCCTACCTGCAGATCGTGGCGGCCACCAACTTCAAGCAGCGCGTGCGGAAGATGGTCGAGTACTACCACGCCGATCGGCTCAACTTCGCCGTCATCGGCACGCCCAACCGCCTCGAGTACGACCAGGGCTTCTTCGTGAAGCAGGGCGACGGCACCGCCGACATCAAGCCCATCGCGCACCTCTACAAGACCCAGGTCTACGCGCTGGCCGAGACCCTCGGCGTGCCGGCCGAGATTCGCCGCCGCCCGCCCACCACCGACACGTACTCGATGCCGCAGACGCAAGAAGAGTTCTACTTCGCGCTCCCCTACGACCGAATGGACCTCTGCCTCTACGCGGTGAACCACAACGTGCCCGCCGCCGAGGTCGCGCCGGTGGTCGGCATCACCGAGGCCCAGGTCGAGCGGGTCATCAAAGACATTCACGCCAAGCGGCGCGCCACCCAGTACGGCCACCTCCCCCCGATTCTGGTCGAGCCGATCTTCAACCACACCATCACCCTCTAGAGCCCCAAAGCCATGAGCGCCTTTCCTCCTCCTCCTCCGCTGCACCAGTCTGCGACTCCGCTGCTGCACGACTTCCTCGAGCACTCCGCGAAGCGGCTGCCCGACAAGATCGCGCTGGTGGTGAAGGGCGTGCGCGTCACCTACGCCGAGCTCGACCGCCGCGCGAACGCGCTGGCGCACGCGCTCATCGAGTCGGGCGTCGAGCGCGGCGATCGCGTGGTGGTGTTCGCCGACAACACCATCGAGACGGTGGTGTCGTTCTGGGGCGTGATGAAGGCCAACGCCATCGTCAGCGTCATCAACCCGCTGACCAAGCACGACAAGCTCACCTACTACCTGAACGACTGCCGCGCGAAGGTGATGATCACCGACATGCACCTGGCGTCGGTGTTCAACGAGAGCACCCCGCACGCCGAGCACCTGAAGCGCGTCATCATCAGCGGCCAGCTCGACCCGGCGAAGCTCTCGGCGGTGAAGAACGCCGAAGGGTGGGACGCGGCGCTCGCCCGCGGAGAGAAGGCCGCCAAGGCCGGCCCGCCGCCGCGCCGCAACATCGACATCGACCTCGCCGCGATCATCTACACCTCGGGCAGCACCGGCGACCCGAAGGGCGTGATGCTCACCCACCGCAACATGGTGACCGCGGGCACCTCGATCTCCACGTACCTCGAGATGGTCGAGAACGACGTGGTGCTGGGCATTCTGCCGCTCGCGTTCGACTACGGCCTGTACCAGCTGATCATGACCTTCCGCGTGGGCGGGCGCCTGGTGCTCGAGCGCAGCTTCGCCTTCCCCGCGCAGGTGCTGAAGGTGATGTCCGAAGAGAAGGTGACCGGCTTCCCCGGCGTGCCGACCATCTACGCGATTCTCGCCGAGATGAAGAACCTCGCCGACTTCGACCTCTCGTCGATTACCTACGTCACCAATACGGCCGCCGCGCTGCCGGTGAAGCACATCACCATGCTGCGCGAGCTGTTTCCCAAGGCGCGCGTCTACTCGATGTACGGCCTCACCGAGTGCAAGCGCTGCACGTACCTCCCGTATCAAGACATCGACCGCAAGCCGACCAGCGTCGGCATCGCGATTCCCAACACCGAGTTGTGGATCGTCGACGAGAACGGCAAGCCGGTGCCGCCCAACACCGTCGGTCAGCTGGTGATTCGCGGCGCCACGGTGATGAAGGGCTACTGGGAGAAGCCCGAGGCCACCGCCGCCAAGCTCAAGCCCGGCCCGGTGCCCGGCGAGCAGGTGCTGTGGACGGGAGACTTCTGCCGCCTCGACGACGAGGGCTACCTCTATTTCGTCGGCCGAATGGACGACATCATCAAGTCGCGCGGCGAGAAGGTGGCGCCGAAAGAGGTCGAGACCGCGATCATGAACATCAAGGGCGTGAAAGAGGCCGCGGTCATCGGCGTGCCCGACGAGATTCTCGGCCAGGCCGTGAAGGCCTTCGTGGTGCTCGAGCAGGGCGTCACCTTCACCGAGAAGGACATCTCGAAAGAGTGCCAGAAGCGCCTCGAGAACTTCATGGTGCCCAAGCACGTGGTGTTCGTGCCCGAGCTGCCCAAGACCACCACCGGGAAGATCAAGAAGACCGGCCTCAGCTGAAGCGAGCTCAAAGACCATGTCCTCCGCCGACGAAGTTCAGCCCGACGTCGTTGCCGCCTTCAAGGGCGGCACCTACCGCTTCATGGGCCTCGAGCTGTTGGTGCAGCCCGGCGCGCTGGTGCCGCGGGCCGAAACCGAGATTCTCGGTCGCGAGGCGGTGGCCGCCGCCGAGGCGCACGGGTCAACCCCGTTCGTCATCGACTGCTGCTGCGGCTCGGGGAACCTGGGGCTGGCCGTGGCCGCCAAGGTGCCCGGCGCCAAGGTCTGGGCGACCGATCTCACCGACGGCTGCGTGACGCTGGCGCGCAAGAACGTGCAGCACCTGAAGCTCGCCGACCGCATGCGGGTGTTTCAGGGCGACCTGTTCGCGTCGATCAAGGCCGAGAACGTCGACGGCACGGTCGACGTCATCGTGTGCAACCCGCCGTACATCTCCACCGGCAAGCTCGAGAGTGACCGCAAGACTTTGCTCGACCACGAGCCGCGCGAGGCGTTCGACGGCGGGCCGTACGGGCTGTCGATTCACCAGAAGGTGATTCGCGAGGCGCCCGCGCTGCTCAAGACCGGCGGGCACCTGCTGTTCGAGTTCGGCCTGGGGCAAGAGCGGCAGATGAAGGCGCTCTTCGATCGCGCCAAGGCTTTTCGAGATCTGCGGTTCGTCAACAACGCTTCAGGGGCGCCCCGCGTCGCGGTGGCGATCAAGCAGTAGAGAAAAGGGAGACAGCTTTGGACCTCAAAGAAAAGGTTCGCACGTTCATCACCACCAACTTCTACGTGGCCGACCCGTCGTCGCTGAAAGACGACCAGTCGCTGCTCGAGGCCGGCATCGTCGACTCGACGGGCGTGCTCGAGGTGATCACCTTCATCGAGGGCGAGCTGGGCGTGACCGTCGACGACGCCGAGATGGTTCCCGAGAACCTCGACGCGGTGAACAACATCGTGAAGTTCGTGCAGAAGAAGCAAGGCAAGTAGGCGATGTGCGGCATCGCGGGCATCGTCGCTCTCGCCTCGGGCTCCAAGGCTCCGTCGCGCGAAGCGCTGGCCCACATGGCCGGCGCGCTCGAGCACCGCGGGCCCGACGAGTTCGGCATCTACCGTGACGCGCGCGCGGGCCTGGCGCACTCGCGGCTGTCGATCATCGACCTCGCGAGCGGCCAGCAGCCGCTCTCGAACCAAGACGGCACCTTGTGGATCTCGTTCAACGGCGAGATCTTCAACTACGTCGAGCTGCGCGAAGAGCTCAAAGGGCTCGGCCACGTCTTCAAGACCGCGAGCGACACAGAGGTCATCGTTCACGCGTGGGAAGCGTGGGGCGAGGCCGCCTTCGAGCGCATGAACGGGCAGTGGGCGGTCGCGCTGTGGAGCTCGCGAGACGAGACCTTCGTGCTGGCGCGCGACCGCGTCGGCGTGCGGCCGCTCTATTACGCAGAGGCCGGCGGCAGGGTGCTGTTCGCCAGCGAGGTCAAGGCGCTGTTCGCCGGTGACCCGTCGCTGCCGCGCGAGCTCGACCCGGTCGGGCTCGACGAGACGTTCACGTTCTGGTCGGTGGTGCCGCCGCAGACCCTGTTCAAGGGCGTGCGCGAGCTCGAGCCCGGGCACGTGCGCGTCTACCGGCGCGGCACGCTTCAGCACGACGTGGCGTTCTGGAAGCCGGCCTACCCCGAAGCCGGGGTGCCGATGTTCAAGGGCTCGCTCGAAGACGCGACCCTCGCGCTCGACGCCGCGCTGGCGAAGGCCACCATGCTGCGCATGGTGCGCGCCGACGTGCCGGTGGGCAGCTACCTCTCGGGAGGTCTCGACAGCTCGGTCGTCGCCGCGCTCGCGAAGCGGGTGAAGCCGTCGGGCTTTCGCACCTTCTCGCTGCGCTTCGCCGACGCCGAGTACGACGAGACGCCGTACCAGCGGGCGATGGTGCAGCGGCTGGGCACCGAGCACGCCGAGATTGTCGTCAGCCGGCAAGACATCGCCAACGTCTTTCCCACCGTGATTCGGTTCACCGAGCGGCCGGTGCTGCGCACCGCGCCGGCGCCGCTGTTCCTGCTCAGCAAGCTGGTGCACGACAACGGCATCAAGGTGGTGCTCACCGGCGAGGGGTCGGACGAGATGCTCGCGGGGTACGACCTGTTCCGCGAGGCGAAGGTGCGCCGCTTCTGGGCGAAGAACCCCAAGTCGGCGTGGCGCCCGCTGCTCTTGCAGCGGCTCTACCCGTACCTCTCGCGGTCGCCGGTCTCGCAGCAGGCGCTCACCCGGCAGTTCTTCGGGCGCGGCCTCGAGCGCGCGAAAGACCCCGGCTTCGGCCACGAGCCGCGCTGGAGCTCGACCGCGGCGCTCAAGCGCCTGTTCAGCGCCGAGGTGAAGGCGGCGGTGGGCGAGCTCGACGTGGTGAAGCGGTTTCTCTCGACGCTGCCCCCTGAGTTCCCCCGCTGGTCGTTTCTCGCGCAAGACCAGTACATCGAGGTGCGCACGCTGCTGTCGGGCTACCTGATGTCGTCGCAGGGCGACCGCATGCTGATGGGCAACAGCGTCGAGGGGCGCTTCCCGTTCTTGGACCGTGAGGTGATCGCGCTCGCGAACAGCCTGCCGGCCTCGTACAAGCTCAAGCTGCTCGACGAGAAGCACGTGCTCAAGCGGGTGGCGAAAGACCTGGTCACGCCCGAGATTCTGAACCGCCCCAAGCAGCCGTACCGCGCGCCCGACGCGCTCTCGTTCGTCGGGCCCGAGCGGCCGGCGTACGTCGACGAGGCGATGAGCGAGTCGGCGCTCAAGGCGTCGGGTCTGTTCGACCCGAAGGCCGTGGGGCAGCTCTGGCAGAAGTGCCTGGGGCGCAAAGACGACGGGCAGTTCTCCAACACCGACAACATGGCGGTGGTGGGGGTGCTCTCGGCGCAGCTGCTGCACTCGCAGCTGGTGGCCTCGGCGCCGGCGAAGAAAGAGCCGCCGCTCAAGACCGTCGTCGAGCGCTGAGCTCGCCGTCGCTCGAGCGGGGGCGTGAGCCCCAGAGTGCTCGTGGCGACGTGGGTTCGAGCATGGCCGCGCGGCGCGATTCAAAGCATGCGACGAATTGCGCTGCTTCACCCGAACAGCGACCACGACCGCTCGACGTGCCCGGTCACGGTCTCGATCGCCCCGCCGGTGGTGAAGATGTGGTTCGTGTGCTTGAGCCGCACGTGCTCGTAGCGACGCTTCTGAATGCCGGCGAGCACCGACGAGTTGATGCGGTCGAAGAACACCTCGCGCAGCTTGCTGTCGGCGGTGATGATCAGCGCCGGGTGGTGCTCGGCCACCCACTGCTGCCACGCCGAGGCGAGCGGCACGTTCGTCACGCTGGGCAGCGCGCTGCGGCTCAAGAAGAAGTCGAGCACCGCCTTGCGGGGAAACGGAATCCAGTGGCCGACCTTGCTCTCCATGGTGAGCAGCCGCATCCACCCCCAGTAGGAAAAGACCTTGGCCCTGATGTTCTGCAGCGGCAGCTTTTTGCCGGTGAGCTGCTCGGCCCGCGCAATGAGCCGCGCGCGGCGGCCCAGCGGCTTCGCCGGCGCGTCGCTCTTCTCGTCCTCGTCTCTCTTCGGCTCGGTCACGTACATCTCGGGCTCGAGCAACAAGAGCCCCCTTCACCCGCTTCTGCGCATGCGCGGTGAAGATGGCGTTCACCGCGCCCCCGCACAGCCCGCCCAGCACCACCCCGTCGAGCTTCTCGCGCTCGCACACGTGCTCGACCAGCTGCGACGTCACCTCGGTGAACGAGCCTGAGGTCACCACCGGGAAGAACTTGTGGGTGTGGTCGGGCAGGGTGCCCGGCGCGTCGCCCAGCCCCGGCAGGTCGTACCGGAAGCAGGGCACCCGCTCTTTCAGCGCCAGCGCGTCGCTCACGAAGGTGGCCAGGCCGCCGTGACCGTCGCGCGGCACGTACCCGAAGTTCACCCACAACAGCCCGATGCGCGCGGCCGGGCCGTCGGGCACGTGCACCGTACCCACGCACCGCCCGGCGGGCAGGTCGGCCACGTCGAGCCGCCGCCGCGCCGAGCGCGCGGTCTGCGGCGCCGCGGTGGCGAGGGCGGTCGGCGCCTCGCCGTTCGAAGCGGCGGGCGTCGCTTCGGCCCAGCGGCTCAGCGTCTCGACGGTTCGCGCGAACGGCTCGGCCAGGTCCGAGACGAGGTGAAAGCTCTGCAGCCAGAACGGCGGCTTGGGAATCTTGAACGCCGCATACGCGTCGCTCTGGGCCGGCAGGCGGTCGGGCGTGCGCCCGTCGAGGTACACCGTGTACGAGCGCGGCGAGCCCTGCGGCGGGGCCGAGAACCCGTACGGCTCGGCGCTCTTCCACAGCCCCGGAGACCACGGGTAGCCCTCGACCTCGACCACCTGCCCGCCCTCGAGCGACCGCACGTAGTCTTCGCGGGTCAGCTTCTTCGCCGAGCCCGACGCCTCCATGTAGTCGGCGGCCAGCTTGCGACGGAGCATGTCCATCAGCATCGGCTTGCCGCCGGCGGGCGGCTCCCAGGCCACGCAGCCCGCGGTCAGCCCCTGACCGTGCGCCTTCTGCGCGAACAGCGCGCCCATGCGCAGGCCCAGCACGAAGACCGGCCCGGTGCTGTTGGCCCGCGCGTGGGCCAGCACCGCCTCGAGGTCGGCGTACCAGGTGTCGAAGCTCTGCTCGCGAAAGTCTCCGCTGCTCTCGCCCACCCCGCGGTAGTCGAAGCGCCAGGCCTCGAAGCCGTTGGCCGCCAGATTCCTCGCCCAGCGCACCCAGGTGAGAAACCCGTGCGAGCGCTCGAGCGACATCGGGCCGGCCATCACCACCGCGCCGCGGCGCGGCGCCGCCGCCGAATGACGCACCAGGTACAACGACTCGGCGCCCACCGGCAGGTACCCGGGGGTCTCGGTCGCCGGTATCGCTTCGCCGGGCGCCCAGACCTTCATGGCGCCGCCTCGCCGCCGAGGCGCGAGCGCGCGTACTTCACCAGCGCCGAGACCGCGTCACTCAAGGTGCCGGCTTCTTCTCTCACCCCGCGGAAGTACTCGATGCCGTAGCTCAAGGTCGCGCCCGCGATGGCCACCTTCTCGAGCGGGGGAAAGACGCTGCGCGCCCCGTCGATGCCCTCGGCCACCTTGTACGCCATGCGCGAGAGCGCCTTGCCCAGCGGCGGCGAGGCCACGGTGAGCAGCAAGAACCCCCGCGACACCGGGTTCACCAGGAACATGAAGTGCCACGGGTTCGCGTCGAGCCGGTCGGGGTGCTTCTTGTGAATGCGCGAGTCGTAGATGCCGTACTGGAAGTTCCGCCGCATCCACACGTTCACGTCGGTGTGGTCGCTGTGGTTGGTGGTTCGCGCGGCGGCCGCGAAGTACAGCCGCGCGCCCGCCTTCTGCAGCCGCACTCCCAGCTCGCGGTCTTCCGAGCGGCCCAGGGTGCGGTCGAACCCGCCCACCGAGAGGTAGTCGGCGCGGCGAAACGAGACGTTGCCGGTGCACACCATCACCCCGCGCACCTGGGTGGGCTTCTGGGTGTAGTTGCGCACGAAGCGCGCCAGCTGCAGCGCGTGAAAGCGCTCGAACAGGGGCTTGTCGACCAGCGTGCCGTCGTAGGCGATCTGCCCCAGCACCACGGTGTACCCGGCCTCGTGCGCCTTCAGGTGCTCGTCGAGAAACTCGGGCGGCAGCATCATGTCGTCGTCGGTGATGACCACCACCTCGCCCGTCGCCCTGGCGATGCCGGCGTCGCGCGCCGCCGCGGCCCCCGCGTTCTTCTGGGTGACCACCGTCAGCCGGTACGCGTCTTTGCGCGCGGCCAGCACCCCGGCCACCGGCACCTTCGAGCCATCGTCGACCACGATCACCTCGAAGCGATCGGGGCTCAAGGTCTGGCGACCCAGCGCGTCCAGCAACTCTTGCAGCAGGTTCAGCCGGTCGAACGTCGAGACCACGACACTCAACTTCATTGGCGGGGGTTTTTAGCACGCCTGCCCAAGACGCAAGGGCGCTGCGAAGCGCGCCCCGGGTGGTATGTTGCCGGCCCGTGCTGACAGGGCTGAACAGGTTCCTGAAGGCGGTGCGCGCCGACTACGGCTCGGTTCAGCGCTACCGCGGCAAGTACCACAAAGAGCAGATCTCGGTGGCGCGGCTGCCGGTCGACGCCTTTCGCAAGATCGGCTTCCAGATGATGCTCGCCACCCGCTTCATGGGCCTCGCCCGCGACCTCAAGGTGCCGCTCGGGCCGCAGGTGGTGAGCCGCATGATCCGCATCGTCTACGGCGCCGAGATTCACTGGAACACCGAGATCGCCCCCGGCATCTCGATCATGCACGGCAACGGCCTGGTGCTGAGCCACCGCGCCAGGGTCGGGCCGGGCTGCATTCTCGCCCACAACGTCACCCTGGGTGAGGCGCTCGACCCGGTGACCAAAGAGAGCGGCGCCCCCACCCTCGGGCGCGACGTGCACGTCGGGCCGGGGGCCACCCTGCTGGGGCCGATTCACGTCGGCGACGGCACCAAGATTCTCGCCGGCGCCGTGCTCACCCGCTCGGTGCCCCCCAACTCGCTGGTGAAGCCGGCCGACAGCGAGGTCGAGCAGCGCGCCGCGGCGCGCCCGAAGATCGTCGGAGGCGAATAGGCGTTTTGAGCTCTCCCGCGCCCCGCCGCAGCTTCGCCGAGCTTCGCACCGCCGCGCTGCGCCGCGCCTGGGAGCTGCGCTGGTTGATTCTGGTCAACCTCTACCTGTTCTCGCCGGTGGTGCTCGACCGCCTTCGAAACAGCGGCACCAGCGACGTGCCCCCCTTGTTGGTGCTGTTCACCTTCTCGGCGTCGCTGGGGTGGCTGTGGCTCTACCAGCTGCTCATCAAGCGCCCCTTCGTCGCCCACGCGCTGCTGCTGCCCTTCTACATTCTGGTGGCCGTCGACCTGTACGTCATCTTCAACCTCGACACCCGGCTCTCGTCGTCGGTGCTGTCGATCATGATGGAGAACTTCGGCGACTGGCGCGACTTCGTGCAGGCGAACTCGGTGCGGGTCTTCGGGATGATCATCCCCATCTTCACCGCCTATGGGTTCGTCATGCTCAAGCTGCGGCCGCTCGAGCTCAAGCCGCCGAAGTGGCTGTGGGTGCTGCCGGTGGCGGGGTTGACCGCCGTCTATGGGGCGGTGCGCATCGCCTCGAACGACTTCATTCACCTCGCCGCGCACGATCGCAACACCCCGTTCGGCGTCTTCCCCCAGGGCTACCTGGCGCTCTCGGTGTACCGCGAGGTGATGAGCCAGGCCGAGCGCACCAAGAGCTTCTCCTTCGGGGCCCGGCGCACCGATGCACCCCGAGAGCCCGAGGTCTACGTGGTGGTGCTGGGCGAGAGCTCGCGCCCGCACAACTGGGGGCTCTACGGCTACGAGCGGCCCACCACTCCCAAGCTCTCGGCGATGAGCGACCTGTTGGTCTATCGCGACATGGTCAGCCAGGCCTCCTACACCAAGGCCTCGGTGCCGCTGATTCTTACCCGGGGCAGCGCCAAAGAGCCCGACCGCGCCGCCAACGAGAAGTCGATCGTCACCGCGTACAAGGAAGCGGGCTTTCACACCTGGTGGCTGTCGACCCAGCACCGCGACCCGTTCACCGGCGCCATCAACCGCTACTCCAACGAGGCCCAGGAGCAACGCTTCGTCGAGCGCCAGCACGACGAGGCGCTGCTCAGCATGCTCGACACCGCGCTGGGCGAGGGGGCGGCCACCGGCGGCAAGCAGCTGATCGTGGTGCACACCATGGGCAGCCACTTCACCTACACCAACCGCTACCCGCGCGAGTTCGCCACCTGGGAAGACGGCAAGAAGCAGAGCGAGCGCGACCAGCTCAAGAACTCGTACGACAACTCGATTCTCTACACCGACTTCATCGTCTCGCAGGTGATCGACAAGGTGCGCGCCACCGGCACGCTGTCGGCGGTGCTGTACCTCTCGGACCACGGCGACAACATGAAGGACGACGACCGCCAGCTGTTCGGCCACTTCTTCAGCAACGAGTTCGATCTGCCGATACCGATGGTGCTGTGGCTCTCGCCGAAGTTCGTGGCCCGCTACCCGCAAAAGGCCGAGGCGGCGAAGGCCGCGGTGCGCATGCCCCTCAACACCGAGTCGATCTTCCACAGCCTCGCCGAGCTCGCCTCGATCGACCTGCACGACGCCAACGCGCCGCTGCGCAGCGTGTTCTCGCCCGAGCTCAAGCCGGTGACCCGCCTGGTCATCACCGACAGCGGCACCGTCGACTACGAGACGCGCCGGCCGAAACAAAAAGACGCGCCGTAGTTCGGGTGACCGCCCTGCTTAGGTCTCGCCGCGACTTCGATGCTTCCCCCCTCAGGGGCCGCCCAGGCTGTCGCGCACCACTTCGCAGACCTGGCGCACGCTCTTCATGCCCATCAGCTGGGTCTCGGTGAGCGAGATGTTGAACTCCTGCTCGAGCCCCACGGTGAGGCGCAGCTGGCCCATCGAGTCCCACTTGGGAATCTGGCGGGGCCCGGCGTCGAGGTCGACGGTGGGCTCGACCGCGAAGGTGGTGGCGATCACCTGGCGCACCCGTTGAATCACCTCGGGCGGCACCTCGCCCCCGGGCACCCGGGGCCCGGCCATCGCCGAAGGCTGCGGCAGCGGCGCGGCGTGCATCACCTCGGCGAGCTCGGCGGGGTCGTCGTGCGCGTCGATCTTCTTCAGCACCCGCGCCGGCACGCCGCCCGCGATGACCCCCGCGGGAATGTCGCTCGACACCACGCTGCCGGCGGTGATTACCGAGCCATTGCCGATCTTCGAGCCCTTGAGCACCGTGACGCGCGCCGCCAGCCACACGTCGTCGCCCAGCGCGATCGGCGCGGTGGGCTTCGCCGCGCGGTTCGACGCGGCGTGAAAGTCAGAATCGATGATGATGGCGTACGGGCCGATGCGCACCCGGCTGCCGATGGTGATGCTCTCGTCGGCTGAGATCGCCGCCCCGTAGTTGATGCTCACCGTGTCGCCGATCTGCAGCGTGCCCTGCGGCCCCGTCACCAGGTGCGACTGAACCCACATCGAGGCGAGGTTGAAGTCGCTGCCGATGGTCATCGTGCCGCGGTTCTCGATGAACGGCGCGCCGCGGGTGCGCGCGCGCGGCCCCAGCCGGGTGGCGCCGCGCAGGTGTAGCCGCGAGAGCGCCAGCTGCTCGACGTAGCGCACCGCCTTGCGACCCCGCATGGTCAGCGGCAGCTCGCTGTCGCGGTTGAACTTGCCCCACAGCTGCTGCACCAGGCTGAACATCGAGACCCCTGCCATTGGCGCGCCACTCTACCAACGAACCCACCCCTATTGCGGCCGGGGCACGCTCACCAACAGCCGCCGCAGCTCTTTGCGAATCGCCTTGCCGTTGTCGGTGCGGGGTATCTTCGCCACCTGCACCAGCGCGTAGGGCAGCTTCGGCCGCTCGACCCGCTGGGCCAGCGCGAGCAGAAAGTCGTTGAGCGGCGGCACCCCGTCGCCGGCGTAAGCCACCACCGGCACTTCTCCCGCCAGCCCCGCCGGGTCGGGCACGCCCACCACGCAGCAGTCGAGCTGCGGGTAGACCTCGCGAATCTTCGCTTCCAGCTCGAGCGGCGAAATCTTGATGCCACCGCTGTTGATCATCTCGTCGTTGCGCCCGAGCAGGCGCAGGTAGCCGTCGGCGTCGAGCACCCCGTAGTCGCCGGTGCGAAACGCGCCGTCTTCGGTGAACGCCCTCGCATTGAGCAGCTCGTTGTTCCAGTAGCCGGCGGTGACGTGGGCGCCCTTCACCACGATCTCTCCCGGCTCACCGGGCGCCGCCTCAGTGCCGTCGGGGTTCACCAGGGTGAGCGTCACGTTCGGCGAGGCCCGGCCCACCGTGTCGAGCTTGTGCTGCTCGGCGCGAAACTCCATGAACGCGCTGCGCGACGCCTCGGTCAGGCCGTAGTGCATGCACACCCGCGCGTTGGGGAACAGCTCGAGCAGCCGCCGCTTGTCGGTGGCCGACATCGGCGCGCTGCCCAGCTCGAGCACCTTGAGGCGGGGCCCCACCCGCCGGAGCAGCGCCTCGAGGGGGCCCTGAAACAGCGCCAGCCCGGCGGGCACCACCGAGAGCGCATCGCACCGCTGGCTCTCGATCATCTTCACCATCGCCGCGGGGTTCAGCGGCCCGTCTTGCAGCACCAGCGTGCCGCCTACCGCGAACACCGCGCGCGCGCGCCCCAGGCCGAACGAGTGGCCCAGCGGTATGGCCACGAACTCGCGTATCGACGGGTCGATGCGCATGAACGCGTTGATGTTGCGGGTGGCCTCGTTGAGGTTGTGGTGGGTCAGCCGCACCGCCTTCTTCTTGGCCGTGGTGCCCGAGGTGAACAGCAGCAGCGCGGTGTCGTTCGGCGCGATGCGCTCGTTCACGAAGTCGCGCTCGAAGCGCGACGAGGGCGCCGCGGGCACCGAGAGCAGCTCGACCGGGTCGAGCACCTTGAGCTGCTTGGGCAGCGGCGGGGTGAACGCGTCGACCAGCGCGCGCTCGGCCACCAGCACCCGCGCTTCGCAGGCCTCGGCCAGGTCGAGCACGGTGGCCCGCGCCGCGCCGTCGGTGAGCGGCACCGCCACCAGCCCGCGCGTGAGGCAGGCGTAGAACACGGTGAGAAAGTCGACCTTCGAGCCGGTCAGAAACAGCACCCGGTCGCCGGCCTTCAGCCCGTGCTCGGGGGCGGCCAGCGCGCGCCCCACGCACCCGATGCGCCGCCACAGCTCGGCGTAGCTGACCTGCCGGGTGTCGGTGACGATGGCCTCTTTGGCCGGGTTCGACAGCGCCGCGTAATAGAGCGCGTCATGCGGCAGCTTCGGCTGCGACACGATGCGGGCCGGTATGCCGGTGGCGGTGGCGCCGGGCGGCACGATGCCGGCGACCACGCTGCCCGCGGTGACGGTGGCGCCCATGCCGATGCGCGCGCCCTTGAGCACGGTCACCCGCGGCCCCAGGTCGGCGTCGTCGCCGATCTCGATGGGCTCGGCCCCAGACCGGGCCACGCTCAGGTCGGGGTCGCCGATGTTGTCGTCGACGATCGACACGTACGGCCCCAGGCGCACGCCACTGCCGATCACGATGCGGCGCGCCGCCGACACCACCGTGCCGAAGCCCACGCTCACGTCGTCGCCGATCGAGAGCAGCGCGTCTCGGCCGACCTTCAGCCGGGTGGGCACGATGCGCGAGCTCATCGCGAAGTTGCGCCCGATGGTGAGGGTGCCCAGGTTCTCGACCCAGCCCGCGCCGTCGAGGGTGAGGCCCGAGCCCACGGTCGAGACCGCCCGGGCGAAGCGGGCCTCGTTCAGGCCCGCGCGCACCCTGCGGGCGCGGTCGAGCAGTCGCTTCAGCGGCACGCGCTACCCCTCGCGAAGTTCACAGGCTGAGCTCGAACACGTTGATGGACCACGGCTGAAGCAGCGCAGAGAAGCTCTTGGCACCGGCGGTGCTCGAGGGCTTCGACTCGACCAGCCCCTCGGGTGCGCCATCGTAGGTGAACGCCCGCGCCTGGCTCAACGCTCCACAGCTGCTCAGGTCGAGCTTCAGGTCGGCCGAGGTCTGGTTCTCGAGGTTGAGCGCCACCACCACCAGCTTCTTGCCCTTCGCGTCTCTCGAGACGAACAGCGAGGTGCCCGCCGCCGCGTCGCTCGGCACGTAGCTGTCGAAGAACGCCGCGCCCCTGCCGTCGTAGTTGCGAAAGGCGCGAAACGCCCACCACGCCGGCGAGCGGTCTTGGGGCCGCGTCCAGTAGTAGGCCGAGTGCAGGCCGCCTTCGGCGAAGCGCCCCAGCGCCTCGGCCAACGCCAGGCCGCCGCTGATGTGCTGCTCGGCCCCGAAGTTCCACTCTCCGATCGAGATGCCACGGCCGGGGTAGTTCTCGGCGATCAGCTGCTTGAGCCGGGGAATCAGGAACACGGGCTCTTTGATCCACGACTCGTCGGTGTAGCTTTTGTCCCACAGCGCGCGGGTCGAGCGCAGGCGCAGCTTCGCGGTCTCCAGGTCGGCGCCGCCTCCGCCCCCGTTGGTGAACACGTTCTTCCCCTGCGGGTAGAAGTGCACGTCGACCACGTCGAGCACCCGCTGGCCGGTCTTCTTCTCGTGCTCGGCGAGCCGCTGCAGCCACCACGCGAGCAGCGGCACGTCGCCGTGCGCCTTGCGGTCGGGCTTGCTGCGGAACCCTGCCTTCGCGTCTTTCGCCGAATAGAAGTAGCCGGGCCAGCCCCACTCGGCCGGGCCGGCGATCACCGCCTTGGGGTCGGCCGCCCGCACCGCCGCGCCGTACTTCACCGTGCGCTCGTAGAGCTCGTCGTACCCCACCGGCTCGGGGTGCACGTCGCGGTGGGTGCTGTCCCAGAGGGCGGGCTCGTTGTCCAAGATGTACTCGCGCACCGTGCCGCCCTGGGCCTCGTCGGCCTGGCGAATCGACTTCACCCACGCGCCCACGAAGTCGGGCGGGGCCGCCACGCTGGTGCGGGTGGGCGCCGGCGACGGCAGCGGTGAGCCGTCGGGCTTCTCACCGTTGCCGCGGTCGGGGTGCTGCGGGTCGGCGTCTTTCTGCGCCCCCAGCTCTTTCACCGAGAACGAATACGAGTCGCCGTCTTTCGCCACCCAGCCGAGGGTCGGCACCGTGATGGCGGTGAACACCTTGCGCTGCTGCGCCAGCTGCAAGAACGCCGAGAACGGCTCGCGCTTCACGTTCTGGAAGTACCAGTCAGAGCCCGTGTTCCAGGTGTCGCCCAGCTGCCAGTTGAAGCGCGAGGTGGTGTTGCCGCCCCAGCGGTGCGCGCCGGCCCGCAGCCCCTCGTCGGGCGCCTGCGCCGCCGAGACGCCGTAGATGTACGGGCTGATGGGTGAGCCGGGGCGCTCGCAGTGCACCACGCCGCGCGCCTCGCGCGACGGGTAGGGCACCTTCTCGTCCGGCTCGCTGCCCGGCACGGTGAGGGCGATCTGATCGAGCTGCACCCGGGTGCTGCCCACCGAGCGCGTGGCGCGAATGCGCAGCCGGTCGAAGGCCTGGCCGTGCGGGTTGAGCTCGCGCATCGGCACCAGCACCTGGGTCCACCCGTCGGCTTGCGCGGTGAGGTGCGCCGGGGTCAGCTTCACCGAGTCGAAGTCGCTGTCTTGCAGCGAGAGCCGCACCTCGAGGAACTCGCCGAAGTCGGCCGGCGCCTGGTAGCGAAACGCGACGCCGCCGAAGCGCCGGCGCAGTGAAGGCCCGTCGCGCAGGCCGGGCGCGGCGATGATCCACCCCGCGCGGTTCGAGAAGTCGACCTTGGCGGGCCCGGGCCCTTTGAGGTCACCCTCGGCCCAGCCGTAGTTCTGCCACTCGGGCATCAGCCCGCCCGCGTAGATCTTCTCGAGCGGGTTGAGCGGCAGCGGCCGCCTCGCCCCTGCGTCAGGGCTCGCGGCCTTCGCGGCAGCCGGGCCGGCCTCGGCCGAGCGGCTGCAGTCGGCGGCCAGCAGTGCGGCGGCGGCGAACACACTGAACGACGGAGCGGCGCTCATGCGCCCTCCAGTTAGCACGCGCCCCGCGGCGATGCGTCAGCGACGCGACGGCAGGCCGCGCTCGACCGCGCGCTGCAACGCGCTGCCCAGGTCGGCGACCGAAGGCGCCATCACGATGCCGGCGGCCTCCATCGCCTTGATCTTCTCTGCCGCCAGCGACGGCCCACCCTCGCCGTGCGCGTGGGAGGGCGCGTCGGCGATGAACGCGGTGAGCGGCTTGTGAAACCCGCCCGCGGCGAACACCGCCGCCTCTTCTTCGGCCTTGCCCGCCGCCTCGCCGATCATGATGACCGCATCGGTGTCGGGGTCGGCGTCGAACATCTTCAGCACGTCGATGAAGCTGGTGCCGGTGACCGGGTCGCCGCCGAGTCCCACCACCGTCGACTCGCCCAGGCCCAGCCGGCCGAGCTGAAACACCGCCTCGTAGGTGAGGGCGCTGTTGCGCGACACGATGCCGATGCGGCCGGGGCGGTGAATGTGCCCCGGCATGATGCCCAGCTTGCAGCGCGCGCTCGGGCTGATGATGCCCGGGCAGTTGGGCCCCAGCAGCCGGGTGTGCGAGGTGGCGGCGATCAGCGCCTTCGCCTTGAGCATCTCGCCCACCGGTATGCCCTCGGTGATGCAGATGACCAGCGGCACCTCGGCGTCGGCGGCCTCGAGCAGCGAGTCGGCGGCGAACTGTGGCGGCACGAACACCACGCTGGCGTTGGCGCCGGTGGCGCGCACCGCGCGCTCGACCGTGTCGAAGATGGGCACCCGGTCATCGAGCTTCTGGCCCCCCAGGCCGGGGCTCACGCCCGCGACCACCTGGGTGCCGTACTCGATCATCTGGCGGGCATGAAACGCCCCCGCCGAACCGCTGATGCCCTGCACCAGAACGCGGGTGCCCTTGTCCACCATGATGCACATCGCTCGACCTCCACGCCCTTGACCCCCAGTTGAGTAACCCCAGGGGCGGGCGCTGCAAGCGACGTGGCAGGCGTCACCCTTCGGTGGCGGTCACGGCGCGACGTAGCACTTCGTGGCGTCGAGGTTCGACGGCGGCCCGATGTTCTCTTCGTAGCCGACGTTGTCCCAGTCGCGCTCGTCGGCGTAGGGCATGTTCTCGAGGTAGTAGCGCTGCCCGTCGCGCACGTTGAAGCTGGCGATGAAGTCGTCTCGCTCGGCAGCCGTGTGGTACAGCACCTGGCCGAAGGCGACGGCGGCCTCGGCCATGGTCAGCTTGTGGGTCGGGAAGTCGTTGCAGATGCGCTGCTCGCCGTTCACGTACATCACGAAGCGATCGCGGCGCACGTAGACGTCGAAGCGCGCGCGGGGCGCGATCAGCATCTGGTCGTCGATCACCGGCTTGCCGAGCTTGTCGACGGTCGCGTTCTGCTGCAGGAACCAGCCGGGCTGCGCTCCCGACTTGTACTGGGGCGGAGACACGTTGACCACGCTGTCGCGCTCACCCGCGTCGGCACGGTTCACCATCACCCGAATGTCCGACTCGGTGCGCTTCATGCCGTTGAGGCCGAACGGCGAGCCGTCGCGGGGGAAGAACTGCAGGCAGTTCCAGCCCTCGACCGAGGTGTTCTTGCCGTCGGGCTGGTAGAAGAACGAGGTCTGCACCAGGCGGCCGGCGAAGTGGTTCTGCGAGTCGAAGGTCTGACCCGCCTGGCCCGCTCCGCACAGGCCCACCCACCAGTAGCGGCGCGAGGTGGCGTCCGAGGCGACCTCGAAGGTGAGGTGCAAATACGCGGTGTCCGACAGCTGCGCGGGGCGGCGCGGCACCGCGACCACGGTGGCGAACACGTCTTGGTGCCAGTCGGGCAGCGCGACGTGCATCACCCCGCGGTCGAACGAGATGTCGGCGTGGTCTCCCTCGTCGTCGAAGGTGAAGAAGTCCCACTTGTCGTTGGTGAAGCGGCGGCCCTTGGCGTGGCAGCGGCGCGCGTCGTCGGCGGCGCCGGCCGAGGTCAGCGGGCCGCTGGTGCCGTCGAAGTCGTCGAAGAAGTCTCTGGTGCGGGGCGTGGCGCGGCCGGTGGGGGTGAGGTGCACGGTGGTGCGCGCCAGCACCTTCGGCGGCGCGGCGTCACCCTGCGACGCGAGGGTCGGGCCCGGGCCGTGGCCGTTGCGAATCAGGCTGCCGTACTTCGTCTTGATGTCGTCGGCCGTGTAGAAGCTGAACGGCACCATCTCGTTGGGGAACAGGCCGTCGTTCGAGGTGTGCATGTCGACGTGGGTGCCCGCCAGCACGCCGGGGAAGGGGCAGGCGGTGTCGATGGCTTCGATGACCACGTCGGCGGCCTCGCTCAGGCCGGTGACCTCGATGACCCGCATCAGCTCGCGGGTGCCGGTGTACTTGTCGTTGTGCTGGCGGTAGCCGGCGCAGTGAATGACGGTGCCGTTCACCTTCTCGGCCGCGCCCACGGTGACCGCCGCCGCGCCGGCCGGCAGGCGGAAGGCGCGGTAGTCGACCACCCCGGTGACCACCGGCACGATGAGCAGCGCGCTGTCGCGGTTCACCACCACCTGCACGCCCTCCATCAGCGGAGCGGTGGTGCCGCCGAACGCCTGCCCGTCTTCGGTCTTGGGCGTGGTGGGGTTCATCGCCACCTCGGCCGGCTTCATGTCGGGCAGCGCGGGTGGGTCGACCGGCGTGGGGGTGCCGCCGCCGTTGCCGCCGCTGCCACCGCTGCCGCCGCTGCCGCCCCCACCGTCCATCGTGTTGTCGGGTTTGTTCGAGCAGCCGACCGCGGCGAGCGAGGCGGCGAGACAGACGTACAGCACGGACCGGGGAGACGAGCGCATGGGCCCCAGGCTGTAGCACTCGAAAGTTTCGATGGGCAAACCGGAGCAGGGGGCCCCCGGGGCGAGCAGGCCTTCGCGACCCACGATCAGCCGCCGAAGGGTGAGAAAAGGCGGGTCTTTCACGCCGCGACGAGATCAGGGCTGGAGGAGCAGCCGGCGATTAGAGCTTCGTAGAGAGGTGTGTCTGTGTCTCTGAGAGCGTATTGCAGTGATCGTGTCGTCGTCCTCGCGCCCGATGCCACCGTGTTCGAAGCTGCGCGCGCGATGGCGCACCAGCGCGTGGGCGCGGTGCTGGTGGGCCGGAGAAAGCGGTTGATGGGAATCGCCACCGACCGCGATCTCACCTCGCGGTGCCTCGCGCGGGGGCTCGACCCTCGACGCGTGGCGCTCGCAGACGTGATGACGCCCGAGCCGCTCACGGTCGACGTCGGAAGGGGGGCCGCAGACGCCGTAGCCCTGATGCAGACCTGGCGCGTGCGCCGTCTGGTCGTGCTCGACAAGAAGGGCATCGCCGGCCTGGTCACGCTCGACGACCTCGTCTTGTCGAGCGACGTCGAGCTCGACCAGGTGCGCGCCGTCGTCAGCGCGCAGGTCGCCGCCGCGGCGCCCGGAAGGGCCGCCGGCGCCGCGCTCGCGGTCGACCCACAGCGCTCGAATCGCCGTCGCGAGGCACGCCGGCAGCAGACGATGCGCCGGTTCGCCGGCCGCGTCATGGCGATCACCGGCCTCGCCGACGCCCAGCAAGCCCTGGCTGCCTTCGAGGTGGTGGCCTCGGGGCTCGCCCAGCGGCTGACGCCACGCGAGGCAGAAGACTTCGCGGCACAGCTCCCCAGAGACTTCAGGCGGTACCTCACCGCGCGCGCCGGCGGGCCAGATCGTGGAGTGTCACGACGGTCGATCGAGACGGCGATCGCCCTCCGGTTGGACGTCAGCGCAGCCCGCGCGGCCGAGCTGGCCTCGGCGGTCGGCAGCGCCATCACCGAGCTCGTGTCGCCGGGAGAGATCGCCGACATGGTCGGGCAGCTGCCCCGATCGATGCGCGGGCTGTTGGAGCCGCGCGGCGGCCCGGCCGCCCACTGACGAAAGGCGCTTGCAGCCCGCCCGCTGCGTGTCAGTCGGCGCGCCGGGCCTCGGGGCCCCGATGCGGGGCGCCTCGGCCTTGAGGTACAGTCGGCGGACCTTGAGGGCGCCTGTGCTGATCATCGGGCTGTGGGTCGGCGCGAGCGCCTGCTCGCCGACCTGCCCCTTGCAGCCGGGGCTCGACGGCGAGCAGTGCGAGGCGCTGCGCGCGATGGAGCTGCCCGCCTCGCTGCCTCCCTCGCCCACCAACGCCAGGGCCGACGACCTGCAGGCGGCGCAGCTCGGCTTCGCCATCTTCTTCGACGCGCGCTTCAGCAACGGGCAGACGGTGCGCTGCGCGAACTGCCACGAGCCCGAGCGGGTGTTCGCCGACGGCAAGCCCACCGCGATCGGCGGGCTGGCCTCGGTCGATCGCAACAGCCCGTCGATCTACACCTCGGCCTGGCAGCACTGGCAGACGTGGGACGGCAAGGCCGACTCGCTCTGGTCGCAGCCGCTGCTGGCCTTCGAGAACCCCAAGGAGATGGGCTACACCCGCCTCGAGATCGCCCACCGCATCTTCGGCGGCTTCAAGGCCGACTACGAGGGGCTGTTCGGGGCGCTGCCTGCGCTCGACGACCTGACCCGCTTCCCCGAGCGCGGCAAGCCGGGTGACGCCGCGTTCGACGCGATGGCCGCCGACGACCAGCTGCAGGTGAATCGGGTGGCCGCGAACGTGGGCAAGGCGCTCGAGGCCTACATGCGCAAGAACGCGCACGGGCGGGGGCGCTTCGACGCCTTCGTGAAGGGCGATGCGTCGGCGCTCACCGCGCCAGAGCGCGACGGCCTGGTGACGTTCTTCAAGGCGGGCTGCGCCGAGTGCCACGCTGGCCCGCAGCTCACCGACGACCGGTTTCACGCGCTCGGCGTGCCGGCGGCCGAGGGCAAGCCGGTCGAGCGGGCGCGCGCCGAAGCGCTCGAGCACCTGGCCGCCTCGCCGTTTCGCGCCGACGGCCCGTTCAGCGACGACGTCACCGGCATGGCGGTGCCCGCGGCGACCGCCGCCGACGAGGGCGCGTACCACACGCCCACGCTGCGCAACGTGTCGCGCACCGCGCCGTACGGTCACAACGGCACCTTCGCCACCCTCGACGCGGCGGTCGACTTTCACTTCCAGCACGGGGTGTCGAAGGTCACGCTCGCCGCGCCCGAGCGCGAGGCGCTGCTCGACTTCTTGAAGGCGCTCGAGGTCGAGAGCCCGCCGCTCCCGTGGAGCAACTGGCCCGACCGCTGAGGGGCCCCCCGACTGTGGCTTTCAGTCTGCGCCTGCGACGGGCCCGCGCAGGCCGAGCGGGGGGTCGATCGTGATCGTTACAGACCAAAGTCACTGAAGAGTCTCGAGAATCTCCTTTCGGAGCGTGCGGATCGTTCGGTGCACAGGCGGTCGGCCATGCGCGCCAATCTCGTGGTCACCCCATGCATCGTCGCCCTCACCCTCGCCCTGTCGGGCTGCAGCGGCATCGTGAGCGGCACCGGAGCGGCCGGAGGCGGAAGCGGCCGCGGCGCGGCCCCGGTCGGCACGGCGTGCACCACCGACGCCGCCTGTGCCTCGGGCACCTGCGAGCAGGGCGTCTGTACCCTGCCGGCGTTCTGCGCCGAGCCGATGTCGGCCGGGCAAGACGGCGGCGCCCTGCTGCCCAACGGCTCGACGTGCACCAGCGGAGACCAGTGCGATTCGCGGCGCTGCCTCAACTCGGTCTGCACCCGCGCGCTGCCCAACGACGCGCCCTGCACCCAGGACCTGCAGTGCGCCTCGAGCGTCTGCTCGGGCGGCAAGTGCGTGCCCGGCCTGCCCGACAACTCGCCCTGTTGCACCGGCGCCAACTGCAACTCGGGCCACTGCAGCGCCGGGCTCTGCGTGACCGTGGTCGCCAATGGCGCGGGCTGCACCGGCGCGGCGCAGTGCGCCAGCGGCAACTGCGCCGCAGGCCTGTGCGCTCCGGTGCAGTCGGCGTGCACCGCCTGCACCACCGGCTCGCAGTGCGCGTCGGGCACCTGCGTGCGCGGCCAGTGCGATCTGCCGCAGCCCCTGGGCGACCGCTGCTGCGGCAATGCCCAGTGCGCTTCGGGCACCTGCGTGAACGGCCTGTGCGAGCGGCCCGGCGTCTCGACCAACGGCTGCGGCGCGGGCAGCGGCAGCGGCTCGGGAGGCTCGAGCACCGGCGGCAGCGGCTCGACCACCGGCGGCGTCGACCCGCGCCTGTGCAGCCTGCCCACCACCGGAGCTCCCGATGGCTCGTTCTGCGTTCGGCCGTCGGCGTGCAACTCGGGCTCGTGCGTCGACGGGCGCTGCGAGGCCCGCCGCCCCGACGGCACCCCCTGCGCCAACGACAGCCAGTGCCGCTCGCTGCTCTGCGCCCAGGGCAGCTGCGCCCCGTCGTCGGCGAGCACCGGCGGCAGCGGCAGCTCGGGTGGCGGGAGCGTGAACGGCTGCTCGGTGGTTCCGTCGCAGAGCACTCCCTCGGGCTGCGAGGTGCCGCGACCCCCGGGCACGGTGTGCACGACCTCGAGCCAGTGTGTCTCGGGCAGCCGCTGCACCACCTCGGGCCTCTGCGAGGGCCCTCGCCCGCCCGGCTCGAGCTGCAACACTCCCGGCGAGTGCGCCTCGGGCCTGTGCGTCACCGGCTTCTGCGAGAACCCGCGCCCCAACGGCGCGCCCTGCGACACCCCGAGCGTCTGCACCTCGAAGCTGTGCATCTCGGGCCGCTGCGAGGTGCCGCGCCCCAACGGCCAGCCTTGCGCCGCCAACGGTGAGTGCAGCTCGAAGCTCTGCATCAACGGCATCTGCGAGACGCCCCGGCCCAACGGCCAGCCGTGCGCGAGCAACGGCCAGTGCAGCTCGAAGCTGTGCATCAACGGCACCTGCGAGACGCCCCGGCCCAACGGCCAGCCGTGCGCGAGCAACGGCCAGTGCAGCTCGGAGCTGTGCATCAACGGCACCTGCGAGAGCCCGCGCCCCAACGGCCAGCCCTGCGCCAACGCCGGCCAGTGCAGCTCGAACCTGTGCATCATGGGCACCTGCGAGAGCCCGCGGCCGAACGGCCAGCCGTGCGCGCAGAACAACGAGTGCAGCTCGCGGCTCTGCATTCTGGGCACCTGCGAGGTGCCGCGGCCCAACGGTCAGCCGTGCGCCATCAACGGGCACTGCAGCTCGAACCTGTGCATCAACGGCACCTGCGAAGCGCCGCGCCCGAACGGGCAGCCGTGCACCGCCAACGGCCAGTGCAGCTCGATGATGTGCATCGTGGGCTCGTGTGAGGTGCCCAAGGGGCCGGGCGGCACCTGCAGCTCGCCCTCGCACTGCACCTCGGGGCTGTGCACCAACGGCACCTGTGAGGCGCCCCGGCCGGGCGGCTCGCCGTGCAACAACGACTCGCAGTGCGCGTCGATGCGGTGCCACAGCAACACCTGCGAGGGGCCGCGCCCCGACGGCGCACCCTGCAACTCGCCCTCGAGCTGCCTCGGCAATGCGTGCGTCAACGGGCTGTGCGAGACCGCCCGCCCCAACGGCGCGATGTGCACCACCGGCGCCCAGTGCATCAACCGGGTCTGCACGGTGAACGTGTGCGAGAGCCCGCGGCCGAACGGCTCACCCTGCACCGCGGCGGCGCAGTGCGTGGCGAACTCCTGCCTGCTCGGCGTGTGCGAGCCGCCGCGCGCACCCGGCGCGATGTGCACCGACCCGGCGCAGTGCGGCTCGGGCCTGTGCACCAACGGCACCTGCGAAGCGCCGCGGCCGCCCGGCGCGACCTGCCCCTCGCCGGCGTACTGCGCGTCGGGGCTGTGCACCAACGGCACCTGCGAGGCCCCGCGCCCCGGTGGCTCGCCGTGCACCACGAACCCCAACTGCAGCTCGCGCGTCTGCACCAGCGGGGTGTGCGAGGGCCCGCGCCCGGTCGGCACCGCCTGCACCACCAACGGCCAGTGCGCCTCGCAGCTGTGCATCAACGGTCTGTGCGAGCTGCCCCGGCCCAACGGTCAGCCGTGCGCGGCGAACAACCAGTGCAGCTCGAACCTCTGCATCGCCGGCACCTGCGAGTCTCCGCGGCCCAACGGCGGCGCCTGCACCGCGAACGGCCAGTGCAGCTCGAACCTGTGCATCAACGGACTCTGCGAGTCGCCGCGGCCCGACGGTCAACCGTGCACCGCGAACAGCCAGTGCAGCTCGCGCCTGTGCTTCAACGGCACCTGCGAGACGCCGCGCCCGAACGGCGGCGGCTGCGTCGCCAACGGCCAGTGCACCTCGAACAACTGCGTCAACGGCACCTGCGAGGCGCCGCGGGCGAACGGCAGCCCCTGCACCGCGAGCTCGCAGTGCAGCTCGGGCTCGTGTCTGGCCGGCGCATGCGAAGGCCCGCGCTCGAACGGGGTGATGTGCACCACCAACGGCCAGTGCGCGTCGGGCAACTGCTCGAACGGCGTGTGTGAGGCGCCGCGCGCGAACGGCAGCCCCTGCACGGTGAGCACCCAGTGCGCCTCGCGCTCGTGCCTCGCCGGGGTCTGCGAGGGCCCGCGGGCGAACGGGGTGCCCTGCACCGCGAACAACCAGTGCAGCTCGAGCCTGTGCCTCAACGGCCTGTGCGAGTCGCCGCAGCCGAACGGCCGCCCCTGCAGCGCGGCGAGCCAGTGCGCCAGCCGCCTCTGCGTGGCCAACGTGTGCGAGTCGCCGCGCCCCAACGGCACCGCGTGCACGCTCGACGCGCAGTGCAGCTCGAACGTCTGCGTGAACAGCCGGTGCGAGGCGCCGCGCAGCTCGGGCCAGACCTGCAACGTCGACGCCCACTGCACCACCCAGCTGTGCCTGGCCGGGGTGTGCCGGTCGCCGCAGCCGCCGGGAGCGGGCTGCGTCACCGCCAACCAGTGCGCCTCGGGCCTGTGCACCGGTGGCACGTGCGAAGCGCCGCGCGGCCCGGGCGGGGTGTGCTCGACCAACGCGAACTGCGCCAACAACCGCTGCACCAACGGGTTCTGCGAGGGGCCCCGGCCGGTGGGCAGCACCTGCATGCGCAGCTCCGACTGCGCGTCGGGCAACTGCTTCAACTCGCTGTGCGAGGCGACGCGGCCGAACGGGTCGGCGTGCACCTCGTCTGCGCAGTGCGCCTCTCAGCAGTGCACCCAGGGGCTGTGCGAGAGCACCCTGCCGAACGGCGCCGCGTGCACCACCGGCGGCCAGTGCAGCTCGGGCACCTGCACCAGCGGCGTGTGCGAGGGCTCGCGGCCCGATGGAGCGCCGTGCACGGTCGACGCCCAGTGCAACTCGCGCCTCTGTCTGAACGGGGTCTGCAGCCCGGCGATCAACTGAAAACGCCCGTGGGAAGAAGGCCCACCCCAAGCGGAGCAGCACATCGACAGCCGGGCACGGGCACAGGCAGGCACGCCTCACCTTCTGACGACCACGTCCGTCGTCGGACGTACACGAGCTCAAGTGCCCGTGCCGGTGCCCGAAGCGCTGTCAGCCCCTGAATCTGATGTCAGTCACCCGGCCTTTGATTTGTTTGAGAAGCCAGCGGTGCCCGGGTTAAGCGCCCTCGCACCGTGTCTTCGACGAACCTGCTGCTGCGCTCCTGCTCCGCTCTCGCTCTCCTCGTCACCGCTTGTGGCGACTCCACGGTTGCCCCCGGCGACGACGGCGTCAGCCTGGCCGCGGGGCGGGCGCTGGCTCCGGGCCAGGCGAGCACGGCCGGCACCGACCGCGCCGACCGCGCCTGCGCGGTGGTGCTGCGCGAGGCCCATCAGGCGATCGTGCCCAGCACCGGGGTGAAGGTCACCGAGTGCGTGCAGGGCACCTGCTGGTACGCGTGGGACGGCATCGTCGACGCGACCGGGCTCTCACCCGGCGACGCGGTGGGCGTGCTGGTTCAGGGGGCGGTCGACGGCACCTGGTGGCAGGCGCCCGCGCAGCCGGGTCGCGCCGGCCCGAACGGCAGCCTCCACTACTACTTTCACCTCGGCGAGCACACGCTGCGGGCGGCGCAGCCGCAGGCCGGCACGCTGCGCCTCATTCCGTTCATTCAGCGCGCGTCGGGCGACCGCGTCTTCGACCACAACCGGGTGGTGAGCGACGTCGACGCGTACACGCTGGTCTCGGGCAACGACTGGTCGGTGGGTGACGACCAGGCGGTCTGCTACGCGAGCGGCGCGCCGCGCAGCACCCTGCGCTTCGAGGCGGGGTGGACCCAGCGCCAGGTCGGCGCGCTGGTGCAGAACGGCCAGGTGGCCATCGACTACAACCTGTACCGGCTGCCGCAGTGCATGAGCGCGTGGACCCACGGCTTCCCCGCCTGGGACACCCTGGTGAACGTGCGCTACCTGCCGGGCGGCCAGCTGCAGACCTTCGCGGTACGCGATGACGTCGCCGACACGGCGGGCGTCTGGCACTCGAAGCTGGCGCTCAGCACGATTCCCGCCGACGCCACGAAGGCCGAGCTGTGGTTCTCGACCTCGGGCGAAGGCTGCGGCGCCGTGTGGGACTCGGCCTTCGGCCAGAATTACACCTTCCCGGTGCAGGCCGCGCCCACGCCCGCAGTGGGCTGGGCAGGTTCTCTGGGCGGCTCGTTCAGCCGCGACTGCGAGCACCGCGACGGCCTCACCGAGCCGAGAGCCATCGACAGCTACGTGCTCGAGCGGGCGTGCCTCTTCATCGACGCCGAGGTGTGGGTGCCAGGGCTCACCGACGCTGCCACGCAGCACCCCGAGCTCGTCATCGCCCAGGTCGAGCTGCTTCGAGACGGCGCGCCCAGCCACGAGGCGCTGAGCTTCGTGGGCCGGGTGGGCAACAACTACCGCTTCAAGTGGGCTCCGCAGCGCGACTTGATGACCCGCTACGACTTCTCGACCTGGAGCTATCGCCTGCGCTTCTCGACCGACGGCGTGAGCTGGTGGTGGGTCGGGCAGGGCGAAGGCGGCGACGGCGGAGCGCCGCGCACGCTGGTGCACGTGCGCTGAGGTCTGGCGGCCCGCTCAGCCGGGCCCGACTGCTCAGCCCCCCGAAGTGACGCGCGCCCGCCCGTCACCAAGCGGCGCGGGACTCGAGAGAGAGAGCCCGTGGTGCGCCGCGGGCGACTCCGCGAAGATGTCTCGCATGGGCTGGGACGCTCTCGAACACTGGGGCGACGACGCCGTGCGCGTCGAACGCCTCAGCGGTGGCGTCGCCAACGACGTCTGGAGCGTGCGCATCGACGGTCGCCTCGCGGTCGGTCGTCTCGGTAACCGAAGCGACGCCGACCTTGCGTGGGAGACCGACCTGCTCGGGTTTCTCGACCGCAGCGGCCTGACCGTGCCGGTGCCGATTCCGACCGCCGACGGTCGGCTGTTCTCTCACGGCCTGACGGTGATGACGTTCGTCGAGGGGGGGCCGCCGGAGTGCAAGGCCGACTGGGCGCGCGTCGCCGATGCGTTGCGGCAGCTCCATCGGTTGACCGTGGGTTGGCCGCAGCGCCCAGGCTGGCGATCGTCGACCGACCTGTTGCACGCCGAGACCGGCACGAGAGTCGACCTTCGCGCGATGCCCTCGGAGGGGGTCGCGCGCTGTCGCGCCGCCTGGGCGCAGCTGGTCGGTCGCCCGACCTGCATCGTGCACGGCAACCCCTCCAACCCGACCAACGTGCGTCTGACGGCCGACCGCGTCGCCCTGATCGATTGGGACGAGTCGCACCTCGACGTCGCCGACCTCGACCTGGTGCTGCCCCACAACGCCGCGGAGCTCGACGCCGCGGCCTTCGACCTCGCCGCGCAGGCCTCGGCCGCATGGGAAGCCGCCGTCTGTTGGGACGATGCCCACGCCACCAGACGCCTCGCCGAGGTCCGGTCGATTCCCGACCGGTGAGCGACGGCCGAGCGGCGCGTCCCTCGTGCTCGTGCGCTGAGGCTGCGACCCTCTCAGCCGGGCCGGCTGCGCAGCCCCGCGAAGAACGACTTCAGCAGGGCGCTGCTCTCTTGCTCGCGCACGCCGCGCTCGACTTCGACGGTGTGGTTGTGGCCGACCAGCAGGTCGGCCCGCCCCTGCTTGGGGTCGGCCGCGCCGTAGACCACCCGGGTGAGCCGGGCCTGCACCATCGCGCCCGCGCACATCGCGCAGGGCTCGAGGGTCACGTAGACGGTGACGCCGGTGAGGCGCCAGGCCTTCAGCGCCTGCGACGCCTCGCGCATGGCGAGCAGCTCGGCGTGCGCCAGCGGGTCGTGGTCGATCTCCCGCCGGTTGTATCCACGGCCGATGATCTGCCCGTCTTTGACCGCCACCGCGCCGACCGGCACCTCACCGATGGCAGCGGCCGCCTGCGCGAGCTCCAGCGCGGCAGCCATGAAGTCCAACCGAAGGCTCAGTTCCAGTTTTCGACGGTGGTGTTACCGCCGGCCGCGATCTCGTCGTAGCGCGCGGTGATCTGCGCGTTCACCTGTGCGTCGAGGCTCTTGTACTCGGGCTCCAGGCGGTCGCCGATCGCGTCGGCCGCACCTTCGAGCTTGTCGACCTTGCTGCCGATGCTGATCGAGTTCGCGAGGTCGAACACCCCACCGTAGCCCGAGCTGAAGAACGAGAACGGGGTGATCAGGTCGCCGTCGATGTCAGCGCTGTCGCCCAACACGTCTTGGGCCTTGCTCGCAGCCGTCTTGAGATCATCGAGCGAGCCGTCGGCTGAAATCTTCGCAGCCAGCGCCACCGCGTCGGCCGAGGTGCGCGCGGGGTTCGTCTCGATGGTCGGCGGGTCTTGCACCGTCGTGGTCTTGCCGTTGGTGGTCACGGTGTGCGAGTGCGGCACCAAGATCGTGGGCGGCGTGGCCACCGCGAGCGCCTGCGCGCTGACCGCCCAGTCGATCGCCGAGCTCGCCTTGTGGGCCAGGTCTTGGACGTGCCGAGCGGTGGTGTACTCGTTCTTCACGGTCACGTACCGCGAGTGCAGGGTGGCGTACGCCGGGCTCTCGTCGCACATGAGCTTGCTGACTTCTTCTCGGGCGCTCGCCTTGGCCTCGGTCGCCGTCTTCTGCAGGTCGCTGACCTGGTCATCGAGCTTGTCGACGCTGTGTTCGCCGAGGTGCAGCACCTGCCCCTCGGGGGTCACTCCGAACCAGTACAGGTCGACCGCCGTGCCGGCCCTGGCGTCCCACGGCGTGTCCAGCGCGTTCACCGTGCGGTGCGCCGAGCCGTCGATCTCGCGGGCCCTGTCGGTCACCGATTCGGCCTTGTGCTGCACCGTCATCACGTCGCGAATGGTCGCTTCGCGCCCTGCGCCGGTGCCCTGCTGGGGAACCTTCCCGAGCGCGGCCTTCAGCTCACCGTTCAGGCCGCCGTTCGTGGGCAGCTGGTTCGCCTGCTGCACCTGCGCCGCCACCGGGTTCTGCGCCGAGGGAATGCCCGGGTGCATCACCTGGCCGGCCACCGGAGGCAGCAGAATCGCGAAGCCGATCGCCGCTGCCGCCGCTGCCTTCTTGTGGCTGGTCGCCCAGTCTTTGGCCGAGGTCAGCAGGCGAAGACCGGCGCGCGCCGCGTCACCGGCTCGTGCGGTCACGCCCTTGCTGCCGTCGCGACCGTCGTACCCGGTGCGCGCGCCCGCGACCTCGGGCGTGCCACCGGTCTGTTCGGCGTCGACCTTCTGCAGACTGACCCTGTCGGCTGCGGAGGTGTCGGTGTTGCGCTTCGACTCGATACCGCCGTTCAAACGATTCGGAAATCTAACGGTCATGGTTTCTCCCAGGTCAGGGTTTCGAGCAGCTTGTCGAGCGCAGCGCGGGCAGCAGCGTCGCCGGCCGCGGTGGCGCTCATGGTGAAGATGTGTACCTGCTGGCCCTCGGGGACCAACGCCTGCTGTTGCTTGAGCGAGGTGCCGTCTTGCAGCTTGAGCTCGTACTCGACCACCACCGCCTCACGACCCGCCACCGCGCGCGAGCTCTTGCGGCTCAAGGAGGCCCCCGACGGAGGGCCGAGCGCCGCCGCGTACGTCGCCAGCGCCCCTGGCCCAGCGGGCAGCTGGTCGACTCGCACACTCAGGTTCCACTTCGCCGGTACCGCGGAGTCGACGATCAGAATGGTGCTGTCGTCACGCCCTTCCGGGCACTCGAATCGAAGTCCTCGCCATCGGTAGAGCACGGCGCCGAATTATCACATTCTTGGAAAACCATTTCTCCGCGGCTGGTTCTGTCACAGGCGCAAGACAGCCACCCCTCCTCCGGTGACGGAGCGCGCGCGGCCAGGCGCTCACGTACGCACGAGGCGAGGCGCCGGCCGACTGCAGCCTGCACGCGGTGCTCGCGGTGGAAGTCACCTCGAGCCTTCATCGGGCTTCCCAGGTCGCAGGCGCCGCCGACGAATTTCTGAGCCGCCGTCGACCCGTAACCCTTCTGCCGCAGGCATGCCCGAGCCCGGTACGCCGCTTGCTCGGGAGCGGCCCCCTCCATGAACCCCCGCCTGCTCGTCTCGATGCTGCTCTTCGCCGCTGCGTGCCCGCACCCCAGCGAACCCGCCAGTGACGGGGGCGCTGGAGGCACCGGTGGCGGAGGCGGCTCAGCAGGCTCGGGTGGGGGCGCGGCGGGCGGCGGCGCGCAGGCGTGCGCCGAGCTGGCAGCGGCGCGCTGTGACCGGCTGGGGGCGTGCTCGGCGACCGCGCTGGCTTCGCGCTATGCGTCGATGGCCGCCTGCATCGCCCAGGTCGACGACGAGTGCCGCGCCAGAAAAGCCGCCGCCGGCGCGCTGGAAACCGACGCCGACGTGCTCGCCTGCGCTCAGCGTTACCCCGATGCAGGCTGCACCGAGGTGGTGGACCCGGGCCTGTCGCCGTGCACGGCGGTCAAGGGGCAGCGGGCAGCCGGGGCCGACTGTTTCTTCGACCAACAGTGCGCGAGCGGGCAGTGTGGCAATCACCGGCAGAGCCGGGAGCTGTGTGGCACCTGCCTCGCCAGCGTCGACGCCGGTGCGGAGTGCAACCCCGACCCCGACCACGGCGCAATCTGCGGCGACGGGCTGAGCTGCATCGACGGCACCTGCCAGGCCGGAGGCGGAGTCGCGCGGCTGGGCGAGAGCTGCGCCTCCAGCTCGTTCGCGCGCTGTGCCCTCGACACCTGGTGTGACGGGGCGGTGTGCCGCCCGCCGAAGCACCTGGGCGACGCCTGCAGCGAGCTGGTTGAAGAGTGCTCGATTGTCGACGGGCTGTTCTGTGACCCCGACGTGCACCGCTGCGTCGCGATTCCGGTTTCGGGCGCGGGCGAGCGCTGCCTGCCCATCGGCAGCCCCGGCGGCGCGCTGTGCGGCGGGGGCCTGGTGTGCAAGGCGGGCTTCGTGTGCGCGCCCGCCGGCTCGCCCGGAGCGCCGTGCGGCCCCGGGCCAGACGCCGGTACCTGCAACGCGAACGGGTTCTGTCGCGACGGCATCTGCCTCAGCGTGGCGCGGTTGAGCTGCGCGGGGGGCGACGTCGACGCGGGCAGCCCTGCACCGCCGACCACGTTCATCTTCGACATTCCCTCTGCCGGGGTGTCGCTCGACTGTGCCGCAGGTCAGCTCTCGGTCGATGCCCACGCCCGCTACGGCAACCAGCTCACCGTCGCCATCACCGCGACCGTCGACTCGGTCGAGGTGCGGTTCGACGGCGGGGTCACCCTTCCGGTCTCGGTGCTGCCCACCGTCACCCCCCAGGTTCCGCCGATGACCGGCATCGCGGTCGAGCACACCGGCGCCATCTCGTTCGCACCGGCGCCTTGCGGGCAGTGTGGCCAGCCGGTCAGCCTCACCATGAGTGTGACCTCGTCGGAGCACGAGCAGCGTGCGTTCACCGCCCAGACGTCGCTCAGGTGCGATGGCGGGCAGTGAGCAGCGGCGAGCCGACTCGGAGCAGACCGTCGGCAGCGCGACCGCCGACTGCGACGTCTCCAGTCTCCCGGCGGGCTCCTACCGCGTCGCGGTCGCCAGCACCTTGACGACGCTCACTGTGCCGCTCGCCGCCGCCGCGGGGCTCGCCGACTGCCGGTAGCTCAGCGTTCGCAGTTGAGCTTCCAGCTCTCGGTGGCGCCGCCGTCGGTGAGCTCAGCGGTACAGTCGTACCTCGACCCCTGCAGGCAGCTGGCGAACTGGTTGGTCGAGCCTCCGTCGAGCATCTTGATCTCGAACGGGCACTCCCGGGACTGCGCGGTGCAGCAGCCCAGCGTCAGCCCGCTCATCAGTGCAGCTCCCAGCAGCAGCTTTCGCGTCATCGGTGGTGGCTCCCGCCCCGGCGTCAGCAATGCGAGTGCCGGCTCGAAGCACGCGGTCGCACTGCACGTGGAGCCGGCGTGCTCCACGCCGAGGGCGGAGTGAAGCGACGCAGCTGTCGGGGCCGGGTGGGCGCTACCGCCGTCCTGCGACGCGAGCACTACGGTCAAGGTTCGCCGCTCGGAGAAGTACCCGTTCGCCACGGGCACGCCGGGGTCAGCAGGGCTCCCTGGAGGATGCGAACCTCTGGCCTTCCGATTCGCGGGTCCGGCGCTTCACTCGCCGGTCGAGTCAGGAGGGAACAAACGCGCAAGAGAATCGCCGCCGTTCGTGTCGGCCGGGGCGATGTCAGACCCCTCGGCCGTTCTTTTTCGCGCCAGTTCCCAAGGAGGGCGCCCCGTGACGGGCTTTGCGAGATTGGCAGTGTTGGCGAGCCGGCAGCACGGAGTGTTCACGACGGCCGATGCGCTCGCCGCGGGGGTGAGCCGCAAGGAGGTGTTCGGAGCAGTGCGGGCGGGCCGATGCCGAAAGTTGATGCCGCGGGTCTACGCGATGACGGGCGCGGCGAAGGACGGCGAGCAGCTCCCCTTGCAAGTCGCCGGCGCGAGGTTGCTGCCGAGTGGAATGTTGCAGGAGCTGACCGCGGTGGTGGCGTGGGGCGGTAAAGGCGCGGCGTTGAGCCACCGCACGGCAGCGCTGCTCCATGGCTTCGAGGGGCCGGAGCTCGGCGCACCGGAGCTCACGGTACCGATGGGACGCTCGATCGTGAACGAGCGCCGGCTGCCCGTGAACCGCAGCTTCGTTCAGGCGCTCTCGCCGTCGTGTGATGCGAGCACCACGGTGTAGCCATCGAGGTCTTCGAGCCAGAGCTCGCGGTGGTCGGCGTTGGGGTTGTGGTGAACGTCGAGCACCACCTTCGCCTTGAGCGCACGCGCGCGCTCCACTGCCGCGTCGAAGTCGTCGACCTCGAACCACAGCATCACCCCGTTGCCGGGCGGCAGCTTGGGGTCACCGAGGTGGCCGTGGTGATGGTCGGCTTCCCAGGTGTGCAGCTGAAGAATCAGGCCGTCGGTGCCCCACTGGGTGTGATGCAGCTTGGGGTCGACCAGCCGGTCGTACTCGTACTTCTCTCCGCTGTGCGTGCTCTTGCAACCGAGCAGCTGACAGTAGAAGCGGGCGGAGGCGGCGACGTCGCGGCAGACGATGAGCGGCTGGGCACGCATGCCGCCCTGGTATCACGGGGCGGGGGCCTCACGCGCTTCGAGAGAAGCCGGGCTACCTCAGGTCGAGGTTGACCGCGCTCGAGAAGGTGCAGGTGACCGTGCCACCCGGACCAGTGCCCGCTGAAGCCGGGAGCAGGCCCGGCATCTGCGAGCTCTCCGGCGTCGATCGCCGGAAGCAACGGGCCACCGCACGCGATGCCGAAAACGGCGAGCGTGGCAACGAGTCGGGGTCGAGTCATGCACCCGTTTGGGGAGCAATCGTCACGGGCGGCGCACAGGGTGCCGTCGGATTCACAGTCGGACGCTCTCCACCGAGCTCAGCTCTTCTGCCAATCGTCGGTGCTGCTGATGTTGCCGTCCTTCCAGATCGACTCGATCTTCCGGGTGGTCTTCTTCGCCGTCGCTTCTCGGCTCTCGAACGTGTCGGTCGAGACCGGCGCCGTCGTGGCGGCGCCCGCCTTGGCCGCGGTGCACCTCTCGAGCTGCGGCGAGAGCGGCTTGGGGGTGGGCGCCAGGGTGGGGCGAGGCTTGAGCGTGAGGGGCATGGTGACCTCGCTTCAGAGCAAGGCCGAAGCCAGCCGACCCGCCAGCAACTCCGGCAGGTTCCTCGCGCGCCTTCCCTCTCGCGCACGCGACGCAGCGTGCCTGTCACGCCCCCCGACTCTCGAATCACCCCAGCTCGACCGAGATGAAGCGCTCTGACGAGCCGTAGTCGAGCCCCGCATTCCACTTGACCGTCTTCACTCCGGGTTGACCGCGAAGGTGCGCGAGCAGCGGCTGGGGAGTCGAGCTGTCATAGCTGAGGCCGCCAGAAGCTCCCGGCGGCGGCCCCTCGTGCGGCACGTCGATGCGCAGCCAATGCAGGCCTTCATCGGCTGCGGCTCGCACGAACGCATCGGCCGAAGCGAAATCAGCGGCTGCGCCGAGCCTCAACAGCTTCTGGGGGTGCCAGGGCGAGGCGCCGTGGTCGGCGTTCGGCTTGCGCGCGAACAGCGGCTCGGCGCGCGTCAGCGCGTCTTGCGCCGCCGCGACCGCCGCGTCGGCGCCGGTGAGCACGACCTGAACCTGTGACGGAAGCGCACGATGGGTCTTGGGGTCGAACTCGATGTGCGTGCGGGTCTGGGCGCTCACGGGCTGACCGAGCGGAGCGAGAATCGACTTCACGAGCTTCTCGGGCGAGCCGCCATACCTCAGCGCGGCGTTTTGTCGGCGGAGTGCGGCGGAGTCGGCGCGAAGCGTGACGGTGCGGGCCATGCGACGATTGTCGGCCCGCTGCGTAGAGACGTTGCGCTTCGCGCGCACGCCGCGAACACCTGTCCACTCGAGGCTTCACTTCTCACGTCTCGGAGTCGCGAACACCGTGCGGCTGAGCGACGCGGCTCACTACAGCGCGAGGAAGGTGCCCCGCAGCCCCGCGGTGAGCCGCGAGCCGACGAACGTGAAGCCACCGGCCCACTCTCCCTGGGCATCGGGTCGGGTGGAGCCGCCGAGTAGCACGCGCGGGTAGCTCACGAACGTCGCGGTCGCGCTGGCGAACAGCCCCACGCTCACGCGCGGCGAGACCACCACGTCCACTCCGGTCTGCGCTACAGCGAGGTCGAGTGACCACTGCTCGGTGCTGACCCGGTCTTTGTACTCGATGCCGCTTCCCAGCCCGACCCACGGCTGCAGCCGACGCGTGCCGGGCAGGTAGAAGAAGAGCTCGTGGCCCGCGCGCACGGTGAAGACGAGAGAGTTCCTGTAGTCGTAGGCCATCGGCACATCGCGATACGCGCAGCTCGCGCTCTAGACGTCGCCGGAAGACGGGCCGTCGAAGATCGCGCGAGTCGCTGGGTTCCACCAGCACACCCACAGCGCGTACACCCCGAAGGCGAGGAACAGCGGCGGCGCGTTGAGCAGCAGCACCACCGCGACGGTCTGCAGCCACCGCCCCCTCGCTCGGCCGATTCGCCACGCCGTCAGTACGAACAACCCCGACTGCGCGAGGGTGAGGGCGACCAGCGCGCACCCCAAGGCGAAGGCGAACGCCTCGAAGTCGTGTGGCTCTCCAGCGTCTTGCAGCGCGATCGCGACCGACGCCTTGCCGAGGCTCCACCACCCCAAGGTCAGCGCGCACGCGAAGTAGAGCAGCGCCAGACTCGCGTCGACCCACCTGAGGACACGAAGGTGCTCTCGCGCGGTCACTCGCCGCACTCAGCAGCGCCGAACCGGCAGTTGCAGTGACACTTCAACTTTCGCGCTCCCTCGAGGATTCGAGCCTCCGGCCTTCGGCTTCGTAGTCCGACGCTCTCGAGTCGGGCGGGAACAAACGCGTAAAGAATCGCCGCCGTTCGCTCGGCCCGGGCGAGGTCAGACCCCTCGGCCATTCTTTTTCGCGCCCGTTCCCGAGGAGCTCACCACCCATGAGATCCATTGCGTCGGCGAGACCGTCGAACCGCGGGAGAGGTGTCGCAAGGGCACGTTCCCGATCTTCAGCGGCGATGGGAAGTCACACCAGAAGAACGGGTTTCGGAAGCTGCAAGCCGAGGCGTCGCGCGCGCGCATCTCGGTGATGCCGCGCCTTCTCGATTTGAAGTAACAGCCGCGGGGTGAGCGGTCTGCCAGTTCTTCCGGTGCGCAACGTGGTCATCTTCCCCGGGGTCACGGTAGAGCTGTCATGTGGCCGCGAGGTCAGCATCGCTGCCGTACGCTCGGCCGCGACCGCTGACGAACACACACTGGTCGTGTTGCTGCAGCGTGACCCGGAAGAAGACGTCGTCGATTCAGCGGACCTCTACGAGATTGGCGTGAGGTGCGAGCTAATCGACGCTGCACGGGCCAGCCCCGAGGTCGCCTCGGTTCTGGTTCGAGCGATCGAGCGTGTGCGGGCTCGCGTCACCCGTCAGGGCGAGGCGCTGCTGGCCGATGTCGAGCCGCTCGGCTTCAACCCGTGCGTGAAGCCGCTCGAGCCCGAGCTCGATGGCTGGGTGAAGGCGTTCGCTCGTGAGGTGCTGGGCAGAGAGCTTGGTGCGCGCGAGGCCTTGCTCGCGTTGGCGCAGCAGGGTGCGCAGCACGGGGCCGTGCCGCTGTCCGTGCTTCAGTGTGCGCTCGAAGACGAGAGTCTCGACCCGGTCGTCGAGTACCTCGCACGCCTCCGCACCGAGTCGCTGGCCAGCATGGGCCCGCTGTGGCGGCTGCTGCACTGGTTCGGCAACCTGTGACGCGCCTCCACCGGGTCCGCTCGAAGCCGAGGCCGTGAAAGCTCCGGGCACGCCTGCAGTACCCGAAGCACTTCGATGATGCGCTCCCTGGAGGATTCGAACCTCCGGCCTTCGGATTCGTAGTCCGACGCTCTATCCAGCTGAGCTAAGGGAGCAAAACACTTACCTCGGAGAGGGAGGGATTCGAACCCTCGATACAGTTTCCCGTATACAGGTTTAGCAAACCTGCGCCTTCAGCCGCTCGGCCACCTCTCCACTCTCCAGCACCTCTCAAAGAACTCTGGCGGAGCAGGTAGGATTCGAACCTACGAGAGGCTTTCACCTCTGGCGGTTTTCAAGACCGCTGCCATCAACCGCTCGGCCACTGCTCCAACTCTCATGTGACTGCCTGCCGGCTTCCCCCTGACGCCGGCACCCGCGACAACCGAAACCGCGGCCCTGCTAGCACGGCACAAAGCGGCTGCCAACGAACTGTTTCAACGGATCACCGTTCAGCCCCAAACCACCGCGTCGACCAGGCTCTCGGCCTCGTCGGCGGGCGGCCTGGCGCTCGGCGTCTTGGCCAAAAGCTGCACCATCAGGTTGTCGATCGCCTTGCTGATGCGCGGGCGCAGCGTCGAGGGTGCCAGCACCGAGCCCTTCAGGTGCCACCGCGCGATGGCGTCGGGGTCGTTCAGGTCGGCCGCCGGTATCGGCAGCACCCCGGTCAAGAGCTTGTAGAGCATCACCCCGCACGCGTAGACGTCGGCGCGCCCGTCGTACTCTTCGTCGCGCAGCCGCTCGGGGCTCAGGTACGCCAGCGAGCCCACCAGCTCGTCGCCGTCGGGCTCGTCGAGCGAGCGCGCCGTGCCGAAGTCGACCAGCTTCGGCACCTCGCCGCCGTTCTCCCGGTGCATCAACACGTTCGCCGGCTTCACGTCGCGGTGCACCAGCCCCTGCCGGTGCATCACCGCCAGCGCCCCCAGCACCCCCCGCACCGTCGAGAGCGCCACCTCGGGGTTGAACGGCCCCCGCTGCGCGAGCGTCGCGTCCAGCGTGATGCCGTCGAGCAGCTCCATCACCAGAAACGCCGACGACGGCGGCAACAGCCCGAAGTCGAACACCCGCACCGCGTTCGGGTGCCGCACCTGGCAGGCGCTCTGCGCTTCACGCCGCAGCGCCTCGATCGACCCGTGCGGCCCGGTGCGGCTCAAGACCTTGATCGCCACCCCCTGCTTCAGGTCGACGTGCCGCGCCCGGTACACCGTGCCGAACGCCCCCGCCCCCAGCGGGCCTTCGATCTGGTACCGGTCGGCCAGCCAGGTGCCGGCCTTCAGCTCGAGCGCCGGGCCAGGCTGCTTCATCAGCTTGCCCCCCAGCGCCTTGAGCCGCGCCACCAGGCCTTCGCCCTGGCCCTCGGTGGTCACCGTCGCCACCGCGGCCGGTGGGGCCGCCTTCGGCAGGGCTCTCAGCGGCACCCGTACCGGCATCGCGCGCCGCGCGCTCACCCTCAAGCGGGCCTCGAGCCGCGCCAGCAGCACCGGCAGGTTGTAGGGCTTGGTGACGTAGTCGTCGGCTCCCTGGTCGAGCGCCGAGACGATCTGCTCGGGGCTCGACAGCGCAGTGACCATGATGATCGGTACCGTCAGGTCGAGCTGCCGCGCCGCCTTCAGCACGTCGAGCCCGGTGAGCCGCGGCATCATCACGTCGAGAATCACCGCGTCGAACGGCCGCTGCATCGAGATCGCGGCCAGCGCCAGCTCACCGTCGGTGACCACCGTCACCTGAAAGCCGTGCTTCTCGAGAAACGCCTCGAGCAGCGCTCCCGCTGCAGCATCGTCTTCGGCGACCAGAATCTGTCGAGCCATGGCGACCGCCGCAGCATCGCACCGATGCGGCGGTCACAGGCTCACTTCTTCACGGCTTGATGATCGACGCGAAGCTCTCTTCGCTGAAGCTGCACGCGGTCTGCTCACCCTCGCTGGGGAAGATCGCCAGCGTGTCGTGGTAGTACGAGCGGTTGAGCTGCGCGTCCCAGCACTCGGTGAAGCGCACCTCGCTCGAGAGGTCGACGCCCGTGCCGGTCACGTCCGACCGGCCGGTGCCGTCGTGGTGCCAGCGCGACTTCACCGTGAGCGTCTCCTGCGCCGAGCTCTTGGTGACGAAGTCGCTCTTCACGATGAACTCGAAGCTGCCGTCGCCGTCGTGCGCCTGGGTGTACGCGTAGTCCGACGGCACTGCGCCGCGAAAGCCCACCTTCACGTCGACGTCGCTCGAGCCGTTGCGCGAGTAGCCCACCTCGGCCCGCGTGCCGTGGTCGAGGTCGTGCGCCACGAAGCTGCCTTCACCGCTGCGGCCGCCGGTGAAGTGGTGCTCACCGGTCAGCACCTGCTGGTAGTCGGCCTCGGCCGTCGAGCCCTTCAGCCGGCGCTCGAGCACGTAGCTGTACTTGCCCTCGGTGAGGCGCTCCATCTTGAGGCGCAGCTCGTGCCGCCACAGCGGCTGGGTGTAGGGGCCCCACTCGGCGTGATCCTCGGTCAGCACCGTCGGCTCTTCCTTCACCACCGCCGCCACCAGGCCCAGCGTCAGGCCCACGCCGCCGTTCACCACCAGCGTGGCGAGCAGCGTCACCCCCGGCATCAGCGCCGGCTTCAGGGTCTCGTCGTTGAGCCCCTGCTTCGCGGTGTCGCCCTTCGGCAACGACACCTCGAGGCCCTGGTTCGACGGGGCGGCATCACGAAAATCCTGCAGCGGGTTGCCGCAGGCGGTCACGACCAGAACGGCAGAGATGAGGGCGAGCTTGTTCATGGTGAGCGCATCGCAGAGCAACGGCAGTGCCGCTCGCCACGCGCCCGAAAATCGCGGGGCTCGGCGCCACGGGCCGCCTTCGAAGCGACCTGGGTAGCAGCGCGCGAGCGACCTGGGTGCTCGCGCGGGCACCTCATGCCACACCCGCCTTCAGCCGCTCGGCCCAGAGCCCAACAGGCCTCGCAGCGTCACGTCGAGGTCCGACCGCACCAGGCGCAAGATGCTGTCGAGCTCGGACGCGCCGACCTTGAGCTGCGTCATCAGCGCCGCGCGCAGCGCGCGGAGCACCGCCTCGATGGCTCTGGCCTGCCAGCGCGCCACGGTGACGGGGTGCACCTGGTGCAGCGCCGCCACCTGCTCGAGCGTCAGCCCATCGACGTACCGCAGCCGCAGCACGTTGCGGTCGCGCACCTCGAGGGCTCCCAGCGCCTGCGCGAAGGCCGCGGCGAACTCGGCGCGGTACAGCTTCTTCATGTGCTGCAGCTCGACGCCCTCGCCGGGCAGCGCGGTCGCGGCCAGCACCGCGTCTCCGACCCGGGGCGCCTCGGCGCGCGACAGGTTCAGGCTGGCGCGCGCCGCCGCCACCCGAAACCAGCTCTCGAGCGGCGCCACCCCCGAGTAGGCGCTGATGCGCGCCTCGCCGTCGGGCCGCCGCACCAGCAGCCGCTCGCGCAGCACGCTGCGCACCTCGTCGGGCACGCCGGCGGTGAAGAAGCGCGCCTCGAACGCGCGCAGCGACGCCTCGTCACCGGCGGCACAACCGGCGGCGAGATAGAGGTCTTCGACGTGCAGCGTCTCGAGCGCGCGCGGCACGTCGCCCGACACCTTGCCGGCGAGGTGAGCGAAGAAACCCTCACGCGTCAGCTGCACCGTGGGCCATCGCGCGCGCGCGCGGTTCAGCGCATCTTCGAGCAGTGCACCCACGTCGAGCTTCTGTACCGCCGCGCGAAGCGCAGGAGCGAGCCGCTCGATGAAGGGCGTGGGGTTCATGGGCGGGGGGGCATTGAGCCCGGTCGCGCCGGTCAATTCAAGCCGGGCCCGGTCTGAGCGCGCCTCATGAGCGCCTGCTTCGACGAAGACCGGGTGCTCGCGCTGCTCGAGCGGCGCCTGCCCGACACCGAGCGCGCCGAGGTCGAGGCGCACCTCGACCGCTGCGAGGGCTGCCGCACCTGGGTCGCGCAGGTGGCGCGCGACTGGTTTCCCGCCGCCGCGGCCCCGTCGCACCCGGGGCCCGCCCGGCCCGAGCCCGAGGGCGCGCTCGAGCTGCGCCGCGGCATGCTCCTCGGCCGCTACCTGCTGCTCGAGACGCTCGGCGCCGGCGGCATGGGCATGGTGTTCGAGGCCTACGACCCCGAGCTCGATCGGAAGATCGCCATCAAGCTCTTGCGGCCCGAGCCTCGAGGGCCCTCGGGCGCACAGCAGCACCTGCTCGCCGAGGCCAAGGCCATTGCCCGGCTGCAGCACCCGCACGTGGTCGCGGTGTACGACGTGGGCACCATCGAGGGCCGCGTCTTCGTGGCGCTCGAGCTGGTGGTCGGCCAGACCCTGGGCCAGTGGCTGGCCGGCGCCGCGCGCCCCTGGCGCGAGGTGCTGCGGCTGTTCCTGCAGGCGGGTGAGGGGCTCGCCGCCGCCCATGCGGTGGGCATCGTGCACCGCGACTTCAAGCCGTCGAACGTGCTGGTGGGCGGCGACGGCCGCGCGCGGGTCTGCGACTTCGGGCTGGCCCACGAGGCGTCGGTGGGGCAGGGCACGCCCGCGTACATGGCCCCCGAGCGCCGCGCCGGCGCCAGCGGAGACGCGCGCGCCGACCAGTTCAGCTACTGCGTCGCGCTGCGCGAGGCGCTGCAGCGGCACCCCGGCGCTCCCCGCCGCGTGCTCAAGGCCCTCGAGCGCGGGCTGTCGCCCGAGCCGTCGGCGCGCTGGCCTTCGATGAGCGCCCTGCTGCACGCGCTCAAGCCGCCGCGCCGCACCGGCGCGCTGTGGGCCGCAGCCGTGGTGACGGCGGCCCTCGCCGCGCTGATCGCGGTGCCCCGGGTGCTGGCCACCCAGCGCGCCGCCCGCTGCGCCGCGCCGCCCACCGACTCGTCGGTGGGCTTTGGCGCCGAGCGCGCCGCCGCCGCGAGGGCCGCGTTCGAGCGCACGGGCCTGGCCTTCGCCGCCGACGCGTGGGCGCGGGTCGAGCCCCGTCTCACCGCCTATGCCGCCGCGCTGAGCACTGAGCAGCGCGCGGCGTGCGAGGCGACCTGGGTGTCGGGTCGGCTGCCCGAGCCGGTGCTGCGCTCGCGGCTGTCGTGCCTCGAGCGCGACCGCCGGCAGCTCGCGGTGCTCGCCGAGCTGTTCTCGGCCGCCGACCGCGAGCTGGTCGGCAAGGCGGTCGAGGCCGTCGGCGCGCTCCCCGACCCGTCGCTCTGCGCGCAGGTGGTCGAGCCCGACCCGCCCGGCACGCACCAGGTTCGGCAGCAGCTGGCCGAGGCGACCGCGCTGGGCTCGGCGGCGCGTCACCAGCAGGCCGAGCCGATCGCCGCCGCCGCGCTCGAGGCGGCGCGGGCGCTGCACAGCCGGGCGCTCGAGGCCGAGGCCGAGCTGGTTGAAGCGCGGGCGCTCGACCGGCTGGCGAAGCTCGATGCCGCCGAGGCGGGCTACGGCCGGGCGGTGCGCGCGGCGCAGGCGGCGCACGCCGACGAGGTGGGGGCCAAGGCGGCCACCGCGCTGGTGTTCCTGCGCGGAGTGAAGCGGCACCAGGTCGAGGCCGGGCGCGAGGCGGCGCGCGACGCCTCGGCGTGGGTCGAGCGGCTGGGCAACCCGCCCGACCGCGTCGCGGCCCTGCTGCAAGGCGAAGCCGCCATCGCCCGCCTCGATGGAAAGTACGCCGACGCCGCGGCGCTCGATCGCCGCTCGGCCGAGCTGCGCGAGCGGCTGCTCCCGCCCGACCCGCTGGCGCTCGCCGACTCGTACGTGTGGCTGACGACCGACCTGCGGCTCGAGGGGCGCTACCCCGAGGCGCTGGTAGAAGCGCGGCGCGCCCTCGAGCTCCACCAGCGCGTGCTCGGCAAAGACCACCCCGGCGCCGCCTCGTCGGTGAGCAACGTGGCGATGCTGCTGTCGATGACCGGCAAGGCCGAAGAGGCCATCGCCTACCACCGCCACGCGCTCGAGCTGCGCACCCGCGCGTTTCCCAAGGGCCACCCCGAGATCGCCTCGTCGCAGCTGAACGTGGGCCAGGCCCTGGCCATCGCCGGCCGCTACGACGAGGCGCTGCCGTTGCTGCTCGACGCCGCGCAGACCGCGCACGCGGCCGGCGCCGACCCGTTCGCGGCGACCGCGCACGTCAACGCCGCGGCGGTGCTCACGCAGCTGGGCCGGCCCGTCGAGGCCGAGGCCGAGGCGCGCGAGGCGCTGGCGATTCGCACCCGCCTGTTTGCGCCCGGCCACCCCGACCTGGGCTACGCGCACGCCACGCTGGGGTCGGCGCTGCTGGCGCAGCACCGCGCCGCGGCGGCCCTCGCCGAGCTGCAGGCCGGCCTCTCGCTGTGGGAAAAGAGCTTCGGCCCCGAGTACCCCGACCTGGGAGACCTGCTGGTCGACCTGGGCCGCGCGCAGCTCGAGCTGGGCGCTCCGGCGAAGGCGGTGCCGCTGCTCGAGCGCGCGCTGGCGCTGCTCCCCAAGACGCCCGACAGCGAGTACCGGCCGGTCGAGGCGGGGTTCTTCTTGAGCCAGGCGCTGTGGGAGGCCGGGCTCGATCGCGCGCGGGCGGTGAGCCTCGCCAAGGCGGCGCTCGCCAGCGAGTCGCCGCGAAGAGAAGACGCCCGCAGGTGGCTGGCGCTGCACGCGACCACCGCCGCCGCGCCGCGCTGAGCCCTTCAGTTGATGGGCGGTATCTCGTCGCGCTGCACGCACGAGGCGAGGTCGAACAGCATGAAGATGAGCGCCTTCTCTTGCGGCGAGGGCGCTTCGTTCTTGCAGATGCCGGGGAAGTACGGGCCGCCGGCCGCCGCGTCGAGCGCCTGCGCCGAGACGTGAAAGTCGCTGAACACCACCCGGCCGCACTGGTCGGGCGCGCCGCCGTCGGGCAGCAGGTCGGCCACCGGGGTGTTGAAGGTGAGGTGCTGCACCGTCTGCTTGTTGTTGTCGCGCGTGTTGGTGCCGTACACCCAGCGGGTGGCGCGGGCCGGCGAGACGGCGTCGACGTTGTGGCGCGACTCGAAGATCGACAGGTGCCCCGCAGTCGGCGACCCGCCCACGTTGCCCAGCCACTGCGAGAAGGCCTGGCCCTTGGCGAAGCCGGTGTCGATGGTGGCATCGAACGCCACGCTGTCGGCCGAGGTCGGGTTGGGGCCGCCGATGCTCCAGGTCGCGACCGAGGGGAAGGGGGCCTGCGCGTCGTGCACCCAGACGTAGCTGTAGTGGGTGGCGAACACCCGGCCGCCCGCGGTGGTGTAGTCGATGACGTTGCGCGTCGCTGCGGCGGGCTTCTGCCGCTCCGAGCCTTCGCACGGCAGCATCACCACGTCGTACTGCTTGAGCGTGTCGACGTTGGACCACAGCGTCGAGCCCGCGGGCGCCGGCGGGTTCATGTCTTTGCCGTTCTCGTGAAAGAAGTGCACCCGGCCGTCGCCGGTGGGCCGGGTCACCTCGGCCTCGTCGAGCCCCACCTTCTTCAGCAGGCACTCGAACGGGTCCGAGTTGCCGGTCGAGATCGCCATCTTGGGTATGTCGCCCTCGCTCTTGTTGCGCGGCAGCCGGGTGAGCTCGTGGTCGGTGATGGCGGTGGTCTGGCACGCCGGCACGGTGGGGATCATCACCTTGCGGCGCCAGCGCCCCATCTGGATGACCAGGGGGATGTTGGCGCCCGCCGGCACGTCGGCGAGGGTGAAGGTGCCGTCGGGCCCGGTCAGCGTCTGCACCACCGGGTTGCCCGAGATGTTCGAGCCGCAGCGGTCGCAGCTGACCCCGGCCGCGAAGGGCTGAAGGTCGGCGTTCGGCACGAAGACGATGGCGTTGTAGAGCGGCAGGTCGCCCTTGGGCGTGTAGACGGTGCCGGTCAGGGTGGTCTTGGTGGTGGCGGTGCAGGCCATCTGCTGGCACTGCAGGCCCACGCACGGGCCGCCGCCGTTGCCTCCGCTGCCGCCCTGGCCGTTGCCGTTGCCGCCGGTGGCGCTGCCACCGGTGCCGGTGCTGCCGCCGGTGGGGTTGGAGTTCGGGCCCCGGCACATGCCCCCGACGCAGGCGTCACCGCCCGGGCAGTCGCGGCTGTCGGCGCAGGGTATCGAGCCGCGGCAGTCGCATGACGAGTACGAGCCCACGGCGATGACCGCCGCCAGGACGAACGTTCGGCGCATGGGTTGCTCCTTCTTCTTCGGCCAGACCGGGAACTGCCGGCAGCGAGTCTAGTGCCGCTCGCCACGGCTGGCGAACGCCTGTTTCAGGCCTTCAGCTCGGTGACGCCGCCCATGTAGGGCACCAGCGCCTCGGGTATCTGAACGCTGCCGTCTTCGCGCTGGTAGTTCTCGAGAATCGCCACCAGGGTGCGGCCGACCGCCAGGCCCGAGCCGTTCAGGGTGTGCACCAGCTGGGGCTTGTCGCCCTTCTCCTGGCGGAAGCGAATCTTCGCGCGCCGCGCCTGAAAGTCGCTGAAGTTCGAGCACGACGAAATCTCTCGGAACAGCCCCTTGCCGTCTTCGGCGCCGGGCAGCCACACCTCGAGGTCGTAGGTCTTCTGAGAAGCGAAGCCCATGTCGCCGGTGCAGAGCAGCTGCACCCGGTGGTGCAGCTTGAGCTTCTCCAAGATCGCGCACGCATCTTGGGTCAGCGACTCGAGCTCTTCGAGGCTGTCTTGCGGCTTCGCGAACTTCACCAGCTCGACCTTGTGGAACTGGTGCATGCGCAGGTAGCCGCGGGTGTCTCGGCCCGCCGACCCGGCCTCGGCGCGGAAGCAGGGGCTGAACGCGCAGTACTTCAGCGGCAGCTGCGCCCCTTCGAGAATCTCGTCGTAGTGGTAGTTGGTGACCGGCACCTCGGCGGTGGGGATGAGGAAGAGCTCGTGCTCACCCGCGGTCTTGAACGCGTCGTCTTCGAACTTCGGCAGCTGGCCGGTCGCGGTCATCGACTGCCGGTTGACCAGGTAGGGCGGCAGAATCTCGAGGTAGCCGCGCTTGACGTGCTCGTCGATCATGAAGGTCGCCAGCGCGCGCTCCATGCGCGCGAGGTTGCCCTTCAAGAACGCGAAGCGGGCGCCCGACACCTTGGCCGCGCGCTCGACGTCGAACATGCCCAGCTTCTCGCCCAGCTCGAAGTGCTGCTTGGGCTTGAAGAGGAAGTGCGGCTTCTCGCCCCAGGTGCGCACCGTCTGGTTGTCGTGCTCCGACGTGCCGGTGGGCACCGACGCGTGCGGCACGTTGGGCAGGTCGTACATCATCTTCTCGAGCTTCTCTTCGACCTCTTTGAGCCGGCCCTCTTTGTCTTTGATCGACGTGCCGAGGGTCTTCAGCTCGGCCGAGCGCTCTTTGAGCGCCGCCGGGTTCGACTTGGCCAGCACCTTCATCTCTTCGTTGGCCTTGTTGCGCTGCGCCTGCAGCGCCTCGCCGTCGATGATCAGCGCGCGCCGCTCGTCGAACGTCGCCTTGAACTCGGGCGAGATCTTCGCGCCGCCCCCGCGATCAGCGAGCCGGGTGGTCCACGCGTCGTAGTTCTTCGCCAACTCCTTCAGATCCAGCACTCAGCGCAGCTCCTGTTTGAGGTCGTAGATGTCGTCATCGACCTGTTTTTTCATCTTCGGGTCCTGGTTCAGCTTCTGGAACTGCTCCAGGGCCTCGATGGCGTCTTGGTACTGCTTCTTCTCTTTCAGCGCGTAGCCCAGGTTGTACCAGCTGGTGAGGTCGGCCCCGTCGGCCTGGGTGGCCTTGCGGTACCAGGTGATGGCGTCTGACCACTTCTTCTTCTCGCCGTAGGCGTTCGCCAGCTTCGGGTACACCTCTTTGAACCCCGGCTCGCCGCCCAGCGCCTTCAGGTACGCGTCGATGGCCTTGGGCCACTGGCCGCCCGCCGAGTGCGCGTCGCCGATCGACGCGAAGATGCGGGTGCGGCCCGGGTCGGCGTCGAGCGCCTTCTGGAAGAAGTCGATCGCCTCTCGCTGCTTGTTGTGCTCGAGCGCGTTCTTGCCCAGCGCCTCGAGCGCGTCGGCGTACTTCGGCTCGATGGTGAGCGCCGCCTTCCACTCGTCGACCGCCTCGTTGCCCTTGCGCGCGTCCATGTAGATGTTGCCCAGCTCGTAGTGGAACTCGGCGCGGCGCGGCGCGTGGTCGATGGCCTTCTTCATCGACTCGATGGCCTGGGTGTACTCGGCGCGCTTGCGCTTCACCTTGGCCATGTAGAAGTTCGCGTCGGCGTTGCCGGGCTCTTTCTGCAGCGCGTTGCCGAGCAGGTTGGCGGTCGCGGCGTCCATATCGCCCTTGTCGAACGCCACCGCCCCCAGCGTGATGGGAATGTTGACCGACCGCGGGTCGTCTTCTTTCGCCTGGGTCAGCTCTTTCATCGCCTCGTCGAGGCGGCCCAGCTTCCACAGCGCGGTGCCGTACTGCAGCCGCCCGTCGTGAATCTTGGGGTCGAGCTTCAGCGCCTTGAGCGCCTGCTGCTCGGCCAGCTCGGGCTTGCCCTTGGCCAGCGCCACCCGCGACAGGCCCAGAAACGCGCCCGGCAGGTTGGGGTTCAGGTCGGCCGCCTTGTTGAGCTCGTCTTGCGCGCGGTCGACGTTGTTCTCGGCCAGCGCCAGCTCGCCCAGGCCGACGTGCACCAGCGCGTTGTCGGGCGCCTTGGTGAGCGCCTCTTCGAGCTGCGGCTTGGCCTCGCCGAAGCGGCGCAGCCTCAGGTACAGGCTCGACAGCGCGATGTTCGCCTCGACCATCTTGCCGTCGGCGCTGATGGCCCGCTTGTAGCTCTCTTCGGCCTGCTTGGTGCGGTCCATGCCGTCTTCCACCCGGCCCGACAGAAACGCGATGCGCGCGTTGCCGGGAAAGCGGCCCGACGCCGAGGCCATCACCTTGGTCGCCTCGTCCATCTTGCCCAGGCCGATCAGCGCGTTGAGGTACGTCTCGATGTAGCCGAGGTTCTGCGGCGCCTTGTCGCTCGCGTCTTTGAGCATCGGCATCGCCTTCGCGTAGTCGTGCCGCTCGACCAGCAGCGCGCCGTAGGCCCCCTTGGCGAACACGTTCGCCGGGTCGGCCTTGAGCGCCTCTTCGAAGGTCGCCACCGCCTCGTCGAGCTGCTTGCTGTCGGCGGCGATCTGCGCCTTCAGCGCGAGCGCCCGGCCCAGCTCGGCCGGCGCCAGGTTCACCCGCGCGTCGGCGGCGAGCGCCGGGTCGAGCAGCGCGGTGCCCTTGGCGTTGTTCTTTCTCTCGAGCACCTCGATCGCCGCCAGCTCGACGGCCGACGAGACGTGCTGCGGGTTCGCCGCCAGCGCCTCGCCGAAGCGGCCCGCCGCCAGGTCGACCTCTTTCTGCTTGAGGTGCAAGAGCCCCAGCCCGTGCAGCGCCTTGGCCGAGGTCTTGTCTTTGTTGAGCACCTCTTTGAGGTCGGTCATCGCCTGCGGAACCTGACCCTTGGTGGCCAGCGCCTCGGCCTTGAGAAAGAGCAGCTCGAGGTCGCCTTCGTTGTCGGCGCGCGCCCGGGCCGAGGCCACCAGCGCCAGGGCCTTGTCGGTGTCTTTGCCGTTGAGCGCGGCGTTGGCCAGCGCCTTGACCACCTCGACGTGCTTCTCGCCGAGCAGCATGATGTTTTCCTGCTCGGCCTCGGCGGTGCGCAGGTCGGCCGCGTTCACCGCGCCGTACCGGCGGGCGAGGTTGTAGACCGACTGCATCCACACGGCGCGCACCTCGGGGTACGGCTTGGTGCGCAAGAGCTTCTCGCACAGCTCTTTGCTGTTCTGGTAGCCCTTGAAGGTGTCGGCGAGCAGGCCCTTCTTGGCCTCGGCGAGCGCCTTGCCCTCTTCGGTGTTCGCCGAGACCCGCGCGGGGAAGAGCACCTTCAGGCCGAACAGGCCGTAGCGGGTGGTGCTCGACCAGCCGCCCGCCACCACGATTCCCAGCAGCAGCACGCCGGCGATGATCCACGGCACGCGCTTGCTGAAGGGCACCGGCTCTTTGCCCTGCACCACCGCGACCGCTGCCATGCGGCCTTCGTAGAGCTGCTTGAGCCGCTCCATGCTGGGGGGCGCGGGGCGGTTGGCCGGCACGCTCACGCCCGCGCCTCCGCCCGACTGCACCGGCATCTGCGGCACGGTGCCGGCGCGCGCCGGCTGCTCCATCAGCTTGGCGATCGCGGCCTGGAAGGCGCCCTCGGCGCCGATCGGCTGCCAGCTCTCGCCGTCGAGCGAGACCTCTTCGTTGCCGAGCAGCTGCCCGTCTTCGAGCATCTTCACCACCACCGCTTCTTCGAACGGCCCGAACACCTTGCCGCTGCGGCGCTTGATGTGAAAGCGGCGCACGTGGGTGGCGTCTTTGACTCCCGCTTCTTTCGCGGTGTCGTCGATGAAGCTGAGCATCTCGAGCCCGTCGGCCGGAGCCGCCGGCTTGGGGGGAGGCAGCGGCGCAGAGAGATCGGCCTCGAGGTCATCGGGCCTGCTCTTCGAGGTGGGGTCGAACTCGAGCGAGTCGCCGCCGCCGCCGAAGTCGACCTCGCCGAACGAGGCCGAGGGGTTCACGCTGGGCGGCGGCGCGGCGGGGGTCGGCGCGAAGTCGTACGCCGAGCCGGCGGGCGAGGGGAGATCGGCCTCGGGAGGCCGCGAGTGGTCGAGCTCGAAGCCGCCCGGGTCGCTGGGCGCGCCCGCCGGAGCGGGCAGGTTGGAGAAGTCGAAGCCGGCCGGCTCGGGCGGCGGCGCGCCGGCGGGCGAGGGGAGATCGAAGTCGGCCATCGACGGCCCGGCAGCGGCGGGCGGCGGCGGCTCGGGAATCTCGGCGAAGTCGGCGCCCGAGGCCTCGGGCACGTCGTTGAACGAAGGCGCAGGGTCGCCGGTCGGCACCGGGTCGAAGGTGAAGGCCTGCGGAGGGTAGGCGTCGGTCTGCGCGGTCACTTCTCCGGGGAGCGGCACGTTGTCGCCGAACGAGGGCTGCTGGCCGGTCGGCTCGTACCCGCCGGGCAGCGGCACGCTGTCTCCGAAAGAGGGCTGCTCGCCGGTGGGCTCGTAGCCGCCGGGCAGCGGCACGCTGTCGCCGAACGAAGGCGCTGCGCCCTGGGCCTCGTGGCCTCCGGGCAGCGGCACCGCGCCGTTGCCGGTCGCGCCAGGCAGCGGCACGCCGCGACCCGAGCGGGGGCTCGCCGGCTGGGCCGAGTGGCCCACCGCGCCGGGCAGCGGCACGCCGCGACCCGCAGGAGGCCCGACGTGGGTGGCCGCCCCGCTGGGGAAGTCGTTGGTCGACTCGCTGAAGTCGATGGCGCCGAAGTCCGAGTTGCCGGGCAGCGGCACCGCGCCCGCGTGCGAGGGCGCGGGCGGGTGGGCCGCGCCGCCGGGCAACGGCACTGCGGCGCCGCCGCGACCAGGCACGGTGGGCTCGAAGCTGCCGGGCCCGTGCTGCTGGGTGGGGTCGTACGAGCCGGCCGCGCTGCCGGGCAGGGGCACCGCGCCGCTGCGCATCGCGGGAGGCCGCTGGGTCGCGGGCGAGACCTGGGGGGCGCCGGTCGCGCCGGGCAGCGGCACCGCGTGGTTGGCGGTGGGCTCGAACGCGCCGAAGTCGACGTGCGCCGGGGCGCCAGGAGCGAAGGCCTCGCTGGGTACCGGCGCGGCCGAGACGCGGGTCGACTCTTCAGCCCAGGTCGGGGCGGGCGCCTGCGAGGTGACGCCGGGCAGCGGCACCGCGGCCGAGCTGCCGACCGCGGGCGGCTTGTAGGCGGGTGCCTTGCGGGTGGCGGCCTGGTCGTGAACGTTCGAGGGGGGCGCCTTCGCGGTGGTCGCGCCGGGCACCGCCTCGGGCGGTATGAACGCCGGCTGCATGCGGGTGGGCGCGTCTTCCCACTCGGTGTCGCTGGGGGTGCTCTGGGTGTTGCCCGGCAGCGGCACCGCCCCGCCGGCGATGTTCGAGGGAGGAGCGTGCGCGGTGGTGGCGCCCGGCAGGGGCACCGCGCCGGGGCCTGCGGGAGCGGGGGCCGAGGCGGCGCCGGGCAGCGGCACTGCGCCCGAGGCTGCGCCCGGCTTTACCGGGAAGATGTTCTGGCAGGTCGGGCATTTGATGCGCGCCCCGCCGGCGGGAATCTTCTTGTCGTCGATGTTGAGGTGGGCGTTGCAGGAAGGGCAGGTCGCCTTCATTCAGGCTCCGTTACTTAGGCTTTTTAGAAAACGGCGCGACGTTACCCCGATGCTGACGAGGGGTCACTCTTCGTGCTACGCGCGCAAGTCCTTTTGGCCCCTCGCATTTCCATCGTCATTCCCGTCTACAACGAGGAGGAGATCATCTCCTCCGCGGCGGCCGATCTGGTGGCCGGTCTCGACCAGCGCAACCTCGACTACGAGGTGATTTTTGCCGAGAACGGCTCGCGCGATCGCACGCCCCAGCTGCTCGAAGAAATCTGCTCGGGCTCTGGAAGGCTGCGCTGGTTTCACAACGACACGCCCAACTACGGCAGCGCGATGAAGCGCGGCATTCTCGAGGCGAAGGGCGAGCTGGTCGTCTGCGACGAGATCGACCTGTGCGACCACAGCTTCTACGACGCCGCGATACCGCTGCTCGAGCACGCCGACATGGTGGTGGGCTCGAAGGCGGCGCGCGGCTCGTCCGACGAGCGGCCGGCGGTGCGTCGGCTGGCGACCTGGAGCCTCAACACGACCCTGCGGGTGGCGCTGGGCTTCAAGGGCACCGACACCCACGGCCTCAAGGCGTTTCGGCGCGAGAAGCTGCTGCCGGTGCTCGAGCGCTGCGGCGCCGACATGGACGTGTTCGCCAGCGAGTTCGTGATTCGCGCCTGGCACAGCGTGCGGGTCGAAGAGATACCCATTCAGCTGCACGAGAAGCGCAAGCCGTCGATTCATCTCTTTCGCCGGGTGCCCAACGTGCTGAAGCAGGTGGCGCGGCTGGTCTACGTCATCCGCGTCAAGGGCGAATGAGCCTCGGGGCGATCTCGGTCGATCTCGATTCGCTGCCCCACTACTGCCGCATTCAGTCGGTGCCCGAGTCGGTGCTCGACGAGCGCGCGCGCTCTCTCGTCTACTCGGTGGCGGTGCCGCGCTACCTCGAGCTGTTCGCCGCGGCCGGCGTGCCGGCGACCTTCTTCGCCATCGGCGCCGAGGCGGACCCTTCGCTGCGCCAGGCGCGTCTGGCCGGAGTGGAGATCGCCTCGCACTCCTTCGCGCACGACTACGGCATGTCGCGGTGGAGCTTCGAGCAGGCTTGCGAAGATCTCGACCGCGCGCACCAGGCGCTGACCCAGGCCTGCGGCGAAGCGCCGGTCGGCTTTCGCGCGCCGGGCTACACGCTGTCGCCCGCGCTGCTGCAGGCGGTGGTGGCGCGCGGCTACGCCTACGACTCGTCGACCTACCCGGCGACGCCCTACTGGCTGGCCAAGGCGTCGGTGATGGGGGTGCTCAAGGCGCTGGGGCGGCCTTCGCGCGCCATTCTCGACTCGCCCCGGGTGCTGCTGGCGCCCACGGCACCGTACCGGCCGTCGCTCACCGCGCCGTACCAGCGCGGCGATGCCCCATTGGTCGAGCTGCCCATCGCGGTGGCGCCGGTGACCCGGGTGCCCTTCATCGGCACCTTCGCCAATCTCGCGCCGTGGCCGCTGGTGCGCGCGGTCTTCGCGAGCATGGCCTCGCTGCCGCTGTTCAACTTCGAGCTGCACGCCATCGACGTGCTCGACGTGAGCGACGGAGCCCCCCGCGCGCTGGCCCGGCAGCAGCGCGATCTCGAGGTGCCGGCGCGCGAGAAGCTGTCGCGGCTGGCGAAGCTGTTCGGCGCGCTCAAGGCGCGCTCGAGTGCGTCACCCTGAGAGAAGCTGCGACCCGTCTTCGGTAAGATGTAGGTGCCTTTGAACCCCGAGAAGCTCGGCAAATACCGGCTGCTGCAGCTGCTCGCCACCGGCGGCATGGGCGAGGTGTTTCTGGCCCGGCAAGACGGGCCGGCGGGCTTCTCGAAGACGGTGGTGATCAAGCGCATTCTGCGGCACCTCGCCACCGACCAGAGCTTCGTCGACATGTTCGTCAACGAGGCGCGGCTGGCGGGCCAGCTGCAGCACCCCAACATCGTGCAGATCTTCGAGCTGGGGCACGAGGGCGACGACTGGTTCATCGCCATGGAGTACGTGCACGGCCGCTCGCTGCACGCCATCGTCGAGCAGGACGCGAAGACCGGCGCGCGCCCCGACCCGCGCATCGCCGCGCGGGTGTGTGCCCAGGCGCTGCAGGGGTTGCAGTTCGCGCACCAGCTCAAAGACGAGCGCGGCAACCCGCTGGGTATCCTCCACCGCGACGTGTCGCCCGACAACGTGCTGGTGAGCTTCTCGGGTGGCGTGAAGCTGGTCGACTTCGGCATCGCCAAGGCGATGAACGCCTCGCAGGTGACGCGGGCGGGCACGCTCAAGGGCAAGTTCGGCTACATGGCGCCCGAGCAGTTCAACTCGAACGCCGCGCTCGACGCGCGCACCGACCTGTACGCGATGGGGGTGACGCTGCACGAGCTGCTCTTCAACGAGCGGCCCCCGTGCGTGCCCGACACCGCCGACGAGGCGCGCAAGCCCCGGCTGGGCTTCACCCGGCGGCACGAGCTGCACGCCTCGCTGAACGACGTTCTCGAGCGTGCGCTGTACCCCAACCCGAAAGACCGCTTCGGCAGCGCGGAAGAGATGGCGCACGCGCTCGAGGCGTTCATCACCATGACCGGCGAGTCGCTGACCCACACAGATGCCGATGGGGCAGGGCACCGACGTGCTGTCGGCGCCGTTCGTGATTCCCTCGGGAGAAGAGGCGTTGGCGGTGGGGTCGGACATGGTGGCCTCGGCGCCGACGATGATCGAGCGGCGGCCACAGGGCGGCCAGCGCGACACCGACCCGCCCGCGGCGGTGGTGATGCCCGAGCCGGCCAGGGTGGCGGCGCGGCGCTGGCCATTTCTGGCGGGGGCAGCGGCGCTGCTGGTGATCGGCGCGGCAGCGGCGTGGAACCTGCGGGCCCCCACGGTCGCGCCGCTGGTGGTGGTGACGCCGGTGCCCAGCCCCACCAAGGTGAAGCCCGAGAAGCGCGCGGTGCGCCCGCGCGAAGAAGAGCGCCCGGCGGTGGTTCAGGCGTCAGACACGGCTGAGGCGGCCGATGCCGGGGCAGGGGTGGCGCTGGCCGAGCCGGTGCCGGTGAAAGAGCGGCCGCAGCGCAAGCGGGTGGTGCCGCGCCGGGCCGGGTGACGGTGCGGGTGAACCCTGGGCCGAGGTCATCTATCAGGGACGGTCGTATGGGGTGACGCCGGTGGCGCCGATCACGGTGCCGGCGGGTACGGCCACGTTCACGCTGCGCAACAAGCAGCTGGGGGTCACCAAGCAGGTGTCGATCAGGGTGCCGGCGGGGGGAGAAGTCGTGTTGAAGGCGGATCTGTTCAAGGCGAAGAGCAGCGCGAATTGAACGTGCGCTTAAGGCGGGGCGGGCGCTGCTGAAACGGCCGTCCACGTCCACGTCCACGTCCACGTCCACGGCGCCTTCGGCGCTGTTCTTGTCGAGCGCGCCGGGGAAGCTCATTACTCGCGTCGCGTGCGATGCGTGGGCCCAGCGGGCTTCTTCGTGGACGTGGACGTGGACGTGGACGTGGACGGCTTCTTCGAGCCGAGCACCGCCTCCGAAAAAAAACCTACTTCCTGGTCAACGTCTCCGTCCCGAGCTGCCCACTCCCCGGCGCCCCCCACTTCCCGTCGAAGTTCTTCCCCGCCTGCTGGTAGCTGACGACACCTGCGCCCTTGCCCGCAGCGCCCCAGCCGACGATGAGCAGGTCGCCCTGCTTGATCGCCACGCCGCTGTACGTCTCGCGCGGCAGCGTCCAGGTGACGTTGAACACGTCGCCGTTGGGCGTGATCGAGACGTTGCCGCTGTACGGCTTGCCGTCGGGGCCGGCGCCCTTGACGATCTTGTAGCCGCCATTGAGCCCCGCGGGGCCCTCGAGCTCTTCAATTCCCGGCTTGGGGCCCGAGCCGCTGGTCGCCCACAGCCCCTTCAGCGAGCCGCCGCTCACCCGGTACACCACCACGCCGTACGCGGCGCCCATGCCCCAGCCCACGCCCAGGGTGCCGTCCATCATGATCGCCACGCCTTTGTACTCAGGCGACCCGGGCAGCGCCCACGCCACGTTGTAGGTCTCGCCGTTCTTGGTGATGGTGACGGTGCCTTCGTAGCCGCCCTTGCCTCCGGGGTTGGCCCCCTTGGCGGCGAAGGTGCCCGCGGCATCGACGGCGGGAGCGGCCTTTGGCGGTTCCTTCGCGAAGGACTGCGACGACCACAGCGACACGACACAAAGCAGGAGGAGTTTGCGCATGGGGCCGAACCTTAGGGCCTCGCTGCGCGGTGTCGAGCACTCGCTTTTAGAAGGTCGGCAATGCGCGGCGAAAGTCTTCTTCCTTCTCTTCGTCGTCGCGGGTACCGCCGTCGCGATGACGCTTCTTCTTGGCGACCTCGCCCTCGTCGTCGCCGCGCGCGAGCGAGTGGGCGGTCGCCGGAGCCACGCCGACCCACAGCGTGGCGCCCAGCACTGCAGCGATGACCAGAAGCCGTCGCATCAGCCCTTGAACGACCGGATGTGCTTGATGAGCCCGTCGACGTCGGCGTCCGAGATCTTCCCCTTGAACGCCTTCATCTTCGTGTTGTCCTTCGACCCCTCGAGGATGATGGTCTTCATCTTCTCGTCCGTCCACTTGGTCTGCCAGTCGGCAGCGGTCATGTCTTCGATCTTCTCTTTCTTGCCGGTCTTGGTCTGCGCCTTGCCGTCGGCGCCGTGGCAGCTCTCGCACTTCGACTTCCAGATGGCGGGAACGTCGTCGGCCCAGGCCGAGGCGGCGAAGCAGCAGGCGACCAGCGCAATTCGAAGGGTCTTCATCGTGGTGTTCCTCTCTTAGGGGAGCAGTGATTGCTACGGGTGGGGTACGGCGAAATTCAGCGGCTGACCGGCCTGTGCGCGCAGGTACGAGATGACCGCCTTCAGCGCGTCTTTGTCCAGCTTCTCATGGGGAAACGAGTCCATCTCGTTGTTGCTGCCGTAGAACCTCTCGGCGTCGGGGGTGCGAATGAACGCCTCGAGCCATTTCTCCGAGGCGTAGCCCTTGAGCGTCGGCGCAGTTCCGCCCGAGTCGTCGAGCGAGTGGCACGAGTCGCAGCCCTCTTTCTCGAACGCGGCGCGGCCCTTCGCCGCCAGCTCGGCGTTGACGTCGGTGCGGTTGCCCTCGGAGTACACGAACTCGACCAACGCCTTCGAGACCTCTGCGTTGCCCTTGAAGGCCTCCATCTCGTCGATCTTGGTGTTGCCGAAGAAGTGCGGCGCGCGCGGGTCTTCGAGAAAGGCGCTCAGCCAGGGCCGGCCGGCGTAGCCCTGCATGCACATCACGCCCTTGAACGGCTGCTCGCTGCACTCGCTGTGGCAGGGAGCGCACTCGCGCGCGAACGTGCGCGCGCCCCACACCTCGGGGTCGTTCTTGTAGAGCTCGAGCGGCCCGCTCACCGGCACTCCGATCATCGCCAGCGCGTGCATCTGCCGGGCGATCTTCTCGGCCCTGGCGTTGATCTTCGCGGCCTTGGGGTCGGTGGCGTCTTCGTAGGCGGTCATGCCACCGAGCACGCCCGCCGCCACCAGGCCCAGCAGCACGCCGACCACGATCAGCCGGTGCGGCTTTCGCTTCTCGAGCTTCTGGTAGACGAACGGCAGCAGGCACAGCCCGATGGTGGCGACGCCCGGCAGGCCGGCGGTGGCGATGAACTCGCTGCTGCCGGTGAACCAGTGCCGCAGCCGGAAGATGGGCAGGAAGTACCACTCGGGCCGGGCCACGTACTCGATGGCCGGGTCGGCGGGCGCCGAGAGCTCGGCGCCCCCGGTCAGCTTCACCAGCACCACCAGCAGCAGCGTCACCGCGAAGGTCATCGCCGCGTCGCGCGCCGCCTGCGACGGCCAGTACGGCTCGCGCTTCACCGTGCGGTCGGAGTCGGAGGCTCCGGGGGGCGCCGAGGGCCCGTGGCGCTTGCGCACCGCGAGGTGGGCGCCGATGAGCAGCAGGCCGGCGAGCGGCATCAGCACCACGTGCAGCGCGTAGAGGTGGGTGAGGGTGATGTTGCCGAACGCAGGGCCGCCCTGAATCACCGTCTGGGCGGTGGCGCCGACCAGCGGCTGGTTGCCCGCGATGCCCAGCAGCACCTGGGTCGCCCAGTAGGCGCGCAGATCATTCGGCAGCAGGTACCCGGTGTGCGAGGTGACGATCAGCACCTGCAGCCCGATGATGCCGGTGATCCACGTGAGCTCGCGGGGGGCGCGGTAGGCGCCCCAGATGAGCGCCTGCACCAGGTGCAGAATCGCCATCACAATCAGCGCGGTGCTGCCGAAGTGGTGAACCCCGCGCAGCAGGTCACCCATGAAGACCTGGTACTGAATGTAGTGCACCGAGGCCCAGGCGTCGGTGGCCGAGGGCGCGTACCAGGCCGACAGGCCCATGCCGGTGAGGGCCTCGAGCACCAGCAGCGCCGCGGTGACGGTGCCGAACGAGCGGGCCCAGCGCGCTCCGCCGGGCAGCGGAGAGTCACCGGCGGCGCGCAGCCAGCCCATCAGGCCCGACCGGTCGTCGACCCAGGCGAGGACGCGGGAGATCATGCCAGGTCCCGGCCGCGGCGCGGGCAGTCGACGGCGCCCAGCTCTTGCTTCTCTTTCACGCCGATCTTGAAGCGCCGGTACTTCACGAACACGTCTTTGTCTTTCACCTGCACCTCGAGCGGGTCCATCGGGCGGGGCGAAGGCCCGTCGGTCGCGTTGCCGTCGAGCTCGAACGTCGAGTCGTGGCAGGGGCAGCCGTAGGTGCTCTTGGTCTTCTGGTTGATGCTGCAGCCCGAGTGGGGGCAGATGGTCGACAGCGCGCTCACCGTGCCGTCGGGCTTCTTGAGCAGCCACACCGCGCCGATCACCCCGACCGCTCGCGACCAGCCGTCGATCACCGTGCTCACCAGCTCGACGCGCCTGGGCACCCCGTCTTGCAGCTCGGTGACCGAGACGGCGCGCAGCAGGCCCCCGTCGTCGGCCTTGGGCTTCATGAGCGGCGTGACCACCGAGCCCAGCACCGGCACGGTGGCGAGAGCGCCGGCCGCGGCGGCCAGCGCTCCGGCGAGGAGCTTCAAGAAACCGCGCCGCTCGGCCTTCGGGGACTCAGCCATGGCGGCGACGGAGTATAGAGGTGCAGGTACGAACCATGGCGCGAATTTTCGTGCTCGCTCTCACCGACGCGGGGTCTGCAGCGATCGAGCTCGCGGCGGGCCGACCCCTCTTGGTGGGGCGCGGGCCCGGCGTGGGGCTGCCGCTCGACGACGCGAAGGCGGCGGTGCGGCACCTCACCCTCACCGCGCGCGCCGACGCGGTGGTGGTGGAAGAGCTGCGCGGCGCCAGCGGCACCCAGCTCAACGAGGTGCAGGTCTCGGGGCAGGCGCTGGCGCGGGCGGGCGACGAGATTCGGGTGGGCGACGCGCGTCTGGTGATCGCGTTCGAGAACGACACCCCGGTGCCGGCGCGGCCGCGGCTGGCCTCGCACGACGAGCTCGCGGCGCGCCTCGACGACGAGCTGCAGCGCGCGCGGGGCGCCGGTCACGTGGGCCTGGGCCTGGTCGGGCTGCCGCCGCTCAACGCCTCGGCGCGGCAGGCGCTGGTGCGCCGCCTGGTCGAAGGCACCGCCCGCCTCGGCGCGGTGGCCTGCTGGGGCGAGTTCTCGGCCGACGTGCTGGCGGTGATCGTGCCGCAGCCGCCGGGCGGCGCCGAGCGCGGCTCGACGCGGTGCTGGCGCGGCTGCCTTCGCTGGCGGGTGCGCGTGCCCGGGTGGCCCACGGTGGTGTCGCGCGTCGACGGCCTGACCACCGAGGTGCTGTGGGACGCGCGCTGGAGCGGCTGCACGCCGTGGTCGAGGTCGAGCCGGTGGTGGTCGACCCGGTGATGGTGCGGCTGCGCGAGGCGGTCGAGCGGCTGGCGCGAAGGCCGGCGGCGTTGGCGTTCATCGGGCCGCAGGGCGCGGGCCGCGGCTTTCTCGCCCGAGCGCTGGCGACGGCTGCGTCGGCGCCGGTGATCGAAGGGCAGGGCGGCTGGCCCGCGTCGCTGGGCGCGCTGATGGAGGCGTCGGGCGGCTCGGTGCTGCTGGTGCGCGACGCCGACGCGCTCGACCCGGCGCGGGTGGCCGAGCTGGTCGAGAGGGCGAGAGAGAAGCGGTCGTGGCTGGCGCTGACCGCGCTCGCTGCGCTGCCCCTGCAGCACGTGCTGAAGGTGCCGGCCCTGGTCGATCGCCCGGGCGAGGTGCTGCCGCTGGCCGAGTCGTTTCTCGCCTCCGAGCGGCGGCTGCTCAACCGGCCGCGGCTCGCGCTCGGCGCCGACGCGCGCACGGTGCTCTCGCGGTACCGCTGGCCCGGCAACGTGCGCGAGCTGCGCAACGTGATGGCGCGCGCGGCGCGGTCGGCGGTGCGCGACGAGCTCGGCCGCGACGCGCTGCCGGCGCGGCTGTCGACCGAGGCGCCCGAAGAGAACCTGCGTGGGGCGCTCAAGACCGCCGAGCGCGAGCTGCTGCTCGAGGCGCTCGCCCGCACCCGGTGGAACGTGACCGCCGCGGCAGGGCGGCTGGGAGTTCCCCGGCGCACCGTGGTGTACCGCATGCAGCGGCTGGGGCTGCGCCGCCCGGCGCGGTGACGGGGCCGAGGTTGTGCTGCCGGAGGGTTGTGCCCGGAGGTTGTGCCCGGAGTTGTGCCAGGAGGTTGTGCCGGGGTTGGCCCGGAAGGTTGTGCCCGGAGGTTGTGCCCGGAGGTTGTGCCCGGAGGTTGTGCCCGGAGGTTGTGCCCGGAGGTTGTGCCCGGAGGTTGTGCCCGGAGGTTGTGCCCGGAGGTTGTGCCCGGAGGTTGCGCCCGGAGGTTGTGCCCGGGGTTGTGCGGGGTTGTGCCCGGAGGGTGCCGGAGGTTGTGCCCGGAGGTTGTGCCCGGAGGTTGTGCCCGGAGGTTGTGCCCGGAGCGGGGCCGGTGCGATGCGCGGCGGCTGCGGTGGGGCTCCCATGCGCGGTTCGGCACGAGCGGGCGGAGACCAGACCTCGCGGCGGTTCGAACCGCTGCAGCGTCGAGCGAATGAGGGACGGCGCGACGGCCGATCGCTCTGCTCGATGCTTGCGCGGCGCAGGTGTCCCGGCTCGGTGCCCGAAGGCGAACGCGAGCCCATCGAGGTCGCTGGGGGGGAGCCTGGCGCCCTTGGGGCTCGCGGTGGGCCCGTCGACGAACAACTCGATCGCTCCCACGCCGTGGCTGATCCGACGGGAGGCCGATACGCCAGGGGCATGATCGCGACGCTCGAGCGAGCCGTTCTCCTGCGGCCCCCGCGTGCGACGAAACGCCCGCCCGAGATGGAAACGACCTCGCGCGACATGCTCCCTCGCGCCGGAGACCGCTGCGGCCTGCTCCTGGGCGACCACGCATCGCAGCATCCGTGGTCACGCAGGAGCAGCGGCCGTTGGCGACGCCCGTCATCGGGGCCCGGCCTGCTCCTGGGTGACCACGCATCGCAACATCCGTGGTCACGCAGGAGCAGCAGCCGAGGGCGCACCCTCTTCGGGCGGGCGTGTTCAAGGTCGACCACGCATCGCGGCACGCGCCAAACGCCGGCCGCAGCCGCGAAACCGAACATGGCGGGGTCTTCGTCGTGGGGCCCATCGGCGACGATCTCCGACGCGTCGGCCGGGCGCCTCGCCTCGCCACGTCATGCGCAGTCGCAGCGGCGGGGGGCGCCGGGTCGAGCGGCGGCATGTTCAATCGACTGTCGTGCCCATTCGCAGCGGAGGCAGAGCGCTGGCCGGGGAGGGGCTCACCGAGCGAGGAGGGACCACCGCCGGCGTGCATACCCGCGCAGCGCGAGCGCCATCGAGGCGTCGATGGCGGCGGCATCGTGGTGCCCCACGACGGCGCGCAGGCCCTACCGCACGGGCCCTTCGAAACGCGGGGCGAGATGAAGCAGCCGCGAGAACGGCTCAGCGCACCTGGGCGACGCAGAACAGGCTCATGCCCACCGGCAGCTTCACCTTCGACTCGGCGGCGGCGAGCAGCGGAGCGACCTGGTCGTAGAGCCGCAGCTGCAGCGGAGGCATGGCGCGGCGGCGCAGCAGGCGGCTGTTCACCAGCCAGCCGGGTATGCCGACCAGGTTCATCCACTCGAGCAGCTGCACGTCGAAGCCATTGGCTTCGAGCACCTTGCGCAGCGAGCCCATGGTGTAGCGGCGGAAGTGGCCGACCGCCTCGTCCATCGAGCCGAACAAGAGCGGCAGGGCCGGCACCAGAATCAGCACCTTGCCGCCCGGGGTGAGAATCTGCGCGAACCGCCGCACCGCGTCGCCGTCGTCTTCGATGTGCTCGAGCACGTTCGACAGCACGATCGAATCGAACTTCTCGGCGCGCAGCCGCTGCCAGTCGGCCAGCGCCACGTCGCTCTTGTAGGGCACCACGTTGGGCTGGTCGCGGAACCGGTTCTTCAGCCGCTTCACGTAGAAGTCGTCGACCTCGAGGGCCACCACCTTCTCGCGGCCCTGCGCCAGCAGCGCGGTGATGGTGCCGATGCCCGCGCCGATCTCGAGCACGCGCTGGCCGGCGTGCGCGTTGAACCGCCGCCCCAGCCAGGCGTTGTAGTTGGGCGCGCCGCCCTCCATGCGCGCCAGGGTGTTGTAGCCCTCGTGCGCGTTGTCGGCGTCGTTCTGGGTGGTGGCGTACTGCAGCAGCTTGCGCGCCTGGCGCAGCAGCACCGGAGTCGGCCGGGTGGGCGCACCGGCCACCGGCACCTCGCAGAAGCGGTACAGCTGTGCGGCGAGCTTCACCAACAGCTCGGGCTCGACCTCGACCCCGCTCGACTTGAGCGAGACGTCGCGCAGCACCGACGAGCGGAAGGCGCGCTGACCGCTCAGCGGGTCGCTGACCGGCGCGTCGCTGACCCAGGCCGCGAGCCTGCCGAGCAGCGCCTCGGGCGCGGCGCGCTGCTCGCGGCGGCCCACCACCACGTCGGCGCGGCCCTCTTTGATCGGCGCCACCAGCTTCGGCAGCGCCTCGAGCGAGTAGGCCTGGTGGGGCTCTTGCAGCACGGTGACCTCGCCCTCGGCCCACTCGATGGCGGTCTTCAGCGCGTCGCCGGGCGAGGGGCGATCGCTCACCACCACCAGGTTCTTGCGCGGGGGGACACCGGCCTCGCTGCTGCCCGCCAGAATCACCTGGGTGCGCGGATCAGCCGACAGGGCCTCGGCGAAGCTCGCCGCGGCGAAGCGGGTACTGCCCTCGAAAGGGATCACCACCGAAAGCTCGGGCTTCACTGAACCGCGCATACCACGTTATTCGGAGTGTCCATGCTCACCCTGGTCGACCTGTTCCGCGCACTGTCGTCGTTCTCGCCCCAGCGCCAGAGCCTGGCCCAAGCCCCGTGGGACGAGTTCGTCGACTGGGCGGTGCCGCAGGGCCTCGCGCCGCTCGCGGCCTACAACCTCGAGTACCGCTTCGCTGGCGGAGGCGCTCCCGACTGGGCGCGCGATCGCCTGCTGGGCATCTACCAGGGCCTGCTCAACGACAACGTGATGAAGCTGGTCAACTTCAAGCGCAGCATCGACGGGCTCGAGGGCCGCAGGGTGGTGATGCTGGGCGCCGCCACCTTCGCCGAGAGCCTCTACCCGCACGTGGCGTTTCGGCCGGTGGGCGAGCTGCGGCTGTTGTTGTCGCCGTTGGACCTCGACGGCTTCACCGGCTTCATCAAGGGCGCCGAGTTCAAGCCCACCGAAGCGCCGAAGGACGAAGCGGGGCTGGCCCCCGACCTGGTGCTGTCGGACACCCGCACCGCGATTCTGGTCTACGGCCACCTCACCCACGACCCGGCCGAAGACCAGGGCCTGCTCGCCCGCGCTCAACCCGCCAGGGTCTACGGGCCCTCGATGTACCGGCTGGGCGCCGAAGACGCGCTGCTCACCCAGGTGCTGTTCGCGTCGCGCGCGGGCTTCGACGTGCCGTTCATCGAGTGGGTCGACCTGCGCGAGCTGGCGCTGCAGGTCACCGACCCCGAGGTGGTGAAGGCCCGCGCCCGCGCCTGGAAGGTCGAGCGCGCGCTCTACGCGGCGCTGCACATCACCGCCCGGCTGTTCCCCGAGGTGGCACCCGCGGCGGCGAAGCTCGCTCCCGAGGTCGGCCTGGCGGTGCGCAAGCTGCTCGAGGTGTCGGTGATCGACCCGGTGGCGGTGGTGGGGAAGAAGACCACCGCCCGGCCTGCCGAGGCGTTGCGCGCGGCGCTCACCGCCTGAAGGCCTCGGGGCGAGGCACCGATTCGACACAGCTGCGGTGCAGGGTTGTGGGCCTCTCAGAACCCGATTAGTGGTCGCCGGCAGCTTTCCTTTCACTCGAGGACCTTTCCATGCGCGTCGCAGTCATCGGTTCCGGTTACGTCGGCCTGGTCGCGGGCACCTGTTTCGCCGACAGCGGCAACGACGTGACGTGCGTCGACATCGACGAGAAGAAGATCAAGGCGCTGCGCAACGGCGAGATTCCCATCTACGAGCCGGGGCTCGAAGAGCTGGTGCTCAAGAACGTGAAAGAGAAGCGCCTCTCGTTCACCACCAGCCTGCCCGACGCGGTGGGGCCGGCCCAGGTGGTGTTCATCGCGGTGGGCACGCCCGAGGGAGAGACCGGCGACGCCGACCTGCAGTACGTCATCTCGGCCGCGAAAGAGATCGGCAAGGCGATGCGCCAGTACACGGTGGTGGTCGACAAGAGCACCGTGCCGGTGGGCACCGCCGACCTGGTGCACGCGGCGATCGCCGAGAACACCAAGCTCGAGTTCGACGTGGTCTCGAACCCCGAGTTCCTCAAAGAGGGCGCGGCGCTCGACGACTTCTTGAAGCCCGACCGGGTGGTGATCGGCTCGAGCTCCGAGCGCGCCCGCAAGGTGATGGGCGACCTCTACGCGCCGTTCGTGCGCACCGAGAACCCGGTGCTGTTCATGGACACCCGGTCGGCCGAGCTCACCAAGTACGCCGCGAACGCCATGCTCGCCACCCGCATCTCGTTCATGAACGACATCGCGGTGATCTGCGAGAAGGTGGGCGCCGACGTCGATGCGGTGCGCAAGGGCATGGGCTCTGACCGGCGCATCGGCTACCCCTTCCTCTTCCCCGGGGTGGGCTACGGCGGCTCGTGCTTCCCCAAAGACGTGAAGGCGCTGATGGCCACCGCCCGCGAGCACGGCATCGAGTTCGACCTCTTGCGCGCGGTCGAGCGCACCAACGAGCGCCAGAAGAAGGCGCTCATCGAGAAGGCCAAGAAGCACTTCGGCGGCGACCTGAGCGGCAAGACGTTCGGCGTGTGGGGGCTGGCGTTCAAGCCCAAGACCGACGACATGCGCGAGGCCCCGGCGATCGTGGTGATCGAAGCCCTGCTGGGCAAGGGCGCCCGGGTGGTGGCGCACGACCCGGTGGCCCAGGCGGTGGCGCGGCGCCACTTCCAAGACCGCATCGGCTACGCCGAGACCCCGTACGACGCGCTCAAGGGCGCCGACGCCCTGTTCCTGGTCACCGAGTGGAACGACTTCCGCAACGCCGACTTCGAGCGGATGAAGAAGATGATGAAGGCGCCGGTGGTGTTCGACGGCCGCAACGTGCTCGACCCTTCCCGCATGCGCGAGATGGGGTTTACGTACTATGGAGTCGGCCGTACCTAACGCGAGATGACCCCAGCGCCCGCCGAACCGCGAACCGTGGCAACCCCCCTCGCGGCGATTCGGGCGCTCCGCCCCCGCCAGTGGACCAAGAATGGCGTGCTGCTGGTGCCGCTGTTGTTCGCCAAGAACATCACCGTGGCCGGGCAGCTGCTGCGGTCGGCCATCGCGGTAGCGGCGTTCTGCCTGCTGGCCAGCGGCGTCTACGTGATGAACGACTGGTTCGATCGCGAGAAAGACCGCCTGCACCCCGAGAAGAAGTTTCGCCCCATCGCCGCGGGCCAGCTCGGGCTGCCCTCGGTGCTGGTGCTGATCGCGCTGTGCTGGGGAGGCACCCTGGTGCTGTCGCTGGCGCTGGGCGGCGCGTTCGTCGGAGTGGCGCTCTCGTACGTGGTGCTGCAGCTGCTCTACACCACGCTGCTCAAGCACGTGGTGCTGCTCGACGTGATGGCGCTGGCGCTCGGCTTCATCGTGCGGGTGGTCGCCGGCGCCGTGGCCATCGACGTGCAGGTGTCGAACTGGCTGTTTCTCTGCACGCTGCTGGGCGCGGTGTTTCTGGGGTTCGCCAAGCGCCGCGCCGAGCTCTCGTCGCTCGAAGACGGCGCCGCCGCGCACCGCGCGTCGCTGGGTGAGTACACGCAGACCATGCTCGATCAGATGATGTCGATCAGCGCGGCCTGCACCATTCTCGCCTACGGCCTGTACACGGTGTCGCCCGAGACCATCGCCCGGGTGGGCAGCGACCACCTCAAGCTCACCGTGCCGTGCGTCATCTTCGGAGTGTTTCGTTACCTGTTCCTGGTGCACAAGCGCGGGCTGGGCGGCTCTCCCGAGAAGGTGCTGCTCAGCGACCTGCCGCTGATCGCCGACATCGCGGTGTTCCTCGGCATCGTCGCCTGGGGCCTGTACTTCTAGCCGCCGCACCCCGTCAGGCGGTGGCTGGCGCCTTCGGCGGAGGCTGCGACATCGGGCGTGAGCCTGCGTCTTGACGGTGAGGTCGACCGTGCCACCACTCACCCTGATTCTCGCCGCCGGGGCCTCACGCCGGCTTCACCCGCTGACGCTCACGCGGCCCAAGTGCCTGCTCGAGGTGGGCGGGCGCGCGATTCTCGACCACCAGCTGCGCGCGGTGCGCGAGGCGGGCGGTGAAGAGGTGTGCCTGGTGGTGGGCTACCTGCAAGAACAGATTCGCGAGCACGTCGAGCGGCGCTACCCCGGGCTGCGCTTCTCGTTCGTGGTGAACCCCCGCTTCGTCGAGACCAACACCGCGTACTCGATGTGGCTGGCGCGCCCGCACTTCGCCGGCCGCGAGACGCTCTTCATGAACAGCGACGTGGTCTTCACTCCCTCGCTGCTCGAGCAGCTGGCCAGCGCCACCCACCCCGACGTGCTGGCGGTCGAGCGCAAGCGCTGCGGCGAAGAAGAGATGAAGGTCGCCCTGGGTGACGATGGGCGGGTGAAGCAGCTGAGCAAGGCCCTACCGCCCGAGGTGGCGGTGGGCGAGTACGTGGGGGTGCTGCGGTTCGGCGCCCAGGGCTCGGGTGCGTTCGCCTCGGCGCTCGACACGGTGATCGGCGAGGGCCTCGAGAACGAGTATTACGACTTCGCCATCGAGCGGCTGGCGCAGGCGCGGCGGGTGGAGATCGCCGACGTCACCGGCCTGCCGGTGATGGAGATCGACACCCCCGAGGACTACCGCATGGCGCGTCACCACCTGGAGTCGCGCCTGTGAGCGCGGCGCTCGAACCCGCGCTGCCCGAGCTGGGCCTGGCGCAGTACCTCGACCTGTCTGCGCACGCCGGGCTCGACCCGGTCACCCGCGCGCGCCGCGATGCGCAGCTGGGGCTGAAGGCCGGTAGCGCGGTGCTCGACGTCGGCTGCGGCACCGGAGAAGACGTGCGCGCGTTGGCGCAGTGGGTGGGCCCGACCGGCCGCGCAGTGGGGGTCGACGTCAACGAGGGGCTGCTCGAAGAGGCGGCCCGCCGCGGCGGCGGCCCGAACGTCGAGTGGCACCTCGGCGACGCCACTGCGCTGCCCTTCGCCGACGCCACCTTCGACGCGGTGCGCGCCGAGCGGGTGTTTCAGCACCTCGACGCGCCCCAGCGCGCCGCGGCCGAGCTGTACCGGGTGCTCAAGCCGGGCGGGGTGGTGCGCCTGCTCGACCAGGACTGGGAGTCGCTCAGCATCGCCGGCGCCGACCCCGCGCTCACCCGGCGCATCTGCCGCGCCTTCGTCGACGGCACCGCCAACGGCCGCGCCGGCCCCCGGCACCTCGAGCTGCTGCGCCGGGCCGGCTTCGTCGAGCGCGAGGTGATGGTGCGCGCGCCGTGGGTCAGCTACGCGGTGGCGCTGCCGGGCGTGCTGCAGCCGGCGGTCTTCTTCGCCCACTTCGCGCAGGCCGCCAGCGAAGCCGAGACCGCGCAGTGGCTCGCCGCGCTGCGCGCCGCCGACGCACAGGGCGACTTCGCCTGCTCGTTCGTCTTCTACGAGGTCACCGCGCGCAAGTGCGCGGCGGGCCACAGCTAGCGGTTCATCGCCGCCAGCATGTTCTCGCAGAAGAAGCGCGCCTGCGCCGAGGCCGGCACCCCCTCGCGCGAGAACGCCGCCTGGTAGTCGGCGCGCGCCGACTCGGCGCCTTCGGGGTGGGGGTAGTCGGTGGCGAACACCGCCACGCCGTCGCCGTGCTCGCGCATGAACGCCGGCACGTTCTCGTGCGGCAGCGGGCTCACCAGAATGTTGCGGCCCAGGTACTCGCGCGCCGGGCGCTGGCAGGGCCAGGCGCTGAACAGCTCGGCGAACAGCCCCTCGAAGCGGTTGAAGCCGATGCTCTGGGCCCAGCTGCCCACCCACGAGATGCCGAACTCCTGGGCGATGACCGTGAGCCGCGGGTGGCGGTCGAACACCCCCGCCAGCACCAGCGACGAGAGCGGCAGCTGCGGGCAGACGTGGTTCTGGTTGAGGATCAGCCGAATCGCCAGCTCGAGGTTCAGCCGCCCGCCCTGGCTGGCCCAGGCCGGGTCGAGCGGCGGCCGGCACACCCCCACGTGGAGAAAGGCGAGCATCTGCAGCTCGGTGGCGGTGTGCCACAGCGGCTCGAGGGCCGGGTCGGCGAGGCTGCGCCCGTTCACCGGCTCGAAGGGGAAGACGAAGGCGCGGCTGCCGAGCCGGCGCATGCGCTGCAGCTCGCGGCAGCACCACTCGACGTCGTCGAGCCGCAGGTAGGTGACGGGAATGAAGCGGTCGAGGCGCCCGGCGAGCACCTGCGCCGCCCAGCTGTTGTAGGCCTCCATCACCGGCCGGAGCAGCTGCGGCTCGCGCTCGCCCAGCTGCCGCAGCATGCGCACCAGGAAGGTGGGGTTCACGAACTGCAGCCCGATGCCGCGCGCGTCGCAGAACTCGAGCCGCTCGGCGGGGTCGACGGCCCCCTGCGGCCACAGAATGGCGCCCAGCGCGCTGTCGCGCAGGCCCTGCTGCAGCTGTGAGAGCCCGATGCGCTGGTTCGGGTCTTCGCTGTGCAGCTCGACCCCCAGCCGCTCCAGCAGCGCGTCGACGCCGCGGGGCGCCAGCTGCGCGACGGTGGGGCGCAGCGGCGGCGGCAGCGCGCTGAACATCTCGGTCACCTCGCGCACGGTGATCAGCTCGCCCAGCTCGCGCAGCGACATCGTCGCGCCCACCCGCTCGAACAGCGCGCGATCGACCCGGCTCAGCCAATCGAGAGGCTCCACGAAGTGGCTGTCGGCGTCGATGGCGTTCATGCCCGCCTAGACGGGCTGGGCCGCCGCAGTCGCGCGATCGAGGCGCTTCGCGACATGGCCAGTGGCGCTGCGTCTGTGAGCTTTGAATGCAGATCGCCACCCGCCCCGCACCCGCCAAGCCCCCGGTATCTGCCGAGGCGGTGCTGGCGACCATCGAGCCGGGGGCGCGCGCCCACCGCTGCAAAGACCTGCTCATCTACCTGCACGTGCCGTTCTGCAGCTCGAAGTGCCACTTCTGCGACTGGGTGGTGGGCTACCCGACCGCCGATCTGGTCGCCAAGGGCGGGCTGCGGCAGGCCTACGTCGACGCGCTGGTGCGGCAGATCTCGTGGTACGGGCCGCGGCTGAGCGCGCTCGGCTACCGGCCCACCCACCTGTACTGGGGCGGCGGCACCCCCACCCGCCTGAGCGCGCCCCAGCTCGACCTGGTGAACCGGGCGCTGGCCGACGCGTTCGACCTGCGCGGGCTGCGAGAGTTCACCCTCGAGGGCAGCCCCGAGACGGTGACCGACGAGAAGCTCGAGGTGCTGCGCCGCCACGGGCTCAGCCGCATCAGCATCGGGGTGCAGTCGTTCGACGACGCGGTGCTGCGCAAGATGGGGCGCTCGCACGACGCCGACACCGCCCGGCAGGCCATCGCCCGGGTGCGCGCGGCGGGGCTCACCCACTTCAACGTCGACCTCATCACCGGCTTCGCCGACCAGAGCTCGCAGTCGGCGCTCGCCTCGATTCGCACCACCGCCGAGCTCTTGGTGCCGCACGTCACCGTCTACCTGTTCCGCACCCTGTCCGAGAACCTGGTCTCGGTGCGCCAGGTCGAGCAGGGCCACCGCAACCTGGCCGAGCCCGAGGCCCGCTACGACTGCGTGATGGAGTCGAAGCAGGCCCTCGAGCAGGTCGGCTACCACGAGTACGCGCGCTCGTATTACGCGCGCAGCGAGGCGCACCGCTTCGACGCCGAAGACTTCTACTTCAGCAGCCGCGGCGACTTCGTCGGCTTCGGCGCCGGCGCCCACAGCACGCTCGGCCGCCACCTGCTCTCGCAGAGCCCGCACGGCGAGACGGTCGACGTGCACCGCTACATCGCCGACCCCCTCTCTCAGGCCACGGTGCGCCCCGCCGCCAGCTTCTCGTCGGCCTACCTGGCGCGGCGCCTGATGGTGGGCCTCTATGCCCGCGACGGCGTCAGCACCGCGCGCTGGCGCGAGCGCTACGGGGTCGAGGTCTCCGCGCTGCTCGAGACGCCCGAGGCGCGCACGATGCTCGAGACCATGCAGGAGCTGGGCGGGGTGTTCGAGCGCAGCGCCGAGCGCCTCGCGCTCACCCCCGAGACGTGGATACCGACGCTCGCCGCCTTCAACGCCGCCGAATGAACCTCACTGGAGCCGACACGTGAACACCGACATCGCCCAACGCGTGAAGCGCATTCTCGCCGAGCAGCTCAACGTGGCGCCCGAGGCGCTGCGCGACGACGCCACCTTCGACGACTACCAGGCCGACTCGCTCACCCGCATCGAGCTGATGCTGCGGCTCGAAGAAGAGTTTCAGCTCGAGATTCCCCGAGACGATGCCACCCGGCTCGAAGACGTGAAGGGCGCCATCGCGTTCATCGAGGCCCGGGCGGTGGCCGCGCGCCCGTGACGCGGCGGGTGGCCATCACCGGCGTGGGCCTGGTCACCCCGCTGGGCCTCGACGCTGAAGCGACCTGGCACGGCCTGCTCGAGGGGCGCAGCGGGGTGGGGGCCATCTCGCAGTTCGATGCGGCGGGCTGCCAGACCCGCATCGCCGCAGAGGTGAAGGGCTTCGAGCCCTCGCGCTACCTCAGCGCGGCCGACGTGAGGGCCACCGACCGCTTTCAGCAGCTGGCCCTCGCCGCGGCGCAGATGGCGCTGCGCGACGCCGGGCTGCCGGCCCGCTTCGAGGGCGAGCTGGCCGAGCGCAGCGGCTGCTACCTGGGCACCGGCATCGGCGGGCTCACCACGCTGCAGCGCGCGTTCGAGTCGGTGGCGAAGAAGGGGCCACGCCACGGCAGCTCGGCGTACTTTCTGCCGGCGATCATCGCCAACCTGGGCTCGGGGCGGGTCTCGATGGCCCACCAGCTCAAGGGCCCCAGCCTCACCCACTCGACGGCCTGCGCCTCGGGCGCGCACGCGGTGGGCGAGGCGATGCGGGTGATTCAGCACCACGGCGCCGAGGTGATGCTCGCCGGCGGCAGCGAGGCCTGCATCAACCAGCTGTGCGTGGCCGGCTTCAACGCGCTGCAGGCGCTCTCGCTGCGCAACGACGCGCCCGAGCGTGCCAGCCGGCCCTTCGACGCGGGCCGCGACGGCTTCGTGCTGGGCGAGGGGGCGGGGCTGTTGGTGCTCGAAGAGCTCGAGCACGCCCGCCGGCGCGGGGCGCGCGTCTACGCCGAGCTCACCGGCTACGCGCTGACCTCCGATGCGCATCACCCCACCGCGCCCAGCCTCGACGGCCCGGTGCGCTGCATGGCGTTGGCGCTGCGCGACGCCCGGCGCTCGCCCGCCGACATCGGCTACGTCAACGCGCACGGCACCTCGACCCGGTTCAATGATCTCAACGAGACCCAGGCCATCAAGCAGGTGTTCGGCGCCCACGCCCCGCGGCTGGCCATCTCGTCGATCAAGTCGGCGCTCGGCCACTCGCTGGGGGCCTCGGGCGGCGTCGAGCTGGCCCTCTCGGCGCTGGCGCTGGCGCGCGGCGTGCTGCCCCCGACGCTGAACCTCGAGCAGCCCGACCCGCAGTGCGACCTCGACTACCTGCCGGGCAGGCCCCGCGAGCAGGCGGTGGGCGCGCTGCTCAAGAACAGCTTCCGCCTTCGGCGGGGTCAACGCCTCGCTGGTGATGGAGCGGGTGTGACCGTTACCGCCGCGCGACATTTCACCCGCTGCCCGTCTTTCCCCCGGCGGCAGGCGGTCTGCCGCCTCAACCAACGATGGGGAAAAAGATGAACCAGGACACCAAGAAGCCGGTCTTCACGATCAAGGTGAAGTCGGGCGTCAAGGGCACCAAGCCGTCGCTGATGCAGGGCTGTGTGAAGTAATGCCGTCTGGTCGTCGCGGGAGGCCCCGGCAGTTCGGGGTCTCCCGCGCCGGCTCTCACCGCGCGCGAAAGGTCTCGCGCGCCATCGAGCTTCTACGAGGTGGGTATGCGTTTGAGTCGTGAGCAGGTCTTGGCCGAGTTGCGGGCCGCGCTGGAAAAGGTGCTGGCGCGCGAGCTGCCCGGCTTCGCCGCCGAGCGCACCTTCGTCGAGCTGGGCGTCGACTCGCTGGCGCTGGCCGACCTGCTCGCCGAGCTCGAAGAGCGCCTGCAGGTGCGCTTCGACCGCCTCTCGCTCGGCCGCCTGTCTGACATGGCCACCGTGGGCGAGGCCGCCGCGCTGCTGGTCGAGCTGGGCGGAAGAGATGTCGCCGCGTGAGGGCCACCGCTGGGGCTCGACGCTGCTCGAGCCGCTGCTCGCCGCGCTCGGCGATGAGCCCGACCGCCCCCTGCTGATCTTCGAGGCGGGTGAGGCCTCGAAGCGCTGCAGCGCGCGAACGCTGCTCGAGGGCGCCGCCGGCTTCGCGCAGGCACTCACCGCCCACGGCGTCGAGCACGGCGAGTGCGTGGTGATCGCCTGGCCCAGCTCGCCCGAGCTGCTCTCGGCGCTGTTCGGCTGCTACCTCGCCGGAGCGGTGCCGGTGCCCGCCTACTACCCCGCGCTGCAGCACCAGCTCGCCGCGGCGCTCGAGCGGCTCGAGGCGATCACCCTGAAGACCCGCGCCCGCGTGCTCTTGGCACCCCAGACGCCGGTGGTCGAGGCCTTCGCCCAGCGCATGGGCGTGCGACGGGTCGACCCCCAGCCTCCCCGGCCGCTCGACCCGGCGCAGGCCCGCGCCCGGGTGCGGCCCGATGATCTCGCGCTGATTCAATTCACCTCGGGCAGCACCCTCGCTCCGCGCGGCGCGGCGCTCACCCACCGCGCGATGATGGCGAACTACGCCGACGCGATCGCCGCCAGCGGCAGCACCCCGCGCGACGTCACCCTCTCGTGGATGCCGCTGTCGCACGACTTCGGGCTGATGGCGGTGCTGGTGAACCTGCTGGCCGGCGGCACGGTGGTGCTGCAGCAGCCCCACGAGTTCGTGCTCGACCCGCTCTCCTGGCTGCGGTTGATCGGCCTGCACCGCGTCACCGTGGCGATGCTGCCCAACTTCGGCCTCGCGCTGGCCGAGCGCGCGCTGCGCCGCCGCGCCGCCGCCTCGGTCGACCTGTCGTCGCTGCGCCTGCTGGCGTGCGGCGCCGAGCCGGTGCAGCCCGACACGGTGCGCAGCTTTCTGGCCACCGCGCGCGGCTTCGGGCTCGACCCCGCCGCGTTTTGCAGCGCCTACGGGCTGGCCGAGAACACCGTGTTCGTCTGTTGCCGGCCCCATGGCCTGGCGGTCGACCGGGTGGCCCGCCTCGCCCTCGAGCGCGAAGGCCGGGCTACGCCCGGCGCCGTCGGCCCGGGCAGCCTCGAGGTGCCGTGCCTCGGGAGGCCGCGGCCCGGCACCCGGCTGCGCATCGTCGACGACGCGGGGGCCGTGCTCGGCGAGCGCGAGGTGGGCGAGGTCGAGGTGGCCTCGGGCTCGCGCATGCAGGGCTATTGGGAAGACGGTGAGGCCACCCGCGCCGCGCTGCATGGCGAGTTCGTGCGCACCGGCGACGTGGGCTACCTGGTCGACGGCGAGCTGCATCTGGTCGCGCGCAAGAAAGAGCTGATCATCGTGGCGGGGCGCAAGATCAGCCCGCCCGACCTCGAGCGGGTGGTCGACCAGGTCGCGAACGTTCGCGCCGGCAACGCGGTGGCGTTCGGCTACGCCGACCACGGCACCGAGGCGGTGGGGCTGGTGGTCGAGGCGGCCCGCGACGCGGCGGTGCCGGGCATGGCGGCCGCCATCATCGCGGCGTGCGAGGCGCGGCTGCAGGTGGCTCCGCGGGTGGTGGCCATCGTCAAGGGCGGCAGCCTGCACAAGACCACCAGCGGCAAGCTGCAGCGCGCGCTCAACCGCCAGGCGCTGCTGGGCGGCGAGCTCGAGCCGGCGCTGCTCGACTACCAGGGGCCCCGGCTCGGAGCGGCGCATGTCTGAGCCCTTCGCGCGCTTCACCCTCGGGGTAAGCGCCACCCTGACCTGGGGCGAGCCGCAGCCCAGCCCCGAGCTCGCCACCCTGGTCTCGAACGCGCGCAGCCACGCCTGGAGCCCCGCCGAGCTCGACTGGAGCCGCGCGGTCGACCCGAGAGAGCCCGCGGCGGCGAACGCGGTGCTCGCGCGGGTGCTCGAGTACCCGGTGCAAGACGACGCCGCGCTGGTGGGGCAGGTGCTCTTTCACACCAACCTGCACCTGCTCTCGCAGACCCTGCACGGCGAGCAGGGCGCGCTGCTCGGCGCGGCGGCGCTGGTGGCGGCGCTGCCCGACCTCGAGGCCAAGACCTTCGCCGCCACCCAGGTGAACGACGAGGCGCGGCACGTCGAGGCGCTGGGCCGCTACCTGAGCGAGGTGTGCGGCGCGCGGTATGCCCCCGCGCCCGGCCTCAAGACGCTGTTCGGTCAGGTGTTCCCCAGCTCGCGCTGGGAGCTGCTGCTGCTCGCGGTGCAGCTGATGATCGAGCCGCTGGCGCTCGCCGGCTTCAAGTGGCTGCGGGTCTCGAACTCGAGAGACCCGCTGTTCGCCGACCTGCTGCAGCGCATCTACCGCGACGAGGCGCGCCACGTGGCCTTCGGCCTGCGCCTGCTCAAGCCGGTCTACGCCGACCTCGATGAGGCCACCCGCCGAGAGCACCAACAGTTCGCCATCGAGGTGGCGCGGCAGCTGAGCGCCGCGTTCGCGTTCGACGAGGTGCGCAAGAACCTCTCGCTGGGCCCAGAGTGGGCCACCTGGGCCGCCTGTTCGCGCGGGGCCACCACCCTCAAGCGGCTGCTGTTCTCGAAGATCGTCGGCACCCTGCAGAAGGTCGGCCTCTACTCGGCCACGGTGCAGGCCGCCTTCGAGCAGCTGGGCGTGCTGGGGCCGTTCGCGCAGCTGGTCGAGCTCGACCCCGAGCCCGCATCGGGCATCGACGTGCTGCCCGACGCGCTGCGCTCGCAGCGCGAAGAGGTGCTGGCGCAGGCGCTGGAGCAGGCGCGCGAGCGGCGCGCGCAAAAGGGCCAGCGATGATCTCCTCGCGGGCGCTGAGCCTGCCCCACGACGAGCTGGCGGCGTGCGAGCTGCTCAACCGCTGCGAAGACGCCGGCCGTTTTCAAGAGTCGTTCAGCTACTGGCAGCCCGGCGACCTGGCGCGCAAGCTGGGCCCGTCGGCGCCTCAGGGCACCGTCTGGGTCGACGGCGCCGGGCGGGTGTGCGGCGTGCTGCTGCTCCTCGGGCCCGCCGACGACCTGCGCGCCTGGTACCGGGTGGCGCCCGAGCTGGGCGCAGGCGGGCTGTCGCGCGAGGTGGTGCGGCACGCGGCCGCCGAGGCGGCGCGGCTCGGTGCGCGCCTCGACTCGCGCGCCCGCTCGTGGGACCAGGAGCGCCTCGACGCGCTCGAGGGCGAAGGCTTCGTCAAGGTTCGCACCTACGCTCAGCTCGCGCGCCGGCTCGACCGCCCCTCGAACCCGGCGCTCTTGCAGCACGCCCAGGTGGTCGAGGCGCGCGCGGTGCCGCCGCAAGAGCTGCGAGAGCTCTTCGAGGCCTGCTGGAAGCAGGCGTGGAACTTCGGCGAAGGGGCCTCGCGCGCGTTCGTCGAGACGCTCGACACCGAACACCCCGAGCTGCAGCTGGTGGCGCTCGACGAGCAGCAGGTGCCCGCGGCGTTCTGCACCTGCCGGCTCGACGCGCGCGACAACGCGCGGCTGGCCACGCCCGAGTGCTGGGTCGAGACGCTGGGCACCCGGCCGGGGCGGCGCTCGCTGCTGTTGGGGCCGGCCCTGTTCGCCGCGCTGCTCGAGCGGGCCAAAGGGGCGGGCGCTCGGGTGGTGAAGTTCTTCGTCGACACTCAGAACACCCGGCTGGTCGACCACCTGCGCCGCACCGGCGCCGAGCTCGAGTCCGAGCTGCACGTGCTGCAGCTGGAAGGCGCGGGGGTGGGCAGGTCATGAGCTGGGTCGGCCTCAACTACCGCGAGCACGTTCACTTTCTCGACCACCTGGGCCCGGTGTGCGCGCTGCTCGGCGCGCCGCTGCTCTGCACCTCTGACGTCACCGCCGCGCTCGCGCGCGCCCACTACCCGGGCCTGCGTGTGCTCGAACTCGACCGCGCCGCGCTCAGCGCCGACTGGCTCGCCGAGCGCTTCACCGGGCTGATTCAGACCGACGCGCTGCCGGTGCGCCGCGGCTACACCGCCTCGCCCGAGGCGCTGGCCGCGCTGCCCGACCTGCCAGCGCTGCGCGAGCGCAACGCGCTGATGTTCGAGGTGATGCTCCGCCGGGCGGGGCCGCGGCTGCGCAACCTGCACGTGCCGCACGGCTTCTCGGACAAGGCCGCCATCTTGAAGCTGGTCGCGTTCGAAGACCTGGCGCTGGTCTACGGCCAGCGGCTGCTCGAGCTGTTGCACCGTGAAGGGGTGGCGCAGCACCTGGGGCCGCACGTGGTCTGCGGCAACCTGCGCTTCGGCTACTTCCAGCAGCACCGCGCCTTCTACCAGCGCGCGGTCGAAGTGGCGCTTGACGGCGCGCTGCGCCCGGGCCGACGCACCTTTCTCTACGCGCCCACCTGGCAAGACGGTCACCTCGCCGCCAGCTCGTTCTTCGAGGGGTGCACCGCGATTCTCGACGGGCTGCCCGAGGGCGACGACATCATCGTGAAGCTGCACCCGCACCTGCTGCACCAGGCGGGCGAGGCGGTGCGGTCGGTGTGCGAGCGCTACGCCGGGCGCCGCAACGTGGTGTTCCTGCGCGAGCACCCGCTCGTCTTCCCCTTTCTGGCGCGCGCCGACGTGTACCTGGGTGACGTGTCGTCGGTCGGCTACGACTTTCTCGCCTTCGACCGGCCGATGTTCTTCTTGAACCAGAAGGGCGGGGCGCACCCGCTCTTCTCGTGCGGCACCCAGGTGGGCCCCGAGCAGTACCGCACGCTGTTCACCGTGGTCGACCGGGCGCTGAAGACCGACCGCGAGCGGTTCGGCGCGGTGCGGGCCGAGACCTGGCGCGCGGCGTTCGCCCCCTGCCTGAGCGCGGCCGAGCTGCAGGCCGGGCTCGCCCGGGCGTGCGCGGCGCCGGTCGCGCCGGCGGGCCATGAGCGCCACGAGGTGCGGGCCCCATGAACCTCGTGCTGGTGCAGGCGCTGCCGTACACCTCGGGCCACATGGGCGCGGCGCGCATCACCCGCTCGATGGCCGAGCGGTTCGCGGCGCGCGGTCACCGGGTGCGGGTGGTGGCGCTGGCCGGCTGGCAGCTGAGCGCGCTGCTCGACCGACCGGTGCCGGTGCGCGAAGAGGGTGGGGCGCTGCTCTTCACCGAGCGCGGCGTCGAGGCGCACCTGGTTCGCGACCCCGACGCGTTTCTCTCCTACCTGCAGCGCGAGCTGGGCCGCGACCGGGCCGACTTCGTCTTTCTCTCGTGCGAAGAGTTTCGGCGCCCGCTGCTCGAGACGCTGCTCGAGGGCCAGGCGCCCGTCATCTACATGGCGCACACCACCCTGGCGCTGCCGTTCGGGCCGCACGCCGCCGAGCCCAGCGCCGCCAAGGCCGAGCAGCTCAAGCGGGCCTCGGTCATCACCTGCTCGCGCTACCTGCAGCAGTACCTGCGCACCCACGGCGGCCTCGAGTCAGAGGTGCTCTACCCGCCGTGCTTCGGAGAGCGGCCGTTCGCTCCGCCGCGCCCCAGGCCCGACGGCTTCATCACCCTGGTCAACCCCGGCGCGTACAAGGGCGTCTCCATCTTCGAGGGGCTGGCCCGCGCGTTCGCGCACCTGCCGTTCGCCGCGGTGAGCAGCTGGAGCACCACCCGCGCCGACCGCGACCGGCTGAGCCGGCTGCCCAACGTCACGGTGCTGCCCCAGACCGACGCGATGGAAGAGGTCTACCGGCAGAGCCGGGTGCTGCTGGTGCCGTCGCTCTGGCAAGAGGCGTTCGGCATGGTCACCGTCGAGGCGATGCTGCGGGGCATACCGGTCATCGCGAGCGCCGCGGGCGGGCTGCCCGAGGCCAAGCTGGGGGTGGCCTACGTGCTGCCGGTGCGTGAAATCTCGCGCTACCTGCCCGAGCGCCCCGACGGCCGGGGCCTGCCCGGCGTCGAGGTGCCCGAGCAGGACCTGGGGCCGTGGTGCGCGGCGCTCGCGGCGCTGACCGAAGACGCAGACCACTACCGGCAGCTCTCGCGCGCCTCGTACGCCGCCGCCACCACCTTCGCCGCCGACCACGGCATCGAACGCTTCGAGCGCTACCTGGAGACCCGACATGCAAACTGAAGCGAGGCAGGGCGGCACCGTCGAGCGGCAGGGCGCGCAGCGGCGCGGTGAGGCGGGCGACCGCGTGGCGGCCGGCGCCCAGGTGCAGCTGAAGCTCAACCCCTTCTTTCGCGTCGAGCTCGGTGCTCCGACGGTCTGCGAGCTGCTGTTGGAGGAGCGGGTGGTCGAGCTGCCCGACGCGCGCTTCGTCGAGCTGCTGATGCGGGTGCGCGAGCCCACGGGGCGCGCCGAGCTCGAGCGCGAGGCGGCCGAGGTGCTCGGGGTGTCGGCCCAAGACGCCGCGCCGGTCATCGACCAGCTGGTGCAGGCCGAGCTGTTGGTGCCCGAAGGCCGCGAGTGCGCGCAGCTGCCCGCGATTCGCCACTGGGTCGACCGCGGCTGGCTCGACGCGCTGATGTTTCACCTGCGCACCCGCAACGTGCCCTTCGTCGACGACGGCAGCACCGACCCGCAGGCCGAGGCGCGCGCCGCGCTGGGGCGGCAGCCGCTCCCCGAGTTCTGGAAGAGCTACCCCGGCCGCGCCCAGCTCGAGCTGCCGGCGCCCGAGCCGTTTCCCGACGAGCCGCTCTCGACCGTGCTGCTGCGCCGCCGCTCGAACCAGCCGTGGAGACAGCCGGTGCTGCCGGCCGCCTGGCTGAGCGCCATCTTGCGGGCGGCCAACGCCGAGGGCCTGCAGGTGCGTCGGGAGACCGAGGCCGCGGCCGCCGCCGACCCGGCGGTGCTGCTCAACTCGAGCTTCACCGCGCTCGAGACGTACCTGTTGGTCTTCAGCTGCGACGCCGTGCCGGCCGGGCTGTACCACTACGACCTGCGCACCCACGGCCTCACCCTGCTGCGCGAAGGGGTGCTGCGCGAAGAGCTGCGCACCCTGGCGATCGGCCAGGAGCGCCCCAGCAAGGCGGCGTGCGTGCTGCTGCTCACCTCGCGCTGGCAGCGCTACATGTTCCGCTACCGGCACTCGCGCGCCTACCGCACCCTGCTGATCAGCGTGGCCGAGCTCGCGCAGAAGTACATTCTCGGCGCGACCGCGTTCTCGCTCAGCACCTTCCTCACTCCGAACCTCATCTACGCGCACGCCGACGCGCTGCTGGGGGTCGACAGCTTCGAGGAGGGCACCCTGTATGCCGTCGCCATCGGCTGAGCCCTCAGAGGCGCCGCTCGACGGCGAGGCCCGCTACTACGAGACCGCGGTGCAGTTTCACCAGCTGTGCCGGTTCGGCAACTTCGTGCACCCCGAGCCTCCGTACGCCGGTCTGCCGCCCGACGACCAGCCTCAGGCCGCGCCCGGCGCCGCCCCGTGGGTCGAGGCCCAGGCGCTGCTGGGCCAGCGCTCGCTCGCCGACGCCCTCTACCAGCGCCGCACCCGCCGCGACTTCGGCGCGCTGCCCCTCGACGTGGCAGATCTGCGCGCCATCTGCAGCGCGGCCTACGGCACCCGGCCCGACCCCGACGGCGAGCGCCGCACCGTGCCTTCGGTCTCGCAGCTCTACCCGCTGCGCTTCACGGTGATGGCGCCGGCGGTGCGCGGGCTCGACCCGGCGCTCTACGCCTTTCACGCCCGCCGCGGCGCGCTCGAGCCGCTCGAGGCCGCGCTGCCCCGCACGCTGCAGTCGTGGTTCTACACCCGGCACGTCGACTACGGCCGCGCCTCGGCAGTGGTGCTGCTCACCGGCCGCGTCGACCGCGTCGGCGCGATGTACGGAGAGCGCGGCTACCGCTACCTGCTGCTCGAGGCGGGCCACGCGGCGCAGAACCTGTGCCTCGCCGCCGCCGCGCTGTACGTGCCGCACGTGCCGGTGGGGGGCATCGAAGAAGAGGTGGTCGAGAAGGCGCTGGGCCTCGACCCCTCGCGCGAGCTGGTGCTCTACGCGGTGGCGCTGGGGCAGCGATGAGGCACACCGCCGCGCGCTTTGGGCTCACCGTGACCGCGCCGTGCCCGCACTGCGTCTTGGGGTGGTTGCCGGCCGAGGGGCACGAGCTCGAGGTCGAGCCGGTCCAGGGCGCCCGCCTCGACGGCGAGGTGACGGTCTGCGACGACGCGGGAGAGCGCTTCGGCGCGTCGTTCTTTCCCCACCCCGACTGCCTGCGGCACCTGCCGTTCGAGCCAGCGGGCCTGGGCGCGCTGCAGGCGGGCGCCTTGTCGCCGGTGGCGCGCACCTGGCGCGAGCCCACCGACCCGGGCGCGCCGACGCTCAGCGGCGCCGAGCTGTGCGGGCCGCACTTCGGCCGGGGCATCGACTGGGACCCTCAGCTGTCGCAGCTGAAGGCGGTGATGGAGGCGCTGGAGCGCGACTGCGCCCACCGCGCGCCCAGGGTTCCCCTCTGCTGGGGCGAAGCAGGCCCGCGCTGTGCCGCGCTGCCCACCGCCGTCGAGCCGGGGCCGCGCTGGTGGGCCGAGGTGCCCACGCTCGAAGGCGAGGCGGTGCACTGGCTGCCGCTCGAGTACCTGCAGCTGGCCAGCCGCTGCACCGTGCCGAGGCCGGTGGTGGCGGTCGACAGCACCGGTCTGGCCGCGCACCTGTCGCGCCCGGCCGCGGTCGAGAACGGCGCCTGCGAAGTGGCCGAGCGGCACGGGCTGTTGCAGCTGTGGCGGGCCCGGGTGCCCTTCGTGTGGGCCGAGCCGTTTCCGGAAAAGGTGGCCCGGCTCGCCGCGGTGGCACGGGCCCGCGGCTTCGAGGTGCGGTTCGCGGCGGTGGCCCCGGCCGAGGGCTTCGTGTCGTGCGCGTGCTTTCTCTACGACGGCCGCTGGCTGGTGTGCGGCTCGGGCGGTGGGCGCACCGCCGAGCAGGCGGCCCTGCGCGCGCTCACCGAGGCGTGGTCGCAGCTGCACCAGGCGCTCACCACCGAGGTGCCGGCGCCGCAGGCGGGGCTCAAGCGTCCGTATGATCACTTCGCGTACTACCTCTCGGCCGAGCCGGCCCGAGCCCTGCTCGAGAGCTGGGGAGTGACGGGCGCGCCCCGCCGCCCCTTCGCCGCGCTCGAGCCATGGGCGGGCGGCCCCGCGGCCCGATGGTACGTGGCCGACCGCGGCAACGCGCTCACCGACTACGTGCAGGTGGCGGTGGTGCAGGTGGTGGCGCCGCTGCTGCCGGCGCTGGCCTTCGACAGCGAGGGGGTGGCCCCGTGGCCGACGCCCTTCGGCTAGCCGACCGGCGCTGCGTGCGCGACCCCTTCGCGCGCCTGGTGCACGTGGCCGGGCAGTGGCGCATCACCAGCCCCGCGCGCGGGTTCGACTTCGAGCTCGAGCCGTTCGAGCCCGGGGTGCTGGGCGCCATCGGCTCGGCGCTCGAGCACTGCCGCACGCCCAGCACCCGCGCGGCGCTCGACGCGCGGCTGGCCTCGGGCGGCCTGGCGCCCGAAGAGCGCGAGAGCCTGCTGGCCGCGCTGCTCGACTGCGGCCTGGTGGGAGAGGGCGAGCTGCCCGAGGGCGGCGGCGCGGGCGAGGCCCGTCGCTACGACGCGCTGCGCACCGCCGCGAAGTACGTCGACTACGCCTCTGCGCAGGTGCTCGACGACGACCTCGAGCGCATGAACGGCTACCGCCAGGGCGGGGCGCCTCCCCCGGTGCGCAAGCGGTTCGAGGGCGCGCCGCGGCTCGGGCTGCCCCACCCGGCGACCGGCGCCGCCGATGGGTACGCGGCGCGGCTGGGCCACCTGCTGTTCTGGGCCTTCGGCGAGCTGCGCGAGGGGCGCTTCTTCGACATGCCGATGCTGTTCAAGGCGGTGCCGTCGATGGGGGCGCGGCACGCGCTCGAGGCGTACCTCGAGCTGCCCGAGGGCCTCGAGCTGGCGGCCGGCCTCTACCACTACGACGTGGCGGCCCACGCCCTCGCACGGCTCGGCGAGCGGGGCCCCGCCGGCCGGCCCACCCTCTACGTGGCGGCGGTGTTCGAGCGCTTTCAATGGAGATACCGCAGCAGCGTCTCTTACAAAGACGTGCTGCACGACCTGGGGCACGCCCAGGCCAACCTCAAGCGGGTGGGGGGCGAGCTGGGCTTCGCTTTGCGCGCGGTCGCCGCGCCCGAGGCGCTGCCCCACCTGCCGCCGCTCTTCGAAGACTGTCTGGCGGCGTACCACCTGGAGGACCTTTAGATGAACGAGCCGGCCGAGCAGCACCCCATCAAGCTGCGCCGCGCCCCGGCGCTGGCGCTGCTCAACCTGCCGCAGGGGCTGGCGCTGCACGCCCCGGCGCTCACCGATGTGCTCGACGCCGAGGTGCTCGCGCAGCCCGGGCTGCTGGGCGTGCTCGAGCGGTGCGACGACTGGCGCGAGCGCTCAGAGCTCGAGCGGCAGCTGGGCGAGGCCGGCTTCGACCCCGCGACCGCGGCGCGCGCGCTCGACGAGCTGGTCGAGGCGCGGCTGCTGGTGTCGAGCGGCGACGCCCAGGCGGTGCAGCGGCAGGCCCACGCCGAGCGCTGGGAGCAGCGCGGGTGGCAGACCGCCTTCGAGTACCACGCGCACGTGGGCGCCATACCGCGCATGGACTACCGCGACGACGACGCCATCAAGAACGACGTGGAGATCATGAAGGGCTTCGTCGCGGCCGAGCCTCCGCCCGACAACTACAAAGAGCTCGCCGGCCGGCCGTTCATCGCGCTCTCCCCCGTCGACCCTCACGCGCCGCGGGGCCGCGGCCGGTCGCTCGAGGCGCTGCTCGCCCAGCGGCCCGCCGACTTCGCCGATGCGGGCCCGCTGTCGGCGAGCGACTTCTCGTGGCTCACCTGGCTGGCGTTCGGGCAGACCGCGCGCAAGTCGCTGCCGGTGACGCAAGCGCACGTGGCGCGCACCAGCCCGTCGGGCGGGGCGCGGCACCCCACCGAGGTCTACCCCATCGTCTTCGACGTCGAGGGCGTGGCCCAAGGCCTCTACCACTACAGCGTGAAGCGCCACGGGCTCGAGCTGCTGGCCCCCGGCGACCACCGCGCCCTGGTGCGCGAGCACCTCTTGATGCTGCCCGACCGCGCCACCTGGCGGCACCGGGTGGTGTACCTGTGCACGTCGATCTTCGAGCGCTCGATGTTCCGCTACCGCGACTCGTTCTCGTACCGGGTGGTGCACCACGACGTCGGCCACCTGCTGCAGACCACCGCGCTGCTGGCGGGCGACCTCGGTCGCAACTGCTACCGCTCGTACACCCTGCACCACGCGCCGGTCGAGCGGTGCCTGGGCATCGACGGCGTCAGCGAGGCGGCCATCGCCTTTGCGGTGATCGGGTGAGCGCGGTGCAGGTGTTCGTGGGCCCGTCGCTGCCGCCGCGGGTACGGCCGCAGCTCGACGGGGCGGTCGTTCACCCCCCCATCAAGCGCGGCGACCTGGGCCGGCTGCTCGCCGAGGGCCTCACCCCGCCGTGCACCCTGGCGATCATCGACGGCGAGTTCGCGCAGTCGCTGGCGGTCTCGCCGCGCGAGCTGCTCGAGGCGATGAGGCGGGGCTTCACCGTGTGCGGCGCGTCGAGCATGGGCGCGCTGCGCGCCGCCGAGCTGCACACCGAGGGCATGCGCGGGGTGGGGCGCATCTTCGAGATGTATCGCGACGGCGAGGTGATGTCGGACGACGAGGTGGGCATCGTCTTCGACGCCGACTCGCAGCGGCCGCTGTCAGAGCCGCTGGTGAACACCCGCTGCGCGGCGGCGAAGCTGGTCGCGGCCGGGGCGCTCGACGCCGAGCAGGCCGCGCAGATCGTGGGCGTGGCGCAGGGGCTGCCGTACCCCGACCGGCACTACCGCCGCATCGCCCAGCAGGTCGAGCAGCGCCATGGCGCGGCCCTGGCCGCGAAGGTCGAGCTGTTCAAGCCGTTCGACCAGAAGCGCGACGACGCGCTCGAGCTGCTCAGGCAGGTCACCTGAGGCCGCGGGCCCCAGCAAGGAGTGAGAGACATGGCGTTCGAGAAGCTCGATTTCGAGGCGTGGTTCGGGGCTCCCTTCGCGCTCAGCGGCCGAGAGCTGCTCGAGTCGCTCGCGCTGGGCAACGCGCTGTCGCAGCCGCTGCGCGACGCGCTGCTGGCCGAGGAGCTGCAGCGCCGAGACGCCGAGCTGCCCGAGGTGAGCGAGGGCGAGGTGCAGCAGTTCGTCGACCGGCTGCGCGTCGCGCTCGACTACACCAGCGAGGCAGAGGGCGAGGCGTTTCTCACCGCCTTCGACCTCACCCTCGAAGAGCTGACCCTGCAGGTGTGGAGCCACCTGCGCTTGGAGAAGTACCTGGCGCAGCGGGCCCGCGTCGCGCTCGAGGGCGACGCCGGCGCGCGCGCCGCGGTGCTGTGGCAGTCGTTCTTCGACCGGTCGCTGCGGCCCCAGGCGCTGCGGGCGATGAGCACCCGGGCCCTCGAGCTCTCGGTGGCTGCCGCGCCCGGCGAAGGTGCGCGGCAGCGCGCGCGCTCGCACCTGCTCGCGCTGCACGGCGCCGACAGCTGGCCCGAGCTGAAGGCCAAGCTGCACACGCTGGGCATCTCACCCGCCGCGCTCGACGCCGCGGTCGAGCGCCTCGCCGCCGCGCTCGAAAGCAGGCCGTCGTGAGCCCGCGCCTGCGCAAGGCGGCCGGCTCGTTCGACCGCACCGTGCCCGCGGCGGTGACCGCCGAGCGCCTGATGCGACAGCGGGCCCGCTTCGGAGTCACCCGGGTGACCGAGGCCACCGGGCTCGACGTGTTCGGCATACCGGTGCACACCGCGGTGACGCCGCGGTCGATCTCGTCTTCGACGGTGAGCGCGGGCAAGGGCCTCACCCCGGCCGACTCGCTGGCCGGCGCGCTGGCCGAGGCCATCGAGGTCGACTGCGCCGAGCGCTTCTCCCCGCGCGAGGTGCTGTGCGGCACCGCCGACGCGCTGCGGCAGCGCCACCGGGTGTTCGCGCCGCACCTGGGGCTGCCGGGCCGCCGCCGCTTTCCCCACGCGCTCGAGCTGGAGTGGATCTGGGTCGAGAACCTCGGCCTGCCGCCCGGCGAGCGGCGCGGGCTCTTGCCGCGCGACTTCGTGCGCCAGGGCAGCCACGGCCACACCGCGGGCGCGCTGTTCCCCGAGCAGCTGAGCAACGGCCTGGCCTCGGGCAACGTGCTCGAAGAGGCGGTGGCCCACGCGCTCGAAGAGCTGATCGAGCGCGACGCCGAGGCGATCTTCACCTTTCGCGGCAAGCACCTCGAGCACCCGATGCACCGCGACTACGCGCGCCTCGACCTGCGCACGCTGCCCGAGCGGGCGCGGGGGCTGGTCGAGCAGGTGACCGCCGCGGGCCGCACCGTGAAGCTGATCGACGCCACCACCGACGTGGGCATACCGGTGGTGCTCTGCGAGATCGACGGGGCGTGCGGCGCGGGGGCGCACAGCCACGCCGAGCGCGCGGTGCTGCGGGCCATCACCGAGGCGGTGCAGACCTCGACCATTCACGTGCAGGGCGCGCGGGAAGACCTCGAGCGCGGCTCGCGCGACGCGCGGGTGCACCCCGGCAACTTCGGCCTCGAGGTGCCCGCGGTGAGGCGGCTGCTCGACGACGCCTCGCTGGTCGAGCGGCCGTTCTCGGCCCTGCCTTCTCACGGCTTCTTGTTCGTCGAAGAAGACGTGCAGCACCTGCTCGGCCGGCTGGCCGCGGTGGGCATTCGCGACGTCTACCTGGCCGACCTCACCCACCCCGACTGCGATGACTTTCACGTGGCGAAGGTGGTGGTGCCGGGGCTCGAGTCGAACCGGCTCGACAACCCGGGCCCGCGGCGGCTGCGCTGGGCGCTGTGAGGCTCACCGCTCGAGGCGGTCAGCGCTCGAGGTAGTCGTCGACGCCGCGGTGGCTGATCACCGCGGTGAGCCCGAGCTGGGCGGCGGCCGCGGCGCGAATCATCTTCGCGAGGTAGCCGATCTCGCGAATCCACTCGTTCGAGCGCTCGCCCAGGCCCGAGAAGGTCACCGCCAGCACCGGCGGCTGGGCGGTGCGGCCCAGCCAGTACTGCAGCACCTCGTGCTTCTCGGGGGCCTGCACCGGCCTCAGGCGCCGGCTCTCTTTCTCGAGCAGCCGCGAGAGCGCGTTGGGCAGCTGCGCGGCCCACTGGTTGACCACGTGCAGCGGGCGCCAGCTCCAGTCGGCGCGCGCGACGCCGTCTTGAGGCCGGTAGTCGCCATGACCTGCCACGGTGAGCACCTGGTCGGGCGGGAAGCCGGGCACCGGCTCCCAGATGCCGCAGGTGAGCGAGGCGAGGCCCTGCTCGGAGAAGGGGCTGGCGGTGAAGTTGGTGCGGAACTGCGAGGCCTTGACCTCGTCCCAGTACGGGTAGGCGGGGTCTTCGAGCATCAGGCTCAAGTGGAGCGTCGAGTCCCAATCGCCGGCGTAGGCGAGGCTCTCGTTGACCATGCCCCAGCCGCCGCGGCTGCTCTTCTTCCACTCGTGAAAGAGCAGCCGGTAGATCGAGGTGCTCCAGCGCTCGTCTTCGAGCCCGAAGAAGGTGCCCTCGATGCCGCGGTCGAGCAACAGCTCGAGCTCGACGCGGGTCTGGTCTTCTCCCAGCTGCGCAATCAGGTGCTCGATGGCGGGGGCGGCGTCGACCACTCCCTGCTCGAGCGCGGGAAAGACGACTTCCTTGAGGAAAGCGTCGTTGACCGGGCGCAGCACCACTTCCATGACGGAAGTCTACGCCTTCGCGTCTTCCTGGAGGATCAGCGAGTAGATCTCTTGCGCGCCGCGCGCCTGCAAGATCGACTCGCGAAACGACGCGTTGCGAAACAGGCGGGAGATGCGCGCCAGCGCCTTCAGGTGCAGGCCGGCCGAGTTCTCGGGCGCCACCAGCGCGAAGAAGAGAAACGTCGGCTTCTTGTCGTGCGCCTCGAAGTCGATGCCCTGGTGCGAGACGCCGAAGCTCGCGGTGAGGGTCGACAGCTCGGGCAGCTTGCCGTGCGGTATCGCCACGCCTTCGCCCACGCCGGTCGAGTTCACCCGCTCGCGCTCTTCGAGCACCGTCGCGAGCCGCTGCGCGCTCACGTTGGGAGTGGTCTTCGCCAGCGCGTTGGAGAGCTCCCTCAAGATGTCGGACTTGCTCGTCGCGTGAAGCTCATCGACGATTGCATCGGGCTTGAGGAACTCGGCGATCCGCATCTGAGGCGGCGCATGTAGCGGAGCCCCCTGCACAGCGCAAGCTTGCCTCCGTGAGGCCCGCCGCGCGGCCGAGGCCTTAAAATCTGGGTTAACTTGATGAAGCGTTGCGCCTTCGCTCTTTCGTGACCCTGCTTCTGGTGGCGTGTGCCCACGCGCCGGCACCCGCGCCTGTCGAGCCCGCGGCTTCTTCGTCGCCCGCGCCACAGAAGGTCGACCCGCCCGCGACGGTGGCGCAGGCCGAGCCGGCGCCCGCTCCGGCCCCCGCGCCCGCCGCCCCGCACCGGGCTCCGCCCGACGTCGATCTGCTGCTCGCCGGCATGAGCGTCGAGGCCAAGGTCGGCCAGATGATGATGGTGGGCTTCGGCGGCATGGTGGTCGACGAGCCGGTCGAGGCCCTGGTGCGCGGCAAGCAGGTGGGTGGGGTGTGCATGTTCAAGCGCAACATCGCCGACGCCGAGCAGGTGGGCCGGCTCAACGACGCGGTGCGCGCGCTGCTCGCCGACTCGATTCCCCCCTTCATCGCGGTCGACCAGGAGGGTGGCACGGTCACGCGCATCGACGAGGGCATGCTGGTGCTGCCGGGCAACATGGCGCTGGGGGCGACCCGCGACCCGCACCTGGCCTACGAAGCGGGCCGGGCGCAGGCCGAAGACCTGTGGCGGCTGGGCTTCAACATGAACCTCGCGCCGGTGCTCGACGTGAACATCAACCCGCGCAACCCGGTGATCGGCATTCGCGCGTTCGGAGATCAGCCCAAGCTGGTGGCCGACTTCGGCGCCGACTTCGTGCGAGGGCAGCAAGACGCCAACGTGGCGACGGTGGCGAAGCACTTTCCCGGGCACGGCTCGGTCGACTCCGACTCGCACAAGATGCTGCCGGTGCTGGCCGAGAACGAGCAGCAGCTGCTCACCGCGCTCGAGCCGTTCGCCGCGGCGATGAAGGTGGGGCTCGACGGCATGATGACCGCGCACGTCGCCGCGCCCAAGGTCACCGGCAACGACGTGCCGGCCACCATGAGCTCCCGCATCTTGAGCGACATTCTTCGCCGCCGCATGAAGTTCGACGGGCTGGTGCTCACCGACGAGCTCGAGATGCAGGCCATCGCCGATCGCTTCGGGGTGGGGCGCGCCGCGGTGATGGCGGTGAAGGCCGGCGCAGACATGGTGCTGATACCCTGGCGGGTCGAGAAGAAGGCCGAGGTGCACGCCGCGCTGCTCGAGGCCGCCAAGAGCGGCGAGCTGCCGATGACCCGGGTCGACCAGGCGGTGCGGCGCATCTTGCGGCTCAAGGTGCGGCGGGGGCTGTTCGACGCGGTGCCTCCGCTCGCCGAGCGGCTCAAAGAGCTGGGCAAGCGCCGCAGCCTCGCCGACGAGATCTCGAAAGGGGCGCTCACCCTGCTGCGCACCACCCCGGGCGTGTTCCCGGTGAAGCGCGAGAAGCGGGTCGCGGTGGTGACCGCCGAGCCATCGCTGGTGACCGCGATTCAGTCGCGGGTGCCGTCAGCCACTGCGTTGGTGGTGCCGGCGTTCGTCAACGACCTGAAGAAGCGCGACGAGCTGAAGCTGCTGACCCAGAAGCTGGCGCAGACGGCCGACGTGGTGATCGTCGGCATCGTGAACTCGCGCCAGCTCGAGCTGGTCACCATGGCCCATCTGACCGGCAAGCCGGTGGTGGTGGTGGTGATGGGGCTGCCGTACCTGGGCGCGCAGGTGCCCGAGGCGAAGGTCGTGCTCGAGGTCTACTCGTCACGCACGAGCGCGACCGATGCCGCGGCCGCCGCGCTGTTCGGAGAGGTGGGCACGCCCGGCAAGCTGCCGGTGGCGCTGCTGCCGCGCTACCCGTTCGGGTTTGGGCTGGACCCGGTCGGCGACAAGACCGCCCACCCGTGACGCCAGAAGTACAGCAGCACCGAGTTGGGCTGAGGTCGAGGCGCCCGCGAGGACCGACCGGAGCGGCCGTGGTGTGGCCGTGAGGACGGACCGGAGCGGGCAACGAAGAGATCAGCCCAAGTCGGCGCTGCGCCCTACTTCTTGGCGGCGCTGGCTTCGATCAGCCCGTAGTGCCCGTCTTTGCGGCGGTAGACCACGTTCATCTCGTTGGTGCTGGAGTTGGTGAACACGTAGAAGTCGTTGTTCATCAGGTCCATCTGCATGATGGCGGCTTCGGTGCTCATCGCGCTGACCAGAAACTCGTTGGTCTTGATGACGCGGTGAGCGGCCTCCATCGGGTCAGACACCTTCTCGGGGTCGGGCACCGAGACGACGTCGTGCCGCACCTTGAGCTGGGCCACCAGGTCCTGGCGGTGGTGCACGCGCTCGCGGCCGTGGTGGTGCTTGAGGCGCTCCTTGTACCGGCGCAGCTGCCGCTCGATCTTGTCCATCGCGAGGTCGATGGACGCGTACATGTCTTCGCTCTTCTCGCGGCCGCGGAGCACGAACGCGCCCGAGGTGATGGTGATGTCTGCGTGGTGGAGATGACGTTCGAGCGACAAGACGACGTGTGCTTCACCCGCCCGATCGAGGTACTTGTTCGCGCGTTCGACCTTGTCTTGCGCGTAGTTCTTGAGGGAGTCGATCGGGTCGAGGTGACGGAAGGTGATGTTCATCTGCATGCGTTACGCCTCCACGGGGGGACGAAGACTTAAGCTGCACCACGCATCTGAGATCTTCTGTAACGGGAACGCAACGTAGGCGCGAGTGCTTCCCGAAGTTCCTTGCACAAAACTATGACCGTGCTCCGGCCCGCGCGATCCACGTGCGGATGAACGAGCGGTCGCTGTCGGGCAGGTCGAGCAGCTTCACGCCCAGGCCGCGGGGCAGGTTGCCGCCGGTGCCCGGCTCACCCCGCAGCACGCGGCCCCAGGCGGTCATCGTCTCGGCGGTGCCCTCGAAGTCGAGGTGCAGGTTCACCGGCGTGCCCGGCACCGCGATCTCGTTGGTCTCGATGTACAGCGCGTCGAAGCGGAAGTTGGCCTCGGGGTGCCAGGTGAAGAAGCGCACGTCGTGGGCGCGCACCTTCAGCCGAATGTCGATGGTGCCGCCGCGCCAGGCCAGCGACGAGACCTCGCTCTTGCCGCTCGGCGGCGGGCCCTGCGTCACGCGCCGGCGCTCGACCTCGAGCACCTTCTGGGTCAGGGCGAGGAAGACGTCTTCGCAGGCGCGCCGCAGATCGACGGTGGCCTCGGGCGAGAGGCGGTCGGGGTAGAAGCGCTTCACCAGCGCGAAGAACGCCGCGCGAAAGGTGTCGGGGGTCGAGGTCTCGGGCACGCGAAACACCTCGTGCGCCGGCTGGTTCTTGATCTCGCCCAGCCACTGCCGCAGCCGCTGAATCGCCGCCTGCTGCTCGGCCAGCACCGCGTCGGGCAGCCGCGGCCCCAGCGCCTGCAGCACCTCGGGGAAGTGGCTGATCGGCGCGAAGCTGCGGCCGTCGCGCGACACCGCCCGCACCTCGGCGAGCTTGCCCGAGGCGGCGAGGTCGCGCAGCACCTCGAGGCTGATCGGCCCCAGCACGCGCGCGTCGGCGTCGGCGAGCCAGTAGTCGGCGCTCATGCCCTCACCGGCCGGCTCCGGCCGCTGCAGCGGCCAGCGCGCCCTCGACGGCCGAGCGCACCTCGAGCGGGTGAAACGGCTTGCCGATGAACCCGTGCGCGCCGTCGTCGAGCGCCTGGTCGGCCATGCCCCGGGTATCCATCGCGGTGATGATCAGCACCCGCGTCGGCAGCCGTTTCTCTTTCACGTACTTGAGCACCTCGCTGCCGCTCTTCTTGGGCAGCACCAGGTCGAGCAGCATCACCGCGGGCGGGCTCTTCTGCAGCGTGGCGAACGCCTCGTCGCCATCGTGGGCCTCGCTCACCGTGCAGGCGACGTCTTTGAGCGCGTCGCGCAGCATGGTGCGGCTGAGCTGATTGTCTTCGACGATCAGTACGACCGGACGGCTCATGGAGCCCACCTTTAAAGAACGTCTCAGTAGTACTTCTTGCGCTTGCTCGACGGTAGCACGCCGAGCACCTCGCGATACTTGGCCACCGTGCGGCGCGCGATCTCGATGCCCTGCGCCTTCAGCAGCTCGACGATCTTCTGATCCGAGTAGGGGTTCTTGGCGTCTTCGGCCGAGACCAGCTGCTTGATGTGGTTCTTCACCGCTTCGCTGGCGATGTCGTCACCGCCGGTGCGCGCGATGGACGAGTTGAAGAAGTACTTCAGCTCGAAGATGCCCTGCGGGGTGTGCACGTACTTGTTCGAGGTGACGCGCGACACCGTCGACTCGTGCATGCCGATGTCTTCGGCCACGTCGCGCAAGATCAGCGGCTTGAGGTGCGCGATGCCCTTGTCGAGAAAGTCGCGCTGGAACTTCACGATCGACTCGGTGACCTTGAAGATGGTGCGCTGCCGCTGGTGAATCGAGCGAATCAGCCACATCGCGCTGCGCAGCTTGTCTTGCACGAACTCTTTGGTCTTGCCGGTGGGAATCGCGCCGTTCTTCAGCGCGCCGCGGTAGGCGTTCGAGATGCGCAGCTTCGACAGCCCGTCGTCGTTGAGGACCACGGTGTAGTCCTCTCCCATCTTGTAGATGTAGACGTCGGGGGTGATGTACTGCGCGTCGTCGCCGGTGAAGTTGCGGCCCGGCTTGGGGTCGAGCTTCACGAGCAGCTTGGCCGCCTTCACCACCTCTTCGAGCGAGATCTTCAGGTCGCGCGCGATCGCCGGGTAGTTCTTCGACTCGAGAAACTTCATGTGCTTCTTGAGCAGCGTGCCGAGCAGCGGCGCGTAGTCTTCTTTCAGGCACGAGGCCTGAATCAAGAGGCACTCTTGCAGGTCTCTCGCGCCGCAGCCCTTGGGGTCGAGCTGCTGAATGCGCTTGAGCGTCTTCTCGGCGGTGGTGACGCTCACGTCGGCCTCGACCGCCAGCCGAATCAGCGGGTCGCCTTCGACGTCGGGCAGCTTGAGGTACCCGTCGTCGTCGAGGTTGCCGAGAATCAGCATCGAGATGCGGCGCTCGGCGTCGTTCATCTTCAAGAAGCCGAGCTGGCTGGTGATGTGCTCGAAGAGATCTTCTTTGCGCACCAGGTTCGCTTCGAAGCTGGGCAGGTCGTCGGTGTCGACGTTGCCCTTGTTCGACGGAGTGGTCGGCTCGTTGAACTGGTAGCTGTTCAGGTACGCGTCCCAGTCGATCTCGCCGGGGGCAGTGCCCTCCTCGACCTTCACCTCGACGGCGTTCTCGGGAACCTTGTCTTCCTGCCCGACCGGGGCCTCGGCGTTGGCCGCCTCGAGCGAGGCCTCGCCGGGCGACTTCTCGGCCATGTCGCCTTCGACCGTGTCGTCGGGCTGCTCCAGGAGCGGGTTTTGCTCCATTTCCTCGCGCACCTGCTCGAGCAGCTCCATGCGCGAAAGTTGCAACAGCTTGATGGCCTGCTGCAGCTGGGGCGTCATCACCAGTTGCTGCGACATCTTCAGGCTCTGTTTGAGCTCCATTCCCATCGCGTGCCAACCTCCGCTGACAAAAGCCGTGCCAAAGGTAGCAGCGTCGATGCGGTCTGACCACCCTCAGCTCAATGGGGCGAAACGGTTACTGTTCCTCTTCGTGAGCACTTCGCGTGCCGCTCTGTCAAGGCAGCTTGAAGCGTTCGCCGAGGTAGACCTGCCGCGCGCGATCTGATGCAGCGAGCTCGGCGGGCGTGCCCTGCTCGAGAATTCTGCCGGCTGCCAAAATGTATGCCCGGTCGCAGATGGAGAGCGTGTCGCGGACGTTGTGGTCGGTCAGCAGCACGCCCAGGCCCCGCGCCTTGAGGCGGCCGATTTCGCCCTGCAGCTCGGTGACGTTGATGGGGTCGACCCCGGCGAACGGCTCGTCGAAGAGCATGAAGCGGGGGCCGGGGAGCAGCGAGCGGGCGATCTCGGCCCGGCGCCGTTCACCACCCGAGAGCGACTCGCCCAGCGAACCGGCCACCGCGGTGAGGCCGAACTCGGCGAGGGTGGCGTCGGCGCGCTGCTCCCGCTGGGCGGCGCTCAGGCCCCGGTCGAGCTCGAGCACGGCCAGCATGTTCTGCCGCACGGTGAGCTTCTTGAAGATCGAGCTGTCTTGCGGCAGGTAGCCCAGCCCGCGCCGCGCCCGCTGGTGCATGGGAAGCGCGGTCAGGCTTTGCCCGTCGAGGCTGACCTCGCCGCCGTCGGCGGCCACCAGGCCCACCACCAGGTTGAAGGTGGTGGTCTTGCCCGCACCGTTGGGGCCGAGCAGGCCGACGATTTCTCCGGGGCGCACCTCGAGCTCGACGCCGTCGACCACCTTGCGGCCGCGGTACGCCTTGGCCAGGCCTATGGCCTTGAGCGCGCCGGTCACTTCTTCTTCTCCTTCGGCGCGCGGTCTTTCACGTCGATGACGCTCTTGGCGTCTTCGACCTCGAGCACGTCGGAGCCCGAGACGAAGGTCACGCTGCGCCCGGTGACGTGGCTGTTGCCCTGGCGCGCTTCGGGCTTGCCGGTGACGGTGAGCCGGCCCACCACCGCGTCGTAGTCGGCGCGCGCCCCCCTGGCCCAGCGATCGCGGTCGCGCACCTCGACGCCGCCGCGCGCCTCGACGCGGGTGATCTCTCCGTGCTCGCCGTAGCGGGCGAGCAGGGTGGGCGCCCACAAGAGCGTGCTGGCCTTCTTGGCCTTCACGTGGCCCTCCCAGGTGGCGACCTTGCGATCGCCCTCGAGCACCAGGCGGTCGGCGTCGATGGTGATCTGCGCGTCGGCGGTGCGCGGCTTCGTCACCTCGACCCGGTCGACGCCAGTGGTGAAGGTGATCACCTCGCCCTGAACCTTGCGCTCGCCCGACTGCGCGCGCGGGTTGCCGGTGACGCGCAGCACGCCGGTGGCGTTGTCGAAGACGGCGTGGTCGCCCCACGCGTGCCGGTCTGAATCGATCGCCTCGACCTCGCCGTCGGCCTCGATGCGCGAGACCTCGCGCGCCTCGGTATAGAAGACGGTGAGCGTGTGGCAGGTGAGGGTGGTGGTGTCGCGCAGCGCGCGCGCGTGGCCGCGGTAGACCGCCTTGTGCTCGCGGTCGAGCACCTCGAGCTTGTCGGCGCTGATCTCCACCGGCCGCGAGAGCAGCGCCCCGAGCAGCAGCAGCAGCGTCACGGCTGCGCCTCGATGCGGGTGCGCACCGGCCCCTCGATGTCGGCCCGGCGCTCGAGCACCGAGTAGATGAGCCGCTGCCCGTCGAGCGAGAAGCCGCAGCCGCGCGCGCACCGGCCCCACGCTCTCGACGGTGGTCACGTCGTAGTGCACCGGCTCATCGGCCCAACCCTGGCAGCCCGACGCGGTGGCGGCGCTCAGCCGCTCGGCGGTGACGTGGCTGAGGGCCAGGTCGCCGCTCACGCTCGGGGCGCGCACCGTGGCGCCGCTGGGGGTGGTGACGGTGACCGCCTGGGCGGCGAAGCCCTCGGAGGTCAAGGTGACGGCCTGCGCGGTGCCTCGCGCGGTGAGCGCGCTGCCCCTCCAGGTGGTGAGGTGCACGTCGCCCAGCTCGACGCCGCTCTGGGCGCGCGAGGGCGCTCGCGCCTCTTGGCAGGCAACCAGCAGCAGCAGGGAGAGGGGCCAGAGCCGCATCGAAGAGGTGGCTGCTTCTTACCGCCTCTTCCGGCGAAGCGGGTCGCCCAGCGCCCGTCAGGTCTTCAGGCGCGGCCGGCGTCGGCCAGCTTCTCGAAGCGGCGCGCGCTCTCGGCGAACTCGGCCAGGCGGTACAGCACGGTGCGCCGCGAGACGCCCAGCCAGCTGGCCACCCGCGACTGCTCCATGCCCTTGACGTGGTAGAGCATCACCGGCGCCTTGATCTCTTCGGGCTGCTGAGCGAGCAGCTGCTCGGCGAAGTCTTTGGTCACCACGCTGTCTTCGAAGTCGTCGTCGCGCAGCTCGGGCAGCGACTCGTTGGGCATCGGCTCGGCGTGGCGGCGCGCGTCGCGAATCGAGTTCAGGCAGTAGTTGGTGGTGACCCGGTGCACCCAGGGCATCACCGCGTCGTCCGAGGGAATCGAGTCGGCGGCCCGCAGGATCTTGATGAAGATCTCCTGCGTCGCGTCTTCAGCCGCGGCGCGGTCTTTCAGCAGCCGCCGGCAGCGCGCATAGATGACCGGGCCGATCTTCGCGTACAGCGCTTCGAGCTTTCCCTTTTCCACGATGGACGGTTGTCGCATCGACCGGCACATCGATGCTCCGGTCGTGGCCAAGTACCTTTACGGGTACCGAAAACCCCAAGCCCTGCGGCATGATGCAAGCTTCTCTCAAGAACCGAGAAGAACAGTTTTGATAATACGACATATACCCAGGCTGATGCCCGGCGTACGAGGTCTACCGGCTGGCGCGAAGTGTCGGAAGTCGGCGCAAATTCGGCCGAAAATCACCCACGGGCGATAGCGTCTTGACGACTCTTTCTGTTGTACATATAACTCTACTGAGGCGGTGAACCGATGGCGACGTCGATGCTGATGACCGACGGCTACAAGCTCTCGATGGCGGAGGCGGGGTGGCCGCTGCGCCCCGAGACGTTCTACTGGTCGCACCGCAAGGGTGGGGCGCAAGTGCTGCCGTTCGATGCGCGCGCCGAGGTGATGGCGCTGCTGCCGGCGGTCGAGGCGGCCGAGCTCGAGTGGCTGGCGGCGAACGGCTACCAGACCGGGCCGGGGTTCGAGGCGGCCATGGCGCGGCGCGCCCAGGTGAGGGTGAGCGCGCTGGCCCGAGGCTCGGTGTTCTGGCCGCGCGAGCCGATTCTCAGCGTGAGCGGGCCCTCGGCGCTGGTGTCGTGGCTCGAGCCGCTGGTGCTGAGCTGGAACTACCGGGTGCAGGTCGCCACCACCGCGGCTTTCGCGCCCGCAGCGCTCGAGGGCGCGGTCTCGGTCGTGACCTGTGAGAAGCAGCGCGAGCTGACCCTCGAGGCGCTCGACGCGGTCGGGGTGCGCGCTCCGAAGATCTCGGTCGAGCCCGACGCGTACCGCGACCGGGTGCACCAGCGCGCCAGCGAGCTGGTGGGCATCGTCGGCGACCCTTCGCGGCTGTTCGAGGTCGGGCTGCGCGCCGCCTCGTGCGTCGAGCAGCACCTCCTCGCGCTCGAGGGCTGCAAGCGCGCGGGGGTGACGCGCACCTCGCACGTGTGGGGCGCGCAGCAGCTCGGCCTCAAGCCGGTGGGCACCATGGGGCACGAGCACGTGCAGCGCTACGGCTCTGACGACGCGGCCTTTCGCGCCATGGCCGAGCGGCGGCCGAACCGCTCGAGCTACCTGCTCGACACCTTCGACACCATCACCTCGGGCCTGCCCGCAGCGTACGCGCTGATCGCCGAGCGGCCCGACGAGCACGACTCGATTCGCTACGACTCGGGCGACAAAGAGGCGCAGTACCGCTTCGCCGCGAAGCTGGCCAGAGAGCGCGGCCTGAGGCCGGTGCAGATTCTCGAAGACGGCTTCGACGCCGAGCAGACCCGGCGCTTCGAGGTGCTGCGACGCGAGGTGGGCTGGGAGCCGCACGAGCAGGTCTACGGCTACGGCGGGTACCTGGTGGCGGGGCCGAGCGGCTCGACGCTGACGCGCGACCGCGTGCAGGCGGTCTACAAGCTCTCGCAGACCGGCCACCGGGCGACGATGAAGTTCGGCAACGAGACGGGCGCGGGCAAGCAGAGCCTCCCCGGGCGGCCGGTGCTGTTCCGCCGGCAGCCGGGCACCTCGGGCCCGATCGGCATCGTGGGGCAAGAGGGTGAGCCGGCGCCCGCCGGGTACACGCCGGCGAGCGGGGCCGAGCGCGGCACCACCGTGGCCGAGGCGCGTGAGGTCGCCGAGGCCGACGCACGCCTCGAGCCGTCTTTGGCCACCGCCGCGCTGATCGCGCAGTGCCGGAAGGCGGCGTCGACGGGGGGGGGCGGCCGGGGGGGGGGGCCCGCGCCCCGCCGGCGCTCGCCGGGCCAGGCGCAGGCCCCTCCCGGGGGGGGGCGGGCGGGCGGGCCGGGCCGGGGCGGCGCGCCTGCGGCGCGGGGGCGGCGGGGTTTGGCCGGCTCGGCCGGGGGCGGCCGCGGGGGGCGTCGGCGAAGAACGGGCGCGCTACACCGTGGCGACGGTGCTCGGCCGCGAGCACGCGCGGCTGGGTCGCAACAACCAGGACGCGGTCGCCGGCTGCGAGTCGAACGGCCGCGTCGCGCTGTGCGTCGCCGACGGCTGCGGCGAGAGCGCGTTCAGCGAGGTGGGCGCGCGGTTGATCGCCCGCTTCGTCTCGCAGCGCTCGTGCGTCGACGGCCCCGAGGCGGTGGTCGAGGCGCTGGTGGGCTGGCTGGGCGGCATCTCGCGCGAAGAAGACTTCGTGCAGGAGCAGCTGCTCTCGACGTTCCTGTGCGCGGTGAGCGACGGCGCCCTCGTGACGGTGTTCGGCATCGGCGATGGCGTGGTGCACGTCGACGGCGTGAAGAGGGTGATCGACCCGGGCCCCGAGAACACGCCCGACTACGTCGCCTACCGGCTGCTGCCGTCGGTCGGGAGCCCGGCCCTGCCCCAGCCCCCCCCCCCCCCCCCCCCCCCCCGCCCCGGCCCCCCCCCCCCCCCCCCCCCCCCCCCCCCCCCCCCCCCCCCCCCCCCCCCCCCCCCCCCCCGTGCACCACCGCGGGCCGGCGAAGCGGGTGGCGATCGGCACCGACGGCGCGCGCGCCCTGTCGCTCGACGAGTCGTTCGGGTGGACCAACCCGCAGGCCCTGCAGCGCCGGCTCAACCTCACCGCGGGGCTGGGCGACGACTGCACCCTCGCGCTGCTGGAGCTGACCTGATGGACGCGTTTCTAAACGGCCGCCGGGTGCGCGTGACCGACGCCGACCTGCTCGGCGAAGGCGGAGAAGCCCGCGTCTACCGCTTCGGAGACCTGGCGCTGAAGCTCTTTCACGCGCCCTCGGCGCTGAAGGCGCAGAAGCTGGCCGCGTTTCCCCGCGCGCTGCCCCCAGCGGTGGTCGCCCCCACCGCGACGGTGCACGACGCGCGCGGCGCGGTGATCGGCTGCGCCATGCCGGCGGTGCTCGGCCACGAAGAGCTGGCGCGGCTGTCGAACCGCCGCTGGCGCGAGGGAGCGGTGCCCAACGCGCGGGTGGGTGCGCTGTTCGAGCAGCTGCGCGGCGTGCTCGAGCAGCTGCACGCGGCGGGCGTGGTGGTGGGAGACCTGAACGACGGCAACGTGCTGTTCGACGCCGGCGTGAAGCTCATCGACTGCGACTCGATGCAGTTCGCCGGGCTGCCCTGCGTGGTCGGCCACGAGCGCACCCTGGCGCCCGAGCTCTACGGCGCAGTGCTCACCGCCGGCCCGGCGTTCACCGCCGAGACCGACTGGTACGCGTGGAACGTGCTGCTCTTCTCGTCCCTGCTCTACGTGCACCCCTACGGCGGAGTGCACGGGAAGCTCGGCACGCTGCTGCGCCGCGCCGAGGCCCGGCACAGCGTGCTGAAGCCCGACGTCGCGTACCCGCGCAGCGCGGTGCACTTCCGCGTGCTTCCCGATGCGGTGCTGCACCACTTCGAAGCGGTGTTCGACGGCGGCGCGCGCGTGGCCCCGAAGCTCGAGCTGCAGTGGACGAAGTGCTCGTGCGGCCTCGAGCACGCCCGCGCCGCCTGCCCCGACTGCCAGACCCGCGGGCCCGCGGCGGCCCGCCAGGCGCTGCGCAGCAACGGCCGCTGCAGCGCGCGCAGCATGTTCACCACCTCGGGCCGGGTGCTCGAAGCGGCGATGCAGGGGGGCCTGCGCTACGTCTACGAAGAGCACGGCGTGGTGCGGCGCGAAGACGGCGCGCTGGTGCTCGACGCCCCTGCGCCGGCGGGCACGCGCTTCGCCATCTCGAACGGGTCGACCTGGGTGGCCGACCGCCGCGGCGCCGTCACACGGGTGCTGGGGGGCAAGGTGGTCGAGCGCGCCAGCACCGGGCTGCGCGGCACGGCTCCGGTGCTGACGCACGCGCTGAGGCTCGAGCAGGAGTGGATCATCGAGAGCTCGACCGGCGCGCGGCTGGGGCAGGTTCTCGAAGGGCAGACGTGGTTGTGGTCCGGCGAGCGGCTGGGCCTGGGGCTCTACCGCGCCGGAGACGTGACGCAGGTGTTCCTGCTCGAGCGCGGGCGCGCCGGGCTCGTGCCGGTGCGTCACGTTCCGGGCGGTCGCGGGCCGGTGGTGTCACTCTCGGGGCGGCTCGTCGACGCCGACTGCGTGTTCGACTCTTCCCACGCGCTGCTGAGCGCGGTCACCGAGCGCGACGGGCGCGAGCAGCACACCGCGTGGCTGTTCAACGCCGCGGGTCAGCTGCTGGGCAGCGGCGAAGCGAAGGGCCGCGGGCACGCGCTGCTCGCGGGGCGGGTGGTGTGCGCGACCGACGCGGGCCTGATGTCGCTCAAGCTCGATGCGGGCGTGCTGGTCGAGGGCACGCTGTTCACCGACACCGAGCCGTTCGTGTGCGCGTCGGACACCCTGCTGCCGCAGCCCGACGGCTCGCTGATCGTCGTCGGCCATCGAGAGATCGTTCAGCTGTCGCTGTCTCGCCAGTAGGAAGAAAGGAAGACGTCATGTCGCTGCCGCTGCCAGACCACTACGACCCCCAGCAGGTGCCGAAGCTGTACCTCGAGCGCGGAGGGTTGATCGCCGACGCCGCCGAGGCCTGGGCGAAGAAGCACGGCATCAAGCCGGCCGGGCAAGACCCGGTGCGCATCGCCGCGTTCGGCATCGACGTGCAGGTCGGCTTCTGCACGCCGGGCGCGTCGCTGTTCGTGCCCGGAGCGGTGGAAGACACCCGGCGCACCATCGAGTGGCTGTACCGCAACCTCGATCGCCTCTCGGGCCTGTTCTTCTCGATGGACACCCACCGGGTGTTTCAGATCTTCCACCCCGCGTGGTGGGTCGACGCGAAGGGCCAGCACCCCGCGCCGTTCACGCCCATCTTTCACGAAGAGGTGAGGGCGGGGAAGTGGACGGCGCTCAGCCACCCGCGCGAGAGCCTCGAGTACTGCAAGCGGCTCGAGGCGGCGGGCAAGTACGTGCTCACCATCTGGCCGTACCACACGCTGCTGGGCGGGCTGTCGCATGCCCTGGTGCCCGCGGTGATGGAGGCCGCGCTCTTTCACGCCCACGCGCGCAAGCACCAGACCCACTTCGAGACCAAGGGCACCCACGCGATGACCGAGAACTACTCGGTGCTGTCTCCCGAGGTGACCGAGGTGAACGGGCAGGTGGTCGGCGCGTTCAACGCGCCGTTCTTCAAGATGCTGCTCGAGTACGACCGGGTCTACGTGTTCGGGCAGGCGAAGAGCCACTGCGTGCTCTCGACGCTCAACGACATTCAGGCGCACCTCGACCCCAAGCTGGCGGGGAAGATCTTCATTCTCGAAGACGCGATGAGCCCGGTGACTCCGCCGCCGATCGACCCGCTCCCCGACGCGCTGAACTTCCCCAAGCTCGCCGACGAGGCGATGGCGAGGTGGAAGAAGGCGGGCATGAACGTGGTGAAGACCAGCGACGAGGTGCGGCCGTGAGCGGCGAGCTGAAGACGCTCTTGCAGCACGCGGTGGCCAGCGGCGTCGTCTCGCCGGGCACGCTCACCGGCAACCTGGGCTCCATGGTGGTGGCGGGCGCGGCCGGGCGCGCGCTCGAAGACATCACCGCTTCTGACGTGACGCTGATCACCCTGCTCGTCGACGCGTCGAGCTCGATCGCCGATCGCCACCTCGAGCAGGCGGTGCGCGACGGGCAGAACGCGCTGGTCGACGCGTTCGACGGCTCGAGAGAGCGCGACTCGGTGCTGATGGCGCTGTGGACGTTCGCGCACGAGCAGAAGGTGCTGCACGGCTACGTGCCGGTCGACGATGCGGTGCGGCTCGACGCGAAGAACTACCGCGGCGGGGGCAGCACCCGGCTCTACGACACCTGGTGCGACGCGCTCACCGCGAACGTGGCCTACGCGCAGCGGCTGCGCGACGGCGGCACCCCGTGCCGCAGCGTGGTGGTGGTGGTGACCGACGGCGAAGACGTGGGCTCTTCGCGCTCGGCGGGCGAGTGCGCCCGGCTGTCGAGAGACCTGCTGGCCAGCGAGCAGTTCGTGCTCGCGTTCGTGGGCGTGGGCCCGGGCGCGAGCTTCGAGCAGGTGGCCAGGGCGATGGGCGTGCCCGACGGCTGCGTGCTGGTGCAGCCCGACGCCACTCCCGCGGCGCTGCGCGCGGCGTTCTTGATGGTGAGCCGGTCGGCGATTCGCGCCAGCCAGGGGAAGATCGCCCCCGGCGTCAACGCCGGCTTCTTCACGCCCTGACCTCAGGGCGCGCCGCAGTCGAGGTAGTCGAGCAGGCGCAGGCGCTGGGCCGGAGTGATGCCGCCGCCTTCGGGCATCAGCCCCGCGCCCACCAGCTGGGTGATGGAGTTGAGCTTGTTCTGCACGTAGGCCTGGGTTCCGAACTGGCCGAGGTGGCGGTGGCAGGTGGCGCAGGTGTTGGCGAAGAACGCCTGGCCATAGTTGGCCCAGGTGTCGATGCCGCAAGGAGGAGCCCCGCCGTCGCGCAGGCCACTGACCCCGGCGTCGAAGGGTTCGCACGACGCGCCCATCATCGGCACGCAGTTCTGCCCCGACGCCCCGAGCGCGAAGCAGCGCTGGCTCGCGCCGCACACCTGGCCGTGCGCGCAGTCGGTACCGCAGAAGTTGCCGGTCGAGAAGGTGAGGCAGAGGTTGCCGCCGCCGCCGCAGTCGGTCGAGGTGCTGCACGGCAGGCAGTAGTAGATGCTGCCCGGGTAGCCGCCGCCAGCGCCGCCCGAGCCGCCCGCGGTAGGGCTGCCTCCTGCCGTACCGGCGCCACCCGCGCGGCCGCCGCCGGTAGCGCCACCGCCGGCGGTCGAGCCACCGCCGTGCCCGCCCGAGCCGGCGCTGCCGCCCGCGGTCGCGGCGCCGCCGGCGGTACCTGCGCCGCCCGCAGTGCCCGAGCCGCCGGCCTCGCTGCCGCCGCCGGTGGGCGACGGCATGCCCTCGCTGCACGCGAGCACGAGCAGGAGCGGGTAGAGGCGCACGCTGGGCGAGGTTAGCAGCGTCAGCCCGGCTCGGGTCTGCCGCCCAGCCGTTTCAAGAAGCCATCGAGCGTGGCGGTGTGGCCGAACACGTAGCGGGAGAGAAAGCGGAACACCGGGTGGTAGACCTCCCCGCGCTCGGTGATCTCGAGGCGGGTTCCCCCGCCGTCGGGCGAGAGCTCGTAGGTCCACGTGCCGCCGAACGGGCCGCCGGGTCGAAGGGTGGTGACCAGGCGCTGCGGCGGGGCCCGCTCGGTCACGTCGACCTTCACGTCGCGCTGCTCGCGCACCAGCTTCTCCACTTCAGCGAACAGCTCGGCCGGCGCCTGGGTGAAGCGCGCGCTGCGCCGCGCCACGTGGGCCACGGGCAGTCGAGCGCCGACGACGGCCATCACCACGCCCGCGAGCACCAGCCCTGAGGGGATGAGCAGCAGCCACGTCATGACCGGGAGCCCCGGCGGTGACCTGCGGCAGCTGCGCGTCGGCCCTCGAGCAGCTGCGCGTCAGTGCGCGTGGGGCGGCGCCGAGACCGAGACGGCGCCGGGAGAGCGGTGCCTCGGCAGGCCGACGCCAGCAGCGCGATGCCGTCGACGGCTCGCTTGCGCGCGGGCGGCGAGAGCTTCGCGAGCACGCGCTGCACCCGGCTGGCGTCGAGCACCGAGGCGCGCAGCACCGCGGCTTCACCCTGCGGTGTGAGGCGCAGCTCGTGGCGGCGCCGGTCGGCCCGGTGCTGCTCGCGCTGCAGGAAGCCGCGGCCCAACAGGGTGTCGATGAGCGCCGAGAGCGTCGCGGGGGCGAGGCCCAGGTGCTCCGCCAGCGCCTTGGGGCTGGCCGGCGCGAAGGCCGAGACGTGCGCCAAGAGGCTGGCCTCGCGCTCGGTGAGCGGGTGCCCGCTGCGCGCGCCGCGTTGATGCTGCGTGTGGCACGCGTGCCAGATCTGCGGGTAGGCGACCAGAACCGCGAAGACGTCTCGCTTCATGGCCGCAGCTCGTACCGGGCGGAAAATCGTTCGTCAAAACGAACCATCGCCTCGGGAATCTGAGCCCGCCCCGCGCTTGGGCCCGGGCCGAAGGGCGTGGTTTCGTCCGCTTGGAGGTTGCAGTGCGGTGGCGACCTGTTTGCACTGCGGCGCGACGATGTTCAGGCCGAGCTGGGTCACCTTGCTGTGCAGTGCAGTGCTCTTCGCGTGCCCCGGGCGCGACCTTCCGCTCGACGGGGGGCCGGGCGACGGCGGCAGCGAGATCGATCTCCCCGACGCCGGCGACGGCGGAGCGCGCGCCGATGCAGGTCGCGACGGTGGCAGCGATGGCGGCGTCGACGCCGGCACCGATGCCGGCACCGAGGGCTGTGATGCGGGGCTCTGCATTCGGGTGCTCGACGTCATTCAGTGCCCGCAGCTCACGCTCGAGTACGGCTGCACGGTGCTGTTCCCCCGGGTGCCGCTGGGCAGCAGCTCGACCGAGACGGTGACGCTGGCGAGCACCGGCACCCTGCCGGTGCACGTGACCTCGGCCACGCTGTCGTCGAGCGAGTTCTCGCTGATGTCGTCGATCGACGTCACGCTCGCTCCCCTGCAGAACCTGGTGGTGCCGGTGCTGTACCGGCCGACCGATGCGGGCACGTTCCGCGCCACGCTGAAGATCGCCTCGAGCTCTGACTACCTTCCGCTGCGCGAGGTGGTGGTGATGGGCGGTACGCCGAACGCGGCGTGCACCGGCGAAGGCCAGTGCCTGCTCGCCGAGAGCTGCAGCGGCACCGAGTGCCAGTCGTGCGTGCAGATCTCCCCTCCGGGCTGTGCCGGGGGCCGGATCATCGGCATGGTCGGCGTCGACGGCTGCCTCAACCCGGTGTGCCGATGCGCCGACGATCAGATCTGGGTCTCGGGCGCGTGCGTGTCGCGCGTGGCCTGCACCGCCGACGGCGGCTGCTCGAGCGGCAGCTGCAACCAGAATGCCTGCTGCTCGGCGCCGTCGTGCCTGTGCCCGGTCGCTCCGGCGTGCCGCTGAGCAGACGAACACCGCCAGCCTGCTCGGCGTCATCTACGCCGTCTCGCGCGGCGACCTGGCGCGACCACCGCAGGCGGTTCACCCTGAGCGAAGCGCGAAGCGAAGGGGGGGCGGCTCTCCCGTGCGGGGAACCACGGGTGAGCCGAGCTCGGTGAAAGAGTGCCTGGCCCCCCCGCCGAGGGCGGGCGTGCCTCGGCCCTGGTCCCTCCGGGCTCGAGCAGCCCCTCTTTTTCGCACGGTGCGCTGACGGGCAGACGCGGGTCGAGCGGCAACACCTCACGTGGACCCGGCTTGGGGGGGCCTGGGGGTACATGCGGGGTGAGTAATTGAACGTCGCTACAACTGAACATTGTAGTATTTGCGACGTCAAAAACTCAGCGCGGAAAAAGTGGCCGGGCAGGCTCCGGCTTGGCCGGGGGAGCAACCGCACCTGCCCTCGTTTGCAGAAGGCACCGCACCACGGGGCGAGGAGCTTCCCGAGCACGGAGGGGCCGACTCTGCGCCCACCGGCCCTGAGGGTCGGAAGCCGATCGTGTGGTGATTCGGCGCCTCGCGGTTCCCCGCCGGTCGAGGCCTCCGACCTTTGCGCCGGTCATGATCGGGCTGGGCGGTGCGCTGCGGGAGATTCGCGGGCGGAGGCTCGTAGGCGTCGTGCCGACGGTCGGCGTCGCCGAGCAGCCAGGTCGAGCGACAGGCTCCCTGGCAGTGAACGTCGCGGTGCGGCGCTGAATGCCGACCCTCCTCGCCGAGCTGTCGCGAACAGCGCGAGATGGGCGCTCTCGCTCAGATCTCCATCGCCAGCGCGAACAGCTCTTCGCTGCGCTCGACGTCGCGCACCCAGTCGGCCGGCAGCCCGCGCGCACCGACCCGGGCCCCGACCAGCGCCCCCGCCAGCGTGGCGATGCTGTCGCTGTCTCCCGAGGTGTTGGCGCCCTCGAGAATCGCCGCCCGCGCGTCGTCGGGGTGCCGCTCGAGCAGGTAGACCCCCGCGGCGATCGCCTCGTGCGCGGCCCACGCCCGCAGCCGCTCGAGGGTGACCTCGGGCTCGACGCCCCGGCGCGCCTCGTCGATGGCGGTGGCCATCATCGCGGCGGTGCTGGCCGAGTACCGGCACGCCGCCGCCACCATCTCGGAGCTCGCCTGCGCCACCGGCTCGCCGCGCGCCAGCAGCGCCACCCCGACCGCCATCGCCGCCGAGGCGGCCAGCGCGATCGGATCTCGATGGGTGAGCCGGGAGTGCGCCACCGCCCACTCCTCTGCCTTCTTCACGTCCCTCGCGAAGACCAGGCCGAACGGGTAGGCGCGCATCACCGAGCCGCAGCCACCGGCGGTCGCTCCGCCGGCCTGGTCCCACGGCGCGCCCGCCTCGAGCGCCCGGCACCCCGCGAGGCACGCGTTGCCCGGAGCGCGGTGACCGCCCTGCGGCTCATTGGCCCAGGCGACGAACTTCTTCGCCATCAGCCGCATGGTGGTGTCGAGGCTCTCGCCGCGCGCCTCGAGCAGCGCGCGCAGCACCGCCTCGGCCATCTGGGTGTCGTCGGTGTACGGCGCGAAGTGCTTGCCGTCGCGCTCCCAGTACAGCTCGAACTTCGTCACGCCCTGGCCGCCGTACTTCGCGCGAATCGCCGCCACCGACTCGAGGAACTCGGTGGGGTGGCCCATCGCGTCGCCGATCGCCGCGCCCAGCACCACGCCCGCGCAGACGTCGGGCCAGGGCCGCGCCGCGGGCGGTCGCGTGCCGAGCATCTCGAGCTGTTGCGCCATGCGCCTTTCGTACAGAAAAACGGTAAGCCACGCACGCCATGGCCAACGTGATCGAAGAGTCGAAGTCGAACCGGGCGACCTGCCGCACCTGCCGGCAGAAGATCGACAAGGGCGTGCTGCGCTTCGGCGAAGAGACCCCGAACCAGTTCGATGCCGAAGCGGGCGCCAGCTACATGTGGCACCACCTGCTGTGCGCAGCGCAGAAGAAGGGCGCGCTGCTCAAGCCGGTGCTCGACGCCTACGCGGGTGAGGTGCCCAACCGCGCCGAGCTCGAGGCGGCGATCGCCGCGCCGCCGAAGGGCGGTGCCGGCGCCGGGCCGAAGCTGAGCTTCCCGTACGCCGAGCGCGCTTCGACCGGCCGCAGCAAGTGCATGCAGTGCGACGAGCCGATCGCCAAGGGCGAGTGGCGCATCGCGGTCGAGCGCGAGGTCGACACCGGCACGTTCAGCCGCAGCGGGCCGGGGTACCTGCACCCGCGCTGCGCCCGTCAGAACACCGGCGACGAAGAGCTGCTCACCAAGGTGAAGCTCAACAGCGCGGGGCTGAGCGAGGCCGACGCCGCCGAGCTGGGCACGCTGCTGGTCTGAGGGCTGACGAACCCTGCCGTCCTCCCAACGAAAGACGCAGCGCCGCATACTCCGTGCTTCCGCGTCATCAGCGTGGGCTCTCTACGATGGAGACTGTGAAGCTGGAGCCTTCGGCGAGCGACGTCAGGGTTCGACCGGCTCACCCTGCGCGGTCGCGTTGGGTTTTGCCTCCATCGCCGCCCACACGTCGGGCTGCGAGCCGTCGAGGTCCCTGACCCCATATTCCCTGGCGAGCTGCGCCGAGCTCACCGACTGCTGGTTCCACCGGGCCCGCTTGGGGTCGGCGGCGAGCGCCGCCACGCCGCGGCCGACGAAGCGGGGAGTCTCGGAGAGGGCGAAGTCGGGTGGGGCACGCCCCTCGAGCGCCTTGCGCCAGTTGGCCTCGGCGACTCCGAAGGCCTCGAGCATCAGCTCCGACCGCATCCACCCCGGGGTGACGCAGACGGCGGTGGCGCCGTGCGCTTTCAGCTCGTGCCCGAGCGACCAGGCGAGGCGGTTCACCGCGACCTTCGACAGGTCGTAGAACGCCGAGATGCGGTAGTGCGTGGCGTTGTAGGCGGCGGTGCCGTCGGTCACCTCGACCAGCAGCCCGCCGGGTCGGGCCACCACCAGCGGGAGCAGGGCGTGGGCGGTGATGAGGTGGGTGTCGACGGCGAGGCGCAGCGTGCGCAGCCCCCTCTCGAGGTCGACCTCCCAGAGGGGCTTGTTCCACATCGGCGGCCCGCCCTTGAGCACCTCGGCGCCCCAGATGTCGTTCACCAGCAGGTCGACGTGGCCGTGCTCGGCGCGCAGGGCGTCGGCGAGGCCGCGCACCGCGCTCGGGTCGAGGTGGTCGACCACGCGGGCGATGCCGCGGCCGCCGGCGGCGGTCACCTGCTCGGCGGTCTCCTCGATGGTCTCGGGCCGGCCGGGGTACTCGGGGCTGGGGCCGCTGCCGCGGCTGCTGCGCCCGGTGCAGTAGACGGTCGCGCCGGCCTCTCCCAGCGCCACGGCGATGCCGCGGCCTGCCCCGCGGGTGGCTCCGGCGACCACGGCGATCTTCCCCTCGAGCGAACGCATGGCCGTGCGTTTACGCGGGGCGCGTTAGACTTGCAGCGATGTTGTCGATCGGCGCCAGCCACGAAGAAGAGATCGATCGGCTTCTCTCGGCTGCGAACGGCCGCCGCACCACCCGGGTGCTCACCCGGCTGCAGGTGCTGGAGACGGTCGAAGAGGCCTTGCGCGTCGGCTACGCGCTGCGCACCGGAGGCAGCGTCGACGACGCGCGTGCGCAGAGCACCCTGTGCCTGGCGGTGAAGACCGAGAAGGGCGTGACCGTGGGCATCGGCGCCGCGCGCGGGGCCTCACCCGAGCCCGGCCAGCTGTGGAACCTGCTCGACCGCTGGCTCCCCGACGGCAGCGCGCAGAGCAGGCAGCGCGCGCAGAGCTGGGCGCGCCGGGTGCGCGAGAAGCACGTCGAGCTTCCCCTCGACCCGGCGCGCTCTCACGCGCCCACCCGCGCCGACGCCGCGCTGCTCGAGGCCGTGCTGGCCGAGCCCGATGCGCTCGAGCGCCGCAGGGTCTACGCCGATCTCCTGCAAGAGCGCGGAGACCCGCGCGGCGAGCTGATCTCGGTGCAGCTGATGCTCGAGCAGCTGCCCGAAGACGACGACCGCCGCATCGCCCTCGGCGAGCGCGAGGTCATCTTGCGCTCGAGTCTCGAGCGCTCGTGGCGCGAGAAGTTCCAGGACCACGTCATTCACCTCGAGTACCGCCGGGGCTTCGTCGAGCGCGCCACCCTGCACGCCACCGCGCTGTTCCACGGCGTCGAGGCGCTGCTCGAGACCGAGCCGGTGCGCGAGCTGCGGCTCATCGACCTGGCGCCCGAAGACGTGCCCCGCCTGGTGCTCGCGCCGTGGATCAAGCGGCTCACCGCGCTCGAGCTGCACCACCTGAACCGCCGTGACCGCCGCCGCGCGCTCAACAACGAAGACGTGGCGCGGCTGCTCGACACCGACCGGCTGCGCGGCCTCACCCGCCTCGACTTCACCGGCCACATGCTCGACGACACCGGGCTGATGATCTTCTCGCACCACGTGCCCACCGCGCTGCCCAGGCTGACCGCGCTCACCGTCTCGCACGACGCCATCACCCCGGTGGGGGTGGGGGTGCTGGTCGACCACCTGTGGTTCCAGAAGCTCGCCGCGCTCGACCTCTCGAGCAACCACCTGGGGCTGGGCGGCACCGCGCTGGTGGCCAACGCCGTCTCGGTGCTCCGCCTGAAGGCGCTCGACCTGGGCTCCAACCTGCTGGGCGACGAAGGCGCGCGGGTGCTGGCGGGCTCTGGGCGCCTCGCCGGGCTCGATTCGCTCGGTTTGTACGCCAACCACATCGGCCCCTACGGGGCGCGGGCGCTGCTCGATTCACCTTTCCTGAGCCAGCTGAAGCGCCTGAATCTCGGTGGGAATCGCATCGGTTCGGTGGCTGCAAAACGGTTGTCGGAAAAAAGCTCCGCTTGACGGACCTGGGAGGTCGCCCATATCCAGAGGCGCTTCATGTCCCGGCCGCTCGTGATCGTCGAGTCTCCCGCGAAGGCGAAGACCATCAAGCAGTTCCTGGGAGACAGCTACACCGTGATGGCCAGCGTCGGCCACGTGGTCGACCTGCCTTCGAGCGGACTGTGCGTCGACGTCGAAAAAGACTTCGAGCTCACCTACGAGGTGACGAAGAAAGACGTGCTGCGCGACCTGAAGGCGGCGCTCGGCAAGTCGACCGACCTCTTCCTCGCAACCGATGAAGACCGCGAGGGTGAGGCGATCGCCTGGCACCTGAAGAACCAGCTGAAGCCCAAGGTGCCGGTGAAGCGCATGGTGTTCCACGAGATCACCAAGAAGGCGATTCAAGAGGCGGTGCACAACTCGCGCGACATCGACGGTGGCCTGGTCGACGCGCAAGAGGCCCGGCGCACGCTCGACCGCCTCTACGGCTACGAGGTCTCGCCGGTGCTGTGGCGCAAGGTGAAGACCGGGCTCTCGGCCGGCCGGGTGCAGAGCCCGTCGATTCGCCTCATCGTCGAGCGCGAGCGCGAGCGCATGGCGTTTCGCTCGGCGGCGTACTGGGACATCAACGCCACCCACCCGACCTCGCCGCAGTTCGAGTCGGGCCTGAGCTCGGTGGGCGCCAGGCGCGTCGCCGCGGGCAAAGACTTCGACGAGAAGGGCGCGCTCAAGAAGCGTGACGAGTTCGTCGCGCTCACCGAGAAAGAGGTGCGCGACCTGGTGGCGCGCATCGAGGGCAAGTCGTTCACGGTGAAGAGCGTCGAAGAGAAGCCCAGCACTTCGAGCCCCAAGCCGCCGTTCATGACGTCGACGCTGCAGCAAGAGGCGGGGCGCAAGCTGAACATGAGCGCGCAGCAGGTGATGCGCGTGGCGCAGGGGCTCTACGAGCGCGGCTACATCACGTACATGCGCACCGACTCGACGAACCTGTCGGAGACCGCGATCACCGCGGCGCGCGCGCAGATCAAAGAGCGCTTCGGCGAGTCGTTCTTGCCGCCCGAGCCGCGCACCTACGTGAAGAAGGTGCGCAACGCGCAGGAAGCGCACGAAGCGATTCGCCCCGCGGGCGAGGCCTTTCGCACCACCGACGAGCTGTCGGGCGAGCTCAACGCGACCGAGCTCAAGCTGTACGACCTGATCTGGAAGCGCACGCTCGCGTGCCAGATGGTGAACGCGGTCGGCTTCTCGGTGAGCGTGAAGCTGGGCGTCGACGACGTCGAGTTCTCGGCGAGCGGCCGCACCCTGACGCACAAGGGCTACCTGCAGGCGTACGTCGAGAGCTCGGACGAGCCGTCGGAGCAGGGCGAAGACGTCGAGGCGGTGCTGCCCAAGCTCGCCGTCGGCGACACCGTGCCGGTCGAGAAGCTCGAGCCCAAGGGCCACACCACCTCGCCGCCGGCGCGCTACACCGAAGCCTCGCTGGTGAAGCGCCTCGAAGAGCTCGGCATCGGCCGCCCGTCGACCTACGCGTCGATCATGGGCACGCTGCAGGCAAAGTACGTGTGGAAGAAGGGCAGCGCCCTGATCCCCGGGTGGACGGCGTTCGCCGTGGTCGCCCTGATGGAGAAGCACTTCAACGAGCTGGTCGACTACCGCTTCACCGCCAAGATGGAAGAGGACCTCGACGAGATCGCCGGGGGCCAGCAAGAGAAGGTGCCGTTTCTCTCGGAGTTCTACTGGGGGCCCAAGAAGAAGGGCGGCCTGCACGACCAGGTGAACAAGAACCTCGAGAAGATCGACGCGGCCGAGATCAACTCGATTCCCATCGGCAAAGACCCCGAAGGGGTCGACATCGTGGTGAAGCCGGGTCGCTATGGCCCGTACTTGAAGCGCGGCGAAGACACCGTCTCGGTGCCAGAGCTGCTGCCGCCCGACGAGATGACCGAGGCCAAGGCGATGGAGCTGCTCTCGGCTCCGCGCGGCGACGTGCCGATCGGCAAAGACGACGCCACGGGCCTGAACGTGTACGTGAAGCAGGGCCGCTTCGGCCCGTACGTGCAGCTCGGCGAGATGAGCGACGACGAGAAGGCCGAGAAGCCGAAGACCGCGTCGCTGTTCAAGTCGATGAAGGTCGAAGAGGTCGACCTGAAGAAGGCGCTCGAGCTGCTCTCGCTGCCGCGCACGCTGGGCGAGAAAGACGGCCAGCCGGTCACCGCGCACAACGGCCGCTACGGCCCGTACGTGAAGTGGGGCGAAGAGACGCGCAACTTAGGGGTCGAGAACGAGGCGAAGCTGCTCACCCTCACGCTCGACGAGGCGATGGCGGTGCTCTCGCAGCCGCGCCAGTTCAAGGGCCGCGGCCAGCCCAAGCCTCCGCTGAAAGAGCTCGGGCCCGACCCGGTGAGCGGCAAGCCGATCGTGCTCAAAGAGGGCCGCTTCGGCATGTACGTGACCGACGGCGAGACCAACGCCACGCTGCGCCGCGGCGACGGCCCCGAAGACATGTCGCCCGAGCGCGCGCAAGAGCTGCTCGCCGCGCGGCGCGAGTACATGGCGTCGCCCGAAGGGCAGGCGCGCATGGGCAAGCGCGCCGCGAAGAAGGCGGCCAAGACGGCAGACAAGAAGAAGGGCGGCAAGGCCGAGAAGGCCGAGAAGGCGCCGCCGGCCGAGAAGGCTCCGAAGGCAGAGAAGCCCGAGAAGAAGAAGGCGGCCCCGCCCGCGAAGGGCAAAGCCGCCGCGAAGAGCGCGCCGGCCGCGAAGGGCAAGAAGGCCGCCGCCGCCGCCAAACCGTCGAAGCACGGGGCCGACAAGCCCAAGGGTAAGAGGAAGTCTGCGTGAATGCGCGGGACTACCCACGCCCCTCCGTCTCCGTCGATCTGGTCGTCCTCACCATCGTAGACGCGCAGCTGCGCGTGCTGCTGGTCAAGCGCAAGATTCCCCCGTTCAAGGGGAGCTGGGCGCTGCCGGGCGGCTTCGTGCGCGTGGGTGAGGGTGACGACCAGGGCGAAGACCTCGACGCCGCGGCGCGCCGCGAGCTGCAAGAAGAGACCGGCCTGGGGCCCGACCGGGTATTTCTCGAGCAGCTGTTCACCTTCGGCAAGGCGGGCCGCGACCCCCGCATGCGGGTCATCACCGTGGCGTACTACGCGCTGGTGCGGCCCGACCTCGCGCCGCTGGTGCGCGCCGGCGGAGACGTGTCGGACGCCGAGTGGGTCGAGGTCAGCGCGCTCGAGAAGATGGAGCTGGCGTTCGATCACCGGGACATCGCGCAGGCCGCGCTCGAGCGGGTGCGCGGCAAGCTCGACTACAGCGACATCGCGTTCGAGCTGGTGCCGGTGACCTTCACCATTCCCGAGCTGCGGCACGTCTACGCCATCGTGGCCGGCAGAGAGGTCGACCCGGGCAACTTTCGCCGCCGCTTCAACCGCATGATGGAGAATGGCGTGCTCGAGAAAGCGCCCGGCAAGCGCATCACGGTCTCGAAGCCGGCCACCGTCTACCGCTTCAAGAGGGCCTCTTGAAGTGAACGCGCTGCTGGTGGGCCGCTTTCACGCGGTGACGATGGGGCAGCACCAGTGGCTGCAGGGGCTCAAGGGCCGCGGCGTCGAGCGCGTGACGTGCGTCATCACCAGCGCGAACCACTCGGGCACCCGGCGCAACCCGCTGCCGGTGCCGCAGCGGCGGGCGCTGCTCGCCGAGGCGCTGGCGGGGCAGCGCTTCGACCTGGTGGCGATCGACGACATCGCCGAGACCGAAAGTTGGGTCGAGCACGTGCTGTCGAGCGTCGAGCGCGCCGGGCTGCCGCGGCCGGCTCCGCGCGACACGCAGGTGTACACCTCGAACCGCGACGTGGCGGGGCTGTTCGAGGCGCGCGGGTTCACGGTGGTGGCCGAAGAGGTGAAGGGGCTGACGCCGCACGAGCTGGTGCAGCGCATCGCCGACGGCCGCGAGTGGCAGGGTGAGGCGTCGCAGGCCACCCGCGCGGCCTACGCCGACCCGAAGTTCCTCACCGACATCTTCCACCAGCGACTGCTCAACGACGACGGCGAGCTGGGCCACGCGCGAGACTTTCAGACCTACGGCGCGCAGATGGACGCGTCGCTCAAGCAGAAGCTCGACGACCTGTTGCCGTGGGTGGTGCCGGGGTCGATCGTCGACAAGGGCTGCGGCACCGGCAAGCTGCTGGTCGAGCTGAGCCGCGCGTTTCCCCGCTCGGCGCTCACCGGGGTCGACCTCTCGCGCGAGCTGTTGCGCATGAGCGACGAGAACACCTACGCGAGCGAAGAGGTGGCGCTGGTGTTCGGCAACATCATCGAGAAGAACGTGCCCGACGGCAGCGCGTCGACGGTCATCTTCTCGTCGGTGACGCACGAGATCTACTCGTACAGCGGGTACTCGCTGCCCGAGCTCGAGCGCGCGATGCGCAACGCCGCGGCCGAGCTGAAGCGGGGCGGGCGGGTGCTGATGCGCGACGGGGTGTCTCCGCCGCCGGCCACCTGGCGGCTGAAGCTGCTCGACGCGGCGACGCGCGAGACGTTCGAGCGGTTCGCGCGCGAGTTCAAGCACGGCGCAGGGGTGAAGTTCGAGCGGGTGGGTGAGGGCGAGGTTCGGCTCAGCGCGCACGACGCCAACGAGTTCCTCTGCAAGAAGGACTACCTGAAGAACTGGCACATCGAGGTGCACGAAGAGTACGGCGCGCTCACCCTCGAGGGCTGGCGGGCGCTGCTCGAGAAGGTGGGGCTGAAGGCCGTGCACCTCAGCGGCTACGTGAACGGGTGGATCGCCGAGAACCGCTACCAGGGCCATGTGGAGCTTGTCGACGACGCGGGAGCGCCGCTGCCGTGGCCGGCCACCAACTGCGTGGTGGTGGGCGAGAAGCCCTGAGAGAAGCAAAAACATCGACAGCCGGGCACGGGCACCGGCACGCGTCACCCGCTGACGATCACGTCGGCGTCGGGCGTCTACCGAGAAAGTTGACCCTGAGCGAAGCGCGAAGCGCGCAGTCGAAGGGGCCGCGGGTCTCCTGCCATGCACATTCGAGCTCTTCGGGCGAGCGAGGCCCGCTTCGACTGCGGCCTTCGCTCAGCATGAACCGGTCACCGAGTGAAAAGCTGTCACTCTCTGATTCTGAGCGGAGCGCGCCGCTCGGACTCGAAGGCGGCTCGCGCAACCCGCAGAGGTCGCAAGGCGGGGGCAGGAGACCCGCCGCCCCGTTAGCACGGGAACAAACGCGAAAAAGAATCGACGCCGCTCGGGGCGGCTGGGGCGAGATCGGCACCCTCGGCCATTCTCTTTCGCGTTTGTTCCCACGGAGAGCGCCCCGTGACGGGCTTCGCTTGCCGCTTCGCGCTCCGATCACGGTGACCCCGCTCGCGCGTGGTTGCCCTGGGTGCCGAAACCGGGGTACGTCGGCCTCGTGCGGAGACTGGGCACGACGCTGTGGGTGGGGGCAGCGCTGGCGATCGCGTGCGGCGGCCCCTCGGGTACTGACGATGCCGGCTTCGACGCAGGCCCGGTCGACGCGGGGCGCCACGACAGCGGCGTGGCAGATGCCGGCAGCGACGCCGGGCCGCCCGACGCGGGGCGCGACGCCGGCATGACCGACTCGGGCACGCCCGACGCCGGCCCGCCCGACGCAGGCCCACCCGATGCGGGGGTCGATGCAGGGCCGCCCGATGCGGGGCCGCCTCCTGATGGGGGCTGCGGCTGCACCGGCACCGACCACTGCCTGCTCGACGGCGGCTGCGGGCAGTGCTCGACCTCGGCCGACTGCTCGGGAGCGCTGCCCCAGTGCGACACCGCGACGGCAGTCTGCGTGGGGTGTCTCACCGCGCCGGCCGACACCTGCGCCTCGGGCTCGTACTGCGTGGCGCAGACCTGCGTGCAGGGCTGCAAGTCGGGCAGCGAGTGCGCGAGCGGCATCTGCTTTGCGAACCACGACTGCTTCCGCTGCCAGGGCGACCTGGAGTGCAACGTCGGCCGGCTGTGCGGCACGGGGGTGTGCAGCGCGCCGTGTGGCGACGACGCCGGCACGTGCGCCGGCAGCGCGACCTGCTGCAACCAGCGCTGCGTCGATACCACGGCCGACGTGCGCTACTGCGGCGGCTGCGGCACCGCGTGCGGGCGAGACGACTTCTGCGCGGCGAGCAGCTGCGTGCCCGCGCTGCTGAGCAACGTCTGCGTGCAGCCGAAGGTGCGCGCGGTGCTCGACGACCAGGTGCCCGACGACGACGCCGGCACCCGCATCGCGCAGGCGCTGGTCGACGCGTGCCCGGTGCCGGGCTTCAGCACCATCGCGCAGGCCGAGCTCGATGCGGGGTACTTCGACATCGACACGGCCGAGCCGCTGCAGCTCGGCGAGCTGGTGGTGGCGGGCGGGGGCAGCTACTTCCAGCACGTGGTCGGCTGGCTCGAGCAGTCGGGCGCGGCCCGGGTGAGCGAGACCGGCACGGTGCAGCAATACCGGTACACGCTGCGCGACGGCGGCGTCATCTCCACCGGAGCGACCTCGACGCTCGACGCACACCACGACGTCTTCGTGGTGCAGATGACCCGGTCGAGCTCGGGCGCCATCGTGCTGACCGCGTCGGGCTTCTACGCGCCGGGCACCGCGGCAGCGGCCTGGTACTTCGTCAACGTGCTGCTGCCGATGCGCGCGAGCCTGGCCGACGCCTGGTACCTGGTGGAGTGGACGGACGGCAACGCCGACGCGCTGCCCGACGCGACCGACACGTGGTCGACGATCGGCTCGGGACACTAAAGAAGAAGTCGGCGGGCGAATTGTCGCCGTCGCCCGGCAGACTCAAAACCCAACGCGCCCGAGCCCGCGCCCGCGCCCGGGATGCGGGCCCGGAACCGGTAGGTCGAAGCCCCGAGCCCGAAGCTCGAAGCCCGAAAGGTCCCTCACTTCCACTTCACGGGCTTGGGGTTGCGCTCATCGAAGTCCATCTGGTGCCAGTACGGGTAGGGCGGCGTCTTCGCGCTGGCGGCATCGAGCTTCGAAACCTGCGCGGCGGTGAGGCTCCACCCCACGGCGCCGAGGTTGGCGCGCAGCTGCTCCTCGTTGCGCGCGCCGACCACCACGTTGCACACGGTCGGGCGCTGCAAGAGCCAGTTGAGCGCCACCTGCGGCACCGTCTTGCCGGTCTCGGCGGCGACCGTGTCGAGCGCATCGACCACCGTGTAGAGGTACGCGTCATCGACCTCGGGGCCGCCGACCGCCCCGCCCGAAGCGATGCGGCCCGCCTTGGGCGCTTGCCCACGCCGAATCTTCCCGGTGAGGCGGCCCCAGCCCAGCGGGCTCCACACCATCAACCCGACGCCCTGGTCGACCCCAGCGGCATCAGCTCGTGCTCGTAGTCGCGGCCGACCAGCGAGTAGTAGCCCTGGTACACCACGTAGCGGCCCAGGCCGTACTTCTCGCTGGTGGCGAGCGACTTCATCACCTGCCAGCCCGAGAAGTTCGAGCAGCCGAGGTAGCGAACCTTGCCCGACGTGACCAGGTCGTCGAGCGCGCGCAGCGTCTCTTCTACCGGTGAGAGCGCGTCGAAGCCGTGCATGAAGTACACGTCGAGGTGGTCGGTCTGGAGCCGCTTCAGGCTCGCCTCGCACGCGCGAATCAGGTGCCAGCGCGACGAGCCCTTGTCGTTGGGAGCGTCGCTCATCGCGAAGGTCGCCTTGGTGGCGATCAGCGCCTGGTCGCGACGGCCCTTCAGCGCCGCTCCGAGAATCTCTTCCGAGGCGCCGCGCGAGTAGATGTTGGCGGTGTCGAAGAGCGTCACCCCGTGCTCGAGGCAGACGTCGACCAGCGCTCTGGCCTCTTTCACGTCGCTCTGACCCCAGCGCGCAAAGAACTCACCGGCGCCGCCGAAGGTGCCGCAGCCGAAGCTGAGCACGGGGACCTTGAAGCCAGACCTGCCGAGGGTGCGGTATTCCATCTCTGCTGGGCTAGCGCCGCGCCCCGCGAGGCGCAACCGCCGTGCGTCGTCGCGAGCTGGCGACAGGCGACGACCCGCACGGGTGACGTCGCGACTTCGAACGATCTGCCCGATACCGGTCGACCGCTGTTCTCTCGGCCTGCAAAGCGGGGTGACGATCGCGCCGCCCTCGCCCGAAGCGCGCGCCTCGGTACGCGCCTTGCTCGATGCCGCGGAAAGGAAGAAACCGATGAACACCAAGGTGACAGTGACGCGGTTGGGTGTCGTTCTGCTGCTCGCGCTCGCGTGCGGCGTGCCCGAGCAGGTCGGCTACGACACCGACGAAGACCTCGACCTCGAGAGCGCCGCTGCGGCGCTCACCGGCACGCAGGGCGACGTGGTCTCGAGCGGCTCGGGGCAGTTTCAGCTCACCTACTCGAACCTCGACACGCCCGAGATGCAGGCAGCGATCGCCGACGCGGTGGCGCGCGGAGCGCTCGGCCCGCAGCGCTCGGTCGGCCAGGTGCTCGCCTCGGCCAACCACAAGATGGCCTACAAGACGTCGTCGGCGTGCGCGAAGCCCCGCACGGTGCTCTCGCGCCTCGACGATGGCCCGCACCACGTCGGCGCCTGGTGCTTCGACGCCGCCGACGAAGACTCGGGCCGCAGCCTCGACTCGTCTGACTGGGTGCCGCAGGCCGTGGCCTCGAGCAACGAGGCGGCCGCGGGCGGCTACACCGGCGCCAGCGCGGTGCTGGTGAGCTGGTACCAGCCGCGCCTCAACCACACCGCGGGCGCGCACGACGAGCCGCAGAACGACCGGCTCACCTTCGTTCGCCCGCCCAAGGCGAACGCCACCACCGCCTACCGGCACGTCATCTTCGCCGAGCCGTACCTGGCGGGCGGCAAGCTGAACCTGCGCCCGGTCAAGGCCCACGCCGGCGGCCTGGCCTGGTACGGCAACGTCATCTACCTCGCGCACACCGGCGTCGGGGTGCGTGCGTTCGACGCCCGGCACATCTACCAGGTGAGCACCGCCAAGAAGGTGGTGGGGCTCGACCCCAGCGCCGCTGCCGACCCCAAGCTCTACGGCGCCGGCGAGGCGTACGTGATTCTCGAGTCGGCGGTGTTTCGCAAGACCGACGGCAGCTGCGACAAGACCGCGGCGAAGCTGAACACCGGGCTGTGCTTCTCGGGCGTCACGGTGAACCGCAGCGCCTCGCCGCCCTCGCTCATCTCGTACGAGTACCGCACCCACGCCGACATGATCGGCTCGAAGGTCGGCTCGCGCATCGTGCACTGGCCGCTCGACAAGGCGACCGGCCTGCTCAAGCGCGGCGCCGACGGCAAGGTGCACTCGGGGCGGCTGTTTCTCACTCCGACCTACCAGGTGCAGGGCGTGGCGGTGCAGGGCAAGACGTTCTACTTCTCGACCTCGCAGGGCAGCAGCGGCGCCTTCTACCGGGAGATCGACGGCGATGGCGCGGCCCCGCGCAAGTCGAGCTGGGTCAGCGGCGCCGAGACCGTGTCGTTCACCACCTCGAGCGCGGGAGATCGCCTGTGGTCGGTCTCTGAAGTGCCCGGCCGGCGCATGCTGTTCTGGGTCTACGGAAAAGAGATGAAGTAGCTCGACCGGCGATTGGAAGCGGGCGAAACATGGAGCAGCATGAGCGTCACCTCTCTGCTCCCTCGCGCGACCCAGCCTGGCTCTTCGACCGCGCTCGAGAACCTGCTCGCGCCGGTGCGGCGCCGGCTGGGCGAGCTGATGCGCTCCGAGGCGCTCGAGCGCGGCGACATCGAAGCGGCGATGCACCAGCTCACCGAGGTGGCCGCGGCGACCTTGAAGGTCGAGCGCGCCAGCGTGTGGAGCTTCAGCGAAGACCGCTCGCGGCTGCTGTGCACCGACCTGTACGAGCGCTCGCGCGGCACCCACTCGTCGGGCGTCGAGCTCTCGGCCACCGCCACGCCCAACTACTTCGCGGCGCTGGCGCACGAGCGCTCGATCGCCGCGCACGACGCGCGCACCGACCCGCGCACCGCCGAGTTCAGCGCCGGCTACCTCACCCCGCTGGGCATCACCTCGATGCTCGACGCGCCGGTGTTCTCGAGCGGCCGGCTCACCGGAGTGGTGTGTCACGAGCACATCGGCCCCCCCAGAGAGTGGGAGCCGTGGGAAGAGCTGCTCGCCGGCACCTTCGGCGACTTCGTCTCCATCGTGATCGGCGCGGCCGAGCGGGCCGAGCAGGCGAGGGCCCTGCACGCGTACCGCGGCCACCTCGAGCAGCTGGTCGAAGAGCGCACCGGTGAGCTCAAGGCCAGCGAGGCGCGCTTTCAGCTCTTGTTCGAGGCGGCGCCGGTGGCGCTGGTGATGTCGAGGGCCAGCGACCACACGGTGACGGCCGCCAACGCGCGCGCCGCGGCGATGTTCGCCGTCGACCGGTCGCAGGTGGTGGGGCAGCACGCGCCCGACTTCTGGGTCGACAGCGGCCAGCGCACCGCGGTGCTGCGCGCCCTGTCGGCGACCGGCTCGGTGGCGTCGTTCGAGACCCAGCTCAAAGACACCACCGGCAAGGTCTTCTGGACGGACATCTCGGCGCGGGTGGTGCAACTGGGGTCAGAGCGCGCGGTGATGTTCGGCATTCGCGACATCTCGGCGCAGAAGAGCGCCGAAGAGCAGCTGCGCGCGCTGGCCGCCACCGACTCGCTCACCGGGGTGTTGAATCGGCGGCGGGTGTTCGAGGTCGCGGCGGAAGAGGTCGATCGCGCCCAGCGGTACGAGCGGCCGCTCGCGCTGGCGATGATCGATCTCGATCTCTTCAAGTCGGTCAACGATCGCTTCGGGCACGCGGTCGGCGACGTGGCCCTGCGCGAGGTGGCGCGCACCGTGCGTGAGTCGGTGCGAAAGGGCGACCAGCTGGGCCGCTACGGCGGCGAAGAGTTTCTGCTGGTGATGCCCGAGACCTCACTCGAGGCGGCGCGCGCGGTGCTCGAGCGGGTGCGCGCGGCCGTGCAGCGCATCGCGATGGAGCCCCAGGTGGCGCTCTCGGTGAGCTCTGGGGTGGTGACCCTGCGGAAAGACGAGAAGCTCGAGCCGGTGCTGATTCGCGCCGACGCGGCGCTGTACTCGGCCAAGCAGGCGGGCCGAAATCGGGTGGTCAGCGGCTGATTCTCTAGGTGTTTCAGCGGGTTGATGACTGCTGACAGCCGGTGTCAGACCCCTGGTCGATACTGCACGCATGCTCAGCACCCACAGCGAATTCACCACGGCAGACCTCTTCGAGACCGAGGGCTCGCGGGCCGACGAGCCTGAGGCCGCGGCGCCCGGCGAGAACGAGCGCCTCGCGGTGGGGCTCGAGCGCATCGCCGCCCTGCTGGGGCCCGAAGAGCGGCTGCGCCGCGAGGCGCTGCGCCGGGCGGCCACTGCGATTCGCGGGTACGCCGGGTCGCTCACCGCACAGATCGCCGAGTCGGGGCTCGAGGCGGTGCACGCCCTGGGCATCAACTACGAGCTCTCGGGCATCGTCACCGACTGGGTGCGCTCGGGGCGGCTGCGTTGGCTCGAGCAGCGCGAGGCGCGTCGGCGCGAGGCGCTGGCCCGGGTGCCGGGCATCGGCCCGCGGCTGGCGAGCGAGCTGCGCGAGGTGTTCGGAGTGGTCGACCTCGAGGGCCTGGCGCAGGTGGCGCGCGAGGGGCGGCTGCAAGAGGTGTACGGGTTCGGCCCCAAGCGGGTGAAGCGGGTGCTCGACGCCGTGATGGGTCGCGCGCGGGCGCCCGCGTCGCGGCAGCCCCCGCCGCGGCCCGGCCCCCCCTGGCCTTGTTGCGCCCCCCCCCCCTCAAGCGCGGGGCGGCCGGGGCGCACCCCCCCCGCCCCAGGTCGGCCAGCCCTGCCCCCCGCTGTTGGCCTTGAGCCTCGAGCTCAGGTGGTTGAAGTCGACCCAGTCGAGCGCCTGGTCCTGGTTGAAGCACGAGAAGATGAACGATTCGGAGCCGGTCTTGGGGTCCACGTGCCGCTGCAGGCACTGCGCGCAGATCTCTTTCATCATGCACTGCATCGGCGAGTTGATGCTGCCGATGGCGCAGTGCGACGGCTTTAGCAGCTCTTTGAGGGCGGCGTGCCGCGCGTCTTTCACCGCGCGCATCATGCGGTCAGAGCCGATGGCGATGATGCGATCGACGTCTTGCAGCCGCACCTTCTGCTCACCCAGCTCGCCCTTGCCGAAGGCCAGCATCGCCTGCACCACGTTGCCGGTGAACGCGCGGTCTTGCGGGCGGCGCGGGGCAATCTGCGGGCCCTTGTCGACCGACCAGATGACCTGGTCGGCACCTGCTTCGACCTCGTCCATCTTGTAGCTGTCGGCAGCCTGCCGGAAGCCGGCGAAGTAGAGCACCTTGCAGCCGGCTGCCTTGAGCGCCTGCCCGATGGAGAACAGCACCGCGTTGCCCAGGCCACCGCCGCACAGCGCCACCGTCTCGCCCTCGACGATCTCGGTGGGGGTGCCGGTGGGGCCCATCAGCACCACCGGCTCGCCGGGCTCGAGCGCCGCGCACAGGCGCGAGCTGCCGCCCATCTCGAGCACGATGGTGGACATCAGGCCCTTCTCTTTGTCGACCCAGGCGCCGGTGAGGGCGAGGCCCTCCATGGTCAGGCGCATGCTGTCGACGTTGCGGGCGTGGCTCTCGTAGTTCTGCAGCCGGTAGAACTGCCCGGGGTGAAAGCTGCGCGCCGCGTAGGGTGCCTTCACCACCACCTCGACGATGGTCGGGGTGAGGCGGTTCACCGCCACCACCTCGGCCTTGAGCGCCGAGTCGAGCTTCTCGAACAGCTCGTCGCGCTTGCGGTCGCGCGCGCGCTGCTCTTCGGGCTTGTTCTTCGCCACCTCGCGCGCGAACAGGCGCGCCACCTCGGGGAAGCCGTCTTTCGCCGACGCCATCGCCTTCACCACGTTGCCGGCGTAGGTGGGGTGGTTGTCGCCGTAGAACGAAATGAAGCGGCCGTCTTTCTGGTACGAGGTGAAGAACCCCGCCGAGCGGCCGATGTCTTGATGTTCTTCGGCGAGCTCGAGGGTGAAGCCGTCGCCGCTCTCTTTCGCGTAGTAGCCCTTGAAGTACGCCCCGTCTTCGTCGAGCGCGAAGGTGCCGGGCTTCTCGCGCTCGTAGGTGATGTTGGGGCGGGTGCCGGCGGCCACGCACACCGTCTTGGCGCCGATCTCGTAGTGCTCGCCGCTGCCGCGCAGCTTGCCGTCGAGGTGCTTCATGCGCTCGAGGCGAATCGCCTTCACCGCGCCGAACTCGTCGGGCACCGCCTCGACCGGAGACACGTGCTCGATGAAGCGAATGCCCTCTTCGAGCGCCTTGGCCACCTCTTCGTGGTTGAGCCGGTAGGCGGGCGACTCGTGCAGGCTGCGGCGGTAGCACAGCGACACGCCGCCCCAGGCGCGGAGCAGCTTGATGAAGTCGGGCGAGCGGCCCTCGACGGCGGCGCGCTTGCGCTCGTCGCGAATGGCGCGGCCGTGCTCGACGAACGTCTGGTAGATGGCGCGCTCGTCGCTCTCCATGCGGCCGAGCAGCTTGGCCTCGCCGTGCAGCGCCGAGAGCGCCTCGTGCCGCTGCAGCACCTTCTCGACCTGCACCGGGTAGTAGGCCATCAGCTCGGTGGCGGTGTCGATGCCGGTGAGGCCGCCGCCGATGACCACCGCGGGCAGCTGCACCTGCAGGTTGGCGAGCGAGTCGCGCTTGAACGCGCCGGTGAGCTGCAGCGCCATGAGAAAGTCCGACGCCGCGCGAATGCCGCGGATCAGGTTGTTCTTCATGTTCACCAGGGTGGGCTTGCCGGCGCCGGCGGCGATGGCGATGTGATCGAAGCCCAGCTTCCACGCGTCGTCGGCGTCGAGCGTGCCGCCGAAGCGCACCCCGCTGTACACGCGCAGGTTCTCGCGGCGCGCGAGGGTGAGGTGAATCAGGGTGAGGAAGGTCTTGTCCCACCGCACGGTGATGCCGTACTCGCTCACGCCGCCGAAGCCGGCGGGCACGCGATCGTCGAGCTCGACGGCCAGCTCTTTCCAATCGCGCAGGGGCTTCATCGGCTTGCCGTTGCGGCCCAGCATCTCGTCCGAGAAGCCTTCGATCTTGAGGCCGTCGATGCCGGCCACCGCGAAGCCCTCGTTGAGCAGGTAGTGGGTGAGCGTGTAGCCGGCGGGGCCCATGCCCACCACCATCACGTTCTTGCCGTTGTACGGGGCCGCGTGCGGGCGGCGCACGTTGAGCGGGTTCCACCGGGTGAACAGGCCGTAGATCTCGAAGCCGTAGGGCAGGTTCAGCACGTCGGTGAGCACCGAGGTCTCGATCTGCGGAATGTCGACCGGCTCCTGCTTCTGGTAGATGCAGGCCTTCATGCAGTCGTTGCAGATGCGGTGACCGGTGCCCGGGCACATCGGGTTGTCGAGCACCACCATCGCCAGCGCGCCGAGTGAATCGCCGCGGCTCTTGAGCAGGTGCATCTCGCTGATGTGCTCTTCGAGCGGGCACCCGGTGAGGGGAATGCCGAGCGGGTTCTTCTTGTAGGTGTGGCCGGCGGCGACCGGGTCTTTCTCTTTGAAGCCCTTGCTGCAGGTGTCTTTCTCGCGCTCGTGGCAGATGACGCAGTACTCGACCTGGCTCATCACGAAGCGCGGGTCTCCGCGGCGGTCGGTGAGCTTGAAGCCGTCGCGGTTGCGCTGGTGCTCGTCGGGCCCCTGCCACGCCTCGGGAATCTTCGGGTCGGCGGCCTTGAGCTCGACCAGGTGGGCGAAGTCGAGCGGCTTGGGCTGGTGAATGGTCGAGAAGCCGTGAAAGCCGTGGGTGAACTTCGCGCGGGCGTAGGTCCACCGATCGGCGAGGGCGAGCAGGCCGCGAATGCCCTCGAGCTCGGTGCCGACCAGCGTCGAGCCGTAGACCGCGGGCACGGTCTTCAGCGCGGTGGAGATCTTTTCCCACCGCTCGCGCTGCTCGGGCTTGGGCCCTTCAGGGCTGGCGTAGGCCTTCTCGAGGTGCATCAGGGTGAGCACCGACTCGGCGAGCGCGCGCTCGGGGTCGCGGCCGTCGTTGGGAAAGGCGAGGGCGAAGACGCCCTGCATGCGGCGGTCGAGCTCGGGCAGGTCGGCGGCGGTGGGGCGATCGAGCGCGCCCTTCTTGAACACGCGGCGGGTGACGAACTCGCGCTTGAACTCGAACAGCTCGAGCTCGGCGGTGAGCTTCTTGGCGAGCGCCTGCTTCTCGGCGTCGATCTGGAACAGGCGGCCCACGAAGCGCGAGACGTGCTCGGCCACGCGCACCAGCAGGTCTGACGACTTGATCGCGTTCAGCGCGGCGGGGTCGTTGCGGTAGGCCTCGAACTCGGCGCTCAGGCCGGCGTCATCGTGCTTGAGCTGATCGAGGAAGACCTGGTGCAGCCGCGCAAGGCCAGCAGCGGTGTAGAGATCGGAGAACGCGAAGTTGGGAATGCCGAGTGTCAACATGGCTTTGCACATGCGCCTAGCAGGGCGGTCTGGCCCTGTCACGGGGCGTGGGCAGGCCAGAAGAACATCAGGCGCGCTTGGCGGTTACACCCCGAAACGGCCCTACCGCTGGGGTGGCGAGGTGGTGGTAGTACGCTCGGCCAGCGATGCGCACGCGCGACCCCTTTCGCTCACCCATCATTCGCGCGGTCTTCAAGGACGGTGAGCTTCCGACCTCTGCGACCGAGCTGAGCGAGCGCCTCGCGGCCGCCGAGCGCACCCAGCCCGAGGCCGTCAGCGCGATTCGGCGGCTGCTCGACGGGGTGTCCGAGATTCACCACGAGCGCGTGTTCGGCGCCCGCGAGGGCGAGGCGAGCGAGCTGCGCTTGCCGGCCGACGTGGCGGCCAGGCTGCAGGGGGTCGTGCAGACCGTCGCGCAGCTGAACGCGGCGCACCAAGAGCTGAGCGCCATCGACACGGCGCCCTTTCACGCAGTGGGCGACGCATTTGCAGACCTCGAGATGACGCCGGCCGAGCGCCACGCGCTGATCGCGGCGGCGACCGGTGAGAAGCTCACCGACGCCGCGGTGGGGTTCATGCGCGCGACCGCGGGGTTCGTGCCCAACGGCGCGTTCGAGAAGATGGGCGCCACGGTGCAGCAGCAGGTGCGCCCCGACGGCGCCCTGCGCCACGAGATGTCGCGCGAGTGGTGGTCGGGCTTCGTACCCAGCAACGTGAGCGAGGCCGGCAACGAGGTCGACCGGCTGCTCAAGGGCGTGGCCGACCCGAAGTTCCGCGAGCAGGTGAACGCGGGGCTCAACGTGCTGCGGGTGGTGGTCAAGCTCGAAGGCGACAACCTCGACCGCATCGCGCTGCGCGTTCCCGAAGAGAAGCGCCCGGCGCTGAAGCAGGCGTTCGCCGAGTACACCACTGGCTCACTCGAGGCGGTGATTCGGGCGGGCACGCGCGCTGAGGCGGCCAAAGACCCCGAGGTGCTGACTGCGCTCGCAGAGCTCGACACGCTGCGCGAGGCGATGATCGAGCACCCGTTCGGAGCGGTCGAGCAGCTGACCAACGGGGCGATGGCGGCGCGGCAGCTGTTGCCGGTGTTGGGGCAGAGCCTGACCCGCCTGTTGTCGGACCCCGACGTGCTCACCGGCGACCGCGAGCTCGCCGAGCTCCTCGAGGGGCTGGGCCAGAAGCTGGGCGCCGAGCTCGAGGGCGCGGTGGAGACCACGCCCGAGGGGCGCGCGGCGGTGGCCGAGGTGCTGAAAGATCTCAAGTCGACCGGCGTGGTGCTGCTGAACACCGGGCGGCTGGTGGGCGCGATGCAGAACGAGCAGATGGACGACGCCGAGCGCGCCACCCTGATCAAGAGCGCGGCCGAGAACATGGGGCCGCTGTTCGTGAAGCTGCTCCAGACGGCGGCGAATCAGCGCGCGATGCTGGGCGGCGTGGGCTCGGCCGACTCGCTGGCCGACGAAGGCCCGGTCGGCATGGCGCTGCAGCAGCTGCAAGACCGGGTGACGCCGATGCCGCCCGAGCTGGTGCGGCGGCAGGTCGAGGCGGCGCTGGGCAAGAAGCTGGAAGACGCCTTTCACTCGTTCGAGCTCGAGCCGATCGCCTCGGCGTCGATCGGGCAGGTGCATCGGGCGACGGTGATGCACCGGGCGACCCCGTTCTCGCGCGCCAAGCCGATGGACGTGGTGGTGAAGGTGCAGCGCTACGGGCTGGAGGAAGACTTCGACTCGACGGTGCGGGTGGCGCGCCTGGCGCTGGGCGTGGTGAAAGAAGGGCTGGCGCTGCAGAGCACCTTGTCCCCGAAGGACAAAGAGACCGCCGAGAAGGTCATCTCGCTGGTCGAGTCGACGCTGGAGCAGTTCATCGACTCGTTCCGCGTGGAGATGGACTTCAACCACGAAGCGAAGTGGACGAGCGAGTTCTCGAAGGACATGCGGGCCGAGCAGTACGTGGTGGCGCCCAGGGTGATGAAGAAGCTGTCGACCGACAAGGTCATCACCATGCAGCTGATGAAGGGCGACAAGCTCTCGGTGATGCTCGACCGGTACCAGTACGCGAAGAAGGCGCGCGAGACCCCGGCGCGCACCGGGCCGCTCGATGCGGCGACGCCGCAGCTCGACGCGGTGGCGCGGGCGCGGCAGTTCGTGGAGCAGCACTACGGCTTGCCGCCCGACGGCGAGGCCACGGTGGTCGAGGGCAGCAAGGGCTCTTTTCAGGTGCGGTACGAGCTCGAGTCGAAGGCGAACCCGCACGCGGTGCTGCTGGTGAAGCGCGACGGCACCCTGGTGCCGAAGACGCGGGTGCCCGACCTGACCGAGAAGGGCATGCAGCAGCTTCGCGACCGGCTGCTGAGCTCGTTCGTGGCGCAGGCGCTGGTGCACGGGCTGCTGCACGGCGACTTTCACCAGGGCAACTTCATGGTGATGGGCGACGGGAAGACGGTGGCGGTGCTCGACTACGGGCAGATGGTCGAGGTGAAGAAGCGCGACCTCGCCGCGCCGGTGAAGCTGGCGGTGGGGTGGCTGCGCAAGAAGCCCGAGGCGGTGGCGTCGGCGATGCTGCAGATGACCGCCCAGGCCGACACCATGAGCCGGGCCGAGAAGAAAGAGACCGTGCGCGAGCTGGCCAGCGAGTTCGAGAAGGTGATGGCCGAGCACGGCCGCGCGATCGAGCTCGACGCGGTGCTGGGCGCGGTGATGCAGGTGGCGATGGCGAAGAAGCTGGCGCTGTCTCCGACCTACCTGCAGGGCTTGAAGACCACGCTCTCGATGTCGGGCAACATCATGGCGTTCGGTCAGGCCGAGGTCGACACCGCCTTGCTGCGCACCTCGCTGCGCGTCGCTGGCACCATCGTGGGCGAGACCGTCTCCAAGGGGTCTCCGCACGGCTTCGTCACCAGCTGGGCCAAGGGCCGGCGGGTGAACAAGCTCAACCGCTGAAGCCGTTCAGCGGTTGAGGCGCTCTCCACCGTCGATGAGGCAGCGAGCGCCTGTGCCGTGCACGCTGCGCGTTCCCTTCCAGGTTCCATGTGGTAATCGCCGGCTGATGGGTGAGACGCCGACGGGCGGGAGCCGAAGCCGCCGCATCGTGGCGTGGGTTCGAGCCCATTGGGGGCTGCTGGTGGCTGGAGCGGTCGGCGCGGGTTGGTTTCTCAACTGCGCGGCGCGCCTGCTCAACCCCTTCGCGATCGATTCTCTTCTCGTCGATGACTGGTCGACCCATGAGCTCGGCTGGCTGTTCTTTCGCCACGAGTCGTTTCATCTACCGCTCGGCAGAATCGAAGGGCTCTTGTACCCGCTCGGAACCACGCTCGGGTACACCGACTCGATTCCCCTGGTTGCGCTGGTGTTGCGCCCGTTGAGCTTCCTGCTCCCAACCGATTTTCAGTTCATCGGCCCGTTCGTCTTCGCGTGCTTCGTGCTGAACGGTGTCGCCGGGGCCTGGGTGGTAAAGGCGGTGTCGCCGCGTCAGGTCGATCAGGCGCTCGGCGGTGGGCTCGTCGCACTGCTGCCGGTGCTGTTACACCGCATCGGTCACCCCAGCCTGTGCGCTCAGGGGCTGCTGCTGATCCCCATCGGGCTCGCTCTGCGCAAAGCCGCTGATGCCCGTAGCGCGTGGCGCTCGGGCCTTGCGTCTCTCGGAGTCGTTGCCCTCGCGGCCGGTCTTCACCCCTACCTGGCCGTGATGGTCCTGGTGGTCGCTGCGGGAGTGCCGGTCAAGCTCTGGCTCGTCGACCGCCAGCTCTCGTGGGCCAAGGCATTCGCTCTGGTGATTGCGATGCCGATCAGCTGCCTCGCTCTGTTCGCGCTCTTCGGCTACTTCGTCGGAGGCGTAGAGCGAGTAGGCGCGGGCTTCGGGGGCTTCTCGGCCGACCTCGGCACCCTGGTCAACCCGCTCGAGTTCTCGCGATGGCTGAAGCCTCGTCCGCAGGGGGGGCTTCAGTACGAGGGGTTCGCGTATCTCGGAGTAGGAATGCTCGTCGCAGTCGCCGCAAGCGCGGCCGCGCTGGTGCTGCGCTTCCGTGAGACGCGGAGCCTGCCCTGGCTGCGGGTGCTGCCTCTGCTCCCCGGGGTAGCGCTGACTGCCGCCTTCGCGCTCGCCTCGACCTGGACGTTGTGGGGCCAGCCGGTCTGGGACCTGACTTCGCTCTACGCCAAGATCCCTCCCGGCGTCGTCGGCCCCTTTCGCTCGTCTGGCCGTTTCATCTGGCCGTTGATGTACGCGGTCGCGGCTTTCGGCGTGGTCGGAGTCGTGCGCCTCTGGAGAGACCGCCCCTTCGTGTCACCCGCGCTGCTCGGACTCTGCATCGCTCTTCAACTCGGAGACGTCACGGCCGCCTCGGTCGCCAACCGCTTCAAGGCCGGATCCCTGACGCGGTTCACCCACCCCGCGTGGAACACCATCGACGGCAAGTACCAGCATCTCGACCTGGTGCCCGCCGAGGTCTGGAGCATCTGCGGAGGACGCGTCGGCTACCGCGCCCCGACGGTCATCGCGCTCGCGTACCACGCGTACCTGCACCACCTGACCATCAACAGCGGGTACGTCGCTCGATGGTCGCCAGACCAACCGCAGGTGTGCGCGCGGGAAGCAGAGAAGGTGCAGCGCGGAGAGCTCGACCCTGGCACCGTGTACGTGGTGTGGCCCGACATCGCGCAACAGCTCGTTCAGCTCGGGGCGAGCTGTGGCGCCTTCGACGGGGTCCTCGCCTGCGTGAGACCGGCCGTCGACGACGACTTCGCGCGTGCGCTCAGGGCCTCGCACGGGCAGTGAGGCGTGCTACGAGGCGCCGAGCCCATGCCGCCGCAGCGTGTATCGATCGCCGTGCCCTCCTACAACGAGGCACCACGTCTGCCGCCGTTTCTCGAGAAGCTCGCACGTGAGCTGTCAGCTGCGAGCGAGACTGCCATCGAGCTGTTGATCGTCGACGACGGCAGCCGTGAGGAAGAACGCGCCGTTCATCGTGCCGCCACCGAAGCGTTGGCTGCGGCGCTGCGCTCGACCCCGCACACTGCAGTGTTCGTCGAGTCGCCGCGCAATCAAGGCAAGGCCTCGGCGATTCGCCTCGGCTGGGAGCGCGCGCGCCCCGACGCCGAGTGGTTCGGCTTCCTCGATGCCGACGGCGCGGTGCCGGCCCACGAAGTCGCCCGGTTGGTTCGTATGCTCGAGGACGCCGACTTCGACGTCCTCGCCTCGTCCCGCGTGCGCATGGCAGGTCACACCATTCTGCGCTCCGAGTTTCGTCACTGGCAGGGCAGGGTGTTCGCGACGCTCACCGAGCTCAGCCTGCGGCTTGGGCTCTATGACCCCCAGTGCGGCTACAAGCTCTTCCGGGCTCAGTACCTGCGCCCCCTGCTCGGCCGGCTGAAGGAAAAGACCTGGATGCTCGACGTCGAAGTGATGGCTCTGATTGCGCGCGCGGGCGGCCGGCTCCGCGAAGAGCCCATCGACTGGGCGGACACCGGAGTCTCCAAGGTTCGCTTCGGTGTCGACGCAATGAAGATGGCCAGAGACCTGGTTGCGCTCCGTCGCCGCCTCGATCGGGAGTCGGGCCCGTGAACCTCTCCGAGTACCAGACGATGTTCGAGCACGAGCAGCGGCACTTCTGGTTCCGCGGCACCCGTGCGGTGGTGTTCGATCAGGTGCGCGATCTCGAAGCGCTGCCGCTGCGCGTCGCCGACGTCGGCTGCGGCACCGGGGGGACTTCGAGCCAGATGCCCACGGGTTGGGCCGTCACCGGCGTCGACTTCTCGCACGACGCGCTGGTGTTCTCACACAGCCGGGGTCAGCGAGCCCTGGTGCGGGCTTCGGCAGAGCAGGTGCCGCTGCGGTCGAACGCGTTCGATCTCGCCTTTGCGCTCGACGTCGTCGAGCACTGCCGCGACGACGCTGCAGTCGCCGCGGAGCTCTTCCGAATTCTCAAGCCCGGTGGTCGACTGGTCTCGACGGTTCCCGCCTACCAGGCGCTGTTCGGCCCGCATGACCGGGCGCTCCAGCACCATCGACGCTACCGGCGCACGGCATTCGGCAGGCTCGTCGAGTCGGCGGGCTTCACGGTACGGAAGCTGACGTACTTCAACACCGTCTTGTTCCCACCCAGCGCGACTGTGCGGCTGCTGCAGCGCTTCGCTCCGGCGGGAAAAGAAGAGAGCAGTAACGTCTCGCTGCCGATGGGGCCGCTCAACGCGCTTCTCTCGCGCGTGTTCGATGTCGAGCGGATTGCGCTTCGCCGTGCCGACTTCCCGTTCGGGCTCAGCGTGCTCGCGGTGGCGCAGAAGCCCTGAAGCACGACTAGCGCGCGCAGCCTCCGAACCAGACATCGAGCAGGTTCGCATCGTGCGCGGTCGCGGCGAGGTCCATCTCTCCGTCGCGGTCGAAGTCGCCGGCGATCACGGTGGTCGGGGCCAGATTGCTGGGCAGGGTGAGGCGAATGGCGAACGTGCCGCCGACGTTGCCGATGATGGTGATGGTGTTTGCGCCGGCGTTGGCGACGATGATCTCGGGAACACCATCGCGATCGAGATCGGCAACTGCCAGCTGCGACGGGTGGGTGCCGTCTCCGATGGCGGTCTGCGGCGAGAAGCTCGCCGCGCCCGCGTTGAAGTACAGCCCGACGTCGCTGCTGTTGTAGTTGGCGGTGATCAGATCGACCTTGCCGTCGCCATTCAGGTCTCCGGAGGCCACCGCCACCGGCGAAGTGACCGAGCTCAGCGGGCCCATTGCCGAGAACGAACCGGCCCCTTGATTGAGAATCAGCGTCACCGACTGGCTGATGGCATCGAAGTTCGCCGACGCGAGGTCCATCAGGCCATCACCGTTGAAGTCGCCCATGGTGACCGAGTTGGGGCCGGGATCCGTGAGCACCAAGACCACCGGCGCGAAGCCGCCGGTCGAAGATTGAAGAAGAATTCCGACCGTGTTCGCCCCGGAATTTGCGACCGCGAGATCGATTCGACCATCACCGTCGAGGTCTCCGGCGGTGATCCCGTTCACGTAGAAGCCGGTCGTGAACAAGAGGCCAGGGAGCAACGTGCCACCGTCATTGAAGTGCACGACCGCACCTCCGGACCCCTGGGCCGCGACGGCGAGGTCGGGCATGCCGTCGGAGTCGAGATCGGCGGCGGCCAAGGCGATTGGAGTCGCCCCGGTGAGCAGTTGCGGCTGGGCTGTGAACGTTCGCAGCCCCGCGTTGTGCAGCACGGTGATGGTGCCGCTGCCAGTGTTCGCAACCGCGAAGTCGCCCAGACCGTCTTTGTCGAAGTCACCCGACGTCACCGCGAAGGGCTGCACCCCGACGGGAACTCCGGGGAGGTGGACGAAGGCGAGACACAACCCGGCGTCGGACCCCGAGGGCCCAGCGTCGACCCCGGTCATGCCGGCATCGGGCACGGGTGGGCCGGCGTCGGGATCATGGCCCGCGTCGGGCGGTTCGCCGGAGTCCGGAGCTCCGGAGTCGAGTGTCGTTCCGGCATCCGGAGTTCCCGAATCAGGCGACCCTGAATCTGGCGACCCGGAATCGACCGGCGTTCCGGGAAGGTACCCCTCGCAGGTCACCACGCTTTCGTAGCGTTGCCCGAGCGCTGTGAAGGCGACCAGCGCGCGATACGGGCCGCTCGCGGTGGGGGTGACGCTGATGGTGAACGAGCTCGTACCCGGCGCGGCAGCCAGCGGCTGCAAGTGCATCGCGAACGGTGTCACCACACTTTCCCAGTGCAGCTGCACGGAGCTGGGGCCGCCGTTGCGAACGATGAACTGCGCCTCGGCGCGTTGCCCGACCGCAACCCTGCCGAAGTCGTGGGTGGCAGGCTCGAACGAAAGGTCTTCGACGGTGGTGACGCCGGGACCCTGGCAGCTGCAGCCGGCTGCGAAGAATGCCAGCACTCCGAGAGTCAGCCCGCGCACGGTCGAGACTCTAGCTCGCCCGCCGAAAGCCCGCGAAACCGGTATTCAGCGTCGCACGAGGAAAACATCCCCGGGGCGGCCACCCGGCCCGGGAGCGACGTACTCGACCTCGCTGAACCCCGCGCGCCGCAGCGTCTCGACCCACACCTCACGGCCGAACACGCCCTCGAGGTGGCGGTCGTGCACCACGCGCATCTCGCGCCCCTCGCGGACCATGAAGGTGAAGTCGACGCGGTAGGTCTCGTCGGCGGGGTCGGGGTCCCACGTCCACATCAGGCCGCGCAGGTCGCCTTCGCCCACCTCTTCGACCTGCTCGACCAGGCTCTCACGCAAGCAGTCGGGCGCGAAGATCGCCGCGCCGCCCGGCCTCAAGTGCGCCGCCGCAGTCTTTGCGGCAGCGAGCAGATCGTCGCGGGTGGTCATGTACATGATCGCGTCGTGAATCAGCACCACGTCGAAGGTGCGACCCAGGCGCAGCGTGCGCATGTCGCCGCGGTGGTGCCCACACTCGGGGTTGAGCTTGCGACTGAGCGCCAACATCGCCTCGGAGAGATCGGTGAGCGTGCAGACGTAGCGCGTCTTCAGGTGCGAGGCGTTGTTGCCCGCCCCCGAGCCCAGCTCGAGCAGGGTCGCCGCCCCGGGCAGCACCCGCTCGAACAGCGCCCCGTAGCCGTCGGCCTCGGGCGCGTGATCGTCGGCCGGGTCCACCAGGTGGTACCAGCGGGTGAGCTCTTCGTAGAGGTGCATGCCGGGCTACGCGCGGGCTAGCAGAAGGTAACAACCGAAGCTCGCTCGGCGCGGGCGAGGTGATAGAGCGCGCCTCGTGACCGAGGTCTCCCCGGGGAGTGGCACGAGCTGGCGTACGCGTCTCTGGGCCGCCGCTCCGTATGCCGCGTTGATCGTCCTCAACGTCGTGTACCGCTTCCCCGCGCTGCTCAATGCCAGCGGGGTGCATTCAGACGCTGCCATCGTCGGCCTTCAGGCGATGCACTTCTTGAAGGGCGAGGTCTCGCGCGTCCTGTGGGGCGCCGACTACCAGGGCACCTTCGACGTCTGGGTGGTGGCGGTCTTCTTCTGGTTCTTCGGCGTCTCTCCCCTGGTGCTGATGCTCGCTCCGATGCTGGGGCACCTGGTGATGGTCTGCGCGGTGTTCGCCCTTCTCGAACGCCTGCTCGGCAACCGCGTCGCAGCGTTCGTGGCGTGCTTGCCCATCACCTTCACTCCGCAAGCGATCAACAGCGTGGTGCTGTACGCGCCGCGGCAGTGGGGCATCACCTTCGCCATCTGTGGCGCGGTGGTGATGGCCTGGCCCAGCGAACGCCGCGCTCCGCTGCGCATCGCGGCGGGCCTCGCGATGGCCATCTTCTCGGTCTACTGCGACATGTTCTGCCTGCTGTGGATGCCGGCTGTCGGGCTGCTCGCGGTGCTGTCGTGCTTCGATGCTCCGCGGTCACTCAAGCCGATCGCTTTTCGGCTCGCCGGCGCGCTCGCCGGCGGTGCGTTCGGCACCTGGGCGGTGCGTGCCCTTCGGCAGAGCACCGAAGCCAAGCAGACTTCGTTTCAGCTCGGCTTCAACATGTTGGAGCAGAACTGGCCGCTGATGCGCGACACCTGCTTCCCGTACCTGCTCGGCGCCAAGGTCTGGTTCTCGGGGGCCTCACTGCACCCCGATCTGTGGGTGCCGCCGCTGCCCGTACGTGTGCTGCAGGCCTTCGGGGCGGTGAGCCTCGTGGTGCTCGGCTTCGCCAGCGCCGCGATGCTGCGCTCACGTCGCGTGCCGTGGGAGGTGAAGCGCCTGGTGCTGTTCGGTGGCGCTGCCGCCTGCACCGCGACCGCGGGGTTTCTCATCAGCACCTACCCGGGCGACGCGTGGTCGACGCGCTACCTCGCGCCGACGCTGTGGGCCATGCCGTTCACCCTCGCGGCGCTGGCGTACGTCTTGCGACCCCGCGGCTTCGCGGTGCTTTGGGTTTGTACCTCGTGGTTGCGGCCGTCGGAGGTTGGGTGAGCTTCGGCCCCTATGTCGACGGCCCGATGCCGCGGCTGAGCCCGCGCGGGACGGCAGCCGACGAGGCCGAGCTGGCCGCCTTCATCAAGTCACGAAACATCGAGCACGGCCACGCGCAGTATTGGCTCGCCCACCGCCTGACCTTTCTCTGGCAAGAGCACCCGGCCATCGCCGCCTTCGAGTGGGACCGCTACCCGCCCTACCGCCTCGAGGCCGAGCGGGCCCGGCGTAAGGCCTTCATCTTCCACCCCAGCGAGCCGCGCGCGAGCCCGCAGGTCTATTGGAACGCGCTCCAGCAGGCGCCGGGCCGCAAAGAGATCGTTCAGGTGGCGGGCTTCACCGTCATCCTCTACGAAGAGCAGCCCGAACCGCGAATGGCTGAAGCCCCGCAGGCCGACCGCTGGGCCACTGCGCTGTTCCCCGCCATCGCCGCGTTCGCGGTCGGGCAGGCGGTGCAGGTCGCCAACGGCAACGTGCACCCTGAGTCGATCAAGTGGCTCACCATCGCGTGTCTCGCCACCTTCGTCGGTGTGGTGCTGCCCACCCTCGGCATCATCAATGGGCCGGCGAGCAGATGGTGGTGCTCGTGCTCCGGGCTCGGCGTCGCCTACCAGTTCAATCAGCTGCTCAGCGCTCCACCCGGCATCTACCTGCGCGCCAACCTGGTGGTGCCCAGCGACTTTCACGTCGGCCTCGGCATCGCGGCGCTGCTGGTCGGCGCGGGCCTGGCGAAGAAGCCCTGGCTGGGCCGGTTTCACCTCTGGGCGCTGCTCGCCGCCTTCCTCTTCCTCGGCCACTGGCTGCTCAAGGCGTCGCCCGCGCCCTTCATCGACGTGTTCGTCTTTCAGCGCGACGGGGTCCACGCGCTGCTCGCGGGCAACAACCCCTACGCGCTGCGCTACCCCGACATCTACGGCAACTCTCCGTTCTACGGTGAAGGCCTCAGCGTCAACGGCGTGCTGCAGTTCGGCTACCCGTACTTCCCGCTCTCGCTGCTGCTCGCGCTGCCCGGGCAGGTGCTGCTCGGCGACTACCGCTACGCGCAGCTCGCGGCGATGGCGCTCTCGGCCGTCTTCATCGCCAAGGCGCGCCCGGGGCGCGTCGGCATCGCCGCCGCGTCGCTGCTGCTCTTCACCCCGCGGGTCTTCTTCGTGCTCGAGCAGGGGTGGACGGACCCGTTCGTGCTGCTGGGCCTCTCGGCGGTGGTGTTCGTCGCGATTCGGTGGAAGCCCGCGCTGCCCTGGGTGCTCGGGCTCACCCTCGCGGTGAAGCAGTACACGGTCTTCATGGTGCCGGCCGCCTGGCAGCTTCTGCCGCGCCGGTCGACGCCCGCTTCCTGGCGAAGGTGGTCGGCATCGCCGCGGTGGTGACGCTGCCGTTCTTCTTCTGGGGCCCCAAAGACTTCTGGCGACGTGGTGGCGCTGCAGGTGCTGCAGCCGTTTCGCACCGACGCGCTGAGCTACCTGGCCTGGTCGGGGCAGGGCGGCGGCACGCCGTGGCCGACCTCGCTCGCGTTCGTCGCTGCGGTCGCCGGCGTGGTGCTGGGGCTGTGGCGTCAGGCGCGAACTCCGGCCGGCTTCGCCGCGACCTGCGCGCTCAGCTACCTGGGCTTCTTCGCCTTCAACAAGCAGGCGTTCTGCAACTACTACTACTTCACGCTCGGAGCGTTGCTGGTGGTGGTGGGCAGCGTCGCTCCGGACGAGCCGGCAGAGCCCTGATTACTTCTCGCTGCCGTTGGTGCGGCCCCGCGAGCGCGCGCGCGTCGCGCCGTCGTCGCGCTTCGCTTCGGCGGTGAGGCGCGCGGCCTTGGCGCGGCTCTGCTCTTTGGTGTTTGGCGAGCACGAAGTCCACGTCGGGCGTGGTCTCGGCCACGATGAAGATCTGGTACGAGAACAGCGAGCGCGAGAGCTTGATGCCCAGCTCGTTCGCCTTGAGCAGCCCGTTGCCCAGCAGGCCGTTGCCGAACACCTTGGGAAACGGAGCCGACGCCGCGCACCAGCTTCACCCGGCCGGCGTCGCGCAGCAGGCGCAGAATCGAGCGGAAGGTGAAGAGCCGGGTGTGCGTCGCGTCGAGAATGCCGGCCTTGCCGTAGTTGAACTGGCCCACCAGCAGCAGCGCGCCGCACCGCGAACGCGATGTTCGGGGTGGTCAGCACCAGCGTCTTGGTCTCGTAGTCGAACTGCTTGCGCAGCTCTCGATGAACTCTCAGGGTTGCGCAGGTGCTCGATGACGTCGAGGCAGCATGATGCACTTGTACTTCTTGGTGTCGAAGCGCAGCGACTCGTCGAGGTTCTGGGTGAAGACCTTCACCTTGTTCGGCTTCTCGGTGGGCGCGTACTGGTCGACCCACCGCCACGTCGCAGCCCTCTGTTCACCAGCTCGCGCGCGTATGCCGCCGGGCCGCTGCCGATGTCGATCGCCGAGGCGCCCTCGGGCACCGCGTCGAGCGCCAGCTGGTGGCTCGAGGGTAGCCGAGCTTGAGGTCGTAATTGCGCGTTGGCGGCTACTCGCCTGCCGCATCCTTCGCTCGAACCGGCGCTGCCAGAGAATGCCGGCGCAGTGCGCGACGTTCTTGCTCGTCGCGATCATCACGTCCTTCGCGTACTTCATTCCCGTTCACCCGGCTGATCTCGTCGCCGTAGTAGGTCGGAATCGGCAGCTCGACGATTCGCTGCTTCGCCGTTGAGCATCCGAATGATGATCTCGGTGTCGAAGTGGAAGTCGTTCGAGTTGAGCGTGAAGTTCACGCGCTTCCAGCGCGGCCGTCGAACAGATGCGGTAGCCCGGAGTGGAACTCAGAGAGCTTCGTGCGCGGCAGCGCGTTCCTGCGCGGTGGTGAGAATGCGGTTTGCCCAGCCACTTGCAGAGCGGCATGCCGCCCTTCAACGAGCCGAACAGCGTCATCATGCGGCTGCCGAACACCACGTCGGCCTGGCCGTCGACCAGCGGCTGCATCAGGTTGGGAAGCTGCTCGGGCGCGTACTGGCCGTCTCCGTGCACCATCGCCACGAAGTCGAAGCCCTCGTTGACCGCGTAGCTGTAGCCGACCTTCTGGTTGCCGCCGTAGCCCTGGTTGTGGGCGTTGCGCAGCACCGTCATGCGAATCTCGGGTGCGCCTCTTTGTATTCGCGGCCGATCGCGAAGGTGCGGTCTTCGCTGCCGTCGTCGACCACCAGCACTTCGCAGTCGAAGCGCTCGAACACGGTCTGCGGAATGCGCTCGAGCACCTTCTTGAGGGTGGCTTCGGCGTAGTACGCGATGACGAAGATCAGCAGCTTCTGGCGCTTGGGCGCGGGCATGGCCGACGCCTATAGCCCACGCTCAAGGCTGCGCGCGACCCTGCTGCGAGCGGCGCAGCAACTCGACCGCTTCGGCCTCCCGCCCCTGGGCGCCCACCGCGTGCGCGAGCACCTCGAGCGCGGTGGCCAGCCCGTCGGGGCGCTCGGCCTCGGGGCGCAGCAGGCGCTCGGCCTCGGCGTACCGCTCTCGCTCGAGCGTGACGATGGCCAGGTTCACCGCACGCTGGCGGTGCGAGAGCGGGTCGGCGGGGCGCGTACGCGCTCGACAGCGCCGCCCACGCCTCGTCGGCCGGCCCCTGCTGGTAGCGCACCACGCCCTGGTTCTGCAGCCCGCGCCGACGTCGAGTACGAGAGGAAGCGCTCGCTCGGCGCCGCGGCGACCGCATACGCCGCGGCCGCCTCGTCGAGCTGCCCCCGGTCGCGCAGCGCCGTCGCCCAGGCAGGTGCGCCTCGCGGCACTGCGGCCCCAGCGCCGCCTCGGTCGCGAACAGGGGTGAAGTCGTCGCGGTACCGTCGCGCGTCGAGTTCACCGAGTCTCACCGCCAGCGCGGCCAGCACGACTCCCACCGCCCACGCGCGCCAGCGCACCGCCGCCCCAACCGCCAGGCCCATCGCGCAGAACGCCAGCGGCACGTACAGGTAGTGCGGGCTCGAGAACCGCGGCAGCGGCACCAGGTTCAACATCGGCGTCGCCGCGAGCAGCGCGAGCAGACCGAAGGGCCGCACCTTCCACGCGAGCCAGAGCGAGCCCCACCGCGAGCAGGCCAGCGCCGCCGCACCGGGAGCACGCTGGAGATGGGCACCGCGTCGCAGAGCCGCCCGCGCCACGGCCACAGCAGCAGCTCGAGCTGTTGCCCCAGCGCCGCCAGCCGCGTGCCGACCCACTGGTCTGCGGTCAAGGAACTGCAGCGAGCTTCCACGCCGGTGCCACCGCCTGCCGCACCACCGCCGCGCCCACCCAGCTCACCGCCGCGGTGAGCACCACGGCCCGCGAGGGGCGATGCCACGGCGCGAGGCCGGCCATCAGCAGCGGCGCGAGCACGAACGCGGTCTCTTTCGAGAAGCACCCCAGCAGCAGGCCGGCAGCGACCCACCACGGCCGGCCGCGCACCTGGCTCGAGCAGGGTGAGGGCGAGGGAGCTCACTCAAAGGGGCCTCACCGCGGTAGGTGAGCTGATTCGCGACCAGGCTGGTCGAGGTGTGCACCGCGAAGAGCAGGCCGGCGAGCAGCGCCCCAGTGCGCAGACAGGCCCAGCCCTTCGGCGAGCAGCGCCACCAGCACGGCGGCGAGCGCGTGCAGCAGCAGGTTGGTGAGGTGAAAGCCGAAGGGCTTGCCGCTGAACGCGTCGTCGAGCGAGAGGGTGAGCGCGGTGAGGGGCCGGTAGAAGCCGGTGCGCGCGTAGGGGCGGGTGAACAGCGCCGGCAGCTCGCGCGGCGGCGCCAGCGCGGCGCGCTGCTCGAGGTCCTCCGTGGTCGAGCCAGGTGAAGCCGTTCGCCAGGGCGGGCAGATGCACCGCGAGCGACACCGCGAAGACCAGCCCCAGCCCGAGCCGGCGCCGAGTCACTTAAGGCAGCTTCCGCCGCAGGCACGCGAGCGCCGCTTCGCCGAAGCGACCCGACAGCTGCAGATCGGTTCGAGGTGGCGCGCTCGCGCAGCGACGCCTTCACGCTCTTGCCGGTACACGCCGGCTGCCGCAGCGTCAGCACGCAGAAGGCGAGCGACCAGCGCTCGGCCTCCCGGACAGCGCGTTGAACCCGACCATCGCGGTGCCGTGCACGCCCCAGGTGATGGCCACGAACGCGCGCCAGGAGACATCGGGTTCACCACGTCGTCGGACAGAAAGCTCTCGGGGCGGGGAGACAGCTGCGCCACGGTGGGGCCGTCTCCTCCTCCGGTCGCGCCGTGGCAGACCGCGCAGGTGGTGGAGAACAGCGTCGCGGCACGCTGCAGGTCGGGCGTCGTGGCCGGCGCGCGGGGGAAAGCCGCCCGCCGCGTTGAGCAACCGCTCGAGCTTGCGGAACGTCTCGCGGAGCTCGAGCGCCTCGACGTGCCGGGCCATGCCCTGCGCGAGGCGCTCGAGCTCGGCGGTGATGGCGGGCTCCTTGAGCGCTTTGGCGACGTCGACGGCGTGGCGCGCCACTGCGGCCTGCTGGTCCATCAGCGGAGCCTCGTGGGCCTCGACCGCCTCGACGTAGTCCTGCTCGAGCTGCTGGGCGAGCGCGTAGGAGCGGCCGAAGTCTTTTGGGCGGGCCGCCGCCGCTCAGCGCGAGCAGCACCAGCGGCAGGGTCATCAGTGGCAGACGCCGCTGGCGCTGTCCATCGTGGCGCGCCGTTGACCGGCACGAACACCCGAGTCCCACCCGGTGGAAGCTTGAGCGTCATCTTCAAGATGCCGTGCGTGTTCGCCTGGAAGAACTTGCTGTTCGGCTGGGCGGTGCCGAGCGCGTAGAAGCCCGCGCCGCCGGTGCCGACCACGTACTCGGTGATGCCCGCGCGGCATCGGCCCGCTGGTCAGGTCTGGGGGCCGAAGCGCTCGTAGTTGTGGTCGTGACCGCCCAGCACCACGTCGGCGTTGGCGGCATAGAGCGCGTCCCACACCGGGCCCGACTTGGTCTGGTTGCCGTGGCCCGAGCCAGAGGACCAGCGGGGGTGATGGTAGAACGCGAGCGTGCACTTCTTGCCCGAGTTGGCGGCGAGGTCTGCCTTGAGCCAGGTGACCTGCGCGCTGCTCGCCGACATGTCCGTGCTCGAGTCGAGGGCGATGAGGTGCCACTCGCCCAGGTTGAAGCTGTAGTAGTAGTTCCCGTTCGACTTGCCGCCCGCGGCGCCGGCGATCGCGGTGTCGTAGCTGCTCAGGTACGAGTAGTCGTGGTTGCCGGTCGCGAGGTACATCTTCGACTTGAGCCGACCCCAGCCGTTGGTGAAGTTGGGGTAGCTCGACTGGTACGAGTTGTCTCCGAGCGTGAGCACCGCCTGGTAGACGGTGGGCGCGTTGAACATGGTGTTCGAGTTCTGAATGCCGGGCGTGCCGTCGATGTCGCCCGCCGTGCCGATGGTCACCGTGACGCCGGCCGAGCCGCCGGTCGCCGAGCCACCCGCCGTGCCGGAGCCGCCGGCCGTCGCTGACCCGCCCGCGGTACCCGAGCCGCCGGCCCTGCCGCCGGCAGTGCCTGAGCCGCCCGCGGTGCCTGAGCCGCCCGCAGTGCCTGAGCCGCCCGCGGTGCCTGAGCCGCCCGCAGTGCCTGCGCCACCCGCGGTGCCCGAGCCGCCCGCGGTGCCTGCGCCGCCCGCGGTGCCTGCGCCGCCCGCGGTGCCTGAGCCGCCCGCGGTGCCTGAGCCGCCCGCGGTGCCTGAGCCGCCCGCAGTCGCCGAGCCGCCGCCGGTGCCACCGTTGCCGGGGTCGCCACCGCACGCTGCGAACATCAGAAAGAGAATGAGGGACCGGGCGTTGCGCATGACCCCTAGGTTTAGCAGCAAGAATGCCCCAGGTGCTCTGTTCGCAAGTACGCAGACGCCTTGGTGTTTCTCTGGCCAGCCCTCAGGCCGGCAGCTTGGCCGAGTCGCGCAGGCGGGGCGCGGCGGCGTCTTTCTTCGACAGCAGCGGCTCTTTGACCGGCCACGCGATGCCGAGGTCGGGGTCGTTCCACAGCACGCCGCCGTCGCCTTCGGGGAAGTAGACGTCGGTGCACTTGTAGAGAAAGTCGGTGTCGTCGCGCAGCGCCACGAAGCCGTGCGCGAAGCCGGGCGGAATCCAGAACTGCTTGCAGTTCTCTTCGCTGAGCTCGACGCCGAACCACTTGCCGAAGGTCGGAGAGCTCTTGCGAATGTCGACCGCCACGTCGAACACCGCGCCGCGGGTGACCATCACCAACTTGCCCTGCGGCCTCGGGTTCTGAAAGTGCAGCCCGCGCAGCGTGCCGGCCTTCGAGCGGCTCCAGTTGTCCTGCACGAAGGGCAGGGTGAGGCCAGCGGCGCGGTAGCGCTCGAGGCTGAACGACTCGAGGAAGTGGCCGCGGTCGTCTCTGAAGACCTTGGGCTCGAAGATGAGCACGCCGGGCAGCGGCGTCTGAACGACGTTCACTTCACCGCCCCTTTGCCGCTGATCAGCGCGAGCAGGTACTGGCCGTACTCGTTCTTCTTCATCGGCTCGGCGGCGCGCGCGACCGCCTCGGCGTCGATGAAGCCCATGCGCCAGGCGATCTCTTCGGGGCAGGCGACCTTGAGGCCCTGCCGCTGCTCGATGATCTGAATGTACTGGGACGCTTCCATCAGCGAGGCGTGGGTGCCGGTGTCGAGCCAGGCGAAGCCGCGGCCCATCAGCTCGACCTTGAGCTGCTTGCGCTGCAGGTAGATCTTGTTGACGTCGGTGATCTCGAGCTCGCCGCGCGCTCCGGGCTTCAGGTCGCGGGCGATGTCGAGCACCTGGTTGTCGTAGAAGTAGAGGCCGGTGACCGCGTAGTTCGATTTCGGAGCCTTCGGCTTCTCTTCGATCGACACCGCGTTGTTGTGGGCATCGAGCTCGACCACGCCGTACCGCTCGGGGTCTTTGACGTAGTAGCCGAACACCACCGCGCCGTCTTTCACCTTGGCCGCGCGCTGGGTCATGTCGCTGAAGCCGTGGCCGTAGAAGATGTTGTCTCCGAGCACCAGCGAGGCCGAGTCGTTGCCGACGAAGCTGCGGCCGATGATGAACGCCTGCGCGAGGCCCTCGGGTTTGGGCTGCACCGCGTACGAGAAATTCACGCCCCACTGCGCGCCGCTGCCGAGCAGCTCTTCGAAGCGCGGCAGGTCGCTCGGCGTCGAGATGATGAGAATGTCCCGAATGCCCGCCAGCATCAGCGTGGTCACCGGGTAGTAGATCATCGGCTTGTCGTAGATGGGCAGCAGCTGCTTCGAGACCACCCGGGTGAGCGGGTAGAGGCGGGTGCCGCTGCCGCCAGCGAGGACGATGCCTTTCATGACTGCCCTTTCCACTCTTGATGAAAGCGCTTCAGCGCGTCAGAGAGCGCGAGCGGCTTGGCCTTCAGCTCGGCGGTCGCCTTGCTCACGTCGAGGCTGCTCTTCTTGGGGCGGGGCGAGGCGAGCTTGAGGTCCGCCAGCAGCGTGGGGGTGATGTTCACCGGGTTGAACGCGAACTGCTCGCAGAGGGCGCGCGCGAACTCGACGCGGTTGACGGTAGTGGCGCCGGCGGTGTGCCAGACGCCGGTGAGGCGGCGCTCGGCGAGCTCGGCGAGCATCTCGGCGGCGTTGAGCGCGAGGGTGGGCGACACGTACTGGTCGCTGAACAGCTTCACCGGGTTGGTGCCGGGCAGGGCGGTGACGAGCCGGGCCCGAAGTTGCGCGCGGCCTGGGGCCAGCCGTAGACGACGGCGACGCGGGCGATGGCCCACGAGCCGCCGAAGCGCACCGCGAGCTCGCCCATGTGCTTGGTGACGGCGTAGATGCCGCGCGGGCTGGGCACGTCTTCTTCGTGGTACTCGCCGCGCTCACCGTCGAAGACGTAGTCGGTCGAGACGTGCACCAGGTGGGCGTCGAGCCGCTTGCACTCGACCGCGAGCGTGGCGGCGGCGCTGCAGTTGGCGGCGTACGCCCGACGGGTCCTTCTCGCAGCCGTCGACGTCGGTCATCGAGGCGGGGTTGATGACGGCTTCGGGCTTGAGCTCTTCGAGGGTGCGCTTGACCGGGCGGCGTCGGTCAGCTCGACCGAGACGAATTTACCGGGAATGCGCGAGGCGCCGCGGGACAGGCCGGTGACGTCGTGGCCGCGCGCAGCGAGCAGGGAACAGAGTCTTGAGCCGACGAGCCCATTGGCTCCGGTGACGACGAGTCTCATGTGGTGGCTTGCATGGCCTGGGAGACCGGGCCATAGAGCAAAGCGACCGTTCGATGTCCACCCCTGATGCCGCCATCGTGCTCGCCGGAGTCGCGAAGCACTTTCGCAAGACCAAGACCCGGCGCGAGTACACCACCTTCAAGACCGAGCTCTTGCGCGTGCTCAAAGGGGCGAGCGCACCGTCGGCGAAGCTCGAGTTCATCGAGGCGCTGAAGCACGTCGACCTGGTGGTTCCGAAGGGCAAGACGGTCGGCATCATCGGGCGCAACGGCTCGGGCAAGGCACCCTGCTCAAGCTCATCACCGGCATCTACGGCCCTTCGAGCGGCACGGTGAAGGTGAACGGCGCATCTCGGCGCTGCTCGACCTCGGCGCGGGCTTTCACCCCGACTTCAGCGGCCGCGAGAACATTCTCATCAACGGCATCATTCTCGGCATGACGCGCGGGCAGGTGAAGGCGCGCATGCAGGAGATCATCGACTTCGCCGAGCTGGGGGAGTTCATCGACGAGCCGGTGCGCACGTACTCGAGCGGCATGTTCATGCGGCTCGCGTTCGCGGTGGCGACGCACGTCGACCCCGACATTCTGATCATCGACGAGATTCTCGCGGTCGGTGACGAGCACTTCGGCCGCAAGTCGATGAAGCGGATGAGGGACTTCAAGCAGTCGGGGAAGACCATCGTGCTGGTCACGCACGACCTCGGCACGGTGAAGAGCTGGTGCGACCACGCGGTGTGGATAGACGGTGGCCGGGTTCGTGAGGAAGGCGAGCCGGGTCAGGTGGTCGAGCGCTACCGGGCCGCGGTCACTGCAGCCGAAGAGGGGCCGGCGGAGACCTCTGCGCTGCGCGCTCCAGGTATCGAGCTGCCGGCGGTGGCGGCAGTGCCCGAGTCGACGGTGCAGCTGACCGAGCTGAAGGTGCTGCCGGTGAGCGGCCGCCTCGAGCTGCAGGTGTCATTCAAGGTGTCGTCGCCGACGTCGTTCGAGCTGGTCGCCCAGATCAGCGACTCCCACGGTCGGGTGCTCTTCGCGTCGACACTGCCCGCCAGCGTGCAGTCGGTCGGGCAGGCGCGCGCCAGGCTCACGGTCGAGCACCAGGCGTTCGCGCCGGGCAAGTACCAGGTGCTGGTGCAGGCTTTCCCTCCCGCGCCGCAGCCGGTGCAGGAGCTGCGCGCCGACCTCGAGCTGAACGCCAGCCAGGCCGTGGTGAAGAGCAGCCACCCCGACTGGACGCTCGAGCCGCCCACCGCGTGACGGTCAGGCGGCGCTCGACAGGCGCTGCTTGTACTGGCTGTCGAAGTACTGGCGGTAGGCGCCCGAGGTGACGCGCTCCCACCAGGTGCGGTTCTCGAGGTACCAGGTGACGGTGTCGTCGAGGCCCTGCTCGAAGGTGTGCGCCGGGGCCCAGCCGAGCTCGCGCTTGGTCTTGGTGGGGTCGATGGCGTAGCGGCGGTCGTGGCCGGGGCGGTCTTGCACGTACTTGATGAGCGTCTCGGGCTTGCCGGTGCGCTTCAAGATGCCCTTCACGATGTCGATGTTCTTGCGCTCGGCGCCGCCGCCGATGTTGTAGGTCTGGCCCTTCTTGCCGCGCTCGAGCGCGAGCAGCAGCGCCGAGCAGTGGTCTTCGACGTGCAGCCAGTCGCGAATCTGCGCGCCGTCGCCGTAGACGGGCAGCGGCTTGTCGTGCAGGCGTTCGCCACCATCAGGGGGAATGAGCTTCTCGGGGAACTGGTAGCGGCCGTAGTTGTTCGAGCAGCGGGTGACCACCACGTCGAGCCCGAAGGTGTGCGCGTAGGCGAGCGCGAGCAGGTCGGCGGCGGTCTTCGAAGCCGAGTAGGGCGACGACGGCTGCAGCGGGCTCTCTTCGGTGAACGCGCCCGTTGGCCCGAGCGAGCCGTAGACCTCGTCGGTCGAGACCATCAAGAAGCGCTTGAGCCCCACCGCGCGCGAGGCCTCGAGCAGCACCTGGGTGCCGAGCACGTTGGTGACGGTGAAGGCCTCGGGGCCGAGAATGCTGCGATCGACGTGGCTCTCGGCGGCGAGGTGCATCACCGCCTCGATGCCGTGCTGCCGCAGCACGTGCTCGACGTGCTCGCGGTTGTTCACGTCGCCTTTGACGAAGACGTGCTGCGCGTCGCCCTCGAGGTCTTTGAGGTTCTCGAGGTTGCCCGCATAGGTGAGCTTGTCGAAGTTGACGATCTTCCACTGCGGGCGCTGCTTGCGCAGGTACTTCACCAGGTTGGAGCCGATGAAGCCGCAGCCCCCCGTCACGAGCACGTTCATGCCGTGGGAGTGCCTGACCCCGCCCGTGAGGTCAAGCGACGCCGGTCAGGACACTAGGCGTAGGTGCCCTGGTCGAGCCGGTCGGCCGGAGCCCCCGCCAGGTCGTGGTAGCAGAACGCGCCCTTGGCGAAGTAGTGGCAGGCCATCGAGCGGCGCGACGGCCGAATGTCCTTACGCATCGAGCCGCCGTGAATCAGGTTCGCGTGCCAGAACAGCACGTCGCCCTTCTTGGCGAGAAACGTCTTTCGCTCGAGACCGCTGCTGTCGAGCACCCGCTGGATGTACGGCTCGTACCTCTCGGCCACCAGCGCGTACTGCCTGGTGCGGAACTCCACCGGGTCGATGCCCACGTCGCGCGCGAACACGTAGGGCAGGCGGTGACTGCCCGGGTAGTAGAAGAGCGGGCCCGAGTCGGGGTGAATGTCTTCGAACGCGATCCACGACGCGCACATGTAGCCGAGCGGGTACGTGGTCATGTGAATCGAGTCGGAGTGCGCGAGCTGCTCGCGGCCCTTGGGGAACATCAAGGTCTGAAAGGGCACCATCTCGCGACCGAGCAAGAGGTTCGCGGTCTCCATCACCTTGGGGTGCGCGAAGGCGTCGTAGATCTCGGGGACGATGAGGTGCGCGTTCATCACGTGCCCGTGGTGGGGGTCGTCGGCCGTCTTCTTCTCGCCCGAGCTCGCGACGCGGCCCGCAGCGACCCCTTCGGAGTACTTCGCCCACACCCGGTCGAGCACGTCGGCGGGAATCGCGCGCGGCAGAATCACGTAGCCGTCGCGAACGAAGGCGCGGCAGTACTCGGCCTGCTCTTCGGTGATGAGGCCGTTGGCGAGCCGCTCGTTCACCTGCACCAACGCGTCGGGGTGATCCAACCAGGCGAAGGGGCCCGACGACGGCATCGCTCGCGCGTCGAGCACCGGCTGGGTGGTGTCGATTGCCTGGTGTGCGAAGTACCGCCGGTGAAAGTCGTCAGCCCGAGAGGGCGGCACCGCCTCTTCGGTCTTCAGCGCGTGGTAGACCTTCTTCAGCTGGGGCCGAAACGGAAACGAGCGAGGCACCAGGTGCTTCACCCATTCGACGTAGCTGTCGGGCATGGGGGGCCGCTTAGTCCAACGCTCCGAGGACTGCCAAATCGCGTCCGGGCGATTGTTGACTTGTCGCGGCAGCGCGCGCTACCACCGCCCGCTCACGCGCCAAGGACGAAATGAAGATCGACTCCCCTGCTGAAACCGCGGAGAAGCTGCCGCTTCCCACCTTCGTCGACCCGTCGTTTCTCGATGACCAGGGAGACCCCACCGCCGCGACGCTGGTCGAGATGATCGCCGCGCAGCGTGCGCTGGTCGATTCGCTCCAGAACTGCACTGGCGATCGCTGCGCCGAGCTGGTGGCCCACACGCGTACCCTGACGCTGCTGACCAAAGAGCTGTCGAAACGCGCTCCCCAGGTGGTGGACTCGGGCGTCGCCGACGGCCTCGATCGCGCCGGGCACCTGGCCGACATCTTTCCCGGGCCGGTCGGCGGGTCGCACCGCGGCAAGCACGTGGGCACCGCCGTCACCACCGTGAAGAAGGCGCTGGTGACCGGTCTGCGCCCGTTCACGTCGAGATGCTGCGCCCGCAGTACCAGTTCAACCTGGCGCTGGTGGACACCTTCAAGCAGATCACCCGGCAGCACTCCTCGACCATTCGGCCCGACCTGCAGGCGTGGGTTCGCAATCGGCTCGAGCCGCTGGCTTCTCCCTTCACCTGGCGAGTGCCGACCCATCGCAGGCGCACCAGCGCCGCAGCGGTGAAGCTGGTGAAGAACACGTACCTCGCCGGCATGCGGCCGTTGCTCGAAGAGCTGCTCGAGGGCCAGCGGTTGTGGAACGAAGCCGCCATTCGGGCCGCGGCGCTGCTCGCTTCGTGGCAGTCGCCGACGGTGACCGAGCAGTTTCACCTGCTCGAAGAGATGAACCAGCTCGTCGAGCCGCAGCGGCGCGAAGGGTTGGGCAAGGCGCTCAAGGCCTCGACGCCGATCTGGAATGAAGTTCTGGCCAAGCAGGTCGCCTTCAACCGCGAGATCGTCCGCATTCTCTCGCAGGTGATGGGCGTAAGCCCCCGCCGCGGCAACGACTACCGCGCGTGGTGCGAGCGCCGCGAAGCCCACGATGTCGGAGCAGCGCACCACACCGTGGCGGCCATGCGCGAGCGGCCGTTGATCAGCATCTTGGTGCCAACCTACGAGACGCCCGCCGAGATTCTGCGGTCGACGCTCGACTCGGTGCTCAGCCAGATCTACCCGAACTGGGAGCTGTGCATCGCCGACGACGGCTCGAAGGGGCCGCAGGTCGGCGCGGTGCTGAGCGAGTACGCGCGCCGCGATGCGCGCGTGAAGGTGGTTCGCCTGTCGAAGCAGTCGGGCATCGCGCGCGCCACCAACGCGGCGCTCGAGCTCGCCACGGGCGAGTACATCGCGTTTCTCGATCACGACGACGTGCTCGCGCCCCATGCGCTGGCCGAGATGGCCGCCAGGCTCACCAGCGCGGGGCCGCTCGACCTCGTCTACTCCGACGAAGATCGCATCGACTCGAAGGGGCGCCGCATCGCGCCGTTCTTCAAGCCCGACTGGTCTCCCGACCTGCTGCGCTCGTCGAACTACATCTGCCATTTCCTGGTGGTGCGCCGGTCGCTCGCGGTCGAGGTCGGCGGTCTGCGGCCCGGCTTCGAAGGCGCGCAAGACTACGACTTCGTGCTGCGGGTCACCGAGAAGTCGCCCCGCATCGGTCACGTGCCGAAGGTGCTCTATCACTGGCGCGCGAGCGACCAGTCGACGGCGCTCGACGTGGGCAACAAGCCGAAGGCTGCACTTGCAGGCGTTCGCGCGCTGCAGGAGCACCTCGATCGCAGCAAGGTCGAGGCGAAGGTCGACTCGACGCTGCCGACCACCTACTGGGTTCGGTATCCCGTGAAGGGAGACCCGCTGGTCTCCATCATCGTGCCTTTCAAAGACAAGCCCGAGCTGCTCGACCAGTTGGTGCGCAGCCTGCTGGCGCGTACGCGAGGCGTGCGGTTCGAGCTGATTCTGGTCTCGAACAACAGCATGCAGCCCGAGACCTTCGCGCTGCTCGACCGGCTCACCGACCCGCGCATTCGCAAGTTCACGTGGGATCACCCGTTCAACTACCCCGCGGTGAACAACTACGGCGCCGCGCAGGCCAAGGGCGACCTGCTGCTGTTCCTGAACAACGACATCGAGATTCCCGCCGGCTCTGAGCACTGGCTCGAAGAGCTCGTCTCTCAGGCGCAGCGGCCCGAGGTCGGCTCGGTGGGCGCGAAGCTCTTGTACCCCGACGGCACCATTCAGCACGCCGGCGTGGTGCTGGGGCTCGGTGGCTTCGCCGGGCACACCTTCGTGCGCCTGCCCGACGACTCGAAGTGGACTCCGTTCGGTCACGCCGACTGGACGCGCAACTACCTGGCCGTCACCAGCGCTTGCGTGATGATGCGGCGCGACGTCTATGACCAGCTCGCGGGCTTCGACGAGAAGTTCGTGGTCTGCGGCAGCGACGTCGACATCTGCCTGCGCATGGTCAAGGCCGGCCTGCGGGTGGTCTACACCCCGCACTGCAAGCTGATTCACCACGAGTCGGCCACTCGCAAGAACGACTCGATTCCCGAGAACGACTTCTGGAGATCGTTCGCCGCGTATCGCCCCTGGCTTCGCGACGGCGACGGCTTCTACAACCCGAACCTCTCGCTCGAGGCCGCCGACGGCACGCTGCGCGAGAGCACCGCCACCGGCGAAGACCTGGCGGTGCAGACCCCGTCGCGTGAGCTGCCGGGCTCGCGCGCGAACCTCGCGTCACCGGGTCGGGCCGAGCACCTCAAGCACATCATGCCGCACATCTCGACGCTCGATTACGCGAGCGCGACGGCGCGCAAGATGCGGGTTCAGGCGCCGACCCAGGCCGCGGCGATGCGCGCGTCGCACAAGCTCAAGGAGATCACCTGGTTCGTGCCGTTCTTCAACCACCCGTACGGTGGCGTGCACACCATTCTGCGCTTCGGCTCGTTGTTGCAGAGCCTGCACGGGGTGAAGAGCCACTTCGTCATCTACGACGCGCCACACGCCATCACCCGCGAGCTCGAGGCTCGGGTGGCGAGCCTCTTTCCGACGCCGCCGGGCACCTTCCACGTGCTCAAGACGTTCGAAGACATGGTGCACCTGCCGCAGGCGGACCTCGGCATCGCGACCTTGTGGACCAGCGTCTACTTCTTGAGCCGGTTCAACAAGGTCGGCGCGAAGGCCTACTTCGTTCAGGACTTCGAGCCGCTCTTCTACCCGGCCGGTTCGTTCTACGCGCTGGCCGAGCAGACCTACCGAATGGGCCTGACGGGCATCTTCAACACCCAGGGCCTTAAGGAGTACGTCACCAGCAACTACCCGATGTCGGGCGTCTCGTTCGAGCCCGCGGTCGACCGCAGCATCTTCCACGACCGGCGCCCGCAGAAGACGCGGCCGGTGCGGGTGTTCTTCTACGCGCGGCCCTCGACCAATCGAAACGGCTTCGAGCTCGGGGTGCTGGCGCTGAAAAAGCTGAAGGAACAGCTGGGCAGCGCGGTGGAGATCGTCACCGCCGGCGAGCACTGGAGCCCCGAGGCGTATGGCGTGGCCGGGCAGATCACCAACCTGGGCGTGCTGCCGTACGAGAAGACGGCCGACCTGTACCGCGAGTGCGATGTGGGGCTGTGCTTCATGTTCACCAAGCACCCCTCGTACCTGCCGCTCGAAATGATGGCATGCGGCGTGACGGTGGTGACCAACAACAACCCGTCGAATCTGTGGCTGTTGCACCACGACCAGAACTGCCTGCTGGCCGAGCCGACCGTCGCCTGCGTCACCGAGCAGCTGTTGCGCGCGGTGCAGGACCCGGTGCTGAGGGCCCGCATCGGCCGCACCGCTGCCGAGCGCATGACCCAGACCACCTGGGAAGAGCAGGTGACCAAGGTCTACGAGGCACTGACGGGTCTGGCCGACGCGCAGCGCGTCGTTCCGCACGCCGAGCCGCGGCACGACGTGCTCACCGCCAGCTGATCGCGGCGCCGGTTCAGAAGTAGAACCGGCGCGCGCTCGTCACCAGCGCGACCACCAGCACTGTCGCGAGCACCACGCCCAGCGGCACGCGAATCGCCGCGGGGTCTGCGCGCCAGCGCCACCGCGGGCCGGCGACTGCGGCGAGCACCAGCGGAGCCAGGGGGATGAGGTAGCGCCCCTGGCCGCCCTCGATGACCGGGTAACGCGGCGGGTTCCAGATCAGGTAGTGGTACGTGAGGATCAGCAGCCAGATGACCGGGGCCGGCGCGAACAGCAACGCCCGCTGCCACGGGCGAAGGTGAACGCGGTCGCCGGCGAAGAAGAGCGCGAGCACCGCGAGCGTGCCGAAGAAGGTCAGCACCACCCACAACGGCATCGGCACCGTCAGCCAACCCAGGTTGCCGACGAACGAGTGCAGGTAAGCCCCATTTCTCGGCGAAGGTGTTGAGCAGCACCTTCACGAACGCGCCGGGCGACTGCAGCATGTACGCGAGCTGCTCGGCGGGGCGCGCATCTTCTTTGGCGAATGCGTGACCGCGCATCGCATACGCCCACCAGGCCACGTTCACGGCCACCTGTGCGGCGACGATGGCGGCGAACGTGCCGAGGTACTTCAGGCGACTGCCCACCTTGCCTACCGGAATGAGCAGAAACAGCACCGAGAGAAACAGGTACATCTGCTTGGCGAGCGCAAGCGTGACGCAGAGGCCCAAGAGCCCGAGCAACCGACGGCGCGGCAGCGGCGTCTCTTCGTGAAACGCCAGCGAGAGAAACGTGGCCACGGTGAGCATGCTGAGCGCATTGGTCATCGTGTCGGGTGAGGCCGACGCCGCCTGGCTCAGGGACATCGGAGTGAGCGCCAGGGCCACGAACCCCCACTGCGCCAGCGGCGTGACGCGAATCGCGAGGCGCACCAGCACCAGCCACGCGGCGAGATTGCAGAGGCGCGCGAGGTAGAGGAGCACGAGCGGCGAGCCCCCGATGATTCTCCCGACCACGACGCCGATGAGCTGCGGCAGGTAGGGGACGGGCGCGTACATCGCCGGGCTTCCGAACGCGAAGAACTCGCGCTTCTCGGGCTCGAGCGGGCGCGAGAGCTCGCCCATCACCGCGGGGAAGGAGATCTTCGTGTCGGGGTCGAAGGCGGATGCCGCGAGGTTGGCGGCCCTCTCGGTGGCGAGCAGGCTGAGCGGTTGAATCGCGCCCCAGTAGCGCTGGCCTTTGTCGTCGCGCACGGTCGGCTTGAGCTCGCCGTCCGAGAGCTGCAGGGCGCGACGAAAGTGCGCCGGCTCGTCGGGTACCTGAAAGGGCGGAGTGACGGCGATGAACGCGAGCCCGAACAGGGTTCCGAGGAGAACGAAGAGGTTCTCGGGCGGGGCGACCTGAGCGAGCCGCCGCCGGGTCGGCGGGCGGCGAGAGGTAGGCGACCAGGCGCTGCCTCGACGCGGGGTTGATGAGCAGCGCCACGGCGATCAGCATCAGTGCACCGAAGGCCAGACCGGGGAGATGAGCCGACCACGGCACCGGCTCGAAGGTGCGCATGACGTCGCGCACGGCGACTCGGGCCCCGTTTCGGGCCCAGACGTGAACGCGCAGCGACCTTGCGTTCCCGGGAACCGTGCCGTGGGCCGTCAGTTGCTCCCAGGTGCCGTTGCCGCTGTGCCGCGGAGATTCGACCCACCAGTTGCCGCCTGAGACGACCAGGTTTGCGGCGTCGGCGGTGCCCGTCTCGACCCACGCCGAGAAGGTGAACGGCGCCTCGTTTTCGAACCGGGTGACGTCTTGAAAGAGCGCGACCGGCCCGTCATTTGAGTGGAAGCGGGCGACGCTGTCCTGGTGGACGATGGTGCAGGCACTCGGGCCACCGCATTGCCAACCGTCGGGCGCCGTTGAATCGCCGTTGCTCCAGCGACGGAGGTCGGGGTTGTCGAGCGCGGGGCCATCGTCGTGCCGGCACGCGGCTACGAGCAGGAACAGGAGCGCGACGCGGGCCGAACGCACGGACGTGCGCGCGTATCGCAGGGCAGGGGGGTTGTCACTCGGCGTGCAGCGCAGCCACGCTTCGGGGGTAGATGTCCCACTCTCGGGGCCTCGATTGTCTGTCTGAGGCCCGGCGGGCGGGGCGCGTTCACGAGGAGACTCACCACGAAGGAGGGTTCATCGATGCGGCTGTGGATCGGCTCAGTGCTCATCATTGCTGCGTGCTCGACCCTGGAGGCGCGCGATGCGGGCATGGTGGTGGACGCCGGCGCTGTCGTGGATGCGGGTGCCAATGTCGACGCTGGCAGCGACGCCGGCACCGACGCCGGGCCGGTCGACCCCTGCGCGGGCGACGCAGGGCCGGAGTGTGGAACGTGCGAGGTGGCCGCCATCCCTCCGATCGGGTTCTGTCACCAGCGCTTCTCTCCGGCCTTCCAGGGCTGGTTCGAGTCGTACGAAGGGCAGGTCGCCGTCTCGGCGGGGCGGCACGACGGGGGCTGTGATGCGCTTTCGCCCGGGCCCGTGCCTGACGGGCTCTGGGTCACGCTAGAAATCGCCCAGGATGATGGAGGCCACAGCCAGCTCGAGTACGCAATGCCAACCGATGCCGGCCCTCCTGTTGCAGACGGCGACCGGGTGAAGGTGACCACGAGCTTCCGCGGCATGCCCTATGACGATTGGGCGTTGCGCGTCGAGCGCGCGGGGGAGTTGGTTCTCTACGTGTTCCGTGGCGGGGGCTTCTTCAGCGACCCCTACACCCCATTGCCTCCACTACCAGTCCGTTCCGGCGACTGGGCCTGCAGCGACCACGACGGGTGCGGTGGTTGGAGAAGCTACGAGCTGCTCGTCGATTTCGACGGGGGTACGCAGCGCATCGCCAACCGAGGCACGGAGGAGATCGATTCATGGCTCGTGGGCCACGTGGGGGCGGGAAGCCTGACTTCAGTATGACCTGTGCCGATTGGCACCCGCCGAGAACGACCATCGGGTTCATTCGCCTGCGGCGATGACTGCTGACCCGCTGACAGCGGCTGAGATCGCGACGAACCGGGCCGGCTTCAGCTAGATACGCGCCCCCGGCAATGGAGGCGCAAGGGAACCCCCCGCAGTCGTCGTTCGAGCGGCAGCAGTCGCTGCTCATCGGCGTGACGCTGGGGACGTTGTTGGGCCTGGCCGCCGTCGCGAACGCGCGCGTTGCCCTGCACCGAGATCTGGCGCGCAACGCCAGCTGGCGCACCAGCTCGACCTTCGCCGTCTGCCAACCCGCGGCGCACAGCTGCGCGTCGGCGCCGACCGACATCTTCTTTCACACCCAGGAAGAAGACTCCCCGTGGCTCGAGCTCGACTTGAAAGAGCCGCGCACGTTCTCGGAAGTCCGGGTGGTCAACCGCTCAGACTGCTGCGCCGAGCGCGCGCAGCCGTTGGTGGTCGAGCTGAGCGACGACGCGAAGCAGTGGAGAGAAGTCGCCCGCCACGACCAGGTCTTCTCGCTCTGGTCGGCGAGGTTCGCGTCGCAGACGGCGCGCTACGTGCGGCTTCGGGTGCCCCGCAAGACCGCCTTTCACCTGGTGAGCGTGCAGGTGTACCGGTGAGTCGCCTTCGCCAATGGCTGGCCAGCCGCCTGCCCGAGCTTGCGCTCTTCGCCGTCGGAGTGGCGGTGCGGCTCTCGATGCACTTCAGCTACAACCCGTTCTGGGGCTTCGACGCCTACCGTCACTGGGAGGTGATGGATTGGTGGAACACCCGCGGAACCCTTCCGGGCGTCACCGACCTCTACTGCGGCTATCACCCTCCGCTCTACTACCTGCTCGCCGGTGGAGTGCTGCACCTCGGTCTGGGCGCGACCGCCGTTCAGTGGGTGGGAATCGCCTTCGGAATTCTCAAGCTCGCGATCATCTGGGCCGGCCTCGAGCTGTACCTCGAGCGCCCCGCGGCGCGCCGGTTCGGGCTCGCGCTCGCCGCCGTGCTCTCCGTCAACATCCACATGGACGGCATGCTCACCAACGAGATCGCCAGCAGCCTGCTGGCGACGGCGGCCATCGTGCTGGTGCCGAAGGTGTTCGTGCGAGCCGGCCGCGCGCGCTGGCTCTTCGCCACCGGGGTGGGCACCGTGCTGGGGCTGCAGATGCTCTCGAAGATCTCCGCGCTGATCTGTATCGCAGCCATCGGCGTCGCGGTGCTCGTCGAGCTGCTCACCCCCGCTGAAAACCTTCGCGCTCGCGTCGCCCGCGCGCTCCCGTGGGCGATGGTGGTCGTGATGCCGTTGCTCATCTCGGGCTGGTACTTCGCCCGCAACGTGCGCGACTACGGCAAGCCGTTCGTCAGCAGCTTCGACTTTCGACCCGACGAGACCGCGGCCATGGCGTCGATCGCCAAGAAGCCTTACCTGGCTCGCCGCCCCAAGGACTTCGTCTTCGGTTGGTCTCCGAAGATCTTCGAGTTCCCCTGCGTGCCGGTGGCCGTGAACGACGACGCCCACTTCACCACCGTCGCCGTCGCCTCGACCTTCGTCGATTACTGGAACGTGCGGTTCTCGGGGCCGACGCCGGTGATCGTGCCGACTCGATCATCAACGGCGCCGAAATGACCTCTGACGTGATGACCGTATCGCGCCTGGCGATGGCGGGTGGCACGGTCATCTCAATGGCCGTGCTGATCGCGTGGTGCTGGTGTGCAGTGCTCGCGCTGCGCCGTCGCCGGCCCGAACACGTCGCCTTGCTCGCGCTGCCCGCCCTGGCCTTCTTCTCGGGCGTCTACTTCGCCACCACCCACCCCTTCGATTGGATGGGCGTCATCAAGTCGTCGTATCTGCAGTTCGGCATGGCCCCGCTTTTCGGGGTCTTCGGGTTGGCCGGCGCGTGGACTTTGAACCGTCGCGCGACCTGGCCGCTCTTCGTGGTGCTGGTCGGGGGCGCTGTGGCTGGTGGCGGCCTACACGTTCTATTGCCGGTTCCGGGTTCCGCTGCTCCCGGGCTACACGTGATGGCTCAGCCGCTCAGCGGTCGTCAGCGCCTCGCGCTCTCGGCTGCCGCGGGGTGCTTCACCCTCGCGGGCGCCGTCTTGCTCGGCCGGCTGCTCGGCAAGTCTCAGCCCCTGGCCGGCTGGTTCGTTTTCGATCTCGCCAGGCTTTGGGCGTGGGCGGTGTTTCTCTCTGCGGCGTGCGTGAGCGCCGGCACCATCGTGGTCGGGCGCCTTTTGTCGCGTGACCCACGCACGCTGCTCGAGACCGTCGCGCTCGCCTTTCCCGCCGGGCTGGTGGTCTTCGTGCTTGGCATGTACGGGCTGGGCTTTCTGCACCTGTTCGGCCCCGTCTTCGCGGGTGCTGTGGCCCACGCTGATGGTGCTCGCAGGGCTGCCTCGCGCGCGTGGCGCGTGGCTCGCCGCAAAGTCCGCCGGCACGTTGCCCGAGCTTCGACTCGACGGGTTCCCTCTCGTCGCGAGCGTCGCAGGGCTGCTGCTGCTCGGCACGCTCTACCTCGGCGCGATGACCCCCGACGCCATCAACTACGACGCGACCTGGGTGCACATGGTGATCGCGCAAGACTACGCGCGCGAGGGTCACCTCATCGGCTTCCCCGGAGACTGGCAGCTCAACGTCCCGCACCTCGCCAGCGTCGTCTACACGTGGGCTTTTCTCGTCCCCGGGTTCGCGCTCCCGCAGCTGAAGTGGATGATGGCGCTGCACCTCGAGGTGTTGGTCGTGGTGTGGGCCCTGGTTGGAGTCGCCGCCGCCGCCCGCTGGCTCGCCGAGCGAGAGGTCCGCGCGACGTGGTCGGCGCTCGCCCTGTTCCCGGGAATCTTCGTCTACGACGGCAACGTGGGTGGCTCGGCCGACCACTTCGCCGCGCTGTTCATGGCACCGCTGCTCTGGGTCACCGGCGCCGTCGCCCGGCGCTTCGATCGCGGCGCCTGCGTGCTGTGGGGAGTGCTCGCGGGCGGAGCGCTGATGTCGAAGGTGCAGTCGCTCTACTTGGTCGCACCGCTGAGCCTGGTGCTCCTCGTGCGCGCATCGTGGCTCCTGGTATCGAGCCGCCACGATGCGAAGGAGCGTCGCTCCCTCTTGGTAAATGTCGGCTCCATCGCTGCGGCGACCCTCGGAGTGCTGCTGCACCTCGCGAGCAACCTCTTCTTCTTCGCCAACCCGGTCTACCCACTGGCCCAGAATGTCTTCACCGGCTCGCACCCGAGCGTGCCTGGAGCAGCGCTGCAGGTGTCGAACATCATGGCCGACTGGCGCTACCAGCCCCCCGCCGATTTCGTCGAGCGCTTCGTCACTGGCCTGAAGATGGTGTTCACCTTCTCATTCGAGCCCCACTACAACTTCGTGAACGGCGCCCCGACCTTCGGCTCGTTGTTCACCCTGTGCCTGCCGCTGGTTCTCTTCATCGGCAAGGCGAAGCGGGTCTGGCTCGGCGTAGCGGTTGCGCTCTCGGGTCTGCTGTTCTGGGCGATGACCTACTGGGTCGATCGCAACCTGCAGATCCTCTCGCCGGTGCTGATCGCGGTCACCGCGGCGGTCATCGTGCGCGCCTGGGAGCTCGGCTTCTTCGCGCGGGTCGGGGTGATCGCGCTGGTCGCGGTGCAGCTGGCCTGGGGGAGTGCGCTGTTCGTCTCGGGCAGCGATCGCATCGTCAGCGCGGTGACGCTGCTGCGGAGCACCTTGGACGGGCGCGCCGATGCGCAGCTGCGCAGCTACCGCAGCGAGTTCGTGCAGATCGATGAGGCGCTGCCCAAGAGCGCAGTGTTGATGATGCACCACACCCACGTGAAGCTCGGCATCGATCGCCCTGTGTTCCTCGACCTCTTCGGCTTCCAGGGGTCGATCGACTACCGCGAGCTTCATTCGGTTCGAGAGCTGTACGACCGGCTCAAAGCGCTCGGGGTCACCCACGTGAGCTTTGCTCCGGCGCGCCCGACCTCGTACTCGCTGAAAGAAGAGATTCTCTTCTCGCTGCTCATCGATCAGTGCGGCAAGACGGCCCGGAACTTCGGGTCGATATCGGTGTTCGAGCTGCCGGCCCAGCCGCCTCCGCCGATGCCCGGCAGCAGCGTGCTGGTGATGGGCATCGGGGGGTACCCCGATGGGCTGCACCTGCTCGACTCGATCGCAGTGAGCGGGCTGTTGCCTCCGCCGATGCAGCACTACCCCGCCGCGGTGAAGACTGCGCCGATGGCCCAGTCGCTCATCGGCGAGGCCGACGTCGTCATTTGCGCGACCAGCACTCCGCTCAGCCCCGACGACTACGCGTTGCTGGGCCGCGACTTTCGCTACGTGAACCCTGCCGGAGCGATTCGACTGTGGGTGAGAAACCGGTAGGTCTGCGGGCTGACCCTCAGCTCGCGCCGTGCGCCAGGTACCACTCGATGGTGTTCTTGAGCCCCGAGCGGAAGTCCATCTTCGCGCGGAAGCCGAACTCTCTCTCTGCCTTCGACACGTCGAGGCAGCGGCGCGGCTGACCGTTGGGCTTGGTGGTGTCCCACCGAATCTCGCCGTCGAACCCGGTGAGCTCGGCGATCAGCGTGACGAGATCCCTGATCGAGATCTCCCATGCCCGCGCCGATGTTCACCGCGTCCGACGCGTTGTACTTCTCGGTCGCGAGCAGAATGCCCTCGGCCGCGTCGTCGACGTAGAGGAACTCGCGGGTCGGCGACCCATCGCCCCAGCACGTGATGTGGCGCTCGCCGGCCTTCTTCGCCGCCAGGCACTTGCGCACCAGCGCGGGAATCACGTGCGAGGTCTCGAGGTCGAAGTTGTCTCTCGGCCCGTACAAATTCACCGGCAGCAGGAACAGCGAGTTGAGCCCGTACTGCTCGCGGTACGCGGCCGACTGCACCAGCATCATCTTCTTCGCCAGCCCGTACGGAGCGTTCGTCTCCTCGGGGTAGCCGCTCCAGAGGTCGTCTTCTTTGAACGGAATCGCGGCGAACTTCGGGTACGCGCAGATGGTGCCGATGGCGACGAACTTCTCGAGCTTGCGCAGGCGCGCCTCGTCCATCAGCTGCGTGCCCATCATCAGGTTCTCGTAGAAGAACTTGCCGGGGTTCTCGCGGTTCGCGCCGATGCCGCCCACCCGCGCCGCCAGGTGCACCACCACGTCGGGCTTCGCGTCGTCGTACAGGCGCTTGATGGCCCTGCGGTCGACCAGGTCGTACTGCGCGCTGCGCGGCACCACGATGTGCTTCGCGCCGCGGGCTTTCAGCTTCTCCACCACGGCGTGGCCCAAGAAACCCGCGCCGCCCGTCACCACGAATCGCCGCTTCTCGAACCAGCTCATGCCGTCTCCTTCGGGCGCTTGCCGTGGGTGCCCCACTTCTCGCGGGCCACCGCCTCCATGTCGGCCGCCACCATCAGCTTCACCAGGTCTTTGAAGCCCACCTTCGGCTTCCACCCCAGCGCCTTGCGCGCCTTCGACGAGTCGCCCAGCAGCGTGTCGACCTCGGTCGGCCGGAAGTAGTTCGGGTCGACCTCGACGTACTCGCGCCACGAAAGGCCCACCTCGCCGAACGCCGCCTCGCACAGGTCTTTCACCGAGTACTGCTCGCCGGTGGCGATGACGTAGTCGTCGCCCTTCGGCTGCTGCAGCATCAGCCACATCGCCTCGACGTAGTCCTTCGCGTAGCCCCAGTCGCGCTTCGCTTCGAGGTTGCCCAGGTACAGCTTCTTCTGCAGGCCGTGCTTGATGCGCGCTACCGCGCGAGTGACCTTGCGCGTGACGAAGGTCTCTCCGCGCCGCTCGGACTCGTGGTTGAACAAGATGCCGTTCGAGGCGTGCATGTCGAACGCCTCGCGGTAGTTGCGCACCACGTAGAAGCTGTACGCCTTGGCGCAGGCGTACGGGCTGCGCGGGTAGAACGGGGTGGTCTCGCGCTGCGGCGTCTCGAGCACCTTGCCGTAAAGCTCTGACGACGACGCCTGGTAGAAGCGCGGCGAGATTCCCGCCTCGCGAATCGCCTCGAGCAGCCGAATGGTGCCCAGCGCGTCGACGTCGCCGGTGTACTCGGGCACGTCGAAGCTGACCTTCACGTGGCTCTGCGCGCCGAGGTTGTAGATCTCGTCGGGCTTCACGCTGCGCATGATCGAGTTCAGCGAGCTGCCGTCGCAGAGGTCTCCGTAGACCAGGCGCAGGCGCAGGTTCGGCTCGTGCGGGTCCTGGTACACGTGGTCGATGCGGCCGGTGTTGAACGACGAGGCGCGGCGAATGACGCCGTACACCTCGTAGCCCTTCTCGAGCAGCAGCTCGGCGAGAAACGAGCCGTCTTGACCGGTGATGCCCGTGATCAACGCCTTCTTCATGAACGACTCCTCAAGCAGAGCAGGTCGACATACCCGCGTTCACCGAGATTGCTGGGTTCGAAGCGAGAGAGACTTCCGTCGACCTGGAGCGCATTCAGCTCGAAGCCGGCGCGGGTGAGTGCCGCGAGCATGGCCTGCGGTTCGAAACCGAGCGCCGAAATGGCCTCGGGCATGTACTCGATGGCGATGGTGATGGGCGTGGTGAGCAGCCGCTGCATGCCCTCGAGCACCTGGGCCTCGAAGCCCTGCACGTCGATCTTCACGAAGCTCACCGGGCCCGTGACGTAGCGGTCGAGGCTGACCAGCGGCACGGTGTGCACCGCGCCCTCGGCGGTGCGCTTGAACGCGTCGGTGGCGATGCGGTGGTCTCCGTGGTGCGCGTCGTTGCGCCAGAGCTCGATGGTGCCGTCGCTGGCGCCCACCGCCGCGTGCACCGCCTGCACCTTCGCGCCGAGCTGCAGCCGGCTGACCGTGCGCTCGAGCTGGGCGAAGTTCTTCTCTTCGGGCTCGAAGGCGAACACCTTGAAGCCGTCGTCCACCCCGCCCGCGAAGACCGCGGCGGTGTAGCCGATGTTCGCGCCCACATCGAGAATGTGCCCGCCGCGGAACAGCTCGGGCCGCTTGCGCAGCAGCGCCGCGAACGGGTCTTCGACCGCGCGCTTGTAGAGGAAGTACGAGCGCGCGAAGGCCTCACGCGCCAACGGGGCGTCGAGCAGCCCGCGCCGGTTGGCGAACCCGTAGACCGAGAGCAGCCCGTCGATGACGCTGCGTCGCCAGTTCATCTGCATCAGACGAACTTGAGCGACTGCAGACCCCAGGCGGACATCTTGAGCAGCATCCAGCCGTGGCTCCAGCGGTTGATGTTGGTCTCGCCGTAGGTGCGGGCCTGGTAGCGAATCGGCACCTCGACGATCTTGAGCTGCAGCCGCGACGCGCCGAAGAGCAGGTCGAAGTCGCCGAACGGGTCGCGCTCACCGAACTCGGCCTTGCGCAGCGCATCGAGGCGCTCCCAGTTGCGGCGGGAGAGCACCTTGGTGCCGCACAGGGTGTCTTTGAGCTGCTGGCCCATGATGTACGAGAAGGCCGCGGCGAAGAACCGGTTGCCGAGCAGGTTGAGGAAGCGCATCGCCTCGTCCTGCATCGGGTAGACGAGGCGGGTGCCGTTGATGAACTCGCCGTGGCCGTTGCGCCAGGCCTCGTAGAACTTCGGCAGGTCGGCCGGCGGCACCGTGATGTCGGCGTCGAGGATCATCAAGAGGTCGCCAGTCGCTTCGTCGAAGCCGAGAAACGAGGCGTCCTTCTTGCCTTTGCCCTTCTGCTGCATCGTCTTGATGGTGACGTGGCCTTTGTAGTTCTTCGCCTCGCGCTCGATGGTCGGCCAGGTGTCGTCTTTCGAGTGACCCTCGACGAAGAGCACCTCGACGCCGGTGCCCATCTTCGGCATCTCGTCGAGAATGCGGCGAATGTTGCCGGCCTCGTTGCGCGCGGGGACGACGACGCTGACCTTGCCGTGCGGCTTCACCGCGGTCTTCGCCCGCGCCACGTACCAGTCGCACAGGCCCAGCCAGGTGGTGCCGGGCAGGGTGGCGAGAATGCGGTTGAAGACGGTGTTCAGCACCGGCAGCTTCGGCGGCAGCAGCACGCGCCGGCGCAGCGAGATCATCTCGTAGCCGGCGAGCAGCAGCAGGTTGGTGAGGTCGGGCGACGACAGCCAGTTCTCGTCGGGCGTCGAGGCGCGGGCCTTGAGCGCGGTCGCGAGCTTGAGCACCGGCTGCCAGAACGCGTTGTACGAGAGCAGCACCAGGCGGGTGTCGGCGTGGCACACCGGCTGGAGCAGCTGCAGCAGCTCTTGAATGTCGGCCGCGTAGCTGACGACGCCCTGGAGAAAGATGACGTCGAAGCGCGACTGCGTGAGCTGGGGGATCTTCTTCTTCAGCGCCGCGATCTCGGTCTTCCACTGCGAGGTGTCGACCTGAATGGTCTCGGGGAGAATGCCGGGAATCTTGCCCGCGTAGGCGCGCGGCGCCGCGGTCACCTCGAGCACCCGGTCTCCCGGGCGGGTGAGGTGCTGGAGCATGTGGACGATGTCCTGGTCCACGGAGGAACGCAGCCAGGCCTTCAGCGCGCTGTCCTTCGCCGGAGGAACAGGCGTGGCCTGGTCCCGGGAATTGATCGACTCGACGGTGGCGGCAGTCATGGCCCGAGGGGCTGTAGTGCAGTGCCTACAGATGGGTCAACCTCAGGGTACGCGGAAGAAGTAGACGTCTCCGGTCGAGGTCTCTTTGAGGGTGACCCAGTGTCTCTCGGCGTCGACCAGCTTGAAGCCGGGTCGCTCCCAGGCGCCGAAGTACCAGCCGCTTGCGGTGTACGTCATCGGGAACGAGTCGGCGCACAGGTAGAACAGCGCGGGTTGCGGTGTGCAGACCACCGGGAGATTGCCGTCGGACGAGTGCCGGGCTGCGTCGTCTTGGGCGCCGTGGCACCGGGGGTGATGGAGCCCGAGGGCGCGATGACGGAAAAGGTCGGGAAGCCCGCCCAGAGGCCTTCGGGCCCGAAGGCCTTGTCCGCCGCCCACGGCGACGGTTCGCAGCGGAGGCTCGTCGCGCTCGCGCCGGAGCTCCAGCAGGTGGTGCTGGGCGACCAGACCACCAGGTCGGTCGAGTCGAACGCCCCGGTGCGCCGGGGAATCTCGGTCGCTCCCGCGTCGTACGCCCAGGTGTGGGCCAGCACCAGCGCACCCGCGTCGAGCTGGTAGCGATCGACCCGAGACGTCACACTGCCACCACCTCATCGGGGCGCGGCAGCAGCAGCAACGGGTTCCGGGGCACCGTGGTCTGCTCTGACGTGAAGGTGGCGGTGCCGTCGTCGACGTATCGCGCCAGCTGCCCGGCCCCGTAGGCCCAGATCGAGTTGCCGCTCACGGCGAGCAGCTCTGCCGAGATCGACTTCTCGAGGGTGCCGGCTCTGAACACGCGGCCTCCGTCGGCCGCATGGCAGACCACCGCGTCGCGATCGGTCATGGCGAAGTCGTCACACCCCGCGACGCTCGCGTCGGGGAGCGAAAACTCGGGTTGCGCCGAGGTTCGGTCGACGCCGAACGGGAGCACCCGTCGTCTCACCGCGAGCCCCGGCTCGTACCGCGCTTCGAAGGTGTACGTGCCAGGGGCGGGCGCGGTGAACGAGATCTGCGTCGCGACCTTCCAGACGCCGCCGACGTTGACGCCACTGTTCTGGTGAGCGACCGAGCCGCCATCAGGGCCGGTGACCGTCGTGACGACCGACGCGTCCTCGCGAATGGTGCACGGCCAGTTGCTCGCCTGCACTCCCATCTCGACTTGCGTGGGCGCGCCTGCGAAGTGGATCCAGTCGAGGCCGTCGCGCTCGGCGTTGCTGTCGCCGCCACCGGCGCCGCCGATGTAGCGCATCTCGGTCAGCGTGCAGGCTGGGAGCGCCGCGCCTCCCCCGGCTCCTCCCCCGGAACAGTCGAAACCGCTCCCACCGGCGCAGCCCGAGCCGCCGCCCGAGTAACCGCCCTCGCCACCGGTGCCGCCACCGCCGCCCCCCCGGCACCGCACTGACACACTCCGTACGCGCTGCCCGTCGAGTCACACACCTGCACGCCGTCCGGCCCAGCCACACAAGCACAGGGAACCTGCGCTCCGGGCGTGCAGAGCATCTGTTGCCCCGAGCAGGCGGCCAGCGCAATCACGCTCATCGCTGTCAGTCGCAGTACCAAGCGTTGCTCCTCGGGAGGGAGACGACTTCGACACCTGAAGGAGTCACGTTGGTACATGTTCCATGGCGCTGGCCAGGAGAGTCTAAGCTTCCACATGGTCCAGCTGCGCGCCCTCGTCTGCGCCGCGCTCAGGTGTGCACCGAGCAGCCGCGGCCCTGTGTGCCGGAGCGCCAGGCCATTGCCCCCCGGCCCCGGGGGGGGGGGGGGGGGGGGGGCGGGGGGCGGGGGGGGGGGGGGGGGGGGGGGGGGGGGGGGGGGGGGGGGGGGCGCGGCGGGGGGGCGGGCGCCTGGCCGGGTTGCGCGGTGGGGCCGGTTCACACTGGTTCGAGGTCACGGGAGTCACCGGGCCTCCCGGCACCGGCGACCTGCGAACGGTTTTTCAGCGCAGCAACGGCGAGGTGTGGGTCGGCGGAGACTCGAACCGGCTGTTTCGCGGCGGCATGAACGGGTGGACGCCGTATCCGACCGACCTGCCCGCGGCGACACGTATTACCCACGTCGCGTTTCTCGAAGATCGCATCTTCCTCCTCGGCTCGCTCGAGACAGACGGAGGCACGCAGCACTTCGCGCGTACGCGGCATCTCTTCGGCGGTGGGTGGGCACCTCTTCCCGACAGGTGGTTCTCCGGGGTTCGACCCGCTCATGCTCTCGCGGCCGATCGACGACGAAGACCTGGCACTGCTCTCGACCGACGGTGGCGAGTGGTCGATCGCCAAGCTCGGTCGTCAGCTCGACTGGCGCCCAATCGATTCGTCGTCTGAGCGCGTTCTCGCCCTGAACCAAGGCTACCGAGAGGCGTACGCGACGTCGGACGCGTTGCTGCCCGTCGGTTTCGACTCGTGGTCTGCGCCTCCGCTGACGCCGGCGTGCCGAGCTCCCCTCGCGTTCGTCGCCTATCTCAACGGCGGTGGCCAGCCCTGGGCGCCGTTCCACGTGATCACGGGGCCGGGGGCCGCTTGCACCGCTGCACCCGACGGTGGCTGGCGCTCGTTCGATGCCGGCGCGCAGCTGAGCGATCTGTCGCCGTTCATCGCCAATGGCGGCGCCATTGCCGTCGGAGCCCAAGGGGCGATCGTCTCACTCGGGAATGCCGGGCTGAAGATCTGTCCGGGAGTGACCACCGAGACGCTCACTGCGATTCACGCAGGCTCTCAGTGGAGTTGGTGGCTCGTCGGCACCAACAACACCGTCATCTTCGTCGATGGCAACAACGCGCGCTGACGCGTCAGCTGCGCTCGAGGGCTGGGGCACAGCTGGTGAAGAGCTGCGTGAGGTTGGGGTTGTAGAGGCGGTCGGGGAGGTGTGGCGCGTAGGCCGCCTGCTCTCGGGTGAGGTTCTCTGCGCTCAACGCGATGCCGCTGCGGGTGAGCGACTCGTGGTGGAGGAGCTTCACGTGGGGCACGTTGAGCACGCGCAGGCTCGTGCGCAGGCAGTAGTCGACGTCGCCGCCGCTGATGGGCAGCGACTCGTCGAAGCCGTTGATGCGTGTGAACACTTCGCGCGGGGTGAGCAGGCAGGCGCCGGTCACCGCGCTCACCTGGCGGGTTTGGAGCGGCGTGCCGAACGGCGTTGAGCCTTCTCGCCAGCGGGCGAAGACGTGACCGGCCAGGCCTTTGAGGCCGAGCACCACGCCCGCGTGTTGAATCGTGCCGTCGGGGTACCAGAGGTTCGCGCCCACGGCGCCCACGTCGGCGATGCACGCGTACTGCATCAGCACGTGCAGCCAGTTGTCGCTCGCCGCTTCCACGTCGTTGTTGAGGAAGAGGAGATGGGTGCCCGTCGCTTCTTTCGCCGCGAGGTTGTTGAGCCGCGACCAGTTGAAGTCTCCGTCGTCGCGCAGCACCCGACCGGGGAGCTCGGGCGGCTTCTGCGTCGACCCGTTGTCGACCCACAGCCATTTGACGGGCACTCCGGGTGGGTGACGTTCGATCGAGCTCAGCAGCTGGGTCAGCAGCTCCGGTTTGTCGCGGAAGGGGACGATGATCGACACGCGGGCTTCCGCGGGCACCGCTCGCTCGATGCGCGTGCCGAAGACGTACGGCGTGGTGCGGTGGGTGAGCACTGCCGGGATTCGGCGAATGCGCTCGGGGAGAGACAGCGCCCAGTCGAGTGGGGTGTTGCCTCGCATCGCCGCGCGGCGCACCCAGACTGCTCCGCCCAGGAGATCGCGCTCGCGCGCCAGCTCGCGGCAGAAGCTCGGCTTGAAGAACGGGTCGGCTCGCCCCGTGCAGTCTTCGTCGGCGTACGCCAGGTCGACGTCGGTCTGGGCCGCGAAGGTCTGCAGCGCTTGCGGCGCCAGCTCGGACTCGGCCGAGACCCAGAGCACGAAGTCGGTGCTCGCCGATGAGGCTCTGCCCACCCGGAAGCGGCGATCGAGCGGCACCGGGCCCTCGGTGAAGATGCAGTCCCAGTTGCCTTGCTGCTTCAGTAGCGCCCCCAGCCACGTCGCTGACGGGCTGCCCTCGCACACGATGGTCACCTTCTGCGGCGACGGTGCGGGCACGGGGAGCGTCGGCTCGACGTGGGTTACCCACTCTGCGTACGCCTTTGCGTAGCTGTCGATGCGGAGAATCTCGGGCAGCGCCGCGTCGAGCAGCGCATCGAACCGTTGGAAGACCACCGTCGCTTTCGAGGCTTCGCGCCGGCGCAGCGCTCGCACCCTCGCGAAGTTCTGCTCCCGTTGCGCTCGCAGCCACGGCGAGAGGCTCAGCTCCAGCGCGGGTAGGGCGGCTCGCTTTGCCAGCGTGATCGCCCGGCCCGCGAGCCCCTTTCGGTGCGACCTGGGCGGCTTTGCCCCCGCCAGGGCCAGGGCTTCCAAGCGGTCGCACTCGCGGGCGAGGTCGTTGCCTCCCGCCGGCCAGCGCTCGAGGGAGATCGAGCAGCGTGGTTGAACACTGCCTGCGGCCTGCCAGCTCGATGAGGGCTCGCGGGACGTTGGCGATCACGTCGGCGGCCTCGCGGAGCTCTTGCCAGCGACTGGCTTGCACGCACCCGCCTCTAGCCCACTTCGTTCCCCCCTCACCTCAATCCCTCTCCCGCGAGGGGAGGGAGGCGCGGTTTGACTCTCGCTCTGCCCACAACCTATGTGCGCGCTCCCGGTCGATGGTCCCTCTGCTGATTTCTCTGGTGGTCATCTCTCAGGCTGGCACGCCGCTTCCTGGCGCGCCCTCCGATGAGCCCACTCCCGCCGCCGAGGTGGCTCCACCGCAGGCGACCGCTCCGAGCCCCGAAGCCGAGAAGAAGGCAGACGACAGAGCCCCCGTGCTCAAGGGCCTCGACCTCGCGCTCACCGTCTTCAACTCGACCGGCACGTACTTCGGCCCCGAGGGCTACACCAACTCGTTCACCTTCTGGCTCGAGCCTTCGTTCGCGATCGGCAAGGTGCTCTTCAACGGCACCTGGTTCGAGAAGCTCGCCGTCTCGGCCCGGCTCCCCATCGAATTCGAGGTCGCCGGCAATGACCCCCGCTTCCGCGGCACCGGCTTCGCCAGCTCGGCGCTCTTCAACCCCGAAGCGCTCCCCATCGTCGAGACGCAAGCCGGCGCCGCCGACGGCACCGAGCACCGCGCCGCGCTCCTCGGAGACCTCTGGCTCACCGTCGCCCACGGCCACCTCTTCACCATCCCCCTCCTCAACATCGACGTCGCGAGCAGCTTGAGAACAGCGCTCCCCACCAGCATCGCCTCGCGCAACGCCGGCCTCATCGCCTCGCTCGGCCTCGGCCTCATCTTCGAGCGCAAATTCTTCGACCGGCTCTCCCTCGGCTACGCCTTCCGCCCCACCAAGTACTTCTTCAGCAGACAGACCGGCGGCGTCGCCGCCCTCGGCACCTCCGTCACCATCAACGGCAGAACCGAGCAGACCTGGACCCCGAGCAGCACCGGCATACCCAACCCCGACTTCGGCTTCATCAACGGCTTCTGGGCTTCGCTCGACCTCCCCAAGGGCTTCGGCGTCTCGGTGAACTACTTCCTCTTCAACACCCGGCCCTACGACGTCTCGGCCAACTGCAACCCCATCGGCATGCAGGGCGTCGACGTCTGCAGAGACGGGCAAGCCGTGAACCCGAACATCGAGCACGCCGTCTGGCGCAACGAGCACTGGTTCCTCGCCAGCGTCGACTACCACCGCTCGTTCTGGTCGCTCGCGCTCGGCATCTCGACCTTCCGCCCCGTTGAGAGCACCCGCGACCGCTCGCCCACGCAGCCGTTCTTCGAGTCGAACCGCAACAACTACACCACGCTGTACCTCTCGTTCTCGGCCAACGCCGAGGGCATCGCGGGCTGGGTCACCGGCCGCGCCTCTTCGGGGGAAACGAAATGAAACGCGCCGTCATCTTGATGCTCGCCGCCTGCGCCGCGCCCACCGAGACGCGCAACACCGTGCAAGAAGGCGCCCTCTCGAAAGACGACCTGCAGGGCGTCTGGTACTTCCGCCAGACCGTCGTCGGCACGCCGTTCACGACCGGCTTCACCTTCGTCGGCGAGCAGGGCGAGAACGAGATGGAGAAGATCCGCTGGGACATCCAGGAGGATCAGCTCATCGCCCGCCGCGCCTACGAGTACGTCAAGGGCAGCGAGGCCAACGAGAAGAACAACCAGCTCGGCACCGACGGCACCTACCTCGGCGCGCCCGTCGCCGCGTTCAAGATCAAGAAGCAGTTCGACATCATCCGCGAGTACAACGCCTCGACCGGCGAGGAGTACGACAAGGTCGTCGAGAGCGAAGAGCGCAAGTGGTACGAGCGCCGCTTTCTCCGCGTCGACTGGAGCCAGAACTCGGTCACCAACTTCGACTTCCTCGCCGACTACGAATCGCCCCAGATTCAGCCGTTCAAGCAAGACCCCGCGCCCTACGCGGTCAATGACCCCCACGACGTCGACGCGATGCGCATCGAGCGCAGCTCACCCACCGCGCAGGCCGACTACCTCGAGGTCACCCAGAAGCTCATCGTCCAGCCCCAGCAGTACACCTTCGAAGACGGCACCAGCTTTCCCATCTGCTGGCTCGAGTACAACACCACCGACTGCTCGTCGCAGACCATTCGCGTGCGCAACGCCTTCATGCGCGCCCAAGAGCGCGACTACGAGCCGCTCGTCTACGACGACCACATGATGGAGCGCTTCGGATTCTTCACCGTCGACCGCCTCACCTACAACCGCCAGTACGGCCTCACCGAAGAAGGCCGCAAGCGCTTCATCAACCGCCACAACATCTGGCGCCGCTCGCTCAGCTCGCAGCCCTGCAAGATCGACTCGCAGTGCGGCGCCGCCGAAGCCGGCAAGCGCTGCGTCACCGAGCTGCCGTACGCCACCGTCGAACCCGACGGCACGGTCGTCGGCCTCTGCTCGTACCCCTACGCGCTGCGCAACCGGCAAGACCCCGCCCAGGCCACCAGCGCCGACCTGGGGCCCAAGCCCATCGTCTATTGCGTCAACGACGCCTTCCCCGAAGACTTGAAGCCGATGGCTCAAGAGCTCGCGCGCCAGTACGACGCCACCTTCAAGGGCATCTACAAGTCGCTCGTCGGCAGCGACGCCACGACCGACATGTTCGTGGTGTGCCCCACCAACCCGGTGAAGGCAGGCGACCCGGCCGTGTGCGGCGCCGCCGGCACCCACGTGCGCCTCGGAGACCTTCGCTACAACCTGCTCAACTGGGTCGACGAGCCGACCTCGGCCGGCCTGCTCGGCTACGGCCCCAACAGCAATGACCCCGAGACCGGCGAGGTCATCTCGTCGACCGCCAACATCTACGGCGCGCCCACCGACTCGTACTCGGCCTACGCGCGCGACGTTGTGCGCCTGGTCAACGGTGAGCTCCCGCCCGACCAGTTCATCGACGGCGAGAACGTCAAGGCGTGGCTCGACGGCCAGCTCTACGGCACCCACTCGCGCACCCTCGACCAGGCCGAGGTCGCCGAGATGGTCAGCCACATGGAGACGGGGTGGATGCGGGCGCTCCCCAAGACGCCCCGGCTCAAGAAGACCAACGTGAGAGACCTGCACGCCTCGTCGCGCGCCCGCCTCACCGAGCTGCGCAAGGGCTCACTGCTCGGCACCGACCCGGGCCTCGCCAGCAAGCGCCTGCACCAGCTCGACGGCACCGCCATCGAGAAGGCGCTGCTCAGCCCCGACGTCTTGAGCCGCCGCGGCATCGACCCGCGCACCGCGCTGAGCGGCATCGACCCCTCGAAGGTGCGCCCCGCCCAGCTGATGAGCCCCGAGCACAGCCGCGTCGTGCGCGACATGCACCGCCGCCTCTCGGCCAAGGGCGTCGACCTCGCCGCCTCGATGGACGACACCGCCTACGGCTTCGCGCTCGCCCAGAAGGGAAAAGACCCCCAAGAGGTGTGGAGGAAGATCCGCGAGCAGATGTTCCTCTCGACCGGGCTGCACGAGGTCGGTCACACCCTCGGCCTTCGCCACAACTTCCAGGGCTCGTTCGACCCGGTGAACTACCCCAAGACCTATTGGGACCTCCGCACCAAGAACGGCACCGCCACCCCTGCGCCTCGCTACCTCGACCCGGTCACCCAGACCCAGCTCGAGGGCGTCGAGAAGCCCAACGGCCTGCGCGCCGGCATCAGCGAATTCCAGCAGAGCTCGCTGATGGACTACGGCGCCAACTTCAACTCCGACATCGACGGCCTCGGCAAGTACGACCGCGCCGCGCTCAAGTTCGGCTATGGCCAGCTCGTCGAGGTCTTCACCGACGTGAAAGACAAGTTCCTCATGGGCGCGCTGCAGGTCGACTCGACCTACGGTGAGCCGCAGCCGCTGCTCGTCGACTGCCAGGGCAACAACTTCATCTCGTCGCACTACTCGAAGCTGCCCACCCTGGTCGACCTCGAGGCCCGCGCCGACGTGCCGTACTCGAGCATCACCAAGCAGATCATCTCGCCGCAGTGCCCCGCCGCCGACAAGGTCGACGCCGACCCGCAGGGCCGGCTGGTGGTGCCCTACGGCTTCTGCAGCGACGAGTTCGAGGGCGCCTCGATCGGCTGCATGGCCTTCGACCGCGGCGCCGACGTCTACGAAGTCGTGCACGACGTCATCGACCGCTACCAGGGCTACTACCTGTTCGACGACTTCCGGCGAAACCGGCTCGGCTTCGACCCCGAGGCGCATTTGGACCGGCTCTACTCGCGCTACCTCGAGACCGTGCGCACCGCGATGCAGTTCTACGTGCTCTACCGCGCCGACTACTTCGACGAGACCGACCCGACGAGCGTGATGTTCTGGCAGGACCCCAACGGCTGGGGCCCGTTCACCGTCGCGGTCAACGACGGCTTCGACTTCCTCGGCGACATCGTCACCACCCCGACGCCCGGGCCCTACGTGCTGTACCAGGGCGACGACAACCGCGACATCTACCTGCAGGACTCGTTCTTCGACCCGCAGTTTCCGCCCGACTTCACCCTCGCGCTCGGCCAGGGCCGGTACTTCTCGACCGAGTGGGAATACGACTCGGGCTACTTCTGGTACGAGCGGCTGCACCACGTCGGCAGCTTCCTCGACAAGATCGCCGCCATCGCCGAGCTCACCGACCCCGAGACGTACTTCATCGGCAAAGACGAGTCGTCTGACCTGCGGCAGTACGCCATCAACTTCGCGCGGCTCTACCCGGCGCAGCTGACCGACTTCTGGGCCAGCGCGCTGACCAACCGCTACGACCGCTTCGGGCCCATCTTCGACGGCAGCAAGTACGTGAAGCGGCCGATCAGCAAGACCGTGCCGCCGCTGCCGGCCACCAGCACCGCCGTCGACCCGCAGGTCGGCTTCACCGTGCAGCTGTGGATGGCGTCGCTCGGTAACGCGCTGCTGCCCGCCACCTTCGACAACTCGTACGCCGACTCGGCGCGGCTGTGGCTCGCCGGCGGCGGAGCCGCCATCACCCCCTCGTTGCCCACCGTCACGTTCACCGACCCGTTCAGCGGCAAGGTCTACGTCGCCATCAGCTATAAGCAGGGCATGATCGAGACCGGCGTCGCGGCCCGCATGCTGGCCCGCGCCGCCGAGCTCAAGGCGCTGATGATGCCCGGCGACCCGTACACCACCACGCTGCTCAAGAACTACATCCAGGTGCTCGACGCGCAGCGGAGCATCTCCGAGGTGTACGCCGACCCGGTGTATTGAAAGAGTCCGAGGCAGAAAAGCCGAGCACCCTGAGCGGAGGCCGAAGGCCGAAGTCGAACGGGTGCCGTCCAGCTGGAACGCGAAGCGCCGCATACTCCCTGCTTCAAGCAGCAGAGCGTCGCGCAGCAATACGATGGAGTATGTGCTGCTCAGCCTTCGGCGAGCGATGTCAGGGTTCGACAGGCTCACCCTGACCGTTCTCGAAAGCGGTCATTTCCTGACCGGTCTCGGCTGCCTACGGCGCGCAGGCGGCCTTCGGCCACGGCTGGCCGGTTCGCAGGTCGAGCCGCGCCCCCACGTCGGCGGCGAACTGGGCCGCCGGGTCTTGCCGCGCCAAGAGTTGCGCCTCGACCTGGCAGTCGCTCGGCTCGGTCGGGGCAGGGCAGGTCGCCAGCCGCGCCTGAGCGCGCCGATCGAGCTCCTGCGCCACCGACGCCGCCGCCAGCTCGTACGCCGCCTGCTCGAGCCCTTCGCGGCGCTGCTGCTGCGTCGGCTCGGAATAGGCAATCGCAGCGATGTTCGCCGCCGGCACCCCGTCGCTCTCGGTCGAGTCGAAGGTCAGCACCCCCGCGCGCTCGAACGGCGCGCCGCCCTCGACGCTCACCCGCACGTGCCACGGCACGCGGAAGTGGTGCTGCACGTAGCGGTAGCTCACCGCCCGGTACACGTCGCGCTCGAGAAACGCCGGCGTGCGCGAGAGCGCATCTTGGGCCGCGACCAGCTCTTTGCGGCTGCGCTTCTCGAGGTCCTCGGCCGCGTTCCTCCGGTTGCACTCCAGGTCCATCTCGGTGCGCGACCGGCAGTTGGTGCAGCTGCCCGCGCGGCTCAAGACGCCCTGCGCGGTCTCACAGTCGGCCCTCGCCAGCCGCGCGCGCTTCGCCGCCTCGTCGAACTGGCCCTGCGCGCGCCGCGCCTTGCCCTGCGCGTGCCGGTAGTCGGGGTTCTCGAAGCGTTCGCGGCGGTCCAGCACGTCGACCTGCCGCACCTCGCGCAGCGCCGAGTCGGTCATCGGGTCGACCCAGGTGTCGACCTGCACCTGCAGCGCCTCGGTGCCCCGGCCATCGCACCGCAACAGCGTGCCCAGCCCGCGCTGCAGCGCCACACACAGCTCGCCCGGCCGCCACGACGATTGCCCGGTCACCGCCAGCCTCACCCCGTGCGCTGCTTCGAACGCCGCACGGTACGCCTGCACCCGCGGCGCGTACGCCGCCTGCCCGCCCAGGCACCCCGCCAGCGCCTCGTGCACCCACGCCACCCCCGGGCTCGCCGCCCGCTGCTGCGCCGCCTGGTCGACGAACGCGCCCGACTGCTGCCGCACCTTGCCGATCAGCGCCGCGTAGCCTTGGGTCGGCACCCGCGCCCGGTACGCCTCGACGCAGCGCACCCGAAACACCGCGTCTTCGAGCGTCTGCAGCGGAGCGCGCTCGCAGCGCTCGTCGAGCATCGCTCCGGCGCGGTCGAAGTACCCCGTCAGCCGCGGATCTTCGGCCCCCGCGAACGGCGAGAGCACCTCGAGCGCCGCGAGGCACGCGTTCGGCTCGGTTTCACACGGGCCGCTCGCGGTCTGCAGCTGCCGGCTGATGATCTCGTCGGCCGACTCTTTCGCCGCCCGGCAGATCTCCTGCTCGCCCGGAGCCGCCTGGCACGCGTCGCGCAACGCCACCGCTTCTCCGAAGTGGTCGCCTCGCGCGTGCGCCGCCTCGGCGCGCTCCATCGCGTCGCGCAGCGCCCGGTTGCACTGACAGAGGCACAACAGCGCGAGCGCCCAGCCGATTCGAGTCATCGCCCGCGCAAGACTCGCACAGCCGCCCGGCGATTCATCGTGCTTCGTTACCCCCTGGTAACGGCGGTCGCGATGCCCTTTCGATGCCACCCCCGCCGGTGTAACCCTTTGCGGCCCAGCGATGAGTGAGCGCATCGTGACAGAGAGCTCTGGCCGAGCCGACGTCCCGGGCCGTACCGCCGGCTCTGCGTCCGACCTCTCGCTCATGCAAGAGGTGCTCGCGAGCACCTCCGAGGGCATCGCGGTCTACGAGCTCGACGGCCGCCTCGCCTGGCAGAACCCGGCCAGCGAGAAGCTGATGCGCATGAGCCTCTCGCAGACCCGCGGGAAGAAGCTGTTCGATCTCTTCCCGGCGGGGAAGGGCGGCGCGCTGCACCTCGCCCTCCAACGCGTGACGGCGGGCGGTGGCCCCGAGCTGCTCGAGCACTTCTACGCGCCCTTCCAGGCCTGGTACGTCAGCCGCGTCACCCGGGTGGGAGACCGGGTGCACGTCTTCACCCGCGAGGCCACCGCCGAGGTGCGCCGGCGCCGCCACCTCGAAGTGCTGGCGCGGGTCTCGGCCATCGTCACCGATGACAGCGTCGGGCAGCGCGAGGCGATGAGCCGGGTGGCGCGCGAGGTCTCGCAGGTGCTCGACGCCGACTGCGTCATCTCCGCCTTGGCCGGAGCGCAGCTGCGCCCGCTGGGCAGCGCGTCGAAAGATCCCCAGGTCGAAGCGCAGTTCGCCCGGCTGCCCGAGCGCAGGGCCGAGGGCCCGCTCGCCGAGGCCTTGAGATCACACGAGCTGACGCTGATCGGCGCCGAGGCGCTCGCGCAGCTGCCCGCCCACTTGAGCGACCCCGAGGTGAAGGCCGCCTTCGTGGCCTACGCGCCGGTCTCGGTGCTGGCCATGCCGCTGGTGACCGCGAACGAGGTCTCGGGCGTGCTCCTGGCGGGGCGCCGTGGCCAGGCCGCGCCGCTCACCGAAGAAGACCTCGCCCTGGTCACCGAGCTCGCCCCGCAGCTCGCGCTGTACCTCGCCCACGCCGACCGCCGCGCCGAGGCGCTCTCGCTGCGCGATCGGCTCTCGACCCTCGCCGACGTGCTGCCGGTGCTGTTCGCCCTCGTCGATCGCGACGCGCGCTACCAGTACGTCAACCGCGGCTACGAGCAGCTGCAGGGGCGCCCGCGCGAGCAGTTCATCGGCCGCTCGCTGCGCGAGATGGCGACCTCTGCCGAGGCCTACGCCGTCGCCGAGCCGAACATCCGCTCGGCCCTGTCGGGCACGCCGGTGCGCTTTCAGAGCCGCGTGCGCACCGCCACCCTGGGTGAGCGAGACGTCGACGTGCGCTACGTGCCGGTGCGCGACGCCTCGAACCAGATCAGCGGGTTCGCGGTGCTGGCGGTCGACGTCACCTCTGAGGTGCAGGTCAGACAGCTCGAGCAGGAGCAGCGCGTCGCCGAGCGCCGCGGCGCCCGCCGCCTCGAGGTGCTGCTCGAGGCCGCCAGGCACCTGGCCGCCGCCAACCAGATCGACGAGATGGCCCGGGTGCTCGTCGACGAGGCGCTCGGGCTGTTCGACTCGAAGATGGCCGCGGTCTACGTGCTCTCGGCCGACGGCAACGAGCTGGTGCAGCTGGCCCAGCGCGGCTTCTCGGCCCGCTTCGAGCCGGCGATGCGCGTCACCTCGATCGACTCCGATGGCCCGCTCGCGCAGTGCCTGCGCACCGGCCGCCCGGTGTGGCTCGAGTCGCGCGCCGACTTCGCCCGCCGCTTCCCCGACCTCGAGGCCTTCTCGCGGCTGCCCGCCGAGCTCAACTCGATGTCGCTGGGGGTGTGGCCGCTGATCGTCGAAGGGCGCCCCGTCGGTTGCGCCGCCATCGGTTACCAGACCGAGCTGCAGCTCAAGCCCGACGACCGCACCTTCCTCGAGGTGCTGGCGTCGCACGGCGCCGAAGGCCTGCGTCGCGCGCGCCTCTACGCCGAGCTGCAGGACGCCAGCGAGACCCGCCAGGCGATGATCGCGGCATCTCCCCAGCCGATCGTGCTCACCGACCAGCGCGGCGTCATCGAGACGTGGAACCCGGCCGCCGAGCGGGTGTTCGGCTGGTCGCAGGCCGAGGTGGTGGGCAAGCTCGCCCCGCACGCCGGCACCCGCCGCGACGAGATGCTGCAGCTGATGTCGCAGGTCGCCGAGGGAAAGGTGCTCAAGGGCGTGGTGGTGCGGCGCCAGCGCAAGAACGGCGACTGGTTCGACGCCGAGCTGTTCGCGGCGCCGGTGCGCTCGAGCGACGGGCGGGTGCGGCTGCTCGCGATGTTCGTCGACGTGGCGCAGCGCCAGCGGCTCGAGCGCGGCCGCAAGGTGGTGGCCGACGCCACCGCCGCGCTCTCTCGCTCGCTCGAGCTCGAGCAGACCCTCGCCGAGGTGGTGAAGCTGCCGGTGGCCGAGCTGGCCGACTGGTGCTGCATCGACCTGGTCGACCAGGGGCAGCTGCGCCGGGTGGCCATCGCCCGCGAGCAGGTCGGCTCGGGCATGGTGATCGCCCGCACCCTCGCGCACGACCCGGCCCAGGGTGGCCTCAGCCAGGCCATCGACACCACCGACGTGGTGCTGCAGCGCGACGTCGACGATCAGATGCTCGAGCGGCTGGCCCGCGACGCCGAGCACCTCGCCCAGCTGCACGAGCTGAAGGTGAAGTCGTCGATCTCGATGCCGGTGAAGACCGCCGACCGGGTGGTGGGCGCGATCACCATGGTCTCGAGCACCCGCAACTTCGACGAGACCGACCAGCTCATCTTGAGCGAGCTGGCCAGCCACGTGGCCTCGGCCATCGTCAACGCGCGCCTCTACACCGAGGCGCGCCAGGCCCGCTCCCTGGCCGAGTCGGCGAGCCGCGCGAAAGACGAGTTCCTCGCCATGCTCGGCCACGAGCTGCGCAACCCGCTGGCGCCGATGCGCACCGCGCTCGAGCTGATGCGGCTGCGCGCTCCGCAGCACTCGGTGCGCGAGCGCGGCGTGATTCACCGCCAGGTCGATCACCTCGCGCGCCTGGTCGACGATCTGCTCGACGTCTCGCGCATCACCAAAGGCAAGGTCGAGCTGCGCAAAGAGCGCACCCTGGTCTCGCACGTGGTGGCCAAGGCGCTCGAGCAGGCCAGCTCGCTGTTGGAAGAGAAGCACCACCGGGTGAGCGTCGAGGTGTCCGAGACGCTGGCGGTGAACGCCGACCCGACCCGCCTCGCGCAGGTGGTGGCGAACCTGCTCACCAACGCCGCGAAGTACACGCCCCCTTCGGGGCACGTGCACGTGTCGGCGCAGCGCGACGGTGGGCGCGCGGTGCTCAGCGTCACCGACGACGGGGTCGGCATCGCCGCCGAGGTGTTGCCCCACGTGTTCGAGAGCTTCGTGCAGGCGCCGCAGACCAGCGCCCGGCCCGAGGGTGGCCTGGGCCTCGGCCTCACCATCGTGAAGAACCTGGTCGAGCTGCACGGCGGCACGGTGAGCGCCCGGTCTGAAGGGCCGGGCCACGGCACCACCGTGACGGTCTCACTGCCGGCGCTGAGCGGCGACGAGGTGACCGCATCGCGCGCGCCCGATAAGGCGTCGGCGAAGACGCAAGTCATTCGCAAGGTGCTGATCGTCGACGACAACGAAGACGCGGCGGTGATGCTCGGCGAGGTGCTCGAGTCGGGCGGCCACCAGCTGCAGATCGCGTTCGACGGCCCCTCGGCGCTCAAGCTCGCCGCCGAGCGCTGGCCCGAGGTGGCGGTGCTCGACATCGGCCTGCCGGTGATGGACGGCTACGAGCTCGCCGAGAAGCTGCGCGCGCTCGCCAACGGCCGGCCGCTCAGGCTGATCGCGCTCACCGGCTACGGCCAGGCTTCGCAGAAGCAGCGCGCCTTCGAGGTGGGGTTCAACGCCCACTTCGCCAAGCCCGTCGAGCTCGACGCCCTCATCGCCCAGGTCGAGGCGCCGGTCGACGCGAAGAAGTGAAGTAGGGCGGGCTTGACCGGTCAGGGTAGTGCTGAGCCCGTCGAAGCATCGAACCCTGCCGTCGCTCGTCGAAGGCTGTGGGGCACATACTCCATCGTATTGCTGCGCGACGCGGTGCTGCTTGAAGCATGGAATATGCGGCGCCTCGCGTTCCAGCTGGACGGCACCCATTCGACTGAAGCGCTTCGCGCTCCGCTCAGGGTGCGCGGCCTGCTGTCACCCGCGCTCACTCGCCGATCTTCACCAGGTGCAACAGCGGCTCGTCCGAGTCTTCTCTCCCGCGCAGGTCGATCTCGCCCTCGAGAAAGAAGTCTTCTTCACCGTCGGGAGACACGATGGCGTGCCGCACCTTCCACACCCGGGGCTCTTCGAGCACGAGCGTGGTGAGCTTCGCCTGCCTTGCCCGCGGCGTGGTGTCGATGCTGGGGTACTTCGCCCAGTAGGGCAAGAGCTCGGCCTCGAACCGCTCGGCCGTCCACCCGGCGGCGACCATCTCGGCGGCCTCTTCGTAGTTCTTGCGCGCCAGCGCCACCACCAGGCGGTGCGCCTCGGCGCGCACCCGTGCGGCGAGCTTCTTCGGGTCGGCGGCCAGGTCGGGCGGGCGCTTGGGGGCCTCGGTCTCTTGCCGCTTGGGCCCCGGCTCTTCGCGCATGCGCTGCCACTCGTCGAGCAGGCTGGTGTCGACCTGCTTCAGGGTGGTGAGCAGAAACGCGAGCACGTCTTCCACGCCCTCGTCGCGCGCCGCTTCAGGCACGTTGGTGGCGAGCGTCTTGTACGCCTCTGACAGGTAGCGCAGCAGCACGCCTTCGCTGCGCTGCAGCCCGTAGTCCTTCACGTAGTCGTTGAAGGTGGCGCAGGTCTCGAACAGCTCGCGCGCGATCGACTTGGGCCGCACGTCTTCGGTGCCCACCCAGGGGTGGTGCGCGGCAAACGCGTTGAAGGTGCCGTAGATGTAGTCGGCGTCGGGCTTGGGCCAGGTGAGCTTGTCGAGCTCTTCCATGCGCTGCGCGTACTCGACGCCCTGGGCCTTGAGCTCGGCGACCTTCTCGCCCTTCAGGCGATCGAGCTGCGCGTAGAGCACCACGTCGGGGCTCTCGAGAATCGACTCGACCAGCGAGAGCAGGTGCAGCGCGTAGCCTTCTTGCGTCTTGTCGAGCGCGCCCACCGCCTCGAGCATGAACAGCGACAGGGTGTGGTGCAGCGAGAACGAGGCCTGCAGCCCGACCTGCAGCTGAAGGTGCGCGCGCATCGTCGCAGTGCGCTTCTCGTGGGTCACCAGCCCGGCGCTGAGCAGCGAGCGCAGCAACACCCGCGCCTGCTTGTAGAGCCGCACCTTGGCCTGGGTGTGGCCGTGGTGCCCGCTGATCAGCTCGATCAGCCGGGTGTAGCCGCCGGTCGCCGCGTCGGCGTACGCCTGCAGCAGGTTCACGATCAGCCCGTGGCTCAAGGTGAAGCGCGACTCGAGCGGCTCGGGAGGCCGCGACTGCAGCTTCTCGAAGGTCGCCTGGTCCCAGTGCACGTAGCCCTTCTGCGGGGGCTTCTGCAGCACCACCTTCTTGCCGCTGTCTTTCTTCTGCTGAAGCTTGTGGTTCTCGATCACGTGCGCGGGCGCCTGCGCCACCACGTACCCGATGTCGTCGAACCCCTTGCGGCCCGCGCGCCCGCTGATCTGCAGAAAGTCGCGCACGCTCAAGACCGCGGTCTTCTCGCCGTCGTACTTGCACAGCTGGGTGAGCAGCACGGTGCGAATGGGCACGTTCACGCCCACGCCCAGGGTGTCGGTGCCCGAGATGACCTGCAAGAGGCCGTCTTGGCTCAGCCGCTCGACCAGGCGGCGGTACTTGGGCAAGAGCCCCGCGTGGTGCAGCCCCACCCCGTGCAGCAACAGCCGCTTCAGGTCTTTGCCGAAGGGCGTGTCGAAGCGGGTGCCGATCACCGCCTCTTTGACCTTCTCTTTCTGCGCCTTGGTGAGGAAGTCGATGGAGAGCAGGTTCTGCGCCTGCTCGGCCGCCGCGCGTTGGCTGAAGTTGACCAGGTAGACCGGCGAGCGGCCGCCCTCGAGCAGCTTCTGCACCGTCTCGTGCAGCGGCGTCTCGGCGTAGCTGTACTCGAGCGGCACCGGGCGCTGCGCGCTGCGCACCTCGGCCACCGCCTTGCCGGTGAGCTCTTCGAGCGGCCCGGTGATGGCGGTGACGTCGCCCAGCGTCGCCGACATCAAGAGGAAGGTGGTCTCGGGAAGGGTGAGCAGCGGCACCTGCCACGCCACCCCGCGCTCGCGATCGCCGTAGTAGTGGAACTCGTCCATCACCACCCAGTCGGCGAAGCGGCGGCCCTCGCGCAGCGCGAAGTTCATCAGAATCTCGGCGGTGCAGCAGACGATCGGCGCGCCGCGGTTCACCGTCGCGTCGCCGGTCATCAGCGCCACGTTCTCGGGGCCGAACGCCTCGCAGAGCGCGAAGAACTTCTCGTTCACCAGCGCCTTGATGGGGCAGGTGTAGAAGCTGGTCTCTTTGCGGGCCAGCGCGTTGAAGTGCAGCGCGTAGGCGACCAGCGACTTGCCGCTGCCGGTGGGGGTCGAGAGCACCACGTGCTTGCCGGCCAGCAGCTCGAGAATCGCCTCTTCCTGGTGCGGGTAGAGCGACAGGCCGCTCTGCGCCACCCAGTCGACGAAGCGATCGAGCACCGCGTCGGGCGTGGGCTGGGGCGGCAGCAGCGCGCCGAGCGATGCGGGCATCTGCCCATACTCGCGCCTTTTTTGGGCTCGCGGCGTCGGAAAAAAAGCGGCACGCTCGAGCCGGTGAGGGCGCGCGCAGGTGAACGAGCGGTGACGCGCCTTCACCGCGAAGAGGTTTCGCCGATCGACAAATTCACTCGGCGCGCGCTGCCCGCGCATTCGGGGCGATCATTTACGGCCAGAAAATCTCGATCGGTAACACGCCGTTTTGGGTCGTTTACATCGCGAAGTCACACCGCATTTTCAGTCGTTCACAATTAACAGCACGTGGAGGCATGACGCATGTTGTCATTGATGAAACCCGTCTTTATCATGGTGGTTACGTATTTATGTGGGACGCCGAAGAACACATTGACGAATTTGCAGACGGAGCCCCGATGACCGCCAGTCCGCGCCTTCAGATTCAGGCTGCTGCACCGGCGGGTCTGCTGTCGTCTGCTGCCATCGCCTTCCTCGAGGCGCTGGAGAGCCGCTTCGGTGAGACCCGCCGCGAGCTGCTCGGCAAGCGCCACCAGGCTCCCTTCGCGTTTCTAACTGCCACTGCAGAGGTGCGCGACGGCGGCTGGAAGGTGTCACCGGTTCCCGACGTGCTGGCCGATCGCCGCGTCGAGATCACCGGCCCCGCCGAGCCCAAGATGATCATCAACGCGCTCAACAGCGGCGCGAACGTGTTCATGGCCGACTTCGAAGACTCGCTCGCTCCGTCGTGGGCGAACCTGGTCGAAGGCCAGCTGGCGCTGCAGGGCGCGGTGCGCAAGAGCCTCACCTGGCAGGCCCCCGACACGCAGAAGCAGTACCGGCTCAACGAGAAGATCGCGACCCTGTTCGTGCGCCCGCGCGGCTGGCACCTCGAAGAGGCGCACGCGCTGTTCGACGGCAAGCCGATGTCGGCCTCGCTGTTCGACTTCGGGCTCTTCTTCTTTCACAACGCTCTCGAGTGCGCCGCGCGCAAGAGCGGCCCGTTCTTCTACCTGCCGAAGATCGAGAGCCACCTCGAGGCTCGCCTGTGGAACGACGTGTTCCTCTTCGCCGAGCAGGAGCTCGGCATCGACCGCGGCACCACCAAGGCCACCGTGCTGATCGAGACGCTGCCCGCGGCGTTCGAGATGCACGAGATTCTCTACGAGCTGCGCGAGCACTCGGCGGGCCTCAACTGCGGCCGCTGGGACTACATGTTCAGCTTCTTGAAGAAGCAGCCCGACGTGCTGCTCCCCGACCGCAGCCAGCTCACGATGGACCGGGGCTTCTTGCGCGCCTACACCCAGCTGCTCATTCAGACCTGCCACCGCCGCGGCGCCCACGCGATGGGCGGCATGGCCGCGCAGATTCCCATCAAAGACGACCCCGCCGCCAACGACGCCGCGATGGCCAAGGTGCGCGCCGACAAGCTGCGCGAGGTCACCGACGGCCACGACGGCACCTGGGTGGCGCACCCCGCGCTGGTGCCCCTCGCGAAGGCCATCTTCGACGAGCACATGAAGACGCCCAACCAGGTGCAGCGCACCCGCGACGACGTGAAGGTCGGCGCCGATGATCTGCTCAAGGTGCCCGACGGCACCCGCACCGACGAGGGCCTGCGCCACAACGTGCGGGTCGGCGTGCGCTACCTCGAGGCCTGGCTGCGCGGCCAGGGCTGCGTGCCCCTCTACAACCTGATGGAAGACGCAGCCACCGCCGAGATCTCCCGCGCCCAGGTCTGGCAGCAGGTGCACGTCGGCCTGGTCTCGGAAGAGAAGCTCGACCAGGTGATGCGCGAAGAGCTGGCCGAGTACGTGGGCGGCTGCTTCTCCGAGGCCCGCACCCTGTTCCGCGCGCTGTCGCTCGGCGACTCGCTCGACGATTTCCTCACCATTCCGGCGTACCGCCAGCTGCTGCACGCCGAAGCCGTCTCGCAGTCTTCACCCAGCAAGGAGAGCTGACCATGACCGCCGTCCCCCGCATTCAACCCGCCTCGACCCCCGGACTCCACGATCGCCGCTTCGACGGCATCACCCGGCCGTACTCCGACGCGGACGTCGACCGCCTGCGCGGGTCGGTGAAAATCGAATACACGCTCGCGCGCCTCGGGGCGATGCGGCTGTGGGAGCTGCTCAACACCCGCGCCTTCGTGCCCGCGCTCGGCGCGCTCTCGGGCGGCCAGGCGGTGCAGATGGTTCGCGCCGGCCTCGAGGCCATCTACATCTCGGGCTGGCAGGTCGCCGCCGACGCCAACACCTCGGGCCAGATGTACCCCGACCAGAGCCTGTACCCGGTCGACTCGGTGCCGAACCTGGTGCGCAAGATCAACGCCGCGCTGCGCCGCGCCGATCAAATCGACCACGCCGAGGGCAAGCACGAGCGCCACTGGCTCGCGCCGATGATCGCCGACGCCGAGGCCGGCTTCGGTGGCCCGCTCAACGCGTTCGAGCTGATGAAGGCGATGATCGAAGCGGGCGCCGCCGGCGTTCACTTCGAAGACCAGCTCGCCAGCGAGAAGAAGTGCGGCCACATGGGCGGCAAGGTGCTGGTGCCGACCGCGCAGTTCATTCGCACCCTGGTGGCCGCGCGCCTCGCCGCCGACGTGATGGACGTGCCGACCATTCTGGTCGCCCGCACCGACGCCCAGAGCGCCAAGCTGCTCACCACCGACATCGACGAGCGCGACCTGCCGTTCATCGCGAGCAAAGACCGCACCCCCGAGGGCTTCTTCCACCTCAAAGACGACGGCCTCTCGTTCGCCATCGCCCGCGCCAAGGCCTACGCGCCCTACGCCGACCTGCTGTGGTGCGAGACCTCGACCCCTGACCTCGCCGAGGCCAAGCGCTTCGCCGAAGAGGTGCACAAAGACTTCCCCAACAAGATGCTGGCGTACAACTGCTCGCCCTCGTTCAACTGGAAGAAGAAGCTCGACGCGCAGACCATCGAGAAGTTCCAGCGGGAGCTCGGCGCGATGGGCTACCGGTTCCAGTTCGTCACGCTCGCCGGCTTCCACGCGCTGAACCACTCGATGTTCGAGCTGGCCCAGGGCTACCGCGAGTCGGGCATGGCCGCCTACTCGACGCTGCAGCAGGCCGAGTTCGCCAACGAGAGCCAGGGCTACACCGCCACCCGACACCAGCGCGAGGTCGGCACCGGCTACTTCGACGCAGTCGCCGAGGTCATCTCGAGCGGCAAGACCACCACCAAGGCGCTCGAAGGCTCGACCGAACAGCACCAGTTCTGAAGAAGCGCTCCCTCTCCCCTCGTGGGAGAGGGGCGGGGTGAGGGGGCCGCGCGCTACCGCGCTTGCGTCCTCACCCCGTTTCGTTCTCTACCGAGGCGCCGTCCACACCGGCAACGTGCGGGCCTGCAGCTTGCGCTTCTTGGGGTCGGGGCGCGCGATGACCTTGCCCACCAGGTCGTAGTCGTGCGCCTCGGTCACCTCGACGGTCACCAGCTCGCCGGGGTAGGCGAGGCCGTCGTTGATGTAGACCTGCCCGTTGATCTCGGGCGCCTGGCCCTCGTGCCGGCCGATCAGCAGGTGCTCGCTCTCGGGCGACACGCCCTCGACCAGCACCTCGACCTTCTTGCCGATCATCGCCTTGTTGTGCTCGCGGTTGATGCGCTTCTGAATCGCCATGATCGACCGCCAGCGCCGCTCGATGGTCTTCTGCGGCACCTTGTTGTCCATCTCGTACGCGGCGGTGTCTTCTTCGTCGCTGTACTGGAAGCAGCCCATGCGCTCGAAGCGCTGCTCTTTCACGAAGCTCTCGAGCAGCGCGAAGTCTTCTTCGGTCTCGCCCGGCAGGCCGACGATCAGCGAGGTGCGGAAGGTGAGGTTCGGCACGCGCGCGCGAATCTTCTGCAACAGCCCCACCAGGAACACCGAGTCGCGGCCGCGCTTCATCGAGCGCAACAGCTTGTCCGAGGCGTGCTGCAGCGGCATGTCGAGGTACTTGGCGATGCGCGGCTCGTTCGCCATCACGTCGATCAGCTCGTCGGGGAACACCCGCGGGTAGGCGTAGTGCAGCCGAACCCACCGCACGTCGACCTTCACCAGCTCTCTGAGCAGCTCGTGCAGCTTGGGCTTGCCCGGCAGGTCGTGCCCGTAGGCGGTCAAGTCTTGCGCCACCAGGTTGAGCTCTTGAACCCCGGCGTCGGCCAGCCGCGCCGCCTCGGCCACCACGTCGTCGATGGTGCGCGAGCGCTGTGCCCCGCGCAGCTTGGGGATGATGCAGAACGCGCACTTGTTGTCGCAGCCCTCTGAAATCTTCAGGTACGCGGTGTGCCCCGGCATCGAGCTCACCTTCGGCGTCGACGCCGAGTGAATGTAGTCGGGGTCGGGTATCACCTGGCGCGGCGACGCCTCGGCCGCCAGCAGGTCGGCGATGCCCGCGTACGCCGAGGTGCCCAGAAAGTGATCGACCTCGGGCAGGTCTTTCGCCAGCTCGGGGCCGTAGCGCTGGCTCAGGCAGCCGGTGACCACCAGCGTCTTGCACGCGCCGGTCTTCTTCAGCTCGGCCATCTCGAGCACGCTGTCGACCGACTCTTGCTTCGCCGGCCCGATGAACGCGCAGGTGTTGACCACGATCACCTCGGCCTCTTCCGCCTCGGGGACCAGCCGGTAGCCCGCCTTCGACAGCGTGCCCAGCATCACCTCGGAGTCGACCCGGTTCTTCGGGCACCCCAGCGTCATCATGTACAGGGACTTCGACACGTCGTGTTGCTCCTTGAGCGAAGGGTCCTTTTCTCGCGACCCGCCCGGTAAGAGCAAGCCCCCTACTTCGCGCCCAGCTCGCTGCGCTCGAAGTGGTCGCCTGAAAACGAGAAGTTGGCCACCGAGCCGTTGCTGTAGCCGATCTGCAGGTGCCCCTCGGGTGACAGCTGAATCGAGAGCGCGCGCCCCAGGCCGCAGGTGATGGCCGGCCACTCGAGCACCCGCGACGCCACGTTGCCCTTCACCCCGTACATCGCCAGCCGCACCTCTTGCTCTGCGTCGCACTTGTCGCCCGAGTAGGGGTCGGTGCCGGTCAGCACCGTCATCAGCGGCCGGCTGTCGGGCAGCGTCAGGTTCTCGGAGATGGGCAGCTTCGCCTTCACCGGGTCGATCGACTCGTTGCCGGCGATCAGCGCGCGCAGCGACTCGGCGGTGAGCGGCGCGTCGGTGTAGCCCCAGGTCGGGTAGTGCAGCTCGGCGTAGCCCACGAAGCCGGTGGCGCGCGCCTCGAGCCCCTCGACGTCGGCCGGAGGCGGCACCTTCACCACCTTGCGCAGCTCGTCGGGCAGCCGGGTGGGCCCGCCTGGCATGTCGCCGCCGCTGCACGACTGCAGCTGGGTGACCGCGCCGCCCTCGTCGGCGTCGGCGTAGTCGACGCAGATGCTCAGCGCCAGCTGGGTGCGCGCCTGAAACCGCGGCAGCGCCTTCGCCGGCAGCGCCACCTCGAGGGTGAAGCCCTTCGGTTCCGTCTTGGTGGCGGCCTTCACCGCCTCGGTGGCGAACGCCGGCACCTGTGCCTCGGGCGGAGACGCGCGCACCCCGTCGAAGCCGAACTTGTAGACGTAGCCGCGCGAGGTCACCCCCGAGCCGGGGAAGAACAGCGTCACCGTCAGCTCGTCGGTGGCGGTCACCTGGTCGTCGGTGACGTGCACCCCCAGCCACAGGGTGTCTTTGCGGAACGAGGCCTTCACCGCCAGCGCCGAGCTCTGGCTCAGCGCGGTGGCCGGCATCTTGAAGTCGGTGGCCGGGCTCAGGTCCTTCAGCGCTCCGTCGAGCTTGGGCTCCTTGGCCATCGAAGGCAGGGGCTTGAGCAGCTTCTCCGCGGGCACGAGAGGCTGGGCGGCGACCGCGACAATCAGAACGGGAAGGGTGAGCACCACCGTGGCCCTGGGCCATATCAAAGGCGCCCTCAAACCCGAAGCACCTGCACCACCACGTTGGGTTTTCTGCCCGCCAGCTGCTTGAACACCCGGCGTACGCCCGAGAGCACCTGGTCGATGACCCGGCCGTCGTCGGCGCGCAGCACGGGTGAAATCTCCATCAGGCTCGCCTTGGCCGCCTCGGCCGCCAGACCCAGCATCGCCTCTTCGTCGGCGGCCAGGCCCCGGCCCGTCAGGTGCGGCCCCGACATCACCCGCCCCGAGCCCGCGGCGATCGCCACCGCGGCGAACACCACCCCGCCGTCGAGGTTGCGCCGCTCTTGCAGCGCGCCGGCCGAGACGTACGCCTCTGACTCGCGGCGCCCGAAGCTCTTGCCCACCGGCACCCTGCCCAAGGTGGTGAGCCCGCTGCCGTCGAGGCCGAGCAGGTCTCCGTCGGCGGCCAGGCGCAGGCGGTCGGGCTCGAGCCCCGCCTCGCGCGCCACCCCCAGGTGGTGATGCAGGTGGTGCAGCTCGCCGTGCACCGGCACGAACTGGCGCGGCTTCACCGTGGCGATCAGCTTCTTCTGCTCGTCGCGCGCGGCGTGACCGCTCACGTGCACCCCCGGCTCGATGCTCGGCCAGATGGGCTTCGCGCCGCGCGCGTAGAGCCGGTCGATCAGCTCGGTGACGTACGGCTCGTTGCCGGGAATGGTGCGAGACGACAGCACCACCGTGTCGCCCGGCTCGACCCGCAGGTCGCGCGGCGCGTCGCCCGCCATGGTGACCAGGGTCGAGCGCGGCTCGGCCTGGGCCCCGGTGCAGATCAGCAGCGCCTTCGACGGCGGCAGCCCGAGGAAGGTGTCGAGGTCGACCAGCGTGCCGTCGGGCACCTTGAGGTACCCCAACTCGCGCGCGATGCGCACGTTGCGCTCGAGGCTGCGGCCCCACAGCAGCACCTTCTTGCCCAGCTGCGCGGCGAGGGTGAGGGTGTGCTGCACCCGGTGCAGGTGCGAGCCGAACATCGACACGATGATGCGCCCCGGCGCCTGGGGAAAGAGCCGCGCGAAGGTGTCGGCGACGCTGCGCTCGCCCTTCGTCACGCCCGGCACCTCGGCGTTCGTCGAGTCCGACAGCAGCAGGTCGACGCCGCGCTCTCCGAGCTCGCCCAGGCGCTCCAGGTCGGTGAGCTGCCCGTCGATGGGCTCGAGGTCGAGCTTGAAGTCTCCGCTGTGCACCACGGTGGTGCCGCCCGCCGAGAGCGCCAGCCCGATGGCGTCGGGAATCGAGTGGGTGACCCGAATCGCCTCGACGGTGAACGGCCCGATGGTCACCGGCTCTCGGGGAGCCAGCTCGCGCAGCTCGGCCGACAGCCCGGCCTCGTCGAGGCGGTGGCGCGCCACGCCGAGGGTGAACCGGGTGCCCCAGATGGGAGCCGGCGCGCGCCGCAGCAGCGCGGGCAGGGCGCCCAGGTGGTCTTCGTGCGCGTGGGTGAGCACGATGCCGGCCAGCGCCTCGGGCTCTTCGAACAGCCAGGTGAAGTCGGGGTAGACCACCTCGACGCCGGGTGCGTCCGACCGGGGGAACATCAGGCCGCAGTCGACGAGCAGGCGCTGGCCCTGGTGCTCGAACACCATGGCGTTGAGGCCGATTTCGCCGAGGCCGCCCAGCGCCGCGATGCGCACGCGCTACTTCTTGCCCTTCTTCTTCTTGGGGGTGCCGGCGTCGGCACGGTCTTCGAGCGCCGAGGGCGGCTTGGGCGGAGGAGGCGCCCTGGCCGCCGGCTTCTGCTTGCTGCGCTCGAGCACAACCGGAGTGCCCTGCACGTCGAGCTTGAGGTGCTTGCCCCCGCTCTCGAGCCCGAAGGGCAGGTCGAAGGCGTCGCCCGACTCTTTCTGCACGATGTGCAGCACGTCTTTCTCGGCCGACCAGCTGTTCTCGATCGCCCCGATGCGGCCCGAGCCGTCGGGCCGCAGCTCCATGTACGGCGAGCCATGGTCCAACCAGATGGCCACCAGCCCCTTGGCCGTCCCGGTCGGCAAGGCCGCCACGAACGCGGCCAGTATCAAGCCCCGCATCATCGCAACGGACCATACCGCCCCCCACGCCGTCGTGAACGTGAACGTACGTGAACGTGAACGTGAACGTGAACGTGAACGTGAACGGCCGTTCTCGAGTCGGGCGCTGATCCCCGAAGCGGACACCGAGCACCCCTCCTGTTCCCATCACGTAACAAAGGCTGCGCCATCCCCCCGCGCCCACACCCCTTCCCGTTGGCACAACCCTTCCATCGTCGCGCCGCATGCACCTCGGCTCCTCGCGCGTTTCGTACCCCGTCATCGCCGCGGCCGGCACCGCCGCCCTGCTGCTCTTCGCCCCGCTGTACGCGGGCCGCGTGGCCGATGCGCCAATGGCGCTGGCGGGGGCGGCGCTGCTCGCGGCCGCGGTGGGGTTTCTCTTGGGACAGCGCGACGACACGCTGCGCGCCCAGGCGTCGACCGACGCGCTCACCCACCTCTTCAACCGCCGCGCCTTCGACCAGCGGGTGCGCGACGAGGTCGCCGCCGCGAAGCGCGAGCGCACGTCGCTGGCGATGCTGGTCATCGACCTCGACCACCTGAAGGAGATCAACGACAGCCTGGGGCACGCGGCAGGTGACCGCGCGCTGCTGGCTGTCACCGAAGCGCTCAAGCACAGCTGCCGCCCGACGGATCTCGTCGCGAGATGGGGAGGCGACGAGTTCGCCGTGGTGGCGCCGTGCACGAGCGAGGAGCAGGCGAGGGCGCTGGGTGATCGCATCGCCTCGACGTTGCACCTGCGCTCGGCCGATCGCCGCCCGGTGCTCGAGCTGGGCGCCCCGGTGGCGCTGCCGCCGCTCTCGGTCTCCATCGGGGTGGCCGCGGGCGACGCCGACCACCCGAACCTGCTCACCCCCGACGCGCTGTTCGCGGCCGCCGACCTCGCGCTGCTGCAGGCCAAGGCCGCCGGCGCCGGCTGCATGCGCGCCGCGAGCGGCATCGAGCGCCGGCCCATCGCCCGCGGCCAGCTTCGCCTGGTCAGCGGACGGGGGCGGTGACCGTGTCCTCCGGCTCGGCCTTCGTGCCGCCGGAGACAGACGCAGCGCGAGCGACGGGGTGGACCACGGGCCAGCCCGCCCACGCCGCGGTGAATCGCCGCGCCGGCAAGTACCAGCTGCTCGAGCGCCGCGGCTCGGGCGTCATCGGCACCGTCTACCGCGCCAGAGATCTGCAGCTCGACCGCGACGTGGCGCTGAAGCTCTTGCACCCGCGGCTCGCGACGAACCCCGCCACCCTCGAGCTTCTGCGCGCCGAGATGCGCACCGCGGCGCTGCTCTCGAGCCCCCACGTGGCCAGCGTGCTCGAGGTCGGCAGTCTCGAGAACGACGGCAGCTACGTGGCCACCGAGTGGCTCGCGGGCGTGCCGCTCTCGCAGCGCCTGGGCCGGCCGCTGGGGGCCGCGCTGGTGGTGGCGATCTGCCGGCAGATCTGCGCCGCGCTGCAGGCCGCCCACCAGCACGGCCTGGTGCACCGCGATCTCAAGCCCGACAACGTCTTCCTGCTCGAGGGTGAGCCCCGGGGCTCGCTGCCCATGGTGAAGGTGGTCGACTTCGGCCTGACCCGCGTGCTCAAGCCCCGCTCGGGCTCTCCGCGCACCCCCAGCGGGCAGATCTGCGCCTCTCCGCACTACATGGCGCCAGAGCTGTGCGTCGGTGGGCGGGTCGACGGGCGCACCGACCTCTACGCCCTGGGCATCATCGCCTACGAGCTCGCCACCGGCCGGGTGCCCTTCGATGGGCGCAACCTGGTCGAGGTGATGATGCGGCAGCGCTCCGAGCGGCCCGTTGCGCCGTGCGAGGTCGAGCCGTCGGTGCCCCGCGCCTTGTCCGACGTCATCATGCGCGCGCTCGAGAAGCAGCGCGACGAGCGCTTCGCCACCGCCGTCGAGCTGGGCGACGCGCTCGCCCACGTCCGCGCCGGCGCGGCGCCCACCCCCCAGCTCGACGCCGAGGTCCGCTGCCCGGGTCAGCCGCCCAGGCCCGCCCGCTGCACCCAGCTGCTCTCGGGCGGCGTGTTCCTCTCGACGGCCGACGCGCCTCCCGCCATCGGCGCCCCGGTCGAGGTGGTGCTGCGCCACTGCGGCCTCACCATCTCGTGCGCCTGTGAGGTGACCCTGCACGTGCGGCCCGAGCAGTCGGCGGCGTGGGGCACCCCCGAGGGCTTCGCGGCGCGCTTCACCGCGCTGAGCCCCGCGGCACAGACGCTGGTCGACCGGCTGCTGCGCGGCGAGCCGCTGCCGCGCACCCCCGCCGACCCGGGTGGCGCTGCAGCGCCGGTCGACCCGTTCGAAGAAGATCTCTACACCCTGCTCGGAGTCTCGGCCGCCGCCGACGCCGCGGCGATTCGGCGCCGCGCGCGCGCGCTCAAGGTCCAGCTCGAAGACGCCGTGCTGGTGAGCGGCGCCACCGCGGTGCGCGACGGCCTGCTCGCCCAGCTGACCCGCGTCGACGGCGCCGCGCGGCTGCTCTGCGACCCCTCGCTCCGGCTCGAGTACGACGTGGCGCGCGGCAACTTTCTCGGCGTCGCCCTCTCGCTCGAGGCGGGCCTCGAGGGTCAGCACGTCGAGGCGCTGCGCCGCCGCCACGCCGAGGCGAACCCCGACGCGATGGCCCGCGCGCTCGCCCACCAGCGCAACGTACAGAGCCACCTCGCCGCCGGAGCCAAGAGCCGCGCGCTCGCCGAGTGTGAGCTCGCGCTGAGGCTCGACCCGCTGTCGGCCGGTCTGCACGCCCTGCGCGGCACCCTGCGCGCGGCCATCGAAGGCGAGCCCGAGACCTTGAGCGGCGAGTGGCGGGTGCTGCCTCCGCGGCCCACCGCTTGAAGCGCGTCGCACGCAGCGCTCACCCTGACCTGAGCGAAGGCCTTCAGGCCGAAGTCGAATGGGTGCCGTACAGCTGGAACCCGAGGCGCCGCATACTCCATGCTTCAAGCAGCACCGCGTCGCGCAGCAATACGATGGAGTATGTGCTGCTGAAGCCTTCGGCGAGCGACGGCAGGGTTCGACGTCGCTCACCCTGACCGCTCTCGAAAGCTGTCACTCTCTGAGCCTTCGGCGCTGGCTTCTGAGGGCGAGGTGTGGTTTTCCGGCGCGCATGAGCACCTCCTTTCGCGCCGTTCTGATCTCCGTGGCTGCAGCTTCGCTCGTCACCCTGATGCCCGCGTGCGGCAGCGGCGGCGGCGGCACCGGAGGTGGCTCGGGCGGTTCGTCGGGCGGCACTGCGGGCGGCTCGTCGGGCGGCGCTTCCGGAGGCCTCGCCGGCGGCACCGCGGGCGGCTCGTCGGGCGGCGCCTCTGGAGGCCACGCCGGCGGCACCGCGGGTGGCGCGACCGGGGGTGGCACCGCGGGCGGCTCGACCGGCGGCGGCAGCGCGGGCGGCGGCTCGGGCGGCGGCGGCTTCCCCAGCGACGGCGGCGTGCCGGTGACCTTCATGAGCACCTGCCCCACCTTCACCGCGTGCGGCGGCGACCCCAACCCGGTGAACCCCACCAACTGGCGCTTCACCGGCGTGTGCATCGACGACGCGCTGTTCGCGCAGATCACCAACGCGCTCAACACCGCCTGCCAGAGCACCGGCGGCACGGTGGTCTCGAACAAGCGCGGCCGCCTCGGCGGCTCGGTGAGCCTCGCCGGCGCCAACGTCACCCGCGACGTGGCCGGCTTCGTCACCTTCGACACCAGCACCCCGAGCTGCTCGGCGCAGTGCGGCACCATCAACCTCGGCCTGGGCACCTTCGGCCTCACCGGCAGCTGCGCGGCCAGCGGCACCGATTGCAAGTGCACCGACCTCACCTACCAGCTGCGCGCCACCGGCACCGACCCGTACGTGGTCGATGGCGGCACGCTCGAGATTCAGACCGCCTCGCGCAACCGCAGCTACGCCTTCTGCATCCAGAACGGCGCGGCCCCCACCTTCACCTACCGCGAGACCAGTGCCCAGATGGGCACCTTCCTGCCCGACCCGGGCACGTTCTCGATGACCCGGTGATAGCTTCGCGCCCGTGAAGGGCGCCCGCCTCGCGCTGGCCGTGCTGCTCGCGGCCGGCTGCTCCTCGAAGCTCAAAGAAGGCGGCTTCCTCGCGCAGGTCGACACCGACGCGGCGCTCACCGCGTCGTGCATCGTGGTCGAGGTGCGCGACCCAGACGGCGCGGTGCTCGCCAGCACCCAGGCCGCCCGCACCGCGAAGAGCCGGTACCTGTTCGGCATCGCCCAGGGGTCGCTGCCCGCCACCATCGGGCTGCGGGCGCGCGCCCTGTCGGGCGGCGACGGCTGCGCCAGCCCGCTCACCCCGGTGGCCGAGGGCCCCGAGCAGCGGCTCACCTTCGTCGCCGGCCGCGTCGACACCGTGGTGCTGGCGCTCTCGTGCTCCGATGCCACCGAGCGCTGCGAAGACGGCATCGACAACGACTGCGACGCCCTGGCCGACGGCGCCGTCCCGTCGTGCGCCACGCTCGCGTGCGGCGGCGGCAAGACGTGTCAGGGCGCGAGGTGCAGCTGCCCCGACGCCTGCTGCGCGAACAGCGACTGCCCGAACGCGCAGACCTGCCAGGGCGGCAGCTGCGCCTGCCCGCCGGGCCTCAAGGCGTGCAACGGCGGCTGCCTCGCCCAGGGCGCCTGCTGCAGCGCGGCCGATTGCCCCGCCAGCGGCCAGCAGTGCACCGGCGGCACATGCGAGTGCCCCTCGGGTCAGAAGCAGTGCGGCCAGGCGTGCATCGCGGCGACCCGCTGCTGCACGGCCGCCGACTGCACCAACGCCGGCCAGCAGTGCAGCGCAGGCAGCTGCGCGTGCCCGAGCGGTCAGAGCCTGTGCCGCGGCGTCTGCGCCGCGGGCGGCTGCTGCATCGACTCGGACTGTGGCGTGGGCGGGGTGTGCACCGCGGGCAGCTGCTCGTGCGACTCGAGCCACCTGGCCTGCGGCGCCGGCTGCGTGCCGAAGACCGGCTGCTGCACCGGCGCCGAGTGTGGCACCGCGCAGACCTGCGTGAACGACGTGTGCGTGTGCCCCACCGGCACCCGCGCGTGCGGCACCTCGTGCCTGCTGCCCGACGAGTGCTGCACCAGCGCCGACTGCGCGGCGGTGCAGGGGCAGACGTGTCAGGCCGGCGCCTGCGCCTGCGCGGCCGGCTTCAAGCCCTGCGGCACCCGGTGCATCGCCGACGCGGCCTGCTGCTCGAACAGCGAGTGCCTGGGCGTGACCGGCCAGTTCTGCGACGCCGGCGCGTGCACCTGCCCGTCGGGTGAGCAGGCGTGCAACGGCGCATGCATCTCGGCTGCGAGCTGCTGTCAGGCCAGCGACTGCACCGGGGTGAGCGGCCAGTTCTGCGACGCCGGCACCTGCGCCTGCGCGCCGACCGAGAAGGTCTGCGGCAGCAGCTGCATCGCGGCCGCGGCGTGCTGCCTGGCGAGCGACTGCAGCGGCGTGAGCGGCCAGCTCTGCGACGCGGGCGCGTGCACCTGCCCGGCGGGTCAGAAGACGTGCGGGGCGAGCTGCATTTCTGCTGCGGCGTGCTGCACCACCGCCGACTGCCTCGGTGTGCTCTCGGGCTCGAGCTGCGACGCGGGCACGTGCGCCTGCGACGGGCTCGACCGGGTGTGCGGGGCCGCGTGCATACCCCCCACCGCCTGCTGCACCGCGGGCGACTGCCTCTCGGTGAGCGGGCAGCTCTGCGACGCCGGCACCTGCGCGTGCGCTGCGGGCAGCCGGGTGTGCGGGGTGACGATGAGCTGCCTGGCCCAGGCCGCGTGCTGCAGCAGCGCCGACTGCGTGAGCCCGCCGCCGTGCAAAGAGCCGCCCGGCACCTGCACCACCGGCACCTGCAGCTGGGCCGACGCGCCCGACGGCACCGGGTGTGGTGACGGCCGGGCCTGCGCGAGCGGCGCGTGCAGCGACCTCTTCAAGTACGCGCCCAGCAACTTCTCGCCCACCGGGGTGGGCCCGGCGAGCGACGCCATCAGCCTCGACACCGCGAGCTGCGGCGCGGCCGGCGGCACGAGCCACGGCTTCGACTCGACCAGCAACACCTTCACCGGCTGGTGCGGCGCTCCGCCTGCGGTCTTCTTCTCCCAGGCGCAGCCGGGTGGCCCCACCGTGGTGGTGGTGCCGGTGCGCGGGCTCACCCTCGGCGCGGGCCACACCCTGAGCGTCACCGGCAGCCGCGGCGTCGTCTTCGCGGTGTACGGCGACGCGACCATCGCCGGCACCCTGAGCGCCTCGGCGGTGCTGCAGGTGCCCGGGGCCGGCGGCAACGACGCCACCGCGTGCGGCCCCGCGCAGGGGGGAAGCTTCGGCTCAGACGGCGGCTCGCTGGGCGACAACGGCGCGGGCGCGGGCGGCGCCGGCTTCCGCACCGCGGGCACCTCGGGCGCGGCGGGCACCGCGGCGGGCGGCTTCGGCGCGGGCGGAGCGTTGGGCGGCGGGCTCGACCTGGTTCCCTTGAGGGCGGGCTGCTCGGGCGGGCAGGGCGGAGACAGCAACGCCACGGGCGGCCCCGGCGGCGGCGGCGGCGGCGCGGTGCAGCTCTCGGTCGCGGGCACGCTCACCATCACCGGCACGCTGACCTCGGCGGGCGGCGGCGGCCTGGGCGGCGGCCTGCGCGCGGGCGGAGGAGGCGGCGGCAGCGGCGGCGCGCTGCTGCTCGAGGCCGAGTCGCTGAACGTGCTGCCCACCGCGCGGCTCACCACCAACGGCGGCGGCGGCGGCGAGGGCGGCAGCAACGGCAACGGCCCGGGCGGCAACGGCAGCGACGGCAGCCCGCTCACCAGCCTCGCGGCGGCGGGCGGTGCCGGCTCGGCCTCGGGCGGCAACGGCGCGAGCGGCGGCGCCCAGGCGGCCCCGGGTGCGGCGCAGGCAGGCCAGAGCGGTCAAGGAGGCGGCGGCGGAGGCGGCGGCGCCTCGGGTCGCATTCGCCTCAACGCCCACACCGGCTGCACCTTGAGCGCCGGCAACCTGATGAGCCCCGACGCGAGCGGCAATGGGCCGGCCAACGGCTGCCCGGCGCCGTAGCGCTGCGCGGCGCCACGGGGTATTGCAGCCCGCGAAGTGGATCTCCTCGAAGACCTGAACGAACCGCAGCGCGAGGCCGTGCTGCACGAGACCGGCCCCCTGCTGGTGCTCTCGGGCGCCGGCTCGGGCAAGACCCGCGTCATCACCCGCCGCATCGCGCACCTGATTCGCAAGGGCACCGAGCCGTGGCGCATTCTGGCGATGACGTTCACCAACAAGGCCGCCCGCGAGATGAAAGAGCGGGTGGCGCAGCTGCAGGGTGAGGGCGCCACCGAGCGGCCGTTCGTCTCGACCTTCCACTCGGCGTCGGCGGTGTTCTTGCGCCGGCACGCCGAGGCGGTGGGGCTGTCGAAGGCGTTCGTCATCTACGACGACGACGACCAGCTGCGGCTGGTCAAGCGCATCGCCAACAAGCTGGGAATCGAGGCCAACCCGAGAGACCTGCTCTCGCGCATCGACGCCGAGAAGAACGGCGGCCGGCTGCCCGACCAGATGGTGCTGAACGGCAATGACCCGCGGGCGCAGGTGGTGCAGAGCGTCTACCGCGACTACCAGCGCTCGCTGCGCGCCGCCGACGCGGTCGACTTCGGAGACCTGCTGTTGTTGCTGGTCGACCTGCTCACCAACGACGCCGAGCTGCGCGTGCGCTACCAGCGCCGCTACCAGCACGTGATGGTCGACGAGTTCCAGGACACGAACCCGGTGCAGTACAAGCTGCTCAAGCTGCTCGCGCCGCCGGGCTCGAACCTGGCGGTGGTGGGCGACGACGACCAGAGCATCTACCGCTGGCGCGGCGCCGAGGTAGACAACATCTTGGGGTTCCCCCGCGACTACGAGGGCGCCAAGGTGGTGAAGCTCGAGCAGAACTACCGCTCGGACCAGAACATTCTCGAGGCGGCGTACGCGGTCATCTCGAAGAACCGCCGCCGCCTCGACAAGAAGCTGTGGAGCGCGCGGCCCAAGGGCGAGCTGCTGCAGCTGCTGCTTCACCGCGACGAGCGCGCCGAGGCGCAAGAGGTGGCGCGGCGCATCAATGGGCTGCGCAACGAAGGCATCACCGACTACGCGAACACCGCGGTGTTCTACCGGACCAACGCGCAGAGCCGCGCGCTGGAAGAGGGCCTGCGCCTCGCGCGCGTGCCCTACACCCTGGTGTCGGGCCGCAGCTTCTACGACCGCGCCGAGATTCGCGACGCGTCGTCGTACCTGCGCCTGATGGTGAACCCGAAATCAGACGCCGACCTGACCCGGGTCATCAACACTCCGGCGCGCGGCATCGGCGACACCACCGTCGAGAAGATCACCGAGCACGCGGGCGCCATCGGCCGCTCGCTGTACGAGGTCATCGAGTGGCCCGAGCGGGTGCAGGGGCTCAACTCGGGCGCGGTGAAGCGCTTGCTCGGCTTCCGCGAGCTGGTCGAGCGGCTGGTGAAGTTCGGAAAAGATGCCGCCACCGCCACCGAGGCGGCGAAGTTCATGCTCGAGCAGACCCGGCTGGTCAGCGCGCTCAAAGAAGAGGGCACCGACGAGGCGATCGGCCGCGCCGAGAACCTGGTCGAGCTCATCAGCGCCACCCAGGAGTTCGACAAGGTGCGCGCCGAGACTCCGCCGCCTTCTCCCAACGACGAGCTTGGCACGCCGCCACCGCCGCTGCAGCAGTTTCTCGAGCAGATCTCGCTGGTGGGCGAGGCCGACGGCGAGGTGCCCGAGGGCCGCGTCTCGCTGATGACCCTGCACGCGGCGAAGGGCCTCGAGTTCGACGCGGTCTTCATGACCGGCATGGAGGAAGAGCTCTTTCCCAGCCGGCGCGCCACCGGGGTCGAGGCCACCGAAGAGGACATGGCCGAAGAGCGCCGCCTCTGTTACGTCGGCTTCACCCGCGCGCGCCGCCGGCTGTTCGTCTCGCTGTGCCAGCAGCGCATGCTGTACGGCGAGATAAAAGTCTGCCGCCCCTCGCGCTTCATCTCCGAGGTGCCGCAAGAGCTCTTCGAGTTCCCCCACGACATGCCGGTCGCCCCGCGCCCGATGAAGCCACGCTCGTACGGCTACCGCGCCGACGACGGCCCGCAGGTCGACCGCACCTACGACCAGTCGACCGAGTTCTCGAGCGACCCCACCGGCTCGCGGGTGCGGCACTCGACCTTCGGTGACGGAACCATCGAGAAGATCGGCGGCCAGGGCCCCAACGCGAAGGTCACGGTGCGCTTCGACTCGGTCGGGGTGAAGAGCGTCATCGCCCGCTGGCTCACCCCGCTGTAAGCTCGCTGCCGATGCGCAGCTGGCTCATCTCGGCGTTGGCGCTCAAGACGCAGCAGGGCGGAGCAGAAGCCTTGAAGCGCCTGTGCCCGCACGACTGGCTGGTCTGGGAGCCCGGTCAGTGGCGGCCCGCCCGCGCCAACGTGGAGACGGTGATGGGGCTGCCGCAGATCACCTCGCAGACCGTGGCGCCGCCCGAAGAGCCGAAAGAGGTCGAGTCGCTGGTCATCGCGCTCGAGCCCAACCGAGAGCACGCCGAGGTGACGTTCGGGCGGGCAGGGTGCGACCTGGTGCTCGACGACCGCACGCTCTCGTCGCACCACCTCTCGTTCACCTTCGACGACCACCACTGGTGGGTGCACGACGTCGGCTCTCGCAACGGCTCGCTGGTCGACGGCCGCAAGCTGGGCAAAGAGCCGGTGTGCCTCACCGCCGGCATGCGCCTTCAGCCCGCGCAGGTGGTGCTCACCTACTACACGCAAGACACCATGTACGCGCGGCTCAAGTCGCGGCGCGGGTGACAGACTCCCTCTGGGGCCGTCACTGCCGCTTCGAGCCGTCGAGCCGAAACCCCAGCACCCGCCCATCGCGCGGCGAGAGCATCAGCACCCCGTCGCGCACCACCGCGCTCCCGCGCAGCTGGTGGTCGACACAGACCGAGGTCGACGTCGCGAGCACCACCGCGCAGCCCTCGCGACCCTGCAGCACCGCCACCCCGTCGACCACCGGAGCCGCGAGCGCAGCCGCCAGCCTCACCCGCGACACCTCGGCCCCATCGAGCGTGGCCAGCTCGACCAGGTCACCGTTCGCGAGACCCACGCTCAAGGTCTTCTCCGAGACCCACAGCGAGTCGACCGCGAACGCCCCGAGGGTCACGCCCCAGCGCACGTGCCCGCTGGCGAGGTCCCACGCCACCAGGTCTCCCGCCGCCCGCGCCGCGACCACCAGCTCGTCATTTCCGCCCAGCGCCACCGCCGGCTTGTCGTCGCTCCACAGGCGATCGCCGGTGCCCGCCTGAAACACCACCAGGCCCTTCGGCCCCGCGCTCATCACCGCGCCCGCGCCTGCCCACAGCCGGGGCCCGCCGCTGGCGCTCCACAGCGAGAGCCCGGTCTCGTCGATCGCCTCGAGCTCGCCCGCGCGGCCGGCCAGAAAGCCCACCTGCCCATCGCTCACCAAGGCGCCCGCGGGCACCGGCCGGCCGGTCTGCTTCCACCGCTGCTTGCCGGTCTTCACGTCGAGCGCCGACCACTCGCCGTCGTCGCACGCCACCCACAGCGTGCCGCCGATCACCGTGGGCCGCTGCCGCACCGGCCGGCACACGTCGGCGTGCCAGGTCAAGAGCCCCGACGGCTCGACGCAGCGCACGCCGCCCACGTCGGTGACGCTTATGGCGCAGGGGCGCGCATCGACCAGCCCGACGAACGACGGAGCGCCGGCCGCCAGCTCGAACGCCTTCGGCGCGGCCCCTTTGCACGCTACAACCAGCAACAAGAGCGCGAGCGAGAGGTTTGCGCAGGTGCGCGACACGCCGCCATGATGCACCGAACTCCCACGAGGTCGACATGTCTTCCATCCGCGACGACGAGACTCCCGAAGCGACGGGCATACCGTCTACGGCGCGTCCCCCTTCTTCTCCTCCCACCATCGAAGTGCCGCGCGTCGAGGTGACCGAAGAGCTCTTGCGCGCCCTGCCCAAGACCGATCTGCACTGCCACCTCGATGGCTCGATGCGGCTCAACACCATTCTCGAGCTGGCCGAGAAGCAGAAGGTGAAGCTGCCCGCCGACTCTGCCGACGGGCTGGCGCGCGCCATTCACATGGGCGAGATCTGCAAGAGCCTCGAAGACTACCTGGTCGCGTTCGACGTGACCCTCTCGGTGCTGCAGACCGCCGACGCGCTGTACCGTGCGGCCTACGAGCTGGCGATCGACGCGGCGGCCGAGAACGTGCGCTACCTCGAGGTGCGCTACTCACCGGCGCTCCACGAGCAGCGCGGCCTGCGCATGACCACCATCGTCGACTCGGTGCTCGAGGGGCTGCGCGCCGCCAAGCGCGAGACCGGCATCAAGTGTGGGGTGATCGTCTGCGGCATTCGCCACATGAACCCCGAGACCTCGATTCGGCTCGCCGAGCTGTGCGTGGCCTACAAGAACCGCGGCGTCATCGGCTTCGATCTGGCCGGTGCCGAGCTGAACTTCCCCGCCAAAGACCACCGCGACGCGTTTCAGCTGATCTTGAAGAACAACGTGAACTGCACCGCGCACGCCGGTGAGGCCTACGGCCCCGAGTCGATCGCCCAGGCCATTCACTTTCTCGGCGCGCACCGCATCGGCCACGGCGTGCGGCTGCGCGAAGACGGCGACCTGCTCAACTACATCAACGATCACCGCATACCCCTCGAGGTGTGCCCGACCTCGAACGTGCAGACCGGCGCGGTGCGCGACATCAAGGCCCACCCGCTCAAGTTCTATTTCGACTACGGCCTGCGGGTGACCATCAACACCGACAACCGGCTGATCACCGACACCACCGTCACCAAGGAATACCTGACCGCCCACCGCGAGCTGCAGCTCTCGCTCGAAGACCTCACCACCATCATCGTGAGCGGCTTCAAGAGCGCCTTCCTCCCGTTCCGCGAGAAGCAAGACGTGCTCAAGTCGGTCAACGCCGAGATCGCCGACACCCTGCAGAACTTTCAGCGCAAGCTGACCGCGGTGAAGAAGCCGGCGTGACGCGCCCGAGGTGACAGGGGCGGGCGGGGCGCTTCGCGACGAGCGGGCTTCATCGGGTATAGCCTTCAGCCGCTTGCGGTCTCGCCGGTCGACCCGTTCTGGCCCACCCGAGGGGGTGGCGCCTGCTGCGCGTGCGCGTGTACCCGCGCGCGCCGCGATGCGTGCCGAGGTCGAGCCCGCCGCCCGGCCTGACGACGACGTCTACGGCAGCGCGGCCCACCCGGGGGGCAGCGCCGAGCTGCAGGCCGAGCCGCAGCCCGAGGGCCTGCAGCGCCTGCACCGGCTGGCCGAGCCGTTTCGCGACGACGGTGCGCCGGCCGCGCCGTCGGCCGCCGAGCTGAAGCAGCGCCTCGCGGCGCTCGATCTGCCCGCCCGCTTCACCTCGCGCGAGGCCGCCGCGGCGCTGGGGCACGCCAGCTGGGCCCCCGCGCTCGAGGCGCTCGGCGTCACCCCGGGCGAGGGCCGCCACTTTCTGCTGGCGGCGCGGCTGGCGCTGTTCATGGAGCGCAGCTTCGCCGGCGCGACGCTCGACGAGCTCGGCCCGCTGTTCCTCTCGGCCACGCCGGGCGCCAGAGACACCTTCGGGCCGCTGGGCGGCGACGACCTGCGTGCGCTGCAGCGCATCTACCCCTTCATGCCGCAGTGGTCGAAGGCGCCGGGCCCGCGACAGCACGCCGACGACTGGTTCGGTGCGCCGACCACCCAGAACCTCTACGCCGAGCGCTTCGAGCACGCGCTGGGCGAGCTCAACCAGATCTCCTTCGACATGCCGGTCACCCGCACGGTGGGAGAGCGGCTGGCGCAGACCCGCCCCTTCGCGAAGGCGAACGTGGTGATGGTGCAGCACGTGCTCGGTCAGGCCAGCGGCTTCATGAACGCGATGGTGGCGGCCGGCCTCGACCCGAAGAAGGCCGAGATGGTCGGCATTCCCTACCAGGGCGGGCAGGCGGTGAAGGTGGCGGTCGAGGGGCAGACCGGGGTGCCGCTCGACACCCCCGAGGTCGGCGACCTCGAGGGCATGTGGAGCCAGATTGGGAGCGCCATCGATCGCGCGGTCGAGCGCCACCGCGTCAACGGCGAGCCGATTCTGGTGCTCGACGACGGCGGCTACGCCTCGAAGTACATCGTCGAGAAGTACCCCGAGCTGCAGTCGGCCTTTCGGGTGGTCGAGCAGACCACCCGCGGCCTCACCGAGCTGAGCGCGCTCGACCTCGAGTTCCCGGTGGTGAACGTGGCCGGCTCGTACGGCAAGCGCCTCGAGTCGACCGAGATCGGCGACGCCATCGTCAGCTCGGTGAGCCGGGTGCTGCAGTCGCTCTCGACCTCGCTCCACCACCGCGACGTGCTGGTGCTCGGCGCCGGCAAGGTCGGTCACTCGACCGCCGAGGCGGCGCGGCGGCACGGCGCGGGCCGGGTGGCGGTCTACGACCCGTACCTCGCGCCGCGCGACCGCGAGCGCCTCGAGGCCGAGGGCTTCAAGGTCATCACCGACAAGGCCGAGGCGCTGGCCGGCAGGTACCTGGTGATCGGCACCTCGGGGCACCAGTCGATCGACCTCGAAGACTTCGAGAAGCTCGCCTCGACCGACGCCGAGCGCCCGGTGTTCATCGCCTCGGGCTCGAGCAAGCGCGTCGAGGTCGACCACGTCGGGTTGCTCTCGCAGGCCACCGACGCCGAGGGCCGGCTGCGGCGCGTGCTGGCCTCGACCGTCAACGACCAGCAGACCTACCACTACTGGCTCAAAGACGGCCGCATGCTCACCGCGCTCGCCAACAACCTGCCGGTGAACTTTCAAGACATCAACTCGGTGCCGCCCTCAGAGATCGACCACGTGATGGCGCTGATGATCGCCGGCGCGGCGCAGGCGCTGGCCACCACCGCGCCGGGCCTGCAGCCGCTCGACGAGGGCGTGCAGTTCGAGATCCAGGCGCAAGACGCGAAGCTCGAGCGGCGCGCGCCGCGCGACGGCGAGCGGGGCTTCACCGTCGCCGGCGTCGACTACGCCGGAACCCTCGAGCAGTGGGCCGGCATCGCCACCTCGGTGGGCACGCCGCCGGTGACGCTGAAGGCGATGTGGACTTCGCTGAGCGACGCCGCGCCGGGCACCCCCGAGTTCCAGCTCGCGCTCGACTGCTTGTCGGCGCCGCACGAGCTGTCCGACGCGCTCATCGACCAGGTGCTCGAGAACGCGGTCGACCAGCTCGACCAGGACGAGCAGCAGCAAGTGGCCAGCCACGCACTCGTGTCGGTGACCCGGCTGATGAAGAACGACGCGCTCACCGACGAGCAGGCGATGCGGGTCTCGGCCTTCGTTCAGGCGCGGCTCGACTTCATTCTCGAGCGCGGCCGGCACGGCATCACCTCGGGAAAGGTGCCGCGCTCGAAGTACCGCCACGTGCCCCACGACGCGTCGCTCGCCGAGGCGGTGAGGGCCGGCTCGCTCCCGCGACTGTCTCGCACCACCCTGCTGGTGAAGAACGCGCTCACCGACCCCAGGGTGCCTCCCCAGCGGCTCGCCGGCTTCCTCACCGAGCCCTCCTTGTTGCAGAACCCGACTCCCGCCGGTGTCTTCGCCGTGCAGAACCCGCGGTGGTCTTCCGAAGAGCTCGAGCGGCTCGCCGCCCCGGCCTTCGAGCGCAGCGAGCTGATGCTCGGCACGCCCACCTACGCGCGTTACCTGTTCGATCTCTCGCAGGCCTTCGAACAGCACCCCAACGCGAGCGAGCGGCTGCGCGCCCAGATGCTCGAGCTGCAGCAGCTGCTCCGGCTCGCCGACCCGGGCACTCCGCTCGGGCAGAAGCTGTGGCCCGACGTGATCGGCGAGCCCCTGCCGGTGTACCGGAGAACTCCTGCCACGGTAGAGCGGCTGGCCCAGCTGGTGGCAAGGCGGCCCGGGCACGACTCGCCGCCGGTGCAGGCCGGCATCGAGCGCTTCCGCCAGCTGCTCAACGGGGTGCGCGACGGGCGGCCGCTCGAGGTGCTCAAGGCCGAGCTGCTCGACGAGGTGCGCGCGGCGCGCCTCGCCGAGGAAGAGCACGAGTAGCCCGTCAGGGGCAGGTCGAGGCCGGCGGGTTGGGCGAGGGGCAGAACGCCAGCGGCGGCGCCGGGTACAAGTAGAGAAAGTTGAAGCACATCTCCTGCGCGGTGTCTTCGCCCCAGTGGGTGACGCCGGTGGCGCCCACCGTGCTCCAGGTGCACTTGTTCACCAGCGTGTCGCCCGGCTTGAACTGGAAGTTGGCGGCCTCGAGGTACTGCGAGTTGAAGTCGTAGTTGGGCCGATCGGTCACCACCAGGTCGGCCGCGCCCGAGCGCTGCAGGGTGGTCTTCATCGCGCGCCCCTTGAGGTGCATGTGGGGCCAGACGGTGAACACGTTGTAGGTGGTGCTGGTGATGTTGCCGCAGGTGCCGGTCGCCGAGGTGGCCGGGCAGTTCGGCGGCAGGGTCAGCTGGGTGGGCCCGATCGCCAGCACGCCCGCTTCGTTGGGCTGCAGCTGATCGGTCACGCACAGGTACGCGCCGCTCGAGTCCTTGCCGCTCACGTTGGCCACGTTGTTGTAGTGAATCTGAAGCACCAGCTGGTCGCCGTCGTTCACGGGAATGCCCACGTTCGCCGGCGGCACCATCGGGCCGGCGCCGGGCGCCCACGCGTAGAGCGCCTGCCAGTCTGACTGGAAGCCGCAGTTGGGAATCTGGGCCGGAGCGTTCTTGCCCAGGTCGCGGAACAGCACCACGTGGTGCAGCACCCGCGCGTCGTCGATGATCTTGTCGATCTTCAGCGCGTGACGCTTGCCGGGCAGCGACACCGTCTTCGCGAAGCACTGGTAGAAGTCGCTCTGCTGGGGGATCTGGAACATCGGCGCGGTGATGTCGATGCGCGTCTCGTTCGGCGCGCAGCCGGTGCCCGCGTCGACTCCGCCCCCGGTGCCTCCCGAGCCGCCACTTCCGCCAGTGCCGCCGCCAGTGCCGCCGCCAGTGCCGCCGCCGGTGCCTCCGCAGGTGACGCCGTCGGCCCGCGCCGGCGCCCCCGCCGCCGCCCAGGCGTCGATGGTGGCGATCTGCGCCGAGGTCAGCATGCGCGGAGCCTCGGGCATCGGCCGCACGCTCGCCCCCACCCGCTCGGCCATGCGCTGGTAGATCTTCTGCCCCGGGTACTGCGCGCTCTGGGCCTGGGTGTCGGCGTAGCTCGTGAGCGCCATCGGCGCGCCGAACAGCGGAGTGCTCTGGTGGCATTCTTGGCACGAGCCCTGGAGAATCGCCGCCACGTCGCAGGGCAGCTCGCCGGTGACCGCGCTGCCCCCGCCGTTCGAGCCCGAGCCGCCCGCAGCCGCGCTACCGCCGGAAGAGCCCCCAGCACCGCCAGCGCCCGAGCCACCGGCGCTGCCGCCGCCAGCGCCACCCCCAGGGTTCGACGCACAAGCGACCAGACAGAAGACGACCGAGCAGAGCAGAGAACGCATGAGGGACACCTGAAGGCAAAGGCCGGCCGACGAACGAGACGCGAGCTTTAGACCACAGCCCCGCGCCCACCGTCACCTGGCCCAACCTGAAGGGCCACCAACCCCGGCCCAACGCGCCAACCCGCAGGCCGCGCTACTCGACCCGCGCACCCTTGGGAATCACCACGATGCCGCTCTCGGTCACCTGAAACCGGCGCCGGTCGGCCTCGGGGTCGACGCCGATCTTGGTGCCCGGCGGAATCACCACGTTCTTGTCGATGATCGCGCGACGCACCACCGCGTGCCGCCCGATCTCGACGTTCTCGAGCACCACCGACTCCGACACGCTGGAGTACGAGTTCACCCGCACCCGCGGCGACAGCACCGAGCGGTCGACGTGACCGCCCGAGACGATGCAGCCTTCGCAGATCAGCGAGTCGGTCGCGTAGCCGACCCGGCCGTGCTCGTGGTCGGCGAACACGAACTTCGCCGCCGGCAGGTTGGGGTTGCCGGTGAACACCGGCCACTGCTGGTTGTAGAAGTTGAAGACCGGCTCGACGCCCACCAGGTCCATGTTGCACTGGTAGTAGGCGTCGAGGGTGCCCACGTCGCGCCAGTAGCCGCGCTCTTTGGCCGCCTGCCCGGGCACGATGTTGCGCGCGAAGTCGTAGGCGTACACCGCCGCGCGCTGGTGCAGGTTGGCGAGAATCGACTTGCCGAAGTCGTGCGCCGAGGCCTCGAGCTTCGCGTCGTTGGTGACCTCGCTCACCAGCGTGTCGGTCTCGAACAGGTAGTTGCCCATCGAGGCCAGGCACATCTTCGGGTTGCCCGGCATCGGCGGCGGGTTCTTCGGCTTCTCGAGGAAGTTGGTGATGCGCCACTGATCATCGACCGCGATGATGCCGAAGTCCGACCCCTCTTCGATCGGCACGGGAATCGCCGCCACCGTGCACTGCGCCTTCTTCTGCACGTGGAAGTCTTCCATCTGCCGAACGTCCATCTGGTAGACGTGATCGGCGCCGAATACGAACACCCGCTCGGGCGCCTCGTCGGTGATGAGGTTCAGGTTCTGGTAGATGGCGTCGGCGCTGCCCTTGTACCAGTCGGTGCCGGTGCGCATCTGCGCGGGCACCGACTCGCAGTAGTGGCCGAGAAACGCGGTCATGCGCCACGCGCGGCTCAGGTGGTTGTTGAGCGAGTCTGACTTGTACTGGGTCAGCACCTTCATCTTGTAGACGCCGCTGTTGACGAAGTTGCTGAGGCAGAAGTCGATGATGCGGTACCGGCCGCCGAACGGAACTGCGGGCTTGGCGCGCTCGCGGGTCAGCGGGTCGAGTCGGGTACCAGCTCCACCGGCGAGGATCATCGCGAGTGCTCGTGACATGCGCTCGGAAGCTATATCGGGTGTAGGGTCGCGCCGCATGGAAACGCGACGCACTTTGCTCAAGCGCGGCCTGCTCGGCACCGCGCTGCTCGCGTTGGGCTCGGGGGTGACGCTCGCCTTTCGTCACAGCAAGCTGGTCGACCTGCCCCCCGAGGGTCTGTTGGTGCTGGGCAAGAAAGAGTACGCGGTGGTCGACGCCATCGCCCGCCGGGTGCTCTCGCCCGCACCGGGCGCGCCCACCGTCGACGACCTGCGCATCGCCTTCACCTGCGACCGCATTCTCGCCCTCACCGACGAGACCTCGCAGGTCGAGATGCGCCAGCTGCTCGAGCTGTTCGAGAACGCGCTCACCGGGTTCCTCTTCGGCGGCCGGGTCACTCCGTTCACCCGCCTCGACCCCGAGCGCCAAGACGCGGTGCTCGACGAGTGGCGCCGCAGCAACGTCGAGCTGCGCCGCACCGGTTACCTGGCCGTGCGCTCGCTGGTGGTCTCGGCCTACTACGGCGACCCGCGCACCTGGCCCTCGGTCGGCTACCCCGGCCCGCCAGCGGCGTTCGTCGACCCCAACGCCCCGGTGTGGAAGGGCGGTGGTGAGCCGCGCCCGCCCGGCCCCGGCGTGTGGGTGGAGCCTTAAGAGATGAAAGACGGCCGCATCGTCACCGGCGACGAGCTGCTCGAGAGCGACACCACCCTCGAGTGCGACGTGTGCATCATCGGCTCGGGCAGCGGCGGCGCCTGGCTGGCCCACGAGCTGTGCGCCGCCGGCAAAGACGTGGTGATGCTCGAAGAGGGCGGCTACCACACGCGCCGCGAGTTCGACCTCACCGAGGCCCACGTCTACCCCAAGCTCTACCAGGAGCTCGGCAACCGGGCGACCGACGACCTCTCCATCACCATGCTGCAGGGCCGCAGCGTGGGCGGCTCGACCACGGTGAACTGGTGCAGCTCGTTTCGCACCCCCGAGCGCATCTTGAAGATCTGGCGCGAGCAGCACGGCTGCGAGGCGCTCACCCCGCAGACGCTCGACCCGCACTGGGCCGCCGCCGAGAAGCGGCTGCACATCGCCGAGTGGCCCGAGGCGCTGATCAACCGCAACAACCGCATTCTCTGGGAGGGCCTGGGCAAGCTCGGCTACGACCGCGGCCTCATTCGCCGCAACGTCAACGGCTGCGCCAACCTGGGCTACTGCGGCCTGGGCTGCCCCATCGACGCCAAGCAGTCGATGGGGGTCACGGTGCTGCCCGACGCGGTCGAGAAGGGGCTGCGGCTGTTCGCCAACGTCTCGGTGCGCCGGCTCGAGACCCAGGGCAAGAAGGTGACCCGGGTGGTCGCCGACGTGCTCGACCCCCAGACCGACCGCAAGAGCGGGCGCAGCTTCACCGTGAAGGCCAAGGCCACCGCGGTGTGCGGCGGCGCGGTGAACTCTCCGGCGCTGCTGTTGCGCTCGGGCCTCGACGCCGAAGGTCGGGTGGGCGCGCGCACCTGGCTGCACCCGGTGGTGGTGATGCTGTCGGAGTTCGCAGAGCCGGTGAACGCGTTCTCGGGTGCGCCGCAGTCGGTGTACTCGCACCAGTTCATCGAGCGCGGCGAAGGCAAGATGGGCTTCTTTCTCGAGGTGCCGCCGGTGCACCCGATGCTCGCGTCGGTGGTCTCTACCGGCATGGGGGCGCAGCTGCAGTCGTTCTTGGGGCGCCTGCCCTACGTGAACGCGATGATCGCCATCGTGGTCGACGGGCTCTTGCCGCACGAGACCGGCGGCACGGTGCGCCTGCGCGACTCGGGCTACGGCCGCCACAGCATCAGCTACGACTTCGTGCCGCAGTTCTGGGAAGCGGCGCGCACCGCCTGCCGCGAGATGGCGCGCCTTCAGTTCGCCGCCGGAGCGAAGCGGGTGCACTCGCTGCACCAGACCCCCCTCACGCTCGAGAGCGAGGCCGACCTGGGCAAGCTCGACCAGGCCGAGTGGGAGAAAATCAAGGTGCGGGTGGTGAGCGCGCACCTGATGGGCGGCTGCGCGATGGGCAAAGACGCCTCGAAGTCGGTGGTCGACCCGCAGCTGCGCTTTCACGGGCTCGACAACCTGTTCGTGGTCGACGGCTCGGTGTTCCCCACCTCGCTGGGCGTGAACCCGCAGCTCACCATCTTCGGGCTGGCCCGCTGGGCGTCTCAGCACGTCGCCGCGGCGGTCTAGACTTGGAGCTTCAGTCGGCGATGGTCGCCACGGTGAGCATCTTGCCGCTCGACGCCTGGGTGGCGCTCTGTGAGAGGTGCAGCGCGGTGACCGAGGCGTAGGCGACCAGCGCCATCACCAGGCCGGCGCGCGCGAGGCGGTGCCGCGGCGCATGGGTGCGCAGAATGAGCGCCGCGAACATGCCCAGCGCCAACTTGGCGGCGATGAACGGCGCCAGCCCCAGCTCGAGCGCGCGGGCCATCAGCGGGTTCGCCTCGGTCGCCCAGCCCGCGCTCACCCACCACGAGGTGAAGACCGCGTCGAGCAGGTTCAGCACCAGCAGGGCCTGCACTGCGCGCTCGATGCTCAGGGTGAAGCGACCGGAGATGAGAACGTGCTGCGACATTGAGCGACCTCTGTACACATTCTCTAGTCGCCCCGAATTTTGGTGCTTGACCGCTACTTTCGGGTGCTTGTGAGGCCATTCCACACCCCGCACCCGGACTGCAAAATGGCTTTGATCAGCCGAGCAAACTCAGCGCACCCGCGGCGATGGCCAGCGAGGCGAGGGTGACCGGCACGCCGATGCGCGCGTGGGTGCGCCAGTCGATGGAGATGCCGTTGGCCTTGGCGAGGTCGACCACGATGATGTTCGCGACCGAGCCCACGATGATCAGGTTGCCGGCGAGGGTGCTGGCGAGCGCGAGGGTGGGGCCGGCGAGCGGGTGGGTGGCGGCGGGGAGCAGCAGCATCACCGCCGGCACGTTCGACACCACGTTGCTCAGCACCACGATGGCGGTGAACAGCGTCGCGGGGTGATCGAGCCCCGGCACGCTCTCGAGGGCGCGCGCGGTGAGGCCGGTCTTCTGCAGCGCGCCGTTCACCACGAACAGGCCGGCGAACAGCACCAGCAGCGACCAGTCGACGAGCCCCAGCATGTCGCGCGAGCGCAGGCGGCGGCTGAGCAGCATCAGCCCCGCGGCGCCCAGGGCCAGCACCTCGCGCGGCCACGGAGAGACGCAGAACGCCACCATCAGCGCAGCGGCGGTGCCCAGGCCCTTGAGCGACTGCCAGGCGTTGAAGGGGCGCGGGGTGCTCGCCGCGAGCTGGGCGAGATCGGTGGGGGCCGGCGCTTCGGCGCCCAGCGGCACGGCGTCGGGCCCTCGGGCCCAGCGGCCGCGGGTGAGCGCCACGATGATGCCCCAGGTGGCGAACAGGCCCAGCAGCGCAGGCAGCGCCGCCTGCCGCAGGTAGCCCACGAACGAGAGCTGCAGCGCCTGGCCGATGAGCATGTTCTGCGGGTTGCCGATCAGCGTGGCCGCCGAGCCGATGTTGGCGGCGCAGGCGACGCCGATGACGAACGGAACCGGGTCGAGCTCGCGGCGCCGGCAGGCCGAGATGATGACCGGGGTCACCGCGAGGCAGACCACGTCGTTGGTGAAGATGGCCGAGAGCGCGCCGACCGCCAGCACCAGCAGCAAGAGGAAGCGGGGCGGGGTGGCGTTCAGGGCGGCGAGGCGGCCGGTGACCTGGGTGTAGAAGCCGCCCAGGCGCAGCTGGGCCGAGAGCACCATCAGCCCGAAGAGCAGCGCGAGGGTGCGAAGGTCGAGCGAGGCGGCGGCTTGGTCGAGGGTGACCGCTTCGCTGCCGATGAGCACCAGGGCGCCGAGCAGCGCGATGCCGGTGCGGTCGAGCTGGAGCTTCGGCAGCTCGCCCAGGAACATGCCGAAGTAGACGACGGTGAAGACGGCGACGATCTCGGCGGTCATGCGGTGGTGCTCGAGCGCTCACGGTGCGCTCGACCTCACCCCTGCGGCTTCTCGGTCTTCTCGCCCTCGGCTGCCTTCTGCCCCGGCTTCGGCGCGTGCTGCACCTCACTCGCCGGGTACTTCAGCGCCGCCTCGACGTACCCTTTCGCATTCGGCTTCTTCTTCTTCGGGTCGTCGACCTGCACCTCGGGCTTGCCGCCCTCGAGCGCGAACACCTTGGTGTCGTCGCAGAAGAGCCACTCGGTCTTCCCGGTCTCGTCGCTCGACGCGTAGTAGACGTCGGGCACGCCGGGCTTGGGCTTCTCGGGGCACCAGCTCTCTTTGCCGGTCTTCTGCGCCTCGACCTGGTCGGCCTTCCACTTGTTGAGCTCGGCCTTCTCTTTGAGCTTCGGCAACAGCGCCGGCGCGTCGGTCAGCCGCTTGCGCGCCGCTTGCGACAGCTCGTCGGCGGTCTTGGCGTCGTCGTCGACCCCCGAGGTCTTGGGGAACTTGCACTTGGTCACCGCGCTGGCCTGCGAGTCGAGGCCGTCGAGCGCCGGGCCCAGTGAGCCGACGCTCGCTTCGAGCGTGGCGATCTGCTCGGGGGTCCACGGCTCGTCGGCGCTCAGCTTGGTCTGCGCCAGATACTCGGTGAGCAGCGCGTTCATCGCTTCCAGATCCGTCCAGTGCGCGAGTGGATCGGTCTTGCACGCGTCTTGCCCCCGCCAGTCGCGGTAGTTGGCGTGCCTGCCGGCGAGATCGATCGCGCTGCTGCTCGAGGGCGGCGCAGATTTCTTGTGCGCACATCCCGCGACAGCCAAGGCGACGACCCACATAAGTGATCGCATGAGAGTGCGGCACCGTAACACGGCTGTGCTAGGAATCGGGGTGCATGGGCGGCCAGGAAACTCGGGTCACCAAGATCTCCAAGCTGCAGGATCGTATCCCCGTCAGCACCGAGAGCTGCCTGGTCGAGATCCATGGTCCCGAGCTCGGCAAGAAGTACGTGCTCGACGAAGAAGAGTTCACCATCGGCCGCGATGTGAAGAACAACATCGTCGTCGACCTCGACAACGTCTCACGCCGCCACGCCAAGATCTCCACCCGCTCGGGCAAGCACTTCGTCTCCGACCTGGGCTCGACCAACGGCACCTACCTGAACGACGAAGAGGTGCTGCAAGAACAGCCCTTGCGCTCGGGCGACTTCGTGAAGGTCGGCGGCAGCATCTTCAAGTTCCTGCAGGGCGGCAACATCGAGACGCTGTACTACGAAGAGATCTACCAGCTCACGATCGTCGACGGCCTCACCCAGATTCACAACAAGCGCTACTTCCTCGAGTTCCTCGAGCGCGAGATGGGCCGCTGCCACCGCTACAACCGCGCCTTGTCGCTGATCATGTTCGACATCGATCACTTCAAGAAGATCAACGACACCAACGGTCACCTCGCCGGCGACTACGTGCTGCGCGAGCTGGCCGGCCTGGTGCGCCAGCGCATTCGCAAGGAAGAGTGCTTCGCCCGCTACGGCGGCGAAGAGTTCTCGGTGGTGATGCCCGAGGCCGGCCCCGAGAACGCCCGCCGCTTCAGCGAGAAGGTCCGCAAGCTCGTCGAAGACCACCACTTCGCCTTCGAGGGCAAAGACATTCCCGTCACCATCTCGGTCGGCGTCGCCGACATGACCGGCGACATGACCGAGCCGCTCCAGTTCATCAAGGCCTCCGACGCCAACCTCTACAAGGCGAAAAAGGGCGGCCGCAACCGCGTGCACGGCTGAGTCGAGCCTAAGGCCGCACCGACCTCAAGTGGCCGTCGTGTGGCCATGAGGAGGGACCGGAGCCCGCAACGAAGAGGTTGGCCGAGATCAGCTCAACTGAGTCAGTCGGGCTGGAAGGTGCCGACCTGAATCGCGCCGGTCGAATGGAGCGAGAAGTCGATGGCTCCCGCGATCGAATAGACGTGGTTCTTGAAGAGGGGGAGGTCGTGCACGTGCCCTCGCGCCACCGGCAGCGACACCACCTCTTCCCACGCACCGAGCGCGTGGTCTGCACCGAGCGGAGAGCGGAACACCCGCTTGACGTGGCTCAGCCCACCGGTGTCGGTGATGCCTCCCATCACGTACAGGTAGCCGCCGTAGAACGCCGAGGCGTGCGTGGCGATGCCGATCGGGTAGTCGGGCTGCGCCACCCACTCGCCGAGATCTCCGTGCTCGTCGAAGTGGCCGCGCTCGACCGTCCTGAGATCGGGCGGGTTCTGCAGCGCGCTCTGGGCCAGCCCGCCGACCATGTACACGTAGTCGCCCACCCGGGTGACCGACATGTGCGACCGCTTGCCTGACAGCTTTCCGGCCGGCACCCACGGAGACAGCACCCCGCTCGGGTAGATCTGCGCCTTCACCGCGTCGTCCCAGACGTCGGGGTCGTTGAAGCCACCCAGCACGTACACCCAGTTGCCGCGCGAGACCGAGGCCGGGTGCATGCGCCGGTGGCCGATCGACCCGTTCTGGATGAACGCGCTCAGCGAGCCGTCGGCCTCGATGCGCGCAAACGCGCTCTGGTCGGTCACCTCGCCGAAAGAGATGGTGCCGCCGGCCCAGACGAGCAGGTTGCCGACGATGGTGGCGGTGCCTCCGCCCTCGGCCTCGGGCAGCCGCTGCGGCAGCTCTTCGAACGCCTCGAGCGACCCGTCGCCGTTCACCTTCGCGCGATCGACGAAGTTGAACACCCGGTTGGCCTCGGTGCCGCCCAGCACGTACAGAAACGCGCCCGCGTCGACCTCGGCCAGCACGCTCGAGTGGTGGTTGCGCAGCCGGCTCATCACCGGAGACTGCGCCCACGCCGCCAGCGACCCGCACCCCGACTGCGGCGTCGCCTGCTCCGAAGCGCAGTCGAGCCCCGCGTCCACCGTGCCCCCATCGACTCCCGCATCGCCCGGCTCGGCTCCTGAATCGTGTTGGTCCACCGGAGGCGTGGGCCCCGGGCAGGCGCAAAGCGTTACCAAAATGGCGAAAGTGAGCTGGGGGCGCATAGGTGCGACGCCCCACATCAACCTTCATGCCACTCACCTCGTGGACGTGGTCGTGGTCGTGGACGTGGACGGCGGTGTGAGCGCTCGCACAGGTTCTGCGCCACGCCGATCGCTCAGCGCCCCAGACCCGCCTGCCGCAGCGCTAGAAACCTCACGACACGCGGGTGGTACGCCTGTTTTTCAGAACGTCAGCCGCACCGCGAAGTTGCCGCCCAGATAGGTATCGACCGCGCCGCCCGCCCGGTACGTGTCGGTCGGGTCGCTCGCGAACCCCAGCCCGTACCGAATGAAGTCGAACGCCAGCCGCACCGAGACCGGGCCCGCGATGCGGTACCCCGCACCCAGCTGCCCCTCGATGCCGAAGTTGCTCCCCTTGTGAAAGAAGCCGGTGTCGGCCGCAGAGAGAATCTGGCCCGACGACAGCACGATCTGCACCGCGAATCTGGCGAAGATCAGAAACCCCGAGTCAGAGAACGGCAGCTCACCCGCCAGGCCCGGCCGAATCGCCGAGTACGCCACGTTGGGCAGCCCGTCGAGCGTCGAGCCATCGCTGCCGGTGCCCACCGAGAAGGTGCGGCTCGAGTACCCCACGAACGGAATCACCGCCGCGTCGACGCCCTCGATCGGCCGAATGCGCCAGCGCAGCGACACGTCGAAGCGCTGCATGCTGGTGGGCCAGGTGACATCGGTGCCGCTGCGCCGCGACTTGAGGCCCACCGCGATGCCGAAGGTGCCGTCGACCCCCAGGCCCGCCAGAAACCCCTGGCTCACCAGCGCCACCGGGTAGAACTCGAGGCGCACCACCGGCGCGATGATCAGCGCCGCGCTGTAGCTGCGCAGGTTGTTCGTCTCGGGCGCGTTGTACGAGAAGTTGCGCGAGAAGAGGTCGACGCCCGCCTCGACCGCGAGAAATGGCGGCTTCACCGGCTTGCGCGGCGGCGCCTCTTCGTCGGGCGGCGGCTCTCTCTTCTGCTCTTCGACCACCGGCGCCGGCTCGGCCTTCTTCTCGGGCGGCGGCGGCTCTTCCTTCGGCGGCGGCTCTTCTTTCTTCTCTTCGGGCGGCGGCGCCTCTTCTTTCTTCTCCTCCACCTTCTCGGGAGGCGGCTCGGCCTTCGCCTCGAGGCCCATCGCCTTGTTCAGCGCGGCGAGCGCCTGCTCCAACGTCTTGTCGGGAATTCCGCTGCCCGTGTAGATGAACGACTTCTTGAGGGCAGGCTTGCCGGCCTTCGCCGCCACCACCAGCTCGAGCCGCTGCTTGATGCCCGCCTTGTGCACCGTGCCCGAGACGAAGAAGTCGATCTTCTCTTTCTTTCCCTTGGCGAAGTCGGGCTTGCCCGCCTTGGTGAGCTTCTTGGCGTCGACGCAGGTGTTGCTCGAGCAGAGCGCGTCGGTGAACGCCGAGCGCACGGCCTCTCCGCCAGGGCCCTTGAACGGCGTGATGCAGAGCTTCTCGGCGAAGGCGGCTGGTGCGAACAGGCAGAGCGCCGCACCGAGAACAAATCTCATGGTGTGCTAAGAAACTTCGAACCGGTGAGCCACGCAAGTTCGAATCCTGCGCTCGAACAGTTCATCAAGAGCATTCCGCTGTTCTCCCTGGTCGAGCCCCAGGAGCTGATGGACATCTTGCGTTTGATGCGCCCGGTGCAGGTCGAGGCCGGTCAGGTGCTCTTTCGCGAGGGAGAGCCCGGCAAGGCGATGTGGGTGATGGGTAAGGGCGTCGAGGTCAGCGTCTCGGCGACTCCGCCCGGCCAGAAGCGCCCGGTCGTGGTGGCCTACGCCCGCGAGGGCGAGGTGCTCGGCGAGATGGCGTTGGTCGACGACGGCCCCCGCTCGGGCACCGCCATCGTGGTGCAGGGGGGCCACGCCCACGAGATCGACGCCAACGAGTTTCACGCCCTGCGCGACGGCTTCAACTCGGCCGCGTTCAAGGTGCTGCGCCGCGTGTGCGTCGACCTGTGCGCCCGCTTGCGCGCCACCAACGAGCGCATCGTTCCCGGCAAGCCCACCTCGGTCTCTACCCCGCAGCTCTCGTCGACCCGGCGCCCCACGCCCGAGGTGATGGAGCAGTTTCCCCCCTTCAAGGCGCTGCCCGCCACGGTCAAGCTGGCGCTCGGTCAGAAGCTCCAGCTGGTCGAGGTCGCCGAGCTGACCCCGCTGTTCGCCGAGGGCGAGGTCAGCGACGGAGCCTGGTTTCTCCTCGAAGGCGAGGTGAGCGTCGGCCGCAACGGCAAGACCCTCGCCAACCTGCCGCCCGGCACCATGTTCGGCCTGGTCTCGGCCATCGACCAGGGCACCCGCTCGGCAGCCTGCGTCACCACCGGCCCGGCGCGCCTGCTCAAGCTCAACGACCGCGACTTCGATTCGCTGTTCGCCTCGGGCAACCGCTTCGCCTTTCAGCTGGTCGACCTGGTCGCCCGCCAGCTGGTACTCCACCTGCGCCAGGCCAACGCCATGCTCTCGCTGCCCGGCAAGCCTTCACCGGTGGCGCCCGCGTCGAAGCCGCTTCCTTCGCTGCTCGAGGCCGCCCGGCCAGGGGCCCCGGCTCCCCAGGTGGCCAAGCAGTTCGACGAGCTCGACATCGACTTCGCGCTCGACGAGATTCAGATCGACCCCGACGCCGGCATTCTGGGCTGACGGTGTCGAAGCGGTAACGCTCTGGGTTGCTTTCGCGGCCCCAAGCCCTTATTCCCAGGGCATGTCCGTGAACATCCAGCTCGAGTGGACCCCGAACCCGTCGACCCTGAAGTACGTGGTCGACACCAAGTTGCTCCCCGCGGGCGCGATGAACTTCACCAAACCCGAGCTGGCCACCGAACGGTCGCCGCTCGCCGAGAAGCTGTTCGGCATCAAGGGCGTGGTGAGCGTGATGATCGGCACCAACTTCGTCACCGTCACCAAGGGCGACGACGGCGAGTGGGACGAGCTCAACGACGGCGTCATGATGGCCATCGACAAGCACCTGGGCGAGGGCGGCATCGCGGTGAAGCCCGAGGTGCTCGAAGCCCGGGCGCGCGAGCTCGCCACCAACGGCGGCGCGGTCGAAGAGCGCATCAAAGAGATTCTCGAGGCCGAGATTCGCCCTGCGGTCGCGCAAGACGGCGGCGACATCACCCTCGACAAGTTCGAGAACGGCGTCGTCTACCTGCACATGCAGGGCAGCTGCTCGGGCTGCCCCTCTTCGACCGCCACCCTGAAGATGGGCATCGAGACCCGGCTCAAAGAGTCGATTCCCGAAGTGACCGAAGTCGTCGCGGTGTGAATTGAACGCGCGCCGGCAGGTCGTGGCTTCTCGCGTGCGGCGCGAGCTGCTGCCCGAACAGTCGACCGCCCTGCTCAAAGAGCTGCACCTGCTCACCCGCGACGGCCGGCTCAACGCCGACTCGCTGCGCAAGCTCAAGCAGGTGAACCACCTGGTGGGCCTGCTCACCCCCGCACTCGACGACGTGCAGCAGCGCTTCGGCCAGCCGGTGGTGGTCGACGTGGGCTCGGGCAACGCCTACCTCGGCTTCGTGCTCTACGAGCTGTTCATGAAAGAGAAGGGCGAGGTGCTCTCGATCGAGTCGCGCGCCGACCTCTCGACCAAGGCCGGCCAGCGCGCGAAGACGCTGGGCTTCGACCGCATGAAGTTCGAGACCGGGTCGATCGCCGCCGCGTCGTACCCCGAGCGCATTCACCTGCTCACCGCGCTGCACTCCTGCGACACCGCCACCGACGACGCCATCGCCGTGGCGCTGAAGCACAACGCCGATCACCTCGCGCTGGTGCCGTGCTGCCAGGCCGAGGTCGCCCAGCAGCTCAAAGAGTCGAGCCGCGAGTCGCCGATGAAGGTGCTGTTCGAGCACCCCATTCACCGCCGCGAGTTCGGCTCGCACCTCACCAACGTGCTGCGCGCGCTCACCCTCGAGGCCCACGGCTACTCGGTGACGGTGACCGAGCTCACCGGCTGGGAGCACTCGCTCAAGAACGAGCTGATTCTCGCCAAGAAGGTGCGCGCCCAGAACCCCGAGGCCAGGGCTCGCCTCGAGGCGCTGCTGCAGCAGACCGGCGTGAAGCCCCGCCGGCTGCCGCTGCCCGTTTGAGGGCCGGCTTCGGGTTCGGCCGCAGGCGCTCAGGTCCCCAGCCAGAGGGTCCACTTCAGCGAGACCGCGTCGCTCGAGGGCCCGCCCCAAAGGCGCACCGGCGAGAGGTTCGCCGCCGGCGCTTCGGTGGGCGCGAGCCGGGGCTCCGAGCTCGAGTGCGAGTAGACCAGGAACAGCGAAGAGCCCAGCCGGTACTCCCAGCGCAGCACTGCGCTGAAGGCGAGGCTTGCCTCGCGAAAGTCGTGGTTTGCCGCGACGGTGGTCGGCTGCAGCTGCTCGAGCTCGATGCGCTCGCCCTCGGCCGCGCCGGCGCTGAAGAAGCGCGGGTAGCGCGCGTAGGCGAGAAACAGCTGCCCGTACGCAGTGAGCGTCAGCCGCGGAGTCAGCGCCACCGACTGCCGCAGCGTCACCGACAGCGTCTCGCTGTCTTGCTGCCCGAACAGCTGGTGCGCGCGCGAAGGGTCGAGCGCATCGGCGTCGGGAAGCGCGGAGACCCAGCGGGCCCCGTTCGGCGCGTTCGCCCAGCTCCCCTCGAGCCGCGTCTCGATGCGCGAGTGGGGGCGCACCACCAGCGTGCCGCCCGCCCCCCAGCCGAGCTGGGCCGGCACCGGCCCTGCGGGCGCATACGAGCCGGTGGCGCGCGCCTCGACCACCACCGCGCGGTTCGGGTCGCTGCGCGCGCTGAGGTACGCGATGCCGGTCATTCGCCGCTCGAAGGGAATACCGGCGCCGTAGATCTCGCGCAGATCGAATTGCGGCATCTCGAACGTGCCGTTCAGCGACAGGTGCCAGTAGCTCGGCAGCGTGACCGAGGCGTCGAGCCCGAAGGTGTTGCCCCGCGGCGTCCACCGGCCGTCTGTCGACCACGCCGTCGACGCGCTCAAGCCGACCTGCAGCTCGCGCAAGAGCCCGAGGCCCTGGGTGTAGTAGAGCGCGACCGACCCCGAGAGCCGGCCCTCGTTCTGCGTCGAGAGGAAGCCGGTCGGGTTCAAGTCGAGCCGCTGCGACGCCCAGTCTCCATCGAGCGAAAACCGCAGGCCCTCTCCGCCGTACTTGCCTGCCTTGAACCAGCCGCCATGGCCGAGGTCCGAGGGGTGCATGCGCGTGCCGTCGGCCAGCACCTCGGTGAGCGGCCCTCCTTCGCGGCGGCTGGCGTCGAGCGCGCCGAGAAAGACCCAGTCGCGGCCCTCGCTGCGCAGGTTCCAGTCAAGGCTCAAGACCTCTCCTCCGCTCGAGCGGCAGTCTGCCGCGAGGTACGCAGCGGGCGTCGCGAAGTCGGCCGGCCCACAGCGGGCGGCGAGCGGGGTCGCCGACGCGAACGTCGCGCCGAGGCTGAACGCGGCAGTGGCGTCGGCCCGCACCACCGCCGCGAGAAAGTTCATCGGAGTGGGCCGCTCGGCCGGAAGCTGTGAGTTGAGGCCCAGGTGCAGCGGTCGGGAGGGGTGAAACATCACCCTGCGGTCGGGCGCGTCGGTCTGCGCGCCCTCGCTGGCGCCCGGGTCACCCTCGGCGAGCCGCGCCTTGCTCGGGTCGGCGGCGCCCATCACCACCGCGTCGAGCACCCCCACCTGCAGGCCCGAGACGAGCGTACCGGTGAGCTTCGCCGCGGCGAGAATCGGCGCCTCGAGCCCGATGCGTCGCGAGTAGAAGAGCTGGTGCGTACTGCCGTACTCGCTGCCGACCGGCGCGAAGAGCTCGAGCCCCTGATTGAAGAACGGTCGCTTCTCGGGGAACTGCAGCTCGAAGTTGGTGAGGTTGAGCACGAGCTCGTCGGCTTCGACCTGCCCGAAGTCGGGGTTCACGGTGAGGTTCAGCGTCAGGTCCGAGAGCAGGCTGGTGCGCAGGTCGACGCCGAGGTCGAGCGACGGCTCGAGCTGGAGCGCCTGCCACCCGACGCGCGCCGCCAGGTACGGCACCACCTCGAGGCTGTGGGCAGGCGCGAGCGCGGTCACGCCGCCCAACAAGCCGAACTGCGAGACGAACGCGTTGTCCGCGGGGGGAATCAGGCGGCTCTCGAAGACCTGGTGGGTGCGGCTGACCGTGCGACGCACGTGAATGCCCCAGCGCTGCTCGGCCGCGGCGGGGAAGCGCAAGATCGACAGCGGTATCTCGAGCTCGGCCGACCAGCCGTCGGGCCGATCGGCGGCCTCGCCCTCCCACACCGCGTCGAAGGTCTCGGTGGTGTTGATGTCGGCGTAGACCAGCCCGTCGGTGAGCGTGCCGGCCGCGTTGATCGAGAACGCGTAGGCGGTGCGCCGGTCGAGGGCCGAGTCGATGGCCAGCTCGACCAGGTCCGACGGCGGAAACGTGTCGCGCTGGCCGAGCTGGCGGTCGATCAGCTCGGGCTGGGTGTCGAAGCAGATGATGCCCACGTAGAGCGCGTGGTCGTCGTAGAGCAGCCGCACCTCGGTGGTTTGCGTGGGCGTCGCCCCGGTGTCGGGCAGGTTCTCGACGAACCGGGTGAACGCCGGCGCCTGCTGCCACTGCGCGTCGTCGATGCGGCCGTCGATCTTCGGCGCGGTCGCGGTGCGGCTCGCCCGCATCAGCGGCTCTTCGGCGGCTGGCGGCGCGTCGAGCGAGATCGGACGCTGCGGTGCCGCGCCGCGGCGCAGCGCCAGCGCCGCTTCCACCGTCGCCTTCGCCAGCACCCGCGCGCCGAGTAGGCCGATGCCCCGCGCCTTCTGCTCGAAGTACAGGCTGCGTGGGCGCTCACCCTCGGCGGTGAGGGTGAGCGTGAAGCGCACCGTGGCGCCCGGCCGCTTCGCCTGCCCCGCGCTGATCGGCGCCGCCCGCAGCTCGACCCCGAGCGGCGAGCCCGAGCCGAGCCGGCCCTGCGGCTCGAGCTGCTGCAGCTCGGCCGTCAGCTGGCTGGCGAAGGTTCGGTAGAGCTGTGTGTCGGTCAGGCCCTGCAGCTGCGAGCTCGCCCTCGACAACGACAGCACCAGCGGCTCGGCGCCTGCCGCGGGCAGCGCGGCGAGCAGCGCGGCCGTCGCCCCGAGCGCCCAGCGCGGGGCGCGCGTCATCGCGCTCTGGCGATGCCGACGATCGCGCCGCGGTCGATCGGCCCGAACAGGCGCGAGTCCTGACTCGCGGCGCGGTTGTCGCCGAGCACGATGAGGCGCTCGCCAGCGACGTCATCGCTCGCCACCACCCGCTTCACCAGCAGGCCGGGCTCGCCCTCGGGCGGCGTGAGCGCGGGGTGGGGCGGCGCGGGAAAGACGACGATGTCGCCGATCTGCGCGCCGTCGCCGCCGCGGCGGGCGACGACGCGCTGCCCGTGCCGCAGCGTGGGGGCCATGCTGTCGCCTTGCACCACCACCACCACGTACCGGTGGCGCAGCCAGAAGAGCGTCGCTGCGGCCGCGCAGAGCGCCGACCCGAAGAGCACCGCGAGCATCACGCGGCGAGCTCCTGGTAGCCACGGGCCTGAAGCGCGAAGAGCCGCGCGTAGTGCCCGCGGCGGGCGATGAGCTCGGCGTGGGTGCCGCGCTCGGCGACCACGCCGTCGGCCAGCACCACGAGCGTGTCGGCGTGGCGAAGGCAGCCCAGCCGGTGCGAGATGAGCAGCCGGGCGCGGCCCGGCGCGTTCGCCTCGAGCGCCTGGTGCAGCTCGGCCTCGGCCTCGGCGTCGAGGCCCGAGCTCGGTTCGTCGAGAATCATGAGGTCGACGTCTTCACGCATCAGGCACCGCGCGATCGCGACCCGCTGCCACTCGCCGCCCGAGAGCAGCGCGCCCTCGCTGCCCGCTTCGTCGGTCAGCATGCGGCTGAGCAGCGTCTGGTAGCCCGAGCTCAAGCCCTCGAGCCGCCCGTCGATGCCCACCTGCGCCGCGGCCCGGCGAATGCGGGCGACGTCGGTGAGGTGCGCGAGGTTGCCCAGGCCGATGTTCTCGGCGGCGCTCAAGTCCCACGTCATGAAGTCTTGAAACGTCACCGCCACGCGCGCGAGCAGCAGCTCGGTCTGCAGCTGTGAGATGGGCACCCCGTCCCAACAGATCTGCCCGCGCTCGGGCTCGTAGAGCCGGCAGAGCAGCTTGATGAGCGTGCTCTTGCCCGCGCCGTTGAGGCCGACGAGGCCGACGCTGGTGCCCGCGGGGATCTCGAAGGTGACGCCCTTCAGCACCCACGGCGCGTCGGGCGCGTAGCGGAACCACACGTCGTGCAGCTCGATGCCGCGCTCGAGCGGCGCGGGGGCACGGCGCTCGCGCGCGCGAGGCACCTCGAGCGCGAGCACGTCGAGGTACTTCTCGAACGTGGCGACCTGCGGCCCGGCGACCGAGAGCTGCATCACGACGTGGCCGAACGCTCCGTCGATGCCGGCGACGGCCGCGAGGAAGAGCACGACGTCTCCGAGCGCGTGCTGCTGGGCGATCGCGCCGCGCACCACCAGGCATGCGCCCAGCGCGGTGACCGCCGCTGCGGCGAGCGCGAAGCCCATCTGCAGACGTGCTCCGCCGCCCTCGATGGCCACCTCGGCCTCGGTCGCGCGGCCGAGCGCCGCCATCATGCGGCCGCGCAGCAGCTCGCCGAGCCCGAACAAGCGGGTCTCTTTGGCCGCCTGCCGATCGACGAGCAGCGAGCGGTAGAAGTCTCTCCACCGGTAGGTGCGTGCGAGCCCCTCGGCGCGCCCTGCGTCGCGCCGCACGCGCGCCACCTGCGCGCCCAGCGCGAGCGCCCCGATCGCGACCAGCAGCACCACCATGAGCGGAGAGATGGCCAGCACCACGCCGACCAGGGTCGACAGCGTGACGACCGAGTGCACCACCGCGTACACGAGCTCGGCGACGGCGTGCGGCGCCTGCTGCGCGCCCTGCTCGGCCATCTTGAGCCGATCGTGAAACACCGGGTCTTCGAAGGGCTTCAGGCCCTCGAGCTGAATGACCTTCGCGTACAGGGCGCCCTCGACCTCGAGCGCGATGCGCCGCTTGATGGCGGCGTTGACCCACTGGGTCGCCTGCACGATGGCGAGCGCAACTCCGCCGCAAGCTGCGGCCGCCGCCGCCAGCGCCATCGCGCGTTCACCGTCAGCGAGAGGGCCGCGGGCCAGCTCGTCGACGAGCAGCTTGATAAACCAAACAGCGCCGGCGCTCGACGCGGCACCGCAGAGCGCGAGCCCCGCGGCGACGAGCGACGGCCCGCGCGCGGCTCGCCACTGAATCGCCAGCGCCGCGCGGCCGCAGCGCACCGCGCGCGACACGGTCACGGCAAGACGTCCTTCAGGCGGTAGCCTGCCGCAGCGACCTGGCCGTTCTCGACGCGCAGCAGCGTCGGGTAGCCGTTGGTGCGGAAGGCGCGTTTCACCGCGTCCGAGGCGCCGGCATAGGCCACCCGCGCGATGCTCGAGAGGCGCTCGCCCACCGCGACGGCGTCGGGCTCGTCGTGCGCGCCGTCGATGAACGCGACCAGCGGCAGCGCCGGCGGGCGTTCGCTCAGCTCGGCCTGCACCTGCTCGCAGGGCTGGCAGTGCGGAGTGAAGAAGCCGACCAGCGTGGTCTCTGCCGCGAGCGACGCGTCAGACAGCACCTGCCCCTTCGTGGTGGTGACCTCGAAGCGGCCGATGGGGTCGCCCGGGCGCGGTAGGTCGGGGTCTTGCCGCGCTTCGAGCTGCTCCTGCAGGGTGCGCACCCGGCCGATGAGCGCGAACACCAGCACGAGGTTGAACAGCGAGACGGCGCCGAGCACTGCGCCGGCGATGATGAGGGGGGTCATGTTCTTCTCTCTTTGAAGGGGCGGCGGGGGCTGCCGGTGAAGGCGAAAGCGAGGTCTTCCCAGCGGGTGAGGGCGAAGCCGACGAGCACGCCGAGGCCGATGGCGACCGGCAAGAGCTCGGTGACTGATGCGCCGGGGGCGAGGCGCGTCAGGCAGAAGCCGGCGACCGCGAAGGCAACGAGCAGGCCATTGCGGGTGAGGCTCGCCGTCGAGACGGGTGAGGCGCGCGCGCCGAAACAGCGGCACGCGACCTGCCGGCCGGCCTTCAGCGCTCGGGCCAGCGCCGCGGCGAAGGCGGTGAGCAGCACGACGGCGAGGGCCTGGCCCAGGGGCGGGGCGAGCACCAGCAAGCCGACCGTGGTCAGCTCGGCGGCGACGACGGCGACGGCGCCGGGCCGGCCCAGCCCTGAAAGCTCGAACGTCGCGCGCGCGAAATCGCGCCAGCGCTGAGCGCTGCCGACCTTGCTGGCCGCGGCTGCGGCGAACACGGTGAGCAGCGCAACGCGCAAGGTGAGCTCGGTGACGGCCATGTCGGTGGTCTCGGGTCGGAAAAACCGGGTGCCGGACTCGAAGGCCCGACACCCGATAGTTCAGCAGTTGCCGCTGCGGATGCACCCGGTGCAGGTGGAGTTCCAGATGTAGCGCTTGCGGTCGAGCCCGATGCACTTGCAGAACTTGAACGCTTCCAGGCAGCGCGCCTGCGCCTTCACTTCGGGCAAAAAGATGCCGAGGACGCGGTTGCTTGCTTCGACGATTGCCTTCTTCATGTTCGAGACTCCTTGGGTTGAGGCCCGGCACCGTGCCGAGGTGCCCATGAACGGCCGGCCCCGACCGATGTCGCAGCGCGCGGCGAAAAAAAGCCGAAGGGCAGGCGGGTCAGCCGGTTGCGAGCAGGCGCTCGAGGCTCAGGTCGACCTGGCTGTCGATCATCGCGCCGAGCTGGTCGAGCTCGTCTGCCGAGATGCGCCACCGCTCCATCAGACGCAGGCGCACCTGCTCGATGAGGCGCCCGCGGGCCTGATTCACCCACCGGGCCACCGTGGCGCGGTGCGCCTGGTAGGCGGTCGCGATGGCATCGATGCCGACCCGCTCGACCAGGTTCAAGCGCAGCAGCGCGCGGTCGCGCGCCTCGAGTTGCGAGATGGCGGCCTCGAGCTCTTGCTTCAGCTCATCGCGGTGGCGCGCCTTCATCCACCTCAGCTCGGGGCTCGAGACCGCCGCGGGCAGCTGCTCGAGCCACGCGTCGCTGACCGTCTCGGCCGCGGCAGGCCCCCGCAGGTCGAGCGCGAGCCGCGTCGACGCGACCTTGACCAGGCCCCTCAGCTGGCCGCGGCCCGCATAGCCGACGATGCGCGGAGGCTGTTCGTCGGTGGTGACGAGCAGCCTCACCGACAGCAGCTGCCACACCTCGTCGCGCTGGGCTCCGCCCAGGCCCATCGCGGTGAGCATCGGCTCGAGGCCCGCGAAGTACGTCTGCTTGAACGCGGCGATGGCCAGCTCGTCGCCGCGCCGCAGCGCGCAGGCGAGGTAGAGCTCGGCGGCGTCGCGGCCCGTCTCGTCGTCACCCGCGGCGCCCTGCGCCTGCAGCAGCGCCGCGAGCTCTTCGGGCTTCACGGTGACCGACGGCCAGGCCGCCCGACCGCGCTCGTGCATCGCCGTCATCCGCGCGGGCGTCATCGTTTTCGCGCGCCTTCGATCTCTTCGAGCCAGCCCGCCTGCAGCTTGCCACTGCGCTCGAGCGCCGCGACCAGACCGAGCGCGGCGGCCCGGTGGGCCTTCGCCCCGGCGGTGCGACCGAGCTGGCGCTCGACGGCGGCGGCCTCGGCGAGGCCCGCGGCCCGGTAGAACGTGGCCACCGGTGGCTCGTCGGCCAGCGGTGGCGGCAGATCGAGCACCGCGAGTGCTTTCTCGGCGTGAGCCCAGGCGGCGGCGGGTTGGCCGGCCCGGCGCTCGAGCGCCGACGCCTGCCGCAGCGCGAACACCACGTCGAGCTGGGTGCGCGCATCGCCAGCGCGGGCGAGCCCCAGGAACAGCTCGACCGCCTTGGCGACCGCGGCGCGCGCCTTCTTCACGTCTCGCGGCGCGAGCGTGTCTCCGAGCTCGGACGAGACGATGGCGGTGTTGCGTCGCAGCAAGACGTCGTCATCGCCGAGCGCGATCAGCCGCTCGTACTCGGCGAGCGCGAGCTCGAGGTTGGCGATCGCGCGCAGCGGGTCGCCCTGCAGATCGGCGTCGCGGGCCAGCTCGCGCCACGCCTGGGCGAGCTGCTTGCGCATCTGCCGGTTCGACGGCTCGGCAGCGACCGAGGCGGTGGCGAGCGCGTGGGCGCGCACGTGCAGCGGGTGCACGTCGTCGATTCCCCGGGCGATCTTCGTGTCGGCGAGCAGCTGCAGCGTCATGATCGCCACCCGCCGCGGCTCGTAGGCCGCGTGCGGCTGGGCGAGCGCCGGAGCGAGAACGTCGAGCGCCGCGGTCAGCTCGCGCTCAGAGGCGGCCAGCTCGCCGCTCCGCCGCAGCGCCTTGCCCATCGAGAAGCGAACGAGCGCTTCGGCGCTCGCGACCTCGTTGGCTTCTGAGGGTGTAGCCGCGGTGCGAGCAGTGTCGAGCGTCGCGCTCGCCTGGCGCCAGGCCAGCTCGGCCTCGAGACGGTCGCCGAGGCGGTCGGCGGTCTCACCCACGCTGGCGAGCGCGCGAGCGGCGTTCGCGGCGGCGAGCGGCTGGCCAGGCTTGCCGATCAGCGAGCTCCACGCCGACGCGGCGGCGCGGTGCTTGAGGCGGGCGAGCTCGAAGTCACCCCCGGCAGCGGCATCGAGCGCCTGGGCCGTCAGCAGGCTGGCCCGCACCTCGGTGGTAGACACCGAGTGCTCTTCGGTGTCGGCCTGGTCGAGCAGCGCGAGCGCGCGGGCGGTGAGCTCGCCGGCCTGCTTGCGATCAGAGGTGGCGCGCAGCGCCGCCGACCGCAGCTCGAGCGAGCGCGCGAGCGCGCGGCGCGTGCCCGGGTCACGGCCGTCGGCGGTCGCGGCGAGGTAGCGATCGACGCGGTCGGAAATGCCGGTCAGCACGTCGAGCCGCCCCATGGTGTCGAGCGTGGCGCGGAGGTCAGAGACCATGAACTGCATCAAGAGCTCGGGCGCCGGCTCGCTGCCGCTGCGCCGCGCGCCGCTGCTCCCTGGCCTTGATGGTCGCGGCGGCGGCGTCGTCGCGCTCGGCCACCACGCGTACGTAGCTGAAGACGAGCAGCGCGGCGGCGGCGGCGGTGACCGCCAGCGCCAGGCGATGCTGCCGCGCGAAGCGCCTCACGCGCTCACTGCGTGAGTAGCGGTAGGCGAGCACCAGCTGGCCGGTCTGAAAGCGGCGCAGGTCGTCGGCGAGCGCTCCGGCGTCGCGGTAGCGGTCGCACGGGGCGTACGCCATGGCCCGATCGATGATCGCGATCAGATCGCGCGGCAGCTCGGGCGAGACGTCGGCGAGGGGCCGCCGCGGCACGGTGCCCAGCGCGGCGACCGCAGCGGCGGCGTCGGGGCGCCCGAAGTGCAGCTCGTCGGTCGCGGCCCGACCGACCAGCGCGTGCCGCAAGATCGCGCCCAGGGCGTAGACGTCTGAGGCGGCCGTCGCCGGCTCGCCGCGCGCCTGCTCGGGAGCCATGTACCGCGGCGTGCCGAGAATCGCACCGTCGCTGGTGGTCGCGAGCCCGAGGGGGCCCTCGCCGGGAGAGAGGTCGAGCGCGTCGAGGCCCTGGGTGGCCTTGGCCAGGCCCCAGTCGATGACCAGCGTCTCGCCGAACGGGCCGACCAGCACGTTGAGCGGCTTGACGTCGCGGTGCACGACTCCGCGGTCGTGCGCATAGGCGAGCGCCTCGGCCGCCCGCAGAATGGGCCCGAGCAGCGCGAGCCGTGCCTCGGGAGTTCGAGCGTCGGCGATGGCTTCGTCGAGGCTGCGGCCCGCGACATGGCGCATCGCGTAGAACGGTCGACCTTGGGGAAGGGTGCCCGCGTCGTAGATGGGGACGATGTTGGGGTGCTGCAGGGTGGCGGTGATCTGAATCTCGCGGGCGAAGCGGGCCCGCGCGGCGTCGCTCGACTGGTCGAGGCGCTTGAGGGCGACCTCGCGGCCGAGCCGCCGGTCGAAGGCGCGCACGATGGTGCCCATGCCACCGCGGGCCAGCACCTCGCCGACCTCGTAGCGCGTGCCCTCGCCGGTGTCGCAGTCGGCGTCGGCCTCGCGCGCGACCGCAGCCACCAGCGCCGCGCAGCGATTGCAGCGCCCGACCTCGGCCTCTACGACCGCGCACTGGCTCGGGTCGAGCGCGCCCGAGACGAAGCGCAACACCAGGTGGTCGTCGAGGCACGGCATGGGGGCGAGGGTGGCGCACGGTACCCGCGCGCGCAGAAACGGTTCAAGGCAGCCTCCGCCGAAGCGTGGCGCGCGGGCGTCAGGTCTCTTCGGTCACCCAGCGAGCTCGAGCCCGTGCAGGCGCTGCTGCAGCAGACCGGCGTGAAGCCACGCCGGCTGCCGCTGCCGTCCCCCGCTCGCTACCAGGGCTGCGCGAGCCGGGCCTTGAGCTGCGCACCCCACGCGCTCGGCGTCAGCGCCATGCCCACGCCGCACGCGCCGCCCGAGTTGTCGATCAAGAGCCCCGGGTCGCACCGCATGTGAAACGTCCACGCCAGGTGGGGAATCTGCAGCGCCTGGGCCTTGTCCATCAGCGAGGTGCAGTCGGCGGTGGTCATGGCGCCGCTCATCGGGCCGAACTCTCCGATGATGATGGGCAGCGTCGACGCGAAGCGCACGAACATCGAGTCGAAGTCGGTGGCCGGGTTGTAGACGTGCACCTCGTACGCGACGTTGGCTCCGCCGCGCTCGGTGATGGGGTGGGTGGCGTAGTAGTCGAGCCGCCGCGCCCAGCCGCCGGTGCCCTGCACCGTGACCACGTGGTACGGCACGCCCGCCGCGTCTTCGGTGTCGCGAATCGCCTTCACCACCGAGTTCATCAGCGACCACACCGTGGCGTCGCCCGAGCCGTCGTAGTTCATCTGCGGCTCGTTGATGACTCCGAACATCGCGTGCGGCTGATCGGCCAGCGCGCCGGCCAGCTTCTTCCACGTGGCGTCGGTACCCACCGTCGCGTTGAGCGTCGGGCGGCCCATGCTGTCGATCGAAGGGTCCGTCCACAGCGAGACCAGCACCTGCACGCCGGGCTTGGTGCCGATGTAGCGGACGATGTCTTTGACGTCGGCGAGGTAGGCCGCGTCGTAGAGCACGCTCTGGTAGTTCGACGCCGAGCGGTAGCCGTCGGTGCTGGCGTACGACTCGAGGTCGAGCCTGATGAAGTTGGCGTGCCACACGTTCACCAGCTCGTCGACGCGTCGCTTCACCTCGGCCACGTTCGGCGCGTACGCGGTGCAGGCGTTGCACGAGCGGGTGTCGTTCAGGTTCGCGCCGCGGCCATGCCAGATGGTGCCGTCAGCGTTCACGAGGTGGTTGCCCTGCACCCTGATGCCCGGGCCCTTCACCACCGGCGGAGTGCCGGCGTCGACCACCACCGGTGGAGTACCGGCGTCGACCACCACCGGCGGAGTACCGGCGTCGACCACCACGGGCGGCGTGCCGGCGTCGACCACCACCGGCCCGGTGCCGGCGTCGAGCACCACGCCCACCGGCGTGCCGGCATCGACGGGCAGCGGAGGCTGCACCACGCCCGGCACCTGCACCGAGTCGATCCACACCTGGCCGCGCCAGCCCGAGCTGATCGCCAGCTCGAGGCCGATGCTGGCGGCCGTCTGGCCGCCGGGTGCCACGGTGAGCTGCAGCGTGTTCCACGCGCCCTGGGTCAGCGCGCTGCCCGGCACGTAGGTCGAGTGCCAGGCCCAGGTGTTCTTCTCCAACTCGAACAGCTGCACCGAGTCGATGGCCGCCCCGCGGGGCACGAACAGGTGCGCGGTGATGGTGCCGCTGGTGAACGTGGGGTTCGCGATGGCGCTCTGGTACTTCCCTGCGACTGGGGGGAGCGTGAGCTGCAGCGACCTCGAGCCCCGCCAATAGTGCGCGCTCGAGAGCTGGGCCTTGGGGCCCGTCCACCCCTGCGCTGAGCTCTCGAAGCTGAAGCTCGACAGGTCGAGCTCCTGCTCCGCGATGGTGCTCGCTTCGCCCTCGTCGACTGCGCACGCCGCCACCGACATCATCAACAGAAACAACGACTGCAACTTCATGCTGCGACTCCTCGGGTTGATGGGGGCAGCGGGCAGACCGGTGGCCTGCCGCGCAGAACGCAGAAATTTCGCTGCCCGAGTTTGTTGGGATTCGGCGCTGGCCCTCGTACTGCCGTGCTCACAGCTGCCGCTATCGAAGGAGGCGCACCCTATCGATTCACGTTACCGTTTCGCAACCGGCGGCGGCGCCTTCCGAGTCCCGCTGACGAAACGATGACGACGTAGGCACGGCTCTTACATGAGGAAGGGAATCACGGCGCGCCGCTCGCGCGGGTAGTCGGGAAAGCGCGCGCGGTACCAGCGGTGATGAGAGACCGCGCGCGGCACCAGGTTCGCGAAGGTGAACAGAAAGAACGCGAGCCCGGCCAGCGACCACGAGGCGATCGCGAAGCCCAGCCACTCGATCAGCTCGCCGAGATAGTTCGGCGCCGAGACCCAGCGGTACCCGCCCCCGTACGGTATGCGGTACCCGCCGTCTCCCGCCGCCTGGCGCAGCGCGAACAGGGTGCGGTCGCTCGAGATGTTGAGCGCCATGCCCGCCACGAACAGCGCCGCTCCGGCGAGGAAGCGCGGGTCGAAGAGCCACTGCGAAGGGTAGCTGCCCAGCTCGGAGACCTGCCGCGCGTTCAGGTAGACGTTGATCGCGTTGAAGGTCACCGCCATCGCCGTGACGCTCACCGGCATGTGCTGCGGCTTCTTCGGCATCTGCAGCGGGTAGAGAAACGCCCGGTGCAGGTAGTGCGCGAGCCACAGCCCGGCCAGCGCCAGCGGCGCAGGCTCGAGCGCGTGGTGGCCGGCGAAGAAGATGGCCGCGAAGCCCAGCGCGGCGGGGCTCTCCATCAGCATCCACGCCACGCGGTTGGGGAGCATGACGCCCCAGCCCTGCCGTGCGTGCCGGCCGTACGGCGCGACGATGAAGAACAGCGCGACGAACACCACCGCGCCGGTGGCGATGACCCCCAGGGCCAGGTCGCGGTGAAGCTCGGGCTCGCTCAAGGGGCGGCACAGTAGCCGCGCCGGCGGGCTCCGCGGGCTCGATTCAGCGCCGCACCACCGGCACCAGCGCGCCGAAGGCGTTGATGCGGAACACCCGCGGCCGGGGCTCGACCGGCCTGGTGGTCGGCTGCGAGGGGGTCGGAGCCGGCCGTGCCGAGCTCGAGGAAACGCGCGTCGGTACTCTGGGCGAAGCGGCCATGCCCTGGGTACGCCGCTGCCCGAATCGGGTTACCGGCCCTCTACTTCACCGGGCAGAAGCCGCCCGAGCACTGGTGGTTCGCGCACCCGCAGCCGAACGCGCCGCAGTCGCGGGTCTCTTTGGCGGTGCAGCCGTTGCCCGGGCAGAAGCCGCCCGCGCACTTCATGTCCACCGCGCTGCAGCCGACCTTCGCGCAGTCGAGGGTGACCTTGGCGGTCGCGCCGCTGCCTTCGCAGAAGCCGCCCGAGCACCGGTGGTCGACGCAGCCGCACCCGAAGTTGCCGCAGTCGCGCGTCTCTTTGGCGGTGCAGCCGCTGCCCGGGCAGAAGCCGCCCGCGCACTTCATGTCCACCGCCTGGCACCCGAAGTTGGCGCAGTCGCGGGTGACCTTGGCGCTCGCGCCGGTGCCGGGGCAGAAGCCGCCCGAGCACTTGTGGTCGACGCACCCGCAGCCGAAGTTGCCGCAGTTGGTGGTCTCTTTCGCGGTGCAGCCGTTGCCTTCGCACGCGTAGCCACCCGAGCACTTGCCGTCGGCGCAGCCGCAGCCGAAGTTGCCGCACGCCGCGCGCTGGCCCGCGGTGCAGCCGTCCGAGCCGACCGCGGTGCCTCCCCGGCACGGGCCGCCGCCGGGGCCGCCGCCCAGCCACTCGTAGTGCCACGCCTCGCCGGGCACGGTCGGCCTGAAGCCGTACGCAGCGCCGTGCGCGGCGAGCCAGTGGGCCACCCCGGGAGACGAGGTGTTGAGGTCGAGCGCGCGGCCGCTCTGGTGGTTGCTGTAGCCGGGCGTGGCGGCGAGGTTGCCGCCGTTGCACGAGCCGCTGAGGTAGCAGTGGTAGAGGTACTGCTGCTCGGCCATGGTGCGAAAGCCGCTGACGACGCGCAGCGCCACGCCCTGCGACGCCGCGGCGGCCTGCATCACCGAGTAGGCGTTGGCGGTGCCGACCTCGGCGGGCTTGCCGTCAGCGTCGACCACGGTGATCTGAAACGGCGAGCCATCGCGGTAGCCGGTGTCGGTGCGGTACGAGCAGGTCACCAGCGCCTGCGCGGTGGTGTCGCCCTCGTCGAGCGGCTCGCTCTCTCCGGTCTCGATGGTGATGTCGCTGACTCCGCAACCAGAGGCGAAGCAGGAAAGCAGGGCAACAGCGATGCGCGTCGTTCTCATGGGCGGCTTCCTCGGGAGGACGGGGAACTGCCCGGGCGCTTGAGCAACCGCGGTGCCGCGCTTTTCCCGAGCGATTACCGCCGTCGCCCGCGAATGACGCTGGAGCGCACGCGCGCGCCTCACTGGCCGCTGCGAGCGATGCGGGGGCTTTGAGGGCCTCCCGTGCGTACTCGGGTTGGCACCCGCGGGCTGTCAAAGCCCCTTTCAGGCTTGCGAGGGCAGGGTGCGTACGCCGGTTGGCAGGGAGCGGGCCGAGCACGGTGGTAGGTTGCGCGCTCGATGCTCGTCGCCCTGGTGTTGCTCGCCGCGGCCTCGCCGGTGCGCGAGGTGAAGGCGCTGTACCTCGAGCTGCAGTTCGAGCGGTGCCTCGAGCGCGCCGCCCAGCTCGGCGCCGGCGAGCTCGACGAGCCGTCGCGCGGAGCGCTGGCGCTGTACCGAGGGCTGTGCCGCTACGGGCTGGGCGACCTCGGCGCCGCGGTGAGCGACTTCGACGAGGCGATGCGGCGCTCGCCCGAGCTCGAGGCTCCGGCAGGCACCAGCCCGAAGGTCCTGGTCGAGCTCGACGCGGCGAGGGCGCGGGCGCGCGCGCGGGCACCCGAGCCCCTGCTGCCGGCGCCGGTGGCCGAGGCGCCACCCGCCGCGGTGCCGGCTCCCCCGGTGGTGGCGAAGACCGAGCCCCGGCTGCGCCCCCTGGTGTGGTCGCTCGCCGCCGCGGCGGCGGTGACGGCCGGGGTCAGCGCGTTTCTCGGTACACAGGCGCAGGCGAACGCCGAGGCGGGGAACCGCGCCGAGTTCACCTACGACGCCGACCGGCTCATCGCGCGCGCCCACGGGCTCGAGACGGCGACCAACGTGGGCTGGGGGCTGGCGGCGCTGTTCGCGGCGGGCGCGCTGCTGGTGTGGATCTTCGATCGATGAGCACCTGCCGCCTCGCGCTGCTGTGCGCCGCCGCGGCGGCCTGCTCGATTCAGGTCGACGAGTACCGCGGGCGCGCGTGCGACCCAGACCGCCCCTGCGTCGACGGGTGGGCCTGCGTCGGCCAGTTGTGCCGGCCCCCGGGGTGGGACGCCGGCGGTGAAGATGACGATGCGGGCGCGAGGGAAGACGGCGGGCGCCCCGACGCGGGAGCCTTCGACGCGGGAGCCTTCGACGCGGGAGGCTTCGATGCGGGAGCCTTCGATGCCGGCCTTCCAGACGCCGGGCGCTGCGTGAAGGTCTCGAACTGCGGGCCGGGCCTCGCCGCGACGTGCGCGCAGTATGGCTGCGGCTGTGTCGACGGGGGCTGCGCCGGTGGGGCGTGCACCTCGACCGGGTGCACCGCGCAGGTCACGCGCAACTGCGGAGCGTTCGCCTGCGGCTGCGAGAGCGGCATGTGCAAGCACGGCGCGTGCGCGCCCGACGGCTGCGACGACACCCGCCGCATGCAGTGTGGAAACTTCGGCTGCGGCTGTGTCGCGGGCAACTGCTCGGGCGGCTTCTGCCCCGGCGGCGGCTGCTCCGCCGGCCACCAGGCGCAGTGCGCGGCGGCGGGCTGCCGCTGCGCCGACGGCAAGTGCTCGGGCGGCTGCTGCGAAGGTACCGGGTGCTCGCTGTTCGAGAGCCGCGACTGCGTCGACGCCGGCTTCAGCGGCTGCGCGATGGGCCGGTGCGTGCCGTAGCGACGGGGCATGCCCTGCGCGACCCGCGGCGTTTGGGTGGGAGCGGGCTGCAGCAGACGGCACGAAACACCGCCTCGGTTCGCAGGCGAGGGCACGGCAGACCGCCGTGCGCGCCGCCTAAAATCGGTTCTGGGCGGGGATTTCGTCGCCGGCGACGAGAAGCCCTTCCAGTTCGAAAACGGCCGGAGGTTCGACGCTCTTCAGTGCCCGAGCGCGGCCTGACGCCCCTGTCGGCCACTCGCGCGGGACGGGCCCACGTCGCACCACGCTCATCTGGGGTGCCGTCGCGATCATCGCATTCGCTGCAGCAGCAGAGCGTGGGCCAGAGAGGAGCTGCTCGGGCGAGGAGGGACCGGGGCCCGGCGCGTCGGGCCCCGCCGGCGCGGTCCGCTCGAGCGCCGGTGAAGGCCGAAGGGCGGTTCCCCGCCGTTCACCGCCCGCGCGGCAGGCTGTCGAGCACCACCCGCACGGTGGTGAGCCGCTTCGGCGCGACGTCGACCGTGAGCAGCCGGGTCTGATTGTCCGATCCGATGAGCCTCAGCGTCTGGCGCCCGCCCGGCACGCTGACGTTGAAGAGCGGAGTCATGCCCAGCTCGCGATCTCTGAGCAGGACTCGCGCATACGGCTGGGTCACCAGGGTGAGCGTGCCGGGCTCGACCGCCCGGGCCGGCTTCACGGCGCGGTGCGGTCGCGCGGCGCGCAGCCGCGGCTCCACCGGCTCCTCCTCGGCGGCCGGCTCCTCGGCCTCAGGTTACGACGGGCGCCTCTTCGACGACCGCGACCGGCGCCTCGACCACCGGCACCTCCACCTCCCGCGGTCGCCAGAGCAGCGCCGCGCCCCCCAAGACCACCACCACCATCACCACCGCCGCCCACACGCCCAGCCAGCGCCCGCGCCGCGCCAGCGCGGTGGTGGGGGCCGCCGCCGCGGGCACCAGCGGCTCGGTGCCTCCGCTGCGCACCTGGGCCGGCCCGCCGACCTGCCCCCGCGCGATCACCGCGCTCGCGTGCGCCTCGCCGAACAGCGCGCGCAGCTCGGTGCCCAGCTGCCCGCCCGTCATGCCCAGCCGATGGGTCGTCGCCACCTCGTCGAGCACCGCGCGCAGCTCGGCGGCGGTGGCGAAGCGCTCGTCGACGTCGCGCTCGAGGCACTTCGACACCGCCCGCTCGAGCTCGGCCGGCACCTCGGGCCGAAGCACCCGCAGCGGCACCGCCACCGCGCCCGACGCGAACGGGTTCTTGCCGCTCACCAGCTCGTGCAGCACCACCCCCAGCGCCCACACGTCGGCCCGGCGATCGACCCCGCGGCAGGCCACCTGCTCGGGCGACATGTACAGCGCCTTGCCCTTCGCCCACCCGCCGTGCGTCTGGCCCAGCCGCTCGCGCGCCACCGCGATGCCGAAGTCGAGCACCTTCACCGCGCCGTGGTACGTCAGCAGCAGGTTCGACGGCGACACGTCGCGGTGCACGATGCCGCCCGGCGCTCCGTTCGCCCCACGCAGCTCGTGCGCGTGGTGCAGCGCTTCGGCGGCGTCCGAGACGATCTTCAGCGCCAGCGCGAGCGGCATCGGTCGGCCCAGCTCGGCGTACCGCTCGAGCACCCGGTGCGCGTCTTCCCCGGCCAGGTACTCCATCGCCAGGTAGTAGCCCTCGGGCTGCCGACCGAGGTCGAAGATCTGCACCACTCCCGGGTGGTTGATGCGCGCGGCGATGCGCGCCTCGTCGAGGAACATGGTGACGAAGTCGGGCAGCTCGGCGAGGTCGGGCAGCACGCGCTTCACCACGCAGCGGCGCGCGAACCCGGCTTCACCGGTCACGTCGGCGAGAAAGAGCTCGGCCATGCCGCCCTCGGCGAGCTTCTCGAGCAGCACGTAGCGACCGAACGGCACAGCGGCGCGCACGCCGGGTAAGGTACCACCCGTGGGACGCGAACCACGTCAGCGCACCGATCTGGTGACGCCCCCCAGTGAAGCGGTGGTGCCGCTCAAGCTGGTGGTGGTCTCGGGGCCCGACTTCGGCCGCAGCCTCTCGCTCGAGCGCGGCACCTACCGGGTGGGCAAGGCAGCAGACTGCGATCTCGCGCTGGCCGACGGGGCCGTGTCCAGCACCCACCTGCTCATCGAGGTGCTCAAGGGGCGGGCGCGCTTCACCGACGCCGGCTCGCGCAACGGCTCGTTCGTGGGTGACGTCGCGTTCAAGACCGTCGAGCTGCGCGCTCCCGCCCACCTGCGCATCGGTCGCACCGAGCTCAAGCTCGTAACCCGCGCCGAGACCGCGCCGGCGCTCGCCCCGTCGCTCTCCGATCGCTTCGGTGGCCTGCGCGGAAAGAGCCTGGCGATGCGCTCGCTCTTCGCCACCCTCGAGCGCGCTGCCCGCGGCGACGCCGACCTGCTGATTCTCGGTGAGACCGGCACCGGAAAAGACGTGTGCGCCCGCGCGATTCACGAAGCCAGCCCCCGCGCCCGCGCGCCCTTCGTCACCGTCGACCTCGCCGCCACCACCCCCGAGCTGATCGGCTCGGAGCTGTTCGGTCACCAGAAGGGCGCGTTCACCGGCGCCGAGACCGCGCGGCGCGGCGCCTTCGAGCGCGCCGAGGGCGGCACCGTGCTGCTCGAAGAGGTGGGCGAGCTCTCGCTCGAGCTCCAGCCCTGGCTGCTCCGCGTGCTCGAGCGCCGCGAGGTGAAGCCGCTGGGCGCCGACGCCCACCGCCCCGTCGACGTGCGCGTGCTGGCGGCCACCCACCACCCGCTGCGCAAGCGGGTAGAGCAGGGCACCTTTCGCGCCGACCTGTACCACCGCCTCGCCGCGGTCACCCTCACCCTGCCGCCGCTCCGCGAGCGCATGGAAGACTTGCCCCTGCTCATCGACAGCCTGCTCGCCGACCTCAAGCCCGGCGCCAACACCGCGCTCGACCCCGCCACCCTGGCGCTGCTGCGCGACTACCGCTGGCCGGGCAACGTGCGCGAGCTGAAGAACGTCGTCGAGCGCGCGGTGAGCCTCGGCGGCGCGGTCGACGTGCCGCTCGACGACCGCGAGCCGCCCCCGCGACCGAGAGAGGCGGGCGACGTCAACGCGCTGCCGTTCAAGCGCGCCAAAGACCGCCTCGTCGCCGCGTTCGAGAAGGACTACCTGGTGCAGCTGCTCGCCCGCTGCGGCGGCAACGTCAGCCGCGCCGCCAAGGAAGCCGGCATCGCGCGCGTCTACCTGCAGCGCTTGATGAAGAAGCACGCGCTGCGAGAGGCCTGAAGAAAAGCCATGGGCGCCCAGCTGCGGCAGAGCCGGTCGCGACCAGGGGCCCTGGCCATCGCGGCGCTGGTGGTGGCGCTCACCGTGGTGGTGGGGGTCGCGCTGCGCGCCGCCGCCCGGCCCGAGCCCAGCTCGGTCACCCTGGTGGCCACCGACGACGGCTGCTTCTTCGGCCTCGCCCCCAACCAGCACGGCTACGACGCGGTCGGGCCGCACGTCGAGCACCTGCTCACCGACGCCGACGGCTTTCGCATCTCCGCGTCCGAGCCCACGCCTGGCGCCCGCTGCCAGGTGCTCACCCTGGGCGACTCGTTCACCGAGGGCTCCTACGTCGAGGCCGAAGCCACCTTCTCGGCCGAGCTGCAGCGCCAGCTGCGGGCGAAGTCGTTCGACGTGGCGGTGCGAAACGGAGGCACCCGCGGCTACACCATCGCGCAAGAGCGCACCGCGGCGCTCGCGCGCTGGCCCGCGCTCGCGCCCAGGGTGGTGGTGGTCGAGCTCACCGCCAACGATCTGCTCGAGCTCTACGCCCTCGCCCGAGATGGCTGCGAGCTCGAGCGCGCCCAGTTGCCCGACGGCGGGTTGACCGCGTGGTCCCCCGACGCGCTGCGGCTCGCCGTCGCGCGCGTCGGGCAGAAGCTCAAGGGCGCCGCGGGCGGGCTCGCCGAGCTGCCCGCCGAGCGCTGCGAGCCCACCGCGCACCAGTACGCCGCGCTGGCCGAGTCGCTCACCGCGCGGCTGGCTGCCGCCGGCACCCGCACCCTCTTCGTCAACCTCGAGGGGCTCGCGTGTGGTCAGGGCCGCGGGGTCGACCCTCGGCAGCTGCTCGAGCGCCGCGTCACCGCCGCCGGAGGCGCCTGGCTCGACGCCAGCGCCATTCTCGCGGGCGACGACGCGCGCCTGTGGCCCGAAGACAACCACCCCTCTGAGCTCGGTCACCGGCGCATCGGCGTGCGCATCGCCGACGCGCTGCTGCAGCTCGGCTGGCTCTCGGAGTGCCGATGACCGCGGCGGTGCTGGGCCTCTCGGCCTTCTTTCACGACAGCGCGGCGTGCCTGGTCGAGGGCGGTGAGCTCATCGCCGCGGTGCACGAAGAGCGGCTCAGCCGGCTCAAGCACGACGCCGCGTTTCCCACCCGCGCCGTCGCCGCCTGCCTGGCCGCTGCCGGCCGGAACCTCGAGGCGGTGAAGCTGGTCGCCTTCTACGAGCTGCCCTTTCTCCACGCCGAGCGGGTGCTGCACACCCAGGTGCAGGCGGCCCCCCGCGGCTGGAAGAGCTTCGCCAACGCGGTGACCTCGCTGTTCGGCGGCAAGCTGTGGGTCGAGCACCAGGTGCACCACGCGCTCGGCTATCAGGGGCCGGTGCTCACCGTGCCGCACCACCTCGCCCACGCCGCCAGCGCCTACCTGCCCTCGCCGTTCGACCAGGCCGCGGTGCTCACCGTCGACGGAGTCGGCGAGTGGGCGACCACCAGCATCGGCCGCGGCGTCGGGCCCCGGCTCGAGCTGCTCGAAGAGCAGCGCTACCCCCATTCACTGGGCCTGTTCTACGCGGTGCTCACCGGCTGGGCCGGCTTCAAGGTCAACTCGGGAGAGTACAAGCTGATGGGGCTGGCCCCGTTCGGCAAGCCGCGCTTCGTCGAGGCGCTGCGGCGCGAGGTGGTCTTCATCGGCGACGACGGTACGGTGCGGCTCAATCAGCGCCACTTCGACTTCGCGGGCGGCGGCGACGCGATGGGGCGCGACAGCCTCGCCGCGCTGCTGGGCGGCCCACCGCGCCCGGCCGGCGCGCCGCTCACCGAGCGCGAGGCCGACGTCGCCGCGTCGGCGCAGCAGCTCTGCGAAGAAGCGCTGGTGAAGCTGGCGCGCCGCGCGCGCGCGACGACCGGCCTCGACGCGCTGTGCCTGGCGGGTGGGGTGGCGCTCAACTGCTCGGGCGTGCGCCGCATCGCCCTCGAGGCCGGCTTCGCGCAGGTGTTCGTGCAGCCGGCGGCGGGCGACGCGGGTGGGGCGCTCGGCGCGGCGCTGCTCGGGGCGCAGTGGCTCGAGGCCTCGGCGCGACCCACCCGCCGCGGCCGAGACGCCATGCAGGGGGCGCTGCTCGGGCCCGCGCTCGACGAGGCCGAGGTCGAGGCCGCGCTGCAGCGCACCGGGCTGCGCGCCGAGCCCCAGCTCGCCGACGACGCCGCGCTCGATGCGCGGGTGGCCCAGCTGCTCGCCGACGGCGCGGTGGTCGGCTGGGTGCAGGGCCGCAGCGAGCTCGGCCCGCGCGCGCTGGGGGCGCGCTCGATTCTCGCCGACCCGCGCAGCAACGCGACCCGCGAGCGGGTGAACCGCGACATGAAGCTGCGCGAGGCGTTTCGGCCCTTCGCCCCGGCGGTGCTCGAGGAGCACGTCGACGCCCACTTCGAGCTGCCCGCAGCCGCGCGGCCTGCCGCGCCGTACATGACCGTCACCGCCCGGGTGCGCAGCTTCACCGGCGCGACCGCGAGCCTGCAGCAGCCGGTCGAGGTGCGCTCCGACCTCGCCGCCGTCACCCACGTCGACGGCACGGCCCGCCTGCAGACCGTCTCGCGCAGCGAGCACCCGCGCTTTCACGCGCTGCTGAGCGCCTTTCACGCCCGCAGCGGAGTGCCGGTGCTGCTCAACACCTCTTTCAACCTGCGCGGCGAGCCGTTGGTGCAGACCGCGCTCGACGCCTGCCGCACGTTCGCGCACAGCGCGCTGCCGGTGCTGGTGCTCGGCCGCCGCCTGGTGCTGCGCGAGCACCAGCCCCCCGAGCGGCTCGCCGCCATCGAGAGGCCGGTGCTCGGCGATGACTGAGCGCGCGCGAACAGAAGCGCTGGCGCTCGGCGCGGCGCTCGCCTTTCTCCTGGTGGTCGGGGGGCTCGCGCGCGTGGTGGCGGGCCACGGCGGCGGCGCGCTCATCGCTGCCGGGGCTTCGCTCGCGGTGCTGCGCCTGGTCGGGCCCGGCCTCGTGGCGTGGGCGCTGGCACCTCTCGCGGCTGCGCTGCGCCGGGTGGGAGAGCACCTCGCGCGCGCCCTGCTCACCGTGCTGTACCTGGTGCTGGTCTGGCCCTACGCGGCGGTGCTGCGTGCGCTGAAGGTGCTCGAGCCCCCGGTGCCGCCCTGGCCGCCGCCGGCTCACGCCTCGGGTTGGCTGCCGGTGCGCGACGCGGCCTCGGCAGGGCCTCGCCAGCGGCTGCGCCCCGCAGCGCTCTGGGCCCGCGCGGCAGTTCGCGCCGGCGACGGCGTGGCGTTGCTCGCGTGGTTCTGGTCGCGGCCCACGCTGTTCCTCTTGCCCATCGTGCTGCTCGCCCTGGTGCTGGCCGCGCTCGCCCTCTTCGGCAGCGCCACCGGCCTGGGCCCGCTGGTCTACACGTTCTTCTGAGCCGCACTCCGACCGTTGCGCTTGAAGCGCAAGAAACCTGCGGGTGACGGGCGAGATGTGGGCAAGCAACCGCCGCGCACCCGCGCGCGAGCGGCCGCGAGAACCAGACAGCAGCTCGCAGTCACCCGCCCCCAAAAAATATGCAACCGACCTCCCCCACGGTCACCCAGTCCGAGTCCCACCCTGGCGCGATGGTGTCGTCGCGCTTGCAGACGCTGGTGCTCGCCCTCGAGTGCGATCACCCCGAGCGGCGCTCGCTGCGCATCGACCTCGACGGCGCCACCACGGTCACGGTCGGCCGCGAGGCCAGGGCCGGCACCGCCCACCGCGGCAGCACCCTGCACGTCGGTCTCGCCGACCCCCACGCCTCGGCCCGGCACGCGGTGTTCGAGCGCGAGCACGGCCGCTGGTGCGTGAAAGACCTCGCCTCGAAGAACGGCACGCTGGTCAACGGCGAACGCCACCTGCGCCGCCTGCTCGAGCCCGGCGACGTCATCGAGGTGGGCCACTCGCTGTTCCTCTATCTCGAAGAGCGCGCGCTCGGTTCGGCCGACGCCGACGAAGACCGCTTCACCGAGGTGCCGCCCGACGCCGACGGGCTGTTCAGCCTCTCTCGCGAGCTCGACCTCAAGCTCGCCGCGGTGGCGTCGATCGCCCGCACCGAGCTGCCCCTGCTCATCGAAGGCCCCCCCGGCGTCGGCAAAGAGCGCGTCGCGCGGGCCATGCACGCGCGCTCGGGTCGAAGTGGGCCGTTCGTCGCGGTCTCGTTCACCGCGCTGCCCGCCGAGCGCGCCGTGGCCGAGCTGTGCGAGACCCTGCGCCGTGCGGCCCGCGGCGGCACGGTGCTGCTCGACGAGGTCGGCGATCTCGCACCCGCCGCGCAGCCGATGCTGCTGCGCGCGCTGCAGGCCAGAGAGCTCGCGCCGCTCGACGGCGGGCCGCCGCTCGCGCTCGACGTGCGCTTCATCTCCACCACCCACCGCGATCTCGACGCGCTCGCCAGCAGCGGCGCCTTTCGCGAAGACCTGCTCACCCGGCTGTGCGGCTACCGCCTCGAGCTCCCCCCGCTCGCCGCCCGCCGCGCCGACCTGGGCTCGCTGGTGGCGTCGCTGCTGTCGCGCTCGGGCCAGAGGCTCACCGTCGACGCCGGCCGGGCGCTGCTGCGCTACGGGTGGCCGCGCAACCTGCGCCAGCTCAAGCAGGCGCTGGCGGTGGCGACCGTCACCGCCACTGAAGGCATCATCGGCCTCGAGCACCTGCCCGCCGAGGTGAACGGGCCGCCGGTGCCCGCCCTGAGCCCCGAAGACGAGGCGCGGCGCGACCAGCTGGCGAGCCTGCTGCGCGAGCACCACGGCAACGTCACCCGGGTGGCCGAAGCGATGGGCAAGGCGCGCATGCAGATTCAACGCTGGGTGCGGCGCTTCGACCTCTCGCCGGCCGAGTTCCGCAAGTGACCACCCTCGAAGCGCGCACCGCCACCGACTCCCAGCGCTCGCCCGGCTCCCGTCGCCACGAGCCCAAAGAGCTCACCCGCGGCACCACCATCGGTCGGTACGTGGTGCTCGAGCAGCTCGGCCAGGGCGGCATGGGCATCGTCTACGCCGCCTGGGACTTCGTGCTCGAGCGGCGCATCGCGCTCAAGCTCCTGCACGCCACGGGTCGGGTGGCGCCCGAGTCCGGGGCGCAGGCGCTGGTGCGCGAGGCGCAGGTGATGGCCCGGCTCGCCCACCCCGGCATCAACGCCGTCTACGACGTGGGCACCTTCGAGGGCCGCACCTTTCTCGCCATGGAGCTGGCCGACGCCGGCAGCCTCTCGGCCTGGCTGAGAAGAACGCCCCGGTCGGCGGACCAGGTGCTCCCGCTGCTCCTGCAGGCGGGGCAGGGCCTGGCCGCCGCGCATCGCGCCAACATCGCGCACGGCGACTTCAAGCCGCAGAACGTGCTGCTCACCCGCGACGGGCGCGCGCGGGTCACCGACTTCGGCCTGGCCGGCGAAGCGCTGGCCACCGCGCGACTCGACGAGCCCCAGGCCGGTACTCCGCCCTACATGGCCCCCGAGCGCCTGGCGGGCGGCAGCGTCTCGGCGGCCGCCGACCAGTACAGCTACGCGGTCACGCTCTACGAGGCGCTGTGCGGCCGGCGGCCGTTCGGGGGCGCTTCGGTCGGCGATCTCGACGCCAGCATCCGGCGCGGCCCGCCGGCGGTCGAACGCCTGCCGCGCACCGTTCGCAGCGCGGTGCTTCGTGCGCTGGCCCCCGACCCGGCGGCCCGCTTCGCTTCGATGGACGCGCTGCTCGAGGCGCTCGACCCGCGCCGGCCGCACCAGCGGCGCAACGCGGCTCTGGCCGTGGCCGCGGCGGTGGTGCTGGTCGGGGTGGGCTACGCGCGCGGCCGCCTGGTGCCGAGCGAGGCGCCCTGCGGCGGCGGCGACCAGGCCCTCTCTCGCGTCTTCACCCCGTTCGCCTGGGCACCCTGCCGCCCGCGGCGCGAGCCGAGGTGCAGGCCTGGGGCTCGCGGTGGAAGAGCGCCTTCGTCTCGGCTTGCGAGGCCACCCACGTGCAGAAGACCCAGTCTCCCGCGGTGCTCGACCTGCGCATGCGGTGCCTCGAGGGGCAGCTCCGCGCGGTCGACCGCCTGATGACTGAGCTCGACGACACCCGGCGCGCCGAGCAGGCGGTGAGCGCCGCCCAGAGCCTGCGCGGGTGGGGCGCGTGCCAAGACGGCCCCCATCTGGCCCGGTGGCGGCCTCAAGATGCCGAGCGCGAGGCCGCGGCCGTGGCGCTGCGCACCCAGCTCGACGCGCTGCGCGCGCTGCACGCCACCGGTCAGTACCTGCAGGTGCGCGAGCGTGCCGAACCGCTCGATCACGCGGTGCAGGCGGCGCGAGACGACTACCTGCTCAGCGAGCTCGAGTGGCTGTGGGGAGACGCGCTGGTGGCCTCGAGCTCGCGCGCCGAAGCGGTGCCGGTGCTTCAGCGTGCGTTGCTGGCCGCCGAGCGCACCGGCGACGAACGCCTCGGCGCGCTGGTGCACCTCAGCACGCACCAGGTGACCTCTGAGCCGCTGGCCAGCGAGCACCTTCAGCACGCCGAGGCGCTGGTGGCGCGCATGGGCGGTGATGCGCGCCTGGAGCTGAAGATTCGCGTGGCGCGAGGGCACGGGCTCATCTCCACCGACCCCGAGCGCGCCGCGAAGTCGTTGGAAGACGCGGTCGCATTCGGGCGCCGCACGCTCCCGGCCGACGATCTGCAGCTCATCACCGCCATCTCGGCGCTCGGCACCGCGCTGCTGCACGCCGACCACCCGGCCCAGGCGGTGCCCCACCTCGAAGAGGCGCTCGAGCGCACCGAGCGCCTGCTCGGCCCCCGCCACCCGGCGATGCTCTCGGCGATCGCCCCCTTGAGCACGGTGCTGCTCGAGCTGGGCCGCAACGAAGAGGGGCTGGCCCTGGCCCGGCGCGCGGTCGCGATCGCCGAGGCCACCGCGCAGCCCGGCAACTTTCGCTCGAGCTACGTGCTCACCGCGCTGGGCACCGCGCTGATGGCCAACGGCCGCTTCGCCGAGGCGCGCACCGAGCTCGAGCGGGTGGTGGCCCTCGACCAGAGCCCCGGCCACTCGGCGGCGAAGGCCGCGTGGCTCAACATCGCCGAGGCGCTGCGCGCCGAAGGGCGGCCACACGAGGCGCTCGCCGCCTACCGTCGCGCCGAAGACATCGCCCTGCAGGCCGGCGGGCGAGACCGGTACCTGGTGGGCATCTTGAGCGGCACGGCCGAGGCGCTGCTCGACCTGTCGCGCCCCGCCGAGGCGCTGGCCCAGGCCCGGCGGGCGGTCGCGGTGTGCTCGGTGGCGGCGTGTGGCCCCCTGCGCGCGGTGGCGCTCACCAGCCTGGGCAACGCGCAGCTCCAGACCGGCGCGGTGGCGCTCGCCCGGCGCACGCTCGACGAGGCGGTGCGCCAGCTCACCGACGAGGGCGCGCAGCCGCCCGATCTCGCCTGCGCCCGGTTCGCGCTGGCGCGGGTCATGGCGAAGCAGGGCGAACGGGCGCAGGCCAGGGCGCTGGCCGAGGCCGCGGCCCCGGTGTTGGCGCGGCACCTCGACTACGCCCGCGTGTCGCAGCAGCTGGCGGCGTTTCTGCAGACGCTCTGAGGTACAAAGGGCGGCCTGCTCTTCGTCACCTGCACTCCCGGCCTCGAGCCCGCGCTGGCCCAAGAGCTGCGCGAGCTGGGGTTCCAGGGTCGCGAGGTGATCGGCGGCTTCGAGACGAAGGGCGACCCGCAACGCATCGCCAGGCTGTCGCGCATCGCCAGCCAGGTGAAAGAGAACGGCCGCGATCTGACCGGGCTGCTCTACCAGCGCGGCTATCGCGAAGAGATCGGCCGCGCCCCGATGCGCGAGACCCTGGCCGCCGGCGTGCTGCGCCTGGCCGGCTACACCGGCGCCGAGCCGCTGTGGGACCCGATGTGCGGCTCGGGCACGCTGCTCATCGAGGCGGCGCTGATGGCTTTGAACATCGCGCCCGGCGACCTGAAGGCGGGCCCGCAGCGCAAGCCCGCCGCGAGCCTCACCGGCACCGACCTCAACGCCGGAGCGCTGGGGGTCACCCGCCGCAACGCCCGCCGCGCCGGAGTGCTCGAGCACCTGAAGCTCGAGCGCGCCGACGCCGCGAAGATCGAGCCCAAAGGCGCGGCCGGCTTGATCATTTCCAACCTCCCGTATGGCAAGCGGGTCGAGAAGGGCGACCTCGACGCGGTGCTCGAGAACTTCGCCACGCGCTTCGCCGGTTGGCGCTTCGCTTTTCTGCTCCAGGGGCGCCTCGCCGCGCTCAAACCCACCCGGGAATTCGAGGTCAGCAACGGCGGGCTTCGCTGCCGCCTCTGCGTGGGAATCTGCTAGAGGAGCGCGCCATGTCCTCTGACAAAGCGCTCTCGCACTACGCCGCCAAGAAGACCGAGTACCTCGAAGATCTGAAGTCGTTGGTCCGCATTCCGTCCGTGTCGTTCGACGGCTTCGACCCGAAGCACATGCGCGCGAGCGCCGAGGCCACCGCAGCGCTCTTGAAGAAGCGCGGCTTCGAGAACGTGCAGCTGCTCGAGGTCGAGGGCGCGCACCCGTACGCGTACGGCGAGATCTTGAAGGCCCCCGGCAAGCCCACCCTGCTGCTCTACGCGCACCACGACGTGCAGCCGGCCGGCGACGAGACCGCGTGGAAGAGCCCCCCCTTCGAGCCCACCGAGCGCGACGGCCGCCTCTACGGTCGCGGCGCCGCCGACGACAAGGCAGGCGTGGTGGTGCACACCAGCGCGGTCGACGCGTGGCTCAAGGGCTCGGGCGCGCTGCCCCTCAACGTGAAGGTGATCATCGAGGGCGAAGAAGAGATCGGCTCGGAGCACCTCGAGGCGTTCTTGAAGAAGCACAAGGCGCTGGTGAAGGCCGACGCCATCGTGCTCACCGACACCGGCAACTTCGAGACCGGCCTGCCGTCGATCACCACCGCGCTGCGCGGCCTGGTGACCTGCGACGTCGAGGTGAAGGCGCTCAAGCAGTCGGTGCACTCGGGCATGTGGGGCGGCCCGGTTCCCGACCCGGTGATGGGCCTGTGCCGCATGCTGGCCTCGCTCTCGAACCCCGACGGCTCGGTGAACCTGCCCGGCATCGCCGAGAAGGTGCGCCCGCTCACCCCGAAGAGAAGAAGAGCATCTCTTCGCTGCCCACCGACGACGACACCTTCCGCCGCCAGGCCGGCCTGCTGCCCGGCGTGCAGCTGCTCGGCGGCCGCCCGCCCTGGGAGCAGAACTGGCGTCAGCCGTCGATCGCGGTGAACGCGTTTCAGGCCAGCACCCGCAAAGACGCGCGCAACATCATCTGTGAGTCGGCGTGGGCGCGCGTCGGCATTCGCCTGGTGCCCGACCTCGACCCCATCGCGGTGCGCAAGCAGCTCGCCGACGCGCTGAAGAAGGCGGCGCCCTGGGGCCTCGAGGTCACGGTGAAGGAAGAGCAGGCCGCCAAGTGGTGGTACACCGACCCGTCGGGCCCCGCGTTTCAGGCCGCGTTCAAGGCGCTGAAGAAGGGCTATGGCGCCGACGCGGTGGCGATGGGCTGCGGTGGCTCGATTCCGTTCGTCGAGCCTTTCGCCAAAGAGCTCGGCGGCGTGCCCGCGCTGCTGATCGGGGTGGAAGACCCGTACACCAACGCGCACTCGGAAAACGAGAGCCTGCACCTCGGCGACTTCGAGAAGGCGATCAAGAGCGCGATCTACCTGTACGAAGAGCTGGCCACCGCGGTCACTGCGCGCTGAACGTATGGCCGCGGCGCAGCCACCGGTGATTCGGCTCACCCTGTTCGTGCCGGGCGCGGCAGAGCTGCAGCGCTCGGGCGTGGGCGGCGAGTGGCTCACCAACCCGGGCGACGGGGCGTTCGCGCGCTCGTTCTCGTTCGGCACGGTCGACCCCGAGGGGCTGAAGAAGATCGACGCCGCGCCGGGAGCGCTGCTGGTGAAGCTCACCGACGATCTCGACAAGGGCCGCGCGAAGGTGCACGCGGTGGTGAAGCAGCTCAAGGCGAGCGGGGCGCTGGCGGTGCGCATCGAGCAGTCGAAGATGGGCTGGCCCATCGACGAGTGGCTCGACATGGTGGGCAGCAACGACATTCGCGCGCTGCACCGCTGCGCGGTGGCGATTCTGGGCGACGACAAGTGGGTGAAGTCGTGCGGCATGCACGCGTTCTCGCTGCCCGACGCGCGGGTCGAGGTCGGGCCGGGAGACAAGCCGCTGGTGGCGCAGCGCCTGCTCGGCAGCCTGAACATGTACCAGATCGATCAAGCTCCGCTGCTCGTGTCGGGCGATACGTTCGCGCCCGACCCCGAGACGCCGCGGAGGCTCTTGCAGCGCTGGCCCGACGACGGCTACCCGCCCGGTCACTGGTGCAGCAACCCTTACGGCGTCTGGCGGCTGAGCCTGCCCGGGGCGAAGGCGGCCACGCGGCTCGCGCAGGCGCAGCTCTTCACGCCGCCGCTCTTCGTGGTGCTCTCGGCGTTGGCGATGAAGCAGGGCTCTGCGCTCACCGAAGAGCAGGTCACCGATGCGGTCGATGAGGCCGAGTTCGTCGAGATCGAGCATCGAGATGCGCAGCGGCTCGAGCGCGAGCGGGGGTTTGCTGATTTGGACCCTCAGCTCGCTTGGGAGCAGTGGAAGGTGCTCGCCGCCACGGCTGCTCGGCCGGCGCAGTAGTTTTCAGAAGATCGGGAACGCGCTCGGGCTTCGACCAACCGTTCCCGGGCTCCGGGCCCCGGGCGCGGGCGCGGGCGCGGGCGCGTTTCACGAGGTGGCGATTCGCGCGGTTGAGAGGGCACGGTTTGCGCACCCCTGTGCGGACCATGAGCTCTCACAAAACAGGAAACGAGGCCGGGCAGTTCGACCACGAGCGGCTGCAGGTCTTTCAGGTTGCTCGCGAGTGCGCGGTGCTGGTGACGCCGTGGTTGGCGGGCCGAAAGATGCCCACCTCGCTCCGCGACCAGTTCGATCGGGCCATCACCAGCATTTTGTCGAACATCGCCGAAGGGGCGGGCAAGACCGCCAGAGCGGACAAGCGCCGCAGCTACGAAATCGCCAAAGGCAGCACCACCGAAGCCGCAGCGCAGCTCGAGCTGCTCCACCTGCGCGAAGTCATCTCGGCCGCCGAATACGCGAAAGCGCGCCACCTGCTGCTGCGCGTGGCGAGCATGCTCCACGTGCTCTCCAGCGGCCCCCGCACCGCCTGAAGCGTCACATGCCCGCGCCCGCGCCCGCGCCCGCGCCCGGAGCCCGGTAACGGTCGGTCGAAGCCCGAGCGCGTTCCCGATCCGAGCAGGCGAGCAAGGCCACGCCCGTGCAAAAAAAGAAGCGGGTGGAAGGCACAATGAATGGCCTCCCACCCGCTTCGGTGCGCCCAAGCCGTCACGGTCGGCAAGGGCGCACTCGAGAGCACCATTCGTTTTCAACTCAAGGCGCGCAGGTGCCGCTCAAGCAACGCTGCCCGGTGGGGCAATCGCAGTTGGTCGAGCAAACCGTAGCGCTCGCCGGCAAGCAATAACCGATGCGGCAGCTGGTACCGGTCGGGCAGGTGACGCCGGCTTCAGCGCACTGCGTACGGCACTGGCCATCGACGCAATCGGAACCCGCCGAGCAGTGCGCCGACTGCGTGCAGGTGCCGGCAGGGCGGGCCTTGCAGAGGCCGCCCTGGCAGGTGTCGGTCGAACCGCAGTCGATGTCGGCGGTGCAGCCGATCACGCACTTGTTGTTGATGCACCAGGCGCCCATGCCGCACTCGGCGTTGAACGTGCAGCTCGAAGGAACGCCGCCGCCCGTGCCGCCGCTGCCGCCGGTGCCGGTGCCGCCGCTGTGGCCGCCCGCGCCGCCGGTGCCGCTGCCGCCGCCCGTGCCGGTGCTGCCGCCGGTGCCGGCGTCAGAGCCGTTGCCGCCGCCCGTGCCGCTCGACGCCGGAGCGCAGAAGCCGCTCTGGCAGCTGTCGCCCGTGCTGCAGTCTTGATCGCGGGTGCAGGCGCGGTTGCAGTAGCCGTTGATGCAGGTGTCCATGCCGCACTGGTTGCTGCTCGAGCAGGGCTTGCTGTTGCCGATGGTCTGGCAGCTGCCCGACCGGCAGTACTCGCCGGTGTGGCAGTCGGCGTTCGCCGAGCAGCCCTCGCTGCACACGCCGCTCACGCACGCCTTGCCGTTGGTGCAGTCGGCCGACGTCGAGCAGGTGGGCAGGGGCGAGCAGGTGCCGCCGTGGCAGCCGCAAGACTTGTGACAGTCAGACGTCTGGGTACAGGTCGAGCCTGGACATCCTTCGGTGCACTCGCCCCAGGGGCCGTCGGCCTCCCAGTTTTCGACGAAGCAGCCGGACATGGCCAGGACGGGGAGGACCAGCAGGGCTCGGGCTCGGGAAGTCATGTGTGTGTGCTCTCGTTCTGATGCGGAAATGGCCGCAATCGGGAGGGTTCGTTGCCACCTCAAAAAAAAGCGATCACCGATTTCGCGAACGCCCGCGCAAATGATCGGTTCTGGGGGGTGCGGCAACTGAATTGACACACCGGCCGCACCGTCTGCGACCGACCAGGAGAGCCCCGTGTCCGCAGGAGCCCTTTCCCTTCAACGCGTCATTCCCACTCCGGCGCCGCCTACCGCGGCCGAGCTGAAGCTGATGCGCCTCGTCGAGCGCGTGCAGCAAGACGACCTCACCGCGTTCGAGGAGCTGTACCGCCTCACCCGCGACGAGGTCGCCCGCACCCTCTGCCACCTGGTCGGCCGCCGCTCGGATCTGGAAGACCTCATCCAGGAGACCTACCTGCGGCTGCTGAAGGCCGTGCCCCGCTACAAGGGGCAGTCGCGCTTCCGCACCTTCTTGTACGGCGTCACCGCCAACGTCGCGCTCATGCACCTGCGCTGGTGGAGACGGCGGCGCGAAGATCTCGGCGACGTGCCCGACTGCGCCTCGGAGGGCCGAGACCCCGAGGCGGTGGCTCAGGCCGCCGAGGCTGCCCGGCTCGTGCAGCGCGCGCTCGCCACCATGTCGGCCAAGAAGCGCATCGTGTTCGTCTACCACGAGCTCTGTGACATGGGCCCCGAGGAGATCGCCGAGGCCACCGACACCCCCTACAACACCGTGCGCTCACGCCTGCACCACGCCCGCATGGAATTTACCGCCGCCATGCGGGGACTGACCGGAGCCCAGTCATGATGCGCCACGACGAATCACTGCTGTGGGAGTACGCGGCCCGCGAGCTGCCGTCGGAAGACGCCCGGCTCGTGCAGCACCACCTCACCGAGTGCCCCGAGTGCCAGGAGAAGCTCACCGACGTGCGCACCGCCCGCGGCGCGCTCGCGGCGGTGAAGGGCGCCGACTTCAGGTTCACCTACGCCAAGGCCGACGCCGCCATCGCCAGGGTCGTCGAGAAGAAGATGGCCCACGCCGCGTTCAGCCGGCCCTGGGTGCTCGGCTTGAGCGGAGCCCTGGTGACCGCAGGGCTGCTGCTGGTCGCCTACGGCTTCTGGAGCAAGGCCCCCCCGGCGCCGCTGCCCGAGCTCGCCGAGGTCGAGGCGCCCGCTCCCCGGCCGCTGCCGCTCGCCGTCGAGCGCGCCGCAGGTCTCACCGTCATCGGCGCCCAGACGCGCGTGCTCGGCAACGGCGCCGCCCTGGCCAGCGGAGACGTGCTGCGCACCGAAGCGAAGGGTGAAGCGACGCTGCGGCTTCCCGAAGGCTCGCGCCTCAAGCTCGGCGGCGGGGCCCAGCTCTCGCTCACCCGCGCCGACTCCGACGACGTCGCCCTGCAGCTCGAGCGCGGCCACCTCGCGGTCGCCGCCTCGCACGCGCAGCGCAAGGGCTTCGTGGTGCACACCGAGGGCATGATGGTGACGGTGGTGGGCACCCGCTTCGCGGTCACCTCGAGCCGCGACGGCGTCGAGGTGGCGGTCGCCGAGGGCAAGGTCTCGGTCGAGCCCCCGGTGGGCCTGCCCCAGTTCGTCAGCGCCGGCCAGCGCGTGAGGTTCGATTCGCGGTGGCGCTCGCAGCGCGGCTCCCTCACCGCGGCCGAGAAGCGAGAGCTGAGCGCGCTCGGCGAGTCGACGGCTGATGCGGTCAAGCCGCCCACCCCGGTGGTTCCCGCGCACGGCGGCGGCACCCGCGCCGCCGCGCCGGCCACTCCCACCTCGGCGAGCGACCTCAAGTCTCTGGTGGCCGACGCGGCCCTCGAGCTCGCGCCGCCGCCCAGCAGGCCGGCCGACCCCGCGCCCGCTCCGAGCAAGCCCGACATGACTGGCCTCGAAGTGCCGCTGCTCGCCTCGCCGGTCGAGTCGGTGGGCCACCCGCCCGCGCCGAGCCCCACCACACCCGGTGACTGGGCCCCGCTGCCCGCCGCGAAGCCCGCCTCGGCCAACGCCTCGAAGCTGAACGACGAGTCGCCCGAAGAGAGCCCCGACGAGGTGCTCCAGCGCGCCGACCGCAGCCTCAGCCACGGTACCTGTGACCGGTTCCTCAAGCAGCTCGACCAGCTCGCGTCCGACGCCAGCCGCGGGCCGCGCGCCGAGAAGGCGCGCATCATTCGGGCGCGCTGCTTCGACGCCCAGATGCGGGTGCGCGACGCGAAAGAAGAGTACCGCCGCTACCTGATGCAGTACCCGGGCGGCCAGTACGTCGACGAAGCCCGCCACATCGCCGACGAGTGAACCTCAAGGCACCGGCTTGCCGGCCGGCGCGATCACCTTCACCGCGCTGCCCTCGCCGAGCGCGACCCCATCGCCCTTCGGCTCGGTGCCCGTCACCTCGATGACGTCGCCGCGATTCAGGTGCATGAACGCCTCGTTCGTGGGCGACACGTGCTTGTGCTGCAGCGCCACGCCGACGCGCCCCTCGGGCCCGCAGCCCATGAAGCGCTGCCGCCCCTTGCCCTCGAGCTGCTCCGACACGATGCGAAACACCCGCCCGGGCGGCGCGTCGCGCCACGCCTCGCCCTTCGGCGCGAGCACCAGGTAGCTCATCTTCAGCGCCTCTTTGTGCAGCTGCGCCAGCCGCGCCAGGTTCTCGACCAGCTGCGGCATGCGCCAGCTGCGCTCGGCGTGGCACCAGTCGCCCTCGCGCACCAGCGCCGGGCAGTTGCCGCGGAACAGGCAGGGCGCCCGCACCGCATACCCCTTCGCCACCAACGCGTCGCGCAGCTTGAGCAACCCCCGCGACGTGTCTCTCAGCGCCGGCTCGATGATCACCACGCTGCCCTTGGGGCGCAGCTTCGCCAGCGCCGCCTCGACCAGCGTCACCCGCCGCGCCTCGGGCAGCTCGTTGAGCAGGTGCCCCATCGAGATCAGATCGAACTGCCCATCGGGCAGCGGCTTCTCGGGGGTCCACTCGCGCGTGGCGATGCCTTCTTCCGCGTCGGTGGCCAGCTTCTTCGCCAGGTCCAACGCGCGGGTGCTGCGGTCGGCCGCGGTCACGTCGGCCGCCCCCGCATCGAGCGCCGCGAACGCCATCGGCCCCGGCCCCGACCCCAGGTCGAGCACCGAGCGCGGCCGCGCGCCGACCTCTCCCAGCACCTCGCGCGCCTGCGCGTACGACACCGGCCAGTAGAAGAGCAGGTACGCGGCGAGCAGCTTGGGGTCGTCCATGTAGCGCGCCCCGGCGAGCTCACGCTCGCGGGTGAGCCCCATCGACAGGGTGCGCACCGCCTGCGCCACCGCCTTGAGATCGAGCCGGCCTCCCGCCGCCCGCTCCAAGCGGGGGATCCATCGATCGAGATCCTTGTGGTAGTCGGCTGACATCGTGATTTCGGTTCGCGGCCTGAAGAAACATTACCGGGTGCACAAGCGCGCGCCAGGGCTGCGAGCAGCCGTGAAGTCGCTCTTCAAGCGGGAATACACCACGGTGCCGGCTGTCGACGGCATCGATTTCGAGATCAAGCCGGGCGAGCGGGTCGGTTTCCTGGGGCCCAACGGCGCCGGCAAGACCACCACCTTGAAGGTGCTCTCGGGCCTGCTCTACCCGAGCGAAGGCGAGGTGCGCGTCGACGGGCACCTTCCCCAGAAGCGCGAGGTCGCCTTCCTCTCGAAGATCATGCTGGTGATGGGCCAGAAGCAGCAGCTCTTGTGGGACCTGCCGCCCGCCGACACCTTCGAGCTCAACCGCGCCATCTACGACGTGCCCCGCGACGAGATGAAGAAGCGCCTCGGCAACCTGGTCGAGCTGCTCGCCATCGGCGACGTCATTCAGAAGCCCACCCGGCAGCTCTCGCTCGGCGAGCGTATGAAGTGCGAGCTCGCCGCCGCCCTGGTGCACGGCCCCAAGGTGCTCTTCCTCGACGAGCCCACCATCGGCCTCGACGTCTCGATGCAGGTGGTGATGCGCGAGTTCATTCGCACCTACAACGAGCAGTTCGGCGCCACCCTCATTCTCACCAGCCACTACATGGACGACGTCGCCGCGCTCTGCCCCCGCGTCATCGTCATCGACAAGGGCCGCCTCTCGTACGACGGCGGCCTCGCCGAGCTGGTGCAGCGGGTGCGCCCCGAAAAGCGCGTCGCCTTTCGCCTCTCGGCCGCGGTGCCGCTCGCCCAGCTCGAGGCGCTCGGCAAGGTCGTTCGCCACGACGCCGCCGAGGCGGTGCTCCAGGTCCCGATGGACCAGGTGAACACCGTGGTCGGCAAGGCCCTCGCCTCGCTGCCGGTCAAAGATCTCACCGTCGAGAACCCGCCCCTCGAAGAGGTGATGAGCGAGCTGTTCTCGCGCAGCCGCGCCGACGCCGCCGGCAAGGGCAGGGCGGCCTGAAATGACGCGCACCCTGCGCGCGCTGCCCACGCTGCTGAAGATCGGCATCGCCGAGGCCATCGCCTACCGCGCCGAAATGCTGGTCTGGGTGCTCAGCACCACCATGCCCTTCGTGATGTGGGTGATGTGGTCGGCGGTGGCGCAGGTCTCGCCGGTGGTGGGGCAGAGCGGCCGCGCGTACGGCTCGGCCGCCTTCAGCGCCTACTTTCTCTGCACCTTCATGGTGCGGCAGATCGTCGCCAGCTGGGCGAGCTGGGAGATGAACTTCGAGGTGCGGCAGGGCACCCTGGCGATGCGCCTGCTGCGGCCCATTCACCCGGTCATCTCGTACGCCATGGGCCACCTCGCCGCGCTGCCCCTGCGCTTCGCGGTCGCCACCCCGGTCGCCGTCGCGCTGGTGCTCACCGCCGCCGCCGAGCTGCCGCATGACCCGCGCATCTGGGCCCTGTGGGTGCCGTGCATGGTCGGCGCGTGGCTGGTCGCGTTCTTCTCCAACATCGCGGTCGGCACGCTCTGCTTCTTCATGGAGTCGAGCCTCAAGGTGATGGAGGTCTGGCTCGCCTGCCTGATGGTCTTCTCGGGCTACCTCATCCCCTTGGACCTCTTCCCACCCGCGCTGCGCGTGGTCGCCGAGCTGCTGCCCTTTCGCTACCAGATCGGCCTGCCCGTCGAGGTGATGACCGGCCGCTACGCCTTCGCAGAGGCCGCGCGGCTGGTCGCCATTCAGTGGGCGTGGGCGGCGGGGCTCATCGTGCTCTCGTTCGCGCTCTGGCGCACCGGCGTGAAGCGCTTCCAGGCGTACGGCGGCTAAAGACATGGGCCGCTACCTCACGCTGCTCACGCTTCAGCTGCGCACCTCGGCGCTGCTCGCCGCCCAGTACCGGTGGGACTTCCTCATCGATGGCTGCATCTCGCTGGTGTGGGCCGCCACCGCCATCGCCCCGCTGCTCATCGTGTACGCCGGGCGCTCGAGCCAGGCGATACCCGGCTGGTCGATGAACGAGGCGCTGGTGGTGACCGGCTGGTTCATTCTGCTCCAGGCCATTCTCGACGGCGCCATCAACCCCGGCCTGGCTGCGGTGGTCGACCACATTCGCAAGGGCACCCTCGACTTCGTGCTGCTCAAGCCGGCCGACGCGCAGTTCCTGGTCTCGACCTCGCGCTTCCAGCTCTGGCGCATCGTCAGCGTGGGCACCGGCGTCGCGGTGTTCGCCGTCGCCTTTCACCGCCTGGGGCGCTGGCCTTCGCTGCTCGGCGTCGCCCAGGCGCTGCTGCTGCTCTGCGTCGCCACCATGGTGCTCTACTCGATGTGGATTCTCATCGTCAGCACCGCGTTCTACGTGGTGAAGGTCGACAACCTCACCTACATGTTCAGCTCGATCTTCGACGCCGCGCGCTGGCCGTCGTCGGTCTTCCGCGGGCTGCTCAAGCTGGTGTTCACCTTCGTCATACCCCTCGCGCTGATGACCACGTACCCCGCCGAGGCGCTGCTCGGCCGCCTCGAGCCCGTCACGCTGCTCTACGCGCTCCTCGCCAGCGCCGGCTTCGCCACCGCCTCGCGCACCGTGTGGCTGCTCTCTCTGCGCCGCTACTCGTCTGCCGGAGGCTGAGCGCTCACGGCGCGTAGCAGGTGAGGGCGCCCGCCCCCTGCGCCCACAGCACGCCCGAACTCCCGACCGCCTGCTGGAACAGCTTGCCGTCGGGCTCCACGTGGTAGCGCGCGCCCAGCAGCTGTCGGGCTCCGCCGGGGAAGTACTGGTACGGGTAGCCGACGTTGTTCGGGTGGTCCCACAGAATTCGAAGGTCCATCTCGTCGCACGGCACCACGCAGCCGTGGTTGATGAAGTTCGAGAGCGTGACGCCCAGCCCCGAGATCGGCAGCGGCACGCCGTGCGCGGTGCCGCACGCGGTCTGCTTCACCTGCTCCATGTCGAAGCCGGCATCGGCGCCCGCGCTCGCGCCGCCGTCGGTCGGCGTCACCCAACCTCTCGACACCAAAGTCAGCGGCAGAATCGCGAACGACTTCGCCTTCTCGCACTCCGCCGTCTCTTCGGTATCGACCCCGTTCGTTCGCGTGCCCCACAGGTGCCAGCCGCGCACCAGCGTCGCCGTCGTCGCCAGCACCGCGCCGCTCGGCGTCTCTCCGCTCGCGCAGCCCGCGAGCATGCTGCCGCCCGCGGCCCCGCCCGCGCCACCGCTGGCACCGCTGCCGCCGCTGCCGCCGCTGCCGCCGCTGCCACCGCTGCCGCCGCTGCCACCGCTGCCGCCGCTGCCGCCACCGGTTCCACCGCCCGAGCCACCGGAGCATGCAACCAGAAGACCAAACAAGATGAGCGAGCGCATCGCGTCATGCTACGGCGCTGCGGGTGAAGATCGCGACCTGGAACATCAACTCGGTGCGCGCGCGCGTCGAGCGGCTGTGCACCTGGCTCCGGGCGAGCCAGCCCGACGTGCTCTTCCTGCAAGAGCTGAAGTGCACCGACGAACAGTTCCCCCGCGACGAGGTGAAGGCCGCCGGCTACCACGCCGAGACGTTCGGTCAGAAGACGTACAACGGCGTGGCGATTCTCTCGAGAGAGCCGGTTCGAGACGTCGCTCGCGGAATGAACGACGGCGTCGACGATGATCACGCCCGCGTCATCTGGTGCACGGTGAAGGGCGTGCGCATTTGCGGCCTCTACGCGCCCAACGGCCAGGCCGTCGGCTCGCCCGCCTACGTCTACAAGCTCGAGTGGTACGCCCGGCTCACCAAGCTGCTGCAGGCAAAGCACGCCGGCCACGACCTCTTGCTCTGTGGCGACTTCAACGTCGCGCCCGAAGAGATCGACGTGTGGGACCCGCGCTACTTCGCCGACAAGACGCTCTTCACCCAGCCCGAGCGTACCGCGCTGAAGGCCCTGATGGCCGAGGCCGGCCTCACCGATGCCTATCGCCTGCACCACACCGAGGGCGGCAAGTTCTCGTGGTGGGACTACCGCCTGCTCGCGTTCCCCAAGAACACCGGCCTGCGCATCGACCACTTCCTGCTCTCGTCGAACGTCGCGAAGAAATGCACCGCGGCAGAGATCGACCGCGAAGCGCGCAAAGGTAAGCAGCCGAGCGATCACGCGCCCGTCTGGGTCGAGCTCGCCCTCTGAAGCCGACCCCGGCAAGTCGAGCGAAACGCATCGCCAAAGCGACATGCCCGCGCCCGCGCCCGCGCCCGGACACGTGAACGGTCATTTCGAGCCCGAAGCCCGAAACCTCAAAAACCTCCGTTGTCCTTGACGCGCCGCGGTGTTGTCACCACTCTCAACTCGAACGGGAGGCTTACTTGGACGAGCACGCCATCAGTTTTTCGGTCGCCGGGTTCATCGTGGGCGGCGGCCTGTGGTTCACGCTGCGCTACGTGCTGGGCGGTTTCTTCACCGTGAACCAGAACGAGCGCGCGGTGATCACCGACTTCGGCCGCGCGCAGCGGCTGCACGGCACCACCCTCGACAACCCGATGGCCGAGCACCTGCGCGACGACGAGCGCGAGCGTTACAAGTACCCTCAGGTGCGCGTGCTCGGGCCGGGCTTCTATTTCAAGTGGCCCTGGCAGAAGTACAAGAAGGTCTCGGTGGCCGTCGAGACTGCCAACATGGCGTTCGACCCCGAAGACCGCAACGCCAACCGCGGCGGCACCATGCTCGACGCGGTCACCAAAGATCAGCTCAACACCGGCCTGGTCGGGCAGCTGCGCTTCCGCGTCAGCGAGCAGAACCTCTACGCCTACCTCTTCGGGGTGAAGCGGCCCATCGTGCACATCATGGGGTACTTCATCTCGGTGCTGCGCCAGCGCATCGCCAGCTTCACGCCGCCCCAGATCGATCGCGTCGCCGGTGACGAGAGCGCCCACGCCTTCGCCGGCGTGTCGATCAACGAGCTGCGCAAGAACCTGCGGCAGCTCAACGAGGCGATGGACAAAGACTGTCTCTCGTCGGCCGCCCGCTACGGCATCGTGCTCGACGCTTCGCTGATCACCGGCATCGACCCGCCCCCCGAGGTCGAGAGCGCGCTCGCCGCCATCAACACCGCCCACAACCAGGTGGCCGCCGACATCTCGCTCGCCCAGGCCTCGGCCGACCAGAAGCTGGTGCAGTCGAAGCGCGCGGTCGAGATCGAGACCTTGAACGCCCAGGGCGAGGTCGAGCCCCTGCTGCAGCTCTCCGATCAGCTCGCCTCGCTCAAGAAGATGGGCGGTGGAGTCTTGAAGGCCTACCTGCGCAACGTTCGCCTCGCCCTCTACGGCAAGGCCAGCACCGCCATGCTCGAGGTGGAAAAGTGAGCTTCCTCATTACCGCGTTGGCCACCTTCGTCGGCGCCCTGGTCGGCGTCCCCGTCGTGCTCGGGGTGGCGCGTTTCTTCGGCATCTACACCACCGTCGATGAGCGCCGGGCCAAGGTCTACATGCTCTTCGGCAAGGTGAAGGGCGTCATCACCGAGCCCGGGCTGCACCTGCTCTGGCTCAAGTTCGGGCCCAGCGCGGCGATCATCAACTGGTTCGGCAAGTGCCACGAGATCGACCTGCGCCTCGACCAAGAGTACCTGCGCTCGCAGCCCGTCAACTCGGAGGAGGGCGCTCCGATGGGCATCGGCATCTGGTACGAGATGTACGTCTCCGACCCGATCTCGTTCTTGTTCAAGAACGCCGACCCCAAGGGCAGCATGCGCGCCAACGTCAGCAACGCGGCGGTGCGCTGCCTGTCGAACATGCGGCTCGCCGACCAGCTCGAGACCCGCCACGCGATGAGCCAGGCGGTGCGCGGCGAGGTCACCCCCAAGTCGCACGAGTGGGGCTACCAGCTGGGCAGCGTCTACATCCGCAAGGTGCACTTCCGCGACGCGCAGATGATTCACCAGATCGAAGAAAAGGTCGTGAACCGGCTGCGGCAGGTCACCTCGGCGATCAAGCAAGACGGCACCAACCAGGTGAACATCATCAAGAGCACCGCCGAGCGTCAGGCGGCGATCGAGTTCGCCCGCGCCGCCGCCCAGCGCCCGCTGATCGTCGGTCAGGCCCTGCAGAAGATCTCCGCCGACTCCGAGGTGATGGAGGCCATGTACTCGCTGCTCGAGTACCAGCGCCTGCTCAACTCCGAGGCCCGCGTGACGCTGCTGCCCGCCGGTCAGGCGGGCGGGCTGCTCGCTCCGCTGCTCGCCGCGCAGAACGCCCCGGTGCGCACCAAGTAGCCCTCACGTCACCGTCTGGTGGCGCGTGCGTACGCGCCACAGCGGCGGAAATTCACACGATGAAAATATGTCCCGCCCACATGGCGGGTGCGTCGCGTGTGTGCGCGCTCCACCCCTTCAACCGGCTGGAACGAGGCGGGGACTGGGTGGCCTGAACCATGCGTTAGCGGGTAGTCATGGTGGTCAACGTTCATAAAGTCAGCGACGGAGTGTCCGAGGTCGAGCTGCCCGAGGGTTGTGTGATCTGCGGCGGCGATCTCCACGTGCGAATGGTCGGTGACGGGGCGATGAGCTACTGCCCTTCGTGCCACCACATCGGGCGCGCGAGAGCCACCGTCAAAGGCGACGGCCTGCGGGTCGATTTCCGGGTGGCCGGTCGGGCGTGAAGTAACCCCACCCAAGAGCCGGCGTGGGCAGGTAGTCTCTGCGCCCATGTCGACACCTCGGGGGAAGAGAGACCCACAGCTCGAGCCGCTCTACCGCGCGCTTCAGGAAGACGACTACCCCACCGTGCTGCAGCTGGGGCAGGCCCTGCTCACCAAGGCCCACGACAAGCTCGCGGTCGTCGACGCAATGATCGACGCGCTCGAGAACCTGCTCTACGGCGGAGTCGAAGACCCCGCTCCGCTCAAGCTGCTCGAGCGCTCACTGCGCGAAGAGAAGCACCGGCTCGTCGAGAGCGGCGCCAAGAGCGACGTCTACAAAGAGTTCTTGGACCCCTCGCCCAAAGACGACTGAGCGTCACGCCGGAGTCGGCGCCGGCGCCTCGGCCTCAGCCCCCGCCGCCATCGTCTCGCCGCCCGCCCGCTTCAAGCCCAGCGACTTCATCTTCTTGTAGAAGTGCCCACGCTCGAGGTCGAGCATGCGCGCCGCCTCGGTCGCGTTGTCCCGCGTGAACTGCAGTGCGGCGAGAATGATCTCCCGCTCGGCCTCTTCCACCTGGTCGCGAAACGGCTTGTCGGGGCGAAAGCGAAGAGCGGGCGGGGCAGGGGGCGCTGCCATCGCCGGCACGGTGGGCAGCGCGGTCTCGGTCACTCCCGTCGCCGCCGGGCTGGGTGCCACCCCGCGGCGCCGCGGCAGCATCGCTTCGGCCTCGGCACCCGAGACCGTGGGCCCCTCGCACAGAATCGCCAGCCGCTCGACCAGGTTCTTCAGCTCGCGCACGTTGCCCGGGTAATCGTATGCGCTCATCTGCGCCTGGGCGTCGTACGAGAGCTTGAGCGGCTTTCGGCCGTTGGCACGGCAGGCGTCGGCGAGAAACGCGTCGAACAGCGCCGGCAGGTCTTCTTTGCGCTCGCGCAGCGGTGGCGCGTGAATCTGCACCACGTTCAAGCGGAAGTAGAGGTCTTCGCGGAACCGGCCCGCGGCGATCTCGCGCTCCAGGTCTTTGTTGGTGGCGGCGATCACCCGCACGTCGACCTTCAGCGTCTCGGTGCCTCCCACCCGCTCGAGCTCGCCCTCTTGCAGCACCCGCAAGAGCTTGGCCTGCATCTGCGGCGGCATGTCGCCCACCTCGTCGAGAAACAGGGTGCCCTGGTGCGCCACCTCGAACTTGCCCTTCTTCGCCGCGAACGCGCCGGTGAACGCGCCCTTCTCGTGCCCGAACAGCTCGCTCTCGATCAGCTCGTGCGGCACCGCCGCGCAGTTGAGCTTCACGAACGGCGCCGCCTTGCGCTTGCTGTGCTGGTGAATGGCGCGGGCGATCAGCTCTTTGCCGCTGCCGTTCTCGCCGGTGATCAGCACCCGGCCTTCTGAAGGCGCCGCGCGGCGAATCAGCGTGTAGATCTTCTCCATCGCCGCCGAGCTGCCCACCATCTCGTAGCGGCCGACCTCCTGGCGAAGGGTGGTCAGCTCTTGCACCACCGCCTGGTGCTCCAGCGCGTTGCGCAGCGCCACCAGCAGCCGGTCGCGCGAGATGGGCTTCTCCAGAAAGTCGCGCGCCCCCAGCTGTGTCGCCCTGACCGCGGTGTCGATGGTGCCGTGGCCGCTCATCATGATGACCGGCAGGTCGGGCCGCAGCGCGCGAATCTTCTCGAGCGCGGTGATGCCGTCGAGGTCGGGCATCTTCACGTCCATCACCACCGCGTCGACCGGCCGGGCGCCCAGCAGGTCGATCGCCAGCTGGCCCCCCGATGCCAGCTCGGTCTTGTACCCCTCGAGCTGCAGCGCCTGGTTCAGGGTGAGGAGAATGTTCTTCTCGTCATCGACGATGAGAACGGTCTGCGTAGGCATGTGAGCTCCGTAGTTCGACACCGTGTCCATTTTGCCGCGCCTTCGTGGGGGATGTGGGGTGTTGTGCAAACACCTTGCCCCCTTGAGGAATGGCTGGTACCCACACCTGTTCCCGGACCTTGGAGGGCTTGTGAGCCGGAGCTTCCCTACACGCGTATTGCTGTGTGCTGCTTTGACCGCGGTCGTCGCTGCCTGCTCGCCGACCTACCCGAAGTGCAAGACCGACGACGACTGCAAGGAGCACGGCGAGGTCTGCGTTCAGGGCGAGTGTAAAGAGTGCGCCACCGACACCCAGTGCAAGGCCGGGTTCGTCTGCGACGCCAACAAGTGCGTGCCCAAGCCCGAGTGCCGAGACGACGGCGCCTGCGGCAAGAACAAGAAGTGCCACAGCGGCAAGTGCGTCGAAGACACCACCAGCAAAGAGCCCGGCACCTGCAGCGTGAGCGACGACTGCGGCTCGGGTGAAGAGTGCAAGTCCGGCCGCTGCATTCGCAAGGGCACCCCTGCCTCGTGCAGCGCGCCGCCCTCCGAGCCCGGCAGCCCCTGGGCGGCGGTGCGCTTCGAGTTCAACGAGGCCAAGCTCAGCCCTCCCGCGCAGGCGTCGCTGTCGACGCTGGCCGACTGCATCAAGGCCGCGCCCAACAGCAGGGTCGTGCTCGAGGGCCACGCCGACGAGCGCGGCACCGAAGAGTACAACCTGCAGCTGTCGAACCGCCGCGCCGCCTCGGTGAAGCGCTACCTGATGGACCTCGGCGTCAAAGACGGCGAGCTCGAGACCGTGGGCTTCGGCGAGAACCGCCCCGCCATGCAGGGCGCCAGCGAAGCGGTGTGGGAAGCCAACCGCCGCGTCGAGTTCAACAAGAAGAAGTGAGCGAGGGGTAGCGCGGCGCCCCGGCTCGAGAGCCCGGGGCGCGGCCCGACCGTGTCAGAAGCTCAGCCGATGACGCGCTCGCGCCGCGACTTCTTGACGACGTCGAGGTCAAGGAACAGCCGCTGAAGCACCGACATCTGCTTCTTCGCGTCCTTCACGAACTCGGGGCTGCGCACCACCACGCTGTGACGGTGAGGCTTGAGCTCGACGACCTCGAAGCCCAGCGACTCGAGCTTCTTGGTGATGGCCTGCCGCGAGAGCGCAGCGAAGTCGATGCGGTCGTCCGATAGCAGCTCAGAGGTCACTTCCCCCCCACGCAGCGCCGCGCTGATGTCGACCTCGCGCGCGAGCTTGTACGTGGTGTCGGTCACGCCCTCTTTGCTCGAGAAGCGGAGGTACGACTGCGTCTCGTGCCGCCGCACGTCGCCGTAGGGCATCTTCCGGTCGGTGATGTCCTGCTCGATGCCGGTGGTCACGGCCGTCGCCGCCGCATCTGCGACCTGAGTCAGCGCCGCGTCGACCTTGGCGCGGAACTCGGGGTTGGTGATGGCCTTCACCAGCTTGGCGTTCAGCTCGCTCGAAGTCTTGATGCGGGTCATGGTCAGCCCTTTCCTTTCTTGCTCGCGGCGGTGGCGGTCAGGTCGAACCCCGAGTTGTTGTGCGCGGTCGCGCGCTGGGCCTCGTGCTTCGCCGCGTTTTCCTGGCGCTGCGCGGCGTCCATCTGGCGAACCATCGCCCAGAACTCCGCGTTCAGCTGGTGAGCGTCTTTCATCGAGGTTCCTTCGGTGAGAAATGACGGCTGTCGGCCTACTTCGTATGCGCAACCGCGCTCGAGGGCAAACCCGCGAGCGGCCCGCGATGCGCAAAAGACTCAGCTCACAGCAGCGCCTGGAACTGCTGCTCGTCGAGCACCTTGACTCCGAGCTCCTTCGCCTTGGCGAGCTTGCTGCCCGCGTCTTCGCCCGCCACCAGAAAGTCGGTCTTCTTCGACACGCTGCCCGACACCTTGCCGCCCCGGCGCTCGATCTCTTCTTTCGCCTGATCGCGCGACATCTTCGTCAGCGTGCCGGTGATGACGAGGGTCTTGCCGCTGAACGGGCCCGCCGCCGTCTTCTCGGGCGGAGCCGGGTCGACCCCCGCCTCGAGCAGCGCCTGCACCCCCTCGCGGTTCTTGGGCTCGGCGAAGTACGCGTGGAGCTCGCCCGCCACCTCGGGGCCCACGTCTTTCACCGCCTGCAGCTGCTCCTGGCTGGCGTCCATCAGCGGGGCCGGCGCCATGAAGTGCTCGGCCAGCGCCTTGGCGGTCGCCTCGCCCACCTGCGGTATGCCCAGCGCGTAGATGAAGCGGCGCAGGGTGGTCTGCTTCGAGCGCGCGATGGCCTCGACCAGGTTCTGCGCGCTCTTCTCGCCCATGCGCTCGAGCGTCATCAGCTTCTCGGCGGTCAGCGCGTAGAGGTCGGCGATGCGCTTCACCGCGCCGTGCAGAATGAGCTGCTCGACCAGCTTGTCGCCCAGGCCGTCGATGTCGAGCGCAGTGCGGGTCGCGGCGTGCCGAATGCCGCCCGCCAGCTGCGCCGGGCACGAATCACCCGTGCAGCGGGCGATCGCGCCGCCTTCTTCGCGTTGAACCTTCGCCCCGCACACCGGGCACGCCGAAGGCATGACGAACTTCTTCTCGTCGCCGGTGCGGCGCGAGTCGATCACCTTGACGATCTCGGGAATCACGTCGCCCGCGCGCCGCAAGAACACCCAGTCGCCCTCGCGTACGTCTTTGCGCGCCACCTCGTCTTCGTTGTGCAGGGTGGCGCGGCTCACCGTGACCCCGCCCACGAACACCGGCTTCAGATAGGCCACCGGAGTCAGCGCGCCGGTGCGCCCCACCTGCACGTCGATCTTCTCGACCTGCGTCTCGACCTCTTCGGGTGGAAACTTGTACGCCACCGCCCAGCGCGGGCTCTTCGACACCTGCCCCATGCGCTTGCGCGCGTCTTCGCTGTCGGTCTTCACCACCAGCCCGTCGATCTCGTACGGCAGCCCGTGGCGGTCGGCGAGCAGCTTGCCGTAGGCCTCGCGAATGCCCTCGACCCCCCTGGCCAGGTAGCGGCGCGGGTTCACCGGCAGCCCGGCGGCCTCCAACCACTTCAATTTCTCGACGTGGGTGGCGAACTCGAGGCCCTCCATCACCCCCACCTCGTAGACGTACACCGACAGCGGCCGCTGCGCGGTCAGCTTGGGGTCGAGCTGGCGCAGCGAGCCGGCGGCGCAGTTGCGCGGGTTCACGAACGTCGGCTCGCCCGCCTTCTCGCGCGCCTCGTTCATCTTCACGAAGTCGGCCTTGCGAATGAACACCTCGCCGCGCACCTCGAGCAGCCTGGGAGCCTTTGGGCCCTTCAGCTCGAGCGGCAGGTTGCGCAGGGTGCGCAGGTTCGCGGTCACGTCTTCGCCGATGGTGCCGTCGCCGCGGGTGCTGCCCTGCACGAAGCGGCCCTCTTCGTAGACCAGCTCGATGGCCAGCCCGTCCATCTTCGGCTCGCAGACGTAGTCGATGGCCGCAGTGCCCAGCTTCTCGGCGATGCGCTGGTCGAACTCGGTCAGCTCGGCGTCGTCGAACACGTTGGCCAGCGAGAGCATCTGCTGCCGGTGGGTGACCTTGGTGAACTTCTCGAGCGGCGCGCCGCCCACCCGCTGGGTGGGAGAGTCGGGCGTCACCAGCGCGGGGTTCTCGCGCTCGAGCGCCGACAGCTCGTTCATCAGCTTGTCGTACGAGGCGTCGCTGATCTCGGGCGCGTCGAGGGTGTAGTAGCGGTGGTTGTGGCGCGCGATTTCGTCGCGCAGGCTCTTGATGCGAGCGGCGGCATCCATGCCGGTCGCTCATGCCACAGTTCAAGTTGACGGCGCAGTGCCGACTCAATAGGGTGCCCTGCAGCTCGAGGGGCGCTACTTCAAGCGCCGCGAGCTCTCCCCGATGCCCAAAACCAAAGCAAGTGACGACACCGAGCCCAAGAAGCGCAAGCCGCGCAGGGGCAAGAGCGATGGCGCTGAAGCCGCTGGCGCCGATGGCGAGGGCGAGACCGCCGCCGCAGAGACCCCCGCTTCCGCGCCGCGCCCGGTGCTGACCGCCGTGCCGCGCCCGGTGCGCGACGATGATCTGCAAGAGGCCGCCGCCAGCGGCGAGGGGCCCGCCGCCGAGCTGCCGCCCGCTCCGGCCAGCCCCGAGGCGCCCGAGCTGCGTGAGGTGCGCGAAGGCGAGCCGCTGCAGAAGCTCAAGCTCACCGATCTCAAGCGCATGAAGATCACCGAGCTGTCGAAGATGGCCCACAACCTGGGCGTCGAAGACAGCCAGGGCCTCAAGAAGCAGGAGCTGCTCTTCGCCATTCTCTCGAACGTGGCCGAGAAGCGTTACGAGGTCACCGCCGAAGGCGTGATGGAGCTGCTCTCTGACGGCTACGGCTTCTTGCGCAGCCCCGACTCCGACTACCAGCCCAGCGCCGACGACATCTACGTCTCGCCCTCGCAGGTGCGCCGCTTCAACCTGCGCCCCGGCGACACGGTCACCGGCCCGATTCGCCAGCCCCGCGAGGGCGAGAAGTTCTTCGCGCTGCAGAAGGTCGAGAAGATCAACCTGGTCGACCCCACGTCCTCTGACGTGCGCGAGCGCATTCTCTTCGACAACCTCACCGCGCTCTACCCGACGCAGAAGCTCAGGCTCGAGCACGATGCGGCCGAGATGACGACCCGCATCATCGACATGTTCTGCCCCATCGGCCTGGGCCAGCGCTGCCTCATCGTCGCGCCACCCAAGGCCGGTAAGACGGTGCTGCTTCAGAACATCGCGCACGCCATCAGCCACAACCACCCCGAGGTGTACCTGATCGTGCTGCTCGTCGACGAGCGGCCCGAAGAAGTGACCGACATGCAGCGCTCGGTGCGCGGCGAGGTCGTGTCGTCGACGTTCGACGAGCCCGCGACGCGTCACGTGCAGGTCGCCGAGATGGTCATCGACAAGGCCAAGCGCCTGGCCGAGCAGAAGCACCACGTCTGCATCCTGCTCGACTCGATCACCCGCCTGGCGCGCGCCTACAACACCGTGGTGCCGGCGAGCGGCAAGATCCTCTCGGGCGGCGTCGACGCCAACGCGCTGCACCGGCCCAAGCGCTTCTTCGGCGCTGCCCGCAACATCGAAGAGGGCGGCTCGCTCACCATCATCGGCACCGCGCTGATCGACACCGGCAGCCGAATGGACGAGGTGATCTTCGAAGAGTTCAAGGGCACCGGCAACAGCGAGATCGTGCTCGACCGCAAGCTGTTCGAGAAGCGCATCTTCCCCTGCCTCGACATCAACAAGTCGGGCACCCGCAAAGAAGAGCTGCTGCTCACCCCGGCCGACCTGGTGCGCACCACCGCGCTGCGGCAGGTGCTTCACCCGTTCACCCCCATCGACGCGATGGAGTTCGTGCTCAAGCACATCAGGTCGAGCAAATCGAACGCCGAGTTCCTCGGCGGCATGAACCGATGATGCGCCGGCTGCTCGTGACGCTCGCCGCAGTGGCGGCGGCCTGCGGCCCGGTCGACTTCTCGACGTACGTGCCGCCCGACAACGGCAAGCTCTGCTACGACGACGCCGACTGCGCCCCCAACGGGTGCTGCGGCATGGGCACCGCCATCGTCCACAAAGACGACGCCCCCGACTGCAGCGCCGCGAGCTGCACCGGCAGCTGCCCGGTGAACGGCATCAAGTGCGGCTGCGCGGTGCCGCTGTGCCGCAACAGCCGCTGCGTGGCAGCGATCTCTCCGACGCCCGATTGCTGAACCCCACCCGAAGCGCCCTCGAGCGCAAACGCGCCCGCGCCCGGGATGCGGCCCTCGGGCCCGGTGGGTCGAAGCCCGAAGCCCGAAGCCCCAACCCCCAAGCCCGGCTTCCCCCGTTCCCGCTCAACCGAGCGACCGACCCAGGCACCACGGGTCCGACAAGCCCGATTGCGACCCCGCGGCGCATTGGCTAAGAGCGTCGGCCCAATACCCGTGCGCCACCTGCTCGCCATCGCTGCCGCGACCGCCCTGTGCGCGTGCCCCAACAACAAGAAGCCCGACCCCGACCCCGACGCCGGCCCGACCGAGTTCGTCGGCCGTGCCTGCAACGTCGACGCCGAGTGCGGCTCGCTGCGGTGCGACAAGGTCCGCCGCCAGTGCATCTGCCTCTCCGACGAGTCGTGCAAGTCGAGCGACCCGGCCGCCCCGGTGCGCTACTGCAACAACTACACGGGCCTGTGCGTCGCCGAAATCTCGGGCTGCACCTCCGACTCGAGCTGCGACAACACCCAGTACTGCGACCCCTCGATTCGCGCCTGCCGCCCCCTGAAGAGCTTCTGCGAGACCTGCGGCGCAGACAACGAGTGCGGCGGCGCCGGCGACGACTGCGTGCTCGACCTCAACCTGCAGCAGAAGTTCTGCGGCAAAGACTGCCTGCAGGCAGACGGAGGCCCCTCCAACGCCGCCTGCCCGCGCGGGGCCACCTGCCAACCCCAAGACGGCGGCTACCAGTGCTGGCCCTCCGAGAGCTCGCTCCCCGGCCAGGTCGCCAGCTGCAAGAACTTCAAGGGCTGCACGCCCGACTCGCTGCGCACCTGCAACAACGATCAAGAGTGCGCCGACGGCAGCCAGCGCTGCGACCCTGCGCAGGGCAAGTGCGTGGCCATCGAGCAGGTCTGCCCCTTCGGCACCACCTGTGACCCGCGCGCCAAGATCTGCATCGCCGACTGTGCGGTCGACGAAGACTGCGGCGACCCCAGCTTGCGCTGCAACAACCGCGTCTGCGAGCCCATCGGCGAGTGCACCGAAGACCTCGAGTGCCCCGCCAATAAGATCTGCAGCGTGCCGCCCGCCGCGCTCTCGGGCACCTGCGCGCCGTTCTGCGCCACCGACCTCGACTGCCCCATCGGCCAGACCTGCCAGATGGGGCAGGGCCGCTACAAGTGCCAGCCCGGCTGCACCACCAACCAGAACTGCCCGCTCGACCAGCGCTGCAACTCCACCACCAAGGCGTGCGAAGGCCCGCAGGTCGGCACCGCCCGGGTCTGCCAGAGCACCTCGGCCTGCAGCACCTGCGAGCTGTGCAACCCGGCCCGCTACGAGTGCGAGTCGGCGAAGACCGCCTTCCCGCACTGCCAGACCTGCTCGTCGCCCTTCGAGTGCGGCGGCGGGGCTTGCGTGGCGCTGAGCGACGGCCAGTTCTGCCTGCGCTACTGCGTCACCGGCTCCGAGTGCCCCCAGGGCTTCGTGTGCCTGGGCCTGTCGGGCGGCAGCACCCAGTCGGTGTGCGTGCCGTCGAGCCGCTCCTGTGGAGGCAAGTGTCCGTGAGAATCCTGCTCGCATCGTTGCTGTGCCTCGCTGCGTGCTCGAGCAGCAACACCCCGCGGGAAATCTGCGCCAACGGAACCGACGACGACGGCAACGGTAAGACCGACTGCGACGACCCCGACTGTGCCGGCCAGCCGGCGTGCATCGTCGACGCCGGCTACTGGGGCAGCTGCACCAAGTGCGGCCAGCCGTGCACCAAACAGAACGAGTGCTTCGGCTCGAACGTGCTCGACGAGCGCCCGGTCACCCAGTGCCAGAGCCCGCGCAAGTGCCAGTCGCTCAACGAGGCGGTGGCGGTGCGCGTGCAGTACGACACCGCGTCGTGGACGGCGGTCAGCCCCGGCATTCTCGGGGTCATCACCACCCGCTGGGTGAGCAAGACGGCCGTCGACGGCTCGGCGGTGACCTGCGCCACGGTGAGCGCTGCCGCCAACCCCGACGCCGGCGCCCTGCACCTCGAGAACAGCGGCAGGTTTCAGCTCTTCGGCATCGACGTCACCCCCGTGCAGCCGGGGCCGGTGCCCAACCCGGTCACCATTCTGCCGTACACCGGCTCGGGCTCCGACTACCTCATCTTCATCGAGACCTGGTCGGGCGGGCGTGACATCACCACCCACCTGCCCAGCGGCAGCCGCCGCAGCTTCGGCTGCATCGAGACCGGCGCCCCGGTCGCGGCGCTCACCGCCGCCGACGACTGCGTGCGCGACGGTGGCACCTGCCGCACCGTGCACCTCACGCTCCCCGCGCCCTGATTTCTTCACGCGCGACGGCGCGGGCCAGCGTTAGACACGCTCCACCATGGCGAAACCGCTGCTCCTCGCAGGCAAGTGGACCCCCGGTGAGCGCGACGCCAGCATCAAGGCCCCGTGGGACGGCCGCGAGGTCGCTCAGGTCGCCCAGGCCTCGCGCGCGCAGGCCGAGCAGGCGCTGGCGTTCGCCCACTCGGCGCGCCTGAGGCTGCAGGCGCAGACCACCGCCAAGCGGCGCGAGGTGCTAGAGCGCATCGTGGCGGGTCTGCGCGCCCGCGCCGAAGAGCTGGCGCTCGCCATCTGCCACGAGGCGGGCAAGCCGATCACCGCGGCGCGCTTCGAGGTCACCCGCGCCATCGAGACCTTCACCCTCGCCGCGGCCGAGCTCTCGACCTTCGGCGGCCGCACCCTGCCGGTCGACACCGTCGCCGCCACCGCCGGGCTCGAGTGTGAGACCCGCCGCTTCCCGGCTGGCGTGGTGGTCGGCATCGTGCCGTTCAACTTTCCGTTGAACCTCGGCGCGCACAAGGTCGCGCCGGCGCTCGCGGTCGGCTCGCCGATCATCGTCAAGCCTCCGCCGCAGAGCCCCACGCCGCTGCTGATCGTCGGAGAGCTGGCGCTCGCCGCCGGCGCCGACCCCGCCGCGCTGCAGGTGCTGCCTTGCGACAACCCCGTCGCCGAGGCGCTGGCGACCGACGCGCGCACCCGGGTGCTCTCGTTCACCGGCAGCGCGAAGGTGGGCTGGCAGCTGAAGGGCCGCGCCGCCGGCAAGACGGTGCTCGAGCTGGGCGGCAACGCCGCGGCCATCGTCTGTGCCGACGCCGACCCGGGCCATGCGGCGAAGCGGCTCGCCGCCTCGGCCTTCAGCTACGCCGGCCAGGTGTGCATCAAGGTGCAGCGGGTGATCGTCGAGGCGCCGGTGTTCGACGCGTTCATGAAGGCGCTCGCCGCCGAGACCGGGGCGCTCAAGGTCGGCGACCCTTCGAGAGACGACACCGTGGTGGGGCCGGTGATCGACGACGCGTCGGCCCAGCGCATCGAGAGCTGGGTGGCCGAGGCGGGCGGCAGCGTCTCGCGCCAGGGACGGCTGGTCGAGCCCCTGGTGCTCGCCGAGCCGCCGCGCAGCTCCCGGGCCTGGAGAGAAGAGATCTTCGGCCCCGTGGTGGGCGTGGCGAAGGCGGCCGACTTCGACGAGGCGCTGATCCTCGCCAACGACTCGCAGTACGGGCTGCAGGCCAGCGTCTTCACCAACGACCTCAAGAAGGTGCGCCGCGCCTTCGCGGTGCTCGAGGTGGGCGGGGTCATCATCAACGACGCGCCCTCGGTGCGCAGCGACAACCAGCCCTACGGCGGTGTGAAGGGCTCGGGGCTGGGCCGAGAGGGCGTGCGCTACGCGATGGAGGACTTCACCGAAGAGCGCGCGCTGCTCACGCGCACCAGTTGAGTCGACCTCGGCTCGACTACTGCGTCAGAATCTCGGCGCCGCTCTCGGTGACGAGAATGGTGTGCTCGAACTGCGCCGACCGCTTCAGGTCGGCGGTGACCACCGTCCAGTAGTCGTCCCACAGCCGGTTTTGCCACACGCCGGCGTTGATCATCGGCTCGATGGTGAAGGTCATGCCGGGCTCCATGCGGGCGTTGGCCTTCGGGTCGAAGTAGTGGGGAATCTGCAGATCATTGTGGAACACGTCGCCGATGCCGTGGCCGCAGTAGCTGCGCACCACCGCGTAGCCGTGGGCGTCGGCGTGGGCCTCGATGGCGCGGCCGATGTCGCTCACCGGGCGCCCCGGCTTCACCGCCTCGATGCCCTTCATCATGCACTCGCGCGTCACCTGCACCAGCCGCTTCGACTCTTCGTCGACCTGGCCCACGAAGAAGGTGGCGTTGGTGTCGCCGTGCATGCCGTCGAGGTACACCGTGACGTCGACGTTGCAGACGTCTCCCTCTTGCAGCGCCCGGCTGTCGGGGATTCCGTGGCAGATCACCTCGTTCACCGAGGTGCAGATCGACTTGGGGAAGGGCGGCCGGTCTTCGGTCTTGCCGTAGTTGAGCGGAGACGGGTACCCGCCCAGCTTGATCGCCGTCTCGTGCGCCAGCGCGTCGAGCGCATCGGTGGTGACGCCGGCCTTGACCGCCTCGCCCACCGTGCGCAGCACCTGCGCCGCGGCCTTGCAGGCCCGGCGCATGCGGGTCAGCTCTTCGGCGGTGCGAATCAGCCGGCCGTTGCCGCGGCGCGCCTCGCCGGTCTCCGCGTACTCGGGGCGGGGAATCTCGGGGGGCACCGGGCGTCGCGGGCTGATGATGCCTGGCCGAACCTTGGTCGCCTCGAGCCGCTTCTGCTCGTCGCGCAAGAAAAGGTAGTCGGCTTCTTTGTGGCAGCGCTTGTACTTCTCGCCGCTGCCGCACCAGCACGCGTCATTGGGGCGGGGCAGCGAAGGCGGAGGCCTGCGCGGGGGGGGAGTCGATGTCTGGTTTTCGGGCCTCATACGCTCTCTACTTTCAGCACGGCTCGCTCGGTGAGGTCCAGCACCCGCACCATCGCCTTGCGGTTGACCCGGCCTTGCGTCGCCTCGCCCAGGCCGAGCAGCTGCTCTTCGATCAGCCGGCTCATGAACAGCAGCATCGGCCGGTCGGCGGCGCTCAGCCCCGCCTGCGACCAGCGCTGGTTGCGCATGTAGTCGTCGTAGGCGTCGTGCTCTCGCTCGAGGTCCCACCGCGCCAGCCGAAACGCCTCGCGCAGCAGCTCGCGGCCAGGGGGGGGCGGGTGCTCGGCCAACAGCTGAGCGTCGGGCCCGCTCACCGACTCGATCTGCGGGGGCCACGCCTTCAGCTCGTTGGCGAACAGCTTCGAGCACTCGGTGAGCAGGTGCTCGCTCAGCGGCACCGGTTTGGCATCGAGCACGGCTTCCCACTTCGACGGCATCGGCTCCGACTGTAACTGCTACCGACGCCTCGTGCCGCGCCCGCTGCGCCTCGCCCTCGCCGGCCCTACTTGATGGGCACCAGCCTCGAGCGCGCCTCGGACTCGGACGTCAACGGGTCGCCGTAGCCGATCGCCAGCTCGCGGCGAATCACCTGGTAGACCGTACGGCGGGTGACGAACTCGCGGTGCGAGACTCCGGTCACCTCGATGTTGTGCAGGTTGTCGGCGCCGTCGCCCTCGAGAATGCACGAGGGAAACGGGTTCACGCGGTCGCTCTTCGAGAAGATCGACGAGAAGCGCACGCTGCGCGGAAACGCGCCCATCTTCAGCCGGCGAATGAACGGAGACATCGGCGTCATCTGCCACACGCTGCGCGAGACGAGCCCGTGGGTGACGATGCCGAGGTACGCGGTGGGCGAGCCGTTGTGCGGAGTGCCCAGGGTGATGAGGTTGGTGACCCGGCGATCTCCGCCCAGGCGCTTCACGTAGTACCGGCCGATCAGCCCCCCCATCGAGTGGCCGACGATCGACAGCGGCCCCATGTTGGGGAAGCGCGAGTACAGCCGCTCGACCTTCTCGCGCACCTTCTCGCCCAGCACCTCGATGCCCAGAGAGTTGAAGGCGTCGAACAGGCCGCCCAGGTTGATGCTCCACACGCAGTAGTGGTCGCGCCGCAGCCGGTGCTCGAGCACCTCGAAGGTGCGGCGCGTCGACATGAACCCGTAGAGCAGCAGCACCGGGCGCGGGCAGTTGGTGAAGTCGGTGCGCCGCACCACGTTGTTTCCGTGGCGATCGAAGTCGAGATACCCCCGCAGGTACGAGAGCGTCCGCTTCACCTTTCGGTACTGCATGACCAGCGGGTTCATCTTCGGCGGCGCCCTCTCGTGAGGAGAATAACGGTGCGCTCCGGCGCGATCGACTTGCTGGGGTGGGCCGCTGTGGGGCTCGGTGATCCTTCTTCGCTTCAGCGCTGCGGAACGCCGAAGGGGTTCTTGTGACCCGCCAGCAGGTGGGTGGTGGCGAGCTTCGCGCGCTTCAGCCGCGTCTCGGCCTGCTTCGCCTCGGCCACGTAGCGCCGGTAGAGGTTCTGGTAGCCCGGCGCCAGGCCGTCGTAGACCGCGCGCGCCCGGGCGTTCAGCGCCGCCTCGAGCTCGGGCGGCATCTCGGTCTTGGGGTTGCTGGCGCGCGCCTGGCTCCACTGCCCGTTCTTCTTCGCCAGCGCGACCTGGTGCAGGCCCGCCTTCGCCATCAGCCCCGCCGCGGTGAGCCGCTCGACCTTCTCCTTGTTCACCAGCGACCAGCGGCTGTTCGCCTTTCGCGGAGTGAAGCGCTGCAGGTAGTGCTTGTCGTCGATGCTCCGCGCGGTGGTGTCGATCCACCCGAAGCAGAGCGCCTCATCGACCGCGTCGCTCCAGGTCATCGACCGCCCGTGCTTCGTCTTCACGTAGCGCACCCAGACCTCTTTCTCAGACCCATGGTGCCGCTCCAGCCAGCTCCGCCACTCCGCCGCGTTCTTTGGGGTAATCGTCGTCATGCAGTAAAATCAATGGGTTGAGTAATTGCCGGTCAGATTCACTTACAATGTAGGTCGGAATCGCCTGCGAGGAGGGGCGAGAACTCTTCAGACCCTCACCTAGGATTCAGCGACCATGTCCCGAGTTGGCCGCCGCAACGCTCAGACGAAGTGGCCTGAGCGTCCCCACTGGAAGCTTCGCCTCGGTCGCAAAGACCACCGGAACCCCGAGGGCACCGGGTTCGTTCGCAAGGTCGCGCTCGCGGCGGCCGGCTTCAGCGCCGCAGCCGGTCTCGGCGTCGTCACCGGGCCGATCGCTCCGGTCAGCCCCGGTGGGCTGGTCAGCAACGCCATCTCCGACCCGGTCACCAACCAGCTCAACGAGCTCACCCCCCAGGCGCGCACTGCGCTGATCGCGGCGTACGGCGAGCTGCGCGACGCCACCAACGAGACGCTGGCCGAGATGGCGCCCGGCGAGGTGCTGCTCGAGTCGCCCGACCAGCTCACCGCCGAAACCGTCGCCTCGCTCACCCGGGTGCGCGACCAGATCAACACCCAGATCGACGTCGCCGCCGCCGGCCTCTCGGGTGACCTCACCGGCCACCTGCAGACCGTGCTCGAGGGCATCGAGCTCCCCAAAGAGCAGGTCGCCCAGATCATCCACGACCTCGCCAACAACAGCGGCGCCGACGCCAAGGCGGCCATCAACACCCAGTTCGACGGCCTGGTGAAACAGGTCGCCGCGCAGGGCGATCTCACCAACGAGCAGATCGAGCTGCTCATCCCCTCGCAGCTCGATGAGCTGGTCACCCTGCGCGCGCAGGGCAAGACCGACGAGTTCGTGAAGGTCGCTACCGACGCGCTCAACGGCGCGCGCAAGCAGGCCCTCGATACGGTCGACAGCACCATCGCCAACCTCGAAGGGCAGGGCATCGATGCGGTGAATCAGCTGCTCAGCGACAGCGTGCTGGCCTCGCTGATTCCCGAAGACCAGCTCAATCGGGCCATCGAAGATCTCGCCACCGACGGCGGCGCGCGCCTCAAGACCCTGGTCACCAAGACCTTCGACGCGGTGATCGAGCAGGTCGGCCCGATGTTCAACGCGGTCATCGACTACGCCAACGACACCATCAAGCAGATGAAGGGCAACTTCGTCGGCCAGCTCCCGCGAGATCCCCCGCCCGAGCTGGTGGCGCGCGCCGAGCAGCTCGATCGCGAGATCCACGACATCAACGACAAGGCCGGCGACGTGACCGGCAACATCGCCGGCGGCCTCCTCGACATGATTGGGCTGGCCACGCTGCTCAGCTGGCTCGCCTACCGCGGGGTGGTGAAGCGGGTGAAGCCCGACCCCGACCTGGTGCCCACCCAGCTGCCGATTCAGAAGGCGTACGAGACCTTCATTCAGGGCGCCATCACCAACGCGATGCGCGAGCCGATGGCGGCGATCGTGAAGAAGGGCGGCGTCTCGGAGAAGCACGAGGACAAGCTGCGTGAGGCGCTTCGCACCGAGTTCGAGCGTGCGGTGCACAACCTCGATCAAGTGAGCGACATGGGGCTGATGCCCAAGCTGCCACCCGAGCTGACCCAGCAGATCGTCGACGGCACCATGGAGCACGCGAACTGCGTGATCGAGAACGCGATCGGCACGCTCAAGGGCATCGAGGAGATGCGCAAGGGCGACAAGATCGACAAACACCAGGCGCGCGCTCTCTCCGAGCAGTTCGTGAGTGAGGTGACCCAGCGCGTCGGCGGCATGGCGCAGATGTTCACCATTCAGCTCGAGAAGGGGCTGGAGGCGGCGGGCATGTGCCCGACTGCCCCCCAGGCTGAAGCTTCCGACAAAATCGTCGTTCCCTGGAGCTAAGAGGGGCAGCGATGCGATCGATTCGGCAATTTGGGCGTCGGCAGGTCACCCCCGTAGCTCCCCCGGTCGTCGAGGCGGCCAACTTCACCTCGCAGCAGATCGACGATCTGCTCCGCACTCAAGACCCGCGGCTGAAAGAGCTCAACAACCGCGCGGTGCTGCAGCTGTTCGAGGCGTTCGAGCCGAGCCTCAAGGCGTTCGAGATCTGGCGCGGCGGCAACGAGTGGAAGAGCGCCGTGTTCGCTGTGCTGACGCGCGCGCACGAGATGGGCGTCGAGGTCGACGTCGAGCCCGCCGCGCTCCACGTGCTCTGCAGCTCCACCGACGATCTTCAGCTTCACAAGGCCGCGCAGCAGCTGATGCACCAGGTCGGCAAGCCGCTGCCCCAGCCGGTGCAGGTGATCGAGTGCGACCGGGTCGAGACGCCGGCTGCCCCGACCCCGCCTCCCGCGAAGCGCCGCGTCGATGAAGAGCAGGCGGCCGAGGCCCAGCGCGCCACCGCCGAGGTGCAGTCGACCCGCCTCGTCGAGCCCGAGCACGTGCCGTTGCTCGAGCGGCCCGAGGTGAACATGCTCCTCGAGAGCCTCGACTCGGCGATGTCGCTCGACCAGCTGGTCGAGCTGCTCGCGGTTGCCGAGCCCGCCGACGTGCTGCACGAGCTGGTCGCGAAGGGCACCGGGGTGCTCGCGCCAAAGCTGACTCCCGAGTGCGCCGAGGCGCTCGGCGCGAGCGTGGGCAAGCTCGACACCTTCCTCAAGAACCTGATCGAAAAGCTGCCGGCCGGCGTCTCGTTGGAGAGCGCCGAGCTCGAGCGCGCCGCGCGCGAGCCGGCGCCCGAAGCGCCCGAAGCGCAGCCCCGCACCTGGGGCCTGCCCGGCTTGACCGAGGCTGCCTGCCCGGTTCCGACGCCTGCGGCGCCCGTGGCGTCACCGGTCGCGCCCTCCCTGCCCGAGGCCCAGCGAGGGAATTGGGGGCTTTCTGCGCTGGCTGGGCTCGCCTGCGAGCCGACCGCCGAGCCGACCCCGCCGTCGCGCGAAGTCTCCTCACCGCCCGCTGAGGCGCTTCACGAGCTGCCGACTCCTGCCGATTCGGCGCCCGCCGAACGCCGTCCGGTGGCGCCGCCGCCGGTGCCTTCGACTCCGGCCGCTCCACTTCCGACCGAGGCTCCCGTCGCCGCGCCGCTTCCCGCGACGCCGCGTCGCCCGGTGACCCCGCCTCCTGCCGAGCCGCTCTGCGAAGTACCGGCGCCCACCGCGGCACCGACTCCCGCTGCACCGGCCCCCGCGACGCCGCGTCGCCCGGTGACCCCGCCGCCTGCCGAGCCGCTCTGTGAAGTGCCGGCGCCCACCGCCGCACCGACTCCCGCTGCACCGACTCCCGCGACGCCGCGTCGCCCGGCGACCCCGCCGCCTGCCGATGCCGCTCTGCGAAGTGCCGCGCGCCCACGCCGCACCGGCTCCGCCGCGCCGATTCCCGCTGCGCCGACTCCGACCAAGGCGCCGCGCACGCGCAAGCCGGTCGATCGCTCCGCCGCGCCTGCGGCCACTCCGGCTCCGCCGAAGGCACCTCGCACTCGCAAGCCGACGGGGCCCGCTGCCGCGCCGACTCCTGCGGCCACCCCTCCTCCGCGCGTCGAAGCGCCCGCTGCGGTGCCGACCGAGGCCTCCTGCCGCGAGCTCCTCGAGCAGCTCACCCAGGTCACCGAGCCGCGCACCACCGACACCCGCAAGGCGACGGCGAAGAAGACCACCCGCCGCAGCGACGAGGCCGTCGAGCGCCTGCGTCAGAACCCGAAGATCAGAGAGACCCTCGACACCGCAGGTGCGCAGCGCCTCACCGCGCAGGCGCTCCGCAACATCCTCTCGGTGTGCTCGCCCCCCGACTACAAGAATGTCGGCACCGGGCTGGTGTTCGGCGACTCCGGGCAACGAGCGCGTCGAGCCGCAGGCCGTCGGCGCCTTCGTCAACCACCTGGGCCAGCTTACGCGTGGCGCTACGCTGCCCACGTCGCCCGCCGCCTATGCGCCGCCGCCGCCGGTGGCTCCCGCGCAGCAGCCGTGGCAGGCGTTCTCCAACCCGGCGATGTACCAGCTCGGCAATCGCGCGCTGAACGGGTTCGACGCACCGCTCGCCAACCAGATGATGACCTGCGCCGGGCCGCAGCTGCCCGCGATGGCCTCGGCGCTCTACCCGCAGACGTGGAACGCGTACCCGATGAACGCGTACTCGTACCCGGGCGCCTGGTACCAGACGCCGTTCACCGCGCCGATGACCAACCCCGCGTGGCAGATGGCCGGCGCCGCCGCGGCGTGGACCATCGGCAGCGCCATGTGGAGCTGCTACCCGGCCAACATGTTCGGCTACAACCTGATGTGGTCGGGTTGGCCGTACGCGATGGCCATGTGGTGAGCTTCTAGAAGACGCTGGCAACGCCCCACCGGCCCGCCCACACTCCCGGCCCAATGAACTACCGGAAGATGGGCAAGCACGGGCTCAAGCTCTCGGAGCTGTCGCTCGGCTCGTGGGTGACGTTCGGCGGGCAGGTCGGCGAAGCGGTGGCGCGCGACTGCATGAAGGTCGCCTACGACGCAGGCGTGAACTTCTTCGACGGCGCCGAGGTGTACTCGGGCGGCGCGGCGGAGAAGGTGATGGGCAAGGTGCTCAAGCGAGAGAAGTGGCGCCGCGAGGGGCTGGTGCTCTCCACCAAGATCTTCTGGGGCGGCAAGGGGCCCAACGACGTCGGCCTCTCGCACAAGCACATCATCGAAGGCGTGCATGCGGCGCTCCGGCGCTGGCAGCAAGACTACCTCGACCTCGCGTTCTGCCACCGCCCCGACCCCGACACGCCGATCGAAGAGACTGTGCGGGCGTTCGACATTCTGGTGAAGCAGGGGAAGATCTTCTACTGGGGCACCAGCGAGTGGAGCGCCGAAGATGTGTTCAAGGCCCACGACGTGGCCGTCAAGCACGGCCTCACTCCGCCCGCGATGGAGCAGCCTCAGTACAACCTGCTCACCCGCGACCGTTTCGAGAAAGAGTACGCGCCGCTCTACGAGAAGCTCGGCTACGGCACCACCATCTGGAGCCCGCTCGCCTCGGGCATTCTCACCGGCAAGTACGCGGGAGGGAAGATGCCCAAGGGCAGCCGCCTGTCGATCGATCAGAACGCGTGGCTCAAAGATCTGGTCGCCACCCCCGAGCGCATCGAAGCGGCGAGCCGCCTCGAGCCGCTGGCGAAAGAGCTGGGCTGCACCATGGCCCAGCTGGCCCTCGCCTGGTGCCTCAAGAAACCCCACGTCTCCACCGTCATCCTCGGCGCCAGCAAGCCGCAGCAGGTGAAAGAGAACCTCAAGGCGCTCGACGTGGCGGCGAAGCTCGACGACGCGTGGCTTCAGCGCATCGAGAAGACCCTCGCGGGCTAGAAGATCTAGTGCCCCACTTCGACGCAGGTGAGCCCGGCGGTCGGCGTGCAGTTCTGCCCGATGAGGCACCCGCCGACGCCGTCGAAGTCGACGCAGCGAATCTGCCGGCAGTCTTGATCGGTGATGCAGTTCTGGCGCGAGATGCTGCACTTCCCTCGCGTGCACGACTGCTGCGCGCAGTCGAGGTTCTGCTGGCACGAGCAGAACCCGTACTGCGAGCCCTCGCGCAGCCGGCACTGCCCCGCGCACGACCCGGTGAGCAGCCCCGGCTGCTTGAGGCAGGTGCCGCCCCGCAGGCAGTCTGCGTCTTTGTCGCAGGGCAGGGTGGGGTCGCCGGGGCAAGGCATGCCCGGCCCACACTGCCAGCGGGTGAACACCACCCGAATGTCGCGGCAGCCGTACCCTCGCGGGCACTGCTGCCCCTCGCTGCAGTCGGCGCCGCAGTAGGTGGCGTTGGTGCGGGTGTCGATGATGCAGAAGTTCGCGCCCGAGCCGCAGGTGTCGATGCCGCCGCCCGAGAGGCAGCTCGCGCAGTACGGGCGCTCGTCGATGTCGAAGTCGCTGTAGCACTGGTTCCGGGCGGTGCCGGCGTCGGGAGGCACGCCGCACAGCTCACCGAACTGGCAGAAGGTGTTGTCGGAGCAGAAGTACGGGTCGCACACGCCCACCTGGCAGCCCTTCAGCTCTGCAGGCGTGGTGGCGGTGCAGCTGCACGGAGCATCGCCGCACCGGCACGAGCTGCCCGAGCAGTCGCCGTTCGAGCGGCAGCCCTCGACGCAGGTGCTGCGGTTGAAGTCGCAGATGCTGCCTTGAGGGCAGTGCAGGTCGGTGCTGCAGCGGCCGCGCGGCAGGCACGAGCCCGCCGTGGTGTCGCAGAACAGGTTCGCGTCGCCGCAGTCTTCGTTGCGGGTGCAGCCGGCACGGTCCTGACAGAAGCCGGCGGGGTTGCAGAACTTCGCTGCGGGGCAGCCGTCGTCGGTGCGGCAGTAGCACTCGCCGGTCTGTACCTCGCACACGAAGGCCGCCGCCGGGCTGCCGCAGTCGGAGTCTTGCTGGCAGCCGTGCGGCTTGACGCGCTCGGGGCACGAGAAGAGCCCCAGCGCGAGCAGCAGCGCCGCGCCGCGCCTCAAGGTTGCCCTGCGTCTTGGGGCCTGCCGATCACCTGGCCCTCTTCGGGCGGCGTGTCGGCTTCGGGTACGAAGTCGAGCGTCTCGACCTGCACCCGGCCGGGCAGGCGCAGGTTCATCGCCGAGAGCTCTTTCGAGAGGTCGCTCTGATCGAAGAGCTGCTCGGTGACCTTCGCGGCGTCGATCGGCTCGCTCGAGAACAGCACGTACATCTTCACCGCGCCCTCTTCGAGCGGGGCCTTGAACGAGCGGTTGCCGATCGGTCGGCCAGGCTTGCAGTCGAAAGACACGTTCTTCGACGACATGGTGAGCTGCCGGGTGACGCCCTTCGCCGAGTGGGTGAAGGCCAGGCAGTAGGGCAGCTGGCCGGGCGAGGGCAGCACCTCGAAGGTGGTGCCTCCGGTGCGCAGCACGGTGGCGCGGCGGGCCGCCGCGTCGTCCGACCGGGGGCACGACGCCAGCACCAGCAGCGACCAAGCGCACGCGAGCCGTTTCATCGGTGGCGGTACACCACTTCGCCGCGCATCTCGTCAACCGGCGCGCTCGACAGGCAGCGCTCGAGCCCGTAAGGGTCGTGCCATGGCCAAGAAAATTCTCGCCGTCGTCGCCGTGCTGGTGGTCGCGTTTCTGGGGTTCGTCGCCACCCGCCCGTCCGAGTTCACCATCTCGCGCAGCGCGAGCCTCGCGGCGCCGCAGCCGGCGGTGCACGCGCTGGTCAACGACTTTCACCAGTGGGCCCGCTGGTCTCCGTGGGACCAGATGGACCCCTCGATGAAGCGGGAGTACTCGGGCCCGGCCTCGGGCGTGGGCTCGAGCTACGCGTGGTCGGGCAACGACAAGGTCGGCGAGGGCCGCATGACGATTCTCGGGTCGACCCCCGAGAAGATCGAGATCAAGCTCGAGTTCATCAAGCCGTTCGCGGCGACCAACGTCACGGCCTTCTCGTTCGCGCCCGAAGGTGCCGGCACCAAGGTGCAGTGGTCGATGAACGGCCACAACAACTTCATGGCCAAGGGGTTCGGCGTCTTCATGGACATGGACAAGCTGGTCGGTGCCGACTTCGAGAAGGGGCTGGCTTCGATGGCCACCGCCGCGCAGGCCGATGCCAAGGCCGGCGCCGCCGCGGCCGCCGAGCCTGCGCCCGGCGCTGCGCCCGCGCAGCAGTGAGCTGATTCTGCGCGACGCCTGCGACGACGTGTGCCGCCGTTGCCGGTGACGCCCCTCAACCCTCGGTCGCTCTCCCTCAACGGAGAGAGAGGCGCGCTCAACGCCGCCGGTAGACGATTACCTGCGGCGTCTCGTCGACGTACAGCCCGGTGACGGGCTTGCTCGTGCCCAGCGCCTGCCAGGTGTTGAACTCCTGCTCGCGGAACTCCTGGTGGTACTGGTACGCGACGATGTCGGCGCTGCCCGGGTCGCCCACGAACTGCAGGTCGGTGCGCAGCATGCCGTTCGCCTGGTAGTCGTGAATCTGCCCGCCGTGGCACTCGTGCAGGTACACCCGCTCGCCCGGCCGCGCGTTCTCGTTGATCCACGGGAGCACGCCGGTGACGTTGTTGGCCCAGAACTGCCGCTGCATGCCCAGCGTGGCGCCGCCCGGCAGCCCGCCCGAGAGCTCGAGTAGAAGCTCGTGCCGTACGGGTACACCCGCCACGTGGCGATCACCGCCGGCACGCAGCACAGCGCCGCCAGCACGCCCACCGTCGCCTCGCGCTTGAGCACCGGCTTGAACGCGTGCAGGGCCAGCGCCCCCCGCTCGAGCGCGATGCCCGCCAGAATCGCCAGAAAGGGCATCGACGGGAACCAGTGCTTCACCCCGCCGAAGTGCGGCACGTCGGGCTGCGAGATGATGGCGATCGACGCGATGGCGTTCGCCACGATCAGCCCCTCGAGCAGCGTGGCCTCGCGCTTCCACGCGCGCACGCCCACTCCGCCCAGGCCCAGCACCATCGGCACGAAGAACGCCGTCGGCACCGTCAGCGCGGTCACCACCACCACGTAGTCGAGCGGAAAGGGCGGCTCGCGCAGCAGCTCTCCCAGGTAGTACCAGGTGTAGTGGTTGTGCGTGGCGTGGAAGGAGAAGTACCAGGCCGCGCGATCGACCGGGTGGTGCCAGAGGTAGGGCCAGTGCAGCCAGAAGATGAGCGGCCCCGCGATGGCCATCGCCACCAGCGGTGCCACCGCGCGAAAGGTGCCCTCGTGCCGCGTACGCAGCCTCTGCAGCCAAGAGCGCCGCCGCGATCGACGCGCCCACGAAGATGACGAGGTGGGGCTCAGCGCGATGAAGCTCGCGAGAAACTTCTGCTGCCCCAGCGCTGCCACCAGCACCCCGTAGGCCAGCGCGCTCGCCACGTAGACGCCGTTGATCTGCCACAGCAGCGTGCGCGCCGTGGGGTTCTCGCTCGACCGCTGCCACCCCCGCCACAGCGCGAAGGGAATCAGCACCACCGGCAGGAAGAACGCGTTGTGCTTGGTGCCCAGCGCCGCGCCGAAGGCCAGCCCCGTCCAGATCCACCAGCGGGGGCGGTCGAGCGCGCGCCAGAAGCAGAACACCACCAAGACCCACATCGCCGTCACCGGCACGTCGAAGCACGAGAGGTGCGCCTCGAAGAACTGCCGCGGCACCAGCAGAAAGCTCACCGCCGCGAACGCCGACGCCATGCGGCCGGCGAACTGGCGCGTCATCACGTACACCAGCGGCAGAATCAGCGCGGCCGCGGCGAACGCCGGCAGCCGCAGCGCCGCGGCCGGCCGCAGCACCCCCAGCCACTCGTGAAACACCACGTACGAGAGCCCGAACAGGTTCTTCATCAGCGCCGGGTGCTCGTGGTTGAAGTCGAACGCCTGCACGATCGCGGCGTCGCTGAACGCCGTCGATGGAGACGAGAACAACAGCTTGAACCAGCGCGCGTGCGACTCGGCCGCCGAGAAGTACACGCTCTCGTCGCGCACGAACCCCGCCGGCTTCTCGGTGAAGAGCAGGGTGAGAAAGCCACCCCCGAACAACAGCCACGCGATGCGCCGGTCGAGCCGCTCGGCCTCGGTGGGCACCGCCTTCACCGGTGCCGGCGGAGCAGTCGACGCTGCGACCGCCGCAGGAGCCCGAGCCTCGGTGGCCACCGGGTCGGTCACGGCGTGGCTCCCGCGCCGAAGCCGTAGACCTCGACGCACAGCTCGCGGAGCTCGGCGCTCTGGGCCTGGCTCCACACCCTCAACGTCGAGCCCGGGGGTACCGCCGGCCCCTCGGCCCGCTGCAGCCCGAAGCGGCCCTTGGGGTAGTCGATCGCCGCGGCCTTCACTCCGTTCACCTCGAGCTGCAGGTGCGTCTCGAAGATGCGGTCTTCGTGAAAATACCCTCGATCCCAGATGAAGCCGCCCAACAGTGCCACCTGGTCGGCTGCGGGCACGTTGCTCCACTCGACCACCAGCCGGCCCTGCCCGCCCGGCGGGTAGAGCCGCACGCAGCGCCGCGGCTGAAAGCGAACCTCGTGCAGCTCGACCGCCACGTAGTTGCCGCCGCCGCAACGGTGCGCCCGCCCGTCGAAGCTGCACGGCAGCCGCGAGCCGTCGGGCCCCTCGACGTAGACCTGCGCGGTGCTCAGCGCGTCGGCCAGCGAGAAGCGCGTCGGGTGAAAGCGACCGTTCTGGTACAGCGACAGGTGCAGCCGGCCGAACACCCGCTCGCTGCCGATGGCGGTGCGGCCCGCTCCGAACACCGACCAGAAGCTGCTCCAGCTCGCCTTGGGCAGGTCGGGCTGCGCGAGCACCCAGACGCGCGGGTGAAGCTCGAGCGAATCGGCGTCGCTGCCCTGGTACCCGACCACGGTCAGCCTCTCGGGCGCGAACAGCCGGGCCCGCTCGGCCCACCACGGGAACACCAGCAGCGCGTCGCCTGCCTGCGCTTCCGCCTCGAGCACCGCCTGCACCTGCGCGTAGTCGGCCTCTGACGGCAGCACCGCCGGCACTTTCAGCTGGAAGCCGAGGCAGAGCAGGGCGACGAGCAGCAAAAGCCCACCTTCCCAGGGCAGTCGGCGCGGCGCGGCAGCCTGCTCAGGACTTCGCAAGGCGGATCTTCTGCTCGCTGGTCTCGCGGCAGAACACGCAGAAAGAGGCGTCTCCGGCCGGGTACGACGGAGTCCAGTGCGGGTACATCGCGCACCGCGGGTCGAGGCAGTGGTGCAGGCCCCAGGTGTGCCCGAGCTCTTGCAGCGCGTAGCGGGCCAGCTGCTTCACGTTCTCGGTGGGGTTCTTGATGTGCGCGAACGACACCACCGCGCGCTGCCCGTTGTACTGCGACACCCCGAAGGTCGGCACCTCGCCGGTGAGCAGCTTGCGCGGCAACAGCTTGCGCGAGGTCACGTAGAGCACCTTGTCGTCTTGAAATGCCGCCACCTTGGGCGCCTCGCGCAGCAGCCGGTGCGAGTCCCACGGCTCGTTCATGCCCGACGGGGGAGTGACGACTCCCGAGTGCTCGGCGCCCACCGCGAACGCCTGGTAGAGGATCTTGCAGAGATCTTTCACCAGCTTCGGGTCCAGCTCGTCGAAGGTCGCGACGCGAATCATTTCTTCTTCCCCGTAAGGCCGGCAGGAGGCAACGCGGGCATCGCGCTGGCCGACTTCGGCGGGCGACCGCGCTTCTTCGGCTCGGGAGGCGGGCCGTCAGGCTTCGGTTTGGGCGGGCGGCCGCGCTTCTTCGGCTCGGGCGGCGGGCCCTCGGGCTTCGGCTTCGGCGGGCGGCCGCGCTTGCGCTTCACCGGCTCGATGAGCGGCGACGCCTGCGGCATGGTCACGTCGACATCCGAGATGACCGACTTCTTCATCGCCTCTTGCGGGGCGGTGACCGCCTCGCGCGGGCGCAGCTTCTTCTCGACTGCCGCGACAGCTTTCTTGGCAGCCGGCTTCTCTTCGCCGTCGTCGCCTTCGGCCGCTTCAGCCGATTCGCCTTCGGCCTCGGCCTCGGGCTCTTCCGGCTGCTCCTCGTCGAGGCCGCCGCCCATCAGATCGCCGTCGAGCCCCAGCTCGTCGTCGTCTCCACCGGCCAGCGCACGGAACTCTTCCGCGGTGCGCTTGGGGCGCTCTTTGCCGACCGGGAAGAGCAGGGCGTCGATGGTGTCTTCGGCGTCACACTCGAGCACGCTCAGCGACGCCGACATCTCGGCCACCAGCAGGTGGCGCGCGTCGTTGTACAGCTCGCGCTCTTTGGTCGGCAGCGGCCGCAGCTCGGAGAGCACCTGCAGCCCCTTGACCACCTCGGCCAGGCCCATCAGGCCGCCGGTCGCCATGCGCTCGACGTTGGTGCGCGCGCGCGCCTTCCAGTCGAGCGAGGCCTTGTCGCTGTCCGACTTGATGAACTCGAGGACCTTGTCGACCTCGTCTGACGAAGAGACCTTGCGCACCCCGATGGCCACCACCTTGGCTTCGGGGACCATCACCTTCGCGCCGTCTTCCTCGCGAATCAGGCTGACCATGGTGAGCTTCTGGCCAGCCACTTCTTTGGTGTCGACGCCGGTGACCTTGCAGAGACCCTGGTTCGGGTACACCACGCGATCGCCGACAGCCAGCCTGAGCGTTCCGGTTTCCGACATTGAGCCCCTCGAAAAAGGCCCGCGGGTCGTAGCACCCCCACCTCGGTGGGGCATCAAAAAATCGATGTTTACCGGTGGTTCAGCTTCACCAGCAGCTCGTGCAGCCGCGCGTCGATGACCTGCTCGACCTTCTGCTGGTCCGGCGCCTCGTGCTTCGCCGACATCGCCATCACCCCGCCGCCCACCACGCCGCTCAGCACCGCCACGCCCATCAGCTTCTTGATCATGTGCAGCTCCTCGTTGGCTACGTTTGCCTACAGGCTGCCACACACCTGTGCGCGATCAATTTTTCAGCGCCCCACCAACGTGAACGTGAACGTGAACGTGAACGTGAACGGCCGTGTGAGCGCAACGAACCCCGCGCCACCGCGACGCGAGCGCGCCACCCTCACTGCCCGAACGCGGTGCCGGCCCCTGGCAGCGGCAGCCTGAAGCCACCGATCGGGTTTCCTCCGGGAATCACCTCGACGTCGATCGACCCCGAGTTGTCGTCGAGATCATCGTCGGGGAAGGTGAGCCAGATGAAGCCGGTGCCCTTCACCTTGTACATCTTGCCCAGCTCGAACACGCGCACCGCGTCGTCGTTCAAGAGCCTGCCCTCGAACACGTTGAACCCCGACTGCTGCGTCACCAGCACCTTGCTCACCGTGCCGCCGCGCTCGCCGCGGGTACGGGGCGCGGGCCCGTTCTCGAGCGGCCGCACGCTGTACGCGGTCAGGTTGTTGAACCCCACGTAGGTCATTCGCTGGTTGGGCTCGAGCAGCACCACGTTCTGGGCGGCGTTCACCACCAGGGTCTCGGTGGGCCCGCCCTTCACGTTCTTCACCTTCACCTTGATCACGCCCGAGTTGTCGTCGATCGCGTGGTCCATCAAGAACGCGTACAGCATGGTCGCGCCCTTGATCACCGTGCTCTTCGGCCCCAGCTGCCCGAACGACTCTCTCGCCGACACGTTGGGCCCCTGCACGAAGTACCCCACGTCGGTCACCCAGATCGGCGACGCCATGCCGCCGAGCGAGGCCCTGCCCTCGGTCCAGATTCGATAGGTGTGAGAGGGGTTCAGCTTCAGCCGAGCCGCTTTGGTCTCGGGAATCTTCACCGCGTGGGCCTTGGGGTACACCTTGAACACCACGTCGGGCAGCCCCGCCGAGCGCGGCGGCCCACTCTCGACCACGGGCACCACCGGCTCGGCCACCACCCCCGCATCGGGCACCACCGGCGGTGCCGACATCTCGATCTTCTCGAGCTCGGCGTGCATGCTCGACCGCTCGTTGCGGCGCCGAGACACGCTGCGCGACCAGTCTCTCATTCCCGGGAAGGTGAGCTCGAGCTCGTGCGGCGAGGCCGCGTCGAGCTCGAGCAGGGTGGGCGTCTTCTTCGGCCACGGCGCCCCGTCGATGAAGATCGACGCCCCGCTGGGCTGCGACGAGAGCTCGAGCGAGAAGGTGCCGGTGGTCGACCAGATCGACCAGCCCGCCAGCGAGAACCCCACTCCCGAAAGCAGCGCCAGGGCCAGCAGCCCGTGGCGCACCGCCGTGGGCAGCGGCGGCCGCGCCAGCGCCTCAGAGGTGACCGGGCTCGGCCCCGAGTGGCTCGACTTGCGCCCGCTCGACTTCTGCGGGTCTTTGCCCCACGCCGTCTCTTGCGGCGACGGCTCGGTCGGCACCGCGGGCAACGGCTTCTTCCACAGTGCCACCTGGTCCAGGAACTCGCGCTGCAGCATCACCGGCCGCCCCTCGGCGACCAGGTCGGGCTCGAAGAGAAACTGCACGAAGCTGCCCAGCGAGCTCGACTGAAAGCTCGGCGCGTTCTGGTACAGGTAGCTCGACAGCGCCCCTTGAAACGCCTCGGCGTTGGCGTACCGCTTCTCCCGGTCGTGGGCGAGCGCGGTGAGCATGATCTGCTCGAGCGCCGGGGTGATGTCGGGGTTGAGCGTGCGCGGCGGCGCGAACTGCCCCTTCACGATGCGCGACATGGTGTCGATCATGCGCCCCTGAAACGGCAGCTGACCGCACAGCATCTCGTAGAGCACGATGCCCGCCGCGAACACGTCGGTGCGCGCGTCGAGCTCTTTGCCCCGCGCCTGCTCGGGAGAGAAGTACGAGTACTTGCCCTTCACCGCGCCCGACTCGGTCTCTTCGCGCCCGGCGGTCTTCGCCTTGGCGATGCCGAAGTCGACCAGCTTCACCTGCCCCTCGTAGCTCACCAGCACGTTCTGCGGCGACACGTCGCGGTGCACGATCTTCAGCGCCTTGCCGCTGTCGTCGAAGCGGGTGTGCGCGTAGTGCAGCCCTTTCAGCATCTCGATCGTCACCAGCACCGCGAACGAAGTGGGGAAGGCCTGAATGCCCACCGTGCGCGCCCGCTTCAGCACCTTCGAGAGCGGCTGGCCGTCGACGTACTCCATGGCGATGAACCAATCGCCGTCGATCTCTCCGAAGTCGAAGACCTGCGCGATGTTGCCGTGGCTCAGGCCCATCACGATGCGGGCCTCGTTGGTGAACATCTGGATGAACTGCTTGTTCGCTGCGTAGTGGGGGAGAATTCGCTTGATCACCACCGCCTTCGAGATGCCCGCGGCCACCGGGTAGCGGGCCTTGAAGATCTCGGCCATGCCCCCCGCCGCCAGACGCGACTGGAGCTCGTACTTGCCGAACTGATTCGGGCCCGCCACTTGGCGCCGGAAGGTACCCCAGAACCCAGCCAGCGGTCGTGGCCCGCCCGGCAACGAAGCACGGCTACATTGCCCACCGTGAAAGTGACCTTGCTGCTCTCGATGCTGCTCTCGGGCCTCGCCTTCGCCGACGGGCAGGTGCTGGTGTTCCCCGCCGTCGGCACCCCCTCGCAGGTCACCGTCTCGGGCAGGGTCTTCACCGAGCCGTTGGGCTCTGGCGGCTCGCCGCTCTCGCGCAACCTGCGCTCACTGCTGGCCCCCAACTGGAAGGGGGCCCACCTGCAGGTGCGCTTCGCCGGCCAGACCACCGAGGTGGTCAGCGGTCACGACGGCAATTGGGAGGCCGTCTTCACCGCCCCGAAAGAGCACCCCTTCACCGCGGGCCTGCAGCGCGTCGAAGCGAAGGTAAAGGGCGCGGCCGCCGGCGGCGCCGAGGTCGACGTCATCTCCGACGGCGCGCCGTTCTTCGTGGTCAGCGACTTCGACGACACCCTGGCGGTCACCGAGGTGCTGAAGAAGGGCAAGCTGCTCGAGCACGCCATCGCGCAAGACGCCGACTCGCAGCCGCTGGTCGAGGGCATGCCGCAGCTGATGCGCTGCCTGCGCGAGGGCAAGGCCGAGCGCCCGGTGTTCGCGCTGGTGAGCGGCTCGCCGGTGCAGTTCGTGCCGCGCACCCAGGCGTTTCTCTTCAAACACGATTTTCCGCCATTCGGCCTCTACCTGCGCGATCTCGGCCCGCAAACTTTGCGCGACTACAAGCAGCCGATCATTCGCGCGCTGTTGCAGTCGGTGCCGCACGACGTGGTGCTGGTGGGCGACTCGGGCGAGCACGACCCCGAGGTTTACGGGCAGATGCGCGCCGAGTTCCCCGAGCGGGTGAAGGCGATCGCGATTCACGACGTGGGTCGGCTCGAAGACCCGGCCCGCGCGCAAAATATGCTGGTCTTCAAACACCCCCGAGACATCTTCCCCGAGCTGATAAAGCGCCGGCTGATCGCGCAGAGCTGCGCCAACGCAGCATTCCGCTGAGCGTCGTTCGAAGGAGGCAACCCGTGTCTCACCGCTGGAGCTTTTTCCGCGCTGGAGGTTTCGATCAGGTTCGTCTCGATTCAGGAGCCGACTTTGCCGCGCTCCACGAGCTCGACCCCAAGCTGTGGGTGGCGCTCAGCTGCCCGACCGGCGGCCTCGAGCTCTCGCCGCACACCCTCGAGCTGCTCGACACCGACAAAGACGGCCGGGTGCGGCTGCCCGAGGTCCTCGCCGCGTTGAAGTGGACGGTGGGGGTGCTCAAGAACCCCGACCTGCTGGTGACCGCCCCCGACAAGCTGCCGCTCGACGCCATCAACGACGCCACCGAAGAGGGCAAGCGGCTGCTGGGGTCGGCGAAGAAGATTCTCCACGACCTGGGCCACGACGCCGACACCGCCATCGCTCCGGCAGACGCGGCCGACACGGTGAAGATCATCGCCCGCACCAAGCTGAACGGTGACGGGGTGCTGCCGCCCGAGTCGGCAGGCAACGACGCCGCGGCCGCCGATGCCCTGCGCGAGATCATGAAGGTGTTCGGCCCGGCGAAAGACATCAGCGGGCTCGAGGGCGCGGACTCGGCCAAGGTGAAGCAGTTCTTCACCGAGGCCCGCGCGCTGATCGACTGGTGGCACCGCTCGCAGAACGACGAGAAGGTGCTGCCGCTCAAAGACGCCACCGTGCCCGCGTGGGACGCGGTGCAGGCGGTGCGCGGCAAGATCGACGACTTCTTCGCCCGCTGCGCCATCGCCGCGATGATGGACACGAAGACCGCCGCCGCGCTCAACCCGCCCGAGTCCGAGTGGCTTGCCCTGGCCCGCGAAGAGCTCTCGCCGGCGCACGAGCGGCTCAACCACTTTCCCATCGCCCGCATCGAGCCCTCGGCGCCGCTGCCGCTGACCAAGAACGTCAACCCCGCCTGGGCCGAGCGCCTCGAGAAGCTGCGCGCCGCCGCGGTGGTGCCGGTGTTGGGAGAGCGCGCCGAGCTCACCCAGACCGACTGGGCGAAGCTCAAAGACGCGCTCGCGGCGCACGGGGCCTGGCTCGCCACCCGCCTTAAGACCGCGGTCGATGTGCTGGGGCTGGCCCGCTTGAAGGCGCTGGTCGACAGCCCGGTGCCGGCCACCCTCGAGGGGCTGATCGCCAGAGAGAAAGAGCTCGAGCCCGAGATGAAGGCGATCACCCAGGTCGATCGTCTCGCCCACTACGTTCGCGACCTGAAGCTGCTGCTCGAGAACTACGTGTCGTTTCGAGACTTCTACGCCCGCGATCGCAAGGCCACCTTCCAGGCCGGCACGCTGTACCTCGACGGCCGCAGCATGGACCTGTGCATCAAGATCGACGACGTGGCGAAGCATGCCGCGCTCGCCGGCGGCTCGATGGCCTACCTCGCCTATTGCGAGTGCAAGCGCCCCAGCGGCGAGAAGATGAACATCGTGGCCGCGTTCACCGGCGGCGACTCTGACTTTCTCGCGGTGGGGCGCAACGGGGTCTTCTTCGATCGCAAGGGCCGCGACTGGGACGCCACCATCGTGAAGCTGATGGAGTCACCGATCAGCGTGCGTCAGGCGTTCTTCGCGCCGTACAAGCGGCTGGCGAAGTTCATCACCGACCAGATCGAGAAGTTCGCCGCCTCGAAGGACAAGGAGAACGACGCCGCGCTGGCAGGCGGGGTCGGCCAGGCCACCGCCGAGAAGCCTACCCCGTTCGACATCGCCAAGTTCGCCGGCATCTTCGCCGCTCTCGGCCTGGCGGTCGGCGCCATCGGCACGGCGCTCGCCGCCGCCGCCGGAGGGCTCTGGTCGCTCGCCTGGTGGCAGATGCCGCTCGCCATCGCCGCCGCGCTGCTGGTGGTGTCGACCCCGTCGATGCTGCTCGCCGCGATGAAGCTGCGCCTTCGCAACCTCGCGCCGCTGCTCGACGCCTGCGGCTGGGCCATCAACGCGCGGGTGCACATCAACATCCCCTTCGGGGCCTCGCTCACCCAGCTGCCCACGCTGCCCCCGGGCAGCCGCCGCTCGCTCAGAGACCCCTACGCCGAGCGCCGGCGCGTCTGGCCGGCGGTGCTGCTCTTCATCGTGCTCGCCGGAGCCGGGTTCTGGTTCTGGCACACCGGCCAACTGCAGGGGTGGTTGGGCCTGGGAGCGAAGCCGTGAGTCGCTGGGCGGTCTGCCTCGCCGTCGCGCTGGCGCTCGCCGCCTGCAAGGGCGACAAGCCGGCCGCACCTCCCGCCGGCAAGCCCAGGCCGGTGGAGCAGTTCAAGCCGCTCACCAACGAGAGCGACGACACCTTCAAGGTCGGCGCGTTCACTCCGGCGGGGCCTGCGGCGCCCGAAGATCTCAAGCGCCTCGAGCTCAACGGCGACATGGGCCCCGAGGCCGCCCCCAAGGTGCTGCTGGTGACCCTGGGTGACACCTACCTGGCGCAGGTGACGCCGCTGCTCGCCGCGCTCGACGATGCCGGTTCAGAGGTCTGGGTGAAGCACCCCGAAGGCAGCTTCGCGTACCGGGTGAAGTTGCGCGACGAGCGAAGCTGGCAGGGGTGGATCGATGAGCCCGTGCCGGGAAAGCTGCGGGTGATTCAGCGCGCCGACGGCTTCGAGCTGCAGACCAACATGGGCAAGCTCCCCGGCATCGACCCGAACGGCCCGTCGGTGCCGGTGCGCGGCGGGAGAATGGATCTGCCCACCCTGCGCAAGGGCTTCGAGCGGGTGAAGCAGCGCTTCAAAGACGCGCCCGACGTGTGCTTCGCGCCCTCGATGGGCATGGCCTTGAGCGACGTGTTTGCCGCCCTGGCGGTCAACTACCCGAGCGCCGACGCGCCCATCTTCAGCGAGCTGTGCCTGGTGTACCCGCGCCCGAAAGCGCCGCGCGACGCAGGGCGGTAGGGCGTCAGACCCCGCCGGGGGTGACGCAGACGGTGCTGCTCGAGCCGCGCACCTTCTCGCAGCTGTAGCCCGAGCGGCAGTCGCGGGTCGACGCGCAGCTGCGAAAGCAGCCGTTCACTCCGTTGCGAATCGCGTCGCGAATGCACACGCTGCCGGCGGGGCAGGTGTTCGGGTCGCTCATCGAGCACGAGAGGGTGCAGTACCCGCCGGGCAACCCGTCGTTGAGGCAGGTGCGGCCCAGGCAGTCGCGGTCGGTGGTGCAGGGGTCTCCGACCGTCGGGCCACAGGCCATCGAGCACAACAGGAGCAGCAGGCCGCGCGCCTTCACGATGTGGGCTCCCTATGGTACGGCGCGGGGCTTTGTCCATGGCTGACTCGAATCCAACCGGTGGTGAGTTTCTTCTTCGCGACGTAGGCCAGACTCGAATCATGGCGCCCGAGCAGCTGAGCGCCGAGCAGAAGGCGTACTGGGAGACCGCGCACCGGTTCTCGCGCACCGAGGTGCTGCCGAAGAGCGCCCAGCTCGAGAAGAAGGACTTCGGCCTGATGCGCGACCTGCTCAAGAAGGCCGGCGAGATCGGCCTGCTCGGCATCGAGATCCCCGAGGCGTACGGTGGCCTGGGCCTGGGCGTGACCACCTCGTGCCTGGTCGCCGAGGCCAAGACCCTCTACGGCAGCTGGAGCGTCACCTTCGGTGGCCACACCGGCATCGGCTCGCTGCCGATGGTCTGGTACGGCACGCCGGCGCAGAAAGAGAAGTACCTGCCCCGGGTCGCCACCGGCGAGTGCGTCTGTGCCTACGCGCTGACCGAGTCGGTGAGCGGCAGCGATGCGCTGGGCGCGCGCACCAAGGCGGTGAAGAGCGCCGACGGCAAGCACTGGGTGCTCAACGGCAGCAAGCAGTTCATCACCAACGCCGGCTTCGCCGACCTGTTCATGGTGTTCGCCAAGGTCGACGGCGAGAAGTTCACCTGCTTCATCGTCGAGCGCGGCACCCCCGGCCTCACCGTCGGCCCCGAAGAGCACAAGATGGGCCTGCGCGGCAGCTCGACCTGCCCGCTGGTGTTCGAAGACGCCCGGGTGCCGATCGACAACGTGCTGGGAGAGATCGGCAAGGGCCACAAGATCGCCTTCAACGTGCTCAACCACGGGCGCTTGAAGCTGGGCGTCGGCGTGCTGGGCGGCATGAAGCTGCAGCTCGAGCACGTGGTGGCTTACGCCAGAGACCGCAAGCAGTTCTCGACCCCCATCGTGAAGTTCGGCCTGATTCGCGAGAAGCTCGCGCGCATGGCGGTGGCCACCTACGCCACCGAGTCGATGGCGTACCGCACCGCGGGCCTCATCGACGCGCGCATGGAGGGCGAAGACAAGAACGCGGCCGACCACGACGCGAAGACTCAGGCCGCCATCGAGCAGTACGCCATCGAAGCGTCGATTCTGAAGGTGTTCGGCTCTGAGGCGCTGGGGCTGGTGAGCGACGACGCGGTGCAGATTCACGGCGGCTACGGCTACATCGAAGAGTACCCGGTCGAGCGCGCCTACCGCGACGCGCGCATCAACCGCATCTTCGAGGGCACCAACGAGATCAACCGCATGCTCATCACCGGCATGTTGCTCAAGCGCACCATGAAGGGCGAGCTGCCCACCTTCGACGTCGCCGGCACCATCGCCGAAGAGCTCGACTCGAAGGCGCTGCCCAAGGCCAGGGGCAACGACGCGCTGGCGCTCGAGGCGCTGGCCGCCGAGTACCTCAAGCGCATCGCGCTGTACTGCCTCAAGGCGGCCGCCGAGACCTTCGGGCTCGAGCTCGAGAAGCAGCAGGTGGTGCTCTCGTCGTTGAGCGACCTCATCATGGACGTGTTCGCCCTCGACTCGATGATCACCCGCACCCGCCAGGCGACCAGCGCGGGCACGCTCGACGCCACGCGGGTGGCGATCATTCGGCTCTTCTCCAATCAGGCCCACGCCCGCGGCTTCGAGTCGGCGCGCCGGGTGCTCACCACCTCGGGCAAGGCCGACGCCATCGGCAAGCTGCAGGCGCTGCAGCTGTTCAACACCCACAGCCATGGCGAGCTGCTCGAGACGGTGGCCAGCGCGGTCGAGAGCGCGGGCGGCTACCCGTTTCCGATCGCCTGATCCGCTGATCTACGGAAGGTTTTCGCCCCTCGGGTCATCAGAGGGGCCGCGGCCCTAATTCCCCCGAAATAGGGCCAATTCGTCAACCAAGCAGACAGGCCGCCAACGAAACGCGCACGTGACGGTAGGGAAAACTCTTCCATGCCTCCGTCAGCCAACGCCCTCAGCCTGAACGGTCAATCTGCCCGTGCTCCCGCGCGCCTTCGCGTCTCGACGCCGGCGCCCCGCATCGTCACCGAGAACAAGCACGTGCAGGCCGACACCGCCCTGCGCGCCTTGCTCGACGAGTTCCTCACCCGCAACGGCAACCGCGTGCGCCTCTCGCGCATCGAGCTCGAGAACGTCGGCCCCGACGGCGAGGCGCTCGACAACACCCACGTGGGCGTCGAGGGCATTCTGCTCAAGCCCATCGAAGGCGGCGGCTACGATCGCATCGACGTCTCGCTCGGCTGGTCGCAGAAGCTCGGCTTCCGCGAAGGCTGCACCACCCACCGCGTTCAGGTTCCGCCCGCCGGCCCGTTCTTCAACGTCGACACCGGCCTCTGCCTCACCGTCGAGCACCTGATCGCCACCCTCAAGAGCCGCGGCCGCGCCTCGCGCCACTTCCACCACATCGTCTTCAGCTACAGCGAGGGCCGCGAAGAGCACCCCCTCTGGAGCATCGACTTCACCCGTCACCGCGCCCTCTTCGGCCCCCGCCGCGAGAAGGCCACCATCGACGACATCACCGGCGAAGCGTCGTTTCAGATCATCTGACGCGAGCCCCGAGAGAGCCGGGCACCCTGAGCGAAGTCGAAGGGTGAGAACCCCCGCCGCAAGGCTGAGCCGCACATACTCCATCGTATTTCTGCGCGGCGCGGTGCTGCTTGAAGCCTTGAGTTCGCGGCCTGGGCGCCTTCGACCTGGAGTGCACCCATTCGACTTCGCCGCTTCGCGGCTTCGCACAGGGTGACCCCTTCACTTCAGCGCCTGCACCGCCGCGTCCTGCGGCAGCAGCTCTTTCACCATCGTCAGCCACACCTTGCGCGACGGCTTGAGGTCCAGCTGCGCTCCCGGCAGCGACCGGCCGGCCGTCTTCGCGGTGAAGAACATCACGCCCCCGCACTTGAACGACACCAGCAGCTCGAGCTGCCCGGTATCGGCGCTGCTGGTGCCCAGCAGCGCCAGCTCGGGCTTGAAGTCCGAGCACGGCGGCGGCGCGCCCAGCTTGAACGACTTGTCGTCGTAGACCAGCGCCTTGAACCGCTTCAGCTCGCCGTCGGTGAGCTCGCGCCCCGCGCCCTGCCGCTCGTACTCGCCGCCCACCGCCAGGGCGGGGTTGGGCCTCACGCCCGCCTGCGCGCTCACCCGGTACAAGGTCACCCTGGTCGAAGCGCTCAGCATGCCCGCCGTCTTCTCGCCCAGCGCGTCGACCATCTTCGCGGTCGGCTCGGTCAGCAGCGGGGGAGGGGGCTTCGGTGCTGGCGGCGCCTTCTTCTTCCCCGCCGCCAGCGCGGCGAGCAGCACCAGCGCCAGCACCTTCACGGCATGCGCTCCACGGCGTCGAGCCCGAACGACACCTGCGCCCGCCACGGCGGTGCCGGCAGCCCGCGCAGCTTCAAGATGCGCTCGAGCCGCTCGATGGTCTCGGGCCGCAGCTTGCCGAACTGCACCCCCAGCGCGGGGTTGAGCACCCGCCGCTCGCGCGGGGGCTGAAACAGCCACACCACCTCGCCGTGCAGGGCCACCGGGCCGATCGACAGGGTCAGCGTCAGCAAGAACGGCGTACCGGTCTTGATGGTCTTCGGTATCGCCGGCAGCTCGAGCTCGATGCCCAGCCCGCCCCGCGAGATGTCGCGCACCACGTACTGCAGCGCATCACCCAGCGAGGTGTCGGTGGCGCGCAGCCTCAAGGGTATGCGCGGGTGCTTGCGAATCTTCTCGTACGCGTGCGCATCGAAGATGCGCTGAATCAGCACGTCGAGCCCCTTGCGCTCGGCCGGGGCGTCGTAGCGAATGTCGAGCAGGTGGCGGCTGCGGTCGGTGGTGGTGACCCGCAGCACCTCGCCGAAGATCTCCACCGTGTCGGGCACGCCCTGGGCGCGCAGCTCGAACACGAAGCGGGTGCCCACCGGCAGCGACTTCTTGCTCTCGATGGTCACGCCCCCGCGGCCGACGCTGCGGGTGAACTCCGACAACAAGGCCTCCGGCGTTTTGTACGAAACCTTCAAACGCACCGGAGGCCTGGCTGACGCGGGGCTCAAGGCCTCTCTATTTAGTGCGTCGTGACGTCGACCGACAGGTTTCCTGCAGTCACGTTGACCGCCTCGTCGTAGGTGTAGCTGCCGCTGGTGTCGGCGATGGTGCCCTTGAGCACCACCGACACGCTGCCGCCGCTCTGGCCCAGCGCCGAGACGTCGACGCTCTGGGTCACGTCGGCGTCGACGAAGTCGTCGAACGCGCCCGTCACCGTCACCTTGCCCTTGAAGGTCTGCTTCACCTGCACGCCCGCCGAACCGACCGCGGTCGACTGGGTCACGTCCCACTGGCCGTCGTAGACCGCCACGCCCGCCGAGGTCTTGGCCAGCCCGCACTGGTCGTACTTCACGGTGTACTTCGCCCCGGTGGTCGCCCCGGTGCCGCTGGTGTCGACCTGCAAGAGGTAGTTGGCCAGCGTCGCCTGCCCCCCGAACTCGCAGGTGACCTTCAAATCTTGCAGTGACACGTCGATGCCCTGCGCGGTGCGGTTGCTGCTGCCCTTGGTGGGCGCCGCCGCTGCGAACAGCGCCTCGGCCGCCCCTTGTTTGCCGCTGCCGATCTTCGCCCCCGGGCCTCCGCAGGCCACCAGGGCCAGCGCCAGACCCAACCCACTCATCTTGATCGTGCGATTCACGCTTCCTCCCATCAGTCGTTGCAGCCCCCTTCAAAGCAACGTCGGGGCTGTAGCGGCTTCGTGGCTCCCACCCCCCCGTACGATCTGGGTTTCTTGACCCCTCGACATTCCAGCCCTATTTTTCGTATGAGTGGTAAGGAGTGGGAAAGTTCGGATCACAGTGCTGATCAGGACCTGATCAGTGGGAGAGTAGGCAGCAGTGTTCCGCGGCGTCTTCGAACATCAGATCGACTCCAAGGGTCGAACGAGCTTCCCGGCGAAGCTCAAGGAGACGCTCGTCGGCGCCTACGACGAGCGGCTCATCATCACGTCCGCGCTCGACAACTGCCTCCACGCCTACCCGGTGCGCGAGTGGGAGGCGCTCGAGACCGCGCTCGCCCGTAGAAACCCGATGGAGCCCGGCGTGAAGACGGTGATGCGCCTCTACGTGGCTCCCGCGCAGGAGTGCCCGCTCGACAAGCTCGGCCGCCTGCTGATTCCCCCGCAGCTGCGCGCCCACGCCCAGCTCGACAAAGACGTCATCTGGGCCGGCATGGTGAAGGTCGTCGAGCTCTGGTCCAAGACCGGCTGGGAGCAGGCCCAGGCCGATGCGCGCACCGAGGCGCAGAGCGCCGACGTGATGCGGGTGTTGTCCGAGCTTCGTCAGAACTGAAAGGAGTCGTCACGTGAGCGAGCTGGCCCAGGTCGAAGTCGTCCCCACCACCTCGAAGATCGAAAAACCCACCACCATGGTGCTGGAAGGCGAGATCGGCAAAGACGAGCTGCCGCAGCTCGCCGACATGCTGTTCCGCCTCGCGCACCGCGGCATCACCCGCATCGTCATCGACTTCGAGGGCGTCACCCACTTCGACTTCCGCGGGGTCAAGCCGCTGGTGCAGCGCGCCGAGCTGTTCCGCGTGGCGGGCGGCGACATCAAGCTCTCGGGCCTCACCCCGTACCTGCACGCCATCTTCCGCAGCGCCGGCGGGGCAGGGGCGTTCGACTTCTACGCGCAGAAAGACGACGCGGTGAGCGCCTTCAAGGGCAGCGTCTAAAGTCAGTGGCTGATTTTCAGCATCACACCGTTCTGCTGACCGAGACGGTGAACCTGCTTCAACCCCAGGCCGGAAAAGTGATCATCGACGGAACACTCGGAGGCGGCGGACATGCCGAAGCGCTGCTCGAAGCCGGAGCACGCGTGATCGGCATCGACCGCGACCCGCGCGCGCTCGAGGCGGCCAAAGGCCGCCTGCAGCGCTTCGGCGATCGCTTCACCGCGCAGAAGGGCGACTACGCGAGCTTCACCGGGCCCTGCGACGGGGTGCTGCTCGACCTGGGCGTCTCGTCTCCACAGCTCGACGAGCCCGCCCGCGGCTTCTCGTTTCAGACCGACGGCCCGCTCGACATGCGCATGGGCGACGAGGGCGAGACCGCCGCCGAGCTGATCGAGCGCCTCGAAGAGAACGACCTCGCCGACGTCATCTTCCAGAAGGGCGAAGAGCGCTTCTCGCGCCGCATCGCCAAGCAGCTCAAGGCGCTCAAGCCCCAAACCACCTTCGAGGCCGTCGAGGCCATCAAGCGCGCGGTGCCCCGCAAGTCGTGGGGCCACCTTCACGTCGCCACCCGCACCTTCCAGGCGCTGCGCATCGAGGTGAACCGCGAGCTCGAGCAGCTCGAGACCGCGCTGGGCAAGCTGCCCACCGCGCTGAACGTGGGCGGCGTCGCCGCGATCATCTCGTTCCACTCGCTCGAAGACCGGCTGGTCAAGCACACCTTCCGCGACAGCGCGGCGCTCGAGCCGCTCACCAAGAAGCCGATCACCGCTTCCGACGAAGAGACGTCGAACAACCCCAGGGCCCGCAGCGCCAAGCTGCGCGGTGCACGGAGGGTGCAATGAGCACGGGCTCGGTCGAGCTGCGCGCGCGGGGGGCGCTGCCGTTCTCGGTCATCTTCCTCGAGCTGTTGCCCGCGGCGCTGGCCATCGCCCTGCTCGCCGCGGTGGGGGTGGTGCACGTCACCTCGCGGGTGCTGGTGGTGAAGGTCGGCTACGAGCTGTCGAAGCTCGATCAAGAGAGCACCGCGCTCACCCGTGACAACGATCGGCTCAAGCTCGAGCTCGCCACCTTGAAGAGCCCCGCGCGGCTCGAGAGCCAGGCCCGCACCGAGCTGGGCATGGGCCCGCCCGCCGCCTCGAGCATCATTCACCTGGGAAAGAAGCGCTGATGAGAGACCTCAAGCGCACTGCCGCCGCCCGCGTCGACGACCCCACCCGGTGGGTGCGGCTGCGCGTCTCGATGGTGGGGGTGGTGTTCCTCGGGTTGCTCGCCGCGGTGTTCGCCCGGGCGGTGCAGCTGCAGGTGCGCGAGCGCGAGCGCCTGCGCGGCATGGCCCAAGACCAGTACGTGCGCGACGTCGAGATCCCCGCCCGGCGCGGCGACATCTTCGACCGCCGCGGCGTGGCGCTCGCCCAGAGCGTCGACGTCGACTCCATCTGGGTCGACCCCTCTCAACTGCTCGACGTGAAGCTCGCCTCGTACGAGCTGGCCAAGAAGCTCGACGTCGACCGCGCCGAGCTCTACGACCGCATGCAGCGCGCCAAGCGCTTCGCCTGGGTCAAGCGCCAGGCCCGCCCCGAAGACGTGGCCGCCGCCAAGGCGTTGGGCTGGCCGATGCTCGGCATCATGCGCGAGCCGCGCCGCTTCTACCCGCAGCGCGAGCTGGCCGCGCACGTCATCGGCCTGGTCGGCACCGACGGCCACGGCCTCGACGGCCTCGAGCTGGCCTTCGAAGACGAGCTCTCGGGAGACCCCACCACCCGCCTGGGCTTCCGCGACGCGCGCGGCCGCAAGCTGCTCACCAACGGGCTCGAAGACGTCACCGCCCGCCAGGGCGCCGCGGTCACCCTCACCCTCGACCGGCAGCTGCAGTACGTCACCGAGCGCGCCCTCGAGTCGGCGGTCGACGGCGCCAAGGCCGTGGCCGGCATGGCGGTGGTGATGGACCCCAAGACCGGCGAGATTCTCGCGCTGGCCAACGCCCCGCGCTTCAACCCCAACGCGCCCGAGAAGTCGGCCCCCGGCGCGCTGCGCAACCGCAGCGTCACCGACGCGTTCGAGCCGGGCTCGACCTTCAAGGCCTTCGTGGTCGCCGCCGCCCTCGACGCCCACGCCATCACCGAGAGCTCGACCTTCGACTGTGAGAAGGGCGCCTGGGCCATCGGCAAGCACGTGGTTCACGACACCCACCCCCACGACGTGCTCACCCCGGGCAAGATTCTCCAGGTCTCCAGCAACATCGGCGCGGCGAAGATCGGCGCCGCGCTGGGCCGCGAGAAGCTGGTCGACGCCTTCAGCCGCTTCGGCTTCGCCGAGAAGCCCGACCTGGGGCTCCCCGGCGCCGCCCGCGGCTCGATTCCCTTCCCCCGCGCCGAGATTTCGCTGGCCACCCAGAGCTACGGCCAGGGCCTCACCGCCAGCGCGATTCAATTGGCTGCCGGTTATGCAGCGCTGGCCAACGGCGGGACGTACATGAAGCCGTACCTGGTATCGAAGGTGGTCGACCCCGACGGCGTGGTGCTGCTCGAGAACCGACCCACTGCCGAGCGACGCGCAGTCTCGGAGAAGGCGGCGAAGGCGGTGATCTCGATGCTCGAGAGCGTGGTCGAGAAAGACGGCACCGCCCCCAAGGCGCGAATGGACGAGTTCCGCGTCGCCGGCAAGACCGGCACCGCCCAGAAGGTCGACACCGTGGCCAAGGGCTATTCGGACAAGCGCATCGCCTCGTTCATCGGCGTCGTCCCCGCCGAGAACCCCCGCGCGGTCATCGTGGTCATCGTCGACGAGCCCAAGACCGACATCTACGGCGGCCTGGTCGCCGCCCCCGCCTTCAAGGAAATCGCCACCGCGGCCATGCCGTATCTCGGCGCCCAGCCCAGCCGGGCTCCCTCGGCCGCCCCCGCCACGGTCGCCTCGGCCGAGAAGCCGGCCCCCAGGCCGAAAGAGCCCGCCGCCAAGAATCCAGTTGTCGCAGCCATCGAAGCCCTCGATACCGTCACCGAGCCCATCGCTGCTGGAGTGGTTCGCGTGCCCGATCTCAAGGGAAAAGTGAGTCGCCAGGCAGTTGCGATGCTGCTGGGCGCTTCACTCGAACCGCGTCTAGATGGGTCTGGCAGGGTAACGTCACAAGCTCCAGCTCCGGGCTCCCTGGTGGACAGAGGAACCCGGGTCACTCTTCACCTGGCAGGCAACGCACCATGAAACTCAACGAGCTGCTGGCCGGAGTCGGCACCGAACCGCCCGCGGGCCCCCGTCACAAGGGCGACGTCACCGGCGTTTGTCACGACTCCCGCGCAGTGAAACCCGGCGACGTCTACGTCGCTGTTCCCGGCACCAAGGTCGACGGCATCAACTTCGCTGCCGAAGCCGTCGGCAAGGGCGCCATTGCAGTGGTCGCCGAAAAAGACATACCCGAGGTCAAGGTACCCGTCTTCAAGGTGACCGCGGCCCGCAAGGCGCTCGCGCTCATCGCGGCCAACTTCTACAAGAAGCCGGCCGAAGAGCTGACCCTGCTCGGGGTGACCGGCACCAACGGCAAGACCACCACCGCCTGGCTGCTCGAGTCGATCGCCGCCGCGGGCGGCGCGCAGACCGGCCTGCTCGGCACCATCGAGAACCGGTTCGCGGGCCGTAAGCTCGGCCCCAGCCACACCACGCCCGACCCGGTCGAGCTGCACCAGACCTTGCGGGAGATGGTCGATGCCGGCGTCGACACGGTGGTGATGGAGGTCAGCAGCCACGCGCTCACCCAAGACCGGGTGCACGGGCTCACCTTCCGCGCCGCGGCCTTCACCAACCTCACCCGCGACCATCTCGACTTCCACAAAGACATGGAGTCGTACTTCCAGGCCAAGCGCCGGTTGTTCACCGACAATTTGAGCCCCGGCGGCGTGGCGGTCGTCAACGGAGACGACACCAACGCGGTTCGCATCTACAGCGAGCTGCGCGGCTTGAAGCGCATGGCGTGGAAGTTCTCGCGCAGCGGCAACGGCGAGATCTCTGCCGCCGGCGTCGAGCTCACCAACGCGGGCATCAAGGCCACCTTGAAGACCCCGGCCGGCGACATCGCCATCAAGAGCCAGCTCATCGGCGGCCACAACCTCGAGAACATTCTCACCGCCGCAGGCGTGGCGTTGGGTGCCGGCTACTCGCGGCGCGACGTGCAAGACGGCATCGAGCGGGTCACCCGCGTGCCCGGCCGCATGCAGCGCGTGGCCGGCCGCATGCCGGGCGTGGTGGCGCTGGTCGACTACGCCCACACCGACGACGCGCTGCGAAAGGCGCTCGAGTCGGCGCGCAGCGTGACCCGCGGCAAGCTCATCGTGGTGTTCGGCTGCGGCGGAGACCGCGACCAGGGCAAGCGCCCGCTGATGGGCGAGGCCGCCGCCGAGCTCGCCGACGTGCCGGTCATCACCAGCGACAACCCGCGCGGCGAAGACCCCGACGACATCATCTCGGAAATCGTGCCCGGCCTCGAGAAGCACGGCCTGCGCCGCATGGGCGCCCAGAAGGCCAAGTCGGGCGAGAAGGGCTACCTGGTCGAGGCCGACCGCGCCGCCGCCATCGCGCTCGCCGCCTCGCTGGCGGGCGAGGGCGACACCATCTTGATCGCCGGCAAGGGCCACGAGCCCTACCAGGAGGTCTCCGGCCAGAAGACGCCGTTCTGACGATGTCGAGGAGGCGAAGGCCTTGGGAGGTTGAGGTAGCGGTCAGTTTCTCCGACTGAGCGGGTGATGCCGCGCGACGGGAGCGGAAGGTCGTAAGGGCGGCCGTGCGTCCTTCTCGGGGTGTGCACCGACAGCCGGCCATCTCGAGCGCTGTCTCTTCGTAGCGCTCAAGGGCGAGACGTTCGACGCGCACGACTTTTCTCCGCAGCCGGTCGCAGCGGGCGCGCGCCTCGGCGGTGATGAAGCAGGCGCCGGGCGCCCAGGGCGCTCGACGAGACGTCACCGTCTTCGAAGTGCCGACACGCTCGCGGCGCTGGGCTCGCTGGCGCGCGCCTGGCGCCGGTTCAAGGTCCCCATCGGGGCGGTCACCGGCAGCAACGGCAAGACCACCACCAAAGAGCTGATCGCCGCGATCCTCCAGACGCGCGGCCCTGCGCTGAAGACGCAGGGCAACCTGAACAACGAGATCGGCGTGCCGCTCACGCTCTTCAACCTCGAGCCGCGCCACGTCGCCGGCATCGTCGAGATGGGCATGAACCACGCCGGAGAGATCGGCCGGCTCACCTCGATGGCTCAGCCCGACGCCGGCCTCATCACCATCGTGCAGCCAGCCCACCTCGAGGGTCGGGTCCATCGAGGGCGTCGCCGTGGCCAAAGGCGAGCTGTTCAGGGCTCCCGGACACCGCGACTGCGGTGGTGAACCTCGATGACGCGCATCGCCGAGCAAGCGTCGCGCGCGACGGCCCGCTGCTCACCTGGGGCCGCGCCGCAGGCCGAGTTCGGCTGGTGTCGGTCAGGCCCCAGGGCCGTGATGGGCTCTCGCTCACGATTCGCGCGAAGGGCGTCGACTTCTCCGTCGCGCTGCGGCTCGTCGGCGATCACAACGCGATGAACGCGACCGGTGCCTTCGCGCTGGCGATCGCCCTCCGGCTACTCAGCCTGAAGAATGCGTTCGCGGCCTGAGTCAGCGCAGTCGCATGCGCGTCGGCTGCAGATCCTCGACGCGCCCGGCATCACGGTCGTCGACGACTGCTACAACGCCAACCCCGCGTCGATGAAGGCCGCCCTCGAGGCGCTGGGCGGTCTGGCCATCGAAGGCCGGCCGATTGCAGTGCTCGGTGACATGCTCGAGCTCGGCTCAGACGAAGCGAAGGCCCACGCGCAGATGGGCGTGGTGGCGAGTGACAGGGCCCGCGTGATCGCGTTCTTCGGGCCACGCATGAAGGCCGCGTACGAACGCGCAGAAGAGCTCCAGCGCAACGCCCCGCACTTCGACAAGGTCGAGCAGTTGGTCGAGTGGCTTGGCAACGAGTTGAAAGCCGGCGACGTGGTGCTGGTGAAAGGCAGCCGCGGCATGCGGCTCGAGCGCGTGGTCGAAGCGCTCACCGGCCACCAAAGCTCGGCAGAGGGCGGGCACTACATGCTCTACCTTCTCTTCGAAGTGGCTGAAAGACACCGACACCGCGCGTCTCCTCAACTTCCTGCGGTACCCGACGTTCCGCATCGTCGCCGGCGGCGCCGTCGCTGGTCATCGGCATGCTCGTCGGCCCCCGGCTGATCGACCGGCTGCGCTTCCGCCAGCACGGCATCAGCAACGTGCGCGAAGACACCCCCGACACCCACCAGAAGAAGAAGGGCACGCCCACGCTCGGCGGCACCCTGATTCTGCTCTCCATCTTCGCCGGCACGCTGCTGTTCGCCGACCTGCGCTCGCGCGTCGTGCTCGTCGCGCTGCTCATGACCGGCGGCTTCGGCTTCACCGGCTTCCTCGACGACTGGCTCAAGCTCAGCAAGCGCAACTCGAAGGGCCTGCCCGGCCGCTACAAGCTCGCCCTGCAGACGTTCTTCTATCTGGTCGGCATCTTCGGCCTGCTCACCGACTGGTCGCACGGCGCGCCGCAGCTGATGCTCGACACCGCGCTCACCGTGCCGTTCGTGCCCACCCGGCACCTGCACCCCGACCTGGGCTGGTTCTACGTGGTGTTCGGCTGGGTGGTCATCGTCGGCACCTCGAACGCGGTGAACATCACCGACGGCCTCGACGGCCTCACCATCGCGCCCACCATCGTCTCGGCCGCCACCTTCGCGGTGCTCTGCTACGTGGCCGGCGCCGGCGTCGCGATCGCCGACGTGGTCAACGGCCAGCTCACCGGGGTTCCCCTGCACCAGTACCTGGGCATCGCGCGCGTCGAGGGCGGCAGCGAGCTGGCGGTCTTCTGCGCCAGCATCGTCGGCGCCGGCATCGCCTTTCTCTGGTTCAACTCGTACCCCGCCAGCGTGTTCATGGGCGACGTCGGCTCGCTCGCGCTGGGCGGAGCGCTCGGCACCCTCGCGGTCTTGAGCAAGAACGAGATCGCCTCGGCCATCATTCACGGCGTGTTCCTCACCGAGATTCTCTCGGTGATGCTGCAGGTCGCGTCGTTCAAGTCGCGGGGCAAGCGCATCTTCAAGATGGCTCCGCTGCACCACCACTTCGAGCTGGTCGGTCTGCCCGAGCCCAAGATCATCGTCAGATTCTGGATCGCGTCGGTGCTCTGCGGCGGCATCGCCATCTTGGGACTCAAGCTCCGATGAACATCAAGCGCGCCGCAGTGGTGGGTATGGGGAAGTCCGGCAAGGCGGCTACAGCCTTGTTGCAGTTGCGCGGCATCGAGGTGCTGCCCCTCGACGAGAAAGACGGCCCGCTGCCCGACCCCATCACCGGCGTCGAGCGTGGTGGTCTGAGCCCCGGTGTGCCGCGCTCGAAGGTGCACACCCAGCTGCCGCTGCTCGGTGAAATCGAGCTCGCCTGGCGCATGCTGCCGGCCGGCGCGGGCCCGGTGCTCGGCGTCACCGGCACCAACGGCAAGAGCACCACCACCGCGCTGCTCGGCCACATGATGAAGCGCCCGCAAGCGTTCGTGGGCGGGAACCTGGGGCGCCCGTTCAGCGAGGCCTGCGCGCAGAAGCACGACGTGCACGTGGTCGAGCTCTCGAGCTTTCAGCTCGAAGGCATCGTCGACACGCCGAATTTCTGGGCACGGCCATCCTGAACCTCACCCCCGACCACCTCGACCGCTACGCCTCGCAGGCCGAGTACGGCGCGGCCAAGGCGCGCATCTTCATGAACGCGCCGCAGCATGGCTTCGTGGTGGTCAACGCCGACGACCCGGCGGTGGTCGGCCTGGCGCGCGCAGCCAAGGTGCCCGTCTACGGCTTCACGTTGGATCGCTCGAAGACCAACGCCGGCTTCAAGGGCATGACGGTCGGGCAGGGCGACGGCTTCACCTTCGGCTTCGGCGACGGCGAGCGCTTCACGGTGAAGAACCGGGCGCTGCGCGGCGCGCACAACCTGCAGAACGCCATGGCCGCCGCGACCGTGGCGCGCCTCTACGGGTTGCCGGCGGCGCTGGTGCAGCAGGGCCTCGACACCTTCGGCGGTTTGCCGCACCGCCTCGAGCTCGTGCGCGAGGTCGACGGGGTCGAGTGGGTCAACGACTCGAAGGCCACCAACGTCGACTCGTCGCTGGTGGCCCTCGCCGCCCTCAAGGGCCCCATCTGGCTCATCGCCGGCGGCAAGGGCAAAGGCGCACCCTACGAGCCGATGGTCACCGCCTCGCGCGGCAAGGTCGTGGGCGTGCTCACCATCGGGCAAGACGCCCCCGCGTTGGCCACGGCGTACGGCGGCCAGTTCACCGTTCACCCCTGCGAGACGCTGCCTCGGGCGATTGAGCAGGCCCGAAAACTGGCGAAGCGCGGCGACACGGTTCTGCTGTCGCCTGCCTGCGCTTCCTACGACCAGTTCGACAACTTCGAGCACCGCGGTGACACCTTCAAACGCCTGGTGAACGCACTGTGACCACGAGAACCAAGACGCTCGCCGCCCGCCGGGGCGGTGGTGACGCCTCCCGCAACCTGCCGCTCACCTACGACCCGTGGATTCTGGGGGCCGTGCTGATGTTGGTCGGCCTGGGCCTGGTGATGGTCTACAGCGCCAGCGCCGTCACCGCGCAAGAGAAGCTGGGCGACAGCTTTCACTACCTGAAGCGCCAGGGCATCGCCGCCTTCATCGGCCTGCTCGCCATGGCCACCGCGATGAAGCTCGGCTACCGCCGCATGGCGCGGCTCGCCTGGCCGCTGCTGCTCTTCGCGATGCTGCTGCTCATCGCCGTGCTCATACCCGGCCTCGGCACGGTGGTGAACGGAGCGCGCCGGTGGATTCGCTTTCCCGGCGTCTCGGTGCAGCCGGCCGAGGTCGCCAAGGTCTGCTGGGCCATCTACCTCGCGTACTCGCTCGCCAAGAAGCAAGACAAGGTCACCCACTTCTCCATCGGCTTTCTGCCCCACCTCGCGCTGGGCGGCGTGCTGGTGCTGCTCTGCATGCCCGAGCCCGACTTCGGCTCCTCGGTGGCGCTGCTGTTCTTGATGTTCGTGCTGCTCTTCGCCGCCGGCACGAAGCTCAGCTACCTGGTGGGCAGCGTGCTGATGGCGCTGCCGTTCGGCTACCACGCCATCGCCTCGAGCCCGTACCGCCTGGCGCGCATCACCGCGTTCATGGACCCGTGGGCCAACCGCAAGGGCAGCGGCTACCAGGTCGCCGAGTCGCTGATGTCGATCGGCTCGGGCGGCATCACGGGCCTGGGGCTCGGTGACGGCCGGCAGAAGCTGTTCTTCCTGCCCGAGGCGCACACCGACTTCATCTTCTCGATCATCGGCGAAGAGCTGGGCCTCATCGGCGTGGCGCTGCTGGTCGCGCTCTACGGCGTGCTCATCTGGCGCGGAATTCGCGCCGCGCTCAACGCCAGCGAGCCGTTCGGCTCGTACCTCGGCCTCGGCATCACCGCGCTGATCGCCTTTCAGGCCATCACCAACATGGCGGTGGCGATGGGCCTGGTGCCCACCAAGGGCCTGACGCTGCCGTTCGTCTCGTACGGTGGGTGCTCGCTGATCATGCTGATGGGCGCCTCGGGGTTGCTGCTCTCGGTCAGCTCGACCGTCGAGGGTGCGCGCCGCCGCGCGGTGGCGCAGAAGGCCCGCGGCCACACCCGCGAGTCGACGCTGGTCGACGGCGCCGAGGCCACGGCATGAGGGTGCTGATCGCCGGCGGCGGCACGGGCGGTCACCTCTTCCCGGGCATCGCGCTCGCGGAAGAGGTGTCGACGCGCCACCCGGCGAACGACGTGGTGTTCGTGGGCACCCGCCGCGGCCTCGAGGCCCGGGTGGTGCCGGCGAACGGCTACAAGCTCGAGACCATCACCAGCCGCGGCCTCAAGGGCATGGGCCTTTTGAACCTCGCGCTCGGGCTGCTGGCGCTGCCGCTGTCGTTCTTCGAGTCGGCGTGGCTGCTCTTGCGCCACAAGCCCGACGTGGTGGTGGGCGTGGGCGGGTACTCGTCGGGCCCGGTGGTGATGGCCGCGTGGCTGCTCGGCATTCCCACCGCGGTGCAAGAGCAGAACGCGCTGCCCGGCGCCACCAACAAGGTGCTCGGCCGGTTCGTGAAGGCCGTCTTTCTCGCGTTCGACGAGGCGCGCCGCTTCTTCCCCGAGAAGAAGGTGCACGTCATCGGCAACCCCATTCGCCGCAAGCTGCTCGACAACTACCTGCGCTCGAGCACGCCGCACGAGAAGTTCACCGTGCTGGTCTTCGGCGGCTCGCTCGGCGCCAAGGGCTTGAACGCGCGCGTGCTCGAGTCGCTGCAGTACCTGGAAGACCTGAAGGGCGAGCTCAAGTTTCTGCACCAGACCGGCAAGGCCGACCTCGAGCACGTGAAGGCAGGCTACGCCGCGAAGCAGTTCGACGCCGAGGTGGTCGAGTTCATCGACGACATGTCGGCCGCCTACGCCAAGAGCGAGCTGGTCATCTGCCGCGCCGGAGCCACCACCCTCGCCGAGCTCACCGTCTGCAAGAAGGCGGCGATTCTGGTGCCCTTCCCGTTCGCCACCGACGACCACCAGGCGGTCAACGCCGGCGCGCTGGTCAGCGCCGGAGCGGCGGTGATGTTCCGCGAGGCCGAGCTCACCGGCGAGAAGCTGGCCGCCGAGCTGCGCGCGCTCAAGGGCGACGGCGAGCGCCGCAAGAAGATGGAAAAGGCGGCCGGTCAACTGGGGCGCCCCGAGGCGGCGCGGGAGATCGCCGACGTCTGTATGGAGCTGATGTGGAAGAAGTGGGGCGAGAAGGGCCGCCCCCGAAAGGCGAAGCCGTCGTGAGCACCTTCTTGGGAGACCGGCCCTCGGCGCCGCGGCCGTTCACCTCACGGTTCAAGACCCGCCACACCGCGCACGTGCACTTCGTAGGCATCGGCGGCATCGGCATGAGCGGCATCGCCGAGGTGCTCTTGAACCTCGGCTACAAGATCTCGGGCAGCGACCTCAAAGAGAGCGACGTCACCCGGCGGCTGGGGCAGCTGGGGGCCCGGGTGGTCTACGGCCACAAGGCCGAGAACCTGCTCGACAGCGACGTGGTGGTGATTTCCTCCGCCGTGCGGAAGGACAACGCCGAGGTCGTCGCCGCCCGGCAGCGGAAGATTCCCGTCATTCCCCGCGCCGAGATGCTCGCCGAGCTGATGCGGCTCAAGTACTCGGTCGCCATCGCCGGCTCGCACGGGAAAACGACCACCACCTCGATGGTGGCCTCGGTGCTCAACGCCGCGGGGCTCGACCCCACCGCCGTGGTGGGCGGCAAGGTCAACGTCATCGGCTCGAACGCGCGGCTGGGCAAGAGCGAGCTGATGGTGGTCGAGGCCGACGAGAGCGACGGCTCGTTCTTGAAGCTGCACCCGTCGATCGCGGTGGTCACCAACATCGACCCCGAGCACATGGACCACTACCAGACGCTCGACGCGCTGAAGAACGCGTTCGTCGAGTTCTGCAACCGGGTGCCGTTCTACGGCCTCAACGTGCTCTGCCTCGATCACCCCAACGTGCAGGCGCTGCTGCCGCACATCGACAAGCGCTTCGTCACCTACGGCAGCGTGCACACCGCCGATTACCGGGTCGAGGGCATCGAGCTCGACGGCTACGCGACGACGTTTCGTGCCTTTCGCCACGACACCGACCTGGGCGAGTTCACCGTGAAGATGGTCGGCGCCCACAACGCCATGAACGCGCTCTCGGTGATCGCGGTCGCCGAAGAGCTCGACGTGCCGCTCGACACCGTGCGCAAGGCGCTGGCCGAGTTCGGTGGAGTGCAGCGCCGCTTCACCATCAAGGGCGAGGCCAGGGGCGTCACCGTGGTCGACGACTACGGGCACCACCCCACCGAGGTGAAGGCGACCCTCGCGGGCGCTCGAAAGGCGTTCGGCCGGCGCATCGTGGTCGCCTTCCAGCCGCACCGCTACACCCGCACCCACGACCTGATGAGCGACTTCGTCAGCGCCTTCAACGACGCCGACGTGCTGTTCCTCACCAACATCTACGCCGCGGGCGAAGACCCGATTCCGGGCGTCAGCGGCAAGTCGCTCGCCGACGCGGTGGTGGCGCACGGCCACCGCGACGTGACGTTCGTCGAGAAGCGCGCCGACCTGCCCGCCGCGCTCGCCGCCCGGGTCAAAGAGGGCGACATCGTCATCACCCTCGGCGCCGGCGACATCACCCAGGTGGGGCCCGACCTGCTCACCGTTCTGGGGGCCACGTCATGAAGGTCACCCTGAGCGAAGCGCGAAGCGCGCAGTCGAAGGGGGCCGCGAGCCGCCTGCCGCGCATGTTCGAAGTTTCCGGGAGACCGCGCACCCTGAGCGAAGGCCGAAGGCCGAAGTCGAACGGGTGCCGTCGCACCATTCGAAGCTGCGCAACCCATACTCCCGGCTTCAAGCAGCACGGCGCGCGCACCCATACGATGGCGTATCTGCGCCTCAGCCTTCGGCGCGCGACGGCAGGGTTCGACGTCGCTCACCCTGACCGGTCTCGAAGGAGCATCGCGTGATGCCCGCGCGCTCGCACCCGCTCAGCAAGGACGTCACCTTCGACGTCCCGCTGGCGAAGTGGACCAGCGTTCGCGTGGGCGGCAGCGCCGAAGCGCTGGTGAAGCCCAGCCACCCCGACGTGCTGGTGCAGACCCTCGCCATCGCGCGCCAAGAAGGCCTCACCGTCAGCGTGCTCGGCGGAGGCGCCAACACCCTCGTCGGCGACGGCGGCGTGCCGGGCGTGACGGTCAAGCTCCCCAGCGCGCCCGAAGAGATCGACGGCGACAAGCTCACCTTCAGCGCCGGCACGCCCATCGCGCGGCTCGTCACCGTGATGAAGGCGCAGCAGCGGGTGGGCGCCGAGTTTCTCGCCGGCATTCCCGGCACGCTGGGCGGAGCCACCGCGATGAACGCCGGCACCAAGAACGGCGAGTGCATGCGCATCGTCGACGGCATCGAGCTCTGCACCGCCGACGGCCTGGGCTGGGTCACCGGCCTGCCGTTCGTGTACCGGCACACCTCGATTCCCCAGGGCGCGATCATCACCCGCATTCGCTTCAAGCTGCCGCAGGGCGACCTGGCCGAGAGCCAGCAGAAGATGGACGCCGACCTCGCCTACCGGAAGAGCACCCAGCCGCTCGACAAGCCGAACTTCGGCAGCGTGTTCACCAACCCCCCCGGCCACGCCGCCGGCCGCCTCATCGAGTCGGTGCAGCTCAAGGGGCACCGCATCGGAGACGCCCAGATCTCCACCGTGCACGCCAACTGGATCGTGAACCTCGGCAAGGCCACGGCGCGCGACGTGGTGGCGCTGATGGAGCTCGCGCAGAGCCGCGTGCGCGACGCGACCGGCGTCACCCTGCAGCCCGAAGTCAAACGCATCGGAGTCTTCTGAATGCCCACCATCGACCAGCTCAAGAAGTTGCGCATCGGCGTCATCGACGGAGGCATGAGCAACGAGCGTGACGTGTCGCTGCGCACCGGCGCGGCGGTGACCAAGGCGCTGCGTGAAGCCGCGTACGACGTGGTCGAGATCGACATGCAGCGCGACCTCGCTGCGCGCCTGACCGCCGAGAAGGTCCAGATCGCCTTCATCGCGCTCCACGGCCGCTACGGCGAAGACGGCTGCGTGCAGGGCCTGCTCGAGGCAATGGGCCTGCCCTACACCGGCAGCGGCGTGCTCGCCTCGAGCGTGGGCATGGAGAAGGTGTTCACCAAGCAGGTGTTCGTGGCGCGCGGCATTCCCACGCCCCAGCACAAGGTGTTCACCACCTCCGACGAGGCGCTCGAAGGGCCGCTGCCCTTTCCGTTTCCCGTGGTGGTGAAGCCCAGCCGCGAAGGCAGCTCGGTGGGCGTGCACATCGCCAAAGACGCCACCGCCTACCGCGACGCGGTGCTCGACGCCGCGAAGTACCCCGGGCTCATTCTGGTCGAGCAGTTCATCAAGGGCCGCGAGGTGCAGGGCGCGGTGCTCGACGACGAGGCGCTCGGCGTGATCGAGATCGTCCCCGCGCGCGAGTTCTACGACCACGAGGCGAAGTACGGCGCGAACTCGGGCACGCAGTACATCTTTCCCGCGCGGCTCGAGCCCGAGCTCTACGCGCGCGTGAACCAGATCTGCCTGCAGGCGCACCAGGCGCTCGGCTGCAGCGGCGCCACCCGCTCAGACGCCATCGTCACCGAGCGCGGAGACATCTACCTGCTCGAGGTGAACACGTTGCCCGGCATGACCGCCACCAGCCTGCTCCCCAAGATCGCCCAGGGGAAAGGCATCTCTTTCACCCAGCTCTGTGAGCGCCTGCTGTGCGGAGCCTCACTCAAGGCGTGACCAAAAAATTGCCCCGAGATCCTGACGGGTTGACGATTGCGCCATCCCGCGACACCCATGTTGCTTCGAACCCGAAAAAACCGACGCCGCGTCGATGTGAAAGCCGCCGCCCGCGCGCACGCTCCGCGCGTGCTGAAGCTCTGCGCCGCGGCGGTGCTGGTCATCGGCATCGGCTTCGGCCTGCAGATGGGGTGGAGCTGGGCGCAGGTGTCTCCGCGCTTCGCGGTGAAGTTCGTCGACGTACGCGGCAACTCGCGCGCGACCGACGCTGAGCTCACCCGCCTCGCCGGCTTCGCCGATGGGCAGCAGCAGAACCTGGTTCAGCTCGACGTCGACGCGGTCGAGCGCGCGCTCTCTACCCATCCGTGGGTGAAAACCGCGAAGGTGACCCGTCACTTCCCGTCGCGCGTCAGCCTCAGCGTGGTCGAGCACGAGCCCGCTGCGGTGGTCTCGCTGGGTGAGCTGTACCTGGTCGACGTCGATGGGCTTCCGTTCAAGCGGTTGCAGCCGCAAGACGGGCTCGACCTCACCCTCATCACCGGGCTCGACCGCGACAGCTACACCGAGCGGCCGCTCGAGGCGCACGACCGCATCATGGCGGCGCTCGAGGTGCTGCAGCAGTGGAAGCCGCAGCCCTCGGAGCTGCGCACGTCGGTTCAGGGCGTGACCGTCGTACAGGCTGACGGCGTCGAGGTGCGGCTGGGCGTGGGTGACCTCGCCGCCAAGCTCGAGCGCCTGCAGCGCATTCGCAAAGAGCTCCAGAGCCGAAAGCAGACCGCCGAGGTCATCAGGCTCGACAACCGCATGCGACCCGATTGGGTCACCGTTCAACTTTCGACTTCGAAATAACTGGAGGGCATCAATGGCAAAGCAGAAGGGCGGAGAGATCGTCGTGGGCCTCGACATCGGCACGACGAAGATCTGCGCCATCGTCGGTGAAATCTCCGACGAGGGCATCGACATCATCGGCATCGGCACCCACCCCAGCAAAGGCCTGCGCAAGGGGGTGGTGGTGAACATCGAGAGCACGGTGGGCTCGATTCGGCGCGCCATCGAAGAGGCCGAGGCGATGGCCGGCACCGAGATCAGCCATGTCTACACCGGCATCGCCGGCGGCCACATCAAGGGCTTCGGCAGCCGCGGCGTGGTGGCGCTCAAGGACAAAGAAGTGCGCGAGGCCGACATCGCGCGGGTCATCGAGCAGGCCAAGACGGTGAACATTCCCGTCGACCGCGAGGTGATTCACGTGCTGCCGCAGGAGTTCATCGTCGACGACCAGGGCGGCATCAAAGAGCCCCTGGGCATGGCCGGCTACCGCCTCGAGGCCAAGGTGCACATCGTGACCGGCGCGGTGGCGAGCGCGCAGAACATCGTGAAGTGCGCCAACAAGACGGGCCTCAACGTTTCGGACATCGTGCTGCAGCCGCTCGCCTCGAGCGAGGCGGTGCTCACCGACGAAGAGAAAGAGCTGGGGGTGTGCCTGGTCGACATCGGCGGCGGCACCACCGACATCGCCATCTTCGCCGGCGGGTCGATCGTGCACACCGCGGTCATCGCGCTGGGTGGCAACAACCTCACCAACGACATCGCGGTGGGGCTGCGCACGCCGGTGCACGAGGCCGAGCGCATCAAGCAGCGCTACGGCTGCTCGATGGCGTCGCTGGTCGACAAGCAAGACATGATCGAGGTGCCCAGCGTGGGCGGCCGCGAGCCGCGGGTGATGGGCCGCCAGATTCTCAGCGAGATTCTCGAGCCCCGGGTCGAAGAGATCTTCCAGCTGGTGCACCGCGAGATCGAGCGCAACGGCTTCGCCGAGCTGCTCACCAGCGGAGTCGTCATCACCGGCGGCTCGACGCTGCTGCCGGGCATGACCGAGCTGGCCGAAGAGGTGATGGGCGTGCCGGTGCGCCGCGGCACTCCGCGCGGCATCGGCGGGCTGGTCGACGTGGTGAAGAGCCCCATCTACGCGACCGGCGTGGGCCTGGTGGTCTACGGCGCCAAGCACCAAGACCGCCGCATGTTCCGCATTCGTGAAGAGAACGTCTTCAAGAAGGTGAAGGGGCGCATGCGCGAGTGGCTGGAAGAGGTGTTCTGAAAACTTGCCACAAGGCTGTAGCAGCCCAGAATCGGAACGGTGAACACCAATATGGACTCCTTCGAGCAGAGCAAGCAGGCAGCACGCATTCGGGTGGTCGGCGTCGGCGGCGCCGGCTGCAACGCATAAGGCGCTCGAGGGCGCCGACATGGTGTTCGTCACCGCCGGCATGGGCGGCGGCACCGGCACCGGCGCGGCGCCGGTCATCGCCGACATCGCCAAGTCGCTCGGCGCGCTGACCGTCGGCGTGGTGACCAAGCCGTTTCAGTTCGAGGGCAACCGGCGCCGCAAGGCCGCCGAGCAGGGCCTGCAAGAGCTGAAGGCCGCGGTCGACACGCTCATCACCATTCCCAACCAGCGGCTGCTCACCATCTCGGCCGAGCCGATGCCGCTGCTCGAGACCTTTCGCCGCGCCGACGAGGTGCTGCTGCACGCGGTGCAGGGCATTTCGGACCTGATTCAGTACCACGGGTACATCAACGTCGACTTCGCCGACGTGAAGACCATCATGAGCGAGCAGGGCCTCGCGCTGATGGGCACGGGCCGGGCGAACGGCGAGAAGCGCGCGCTGCGCGCGATGGAGCAGGCGATCTGCAGCCCGCTGCTCGAAGACGTCAGCATCGACGGCGCGCGCGGCATGCTCATCAACATCACCGGTGGCCGCGACATCACGCTGCAAGAGGTGAACGAAGCGGTGTCGCTGGCGCACGACGCGGCCGACCCCGAGGCGAACATCATCTTCGGCTCGCTGATCGACGAGAACGCGCACGACGAGGTGAAGATCACCATCATCGCGACCGGGTTCGTGCACCGCGAGGTGAAGCAGGTGCGGCCTCCGGTGGCGGTGCAGGTGCCGCTGATTCCGCGGCCGGCTACTCCGATTCCGCGCGAGGCGCCGGTGCAGAGCGCGCCGACGGTGACCGCGGCTCCGGCGGTATCGATCAGCCGCGAAGAGGTCGCGACCCTGGTTCCGGCCAAGGCCGGAGCGCGCACGCTCTCGGCCGAGCACCCGCGCACTCCGGTCTCGCGTCCGCCTCCGCCGTCGCGCGAGTCGCTGGCGCTCGACGAAGACGAGTTCGACATTCCCACTTTCCTGCGGCGCCAGGGTCACACCGAGCTGCCGTAGCTCACCCCGGCGTGCATGCCGGGGGCCTGGAAGCTGAAGGGTAGGGAGCAGCATCGAAAGTGACGAGGGCGCTTCGGATCGGTGGATCCGAGGCGCCCTCGGCCTTTTCTAGAGGCAGTAGCCGTAGGTCTTGCCGGTGAGCGGGCGGCACGTCTGGTCGGGTCGGCAGCTCGACTGCTTCCCCGGGGTCGCACACAGGCCCATGCAGAGCGGTGCGCCTTGCGAGAACGACACGCAGATGTCGCTGCCGGGGCACGCCCGGGTGGCGCAGTTCGCGGTGCAGAACCCATGCGGGACGGTGGTGTCGCAGTACAAGCCGCTGACACAGTCCGAGTCGCGGTCGCAGACCTGGCTCGCAGGCGACCGCTGATTGCTGCAGATGCCGTGGTTCAGCTCCGGAATCCAGGCGCAGCGTTGCGCAGGCGAGCAGTCAGAAGCAGTCGAGCAGTACTGGTAACAGATGGGGCTGTAGAGCTGGTCCGGCGGTGGCGGCACGCAGGTCGTTCCCACTCGACACATCGATTGAACTGCGTGCCCGTTCGCATCGCCGCACTCGTTGAGACAGATGCCGCCGGTGTTGCCGTCGGGGCCCCCGTGCGAGCAGCGGCCACCAGGGCACTCCGCATCGGTCGAGCAGGGCAGGCTCGCGCGGTTCTGTGCTCTGCCACCGGTGTTGGAGTGCATCTCTGAGCCGCCACCGTTGCCCGACAGCGCGCCATCACTCACGCACACCCCGGTCTCGCGATCGCACACCGCATCGCGGGGGCACTGAGAATCGCGGGTACAGCGACCGAATTCACTGCCACCACAGCCGACCAGACACAGCACCAACGAGACGAAAGTCCGATTCACGTTTGAGCTCCTGGGGAGAGGCGAGTCGGTGCCGGGTCACTTCACGCCCGCAGCCCACCCAAGCGGCCGAAAGCCCACGCGCCCACCTCTTCCCCGTCCGAAAATTCGGACGGCGCCCTGAGAACCCTGATGTGGCGCGGGTGGTTACGAAGGCACACGCAGTGAACAACGGCTCCTCACCCCCGCTGCACCGAACCGGAGCCACCCATGAGCTCGCGCCTCACCCTCCTCGCCGCACTCGCGTCGTCGCCTCTGCCTGCAACAGCCCGGGCTACCTCAAGACCAGCTACGGCGCCCCGGTTCACATCGAGAGCGCGGTGTTCGTGCCCTCGATCGACGCCCAGGGCCGAACCTACGGCGCGACGGTGCTGCTCGCCGATGTGCCCGACCTCTGCCGTTCACTGCGCAGTGGCCGCATGCCCAGGAAGATGTCGGGGCTGCAGCTCGAGCTGGTGCGCTTCGGTCAGAACGGTCTGCTCGCCCCTGACGTCGGCGAGTACAACGTCATCGCTGCTCAGCCCACGCGCGTCGGCAGCTACGCCTCGGGGCTGCTGCTCGAGTCCGACGCCAACTGCACCAACACGCTGAGCGCCACCGAGGCGGTGTTCCGCAGCGGCATCGTCACCGTCGACCGGTTCGAGACCGGCCACGACGGCTTCGTCTCTGGCTCTTTCGAGGCCACCTGCGGCCAGGGCGACGAGGCGAGCGGTCGGTTCTCGGCCGAGTACTGCGAGATCACCGCCCCGCAGTTGAGCTGCCAGTGAGCTGAGGCCCTAGCCTACGCTCGGGGCCATGAGACTTCTTCCGCTCTTGGCTCTGGGCGTCGCCTGCGGCGGCCCGTCGAACAGCTTCACCGGCACCGTCAGCGGCACTTCGCTGGAGATCAAAGACGCCGTCGTGCTCTCGGACACCGAGGTCTGGCTCTCGAGCGTCGACCAGCTCTGCGAGAAGCTGACCGCCAACACGTACCCGAAGTCGGGCCGCATCGTGAAGATTCAGCTGCACCCGGTCGCCACCGGTGAGTTCAAGGTGCAGGCCAGCTCGAGCGGCGCCGACCACAACGCGTTCATGCAGTTCATCAAGCTCGACGACAGCTGCGCGATGCAGCTCGGCTTCGGTGAGTCAGTGGCCTCGAAGGGCTCGCTCACCGTCGCGCACTTCGAGGCCCTGAAGTCGATGGACGGTACGTTCGACGTCACCTTCGGCAGCAGCGACGCGGTGAAGGGCAGCTTCAGCGCCCGCTACTGCGCCGCGGGCACCACCTACCCGACGCCCGAGTGTCACTGACCCAGCTCTAGAATCAGAGCGGGGTGATGCTCAGGTTGTCGAAGTACAGCTGCGCTTCCCAGCACGAGAAGGCGAAGCGGTCGTGCGAGCCGCCCACCAGCGGAATCGGGTCGTCGAACTCCATGAACGGCTGCCCGTCGATGGCCCACGAGATCTTCGAGCCGCGCCGCTCGATGCGCCAGTGGTAGGTGCGGCCGATCTGCACCGGGTAGGGGTTGGCCTCGACGCGCATGCGGGTGTTCTCGTTGAACACGCCGGTCTCGACCAGCCCCGCGCTGGGCAGGTGCTTCTCGGCGGCCACCCGCTGCGCTTCGGCCTGCAGCTGCTGCAGCGAGCGGCCGTGCTCGTCGCGGCGCGCGATGATCGACATCGAGTTGTTCCACCCGCCGTGAATGAACACGTACCCCGAGGCGTGGTCGCTGCCGTCGCCGAACAGCTCGACCTTGATGTCGCCTTCTTGCGATTGCGAGCGGGTGTCGAACTCGACCACCACGTTCTGCGGCAGCTTCGCCTTCAGCCACAGCGGGTTCTGCTTCACCCCGGGGCACAGCAGCTGCCCGTCGACCACGCGCCACAGACCGCCCGAGCTCCAGTACCGCTTCTGCACCGTGCCGGTGTCCGAGAAGTCGTCCTGGTAGGGGAGACCCACCGTCGCTTCGGGGGCGCCGCGGAACACGAAGTAGTGGATGATCGGCATGTTGATCAACAGCACCACCACCGCGATGGCGATCATCACGTTGCGAGGCAGCGGCCCGGGCAGCTGAAACGGCACGACGCCTTCGGTGGCCGCGGCGCCTTCCGGCTTCGCCTCGGGCTTCACGTCGGGTTCCCCTTCATCGCGCTCTTTCCGCTTGGCCTGAGCCATGGTCGCGCGCGGCAGTAGCACGAAGCCCCGCCTTGCGTCACGTATCGAGGCCCTTGTTCTTCGAATAGTTGGCCCAGCGGTCTTCCATCGCCTTCTGCTCGGAGCGCCGCTTTTTTCCGCGGCGCTTCTCGTCGGCGACCCGGGCCCGCTGATCGGGGCTCAGCCGCACGAAGAGCTGAAACACCGCGCCCGCGATCGCGAACAGGCCCGCGGCGATGATGCAGCCCCAGGGCTGGCCGGCCAGGCTCGCCGACAGAGAGCCCAGGGGGCTCAGCGCCGAGAGCAGCCCCAAGATGAGCAGCCAACCGCCGAAGGCGGCCGAGGCGATGGCGCCGAGAAAGCGGTGCGCCGCGGCGGCGAGCGCGCCCGTCACCAGCAGCCCGGGAAAGAACCCCAGCATCCAATCGGAGCCGCCCACCAGCTCGCCCGCGATCAACCCGCCGGGCACTCCGACGATGAAGAACAGCCCGCCGGGCGGGAACATGAACCCCAGGCCGCCGAGCGCGATGGCCGCGCCGAGGGTCACCTGCCCGGCGTTCGCGGTCAGCCCCAGCTTCGCCGCGACCAGCGGCGCCCACAGCACCGCCACCAGGGCGCCGAGCGGCCCCGCCGCAAGGCGGAAGAGTCGGCCGTTGCCGAACATCAGCATCAGCAGGCCGAGCGCGGCGCCGCAGAGCCCCGCCCAGAAGGGGAAGGCGCGGTAGACGTCGATCCACCCTGGGGGGTCGAAGCGCTGGTACGCCTCGAGCGACTGCAACAGCCCAGTCGTCATCCGTACCGCACCGCGGCCATCACCAGCAGCGACAGGTATGCGGTCGCTCCACCCAGCGCCCAGAGATAGGGGCGCAGCATCGGGCTCGTCCGCTTGACGATCTCCTGTGCCACCAGCTCCGCCTGCACTTCCCCCCGCTCGTCGTCACCCTGCAGCAGCTTCGCCACCCGTTTCGCCGCCGCCTGATCGTCCGGCAAAGGCGAGGCGATCACCCGGCGGGCGGTGCTGCGGGCGACCACCATGTCTCCGGCTTCGTAGGCGCGAAACGCAGCCTCCAGCGCCGAGCGCCCGTCGGTCTTCTCTTTGCTGCCTTTCGCCATTTTCGCCTGCCGTATAGCGGGAATCTGCCGTGGGTTCGACGGTATAACCGGTTCGAGGGTTCCTTGCTCCTCAGCCGACGCCACCTGCTGACCGCCGCCTCGTCGCTCGCCGCAGCCCGCGCGTTCGCCTTTGGAGACGCGTCGCTGTTCGTGCCTGCCATCGCCCAGCACGGCGGTAGGTGGGACGCGCGCTTCGGCGCGCTGCGCAGGCTCGCCTGGGAGCTGCAGCGGCGCACTTCGATCGAGGTGTCTCTCGAGGTCCGCCCGATTGCCCTCTCGAGCCCGAAAATCTTCGAGCACCCGTTTCTCTACTTCGGCGGCGACGGCGATTTTCCCGCGCTGACCGCCGACGAGGTCGAGAACCTGCGCCGCTATCTCACCTGGGGCGGGTTCTTGTTCGCCGACGCCAACGACGGCTCCGACGGCAACGGCTTCGACGCCGGCTTTCGGCGGGAGATCGCTCGGGTTCTGCCGCAGAACCCGCTCGAGCCGGTGCAGCTCGCGCACGTGGTCTACAAGTCGTTCTTTCTGCTCGACGCCTCGCCGGGGCGCCTGCTGCGCAAGCCACAGCTCGAGGCGTGCGCGGTGAGCAAGCGCAGCGCGGTGATGTATTCGCAGAACGACGTGCTCGGAGCCCTGGCCCGCGACGAAGGCGGCAGCTACGAGTTCGAGGTCACTCCGGGCGGAGACGCGCAGCGCGAGATCGCCACCCGTCTGGTGGTGAACGCGGTGATGTACGCGCTGTGCCTCGACTACAAGAACGACGCGGTGCACCTGCCGGCGATCATGAAACGGCGACGGTAGATGGACCGGGCGATCGACACCTGGAAGATCGTCAGCCTCTCGCCGCTGCCCAACTGGGCGCTGGCGGTGCTCGGTGCGCTCACCCTCGCCGGCATCGTGATGGCGATGCTCTCGGTGCGCCGCGAGCTGTCGGCCCGCCGCAGGTGGACCTTGTGGATGCTGCGAATTCTCGCCGGCGCCACCGCGCTGTTCTTCCTGCTCGAGCCCGGGCTGCGCAAGCTGCAGGTGGCGCGGGTGAAGAGTCGGGTGGCGGTGCTGGTCGATCGCTCGGCATCGATGGGCTTCCCGGTCGAGTCGAAGGGGCCGTCGCGCTCGGCGCAGGCCGCCGACCTGCTCGATGCGCTCGCTCCCGACGTCGAGGCGCTGCGCGACCGCTACGCGTTCGAGGTGTACGGCTTCGACCCCGAGCTGTCGCCGGTGTCGACCGAGACCTTGCGCTCGCAGCCCGCACGCGGCGGCCGCACCGACCTGCTCGCCGCGCTGCGAGCGGCAGCGACCGGGCAGGGTGGCTCTACTGCCCGCAAGCTCTCGGGCATTCTGTTGTTCAGCGACGGCGCCGACAACGCCGAGCTGTCGGCCGGGCTGTCGGGCCGCACCCGCACCGCCATCGAAGAGCTGGGCGTGCCCATCTCGACCTTCGCGCTCGGCCGCTCGGGCCTCAAAGACCTCGCCATCGAGTCGGTGAAGGTCGACGAGTTCGCCTTCGTGCGCAACTCGATCACCGCCGAGGTCGAGGTGCGCGGTCGCGGCTTCAAGGGGCAGAGCACCAAGGTGGTGCTGCGGCGCGAGGGCACCACCGTGGCCAACCGCGACCTTCGCTTCGAGAGCGACGACGACGTGCAGACCGTGACGTTCACCTTCACCCCGACCAGACCGGGCGCTTCGTCTACACCCTGGCGGTGCCGGTGTTCCCCGAAGAGGCGGTGAGCGACAACAACACCCGCTCGTTCGCGCTCAAGGTGATTCGCGACCGGGTGCGGGTGCTGCTGGTCGCCGGCCGCCCCAGCTGGGACGAGCGGTTTCTGCGCGGCCTGCTCCGGCAAGACCCCAACGTCGAGCTGATCAGCTTCTACATCTTGCGCAACCAGGCCGACGTCACCGGCGCCACCAACGACGAGCGCGAGCTCTCGCTGATCCCCTTTCCGATGAAGGAGATCTTCCAGGAGAAGCTCGACACGTTCGACGTCGTCATCTTCCAGAACTTCGGCTACTCCGAGCCGGGGCTGTCGATCTCTTCGTACGAGAGCGGCCTGGCCAACTACGTGAAGAACGGCGGAGCGCTGTTGCTCATCGGCGGCGATCGCTCGTTCTCCGAGTCGCCGGGCCGCTTCGGCATGCTCGCCGACGCGCTGCCGGTCGAGGCCGCGCTGCCCGCCGACGTGCAGCCGTTCAAGGCCCGGCTCACCCCCGAGGGGCAGCGCCACCCGGTCACCGCGCTGGGCGGAGCGAGCCAGTCGAGCGAGAGCGCCTGGGCCTCGCTGCCCCCGATTCCCGGCATCAACCTCACCCGGGCGCGGTCGGGGGCCACGGTGCTGCTCGAGCACCCCTTCGCCACCGTCGACGGGCGCGCCGCTCCGCTGCTGGCGCTGTGGGACTACGGCCGCGGCAGGTCGCTGGTGCTCACCAGCGACGGCAGCTGGTACTGGGCGTTCGCCGCGCACGCCGGCGGGGCGCCTTCGCGCTACTACGAGCGCTTCTGGTCGAACGCGCTGCGCTGGCTGGTGAGAGACCCCGACCTCACCACCCTGCAGGTGGTGGCCGACCCGCCCAGCGTAGAGCCGGGCAAGCCGGTGGCGGTGGTGGTGACCGCGCGGCTGCCCAACTACCAGCCCGCCGCCGAAGCGCAGGTGAAGGTCGACCTGGTGAGCGCCGACGACGGCCACGTGGTGGGCACCAAGACCGGCACCACCAACGCCGACGGCATCGCGCGCATCGAGTTTTCCCCTCCCGCTCCGGGGCCGTACCGGCTGGTGGGGCGCGCTTCGAAGGGCGAGCGCTCGCTGGGCGAAGGCCAAGACGCGGTGGCGGTGCGCGCAGTCGGCACCGAGCTGGCCGACGCGCACGTGGGCACCGAGCTGCTTGCCGAGATCGCCAAGGCGAGCGGCGGCAAGGCGTTCAGCGGTTCGGCGCCGAGCCTCTCCGAGGTGCCGCTGCTCGAGCCTCCGCTGGTCGAGGTGGGGCGCGCGAAAGATCAGCCCATCTGGGATCGCTGGTATTGGCTCGCCGCGATGGTCGGCATCATCGGCCTCGAGTGGCTGCTGCGCCGGCGCTTCGGCTACATCTGATCTCGGCCAAGCTCTTCGTTTGCGGGCTCCGGTCCGTCCTCATGGCCAACTGCGGCCACTTGCGGGCGGTCCTCTCCCGCGCCTCGACCTTGGCTCGAGCTCGACTTGAGCTGGGCGGTAGCGCTCGAGGTCAGACGCGCGGCGCGTCGAGCACGATCGGCAGATCGCGGCTGGTGCCGAACGCGGGCGCCCAGTGCTGCTGAATCGGCACGCTGTTGATCCACTCCGCGATGGCATCGAAGGCGGCGCGCGGGTTCGCGACCGGGCGGCTGAAGTTCGGCACCAGCGGGCCAAGGTCGGTCTCGTAGCGCGCCACCGCCACGCCCTCGCGGAGCACCCGCTCGGGCACCATCAACGGCGCGAAGCGCGAGTGCCGGTACGCGGTCACGCAGCCCGGCTCGGCGATCACCTGCGCGTGCAGGGGCAGCTCGCGGTGATTGAACACCAGCTTCACGTCGCAGGCGTGCGGGTCCCACTCGCCCTGGAAGCGGTGGTCTCCGCGCGGAATGAGGCGACGGTCGACGTAGCACCATGCGCGTCGCCCGTTGGGGTGCAGAAAGCGGCGCACCGCGCGCTCATCGAACTCGACGCGCGGCAGCGCGCGCAGCTTCTCGCGACACTCGGGCGGCACGTCGATGCGCTTGCCGGCACAGAAGCGCTGCAGACGGTCGATCAGCTTCTCGCGGTCGTCGTCGACCAACAGCTCGTCGAAGCGGGTCTTCAGGCCGGGCAGCGAGATCGGCACCAGCTCCGAGAGCCGCACGCCCTGGGCGTCGAGCTCTTCGGCGCGGGGGTCGACCTCGCGGAACAGGTGCTCGGGCCCGGCGGTGCTCATGCCCTGGCCGAGGTCGGGGGTGGTGAAGACGGTGAAGCAGGTCGAGACCCGCGTGTCGCGGAACATGCCTCGCCCCAGCGGGTGCACCTCGCGCAGGCTGAGCCGGTCGGTGAGGAGCTTGCGAATCGGCGCGTGCGCCCAGGCGTCGAGCAGGGTGGCGCTGGTGACGAAGGCGAGCGCGCCGCTGCGACCCTCGAGGCGCTCGAGCGCGCGCAGCATGAAGAACGCGTAGTCTTCGCGCAGGCTCTGGCCGCGCAGCTGCGGCACGCCGGCGACCAGCTCGCGCCAACGCTCGGCGTCGCGCAGCACCTCAGAGGTGCCGTGGTAGGGCGGGTTGCCCACCCACACCTCGAAGCGCGCGCGCGAGGTGCTGAGCAGGGTGTCGAGCGTGCCCTTCTCGAGGGCGTCGCCGCGCACCAGGTTCGCGCGCGGCAGGCGCTCGCGGGCCAGCGCAAGAGAGTCGGCGTCGAGCTCGAGACCGAAGAGCTCGGCGTGGGGGAAGCGCTCGGCGGCGCGCACCAGAAAGGCGCCGGCGCCGCACGCCGGGTCGACGAACGCGAGGGGAAGATCGCCGGGCAGGTACCGGGTCACCGCGTCGAGCACGCGGTCGACCAGCTCGACGGGCGTGTAGTACGCGCCCAGCCGCTTTCGGTCGGCGAGGCTCAGCCGTGCCGCGAGGGCTTGTTCGTCCAACCGCGGTGACGTAAGGCGCTGGGTGTGGCCGGGGCCGATCACACGCGCATACATCTTGTCATTCGCGGTCAGGTTCAAGGAGTTTCGTACCGCGCTTCGGCCCGCAACGAGGCGCTGCGCCTGAAATTGACCGGCTGGGTGCGTAACTGCCCGAATGGAGACGTAGAAGCCGTGGCCGAGGGTGACGCGCGTGGGTTGCAGCAGTTCGTCGCGTGGTGCCGCCGCGGGCCCGAAGAAGCCCGGGTCGAGGGGGTCACCGAGCAGCCGGGCCCTGCGACCTTCGAGTTCTCGACCTTCGCGGTGACCCGATGAGCACCCTGTCGCTCAGCGCGTTGCTGGGAGTTCGGGCGGGCATGCGGGTCTCGGTGCTGCACGCGCCCGAGGGTTTTCTGGCCCGGCTCGAGCCGCTGCCCGCCGGCGTGGCGTTGGTCGACTGGTCGAAGACCGGCCTCGACCTCACCCTCTATTTCAGCACCAAGAAGACCGAGCTGGTCGAGAAGCTGCCCGCTCTGGCGCGCGGCATGTCGGTGACCGGCTTCATCTGGGTCATCTTTCCCTCGGCGACCGAGAGCTCGCAGGTGCTGACCGAAGACTTCGTGCGGGTCGCCGCGCTCGAGCTGGGCATGACCGATGACAAGAAGGTGGTCATCGACGCCGGGTGGACGGCCCTTCGCCTGGCGTGGAAGCCGCGTGCCCCCCGCCTCGACAAGCCCCAGATTCAGGCGTAGCGCGCTTTACTTCCGTTGCGGATCCGTGAAAGTGTGCGCTCGTACACAGCTTTCGACGGGTGGGTGCGCGTGATTACGCCACAGCTGTCCCACACAGTCTCTTACTTGTCACCGCCGCGCTTCGCGCGAACGCTCGATCTTTCCCGTCGCTCGGGCTCCGCCGCTGTTGGCGCGTGCATTGGATTCTTCAATGAGCAGCATTCTGGTCATCAACGCCGCGGGCCGCGAGACCCGCGTCGCGCTGGTCGAGAACGGTCACATCGCCGAGTTCTACCTCGAGCGTAAAAAAGACAAAGGCGTCGTCGGCAACATCTACAAGGGGCGCGTGACCCGGGTTCTGCCCGGCATGCAGGCGGCCTTCGTCGACATCGGCCTCGACAAGGCGGCGTTCCTCTACGTCAGCGACGTCTTCTACGACCCCGAGTTTTCCCGCACCCAGTTCGAGCTGACCGAGGGGGAGCACGACGAGACCCCCGAGGTGCCCGAAGAGCCGGGCGAGGGTGAAGATCACGCCGTCGCCGGTCCCGATGCGCTCCCGCCCGAGCCGTCAGCGCCCCCACCGCCGCCCAGTGCGCCCGAGCTTCACGCGGCCGAGCCGGTCGCCGCTTCGGCGTCGAACGCACCGCCCGAGCAGCCTGCGGCGGCCGATGCGCCCCCGCCTCCTCTGGGCGAGCCTCCGGTGGCGGCTGCGACCGAAGAGCCGGCTGCTCCGAGCGCTGCCCATGGGGCGGCGTCAGCCAGCGCCGAGGTCGGCGCTCCGTCAGCGGGCCCGACCGGCGCCGAGGTGATCGCCGCGGCGATCGCGGCGGCCGCGCCGAGCCAGGGTGAGATTCGCGCCCCGCGCGACGAGAAGCACCGCGAGGGCCGGCGCGACCGCGACCGCGAGCACAAAGAGCACAAGCACCGCCATGAAGAGAAGCGCCGCGAGAAGAAGCCGGCGCGCATCGAAGACCTGCTCAAGGTCGGGCAAGAGGTGCTGGTGCAGATCTCCAAAGACCCCATCGGCACCAAGGGCGCTCGGCTGACCTCGCACATCTCGATTCCCGGCCGGCACCTGGTGTTCATGCCGACCGTCGATCACGTCGGCATCAGCCGCCGCATCGGCAACGAGAAAGAGCGGCGCCGTCTGCGCGAGATCGTCGACCGGCTGCGCCCGCCTGGAACCGGCTTCATCGTGCGCACGGTCGCCGAGAACGTGCCGAGCGAGAAGCTCGAGGCCGACATCCGCTTCCTCATCGAGGTGTGGAACGAGACGTTGCGCAAGAACGAGAAGCGCCACGGCCCGGGCCTGATGCACCCCGATCTCGATCTGATCTTGCGCGCGACCCGCGATCTCTTCGCACAAGACGTCGAGCGCCTGGTGATCGACGATCGCGACGAGTACGAGCGGGTGCAGATGTTCGTGGCCGCGCAAGACACCGCGCTCAAAGATCGGGTCGTACTGCATGACACCGATGAGCCGATCTTCGACGCCTACGGCATCGAAGAGGAGATCAAGCGCGCGCTGCAGCGCAAGGTGTGGCTCAAGAGCGGTGGCTACCTGATCGTCGATCAGGCCGAAGCGCTCACCGCCATCGATGTGAACTCGGGCCGCTACGTCGGCAAGAAGAGCCTCGAAGAGACGATCACCAAGATCAACGTCGAGGCGGCGAAAGAGATCGTCTACCAGCTGCGGCTGCGCAACATCGGCGGCATCATCATCTGCGACTTCATCGACATGGAGAAGTCTCAGAACCGCGACAAGGTCTTCAAGTCGCTTCAAGAGGCGTTGGGCCGCGACAAGGCCAAGACCAACGTGCTGCGCATCTCCGAGCTGGGCCTGGTCGAGATGACCCGCAAGCGCGTGCGCGAGTCGATCGGCCGCATGATGCACTCCGACTGCATCTACTGCGACGGCACCGGCCTGGTGAAGACCATGACCACGGTCTCGTACGAGATCTTCCGCGAGCTGCGGCGCTCGGCAGGCGCGTACCGCGACCCGACCCTGGTGATTCACTGCAACGAAGAAGTCGCAGCGATGCTCAACTCGGAAGAGCGCCAGGAGCTTCGGCACCTGATGGATCGCTTCAACAAGTCGATTCAGATCAAGCCGATGAAGAACTTTCACCGCGAGCAGTACGACATCTACGCGCGCGCGGCGGCCGGCAACGAGTACAAGGTCGCGAGCTCGAGCGAGACCTTCGTGCCCCAAGACTACGGCGCGCCCAAGCGCCAGGGCGGCGAGCAGCGCGCCGAGGGTCGCGATCGTGACCGCGGCGGCGGGGGCGGCGGCGGCGGCGGGGGTGGAGGAGGCCGTCGCGACCGTGAGCGCCGCAAAGACCGCGACCGTGGAGGTGGCGGTGGAGGCGGTGGAGGAGGAGGAGGAGGAGGAGGCGGCGGCGGTGGTGGAGATCGCAACCGCAACCATCAAGATCGCCCGCGCCCCTCGGCCCCGCAGTCAGAGCCGAAGGCTGCCGCGCCCGCCAACACGGAGCCGGCCGCCGGAGGCAACTGAACGATGGGGAAGCCCGAGCGCCGCTCCGAGGCACGCAAGTCGGTGAACCGGGAGTTCGCCTCGGTCGACGAGTTCATCGCCGAGTACGTCACCAACCTCTCGCGCAGCGGCGTGTTCATCAAGTCCGACGAGCCGCTGCCGGTCGGCACCCGGGTGAACCTCAAGTTCACCGTGATCATGGACGAGCTCGAGACCATCGAGGGCATCGGCGAGGTGGTCCGCGCCGTTCACCCCGGTGAGGGGCCCACTCCCGGCATGGGCGTGGTGTTCATCGAGCTCAGCTCGGTGTCGCGCCAGCTGGTCGAGAAGATTCTGGTGCGGCGCTGACGTGAGCTGGAGCGACACGCGGCTCGGCCGCTTCTTCGCCGATACCGTGCGCGCCACCCGGGGTCTGGTGCACTCGTTTCGCGGCGAGTCGATCGCGCTGCGTGCCGGCAACCTGACCTTCATCACCATCACGTCGCTGATACCGCTGGTGGGTGTGGCCCTGGCGCTCTTGCAGTTCTTCAAGCAGCGCGAGCTCGAGGCCCTGCTCAAGGGGTTCGTCAGAGACCTGCTGCAGCCGGGGGTGCGTGAAGCGTCGGACCAGCTGGTGAACACCTTCGTCAGCTCGGCGGGCTCACGCATCACCGGCGGCCTTTCGTTCGCGATTCTGCTGTTCTCGGCCGGGCTGTTGCTGCGCCACCTCGACGCGTCGCTCAACGAGGTGTGGGCCGTGACCCGGAGACGGCCGATTCTGGTGAGCGTCGGGCTCTACGCCGGGCTGCTGCTGGTGGGGCCGCTGGTGATCGCCGCCACGCTCGCGGGTACGCGCGGCATTCGCACGCTGATCGAAGCGCTCAACCTGCCGTACTCGGCGCAGGTGCTGGTGCTGGGCAGCACCGTCGCGGCGATGGTCTCATTGACGCTGCTCTACAAGCTGGCCCCGCATGCGCCGGTGCGCTGGCGCTCGGCGGCCGCCGGGGGCCTGTTGGCCGGCGTGGCGTGGGACGTGGCGCGGCACAGCTACAGCGGCATCGCCACCCTGGCCTTCTCGGCCAACCCCGTCTACGGCTCGCTCGGCATCGCGCCGTTGTTCTTGATGTGGTTGTACGTCTCGTGGTCGGTGGTGCTCTTCGGAGCCCGGCTCGCATACGCGGTCGAGCACGCCGGCTTTCGCGGCAGCTTCATGGACATTCTCGCCCACCCCCGGGTGCGCGAGCTCATTGCCGCGCGGGTCGCGCAGATCGCCGCGCGGGCGTTCTTGAGCAACGCCCCGGCTCCGACCAGCCGCCAGGTCGCCGCGCTGCTCTCGGTGCCGGCGCAGACCGTCGACGAGGTGGTGCACCGGCTCGAGCTCGCCGGTCTGCTCAAGGTCGAGAAGAAGGGCGAGCTCAAACCTTCGAGAGACCCTTCGCTGCTCACCCTGGCCGACGTGTCGACCGCGGTCGGCGGAGTGGTCACCGCCGGCGAAAACCCCGCCAAGGGAAGGGCCGCCGACTTCGCCGAATTCGAACAGCTGTTCAAGGCAGTCGACAACGCAAGTGTCGAGAAACTCAGCCAAATTTCTTGGACGACCATCGCCAATGGGGTGCCGCGAGGGTGAAAATTCCCCAGCATTCTTGCTGGGTTGAATTAATTGAGTAGAATCGATGCATTCCCTCAGAGGGGGCTGCTCCATGCTCAAGTCCGATTTGGTCAACGTTCTGGTGGCAAAACGCGGTGTGACGCAGAAGCAAGCGGAAGCCACCATCGAAACCATCTTCGATTCGATGAAAGACGCGCTGGTGCGCGGCGAGAACATCGAGATTCGGGGGCTGGGTGCCTTCCACGTGAAGCACTACGAGGGCTACCAGGGGCGCAACCCCAAGACCGGTGAGGTGATTCCGGTGAAGCCCAAGCGGGGCCTGCTGTTCCGCACCGGCAAAGAGCTGCGCGACCGCGTCAATCGCGGCAACGAAGGCAGCTCGCCCGCCGGCGGTTCCGCTCCGACCGGTATCTAGAAGCGCCTCGCGCGCTGAAAGCTCAGCGCCTTCGAATGAGCCTCGCCGCCCTGGGGAGGCTCTCCCAATCGGCCAGCACCGCCTGAACGTTGCGCAGCTGCGCGGCGCTGAGCTGCCGCGAGCTGAGGGTGATTTGGCGGGTGATGGCGACCTCCCCGGCGCTCCAGCTGACCTGCTGCTCCCACGCGAAGCCGTCGCAGCTCTCGAAGACGTCGTCGAGCGGGCCGAGCTCGAACCCGTCGGGTACGGAGAGGCGAACGGTCGCGGCCAGTCGGGTGGTGGCGATGGTCGCCGGGCCTTCGCGCCCGAGCACCTCGAGCAGTGGCGCGGCCGCCTGCTCGAGCCAGCGAAAGAGCGGAATCTCGATGACCGTGGCCTCGCGCTTCACTGCCGACTCGGAGACCACGGTGAAGCAGAGCCGCTGCACCCCACCGGGCCTGCGCTCTTCTTGAACATCTCGAAGCCGAGCGATGCCGAGCACCGCGCGAGCCAGCGGTGCCAGCTGCTCCTCCACCGGTTCGAGGACCAGTGCCCCGCTGCGCTCCTGCCTTTCGTAGAGCGTCGCCGAGCCCAAGCCCGCATCGAACACCACCCGGGTATCGACGGTGAGGGTGCCCTCGAACGCCTCCTCGAACGGGCTCATGGGCAATGGCGTCGCAGCGAAGAGCAGGCGAACGGTGAGCGCGAGCATGGTCTCACCGCCCCACCGGCACCAGACGACCGACGGGCCGCACTTGCAGATCGGGGTCGAGCTCGGAGTAGGTGAGCACCGCCACCTCGGGAAAGGGGCCCTCGATGAGGCGGCGCAGCGCGCGGCGAATGTCGGGCGACGAGAGCAGCACTGCCTTGCCGTTGGTGGCGACGCGGCGCACGCCTTCGATGATGGCGCTCACCTGCTGGGGCTCGAGCGCCGCGGTGGTGCCGCCGGCGCGCACCGATTCTTCGACTCCGGGGTCGACCAGAAACGCGAGCAGCTGACCGTTGCCAGCGGTGTAGCGGTGGCTGAGCTGCCGGCTCAGCGCCTGGCGGCACCTCTCGGCGAGCGCCGCCGCGTCTCCTTCGGTGCTGGGAGACACCAGCGCCTCGAGAATGGCCTTCAGGTTGCGAATGCTCACGTCCTCGTGGAGCAGGCGCTTGAGCACGTCGGTGAGCAGCGCCAGCGGCACTTTCTGCAGCGCCTCCTTCACCAGGGCGGGGTAGCGCTTCTCGAGCTGGTCGAGCGAGGCCTGTACCTCTTGCACCCCCAGGAAGCCCGCCGCCCGGCGCTTGAGGGCGACGTAGACGTGGGCACACAGCGTCTGCGCTGGAGTGCTGAGCCGAATCTGGGCCGCCTCGAGCTGCGCGCGATGCGCGTCGGGGACAAGGCAGACCCTGGCCCCGGTGATGGGGTCGAGCACCGGCTCGGCGGCGATGGGAAGAAAAGCGAGCTCGTTGACCGGTACCATCGCCAGCACGTGACCCATCGCCACCGCGCCGCGCGCGCACGGCACCTCGTCGACCTGCACCAGGTAGCCACCGGTGCCGAGGGGCGCCCCGGTGCGAACCCTGATGCCGGGCACGCGCACGCCCAGCTCGTGAAAAAGGCGGTCGCGCACCACGGTCAGGTCGTGATTCACGAACTTGCCGCCCTCACGGGTGGTGAGGTCGGCCAGGTCGATCGCCAGGTCGAGCACCACCGGGGTGACGCCGATCTCGGGCTCAGAGGGCTGCTGCTGCCCCGCTTCGGCGGCGGTCTTGGCGCTGGTCGGCTGCGGCGGGCGTTGAGCGAGTTGCCTCAGGCCGAAGCCGGCTGCGACCGCGAGGCCGCCGATCGTCACGAAGGTGAGGTGCGGCATACCGGGCATGCACGCCAGCGCGAAGCAGAGGCCGCCGACGATGAACAGCGCCTTCCACTGCCCGAAGAACTGAGCGCCGATGTCCGACCCGAGCGACGCCTCTTCGGTCTCCGAGGCCACCCGGGTGACCACCAGACCGGCCGCCACCGCGATGCAGAGCGAGGGAATCTGCGAGACCAGCCCATCACCGATGGAGATGAGGGCGTAGGTGCCAGCCGCTTCTGCTGCGCTCATGCCGTTCTGCAGCACGCCGATGGCGATGCCACCCACCAGGTTGATGAGCACGATCACCAGGCCGGCGATCACGTCGCCCTTCACGAACTTCATCGCGCCGTCCATCGAGCCGAACAGCTGTGACTCACGCTCGAGCTCGCGGCGCCGGCCGCGCGCCTGGGCCTGGTTGATGGCGCCCGCCCGCAGGTCAGCGTCGATGGACATCTGCTTGCCGGGCATCGCGTCCAACGTGAAGCGCGCCGAGACCTCGGCGACCCGCTCGGCCCCCTTGGCCACCACGAGAAACTGCACCAGGGTGAGGATGGCGAAGATGACCGCGCCCACCACATAGTCGCCGCGCACCACGAACTCGCCGAACGCTTGAATGATGTCGCCGGCGTGACCCTCTGACAGCGCCAGCCGGGTCGACGAGACGTTCATCGCCAGGCGGAAGAGCGTGGTGATGAGCAGCAGGGTGGGAAACGCCGCCACCTTGAGCGCGTCTTTGGCGTAGAGCGCCGCGACCAGCAGGGCCAGCGCGGCAGCGAGGTTCAGCGCGATGCCGATGTCGAGCACCCATGGCGGCAGGGGCACGATCATCGCGCCGACGATCGACGCCATCACCACGGCCAGCACCACGTCTGACGACGACTTGGCCCTGGCGAGCACCTTCTGCACCACCAGCAGGGCAGGGTTCACGGCGCGCCGACCTTCTTCCGGCGTTCGTCGGTCTCTTTGCGCTCGAGCGCGACCTTCAAGATCGCTGCGGCCGCCTGGTAGAGCTCTTCGGGCACCTCTTCGCCCACGTCGAAGTTCACCAGCGTGCGCGCCAGCGGCACGTCTTTCACGACGGGAATGTCGAGCTCGCCGGCCTGCTTGCGGATCTTCAAGGCGTCCTCCTCGCGGCCCTTGGCCACGAGGTACGGAGCCTCACACTCCGTCTCGTCGTAGCGCAGGGCCACTGCGATGTGCGTCGGGTTCACCACGATGGCGGTGGCCTTTTGCACCCCACGTGCCGGGCCACCTGCCGAGATTTGCTGATGCAGCTGCTTGCGCTTCGCCTTGTGCTGGGGGTCGCCCTCGGAGCTCTTGTGCTCCTGCTTCAGGTCTTCGCGCGACATCATCAGCTCGCGGCTGTGCTTGCGCCGGGCGAGGGCGTAGTCGCCGGCGCCGAGCAGCAGCAGCACCACGGCTCCCCGGAAGACCAGGGGCTCGAGCGCGGCCAGGGCCGCGTTCATCGCCAGCGGCCCGCTGCGGGCGACCGAGGCCGAGACCGAGGCCGCCGCTTCGCGCGCACCGCGCCACATCACCCAGCCGATGACCGCGGTGACCAGCAGCCCCTTGAGCACCTCGACCGCCTGCGAGACGGTGAAGAGGCGGGCGAGCCCCTTGAACGGGTCGATGCGCTCGAGCTGCGGCGCCACGTGGCCGACGTTGACCTGCAGGCCGGCGGCGGCCAGCGAGACCGTCAGCGAGGCGAGCAGCGCTCCGAGCAGCGGCGCGGCCGCGACCGCGGCGAGCACCCGCACCGACTCGGCGAGCGCATTGGCCGGCGGCAGGTCGGGAGACGAGAGCAGGTGCGCGGCGAGCGCGTGCAGCTCCGCGCCAACGTCGGCGAACGAGAAGCCGAGCAGGCCCCCGAACGTCACCGCGGCCGCGTTGAACAGCCGGCTGCGGGCGATCTGCCCCTTCTGGCGGGCTTCGCGGAGCTTCTGCTCGGACGGCTTCTCGGTCTTCTCGCCGCTCATCGGCCGAGCTCGGTCAGCGCTTCGAGCTGGCCCGGAGCCATGGCGACTTCGGCCAGCAGCCGCTCTGACACCACTCCCAGGCACAACAGCAGCACCGCGGCGCCCGCGACGATCTTCAGTGGCGTACCGATGTCCTGCAGGTTCATCTGCGAGGCGGCACGCGAGGCCAGCCCCATCGCCGCGTCGACGGCCATCGCCATGGCGGCGATCGGCGCGCCGACCGCGAGCCCGGCGCCGAGCGCGGTGCCCGCCAACCCCACCACGTGCATCGCCGCAGACTCGGTGTGCACAAAGGCGCCCAGCTTCACCAACGCGAAGCTGTGAAAGAGGCTCTTGAGTATCAACGGCATCACCGTCCCGCCGGCCACCAGCGCCACCAGCAGCTGGTAGAGGCCGTCGCCGGTGGCCGACTCGCGGCTGCCGGCGTGGGGCAGCGCGGCCTCGGCCGAAGAGCCCCGGAACAGATCGATGAGCTTGCCGCCCATGCGCGCGGCGTCGAAGGGCAACGATGCGATGAGGCCCAGCGCGATGCCGAACGAGAGCTCGCGCACCACCAGGGCGGTGAAGGTGAGCGCGTCGAGCACCGGCTCGAGCGGAGCGACGCCTCCGCCGCAGTGCACGCAGAGCGAGAGGGCCAGCACCACGCCGAGCTTCACGGTGGTGGGGGTCGCGCTGCCACCCAGCACCGGGCACAGGAAGACGATGGGCAACAGCCGCGCCGCGCACAGCGCCACCGCGATGACGTGCGGGGTCAGCGCCACCAACTGCAGCTGCAGCTCGAGAGGGCTCACGCGCTCACCGAGGGCAGGGCGAGCAGCAGCTGGGTGGTGAAGCGGGTCAGCTGGGCGCCGATCCACGGAGCGGCGATGACCAGCGCCAGCACCGCGGCGCACAGCTTCGGCACCACCGAGAGGGTGCTCTCCTGAATCTGGGTGGTGGCCTGCAGCAGGCTCATGCAGAAGCCCACCACCAGGCTCGCGCCGATGGGAGGCAGCGACGCCAGAATCATCAGCAGCAGCGCCTCGCGGGCGAGGCTGAGGAGCATCTGTTGGCCCATCACCGGTACCCCAGAATGAGGCCGCGCGCGAGCAGCGCCCAGCCGTCGACCGCCACGAACAGCAGCACCTTGAACGGCAGGCTGACCTGGCTGGGCGAGAGCGTCTGCATGCCCAGCGCGAGCAGCACGTTGGCGATCAACATGTCGAGCACCAGGAAGGGCAGAAAGACGAGGAAGCCGATGGTGAACGCCTCTTTGAGCTCGGCGATGACGAACGCGGGAACAATCACCGTCAGGTCGTGCTCGGAGACCTGCTCGGCCTGCTCGACGGGCCGCAGCTCGCGCGCCATGTCGAGAAAGCGCGCCCGCTCGTCGGCGCCGCCGTGCTTCTCGAGAAAGTCGCGCAGCGGCTGCAGGGTCGGGCCGGCCGAGTCGACCAGCTGGTCTCCGTTGGGGTGGAGCTCGTAGGTCGCCCTGGCCGATGACCAGATCTGCTCGAACACCGGTGCCATCACGTGCGCGCTCAGCACCGCGGCCAGGCCGGTGAGCACGATGGTGGGGGGCGCCTGCTGGGTGCCCAGCGCCGAGCGGACCAGCGACAGCACCACTGCCATCTTGGAGAAGCTGGTGAGCATCACCACCGCGAACGGCACCAGCGCCATCAGCGCCAAGAGGCCCATCATCGGCAAGGGCGAGCCGGCGAACGACGGGTTCAGCTCGGCGGCGGTGTTCATGACACGCTCCGCAGCGCGGCCGAGAAGCTCGCGCGCGCCCGCTTTCGCGGTGGGCGGCGGCCCGCGGCGGGGTGCACCTCGGCGAAGCCGTCGCCGTGCACCACCAGCAGCGTGCGGCCGTCGACCTCGACCAGCGCCAGGCCGGTGCGCGGCGAGAGGCCGGTGCGCGCCACGACTGCCAGCCGCGGCTTCTCGGGGCCAGCGCCCCTCGCGCCGCGAGCCTTGAGCCACCACCACCCCAGGGCGGCGAGGCAGGCGCCGCCGAGCACCAGGCGGGCGAGGCGGGCGGCGTCGAGGCCGCCGACCGCCGCGGCGGCACCGAGCACGAGCAGCACAGCTGAAGCGACGAAGACTTTGGTCTTGGGGTTCATGGGGAGCTGGGACCTTTCGAGAGTCACTGGGTCATGCTGATGATTCGCGCCCCGAGCTCGCCGTCGATCTCCACGATCTCGGCGCGCGCCACGGCGCGGTCTCCGATGCGCAGCATCACCGGCTGGGCCGCGTTGATGTGCAGCGGCAGCACCGCGCCGGGCTTGAGGGTGGCCAGCTCGGCGACCGGCAGGAGCAGGCGGGTGAGCTCGACTTCGACTTCGACCGGCAGGGCGGGGTCGGCTGCGTCTTTGACCATTTGCGTCTCCTCGGTGATGGCGCGGGTGCGTGCGCGGGTGAACGTGAAGCCGGCGGCGCCCACGTGGCCGGCGAGCTCGAAGGTGCGGGTTTCGAGGCGGGCGGCGCCCGAGGCGCTGCCGCCCGAGAGCTTCACCCCGTCGAACACCACCACGTCGCCGGCGGTGAGCGAGCCGAGGTCGGCGAGCGAGAGTGGCGCGAGGCCGACCATCACCCGCGCGGCGATGCGCGCCTCGCCCACCGCGTAGTCGAGCGCTCCGCCCACCCCTGGCTCGACGTGGTGGCAGGCCCGCTCGATCGCCGGAGCAGGCACGATCAGCCGCATGATGCCGCGGGTTCCCTCGAGCTCGGGGCGCACGTGAAACGAGAGGTGCCGCTTGCGGCAGTCGAGCTTGCCCAGCGCTTCGGCGCGCTCGGTGTGCACCGACATCAACCGCGGCGCGAACAGCTTCTCGAGCAGCGGGTTGGCCCGAACGGCCTCGAGAGCGAGCAGCAACACCCAGCCGAACGCCGCCTCTTCGAGCCGCGTGAGCGAGAGCGGCAGCGCCAGCTTCTGCGACGAGCCGGCGATGCGCGACAACAACCCCCCCAGGGTCAGCGCGTCGACCTCGAGGCACGCGATGGTGCCAACCGCCGTGAGGTCGAACATCGCGAACACCGAGAACCGCGACAAACCCTCGAACGGGTTCAACCACGTCGGAGTCAGCTCGCCGGTGAGAGCGACCTTGGTGCCGAGGTGCTCGGAGAGGCTCTTCACGCACGCGGCCAGCAACTGCTGCGCGGCCTCGGCGAGGGCGGGGCGGCGCGCGAGCATCACGTGCGCTCGGCTGGCCCGAAACGGCGGCTTCCACCGGAAGGGGCGAATGCGAACGGTGGTCTGCGGCCGACCCTTGGGAGGCTGGGTGGTCACCGTGCATGCCGTCTCGGTGTCGTACATGACCGGCCTTCAGTTCACGCGCCGAACCAGGCCAAGGGCGCGAAATCAGGCCGACGGGCTCAGCGGCAGGCTTCTCGAACGAGACGGGCGGCGAACGCGGTGCGGGCGGGAGAAGGGCGCGCATCGCGGCGGGCGAGGTGGGCGAAGCGGGCCTGCTGGTGCGGGGTCATCTGGCCATGCATCGCCTGGCGCAACAGGGGCGGTGCCTCGTTGATGAGCGCGGCGAGGCGCTCGTGCTGGTCTCCGCGCTGCCCGAACTCGAGGGTGGCGCGTGCCTGCCTTTTGGCCGACGACCATGCGGAGGCCGCCTCGGTCAGCCGCTTCGCTGCCGCCGCGCCCGAGCCCGCGAGCCCCTCGAGCACCGCGCCGGCCCGCCCGTACCGATTGATGACGGCGAAGAGGGCGATGCGCTCGGCGAGCTCGACCTCGGGGTGATGGGGTCTCATCACCCGCGTGCGCGTATCGGGGTCGTTCATCTCACGCCACCTTCCGCTGGGCCGCGGCGGCGATCACCGGCTTGCTGGGCGCGGCCATCACCGGGGTGGGCGCGGGCCGGTGTGGCGTGCTGGCCGGTGTGGGCGGCGCGCTGGGGGCGGCGGGCGTGCGACGGCGTCGGGTGATGCGCCGCAGGTGCAGCGCGAGCCCCACCAGAATCACCGAGACGAGCGTCAGCACCGAGGCGAGCACCACCACCATCACCTTGACCCGGGTGAGCTCGGCAGAGTCGACGCTGACGGGCACCACGTGCGACTCGACGGGGTCGATCACCAGCGCGACGTCGTCGGCCTTGAGGCCCTCGACCGAGCCGGCGATCAGCTCCTTGAGCTGTGCGCGCTGCTGCACCACGCGCTCGAGGCTGCTCGGGGTCACCCGCACCAGCGCCGACGCCTTCGAAGGCGCGGGCGTCACCCCCGGCCGCAGCGCGAGCGGCACCACCAGCTCGACCCCGGCCGAGACCACCCCGTCCATCGTCTCCAGCGTCTGCTCGATGTCTCCCTCGAGCGCTTCGAGCTGGCGCAGCTTCTCGGCGCTCGGGGTGTCGATGAGCCCCGACTGCTGGGCCACGTCGCGGGTGGTGGTGCGCTGCGGGCGCGGCAGCTTCAGCTCGGTGAGCACCCTCAGCGCATCGGTGGCACGGTCGTCGGTCACCTCGATCGCCCAGGTGGGCTTCTTGCCCTTCTCCGACACCTTCTGCGCTTCGAAGCCGCGCGCGGTGAGCACGCTGATGATCTCGTTGGCGTCGCGCTCGTCGAGCCCGTGCTGAATCTGCGAGCGGCAGCCTGCCGCGATGACGGCCAGCACCAACCATAGCGATCGTCGATTCACGGCGGGCTCCGTTGCGCTAGAGGTCAATTTCAAACCTGCGTCTGCAGCACCTGCTTCACACCGCCGGTCGCCTTCTCGACGACCTTGCCCGCCAGATCGAGCTCCTGGCTGGCGCGGTACATCTGGGTCTGCAGCGCCAGCAGCTCGGCGGGCGTGAACGTCTTGCCCGACTGGGCGAGCTCGAGCACCTTGTCCATGCGGGTCTGGGCCGAGCTGACCTGGTCGATCGCCCGTGCTGCTGGTCGTTGAGAGACCGCCTCGGCCGAAGGCTTCTCCACAGGCCTCGGCTCGATGCGCGGCCTCGCGGCAGGCGCTTTCGCCTGCTCGAGCGCCAAAGAGAACTTCTGCGAGGGTGGTTTCGCCGCGCCGCCGGTACCGACCTGCGCGATGCCCACCGAGCCCACTCCGAGAACGGCCATCGGGTCTGCTCCTTCAGCGAATGTTGTTGATGGCGGCCTTCGCCGAGTCGTGGCGCACCTTGATGATGTTGCTGATGGCGTTGAACTCGCGGCTCTCGCGCTGCATCTCGTTCTGCATGCGCATGTAGTAGTCGCTCATCGCAGCCATCTCGCGGACCTGGCCGTTCTCGTAGACCGGCCGATCGGGAGACGCCCCGCTGGCCGCCGACGTGCCGCTGCCGCTCGCCCCGCCCCCCAGCACGACCGCGGTGCCCATGGCCGACTGTGAGCTCACCGGTGTTACGCCGCTGACCGAGCTGGTCGAGACGATGCCGGTCACCGCGTTCACCGCCGCGCTGATCACCGGCATGCCGGGCAGTGAGCCGACCACGCCGGCGCCGGTCTTCACTGCTCCGGTGAGGGTGGTGGCGAGTACCTGACCGAACTCGTTCTTGGGCGTCTGCCGCGCACCGGTGACGTTGAAGGCGAGAGGGTTGATGCGATTCGGCTGATCCATGGGCGTGCCTTTCGGTTGAGTGACGACGCACGCGGGTGATTCACGCGCGATGCCATCTCAACTGGCCGAAAGGTCTAGGCCGGCGCTTCGGGGTCGAAGAACTCGGCCAGTTGGGCGCGCTGCGCGTGGGCGTCGTCCATGCCCATCTGAATGAGCGCCTTCGCGTAGGCGCCGTCGAAGAGCAGGTAGCTGGCGAGATCGGCCTGGGTGAAGAGCTGGCTCTGGGTGAAGCGCCGCAGCCAGCGCGCCGGGAGCGGATCATCGTCGACCGGCATCTTGCGCTTCCGCAGCAGGTCGGCGGCCACCTCGGCGAGATCTCTCGACGGCCGAATCACCAGCTCACGCACCGGGCGGTAGGTCGAGCCGCGCTGCTCGCGAATCGCGTCGTTCATGCGCGACAAAAACTCGTCGCCGAACGCCTGCTTGCCCGCCGCGAGCAGGGCGTTGAAGCGGCGCAGCCGGTCGAGATCGTACTCGGTGTGGTCGAGCATCAGCGCGTTGAGCACCTTGCCGACCAGCAGCAGCGTGCTGGGGGCGGTGCGCATCGGTCGAACCGGCGCCGGAGCCTCGGGGCGGTGCTTCAAGGTCAGAATCAGCACCCGGTCGGCGCCGAGCCGCAGCGCCGGAGAGAGCGGGGTGTTCTGCCGCACGCTGCCGTCGCAGAAGAACTCTTCTCCGATGCGCACCGAGCGAAAGAGCAGGGGAATGGCGCCCGACGCCAGCGCGTGCTCGGGGCCGATGATGGTCTCGCGCGCTTCGGTGTTGGGGTCGCGGCTCCACGCGGGCAGGCCGGGCTCTCTGCGCTGCACGAACACCACGGTGCGGCCGTCGTTGATGCGGGTGGCGGTGACCGACAGCGCCGAGAACAGGCCCTTCGCCAGGTTGGCCGAGATGCGCGGCCACGAGGTGCGGGTGCGCACCATCTCTTCGAGCGCCTCGGGGTGCAGCACGTCGTAGATGCGCCAGCCCTCGGGCCGCTCGGTGTCGCGCGCGGCGCGCCACATCTTTCGGGTGATGGTGAACAGGTCTTCGCCCTCGACCTTGAACACCCGCTCGAGCGAGAGGCTCTCCCAGATTTCGGCGAGCTCGCGACCCTGCTCGGCCGGCCTGTCCATCGTGGTGGCGAGAAAGCAGGCGGTCATCGCGCCGACGCTGGTGCCGCACAGCACGTCGAAGCGCACGTTGGTCTTCAGCTCTTCGCGCAGGTAGCGAATGACTCCGGCTTCGTAGGCACCTCGTGCCCCGCCGCCCGAGGCGACCAGCCCGATGCGCGGTGTCGCGATCACGTGGGCGCTTTGAGCACAAAAGTTGCGGGAGCTACACGATGATCAACACTGCTTCGCGTCTGTAGCCCCCTTCAACAGGAGCGCGTGATGCTGGAGCTGAGCGGAACCCCGGTCGTCGAGCGGTACCACCCCCGAGTCGAAGCGACCTTCATGGTGAAGCTGAAGGTGAACGGTCGGAACCTGGTGGCCAAGGCGCGCGACCTCTCGATGGCGGGCCTGTGCCTGTTGGGCGTGCCCGCGATTCCTGATCGGCTCACGGTGACCCTGCCGCTGCCGGGAGATCGCGAGATCACCACCACCGCCCGGGTGAAGCGGCGCACTCCGGGGCTCATCGGGCTCGAGTTCGACGAGCTCGACTGGGACGACATGTTCGCGCTGGCGCGGTACCTGAACCCGCGGCTGCCGTGAGCTTCAGGCCTTGGGCCGGAGCCGCTCGATCAGCTCCATCAGCTCGGTCACCCGAAATGGCTTGTGAATGTACCCGTCGGCGCCGGCCTTGATCGCCGTCTCGACGTCGGTCTTCTTCGCCTTCGCGGTGAGCATGTACAGCGGCGTGGCGGCCGTCTTCGGGTCGGCCTTGAGCAGCCGGCAGATGGTGATGCCGTCCATCTGGGGGAGCACCACGTCGAGCAGAATCAGGTCGTAGCTGTTGGTCTTGGCCAGCTTGAGGCCCTCGGCGCCGGTCGCGGCGCACTCGACGTCGACGGTGCCGTCGCCGAGCATGCTGCGCACCAGCTCGCGAATGACGGGCTCGTCTTCCACCAGCAACAGCCTGAAGGGGCGCGCTTCGGCCATGAAGTTTGCGAGTATAGGCCGGCTGACCGACGCGCTTTCAATCGACGCGCTCACACCACGCCTTCCCACCCGGCGTCGTGCGAGGTGAAGCGCTCGAGCACCTCGTGGTGCTGGGCCTCGGGCAGCGGGCCGCGCTCGGCGGCCTCGACGGCGGCGGCGAAGTGCACCGCGCTCTTGGTGCCCACCAGCGCCGTGTGCACGCCCGGGGCGTGAACGGCGAAGCGCACGGCCAGCTCGGTCCACGCGCGGCCGGCGGTGTCTTCGTACATCGCGTTCATGCGATCCCAATACAGACCGGCGTCGAAGCGGTCGGGCCTGCGCTGCTCGCGCCACGGCGCATTGCCCATGGCGCGCTTGGCGATGACGCCCTTGCCGCGCGCGACCGGTACCGCCTGGGTGAGGGCGCGCTGGTCGAACAGGTTCACCGAGCACTCGATGACCTCGAGCTCGTGACAGCCCAGCGCCCACTCGAGCGCGGCGCCGTCGCCCGCATAGCCGGCGGCGCGAATCTTGCCCGCCTGCTTCGCCTCGATCAGGGGCTCGAGCAGGTCGCCGCGCACCAGCCGCTCGCGGTCGCACGAGTGCAGCAGAAACACGTCGAGGGTGTCGACCCCGAGCGTCTCGAGCGCGCGGTCGATGCCGTGCACCACCGCCCCGGGAGTCCAGTCTTCGCTGCCCTCCACGCCGTAGCCGCCCTTGGTGACGATGACGCGGCGGCCGCTCCACGCCTTGAGGGCGCGGCCGAGGCGCTCTTCGGCGTTGCCGTAGCTGCGCGCGCAGTCGAACAGCGTGACGCCCATGTCGAGCGCGGTGTGCACCAGAAGGTCGGCGTCGTGCTGGTTCAATTCGCCCAAGGGGCCGCAGCCCAACCCGAGCGCCGAAACCGTGAGGCCGGTATTGCCAAGTCGTCGTTCGATCATTTCGTCAACACCACCGCGCCATAGGCGCCGAGCTGAACCGGGAGAGTGAACGGCTTGCCGTCGCGGCCTTCATCGAGCGCCTCGACCGCCTCGGCCTGACCGCCAGAGAAATCGGTTCCATATCTCTTCCAGTCGGAGTCCACGCGGACCTTCCACGTGCCGCCCGTCGGCACCCCGAAGTCGTAACGGGCATACGCCTTGTTGCGCAGGTTGACGATGACGATCGTGTCGTTGCGCCGAAAGGCGATCACCTTGTTGGTGTCGTTGCGGTGGAGCACCTCGACCTCGCCGCCGCGCAGGCCCGGCAGGGTGCGGCGCAGCGCGATGAGATCTCGATAGAACGCGCGCACCCCCTGGCCCTTGTCGGTGGGGGCGGGGAGCGCGGCGGGAGGGTCGGTGAAGCCGGTGGTGGCGAGCTGCTCTTGCCCCATGAACAGCATCGGCACGCCGGGGGTGGTGAAGAGCAGCGTCGCGGCGAGCATCGAGCGGTGCCGGGCGGCGAGGCTCTCGGGGTTCGCGCCGTCGATGCGCACCGGGAAGCGCGAGCCGCCGTTGCCGACGGTGTCGTGGTTCTCCGACCACAACAGCCGGGCGAAGGCGTCGCCCGCGTAGCTGCCCTTGAGCTGGCGCTCGATCACCCCCACGTCGCGCCCGTCGTCAGACGCGGGCGGCAACAGGTTCATCATCTCCCACCCGAAGCCGTCCCACTGGGCGTCGAAGCCGAAGCCGCCCGCGCTGGGAGCCCGGGTGATGGCGTCCCAACCCTTCAGGTCTTCCGCCACGCTCAGGCCACCCGCGGCGTGCGTCAGCGCGTTCGCGGCCAACAGCAGGTCGCGCCCGCCGGGGGTGGTGCCGCTGCCGTCGAGCGCGCGAATGTTCGAGACCGAGTCGAAGCGGAAGCCGTCGCCGCGGTACTCGGTCAGCCACTGCTTCACCGAGTCGAGCAACATGCTCGACACCCGAGGTTCGGTGTAGTTCGGCCGCGGGCCCCAGGGCGTCGAGGCGTACTGGCCGGGGGCGAAGAAGTGAATGCCCCATGCGTCGTTGGGGCAGTGGCCGTCGAAGCAGGTGAGCGGCGCCTCCCTCCAGCCGTCGGTGTGGTTGAACACCACGTCGAGCCACACCGCGATGCCGAGCCGGTGCGCCTCGTCGATGAAGGCGCGCTGCTCGTCGGCGGTGCCGTAGGTCGGCTTCGGCGCGAGGAAGAGCTGGGGGTTGTAGCCCCAACCGTTGGGGTTGCCGCCGAAGGCGTGGGTGGGCATCAGCTCGACCACGTTCACGCCCAGGTCGGCGAGCTCGGCGAGCTTCGCCTTGGCGGTGGCGAAGGTGCCCTGCTTCTGGCCGGCCGGCACCGCGAAGCTGCCGATGTGCAGCTCGTAGACCACGCTCGCCTCGCGTGGCGCGGCCTTGAAGCCGGTGGTCGACCACGGGTACGCGCCGGGGTCGATGACCTCGCACCACGCGCGGTCGGTCGAGAGCTGCCGGCAGTACGGGTCCAACCGGGTGACGCTGCCGGTGGGCGTCTCGAGCACGTAGCGGTAGCGGGCGGCGCCGGCGCCGCTCACCTTCAGGCTGAACACCCCGGTGGCCTCGGGCGTCATCGCCACCGGCGCCGCCCCGTCGAGCTCGAGCTGCGCGCGGGTGGCGTGTGGGGCCCAGACGCGGAACTGGGTTTCGCCGGCCCCCACGGTGGCTCCGAAGGGGGTCTCGGGCGGCGTCACCGCCGGCCCGCCGTCGAATGTGCCGGCGTCGCTGCCTGCGTCGGCGGCTCCGCCGTCGAGAAGAGGGTGCGGCACCGTCTGCAGGTTCGACGCACCGCACGCGCTGACGATGAGCAGCAAAAGTCGCTTCTTCATGGCGGCGCATACTCTGCCTGGGGGGAGCGGTGCGCTTACGCGCAGCCGTCATCTTCTTGTGCGTGGGCGCCAGCGGCGCAGACGTTACGGGGCCGTCACCTAAGCGCGGCGGGGCCGGGGCGGCGTGCGCTGCGGCACTCCGGCGCCGTGCGGGGGCAGCACCGCGGCCCCGTCGCGCCGCGGCATCACCTTCGAGGGCGGAGTGCCGAAGCGGCGGGTGAAGGCGGTGGTGAAGGCCGAGAGGTTCGCGTAGCCCACGCGCGCGGCGACCTCGCTGGCGCTGTACTTGCGCGACTCGAGCAACAGCAGCGCTTCGTCGAGGCGCCGGTTGCGCAGGTAGACGGTGGGCGGCGCTCCGAGCTCGCGGCGAAACACGCGCAGCAGGGTCGACTCGCTCGCATGGCACTGGCGGGCCAGCTGCGCGAGCGTCACGGGCTCGAAGAGGTGGGCTTCGAGCCATTGCTGCGCCGCCTGCAGCAGGTCGGGGGGCTGCTCGAGCTGCGAGGCGCGGCTGTTCTTGGCCAGCTGCTCGCGCCCGAGAAAGAAGAGCTCTTTGGTGAGCTCGGTCTCGAGAAAGCGCGCCGCCACGCTGTGGTGCCGCTCGCAGACCTGGCGCTCGAAGAGGTAGCGGTTGGCGAGCTCGTCGACCCAGCGGGTGCGGGCGAAGACGCGCGGGCGCGAGACGACCTGCTGCCAGAGGACCTCGACGAAGTGCGGCCGGTATTCGGCCTCGGCGGCGACGCGCGCGGCGTCGGTGATGCCCAGGGTGAGCGTCGGTGCGACCGCGCTCTGGGGCTCGAGCGAATACGAGATGCGGGCGGGCAGCAGCACGAACGACCCGCGATCGACGCGCTGCTCGAGCCCGCGGGTCGAGATGGTGAGCACCGTGCTCTCGAGCGGGAGCAGCAGGGTGGGCTCGGTCGGCGTCGACTCGTGACGCAGGCGCTCGGGGTCTCGCTCGAACTGCAGGTGCAACATCGGGTGGGCGCACCGTACCCGAGTGCCGCGTCGCGTGCCGACTGGGCCGCGCAACACTCTGGCGCGTAGACGCGTCAGCAGGTTCAGCCTGAGACTCCGCGGGTGACGGCCTATCGGGCACGGGCACTTGAGCGCGTGAGCGTCCGACGCGGGACGTGATCGTCAGAGGGTGAGGCGTACCTGTGCCCGTGCCCTGCTGTCGGTATGGGCTGCGCTCGCGTTTGAACGGCTACTCGTAGGCGAGCGCTTCGACGACGTCGAGCTTGGAGGCGCGGCGGGCGGGGTAGAGGCCGGCGATCACCGCGCAGACGGTGGCGGCGACCATCATCTGCAGGGCCAGCCGGTACGGGAAGATGTAGCTGAAGTCCCAGCCCGTCGCTTCGACGCCGACCACCTTGGTCACGATGTAGCCGAGCACGTAGCCCGAGAAGCTGCCGATCACTCCGCCGGTGAGGCCGATCAGCATCGCCTCGGTGGTGAAGAGGCGAATGATGTGCCGCCGCGCGGCGCCGATGGCGCGCAAGAGCCCAATCTCGCGGGTGCGATCGAGCACCGCGGCGAGCAGGGTGTTGATGACGCCCAGCAGCGCCAGCACCACCGCGAGAAACTCCATCGCGTAGGTGACCGAGAAGGCGTTGTCGATCAGGGCGAACGCCTCTTCGCGCAGCTGCTGGTTCGACAGCACGTAGAGGTCGTACTGGGTGCCGAAGCGCTCGGTGATCTCTCTGCGCACCGGCTCGAGGTACCTGGGGTCGGTCAGGTAGATCTCGAAGTTGTCGACCCGGTCGTCGCGGAACTGCTCGATGAAGATGCGCCGATCCATGAACACGGTGCCCTGGTCAGAGGTGTAGTCGGTGATGATCGCGGCCACCTTGTAGGTGCGGACACCGGTGGGCGTGTCCATCTGGAAGGTGCTCTCGGGGTGCAGGTTGCGGCGCCGGCCCAGGTTCTCGGAGATGGTGACGTAGCCTGCCTCGCGCATCTGGGGAGTGGGCAGCCGGCCCTCGCGCACGTCGGGCTTGCCGCGCACGTTGTAGACCTCGGGGTTGAGCGACACGATGAAGATGCGCAGCCCCATCAGGTCGTGCTGGAAGATGCGCAGCCGGTCGATGGCGCCGACCCCCTCGATCTTCTCGAGCGCGTCGCCGAACTCGGCCTTGAGCGGCACGTTCTGCACCCCGGCCACCTTCGACGACGAGGTGACGAAGAGATCGGCCGGCACGCTCTGGTCGATCCACTTCTCCGAGCTCTTCTGAAACGAGCCCACGAAGCCGGCGATGCACACCGTCATCGCCACGCCGATGGCCAGCGCGCTCACCGGCACCGCGGTGCGCGCCGGAGCGCGGGCGAAGTTGTCGGCGGCGAGGCGGCCGGGCACGCCGAGCACGAGCTCGGAGGGGCGCTGGTAGAGCTTCTGCAGCGCGCGCAGCACCAGGGGCGACAGCAGCGTGGTACCCATCAGAATGAAGAACATCGCCAGGTACCCCCCGACGGGGAAGTTCTCGATGGGCGCGGGGATCTTGGTGGCCGGGTAGACGAGCAGCAAGAGCACCACCGCCACGGCGGTGGGAAACGAGTTGAGCTCGGCGGCGCCCGAGGCCATGTCGCGGCGCAGCGCCTCGACCGGCTGAACCTTCGACGCCACGAACGCGGGGCGCAGCGCAGCGAACAGCGAGCCGCCGATGCCCAGGGCCACGCCGACGATCATCTCGGTGGGAGTGAAGGTCACGCTCTTGGCGTTCACCTGCACGTAGATCGAGCTGATCGAGTCGCTCACCGCCGAGATGGTGACCTTGGCGAGCAGGGTGCCCAGGGGAATGCCGAGCAGCGAGCCCAGCGCGCCCAAGACCATCGCCTCGAGCGCGAACAGGGCGCGAATGCGGCGGCGGGTGGCGCCCAGCGCGCGCAGCACGCCGATCTCGCGCCGGCGCTGCACCACCCCGATGGCCACGGTGTTGTAGACGAGGAACACGCCCACCAGCAGCGCCACGCTCGACCCGAGGTTCAGCCCCAGCTGAAAGCTGCGCACCATGGTCTCGACGCTCTGGCCGCGGCGGTCGGGGCGGGCGATCTCGTACTGGGGCCCCAGCGCGTCTCGCAGCGTCTTCTTCACCGCGTCGGCGTCGGCCCCGGGGCCCAAGCCCACGTCGATGCGCTCGAGCACGTGCTCGCGGCCGAACGCCACCTGCGCGCTGCCGATGTACATCACCCCCACCAGGCCGCCGAACGCCTTGATGGGGCCGGTCTCTTTCAACAGGCCGTGCACCACGAAGTCTCTGGTGCCCTCGGGGGTGAGCAGGGCGAACACGTCGCCCGCCTTCAAGCCATGCGCGTGGGCGAACCCCTCGGACACCAGCATGCGATCGGTCGAGTTCAAGAACTCGAGGTCGTCGCTCATGTGGCCGACGTCGCGATCGGCGCCCTCGTAGTTGCGGAAGAAGCCGTCGTCGAGCAGGTCGACGCCCATCACGTAGAGCCGCTCGCCCGGAGAGCCCTTCACCGGAGCGATGAGCGAGATGCTCCCCGCCGCGTGCGCCACCCCGGGCAGCCCGCGCACCTTGTCGAGCAGCGCCTCGTCGAAGCCCGCCGCGCCCGCCGACACCGAGAGGTCGGCCTTGCCGGCGATGGTGTCGATGGTCGAGCGGAAGGCGCCCATCACCGCGCGGTTGATCGCCGCGATGCCGATCAGCGTCGCGACTCCCACCGCCACGCCCAGCACGGTGAGCGCGGTGCGCAGCGGCGACAGCGAGAGGTGCCGAATCGAGACCAGCCTCAGCAGTTGCAGCATGTCAGGCTGCCTGCGGCCGGGTCTGCTCGTCGCCCACGACGCTGCCGTCGGCGAGGCGAACGATGCGGTCGCCCACCTCGGCCGCCTTGGGGTCGTGCGTCACCATCACCACGGTGAGGTTGCGCGCGCGGGTCGCCTCGCGAATCAGCTTGAGCACCTCGGCGCCGGTGCGCGAGTCGAGGTTGCCGGTGGGCTCGTCGGCGAGCAGCAGGGCGGGCTCGGTGAGCAGCGCGCGCGCCACTGCGACGCGCTGCATCTCACCGCCCGAGAGCTCGTCGGGGCGGTGGTGGTCGCGCCCTTTGAGGCCCACCTGCTCGAGCAGCGCGTGTGCCTTGGGCACCATCTCGCCGCGGGCGCGGCCCGAAAGCAGTGCGGGCAGAATCACGTTCTCGACCGCGGTGAGGGTGGGCAGCAGGTTGAAGAACTGGAAGATGAAGCCCAGCCGATCGCGGCGGAAGCGCGAGAGCTCGTCGTCGGGCAGGCGCGAAATCTCTCGCCCCTCGATGGTGATGGTGCCGCTGGTGGGCACGTCGAGCGCGCCGAGCAGGTTGAGCAGGGTGCTCTTGCCCGAGCCCGAGGCGCCCATCACCGAGAGAAACTGGCCCTTGGGCACCACCAGCGACTCGAGGTTCAGCGCGCGCACCTCGGTCTTGCCCCGCCGGTAGATGCGTACGGCTTTGTCGACGGTGATCACAGCTCGACGACTCCCTCTCGTTCGGTCCACCCCTCGAGGTTGTTCGAGAGGCGAATGCGCACGAACTTGCCCGACTCCTCCATCACACGCACCTTCAAACCGGCGTGCACCTCGAACGCCACCCGCGCGCCGTCTTTGGGAAACTCGCGCACCCGGGCGGTCGCCGGCATCACCACCGCCTGCACGTAGTGGGTGCCGGCCCAGGCGTCGATGCTCACCAGGGTGGTGGCGACCGCCGCGGTGATGAGGGTCATCACCATCAGAAATGCCACCGCGCCGCGGCGCCCGGGCGCCAGGCGGCGAAAGAGCAGCACCAGCCCGAGCGAGAGCCAGAGCGAGATGCCGCAGGCGAGCGCGGTGGCGTCATCGTCGGTGGCGTCGGCCACCCGCTCGAGAAACGGCTCGGCGCCGGCGCTGCCGACCAGCTGATCTCCCTGGCGCTGGCGGGCGATGGCGAGGTTGGCCTCGACGTCGTCCGACCGGCGCAGCCTGCGCGAGCGCTCGAGGTACAGCACCGCCTCGCCGAGATCTGAGTTGGCCAGGCAGGCGGTGCCGAGGTTGAACAGCACGTCGGGCCCCTCCATGCCGTGGGAGAGCAGCTTCTGGTACGCCGCCTTCGCCGCCGCGTAGTCGGGCGGGTCTTGGTAGAAGGCGTCGTTGCCTTCGCGGAACACCGCCTGCGCCTCGTCGGGCGTGTAGTAGGTCTGCGAGAGCACCAGTGCGGCGAGCAGGGCGGCGGTCATTTGTCGTCCCACGCCTCGATCGCGCGCGCGGCTTCGTCGAGCGCGCGGCCGCGGGCCGCGTCGTCGCCCATGCCGGGGGCGTAGCGGCCCACGTCGCAGGTCTCGAGCGCCGACTTCACCCGCGCGCGCACGTCTTCACTGGCGCCCGCAGCGGCCATCTTGAGGTCGAGCTGCTCGCGGGTGAGCCCCGAGGCGGCCTGCGAGAGCCGCGTGTCGAGGAAGCTGAGCAGCGCCTTCTCGACCTCGGAGTAGAAGTCGGCGGTCTTACCCGAGGCGCGCAGCTTCTCGGCGGCGGCGAGGCGGGCGCGCGCGGCGCGGGCCTTCTTCTTCTTCTCGCTGGCCGGGTCAGAGCCCGAGGTCGCGCGGCGCATCAGCCCGAACGCCGCGAAGCCCAAGGTGAGCGCGAGCGGCCCCGCCGCGAACGGCACGAACCAGGGCCGCGACCACAGCGGCTTCCTGGCGCTGGTGAACTGCGCGGTGTGGCGGAGCTGCTTGAGGCCCCCCGCCTCGAGGCGGTTCTTGGGGCCGGCCGCATCGGTGCCGCCGCTGCCGCCTGCGGGGGCCTGGGCGTAGTTCTGCCCGCCGGCGCCGGCCGCGACGGTCAAGGTGAGGGGGTCGGTGGTCGACTCTTCGACCTGGCCGCTCTCGGGGTTGAAGTACCTGAGCTTCACCGCCGGCAGGGTGAAGGTGCCGGTCTGCTGGGGCAGCACCACGTACTCTTGCACCCGGGTGCCACCGAAGGTGCCGCGGCGAATCTGCACCTTGTCGGTGGTGGTGGGCTCGTAGATCTTCAGCGCGGTGGGCCCCGAGAGCTTGGGCATCACCGCGCTCTTCAGGTTGCCCACGCCGTCGAGCACCACCCGCACCTGCAAGGGGGCGCCGACCTGGGTCGAGGTCTGCGAGGCCTCGGCGTTGATGCGCCAGCGCCCGACGTTGAGCCCCTGCGCCTCTCTGGGCAGCGGCTTCACCTTCAGGGTGAGCGGGTTGCCTTTCCGGTGCTGGCGCGAGCCCTGGTAGAGCCAGCCGGTGGTGATGTCGACCTCGGCGGGCCCGATCGAGATGTCGCCCGCCTTGAGCGGGAAGATGGCGCGCCGGCGCAGCAGGTAGGCGCGATAGGGCACGCCGCCGATGGTGCGCGACTCGGGCGCGAGCTGGGTGGGGCTGTCGAGGTCTTCGCTCAAGAAGCCCTCGAGCTTGGGCATGGTCACCGCGTCGACGGCGGCCAGGTCGGCGCGCGAGTAGATGTAGAGCGAGAAGTTCACCTGCTCGCCGACCCAGGCGGTCTCTTTGTCGAGCGAGGCCTTCAAGAAGGTGTCCGAGCTGCCGCGCGGCACGTCGGGCTCGGGCGGCTGGGGGAAGCCCGAGAACGGGTCTGAGTCGTCGTTGCCGCCGCCGAAGAAGTTGCCGAACGGGTCGGGAAAGGGGCTGCGTCGCCCGGGCGGAGGCGCGTCGGGGGCGAGCCGGCCCTTCACCACCTCGACCTGAATCGGCTCGGTCTTGAGCGTCTTCTGGGCGGTGGCCAGCGCGGCGGGCGGAATGGTGAGCTTGCCGGTGCGGTTGGCGCGCATCGTCAGGGTGTACTTCTGCACCCGCTTGATGACGCCCGAGTTGCCCGCGCCCAGCGAGTAGCTCATCTGCGTGCTCTGCGAGCGCTGCAGCACCTCGAAGTCGTTGGGAGCCGGGAACTGCACCGTCGCGCCCTCGGGGGCGTCGCCCACCACGATGGTGAGGTGAAAGGTGTCTTCGGTGCCGATCTTGGTGCGATCGACGGTCTGGTAGAACTCGACCTCGGCGCGAGCGGTCGCCGCGGTCAGCAGGCCGAGCAGCAGCAGCGCGCTGTGGCTACCAGTCCTTCTCATTCGCCTTCCTCTTTCTCTCGTTGGGCGGGCGGAAACGCCAGAGCTGAAGGTTGCGCTCGTTGTTCTTGAGCGAGTCCAACATGCGCTCGGCCTCTTTCTTCGACATCTCTTCGCCGCCGTCACCGGCTTCAGCCGCCTCGGCGTCGCCCATGCCGGCGTCGGCATCGGCCGCCCCGCCGTCGGCGCCGCCGTCGCCGTGCTCGCCGCCCTGGCCTCCGCCGTCGCGGCCGGCCTCGCCTTGACCCTGGCCGCCATCGCCCTGGCCACCGTCGCCGCGGCCGCCATCGCCCTGGCCCTGGCCACCGTCGCTGCCCGCGTCGGCGCCGCCGTCGCCGTTGCCGGCATCGCCGCGGCCACCGTCTTCGGGCTTGCCTGCATCGGCCGGCTTGCCACCGTCGGCGCCGGCGTCGGGGCGGCCGGCGTCACCGCGCCCGCCGTCGTTCGAGCCCCCGTCGGGCGCGTTCTGCGACTGTGGAGGCGGAAGGTCTTTGAGCAGCACCTCGATGTTGTGGCGGGCCAGCTCGTCGAAAGGGTCTTTGCGCAAGGCCTTGCGGTACTCGGCGATCGCCTCTTTCTTGTTGCTGGTCGAGGCCCACGAGTTGCCGAGGTTGTAGTGAATCTTCGACTCGAGTGGCTGCTTGCCGCCGTTGAGCTCGGCGGCGCGCATGAACGCGGCGCGCGCGTCTTCGTTGCGCCCCAGCTTGTGCAGCGCGGTGCCACGGTCGAAGGCGACCTGCGCGTTGTTGGGCACCTCTTTGTCGGCGAGGTCGAACTTCTGCAGCGCCTGCTCGTAGTCGCCGCGCTCGAACGCCGCCTCGCCGTCGTCGACCAGCGGGTGGTTCTTCTCGAATGGCCCCATCGCCAGCACCGTCGGCAAGAGCAGGCTCCACCTCATGTGGGCCTCCACCGCAGCGAAGGCAGCACCAGCATGCCGAGCGCGAGCAGCAGCAGGCCCGCGGCGAGGTAGGGCTGAAAGACCTCGGCGTAGCGCACCGTGACGCGGCTCTCGAGCTCGCTCTTCTGCAGCTTGTCGATGATCTTCGCCACCTCGCCCATCGCCACGCCCTGCGGCTGGTAGAAGAACTCGCCGTGGGTCTCTTCGGCGATGCGGGTGAGCCCGGCGCGGTCGAGGCGGGTGAGCACCAGGCTGCCGTCTTTGTCTTTGCGGTAGCCGGCGACCTGGCCCTCGCGGTTCAAGATGGGTATCGGCTCGCCCTGCTCCGAGCCGATGCCCACCGCGTAGACCCGCGCTTCGAGCTCTTTGAGCGCGTCGATGCCCGCGCTCACGTCGCCCTCGAGGTCTTCGCCGTCGGAGATCAGCACCACCACCCGGTCTTTGGCGCTGCGGTCGACGTTGCTGAACACGTCTTTGGCGACCTTCAGCGCCGCGCCGATGTTGGTGCCCCCTTGCGGCACCTGCTCGGGGTCGACGGCGCGCAAGAACAGCTTCGCCGCCGAGTAGTCGCTGGTGAGCGGGCACTGAATGAACGCGTCGCCGGCGAACGCGACGATCGCCACCCGGTCGCCCTTCAGCTCGTCGAGCAGGGTGTTGAGCTCGAGGCGGGCGCGGTCGAGGCGGCTGGGCACCACGTCGCGCGCCAGCATCGAGCGCGAGGCGTCGAGCGCCACCACCACGTCGATGCCGCGGCGCTTGGTGAGCTCGGCGTGGCTGCCGCACTGCGGCTGCGCCAGCGCGAAGGCCATCAGCGCCAGCCCCAGGCCGTAGAGCGAGGCCTGGGTGACCGGCAGCGCCACCGAGACGCCGGGCGCGACCAGGTCGGCGAGGCGCTCGGGAACCTGGCGGCTGACCTTCGAGCGCCGCACCAGCGCGCGCCACAGCGCGATGCCGCCCAGGGCCAGCGCGAGGGGTATGAGGGCCAGGTAGTACGGCTTCGCCAGGCCCGCCTGGTAGCCGAGAATGACGAAGCGCCACGCGGTCACGGAAACACCTTCAGCACCGTGGCGCGCAAGAGCAGCTCGAGCGCGGCGAGCACGAACGCCGCCAACAGCCAGTCGTGAAAGTTCTCGGTGTAGGTCGAGGTCGCGCCGCCATCGAGCAGCTTCGAGCGCTCGAGCGAGTCGAGCACCTTCTGCAGGCCCTGCTTGAGCTGCTCGGGGTCGGTGGCGCGATAGAACTCGCCGCCGGTGATCTTGGAGATGTCTTGGAGCAGCTCGGGGTTGGTGGGGATCTCGACCTCGCGGTACGAGGTGTTGCCGAAGAGATCGACGCCGACCGGGAAGGGCACCTTGCCGCCCTTGCCCACCAGGATGGTGTAGACGGGAATGTGCAGCGCCAGCCCCATCTTGGCGGCGTCGAGGGGGCTCACCTGACCGGCGTTGTTGTCGCCGTCGGTGATCAACACGACCACGCGCGACTTGGCGTCGCTGTCGCGCAGCCGGTTGAGCGAGGTGGCCAGCGCGTCGCCGATCGCGGTGCCGTCTTCGAGCACCCGGGTGCGCAGCTGGCTGACCACGTCTTTGAGCACGCCGCGGTCGAGGGTGAGCGGCGCCTGGGTGTAGGCGGCGCCCGAGAACACCACCAGGCCGACGCGATCGTTGAGGCGCTGGTCGAGGAAGTCGGTGAGCGTCTCTTTGGCGACCTTGAGGCGGTTGCGCGGAGCCCAGTCGAGCGCCTCCATCGAGTTCGAGAGGTCGAGCGCCAGCATGATGTCGATGCCCTCGACGTTGGGGTTGCCGCTGCGGCTGTCGCGCTCTTGCGGGCGGGCCAGGGCCACCAGCGCGCAGCAGATCGCCAGCACGCGCAGCACCGGCAGGGCGGGCAAAAGGTAGGGGCGCAGGCCGCGGCCCTGGCGCGCCAGCAGGGCGGCGGCGGGAAAGCGAAACACCGCGCGGGTGCGGCGCTCGACGTACGCCCACACCAGCAGCAGCGGCGCGCCGGCCATCAGCCACAACACCCAGCGGCTATGAAACTCGAAGCTTGGGGGCATTGGTGGCAGACGGCGTGGTGGCGTTGATGATCTGGTACGCGAGCTCGATGGCGTTCTTGCAGGCGGCCGGGTCGACCGTCGCCTTCGCATAGCGCACGTAGTCGGACTCGTTCGCGAACTCCTGCAGCTGGCCCATCGGCAAGCCGGGGGTGTGCAGCCGGCGCAGCGCCTCGAGCAGCTCGGGGGTGGTGCTCTCCATCGCGTCGAACCCGTAGCGTTCGCCGAGGTAGCCGCGCACGATCTCGGAGAGGCGGAAGTAGTACTCGCGCACCCGGCCCTTGCCGGGCAGATCGTCGAGCCTGAGCGCATCGAGCGCCTTGCGCGCGCGCACCTCGAGCGACTCGACCACCTGGGGGGCTTCGGCCACCGCCGGTCTGGGGCGCTTGAGCCAGCGGCTCACGCCGTACGCCGCGACGGACACCAACAGCGCGATCGCCAGCGCCCAGAGCAGCCGCCAGGTGCGCACCGCCACGTCGACGGGCGGGGCGATGTCGAGCAGGCCTGCGCCGCTCTGCTGGGCGTCGGCGGGCAGCGATGAGACGATCTCGACGTCGACGCCCGGCACCGAGAAGGTGCCCTTGGCGGCCTGGGTCCACACCTCGAAGCCGAGCTGCGGAGTCTTGAGCTTGCCCAGCTGGAAGGCCGACATCTGCAGCTGGAACGTGGTGGTGGCGCTGTCGGGTCCATCGACGCGCTTGCGGTCTGCAGTGCCGACGTCGAAGTTCTCGGGCTCGCCGGGTGGCTGCAGGTCGTAGCGTTGATCTTTCACGTGGGTGATCACCACCTCGAGCGTGAACAGCTCACCCACCTTGACCCGGTCGGGCACCGCGCGCGCGCTCACCTGCAACGGCGGCAGCGGCGCGTCGGCGGCGAGGGCCGCACCGGGCGCGGTAGCACAGAGTAGGAGGACCAGCAGCGGGCGCAGCAAGCGCGCCGTAACTTGCTCGGAAAAGCACAAGACGCAAGCGCATATCCGCGCTGGGAGTAGGGTCGGTTGAGCCCAGCCTCGACGCATGGCGCGCTTGAACAAACGGTAACTTGACTCCCTTCCATATGCGGGAGGACGCTTCTGTGATCATGAGCCAAATGCCCATCGACATCGACGCCGAGGCCATCTTCTTCGACGGCCACTGGTACACGCGCGACGACATGGCGCGGCGAATCAAGGCGATGCTCGACCAGGGCGACTTCGCGGTGACCCGGCCCAGCCAGGCGCTCGAGCAGCTCACCCAGGTGGTCTCGTCGGTGCGCACCCTCGCGTTTCGCGCCACCCCCGACATGATCGAGTCGATCAACGCGGGCGCGGCGCGCGCCGGCAAGTCGGTGGGCGCGTTCATTCGTGACGCGCTCTCGCAGCAGCTCGGTCTGCCCAGCTCTGACTTCGGCCCGGCGAATCTCGAGCCGGGCCAGCCGGCTTCGCCGGGGCAGTCGCAATTACAGACGCCGGCGGCGCGCCCCGCCGACGAGACGATTCGGGGTACGCCGGTGCAGCTGGTGGTGCCCAACCCCTCTCCCTCGGCGCCGGTGGCGCCGATCGCCGGGCCCGGCGCGATGCGCGCCGCGGCGAATGAGCGGCTGCCCTCGGTGGTTGTCGAGGGCGATCTCGCCGAGCCCGCCGTGGAGCTGACCAACAAGAAGACGAAGGAGGAGGAGGCCACCGAGCGACGGTGGTTCAACTCCTGATCGTTTGACCCTTTCGCTCGCGGCGCTCCTGGTGGCGCTGCACTCCGTGCCGGCGGCGTCTTGGGCGCCCGGCGGGCCCTCCCGGCCCGAGGACCTGGTGGTTTCGGTGGTGACGTTCGGCCCCGGCGACGATCTCCCGTCGTGGTGGGGTCACACCGCGCTGGTGGTCGAAGACACCCGGCTCGGTCACGCTCGCCTCTACAACTACGGCATGTTCGATTTCTCTACCGGCTTCGTGCACAAGTTCGTGCAGGGCCGGCTCGAGTTCTGGGTCGGCGAGGCGAGCGTGGCCGGCACCTACGCGATGTACAAAGACCTCGATCGCGACGTGCGGGTGCAGCAGCTGGCGTTCACGCCCGAGCAGGCCGCGCAGGCGGCGCAGGCGTTGGCCATCAACGTCACGCCCGAGCACCGCGAGTACCTGTACCACCACTACAACGACAACTGCTCGACCCGGCCGCGCGACATCATCGACGCCGCGTTCGGTGGAGCGTTGAAGCGCGCGACCAGCGTGAAGTCGCGCATGAGCCTGCGGGAGCACACCAGGCGGTACTCGTCGGTGTTTCCGCCCATGTCGCTGGTGCTCGACTACCTGCAGAACGACGAGCTCGATCGCCCCATCACCCAGCAAGAAGAGTCGTTCTTGCCCGACGAGCTCGAACGTCAGCTCGACGCGCTCACCGTCGATGGCCACCCCGCGGTGAAGCAGAAGATCATGGTGTACCGGGCGAAGCACCGCGCGCCGGTGCCCGAGAACCCGCCCTACTGGAACGTGTGGCTGCTCATCGTCTCGCTGGCGTCTGGGGCGGGCGTCTTCGCCTTGCGGCGCAGCGCCGGCAAGTGGGCGCGGGTGGCGCTCGGGGTGGTGCTGGGGCTCGAGGGGCTGGTGTGGGGCTCGCTCGGCGTCTTCCTCTTCGTCGTCGGCCTCTGGACCAACCACCAGGTCGCGCACCGCAATGAGAACCTGTTTCTCATCAACCCGATCACGTTCTCGCTGCTGGTGCTGGGGCCGATGCTCGCCTTCGGCAGCGCGCGGGCGGTGAGGGCGCTCAGGTGGGTGAGCGCGGCGCTGGGCGGGCTCGCGGTGCTCGGTGTGGTGGCGAAGGTGCTGCCGATGTTCGATCAGCAGAACTGGAACTTGATCTGCCTGGTGCTGCCGCTGTCGGTGGCTACCGCGGTCGCGTTCTGGAAGCTGCCGGCTGCTCCGCTGCGGTGAGCCTGGCAGGGCTGGGGCCGGGAGCTCGAGGCAGTCAGTCGCGACGGAAGACGAGCATCGCGTCGTTCTCGAACGCAGTGCGGTAGCCGGCATCGGCCGCGCCGCCGAGCGCGCGCGCGTGCTCGGCTTCGGGCATCGGCCAGGTCGACTTGTGGCGCATCAGCACCACCGTCGGGGCGTCGAGCCCGCCGCGCCACAGCTTCACGCTCTCGGTGACCGGCAGGTGCGGCACCACCTCGGTCTGCGCCGACACCGGGCGCGTCAGGTCGAGGGCGGTGAGCTGCGCGGCCGCTTCGCGCTCGCCGCCCGTCGGCCACCACAGCGGGTGCGGCCCCACGTCGACCGTCGCCGGCACGAAGAGGGTGAGCGCGGCGCAGGTCGCCAGCACCGAGCCGCCGCGGCGCTTGAGCCCCGCCAGCACCCGCGGCGCCGTGGCCAACACCAGCGTCCACGCTGGCAGGCCGTAGTACAGCGCCAGCTCTGACTGCAGCGGGTGGGTGCTGGCGCGGTTGAGAATCAGGTGCGGCACCGCCAGCAGCACGCCCAGCGGGTTGAGCACCGCGCCCGCGCCGAGGCTGCCCAGCAGCGCGCGCACCGGGCGGCCGGCCAGCAGCACGAGCGTGTCGAGCGGGTGAGAGAGCAGCGACCACGCGACCGCTCCGTGCGTGTCGCCGAGCGGCGCGTAACGGCCGAGGTACGGAGTCTTCGGCCAGACCGTCAGCGCGACGGCGAGCCAGCCCACCGAGAGCACCGCCGCGAACGCCGCGTGCTTGCGCGCCTTCATGCCCAGCGTGAACACCACCACCGCGATGGCGAGGCCGCTCAACGGGTGGTCCTCTTTGAGCGAGAGCAGCAGGGCGAGGGCCACGTAGAACACCGGCCAGCGCCCGGCGTGCGCCGCCCACAGCGCGAGAAAGACGAACAGCGGGCCCCACAGCTCGTGGTGCACGTCGAATACGAAGCCGCGCCAGAGAATCGGGCTCAGCCAGAAGGCCAGGGTGACCAGCCCGGCGTCGAGCCGGCCGAGCGCGTGACGCCGCGCCAAGAGGTAGAGCGGTACGCCCGCCGCTGCGGTGGCCAGCGCGTGCAGGGTGAGCAGCGTGTAGACGCTCGGCACCAGCGCGTAGAACGGCACCCAGGTGAGCAGGAACGGGGCGCAGTGCTCGGTGAAGAAGCTGTGCTCGAGCCCGAACGCGTACATGAAGCGCCCGTGCAGCGTGTTGTCGATGGCGTGGTGGTACATCGACAGGTCGAACGCGCCGGTTTCGAAGGCGAGGTGCTGGCCGACCTTCGACGCGAGGAACATCGCGGCCGCCACCGTCGCTGCGACGGCGGCGAGCGTGCGACGGTGCACGCCCAGCCAGGCCTCGAGGCGCTCGAGTGCGGCGGCGCGGCCAGGGGCCACTGCCAGCGCCACCAGCGCCGCGAGCGCCGCGAACGGCACGAGGCGCAGGCGCGACAGCTCGGCGAGCCACGGCACGCGCGCCGAAAAGACGAACGCCGCGGCCTGCGAGACGAGCAGGGCCGCGGCGCAGACGACGAAGGCCCAAGCGGCGATGCGCCGGGCCGACACGCGTTACTTGAAGTTCGCCGAAGCGAAGTCCCAGTTCACCAGGTTGCCGAGCCAGGTCTCGACGAACTTGGCGCGCAGGTTGCGGTAGTCGATGTAGTAGGCGTGCTCCCAGACGTCGCAGGTGACCAGGCACTGCGCGCCGGTCTTCATCGGCGTCTCGGCGTTGCCGGTGGTGACGATCTTCAGCTTGCCGCCCTCGTTGACCAGCCACGCCCAGCCCGAGCCGAACTGGCCCACCGCGGCGGTCTGGAACTGGGTCTTGAAGTCGTTGAACGAGGCGAAGTCACGCTTGATCGCGTCGGCCAGCGCGCCGGTCGGCTCGCCGCCGCCCTTGGGCTTCATCGACTTCCAGAAGAAGTCGTGGTTCCACACCTGGGCCGCGTTGTTGAACACGCCGCCGGTCGAGCTCTTGACGATCTCTTCGAGCGACTTCTCGGCCTCGGGCTTGCCCTGGAGCAGGTTCTTCAGGTTGTTCATGTACGTCTGGTGATGCTTCTCGTAGTGAAACGAGAGGGTCTCCGCGCTCATGTGGGGCGCGAGCGCGTCTTTGGCGTACGGCAGCGGGTCGAGCTCGAATTTCATGGTGATCTCCTTGTGGGCGTCAGGTCTGCGCGTTCTTAACGGTCTTGCGCGCGTTCGTCATGAGGTTTAGGGAGATCGCCATCATGGCCATCGACGTCGACGCGACCCTCGCAGATCTCTCCGGGCGGCTCTCGAGCCTTCGGGGGGGGCTTTGACGTCGATCGCAAGAAGAGCCGCATCGCGCTGATCGAACGAGACTCGGGCCAGCCCAACTTCTGGGACGACAACACCAAGGCGCAGGCCCTGCTCAAAGAGAAGAGCAGCCTCGAGGCGATGGTGGCCACCTTCGACAAGGCCCAGCGCGGCTTCGACGACGCCAAGACCCTGCTCGAGCTGGCCGCCGAAGCGAACGACCCCGCCTCGCGCGAAGAGGCGATCGCCTCGCTCGGCCAGGTCGAGGCCGACGTCAAAGCGCTCGAGCTCAAGAAGATGCTCAGCGGGCCCAACGACCGCGCCAACTGCTTCATGGACATCAACGCCGGCGCCGGCGGCACCGAGTCGATGGACTGGGCGGCCATGCTGATGCGCATGTACACGCGCTACTGCCAGCGCCGGGGCTGGAAGGTCGAGCTGAGCGACGAGGTGCCGGGCGAAGAGGCGGGCTTCAAGAACGTCTCGCTGCGCATCGAGGGCGAGTACGCCTATGGCAACCTGAAGGCCGAGGTGGGGGTGCACCGGCTGGTGCGCATCTCGCCGTTCGACTCGAACGCGCGCCGGCAGACCAGCTTCGTCGCCGTCGACGTGTACCCCGAGATCGACGACGACGTGAAGATCGACATTCCCGAGACCGACTACGAGCTGAAGTTCATTCGCGGCGGCGGCGCCGGCGGTCAGAAGGTCAACAAGACGTCTTCGACCGCGCAGCTGCGCCACCTGCCCACCGGCATCATCATCACCTGCCAGACCGAGCGCTCGCAGTCGGCCAACAAGGACATGGCGTTCAAGATTCTGCGCGGCCGCCTCTATGATCTCGAGATGAAGAAGCGCGCCGAGCAGCGCGACGCCGCCGAGGCCCAGAAGATGGACATCGCCTTCGGCTCGCAGATTCGCTCGTACGTGATGCAGCCTTACCGCATGGTCAAAGACCTGCGCACCGGCGTCGAGACCGGCAACGTCGACAAGGTGATGGACGGCGACCTCGAAGACTTCATCACCGCGCAGCTGATGGGAGTGAAGAACCCCGCGCGCGCTGCCCGAATAGCCTTTGGTGACGGATTCGGCGGGCGGCCCCCAAACGCGGGCATGACCGTGCCTGCGTTGATGGTGCTCTTCGCCGCTTCCAGCCTCGATGCCGACCAGCTCGCCCGCTACACCCAGGCGAACGCCGACATTCAGGCGGGGCGGTACTCTGAGGCGGTGGGGTCGCTCAACGCGCTGGCGGCGCAGCAGCCTAAGGTGGCCGAGATCTTCGCGGCGCGCTGCTCGGCGCTGGTGGGCCTGAAGAACTACCCCGCGGCCGAGGCCGACTGCCGCTACGCGCTGCAGGTGAAGCCGCAGCTGGCCGCGGCGCTGTACGGGCTCGCCATCGCCGAAGACCGGCAGGGCAAGGGGGGCGACGCGGTGGCGCACTACCGGCAGTACGCCGCGCTCGATGCGACGCAGGCTCCGCTGCGCGGCCGGGCCGATGCCCGCGCGACCGAGCTCTCAGGAGCAGGGTCGTCTCCTGTGGTCCCGGCCGGTGCGGGTTCGTCGACCGCGGGCTTCGGCCGCCTGGTCATCTACGTGAACCACCTCTTCGCGGCGGGCCGGCGCATGCTCGTGCTCGACGGCAAGCTGGTGGGCGACCTCTCGATGGATCAGTACGTGCAGATCGACGCCACCTACGGCGAGCACCTGTTCGAGGTGCGCGAGTACCCCAAGAGCATCTACGACCTGCCGCGCACCTGGTCGCGGCCGGTGCAGGTGTCGCCCACCCCCAGCTACCTGAGCTTCGAGACCGGCGGCGGCGGGCTGGTGCTGGTCGATGTGCCGGCGGGCCAGGCGCTGAAAGACATTCGCAGCGACTGCAAGCTCGCCTACACGCGGCAGATCACCGCCGGCTCGGCGCCGGCTCCGGTGCAGCAGCAGGCCGTCGCCCCTGGCGTGGTGGTGGCTCCGGGCGTCGGCTACTACGGCGTGGTCTCGGTCGGGGCCGCGCCGGTAGTGCCGGTGTACCGCGGCCGCAGCTGCCGGTTCTCGAGCGATTGCGGCGAGGGCATCGACTTCAGCTGCCGCGACTGGCACGGGCAGCAGACCTGCATGGGCCACGGCTGGCGCGGAGACCCCTGCTGGTTCGGGTCGGACTGCGAGTCGGGCAGCTGCGACGGCAACCGCAAGGTCTGCCGCTGACGGAACCGGCCGAGCGCGGGTAGCGTCGCACCCTTCAGTGCTGCTCGTGCTGCTCACCGTGCTCTCTGCCGATCGGGTGGCCGAGGTACGCGGCGCGCGCGCCGCCGACGTGAGGGCGCTGTGGGTGGCGGCCGGGCTGAAAGGGGCGCCCGAAGAGGTGTACCTGCGCGCGCTGAAGAAAGAGCGCGAGCTCGAGGTGTGGGGCGGCCCGCGCGGCAGGCCGCTCACGCTGCTCAAGACCTACCCGTTCTGCGCCGCGAGCGGAGACCTGGGGCCCAAGCGCAGAGAAGGCGACCTGCAGGTGCCCGAGGGCTTCTACGAGGTGAGCCAGCTCAACCCGTGGTCCGAGTGGCACCTGTCACTCAAGGTGAGCTACCCGAACGCCAGCGACCGGGTGCTGTCGGACCCGAAGCAGCCCGGGGGCCTCATCTACCTTCACGGCGGGTGCGCTTCGATCGGCTGCATCGCCATCACCGACCCGGGCATCGAAGAGGTCTACCTGCTGGTCGCTGACGCGAAGGTGCGGCCGGTTCGGTTCGACATCTTCCCCAGCCGGGCGTGCGACGAGAACGCGTGGTCGCGCCAGCTCGCGCCCGGCCTGGCGGCGTTCGAGCTCGGCCACCGCCCGCCGCGATTCACCGTCGACGCCAAGACCGGCGCCTACCGGGTCGCTCAGTGACCCCCCATCGAATGATGAGAACGCTCTCATCTGGCTCTCAAGCAGGCGTGCGGGCCGCCCCGTACCTTGAGCGCGATGTGGGGTCTCATCTCGACGCTGCTGGCGGTGACCCCGACTTCAGTCGGCGAGGTCGGCATTCGCTTCGAAGAGGCGCTCGCGGCGGTCGACGTCGCAGGTGACGTGGCGGGTCTCGCGGCGGCGGCGCAGGCCCGACGAGACGGCCTGGGCCGCCTGGGCTGGCTCACCTCGAACCCCCAGCTCGCCGTTCAGCCCGGCCTTCGCACCGCCGGCACGGCCACAGGCCCCGAGGCGCAGGTGACCGTGAGCCAGAGCCTCAACCTGGGCGGCCTCGGCCCGGCCCGCCGGGCGGTGGCGAGAGAAGAAGCCGAGCTCACCGCGCTGCAGCTGCGGGCGCTCCGGCAGACCCGGCGCATCGCGGTGGCGACGGCCTGGCTCGAGACCTGGGCCGCGCAGCTCGCCGCCGAGGCCGCCCACCAGGAAGTGGGCGAGGCGCGCGAGCTGGTGGCCCGCCTCGAGCGCAGCCTCGGCACCGCGGGCAGCACCCGGGTCGAGGTGGCGACCGCGCGCGCCTTTGCCGCCGAGGCGGCCGCGCTGCACCTCGAGTGGGAGGGGCGCCGGGTCGAAGCCGGCGCCCAGCTCGCGAACCTGCTGGGGCTCGCGGCCATCGCGGTGGCGAAGGGCCTGCTGCCGGTCTTTTCCGACCTCGAGCCCACCTCGCTCGAAGGGGCGGGTGCGTTTTCTGTTCAGGTGCTCGCCGGTGAGCTGAAGGCCGAACGTGAGCGCGCCGCCGAGACCCGGGCCCTCTGGGCGACCTCGTTGCAGCTGTCGCTTCTGGGAGGTCGCGACTTCCCCGACCAGTGGTTCGGTGGCGTCGCTGTCGGGGTGACCCTCCCGGTGTTCGAGCACGGCGAGCGCGAGCAGGCGGTGCACCTCTCGAACACCCGCCGGCTGACCGGTGAGGTCGCCCTCGCCGAGAATCGCGCCAAGGTCACCCGCCAGGCCGCGCGCCACGAGCTCGAGCACTCGGCCGAGACCCTGGCGGTGGTCAAGGGGCAGCAGCTGCCCGCCGCCGACGAGGCGGCCGCCCTCGAAGCGCGTCTCTATGCGATGGGCGAGGCCACGCTGCTCGAGCTCACCCTGCTGCGGCGGCAGGCCCTGGCCGCGCGCATCGCCGCCGCGATGGCCGAGGCGCGCTTCGCCAGCGCGCGCGCTACCGCCCACGAGCTGCTGGAGGCCCGATGAAGCGCCTGGGTTGGGTGGTGCTGTGCTGGGTGACCGGGTGCGCCGAGGGGGTGCCCGCGCCCGACGCGGGGGTGGCGCTCGCTACCTGGGTGAAGGTCAGGGCGGGCGCACCGGCGCTGACGCTCGAGGCTCCGGCGCGCGTGATCGGGGGCCCGGGCACGCTCACCTGGCTCACCGTGCCGATGCGCGCCACCGTGCGGCAGGTGCACGTGCAGGTCGGAGACCGGGTCGACGCCGGCGCGCCCCTCATCGAGGTGGTGATGCCCGAGCTGCTCGAAGCAGCGGGGCGGGCCGAGGGCGCGCGCGCTCGACTGCAGGCGTGGTCAGACCGGCTCGGCCAGCTCACCCAGCTGCGCACCGAGGGGCTGGCCAAGGCGCTCGACGTGTCGGAGGCGTCGGCGAAGGTGGCCGAGGCGAAGGCCGACCTGCAGGGCGCGCGGGCAGTGCTGCTGTCGGCGGGCCTGGGCGAGCGAGAAGCAGCCGGCGTGCTGGCGGGGAGCGGAGCCTTCGCGCTGCGTGCCCCGGTCGCCGGGGTGGTCACCGCAGTCACCGTCTCGGCCGGAGAGAACCGCCCGAGCGGCACCGAGCCCCTCGCGCAGCTGGCGGGCCCCGGCCCGGTGCGCGTCGAGGCGCGCTTCACCGTGCCTGCCCCTGAAGGGGCCGCCGAGCTGGTGGCGGGTGGCGAGTCGACTCCGCTCACCGCCATTGCGCGCGCGCCTGCCGCCGACCCTCGCGACGGCACCTTTCTGGCGTGGTTCGAGCCGGTGCGCCCGGTGGCGGCGGGGGTGCTCGGGCGGGTGGTGCTGCACCCCCGCGAAGGGCCGGGGCTGATGCGGGTGCCTGCCGAGGCCATCACGCGGCTCGACGGAGGTGCCCAGGTCGAGACCCGGCGCGGCACCGTGGCGGTCGAGGTGATGGGGTGCGAAGCGGTCGACTGCGTGACCCGCGGCGCGCTGACCGTCGACGACGAGGTGCGCGCGCCATGATTCGGCGCCTGGTCGAAGGGTCGGTCGACCACGCCGGGCCCGTGGTGGCGACCGTGCTGGCGCTCGCCGCGCTCGCCGGCTTCTTCGCGGTGCGGCTCGAGCTCGACGCGCTGCCCGACCTGACCAACAACCAGGTGCTGGTGCTGGCCACGGCCCCGGGCCTCACCCCCGAAGAGATCGAGCGCTTCGTGGCGCGGCCGATCGAGATCGCTGCCGGCGGCGCTCCGGGCCTGGTCGAGCAGCGCAGCATCGCCCGCTATGGCGTGGCGGCGGTCACCCTGGTCTTCGACGACGGCGTGCCGGTCTACCTCGCGCGGCAGCTGGTCTCGGAGCGCCTGGCGTCGCTTCAGCTGCCGCGCTCGGTCACCACGGTCGCGCTGGGCCCGGTCAGCGGGGGCCTGGGCGAGATCTTCCACTTCACCGTCAGCTCAGAAGCCCGCTCGCTCGCCGAGCTGCAAGAGCTGGTGCTGCTGCAGGTCGCGCCGCTGCTCAAGGCGGTGCCGGGGGTGGTCGAGGTCAACTCGTGGGGTGGGGCCGAGCGCACCTTCGAGGTGCTGGCCGACCCCGGTCGGCTCTCGCAGCGCGGCCTGTCGCTGCGCGAGCTCGCCGGCGCCCTCGAGGCGACCACCGGCACTGCGGCGGGGGCAGCGCTGCCCTCGGGCACCGCTCAGGTGCTGCTGCGCGGTCAGGCGCTCCCGCCCGACGAGGCGTCGTTGGCGCGCTCGGTGGTGGCGCGAGAGCGCACCGAGAGCGGCACCCCCACCCTCACCCGCGTGGGCGACGTGGCCACGGTGCGCCGCGGCGAGAGCGTTCGCCTGGGGGCGGCGTCGCTCAACGGCCGCGCCGAGGTGGTGTACGTGATGGTGCAGATGCTGCGGGGCGCGAACGCCCTCGAGGTGGTCGAGCAGCTCCACCGCGCCATGCCCCGGGTGGTCGAGGCGCTGCCGCGCGACGTGAAGATCGACACCATCTACGACCGCAGCGTGCTGGTGAAGGGCACCCTGCGCACGGTGGCCAAGAACCTGCTCGGGGGGCCTCTTGGTGGTGGCGGTGCTGTTCTTGCTGCTCGGCAGCCTGCGCGCCGGGCTGCTGGTGGCCTCGGCGATTCCCCTCTCGATGCTGTTCGCGACCGCCGCGATGTCGCTGTGGGGCGTGCCCGGCAACCTGATGTCGCTGGGCGCGATCGACTTCGGCCTGCTGGTCGACGGCGCGGTCGTGATGGTCGAAGGTGCGATGGCGGCGCTGGCGGTCGCGGGTCGCGCCCCGGGCGCCGACGCGCGCGCGGTGATTCGCGAGGCGGGCGGCCGGCTCTCGCGCCCGGTGTTCTTCTCGGTACTGATCATCGTGCTGGTCTACGTGCCGGTGCTCGCGCTCAGCGGCACCGACGGCAAGCTCTTTCGGCCGATGGCGCTCACCGTGGTGCTCGCGCTGGCGGTGGCGCTGTTGCTGTCGCTCACCTTCGTGCCCGCTGCCACCGCGCTGTTTCTGCGCGCCCGCGACGTGCCCTCCCGGGAGCCCTGGGTGATGCGCCTGGTCGAGCACGTCTACCCGCCCACCCTGCGCCGCTTCAGCGCTCGGCCGGTGCTGGTCGCGGGGCTCGCCCTGCTCGGGCTGGCGGTGGGCGCGGTGCTGCTCCACCGCACCGGCACCGAGTTCGCCCCGCAGCTCAACGAGGGTGACCTGGTGGTGCAGACCACCCGCCAGGCCGACATCTCGCTGGCGCAGAGCGTGGTCGAGGCCCAGCACTTCGAGCGGGTGCTGCGCGGCGCCGCGCCCGAGGTGACCCAGGTGGTCTCTCGCATCGGGAGCCCGGCGGTGGCCACCGACATCATGGGGCTCGAGCAGGCCGACGTATTCGTGAGCCTGGTGCCCCGGGCGCAGTGGAGGCCCGGCCTCACGCTCGAGCGGTTGATCGCCGAGCTCAAGGCCGCCCTGCAGCGAGAGGCGCCCGGCGGAGAGCCCTCGTTTACCCAGCCCATTCAGATGCGCTTCAACGAGCTGCTCGGAGGCTCGGTGACCGACGTGGTGGTCAGCGTCTACGGTGAAGACCTGGGCGAGCTCGCCGCGACCGCGGCGCAGGTGCGCGAGGTGCTGGCGCGGCAGAGCGGGGCCGAAGACGTGCGGGTGCTGGCGCCGCCCTCGGTGCCGCTGCTCACCGTGCGGCCGCGCGCGCTCGATGCGGCCAACCTGGGCCTCGACGCCGCCGACGTGCTCGAGACGGTGAGGGTGGCCCGCCAGGGGCACGAGGTCGGCGCCACGTGGCACGGCGCGGTGCGCATACCGGTGGTGCTCAAGCAGGCGGGCATCGAGTCGGCGTGGTCGTTCAAAGACACGCCGGTGCCGCTGCCGGGGGGCGGCGCGGTGCCGCTCTCTCGGGTGGCCGAGGTGTCGGGTGAAGACGCGCCGGGGCAGGTGAACCGGCGCAACGGCGCCCGCCGCCTGATGGTCGGCTTCAACGTGCGCGGCGCCGACCTCGGCACGGTGGTCGAGACCGCCCGGGCGGCGGTCGACGCGACGCTGAAGCTCCCCGCCGGGGTGCGCCTCGAATGGGGCGGCCAGTTCGAGTCGCTGCGCGCCGCCAAGGCCCGGCTGGCGGTGGTGATACCCGCGGTGCTGGCGCTGATCGTGCTGGTGCTGCTCGCAGCCTTTCGCCGGGTCAGCGCGGTGGTGATCATCTTCAGCCACGTGCCCTTCGCGGCGGTGGGCGGGCTGATCGCCCTGGCGCTGCGGCAGATGCCCGTCTCGCTGTCGGCGGCGATCGGTTTCATCGCCCTCGCCGGCATCGCGGTGCTCAACGGCGTGGTGCTGCTCTCACGCATCGTCGAGCTCGAGGCCGAGGGCCATTCACCGGCCGCCGCCGCCATCGCCGCGGCGCATGCGCGGGTGCGCCCGGTGTTGATGACCGCGCTGGTGGCGGCGCTCGGCTTCGTGCCGATGATGCTGGCGCAGGGCCCGGGCGCCGAGGTGCAGCGCCCGCTGGCGACGGTGGTGGTGGGGGGGCTGTTCAGCTCGACCCTGCTCACCTTGATCGTCTTGCCCACCCTCTACCGGGTCTTCCGGCGTGCGCCGCCGGCCCGCTCGTGAGATGGGTTCGCCCATGCGACTGCTGGTCGTGGACGACGAGCCGAAGATGCTGCGCATGCTGGCCCGCGGGCTGAGCGAAGAGGGCCACCAGGTCGACGTGTGCGACCACGGCCAGGCGGCGCTGCAGCAGGCCCTCGACGTGCCCTACGACGCGGTGGTGCTCGACTGGGGGCTGCCCGACCTCGACGGGGTCGCGTTGCTGCGCGAGTGGCGCCGGCGCGGCCTCACCGCCCCGGTGCTGCTGCTCACCGCACGGGGCTCGACCGGAGAAAAGGTCACCGGGCTGCGGGCAGGCGCAGACGACTACCTGGTGAAGCCCTTCGACTTCGACGAGCTGGTGGCGCGCCTCGAGGCGCTGCAGCGGCGCGCGGGGCCAGGTGAGGCGGCCCTCAAGACGATGGGAGACCTGACCATCAATGCCCGCCGGCGCACCCTGCACCATGCCGGCACCGAGGTCACCCTGACCGGTCGCGAGCTCGCCCTGCTCGGCGAGCTCATGGCGCGGGGCTCGGACACCGCGACCCGCTCACACCTGCTGTCGAAGGTGTGGGGAGGCGACTTCGAAGGCACCGGCAACGTGGTCGACGTCTACGTGGGGTACCTGCGCACCAAGCTCGAGCGGGTGGGCTCCCGCCGGGTGAGCATCGAGGCGGTGCGCGGGGTCGGTTACCGGTTGGTGGTGGAGTGAAGCTCGGCACCCGCCTCTGGCTGTCGGGGGCGCTGCTGCCGAGCGGCGTGCTGTTGGCCGCGCTGCTGGTGGCGGGGCAGAGCTTTCGCCGCGCGCTCGAGTCTTCGCTCGATCGCGGGCTGTTGGCCCAGGGCGCGGCCGAGTCGGTGTCGCTGTTCGACCGTGAAGACGGGCCCCACCTGCACATGGCCGAGTCGCCGCTGCTCGAAGAGGTGCGGCCGTTCGGGCCCGCCGCCGAGCTGTTCGACGAGCACGGCCGGCTGGTGGCGCACTTTCCCCCGCTGCCGCACCCACCGCAGGGCCTGGCCCCGCCGCCGCTCGAGGGGCCCCCTTCGCAGCTGTTGACCCGCGACACCGAGGCGGGTCGGCAGCGCGAGCTGATCGTCCGGGTGAAGAACGCCGAGCGGCCTTTCGTGCTGCGCCTCGCCGCGTCGCTGGGGCAGGTCGACGAGAGCGTGCGGGTGTTTCACCTCACCGCGCTGGCGGTGGTCGCCGCCACCGGGTTGGTGCTGGCGGGCCTGCAGGCGTTGCTGGGGCGGCGGCTGGCGCGTCGGCTCGCCTTTCTCACCGAGCACCTCGACCGGGTGCGCCGGGGAGATCTGAGCACCCAGCCGCGGCCCGATACCGCGGGTGACGAGGTCGCCGCGCTCCGAGAGGTGCTGGCCGTCACCACCACCCAGCTCAAGCGCGCGCGCGAGGTGCACGAGCGGCTGTTGGCCGATGCGGCGCACGAGCTGCGCACCCCGCTGACGTTGATGCGCACCACGCTCGACCTGGCGCTGCGGCGCGAGCGTTCGCCCGAGGCGCTGCGTCAGGCGCTCGGCGAGGCGCGCGACGAGGTCGATCGGCTCGCGCGCCTCGCGCAGTCGCTCCTCGAGATGGCGGCGGCGGGCCGCGGGTGGGACCTGTGCGAGGCCGACCTCTGCGAGGTGCTCGACGAGGCCGCCGAGGCCGCCCGTGCCGAGGGCGAAGAGCGCGGGGTGCTGATCGCGATACACGCGGTGCGGCCGGCGGTCGCCCGCTTCAGCGCCACCGCGCTTCGGCAGGCGGTCGACAACCTGCTCTCGAATGCGCTGCGGTTCGCACCGCCGCGCACCACCATCGACCTCTCGGTGTACCCCCACCGCGACGGCTGGCGCGTCTCGGTTCGAGATCGCGGCCCGGGCATACCCGAGGTCGAGCGCGAGGCGGTGTTCGCGCCTTTTCACCGCGGCGACCCACGGGGAGGGTCGGGCCTGGGGCTGGCGATCGTGAGCGAGGTGATGCGCCAGCACCGCGGGCAGGCCCTGGCCCTGGCCCCTGAAGACGGCCCGGGAGCGCTGATCGTGCTCGACCTGCCAGCGGGCAGGTGACTTACGATGGGGGGCGTGCACTGCCGGTGACAGGAACGTTAGAAAGGACGTCTCCATGAACTTCCCTGCCTTCATCGTCGACGCTGTCCGTACTCCCCGCGGCCGCGGCAAGGCCGGCAAGGGTGCGCTCTCGAACCTTCACCCGCAAGAGCTGCTGGCGCAGAGCCTTCACGCGCTGCAGAAGAAGTCGGGCCTCGACCCCGAGAAGGTCGACGACGTGATCGCCGGTGTGGTGTCGCAGGCGGGCGAGCAGGGCGCCAACCTCGCGCGCAACGCGGTGCTGGCAGCGCGCTGGCCCGACGGTCTGTCGGCGGTGACGCTCAACCGCTTCTGTGGCTCGGGTCTGCAGGCGGTGAACTTCGCCGCCATGGCGGTCGCCTCGGGCGCGCAAGACCTGGTGGTGGCGGGCGGCGTCGAGAGCATGTCGCGCGTGCCGATGGGCAGCGACAACGGCGGCATCGACGGCAACAACGAAGAGCTGCGCAAGCGCGTCTTCCAGGTGCCGCAGGGCATCAGCGCCGATCTCATCGCCACGCTCGAGGGCTTCTCGCGTGAGCAGCTCGACGCGTTCGCGCTGCGCTCGCAGCAGAAGGCCGCCCGCGCGATGGAAGAGGGCCGGTTCGGCAAGTCACTGTTCGCGGTGAAAGACCCGTCGACCGGCAAGGTGGTGCTCGAGCGCGACGAGAACCCGCGCGCCGACACCACCGCCGAGGGGCTCGCCAGCTTGAAGCCCGCGTTCGTGCCGATGGGCGAGGCGCAGGTGGGCCCCAACGGCGAGACGTTCGATCAGCTGGCGCTCAAGGTGTACCCGGCCGCGAAGCAGGTGCAGCACGTGCACACCGCCGGCAACTCGAGCGGCATCGTCGACGGCGCCGCGGTGGTGGCGCTGGCTTCAGAGCGCGGGGTGAAGGCGATGGGCCTCAAGCCGCGCGCCCGCATTCGCGCGCTGGCCACGCTGGCCACCGAGCCGGTCATCATGCTGACCGCTCCGGCGCCGGTGAGCCTCAAGGCGCTGAAGATGGCTGGCATGAAGGCGAGCGACATCGACCTGTGGGAGATCAACGAGGCGTTCGCCGCGGTGGTGCTGCAGACCCAGAAGAAGCTGGGCCTCGACCCCGAGCGCGTGAACGTCAACGGCGGCGCCATCGCGCTGGGCCACCCGCTCGGCGCCACCGGCGCGATGCTGCTCGGCACCGCGCTCGACGAGCTCGAGCGCACCAACAAACAGACCGCGCTCATCACGCTGTGCATCGGAGGCGGGCAGGGCATCGCGACCATCATCGAGAGGGTCTGAGCAAAATCGAGCCGTTGCGCGGGTGGAACCGAATCGCCGGTCGGGTGTCTGATGTTCTACCCGTGGCGCTCGAGCTCGATGGATGCCGAGGTGTCTGGCGAGCCGGAGCCGGTCGAGCTCGAGGCGTCAGAGCGGGTGTTGATCTCCCGCCTGCGACGCCGAGACCCGACCGCCTTCGAGCTGTTGGTGAAGCAGCACCAAGACAGGGTGTACGACTTCTGCCTGCGCATGCTGGCCGACCGCGAAGAGGCGTTCGACGTCACGCAAGAGATCTTCGTCTCGATTCACCAGCACCTCGAGCAGTTCCGCGCCGACGCGAAGATCTCGACGTGGATCTTTCGAATCTCGCGCAACCACTGCCTCAACCGCCTCAAGTACCTGAAGCGCCGCGGCCGCGGGCGCAGCGAAGAGTACGGCGAGAGCAGCGAGCAGGCGATCAACGAGTCGGTCGGCGCTCCGGTCACCCCCGACGAGTCGCTCGACGCCGCGCGCACCCGGGCGCTGGTGCACCGCGCCATCGCGCGCCTCGACGAAGACCAGCGGGTGCTGGTGGTGCTGCGCGACATCGAAGGCCTGGCCTACGAAGAGATCGTCGAAATCACCGAGCTCGCCGAGGGCACCGTGAAGAGCCGCCTTCACCGCGCGCGAGAGAAGCTCGCGGGAATCATCGCCGAGCTTGAGGCCCGGCCGGCCGACAAGGGAGAATAAAGCACGTGAGCACCGCGCTGAAGTCCAACGAAGTCGAAGAGCTGTTCGCCGGGGCCGCCGATGGCGCGCTGTCGAGCAGCGACGACGCTCGCCTCAAGCGCGCTCTCGCCGAAGACCCCGAGCTGAAGGCGCGCTTCGATCGCTACCTGAAGACGCTCTCGCTGCTGAGGGGCGCTCCGAAAGAGAAGGCCCCGCCTGCGCTCGCCTCGGTCATCATGCGCCGCGTTCGTCGGCGCCGCGGGCTCGAGCGCCGCAACACCGCCCTGCAGCAGGCGATGTACCGTGTGCCGGTCGAGGTCATCATCCCCCTGCTGCTCGGGGTGATGGTCGCGGCCCTGCTTTTCTTCTCGGCGCCGTAAAGCCGGTGATTGACGCGGGTCGGGTGGGCTCCTAAAGCCACCAGCCGACCATGTCCGAAGAAGTGACCAAGCCCGTCCCGCCCGCGGTGAGCAACAAGAAAGCCGGCGGTGCCGCTCCCGCGCAGGACGAGGGCAAGAAGGAGCACGAGCTGTTCGAGCAGCGCCTCGCCTCGGCGCAGAAGTGGCGCGAGCTGGGCGCCAACCCCTTCGGCAACGGCTTTCGCCCCGAGCACCTGGCGGGTGAGCTGCTCGCGAAGCTGGCCGACCCGGCGCTCGACGCCGCGCAGGCCCAGCTCGACAAAGCGAACAAGGCGAAAGACCAGGCGGCGATCGCCGCGGCCAAGGCGGTGCTCGACCCGCTCGTCGCAGCGGCGAACGAGAAGCTCACCGCCGCACCGCAGGCCTGCACCGTGGCCGGCCGCATCGTGGCGCTCAACAGCTTCGGCAAGGCCGCCTTCATTCGAGTGCAAGATCGCAGCGGCGCGATTCAGGTTCACGTGAAGAAGGACGCGCTGGGCGACCGCTACGAGCTCTTCAAGCTCTGTGACCTGGGCGACTTCGTCGGCATCGGCGGCACGCTGTTTCGCTCGAAGACGGGCGAGCTGTCACTGTCGGCGACGCGCTTCGAGCCGCTCACCAAGACCCTGCGCCCGCTCCCCGGCAAGTTCGGCACCAGCGAAGAGGCGAAGAAGTGGCTCGAGACCAACGTCGGTTCGCTCTCGGACACCGAGGCGCGCTACCGCCAGCGGTACCTCGACATGCTCGCGAACCCCGACGTGCGCGAGACCTTCAAGAAGCGCATCAAGCTGGTGCAGTTCATTCGACGCTTCCTCGACGACCGGGGCTACCTCGAGGTCGAGACGCCGATGATGCACTCGTTGGTGAGCGGCGCCGCGGCGCGCCCGTTCAAGACCCACCACAACACCCTCGACATGCAGCTGTTCATGCGCATCGCGCCCGAGCTGCACTTGAAGCGCCTGGTGGTGGGCGGCTTCGACCGCGTCTACGAGATCAACCGCAACTTCCGGAACGAAGGCATCAGCACTCGGCACAACCCCGAGTTCACCATGCTCGAGTTCTACGAGGCCTACGCGACCTACGAAGACCTGATGAACCTCACCGAAGAGATGCTGAGCCAGGCCGCGCAGCACGTGTGCGGCGCGACGAAGCTCAAGTTCGGCGAGAACACCATCGACTTCGCCAAAGGCTGGCGGCGGCTGCCGATGTGGCAGTCGGTGCGCGAGAAGCTGGGCTGCCCCGATGACGTGCAGAACGATCGTGAGGCGCTGCTCCAGCTGGCGCTCAAGAACCCCGAGGGCAAGCGCGACGAGCTCTCGAAGCTGAACCGCGGCGAGCTGATCGGCGCGCTGTTCGAGCAGCACGTCGAGCACACCCTGATTCAGCCGACCTTCGTCACCGAGTTCCCCGTCGAGTTGAGCCCGCTGGCCCGCCGCAACGACAAGAACCCGCTCATCACCGATCGCTTCGAGCTGTTCGCCAATGGCTGGGAGCTCGCGAACGCCTTCAGCGAGCTCAATGACCCCATCGACCAGAAGGGCCGCTTCGAGGCCCAGGTCGAGGCCAAGAACCGCGGCCAGCAAGAGACGATGGACTACGACGCCGACTACATTCGCGCGCTCGAGCACGGCCTGCCGCCCACCGCGGGCCAGGGCATCGGAATCGATCGCCTGGCGATGTTGTTCACCGACTCGCCGTCGATTCGCGACGTGATCTTGTTCCCGCTGCTCAAGCCGCAAGGGAAGTGAGTGAGAGAACAGAGCCAGGCGCAGCTCCCCGCCGCCTCCGCCCCCAGCGCACCGGTGCCCGCCGAGGCCGGTGAGCCGCGTGCGAGCCCGCTGCCGTGGGTGGGCGGCTTTCTCGCGCTGATCGGCGTGGGCGCCATCGTCGCCGGGCTGGCGCGCATCGGCGCCGCCGAGCTGATCGTCAGCGACCTGGGCCTGGGGGTGGTGGGGTGGGGCCCCTTCGTCGAGCTGGTGATCGGCGGCATCTTCGCGGCCAAGACCTCGGTGATGCACGACTCGCTCGCCGCGACCCTGGGCGCGGGCGACGCAGGGGGAGGAGACCTGCTCACCTGGGCCGGCCTGGCGGTGTTCGTGGTCGGCTGGGTGCTCATCGCCGTCGGCCTGCGCTCGAGAGACCCGCAGCTCACCGCCGAGGGCATGTCGATTCGTGCGCCCCTCAACCCGCGGCTGGCGAGCTACCGCGACTTTCACTGGGGCACGCTGGCCGAGTACGGCTTCGGCATTCTGCTCTCCGAGCTGGCGCTGATTCTCGTCTACACCCTGCTCATCAGCGTGGGCGCCGACCCCAAGGCGCAGCTCGACGAGGCGCAGCGGGTCTTCACGCCGGTCTCGGCGTTTCTGGTCGCGCTGCTGCTGGCCGCGGTGATCGCCTTCGCCGGCGGCTACCTGGGCGCCGCGAACTCGAAGCGGCTCTCCACCCCCGAGGCCACCCTGGCGATGCTGTACTTCGGCTTGCCGGTACCCATCGGGCTCACCCTGATGCACCTGGTGCCGACGCTGACCATCAAGGTCGGCTACCGGCTGCGCGAGATCACCTACCTCTCGTCGCTGCTGGGAGAGTCGCGCCCGCAGCTGGGCTACTGGCTGGTCTTCACCCTGCTGGTGCTGATGCTGTTCCTCGGCATCAACACCGGCTTCGTGGCCACCTCGTCGGGTCGCACCGACGTGCGCGGCGGCTTCGAGCTGTTCGTCGCCAACCGCCACGTCTCGGTGTTTCGCCCCCGGCTGCTGCTGGGCGCGTTCGGGGTGCTGATTCTCGGCATCCTCCCGCCGCTCATCATCTACGCCTTCATCGCCGCCGCCGCCGCGCAGACCGAGCGCACCCGCGTTCGCCAGCTCGGCCTCAAAGACCCGCTGCTCGCCGCCGAGGCGCTGCACCGGCTCAAGGGCAAGGCGCAGCGCCCCACCGAGATGATGACCGCGCTGAGCGTCGGCGGCGTGGGCGTCGGGGTGATGGCGCTGATCATCGTGCTCAGCGTGATGAGCGGCTTCGAGCAGGATCTGCAGCAGAAGATTCTCGGCACCAACTCGCACGGCGTGGTCCTCAAGTACTCGGACTCGATGGCCGAGTACCGCGACGTGATGAAGAAGGTCGCCACCGTGAAGGGTGTGGCGGGCCAGACTCCGTTCATCTTGAACGAGGTGATGATCTCGTCCGAGGGCAACATCTCGGGCTCGATGATCAAGGGCATCGACCCCGAGACGGTGGGCTCGGTGACCGACCTGCCCAAGTACCTGCTCGCGCCCTCGAAGCTCGACTGGCTCGAAGACCCCTCGCAGATCGAGCGCAAGCACCTCACCGGGCTCGACGACCAGCCCTCAGAGCTCGACCGCAAGCTCCCCGACGACCCGTACCTGAAGCAGGAAGACGGCAAGGGCGAAGAAGAGCCGGTGCTGCCCGGCATCTTGCTGGGGCGCGAGCTCGCCTCGTCGCTGAAGGTGGTGGTGGGTGACCGGGTGAACGTGGTCAGCCCGCTGGGCGGAGAGATGGGGCCGCAGGGCCCGATGCCCAAGAGCCGCCCCTTCCGCGTGGCCGGCATCTTCTACTCGGGCATGTTCGAGTACGACTCGAAGTTCGTCTACATACACCTGCGCGACGCGCAGACCTTCTTCGGCATCAAGGGCGCCAGCGGCATCGAGCTGAAGATGGACGACATCGACGATGCGCGCCGGGTCACCCGCGCCATCTACGACAAGCTCGAGGGCTACCCCTACCGCACCAAGGACTGGGGCGAGATGAACCGCAACCTGTTCGCGGCGCTGCGCCTCGAGAAGCTGGTGATGGGCATCATTCTCTCGATCATCGTGATCGTCGCCGCGGGGTTGATCGTGGCCACGGTGATCATGCTGGTGCTCGAGAAGCGCAAAGAGATCGCCGTGCTCAAGGCGCTGGGCGTGAGCGATGGCGGCATCGTGAAGATCTTCTTGAGCGAGGGCCTTCAGATCGGCGTCGCCGGCGGCCTGCTCGGGCTGGTCGCTGGCCTGGCCTGGTGCTTCTTCATCGAGAAGGTCGGCATCAAGCTCGACCCGCAGGTCTATTACATCCCCTCGCTGCCGGTGAAGATCGAGCCCCTGCAGACTGCGCTGGCGGTGGTGATCGCGATTCTGGTCACCTTCCTCGCGTCGATCTACCCGGCGCTCAAGGCCTCGCAGGTCGAGCCGGTCGAAGGGCTGAAGGCCGAGTGATGGGCGCGTTCCTCGAGATTCAGGACGTGTTCAAGTCGTACTTCCTGCACGGCAAGCGCATCGACGTGCTGCGCGGCGTGAACGTGGCGATCGAGAAGGGCGAGCTGGTCTCGCTGGTCGGCGCCTCGGGCTCGGGCAAGAGCACCTTCCTGCACGTGGTGGGCACGCTCGACGCGCCCGCCGCAGGGGTGATGCGCTTCGAAGGCAAGAGCGTGTTCGACATGAACGACGGCGAGATCGCCGAGTTCCGCAACCGCACCATCGGCTTCGTGTTCCAGTCGCACTACCTCTTGCCCGAGTTCACCGCCGCCGAGAACGTGGCGATGCCCGCGATGATTCGCCGGCAGGACAACGGCGCCGCGCTCACCCGCGCCCGCGAGCTGCTCGACCGGGTGGGCCTCAGAGACCGCGCCGACCACCGCCCCGGAGAGCTGAGCGGCGGCGAGTCGCAGCGGGTGGCGCTGGCCCGCGCGCTGATGCTCCAGCCGGCGCTGCTGCTCGCCGACGAGCCGACCGGCAACCTCGACCCCTCGACCGGCGAGGGCATTCACCAGCTGTTGCGCGAGGTGAACCGCGAGCTGGGCATCACCGCGGTGATCGTCACGCACAACGAGACGCTCGCGCAGTCGATGCCGCGCCGCCTGCGCCTCAAGGCCGGCGAGGTCGTCGCCGCAGGCTGAGCGCCTTCGCCCCACGGCGCGCGTGAAGCCCCTTGTCGAGCGTCACAAGCCGCGTCGAAGGCGTCGCGAGAGCACGCGCGGGAGCAGAACCCGCGCTTCCGTTGGAGCGGGCGCGAAATCGATCGCGTACCGGGGCGTAAATGGCTAGTTTGCGCGCCCCTTGAACCCCGCGATTGCACTACGCCTGTGCCTCGTTCTGCTGGTGACGGCACCGGTGTCTGCGCTCGCCCAGGCGGCGGCCGACGCGCCGGTGGCCGATGAGAGCGCCGGCCTCAAGATCATCGAGGTGCGCGTCGAGGGCAACCGCCGCGTCGAGCTCGAGGCGGTCAAGCGCGCCCTGCGCAACAAAGAGGGCCGCACCTTCGACCCCACCCGCACCGCCGACGACCTCAAGAGCCTCTGGTCGCTGAACTATTTTTCGGACATTCAGCTGCTGGTGCAGCGCATGCCCAACGGCATCGCGTACGTGGTGCGCGTCACCGAGAAGCCGTCGGTGCGCGAGGTGCGCATCACCGGCAACGACGAGATCTCGAAAGACGACTTCAAAGACACCATCGACATTCGCCCGTACAGCATTCTCGACATCGCGGCGATTCGGCGGAACGCCAAGAAGATCACCGACAAGTACGTCGAGAAGGGCTTCTTTCTCGCCGAGGTGACCTGGGAGCTCAAGCCGGTCAAAGACGTGCCCGAGATCGACGTGGTCTTCGTCATCCGCGAGAACTCGAAGGTGCTGGTGAAGGAGATCAACTTCCAGGGCGCCAACAAGGTCAGCACGGACGAGCTGAAGGCCGGCATGGCCACCAAAGAGGGCGGCTGGCTGTCGTTCTTCACCGGCGAAGGCACCTACCGGGAAGAGATGTTCCAGCGCGATCTCTCGGTGATTCAGGCCGCCTACTACGACCGCGGCTTCATCAACGTGAAGGTCGACAAGCCGATCGTCAGCCTCTCGCCCGACAAGCGCTTCATCTACATCTCCATCAAGGTCGAAGAGGGCGAGACCTACTCGATCGGCAAGATCGACTTCTCGGGCGACCTGCTCACCACCAAAGAAGATCTCCACCGGCGCATGACCTCGGTCGAGAACGAGACCTTCAACCGCTCCCTGCTGGCCCGCGACATTCAGGCCATCACCGACGTCTATTACGACCAGGGCTACGCCTACGCGAACATCACCCCGGTCACCGCGGTCAACGCCGAGAAGCGCACCATCGACCTGACCTTCGACGTTCAGAAGGGCCAGCAGGTCTACATCGAGCGCATCGAGGTGGTCGGCAACACCAAGACCCGCGACCAGGTCATTCGCCGCCAGATGCGCGTCTACGAGGGTGAGCTCTTCAACGGCACCGGCATGCGCCGCAGCAAAGAGCGCGTCACCCAGCTCGGCTTCTTCGAGACGGTCGAGGTGTCGCAGAAGCCCGGCGCCGACAACCAGCACGTGGTGGTGCAGGTCGAGGTGAAAGAGAAGTCGACCGGCACCTTCCAGGTCGGCCTGGGCTTCAGCAACGTCGAGAACTTCATCTTCACTGCGCAGATTGCCCAGAACAATTTCCTCGGGTGGGGCCAGGCGGTCTCGGCGAGCGCGCAGCTGTCGGGGCTGCGCAACTTCATTCAGCTGTCGTTCTACGACCAGTACTTCCTCGACACGAACATCATCTTCGCCGCCGACTTCTACCGAACCCAGGCCGACTACTTCGGCTTCATTCGCCAGGCCACCGGCGGCTCGGTCACGCTCGGCTACAACATTCTCGAAGACGTGATGTTGAACCTCGCGTACACGCTCGAGTTCATCAACGTCGAGCCCGGCCGCGACTACGACACCGAGATTCCCGGTGCGTACGACTTCGGGCCCGGCCGCACCAGCTCGGTGCGCTTCTCGGCCCAGTGGGATCGCCGCGACAACCGCCTCTTCCCCAGCAAGGGCTGGCTGCTCTACGGCTCGATCGACTTCGCGCCGAACTTCTTCGGCGGCACCTTCAACTACACCCGCTACACCGCCTACGGCCGCTACTACTACCCGCTGCCGCTGGGCATCGTGGCCAAGGCCAACCTGCAGGTCGGCTACATTCAGGCGCTGCCCTCTGCGCGGCCGGTGCTGCCCATCTCCGAGCGCTACTTCCTCGGCGGCATCAACACCATTCGCGGCTACGCGCTGCGCACCGTCAGCCCCACCGAGAAGCGCGGCACCTCGACCCGCCCCGACGCCCTGAGCCAGGACTACCCGGTCGGCGGCGACAAGCAGCTGATCCTCAACGTCGAGGTCGAGTTTCCCATCTTCGAGAAGGTCGGCATTCGCGGCGTGGTGTTCTTCGACGCCGGCAACTCATTCGCCATCGACGCCAAGTTCTTCGAAGACCGCACCTACAAGCTGCCCGCCGGGCTGCTCTACTCGCTCGGCTTCGGCTTCCGCTGGTTCTCGCCCATCGGCCCGCTGCGCTTCGAGTGGGGCATTCCCCTCATTCGGCGCTCGGCGCAAGATCAGCCGGTGCTGTTCGAGTTCACCATCGGCAACAGCTTCTAGGCCAGCGCGCTCAGCACCGCGGCCACGCCGAAGACCACCGCCACCGCCGCGCCCGCGCACGCCAGCGGCAGCCAGCGAAACGGCCGCAGCTTCGGCGTGGCGGTCAGCGTCGCGACCAGCGCCCGGTCGACCACCACGCTGGGGGGCTCGGGCGACGCCTTCTTCGCGCCCTCGAGCTGCGGGGCATCGAAGCGCAGCACCGTCTGCCCCAGCTCGATCACGTCGCCCGGCGAGAGGGTGGCCCGGCGCCGCACCGCGTGGCCGTTGAGGTACGTGCCGTTCGCGCCGCGCAGGTCTTCGATGATCGCCTTGGTCTCGCGCAGGGTCAGCCGCGCGTGCCGCCGCGAAACCGACTTGTCACGAATCTGCAGCGCGCAGTCGTCGCCCCGGCCGATCAGCAGCTGCTCGAACGCGAGGGGTATCACGTTGCCCGCGTCGGGGCCGGTGAGCACCGTCAGCGTGGGGGCCTGGGTCTGCTCGATGGCGCAGGTGCCCGACATCAGGTCGCGCATCACCGTCGCGGTGCCCTTCTTGCGGCGCGGCGCGGCGACCTGCTTCACCGTCACCGAGGCGGTGAGCCGCACCAGCTCGCCCGGGATCACCAGCCGTGGCACGTGCGAAGGGAACATCGACCTGCCGATGCTCAAGGTCTCGGTCGACGTGACGGTCAGCCGCTCGCCCTCGATACGCAGGGTGACCAGCGATGGCGGCAGGCCGGCGATGCGAACCTCGTCGCCCTTGCCTCCGCCGATGCGCACTGCGCCGTCTTTCAGGTCTGCCCGGGTGGTCTCGCGGCCGCAGCCGATCTCGATCAGCATTGGGGCCTGCAGAGCACGTGCCTTGCCAGCCCAACCCCCCGAGATTCGTGGTGCGGCCCCCACCTCGGGGGTAGGGTGCGCGCCCTTATGGGACGACGCCTCGTGCTGCTCACCCTGGTCGCGCTCACCGCCTGCCGCGACGAACAGGCCGGCCCCAAGCCTCGCGGCGGTGCTCCCCAGGGCCAGGCGCAGCAGCAGCAGGGCGGCCAGGCTCCGCAGCAGGGCCAGCTGCGTACCCTCGACGCGATTCCTCCGCAGGTGAAGCTCACCTTCCAGGGCACCGGCACCTGGGCCGACGGCGCGGTGGCGTACCTCGGCACCATGGTCGAGCCCGCGGTGCTGCAGCCCGGCCAGCCGGTGCGGCTCTCGCATTTCTTTCGCGCCGACAAGGCCCCCCCGAAGGGGTGGAAGTTCTTCGTGCACGTGGTCGACGCCAGCGGCCAGATGGTGGTGAACGCCGACCACGAGATTCAGCAGGGCGCGGGGCCCCTCGAGACCTGGCCGGTCGGCCGCATCGTGTTCGACCAGCACGTGTTCAACATGCCCGACCACCCCGGCCCCCTGCGCGCGGTGATGGGCTTCTGGAAAGACGACGCCCGCCTGCAGATCGACCAGGCGCCGCTGCAAGACGGCCAGAGCCGCATGCTCGGGCCCAAGCTCGAGGTCGGTGGCTCGCCGCTGCCCGAGTACAAGGCGCCCCGCGCCGCCAAGGCACCGGTGGTCGACGGCAAGCTCGACGACCCGGCGTGGAAGGTGGCGCCCGAGGTGGTGCTCACCGCCAGCTTCGACGGGCACGCGGTCACCCGCCGCACCGGCGCGCGCCTCACTTACGACGATCAGTTTCTCTACGTGGCCTTCGACTGCGAAGACCCCGACGTGTGGGGCACCAAGCGCAACAAAGACGACGACATCTACAACGAAGACGCGGTCGAGGTGTTCTTCAACGCCAGCTCCGACCTCGCCAACTACAACGAGCTGCAGGTCTCACCGCACAACGTGAACTTCGACGCGCGCTTCGTCTCGCGCCGCTCTGACCTGCCCACCGCGATGAAGTGGGAGTCGGGCATGGTCACCGCGGTCGACGTGCGCGGCACCCTCGACGACGACTCGGACAAAGATCTGGGCTGGAGCGCGGAGATGAAGATTCCCATCGCCGGCCTCGCCAACGTGCCGCACGTGCCGCCGCAGAAGGGCGACACCTGGCGCTTCAACTTCTACCGGCTCGAGCACTTGAAGCGCCGCGAGCAGATCGAAGGCCAGTCGTTCTCGCCCCTCTTCGTCGGCGACTTTCACGCCCTGCCGCGCTTCGGCAAGCTCGTCTTCGAGTGAAGCTCAGCGGCTACGGCACCGACGAGATGCCCCAGATCTCTTTCGCGTACTCGGCGATGGTGCGGTCGGACGAGAACCAGCCCACCCGCGCCACGTTGAGAATCGACTTCTTCCACCAGACTTCCGGGTTGGCGTAGGTGTCGGCCACCGACGCTTGCGCCTTCAGGTAGGCGTCGAAGTCGGCCAGCACCAAGTAGCGGTCTTCGTCGAGCAGCGAGTCGACCAGCGGCTTGAAGAGGTCGCGGTCTTCTGGAGAGAAGAAGCCCGACGAGATGAGGTCGATGACGTCGCGCACCGCCACGTTGCTCTCGTAGATCTGCCGCCCGCGGTACCCCTCGCGCTTGCGGGCCAGCACCTCGTCGGCGGTCAGCCCGAAGAGGAAGAAGTTCTCGTGGCCCACCAGCTGGCGAATCTCGATGTTCGCGCCGTCGAGCGTGCCCACGGTGAGCGCGCCGTTCATCGCGAACTTCATGTTGCCGGTGCCCGACGCCTCCATGCCGGCGGTGCTGATCTGCTCGCTCACGTCGGCGGCGGGAATGATGCGCTCGGCCAGCGACACCCGGTAGTTGGGCACGAACGCCACCTGCAGGCCGGTGCGTGACGAGTCGCTGTTCACCACCTCGCCGATGCCGTTGATGAGGCGAATGATCAGCTTCGCCATCTTGTAGCCGGGCGCGCTCTTGGCACCGAAGATGAACGCGCGGGGCACCTTCACCGGCTTGCCCTCTTTGCGCGCATGCACCCAGAGATGAACGATGTGCAGGGCGTTGAGCAGCTGCCGCTTGTACTCGTGCAGGCGCTTCACCTGCACGTCGAACACCGCGTGCGGGTCGATGTTCAGCCAGGCCACGTCGCGCAGGTGTGCCGCGAGCTCGGCCTTGTTGGCCTTCTTCGCCTCGGCGAACTGACGCACGAACTCTGCGTCGCCCGCGAAGCGCTCGAGCCCGCGCAGCTGCTCGAGATCGGTCACCCACTTGTCGCCGATCGCCGAGGTGATGACCTTCGACAGCCTCGGGTTGCACGCCAACAGCCACCGGCGCGGAGTCACCCCGTTGGTCTTGTTGTTGAACCGCTCGGGGAACATCTGGGCGAACTCGGGCAGCACGTCGCGCTTGAGCAGATCGGTGTGCAGGGCGGCCACCCCGTTCACGCTGTGGCTTCCCACCACCGCCACGTGCGCCATGCGCACGAACTTCTCTTTGCCCTCTTCCACCAGCGACATGCGCCCCATCTTCTCGGCGTCGAAGGGGAAGGCGATCTGCACCTGCCGCAGGAAGCGGTGGTTGATCTCGTAGATGATCTGCAGGTGGCGCGGCAGCAGCTGCTCGAACAGCGGCACCGGCCACTTCTCGAGCGCCTCGGCGAGCAGGGTGTGGTTGGTGTAACCGAACGTCGGCACGCAGATCGCCCACGCCTCTTCCCAGGGCACCTTCTTCTCGTCGACCAGCACCCGCATCAGCTCGGCCACGGCGATCGCCGGGTGGGTGTCGTTCAGCTGAATCGCCACCTTGGTGGGCAGCTGCATCAGGTCGCTCGAGCGCCGCACGTAGCGGCGCATCACGTCGGCGATCGAACAGGCGACGAAGAAGTACTCCTGCTTGAGGCGCAGCTCCCGCCCGGCCTGGTTCTGGTCGTTCGGGTACAGCACCTTCGAGATGACCTCGGAGTCGTTCTTCTCGACGACGCTGCGCTCGTAGTCGCCGTCGTTGAAGAGGGCGAAGTCGAACTCGGCCGAAGCGCGGGCGCTCCACAGGCGCAGGGTGTTGACCGTGCGGCCGCCGAAGCCGGCGATCGGCGTGTCGTAGGGCACGCCCAGCACCGTCTTGCCGCCCACCCAGCGGCTGGCGCGGCGGCCGTCGGGCGCCTGGTACTGCTCGACCGAGCCGTAGAAGCGCACCGGCACCACCCGGTCGGGGCGGGCGATCTCCCACGGGTTGCCGAAGCGCAGCCACTCGTCGGCGCGCTCGACCTGGTGCCCGTTGATGATCTGCTGGGTGAAGATGCCGAACTCGTAGCGGATGCCGTAGCCCATGCCCGGCATGCCGAGGGTGGCCAGCGAGTCCAAGAAGCAGGCGGCGAGGCGGCCCAGGCCGCCGTTGCCCAGGCCCGCGTCGGGCTCCATCTCGAGCAGCGCCGAGAGATCGACCCCGACCTCGCGCAGCGCCTCGTTCGCAGCGTCGTAGAGCCCCAGGTTGATGAGGTTGTTGCCCATCGCCCGGCCCAGCAGGTACTCGGCCGAGAGGTAGTAGGCGCGCTTGGCGTTCGCGGCGTTGTAGCGGCGCTGGGTGGCGACCCAGGTGCGGGCGAGGCGGTCGCGCACGGTGTACGCCAGCGCCTGGAACTTGTCGTAGGCGGTGGCGAGGTCGTACGAAGTGCCGCGAGAGTACTCGACGTGCTCGACGAACGACTTGCGCAGCTCAGCGGGCCTCAGGCCCTCGCGCGCCTCTGGGGCGGCGGCGCCGTTCGAGGCAGGGGCTGGGTTCTGGGGTTTCGACCCGGAGGGCGAAGAGGCAGTGTCCATGCCCTTTCCCCTCTAACAAAGAGCGGCGCTCAGCGTGCGACTTCAGCGACCGACTTCGCCTCGAGCTGCGCACCGAGCGGGCCCGTCTTTTCCTGAAAGTCGGCGAGCAGGGGCTTGGGCAGCGGGTCGGCGCGGGGAAAGGTCTGGGTGAGCGGGTTGACGAACGAGCCCGCCTTCTTCATCGCGAAGTGCAGGTGCGGGCCGGTCGACAGGCCGGTCGAGCCCGAGGCGCCGATCACCGTCTTCTGCGCCACGCGCTGGCCTTCTTTCACTTCGACCTTCGACAGGTGCAGGTAGCAGGTCTCGAGGCTGTAGACGTGGCGCACGCAGACCATGTTGCCGCCGCCCTTGTCCCAGCCGGCGCGGGTCACCGTGCCATCGGCCACCGCCCACACCGGAGTGCCCAGCGGCGTGCCGTAGTCGACGCCGTTGTGCGAGCCGACGTAGTTGAGAATCGGGTGCAGGCGGGTGCCGAAGCCCGAGGTCACCACCGCCGCGAACTTGAGCGGGGTCTTCAAGAACGTCTTGCGCGCCGAGGTGCCGTCTTCGAGGTAGTACGACTCGGAGCCGTCGGGCATGCGGTAGCGGAAGCTCTTCTTCGCCCCCACGGTCGAGCCCACGTAGCTCGCGGCGAGCACGTTGCCGTACTCGAGCACGCGGCCCTTGCTCACCACCTTCTCGATCACCGCGCGCATGCGATCGCCCTTCTGCACGTCGCGGTAGAAGTCGATGTCCCACGCGAACACGTCGCTCAGGGTGACCGCGATCTCGGGCTTCTCGCCGGCGGCCTTGGCGGCTTCCCACACCGACGACTCGACGGTCAGCTCGACCACGGCCAGCTGGGTCTCGCGCTCGAGCTCACCCTTCTTGCCGACGTAGCGGTCGCCGTCGCGGCGCACCTGCCACTCGCTGAAGATGCTGCGGCGGTAGTCGAGTTGGTCGAGCTGCCCGTTGCGGAAGACGAAGCGCAGCTGGTCAGACGGCCGCGCCTTCTTGAAGTCGAAGCCGTTGGCCTTGAGCGCGCCCTGCACGGCGTCGACGGTGGGCTCATCGAGGCCCGCGGCGAAGAGGGTCTTGGCGACCGTGGCGTTCTGCTCGAGCCGACGGTTCTTGACGATCGTGAGATCGGTGCCGCTCAACGAGAGAGCGACGAAGAGAGCAATCATGTTTGGGGAGCTTTGCTACGAGCGGCTACGAGGTGAGGTTCGGGAAACCAAAGCACACTGGTTTCGACACCACCAGATTCCACCTTCACCCGCGGCGCTGATTCTTGAGCCGCTGGTACTCCTCGTACGCAGCTCGACCTTCAGCCTGCAGCTTCTCGGCACGGGTGAGCTCAGGTGGTTTCTGCGGCACCGGCGCGTGTTCCTGCAGGTCTCCGCGGCGGGCGGCGGCCAGCACCGCGAGCAGGGGGTAGGGGCTCTCACCTCTGTCTACCACCACCTCGCTCTGGTCACCGCCGTCGCGGTCGACGTCGATGGAGAGCTTCTCGGGGAACTCGGCGAAGTCCCGCACCGGAATCTCCAAACGGAAGTCGACGGCCCGTACCTCTTCGATTCGCGAGAGCGCCAAAGCGCGCGGACTATACCTCGCCGCCCCCGCCAGAAGGCGCCGCATGACCGTCGTTTCTCAGCGCGTCAGCGGTACGCGGCGGCGAGCACCTGGCTGTTCACTCCGCAGCGCTGAACCCAGGTGACCCACAGCTCGGCACCGGCCGCGACGAGCTCGGGGTTCTCGAGGAAGCAGGTGCCGGCCGCGGTGATGTTGTTGGCGGGGTCGGTGCTCCAGCCGCCGCTGCCGTCGAGGGGCGCGTGCCAGAGCGTCAGCGCCATGCCGTCGGCGGCGGCGAGGTAGACCGACGGCCCCAGCGCGACGGCGTCGAAGCCGGTGCCGCCGAACGTGGCCGCCGGCAGCATGGGGGTAGCGATGACCTGCCCGGTGCCGTGATCCAGCACGGCGGTGATGAGCTTCGTCGCCGAGCCCACCGACAGGTCGAACACCTGGGCCACCACCATCGCGGAGTGGTGGCCCGCGGCGACGCGAACCTGCCTGAGGTCCAGGTTGCCGGCGCCCAGCGAGAACGCGGCCGGCGCGCTGGCGAGCCAGCTGCCCGAGGTGTTCACCGCATAGACCAGGCGGGCCTGCGCCTCGCCGGTCGGCCTCGCCACCACCAGGTCACCCGAGGTGCCGCCCGGCTGCGCGAAATCGGCGCCTGCCGCGACCAGGCCGAGCGTGTTGCTCCAGGTTCCGGCGTCGGTGACCTCGATGGGGGCGGGCGAGCCCGCCAGCGGGGGAAAGCTCCAGGCCGACTCGACGCCCGCTGAGCTGAGCTGGCGCAGCGCCAGCCGGCCGTCGGCGAACATGGCCTTGAGCCCTGCGGCGCCGCCGTAGAGGGGCCCCAGCGTGCTCCAGGCGTTGTTCGAGGCGTGGCCGGTCTGGTTCAGCACCTGCCAGCTGTTGGTGGGCAGGTAGACGTAGGCGGTGCCGTCGGTGGCGGCGGTGAACGGCCCTGCGCGGCGAAGGCGTGAAAGAAGAGGCGGTCTTCGGGGCCGATGCGAGCGGTGTGCATGCGGCGCCCGGTCTGCAACGTGGCGACGGTGGTGCTGTACGTGTTCTGCGGAGGCAGCGCGGTGCCGTCGGTGCCGGCGGCGAAGAAGTTGTACGTCTGCACCTTCTTGTCGGCCGCGCAGGCTGCCGCGACCAGCAGGCGTTCTTCGCCCACCGCCCAGGTGACGCCGATGCCCGGAGTGACTGCGGCGCCGGTGGTGTTGACGTCGGCCGATGCCCGCACCATCGGCGACCGCGCGAGCTCGTGCACCGAGGGGGGCACCGCCGGCGGGGTGAAGGAGTAGGTCTGGCCGCCGGCGGTCGCGAGCCCCAGCAGCTGCACCTGGTAGCGCTCATTCGCGGTGAGCCGGGTGCCGAAGGGCAGGGTGAGCAGCACACCGGCGTCGGGCAGCAGGTCGCTTCGGGCTCCCACGCTGTCGACGGTGATGAGGCCGCCGTCAGGGGCCGTCAGCTTCACCTGGGTGAAGGTCGCCGGGTCGGCCGGCTGGCTCAACCACAGCCGGAGCGGGCCATCGGGGGTGAGCGAGCCGCTCGCCAGAAACGCGGTGCCCTTCTGACCCCCGTCGCCGGGCGGCACCCCGCCGTCGCCGGGCGGTACCCCGGCGTCGACGTCGCCGGGCAGCACCCGCAGCACGTAGGGGAAGGGCGGGCTCTCGAGGCCGAACGCGTTGCGAACCACCAGCGAGACGGTCGTCGAGCCCGGGGTACGGGCGACCACTTCGACGTCGGTGCGGCCGACCGGGTTGAGCTGAACCGCGGTCGAAGGGCTCGCGACCCAGCGGTACTCGACGAGCTGCAGGTTCCACGGGTCAGAGCTGGTGGCGCCCGACAGCACCAGGCGGCCCTGGGTGAAGGCCATCGGGCCGGTGACGACGGCGATGGGCACCACGGCGGCCTGGAGCGCCGCGGTGACCGGCGGGCTGGCGCGCCCGAACGGGTCGGTGGCCACCAGCTGCAGCACGGTGCGATTGGGCTCGCCGAAGCCCTGCATGCGCAGCGTGACGCTCGCGGCGTAGGGGCCGTTCGGCGGGTCGAGGCTGGCGCCGCCGTCGAGCACCGACCATTGAAAGGAGCAGGGCTGCACGCCCGCAGAGGCGCCGCCCGAGAAGGTGGCGATCTGGTCGAGTGGGGTGTCGACGTCGTAGGCGAAGGGCAGCACCGCCGGGGTGATGAAGGCTTCGGGCGGGCCGGGGTCGACCCCGCCGTCGGGAAAGAGGCCAGCGTCGACCGGAGGCAACAAGGCGCCGGCGTCGGGCACCACCGAGGTGCCGGCCTGGAGCGTGACATCGGTCACCGCGTTGTCGCCTTCGGTGACGAAGACGTTGCGCAGCAGCACGCTCTCGAAGCCGTCGAGCACGACGGTGAGATCGTAGAGCCCCGCGGCGACCGCCTCGAACCGGTAGGCGCCCTCGGCGCTGGTCGCCGCAGAGGCGCGCGGCTGCCCGCTCGAGAACAGGGTGACCTGCGCGCTCTGCGCCGGCCGGGTGCCCGCATGCACGGTGCCGGCGAGCGTGGCCGCGCCCGGCACGCGCGTGGCGAGGGGCAGCACCTCGTCGGCGAGGCGCAGCTCTTCGCCGGCGCGCAGGGTGAGCAGCTGACCGATGGGGTCGAAACCGGCGCGAAACGACGAGAGGGTGAGCGGCCCCTCGGGCAGCTCGCCCAGGGTGAAGCTGCCGTCGTCGGCGGTGAGCGCCGAGAAGGGCGCCTCGGGCACGAAGACCACGGTGCCCGAGTGGCCGCTCTTGGCCATGGCGCGGTCGCCGCGCAGCAGGTGCCCGGTGACGGCGGCGTTGCGGCCCAGCACCACCTGGCCGAGCGCGACGTCGCGGCCGCGCTTGAAGCCGAAGGCGGTCAGGTCGATGGTCTTCTGGCGGTCGGGCGTGCCGTCGCCATCGAGGTCGTAGGCGAGCCGGAGCGTGCTGCGGGTGCCGTCGAGGCCCGACAGCTCGAAGAACCCCTCGGCGTTGGTGCGGGTTCGGCCCGCGCCGGCGATTTCGACCAGGGCTCCTTCGACCGGCTGCAGGGTGGTCTTGCCCGGAGTCGCCACCACCGCGAGGCCGGTCACTACGGCCGCTTCTTTCGGGAGAGGCAGCTCGAGGGAGCGTGAGCAACCGACGAGCACGAGGGCGAGACACCACGAGAGGTGGCGCATGGGCCCGAGCGTAGCGCGGCCCGAAGCTCCGGCATCGTTTCTTCGTGCCGGGGTTGCGGCTACTTCGACCTCAGGCCCTCGATGACCACCAGCGGGCCACCGCAGGTGGCCTCGTGGCAGGCCTTGCACCCGTCGAGCACCCGCTCGTAGCGCTCGCGCTGCGGCGCCGCGTCGAACGCCTGCACCGCGTCGAGGTAGCGGCGCGCCATGGCGTCGAAGGCGGCGGTGCGATCTGACGGCACGGTCGGCCAGGCGCAGCGCAGCTTGCGGTGGGTCGCAAAGCGGGGCGGCACTCCGGCGTCTGCCTCCAGCGCGGTGCGCGCGGCGCTCCAGTCGTCGACGAAGGTGCGCATCAGCGCGGCCAGCTCGCTCGCGCCGTTGGGGTTTCGTTCGGAGGCGATGAGGTGACCGGGGCTCCCCGGCACCCCCGGCACCAGCGGCGTGGCCAGGGTGCAGTCGTCGAGCGGGGCCGGGGGGCCCGCGTCACGCACCGGCTCGGTTCGCGCACACGCCAGCAGCGAGAGCACCAGCGCCCAGCGTCGTCCGCGGCCGGCGGCTCGAAGCGCGACGGTGCTCACCGGCGCGGGAGGGCCCGACGGTGCGGGTGGGGGTCGAGGAGCTGCACTGCTCCGATTCGCGAGAGCGCCAAAGCGCGGGGACTATACCCGGCGATTCGGACTAAAAAGCCCGAGCATGCGCTCGGTCGGGTTCTTCGTTTTCCCGCGCGTGACCACCCTCGACTTCGTCGGGGTGTACGACGCGCTTCGCAGGCTGTCTGGCGTGACGTTGAAGTTCGTCGGCCCCGAGGCACGGGCCACCGACGAGGGGGGCCTGTCGTTCGAGGTCGAACAGTACCCTTCGTTGGCCGAGCTCGACCTGCTGGTGGTGCCCGGCGGTCACGGCACCCGCGCGCTCGAAGAAGACGAGCGGTGCCTCGACTACCTGCGCGCGTGGGGTGAAGTGCGGCCCATCGCCTCGGTGTGCACGGGGGCGCTGCTGCTCGGGCGCGCCGGGCACTTGAAGGGGCTCAAGGCCACCACCCACTTCGGCTCGTACGAGCGGTTGGCGCCGTTCTGCGCCGAGGTCGTGCGCGACGTGCGGGTGGTCGACTCAGGCAGGGTGGTCACCGCCGGCGCCGTCTCGTCGTCGCTCGACCTCGGGTTGCACCTGGTGAAGAAGCACTGGGGCGAAGACGAGCACCAGCGCGTGAGCAAGGCCATGGCCCATGCGCTGCGCGAGCCGTGAGCGCAACCTGAGCAGAGCGCGAAGCGGCAACCGTGCTCGTCGACCCGCGGGGTCGCAGCCCGTCGGCTGCCCGAGACCCGGCACAGGGGTCTGCGGTGACCTGGGTCGAGCGGCAGGCGCCCTCGACCGTGCCCGGCGCGCCGTGCTTTCGTGGAGTCGGTGAACAGCTCCCAGGCGATCACCCTGGCTTGTCTGGTCGCAGAGCTGACGGCGGGCGGCATCGCCGCGGCGTTCACGCTGGCACCGGGCCTCAAGCACGTTCGGGTGTTCGGGCTGTTCGCCCTGGTGGCCTCGACGTACACCGTCTGCGACCTCATCTACCCCTGGCCCGAAGCGAGCGACGCGCTGGTGCTGTGGGCCGCGCGCTGCAGCACGATCTTCGGGGCAGCCACCGGGGCGGCGTGGCTCAGCTACACGCGCGTGCGGCGAGGCTTGCCCGCGCTCGCCGGCTTCGACCAGGCGCTCGTGATCGCCACCGGCGCGGTCGCCGCGCTCTGCCTGGTGCCGCAAGCGCCGTTCTTCGGGCCCACCGTCACGGTCGACCCCGGTCTCGGCGTCATCTATCGCAACCCCGAGGCAGGGCCGCTGGCGGTGCTCTCGTTCGTGTTGCTGGTCGGCAACATCTTCGCGAGCTGCCGGCACGTGCTGCGGGCGAGCCGGCGGTCGTTCGCTCACGTGCTGGCCGTGGTGCTGCTGGTGTGCCTGGGGGTGAATGACGCGCTGGTCGCTGCCGGTGTGCTCGCGAGCTTCTTTCTGGTGAGCGTCAGCTTCGTGGCGATGGTCGCCGCCATGGCCGTCGATGCGGTCAGCGACATCTCGGCGCGCACGCGCGCGCTGTCAGAGATGAAAGACTCGCTCGCGGCCGAGGTCGTGCGCCGCTCGCACGCCCTGGTGGAAGCGCAGCGCGAGCTCGATCACGCGCACCGGCTGGCGTCACTGGGGCGCATCGCGGCGAGCGTGGGGCACGAGATCAACAACCCGCTGACCTACGTCATCGGCAATCTCGAGGTCGTGCGAGAGCAGCTCGGCGCAGCGGGCTCAGGCGTGCTGGAGCCGCTCGCTGACGCGCTCGCGGGTGCCGACCGCATCGCGCGCATCGTGAAAGACCTGCGGGTGCTGGTTCAGAAAGAGCACAGCGATCAGGTCGAGGCCGAGGTCGATGCTGCGGTCACCGAGGCGTTGCGGGCGGTGCCGCCGCAGCTTCTGGCCGGCGTCGAGATCAGCCGTGACGTCGAGCCGGGCCTTCGCGTGGCGATGACGGGCCTGCAGTTGGGCCAGGTCTTGACCAACCTCGTCATCAACGCGGTGCAGGCGATGGCGGGCCAGACGGGGCCGAAGAAGCTGACGGTGGTCGGGCGGCGTCTGGGTGAGCGCGCTCACCTCATGGTGTCCGACACCGGCCCGGGAATTCCCGAAGAGCAGCGGGCCCTGGTGTTCGAGCCGTTCTATTCGACCAAGGGCGTGAGCGGCACCGGCCTGGGCCTCGCGCTGTGCGACTCGATGGTGAGAAGCGCCGGCGGAGCGCTCACCCTGACCAGCGCCCCGGGCCAGGGCACCACCTTCACCGCCGAGCTGGCTACCGTGGTCGGGCCCAACGCGCCGGTCGTGGCTGCGCCGTCGCCGGTGCCCGAGGTGGGGCCGTCGGCGAGGGTGCTGGTGGTCGACGACGATGAAGCGGTGGGCAGGTCGATCGTGCGGCTGCTGCGCGGGCACCAGGTCGAGCTGATCGCGGATCCGCGCGTGGCGCTCGAGCGCCTGCGCGAGGCCGGCTGCCACTACGACCTCATCGTCTGTGACGTCACCATGACCCCGATCGACGGCCTGCAGCTGAGGGCCGCGGTCGCGATCACCCAGCCCGCGGTGGCGAACCGGTTCGTGTTCATCACCGGCGGGGCGGTCTCGGCGGACGCACGCAGCCAGCTCGCGAGCTCGGCCGTGAAGTGGCTCGAGAAGCCGATCGACTCGGCGGCGCTGCGCAAGCTCGCCGCCGAGAGCGCAGGGCCTCGGGCCCCATCGTCTTCACCGGAGAAAACACCGCCGCGCTGACGCACGACGCAGCCTCTGGCGGCCATGAGCTCGAACGGCGCTGGGGCTATACACCGGCGCATGTCGCGCTCTTCCCTCTACTGGCTGTGCTGCGTTGCCCTCGCCGCGTGCGGCCCCGCGCCGCTGCCCGAAACGCCGCCGGTGTCGCCCCACGCCGAGCTCCACGCGCGCGCCGATGCGATGCTCACCACGCTGCTCGACAAGCTGTGGAATGCCGACGCGCAGTACTTCGACCGCGCGCTGATTGTCCCCGGCTTCCCGGTCGCCTACTGGAACTACGCGCAGGGGCTCGACGCGCTGGCGGACGGTGCCGAGCGCCACGGCGGCCTTCACTTCGCGGGCTGGCTGCCTGTCGCTGCCGATGGCCAGGGCCGGCGCACGTGGGAAGCGGGGCTGTACGACGACGAGAACTGGATGTCGCTCGCCCTGCTGCGGGCGTACGACCAGACCGGCGAGCGCGCCTACCTGACCCAGGCCACCGCCCTGTACGAGGACATCGAGCTCGGTTGGGACGAGACCTGCTGCGGCGACGTGAAGGGCGGCATCTGGTGGGACAAGGCGCGCACCGGCAAGGCGACCGCGTCGAACGCAGGGCCGGTCATCACCGGGGTGCGGCTCTACGAGCGCACGCGTGACGGCCGCTACCTTCAGTTCGCGCGCAAGGCGTACGACTACTGGCGCGCCAACATGGTGGTGGAGCAGACCGGCCAGGTGCTCGACAACATTCCCGTCGGCGGCGCGAAGAACGGCACGCTGGTCTTCACCTACAACGAGGGGCTGATGATCGGCGCCGCGGTAGAGCTGCACCGCAGCACTGGCGAGGCGCGCTACCTCGAAGACGCTCACCTCTTCGCACGGCGAATGCTCGCGGCCGAGACGGCGGAGAGCCCGCTGGGCGCGGTGCTCTTCGACGGCGACAACGACCACTGCGAAGGCGACTGTCACCAGTTCAAGGGCATCGGCTACCGGTACCTCGCCCTGCTGCAGCAGCTCGACCCGCGTGACGCGTACGACGCCGTGTTGAGCGCGTCTGCCGAGGCGGTCTGGTCGCTCGCGCGAGACCCGGCCACCGGCTTCGCCGCGGTCGACTGGCGGGGCGGGCCGGTCTCCGACGGCACGATGGCGCAGCAGACCAGCGCGCTGTTCGCGGTCAGCGCGCTCGCGCAATTGCGCGGCGGGCTGCCGGCCACGATCGCCGAGGCGGCGGTGCACGAGGCAGAAGACGCTCGCCATTGGGCGATGAAGTACCAGCCGGCCTCGGGAGTGAGCGGCGGCGGGCTGCTCGTCAGCCGGGCCCTGGCCGGCGAGCGCGTGCGCTTCGCGCTCGAGGTTCACGAAGGCGGCCCGCACGTGCTGGCGTTCCACTACCGCGGGCGCAGCGAGGCGAGCCGCACCGTGAGCTTCGACTCGGGGGCGCCCGAGACGCTCACGTTTTCAGCGCAGCCCACGCGCGACGCTGTCGCGGTTCAGCGCTTCGCGCGCGAGCTCACCGCCGGGCCGCACGTCGTCGAGCTGACGGTGGGCGTGCAGAACCAGGGCACGGTCGAGCTCGACGCGCTCGAGGTGACCCCCGGTGAGCTCGATGCCCCGGCGCCTGAGGCGTTCTTCCTGATGACTCCTGGACCCGGCAACGAAGCGTGCCCGGACGCGCAGCTGTGCTGGAGTCGCAGCGAGGGCGCCGACGGCTACGACGTGGTGGTCGACGGCGCGCTGCACTGCAGCACGGTGGCGGCGAAGCGCTGCTGCGACGTCGGTGCGCTGAAGCCCGGGCCTCACACCTGGGCGGTCTGGGCCAGGCAGCAGCACGGGCGCCGCTCGAGCCCGGCCGCCACGTTCACGCTCACGCCGTGGCCCGCATCACCCACTGCCACGTCACAGCCGCTGGCCGATGAGCAGCTGCGCTGGCAATGGCCCGCCAGCGAAGACGCGTGGGACGGCTACGAGCTGCTGCAGAACGGCGCGCGCCTGTGCGCCGGCGTGCGCGGCACCGCGTGCATCACGGGCACGTCGGTGGTCAGCCCGACCGTTCAGCTGCGTCACGCCTGCGCGCGCGGGCGCTGATCGCGCCCCGGCGGCCTGTGGCAGTGCGCACGGTCGTGACTCGGGTCGGGCCCTCGCGGCACCCGCCGCTGGTTTCGTCAACTGCCGCCGAGAAAATCGCCTCGGAAGGCGAGACCAGCCGCCGGCTCCAAAGGGTGTAGACCTCGTCCATGCGCACGACCAGCATCGACACGGTCTTCCGGGTTCGCCTCAAACACCTGCCCGGCCAGTTCGCGCGGCTCGCCAACGCGCTCGCCGACGAAGGGGCGCTCGTCGGCGACATCGTGACGATTCGCAGCGGTGACGACGACACGGTGCGCGAGGTGACGGTCGAGACCGAGAGCGAGGAGCACGCCCGGCGCGTGGTCGCCCGCGTTCACGCGCTCGACGGCATCGAGGTGCTCGGGGTGACCGATCGGGTGTTCGCCCTGCACCAGGGTGGCAAGCTGCACTCGACCAGTCGGGTAGCGCTCAACAAACTGAGCGACCTGCGCTTCGTCTACACACCCGGCGTCGCGCGCGTGGCGAAGGAGCTCCAGCGTGACCCGTCGCGCGCGTTCGAGCTGACGACGCTGGGCAACTCGGTCGGCATCTTCACCAACGGCACCCGCGTGCTCGGCCTGGGAGCGGTCGGGCCGCTCGCCTCTCTTCCGGTGATGGAGGGCAAGGCGGTGCTCTATGACGTCTGCGCCAAGATCAGCGCCACTCCGATTCTGATCGACACCACCGACGTCGACGCGTTCATCGAGACGGTGGTGCGGGTCGCGCCCTCGTTCGGCGGCATTCACCTCGAGGACATTCGCATTCCCGACTGCTACCGCATCGAGGACGAGCTGCTGCGCCGGCTCGACAAGCCGGTGATGCACGACGACCAACACGGCACGGCGACGGTCGCGCTGGCGGCCGTGATGAACGCGTGCGCCATCACCGGCGTCGCCCTGTCGCGGGCGCGGGTGGGGCAGATCGGCCTCGGCGCGGCCGGCAGTGCGATCGCCCGGCTCGCGCTGAGCCTCGGAGTGGGTGAGGTGATCGTCCACGACCGCTCGCCCGAGGCCATGGGCTGGCTCGCCGGGCTCGGTGCCCGGCCCGCAGACCTGGCCACGGTGATGCGTGAAGCCGACATCGTCATCTCGACCACCGGCGTGCCCGGGCTCATCGCCCCGGCGATGGTTCGCCGTGGTCAGGTGATCTTCGCGCTCTCCAACCCGACGCCCGAGATCGAGCCCGCGGTCGCGCTCGAGGCGGGGGCCGCCTTCGCCTCCGATGGTCGCTCGATCAACAACGCTCTCGCCTTCCCCGGGCTGTTTCGCGCGGCGCTCGACGTGCGCAGCCGCGCGATCAGCCCGCAGATGCGCATCGCGGCCGCGCGGGCCATCGCCGCGTGCGCAGAGAAGGGCGAGGTGGTGCCGTCTCCGCTCGATGCGAAGGTGCACGCCGCGGTGCGTGACGCCGCCGCCGCGACGGCCCGCGAGCAGGGCCTCGCCGGCACCGCGCGGTGCGGGTAGGGGGAAGATCTACCCACCGGCGGTCACCGGCGGTGAGGGGCTGTCGCTCGAAGTGACCTCGGCGCGCGGAACTGGCGGCACGGGCTACGATTGCCCCCGCGAGCCGGGCGGGGCTCCGGGGGGGGGGGGGGGCCGACGAGCGCGCCCGCGCGGGCCGGGGCGGGGGGGGCGGGCCGCGGGGGCCCGCGCGCGCCCCCCCAGCCCGGCCCGCCAGCGCCCGGCGAGAGCGCTGCTGAGCGACACCACCTCTTTCCGCACCCGCTCGGCCTCGGCAGGCTGATCCTGCTCCCAATCGGCAACCTCGCCGCGCACCGAGGTCAGGGCGCGTGCGAGCTCGAGCGCGCGGGCGCGCTGCCCCGGCTCCAGCTCGAGCACCAGCACCTCGACCGCCTCGCCGATGCCGCGCCCGAGCCCGCTCGCGTCGTCGGTGGCCTTGAGCCAGTACTCCGAATCGCCTCGACCACACGAGGGCAGCGCGGCCCCCATGCCGGCCAGCGCGCGCAGCACTGCGTGCGCCTCGACGGTGCCGCCCGAGGCCTGGGCCTGTCGCGCCAGACCCGCCAACGCTCCTCGCGTCTCCTTGAGTAGCTCGATCACCCGGTCATGCCAGTAGCTGTCGTCACCCTGGCCACCGGCGGCGCTCGTGTCGGTCAGCCGCCGCGCTGCGGTCTCGAGCTCCCCGCGGGTCTCCGACTGCGCAGTCGACGACGCCATCTCCTCGAGCGCCTGGCCCAGCGCTGCAATCGGGGCGGCGTAGTCTTGATGGGTGCGCGACCAGAACCGCGAGAAGTCGGGGTCGCCCTCGGGCAGGCCCACGCTGGTGAAGCGACCCAGCGCCTTCTGAAACGCATGCACCGCGGCCCCCAGCGTGATCGCCGGAGCACTCCACACCTCTCGCTGCGGCACCACCGCCGGTGAGGGCAGGGCGGGGTCGAGCTGCTGCTGCGCACGGTGAGCGTCGCCTGGGGCTCTGGCCTTCAGCCCCGGCGCGTCAGTCTCTGCCGGGTTGAAGCGAACGACTTCGACGGGGTGGCCGGCCTGCCCCTCGAGCGGCAGGCGGGGTCGGTAGCGGGCGAGCCTCATGCCTGACAGAGCCTGCCCGGGGCATTTCGCTGCATCGATCGCGGGAATCCCGAGGTGAAATCGTCGCGCCGAACCCGGCGACTCACTCTGGTCGCGGGCTGGCGCTATCGCCCTCGGCAGGGGAAGGCACTCACGCCGACCAGTGAGAAATCAGCGTCGACCCAGCAGTCGCCCCTTACAGCTCGACCTTCTTGTCGGTGTGCGTCTGCCCGTCGTAACGGAGCATCACGCCCTTGCCTTCGACCTTGGTGACCAGGTTCACCGGGCGTCGCCACAGCGACTGCACGTTGCGCAGCGTCTCGCGGGCGTAGTCGCCCTTCAGGTCGAGCCCGTCGTGCTTGTGGGCCAGGCGAAGCTCGCCGCGGTTCTCGTCGTTGGCGTCGACCACCTCGATCACCGGCTGCCCGAAGTTGGTGAGCTTCTGCAGCAGCTTGCTCTTCACCTTGCGAAACTCGCGGTCCATGATCTCCCACGAGTTGCGCTTCTCGTTGAAACCGTAGACGAACATCTTCTGCTCGATGGCGAACTCGGCGGTCAGAAACTCGTCGATGAAGGTGATGTCGTTGTAGTGCTTGCGCACCTCGAAGATCTTCTGCCGACCCAAGCCGAGCTTCTTGTCCCACGAGCGGCGCACCCGCAGGTCGTCGCACTCGTCCCACTCCTTGCCGAAGCGGCCCTTGTTCCACCGGTCTTCGATGTCGCGGAACAGCTCGATGCCGAGCTTGTAGGGGTTCAAGGCGCCGGGCTGCGTGCCCATGGTGCCCGAGTGGTGATCGGCGTAGTCGATGATCTCGTGGTCCTTCAGGGCCCGCGTGGTCATGATCGTCGAGTGCCAGAATGACGCCCAGCCCTCGTTCATGATCTTGGTCTGGCCCTGCGGCGCGAAGTAGTAGGCCTCGTCGCGAATGATGGCGAGCACGTCGCGCTCCCACTCTTCGAGCGGAGCGTTGTCGAGCAGGAACTGCAGCACGTCGCGCTGCGGCCGCTCGGGAAAGCGCTTCGCCTTGGCGCGCTCGTCTTCGACCTTCTTGCGCTGCGAATCGACGAACTCGCGCGGGTTCATGTAGCCGCGCATGTACTCGCGGTCGACCTTGATGCCCTCGACCCGCTCGTTCAGCTTGGCCTGCTCTTCAGCCAGCTTGGGGTCGGGGTTGCGGCGATGTGCGGCGCGTGCTGGTCGATGAGGTTCTCGAGCGACAGGCAGCGATCGACGAAGTCTTCCACCCGCTCGACGCCGAGCTTGTCGATCCACCGGCTCACCCGGGTGGCGTGGTTCGCCATCTCGTCGATCATTCGCCGGTTGGTGTGGCGAAACGAGAAGTTGTTCTTGAAGAAGTCGCAGTGGCCGTAGACGTGCGCCATCACCAGCTTCTGATCGACCTCGGCGTTGGCCTCGAGCAGGTAGGCGAAGCAGGGGTCGTTGTTGATCACCAGCTCGTAGATCTTCGACAGGCCGTACTCGTAGCCCTTGCTGAGCTGCTCGTAGTCCATACCCCAGCGCCAGTGCGGGTACCGGGTGGGGAAGCCGCCGTACGCGGCCACCATGTTCAGCTCGTCGTACGAGAGAATCTCGAAGACCGTCTCGAAGAAATCGAGCCCGAACTCGCGCGCGTGCCCTTCGATCTCTTTGCGCAGGTCTTCGAGGCGCGGCGTCAGTGAGCGCGGCATTCAGCGCCCCTTCCCCAGAAAGTCTTTGATCGAGCTGTAGATGGCGTCCTTGTCGGCGATCTCGCTGAGCGCCACGTTGGTGCTCTCGCCCACGTGCTCGCGCAGATCTTTGATGAACTGCCCCGAGCCGTACGGCGACTCGACCTGCCCGTACGCGAACTGGTTCACCTGCGGCAGAATGTCGGTCTTCAGCAGGTCGATGCACAGCCGCGTGTCGTCGGCCGACCAGTTGTCGCCGTCCGAGAAGTGGAACGGGTAGATGTTCCACGAGGCGGCCGGGTAGTCGGCTTTGATGATGTCTCGACACAGCTTGTACGCGCTCGAGATCATCGTGCCGCCCGACTCGCGCGTGTGGAAGAACGTGTCGCGATCGACCTCGCGCGCCACCGCGTCGTGAATGATGTAGCGGGACTCGAGGCCCTTGTACTGGTGCCGCAGCCACGTATCGAGCCAGAAGCTCTCGATGCGCACGATCTCCTTCTGCTCGTCGCCCATCGAGCCCGACACGTCCATCATGTAGATGATGACCGCGTTGGTCTCGGGCAGGTTCTCGAGCCGGTAGGTGCGGTAGCGGCGGTCTTCGCGCAGCGGCACGATCACCGGGTTGTTCGGGTCGTACGTGCCCATCGAGATCTGCCGCCGCAGCGCCTGCTTGTAGGTGCGCTTGAAGTGGCGCAGCGACTCGGGCCCGATGGTGTGAATGCCGGTGTACTTGATCTTGGTGGTGACGATCTTCTCGCTGCCGCGGTCTTGAATGTTCGGCAGCTGCAGCTCTTCACCCAAGATCTGCGCCAGCTCGTCGAGCGAGACGTCGACCTCGAGCGAGTGCTCGCCTTCGCCCTGGCCCGCCTTGCCCTGGCCGTCGCCGGGCTCGACGTTGCCGGGCGCCAGCTGCTGCCCGACATCGCCTTCGCCCTGGCCGACGCCGCCCTGCTCTTTGTGCCCGTACTTGAAGTGGGGCACGTCGATGAAGGGCACCGGTATCGAGATGGTGTCCTTCCCCTTCTTGCCGATCATCTCGCCCTGCTGCACGTACTTGCGCAGGTTCTGTTTGATCTTCCCGCGGACGATCGCCTTGAAGCGCGAGTGATCCTGGTCGATGCGGAGGGCCATGGTCAGCTCCTAGGGGAGGACAGCGGTCTCACTCTTTGGCATCGCCGCGGGCAAAGATGCTCGCCACGAAGTTGAGCACGTCGGTGGCGCTCTCTTCGTCGTAGCCGAAGTTCTTGATCAGCCGGCTGCGCACCACGTCGATCTTCTCTTGCGTCTCTTTGTCGACCACGCTCGACACCAGCGTCTTGAGCTTGATGCTGTCTTTCTGATCTTCGAACAGCTTCAGCTCGAGCGCCTTCTGCAGCCGCTCGTTGGTGCGGTAGTTGAAGGTCTTGCCGTCGATCGCCAGCGCGCCGATGTAGTTCATGATCTCGCGGCGGAAGTCGTCTTTGCGCGAGTCGGGGATGTCGATCTTCTCTTCGATCGACCGCATCAAGCGTTCATCAGGCTCTTCGTACAGCCCGGTGTACTTGTTCTTGATCTTCTCTTTCTGCGTGTACGCCTTCACGTTGTCGATGTAGTTGCCGCACAGCTTGCCGATCGCGTCTTCGTCCGCGCTGATCGCCCGCTGCACCTCGTTCTTCACGATGTCTTCGTATTCCTGCTTCACCACGTTGAGCAGCTCTTTGAACCGCTTGCGCCCGTCTTCGTTCGGCACCAGCGAGTGGGTCTTCAGGCCCGCCTCGAGCTCGTTGAGCACCATGAACGGGTTGATCGACATCTCGCTCTTGTCGCTCACCAGCGCGTTGCTGATCTTGTCTTGCACGTAGCGGGGCGAGATGCCCTCGAGCCCTTCGCGGCTCGCCTCTTTCCGAAGCTCCTTGATGTTGTCTTCGGTGAAGTTGGGCAGCGTCTTGCCGTTGTAGAGCTTCAGCTTCTGCAGCACCGAGAGGTTGTGCTTCTTCGGCTCTTCGAGTCGCGTCAGCACCGCCCACATCGCGGCCATCTCGAGCGTGTGCGGCGCGATGTGCTTGCCCCGAATGCGCTTCTCGTTGAACTCCTTCTCGTAGATCTTCTGCTCCTCGGTGAGCTTGGTGATGTACGGGATGTCGATCTTCACCGTACGGTCTCGCAAGGCTTCCATGAACTCGTTGTTCTCGAGCTTCTTGAATTCGGGCTCGTTGGTGTGGCCGAGGATCACTTCGTCGATGTCCGTCTGGGGGAACTTCTTCGGCTTGATCTTGTGCTCCTGGCTCGCGCCGAGCAGGTCGTAGAGAAACGCCACGTCGAGCTTCAGCATCTCGACGAACTCGATGATGCCGCGGTTCGCGATGTTGAACTCGCCGTCGAAGTTGAAGGCGCGCGGGTCAGAGTCCGAGCCGTACTCGGCGATCTTCCGGTAGTTGATGTCGCCGGTGAGCTCGGTCGAGTCCTGGTTCTTCTCGTCCTTCGGCTGGAACGTGCCGATGCCGATGCGGTCTTTCTCGGAGAAGATGAGCCGCTGCACGCGCACGTGCTTCATCACCTTCGAGAAGTCGCCGTCGTACTTGTGCATCAGCTGCTTGAAGATGAAGCGGCACGCCGGGTTCAGCTCACCGAACTCGGGAATGTTGAAGCCTTTCTCCGGCGGCGCGATCTCCGCGAAGATGCGCGAGCGCCACTCTTTGGGTATCAGCTTGAGCGGCTCTTCGTTCATCGGCGAACGGAACTTCTCTTTCAGCACGTCGCCATCGGGCGTCCACGTATAGGTGTAGCAGGCGCCTTCGGGGCTCGAGGCGTACTGCTCGAGGCCGCGCTTGAGCGAGCGCACGATCGTCGACTTCGACGAACCGACCGGGCCGTGCAGCAGAATGACGCGCTTCTCGGTGCCGTAGCCCAGCGACGCCGACTTGAAGACGTTGACCAGCTTCATCAGCGGCACGTCGAGGCCGAACACCGCGTCGCGGCCTCCGTTCTTCTCGTCGCTGAAGAAGTGGTACCGCACCAGCTTCTTCTTGTTGTCGATGTACTCGGTCTTCCCGTGGCTCAAGATCATGTCGTAGAGCCGCTGGTAGGCGGTGCGCGTCACGCGCGGGTTGTTGCGAACCAGCTCGAGGTACTCGTCGAAGCTGCCCTCCCAGTTCAGCTCGGCGTACTCTTTCTTGTCCTGGAGGGCGGCAATCTTGTCAGTCCAGCTGTTGGCCATGGTTCCTCGTGGGGAAAGGTCTGGTGGGGGGTCGACCCACACCGGCGTTTCAGAGATCGTAGCAGAGCGGCAGCGCTTGCAGACTTTTGAACTGTAACCGTCGCCGCCGTTTCACCGCTCGGCTCTTCGAGCGCGTCGAGCTTCAACACGCGAAGCGTCGAGACTCTTCCGCTTCGGGTTTCAGCTCGCGGCGATGGCGAGCGGGCGCTTGAGCTCGACCGCGGCCCGCGCGAACGACGCGTCGGGCAGCGAGCGCAGCTCACCGTACCCGTCGCGGAAGAACACCCGGCCCTCGCCCACCCGCTCGAGCGTGACGGTGTGGCGGGCCTCGTCGTGCGCCAGCTCGACCAGCACCGGGCGATTGATGGTCTGCCGCGCATCGAAGCCGCGCAGCGAGTCGGGCAGCCGGCCGCCGCTGACGCGCTCGGCCGAGTACTTCACTCCGAACAGCTCACCGGCGAGCAGCGCCTGCTGAGCGGGGCTGAGCGAATAGAATTCGTCGCCCGCGGCGGCGAACTCGATCGTCGAAGCCTGAAAGAGCGCGCTGGAGATCGACCGGCCGTAGCGGGCCTCGTCGAGCCCGGCTTCCGGGTTCGCGCGCAGCACTCCGCCGCCCGCCATGGTCGCCTTGCTGTCGGGGCCGGTCAGGCCTGCCAGCAGCCGGGCGTACTCGGCGCGGTCGTCGGTCAGCAGCTCCCAGTGCAGCGAGCCCACCGTCGTCTCGGCGCTGGCTCCCGCATCGATGCGCGCGGGGTTCACCACGTCGCGCAGCACTGCCCCCAGCAGGTCTGCCGTCGAGGTGTGCCGGTACAGCCCGGCGTTCAGCGGCTGGGTGGCGATCTGATGCAGGTTCGAGAGCAGGGTGTGGCCCTGGCTGTCCTGCTCGAGCAGCCGCTCGCCCGAGGCCTCGACGATGGCGCCCAGGTGCACCAGGCCCTCGGCGCTGCTGCCGGTCATCACCTCTGACAGCTGCACCTTCTGCGAGTTGGTCAGCCGCTTGAACGCGTTCGAGCGGGTCAGCTCGTCGAGCGCGCGCGCGGCGTCGCTGCGCGGCCCTTCGCTGGCCAGCACCTCGAGCAGCGCCGAGCGGGTCGGGTGCGGCAGCCCCGCGGTCGAGTCGAGCAGGCGCTCGAGCCGCGCCGCCGAGACCGGGTCGTTCTGCGACACCACCAGCACCGCCTGCGCATGGGCCGGAGACAGCAGCGCCGCGAGCTCTCGCCCCAGGGGCCCCAGATCGGGAACCTTGGCCGGCGTCAGCTCGTCGACGTCGAGGTACCGCGGCGACTCGAGGCGCTGGTACATCGCCTCGCGCACCGAGTCGGACTCGGGGCTCTCGAGGCCCAGGGGGTCGGCCCCGACCGGTATCTGCTCGTACGATTCGTCGCCGATTCCCAGCGCCCGCTTGTTCTCGGCGGCCTCGCCCAGCTCTTCCGCGCGGCGCGCTTGAAAAGAGCTCTGCTTGCCGTGGCCGGCGACCGCCTCTTTCGCGCCGCCCTTCGGGTTCGCTCGGGGCGACGACGGTTTGGCCGCTTTGGGCGCGGTCTCGGGCGACGCCGCGGCGGCGTTGAGCGGGGAAGCGGGGCTGCGGCGAATGGGATCAGACATGCGAGGCCAGCCCTTGATTTTCGCCCGTTTCGGGCCCCGGTTGTGCCCTAAAATCGCTTAGCGTCTCGGGCGCTTGGAGCGCTTCGGAAAGTTCGAGCTCGTGCGACGCCTGGGAGCAGGCGGCATGGGCGAGGTCTTTCTGGCCCGATCTGCCGACCTCGGGCAGGTCGTGGTGAAGCGAATTCTCCCCCACCTGACCGAGAACCCCCGCTTCTTACGCCTGTTTCTCGACGAGACCCGCATCGCGGCGCGCTTGAGCCACCCCAACATCGCCCGCATTCACGAGCTCGGTGAGGTCGGCGATACCTGGTACGTGGCGATGGAGCTGGTGCAGGGCAAAGACCTGCGTCAGCTGCTCAAGCGCATGCGCGAGCAGGGCGGCTCGATTCCCGTGCCGGTGGCGCTGTTCATCGCGCGCGAAATCGCCCTCGCCCTGGCCTACGCGCACGAGCTCAAAGATGCCTCGGGCAAGTCGCTCAAGGTGGTGCACCGCGACGTGTCTCCCCACAACATCGTGGTGAGCCAGGCCGGCGCGGTGAAGCTGATCGACTTCGGCGTGGCCCGCGCGGCGAACAAGTCGGTGCACACCGCCAGCGGCATCTTGAAGGGCAAGTTCCCCTACATGGCGCCCGAGCAGGCGACCGCCAAGAAGGTCGACGGGCGCACCGACGTGTTCGCGCTCGGCATCGTGCTCTGGGAGATGCTCGCCGGGCAGCCCCTGTTTCGCGGCAAGACCGACGCGCAGACGCTCAAGGCGGTGCGGGCCTGCGACGTGGTGGCGCCGTCGCGCTTCGACCCCATCGTGCCCCGCGCGGTCGACAAGCTGGTGCTGCGCGCGCTGCAGAAAGACCCCAAAGACCGGTTCCCCACCGCCGACGCGATGCGCGAGGCGCTCGAAGACGCGATGGCCGGCATGCCCGCGCCCGCAGTGGTGCAGTTCTACCGCGACCTCGACGACGTGCCGGGGCTCCCCGACGAGAGCGGTGAAAACGAGACCGACGCCGGCACCGAGGCCACCGTGCTCGAGAGCCCCCGCTCGACCAACTCGGGCAACTCGCTGCACGTGCGCGAGCGCCCGGTGCGCCCCGAGCCCGAGGTCACCGTGTCGGGCCGCAACAGCAAGGTGCTCAAGCGGGTGCGCAAGGTGCTCGGAGAGCTGGCCGACCGGCCCACCAACCTGGTGCCGGTGCCCAGCACCTTCGTGGGGCGGGTGGCCGAGCTCGCCGACCTGCAGCAGCTGTTTCGTCAGGGGTTTCGCCTCTTGACCCTGCTCGGCGCCGCCGGCACCGGCAAGACCCGGCTCGCCACCCAGTTCGCCGGCCAGCTGGTCAGCCACTTCCGCGCCAGCGAAGCCAGCCGCAAGGGCGGGGTGTGGTTCGTCGATCTCACCGACGCCCGAGACATCGACTCGGTGTGCGCCGCGGTGGCGCGCGCTCTCTCGGTGCCCTTGAGCCCCGGCAACGTGGTGCTGCAGCTCAGCCACGTCATCGCCTCACGCGGCGACGTGCTGCTGGTGCTCGACAACTTCGAGCAGGTGGCGCGCTTCGCCGAGGCCACCGTGGGCGCCTGGCTCGCCGCGGCACCCGACGTGCGCTTCGTGGTGACCTCGCGCGAGCTGCTGAAGGTCGCGGGCGAGACGGTCTTCGAGGTGCCTCCGCCGCGGGTGCCCGAGGCGCTGCAAGAGGTGAAGAAGTCCGAGTCGGTGATGCTGTTCGTCGATCGCGCCCGCATCGCGCGCCCCGGCTGGGAGCTCACCCAAGACGAAGAGTCGGCCGTGGCCGAGCTGGTGCGCCAGCTCGACGGCATGCCGCTCGCCATCGAGCTGGCCGCCTCGCGCATGGGCACCTTGAACCCCTCGCAGCTGGTGCAGCGCATGCCGCGCCGCTTCGACCTGCTCTCGTCGGGCGCCCACGACCGGCAGGCCACCCTGCGCGGAGCGATCGACTGGTCGTGGCACAGCCTCACCTCGCAAGAAGCGACGGTGCTGGCCCAGTGCGCGGTGTTTCGCGGCGGGTTCACCATCGAGGCCGCCGAGGCGGTGGTCAGCCTCGCTCACTTCGAAGAGCCCCCCGCGATCATGGAGGTGCTGCTCACCCTGCGCTCGAAGTCGCTGATTCGCTCGTACTACCCGCGCGGCGACGAGCTCGAGCCGCGCTACGGGTTGTACGAGTCGATTCGCGAGTACGCCTTCGAGCGGCTGCAGGGCACCCCCATCGAGAAGGCCGCCCACGAGCGCCACGCCCGCTACTTTCTCGAGCTCGGCTCGCAGCTCGCCGCCACCGCCGACGGCAACGTCGAGCAGCTCGACTGGCTCGAGCTCGAGCGCGACAACCTCTACGCGGTGTTCCAGCGCAGCATCGACAGCGACGAGACCGGCCCCCGCCCGCTGCTGGCGATGGCCGCGCTCGACCCGCTGCTCACCCTGCGCGGCCCGTTCGGCCACCACCTGGCGATGCTCGACGCGGCCATCGAACGGCTGGGCCCCGACTTAGGTCCCCGCGCTTCGGCGCTCGAGCTGCGCGGCCGGGCCAGGCAGTCGCGCGGCAAGACGGTCGAGGCCGCCGAGGACTACGCCGAGATGCTCGACCTGGCCCAACAGCTGGGCGACGTCGCGCTCGAGGGGCGCGCCGAGTTCTACACCGGCCTGGTCGAGCGCCTGCGCGGGCAGCGGCGCGAGGCCCAGCTGCACTTCGAGCGGGCGCTGATGTTGCTGCGCCAGGTCAAAGACCGCCGCACCGAGGGGCGCACCCTGTCGAGCCTGGCGGTGCTGTTGCACGAGCTCTCGCTCGAGAACGACGCCACCGCCGCGTACCAGCGCGCGCTCGAGATTCACCGCGCCATGGGCGACCGCCGCTACGAGGGCATCACCCTCGCCAACCTGGGCGTGCTGCAGCAGGCTCAGGGGCTGCTCAGCCAGTCGCGTCAGCAGTACGAGCAGGCCCTGGCGATTCATCGCGAGCTGGGCAACCGCCGCAGCGAGGGCATCGCCCACATCAACCTGGGTGACCTGAACCGCGACCTGGGCAAGTTCGGCGCCGCGGGGAACCACTACCAGAGCGCGCTGGCCATCTTGCGCGAGGTGGGCGCGCGCCGCTTCGAGGGTGTCACCCTGTTCTCGATGGGCTCGTGGCACCAGGAGCAGGGCCAGGCGCAGCAGGCCGCCGAACGGCTGCAGGCCGCGCTGCCGCTGCTGGCCGAGGCCGACGACCGCCGCTACGGAGGCCTGGCGATGGCGGCGCTCGCCGCCGCCGAGGCGGTGCTCGGGCACGACGCCGAGGTCGACGAGGCGCTGGGGCAGGCGACCCGGCTGCTCACCGAGGCGGGCGACGCCAGCTTCCTCGACGCGCTCGAGGTGTACCGCGGCATCGTCGAGCTGGCGCACGCGCGGTTCGCGCGAGAGGCGGTGCCGTACTCGGTGACGCGCCGCCAGGAGCACGCCGAGACGCCGGGCGTGCCCAGCCCCGAGAACCCCGCCGGCACTCCGTCTCCGGCCGAGCGCTCGGAGCAGGTGCGCGCCGCGCTGCGCTCGCTCAAGGCCGTGCTCGAGAGTGAAGTGCAGTGAGCGACGAAGAGCAGCCCCCTCTCCCCTCGCGGGAGAAGGGCGGGGTGAGGGGGGGCGAGCTCGCAGGGCTGACCGCCGTCGTCCTCGGTGTCCGGCTCGTGGCGTTCTTCTTCACCCAGAACGTCTACGGCGACGCCATCTCTCGGGTCGAGCTCGGAGAACAATGGGCCGCCCACCCGCATTGGATCTCGGCGTTCGGCGACGGCGCCTGGCAGTTCGGGCCGCTGCACCTCTACCTGGTCGGGCTGGCCTCGATGCTGTCGAGCAACCGCGAGCACGCCGGGCGGGTGGTCAGCCTCATCGCTGGCGTCGCCACCACCGTGCCCCTCTGGCTTCTCTGCCGCCGCCTCTACGACGCGCGCGCGGCGAGGGTCTCGTGCCTGATTCTCGCGTTCTGGGGCATGCACATTCAGTTCAGCACCACGGCGGCGAGCGAGGCGCTCTCCCTGCTCCTGTTCACTGCGTGTCTGGCGTGGTTCGCGAGCGAGCGCTGGCTGCTCTCGGCCCTCGCGCTCACCCTCGCGTGCGCCACCCGCTACGACGTGTGGATGTTGATTCCCGTCTTCGGAGTCGCCTTGCTGGCGCGCCGCCGCTTCGTGAGCGCCGCGCTCTTCGGAGCCGTCGCGCTCTCGTTCCCCCTGGTGTGGATGTTCGGCAACTACCGCCTTCACGGCGACCCGCAGTACCCCGCGCACTTCATCAACGCGTTTCACCGCACCTGGTTCGCCGACAACGAGGCGTTCTGGGGCGTGGCCCGGCACCGGGCGTTGAACCTCTTCTTCTGGCCGCTGGTGGCGTTCTTCACCCTGAGCCCTCCGGTGGCGATCGCCGGCGTGGCGCGCGCGAAGCACCCATGGCTCATCGCGGTGGCCGCGGTGCCGATGGTGGTGTTCACCGTTCGCAGCACGGTGGTGGGCGACTTCGAGCCGCTGGCGCGCTTCACCGTCGTCTCGATGCTGGCGGTCATCGTCTGGGCCGGGCCGGTGCTGCGCGAGCGGGCGGTGGCGGTGCTGGCGGCGATGACGCTCGCGCTGGGCGTCTACACGTTCGAGCGCGAGGGCAAGTGGCACGACTCGCTCAAGCCCATCAGCCCGGTGACCACCCAGCCCGAGGCGGTGATGCAGGTCGCTCGGCAGGCCCGGGCCTGTGCCGGGGTGGCGTTGATCTCCACCGACCCCGGCTACCGCGACCTTGCCGCAGCGTTCTACTCAGGCGTGGCGGTGAAGCTCGAGCGCAACGGCGAGACGCAAGGCGACTGCGTGCTTCACTTCTGACCGCCGCCCTTGCGCTGGTACTTGTCGACGTTCGCCTCGTGGCACTTCATGTCGGGGCAGAACACGCTGGTGCCGTCGTTCTTCGAGACGAAGAAGAAGTCGGGGCAGGTGATGGGGTTGAGCGCGGCGTGAATCGCGGCGACGCCGGGGTTGGCGATGGGGCCGGGTGGTAGCCCCTTGTTCCGGTACGTGTTGTACGGGTGGTCGGTCTCGAGGTCCTTGCGGGTGATGTTCTTCGAGTACGTGCCGCGCAAGAGCATCATCGCGTAGATGACGGTGGGGTCGGTGTCGAGGCGCCAGTCTTTGGCCAGGCGGTTGTGGAAGACGCACGAGATGTGCGGTCGCTGATCGAGCTCGCTGGCGCCGGTCTCTTTCTCGACGATCGACGCCATGGTGATGGCCTGCAGCAGGTCGAACTTCACGCCCGGCCTGCGCGGCGACTTCTTGAACTCCTCGATGGTGCGGCTGACCATCTTGGTCAGCACCGACTCTTCGGTGGCGCCCCTGGTGAACGAATACGTGTCGGGGAAGAGAAAGCCCTCGAGCCCGTCGGCGGGGACGCCCGTCTTGCGCACGAACCTGGGGTCGGCGGCGAGCGCCTTGAGCTTGCCGAGGTCGAGCTTGAGCTCGGAGCTCGCGAGAATGGGGAGAATCTCGTCGACCCGCAGGCCCTCGGGCACGGTGAAGTGGTACAGCTTCACCTGGCCCGAGATGAGCTTGTCGGCGACCTGCTGAGGCGTGAGCGACCCGACGAACTCGTACTCGCCGGCGCGCAGCTTGGGCCCGAGCTGTTCGCGCTTGAGCCACTGGTACATCAGGTCTGGGTCGGCGACGACCTTGCCCTCAGCGAGCAGCTTCGCGGTGACCTTGGGGTTCGAGCGGGGGGGAATTTCGACGGTGCGCGTGCCGGCTCCGAACGCCGCGGCGCCGAAGGCGGTGATGCGCTGCTCGTTCATGAACCACCAGCCGGCGGCGCCTGCTCCGGCGAGGACGACGAGAACCAGGACGGCGAGGATGACCTTCTTCACTCGAGCGGCTCCTGCGGGCGTGAGTCCAACCAGCCTTGGAGTATCAACACCGCCGCGACCTGGTCGATCACTTCTTTGCGCTTCTTGCGCGAGGTGTTGGTCTCGAGCAGCGAGCGCTGGGCGGCGGTGGTGGTGAGGCGCTCGTCCCAGTAGATGACGGTGAGGGCGTCGGTGGTGAGCGCCTCGCCGACCTTGCGGGCCTCGACTGCGCTGGGCCCTTCGGTGCCGTTCATGTTGAGCGGCAAACCGACGATCAGGTGGGTGATTCCGCGGTCGGAGATCACCTCTTTCACTGCCTGGAGATCGGCCTTCAAGTTGGTTCGCCGCACCGTGGTGATCGGCTGGGCGGTGATGCCCAGCTCGTCGCTGCCGGCGAGGCCGATGGTCTTGCTGCCCACGTCGAGGGCGAGTGCCCGCATGGGCTCAATGTATCCGCAGGTCGAGACGGGGAGTCCGAGTTTCGGGACGGCGTGCTTTGGCGAAGTGGCGAGAACGATTGGGGCGCGTGCCGGCACCCGCGCTGCACTTCGCCCGCTCACTCAACTGCGCCGCGCGCCGGCGCCAACCTGGAGACGTGATGGGACTTCTCGATGGCATCGGACAGCTGCTCGACCCCGCGGGCATCTTCTCGAACAACGGCGGCCAGCAGTCGGACATGAACAAGATCTTCGACCCGCTGGGGTTGTTTCCCATGATCAAGGGTGAGGTCGACAAGGCCGCGCATCCCGACGGCGCCAACGGCCGCACCGACGTGAAGGCAGGCGCCTCGAAGGTGATGGACATTCTGAACCAGGGCAAAGACGTCGCCTCGCAATTTCAGAGTGACCCGACGAGCGGCGACGCGAGCCAGCAGTCGGTCGGCAGCGACGAGGTGACCACCGAGTTCGTGCAGTCTCCGAACACCGACCAGGTGACTGCCGGCTACGCCGAGCCCGAGCAGAGCAGCGTGCAAGCTGGCGATGACGCGGCGCCGGTGAGCAGCTCTTCGGCGATGACCGCCGAAGACGATTGCGCCCCGGTGATTCAGCAGTCCGCCGCGACGGCCATCGACCCCGAGACCAAGACGCAGCTCGAGTCGGCCCAGGCGATGATCAACTACTTCTCTGCCTACAAGAACTCGACCGAGTGGGATCGCGATGACTGGGCAGACATGAGCCGCCTCGACACCATCTTGCAGAAGGGCGACCAGCCGCCGGCGCTGGTCGCAGCCGCAGCCTATTTCAAAGATCACCCCGACCAGTACCAGCTGCTCGTCGGTCTGTCGGGTTCCACCAACGGCTCTTTCAACGTCGCCGGGTTGATGGCGTATGCGCAGAAGGTCGCAGAGAAGGCGGCAGCGCAGATGCAGGGCACTCCGCCCCCGGGCCAGGGCGTACCCGTCGCCCCGCCGCCTCCCGGTCAGGACAAGCTTCCGCCGAGCAACTCGCCGCCGCGATTGCCGCCTCCCTCGAACCCGCCGACTGGCACCGATACCAACGTCGGCGGCGTAAACAAAGACTTCACCTCAGGTCTCGCCGAGCCGCGCAGCATCGACGACCTGGTGCAGTACTTCGACGGCACGCTCGCCAACCTCGACGAGGAAATGACCAAGCTCGGCATCAAGGCCGCCAACGGTGACAAGACCGCCGAGGCGCAGCTCACCGCGCTCTCCCGTCGGTACCAGGACCTGATGGAACTGCGGAAGCAGATGTACACGCTGCTCTCGGACCTCTCGAAGAGCTTCCACGACATGTCGATGCACGCCATCGGCAACATCCGCTGACCGCCGCCATGAGCCCCAACCCCCGCATTCTCAAACGCCCGGAGGCGACCCTGCAGACCGACGCCGCACTCAAGACCCGCCTCAAAGCCTTCTCGCGCGGAGAGATCACCTGGGCCGAAGTCGAGGGCATGACCTTCGAAGAAGCCAAGGCGATCGCCTCGATCGGGTGCGACCTCGCCGCGGCGGGCCGCCTCGACGACGCGCGCGTCGTCTTCGAGGGCCTGGTGGCGGGGAACCCGAAAGACAGCGCCGCGCGCGCCGCGCTCGGCACCGTGTACCAGAAGCTCGGTCGCACCGACGACGCCATCACCGAGTACACGCTGGCGCTCGACACCGACCAGCAGAACCCGGTCGCGCTCGCGAACCGCGGCGAGCTCCGCCTCAAGGCGGGCGACCGGGCCGGCCTCAAAGATCTCACCAAGGCCGTCGAGGCCGACCCGTACGGAGAGACCGCCGCGGGGCGCAGAGCAAAGGGGCTGGTGAAGGCGATCACGATGGCCGCCGTTCAGGTGGCGAAGGCGCGATAGCCGAAGCACCAGTAGGCCACCGGTTGCGGGGAGCTACCGGGCAGGCCGCCAGCGGCGGGTAGGCAACCGGGCCTATTCGCCGCTGGTTGTTTTTTTTACGGCCTCCACGCGGCGACCGCGTCGAGCCGCTCGCGAATCGACGGGTGGGTGCGGCCCTTCAGCGTCACCCACCACGGCGGCTCGGGGTCCATCTTGTTCACCCGCGCCGCCTTCACCAGCATCGAGGTGAACGCGTCGGGGTGCTGCGTCAGGGTGAGCCCGTACTGGTCGGCCTGGCGCTCACGCTCCCGCGAGAACGCCGCGCTCACCGGCTTGGCCACCGCGGTGCAGAGCCCGAACACCAACAGCACCAGCGGAAGCGCGCGAATGTCGGCCGGCTCGGTCACGCCCCAGAACCCGCGCCGCGCCACCCAACGCAGCAGCCAGTCGACTGCGAAAAGAAACGCGAACAGCGCAGCGGCCGAGGCGAACGTCGCCGGCCACCGCGACTCGCTCACGTGACCGGCCTCGTGCGCCACCGCGGCGAGAATCTCGTCGGTGCTCAGGTTCTCGAGCAGCGACTTGTTGAGCACGATGGTGCGGGTCGGCCCGCGGCCCGCGAAGTATGCCTGCAGGCGCACCGTGGCGCGGCTGTTGTCTTCGACCAGCACGTCGCGAAAGTCGATGTTCGCCTGTCTCATCAGCGCGGTGATGCGCTCGCGCAGCTCGCCTGGCTGCAGCGGCTGCTGCCCGAAGTAGATGCGCGCGCGGTAGGGGTCGAGCGCCGACGAGAAGAGCAGCACCACCGCGCCGGCTGCCCCCAGCAGCGCCCACCAGTGCCTCACCCGGCGCGCCAGGCCGAAGAGCCCGAAGGTGAGCGCCCCCAGCGCTGCGATCGAGATGAGCACCCCCTTGCCGTAGTCGAGCGCGAAGCTCGCCGGTGTGTGCTTCGAGAGCCCGTACGCGTGCTCGTGCAGGTAGTCGAAGTACACGTCGAGCGGCAGGTAGAGCAGGGTAGTGATGGCGAAGTACGCGCACGAGAACGCCAGCGCCGCCGCCCAGCCCTCGCCGCTCCACATGCGGGTGAGCACGCGCGACGGCAGCTTCACCCTCTCGCAGCGCGCGTAGAGCGGGCGCACCACGAAGCGCAGCATCACCAGCCCGACGGCGAGGTTCACCACCTCGCCCAGGGCGCCCCAGACGTAGTGCGGCTGGTGGTAGGCCCGAATCTCGGCGAGCTGCTCGGCTGTGAAGATCGCCTCGGTCACCTATGGCCGAGCGTAGCCGCTGCGCAGTTTCAAGAGCGCGGCTTGTGCTTGCCCTTGCCGGCGGGCGGCGGAGGAGGCGGCGGGGCCACCTTCTCTTCTTCTTCGGCCTTGGCGTCGGCGAGCAGCAGGTCCTTCATGCGCTTGAGGCTCTCGCGGGTCTTCTCGACGAACGGGCTCTGGGCGCCGATGCGCTCGGCCGCTTCGAGGGTGCGCTCGTAGACGGTGATGGCCTTGGTGAGCAGCACGCGGATCTTCTTGCGCAGCTCCTGCTTGTAGACCTCGGCCTCGTCGGCGTTCAGCTCGCGGGGGGCCTCGGCATTCACCATGTGGTCGTAGAGGTTCTCGTATAGCCCGCCGATCTGCGCGCCGGCGGCGGTCGCCCAGTAGCCGTTGCCGATGCGAATCGCGCGCAGGTAGTGGCCCTGCGACGAAAGCAACAGCTCGGCCTTGTACTCGAGGTCGCGCGACAGCTCGTCAGAGGTCTTGTTGGCGTCGAGGGTGATCGACTCGTAGTGAAGGCGGAAGATCTCTCCCAAGAAGAACTGCGCCTGCGCGGGGAAGTAGTCGTCGATGACGTCTTTGTCGGGCGCGTCTTGGTACATCGAGAGCACCCGGCGCAGGGTCGCCTCGGCGAGGTCCGACTTGCCCGACTCGAGCTCGCACACGCCCTGCTGGGTGCGCGCCTCGAGGACCTTGTCGATGCGCAGGTCGCTGCGTGAGGCGATCTGATCGAGCACGCCCACCGCGTCGTCGAAGCGCTCGAGATGGTACAGCGTCTCGGCCACGCGGAACGCCGCGTCGAGCGCGTCGCCGGTACCCTTCTTCGGGTCCGACAGCTCGGAGAAGCGTTGGTACGCCTCTTCCCACATCTTCACTTTTTCGAGCGCCAGGCCGGCGTTGTAGAGCGCGTTGCGCCGGTGCTGGCTCTTGGGGAAGAAGTCGGCGAGGCGGCTGAAATACCGCGCGGCCTGCGCGTAGTCTTCAGCGGCGTAGAACGAGGTGCCCGCCGCGAAGAGCTCTTCGTCGTTCAGCTTGTCGAGCTCGAGGTCTCCGGTGATGACCATCGGCTCGAACTCGACCGCTGGCGGCTTGTCGGGGTTGTCGGGCCTGACGTTGCGTACGCAGGCGCTACCGACCACGACGACCAGAATTGCCAGGCAACGTGCCATCGTGCTCCTTCCAGACACCGGCTCGACCGGGCAGGTTCCGCGCAAAAAAAGCCTAACCGAAGAGGAACTTCGAGGTCTCCCACAGCGCCTTGAGGTCGTGCACGTCACCCTCGAAGCGCGGCACGATGATCAGCGGGGTACCCGGGCACTGCTCGCGCAGCTTCTCGATGCCCCGCGCGTCGGCCGCGGCGAGGGCTTCCGACTCTTCCAGCGTCTGCTCCATCTTGCGGCGAACCGGGTCGGGCAGCCGCGCGGCTGCCGCCCACTGTGAAGCGGGCACCGGCTGGTGCACCCGGTTCACCACCAGCGCCGCCACCTCGAGGTGGTTCTGGCGCAGCAGGGTGTGAAAGAAGACCGCCTCGTCCATGCGGTCGGGCATCGGCCCGGTCACCAGCACGAACCCGGTGGTCTTGGCGGCCAACAGCGCCCGGGTCTCGGTGGCGCGCTCGCGAAACCCCTCGTTGAGCCCGCTCACCGCCAGCATGAAGCCGGCCAGCTCTTGCAGGGTCTCGGCGCCGGTGAAGCGCGAGATGGTCTTGGCCACGTAGCTCGAGCCGAAGCTGAACAGCTTGAGGCCCACCTTGCCGGCGGCGAGCGCCGGGGTGAGCAGCCACTTGGCCGCCTCGTTGTCGAGAAAGTCGAGAATGCGGTTGGGCGCGTCGAGGAAGTCGAGGGCGTGCGCGGTGGGGGGAGTGTCGAGCACGATCAGCGGGTAGTCGCGCTGGGTGCGCAGCTCCCAGAGCTTCTCCATGGCGATGTATTCCTGCGAGCCGGCCAGCGCCGACGACATCGCCTGGTAGAAGCGGTTGTTCAGAATCTTGTCGCGCTTGTCGGCCGGAGCGCGGCGCTCGATCAGCTCGTCCCACGAGCGCTTCATGTCGAGCATCATCGCGCGCATGGTGGCGCCAGGCTTGAGGCCCGCCTTCTCGTACGCGCTCACCGGAATCGGCGTCTCGGCGTTGCCCAGGGCCTCGAGCCCGAGCGCGTTGGCGAGCCGCTTGGCCGGGTCGATGGTGCAGACCAGCGAGCCTTTGCCCTCGATGGCCGCGCGCAGCGCCAGCGTCGCCGCGACGGTGGTCTTGCCCACGCCGCCCGAGCCCACGGTGATGAGCACGTCGTGGGTCTTCACTGCGTCGGCGATGGGGTTCATGGCGCGCTCCGATCGAGCAGGGGCGCGATGGCCTTCTCGACCGCCTCGATCGCCTGGCGGGAGAAGGCCGGGGTGTACAGGCGGGGCACCTTGACCAGCGGCGCCGGAATCTTCGACAGCCGGGCCTCGGCGTCGGCCGACAGCTGCGCCCGAAGCTCGTGCACCCGGGCCACGTCGGCCACCTCGGGCGGCAGCGTGGCGCGATCGGCCGCGGTGAAGCGCGGCGCGATGAACCCGTTGAGCACCGCGGCGGTGGTGGCCAGCTTCACCCGCTGGGTGAGCGCGTCGTGCAGCTCGAGGGTCTCGTTCACCGGGAGCTCTTCGGGCAGCGACACCAGCACCGTGCCGGTGACCTTGGGGTCGACCAGCAAATCGCGCATCCACGTGGCGTCGTTGGCCAGCGGCCCCGGCGGCACGGTGTCGATCACCACCTGCGGCACCGAGAGGAAGGTGATGGCGTGCCCGGTCGCCGGGGCGTCGATGATGATGCGGTCGAAGCGGTTCGAGCCGTCGGGGCGCTTCTCGCGCAGGTGGTAGAGAATCTTCCCCAGCATGGTGATCTCGGCCAGCGAGGGAATGAAGCGCAAGAAGTAGCCCACCAGCCGGTTGCCGAAGACCGCGTTGTAGATGCTCTCGAACTTCAGGGTCATCAGCGCGTACTCGCGCATCGCCTCGGCCGGGCGCACGTTCACCGCCCAGAGGTTCTCTTCCAGCGAGCCGATCTCGGCGCCGACTTCGGGGCGGCCGAGCAGGGTGGTGACCCGTTCTTTGGTGTTGATTTCGCAGACCAGGGTCTTCAGGCCACGCCGCGCCGAGCCGAGGGCGAGCGCGGCCGAGAGGGTCGTCTTTCCAACTCCCCCTTTGCCGGTGACGATGAGCAGGCGTTGATGAGCGAGCGCCGACACGAGTTTCTCGGCCGACCTTGACACGCCCGCGGTGCGAGATCACCATCCGCGCGCCCATGCTCAAAGACAACCCCATGATGAAGAAGCTGGTCGCAACCGGCGAAGAGCGCATCGGTAAGATCGCGCAGCAGCTTCTGGGCAACGAGAAGTTCGTCGCCACCGTTCAGACCATCGTGGCGCGCACGCTCTCGGCCAAGGGCACGCTCGACAAGAGCATTCGCTCGGCGCTGGGGGCGATGAACCTGCCCTCGACCGGCGACCTGGAGATCTTGAGGGAGAAGGTCGACGAGCTCGAGCGCATGCTCTCGTCGGTCGAATCGAAGGTCGACCAGCTGGTCGAAACGCGGACCGGGAAGTGACGCTTCGAGTTGGGCCAGCGCGCCGCATCGCCTTCATCAACGAGAAGGGCGGCACCGGCAAGACCACGCTGGCGGTGAACACCGCCGCCTGGCTCGCTGCCAAGCGCGAGAAGCGGGTGCTGCTGGTCGACCTCGACACCCAGGGCCACGCCGCCAAGTCGCTGGGCATCGACGTTCGCACGGTGACGACCACCGCGTTCGACTGGCTGACCCGCGACGACGTGAGCCTTCAGCAGGTGGCGCAGCCGACCGCGACGGTGGGGCTGAGCGTCATACCCGCGTACAAGCAGCTCGCCGAGCTGCCCCAGGTGCTCTCGCAAGACCCCCACCGCGGGCGGCGCCTCGCCAGGCGGCTCGAGGGCCCCGAGGCCGACGCCTACGACTACATCGTGTTCGACGGGCCCCCGTCGCTCGGGCTCGTCACCACCAACATTCTGGTGGCGGCGACCGAGGTGGTGATCCCCGTCGGGGTGACCTACCTGTCACTCGATGGCTGCGCCGAGATGGTGCAGACCGTCGAGCGGGTCGCCAGCGAGTTTGCGCGGCCAGACCTCAAGGTCTCGCTGGTGGTGCCGACGCTGTATCGCAAGACCGCGCTGGCCGACGAGATTCTCGCCAAGCTGCAAGAGTACTTCCCCGACCGCTGCGCCGCGCCGGTAGCGCTCAACGTCGCCATCGACGAAGCGCAGAGCCACGGCAAGACCATCTGGGAGTACGCCCCCTGGAGCCGCGGCGCCACGTTGTTGCAGGCGGTGGCCGAGAGCGTCGAGCGGGCCGGCAGCGCGCCCGCCCGTAAGACGGCCTGAAGCGGCGCTACTTCTTCTTGTCTTCGAGCTGCTCGAGCTTCTTCTCGAGCTGGTCGATGCGCTGAATGAGCGCGGCGATGTCGCGGCCCATCGCGGGCAGGTTGCCGACCACGTTCTGCACCACGGTGTTGACGCGCTCGTCGATCTGCTTCTGGAAGTCTTCCAACCCCCGCTGCGCGGTCTCGAGCAGCGTCTTCTTGGGCTCCTTCACCGGCTCGACCGCGGGCTCGCCATCGCGGCCGAGCAGCTTCTCGAGGCGTGACTCGGCCTCTTCGCGAATCGACGCCACGCGGGGAGACACCTCGGACTTGAAGAAGTCGCTGAGGGTGTCGCCCGGCCGGCGAATGATCTCGCGCAGCACGTCGAGCGGCATCTGGCTCTTCTTCTTCTCTTCTTCGAAGACGATCTGCGCCAGGGTGACCGAGGTGAGATCTTCCTTGGTGCGGTTGTCGACGATCTTCACCTCGACGCCCTGCTTCACCATCTCGGCGATCTCGTCGAGCGTGACGTAGCGGCTCTCGACGGTGTCGTAGAGCTTGCGGTTGGTGTACCGCTTGATGACCTTCGGCTCTTTGTCGGCCGGGCTGGGCTGAGGCTCGCTCATGGGGATGACGCAGTGCGAAAACTGCGAATACCACCCGGGTCTTACACGGGCAAGGCGAAGCGTTGGCGTATACTTGCTGCCCTTCACCCCCGCGATGATCGTCAAGTGCGAACAGTGCCAGACGCGGTTCAAGATCCCCGACGACAAGGTCACCGATAAGGGGGTCAAGGTCCGCTGCACCAAGTGCCAGCACACCTTCCGAGTCAAAAAGGAGGGTGATGCGGCGACGCCCGTGGCGGCGCCGGTCGACCCCTTCGACAAGTTCGGCCCCGCCACCGGCCCGGAGCCGGGTGAAGAGACCCGCCCCGCGATGTTCGCGCTGGGCGTGCAGGCCACGAAGAGTGGAAACCTGGCCGCGCTCTCCGACCCCTTCGCCGGCAACGACCCGGGGTCAGACCCCTTCGAGTCGCCCACCCGGGTGGCGCCGGTGCCCCAGCCGCCTCCCGGCAAGCGGCCGCTCAACGAGCCCTCGCCGTTCGATTTCTCGTCGCTCTCTGCAGCGCCGCCTGCCGCTGCGCCCAAGGCCAAGGGCTTCGAGCCACAGCCGTTCGACTTCGGCTCGCTCCCGCCCGCTTCGCCGCAGCCGGGTCACTCTGACGTGACGCAGCGGGCCCCGATTCCCGGGCCGCCCCGGTCGAGCTTCGAGCCGCAGCCCTTCGACTTCAGTGCGCTGCCCCCCGCCGCCGAGCCGCCGCCTGCGCCCAAGGCCGCCGAGTCGAGCGGCCGACGGGCTTTGGCGCAGGCGAAGCCGTCGAGCTTCGAGCCGCAGCCCTTCGACTTCAGCTCGCTGGGTGAAGAAGCGGCCCCTCGTGCTGCCGCCCCTCCGCCGCCGCTGCCGCGGGCTGCTCCGGCACCCGCCAACTTCGACCAGCAGCCGTTCGATTTCAGCTCGCTCGAGACCTCGGCCGCACCGCCGGCGCCCCCACCGCCGCCGCAGCGGGTGCCGACCAAGACCCAGGCCGGCGCGACCCGGCAGGCGCCGGCCACCTCGGCGCCCAAGCCCGTTGCCCCGCCGCCGCGGCCGGCACCGGCGCCGCCGCCCGACTTCGACCTTGGCCCGGCGATGGACTTCGGGCCCTCCGAGCCGGCGGCGCCGGCTCCCCGGCCGCGCCCCACGCCGGCGGCGGTGACGCAGCCGCACGCGCGCACCGTGGTGCCACCGATGCCTGGCGGTGGGGGCCTGCTGGGAGACATTCCCGCCGACCCCAACTCGCTGTCGATGGAGCGCGACGACGGCCTGCAGGCGTCTCCCGAGGCGCGTGGCGCGCTGTTCGACATGCCCGAGTCGGAGCCGATCGACAACCAGCTCCAGCCGGCCGAGCCGGCAGAGCAGGTCGCGGTGGCGAAGATCGCCCTCAAGAAGGTGGCGGTCGGCCAGGTGAGCAAGCCCGACGAGGAGCAGGTGTCTTCGTCGCGGCGGCCCAAGCGCAGCCCGGTAGCGGTGGTGTGGAACGCGGTCAGCGCGCTGGTGCTCTCGGGCATGTTGGTGGTGCTGCTGATGGTGGTGGCGAACGAGGGCAAGGTCGACGCGTCGCTCTCGTGGGCGAAGCTCAAGGCCCTGTTCGCCAAGCCGCGCGAGCTGGTGGCGTTCGACATCTCGAATGGGCTCTACGACACCCGGGCCGGCAAGCCGGTCTTCTACGTGCGCGGCGAGGTGAAGAACCGCGGCGCGCGTGCGGGGCGGGTGAAGGTGAAGGCCGAGATTCTCGACGGCGAAGACCTGATGCGCGCCGCCGAAGGGTACGTGGGCGCCACCCCGTCGCCCGAAGATCTGTACGCGGTGGCGACCGCCGATGACGTGGCGAAGCTCTCGGCCCGGCTCGCCTCGAGCGCCGCGCCAGTGCAGCCCGGCGCCGAGCATTCGTTTCTGGTGGTGTTCTACGAGTACCCGCCCGACCTGAAAGACTTCCGGGTTCGGGTGACGGTGACTCCCGACGACGGGCCCACCGCCGCGCGCTTTTAGACGCACCATGCCTTCGCGGGAAGACGCGCGGGAGATCGCGCTACACCTGAGGTCGCTGGCCGGCGGCGAAGACGTCACCCGGCTCGCCGCGGCGCGGCTGTTGGCCCGCCTCTCACCGATGGACGCGACCGAGCTGCTGCACGAGGTGATCGCCCTGGCCCGCGACGGGTTCGAGCCGGCGCGCGCCAGCCTCTCGGCGTTCACCCGGGCGCTCGAGCGCGAGGCGGCGCAGATGCCCTACGCGGCGCAGCTCAAGCGCGTGGCCGCGCTGTCGGACCAGCGCGAGGTCGAGACCCTGTTCGTCGACGACCGCCAGCCGGCCCAGCAATACAACGTCGACGCGGCCAAGCGCGCCGACGCCCGGCTCTTCACCCAGTCGCTGGGCCACATGAAGACGCAGGCCCGGCTGACCAGAAACCCCGACCAGCTGGCGCGGCTGGCGGTAGCTTCGAACCCCGAAGTGGTGCGCAACGTGCTCATCAACCCGCGAGTGACCGAGGCCCTGGTGGTGCGCATCGCGGCGCGCCGGCCGGCCCGCCCCGAGCCGCTGGTCGAGATCTGGCACTCGGCCCGTTGGGCTTCGCGGCCGGCGGTGCGGCGGGCGCTGGCCTTCAACCCGTACCTGCCGCCCGACGTGGGCACCAAGATCGTGCCGCTGCTCTCGTTGGCCGATCTGCGCGAGCTCTCGCGCGACAACTCGGTGCACCCGGCGCTGCGCGACCAGGCCAAGGCGTTGCTCGACGTGGCGAAAGACCCGTGAGCACCACCTCGCTGAGCCAGTCGCCGCTGTGGCGCTGGAGCAGCCAGTTCTACGAGCGCGTCTCGACCGACGCCTGGGCCAGGAGCCTGGTGCCGTGGCGGCTCACCAACAGCGTGCGGGTGGCCGAGGCCTATGCGCGCATGGTCACCGCCTGGCGCACCGATCTGGTCGCCTCGGGGCACAAGGCCGCTGACGCTCCCATCGAGGTGCTGGAGCTGGGCGGCGGCTCGGGTCGGCTGGCGTTTCACCTGGTGCGCTGGCTCGAGGCCGCCAAGGTGCCCTTTCAGCTCACCTGGAGCGATGCGGCCGGGTCGAGCGTCGAGGCGTTCGCCGGCCGGCCGTTCGTGCGCGCGCGGGCAGGGGTCGTCGAGGCGATGACCCTCGACGCGTGCCGCGAGTCGCTGGGCCCGCCGCTCGCGCCCGACGTGGTGATCGCCAACTACGTGTTCGATTCGCTGCCTCACGACGCCTGGGCGCTGCGCTCGGGGAAGCTGTTCGAGCAGCAGGTGCGCGTCG
>JADJNS010000004.1 GCA_016714225.1 Archangiaceae bacterium
GCCTGCGGAGACCTCGACCTGCCCGACGGCGGCCACGTGGACGGCTTCTCGGGCAACACCTGCCCGTACGCCTCGGGCCAATGGAACAACGCCTCGCCCAGCACCGAGTTCTTCGCGGTCACCGCCAACGGCGCATGCTTCGACTACTTCTCGAACCCGGCCTCGAGCGACTACGCCAAGAAGGGGTTGTGGCTGCACGAGCTCGGTCACTCGACGGGCATGGTGCACTCGAAGAACTGGCCGGCGGCCGACCTCAAGTACATCTCGACGATGCAGGGCAAGCTCGAGTTCTCGTCGGCCTACGACGTCGCGTTCTTGAGACAAAACTACCCGCTGGCCTGGCCGGGCGCGTGGCGCAACTTCGTCGCGAGCTCGAAGATTCGCCTCGACTTCGGCGGGCCGAACGAGGTGAGTGACGCGTTCGCCGAAGAGAACCCGGCGGGCATCTACCTGGTCGGCGACGAGGTCTACGACTGCAGGACGAAGCAGAAGGCGGTCTGGTACGCGGCCTGGTTCAACCAGGGCCTCGACGTGCAGGAGCCCGACCACTGCATGATCAACCAGCTGCGCATCGAGAGCCCGGCGACGGTGCGCGAGGTCGTGCTGAAGACCATTCACGCCGCCCCGATGCCCAAAGAGTCGCAAGACCAGTGGACGGGGCCGGCCGTGGTCACCGCCGCCGACTTCACCGGCTTCCCTCGCGGGGCGCAGGTCGACCTGGTGTTCGAGGTCAACGTCTACGAGCAGTGGCGTGAGCGCAACTGGGACAACATCGTGCGCGCTCCGATCACGCTCTATTCGTCGTCGGCCTGCATGGCTTCGGTGCCGGCGACCGAGACCGCACCGATTCGGCTGACGTCGATGGGCCACTACGACATCGATCGCTCGTACCTGAACCGGCTGGGGGCTTCGCCCGAGATGATGCGTCGCGACGTGCGGCTCGTGCCCACCAAGGTCGGCGCGAACGTGCGCTACCGGGTGCGCTCGCTCGACGCAGCGGGCATCGGCGCGTCGCTCGGGCTCAAGGCCGACGACGTGCTCTCGACGGTCGACGCTCAGCCGGTCGGCCCGACGACGCTGCAGCAGGGCTACCTCAAGCTCGTCTCGGCCGGCCGGCTCACCGTGGTGGTGCTGCGCAACGGGGCGCCGCTCACGCTGCACTACCGCGTGGTCTAGGCATCGCCGCAGCGAGCGTGGCCAGCACCTGGGCGGCGACCCACCTCCAGCCGGTGGACGCCGGGCGGAGCAGAGCGCGCATGCGAAACGAGGTCGCCCGGAGCCGGTGCTGAACAATCGATGTTTCCACCGGGGTTGAACCCTCACCCGGTATCCCCCATCTCAAAAAATCCCTGAATGCCGGCGGGGGGGCGGGAGACTCTAGGCGCGGGCGACGCCAAGAAGCATTTGGGAGTGGGGCCGGGCGCGCGCCCAGTCACGAGGACAAGTTCATGTTGCGTTCACGGGCGGCCGCTCTGGCCGCGGTCTTGTGGTGTGCGGCGTGTCAGAGCTCGACGCCGATTCAGCTGGCTCGACCCAAGGCGCCCTCTGCGGCGGCGATGCAGCAGGCCCTGGGCGGAGTGGGGTACGCGGGCAACGCCACCTTCGATGCGCCGGTGGTCGACCCGAGCACGTGGAATGGGTCTCCCCTCGGCACCGGCACGTTCAGCGCGGCGTCGACGCCACGGCAGAGCGGAGGCCCGCAGGCGATCGCCGCCGATGACGTCAGCGACCCGACCCAGCCCCTGCACTACGTGATCGTGGGAGATCTCGCCGGGGCCCCCAGCCGCTTCTTCGCGGTGCTCTCGACCGCGCCGCTGAGCGTGGGCACCCACGCGGTCGACAACGTCACCCTCTACGCGGGCATCTTCGACGGCAGCACCGGCGACGCCACCGCCCTCGCCGACTCGGGCAGCGTGGTCATCACCCAGGCGGGCGCGCGGCGGGTCGGTTCATTCAACGGCACACTGCAAGACGTCGCGGCACCCCCCGCCGGCTGCCGCACCAACGCCGACTGCGCCACGGGCCAGGTGTGCGTGGCGGGAGCCTGCAGCAACGCGCCGCCGCCTCCGCCGGCGTGCCGCACCAACGCCGACTGCGCGATGGGCCAGGTCTGCTCGAGCGGCGCCTGCGTGGCGCCTCCTCCTCCGCCGCCTCCTCCTCCTCACTGCACCGTCGACGCCGACTGCGCGCGGGGTGAGGTGTGCCTGAGCGGGGCCTGCGTGCCCGGCTCGGTGGGCGGCAGCTGCGATCGCCAGGGCTCGGGTGCGTACTCGGGCAGCTTCGGCGCGGCCGCGACCTGCTCGGCGTTGGGCAACGGCGCGGTGTCGCTGACCGGCGGCATCGCGGTGCTGGGGCCCGACGAGAGCAACGCGCTCGCGCTCCTGGTGATCGACGGCAGCGGGGCGACCAACGCGGTCTCGATTCCGCTCAGCGCGTGCCCGGCGGCGGTGGGCACCGTCTCGGTGGGCGGGGCGAAGATCTACTCCGAGGTGAACGCGGGCGCGGGGCTCACCCTGTACGCGGTGCGTGCCGCCTCGGGCACCGTGACCTTCACCTCGGTGGGCGCGCACGCGACCGGCACGTTCTCGCTGAGCGCGAGCGGCGGTGGCACGGTGGCGGGCAGCTTCGACGTGCACTGATTCTCCGGGCGATGGCGAAAGGCCTCACCCACGCGAAGAGGGCGTGGGTGAGGCGCCGGCCTCGGCGAGCCGCGCGAGGCCCGGCTGCAGCCGCAGCCACACGGTGAACCTGCTGCCCACGCCAGGGGGCCGACTCGACGTCGAGGTTGACCCCCGGCCTGCGAGCAAACCCGACCCTGGAGCGCGGCCGACCCGGGCTACCGCGGTCGTTTCTTCCCCATCCACCGCTTGAGGGAGATCTTCTGCAGCCGCCCGCCCAGCACGTACCAGGTCATCGCGGTGCCGAAGAGAAAGCCGGCGGCGATGATGCCGAACATGCCCATCGCGGGAACTCCGCCGATGGTCCACCCGGTGCCGGCGAACGAGATGAACGCCCCCACGATGAAGCCGCACGCGCACAGCCCCGAGAACGCCACCACCGCCAGCGCGCGCAGGTTGCGGTTGAGCTCGTTCAGCTGCTCGGCCTTGACCGTGACCGCGAACTTGCCGGCCTCGAGGTCGAGCATGATCTGCGAGAGCTGCAGCGGCAGCTCGTTGGCGACGTTCTGCAGGCGCAGCAGCGTCTTGAGCACGCCACCCTCGAGCTGGTCGGGCTCGAACCGGTCGGCCAGCATGCGCTTGGCGTACGGCAGCGCCATCTCGCCGATGTTCATGTCGGGCCACAGCTCGCGCAGCAGCCCCTCGGTCTGCACCGCCGCGCGCGCCAGAATCGCGTACTCGCGCGGCACGCGAATGCGGTACTTCACCACCAGGTCGAGCAGGTCGCGCAGCAGGTTGGCCGCGTTCACGTCTTTGAGCTCGCGCGGCAGGTAGGCGCCCAAGATCTGATCGATGTCGTTCTTGAAGCCCGAGAGGTTGGCGCGGCTCTCGGGGGTACCCAGGCGGTAGAGCAGCTTGGCCGCCGACTCGGAGTCTTTGAGCGCCACCGAGAGGATCAGCTGAATCAGCTGCTCCTGCATCTGCCGGGTGACCCGGCCCACCAGGCCGAAGTCGAGCAGCGCCATCACCGGCCCGGGCAGCACCAGGAAGTTTCCCGGGTGCGGGTCGCCGTGAAACAGGCCGTCTTCGAAGAGCTGGTTGAACGAGCCCTCGAGAATGTTCTTGGCCAGCGTGTGGCGGGCCTCTTCGTCGAGGTTCGCGTCTTTGAGCTTGTGGCCGTCGATGTACTCGAGCGTCAGCACGGTGCGCGCGGTGAGCTCGTCGTAGACCTGGGGAATCTTGATGTAGTCGCGGCCCTGGTGGTTCTTGAACATGGCGCGGGTGTTGGCGGCCTCGTTCAAGAAATCGAGCTCTTCGTGAATCGCCTTGTCGAACTCTTCGACCAGGGTGGTGGGGCTGTAGATGCCCATCTCTTCGATCACCGCTTCGAGCGCGCGGGCGAGGTAGTGCAGCACCGAGAGATCAGCGCGAATGTTGTCGGCGATGCCGGGCCGCTGCACCTTCACCACCACCTGCTCGCCCTGCTTGGTGACCGCGCGGTGCACCTGCGCGATCGAGGCCGCGGCCAGCGGCTCGGAGTCGAAGCGCTCGAACAGCTCTTCCAGCGGCTTGCCGAAGGCATGTCGAATCTGCTCCCGCACCTGCTCCATGGGGAAGGGCGGCACCGCGTCTTGCAGCGTCGACAGCTCGTCGATCACCTTGGCCGGCAGCATGTCGGCGCGGGTCGAGAGCACCTGCCCCAGCTTGATGTAGGTGGCGCCCAGCTCTTCGAGCATGCGGGTGAAGCGGCGCGCGCCCGACTCGGTGCGCGATTCGGCGGTGGGCTCGACCGCTTCTTTGCGGCCCAGCTTCGCCCACAGGCCCGAGCGATCGGCGAGCTCGCCGAAGCCGTGGCGGCCGGCGATCACCGCGATCTGCCGCACGCGGTTCAGATCTTGTAGCGCCTCGCGGATCATCGAAGGCGGTGAGGCTCCCACGCGGTGGCGGGCGCGGCAACCTTCCGCACCACCACGCACAGGTGCTTGCTGCCCCTGGGGCCCAGCCGTCGACCCAGCGACTTCAGCGCGTCGGCGAACGCCAGGCTGCGGTCGAGCGCCTGGTACAGCGCGGTGCCCTTGAGCACCCGCGACGCCGACTCGGCCACGTACCAGAGCCGGTCGTGCAGGTAGATGACGTCGCGCACCTCGAACCGGGTGGCCACCGCGTCGAGCAGCTCGTGGTGCCGCCGCGGGTTCAAGTACTCCATGAAGATGGCGGTGCCCGAGCTCTTGAGCGCGCGGTGGGTCTCGGCCACCGCGGCGGCGCGCTCTGCGACGCCGAGCTCCCAGCTGATGAGCCCGTCCGACAGCACCGCGAGATCGACCGAGCCATCGGCGAAGGGCAACGCCAGCGCCGAGGCGGCGGCCACGGTGACCCTCTCGCCCAGCCGCTGCTTCACCCGCGCGGCGGTGGTGACCGAGAGATCGATCGCCGCCACGTTCGAGGTCAGCTGGGTGAGGCGCTCGGCGAGCAGGCCCGACGAGCACCCGATGTCGACCGCCAGCGAGGCCCCGCCCAGCACCCGGGCGCAGAGCAGCTCGAGCAGATCGTACTTCTGCACCTCGGCTGCGCTGTGGCCGTAGTCCCACGGCTCGCGGCCCGCGGCGTAGCGCGCCTCGGCCACGTCGATGGCGGCGCTCGAGCCGTCGAGCCGCAGCACCGGCACGCCGGCCACCCGCGCGAAGCCCCGGCCGCATCGGCGGCACGAGAGATCGTCGAGCGGGGCCCGACAGCAGGGAGACGCGAGCACGGCCACACGCTCTACAACACGCAGCCCGGTACGTTCTCGCTGACCTGCCGCACCACCTGGCGCGCCTGGGCCAGCTCGCGCTCCCAGTAGCAGAGCAGGTCGGCCTCGCGCAGGTAGCCGTACTGGTAGAAGGTGGCGTTGGGCGTGTTGCGCAAGATCGGCTTCACGTCGGGGTCGTGCATCGCCTTGCGGCGGGCGCTGACGATCTCTTTCGCGGCGTCGAGCTCGGCCTGCGCGGCGGTGAGCTTCGCCTCGCTCAGGTCGGCGGCGGCGAGGTGCACCAGGTACGCGAAGCGGGCGCGGCGTGCGGTGATCGAGAAGCCATCGGCCAGCTCGTCGAGAAACGGGTCGCGCGGGGCGGCGAGATACGCGAGGCCGAAGTCGGCTTCCAGCGCCTCGAGGGTGGTGGCGAAGGCGTTCAGCGGCTCGAGCACCCGGGGGCGAAAGTCGGGGGTGGTCGCGATCTCGTTCAGCTGCACGCGGTCGGGCTGGCTGACGATGCCCAGCTTCTTGCCGGCGTCGATCACCTGATCTCGCCCGGCGAGGTAGGGCGCGAGCCGCTTGATCATCAGCCCGTCGTGCTGCGCCTCGCCCAGCCGCTCGATCAGCTCGCCGATGCGGTCGCCGAAGAAGCCGCGCGCGGGCGCGGCCCACGACTGAGGGAGGGTGTACGCCATGCGCAGGGTGGCGGCGTCGGTCTGCCAGTAGCCCCACTCCCAGCCGCTCGAGAACAGCACGTGATCTCTCAGGCGCCCGGCGGCCCTCAGGCCCTTCAGATCGACCCAGCGCGAGCGCATGTAGAGCGGCAGGTACACCGGCACCGAGTTGTCGAAGGCCACCCAGTAGGCCGACTCGGGGAAGTAGCCCGCCGCAGCGCCTGCGGCGAGCTTGCCCTCGAGAAACTCGCGGTGCTCGTGGAAGTCGTCGTGAAAGTAGGCGCCGCCCGCGTCTTCGTAGAGATCGAAGTACATGACGGTGTGCACCCAGGGGGTGATGGGCGACTGCGCGAACTTCACCAGGAAGTAATAGAGCAGCGTCTCGCCCATGTACGTGACCCTGAGCGAGGGCTGGTTGCCGAGGTGAATGGTAGTGGTGAGCTCGGTGCCCGGTGAGACCGCCTGCAGCGCCTGGTACGCCTCGTCGACCCGCTGCACGAACAGCGCGGGGTCGGCGCTGAAGAACTCTCCGAACGAGAGGTTCACCAGGTCGAAGCCCACCCCGTCGAGCAACAGGTGCAGCCGCCGCCGCATCTCGGCCGGTGCGTCGGGCTCGTCGTCGACCAGGTCGAAGGCGTTCTGCAGGTTCGACTTGCCGAACAGCTGAAGCGCGATGCCGGCCTTCACCCCGCGCGCGTGCGCGTAGTCGACGATGGCCTTCAGGTGCGCGTGGTTGTCGGCGCCGTGGTTGAGAATGTCGTCGAGCGCGCATTACTGCACGTAGTTGCCGCGGTTCTTCACCATGAAGTCGACGGTGCGGCGCGCGCCCTCGAGGTTCGACTCGCCGTTCTCCCAGAAGTCGTAATAGGCCTCGATGGGGTGCAGGGTGTGCAGGTGCAGCCCGCGGCGCTGGTCGACCTCGGGCGCCAGCTCGGTGGTGGGCACGTTCGACGCTTCGAGCGGCTCTTTCGGCACCCGGCCTTGCCACGGGTGGAAGAAGCCGTAGCCGTAGAGCTCGAAGGCGTGGGCCAGGCCGTACTGCACCCCCAGCGGCACGCCGCCGTGCACCGTGAGGTGCTTGCCCTCGCCCTCGAGCCGGTAGCACTCGGTGCAGTCGTCGCGCGCCACCACGGCGATGGTGAAGCCCGCTCGGGCTCGAGCTTCGAGCTGCGGGTCGGCGGCGGTGGCGACGCGGCGATCTCCCCCGACGAACTCGACGCTCGAGGTCATCAGCGGCTCGAGCGCGGGGGTGGTGACGACGGTGACTCCGGGCTCGGCGGCGGGGCCGCAGGCCAGGAGCAGGAGCAGGAGCAGCAGGGCGCGCACGGTCATCGAGGGCGGCGTTGCCATACCTCAATGCGCGGTGGGTTCTCAGGTGGGCTGCGCAATTTTCCCCGCGATTTGCGAGGCGGCTTGGCAGGCGACCTCAATTGCCCCACTTCTCGAGCTCCGAGAAACCGGCATGCCCAGCGCCATCGGCTCGGAATCAGGGGGAAGCGTCGGTTCTCAGGGCCTCATCGACCGCCGCCTCGAGGCCGAGCGCGAAGCCGAGCAGCTGCGGCTTCAGGCCGCGGCTCGCGCGGCGGCGCTGCGCGAGCGCGAGCAGGCGCGCCAGGCGAAGCTGAGCTCGTTCGACGGCGCGCCGACCCGGCTGAGCGACAGCGGGTCGACCCACGGCACCGTGACGGCGGCGAGCAGCTCGCGAGCGCTGCTCGAGGGCGGGGTGCAGCACCGGCTCGATGGTGAGACGCACACCCTGGTGGTCGAAGACGCTCTGCCGGTGAACACCATCGGCGACCGCAACCCCGTGCTGAGCTCCCAGCTGGCGATGCAGGTGGCCGACAATGAGCGCCTCGAGCAGGCAGAGCTCGCCCGTCTGTCTCCCGACGATCGCGCCAGGTACCTCGATGTGCGCGACGTGATCGCCAACGACGGGCCCGACGGCGAGACCGACCAGGGGGCGCTGCTCGCCCTGCAGACCTCGCTGCTCGAGGGCCGGCTACCCGGCGAGAAGACGATCATGAGCGGCCAGAGCACGCTCGATGGGCTGCACGAGCTCACCACCCAGAAGCTCGCGCCGGGCATCGATCGCTACGCCCTTCTCACCGACGTGACCCAAGAGGTGACCGTGCCCGAAGCGGTAGCGCAGCAGACCAAGGGCACCTGCGTGGCGACCGCGATCGAGATTCAGCTGATCATGAAGAACCCCGCAGAGTACGTGCGGCTGGTCGCGGGCCTCGCCTCGCCCGAGCGCGCGGTCACCACCGCGGGGGCCGACCGGCTCGAGGTCCAGCACACCGCGCTCGCCGATTCGAGCTTCCGGTCGGTCTCGCAGCGCCTGCTGGCCCCGGCGCTGATGGAGCTCGGCAACGGCGCCCGGCTGAACTACCGCAACGGCCCCGACGGCAACTTCACGCCCTCGGGAAAAGACCTGGGTGGCGGGCTCGACATGTTCGGGGCCGAGCGCCTGCTGCAGACGCTCTACAACCGCGACTTCGGCTCCGCGGGGGTCTCAGAGACCAACACCCCCGACCTGCTGCTGAATTGGGTGAAGAATGAGGCTGACGCGGGCCGGCCCACCCTGGTGGGGCTGCAGTGGGGTGACCCACCGAACGACGGCGGGCACAAGGTGCTGGTGACGGGCACCCGCGAGACCGGCGGCAAGAGCTACGTCGAGCTCACCAACCCCTGGGGTCGGGTCGAGCTGATGGAGGCCGACGAGTTCAAGCGGCGCCTGCACAACGTGAACTTCGCCCCCGACGCGCCCTGAGAGGCTGACAGTATTTGCCCTCCCGTCGCCGGAAGCGCCGATCCACTTCGCCGGCCTGCGTCGCAACCCCTCGACGAACCACGAAGTGCGCCTTCGGGTTCGCTCCTTGGGCGGCTCGGGTATCTGCTCTCCGGCTCGGTCCGGGCAAAAACTGTCAGCCTCTGAGGGCTCAGCGAACGCCGGCGAAGCGGCGGCGAACCCACAGCGCGGCGAGCAGGGCCAGCGCCGGCGCCAGCGCCAGCTCACAGCGCCGGGGGCTCGCCGACGGCGGCCCGCCCACCGCCTTCTCGGACATCGGCCGGTCGCGCACCCGCCCGGGCCCCAGGTCGCGCTTCATGCCCTCGATCAGCTGGGGCACCATCTCGTTGATCGCCTCGAGCGGATCAGAGAACGAGCCCCGGCCGATCAGCATCACCCACGGCTGGTTGCAGCTCCACGGGCCGGCCTGGTTGTGCATCACCCGCAGCGACACCACGTAGGGCCCCTCTCCCGCGAAGGTGCCCGAGACCAGCCCGTCGGCCTCTTTGAGCACGTCGGCGTCGAGGCCGCAGTTGCGGTCTTCGCAGCCCAGCTGCTGCTGCTGCCGGTTGCCGCTCATCGCCGCGGCCAGATCTTCCTGCGTGGTCACGTTGGCACCCCAGCGCCGCAGCTGCTGCGCGAGAATCTGGGTCCACACCCTGGCCTGCGGCATGCGCTCGGGGTCGGCCTTGATGGTCTCGACGAAGAGCACCACCGGGGTGGCGGGCGCCGCGTCTTCGGGAGCAGCCGAGAGCACCACGGCGCAGGCGAGCGTGATGAGCATGTGCGCTGAAGCTTAGCGCCGCTTCGCGGGCTCGGGTTCAGCGCGCGAGCGTCGGCTCGAGCGACCAGACGTCGTGTTGATGCGGCTTGGCCGCGAAGGCCAGCCGGCGGCCGTCGGGCGAAGGCAGCGGGTGCGCCAGCCAGGCGGCGTTCGAGTCGCTGAGCACCACCGGCGCCTCGCCGGGCGCGGCGCGCCACAGCCGGTAGAGCGGCGGCCGGGTGCACATGCCGGTGACGAACACCGACGCAGCGTCGGGCGCGAAGCTCAGGTGCTGCGCGGTGCAGCTCTCGGGCGCGCTGAGCTTCTGGCCCAGGGGCTTGAGCTCGACCACGCCGTGCTCGACCACCGCCCAGGTCGTCGCTCCGGCCGCCACGTCCCACCCGTTCACGGTGGTCGCGGCGAGGCTCTCGCTCTCGAACAGCGGCGGCTGGCGCGAGCCGGTCAGCGGGTCGATCGGCGTGACAGTGAGCAGGTGGCCCTCGACCTGGCCCAGGTAGCAGCGCGCGTCTGAGGCCGGGCAGCGCAGCCGTACGTTGGTGGGCGGCAGCTGGTTGCCCTTGCCCTCTTCGGCCATCGGCACGCTGAGCAGCGCCACCCCGTCGGGGTGCTGCGCGTCGGTGCGGGTGAGCTCGGCGCGCGCGCCTTCGGCAAACGGCTCACTGAAGCGCCAGGTGAGCAGCACGTCCGCATGCCAAGCCGGCCACGACTCCGAGCGCCCGGGGCGGCTGTGCGGCGTGGTTCGCCCGTCGCGCGCCGCCTCGACGTGCACCGGGCCCCGACCGTCGGCGACGAAGTACAGCGCCCCGTCGTCGTCCCAGCTCGAGGGCCGTTCTTGAAAGTCGCTGCTCACCACCGGCGCGCTGGCCACGAGCTGCCCTCCTTCGAGCCGGCCCACCAGGGTGTCGACCTGGCTCTGCTGGAGCACGTAGAGAATGCGCCGGCCGGTGCGGGCCGACAGCGAGGTGGGCACGCCGGACGAGAAGGTGTGCAGCGCGCGTGGCTCGCCGCGCGGCTCGCCGTCGCGCACTGCGAGCGACCAGAGGCCCGCGCGCGGCTGGCCGGCCAGGGTCTGCGACGAGGCGTAGAGCAGCGCACCGCTCGACGTCCAGGTGAGCGCGGCGCTGCCCGACTCGAGCACCAGGGTGCGATCGTCAGCCACCGTGCGCTGGGCACCGCCCCCCGCGGGCACCACCGCCAGCCGCGCCTCGAGAGCTCGAGGCCCCCGCCGCGCCTCGGTGAACGCCAGCCACTTGCCGTCGGGAGACCAGGCCACCGCGAGCAGGGTGCGCGCGGCCTCGAGCGGCATGCGCCGCTCTTCGCGCCCGTCGGTCTCGCGCACCCAGATGCCCTCGGCATCGGCGAGCGCCAGCCGGCCGTCGGGGGCCACCCGCACCACCTCGACCGCGCGCGCCGAGAGCCGCGCCGGCGCCCCGCCGCCGAGCGAGACGCGAAACACGCCGCTCTCGCCGCCGACCACCAGGGTGTCGCTCGAGAGCCAGTCGACCGAGGTGCCAGGGGCGGGCAGTTTCAGCTCGTGCTCGGGCGCGGGCGAGTCGAGCGACTGCACGAATGCGTGCCCGCCTTCGATGAAGGCGAGGTGCCGCCCGTCAGGAGACTCGGCCGCGTCGCTGATCAGCGCCTGATGCGCGCGCGCGGTGAGCCGTCGCTCGTCGTAGCGGTAGCTGCGCTCGGGTGCCCCGAATGCCACGCCCAGGGCCAGCACCAGCACCGCGGCCGGCGCCGCGAGCCACAGCGGGCGGGCGGGGCGCGAGACCTGCTCGAGCTCGCGGAGCACCGCGGCGCCGTCGGCGGGGCGGGCGGCGGCGGCGTGGTCGCGGCAGCGCGCGGCGAGCGCTTCGAGCCGGCTCCAGGTGAGCCTGGGGCCGCGCTGCGCGAGCTCGACCGCGGCCAGCATCTCGCCGAGCAGCACCCCGAACGCGTACACGTCGCAGCGGGTGTCGACCGGCTCGCCCCGCTGCTGCTCGGGCGCCATGTACCCGGGCGTACCGACGCTCGCGGTGCCGTGCGCGAGCGCTGCCACCGAGGCGGCGGTGCCGAAGTCGAGCAGCTTGAGCTGCTCGTCGTGCACCATCAGGTTCTCGGGCTTGAGATCTCGATGCACGTACCCCGCGGCGTGCAGGTGGGCGAGCCCGCCGGCCAGCTGCGTGGCGAGCGCCAGCACGTCGCTGCCGTCGAGCCCTTCGGCGAGGTGCGCGCGCAGCGGCGTGCCGTCGCAGAGCTCCATCGCCAGAAAGGTCACCTCGGCGACGGTGCCCACCTCGAAGACGGTGGCGATCGACGGGTGCTTGAGCGCGGCCAGCTGGCGTGCCTCGGTGAGAATGCGGTCGGCTGCGCGCTCGGGGCTCAAGAGCAGCTTGAGCGCCACGTCGCGCTGCAGCCTCTCGTCCCACGCGCGGTAGACCACGCCGCTGCCTCCGGCGCCCAGCCGCTCGAGAATGCGAAAGTGGCCCAGCACCCGGCCTTCGGCCACGAACGGCGCGTGGGGCGGGGTGATGGGCGGAGCGCTGGCCAGCGCTTCGAGCAGGGCGTCGACGTCGCCGCCGCCATCGGAGGGGCGCACCGTCAGCGCTCGCCTTCGAGCATCAGGGTGCGCAGCTCGGCCTTGAGGCGCTCGAAGCGCTTGCGCAGGGCGGCCGCTTTGCGGCTCACCGCCGCGGCGTCGCTGCCGTCGGTCTCGTCGAGCAGCACCCGCGCCACGTCGGCCCAGTCGAGCTGGCGATCGATGCGCAGGGTGAGCAGCGCCTGATCGTCGGGGTGCAGCTCGGCGCGAATGCGCTCGAGGCGATCGCGCACCGTGGTGCCGTGCAGAGAGCGGGTCTGTGGAGACACGAGGTCTCCGGCCTGAGAGAGCGGCACCAGCGCGTGCCGCGGCTGGGCGCGCTGCCAGCGCTGGGCGGCGTGCCGGGCGACCACGTAGACCCAGGTGCGGGGCGAGCAGTCGCCGCGAAAGCCCGGCAGCCCGCGCCAGACGTCTTCGCAGAACAAGGCATACACGTCGCGGGCGGCAACCGGGTCTCGCAGCAGCACGCTCAAGAAACCGAGCACTTCGGGGCCGTGGTGGTGGAGCACCTGATCGGCAGAGGGGCGGGCGATGGCGACAGACATGGGGAGCGTCACATTTCGGCCGAGCAGGTCTCTACCTGTATGAAAAGCACCCACGCAACCGGCCGGCTGCGGGGCTGAAACCCTGGCGGATACCTCAATGCGCGCACTGCTCGTCTCTCTGGTCGTCTTCTTCTCGTTCACCGCGTGTCCGCCTCCACCGCTGCTCTGCGGCATGGGCACCCACGAGGAGGCAGGCGTCTGCGTGGTCGACCCGACCGACGCGGGCAGCGCCGACGCGGGCAGCGCCGATGCGGGCTCGGAGAGCGATGCCGGCTCGACCGATGCCGGTCTGCCCGACGCGGGGCCCCTGCCGCCGCTCGAGATGGAGGCCGACTGCGCCCACCAGCTGGGGGGCGCGCCGGGGCCCGGCACGCTGTCGGCGCTGTCTGAGGCCCACATCTCGGTGCGCTTCTTCGGGCCGTTCACCCGCATGGGGCAGCTCGACGACGCGCTGGCGATGGCGCTGGGCTCGCCGCAGATCGACGCCGCGGCCCTGGCCCGCTACGGCGCCGCGCTGCCGGGGGTCTGCGCGCTGCCCGCCGACCCGCGGGCGCTGCCTGCGGCGCGCGTCGAGCGGGTGGGCCCGGTGGCGGTGATTCACCCGGGCACGGGTTCGGTGAGCGTGCCCTCGGACGCGACCGCGGTGGCGGTGGATCTGCGGGGCTGCCCAACGCCCCGGGCCTCGACGCCGCGCTGCAGGCCGCCACCCAGGCGGCGCTCGCCGCTCCGCTGCCGCGCGCCACGCAGAGCGTGCGCTCGCTCTACGGTGCGCCCGACGAGTCGGGGCAGCCCAACATCTACGAGAGCTCGATGAAGGCGCTCCCGGTGCAGAGCTGGCCGGGCGCCGCCGCGCAGCAGCGGCCGCTGGCGGTGCTGACCGACGGCGTGTCGGCACCTGCCTGCGCCGAGCTGGCGGGCACGCTGCGCCTGTTGCGGGCAGCGTGGTTGTTCGGCGAGCCGGTCTTCGCCACGGTGGCCGAGTCGTCGTGGCAGGGCTGGGGTCAGGTCGGCCTGGGCTACCGGTCGATGAACCTCTCGAGCGGCGGCGCCCGCTGGCCCGAGCGCATCGACGTCGACCAGGCCGACGTCGACGCGGCGCTCTCGGGCCTCGCGGCGCGTGGTGCCGTCAGCGAGGCGGCGGTCATGCCCGCCACCCGCCCGGCGCTCGGCCCCGTCGACCCCAAGGCAGCCGGGGCGGACAAGGGCCTCACCCTGGGCACCGCGCGCGCCGCGCTGCTCACCATTCACGGCGCGCTTCGCCGCTTCTTTCCCTACTTCAAGGTGGTGGGAGACCAGATCGACCCGCGGCTCGACGAGACCATGGCCACGGTGGCGAACGCTCCCACGCTCGATCGCAAGCTGTTCTTCGACACGGTGGGGCGCCTGGGCGAGGCGGTTCACGACGGGCACAACTTCATCTACGACGTCAGCGGCGCCTGGTCGGCCGCCGGCTACTTCCCGGTGATCATCGACCAGGTTCAGGGTGAGCCCGTGATCAGGAAGTCGGCCGAGCCCAAGGTGAAGCCGGGCGAGGCCATCACCAGCATCGCCGGGGTGCCCGCGGGGCAGTGGTACGCCCAGGAGTACCCGCGCACCGCGGGCGCCACCCCGGGCTACAGGTTCGATCTCGCCACCCGCAAGTACACCCAGCTGTTCGGGCCGACGGCCTTCGGCATTCGCGCGCTCGACGGCGGCACCCGGGTCGAGACCATCACCCCGGCGCCGCTCGAGACCGTTCAGCCTCTCTACGCCGACGAGCGTCACGCCGAGCGGCTCGGCGCGCTGGGTGCGCCCGACCTTCAGTACGTCAACCTCGACTCGGCAGGGTTGGACGAGCAGCACACCTGCCTCGCCGCGATGACGCAGGCTCAAGGCGCCGCGGGCCTGGTGCTCGACATGCGCGGCTACCCCGGTGATGAGGCCTGGGGCTGCTTGGGCAATCTCACCAACGTGAGAATCTGGTCGCCGCTCTGGCGCGTGCCTCAGTGGACGGGGCCCGACACGTTCTCGGTGGACCAGAGCCAGTGGTCGGTCGACCCCGCGTCGCCGCCCTTCGCGGGGCCCATCGTGCTGCTGGTGGGGCCTACGACGGTCTCGGCGGCCGAGACCGTCTCGACGCTGCTGGTCGACGCGCGGCGGGTGAAGAAGGTGGTGGGCCGCACCAGCGCCGGCACCAACGGCAACATCACCTACCTGCGCACCACCGCGGGCATCTACTTCTCGTTCACCGGCATGGAGGTGCTGCACACCGACGGCGGCACCTACCACGGCATCGGCATCGTGCCCGACGTGGTGGTCGAGCCCACTGCGCAAGACTTCGCCGACGGCCGCGACCGTACCATCGAGGCCGCCATCGCCGCCCTGCGCGCGCCGTGATCTTCAGAGCACCCGGCCGACGTCGAACACGCCGTTGGTGATGGTCAGCGGCGCAGAGCCGCTGGCGACATCGACGACACCTGAGAAGCCGCGCACCTGTTCTCCTGCGTCGCTGAGCGCATCGACCTTCACTCTTCGGGCACGGGCACCGGCACGCCCGACGTGAACGCGCAACGAAGAACGCGAGGGCCTGACGGACAATCGTGAGGCGTGCCGGTGCCCGTGCCCGGTCGTCGATGCTTCTGCTCAGCGCAGCCCGGGAATCTCGCCGCTCACTTCACCCAGCGCGGTGCCCGTGTAGCCGACGGCGCGCAGGCCGGTGAGCAGCACCTGAGACGGGTGCAGCCCGGTGGCCTTGAGGTGCAGCCCGCCCTTCAAGCCGCCGGCGCCGCCGGCCACCAGCATCGCCATGTTCTCGGTGCTGTGCGCGCTCACCGCGCGGCCGTCAGCGGGGTCGAGGCCGTGGCCGCCCTCCCAGGTGAAGATCGCGGCCATGTTGCTCAGCACGCTGCCGCCGGGCTCGGGGGTGGCCTGCAGCTTCGCCAGCAGGTACGCCCAGTGCTTCATGTGCCAGTTGATGCCCCTGGCCAGCGCCTGGGTGGTGTCGGCGTCGGTGAGGTTGCCGAAGCCGCCGTGGCTGAGCTCGTGAAGGTCAGACTTCTGGCCGCTGATCGCCTGCATGTTCATGAACGACTGCGAGTTGGTGAACTGCAGCAGCACGCTGCGGGTCAGATCGCAGGTGATGGCCATGTGAATCAGGTCGCACATCGCCTTCGCCCGCGCGTCTTCGCCGCTGTAGCCGAGGTTCTGCGCGTAGGTGATGTTGCCTTCGGTGTTGGTCTGCTGGTTGCCGCCCACCGTCGGGTCGGCGCCGGGGTCAGCGGGCTTGAGGCAGGTGCCGGCCATCGGCGGAGGTATCGCCGCCACCCGCGTCTCGAGCTCGCGAAACTCGGCGAGGTGCGCGTCGACGCGGCGCTGGTCGGCCACCCCCAGCCGCGCTTTGAGCTTCGTCATTCGGTCGCCCACGCCGTCGAGCACGCTGCGCCGCTGCTCGACCAGCCACTTCTGCTCGGCCACCTGGTCGGGGGTGAGCCCGTTTCCGGCGAAGTTGCCGAACAGCGCCTGAAACAGCTGTTGCGGGCTGTACCGCGGCGGCACCTGCTGCACCGAGGTGCCGTTCTGCCGAAACGAGATCGCCTGGCCGGTGCCGGGCTGCGCGGCGTCGACGTAGCTCGACACCTGCACGCGGGTGACCAGGGTCTTGAAGGTGGTGTTGCCGCCGAGCAGATCTCCCGCCAGGTGCTCGGTGGTGGGCTTGCTGAAGCTGCCATCGGTCGAGCGCTGCCCGGTGAGCAGCGGAGCCACCTGGTAGTAGTGAAACTGCACCGCCTTGCCGCCCGCGGGCACCACGCCGTTGACCGCCCAGGGGAGCTTCAAGCCCGTGACCACCGTGACCTGCGACTTCACCGGCGCGAGGTTGGCCAGCGCGGGCTTGAGATCGTAGCTCGCGCCCACGGTGGTGGGCACCAGGGTCTGGGCGATGTTGCCGTCGTAGCCGCCCAGCGAGCAGCCGGCGAAGCCCAGCAGGTAGCGCTTGGGGGGTTGGGCCTGCGCCCAGGCCTTGCCGTCGAGCATCGCCTCGAGCAGCGGCAGCGACAGGCCGAAGCCCGCGGCGCCGCGCAGCACCAGCCGTCGCGAGAGCGGCTTCATGGGGCCTCCTGGCGCTGCGCGAAGGTGGGGTGGCTCACGTAGTCGAGCACCAGCTGGTCGAAGCGGCGCCCGCCTTTGGCGAAGCCCTGGCTCAGGTCGCGAATCAGCGCGCCGTCGGTGGGGAGCTCGCGGCGGCCGGTGCCGAAGCGGAACAGCTGCCGGGTGACACAGCCGTCGAGCGAGCTCGTCTGCACCATCAGCTCGGCGAGGCCCTTGGCGCCGACGAAGTTGCCCACGCCCTGCAACGCGCCCTCGCCCCTGATCTCGCACTCGGGGTGCGCGGCCTCGGCCGAGCGAAACGCGCCGGTGCGGTCGAACTGCTCGAGCCCGAAGCCGATCGGGTCCATCTGCAGGTGGCAGGCGGCGCACGACATCACCTGATCGTGGGCGGCGTAGCGGTCTTTCTTGCAGACCGCCGAGCCGGTCTCGGGCGGAGGCACATCGGCCACCACGTTGGGCGGCGGCGGGGCGATCTCCTGGCAGAAGAGCCGATTGCGGATCCACTTGCCGCGCAGGGTGGGGCTGGTGTCGGTCTGCTTCACTCCGTTCGACAGCAGCGAGGCGTGCGAGAGAATGCCCATGCGCCCGGTGCTGCCGTAGTCGACCCAGCGGTAGCCGGCGGCGCCGCTCTTGGGCAACCCGTAGTGCTCGGCCATGGTGTCGTCGACCCAGGTCTGCGTCGAGGTGAACAGCCCGCGGTAGTCGCCGCGATCTTCGAACACCACCTTGCGCACCAGCGCGGTGGTCTCGTTGACCGCCCGCGCGTTGAACATCGCGTCGTGCGGCAGGCTCAGGTAGCCCAGCCACATGGCGTGAAACAGCTCGAGCTGTGAGTGGCCTTCGCTCGACTCGAGCAGCCCCTGCGCCACGGTGCGCACCTGCGCAGGGGTGTCGAGCTCGCCGCGCTCGGCGGCGTCGAGCAGCGCGTCCGACGGAGCGTGACCCAGGAGGAAGAACGACAGCCGCGCGGCCAGCTCGTACGCGCCCAGCTGCGAGGTGCCCGCGGTGGCGCCGGGGGTACCCACCTCGACGCGGAAGAGGAACTCGGGGTCGAGCAAGAGCCGCTGCATCACCAGCCCCATCGAGGTGGTGAAGGTGCCGCGCTGCCGGGCCAGCGCGTGCAGGCTCGACAGCTCGGTGACCTCGGCGTCGGTGATGGGGCGGTGCAGGGCGCGCCTGCCGAAGCTCTTGATGAAGGGGGCCAGGCACGCCAGGTCATCGTCGTTGGCGGGAGTGCAGGGCAGAATCGCCGCCTTGCGCGTCGCCGACGCGAGCGTGGCTTGAGTCACCTGCTGCACCAGCCGCTCGGCCGCTTCGACCCACACCGCCGAGGCCTGCTGCTTCGAGTAGTCGTTGTCGAACGGGGTCAGCTCTTCGCCCGGCATCAGGGTGAGCGCGGCGTGGGTGGTGTCACCCAGAAGCAGGCTCAAGGTCCGGTCGAGCTCGGTGCGGGTGAGCCGGCGCAGCTCGGTCACCGCTGGAGTGGGCGGAGCCTGCATCGGGTCGCCCGGGCCAGGTTGGCTGGGGTCTGCCGGCGAGCCCGGGCCCGACGGGCCAGTCGTGCCGGGCAGGGTGCTCGGCACCACGATGTCTCCGGTGCAGGCGGTGACAGCCAGCAGGACGAGGGCGGGGCGCATCGGGCGGTGCATGCGAGCAAGAGTCGCACCGGCTGGCCACTTCCAGCCGCGGCAGCGAAATCGGTGGGCTGCGCGGGGCGGACGCCTTGACTGTGAACTGCAGTGGGCACCTCGAGCTGGAACCGGCAGGCCTCAGGGCAGATCTTGCAGGTAGCGGAACGCGCTGGAGTCGCGCACGCCCATGCGCACCGCGCCGTTGGTGCCGAAGCTCAACGAGGGAGAGCCGCCGGTCACCGCCGCTCCCGCGCAGTCGGTGATCAGCCGCACCCCGTAGCCGCCGTCGAACAGCTCGAGCCCGACCGCCAGCTGGCTGCCGGCGAACTGCGAGCCCGCGAAGCCGGTGCGGCCGTCGGGCGTGACCGCGGCGCTGATCTCCCCGATGCCGCCGATGATGCGCACGTTGGTGTCCCAGTTGCCGGGCGTGGTGCACGGCCGGGCCCGGCAGCGGTGCATCGATACCCCGTTGCCGTCGGCGAAGAAGACGCGGGGCAGCCCCTGCGAGTCGAGGACCAGGTCGGGGCCGCCTGCGGGAGGCAGAGAGATCGACTGCCACCCGCCTGCGCCCGAGCAGCTCCCGGCGCACTCGGCGTAGAGGGCGGTGCCCGCGTCGGCGGCGCTGAACACCAGGTGCCGCAGCGGGCTCACTCCGCCGTCGCCCAGCAGCGCGAGCGACGCCGCCACCGGCGCGAACGAGAACGAAGCGAAAGACCAGTTGGACTCGAGCGTGCAGCTCGCGTTGCACTCGCCGTAGCGGGCGCCGGGCGCCATGACCGCCTGGTACGCCGCGGTGCGGAGCGTGCCGTTGGCCGCGAACGCCAGGGTGTACTCGGCCACCTGATCGGGAGTGATGTCACCCTGCGCCCAGTTGCTCAGGCTGGTGCAGCTGGCGCTCGAGCACTCGGAGTAGACCGTGCCGCCGGTTCCGCTGGAGTACCCGGTGCGGGTCAGGGTCGCGAGCGAGCCCGAGGCGAGCTGCCGCAGGTAGGGGCGCACCGGGCCGCCGTTGGTGCTGTTCTCGAGCAGCACGCCCTGGCTCCACACCGGGGCGCCGGTGGAGCAGTTCGACGTGCACTCGGCGTAGCGCACCGTCGATGCGGAGACGTCGTGCCAGATCAGCCGCTGCCGGCCGCTCGCGACCACCACCGCGCTCTTTCCCGCGCCCGGGGCGCCGATGGTCGCGACCGTCGACTGGGCCAGACCGCAGCCGCACACCCCCATCGCGCTGCAGGTGAACGCCCCGTTGTTCGTGCTGCACGCCACGCCCACGCAGTCGCTGTCGGCGCAGTCGGTCTTGGTGTCGCAGTCGTCGTCGACCCCGTCGCCGCAGCGCGTCTCGAAGCGCGTGCAGTTGGGCCCGCCGCCTGCGGTGCCGCCACCCGCCGTGCCGCCACCCGCCGTGCCGCCGCCTGCCGTGCCGCCGCCTGCGGTGCCGCCACCCGCCGTGCCGCCTCCTGCCGTGCCGCCTCCTGCGGTGCCGCCGCCGGCTGTGCCGCCCCCGCCGCCGCCTGCCGTGCCGCCACCTGCCGTGCCGCCACCTGCCGTGCCGCCACCTGCCGTGCCGCCGCCTGCCGTGCCGCCGCCGCCGCTGTGCCGCCGCCCGCGGTGCCGCCGCCGGCTCCGCCCGCGGTCGAGCCTCCGGCGGTGCCCCCGTCGCTCACGCACACGTCGCCCACACAGTGGAAGCCCGGGGCGCAGTCCGAATCACCCGCACACGCGAACGGCTGGGAGCCGAAGTCGGTGTCGCACTGGCAAGCCGACAGGGAGATCGAGAGGAGCGCGACGAACGCCTTCACCCTGCCGAGCGTACCCTCAAGCGCCGCGGGCCAACACCTTCTACCCGGGCCGCCCTTCCCCCGACTTGGGGAGAGGGGGCTGTTCGGCGCGAAGTTGGTCGCGGTACTCGCCGAGCGCGCGGCGGTAGCGCGTCAGGTGCGGCGACGCCCCGTGCAGCGCGACGGCGACCTCGAGCAGCTCGGCGAGCGCAGCGCCACCCCGGCCCAGCGAGTGGAGCGCGAGGCCATGGAAGCACCGCGCCGCGTGGTTGTCTGGGTGCTCGCGAAGGTACCCCTCGAGCAGCGCGACCGAGTCGGCGATGCGGCCGACGTTGCGCAGCGTCGACCCGTACCCGACGATGAACTCGGCCTCGACTGAGGCCGGCACCCCGAGCTTCCACGCTGCGTCGTAGAACCGCACCGCCTCTTCTTCGTGGCCCGCGCTGTCACACGCCCAGGCCGCGGCGATCTGGGCGGACACGTCGTCGGGCCGCGCGCGCGCGGCAGCGGCTTCTTCGGGGAGCTCGTCGGGCATGGCGGCGCTTGACGTATTCCCTACGGAAGCCTGAAGCGAGGCTTTGCTCGGAGGAATCCTGCACGTTGCTGAGGCCTGGGGTGTCTGACGCACCATGGCGATCTCCCTGCGGCCGGCGGTGTGTTGCGTGATGGCGTTGCTGCTGGCGTGTGGCGGCGGCGGCGGCGGCGGCGGGACGGGTGGGGGCTCGGCGACTGCCGGCGGTACGGCGACTGCCGGCGGTACGGCGACTGGAGGCGGGGCGGCGGGCGGGGTTGGGCACGGGCGGCGGCATCGCGACCGGCGGCGGTACGGCGACGGCCGGCGGTGCGGGGACTTCCGGCGGTACGGCGACTGGAGGCGGTGAGGCCGGCGGGTTGGGCACGGGCGGCGGCACCGCGACCGCCGGCGGCACTGCGACCGGCGGCGGCACGGCGACCGCCGGCGGCACGGCGACCGGCGGCGGCACCGCGACCGCCGGCGGCACTGCGACCGCCGGCGGCACTGCGACCGCCGGCGGCACTGCGACCGGTGGTGGCATCGCGACCGCCGGCGGCAGCGGCTTCGACGGAGGCATCGCCGTCGCCGACATCTGCCAGCGCTTCGCGGAGGCCTCCTGCGACCGCGAGATCCGCTGCCAGCGCGGCGCGGCCGCCGATCGCGCCGCGTGCATCGGGCTTTCCCTCGAGACCTGCACCGTGCACCGCAACGTCGACGCCGGCATCGCCCTGTACAACGCTGCCGCGGCCGTCCAGTGTGTCGCGGCTTTCGCTTCGCAAGACTGCTTCGACACCCCTGTACTGCCCCACGGTGGGCTCGACGTCCTGCGCCGCTTGCCGCGCGCGCGTCGGCGTCGGCGCACCGTGCTCCACGACCCCCGACGTGCGCTGCCTCGCCGGGCTCTCCTGCGATGACCCGAACCGAGACGGCGGCCGCTGTGTCGCTGCCGGGCTCCCCGGAGCGCTCTGCCGCAGCACTGCGCCCTGCGATACCACCGCGGGCTTCTGTCCGGCGCCCGACGGTGGTCCGCAGACGTGCCGGGCGCTCCTCGGCTCGGGTTTTGTGTGCACCGCGACCTCACAGTGCCAGGCGGGGCTCTACTGCCCGGCGGGCGCCTCGCGTACGTGCACGTCGCTGCGAGCCGACGGCGCTCCCTGCACCACCAGCACCGAGTGCGCAACACCGCTCTGCAACCGCGCTCCCCAGGTCGGAGTCGACGCCGGAGTACGCGGCTGTGGCTATCTCGGCCTCGGGCAGCCGTGCTGGAGCAACGGCGATTGCGGGCCGAGCAATCACTGCCGTGGCTACATCTTCGCGCGAACCGATGCCGGCGCAGTGGCCGGCACCTGCGCGGTGAAAGACCTCGATGGCGCTCCGTGCACCAACTCGGCGACGCGCATCAACGACAGCTGCGCCAACCCGAGGGCGACCTGTCTCGACGGAACGTGTCGCGTGACGCCGCCGTACTCGCGGGTGCTCGGCCAGACCTGCGACTCGCCGGCGCAGTGCGGAAGCAGCAGCCGGTGCGACTACGCCGACCCGCTCACCTACGAGGGGCACTGCGTAGCGCTCCTCCCCGATGGAGCGGCGTGCGACGGCGACGGCGAATGCCTGCTCGGCAGCTACTGCTCCTTCGTCGACGGCATGTGCACCCGCTACGGCGGGCGCAACGACGTGTGCGGTGGCGCGGCCGGCAGAGACTGCCTGAGCGGCCTCAGCTGCGAGGTCGGGCCCACCGGACTCGACCAGTGCACCCCGATGTCGGCGGTCGGAGGGACCTGCAACGCCACCAACGGCCCCCAGTGCTACGGCTCGTTCTGCTCGGTGACGGGCTCCATGTGCGTCGCCCGGCAGGCCAACGGAGCTCCGTGCACGCTGAGCTCGCAGTGCGAGTCGAGGCGCTGCCTCGCGAACGTGTGCGTCATGGCCTGCTTCTGAAGGTCGACGAGCCCGGCCAACGGCCGATGAGTGTCGGACCTTCGGTGTATTGGGTCGCGCATGGACATGGTCGAGGTGGCGTGCGCCTTTCTGGCGGGCGGCGTGGCGGGTGCGGGCATCGCGTTCGCGTGGCTGCAGCGACGGCTCGCGGGGCAGGCGGCCGAGCGGGCAGCTCACGCCGCTGAAGCCCGCGCCGCGGCCCTGCGCGCCCACGAGCTGATCTCCGAGCGCGACGCGGCCCGCACCCAGCTCTCGAGGCTCGAGGTCGAGCACGCCCAGGCCTTCGCCACCCTCGAGGCCGAGCGCCGCGCCGGCACCGAGCAGCTCAAGGTGCTCCAGGCCACCCAAGACAAGCTCGACGCGCGCATGCGCGAGACGTTCTCGGCGCTGGCCACCCAGACGCTCGAGACCTCGGGCCGCCAGATGCTCGAGCTGGCTCGCGCCGAGCTCAAAGGGGTCACCGAGACCGCCCGGGTCGACCTCGACGCCCGACAGAAGGCCATCGAGACCTCGATGAAGCCGGTCAACGAGACGCTCGAGAAGGTGGGCCAGTCGCTCGAGCGCTCGCGCATCGAGAGCGCCCAGCTGTTCACCCAGGTGAAGAGCCTGGGTCACGAGACCTCGAACCTGGTCAAGGCGCTGCGCACCCCCAACGTGCGCGGCCGCTGGGGCGAGCAGACCCTGCGCCGGGTGGTCGAGATGGCGCAGATGGTCAACCACTGCGACTTCGTCGAGCAGAAGACCATCGACGGCGGCGACGGCAAGCTGCGGCCCGATCTGATCGTGCGCATGCCCGGCGGCCGCAACGTGGTGGTCGACGCCAAGGCGCCGCTCGATCGCTACCTGGCGATGGTCGAGGCCCCCGACGATGCCACCCGCGCCGCGCTGCTCAAGGCCCACTCCGCCCAGGTGCGCGAGCACGTCACCCAGCTCTCGTCGCGCCAGTATTGGGAAGCGGTGTCGCCCGCGCCCGAGCTGGTGATCATGTTCCTCCCCTCAGAGCCGCTGATGTCCAGCGCGGTGCAAGACGACCCCAACCTCATCGAGTACGGGGTCAACCGCAAGGTGGTGATCGCCAGCCCCCTCACCCTGATCGTGCTGCTGCGCGCGGTCTCGTACGGCTGGCGGCAAGAGCGGCTGCACAAGAATGCCGAAGAGATTCGCGCGCTGGGTCAAGAGCTGTACACCCGCGTGCGCCACATGGCCGAGCACTTCCACGACCTGGGCCGGCAGCTCTCGACCGCGGTGGGCAGCTACAACCGCACCGTCGGCTCGTTCGAGGGCCGGGTGCTGGCGGGCGCGCGGCGCTTCGTCGAGCTGTCGGCGGCGAGCGAAGCCAACCTGCCGGGCCTCGAGCCCATCGAGGTGGCGCCGCGGCTCGTCACCTCGGACGAGCTCAAGACGCGCCCGGTGCGGCCGTCGCGGCCGTCACTCACCGAGAGCGACGGGCCCGCGTTCGACCCGCCTGAGCCCAAGAAGCCGAAGGTCGACCTGGTGCAGGGCGATCTGTTGGCGAAGGTTTGATGGTAAGCGCATGAGCATGGCCCAGGGCCGTCCCTCAGTCTCCGCGAAGACTCCGGTCTCTGCCGTCGAGCACCTGCCACAGCTGCCTCCGGTCGCGCCTCCCACGCTGCCCGAGAAGCTCACCCCGATGATGCAGCAGTACGTCGACACCAAGGCGCAGGTGGGCGACGCGATACTGTTCTTCCGGCTCGGCGACTTCTACGAGATGTTCTTCGACGACGCGCTGAAGGCCGCCCAGGCGCTGCACATCACGCTCACCTCGCGCGCCAAGGGCGACGAGCGGGTGCCGATGTGCGGAGTGCCGTACCACGCCGCGCGCCGGTACATCGGCCGGCTGGTCGACCAGGGGTTCAAGGTCGCCATCTGCGAGCAGGTCGAAGAGGCCGGCGGCCCGCAGATCGTCAAGCGCGAGGTGGTGCGCATCGTCACCCCCGGCATGGTGGTCGACGAGAACCTGCTCGAGCCGGCCCAGAACAACTTCCTCGCCGCGCTCAAGCCTCCCGATTCCCCCGACGGGCCCTGGGGCGCGGCGCTGCTCGACGCCTCGACCGGCGAGTTCGTCGCGCTGACTCCCGGGCAGCTCTCCGAGCTGTCGCCCGACCTGCTGCGCGTGAACGTGGGCGAGGTGCTGGTTCCCGAGGGCACGCCGCCGTCCGCGTTCGAGCCGCTGCTCTCGGGTTACGGCAAGCGCCCCGCGCTCGCCACCCTCGAGGCCGACGTGTTTCAGGTGTCGCGGGCGCGCGCGTTTCTCACCCAGCACTTTCAGGTGCAGACCCTCGACAGCTTCGGGCTGGCCGACTCGAGCGCCTCGGTGGGCGCCGCCGGAGCCGCGCTGCGCTACCTCAAGGACACCCAGAAGAGCGACGGCGGCCACGTCGACCGCCTCTCGCTGCAGCCGCGCGGCGGCTACCTGGTGCTCGACGAGTCGACCCGCGCCCACCTCGAGCTCACCAAGAGCCTCAAAGACTCGGGCCGCTCGGGCACGCTGCTCTCGGTGCTCGACCGCACCGTCACCCCGCTGGGGGCGCGCAAGCTCGCCAGCTGGCTGGTGGCGCCGCTGGCCAGCGTGCCGGCGATCACCACCCGCCTCGACGCGGTCGAAGAGCTGGTGAAGAAGGCCTCGTACCGCGAGGGCCTGGTCGAGTCGCTCAAGGGCGTGCAAGACGTCGAGCGGCTGTGCGCGCGGCTCTCGCTGAAGACCGGCACGCCGAGAGATCTGCGGGCCCTGGGCGTGTCGCTGGCGGGCCTGCCCAGGCTGGGCGAGTCGCTGGGCAAGGCCTCGGCCGGGCTGCTCTCGCTGCTGAAAGGGCCGCTGTGCGCCGAGGCCATCGTGGCCCTGGGCCAGACGCTGCAGTCCGCCATCGTCGACGAGCCTCCCGCGGTGACCGCCGAGGGCGGTTTCATTCGCGAGGGCTTCAACTCCGAGCTCGACGGGTACTTGAAGCTCTCCACCTCGGGCAAGTCGACGCTCCTCGAGCTCGAGGCGCGCGAGAAGGCGCGCACCGGCATCGGGTCGCTCAAGGTTCGCTACAACAAGGTGTTCGGCTACTACCTCGAGGTCACCAAGGCCAACCTGCACCTGGTGCCCAAAGACTGGGTGCGCAAGCAGACCATGGTGGGCGGCGAGCGCTACGTCACCGAAGAGCTCAAGGGCTACGAAGAGAAGGTGCTGTCGGCCGACGAGAAGCGGGTCGGGCTCGAGCTGCGCCTGTTCGAAGAGCTGCGCGCCCTGGTGGTGTCGAAGGCCTCGCAGCTGCGCGCGGCGGCGGCGGCGGTGGCGGCGCTCGATGCGCTGTGCAGCTTCGCCAGCGTCTCGGCCGAGCGGGGTTACTGCCGGCCCACCCTCGACGAGAGCGAGGTGCTGCGGCTCTCCGAGGCGCGGCACCCGGTCGTCGAGCTGGCGCTCGACGGTGGCAGCTTCGTGCCCAACGACACCCGGCTCGACCGCGACGCGTGCCAGCTGCTCGTCATCACCGGCCCCAACATGGCGGGCAAGTCGACGGTGATGCGGCAGGTGGCGCTGTCGGTGGTGATGGCGCAGGCCGGCTGCTTCGTGCCCGCCAAGGCGGCCCACATCGGGCTGTGCGACCGGGTCTTCACCCGGGTGGGCGCCTCCGACAACCTGGCGCGCGGGCAATCGACCTTCATGGTCGAGATGACCGAGACCGCGAACATTCTCCACCACGCCACCCAGAAGAGCCTGGTGGTGCTCGACGAGATCGGCCGCGGCACCTCGACCTTCGACGGGCTGTCGATCGCCTGGGCGGTGGCCGAGCACCTCCACGACGTGGTGGGGGCCCGCACCATGTTCGCGACGCACTACCACGAGCTCACCGACCTGGCCCGCGAGCGGCCCAAGGTGAAGAACGCCTGCATCGCGGTGAAAGAGCGCGACGGCCGGGTGACCTTTCTGCGCAAGCTGGTCGAGGGAGCCGCCTCGAAGAGCTACGGCATCGAGGTGGCCCGCCTGGCCGGTCTGCCGCGCGAGGTGCTCGAGCGGGCCCGCGAGCTGCTCATGAACCTCGAGGCCCAGGAGCTCGATGAGGTGGGGCACGCCCGCCTCGCTCGCAAGGCGAAGAACGATCACCAGCTGGCGCTGTTCGGTGAGCCGCAGAGCCCCGACCCGGTGCTCCAGGCGCTGCGCGAGCTCGACCTCGACCAGACCACGCCGCTCCAGGCGCTCAACGCCATCTCCGCGTGGAAACAGGCCCTGGCCGCCCGAAAGCCGCGCTGAGTCGATTCTGGTGCGACTTTTTTGGGTCGAAGTCTGCGTCCTGACTGAGAAAATTGGCGATGGTAAGTAAAAAGCGCTGACAGGCCTACATGACACCACTTGGCCTCCAAAATAGAGAATTGGTCAGGTGCGACGCTTTCCCCACAGGGCAGGGGAATGACGCTCGCCCGGTTGTAAATTTCGAGTCGGGCTGAGCGTGAGGGCGCTCAGCCCGCTCATTTTTGCGGGGTAGTGTTCACTTTCGGTGCGGCTGGCGATTCCATCAGCGCCGCGGCGGGTGAAGCTGACCCAGGTTCCCGGCGCGTTGCTGCGGCTGTGCTCGGTGGGGGCCCTCGGGCTCGCCGCGGCGGGAGCGCTCGTGGTGCTGGGCCTGGGGGCGGGCCGCTGGGTGGGCTCCGAAGCCGACTTCTTCTCGCGCGCGGTCGAGGTCGAGGCGCGGGTGCGCTCGGTGGCGCTGCCGAAGTTCGAAGACCGCGCCACGGTGCCGGCCCGGCTCACCGTGCTCTACGTCTTCGACGGTCGCGATGTCAGCGTGAGCGGCGTGCTGGCCGACGCCGAGCGCGCCGAGGGGCTGGGGTTGGGGGCCAGGGTGGTGCTGCTCGTCGACCCGCGCGCGCCCGAGGCGCCGCGCGAGCTGGAGTACGCCAGGGCCAAGGCCGAGCTCTCGCGCTTCGTTCCCGTGGCGGTGGGCCTGGGGCTGCTCCTCGCGGCGCTGCTGCTCGGCCTCGAGCTGCGGCGGGCGGTGAGGTCAGAGCTGGCGCCGCTCGAGCACGGCATGCTGGTGTGGCTCACCTGCGACGGGGGCCTGCCCGACACCCGCGCCGAGACCACCTTTGCGGCCCACTACTACCAGGCCGACGTGAAGCACGAGGTGCGCGCCCGCGCACGGCCGGGCAGGCCGCCGGTGAAGAACGGCGAGAAGGTGCTCGCGGCGGTGGTGCCGTCGAAACCCACCTGGGTGCGGGTGATCGACGAAGATCTCGCGCGCTCGCTGGGCTGGTTCGCGTAGCCGGGCAGGGTGGGCCGCGTTCGGGTTCGCAGAGCGGGGGCGGTGACCGCGCCGATGCGCGTGGGGCCCGCTGCGGGGCTCAGCCGTGCACGATGTACTCGGCCGCGTAGACGCCGAAGGCCTCGGACACCGAGAGGTTCGCGCCGGTCATCGCTCCGGAGCCGCACACCCTCGGCCGGCCATCGCCATCGGCGGCCATCGGCAGCACCACCGCCACGAACTTCACCCGCACCTCTTTGGGCAGCGCGAGCACCAGGGCGCCCTCGCCGGCGGCGAGCACGGCGTCGCGCGCGCTGGCGCGCTGCCACCCGCGCGACGGAGCCTCATGCCGGATCCAATCGACGGTCTGGGCGAGGTTCAGCTCTTTCATGCCGATGAAGTGCGGCACCTCGCAGCTCATCGCGCGGCTCACGTCCCACACGAAGATGTGCCCGCGGCCCTTGCCCGGCCCATCGGGCGCGTAGCGCGGGTTGTGCTCGACCGCGAACTGGTTGAGCACCTGCTGCAGCAGCGGGCCCGAGCGCCGGCCTTCGCGGCTCTGCACCGGCGCCTGCACGGTCTTGAACAAATCTCTCCCGGTGAGCTCGGGCGCGGGGGCGCGGCCGTCGAAGCTCGCGGCGGGAGCCTTTGAGGCAGGGCTCTCGCCCATCGACCGCTCACCGGTGGTGGCCCCGACCACCGAGCGCAGGTGATTGATGTGCGCGGTGTCTTGAAAGCCAGACGACAGCTGCTGCTTCTGGTGTTGGGTCATCACCGGCAGCGAGCCCGGCTGGGCGGGAGGCGGGCCGCGGCGCGGCGACCCCGGCTTGCCTCGGGCGCCCGCGGCCGCAGCCGCGAGCGGCTTTCCGCCCGGGTGGGTTCGGCTCTGCCGAGGGCGCTCGTCTCCGAAGTCGCCGGTCGCGCGCGACGGCAGCGCACCGGTGGGAAGCGGGCGGGCGTTGGCGGGGCGCGCAGGTGTCTTCTGCGCGGCCGTCTCGGCGCGCTTCTGCTGATCAGGAGGTTTCTCGTCACCGCTCATCGCGCGCGCCGCTGATCAGTGTAGCGCACACAGTCAGTTATTTGCCCTGATGTAGGTGTCATGTTCACATCTCACAAACCTGTAGCTGATGATCTTCGCCCTGCTCATCTCCCTGGCCGTGAATGCGAGCGCCGCGAAGGGCGCTGATCCGGCGGAAGAGGCCTTCAAGGTGGCGAAGGCGGCGCGCACCGAGCTCAAGGCCGACGAGAAGAAGAAGAAGTTTCGGCACCACTGGCAGAACGTCGGCAAGAAGCTCGAAGCGGTGGCCGCGAAGTACCCGAAGAGCCCGCGCGCCGGTGAGGCGCTGCTGCTCGCCGCGCAGACCTACGAAGAGCTCTCGCGCATCTCGGCCAACTCCGACGACGCCGAAGCGGCGCGCAAGCTCTACGCGCGGGCGAAGCCGCAGCCCTACGCCGCGGCGCGCAAGGGCCCGCCCCTCGCCGCGCCGGTGCTGCCGGTTCCGGCTCCGGTGTCGAAGAAGAAGGCCGAGGCCCAGGTGCTGCGCATCGCCGACGCCTTCAAGCGGCTCGAGCTGCCCGAGCGGCCTGAAGCGGCGGTGGGTGACGAGGCCGCCCCGGTGGTCGACGACGCCTCGCTGCACGTGCCCTCGATGGAGGAGCTGGCCGAGAAGCTGCGCGACGTGCGGGTGGGCCAGCGCGAGGTGAAGGCGATGCGCGGCGCGGTGACCGATCAAGAGCTCACCCTCGCCGAGCAGCTGGGCCTCAAGGTGAAGCGGGTGATTCTCGACGCGGGTCACGGCGGCCACGACACCGGCGCGATCGGCAAGGGCGGCACGCAAGAGAAAGACGTGGCGCTGGCCATCACCTTGAAGCTGCGCCGCCTGCTCACCGAGGCGGGCCTCGAGGTGCTGCTCACCCGCGACGACGATACCTTCGTGCCGCTCGAGGGCCGCACCCGCTTCGCCAACCAGCGCAAGGGCGACCTGTTCATCTCGGTGCACTGCAACTCGGCGCCGACCAAGACCCTCGGCGGGGTCGAGACGTACACGCTCAACACCTCGTCCGAGCGGTACAACATTCGGCTCGCCGCGCGCGAGAACGCCTCGGCCGAGCGGGGCGTGGGAGATCTCCAGCTGATCCTCGCCGACCTCGCCACCAAGGCGAACACCGAAGAGTCGGGTCGGCTGGCCAACCGGGTGCAGCGCGAGATGGTCGGGGGCTTGAAGGCCAAGAACCCCGCGGTGAGAGATCTCGGCCACAAGGAAGCGCTGTTCTACGTGCTGCTCGGCGCGAAGATGCCGGCGATTCTGGTCGAGACGTCTTTTCTCTCGAACCCGACCGAAGAGCGGCTGCTCGGCTCTGACGCGTACCAGACCGATGCCGCCGAGGCGATCGCCGAGGGCGTGAAGGGGTTTCTCGAAGAGCGCGCTCGGCTGGCCCAGGTGGACTGAGAAGAGAAGCAGAAGCCGTTTACGTTCCCGGACCCGAACGACCGGGCTTCGGGCGCGGGCGCGGGCGCGGGCGCGGGCGCGTTTCACGACGGGCTTTTTCGATGCGTCGACGGCGAGCGCCGACGCGCGTCGTCTCGAGCGACGTGGGCACCCTTTGAAGCGTCACATGCCCGGGCCCGCGCCCGAAGCCCCGTCGTTCGGGCCCGGGCACGTGCACGTCACCGGCTGTTCAACACCTGAACGCCTGAAAACCCCTCAAGGCGGCACGACGCCGCGCAGCACGCCACCACCCCTGGTCCCGATGAAAGCATTGGTGTTGGTGGTGCCGTCGATCGCGGTGACCGCGCGCTGGCTGCCCATATCGACCTGCCGCCAGTCGCTGCCGTCGAAGCGCACGCCCAGGCCGAACACCACGGGCACCGCCTGCGAGACGCCGACCGCGTAGAGGTTGTCGACGCTCGAGCCCCAGATGCCGTTGATCACGTCGGGCAGGGTGCCGCCGGGGCTGTCGATGAGCGAGAGCTCGGCGGTGTTCCAGTAGGTGCCGAAGCGGGCGTCGCCGAACTGAAACGACTCGCCCTGACCCGGCGACCACACCGCGCGGTAGTCGGGGTGCTCGATGCCCATGGTGTTGCGCGCCACCCACGACGCCGAGCCGACCCGCGAGAACAGCGCGCCGGTGCCCGCCGACCACAGCTCGGTGTCGGTGGGGCAGGCGATCGACCACAGCGTGTCCATGCCCAGCGCGGTCTGCCGGGTGAGCAGGGTGGGCCCGCCGCGGTACCAGCTGCCGCCCAGCCCGACGCCGAAGAGCGTCGAGCCGCAGTAGCGCAGCTGCAGCAGCGTGCCGCCGCCGAAGCCGCCCATCACCACCGCGGCCGACCACTGGTTGCCGTCGTAGAACCACACCTGCGGAGCGCTGCCGTCGGCCAGCACCACCGCCGCCACCACGTCGGTCTTCGAGCGCGCCGCCAGCGCCCAGATCTTGCCCCCGAACGGCTGGGCTCCGCCCACCAGCGAGAACACCCCCTGCGCGTCGCGCTGGTACACCGCGGGCGTGAAGGCGGTGCAGTTCGAGTTCGCGCACTCGTTGACGCCGGCGAACACTTCGCTGCCCACCGTGACCACCGCCGCCACGTCGCCGTAGAAGCCGTGCGAGTCTTCCACCAGCGTGCCGCCCGCGTAGTGCCAGACCGCGCCGTAGTCGCCCACCAGCCAGCCCACGGTCGACAAGATGCCGTCGCCGAAGAAGCCGCGCGGCAGCTGCGGCCCGCGCAGCTGCATCACCACCCACGCCGCCGAGGCGCCGCCGTCGGTCGGCGCCACCGCCGCCGGGTCGTAGATCGTCACCCAGCCGGCCTTGTTCACCTTGCCGCCGATCACCACCCTGCCGTCGACCAGGCCCAGCGTGGTGGCCTCCATCACCGGCGTCGCGGGCGGGTTCTGCGACGTCCACTGATCGTTCTGAAAGTGCCACAGCTTGTTCGCGCCGTAGGCCCACGCCTCACGGCCGTCGGCGCTCACGAACGCGCCCGCCTCGAGCAACAGGTTGAGGGTCTGATCGAAGCGCGAGTTCCAGCGCTGGGTCGCCGGGTCCCACACGTAGATGCTGCCCTGGCCGCCCAGCACCAGGTAGCCGCCCGCGCCGTCACCGACCACCGCGCGAATCGGCTCGAAGGTGGGGTTGTACTGGGTGCCCCACTTGCCGTCTTTGCGAATGAGCACCTCGTTGCCGGTGCCCGCGGCGATGCCGTAGGTGCCGTCGAACCACAGGTGCTCGGGGTTCACGTTGGTGAAGGTGGTGAGCTTCGGCGCCGCCCCCGAGAGCTCGAGCAGCACCCCGGCGGTGCCGTAGGTGCCGACCGCGGTGGCGTTGGTGAGGCTGGTGCCCGCGATGCCCTTGAAGACCACGCCCGGGGTCGAGAACACCCGGTTGAACTTGCCGGTGCCGTCGCGCACCAGCACCGTGCCGTTGGCGCCCACGAACGCGGTGCCCAGGGCGCCGGAGGTGCCGCCCCACAGATCATTGCCGGTGGGGAAGGGGTTCTCGTGCACGAAGGTCGAGGGGCCCACCGTGCTGCCCTTGACGTGCACCTTGGCCACCGCCGCCACCGAGCCGGCGCGCACCGTGACGGTGGCGGTGCCGGGGTCTTTCGACTGGTAGAAGCCGCCGTCGTTGCCGTCGGTGACGGTGCCGATGCGCGGCGCCAGGGCGCTCCAGTGCACGTCGACGGCGATCGGCGCGCCGGTCTGGTCTTTCACCTCGGCCTTGAACTGCTGGCTCTCTCCGACGTTGATGAACGCCTCCGTCGGGTCGATGGTGAGCGAGCCGATGCTCGGGTCATTGGGCGAGGTGAGCCAGAACAGCCCCAGCCGATCGGTCTGCGCCTCGACCGTCTTGAGCTCGCTGTGGGTGGCCGTGCCGGGCAGGGCGAGGTACGGGTCAGAGGTGGTCTGCCGGCGCATGTCGTAGGTGCCGGGGTCGACGCCGCTGACCAGCCGCTCTTCGACCCAGGGCAGGTAGAGCTTGATGGGCGAGGCGAACTTCAGGCTCGAGGGCGAGATGCGGTACCCGTAGCTGATGCGCTTGCGCATCGGCACCTCGGGGATACCGGTGTCGATCACGGTGATGGTGATGACCGTCTCTTCGGTCAGCGCGCCCTTGGGAATCTCCAACCCCACCCCGTGCGCGGTGTCGATCAAGATGCCCTTGGTTCCATCGGGCCCCACGGTGATGACTCCGCCGTCGGTGGTCTCGATCGAGGGGCAGGCCGACAGCGCCAGCGTCAGAAGCAACAGCCCGGTGCAGCGCATGTGTGAAGAGCCTTCCTAAGAGTTTCTTCGGCCCGCTTGAACTGCGTCGGCCTCTATAGCGGGAATCGGAACAGAAGTGGAACGTTGGTGGCAGGCAGACCCCTTCTGTCTTAACGGTATGACCGACATGACCCGATCTGCGCTCCCGCTGCTTTCGTTGCTCGTCCCCGTGCTCGCATTCGCCCAAGGCCAGGTGCCTCGCGAAGTGGCGATGCCGTCGCTCGCTCCGCTGGTCGAGAGCGTCAAGTCGGCGGTGGTGAACGTCGACGTGCAGAAGCGCGAGAGCGGCGGCGGCGAGATGGACGACGAGATGCTCGAGCGCTTCTTCGGCATGCGCGCCCCGAAGGGCCGCGGGCAGCTGATGCAGGGCATGGGCAGCGGCTTCGTGATCGACCCCAAGGGCCTGGTGCTCACCAACAACCACGTGGTCGACGGCGCGCTCACCACCCTGCGGGTGCGCTTCGACGACGGCCGCACCTTCGATGCCGAGGTGGTGGGCCGAGACCCGCTGGTCGACGTGGCGCTCATCAAGATCAAGGCGAAGGTCGACAACCTGCCCGCGCTCAAGCTGGGCGACTCGGCGGCGATGCGGGTGGGTGACTGGGTGGTGGCCATCGGCAACCCCTTCGGGCTCGCCTCGAGCGTGTCGTCGGGCATCATCTCGGCCACCGAGCGCAAGATCGGCGCCGGCCCGTACGATCAGTTTCTGCAGACCGACGCGGCGATCAACCCCGGTAACTCGGGCGGCCCGCTGTTCAACCTGCGCGGCGAGGTGGTGGGCATGAACACCGCCATCTACTCGAACCCCCAGGCGCCGGTGGGCGGCAACATCGGCATCGGCTTCGCGGTGCCCTCGAACCTGATCAAGGCGCTGGTGCCGCAGCTCGAGAAAGAGGGCGCGGTCACCCGCGGCTGGCTGGGCGTGGGCATTCAAGATCTCACCCCAGAATTGGCCAAGGCGATGGGCGTGCCCGTCAGCGATGGCGCGGTGATCACCGCGGTCAACGACGGCTCTCCGGCGAAGAAGGCCGGCATGCTCGAAGACGACGCGGTGACCGCCATCGACGGCGAGAAGGTGCCCAACGCCGACGCGTTTCGCCGGGTGGTGGCGCTGAAGCGTCCCGACTCGGTGGTGGCGCTCAGCACCTTCCGCAACGGCAAGCCGGTCGAGGTGAAGGTGAAGCTCGGCACCCGCCCCGATCTCGAGAGGGTCGGCCAGCGCGAGCCCAAGGGCTCGGCGCGCGCCGCCGAAGACGCCAAGCCGTCGCGGCTGGGCCTCTCGTTTCAAGACATGGATCCGCGGCTCTCCGAGCGCACCGGGCTGCCCACCAGCGGAGCGCTGATCGTCGAGGTCGCGCCCGGGTCGGTGAGCGAGCGCGCCGGCCTGCGCCGCGGCATGGTGGTCATCGAGGCCAACCACCACCGGGTGAGCGGCCGCGATGATCTGGTGCGCGCCATCTCCGACGCCAAGGCGGGCCAGGTGCTGCTCTTGCGCGTCACCGCGCCGGGCGGCGAAGGCCGCTCGCTGCGCGCGCTCGAGATTCCCTGAGCTGATCAGCGCGGCCCGAGGGTCAGATCAGCACGAGATCAAGTTCCACAGACCTCCTCACCGGTTTTCGGACACGTGGCGATCAGCGGCCTCACGTGCGCTGGTGCGCCCGCGAACCATGTAGGTGTACGCCCGCCCCAACAGGTGGAAACGATTCGGCTCGACCCGAATTGGAAGCTGGCGCCCAACTTGCTCTCCTACCCCTCGTCATGAGCACCGAGCCCTCGCCCCACAGACCCCGCCCGAAAGAGTTGCTGCTGCCCGTGACGCGGCTCGTGGCGAAGCTCTCGCTCACCGTTCAGAACGGCCAACTGGTGGCTCGACCGGGTGCGACCCTGGCCGCACAAAGTTGATTTGAGGCCGATTTTTCGGGGTCTGGCGCGATCGCCGCACGTGACACCACACGTAGTGTCATGCTAGTGGGCTTGAGCCTGCCGCATCAAAAGCGGCAAGAAGGTCCAGGTCTCACGCCATGCGGATCAAACGGCTCGACATCACCGGCTTCAAGTCGTTCATGGAGCGGAGCGTCTTCTCGTTCCACGACGGCATCACCGGCGTGGTCGGCCCCAACGGCTGCGGCAAGTCGAACGTGGTCGATTCGATTCGCTGGGTGATGGGCGAGCAGAGCGCCAAGAACCTGCGCGGCCGTGGCATGGAGGACGTGATCTTCAACGGCAGCGAGACGCAGGCGCCGCTGTCGATGGCCGAAGTCACGCTCAACTTCTCGGTCGAGGCCGAGGACGTTCTGCCGCCGCAGTTCGCCGGGCTGCCCGAGGTCTCGGTGACCCGCCGCCTCTTCCGCAGCGGCGAGAGCGAGTACGAGATCAACCGCACCCGCTGCCGGCTGCTCGACATCACCGAGCTGTTCCTGGGCACCGGCGTGGGCACCCGCGCCTACAGCATCATCGAGCAGGGCCGCGTCGGGCAGATCGTCAGCTCGCGCCCCGAAGATCGCCGCACCTTCATCGAAGAGGCCGCCGGCGTCACCCGCTACAAGGCGCGCAAGAAGGCCGCCGAGCGGAAGATGGAGCACGCGGCCAACAACCTCTTGCGCGTCAACGACGTGGTGGCCGAGCTGAAGGTCCGCCACGACTCGCTGCAGCGCCAGGCGAAGAAGGCCGAGAAGTACCGCACCCTCAAGGCCGAGATGCGGAAGATCGAGCTGCACGTGGCCAGCCACCGCTGGCTCGAGCTGCTCGCGACCCGCAAGGTGGTCGAGGCCCGCCTGCAAGAGCTGTCGGAGAGCGAGCGCGCCGCGGTCGAAGCGGTGCAGCTTAAAGAGAGCGGCATCACCGCGCAGCGCGAGGGGCTCGAGCACGAGCAGCGCGAGCTCGAGCGGCTGGCCGCTGAGGTGCACGCCGGGCAGGCGCAGGTGCAGCTCGACGCCTCGAACCTCGAGCACTGGTCGCGCGACGAGGCCGCCACCGCCGCCCGCATCGCCGCGCTCGAGGCCGAGCAGGTCGAGCTGGTGCAGGGCGTTCACGCGGCGCAAGAAGAGGCCCGGGCGCGGCGCGCCGAGGGCGAGCAGCTCGAGATCGCCGGCAAGGAAGACGAGGTCGCCTCGTCGGTGCTGGCCGAAGAGCTGCGCCGCAGCTCCGAGCTCGCGTCTCAGGTCGCCGAGCGGCTCAAGAGAGATCGCGACGAGCTGCTCGAGGCCTCGCGCAAGGTCGTGAGCCTCGAGTCGTCGATGAGCGGGCTCGAGCGCCGCAAGGCCGACGCCGAAGCGGCCGCCTCACGGCTGCAGGGCGAGCTCGAAGGGCTCGACACCGAGCGCAAGGCGGTCGAGGCCGGCAAGGCCGACGTGGTCTCGCGGGTCGGCCAGTCGCGGCAGGCGCATGCCGAGCTGCAGGCCCGGCGCGGCGAAGAAGAGTCGTCGCTCGAGCGCGCCCGCGAGGCGTTCGCCGAGAACGAGATTCAGGTGATCTGCCTGCGCGAAGAGCTCGCCGACAAGCGCAGCCGCCTGCACTCGCTCGAAGAGATTCAGCGGAACTACGAGGGCTACGACCGCGGCGTGCGCGCGGTGATGCAGCAGCTGGGCGACGACCCCGGCCAGGCCGGCGTGGTGGGCCTGCTCTCCGATCTGCTCTCGACTCCGCAAGAGCTCGAGAAGGCGCTCGAGGCGGTGCTCGCCGAGCGCATGCAGCACGTGGTGGTTCAGTCGCCCAAGATCGCCTGGGAGTGGATCGAGCGACTCGGCGCCCGCGGCGAGGGGCGCGCCACCTTCATTCCGCTCGGGCCCGACGCCGGGCAGGCCGCCGATTCTCAGGTCGACGCCGCACCGCTGGCAGCGGTCGAGGCCGTCGCGCCTGCTCCGGTCGAGCCCGAGTCGGTGCTCGGCTCGGCGCTGGTCGAGCTGACCGCGGCGCCGCTCGAGAGCTCCGAGGCTCAGGCTACCGCTCCGGTCGAGCCTGTCGCGCCGGTCGAGCCTGTCGCTCCGGTCGACGCGCAGGTTTCGACTCCGGTCGAGGCGGCGGCGGCCGCGCCGGTCGCCCAGGCCAAAGCGTACACGCTGCCGGTGGCGGCGCTGCAGGTGGTGCACGCCACCCGCGGCGAGGCGAAAGATCTGCTCGACGTGCTGCTCGACGGCGTGCAGTTCGTCGCCGACCTGCCGGCGGCCAAGGCGCTCAGCGCGCACAGCCCGCATCACACCTTCGTGACCCTGGCCGGCGAGGTGGTTCGCCCCGGCGGCGTGGCCACCGGCGGCGTGCTCGAGGGCGCGGGCGTCGGCGCGCTCCACAAGCGCCGCGAGATCGAGGCGATCAAGCTCGAGGTGCACGAGATCGAGGGCCGCTACAACGAGATCGTCACCCGGCACTACGCCCTGCAGAAGCAGATGGGGCACTCCGAGGGCGTGCTCAAAGGCCTGTCGCGCCACGCGCACGCCGAAGAGCTGTCGCTGGCGGCGCACGAGAAAGATCTCTCGGCGGCGGCCGCCGCGCTGGCCAAGCTCGACGAGCGGGTGTCGGCGGTGCGGGCCGAGCTCGAGGCCGCGATTCGGGTGCTCGAGTCGCTGGGCGCCGAGGGCGACGCGGCGCGCGGAGAGCTGCTCCACGCCGAGGCCGACCGGGCCGCGCGCGACGAGCGGGTGCGCCTGCTGTCGTCCGAGATCGAGGGGCTCGAGGCGCGCGCGGTCGAGCAGCGCGAGCAGCAGACCGCCCTCAAGGTGAAGGTGGCGTCGACCGGCGAGAAGATCGACAACGCGCAGCGCGCCGTCGCCGCGGCCGAAGAGCGGGTGGTCGAGCTCAACGGGCGCAGCGAGCGCGCTCAGCTGGCGCACGGCGAAGCCCTGACCCACCTGACCCGCCTGCGCGAGCGCATCGCCTCGACGACCACCGAGACCGCCGCCCGCGCCGCCGAGCTCGCCAGCCGCCAGGCCGAGCTCACCGAGCGCCGGGGCGCCCACGCCGCGGCCACCCAGACGGTGCGCGAGCAGGAGCTCGAGCTCAAGGTGCTGCGCGAGCAGCTCGACGAGGCGGCGCAGGGGCTCGGCAAGCTGCAGATCACCGAGCGCGAGGCGGCCATCGAGCTCGGTCACCTCGAGCAGCAGGTGCAAGAGCGGTGGTCGCAGCCCATCGGGCACGCGGTCGGCGAGTTCCACCTCGAGAAGGCTCCCACCGAAGAGGCCCACGCCCAGCTGAAAGATCTGCGGGTGCAGGTCGAGCGCATGGGCGAGGTCAACGTCGCCTCGATCGACGAGCTCACCGAGGTCGCCCAGCGCTACGACTTCCTGCTCAAGCAGCGGCTCGATCTCGAGAGCTCGATCGACCAGCTCAAGATCGCCATCAAGAAGATCGACGCCACCTCACGCGAGCGCTTCGCCCACACCTTCGACGCGGTGAACGAGCGCTTCCAGAAGATCTTCCCCCGGCTGTTCGGCGGTGGCCGCGCCAGCCTGGTGCTCACCGAAGAGGGGCCCGGCATCGAGGCCGGCGTCGAGATCGTCGTGCAGCCTCCCGGCAAGAAGCTGCAGAGCGTGCAGCTGCTCTCGGGCGGCGAGAAGGCGCTCACTGCGGTCGGCATGATCTTCGCCATCTTCCTCATCAAGCCGACGCCGTTCTGTCTGCTCGACGAGGTCGACGCCCCGCTCGATGAGGCCAACGTCGGTCGCTACAACGACATGGTGAAAGAGATGAGCAAGCAGTCGCAGTTCATTCTCATCACCCACAACAAGCGCACCATGGAGATCGTCGACAACCTGTACGGCGTCACCATGGAAGAGCCGGGCATCTCGAAGCTGGTGACGGTGAAGCTGCGCGAGGCCGTCGCGGTGAACGAGAACCAGGTGGCGTGAGCGCCCCTCTTCAGGTCGAGGGGCGTCGCCTTCAGCTTCAGCAACTGACCGTTCGGTTCAGGGCGTGCTGCCCGAGGTCGCCGGCGGCGGCGGCAGTGGAGCCGCGGGAGTCGCAGGGCAGGGCGTGCCCGACAGCGACGTCTCGACGCACTGCAGATCCCAACCGGTCACCACGACCGGCTGCAGCCCGCCTCCCGCCGTCATGATGAACGACTGACACCGCATCGCGCGGCCACAGCCCTTCGCACCGTAGGTGTCGTAGCCGACCTCGGTCACCGTGACCTCGGCCGGCGGGCAGTTGAACTCGAACGCGGCCCGCTGGCGCACATCGCGGTCGAGGTGACTGCAGGAGGTCGCGGCGAGACCGACGAAAAGGGCCAATCTGAGGTTCATGACCCCTATTGTGTTCATTTCGCCTACCCGTCACGTTCAGATCGAGATTTCGGTTCGTGCGTTCAAGGCTCCATGAACCGATTTCTCCTCTTTTCCGCGCTGTTGGCCGTGCCGGCGTTCGCCGCGACCCCCCCCGAGCCGAAGGTGCAGATCGCCATTCTGCTCGACACCTCGAGCTCGATGGACGGGCTCATCAACCAGACCAAAGAGCAGCTGTGGAAGATCGTGAACACGTTCGCCACCGCGAAGCGCGAGGGCAAGCGGGCGCGCATCGAGCTGGCGCTCTACGAGTACGGCAACGATCGCCTCTCGGCCGAGAGCGGGTACCTTCGCCAGATCTCGCCGCTGACCCAGAACCTCGACGCCATCTCCGAGCAGCTGTTCGCGCTCAAGACCAACGGCGGCAGCGAGTACTGCGGCCAGGTGATCTCCAAGGCGGTCGAGCAGCTCGAGTGGAGCCGCGACCCCCACGACCTGAAGCTCATCTACATCGCCGGCAACGAGCCGTTCACCCAGGGGCCCGTCGACTACAAGAAGTCGGTGAAGGGCGCGATCGAGCGCGGCATCGTGGTGAACACCATTCACTGCGGTGACGAGCAGGCCGGCATCAGCGGCGAGTGGAAGGCCGCCGCGCTGCTCGCCGATGGCAACTTCCTCACCATCGACCAGAACCGCGCGGTCGCCTACGTCGCCGCCCCGCAGGACAAGGAGCTCGCCGAGCTGGGCGCGAAGCTCAACAGCACCTACGTGGGTTATGGCCGCGCCGCGCCCGCCGCCGCCGCGCGCCAGGAGGCGCAGGACAAGAACGCCGCCGGCCTCTCGATGGGGAGCATGGCGGCCCGCGCGGTGTCGAAGTCGTCGGGCGCCTACGACAACTCGGAGTGGGACCTGGTCGACGCCAAACAGAAGGGCGGCAAGGATCTCGCCAAGATGGAAGAGGCCGAGCTGCCCGCCCAGATGCGCGGCATGAAGCCGGCCGACCGCGAGGCCTTCGTCACCCAGAAGGCCAAGGAGCGCACCGCGCTGCAGACTCGCATTCAGCAGCTCAACGGCGAGCGCGAGAAGTTCGTGCAGGCGGAGATGAAGAAGCAGGCCGCCGCCCCGGCCAAGACGATGGACGCCGCGCTGATTCAGTCGGCCAAGGCGCAGGGCAGCGACAAGGCCTTCTCGTTCGAGTGAGCCTTTAGAAGCCTTCGGGCCGGTGCGACGGGCGGTCCTCCAGGCGAGGGCCGCCCGTCTTGCCCTTTCAGCCCGGGGCCCGACCGAAAGACGCTGGAAACCGAGATCGCACGGCGGTACGTCTTCTCCCGCGATGGCCTGGGAGCTCGACCAACACGACGAACTGCCGTACCGCTTCTCGCTGCCGCCGGGGTACGACCCCTCGAGGCGGCAGTACCCGGTGGTGGTCTACCTGCACGGCAGCGCCGAGCGCGGCTCGGACACCGTGGCGCAGCTCAAGAACGGGGTCGACGCGCTGCTCGGCCAGCACCTGATCGCGGTCGCTCCGCAGTGCCCGATGAACGACACCTTCGGCGGCAGCTGGTACGGCGGCGAGTCGCGCACCCAGCGGCACGTGGTCGAGCTGGTGAAGTCGCTCGCCCACCGCCGCTCGGTCGACGCCCACCGCATCTCGGTGATCGGCTACTCGATGGGCGGCATCGGCCTGTGGGACCTGCTCGTCCGGCACCGCGCCTTGTTCAGCGCCGGGGTGCCGATCGCGTCTGACTTGGACCTCTCGACGGCCAAGGCGCTCGAGGGCTTTCCCCTCTGGGCCTTTCACGGCGAGCGCGACGACCTGGTGCCAAACACCCAGGTGCGTGCGGTGGCGAAGCTTCTCCCACCGCCGTTTCGCTACACCGAGCTGCCGGGCGTGGGGCACGACTCGTGGCGCAAGGCCTTCGCCAACCCCGAGCTGCTGCCGTGGCTGCTGGCGCAGCGCTCGGCCTGACGACCTCGCGTTTGGAAAGGTCGCCCGCTCTCGCTTCGCGCCTCAGCGTAGAAAGATGAGCGCCAGAATCAGCGCCGCCGCGATCAGCAGCGGCAGCGCGTAGGCGATGAGGCCCACCGCGGCGCCGGCCTTCACCAGCGCTCCGCGCGGGGTGCGCGGCTCGTCGATCTTCAAGCAGTCTTCGCACAGCGGCGGGCTGCCCAGCGAGCCGCACCCCGCGCACAAGAAGGTGCCGCAGCGCGAGCAGATCGCCACCGCCGGCCGCTCGTGCACCGGGCACACGTTGCCGTCGAGCACCGCGCTCGAGTCGGTCTCGGTCGAGTCGAGCTGGGGCTTGGCCTGGAGCAGGGCGGTGGCGGTCTCGAGCTCGCTCTTGGGCACGAAGATCACCGGGCGCGCCCCGGCGAGATCGACCACGTAGGCGCCCAGGCTGGTGCGGGTGTCGCCGTGCACCACGTGCGCGATGCCGTGCGCCTCGAGCAGGCCGCGCAGCGACTCGGCCTCGAGGCCGTCTTCACACTCGGCGAGCATCACCATCTGCTCGCCGTCGTCGCTCACGCCTTCACCTCGAGCAGCGGCTCTTGAAGGGCGCAAAAAGGCTTCTCGGCGGCGGCCATGTCGGGAACTTTCCTTGACGGTCGGGGGTTGAGTCATGAACTTTGTGAATATGGACAAGCACGGCGACGACGAGCAGCAGGCCCGAAAGTTGCTGACTGCGGTCGAGCGCATCGTGGCGAGCTCTGCCTCGATTCGCGCGACCGTCGAAGGGGTACAGGCGACGCTCAAGTCGTCGCACCCCGAGCTCAAGGGCGACGAGCTGCGCGAGCGGGTCGCGAGAGCGCTGGTGAAGCACTACAGCGACCGCGCGGCGATCGCCGGTGGCGCGTCGGCGCTGCCCGGCCTCATTCCCGGGTGGGGCTCGCTGGTGGCGGCGCTGGGCGGCACCGTCGCCGAGCTCACCTTCTTGCTCAAGTGGGAGGTCGAGATGGCGCTGGCGCTGTCGCACCTCTACGGCTTCGACATCGAAGCGCCCGCCGAGCGGCAGCTGGCGTTCTTGATGGCCTCGGTCGGCACCTACGACGCGGGAGGGAAGAACTTCTTCGTCGACGTGCTCAAGCTCGAAGGCACCGCGATGTGGAACTACGCCCCTCGCCGCGTGGCGCGCATCGTGGTTCAGGCCCTGGCGATGCTGCTCGCGAGGTACGTCTGGCGCGGCTTCTTGAAGGCGATTCCGGTGGTGGGCATCGTGGTCGGCGGCTCGGTGAACAAGCTGCTGACCCAGAAGGTCGGCGCGCGCTGCCTGCGCGACGTGCAGACCCGCCGCGGCCTGATGAGAGACCAGGCGCGCGAGGCGAGCGCGGGCGCGCGCAAGAAGAAGCCGGCCCGCCGCAAGGCGAAGAAGGCGCCTCGCCGCGAGCCGCCCGCCGAGACGCTGAACTGACGCGGTCGAGCGTCACGGCACCCGAACGCGAACGCGGCCGTTCAGCGACACGCCCTCAAAGCGCTCCGCGCGCCTTCAGCTCGAGGTACGCGTTGACCGCCGCGGGCCCGAAGTCTCTCGCCGCGGCACGAATCACCCGGGCCCCCGCATCGCGCAGCCGCGCGGCGGTGAGGCGGTACTCGTCTTCCAGCCGCGCCGCGACCTGGCGCTGGTAGGCCTCGTCCACCGTGTGGGGCGGCGCGAGGGCCGCGGCCTGGAGCCCTTCGTCGAGCAGGCTCGCCACCAGGGGAAGGTGGCGCGGCACCAGCTGCAGGGTGCGCTTGACCAGCGCCGCGCTGGTGTCGATGTCGAGCAGGTCGGTGAGCACCACCACCAGCGCGCGGCGTGAGGTGCGGGCGAAGGCGAGATCCAGCGCCGCGCCGTAGTCGCTCTCTTCGAACGACGCCTCGACCCGGTACAGCACGTCGGCCACGGCGCGCAGCTGCTCGAGCCCCCGGCGCGGTGGCCGCCACGCGCCCACCTGCGAGGCGAAGGTCATCACGCCGACCTGATCGCCCTGATCCACACCGACCTTGGCGAGCCGCAGCGCCGCGTCGACCGCGTACTCGAGCTTGCGGCGGCCCGCGATCTCTCCCGCCATGTGGCGCCCGCAGTCGAGCAGCAGCAGCACCGTCTGGTTCTGCTCTGGCTGGTGCACCCGCACCATCGGCCGGCCGCGGCGCGCGGTCGCTTTCCAGTCGAGGGTGCGCCGGTCGTCTCCCCGCCGGTACTCCCTCAGCGACTCGAACTCGCGACCTTCGGCAGGGCGCCGAAGCACCCGCTTGCTCGACTCGGCGTGCGCCGTCGCCAGCACGAGCGCCTCGCGCGAGAGCGCGGCGAGGTCGGGGTACACCTTCACCGTCTGCGTGAGCGGCAGGGTCAGCTGTCGCGCGCAGAGGCCCAGGGGCCCGTGCAGCCGTACCCCCAGCGGGCCCAGGCTGAGGTCACCACGGTGCCGCGGGGTCACCCACCAGCTCACCGTGGTGATGCCGTCGACCGCGAACGGCTGCGCATTGCCTTCGAGCGAAGGCCCACTGCCAGCGGTGTCGCGCAGCTCGCCGCGCGCGCGGCCCTCGAGGCGCAGCGTCACCCGGTTCGCCGCGCCGCTCGAGAGCACCGGGTCGAGCTCGCGCTCGACCTTGAGCCCGCGGGGCGAGAGCAGAAAGTCGAGCGCGCACAGCGCCAGCAAGGCCGCGTCGAAGGCGAGGGTGACGTACCCCAGGCCCGGCACCGCCACCGCCAGCACCGCGGGCAACAGGCCCAGCAGCGCGAGCTTGAAGAACCGCGGCGTCGGGGCAGGCGTGCCGGCCATCGAAAGGCTCTAGCGGGGTACTTCGACCTTCTCCAGCGTCTGGGCGATCACCTGCTCGGCCGTGACGCCTTCGACTTCGGCCTCGGCCTTGAGCATCAGGCGGTGGTTGAGCACGCTTCCGGCCACGGCCTTCACGTCGTCGGGCGTGGCGAAGTCGCGGCCCTCGAGCGAGGCGCGCGCCTTGGCCGCGGCCAGCAGCCCTTGCGACGAGCGCGGTGAGGCGCCCAGCTTGAGCCGCGGGTTGTCGCGGGTGGCCCGGGTGAGGCGCACCACGTACTCGAGCACGCTCGCGTCGCAGCGCACCGCGGCGGCCGCCGCCCGCAGCGCCTGCAGCTCGGCGCCCGACAGCGCGCGGTCGACCGAAGGCGCCGCGCCCTGGCGCTCGTGAAAGCGGGTGAGCATGGTGCGCTCGGCGGCGGCGTCGGGGTAGCCCATTCGCACCCGCATCAAGAAGCGATCGAGCTGCGCCTCGGGCAGGGGGTAGGTGCCTTCGAGCTCGATGGGGTTCTGGGTGGCCACCACGAAGAACGCCTCGGGCAGCGGGTGGCTCTTGCCGTCCAACGTCACCTGCCGCTCTTCCATCGCCTCGAGCAGCGCGGCCTGGGTCTTCGGCGGAGTGCGGTTGATCTCGTCGGCCACCAGCACCTCACAGAAGATCGGCCCCTTCACCGTCTCGAACGTTCCGCTGCCGGGGTGAAAGACGCTGGTGCCCACCACGTCGCTGGGCATCAGGTCGGGGGTGAACTGAATGCGCCCGAACGACAGCCCCAGCGCCGCTGCCACGCTCCGCGCGGCGAGGGTCTTGGCCACCCCGGGTACACCCTCGAGCAGCACGTGACCGCGCGCCAGGTACGCGGTGACCAGGTCGGCCACCGCGGCCGGCTGGCCGAGCACCACGTTCGAGAGCGCGCCCGTCAACCGCTGGAGCGGCGTGGGCATCAGTCGGGCTTCTCGCGCAGGCCCATCAGGGTGCCGCCCAGCGCCACGATCGAGGTGAGCACCGCCAGAATCACGCCGGCGCCGGGCTTCGACATCCACACCTCTTCGTTGCCGTACATCGCGCGAGCCTTCTGGGTGTTCACCGCCAGCTTGATCAGCACCAGCGACCACACGATCGAGAACGACGAGGTGCCGAACTGCAACAGCCACGGCACCAGCGCGTGCAGCCGCGGCATCACCTTGCGGGTGCGAATGATGATCGCCACGATCAGCACCACGTTGGCGGCGAACACCAGCGCGCCGAGCGAGAGCAGGCCGATCGACTCGCCCTCCTGGGCGGTGTCCTTCCACGGCAGGAAGCAGGCGAACAGCGTGGCGCACGCGCCCCAGAACGCCAGCCGGTCGGCCAACGACAGCGCCACCATGAAGTTGCGCGCGTCGGCCATCGCCTCTTCGGGGTCGAGCACCTGCGAAGGTGGCGGCGCCAACATCGCCGGGTCGACCCGGGGCTGCTTGGGCGAGTGCCAGTCTTCTTCTTCGGCGCGCTGCTCGGGTGGGGTGCGGGTTCGCCGCGCCGGGGCGTCGGGCATCATGCGCCGGGGCGCCGCGGGCTTCGCGCCCGACGCCGCCTTCTTCACTCCGCTGGCGCCGGTGGGCGAGCGCTTCACCGCCTTGGCGGCTCCGGTGCCGGTGCTCGAGCGCTTCACCCCGGGCTTGGGCTTGGGCGGCTCATCGGAGAACAGCGACGGGTCGAGAATGTGGTCGCACTTCGGACACACCGCCGCGTCGTCAGCCACCGTGGTGTTGCAACTCGGGCACTTCATTCGACGTCGATTGTCAGCGCGCTCGACTGCCGCGTCAACGCGAAGTATCGCCCGCCGCATGTGGAGAGCCCTGTGGCTGTGCTGCTTGTCGGGTTGCACCGTGGTGATGCACGGCGTGGCCGAGTTCGAAGATCGCCGCTCGGCGAGCGACGTCGAGCCGTTCACCCGGCTGCCCGACGCGGCGCTCCGCCAGCGCGCGGTGCTGGCGCTGGGGCGCATTCAAGACCCCCGCTACGCGGGCGCCATCGTCGACCGGCTGCATGACCCGGTGCCCCAGGTGCGCGAAGAGGCCGCCTTCGCCGCCGGCCTGCTGGGCCTGTCGTGGCAGCCGCTCGACCCAGGCACGAGGGCGCTGCTCTCCGACGGTCTGCTCGGCGCCGAGCTGAACGACCGGGTGATCGAAGCGCTGGGCCGGGTGGTGACTCCCCAGACTCAAGCGAGGTTGATGAAGCTGCTGCAGCAGCGAGACTCGCGGGCCGCGCTGGCGCTGGGGCTGTCGGTGAAGCGCGGCGCGCGGCTCGACGACGCGGTGATCCCCCTCGCCGCCGAGCTGATGACGTCGAACGACCCGGCCGCGCACTATCGGGCGGCTTACCTGCTCGCCATGCTCAAGCGCCCGGCGGCGCACGATGCGCTGCTCGCCGGCCTCGCCGACCTCGACCCCGAGGTGCGCGCGCTGTGCGCCAAGGCCTTGAGCGACGTCGGCGTGGCGGGCGACGCCGGGCCCCTCACCGCCGCGCTCGCCGACCCCGACGCGCGGGTGGGGGTCGAGGCGGTGCGCGCGCTCGCGAAGCTCAAGCTGCCGGTGCCGGCGCTCGACCGCGCGCCGCTGCTGCTGGCCGCCGCGCAGGCCGGCATCGCGCTCGACACCACCGAGCCCGCGCTGCAGTGCCGCATGGCCATCGCGCGCGACAAGGCCGCGCAGGTCTTCGAGGCGTCGAAGGCGTGCGGCCCGCTGGCGCTGCACGAGGTCGGCGCGGTGAAGAACCCCGAGGCGCTCGAGCCGTACCTCGCCGGCACCAGCGCCGAGCAGCTGGGCGCGCTCGACGCGCTGGGCGCCTCGAAGGCGGTGGGCGCGATTCCCAAGATTCGCCCGCTGCTCGCGTCTCCCGATTGGATCGTGGCGGCCGGCGCCGCGGTCGCGCTCTCACGCTTGAAAGATCGCGAGTCGATACCGGCGATCAAGAAGCTCGCGGTGACCGTGCTCACCCACCAAGACATCGCGCCGAGCGTCGCCGAGGCGCTCACCGAGCTCGAGGCGAAAGAGGCGGTGCCCGAGCTCGCCGCGTGGCTGGCGTCTTCGAACGCGACGGTGCGGCACAGCGCCGCCGCCGCGCTCACCCGGCTGACGGGGGTGCAGACCACCGCCCCCGAGGTCTCGCTGCCGCGCGCCACGCCGGTACCTCCGGCGGGCTCGGGGCTGCTGATCGCCACGGAGAAGGGTGAGATCGAGATCGAGCTGGGGAGCGACGAGGCCCCGCGCACCGCCGGCAACCTGTGGTCGCTGGCGAAGAAGGGCTTCTTCGACGGCCTCACCTTTCACCGCATCGTGCCCGACTTCGTGGCGCAGGGCGGCGACCCGCGCGGCGACGGAGAAGGCGGCCCGGAGCATTCGACTCGCTGCGAGCTGGGCCACCGCGCCTACCTGCGCGGCACGGTGGGCATGGCGCTGTCAGGCAAGGACACCGGGGGCTCGCAGTTCTTCATCACCCACACCGCCACCCCGCACCTCGACGGCAGGTACACCGCGTTCGGCCGGGTGAAGCGCGGCATGGAGGTGGTCGACGCGCTGCTCGAGGGTGACCGCATGGTGAAGGTCACCGCGCTGCCCTGAAAGCGGCCGCAAAAGCCAGCTCCCGTCGCGGCCACTCCGCAAGGGGCCGCGCGTTGGCCGCACCTCCGACGAGAAAAAGCCGGCGTGCCTCGCCCCGGCAAGGGTAGGCGAGGCGCGCCGGTCAGACAGTCGGTCAGCGCTGGTGATTGCGCGGCGGCAGCTGAATCTGCACCGTCACCGGGCCGCTCTTCAGATCGCCGTCGGGGTTCGGCACGTCGGCGGTGAGCACGCCGTGGTCGATGCCCTCGACGGTGGTGTGCACCCGATCTTCGCCGATGCGAATCGCGATCGGCATGCCGGGCTGCACGCGGTCGGCGCTCTTGGGCTGAACCGGGGCCTGCAGCTTCATGCGCTCTGAATCGACCAGCGTCAGCACCGGCTCACCGGCGGCGGCGTGCGGCTCGAGGTGTGTGACCACACCCACCGAGGGCGCCTTCACGGTGTTGGCCGCGATCTGCTGGTCGAGCGCCTTCAGCTGCTCGCCCAGCCTCTGCAGCCCGTCGGCCCCGTCGGCATCGGCGCTGATGCGGGCGTCGAGGGCGTCGCGCGCGGCGTCGAGCTCGACGCGGGCCCTGGCGAGGCGCTGCTCGGCCCCCTTCAGCCGCGCGCTGGGCGTCGCCGGCTCGGTCTCGGTCTGCTGCACCGCGCTCAGGGTCGACTGGGCGCGCTCGTACTCGGCCTGGGCTTGCTCGAACGCCGCGGCCAGCGGCTGGCCCTCGGCCGTCGTGCCCACCTCGGCCCGCAACGGGGCGCGCAGCGCTTCGAGCTTCTGTCGCAGCCCATCGCGCTCACCGCGGGCCTCGGCCACGCCGTACGAGAAGAGTGGGGTGCCCACGTCGACGCGCTGGCCCTCTTGCACCAGCACCTCGTCGACCTCGGCCGCGTCGGGCGGCGCAGTCACCGCCACCGTGGTGCCCGGCTCGAGCTGGGCCAGGGCGCTCACCCACTGCGCGCGGGGGAGCAGCGCGTAGGTCACCAGCGCGGCGATCGCAGCCAGCACGCCCAGCGCGGGCCACAGGCTGCGCCGCATGGTGTCGCGCACCTCGGCGGCCCAGTGCGGCGGTCGCTCGAGCGACCAGCTGTCGAGGGTGCGCTGAAACGTCTCGCCGAACATGCTGCCCGCCGACTGCGGGTCGGGGTGGCGGTCGAGCCACTCGCGCAGCTGCGCGGCCTCGGCGGTCTGCGGGGCCAGCTCCTCCATCGCGTCGAGGCACTTGCGCGACTGGTCGAAGTGGCCCTCGCGCGCGTGCTTGATGGCGTCGCGGTACAGGTCTCTGACCGCGCCCGACCAGTTGAGGGGCCGGGTGCCCAGGGGCTTCTTGCCCAGCAGGCCGTGGGTGCGCAGCTGGGCGACGAAGTCTTCGAGCGCGTCGAGGTTCACCGGCAACCCCAGCCGCTTGCAGTTCACCAGCACGTCTTGCGCGGTGCGCCGCCCATCGAGCATGCGCGCGATCGAGAACTCGAAGCCGTGCATGCGCATCGCGCCGTACCCTTCCATCGGAGCGACGGTGATCACCTCTGCGCCGGTGCCGGTGGGCGCGGGCAGAGGCTCGAGATCGTCGCGCAGCGCGGGCACGACGTCGTGGGGTGACAAGTGGTGAGACATGGTTGAGATGCTCCTTCCATCTCAACGGGTAATGGGTAGCGGCGCCGGCCGCCCGAACCGTTACCACCTCAGGATGCGGGCGGTGGGCGCGCGATGTTCAGCATCGGCACGCCCTCCCACTTCTTCTTGTCGCTCTCTTCGAGCTGCTCGACGTGCCGGCGAATCTGCAGCCAGGTGTCGTCGGGCAGTGAGAGAAACAGCTTCACCAGCTCGGGGTCGAACTGGGTGCCGATGCAGCGCTCGATCTCGCTCTTCGCCACCTCGAGCGGGCGGCCCTTGCGGTACGGCCGGTCAGAGGTGATGGCGTCGAGGGTGTCGGCGATCACGAAGATGCGCGAGCCGAGCACGATGTTCTGGCCCTTCACCCGATTCGGGTAGCCCTCGCCGTTGAACTTCTCCTGGTGCTGATGGACGATCATCGACGCGTCCTTCAGGTAGGGGATGTTGGCGAGCATGCGAAACCCGATGTCGGGGTGCATCTTCATCTCGACCCACTCTTCGGGCGTCAGCGGGCCCGGCTTGAGCAAGATCGAGTCGCGCACGCCGATCTTCCCGATGTCGTGGAGCAGGGCGCCCTGCTCGACGGTCTTGAGCTCGGTGCCGCGCACCCCGGCGGCCTCGGCGATGGCGCGCGAGTAGAGCGACACCCGGCGGCTGTGCCACTGGGTCTCGGTGTCGCGGTAGTCGAGCGCCGCCACCATGCCCTCGAGCAGCCCGTTGGTGCGCTCGACGATCTTCTGCTCGAGATCGATGTTCATGGTGAGCAGCTCGTCGTTGGTGACCTTGAGCGCGTCGGTCAGCCGGCGGTTGTCTTCGACCAGGTGGTAGTGCTCGATGGCCTGGCGAATCACCGACTGAAGCTCGGACAAGGCCCACGGCTTGGCCACCAGCCGAAACACCTCGCCGCGGTTCACGGCGTCGACCGCCACCTTGAAGTCGGCCGCCGCGGTCAGCAGCAGCCGCACGGCCTGGGGCTGCTCTTTTCGCACCTGGGCGAGCAGCTCGATGCCGTTGACGTGCGGCATCATGAAGTCGCTGATCACCACCGCAAAGTCCTTTTCTTCCAGGGCTTTGCGGGGGTCGGTGTGACTCAACACCGTGTGGCCCTCTGACTCCAGGACCTTCGAGAGGGCCTGGCAGATGAGCGCGTCATCGTCGACCACGAGAACTAGGGCCATCGCTGCGGAACTCCAGGGGTTTCGAAGGCGTGAAGCCTTGCACAGATCGTTCACCGAAAGTGCATTTTTCTAATTGTGTAGGCCCTTTTATCTGGCGTCGGGCGGTACCTCCTCTACTATGGCCGGGCACATGGCAAAGCCCCAGAAGGGCGCGCCAGTTCCCGTGGTGGTGATGGGGCTGGGCTTCATCGGTCAGGAAGCAGCGCGCGCCGCTCTGTCGTCCGAAGAAGTCGACCTGATCGGCGCGGTGGACAACAGTCCCCACCTGGCCGGCAAGAAGCTGTCTGACGTACTCAAGGCACCGGCCGGCACGTTCACCATCAAGAAGAAGCTCGAAGAGGCGGTCGGCGCGCGCGAGGGCGTGGTGCTGCTGCACGCCACCGGCTCGCGGCTGCCCCAGGTGATGGAGCAGCTCATCGACGCCATGGGGCTGGGGCTCTCGATCGTCTCGTCGTGCGAAGAGCTCTCGTTTCCCTGGCTCAAGCACGGGCCGCTGGCCGAGAAGCTCGAGAAGGCGGCGCTCAAGAACAAGGTGAGCGTGCTCGGCACCGGGGTGAACCCGGGCTTCGTGCTCGACCGGCTGGTGGCGACCTTCGCGCAGGCCACCGGGGTGGTGCACCGGGTGAAGGCGGTGCGGGTGGTCGACGCGCGAACCCGCCGCGAGGCGCTGCAGCGCAAGGTGGGCGGCGGCCTGACCGAAGAAGAGTTCATGAAGCTGGTCGACGCCGAGAAGCTCGGCCACGTCGGCCTGATGGAGTCGTGCGCGCTGACCGCGGTGGGCTGTGGCCTCGACTGCGACGACTTCGAAGAAGAGATTCTCCCGGTCATCGCCGAAGAAGACATCAAGGGCGGAGCGTTCGTGGTGAAGGCCGGGCAGGTGGCGGGCATTCACCAGACCGCGGTGGGCCTGGCCGAGGGGCAAGAGAAGGTGCGGCTCGAGCTGACCATCGCGCTGGGCGCCGACGACCCGGGTGACACCATCGAGATCGAGGGCGAGCCCCGACTCAAGCTGCGCGTCGAAGGCGGAGTGGCCGGAGACCGGGCCACCGCCAACCTGATGGTCAACGCAGCACCGCGAGTGAGCGCGGCCGAGCCGGGCCTGCTCACCGTCCTGGAGCTTCCGGCCGGCCGTTGATGGGGGAAAACACGCATGCTCGACCGCTCTTCACTGGGAAAGACCTCGTCGCCGACGCTCAATGAGGTAGAGCGCGGCGCGATTCGCCGCTTCGCCGAGTCGCTCGGTGACGGCAACCCGGTGTACTTCGACGCCGACTACGCGCGCGCGTCGGGGTTGCCCAACGTGGTCGCGCCGCCCACCTTCCCGCTCTCGTTTCACACCGGCTCGGACCTGCGCGAAGCGCTGGGCGTGCCGCTGCGCTCGCTGATCAACGCCGAGTGCGTGTTCGAGTACGAGCGGCCGATCTGTGCCGGCGATCGCCTGCTGGTGACCTCGAAGGTCGCCGAGGTCTCCGAGCGGCCGGGCGCCACCGGCAAGGTCGAGGTGGCGGTGCTGGAAGACGAGGGCCGAGATGAAGAGGGGCGGCTGGTGTACCGAATGAAGCGCACGCTGGTGGTTCGCGGCACGCGGGAGAACGGCTGATGCCACCCCGGAAGCTGTACTTCGAGAACGTACGGGTGGGCGACGAGATCCCCGCGATGGCCAAGGCACCGGTCGACCGCGTGCAGCTGGCCCGCTACGCCGGCGCGACCGGTGACTTTCACCCGCTGCACGTCGACGAGGCCTTCGCCAAGACGCTGGGCATGCCGAGCGTGTACGCGCCCTCGCCGCTGGGGCAGGGCTTTCTGGGGCAGCTGATCACCGACTGGGCGCGTGGCGCGCAGATCAAGAAGTTCTCGACCAAGTTCATTCGGCTGATCTGGCCGGGCGACACGCTGGTGTGCAAAGGCCGGGTCAGCGATCGCCACGGAGAAAACGGCAAGTACGCCATCGAGCTCGATGTCTGGGCCGAGAACCAGAAGGGCGAGCTGGTGCTGAAGGGCAACACCACGCTGTCGGTCTTCTATTCGTCGGAAGACGAGAACCGGCAGAAGGCGGGGCAGCCGCCGGTGGTGGTCAACGTGCCGCGCGAGAACATTCTCGAGCGCGCCGCCGAGCCTCCAAAGAAGAGCGCGCCCAAGCCCGCCAAGCCCGCCAAGCCGGCCAAGCCGGGCAAGCCGGCCAAGGCGCAGAAGCCGGCCAAGGCGGCGACCAAGCCCAAGCCCGCGAAACCCAAGCCCGCTCCGAAGAAGAAAAAGCGGTAGCTGAAACTCTATGACGCATGGCGTTATGATGGCGCCATGACTTCGTCACCGAACCGCTACAAGGCAGACCTGCGCGAGCTCCAGTTCGTGCTCTTCGAGCAGTTTCCCTTCGCCGACCTGGTGTCCGCCGAGCGGTACCGCGCCTGGGGCGCCGACGAGGCGAGGGCGGTGCTGAACGAGACGTACCGGTTCTGTCGCGAGGTGCTGGGGCCCACCAACGCGGTCGGCGACCGCGAAGGCGCGAAGCTGGTCGACGGCAAGGTGAAGACGCCGGCGCCGTTCAAAGACGCGTGGAGCAGCTCTCCGAGGGCGGCTTTCAGAGCCTCTCGGTGAAGACCGAGAACGGAGGGCAGGGCGCGCCGCTGATGCTGGGCGTGCTCATCGAAGAGCTGCTCTCGGGCGCCAACGTGGCGTTCAACATCTACCCGGGTCTGGCGCGCGGGGCGGCCGAGCTGATCATCGAGTGCGGCACCGAGGCGCAGCGCAAGCGGTACGCCGAGAACATGCTCAACGGCACCTGGGGCGGCACCATGTGCCTCACCGAGCCGCACGCGGGCTCGGACGTGGGCTCGGCGAAGACCCGCGCGGTGAAGCAGCCCGACGGCCGGTACCAGATCACGGGCAACAAGATCTTCATCAGCGGCGGCGATCACGACCTGGCGGGCAACATCGTGCACCTGGTGCTGGCGCGCATCGACGGAGCGCCGGCCGGCACCAAGGGCCTGTCGCTCTTCATCGTGCCCAAGCTGAGGCTCGAAGACGGCAAGTCGAACGACGTGGCGGTCACCGGCGTCGAGCACAAGATGGGCATCAACGGCTCGGCCACCTGCGCGCTGTCGTTCGGCGACAACGGCGAGTGCTACGGCGAGCTGGTCGGCACCGCCGAGAACGTGGGCATGAGCCAGATGTTCCGCATGATGAACGGCGCGCGCATCGCGGTGGGCCTGCAGTCGCTGTCGGTCGCCTCGAGCGCCTACCAGAACGCGCTCGAGTACGCGAAAGACCGCAAGCAGGGCGCCCACTTCAAGTTCTGGAAGGACCCGTCGAAGCCGCGGGTGGCGATCATCGAGCACCCCGACGTGCGCCGCATGCTGCTCGAGATGAAGTCGATCACCGAGGGCATTCGCTCGCTGGTGGTGAAGCTGGCGATGCACCACGACTTCTCCGAGGTGTACGCGGGCAAAGACGACGAGAAGGCGGCGTACCACAAGGGGCAGGTCGACCTGTTGACCCCGCTGGTGAAGGCGTACGGGTCGGAAGAGTCGTTTCGGCTCTGCGCGCAGGCGATTCAGATCTACGGCGGTGCGGGCTACCTCAAAGACTGGCCCGCCGAGCAGTACACCCGCGACGCGAAGATCTTCTCGATCTACGAGGGCACCACCCACATTCAGGCGATGGACCTGGTGGGCCGCAAGCTGGGGCAGAACGGCGGCGCGAACTTCCAGGCGTTCATGAGCGACATCTCGGCGTTCGTCGAGGCCCACCGCGCGCACCCGGTCTTGGGCAAAGAGATCGAGGCGCTCGGCTCAGCCAGCGAGCAGGTGATGCAGCTGGCGATGGGCATGCTCGGCTGGAGCCAGAGCGACAAGACCCCGCTGGTGCCGCTCAACGCCAACCGGTTCCTCTCGATGATGTCGATCGTGGCGGTGGGCTGGCTCTCGCTCGACGCCGGAGTCAAGGCGCACGCGATGAAGAGCCCGGGCGCCGACGCGGCGTTCATCGAGGGCAAGGTCGCCAGCGCGAAGTGGTACGGCCGCAACGTGGTGCCCACCGTCGAGGGCCTCGCGCGCATGGCGCAGCTCGAAGATCAGACGCCCGTCGAGCTCTCCGACGCTGCGTTCTCGACCACCTGAGGTCAGGGAAAGCTCCCTCTCCCCTCGCGGGAGAGGGTCGGGGTGAGGGGGCGAGGAAGCAAGGGTGAAGCGATTGCTCGTCATCGCCGCGGGAACCCTCATCGCGGGCTACCTCGCCATCTGTGCGCTGCTGTTCACCCAGCAGCGCAAGCTGATCTTCCCCGCGCCGGCGTCGAAGGCGCCGGCGGTGCGGCGCATCGCCCCCGGCGATGCGGGGCCGATCGTGGTGTTCTTTCACGGCAACGCCGACTGCGCCGGCGAGCAGCAGTGGCTCGCCGACCAGCTCGGGCACTCGTTCGTGGCCGTCGAGTACCCGGGCTACGGCGCCTTGCCCGGCAGCCCCAGCGAAGAGGCGATCTACACCGCGGCCGAGGCCCAGCTGCAGGGCCTGCCGCGCGAGCGGCTGGTGCTGGTAGGCCAGTCGATCGGCTCGGGCCCCGCGGTCGAGCTGGCGCGGCGCGGCTACGGGCGGAAGCTCGTGCTGCTCTCTCCGTTTACCTCGCTGCCCGACGCGGCGCAGCTGACGCTGCCGTGGCTGCCCGCGCGGTGGCTCACGCGCGATCGCTTCGACTCGGCGTCCAAGGCGCCCGGCATCTCCGTGCCGGTGCTGGTGATTCACGGCGACCGCGACGAGGTGGTGCCGTACCCGCTCGGCGCGCGGCTCGCGCCGCTGTTTCCGCACGGCGAGCTGATGACCATCAGCGGGGCCCACCACAACGATCTGTGGGACCACCGCGAGGTCATCGAGCGCGTGCGCGCGTTTCTGTGACTACTTGCGCGTCTTCTCGGGCGGCGGAGGAGCGATGTTCTGCTGGTAGAACAAGCAGTGCTTGCGCAGCTCGCGCTCGCGCTCGGTGTTGTCCGAGTTCCAGTGCTTGCTGACCACGACCAGCTTGCCGCCCGGGTCGGGCTTCTTCACGTGCTCGAGTAGAGCGCCCAGCACCTTGGGGTGGTGATCGAGATCGGAGTAGGTGACCACGGTGACCTTGCCGCCGAGGTTGCCGGTGATTTCCTGGAATTGGGTCACGTCGGGCTCGACGTGCACTTCGACTGGCTGCTTGCCATCGAGGTGCGCCTTGACCACGTTCTCGGCTTCGAAGCCGGGCTCGGCGATGTTCAGGCAGAGCGTGTGGCGGTTCTTCGAGCCCAGCAGGCTTCCGATGAACTCCTGGGTCGTCTTCTCGAGGTAGGTGGCGTCCATGAGGCGGGTGTCCTACACCGAAGCCATGGCGAAAAGCGATCGCCTGCTGCAGACGGTTCTCGACCGGCCCCACGACCTCTCTGCGCTCGCCGTCTATGGCGACGCGCTGCAGGCCAACGGCGACGCGCGAGGGGCGCTCATCGCCGTGCAAAGGCAGCGCCTGCTCGCCACCACCGAGCGCCGGCGCCGCGCCTTGAAGCTGCAAGAGCAGCAGCTGCTGCGCGAGCACCCCGACCTGCTCGGGCCGCTCGCCGGCCTCGCCGGCCTCGAGGTCACCTGGCGGCTCGGCTTCGTCCGTTCTCTCGAGCTGAAGCTCGACAGAGGGGGCCGCGAGGCGCTGGTCGCCGCGCTCGCCCAGCCCGCCTTCGCCGCGCTCGAGCACCTGCACCTGCGCCTGGGCCGCCTCGACCCTTCGCCCGTCATCGAGGCGCTGCCCCAGAGCGTGCAGCACCTCGGCCTGGACCCCGACTACGGCGGCTGGCAAGACCTCGACCCGGCGCTGCTCACCGTGCCCTCGCTCGACTTGAGCGGCTGGCGCGAGCTCGACTTCGAAGAGGTGCGCTGGCCCCGGCTGCGCCGGCTGAAGCTCGGCATGGCGTTCTCCCGGTTGACCGCCGAGGTGGTGCCCGAGCTCGAGCTGCTCACCGTGACCGAGCTCCCCGCCGAGCTGGCCGAGCTGCTCGCGTCGGAAGGCAGCGACACTGCGCTCTCTCACCCGCCTACGGCCTTGCGGTTGGTGCGCGTGCACGGCCGGCCTGGCGGCTGGGAAGGCGCCGCGCTTGCCGACGGGGCGTGGAGCCTGGTGCACGAGAGCAGCGCCGACGAGACCGCCGATGCCTACGCGCTGCCCCGCTTCGCGTTCGGCGTGTCGCGGGTGGGGTGGGGCGTCGCCTTGGAGCGCGCCTTCTTTTTGAGCACCGCCACCGCCCCGCAGGTCGACGACGCCCTCGCCCAGCTGGGCCTGTACGAGCATACCTACCTGCTCAAGAGCACCGCGGTGCCGGTCGGCGCACACACCCTCACCGCCATCGAGCTCCGCCACCGCGCTCCATCGACGAAGCTGCTCACCGAGCTCGGTGGGGCGCTCGCCGCCCGCGGCCGCACGTTCGAGGTGTCGACCTCGTTCAGCAACTCAGACGTGCTGCTGCGGGAGTATCGCGGTGAGAAGGCCGAGCCCCTCGCGATGGGCCCGTTTCGCGACCGCGAGAGGGTCTTTCGCGCCGGCGTCGATCACGCGCTGGGCTTCGACCCCGGGCCGTGCCTCGACGCGCTTCACGAAGCGCTCGACGCCGAGCCCCCGCGCGGCGGCCATGCCTGGCCGGTCGAGACCCCGACGCGCGAGTGGCCCTGCGTCACCGCGCTGCCGCCCACCCAAGAGCGCGCCGAGCTCGACGAAGACGTCGACCCCGACTTCGGCGACGACCCGGCTGCGCCGATCGATTGGTGGAGCGAGCCGACCGACGCGCCCGAAGAGGCCTGGGTCGACCGGCCGCCCGCGGTGCCGCGCGAAGAGGTGCAGGTGAGTGAGGCCGATGGCCTCGAGCCCGCAGTCGATGACGGGCCCGACGAACCCTACGAGCCCGAGCCCAGCTCCGACGCCCGCCGCGACGCCCAGTGGGAGCAAATCATCACCGAGACCCCGGTCGAGCTCGAAGACGAGGGGGGGCACCCCAACCCCGAGGTGGGCCACGACGAAGAGCTCAAGCCGTTCGAGCCCGATGCGGTGGCGGCCGAAGAGACCGGCCGCTGCGCGCGGTGCGACCTTCCCACCGACGACGGTGCGCTCTACCGCTGCCCGATCTGCGGCCGAGAGGTGTGTGCCCGCTGCACGCTGATCGATCGCGACCCGCCGGTGTGCCGCGCGTGCCTCGGCTGACACCGCGGCGACCGCGTGCCTCGGCTGCGCTCGAGGCGATCGAACGCTACTTCGGCGCCTCGCGCACGCCGATCGCCAGCTGGCTCAAGCCCGCGCCCTTGGCGAGCTCCATCACCTCGACCACCTTGCCGTGCGAGACGCCCTCGTCGGCCTGCACCACCACCAGCGTGTCGGGGTTCTTCACCTTCGCGTCGTCGAGCGCCTTCTTCAGCTCGTCTTCGGTCACCACCGTGCCGGCCACCAAGATGCGCCCGTCGGTGAGAATCGCGACCGAGAGATCTTGCTGCTGCACAGTCACGTCGGCCGCGCCGCCCTTGGGCAGGTTCACCTTGAGGCCGGTCTTCGCGCCGTTGTTGCCCGAGTTCACGATCACCGAGCTGGTGACCATGAAGATGATCAGCAGCACCAGGAAGATGTCGGTGAGCGGGGTGATGTTGATCTCGGCGAAGACCCCCTCGGAGCCACTGCCGTCATCGTCGCCGCCCATGCCGGGCACCTGACCCAGCGCCACGGCTCAGGCTCCTCCGGCCGCCGGCGTGGTCACCGGAGCGGCCTGGGCCGCATCGCCGGTGCCCGCCGAGATCACCACGCCGTTCACGGCGCGCTCGCGCAACAGCTCGACGAACTCGTCGGCGATCAGCTTGAGCTCGACCGACAGCCGCGCCATTCGTGACTGGAAGTAGTTGTAGAAGATGACCGCTTCGACGGCGACGATGATGCCGCACGCGGTGGCCACCAGCGCTTCCGAGATGCCGGTCATCACCGTGCCCGCGCCGCCCACGCCGCCGCCCTGCACGTCGAGGCCGAGGTCGCGGAAGCTCTTCAGAATGCCGACCACCGTGCCGAACAGACCCACGAACGGGGTCGACGCGCCGATGGTGCCGAGGATCCACAGCTTGCTCCTCAGCTTCAGCATGGTCTGCATGCGCTCGCGGTCGACCGCCGCGTCGAGGCCGCTGCCGGTGGTCTTCGCCGCCCGCTCGAAGCCCGCCAGAAAGATGTCTGCCGCCATCGCCTGGCTGCGCTCGGCGGCCAGCCGCGCCGAGGCGACGTCGCCGCGCAGCAGGTGCCGCGCGATGGTCTCACCCAGCTGCTTGGTCTGGGTCCGCACTCCCCACAGCGCGAGCAGGCGCTCGATCGCGACTCCCAGCGCGAACACCGAAGCGAGGAGGATGACGGCGGTGGTCAGACCACCCTGCCGCACCAGGTGCATCAGCTCGTCGAAACTCATCAGCCTCCCGTAGGTCGGACGGGGTAATAGCAGGGTGTGAGAACAGCCGCATTCTCCTGTGTGTTCCTGCTCCTGTCGGCCTGCCCCCCGCGGCCGGTCGACTTCGGCTCAGACGGCGAGCCGAGAGACGCTGACGACCTGTTGCTGCGCACCCGCCTGGCCGAGCTCTCGGTCACCTCGGTGAAGGGCGAAGCGAAGCTCAAGGCCACGAGCCAGCGCGGCAGCGGCACCGCCGGCCTGTTCGTGGCGGTGGTCGAGCCGGCCACCGTGCACCTCGAGGCGCTCGACTTCTTCGGCCGGCCGCAGGCGCAGCTCATCACCGACGGCAAGCGCTTCGGGCTCTACGATGCTCAAGCCGGCAAGTACTTCACCGGCCCGGCCAGCGCGGCCAACGTCGCGCGCGTGCTGCCGGTGCCGATGCCGCCCGCCGAGCTCGCCGCGCTGCTGCTCGGGCGCGTGCCGCGCAACGAAGCGAACCAGCCCCCGATGGTGCTCGACCGCGCCACCGGCCGGTTTCACGTCGACCTGGGCAGCCAGCAGGTCGAGATCGAGCCGCCCTCGTACCGGGTGGTGAAGAGCACCTCGCCCGCCTACGACGTCGACTTCAGCGCCATCGAAGCGGTGGGGCCGCTGACTTTTCCCAAGCACGCCGAGCTGAGCTCCAGCGGCGCCCGCATGGCCCTCGAGTGGAAGGAGCTCGAGCTCAACGTGCCGCCCGACGCCTCGATGTTCGAGATGACTCCGCCCGAGAACGTGCCGGTGGTCGAGGTCGACGCCCGCGGGCTCGAGGTCAGAGCCGTACCGTGAGGCTCGCCGCGCCTGCGCCGGGCAGCAGCATGAACCCCAGCTGAAAGCGCTGGGCTTCGAGCTCGCGCAGCTCCTGCTCCTTGCCCGAGATCTGGTTGCCCAACGACACGCCCTTCACCACCCGAATGAGGAACCACAGGGTCGAGAGCGCGGCGATGGTGGTGCCCGCCACCAGCAGCACGGTGTTCAAGGTCGGTATGCCGCTGTGCCACAGGGTGCCCACCAGAATGCCGCCCACGCCGACGCCCACGAACAGAATCGGCGCCACGTAGCCGACGCCGGCCTTCTCTTCTTCGAGCTCCTTGAGCTCCGAGCGCAGCGCGCGAATCACCGCCTCGCGCTCTTGCGCCGGCATGCGCGCGCGGGGCGGGGAGACCCCTTGCGGAGCCGGTGACGGCGCGGGCGCTGGCGCCTGCACCACCGGCGGAGGAGGTGGCGGCGGCTCGTCTGGGGTCTGGACCACCGGCGGGGGCGGGGGCGGTGGCAGCTCGTCGGTCTGGCCGAGCAACCAGCCCGCGTGCGCCGGAGCGCTCAGCGCGTGCAACGAGATCGCGGCGATCAGAGAGAGCACGGTTGGGGAAACCTAGTACGACAGCCCCCAAAGTCCGTGCCGTGATCCGCGGCCGAGGCTCCCCGCCAGCAGGCGCGCGACCGGGCCGCACTTGTCGGTGCCCCGCAGGGAGCGGAACGCCGCTGCCGGGGAATCGATCGGCCGCGCAGCACGGCACGAACTTTCAGGGCTGTCGTACTGGCAGGCGAGTCGCGGGTTCCGCGCTCGGGGTCGAACATTCGGCCGTTCTGTTAGCAGCGCGGCCGAACTGGCATACCGTGGCCCCTCCCATGCGACGGCTGGTTCTCGCGCTGCTCTTGCTCGCAGCCTGCCCGAAGAAGAGCACGCCAGATGCGGGCGTCAGCCCCGAGCTGCAGCCGAGCGCGGCGTGGCTCTCGGGCCAGCTGCCGGCGAGCGCGCTGGCCGGCACCCCGGTCAAGGGCGGCACCTTCACCATGCGGGTGCACGTCGAGCCCAACGGCCTCAACCGCATGCACGACCAGCAGGCCGAGGGCACCATGACCCGCTACACGGTCGGGCCGCTCTACGAGACCCTGGCCGAGCTCGATCGCGACACCCACCCCCGCTACGACTTGAAGCCCCTGCTGGCCGAGAAGTGGGAAGAGAGCGACGACCACCGCACCCTCACCGTGCACCTGCGGCGCGGGGTGCGCTTTCACGATGGCTCGACCTTCTCGAGCCGCGACGTGAAGGCGGTGGTCGATGCGGTGCGCAACCCCAAGAACCCCACCAAGGCCATCGCGAGCTACTTCGAAGACATCGACGCGCTCGCCACGCCCGACGACCACACCGTGGTGGTGAAGTGGAAGAAGGCGTACTTCCTCTCCACGCGTAACTTTCTCACCGCGCTGCCGATGATGCCGTCGAAGGCGCTCGAGGGTGACTTCGACACCCTCGCCATCAACCGCGCGCCCATCGGCACCGGCCCGTGGAAGTTCGCTTCGTGGGAGACCGGCCGCGCGCTGACCTTCGTACGCTTCGAGGGCTACTGGGGCGCGCCGGCGTGGTTCGACCAGGTCGTCATTCGCTTCGTGAAGGACGAGACGGTCGCCGCCCAGCTCTGGGAGAAGGGCGAGTTCGACCTGATGACCCGCATTCAGCCCGCGGTGTGGCGCTCGATCGAGAAGCCCGAGGCAGGCAACGCCTGGGCGATCTCGGGCTACCACCGCGTGATGGCCAGCGAGAACAACTACGGCTGGGTGGGGTGGAACGAGCAGCGCCAGTTCTTCGCCGACAAGAAGGTGCGCACCGCGCTGGGGCACCTCTTCCCCTACGACAAGGTGGCGCGAAACATCGACCTGGGCCTCGAAGAGCCCACCACCTGCCCGTACTTCGCCCAAGGGCCCTCGTGCGACGCGTCGGTGAAGCCGCTGGCGTATGATCCCAAGCTCGCCGCGCAGCTGCTCGACGAGGCCGGCTGGCGCGACACCAACCAAGACGGGGTGCGCGACAAAGACGGCGTGCCGTTCAAGTTCACCTTCGTCTCCAACGCCTACTCGGTGAAGCTCGGCAAGCTGCTCCCGCTGCTGCAAGAAGAGCTGCGCAAGGCCGGCATCGAGATGGACATCGAGAAGGTCGAGGCCGGCAGCTACATCAAGCGCCTGCGCGAGCAAGACTTCGACGCCTGCTCGCTCACCTGGAGCAACGCCGACCCGGTGCAAGACGACTTCCCCACCTTCCACTCCAGCCAGGCCGGCAAGTCGGGCTCGAACTTCGTCGGCTATCGAAACCCCGACGTCGATCGCCTGCTCGAGCAGATTCGCGAAGAGTTCGACGACGGCCGCCGCGCCGCGCTCGAGCGCCAGGTGCACCGCGCGCTCTACGAAGATCAGGTCTACCTGTTCCTCACCAACCGCCCCACGCTCGACGCGGTGAAGGTCGGCGTGCAGGGGCTCAAGCCCTCGCTCGCCTGGTACGACCTGCGCCGGGCGTGGCGCGCCGCCCCGCCCAGGCCGTGATGCGGCGGTACGTCTTCAAGCGCCTGCTGCAGATGCTGCCGACGTTTCTCGGCATCACGGTGATCACCTTCGCCATCGCGCACCTCGCTCCGGGAGACCCGCTGCAGCTCGACCCCGAGTCTTCTCGCGCGCTCTCGGTGCAGGTCGCGCCGCCTGCAGAGCCGCTGCCCACGCAGTACCTGCGCTGGCTCGAGCGGGTGCTCACCTTCGACTTCGGCCGCTCGCTCGCCGATCAGCGCCCCGTCACCCAGAAGCTCACCGAGGCCCTGCCCAAGACCCTGCTGCTCGCCCTGCTCGCGCTGGTGGTGGCCTACGGCCTGGCCATACCGCTCGGGGTGTACCAGGCGGCGCGCCCCCGCTCCCTGGTGTCACGCGCGCTCTCCACGCTGCTGTTCGTCGCCTACTCGGTGCCGGTGTTCTGGGTGGCGGTGATGGTGCTGCTCTTTCTCACCGGCGGGCGGGGGCCGGCGCTGTTCCCCTTCGAGGGTCTGCACTCGCCACAGAGCGCGAGCTACGGGCCGCTGGGGTACCTCGCCGACACCGCCTGGCACCTGGTGCTGCCGGTGGCCTGCCTCTCGTACGCCACGCTGGCGGTGGTGAGCCGGCAGGTGCGCGCCTCGATGACCCACGCGCTGGCGCAAGACTACGTGCAGGCGGCGCGCGCGCGCGGCATCGGCCGGCGCTCGATTCTCTTTCGCCACGCGCTGCGCAACTCGCTGTTGCCGGTGGTGACCATGCTGTCGTTCTCGCTGCCGTCGCTCATCGGCGGCAGCATCGTGGTCGAGCGCGCGTTCGGCATACCCGGCATGGGCTCGCTGGCCTTCGAGGCGATCGGCCAGCGCGACTACCCGGTGGTGATGGCGGTCTCGACCCTCACCGCGGTGGTGACCCTGCTCGCGGTGCTGGGCGCCGACCTGCTCTACGCGGTGGTCGACCCGCGCATTCGCGTCGAGGGCCCCTCGCGGTGACGCCCGCCGAAGAGCTGGTGCTGCCGTGGCGCCCCGCGGCGAAGAAGGGCAGGGGCCGCCTGGGGCTGGCCTGCCTCGGCGGCCTGGTCGTCACCGCGCTCGGCGCCGACCTGCTGGCCAGCGACCTGCCGCTGGCGGTGCGGGTCGACGCGCACACGTATCTCTTGCCGGCGCTCACCCGCCCCCCTCAGCTGCGCCTGTCGAACCAGGGCACCCTGGCCCAGACTGCCGAGTGGCAGCTGGGCACCCCGATACCCTTCGGGCCCAACCAGACCTTCGCCACCGCCACCGGCCGCACCGACGCGGCCCCCTGGGCGCCCGACCGTGAGCACCTGCTCGGCACCGACGAGCTCGGGCGCGACGTGCTCGCCCGGCTGATTCACGGCTCGCGCGCGTCTTTGAGCATCGGGTTCGGGGCGGTGCTGATCTCGCTGCTGGTGGGGCTCTTGCTGGGCGTGCTGGCCGGCTGGTACCGGGGGCTGGTCGACGCGTGCCTCTCGCGGCTCACCGAGATGGCCTTCACCTTTCCCACCTTCTTCTTCTTCATCGCGCTGGCCGGGGTGCTCCGCTTCACCAGCGCGCTGCCGCTGGTGATCGGCATGGGGCTCTTGCGCTGGCCCGACATCGCCCGGCTGGCCCGCGCCGAGACGCTCAAGCTGCGAGAGCTCGACTTCGTGCTCGCCGCGCGGGTGCTGGGCGCTTCCGACGCGCGCATTCTCTGGCGCCACGTGGTGCCCAACGCCCTGCCGCCGGTGCTGGTGGCCGCCACCTTCGGGGTGGCGGGGGCGATTCTGATGGAGTGCGCGCTCGCCTTCCTCGGCATCGGTGTACCTGCGCCCACCGCCAGCTGGGGCGAGCTGCTGTTCCAGGCCCAGCGCTACCTGGTGCACCCCGGGGCGTGGTGGCTGGCGGTGTTTCCCGGCCTCGCGGTGGCCGGCACGGTGCTCACCATGAATCTGGTCGGAGAGGCGCTTCAAGACCTACAATCTCGAAGCTGATGCCCCCCATCAAACTCGGTGACCTGCTGTTGAAGGCCCGTGCCATCACCGAGCTTCAGCTCAGGGCCGCGCTCTCGGAGCAGCAGAAGTGGGGCGGCCGCCTGGGCGAGATCCTGGTTCGCATGAACATCTTGACCGAGGAGATGCTGGTCAAGGCGCTCTCGAAGCAGCTCGCCGTGCCGGCGGTGAACCTCGACTCGGTGCAGGGCGTTCCCGCGCACGTGCGCGCCAAGCTGCCGGCCCAGATGGCCAAAGACTTCGCCACCGTGCCGGTGCAGCTGCGCGACGACGGCAAGACCCTGGTGGTGGCGATGGCCGAGCCGCAGAACATCGAGCACGTCGACACCATTCGCTCGGTGGCGCGCTGCCGGGTGGTGGTGCAGGTCGCCGGCCGCACGGCCATCGCGCGCGCCTTCGGCCGCTTCTACGAGGGCGAGATCGACGCCTCGGACCTCGAGGGCAGCTTCAAGGTGGTCGATGCCTCGGGCAACACGGTGATTCGCAACAGCGAAGAGATCTCTCGCCGACCCTCGCCGCCGCCGATGGCCAGCCCGATACCGCGCGGCACCCAGAACTACGGCCGCAGCTCGCTCACCGACGTGCCCGCTCCGCAGCCGTCGGCGTCTTCGCAGAGCCCCACCGACATGCTCAACGCCATCGAAGGGGCGCAGCGGCGCGAGGTCGCCGCCCTCAAGGCGATGGTCGAGATGCTCATCGAGAAGGGCGTCTTCACTCGAGAGGAATACCTCGCGCGGCTGAAGCGATGAAGAAGAAGCTCGGTGAGATTCTGGTCGAGCAGGGTGCGGTGCGACGCGAAGACGTCGACGCCGCGCTCGAACGGCAGAGCGGTGGCGACCCGGCCCGCATCGGCGACCTGCTCCTGAGCGAAGGCAAGCTGACCCCGCTGCAGCTGGCGCAGGCCCTGTGCGCCCAGAGCGGCCTGCCCTTCGTGCAGCTCGATCAGGTCTCGCCCATGGTGGCCGCGCTGGTGCCCATCGCCCTGCAGCGCGAGCACTGCCTGGTGCCCTTCAAGGAAGACGGCCCCAAGCGCGCCATTCACGTGGCGGTGGCCGACCCCACCACCTACGACGTGCTCTCCGAGCTCGAGTTCCAGGTCGGGCGATCGTTGAAGATCTCCATCGCCGCGCGCGACGAGATCGAGGCGGTGCACGCCGCGCTGCAAGGAGACCTCATCGAGGGCGCCATCATCGACGACGAGCAGCCCACCGCGCCGGTCGCCCAGGCGCCCCAGGCGCTCGGCCGGCTGGCGCTGAAGCGGGTGGCGGTCTCGTCCGACGGGGTGATGGTCGACGCCCCCTCGCCGTCGCCGGTGGTCGCCAGCGCCATCGCGCCCTCGACGCCGTCGCGCTTTCCACGGCCCACCGCTCCGCCCTCGAGCGCTGCCCAGCTCGACGTCGAGCTGCCAGGCCCCGCTGCCGAGCCTCCGCCCGTCTCGGCGCGACCCACCGCGCCGACGTCGCAGCCGCTGCCGCCTCGCGCGGCGCGCCCCGCCAGAGCCGGCAGCGCCCCGCCGCCGGTGCTCAAGCCGGTCGACCTGCCCGCGCCCGCGCCCACCTCGCCGCAGCGCCCCAAGAGCAAGACCCACCCCGCGCTCAAGCGGCCCGAGCTGCCCGCGTCGCCCAGCGTCAGCAGCGACGACTGGTCGATTCGACCGGTGGGCGCCGCGATACCCAAGGGCGGCGCGCGCCCGCCCGAGCCGCTGGCCCCCCCGGTGTTGGACCCGTTCGCCTCGCTCCCCACCGAGCAGGTGGGGGGGCCGCGCGAGTACGTGCCCGCTCCGGCGCTGCCGCCGCTCAGCGCCCTCGACGCCGACCTCGAGGTGAGCGACGCGCTGCGCGCTGCCGAGGCGGCGGTGCGCGGGCCGGCGCTGGCCACCCGCGTCGAGCCGGCTCCGCCCGTCTCCAGCCTCGCCATCGCGCCCACGCCGCTCGCGCTGTCTCCACCGAGAAGGAAGGCGCGGGCCACCGCCTACGAGGCGCCGGCCGGGGTGGCGCCGCCGCTGGCGTCTCCCCGCCCCGACGCCGAGCTCTCGGGAGTGCAGGTCAAGCCCGAGCCGTCGCCGGTGCCGTCGGGCCGGCAGAAGCCGGTCGCCACCCAGCTCGAGTTCAACCCTCCCCAGCCCCCCGGCGCGGCGCCTTCGCGTTCTCCGGTGGGTACCGTGCCGGCCTTCGGTCGGTTCTCGAACCCGGTGGTCACCCGCACCGGCGATCAGCCCACCGACCCCGAGGCCAACGCGGCCCTCAACACCGCGCCCATCGACGGCAAGCTGCTCGCCGCGCTGCTGCCGGTCATCGCGGGGGGCGAGGGCGAGGTCACCAACCCCCGCGGCCAACCGCTGCCCACCCAGCTCGAGCACCCGCCGTTCTCGGCCCCCGACTCGACCGACGTCAAGGCGCCGCTCACCGCCGAGCCCGAAGGTGAGCCCTTCACCCCGGTCGAGCACACCCACCCGCGGGCGATGCTGCCGCGAGATCTCGAGACGCCGCGCTCGCAGATCGACGTCACCCGGCCGCGGGCGCCGCTCCCCAGCGAGCTGGCCCGCGCCTTCGCCGAGCCCGAGCCGAAGCCCCCGCGGGGCCAGGCCCTGCCCACGCAGCACGAGCACCCGCCGTTCTCGCCAGGCCCGCTCGGCGCGTTCGACGGGCTGCAGACCGAAGAGGCGGCGCTCAGAGACTTCGCCGCCGAGCCCGCCGGGCTGCAGCGCACCGAGTCGCTCGAGTTCATACCTCCGGCCGAGACCGCCCCGCGCCCGCGCCACGGCGAGACCCGCGTCGAGCGCCCGCGCTTGAGCCGGCTGCACGGCACGCCCGGGGGCGAGCCGGTCACCGAGGCGGTCGACCACCTGCCGCTCGAAGAGCTGCTCGCCGACAAAGACCTGGCCTCGGGCGCGGTGGTGGCGCCCGCGAGCCTGAGCCCTCCGGCCAGCGACAGCCTGCCCGCCGCGCCAGTGGTGCCCGGGCCCGAGCCGGTGCTCACCGCGGCCCCGCTCGAAGCCGCTGCCGACGCTGCGGGCACGGCCGAGGCTGCGAGCGCCGAGCCGCCGGTCGATCTCGCGGTGTCCGGGCCCCCCGAGGTCGCGCTCCCCGAGTGGATGCGTGAGGCCGCCGCCGAGGCCGCCCTCGACCCGCTCGTCGCCGCGGTCAGCGACGCCGGAGCCACCGTGGCGCTGGTGCGGCTGCTGCGCCTGCTGGTGCGCCGGGGCCTCATCTCGGAAGCCGAGCTGCTCGAGGAGCTGAAGAGGCAGTGAGCGCGTTGCTCGAGGTCGAGCGGCTGTGCGCCGAGTTGCCCGGCGGCGCCCGGGTGGTCGACGAGGTCAGCTTCAGCGTCTTCGCCGGGCGCTCGCTGGGGCTGGTGGGCGAGTCGGGCTGCGGCAAGACCAGCGCCGCGTTGGCGGTGATGCGGCTGCTCCCCGACGGCGCAGTGACCCGAGGCAGCGTCAAGCTCTCGGGCGAGTCGCTGCTCGAGGCGCCCGAAGCGCGAATCGACGAGCTGCGCGGCAGCCAGCTCTCGATGATCTTCCAGGAGCCAGCCACCGCGCTCAACCCGGTGCTCACCGTGGGCAGCCAGATCGCCGAGGGGCTGACCGTGCACCAGCGGCTCAAGCCCAGGGCGGCCGCGGCGCGCGCGGTCGAGCTGCTGTCGAGCGTGGGCATCGCCGACGCAGAGGTGAAGGCGAGGGCGTACCCGCATCAGCTCTCGGGCGGCATGCGGCAGCGCGCGCTGATCGCCGCGGCGCTGGCCTGCGCGCCCCGGCTGCTGATCGCCGACGAGCCCACCACCGCGCTCGACGTGACGGTGCAGGCCCAGATCTTGAGCCTGCTCACGGGCTTGAAGCGCGAGCGGGGCCTGGGGCTGCTGCTCATCACCCACGACCTGGGGGTGGTGTCGGCCGCCTGCGACGACGTGGCGGTGATGTACGCCGGGCGCATCGTCGAGCAGGGGCCGGTGGCCGAGGTCTTCAGCAGCCCGCGCCACCCGTACACCGCGGCGCTGCTCAAGGCCCGGCCCTCGCTGCAGAGCCGGGGGCACCCGCTCGAGGCGCTGCTCGGCCAGGTGCCGCCCCTGGGCAGCCGGCTCGAAGGCTGCCGGTTTCGCCCCCGCTGCAGCCGCGCGCTCGAGGTGTGCGCGGTGAAGGTGCCGCACGTCGGCGAGGGCGCGCGCCGGTACGAGTGCCACCACCCGGTGGGTACGTGAGCGCGCCGCTGCTCAGCGTGAGCGGGCTGCACGTGCACTACGGCGCGATTCACGCGGTGCGCGGGGTGAGCTTCGAGCTGGGCAGGTCAGAGACGCTCGGCCTGGTGGGTGAGTCGGGCTGCGGGAAGACGTCGCTCGCCCGCGCGCTGGTGAAGCTCACCCGGCCGAGCTCGGGCACGGTGCGCTTCGACGGCCCGCCGCGCAAGCTGCAGCTGGTGTTTCAAGACCCGCACGCCGCGCTCGACCCGCGCATGACGGTGCGGGCCGCGCTCGCCGAGCCGCTCGACATCGCCGGCCTGCCGCACGCGCGCATGCCCGAGCTGCTCGAGGCGGTGGGGCTGGGCCCCGAGCTGCTGCCGCGGCTGCCGCGCGAGCTCTCGGCCGGCCAGCGGCAGCGCATCAACATCGCCCGCGCGCTCTCGGTCGAGCCGACCCTGCTGGTGCTCGACGAGCCTGTCAGCGCGCTCGACGTGAGCGTGCAGGCGCAGGTGCTGAACCTGCTCTCCGAGCTGCAGCAGCGCCGCGGGCTCACCTACCTGCTCATCAGCCACGACCTCGCGGTGGTCTCGCACCTCGCCACCCGCATCGCGGTGATGCGCGAGGGCGAGCTGGTCGAGCTGGGCCCCGCCGAGCAGGTGATCGTCACCCCTCAGCACCCGTACACGCGCGCGCTGCTCGAGGCCGCCGCGCGGCTGGCCCTCTGACATGTTCTGGCTCAGCCACCATCACCCCGACGAGCTGAACCGCTGCTACCGCTTCGGCGCTCTGCACGTCTGCGCGCGCTGCCTGGGCACCTACCCGGTGCTGTTCGCGGTGTTCTTGCTGCAGTTCGCGCTGCGCGCCCCGCTGACGCTCGCGCACGAGGTGCCGGTGGTGCTCGCGCTCACCGCGCCCGCGCTCGCCGACTGGGCCTGGGGTCGCTTTCGCCCCGAGGGCGGGTCGAACGGCTGGCGCACGCTCACCGGCATCGCGCTGGGAGTAGCCCTGGGCCGCACGCTGTTCGTGCACGTTCAGAGGCCGCTGCCGCCGGCGCTGCTCGCCCAGCTGGGGCTGGTGACAGCCGTCGCCGGCCCTGTCATTCTCGCGACTTACCGCCGCCGGCGCGGCGGGTAGATCCTCACAGTCCCTCGCGCGTTCAAAGCTTCGAACAGGGACAAAGAAGTGGAGTCGAGAGGTTGCAACCGGAGACTTCGGACGAACAGCTCATGCTGGCGTTCAAGTCGGGCGACGCCCGGGCATTTCGTGTGCTCGTGCAGCGCCACCGGGGGCCGGTGTTCAACTTCATCTTGCGCTTCACGGGTCACGCGGCGAGGGCCGAAGACCTGCTGCAAGAGACGTGGCTGAAGGTGGTGCGGAGCAGTGCCGAGTACGAGCCGAAAGCGAAGTTCACGACGTGGGTCTATACGATCGCCAGAAATCTCTGCGTCGACAGCGCGCGCAAAGAGACCTATCGCCAGACCGACTCGCTCGACGCCCCGGTGCGCGGAGACGAAGAGGGGCGCAGCATGGGTGAGTCGGTCTCGGACGACAGCGCTCAAGGCCCCGAGCGCGCGGCGCACAACACCCGGCTGCGGCCCATGCTGGGCAAGGCGCTCGCGTCGCTGCCGGAAGAACAGCGAGAGGTGTTCCTCTTGCGCGAGTACCACGGCATCTCCTTCAAGGAGATCGCCGAAGTGACTGGAGTGAACGAGAACACGGTGAAGAGCCGAATGCGGTACGCCCTCGAAGGGCTGAGAAAGCGGCTCACCGAGCTGGGCGTCGACGCAGAGCTGGTTACAGACGGAAGGACAGTGGCGTAGCAGACCGACATGAAACCCGCGGCCCACCAATACGAGGACAAGCTCCTCGAGCTCGCGTACGGCGAGCTGCCCGCCCACGAGGCGAGCGCGGCGCTCGCCCACGTGCACGGCTGCGCGCGGTGCTCCGAGGCCCTGCGGGAGATTCAGGCCGTTCGCAACACCATGGGACAACTTCCCATGCAGCCGGTTCCCGACTCGGGGCTCGAGTCGCTCTTCGCGTACGCCGACCAGGCGGCCCGCCGCAACGCCGCCGGCCCCGCGCCCACCGCCACCTGGTGGCGCAAGCTGATGGCCCCGCTCGCCGCCGCCTCTGCGCTGAGCCTCATCGGGGTGGTCGCCTGGCAGACCAACAAAGAGGGCCCCGCCGTGCCGGCGCGCAGCGAGATCGCCGAGGCCGCCAACCCGCAGCCCGCGCTGCAAGACTCGCTCGCCGACCAGAAGGCGGCGGCCAACGCCGCGCCGACGGTCGCCGCGCCGACCCCCACCACCTGGGCGAAAGAGGCGAAAGACGAAGAAGGCCAGGCCGAGGAGCGCGACTTCGCTCCCGCCAAGACCGCGGCCACCAAGCCGTCTCCCAAGGTGCGGGCCGGCCCCTCGCTGGGCGACGAGCTCTCGAAGGCCGCGCGTGCGTCGAACGGCAAGGGGCGCAAGGCCGAAGAGGCGGCCGTACAGAACTACGTCGACTCGGGCGGCAAGCGCGACGCGTTCGCGTCGCCCGAGCCCGAGATGAAGAAGAAAGCCGTGGCACCCCCTGCCGACAAGGCCGAGAAGGTGGTGGCCAGCAAAGACAGCGATCGCGCCTACGACGAAGGCTATGGCGCCAAGGCGGGCAGCGCGCCCGGTGGGGGCCGGTACGAGGTTGCTCCGCCGGCAGAGCAGGCGAAGCCCGCCGCGCCGCCCCCGCCGCCGATGCAGGCGCAGCAGGCGCAGCAGGCGCCGTCGGCCGAGAGCCAGGGCAGCATGGGGCTGGGGCTGTCGGGGGCGAGCTCGCGCCAGCAGGTGTCGCAGCGCCAGGCGCCGAACGCAGCGGGCGGCCTCAGCGAGCGCGAGCGCGCCGATCAGACCGACGACGCGCCCATGGCGGCGGCGCGAGCGCCCAAGCCGCTCTCGGCCGACCTCGACGCGAAGCTGAAAGAGATGAGCGCCGCGCGCTCGGCGAACGACACCCGCACCGAGCTCGACATCGCGATGAACCTCTTGCGCAGCGCGCCGGCCAAGAGCCGCGAGCGGCTGCAGGCGCTCGCCAGCGTGTGCAACGGCCTCAACACCCTCGAGCTCTACGAGAAGGCGTACCCGTACTGCCAGCAGCTGCTCTCCGAGTACCCCGGCAGCAGCGAGGCGATGGCCTACGCCGAGCGGCAGAACCGCACCCCGCGCGCGGCGAAGCGGGCCTCGAAGGCGAGCACGGCCGATCAGCTCGAAGCCCCCGCTGCGGCGCCCGCGTCCGAGCCCGCGCGCAAGTCGGCGCCCAGCAAGGCCGCCACCGAAGCCGCGCACTGAGCACGTCGCAGCACCGCTTCCAGACGCGAATCTGTCACCGGCGCTGACAGGCAGGGTCATTTCAACCTCGAAATACCCTTCGGATTTCGCCATTTTCCCGGCCCGATGACCGATGCGTGAGGGGCGCGCTGGGTCGATAATCGAGGTGCGTGGTCTCCAGGGGACAAGCGGCGGTCGAAGCAGCGCTGGTGATGCCGCTGATGGTGTTCTTCGCCCTGGGCCTGGTGCAGCTGGCGATGGTGCAGCAGGCGCGGCTGATGACCGAGTACGCGGGCTACTGCGCGGCCCGCGCCGGCATCGTGTGGAACGGGAGCAACGAGCGCATGCACGACGCGGCGGTGATCGCGCTGTTGCCCACCCTGGGCAAGACGTCTGACCGCGCGGCGCTCGGCTCGACCTGGCAGTACCACCAGGGCCTCGACCGGCTGATGCAGCCGCTGCCCTGGGGCGCGGCGCGCGCGCAGGTCAACGGCCAGAGCCTCACCGGCATGATCCGCATCGACACCATCAGCCCCCAGGGGGGCGCCGCCGCGGGGGTGTGGAACCAGGTGAACGGAGCAGGGTGGGAAGAGCTCGACTTCGACGGGCCCGAGACCTTTCCCGAGTCGAGCGATCTCGACTCGCACGTGCAGCGGTTCTTCGACCTGCAGGGCCAGGAGCCGGGCCAAGACGCGTTTCGCAAGGCCACGCTGCTGCAGATTCGGCTGCGCTACTTCTACGAGATGCGGGTGCCGTTCGTGAACCAGGTCATCTTTCTCGCCTGGTACGCGGCCAACGCCGACGTGGCGCTCTCGGGCGCGATCGATCGCTCGACCACCAACAAGCAGAACATGCTGGGCAAGAGCGGCGACGCGCGCTCGTTGCGCGGCCGGGGCAAGGGCCTGTGGGATCCGCTCAACCGCGGCCTCTTTCCGCTCACTCCCACCGAGATGCAGGTGCTGTGGGACGTCTCGACCGGGGCGCTGCCGCTGGGGGCCGAGCGCCGCTACTTCCTGCCGCTGCAGGCCACCCACTCGATGCGCATGCAGTCGAACTTCTTTCGCAAGTGGCTGGTGCACTGAGCATGATCACCCGCGGCCTTCGCCAGGCGATGAAGCGCGAAGAGGGCCAGGCCCTCGTGCTGGCGTGCCTGATGATGCTGGTGGTGGCGATCGCGGTGCTCACCACCGTCAACCTCGGTCACAACATCTACGAGCGGCAGAAGCTGCAGAACACCGCCGACGCCGCCGCGTACTCGAGCGCCGCGCTCGAGGCGCGCGCGTTCAACTTCTACGCGTTCGTCAACCGCACCCACGTCTCGCACTACGTCACCGCGATGGTGTGGCAGTCGATCGCCTCGTTCGTCTACTTCGTCGAAGCGATGATGGTCGACGTGCTGGGGGTGATCGAGACCATCGACTGCCGCGACGAAGGGTTCCCAATAAACGCGGTGTGCAGCGTGATACCCACCTTCATACCCGAGCTGCAGGCCGTCTACGGCTTCATCGGCCAGTTCCAGGGCATCTACACCTCGGTGCTGATCGCGGTGCTCACGTACCTGCGCGCCGCCGACCCCGACGCGGCGATCGGCCTGAAGATCGTGCCGACCTACTACGCGATGAACGCGATGCTGACCTCGGCGGCCGAGGCGACCTTGAAGGCGGCCCTGCGCGAGGTCGAGCAGACCTCGCTCGACGTGGTGCAGGCCAATGATCCCACCCTCGACTTCACCTCGGCGCGCGTGGCGTCGGGCCGCCTCTCGAAGTGCATGCTCGCGCGCAGCCACCAGGCCGAGGCCTGGCACGGCGACGAGGGCCGCTACCCGTACTCCGAAGACCTCGACCGCCTCGACCCCGGCCGCCGCCGCGAGGGCGACAAGATCGCCAAGGCCAAGCGCTCGATGTCGCAGGTCAGCAACGCCACCCGCTTCGCGCTCGACCAGAAGAACAACCCGCAAGAGCTGCCCGGCCCCGGCTGGGTCACCAGCCGCAAGCTCTCTGACCTGATCCGCTTCCCGCCCTCGTTCGAGCAGGTGCACGACCTGTTGGTGCGCTACGTCGACAACCCCAACCCCAACTCGGTGGCCCAGCTGGGCAAGTGGGGCCAGACCAAGATGCTCACCGCCAGCGCCGTGAACGGGCGCGACAAGAGCCCGTTCGGCTCTCCGCTCGGCGGCGGCAACTCGATTCGCAACTGGGAAGACGCCCCCGACTTCCCCTACGGGGCGATGGCGCAGGGCGACGAGCTGGGCTCTGACGATCTCTACCGCATCAACCTCGGAGAGTGGAACGCCAGCTGGCGCGTGCTCGGCGTCGGCTTCGAGAACAAGAACTTCGTCGCCTGCCGCCCGGTCGACAACCCGCAAGAGTGCTGGGGCGACGCGCGCTACCAGCCCGACGCCGCGGGGAGCCTGCCCTTCCAGAACATGGTGAAGACCAGCATCTGGGCCAAGGCGCGGCGCGACGCCTCGCTGCACTACCGCCTGGTGTCGATGATCGGGGGGCGCATGTTTCCCCAGGGGCCGGGCGCGCGGCCGCCGGTGAACTACCAGCCCGCCAACCTGCTCTCGAGCTTCGGCCTGAGCCGCATCGACCTGCACTTCACCGTGCTCCTCGGCTTCACCCTGCACAAGTGGGTGGCCAACGTGCGCGGCGTGCGCGACGGCAACCACTGGTGGCCGGGGGTGGCGCCGTTTCCCAACTTCGAGCCGCAGCAGTACGCCCGCGGTTGCGACGCGGGGCCGCTCAAGCCGGCATTGTTCAAGGGCGACACCGACGCCGCGCTGCGCGCCCAGGAGTTCAACCAGCCCTCGACCCTGGCGATGCTCGAAAAGAAGCCCGCGCAGCTGCTCGGCGGCGGCGAGGGCAACAACCGGCCCGCGCTGCTCGGGCAGGGCGCGCTCGACTTCCACTTCACCCGCCAGGGCAGCAAGCTGGTGATGGAAAACACCCGCAAGTCGTTCTTCGCGGGTGGGGCCGAAGGCGCCGGCCTGCACGTCATCGCCCGCGGGCAGACCTACTACCACCGGCCCGGCAACTGGGCCGAGCACCCCAACTTCTTCAACCCCTATTGGCGGCCGAGGCTCGGCTCGGTGCTGCTCGGCGAGCAGAGCGACCCGCTGGTCGCCGACTTCAAGTCGTGGCTGCCGGCCCCGCTCAGCGCCACCCCCCAGCGGGCCATCACCCATTGATCATGCGCGCACCTCATCACCACCGCGGGCAGGCGATCACCGAGCTGGCGCTGGTGCTGCCGATTCTCATCACCATCTTCCTGTTCGGCATGTTCTTCACCGAGCTGGGCCGGGCGAAGCTCAAGCTGCTCGAGGCCGCGCGCTACGCCGGCTTCGAGATGACCAGCCACCTGCTCGACGACTACGGCGGCGCGCGCCACGACCGGGCCTTCGGCGACGCGATGACCGTGACCGTGGCCGAGACCAACGACCTCTTCCGCGACCTCGACTCGGTGACCCGGCGCCCCGCCGGAGGCCTGGTGGCCGGCTACTCGGCGGTGGCGGCCACGATGCAGAACCAGGGCGTGGCGCTCGACGAGCGGGTGCGCGTCGATCTCCCCGACGAGCTGCCCGAGCCGCCCAGCCGCCTCTCGGGCAGCTCGACCGAGGCCTTCTCGCGCTTCGACTTCAACCAGAAGGGCAGGGTGCAGGTCGAGCTGTCGATGCGCCTCGACAACCGCATGCTCCCCAAGAACTTCTTGAACGACCGCCGCGGCTTCTTCCAGGTCGATCAGTGGGGCGGCTCGAGCCTGCAGTCGATGGCGCTGCACACCCGCTTCTCGATGGTGGCCAGCGGCTGGGCGCTGCCCGACGGCTCTGACGCGGTGATGCGCAGCCAGACCGACGGGGTGGGCTCGGTGGCCGGCACCCACGCGAGCGGCCGCTCGGTGCACGGCCTGTGGGTGCAGGTCGATCGCATGACCCACCTGCGGCGGCGCCCCGAAGACACCGACCTGATCGGGCTCAAGTCGATCAACGCGGCGAGCTTCGTGCTGCCGCGGCCCTACAACTCGACCTTCGTCGTCTCGCACAACTACGGCCGGCCGGGCGAAGGCGACCGGGGGTGCGAAGAGCGCCCCGGCAACACCGACCCTGCGCACCCCGCGCCCGGCGGCATGAACAACCTCTTCACCGCCAGCGAGCTCGATCACCCCTGGCGCAAGTGTTACGACACCGCGCCGTTTCGCGATCAGGCGGCCTACGCCGAGTCGATGCCGGTGGCGCAGCTCAAGCAACGGGGGCCGTACTTCATGGGCTGCCAGCAGCCGCAGGCCGATGACGCGGCGCTCGCAGACGTCTCGCGCCTGCGCGGCGACCTCAACCGGCGAAAGGTGTCGTGCGAGCCTTGAGGGCCCCTCTCGTGGCGCTCGCGCTCGCCGCCGGCGCGGCGCGCGCCGAGCAGCCGCTCGCGACGTACCCCGGCACGGTGACCACCCGCATCGGCAACGATCTGATCATCGCCGGCGAGTACTACCGCATGGCGTACTTCGTCACCGACGACCCGCCGCGCAAGGTCGCCGCCCACTTCAAGCGGCAGTGGGAAGAGGCCGGTTACCCCACCAGCGAGGCGGGAGACTTCGAAGGCGAGGGGGTGGTGACCGCGTTCTTCACCCGGCAGGGGCTGGCGCGCTCGGTGGTGCTCAGACGGCACGGCGGCCGCACCCTGGGCTTCACCGTGCTCAAAGATCTGTGGCTCAAGGCCTCGGCGCGGCCGAGCCAGCTGCCCGGGCTCGAGGGCGCGCTCTACGTGGCCGACCTGGTGGCGCGAGGCGACGAGGGCCACAGCCAGCACCGCAGCGCGGCCCTGAAGGTGGGACTGCAAGAGGCGCGCGACCAGCGCGACGCGGCGTGGGTGAAGGCCGGCTTCTCGCGGGTGCGCGAGACGGGGGTGAAGCGCGAAGACGACGGCAAGCTCGAGCGGGTGCTCGAGTACGCGCGCGAGAAAGAGCAGGCCGTGCTGACCCTGGTCGAGGTCGACGCCAAGACCACCGCCATCGACGAGACCTGGGTGAAGCGGTGAGCGCGCTGCTGTCGCTGCTGCTCACCGCCGCGCCGCTGCCCGGCGGCGCGCTGCTGCACGAGCACCTGCCCGGCGCGCTGGCCACCGCCCGGGTCGGCGAGTGGGTGACGTACCGTTTCGACGGGGGCGGCGACCGGGTCTACTTCTGGCGCATCGCGGTGGTGGGCGAGCAGGTCGACTCTCGGGGCCGGCCCGCGGTGTGGGTCGAGCTCGACGTGGGCACCCACCCGGCGATGAAGTCGCCCATCACCTCGATGAAGGTGCTCGCCGCGCGCGCTACCGGCATGAGCGCCGAGGGTGTGACGCGGCTGATGGTGGCGTACGGGGTCGAGCGCCCGCGCGAGCTCGAGCCGAGCGAGCTGCCCGCGATGCTCGGCCGCACCGAGAAGGCCGAGCGCGCCGCGCCCCCCAAAGGCTCGCCGCCGCTGCCGCAGGTGCAGGTGAAGCGCGGCGCTCCCTCGCGGCTGCTGACCCTGGGGGGCACGGTGACCGCCACCCCGGTCGAGGTGCGGCTGCAGCAGACCATCTTCAAGCGGTACTGGCTGTGCGACCAGATACCGATTCTCCACCTCGCCAAGATGGAGCTGCCCGCGGTCGAGCACTCGATGGAGGCGCGCGACTGGGGGCTCGATGCGAGCCCCCAGATGCCGGCGCCCGACCCGGCCGCGGCCACAATACGGATGGAGGGGGCCAAATGAGCCGGGGTAGGGTAAAAACCCGTACTGAGGAGCCGACCATGAACTCGAGCCCACGCCCCCTTCGCCGCCGCCGCACGCGTGGCCAGGCCATGGTCGAGTACTCGTGGATCAACGTGTTCCTGATCATGGCGCTGTGCCTGACCTCGACGGCGCGCGTGTTTCCCGGAAAGAAGCCGACCGACCCGCAGAAGAACGTGATCGAGCTCTTTCTCGACGCGTACCAGGTCTATTACGACTCGTATTACTTCGTGCTGAACCTGCCGTTCCCTTGAGCGCCTCGCGCACCGCGCCGGCTCCGCTCCGCGTCGTTCACGCGATCGTCTTTCTCGGGTTCGCCTCGGCGTCGGTCGCCGCGACCCACCAGGAGCTGCTGCAGCTGTTTCGCGCGCTCGCGCAGCCGTTCAACTGGGGCACGCCGCCACAGCCCATCGCCTGCGCCGCGGGGCTGGCCTCGGCGCTGCTCGGGCTGGGGCTCATCGCCCGCGTGGTGATGGGCAAGGCCGTGCCGCTGTGGCTCTCGGCGGCGCTGCTGCTCTCGTTCGGCGGCAGCCTGTTCGTGCTGGGCGTCGAGCCCCGGGCCCGCACCGTGCCGGGTGCGAACGTGAAGTGCCTCGAGCAGGCCAAGGTGCTGCACGCCCAGCTCAACGCGCCGCTGCAGCAGACGGGGAGGGTGCCCGCGCCCGACGCTCCCGCGATGGGCCTGTCGGGCGAGAGCCCGTTCTACGCGCGGCCTTTCGACCCGCTCGCGTGGAGCGCCCGGCGGGTGAAGTCGGCCGAGGTGCTGCCCGAGGGCGCGCAGCCCGGCTGGCTGCTGGTGCAGGTGCCCGAAGACGGCGCCAGCTTCGTCATCACCGCGGTGGGAATCGACGACGACGGTCGACCCGCGGTGCTGCGTCAAGAGGGAAAACCGATCGAATACCGGGGTGCGTACAACCCCGACACGGCGCAGTAGCCCGCGGTGCGCGCGGTTTTCTCCTTTTGACACGCAGACTTTGCGGCAAGTACCATCCGCCAACTTCTCTTCACTCGCTTAAGACCGGAGAACGTCGGACATGCTCAAGGGCAAGACTCCACTCATCGTGGCACTGGTGTTGGGCCTCTTCGCAGGCATCGTCGCGTACTCGGCGATCAAGAAGAAGGAAGCCGACGTGCGCCGCGGCTGGAACCTGGTTCCGGTCGTCGTGGCCGCGGTCGACATCTCCGAAGGCACGGTGGTGACCTTCGACATGATCAGCCAGCGCTCGGTTCCCGAGCAGTTCATCACCTCGTCGGTGGTGAAGCCCGACTCGGCCAGCTACGTGGTGAACCAGAAGGTGCTGGTGCCGGTGCAGGCGGGCGACCCGCTGCTCTGGTCGCAGTTCGAGACCACCAAGGCGGCCGAGCGCCTGTCGACCAAGGTGCAGAAGAAGGCCCGCGCCATCACCATCGAAGCCGGCAAGACGACCGCGGTGGGCGGCTGGGTTCGCCCCAATGATCACGTCGACGTGATCGGCACCTTCAAAGACCCGCAGACCAACGAGTCGGTGGCGGTGACGCTGCTGCAGAACGTGATCGTGCTGGCCACCGGTAAGATCACCGGCACCACCAACGTGAACCTGATTCCCGAGGCGCAGCGCGAGTACTCCAACGTCTCGCTGCTGGTGATTCCCGAAGAGGCCGAGATTCTGGTGCTGGCCTCCGAGCTGGGCGGCCTCACCATGTCGCTGCGCAACGAAGACGACGTCGACGTCATCGAAGAGCGCGGCCGCGCCACCATCAACACCCTGCTCTCGGGCGAGCGCACCCGCGTGCTGCAGCAGAAGCGCTTCAACACCATTCAGGTCATCCGCGGTGCGGGCGAGCAGAAGGCGCCCGCCACTCCGTAGGCGGCACTCTTAAGGGGTCACCGACATGGCCGGCATTCTCGCAGGCATCGTTCTACTGCTGGTCACCGGCTCGGTCTTCTTCTTCAGCCTGGTGATCGCCGGGGTTCTGTCGAAGGCGTACGAGCAGTACCAAGAGCGCTACGTCGTCAAGTCGATGAACGACTTGAGCGACATGTTCCTCTTCATCGACCCGCGTCAGATGCTGATTCTGAACGTGGCCTCGATGTGCTTGCTCGGCCTGTTCAGCTACGTGGTGTTCAACCCGCTGGTCGCGGTGGGCGCGACCATCTTCGGCTTCTTCCTGCCGATGCTGCTGGTGAAGCACTACCGGCTGCGGCGCATCAAGAAGTTCAACACCCAGCTGGTCGATGCGCTGCAGGCGATGGCCAACGCGTTCAAGGCCGGCCTCACCTTCCAGCAGGCGATCGAGCACGTGGCGCGCGAGGCGATGCCTCCGCTCAGCCAGGAGTTCGGCCTGTTCGTGAAGGAAGCCAAGCTGGGCGTGCCCATCGAAGAGGCACTGGTGAACATGGGCAAGCGGGTGGGCAGCGACGACCTCGAGCTGGTGGTCACCGCGACCAACATCTCGCGGCAGCTGGGCGGCAACATGGCCGAGATGTTCGAGACGCTCTCGGGCACCATTCGCGAGCGCTTTCGCCTCGAGGGCAAGATCGACGCGCTCACCAGCCAGGGCAAGCTGCAGGGCTGGGTGGTCGCCGCGATGCCGTTGGTGCTGGGCATGGTGCTCAACTACATGCGGCCCGATCTGATGCAGCCGATGCTCGATCACATCTTCGGCTACATCCTGGTGGGCGCCATCGGGCTGATGGAGATCATGGGCATTCTGATCATTCGCCGCATCGTCAACATCGACATCTGAAGGAGCCGTTTCGATGCATGAGATTTTGACGAACATCTTGATGGGCGGCGCGGCGGTGTTCTGCGCCGGCGCGATCGGCTTTCTCGCCGTCGGCCTCTATACGAACGTCTTCGAGCGCTTCCTCACCGAGGTGAAAGAAGAGTCGGCCGGCGGTGTGTCGGGCGCGGGCAGCGTGGTGATTCGCCGGCTGGGCACCGCCAACCGGCGCTTCATGTGGCCGGGCTACGAAGACCGCCGCCGCCGGGCGCTGATCAAGTCGGGCGAGCCGAAGGGCTACAAGCCCGAAGACATCATGGCACTGCAGGAGATCGGCTTCGTCGTCGGTCTGCTGTTCGGCCTGGTGCTGACCAACGCGATCGGCATGAACCTGGCCGGCTCGCTGGTGGTCGCGCTGATCGGTCTGTTCTACCCGCTGATCTGGCTGAACGATCAGGTCAAGCGCCGCCACCTGCAGATCAGCCGGGCGCTGCCCTTCAACCTCGACCTGCTCACCCTGTCGGTCGAAGCGGGCCTCGACTTCACCGCGGCGCTCGCCAAGGTGGTCGAGAAGGGCAAGCCGGGGCCGCTCAAAGACGAGCTGCAGGTGGTCTTGAAGCAGCTCAAGATGGGCAAGACCCGCGAAGAGGCGCTCAAGGCGATGATCGCCCGCGTCGATCTCCCCTCGCTCTCGCAGTTCGTCACCGCGCTGGTGCAGGCCGACAAGATGGGCACGTCGCTCGGCAAGGTGCTGCGCATTCAGTCGACCCAGATGCGCATCGATCGCACCCAGCGCGCCGAGAAGCTCGCCAACGAGGCGCCGGTGAAGATGCTGTTCCCGCTGATCGCTTGCATCTTCCCCACCGTGTTCATGGTGCTGTTCGGCCCGATCGTGTTCGCGTTCATGTTCGGCAACGTCACCGGCTAAAGACGGGTCAGCTTGCGCCCGACCCACTTCGCACTGCGTCGCTGCCTGCTCCGGTGTAGCGCGACGTACCCTGAGCGGGCTCGTCGCGGCCGCCTCTCGTTGCGCGCGTCTCGAACGCGACCTGACCCGGTTCCTGCTTCGGTTTGACCCATGGCCTTTCGGCTGTTCATCGCCAGGGGCCAGAGCCAGGGTCAGCAGTTCATCGCCATGCAGCCGATGGTGTTCATCGGCCGCGATGCGTCGTGCGACGTGGTGCTTTCGGACCCCGGCGTCTCGTCGCGTCACGTGCGCATCACCGAGCGCGACGGCCACTACTTCGCGGTCGACCTGCAGAGCTCGAACGGCACGCTGCTGAACGGCGCGCCGCTGGCGGTCGAGCGGGAGATCGTCAGCGGCGACTCGCTCGGGGTGGGCACTGCGGTGGTGCAGCTGTCGCTGCTCGAGGTGCCCGACGCGACGCTGCGCCGGCGGCTCAAGCCCACCGGAGTCGAGGTTGCGGGCAAGCGCGACACCGGCGAGCAGCTGCAGGCGCGGCCCCGCAAAGACGACGACGAGACCACCGCGCCGGCGGGCAGGCCGCTGCCGCGTGAGGCCCCCATCGATCGGCAGCGCTACGAGGTCGACACCGACAAGACGTCTCCGGTGGCGCCGGCGATTCGTTCGCCCACCTTCAAGGTCGACCTGCCGCCGCCGCGGCCTTCGCTGCCTCCGCCGCCGCGGCCCTCGCTCGCCAACCGCGCGGCAGGCGCGGCGACGGTGGCGGCGCCGGCGCTCGAGCAGGTGTCGGCCACCGCGGGCACGGCCAGAGAGCTCTTGCCGGTGTCCGAGCGTGACCGGCAGCCCGGCGAGCCCGACCGCGCCACCCCCCTGGAGGGCACGCCCGCGCTGCCTTTGCCCTGGGCCGAGCCGCCCGAGGTGGGGGCGGGGGCCGAGCCGGCAGCGACGCTCGACCCCTCGGCGCTAGACGAGCCCGAGACTCCGCGCCTGCCCGCGGGGGTGAGCAGCTCGAGCGAAGACGCCGAGACGGCTTCGGTGCTGGTGCCGGCGCTTCAGGTGCTCAAGCGCACGCCCGAGGCGGCGAACGCCGACACGCAGCTGCGCGCGGTGACGCAGGTCGACGAGCCCACCGACGCGCGGGCGCCGGCGCAGCCGCAGCTCGAGGGGGCCGCGCTCGAGTCGGCCGCCGACCGCGCGCGCAAGAAGCGGCAGGCGCGCAGCACCCTGGGCGGGCAGCTGGGCTGGTACTGGGGCCAGCTGTCGCTGCGCACCCGCGTGGTGGTGGGCTCGGTGCTGGGGGTGGCGGTGGGCGGCCTGGCGTTCGCGCTGTTCGAGGTGTTCGCCCCGGAGCAGCACGGCGAGCTGCCGCCCGAGCCGAGCACCCTGGGGGCCCGGCCGATTCCGTACAGCTTCGGCTTTGGCCCCGAGGTCGACTACGAGCACGTCGACTTCAAGGAGCTCAAGTTCGAGGTGAAGTCGCCCACCGCGGCAGCGGTGATGCTGCACTATCGGGCGCACGACATCGGCGCCGACGAGGTGGCGATCACCGTGAACGGCACCGCGCTGGGGTATGTGCCGGCCGACGTGGGGCTGCCCGAGCGGGAGCTCGAGACGCTGGTGAGCCAGTTCGTCATCGCCCGCGGGGGCACCAACCTGCTGGTGTTCGACGACGTGCTGAACCCTCCTGGCAAAGAGCGCTGGAGCATCTCGGAGCTGTCGATCGAGCTGATCCCCGTGCCCGAGGTGACCGCCGACCAGGCGCTGGCCGCGGCCAGAGAGGCGCACGCGCGCGCCGAGCTGCTCGAGAAGCAGCGCGCCTCGGGCGACGACACGCTCTTCAACCTGTGGCGCACCTGCCGCCACGGGTGGATCTCGCTGTTGCCGCTGAAGGAAGAGAAGCGGGGGTGGCTGTGGGGTGAGCTCAAGCGCCACGCCGACGCGGCGCGCGGTGAGCTCGACACGCTGTGCGGCACCCTGATGCTCGACGCCAAGAAGCAGATCGAGCTCAAGAACCCCGAGGGCGCCCGCGAGATTCTCGAGGGGGTGCCGCGCTTCTTCCCCACCCGGGAGCACCCCTGTCAGGCCATCGCCGACGAGAAGCTGAAGGAGTACGACCTGTAGAAGGCGACGCCGCCAGGGTCTACAATCTCGTCCGGTCGTCGTATTGCCTGTAGGTAGAGGTCACACAACCATGGCTCCTCCTCCCAGCGGCGCGCCCCGGCGCCGTCCCACCAGCGCGAGCAACCCTCAAGCGCCCATCGTGCGCGCGCGCCGTCCCTCCAGCGCGTCGTCCCCGCCCGTGAGCAAGGGCGAGGGCGGGGTGAGGCTGGTCTGCCTCGCCGGGCCGCAGGCCGGCAGCGAGTACGTGCTGGAGGGCGACGAGATGGTGATCGGCCGCGCGGCCGACAACGCGATCTCGATTCCCGACACTTCGGTGTCGCGCAAGCACGTGCTCTTGCGCAACACCGGCAGCGGCTGGGCCGCCAGCGACATGGGCAGCGGCAACGGCACGCTGATCAACTCGAACGCCATCGCCGAAGAGACCCCGCTGTCGGACGGCGACGTGATCACCCTGGGCGACACCGAGCTCAAGATGGTGAGCGAGGGCGGCGCGCCTTCGGACACCGGCGACGCCGGGTCAGCGGCTCCGGTGCGGCGCAACCGCGACATACCGGTGAGATCGAGCCGGCCTCCGGTGCGCTCGAGCCGCAGCCGCATGCCGGTGGTCGACCCCGAGGCGGCGGCCAAGAAGCGCAAGCTGGTCATTCGCGTCGGCGCGGTGGTGGCGTTGCTGCTGCTGGCGGTGGTCGGCTGGCAGGTGAAGAAGGCGCAGCGCGAAGCGGCGGCGGTGGCCGGCGCGGCCAATCAGGAAAAGAAGCTGCAGGAGTGCCGCACCCTGGCCCAGAAGGGCAAGAACCTGGTGCTCGAGGGCAAGTGGGTCGAGGCCCGGGCGATCTTCGAAGAGGTCGGCAAGCTCAACCCCGACTTCGCGCAGGCGACGGTGCAGGTCTACATCGACAAGGCGGACAAAGAGATTCCCGCCCAGCAGGCGCTCGACGCGGCCGAGGCGGCGTTGACCGCCAGCCCCACCAGGCTGGGCGTCGCCGCGAAAGAGCTCGAGAAGGTGGGCACCGACACCCAGCAGTACGAGCGGCGCGACAAGCTGCGCGCGATGCTCGAGAGCCGCGTCGATCAGAAGGTGAAAGACGCGCAGCAGCTGCTCGGCTCGACCGGTGATCGGGCGAAGATGGTTCAGCTCAAGGAGATGGGCGAAGACCTGCTGGCGGTGAAGGCAGATCACCGCGAGGGCACCGACTTCAAGAAGATCGCCGACGACGCGATCGAGCGCATCGATCACCCGCCCACCTGCCCCTACGGCACCTGTGGCGGCAAGTGCTGCCCGGCGCCCACCCCGTGGGTCGCGGTGCAAGAACGCTTCAAGAGCGGTGACCAGTCGGGCGCGTTCGCGATGGCGCAGCAGTGCGCTCCCAAGGCCTCGCAGTGCAAGCAGTTGCAGGATCAGATCAAGGACTTCATGGAGCGCTTCAAGAAGCTCGAGAGCCTGAACCCGGCCGAGCTGATCAAGCTGCAGGCGCTGGACAAGAAGATCGGCGGCGGCCCCTCGTCGCTCTCCAAGCAGATCGGGGTGCGCATCACCGCCACCTACCTGCGCAAGGCGTCGTCGTGCAAAGGCAAGAGCGATTGGGCGTGCGCGGCCGAGAACGCCAAGATCGTGCTCGATGCCGACCCGGGCAACATCGAGGCGGCCGACATCTTGAGGCAGGCCAAGGGCAACGCCAAAGAGCTCTACATGAAGGGCTACAGCATGAAGGCGCAAGACCCCGACGAGGCGATGCGCATCTTCAAGCAGGTGGTCGACATGACCTCGAACGACGACGAGTACCACCAGAAGGCGCTCAAGCAGCTGAACAAGGTCGAGTGAGCCGGTGAGCCCCGCGCGCCTCATTGCCGTGGCGGGGTGCGCAGCCGCGGGCGGGGCGAGCTTCTTGATCTTCGACCGGTGGGCGGGGCCCACGGTAGGTGGCTGCACCTTGCCCGCCGAGACGCCCGAGCAGGCCCAGGTGAGGGTGGCGAAGGCGCAGCTGCTCGCGGGCGAGCTCGAGGGCTGCCGCACCATCGACGCGCTGCGCGCCGTGCCGCGAAGCGACGTCGAGGCGCTGGCGGTGGTGTGCGTGTCGCTGCGGGCGCAGCGGGCCGGTCTCGACGAGGCGCGCGGGCGGGTCGAGCAGCACGACTTCGACGGCGCGGCCCGGGCGTTGGCGCGGGTGCCCCGCGACTCGGTCTTCGAGGCGCAGGTGAGTACGGTGCAGGCGCAGCTCACCGCCGAGGCCTCGCGGCGGCTCGAGGCGGCGAGCGAAGCGCTGACCCGCGCGGCGGACGAGGCCTCGGTCGACGCCGTCATCGCCGCGCTCGACGGCGTCGAGCGCCTCGACCCGAAGCTCGAGCAGGTGCGCCAGGTGCGGGCTCGCGCGAGTGAGGCGGCCGCGGCGATCGTCGCCCCCTGGGCCGAGGTGCAGCGGGCGTTCGACGGCGGCGACAGGGCCAAGGCGCTGCGCCTGGCCAAGGCCTGCGCCCCGAGGTCCGAGCTGTGCCAGCGCGGAGTAGAGCCGCTCAGCCGGTTGGTCGAGTACGCGCCGCGCGGCCTCAAGGCCGCCGAGCTGAAGGAGCAGCTCAAGCTCGCGCGGCAGATCTCGGACCACGAGAAGAGCCGACCGCGAGACGACGTCTCGCAGGCGCTGGCGTCGCAGTACGAGGCCGAAGCGCAGCGCTGCCGCCAGCAGGGTGACTGGCAGTGCGTCGATCGGCAGCTGGCGGCAGCCGAGGTGCTTCACGTCGCCTTCACCGACTTCACGCTGCAGGCGGGCTTGAACGCGCACGTCAGGGACCTGCTCGCAGAGGCGTACCGCTACGCGTCGGCCGACCCGGTGCGGGCGCGCGCGCTGCTGACCGAGCTGGCGGCCTTCACCCAGCTCGACGCGTACGGCAAAGAGCTGGCCGCCAAAGCGCGCGCGCACCTGCGGAAGGGCGAGTGAAGCAGGGCGACCTCTTCGGCGGCGGCGCCCCTGCGCCCAAGCCGGCCTCCGAGCCGCAAGCGCCGGCCCCCGCGCCGCCCGCCAGGCCGGTGGTCGCGCCCGCGCCTGCCCCTCCTGCCGCCGCGGCGCCCGCGGCCGCCCGCCCGCCCGAGCCGCCGCGCGCGGCCCCCGCGCCGAACAAGGCGCCGCAGGTGAAGGCGGGCCCGCGGGTGCTCTCGGTGAGCGAGCTGACCAAGCAGATCAAAGAGACGCTCGAGCCGTCGTTCAGCCGGGTGCTGGTGCGCGGAGAGATCTCGGGCTTCAAGGGCCCCAACACCCGCGGCCACCTCTACTTCGCGCTCAAAGACGCCTGGGCGCAGGTCGACGCGCGGGTGTGGGCGACCACCGCGGCGAAGCTCAAGTTCGGGCTCAAAGACGGGCTCGAGGTGATCGCCGAGGGCAACCTCGATCTCTACCCCCCCTCGGGTCGCTACGCGCTGATCGTGCAGAAGCTCGAGCCGGCGGGCCTGGGCGCCCAGGCGCTGGCCTTCGAGCAGCTCAAGCAGAAGTTGCTGGCCGAGGGGCTGTTCGGCGACAAGCGCAAGAAGCCGAAGCTCAAGGTACCGGTGCTGCCGCGGCGCATCGGGGTGGTGACGTCGATCACCGGCGCGGCGCTGCGCGACTTCGTGAAGGTGCTCTACCGCCGCCACCCGCGGCTCTCGATTCTGGTCGCCAACGCGCGCGTGCAGGGCGACGGCGCGGCGATCGAGATCGAGGGCGGCATTCGGCGGCTGGCCCGCACCGACGTCGACGTGATCGTGGTCACCCGCGGCGGCGGCTCGGCCGAAGACCTGTGGGCCTTCAACGAAGAGCGCGTGGTGCGCGCGATCTACGACAGCCCGGTGCCGGTGATCTCGGCGGTGGGGCACGAGGTCGACGTCACCCTGGCCGACTTCGTGGCCGATCACCGCGCCGCCACCCCCAGCCACGCCGCCGAGGCGCTGGCGCCGGTGCTGGCCGACCTCGAGCTGAACCTGGCCCGGCAGCGGCAGCGGCTGCACAAGGCGGTCGAGCGCTCGATGGTGGGTCAGCGCGCGGTGCTCGACCGGTTCGCCCGCAAGCTCGGAGACCCCCGCCGCGGGCTCTCGCAGCACCAGCTCAAGCTCTCCGAGCTCTCTGACCGCATGGTCTCGGCGCTGCGCCGCGGGCACCAGCGGCGCACCGCGGCGCTCAAAGAGCTCGAGCGGCGCATCGGCCGCGCCCGGCCCCAGGCGCGGCTGCAGGCGGTGCGCGAGCGCCTGGCCCAGGCCTCGCTGCGGCTGCACCGCGCCGGCAACGCGATGATTCGCGGCCAGCGCGCCCACCTGCACGAGCTGAAGGTGCAGCTGCAGTCGCACGCGCCTCGGCCCAAGCTCCACGCCGAGCGGCTGCGCCTGCGCGGCGAGGTCGAGCGGCTGGCCAAGCTGTTCAAGACGAAGTTCGCCCGGCAGCACGACCGCCTGCACGCGCTCGAGCGCAGGCTCGAGGCGCTCTCGCCGCTCAAGGTGCTGGCGCGCGGGTACTCGATCACCCGCCTGCAAGACGGGCACGTGGTGACCGACGTGGCCCAGGCGCCGCCCGGCACCCGGGTGCGGGTGCTGCTCAACGACGAGCAGGAGCTCGACGCCGTGGTCGAGGGCGTTCGCGGCTCGCGCCAAAAGGGCTGAGCATTTGTTATGCCTTCTCTCGTGCCTGCCAAAGACGCCAAGAACGGTGAGCAGTACAGCGACGTCGTGCAGCGGCTGCAGGCGCTGGTCGAGCAGCTCGAAGGTGGCGGCCTCTCGCTCGAAGACTCGCTCGAGAAGTTCGCCGAGGGCATTCAGCTGGTGCGCAAGGGCGAGAAGCTGCTCAGCGAGGCCGAGAAGCGCATCGAGCAGCTGTTGAGCGACGACAGCGGCACCAAGGTGGTGCCGCTCGAGCTCAAGGAGACCGGTCAAGAGCCGCAGGCCCAGGCGAAGCGCCCGGCCGCGGCACCCGCTGCGCAGCCGAACCCGCAGCAGCAGCAGCGCCGGGGCGGCCCGCCGGGCGGCTCCGACGAAGACGACGTGCCGTTCTAGAGAGCCGATACCCGTCTCCAGCGGCGGGGGGCGCTGTGGTAGAGGCGTCGCCCCAATGGCATTCGATCTCGATGGTTGGTTGAAGGTTCAGCAGGCGCGTGTCGAGCAGGCGCTCGGCGCCCGCATGCAAGAGCTCGCCGCGCGCGCGCCGGCGAAGCTGGCCGAGGCGATGGGCTACTCGCTGCTGGCCGGCGGCAAGCGGCTGAGGCCGGTGCTGTGTCTCGCCTTCGCCGACGCGGTCTCGCGCTCTACCAGCACGGCCGCCGACGCCCCGGCCTGCGCGGTCGAGATGGTGCACACGTACTCGCTGATTCACGATGACCTGCCGGCGATGGACGACGATGATCTGCGCCGCGGCCGGCCCACCAACCACAAGGTCTACGGCGAGGCGATGGCCATTCTCGCCGGCGACGCGCTGATGACCGACGCCTTCATCGGCCTCACTGGCCCGCTCGCCAACGAGCTGGCGATCGCGGCGGGCTCGTGGGGCATGGTGGGCGGGCAGGTGCTCGACATCGCCGAAGACCGCCCGGCCGAAGAGGGCTACCTGCTCAAGCTGCACCGCGCCAAGACCGGAGCGCTCATCAAGTGCGCCTGCCGCATGGGCGCCATCGCCGGCGGCGGCAGCGCGGCCGACCTGGCGGCGGCCGAGACCTACGGCGACGCAGTGGGGCTGGGCTTTCAGATCGCCGACGACATTCTCGACGTCACCGCCAGCGCCGAGGCGATGGGCAAGCCCACCGGCGCCGACGCGGCCGCCGGGCGCCACACCTTTCCCGCGGTGGTGGGGCTCGAGCGCTCGCGCGCGCTGGCGCAAGAGCAGGTGCAGCGCGCGGTGAGCGCGATCGCCGCGCTCGAGCCGACCCCTGGCCCGCTCGCCGCGCTGGCCCGCTATGCGGTCGAGCGAAAGAGCTGACCTTGGGCCGGGGTGAGGGGCCCTCGCGGTGAGCTCTCGCACCGAGCGGCTCGACCAGCTGGTGGTCGAGCGCGGGCTGGCCGAGTCGCGCACCAGGGCGCAGGCGCTGATTCTCGCCGGCCAGGTGGTGGTGAATGATCAGCGCGTCGACAAGCCGGGCACCCGGGTGCCGCGTGACGCCGAGCTGCGCCTCAAGGGAGAGGTGCTGCCGTACGTCTCGCGCGGAGGCCTGAAGCTCGCCGCGGCGCTCGAGCACTTTCGTCTCGACGCGACCGGGCTCACCTGCGCAGACATCGGCGCCAGCACCGGCGGGTTCACCGACTGCCTGCTGCAGCGGGGCGCGGCGCGGGTGCACGCCATCGACGTCGGCTACGGGCAGCTGCACGAGAAGCTGCGCGCCGACCCGCGGGTGATCTCGCGCGAGCGGGTGAACGCGCGCCACCTCACCGACGAAGATCTGCCCGAGACGGTGGGGGCGATGGTGATCGACGTCAGCTTCATCTCGCTCAAGCTGGTGCTGCCCAGCGTGCTGCCCAAGCTCGACGGCTGGCTGGTGGCGCTGGTGAAGCCGCAGTTCGAGGCCGGGCGTGAGGGCGTCGAGAAGGGCGGGGTGGTCAGAGACCCCCAGGTGCGCGCGGCCGCCATCGAAGGAGTGCGGGCGTTCGTGGCCGAGCAGGGCCTCGACGTGCTGGGGGTGATCGACTCGCCCACGCCCGGCCCGGCCGGCAACGTCGAGGCGCTGCTCGCCGCGCGACGCAAGGGCTGAGCGAAGGCCGCAGCGCCCGAAGCGCTCGCATCTGCGCTGCAGAGTCTCGTGGCCCCTTTCGGCTGCGCGCCTCGCTCAGGGTGAGCGGCCCCTCACGGGGTGCGAGCGGTGCGGTACTCGGTGAGGGTGAGGGGCTTCACCTGGTTCTTGCCGATGCGCAGCCACGAGGTGCCGCCCTCGTCGATGGCGATGGTGAGCGCGTTCTGGGCGGTGTTGCCGCCGCCCTGCATCGAGTAGCGCCACACCTCTCCGTTGACCGGGTTGTCGAAGGCGACGATCTCGCTCGCGAACGGGGTGCCGGCGAGAATGTAGAAGTCGTTGCCCGAGCCCGGCTGCGCCCCCGAGATGGTGAGCGCGCCGCTGCTGGTGGCGGCGGTGCCATTGGGGTTCAAGATGTGGCCGTCGGCGTTGTCGAAGAACCAGATCTGATGGCTGCCGATGCCCGCCACCTTGCTGCCGCCCGCGAAGGGGAAGAGGTACGCGATCACTCCGGGCACCGCCACGCTGCGCCACCGCTGCGGGCAGGCGCTCACCCCTCCCTGGGTGCCGCAGGCCAGCACCTGGGTCTGGGTGGTCGAGTTGGTGACCGGCACCACGATGTAGACCGTGCGCGTGTCGGGGCTGAGCGCCACCGCCGGCGGGGTCTGTGGGTCCAAGAAGGCGAAGTTCTGCGTCACCAGCACCGACTCGGCGAAGGGCGCGCCGCCGGTGGCGTAGTTCACGAACTGAATGGTCTGGCTGCCCATGGTCGAGCCGAAGCCGGCCCGCCATGAGGGAATCAGCGCCGCTCCGCTGCTGGCGTCGAACCCCGGGGTGCCGTTGAGCACTCCCGGCGTCATCGAGAACCACGCCGTGTTGTTGGGGAAGGCGAGGCCGCTGCCGTGGCGAATCTTCGACAGCGCGGGCCCGGTCGAGACCGAGCTGTCCCAGATGAGCGCGTCGCCGTCGGGCCCCACCGCGAAGACGTCGAGCGTGTCGCCGATGATCCCGCCGGTGACGTCGAGGTCACCCGGGCTGCCCCCGTTGGTGGTGAACGCGAAGGCGCCCTTGCCCGCCTCGTACAGCCAGCGCTGCCCGGTGGACTGCACCTTCTCGGAGATCGACGCGAAGTAGGTGCAGCCGAAGGGCAGCGACGCATTGATCGACACCACGTCACCGGCCAGGTTCACCCGGGCCAGCGAGAGGCCCGCACCGCTGGTGGCGCAGCCCACGAACGACGTCGGGGTGCTGCCGGCTCCGCCCTCGGCGATGAAGCTGTCGGGCAGCACGATGCCCTGCGCGATGGTGGGCTGCAGCACGCTCTCGACGGGAAAGAACGTGATCGCCACCGGCTGTGACTCGTTGTGCCGCGCGTCGTCGCACTCGACGTGGGCGCGCAGGGTGAGGTTCGCGGCGATGCCCACCGCGCTGTAGAACTGCTTGAGGTCGCCGGGCACCACCTCGATCACCGTGTTCGGCCCGCGGTAGGTGGCGGTCTTGAAGGTGGTCGCGTTCTGCTGCAGCTGCAGCACCGCAACCCGATCGCAGCCGGTGACGTTCACGCTCACCGTGAACGCACGCCCCACCACGTTCTGCGAGGTCGCCACCAGGAACACCTGGGGCGGGTCGGGCATCATCATGCACGCGTCGCCGATGCAGGTGTGCGTGTCACACTCGCAGCCCGCGACCGCCGCGAGGGCGAAGCCGAGCAGTGCGCCGCGCATGGTCTTCACTTCTCCAGGATCAGGAACTCGACGCGGCGGTTGAGCTCGCGGCCCCGGGCGGTGAGGTTGGGGGCCACCGGCTTGCTGTCGCCGAAGCCCGCCGACTCGATGCGGCGGGGGTCGATGCCCTGGCCGATGAGGTAGCTGGCCACCGACGCGGCGCGATCTTCAGACAGCTTCTGGTTGAAAGCCTTGTCGCCGCGGTTGTCGGTGTGGCCCTCGACGCGCACCCGCTTCACGTTGTTCTTCACCATCACGTCGACCACCTGCTGCAAAAGCGAGTACGAGTCGGCGAGAATGGTGGCCTTGCCGGTGGCGAAGTGCACCTGCTGGGCGATCTCGATCTTGTCGTCCTTGATGATCGCCAACATCTTCTTGGGAGCGGGCGCCAGCTCGAAGGCGAGCGGCAGCTCGGCGCCGGCGGTGAGCGCCACGTCTTTCTGCTGCGAGAGAAAGCCCTCGGCGGTGACGCTGACGGTGTAGGTGCCGGCCGAGGCTTCGACCTTCACCGGCTCTTTGACGTCTTTCACCGTGGAGACGGTCTTGGTCTCGGTGCCGGCCACCACCACGTTGGCGGCGATCGGCTTCTTGTTGCCCGAGACGGTGATGACGAACGAGGCCAGCTTTTCGACCGGCTCGAGCGAGAGCTGCACCTTGTTCGACTTGCCGGTCTCGACCTTGAGCTCTTGCTCGATGTCTTTGTAGCCGTCGCGGCTGGCCTTGAGCTTCACCGGCCCCGGAGGCAGGTCGTAGGTGAGGAAGCGGCCGCCCTCGGCGTCGCTGGCCACCGGCGGCAGGCCCGAGCCCACCATCGCCACCAGCACCCCCGAGATGGGCTTGTTGGTCTTCGCGTCGACCACCGTGCCCTCGACCTTGCCGGTCTTGGGCGCCTCGGCGACCTTCTTCTCGGCGGTGCGCTCGCGCACGGTCTCGACGATCTTGGTCTCGCCGCGCTGGAAGGGGTCGATGTTGAACGACGCGTTGAAGAGGAAGTTCCACGGGGCGGTGGCGGCCATGCCCAGGCCGACGCTGCGGGCCAGGCCCAGGTCGAAGCCGAGCGCGAGGGTGAGATCTTTCACCGCGGTGACCTTGAGCCCCAGGCCCAGCTTCTGCGGCATCGCCGAGGTCACGTCGACCCTCACCCCGTCGGGGCCGGTGAACTGGTTGCCCGGCACGCCCAGCGGGCCGGCCAGGGTGTACTCGATGAACGGCGTGACGACGGGGAAGGGGACCTCGACGCCGAAGCCGAAGTCGATGCGGTTGTAGCGGTTGATCGCCAGGGCGAACTCTTCGCTCGCGTTCAGGGTCTGGTTGGTGACCAGGCCGCTGGTGCTGTCGATGGTGGCCCCCAGGTTCAGCGAGAACACCACCGGGAACTTGTAGGTGAGCGCGCGGAAGTCGTAGGTCGCGATGAGGCTCGGCTTGAAGCCCACCGCGAAGCGGTCGATGCTCTGGTTGCCCACCGCGCTGAAGGTGAGCAGGCGCAGGTCGAGGCCCAGGTAGAAGCCGCGCAGCGCCGAGTCGGCGTTCTTGCTGAGTTGAATCGCGCCCTTCACCCCGAGGGTGAGATCTCCCAACGCCTGAATCAGGTTCGGCGAGGTGCGCGAGTTGGTGTTCGCGGTGGCGCTGTAGCCCAGGTACGCCTCGAGAAAGCTGACCGGCACCCACGACACCGCGAAGGTGCCCGAGCTGCGAATGTTCTGCGCGGTGCGAACCGGAAAGTCGTTCAGGTTGTTGTACTCGCCGAGCAGCGAGAAGCGCAGCACGCCCTTGGGCCCCAGCTTCGCGCTCTGCAGGTGAATCAGGCCGATGCCCACCGCGCCCACCGTGGTGCGGTGGTTCTCGTCTTGGAGCCCGTGACCCCAGGTCGAGGGGCTGTGGTGCTCGGTGCCCGGCTCGACGCGCTCTCTGCGCGAGACCACCGGCAGGCCGTCGGAAGAGGTGGCCGCCGCGCCAGGCGCCGGAGAGTTCTGGGGAATCGGTCGCCCCGCCTCGGCGGCGCGCAGCCGCTCTTCGACCCGGCCCTTGGCGGAGGGATCCTGATGGGGGGGAGCGGGCTCGTCTTTCCTTGGCTCGTCTTTCTTCTTGGGCGGGTCGGCCTTCTTGGGCGTCTCGGCCGGCGGCGGCTGGTTCGCGGGGAACGTCGTCCATTCGTCGTTCTGGGCGAGCGCAGGAAGTGCGACGACCCAGGCGGCGAGGAGAATCGAGCCTTTCATTGAATGCCTTTGTCGAGTGACGGCCGGAATTGAGGCGGGCGGACTCTACATGGCGAACACGTCGGTGTGCCACCTACCTGAAGGGTCGCCGCCATCGGCTCACAGTGGCACCAGCGCGTCACAGCGATCACCAGAATCGTCGCCTCAGTTAGACTCGGGTGTGGTGTCGCCGGTGATTTTGATCTGTCTGGCTGCTTCAGGCGCTCCTGCGAAGCGGCCGCACGTCGACTACCAGGCGATGCACGAGGCGATGTCGCCCTCGCAAGAGCCCAGCGAGCGCTTCAGCTCGGCGGCGAGCTACGCGCACTACCTCAAGGCGCGGCTGCTCCACCACGACGGAGACCACCGCGGCGCGCTCGACGAGCTGCGGCTGGCGCTGGCCTCGGACGACCAGAACCCGTTTCTGATGACCGAGCTGGCCGAAGAGCACGCGCGGCTCGGTGAGCTCGACCGCGCCGAAGGTCAGCTGCACAAGGTGCTCGACCGCTTCCCCAACCATGCCGCGGCGCAGCTGCTGATGGGCCGGGTGCTGTTCGAGGGCCAGAAGATCGTGCGCGCGCGCGCGGCGCTCAAGAGCGCCATTCGCTTGAAGCCGCGCGACCCCGACGCCTACCTGGTGCTGACCCAGCTGTGGCTCGACCAGGGCAAGCCCGACGAGGCGGTGAAGGTGGTCGAAGAGCTGTCGACGGCGCTGCCCGGAGAGCCGGTCGGCTACAAGCGGCTGGGCATGGCGCTGGCCGAGCGCAACGACAACGCGCGCGCCGAGAAGCTGCTCGCCAAGGCCGTCGAGCGAGACCCCGGCGACGCCGAGGCGTGGATCACGCTGGGCCAGATCTTCGAGACCACCAGCCGGCTGCCCAAGGCAGAAGACGCCTACGTGAAGGCGCTCGAGCGCGACCCCGAGAACCGCGACGTGCTGCTGGCGGCGGGGCGCCTGGCGCTGCGGCAAGACGCCACCCAGCGGGCGCGCGCGTACTTCGAGCAGCTGCTCTCGTTCTCGAAAGACCCCGAGCTGGCGGTGAAGGTGGCCTTCTCGTACCTGGCGATGCGGCAGATGGGCGCCGCGGTCGAGGTGCTCGACAACGCGCGGGTCACCGCCAGCGAGCCCCGGCTGCACTTCTACGCCGGGCTGGTGCACGAGCGCATGCACAGCTGGCAGAAAGCAGCCGACGCGTACGGCGCGGTCACGGCCGACGCGGGAGACCTGTTCCACGAGTCGCGGTTGCACCGCGCGAACTGCCTCTCGTCGCTGGGCAAGCACCAGGCAGCGCTCGACCTGTACAAGAAGGGGCTGGAAGATCGCCCCGACTACCAGCCCCTGCTCCCCGCGTACGCGCGCGGGCTCGAGCGCGCCAACCAGGCCAAAGAGGCCGAGCTGGTGCTGGCGCGGGCGCTCGCCGACAAGCCCACCCCCGAGAGCTTCGAGGCGCTGGCCGGCCTGTACGAGCGCCAGGGCCGGCTGGCCGACGCCATCTCGCTGCTGACCGATGCGCTGCGCAAGCGGCCCCGCGACGAGCTGCTGCTCTACGCGCTGGGCGCGGTCTACGAGCGCAAGGGCGAGGTGCAGAAGTCGCTCGAGAAGATGCGCGCGGTGCTCGACGTGAACCCCGACAACGCCAACGCGATGAACTTCATCGGCTACACGCTGGCCGATCGCGGGCTCGACTTCGACGAGGCCGAGAAGCTGCTCACCCGCGCGCTCGAGCTCAAGCCCGACACGGCGGCGTACCTCGACTCGCTGGGCTGGGTGTTCTTCAAGAAGGGCGACACCGGCAAGGCGATCGACACGCTCGAGCGGGCCACCGAGGTCTCGCCGGGCGAGCCCACCATCGAAGAGCACCTGGGCGACGCCTACGCCCGGGGCTCGAGGCCCTCTGACGCGATGGCCCGCTACAAGCGCGCGCTCGAGACGCTCAAAGAGGCGCCCGAGCTCGCCGACAGCAAGACCCAGAAGAGCGCGCTCGAGAAGAAGCTGCGCGCGCTGGAAAAGTGACGCCTCGTTTTCGGCGTTCAGTGCGAATGCTTTGTCGACGCGCGCGCTTTTTTGCGTAAGGTGCGTGCTCCGCATGAGCCGGCGAGACGAGGGCTTCTTCTCCGCGAGAGACAACACGCGGCTCTACTGGCAGTCGCAGCTGCCGGACGGTGAGTTCACGTCGGTGGTGGGCGTGGTGCACGGCTACGGAGACCACTCGGGCCGGTACCGCCGGGTGATCGACTACCTGGTGAGCCAAGGGCACGGGGTGCTGGCGTTCGACTACCGCGGCCACGGCAAGGCCGACGGCAAGCGCGGCCACGTCACCGAGTGGAGCGAGTACCTGGGCGACATGGAGGTGTTCTGGGCGCGGGTGCGGCAGCTCGCCTCGGGCAAGCCGACCTTCGTGCTGGCCCACAGCCACGGCGGGCTGATGGCCACCCACTTCGCGGCCCGTCGGCCCGAGGGCTTGAAGGGGCTGGTGCTCTCGGCTCCGTTCTACCGGCTGGCGATGAAGCCGCCGCGGGTGAAGACCTTCGCCGCGACGCTGCTCGCCAACGTGCTGCCCTCGGTTCCGGTGGCCACCGGCCTGTCTCCCGCGCTGCTGTCGCGCGACGTCGAGTGGCAGCGCGAGACCGCCGAAGACCCGCTCTACGGCAAGGCGGCGACGCCGCGCTGGTACGTCGAGCACCGCAAGGCGCAAGAGGCGCTCACCGGCCTGGGGGCGCAGCTGGTGTTGCCGGTGCTGATGGTGACCGGCGGTTCAGACCCGGTGGCGTCGACGCCCGCCGCGCGTGGCTTCTTCGAGACCATCGCGAGCAGCGACAAGACGTACAAAGAGTACCCGGGCATGTTGCACGAAGTGCTTTGCGAGCAGGGCAAGGAAGAAGTGTGGGCCGACATTTCACGTTGGCTATCGGCACACCGGTGACCTAGAAACTTCGTCAGCGAAGGGAGGCGTCGGCATCATGGCGCAGGGAGAGCAGAGCAACATCATCGGCAAGGGCATCATCATTCGCGGCAGCCTGTCGGGCGGCGGCGATCTGGTGATCGAGGGCCGGGTCGAGGGGCAGATCTCGCTCAAGAACCACCTCACCATCGAGGGGTCGGGCAAGGTGCAAGCCGACATTCGCGCCGACGAGCTGACCATCAACGGCGAGGCGGCGGGCAACATCGACGCGTCTTCCCGGGTGGCGATCAACTCCAGCGCGAAGGTGAACGGCGACATCAAGGCGACACGTGTCGTGATTGAGGACGGCGCGGTGTTCAACGGGTCCATCGAGATGGACGTCAAGCTGCCCGACGACATCTGAAAGGAAAACTCACATGGCCAACACCATCATCGGTTCGAGCATCGTGATCGACGGAGAGATCTCCGGAGACGAAGACCTGGTCATTCAGGGCACGGTGAAAGGCAAGATCACCCTGAAAGAGAGCCTGTTCGTCGAGGGCTCGGGCGTGGTCGAAGCCGACATCGACACCCAGAACGTCGAGATCGCCGGTCGGGTCACCGGCAACATCGCCGCCAGCGACAAGGTCGAGCTGAAGACCGACTGCCGCGTCGTCGGCGACATCAAGGCTCCTCGCATCCTCATTGCCGACGGAGCCAGCTTCAAGGGCAACGTCGACATGGATGTGAAGGAACGCTGAGAGAACCACCATGGCGACTACCAAAGAGTCGACGGGAGGCTTCAGCGCCAACACCGTGATCGGCGAGTCCATTCTCATCTCGGGCAAGCTGACGGGTGACGAAGACCTCACCATTCGTGGCCGGGTCGAAGGAGAGCTGTCGCTCTCGCACACCTTGATCGTCGAGCCCTCGGGCATCGTGAAGGCGAACGTGGCGGTGAAGAACGCCATCGTCTCGGGCGTGGTGGTGGGCAACATCGCCGCCACCGAGAGCGTCGAGCTGACCCGCGAGGGCCGCATGGTGGGCGACATTCGCGCGCCCCGCGTGATCCTGGTCGACGGCGCTTCGTTTCGCGGCCGCATCGACATGGGCGAGGTCGAGCCCGGCCGTCACCTCGAGAGCCGCCCGGCGCGCCCGGTGGCGCGGCCCGCCACGGTGCGTCCCGCCGCGGCGCCCGCCCGGCCCGCGCCGGTGCCGACCAAGACCGGCAGCGCCAAGCCGCAGCCTCCGCCACCGCCCCTCGAGAAGAAGGGCGAGAGCAAGCCGCAGCCTCCTCCTCCCGTCGCCGTGACGGTCGGTGAGGGTGGCAAGAAGAAGGTCCTGGTGAAGAAGAAGAAGTGACCTTTGGCGAACTGGCGTTAGAAGGTGGGCAAAGTGCCCGACGTGAACGACACGACCGACGAAAACCCGGTGGAAGGCGCCGAGCCCTCTGCTGGAGACGAGGCTGCGCAGACGCAGCCGCCGTCGGAGTCTTCTGACGCCTCGAGCGCGCCGGCCGAAGCGCCGGTGGCTGAAGCCGAGCGCGCCGCCGCCGAAGCGCAGCACGACGACGATGAAGTCGACGACGACGGAGAAGGCGAAGACAACACACCGCCTGCGCCGAGCCCGCCGCCGCCTCCACCGAGCGGGCCGACGCCGCACGAGCTCAAGCGCATTCACCCCGCGCCGGCGCACATCGCGCTCGATCGCATCGACGAAGACGACGTCTTCAAGCTGCGCGACGAGGGCGACGTGGCGGCCCTGGCGATGGACATCGCGCGGCTGGGCCAGGTGTTCCCGGTCGATCTACGGCTGAGGCCCCCCGACCGCTTTCAGCTGATCACCGGCTTTCGCCGGGTGGCGGCGCTCAAGTTTCTGCAGCGCGAGAAGGTGCTGGCGCGGCTGCACGTCGATCTCACCGACGACGACGCGGCGCTGATCGCGCTGGCCGAGGCGATTCACCAGGTGCCGGTGTCGCGCGACGAGCTGACCGCCTTTCGCGCCCGGCTGGAAGAGCGAGGCCGGCTGTCGGCGGCGGCGCGCGACATGCTCGACAAGGCGATGGCCGACGACGACGGCCTGGCGCCCGAAGGCGTGCCCCAAGACGAAGAAGAGGTCGACGCCGACGAGCTGGCCGCTGACGTGGCCACCCGCCTGGGGCAGATCAACCAAGATCTCTCGCTGCTCGCCGACGTGTTCGCCGACCTCGACGAAGAGCGCCGCGAGATGCTGCTCGAGCAGCTGCGCTACTCGGCCCAGCTGGTCGCGTTCTTGGAGGGCGGCGGTGAAAGCTGACGCTCAGCGGCTGCTCGCGCTGCTCACCGAGAAGTCGTTCGCCAAGAAGAAGGTGGTGCTCTCTTCGGGGCGCGAGTCCGACTTCTACATCGATTGCAAGAAGACGGTGCTCACCGCCGAAGGCCACGTGCTGGTGGGCCGCGCCCTGTTCGAGCTGATTCGCGAGCGCACCCCCGACGCGGTGGGCGCTGGCGGCCTCACCATGGGCGCCGACCCCATCGCCTCTTCGGTGGCGCTGACCTCGTTTCTGCAAGGGCACCCGCTGCACGCCTTCTACGTGCGCAAAGAGCCCAAGGGTCACGGCACCGGGCAGTGGGTCGAGGGGCTGACGTCGTTCGCGGCCGGCGCGAAGGTGGCCATCGTCGAAGACGTGGTCACCACCGGGGCGTCGACCATCAAGGCCATCGAGCGGGCGCGGGCCGAAGGGCTCACCCCGGTCGGGGCTTTCGCGCTGGTCGATCGCGACGAGGGCGGCCGCGAGGCGGTCGAGGCGACCGGCGTCAAGGTGCACGCCCTGTTCACCCGGCGCGACTTTCCGTCGTAGCGGTGAGCTCGAAGCTCCTGCCGGCGGCGCTGTTCCAGGCCTGTTTCCTGGGGGCGGTCGCGCTCTACAAACCGGCCGCCAACGCGGTGGCCATCGCGCGCTACGGGCCGCAGTCGCTGCCCTGGCTGTACCTGGGGGCGGCGGCCTTCACCGCGCTGCTCGCGGCGCTCAACGCGGCGCGACCCGGTCACCGCCTCAAGCCCCACCTGTTCGGGGCCGCCGGCGCCGTGGTCTGCCTCGGCTGCGCGCTGGCGCTCGAGCTCAACGCCCCGCTGGTGGCGCTGGCCGCGTACGTGTTCGCAGAGGTGTTCACCACCTCGACGGTGCTGTCGGTGTGGGCGGCGCTGGCCGATGTCTTCGACGCGCGCGAGTCGCGGCGCGCGTTCACCGTGCTCAACGGGGTGGGCATGGTGGGGGCGGTGGGCGGGGGCCTGCTGGCGCAGTTTCTCGCCCCGCAGATGGGCGCTCCGCCGCTGTTCATCGCCGCCGCGGCGCTGCTGGCGGGCGCCGCGGTGGCGTGGCGGGCGCAGCCGCCGCTCGAGGCGGTGTCGGCGCCGCGCCGGCCCGCCGCCGGCGCCTGGGGCTACGTGGCCGGCAACCCGTACGCGCGCGGGCTGGGCTGGTTGGTGATGGGCTTCGCGATGCTGAGCGTGCTGGCCGACTACCTGTTTCGCGCGCGCGCCGGGGCGCAGCTCGACGAGGCCGAGCTGGCCTCGACCTTCGGTGGGCTGCAGGTGTGGAACGGGGTGTTCAGCGCCGCGTTTCAGCTGCTCGCTGCCGAGGTGCTGCTGCGCCGGCTGGGGGTGGTGCGCTACCTCGCGGCGGTGCCGGTGATGCTGGGCGCGCTGGCGGTGAGCGCGGCGGTGTTCACCGACACCATCTGGACGGCGTGGGCGCTCAAGCTGGTCGAGTCGTGCGCCACGCTCTCGCTCTTGCCGGTGGGGTTTCAGCTGCTCTATGCGCCTCTGCCCGACGAGGTTCGCGACGGCGCGCGCAGCGCCATCGACGGCTTCTTGCGCAAAGGCGGGCTGGCCGCCGGCGGTGCGCTGCTGCTCGGCTTCGCCGGGTACGCGCAGGGCCCGATGATTCCCTCGATGGTGGTGCTGCTGTGCGTGGGCCTGGGGTGGGGTCTGTGGGGCATGCGGCCGAGGTACCTCGCCATGCTGCACCAGAAGGTGTCGGGCGCGGGGCAGGTCGAGCTGGCCGGCATCGACGATGCGCTGCTGGTGCAGGCGCTCGCCGCCGGCGATGGCTCTCGCGCGCTGCGCGCGGTCGACCTGCTGGTGGCGTCGGGCGCGCGATTGGCGCCGCACGTGCGCACGCTGCTGAGCCACCCCGATGAGCGGGTGCGCGAGCGCGGGGTGGGGCTTGCGCTCGAGACGCGGCCGCCGGGGGTGGCGCCGCTGCTCGAGGCGCTGGTCGACGACGGCAGCCGCCGGGTGCGTGACGCGGCGATCTGGGCGTTGCCGGTGCTGTCTCCCGACTCGGGGAGGCTGCTGTTGCCGGGCCTCATCGACGCGACCGACATCGGCGCCAAGGCCGCGGCGATCGGCGCGTGGCTGCTGCTCGACCCGCGGGCCGCGGCCCCGAAGCAGCGGCTCGACGCGCTGGTGGCGCAGGGGCCTTCGGCGCCGGCGGCGCAGCGGCGCGAGGTGGCGCGGCTGCTGGGCCGACTTCCCGAGAGCGTGCGTGAACAGCTCGACCCGGTGCCGCTGCCGGGCGGGCCGGTCGAGGTGCAGGTGATCGTCACCACCCCGGCCGAGCCGCGGGTGGCGGTGGTGCGCGCGGGCCAGCCGGGGCTGTCAGTGGGGCAGGGCCACCTGGGCGAGGCCCTGGCGCGCATGCTCGACGACGCCGACCCGTCGGTGCGCAAGCTGGCCATCGAGGCGGTGGGGGCGGGGCGGTACCTGGCGCTGGCGCCCAGGCTGCTGCGCTTTCTCACCTGGCGCGACGAGCGGCGCGCGGCGCGCGAGGCGCTCGAGCAGATGGGTGAGCCGGTGGTGCCGCTGGTGGCGCAGGCGCTCGACGATCGCAGCCGCTCGGTGTCGCTGCGCTACCAGCTGCCCCGCGTGCTGCGGCAGATCGGCACCCAGTCGGCGCTCGACGCGCTGCTCTTTTCCAACGCGGTCGACGATGCGTTTCTGCACTACCGGGTGGGCGTGGCGATCGCGCGGCTGAAGGGTGAGGGCCCGGGGTTGGTGGTCGACCCCCAGCGCATGCACGAGGCGCTCGAGCGCCGGCTCGGCACCTACGAGGCGCTGCGCGAGCCGTGGCGCGACCTGATGGCGGCGCTGGGGCCGAGGGCGCTGGTGACGCGCGCGCTGGGCGACCGCCTCGATCAGGCGTTCGAGCTCTGCTTCCTGGTGCTGGGCCTGCAGTACGGCGAGCGCGCCATGCGCCGCGCGCACGCCCAGCTGCGCGGGGCGGACCCGAAGGGCCGTGCCTGGGCGCGCGAGCTGATGGACCACCTGCTCAGCCCGCAGCAGGCCGAGGTGATGCGGCCGCTGCTCGAGGCGCACCACCGCAGCCTGCCGCCGGGAGAGGCGGCCCGGGGCCTTCAGCGCCTGGCCGAGCTCTCGGGGTCGACCGACTTCGTGGTGCGGGCGACCGCGCGGGCGGTGGCGCGGCAGCGGGGCCTGTGGCCCGAACAATTCAAGGAGGACGACATGAGCGAGGTGACGGTTCGCAAGCTGCTGGCGCTCGAGGGCGTCGAGGTGTTCGCCGAGTGCGACGTCGATGATCTCGCGGCGATCGCGGCGGTGGCGCGCGAGCAGGCATTCAAGCCAGGCGAGCGGGTCTACCGCGAGGGCGACCCGGGCGACGCGCTGTACGTGGTGATCGAAGGTGAGGCCGAGCACCGCCGCGAGGGCGAACAGATCATGACCACGCGGGTGCGCGAGGCGTTCGGCGAGGTCTCGCTGTTCGACGGGGCGCCGCGGGTCACCGAGGTGCGGGCCCGGGTGGCGATGCGGGTGCTGGTGATCGATCGCCGCGACTTTCTCGACCTGCTCGCCGATCGCCCCGAGCTGCTGACCGGCGTGTTCCGGGTGCTCTCGCGGCAGCTCAAGAGCATGGTGGTCGAGATCGGCCAGCGCCGGGCGACCACCGGCGAGATGCGCGCGGTGCCGAGCTCGGGTTCACCCTGAGCAAAGTGCGCCGCTGCCGGCGGCGCGTGCGAAATCGAGCAGGGTGAGCCCGTCGAACCCTGCTGTCGTTCGCCGAAGGTTCAGGCGCGGATACTCCATCGTATTTGAGCGCGCGCGCTGCCGCTCGAAGCCTGGAGTATGAGGCGCTGCATCTCAAGTGGTGCGACGGCAGGGTTCGACGGGCTCACCCTGCTCGATTTCGCTGGGCCCCTCAGCCCTTCTTCCACACCACCACCGGCGGCGGCGGGGCGTGGGCGATGAGCCGCTCGAGCAGGCGCACGGGGTCGTCGTCGACCACCAGCAGGGTCTCGAGCTGCTTCGCCACGAAGCCGTCGGCGATGGCGCGGTGAATCTGCACCTTCAGCCCGTCCCAGTAGCTCAAGGTGTCGAGCAGCCCGACCGGCTTCTGGTGCAGGCCGATCTGGCTCCAGGTGGCGATCTCGAACAGCTCGTCGAGCGTGCCGAAGCCGCCGGGGAGGGCGATGAAGGCGTCGGCGCGCTGCTCCATCAGCGCCTTGCGCTCGTGCATGCTGTCGACCCGGTACAGCTCGCTGAGGTGCTGGTGCTCGAACTCGGCGCGCGAGAGCCCGTGGGGAATCACGCCCACCGCGGTGCCGCCTTTGCCCAGCACCGCGTCGGCGAGCGCGCCCATCATGCCGTGGCCGCCTCCGCCGTAGACGAGCTGCAGGCCGCGGGCGGCCATCGCCTCGCCCAGGGCCTTCGCCGCCAGCCGGTACTCGGCTCGCGCGCCGTCGCGGGCGCCGCAGAAGCAGGTGATCGAGCGAATGGGCATCGCGCGGCGTGAAGCGTAGCGCGAGCCGGCGGCTACTCGCGGCAGCCGATGCGCATGTCGTCGAGCGCGACCGAGTCGTACCAGACGTCGTAGGCGGCGTGGCCGGCGTCTTCGGTGTGGTACATCTGAAAGCCCAGCGCCAGCTGGTCGTACTTCTGGGCCGAGTACCACTTCATGCCCTGGAGCACGGCGGCCGCGGGAATCTCGACCTCGTCGAGCCACAGGTGCTCTTCGTCGTGGACGCTGTCCCACTTCCACTCGAGGCAGGCCCAGTGACCGATCGGCGGCGGCGTCGAGGAGCGGGCGCCGGTGTCGTAGAGCACGGTCGAGCCCTCTCTCAAGCCGAAGTGGCTGACCAGCCCGTTGTTCGCCATGTCGACCGCGTAGACCGAGGTCAGCTTGCTCGCCCCGCCGTCGGGGTTGTCGAGGTCTCCGCTGGTGCCGACGAAGCTCTGGTGCTGCTTCGTGGTGGCGGGCGTCATGTAGATGAACGCACGCCCGAAGTAGATGCCGTTGGCGTAGTTGTTGGGCTGGAACTGCGAGGTGTTCCTGAGCCGGGCGCGGTTGCCCTGGCCGTTCTCGACGTGCACGTGCAGCGCCTTGCCGCCGCGTGCCACGTGCATCGAGTCGATGGTGATGGTGCCGTTGTTGATCTGCGGCAGCCACATGCCCGCGTCGAGGTAGCCCTGCTCGAAGTCGTCGCAGAACCGCACGCCCGCGGTGCCGCAGCGCGCGGCGCCGTAGAAACCTCCGTCGCCAGCCATACCGCCCGCGGTGCCGCCTGCCGAGCCCCCGGCGCTGCCGCCGGCGGTGGCTCCGCCTGCGCTGCCGCCGGCGGTTCCTCCGCCTGCGCTGCCTCCCGCCGAGCTGCCGCCGGCTTCGCCGCCGCCTGCGGTCGCTCCGCCTGCGGTCGCTCCGCCTGCGGTCGCTCCGCCTGCGGTCGCTCCGCCTGCGGTGTTGCCTCCCGCTGCGCCTCCACCTTCACCCCCGTCACTGATGCCGGGGTCGGGATCGCAGCCGATGATGGCGAGGGAGAGACAGCACAGGGCGAGGAGGGGGCGCATGGGGTTGGCGAGGCATCGCATGCTGCGTGCCAGCCCGGTCTTGCCCGGACGACCTGGGTTGGCTCGCTTCAGAGACTGGGGTTTGGAGCGACGAATCGCCCGCACCTGTCTCTTGCGGCAGGACACCCCTCACCCGGCCCTCTCCCCAAGGGGAGAGGGAGGTGCTTCACGGCTCTTTGGAGACCACGGGGTCGTGCAGCCAGTTGTGGTCGTCGAGGTTGGGGTAGTCGAGCGTGTAGTGCAGGCCGCGGCTCTCTTTGCGGCGGGTGGCGCACTCGACGATGAGGTGGGCGACGTCGGCGATGTTGCGCAGCTCGATCACGTCGCGCGTCACCTTGAACCGCCAGTAGTACTCGCGGATCTCTTCGCGCAGCAGGTCGAGCCGGCGGCGGGCGCGCATCAGCCGCTTCCCGCTGCGCACGATGCCGACGTAGTTCCACATCAAGCGGCGAATCTCCTCCCAGTTGTGGGAGACCAGCACGCTCTCGTCGGACTCGACGGCCGAGCCGGGGTCCCACTCGGGTGGAGCGGCCGGCGCGGCCACCCCGGCCTTCACCTCTTCGGAGGCCGACTTCGCGGCGCGGTGCCCGAACACCAGGCCCTCGAGCAGCGAGTTCGAGGCGAGGCGGTTGGCGCCGTGCAGCCCGGTGCAGGCCACCTCGCCCACCGCGTACAGCCCGTTGACGGTGGTGTGGCCCAGCAGGTCGGTCTGCACGCCGCCGCACTGGTAGTGCGCCGCGGGCACCACCGGAATCGGCTGCACCGCCATGTCGATGCCGAACTGTTTGCACGTGGTGTAGATGTTGGGGAAGCGCTCCATCACGAACGCCTTGCCCAGGTGGGTCATGTCGAGCAGCACGTGCTCGTCACCGGTGCGCTTCATCTCGGTGTCGATGGCGCGGGCCACCACGTCGCGCGGAGCGAGCGCGCCCATGGGGTGGTAGCGCTCCATGAACGACTGCCCGTTGCGCAGCTTGAGGCGGCCGCCTTCGCCGCGCAGCGCCTCGCTGATGAGAAAGTTCTTGGCCTCGGGGTGAAAGAGGCAGGTGGGGTGAAACTGGTAGAACTCCATGTTCGCGATGGTCGCGCCCGCACGGTAGGCCATCGCCACGCCGTCGCCGGTCGCGACGTCGGGGTTCGAGGTGTAGAGGTAGACCTTGCCTGCGCCGCCGGTGGCCAGCACGGTGATGCGGCCGAGAAACGTCTCGATCTTCCCGTCGGGCATCAGCACGTAGGCGCCCAGGCAGCGCTGCTTGCCGCGCACCGCGTTGCGGTCGAGGATCAGATCGATCGCCGAGGCGTCGGGAAACGAGGCGATCGAGGGGCGCTCGTCGCAGGCGTGAATCATGGCGCGCTGCACTTCGCTGCCGGTGATGTCGCCGGCGTGCACCACCCGGCGGCGGGTGTGGCCGCCCTCGCGGGTGAGGTCGAACTCGCCCGAGTTGCGGCGGTCGAACTCGGCGCCCCAGGCCACCAGCTCTTTCAAGCGGGCGGGGCCCTCGCGCACGGTGACCTCGACCGCCTCGCGCTTGCACAGGCCGGCGCCGGCGATCAGGGTGTCTTCGATGTGCGCCTCGAACGAGTCGTCTTTGGCGAGCACCGCGGCGATGCCGCCCTGCGCGTAGTTGGTGTTGCCTTCAGCGCGGGTGCGCTTGGTGAGCACCGCGACGGACCCGTAGCGGGAGGCCTCGAGGGCGAAGGACAACCCCGCGATTCCACCCCCCAGAACCAGGTAGTCGAAGGATTGGGGCATGGGGGGTTTCTACGTTACTCTTCGGGTCGATGCGCGCGGTTCTGTTGGCCATTCTTCTCGGCTCTCCGGCCCTGGCCGGGGGCATCTACAAGTACGTCGAGAAGGACGGCACCATCGTCTACACCAACGTTCCGCCGGGCAAGAAGCCGATGCAGGCCCGGCGCATCGAGGGCGACTTTCGGCCCGCGCCGTCGCCGACGAGCCCGGCCAAGGTCACCGAGTACAGCAAGAAGGCGATGACCGAGTTCGACGAGCTGATCACCGCAGCGGCGATTCGCTACAAGATGCCGCCCAACCTGGTGCGGGCGGTGATGCATGCCGAGTCGGCGTTCGACCCCACCGCGGTGAGCGTGGTGGGGGCTTCGGGGCTGATGCAGCTGATGCCCGGCACCGCGCGCGAGATGTACGTGAAAGACATCTTCGACGCGAAAGAGAACATCGAGGGCGGGGTGCGGTACCTGCGGGTGTTGGCCAACGAGTTCGACGGCGACATGGTGAAGATGGTCGCGGCGTACAATGCGGGGCCCGACGCGGTGAGAAAGTACGGGGGAGTGCCCCCGTACGCAGAGACGCAGGCCTACGTGAAGAAGGTGGTCGCGCTGTACTTCCAATACAAGCAGCAGGAGGAGCTGGCGCGTTAGCGCCGCCTACGCATGGCGACTTCCACGGGGAAGGATCCCTCGCAGGACGAGGAGTTCCTCTCTCAGCTGTACAAGGGCGGTGAGCTGCTGGCGGCGGGGAAGGTGGTCGAGGCGAAGGATCACCTCGAGCGCGCCTTCAACCTGCACCCCAAGAACGAGAAGGCGCAGAACCTGCTCGGCTTGACCTACTTCAAGCTCGGGCTGTTCGACCGCGCGTCGGAGATCTACGAGCTGCTCGTGCGCGAGAACCCGGCCGACCCGACGCTGCGGGTCAACCTGGGCCTGGTCTACCTGAAGACCAACAACCTGCCGCGCGCGGTGAAAGAGTTCGAGACCTCGACCGATCTCGAGCCCACCCACAAGAAGGCGCACAACTACCTGGGCCTGGCGCTGGCGCAGACCGGCGACTACGCGCGGGCCCGCGAGCACTTCGTGATCGCCGGGTCGGACGCGATGGCCGAGAAGATGGGCCGGGCGATCGCCTCGGGGGCTGCCGCTCCGGTGGCGGTGACGCCCGCGCCGCCCCCGTCGGTTCCGCGCCCGCCGGTGCCCGCGCCGGTCGAGCAGCCGCCGGTCGAGGCAGCTCCACCCGCAGCGGCCGAGCTGGCCGAGCCTGCGCCACCGGTCGAAGAGGTGCTCGAGAAGCACATGGTGCCCGCGCCGCCGCCCGACCCGGCCAGGGTGCCATCGTTCGACGTGCTGGTGATGCCCGAGACCTCGGCCAGCGACGTGCTCGAGGTCACCTCGGAAGACGACATTCCCGACGATGCCGAGGTGATTCCCGCCGAGGCGCTGCTCAAGCCCAAGGCGCCGGTGCCGTCGGCCGACGCGCAGCTCAGCGAGGCCGCGCGCTCGATGGGCGGGGCGCAGAAGGCTCCGCTGCCGGCGGCGGGCTACGAAGAGGTGCCGCCGCCGTCTCCGTCGTCGCCGGTGACCCGGGCGCTGCGCAACGACTGGGGCGCCCAGTTCGGCATGGACGAGCCGCCGGCGCCGCCGCCCGCACCGCCCAACGGCACCGCCGACGAGATGCGCTTCGCGGAAGACGAGGGGCCGTCGGCGATGCCGATGCCCGACGAGGTCGCCACCAGCGAAGCGGCGGTGGCCACCGGGGCGCAGGTGCCTGTCGAGGTGGCCCGCACCTCCGAGACGTGGGACGAGGGCATGCCGGTGGTCGAGGCCACCGCCGAAGAAGTACTGGTCGAGGTCGACGTGCCGGCCTCGGCGCAGCGGGCCGGCGACGTGGCGTTGGCCGACGCGGCCGAGCGCCTCGATGGCGACCCGCACGTGCCTCCGCCCGAAGAGCTCCCGCCGGGGCTCAACTTCACCGGCACGCCGCCGACGGTCGAGGTGGCGATTGAAGAGGCCGCGCCCGCTGCACCGGCCGAGCTGCCGGTGCCCGAAGCTGCTCCGGTCGAGATGTTCCCCACCTCGACCGAGGCCGAGGGGTACGCCGCCGACTACGACGGTGCCGCGGCGCCCGAGCAGCCGGCGGTCGAGCAGAGCCCCGAGTGGCTGACCGAGGGGCAAGAGCCCCAACCGGCCTACGCCGCCGAGAATGGGGTGCTGCCGGTGCCGCCCGAAGAGCCGCAGCCGTACGCCGTCGAAGACCAGCAGTACGCGCCGGTCGCCGACGTGCCGCAGCCGCTCGACGCCGAAGAGCAGTACGCGCCGTCTTCCGACGCCCAGCAGTTCGGCGCCGAGGAGCAGCAGTACGCGCCGGTCGCCGAGGCGCCGCAGCAGTTCGGCGCCGAAGAGCAGCAGTATGCGCCGGTCGCCGACGCGCCGGAGCAGTTCGGCGCCGAAGAGCAGCAGTACGCGCCGGCGGCAGACGAAGGGGCGCTGGCGGCGCAGGCGGCGGGCGGCGAGCAGGCGGGGTACCCGAGCGAGGTGCCGCTGACCGGCGAGGTGCCGACCGCGGCGGCCGACATGGCGCAGACCGAGGCCACGCGCGGCTACTCGCCGATGAACGCCCCGCGTCTCGAAGAGCTGGGCCCCTCGGCGACGATGGGCTTCGACGCGGGCGAGATGACCGGGCCGTTCAACCTGAGCGCCGAGGGCCTGGCGCTGTCGGTGAACGGCGAGCTGCTCACCCGCATGCCCAACCTGCTGGCGGTGGTGGGCTCGGTCGACGCCACCCCCGAGAACCGCCGCAGCCGCGGCCGCTCCACCGATCAGCCGTTCGGCAGCGGCGACCAGCAGGTGCAGCGGGTGCGCGGCTCGGGGCTGATTCACCTCGACCCCGGCGGCTTCACCTACCAGGCGATCGATCTCGCCGACGAAGGCGCCTACGTGCGCGAAGAGCGGGTGTTCGCCTTCGAAGAGGCGGTGGCGTTCGAGAACGCGCGCCTCACCGGGCAGGGCAACATCGCGGTCGACGTGGTGCACCTCAAGGGGCAAGGCAAGGTGCTGCTGCGGCTCGAGGGGTCGCTCAAGGCGATGGCGATACCGCCCGGTACTCCGCTCAAGGTTCCGCTGGCGCGGCTGGTGGGCTGGTACGGCTACGTGTCGGTGCGGGTGATGGGCTTCGTGGGCCAGGGCGCGGTCGAGCTGACCGGCGATGGCTACGTGCTGCTCGCCGCGTGACGCGAGTGTGCGCAGACCCTCGCATCGATTTCGCTGCTGCTCTACGGTGCAGCCATGACTGCCTATCTCGAGGGCGAACACCAGCCCGTCACCCGTGAAGTCGATGTCGCCTCGCTGCGCGTCACCGGAGCGCTGCCTTCGGGCCTCGAGGGCATGTACGTGCGCAACTCGGGCAACCCGCGCTTCGCGCCGAAGGGCAAGTACCACTGGTTCGACGGCGACGGCATGGTGCACGGCATTCGCTTCGGCAGTGGCGGCGCGCGGTACATGAACCGGTGGATCCAGACGCGCGCGCTCAAGCACGAAGAGCAGGCGGGTCACGCGCTGTGGTCGGGCATCTTGGAGCCGATGAGCGAAGAGCGAATGCTGCTGCCCGGCGGGCCGATCAAGGACACCGCCAACACCGACCTGGTGTTTCACCGGGGCCAGCTCTACGCGCTGTGGTGGCTGTCGGGGCTGCCGTACGAGCTGTCGACGAAAGATCTCTCGACGGTGGGGCCGCAGAAGTTCGGCGGGAAGCTGAAGGGCGGCTTCTCGGCGCACCCCAAGGTCGACCCGCGCACCGGCGAGCTGGTGTTCTTCGACTACTCGATCGTGCGCGAGCCACACCTGCGCTACGGCCTGGTCGACGCGTCGGGAGAGCTGATTCGCTACGAGGCGATCGAGATTCCCACGCCGCACATTCTTCACGACATGGCGATCACCGAGAACTACTCGGTGCTGATGGATTTCCCGCTCGGGTGGGACCAGGCGCGGCTGGCCGAGGGCAAGTTCCGCATCGGGTTCGACCGCGAGACCCCGTCGCGCTTCGGAGTGCTGCCGCGGCGCGGCACCGCGGCCGACGTGCGGTGGTTCGATGCCGAGCCCTGCTACATGTACCACTCGATCAACGCGCACGAAGAAGGCGACGAGATCGTGCTCACCGGCTGCCGGGTGAAAGACCCGATTCCGGTGAAGCGCTCGGCGCGAGAAGACATCGCGCGGCTCGACAACATCGAGCTGGTGCCCGAGCTCTACGAGTGGCGCATGAACCTGAAGACGGGCGGGGTGCGCGAGAAGCAGCTCGACGATCTGCCCACCGAGTTCCCCAAGGTGAACGAGCAGGGGCTGGGCAAGAAGCTGCGCTACAGCTTCAACCCGCGCATCGCGCGCCGCAGCGAGGCGATGTTCGACGGCCTGGTGAAGTACGATCTGTCGAACGGCAGCAAGACGACCTGGGAGACGCCGACCGGCTGGTACGTGGGCGAGGCGTCGTTCGCTCCGCGGCCGGGCGCGACGGCCGAAGACGACGGCTGGCTGGTGACCTTCGGCACCAACGCGGCCGACCAGGCCTCGGCGTGCTTCGTGATCGACGCGCGCGACATGAAGGCCGGGCCGGTGGCGGTGGTGCACCTGCCGCAGCGCATGCCGCTGGGCTTCCACGGCACCTGGTGCGCGGGCGCCTGAGCGTCTCCACTCCTGGGGGGAGAGGGGGGCGAGTGCCTGAGACGCTTCAGAGGTACTTCGCGAAGAAGCGCTGGGTCGCGTCGAGCAGCGGGGCGAAGCCTTTGCCTTCGCCGTAGATCTCGTGGTGCTTGAGGCCCTCGAGGGCCACCAGCTCTTTGGGGCCCTGGGCCTTGGCGTACATGCTCACCACCTCGCCCTTGGCCACCAGCGCGTCGAGGGCGGGGTAGATGAAGAGCGAGGCGCCTTTGACCCTCGCGGCCACGTCTTCGGGCTTGAAGGCGAAGAGGTCGGCGAGCGACTCGAACGTGATCTCGGGGCGCCAGGTGGGGTGCTTGGGAGCATCTTGCTTGATGAGCTCGCAGGTCTCGGGGTCGGCGCTCAAGATTCGGGGCACCGCGACGGTGGTGACCTTGCCGGTGGTGACGAACTCGCGCTTGGCGGCGTCGACCTTGGCCTTGAAGCGGGGGAAGTCGGGGAAGGCCGACCAGACGCGCTCGAGATCTCCGGGGCCGGCGCAGCAGACCACGGCTTTGACGCGGGGGTCGGTGCCGGCGCACTGCAGGGCGACGCTGGCGCCCAGGCTGATGCCGAAGACGGCGATGCGCCTGGAGTCGACCTCGGGCTGCTGCTCGAGCCAGGTGAGGGCGTTGCTGAGATCTTTGGCCTGCTCCAGGGGGAGCAGCCGGCAGCGGGGCTCTCCGCCCGACTCACCGAAGTGGCGGTAGTCGAGGTTCAAGGTGACGTAGCCGCGCTTCACGAAGGCGTCGGCGAAGGGGGGCAGCCAGACGTCGCGGGTGAGGCTGAAGCCCTGGGCGCAGATGACGGTGGGGCGGGGGCCGGTCTCGACAGGAGTGCGCAGGGTGGCGGCGATCGGCACTCCCTCGGAGAAGAACTGAACGGTTCGCATGTTGTAGAAGCCACATCGTGGACAAAGAGACGAAACGCAAGCTCAAGGCCGAGACGAAGCTGAAGCGGAAGGAAGAGAAGCTCCGCCGGCGCGACGAGAAGCGCGCGCGCAAGGCGGCGCTCGGCCCGAGCCCGTTGCTCAAAGAGTTCTGGAACCTGCCCAACATGCTGACCATGGGTCGCATCGTGGTGATTCCGGTGTTCGTGTGGCTGACCTACGACGCCGACCCGATGTACTCGCTGTGGGCGGCGGCATTGTTCACGCTGGCGGCGGTGACCGACGTGATCGACGGCTTCCTGGCGCGGCGGTGGAACATGATCACGACGGTGGGGAAGCTGCTCGACCCATTGGCCGACAAGCTGATCGTGATGGCGGCGATGGTGATGATGACCCGGCTGGGGCGAATTCCGGCGTGGGTGGTGATCGTGCTGTTGTCGCGCGAGCTGATCGTCTCGGGGCTGCGGCAGATCGCCGCGAGCGAGGGCATGGTGATCGCCGCGGCGCAGGAGGGGAAGTGGAAGACCTCGCTGCAGCTCACCGGCATCATCGCGCTCTGCATTCACTTCATTCACCCGGTGCACTTCGGGCCGTTCGTCGTGAACTGCGACTTCAACGTGATCGGCAAGATTCTGCTCTACCTGTCGACCGCCTTCAGCGTGTGGAGCGCGGGCGGCTACTTCCGGGCGTTTCTCGCCATGGTGTCGAAGCGGGGCGCGGTCAGGGCCTCTGACTCGCCCGCGTCGGGCTGACCCACGCGGGAATGGCTCAGCGGTAGAGCACTGCCTTGCCAAGGCAGGGGTCGAGGGTTCGAATCGCTTTTTTTGCTTCGGGGTAGGTGCTCAGAAGCGCTGCTGCTTCTGCGACGCTCGAGGCCGCGGCGGGCCCGCTCTGCGGCGCGTGCAGCACGGGTGCAGCAAGCTCCCCGGCGTTCGCCGCGGCGCGCGCGGGCTCTTCGACCGGCGGCGCCGGCGGGGCGACCATGCTGGGCACGATGCCGTCGAGCGCGTTGCGCATCTGCCCCACCGACACGCGGGTGTAGATGTTCGCCGTCAGGGCAGGATCGGCGTGCCGCAGTACCCGCTGGGCGACCGCAAGGCCCGCACCGGACGCTGCGAGCAGGGTCGCTGTGGTGCCGCGCAGGTCGTGGAAGCGAATCGCCCGCGGCACTGCCTTGGGCCACAGACGGAAACCGCAGTCGGGGCAGGGCATCGCGACGTCGTTCGTGCGGGCCTCGCTGAAGCCGCACCGCTTCGGGTTGGTCCGCCGGCACACGTGCAGCCAGGCCTTCGCGAGGCCGGCGCGCGCGAGGGCGCGGCGCAGCACCTGGTGCAGCTTCGTGTCGGCGCTCATCATCCCGCCGCCGGGCCCCGGGAAGACGAAGTCCGACTTGCCGCGCAGCGCCTGCTCGAGGAACGGTCGCAGCGGCGCGGCGATCGGCACCGTCGCCTCGACGCGCCCCTTGGTGGTGTCGGCCGACCAGCTGCGCCGCACGTTGATGACGCCGGCGATTAGGTTGATGTCACCGCGGCGGAGGCCGGCGAGCTCGCCCTTCCGCATGCCGGTGAAGATCGCCGTCGCGAAGAGGGGCCGCCAGCGCTCGTCGAGCTGGGCGAGCAGCCGCGGCACCTCCTCGACCGCGAGCGATTCGTACTCGCGGCGGGTCTCCTTCCGGCGTTCCGTGAGCTTCACCGGGTTGGGGCCGATCCACAGCCCGCGCTGCGCTGCCCGGGCGAAGATGGCGTGCAGCATCGAGCGGTGGCCGTTCACCGAGCTGCCGGCGAGCACGGTGCCCAACTCGTCGAAGAGCAGCTCGAGGCGCGCCGAGGCACCTCGCGCAGCAGCAGCGGCCCGGAGTTTCGGCACCACGTGCTTGCGCAGCGCCGGCCCCTTGCTGGTGACGGTCGTCGGCGACATGCGCTGGCCGTGCGACTGCCACCACCAGTCGAAGAGCTTGCTGAAGGTGAGCGTCGGGTCGCCCGGCTCCACCTCGGTGCCGCGGCGGATGCGCTCGTGCTTCAGCTCGAGCTCGGCGGCAAGCTTCTTCGCCTCGTCGCGCGTGCGGGCGGCGGTGGCCTCCTGGGTCCACACGCCGGCGGCGTTCCGGTACCGGAGGTAGAACCGCTTTCCGCGTTTGAAGACGCTCGACACCGTTCAGCCCTCCTCGCGTCGATGGTTTCACGTCGGGGCAGCGCTGTCACCGTGGCCTCGGGTCGGCAGAGGCGCTCCACGTACGCGCGCACGTGGGCCGGCACCCAACGCGTGGCGGCGCCGATGCGGATGCAGGGCAGCTTGCCGGTGGCGTCGAGCGTGCGCACGAATCGCGGGGTCACCCGCAGGTACGCGGCGACTTCCTTCACCGTCATCAGGGGCTCGAGCGCGGGGCCGCGGCGGGCCGTCATGGGTTCCTCCTGGCGCCAGCGGCCCCGAGCCAGCGTTCGAGCAGCGACGACTCGTCAGGCCGGAGCGGCAGGCCGGCGAGGACGCGCCGCACGCCGTGGCGCGAGAGCTTGAGCGCGGCCGCGGTGGCGTTGTGCGAGCCGTTCAGCCTCTGCTTCAGCGCCCGCACCGCCACGCGCTGCGCCTCGGTGGGCAGCAGCCAGCCCTGGGCGAGCCGCGCCTCGACGTAGTGCCGGCGCACAGCATCACCCAGACTGCGCTTCCCCTCCGGCGTGCGCGGGCCCGTCGCGTTGCCGCCGTGGCGGGGGCAGAGGGCGCGGCCCGGCGCCGCGGGCGACCTGCAGGGCTCTCCGCTGATCACCGCCCCACAGATGCCAGTTGTCAGGGAAGACGCCGGCTCCTTCAGTGCGTTGTGTTCAGGCAAGACCCCTTCGCCGGCATCAGGTCGATGGAGCAGCTCAGCGACGAGCGCGCGCAGCATCTCAGAGGCCATACGGCACCTCCGAAAACTCCGGAAAGGGTCCCGTGGGGCGCTTCCGAAAATTCCGAAAATGGCGCTGACAGGCGAAACCCCGGCTGCGGTGGCGCGTGCAACCGCTCGTCTTTGGCGGCATGCACCGCTTCGGAAAATTCGGTTTTCGACCGGGCCCACATCAGTGCACCCTCCGTCGCTGCTGCCGCGGTGCCCTCTCGACCCGGGGCGCGGTCGCGGCCGGCGCGGCGGTGAGCGCCGCCGGCTGGGCGGCCTTCCAGACGTCGACGAGCTGCCGCACGCGGTCGACCAGGTGCCGGCTGTTGTCGGCGGTCCCGGCGAGCCTGCGGCGATGGCGCGCGCGCGCGCGGCCACCAGCGGGTCTCTCCCGGAACGCCGCCAGCACCATCTTGGCCAGGGGCTCGAAGTACTCGAGCGCGCGAGCCGACGCGGCGGCGGGGGCCTCGAGATTGGCGATGAGCCGCTCGGCGGCGGCGATGGTCTCGGCTTCCGTCATGGTTTCGGCTCCTTGGGCGCCGCTGTCCAACCGGCGCCGTCGTTTCGGAAGACGCCCTCGGTCGTCAGCGTGTCGATGAGATTCAGCTTCTCGGTCTTCGTTCCCTTCACGCCTGTGCAGATCTTGTTCTTCGTCAACGGCTCAGCCGAGGCGCTGACGAAGGCGATGAGCCGTTCACGCAGATCGCTTGCTTTGGCTTCGCGCTGCGCTTCGCCGGCGGGCTTGAACGTCACGTCGCCCGTGCCCAGGTCGATGCTCACGCGGATGGTAGTCGCGCTCTCCGTCCCGGTTCTTCGCCATGAGCGCATCGAACTCGACCCGCCCGGAGCCTCGTGGCGTGTCCACGTGCTTCAGGTTGAGCTGAACGTCGGCCCAGCCAGGCAGTCCGGTCGAGCCGCGCCCGGCGTGCAGTGGGTCCACGTCTCCGCGCTCACCGACCTTCGACGTGTGGTGAGGCACGACGAGGAGAAGCCTCGGATCAGCACGCATGAGCATGTTGAGCGTCTCCGTGGCGGCAAGCACCTGCTGCGTGTCGTTCTCGTCTCCGCGGAAGACGCTCGCAAACGGATCGACCACCATTACCGGGGCGGGGAGGCGGCGCTCGCTCGAGCATCGCGGCCAGCTCGCCAGCGTGGTCTCCGAGGTTGATGCCACGGTTGTGCCACACGAGGACTTTGAGTCCAGGAGGGAACCGGAGGTCGCGGAAGCGATTACCCGTCGACTTGGCCAAACCCTCCTCGAGCACCATGTAGACGACCCGGTCCTGCTCGGCCGCGAACTTGGCTACGACGAGACAAAGGAAGGTCTTTCCAGCGTTCGGCGCGGCCGCGAAGTGTACACGCCCCGCATCGGGCACCAGCTCAGGGACCAGCCACTCGGGGTCCGGCAGCGACGCGGTCCGTTCGAGAAAGTCATCGAGCAGCTCCGGTGATGGAAGGGTGGTTCGGAGCTTCTTGATTTCAGCGCGCGCCCGAACCGGTTCGCGCACCGGTTCGGCCCTTAGGGCCTCCGAACCGGGTGCTGTGCCGTGGTTCGAACTGGTTCGCGAACCGTCACGAACCGCCCCGAGGTCGATGCAAAGGCGCCCGGCAATCTCGGTCTCCGCGCACCCCGCCGTACAGGTCAGTTCGACGCGCCGAATCCCTTTCCGGACGGTCAGGCTCAGCCCGGAGCGGCACACCGGGCACTCGGCGCGGTTCTGGGCCGTCGTCTTGAAGCCGGAGCGCACCAGCGCATCGAGCACGCCCGCGGCGCTGTCCACGTGCTGAAATTCCTGCGCGTCGTTGGCGACCTCGAGCGCAATCACCTGGCCACCTGCTTCCGTCGCGCCGCGATGCGGCAGTGCCAGCCGACCACCGCGCATCGAAGCTGCTCGAGCTCGGAGCCCAGCGGCGTTGCACCCGCGTCGATCGCGGCCGAGATGACCGCGCCCTCGAGGTCGGCCAGGCGCGCATCGACGCCTTCGAGACGCGCGGCCAGGTCGACAGCGGCGGGAGGCGCAGAGAGAGCGAGGGCGAGCTCGTGCAGCGGATGGCGAACCGGGTTGGGTGCCGGCGCCGGTAGGCGCGCCGCTACCACTGCTGCTCGCGGCTTCGTGGCGGTCGCCACGCTATGCCGCCTTCGATCGACCCGCGAGCTGTTCGGCAGTCAGCCCCAGAACCTTTGCGACACGCTCGATCGTCGCCGGCGTGGCGATGCCGTAGCCGATGCGCTGAACCGTGTTGGGGTGCAATCGCGGCGTGCACTCCGCGGCGACGGTTGAGATCGACATTCCGATCCGCTTCCGCGCTTCGTCGAAGTTGCGAGCCAGCTTCAGGTTCGGCGTTGGCCTGTGCATGGACACAGACCTGTAGCAGGTTCCGGATGTCCGGACTAGTGCTCGAATGTTCACCGCGCGTGGCGGAGCTTCTTCAGGGCCTCGCGCGTCGAGAGTCCCGCGAGCCGCTTCATCTGCACGTTCTGCTCAACGTGCGAGAGGGAGGCGATCGCCGAGGCGACGTCCTGGTTGAGCCATCCTTCGATCACCGCATTCCTCGCCGCCCCAGAGAGGCGCGCGAGCTTGAGCTTGTCGTAGATGGTGCTCTTGCCGATGCCCAGCTCGGCAGCGAGGGCGACGGGGGAGACGCCGCTGTCGACGGCGTCCTGCAGCAGCTTCACCTCGTCGAAGAGCCGCTCGCGCTCCTGGCGGTAGAACGCGCGCAATCTCTCAACGGGTGTTGGCGGTGCGGACATCCGGAGGCTGACCCTGTCAGGTTTGGGCGTCCCCATGAACTGAACGGATTTCAAGTGCTCCCAGAAGAGGGGCGCGGCGCCTCAGCAGCACGCGAGCGAGCACCGGGCCGGGCATCAGGCGACCATTCGTGCGTGGGGCGGGCATCGGGGCTCGAAGAAAAGGCCGCCCGCCTTGCGACGAGCGGCCTTGGGGGGTCCGGATATCCGGACGGTCAGATTCCGCCGCTGCGCAGCGCCTCTCGAGCCATCTCCAGTCGTGCGAGGTACCATGCCTCGCCGTGCTGCTCGAGGAACGCCAAGAGGTCGGCGGGGCGGAAGCGGCGCTCCTCCTCGGCGCCGCCGTTCGCGGTCTTCAGCAGCCCCATCTTCACCATGAAGCCGAGCTCGTCGACCGGGTTGTCCTCGTAGCTGATGCCGCCGAGCAGGGTCGCGGCGTCGTGCTCGTCGATCAGGCCGCCGCGTTCGTACGTGTTCATTGGCACCGGGAACGCGCGCGCGAGTTGGCGGACGATCTCGGCGATGACGTCGGGGCTCAGGTTCTCGCTCATCGCGCACCTCCCGCCGCGCAGTAGGGCACAGGGCCCGGAACGGACCGCGGGTTGCGCACCCTCAGCGTCCTGGCGAGGAGCGACCCGCGCTCGAGCTTGCGCTTGTACGCGGCGATCTCCTCCGGCGAGTAGCACCAGCCAGCACGGTGCTTCACCTGCTGCGCGAAGAGCGAGTCGGGGCCCTCGTCCTTCGTGGCCCGCACCACCGCGGCCTTGCTGATGCCGAGCTCCTTGGCGGCCTGGTCGACGTTGAGGAACGACGCTCGCTCCCTGATGTCGTCGAGGTGGTGGCGAGACAGGCTCCAGCGGCCGACGCCCATGCCGTCGAACGTCACGGACCCCACGACCTTCTTCGCGAGCTCGTACAGGCGCTGCTGTCGGTCGGCGATGATGGAGCGAAGGAGCTCGCTGAGCGGGATGCCGGGTCCGACCAGAGTCAGGTGTCCGCCGGTGACGTACGCGCTGGGCGGGGCGCTGGTGCGGGCCTCGATGCTCTTGCGCGAGACGCCGAGAAGCCTCGCTGCCTTCGCAGGCGTCACGTAGCCGTGCTCCAGCAGCTCGGGACGCACCGTGAGGGGGCGCGCCTCCTCGCGCCGCAGTTCGCGCAAGGCGCTGGTGAGGTTGTCCTCTTCGTCGTTCGGCAGATCCTCGCCCCGCGTGAGCGCCGAGAGCATCCTCTTGTTCTCGGGAGAGTCGAACAGCGCGACGGCATTCTGCGCGGTGGCCTTCGGGCCTCCCCTCCTGCTCACGGCTTTCTTCGTCTCGATCACGTTGTGGCCCTCGGTCTCAGCATTGGCGGTGTAGCGACTGTGCGCGGCGTCCATGTGCACTCCCCTGTTTCGGCCGGCGCCGAGATGGCGCCAGTCCCTTCACGGTATGCACAAAAGTGGCGCCATGCAAGTGGCCTCACAACTGGACGCCATTACGATGGGTTGCTATGGTTGGCTTCATGGACATGGCTTCTAGAGACGGGCGCCACGGCCGTGGTACCGATGATGACGTGAGTGTCCTCGCGCCCAAGGGCAAAAAGCTCCCGCCTCCGTCCGTGCAGTTCCGCCCTCCGCCAGAGCTGGTGGCGAGGCTCGACCGCGCCCGAGGGGACCTCGGCCTCTCGCGCAACGCTGCCCTGGTGCAGCTCGTGAGCTTCGCGCTCGACGCCCACGAGAAAGAGCAGTCGAAGAAGCGCGGCGGGTCGAAGGAGCACTGAAGCGCTGCTGGTGTCCGGATGTCCGGACGCCGTCTCGGCGCTATCTTGGTTCGGGGTATCCGTCGCGCCCGATCGGCTGCGTCAGCGGCAAGGGCGCGTTGGGCTTCCGGGCGTTCGCGGCCTGCAGCTCAGCGCGTATGCCTCGCAGCTCGTCGAGCATCGCGTTCAGCTTGAAGTACCAGCACCACAGCTCGCGCGTGATGAAGAACACCAGCACCGCGACGACGAAGCCGCAGACCGCGCCTCCCACCTCAGCGTTGCCCATGTGAACCCCCTGTGGGCGAGTGTAGCGCTGATCACCGCCGGCCGAAGCAGAGCAGGTGAAACCCGGTGTGGTACGGCAGCAGCTCGAGCTCGCCGTCGCCGTTGAGCTGCTGCATGGAGGTGCGCACGGCGAGGCCCGATACGCCGGCACCGCTGCCCGGGCTCACGCGCGCATCGAGCGCTGGCGTCACTGCGTTTCCCCATGGGGTGGCCTTTCCCCAGAGCTTGCCGAAGCCGCTCACCGGGAAGAAGTAGACCCCCGTGCCGAGCACCTGCATGGTCTGCACCGAGCCCCACGCCGAGTACAGCTGCACCGAGACGACGCCGCCGGCGCCGATGTACTGCGCGACGTAGGCGGCACCGCGGGCGATGAGCGGCGACTCGTGCACGCCCGGGGTGGCGCCGACGTCGAACTGCCCGTCGATGGACGTGGGCGGGGTGAAGTTCGGGTTGCCGAGGGTGATGCCGATGCTCGGCCCGCTGCCCTCGTCGAGGGGTGAATGCTCGAGCCCCAGGTCGGTCTTGAGCGACTCGAGGTTGGCTCCCAGCGCGTTGAGCTGCTGGAAGGTAGCGGGCCCGTCCTGACACCACTTCGGTCGTCTCTCGAAGGCCATGGCTCAGTGGTTGTCGTGGACCCAGACGAAGAAGTCGACCTCGTTGGTGCGGTCGAAGTACTCGATGCCGTCGACGTCGAGGAACTTCTTTGTAGAAGTAGAGGAAGAAGCTCCCGTTGCTGCGCTCGTCTGCCGGCGCGCAGCAGATGACGTAGTCGTCCGACGAGCCTTCGAGCCGCGAGTAGTCGACGTCGACAAACACCTGGTAGCCGGTGCCGGCGAACGTGCTGTCGAAGATGCAGTTGATGGCGCCGGGCGAGTCGATGTCGAAGAGGGTGAACTCGCCCGCGTCGCAGGTGTCGGCGATCTCCTGGTCGAGGATGTCGAAGCCGGCGCCGTTGTACTGCACGTGAGCCCACGCCTTGGCCACCTCGCGCACGTCGTGCACGCCATCGGCGTGGCCGACGCGCAGCGCGAGCTCGAGGTCCGCGGCGCCCTGAATCAGCTGGTTCGCGTAGGTGTTGCCGACCGAACCGCGCAGGCCCTGCCTCGCCACAAGCAGGTCGCCGAAGCCTGGCCGCGCGCTGTTCTGCAGGGGGCGGCTGTGCACGTCCAGGTGGAACGCGCCGTCGTCGCCGCCGGTGTTCCAGTGCCCGTCGGTCGAGCTGCCCAGCGTGCCGCTCCAGTACGCGCTGTACACCTCGACGCGGGTGTCATCGAACCACCGCGCCCAGCTCAGACACGGCGCCCCGTCGCCTCTCGTACTGGCGTTCTGCACCACCAGCGGGCCGCCGTTGGTCTCGTAGCGGTCGCGCGCGAGGGTGAGAATCAGCTTCCCGACGCTGGGGTTGTGGCCGGTGTCCAACGAGGCGTCGCCGTTGAAGCCCTCGAGCGAGTACGTGGGGCCGGCCGCCACCTTCACGGTGCCGAGCGTGCGGGCGATGAGCGGCGTGTTGTGCTCGCCGGTCAGCTCGACGTGCTCGGTGCGGAGCGCCTTCTCGATCTCGGCCGCGTTGCGCGCGAGCTGGTTCCAGTTGCCCGGGGTGAGGGCGTCGTTGCGCACGTACGTCGGCGGCTTGCGGTAGTCGGTCATAGGAGCACGTTCGCTGCGCTGGCGTCGGAGTACTCGTCGTCCTCGTCGCTGGCCTTGCCGTACATGTCCCCGTCGTTGGGGTAGTTGGTCGGGTCGCTCGAGCTGTCGGGGTACGTGAGGTAGCCCCGGAGAATCTTCCAGCTGGCGACGGCCACCGGGCTGCCCGCGTCGAAGGCGAGGTCTGCGGTCGCGAGCTCGAGGTGGGTTGCATCGGTCACGCTGTCGATGCGGATTTGCCGGAAGCGGGTGAAGACGTTGGCCGCCTGGGTCGCGTCCTGCAACACGAGGATGTCGCCCGGCTGCACGCCGTCGGTGATGAGGCTGCCCGACGAGAAGGTCACCGTGGCGTCGCTGTTCTGCACGGGGGCGGTGCGCCCGCCAGCCGCCGCCTTGCGCAAGAGCAGGTCCTCATCGTTGAGCAGGAACGGGCGAATGGTGTTCACGTCGTCGACCCACACCGCCTCGATGCCGCACGAGAGGTCTCCGAAGTCCAAGGCGAACTTGTCGACGCGGAACGTGGTCGGATTCTGGTACGGGCCCGCGCTGCCGCCTCGGGTCCACGACAGATCGAACAGGTCGGCCAGGTCGAGCTGTAGCCCCTCGCGGTCGGTCACGAAGCGAATGACCGGGCGGATGACCGACTCGAGGCGGCGGTTGCTGAACCAGACGTTGCTCCCGTACAGCGAGCTCGCCGGCGTGAAGGGGAAGGACCACTTCCCCTGGAACACCCGGTCGAGCGGTCGGCCCCAGTCGACGTTGGGATCGGGGTTGTCGAAGGGGCCGTGCGCCTCGCCGTCGGGCGACACCATGTAGACCCGGTTGTAGGGCGCCCAGCGCTCGCCTTTAGACGGATGCGCTCGACCACGTTGTTGCTGCGCGTCTCGTCGATTTGCACGCGCGTGGAGGTGAGATCGGCGTAGCTGAAGTAGCTGCCGTACACCGCCAGCTTCCCCTCCCATGTGAGGGAGATGTCGAGGTCCGCGCTCTGGCAGATGTCGGAGAGCGCCTGCCACAGCTGGCCGCGGCTGATGGCGTCGGCCGGCGGCCTCGAGGCGCTGTACTTGAAGCGCGTGCTCAGCGGGCGTTGGGGCTGGATGACGCCTGCGACGGACATCGGGCTCATCGACAGCGCGGTGGCGAAGCGCGTGGTGTCGAGGTCTGCGGCGCTGCCGTGCGAGTAGTAGCTGACCAGGTCCTTGATGACGTTGACGCCGAGCTGGTCGTCCTGGTCCGTGACGGTGCGCGCGCTGAAGGGGTGCCCGAGCACTTCGAAGTGCGAGAAGGCGGCGAAGATCTGGCCGTACGGAATGCTGACGCCCAGGACCGCGCTGGTGGCGTAGCGCCAGTGCACCGTGCCGTCGGTGATGTCCTGGCTGGTGCTGAACCCCGGGCCCACGCTGCCGGTGGTGCCGGCGGTGATGACCTCGTAGATGCCGCCGTTGTACTTGCGCTTGTCGCCAACCGAGAGCGTCTCAAGCGCGGCCCACGCGGGCGGTGGGGTCGGGTTCAAGCCGCCCGCGCCGCCGACGGGGGTGTACGGGACGAGGAACGCGATGGGGCTGGTGCCACCGTCCACCTGCTCGCCGCCCACCTGGGTGCGTCGTGTGATTTTGAACCAGGTGATGTACGCGGCGATGTTGAACTTGACCCAGAGGATGTACCAGCTCGTCCCGTCCTTCGAGATGGCCTGGCTCTTCATCACCTCCCAGATGACCAGGTCGACGTTGGCCATCACACCTACGTCGACGGGCGTGTCAGCTGGCGTGCGGAACGTCGGCGGAATCGAGATGGTGGTGCCAGCGCCGTCGTACTTCTTGTTCCCCATGAGGACGTCTTGGCCGAACGTGCCCCACAGCGCGCGTACATCGCCGACGTGGCCCCGTGCGTCGGCGGGCACGACGGCCGCGCTCGACGTGGTGACGCACACCGGAATGGCGCGGGAGTAGGCCATCAGTCCATCGATCACCTCGCCGAGTCCGTCGATGGCGTTCAGGTTGCTCGCGGGGAAGCACGTGAGGCGGCCCTGCCCGAAGGCCAGCGGCAGCGGGACGTCCCAGTCACACGCCGGCTCGGGCCCGTACTCCTCGACGATGGGGCAGTTGTCGACGGTGCTGCCCGCATCGTCGCGCCACTCGCGCAGGGTCGGAGAGACGAGCGGCTCGTTGAAGCGCCCGAGCCCGTCGTCGGCGAGCTGCAGCGTGACGCGCTCGCGGTCCCGCATGGGAAAGTTGAGCATCGAAAAGGTGCCGAGCACCTTCGTCTGTACGCTCGAGAGGTTGCCCGGCAGGTAGATGGCGAGGGTCAGCTTGAAGCGGGCGCGCATCACCTGCGACGCGACGGTGGTGCGGTCGAGCAGCCAGTCTGCGCCGAAGTCCGTGTTGTCGAGCGAGACGGTGACGGTGCTCGAGGTGGGCGTGTTCTCGTTGCCGAAGGCACGACTGAGCTTCCCGACGCCTCCCTTTGGAATGCGCCCCTCGTAGTCGTTGCCCCCGATGCTGCAGCTCAGCGTCGACCAGCGGTAGGCCACCGAGGAGAAGTCGTCGAACGAAACGTCGACCAGCACCACCCAGCTGATGGGGTCCTGCTTGAGGATGTCGACGAAGGCCACGGCTCAGGCTCCCGCTTCGCGCCCGAGCGAGCGCACGCTGAAGCCTGCCGGCTGGTACAGGCCGAAGTCCTTCTCGGTGAACTGGAAGCGCGGCGCCTGCAGCTTCCCGTAGAGCACCTCCTGCTCGGCCGCGGAGGCCGCAGTGGTGGTCGCCTCGTAGGAGGGAATCCACAGCAGCGGCTTCGCGCCGAAGTACGACGAGGCGTGGAGCTTGTAGAGCTCGTCCCTCTCCGAGGCGTTGAGGTCCTCCCACTGCATGTCGAACTGGCGCAGGGGCCCGGCGAGGAAGCCGCTGCGCGTCTCCCCGTACTGCATCTCGACTTGGCTGGTGATGGCGTCGAACGTCTCGCCGCTGCCGTAGATGCTGCGCCGGCTGAGCTGCACCTGGTTGGTGAAGGCCCAGAGCTCGCCGATCTGGAAGTTGGTGACGTTGCCCGTCCACGTCCACGTCAGCCGCCAGTACTGCTTGATGAAGTTGAGGGGGAACTGCGCGACGTGATCCTTCGACTTGGGGTCGAGGGTAGCGCGCTCGAGTAGAGGGTGCTCGCAGCCTTCGCAACGTTGACGTCGGCGCCGAAGGTCGACGAGCTCGAGGCCTCGACCTTCAGGGTGGCATTCGCCTTCTGCACGGCGGCGTTGCTGTTGAGCACCGCCACGCCGGTGAGCTGCTGCGGCGAGCCGAAGTCGATGATGACGTTGATGCCGCTGGCCACCGACGCGCCGATGACCATCGGGCGGTCCATGCGCCCATCGTTGAGGTACGAGCGGTTCGCCGTCACCGCGTTCGACCAGGTGAAGGCACTGGCGGCGAGGCCGCTCACCAGGTTGCTCACCGCGTACGCGTGCACGCTCATCGGCTCACTCCTTCCCGAACATCAGGCGCAGAGGGCCGGCGTTTACCCGTGAGGCATTCAACATCGCGCTGCCGCCCTGGTCGCCGAAGAAGTTGAGAATGCTGGTGCTGTCGAAAGCCTGGATGGTGATCGACCGGGCGCCGCCTCCCTGGGCTGCGTGCTCGACGCCGCGGGCACCGCCCATGCGGTCGACCTCGCGCCGCGACAGCACGCGCTCTCCGCTCTGAAGAATGGCCGGCACCTCGTCGCGTCCGAGCCCCCAGCCGCCGTCGTGGTAGCGCTGAATCCAGCCGCCGGTGTGCTGCGTCGGGGCGCTGAAGCGAACGTTCTGGCCGACACCTCCGGCGAAGGTGCCAATCGCGCCGCCCCAGTCGCCGCCGGCGCCGTAGGCGTTCGCTGCGCCCATGCCCGCGTCCCAGGCCCAGCCGTACCCGAAGACGCTGAACAGCATCTTCATCACGCCCTGTGCGGCCATCGCCCCGGCCATGCCCGTGTCGCTCTTCTTGTTCTGAGCCGCCGCGATGACGCTGAAGATGCCGTTGACGAGAGCCGTGCCGATCTCCACGCCAGCGAACCGCCAGTCCTCGGAGCGACGTTGGAGCTCCGACTTCATCTCGTCGGTCTGGTCCTTCATCATGTCGAACTGCATCGCGCCCAACTTCTGCAGGTCCTTCGCGTAGTCGGCCTGGCTTTGGGCGAAGCCGTCCTCTATGAGGTTGTTCGATTTCTCGATCTCCTTCATCAGGTCGATCGACTTTTGCGCTTCCACGTCGATTTCGTGCCTGGCGATGGTCTCGCGTTCGGCGGCGTGCTTCTCGCCCTGCTCGCCGTCCTTCATCTCGAGCAGCCACTTCTTCTCCAGGTACTCGTTCTCCTGGTTCAGGTAGGCCTCGAAATCCGCCTGTTGCTTCAATGCGCCGCCCTTACCCTCGTAGCCGATGATGCTGATGTCGCCGACGCCGAAGTCCGCGAGGCCGCCTGCAGCCGTGCCCGGCTTCACAGCGGGGCCCGCGCCCGGTCCGATGCTCAGGCCACCGGTCATCGCCTCGTTGCCCGCCATGTAGGCAACGGCGGCCGCCTTGAAGTTACCCTCCGAGGCGAGCTGCATCGCTGCCGTCAGCCCACGCAAATACCCCGTGACCTTGTCGAGCACGCCCGTCTTGCGCTCGATCAGGTCGAAGAATCCGCCCACGGTCTCTTTGAGCTCGCCCATCGCGATTGAGGCGGAGCGCGCACGCCCGTCGAGCGTGTCCGCGTCGGCCGCTCCGGCACCGCCGAACTTCCTGTTGAGGGCGGCGATCGCGTTCGTCATATCCCTCGCCTGATTGCCAGTGGTCTCGAACGAGATGCCCATCCGCCCGAGGGTCCCGTGGCCGGCCTCGACACCGCGGATGAGCTGCATCATCGCTTCGTTGGCGTCGCGTCCCGTGGCCGCTGCGTAGTCGAGCGTCGCGCGCGTCGCGTCTTCGATCTGCTGCGGCAGCATTCCGTAGCTCAGGGCGAGGGTCTGCAGCCGTTTGATGCTCTCGTCCTCGACGGCGAACTGCGCCGACATCTGAGCGGCCATCGACTCGAATGCGGCCGTGTTCTCGCCGGCCGCCCTGGCCAGTTGCTTCTGCACGCGCTCCGCTTCGGCGAACGAGCGGACGCTGTCAGCGGCGAAGTCCTTGATGATCGCTGCGGCCGCGGTCGCGGCGGTGCCCATGTCCTTGAACGCGGACTGGGCACCGGCAGCGTCAGCGAGGAAGCGGAGGCTGAAGTCCATGGACGCCCCTTCGACTCACTGCGCGCTGATGACGCGCACGTAGTAGGTGCCAGACGCCGGGTCGACCGCGGCCGCGCAGTCGTAGGCGATGGTGTCGGTCACGGTGTTGGGGCCAGTCGCGGTGAGCGTGGTGGTCGACACCGCGCATTTGATGGCGGAGGCGGCGGTGGTGTCGGTGCACACGCAGGTGGCGCCGGAGCTCACGGTGGCGGTGCCAGTCGAAGGCGAGCCGGACGACAGGTTCAGCGTCGAGTGCTGCTTGTCTTCGGGGCTGAACCACACCTTCACCGAGTCGGCGGCGTCGACGTAGCAGCCGAACTTGGCCTTCAGCGCGGCAGCAGCGGTGGGCACGCCGACGAAGCAGGGGTCCCCCGCGGCGGCGCCGGTGACGGTGATGCTCGAGCTGAGCGCCACGCCGGTGGTGGCCGGGGTGAAGTCGATGGTTGCGGAGTTGCCGAGCGACTTGGTTTCCTTGTTCGTGGTGGAGGCAGTGCTGGTACGGCCGATGTACACGCCGCCGCCGAGGTAGCTCGGCAGCTGGGTGAACGGGCCCCACGCCTTGGCCGACTCGGCCGCGCCGAACGCCGCGGCGGAGAGGACGACGGCGAGGGTGGCGATGAGCCAGGCGCTTCGGTGCTTCTTGTTCGCGATCTGCGACATGGTGGTTTGCCTTTCGCTGCAGGGTGACGAGGGGTTCACTTCTTCGGGTCGTGGTGGTGCTGGCGCGTGCGGGCGCTGCTCGGGACCGAGCGAATGGCGCTCCCCAGTCCGACGCCCGAGTGCGCACGGGCGCGGTCGGACGAGTGCTGCGCTGCGCCGAGCGGGCCGGGCGGCGGCGGCGTGGCGCCGTTTCTCTCCGCCTCGTAGTCGGTGAGGAGCTGCAGGGCGCCGTCGCCGCCCATCTTGTACGCCTCGACCTCGTCCAGCTCGACGACGGTGGGCCTCGACGGGTCCGCGCTCGAGCTGACCAACTCGGTGGCGCCGAACTCGGATTTCCGGCTGATGCTGCCTCGCTTCAAAACGTACTTGGGCATGGGGGTGTTTCCTTTTCTGGTGGTGAGGGGTTGAAGGTCAGGTGCTCGCCCAGCGCTCGCGGCCCATGGCCTTCTGTGCGAGCTCGGGGTGCTCCCTGTGGACGTCCTCCATCGCGGAGGCGTAGGCGGCGTTCCGGGTGCGGTAGATGTCGGGGCAGTCGCGCATCTTCTGCTCGATGCGCGCTTCCGCCATGCCACGCAGCTTCAGGTAGGCGTCGTTCGCGGCCTTGTTGGCCGCCTGCCACTCCGGCGTTTCTTCGTCGGTGCCCGGCGCGTGTTGCCGCAGCTCGGTGGTGGTTGAGCTCAGCCGCCCCGCCTGCCGGGCGAGCGCCGGGTAGCGCTCGAACGCACGGAAGGAGGCCTCGTACCGCGCCATCTTCTCGGTCGTGGCGATCTGCTCGGTGAGATGCTGCAGATGCTCGAAAGCGGCCTGCGGCTCGAGCACGCAGCTTTTCGAGAGCACCTCGCGCGCGAACTTCACCCCTCGCTGCTCGATGAGCGTCCGCACCAGGCCGGTCTGGGCCTGCGCCATGGTGATGTTGCCGGCCGCGACGAGCTCGGCCGTGAGCTTCACGGTCTCGCTGGAGGCGTCAGCCGCCTGGGGGACGGGAGTGGAGGAGCGTTGGCGCTCGAGCTCGGCCTCGGTCTCCTCGACGCGGCGCTGAAGGACGACGAGCTGCTGCTGCAGGGTGCTCTTGGTCATGTTCGGTTCCTTGGTGGTGGTGATGCCGTGCTCGACGACGTCCTTCGTCAGCGGCGCCAGGCCGAGACGGATGAGCTCGTTCAGCACGCTCACGCGCTCCTCTTGATGGCCCCGGCCTCGAGCGCGAACTGCAGCGCCGATGCCGCGAAGGCCATGGCCGGCGACAGCGACGTTCGCCCCGCGAGGAATCGTCGGGTGATGACGCCGCCCTTGCCAGACGCATGGTCGAGCTTGGTGAGCGTCTCGAAGCTGGCGGCAAGCTCCCGATCCATCTCGAACACGCGTTGGAGCAACGCCTCTTCAAATTCGAAGAGACGAGCATCAGCGAGCGCACGTTCGGCCGCGCTGACCTCTGCTCCGGCGCGCGCAACGTCGCTGTCTGCCGCAGCGACCTGGGCCGCCTGGGTGTCCTCTTGTTCCCAGACCTGGGCCAGCTTCCGCTCCGTGTTGGTCTGCGCGAGGAGATCCGCGGTGGTGACTTCGGGCAGCGCCTTGATGCGGGCGAGCTCGGCCTGAAGCGGCTCCACCCTTGCGCGCACCGACGCGAGCTCGATGCGCTTGCCGTTCAGCGCGCGCTTCCGCTGCTCAAGGTTCCGTTTGACGTCTGCGAGATTCGCTTCCGCTTCCTTTGTGGTCATCGCCTTCATGCCGCGCTCCTTCTTGCTGGTGGGGAAACTCCGAGCCGCTGAAGGTGGTCGTAGATGGTGCTCTTTCCGACCCCGAGCTCACGAGCGAGCTGCCGCACGCTCCAGTGGCCTGCATGGAGCGCACCCAGCATCTTGTCGATGTCGAGCTGGGCTCGAGGGCGACGCGGCGGCGAAGGCGGCGCTGCGACCGGCTTCGGCAGGCGCGGGCGAGGGGGCAGGGCGGCCCGGTTGAAGCGAGGCGACCACAACCAGCTCGCGGCGCGCTTGTCGGGCCGCTTGGGCGGCGGCGGCGTTGCCGGCACAGGCTGCTCAGTGCGCTGGCGTGCGAGGCACTCCCGCGCGTCGTGGTCGTTGTACCGCGCCGACGCCTCGACAGCGCCGCGAGTCTCCGCGTCCAACTTCGCGCGGCTGCCGTGCGCCAGCGGCAGCATCACCTGGTCCGGGGGCATCTCGAGGACGTAGGCGCCGTCGTCGACGGGCGTCGCGTTGAGCATGAAGGACCGGCCGAAGGTGGTGAGCGCCCAGAGCACCGGCGACCCGCAGCAGCGACAGCGGTCGACGCGCAGGCTCATCGTCGCCCCCGTGTCAGGTACCGCTCCAGCGCCTCGGGCGACACGCGGATCGCGTTCGACACCCGCGCGTGCTCGAGCTCGCCGCGCCCGACCAGGGCGTACACGGTGGCGGTGCTCACCGCGAGCCGCTCGGCCACCTGCCGCACGGTCAGAAGCGGCGGCGGAGCTGTAAAGAGGCTTCGTCCGGACGACCGGAGACCCGTCCGGACGTCGGTCCCGAAGTCGCCTTGCAGCACCCGTGCAGCACGGAATGCGATGAACGGCGATGAACCGGGTGAACCGGAGTCCGCCGAGGCACCCCGCTAGCGCCCGCGACGGCGCGCGGTTCATCGTCAGTGCGTGGGATGCATCGCTGTTCTCACCGCCCACCGCCGCCTTGCCAAGGCAGGGGTCGAGGGTTCGAATCCCTCTTCCCGCTCTGAGCGGCGGGCCAGCAGGTCGGGGTAGGCTCTCGGCGATGCGGCGGTACGTCGTTCTCGTCACCCTGTTGCTCGGGTGCGGCACTCCTCCGGGCAGCGTCGATGCGGGTGTCGGTGGCGGCGGCACTGCTGGAGGCGGCGCCTCAGTCGGTGGCGGCGGCGGCGCAGCCGGTGGTGGCGGCGCCTCAGTCGGTGGCGGCGGCGGCGCAGTCGGTGGTGGCGGCGGTGCAGTCGGCGGCGGTGGCGGCGCAGCCGGTGATGGCGGCGGTGCAGTCGGCGGCGGCGGCGCAGTCGGTGGCGGCGGCGGCGCAGTCGGTGGCGGCGGGGACACCCCGTTTGACGCGGGCCCGGATGACGCGGGAACCGACGGTGGCGCAGAAGACGCGGGTTTCGACGCCGGTGCGGACGATGCGGGAGCCGACGCCGGCGTAGACGACGCGGGTTTCGACGCAGGCTCTGCGGACGCGGGAGCCGACGCCGGCGCAGAAGATGCCGGCCCCTGCGCGCTCGCCTCGGGGGTCGGGCCGCCGTTCCGGATTCGAGCGATCGCGGCGAACCTGACCAGCGGCACCCAGCAGGCGTACCTGCTGCCGGGCCAGCGAATCCTGCAGGGCCTTCAGCCCGACGTGATCATGATCCAGGAGTTCAACGTCGGCACCAACGCCCAGAGCGAGCTCTCCCAGTTCGTCGCCTCGCTCGACCCGACCTTCTGGTGGGCCCGCGGCACCGGCCAGATTCCCAACGGCATCATCAGTCGCTGGCCCATCGTCGGCTCGGGCGAGTGGCCCGACCCCCGGGTCTCGAACCGCACCTTCGCCTGGGCGCTGATCGACCTGCCGGGGCCGAGGGAGCTCTGGGTGGTCTCGGTGCACCTGCTCACCGCCAACGGCAGCGAGCGCGATCTCGAGGCGCACGCGCTGCTGCAGGTGCTCGACGCCAACGTGCCGACCCGCGACTTCCTGCTCGTCGGCGGCGACTTCAACACCGAGACCACCAACGAAGCGGCGCTTCGAACCCTGCAGCTCCGCGCACGCAGCGGGCCCCCGTACCCCGCCGATGCGGTCGGCAACGCGAACACCAACGCCGCTCGGGCCAAACCGTTCGACCACGTGCTCGCGTCGAGCTGCCTCTCGCCCAATCAGGTGCCGGTCACCATCGGTGCTGCCTCATTCGACGCCGGGCTGGTCTTCGACACCCGCAGCTACATGCCGCTGACCGATGTTCCGCCCGCCCTCGCCGGCGACAGCGCCGCCCAGAACATGCAGCACATGGCGGTGGTGAAAGACTTCGTGGTTCAGCCGTAAGGCCGCACGGGGGGTTGCGAGATTCGGTTCGGCCCCGCATCACACCGCTTGACGCGAGCAAGTGAGCTGAGTAGTTACGCCCGCGCTGTTCGCGGGAATAGCTCAGCGGTAGAGCATCGCCTTGCCAAGGCGGGGGTCGAGGGTTCAAATCCCTTTTCCCGCTCAGTCGAAGAGGCCCGGCTCCGAGAAATCGGAGTCGGGCTTCGTCGTTTCTGGGGCCTGGGAATAGCGCCGGAACCGGACTTCACGGCGAAGGAATGAGCCGGTCGAGGGCCCGGCCCTTCGGCGCACGCTCCCTCGGACTCCGAGTTTCAGCCGTCACCTCATGTGAAGTTCGATGAAGGCACCTCCTCATCACGGCGCCGCTGTGCTCAACAGCGAAGCGCATGAGCACGTTCGCAACGAACCTCGTTCGCGGTGTGGTCGGGCTGTTCGGGATGCGGCTGACCACCGTCGGGGTGGTCGAGCTCTCGCCGCACTTTCGCCGCGCGAAGCTGCGTGGCGAGGTGAAGCGCGCGCGCCCCGGCGACAAGCTGCAGGTGCTCTCGAGCGCTGGGGCGAGACGCTCGCGCTGACCGGAGGCGCGAAGACGATTCAGCGGCTGCGCCAGCTGCTCAAACACCGCGCGGTCACCAAGCCACAGAAGGTCAAAGCCTACTGGTCGCCCGGCAAGCGCGGTCTCGACTGAGAGGTAAGTCTGTCCGCTTCGCGGCGACACGAGCCCGCATGAGCACACGCGTGGGGAGGGAGATGACGCTCCCCAGCGCTTCACCCAGCTGGCTCGTGACGCGAAGATCGGCGGGCGGTGGGTTCGGCGAGTGAGCACGCCACGGGTCGCTCTCGAGACCTGAGGAAACGAGAACCTCGAGCCTGGGTAACCCATCGAAACATTTGTGAAAAACATGTACGACAACCTGCCGAAAGGTCTGTCGAAGATACAGGGAGAACTCCCTCACCTCGCGCATGACGGAATCCGCTTCACGACCCCAAATGGTTGCAGTTTCGAGGGGTCTCACACCTTCGCCCGAACACCTCTAGGAGCACGACGATGGCCGGAAAAGTTGGGAACCCTGGTGGCGGGCTGTTCGTCGTCACGACCGTTCGCGACCGCAACGACCCGCGCTCCAAGCCCAAGTCGACCAGCCAGACGCTGAAGGTCCCCTATCAAGACGCCGATCAGCCCGGCGACGCGATGAAGGTGGTGCTGGACCAGAAGGTCCGCGACCGCGAGGTCGTGTCGCAGGAGCGGGTCATCGTACGCAAGGTCTCGGCCCACGACGCTGCCCGGCTGGTGTGGCGCAAGAACGGCGACGAGGTCGCCACCGAGACCCTGCACGCCGGCCAGACCTTCACCCAGGAGTACGAGGGCAAAGAGGTCGAGGTTCGCCTGTGGGACCTGGTCGACCAGTACCCCGCTGACGGCAACCCGGCCACGCTCACCGGTGAAGAGCTCGAGCGCGTGACCGAGGCGCTCGCCAATGGAGAGGATCTCGACGCCGCGCTCGCCACCGCGGTGGCCGCCGCAGCTGCCGAGCCCGTAGAGCCCGGCCCCGAGGCCGCGCTCGAGAAGCCGGTGCGCGCCAGGGCGACCGCGCTGGCCGATCAATGGTTCGAGAGCGCGCTGAAGACCGCCAACGAGCGGTGGGCCGCGAACCCCGGCGCCGAGCCGTTCGCTGACACCCTCACCAAGGTACTGAACGACGAGGCCGAGAAGGCCCACAAGCGAACCATCACCCGGCTGAAGAGAGACTTCGCCAAGGTCGACGTCGACTTCGAGAAGGTGAGCCGAGCTGGGTTCGAGCCGGCGCGACTGCTGGCCAGGGCGGCACGGGCCGAGCCCGATCTCGCGTTCTCCGAGACATTCACCCCGCCCGCCAGCCCCGAGCTGAAGCTCACCCCCACCCAGGAGGCGCTGATCTCCCAGCTCGCGCGGCTGGGCAGGGTGGGCGGCGACGAAGATCTCGCCCTGCTCAAGGCCTCGCTCGCCTGCCTCAACGAAGACCTGCTGCAGAACCTCGTCAACGACGGGTACACCATCACCGTGGCGCGCGACAACCTCGCCTACGACGCCAACCTGGCGGGCCGAAAGATGGGCGGCGGCTCCTTCGTCGCAGACGCTGCCGACGGCATGCACAGCATCAAGGCCGGAGAGCGCGCGATCACCGTGCGCAGCCTGATGCGCGACGGCAAGCTGGTGCTGGAGACCAACGTGCTGGTGCACGAGATCGGCCACGCGGTCGACATGGTGCTCTACGCCAAGGGCGATGACCCGCTGAACGTCGAGAAGCCGTTCGCTGACGCCTTCGCCGCCGAGCACGGCAACTTTTCCCGCTCGTACTTCCACACCCAGCCTGAGTTCATGGCCGAGGCCTTCGCGCACTTCGCGCTCGAGCCCGACACCTTCTCGCGCAAGTTCCCGCAGACGTACGCCGCGTTCTCGAAGCTGAAGCTGCCCACGCCGCTGGTCGACGGCGCTGCGGTGGCGAGGCTCAACCGCTCGATGATCGCGGTCGCTCCGGTCACCGCCGACCCCGACGCCAGCAAGGCGCTCGCCGACGTCGAGCGGCTCAACCGGCCTCGCGCCGAGCAGGGCCTGCCCACCGAGCCGGTGATCTTCGAGCTCGACGGTGAGCTCGCCGCGGCCCGCGCGCTGGCCAAGCAGCTGGGCTCTGAGCTCGTGTCGCTGCGCGCTCCCCACCTCGCGCCCTTCGGCTCGGACGACGGCTTCGTCGAGGTCACCCCCGACATGCTGAGCAAGCCAGACGAGCTCTTCAACGATCTCGCCGGTGGCAAGGGCGCGGTGTTGTTCGTGAGCGACCCGTCGGCAGCGGGCCCCGGCTCGCCGTTCATGAAGGCGTACGAGGCGTTCGCCGAGCGCCAGAACGGGCTGGTTCACCTGGTGCTGGCGGGCGAGCGCGACGACCGCAAGGCGTTCGCGAAGTACATGCCCACCACCATGCGCCGGCAGATCTCCATCGCGCCGCTCACCGAGGCGCAGATCGCAGAGCTGGTGCAGCGCGAGGTCACCAACGACGGCTACAGCCTGAGCGACGAGGCCAAGGCCGCACTGGTCGCGCGCAGCAAGGGCGGCGACTACGCCTCGGCGATGGCGCTGTGGAGCAGCATCAAGCAGACCCAGTTCGACCGGAAGACGCCGTTCGCGGCCGAGGTCGAAGCGCAGCCCAACACCGTCGGCTACGTGCTGGCCAAAGACGTCAACGACGCCAAGGTGGCCGCCCGCCCCGACGCCTGGGGCGAGCTGCAGAAGCTGGTGGGCATGGGCAACGTGAAGTCGCGCCTGCAGCAGCTGATCAACGCGCAGGCGCTGCGCAAGCGTCGCGCCGAGCTGGGCCTGCCCGACGTCGAGCAGCGGCGGCTGAACATGATCTGGCCCGGCAACCCCGGCACCGGCAAGACCACCGTGGCGCGGCTGGTGGGGCAGATCGCGCTCGAGAAGGGCCTGATTCGCAAGAATGCCGTGGCCGAGCTGTCAGCCACCGAGCTGATGGAGAAGGGCGTGGCCGGCGCGCTGGCCGACATCAAGAAGGGCAAAGACGGAGTCGTCTTCATCGACGAGTTCCACCAGCTCGACCCCTCGAACAACTCCAAGGGCAAGCCGATCATCGACCTGCTGGTGCCGATGCTGACCAGCCCCGAGTGGGCCGACACCATCTTCATCTTCGCCGGCTACCCCGACAAGCTGCGCGAGATGAAGGCCGCCGACGTGGGCCTGGCCTCGCGCCTCGAAGAGGTCGCGTTCGAAGACTTCGGCCACGCCGAGCTGCAGCTGATCGCCGAGCGCGAGTTCGCCAAGACCGGCATGGTGCTCGAGCCCGCCGTGATGGACGCGTTTCTCCAGCGCGTCGATCGCCTGCAGCGCACCACCCCGTACCCCGGCAACGCGCGCGACGTGGTGAAGACCATCGAGCAGGTGCTGGTGGTGCAGCAAGACCGGCTCTCTCAAGTCGACGACGTCGACGCGCTCACCGCCGAGGCGATGACCGAGGTGAGGCTCGAAGACGTGGTGGTGGCGCCCAAGTTCACCGTCGCTGAGGTGATGCAGCAGATCGACGAGCAGATCGTCGGCAACGACGAGATCAAGAGCATGCTGTGGGGGCTGGTCGGGGTGGTCGAGCGCAACAAGCAGAAGGGGTGGGACCCGCTGAAAGACGTGCCCACCGAGTTCGTGCTCGACGGGCCTGCGGGGTCGGGCAAGACCACCATCGCGCGGCTCATCGGCCGGCTGTTCGCGGCGATGGAGATTCTGCCCAGCGACGAGGTGGTCGAGACCACCGGGGGCAAGATGGTAGGCGAGTACCTCGGCAGCTCGTCGGCGCTCACCACCCAGGAGACCTGCGAGGCGGCGCGCGGCAAGACGCTCTTCATCGATGAGATTCAGAGCATGGTGACCGCGCACGAGTTCTCCAAGCAGTCGGTGAAAGAGCTGCTCACCCAGATGGTGAACCACAAGGGCAAGTTCGTGGTGGTGGTCGCCGACTACGACTACAACGTCGACGAGTTCCTGGGCTTCGACTCGGGCGTGCCCAGCCGGTTCCGCAAGCGCGTCTCCACCGAGAAGATGTCGGCCGAGAACGCCGCGAAGCTGTTCTTGAAGCTCTCGGACGCGCGCGGCTTCACGCTCAGCGCCCAGCTCAAGAAGGGCGTCGGCGCGCGCATGGAGAAGCTCACCGCGCTGCAGGAGTTCGCCAGCGGCCGCGACATCGAGGCGCTCGACACCAGCCTGGCCGAGGTGCAGTCGCGCGCCTTCCAGAAGGCGACGAAGGCGGGCAAGGCCGGGTCGTTCGACTGGTCGAAGATCGACGCGGCGATGCTCGACGAAGCCTTCGACATGATGGTGAAGGCGGTGGCCTCGCGGCCCAACACCCGCCGCACCCAGGACGCCAACGCCCAGGCGTTCGCCTTCGCCACCCAGACCCAGACCGCGAAGCAGGCCGACCAGGCCAGCGCCGACCCGCTCGAGCTCACCTCGCAGGAGCACAGCTTCGTCGCCACCCTCGACGCCATCAACGCGCAGTTCGCCGACCTCGCGAACACCGACCCCGAAGAGTTCGCCCGGCAAGAGGCCGACGCGAACAGCGACTACAACAAGGCGATCGCCGCCGCGACCGGCACCACCCCCGAGGTGGCCAAGGCCACCGCCGAGCGGGTGCGGGTGAAGGTGCGCAAGCTGATCGAGGTGATGGAAAAGAAGGGCGTGCTCAAGTTCGAGTACCACTGCCCGTTCTGCGGCCAGGTGCAGAGCCACAGCTGCGGGTACTGGCCGAACTCCGAGCTGGTGAAGCCGAAGGGCTTCACCTACAGCCGCGCGTGGCTGATCGAGCACAGCCTCAAGAAGCCGTTCATGGAGATCATCTACGAGAAGAAGCAGGTCGAGCAGGTGGTCGAAGAAGACCGACCGACGGGCAGCTGACGCTCTAGATAGGCGAACCGCTAATCGTGCCGTAGCGAGGCAGCCGTCGGCCGGCACCGAGGCGGGCGCCCGAGGAACGAGCAGCGCAACGCGTGCTGGTGGCCCGTCGAGCAGCGCAGAGAACGAGGCCGCCCGCAGCAGGTAGGTCGCGGCTGCCGCAGTAGGCAGGATTAGCGGTTCGCCTATCTAGAGGTCGGCCGGCTCGAAGCGCAGCGGGAAGATCTGCCGGAGCTCGGCCGGCGGCTCGGGCAGCAGGGTGGCGCCGATCAGCTTGCCCGCCTGCCGGCCACCTTCGCGGCACTTCGCGGCGGCGAGGCCGAGCGCACGCAAGAACTGCGGGCTCGGCTTCACCGGCAGGAGCACCAGCAGGTGGCCCTCGGCCCCCGACCAGGCGGTGAGCGGCGCGGTCGAGGGCAGCACCCGGGCGTCGAGCACCGTGAGGCGACCCAGCGCGGCCTCGAGCTTCACCCGCACCGCCCGCGCGAAGGCGCCGGGGCCGCAGATCAGCGCGGGCAGGGTGGTGCGACTCAAGCTGTCGAGCGGGCGGAGTGAAGTCTTCGCCGGCAGCCGCAGCTTCAGAGCCTTCACTCTGCCAGCTCGATCGCCCTCTTCCGCACCGCGTCCGAGTCGCCGGAGCCGGCGAAAGAGCGCTTCACCGCCTCGAGGTACGCCGCCCCCAGGCCGGCCTCACCTTGGAGCTCGGCCACCAATTGCACGGCGCCGGCCAGCTGCTGGAACCCGAGCTGCGAGCCCTCTCTGGCGCTGAGCTCGTCGAAGAGGCGACCCAGGGTCTCGGCGACCGGCTCGGGCACCTTCCACCGCTTGCCCAGGCCGACCGCGAGCGGCACCGCGTCGCCGCTGCCCTCGAACGGGGGCACCGCGACCGCGGTCAAAGGCAGCGCCCCCAGCGCGTCGGCCGAGCGCGCCTCGACGACCAGGCGGCCGCCGAGCCGCTGGCTCGCGTCGGCGAGCGCCGCGCGCGCCTCGGGCGAGGCGAGCTCGACGCCTGAGACGGTAATCAGGGCCTTGGCGGGAGCGTCACTTAGCGCCTGGAGGCCGCCCTCGGCGTCGAGCGCGACCGGGTGGCTCTGAAGGCCCGACAGCCGCGCGCACTCGGCGGCGATCGAGCTCTTGCCGCTCGAGGGGGGGCCGACCAGCGCCAGCGGCTCACCCAGGCTGAGCGCCTTGGCGGCGCGGTAGAGGGCGGCGTCGAGCCGGGGCGTCGAGACCAGGCGGCTCAACGCGTTCGTCGGCCCGAAGCTCAGGTCACCGACGGTGAGGGCCTTCGAGCCCTCGGCGCGGCGCGGCGCAGGTTCGGCCGGCAGCGCGCCCAGCAGCGGGTCGGCGAGGGCGTCGAAGTGGGCCCGCGCCCCGTCGGCCAGCCGGCCGGCGTAGAGCTCGCCGACCTCGCGGCGCAGCAGCTCGGCTTCGCTGAGCGCGCTCTTGGCCTTCACCGCAGCGGCGACGCGGCGCGCCACCCGCTCGGCGTCGAGGGCGCGCGGGGCCCAGCCCTCGGCGTCGAGCTGGCCCACCGCGACCTCGTCGGTGACGGCGGCGTGGAGCCGGGCGAGGTTCTGCAGCGTCTTGGGCTCGAGCTTGAGCTTGAGCTTCTCGAGCCGCTGCACCAGCTCTTTGTTCGAGCCCGACCGGGCGCGCACGCTGCGCAGCCCTGCCAGGTGCCCCGCGGGAGAGGGGCCGCGCGCGGTCGACGACACCACCAGGCGGAAGTCGGGAGAGGTCTCGTGGGGCTCGCGGCCCGGCAGGGTGAGGCGGCGCTTCGCGTCGAGCAGGTTCGCCACCGCGTCGAGCACCTCGGGTGCGGCCGCCTCGGCGTGGGTGAGGTGGAGCAGGGCACCCTCGCGGGCGGCGACCTGGAGCAGCCGCGAGCCGGGAGGAACCAGCAGCTGCCTCGGCCGGGCGATGCGCGAGAGGTCGAGCTCGAGGTAGGGGGCCTTGGTCGACGCGGCGTGGTGCCGCACCAGGGCTTCGGGGTTGGCCGCGGCCGGCCCTTCGAGCAGCACCGGGCGGCGATCTTTGAGCGCGGTGCCCAGCCGCTTGAGGTTGTCGTCGGCGCCCGCCTCGTCGGGGAGCGGCGCGCGGGCGACCGCCAGCCGCTGCGCATGCAGCTCGCCGTCGGCCACCTGGGCCTCGGGCGCGTCGCGCCGCAGCGGCTCGCCGCCGGCCGCCGCCTCGAGCTCGACCTCGCCCAGCGGAGCGACCTTCTGCAGGTCCGCCTGGTACAGCTGACCCAAGGCCAGCTCGGCGAGCGTCTCGGGGCTGCTCAGCTCGCTGCCGGCGCGAATGCGCTCGAGCAGGGCGGCCTCGGCGGCGGGCCGCGCTGCGGGCGCAGCGTGCAGCACGTCGGCGACCGCGCGGTTCAACTGCGCGGTGGTGTCGGCGTCGAGCTCGGCCAGCGCCGCGGGAGACGCCAGGGCGCGCAGCACCTGGGGGTCGAGCTCGCGCTTGCCGACCAGCTCTTTGAGCAGCGCCGCCGAGCGCTCTACCGTCACGTCTCGGCCACCCAGCGCGATGCGCCCCAGCAGGGCGCTCACGAAGCTCGGCTCGTCGAGGCGGCCGCGCGCCTGGTTGAGTCGCGCGCGGGTGAGCCCGCCCTCGAGGAGCTCGAGGCGAAGCCCCAGGGTGCCGAAGTCGGGCTCGCGACGCTCGGCGGTGGGTACCAGATCGGCGCACGCGAACCCCAGCTCGGGCCCGTTCAAGCTCGAGAGCTTCTCGGCGTACCCGGCCCAGGTGGTGGCCTGTTCGCGGGTGTAACCGAAGGCCTCGAGGCGCGGGGCCACCTCACCGGCCGCCACCTTCATGGTCAGCCCGGTGAGCACCGCCGCGGCGCCCAGGTGCGGCCAGCCCGCCAGCGCGGCCTCGAGCTGGGCGGCGCGCTGGTTCTCGGGGAAGGCCTGCAGGTCGACCGGCTCGAGGCGGCCTTCGGTGCGCGCCTGCACCAGCGGGCCGACCAGCTCGTGGAGCTCGTGGGTGGGCTCGCCTTCGAACAACAGCCGCAGCGCGGCGTACAGGCGCTCGACGTCGTGCGCCTCAGCGGCCGGGTCGAGCAGCTCGAGGTCTTCGGCGATGGCGGTGCGGGATGCGAGCGCGGCCTCGAGGTCGACGCGCCGCTCGGCGATGCGGGCGGCGAGGGTGACCACGCCCGTTTGGGTCTTCACCTTCACGTCGGAGAGCGAGACGCCCGCTGCGACGGCCAGGCGCTGAAGGTGCGGCACCGCCTCGTCGCTGGCGGCCAGGTCGGTCAGCGGGCCCTGCGAGAGGAACCAGCGGGCCTCTTCCTGGGCCTGGCACCCGGGCATCAGCTCGATGGCCCGGGCGAAGAAGGCGAAGACGCGCACGTCGCCGAAGTCTTCGAGCATCGACTCGACGTCGCTGAAGTCGCCGCCCTCGTTTCGCAGCGCGCGGTCGCGCACTTCGAAGATGCGGGGGTCGCGGTTGTCCCAATAGTCGGCGAGGTCTTCGGCAGCGTCCCGGCCCAGCTCTCCCGGCAGCGAGGCGTCGCGGTCGCGGCGGGCGGGCACCCGCGCCTCGGCGCCCTGCTCGACGCGCAGTCGCGCCTCGGCGGCCCGCACGAAGGTGGGGTGCTGCATCAGCGAGGCGCCGTCAGCGGCGTAGAGCTCGAACGCCGAGAAGCGGGAGCGGCGCACCAACCCGCTCAGGCGGCCGCAGAACTCGGGGTCGGCGAGCAGCGCGGGAGGAATCGAGCGGGTGTACCCGTCGAGATTGCCGGAGATGAGGTCGACGCCCCGGTCGACCGAGCGGGCGAGCACCTTGAGCAGACCCTGGTGCCACTTCTCGTCGGCACTGACCGGGCCGAGCGCTGCGGCAGCGCCGTTGCCCCAGTTGTAGGTCAGGTGGGCCAGACCCGAGTCGTCGATCGCGAACGCCGAGGGGTCGCCTCGTTGCACCTTGGCGGCCAGCTCGTTGCGGCTGAGCTTGCCGCGCCCCACCGGGCGCTGGGTGAGCGGGGGCAGAGTCGGCGCGGGGCGCAGCGCGCCGGCAGAGAGCTCGGAGAGCGGCGTATCGCCCAGGTAGAGGTCGCCCAGGTCCCAACCCATGGCTTCGGCGAGGCGCCGCGCGGCGACCGCCGCTCGAGGTGTCTCGGGCAGCTGATTCAGCGCACCCTGGAGGTCGCGGCAGGTGACGTTCAGGCCCAGCTCTTTCGAGCGGGCAAACAGGTTCAAGGTGCCGATCTTGAATTCGGGAGACCCGATGTGGATCCACCCTGAGAGATCATTGCCGAGCCCCCACTGCGTCCACATGCGGGTGAGGGTCTCGTCGTCGACCTGGTGTGCGCTGGGGTCGCTGCGGTTCAGCGCGTTCCAGAAGTTCTGGTAGCCGCCGTCGCGCGCGAAGGTGTGCACGTCGCCCAGGCGCTGACCCTGGCGATCGGGCGCGGGCACTGCCGCGGCCTCGAGCGGCGACCCGCCGAGCTCGAGCTCGGCGGGAGAGATGTCGAACGCGCGCAGCGCCCGGCCCACCAGGGCGACCGCGGCGGGGTCGTCTCGGGTGAGCCCGTGGTTGTCGACGAAGGTCTGCAAGTCGACCAGCTCGATCTGCAGCCCCAGGTCGAGCTCGGCGCCGCGGGTGACCAGCCGCAGCGCGTCGAGGGCCACGCCGTCGTCGGCGTTCTCGAGGTCCTCGACGCCGGTCGAGTATCCCCAGGTCTGGTAGTACGCCCGCACCGAGGAGTCGTCGAGCTGCAGGCCGGCCCGGTCGCCTTCGGTGAGGCTGCTCCAGATGCCGTGGCCGCCGTTGTCGCCGAGGCGGTTCAACTTGCCGATCTCGGCCTCGGGCTCGAGCTTCGCGCCGCTGCGCCCCGACCGGCTCTGCGAGAGCGGCAGGCCGTGAAACATCAGCTCGGCGGGCTTTACTTCGAAGGCACGCGCCAGCCGCAGCATCACGTCGCGCCCGGTGGCGGTGTCGGGCATCGAGTCGGCCACGGCGCGCCAGTCGGTGACCCCGACACCCCCGTGGCCGAGCTCTTTGGCGCGCGCGTAGAGGCGGGCCACGGCGATCATGAAGTCGCCCGTGAGCCCGGCGTTGTCGCTCAGCTCCTTCGACCAGTGGGCGCCGAAGTCGAGGCGCTCGACGCTGGCGTCCGACAGCTCGAGCGCGTGGGGGTTCGCGGCCCAGTAGCTGGCGGTGACGCGCTCGGGAGCCAGGTCGCGGTGACCCAGCTCGCCGGCCGCCTCGCCGGCCACGCTGGCGCCTGCTCCCAGCACCGCGCTGTCGCGCACCCGGGTGAGCTCGGCCGGCACCGATACGCCTTGCACGAAGCGCTCGACGCCGGCGAAGGCCTGCGGCACCTGCTCGGCCACCGCCTTGGCGAGCTGCAGCGACGGGTAGTAGTTGCGCAGCGAGCTGGCCGCGTCGAGGTCGCCGGCGACCCGCCACCCGAAGGTGAGGCCGCCGCGCTCACCGCGCAAGAGCTCGAGGGTCTGCTTGCCCGCGTCGAGGCGCTTGCCCTCGCTGGGGTGGGCATCGGGGTGAACCTCGATGACGCCGCCCTGAAGGTAGACGTCACCGGGCGTGGGCTCGACCGCCGCGTCGACCTGCGCCGCGGCCTTCGCGGCCCCGGGGCGGGCGACCTGCGCGCGAGTCGCCTTGACCGGAGTCGTCGTTGCGCCGGGAGTACCGCGGTTGACGGTTCGTGCCATCGGTCGAGGGCCTACTTGCGGCAGAGGTTGGTGAACTCGGGGGCGAGCTTCGGGCGGTGGTACTGGTCTTCGCGAAAGCCCCAGAACTGGTCGTCTTGGGTCGACTCGACGCGCTTGCCCTTGGCGGGGAGCTTGAAGGTGCCCGACCAGCCGAGGCCGCGGGCGCCGATGGTGAGCGGCACGCCGGTGGCGGCCTTGGTGCCGTTCACCTCGGCGCCGGCGGGAATGAACCAGCGCTTGGCCTGCTGGGGAAAGTCGAAGCGCTTGGGAGGCAGCACGGCGGGGTCCCACCCCGAGTCGCCCAGCTTGACCGTCGCGACCACGCCGAGCAGGCCGCGCTCGTCGCTCTGGGGCAGGGTGTTCTCGAGCTCGACCACCCAGCCGCCGCCAGGCGTCTCGGGCGAGTCGTTCACCGCCCAGACCGCGGCGTTGGGAGGGTTGTAGGTAGAGCGAGCGACCGCTTCGGCGCCGCGGTAGGTCTTGGGCTCGAGCGCCGCGTTGAGCGGCTTGCCCTTGTCGAAGAACTGCACCGCGTCGCGCTTCTCGTTGCGCTTCTCGGTCACCTTCTCGAGATCGAAGTACTCGTCGGAAAACGAGTCGGCGTCGATCTTGAACTCCTTGATGGGGATCTTCACCTCGCCCGAGGCCGGCAGCTCGATCTCTTTCCACGCGTAGCCGCGCACCCCCAGCCGCAGCACCGCCCCAGGCCTGGCCTCTTCACCGTAGTTGCCCAGCGCCTCGATGCGCTGCATGGCCGCCTGGCCCTTGCCGGGGCAGGCCATCGACTCGAGGCCCAGGCCGTCGTTCTTGTTGCCCTCGGCGAACGAGACGGTGCCGATGAAGGGTTGCTGGTCCTGGTTCTCGAACCAGACCTCCCAGTGCGAGAGCTGCTTGCCAGGGCCCTCGACGGCCTTGACCCTGGCTTCGCCCACGCACTTCACGCCGTGGGTGGCGGCGATCATCAGGTTCTCGACCTCGGTCAGCAGCGCGTCGCCGTTGGCGACGTTCGAGCGGTGCTCTTCAGAGCCCTTCCAGTCGGTGCGGTCGGCGACCGAGGTGTCGGGGTTGCCGCCGTACCAGATGAAGTCTTGGAGATCGATTTCGACCGGCGGGCCGTCGAGCGGGGGCAGCGGCACGGTCTGGTAGGCCAGGTTCCGCAGGCCCACCCGAATGTGACAGCCCTCTTCGATTCGGTAGTTGTGGTACGGGCTCCCCTTGCGGAACAGCTGGGTGCTGACTCCGTCGGGGTTCACCAACAGGCCGTGACCGTAGCGCCCGTGGTCGTCGTGCTGATCGAGGCCGGGGTTGTTCGCAGGCAGAATGTTCTGCGTGACGCTGAAGGCCTGATTGCCGTTGTTCTTGGCGATCAGTCTCCACCCGCCCTCGTGGGCGTTCGGCACGATGTACACCTTGCCTCGGATCGGCATCGTTCTGGTTACGTATCAGCAGGTTGGGCGACTGGCCAATCGTGCCGAAGAGCACTGTCACCCGCGCGGCAGCATGATGTTCCGGCTTTTGCGCGCGGCGCCTGGGCGGTGCTACGCGCGGGGCATGTCTCGTTCGCTGTTGCTGGTGCTGCTCGTCGCGTGTGGTGCTCCCGACCCGATGCCCGGCGACGGAGGCGGGCAGGGTGGCAACGGTGGTGGGTCAGGCTTCGCGGGCGGCTCCACCGCGGTTGGTACCGGCTTCGCGGGTGGCACCGGCTTCGCCGGTGGCTCAGCCACCGCGGGCGGCACGGCCGGTGGAGTCGCTGGCGGCTCTGCGGGTGGCGCGACGGCGGGCGGCAGCGCCGGCGGTCGGGCGGGTGGCTCGGCGGGCGGAGCCACCGCGGGCGGTGCAGCGGGCGGCGCCGCCGGTGGCACCGCGACGCTCACCACCATCTACGTGCACTACCCGTCGACTCCTTCGCAGACGGTGTGGCTGCGCGGCAGCGACGCACCCCTCTCGTGGTTCAGCAACGCCACCATGACGAAGCTGCCCAACGACACCTGGAGCGCCTCGGTGAACGTCACCGCCGCCAGCTTCGAGTTCAAGCCGATGCTCGATGCGGCGTGGTCGATCGGCCCCAATTACAAGGTGAACCGGGGCCAGACCGTCGACATCTACCCGCGCTTCGTGAACTACAACGGCCGCGTCACCAAGCTCATCAACGCGTTTCACTCGACGCACCTGACGCGAGACCGGGGCGTGTGGGCCTACCTGCCGGCGAGCTACGACGAGAACACCACCGCGCGTTTTCCGGTGCTCTACATGCACGACGGGCAGAACCTGATGGATACCAACGCCCCGTTCGGAGGGTGGAAGGTCGACCAGGCGCTCAACGCGGCGGCACAAGACGGCTCGATTCGCGAGGTGATCGTCATCGGAGTCGAGAGCACCGCAGATCGCATCTTCGAGTACACCGCCGGCTCTTCGTCGAGCGCCGGCGGCGACGCCTACCGGTCGCTGCTCATCGACGAGCTCAAGCCGCAGGTCGACTCGATGCTGCGCACCCTGCCCGGGCGCGCCACCACCGGCATCATGGGCTCGTCGATGGGCGGCCACATCTCGGCGTACATCGCGGCCACCCGCCCAGACGTCTTCAGCATCACCGGAGACATGTCGACCACGGTGTTCGGCATTCTGCTCTCGACCATCGGGAACATCTCGGGCACCAACCGCGCGCGGGTGTATGTCGACACCGGCACCGTCGACGACAACTCGCTCGACTCGCTGTACGCGAAGTACCTGAGCGTGGGGTACGTCGAGGGCGTCGACATTCGCAAGGTCGTGCAGCAGGGCGCCGAGCACAACGAGTCGTGGTGGGCGCAGCGCTTCCCTGGCGCGATGAAGTTTCTCTTTGGGGCGCGTACTCCTTGAGTCTTTGGACAAGGTGACGTCTTTGCCCTAAGCCTGAGCGTTCAAGGTGAGTGACGATTCGAAGTCGTGGGCGAGGCTTTTCGAGGTGTTGGCGGGTCAGCTCGAGCTGATCAATCAGGCCGCGGCGCGGCCGAACGTCGACGTGGCGAAGCTCAAAGCGCAGTGCTTCGACCTGGTGGCCGACGCCATCGCCGCTCAGGCCGAGACGCTCGCCGGCGACCCGGGCGCGCAGGCCAACGCCCGCCGGCTGATCTCCTCGCTCGAGTCGCACCGGCAGGCGCTGGTCGACGTGCGGCTGCACCTCATCGAGCTCTCCGAAGACTGGCAGTGCTCGGTGTGTGGCCAAGACGTGGTGCGCGCCGCCGCCTTGAGCCGGGTGTCTCCGCTCGAGGCCCAGCTGGTGTGCAAGGCCTGCGGTGCGAAGACCGCGCTCACCCCCGAGGGCCAGCGCAAGCTGCAGAAGCTCTTCGGCGCGGTCGCGGCCGGCGCCGCGTGGAACCCGGCGATGAACGGGTTCGCGCCATGACCCGGACCCGAAAGAGCAGCGCGGCGCGGGCGGTGCCGCTGCAGCAGAGCAGGAGCAGGAGCAGCAACGCCTCTTCCCGGCAGCGCGCGGCCCGATCGCCTGCTCCGGTGGTCTTGCCGGCGCTCGAGCCGGTCAGCGCCCGCGAGGCGCGCTTGCGCCAGCTCGGCCTCTCCGAGACGATGGTGCACCACGCCGGCAAGGCCCGCCCGGCTTCGCGCGCGATGGAGCTGTTGGGCGCGCGCATGGAGCCGGTGAAGCTGGTGCAGGTGCCCGGCGCGGTGATGTGGGTCGACTTCGAGCTGGCGCGCGAGCTGGGCTTTTCCGTGCCGCCTGACAACCGCCTGACGCCCGAGCTGCACCACGAGCTGATCGAGGCGCTCTCTTTCCGCGTGCTCGGCGAAGGCGAGCAGCCGGGCGATCGCAAGGTGATCGAAGGCGGGTCCGAGCGCTACGCCGGTACGGGGCAGGGCGACTCGTTGGGCGCCGGTCGCGCGGCGTTTCTGCCGGTGCTGAACGTGAACATCAAGGGCGTCGGCCGCACGCCGCTGGCCGGGCCGCCCGACCCCGACGACTACACCCACAGCCACGGTGGCGCGCCGGCGCGAGAGGGGCTGCTCGAGGCGATCTGGGGCCTCGAGGCCGACAACCTCTTCACCAACAAGGGCACGCGCATTCTCGCGGTGATCGACACGGGCGACGACACCGAGTGGGCTGACGGCACGCGCGAGCCGCGCGGGCTGATCGCGCGCGTCGGAAACCAGTACCGCCCCGCGCACGTGCTCGAAAAAGATGAGCCCTACTGGTTCAAGGGTGCGGACTTCACCGCGCCGCTGTTTCTCGAGCAGGCGCGTGCGGCCGGAATCCTGGTCGAGCAGAACGGCCGGCCCGACTACGCCGCCACGATGCGCAACGCCGTCGACCGCCAGGCGCTGCTCACCGCGCAGCAGTTTCGCAACCGCATTCTTCACGGCGCGGTCTCGACCTCGAACCTCGAGTGGGACGGCGGCCTGCTCGATCACGGCACCACCACCTCGGTCTCGCGCACCGAGCCGGCGAAGGTCATCGACCACGGCGACGCCTTCGGCACCGAGCACACCAAGCGGGCCCGCGAGCTCGAGTACGTCTACCTCGAGCTGCAGGCGCAGCTCGCCAGCGGGGGCGGCCCCGGTGCGCGCAGCGCCACCCCCATCAACTTCACCAGCGAGATGCGCAGCGCTATGAGGCGCATCTCACCGTCGAGCTGCTCGATGCCACCGGCTTCAAGCCCGAGCTGTCACAGGCGCTGATCGCCGCCGAGCCGGCGCTCTGCCGCCGCTACCGGCTGTGCCTGAACAAGTTGGCCGGCCTGTCTGCCGCGACGAAGGTGAACATCGACAAGGCGCCCGCGCCCGACGCCAGCACCGTCGACATCTTTCACCTGCTCGCGGTGCTGCCCGAGCAGCTGCTCGCGAACCCCGAGCTCGACTTCGCCACGGCGGTGCGCGAGGGGCTGCTGGTTCAGGGTGAAGAGCCGGAGCAGCTCGAGGGGCTGCTGCAGACGCTGGCCGAGCTGTACCCGCAGGTGATGGCCGCGGCCATCGCCCACAGCGGGCCGTTCTACGACGGTGAGCAGGCGATGCAGCGCTCGGTGGCGGCGCGCGCCGCGTTCGAGAATCGCCCCATCGACCGGCTGCAGCGCGCGGTGCTGCGCGACACGCTCAACGCCGCGATCGATGAGTTCCGCCGCAGCTCCCGCACGACGCAGGTCGATTCGCCGGCGTACGCGGCGACCATTCGCGAGGCGGTCGACAAGACGGTGGCGGCGTCGGTGCGCTCGATCGAGGGCCTGCTGGCGTCGGGCCGCTCGCGCCAGCTCTCCGAGGGCGTCTACGAGCTCGAGGGGCGCACCATCGACGGCATCGACTACGCGGTGCGCGCGTGGGACGACGGCAAGCGGCGGCTGCACCTGGGCATCCCGCTCGAGGGCAATGACGACGATGGCTATGCCCTGCCGACCCTGCGGGTCGAGTCAGAGGCCCAGCCGCCGTTCTTGCACCGCGACCAGCTCGACGCGCTCGCCTTTCGCTTCACCACCGACGGCTGGCAAAATACCCAAGAGGTCGTGGCGAAGGTCACCATCGACGAGTCGGGCCGGCCGGTGGCCGAGTTCGACATTCCGGTGCTGGGCGGCGAGGCAGGCATGCTCGAGGGGCTCTTTCACTGCACCTCGCGCGGCGACTTCTGGTGGCACGACGGCACGTCGAACTTTCGCGGCTACACCTACGCGGTGCCCGATCGCCACGAGCTGGCCGGGCTGGCCGAGTCGCTCAGGCCCACCGGCTCGGTGCTCGACTGGCAATGAGCGCGATGAAGGCCAGACCCGTCGGCGCTGCACGCCTCAACGCCACCACCGTCGAGGTGAAGCGCGGGCTGGCGGCCGAGCTGGCCGCTCGAAGGGTTGCGCCGCCGGCGGTCGAGGCGGGCACGGCCTTCTCGCCGGGTGCGGCCGTCGACCCCAGGCCACGCGCCCCGTGGTCCCCGCGGGCGCAGGCGCTGGCGAACCGCGCGCTCGAGGCGGCGAAGGGCCTGCGCGGTGATGCGGCGGTGAAGAAGGCGGTCGAGGTGCTCGCGGCCGACGCCAGCGTGGCCGGGGCCCGGCTCTCACTGTGCGTGGGCGACCTGCGCGGTGGAGCGCCGATCGTCTCGGCCGGCGCGCAAGACGACGTGAACCCGGCGTCGAACTCGAAGCTGGCGACCGCCACCTTCGCGATGGCGGTGCTGGGCGCCGACCACCGCTTCGAGACGCCCTTCACCCTCGACCCCGAGGGCCGGCTCTCGGTGATCGGCAGCTTCGACCCGTCGTTGACCACCGCGCGGCTCGAAGAGGCGGCCCGGGCCCTGAAGGCGGCGGGGGTGACCGAGGTGAGCGGCATCACCCTCGACAACGGCAGGCTCGAGGGCACCCGTCGCCCCGATCACTTCGCCGAGGCCGGCGACGCCGACTGGGAGTTTCTCGCCAGCCCCGAGGCGCTCAGCGTCGACAAGAACCTGGTGTACCTGAACGTCACGCCGGCCGACGCTGCGGGCCGCAAAGCGCGCATCGAGGTCGACCAGGGCGCGTTCGAGATTCGCAACTCGACGCGCACCTCGGCGCCGAACCGCGAGTTTCACCTCGGCGTCGACGAGCTCGACCAGCGCGGCGAGCTGATTCGCGACCGCGACGGGCAGGCGATCATCGAGGTGGTCGGCGACATCGCGCAGAGCTACACCCGGGGCAAGCCACTGAAGATGAAGTCTCCCGACCCGGTGGCCGGCTTCTCGGACAAGCTGGTCTCGGCGCTGCGCTCGGCGGGCATCTCGGTCGACGGCCCGGTGTCTCAAGGCAGGGCCAGCCCCGAGGGGCGCACGGTGTTCACCTCGACCTCGGCGCCGCTCGCCGAGCTGATGCGCACCAGCATCGCCGAGTCGAACGCCTTCGATCACGAGATGTACGCGCTGGCCGCGGGCCTCAAGCAGCGGGGCGGCGAGAGCATCACCATCGACGGCGCCACGGCAGAGCTGGGCCGGTTTCTTCACCAGGAGCTCGGCCTCGAGACGTTTCGCTTCGACAACGCCTCGGGCATCGGCAACGCCAACCGCCTCTCTTCCAGCGACGTGCTCGCCATCTTGCGCGCCGACGCGGCCAACCCGCGCTTTCGGCCCATTCTCGACGGGCTGGCGCGCCCCGGGCTCGAGCGCTCGACCCTCGCCACCCGCATGCTGGGGACCCCGGCCGAGCAGTCGCTGCGCGCGAAGACCGGCACGCTCTCGCGCATCGTGGCCCTCTCGGGCGTGGTGGGGCTCGAGAGCGACGCACCGCTCGCCTTCTCGGTGCTGCTCAACGCCCTGCAGCCGGGCACCGAAGGCCGCGAGACGGGGCGTGCGTTCGTCGACGCGTTCGGCACCGTGCTGGCCACGCTGCAGCAGCAGGTCTAGAGAGCTACGTGCGCGCGCGGCGCAGCTTGCCCGCCTTGAGGTGCAGGTCGAGGTTGAGCGGGTCGATGCACAGCGCATCGGCGAGCGCGCTCATCGCGCCGTCGAGGTCTCCCAGGCGCTCGGCCCTGGCCGCGGCGTCGAGTGCGCCGCGGGTGCGCAGCTCGGCATCGGGCTGCGCCTTCAAGAACCTGGCGCGCAGGCCCGAGAGCTTGCTCACGTCGAGGCCCTCGGTGATGCAGCGCAGCACGCCGAGCACGTTGCCGTTGATCGCGTCGTAGAGCGCCCGCTGCGCCGGGTCGATCAGCACTTCTTCGGCCTCGGTGAGGCGCATGCGCAGCGCCGCGAAGCGCTCGAGCTGCTCGTTGCTGAGGTCGTTGAAGCGCCGCGGCGACATCTCTTCGGCGAGGCGCTCGCACACGTCGCGAATGCGCCGGGTGGTCGAGTCTCTGGGCAGGCCCAGCAGCGTGTAGTGGTCTTTCGCGGCGCGCGGCTCGAAGGTCTCGAGCACCGCCTCGCCCTGCACGTCGTACGCCCGGGCCTTTGGCGGGGTGAGCGCGTTCTGGTGCAGGGCCTCGAGCACCTTGACCTGCTCGGGGGCCAGGGCCTCGAAGCGCACGCCGAAGCCGCGCTGGCCGTCGTCACCCAGCTCGAGGCGGACGATCTCGGCGATCACCTCGACCGGGCCCGCCGAGCTCATGCCCTTCAGGGTCACCCGGCTGAACAGTGGCAGCATCAGCGTGCTGCGCACGAACGCGCCCCCCAGCGACACGTCGGTGACCAGCGCGTCGCCGAGCGGGTTGCCGGCCTCGTCGAACACCTGCACTCCGAACGAGGTGGGAATGCGCGCCTGCCGCCGCACGCCAGCCACCCCAGCCATCGTCTTCGAGCCGGCGGCCTGGGTGGGGAGACTCGGCGAGCGGGTGGGGTGGGGAGGCGTGATGCGCGGGGTGGCCGCCGGTCGCGGCACCGCTGGAGTGCCCCGGGGCTGGGTGTGCCCGTCGAGCGAGGCGACCACCGCGCGGCCCAGCTCGGCCATCGAGGGCCAGCGATCGACGGGCTCCTTCGCCAGGCAGCGCAAGATCACCTCTTCGTAGGCGGTCGAGATGCTCGGGTTCAGCGACCGCGGCGGCTGGGGCGCCTGGTTCAGGTGTGCGCGCATCACCTCGATGGGGCCGATGCCTTCGAAGGGCAGCTTGCCGGTGGCCAGCTCGTACATCACCACCCCCAGCGAGTAGATGTCGGCGCGCGCGTCGACGGTCATGCCCAGCGTCTGCTCGGGCGACATGTACAGCGCGGTGCCGAGCACGGCGCCCAGCTGGGTGCGGTGCTCGCCCTCGCTCAGCTTCTGGCGGTGCGCCATGCCGAAGTCGACCAGCTTGGCGTGGGGCTGGCCGTTGCGCTGCACCACGAAGATGTTGGCGGGCTTGAGGTCGCGGTGCACCACGCCCTTGGCGTGCGCCGCGCCGAGCCCCGCGCACAGCTGCAGCACCAGCCGGGTGGCGAGCTTGGGCTCGACCGGCTGCTCGAGCAGCTTCGCCAGCGTCACGCCCTCGAGATACTCGAGCAGAATGTAGTGCTGCCAACCGGCGTGAATGCCGATGTCGAGGATCTCGACGATGTGCTCGTGGCGCACCAGGTTGGTGGTGCGGGCCTCGCTCTCGAAGCGGCGCACCATCTCGACGTCGTCGTGCATCTCGGGCCGCAGCACCTTCACCGCCGCGATCGCCTGCGTCACCTCGTTCTCGGCCACGAACACGTCGCTCGACGAGCCGCGCCCCAACCGCCGCCCCAGCCGGAAGGTGCCGATGAAGTCGCCGCTGCCGACTCCGCGGTGGGGGTCGGCGGCGTGGCCGAAGTCTTCGTTCACGGGCGGTGCCAGCCGGGTCGCCTGCGTCGAGCAGAGACCCGTCGCGTGAGCTCCCCCGCAATCGGCGCAACGCAGGCTCGCCATGACCCGACCGTGAATTGTACACGGCCTTCGGTACCGCGCGGCGAGCTACTTCTTGGGTTTCGGCTTCACCTTGTCCTGCGCCGCCGCGCGCTGCAGCGAGCCCAACTGCTTCTGGAAGAAGGCCACGTCGACCTTGAGCGCGTCGCGCTCTTTGGTGACCCGGGTCAGCTGCTCGCCGAGCATCAGCACGCTGTTCTCCGAGACCTCGGCGCGGCCCCGCAGGTCGAGAATCTCCTGGGTCATGCCGCGCACCTGGTCTTCCAGCTTCTGCGCCCGCACCTCGTGGCGGCGGGCGGCGGCGCGGGTGTCGGCGGCCACCACCTCGGCGGTGCGCAGCACGTCGCTCATCTCGGCGGTGGTGCGCTGCCGACGCGACTCGCGGTCGCTCATCGAGGTGACCCGCGCCACCAGCTCGCCCTTGGTGCTGGCGAGGTCTTTCACCTGCGACTGAATGTAGGCGAGGTCGCGCAGCATCTCTTCGCGCCGCGCCCGCTCTTCGTCGAGGTCGGCCTTCTGGCGCTGGGCGAGCTTGCGCTCTTCCTTCAGCTTGCCGTCGAGGTCGATGGCGCGCCGCTTCTCGGCCTGCAGCTGCTCTTCGAGCGCCGCGGTGTTGGTGGCCGCCGAGGCCTGCTCGTTCGCCACTGCCTCGGCCGCCTGAATGCGGGCATCGGCCAGCTCGCCGCTCAGCCGCTCGGCGTCCGACCGCGCGGTGTCTTCGGCCAGCTGCAACCGGCGCAGTGCCTCGTCGCGCTCGATTTCGGCCACCGTGGCGCGCTGCGCCTCTGACTCGCGCTCGGTGTCGGCGCGCTCGGCCGCGGCCCGCGCCTGGTCGAGCTGGGCCTCGAACGCCGCCCGCTGAACGTCGGCCTGCTCGATGCGGGTGCTGATGTCGGCGAGCTCGGCCGCCGCCGCGCCGGCGCGGGCGTCGTATTCCTCTTTGTTGAGGTCGGCCTGGGTCTGCAGGCGGCGCAGGCGGCCCTCGACCTCGCCCAGCGAGCGGCGGGCAGCCGCCAGCTCGCCCTGCGACTGCTTGAGCTGCCCTTCGGTCTCTTCCAGCTGCCGCTCGAGGCTCGCGCGCCGGTTGTCGGCCGAGCGGAGCTTCACGTCGGTCTCGGTGAACGCCGCCTTGCTGGTCGAGAGCTCGGCCTGTGCGCGCCGCAGCCGCGCCTCGGTCTCGGCGAGCGTCTTGCTGGTGAGCGCCAGCTGGTCTTGGGCCTGGTGGCGGTGCGCGTCGGTCTGCTCGAGCGAGGCCTGGGTGGCGCCCAGCGCGCTCTGGGCCTGGGCCAGGCGGCGCTCGGCGTCGGCCTCGTGGGCGGCGATCTCGCGCTCGAGCCGGGCGATGGTGGCCTGCGCGGCGGCGAGCTCGAGGTCTTTGCCCTCGAGCCGCGCCTCGAGCTCGACCCGCTGACGGTGATTGGTGAGCCCCTGCACCGGCACGCCGCCCCGCGAGAGCGCGGCGAGGCGGGTGGTGCCGTCGGCCAGCACCTCGAACGCGGCGCGCAGCTGCCCGAACTGCGGAGCGTCGAGCGCCAGACCGAGGCCGTGCTCGCTGACCATCAACCCCAGGTCGATCTTCCCCGCCTCGACCTCGCCGTGAAGCCCACCCTCCCAGTCGCTCATCGTTCACTCCACCAGGTGGCGCGCGTACTCGGCGCGCAGTCGGTCGTCTTGCAGGGTGCGCGCCGCCTCTTCGATCGAGGCGAAGACCTCTCGAGCGCGGCGGAGCAGGTCGGGGTCGGGGTGCCCCGACCACTGCAGCGGGTCATACTGCCGGCCGAGCCGCTCGCGCGCCTCGCGCACATCGTCGGCGCCGGCGGTGCGCGGCAGCCCCAGAATCGCGAAGTAGTCGGTCTGCTGCACCTGCTCGTGCTTCGCGTCGAGCGCGGCCAGGGTGGGCAGCCCGTCGCCGCGGCCGTCGGCTTCGGGGGCGGCGCGCGGGTCGCCCACCGCGATGAGGCCGGCGATCTTCGCAACCGCCAGGGTCTGGTAGCCGCGCTCGGGCTTGAGACCCGCGGCCACGATCAGCGACTCCACCGAGGTGCTGCCGTCGACGCGGCCCACCAGGTCGCGCTCGCGCTCGTTCAGGCCCAGCACCTCGAGGTCGGCCACGACGCGGGTGCGGCGCGGCACCGCTTCGGGGCCGCCGACCAGCTGCAGCTGGGCCTCCCACGGCAGCGAGCGCTTGAGCGCCTGCGCGGCGAGCGCCGGCAGCGGGCGGGCGTCTTCGGCGAGCGGCAGGTCGGCGCCCGGCGCCTCGTCGTGCAGCCGGTAGGTGCAGACGGCCTCTCCCAGCGCTTCGAGCGCGATCTCTTCGGCCCAGCGCTTCACCAGCCCCGCCACCTCGCTCTTGCGCACCAGGCCCCGCTGCCGAAGCTCCTCGAGCAGCGACGCGGGAGATGCGTCGCGCACCTCGCGCAGCTCGGCCTCGCTGCGGGCGTCGATCAGCCCATCGCGGCGGGCGCGCACGCTCAGCGCCTCGGACGGCAGCGACGACCAGGCCGCCACCAGCGCGCCTCGCCGCAGCCAGAGGCGGCGGGTGCCGCCCGCGATGCTGAGGTCGACCCGCACGTCGGCGCGCGCCGCCCACAGCTGCATCGCCAGCCGCGCCAGCTCGCCCATCGACAGCGCGCCGGTGCGCACGATCGCCAGCGGAGCCGCCTCGGGCTCGGACGAGGCGATGAGGTGGGTGCGGCGCTCGAGCTCTTGCGCGCGCTCGTGCGCCTCGGCCGCGCGGGCGAGGGCGGCATCGGCGCGTTGGGTCTCGGCAGCCACCGCGGCCAGGGCGGTGGTGAGCTGCGCGCGCAGCGCCACCAGATCGGCGCGGCCCACCTCGAGCCCGGCCCGGGCGCGCTCGAGCTCTGCGGCCGACGCGGCCGCCCGTTCGCGCTCTGCCTCCAGCTGGGCGCGGGTCCAGGTCTCTGCTTCGCGCAGCCCGGCCAGCTCGGCGGCCGCCGCCGCGTGCTCGGCCTGGTGCCGGGCCTCGGCGGCCTCGCGCTCGGCTCGCGCTCGGGCGGCCGCTTCGGCCAGCTCCGAGTCTGCCTCGAGGCGAGCGATCTCCAGCTCGGCCCCGTGCTCGGCCACGAGCTTCTCTCGCGACGACCCGTGCTCGGCGCGCAGCTGGTCGAGCTCGGCCCGGGCCTGTGCGGCGCGGTGCTCGAGCTCGGCAGCGGCCAGCTGCTGCTCGCGGCGCGCGGTCTCTCGCTGCTCTTCCAATTCGTGCTGCGCGGCGGCGAGGCGCTTCTCGAGGTCGGCCTGGCTCGAGCGGGCGGTGTCGACGTCGAGCTTCGCGCCGGCCTTCGCTCCGTCGAGCTCGACCTGCAGGCCGGCGAAGCGGGAGGCGAAAGCCGCCTCGCGCTCGGCCACCTCGTCTTCGTGCCGCACCTTCAGGGTGGCGAGCTCGATGCGGTGGGCTTCGCGCGAGGTCTCGAGCTGCCGGCGCACCCGCTGCAGCTGCTCGTCGAGCGAGGCGGCCTGCGCGGCGAGCTCCAGGCGGTGGGCCTCGCTGCCGGTATCGGCCACCGCCCGGGCGGCGGCGAGCTCGGCCTCGAGCCGGCCGATGCGCTCGGTGGCCTCGATGAGGTGCGCCTCGGCCACCGCGCGTGCGGCCTGCTCCGCCTCGACCGCCTGGTCTCTCTCGAGCAGCTGCTCCTCGACCTTCAGCGCCGCCTCGGTGCGCTGCTGAGCGCGCTCGAGCGCAGCGTCGAGCTTCGACTTGAGCGCGTCGCGGCGCGAGGTGGCCTCGGCGTGGTCTCTCGACAGCGAGGTCAGCGCCTCTTGCGTCTGCTCGTGCTCGCGCTGCAGCGCCTCGAGCCCGAGCTCGAGGTCGCGGCGCGCCTCTTCGCGGCGGCTCGACTCGGCGCGCACCGCCTCGAGCTCCGAGGAGGTCTGCCTCAGCTGCTCGGCGAGCTCCGACTGCGACCTCTGGGCGAACGCGGTCTTCGCTTCGTGGTCGGCGCGCGCCCGGCCCAGCGCACGCTCGGCGCCGGCCAGCAGCTCGGCCGAGGCGGGTGGGGCGAGCTGCCGCACCTGCTCGAGCAGCGCCTCGCCAGGGGGCAGCGCGGCCACCGGGTACTCGAAGCCCGGCACGCTCTCGCCCAGCAGCAGCACCGGCACCGCGCGCACCTGGGGGTGAACCACGCGCTCTTCGAGCACGAAGTGCCCTCGCCCCGACTCGATGCCCGGAGCGAGGAGAATGAGCTCGGGCTGCCCGCGCCCGAACGCCGCCAACGCCTCGGCGACCGTGCCGGCCACCTCGACCTCGCGACCTTCAGAGGCGAGCAGCCGCTCGATCGCCGAGACCTGTGGCCCGTCATCGTCGATCAGCAGCACCACCGGGCGAATGTTGCCCCAGCCGGCACCTGCCGGTCACCTGTAGGTGGGGCCTCTTTCGGGGGAAGAGGCCCTGTAGCAGGGTGTGGCGCACCCGCCGCGAAGTGAGCCGCGACGTTGCGCCGCGCGGGCGTTCACGACTATTCGCGGCTCCAAGTTGCTCGCCATCGCCGCTACCGCCCTCGCGTTGAGCCTGACCGCTGGGCCGGCAGCCAGCGACGCGGGGGCGGGCCTCGACGAGGCGGGCACCGCCGCGGCCTCGGCACCTGAACCGGCCACCGACGCGTCTGCTGCGCTCGGTCTTCTCTCCGATGCGGGGGTCGCTCGGAGCCCGGTAGAGCGGCCGGGAGCGCTGCGCCAGACCGGGGCCCACCTGCTCTTCGCCGCGGGGGTGGTGGCCTCGAGCCTGCTCGCGGTGGGCCTGGTGTACCTGCCGGCGCGCGGCTACTTCGACGTGGTGGGGCGCCCCGAGCCGCTGGTCGGCACCATCACCTTCGTGCCCGCGGGCGCGCTGAAGATCGCGGTGAGCTACTGGCTGCTGCCCGAGCTCTACCGCGCCGGCGGCGGCACGCCGGACATCGAGGCCACCCGCCAGACGATGTGGCGCTGGGTGCGCTGGCCGGCGCTCACCGCGGCGCTGGGGGTGGTCGCCTGCATCGTGGGCGCGGCGCTCGAGCGCGAGGCTTTCGGCCGCGGGCAGCTGTTGATGGCGGTCGGCTTCAGCGGCGTGGCGCTCTCGCACACCGCCTTCGACATTCTCTCGATCGTCGCCTCGAGCTACGGGTACCGGCATTGAGCTTGAGCCGCCGCCAGGTGTCGATCGCGCTCGCCTCGACGGCGCTGGTGCGCTGCGGCGGGCAGCCGGTGAACGAGGCGCCGGCCGAGTTTCCGCTCGGCGTGGCCTCGGGTGACCCCTCTGCCGACGGAGCGATTCTGTGGGCCCGCTACCAGGGCAGCGAGGCGCTGAAGGTGCTGGTGTGGCGCGCCACCGCCGACGCCAGCACCGCGCTCGAGCTCTCGGCCGACGGGCCGTACGCGCGCGTCGAGGTCGTCGGGCTCGACCCCGGCACCGCGTACCGCTTCGCCTTCGTCGCGGGCGCCCACCGCTCTCCCGAGGGGCGCTTTCGCACCGCGCCGCCGGCGGGCACCCGCCCGCTGGTGCGCTTCGGGGCGACCTCGTGCGCGAAGTACGGGTGGCCGTTCGACTGTCTGGCCCGCGCCGCCGAGCGCGACGATCTCGACGCGTTCTTGATGCTGGGAGACACCGTCTACGCCGACGAGGCGGGCACGCTCGCCCAGTACCGCGACGTCTGGGCGCGCTCGTTCGTGCTCCCCGCGTTTCAAAGCCTGCGCGCACGCACCGCGCTGATCGCCACCTGGGACGATCACGAGTTCGACAACAACTTCGGCGGAGACAACGTGCCGCCCGAGCGCCGGCAGGCTGCCGAGCAGGCGTTCTTCGAGCACATGCCGGGCCGGGTGACGGCGCGGCCGATCTGGCGCTCGGTGCGCTTCGGCGACACCGCCGAGGTCTTCGTGCTCGACTCGCGCAGCGAGCGCGAAGAGCCGCGCTACATCAGCGCCGCCCAGATGCAGTGGCTGAAGGCCGCGCTCTCGGCCAGCACCGCGAAGTTCAAGGTGATGATGAGCTCGGTGCCGATCGCCTCGTACGCGGTGCCGTTCTTTCAGCCCTTCGCCGACGATCGGTGGGAGGGCTTCCCCCAATCGCGTGACGAGATCTTGAGGCACATCGACGAGCAGCAGATCGGCGGCGTGCTGTGGGTGGCGGGCGACTTTCATCTCGCCTGCGCCGGGCGCGTCTCGGCGAAGGGCGTGGGCGCGAACCAGTACGAGGTGCTGGTGGGGCCGGCCGCGCAGATGCCGAACCTCTCACCCAGCTACCCGTCGGGCCCGCAGTTCGACTGGAGCTCGGGCATCAACAACTACACCGAGCTCGAGCTCGACCCCGAGCGCGGCACCATTCGCGCGCGCTGGTTCGACGGGCGGGGGCGCGCCCTCTACACCCGAGACATCTAGCCGCGCGGCCGCGCCGCCGGCTTGCGCGCGTTGCGTACCTTGGCGTGCTGCAGCTCGAGAAATTGCGCCCGCTTGAGGTGCGCGCGCACCAGCGCCACCAGCTCTTCGGGGACGAAGGGCTTGCGAATCATGTCGTCGCCGCCGGCGGTGAGCCCTTCGATGCGCTCTTCGAACGAGGTGCCGGCGGTGAGGAACACGATGGGCAGAAACGGGCGCTGGGTGCTGAGCTCGCGCAGCTTGCGGCACAGCTGAAAGCCGTTCATGCCCGGCATGACCACGTCGAGCAGAATCAGGTCGGGCAGGCGCTGGTTGCACAGCGCGAGCGCCTCTTCGGCCGAGCCGCAGTGCAGCACGGGGAAGCCGTGGGTCTCGAGGTGGGCCTCGATGAAGTCGCGGCTGATCTCCGAGTCGTCGACCGAGAGCACCACCGCGCCCTCGACGGTGGGCTCGCTGGCCGCCGAGTCGAACGGGCTCACCCGCTCGTCGGGCAGCTCTTTGAGCCGCATCACCCCGGTGGGCAGCCGGCCGAACGCGTCGGTGCCCGACTGGTGCACCTCGCCCAGGGGCGGCGCCTTCTCGTTGGGCACCACCGAGACCGGCTCTTGCAGCTTGGCGGCGGCGACCTCGAGCTTCAGCACCGGCGCCTTGGCCTCGGCGAGCGCGAAGAGCGCCCGGGTCTGCTGCATCGCGTCCGAGAACAGCTCGCCCATCAGGGCCCCGGCCTCTTCGGGGGTCGAGATGAGCGAGGGAATCGCGCCTTGCAGCGCCCGGGCCATCTTGTTGGCGCTGGGGTAGCGCGCGTCGGGGTTTCGGGCGAGCGCGACCATCACCGCCTCGGAGAGCGCCTTGGGCACTCCGGGGTTCATGGCGATCGGCGCGGGAATGTCGTCGCGCAAGATGCCGCGAAAGGTGGCCAGCTCGGAGTCGCGCAGGAACAGCGGCCGCCCGGTCATCAGCTCGTGCAGCACCGCGCCGGCCGAGAACAGGTCAGACCGGGCATCGAGCGGCGCGCCGCGGGCCTGCTCGGGGCTCATGTACCCGTGGCTGCCCTTGATGTTGCCGGTCATGGTGCGCGAGAGGGTGTTGGTGGCCTTGGCCACGCCGAAGTCGATCACCTTCACCACGCCGTCGTAGGTGACCATCACGTTTCCCGGCGAGACGTCGCGGTGAATGATGGGGGCGCGCTCTGAGGTGAGCAGCTGGTGATTGTGGGCGGCGTCGAGCGCCTTGCAGAGGTCGCGGCCCACCATCGCGGTGAAGCCCATCGGCACCGGGCGGTTCATGCGGTGGCAGCGGCGAATGATCGAGGCCAGGCTCTGGCCGGCGATGAACTCCATGGCGATGAAGAGGTCGTCGCGTTCTTGCCCCAGCTCGTGCACCTGCGCGATGTTGGGGTGGTTGAGCGAGGCGGTGATGCGCGCCTCGTTGACGAACATGTTCACGAACTCGTCGCGCTCGCGCAGGTCGGGGAGAATTCGCTTCAGCGTCACCAGCCGGGTCTTGCCCTCGCTGTCGACGTAGGTGGCGAGGAAGATCTCGGCCATGCCGCCCACCGAGAGCCGCGAGAGGATCTGGTACTTCCCCAGCCGGCGCGTCGAGGTGCTCATGGGAACTTGAGGACGTAGTGTAGGGTGCGGCGGCGATGCGGTTCACCTTTTTCGCGGTGCTGGGCCTCACCACCGCCTGCTCGGGTGGGAGCATGGGGCTCGGCGACGCCGGGCCGGCCGACGCCGGGCGCGACGCGGGCGCCAGCGATGCCGGGCGTGCTGACGCGGGCCAGAGCGATGCCGGGCGCGACGCGGGCCCGCCTGCCTACACCGGCTGCACCTGTGGCGACGCGGGGGTGTGCGGCACCGACGCGCTGGGAGACCCCCTGCGCTGCTGCAACTACCAGCAGGACTCGTGTCTCGGCGCGCCCGACGCGGGGCCGTGCGCGGCTCCCCAGCGCTGCTCGCCGAGGCCGCCGTGCTGCTTCGACGGCTCGTGCTTCAGCTCGGTGAGCTGCCGGGGCACCGGCACCTGCACGAGCTGGCTGGGGGCGGCGGCACCTCTCGACGGCACGCCGTGCGACGACGGCCGGGCCTGCAGCAGCGCCGCGCCGGCACCTGAGCCGATCGACTGCTCCGGCACCGACGCCGGGGCAGAAGGTGACGACTGCCGCTTCGACTACTCGGCGGCCTTCCCCTCGAGCGCGGGGTGTGGCCCGGCCGCGCCGTCGTGCTCGGGCCGCGGCTCGTCGTACGGCGGCAACGGCGGGGCGCTGCAGGGCGGGCGCTGCTGCCCCGCGGGCATGGCCTGTGACTTTCGAGCTGGGGCGACGTTCGGCAGGTGCCTGGGCAACCTCGGCCACGGGCTCACGAGCAACGACGTCTGCCGCGCCGGGGTGTGCGCCGCCGACGACGCGGGCAGCTGCCCGTGAACCGCCTTCACCTTCGGCCGCTGCCCGCGTAAGACGCACGCCCGTGAAGAAGAGCGGGGTCGCGTCACTCACCGTGTTCGTCGCCGCGCTCGGCTACTTCGTCGACATCTACGACCTGCAGCTGTTCAACCTGGTCGGTGAGAAGAGCTTTCAGGGCATCGGCATCACCGACCCCAAGCAGCTCGCCGACCTGGGGTATCAGCTGTTTCTCTGGCAGATGGGCGGCATGCTCGCCGGCGGCCTGCTGTGGGGCGTGCTGGGCGACAAGCGGGGCCGCAAGTCGATTCTGTTCGGCTCGATTCTCCTCTACTCGGTGGCGAACATCTTGAACGGCCTGGTTCAAGACGTGACCCAGTACGAGGCGGTGCGCTTTCTCGCCGGGCTGGGCCTCGCGGGCGAGCTGGGCGCAGCGATCACCCTGGTCTCCGAGGTGATGGACAAAGAGAAGCGCGGCTGGGGCACCATGGTGATCGTCACCGTGGGCGCGCTGGGCGCGGTGGCCGCGAACCTGCTCGCCAAGAGCATCGACTGGCGCACCTCGTACTTCGTGGGCGGAGGCCTGGGGCTCGCGTTGCTGGCGCTGCGGGTCGGCACCTTCGAGTCGACGATGTTCGCCAAGGTGAAAGAGAGCACCGTGGCCAAGGGCGCCTTCTTCTCGCTCTTCGCCAGGGGCGAGCGCGCGCGCCGCTACGTGTGCTGCGTGCTGGTGGGCCTGCCGGTGTGGTTCGTGATCGGCATTCTGGTGAAGTTCGCGCCCACCTTCGCCAAGGCCACCGGCGTCAGCGGCGCGATCACCAGCGGCGACGCGATCATGTACTCGTACATCGGGCTCTCCGTCGGCGATCTGCTCTCGGGGGCCGGCAGCCAGTGGCTGCGCAGCCGCCGCAAGGTGGTGGTGGCGTATCTCATCGCCACGGCGGTGCTGACCCTGGCCTACGTCTACTGGCCGGGGCTCACCCCCACCGGCTTCTACGTGATGGTGGTGCTGCTCGGCGGGGCCACCGGCTACTGGGCGCTGTTCGTCTCGATTGCCGCCGAGCAGTTCGGCACCAACATTCGCGCCACCGTCACCACCACCGTGCCCAACTTCGTGCGGGGCGCGGTGATTCCCATCACGCTCGGCTACAAGGCGCTCGAGCCGATGGTCGGCGCAGTGAGCTCGGCGCTGCTGGTCGGCGCGCTGTGCGTGGGCCTGGCGATGGTCTCGATTCTGCTGCTGCGCGAGACGTTCGGCCGCGAGCTCGACTACATCGAAGGCGAAGAAGAAGGCGCGCGCCTCGAGGCACATGGGGCTTGATCGCCGCGTCCTGATCGCGCTCGCCACCGTCTACCTGGTGTGGAGCTCGACGTACTACGCGCTGTTGATCGCGGTGAAGGAGCTGCCCGCGCTGTTGATGAGCGGCACCCGCTACCTCATCGCCGGCGCGATTCTCTTCGCCTTCGGCAAGCTGCGCGGCGCCCGGTGGCCTTCTTTACGAGAGTGGCTGTGGGCGGTGCCGGTGGGCGCGCTGCTGTTCCTCATCGGCAACGGCTTCGTGGCGCTGGCCGAGGTTCACCTGCCGTCGGCGATCGCGGCGGTGGTGGTGGCCACCATGCCGATGTTCGCCGCGCTGATGGCGCCGATGTTCGGCGAGAAGTCGCGCGGCGGAGAGTGGCTCGGCATGGGCCTGGGGCTGGGTGGGGTGCTGGTGCTGTGCTTCAACGGCGAGCTGCAGGCGCACGCCGGCTCGGCGGCGCTGCTGTTCATCGCGCCGATCTCCTGGGCCATCGGCTCGATGCTGGCGCGCAAGGTCCCGGTGGCGCAGGGCATTCTCGCGCCCGCCACCCAGATGATCGCCGGCGGCTTCACCATGCTGCTCGGCGGCCTGGTGCACGGCGAGCGCGTGCCGCCGAGCTTGAGCGCGCGCGGTGTGCTCGCGGTGGTCTACCTGATCGTGTTCGGTTCGCTGGCGGGGTTCTCGGCCTACTCGTACCTGCTCAAGTCGACGCGGCCGGCGCTGGCGATGAGCTACTCGTACGTCAACCCGCCGCTCGCGGTGCTGGTCGGAGCCGCGCTGGGGCGAGAGCACGTCGGGCCGGAGATGCTGGCCTCGGTCGCGCTCATCGGCGCCGGGACTTTCGCGCTGCTTCGAGCTGCGCGGACCTGAGGCCCGCGGTCACCAGCACCGCCATGCCGCCGCACATCGCCATCAGCAGCGCCAGCTGCGAGAGGTTCGGCACCTCCCACGTGGGGCGCACCAGGCGCGCCGCCAGCGTGCCCGCCCAGGTGGCGGTGAGGCCGGCGTGGGTGGCCCCGAGCAGCACCAGCGGCCGCTTCACCACCGTGGCCAGCGCGAGCGCGGTGCCGCTGATGCAGACCGCCAGCCACGCGAGGGCGGCGTGCGGGTGCAGGTTCTGGAAAGCAGCGAAGACCGAACCGAGGGCGAACAGGGCAGCAAAGGCGCGCATCACGGGCGAAATCGTACGCGATGATCAGGGGCCCGGCGCAACGGGCCCCGAGCTGAATCAGTACGGCCGCTGCCCGTTCACGTTGCCAGGGGGCTCGTAGTCGCACACCCAGAACAGCCACGGCGCCTGACCCCCGAAGGGCGAGTTGCGGGTGCAGACCGTCGAGGCGCAGCCCACCGCAGAGGTCGTCCTCCAGACGATCTGGGTGTAGTGGCCGCAGACGCTGGCGCAGTGGTTGCTCACGTAGTCGTAGTCGATGATCTCTTCGGCCCAGTTCTCGACCACCGCGGTGGGGCTGAACGCGCTGCTGCTGGCGGCGAAGATGTTCTCGCCGTAGATGCCGCTGATGGCCGGGTTGTGGGCGAAGCTGCACCGCGCCGCCCAGTCGGCTGCGACGGCCGCCGCCGCGTCGCTCCAGGTGAGCAGGGGCAGGGCGGGGCTGGGTGTGGGCATCGCGCGCGCGCGCACCGCGTTGTGGGCGGCCACCAGCTCATGGGCGCCGGCGTCGCTCGGAGCACGCCCCGCATCGCTCGAGCCCGCGTCGTGGAGATCGATCGCGCCCCCGGAGCACGCCGTGATGACCAGTGAGAAGAGCAGGGCGGCGCGCATCATCACTCTGCCGGGGTGGGCGCGGGCTTGGGCGACTTGAGCACCTCGTACGAGGCCTTCTTTCCTTCGATGGTCATGATCGCCGCCAGACCCGTGCGCCGTGGTGCCGTCGTTCATCTTCCACGGCAGCGGGTTGGCCGAGCCCTGGTCGACGTAGAGGGCAGGGTGCAGCTTCTTGGCCGGCAGCGGCTTGCCCGAGAGGTCGGTGCCGTGGCCGCCGGCCTCGAGAATGTGCCCGAAGGTGCCGAACTGCACCTGGTTGCGCTTGAGCAGCTCGGTCAGCCTGGGGTCGCCCACGTTGCCCGCGCCGGGCACGAAGTCGAGCGACTGCTTGCCGCTCTGCCGCGGCGGCCCGTGCACCAGCATGATCACCGGGTCATCGGCGGCCCGAATCGCCGCCTCGGCGTCGGTGAGCGCCTGGTCGCTGTAGATGCAGCCGCCCGAGAGGTGCAGGTACGTCTTGTCGTGGTACCCGCTCAGCGAGACGAGATCGAACCCCGGCCCGTCGTACCGGCGAATCAGCCCCATGTTCACCAGCTGCTGCGCGCCCGCCTTGCGCGCCTTGGCGATGGCGTAGTTGTGCGCACCGGCCCGCTCGGTGTTGCCGGCGATCGAGACGATCGGCCGCCGGGTCTGCTGCGGCAGCCACGCGTAGACCTGGTCGAGCACCTCGGTCTGCTCGGCGGTGTCTCCGCCCACGATGATCGCCTCGACGTCGGCCTTCTCGAACGCGGCGAGAAAGAGCTGCAGCGCTCGTTGCGTCTCGGGCTCGAGATCTTTGATGCCCGCCAAGAGGCCCAGCTTCACCGGGCCCTTCGCGGGCGCGCCCTCGCGGCGCACCTTCACCGAGGCGCCGCCGTACTCGTACTGCCAGCCCTGGTGGGTGGTCACCAGCGGCGACCCGACCCGCACCCACGGCGCGTTGCACTCGAACTGGTACGCGTCTTCGTAGGCGGCGAAGTCTCGGGGCGGCTCGGCGGCGAGCACGGCCGTACCCACGCCCAGGGCGACCAGCGGCATCGAGAGACGCATCGAGGGGCTCACTTCTTCGGTTTGAACGCGGGACGCGACGGGTCGGTGCCCTTGTCGCCGCTGGTGGAGATCGGCTCGGTGATGGTCGACTCTTCGCCCCACTCGGCCGACGGCTGCCCCGAGCGAATGCGGTCGAGATCATAGGGCCGGGTGGGCTGCCGCGAGGCGTCGGCGGCCCCGGGAGCCGGGCGCACCGCGGTCGAGTCGGTTGCCGCCTGGGAAGGGTCGGCCTGCACCTTGACCCGGGTGGGAGCAGATGACGCCGAGCCGGCGAAGGGCTCGGTGGTGATGCGCTGGCGGCTGCCGGTCACCGGCGCTTCGCTGCTGTACGGGTCGGTCGACACCTTGGGCCGGTTGGCCGGCACGGTGACCGTGGGCGCCACCGCGTCGCTGTTGTACGGGTCGGTCGACACCTTGGGGCGGGTGGCCGGCATCAGCGCGGTCGGCGGGGCCTCGCCGCTGTAGGGGTCGGTCGAGACCTTCGGCCGCGATCCGGTGACCGTGCCCATCGGCTCGGTCGACACCCGGCCGCGCGCGCCGGCGGCCGGCTTGCCCAGCCGCTCGATCTGGCCGTGCAGCGACCGCGCGATGGCCCGCGCCTCGTCGCGCTCGGCGAGCACCTTGGCGGCCTGCGCCTGAACCTGCCGCGCCACCGCCCGCGCTTCGTCGCGCTCGGTGATCAGCGCGGCCAGCCGGCTCTCGGCGTCGCTGGCCGAGGTCGAGGCGTTCTGCAGCTCGGCGGCGCGACCCTGCGCGGCCTTCAGGTCGGCCTCCAGCTCGGTGGCCCGGGCCTGGGCCAGGTACGCGCTCTGCTCCTTCTCTTGCAGCTGCGCCTTCGCCGCCTCGAGCTCTTCTTCCTTGAGCTGCAGCTCGGCGACCACGTGCTCGCGCGCGGAGAGCTGCTCGCGGTAGCCCTCAGCTTCTCTCACCCGCGCCTCGAGCTCTTCCACCTGGGCGCGCAGCGCGTCGACCTCGTCGCCCTTGCCGCGCAGCTCGAGGGCCGCCTGCTCCGAGGCCATCAGCCGGGTGCGAATCTGATCGACGTTGCCCTCGGCCGTCTCGGCCCGCTGCTCCAGCGCCGCGAGGCGCTCGTCGCGCGACGCGAGCTGCGCCTCGAGCTCGGCCACCCGCTCGCCCGACTCAGAGATCTTCTGCTCGCGCTCTTCGAGCTGCGCCTCGAGCTCGGCGAGCTTCGCCTGCAGTGCTTCCGCCTCGGCAGAGGCCGCCTCTTGCCGCGACTGGTTGAGCCCCTGCTCGGCCTGCAGCCGCTGCTCGGCCTCGGTCGCGCGCGCCTCGGCGGCCCGCAGCTGCGCTTGGGCGGCGCGCACCTGCTCGTCGACCTCGCGGGTGCGACCTTTGGTGTCGGCGAGGCGGGTCTCGGCGGCGAGCACCTTCTCTTCCGCGGCGCGCGCCTTGTCGTCTGCGTCGCGGGCGCGACTTTCGGCGTCGGCCAGCCGGGTCTCGGCGCTGACGGTGCGCTCTTCGGCGTCGTCACCGCGCAGGCGCGCCGCGGCGAGGTCGAGCTCGAGCGACTGCACCCTCGCTTCGAGGTCGCCGGCGTTGGCCTCGGCGCGCGACCGCGCCTCGGCCACCTGCTGCTGGGCCGCCGAGACCTGGGCCCGCGCATCTTCGAGCTCCTGCTCCAGCGACTGCAGCCGCGACTCGAGCTCGCTCGCGCTGGCCTCGGCGCTCGCCTTGCCGTCGGCCAGCTGCTGCTGCGCGACCGAGAGGTTGCGCCGCAGCTGATCGATCTCGGCCTGCAGCTCGGCGCGCGCTCGCTCGCGGTCTGACAGCGCCGAGAGGCGGCCCTCACGCTCGACCTGGGTGGCCGCGTGCGCCTCGTGCAGCGCTCGCTCGAGCGCGCCCTGGGTCTGCGTGCCGGTGGTCTGCAGCGCCCTCACCTGGTCGGCGGTGGCGGCGGCGCGGTCTCTCGCCTCGTCGCGCGCGGTGAGCGCCTCGGCCAGCGCCTCGGCGGCCTGCAGCTCGAGGCGCACCCGGGCGAGCTCGGCGCGGGCCAGCTGGGCCTCGAGCTCGAGCACCCGCACCTCGCTCGCGACCTCGGCGTCGTGCGACTTGCCCCCGTGCACCCGCGACAGGCCGGTGAGGCGCGGCGCGCCGGTCGAGGGAACCTCGAGCGCGAGCTTGAGCACGCCGATCTGCGGCGCGTGCACCGTCACGCCCACCCGATCGTCTTCCACCCACAGCCCTACGTCGACGTCGTCGGAGCTGGTGACGCCCATGCCGCTATGTTGCCCGCGAACATCGGGTAAGACCACTTCGTGCCGCTTCGATACGAGCTCCTCGCCACCGCGCCGGGTGGCGCCCGCGCCGGCCTGCTCCACACCCGCCGCGGAGTGGTCGAGACACCTACCTTCATGCCGGTGGCCACCCATGCCGGCTTCCGCCACCACGCGGTGGAAGAAGTCGTGCACTGCGGCGCGAAGATTCTGCTCTCGAACACCTACCACCTGCTGCTTCGCCCCGGCCCCGAGGTGTTCGAAAGGCTGGGCGGCATTCACCGCTTCATGGGCTGGCAGGGCGGCGTGCTCACCGACTCGGGTGGCTTTCAGATCTTCTCGCTGCCCGAAGACCGGGTGATCTCCGAGGCCGGCGCGACCTTCAAGAACCCCCACGACAACCACCGCCACCAGCTCACGCCCGAGGTGAGCATCGCCACCCAGCAGGCGATCGGCAGCGACATCATGATGGTGCTCGACGTGTGCATCGACAGCACCAGCCCCTTCGAGGCCACCCGCGAGGCGATGGAGCGCACCCACCGCTGGGCGCTGCGCTCGCTGGCCGCGCACCAGCAGCGCGACACCGGGCAGGCCCTGTTCGGCATCGTGCAGGGAGGCAGCTTCCCAGAGCTGCGCGACGAGAGCGCCGCGTTTCTCACCCGGCAGCCGTTCGACGGCTTCGCCATCGGCGGCCTGGCGGTCGGTGAGGCGCGCGAGGTGCTCTATGCGATGTGCGGGCACACCGCGCAGCAGCTGCCGGCCGGCCAGCCCCGCTACCTGATGGGCGTGGGCACGCCCATCGATCTCATCGAGTGCGTGGCGCGCGGGGTCGACATGTTCGACTGCATCTTGCCGACCAAGATGTCGCAGCAGGGCTACGCGTACACCTTCGAGGGGCAGCTCAAGCTGTCGAAGACCGAGTACCGGTTCGCCGACGTGCCGCTCGACGCGAGCTGCGACTGCTCGACCTGCCAGAGGTACTCGCGCGCCTACGTGCAGCACCAGGTGAGCGGCGGTCACGCGCTCGGCGCGCGCCTGCTCGGGGTGCACAACCTGCGGCACTACCAGGTGCTGATGAAGCGGCTGCGCGACGCGATCATCGCCGGGCGCTTCGAAGAAGAAGCGCAGGCGCTGCGCGAGCGGGTGGGCCCGAAGAGCAAGGTGCCGGTGGCGGTGGGCAACGCGCGGCAGGGCGACGTCGAGGTGGTGAAGCTGAAGACCGGCGAGAGGGCGATTCGCCACCGCGGCCACGGCGAGGTGATGCACCCGGTCGGCCCGTGGGAAGAGGCGAACCGGCTCTACGCGGCGCTGGTGAAGCCCGGGGCGCGGGTGCTCGACTTGGGCCTGGGCGCCGGCGCCAACGCGGTCGCCGCGCTCGAGAAGGGTGCCGCCACGGTGGTGAGCCTCGAGAGCGACCTGAGCGCCTTCGAGCTCGCGCTGCGCGAGGGCTTCCCCTACCTCGAGCGGTGGCAGGTGGCCGCCCAGGCGCTGCTGAAAGAGGGCTCGTGGGAGGGGCGGTGGTCGCTGCGCCGGGGCGACGCGCGCGAGCAGCTCGAGGCGCACGAGGAGTTCGACGTCATCTTCCACGACCCGTACTCGCCGGCGAACAACGGCGAGCTGTGGACGGTCGACTGGTTTCGCGCCTTGCGCGCGCACGCCGCCGACGACGCGGTGCTGGCGACCTACAGCGCCGCGACCTCGACCCGGGTGGCGATGCTGCTGGGCGGCTGGTTCGTGGGGGCGGGCGCGTCGACCGGCACCCGCGGAGAGACCACCGTGGCGGCCACCCGCCTCGAGCTGCTCGACAAGCCGCTCGGCGAGCGCTGGCTCGAGCGGTGGCAGCGCTCGAGCGCGCGCGCGCCACACGCGGTCGCCTTCGACGAGCACGTCGAGCGGGGCGTCAGATCGCATGCCCAGTTCAACTCGGGCCGCTCACCCTGAGCGAAGGCACGGCGAACGCCGTGCCGAAGTCGAACGGGTGACGTCGCCGCTGGAACGCGAAGCAACGCATGCTCCATGCTTCAAGCAGCAGAGCGTGCGCACCGATACGATGGAGTATGTGCGCTCGAGCCTTCGGCGAGCGACAGCAGGGTTCGACTTCGCCACCCTGACCGAACCCTCAGGGCACGATCAGCCCGCCCGGCGACTTGTGCTCGGGGGGCGGCGGGGCCTGGGGCAGCCCTTGCGCCTGCGCGAGCTGGGCGGCGCGCGCCTGCTCGGCGAGCATGACGATCTTCTCGAACATCTTCTCGAGGAACCGCGAGGGCGACTTCTCGCGGTGGTAGAGCACCTTGGCCTCGGCGCGGGCGAGCTTCGCCTGCTCGGCGCGGCCGGTCTTCTCCATCATCTCGGCGCTGCGCCACAGCCGCATGGCCCAGACCTTGCGCTCGGGGGCGTCGAGCTCGGCGGCGGTGATGGCCGCCTTCTGCAGCCGCTGCTCGTGCTTCTGCTGCTCCGACAGCTGCAGCGGTGAGGTGTCGACCTCGTCGATGCGGGCCGAGAGCAGTTGAATGCCCTTGGCCCCGGGCAGCCACGACGCGATCTCGCGCTCTTCGACCAGCGCGCCCGAGCGGGCGGCGAGCGCGGTGTCTTCATCGCTCGGAGCCTGCGGCGCGGGCCACTCGGGCTTCGCCACCACGCCCAACCGCCGCAGCAGGCTCTCCCACTCGGCGGGCAGCGGGTGCTTGGCGATGCCGTTGATGGTCCACGCCACGGCGAGCTCTTCGAGCGCGCGCTCGAGCGGAACCTCGAGCACGTGGGGCTGCTCGTGGCGCACCTGCTCGAGGTGGCGGCGGTACTTCGACCGCTGCGTCTCGCCGCGATCGAGCTGCACGATGCCCAGCTCGTCGGTCACGATCGCCTGGTAGGTGTCGAGGCCGCCGCCCGCCCGCGCCTTGACGAAGAACAGCGCGCGCTCGCCCATGCCCGAGATCTGCGACAGCAGCGCGGGCAGCTCTTCGGTCTTGGGCGAGAGGTCGGGCTGCTCGCCCCGGGGCGCCTCGGTCGCCACCGCCACGCCGCTCGACTTGAGTTGGTAGAGCGCCTTCTTCGCCGCGCGCTGCACCTCTTTGTTCTTCGACTTCGCCAGCGCCTCGGCCAGCGAGGGGTCTTTCGCCTTCACCGCCGCCGCCAGCACCTCGGCCAGCTTCGCCGCCGGCAGGCCCTCAGCTTCTTGTGGACTCATCGTTTCCTCACCAACCAGAAGTCGCCCGACTGCGCGGCGATGTAGAGCTCGCTGTCGAGCAGCGCGCCGAAGATCTGCCTCGGGTTCGGCCCGCGCACCACGAAATGATCGTACCAGCGACCCTGGGTCTCCCAGTTCATCTGGTCGGGCCTCCACTCTGACGGAAACGACGGAGGCACCTCGCCCCGGTACTTGAGCGGCGAGTGCGGGGTGAGCGCGAAGCTGAAGTTGGTGACCCCGCCGCGCGCGCGCGCGAGCACCGTCGACGCGTGCAGGAACAGCGGGTGGGTCATGGCGCGCGATTGGGTGGCCCAGATCAGCCCCATCACCCGCGGCTTGGGCGCGGTCGATTCGATCAGCGCGGTGAGGTTCTTCGCTTCGTCGTCGAAGTGGCTGAACCCGCGCGCCAGGGTGAACCCGGCGAACACCGCAGCGGCGGCCGCCAGCGCCAGCATCGTGCGGTGCAGGCCCTTCGGCAGCGGCGGCACGCAGGCCAGCACCAGCGGCGCGGCGAGGTGCGCGTAGCGGGTGTTCAGGTAATACATGTACCCGCGAATATCGAAGGGCAGGGCGAAGTAGAGCAGCAGCGCCAGCGCCGCGAGGCCGACGATGCGCCAGCGCTCGAGGGGGCCTTCTTCGACCACCGCCGCGCTCTCGGGCGCCTTGTCGAAGCGCGCGCGCACCGCGAGCAGCAGCCCCAGGCCCGCCACCAGCGCGACGCCGTAGACGCCGTTCAGGTCCGACCCGTCGGGCAGCATGCCGGCGAGCGTGGGCACGAGCTCGGCCTTGTTCTGGTCGAAGGTCTTCCACGCCAGGTTCTGCTCCGAGAGCAGCGGGCCCCACGACTTCCACGGCTGGCCGGGGGCGATCTCTGCCGGCTGCCCGAGCCGCAGGCCCACCCAGGCGATGAACAGCGCCACCCCGGGCACCACCCCGGCGAGCGCGTGCCGGCGCGCCTGCCAGCCCCGGCCTTCGGGAGCGCGGGTGGTGAGCAGCAAGAACGGCAGCGCCACCCCCAGGTACGCGAACGCCTGCACGTGAAAGAGCAGCACCGCGATCAGCGACAGGGCGAGCCCGATGGCCCAGCGCAGGCGGTGGGGCGCGTCGGCGATGGCGCGCACGAACAGGCCGGCGGTCAGCAGCGTGAGCGGCAGCGCGCTGATGTAGTTGATGAAGCCCCAGGCGAAGCTGTCTCCGTAGGCGAAGGGCACCGCGAGCAGCGCCGGCCACGCCGGCCGCTTCAAGCTCCGCAGCAAGAAGGCCAGCGACAGCGGCAGCCCTACCACGTAGGCCGAGAGGAAGAGCTTGTTGGCCAGCTCGAGCGGCAAGAGCCAGTTGAGCAGCGAGACCGCGTAGTAATAGCCGAGGTACGGCGTCAGCTCGGGCCGGCGCGCGAACAGCTCGGGGTAGAGGGTGCTCGCGTCGTCCAACCGGTGCAGCACCGAGATGAGGTGCAGGTGCTGCGGCAGGTCGACCAGCGGCAGCTCGTGGGTGGCCCAGAGGGGGCAGACCCCCATCACCAGGGCGACCGCCCAGAGCATGCGCTCGACCTTGAGGTTTTGGGTCATGCGGGTTGTGTCGGGGGTGCCAGCGGTGTAAGGGGCTCTCGCACTTAGCAGGGGAGAGGTGACTATGGCGCTCAAGAAGATGCTGCTCACCGTCGCGATCGCAGTCGTGGTGGCCGTGCCGGCCTTCGCCTCGTCCCGCGTCGAAGAGGCCCTGTCGCTGAACTCCGATGGTGCGGCCGCCAAGAAGGGCGAGAAGAGCAAGGCCTCGAAGGCCGTGCGCGTGTTCGACACCCTGAACACGTTGGACACCCAGAAGACCGAGCTGCCGAAGAACGCGCGCCACGACGCGACCGGCGGCGTGTTCATCTGATTCGCTAGGCGGTACCCGAAGTCGAAGCTGCGAAGAGCCGGCTGCGCCGCTGCAGCGCGAGGCACAGCAGCGCCCCGAACGTGAACACGCAGTACCCGCCTGCCGCGGCCGAGGGTGGGTTCGCGCAGGGCACGCCGAGCCACGGCTGCACCGGGCTCCACTCCCAGGTGCCGAACGCGGTGCCGCCCAGCTCGACCAGCGAGGCGAGCACGAAGGTCCAGCACCACTCGAGCGAGCGCGGGCTCTTGAGCACCAGCGGCAGAAAGAACACCAGGTAGAGCGCGCCCTCGACGTCGGGCACCGGCGCGGCGAACAGCCCCAGCGCCACCCAGCCCAGGCACAGCGAGAGAATCACCGCGCGAATGAGCCGCCCGTGCCGGGCGAACACCGCCGACCTTCCCGTCCACAGCGCGGCGAGGCAGAGCAGCCCGTGGCCCGGCGGTACGTAGAGGGGCACGTTGCCGAAGCGGTAGCCGTAGAGGTGCCAGACCTGGGTGCAGAACAGCTCGGCGGCCGAAGAGACCGCCACGCACCACAGCACGATGGCCCGCTCGTCGCGGTCGGCGTGGCGCAGCAGCAACAGCAGCGCCGCGGCGACCGCCACGCCCAGCGCGGCCTGCTGCGCGCGCGAGCCCACCGAGTCGGCGGCCAGCACCAGCGCGATGGTCGCCGCCACGCAGAGGTTCACCGCCGCGGCGCGGCTCACGGCCGCTCGGCCTTGAAGATGAGCATCGGAGGCGTGCGCAGCCGCTCGAACCGCTGCAGGCCGGCCGCCTCGCACGCGCGCTTGAGCTCGACCTCGCTGCGGGCGTGAAAGCCCATCGCCGAGTACGCGGCCCGGGTGTACGGCGGCAGCACGAAGCCGCTGCCCACGTACGGAGCGCCGGGCCTGAGGCACCGCCGCACCTCGCGAAGGGTGCCCTCGAGATCGGCGATCAGGTGAAACGAGCCCACCTGCAGCACCGCGCCCAGCGACGCGTCTTGAAACGGCAGCTGCGGCGCCTCGGCGCGAATGAAGTCGACGTCGGTCGAGGCCTCGCGCGACTGGGCGATCGCCTCTTCGATCATCGGCTTCGACACGTCGAGCCCGATGATCGGCTGCCCCAGCTGCTCGGTGGCGAGCCGGCGCGCGAACAGACCGGTGCCGCACCCCAGGTCGAGCACCGGCCCCGAGGGGCGGCCGATCAGCGAGCGATACACCAGGTACTCGCTGTCGCGGTCGAAGCCGCGGGTCAGCGCCAGCTCGAGCGAGGGCCGCACGTACTTCTCGTACGAGCGCGCGAACCACGCCGCCTCGAGCTTGCCCTGCAGCCCCCTGGGCGGCTCGCGCTCGCCCACGAAGTCGAGCAGCCCTTCGCCGACGGGGAAGCGCGCGCCGCACGCCAGGCAAGTGACCGGGCCGAACGACATCTTGGTCGAGGCGACCTCACCCTCGGGCTCGAGGTGGCCGGCGCGACACTTCAGGCACTGCAAGATCTCGAGGGTGGCGCGCTTCACTCGTTCGAGACCAGCACCGGCCACCCGCGCGCCATCGCCTCGCGGAAGAAGTCCGACAGCCCGCGCCGGTACGCATTGACGTGGCTCTGGCTCATCTCGGCCAGGTTCTGCTCACCGATGCTCTTGCCGATCTCGAAGTCGACGGTGCGGCCGCAGCGCTCGCAGCGAATCGACACCGGGCGAATCAACGCCACCGGAACCGCGTAGTGGGTGCCGCAGTCGCAGCGCCACACCCGTGCCTTCTCACCGGCATCTTGGCGGGCGAGGGTGAGCAGCTGATCGGCGGTGCGCAGCAGCGCCGGAAGGTCGTTCGGCGGAGAGGCGAACACCGCGGGGCCCTTGCCGCCACCGAGCAGCTCGGCGGCGTGCTCGAGGGCCGCGGCGCCGCGGTACTCGGCGCGGGCCAGCGCGCGATCGACGGCGTCGGGCTGCTCGGGCACGGTGGGGGTGAGCAGATCTTCGGGCGCGGGCGGCTTGCCGCGCTTGTCTTTGGGGTCGGTCGACAGGGCCCAGCGGGGCACGGCGTGAAAGCGGTACATCGTCAGCTCCACTCCAGCATGCGCTGCAGCGGCGTCAGCGCCTGCTTCGAGAGCAGCGGGTTGAGCTCGAGCGACGGAGTCTTGTCGCGCATGCACAGGTAGAGCTTCTCCATGGTGTTCAGCTTCATGTGCGGGCACTCGTTGCACGCGCACCCGTTGTCGGGCGGCGCGGGTATGAAGGTCTTCTCAGGGGCCTGCTTCTGCATCTGGTGAATGATTCCCACCTCGGTGACCACGATGAACTTCTTTTTCTGAGAGGCGACGGCGTACTCCAGCAGGGCCTTGGTCGAGCCGATGAAGTCGGCGTGACGCAGCACCGCCATCTCGCACTCGGGGTGGGCGATCACCAGGGCGTCGGGGTTCTCGGCCTTGAGGCGCAAGATCTCTTTCTCCGAGAAGATCTCGTGAACCATGCAGCTGCCCGGCCACAGAATCATCTCGCGGCCGGTCTTCTTCATCACCCAGCGGCCCAGGTGCTGATCGGGGGCGAAGATGATGGGGCGATCTTTCGGAGCGCGCTCGACCATCTTCACCGCGTTCGACGAGGTGCAGATGACGTCGCTCATCGCCTTCACCGCCGCCGACGAGTTGACGTAGGTGACCACGAAGGCGCCGGGGTGCTGGTCGACGAAGTGCTTGAAGGCGGCAGGTGGGCAACGGTCCGACAGCGAGCAGCCGGCCTTGAGGTCGGGCAGCAGCACCAGCTTGCCGGGGTTCAAGATCTTCGCGGTCTCGGCCATGAAGTGCACGCCGCAGAACACGATGGTGTCGGCCTTGGTCTTGGCGGCCTGCTGCGCCAGCGCCAGACTGTCGCCGACGAAGTCGGCCACGTCTTGAATTTCACTTTCCTGGTAATAGTGGGCGAGGATCACGGCGTTCAGCCGCTTCTTGAGCTCCTCGATCGCTCCTTCATGGTCCACTCGGGCAAGATAACGCGCACCACGCTCGCCGTCGCGGTCGCTCTGCTGTTCGCGGGCTGCAACTGCGGCAAGAACCCGGCGAAAGAATCGCCGCGCGACAACGGCAAGCCGTGCGACGTCGACGACCAGTGCAAGAGCGAGCTGTGCGACGTGGTGCCGCACACCACCGAGCGCGTCTGCATCGGCCAGTGCGGTGCGAAGTGCAGCAGCTCTGAAGTCTGCGTGAACCTCGGCATCAACCGCCTGGGCTGCGTGCCCGAGCGCGCCGGCCTCTGCGAGCGCTGCACCGACGACAGCGCGTGCGCGTACCCGGGTGATCGCTGCATCGCGGTCTCGGGCCAGCCGCGCTGCGGGCGCGACTGCTCGTTCGATGGCCGCTGCCCCTCGGGCTACACCTGCGAGAACGCCTTCACGCCCACGGGAGACCAGGTGGCCGCGCAGTGCGTGCCGGTCTCGGGTACCTGCGAGTGCACGCCCTCGACGGTGGGCCAGACGGTGCCCTGCGAGCGGGTGAACAGCTTCGGCCGCTGCATGGGCCTCAAGACGTGCCAGCAGACCATGTACTCCGAGTGCATGGCGCAGCTGCCGACCGCCGAGGTGTGCAACGGCATCGACGACGACTGCAACGGTGCGGTCGACGACAGCCTGGGCGTGATGAGCTGCGGAAAGGGCGAGTGCCGCCGCACCCTCGACCTGTGCTCCGACGCCGGCACCCAGCAGGCGTGCGTGCCGGGCACCCCGGTGACCGAGCTGTGCAACGAGAGAGACGACGACTGCGACGACGTGGTCGACAACGGGTTCGACAAGCAGCGCGACCCGCTGAACTGCGGCACCTGCGGCAGGGTCTGCAGCGCGCCCAACGCCACCAGCGGCTGTGACGGCGGCGCGTGCAACATCACGCAGTGCTCGACCGGCTTCGGCGACTGCAACCTGCGCTACCCCGACGGCTGCGAGATCGATCTGAGCAGCAGCGACCAGAACTGCGGCATGTGCGGCCGCTCGTGCGATCGGCCCGGCACCGCGGGGCGCTGCGTGAACGGCAGCTGCCAGAACACCTGCCTGCCGGGGTTCGTCGATCTCGACATGAACCCGGCCAACGGGTGCGAGTACGCGTGCACCTTCGTCTCGGCGGCCGATCTGCCCGATCTCGCCTTCGGCGACGCCAACTGCGACGGCATCGACGGCGAGGTGGGCAACGGCATCTTCGTGTCGCCGCAGGGGCTCGACGGCAACCCGGGCACCCGCGCGGCGCCGAAGAAGACGGTGCAGGCGGGCATTCTCGCTGCGGTGGCGGGCAGCAAGCGCGACGTCTACGTGGCGGCGGGCACCTACACCGAGCAGGTGCAGATGGCGGCCGACAAGGGCGTGTACGGCGGGTACCTGGCGGCCGACTGGTCGCGCGGCACCGCCAACGTCTCGTCGGTGGCGGGCGTGCTGACGCCCCTGGCGATCTCGAGCGCGAACAACGCGCGGGTGCAGCTGATGACCTTCATCGGCAACACGCCGGTGGGCGCTGGCCAGAGCTCGTACGGCGCGTGGATCATCAACTCGACCGGGGTGGTGCTCGAGGGCGTGACGGTGCGCGCCGGCAACGGCACGCCGGGCAGCGCCGGCACCGCGGGGGCGACGGGCGCCTCGGGCGGGGCGGGGCAGGTGGGCCAGCCGGGCGCCGAAGACTCTGACTTCGTGTGCACCACCAACGCGGCGCCGACGCCGGGGCCGGGCGGCACCAACGGTACGTGCGGGCGCACCGGCGGTCGCGGCGGCGCGCCGGGCAAAGCGGGCTCGACGGGGAGTGACGGCCTGCCCGGGGTCGGGGGTACGCCGGGGGGCTCGGGGGTGCCCGCGGAGCAGGGCAACATCGCGCCGGGCAACCCGTACGTGGGAAGCGCCGGCTCGCCCGGGGCGCCGGGTGGGCACGGCACGTCGGCGACCGGCTTCGGCAGCATCTCGGGGGCGGGGTACGCGCTGGCCAACGCGACCGCGGGAGGCAGCGGCTCGCACGGCAACGGCGGTGGGGGGGGCGGCGGCGGCGGCGGCGGCACGGTGAACTGCGACAGCTATGGCGGTGCGGGCGCGGGCGGCGGAGCCGGCGGCTGCGGTGGGGCCTTCGGCCTGGCCGGCATGAGCGGTGGCGCGGCGGTGGCGATCTTCCTCTTCAACGCGAGCGTGACGGCGACGAGCTGCACGCTGCAGACCGGCAACGGCGGTGATGGCGGGCGGGGCGGCACCGGCGGCACGGGAGGCACGGGTGGAGCGGGCGGGGTGGCCTCGAACGGCGCGGGCAACGAGTACGGCAACTCGAGCGAGCAAGACGACGGCAGCAACGGCGCGCGGGGTGGGCGGGGCGGCAACGGGGGGCGCGGAGGCGACGGTGGCGGCGGCGGCGGCGGGCCGTCGATCGGCGTGCTGCGCGGCGGCGCCTCGACGTGGGCGGCGACGGCTCCGATCTACGTGCTAGGTCAAGGTGGTGCGGGAGGGGCCTCGCTCGGCGGCACGGGAGCCACCGGCGTCAGGGCCAACGTCTACCCATGAACTCGGAAACCAACGAGCCCATCGTCTACGTGAAGTCGGCGCGGGGGCCCTGGGTGTTGCTGGTGCTGGTGCTGCTGGGCTTCGGAGCGCTCGGCTACTACGGCTGGCAGCTGCTGCAGAAGGCGCACGCCGATCAAGACAGCGCGGTGAAGGCGCGCGACGAGGCGGTGGCGCGGGCCGACGCGGCCCAACAGGCGAAGGGTGAGCTGCAGAAGAAGCTCGACGAGGCCGCCGCGGCACGCGACGAGGCGCTGGCGAAGCAGCGGTCGCTCGAGCAGAACCTCGAGCAGACCTCGGCCGAGCTGGCGAAGCTGAAGGCGACCACCGACTCGCTGCAAGAGAAGCTGAAGGCCGAGATTCAGAAGGGCGACATCAAGCTCTCGCAGTCGGGAGACCGCATTCAGGTCGATCTGGTCGACAAGGTGTTGTTCGACTCGGGCGACGCGGCGCTGTCGAAGCGGGGCGAAGAGGTGCTGGGCAAGGTGGCGGCGGTGCTGAAGACGGTCGAGGAGAAGCAGATTCAGGTGTCGGGGCATACCGATGACAGCCCGATCACGAACCCCGAGATCAAGAAGCTGTTCGCGACCAACTGGGAGCTGTCGGTGGCGCGCGCGGTGAACGTGGTGCGCTACCTGACCGAGACGGGTGGGGTGCCCCCGAAGAACGTGCTCGCGGCGGGGTATTCGCAGTACCACCCGGTGGGGGGGAATGCGACGCCGAAGGGCAGGGCGGCGAATCGGAGAATCGAGATTTTGCTGACGCCGGTGCAGCAGGTGCTCGCTCAGGGGAAGAAGAAGTGACGGGCGCTGTGGCGCGCGGTTGCTGACACGGCCGTCCACGTCCACGTCCACGAAACGGCAGCGCGCTTCGCGCGGCCTCTGTGGGCGCGTCGGCGATCGAAGCGAACGATGGTGCCGCGATTGGCCCGCTGAGATGGCGACAGTGCCGATCGTTCAGGCTTTTTCGTGGACGTGGACGTGGTCGTGGACGTGGTCGGCCTTTGGCTCCGCACCGCCGCAGCGCGCCGACTACGAGCCCGCACGACACATGCGCGACAGCATGGCGACGACGCGCTCGAGCAGCTCCATGCCCTGTCGATGCCGCTCGTTCTCCACCAACTTCAACACCCTCAACGCATCGAGGGCCGCGGCACACTCCATCGCCGAGCCCCGCGCAATCGCGAACGATCTCGCAGTGTCCGCAGGGGTCGTCCGCCCCGTACCCTCGGCGATGTTCAGCGGAATAGAGGTCGCAGCGCGCCGCAGCTGATCCAGCAGCACGGCATTTCCGCGAGGGACGCAAGCCGCGATCTCCGACGCGAGGGCCAGAAACTCGACTGCCCGCTGGTAGACATCGAGGCGCTGAAAGCCGAACACGCCTCGACCCTACCGCCCACCCCTGACGTCACTCGTCTGACTCTTCGACCGTGAGCTGCCACGAGTCCTGAAAGTTCGCTTCGCGGTTCTTCAGATCGCGAACCTCGAAAACATATACGCCCGGCTCGAGCGAGGTGCGAAGGGTCTCGGTCGCGTCGGCCTTGCCGCGATCAGACGTGCCGACGAGCTCGAGCTTGCCTTCCTCCAGCCGGTGGAGAAACAGCGCGACGTCGACCTTGAGAATGCCGAGCAGCGTCGCCCTGATCGCCGTCTTCACCGGCCGCTGCGACAGATCGAGCTTCAGATAGTCGATGTCTTTCTTGGGAAATACCGTGCCCCGCACCGGCTTGCCGAGCTCGAGCACCGTCGCAGTCTCGGGCGAGTTGTTCGGCTCGCGCTCCTCGGCCCCATCGTCGGGCACCACCGTCGCGGTGATCCGATACGCCTGATCTCCGTTCTCGTCGTCCTTCACCCACTTGCCGTCGACCTTCCGCGAAGCGGCCTCGACCCGAAACACGCAGTCGGGGTTGCACGAGACGTTGTTCAGCATCTCGGGCTCTTTCACCGCGCCGTCGTTCGCCTTGAGCAGCACCTCTTCTTTGTCCCCCGGCTTCACCACGCTCAGCTGCAGGTCGACCTTCTCGACCCCGCTCACCATCACCTTGGCCAGTGAGGGGCCGCCCGTCTTGAGCCGGAAGTAATCGACGTCGCCGCGCGGAGAGATGAAGCCCTCGCGATACCCGTCGCGCGGCAGCTCGGTCGCCTTGGCCGCCTCGTCGTTCGGCTCGAACTCGGCGCTCGAGCCCGCCTCTTCGGGCACCACCGTCAGCGTGTAATAGGTCTCGGCGTTGAAGGCCTTCTTGGCGTCCTTCCCCGCACCGGTGGGGCTCGACTTGATCACCACGTAGATCACCCGGTCGGTCACCCGCACCCCCACGTTGCGCAGCGACAGCCCCAGCCCCACGTTCGACTTCGCGCTGAACAGCGTCGCCTCGGCCTCGGTCAGCACCGCCAGGTCGAGCTTCACCCCGTCGACGCCGCTCACGTCGACCCGCAGCGCCAGCTTCTCGGGCTCCGGCGCCGCGCCCCCGCCCGCATCGGCCGCACCCACCGCCTCGAACGCCGCCGCCAGGCTCGCATCGGCGGCCTCGCTGCCTGCATCACCCGGGGCCGCCGCCTCGCCCGAAGGCGCGTTGGGCAGCTCGTAGCGGTACCAGTCTTCGTCGCCCGCGTGCCCGATGAACCCGCTCACCGCCTGGCCGATCGGCACCGGCGTCGCGTCGACCTTGCGATCGTTCGGCTCCTGCTCGAAGCCCGGCACGCGGTCTTTCAGCCACGCGGTGAGGGTGTACGCCCCCCCCGCGCCCTTCTTGAGGGCCACCACCCGCACCCACGCCTTGCCGCTCACGTCGAGGTTCGGCAGCCGCTCGGTCGCGCCCACGCCGCCCGAGTTCACTTGCGTCACCACGTTCTTGCCCTCGTCCATCACCTCGAGCGCGATGTCGGCGCCGTTGGGAGCGGTCACGGTGACGTCGGCGCTGCGCGGCAACGCCGACTCGAGGCGGTACCAGTCTTCGTCGGGCTTGCCCGGGTCGGCGCCCAGGTTCGCGTTCACGACGGTGTTCGACTTGAGCACCAGCGCGGTGTCGGGCCCGTTGTTGGGCTCTTTCTCGTCGAGCACCAGCGGGCCCGCGTCGACTGCTCCGGCGTCGGGCGCCTCGCCTTTGTCGCAGGTGCTGCACGCGTTGAAGAACACCGCGACCAGAAGTAGCCGTCTCATTGGTTTGCGTACATGCCACGGTGTGGCAACCTCGGGCGAGCATGAATCGCGCCATCTGCGTCGCCATGATCTTCGCGCTGCCCGCGTACGCCGGCCCCATCGGCTACGCCCAGGCGACCGGGTACTTCAAGAAAGACTCTCGCCCCACGCTGTACCAACCGCTCAACCTGCTCGACGGCCGCGACAACACCGCGTGGTGCTCGCCGACCGCAGACACGCTCAACGATCACCTCACCTTCGGCTTCAAGGGCCCCGAGACGATCTCCGAGCTGCGCATCAACAACGGCAACAACTTCAGCGCCGACACCTTCAATCAGTTCGGTCGCGCCAGGCGCATCGAGCTCAAGGGCCGCACCACCTCGAAGACCTTCGAGATCGAAGACAAGCGCGGGCCGCAGACCATCACCTTCGACCCGCCCATCGAGGGCACCCGCTTCAGCCTCGAGGTGCTCGATCAGTTTCCCGCCGATGACCCCGACAGCCCGGTGTGCCTCACCGACGTGATCTTCGTCGGCGGCGGCAAGCCGCTGAGCGGCAGCTACCTCGGCACCAAGCTCAAGTACGACAAGCAGACCGCGCTGGTGATGGGCACCTGGTACGCGGGCTACGAAGACAAGCCCGACCGGTTTCTCTCGTTCTTCTTCGACGGCACCTTTCGCTACTCGTTCGAGCCCTACGACACCGCCAAGTACCAGCCCAAAGACGTGGTGGGCGAGTACGACGTCTCACCCGGGCGCGTCACCTTCCAGATCGGCAAGGCGAAGAAGGGCGCGAAGATGAACCTCGACGCGAACACCAAGACCAAGAAGGGGGGGCAGTACCTGGTGTTCGAAGGCGAGCTGCCCGACGACCTGAAGCAGACCTTCAGGTCGATTCCCTAGGTCGGGCAGTCGAGGCGCCCGCGTGAGTCGAGCGCGGCTCGTTCGCAACGAAGCGCCCGGCCTCGGTGCAGCCGCTCTTTCTAGGCGGCGCCGGCCTTCTTCTTGATCTTGGTCGACGACCACGCCTTGAAGAACGAGATGATCTCGGCGAGCGCCTGCTTGGCGTTGCTCGCGTCTTTGAACTCCGACTCGAGGAACATGCCGCCGCACGACTCGCACGAGTCGTAGTGGAGCGGGTGGTTTCGCTCGCCGCCCACCACGGTCACCAGATCGACCTGGCAGTCGGGGCACTGACCCGACATCGCGTCCGGGTCGAGCTTGCCGCCGAGAGACTCCAGGCCAGGGAGGTTGTTGTGAAGAAGCAGTCGGTTGAGATCGGCCACATCAACCCAAAGCCCGCCGCACTGACCGCACTTGCGAAGCGTCAGGTCCTCTCCTTCGAGAGAGGCCAATTCGACGCCGCAACTGGGGCAATCCATAAAAGAGGAACGTCTCCTGTGGGGGTGAAGGTGAAATGCTACGGCCGGCCAATCGTCGCGCGCAACTCGAGATGAGCCCCTGTTACCGAATCACCCCTTGACTCGGTGAATCTCTGCGCCGAGGGCGTTGAGCTTCTGCTCCAGGTGCTCGTAGCCCCGATCGAGGTGATACACGCGGCTCACCGTGGTCTTGCCCTCGGCCTTCAGGCCGGCGAGCACCAGCGACGCCGACGCGCGCAGGTCGGTCGCCATCACCGGCGCTCCCGACAGCCGGCTCTGGCCGCGCACCACCGCCACCGCTCCGTCGACGGTGATGTCGGCGCCCATGCGACGCAGCTCGGCCACGTGCATGTACCTGTTCTCGAAGATGTTCTCGGTGATCACGCTGGTGCCGTCGGCGACTGTCATCAACGCCATCACCTGCGCCTGCATGTCGGTGGGAAACCCGGGGTGCTCTTTCGTCTTCACGTCGACCGCGCGCACCCGCGAAGGCCCCTTGAGCCGAATGCCGCCGCCCTCGGTGGTGATGGTGCAGCCCGCCTCGCGCAGCTTGGCGATCAGCGCCTCGAGGTGCTCGGGCACCGCCTCTTTCACCAGCACGTCGCCGCCGGTGATGGCCGCCGCCACCAGCAGGGTGCCCGCCTCGATGCGGTCGGGAATGATCGCGTGATCGACCGGCTTCAGGCCGTCGACGCCGTCGATGGTGATGATGTCGGTGCCCGCGCCGCTCACCTTCGCGCCCATCTTGTTGAGCACCCGCGCCAGCTCTTCGACCTCGGGCTCGCGCGCGGCGTTCTCCAACAGGGTGCGGCCCTTGGCGAGCGCCGCCGCCATCATCACGTTCTCGGTGCCGGTGACGGTGATGAGGTCGAAGTCGAGCCGGCCGCCGGTGAGCCGCGAGGCGCGCGCCTCGACGTAGCCCTCGGCCAGCTCGACGGTGGCGCCCAGCGCCTTCAGGCCCTTGAGGTGCTGATCGATGGGCCGCGCCCCGATCGCGCAGCCGCCGGGCATCGACACCCGCGAGCGCCCGTAACGCGCGGTGAGCGGGCCCAGCACCAGCACCGAGGCGCGCATGGTCTTCACCAGCTCGTAGGGCGCCTCGGGCGTGACGTTCTTGGGCACCCGAATGCGCGCCTCGTGGCGCTCTTTCGACCACTCGCACTCGCAGCCCATGGTGCGCAGCACCTTGAGCATGGTCTGCACGTCGGCCAGGTCGGGCACGTTGCGGACAGGTGCTCGCCCTCGGCCAGCAGCGACGAGGCGAGAATCGGCAGCGCGGCGTTCTTCGCCCCGCTGGCGTGGGTCTCACCCTTGAGCGGGCCGCGCCCGGTGATCACGATCGAGTCCAATTCAGGCCGCCCTTCCGAAAGCGAGTCTGTCGTGCCGCGCCAGGTCCTTCTCGATGCGCACCTCGTGGTAACCGGCCCGCACCAAGATGTCTCTCACGGCGTCTCCCTGCCCATCGCCGATCTCCAGTGCAAGGGTGCCGCCAGCCTTGAGGTAGGGCGGGGCGGCCTCGGCGATGCGCCGCACCAGGTCGAGGCCGTCGGCCCCGCCGTCGAGCGCCGCGCGCGGCTCGCGCTGCACCTCGCGCTGCAGGGTGGGCAGCTCAGCGGCCATCACGTAGGGCGGGTTCGACACCACCACGTCGAACCTGGGCCCTTGAGGCACCGCCGCCAACAGGTCGCCCTGCAGCACGGTCACCCGGCCGCCCGCGCCGAGCGCCTCGGCGTTGAGCTTCGCCACCGCGCAGGCGTCGGCCAGCAGGTCGGTCGCCCACACCGAGGCCTGCGGCCGCTCGCAGGCGATGGTGACCGCGATGCAGCCCGAGCCGGTGCACAGATCCAACACGCGCGACGGAGCGTCTTTGGCGCACAGCTTCAACACCGCCTCGACCAACAGCTCGGTCTCGGGCCGGGGTATCAGCACCCGCGCGTCGACCTGAAAGCGCCGGCCGTAGAACTCTTTCTGGCCGGTGAGGTACTGGGTCGGCTCGCCGCCCACCCGGCGCTGAATCAGCGCCCGGTAGGCCCCCAGCTCGTCCTTGTTCAGCGGGCGATCGAGCTGCGTGTAGAGCGTGACCCGGTCGACCTTCAGGCTGTGCCCGAGCAAGAGCTCGGCGGTCAGCCGCGGCGCGTCGACGTTCGCCTTCTCGAAGTGCTGCGAGGTCCACCCCAGAACCTTGCGCACCGTCCATGTCTCGGCGTTGTCGGCAGCCACTTTCAAGAAGCGCGCACCTCTACCACGGGCCGCCGCGCTGAAAAGCAGCGACGCTCACTGGTTCTGCTTCAGCGCCTCCGACTGGAAGTGGGTGCGGCAGGCGGTGATGACGTCGTCGATGTCGCCGGCCATCGCCGCGGGCAGGTTGTGGCGCGTGTACCCGATGCGGTGATCGGTGAGCCGGTCTTGGGGGAAGTTGTAGGTGCGAATCTTCTCGCTGCGGTCGCCGCTGCCGACCTGGCCCTTGCGCATCGAGTCGCGCTCGGCGCGCAGCTTCTCTTGCTCCATCTCGTAGAGCCGCGCGGCCAGCATGCGCTTGGCCATCGCGCGGTTCTTGGTCTGGCTCTTTTCCTGCTGGCACTTCACCACGATGCCGGTCGGCTTGTGAATGAGGCGCACCGCCGAGTCGGTGGTGTTGACGCTCTGGCCGCCGGCGCCGGTCGAGCGCATCACCTGCATCTCGATGTCCGAGTCTTTGAGCTGCACGTCGACTTCGTCGGCCTCGGGCATCACCGCCACGGTGATGGTCGAGGTGTGAATGCGGCCCTGCGCCTCGGTGGCCGGCACCCGCTGCACCCGGTGCACGCCCGACTCGTACTTCATCACCGAGTACACCGCGTTGCCGGCCAGGGTGAGGGTGGCGTCTTTGATGCCGCCCTGGTTGCCGGTGCTCTGGTCGACGAGGTCGGCCTTCCACCCCTGGCGGGCGGCGTAGCGCAGGTACATCTGCATCACCTCTTCGGCGAAGAGCGACGCCTCGTCTCCGCCGGCCCCGCTGCGAATCTCGACGATGACGTTCTTTTCGTCGGCGGGATCTTTGGGCAGCAGCAGGACCTTCAGCTCGGCCTCGAGCGCGGCGCGCTGCTCTTTCAGCGCGGGCAGCTCGTCTTTCGCCATGTCGCCCAGCTCGGTGCCGAGCAGCTCTTCGTTGTCGGTGACCGCCTTGGCGACCTTCTTGTACTCGCGGAACCGCTCGACCAGCTTCTCGATCGACGAGCGCTCGCGCGCCACCTTCTGCAGGCGCGTCGAATCGGCGAGCACCGCCGGGCTCGAGAGATCGGCGGTCAGCCGCTCGAACCGTTGCTCCACTTCTTCCAGCTTGTCGATCACCGCTTCACACGTCTAAGAGACGCTCGCACTCCAACGCAAGGAACAACCATGGCCGCCGTTCGCTCCAACCGTACGAAGAAGAAGCTGAAGAATCGCGCCAAGACCAAGCGGTCGGTGCTGAAGCGCCGCCGCGTTCGCGCCCGCAAGGCCAAGGGCAAGTACTAGCCTTTCGCTTTTAGGTCGCCGCTGCGAAGAGACGCGCGCGCCTCGCCGCAATGCCGCGGGGCGCGCGCGTTTCGTCTTTCTACGGGCAGGCCGGAGCGGGAGCGCCGCGCTCGAGCGCGCCGTAGTCGGGCATCGCACCGCGCACCGCGTTGGTGAAGTCGACCAACGGGGTCTGCGCGTTGACCACGCCCTTGTCGAGCGCGGGGCTGCCCGCCGCCAGCTGGTAGCTCACCGTGTCGACGTACATCGGGCTGCCGCCCACCAGGTTGGTGCCGATCATCGACGGCATCGGGTCGGCCCCGTCGATCTGCAAGGTGGGGAAGATGTTGTTCCACACCGTCATGTTGCTGTTGCCGTTCAAGATCACGTTGTTCGCCTGATCGTGAGGCGTGCGGTGCCAGGTCTTGAAGCCGACCGGGCCCGCGACGGTGTTGTAGACGACGCGAATGTTGGTGGCCGCGTCGAGCTCGACGCCGGCGGCGACCCAGCCCGAGATCACGTTGTTCGCCACCGTGATGTCGCTCGAGATCATGTTCTCGACGCCGGCGAAGTTGTCCCACTCGGTGCCGGGCGTGGCGAGGCGAACCGCGACCACGTTCGCCGTGCTGCCGCGCATGCGGTTGCGCAAGATGTCGATGCGCACCCCGCCGGCGGTCAGCACCCCGTCGCCCTTGGGGTCGTGGAACACGTTGTTCTCGATGCGCAGGTCGCGCCCGCCGCTCACCTGGAAGCAGTTGTGCGTGCCGCACTGGAAGTCGCTGTTCACGAAGGTGAGGTGGTGGTTCCAGTTCGCGTTCGGAGAGAAGTTGGTGAGGATGAAGATGGTGCGCGCTCCGTTGTGAATCGACGAGCGCACCACGGTGATGTCGTGCGACATGCCGGTCGCGCTGCCCGAGCCGTGAATGTAGAGGCCCGACGCGTCTTGGGTGCCGAGGTCGATGCTCACGGTGTCGAGGGTGATGAACGACGCGGTGCCCAGGTCGACCGTGCCGGTGAACTTGAGACCGCGCAGGTAGAGATGCGTGCAGCCGTTGCAGGTCAGCCCCGCGAAGGTGGGGCTCGCCCCGGCGGCCGCTTCGATGAACACGTCGCCGCTCGGCTTCGCGGTGATGCTCTGCGCGCCGTAGGTGCCGGCGGCGACGCGAATGCGATCTCCGGGGGCCGACATCGCCACCAGCGTCTGCAGGGTGCCCGAGCCGGTGAAGTCGCGGGTGGTGCCGGTCGCCATCGGCATGCCCGCGTCGGGGCACATCGCTCCGCCAGCGCTGCCACCGCTCGCGCCGCCCGAGCCGCCGGCCCGCGCACCGCCTGCGCCGCCTGCGGTCGAGCCGCCCGAGCCGCCCGCCGTCGAACCGCCTGAGCCGCCCGCCGTCGCGCCACCCGTGCCACCTGCCGTCGCGCCGCCTGAGCCGCCCGCTGCTGCGCCGCCTGCGGTCGCGCCTCCCGCCCCGCCTGCCGTCGAGCCGCCCGAGCCGCCTGCGGTCGCGGTGCCTCCGCCGTCGCCGCCGGTACCCGGCATGCCCGAACACCCACACAGCACCAGCACGGCGAGCAGGTTGCGCATGGGGCGCGAGTCTACCCCGAGTCGCGCTCCCGCCGGCCGTGGCTCGACGTCGAGCCTTTAGACCCCGAACAGCTTCTGCGGGTCCCCGTGCTCCACCCCGAAGTGCAGGTGCGCGACGCCGTTCGCGCTCCCCGAGTACCCGATGATGTCGCCCTTCTTCACGTGCTGCCCGGCGTGCACCGTGAGCTTGGAGAGGTGCGCGTAGTAGAACGAGTTTCCCGGGGTGTCGACGTACACGCGGCTCCCCGCGAAGCGGGGGTTCGACGAATCGAGCGGCCCGATGCGCGAGCCGATCGTCCCGTCGGCGACCGCGTAGATCGGCGTGCCGTTCGGCACCGCGATGTCGAGCGCGTTGTCGCTCTGCCAGTTGCCGATGGTGTGGGTGCCCTGAAACGGCCGGCCGATGATCGAGCCCACCTTGCCGGTCGGGTAGAACAGCCCCGACGGCGTCTTCTTGGCGCTCTTCGGCTCGTGCGCCGCCTCGGAAATGAGCTGCTGCACCGGCCGGCCCGCCCAGCGCCCGATGTTGCCGAGCTTGGGGTGCTCTTTCTTGAACTTCACGATCGCGTCGAGCAGCTTCGGGTCCATCACGCCGTCTTTCGCGCCGACCTGAAAGCCGAGCTTGTCGAGCTGCTTCTCGAGCGTCGCGACGGTCTTGCCCTTCATGCCCGCGACGAACAGATCTTTGCGCTTGTCGGGCACCCTGGCCACGGTCGCCAGCGCCTGGGCCGTCTTCTCGTCGACCACGCCCGTCGGCGACAGACCCTTCGCCTTCTGAAACGTCTTCAGGTCGGCGTCAGTACCTCGGTAACCGATCTTCTTGAGCTGCTTCTGGACCGTGGGAGTGAGCATCGCGCGCCAGAATGAGCACGCCGCACGCCACCACGCCCCCCAGGCAAATCGCGCCGTTCGGCGATGTACTCCTGTCGACGCGACGTTGAGGTGAAAACGAGAGGCGACAGCTTCAGGCGGTGCGCTTCACCACCGGCCGGCCCGCCCACCGCGAGAGATCATGCTCGACCTTCGGGTTCTGCCGTTTGAACTCGGCGATCGCATCGGCCAGCCGCTCGTCGATCACGTGCTCGCCGGGAGCCGGCACGCTCAGCCGCGCCGGCGGAGGCGGCACGCGCGCCACGAACTGATCTCTGCGGCTCTCTTGCGCCAGCCGCACCGCCCGCTCGAGCGTGATGCGGGTCTGCGCATCGACCACGCCCGACGGCCGAATACCGCGCTCCGACTGAAAGCGCTTCAGCTCGGCAACCGTGCCGCCATAGCCGAGCTGCTTGAGCTGCTTCGCGATCACGGGTGCCAGCACGACACGCACCCACAGCACGCTCCGCGCCAACTGCGCCCCCAATGGAAACGCGCTGTTCGCAGTGCCCTGGTGTCCTCACCCGGTACGATTGGACACTTCGAGCGACTACTTCGAGGCGCGACCCAGCGGCTTCGAGATCGCCTCGAGGTAGCCGCGCACCTCGACCCCCGCGTCGCCTTCGGCGAAGTACGGCTGCACCGGCACCTCGGGGTACCGGTCGCTGAACGCGGGGTAGACCTTCTGCCCCTGCAGCTTGCTGCCCTTGAACTGCAGCTGCAGCAGCGCGGTGCGCTTGTCGCCGGGGTTCCAGTTGCCGCCGAAGACGAAGTTGCCCAGCGAGTAGGCGATCGGCACGCCGCGGTACGTCTCGAGCCCCTGCAGCACGTGCGGGTGCGAGCCGAGCACCGCCGACGCGCCGGCCTCGACTGCGGTGTGCGCCAGCTCGACCTGATACGGCTCGGGCTGGCTCTTGCCCTCGCGCCCCCAGTGAAAGAAGGGGATCACGACGTCGGCCCGGGCCTTCGCCGCGGCGATGTCTTCTCTCACCCACGCCTTGATCTGCGCCAGGTCTGAGTGGTGGCCCGCCACCCCCGGAGTCGCCTCGGTGGCGATCACCTCGGGAGGCTCGATGTTGCGGTCGCCGAGAAAGAAGTAGCCCAGAAACGCGAAGCGGGTGCCCTTCACCGTGACGATGGCCGGCTCGCGCGCCGCGGCCAGCGAGCGGCCCGCTCCGAAGTGCGCGATGTGCGCGGTGTCGAGCGTCGACAGCGTGTCGACCAGGCCGACCTCGCCGTAGTCCATCAGGTGGTTGTTCGCGAGGCTCACCACGTCGACGCCGCCGCTCTCGAGCGCCGCCACCAGCGCGGGGTCGGCGCGGAAGTTGAAGTTCTTGGGCACCTTCTCGCCGCGCGCGGTGAACGGGCACTCGAGGTTCACCACGAACAGGTCGGCCCCTCGGGTGACGTCGCGAACCTGGTCGAAGCCCCAGCCGAGCATCGCGTCGCGGCTCTTGCCCTTGGCGATCTGCTCGTTGACGTATTCCTCGTAGTGAAAGCCCAGGGTGACGTCACCCGAGAAGAGCAGGGTGACCACGAGCCCAGCGACTCCTGCGTCCATTCTCGCGACTGTAGCGGGGCAATCTGTTAATTCCACCCCTCCAAGGTGGCCAAAGAGAAGGACACGCTTTCGCAGTCTGACGAGCACAACGCTCGGGGCATCGAGCTCGCCGATCGTGGCTGGCTCGACGAGGCGATCAAAGAATTCAAGAAGGCGATCGAGCTCGACCCGACCTCGGCGCACGCCCACGACAACCTCGCCACCGTCTACGCCGAGAAGAAGCAGTACCGCGAGGCGCTGGCCGAGTACCTCACCGCGCTCAAGCTCGAGCCCGACTCGGCCACCGCGCACTACAACCTGGCCTGCTTTCTCTCGACCCACGGGCCCGACATGGCGGTGACCCAGTACAAAGAGGCGATCGAGCTCGACCCCGAGTACCCCGACGCGCACTTGAACCTCGGGCTCACCCACGCCGACCTGGGCCGCACCGACGAGGCGATGAAAGAGCTCAACACCGCCATCGAGCTCGACCCCACCGACGCCTTTCCCCGCCACGAGCTCGCCGCGCTGCAGATGGACGAGGGCGACTACCGCTCGGCCATCGCGCAGCTCAAAGAAGTCGTGCGCCTCGAGCCCGACAACTTCGAGGCGAACCTCGACCTGGGCATCTGCTACGCGCAGAAGGGCTTCTACGCCGAGGCCGAGCGCGCCTACGAGCGCGCCCGCGAGCTGAACCCCGAAGACCTGCTGCTCACCTACAACATGGGCGCCCTCTACGCCCTGTGGGATCGCCGCAAAGACGCGCTCCAGCACCTCGAGAAGGCGATCGCCATCGATCGCAACAAGGTCGCCACGTGGCTCGCCACCGACCCGATGTTTGATTCGCTCAAGGGTGACCCCGAGTTTGAAGCTCTGCTCTAACAGACCATGAGTGAATGGCTCGCGCTCGGCGGCGCCCTCTTACTGGTGATCGCCAACGGCATCTTCGTCGCCTTCGAGTACTCGATGGTGAAGGTGCGCGCCACGCAGCTCGAGGCGATGGTGGCCGAGGGCAAGGCGGGGGCGAAGGCGGCGCTCGGCATGCGCAAGAGCCTCGACACCTGGCTGTCGGCGGGCCAGAGCGGCATCACGCTGATGTCGCTCGGCCTGGGCTGGGTCGGCGAGCCGGCGTTCGCGCGGCTGCTCATGCCGGTGCTGCTCAGGGTGCTGCCCGACAACGACGCCACCCAAGGCATCGCGCACACCGTCGGCCTGGTGCTCGCCTTCGGTGCCATCACCTTCCTCCACATCATCGTGGGCGAGCAGGTGCCGAAGACCTTCGCCATTCAGAAGCCCACCGCCGCGGCGGTCGCCCTCGCGAACCCGATGCGGGTCTTCTACGTGGTGATGTTCCCGGTGATCTGGGTGCTCAACTCGGGCACCCGCCTGGCCCTCAAGGCGCTCGGCCTCGAGCAGAAGAGCGGTGAGGCGCACGAGGTCTTGAGCGAAGAAGAGCTCAAGCTCATCTTCACCTCGTCGGCCGCTGCGGGCGTGCTGGGCGGCTCGCGCGCCGAGCTGCTCGAGCGCGCCCTGTCGATGATGGAAAAGACCGCGCGCCAGGTGCTCGTGCCGCGCTCGCAGATGAAGTACCTCGACCTCGAGCTGCCGCTCGAGCGCAACCTCGAAGAGGCCCAGCTGGCCGGCCACACCTGGCTGCCGGTGGTGCGCGGCTCGCTCGATCGCGTCGAGGGCATCGCGAACGTGAAAGAGCTCTACTTTCTGCTCTCGCGCGGCGAGCTCAAGGCCATCTCCCAGGTGCAGAAGCCGGTGCTGTTCGTGCCCGAGTCGGTGACCCTCGAGCAGCTGCTCGGCGAGTTCCGGCGCCGCAACCGCCAGATGGCGGTGGTGGTCGACGAGCACGGCGGCACCTCGGGGCTGGTGACGCTCGCCGACGTGGTGGCCGAGCTGGTCGGCAACGTGGCCAGGCTCGGCCGCAAGCTCGAGCCGGTGCGCGCGCTGCCGGGCGGCCGCATCGAGCTGCCCGGCTCGACCCAGCTCGACGATCTCGAGCACACCCTCGAGGTCGAGTTCGACGTCGACCACACCGAGATCACCACCCTGGGCGGCTTCTTGATGGCCAAGCTCGGCCGGGTGCCGCTGGTCGGCGACGTGTGGACTTTCGACGAGTACCGCATCGTGGTGGTGAAGACCGAAGGGCCCCGGGTGCAGACGGTGCGCATCGAGCCCAAGAACGCGCCGGTGCCCGCCCCGTCTCCGCCCTCTGCTCCGGCGAAGGCGCCGTGAGCCGGTCGGGCGCGGTGAAGGGTCGGTGGCGGTCGATGAGCACCTTTCGCGCAGTGGCGGTGGTGTCGTTCGCGGTGCTGTTCTGCGGCTGTCCTCCCAAGTGCCCCGAGGGGCAGACCGCGTGTGACGACGTCTGCAGAGACCTCACGACCGACCCCGGCCACTGCGGCGCCTGCGGCACTGCCTGCGCGACCGGCGCGACGTGCAGCGCCTCGGCCTGCGCCTGCCCGTCGGACAAGCCCGACCAGTGCGGCAGCCAGTGCGTCTCGCTGCAGAGCGACCCGCTGCACTGCGGCACCTGCGCGCAGGCGTGCGGCCTTGGCACCTGCGCGGCCGGAGTGTGCAGCTGCGCCACCACGCCCGCGACGGTGACCCGCTGCGCCGGCGCTTCGCCCGCGTGCGTCGACGTGGCGACCGACCCGAAGAACTGCGACGCGTGCGGCCGTGCCTGCGCCGGCAACGAAGAGTGCGCCGCCCGGGCGTGCGCCTGCCCGGCCTCGAAGCCGACCGTCTGCGACGCGGGCGTCTGCTCGGACACCATGACCGACCTCGCCAACTGCGGCGGCTGCGGCCAGCCGTGCACCCGAAAGGGCGGGGTGTGCAGCGCCGGCGCGTGTGCGTGCCCGGCCTCGAAGGGCACGTACTGCACGGCCGATGATGCGTGCTCCGACGTGATGAGCGATCTCCAGCACTGCGGCGGCTGCACCTCGCCGTGCACCCGCGACGGCGGAGTCTGCGCGGCCGGCGTGTGCGCGTGCCCGAGCGCCCGCCCCGACTTCTGCGCCGCCACCGACAGCTGCACCAACTTCGACACCGACGCGCTGAACTGCGGCGCCTGCGGCATGCGGTGCACCGGGGGTAGCCGCTGCACCGCCGGCGTGTGCTGCGGCGACGCCGGAGTCGTCTGCTCGGGCACCTGCTGCCCCGGGTCGGCGTGCTGCACGGGGAATACGTGCTCGACCCAGCACTCCAACGGGCTGGGCGGCCGGTTCTTCGACTGCAACCCGCTGGGCACGCACACCCCCCCACCTCGCAGAAGGCGGCCGCCGACGCGTGGAAGCCGGGCACCGACACCACCGGCTTCCCCTGCGCGAACACCACCTGCCTGGGGCGCAGCACCTCGAGCCAGTGCGCGCTGTTCTGCGACAACGGCGCGGTGACGGTCTCGGCGGCCGGGTCGATCGTCTGCCTGTGCCCCGAGCAGCTGCCGCCCACCCGCTCGACGTGGAACTGAAGAGCGCAGTCGAGACGGTCACCCTGAGCGAAGTCGAAGGGTGCCATCCCCGGGCGAAGTCTCAGCGCCGCTGACTCCAGGCTTCAAGCAGCACCGGCGCACGCCTCGATACGATGGAGTATGTGCCGCACAGCCTTCGACAGGCGACGTCAGGGTCGACAGGCTCACCCTGACCGGTCTCGACTGCGCTCACAGCGGTACGCCGGCGGCCTCGAGCAGCTTGAGGGCGTTGGTGGTCTCGACCACGCCCTCGCGCAGCCGGTAGTCGAACACCATCTGCCCATGCTCGACGTCGTCGCGGAAGTGCACGTTGCGCACGCCGGCGGTCTCGGTCAGCACCAGGTCGTGCGTGGTCACCGCGCCGATCGCCCCGGCGTCGCGGAGAATCTCGATCAGCCGCTTCGAGGCGATCTGCCGCTCGCGCGTATTCGTGCCCATCAGCAGCTCGTCGAGCAGGAACAGCGCCCGCCCGCGCCGCTCTTTCGCCGCGTCGAGCACCGCCTTGATGCGCTGCACCTCGGCGTAGAAATACGAGACCCCGCGCTCGAGCGAGTCTTTCACCCGCATCGAGGTGAGCGGCCCGAGCATCGAGAGCCTCAAGTCTCGCGCGCAGACCGGCAGGCCGGCCAGCGCCATCACCGTGTTGAGCCCCATCGCGCGCAACAGCGTCGTCTTCCCCGACATGTTCGAGCCGGTGATCACCCAGACTTGGCGAGACAGCTTCACGTCGTTGCGCACCGGAGCCGCCAGCAGCGGGTGCCCCAGCCCCACGCCCTCGAACACCGCCTCTTCTTCCACCACCACCGGGAAGCAGTCGTCGGGCCGCTCGGCGACCCAGGTGCCGACCGCCGCCAGCGCCTCGAACTCGGCCAGCGCCTCGAACCACGCGCGCACGTCTCGGCCGTCGTTGACCCGCCAGTCTTCCAGGCGGAAGAGCCAGTGCAGGTCCCACAGCAGCAGCACGTTGATGACCGCGTGGTACTGCCCCGAAGATCTCAGCTCGGCGAACGAGAAGATGCGCCCGAAGCGGCTGAGCTTGTCCGACGCTCCGGCCTTGGCGTGCAGCGCCTTCAGGCGCGGGTCGGTGAACGGCTGCGCCGAGACCGCCGCGAAGGTTCGCTCGTAGCGCACGAAGCCGCCGTGCCCGTCGGTCAGCGCCGAATAGAACTTGCTGCAGGCCGCCCAGGTGAGCGCCGCCACGCCGATCTGCAGAAAGAACGACAGCCCCGCATAGAGCGGAGCCAGCACGTCGTACTGGGCCAGCAGCCCCAGCGCGAGGGTGAGCAGCGGCAGCACCCACGCCATCGGCCGCGCCCAGCGAATGCCCGCGAGCAGGGCAGGGCCCTCGACCCAGGCGATGAACCGCGACGGGTCGGCGCGCGCCGAGCCCAAGGTCGAGTCAGAGGCCATGCGCGCCTCGGTCAGCAGCGCCTGGCGAAAGTCGGTGAGCGCCGAGAGCTCTTTCGCCGCGCGCTGTCGCGAGACGATCTCTTCCACGCTCGGCGCCGGCGCCTTCAGCCACGAGGCGAGCAGGTTCTCGCCCGCCTTCGTCGCCGTCTCGTCGAGCCGCTGAAAGAGCGAGCCCTGCCCGAAGACGTCGAGGTCGGGGGTGTACAGGTGCAGGGGGTCTGCGTGCGCGTCGCCGCGGGTCGAGAAGGTGTTCCACCTGCCGGCGAGGCGATCGAGCCCGCGCTGATTGAGCTCGGCGCCCACCTTCGCGCGCCGCTCGTCTTCGATCACCCTCGAGTGCAGCGTGGCCAGCACCAGGAAGGCGACGAAACAGACCCCGGCGATCGCCCACGCCCAGCCAGGCAGCCGGTCGAAGGTGACCGCCACCGCCACCCCGGCAGCCGCCAGGAAGAAGAGGAGTCTGCCGTTGGCGAGCGCCCCCGAGCGGCGGTCGAGCGCTGCCGCGCGGGTAAGGCAATGTTGCAAACGTTGACGATAGGCCTGTTCCACGCGCAGGGGCCTATTGCCAGAGCCCGTGCGAGTTCGCTTGCTTAACCGTCAACGCAACCCGTCGAGCGCCGAACCCGATACCCACACGAGACTACAAAAACCTCGAGACCGGTTCGCATTTTCCCGACAACAGCGGTAGATCGCCGCCACCCCAGTGGGCCCTCACCGGAACACCAAAGGATTCGGCGGTTTGACGCCGCGCGAGGAATCAAACATGACGACGACCATTCGCATTCTCACTGTTGGTGCTCTTGTCGCGATTGTCGGGAGCGGCTGCGACTGCGGAAAGAAACCCACCGGCGGCGGTGCCCTCGGCGAAATGGTCGTCGTGTACGAAGACATGGGCACCGGGTCGATCGTGAGCAACCGCGACGGCGTCTACGACTTCGGCAAGGTGCCGATGGGCACGCACCCCAAGCTCAAGGTCACCATTCGCAACCTGGGTGACGGCAAGCTGCAGCTCGAGACGATCGCGAAGGACTCGGGCGAGAACGTGAAGCTCGGCGACACCGTGAACGAAGACTCGCCGGTGTTTGAGATGGCGTTCGCGCCCACCAGCGTCGACCCCAGCGAGAGCGTCGAGTTCGAGCTCACCTTCAACGCGCCGCTCGAGCCCGACACGTCGATCAAGACCAAAGACCACCTCGCCAAGGTGGTGGTGCGCGCCAACAACACCGCCGTCGGCGAAGACACCTCGACCATCACCTTCATGGGCACCGCGGTGTCGAGCTCGTGCCAACTGCCCAGCACCATCGACTTCGGCGCGGTCGCGGTGAACGACACGGTGAAGCAGAAGTTCACCATCGCCAACAACTCGCTGCTGCCCGCCACCGCTTCGGTCGGCAGCATCACCTCGAACTCGGGCGATCACCTCGCGTTCGACTTCGCGCCCGAGTCGATCACCGGCATGGCCTCGATTCCCGCCGGCGGCTCGCGCGACCTGGTCTTCACCTTCAAGCCTTCTGACGTGCACGACTACCTCGCGCTGGTGAAGGCCCGCGCCGCCGAAGAGTGCCCCGAGCTGACCATCAAGCTGGTCGGCAACGGCGTGAACCAGGTGCTCTCGTGCGACTCGAAGCAGATGAACCCCGGCACGCTCGACTTCGGCTTCGTCACCCCCGGCCTCACCGTTCAGAAAGAGCTGACGCTGGTGAACCAGGGGCTCGCTCCGGTCTCGATGACCAACGTGCTCGCCAAGGTCGGCAGCATGCCGTCGTCCGAGTACAAGGTGCTCGGCGCCGACAACTTCATGGTGCCCGGCGCGACCCGCATGGGCTCGACGCTCACCCCCGGCACGGTCACCCTGCAGCTGACCTTCACCCCGTCGCTGCTCGGTCTGCGCAACGGCGCGTTCACCGGCAACACCTCGCTCAGCCAGCAGGCGATGCTCAGCTGCCCGCTGCGCGGCCAGGGCGGTGGCCCCGACATCGACGTGAAGCCGGCGGTGATGAACATGGGCAAGGTGCCGTACTTCGTGTCGGCGCCCAAGCCGTTCTCGGTGAGCCGCAAGCTGACCGTTCAGAACCTGGGCACCAACCCCACTCCCGACGATCTCGCGGCGCACCTCTACCTGCAGCGCCCGGCGGGCAGCACCGACGTCCCGTGGGACATCATTCCCAAGAACGCCGACTCGCTGAAGACCGACATCTGCGTGGGCACCTACGACGAGGCGAACAACACCTGCCTCGGTCAGCTGCCCGCGGCCTACCTCCCCGCGGTGGGCATCAAGGCGGTCGCCGGCTCGAGCCTGCTCGACATTCCCGTGCGCATCACCCCGCACGCCAAAGACCTGAACATGGAGTTCGACGTGGTCATCTACTCGAACGACCCCGACGAGCCGATGGTTACCGTCAACATCAAGGCCCAGTCGGTCGAGCTGCCGCCGTGCAACTACTCGGTCACGCCCACCGCCCTGAACTTCGGCCTGGTGACTCCGCCCCAGTTCCGCGATCTGTCGTTCCAGATCAAGAACCTGGGCAGCAACGCCGGCGACACCTGCCTCATCACGCACCTCGAGATGAAGCCGGGGTCGGATCAGATCTTCACGCTCCCCGCGGGCGAGCTCGACCAGGTCGAGCTGCAGCCGGGCGGGGTGCAGAACGTCGCGGTGCGCGCGTGGCCGATGGGCAACGCCAGCGCCACGGTTCAGCAGGTGATGGGCGCGGTGAGCTTCGGCATCAGCTCGCCGACGCAGCCGCTGCGCGACGTGGCGCTCTCGGCGTCGATCGCCACCGCCTGCCTCACCATCACCCCGTCGGACCTCGACTTCGGCACGGTGAAGAAGAACTGCAGCTCGCCGGCCCGCGTGTTCAACATCTACAACACCTGCAGCGCGGCCATCACCGTCAACAGCTACGGCATGCTGGCGGCGGCCGGCGTGCCCGGCGGCTCGATGTACTGCCCCGGCACCGCGGTGTGCCCCGAGTTCCTCATCAACGGCACGCCCAGCTTCGCGGCGGGCTCGATGATTCCCCCCGGCGGCACCATGCCGGTCACCTTCGCGCTCAAGTACAAGCCGCTCGACGACGGCCCCGACACCGGCGCCTTCCAGATCAAGGTGACGCAGAACGGCCAGGTCGTCGACTACATCGTCACCCTGCGCGGCGTGGGCGATAACTTCGGCCTCAACACCGACACCTTCCGCCAGGACAGCAAGCCCAAGGCCGACATTCTGCTGGTGATCGACGACTCGGGCTCGATGAGCGACAAGCAGGTCGCGCTCGGCACCAACTTCGCGTCGTTCATTCGCTACGCCGACAGCGCGGGCGTCGACTACCACATCGCGGTGGTGGGCACCGAGCTTGGGCCGCCCGCTTCTCCGACCGGCTCGTCGGCGCGCGTGGGCAAGTTCATCGGTGGTCCGAACAACAACATGCCGACGGCCGGCGTGTGCGCAGGCTACTCGGGTCCCAAGGTGCTGACGCCGCAGACCCCGAACGTGCAGAGCAACTTCAAGAACCTGGCCTGCGTCGGCGCGACCGGCGGCTTCGAAGGCATGTCGTGCGTCGCGGTCACGGCGCTGACCGCTCCGTACATCACCGACCCGAACATCAACGGCGGCTTCCTGCGGCCGGACGCGATTCTCGCGGTGGTGGCGGTCACCGACGCGGCCGATCAGTGCCCGGCGGCGGCGACCATCTACGAGAACCAGCTGCGCAACATCAAAGGCGCGCAGCACTCGAACCTCTTCTCGTACAACGTGATCGGCCCCTTCAGCATCCAGGTCACCGGCTGCTCGTGGGACGAGTCCAGCCCCGACGTCTCGAAGCACCTCTATCTGGTGAACGCGTTCAGCGGCGTGAAAGACGAGATCTGCACGCCCAACTGGAGCACCACCCTCGAGAACCTGGGCAAGGTCGCCTTCGGTTACCGCACCAACTTCTTCCTCACCGCTGAGCCCGATCTGACCGGTGGCAACGTCATCGAGGTGAAGATCGATCAGGGTGACGGTGCGGGCCCGGTGAAGCTCGACCCGACCGACCCCCGTGGCGCCCCGGTCTGGGCCTACGACTCGGTCAGCAACTCGGTCGTGTTCCAGCCGCTGTTCGTCCCCTCTCCGGGTGACGTGCTGACGGTCACGTACCACGTGGCCTGCTTGTAAGAGGGCACGCCCATCGCCTCCGGGAGGCCGAACCCGGAGGCGCGAAAGCGCGTGAGCGAAAAATGAAGAAGCCGCGTGCGCTGCTCCCTGTCGCTCTCGCGCTGACCGTCGGAGCGTGCCACTGCGATCCGCCGCCCACCACCTCGAAGGTCGGTGAGCTGAACTTCGTCTACGACAAGGACGGCATCACCATCACCGCGGCCGACGGCGACTACGACTTCGGTAAGGTCGCGATGGGGGTCAGAAAGACCCTCAAGCTCACCCTCGAGAACCGCGGCGAAGCGGCGCTCGAGCTGGTGGCGATCGACAAGGTCGACGGCGATGCGCTCAAGGTCGAAGGGGGCATCGACGAGCCGAGCCCGGTGTTCACCGTCGGCTTCTCGGCGATGCGCATCGCGGCGGGCTCGAGCGTCGACTTCGACGCCAGCTTCGACGCCCCGCTCGAGACCGACCCCCTCGTGCGCACCAAGGACCACCAGGTGCAGCTCTTGGTGCGCGTCGACAACGCCTCGGCGGCGGCCGGCGCGGTGGTGCTGCACGGCACCGCCGTCTCGGGTCAGTGCAACGTGCCCGACACCCTCGACTTCGGTGCGGTGCAGATCGGCGAGACCTTCAAGCGTGGGCTCACCATCGAGAACCTCTCGCCGCTGCCGGCGGCGGCCCGCGCGGGTGCGATCACCTCGAACTCGGGCGACGACCACAACTTCAGCTACGCCGCCGAGATCCAAGACGGTGGCCAAGGTGAACGGCGCGCCGACGCCCGAGTTCAGCCTGGTCGGCTCTGAGGCCTTCACCGTGCCCGCGGCGACCCGCGAGGTGCAGCCCGACGGCAGCAAGACGCTGGTGGCGGGCTCGGTGAAGGTGAAGCTCACCTTCAAGCCCACGCTGCTCGGCCCGCGCAACGCGGCGCTCACCGCCGACACCGCGCTGGCCGCGCAGCCGCAGCTCAACTGCCCCCTCAAGGGCGCGGGTGGGGGTCCCGACATCGACGTGAAGCCGGCCAGCGGCCTCAACTTCGGCCGGGTGCCGTACTTCTCGCCCACCGACGCGCCCAAGCCGTTCTTCGTCACCCGCAAGCTGACGGTGCAGAACCTGGGCACGCTGCCGAACCCGGCCGACCCGCGCGCCAACCTGCACCTGGGCGCCGGCAACGTGGCGAACAACTGGCCGCGGCCGTTCTGGCGGGTGGTGCCCAAGAACGCCGCCTCGCTCGACAGCGAGATCTGCGTGGGCGAGTGGGACGAGGTGAACTTCCCCAGCGAGCCGTGCCGCAAGAACCTGCCGCTCAGCGGCGCCGGGCGCTACGACCCGGGCGTGGGCATCGTGGCGGCGGTCGGCCAGTCGCTGCTCGACATACCGGTGCGCATCACCCCGGCGGGCCCCAACAAGGCGCTCGAGTGGGATGTGGTGATTCTCTCGAATGACCCCGACGAGCCCGAGGTCACCCTCAACGTGAAGGCGCAGTCGGTCGAGCTGCCGCCGTGCAACTTCCAGCTCTCGCCGACGGCGCTCAACTACGGGCTGGGGACGCCGCCCGCGTATCGAGACCTGCCGTTCACCATCAAGAACCTGGGCACCGGGGCGAACGACATCTGCCTGCTCACCAACCTCGACATGAAGCTGGGCACCGACCCGATGTACTCGCTGCCCGACGGCGCGCTCGATCAGGTCGAGCTGCCACCGGGTGGGGTGCTCAACGTGAAGGTGCGCAGCGCGCCCAGCGGCTCGGTCGGCAGCGCGGTGATGAACGTGCTGGGCGCGGTGCAGTTCGGCATCAGCTCGCCGCTCACCCCGCAGCGTGAAGTCTCTCTGAGCACCTCGGTGGCGACCGCCTGCTTGACCATCGCGCCGAGCGATCTCGACTTCGGCACGGTGCAGAAAGACTGCAACTCTTCGCGCCGCACCTTCTCGGTCTACAACACCTGCACCACCCCGGTGACCGTGAACAGCTGGTCGATGGCGGCGGCGGCCGGTATTCCCGGCGGCAGCTCACCGTCGTGCCCGGGCACGCCCAGCACCACCTGCCCCGAGTTCCTCATCGACGGCAGCCCGAGCTTCACCATGGGTACGCAGCTGCTGCCGGGCACCGCGATGCCGGCGACCTTTGCGCTCAAGTACCACCCGCTCGACTTCGGGGCCGACACCGGCGCTTTTCTGCTCAAGGTGACGCAGAACGCACAGGTGGTCGACTACATCGTCACGCTGCGCGGCAAGGGCGACGCGTTCGGCAAGAACGTCGACGTCTTCCAGCAAGACCCACGGCCCAAGGCCGACATTCTGCTGGTGATCGACAACTCGTGCTCGATGGCCGACAAGCAGACCGCGCTGTCGCAGAACTTCGGCGCGTTCATTCAGTACGCGTCGACCGCGAACGTCGACTACCAGATCGGCGTCATCACCACCGACCTGGGCTCGCCGACCGAGGGCGTGCTGCTGCAAGAGACGCTGGTCGGCGGCGCGCTGACCCCGAAGATCTTGAAGCCGTCGACGCCGATGGTCGAGACGCTGTTCACCGCGCGGGTGAAGGTGGGCATCAACGGCGGCACCGAGGGCATGGCCGAGCCGGCCACCAAGGCGCTCACCGCTCCGCTGATCACCACCGAGAACGCGGGCTTCTTGCGCGCCGACGCGATGCTGGCGGTGGTGATCATCAGCGACGCCGGCGATCAGAGCCCGCTCGCCGCCACGGTGTACGAGAACCAGCTGCGCAACATCAAAGGCGTGCAGCACGCGGCGCAGTTCTCGTACAACGACATCGGCCCGTTCGCGCCCGCGCCGACGCCCGGCTGCAGCTACGACGACTTCACCGACATCTCGAAGAACATCTACCTGGTGCAGCGGCTGGGCGGGGTGAAAGACGAGATCTGCACTCCGAACTGGTCGAGCACGCTCGAGGCCATCGGCAAGACGGCGTTCGGCTACCGCACCGCCTTCTTCCTCACCGCCGAGCCCGACCTGACCGGCACCCACGACATCGTGGTGGCCATCGACGGCATGACCATCGCGCAGATCGACTCGCGCGGCGCTCCGGTGTGGTCGTACGACCCGATGACCAACGCGGTGAACTTCGAGCCGCTGTTCGTGCCCGAGCCGGGCAAGACGTTGACCGTGGAGTACTACGTGCCGTGCCAGTGATTGCGCTAAGAGCGCCGGCACCGAAGGAGACGGAAAGATGACCACCACCAAGCTCGCCATCATCGTGGCGCTGTTCGCGGCGCAGACCGCGCTGGCCCAGAACTACATCATCCAGAGCCAGACGACCCCTTACGTGGGGATCACCGGTGGTACGGCGGTCACCGCCTCGCAGTGGGTGCCGCATGATCCCCTCTACGACGGCACCGATGAGGGCTACTACGCGCTGACGCTCCCGTTCACCTTCCGTACTACAGGTCAACCGTACACCACGGTCAACCTCGAGAGTAACGGCTTCGTGACCTTCGGCCAGCCGTGCAACCTGGCGAACGGCGACTGCTTCTCGACCCGCATCATTCCCTCGACGACCACCACCATGCACAACCTGATCGCCCCGTTCTGGGTCGATCTCGACGTGTCGTTCGGCACGGGCAAGGTGCTCTACAAGACGAGCGCGACCCAGGTCGACATCGAGTACAAGAACGTCGAGTCGTTCGCGGGCTTCGGCGACACGCTCACCTTCAAGCTGACGCTGACCTCGAGCGGCGTGTTCCAGATTCACTACGGCCCGGCCTCGACCTCGAACGGCGACTTCTACGACGCCTCGACCGGCTTCGAGAACTCGACCGGCGCGATGGGTGCGCAGATTCTGAGCTGCGGCGCGGCGTGCGAGGGCACCGACTTCGTGCCCAACAAGCTCTTCACCATCGGCCAGCCGGTGCAGCCCGACCTCATCGTCGAGCAGGTGAACCTGAACTCGGTGCAGAAGACCGGCAGCAATCTGACGCTCGCGATCGCGCCCACCTTCAGAAACTTCGGGCAGAACCCCACCGGCAACTTCTTGTGGAAGGCGTACCTCTCGACCGACCGCACGTACCAGGCCGGCACCGACACGCTGATTCTCACCGCCACCACGCCGCTCAGCGCCGCGGGTGGCGCGGCGGTCAGCGGCAGCGCGATGGCGACCATCGCCGCGCCGCCCAACGGCAACTACTACGTCATCGTCGAGGCCGACTCGGCGAACACGGTGGTCGAGGGCACCTTCGGCGAGACCAACAACTTCGGCGCCACCACCAACTACTTCACCTCGGGCATCGACCTGGTGGCGACCGGCATCACCGGCCCGGCCAACAGCGGCCCGGGCAACAGCGTCACGCTGCACACCAACTGGTTCAACCAGGGCACCGACAGCGCGGGCACGGTCGGCTTTCGCATCTACCTGTCGACCGACAACGTGTGGTCGACGACCGACTTTCAGCTCTACCCGGCGACCGGCGACGCGACGAAGACCATCGCCGGCGGTCAGACGGTGTCTGAAGACATCACCTTCGCCATGCCGCAGAACGTGCCGGGCGGCGACTTCTTCTACATCTTGAAGATCAACACCGGCATGCCCCCGGTGGTCGAGTCGGCGACCAACAACACCATCGCGTCGACCGGCAAGGTGAACATTCGCCAGGCCGACCTGGTGATCAAGTCGGTGAACTTCGTCGACGTCGCCACCGGCGTGCCGGTGCGCAACGCGCTGTTCAACGGGCAGGGCAGGGTGCAGATCGTCGCCTCGAACGAGGGCGGCGCCGACGCGCGGAACTTCAAGGTCGGCGTGGTGATCTCGAGCGACAACGCGCTCTCGCTGCTCAACGACACGCTGCTGATCGAGTCGCCGGTGACGCAGTTGCTGCAGAGCACCACCCAGACCTTCGACATCACCTTCGACATTCCGGTCAACGATCGGGGCAACCACCCGTTCATGACCGGCAACTACTTCTTCTTCGGGCTGCTCGACTCGGGCGGGGTGATCACCGAGCTCAACGAGTTCAACAACAACATGATGGTGATGCAGCCGGTTCTGGTGCAGTCGCCGGCGCCCGACCTGACCGTGGTGCGCTTCGATGCGCCTTCGGCGGTGGGCGTGGGTGAGGTCGTCCCGGTGTTCCGCGTGTTCAAGAACATCGGCAACCTGGGGGCTCCCGAGGTGAAGTACCGCTACTTCGTGTCGGCCAACGCGCAGGTGACCACCGACGACATTCCGCTGCAGATCATCTCGGGCACGATGCTCAGCGACTCGGGCAAGGTGACCCTGACGGCGGGCTCCACCGACACCAAGACCGAGATGGTGCAGATGCCGCCGAACCTCACTCCGGGCACGTACTACCTGGGCGCGGTGGTCGACAGCGAGGGCGCAGTCACCGAGCTCGACGAGACCAACAACGGCCTGGGCTCGCTGCAGGTGGCGGTGGCGGCTTCGGCGCTGCGCGTGGTCACCAGCGCGCTGCCCGACGCAGTGCTCGGCCGGCCCTACAGCTTCCAGCTCACGGCGGCGGGCGAAGCGCCGGGGGCCTCGAGCAGCTGGGTGGCGGCCGGCCTGCCGATGGGCATGAGCCTGTCGACCGGGGGCCTGCTCACCGGCATGCCTGCGGCCGAGACGGTCACCGGGGTGACGTTCACCGTGACCAACCAGGGCCACAACGCGGTGCGGCTGCTGGCGCTGCGCGTGCTTCCCACCACCACCCAGGTCGAGATCACCACCCCCTCGCTGCCCGCGTTGGTGAACAGCACCACCTTGAGCTTCGAGACGTACCTGGGCGCGGCCGGCGGCGTGAAGCCGTACTCCTGGCGCCAGGTGCCGGTCGCCGCTGAGGTCTCGCTGGCGAACGTGATTGGCCTGACCCTCGACCCGACCACCGGCAAGCTCTCGGGCTTCCCCAAGACCGGGCTGGTCGAGAAGGCGTACCCCATCACCCTCGAGGTTCGTGACTCGCTGGGCACCACCTCGACCCGTCAGTTCAACCTGCGGGTGGTGGCGCCGGGCGCGATCATCTTCACCAACCTCGCGATTCCCGACGGGCTGGTGGGCATCAGCTACCTGAGCGACATCTCGGTGAAGAACTTCGACATGTCGCCGCTGTCGAAGCCGCTCGTCTACCGCCTGGTGGCGGGTGCGCTGCCGGCCGGCCTCGAGATGGTGGTCGAGCAGGACATTCTGCTCCTCCAGGGCACTCCGACCGTGGCGGGCTCGTTCGCGTTCACCATCGAGGTGGAAGACTCGAAGGGCCGCAATGACGCCGCCGACTTCCTGCTGCGCATCTACCCGTCGAACCTCAAGGTCGGGGTGAACGGAATGCCCGAGCAGTTCCACCCGGGCGACTCGGCGGACTTCAACTTCGTCGTCTCTGGTGGTACCGGGGTGAAATTCAAGCTGTTCTCCGGTGCGCTGCCTCCGGGGACGTCGATGACCACTGACGGCCATGTCAGCGGCACCATCGACGCTGCAGATACCGAAGGCACGTACAACTTCGTAGTCGAGGCCGACGACGCCACAGGCGCCAGCGGTCTGGGAGCATTCTCCGTGTTGGTGAAGAGAGAGCCGGTGAAGACGGGGTGCAGCGCGGCCCCTGCGACGGGCGCGCTGTGGTTCGCCCTGGCGCTGTTGCCGCTGCTGTTCAAGCGGCGCCGGCTGGCCGGCGTGCTCGCCACGGTGGCGCTCGCGCTGCCGTTCGCGGCCAGCGCGCAGACCTACCAGCTGAGCGCGCCGACGCCGATCACCTACGCGTCGCTGACCGCGGCGACCACGGTGACCGCTCCGGCGACCGTCAACGTCCCCTTCACGTGGAAGTACTACGGCGTGGTGCAGCCGACCGTGACGATGTCGCAGTACGGGTACCTGACCATCTCGGCCAACGCGAACTACCAGTTCAACAGCGGCGTGCCGCACAGCAGCAGCTCGGTGCCGGCCAACTTCATCGCGCCCTGGTGGGACGCGCTGGTGGTCACCTCGCCCGCGCAGCTGCGCTACCAGCAGTTCGGCACCGCGCCCAACCGCTACCTGGTCTTCGAGTGGTCGAACGTGGCGGCGAGCACGGCCACCGCCGGCATGCGGTTCAGCTTCGAGGCGATTCTGTACGAAGGCACCGACGAGATTCGGTTCGCGTACGGCCCGGCAGCGCCGGGCACCTCGCCGCAACCATCGGAATTCAGAAAGAGATGGGCAACGGCATCGCGGGGCTGTCGTGCACGACCGCCGAGCTGGCACCTGCTCGGCGACGAACTTCCCCGCCGGCATGATGATTCAGTTTCTGACGCCGCCTGATCTCACCATCGCCTCGGTCTCGATGGACCAGGTCGGCTACGCGGGCGTGGCGTTTCACGCGAACGCGCTGGTGGCGAACAACGGCGGCACCTTCGTCGGGCAGAACCTGGTGCGCTACTACCTGTCGACCGACGCCACCTTCCAGGCCGGCACCGACGTGGTGATCGGCGACTCGTACCCGCTGACCGACTTCCCTCCCAACACCCAGACCCTGGTGCAGTCGGTCGCCGCGATTCCGATGACGACCACGCCGGGCACCTACTACGTGTTCTCGCGCGTCGACCCCGACAACTCGGCCGCCGCCGAGTCGAACGAGACCAACAACTTCGGGCCGCCGCAGCAGATCAGCATCGGCATGCCCACGGCAGACCTGGTCACCACCAGCGTGACCGCGCCGGCCATGGCGATGCCCGGCGCCACCATCTCGGTGGGCCGCACCTTCACCAACGTGGGCAACGCCACCGCGGGCGCCTTCAAGTACACCTGGTTTCTCTCGTCGAACGCGGTGGTCAGCATCTCGGACGACGCGCTCGGCGCGGCGATGCAGGCCTCCGACCTGCCGGCGATGATGCCCAACACGGCGACCGACATGGTCACGCTGCCGGCCTCGCTCGCCGCCGGCCAGTACTGGATCGGCGCGTGCGTGAACTTCGACCCGCAGGGCTCTCCGCAGTTCGCCCTCAACGAGATCAGCCAGGTCAACAACTGCAACCAGGCGGCGATGCCGATCATCGTCTCGTCGGGGCAGCTGGCGGTCATCACCGCGGCGCAGCTGCCGCCGGCGACCCAGTACTCGCCCTACGGCATTCGCCTGCTGGCGACGGGCGGCAACGGCCAGTACGCGTGGCAGCTGGGCACGGGCGCTTCGCTTCCCGCCGGCCTCACCCTGAACCCGCAGGGCGACCTGCAGGGCACGCCGGCGGTCACCGGCAACTTCACCTTCGAGGTGAAGGTGACCAGCGGCGGCGCCGAGCAGTCGGCGCAGCTGTCGCTGATGGTCTCGGCCGGCAACATTCCCCTCTCGATCGTCGACCAAGACCTGCCGGCAGCCGAGTTCGGCCGCGCGTACACCGCGCCGCTGCTCGCGGTGGGCGGCAAGCCTCCGTACAAGTGGGTGCTCAAGGCCGACGCGCGGCTGCCCGCGGGCGTGGCGCTGTCGGAAGAGGGCGACCTGAAGGGTCGGCCCAGCGAGGCCGGAGACTTCAGCTTCACCGTGCAGGTCACCGACAAGGCGATGGCGACGGTGAGCAAAGATCTGCGGGTGCGGGTGGTGACTCCGACCACCATGCACATCGCGACCTCGTTCTTGAAGACCGCCTACCTGAAGCAGGACTACACCCAGCAGCTGGTCGCGGTGGGCGGCAAGCCCCCGTACACGTGGACGGTGCTCAGCTTCCAGGCGCTGCCTCAGAACGCCACCGAGAAGCCGGGCGACAAGCTCGACAAGCTGCCCGCCGACTTCGGCATCTACCTCGACGACGGCAACCTCGATTACTTCCGCGGTGAGCCGAAGAAGGCGGGCCAGTACGCGGTCACCCTGAAGGCGACCGACGCCAACAGCGCCGAAGACTTCACCTCGCTGCTCTTGACCGTCAGCTACACCGAGCCGATCGCCATCACCACCACCGCGCTGCCCGACGCCTTCATCGGCCACGACTACGCCGCGAAGCTGTCGCACAACCGCGGGAAGGAATCGATGGACGTGGTCTTCTCGCTGCCCTGCGTGCAGAAGGCGACCGCGGCCGACATGTTCCAGTGCGAGCCGATGGACGCGACCCAGAAGCTGCCCGACGGGCTGACGCTCAGCGCCGACGGCACCATCGGCGGCACGCCGACCAGCACCACCGAGCAGGTCTACTCCTTCCTGGTGAAGGTGGTCGACGGAGCGGGGCGGCAAGACGTGCGCAGCCTCTCGATTCGGGTACGGCCCAACGTGGCCACCGGCGGTGGCGGCTGCTCGGGCACTGGCGCGGCTCCGCTCCTGGTGCTGTCGCTGCTTGCCCTGGCCGGAATTCGACGTAAGAGGGCCGCTCTGTGAATCGTACGCTCGTCGTCTCCCTTCCCCTCTTCGTGCTGGCGCTGTCGTGTGGCGGCGGCGCGAAGAACATGTGCACCGCGAAGAACATTCGCTGTGACAACACGCTCATCTGCGACCCCGACGACGGCGTCTGCAAGTGCGGCGGCCACAGCGGAGTGATCTGCCCGTCGAACTTCTTGTGCGACGCGGCCACCAACACCTGCCAGTCGACCCGCTGCGCGGGCGTCGACTGCTCGAGCAAGCCCTCGACCAGCTGCGACGTGTTCGACGGCATGTGCAAGTGCGGCGGCACCGGCGGCACGGTCTGCGCGGCCAACGAGACCTGCGACCCGGCCGGCAAGAAGTGCGTGCCGGCGGTGAACTGCAACGAGAAGGCCTGCTCGCAGAACCAGACCTGCGACCTGGCCACCGGGCAGTGCAAGTGCGGCTCGAACAGCTGCATGCCCGACGAGTTCTGCTCGCCGGCCAGCGAGACCAAGATGTGCGTCGCGAACATCTGCAACGGCGTGCACTGCGCGGGCGCGAACACCTGCGACACCAACGACGGCTACTGCAAGTGCAACGGCGCCATCTGCCAGAGCGGCGAGGCCTGCTCGTGCCCGGCCGGCAGCGACGGCGGCACCTGCGCCGACAGCGCCCGGGTCTGCAAGCCGGGCAGCGCGTGCGTCGGAGTCAGCTGCGGCAACGGCACCACCTGCGACCCGGTCGACGGCAAGTGCAAGTGCGGCGGCCCGGGTGGCCCGACCTGCGCAGCGAACCAGATCTGCGCGCTGGGGCCTCCGCCGCAGTGCCAGGGCGGGGCGCAGTGCGTGAACCTCGATGGGTCGCCGAAGCTGTGCAGCGGCGGCACTTCGTGCGACACCGAAGACGGCAAGTGCAAGTGCGGCGGCCGCGGCGGCACGGTGTGCTCGCCCGCTGACGCCGGAGTGACGGCCGAGGTCTGCATCGCCACCGCGCTGCAGCAGGTCTGCCGGCGCGCGTGCGACATTCGGTTCCCCGATTGCCCGATGGGTACCCAGTGCTTCTACGACTCGTCGGCGGCGACCCCGCAGGCGTACTGCGCGGTGCCCACCGGCACCCAGGCCGAAGACTCGGCCTGCCAGCAGCCGACCCAGTGCTTCGCGGGGACTCCGGCGAGGGCGCTGCACTGCAATGGGCTCGCGCTCGGGCAGACGGGCTTGTGCCGGCCGTACTGCGATACGGCGGTGCCGAACAACGCGGGCTGCTTGCAGACTCCGCGGCCGCAGACGTGCACGCAGATTGCCGGCGCGCCGTCTGGGTTCGGGTTCTGCCTCGCGCAGTGACGCAGCGCTGACCCGCTCACCGCGGGCGAGCTCAGGGTTCTTGGCCAGGGTAGGGGAAAGTCCCCGGCCCTGGCCCTGTTTCATTGCGGCTGTTGATGCCACTACCGCGCGCTGATATTGACTCCACAATCAACCGCACCCGAAAGGCCGACCATGTCGATGTCGAACCCGTTCACCCCCGAGCACGAGGCCTTTCGTAAGTCCGTTCGCCAGTGGGTCGAGAAAGAGCTCGCCCCCCACGCCCTCGAGTGGGACCGCGCGGGCATCTTCCCCAGAGAGATCTTCAAGCAGGCCGGCGAGCTGGGCTTCCTGGGCATCAGCCACGACGCCAAGTACGGCGGCAGCGGGCTCGACTACTGGTACGTCACCGCGTTCACCGAAGAGCTGATCGGCAGCCGCAACGCGGGCATCAACATGGCGCTGCTGGTGCAGTCGCAGATGGCGACGCCGATCATCAACGAGATCGGCACCGACGAGCAGAAGCGCGAGTTTCTCGCTCCGGCGCTGGCGGGCGAGAAGATCGCCGCCCTGGGCGTCAGCGAGCCGGGCGCGGGCAGCGACGTGGCCAGCATCAAGACCACTGCCCGCCGGGTGGGAGACGACTACGTCATCAACGGCAGCAAGATGTGGATCACCAACGGCACCCGCGCCGACTTCATCACCCTCGCGGTGCGCACCGGCGAGGCCGGCTACGGCGGCATCTCACTGCTCACGTTTCCCACCGACACCAAGGGCTTCAGCGTCAGCAAGAAGCTCGACAAGATCGGCAACCTCTCGTCGGACACCGCGATTCTCTTCTTCGAGGACTGCAAGGTGCCCGCGCGGTACGTGCTCGGCGAAGAGAACGAGGGCTTCTACCACATCATGACCAACTTCCAGGGCGAGCGCCTGACCGCGGCGATCTGCTCGGTGGCGGGCATGGAGCGCATGGTCGCCGACGCCGTTCGCTACGGCCACGAGCGCGAGGCGTTCGGCAAGCCGCTGATCAAGTTCCAGGTGTGGAAGCACAAGTTCGTCGAGCACCTGGCCAACATCGAGGCGGCCAAGCGGCTCACCTACCACGCGGTCGATCTGTTCGACCGCAAAGAGAACCCGGTGAAGGAGATCTCGATGGCCAAGCTGGTCGCCGGAGACCTGGCCCAGAAGGTCGCCTACGACTGCCAGCAGTTCCACGGCGGCATGGGCTACATCGAGGAGACCGACATCGCCCGCGCCTGGCGTGACATTCGCCTCATCACCATCGGCGGCGGCACCAGCGAGGTGATGAAGGAGATCATCTCGAAGCTCGTCGGTTTCTGAGCGAAGCTCGAGCGGCCTTGGTGTCGCGCCTCGTACTGCTGGTGGTGTCGCTCGCTCCGCTCGCGGCGCGGGCCGACTACATGGACCATTTCGTGGTGCGCGAAGACGTCGGCGTGCACAAAGCCCCGTACCTGGGCAACGCCGAGGTCTTGCTGATGCCGGTCGAGGTGGCGGGGTTTCCCCCGCTCGATCTCGATCGCCTCTACGCCTTCTTCGCCGCCGACAACCCCCAAGGCTTCGTGAAGTTCATGGAGACCGCGTCGCTCGGCCGCTACCACCCGCACGTCAACATCGGGCCGGTGATTCGGTACACCGGCTGCCCGCTCGACACCACGAAGTTTCCCGGGTGCGTGGTGGCGCGCGGCGACTTCGCGGCGTTCGCGGCCGGCATCAACCTCATTCGCGAAGTGGTGCGGCGCACCAACGAAGAGGCGGTCGGCTTCGACTTCGGAGCGCTCGACGTCAACGGCCGCCGCGGCACCCCCGACGGCTGGGTCGACGGGGTGATGCTGCTCACCAACATGCCCTTCGGCGGCATCGCCTTTCCCGTGGGGTACTTCAACCGGGGAGACAACCTGGCGGGCGCCACCGGCGGCCCACTGATCGTCGACGGGGTGAAGGTGGGCCACGTGGCCATCGCCGGAGACGGCGACCTCTACACCATGGTGCACGAGTTCAGTCACCTGCTGGGGCTGACCGACCTCTACGCCGAGAACCGCACCTACCCGGGGCTGCAGCTCTCGGTGATGGGCGCGTGGGGGTATGATCCCAACATCCCGCTCCACGACGCCGAGTCGCGCTTCCGGCTGCGCTGGGGCAACTGGCATCAGGTGCAGGGCAAGCAGAAGGTGGTGATCGCCCCCGCCGAAGGCACCGGCGAGGTCTGGCGGCTCGGCACCGGCGACGAGTACTTCCTGGTCGAGAACCGCGGGCCGGGGCAGTTCGATCGCTCGTTCACCACCCGCGGGCTGGCGGTGTACCACGTCGATCGCCGGGTGAAGCTGGCCGGCGAAGAGGGCCGCTTTCAAGACCGCATTCTCGACTGCGTGAACTGCGACGCGTTTCACCCGTACATCATGAACGTGCAGGCCGACGAGAAGTTCGAGCTGCAGCAGCCGCAAGCGAAGTTCTCGTACGAAGATGATCTGTTCCGCGACGGGGCCTTCTTGGGGGCCGACCCCAGCGGGGTGCCGCTCTCGGCAGACCACCCCGTCGCCTCGACCAACTGGTACTCGGGTCAGCCCTCGGGCATCGAGATCGGCCAGATTCGGGTCAGCGACGACGGGGCCATCACCGCCACGCTGATCGCTCCGAGCGAAGGTCAGTGCGGCGAGAAGCTCTGCGACGAGGGCGAGGCCTGCGCGCCGCTCACCTGCGAGAGCCCGGGTGAGTCGTCGGCGGGCTGCCAGTGCGGCGCGGGGCAGGGGCCGTTGGTACTCGGTGCCCTACTGCTCCTTCTTCTTGAACAGCGCCTCCGCCGCAGACAGCAGCGCGTCTTTCGAGCCTGAGCCGCCGCGGTCGGCGCCATCGCCCAGCTGGTAGAGGTCGCAGAAGTTGGCATCTTCTTTGTCGCTCGGCACTTCGGCGAACGGCTCTTTGCATTCCTTGGCGACCGTCTCGTCGTAGTGGCGGCAATGAATGCACGCGTGCAGCTCGGACCCACAGTGGGGGCACACATCACGTCGTCCCACCTGGTTCGCGATGATGTCGAGGCGGCGGCCGCACTTCCCACACCCGGGCATGTTGGTGCATATACCACCGCCGCCATGAAGCGTTTTCTCCCCGTTTTCCTCCTCACCTTCGCTGCCCGCGCCCTGGCCGCCGACCCCGTCGAGCTCACCCAGGACGAGTTCAAGATGTTCCGCCACTACCAGCAGGCGATGGAGGACCCGCGCGTTCAGAAGCTCAAAGAAGACCAGCGCGCCGCGGCGATCGCGAAGGACGCGAAGTTCAAGCTGAAGGACATGCAGGCCGCGGTGGCGCGCGCCGAGGCCGCCGGCGACTTCAAGGGCAAGTGCGAGGGCAACATCAGAGAGGCGCTCGGCAAGGGCCCTCTCGCCGGCCGCATCGGCAAGGTCGAGGTCGACATCAGCGAGCCCCACGCGGTCGCCTACGTGCAGTGGCTGAACGAGAACACCGAGAAGCTCAGCGTCGAGGCGTCGCTGGTGGCGGTGCAGACCAACGCCGCCTGCCCGATTCTCTCGACCATTCAGGTGTGGGCGCAGGACAAGGCGACCCCCAAGGTGCGCGTGTTTCAGGCGCTGATCTCTTCGAGCGCCGCGGCGAAGATCAACGTCGAGAAGGTGAACGACTTCGCCCAGACCCGCTACATTCGCCTGTTCGAGAAGCTGAAGAGCGTCGCCAACGGCGATGATCTCTCGGCCGAGTCGGGCACGCCCACCGCGCAGGGCGGCGGCTGAGCGGTACGGGCGATGGCCCACAAACCGTATCGACCGAAGGACCACTTCTTCAAGAAGGCCCACGACCAGGGCCTTCGGGCGCGCTCGGCGTTCAAGATCGACGAGATCGCGCGGCGGTTCTCGCTGTTCCGCAAGGGGCAGGCGGTGCTCGACATGGGCGCCGCGCCCGGCGGGTTTCTGCAGATCATCGCCGACCAGGTGGGGCCCTCGGGCAAGGTGATCGGCGTCGACCTGGTCGCGATTCGCCCGCTCGGCCCCAACGTGAAGACCGCGGTGCTCGACGTGCTGGCCGACGACTTCGATCAGCAGCTGCTGGCGATGTACGGCGGGGCCTTCGACGCGGTGGTGTCTGACCTCGCGCCCAAGACCAGCGGCATTCGGGCGACCGACGAGGCGCGCTCGATTCGGCTCGCCGGCAAGGCGCTCGAGCTCGCCCGCACCCGAGGCAAGGTCGGCGGCTCGTTCGTCGCCAAGCTGTTCATGGGCGGCGACTTCGAGGTGTTTCGCGACGAGGTGCGGGCCGCCTTCGAAGAGGTAAAGGTGGTGCGGCCCGAGGCCACCCGTGGGGCCAGCATCGAGGTGTACCTGGTGGGCCTCAGGCGCCGCGCGGCGTAGGGCGCTCGCTACTTCTTCTCGGCCTTCGCCTTCTTCGCGCACTCGGCGTTGAGCTTGAGAAAGTCGACCGACTGGCGCGACGCTTGGTCGGCGCAGTCGAGCTTCTCGAACGCGGCCACTGCGTCGGCGCAGGCGTCGGAGTGCGCGGCGGCGTTCTTCTTCGCCGACTCGCAGCTCTTCTGCATCGCGGCGTCGACCTTCTTCTCGGCGTCGCCCTTCGAGTCGGCGGCGGCGAACAGCGACACGGCGGCGGCGAGGGCTCTGACCATGAGCTCATCTAACGGCCAGCCCGCTCAATAAGGAACGGAAAGGTGCGCCTGCCTGTCTATGCTGCCGCCCCCATGTTCACGATTCTCGCGGTGTTGGTTGCCCAGTCGCCCCAGAGCTGGAGTGACATCGACAAGCTGGTGAACGAGCAGAAGCTCGAGGCTGCCGCCAAGGCCACCGACGCGCGGCTCGCCGCGGCGCAGAAGGGCGCCGACGACGCCGAGCTGGCGCGCGCGCTCATCAAGCGCACCCAGCTGCGCATCGGCTTGGGCGGCTACGAGACCGCGGTGAAGCAGCTCAAGACCGAGGCCTGGCCGAAGACCCTCATCCCCCGCGCGGCGGTGCAGCTGTACTGGGCCAACGCCCTGGTGCGCTACGTCAACGCCTACGGGTGGGAGATTCGCCAGCGCGAGCGCGTCGACACCAAGGGCGAGGTCGACCTGAAGGCGTGGACAGCCGACCAGCTCTGGCTCGAGGCCCACAAGGCCTACTTCGAGCTCTGGCAGCAGCGCGAGCAGCTCGGCGGCCAGCCGCTGGGCGCGCTGGGCGAGTACCTCACCCCCAACGACTACCCCAAGGGCGTGCGCGACACGCTGCGCGACGTGCTCACCTACCTGTGGGCCTCGACGCTCGACAACAGCGGCAGCTGGAGCCCCGAGCAGAGCAACGAGCTCTACCGGCTCGACTTCGCGCGGCTGGTGAAGGGCGACGCCGCGGCGATGGCCAAGGTCGCGCTCGCCGACCCGGCGGTGCACCCGCTGGTGCGGCTGGCGGCGCTCTACGACGATCTCGAGGTATGGCACCGCAAGGCCGGCCGGCGCGAGGCGGCGCTGGAGGCCCGCATGGAGCGCCTCGCCGACCTGCGCAACCACTTCACCGCCGACGACGAGCGCGCCGCGCTGACCGCCGACCTCGAAGCAGCCATCGCCGCGGCGAAAGACCTGCCCTGGTCGGCGGCCGGCCGCGCGCAGCTGGCGGGCTGGGTGCGCGAAGCGGGAGATCAGGTGCGCGCGCGGCAGATCGCGCTCGAGGGGCTCAACGCCTTTCCACAGTCGGTGGGCGGGCAGCGCTGCAACAACCTGGTGAAGTCGATCGAGGCGCCCGACTACCACCTCGCCGGCATGCAGTCGGACGGGGTCGAGCGCCGCTCGCTCGAGGTGAGCGCGAAGAACCTCGACCAGGTGTGGTTCCGCGCCTACCGGGTCGAGGTCGACAGCCTGCTGCAGCGCTCGGACTACGCGCTGCTCCCCCAAGACGAAGACATTCGCCGGCAGATGGCGCAGCAGGCGCCGGTGGCGAAGTGGTCGACGAAGCTGCCCAAGACGCCCGACTACCAGAGCCACCGCACGGTGGTGGTGCCCCCGCTGCGTGACTCGGGGCTGTACGTGGTGGTGGCCTCGGCGCGCGAAGACTTCACCGACACCAAGAACCGCATGGTGGCGCAGGCGCTGCTCATCACGAAGCTGGTGATGACGGTGCGGCAGCAGTACGCCGACGGCTCGCTCGAGGCGGTGGTGGTCGACGGCAACACCGGCGAGCCCAGGGCCGGCGTCGACGTCGAGCTGTGGACGGCCGAGTACGGGCGGCCGCACCAGCGCGCCGAGACCAAAGCCACCGACCAGAGCGGCGGGGCGCGCTTCCCCCCCGCCCGTCGCGAGGGTCGCAGTCACTACGTGATCGCGCACGCCGGCCAGGAGTGGGCGCTGCAGCGCCAGGGGCTCTACTTCTCGAACCCCAACCGCTACGAGGTGAACACCGCGATGATCTACACCGACCGCTCGGTCTACCGGCCGCAGCAGAAGGTGTTCTTCAAGGCGATCGCCTACCACGCGTCGGCCGACCGCTCGGCGTTCAACACCGTGCCCAACACCGAGGTCACGGTGAGCCTGATGGACGCGAACCACCAGGCGGTCGAGACACGCAGCCTGAAGACCAACGCCTTCGGCTCGGTGGCCGGCGACTTCCTCATCCCCACCGGGCGGCTGCTGGGCAACTGGAGCATCGCCGTGCGCGGCGGGAGCAGCTACTTCCGCGTCGAAGAGTACAAGCGGCCCACCTACGAGGTGTCGTTCAAGGACAACGGCGGCGCGCTCAAGCTCAACGCGCCCGCTGCCCTCAAGGGTGAGGCCCGCTACTACTTCGGGCTGCCGGTCACCTCGGGGCAGGTGAAGTGGCGGGTGTCGCGCACCCCGCAGTACCCGTGGTGGTGGTGGGAGTGGGGCTGGTCGCCGCCGCCGTCGCGCACCCAGGTGGTGGCGGCCGGGGTGAGCTCGCTCTCGAGCGACGGCTCGTTCGCGGTGGCGTTCAAGCCCGAGGCCGACCCCAAGCTCGGCCGAGACGTCTCGTACCTCTACCAGGTCGACGCCGACGTCACCGACGAGGGCGGAGAGACCCGCTCGGCGCGCAAGTCGGTGCGGTTGGGCAACGTGGCCGTCGAAGCGCGCGCGTCGCTCAACCAGGGCTTCGTGGTCGAGGGCACCGAGGCCGAGCTCACGGTGCGCCGCACCGACCTCGACGGCAATGGGCGCGCCGGCAAGGGCACCTGGCGGCTGGTCACGCTGACCCAGCCCGAGAAGGCGCGGCTGCCCGCCGACGAGCCGCTGCCCCGGGCGCCGGGCGTCAAGCCGGTCGCGGTGCAGACCGAGGGCGATCAGCTGCGGCCGCGCTGGGCGCCCAACTACAGCCCCACCGCGGTGATGCGCGCCTGGGGCCCCGGCGCCGAGCAGAAGAAGGGCGAGCTGACCCACGATGCCAAGGGCGACGGCAAGCTGCAGCTCGGCAAGCTGCCGGCCGGCGCGTACCGGCTCGAGTATCAGACGCAAGACGAGTTCGGCTCGAAGTTCGAGACCTCGACCGACTTCGTGGTCGCGGGCCGCAGCTTCCCCCTGCGGCTGCCGGGCTACCTCGAGCTGCAGGCCTCGTCGGTGAGCGTGGGCCAGGTCGCGCGCTTCTTGCTGGGCGGCGTCGAGGGTCAGCCGCTGGTGTTCGAGCTGTTCAAAGACGGCAAGCGCGTCGAGCGGCGGGTGCTGCACGTGGGCAAAGACGCGGCGGTGCTCGAGCTGCCGGTGAGCGCCGACGACCGCGGCGGCTACTCGGTCTCGGTGCAGGCGGTGCGCGACTTTCAGGTGATGCAGTTCACCCAGAACGTGTTCGTGCCGCGCGACGACAAAGAGCTGAAGGTCGAGTTCGCCACGCTGCGCGACCCCTTGCGGCCCGGCGCGAAAGAGACCTTCAAGGTCACGGTGAAGGGCGTGGCCGGCAAGCTCGAGCCCGGGGCGGCCGAGGTGCTGGCGTACATGTACGATCAGTCGCTCGACCTGTTCGGGCCGCACAGCCCTCCCTCGGCGCTGTCGCTGTACCCGGGCCGCAGCGGCCTGCCGTACACGCTCTCGACGGTGGGGCCGGCCGAGGTGAAGTGGATCTCGAGGCACGAGTGGTTCTCGCTGCCCCCGTACCCCCAGCTCAAGGAAGACCAGCTGGCCTTCTTCGACTCGTACGGCATCGGCGGCCCCGGCTACCGCGGCTACGGGCGCGGCATCGGCGCCCCGCGGCCGATGGCGTTGAAGCGCGAGGCGAAGTCTCGCTCCGACGAAGAGAGCGACGCCCGCGGCGAGGCGGTCGACGGGCTGGCCGCGGCGGCTCCTGCCGCGCCGCCGGCGCCCCCGTCCGAGAAGGCGGCGAACACCGCCCCGGCCGCGCAGCCGGTGAACGGGCCGAGCCGCGGCGCCGAAGAAGCGGCGCCGGTGCAGGTGCGCGCCAACTTCTCTGAGACCGCGTTCTTCAAGCCCAACCTGGTGCCCGACGCGAGCGGCGCGGTGAGCTTCGAGTTCCAGGTGCCCGACTCGGTCACCGCGTGGAACGTGTGGGCCCACGCCGTCACCAAAGATCTGCGCGGCGGCTCGGTGAAGGCCACCACCCACTCGGTGAAAGATCTGATGGTGCGGCCGTACCTGCCGCGCTTCTTGCGTGAGGGCGACCAGGCCCTGCTCAAGGTGGTGGTGAACAACGCCTCGGCGAAAGATCTGGGCGGTGAGCTCAAGGTCGAGATCTTCGACCCCGACACCAACCAGAGCCTGGCGAAGGAGTTTCAGCTGAGCGCCACCGGGCCGCAGGCCTTCACGGTGAAGGCGGGGCAGAGCAGCAACCTCTCGTTCAACGTGGTCGCGCCGAAGCGGGTGGGGCAGGCCTCGTTTCGCGTGGTGGCGAAGACCGGCGACTTCTCGGACGGCGAGCTGCGGGTGTTGCCGCTCTTGCCCTCGCGCATGCACCTCGTGCAGTCGAGGTTCGCCACCCTGCGCGACAAAGACGCGCGCACCCTGAGCTTCGATGATCTGGCCAAGAGCGGCGACGCCACCCGCATCAACGAGCAGCTGGTGGTCACCGTCGACGCGCAGCTGTTCTTCACCGTGCTGCAGGCGCTGCCGTACTTGATGCACTACCCGTACGAGTGCACCGAGCAGACCCTCAACCGCTTCGTCTCGACGGGCATCGTGACCAGCGTGTTCCGCGACCACCCCGCGGTGGCGAAGATGGCGGCGAAGTTCGCGAAGCGCGACACGCCGCTCGAGACGTTCGACGGCATGGACCCCAATCGCAAGCTTCAGCTCGAAGAGGCGCCGTGGCTGGAAGAGGCGAAGGGCGGCGGCAAGGCGGGCGACGACTTCATCGACGTGCTCGACCCCAAGGTGGCGCAGGCCGAGCGCACCGCGGCGCTCACCAAGCTGAAGAAGGCGCAGCTGGCCAACGGCGGCTTCCCCTGGTTCGCGGGCGGCCCGCCGTCGGCGTACATGACGCTCTACATTCTCCACGGCTTCGCCAAGGCGGCCGAGTTCAAGGTCGACGTGCCGCGCGACGTGGTGCAGCGCGCGTGGAGCTACGTGGCGCAAGAGGCCCGCGGCTCGTGGAAGAGCTGCATGGCCAACGACGGCTGCTGGGAGTGGATCACGTTTCTCAACTACGTGGCCTCGGCCTCGCCCGAGGAGACCGGGCTCACCCCGGCCGAGCGCGACCAGATGCTCGACTTCAGCTTCAAGCACTGGAAGCAGCATGCGCCGTACCTGAAGGGCTACCTGGCGCTCACCCTGCACCGGGCGAAGCGCGACGCCGACGCGAAGCTGGTGTTCGACAGCGTGATGGACTCGGCGAAGACCACCCGCGACGAGGGCACCTTCTGGCAGCCCGAAGACCGCTCGTGGCTCTGGTACAACGACAGCATCGAGACGCACGCCTTCGCGCTGCGCACGCTCACCGAGCTGCAGCCGAAAGACTCGCGGCGCGACGGCCTGGTGCAGTGGCTGTTGCTCAACAAGAAGCTCAACCAGTGGAAGTCGACGCGCGCCACCGCCGAGGTGATCTACGCGCTGGTGAAGTACCTCGAGGCCGACAAGTCGCTGGGGGTGCGCGAAGAGACACTGGTCGAGGTGGGGCCGGTCAAGAAGCAGTACGTGTTTCCCCCCGACGAGTACGTGGGCAAGAAGAACCAGCTCGTGATTCCCGGCTCGCAGGTGACGCCGGCGATGTCTCAGGTGAAGGTCTCGAAGGCCACCAAGGGCTTTCAGTTCGCCTCGGCGACCTGGCACTTCTCGACCGATCAGCTGCCCAAAGAAGGCAGCGGAGACCTGTTCCAGGTGTCGCGCACGTACTTCAAGCGCGAGAAGGGCCTCAAGGACACCGTGCTCAAGCCGCTCGCCGACGGAGCGAAGCTCGAGGTCGGCGACGAGCTCGAGGTGCAGCTCTCGATTCGCTCGCGGGCGCCCGCCGAGTACGTGCACCTCAAGGATCCGCGCGGGGCCGGCTTCGAGCCCGAGGGCGCGGTGTCGAAGTTCAAGTGGAATCTGGGTATCGGCTGGTACGAGGAGTACCGCGACTCGTCGACCAACTTCTTCTTCGAGAACGTGCCGGCCGGGGAATTCACCTTCAAGTACCGGGTGCGCGCGTCGATGTCGGGCGCCTTCAGGGTCGGCCCCGCGGTGATGCAGTCGATGTACGCGCCCGAGTTCACCGCGTACTCGGCGGGGCACCTGATCTCGGTGTCCGCGTCGGGCCAGTGAGCGTCGCTCACGGCGTGAGCGAGGTCTCCAGCACGTACTGGGTGCCGGCCTTGCCGTACACCCAGACCCAGTAGGTGCCGGGGGCCAGCGAGCTGAAGGTGAGGTTGCCGTACGAGATGAGGTCGGTGCACTTCAGCGGAGTGCTGGTGGAGGCCGGGCAGCTGCTGCTGGGGCCGCTGATCATCAGGTCGAGGTAGCGACCCGCGGTGACCGAGGTGGCCTGCAGCTCGAGGCCGTGGCCTGCCGGTACCACCAGCTGGTGCGCGGTGTCGGGCGACGACGACGCCTGGCAGGCGCTGGTGTTGGGCCGGTCGACCGTCGAGCCCACCGCCCCGAGCACGGCCGACGAGGTGCCGGGGGTCAGCGTCACCGGGGTGGTCGCCGCGCAGGCCTCGGCGCCCGAGGCCTCGGCGGGCGGCCCCAGGTGCGCGGTGAAGCGGAACTCGGGGCGGCCGCTGGTGATGCCCACCACCAGGAAGTAGGTGCCCGGGGCGAGCAGCGGCGCGGCGATGGCGCGGTCGACGCCCGGCATCAGCGAGGTGGGGTTGCAGGCCAGCTCTCCACCCGACACCTCGCAGCGGTTGCGCAGCGAGAGGAACAGGTGGCTCTGCTCGTCGTGCGAAGAGGCGACGAAGCGCTGCGGCGTGGTGAGGGTGAACTGGTACACCCGGTCTTTGGTCATCATGCTCTGGCAGGCAGAGCCGAAGGTCGGTGTCGCGTGCTCGAAGGTGCCCTCGACCGACGCGAACCCCTGGCTGTCGAAGGTGAGCGGCTCGGGGTCGGTGCAGTCGTCGCCCCGGCTGGTCTGTACCGCGAGATCGAAGTCGTCGCTCACCCCGTCGACCCAGAGAAACCAGGTGCCCGCGGCGAGCGGCACGTCGTTCAAGAAGTTGCCGGTGGCGCACGTCAGCTCGCCGTCGTCACACGACGAGCGCAGGTACAGCGCCGTCTGTGAGCCGAAGGTGTTGTAGGCGGCGGCGCTGAGGCGGGTCGGCTGGGTGAGGGTGAAGGTGTAGACGCGGTCGGGGCCGGTGGCGCCGCCACAGGTGCCGGCGGTGTCGTTGGCGCTTCCGGCAGCCTGGTGGAAGTAGACGCTGCCGGTCGAGAGATCCAACGGCACCGGGTCGGTGCAGCTCTCGCCCGAGTGGGCGGTGCCCCCGGCGGTGCCGCTGCCGCCGCCGCCGCCACCCAGGCCGCCGGCGCCTCCGCCTGCGGTCGCGCCTCCGCCGGTCGCGCCGCCGCCGCCGGTGGCCGCGACGCACACTCCCTGCGAGCAGACGCCGTCGCAGCGCGAAGGGTCACACGGCGAGTCGGGCGTGCAGGCGGCGAGGGTGACCAGCAGGGCGAGGGGGCAACGCATGACACGACAGTGGACCCTGGTCGCCGCCGTTTTGAAAGGGCGCTCCCGATCGGTCTCGCGACGACCGAGGCCGAGCAGGGTGAGCCCGTCGAACGCTGCCGTCGCCGCGCCGAAGACGCCGCGCCGCATACTCCAGGCTTCCCGCTGCGCCAGCGTGGGCCCCCTACGATGGAGTGTGTGCCGCTCGAGCTTCGACGGGCGAAAAGCAGGGCTCGACGGGCTCACCCGGCGCGGTTTCGTCTCGACCGCGAGCCCTCTTCAGGCTCGCTCAGCGCTGCGGCTTCTTCGCCGCTGCAGGGGCCTTGGCGACCACGGTCTTGTCGCCGTCGTCGGCGGCGGTGTTCTCGAGCTCGGCGGCGCGGCGCCGGGTCAGCTCGACGAGGGTGCGCACGCCCACGCCGGTGGCTCCGCGCGAGTGGTAGCCGCGGTCTTTCGGGCTCTGCGACGGGCCGGCGATGTCGAGGTGCACCCAGGGCGTCTCACCCACGAACTCTTTGAGAAAGAGCGCGGCGTTGATCGCGCCGCCCCAGCGCTCGCCGGCGTTCTTCATGTCGGCGATGTCGCTCTTGAGGGCGTCGCGCTGCAGGTCGGTCACCGGCATGCGCCACAGCTCTTCGCCGGCGGTGCGGCCTGCCTCGAGCACCGACCACATCGCCTGGTCGTCTTCTCCGAACGCGCCCACGATGTAGTTGCCGAGCGCGATCATGCAAGCGCCGGTCAGCGTGGCGAGGTCGACGATCATCGCCGGCTTCTGCTCGTTGGCCCACGCCAGCACGTCGCCCAGCACCAGACGGCCTTCGGCGTCGGTGTTGGTGATCTCGACCGTCTTGCCCAGCCGCGACACCAGCACGTCGCCCGGGCGGTAGGCGGTGCCCGACGGCATGTTCTCGCAGGCCCCCATGTACGCGTGCACGGGGAAGGGAGGCTTCAGCTCGGCGATCACCCGCATCGCGCCCAGCACCGCCGCCGAGCCGGCCATGTCGGTCTTCATGTCGACCATGCCGTCGGCGGTCTTTAGCGACAGGCCACCCGAGTCGAAGGTGATGGCCTTGCCCACCAGCGCCAGCGGGGCGCGCTTCTGGTGCTCGGCGTCTTCAGGGCTCCAGGTGAGGTGAATCAGCTTCGGCTCTTCGACGCTGCCCTGGGTGACGCCCAGGAACATGCCCATCTTGAGCTTCTCGATGTCCTTGCGGCCCAGCACCTCGATGGTGAGCCCCGTCTCGCCGGCCATCTTCTTGGCCGCCTCGGCGAGGGCGGTCGGGGTCAGCGCGCCGGCCGGCTCGTTCACCAGGTCGCGGGCCCAGTTGGTGGCCTCGGAGATCTTCCGCCCCAGCGCCACCGCGGCGTCGAGCGCGCGGTCTTTCTTCACGCCCTCGGGCAGCACCAGCCCCACCTTCTCGGCGCGGGGCGCGTTCTTCTCTTCCTTGTTGGTGGTGCGCCACCGGTCGAACCTGTACGCGCCCAGCTCGAAGCCCTCGACCATCGCGCGCACCGCGGTCTGGAGCTCGCCGAGCACCGGCACCGCCACCACCACGCTCTTGGCGCGCAGGCGGTTGGTCGCCTTCACCGCGCGGCCCATCGCCAGCCGCAGCACCTCGGGGGTGAACTTGGCGCGCGAGCCGAGCCCCACCAGCACCACCCGGGCCGCGCCCAGCTTGCCGTGGGTGTGCAGCGTCAGCAGCTGCTCGTTCTTGCCCTTGAAGCCTTCCTGCTCGGCGCTCTTGAGCAGCAGGCCCTTCAGCTTCTTGTCGGCCGAGGTGATCGCGGCGGTCTGTTTCTTCTTGTCGTGCAGCTCGGTGTCGAACACGGGGAGGACCAGCACGTCGGCTTTCGCGCGCGCAGAATCTCCTCCGACGAAGGTGAAGTTCATGGGCCGGCACCTTACAAGAAAGGTAAGGTCCGTCTACCGCCGTCAACGTGCCCGCGCTTCTGTCTTCACTCACCGCCGTCGAGAGACTCGCCGCCCATGCGAGCGCGTTGCCCAGCGAGTTCGCGCGCGCGTTGGGTGAAGACCTCGAGTACGCGCGCTTCGGCGCCGCGCTGCCCGAGCTGCCCTGGTACGGCGGCTGGTCGCACGGGCTGCAGCTGTGGTTCGGCCGCGGCGAGCCCCCGCGCTTCGCGCGCCTGTTCCGCGAGCGCGCGCCGGTCTCGTTCGGGCTGAAGGCCGCCGAGCTGGTGGCCAACGGCGCGCTGGTGGGCACCGATGCGGGCCTGGCCTTTCTCGCCGGGCACTTCACCCAGCTGGCGGTGGCCCGCGCCTTCGAGCCCGCGCTGCAGCGGCTCACCGTCTCGGGCCGCGACCCGAAAGAGTCGCTGGTCGAGGCGCGCGCGCGCATCGAGTGGCTGCAGTCGTTGATGCTGCTGCAAGAGCTGCACGGCTCGTCGCTGGTGGGCACCTCGGCGGTGCGCTCCAAGCTGCAGCTGCGCAAAGACGCGGGGCCCAAGGGCATCGGCCGCGGGCTCTACGAGCTGATTCGGGTGGCTTCGCTCGACTCGGTAGGTGAGGCCCCCACCAAGCTCGAGGTCGACTCGTGGATGCGGGGGCTCTACCTCTACTCGCTGGCGCTGGCGTCTCCGCTGGGCAAGCTCAAGGCGGTGAAGAACGGCGCGCGCGCCGAAGCGCGTGAGCTGTACCGCGGCCCCGAGGTCGACGTGTGGGGCGCGCTCGAGACCGCGCTCGACGTGACGCGCCGAGGGCTCACGGTGCTGGGCGGGCTGATTCGCCGCAACAGCTTCACGCCGCGGTCGCGCGCCAAGGTGCTCGAGATCTTCCCCGAGGGGCCGCCCGACGTGCCGTTGCCGAAGCCGGTGGTGCCGCAGGTCGAGCCCCCCGACGAGGGCGCGGCGTAGCCACCCCCTTCAGGGGGCGTTGAGATCCTGCACCACCGGTGAGGTGCCGACCGGCAGCGTCACCAGCGGAGGCTGGCTGGCGAACGGGTTCACCGCCCACTGCAGCGCGTCGGTGAGCGGGTTCATCGCGGTGCTGGTGCTCATGAAGGTGCGCAGCTGGAAGCTGACGTTCGGCCGCAGCGCCTGACCGGCGTAGTTGCCGGCGTAGGTGCCGGTGGTGCCGTCTTGCGCGAGCACCGCCGGCATCAGCACCGCCTGAATGCCGTCGGTGAGCGAGCTGTTGCGCGCCGCGACCACCCCGTAGACGACGCCCGCCGGGGCGGTCATCGGGTGGTGAATCACCGTGCCCGAGATGCTCACCGGGCCGAAGGCGAAGTCCTGGGTGGCTTCTTGGCCGGCCTCGCAGCTCACCGGCCGCAAGGGGTTGGCGATGAAGTTCATCGCCAGGCCGCCGGCGCCGAAGCCGATGAGGGCCGGCGCCAGCACGTAGCGCCCCGGCTTCAGGTCGGTGATGACGTACGGGTAGACCGTGTCGGTGGGGTTGGTGAAGATCTGGTAGCCGGCCTGCAGCTGGGTGAGCAGCGTCTGCGGGTCGAAGCCGCTCAAGAAGCTGTCGGGCGAGAGCGCCGAGATGCGCAGCGTGGCGCCGAGCATCGGGTCGGGCAGCGAGATCGACCCGCTGATCGTGCAGAGATCGATCGCCGAGGCGCCCAGGTACAGCCGCACGCCCTCGGCCGAGGCCTTGTAGGGGTCGTTGAGGTCGATGGTGATGGCGACCTGCGGCGACTGGTAATCGACGAGCGGAATCAGCTGGCCGTCGCCGTTGCGATCCATCATCGCCACCAGCTGGTGGGTGCCGGTGAACACGCCCTCGAACAGAAACGGCACCTCGCTCGGAGCGGTCTGCCGGGGCAGGGTCTGCAGCGACAGGTTGCGGGCCACGCCGATCGACTTGCCGACCGCGAATGCGCCCACCACCACCACGCCGCTGATGGTGCCCTTGGGGCCGCCCGCACGCGTCCACGTGCCGGTGTGCAGCTCTTCGTCTTTGCCGTCGGCGCTGGCGAACCAGCTCACCGTGCTGGTGGCCTTGATCACCAGCTCGAGCGGCGAGGGCCCCTGCACGCGACCCGCAGTGGTGTTGCGCGGGTCGCTGCCGTCGGTCGACAGGTAGATGGTGGCGGGGCGGTCGGTGGTGAAGATGAGCTTCAGCTCTCCGTTGAACACCCCGGGCGGCGGGCTGACCTTCGACACCGGCGGCGCCAGGGTCGCCTTGGGCGACCAGGTGAACGGCAGCGGCGGGCCACCGCAGGCGGCGAGGCAGAGCGACGAGGCGACGAGCAGGGCACGCATTTGCGCGGCATTCAGCGCTCGCGCCCACCGTGAAGTCAAACGCCGAACGCCTCAGCCCTTGCGCTTGGCGGCCTGCGCTTCGTGGGTGAGCAGGGGCGAGAAGAAGCAGTCTTTCTTGGTGTACTCGTCGAACGAGAACGCGAAGCGGTAGCTGGCGGCCGCGCGCTGGTTGCAGTCGGTGCGCTCGCAGAACCGGCAGCTCACTCCGATGGGCACCGCGTCGCGGCGCAGGTCGGTCATCGGCAGCCCGTAGGCGAGGAACTTGGCGTTCTCGGCGTGGGTGCCCAGGCCGATCGAGTAGGCGGTGCCGCGCACGATCGAGCCCTCGAGCGCCTGCAGCTGCACCCGGGCGAAGTCGAAGTAGGTGGTGCCGTCGGGCAGCTGCGAGTACTGCCGGGTGATCTGCGAGGGGTTCAAGAAGGCGAGGTGCACCGCCCACTTGCCGCAGCTGCCGCCGCCGCTGGCGAACTTGAAGCCGGTGCCGCTGTAGCGCTTGCTGATGTTGCCAGCGATGTCGGTGCGCACGAAGTGGAAGGGCAGCCCGGCGCGCTTGGGGTCCGACAGGTTGCAGACCCGGTGCGCCACCGTCTCGTAGGTGACGCCGAACTCGTGGGTGAGCAGCTCGATGTCGTAGCGGGTGCGCTGCACCGCATCGAAGAACGAGCCGTAGGGCAGCATCAGCGCGCCGGCGAAGTAGTTGGCCAGGTTCACCTTGATGAGGCGGGGCGTCTCGGCGTGGCGGGTGCGGCCCTCGACGATGCGCTCGATGAGCCGGGTCTTGTCGATGGCGAGCAGGCCCAGCGACGAGGCGAGCTGGAACTTGAGCGGCTGCTCGGTGAGCGACGGGGCGACCACCAGCCGCATGTTCTCTTGATCGAAGCGGCGCACCACCGAGCTGCCGCTGGGCGACTCTTCGGTGGTGGTGGTGTAGCCGAAGCGGTCTTTCAAGATGGTGGTGAGCTGCTCCGAGAGCACCACCCGGCCGAGCTTGAAGTCCTGCCGCAGCACCTCGGCCTCGGCCTCGAGCTCGGGGAAGTAGTTCTTGTGGCGCTCGAGAAAGTCGGAGACCTCGTCGAACGGCGAGTAGTCGAGGCGGGGGCCGGGCTCAGAATGGCCGGCGGCGCGGGCGCGGTCTGAGGTGTTGAGCTGCGCCATCACGTTCTCGAGCTGGGTGCGGGTGTTCTTGTAGAGGTTGAACAGCGCCGCCACGGTGCCGGCCAGCCGTGGCTCGGCCGACAGGCTTTGCAGCGACTCGGGGTCGAGGTCGAGCGTCTTGAGCAGGGGGTCTTGCAGCAGCGCGGCGAGCGTCTCGTCGACCCGGCCCTCCGAGAGCTGGGTCATGAAGTTTTCGGGGTCGACCTGGAAGAAGCGGAGCGCCTTCCACAAGAGGGGGAAGGGGGTGACCCGCTTCCCCTTCTCGATCAGGTTCAGGTACGCGGGGCTGACCCCCAGCTCGCGCGCCGCGTCGGCCTGCTTCACGTTGCGCTGCAGGCGCAGGGCCCGCAGGCGGGCTCCGATGTTGGCGTTCAGCGCGTTCTCGTTCATTGCCGCGGTCAGTCGTATAACACCCCTGCATGACCGCGCCCGTGCGTCGCAGCGAGCTGGTGTGCCCGGGGCACTCGATGAAGATGATGGCCAAGGCGGCCGCGTCGAATGCCGACGAGGTGATCTTCGATCTCGAAGATGCCTGCCCCCCGACGAAGAAGGTCGAGGCGCGCGGGCTGGTGGCCGAGGCGCTGAAGGGCCTCGACTTCACCGGCCACAAGGTGCGCGCCTATCGCATCAACGCGGTCGGCACCCCGTGGTGGAAAGACGACCTCACCATCGCCGCGCACGCCCAGGTGGTGGTGGTGCCCAAGGTGCGCTCGGCCGACGAGGTGCGGGCGGTGGTCGACCTGCTCCCCGAGGGGGTGGGGCTCGAGGTGCTGATCGAGACCGCCGCCGGCCTGCTCAAGGCGTACGAGATCGCCTGCGTCGCGGGCGTCGAGTCGCTGATCTTCGGGGTGGCCGACTTCGCCGCCGACGTGGGCGCGCGCGACTTTCGCGACGAAGACTTCCAGTACGCGCGGGCGCAGATACTGGTGGCGGCCCGGGCCGCCGGGGTGCACGCCATCGACAGCGTGACGGTGCAGTACCAGGACGCCGAGGCCGTGAAGCGCGACGCCTCACGCTCGGCGCGCATGGGCTACGACGGCAAGTGGGCGATTCACCCCTCGCAGCTCGAGCCGATTCACACCGCGTTCAACCCCACCGCGGAAGAGATCTTCCAGGCCCGCAAGATCGTCGACGCCTACGCCGAGGCCGGCGAGGGCGCGATCGAGCTCGACGGAGAAATGGTCGACCAGGCCACGGTGGCGGTGGCGCGCCGGCGGCTCGAGGTCGCACGGCGCGCGGGCCTGATCGAAGAGGTCGGCGTCAGCCGACCTTGAGCAGCTCGACCTCGAACACCAGGGTCGAGTTGGCGGGGATCACCGGCGGGTAGCCTCCGGCGCCGTAGCCCAGCTCGGGCGGAACCGTGAGCTTGCGCAGCCCGCCGATCTTCATGCCGGCGACGCCCTGGTCCCACCCCTTGATCACCTGGCCGGCGCCGAGCTTGAACTCGAAGCCTTCGCCGCGGTCGCGCGAGCTGTCGAACTTCGAGCCGTTGGTCAGCGTGCCGACGTAGTGAACGACCACCTTCTTGCCGGCCTTCGCTTCTTCGCCGGTACCGACCTTCAAGTCTTCGATCTGGAGGGGCATGGTGAGTTGCGCAGATAACCCACTTGCGCCGCGGCGATCACCAAAATGCCGTCAGGTGCGCGCCGCGGCGATGCCGTGGGCGAGCAGGGCGAGGCCCTTCAGGTCTTCGATCGCCTCGCCCAGGTAGGGCGCCGCCACCGCCACGGTGCCGGGCAGCTCTTCGGTGAGCCGCTTGAGCAGGGCACGATCGCGCGACACCCGCTCGAGCTCGACTCGGGCGAGGGCCTTGAGCTTGGTCAGGCCGCTGCGCGCCGGGGCCGAGTCGTTGGTCAGCTCGAGCGACTCGGGGGTCACGAAGCCGTCGGTGCGGGCCCAGCTTCGGTTGAGCACGAACCCGGCGAAGGGCAGCCCCATCTCGAGAATGCGGTCGCGAAAGTAGCGGGCCTCGGCGAGCGCCGACTGGTCGGGGCTGGTGACCAGCAAGAAGGCCGAGTGCTCGCTGCCGAGCAGGCTGCGCACGCCCTCGGCGTGCTGCCGCATCGGGCCGAACATGCCGCTGAAGGCGCCGAGAAACTGCTGCAGCTCGCCGAAGAAGTCGGAGCCGAAGACCTTGGTGAGCACGGTGCCGATGAGCTCGGTGGCCTTCTTGAACAGGCCCAGGCCCTTCTTCTCTTTCGAGGGCATGAACATGCCGAGAATGCGCTCATCGAGAAAGCGGGCGAGCTTTCCCGGGGCCTCGAGAAAGTCGAGCGCGTTGCGCGCGGGCGGCGTGTCGAGGACGACGAGATCATACCGGCCGCTGGTGGAGAACTCGTAGAGCGCCTCGGCGGCCGAGTACTCCTGCATGCCCGAGACCAGCTCGCTGGCGGCCTTGAAGAGGCGGCTGTCGATGATGCGCCGGGCCTGCTCTTCCGAGGTGGCGAGGCGGCGCACCATGCCTTCGAACACCACGTCGGGGTTGAGCATCCACGCGTCGAGCGTACCGGTGGTGATGCCGGCCTCGGCCAGCCGCTCGCGAGAGAGCGGGGCGGGCTCGCGGGTGTTCTCTTGAATGCCCATCGCCTGGGCGAGGCGGCGGGCGGGGTCGATGGTGAGCACCAGCACCCGGCGGCCCAGCTTCGCCGCGGCCAGGCCCAGGGCGGCCGAGGTGGTGGTCTTGCCGACGCCGCCCGCGCCACAGCAGACGATCACCTTGCGCGTCTGCAGCAGTTCAGAGAGCTCACGGGTGAGGCCGGCCGCCACGTGACGAAGTGTAGACGGCGCGCCGCAAGGTTGCGACGGCGCAGTGAAGGCGGTCGTGCGACGCCCGCTACTTGAGGCGCTCGATGATCTCTTCGACGCTCAGCTGCTCTGCAGCCAGGTCTTTGACGTCGCGCACCCTGGCGTAGGGGCCCAGGTTCTCGACCAGCGTACAGGCCTGCTCGAAGGTGAAGCTGCCGTCGTCGATGAGCTCGCTCACCGCAGGCACGCTCACGCCTCGTGCATGGGCTGCTTCGATCTGCTCGAAGGTGACCCCCGGCGGCACCGCGCCAGGGTAGAGGCGTCGCGCGGCGAGCTCGATGGCTTCGGGTGCGGTGAACCCCCGCTCCTGGTAGGCGGGCAGGTACTTGAGGTCGAAGTTGCGCTCGATGGCCTCGACCACGTGCTCGGCGGGGACGCCGGCCTTCAGGTACCGGTAGACGGTTCGAGGCTCGTGCCCGCTGCTGCCCAGTGCGATGGCGGCCTCGGTCTCGACTCCCATGGCATGCAGCACCAACGCCTGACCCGCGGGCACGCCCTTCGCGTGCGCCTGCTGCGCCTGTTCGACCGAATAGCCGGCCTCGGCGAAGAGCAGAGCGTTCGCTGCGGGCATGCCGGTGGCCTTGGCGATGGCGCGCGCTGTCTCGTCGAGGCGCTGCTTCGCCTGCGCCGCGGCGGCGGCTTTCGACGACGTCGGCGAGGCCCCGGGGGCGAGGTCGGGCTGCAGCACCACCGTGGCCCGCCCGATCGCCGCTTCGAGGTACCGGGTCGACTCGAAGTCGTCTCGGTAGCCCGGCAGCATCGCGCGCAGGCGCTCGATGTCGAGGCCTTCACGGGTCGCTTCTTCGAGCGCGCCGCGCAGCTGCGGAGGCGCGAACTTCGCGAGGCGCGCTCCGTTCACCGGCTGGGTCGTCGCGCCGACGGTCGAGGTTCCCATGGTCACCCTCCCGCCGCGATCGCGCGCAACGCGGCGTCGATGCTCAGGCCTGCCGACAGGTAGTAGGTGTCGAAGTCGCGGGCATCGACTCCGTCGGCGGCCAGGGCCACCGCTTGCGCGACGCTCAAGCCCTGCTTGGCGTAGCCGTCGGCGCGCGAGAACGCGACCCGCATGGCCCCGGCGTCGATCGTCTCGCCGCGCGCCTTGCGCATGGAGGCGAACGCCTCGACGAAGGTCACCACGTCGTCGATGGCCCAATGGTCGAGGCTGTCGAGCGAACAGTCGGCACGCCAGCCGCACCTGCTCAGCTTCAGGTAGTCGTCGATCGAGCCGCCCCTCCGCTTGACCTGCTCGGCTCCGTAGCCAGAACCTCCGGCGGGCTCCAGCCAGGCGATGTCGTTGGGCGGCACGCCCGCATCCAAGAAGCTGCGCAGCACCCTCTCGGTCTCGACGAGCGGCCCCGAGCTGGGCACCACCCCCGACTTGCAGAGCAGCTCGAGCTCGTCGGCGGTGAACAGCGCGTAGAGGGAGGTGCTCCACACGGTCGGGTTGTGCTGGTGGAGCCGAATGGCCTCGTCGAGGTTCATGTGCTCGAGGGCCAACGCCAGGGGGAAGGCGCCGACGCCGGCCTTCTTGGCTTTGGCGAGGTCGCGCAACGGCGCCTCGAGCCTCGCGGCAGCCCGGTAGGCCCAGATGTCTTCGATGCCCGCCGCCCACAGCTCGAGCGCGACCTCGGGGCCGACGCATTCGCGAAAGCGACGGTACTCGGCGGTGGGCACCCCGGCCTTACGCAGCCCCGCCATCTCGGCGACGGCAATGAGCTTGCGGTGCAGCGGAGCCATGACCGAGAGCGGCAGCCCCTGCTCGAGAGCGGTCAGAACGTCGTCCGCGGTGTTGTGGGGCACCGGGTCGTTCACGCTCACGCTTCGGTCTGCCACGGGCTCGACCAGCAGGTACGCCAGCGCGTGTGGCGACACGTTCAGCTTCTCGGCCCGCGCCACTTCCTCGGGGGTGAGGCCGAGCCGCTCGAGCATCGCGCGGTCGGTGGCGGCGACAGCGACGGAGGCTTTGGTTCGCTGCGGGCGTGGCACGATGTCGTCCACGATCACCCGGTCGTCGGTGGCGGGGGGCGCAGCGCGGGCGGTCGCCGGAGCGGCGAGCAGTGCCCGCTGGCTCTGCACGTACGAAAGCAGCGCGCTCGGGTCGGCAAACTCGTCGCCGTGAGTCTCGACCCGCGCCTGCGCCGCCTCGAGGTCGCGCACAGTCACCTGGCCGCCCTCGAGCCCGAGGCGCTCGGCATCGGCGCGGTTGGGGGCGAAGCGCGCGAAGCGCTCGGCAGAGACGGTGGAAGAGTTTTTCATGGCGGTGCTCCGGGGCTGAGCACGAATCGAAGCTGGGGAGATTTACGAACGGACTCGAAGGTTATCGGGGCCCGAGTCTGCCGGGGTATGCCTGAGTACGACAAGGCGGATTACAGGGCGACCCCATCGAAACCGAGGGGTTACAGGGCTCGAAACCCGAGTGCGACGAAGCGGGGGGCAGCGCACGTAGCCCGGCGACTTTTTCCATGTGGAAAGGCGATGGGCGGCCTAGACCGCCCCATGGCCACCCAACCCCGCCTCGTTCTCATCACCGGCAGCACTGCGGGCATCGGCCGGCGCGCCGCGCTCGAGCTGGCGCGGCAGGGGTGGCAGGTGATCGTGCAGGGCCGCGACGGCAAGAAGGCCGAGCGGGTGGCCAACGAGCTGAAGCAGGAGTCGGGCAACCCGAAGATCGACTTTCTGGTGGCCGACCTGTCGTCGATGAGCGCGGTGCGGGGGCTGGCCGCCGAGGTGAAGCAGCGCTACGGCCGCCTCGACGTGCTGCTCAACAACGCGGGCGCGGTGAACCTGAAGCGCGAGGTGACGGCCGACGGCTACGAGCGAACCTTCGCCACCAACCACCTCGCGTACTTCCTGCTCACCAACCTGCTGTTGCCCGAGCTGCAGAAGGGCGACCGCCCCCGCGTCGTGAGCGTGTCGTCGGCAGCGCACCGCTCGGGCCGGCTGAACTTCGACGACCTGATGGCCGACAAGGGCTACGTGGGCTGGCTGCAGTACGGCCGCAGCAAGCTGGCGAACATTCTGTTCACTCGCGAGCTCGCCAGGCGCACCCAGCCGCTCGGCATCACCGCGAACTGCCTGCACCCCGGCTTCGTCGCGTCTGACTTCTTGTCCAAAGGCGGGCTGTGGACGGTGATCAAGCCCCTGGCGTACCTGTTCGCCATCGACGAGACGCAGGGCGCGAAGACCAGCATCTTTTTGGCGTCGTCGCCCGAGGTCGAAGGCGTGACCGGCCAGTACTTCGTGAAGTGCAGACCGGCCGCCCCCAAGAAGTTCGCCGAAGACGACGAAGCGGCGCGCCGCCTCTGGGAAGCGAGCGAGAAGCTCACCGGTCTCGCCGCGACGTCGAAGGCCGCCTGAGCAAGTCGTCCGAAGACCGCTCCCTCAAACGAAGAGGCCAGCACGCTGGCCCGCCCGCGCACCTGCACCCCAGGCCACGGCCCTCAAAGCTTCCCCGAGATCTCCAGCGCCAGCGCCGGCCCGGTCGCCTCCCGCTCGGGCAGCTGCACCACCCTGCGATTCCCCCGCTCGAGCAGGAGCTGCAGCGCGGCCTCACTCCTCTCGATTCGGTTCAGCTCCCGCCCCCCGAGCACGCCCTTCTCGCGCGACACGATTCCCCGCAGCGCGGCCCGCTCGTCGCCCGAGAACGGGTCATTCGGCACCCGATTCACCACGATGCCGCTCACCGGCACGCGGTACCGCTCGAGCCCCTTGGCGAGCTCGAGGGCCTCGGTCACCGGAAGCGTCTCGGGCGCAGTCACCACCACCGCAGTGGTGATCGCCGGGTTGGTGAGGGTGTCGAGCCCCTCTCTGGCGACCCGCCCGATGGGCCCCTTGGGAATGGTGCGCAACAGCAGCTCGGGAATCTGCGCCAGCGCCAGCGCGTGCCCGGTCGCGGGAGAGTCGAGCACCATCAAGTCCCACTTCTCGCGGTGCATCAGATCGAGCGCCCGGTACATCACGCCCATGTCCGAGAACCCGGGCGCGGCCATGAGAAACTTTCGCAGCCCCTGCGACTTCATCGCCGCGTCGGCGAGCATCTTCAGCGGCAGCGTGTCTTGCAGAAAACGCCGGTGCCCCATGGTCGGCGTGAGCAGCACCACGTCGATGCGCTCGGCGACCCGCACCGGCTCTTCTTTCGGCGCCGGCCCACCCAGCGCGTGAGTGAGCTGCGACGGCGTGTCGGCGTGCGCGACGATCTCGAGGCACAGCACGCGCTTGCCGGCGGCCGCGCCGGCGCGGGCGATCGCCGCGGTGACGGTGGTCTTCCCGACTCCGCCCTTGCCGGTGACGATCACCAACTTTCGGTTGAACAGATCGGATAAAGCCGTCGCCAAGATGGCCCTACTTAAGCCGTTCAGGGGCGCGCGCCCCAACAAAACGAAAGCGCAGAGAGTCGCCGCGCCTCCGTACGACGTGGTGAGCAGCGCCGAGGCGCGCGCCTACGCCAAGGGCAACCCCGACTGCTTCTTTCGCGTCTCGCGGCCCGAGGTCGATCTCGCCGCAGACGTCGACGAGCACGCCGAGGCCGTCTACCAGAAGGGCAAAGAGAACCTCGCCGCGATGCTGGGCGACGGCACGCTCACCGTCGATCGAGAGCCGCGCTTCTACGTCTACCGGCAGCGCATGGGAGACCACCAGCAGGTGGGCCTGGTCGCCGCGGCGAGCGTCGACGAGTACGACCGCGGGCAGATCAAGAAGCACGAGCTGACCCGCGCCGACAAAGAAGACGACCGCACCCGCCACATCGACGTGCTGGGGGCCAACGACGAGCCGGTGTTCCTCACCTACCGGGCGCGGCCCGACATCGACGCGGCGATCGCGCAGGTGACCTCGAGCGCGCCCGAGCACGACTTCACCACCGACGACGGCATCGGCCACACCTTCTGGGTGGCCGACCCCAAGGCCTCACCGTCGATCGCCTCGGCCTTCGCCCAGGTGAAGGTGCTCTACATCGCCGACGGCCACCACCGCAGCGCGGCGGCCTCGCGGGTGGCGAAGCTGAGGGCCGGCCAGCCGGGCGAGCACGGCGCGTTTCTGGCGGTGGTGTTCCCCCACGACCAGCTGAAGATTCTCCCCTACAACCGGCTGGTGAGAGATCTCAACGGCCGCAGCGTCGCCGACCTGCTCGAGAAGTTGGCCGACCCGTTCGACGTGCAGCGCAACGGCCAGGCCCACCCCGAGAAGCTGCACCAGCTGTGCATGTACCTCGCCGACCGCTGGGTCACGCTCGAGGCGAAGGCGGGCTCGTACCCCGAGACGCCCACCGGGCAGCTCGACGTCTCGATTCTGCAGGCCAACGTGCTGCAGCCGCTGCTCGGCATCGGCGACCCGCGCAAAGACCCGCGCATCGACTTCGTGGGCGGCATTCGCGGCACGAAAGAGCTCGAGAAGCGGGTCGACAGCGGGCAGGCGAGGGTGGCCTTCTCGATGTTCCCCACCCGGGTCGAGCAGATGATGGCCATCGCCGACGCCAACGAGATCATGCCGCCCAAGTCGACCTGGTTCGAGCCGAAGCTTCGCTCGGGTCTGGTGGTGCATCTGTTCGACCCCCGTTAGGTTCTGCCCCCCATGCGAGTCATCAACTTCAACGCCGGCCCCGCAGGTCTCCCGCTCCCCGCGCTCGAGCAGGCGCGCGACGAGCTGCTCGACTTTCAGAAGACGGGCATGTCGATCATGGAGCACAGCCACCGCGGCGCCACCTACGAGGCGGTGCACGACGAGGCGATCGCGCTGCTCGGCGAGCTGCTCGGCATACCCTCGACGCACACCGTGGTGTTCGTACAGGGAGGGGCGTCGCTGCAGTTCGGCCTGATCCCGATGAACTTCCTGCCCAAGGGCAAGTCGGCCGACTACGTGGTGACCGGCGTGTGGGGTGAGAAGGCGATCTCCGAGGCGAAGTACCTGGGCGAGGTGAGCACCGCGTGGGCTCCGGCCGACGGCAAGTTCGTGCGCGTGCCCAAGCCAGACGAGATCAAGTGGGACCCGAACGCCGCGTACGCCCACACCACCTCGAACAACACCATCTACGGCACGCAGTTTCACACCCTGCCCGACCCGGGCGCGGTGCCGCACATCTGCGACATGAGCTCGGACTTTCTGTGGCGCCCGATCGACGTGTCGAGGTTCGCCTTCATCTACGCCGGCGCGCAGAAGAACATCGGGCCCTCGGGCGTGGTGGTGGTGGTGGCGAACAAAGAGTTCCTCGCCAAGCGCCGCACCGACATTCCCAAGATCTTCCAGTACCAGACTCACGTCGAGAACAACTCGCTCTACAACACGCCCAACACCTGGGGCATCTACCTGTGCCGCAACGTGCTGCAGCTCATGAAGAAGCAGGGCGGTCTCAAGGCGATGGAGTCGAAGAACCAGGAAAAGGCGAGCCTGCTGTACGGCGCGCTCGACCGGCTGAACGGCTTCTACAAGGCGCCGGTCGAGAAGGCCTCGCGCTCGGTGATGAACATCGTCTTCCGCCTGCCGTCTGAAGGCCTGGAAGACAAGTTCGTGAGCGAGGCGAAGAAGGCGAACATGATCGGCCTGAAAGGCCACCGCAGCGCCGGCGGCATTCGCGTCTCGGCGTACAACGCCGTCTCGGTTGAAGACATCAAAGCGCTGGTGTCGTTCATGGAAGTCTTCTCGAAGGCCAACGGGTGAACACGATGAGAACGCTGCTGCTGACGCTGTCGCTGCTCGCGGTCGCTGCCCAGGCGGGTGAGCTGAAGGGCGTGCAGATGCCCGACACGAGGAAGATCGGTGACAAGGAGCTCAAGCTCAACGGCATGGGCCTGCGCACCAAGGCGATCTTCAAGGTCTACGTGGCCGGGCTGTACGTCGAGAGCCCCAGCAATGATCCCGACAAGCTCATCGCCGCCGACACGGTGAAGCGCGTCGACATGGCGATGCTGAGAGATCTCGGCAAAGAGAAGATCATCGAGGCGATTCGCGAAGGGGTCGAGAAGAACTCGAAGGACAAGATGGGCGCGCTGAAAGAGCGGCTCGACAAGTTCTCGAGCGTGATCCCCGACCTCAAAGAGGGCCAGGTGCTGTCGATCACCTACGTGCCGGGCACCGGCACCACGGTGAAGGGCGCGGGCGGCGCCGAGACCACGGTCGAGGGCAAAGACTTCTCGGACGCGCTGTTCTCGGTGTGGCTCGGCAAGATCCCCGTCGACGACGACCTGAAGCGCGGCATGCTCGGCCAGAAGTGAGCCGTGTGAGGTGAGCGTTGGAGTAGGGTGCGCGGCCCTATGCGCACCCGTCTATTCGCTCTGCTGCTGACCGCCTGCGCCACCGCTCCCGCGCCGGCACCCGAACCGGAAAAGAACGCCGAGGCCGCTCCCGAAGCGAAGCCCGCGCCGCTGCCGATGCCTCCGGGCCTCGACGAGGCGGCGATGGACACCTCGACCGACCCGTGCACCGACTTCTACCAGTTCGCCTGCGGCGGGTGGATGCAGGCCACCCAGATTCCCGACGACCGCCCGCTCTATTCGCGCGGGTTCGTGTCGATCACCGAGCAGAACGAGCTCAAGCTCAAGGCCATCGGTGACGACGCGGCGGCCGGCAAGCTCCCCGAGGGCACCGCCTTCGCCAGGCAGCTGGGCGACTACTGGGCCAGCTGCATGGACGAGGCGAAGCTCGAAGACGGCGCGAAAGATCTCCACGCGCTGATCGACGCTCTGAAGGTCGGCAACGCGAAAGATCTCGCCAACACCCTGGCCGCGTTTCACCTGCGCAAGTGGAACGCGTTCTTCGACGTCGACTCGATTCAGGACTTCAAGAAGAGCACCGAGCTGATTCTCGGGCTCGATCAGAGCGGCCTGGGGCTGCCCGACCGCGACTACTATTTGAAGGACGACGAGAAGACGAAGAAGGTGAGAGATCTCTACGTCGAGCACCTCGGCGCCATGCTCAAGCTGTGGGGAGCTCCGGCCGACGCGGCTAAGCAGGTGATGGAGCTCGAGACCCGCCTCGCCAAGGCGCAGCTCACCAACGTCGAGCGGCGCAACCCCAAAAACCTCGACCACAAGGTCGACCGCGCGGGCCTGAAGAAGCTCGCCCCCGCACTGCCGTGGGACCTCTACCTCGCCGGCGTGGGCATGCCGCAGCAGCAGGCGATCAACGTCACCAGCGAGGCCTACTTCAAAGAGCTGAGCGCGGTGTTCAAAGAGACGAAGCCCGCGGTGCTGCAGCAGTACCTGGCCTGGGTGGCGCTGCGCACTTCGACGCTGGCACTGCCCGCCGCGTACCAGACCGAGCGCTTTCGCTACGAGTCGGCGGCGCTCACCGGCGCCAAGGTCGACCGCCCGCGGTGGAAGAAGTGCGTCGCGCTCGCCGATCAAGATCTCCCCGAGGTGCTGGGCCGCGAGTTCGTGCGGCGCCACTTCGGTGAAGAGGGCAAGCGCACCACCCAGGGCATGGTCAAGGCGGTGCAGGCCGCCGTCGAGAAAGACTTCGACTCCCTGAGCTGGATGGATGAGCCCACCAAGAAGGCGGCGCACGAGAAGGTGCAGCGCATGGCCGAACACAACAAGATCGGCTTCCCCGACGCGTGGCGCGACTACTCGGGCCTCAGCACCACGCGCACCTCGTTTCTGCAGAACCGCGTCGCCGCGCGCGCTCTCGAGAGCAAGCGCCGCTTGAGCCGCATCGGCAAGCCGCTCGACCGCAACGAGTGGATCATGACGCCCTCGACGGTGAATGCGTACAACGAGGGGCAGATGAACGAGATCGTCTTCCCCGCCGGCATCTTGCAGCCGCCCTTCTTCAACGGCGCGGCGACCGATGCGGTGAACTTCGGCTCGATGGGCATGGTGGTGGGCCACGAGATCACCCACGGCTTCGACGACGAGGGCCGGCAGTTCGACGTCGACGGCAACCTGCGCGACTGGTGGAGCGAGGCCTCGGGCAAGTCGTTCGTCGAGAAGGCCGACTGCGTGAAGCGCCAGTACGACGGCTACATCGCCATCGAAGACATTCACGTGAAGGGCGACCTCACCCTCGGCGAGAACGTCGCCGACTTGGGGGGCCTCAAGCTCGCCCACGCGGCGATGGAAGAGTGGCTCAAGGCGAAGCCGCAGACCTCGAAGTACCGCTACAGCCCCTCGCAGCAGTTCTTTCTGGGCTTCGCGCAGTCGTGGTGCACCAAGGTGCGGCCCGAGACCGCGCGCCTGCGCGCCGCCACCGACCCGCACTCGCCCCCGTACTGGCGGGTGAACGGCCCGATGGGCAACCTCGACGCCTTCACCCGCGCGTTCAGCTGCCGCGAGTCGGCCCCGATGATTCGCAAGGGCGCCGAGCGGTGCGAGGTGTGGTGAGCCGCGCCGCAGTTTGACTTTTGGTCGTTTGACCAAATAGCTTGGTCGTATGACCAAGAGCGAGTCCACCGATCGGGTGCTCGACGAGGCGGCGCGGTTGTTTCGCCGGCAGGGCTACGCGGCCACCACGGTGCGCGAGATCGCCAAGGCCGCCGACATGCTGCCGGGCTCGCTGCACTACCGGTTCGCGAGCAAAGACGACGTGCTCATCGCGCTGATCGATCGCGGCATCGATCAGGCGATCGACGTGGTGCAGCGCGAGATCGCGAAGGTCGAAGATCCCATCGAGCGGCTGCGGGTGGGCATCGGCAAGTACCTCGAGCTCTTGCTCGAAGGTGACGACGCGCTGTTCGTGATGCTCTACGACTGGCGCTCGCTGCCACCCACCGCACGCGAGGGCCTCGACCGCGCCCGCAACCGCTACGAGGCGTTCTGGGACGCGCTGCTGATCGACGCCTACTCGACGGGAAAATCGCGCCCGGTGGTCGACCTCGCGCTGGTGCGCCAGTTCGGCTTCGGCGCGGCGAGCTGGGTCGCCACCTGGTACCGCAAGGGTGAAGGCCGCTCGCCGAAGCAGATCGCCGACGCGTTCTTCGCCTTTCTCGCCTACGGGCTGATCGACGAGCGGCACCGCCCCCCCGACGTTAACCGGCAGTTCGAAACCCTCTAAAAAGGCAGGCCCCCATGCTGAGCACGACCCTCGATCGCCTGTTCAAGACGGCACCGCTCATCAAAGACGCCAGCGCGAGCGGCAACTTGACCGTGCTGCGCTCGCTGCTCGGGCCGGCGTGGCGCGGCTTCATTCAACAGAAGGGGCGGGGTGAGGGCACCACCTCGATGCCGCTGGGGTACGAGGCGCGCTTCGACTGGCACTACCTGCGCGACCGCCCTCAGCTGGCGCGGCTGTACGAGGCGGCCAAGACCAGCCAGTGGAACGCGACGACCGCCCTCGACTGGACTCAAGCGGTCGCCCTCGATGAGAAAGAGCTGCTGCTGCCCGAGTCGTTCTTTCCGGTGTTCGGCCACCCCTGCACCCGGGGCATGACCGAGAAAGAAAAGGCGATTCAGCGCCAGTCGTTCATGTCGTGGATTCTCTCCCAGTTCCTGCACGGCGAGCAGGGCGCGCTGTTCGCCGCCTGCCAGGTCACCGAGGCCGTGCCGTGGTTGGACGGGAAGTTCTACGGCTCGACCCAGGTGATGGACGAGGGCCGTCACGTCGAGGTGTTTCACCGCTACCTGACCCAGAAGCTCGAGAAGAAGTACGACATCAACGACAACCTCTACGTGGTGATCGACGCGCTGATGAGCGACTCCCGCTGGGACATGAAGTTTCTCGGCATGCAGATCATGGTCGAAGGCCTCGCGCTCGGTGCGTTCGGCATGATTCAGCAGAAGACCCGCGAGCCACTGCTCAAGCAGATGCTCACCTACGTGATCACCGACGAAGCGCGGCACGTGCACTTCGGCGTGCTGGCGCTGCAGGAGCACATCAAGCAGCTCTCCGAGCGCGAGCGCCGCGAGCGCGAAGACTGGACGTTCGAGGTCTGCCTCTTTCTGCGCAACCGCTTTCTCGGGCACGAGCTGTACGACGAGTTCTACGGCCACGCGATGACCCGCAAGGCATGGGACGCGCTGATCACCGCGTCCGAGATGATGGGCACCTTCCGCACGGTGATGTTCAAGCGGGTGATCCCCAACCTGAAGCGCATCGGGCTGCTCTCCGAGCGCATTCGCCCCAAGTACGCCGAGCTCGGCCTGCTCGGCTACGAGAGCGGCCGCGCCGCGCCCGACCTCACCGCCACCGATCTCCTCGAAGACCGGAGCTGAAGAAAAGACTCCCTCTCCCCTCGCGGGAGAGGGCGGGGTGAGGGGGCGAGAGTGCTGCCCGCGCTGCGCTCCAACCGAGCCCGCGAAGAAGCTAGGGTGTCGCGATGCTTCGACCTGCGCTCATCTCGTTGATGGTGTTCTCGATGGTCTCCGCCTGCGGCGGAGCCGGAACCGCAGACGGCGGAACTGCCGGAGGCGCCACGGCGGGCGGTGCCGCCGCGGGCGGTGCGGGTGGCGCATCGGGCGGTAGCGCCGGTGGTGCGGCGGGCGGCGGCAGTGCGGGAGCAGCAGGCGGCGGAAGCGCGGGCGGCGCAGCGGGTGGCCGTGCCGGAGGAGCGCCGGTGGCTCGGCGGGTGGCCGCGCCGGAGGAGCAGGCGGTGTCAGCGCCGGTGGAGTCGCAGGCGGCGCGGGCGGAGGCGTGGTGGGCTGCTGGCCGTGGGTGCAGCCGTCGACCGCGACGCTGCGCGCATCGACGAAGAAAGTCTTCGCGCACTACTTCTCGCCGTACCCCATCTCGATCGACAACCAGGCTCCGGCGAACGACTACTACGCGCGCAACTACCTCAACCCCGCGGGAGAGAGCGGCAAGCACGAGAGCTATGGCGGCCTGCTGCGAGAGCGGCCCCTCGGCCGTACGCCGTACGGGGCGGGTATCGACTACGAGCTCGAGGACATGAAGACCGAGGTGCGGCGGGCGATCGCCATCGGCCTCGATGGGTTCACCTACGACGTGCTGAACCCGACGGCCGGTACGACGCACCGCGTGCGGCTCGACAAGCTGCTCGCCGCGGCGCAGGCCGTCGACCCGAAGTTCGTGATCATGCTGGTGCCCGACATGACGGCGGGCGCGTTCGGCGGAGCCACCGGCGGCACCAACGCCGACGCGCTGGCGGGTTTGAAGACGCTGATGAACGGCGTGGGCTCGAACGCCGCGGTGATGAAGCTGCCCAACGGCAAGGCGGTGGTCTCTCCGTTCGGCGCGACGCGGCGTGACGCCGCCTTCTGGAACGGGGCTCTCAATGAGCTCGCCGACGCCGGGCACCCGATGGCGCTGGTGCCCATGCCGGTGGGCAGCTGGGGCTCTTCTTCGGCCATCTTCAACGGCGTGCCGCTGTACGGCGCGTCGTCGTGGGGCTCGCGCACCGTGTCGGGCGGCAACAGCCTGCTGGGCGTGCCCGCCCAGGTGCATTCGCAGGGCCTGATCTGGATGGGCCCTGTCGCTCCGCAAGACAGCCGGCCGAAGAATCAGAACTTCACCGAGAGCAACAACTCGGCGGCCTTCCGCGCGCAGTGGGCCTCGGCGATCAACGGCGGCGCCGACTGGGTTCAGCTCATCACGTGGAACGACTACTCCGAGGACAGCGAAGTGGCGCCCTCGAGCAAGACGCAGAACGGCTTCTATGATCTCTGCGCGTACTACACCGCGTGGTTCAAGCTGGGCACCGCTCCCGCGCTGCAGCGCGACGGCATCTACTACTTCCACCGCGCGCACTCGATGAAGACCTCGGTCGCGCCGCCCGACTACACGAAGCAAGACGCGGGTGCCTTCGCGGCGGTCAACGGGCCGACCACCTCGACCGACGAGATCGAGATGGTCGCGCTGCTCACCGCTCCAGCGACGCTCGAGATCGTGGTGGGCGGGCAGACCTTCACCCAGAACGCGGCCACCGCGGGCCTCGCCACGTTCAACATCGCGCTGCGCGAGGGCACGCCGGTGTTTCGCATTCGGCGCGACGGCACGGTGGTGGCGCAGCTGACCGGCGCGACGACCATCGACAACACCATCGTCTACCAGGACCCGCTGTACCACGCGGGCTCGACCCCCACCTGCACCCCGGCGCCGTGAGCGTGGAGCGGCAGCTCCGGCTTTGAGCCGGCACTGCCCGCATGCTTAGAGTCTGCAATGCCTTCACGACTTGCACGACTCGGCCACCGCCTGTCCGACGCGGCTCGCAAGGTGACCTCACATCGCTCCGAGGCCACGCCGCCAGCGGCCCCGACCACCCCGTCGGTGGGCACGGTGCCGGCAGCGAAGCTGCCCGACCACGGCGCTCGAGCCAAGGCGCCGGGCAACGTGCCCGCCGCGCACCCGAGCTCGGCCACCGACGTGGCTGCACGGCAGAGCGTCGCCTTCGGTGCTCCGAACGGGCTGTGGGAGGCGCGCGAGGCGACGCCGAAGATCGACTGGGTGGCGAAGACCGGGGTGTCGCCGATCAGCGAAGACGCGTTCGCGACGCAAAAAGCCGCACAGAACCTGCACGTGGTCGGGGTCACCGGCTTCTCGGGGCAGTGGTCACAGGCGGCGATCGACGCCGACCCCGAGCTCGCCAAGACCGTCAGTGAGGCGAAGCAGGCGCTGCGTACCCAGCTCCTCGCGCTGAAGAAAGAGCACGGCGACAAGCTGGTGCTGTCGAGCGGAGCCACCATGGAGGGCGTGCCCAAGCTCCTCTACGACGTGGCGCACGAGCTCGGCATCAAGACCATGGGGGTCACCGCCGAAGCGGCGGGCAAGTACGAGCTGGCCAAGATGAATTACCTGATCGTCGGCGGAGAGAAGTTCGGCGCCGAGTCGCCGATCTTCCTGCGCACCTCGGACGAGTTCATTCTGTTGGGCGGTGGTGGGCAGGCCCGAAAAGAAGGCCTGGCCGGGGCAGGTCTGTCGCCGAGACCCGGCACCGAAACCCCGGCTCTCAACGACCGCGGCTTCGTCGACGTCTACGGCATGCAGCTCGAAGGCATGCGCGGCACCGTGATGCCCGACCAGTTGAAGAAGGTCTGCGTGCTCGAGGGCTACGGTGGCTCAGGCGATGTGCTCGCCGCCTCGTACCGGAACCTGCTGGACGCCTCGGGCGACCCCAAGCCCGAGAGCCCTTCGGAGTGGGCTCTGCTCAAAGCGGTGACGCTGGTGCCGCGCAGCTCGTAGCGCCGCCCCCCCGCTTGCTCAGCGAAACACGCGCCTGAAGACGAACAGCAGCGCGGTGGCGCCCACCAGCGCGACTCCGAACGAGTGCAGGTTGAACCCGTAGACGCCGGCGTGGCCGAAGAAGTTGAAGATCCACCCGCCGACCACGGCGCCGAGAATGCCCACGGCGATGTTCGCGGGAATGCCCATCTTGGCGTTGGTGCCCGCGAGCATGCTCGCCACCCAACCGGCGAGGCCTCCCAAGACGACCCAGCTGAAGATTCCCATGGCGTACTCCTTGCGACGGCCGGCCTGCCCGTCAAGCGCACAGGGTAGGCCGGCAGCCACCTCTAGAACAGCGACAGCTGTGAGGTGGCCTTGGGCGGGCGCTGAAAGGTGCGCGGCTCCTGGTGGCGGTGCGTCTGGTTGAGCCCCAGCTTCTTCACCGTCGCCTCGAACACGCCCTCGATCGCCTCGGCGTACTGCCCGGTGCCTCGCCCCCGCACGCCGAAGCGCGGGTCGTAGAGCTTGCCGCCGCGGGTCTCGCGCACGCGGTGCAGAATCTTGTCGGCCCGCAGGGGCAGGGCAGCGCGCACCCGCTGCTCGAAGACGTCTTTCACGCTGCCCGGCAGGCGCAGCAGCACGTACCCGGCGTAGCGCGCGCCCGCCGCCGCGGCGGCCTCGAGCACCTCGGCCACGCCCTCGTCGCTCACCGCGGGAATGATGGGGGCCACCATCACCCCGACGGGTATGCCGGCCTTGGCCAGCTTCTCGACCGCCTGCAGCCGCCGCCGCGGAGTCGCCACCCCCGGCTCGATCGCGCGCGCCATCTCCTGGTCCCAGATCGGCACGCTGATCGCCACGCTCACGTACGCGTCTCTGTTGAGCTGCTGCAGCACGTCGATGTCGCGCTCGACCAGCGGCGCCTTGGTGATGATCCACACCGGGTTCTTGTACTGCGCGCACACCTCGAGGCACCCGCGGGTCAGCTTGAGCGACGCCTCGAGCGGCTGAAAGCAGTCGGTCACCCCGCTGAACATCAGGCCGTCGCCCTTCCACGAGGGCTTCTCGAACGCGGCCTTGAGCAGCTCGGGGGCGCGCAGCTTGGCGACGATCTTGGTGTCGAAGTCGGTGCCGGCTCCGAAGCTCAGGTACTCGTGCGAGGGCCGCGCGAAGCAGTAGGCGCACGCGTGGCCGCAGCCGCGGTAGGGGTTCACGCTGTAGGTGAAGCTCAGGTCGGGGCTGTCGTTCTTGGCGATGATCTCTTTCGAGGCATCGGCCCAGACCTCGGTCTTCGCGGTCGGTATCTCTTCGAGGTATTCGACTTCGGTGCTGGCCCACGGGTTGGGCGGGTTCGCGATGGCCTGCGGCTTCATGGTCTGTACGCTAACTGAAAGCGCGTTCAGTGGCGAGGAAACCGCCGCGTGACGCGGTCTCCAGGGGGGCCCTCGCAAAAAGATTGAGTCGAATGTTTCCTTCCGCCCGTGAACACCCGGCCTCTCATCTCGCTCGCGCTCCTCGGTGCCCTCATCGCCTGCGGCGCTCCTCCCGCAGAATCTGAAGACGACGCGGGCACGGTGCTGCCCGAAGACGGGGGCAACGACATTCCCGAGTCGCAGTTCGACGGCGGAGACGTGCCGCCTGACGTGCCGGACGATGGTGGCACCCCGGGCGAAGAGCCTGATGCGTCGGTGCCCGAAGACGATGCGGGAGTGCCCGACGCGGGCCGCAGCGACGCGGGCCCGTTCGACGCCGGGGTTCGTGACGCCGGCGTGCGCGACGCGGGCACGCCTGCGCCGGTGTGCGTCGAGTACACCACCCGCCACCTGCAGGCCTCGATGCAGAAGACCGACACGGTCGCGCAGAAGAACCAGTCGATCGACAAGGCGTTCTTGAACCCCGACGGCGTGGCTCCCGACACCATCAGTTGGACGGAGATCGAGACCCAGTCGCAGGTCGATCACATCAACGCCAAGGCCGGGTGGAAGACCTACTGGCCGTCGAACCCCACCAACCCGGGCGCGAACCCGCCCAACTACGTGCCCATCTCGTGGCGCACGGCCGTGTACAGCTTCATCGGCGGTGCCTCTTCGAAGTCCTCCGACGGCAAGGTGGGGGTGACTCCCGACCTGTACGTGACGCGGGTGCGGCTCAAGCACCTCGCCAGCGGCACCGAGGTGCAGCGGGTGGCGATTCACGCGGTGGCGGGCATCGATACGCTCAACGACAACGTGGCCTACCGCATCGCGACGCACGCCAAGAACATCACCTCGTTCAACAACGCCATGAAGGCGGCGCCGACGCCGGTGATCGGCTCGGGCGACTTCAATACCACCCGGCTGCCGACGATGCTCAAAGACGAGAACAACGGCACCCAGATCTACCTGTTCGACACGCCGTCGAGCGGCGGCTCGCTCGGCAACCGGCTCATCGACTGGGTGGTGCACAAGAAGAGCGATGGAGTGCGGTACGTGTTCGGCGCCTCGAGCTTCGTCGACCTGTCGCCGACGGATCACAAGGGCGTGCGCTCGCGCTTCACCTACCGCCCGCCGCCCTGCAAGTGAGCGCTCCCGCTCTCTTCGCGGGAGCGTCTACTGCTACGCGGGGCCGAGGGCGTCGGCGAAGTCTTGGAGCAGCCCTTCGATCTGCTGCTCACGCTGCCAGCGCATCAGGTGCGGCCAGAGGTTCAGCACCTCGGTCTCGGCTGTGGCGCGGTCTTCGAGATCTCCGAGCTCGGCGGCGGTATGCAGGCGCACCAGCCGGTCTTCGACGTCGCCGAACTCGAGCACCAGGCTGTAGAGCTTGCGCTGCAGGTCGGCGCCGTGGGCCGGCTCGGCGAACACCTCGGGAAAGTACGCGGCCACGTTGATCAGCGAGCGCACCCGCTTGCGCAGGTCGTGAAACTCTCTCTCCGACTTCTTGCCGAACGGGCTGTCGAGCGCGGTCACGTTCTTCGAGTTGGTTCGCGCCAGACCGGCCTGCTTCTCGAGCAGCCGGCGAATGCTCTGCAGCCCGGTCTCGGTGGGCTTGGGGTTGGCCTTCACGCCGCCCCAGTAGAAGCGCGAGTCTTTCGCGTCGTGCTTCTCGAGCTGGGTGGGCGCTTCGAGTGGGCTGGCCAACATCGCGCGAAAGGCGGGGGCGTTGGCTTCGAAGGTGGCGCACGCGTCGACCAGGCGTTGGCGGCGCTGCGGCATCACCTCGTCGTGCAGCTTGGCAGCCGCGCCGGTCAGATCGGAGGGCACGTCGGACCAGCCGAGCGACGCGCTCAGCGCCAGCCCCGAATCGTGGAGATCTTTGAGCTGCCCGAGCGCCTCGTAGACCGCGTCGACCTGCTTGCGCAGCTGACCCCAGCCGTGCTCGCCGTCGAGCGGGTAGACCGAGGCGAACAGGTCGAGGTGGTTGCGCAGCCGCTCGATGCTCTTGCGCACTCCGCGAATCTTCACGTCGTCGGGCGACGTGTCGGCCCCGACGTACTGCAGCGCCCTGAGTGCCTGGTCGAACAGCCCCGGCACGTCTTCGTGGGCGAGCTCGGCGAAGGTGAGCTTCTCGACTTCGGGCCGGCTCAGGCGCGCGTGCGGCCCCGCCTGACGCAGCACCCCGTCGACGAGCGCCTGCTTGGCCTTCGAGAAGTCTCCCGCCGGCCGCAGCTTGAACCCGTCGGCTGGGGCGGCGGGCCGCGCCGGCGTCACCGCGGCCGCGGTCGGGGCAGGGGGCAGCGCGGGGGCGATCGGCAGGCTGGCGAGAGGCGCAGATGCGACGTGGCTGGTCTTCGACATGCGCGCGCAAACTCGCACGACGATGCGCATCATTCCAGTGCGGCGGAAGCACCGAAACCTCGGGGCTGCGCGCCGTGCGCGGCGCTTCGTCGCATGCATGCGACGACTGCGCTTGAGGTGCACCCCCTCGGGGCTCCGGTGGGCCCGGCGAGCGGGCGGGGCGTCGCTCGCAGCTGGCCGAAACGCGGTTGATTCTCACCCGGTGAGAACCCTGGCTGACCGCTTGCTCTGAGGCCCCGGGTCGTTCCCCTCAAGCCCCGGAGCCCCCCATGGTCGCCGTCACCGCCAAGAAGCTCACCCCGCCGCCGCCTCCTCCTCGCCGCGTGGAGACCAACGCCAACGCCCGTGAAGATCGTGCGCCGGCCGCGACCCGCGCACCGGCTCGGCCGCCGGCCAGCTCGTTCTACGCGGGCCCCAGCGCGCGCTCGAGCGGCGACGCGCACGACAACAAGAGCAGCCCCGCGGCGCTGAAGACCAAAGCCCCGGCGGCGCCGGCGAAGAAGGCGCCGGTGAAGGCGAGCTCGAGCAGCGCGCGCTCGCAGGGCGACGCGCACGACAACAAGAGCAGCCCCGCGGCGCTGAAGAGCCGGCCGACTGCTTCGCCCGTCAAGGCGCCCGCCTCGAGCGCGCGCTCGCAGGGCGACGCGCACGACAACAAGAGCAGCCCCGCGACGCTGCGCACCAACCCCGGGGCGGTTCGGACCAAGGGCGACGCCCACGACAACCCCGAGAGCCCCGCGGCGCTGAAGACGGCTCCGGTGGTCAACCGCTCGGCCGGTGACGCGCACGATCGCAGCGGTCCGGCGCAGCTGCGCAACCAGCCGGCGAACGCCGAGGGCGTGAACGGCACGTTCGCCGACGCCGATGGGCCGCTCTACGTGGACGGGGTCAGCTCGCGCGACGTGAACCAGGGCGCCGCAGGCGACTGCACGATGCTGGCGGCGCTCGCCGGCCTCGCCGACAAGAGCCCGCAGGCGGCGAAGAACCTCGTCACCCAGAACGCCGACGGCACCGTCACCGTCAACTTCTACAAGACCGACGCCGCGGGCAAGGTGGTGCGTGACCCCGTCACCATCGATCGTCAGACCGCCGGCGAGGTCTACGCGCACAGCAAAGACGGCCAGGAGCAGTGGGTCTCGCTGGTCGAGAAGGCCTACGCCCAGCGCCAGGGCGGCTACGACAAGGTCAACAACGACGGCCCGGGCGCGCTGTTCGCGTTGACCGGGCAGAAGACGCGCGACGGCAATCTGAGCGACCCGCAGACGATGAACCGGCTCAGCAGCGATCTGTCGAAGGGCAGGGTGGTCACCGCCGCGAAGCTCGGCGACAGCGAAGAGGGGCTGCCGGCAGGCCACGACTACACCGTGCAGGGCATGGTCACCCGCGGAGACAAGACCTACGTGCAGCTGCGCAACCCGTGGGGCAACACCGCGCCGTCGTACGCCACCAACGCCAACCGCGACGAGGGCACGTTCGAGCTGACCACCGACCAGTTCAAACAGCACTTCAGCAACGTGACCGTCTACGACCCGCCGCCCAGCGCGGGTCACAACGGGCGCTTGCCGGGTTGAGCGCGAGCCGGCCGCCCGCGCGACATGGCGCCTGCACGGCTCACGACCTAGAGTTCGGGCGTGATCCGCGCTCGGTGCTTGATGCTCGTGGTGCTGGTGGCCTGTGGCGAGACCCCGGGTGGAGCAACCGGCGGCGGCGCCTCGGCTGGCGGTGGCTCTACCGCTGGCGGTGGCTCCGCGGCCGGCGGTGGCTCTGCGGGCGGTGGTGTCTCTGCGGGCGGCGGTGGCTCTACCGCGGGCGGCGGTGGCTCTACCGCGGGCGGTGGCTCCGCGGGCGGCGGTGGCTCTGCGGGCGGGACTGCGGGCGGCAGCGCCGGTGGAAGGGCGGGAGGCAGCGCGGGTGGAACTGCAGGAGGGAGCGCGGGCGGCTCAGCAGGAGGCCCGACCGACGCAGGTCAGCCGCCGGTGATCGCCGGGTGCCAGATCTTCCCCTCGAATCACATCTTCAACACGCGCATCGACAGTCTCCCCGTGCATCCCGACAGCGCGGCGTACATCACGACCATCGGCGCGACCGTCGCCGTGCACCTCGACCTCGGCAGGCAAGAGACCCAGACCGCGGTCGACTACTACGGCATCCCCTACAACGTGGTGAACGGCACCACGCTGACCTGGAGCGACGTGACCTACCCGACGGGGTGGAACGACGAGTCCGACTGCGCGACCGGCGCCAACCACACCATCACCTCTCCGTGCCTGGTGGCGTCGAAGCAACTGCCGATACCGACGAACCCGCTGATCGAGAGCGGCGTCGTCACCGCCGCCGACGGAAACGATCACCACCTGCTGGTGGTCGACTCGGCGAGCTGCCGCCTGTGGGAGCTCTACAACGCTTACAGCGGCAACCCGTGGAAGGTCGACTCGTCGGCGATGTGGGATCTGCGGTCGAACGCCCTGCGCCCCGACCGGTGGACCTCGTCCGACGCGGCGGGCCTGCCCATTCTCCCGCTGCTGCTGCGCGCCGACGAAGCCAGCACCGGCACCATCAACCACCCGCTGCGCTTCACGCTGCAGAGCGCGAAGATTCGCAACGCCTACGGCTGGCCGGCGAGGCACGGCACCGGCACCGGCACGGCGACCACCACTCCGAAGATGGGGCAGCTGTTCCGGCTGAAGGCGAGCTACGTCATCTCGAACAGCTTCGGTACCCAGTCCAAGGCGATACTCCGCGCGCTGCAGCGCTACGGCATGTACATCTCGGACATCGGCTCGAACCTCTACCTCCAAGGTGAGCCGAAGAGCGCGTGGTCTTCGACGACCATCAGCGAGGTGCAGACCCTGCACGCTTCTGACTTCGAGGCCGTCGACTTGAGCGCGATCACCACGCGCTCGGGCTTCGATTCGAACTCTGGCGCCGTGCCGCCCTGAAAGCGAAACGGGCGCCGAGGTCACCCTCGACGCCCGTTTCAAGCTGGGGAACTAGGATTCGAACCTAGATAGCCAGAGTCAGAGTCTGGAGTCCTGCCGTTGGACGATTCCCCAAGAACCGGAACCGGTGCTGCCTACTGCTCCTTCTGTTTCTTACCCGACTTCGAAGCCTTTGTCTTCGTGGCCGCGACGGGCACCACGTATACCCGAACTTCGTCGTTTGCCTCATACACGTTGATGCCCTCCCACCCTTTTCCTGACGGGTTGGCGATGTGGAAGGCCTTCACTCCGGGCTGGTTCACCACGTTCTTCCACGCGTAGCTCTTCTTCGGGTACTCGCGCGAATAGAACTTGATGATGTTCTCCCAGTCTTCCGATACCCGGTAGCGCAGCTCGGCCACCTTGCGCGCGTACATCGGCAGCACTGCGCCGAGCACGTGCTCACCCGGTTCGGACGTGGCGAACGACAGCGCCGGGAGCAGCAGCACCAGCGCAAAAACGAGGGCGAACCGTCTCATGACGTCTTCGAGAATAGGGCCGGAAACAGCGCCGGAGAAGCGGTGATCAGGTCCATCCACACGGCGACCGAGCAGTGCACCAGCACCCCATACCAAAAACTGCGCGTCCGCAAAGCGAGGATCCCCAGAGCCACTCCCGCCACGATGCTGCCCAGTGCCTCGGGCTCGGCCTTGCCCAGGTGCATCACCGCGAACGGCGCCACCGGAATCAGAATCGCCCCCGCCCGCCCGAACCGCGGCAGCAGGCCGTTCAGCATCCACCCCCGGTAGAAGAACTCCCAGGCCACGAAGTACAGCACGTACCCCAGCTCGTAGAACGCGAAGAGCCCCAGCGAGACCTGCGTCTTCCCCCCGCCCAGGTGCAGCGTGTGCGCGCTCGAGCCCGCCAGCGGGTACTGCCCCTGAAACGCCTTCCACTTCGAGGCCACGAACGCCGCCGGCAGCATCACCACCAGAAACAGCACCGACACCTTCAGCCCCGCCCGCCAGTCTCCCAGGCCGAAGCCGTACTTGCGGTTGAAGCTGCCCCGGGTCGCGTACGAGAGAACCAGCGGCATCACCAGGTACAGCAGCACGCTGCTGAAGAACCACCACCAGTAGCTCAGCACGTTGAGCGCGGGGTGGTTGTCGAAGCGGTTGCCCACCACGTTGCGGAAGTAGCCGGTGCTGCCCTGGTAGTGCGAGATGACCAGAAACGCGCTCGCCCCGCACATGATCACCGTGGGCTCAGCGCCCAGCTCGCGCAGCCAGACGCGCGCGGTCTTGGCGATCACTTCAGCGCGGTCGCGATGCGGCTGAGCGCCTCTTCGCGGCCCAAAAGCTCGAGCGTCTCGCCGATGCCGGGGCTGGTGGTCGTGCCCGTCACCGCCACCCGCAGCGGCTGGGCGATGGCGCCCATCTTCAGGCCCGAAGTCTCGGCCAGCTTCTTCACCGCCTCGTCGATCGCCGCCGCGTTCCACGTGCCCAGCGGCGTGAGCGCATCGCGCGCCTTCGCCAGCACGCCCTTGCCGTCGGGGGTGAGGTGCTTGGCCGCCGCCTCGGCGTCGATGGTCACGCCGTGCTTGAAGTACCCGGCCATCTTCTCGCCCATCTCACCCAGCGACTTGGTGCGCTCGCGAAACGCGCCCACCAGCTTCGCGATGCGCGGGTCACCCGCCGCCACCCCCGGCACGAACGGGGTCACCCGCTGCGCGATGTCTTCGATCGGCAGCTTCTTCAGGTACTGCTGGTTCAGCCACACCAGCTTCTCGGGGTTCCACACGCCTGAGGTCTTGCCCACGTTCTCGAAGCCGAACCACTGCTTCATCTGCTCGACGGGAATGAACTCGTCGTCGCCGTGGCCCCAGCCCAGCCGAATCACGAAGTTCAGCAGCGCCTCGGGCAGAATGCCGTTCTTCTTGTGCAGCATCACGTCGGCTTCGGGGTGCTTGCGCTTGCTGAGCTTCTCGCGGTCGGGCCCCAGAATCAGCGGGAAGTGCGCGAACGTCGGCGGCTTCCACCCCAGCGCGTCGTACAGCGCCAGCTGGGGGAAGGTCGAGTTCACGTGCTCCTGGCCACGGCCGACCAGGGTGATCTCCATCTCGTGGTCGTCGACCACGCAGCCGAAGTTGTAGAGCGGTATGCCGTCGGCCCGCATCATCACGAAGTCGTCGAGGTCGGAGAACGTCTTGGTGATGCGCCCCAGCACGTGATCGTCGAACGAGTACGAGCCGTCGCCGTGCGGCATCTTGAAGCGAATCACCGCCGGCAGGTTCGGCGTGTCTTTGCGCTCGCGGCACTTGCCGTCGTACTTCCACCCCAGGCCGCCCTCGCTGCGCCGCGCGTCGAGCTCTTCCTTCGTGCAGTAGCAGCGGTACGCCTTGCCCTGCGCCAACAGCTGCTCGGCGTGCTTCTTGTACGACGCCAGCCGCTGCGTCTGGAAGTAGGGCGGAAACGGGCCGCCCACCTCGGGCCCCTCGTCCCAGTCGATGCCCAGCCACTTCAGGCCGTCGAGAATCGCCTTCACCGACTCGGGGGTCGATCGCTCGAGATCGGTGTCTTCGATGCGCAGCACGAACGTGCCCCCGTTGCGACGCGCGTACAGCCAGTTGAACAGGGCCGTGCGCGCGCCTCCGATGTGCAGGTAACCGGTCGGCGACGGAGCGAATCGAACGCGAGGCTTCATGAGTCGCGCGCAGTTACCAGATGGGGGAGTATTGGGGAATCATGAAGACCCTATTCGCGGGCGCGCTGCTGCTCGCCGCTCCTGCCCTCGCCACCACCCTGTTAGCGCTCGATGTTCCGGCCATGAGCCGCTCGGCCGACGCCATCGTCCAGGGCACCGTCACCCGCGTCGAGGCGAAGCTCAGCAAAGACAAGAGCCGCATCAGCACCCACGTCTTCGTGCAGGTCAGCGAGTCGCTCAAGGGGCAGGGCACCAGCGAGGTCGAGCTCGTGCAGCCCGGCGGCGTCGTCGGCGACCTCGGCCAGCGCGTCTCGGGCACCGCCCACCTCAAAGAGGGCGACGAGGTGGTGGCGTTTCTCGAGCGGCGCGGGCCGCGCGCCTTCATGCTCGTCGGCATGGCGCAGGGCTGCTTCCGCATCGAGCGCTCGAGCGACGGCAAGGCCGCCTTCGCCCTGCAAGACCCCGACGGCGAGGTCGCGGTGCTCGACCCCGTCACCCACGCCGTGGTGCAGAAGAACACCACCCCGCAGAAGCTCGACGAGCTCAAAGCCCAGATTCGCGCCGCGCTGGCGCAGCCCCTCGCCGATGAGCCGCCGCCGGGGCGGCCTGCGGTCGACAAGGCGGTCAAGTGATCTACGCCCTGATCGCCGTGGCGCTGGCCATACCCAGCGACCCGTACGTGCGCAGCCGCGTTCGGCCCGCCACCCCGTCGGACCACTGCCTGTACTGGACCGAAAATTCTTCGCTGACGTGGAAGGCGAACGTCAAAGGCAACGACGAGACCGTCGGCGACACCGAGTTCGACGCGTTTCGCCGCTCGTTCGCCGAGTGGAACGCGCAGCTCGCCGGCTGCGGCAGCCTCACCTGGGTCGAGGGCGAGCGCACCTCGTCGCGCGACATCGGGTGGAAGGAAGACGCCGCCGCGATCAACGAGAACATTCTGCTGTTCCGCACCCAGAAGTGCTCCGACGTGGTCCCGCTCTCGGACTCGTGCTGGAACGACGAGAACGACGCCGACGACTGCGGCAACAAGTTCGACTGCTGGGAGCACCAGGCCGCCGCCATCGCGCTCACCACCACCACCTATGACCCCCACTCGGGGCGCATTCTCGACGCCGACATCGAGCTCAACGTGCCCGGCTTCATCTTCACCACCGTCGACGCGCCGGTCTGCCTGAACCGCAACTTCTCGCAGTCGTGCGTGGCGTGGGACGTTCAGAACACCGTCACCCACGAGGTCGGCCACATGATGGGGCTCGATCACACCCTCTACGTCGGCTCGACGATGAACCCCACCGCGCCCCCCGGAGAGACCAGCAAGCGCCTGCTCGACGTCGGCACCCGCTCGTTCGTCTGCGACGCGTACCCCAAGGGCGGCGTGTCGAAAGACTGCGTGATTCAGACCAGCACCGGCGAGCTCGGCGCCGCCTACAAACCGTGTGGGTGTGGGTCGGCGGGTGGCCTGTTGCTGTTTCCGGCGCTGATGGTCGCCTCGAGGCGCCGCCGCAGGTGAACCCGAGGTCTCTCGCGCTGCTCGCGGTCTTCGCCAGCGCCGAGGCTTCGGCTCAGTACGTGCGCACCCGGGTGAGCGACCCCGACAGCACCCTCTGCGTCACCTGGGCCAAGCGCGACTTCACCTACCACGTCGACCAGGCCGGCAGCGTGCGCACCCCCGGTGAGGCCGAGTTCACCGCCGTCGACGCGGCGTTCGCCACCTGGCAGGGCGTGTCTGACTCGTGCTCCGACTTTCAGTTCATTCGCGGAGCGCGCATCGCCGACGCCCAGGTCGGCCGCGGCACCCAGACCGAGAACGCGATCGTCTGGCGCGAGCAGCCGTGCGACCAGGTGGTGCCCCAGAACGACCCCTGCTTCGACGACAACACCTGCCTCAACCAGTACCACTGCTGGGACCACGGCCAGTTCACCCTCGCGCTCACCACCACCACGTACTCGGTGCGCACCGGCGCCATCTACGACGCCGACGTCGAGATGAACGCTGCCGACTGGCTGTTCACCACCATCAGCTCTCCGCCCTGCAAAGAGGGCGCAGAGAGCGTCTCGTGCGTCGCCACCGACGTGCAGAACACGCTCACCCACGAGATCGGCCACGCCGTCGGCTTCGATCACGTCGACGCCATCGGCTCGACCATGGAGCCCACCGCCCCCATCGGCGAGATCACCAAGCGCCTCGTCGATCACGGCACCGTCGAGGGCTTCTGCACCACGTACCCCAAGGGTGGCCCACCCACCCCCTGCGACGAGCAGATGCTCGCCCGCCGCCGCATCAAGGCCAGCCAGACCGGCACGCCCCAGCTCGCCGACTTCGGCTGCTCGGCCGTGCTCGGGCCCGCCGAGCTGCTCCTCGCGCTGGTCGCGCTGCGCGTGCTGCGGCGCCGTTGAAATGGGGCCCAAGGCCGCCGTCGAACGGAATCGCGCAGGGTAGTGGTGAGCCTGCCGAACCATCGAACCCTGCCGTCGCACGCCGAAGGCTGTGCAGCAGATACTCCATCGTAGGGTGCGCGACGCGGTGCTGCTTGAAGCCTGGAGTTCGCAGCGTGGGTGCCTTCGACCTGGAGTGCACCCATTCGACTTCGCCGCCTCGCGGCTGCTCAGGGTGAACGCCTCGAGCACCACCGCGCTCGGCGCTTGACGACGCCTCGCCCAGGCCGCATGAGGGCGCCCTCGTGTTTCCCGCCCTGATCGTCGCGGTCGCCGTCAGCCAAGGTGCGCGCGTCGAGTCGCCGGTGCCGTACTTCGAGGTGCACAGCGGCTTCTGGCAGAACCTACACCACTTCCTCTACGAGCTGGGGCAGCGCAAGCGGGTCGCCGAGGGCGCCGACCTCTGGGTGGCCGCGCCCATCGACCACGGCCCGCTCGGGCTCACCGCGGCCGAGCAGCCGGTCTGGGATGCCGCCGTCGAGCACTACGCGCGCACCTGGGCCGAGAAAGACGCGCTCTTCGACGACGACCTGGGCGAGCTCAAGCAGGTGCTCGCCGCGCACGAAGCCGACGCGGCGCTGCCCGAAGATCTCCACCTGCCCGCCGCCACCCGGCAGGTGCTCGAGTCGGTCGCGCCGCTGTACCGCCGCGCGATGTGGCCGCGGCACGACGCCGCCAATCGAAGGTGGTTCAAAGAGCGCGCGCCCGAGGTCGCCGAAGCGGGGCCGGTGGTGGTGCCGATGCTCGAGCGCGCCTTCGACGCGAAGTTCCCCAAGGCGGTTCGCCTCGAGCTGGTGGGCGGCTCGACCGGCGGCGGCGCGTACACCTCGCTGCGCGGCGGCCCGTTCATCGTCGCCTCGACGCTCGACCCGCGCAGCCAGGACCGCGCCGGCACCGAGATTCTCTTCCACGAGAGCGCCCACGCGATGATGGAGTCGGTGCGCCCCGCGCTGGGCCCCACCGCTGGGCCGAAGCTGTGGCACGCCGTGCTGTTCTGGACGGTGGGCGAGGCCTTGCACCGCCACTGGCCCGACTACGTGCCCTACGCCGAGAGAGAAGGCGTGTTCACCGAGCTGCGCGCCCCCATCGCGGCGGCGTGGCTGCGTCGCCTCGACGGCAAGCCGCGGCTGCAGGTCGCCGCCGACGACCTGCTCAAGCGCGTCGGCGCCCCCGACCCCGACGTGGCGGCGGCGCGCGCCCAGACCGTGGTCACCGGCACCCGCACCGAGCGACGGTTGGAAGACGCGGTGGTGCCCACCGAGGTGATCACCCGCGCCCAGCTCGAGGCGGTCGGCGCCAAGAACCTCGAGCAGCTGCTCCTGCAGCAGCCCGGCGTAGAGATGGAGTACAGCTTCCGCGGAGCGGGCGTGAGCCTGCAGGGCCTCGGCCCCGAGTACGTGCTGGTGCTGATCGACGGCGAGCGCCAGACCGGCCGGGTCGGCAACCTGCTCGACCTCACCCGCTATTCGCTGCGCGACATCGAGCGGGTCGAGATCATCAAGGGGCCCGCCGCCGCGCTCTACGGCTCCGACGCGATCGGCGGCGTGATCAACCTCATCACCCACCGGCCGCGCGCGAAGCTCGAGCTGCTCGGTCGCGCGCAGGGCGGCTTCACCAACGGCCCCGGCCAGGGCTTGAAGGGCGACCTCATCGACGCGCGCGGTCACGCGGCGACGAAGCTCGGCTGGTTCGAGGGCAAGCTGGGCGCCGGCTACCAGACGCAGGGCTCGTACGACTACGACCCGCGCGACGTCGCCACCAGCGGCGCGGGCTTCTCGCGGTGGGACGTCGATGGCCTGCTCGCCGCCGAGCTGTTCGGCGGCAAGGCGAGGGTGAGCGCCAAGGCCGGCTACCTGCGCAGAGATCTGCAGGCGGTCGACCTCGCTCCTTCGGGCGCGGTGTTCGATCGCCGCCAGCGCAGCGAGCAGTTCGACGCCACCGTGCGCTTCGACGCCCAGCCTGCCGAGCACACCCGGCTCTCGCTCTGGGGCCACACCGGCCTGTTCCGCGATCAGCTGCAGCAAGATCAGCGCGGCGCGGCGTTTCTCGACACCTACACGGCCAGCCTCGATCGCATCTACACCGTCGACGCTCAGCTCGATCAGCAGCTCGCCGAGCACGCCTTGAGCGCCGGCGTGCAGTTCTTGAAAGAGAGCCTGTTCTCGAGCCGGCTCTCGCAGGTGGGCGACCGCTACCGCGTCGGCGTCTTCGTGCAAGACGAGTGGGACGTGCCGGGCCTCGGCGCGGTGAAGGCGAAGCTGCTGCCCGGCCTGCGCGTCGACGTCGACTCGCAGTTCGGCACCGCCCCGACGCCGCGCCTGGCGCTCAAGCTCGACCCGCACCCCAACGTGACGTTGCGCGCCAGCTACGGCTGGGGCTTTCGCGCCCCGTCGTTTCAAGAGCTCTACCTGCTCTTCGAGAACACCTCGGTCGGCTACGTGGTCGAGGGCAACCCCAAGCTGTTGGCCGAGCGCTCGCAGAGCTTGAACCTCGCCGCCGACGTGCGGCTGCCGCTCGAGGGCTGGCTGGTCTCGGCCTCGCTCTTTCACACCGAGCTGACCGACCTCATCACCATCGACACCTCGGCGCCCATCGACCCCATCAACCCCACGCGCTTCAAGTACGGCAACGTCTCGTCGGCCTACGCGCAGGGCCTCGAGGCCTCGCTGCGCATGCGGCTCTCGCGCGGCACCTACGTCGACCTGGGCTACGTGCTCACCGACGCGCGCGACAACGTGCGGCAGGCGGCGCTGGCTGGCCGCGCGGTGCACAAGGTCTCGGGGCAGCTCACCTCGCGCTACCGCCCGCTGGGCCTCGAGCTGGTGGTGCGCGCCACGTTCATCGGGCCGCGGCCCTTCTACATCGACGAGAACGGCGACGGCATCGAGCAGCAGGTGTGGACCCGCGGCATGGTGAACCTCGACGCGCAGCTGACCTGGCACCCCTTCGGGTGGGGCGCGATCTTCGTGGGCGGCACCAACTTGCTCAACGCGGGCGACGCCGTGTACGTCCCCCAGCCTCCTCGGCGCCTCACCGCCGGGGTACAGTTGGAGTACTGAATGAAGCGCTGCCTGCTCATGCTGCTGCTCGCCGCCTGCGCGCCCGACCTGCGCGACGACTTTCCCTTCGACGGGGCGCTGCCCGCGGGCAACTACCTCGAGAACCAGGCCGAGGCCGACGGGGTCACCTACTCGACCATCGACGCCACCCACAAAGACAGCTTCGTCTACGTCGACCTCGACACCGCCGGGGTGGTGACGGTCGCCGACGGCTGGGAGCTCTCGTTTCAGCGCTTCAAGATCTCCGCCAACGGCGGCTCGAGCGGGCCGGGCACGGTGCGGGTGGCGCTGGTGAAGGGCGAAGACTTCGGCTCCGCCACCCGCGCGCCGAAAGACGGCTACCTGCAAGACGGCACCGACACCGTGTTCAACGGCATCGAGGGCGGCTGGTACACCTACGATCTCGGCAAGCACAAGCTGGTCACCAACGACGACCGCTTCTACGTGATCGACAACGGTGAGGGCGGCTACTGGAAGCTGCGCATGAAGAGCTACTACGACGACCAGGGCACCGCGGCGCGCATGACGTTCTGGTGGGCGAAGCTGCTCCCTCCGAACTGAGCCGTCGCGCGGCTGCACCCTCACTTCTCGAACGGCCCCCAGTTGACCACCATCTTGGCGGGCACGCTGAGCACGGCCTCTCCGTTCGGCTTGATGTCGACCGACTCGTCGCTCACCGAGCCGAGGGTGGGCGTGCCGCCCCCCGGCCAATCGCCGAGGAACTTCACCGCGGCATCCGACACCGGCTTCGACAGCGGGAACTCGACGAGCTCACCGTTGCGCACCACGGGTCGATCGGTGCGCACGGGAATCTGCATGGTGTGGTCGGTCATCTGCTCCATCGGCCGCCTGGCGAGCCGATCGAGGAGGTTGAAGAGGTCGAGCACCGGCGCGCTCTGTGAGAGCCCCAGGCGCTTCGCGTTCTGCTTGCCCACCGAGTCGACCAGCACGTCGTACGCGCGGTACTCCAGGCCGTCGATGTGAGCGGTCGAGTCTTTGACGGTGATCTTCGCCGGGGCAGGCTTTGCAGCGGGTGGGGTGACGGCAGCAGGAGCGGTTCGGCGGCTGGCGCGAGCGGACATGGGCCCGACGCTGTGCACTCCCGAGACCCGCCTCAAGCCGGCGAACTCGCTCGATGATGCATGTGTAGGCGCATGTCCACCTGTCGTCTGCAAAGAACAGGGTCGACCTTCGCATCGCCGCACGACCTCGGTTAAACACCGCGGCCATGTCCATTCTCATTCGTGGCGGCACCGTGGTCACCGCAGATCAGACCTATCGCGCTGACGTTCACTGCGCCGACGGGGTGATCAAGGCGATCGGCGAGAAGCTCGACGTGCCGGCCGGCACGCGCACCCTCGACGCCGGCGACCTGCTGGTGATGCCCGGCGGCATCGACCCGCACACCCACATGGAGCTGCCCTTCATGGGCACGGTGGCCAGCGAAGACTTCTTCAGCGGCACCGCGGCGGGCCTCGCCGGCGGCACCACCATGATCATCGACTTCGTGATCGGCGACCCGAACGTGCCGCTGCTCAAGGCCTACGCGCAGTGGCGCGAGTGGGCCAAGAAGTCGTGCGCCGACTACTCGTTTCACGTGGCCATCACCTGGTGGAGCGACAGCGTGCGCGAAGAGATGGGCGTGCTCGCGCGCGACCACGGGGTGAACTCGTTCAAGCACTTCATGGCCTACAAGAACGCCATCATGGTGCCCGATGAGAACCTGGTGCGCAGCTTCACCCGGTGCCTCGAGCTGGGCGCCATACCCACCGTGCACGCCGAGAACGGCGACCTCGTCTTCTGGCTGCAGCAGGAGATTCTGAAGCGCGGCATCTCGGGCCCTGAAGGGCACCCGCTCTCGCGCCCGCCCGACGTCGAAGGCGAGGCGGCGAACCGGGCCATTCAGGTCGCCAAGGTGATCGGCACTCCGCTCTACATCGTTCACAACTCGTGCATTCAGTCGCTCGAGGCGATCACCCGCGCGCGGCTCGCCGGGCAGCGCGTCTACGGCGAGGTGCTCGCCGGCCACCTGCTGGTCGACGACTCGGTGTACCGCAACCCCGACTTCGACTTCGCCGCCGCGCACGTGATGTCGCCGCCCTTTCGCTCGAAGGAGCACCAAGAAGCGCTGTGGAAGGGCCTGCAGGCCGGCACGCTGCAGACCACCGCCACCGACCACTGCTGTTTCTGCGCGCCGCAGAAGGCGGCCGGCAAAGACAACTTCACCAAGATTCCCAACGGCACCGGCGGCGTCGAAGACCGCATGGCGGTGCTGTGGCACCACGGCGTCGGCACCGGCCGGCTCACTCCGAACGAGTTCGTGCGCGTCACCTCGACCGCCGCGGCGCAGATCTTCAACATCTACCCCCGCAAGGGCAGCGTGAGCGTCGGCGCCGACGCCGACCTGGTGCTGTGGGACCCCAAGGGCACCCGCACCATCTCGGCCAAGACCCACCACCAGAAGGTCGACTTCAACATCTTCGAGGGCATGACCGTGACCGGGGTGCCCCGCTACACGCTCAGCCAGGGCCGGGTGTGCTGGGCCGACGGCAAGCTCGACGTGGCCAGCGGCATCGGCCGCTACGTGAACCGCCCCACCTTCGCGCCGGTCTACGAAGCGGTGAAGCGCGCGAACGTGCTGCGCGAGCCCAAAGCGGTCGCGCGCTGAAAATCAGGTTGAAAGCACGCGCGCCGCGAGCCGATTACTGATCGCCCATGAGGTCGTTGTTCATCGTGGCAGCCTTGCTGCCCGCGCTCGCGTTCGCGCAGGGCGACAGCTCGACGCAGCTGCTCAGCCGGCTGCACCGCGACGCGGCGACGCACTCCGAGCTGGGAGATCTCACCCAGCTCAACGGCACGTCTCGCCAGGTGACCGCCTTCGCCGCGACGGTGGCGAGCGACTACCTCCGCCTCGATCAAGCGGTGGTCGAGTACGCGGCCGCCAACGGAGTCACGTTCGTGCCGCTCGAAGAAGACCCCAACGCCGCGAAGCTGCGTGGCCTGGCCGGCAGCGAGCTCGATCACGCGTTCCTGGTGTGGATCTCGCAGGGCTCGACGGCGCTCACCCGCCAGCTCGAGTCGTTGCGGGGGCAGGGCGACGCGCCGTTCAAGCGGGTGGTGAACCGCGCGCTGGCCACCGTGAACGGCCACCGGCGGCTGGCCGATCAGCTGCTGCGCGAAGTGCCGCAGACCTGACGCTACAGCTGGAAGCCCAGACCCAGGCCGAGCACCACTGCGATCGGCGCGTAGCTCTTCTGCCCGAAGCTGGCGAAGTACTCGAACGCCGCGTCGAGCCCGAGCTGCAGGGGGCCGATGCGCGCGGCGGCACCGGCGCCCGCGCGAAAGCCGGCGCCGGTGGTGAACACCGTCGCGCCCACGCCGAGAAAGGGCCGAATGCGCCCGACGATGACCGGGTAGAAGCGGCCCTCGACCCGCGCGCCGAAGGTGATCTTCGGAATCAACGTCACCGCCACCCCCAACCAGCGGCTCGACAGCTCGGCCCAGATGCCGGGAGACACCGCGGGGCCGGTGAGGTCTGCGTCGCCGCGCACGCCGATCACCAGGCCGCCGAAGTACTTCACCTGCTCGAGCGTCTTGCCGGCCAGCGCGGGTCTTGCCCGGCGAGCTCGAGAATCAGCTCGTGCGTCTCTTTCAGCAGCTTCGAGAGGCCGCCGTCGACCTGGCGCCCGACGCGCGAGACCTGCCGGCCGTTCGAGAGATCGACCAGCGAGAGGTTCAGCACGATGGTCTCGTCGAGCCGCGACACGTCGCCGCGCACCAGGCGGTCGGCGTTGAGCGCTCCGGCGATCTCCATCAGGCAGCTGTTGCCCTCGTCGCTGCAGCCAAGCAGCTGCTTCTGCCGCTCGACCCCCAGCACCGCGGCGAGGTCGGCCTGGCTCACCACCTGGAACTGCTGAATCGTCGACAGCTCGGTCTGCACGTTGTCGGAGATCGACTGCGCGGCCTGCTCGCTCACCCCCGAGGTGGCGTGCACGCCGACCCACACCACCTTGAGCCGCTTCTCGTCGGCCTGCGCGGCGGTGCCCGCGAGCAGCACCACCAGCGCCAGCCCGCGGCGGCGGCGGCCCAGGGCGGCGAGCCCCACCGCGGCCAGCGCGAGCAGCGACAGCGAGGCGGGGCTCGACGAGCACCCGAACGAGTACTGCGAGGGCAGCCTGCCGTTGCCCTGCTGGCAGACGCCGGCCGAGCAGGTGCCCTGGTCGGGTGAGGTGCACATTTCACCGTCGCGGGCGAGCGCGTCGTCGGGGCAGCTGCGCGCGACGCCGTCGCAGACCTCGGGCACGTCGCAGCTGTTCTTGGCGCTGCGGCAGGCGGTGTCGCGCGCGGCCACCGCGTCGACCGGGCAGTCGGCCGAGGTGCCGTCGCACTTCTCGACCACGTCGCACACGCCGGTCGCCTCGCGGCACTGGGTGTCGACCGGCTTGAGCACGTCGGCCGGGCAGGCGCCCGAGGTGCCGTTGCAGAGCTCTGGGGCGTCGCACAGGCCCGCGGCGGTGCGGCACACCCGGTTGTCAGAGATCACCACGTCGCCCGGGCACTCGGGGGCCGCGCCGGTGCAGTGGTCGGCGACGTCGCACAGCCCCAGCGACGGCCGGCAGACCTCGTTGGTGCCCAGCAGCAGGTCGGGCGGGCACGCCTGTGAGAGGCCGTCGCACTTCTCTTCGACGTCACAGACCCCGGCGGCGGGGCGGCAGCTCGCGCCCGCGCCCTTCACGCCCGACGCCACCGGGCAGGTGGTGTTGGTGCCGTTGCACACCGAGTCGGTCGCGCACGGAGCGGTGGGGCTGCTGCAGACCGTGCCGGCGTCGGCGATGCGATCGGTCGGGCAGGCGGCCGAGGTGCCGGTGCACCGCTCGGCGAGATCGCACCCGCCCATGTCGGCGGGCCGGCACACCTGGGTGGGCGGCGCGAAAGCATCGGCCGGGCACGCGCTGCCGGTGCCGTCGCACGTCTCGGCCACGTCGCAGCCGCCCGCAGCGGCGGCGCGGCAGGTGAACGTGCCGGGCCGAGGGCCGCAGGTGCCGTTCGCCGAGGCGCCCTCGGCGGCCAGGCAGGTCTCGCACGCGCCGGTGCAGGCGGTGTTGCAGCACACCCCGCCCGAGCAGAAGCCGCTGTGGCAGTCGGCGTTCGAGGCGCAGCCGTCGCCCAGCCCGTCGCGCACGATGGTCGCGACGAGGCGGTTGGCGAGAATCGCGGGGTCGTACTTTGCCCGGGTGAACGCCATCAGCGTGGCGCCGTTGCCCAGCGGGGCGAGGGCCACCTGGCGCTCGGGCTCGGCGGTGGTCACCCCGGCGTCGTAGAGAGCGCTCAGATCAGACCGCAGAAAGCGCACCGCGACGTCGGTGCCGCCGTCGGCGAGATCGAAGGTGGTGGCCAGCACGTGGTGGCGGCCGTCGAAGCTGAGCGCCACGTCGCGGGCGCGCGCGGGGCCGACCTCGAGCGGTACTCCCGACGGGTCGAGCACCGCACCGGCCAGCGAGACGCGCGCGCCGAACACGTCGGGGGTGGTGCCGGCGAGCCGGGTGTCGACCCACGCCACCACGAAGTTGGTACCGTCGAAGTCGACCGCCAGGGGGCGGCCGGTGTTGTCGCTGTAGCCCGCGGTGCCGAGCTGAAAGCCGGCGCCGAAGCCGGCGTCGTCGAACACCCGCGCCGCGCGAACCTCGACCGGGCCGGGCAGGGTGCCGCTGAAGGTGGCGACCAGGCCACCGCTGCCCGGCGCCGCGCCGAAGGCCACGCTTCGCACCGGGGCCGAGGTGCCGCCCAGCGCCGCGGTGCGGAACCCGCCGTCGGTGCCGGTGGCGGTGGGCAGCACGGTGGTGAAGTCGACCGAAGCAGGGCTGGCCGAGCCCCACATCAAGAGAAAGCGGCCCGTCAGGGCGCCCACGCTCAGGTCGGGGCTGCTCAGGCCGCCTGCGACCGTGACGGGGAAGCTGGTCACCGTCGAAGGAGCCGCAGAGTCGAACAGCGAGGCGCTCAAGGTCGACCCGAAGCGCCCTCCCAGGTCGGAAGAGAGCACCAGCGCGCGCTGACCGACGGCGGCTACGGCGGGAGTGGCGGCGGTGCCGGGCAGCGCGCGCAGCACCGGGGCCGAGTGGCCGCCGTCGGCGCGCACCACCCGCCAGCCGAGATCGAGGCCGGTGCCGGCGTCGTCGGGGAAGAGGGCCTGGTGGGTCCACACCACGGCGGCTTCGCTGCCCGAGGCGAAGGTCGCGGCCGCCGGCAGGAACTGGGTCTCCTGGGCCGCCGAGAACTGCGGCTCGGCGGTCTGGCCAGAGAAGAGCCGCACCCCGCGCACCGCGCCGGCCTGCTCGTACATCACGATGGGGTAGTTCTGCGTGCCGTTGAGGTAGCGGCCCGCGACCAGGCCGGTGATCGACGGCCCCGCGACCGGGTTGAGGCCCGAGGGAAACGTGGCCACCGCGCCGGCGGTCGAGACCGTGCGGCCATCGATGTTGGGCGAGCTCTCGAGGAACAGCTGCCACCGCCCCGCGCCGTCGTCGAAGTAGCCCGAGGGCACGCCGTTGTTGGGAAACGGCTGCAGCCCGGGGCTGTCGACGGCCGTCACTCCAGACAGGCGCGTCGCCCGCTGAACGGTGACGTTGAAGAAGAGCAGCAGGGCCTGGCCCGAGGGGCCGCTGATCAGCCGCGGCGCGACGCGCGAAGAGTTGGGGCTCAGCACCGCGGTGCCGGCCGAAGCCGAGCCCGGCAGCGCGGTGGGGCTGAAGGTGGTCGCGAAGATGTCGGGCGAGGCGAGCCGCGAGTCCTTCCACGCGGTGACGAAGTTGGTGCCGTTGAAGGCGAGCGTCGGGTCTTCTTCGGCGGTCACGCCGTCGGCCACCAGCGACGGGCCCGAGAACGGCGTGGTCTGCCCTTCGCGGTAGAGCGCGGCGCGCAGCGGGCCGGCGCTCTCGGTGTCCTGCCACAGCACCGCGAACACCACCGGGCTGGTGCCGACCGCGATGGCGACCTGGGGGTTGCCTTCGAGGCTGGGCGTGCTCGCGATGCTGAAGACCGGCCCGGCCAGACCGGTGCTCCCCGACACCCAGACGCCGCGAATGTCGCCCTGGCTCTGAAACACGACCAGGAACTGACCCGAGCCGGCGGCCAGCTTCGGCTTCGCCTGCGCCACGTTGTCGGGAGCGAGCACGAACCGGCTCATCTGCGCGTTGCTGCCGAGCGTGCCGGTCATGAAGCCGCCCACGATCAGCGCCTGCTGGGCGACGAAGCGCTCGTCCTCCCAGACCGCGAGCACGTTGGGGCCCAGGCCCGCCACCGCCGCGTTGTGGGCGTTGCCGGTCGGGTCTCCCACGCGCGTGGCGGTGGGAATCAGCTCGAAGTCGGGGCTGAAGCTCAGTGCCGCGGTGTGCTCGGCGGCCGGCGACGTATCGGGTTCGGAGACACGCTGGGTGCACCCCGAGGCGAGAACCAGGCTGAAGACGGCGAGACGAAGACCCCTCATGAGAGGGTCTTCTAGCAGCTCATGGGAGCAGCTTCGCCATGTCGCCGTAGGTCTCTGGGCGACGATCCCGGTAGAACTGCCACACGCGCCGCACCTCTTCGATCATGTCGAAGTTCATGTCGGCGACCACCAGCTCGTCTTTGTCTTCGCTGCCGGTGGCGAGAAACGAGCCCCGCGGGTCGACGAAGTACGACGTGCCGTAGAACTTGCCGATGTTCCACGGAGCCTCGGTGCCGACGCGGTTGATGGCGCCGACGAAGTAACCGTTGGCCACGGCGTGCGCGGGCTGCTCGAGCTTCCACAGGTACTGCGAGAGGCCGGCGACGGTGGCCGACGGGTTGAACACCACCTCGGCGCCGTTCAGGCCCAACAGGCGCGCTCCTTCAGGGAAGTGGCGGTCGTAGCAGATGTACACGCCGACCACGCCGTACTGGGTCTTGAAGGTCGGGTAACCGAGGTTGCCGGGCTTGAAGTAGTACTTCTCCCAGAAGCCGCTGGTCTGGGGGATGTGGTTCTTGCGGTACTTGCCCAGGTACTTGCCGTCGGCGTCGATGACCGCGGCGGTGTTGTAATAGACGCCCGCCATCTCGCGCTCGTAGAGCGGCACCACGATCACCATCGAGTACTTCTTGGCGTACTCCGACATCAGGCTGGTGAGCGGGCCGGGGCAGGCCTCGGCGGCGTCGTACCAGTTGGGCGTCTGCGCCGGGCAGAAGTACGGGGTATTGAAGACCTCCTGCATGCACAGCATCTGCACGCCCGCCTTGCCCGCCTTGTCGATGAAGGGCAGGGTCTTCTCGAGCATCGCGGTGCAGATCTCTTTGACGCTGCCTTCGGACTTCGCGTTCGCGACTTGGATCAAGCCGCCTTTGACGGTTCGGGCCATGGTGGGCGGCGACATAGCACGCTCGACGTGCTTAAGAATGGACCCCAGGTGAACACCCCCGTCCGCGAGCCCACGGTCGACGACGTCGAGTTCCGCGCGCTCTACAAGAAGACCAAGTACACGGTCGAGACCGCCGATGGCTGGAGCCTGGTCATCACCCGGTACAAGCCGACTCCGCAGTCGTGGTCGCAGCCGCTGTTCGGCGAGCCGATGCTGCTGGTGCACGGCTTCTCGCAGAACCGCCACGCGTGGACGTCGGGCGAGTTCGTGAAGAACCTGCTCTTCTTCGGGGTCGACATTCACATTCTCGAGCTGCGCGGCCACGGCAAGAGCTCGATCGAGCTGCAGCACGAGCGCGCCGCGAAGTTCGGCCGCACTCCCCCCGCCGATCTCGAGTGGGACTGGGACATCGACTCGTACTTTCTCTACGACATACCCGCGGCGGTGGCGGGGGTGCGCCGCATCTCGCGCCGCGACCGCATCTTCTACTGCGGGCACTCGATGGGCGGCATGCTGGGCTACGGGTACGCCGGCATTCACGACGATCACTTCGAGGGCATCGTCACCATCGGCGCGGCGGCCGAGCTGGGCAAGGGCTCGCTGCCGCTCAAGCTGCTGGCGATGGCGGGGCCGGGCCTGGCGGCGGCGGTCGACTCGACCATGGGTGCGCTCAACATGCAGCGTGGCCTCTCGCACGTGTCGAGGTCGCTGGTGGCGCGGCTGAAGAAGCAGATCGCTCCGAGCGTGCCGAAGCACCTGCAGTTTCGCTACGTGCCGGTCGACTCGTGGCTGAAGACGGCGGCTTCGCTGCTCGACTACGCCGAGACCAACCCGGTGCTCTCGACCATCGCGTCGCGGGTGAACTGGCTGGCGCGGCAAGATCGCATGGCCTCGTCGGACCTGAGGTGGCTCTTGCGCGAAGCGGGTGAGCGCGAGCCGCGCAAGGTCGCCGAGCAGTTCCTCAAGTGGATCCGCTCGAGCGAGGTCGTCTGCTACCGCACCGGCTACGACTTCAAGCGCGGGTTCCAGAAGATCAAGGTGCCGATGGCCATCATCTTCGGAGACGCCGACCCGCTCGCCTCGGTCGCGTCGACCCGCAGCGTCTACCGCTCGGCGAAGAGCGAGTACCTCTTGTGGCGCCCGGTGAAGGGCAACAGCCACATCGAGGTGACCATGGGTCACGACGTGCGGCAGATCTGCTACGACATCAAGAACCTCATCGAGTACGCGAAGGTGCACCGCAACCGCGCCCCGTCGTTGCCGAGGATCCGCTGAAGAGCTCCCTCTCCCTCGAGGGAGAGGGTTGGGGTGAGGGGGCGAAAACCCTCCTAGGGAGTGGCCGAAGAAGGCGCCGCAGGCTGCACCGAAGCCGGAGCCGGCGCCTTCACCCGCATCACGTAGCCCTTGGCCTCGTCGAAGCTGTTCTTCTTGGGGCCGAAGGTCACCACGCCCAGATTCCCGCCGGCGCTGTCGACGATCTGCTTCACCCAGGCGATCCAGTGATCGCGATCGTCGGGCGTCTTGCCCCAGCAGAAATACGAGGTGGGGATGATCAGCCAGATGCCCAGCGTCACCCAGGTGAGCGGCACCTGCGGCCAGCAGAAGACCTTGCGCGCGGTCGACAGGTAGTCCGAAGGGTAGAACGGCGAGTGGTACTCGCCCTCGATGGTGAAGGTGCCGACCATCTCGACGTCCTGCCCGCGAAACTGCTTCAGGGTGCCGTCGACCACGTCGAGCCCGGCGGCCTCGTCGTTCTCGACCACCACCACCGCGCCGAACACCGGCTTGGCGCGGTGGTTCTCGAAGTCGTCGACCACGCGCTCGTCGTCCATCGGGCGCACCTCGACCGAGCGGAACTTCACGCCTGGCGCGATGTTCACGCAGGCAGCCGAGCCCAGCAGCGCGGCGACGAGCGTGAGCCTCACTCGCCCTTCGCCTGCTCTTTCACCCAGGTGTCCTTGAGCGTCACGGTGCGGTTGAAGACCAGCTTGCCGGGCTTCGAGTCGGCATCGACGTTGAAGTACCCGAGGCGCTCGAACTGCACCACGGTGCCGACCGGGGCGTTGGCGAGCGCGGGCTCGAGCTTCGCGTCGGTGACGACCTCGAGCGACTTGGGGTTCAGGTTCTTGAGGTAGTCGTCTCCGTCGGGGCTCTCGACGGTGAAGAGCCGGTCGACGAGGCGAACCTCGGCCTCGACGGCGGTGGCGGCCGCCACCCAGTGCATGGTCGCCTTGACCTTGCGGCCGTCGGGAGCGTCTCCGCCGCGGGTGGCGGGGTCGTACGTGCAGACCACCTCGGTCACGTTGCCGGCGGCGTCTTTCTTCACCTCTTTGCAGGTGACGAAGTACGCCCAGCGCAGCCGCACCTCGCGGCCCGGAGAGAGCCGGAAGAACTTCTTCGGCGGGTTCTCCATGAAGTCGTCGCGCTCGACGTAGATGACCTTGCCGAACGGCACGGTGCGCTTGCCGGCGTTGGGGTCTTCGGGGTTGTTGACCGCCTCGAGCTGCTCGACGTGGCCCTCGGGCCAGTTCTCGATGACGACCTTGAGCGGCTTCAAGACTGCCATGCGGCGCTCGGCGGTGCGGTTGAGCTCGTTGCGAACCGCGTTCTCGAGGCGGGTGACGTCGATGACGCTGTCGACCCGGGTGACGCCGATCTCTTCGCAGAAGGTGCGCACCGCGCTGGCGGGGTAGCCGCGGCGGCGCAGCGCCGAGATGGTGGGCATGCGCGGGTCGTCCCACCCGGCGACGTGCTTCTTCGAGACCAGCTCGAGCAGCTTGCGCTTCGACATCACGGTGTAGGTGAGGTTGAGGCGCGCGAACTCGATCTGCTGCGGGTGGTAGATGCCGAGCTCGTTGAGAAACCAGTCGTAGAGCGGGCGGTGGTTCTCGAACTCGAGCGTGCAGATCGAGTGGGTGATCTTCTCGAGGGAGTCTTCGAGGCCGTGGGCCCAGTCGTACGAGGGGTAGATCGACCACTTGTTGCCGGTGCGGTGATGCTCGGCCTTCACGATGCGGTACATCACCGGGTCGCGGAGGTTGAAGTTGCCCGACGCCATGTCGATCTTGGCGCGCACGGTGTACTTGCCCTCGGGAAACTCGCCCGCCTTCATCTTGCGGAGCAGGGTGAGGTTCTCGTCGACGCTGCGGTCGCGACCGGGGCTGGGCTTGCCCGGGTCTTTCATGGTGCCGCGGTACTCGCGCATCTGGTCGGCGGTGAGATCGCAGACGTAGGCCTTGCCGGCCTTCATCAGCGCCTCGGCCCACTCGAACATCTGGTCGAAGTAGTCGGAGGCGTAGAAGACGCGGCCTTCGGGTACGTCTCCGGCGAGCCAGCGCACGTCGCGCAAGATCGAATCGACGTATTCCTGCTCTTCTTTCGCCGGGTTGGTGTCGTCGAAGCGAACGTTGAAGGTGCCGTTGTACTTCTTGGCCAGGCCCGCATTCAGGCAGATGCTCTTGGCGTGGCCGATGTGCAGGTACCCGTTCGGCTCGGGGGGAAACCGCGTCTGCACCCGGCCAGACCACTTGCCGGTGCGGTTGTCCTCTTCGACGATCTCTTCGATGAAGTTCAGTCCCATGGGGAGGCCGGGCACCTTACCGGAATCAGCCAGAAAGTTGGCCCGTTGATCCAGTGAGGTAGCGTCCTGTAGCTCATGCGTTTCTGGCCAGTCGTGCTGCTGGTGGTGTCGGGGGCTTCTCACGGCCAGGACCGGGTGTCCCTGAACACCATCACGCGCGTCGAAGTGCGCGGCAACGTGCTCGAGATCTCGGGCTCGAAGAAGCCGAGCTTCACCACGTTCACGCTGCCCGAGCCGCCGCGGCTGGTGGTCGACTTCAGCGAGGCGGTGCTGCAAGGCGTGCCGGCCGAGCTCAAGGTCAACGACGGGAACATCACGTCGATCAAGACGGCAGCCTACGGCTCGGCGTCGGCGGCGATCGCCCGGGTGGTGATCGGCTTCGAGCGCGACCTCGACACCGACATCTCGACCGACGGCAACACGCTGCGGGTGAAGCTGCCGCCGTCTCCGGCGCTGCTGGCGAAGGCCGAGGCCGACAAGGCCGCGAAGGCTGAAGGAGAGCGGGTCGCGCGCGAGGAAGCGGCGCGCAAGGCCGCCGAAGAGAAGGCCGCGAAGGCTGAAGCCGAGCGGGTCGCGCGCGAAGAGGCGGCGCGCAAGGTCGCGGAAGAGAAGGCGGCGAAGGCTGAAGGAGAGCGCGTGGCGCGGGAAGACGCGGCGCGCAAGGCGGCGGAAGAGAAGGCCGAGAAAGAGCGCCTCGCGCGCGAGAAGGTCGAGGCCGAGAAGGCCGCGAAGGCCGAGCGCGAGCGGCTGGCGAAAGAGAAGGCCGACGCCGAGCGGCTGGCGCGCGAAGACGCGGCTCGCAAGGCGGCCGAAGAGAAGGCCGCGAAGGCTGAAGGAGAGCGGGCAGCGCGCGAAGAAGCGGCGCGCAAGGTCGCCGAAGAGAAGGCGGCGAAGGCTGAAGCCGAGCGGCTGGCGCGCGAGGAAGCGGCGAAGAAGCAGTCCGAGCAGGCGGCGAAGGCTGAAGGAGAGCGGGCCGCGCGTGAGGAAGCTGCGCGCAAGGTCGCCGAAGAGAAGGCGGCGAAGGCCGAGGCAGAGCGGGTCGCGAAGGCCGAGAAGGCGGCGAAGGCCGAAGAAGCGGCGCGCAAGGCGGCCGAAGAGAAGGCGGCGAAGGCTGAAGGAGAGCGGCTGGCGCGAGAAGAAGCGGCGCGCAAGGTGGCCGAAGAGAAGGCGGCGCGAGCCGAGGCCGAGCGGGCGGCGCGCGACGAAGCGGCGAAGAAGCTGGCGGAAGAGAAGGCCGCCAAGGCCGAGAAGGCCGAAGCCGAGCGGCTGGCGCGCGAAGACGCGAAGCGCAAAGCGGCTGACGAGAAGGCCGAGAAAGAGCGCCTGGCGAGAGAGTCGCGCGAGAAGGCCGAAGCCGAGCGCGCGGCGCGAGATCAGGAAGCGCGCAACGAGGCGGCGAAGCAGGCCGAGCTGGCGCGGCTGTCGAAAGAGAAGGCCGAGACCGAGAAGCGCGAGCGCGAAGAAGCGAAGCGGCGCAAGGCGGGAAGAGGAGAAGGCCGAGCGTGAGGCGCAGGCGCGGGCCGAGAAAGAGGCGAAGGCGAAGGCGGCGGCAGAGCCTCCTCCGGCGAAGGTGGTGGCGACGACCCAGCCGGTGGCGACGTCAGGCAAGCCGGCGTCGATGAACTCGATCGGCTTCAAGCAAGACCGCGGGGTGGGGCGGGTGTCGATCAAGATGTCCGGCCCGGTGCAGATCGGCGTGAAGGAGGACGTCGACCGCAACGTGGTGGTGTCGCTCGAGAATGCGCGCATCGGGCTGCCCAACAACGAGCGGTTCCTCGACACCTCGTTCTTCGACACCGCCGTCGCGATGGTGCGCCCCGAGCCCAGCGCCAAGGGCGTCAACGTGCTCGTCGTGCTCAAGCAGCCGGTGCCGTACCGCGTGAGTCAGAGCAACAACGAAGTCACCGTCGAGTTCGAGCCTCCGAAGTAGGGGGCGTCGCGATGACGTTGAGCTTCATTCCCGCCGTAGCGCTGATTGTCGACGAGGAGTTCGGCGCGAAGCTCGGCGCGTTCGTGTCGATGATGCCGGTCTGGATCATCGAGAGCCCATCGAACGCGCTGGCTGTGGCTTCACTGCCATCGTCGGCACAGAAAAACGTCGCGATGTTCACCAAGATGCCCGGCGAGACACCATTCGAGCGACTCTGGCGCGGCGTTAGCGATATCGAAGACCACGAAGGTCCCAACAGCGGCAAGTCCTTCGGTCGCTTGATCGTTTTCGGGGCTTCTCGCGAACTGCTGCTGCCTCAAGAGCTCAGGTTCTTTTCGTACTCGACCGTCGAAGAGCACGCGGATCGTTTCGAGCTGCTCAAGCAGCCATCGCCCTGAAGCGCCCCGTCTCCATGCGAGTCTGGCGGTGATGCTAGGCGGACATGATGAGCATCGTCCGGTGGACGATCATGAAGAACCCCTGGGTCGACCAGACGGCGCAAGCGACGGCTGTCGCGACGTGGGGAGCCTTCAGGTAGCGCCAGGCCAGAACCAGGAGGCCCGGCCAGAACAGGAAGCCTCCCAGCAGCATCACCGTGGCTCCAAAGCCAGTCGCGACCGCTCCCGCGCCCGCTGGAATCGCAAAGGGCGAAAGCAGGAGCGCATCAGTGACGGTCTTGGTCGACATCGGCACATCACCCGCCAGTGCATCGGCCACCAGGCCGAGCGCGACGCCGACCGCAATGCTGAGTCCGAGTGCTGCCAGCCGCGCGGTCTTGCTCGAGGTCGGTGGTGCGTTCATGGGGGCCTCATCACTGCCGCTTGAGAGCGCTGCGACGTATCGAACCATCGCACACTAGGGCTAGAACGCGCGCCCATGTCGGCCCTGCCACTCGTCGTGGCGCTCAGCTTCGCTGCGACCGTGCAGCTCGACGCCGAGCGGCTGGTGCACGACGACGCGCGGAAGGTGACGACCGCCGAGGGCGAGGCCGAGCTCACCGCCGGCAACGCCGCGCTGCACGCCGAGCGCATCACCTGGGACGAGAACGCCGAGGCCGCCACCGCGAGCGGCAAGGTCGTGCTGCGCGTGGTGCAGAAGGGCCTGCTCGCGGTGGTCGCCGACGTCGTCACCGTGCGCATGAGCAACGGAGAGGTCAGCGAGGTCTACCTCTACGACGGCATCGCGATGCGGAAGAAGAACACCACTCCGCAGGCGCTGCTCGCCGCGCGCACGCCCGAGCAGCTCGCCGTCACCGGCAACACCACGATGACGATGGTCACCTCGCACCTCACCCGCAACGACGACGGCTCGTGGGTCATCGACGAGCTCGGCTTCACGCCGTGCGAGTGCGACTTCGACCGGCCGTCGTGGCACATCGGCACCAGCCGCACCACGCTCGATCTCGAGGCCGAGCGCGCCTCGCTGCTCTTCCCCACCTTCTACGTGTGGAAGGTGCCGGTGCTCTGGTTGTCGTGGATCTCGCTGCCCCTCTCCGACCGCCAGACCGGCCTCCTGGTCCCGCGGCTCACCAGCACCGCGCTCAACGGCTTCAGCATCGAGCAGCCGATCTTCGTCACCCTCGGCCGCAGCGCCGACATGACCATCACCCCCGCGTATTACGCCGGCAACGGCGGCGCCTACGGCATCTCGGGCCCGCGCCTGGGCACCGAGTTTCGCTGGGCGCCCTCGGTCGGCACCAGCGGCCGTGCCACCTTGGGAGTGCTGTGGGATCTGCGCCTGCAGCGCGACCCCGAGAACCCCGCCGTCACCATCAACAAGCGCCGCGGCATTCGCGTCGACGGCACCATCGCGCAGGTGCAGGAGCTCGGGCACGGCTTCCACGATCGCCTCAACGTCTCGCTGCTCAGCGACGGCAACCTGCTCAAAGACTTCACTCCCGACGTGCTCGCCCGCGAGGCGACCTACATGCGCTCGAGCGCGTCGCTCTTTCACCGTGGCGCCGACCACTTCGCCGGCCTCGACGTGGTCTTCCGGCAGGATCTCGCGACCGGCGACACGCTCTTCACCTCGCGCCCCGACAGCCCCAACCCGGTGCAGCGGCTGCCCGGCCTGGTCTTCGCGGTTCCGTCGCGGATCATCGCCGGCCCGCTCAGCGTCTCGGGGCGGGCCGAGTACGCGCGGCTCGCTCCGCTGCTCAAGCGCGGCGACTCGCTCGAGCCCTTCGATCGCTTCGACGTGATGCCGCGCGTCGACGTCGCCGGCACCATCGCCAACGCGGTGAGCCTCGGCGCCTCGGCGTCGTGGAGACAAGACGTCTGGCTCTCGGAGCTCGACGGCCACGCCGCGCACCGCGGCTACCCCCTCTTCGGTGCCACCGCGTCGACCGAGCTCGCGCGCACCTTTTCAGATTCGGTGCGCCACACCATCTCACCGCAGATTGAGGCGCGCGCGGTGCCGGCGGTGGTCGGCAGCGGCACGCCTCCGCGCTACGACGACGTCGACTCGGCGATCACCGGCCCCGCGGCGCAAGCGGTAGCGCTGCTCCGCCAGCGCCTGCAGGTGAGAGGGCAGGGCGACGTCATTCGCTGGGACCTCGGCCAGTCGTTCAACCTCTGGCCCACCCTCACCACCGGAGAGACCTTCACCCGCCTTCAGGTCGCCGCCGGCATCTTCCGCACCAACGCGACGGTGCGCTTCGACCCGCTGCTCAAGAAGGTCACCCGCGTCAGCCTCATCGGCAGCCTCGACGACGGCCGCGGGCGCGGGGCGTACTTGAGCTACGAGAACCTCAGCGACGTCGGCACCGATCGCGCCCGGCAGCCGATCGATCTGCTCATCGGCTCGCGGCTCGTACCGGGCGCCGCGGCCCAGGTGCTCGCCTTCGGAGGCCACTGGCGCGTCGGCGGGCTGGGCCTTCGCTACGACAGCCTGTTCCTGAACCTCGACCAGAAGTGGCCAACCCAGCAGACCGTCGGCGTTTCCTATGGGCCGGCCTGCGAGTGCTGGCGGGTCGAGGTGTGGGGAACCTACCGCGGAGAGGTGTTCCCCGACTTCGGGGCCAGCCTCACCATCTCCGGGTTCGGAACGCTGGGCACCGGAGGGTGAGCGGCATAAAGTCCGCCGCCATGCTCCATCGCGCTTGTCTGCTCCTCGCTGTGTTTGTCGCCGCCTGCAGTGAGCCGCCCGCGACGATTGAGTACATCGATACGTCGCCTGCTCATCCGCGCATCGGTGAGATCACGACGGTGCGCTTCAAGCTCACCGACTACCGCGGCGTGCCTCAGGCAGGCACCACGGTCACCTTCAGCCTCGACAAGAGCACCGGCGACTCTGTGATGTTCAGCCCCAAGACCGCGATCTCCGTAAAGGGGTCGGGCGAGGTGCAGGTTCAGCTCGTCGCCAACGCCAACCCCGGCACAGTCATCGTTCGTGCCGACGCCGGCGGAGGAAAGGTCGCAACGAGCCCCGGCATCAGCTTCGCCGGCACGTACGCCAGCGGCACCCAGATGACGTTTCAGTGCGGCTCCGTCGCAGGCGAGGGCTCGGGCGGTGTTCACGCCCTCGGTGCCTACGACGAGCTGCGCCACCTCATCGCAGGCGTGAAGGTGCACTGCGTCGCGCATGTCGGCGATCGCAACGGTGATGGCGTCCCAGGCGCGAGCGTGTCGTTCTACACCGAGGCTGGCACCATCGGCCCGTCTGAGACCACGGTTACCGATGTCATCGGTAACGCCTCGATCCTCTACAAGACGTCGTTGCCGCTGCCGGTCGAGACCACGCCACGAAAGTTCGAGTGGGACCCGAACGGGACGTGCGAGGCCCCGGGCGGAGACACTTCGCTGTGCAACGGCGAGTACCTCGTCCCGCTGTGGATGTCCCCGAACAGCTGGACGCGCAACCCCCTCGCGACCGCTCTCGCTCTTCCTGGTGCGCCGGCCTACGACCCGAACAACCTCGAAGAGCCGCGGCGCAACGACCCGATTCGCAAGCACGACGACGCCGCCAAGACGCCATACCAGAACAACCCCCGCGACAACCTGGTGTCGATGATCGCCTTCACGCCGGGTGAAGAGGGCTTCTACGACGCCAACCACAACGCCAAGTGGGACGACGGCGAAGAGTTCATCGACACCACCGAGCCCTTCGTCGACTCGAACGACAACGGAACGTGGGACTCCAATGAGCGCTACCTCGACACCAACGGAAACATGAAGTGGGACGGCAAGAACGGAAAGTGGGACGCCGTCACCACCGTCTGGCGACAAGAGCGCATCCTCTGGACGGGAATTCCCTACCAACGGCTCTACGGCACTCAGCCTGATGACAAGAGCGGCCCCGAGCCCACGTTTGCGAGTGCCCAGGTGCTCGCCGGCACGCCGATTCTGACGTGCAAAGGCCCTCCGGGCCCTTCGCTCGAATTCACCACGATCATTGGCGACCCTTGGTTCAACTCGTTGGCGCAGAACGGAGAGGGTGATGGGTGCGAGAAGATCGGATCTTCCGACAACGTCGAGGTCGAAGGCACGCTGTTCTCGGGCATCGCATTCACGTACCCGCCGATCGGGCGTCACGGTTTCGTCGTAATCGACAAGAGCGAGCGCACTCCGATGCCGATGACGACGCCGCCACAGCCGGGTTGCTTCCCGCCGCCGACCCCGCGCATGTATTGGAGCGCAGTGGTCGCCTGTAAGTTCACGGCGTCGCCTGAGGAGGGCTATCGGGTCACCGTGCCCGATTCGGTAACCGGCCAGGTGGACAGCAACCTGCCCTGAGCAGTACGTGACCTAAGCCGTGACCGCTACGACCAAGTCGCCGACGGCCGAAGCCGATCGCAAGGGCACCATTCTGCGTGCGGCGATCGAGGTCTTCTCGAAGAAGGGCTACCACGGCTGCCGCATCGCCGACGTCGCCAAGGAAGCCGGCGTCGCCTACGGCCTCGTCTACCACTACTACTCGAACAAAGATGAGCTGCTCCAGAGCGTGTTCGAGTACGGGTGGACGGGGCTCGTCACCCGCCTCACCGAGCGCGCGCTGCAGGGCAAGACGGTCGACGAAAAGGTCCGCGGCATCGTCTCGGTGGCCTTCGACGCCTACAAGACCGACCCCCGCGCGGTGAAGGTGCTGATCCTCGAGATCGGCCGCAGCCCGGCGGGGCAGAGCGTCAACCGCGGCAGCGCCTTCGGTGGCACCATAGAGATGGTCTCGACCATCTTCCGCGACGGTCAGAAGCGCGGAGAGCTCGACCCCAAGCTCGAGCCGCTCATCTGCGCCGCGATGCTCTTCGGCGCCATCGAGATGGGGCTCACCGCGTTCATCATGGGCCTGCTCGATCGCAAGCCCGAGACGGTCGACCAGGCCGCTCGCCAGGTCGCCGACACCTTCCTCGGCGGAGCTCTGGGAGACGGCACATGGAAGAACGAGAAGTCCGCTACGAAGTCACGGGCGCTCAAGCGCGCCTGACCATCGACCGCGAGGCCGCGCGCAACGCGCTGTCTCCGGGCGTGATTCACGGGCTCGCCGAAGGCCTCGCCGCCGCCGATGCCGACCCCGCCGTGCGCGTCATCGTCATCACCGGCGCCGGCGAGAAGGTCTTCTGCGCCGGCGGCGACCTCGGGGGCTTGAGCGGTGACGGCTTTCTCGCCGGTCACGAGGGCCGCCGCGGCTACGGCCAGCTGCTGCTCCGCATTCAGGGCCACCACAAGCCCACCATCGCGCGGGTGAACGGTCACGCCCTGGCCGGGGGCCTCGGGCTGGTGCTCGCCTGCGACTTCGCGGTCGCCACCGACACCGCCGGCTTCGGCACCCCAGAGATCGATCGCGGCCTCTTCCCGATGATGGTGATGGCGCTGCTCCAGCGGCACGTCGGCCGAAAGCGCGCGCTGCAGCTGGTGCTGCTCGGCGAGCGCCTCACCGCCCCTCAGGCGCTCGAGTGGGGGCTCATCACCCAGGTGGTGCCCGCAGCCGACCTCGACGCCGCCACCCACACCCTCGCCGGCAAGCTCGCCGGCAAGAGCAAGGCGATCATCGCGCTCGGCAAGCGCAGCTACTTCGCCACCGAAGACCTGCCGCTGCCCAACGCGATGGAGATGCTCAGCTCCCAGCTCTCGCTCAACGTGCTCACGGAAGATGCCGCCGAGGGGGTCACCGCGTTTCTCGAGAAGCGTCCCCCGAAGTGGAACGACAAGTAGGGAGCCGGGCAGGCGAAACCCGCGCACCCTGAGCCCGTCGAAGGGTGCCATCGCTCGCCCGAAGGCTGAGGCGCAGATACTCCCTCGTACTGGAGCGCGTGGGTGCTGCTTGAAGCAGGGAGTATGCGGCGCCGAGCGTTCCAGCTCCGTCAGCACCCGTTCGACTTCGGCACGGCGTTCGCCGCGCCTCCGCTCAGGGTGCCCGGCTTTCCCTCTCCCTCTCCATCTCCCTCTCACTCTCACTCGAAGTCGAGCTTGAGCAGGGTGGTGCCGTCGACCCAGCGGCCGTCGATCTTCACGCCCCAGTGCAGGTGCGGCCCGGTCACGCGCCCGGTCTTGCCCACCAGCCCGACCCGCTGCCCCTGCTTCACCTTGTCGCCCACCTTCACGTCGAAGCGCGAGAGGTGAAAGTACGCGGTGTACAGCCCCGCACCGTGGTGAATCAGCACCGTGTTGCCCGAGCCGAAGCACTCGCGCACCATCACCACCGTGCCGTCGTTCGCCGCGAACGCGGGGTCGCCGATCTGCCCGTCGATGTCGACGCCGTAGTGCTGGCTCTGCAGCTTGCCGTTGAACATGCGGCGGTCACCGTACGGCGCCGCGGTGCGCCCCAGCTTCGGCCACTCGAACGCCTTCTCGAACAGCCGCGCCTCGAGCGGCTGCCCGAACGCCGCGTTGAACTCTCTCTGGTCCTCCGCCATCCACTTCTTTTGCGCCCTCGACGGCGAGGTGTACTTGCCCGCCACGCGCAGCTCGTCTTTGCGGAACTGCGGGTCGACGATGTCGAGCGTGAGCGCGTAGTCCTCTTCCTTCGCGTCGGTCTTGAGCTGCACCTCGAGCTTGAGCGGCACGAGCTTCAGATCCGTCGGCAGCCCGATCAGCGCCTGGTGCCCGCCGCGGAAGGGCAAGAAGTTCAGGTGCCACGAGCCCAGCTCGCCCACCGGCACCTCTTTCGCGCCGTAGACGGTGATCAGCACCGGGTCTCCGGGCTTCGGTGCGCCGGGCTGCACCCGCACCCGCACCGCGCCGCGCATCACCACCACCGAGTCACCGGCGTCGGCCGAGCCCGCGTCGGCCTGCGCGCCGGCATCAGCAGCGGCGGCCAGACAGAATGCGAGCAGGGCCGCCGTCACGCGTCTCTCTTCAGGGCGCCGACAGCGCGCCCACGGCATCGGCCTCGACGCCCGCGCCCCAGATGGTGCGATAGCCGAACACGCTCGAGGGTATCTCCGAGAACGTCGCGGTGAACTGCGTGCCGATCGGCACCGGTACGTACATCGCCCCGGTGTAGATGAACTCGTGGCGGGTGGTGTACCCGCTCAGCAGGTTCGTGAAGGTGCTCATCGGCTCGCCGAACGGCTCGTTGGCGACGGTGAGAAAGCCGGTGGTGTTGGGCATCGCAGCCGCGGCCAGCGACTTTTCTCCGACCACGTCTCCACGCGTGCCGCTGCCGTTGATGTCGAAGTCGATCAGCACCTCGACCGACTGGCCGCCCGAGTTGCGCACCGGCTGGTTGAACAGCAGCGTCACCCGGTCGCCCGGCTCGAGCCGCATCTGGGTGCTGGGGTTGGCGACGTTGCGCTTGAACGTCACCTTCTCGATCGCGAACGGCTTGGGCGTCGCCGGGTCGCCGCCGAAGAAGTACGCCGGCTTCGACAGGGTGGTGCCGTTCTCTGCCGACGTCGCACGCATCGCCAGGTTGTACTCACGACCCGACTCGGTTGCAGGGGTGACCGTCACCTGCAGAATGTTGCCGGTGCCGCTCAGCATCTTGGTGTTGGTGAGCACCGACAGGCCGGTCTCGTCGGTCACCTTCACCGACACCGACTGCTCGATCACCCGCTGGTCGAACACGAAGTAGAGCGTCTCGCCCGGCTTCACCATGCTCTTGAGCGGGTCGCCGGTGCCGTTGATGATCGAGTCGACGTTGCTCGCCACGATCTGCAGCGGCCCGCTCGCGTGCGCGGTGAGCAGGGTGAGCACCGTCGACGCGCTGCCGTTGAACAGCTCGCGCGCGGTGAAGTCTCGGCGCGTGCCGAGGAAGTCGGCCGTGCCGCTGGCGTCCTCGTGGTACTCGCCCATGCTCACCGAGTACGTGCCGCCCAGGCGCGCCTCTTCGCCCAGGCCCGGTATCTCTTTCAGCTCGGCGACGCCCGAGTCGTCGGTGGTGGCCTCGCTCACGAACATGCCCACGGTCGCGCCGTAGCCTGTGCTCGTCGCGTCGGGCCGCACCGCCGCCGGAGTCACCTCGAGCGTCACCTTGTGACCCTTCACCGGGTGGCCGGTCTGGGTCACCACCTGCAGCTTGAGCGTGCCGTCGGTCTTGGTGAGCAGCACCGTGCCCACGTTCGCGTTGCCGTTGTTGATGGGGAAGTTGCCGGCGGTCGCCGGCACGAACGCCGAGACCCGCGCCGTCGAGTAGCCGGCCTTGCCCAGCGTCACCTGCGCGTTGGCTCCCGCGGGCACCAGCTTCACCGCCCAGGTGCCCTCGTTGTCGGTCGAGGCCTTGAACACGTTGCCCTCACCGTCCGACGCGCCGCCTACCAGCACCGTCACCGCCACGCCCTCGATCGGCTTGAAGTCGGTGCCCAGCACCTGGCCCGACAGGGTGCCCACCGGAGTGCTGGGCGCCACCATCGAAACGCTGTCGGGTGACACCACACCATCGGCGATGCCGTCGTGGTTGGCGTCGGTTCCGCTGCCGCAAGCGACCGCGAAGCAGCAAAGCAACGAGGCTCTACGCATGTGAGATTTTCCCCTTGGGTGGTGCGAAGGCGTCGAGGTGGGACTTTCGCGCTCTGTGCCGACACGTCAAGCCCTTGTTGGCGCGCCCTCGCCGCGCGGTATGCTTCGCGCGTGCGCAAGCTCGTCTACGCGGTGCTGCCGCTGGCGCTTTCGAGCTGCGGCGGCAACTCGGCTTCTGGGTACATCGGCGGCGCCGGCGGAGAGCTCTGCCTGCCCGACCGCAAGGTCTGCATCGAGGTGCCGCTCAACGGCCTGCCTCAAGAGACCCAGCTCTTCATTCGGCCGTCGTCCGACGTGCCGGGCGGCGCGCTGAGCGAGGTCTGGGAGATCGGCCCCAGCGGCACGCTCTTCGCCCGCGAGGCGAAGGTGATCTTCAACTACGAGTACCTGCTCGACTCGGGCTTCGGCTCCCTCGACCCCACGCTGGTGCGCATCTACACCCGCGAGCTGTTCGACGGCGGCACCTACGGCGACTGGGTCGCCCTCGACGACAGCCAGGTCGACCGGGTGCGCCTCGAGATCCGCGGCACCACGCCGCACCTGTCGCCGTTCACGCTGATGCGCACCGATCTGCTGAGCGACGGCGGCATGCCGATCGAGGGCGACGCCGGCATGGAGAAAGACGCCGGGCCGATCACCTGCCCGCCCCCCTGCATGGCCGGTGGCACCTGCACCGACATGAAGCTCAACAACGGCGAGAGCGACATCGACTGCGGCGGCAACAACATGTGCCCCCGCTGCGCCAACAACAAGGTCTGCGCGGTGAGCTCTGACTGCGCCTCGATGCGCTGCAGCACCCAGTCGTTCACCTGCCGGCCCCCGATTCCCGATGGGGGCGCCGGTGGTGGCGGCGGCGGCGGTGGAGCCGGTGGTGGCGCGGGCGGCGGTGCGGGCGGCGGCACTGCCGGCGGCCGCGCTGGCGGGCAGGGTGGCGGTGGCACCGCCGGGGGTGGCACCGCGGGCGGCGGTACGGCCGGTGGCGGCGCTGCCGGTGGCACCTCGGGCGGATCTGCCGGCGGCACTTCGGGCGGCTCGGCGGGCGGTACCTCGGGCGGCTCGGCCGGCGGCACCTCGGGCGGCTCTGCTGGCGGCACCTCGGGCGGGTCGGCCGGCGGCACCTCGGGCGGCTCTGCGGGCGGTACCTCGGGCGGCTCTGCGGGCGGCACCTCGGGCGGGTCGGCGGGCGGCACCTCGGGCGGCTCGGCAGGCGGCACGTCGGGCGGCGGCGGAGCCAGCGGCGGCAACGCAGGCGGCACCGGCGGCCTGGGCGGCGGTTGACCGCGCAGGGCGAGCCGGTCGAACCCTGCCGTCGCCTCACGAAGGCTCAGGCGCAGATACTCCCTCGTATTGCGGCGCACGCCGTGCTGCTTGAAGCCGGGAGTATGCGGCGCTGAGCGTTCCAGCCGCGGGGGCACCCATTCGACTTCGCCGCGGCGCGGCTCCGCTCAGGGTGCTCGCTACTCGTGCGCCTTCAGCCCGTACTTCGTCACCAGCCGGTGCACGTAGTTGCGCGCGATGCCTGCCTCGCGCGCCATCTGCGAGATGTTGCCGTTGCACTTCTCGAGCAGCGCCACCAGGTACTCCTTGGTGAAGCTCTCGACGAGGCGCTCTTTCGCCTCTTTGAAGGGCAGGTCGGTGATGCCTTCGTTCGACTGAAGCGAGCGCGCCGAGGTCGACTCGTTGGGCAGCGGGTCGACGTCGGCGCCGGCCAGCGCGCGCTCGACGAGGTTGCGCAGCTCGCGCACGTTGCCGGGCCAGTGGTACGCGGCGAAGCGCGCCATCAGCCCGCGCGGCAGCTCGAAGTCACCGCGCCCCATGCCCTTCACGAAGTGGTTGGCGAGAATCGGTATGTCGTCGAGCCGGTCGCGCAGCGGCGGCACCTGCACCAGCACCACCGCCAGGCGGTAGTAGAGGTCGCGCCTGAACTTGCCCTCGTCGATCTCTTTCTCGAGATCGCGGTGCGTCGCGGCGATCACCCGCACGTCGACGCGGCGGTGCTTGTCTTCGCCCACCCGCCGCACCGTGCCGCCCTCGAGCACGCGCAAGAGCTTCGGCTGCATCGTCGAGCGGCAGCTCGCCGAGCTCGTCGAGGAAGATGGTGCCGCCGTCGGCCTCGAGAAACGCGCCGTTGCGGTCGCTGATCGCTCCGGTGAACGCGCCGCGAATGTGGCCGAACAGCTCGCTCTCGATCAACGTCGGCGCCACCGCGCCGCAGTCGACCACCACGAACGGCTTGCCCGCCCGCTTGCTCTTCTGGTGAATCGCCTCGGAGAGCACCTCTTTGCCGGTGCCGGTCTCGCCCAGCAGCATCACCGTCGAGTCGGTGGGCGCCACCTTCTCGAGAATGCCGAACAGCTGGCGAATCGACGGAGAGTTGCCGATCACCTTGCCGAACGAGGCCTGCGCCTCGGGCACGCCGAGATCTTCTTCGACCATCGACAGCTTGATCGCCGTCTTGCCGAGCGTGATGACCGCCTGGTCTTCGACGATGACTTCTTGAATGCGGGTGCCGCCCAGGTAGGTGCCGTTCTTCGACTCGAGGTCGCGCACCAGCACGCCCTCGGGCCGCGGCTGCAGCTCGACGTGGAAGCGCGAGACGGTGGTGTCGCTGAGCATCAACCCCGCGTCGTCGTGCGAGCCGATCTTCATCGGCGCTTCGATGGCGACGCGCTTGCCGGTGTCCGGGCCCGCGACCACCTGGGCCTGGTACTTGCGCTCTTTGAGCGTGCCCGTCTTGGGGTCGAGCCGGAGCAGCGCTCCGGGACTCTGGAGAGATTCAGTGAGCTGGTGCATTCAGGGCGTTCGGAACACGGACTATACCGTTGACGACCGAAGGATAAAGCGCGACGTAGTGACCACTTTCATTCACAGGGAGTGCACTGCAAATGGCTGGAGAGAAGATCACCCTCAAGGACGGCAAGCTTCACGTTCCTGACCACCCCGTCGTCCCGTTCATCGAAGGTGACGGGACCGGCCCCGACATCTGGCGCGCCTCGGTCGCGGTGGTCGACGCCGCGGTCGAGAAGGCCTACGCCGGCAAGCGGAAGATCGCGTGGCTCGAAGTCCTCGCCGGCGAGAAGGCGTTCAAGCTCAAGAACAACTGGCTGCCCGACGAGACCGTCACCGCGTTTCGCGAGTACCTGGTCGGCATCAAGGGCCCGCTCACCACTCCCGTCGGCGGCGGCATTCGCTCGCTGAACGTCGCCCTGCGCCAGATGCTCGACCTGTACGTCTGCCTGCGGCCCGTGCGCTACTTCAAGGGCGTGCCGTCTCCGGTGAAGGCGCCCGAGAAGGTCGACATGGTGATCTTCCGCGAGAACACCGAAGACATCTACGCGGGCATCGAATACGCCGCCGGCACTCCCGAGGCGCAGAAGGTGCTCGACTTCTGGGCCAAGGAGTTCCCCAAGGATTTCTCGAAGGTCCGCTTCGGCACGCAGAGCGCCAGCACCGAGTGGCAGAAGCAGCTCGAGACCATCGGCGGCGCCAAGCGCGACGTCACGGTTCAGGTGGGCGTGGGCCTCAAGCCGGTCAGCCTGCTGGGCACCGAGCGGCTCGTCCACAGCGCCATCTCGTACGCCATCGCGCAGAAGCGCAAGAGCGTCACCCTGGTGCACAAGGGCAACATCATGAAGTACACCGAGGGCGCGTTCCGCGATTGGGGCTACGAGATCGCCAAGAAGGTGTTCGGCGCGGTCGAGATCGACGGGGGCCCGTGGTGCAAGATCCCCGAGGGCAAGCCCGGCGCCGGGCTGGTGATCAAAGACGCGATCGCCGACATCACCCTGCAGCAGGTGCTCACCCGCCCCGAAGAGTTCGACGTGATCGCCACGCTGAACCTCAACGGCGATTACCTCTCTGACGCGCTCGCCGCGCAGGTCGGCGGCATCGGCATCGCGCCGGGCGGCAACATCAATTACCTCACCGGCCACGCGGTCTTCGAGGCGACCCACGGCACCGCGCCCAAGTACGCCAACCAAGACAAGGTGAACCCGGGCTCGGTCATCTTGAGCGCCGAGATGATGCTCCGCCACCTGAAGTGGGGCGAGGCGGCCGACCTGATCATCAAGGGTATGGACAAGGCCATCGCCGCCAAGACGGTGACCTACGACTTCGCCCGCCTGATGAAGCAGGAAGGGCAGGCCGGCGTGAACGAGCTCAAGTGCAGCGAGTTCGGTCAGGCCATCGTCAAGCACATGTGAAGCACCCCTCCACGTAACGAAGAAAGAGCACTCATCATGATCAAGAAGCGGAAGATTGGTCTCATCGGTGGTGGTCAGATCGGCGGCAACCTCGCGCTGCTCAGCGTGCAGAAGCAGCTCGGCGACGTGCTGCTCTACGACATTCCCGCGGCCGAAGGCCTCATCAAGGGCAAGGCCCTCGACATCAACCAGCTCTCGGCGGTCGACGGCTATGACTGCCGCGTCACCGCGTCGTCGAACCCGGCCGACCTGGCCGGCAGCGACGTGATCATCATCACCGCCGGCGTGCCCCGCAAGCCGGGCATGTCGCGTGAAGATCTGCTCGAAGTGAACCTGAAGATCATCAAAGACGTGGCCGCCAACATCAAGCAGCACGCGCCCAACGCCTTCGTGATCAACGTCGCCAACCCGCTCGACGCGATGGTCTACGCGCTGCACAAGATCACCGGCTTCGACAAGAAGATGGTCTGCGGCATGGCCGGCGTGCTCGACTCGTCGCGCTTCAAGTTCTTCGTGGCCGAGGCGCTCAACTGCTCGATTCGCGACATCGAGGCGCTGGTGCTCGGCGGCCACGGCGACGACATGGTGCCGCTGCTCCGCCACACCACCGTCGGCGGGGTGCCGATCACCAAGCTGCTGCCGAAAGAGAAGCTCGACGCCATCGTCAAGCGCACCCGCACCGGCGGCGCCGAGCTGGTCGAGCTGTACAAGACCGGCAGCGCCTACTTCGGGCCCGCCGCGTCGTCGATCGCCATGGCCGAGTCGTTCTTGCTCGACCGCAAGCGCATTCTCCCGGTCGCCGCGCTGCTCGAGGGTGAGTACGGCATCAAGGGCTACTTCATCGGCGCGCCTGCTCAAATAGGCGCCAACGGCGTCGAGAAGGTGCTCGAGCTCGACCTCGAGGCCTCCGAGAAGGCCGAGCTCGAGAAGTCGTTCGCCAGCGTGAAGAAGACCGTCGACAGCGTGAAGCTCTGACCTTCGCGGAGCACCTGGCGCTGTTCGCCAGCGCCACCCGAGAAGATCGCACCGCGCACGCGGTGTTCGCCGACTACCTGCTCGAGCGCGGAGACCTGAGGGGTGAGGCCCTCGCGCTCGAGCTGTCGGGGCAGTACAGCCGCCTGGCCCAGCTCACCCGCAAGCACTTGCGCGAGTGGCTGGGACCTTGGGCCGAGCTCGTCGACCCCGCCGCGTGCGAGCTGTTCGGCGGGTTCCCGGTGAAGCTCGCGTTCAAGCGCGGCGCGCCGGCGAGCGCGCTCGAGGCGCTGCCGCCGACGCTCAAGCACCTCGCCGCCGACTGGCGGGTCTTGAGCGCGCTGGCCGAGCGGCCTCCCCGCGGCCTCGAGGTGCTCGAGGTCACCGTCGGGCTGGGCATGGCGTTCTCCGACTTTCGGGCGCTGGCCGAAGAGCTCGACCCGATCGCGAAGATCGTCGCGCCCCGGCTGCAGCTGGTGATCGACGGCTTCGCCGGGGTCGAGGCAGCCACCTTCGTGGCCGAAGGCTTTCTGCGCAGCGCGCTGGCCGAGCGCGAGGTGGTGACGCTGCTCGTGCGCGACGGCTCGATGGACGCCGCGTGCAGCTGGCTCTACCAGGCGCCGCAGTGGGGCGGGGGAGACCGCTGGGGCGCGCGCTGGGGCGGCAGCGAGGTGATCTTGTCGCGCGACGAGCGGGGCCGCTTCACCCAGGTGCACGTCGACGTCTCGTTCGACGACGACAAGGCGATCGCCGCCCGCTGCGCCAGCGCCGCCTCGCTGCTCTCTCAGCTGCGCCGTATGGACCCGACCCACGTCGAGGTGCTGGTGCGCGACGGCCAACGGGTTGGCAAGCGCCTGCTCGACACGCTCAACGCGCCCAAGCGCTTTCTCCCACGTGTAGGGAAGGTGCGGGTGGTGCGAAAAAAGTAATGGCGCTCAAGAGCGTTCGAATAGAGTTCGCGCGCGGTCGCGGTCCACTTCACACAGGGGAAACTCGAACATGGTCTACGGAATTTGGCTGGCGCTTTTGGGCGTCCTTGCAGTTCCCAGCTTGATCATCGCGAAGAAGCCCAATGCGAAGGAGCTCATCGACAAGATCACTCCCTACCCAGGGGTGGATCGGCGCCATCTCTTGCTTGTGGGGCGTGTGGGGCATCATCTCGGCGGTGCTGAACATCGGCTGGCTCAGCACCTGGCCGATCTGGTGGATCTCGTGGCTCGCCGGCTCGGTGCTCCAGGCCGCGCTCGGCCTCATTCTCGGCATCGGGACCCTGAAGACCTTCATCAAGAACCCCACCGCGCAGGCCAAGATGGACGAGACGCTCGCCAAGCTGTCGCCCAAGCAGGGCATGCTCGGCCTCGTCGCGATCGGCATGGGCGTCTGGGTCATCGTCTCGAGCATCTTGTTCCACTGAGTTGACAGGCGATCTTTCGCCGCACTACGAACTCCGGCGTTTTCTTCCCATGACGCCGGAGTTCTTTTGACGCCCCAGCCGCCCTCGCAGCAGCAGCAGCAGCAGCAGATCTCTCCGGTCGGCGGCGGCGCCGAGACCGTTCGCGAGCAAGACAAGCCTCACCTGGTGCTCGCCTACATTCTCGGGTTGTTCCTGATTCCACTGCTCACCGTGAAAGACAGCCCCTTCGTTCAGTGGCACGCGAAGCAGGGCATGGTGCTCTCGCTGGTGGGGTTGGCGTCGTTGGTGATTGCCTACGTGCCGGTGCTCGGCTACGTCGTGTGCCCGCTGTGGGTGGGTATGGCGGTGATGGCGGTGATGGCCATCGTGAAAGCTTTCGCAGGGCAGCGGTGGCGCATTCCGGTCATCGCCGACCTGGCAGAGAAGTTCTGAAGTTTGCAAAGAGAAAGCCCGGCTTCCCTGGGAGGGGGGGCCGGGCTTTTCGTTTCTTTCAGGGCGGTGACGCGCTCAGCGCTCAGCGATCTTCGTCGGCGTCTTCGTCGACGTCTTCATCGTCGTCGTCTTCGTCGTCATCGTCTTCGTCGTCGGCGTCGTCGTCATCGACGTCGTCTTCTTCTTCCTCTTCCTCGTCATCGTCGTCGTCGGCTTCGTCGATGTCTTCCGACTCGATGGTCATGGTGAGGGTGAAGCGCTTGGCCATCGACGCGACCTGACCGGTCATCTCGGTCAGCGCGGCGATGAAGTCGTCGACCGCCGACTGTGGCGCCTTCACGTTGCAGTGCGGACACTCGAGCTTCTCGGTGCCGTCGATGATGTCGTGGGCGTCGAGCTCGAAGCTCCCCTCACATTTGACGCAGGTGAAATCGATCGTCATGGTGCTGGCCTCTCCCGCGGTGGGCAGATAGGCAGCGCTGCCGGCCAAGTCAACGGAATCAACCATGCTCCCCAAGACGATCGTCCACCGCTTCCACGAGCAGGCCGAGCGCCTCGAGCACCGCCCGGCGCTCTGGTCGAAACGCGGGGGCTCGTACGTGCCGACCAGCTGGCGGGAGTACGCCGCCAGGGTGCAGCAGTTCGCGCTGGGCCTCATCGCCCTGGGCTTCCCCGAGGGGGCCCGGCTGTGCGTGATGGGCTTCAACCGTGAAGAGTGGCTGGTGGCCGACGTGGCGGCGATGGCGGCGGGTGGGGTGCCGGTGGGGCTGTACGTCACCTCGAGCGCCGAGCAGCTGCAGTACCTGGTCGGGCACTGTGAGGCGCCCATCGCGCTGGTCGAGAACGAGCAGTACCTCGACCGCCTGCTCTCGGTGCGGGGCGAGCTGCCCCACCTCAAAGAGGTGATCGTGATGGAGCCCCCGGCGCGGCCGCGACCGGGCGTGCGCACGTACGCCGAGGTGCTGGCGCTGGGCGCGAAGTCGCCCGACACCGAGTACTGGGCGCGGGTCGAGCGGCTCAAGCCCGAAGCGCTGGCCACCCTCATCTACACCTCGGGCACCACCGGCCACCCCAAGGGCGTGATGATCAGCCACCACAACATCGTGTGGACGGTGCAGCAGCTCTTGCACTGCGGCGACTTCGGCGACGAAGAGGTGCTGCTGAGCTACCTGCCGCTCTCGCACATCGCCGAGCAGGCGGCGTCGATCTACGTGCCCATCTTCAAGGGCTACCAGGTGTACTTCGCCGAGAGCCTCGACAAGCTGCCCGAAGACCTGCGCCGGGTGCGGCCGACCATCTTCTTCGGCGTGCCCCGGGTGTGGGAGAAGTTCATGGGCCGCGCGCAGGCCCGCATGGCCGAGCTCAAGGGCACCAAGAAGCGCCTGCTCGACTGGGCGCGGGGAGTCACGCTGCGCTACCACCAGCACCTGCTCGAAGGGCGCGCGCTGCCGGTGTCCCTGGGCGCGCAGTACGCCGCGGCCACCCGGCTGGTGCACGCGGGCCTGAAGGCGCGCATCGGGTTCGACCGCTGCAACATCTTCATCACCTCGGCCGCGCCGATCGGCCGCGAGGTGCTCGACTTCTTCGCCTCGGTCGACATCGTGCTGCGCGAGGTCTACGGCCAGAGCGAGGTCACCGGGCCCACCACGGTGAACACCCAGCGCCACACCCGGCTGGGCACGCTGGGCCGCCCCATGCCGGGCGTCGAGGTGAGCATCGCCGACGACGGAGAGATTCTCGCCCGCGGTCAGAACATCTGCATGGGCTACTACAAAGAGCCCCAGGCCACCGCCGAGCTGATCGACTCGAAGGGGTGGCTGCACTCGGGCGACGCCGGCGAGCTCGACGCCGAGGGCTATCTGCGCGTCACCGGCCGCAAGAAGGAGATCATCGTCACCTCGGGCGGCAAGAAGACCGCGCCGGCCAACATCGAAGCGATGCTCAAGCTCATCGCCCCGGTGGGCAACGCCCTGGTGGTGGGAGACAACCGCAACTACCTGGTCGCGCTGCTCGCCCTCGACCCCGAGAAGACCGAAGCCTTCGGCGCGGCCCGGAAGTGGCCGACCACCCCCCAGGGGCTGGCGACGCACGCCCCCTTCCGCCGCTATCTCGAAGAGGCCCTCGAGCGCGAAGTGAACCCCCGCCTGTCGAAGTTCGAGACCATCAAGAAGTTCGACGTGCTGCCGAACGACTTCACCATCGAAGGCGGCGAGCTCACCTCGACCATGAAGGTGCGCCGCAAGGTCACCGCCGACAAGTACCAGGCCCGCATCGACGCGCTCTACGCCGAGAGCCAGGCGGCGTAGGCCATCAAGTCAGGGCAGCATGCCCGCGCCCGCGCCCGCGCCCGCGCCCGCCGACCCGGCTCCGGTAGGTCGAAGCCCGAAGCCCGAACCCCTAAAAGGCCCCCGCAACGAAAACGCCCACGACCCAGGTCAGGTCGTGAGCGTTTGAACGGCGAAGGGCGCGCCCTCTAACTCAGGCGCGCTTGTCGATGGCGACGTAGTCGCGGCGCTTCTTGCCGGTGAACACCTGACGCGGCCGCGCAATCTTCTGCTCGGGGTCGGTGATCATCTCTTCCCACTGGCTGACCCAGCCAACCATGCGGGGAATCGCGAACAGCACCGGGAACATGTCGACCGGGAAGCCCATCGCCTCGTAGATGAGGCCCGAGTAGAAGTCGACGTTCGGGTACAGCTTGCGCGACACGAAGTAGTCGTCGGCGAGCGCGATGCGCTCGAGCTCGAGCGCGATCTCGAGCAGGGGGTTCTTGCCGGTGATCTCGAACACCTGGTCGGCGGTGCGCTTGATGACGGTCGCGCGCGGATCATACGACTTGTACACGCGGTGGCCGAAGCCCATCAGCTTGGTGCCTTCGCCGCCCTTCACCCGCTTGATGAACTCGGGCACGGCCTTGACCGAGCCGATCTCACGCAGCATCTTCAGCACGGCTTCGTTCGCGCCGCCGTGCAGCGGGCCGTAGAGCGCGGTGATGCCCGCCGCGGCGGCCGAGTAGGGGTCGACTTCGGACGAGCCGACCACGCGGGTCGACGTGGTCGAGCAGTTCTGCTCGTGGTCCGCGTGCAGAATGAAGAGAATGTCGAGCGCGCGCTCGAGCGTCGGGTTGACCTTGTACTTCGCCTCGGTCATGCGCCGGATCATCGCGAGGAAGTTGCCGCAGTACGACAGCTCGTTGTCCGGGTAGACGTACGGCAGGCCCTGGCTGTGGCGGTAGCTGAACGCCGCGATGGTCGGCATCTTGGCGATCAGCCTGATCATCTGCTGGCGCCGGGTGTTGGCGTCTTTCACGTGCTTCGCTTCCGGGTAGAAGCCCGAGAGCGCCGCGACCGTCGAGGCCAGAATCGACATCGGGTGCGAGTCGTAGCGGAAGCCGTCCATGAACGACTTCACGTTCTCGTGAATGAACGTGTGGTGCGTGACCTTGTGAACGAAGTCTTCGAGCTGCTTCTTGTTCGGCAGCTCGCCGTTCATGACCAGGTACGCGACCTCGAGGTAGGTCGATTTCTCGGCCAGCTGCTCGATGGGGTAGCCCCGGTACTCGAGAATGCCCTTGTCGCCGTCGATGAAGGTGATGGCGCTTCGGCAGTTGGCGGTGTTGAGGAACGCGGGGTCGTATGCCATCAACCCGAAGTCCTCGGCGCCGGTCTTGATCTGCCGCAGGTCCATCGCGCGGATACACCCATCTTGAATGGGCAGCTCGTACGTCTTCCCGGTGCGATTGTCGGTGATGGTGACGGTGTCCTTGGCCATGGCAGAGGGGGTTCTCTTGGAGAACCCGAGGGTTTTCAACGAAAAAGAGACGAATGCAGCGAAGAGCCCTGGTGATTTTGAGCGTGATGGTGGCCGGCGCGGTGGCGCTGAGGCTCACCTGGCCCGAGGTCTTCGACCCTCATGCGGGCATCGCGTGGCTCAAAACCATGAGCCTGGGGCAGCAGATCGCGGTGTTCGTGCTCGCCTACACCGTGCTCACCACCCTCGCGGTGCCGGCGGTCGCCTTTCACGTGGCGGCGGGCATCGCCTTCGGGGTCGAGCGCGGCATTCCCATCGCGCTGCTGGGCGGCAACCTCGCCTCGAACCTGCACTTCGGCATCGGGCGCGCGCTGGGGGCCGAGCGCCTGCAGCGCTGGCTGCAGGCCAGGGGCGTGCTCGGCTACCTCGACCGCCACAGCATCGTCTCGATGATGCTGATGCGCGCGCTGCCGCTGCCGTTCGTGGGCGTCAACGTGGGGTGCGGAGCCGCGGGCATCAAGTGGCACCACTTCGCCATCGGCTCGGGCCTGGGCCTGGTCGCCGCCACCACCGTGCAGACCCTCTTCGCCGCCGAGCTGTACCAGGGCGTCGACGGCGCCAACGTGAAGGCGCTGGCCATCGCCGGGGGCGCCGCGCTGGGGCTGGTGGCGCTGGCCGCCCTGGGCTCGTGGCTGCGCAATCGAAGCCGGCCTGCCGCGTAGGGCAGGGCATGGTGAACAAGACCTGCCCCGCCTGCTGTGAAGAGATCGCCCGCCGCGCCATTCGCTGCTCGCACTGCGGCTCGCGCCAGCCCGACGCGCCCCTGATGCACCGCGCGCTACCCGGCCGGGTCGCCGGCGGCGTCTGCACCGCGCTCTCGCTGCAGCTGGGGTGGGACCCGGTGCTGGTGCGCGTGCTCTTCGTGCTCAGCCTCGCAGTGAGCGCAGGGCTCACCTTCTGGGGCTACGCGCTGCTGTGGGTGCTCACCCCGTTCGAGGCCGAGGGGCAGAGCCCGGCGGCGCAGACCTTCGATTGGCTCAAGCACCTGTTCGCACGCGCCGACTCGTCGGTTCAGGCGCCGGCGCCCGAATCGAAGGATCAGCAGACGATCTGACCGGTCGTCGAAGCCACCCCATCGTTCCAGCTCGAGCTCCCCTCACCCCAACCCTCTCCCTCAGGGAGAGGGAGGGCGCTCTGCTACATGGCTGCAGCGCTTTTCTTTACGCGCCTCGGGCCACTGGTACCGTCGGCAGTGTCCCCGTGAACCGCCGAACGCTGCTGTGGATCGCCGCCGCGATCGCCCTGGTCCTCGCCGTCGTCAGCGCCTCGGCTGAGGGCGGCTTTCGCCGCTACCTGAAGCTCTCGCGCGACCTTGCTGCGCTGCGCGAGAAGAACCTCAAGCTGGCGCAGAAGAACGCCCAGCTGGTCGCCGAGATCGCCGCGCTCCACAAGAGCCCCGACGCGCAAGAGCAGGCCGCGCGCGAAGAGCTCGGCTACGTCAAGCCGCGCGAGCTGATCTTCACCCTGGAGCGCTAGGTGACCGCCGCCCTCGAACCCCGCACCGTCACCCACGCCGCGCCACTCCCGCGGGCGTCTCCTCCGCGCACCCGCACCGGCAGCATGCCGGCCACCTCGAACCGCACCCGCATCGCCTGGGTGGTGAGGCTGCTCCCCGGCTTCGCGGCGCTGTTCACCTTCGGGGTGCTGGCCCGCGGCGGCTTCCAAGCGCTCTCCACGGTGGGCGCGTACGAGCTGGCCGCGGTCGGGCTCACCCTGGCCGGCCTTTCGCTCTCGGCGGTGCGCCGGGCGCGCCGCAGCGCGAGCGGAGTGCCCGCGCTCTTGCGCGACGAGCTCGAGCTGGGCGGCTGCGTGCTGGCCTTCACCTTCGCCGCCATCGCGCTGGCGGGCGAGCGCAGCTACCCGGTGGTGTACCTGCTCAGCGCCTTCGGGGTGACGTTCTTCTCGCGCCCCGCGGCGATCACCCTGCTCGGCGCGGCGGTGCTGTTCGACGCCCAGTCGACGCTGGCGCAGCGCCCCGTCACCTTCGTCTGGCACACGCTGTTTCTCGCCGCGTTCGCGGCGCTCTACCACGCGGTGCTCTCGGGCCGCGTGGCCGCCTCGCGCAAGGCCGAAGACGAGGCGGTGAAGAACCGGCTGCGCGAGGTCGAAGAGCGGGCCCGCACCTTCCGCCTCGCCACCAGCGGCAGTCAGGACTCGAGCCCTTCGATCAACGACAAAGAGAAGTGGCTGCTCGCGAGCGTGAAGGAGATCGAAGGCGCGCTGGGCGCGGCCCTCGAGATCGCCGAGCAGGCCCTGCACACCCACACCTGCGCGGTGTTTCTGCTCGGCGCCGACGACCGCTCGCTCAAGCTGCACGACTGCCGCAGCGCCTCGGACGCGGTGCAGCGCGACCGGCTGCCGGCGGGCGAGGGCGTGTTCGGAGCGATGCTCAAGCGCGGGCAGCCGATGCGGCTGTCGTCGCCGGGCGGAGTGAAGGGCGTCACCCACTACGAGGTGGGCGGGCCCACCCCCTGCGCGCTGTTGGCCGTGCCGATCATGGAGGCCGGAGGCCTGGTGCGGGGGGTGCTGGTGGCCGACCGGCTCGCTGCCGAGGCGTTCACCGAGCACGACGAGCGCCTGCTCACCACCATCGCCTCCGAGGTGCTGCGCTCGGTCGAGGTCGAGCGGGTGATGGGCTACATCCGCAAGGCGCGCGACGAGAAAGACCGCTTCTTCCGCGCCATCGAAGAGCTGAACCGCGCCGGGTCGCCCGACCAGGTGTTCCTCGCGGTGCTCGAGAGCGCCCGGCAGATCGCTCCGCTCGACTTCTGCGCGGTGACGCTGGTGACCGACGAGAAGGGCCAGCGCATGCACCGCATCGCGCGCATGACCGGCGTCACCGCCCAGGGCCGCGCGCTCGAGGGCAAGACCTTCGCCGACAACAACGGCCTGGTGGCCAACGTGGTGCGCTACGGCGCGCCGCTGCCGGGCCGCGAGGTGGTGGCGATGGATCGCCAGGTCATCTTCGACGGCGACACCCAGGTGCGCGGGCTGCAGAGCCTCAAGATCTTCCCCCTGGTGGCCGGCGACCGCATTCTCGGCACGCTGGTGGCCGGCTCGCGCAAGCGCAGCGCCATCGACGGCGAGGCCCAGCGCATGCTCGAGGTGATCGCCATTCAGGCCGCCCAGGCGGTGTTGCGCGCCCAGCTCTTCGAGCAGATGGAGCGCATGGCCACCACCGACGGCCTCACCACGCTGCTCAACCACCGCACCTTCCAGGTGCGCTTCGACGAGGCGCTCGCGGCGGCCAAGCGGTACGGCCGCAAGTGCAGCGTCATTCTCACCGACATCGATCACTTCAAGAGCGTCAACGACACCTGGGGTCACCCGGTCGGAGACCTGGTCTTGAAGGGCGTGGCGAAGATCTTGAAAGACAAGGCCCGCGACACCGACGTGGTGGCCCGCTACGGCGGCGAAGAGTTCGCCATCATCATGCCCGAGACCGACACCAAGGGCGCGCTGGTGATCGCCGAGCGCATTCGCGAGGCGGTGATGGCCGAGGTGCACCAGAGCGATCAGGGCCCGCTCAAGGTCACGCTCTCGCTGGGCATCGCCACCTTCCCCGAAGCCGCGCAGGACAAGCAGACGATGGTGGACCTCGCCGACCAGTGCCTCTACTTTGCCAAGCGGCACGGCCGGAATCAGTCCGTCACCGTGGCGCAGATGCAGGCTGGCAAGCGCGTCGCGGGGTAGGGCACGATCGAGTGGGTATAAGAGGACAGCTCACCGTGCTGGTGCCCGGCGTGGTGGCGGTCGGCCTGGTCTCGCTCGCGTTTCTCGCCGCCGAGCAGCAGCGCCGCGACGGCATGAACGACCTGCGCCTGCGCCGGGTGCAGGTGCTGCAGGCCATCGGGCTCACCGCCGCGGTGCACGTGGCGCAGAACGACATGGCCGACCTCGACACCCTGGTGGCGCTGTTCACCGAGGCCAACAAGAACGAGCTGCTCGACCTGGCCATCGTCGACGACGACGGCCGCGTGCTGGCGAACTCGCGCCCCGAGCTGTTCAACACCGTGCGCGACGACGCCTTCACCCGGGCGGCAGTGAGCTCTGAGACCCCGGTGTGGGCGTGGTCGAAGGGCGAGCTCAGCCTGGCGGTGCCCGCGCGCGCCGGCATTCGCTGGGCCACGGTGGTGACCCGCTGGTCGCTCGAGGGCCTCGAGGCGTCGATCTCGCGCACCCGCGCGCAGTGGCTGGGAGTCGCCCTGGCGCTGTTCCTGGTGCTGGGCGCGATTCTCTACCTCGGCCTCGACCGGCTGGTGGTGGCGCCCATTCGCGCCCTGCAGCGCTCGGTGAAGAAGATGGAGGGCGGCTCGCTCGACGCGCGCGCTCCCAAGCTCTCGGGCCGCGAGTTCAGCGAGCTGTCTGACAACATCAACCACATGGCGCAGGCGCTGCAGAGCCAGCGCGAGAACCTCGAGCGCGCGGTGCAGGAGCGCACCCACGAGCTGCAAGAGCTCAACGGCCGGCTCGAGCGCCTGGCGGTCACCGACGGCCTGACCGGGGTGTTCAACCACCGCCGCTTTCAAGAGCAGCTGGCCTCTGAGGTCTTGCGCAGCCAGCGCACCAACCGCCCGCTCTCGGTGCTGATGATCGACGTCGATCTCTTCAAGCGGGTGAACGACTCGATGGGCCACCCCGCCGGCGACGAGCTGCTGCGGCGCATCGCCCAGGTGGTGCAGAGCACGCTGCGGCAGACCGACCTGCTCGCCCGCTACGGCGGTGAAGAGTTCGCGGTGGTGCTGCCCGAGACCCCCAAGGGCGAGGGCATCGCCGCGGCCGAGCGCGCGCGGCAGGCGGTCGAAGAGCAGGTGAACGAGGGCGCCCGGTGGACGCAGAAGGTCACCGTGAGCGTGGGCGTCGCCACCTGGCCCGACGACGGCACCACCCCGCAGACCCTGCTGGTGGCGGCCGACCAGGCGCTCTACACCGCCAAGCGCGCCGGTCGAAACCGGGTGGTGCCCGCCGAGGCGGCGGCATGAGCCGCTTCCGGCGAGCCGTGCTGGCGATGGTGGTGTCGACGGCCTGCTTCGAGCAGCCGGCCGATCACCTGCCCCAGCCCAAGCCGCCGTCTTCGAGCGCCTTCAGGTTCGAGGCTCCGCCGGGGGTCGAGAAGCTCAAGGTGGGTCTGGTGCCCTCGCTGTCTCCCGACCGCATGAAGGCCACCCGCGCCGCGCTGATCTCGTACCTGGCGGGGAACCTGGGGCTGCCCATCGAGGTGGTGGTGGGCTCTGACTACGGCGAGATGGGGCGGCTGATGGCCCGGGGTGAGGTCGACCTCGCCGAGTTTCCCCCGTTCGCGTTCGTGCGCGCGAGGCGGCAGAGCCGGGTGACGCCGCTGGTCAGCGCGATCTCGTCGGGCAGCTCGACCTCGGGCGGTTACATCGTGGTGCGCGAAGACAGCCCGCGCCGCACCCTCGATGACCTGAAGGGCGCCCGGCTCGGCTTCGTCGACCCCGCGTCGACCTCGGGTTACCTGTACCCGATGAAGCTGTTCAAGGACCACGGCATCGAGCCGTCGACGTTCTTCAAGTCGATCGAGTTCATCGGCAGCCACGACGGCGTGCTGCTGGCGCTGCTCGACGGGCGCATCGACGTGGGCGCCACCTGGCAGGGCAGCTTCGGAGCGCTGCGCGCGTCGCGCAACGTCGACCCGCTCTCGTTTCGGGTGATCGCCAAGATGCCGCGCACTCCGCAAGACGTGTGGTGCGCGCGAGAGAACCTGCCGCCCGAGGTGGGGCAGGCGGTGAGGCAGCTGCTCTTGCAGCTCTCGATGCGCAACCGCGCCGAGCGCGACATTCTCAACGCCATGCGGGTCAACGGCTACGTCGCCGCCGACCTCGCCGCCTACGCGCAGGTCGAGCGCATCGCCGACGAGCTCGACGCGGGCTCGCCGTGAGCGCGCCGCTTCAGGTCACGGTGAGCAACACCCTCGCGCCCGAGCTGCTCGCGCGCGCGCGCGCCTGCGCCGAGGCGTGGGGCCTGCCGTTCTTCCAGCGCGACAAGTACACCGGGCTGCCCGAGGGCACCTATCTGGTGCTGGGCGGCGACGGGTGGACGCTGAGAGACCCCGCCGGCACCCTCAGGTTCAGCGAAGGCCTCGCGCGCCTTCGCATCAAGCGGCTCGAGGCGGGCGAGCGCGACGACGTGCTGGTGCGGCTGTGCGAGCTCGAAGAAGGCGACCAGGTGCTCGACTGCACCTTCGGCCTGGGGGCCGACGCCCAGGTCTGCGCGCACGTGGTGGGCAGCGCGGGCAGGGTGGTGGGCCTCGAGAAGAGCCTGCCGCTGTGGGCGCTGGCGTCTGAGGGCCTCAAGGCGCAGGTGTCTTCGCCCCGCCACGCGCCCATCGAGCTGCGCCACGCCGACTGCCTCGAGTTCTTGCGCGCCCAGGCCCCGCAGAGCTTCGACTGCGTGCTGTTCGACCCGATGTTCGGCAAGCGCAAGAAGGCGTCGCCGGCCTTCGACGTGCTGCGCGCGCACGCCGAGCACGCGCCGCTGCCCGCCGAGGCCATCGGGCTCGCCCGCCGGGTGGCCCGGCGGTGGGTGGTGGTGAAGGGCGCGCGTTACACCGAAGATCTGAAGCGCCTGGGCCTGCACCCCGAGCCCACCTCGCGCTTCTCCGAGGTGGTGTGGGCGCGAGTCAGGGGAGGCATATGAGAGTCGTGCTGGTGGCGATGCTGCTGATGGGCTGTGCGCACTCGAGCAAGGCGCGCGGCGCCCAGTGCCCCGAGGCGCCGAAGTGCCTCACCGCGCCGGTCTGCGCGTGGGACGACGCGCTCGGCTGCCAGGTGTGCCAGTGCTCCGAGGCGATGATCGAACGGGGCAGCGAGCCGCCGCCCGGCCAGGCGCCTTTCCCCAACCACTGACTGCGCGCTTCAGGCGCTGTTGGTGCCCTTGGGCGGGCCTTCGCCGCCGAGCGGCGCCAGCTTCGCGGTCGGCGCGCCGGCCACCTCGTGCGGCATCAGGTCGCGCGGAGAGCGGAAGTACTGGGCCGGCGAGTAGAAGAGAAAGTTCGAGACCCGGCTGGTGTACAGGCAGGCGTACTGCTCGACCTGCTCGCCGAAGCGCGAGTTTTCGCTTCCCTCTTTGAACATCAGGCCCCAGAACGGGTTGAAGCCGCGCTCGACGTCGGTCTCGAGCACCTCGGCGATGTCGTTGGTCTCGCGGTACGCCTTGCGCAGCCGATCGAGCTCGCCCTTGAGGCGCTTGCGCTCGTCCTCCAGCGCCTGGCGGGGCGGGCCCTCGAGCCCGTCGCGCTCGAGCTTGCGCTCGGCGGAGTTGAGCAACGCCTTGTGCTTGCCGATCTCGTCGTCGACCCGCGCGCGTAAGATCTCGATCTCGGACAGGCGGCCGATCTCGTCCGAGCGGCCGAAGGTGTAGTTGAGCTCGTCTTCGAGCTCTTGCACCACCATGCAGGTGCGCCACAGCGAGGTCTTCTTCGACTTCAAGATGTCGCCGTAGATGTGATCGCCGACGTACAGCACCCGCTCGCCGGCGTGCTGGGTGAGCCGCTCGAAGGTCTGCAGGTTGCCGCCCTGGTACACCTTGCCGCGCTCGAGCGCGGTGGGCTCGCCCGAGGTCTTCACCTGTGCGGTGGTGGGGTCGACCTCGAGAAAGGGCTCATGCCCGGTGAAGAAGTCGGGCTTGCGCGCCGCGGTGACCACCACGTCGAAGTAGTTGCGCCAGAAGGGGTACTCGGGCACCACCCCGTCGAGCAGGTAGCGCATCACCGCGTCGGTGTAGTCCCACCCGCTGTTGGTGAGCACGAACAGCTTCTTGCCGCCGCTGCGCAGCTTGTGCAGCGCGGGCCCCAGCTCGGGGTCCTTGAAGATGTAGTGGCCGATGTCCTTCCGGATCACTTCCTTCAGCGAGTTGTCGCGGTGGACGGTGTCGATCGCCTCGCGAATGTCGTCGTACAGCTTGGCGTAGTCGAGCTTCTGGCCCAGGTCGCGCTCGAGCTTCTCGATGATGCCGGCGAACAGGCACGCCTCGGGCAGCGCGAAGAGCGTGTCGATCCACGCGTATTCGGGGTTCTTCAGCCGTACCAGCTCGTTGCGGTAGAGCGTCTTGAGCTGCTCTTCGGTGAGCGGCTGGCGGCCGTGGTAGGCGCGGCCCACCAGCCCGAAGCGATCGATCTTGAGCAGGTTGCCGTGGCGCTTGTCGACGAACAGCCCGCGCATCACGAACTGGTGGTCGTAGATGATGCCGGCGATCTCGGCGGGGTAGCCGTAGTTGGCGATCAGCCGCTGCAGCGTCATGTCGTACGAGAGCTGCTCGATGCGACGCTGGTGGTAGATCGCCAGCGTGTAGTCCATGTCGAAGCCGATCAGGTCGATGTTGCTCAGGCGCAGGTTGCGGTTGACGAACACCTGGCGGGCCCGATCGGTCTCGGGCAGCTCGCGGGGCTTGTTGCTGATCAGCCCCTGCAGCTCGACGTCGTGGAGAATGCCCAGCGCCCGCTTCGAGAGCTCGAGCGTCTTGTCCTGATCAATCTGCCCCAGTCTGCTGCCGTGAAGCGGTTCCAAGAGTTTCCCTTCGATACTACGGCGTGGCACTCTTTCCAATCAGATGGCTGCTCGTAGGAAAAACGACGAGACGGCGGCCCTGAAAGTGCGCATCGAAGAGCTCGAGCTTCGCGTGAAGCTGCTCGAGGCGCGCGTGCGGGCTGGCCTGCGGCAGGCGCGGGTGGCGCAGCGCGAGACGGCTGCCCGCTCTCGGCTGGCGCGACGCGCCCGCCCACGCGCCCGCTGCCCCGGCTGCCTGCTCGAGCTGCCCGCCGGCCGCCAGGCCGACGCCTGCGTCTGGTGCGGGTTTCGGTTCGAAGCGGTGCGGCCCGTGTACTTGAAGGGCTGACCCCCGGGGCGAGGTAGAAGGCGGGGCATGATCTGGGCCGCAGGCCTCGTGGGGGCAGTTCTTGCGGGCTCGAGCGGCGCATCGATCGCGCTCACGTACGAGGCGCCCCCCGCCTGTCCCCCCGTCGAGCACTTCCATCGTCAGCTCGCGGCGCGCCTCGGCTACGACCCCGTCCGCGAGCCGTCCACCCAGCATGTGAAGGTCTTCACCGAGGCCCGCGACGGAGCACTCGTCGTCAGCCTGAGGGTCGACGACGCGAAGGAGCGCCTCTTTCCCGGCGGGCCGACCGACTGCGAGTCGCTGGTCGACGGAGCTGCCATTGCGCTCGCGATCGCGCTGGACCCGGTCACGATGGTGAGGGCACGCAAGCCCGCAGCGCCACCCGCTCCGCAGCAGGCCGTCGTCGCCGAGCCTGCTCCCGCGACACCGGCGGTCGAAGCGGTGGTGCTCGCCGGCATCCGTTCTTCCATCGCGTTGCTGCCCCAACTCGCCCTCGGCCCCGTCGCGCAGGCCCGCGTGCGCATTAGAAGGTTCAGCATCACGTTGGAGGGCGACGCAGCGTTCGCGCTCCCTCTGCGCGTCGACGGGGGCATGCTCGGCTCTTCTGCCTTTCGCGGCGGGGCACAGCTCTGCGCGCATGCCTGGTTCGCTGGGCTCTGTGTGCGCGGAACCGGCGGCGCGGTCGCCATCTCGGGCACCGGCTTCACCAACGCACACACCGCATGGCTGCCGCTCGCGACCCTCGGCCCGGCCTTCACGGCCGACTGGTCGCCAACCCCCGGGCTGCTGCTGCAGGCCGCGGCGGGCGTTGAGCTGAGCCTCTTTCGACACGCCGTCGCCGTCGGCGCCGCCGACATCTGGCAAGCCTCGCTGTTCACGGGCTTTCTGACGCTCGGTGCTGGCTGGCACTTTCTGTGACGGAACCTGCCGTGCCGATCAGATTGGGTGACCGGGCCTGATGGACCTCACCGAAGAGCTGACCTCTTTGTACCGCTCCGAATTTTCATACGTGTGGACCGTGCTGTTCCGGCTCGGTGCCCGAGGCGCAGAGCGCGAAGATCTCGCACAGGAGGTCTTCGCCGCGGCCTTCAAACAATGGGGGGGATACGACCGGCGCCGGGACGTGAAGCCGTGGCTCTTCGGCATCAGCTACCGGCTCGTGCGAGACCACCGGCGCAAGCACCAGCACCGCTTCGAAGATGCCGTGGCCGATGCTCCTGCAGCCTCCGCTGCACCCGACGCGGAGCAGCTGCTCGCGCGCCGGGAGGGGCTCGATCTCGCCGCGCGCGGCCTCGAGTCGCTCGAGCTCGACCAGCGCGCCGTCTTCGTCATGCACGACCTCGACGAGCACCCGATGCCGGTGATCGCCGAGGAGCTCGGCATTGGCGTCAACACTGCCTATTCGCGACTCCGCCTCGCACGAAAGGCGTTCAACGCCTTCGTCGCCAGACTCCATGCCGCCCGAGAGGGCAGCCCATGAGCGATGATCTCGAGCCGCTGTCGGAGCACGCGCGTTCGCTGCTCAACGTCGAGCGGGCCCGTCCGAACGCATCGGTTCTCGACCAGCAGCGCGTCTTCGAACGGCTGGTGCACGAGAAGGCCTTCGCGGTCGGTGGCGCCGCCGCCGCAGGGGGGCTGGCGAAGCTGCTGGTCTCGATTGCGGCGGCAGCCGTCATCGGAGGTGCGGGGGGCGCCGCGCTGATGCACGCCTCGATGTCGGCGGAGCTCGAGCGGTTGCGGGCCGAGGTGCAGGCGCCGCCGCCTGAACCTGCTCAAGTTGAGGCGGCGCCGGTCATCGTGGCGCCCGCCATCGTCGAGCCGGTCGCGGCCGCTCCTCCGGTCGCGACCGCACGCCCGCGGCCGCCTCGTGCGGTCTCGCCTGTCGTCGTCGAGGCGCCTCCGGCGGTGGCTCACGCTCCCGTCAGCTTTCTCGGTGACGAGGCTGCCCTCATCGAGCAGGCGCGCACCGCGCTCCTGAAGAACGACTTCGCCAACGCCAGGGTGGCGCTCGACGCCTACCGCTCGCGGTTCCCCTCCGGCACCCTGCTCGAAGAGCACGACCTGATGTCGATTCAGGTGCTGTTGGGCCAGCACCGCTACGACGACGCCAGGTCTGCCATCGACACGTTCCGCACCGCGCACCCGGGCAGCTCGCTCATTCCTGCGCTCGATTCACTCTCGGAGGAACCATGAAACCCCTCGCCGGAGCACTCATCACCATTCTCGCCACCTGTGGCGATCGGGTGAACTTCGACGTCGACGCTGGCACCATCGACGCTGGCGCCACCGACGCCGGCACGATGTGCGAAGGCGGCTGTATCGGCGCTGACCTCTGCATTCCGCTCGCGAGCAACACGACCGTTGCGTGCGGGGGCAACGGCGGCGTCTGCATCGACTGCTCAAGCTCCGTGCTGCACGCCAGTCTGCCGAGTTGCAACTTGGGCGCCTGCGACTTCTTCGCGTGTGAGACTGGGTGGTCGAGCTGCGACGCCATTCGCGCCAACGGCTGTGAACGCCATGTCTCGGCCTGCTACGAGGTGTTGGCCGAGAATCAGGGTCCTGCATGGCTCCTCGAAACCGACGGCACCGACCTCTATTGGATGGCCCAAGAGGGAATCCGCACGATGCCCGTCGGTGGCGGAATACCGGCCTACGTCGCGTCGGGCACCATTCAGGCGTTCGCGCTGAGCGGAGCGAACATCTTCTTTGCGACCGACACCACCCTTTCGGTGGTGCCCAAGGCGGGGGGCGTACCGGTCGTGCTCGCCAACCTTTCGGGCAGCGTGACCGAGCTCGTCACCGACGGCGCGACCGTGTTCTGGACGCAGAACGGAGATCTCAAGTCGACACCCGCAGGTGGAGGTCAAGTGAGTCTGCTGCTGGGCGGAGTGGCGAGCGCAATCAGGAACCTCGCGCTCATCGATGCCGACGTGTGGTTCACGGTGAATGGCGACGTGATGAAACTGCCCCAGGCGGGCGGCACCGCGACCCGCGCCGCGACACTGCCCCACGAGAATGTGAACCCGGACTATGGGCTCTCGGCACTTCTCACGCGCGACACGATCTACTGGGGCACGGTGCTTCGCAGCGACATGTACGGCGACATTCTCGAGGCTGCGGTATTCGCGATGCCGTATGCGACGTCGAACGTCACGCGGCTGCTGACCTTCGCCGAGTCCGTCCCGGTCGGTTTCACCCTCGAAGGAGCGAACCTGTTCGTCGCCTCGGGCCCGAGGGCGCCCCGCTCCGGAGGGGGGCTGGTGGCTCGCATACCACTCGACGGAGCAGCCCCTGGCATCCTCACAACGGCAATCGCGCCGCGTAACGGGCCGGTCAGCGACGCCACCTGGCTGTATTGGCTCGATGGTTGGGGCTCCTCCCGGATCCTCAAGACCGAAAAGGTCCCTTGAGCGGCCGGCGTCGCTGACGTGCCACCGTGCAGTAGGGCCAACGGCCGAGCCCTGGTCGGGTAGAGTCGCCTGACGTGGCGGCGTACCGGCTCACCGGGAAACTCGAAGGCGGAGAGCTCGCCGAGCTGTACCGCGGCGAGCGCGACGCCGAGAGCGTGGTGGTGAAGCTCTTTCACGAGCGCACCAGCGTGAAGGCGTACGCGCAAGAGGTGGCCGAGACCGCGAACCGGCTGAACGCGGTGACCCACCCCGGCATCGCGCGGGTCACCGACGTGGGGCTGGTGAAGCGGCGGCTGGCGGTGGTGCGGCAAGACAGCGGCCGCTTCACCCTCGGCCAGGTGCTGCAGCGCCTCAACACCAAAGAGGTCGTGATCACCCCCGGGCTGGCGATGGCGCTGGTGGTCGACCTGCTCGACGCGGTGAGCGAGGCGCACGCGGCCGGGGTGCTGCACGGCGCGATGACCCCCGGCAACGTGCTGGTCAGCGCCGAGGGGCGGCCGTCGGTCTGCGACTTCGGAGCGCTCTCGGCGCTCAACGCCGTGCCCGCGCTGAAGAAGAACTTCGCCGCCCGCGGCCGCTCGAGCTACCGCGCCCCCGAGCTTCACAAGGGCGAGACGCTCACCGTGCAGTGCGACGTCTACTCGCTGGGCGCGATGACCTACGAGCTGCTCACCCTGCGCGAGGCGACCTCTGAAGGCGCGCAGATGAGCACCCGGCGTGAGGCGCTGCCGCCGCCATCGCGGCTCGACCGCCGCCTCAACTCTCGCCTCGACCCGGTCATCTTGCGCGCGCTCGACCCGGTGCCGGGCCGTCGCTACAAGAGCTCGGGCGAGTTCTCGGCGGCGCTGCGCGAGTTCCTCACCACCAACGGCGGCCTGCCCGGGCGCGACGAGCTCAAGCGCTTCGTCGATCAGCTCTTCCCCAAAGATCTGCAGTTCGAGCCCTCGCGCGAGGTGCCCTTCGAGGGCGCCTTCACCCTCGCCAGCGTCGAGGGCGCCGACATCGAGGCGCCCGACGAGCACTCGGTGGTGCTCACCCCGCGCGCCTCGTTCTCGAGCCAGCTCGGCGAGATGACCGACCTGCAGCGCGAAGAGATCACCGGCCCCAACGAAGCGGCGGGCCCGCCTGCGCCCGACTGGCACGCGCCCGCCGGGCCGATGCCCCAGACCGCGCGCTCGGGCCCCAAAGAGTCGATCAACCCCGACGTGCTCAAGCGCGTGAAGCGCATCGAAGACTTCGACGGCGTGGGCAGCACGCCCGACCACACCCAGCCCAACGCGGCGCGGCTCTCGACCGAAGACGCGCTGCCCCGGGTGTTCCCCGGCCGCAGAGAGCCGGTGCCCACCGACCACGACGTGCCCAAGGTGCACACCCCGCTCGACACCGCGCCGGCGTCGGCCGAGAACCCGCTGCCCCGGCTCAACACCGAAGAGCGGGCGGTGCAGCGCGCCGCCCGCGCCCGTCAGCGCTGGGTGCCGATCGTCGCGGGCAGCGCCTTCGCCGCGCTGGCGTTTCTCGCGCTCGGTACCTGGCGCTGGTCGTCGGGCATGGCGGTGCAGCCGTACGAGCCGCCCGGTGAGCGGCAGCGGCCGCCGCCGCCGAAGAAGACGGCTCCGCCGCCCACCTCGGCCAAGGTCGACCCGCCGGGGCCCAGGGGCCCGATCGTCGACGACTGCTATTCCGGGCCCAAGCGCGGCGCGCAGGTGGGCTTTCTCTCGGTGAGCTCCGAGCGGCCGGTGGTGACGGTGATCGACGGCGACACGGTCTGCGGCAACTCGCCCAAAGTGTTGATCGCCGCGGGTACACGCAAAGTCGTAGTGATCGACGTGCGCACCAAAGAAGAATACGTGTCGACCGCTCACATCGAGCCGAACAAGGTGTTCAAGCTGGTCCCCATCTTCAAGGGCAAATGATGACCGACCGCACCCGCGTCTATGTGGTGGAAGATCAGCCTGCGCTGCTCAAGAACCTGCTCAAGGTGCTCTCGACCTTCCCCGAGCTCGAGGTGGTGGGCAGCGCGCAAGAGGGCGAGGCCGCGGTCGACGAGATCGTGAAGCTCCGCCCCCAGCTGGTGCTGCTCGACCTCGAGCTGCCCGGCATCGACGGCATCGAGGTGACGCGGCGGGTGAAGCGCAAGGCCAACGACGTCGAGGTGCTGATCCTCACCTCGTTCGACGACGAGACCAAGGTCTACGAGGCGATCGTGGCCGGCGCCTCGGGCTACCTGGTCAAGCGGGTGGGGCCCGAGAAGATCCGCTCGGGCATCAGAGAGGTGATGGAGGGCGGCACGGTGCTCGAGGCGATCATCGCCAAGCGCTTCTGGAACTACTTCGAGTCGCTCAAGGCGAAGCCCCAGACCCCCGAGAACCCCTGGGCCCTCACCCCGTTGGAGATGGACGTGCTCCGCTACGTGGCCAAGGGCCTCTCGAACGCCGAGGTCGGGCACGTGATGACCCTCGAGCGCCGCACCGTGCGCACCCACCTGAGCCACATCTACCGCAAGATGGGCGTCAACTCGCACGTCGAGGCGGTGGTGATGGCGCTCAAGGCCGGCTTCGTCGAGCTGTGAGCCGCTGAGCCGATCTTGGCCAATCTCTTCGTCGCGACCTCCGGTCCGTCCTCATGGACATACTGCGGCCACTCCGGTCGGTCCTCGCTCGCTCCTCGACCTTGGCTCAAGCTCGACTCAGCTGAGCGCTCCGAATGATTGCGCTGCTGTGCCTGACGCTCGCCGCGGCCGCGCCCTCGCACCGCCGGGTCATCACCAGCGACGGCATCGCGGTGGCGCTCTACCGCTACGGTGAGCCGGGCGGCCCGGCGGTGCTGCTGGTGCCCGACCTGGGGCTCACCCGCGCGGTGTTCGATCTGCAGGGAGAAGGCCTCGCCTCGCACCTGGTCGCGCACGGCCACACCGTCTACGTGGTCGAGCTGCGCGGGCAGGGCGCCGCCCGCCAAGACGGCAACCGCTACGGCCTCGCCCAGATGGTGGCCTCAGACCTGCCCGCGGTGGCGAAGGTGATCGGCGAGCCGTTCGACCTGGTCGCGCACGGCTACGCCGGCACCCTGGCGCTCGCCGCCACCGCCAGAGAGCTCAAGGGGCGGGTGCGCAAGGTGGTGGCCATCGCCACCCCCGCGCTGCCCGAGGTGCCCTCTGACGTGGCGCGCACCGTGCTGCGCCAGGGCGGCGACTTTCTCGCGCTCACCCACGACCCCGAGCTGCACCGCGCGCTCGACCTGCTGTTCATCTGGGGCGGCCGCTTTCGACCTGGCCGCGTCGAGGCGCTGCGCGCGCACGCCTTCGGCACGCTCGGGCCGGCGCTCTCGGCAGACCTGCTCAAGTGGCTGTACACCGGCAACCTGGTGCTCGAAGACGACTCGACCGTGCTGGGCCGACTGCAGCAGTACGACCGCGAGACGCTGCTCTTCGACGGGCTGCTCGACGGCTACGCCAGCCCTGAGCAGTGCGTGCCGCTCAAAGAGATCGCCCAGAAGGCCGACGTGCACCTGCGCACCTTCAGCCGCTTCGAGCTCGCCAGCGAAGACTACAGCCACCTGAGCCTGCTGCTCGGCGCCGGCGCAGCAGACGAGGTCTTCGAGCCGGCGCGAAAGTTTCTCGAGGGCGTGCGGTGAAACACCTCGCGCTGCTGCTGCTCGCGCTCGCCGGGTGCGTGAGAGAGGTGCCGCTGCCCGACTTCGCCGAGCGCCACCGGCCCATGACCGACGACGGGCTCGAGCTCTCGATGGTGCGCTACCGCGCCAGGGGCGAGCCCGCCGGCCGGCCGGTGCTGCTGTGCCACGGCATCTCGGCCAACGACCGCAACATGGATCTCGACGAGCACCACAGCCTCGCGCGCTGGCTCTCCGAGCACGGCCGCGAGGCGTGGACGATGTCGCTGCGCGGCACCGGCACCAGCACCCACCCCGTCGACGCCACCTTCGACGACTTCTGGCAGCACGACCTGCCCGCCGCGATTCACGAGGTGCAGCGCGTCAGCGGCGCCGAGCAGATCGACTACGTCGGCCACTCGATGGGAGGCATGATCGTCTACGCCTACCTCGCCGAGGGCGGCCAGGGCCTGGGCGCGGTGGCCACGCTGGGCAGCCCGACCAACCTGGCCACCGGCACGCTCTCGGGGCCGGCGGTGGTCTTTCTGCCCGGCAACTTCTCGATACCCTCGGGCTCGGGCGCCTACCTCGCCGCCCCCTTCGAGGGCGCCATCGACGACGGCCTGGTCGCGCGGCTCTTCTACAACCCCGAGAACACCAGACCCGAGGTGTTCGCCCGGCTGATGGCGTACGGCACCGCCGACATCGCCGGCGGAGTCGCCCGGCAGCTCAGCCGGCTGGGCGCCGGCCACTTCGAGAGCGCCGACGGCAAGCTCGACTTTCGAAGAGACATGGCGCGCGTCACCACGCCGGTGCTGGTGGTGGCGGGGCGGCTCGATCGGGTGGCTCCGGCGCCGGCGGTGAAAGACGGGTACCGCGCGCTGGGCGGCCCTAAAGAATGGCTGATGGTTTCCCAAGCCCACGGCGCGAAGGCCGAGTACGGTCACATGGATCTGGTGGTGGGAGAACGAGCAGCAGAAGAGGTCTGGTCGAAGGTGCTGACCTTCTTCCACGGCCATACACAGGAAGTGAAATGATCCCCAAAGAGCTCAAGCCCCTGGCGGACTCGGTGGTCGAGGCGAAGCTGCCCAACGGCCTCAAAGTGCGCCTCTTGCCGTCGAGCGCGGTGCCGACCGTCAGCTTCTACACGTTCTTCGATGTCGGCTCGCGCAACGAGCGCCCCGGCATCACCGGCATCAGCCACCTCTTCGAGCACATGATGTTCAACGGCGCGAAGAAGTACGGCCCCGGCGCGTTCGACCGCACGCTCGAGAGCAACGGCGGCTCGAGCAACGCGTACACGTCGAACGACATGACGGTCTATTACGAAGACTTCATGTCCGAGGCGCTCGAGACGGTGATCGATCTCGAGAGCGACCGCATGCGCTCGCTGCAGGTCACCCCCAAGATGCTCAAGAGCGAGCGCGAGGTGGTGATCGAAGAGCGCCGCCTGCGCGTCGACAACGAGATCGCCGGCATGCTCGACGAAGAGCTCGGCACCCTGGTGTGGAAGGCGCACCCCTACCGCTGGCCCGTGATTGGGTGGATGAAAGACATCGAGGCCATCACCCGAGAAGACTGCCTCGACTACTTCCGCACCTACTACGCGCCCAACAACGCCACCCTCTACATCTCGGGCGACTTCGACCCGAAAGACGCGCTCAAGCTGGTGAAGAAGTACTACGGCGCCATCAAGCCGGGCCCCAAGGCCCCGCCTGCGGTGCTCGACGCCGAGCCCGAGCAGAAGGGCGAGCGCCGCGCCGAGGTGCGGCACCCCGCGCAGGCGCCCACCCTGATGATCGCCTGGCGCGGCCCGGCCGCGCGCGAGCACGAGACCCTGGTGCTCGACGTGCTGCAGTACGTGCTCTCGGTCGGCCAGTCGTCGCGGCTGGTGAAGTCGCTGGTGTTCGAGAAAGAGGCCTGCGTGTCGGTCTCGATCGACTGGAGCTGGCGCAAAGACCCCGGCGCGTTCGTGGCCGCCATGGAGCTCAAGCCCGGCGCCGACGCGCGCGCCGCCGAAGACGCGCTCTACGCCGAGCTCGAGCGGGTGATGCTCGAGGGCGTCAGCGAGCGCGAGCTGCAGAAGGCAAAGAACAACCTCGCCGCGCAGCTCTTGCGCGAGCTGGGCACCAACAACGGCCGCGCCCACGCGCTCGGCCACTACGAGCAGCTGCTGGGCAGCTGGCGCGAGGGCCTGGCGCTCGCCAGCCGCTACGAGACCATCACCTCCGACCAGGTGAAGCAGATCGCCGCGAAGTACCTGAAGCCCGCCCGCCGCTCGGTAGTCACCCTGGTGCCCACCGCCGAGGCCGCAGCGTGAAGACCGCCGCCAAGACCAAGAAGAAGACGGCCGCCCTGCAGCTGCGCCCGCTGAGGCTGCCCGATCGCACCGTCACCGTGCTGCCCAACGGGCTCACCGTGACCATCGTCGAGCGGGGGCCGCTGCCGCTGGTCGCCGTGCGCTACATCACCCGCGCCGGCAGCGTGTTCGACCCGGCCGACCGGCTGGGGCTCGCCGAGCTCACCGCGCGCCTGCTGCGCCGCGGTGCGGGCGGGCAGGGCGCCGAAGAGCTGGCCGAGTCGGTCGACTACGTCGGCGCGTCGCTCGGCGCCTGGGCCGGTGAAGACAGCTTCGGCCTGAGCCTCAACACCCCGGTGGCGCACTTCGATGCCATGCTCGACACGCTGGCGCGCGTGCTGCGGCGGCCCGACTTTCCCGAGCACGAGGTCGCGCTCGCCAGGCGCCGCACGCTCGCGCAGCTGGCCAACGCCCTCGATGACCCCGATGACCTCGCTGATCGCGCGCTGGTCGCGGCGGTCTTCGGCCAGCACCCCTACGGCCACGAGACCATCGGCAGCAAGGCCCACGTCGAGGCGATGACACGAAACGATCTGGTGCGCTTTCACCGCGAGCGGCTGGTGCCCCAGGGCGCGCACCTGTTCGTGGTCGGAGATGTCGACGGCAAGCGGGCGCTGGCCGCCATCGAGCGCGTGCTGGGCGACTGGTCGGGCGAGAACAGCGGCCAGCTCGCGGTGCCGGTGTGGTCCGAGCTGGCCCGTAGCGGCGACGTGGTGATCGTCGACAAGCCCGAGCAGACCCAGGCCCAGGTGCGCATCGCCGCCAAGGGCGTCTACCGCGGCCACCCCGATCATTCGGCGCTGATGGTGATGAACTCGGTGCTCGGCGGCAGCTTCACCTCGCGCCTGATGCAAGAGATTCGGGTCAAGCGCGGCCTCACCTACGGCGCCGGCAGCCACTTCGATCAGCTGGCGCACGCCGGCACCTTCGCGGTGTCGTCGTTCACCAAGACCGAGACGGTGCCCGAGCTGATCGACGTGGCGCTGGCCGAGGTGAAGAAGATGCGGGCGAAGGGGCCGAAGCCCGACGAGCTCAGCAGCGCCCAGCGCTACATCTCGGGGCTGTACCCGGCGCGGCTCGAGACCAACGAGTCGATCGCCGCGGCGCTGGCCGACATGGCGCTGTACGGGCTGCCCGCCGACTGGGTCGACCAGTACCGCGAGCGCATCGCGGCGGTGACCGTCAAGGTCGCCGCCGAGGCAGCGGCGAGGCACCTGCCCGACGATGACCAGGTGATCGTGCTGGTCGGCAACGCCGAGCAGCTCAAGCCCCAGGTCGAGGGCTACGGCCGGGTGTCGGTGGTGCCGGCAGCGCAGCTCGAGTGAAGGTGCTGCTCGAACAGGGCGGTGTGCTGGTGGTCGACAAGCCACCGGGCATCGCCGTGATCCCCGGCCGGGGCGAGGGCCCCAACCTGCGGGCGCTCTACGAGGCCGAGCGGGCCCAGAAGCTGTGGGTGGTGCACCGGCTCGATCGCGACACCAGCGGGGTGCTGGTGTTCGCCCTGAACCCCGACGCGCACCGCGCCTGGTCGATGGCGTTCGAGCACGGCGAAGTGAAGAAGCGTTACCTGGCGCTGGTCGAGGGGCAGCTCGAGCGCGAGCGGCTGCTCGACTGGCCCATCGGCCCGGCGCGCAAGGGCCGCATGAAGGTCTCGGCGCAGGGCAAAGAGGCTCGCACCGTGGTGCGCCCACTCGAGCGCTTCGAGCGGGCCACCCTGGTCGAGGCCGAGCCGCTGACCGGGCGCAGCCACCAGATTCGCGTGCACCTCTCGCACGCCGGGCACCCCCTGCTGTTCGATCACCAGTACCAGCACGGCGAGCAGAGCCCGCTCATCGGCCGCACGCCCCTGCACGCCGCCCGGCTCGAGTGGGGTGGGGTGGTCGTCGAGTCTGCGCTTCCTGACGACATGCGGCAGGCGCTCACCGCCCTCGCGGCGAAGGCGTAACGCAAGGGCCTCAAAAGGCTCGACCGGTCGCGAGTCGTAGTACCGTCTGAAGGCTCAAATGGACGCGCGAAAATTTCTGCAGTCGGTGGGCGCCGAGGTCTCCAGCGACTTCACCAAGAACCGCACGATCCTCTCGTTCGAAGAGTACGTGGCGCTGTTCGCGCAGTCGCCCAGAAACCAGGCGCGCAACGCGGCGCAGTACCTCAAAGACGCGATCGATCACTTCGGCACCGACCAGGTGCCGCACCCCACCGGCAAGATTCGCCGCTTCAAGATCTTCGACTCGCCGGGCCCCGGCGAGGTGCGGGTGGCGGGGCAGGAAGAGGTGCAGAACGCCATCTACCGGCTGCTGGGCAACTTCGTGCGGGCCGGCCGCATCAACAAGCTGATCCTGCTGCACGGGCCCAACGGCAGCGCCAAGTCGACCATCGTCGAGTGCCTGAAGCGGGGCATGGAGCTGTACTCGCAGACCCCCGAGGGCGCGCTCTACACGTTCAACTGGATCTTCCCCAGCGAGAAGCTGGTGAAGGGCAACATCGGCTTCGGAGAGACCGGCGGCAAGGCGACCGGCGGCCTGCAGAGCTTCGCGCACCTCGAGGCCGAGAGCATCGACGTGCGCATGAGCAACCCGCTGCGCGAGCACCCGCTGTTCCTGGTGCCCAAGCCCGAGCGCAAGAAGCTGATCGAAGAGGCGATGGCCGGCAAGGGCGAGCTGGTGATCCCCTCGTACGTGCTCGAGGGCGAGCTGTCGGCGAAGAGCCGCCGCATCTTCGACGCGCTGCTCGCCTCGTACGAGGGCGACTACCTCAAGGTGCTGCGCCACGTGCAGGTCGAGCGCTTCTACGTGTCGCGGCGCTACCAGGTGGCGACCTGCGCGGTCGAGCCGCAGATGTCGGTCGACGCGGCGTACCACCAGGTCACCGCCGATCGCAGCCAGGCGAACATGCCTCCGGCGCTGCAGAACGTGATCCTCTTCGAGCCGCACGGCGCGCTGGTGAGCGCGAACCGCGGCCTCATCGAGTACAGCGATCTGCTCAAGCGCCCGCTCGAGGCGTTCAAGTACCTGCTGGGCGCCAGCGAGACCGGCGAGGTGCCGCTCGAGCACTTCATGCTGCAGCTCGACGAGGTGCTGATCGCCTCGGCCAACGAGAAGCACCTGAACGCGTTCAAAGAGCTGCCCGACTTCGCCTCGTTCAAGGGGCGCATCGAGCTGGTGCGGGTGCCCTACGTACGAAGGTGGAAGATCGAGCAGGAGATCTACGACGCGCAGGTGAACCCCATCACCGTGGGCCGGCACGTGGCGCCGCACGCCACCCGGGTCGCGGCGATGTGGGCCACCCTCACGCGCCTGAAGAAGCCGATTCCCGACCGGTACCCCCAAGAGGTGCGCACCCTGATCGAGCGACTCAGCCCGCTCGAGAAGCTCAGGCTCTATCAAGACGGCAGCGCCCCCGAGCGGCTGGCGCAGCAGCAGGCCAAGGAGCTCAAGAAGCACCTCTCGGCGCTCTACGAAGAGTCTGACGCGTACCCCAACTACGAGGGGCGCAGCGGCGCCTCGGCGCGCGAGATCAAGACCGCGCTCGCGAACGCCGCGCAGAGCCCCGATCACGACGGGCTGCACCCCCTGGCGGTGCTCAAAGAGCTGGTGGCGCTCTGCAAAGACAAGAGCGTCTACGAGTTCCTCCAGCAAGAGGTGGTCGACGGGTACCATGACCACGAAGAGTTCGTGACCCTGGTCGAGAACGACTGGCTCGACGTGGTCGATCAAGAGGTGCGCGACTCGATGGGGCTGGTGTCCGAGCAGCAGTACCAAGAGCTCTTCGAGCGCTACGTGCAGACGGTCTCGAGCTGGGTGAAGGGCGAGCGGGTGCAGAACCGCCACACCGGCGCGATGGAGAAGGCCGACGAGACGCGCATGGGCGAGTTCGAGGGCTACGTGATGCCCAAGGGCGAAGACGCCAACGAGTTTCGCCGCGGGCTGATCGCCTCGATCGGCGCGCACAAGATCGACAACCCCGACGCGCAGCTCGACTACTCGCGCATCTTCCCCGACCTGTACCGCCGGCTGCGCGACCACTTCTACGAAGAGCGCAAGCGCACCCTGCGCAAGAACGTCGAGAACATTCTCAAGTACTTCTCCGACGAGAAGGGCACCCTGTCGGCGAAAGAGCAGTCGTTGGTGCGCACCACGCTCGACGCGATGGCGAAGAAGTACGGCTACACCGACGCCTCGGCCCGCGACGCGATCGTCTTCCTGATGCGCCAGCGCTACGCCTGAGCCGATGCCTGCGAACGAGCTCTTCGCGGCGCTGCGAGAAGAGACGTTGCCGAGGCTCGCGCCTGCGCTCGAGGCGCTCGAGCGCGCCCGCCAGACCGGCAGCCCCGAGCACCTGAAAACCGTGCGCGAGCTGATTCACAAGATCACCGGCACCGCGGGGGTGGTGGGGCTGATGGGGCTCTCGCAGCTCTGCCGCCTGGGCGAAGGGGTGGCGGTGCTGGGGCTCGATGGCGAGGCGAAGGTCGGCAAGCCGCTGTGCGATCTGCTCGAGTCGGTGCTGCGCGCCATCGAAGCCGCGCTCGAGCACCCGCCCGACGCGAAGCCGGCCGCGCCCGAGCTGCCGGCGCCTGCTCCTTCACCGTCGGTGGCGCGCACCGGGCCGGGCAGGGTGGTGGTGGCGAGCGACGAAGCGGTCAGCGCCAAGGTGCTGGTGCGCTCGCTCGAAGAGGCGGCCTTCGCGGTGCGCCGCACCTCGCTCGACGACGCGATCGAGCGGCTGCCCGACTGCGAAGTGGTGGTGGTCGACGTGCCGTCGAACGACCGCGGCCCCGAGCGCGCCAGGCACGCGCTCGAGAACGCTCACCGCCAGCACGTGCCGGTGCTGCTGGTGGCGAAGGGCGACGCCGCGGCGCCGGTGCTGGCCTCGCTGGCCGCCCGAGCGCACGGCCTGCTCACCAAGCCGGTGCGCCCCGACGAGCTCGACGCGAAGGTGAAAGAGCTGATCGCCCGCCGCCTCGCGGTGGCCGCCGCGCGCGCGAAAGCACCAACGGGCCAGGCCCCGGCCCAGCAGCCCAAGGTGCCGCTGAAGGTGCTGATCGTCGACGACAGCCGCGTCATTCGCGGCATCGTGCGCGAAGCGCTCAACGAAGTCGGAGTGACCACCTTCGAAGCCTCCGACGGCGCCGAAGCGCTGAAGGCCTTCGACCAGCACCAGCCCGACGCGGTGATCTCGGATCTCCAGATGCCCGGAGTCGACGGCACCACGCTGATGCGGCAGCTCCGCGCCCAGAACCCGCAGCGAAGAGTGCCCATTCTGGTGCTCTCGGCCCTCGAAGACGACGCGTCGCGCCAGGCGGGCCTCTCTGCCGGAGCCGACGCCTACCTGGTGAAGTCGATCATCGACGGGCCAGCACTCCTGCGAGCGCTCAAGACCGCCGGCCTGCCTCTCCCGTAACATGCCCGCGCCTGCGCCCGCGCCCGAAGCGCGGAGCCGGTAGGTCGAAGCCCGAAGACCCGAAGCCCGATCTCCCGAGCCTTCGGGTGTCGCGCGAGGGTTTCAAGGAGCACCGTCGCTGAGCAGCCGGCTGCGCAGCGCTCTCGAGTGCCACCGCGCGGTTGATCGCGACCTGACTCGAGGTGGATCGCCTCACGCGCACGTCGCAACGAACCGCGCACCATGACCCATCGCCCCCTCTCGTTCGCGCTCATCGTCGTCGCGCTCTCTCTCTCGTGCGGCGCTCCCCCCGTCACCCCGCTCCCCGACGGAGGCTCTGCAGGAGCGGGAGGAACAGGAGGCTCCGCAGCAGCAGCAGGCGGCGGAGCAGCAGGAGCAGGAGGAGGAGGCCAGGCGGGCGGCACCGGAGGCGGTCGCCCGGCCGACGAAGCAAAAGGCTTGTACATCAACGCGAGCCTGGGTCTGCGCCTGGTGCAGTCGCCCATCGCGAACGGCAGCGTGCCCGAAGGCGCGGTCTCGGGCACGGTGTTCGTCAGCCAGGGCGAGCACGGTGACGCGGTGCCGGCGAAGCTGACCCTCAACGGCGTCGAAGTTCCGCAGCAGACGGCGTTCGGCCTCTTCCTGGGCTACGACTTCGCGAAGGCGAACCTCTCGAGCATCAAGCCCGGTGAGCCGCTCACCGTGCACGCCGAGCTCGACGGCGGCTCGTCGACGCTGACCGTCGCCTGCCCGCCCGAGGTGCTCATCACCGCCCCGGCAGAAGGCACCCAGGCCTCGACCGGCGACCTGGTCACCGTGCAGTGGAGCGGCAGCGTCGATCACCAGACGCCCTTCAAGCCCGACATTCTGGTGTTCGGGTTCAACCCCGCGACCGGGGCGCACGTGCGCACCGACCTCGCCGACCGCATCGTCAGCGGCAAGACCAGCGACACCTTCGCGCTGCCCGACCCGAAGGGCCAGCCGCAGTGGTCGGTCGAGCTGCACGTGACCGGCGATCTCGCCCAGAACCCGGCGGGGGTGGGCTGGTGCGGCCTCGTGCGCCGCGTGCACCTCGTCGCGCAGTAGCGCGGCCCTGCCGACCCCGCTCAACCCTTCAGGCTCAGGGCCCGGTGCAGATACAGCCGCACGCGATCGACCAGCTCGGCCGGCTCGAACGGCTTTCTCAAGAAGTCGTCTGCGCCGGCCTGCAGCCCCTTCGAGCGCTCTTCGATCGAGCACGCCGCCGACACGAAGATGATGGGAATCTTCCTCAGCTCGGGGCGCGCCCGAATCTGCGAGCAGAGCTGGAACCCGTCCATGCCCGGCATGCGCACGTCGAGCACCAGCAGGTCGGGCCGCATCTGCTCGAGCACCTCGAGCGCCTCGGCCCCCGACTCGGCGTCGAGCACGCGGTGCCCCTCGGCCTTGAGCACGCCCTCGACCGCCATGCGCCCGACCCGCGAGTCGTCGACCACCAGAATGGTGGCGGTGCGAGGCGCAGCGGCGGCGGCCTTGCCCGCGTCGACCTGCGCCGGCGGGGCCACCGTGCGGGTCGGCGAAGCGATCGCCGCCAGGCTCACGTGCGACGCCGACCCGGGCGAGGGCTGATCGGCCCCCTCGCGCAGCGCCTCGGCCGCCGAGCGAATGCGCGCCTCGTCTTGCTCTTCGGCGACGCTCAACATCGCCCGAATGCGCGCGATCGAATCGGCGAAGGTCGCCTCCATCCACACTGCGCGCTGCTCCTCGTCCATCAACGGCAGGGCGCTCTCGATGGCCTTGGCCATCTCGCGGCCGGTGGCGAAGCGCTTGCCGCGCTCTTTCTCGAGCGCCTTCATGGTGAGCGCGCTGAGCGCCTCGGGCACCTCGGGGTTCAACGCCCGCGGTGGGGGAGGCGCCTCGTGCAGCACCTTGTACATGGCGGCGGTGGGGTCTTGCCCGGTGAACACCCGCACCCCGGTGAGCAGCTCGTAGAGCACCGCGCCGGCCGCGAACAGATCGCTCGAGCCATCGAGGTCTTCGCCGCGCACCTGCTCGGGGCTCATGTAGCCGGCGCTGCCCTTCACCTGGCCGCCCTGCGTGCTGGCGAGGCTGCCCTTCGCTTTGGCGATGCCGAAGTCGATCACCTTGGTGTGGCCGGCGTACGTCAGCATCACGTTGCGCAGCGAGAGGTCGCGGTGCACTACCGGCAGGGGGCGCCCCGCCGGGCTGGTGAAGCTGTGCGCGTAGTGCAGCGCGGCGCACACGTCGCGCATGACCGCCGCGGCGAACGGCACCGGCAGCACGCCTCCCAGCTTGCGGGCCGCGCGGTTGATGCGCCCGAGGTCTTGGCCCTCGATGAACTCCATGGCGATGAAGAAGTCGGTGTTCGCCTCGGACAGCTCGAACACCTGGGCGATGTTCGCGTGCGAGAGCGCCGCCGAGATGCGCGCCTCGTCGAGGAACATCGCCACGAACTCATCTTCCTGCCGGTAGGCCGGCAAGATGCGCTTCAGGGCGACGAACTTCCGGAAGCCGCCGGGCCCGGTGAAGTAGGCCAGAAACAGCTCGGCCATGCCCCCGGTGGCGAGCCGGGTGAGCACCTCATAACGACCGAGCTTCTCGGGCAGATCTGAAGGCACGCGCGCGGCGAGCATATTCGCGGGGCGACGACCTCACACCAGCAAACGACGTCAGGCCTGACCGGGCCTCTTGCCGGTGATCACCAGCACCCGCAAGAGCCGCTCTTGCTGCACCCCCATCAGCTGCGGCGCGTCGAGGCTCTCCCAGGCGCCGGCCAGCGCTTCGGTGGCGCCGACCGTGTCGGCCAGCTCGACCCGGCTGAGGCCCACGAACTCGCGCAGGAACCGCACCTCGCGCGGATCGAGCCGATCGGTCTTGCGCGCGATGCACATCGCCACCTCGGTGCGCAGCGCGGGCGCCCGCGACAGGGTGATCTCGTGGTCGCCGCACCACGGGCAGTGGTGCACCGGCACCTCGTGCAAGATGACCGGGCCGCTCCCAGAGTCGTAACGAATCGACTGCCGGGTCTCGTGCGTGGGTGTCCCACACACCGAGCAGAGGTGTGTCGCCATGTCGAGAAAGAGACACGGCCCCCCGCGGCGGTGGATCGGCGCGTGCCCTCAGCGCAGCGCAGGCCGCGGAAGCACGGGCGGTTTGCCGTAGTCGTCGCGCGGCTTGTTCAGCTCGAGCAGCCGCACCAGCGTCGACGGGGCCACCGCCGACACCTGCTGCCCGAACTGCTCGCCGTTGAGCAGGGTGGGGTCATCGCCCATCATCACGATGTCCTTCAGCACCCGGAAGGTGGCGGGGCGAAAGGCCGCGCCGCGCACCAGCTCTTCACGCCCGTCGGCGTAGACCCGCCACACCAGCAGCGGGTTGTTGGGGAGCTTGAGCGCAGTGTCGGGCCGCGACTCCCACGACTGGGGCAGCCGGCCGACCATCAGCCCGTAGTCGAGGTCTTCTTCCTTCGCGAGCTCGACCAGCTTCTTCTTCAGCTCGGCGAGCGGGTGGGGCTCTTTGGTGGTGACGAACAGCGAGCCGGTCGAGCCCTGCTCGTTGCGCGCGTGGCCGTTGGTCTTCACCACCCGCTTCGTCGGCAGGCGGCTCATGTAATAGGTCTGCAGCACCCCGTCTTTCACCAGGGTGATGGGCTGCGGCTTCACCCCGTCGTCGTCGACGGGGAAGTACCCGAACAGCGGGAGCACCTTGCCGGCCGGCGAGGTCCAGGTCGGCTGGGTCGGGTCATCGGTCGCGCTCAGCTGCGACACCGCGATGTGCTTGCCCAGCCGCTCGATCATCCGCCCCTGCTCCGAAGCGCCGAGCGCCTCGCGCGGCTGCGAGAGCGGGTTGGCCAGCGCGCTCAAGAAGAACGCCGGCGCCGCCTCGGCCGTGAACAGCACCGGGCCGGCGTAATCTTCCACCGGGGTGGGGGCCTTGAGCTTCTTCTCGAGCAGCTCGCCCATCTCTTTCACGTGCGCGGTGAGCTCGGCCTCGGTCGGCAGGTCGGCTTCGGCGCGGTAGTACTGCTTCCAGTCGGCGCCCACCGGCATGCCGTCGGCCGCCTGCCCGTTGGCCTGCGCGTAGACCTCGATGCGCGTCTCGCAGAAGCGGTGCGCCGCCCCGTCCGAGGCCACCAGCCGCTGGCAGCCGTGCTTGCCGCTGATGCCCGCCACGCACGAGTGCGCCGACGAGAAGGCGCGGCACGCCGCCGAGGCGCGCTTGACGATGCCGCCCCACTTCTCGAGGTCGATCTTGGGCGGCGGCTGTACGTCGAGCATCACCTTCTCGGGCGTGGCCGGCCCGAAGTCGGGCAGGCGCTCTTTCACCTGGGTGGTCTCGAGGAAGGCGCGCTTGCGCGCGATCGCCTCGACCGCCTTCTTGTAGTCGCCGTCGAACTGCAGCCACAGCGCCCGGCGAATCGCGTCGAGATCGAGCTCGGCCGGGGTCGAGAAGCGCCCCTCGTTGCCGCCGAAGCTGAACCCGCCCCCGGCCTGGAAGTTGGTGTTGTCGAAGTCGGGAGAGCCGACCCGCACCGAGGTGCCGAGCTTCACCTGCTGGCCGCTCGAGGGCGCGTACTGCGCTCCGAAGTTGGCCCACACCGAGAAAGACGCGTCGGTGTTGAGGTACGCCCGCGCGTAGTAGGGGCGGTCGGGCTCCTGCTTCTTGTCGCCCTGGGGCGGCATCTTCAAGGTCATGGCGCGCGCCACTTCGTCGGCCAGCACCTGCAGCAGTACGTCGTCGAACTTCTGGGTCACCGGAGCCGCTGGTTTGGCGGCCGCCGCGGCGAGCAGCAGCGAGAGGGCAGCGGTGATCATGGGCCCACCTCTTTCCCCGGGCCATCGGTGAGCAGGGGGGGCGGCGGCAAGAGCGGCGCGCGCTCGTGCCCCTTCGCCTTGCGCTCGACCTCGATGTCGCTGATCAAGATCGACGGAGCCACCGCCGACACCGGCACCCAGCCCGACTCGGCGCCGCAGAAGCCGTTGAACACCCGAAAGTCGTCGCCGGTGGCGATGATGCGCTCGAACGAGGCGAGCGGGGTGCCGACCAGGTCGACCCCGCGCACCAACTCGTCGGGGCGGCCGTCGGGGTAAACCCGGTACACCACCTGGGGTATCACCTTGAACGCCTGGGGCAGACCGCCGGTGCGGGTGTTGGTGAAGCCGCCGCTGATCTCTTCGAACAGCAGCCCGTAGGGCTTGCCGCGCGCCTTCACCTCGTCGATCAGCCTGGCGCGCAGATCTTTGAACGGCATGCGCCTGCTCGAGTCGACCAGCAGGTTGCCCTGCCGCGACACGGGCCTGAGCCCCTGCATGGCGCGACCGTGGCCGTTGCTGTGCGCGAACCCGGCGATGGGCGAGCGGCTCATCAAGAACGCGCGCAGCACGCCGTTCTCGACCAGGTTGACCTTCTGCGCCGCCTGGCCCTCTTCATCGAAGAGGTAGAAGCCGTTGAGCGGTATGTCGCCGTAGCTGCGCCGGGTCGGGTCGTCGGTCACCGAGATGAAGTCGGGCACCACCGGCAGCCCCACGCGCTTGGTGAAGGTGTGGCCCTCGTCGGCGTCTTTCTGCCGGTGGCCCTCGATGCGGTGCCCGAAGATCTCGTGAAAGAACACCCCCGCCGCCCGGTGGGTGATGATCGCCGGGCCGGCGTACGGCTCGATCGCCGGGGCCTTGCGCAGCGCTTCGAGCCGCTCGATCACCCGGTCGACGCGCTTCTGGAACTCTCCTTCAGTGGGCAGCGCCTCGAGCGAGGTGGCCTCGGCGTCGTCGAAGAAGTCGAGCTCCATGCCGTCGTCGGCGCGCACCGAGCCGTAGACCGCCAGCCGGGCGAAGAAGCGCGGCTCGCGTAGCTTCGCGCCGTCCGAGTCGACGAAGTACGAGGTGAGCGACGCGGCCTGCAGCGAGACCGACGAGCGCAAGATCTGGGGGTGGGTCTTGAACGCCGCCGACAGCCGCTTGAGCACCTCGGGCCACTTCGCCTGGTCCATCTGCGCCGAGAGCGGGGTGGCGCGCGGCTCGATGCGGGTGTTGGGCTTGTCGTCGCTGAAGTCGGGGGCCTTGTCTTCTTCTTCGGCCTTCACCGCCACGTTGGCCTTCACCTTCAAGATCGCCTTGGCCGCCTCGCGGTACGCGTCGTCGGTCGCCTTCCAGATCGACACCTTGAGCGCACCCTCGTCGTCTTCGACCGGCAGCGGCCGACCGCCGCCGCCGAAGTCGAACTCGAACCAGCCGCTGCTCCCGCGCACCCGGTGGGTGTTGTCGAGTTGCCGGCTGCCCATGCGCACGCTCACGTCGAGGGTGCGCGAGCGGCCCGCCAGCCGCCCGGGCCCCACCTTCACGCCCTCGAGCGCACCGAAGCTCGCCGCCTGCGACCAGCTCTCTCCGTCGGCCACCCGGTACGACAGGTAATAGAGGGGGGCGTCTTTCTCGCCCTTCAGCCCAGATTTATTTCGCTGCAGCTCTGAAACCAGCGCGTCGAGCAGAACGTCCTTATCAGTGGGTTTGGCGGCAGGAGGAGCGGCGGAAAGAACCGCAGCGACTAAAAGGTTGATCATGAGTTCTCGAGAAAAGGCCGTGGTACCGCACCTTTGGCCACACAAAGCAAAGGGCGCGGACTAACTTGACTTTTTTACGTCACTTTGGGAAATTCCGCGCCCCGATTCTTACCCAGTGGAAGGCGAACGAACGATGAGCGACGGCGGACAGGTGCTGCACTTCTTTGGAGGCAAGGGAGGAGCAGGCAAGACCACGCTCTCCACTGCGTTCGCGATGGAGCTGGGCGAGGAGCACGGCAAGGACAAGATCCTCCTGGTTTCGGTCGAACCTAACGGCGGACTGTCGGATCTCGTCAAGAAGAAGTTGAACGACAAGCCGACCAAGCTGCAGACCGGCAAGGGCAACGGCGGGCTGTGGGCCGCCGAGCTCGACCAGGTCGCCCTGGGCAAGGCGTGGAACGAGAAGTACCGCCCCGCGCTCAAGGCCTCGGCGGTGAAGGGCGCGATCCTCGCCGAAGACGACGTGCAGAAGCTGCTCGACGCCTCGACCACCAACTTCGGCGAGACCGCGTCGATGTTCCACCTGCTCGACCTGATCGAGTCGAAAGAGTTCGACCGCATCGTGGTCGACGGCCTGGGCGCCGCCCACTCGCTGCGCCTGCTCGACGCCGCCACCGGCCTGCGCCGCTTCGTCGGCCTGGTTCGGGGCGAGAAGCCCGGCAAGGCGACCAAGGCCGCCGCGGCCCGCGCGCCGCACGCGCTCGACGAGTTCGGCGCCAAGGCCGACCGCCTGATCGCGCTGCTCCGCGACCCGGCGCGCTTCGCCTTTCACCTGGTGGCGCTGGCCGAGCCGGTGCCCGAGGCGCAGACCCGCTACCTCTTCAACCAGCTCAAAGAGCGCGGCATCCCCGTGGTCGAGATCATCGCGGACCAGATCGAAGACGGCAAAGACAGCCGCGAGGTCGCCAACCGCCGCGGGCTGCAGGCGCCCCACGTGCGCAAGTACCAGACGATGAGCTCCGAAGGTCGAGCTGGTGCAGCGACGCATCGTGGGCCCTCGGGGCTTCGACGACATCAAGAAGTTCGCCAAAGAGGTCGGCAGCGGCAAAGAGACCAAGGCGCTGCAGTTCTCGGCCGCCGAGGGCCCCCCCGCACTGGTGCGCGCGCCGTCGATGCCTCCCATCGCCGCGCCCCCGCTCCCGCCCACCCGCTTCATCTTCTTCGTGGGCTCGGGCGGAGTCGGCAAGAGCTCGTGCGCCGCCGCGGCCGCGGTGACGCTGACCGAGAAAGAGGGGCCGGTGCTGCTCATCTCGACCGACCCTTCGCACTCGCTCTCTGACGTGCTGCAGAGCCGGCTCACCGACACCGAGACCCAGGTGAAGGGCACCAAGGGCCTCTACGCGCGCGAGATCGACTTCGCCAACTGGTACGCCAACCTGCGCCGCACCATCAAGGAGAAGGCCGAATCGGCCTTCGGCCCCGAGGTGAAGGGCCAGGAGTTCGCAATCGACCGCGACCTGATCCGCAACCTCATCGAGCTGGCGCCGCACGGCATCGACGAGCTGGCGGCCATGTTCCTGCTCACCGACGCGCTGACCCAAGAACGGTTCAAGCGCATCGTGGTCGACCCTGCGCCGGTGGGTAACACCTTCCGCATTCTCGAGCTGCCCGAGCAGCTGAAGACCTGGCTCACCGCCGTGCACGCGGTGCTGCTCAAGTACCGCGCCAAGGGCTTCGGCCCGCTGTGCGATCACCTCGCCGCGATGCTCAAGCACACCAAGCGGTTCGAAGAGGCGATTCTGAACCCGGCCGAGTGCCGCTTCGTGGTGGTGACCCGCGGCGAAGAGATGGCCACTCCGCCCGCCGAGCGCCTGGTCGAGTACCTCAAGGCGAAGAAGCTGCCCGTCGAGCGCGTGCTGGTGAACCGGGTGCTGCCCAAGACCACCTGCCCGGTGACCGAAGAGCGGCGCAATAACGAGCTCGCCAACGCCAAGAATGACGAGAAGAAGATCGGCCTGCCGGTCACCGTGGCGCCCGCGCTCGGTCGGCACCCCGCCGGCCTGCGCGAGCTGAAGGCCTTCCGCACCGCGTGGTACGCGCTGTCGGCGACCAGCAAGATCAAGGCGGCCTGAAGCACCGTCGCTCTGATCGAGGCAGCGGCGGCCACCACGTGTCGCCCGCTGCCTCGCAGCGCCGCCACCAGGCCCTCGGCCACCGCGAGACGGCTCCCCGTCGGCCTCGCGTGGCGAGCGCGTAAGCCGCTACGCACTCGAGTCGTGGTGCGCGCGCTTTAGCGTGCTGGCGAGCGGCGGGCCCGGCGTGTATAGCGACGCGGCCACATGGCCCTTTCCTTTACCCACGCGCTCGACTTCGAACGTCCGCTGCTCGAGCTCGAGAAGAAGATCGAAGAGCTGCGGAGCCTGTCGACGTCAGGCACGGTCGACTTCAGCAACGAGATCGGCAAGCTCGAGAAGAAAGCCAAGAAGCTGCAGCAGGAGATCTTCTCGGACCTGAACCGCTGGCAGGTGGTGCAGCTCAGCCGCCACACCGCGCGCCCGTACTTTCTCGACTACGTCAACGCCATCTTCACCGACTACGCCGAGCTCTCGGGCGACCGGCTCTATTCGGAAGACCCGTCGATCATCGGCGGCTTCGCCCGCTTCGACGGTCGGCCGGTGATGGTGCTGGGCCACCAGAAGGGCCGCAGCACCAAAGAGAACATGGCCCGCAACTTCGGCATGCCCCGCCCCGAAGGGTACCGCAAGGCCCGCCGCCTGATGGAGCTCGCCGCGCGCTTCGAGCGGCCGATTCTCACCTTCGTCGACACCCCGGGGGCCTACCCCGGCATCGGCGCCGAAGAGCGCGGCCAGGCCGAGGCCATCGCGGTGAACCTCGAGGTGATGGCCGGCCTGCCGGTGCCGGTGATCTCCACCGTCATCGGCGAGGGCGGCAGCGGCGGCGCGCTCGCGATCGGCGTGGGCAACCGCGTGCTGATGATGGAGAACTCGATCTACTCGGTGATCAGCCCCGAGGCCTGCTCGTCGATTCTCTACCGTGACGCTTCGATGGCCGAGAAGGCCGCCGACGCGCTCAAGCTCACCGCGAGAGATCTGCTCGAGATGAACGTGGTCGACGAGCTGGTGCCCGAGCCCGCGGGCGGCGCCCACCGCGACCCGGCGAAGGCCGCCGAGGCGCTCGGCAAGACCCTGCGCAAGCACCTCGCCGCGCTCTCGACGATGAACGGCGACAAGCTGATCGCCGACCGCTACGCGAAGTTTCGCGCGCTCGGCGTGTTCGTGGGCAAGTGAGGCCGCCGATGCGTCCGCTGGTTCCCGAGTGGGTCGAGTCGCTCAAGCCCTACGTGCCGGGCAAGCCGATCGAAGAGACCGAGCGCGAGTACAACATCACCAACGTCATCAAGCTCGCCTCGAACGAGAACCCGCTGGGCCCCGCGCCGCTGGCGGTCGAGGCGATGGAGGTCGCCGCGCGCAAGGTGCACCTCTACCCCGACGGGTCGAGCTACTACCTGGTGCGGCGGCTGGCCCAGCACCTGGGGGTCGAGGCCAACGAGGTGTTCGTCGGCTCGGGCAGCAACGAGATCATCGAGCTGATCATCCGCACCTTCACCACGCCCGACGACGAGACCCTGCTCAGCGCCGGCAGCTTCATGATGTACAAGGTGGCGCTGCAGTCGCACGGGCGCCGCTTCGTCGAGGTGCCGATGCAGGCGGGCTTTCGTTACGACCTGCCGGCGATGGCCAGGGCGCTCACCCCCAAGGTGCGCCTGGTGTTTCTCGCCAACCCCGACAACCCGACCGGCACCGCCTTCTCGCGCGCAGAGCTCGAGGCGTTTCTCGCGCACGTGGGCCCCGAGACCTTCGTGGTGCTCGACGAGGCATACTTCGAGTACGTCGACTGGGCCGAGTACCCCAACGGGCTCGACTATTTTCGCAAGCACCCGAACCTCTTCGTGCTGCGCACCTACTCGAAGATCTACGGGCTCGCCGGCATTCGGCTGGGCTACGGGGTGATGAACCCCAGGCTGGTCGGTTACCTCAACCGCACCAAGATGCCGTTCAACCTCACCTCGGTCGCCCAGGCCGCGGGCCTCGCCGCGCTCGACGACGTCGAGCACCTGCGCACCACCCGCGAGACCACCCACCGCGGGCTGCGCTACCTCGAGAGAGAGCTGCGGGCGCTCGGCATCGACGTGCCCCACAGCCATGCGAACTTCGTGTTCGCCAACTTCAAGGGCCCGGCCCAGCCGATCTACGAGAAGCTGCTCCCCAAGGGCGTGATCGTTCGCCCGGTGCCCGGCAGCGGCTGGCCGAACGCGCTGCGCATCAGCGCCGGGCTGCAGTCGCAGAACGAGCGGCTGGTGAAGGCGCTCACCGAGATCTTGAAGGGCTGACCGAAGATGACCGCCCGCCGCCCGCTCATCGTCGCGATCGACGGGCCCGCCGGTGCCGGCAAGTCGACGGTCTCGAAGATCCTCGCCCGCCGCTTGGGCTTCTCGTTGGTCGACACCGGCGCCATCTACCGCTGCGTCGCGCTGGCGGCGCGAGAGCGGGGCCTCGCGCTCGACGACGACGCCGCGCTCGAGAAGCTGCTCGGCACGCTGCACATCAGCTTCAAGATGGTCGAGCAGTACAACCACGTGTTCCTCGACGGCCGCGACGTGAGCGACGCCATTCGCAGCCCCGAGAACTCGCTGGCCGCCAGCCAGGTCTCCAGCCGGCCGGTGGTGCGCGCGAGCCTGCTCGAGCTGCAGCGGCGCCTCGCGCTGAACGCGAAGGTCGGCGCCATTCTCGAAGGGCGCGACATCGGCACCGTCGTCTTCCCCGACGCCGAAATCAAAATCTTCCTCGACGCCGACCCGACCATTCGCGCCCGCCGTCGCTTCGAAGAGCTGTTCGAGAAGGGCGTCGACAAGAGCCTCTCTGACGTTCAAGCCGAGCAGAACAAGCGCGACAAAGACGACCGCGAGCGCGAAGCCGCCCCGCTCAAGCCCGCCGCCGACGCCCTGCACATCAACTCGACCGCCCTGCCGATGTCAGAGGTCGAGCGCCTCATCGAAGAAGCGGTCGCCGCGAAGCGTCGCTGACGCCACGCGCCCGCGCCCGCGCCCGGAATGCGACGACCGGAACCGGTCGGTCGAAGCCCCGTAAGTCCCTTCCCGGTCTCTTCACCGCGGCAACCGCACGATGAACGTGGTGCCCACCCCGACCGCGCTCTGCACCGAAATGCTGCCCCCATGCGCCTCGACGATGCTCTTGCTGATGTGAAGCCCCAGCCCGGTACCGACGCCGGTCGGCTTGGTGGTGAAGAACGGCTGAAACAGCCGCGCCAGCACCTCGGCCGTCATGCCCGGCCCGTCGTCGCTCACCTCGGCGACTGCCACGCTGCCCTCGTCGCGCAAGGTGACCTTCACCTGCCCGCCGCCGGGGCGATCTCCGATCGCCTGGGCGGCGTTGAGAAACAGATTCAGAAACACCTGCGCCAATCGCTGCCCCTGGCCGACCAGCGGCGCAACCGCCTGCAGCTCGGCCGACAGCTTCGCCTGGGTGCGCAGCGACGGGGCCGCCATGCGCACCGCCCCCTCGATCTCCCGCTTCAGGTCGACCGGCCCCTGCGTCTCGCTGTCTCGCGACATGCCCTTCAAGTCGGCCACGATGGTGCGAATGCGCTGCAGCCCCTCGACCAGGTCGTCGAGCATCTCCTTCACCACCGGTGAGGCGCTGTCTCCCAGCTCGGCGCTGAGCTGCTCGTGGTTGGTGAACATGTACGCCAGCGGGTTGTTGATTTCGTGCGCCACGCTCGCCGCCAGCACGCCCATCGAGATCAGCCGGTCGGTCATCACCAGCTTGGCCTCGGTGCGCAGCCGATCGGTGAGATCTTTCAGCGTGGTCAGGCTGGCCGGCTGGCCGTGATAGCGAATGGGCAGCGTCGACACCTCGAGCTCGAGCAGGGTGCCGTCGAAGCGCCGGGCGTGGATCATCAGCGGAGGGGTCGGCTGGCCGGACAAGCCGTCGCGAATCGCCGTTCGCAGCAGCTCGGCCTGCTCGGGCGTGGTGAGCTCGAACAGCGAGCGGCCCAGCAGCCGGCCGGCGTCAGGCAGCGCGAAGGTCTTGAGCAGCGGCGGGTTCACCTTGAGCACCACCCCCTCGCGGTGCACCAGCATCGGGTCGGGCAGGTGGTCGAGCAGGTGATCCAACGTGTCGCTCGAGGCCTGCTCGATCTGCTTGTCGCGCTGCCGCCGCGCGGTCTCGGTGCGGCTCTTCTCGACCGCCTCTTGCAGCGGCCCCAGCAGATCATCGCCCTTGCGCACCCAGGCGGCGGCGCCCAGCTGCATCGCCGCCACCGCCGGCTGTGCCTCGTTCTGCTCGGTGAGCACCACGATCGGCACTTCCGGCACGACCTCTTTCAGCTCCCGAATGGTCTCGAGGCCGCTGCGCCGCGGCATCGAGAGGTCGCACACGATCGCGTCGAGCCGTGAGGCCAGGGCACGCTCGACACCCACATCGCCGTCGAGCGCCGAGTCGACCGTGAAGCCGGCCAGCTCGAGCTGCTCGCGCACCAGCTGCTGCACCAGCGGTGAGTCGTCGATCACCAGCACATGCCTGGGCAGCACCGACATCGGTTCACCGCATCCATGCACCCGGTGCGCCGGGCGCTGAGCCCCCGAAATCGCGTGGCCGGGGGTGGGTCATTCTTCACGCCCGGGTGACACAAAGCGGCGCGGGTGCGCAGGGCGTCGTACACTTCCGCCCTCCCGATGGCCGACCTGGCTTCGACCGAGCGCGCGCTCGCCGACGAGCGGCAGCACATGGCCAAGCGCCTGCGCGCGGTGCGGCTGATCGGCGCGTCGCTGTGGGTGGCGAGCGTGCTGGCTGCCGCCGACTCCACCGACGAGCTGAAGCGCCACGCGCTCGCCCCGTTCGCCTACCTGGTGATCGCCGCCGCCACGGTGGTCGCCGCGTCGGTGTGGAAGTCGCGGCCCAAGCCATGGGCGCTGTGGGTGGTGCCGCTGGTCGACGTGCCGGTGGTGCTGCTCATCGAGTACAGCCGGGTTCAGGGGTCCGAGCAGGCGCTCGCCAACGCCGAGTACGCGCTCGGGCTGTTCGCCTTCATGGTGCTGATGGCGCTGATGACGCTCAAGCGCACGGTCATCGTCGCCACCGGGGTGATCGCGCTCCCCCTCGAGCTGTTCCTCTTGTGGGACGTGGCGCCCAACCGCGCCTGGTTCATCGGCGCCGGCGCGCTGATGTCGATGAGCGTGTTCGCCGCGGTCTACCTCACCGCCCGCGTCACCCAGCTGGTCGCGCGCGTCTCGAACCTCGCGCGGCACTTCTCGCCCGCCATCGCCCAGGTGGTCGAGCAGGGCGTGAGCAGCACCACCGAAGAGGTGACGGTGCTGTTCAGCGACATTCGCGGCTTCACCGCGATGAGCGAGAGGCTGACCAGCGCCCAGGTGGTCGAGCAGCTCAACGTCTACCTCTCGCGCATGGTCGAGGTGATCGAGCGCCACCACGGCAACGTCGACAAGTTCATGGGCGACGGAATTCTGGCGTACTTCGGCGCGCCCCAGAAGCTGCCCGACCACGCCACCCAGGCGGTCGAGTGCGGCCTCGAGATGATCGACGCGCTGCAGGCGCTCAACGGCGAGCGCTCGCAGCAGGGCCTTGCACCCCTGCAGATCGGCATCGGCATTCACACCGGCCCCGCGCTGCTGGGCGAGATCGGCCCCGACACCCGCCAGGAGTACACCATCATCGGCGACACCGTGAACCTCGCCTCGCGCATCGAGGGGCTCACCAAGCAGCACCAGGCGCAGCTGTTGGTCTCGCAGAGCACCCGCAAGCAGGCGCCCGGGTTCGACTACCGCGCCGCCGAGCCGGTCAACGTGAAGGGCAAGAGCGAACCGGTCGCCACCTTCGTGCCGGGCCGCTCTACCGCGGCGTCCACGGTGACGCTCGCCTGAGGGTCGTGGTTTAAGTGCCGCTGGTGCTCCCGCTGCTCCCCCTGTTGATTCTCGCGCACGGCGCCTACCCGCTCGCGTACCAGCTGCAGGAGACCCCGGGGCACCCCCAGCAGCTGGTCGCCGGCACCACCTTCGGCCTGTTGCTCTCTGACGACGACGGTCAGCGCTGGCGCTGGGTGTGTGAAGAGGCGGTCGGCTACGGCACCAACCTGAACCCCACCTGGTGGGTGTCGAGCACCGGCACGCTGCGGGGCGCTTCGTTCAAGGGCCTGTTCTCTTCGACCGACAAAGGCTGCACCTGGTCGTCGGCGCCCGAGTTCGCCGATCTGCCCGACGGAGGCCAGGGCACCGGCGTCGCCGACCTCTACGGTGACGCCACCGCGCTCTTCGCGGTGACCGGCAAGTACGGCGTCACCAACAAGGTGTGGCGATCGACCGACGAGGGCGGCACCTGGGCCGAGCTGGCGGTGAAGAGCGACTCCGAGTTCTACACCACGGTGCGCACCGCGCCCTCGCGCCCGCAGCGCGTCTACGTCGCCGCGTGGTGGTTCAAGCCGTCGCCCACCGAAGCGCTGTACGTGAGCGACAACGGCGGCGACACCTTCGAGCGCATCGACGTGAGCGCGAAGCTGCCCCAGGTAGGGGTGGGCCTCGACGGTGGCAGGGGCCTGGCGCGCGGCTCGTTCTACGTCTACGCGGTCGACCCTCGCGAGCCCGACATTCTCTACGCAGGGCTGCAACAAGACGACGACCCGCGGCATTCGTTCGTGCTCCGGAGCGGCGATCGGGGACAGAGCTGGGCGGTGGTGCTCGACCTCGCCGACCAGCTCAACGGGGTGGTGCTGGCGCCCAACCCGATGAACCTGTGGGCTGCCACCTCGGGCAATCTCTACTTCTCGAACGACGTAGGTGACGCCTATTCGCGCTTCGTGCCGCCGACCCGGCAGACGTGCGTGTCGCGCTTCGACTCGCGGCTCTATATGTGCGGCTGGTTCGAGGTCGATGGTTTCGCCGTGGCGCGCATGTCGCTGCCCGGGGCAGCCCTCGAACCCGTGCTCACCTGGCCGCGCGTCGTCGACGTGCAGCAGTGCGGCGCGACGAGCAAGATCACCACCCTGTGCAAGGGCTTCTTCCCCGCGCTGCAGGCCACCTTCCCGGTGACGTCCGACGGTGGCCTGGGCGGCGGCAGCGGTGCCGGCGGCGGGGCGGGTGGAGCAGGGGGCTCGGGCGGTGGCGCCGACCCGTCGCCGGGCTGCCGGTGCTCGCTCGGCGGCGCCGAACTTTCGCTGACTCTCTGGCTGGTGGTCGGTAGATTGGCGAAGGCCCATGCCCTTCGTCGCCGACGAGTTCACCGGTAGGCGGTTCGGCAAGTACGAGGTGCTGTGCCGCATCGCGGTGGGCGGCATGGCCGAGATCTTTCTCGGCTTCCCGCTGGGCGGCCCGTTCGCGCTTCGCCCGGTGGTGCTCAAGCGCATCTTGTCGGACGGGCGCGAAGATCACTCGTCGCTGCAGATGCTGATCGACGAGGCCAAGCTCACCGCCCAGCTCGCCCACGCCCACGTCGCCCAGGTGTTGGATCTCGAGGTCGACGGCGAAGACGTGATCCTGGTCATCGAGCTGATTCAGGGCGCGAACCTCGAAGAGCTCACCGAGGCCGCGACGCACCGCCGCGAGCTGTTGCCGCTGCCGTTCGTGGTCTCGGTGGTTCGCGACGCAGCGCTGGGGCTGCAGCACGCCCACGCCCACAAAGACGCCCGGGGCGCGGCGATGCCGATCATCCACCGCGACGTCACCCCGCGGAACCTGATGGTCACCTTCAAGGGCGTGGGCAAGGTGCTCGACTTCGGCATCGCCCGCGCCGTCGGCGCGTCGCGCCGCACCGTGGCCGGCATGGTGCGCGGCACCGCGGCCTACATGAGCCCCGAGCAGGCCATCGACGCCAAGGTCGACACCCGTTCTGACATCTTCTCGCTCGGCACCATCTTTCACGAGCTGCTCACCGGGCAGCGGCTGTTCGCGCGCGGCAACCCCGGCAAAGAGATGGCCGCCGTCTACGAGGCCGAGATTCCCCCGCCGTCGGCGGTAAACAAGCGCGTGCCCAAGGCGCTCGACGCCATCGTGCTGCGCGCCCTCGACCGCGCGGCGCCGCGCCGCTACCAGAGCCCGGCCGAGCTGATCGCCGAGCTCGCCGCCGCGGCGCAGGTGACCGCCTGGCCGGCCGATCGCTGCGGTCAGCTGGTGAGCGAGCTGTTCGCGCAGCGGCAGCGCGACCTTCAGGCGCTGCTCCAGCGCATTCCCGACGACGGGGTGGGGGCGGCCATCACCGACGTGAGCCGCTCGCGGCTCTCGGAAGAAGAGCTCGCCTCCGAGGCGCGCACGGTCGTCGGCCTGCCCGCCGCCGCGCCCGTCACCGAGCTGCCGCAACCTCCGGCCCCGGCGAAGCCGCACGCCTCTCCCCAGGGCGCGCGCAAGAGCGCGAAGCACGCCGACGCGTCGGTCGCGCCCACCAAGTTCTTCACTCCCGACTTCACCCGGCCGGGCCCGCCGTCGTCGCCGTCGGTCGAGCACGTCACCGACGAAGGCCCGGTGCCGCAAGAGCTCGCCGAGTCGCAGGCCACCTGGGTGACCCAGCCCGGCCTGCCCACGGGCGCCACGCCCACCCCCTCGCGGCCTCCGCCTTCGCCGCCCACGGTGCCCGAGCGGGTGCGCCCGGCAGTGCACGGCACCGAGACCCGCCGCACCCCGCCGCGCGGCGCCGCGCGCACCGTGCTGATGGTGCTGGGCGCGGTGGCGGCGATGGTGCTCGGCGCGTCGGGCGGAGTGCTCGTCTATCGCTCGATGGCACCCCAGCGCTCGGCCGGGGTGGGGCGGGTGTCGGTGGCCACCGATCGTCCCGCCGAGGTGCGCATGGGCGACACGGTGATGAAGGCGCCGTTCGCCGACGTCTACCTCGCCGCCGGCCACCAGACGCTCGAGGTGCGCGAGCTCGGCACCTCAGGGCCGTGGAAGAAGGTCGAGTTCGAGGTGAGCCCCGACCAGGTGACCCGGCTGCAGCTCACCCTCGACGCGGCGCACTGAAGCTCTCGGGCGGCTCGAACTGAGAGGCCTTAGTTAGGTGACTTTGGGCGAGCGCCGAGACTAAACGCGCGGCCCATGCACCTGCTCGCCCTGTTGATCGCCGTGGCTCCGACTCCGGCGCCTGCCGCCGCGCAGCCCGCCGGCCCGACTCCCGCCGACGCCAAGGCCTTCGTCGTCAAAGTGAACGAAGACCTGCTCAAGCTGTGGACCCGGCAATCGACCGCCGAGTGGATCAAGTCGACCTACATCACCGACGACACCGAGCGAAACGCGGCCGCGGTCGACGAAGACGTGATGCAGTACCTCGGCAACGCGGTGAAAGAGGCGGCGAAGTTTCGCACCTTGAAGGGGCTCGACCCCGACGTCGAGCGCTCGCTCAACCTCTTGCGCTTCACCCAGGTGCTGCCCGCGCCATCAGACCCGCTCAAGCGCGAAGCGCTCGCCACCATCAAGGCGCGGCTCGAAGGCGCGTACGGCAAGGGCAAGTGGTGCGGCAGAGACGACGACGCGAAGAAAGACGACAAGAAGGCCTGCAAAGATCTGCAGGCGCTCTCTGCGGTGCTGGCCAAGGGCGGCAAGTACGACGAGCAGCTCGAGGCGTGGGAGGGCTGGCACACCATCTCGCGCGACATGCGAAAAGACTACGCCCGCCTGGTCGAGCTCTCGAACGAGGGCGCCAAGGAGTTGGGCTTTCAGAACGTGGGCGAGCTGTGGCGCGCCGGCTACGACATGAGCGCGCCCGACTTCGAGCGCGAGACCGACCGGCTGTGGAACCAGGTCAAGCCGCTCTACGACGACCTGCACTGCTACGTGCGTGCGCAGCTGTCGAAGAAGTACGGCGCCGAGAAGGTGCCGCTCAGCGGGCCCATACCCGCGCACCTGCTCGGCAACATGTGGGCGCAAGAGTGGGGCAACATCTACCCGCTGGTCGAGCCGTACAAAGGGCAGACCAGCCTCGACGTGACCGCGGCGCTGCGCCGCCAGAAGTTCGACGAGGTGAAGCTCGTGCGGCTGGGCGAGTCGTTCTTCACCTCGCTCGGCATGGACCCGCTGCCCCAGAGCTTCTGGGAGCGCTCGCAGTTCAAGAAGCCGCAAGACCGCGACGTGGTCTGCCACGCCTCTGCGTGGGACGTGACCTACTCGAACGATCTGCGCATCAAGATGTGCATCAAGATCGACGAGGAGGACCTGGTCACCGTCCACCACGAGCTTGGTCACGACTACTACTACATGAACTACTTCAAGCTGCCGGTGCTCTTCCAGAACGGAGCGAACGACGGCTTTCACGAGGCGATCGGCGACGCGCTCACCCTGTCGATCACCCCGAGTACCTGAAGAAGCTCGGCCTCATCGGCGCAGTGCCCAGAGACGACAAGGGCCTCATCAACCTGCAGATGAAAGACGCGCTCGAGAAGATCGCCTTCCTCCCCTTCGGCCGGATGATCGATCAGTGGCGGTGGGACGTGTTCGCCGGCAAGCCTCACCCAACGAGTACAACCGCCACTGGTGGGAGCTGCGTGAGAAGTACCAGGGCATCAAGGCGCCGGGCTTGCGCAGCGAGCTCGACTTCGACCCCGGCGCGAAGTACCACATTCCCGCGAACGTGCCGTACATGCGCTACTTTCTCGCGCGCATTCTGCAGTTCCAGTTTCACCGCGCGATGTGCAAGGCCGCCGGCCACACCGGGCCGCTCTACACCTGCAGCATCTACGGCAACCGTGAGGCCGGCGCGAAGCTCAAGGCCATGCTGGCGATGGGGTCGAGCCGACCCTGGCAAGAGGCGCTCTACGCGATGACCTCAGAGAGCCAGATGGATGCGACCGCCATTCTCGAATACTTCCAGCCGCTGTCGAAGTGGCTGAAGGAGCAGAATCGCAACTTGAGCTGCGGTTGGTGAGTTTGGTAAAAATTCCGTCGCCCTCATCTCGAGGGAGCAGCAATCGAAACGAAACAAGGACGAAAGCAGAAAAATGGCGACTGGAACTGTGAAGTGGTTCAACGATGCGAAGGGCTTTGGCTTCATCACGCAGGACGGGGGCGGTGAAGACGTGTTTTGCCATCACACGGCAATCAACATGGACGGCTTCCGCACCCTGAGCGAGGGCCAGAAGGTCGAGTTCGATGTGACCAAGGGGCCCAAGGGCCTCCAGGCGCAGAACGTACGCGCCGCCGGCAGCTGACTTTCATCCTTGATTGGTGTCGACGAAGGCCCGTTTCGCGTGTAGCGAAGCGGGCCTTCAGCTTTTTCAACGCAAGAGGTGTTCGTGGTCTCACTGCTCACCGTCGCGCTCATGGCTGCCAAACCGAACCTCGTCGACGATCTCGTCAAGCAGCACGGAGAAGATCAGCGCGCGCGCCTCGAGCGCGGCGTGAACCAGTGCAAGTCGCTGTGGAAGAAAGACGACGGCGACTTCGACGCCTTCGTGAAGCAGCACTTCGTCTCCAAGCCCGACGAGCTGAAGCTCACCTTCCAGCACTTCGAGGCCAACCTCGAGCAGGTCGATGGTCACTTTCTCGAGATCGGCCGCGAGCTGCGCAAGGCCACCGAGCTCGAGCTCGGCCCCAAGACCCAAGCCGACGACATCTTCGCCACCTGGGAGCCCGCGTCGCACGTCACCGACGATCTGTTCGCCAACAAGCTCGCCTTCGTGGCGCTTCTCAACTGGCCGGCCACCACCCTGAAAGAGCGGCTCGAGAAGGGCGGCAGCTGGTCGCGAGATCAGTGGGCCGAGGTGCGGCTCGCCGGTCGCTTCGCCCGGCGCGTGCCCGCCGACGTCACCCAGGGCATCGCCGCCGCGGCTGCGGTCGGCAACCAGTACGTCGACGAATACAACGTGTGGATGCACCACCTGCTCACCGACGATGGGCAGCGGCTGTTTCCCGCCAAGATGAAGCTCATCTCGCACTGGAACCTGCGTGACGAGCTCAAGGCCGACTACGCCGACACCCAGGCCGGCCTCGCCAAGCAGCGCATGATCGTCAAGGTGATGGAGCGCATCGTCACCCAGACCATACCCGCCGCAGTGATCGACAACCCCCAGCTCGACTGGAACCCGTTCTCGAACCAGGTCACCGCCGCACCCGCCGCCGAGATCGAGGCCGATGGCAAGAAGCGCAGCGCCGACACCTCGGGCAAGGCCGAGGCCGACGTGCGCTACCAGAAGCTGTGGGCCAGCTTCGAGGCCTCGAAGAAGGCCGACCCCTACTCGCCGGCGTCTCCCACCGCCATCGACCGCGCCTTCGACCTCGGCGCCGAGATGCCCGAAGCGCGGGTGAAGCAGCTGCTCACCGAGGTGCTCGAGTCACCGCTGGTGCCGAAGATCGCGGCGATCATCGAGCAGCGCCTGGGCCGCAAGCTCGAGCCGTGCGACCTCTGGTACAACGGCTTCGTCCCCCGCGGGAAGATTCCCGAAGAGAAGCTCAGCGAGCTGACGCGCAAGAAGTACCCCACGCCCGATGCCTTCGCCAAAGACATCCCCCGCATCTTGAAGGACCTGCAGTTTCCCGCCGATCAGGCGAAGTTTCTCGCCGAGCACATCATCGTCGACCCCGCCCGTGGCGCCGGTCACGCGCTGCAGTCGGCCCGCCGCGGCGACGTGCCCCACCTGCGCACCCGGGTGATGCCCGACGGTATGGACTACAAGGGCTACAACATCGCGGTGCACGAGCTCGGTCACAACATCGAGCAGATCTACTCGCTGTACCAGGTCGACCACACGCTGCTCTCGGGCGTGCCCAACACCGCCTTCACCGAGGCGCTCGCGTTCGTCTTCCAGGCGAAAGATCTCGAGCTGCTCGGCCAGGGCAAGCCCGACGCCGAGGGTGAGCGGCTGCGCGTGCTCAACGACTTCTGGATGACCTGGGAGATCGCCGGCGTGGCGCTGGTCGACATCGCCGTCTGGCACTGGATGTACGAGCACCCCAAGGCGAAGCCGCAGGAGCTGCGCGAGGCCACGGTCAAGATCTCCCGCGACACCTGGAACCGGTTCTACGCCCCCGTTTTGGGTGGCAAAGACACGCCCCTGCTCGGCATCTACTCGCACATGATCGCGTACCCGCTGTACCTCTTCAATTACCCGCTCGGGCACCTGATCGCGTTTCAGATCGAAGAGCAGATGCGCAAGGCCGGCAAGATTGGCCCCGAGTTCGAACGCATGGCGAAGTTCGGCTCGGTCACCCCCGATCTGTGGATGGTGAATGCCAGCGGTGAGCCGGTCGGCACCGGCCCGCTGCTGCGCGCCACCGAGGCGGCCCTGAAATGATCGCGCTCGCTGCCCTGGTGCTGCAGGTCGCCGCCTCCGACGTGAAAGAGCACCGGCTCTCGAACGGCATGGTCTGGCTGATCGTCGAGCGCCCCAACGCGCCGGTCTTCACCGGCTTCGTGCGGGTGAAGGTCGGCGGCGCCGACGAAGAGGTGGGGCACACCGGCCTCGCGCACCTGTTCGAGCACATGGCCTTCAAGGGCACCCCGATGCTCGGCACCCGGGACTTCGAGAAAGAGAAGCCGCTGCTCGACAAGATCGCGGTGGTGGGTGACCAGATCGCCCAGCTCGAGCGGGCGGGGAAGGGCGACGGCGACGAGGCGAAGTCGCGCCGCACCGAGCTGGGCCAGCTCAACCAGAAGGCCAAGGCGCTCACCGACGAGAACGCGCTGGCGCGCGTCTACCAGCTCAACGGAGGCGTGGGCCTCAACGCCACCACCGACAAAGACGTCACCTCGTACTTCGTGTCACTGCCCAAGAACCGGCTCGAGCTGTGGCTCACCATCGAGGCGCAGCGGCTGGTCAGCCCGGTGCTGCGCGACTTCTACACCGAGCGCGACGTGGTGCAGGAAGAGCGGCGCATGAGCATCGAGTCGAACCCCGGCGGCGCGCTCTACGAAGAGCTGAACCAGCTCGCCTTCACCATGAGCCCCTACCGCTGGCCCACGGTGGGCTACTCGGAAGATCTCGCCGCGATGAGCCTGAAGAAGGCCGACGCGTTTCACCGCAAGTACTACGTGCCCGCGAACGCGGTGGGCGCGCTGGTGGGCGACCTGAAGGCCGCCGAGGTGATTCCCCTGCTCGAGAAGACCTTCGGGCAGATTCCCAAGTCGCCGGCGCCCGAAGGGCCGGTGTTCAGCGAGCCGCCGTCGCGCACCGCGCGCCGCTCGACCGTCACGTTCGATGCTTCGCCGCGGGTGTACCTGGCCTTCCGCAAGCCTCCTCCGCCGGCCAAAGACGACTACGTGTTCGACCTGCTCGACGTGCTGTTGGGCGAGGGCCGCACCGGCCGCCTGCACAAGCGGCTGGTGCTCAAAGATCGCCTCGCCCAGGGCGTGGGCACCTTCGGCGCGCCGGGCTCGCGCCTGCCGGGGCTGTTCGCCATCGGCGTCACGCCGCTGCAGGGGGCGAGCCTCGAGCAGATCGAAAAGGCGGTGTGGGAAGAGCTCGAGCGGCTGAAGAAAGAGCCGATCACCGACCTCGAGCTCGAGAAGGTGCGCAACCGGGTGCAGGCCAGCCAGGCGCGCTCGCTCGAGTCGAACGGCGGGCTGGCCTCGTCGCTGTCGCTGTTTCAGACCATTCTGGGCGACTGGCGCTACGTGCTCGAGCAGCCCAAGGTGGTGGCGAGCCTCACCGCCGACGACGTGAAGGCCGCGGCGCAGAAATACTTCGTGAAAGAAAACTCGGTCACGGTGGACCTGCACAAATGATCGCTCTCGCGCTCGTCATGACGCTGGCCGCCGACGGCGCCGGCTACTTCCCGCTCCCCAAGGGCCTCAAGGTGAAGCCCGAGGCGATCGCTCCCAAACCGTTCGACCTCACCATCAAGAAGCCCGAGAAGGTCTCGCTGCCCAACGGGCTCAAGATCTACTTCGTCGAAGATCACGCCGCGCCGCTGGTGAACGTGCGCGCGCTGTGCCGGCTGGGCGGGCACGACGACCCGACCACGAAGCTGGGCCTGGCCGATCTGCTCTTCGACACGCTCACCTCGGGCGGCGCCGGCGAGCGCAACGCCGATCAGCTCGACGAGCTGCTCGAGCAGCAGGCGGCCGACCTGTTCGGCTCGGCCGGCGACGAGTTCTCGAGCGTGGGGCTGTCGCTGCGCGCCGAAGACACCGACAAGCTCATGCCGGTGTTCGCCGACGTGCTGATGCGGCCGCGCTTTCAGGCCGACCGCTTCGACGTAGCGGTGAATCGCCAGCTCGAGAACCTGCGCCGCCGACCCGATCGCCCCGAGGGGCTCGCCTCGCGCGCGCTGGCCAAGGCCGTGTTCGGCGCCACCTCGCTGCTCGGGCGCGAGAGCACCCCGCTGACCCTCAAGTCGGTGAAGGTCGAAGAGCTGAAGACGCTGCACGCGCGCACCTTCGGCCCCCAGAGCGTCGCGCTGCTGGTCACCGGCGACTTCGATCGCGCCAAGGTGCTCGAGAAGCTGACCGCGCTGTTCGGCGGGTGGAAGGGCGGCGAAGTGCTCAAGCGCGACTACGGCGCCGAGCCGAAGCTCGAGCGGCGCATCATCTTCGTGCCCAAGCAGACCGCGCAGGTGAAGATCCGCATCGGCGGCTTCGGCTACCGCCGGCTCGACCCCGCCGAGTACCCCATGCGCCTGGTCTCCACCGCGCTGGGCAGCTTCGGGGTAGGGCGGCTGTACAAAGAGATCCGCGACGAGCGTGGCCTCGCCTACTCGGCGTACGCGTACTCGGGCAGCGGCCCGACCACCGGCATGTTCGTGGCGGGCTTCGACAGCAAGCCCGAGACCGCGATTGAGGCCATCGAGGTGGCGCTCCCCATTCTCGAGGCGAAAGACGCGGCCATCTCGAAGGCCGAGCTCGCGACCGCGGCCGACATGGCGGTGAACTCGTTCGCCTTCCGCTTCGACTCGGCCTCGAAGATCGCCTGGGAGCGCGCAGTGCTCGACCTCTTCGGCTACCCCGACGACTACCTCGACAAGCTGCGCGACAACATCGCCCGGGTCGACGAGGCCTCGGCCAAGACCGCCCGAGCCGCGATGGCCCAGGGCGGCGCCTTCCAGATCATCGTGGTGGGCCCCAAAGAGAAGCTCGCCGCCGGGCTCGCCAGGCTCGGGCCCGTCACCGAGATCACCGACGTCGAGTCCTGGAAGTAGCCAGGTCTCGAACCCACCACACGTGGTCGGCCGTTGCAGTCAGAGCGGGAATCCACCCAAACGCCCGTCGAGAAAATTGACCGCGCGCTGAACGCCTCTACCCTTCGCAACAGCTCGCTTCGCCCATGAAGCGACCTGTTTCGGAGACCCCTCAATGAGCGACAAGCGCAAGAACGGGCGCGTGCCCCTGGACATCTATCTGAACAAGTACGTCGCCGGCGTGCCGTACATGGCGCGCACCGCGAACATCTCCAAAGAGGGTGTCTCGCTCGCTCACCTCATCGAGCCCGACCTCAACGGCCGGCGCGTGGGCCTGCAGTTCCAGCTCCCCGGCTCGGAAGAGGTCATCTACGCCGAGGGTGAAGTGGTGCGCGAGTGGGCGAGCCTGTCGCAGAAGAAAGAGGGCTCGGGGGTGAAGTTCACGCTGCTCACCGAGCGCCATCGCCGCCTCATCGAGCAGTACGTGGCGCGTCACACAGCAGAATAGCTGACCCCACATTCGCGCAATGCGCGATCGCTGAATTTCTGGTTAGCTGCGTGACTCTTCCTCGTCCCATGTCGTTGCATCGCGGAGGGTTCACGTGAAGCGTTTTGCCCTGGTGCTGTCGCTCCTCGTTCCTTTGTCCCTCGCCGTCGGCGAGGAAAAGAAGTTCACCGGTGACCCCAAGGCCGCTCCCGGCCCCAACTGGGGTGGCCAGACGGTCAAGGCCACCGGCGCCGGCGCTCCGGACATGAAGGCCACCAGCCCGGCGCAGGCCCGTCTGGGGGCCGAGCGCGCCGCGCAGCTCGACGCCTTTCGCAACCTGCTGGCCCAGGTGAAGGGGCTGCAGGTCAGCGCCGGCAAGACGATGAACGACGCCATGGCCAAGGACGAGATCAAGGCCAAGGTCGAAGGCATCGTTCGCGGGTTCAAGATCGTCGGCAAGCGCTACTTCAGCGACGGCGGCGTCGAGGTCGACGTCGAGGTGCCGCTGGCGATGCTGACCGACGTGATCGACCCCGAGCCCGCCCAGCAGCAGCTGGCCACCAAGAGCGAGGGCGAGAAGGCCAACACCGGCCTGGTGATCGACGCCCGCGGCCTCAAGGTCACCCCGGCGCTCGCGCCGCGGCTGCTCGCCAACCCCGATGCCAAGGTCGTCTACTCGGTCGACTCGCTCTCGCCCGATGCGCGCAAGAGCTCGGGCGTCGCTTCCTACGTGCAGAGCCTCGACGAGGCGAAGAAGAGCATGAAGGCCGGCGACAAGCCGCTGGTGATCAAGGCCGCCGAGGCCAAGGGCACCGACCTGGTGCTCACCGCCGACGACCTGCAGAAGCTCAACGCGACCAACACTTCGTTCCTCGCCGAGGGGCGCGTGGTCGTCGTGATGACCCTGAACTGATGGCACCGGAGACGACCGCAATGAAGAAGACACTGACTGTCGCGCTGTGTGCAGTCTTCCTGATCCCGGCGCTCGCTTTCGCCGCGGACGACACCATGACCGCCGAGGGCACCGGGTCGGCCGCCACCGCCGGCAAGGGCTCCGAGAAGGCGTTCGAAGAAGCCAAGAAGCTGGCCTTGCGCGACGCGGTCGAGAAGGCCGCCGGCGTGCTGATTCAGGGCGACAGCATGACCCTGAACAGCCAGCTGGTGCGCGACCGCGTCTTCGCCACCTCGCAGGGCTACGTGAAGAAGTACGACGTGGTGAGCAAGAAGGAAGAGAAGGGCGTGATCGTCGTCAACGTGCGCGCCGAGATCGGCAAGGCCGACCTCGACAAAGACCTCGTCGCGGTTCAGGGCCTGGTCAAGCGCATGGGCAAGAACAAGCTGATCATCATGCTCAACGAGTCGTCCGTCGACGACAAGGGCGTGTCGACGGTGTCGGCGACCCTGGCCACCTCGATCACCGACATCTTGAAGGCCGACGGCTGGCGCATCATCGACGAGAAGGGCACCGGCGACGGTGAGAAGACCGGCGTGGGCATGAAGATCGCCTCTTCGACGGCCGTGGGCGTGCCCGAGGCCAAAGAGCTCGCCCGCAAGGCCGACGCCGACTACATCGTCTACGGCTCGGTCGCGTTCCGGTACCAGCCGCCGCAGAGCGGCGGCATCATTCCCGAGAAGAACGACCGCGGAGAGCAGATCCTCTTCTTCGTCACCGGTGAGTATGACCTGCAGATGTTCGAGGTCTCCACCGGCCGCCAGCTGGCCAAGGTGGCCGGCAAGTTCGACCAGAAGAACATGAACCAGATTCAGGCCTCGAAGTCGTACGCCCAGACTGCGTTCGACTTCTGCAAGCGCGACGCGCCGCGCATCGTCGGCGAGCTGCGCAACCCGGTGCTCGAGTACCTCCGCAACCAGGACGTCAACGGCGCCGAGATGCGCATGAAGGTCTCGGGCCTCAAAGACTTCGGCGAGGTGTCGGACTTCGAGAAGGCCGTCGAGCAGGTCGCCAACGTGCGCGGCGTCAGCGCCAACGGAGACTTCGACAAGGGCACCCAGGAGTACGAGGTCACCTACCTCGGCCGCGCGCAAGATCTCGGCAAGGCGCTCATCACCACCACCTACAAGAAGAAGAAGCTGTCGGTGGTCTCGGTGAAGAACAACATCATCGAGGTGGCGATCGCCAAGTGAGGGTGGGCGTGGCGCTCGCGCTCGCCGCCTGCGCAACGACTCCGCCCCAGGCGGCGATGTTCGAGCGGGCGGGCAATGGGCTGCAAGACGCCCAGGCCCGCTCGGGAGACCTGCAGCTGTCGTGCGATCCCCAGGACTCCGAAGTGCTGCTCGACGGGCTGCCGGTCGGCAGCTGCGTCGATTTCTCCGGCCGACGAGGCTTGTCGTTGGGCCAGAGAATGAGGAAGGTCGAGATCCGTAGAGAGGGCTTCAGGCCGTTCGAGACATTCGTGGAACCCGATGGCACCCGCGCCGCGTTGACCGTGACCCTGGCGCCGTCGAATACCGGAGGTGGTCCGTGAAGATGATGATCGCTTGCCTCACGCTGCTCCCCGCCCTCGCCCTCGCCGAGGTGGGTAAGATCTCCGAGGTCGGCACCGCCACCCGTACGGCCAAAGACGGCAAGTCTGAGGCGCTGAAAGTCGGCAGCGAGGTGCAGCTCGAAGACACCCTCAAGGCCAGCAAGGGCGTGCTCAAGCTCACCTTGAACGACGGCAGCGTGATCGCCCTCGACGAGAAGAGCGAGCTGAAGATCGCCAAGGCCGACTTCGAGGGGCAAGAGCGCAAGGGCGACGGCTTTCTGGGCTTTCTCAAGTCCGGCAAGCTGTGGACCTCGGTGAAGAAGGCGGTGGGCGGCGCCCCGTTTCAGGTCGAGACCGAGCGCGCGGTCGCCGGCGTGCGCGGCACCATCTTCCGCATCGACGCCGACGCCATCGTGAAGGGCGCCAAGGTGTCGATCGTTCACGTCACCGACGGCGTGGTGCGGGTGAACCCGTCGGCCTCGCTGAAGAAGCAGATGGCGAGCACCGTGAAGAAGGCGGGCGGCAAAGAGCGCAAGCAGGTCGCCGGCCCCACCGAGATCTCGGCCGACGAGTGGGAGAAGAAGTTCGTCGAGCTGCAGAAGGGCCAGCAGGTCATCGTCGGGCTCGACATCTTCGAGGCGGCCGAGGCCGACGAGAAGGCGCGCGACGACGCGTTCAGCAAGTGGATTCAAGGGCAGCCGCAGTAGCCGTACTCTGGGCTTCGCTCGCCTGGGCGGCCCCCCCGCCGCTGGGGCCGCTGCCGCCGCGCTCACCCGAGACCCTCGCGCCGCCGTCGCTGCGGGTGCACGTGCGGCTGCACGAAGATCTCGAGCCCGACCGGCTGCGCGCCTTCGCGCGGCCGCGCGTCACACTGTGGCTCGACACCCGCTCGAACGTGCTCAAGGCGTCGACCCTCGAGCACCTCTCGCGCTTCGATCAGGTCTACGTGCACCTGCGCCCACCGGTGACCGAGAGCCAGGTGCGCGCGCTCGAGGCCGCCCCCCGCGCCGGAGTGTGGATCGAAGCCTCGGCGGTGGAAGGGAAGGGGTTGGCGCGCCTGGTGGGGCCGCGCTTTCTGGCGGTGATGATCAAGGGCGCCGTCGACGAGGCGCTGTTCGAGCGGGTGGCCCGGCTCAAGCCCGAGATCGTCGAGTGGGTGGCGCCGGCCGACACCGAGGTGATGGCGTGGAGCCTCTTCCGCCAGCTGCCGGGGCGAAAGTTCGTCACCCTCGAGCCGGGGGGCCTGCCGCCGCGGGCCTGCGCGGGCACCGACAGCGGGCCGGCGGCGCGGGTTCACCTCGCCTCGCTGCTGGCGCTGGGCGCCAACGCGTTTCCCTGCGGACGAGGCCCGCGGGTGGTGATGGCCTCAGACACCGACCGCTGGCTCATTCAGTCGGTGGTGGTGAGAGACCCCACCGCCGAGCTCGAGATCGAGGTCGGCGCCGACGACGCCGCGGCGAAGAAGGCGCTGCAGCTGCTCGACGAGCTGGGGCTGCCACCCCACCGCTGACGGCAGGCGCGCCCTCAGCGCCAGAGCGCGTCGGGGCTCGCCGACTGGGCCTCGGCGGCGCGCACCAGAAAGGCGCGGCCTTCGCGGTGCATCGCGTAGAGCTTGCGCGTCGCATCGACCACGTCGCGGTGGGTCTGCAGCGGGCCGACGTTGTCGATCTTGATGCCGCCTCCCGCAAGGCCGATGCCGGTCTGAAGCTCTTCGAGCATCGCCATGCGCACGTCGATCTCGCGACGAAACGCGGCGACCTTCTCGGGTGTGGCCTCGGCGTCGGCGAACGAGCCCGTCATCGGCAGCATGATCTGGGTGTTGCCCAGCACTGCCCGACCACTCAGCCCTGCCTCGGTGGCGACGAAGTCGACCCGCACGTGCGGTGATTGCTCGGCCAGCGCCTGCTTCACGGCACCGAAGAGAAAGTTCTGCTGCTTCACCGCCTGGCTCGCGTTGGCGAGCGACTCGAGGAGCTTGCCGGTCGCCTGCTCGGCGTCTTCTGGGCTGGTGCTCTGGCGCAGCTTCACCGCGTGGAAGAGCGAATCCCGCAAGAACTGGGGCACCTCGTCCATCTGCAGGTACTGGGCGTAGGCCGGGAACCGGCCGTTGCCGAGCATCTCGTACCCGTTGAGGCTCCTCGACTGAACGAAGAAGAGGTCGGCCTCGCCACGGAGCATGCGTGCCCAGCCGCGCTGGTGACCGAGCTCGTGGTTCACGGTCGCACCGATCGGCCGCTCGGTCAGCGTCGCGGGCCCGATGAACACCGTCTGGGCCGCCGGCTCGAACTTGCCGGCGCTCATGTCGCGCATCGAGCTGGCGGGCGAAAGAAGAACCTGCACCCCGTCGGCGGCCGCGCGCTGCGCGGCGCGGTTGAGCGGGGTCTGCGTGCCCGGGCTGATTCGCAGGCCGCCGTCGACCTGCTCGAACGCGACGCCTTCTGCCGTCAACAGCTGCGCTGCCGCTGCCGTCACCGCCGTGGTGGTCTTCAGCTCGTCGGCGCTGAGCTCCAGGCCGCCAGGGCCAAAGGCGCCCGGCTTGAAGAACCGCCCCTGGAATGTGGCCTCATACCCGGCCAAGGCCTCCGAAAACGCGTCGCGCGCCTTCTGAACCTTCGGAGACGCCGCTCCCGCCGCCCGAGTGGAGCGTTGAACCGCGCTCATGAGCGCTCCAGGCCCAACGAAAACAGCCGGTTCTGAAAGGGCGAGGGCAGCACGGTGATGCAGTTTGTCGCCCAGAGAGGCGACGCGATTTTGCAGTTCTTTGGCAAGGTTCGATGCTTGTGTCGCCACCCGTGAGCCTCGCCTCGCTCGAGCGCCAGATCGTGTCGTGCCGGCGCTGCCCGCGGCTGGTGAAGTGGCGCGAAGAGGTGGCCCGGGTGAAGCGCGCGGCCTACCGCGACCAGACCTACTGGGGCCGGCCGGTGCCGGGCTTCGGTGACCCCCGGGCGAAGCTTTTGATCGTCGGCCTGGCCCCGGGGCGCACGGCGCCAACCGCACCGGCCGCATGTTCACCGGCGACCGCAGCGGGCTTTTCCTCTACGCCGGGCTGTTTCGCGCCGGCTTCTCGAACCGCCCTCAGAGCACCTGGCGCGACGACGGGCTGAAGCTGAAGAACGCGTTCATCACCGCGCCGGTGCGCTGCGTGCCGCCCGACAACCTGCCCACCCCGAAAGAGATCGCCACCTGCCGGCCGTACCTCGAGGCCGAGCTGCAGCTGCTGAAGCCGCGCGTCTTTCTCGCGTTGGGAGCGATCGCCTGGGCGGCGGTGCTCGAGCAGCTGCAGTGGCCCCGGCCGCGGCCCGCCTTCGCTCACGGCGCGGTGCTCGAGGCGACGGCCGAGCACCCGGCGGTGATCGGCTGCTACCACGTGAGCCAGCAGAACACCCAGACGGGCCGGCTCACGGCGGCGATGTTCGACGCGGTGATGACCCAGGTGAAGAAGCGGCTCTGAGCTCGACGGGGCCTCGGGGCTCGGGGCGGCCGGCGGTCGAGATCGACGCGACCTTGAAGTAACACCCTTGACCGAAGCTCCACGCGGGCGCGAAGATTGCGCCGATTTTCCAAAGGGTTCGATTGGTGTCCCCATCGCCGATCAGGACAGTTCGCCACCATGCACCGACTCGTACTCATCTCTGCCATCGTCACGTCGTCGCTCGCGCTCGCCGCAGAAGACAAGAAGGAGGCCGAGCGCAAGGCCGTGAAGGACACCGAGCTCAAGAAAGAGAGCACCGGCGGCCCGGCCAAAGATCTCGCCGGCAGCATCGAGCGCAAGAAGACCGAGTCCGGCAAGGCGGCTCCGGCGCTGAGCTACGACCAGTTCCGGCTCGGCATCGAGACCCAGGTCGCCGGCAAGCGCCGCGAGCAGATTCGCGACCTCGAGAAGATCATCGAGCTCGCCGGCAAGGACAAGCAGGAGATGCCCAAGCTGCTCTTCCGCTTGGGTGAGCTCTACTGGGAAGAGTCGCAGTACTACTTCTTCGAGGCCAACCGAAAAGACGACGAGTACATCAAGGCGATGAACGCCGGCGACGAGGCCGGCAAAGAGCGCGCGAAGTCGGAGAAAGAAGAGCTGCTCTCGAAGCAGAAAGAGAACGCGCGCATCGCCACCGAGAAGTACGCCGAGATCGTCCAGAAGTACAAAGACTTCGATCGCACCGACGAGGTCCTCTACTTCCTCGGCAAGAACCTGATGGACATGGGCGACGAGAAGAAGTCGCTGGTCGCCTACAAGCGGTTGATCGAGAAGTTCCCCAAGTCGAAGTACCTGCCCGACGCGCACCTGGCGTTCGGCGAGTACTACTTCAACAACTCGAAGGCGAAGCGCGACGTGCTCGAGAAGGCGCTCGCTTCGTACAAGGCGGCGGCCGGGTTCCCCGACAGCCACGTCTACGCGTTCGCGCTCTACAAGCAGGGTTGGTGCTACTTCAACCTCACCGAGTACGAGAAGGCGATGGACCAGTTCAAGGCGGTGATTCTGTACGCCGAGATCGCCGGTACCAACGAGGTCGAAGGTCAGAAGGGCAAGCCCAACGCCCGCACCGGCCTGGTGAAAGAATCGCGCAACGACTACGTGCGCAGCTACGCCCGCATCCCCTCGAGCAGCCCGAGCGACGGCAAAGAGCGCTTCAGCAAGCTGGCCAAGACGCCCGACGATCTGCGCCTGATGATGAAGCAGCTGGCGCTGCTCTACTACGAAGACGGCAAAGACAAAGAGGCGGCGCTGGCGTTCAACATGCTGATCAACGAGCGCCCCTCGTCGCCCGAGGCCCCGGGCTTCCAGTCGAAGGTGATCGACTGCGTCTTGCGCGCCGGCAACAAGCAGATGACCGTTCAGCAGGTGCGTCGCCTGGTGAAGATCATGGACGACGTGATGAAGGCGAACCCCAACCCCGAGGGGAAAGACAAGACCGCCCTCGAAGAGGCGCGTGAGCTCGCCGAGCGCATTCTCTCGAACCTCGCGGTCACCTGGCACAACGAGTGCCGCAAGACGCGCGACGAAGACTGCTATCGGTTCGCCAACGACGTCTACGGCGACTACCTCACCCTGTTCCCCGAGAACTCGAAGGCCTACGACCTGCGGTTCTTCTGGGCCGAGCTCCTCAACGACAACCTGAACAAGTACGAGCAGAGCGCCGCCGAGTACACCAAGGTGATGCTCGTCGACGTCGGCCGCATCGAGAAGAAAGACGACAAGGGCAACCCCGGCAAACCGGGAAAGTGGATGCTCAATGCCGCCTTCAACTCGATTCTCGCCAACGAAGAGGTGGTGAAGATCGCGATCGCGAACGGCAAGCTGAAGCCGCCCGAGATCAAAGACCCCAGCAAGCCGGTCGAGATTCCGCCCGAGAAGAAGGCGCTGCTCGACGCGTGCGAGCGGTACATCAAGTACGTGCCCAACGGCGAGAAGAAGGTCGAGATCGCCTACAAGGCCGCGCGCATCTACTACGACTACAACGACCTCGAAGAGTCGGTGAAGCGGTTCACCGACATCACCCTGAACTACGCCGACCACAAGTTCGAAGACGGGTCGAAGCCGTGCGTGATCACCGGCAACCTGGTGATCGACGCGTTCAACCTGCGCGGCGACACCAAGTCGATGAACGAGTACGCGCGCAAGTTCGCGAACGAGAAGTGCGCGCAGGGCAACCCCGACTTCAAGCAAGACATGTACAAGCTGGCCGAGCAGACGACCTTCAAGCTCGCCAACGCGCTCGACGCCCAGAAGGACTACCTGGGCGCGGCGAAGGCGTACACCGACTTCATCAACGAGTTCCCCAAGAGCGAGCTGGCCGACAAGGCGATGTTCAACGCGTCGATCGACTTCTTCAACGGCAAGATGCTCGACAAGGCGATCGAGACCCGCAAGCGCATCATCAAGGAGTACTCGAAGTCGTCGTTCGTGCCGAACACCATGTTCGCGCTCGCCGAGGGCTACGAGGCGATCGCCGACTTCGACAACGCCAGCGATTACTACGAGCTCTACGCCGAGAACTACGAGAAGAGCATCGGCAAGGGCGGCAAGAAAGACGACAAGCCCGAGAAGAAGAAGCCGGCCACCGCCAAGAAGGGCAAGAAGGGCGACAAGGGCGGTGACGACGACAAGCCGGTGAAGGCCGGCGAGCAGGTGTGGGAAGAGTCGAAGGCGAAGATCGCGGTCTTCAACTCGGGCGTGTTCCGCGACGGCCTGGGTCAGTACGGCAAGGCGCTCGCGAACCGCGAGAAGTACCTGAGGCTCTGGCCCGAAGACAAAGACTCCGAGGCGGTGTTCCTCTCGATCGTCGACCTGCACGAGCGCAACGCCAAGTACAAGAAGGCCGCCGAGCAGCTCGAAGAGTACGAGCGCAAATTCATCAAAGACTCGAACAAGGTGCTGACCGCAGAGGGCCGCATTCAGGCGCTGTGGGAAGACAAGATGAAGAACAAGCCGAGCGCGCAGAAGATCTGCAAGCGCATCTTGGGGTACTACGACCAGCTGCCCAAGAAGACCCAGAAGGCGCTCGAGATCACCGCGCTCGACCCGGTCGGCCGCTGCAACTTCCAGGCGAACGAAGACGACTACAAGAAGTACCTCGGCGTGAAGCTGAAGTGGTCGAAGCTGCAGAACGTCGGCGAGCTCAAGGGCTCGATCAAGGACAAGTCGAAGGCGCTCGAGGGCATCACCAAGCTCTACACCGAGACCGTCTCGCTCAAGTCGGCCGACCCCGCCATCTGCGCGCTGCACAAGATCGGCCTCTCGTACGAGCAGTTCGCCGATCAGCTCTCGAACCCGCCGGTGCCCAAGGGCGTGCCCGAAGATCTGCTGCTCGAGATCAAGGCCCAGTTCGACGAGCAGGCGCGGCCGATCAAAGACAAGGCCGCCGAGGCGTTCGCCGCCGCGGTGCAGAAGAGCCAGGAGCTCGACGTGTACAACAAGTGCACCACCGACGCGCTCGACAAGCTCCGCGACAAGTTCAAGCCCGACCAGTTCCCGCAGATGCCCGAAGACGTGCTCGACATCAGCGTCGAGGGCTCGGCGAAGAATATGGCGATCGGCAACGACGTGCTGACCGCGGTGCAGCCGCTGGCCAAGATGAGCGGTGACCAGCTCGCCGGCGCCACCCGTGGCGTCTCGGTGAAAGAGCCCAGCGCGGCGCAAGATCTCGGTGATGCGCCGCCTCCGAAGAACAAGAACAAGAACGTGGCGAAGGCAGAAGAGCCAGAGGCCGCTCCGTCGCCGAGCAAGAAGAAGAAGGAAGAGCCGGCTCCCGAGCCCGAGTCGAAGCCTGCGCCCGCCAAGAAAGGCGGCGGTGACGCCGAGCCGGAGGACTCACTGTGAGAGCGGCGCTGGTGGCGGTGGCGGTGTTCGGCGTCGCGTGCGCGACGACCGGCGGTGGCAAGCGCGGAGACGACGGCTCGAGCGACAACGGCGGCGGCGACAAGTCGTCGGGCGGCGGCGAGCAGGCGGGCGGCGGCAAGGCGCAGCAGGGCGGGGCAGACGCCACGGTGGCCATGCCGCAGATCAACGCCAAGGCCAAGCTGGCGTTCGAAGACGCCAACAAGTCGTGGGAGCAGATGCAGAAGGCCGGCAAGGTCGACTGGAACCAGCTCGATCAGCGCTACGCCCACGCGGCCGAGGCCGACCCGGGGCTGGCCGAGGCGGTCTACAACCGCGGAGTCATCGCCGAGAAGCAGGGCAACGTGAAGGCGGCGGCGCAGTTCTACAAAGAGGCGCTCGATCGCCGGCCTTCGCTTCGCCAGGCGGCCGAGAACCTCGCCGTCATCACCCAGAACCAGGGCAATGAGGCCGAGGCCGCGAAGATCTACGAGAGCATTCTCTCGACCTTCCCCGACGACGCGTCGAGCCGCGCGCGGCTCGCCGAGATCGCCCGCCGCCGCGGGCAGAGCGACAAGGCGCTCGAGCTGGCGCGCGAGGCGCTGTTCCGCGACCCCAAGACGCTGCAGGCCTACAAGACGATGATGCTGGTGAACTTCGAGCAGAAGCAGTTCTCGATGGCCCGGCTGTGCGCGCTGCGCGCCACCAAGATTCAAGAGAACGACCCCGAGATCTATTTCACCCTGGGGCTCATCAACATGGCCGAGAAAGAGCCGGCCAAGGCGCGGGTGCAGTTCAAGAACGCGGTCAGCGCGCGGCCCGACTTCCTGCCTGCGCACCTGCAGCTGGCGAAGATGGCGCTGGCGCAAGAAGACTACGGCGGCGCCGAAGAGAGCATTCGGCAGATCTTGAGGGTGAACGGCAAGAACGCCGAGGCGCTGGTCGACCTGGGGGTCGCGCTCAAGGGCATGGGTCAGTACGACAAGGCGCTCGAGGCGTACGACCAGGCGCAGAAGGTCAACGCCAACCTGCCGGCGATCTACTTCAACCGGGGCCTGGTCTTCGGCGCGAAGGGCGAGTGCGAGAAGGCGATCGAGCTCTACAAGTCGTACATCTCGATGGCCGGCGGCGGCACCTCGCTGCCTCCCAGCCACGGCGTGTTCGGGTCGATCAAGAAGTGCGAAGACGTGATCGCCAAGCGCGAGGAAGACAAGAAGGCCGCCGAAGAAGCCGCGAAGATGGAAGCGGAGATGAAGAAGCAGGAAGACGCGGCCAAGGACGCCGAGAAGAAGCAGAAGGAAGAGGACCTGAAGAAGCAGCAAGACTCGGCGCGCGGCAACGCGGCGAAGAACGCTGCTGAGGGCGCCGACGCGCCGGCCGCGGGCGGAGACAAGACTCCGGCGGGCAAGAAGGACGACAAGAAGAAGGAAGAGCCCAAGAAAGAGGAGCCCAAGAAAGCGGCTCCGGCGGCTCCTCCTCCGGCCGCGGAGCCGAAGAAGAAGAGCAACCCCGACGAACCCACCGATGGGCTCTAGGCGTTCAAGCGGGCATGACTGCGCTCATGCTCGCCGCGATGCTGATGGCTGCAGAAGCTCCCAAGGTGCCGAAGGCCCAACACCTCGAGCTCGGCCCCGACGACATCTCGGGGCAACGTCAGGGTCCGGAAGGGTCGTACACCGTCGGTCATAAGCCTACGGTTTTCCCGAACCTCATCAAGGTTCGCGAGAACTTCAGCGACAAGATCGTTAGGTCTGTCGACCAGATGTAAATCGCGCGGTAGTCTCGCGCCCGCAAAGAGGGACTGGAGGTCGTACATGCGGAACCTCATCATCGTCGCGACGCTGCTCACGGCAGGCTTCGCGCTGGCGCAGGGCCGGGCCGCCAAGGCTGGCGGCGGCGGCGACAACGTTTCCTACAAGAAGACCACCGAGTACTCGTTCGATGACGACACCATCGAGGGAGATCTCACCAAGCCCGACGGCGAGTACGTCGAGGCGCGCAACAAGGTGAGGCACTCGAACCTGATCAAGATTCGCGAAGAGTTCAAAGACAAGGTCATGCAGTCGGTCGGCGAGCTCTAGAAAACAAACCGCCGGCGGGAACCGAAAGGTTTCGCTGGTGTCGATAACTTCAAGACTCCTCAAGGAGGCGACTTCACGTGGCCGTTCCCCTCACACTTCGGGTCTTCAAAGGCGACCAGCTGGTCACCGCCAAAGACTACGACCGCGACATCATCAAGATCGGTCGGCTCTCGTCGGCGCACCTGTGCCTCGATGACGAGAAGGTCTCGCGCATTCACTCGGTGATCGAGGTGGGCCCCGACGGCGCCTTGTCGATCATCGACATGGGCAGCGTCGAAGGCACCTTCGTCAACGGCAAGCGGGTCAACAAGGGCCAGCTCACCTTCGGCGACGAGATCAAGGTCGGCAACACCACCATCAAGGTCGAGAAGGCAGGCGCTGCCCCCACGGTGGCTCCAGCCGGCGACGCGCCGATCGGCGACGTGCCCACCTCGGTGGTGCCGAACATGGCCGCGGCGCTCGCGGCGACTCCGGCAGCGACCGGCGGCGAGGTCGCTCACGCGGCCGCTGCGGCGGCTGAGCCGGCCGACGTCGAGGTCGAGCTGCCCACCCAGGTGCAAGCTCCGGTCGAGCCGCCCCCGGCGCCGGTGGTCAACGAGCAGACCGGTGACGCGGTTCGCGCCCGGCCGCGCGCGCGCAAGGGCAGCGGCCCGCTGGGCGTCGAGCTGCGCTTCATGTGGGGCGATCAGATGGTCGCCAGCCACTTCATTCACCCCGGGGTCGAGCAGAAGTTCACCGTCGGCAGCGCGAAAGACTGCAACTTCACCTGCAGCGACTCGAAGCTGGGCAGCCCCTCGTTCGTGCTGGTGCGCACCGAGAAGGGCGGCGGCGCGACGCTGCGGTTCACGGGCAAGATGAAGGGCGAGCTGCACCGCCGCTCGGGCGACGAGGTGATGACCCTCGCCGAGGCCAAAGAGAAGCGGGTCGCCAGCTCTGAGGGTGAGGGCTACGCCGTCACCATGCAGGGCGACGACTTCGCCTGGGTCGACATCGGCGGCGTGGTGGTCGAGGTCTTCTTCCAGCCTGCGCCCAAGCCGGTGTTCGTGCCGTTCGCCGAGACCATCGACTTCACCGCGCTCAACATCTTCTTGATCGCGTTCTTCCTCGGCGCGGTGTTCGTGATCACGGCGATCAACCACTCGCTCGACGGAGACGAGTACGCCGACGAGCTCGACTCGAACAACTCGCGCATCGCGAAGCTGCTGATCAAGCCGCCCGAAGTGCAGAAGCAGCTCGCCAAGATGGAGAAGAAGAAGGACTCGGGCGAGGTCGCGGCGAAGCACAAGGGCGACGAAGGCTCGATGGGCAAGAAAGACGCGCCCAAGCGCTCGGCGCACGCGGCGCCCAAGGGCGACCCGAACAACAAAGACCAGGCCCGTATGCTGGTCGCGAAGGTGTTCGGCTCGTCGGGCGGTGGCGTCTCGACCATCTTCGGCCACCAGGGCCTCGGCGGTGAGCTGCGCAGCGCGATGGGCAACATGTTCGGCGCGGCGCCCGGCGATGCGCAGGGCTTCGGCGGCCTCGGCCTGCGCGGCTCGGGCAGCGGCGGCGGTGGCGTCGGTGACACCATCGGCATCGGTGGCATCGGCACCCGCGGTCGCGGCGGCGGCACCGGCGGCTACGGCTCGGGCGTGGGCGTGCTCGGCGGCAAGAAAGACGTCGACATCGGCATCACCTCGGCCGAGCCCACGGTCATGGGCTCGCTCGACAAAGAGCTCATTCGCCAGGTCATTCATCGAAACCGCGGCCAGATTCGGTACTGCTACGAATCGCAGCTGACCTCGCACCCGAACCTGCACGGCAAGGTGGCGATCAAGTTCGTCATCTCGGCGACCGGCACGGTGGCGCAGTCGCAGGTGGCCCAGTCTGACGTGAAGAACGCCGAGCTCGAGACCTGCGTCGCGGGCCGCGTGCGCACCTGGGTGTTCCCCAAGCCGAAGGGCGGGGGCGTGGTGATCGTCACGTACCCGTTCGTCTTCAGCCAGTCGGGCGGCAAGTAATTCGATTCAACGGTGCCCGAGCCGTCTCGCACGGCTCGGGCATCGGTGTTTTTGGTCAAAGGGGCGCGGCACTCTGCGCTTTGCGGAGCCAGAGGCCGTGCTAGTTTCCGCCGCCACATGATGCGCGCCCTTCTGGTGATCTCGTGTCTCGTCTCGTCGCTCGCGCTCGCGCAGGGCAAGACGCTCAAGGACAAAGAAGAGATCAAGTTCAACGAGATCGAGCGGGGCTTCACCGTCGAGATGGCCGCCGGCGGTCAGCTGATGTTCGCGCTGCCGGGCAACGCGATCATGCTCGACGGGAGCGGCGCCAACGTCGGCTGCAAGCGCGGCCCGTTCTCTGGCGGCGAGGCGGTACGCGTCGAGCTGGGCGCCGACATCGCCTCGCGCGGCGACGACCCGCGCACCGCGGTGCCGCTGATGGTGATCACCGCGATGATGCAGGCGGGGCAGATGAAGGCGGGCAGCGACTACCTGGGCACCTCGTCGGACGCTTCGTCAGGCCGCTGCCTCTCTACGGCCACCGCGATGAACCAGAACCCCAAGACTCCTTCGGGTGACTTCTCGATGCTGGGCGCGGGCCTGGCGGCCAAGGTGAACATCGTCGTCTTCGCCGACAGCCAGGACATCAAGCGCCTGTGGGTCTACGGGCGCGTGGCGGGCGGGGTGAACTTCTACTTTCCCCAGACGCTCATCAAAGAGACCGACGTGCTCCTGCAGGCGGGCGCTGGGGTCGAGTACTACACGCGACTGCGCCACTTCGCCATCGGCATCGAGGCGATGTTTCAGATGATGTTCCTCACCACGACTTTTGGAGTGACGATCACACCCACGCTGCGCTACTCGTTCTAGGCACTATGCCTGGACGAAACGAGCGGAGCCCTGCGCCGGGTGGGCGGGGCGGACGCGATGGAAGTGACCGTGGTGGTGGACGTCGTGGTGACCGCAAGGGCGGTCGCGGAGGTCGCGACGACAAGCGCGGCGGCGGAGGCTCGCAGAGCTTTCGCGTGGTCGCCGAGCTGGGAAACCTCGAGAAGGCGCTGAGCAAGGCGGAGTACGGCTCGCAGCTGCACTCGCTCGAAGAGGTGCTCAAGGGGCTCCGCTCGATGCGGCTCAAGTCGATCGACGGGCTCGACCTCGCCACCAAGGGCAAGGTGCTCACCTCGCTCTTGCGCGTGGGTCGCCAGCCCAAGCCTGCCGATGAGGCTCCCGCCGCTCCCGCGGCCGATGCTCCCCCCGCAGAAGCACCGGCGGCCGAAGCGCCTGCCGAAGCTGCTGCAGACGCTCCTGCGGCTGAAGCCCCTGCGGGCGATGCACCTGCGGCCGACGCCGCGGCGCCCGCCGAAGGTGCTGCCGAGGCTCCTGCCGCGCCGGCCGAGGCGCCCGCTGCTCCGGCGGCCGAGGCTCCCCAAGCCGCGGCTCCGGTCACCAAGCTCTCGCAGTGGCAAGACGTGATGCTGCTCTTGGGCCGGGTGTGGCGCTCGCTGGGTGACGAAGAGAAGGCCAGCCGGTCGTTCGAGGCCAGCGGCCGCAACGCGCCCGAAGCCGAAGCGGCGCTGCCTGAAGCCCCCGCCGAGAGCGGCGCTCCCACTTCTACCAGTGCGCGCCCCGCGCGGGGCGCCCGCCCCGAGCGCGGCCCCAAAGTCGAGCGGGTCGACCGGCCAGTTCGCGCCGAGAAGCTGACGCCCGGAGACTGGCGCTACAAGGCGCGCGACATCGAAGAGAAGGGCCGCACCCGCGACGCGGGCAAGATGCACGAAGAGCACCAGTCGTGGGCCGAGGCCTCGCGGCTGTACGAGGTGGGCGGCGACTTCAAGTCGGCGCTGCGCAACGCCTTCCGCGCGAAAGACGACGCGCGGGTCGAGAAGCTCAAGGCCCACGTGCCGGCCGACGAGGTGCCCCAGATTCTCGAGCAGGCGCAGGCTTGGGAGCAGCTCATGGAGCACCACGTCAAGACCGGCAACTACGACGCGGTGGCGCGGCTCTACGAGCGGGCCAAGCAGTTCGACCAGGCGGCGCTCGCCTACGAGCGGGCCGGCAAGCTGTCGCTGGCGCGCAAGGCGTACGAGCGGGCGAAAGACCTGCCCGCCGCCAACCGCGTGAGAGATCTCGAGGTGAAGAAGCTGATCGAGCGCGGCGACCGGCTGGGCGCGGCGACGCTGCTCATCGCGGCGTCGATGAAAGACGCGGCCATCGAAGCGCTCAAGGGTCTGCCCGGCCCCAAGGCCTTCCGCTTCATGCAGAAGCTCAAGCTCGACGCCGAGGCGCTGGCGCTGGCCAAGAGCGAGGTCGAGAAGGCGGTGGCCGACAAGGCTCACGCCGCGCACGCGCGCTGGCTCGAGCTGTTGGGCGACACCGCCGCCGCGGTCGAGGCGTGGCTGCTCGCCGAGCGCAAAGACAAGGCGCTGCCGCTGCTCGAGCAGCTGGGCAACTGGGCCAAGGCGGCCGAGATGGCAGAGCAGGTCGGTCAGCTCGACAAGGCGCAAGAGCTCTTTCACCGCGCCAACGACAAAGAGAACGCCGAGCGGGTGTCGAAGCTGCCGCGCCCCGCGGTCGCTCCGGCGCCGGTGCCCGACGAGCCGGACGACGACGACGCGAAGCCCGAAGCGGCGCCGGCCTAGCGCACCCGCCCTTACAGGGTGTCTAAAACGTACTGGTTTACGGAGGTGGGGAGTAGATTCCCCCTCCGAATTCCATGGCCAAAGACGACACCGAAGCGCAGCTCGAGAAGTCGGGCCGCGTCGAAGAGCTGATTCGACTGTATGAAGGCCGTTCGCGCGAAGTCCCCAGCGCGGATGAGGCCGGCCACCTCTTGTCGCGCGCAGGTGAGCTGGCGCGAGAGAAGCTGAAGAACCTCGCGCGGGCCGAAGAGCTCTACCGCCGCGCGCTGGTCTACGCCCCCAACGCCCGTGAAGCGCTCGAGGGGCTGCGCGCCCTGTACGAGCAGCGCAACGACTCGGCCTCGCTGGCCGACATCATCGAGCGGCTCGCGGCCGCCACAGAGGGCCCCGCCGCCGCGCAGCTGTACCTGAAGGCCGCCGCGCTGTTCGAGACCAAGCTGGGCCGGCGAGATCACGCGGTGCTGTGCTGCCAGCAGGCGATCAAGGCAGCGCCGCAAGAGCGCCAGGCTTTTCAGATGGCGCGGCGGCTCTTGCTCGCCGACGGCCGCTACCTGCCGGCGTTCGAGTCGCTCGAGCGCGAGCGCACGATTCTGGGCGAGCGCGATCTGCTCGACGACTACCTCGCTTTCGCCGAGGCGCTGGCCGATGACCCTCACCAGCACGAGCTGGTGAACAAGGCGCTCGAGCGGGCCTTCAGCGTCGACGCCAAGAACGCGCGAGCGGTCGCCGTGAAGACGGCGGTCGAGAAGCTGGCCGAGGTGTGGAAAGACCGGGTGCGCGAGCTGAGAGCCAAGTCGCTCGACGAGCGCGACCGCCGCACCGCCGCACGCCTGTCGCTGCAGGTGGCGAAGCTGTTCTCGTTCTACGAGCCCAACTCGACCCAGAAGGTGAAAGAGGCGCTCGACCGCTGCTTCTTGCTCTGGCCGGCGATGCCCGACGCGCTCGAGTTGCTCGAGAAGGTCGCCGAGAAGAGCGGCGACCTCAACGTGGCGGTGGCGGTGTTCACCAAGCTCGCCGCCGAGACCAAAGACAAGCAGGCGCAGGTCGACCTGCTGTTGCGGGTCGGCACGCTGCAGCTGTCGCGGCTGGGCAACGCCGCGGCGGCCGTCGAGGCCTTCGACAAGGCCTGCAAGCTCGACCCCACCCGCGCCGACGCGGCGGGCGCGGCGAGCGAGCAGCTGATCGAGCAGGGCAAGGTGAAAGAGGGCCTCGAGGTGCTCGAGCGCCATCTCGCCGCGCTCAAAGAGAAAGAAGCCAAGGTCACGCTGCACCTGCGCCTGTCGGACCTCTGGGCCGGCATGGCCAAAGATCCCGCTTCGGCCCGGCGCCACCTCGACGCCGCCATCAAGCTCGACCCCACCAACGCGGTCGCCGCGTTTCGCCTGGCGAAGCTGCTCGCAGACGCCGAAGAGCTCGACGCGCTGTGGGGGCACCTCGAGCTGGCGGTCTCGGCTCCGCGCCCGGCCAAAGAGAAGGTCGGGTTCCTCGAAGCGGTGGCGATGCTCTACGAAGAGGCGGGGCAGCTGCCCCGCGCCTTTCAGGCGGTGGCCTGGGCGCTGCCGCTCGAGCCCGCTCGCGCCGGGCTCCTCGAGTCGCTCACCGAGCTGGCCACCAAGGCCGAGTCGCAGCCGCAGCTCGCCGCGGCGCTCAAGCGCGCCGCCACCCTGGCCACCGACGTGCAGGTCTCGGCCCGCCTGTGGGGCGAGCTCGCGCGCCTGCTGCAGGGGCCGCTGGCTCGCCCGGTCGACGCCCTCGAGGCGTGGAACGAGGTGGCCCGCAAGGTTCCTCAAGACCCCGAGGCCGAGGCCGCGATCGCCTCGATCCAGAAGTCGCTGGTCGAGGCCCCGCAAGATCCCCGCTCGAAGCTCGAGGCCGAGGCGCGGCGCCTCGAGTCGACCGCGGCCGACCCGGTGTCGGCGGCCGAGGTGTACCGAAAGATTCTCGAGCTCGAGCCCGACAGCGTGCCCACCCTGAAGAAGCTGGGCGCGGCCTACACCTCGCTCGGCCAGTGGGACCACGTGGCGGTGGTCGCCGAGCGGCTGATGGCGCTCGCCGAGACCGGCGCCGATCGCGCCGAGTGGCGCAGCCGCCTCGCCCAGCTCTACGCCGAGCGCCTCAACCGGCGCGACGAGGCCGCGAAGCTCTTCATGCAGCTGCTCGCCGAGGGCGCCGAGAGCGCCGCGGTGATCGGCGGCCTCGAGCGGCTCGCCGCCCAGGGCATTCGCCAGGCCGAGATCTCTCGCGCGCTGGCTCCGCAGTACGCCAAGGCCGGCGACTACCAGCGGCAGGTGGCCTCGCTGCTGGTGCAGCTCTCGAGCGTGCAAGAGAAGGACGAGCAGAAGGGCCTGCTCGATCTGCTCGCCGACACCACCGAGAAGCGGCTGCTCGACGAGCGGTCGGCGTACGAGTACCGGCTGCGCGGCCTGGCGCTCGACCCCAGCGACTCGACCTTTCGCGCCGAAGCGCTGCGGCTGGCGCGGGCGCAGAAGGCGCTCGCCGAGCACTCGCGCTTCCTGACCGAGGCCGCGGCCAAGGTCGAAGATCTGGGCCTGGCCCGCTCGCTCACCCTCGACGCGGCCGAGGTGGCCGCCGAGGGCGGCTCGATCGACGACAGCGCGGCGGCGCTGCGCGCGGCGCTCAACAAGAACGCCGACGACGTCGAGGTGCTCTCGCGCCTCTCGACGCTGTACCTCAAGGCGGGCCGGCTCTCGGACGCCGACGGCGTGCTGCGCCGGCAGCTGCTGCTGGCCGAAGACGCCGAGAAGGCGCAGCTGTACCTGCAGCTGGCCCTCGTCTCGAGCTCGCTCAGCCGACCCCGTGAGGCCGCCATCGCGCTGGCCGAGGCGATCAAGTTCGGCGCCGACGAACACGAGCACCTGCCGCGGTTGGCGGGTCTGCTCGAGGCCGCGGGCAAGGCCGAAGAGCTGGCCCACGTGCTGGCGAGGCTGATCTCCCTGGCCGAGAAGGCCGGCGACACCGAGAAGGCGCACCAGCTCTCGCTCAAGCGGGCCAAGCTCGAAGAAACCTCGCTGGGCGACAAGGCCTCGGCGGTGAAGCACTACGCCGAGGTGCTCTCGCGCAAGTCGTCCGACCCCGAGGCGATCTCGGCGCTCGAGAACCTGATGGCCGAGCCCGAGACCCGCGAAGACGCGGCCCGGGCGCTCTTGCCCGCGTACGACGCGGTGAAAGACCACCGCAAGATGGTGTCGGCGCTCTCGGCGATCTCGACCTCGACCAAAGACGGCCTCGAGAAGCTCAACGCGTTGAAGCAGGCGGCGCGCATTCACGCCCACCACCTGCGGCAGCCGGAGCAGGCGTTCGCGGCCATGGCCGAGGCGCTGCGCCTGGTGCCCGACGATCAAGAGATTCGCGCCCAGACCCGCGCGGCGGCCGAAGAGGCCGACCTGCTCGACTCGTATGCCGAGCTGGTGAACGAGCTGTTCGAGGGGCTGTCTCCGGCGGTCGCGCTCGGGCTGCACAAAGAGCTGGCCGACGTCTACGAGAAGAAGCTCAACGATCAGGCCAACGCGGTCAAGCACCTGCACGCGGTGCTCGACGCCGACGGCAAGAACCTCGACGCCTTGAAGGCGCTGCACCGCCTGCACCGGGTGCGCGAAGAGTGGCACGAGCTGGTGCCGATCATCGAGATGCTCTCGACCGCGGCGGCAGACCCGGGCGAGAAGAGCGAGCTCGACCGCGAAGCGGCGATCTTGTGCGAGCAGAAGCTCGAAGATCTCGAGCGCTCGGCGGTGAACTGGCGCGCCATCGCGGCGCGCGACGTGCTGGCCAAAGACGCCGCCACCGCGCTCGACCGCCTCTACACCACGCTCGACAAGCCGCAAGAGCTGGCCTTCGCGCTCGAGCTGCGCCGCAACCAAGAGGGTCAGAGCCCGCAGGGCCGCGAGCTGGCCTTCCGCCTCGCGCAGCTGCGCCTGTCGAAGCTCAATGACCCCGCCGGGGCGCTGCAGATGTACCGGCAGATTCTCACCGAAGACCCGTCGCACGCCGGCGCCGCCGAGGCGCTCGAGACGTGGGCGCGGTCTGACGCGCCCGACAGCGGCGCGGCGATCGAGATTCTCGACCCGGTGCTGGCGCGCACCAACGATCACGCCCGGCGCATCGCCATTCGCGAGTCGCGCTTCGCGGGGGCGCCACCCTCCGAGCGCATGCGCCTGTCGGCCGAAATTCGAGCCATCTACGAGCGCGACATGGGCCAGCCGCAGGCGGCCTTCATGCAGGCGCTCAAGGCCTTCACCGACGGCATCGATCGCGACGGCATTCGCCCCGAGCTCGAGCGCCTGGCGCGCGAGACCGAGGCCTTCGAAGAGCTGGCCGAGATCTACGAGAACGCCGCCGAGGCGGCCGACGCCGAGCAGCAGATGTCGCTGTTTCGCCGCGCCGCCGAGATTCGCGAGCAGCTGCAGCAGCCCGACGACGCGATTCGCGACTGGAAGGCGTTGCTCGAGCTGCAGCCGCAAGACCGCCAGGCGCTCGATTCGCTCTCGCGCCTGTTCGAGAAGAGCCAGAACGCCAAGAGCCTCTCCGAGGTGCTGGCGCGCAAGGCGCAGGTGGCACAAGACCCCACCGAGCGCTTCGAGCTCTTGATCAAGGCCGGCGAGGCATACGAGGCGAGCGGCAACGACGCGACCGCCATCGATGCGTTCAAGTCGGCGCTGGCGCTCAAGCGCAGCAACGAGGCCTTCGTGGCGCTCGACCGGCTGTTCGGCAAGGCCAAGCGGCACAGCGAGCAGGCCGACGGGCGATCACCCAAGGCGACACCCTGCGGCTGCAGTACCTGCTGCGGCGCGCCCAGCTGCTCGAGAAAGAGGGCCAGCACGTCGAGGCGCTGCGCGCCTTCGGCACGGTGCTCGAGCTGTCTGGGCTCGAGGCCAACGCGGTGGCCGGGCTCGAGCGGCTGATGGCGTTCGACCAGGTGCGGCCCGACGCGGCCCGCCTGCTCGAGCCGTGCTACCGCCGGCTGAAGGACATCAAGAAGCTGGTCGAGGTGCTCGAGGTTCGGGTGGCCATCGCCGACGCCCAGCAGCGCCTGCCGCTGTTCACCGAGATCGCCGTGCTGCGCGAGGGCCTGGGGCAGAAGCCGCTGGCGTTCGCCGCCCGGCTGCGCGCCTTCACCGAGGCGCCGCAAGACGAGGGCACCCGCGAAGAGCTCGAGCGGCTGGCCGCCGATTTGGGCAGCTTCGAAGAGCTCGCCGCGGCCTACGAAGACACCCTCGAGCGGGGCGCCGATGGTGCCTTGGCCGACGATCTGTGGCGCCGCCTGGCGGCGATCTACGGCGACCGCCTGCAGCGGTTGGACCTCGCCGCCCGCGCGTGGAACGAAGTGCTCACCCGCGACCCGCGCAACCTGTTCGTGCTCGACGCGCTGGGCCGCATCTTCCGCAAGACGTCTGACTTCAAGAACCTCTCGCTGGTGATGCGGCGCCAGCTGGCGCTCGAGGCGAACGTCACCGCTCAGGTGTCGCTGCTGTTCGAGCTCGCCAACCTCGCCGAAGAGACGTTGAGCGACAAGGCGCTCGCCGCGCAGTGCTACCAGGAGATTCTCGAGCGCAAGCCCGAAGAGCCCAACGCCATCAAGTTCCTCGCCCGGGTGCTGAGCGAGACCGAGCGGTACCCCGAGCTCGCGGTGCTGATCGGCCGCGAGATTCAGCTGGCAGAGCAGAAGGGTGCCACCGAGCAGGCGCTCGAGCTGATGGTGCGCCTGGGTCGCTTGAAGCTCTCGCGCCTGAATGACCCCCGCGGGGGCTTGAGCCAGTTTCAAGAGGTGCTCAAGCGCAAGGCGGCGCACGCCGGCGCGGTGGGAGCGCTCGAAGAGATGGCGCGCTCCGAGTCTCCGCTCAAGGGCGAGGCGGCCAGCACGCTCGAGCCGGTATTCGCCGGCGAGGGCGAGCACCTCAAGCTGGTGCAGATGCTCGAGTCGCGGGTGTCGAGCGAGCCCGACCCGCGCGAGCGGGTGGGGCTGCTCAAGAAGATCGCCGAGGTCTACACCACCCAGATGGACAACGCCGAGATGGCGTTCGTCACCGCGGCGCGCAGCCTGCGCGAGGTGCCCGACGACGACGGCTCGCTCGAGCTGTGCTTGCGGCTGTACCAACGCGCCGACGCCATCGACGAGATGGTGGCGCTGCTCACCGAGTGCGCGCCCAAGGCGGCCGACGATGCGCGGCGCGCCGAGCTGTACCGCGCGCTGGCCCGCACCGCGGCGCTCAACGACGAAGCCGAAGACTCGATCGAGGCGTGGAAGCGCGTGCTCGAGCTCGAGCCCACCGACCCCGAGGCGCTCGAGACGGTCGGCAAGCTGCTCGCCAAGGGCGGCCGGGTGCAGGAGCTCATCGACGTGCTCAAGCGCCAGCTGGCGATGGCCGACGAGCCGCAGCGGCGCGCGGCGCTGCTGTACCAGATGGGGTCGCTGCAGCAGGACTATCTGAAGGACCAGGCCGGCGCGCTGGCCACCTTCCGCCGCCTGCTGGAGATACAGCCCGAAGAGCAGAACGCCCTCGAGCGAATGGACCGGCTGTGCGAGGCGCAGGAGCGCTGGCCCGAGCTGGCCGACGTGCTGGCGCGGCGCCTCAAAGTCGCGCAGGGCGATGCGCTCAACGCGGCGAAGTACCGGCTGGGCCTGGTGCGCGAGACCAAGCTGCTCGACAAGGCCGGCGCCATCGAGCTGTACACCGAGCTGCTGGGCACCGACCCGCGCAACGCCGGGGCGCTGACCCGCATGGAAGCCATCGTCGCGAAAGAGCCGCAGAACGCGGTGGCGGTGGGGGTGCTGCTGACGGCGTACCGCGCCACCGGCGACCTCACCAAGCTGGCCGCGGTGATCGAAGCGCGGGTGGCGGTGTCTCCCGACGGCTACGAGCGCAAGCTGCTCTTGACCGAGCTGGCCAGCGTGCGCGACGCGCAAGACGAGCCCGAGCTGGCGTTTCTGGCCCTGTGGCGCGCGTTCAAGGAAGACCCCAACGACGCCGATCTGCGCAAGCGGCTCGAGACGACCGCCGAGGCGGCGAAGAGCTACGAAGAGCTGGTCTCGGCGTACGAAGACGAGCTGCCGCGCATCGCCGAAGCGGCCGACGCGGCGACCATCTGCCTCAAGGTGGGTCAGATTCTCGACACCAAGCTGCGCGAGAGCGACCGCGCGGTGGCCTTCTACGAGAAGGCGCGCGAGATCGAGCCCGAGGTCGGCAACCGGGCCTTGCCCGCGCTCGACCGCATCTACGGCAACCTGGGCCAGTACGAGCAGCAGGCGGGGGTGCTCGACGCGCTGGCGTCGCTGGCGCCCGAGGCGCAAGAGCGGGTGGCGCTGCTGTTCCGGCTGGGGCAGCTGGCGATGGAGAAGCTCGACAGCCCCGACCGCGCGGCCGCGGCGTTCGAGAAGATTCTCACCCTTGAAGCGAAGCACCTGCCGTCGCTGCGCGCGCTCGAGCAGCTCTACGAACAGGCGCAGGCGCACGACAAGCTGTACCGGGTGCTCGACGCGCAGAAAGAGGGTGCGCAAGGGCCCGAGCGCGAGCGCATTCTGCAGCGCATCGCCAGCGTCGCCTCTGAAGGCCTGGGCAACGTCGAAGAGTCGATCTCGGTGTACCGCGAGCTGCTCTCGAAGAACCCGCGCAACGAGCAGGCCTTCGCGCAGCTCGAGAAGCTGCTCGAGAAGGCCGGCCAGGCCGACGAGCTGTACGAGCTGCTCAAGGGCAAGCTGAGCCACACCGTCGACCCGCGCGAGCTGGTGCGGCTCAACGAGCGGGTGGGGCGGGTGCTGTTTGCGCAGCTGAACCGCGCCGAAGAGGCGATTGGCTACTTCAAGGCGGCGCTCGAGCGCGACGCGCGGCACCGGGGCGCGCTCGAGTCACTGCGCGACATCAACGAGCAGCTCGACCGCGAGACGATCTCGTCATCGTCCTGCGGCGGCTGATCCCGCTGCAGGAAGACGCGTCGGGCGTGAAGGGCCTGCGCATTCGCCTGGGTGAGGTGCTGGCGCTGGGCGGGCGGCGCGAAGAGGCGCTCGATGCCGCGCGGCGCGCGCTCGAGGTCGAGCCGCACGCGGCTGCCGAAGCTCGATCGGGTGATCGCCAGGTCTTCATGCAGCTCAAGGCGTTCGCGACGCCGTGCGCGTCTCGAGGCCAAGTGCGCAGCATGCCTAGGCTGGAAGAGCGCGAGGCGGCGGCCGCCGTGCTGTTCCAGGTCGCCGACCTGTGGCGCACCTCGGCCAACAAGCCCGACGCGGCCGGCCCGGCGCTCGAGAAGATTCTCGAGATCGACCCGGCCAACCGGGTGGCGTACGAGCAGGCGCTCAAGCTCTATTCGAAGCAGGGTCAACGACTGGCGCGCCTACACCACCGCGATGGATCGCTACCTCTCGAACCTCGTCACCGACGAAGAGAAGGTGGCGCGCTGAAAGAGCTGGCGCAGGTGCAGGAGCAGCGCCTCGGTCAGAAAGACGTGGCGTTCTTGAAGCTCTTGCGCGCCGTCGAGCTGGCGCCGGCAGACCACGAGCTGCGCGAGCAGGTCGAGCGGTTGGCCGAAGAGACCGAAGGGTACGACGAGCTGGCGACGGCCTACGAGCACGTGGCCGACAACGTGCCGCGGGGCCCCCTGGCCGAGCGGCTGTACCTGGTGCTGGCCAAGGTGCAGAGTGAGAAGCTCAATGACCTGAGCGGCGCCGAAGGCTCGCTGCGCAAGATTCTCGAGTTCGACCCCACCAACGAGCTGGCGCTCGACGCGCTGGCCCAGGGCGGCCGGCTCGATCGAGCGGCGCAAAGAGATTCTGCGCGAGATCTCACGCGTCTTCGCCGAGAAGCTGAACAACCCGCGCGAGGCCCAGGCGGCGCTCGAGCGGGGGCTCGAGCTCGAGCCCGACATGCAGACGCTGCAGTCGCTGATCGCGCTGCAGCGTGAGCAGGGCGACTTCGCGGCGGTGGCGTCTTCGCTGCTGCGCATGCGCGACATCGCGCCCAGCCCCGAAGAGCGGTCGCAGATTCAGGTCGAGGTGGCGCAGCTCTACGAGCGCGACCTGCAAGACGACGAGGCCGCGGTCGAGGGGTACCGTCAGGCGCTCGAGTTCGACCCCGGCAACGCCCTGGCGCTCAACGCCCTGGAGCAGCTCTTCACGCGGCTCAACCGGCCCGCTGATCTGCTCTCGGTCTACGAGCGGCAGATCGAGCTCACCGACGACTACCGCGAGAAGGTGAAGATCTACTTCAAGAGCGCGCAGATCTGGGAAGACACCTACCAGAACCTGGGCAACGCGGATCAGTGCATCGAGTACGCGCTGATGCTCGACAGCCAGAACCTGCAGGCGATCAAGACGCTCGAGCGGCTGCGCAAGGCGCAGGGCCGGTGGGACGAGCTGATCGGCGTGGTCGATCGCCACATCAACCTGCTCAGCCACCCGGCCGAGAAGGCCGAGCTGTGCGTGGAGATGGGCGACATCTTCCACCAGCAGCTCAAGCAGGTCGATCGCGCGGTGACCGCCTACCACCAGGCGCTCGAGCTCGACCCGCGCTGCCGCCCGGCGATGCACGCGCTGGGCATGCTGTACGAGCGCAGCGGCAACTGGCCCTTCGCGCTCGACATGCTCGAGAAAGAGGCGATCGCGGCGGGCAACACCGCCGACGCGGTCGAGCTCTTTCACCGCATGGGCAAGATCAACGAGGACATGCTCATCGACCCCGGGTCGGCGAAGCGGTGCTACCTCGAGGCGCTGAAGATCGACCCCAGCTACCTGCCGTGCATCAGGGCGCTCAAGGGCATCTACGAAATCGAGAAAGACTGGGACTCGTTCGAGAAGGCCCTGGTTCAAGAGGCCGAGCAGACCGAAGACCAGTACGAGAAGAGCAAGGCGTTCGCCGAGGTCGCCCGCTACTACCTCGAGCGCAAGGAAGACCGCGACGCCTCGACCCGCTTCTACGAAGAGGCGCTGCGGCTCGACCCGAACAGCGGTGAGGCGGCCAAGCCGCTCGCCGACGTCTACGTCGCGCGCGAAGACTGGCCCAACGCCGAGAAGATGCTCGACATCGTGGTGCTGCGCATGTCCGAGCGCGCGGCCGACGATCAAGACGGGGCGATCGCGAAAGAGCTGTGCCGCCAGGCGTACCGGCTGGGCTACGTCTGCGAGAAGCTGGGCAAGAAGGACAAGGCGCTCAAGTGCTACGAGCGCGCCTGGCAGCTCGACGCGACGAACCTGCCGGCGCTCGAAGGGCTGGGCAACCTGTTGGTGCAGGCCAAGCGCTTCGACGAGGCGCTCAAGGTCTACCAGACCATTCTGATTCACCACCGCGACGATCTGACCGATCTCGAGGTGGTCGAGATCTACTGGACGCTGGGTGACGTGCACCTGCAGATGCGCCAGCTCGATCGGGCGCAGAACCACTTCGAGAAGGCGCTGGGCATCGACCCCGGCCACGAGCCGTCGCTGCGCTCGATGGTCACCATCGCCGACCAGACCAACGCGTTCGAGAAGTCGGCCGAGTACCGAGCGAGCCTGCTGAAGGTGCTCGACGACGAGCCGAAGTACCAGGTGGCGGTCGAGCTGGGCCGCCTGGCGAGAGAGAAGCTGAACGACGCCTACATGGCGATCGACGCGTACCTGTGGCGGCCAAGCTGAACCCCGCCGCGCTCGACGTGCTGGACGCGCTCTACGTGCTGTACCGCGAGACGCAGCAGGGCCCCAAGGCGGCCGAGATGCTCGAGAAGATGCTGGGCGTGACGACCTGCGCGACGATCCGCAGCGCTTGAAGCGCGTGTGGTTCGCGCTCGGAGAGATCGCCCGCGACGAGCTCAACGAGCTCGACAAGGCAGAAGCGGCGTTCAACTCGGCGCTCGACGCCGACTGGCACTTCATCGAGGCGTTCAGCGCGCTCGAGGCGATGCTGGGCAAGAACAAGATGTGGCAGTCGCTCGAGCAGAACTACCACCGCATGATCAAGCGGCTGCCCAAGGCCGAGAACACCCACGGCGCGCGCATGGGGCTGTTCCAGGCGATGGGCGAGCTGTACCAGCAGAAGCTGAAGCGACCCGACGCCGCGGTCGAGGTGTTCAAGGTGGTGGCCATGGGGCTGCCCGAAGACGCGGTGATTCAAGAGAAGTTCGCCGAGCTGGCCTCGCAGCAGGCGGGCTACGAAGAGAGCGCCACCGAGGCCTATCGCCGGGCGCTGCCCCAGACCTCGAACCCGGGCAAGGTGGCGAGCGCGCTGGCCGAGCTGGCGGCGCGCCGAAAAGACTACGACTCGGCGTGGCTGGCGGCGCAGGTGGTGTCGGGCTTGATCGGCGACGTGGGGCCGAACGAGCGCGAGATCCTCACCAAGCTGACTCCGTACGCGAAGAAGAAAGAGGTGGCGCAGCGGGCGCTCACCGATCGCCTGTGGCACTCGCACCTGTTTCACCCCCCGGGTGCGCGGCCCGATCAGCGAGCTGATGGCGATTCTCTACGAGTACGCCCGGCACATCTACAAAGAGGACTTCGTCAAGTACCAGATCGACAAGAAGCGGCACTTCATCGACGTGAATGCGTCGCAGGAGTACCAGATTCACCACTTCCGCTACGTGTCGCGCATCTTGGGAATGGAGGGGGTGGCCCTGTTCTCGCCGTACCTCGCGGTCACCCGCGAGCGCATGGCGAAGCGCACCACCGAGCCGGCGCCCGAGCCGACGCTGGGCGTCGAGATCTGCCACACCGAGCCGGCCTGCCTCAAAGTCGGGGGCAAGTTCTTCTCGGAGCAGGGTCAGAAAGAGGTCTATTACATGCTCGGTCGCTCACTGGCGCTGATGCGGCCCGAGCTGGCCTTGTCGCAGCGGCTGTCGGCTGAGCGGCTCGAGGCGGTGTTCCAGGCCGCGCTCTCGCTCTCGGTCGATCGCTTCAGGTTCACCGCCGACCCGCGGGCGCTCGATGCCGAGCGCCGGGTGCTCGAGAAGGCGCTGCCCGAGCCGGCGCGCGCAGCGCTCTCGCGGGTCACGCACGAGTACGTGAAGACCGCCACTCCCAACGATCTTCGCAACTACCTCGAAGGCGCCGAGCTGTCGGCGGTTCGCACCGGCATGTTCGTGGCGGGTGAGATCGAGCCGGTGAAGAAGATGGTGCTGGGCGAGAACGGCGCCTCTTTCCGCGTGCAGCCGCGCTCGAAGATTCGCGACCTGATGGTGTTCGCGCTGGGCGAAGACCTTCACGCGCTGCGCGTGGCGGTGGGCACGCACGTCGAAGTGCTGGCGCGCCGCTGAGCACGTGCGACGGAAAAAGGCGCGCACGTTTGTAGGTGTTAGACTTGCACCCGCGGGAACTCGAGAGCGGGTTCCGGCGTCCGTCAGCTTGACCCCTCAGGGGCTCACCTCTACGCTTCCGGAGTTTCATGAGATTCGTCTGCGACAGCTGCCGCGCGCAGTACATGATCAGTGACGAGAAGGTCGGCCCCAAAGGGGTCAAGGTCCGCTGCAAGAAGTGCGGCTACGTCATTCTGGTCAAGAAGGCGGATGCGAACGGTCACGCGAGCAAGTCGTCCGCGCCGTCGCAGCCGCAGGCTCCGGTTCCGCTCTCGAATGATCCCGACGACGCGCTCGCCACGCAGGTGATGCAGAACCCGCTCTCGGGCGGGCTGCCGTCGGCGACGCTGTCCACCGGCGACGACTCACCGGGTCTGGGCGACGAGAAGACGGGGCAGATGCCGGCGCAGGGCGCGGGGCTGCTCGACGCCAGCGAAGACGAGATCGGCGCGGTGTTCGACCAGGTGCTGAACTCGGGCGCGCACTCGATTCCCAAGTCGGTCAAAGAAGAGCGCGCCGATACCGAGCAGCAGGCGCTCGGCGGCGAGCCCGACGACCGCATGAGCACCCGGGTCATCGACTCGGAGACGGTGAAGAAGCTCGCCGAAGAGTCGGGTGGCTCGCCGCAGAACGGCAACGGCCACGCGCCGGCCAAAGAGGTACCCAAGACCGACTGGTTCGTCGCCATCGACGACAAGCAGACCGGCCCGCTCACCCTCGAGAAGATCAAAGAGCACTGGGAGCGCGGCGAGATCGGCCCCGACTCGCTGTGCTGGCGCGCCGGCTTCAGCGACTGGATTCCGGTGAGCGAGGTCGCCGATCTGGCGGCCGAGCTGGCGCCGCGCCCGAGCAAGCCGGTGATGGTCGCGCCGGTCACGGTAGGCGGCGGCATGCCCGGCTCGGTGGTCAGCGTGCCGGTCGAGTCGGCGTTCTCGGCGGGCGGAGTGATGAAGTCGGTGCGCAGCGAGGTGCAGGTGCCGCTCGCCGCCGCCCCGCCCGAAGAGACCGGCAGCTGGAGGCCCTCGGCGGCCTCGGCGCTCGCCTCGCTGGTGAAAGAAGAGATGGAGGCGCTCGCCAAGCCTCCGCCCAAGGCGCAGGGGGGAGACCCGGTGGGCGTGGGCGAAGCGCCGCTGATGTCGTCGGGCGGCCTGCTGAGCGATCTGCCCGAAGCGTCGATGGCCAACCCCAAGAAGGGGATGAACGGCCACTCGAACCCGCGCGCCGAGACGGTGCAGTCACCGGGCGAGATGACCGCCGCGCACGGCCCGCGCAACCCGTACATCGCGAACCCGGGCGCTACCTACAGCTCTCCGGGCGTGAGCCAGTACCGCCCGCCGCAAGAGGGCAACAAGACCGCGATCATCGCCATCATCGCGCTGTCGCTGGTGGCGGTGCTGGGCATCGGCGCGTTCGTACTGGTGAGCCTCAACAAGCCTGGCGCCTCGACCAACACCGGCAACACGCCCCCGCCGGTGCAGCCGCAGAACCCGGTCGCGCAGCCTCCTGCTGCGAACCTGCAGGCCAACGCGCAGCCGGCTCCGGCCCAGCCCGGGCAGCCGGTGGCTCAGCCGAACCCCGCTCAGCCGGGTCAGCCTGCCGCGGCGGGCCAGCCTGCTCCTGCGGGGCAGCCGGCAGCCGCGGGGCAGCCGGTTGCCGCCAACGCTCCGCCTGCCGCCGCGGCGCAGCCCGCAGGCGGGCAGACGGCGCACAACAAGACGACCCTCACCAAGCCTCCGCCCGCCGACAAGACGGTCGCCACGCGCGAGAGAGAGCCCAAGGCGGAAGCCGTCGAGAAGCCCGCGAAGGAAGAGAAGAAGCCCATCGCCGAGGCGAAGGGCGGCGACGACGAGTTCGCGGCGGCGTTCGGTTCGCCCAAGGCCGAGAAGAAGGAAAGCAAGAAGGCCGAAGACAAGCCCGCCGACGAGTCTGGCGGGTCGAAGAAGTCGTCGGTCTACATTCCCCCCGCGCCGGGCCAGGGCGGCAACATTCCCGAGTCGCTCGGCCAGGCCGACATCATGGAAGTGGTGAAGAGCAACATCGGCCCGATCAAGAAGTGCGTCGACGAGCAGAAGGCGAAGGAGCCGGGCACCTCGGGCAAGCTGGTGATGAAGTGGACGATTCAGACCAGCGGCAAGGCCACCAAGGTCGAGGTCGTCTCGGAAGAGTTCAAGTCGACCTACCTCGCCGGGTGCGTGGGCGGGCTCATCAAGACCTGGCAGTTCCCCAAGCACAAGACGCAGGGCGAGCCGGTCGTCTTCCCCTTCAAGTTCTAGGCTGAAAACGGCTGCACGGGCCGATCTCTTCGTTGCCGGCTTGCGGTGCGTGCTCATGGCCATACTGCGGCCATTCCGCGCGCTCCGCGCCGGCGCCTCGACCTCGGCCCGTTCGCTCGTTTTCAGCGCGCTCCGTTCGTGCGCCGCCCTTTGCGGTTCTCGCCGCGGCGCGTCGTTCGGTTACCGAATTCGACGCTGGGGCGCGCGCAGGTGGGGGCGATTACTTCTCGCTCCCAATGGAGGGTGGCAGTGAACAGCGCGCGGCAGGGCACCGCCCCGTAACGGGAGGCGCGGGGTGAGGCGCGCGACGGAGAGCTCGAGCGCCGGGCGCCGCGGCCCGCGCCGGGCGTTGCGGCGGCAGCCGCGGGCGCGGCGTGTTTCTTTTGCTGGCTTTTTCGCGCACCTCTCGTCGAGGATTCACCTGCGAATGACGGCGCTCAAGCACCAGCCGACGATGCCGGATCTTCCGGTGCGGACGGTGCGGGAGATGGGGCTCAAGGAGCTCGAGCGCATTCGGCTCATCTTGCGCGGCGGCTCGGTGCTCGAGTGGCGCCGCCTGCACTTCAAGGAGCGCGACGAGGTCGACCGCTTCTTGCGGCTGTGCCAGGTCGACCCCAGCGCGCCGCACGACGACGAGTGGGTGCGGGTGATTCTGTCGGACGCGGTCGAGTACCTGCGCAAGACGTTCGACTACAAGGTCGCCGAGCCGGTCGCGAACCCCAAAGAGATTCACGACCTCTTCCTCTACGCCTCAGGTGCGAAAGAGCCGCGCCGCTACCGGAAGATCGCCTGCATCGTGCTCAAGGTGATGCACGTGATTCAGCACATCGAGGGGCGCGACCTGCTCTTCAAGCTCGCGGTCTCGGAGGCCGAGCTGGCGCAGCTGGTCACCGAGCGCGTCACCGCGGCCGCCGAAGAGATGAAGCTCAAGGGCCTGCCGATCGTCGAGTTCGCCGACTCGATCAAGACACGCGAGTCGATCATCTCGAAGCTGATCGCCAAGCGCGAGTCGACCGCCGGCACCGTGTACGACCGCACTCGCTTCCGCATCATCGTGAAGGAGCGGCCCGACGTGCTGCCGGTGCTGTACTACATCACCCAGAAGCTGGTGCCCTTCAACTTCCTGGTGCCGACGCAGGCCGAGAACACGCTGCTCAACTTCAAAGATCTGCTCCGCGACTACCCCAACTTCCAGAAGCACGTGAAAGATCTGCACCTCGACGAAGACTACGAGGAGCGCGAGAACCGCAAGCCCAACAACAAGTTCTCGGGCAGCGGCTACCGCATCTTGAACTTCGTGGCCGACGTGCCGATTCGCCTCGACGCGTACCTGCCGCCTCCCGAGAAAGACCCGCGGCCGCGCAAGGGCCGCATCGCGCTGGCGCTCTGCGAGTTCCAGATCTGCGACGAGGCCACCGCGGTGCTCAACGAGCAGGGCGAGAACAGCCACGAGCGCTACAAGCAGCGGCAGCGCGAGGTGGTGCTCAAGCGGCTCTCGCGCGGGCTGGTGGTGCCCAAGCGGCAGCTGCTCGCCGGCAAGGCGAAAGACAAGAGCGCCGACGCCAAGCCGTGACGCGTAGGCGGGCCCGAGGGCTGACGGCCGCGCGGTGCACTACTTCTTGCGGTTCTTCTTCTTGTTCTGCTTCTCGCGCTTGCGGCGCTCTTTGATCGCCTTGCGGTCGGCGTCGCTGAGGCCCGAAGCAGCGGGCGCCGTCGAGTAGCCCATCAGCCGGGCCTTGGCCATGGCGTTCTGACCCATCGGCGCGGTGTAGCCGCGGGCCACCTGCGGCAGCTGCAGCTGCTGGCCGCCGCCACCCATGCCGAGGGCGGCCTCCATCATCTTGGCGTCCTTGCCGAACACCTGGCTGAGGTCCATGCCCTTCAGCTGGCTCAGCTGCCCCAGCTGCTTGAACCCGGGGATACGGCCGAGCAGGCCCGGGTTCTGGCCGATGGAGCCCATCACCTGCTGCATCATGGTGTACTTCTGCAGCAGGTCTTGCACGTCTTTGGCGGTGCGGCCCGAGCCCTTGGCGATGCGCTTGGTGCGCCCCTCGTTGATGAGCGAGGGCTGCAGCCGCTCGGCCTCGGTCATCGAGTCGAAGAGCGTCTCGATCTTCGAGAGCTCTTTGTCGTCGGGGTTCAGCTGATCGGTCATCTCACCGAAGATGGGGAACTTCTCGAGCAGATCCTTGATCGGCCCCATCTTGCGGACGGTGCGAATCTGCTCGACGAAATCGCGCATGGTGAAGTTGCCCGAGAGCAGCTTCTTGGCGTCTTCCTCGGCCTTGGCCTCGTCGACGACGCCCTCGAAGTCCTTCATCAGGCCGACGATGTCGCCGAACCCCAAGATGCGGCTGGCCAGGCCCTCGGGACGAAACTCTTCGAGCTTGTCGAGGCCTTCACCCATGCCGAGGAACTTGATCGGCTTGCCGGTGACCTCTTTGATCGAGAGCGCCGCGCCGCCGCGGGCGTCGCCGTCGAGCTTGGTGAGAATGAAGCCGTCGATGCCGATGCGGCGGTCGAACTCGGCAGCGGTGCGCACCGAGTCCTGACCGATCATCGCGTCGCAGACCAGAATGGTGTTCTCGGGCGAGACCGCCTTCTTGATCGCCTCGAGCTCGCTCATCAGCGCTTCATCGATGGCGAGGCGGCCGGCGGTGTCGAAGATGACCACGTCGTTCTTGTTGGCGCGGGCCTGCGCGTAGGCCTTCTCGGCCAGCTGCGGAGGCTGCAGGCCGGGCTCGTGAAACACCGGCACGCCCAGCTGCTGGCCGAGCACCTTCAGCTGATCGACGGCGGCGGGGCGATAGATGTCGGCGGCCACCAGCAGGGGCTTGCGGCCTTCTTTGAGCAGCCGGTTGGCCAGCTTGCCGACGGTGGTGGTCTTACCCGAGCCCTGCAGGCCCACCATCATGATGCCGCTCAAGGTGCCCTTGGGGTTGAGCTTGAGCGAGGTGTCGACCGGCCCCATCAGGGCCTCGAGCTCGTCGTGGCAGATCTTCACGAAGTGATCGCCGGCCGAGACCTTCACCTTCTTGCCGTCTTTGCCGGTGATGGTGGTCTGTACCGTGGCGCCGATGGCCTGCTCACGAACGCGGGCCACGAACTTCTTCACCACGTCGAAGGTGACATCGGCCTCGAGCAGCGAGACGCGAATGTCGCGCAACGATTCGTCGACCAGCTCGGCGCTGATCTCGGCCTTGCCGGCGAGGCGGTTTTTCGCCGAACGGAACCCTTTGGCTACGGTCTCGAGCATCGCGATGCCTATATCAACGTCCGGCCGTGTCGTGGGAGAACGTCAGTGGGTGCTGGCCCGGGTGGCGAAACTGGTAGACGCAGCGGACTTAAAATCCGCAGGGGAGGCAACTTCTCGTGCCGGTTCAAGTCCGGCCCTGGGCACTGCGCTCACGCTGTCGGTGATGGCGGCGTTGGCCAGCGCCTGCGGCAACAGGCCGCTGACGGTCGATGCGGGGCCCTTCGACGCCGGCTCTGACGCGTGGAGGGTGATCGCCGCGCCCTACGACACGGCGGCCTTCACCCAGGTGCGCATCGGCTCGCTGCAGACCGACGAGCACTTTCACACCGCCACCGCGCCGCTCGAGCTGAAGGACGGGCCGTACGCGCAGGCCACCCTGACCGTCGACCTCACCAGCAGCTGCTACCCCTTCGAGGGGTGGGCCGCGAACCCGCCTCCGTCGGGCCAGCGCTGGCCGGCCGACTGCGACGCCTTCGACCGCAACTTCGAGCTGGTGCTCGACCCGGGGGGGCAAGACGGCGGCACGCCGGGAATCGAGCTGGTTCGCGCCATCACCCCATTCGGGGGCCCGCTGCACTTCGACGTCGACGTGACCGACGTGATGAACGGCCTGCGCCCCGGCCTGCACCCGCTGAGCGTCACGATCCCCACGTACTCGGACGCGGCGGGCATGGTGTCGGGCTCGCGCGGCGGGTGGTTCGTCAGCGCCCGGCTGCGCCTGGTGCCAGGCCTGCCGCCCCGGCCGGTGCTCGCGGTGATCCCCCTGGTCGATCGCAACGACACCACCGGCATGGAGCCCGCGGTCTCGTTCACCCTGCCGCCCGGGGTGGCGAGCACCCGGCTCGAGTACCGCGTCACCGGGCACGGCGGGGCGAATGACCCGGCCTGCTTCGGGCCCGCCGAAGAATTCTGCCAGCGCGAGCACCAGCTGTTCGCCGACGAGTCGTCGCTCGACACCTTCACCCCGTGGCGCAACGACTGCGACCAGCTCTGCACCTTGACCCCGTTTCCCACCGGGTTCGCCACCGGCACCTATTGCCTCGAGAACCCCTGCGGCGCGGTGCAGAGCGTGCGCGCGCCGCGGGCCAACTGGTGCCCGGGCAGCGTGACCCTGCCGGTGCTGGAAGACTCGACCCGCTGGCACTCTGCCGGGCCGCACACCTTCCGCTACCGGGTCATCACGGTGAAGCCGGGTGGGGTGTGGCGGGTGTCGGCGGTGCTGATCGCCTACGGCTCCTGATATGGCGAAGCGATGAAGGCGCAGCTGCTCATCTCTGACGCGAAGGGCCGGGTCTTCGAGCACCCGCACCTGCTCGCCACCGTGCGCTCGGGCGAAGAGCTGTTGCCGGCCCACGGCCGCCCGATTCCGCTGCCGGCGGCGGGCAAGCTGGTGCACCTGCCGGGCAGGCTGCCGGTGGGCTTCGACCCCGACACCGGCGAGATGGTGCCGGTGCACGGCTACCAGGCGGTCGGGGCGCTCTTGCCGCCGGGCTATACCCGCACCCTGCTGCCCGGAGAGGTGAAGGGCGATGGCCCGATTCTGCCGCAGTGGGCGTACACCGCCGCGGCGTGGGTCGACGGGCGCGCGGTCACCTGGGCGCTGCACACCGATCGCCGCAAGCACTGGACACCCGAGCGCTTCTCGACCCCCGAGGTGAAGAAGCGGGTGAAGCAGCACCTGCAGCGCTTCGAGGGCAACCGGGTGCTCAAGCAGCTCGAGGTCTGCGCGCTGGTCTACCGGTGCTTCACCAGCCAGAACATCTTCTACTCGCGCGACGAGGGCGCGATACCGGCCTCGACGTTCTGCAACGCGCACTGCGTGGGCTGCATCTCGGACCAGCCCGAAGACGGCCCGCCGGCCTCGCACCAGCTCATGAGCGACGGCCCCGCCGCGCTCGAGATGGCCCAGGTCGCCGTCTGGCACCTCGAGCACGCGCCAGGCCGCACCATGGTGAGCTTCGGCCAGGGCTGCGAGGGCGAGCCGCTCACCCGGTGGAAGATCATCGCCGAGGCCATCACCCTGATTCGCGCGCGCACCGACCGGGGCTCGATCAACATCAACACCAACGGCTCGCTCACCGCGGGCCTGGGCGCGCTGTACGACGCCGGCCTCGACGCGATTCGGGTCTCGCTCAACTCGGCGTCGAAAGATCTCTACGAGGCGTACTACCAGCCGGTGAAGTACGGCTGGGAAGACGTCGAGGCGTCGATCGCGCTCTCGCGCGAGCGCGGCGCGTACCTGGCGCTGAACCTGCTCTTGTTTCCCGGCGTCACCGATCGCCGGGGCGAGGTCGACGCGCTCAAGCGGCTGATCAAGAAGTACCGCGTCGACCAGGTGCAGACCCGCAGCCTGTGCATCGACCCGCTGCAGTACCTCGAGACCGCCCGCGAGCGGGGCAAGGGCGGCGAGGCGATCGGGGTGGGGCGCATGATGAACGAGCTCAAGGCCGTGCGCCCGGGGCTGGTGATCGGCAACTTCGCGCGCGGCTTGTCGGAACGCCGCGGGTGAGCCTCGAGCGGCGCGAGTGGCACGCCTGCCCGGCGTGCGATGAGCGCGCCAGCGAGCCCTTCGTCGAGTTCGTCGAGCTGGCCTTCGTGCGCTGCGCCGGGTGCGGCGCGGTCTACAAGCGCTTCGAGGCCGCGGCCCTGCGCGCCGACGACTTCTACGAGCGGGGCTACTTTCACGGCCGCCGCTCGGGGCGCGACCGCCGCTTCAGCCACCGCGTACGCAAGGCGATGGAGTGGGTTCGCAGCGCGCTCGAGCTCGCCCCCCGCGCGCGCGCGCTGCTCGATGTGGGCTGCTCGTTCGGCTACGTGATCGAAGCGGGGAGGCGCCTGGGGCTCACCTCGAGCGGCACTGACGTCTCGCGCTACGCGGTCGAGGCGTGCCGGCAGCGCGGGCTCGAGGCCCGGGTCGGCACGCTCGAGCAGCTGCCGTTCGCCGATCAGGCGTTCGACGTGGTGGTGATGAAACACGTGCTCGAGCACACCGCCGCGCCGAAGGCTGCGCTGGCCGAGCTGCGCCGGGTGCTGAAGCCCGGGGGGGTGGTCGTCATCGCGGTGCCCGACCTGCAGTACTGGAAGGGGCAGCGCCGGCGAAAGACCTACCGCTACTTTCGCCCCGATGATCTCGGCGCCCAGCACTACGTCTACTACTCGGCCTCGTCGCTCGCCGGGCTGCTCACCCGCTGCGGCTTCGAGCCGGTGGTGCAGAGCAAGGCGTTCTTCCGGGCGCGGCTCGCCTCGAGCGCGTGGTGGCGGCGGCTGTGGGAGCCCCTGCGTTACCTCGCGATCAGCGCGCTGCAGTCGGTCGCGACCGCAGGGCTGCGCCGCGAGCTGTTCGTCATCGCGCGCAGGTGCTGACCCCGCAAAACAAACGGGACTCCGGCCAAAGGGGGAAAGCCGGAGTCCCGCTCGAGGTTGGCCCAATGCCGACCTCTGACAATGCCGGGGCGTACTTCAAGTGGCGCGCCAGCGTGACGAGGTCTCGAACCCATCGAAACTGCTGGGCGCGCCAAATGAACGGAGTTTACACAGGCGCCTGAGCACTCCAGTTGGCGTGGAGCGCTGAAGTCGCGGGCAGACGGCTTCAGGTCAGCTCGTCGAGGATGACCTTGGCGATCAAGGCATCTTTCTGCACGTAGCCGTCGGCGCCGGCCTCGCGGCAGATGCGCTGGAGCTCGGCCTCGTTCTCACCGGAGCAGAGCAGCACCTTGATGCCCGCGAACAGCGCGTTCGACTTGATGAAGCGGCAGAACTGCTCGCCGTTGACGTTGGGCATCTTGACGTCGAGCAGCACCAGGTCGGGCCGCGTCTTCTTCTTCAAGATGATCTTGGTGGCCTTGTCGGCCGAGTCGGCGGTGATCACCTCGAAGCCGCGGGCCGAGAGCTCGGCCTCGAGCAGCTTGGCGGTGGCTTCGGAGTCGTCGACCACCAGCAGCTTTCGGGGGCGGTGCGCGGTCTGGAGCGCCTGCCCGATGCGCTCGACCGCCGCGTCGAGGCCGCTGGACTTGGTGATGAAGCCGTCGGCGCCCGAGGTGGTGGCTTTGCGCTCGAGCTCGTTCTCGGGCAGGTCGGAGTACAGCAGCAGCGTCGATTTGATCTGCCGGGTGGCCCGGAGGAACTCGACCACATCGTCGCCGTACATCTCAGGCATGTTCACGTCGACCAGCACCAGCTCGTAGCTCTGCGCGTTGAGCTTGCTGTCCAAGGTCGCGAGATCCGAGGCGGTGTCGGCCTCGATGCCCGCGTTGGCGAGAGCACCTTTGAGCAGGTCGACCGTCATGGGGCTGTCGTCGATGACGAGAACGCGCGCGGCCATTGGGCGTAGGCGGTGATACGTCGAATTGCCGCCGGTTTCCAGCTTTGAGCTGCTTCGAAAAATCTTGAAGCAGCGGCGCTGCGGCAGTCACAATCGCCAGCCGGTGCCGACGCCGACCCCGCTTCAGCGTGCCCTGGGCGCAGCACCCGACCGCGCCACGGTCGCTGCCGCCCGACCCGAGCAGGAGTTCTTCATGTTCCGGCTGGGCGAGCTGATGCTCGGCGTGCCCTCTCAGAACGTGCGCGAGGTGACCCGCATGGGCCCGATGACGCCGCTGCCGCGCATGGTGGCGTCGGTGCTGGGCGTGGTGGGCCACCGCGGCGAGGTGCTGCCGGTGGTCGACCTGCTGCGCTTTCTGGGCGTGGGCGAGCTCAAGGTGACCCCGCGCGCGCGCATCTTCATCGGAGTGGCGGGCAACCTCTCGGCGGCGTTTCTCGCCGACGCGGTGGTGGGGCTGCGCAAGGTGTTCACCGCCGACATCTGGCCCGCGCCGGTGACCGGGCAGGTGCCCGCCGAGCTGCTGCTGGGCATCGTCACCACCGACCGCGAGGGTGAGGGGGCGATCAACCTGCTCAACCTCACGCGGGTGCTGCAGTCGGCGAGAGCTCGGGCGGTGGCGCGGTGACGCCGACGGTCGACATTCTGCTCTTCGAGGTGGCCGGGGTGCGCTTCGCCGCCGACGCTTCGCAGGTGATGCGCATCGATCGGCCGCTCGAGGAGCCGAGCGTCGGGGCGCCGCTGGGCGTGCCGCACCACGGGCGGCGGGCGCTGATTTTCTACAGCGAAGGCGGAGAGCTGCGCCGGCTCGACATCGACAAGGTGTCGGGGGTGCGCTCGGTGGCGATCGAGAGCTTGCGCCGGCTGCCACCTCCGGCGAGGGTTGGTGAGGTTCCGATCGGGGCATGGCTCGACGGCGATGACGCGGTGTTGCTGGTCGATCTGGCCCGTATGGCTTGAGTGAGAGGGGAAGAATGTCGCAAGAGACTCCTGAGAATCAGAACCCGCCGCCGCCGCCGAAGAAGAAGGGCGCGGCGAAGGGCGGCGTCATCGGGCTGTTGCCGCTCACCACCGCGTTGAAGGCCGTGGTGAAAGGGGACTTCAGCGCGCGCGCCGAGCTCGATCGGCTCGAGGGCGACAGCGCCGAGGCGGCGGCGCTGCTCAACCAGCTGCTCGACCTGGTGGCGGCGCGCAACAGCGAGTTCGAGGCGCGCAAGCAGCAGACGGTGCAGGTGGTCGACCAGGCGCTCGATGCGCTGATCGCGCTGGTGCGCCAGGGCGAGCTCAACCGGTGGACGGCGAGCAACACCACCGACGACCCGCTGCTGGGGCCGCTGCTCGAGGGCTTCGGCAAGGTGATCGAGACGCTGCGCACGTTCGTGCGCGAGATCAACGAGGCGGCGCTGCGGCTGTCGTCGTCGGCCAACGAGGTCTTGGCCGCGTCGACGCAGCACGAGTCGTCTTCGACCGAGCAGGCGGCGGCGATTCACGAGACCACCGCCACCATGGAAGAGCTCAAGCACGCCTCGGCGCAGATCGCCGAGAACGCCGGCGCGGTGGCGCGGGTGGCCGAAGAGACGCTCGAGAGCGCGCGCTCGGGCCGCGGAGCGATCGGTGAGTTCATTCAGGCGATGCAGCAGATTCGCGCCGACAGCGCCGCGGTGGCGGACTCGATCGCCAAGCTGTCGAAGCGGGTCGAGCGCATCGGCACGGTGGTCGAGGTGATCGACGAGATCGCCGACCGCAGCGACCTGCTGGCGCTCAACGCCGCGCTCGAAGGCTCGCGCGCGGGTGAGGCGGGCAAGGGCTTCTCGATCGTCGCCGCCGAGATGCGGCGCCTGGCCGAGAACGTTCTCGACTCGACCAAGGAGATCAAGAACCTGATCACCGAGATTCGCGAGGCCACCGCGGCCGCGGCCGGAGCCGCCGACGCGTCGAAGACGGCCACCGAGTCGGGCGAGAAGCTGGGCAGCGCGGCTGCCTCGGCGGTCGAGAGCATCTTGGCCGGGGTGCAGGAGACCTCTGACGCCGCCCGGGTGATCAACCTCGCCACCCAGCAGCAGCGCACCGCCACCGAGCAGGTGGTGGCGTCGATGGCAGAGATCGAAGACGTGACCCGCCAGACCACCCAGGCCTCGAAGCAGGCCACTGGCGCGGCAGCCGAGCTGACCCAGCTCGCCGGCCGTCTGGCAGAGCTCATCAAGCGGTTCAAAGCGGACTAAAGGCATCGATACCGAGGCCCTCAAGAAGTCGCTCATCTCCAAGTTCCTGGAGGTGACCAGCGACCGGCTGCAGACGATTCAGCTCGGGGTGCTCGAGCTGGAGAAGCCCAGCGCCGACAAGGCGTACGACAACGTCGCGCGCGAGCTGCACACCATGAAGGGCGAGGCGCGCATGCTGGGCCTGGGCGCCTTCGGCCAGCTGGCGCACGCCTGCGAAGACGTGCTCAAGGCGCACCGCGAAGGCAGGGTCGCGGTGAAGCCCGCGGTCGAGGCGATGCTGCGCGCCTGCGACACCTTTCAAGAGCTGCTCGACGACATCGAGGCGGCCAAGAACGGCTCGACTGCCTCGAACGAGATGGCGCAGAGCCTGTCGGACCTGGCCGGCACGCCGCTGCCGCCGATGAAGCCGACCGCGCCGGGCGCGGGCCTGAAGCGGGCCTCGGCGCCCCGGGCTCAGGGCCGGCCGGCGGGCTCGGAGGCGGCGCGCCCGACGCCTCCGCCGGTGAAGGCGGCGCCTCCCACGCCGCCCTCGCCGGCCACGCCGCCCAGCGAGGCGCCGGTCGGGCCCGCCGAGCATCCCGCGCTGGAAGAGGCGGCCGAGCGCAAGGCGCTGCAAGACCGCAGCATTCGCGTCTCGGTCGAGCTGCTCGACAGCCTGGGGCTGTTGGCCGGCGACCTGCTGGTCGAGAGCGCGCGGGCGCGGCTGCGCAACGACGAGCTGAGCCAGCTGCTCGAGCGCTTCTCGCGCCTGGGCGACAACTTCTTGAAGGTGTACCAGGCGCTGCCGCCCAGCGACGGCGCGCACGACAAGGTCGATCGGCTCGAGGGCGACCTGCACCTCTTGCGCGACGACTCGTTTCGCTTCGTGCGCGGGCACGTCGATGCGGTGAACACCCTGCACGGCAGCCTGGCGCAGATGGCCGACAGCGTTGCCGAGGCGCGCCTGGTGCCGCTCTCGAGCGTGTTCGAGGCGTTTCCCCGGGCGGTGCGCGACATCGCCAGCTCGCAGGGCAAGCAGGTCGACCTGCAGATCGAGAACACCGGGGTGGGCGTCGATCGCTCGATGATCAACGACGTGCGCGACGCGCTGATCCACCTGGTGCGCAACGCGGTTGATCACGGGCTCGAGGCGCCCGACTTTCGCGAGGCGCTGGGCAAGCCTTCGATCGGGCGCATCTCGATTCGGGTGCGGGCCGACGGCGACATGCTGGCGGTCGAGCTGGAAGACGACGGCCGCGGCATGGACCCCGAGCGCCTGCGCAGCGTGGCGGTGTCGAAGCGGGTGCTCACCGCTGCGCAGGCGGCGGCGCTCTCCGAGCGCGAGGCGATCGAGCTGATCTTCCGCCCCGGGTTCTCGACCCGCGACGAGGTCAGCGATCTGTCGGGGCGCGGCGTGGGCATGGACGTGGTGAAGCGCAAGGTCGAGGCGGTGGGCGGCTCGGTCTCGGTGGTGAGCCGGGTGGGGCGCGGCACCACCATCGGGCTGCGCCTGCCCCAGTCGCTGGCGCTGATGCGGGTGCTCCTGGTGCGCCTGGGCGACGACGTCTACGGCATGCCCGCGGCCGACGTCGAGGCGGTGGCGCGCTTTCGCCCCGAAGATCGCATGGAGGTGTTCGGCTCGCTGGCGGTGATGCACCGCAACCGACCCACCACCCTGGTGGCGCTGGGCCCGCTGTTGGGGTTGAACGGCGGCCCGCGGCACGATCGCCCCCCGTCGGTGGTGGTGCGTCACGGCGAAGACCGCGCCGCATTGGTGGTCGACGGGCTGGTCGACGAGCGCGAGGTGGCGGTGAAGCCCTGCGGCGGCGAGTTCTTGAAGGGGGCGGCGTTCATCGCCGGCACCGCGGCGCTGGAAGACGGCCGCATCGCGGTGCTGCTGCACGTGCCCGACATCATGGCCGAAGTGCGGCGCGTCGCGCGGCCGGTGCAAGAGCCCACCCAGTCGAAGCGGCTGCGCATCTTGCTGGTCGACGACTCGCCGATCGCGCGGGCCACCGAAGGGGCCCTGGTCAAGGCGCTGGGCCACGCGGTGGCCGAGGCGGTCGACGGCGAAGACGCCTGGGTTCGCGTGCAGCGCGAGCCGTATGATCTCATTCTCACCGACGTGCAGATGCCCAAGCTCGACGGCTTCAGCTTCACCCGGCGGGTGAAGAGCCACCCCGACTTCGGGCGCATACCGGTGATCATCTTGTCGTCGCTGGCGTCTCCGGAAGACCGGCGGCGCGGTGTCGATGCGGGGGCTGATGCGTACCTGATCAAGGGCGAGCTTGGGGTCGAGAGCCTCGCCCTCGCGATCGATCGGCTCACTTGAGCGTGGTGTCTTCTGTGATGCGACTTCTGGAGATCGCTCGACTTCGGGCTACGGGGCTTCGGGATACGGGGCTTCGGGCTTCGGGCTTCGGGCTTCGACCGACCGGTGACGGGCCGTCGGGCGCGGGCGCGGGCGCGGGCGCGGGCCTGTGGCGGGGTGGCGCTTGAGCTGCCGGGTGCTCATCGTCGAGCGGGCGGGGCGGCTGTCGCGGCAGTGCAAGGCGCTCTATGGGGCGCAGCTGACCGAGGCGGCGCCTCCTGCCGAGCCGGCGGCGATGCTCGAGCAGGTGCAGCGGCACGGCCCCGACGTGGTGGTGGTCGATCTGGGCGATGCTCCGCTCGAGGCGGTGGCGGCGATCGAGTCGGTGATGGCCGAGCGGCCGGTTCCGATGGTGGTGGTGAGCAGCGGCGCGGCGCAGAAGCAGCACGCCATTCGCGCGCTGGCGGCGGGCGCGCTCGAGATCGCCAGCCTCGAGGGGCCCGAGCCGTGGAAGGCGCTGCAGCGGCAGGTGTTGTTTCTCGCCAAGGTGAAGGTGGTGAAGCACGTCAAGGGGCGCAAGCGCCGCGCGAAGGAGCGCGGCGGTTCGACGGGCCAGATGCTGGTGGCGGTGGCGGCCTCGCTGGGCGGCCCGAAGGCGCTGGCGCGGCTGCTCGGCGCCCTGCCCAAAGACTTCGCGGCCCCGGTGGTGCTGTGCCAGCACATCACCCCCGGGTTCGCCGACGATCTCGCACGCTACCTGGCGGTCGAGACGCGGCACGACGTGACCGAGGCCGAAGCCGGCGGCAAGCTCGAGCCCGCGCACTTCTACGTGGCGCCTTCGAACTCGCACCTGGTGGTCGAGCCCGATGGCACCTTGAGGCTCGACTCCAGCCCGGCGGTGGGCGGCTTCCGGCCCTCGTGCGACGTGCTGCTCAAGTCGGCGGCCACCGCGTTCGGAGATCGGGCCATCGGGGTGGTGCTGACCGGCATGGGCCGCGACGGAGCGCGAGGCCTCAAAGAGATTCGCAACCGCGGCGGGCACACCATCGCGCAGGATCAGGCCACCAGCGTGGTGTTCGGCATGCCGGGCGAGTCGATCGCGCTGGGCGCGGCCGAGAAGGTGCTGCCGCTCGATCAGATCGCCAGCCAGCTGGTGAAGTGGGTGATGCCATGAGCCACGGCGCGCCCGCGGGCGGGGGAGCAGGCGGCCCTCAAGGGGGGCCCGACAGCCCGCTGCAGATCGACCGCACTGCGCTCGAGAGCCTGGCCGCGCTGCTGCTCGAGAAGGTGGGGCTGAAGATCACCCCCGACGGCTACTACGGGCTGCGCCTGGCGATGCAGGCGCGCATGCCGGCGCTGGGGCTGTCGGACGGGCAAGAGTACGTGCGCCGGCTGCGGCAGCTGGCCGGCGAGACCGAGCTGCGCGGGCTGTTGCCGCTGGTCACCGTCGGCAAGACCGAGTTCTTTCGCGACAGCCGCCAGTTCAAGGCCCTCGAGCACACCCTGATGCCCGACATGCTGACCCGGGCACGAAGGGCGGGCCGCCAGGTCGAGATCTGGTCGGCGGGCTGCGCCACCGGCGAAGAGCCCTACAGCCTGGGCATGGTGGCGGTCGAGAGCGGGGCGATGAACGGCGAGGTCGACATCTGGGCGACCGACTTGAACCCGGCGGCGGTCGAGTTCGCCAAAGAGGGGCTGTACCCGGTGCGGCGGATGATCGGCATCAGCGAAGAGCGCATTCAGCGCTTCTTCAGCCTCTCGGCCACCGGCTACCAGGTGAACCCGGGCGTGAAAGAGATGATCCACTTCGAGGGACACAACCTCGCGGCGCCGGTCTTCCCCCACGTGTTTCCGGCGACCAAAGACCTGATCCTCTGCCGCAACGTCATCATCTACTTCGACCAGCCGACCATTCGCAGCCTGATGGACCGGTTCTTCGACGCGCTGCGGCCGGGCGGGGTGCTGCTGCTGGGCTACAGCGAGAGCCTGTTCCGCATCACCTCGAAGTTCGAGATGTACGAGGTCGACGGCACGTTCGCGTACCGGCGCCCGCTGCTGAACGAGCACCCGGCGCCGCCGCCGCGGCCGTCGGCTCCGCCACCGCCGGTGTCGGCGCCGCGGCCGCCCAGCCCGATGCTGACCCGCCGGCCGACCACCGGCACGTTTCGCATACCCGTGCCGTCGCCCTCGGCGCCGCAGCCCAGGCCCCGGCCCACCGAGTCGCACCGCAGCCCGGTCGAGCGGCTCGACGACGTGGTGCGGCTGATCGAGCGTGGCGATTTTCCCCAGGCGATGCTGGCGGTTCGGCGCCTCACCGACGACCACCCCGAAGACCTCGCCGCGCTGCTCACCCTGGGCAACGTGCACGCGCTGATGGGCAACAGCGACGAGGCCCGCGACTGCTTCAGCCGGGCCCTGAGGGCCGAGCCGCTGTGCGTCGAGGCGCGCATCTACCTGGGCCTGGCCACCATGCAAGAGGGCAAGCTCGACGAGGCCCGCTCGGAGCTGCAGAAGGCCCTGTTTCTCGAGCCCACCCTGTCGCTGGGCCACTACCTGCTCGCCCAGGTGCACGAGCAGAAGGGCGACCACGAGGCGGCCCGGCGCAGCTACCGCAACGCGGTGTCGCAGCGGCGGTTCGGGCAGCGGGCGCTCTTGGGGCACTACCCCGAGCTGCCGGGGTCGACCGACGCCATCGCCCAGGCGGCCCAGTACCGGCTCGCCGCGCTCTCAGAGAGTTGATTTGTGGGGCACCCGGCTGTTATGGGCAGACCCCTTATGAAGCTCGACACGCACCCCGTCTATCCCCCGTGCCGCATCAACTGCGCCTGCGGGAACGTCATCGAGACCCGCTCGACCCGCGGCTCGTTCTCGGTGGAAATCTGCTCGAACTGCCACCCCTTCTTCACCGGCAAGTACAAGCTCGTCGATACGCAGGGCCGCGTCGATCGCTTCCGCAAGAAGTACGGCGTGAAGACCACCGACCCCAAGACTCCTCCGGCGAAGGCCTGAGGCAGTCGTAAGTGAGCGGCGAACCCGGCCTGCCCGGTGCCCGCCCGTACATCGGCGGGCAAGCGGTGATCGAGGGCGTGATGATGCGCTCTCCGAAGAGCTTCGTGGTGGCGGTGCGTCGGCCAGACGGCACCATCGCCATTCGCGAGCAGCCCTGGGAGACGTTGATGTCGGGGCTCAAGTTCCTGCGCTGGCCGCTGTTCCGCGGCGCGCTGGTGCTGCTCGAGTCGATGCACAACGGCTACTCGGCGCTGAACTTCTCGGCCGAGCACGGCGTGCCGCCGGAAGACGGCGAGGCGCCGAAGGCGTCGAGCAAAGGCTCGAGCTTCGTGCTGACGGTGGCCACCCTGTTCGCGGTGGGCCTGTTCATCGCGGTGCCGCACCTGCTCACCTGGGGCCTGTCGAAGTTCGTGGGCCCCTCGATGGACACCAGCGGCCCGTGGTTTCACCTGGTCGACGGCATCATTCGCATCGGGGTGCTGGTCGGCTACATGGCGGCGCTGTCGAAGACCAAAGACGCGCAGCGGCTGTTTCAGTACCACGGGGCCGAGCACCGGGCGATCTGGACCTACGAGAGCGGCAAGCCGCTCACCGTCGAGAACGCCCGTGGCTTCACCACCCAGCACCCGCGCTGCGGCACCAGCTTCTTGTTCATCGTGGTGTTCGTGGCGGTGCTGGTGCACATCGCGCTGATCCCGCTGGTGCCCCGCATGGCGGCCAACGATCTGGTGAACAACCTGCTGTTGGTGCTGGTGAAGGTGCCGATGGCGCTGCCCATCGCCGGCATCGCCTACGAGCTGCAGCGGCTGTCGGCGAAAGAGTCGTGCCCGTCGTGGGTGAAGCTGTTGGTTCGCCCTGGCATCTGGCTGCAGGGCATCACCACCAAAGAGCCGAGCGACGACCAGCAAGAGATCGCGCTGCTGGCGCTCGAGCGCGCGCTGGCGCGAGAGCAGGGCGCCCCGAAAGCCGTCGAGGGCGTCACCATCTACCCGAGCTTCGAGCTGGCCAAGGCCGCCTGACCGGCGGCTGTTTTTTTGCCACCGATCCAGAGTGCTTCTACTTTGTAGCGAGCAGTTGCTGAAGGCGCTGCCGACTCCGTTCGCGGACGACGCACAACGCTGAAGGCCCACCGCACTCACTTCAAAGAAGCAGAAAGGCACTCCTTCGTGTCCCTGTCACTCGCTCGCGTCGCGAGCCCCGACTCTCTTGCGTCTTCGGTTCACTCGCGCGGCAAAGACTACGTGCTGTACCGGGGCGACAGCCTCGCGCTGATGGAGAAGTTCGACGAGCACACCTTCGATCTGATCTTCGCCGACCCGCCGTACTTTCTCTCGAACGGGGGCTTCACCTGCTCGGGTGGCAAGCGGGCTCCGGTGAAGAAGGGCGGGTGGGACGAGTCGCAGGGCATCGAGCACGATCACGAGTTCACCACCGCGTGGCTGAAGGCCTGCCAGCGGCTGCTCAAGCCCACCGGCACGTTGTGGGTGAGCGGCACCCAGCACGTGATCTTCAACGTCGGCTTCGCGATGCAGAAGCTCGGCTACAAGCTGCTCAACACGGTGACCTGGTTCAAGCCGAACGCGAGCCCGAACCTGTCGTGCCGCTACTTCACCCACTCGAGTGAGATCATCGTGTGGGCGTCGCCGGGCTCGAAGGGGCGGCTGCAGCACACCTTCAACTACCAGTCGATGAAGACGCAGAACGGCGGCAAGCAGATGCGCGACGTGTGGACGATGCTCACCCCGCGCAACGCCGAGAAGGAGCACGGCAAGCACCCCACCCAGAAGCCGGTGCAGCTGCTCGAGCGCATCGTCGAGGCCAGCTCGAACGAAGATCAGGTGGTGCTCGACCCGTTCTGCGGCAGCGGCACCACCGGGGTGGCCGCGGTCGCCAAGGGGCGCCGCTTCGTGGGCATCGAGATGGACGAGCAGTACCTCGAGCTGTCGCGCCGTCGCTTGATGGCTGCGCCGCGGCCCTGAAGGCGCGTAAGCTCTCGGCCGTGTCGCTGGAGATCGAAGCCCGCTTCAGCTCGGCGAAGGGTGAGCTCATGCTGATCGCCTGGTTCGAGGCGGGCAGCGTGGCTCGTCTGGTGATCACCGGGCCGCAGGGCGAGCGCGAAGAGGTGCAGATCAACAGCATCGGCGCGTCGCTGGGCGACGTGGTGGCCGAGGTGCTGCACGAGAGCTTCGTCCCGGGCAGCGAGACCGGCGCGCTCACCGCCCGCCTGCAGCTGGCCACCGATCGCGCGCGGGTGGGCCGGGCGGTCAGGTTGGGCAACAAGAACAGCAAGGCCGACTTTCTGTGCAACAAGCTGGTGGCGATGGCCGACCTGTTGTCGAAAGACGCCGCGATCAAGCGCACCCTGGGCGTGCTCAAGCAGCACCTCGCCTGAGCGGTCACCGCCCGTCGTCGCGGAAGCGCACGTCTTCTTGCAGCGCGTGGTCGATGATGCGGAAGGTCGCCGCGCGGCGCGGCTGGGGCTCATCGCCCACCGCCACGAACAGCGCGTAGCGCCCTGGCAGCAGCGAGAGCTTGAAGCTGCCGTCGGCGGCCGAGCGGCCCTGCGCGGCGTCTTCGGTGGCCGGGCGGTCTCCCTCGAGGCGCCTGACGCTGATGGCGCTGCCGGCGAGCGGGCGGGGCTTCTCTTCGCAGGGCTGGTCGGGCCTCGGCTGGCAGCCGCCGCGCACGTCGAAGAGGGTGCCCGAGTAGTCGTAGCTGGCGCCGGCCGACGGCGGCGCCGGCTCGTGGAGCACCAGGGTCTGCATCACCTGCTCGTCGAGCATCGGCGCCGTAGCGCTGAACAGGCTGCTCTTGAGCACTGCGGTTCTCGAGAACACGAAGTGCAGCAGCTCACCGCGGCGGTTCGTCACCCACCACTCGCGCTGGTCGGGCAGCTCGGCGTAGCGCGCCTTGACCGCCCCCAGCTGCACCTCGCGCGGCTCGCGGTCTTTCAGCTCGCCTTCGTCGTGCTCCCACCTCACCGAGCCCGAGCGGTGAAAGCGCTCGTCGCTGCTGCACGAGATGAAGGCCTCTTCCGACCGGGCCCACCCCTGGCAGCCGGGTGGGAGGCGCAGCGAGAAGAGCAGGTCGTGGTGAAAGAACTCTCCGCCCGGAGCGCGGCGCACGCCGCCCCAGCGCTCGAGTGAGATGAAGGCGGCGAGCGCGGCGAGCGCGATGGCGAGGGCGATGATCGGGCGGCGAGGCACGGCCGGGCGATGATGTCGTTCGGGTGCGCCGCTGGCAACGACAACCCGCGGGCTAGCCTTCGCGGGTGGCGGGCGTCACCGCGGGCATCTCACCGGTGGTGCGGCGGCGCTGGGCGTGGGGGCCCCGCTCGCGGCCGGGGTGCATTTCCATACCCTGGGCGAAGGCGGTGCAGCGGTTTCGGCCGCCGCGCTTGCTGGCGTAGAGGGCCGCGTCGGCGCAGTCGACCAGGCGGGCCTGATCGGTGGCGTCGACCGGCAGGTTCGACACGCCCACCGAGATGGTGACCTTCCCCGAAGGCTGCACGTCGCGGTGGGGCACCGGCGCCTCTTCGACCGCGCGGCGCAGCTTCTCGGCCACCTCGAGCGCCTCGTTGCGGGTCACCTGGGGCAGCACCACCACGAACTCTTCGCCGCCGTAGCGGGCCAGGGTGTCGACCCGGCGCACGTTGCGGCGCATCAGGTCGCAGACCTCGCGCAGCACGTCGTCGCCCGCGGCGTGGCCGGCGCCGTCGTTGAGGCGCTTGAAGTGGTCGATGTCGATCATCAAGATCGACAGCTGGGTGCCGAAGCGGTTGGCGCGGTTGATCTCGGCGTCGAGCTGCGCGAAGAGGTGGCGGCGGTTGGGCACCCCGGTGAGCGGGTCGGTGATCGACAGCTCGACGGTCTGCTGGTGCAGGCGGGCGTTCTGCACCGCCATGGCGGCCTGATCGGCGACGGCGGTGCACAGCTCGATCTCTTCGGCCGAGATACCGGCCTTCTCGGGCCGCTCGAAGTTGAGCACCCCCAGCAGCGCCCCGCGGTGCACCATCGGCACGCTGAGCAGACAGCCGCGGCCCTTGGTGTTGTCGCCGCCGCGCACCTTGAAGATGGTGTCGGTCTCGAGGTCGGGCACGTAGACCGACTTGCGGGTGAGCGCCGCCTTGCCGCAGATGCCTTCGCCCACCGCGAAGATGAGCCCCTCGCTGCCGGCGTTGGCCGGCTGGGCGGCGACCACCTCGAGCTCACCGTTGGGGCTCAGCAGCATGATCGAGAACTTGGGCACCGAGAGGCGCGCCGGCACCAGCGCGGTGATGCCCTCGAGCACCTCTTTGAGGTTGAGGGTGGCGTTGAGCGCGCGCGACACGTCGTAGAGAATGCCGAGCTCTTGCAGGCGGCCCGAGAGCTGCTGGTTGGTCTTCTCGAGCTCGCCCTTGAGCTCGAGCTCGACGCGGGCCTGGTCGAGGTCGCGCTGCTGGTCGATCTCGCTGGCGCGCAGCGAGGTGATTCTCGCCACCATGCGGTTGAACGAGGCCGAGAGGCGGCCGATCTCGTCGTCGCCGGTGACCGGCGAGCGGGCGAGAAAATCGCCCTCTTCGGCCCGCTGCATCGCCTGGGTGAGACGGGCCAGCGGCCGGGTGAGAAACACGCGCAGCGCGAGGCTCACGCCCACCGCGAGCAGCACCCAGAACAGCCACAGCCCACCCAGGCCGCGCAAGAACACCAGCGCCACTTCGCGGCGCAGCGAGGGCTCGTCGACGGTGAGCTGGAGCACCCCGACCCGCATGGTCGACTGGCCCACGTGACAGCCGGCGCAGGCGACTCCGCCCAGCGGGTACACCACCTCGCCGCGGTTGGCCTGGTCACCCAGGAAGGGCAGGGGCCACTTGGGTGCCTCGAAGTTGACGGTGCCGGGGCCGACCGCCAGCAGGCGCGGAGCGTCGGGCAGGGGGCGATCTTCTTCTTCGATGCGGCGCGACCAGCGCACCACGCCGTCGCGATCGATGACCCGCAGCGCGGCGGCGTGCTTCAAGGCGGTGGGGTTGGTGCGCACCGCCCAGGTGACCGCCTTGTGGGCGTCGCGCGGGCTGCCCGCCTGCTCGGAGGCGAGCGAGAAGGTGGTGGCGAGAAAGTCGGCCTGGCCGACCGCCTGCTCGCGGGTCGCTTCGCGCACCGCGTGGTCGGCCCGCTGCCACAGCACCGCCACGCCGAGCAAAGAGATGGCCAGCGCGGGGATCGCGAGGCTCCACAGCAGTTTTTTGCCGACGGATTTCAGGATGAAAGAAGAAGGGAAAGGCCCCACCTTTACGACGCGGGGCAGTGTCGGTTTCGTGGCCGGCCCTGTCAAACGATCATGTGTCATGATGTGCGCGTGATTCGTTCGAAGCTGATCAGCGCGGAGCACGGCTTTCCCTTTCGTGACGGGGCGGCGGGGCGAGCGCTGGTGACGGTGAACCAGGTGCATGGGGCCCGGGTGGTGGAGGCCGCTGAGGCCCCGGCCGAGGCCGACGCGCTGTGGACGGAGCGGGCCGGGGTGGGGCTGGGCATCAAGACCGCCGACTGCGTGCCGCTGCTGTTGGAAGACCCGGTGGGCAGGCGGGTGGCGGGGGTGCACTCGGGGTGGAAGGGCACGTACGCGTCGATCTCGACCGAGGCGGTGAAGGCGCTGACCGCGCGCGGCAGCCAGGCGAGCGACCTGCGGGCGGCGATCGGCCCCTGCATCAGGGTGTGCTGCTACGTGGTGAGCGACGCCCTGGCCGATCAGTTCATCGAGCGCTTCGGAGACGTGGTCGAGCGCCGGGCGGGCCTGCCGTACCTCGACCTGGCGAAGACGGTGCGGCTGCAGCTCGAGCGGGCGGGGGTGAGCCGGGTCGACGACGTCGAAGGTCTGTGCACCGCGTGCGACCTGCGCTTTCACTCGTACCGCCGCGAGAAGGGCGCACCGGGCAGGCAGATCTCGTACATCGCCTGCGAGTGGCCACGCGGGCCCGCAGCCACAGCGCTGTAGCTCGCGGCCCGAAATATTGACGCTGCTCGAAGCGGCTCCCTACACTCGAGCGTCATCCGGAACCTCAGCATCACCCTGGCGTGCTGCGCGCTCTGCGCGTGCGCGACGTCTTCAGCATCGAACGCCGAGCTGCTCGAGCTCAAGGCGGCGGTGCGCGCGCTGCGCGAAGACAATGCGCGGCTGGAGTCGAAGATCTCGCGGCTCGAGCAGCAGCGCGCGGTGGCGGCGCCCGCGGTGGGCAGGCCGGCAGCCCCGGCAGCCGTTGCGGCGCCGGCGGCCCTGGCGCCCGCCGAGCCCCGGGCGACGGCCGACGTGCCCTCGCTGACGGTGGTGAAGCTCAAGCCGAAGAAAGAAGCCGCGCCGAAGATCAACACCGAGGTCGACGTGCTCGAGCCGTCGCCCGAGGTGCTGGCGGCGATAAAGAAGATCGAAGCCGAGAACCGCGGCGAGCCGAGCGAGCCGGAAGAGGTCGACCCCGAGCAGGGCGACAAGCTGTTCGAGAAGGGGCTCGATGCGCTGAAGACCGGCAACGTGAGCGGCGGGGTCGAAGCGCTGCAGAAGTTCGCGGCGGCGGCACCGAAGCACGCCAAGGCCGACAACGCGCTGTACTTCAGCGGGGTCGGGCTGATGGGCCTGTCGAGCTACGAAGACGCGGCGCGCACCTTCGAAGAGGTGGCCAGCCGCTACCCCGCCGGCGACGCGGTGCAGGACTCGATGCTCAAGCTGGCCGAGTGCCGCATCAAGCTGAACAAACCGCAGGAAGCGCGCGCGGTGTACCAGAAGATCGTCTCCCGCTTTCCCGGAACCGCGGCGGCCTCGCAGGCCCAGGGCCGCCTGACCCAGTTGCGCTGAACTCAAGAGGTGAACACCATGCGTTACCTGCTCTCTGCTCTGTTGATCTCCAGCCTGGCTTTCGGTGCGGCGCCGAAGAAGGGGGCCGCGCCGGCGAAGAAGGCGCCCGCGGCCGCCGCCGACGACGAGTCGGGTGACGAAGGCGGCGACTCGGAAGACGACTCGGGCGGCGGGCCTCCGGAGGGCTCGATGACCCCGGCGCCGAGCGCTGGCGGCGAGAAGGCGGGCGCCGGCACGCAGCACACCGTCGAGAAGGGCGACACGCTGTGGGATCTCTCGCAGAAGTACCTGGGCTCGCCCGTGGTACTGGCCGAAGGTCTGGTCGTACAACCCCGAGATCGCCAACCCGCACTGGATCTACCCGGGCAACGTGGTGCGCTTCTTCGGCAGCGGCGAAGAGACGCCCACCCAGGTCGAGCTGGGCACCGCGCCCGAGGTCGAGGCGGGAGAGCGCCTCGACGAAGACACCGTGCAGGTGGGCGGCAAGCTCGCCTACGAGCCCAAGGGCACGCTGCTGTACCGGGCGGCGGGCTTCGTCACCAAGCGTGAGATCGACGAGGCGGGCACCATCGCCGGCTCGTTCGAGCAGGCCCAGTACCTCTCGTCGAACGTGCCGGTGTATTTGAAGTTCAAGAACAAGGGCACCGCGAAGATCGGCGACCGCATGGTCATCTTCCGCAAGGCGACCGAGGTGGGTCACCCCACCAAGGGCGGCACGGTCGGCTACCTCACCGAGCTGACCGGCGTGGCGAAGGTCACCCGCACCGAGGGCCCGCTGGTGACCGCGATGATCACCGACGCGTTCGACACCATCGAGCGCGGCGACCTGGTGGCGCCGTACAGCGAGGCGCTGCTCAAGCGGGTGGCGGTGAAGCCGAACGACAAGAAGCTCGACGGCACCATCTGCGCGCAGCTGGGCATCGGCACGTACATCACCGCGATCATCGATCAGGGCAGTGACCAGGGCGTACAGCCGGGCAACGTGTTCTCGGTGGTGCGCTGGCAGGACGGCATGACCCACGAGACCGGCAACAACCCGGCGTACAAAGATGACGACTACCCTGACGAGGTGGTCGGTCACTGCGTCGCGTGGGAAGTGAAGTCGAACGCCACCAGCTGCCTCTTGGTGAACGCGCTGCGCGAGATCGTGGTGGGCGACGTGGTTCAGATGCGCGTCGGCAACCAGAGCGCGCCCAGCGCGTCTCGCTGAGCGAAGGCGAGTCTCATGGCAGGGAAGTGGGGCTGAGGTGGCTCGGGGGGCCGCGAGAAGCCGTTCACGTTCACGAGTTGACTTGAGTGGCCTCGGGGCTCGGCTCGAGCGCGCACCTTTCTCACAGCGTAGGCACTTTCCCTCCGGCGACGGTCTGGGCTGGCGGCGTTACACTCCGGCACTTCGTGGCCACGCTCGAGCTGCTCAACAAGGTCGCCGAAGGGTCGGCGGCTGAAGCGTTTCTGGCGCGCACCGAGACCGACACGGTGCTGGTCGAGCTCTCGCGGCCGGGGCTTTCTGAGGACATGGAGCTGTACGGCCGCTTTCTCGACGAGGCGCGCGAGCGGCAGAAGCTGCAGCACCCGCATCTGGTGCAGCTGAAAGAAGCGGGCTGCCGGCAAGACGGGCGCCTGTTCGCGGTGAGCGAGTCGCTCTCGGGAGTGCACCTGGGCTCGCTGGGCGTGCTGCAGCCCGAGCAGGCCATCGAGTTCCTCATTCCCCTCTGCGAGGCGCTCAGCTACCTGCACGGGCGCGGGGTGATGCACGGTCACCTGAAGCCCAGCCACGTGTTTCTCTCGGGGCCGATCGAGTCGCCGGTGCCCAAGCTGCTCGACATGGGGCTGCTGCTGTTCCGCTCGACCAAGTCGGTGAAGACGTCGTCGAAGCTGGTGCTGGTGCCGCCCGAGTACCTGTCGCCCGAGCGCATCTGCGGGCAGCGCGTGTCACCGCGGTCTGACGTGTACGGCCTGGGAGTGCTGGCCTTCGAGATGCTCACCGGGAGGCCGCCCTTCAAGGGAGCCGACGCCGAAGAGACGCGGCGCCTGCACATGACCGCGAAGGTGCCGCAGCTGCCCGAAACCGCGCTGTAGCTGCAGCCCTGGGTGAACCGCTGCCTGCAGAAAGACATCGCCGGGCGCTTCGCCTCGATGGACCAGGCCCGCGACGCGCTGCTCGAGGCGAACATGGCGCGGCTGACCGGGCCACGCGAGGGCATGGGCACGGTCAGCATGCGCCGCGCCGAAGAGCCGCCGGTCGTGCGCGGCAAGCTCGAGAGCGAAGCGAAGTTTCTCGGGCCCTACGAGCTCAAAGAGCTGCTGGGCGAAGGCGGCATGGGGCAGGTGTGGCTGGCCGAGCACAAGAAGCTCGAGCGCAAGGTGGCCATCAAGCTGCTCAAGCCCGAGCTGGTGCGGGTCGAGTCGCAGGTGCAGCGCTTCTTCGACGAGGCGCGCGCGGTGAACAAGGTGAACCACCCGCACATCGTCGAGATCACCGACTTCGTCGAAGAGCGCGACATGGGCCGGGTGTGGTGCGTGATGGAGTACCTCAAGGGCAACACCTTGAAGGTGCTCGGCCGCGAGCAGACCCTGTCGATCGCGCGGTCGGTGAACATCGTGCGCCAGGTGGCCGACGCGCTCGACGCCGCGCACGCGGTGGGCGTGGTGCACCGCGACATCAAGCCCGACAACATCTTCCTGGTCGACGGCAAGGGCAACCCCGACTTCGTCAAGGTGCTCGACTTCGGCGTGGCCAAGCTGCGCGCCGAGCACTCGGCCGAGGGCCACACCGACACCGGAGAGATCGTCGGCACGCCCGCGTACATGTCTCCCGAGCAGGCCCTGGGGCAAGAGGTCGACCGCAGGTCCGACCTCTATTCACTCGGCACGCTGCTCTACGTGCTGCTGGCCGGGCGCTTTCCCTTCGACGGGGTGACCGCGGGGCAGCTGGTGGCGAACATCGTCGCGCGCCAGCCGCTGCCGCTGCCGCAAGTGGCGCGCTCGGGCGAGGTGATCGACGACGCGCTCGATCGGGTGGTGATGAAGTGCCTCGAGAAGAGCCCGTCGCGCCGCTACCCCGACATGCGCGCCCTGGCCGAGGCGCTGCAGCCCTTCGAGGTGACCTCAGAGGTGATGGTCGTCGGCGACGACGCCCTCGACATCGAGGACACCGGCGAGACCGCCGCGGCGCTGCCGCCGGTCGAGCTCGAGCTCGACGTCGACGACGAGGCCAGGCCGTCGGGCAGCGGCCGCAAAGTGGCGGTGCTGGCCGCGCTGGCGGTGGTGCTGGCCGCCGCCGGTCTCACCGGGAGAGCCCTGTGGCTCGAGCGCGCGGCGACCGGCAGCACGGTGGCGCGGCAGCTTCAGCCGGCCAGGCCCGGCGAGCCCAAGGCGTTGTTCGCGCCGCGCGCCTTTGCGGTGGCGCCCTCGGCGGCGGCGCAGCAGGCTGCGGCCGAGGCCGTGAAGGCCCGCCCCGCTCTGGGCGCGGGGGCGGCGAAGAAGGCCTCGGCGGCCGCCAAGAAGCGGCGCCGCTAGACGCCCCGGCGACCGTCGGTGCCCCCCTTGACTCAGGGCGCGCCCCGATGCGAATGACCTCGCCCACATGACGACTCAAATCGAGCAGGTGAGGGGCAACGGCACGCCGGGAACCGTGGGCCAGATGTTTCAGGGCGCGGTGCAGGCCGACCAGGTTCAGTCGACGGTCGACAACTACGAAGCCAAGTTCACCCGCTCGGCTGAAGAGCGCAAGGCCGCCGCGGTCGAGGTGGCGCGCGACTACTACCAGCTGGTCACCGACTTCTTCGAGTACGGCTGGGGCCAGTCGTTTCACTTCGCTCCGCTCAAGCGCACCGAGGCGTTCAAAGAGTCGATTCGGCTGCACGAGCAGAAGCTGGCCCTCAAGCTGGGCCTGAAGCCCGGCATGCGGGTGCTCGACGCCGGCTGCGGCGTGGGCGGCCCGATGCGCGCCGTCGCCACCATCTCGGGCGCGAAGGTCACCGGCGTCACCATCTCGCCGTACCAGATTCAGCGCATTCGGCTGCTCAACGACAAGGCCGGGCTCTCGCACCTGTGCGAGGCGGTCGAGGCCGACTTCAACAAGCTGCCGATGGCGCCCAACACCTTCGACGCCGCGTACGAGATCGAGGCGTGCTGCCACGCCGCCGATCGCCGCGGGCCGTTCAAGGAGATCTTCCGCACCCTGAAGCCGGGCGCGCTGTTCGCCGGCTACGACTGGGTGATGACCGACCGCTACGTGCCCGGCGACGCCGAGCACGAGCGGGTGAAGCTGGGGGTCGAGAAGGGCAACGGCCTGCCTCCGATGGTGAAGTACCAGGAGCTGGACGCCTGCCTGAGAGACTCGGGCTTCGAGATTCTCGAGACGCGCGACATGCGCCACGACGGCGATGCCGACCTGCCCTGGTACACCCCGCTCGACTCGGGCGCGTCGCTGCAGGGCTTTCGCAACAGCCGGGCCGGCGCCTTCGCCACCCACCAGCTGGTGCGCGTGCTCGAGCGCGCGCGCATCGCGCCCAAGGGCACCCTGCAGATGCACGGCGTGCTGCGCCTCGCGCAGCAGGCCCTGGTCGAGGCGGGCAAGCTCGACATCTTCACGCCGATGTACGCGTGGGTCGCTCGCAAGCCCAAGTGACGTACCGAGCGCACCTCTCCCTTACGAGATGAGGGGGAGGTACGGTCGGCGCGACCATGGCCGGCTCGACTCCGCTGCTGCCTCGCCGCGCCCTCTCGGCGATTCGCTCGACGCTGGTCGGGCTGGTGGTGGTCGCGCTGCTGGGCATCGTGGGCGCGGTGGTCAGCTACCGCGCCGACGTCGACGAGGCGCACCGGCAGGTCGCTGATCGGGTGGCGCGCGCCGGCGCGCTGTACGCCGACTCGCTGGCGCTGCACCTGGGCGTGCTGCGCGACGAGCTCAAGCAGCTCTCGGCCGACCCGCGGGTGCTCAACTCCGCGCCCAACCCGCGGCTGCTGGGGGTGCAGCACGACGGCCACGACATGTTCGGCGGGGGCGTGGCGCTGCTCGAGCTCGACGGCACGCCGCGCTGGAGCGAGCCGCCCGACCTGCTCGCGGGCAGCCAGACCCTCGAGCACCAGGTGTGGTTTCAGCGCGCGCTGGCGCTCGACGACACCGCCATCGACTCGCTCGAAGGGCCCAGCCCCCGGCTCGCCATCGCCATGCCGGTGATGCGCGACCAGCGCGAGGTGGCGCTGCTGCTCGGGGTGGTCGACGCCGACGACAAGCTGTTCTTCGGCGAAGAGCAGCCGGGCGAGCACATGCTGGTGCTGGCCGCGAACGGCGCGGTGCTGTTGCCGCCCAAGCCTCCGCAGTGGGCGAACGCCCCCGACTTCGCGCGGCGCATGCAGGCCGGGCTGAAGACCGGGCGCGCGGTGCGTGACGAGCTGGGCGGCAAAGAGCGCTTCATCTTCGCCACCCAGATCGGCCAGAGCACCCTGAAGATGCTGCTGATCGCCGACGAAGAGGGGGCCATCGCTCCGATCCGCGCCCGGCTGGTGCCCCAGCTGGTGTTCCTCTCGCTGCTGCAGCTGGTGACCCTGGGGGTGTTCGCGCTGTTCCTGCGGCGTCAGTACCGGGAGTCGATGATCATCGAGGCGGCCTTCGCGCAGCAGGAGAAGATGGCGGCGCTGGGCCAGGCGGCGTCGCTGATCGCCCACGAGGTGAAGAACTCGCTCAACGGGCTCAACACCGCCGCGGCGCTGGTCGAGGCGGGCACCGAGCCCAGGGTGGCGGTGCGCACGGTGCGCAGCCAGGTCGATCGGCTCAGGCACCTGGCCTCGTCGCTCTTGAGCTTCGCGCGGCCCATCGAGCCGAGGCGGGTGACGCTCAGGGCCAACGACATCGCGCGCGAGGCGGCCGAGGGCCTGAGCGCGCTGCCCGAGCTGGCCGAGGTGTCGCTCGACGCGCAGCTCGACGCGCCGGTCGAGGCGGTGGGCGACCCGCTGCTGTTGGTCACCGCGCTCGACAACCTGCTGCGCAACGCGATCGAGGCGTCGGTGTCGGCGCGCGACGTGGGGGCGCGCACCGAAGCCCGCGTGCGGGTGCGCGCGCGGCGCGAGAACGGCACCGCCATCGTCGAGGTCGAAGACGACGCTGGCGGCCCACCGCAGGGCTTCGAGCAGACCTGGGGAGAGCCGTTCTCGACCACCAAGGCGAAGGGCATCGGCCTGGGGCTGGCGATGGCGCGCAAGGCGATCGAAGAGCAGGGCGGCACGCTGCAGTTCACCCGCACCGCGCGGGGCAGCCGGTTCACCATCGAGCTCAAGGGGGCGTGACCATGTCGCTGGCGACGCTGGTGGTCGACGATGATCGCGCCTTCACCGCGGTGGCGGTGGCGGCGCTGCAGCGCGAGGGTTTTCCGGTCACCGTGGCGCACTCGCTGCACGAGGCGCGGGGGGCGGCCCTCGGGCAGGGCATCGAGCTGGTGGTGCTCGACCGCCGCCTGCCCGACGGAGACGGGCTGGCGTTTCTGCCCGAGCTCAAGCGCCTGCTGCCGCGCGCGGTGGTGGTGATGGTGACCGCGCACGGTGACATCGCCAGCGCGGTCGACGCGATTCGGCTGGGGGCCGCCGACTACCTGGCCAAGCCGATCGAGCTGTCGGACCTGATCGGCAAGGCGCGCCGGGCCGCCGACGAGCTGCGGCTGCGCGCCCGCCTCTCGCACGCCGAGGACGAGCTGTCGGGCCGCCGCCGGCTGATTCGGCCCACCTCGCAGAAGATGCAGGCGGTGATCTCGATGCTCGAGCGGGTGGCGCAGAGCCCCAAGAGCGCGGTGCTGCTGCTCGGCGAGACCGGGGTGGGCAAAGAGGTGCTCGCCTGGCACGTGCACCTGCAGGGCGCGGGAGACCAGGCGCCGTTCATTCACGTCAACTGCGCGGCGCTGCCCGACAGCACCGCCGAGTCAGAGCTGTTCGGCCACGAGCGCGGCGCATTCACCGACGCCAAGACCGCCAAGCGCGGCCTGGTCGAGCTGGCCGACAACGGCACGTTGTTTCTCGACGAGGTGGGCGAGCTGACCGCCCCGGTGCAGGCGAAGCTGCTCACCTTTCTCGACTCGGGCCGGTTTCGAAAGCTGGGCGGGCAGAGCGAGCTGTCGGTGTCGGCGCGGGTGATCGCCGCCACCAACCGCAACCTGCAGGCCGACATCGAGCAGGGGCGCTTTCGCGAAGATCTCTGGTTTCGGCTGGGCGTGTTCAAGATCGACGTGCCGCCGCTGCGCGAGCGGGCCGAAGACATCGCCCAGCTGGCCAGCGGCATGCTCGAGACCATTCGCGCCGACCTGAAGACGCCCGCGCTCACGCTCTCGCCGCGCGCCATCGAGCGGCTGGTGCGCTACCGCTTCCCCGGCAACGTGCGCGAGCTGCGCAACATCTTGGAAAGGGCCGCGGTGCTCGAGGCGGGGCCGCAGCTCGACCTCGACTGGCTGGCCACCTCGGGGGTGCCCTCGGGCTCGCAGTTCACGGTGGCAGACCTGGTGCCGCTCGACGAGCTCGAGGGCCGCTACGCGCGCCACGTGCTCGAGCGGCTGGGCGGCAAGCGCATGGAGGCCGCCAAGGCGCTGGGCGTGTCGCACCCGACCTTCTTGAAGCTGCTGAAAGAATCTTGAAGCGCGACTGAAAGAAGGTTGCAGCGGCGCGGCACCTACACCTGCCAGGTCGTTGAATCGACTGAAGAGAGCAGGGTGGCCGGGCGCTTGCGAAGGGGCCGGCTACCTATGCTGGCTGGGCTGGTCGTGGTGTCCTTGGGCGCGTCGTTGGAGCTGTCGAAGCTCCCCTCTGACGCGCAGCTGTTCGAGCTGTTGTGGGAGCGGGCGCCCGACCTGCAGCTGGCCCGGGCGAAGGTGGCTCAGGCCCGCGGCGACTACGACCGGGCGGCCCTGTTGCCGAACCCGCAGCTCGACGTCTCGGCGAACACCCTGCCGGTGGGCCCCTCGAATCAGGCCAACGCGCCGGTGGCGAACGCGTGGGCCGAGGTGCCGAACTACGGCTTCGGGGTCTCCGAGCTGGTCGAGCTGGGCAAGCGCGGCCCGCGGCAAGACGCGACCCGGCGCGCCTACGACGCGGCGGTGCACGACGCGCAAGAGCAGCTGCGGCAGCGCTTCTTCGACCTGCAGGAGCACCTGGGCGAGATCGCCGCGGCGCAGGCCCGCATCGCGGCGCTGAGCGATCTGTCGAGAGACGCCGAGCACCTCACCGCCATTCAGCGGGCCCGCGCCGACAAGGGTGACGCCTCGGCGCTCGACGCCGACCGCGCGCTGCTCGAAGAAGAGAAGCTCAAGAGCACCCTCGGCGCCGAGCAGGAGCACCTGGTGGCAGAGCTGCGCGCCTGCGCCGACGTGCTCGGGGTGCCGTGCGCGCCGTTCGAGCAGGCCGACGGCGCGGCGGCGTTTCTGGCCGACCCGCAGATCGCCCCGGCGCGCTCGCTGGAAGACCGGCCCGACCTGAAGTCGCTGCAGGCCACCGCCGACGCCAGCCGCGCGGCCGAGACGCTGGCGAACCGCCGCGCGATACCCGACCCGACGTTTCGGGTGGGCTACGTGCGCGACCAGTACCTCGCCTCGGGCAACTACCCCAACAGCCTCTACGTGGGCGTTTCGTTGCCCCTGCCGGTGTTCGATCACGGGCAGGCCGACGCGCGCGCGGCGCGGGGCGCGGCCGAGGCCGCCGAGCGGGCCCGGGTGCGCACCATCGAGAGCGCGAGAGAGGCGCTCACCCGGCTGGGCGAGCAGTCGCAGAGCATTGAGGCCCGCCGCCGCCAGGTGCGCGAGCGCGCGCTGCCGTTGGCCCGCGACGTGGTGGCCCGGCTCGATGCGGCGGTGGTGCGCGGAGCCGCCGCAGTTCAAGATCTGCTGCTCGCCCGCCGCACGCTGGTCGAGCTGCTGATCGACGCGCGCGACCTCGACCTGAGCGCCTTTCGCAACCGCGTCGAGCTGTCGCGGGTGGGCGGCGCGATGCCCGGCCTCCCCCAGGAGCTGAACTGACCATGAGCCCCATCACCCGCACCCTCGCTGCGCTGTTCGCCCTGCTCGCCGCCTGCACCAAGCCGCTCGAGGTGCCCCCGACGCCCACCCTGGTCTCGGACAGCAAGGGCGTCACCCTCACCACCGACGCCCCGCAGTGGAAGTACGTCGAGCTGTCGGTGGCGCAAGAGGGCCCGCCGCTGTCTCCGCTGCCGGCGCCGGGGCACGTCGACTTCGACGAGAAGCGCACCGCGAACGTCGGCTCACCGCTGGCCGGCCGGGTCGAGTCGGTCGAGGTGCGGCTGGGCGACCCGGTGAAGAAGGGCGACCGGCTGTTCTCGGTGCGCTCGGGTGCGTTCGCCGACCTCGACCGCGAGCTCGAGACCTCGCGCGCCGACGTGACGGCGAAAGAGCGCACCCTGCAGCGCCAGAGAGATCTCTTCGCGCTCAAGGCCGCGCCCGAGAAAGAGGTGCAGGCCGCCGAGGCCGAGCTCAAGGCGGCCGAGCTGGCCTTCAAGGCGGCGCAGGCGAAGAAGCAGAGCCTCTCGGTCGACTCGGCGGGCGACAACCTGTTCTGGGTGCGGGCACCGCGGGGCGGGGCGGTGGTCGACCTCGACGTGGTGGCGAGCCAGGAAGTGACCCCCGACCGCGACAAGGCGCTGGTGCGCATCAGCGACCTCGACGAGGTGCTGGTGATGGCCGACATGCCCGAGACCGACGTGGGCGACCTGAAGGCCGGCGAGGCGGTGCACGTGCGCACCCAGGTGGGCGGGGTCGAGCGTGACGGCAAGGTCGATCACATCTCGGAGGTGGTCGACGCGCGGCGCCGCACCGTCGAGGTGCGGGTGCGCATCGACAACCGCGATCGCGCGCTGCGGCCCAACGCCTTCGTCGAGGTCTCGGCGATCTCGGACGCCAGCGTCAGGCGGCTGAAGGTGCCCGACGGCGCGGTGGTGACCGACGGCAACCGCTCGTTGGTGTTCGTGGCCAAGGGGCCGGGCCGGCTCGAGCCTACGCCGGTGAACCCGAGCCGCCGCCGCGACGGCGAGGTCGAGATTCGCTCGGGGCTCGAGGCCGGCACCCGCTTCGTGTCGCGCGGCGCGCTGCTGCTGCTCAACCAGGTCGACCTGGCGGCCAACTGACATGTTCGAGAAGATCGTCAGCTTCAGCCTCACCAACCGGCTCGCGGTGCTGTTCATCACCGGGGTGGTGGCGGTGTTCGGTTACGTCAGCTTTCGCGAGCTGACCATCGAGGCGTTTCCCGACCCCACCGACACCCAGGTCAACGTCATCACGCTGTTCGCGGGGCAGCCCACCGAAGAGGTCGAGCGGCAGATCGGCCTGCCGCTCGAGCGCGCGCTCAACGGCACGCCGCAGCTGTCGCGCCTGCGCAACCTGTCGATGTTCGGGTTGTCGTTCGTGACGCTGACCTTCAACGACGGAGTCGACGGCATGTGGGCGCGCCAACAGGTGCTCGAGCGGCTGCGCGACGCCGAGCTGCCCGAGGGGGTGACGCCCGAGCTGGGCGCCTACGCCACGCCGATCGGCGAGGTGTACCGCTATACCCTGCAGGGCGCGGGCAATGACCCGATGAAGCTGCGCACGCTGCAAGAGTGGGTGGTGCGGCCGCGGCTGATGCGCGTCACCGGGGTGGCCGACGTGGTCAGCTACGGCGGCCTGCAGCGCGAGATTCACGTCGAGCCGCGCTCGGACCAGCTGGCGGCGTTCGGCCTGACGCTGAAAGATCTCGAAGAGGCGATCAACAACGGCTCGGTGAACGCCAGCGGCGGCATTCTCGAGCGCGGCAGCGAGCAGTTCGTGCTGCGCAGCGAGGGCCTGTACAAGAGCCTCGACGACATTCGCAACGTGCGGGTCGCGACGCGCGAGGGCACTCCGGTGTTCGTGCGCGACGTGGCGCACGTGACCGAGGGCTGGGCGCCGCGGCAGGGCGTGGTGAGCCACGGGCTGAGCAACGACGCGGTCGAGGGCATCGTGCTGATGCGCCGCGGTGAGAACCCCAGCGAGGTGCTCGAGCGCCTGCGGGTGGCCATCGACAAGACCAACGAGCGGCTGGTCGACGACGGCGTCGCGGTGGTGGCGTTCTACGACCGCACCGATCTGGTGAACACCACCTTGAGGTCGGTGGGCCACAACCTGCTCGAGGGCGGCATTCTGGTGCTGCTGGTGCTCTTCATCTTCCTGCTCGATCTGAGGGCGGCGCTGATCACCGCCACCCTGATTCCGCTCTCGCTGCTGACGGCGTTCATCTACCTGAAGCTGCGCGGCATGTCGGCGAACCTGCTGTCGATGGGCGCGGTCGACTTCGGGGTGATCGTCGACGGCGGGGTGGTGATCATCGAGGCGATCTTGAGCAAGCTCGCGGCGCACGGCGGGCATCTGCACGGCGAGAGCCGCGAAGAGGCGGCGACCACCGCGCTGCAGCGCATTCGCGAGGCGACGGTTCAGGTGGTGCGGCCCACCATCTTCGCGCTGCTCATCATCATCGCCGCGTACCTGCCCATCTTCATGCTGCAGCGGGTCGAGGGGCGCATCTTCTCGCCGATGGCCAACACCGTGGTGGCGGCGCTGCTGGGCGCGCTGGTGTTCTCGGTGACGCTGATACCCGCGCTGGCGGCGTTCGTGTACCGCAAGCCGTTGAAGCACCGCGAGAGCCCGGTGCTGCGCGCCGCGGCCTGGGCCTACGAGCCGACGCTGCGCTTCAGCTTGAAGCGCCCCTACGTGGTGCTGATCGCCGGCGCGGTGGGCCTGGTCGCCGCGGTGGCGGTGCTGCCGCGGCTGGGCAGCGAGTTCTTGCCCGAGCTCAACGAAGGCGCGCTGTACATGACCTTCACGTTGCCCTCGAACGTCTCGCTGACCGAGGGCCGCAAGCTGGTGCCGCAGCTCACCCGGCTCATCTCGGCGAACCCGCAGGTCGACGACGTGCTGTCGCAGCTGGGCCGGCCCGAAGACGGCACCGACGCCACGCTCACCAACAACCTCGAGTTCTTCGTGAAGCTCAAGCCCCCCGAGCTGTGGCCCAAGAGCACCCCCGAGCTCGCCGACGTGATTCACGCGCTCAAGGCGTCGATCGACGAGATTCCCGGCATCGAGGTGAACTTCAGCCAGCCGATTCGCGACAACGTCAACGAGAGCATCTCGGGGCAGTTCGGGCAGATCGCGGTGAAGCTGTACGGCGACGATCTCACCGTGCTGCAGCGCACCGCCGAGAAGGCGAAAGACGCCATCTCGAAGGTGCAGGGCGTGGCCGACCTGGGCATCGTGAAGAGCGGCGAGGTGCCGCAGCTGAAGGTGGCGCCCGATCGCGCGGTGCTGGCGCGCTACGGCCTGTCGCTGGGTGACTTTCAGCACGTGTTCCAGACCGCGATGGGCGGCCGCCCGGTCGACACCTTCTGGGACGGCGAGCGCCGCTTCGACGTGGTGCTGCGCCTGCCGCTCTCCGAGCGGGACGACGTGGAGAAGATCAAGAAGCTGCGGGTGCCCGCCGAGGGCGGCTTCACCGTGCCGCTCGAGGCGCTGGCGCACGTCGAGGTGGGGCTGGGCCGCGCCTCGATCAACCGCGAGAACGGCAAGCGCTACATCGGCATTCGCATGAACGTGCGGGGTCGAGATCTCGGCTCGTTCGTCGAAGAGGCGCGGCAGGCGGTGCAGCGCGAGGCGCCCATGCCGTCGACCATGTCGATCGAGTGGGGCGGCGAGTTCGAGAACAAGGAGCGTGCGATGAACCGGCTGGCCACGGTGGTGCCGGTGGCGCTGCTCATCACGCTGCTCTTGTTGTTCAAGGCCTTCGACTCGTTCGGGCGCGCGGTGCTGACCCTGCTCAACGTGCCGTTCGCGCTGATCGGCGGAGTGTTCGGGCTGTGGATCGCCGACATGCCGGTGTCGGTGGCCGCCGCGGTGGGCTTCATCGCGCTGATCGGTCAGGCGTCGCTCAACGGGGTGCTGGTGACGTCGGCGATCGTCGAGCGCCGCGAGCGCGGAGAGCCGCTCGACGAGGCGATCGTGCGCGGCTGCCGCGACCGCTTGAGGCCGGTGCTGATGACCGCCGCGCTGGCGGCGCTGGGGCTGGTGCCGGCGGCGCTGGCCCACAGCATCGGCAGCGAGACCCAGCGGCCGCTGGCCGTGGTAATCGTGTTCGGTACCATGTCGGCGTGCAGCCTCACCCTGGTGTTGTTGCCGGTGATGTACCGGATCTATGCGCGCACCGCCGAGCGGCTGGTGCCGGTGCGCCAGGCGCCGCAGGGCAGGGCGGCGTCGTGAAGCCGGTGGTGGCGCTGGCCGAAGACGACGAGCTGCTGCGCGAGTCGCTGCGCGAGGCGCTGGAGCACGACGGTTGGGCGGTGCTGACGCTGGAAGATGGCTTCGAGCTGGCCGACTACCTCGAGCTGGCGGCGCCCAAGCGCCCGCCCGCGGTGGTGCTGACCGACGTGCGCATGCCGGGGGTCGACGGCCTCGAGGTGATCGAGCGGGCGAGGCAGCGCGGGGTCACCTGCCCGGTGGTGGTGATGACCTCGTTTCCCGATGCGTCGCTGGCCGAGCGGGCGAAGCGGCTGGGGAACACCCGGCTGATCGCCAAGCCGCAAGAGCTCGACGAGCTCTTGGCGGTGGTGCGCTCGGCGCGGTGAGCGCCCTCAGAGCGCTCAGGGCGCGCGGCCCATCAGCTCTTCGATCAGTTTGGTGAGCTCGGCGTGGTCGACCGGCTTGGCGAGGGTGCGGTTGGGCACGGTGGCCAGGAAGCGGGTGGCCTTGGGGGTGAATGCTCCGCCGGTGAAGAAGGCCATGCGTTGGGCGAGCTCGGGGCGGGTGCGCAAGAGGTCGTCGTAGAGGTCCATACCCGAACGCTCGGGCATGGTGATGTCGCAGAGGATCACGTCGAAGTCGCGGCGGGCGATGGTCTGCAGCGCCTCGTCGACGGTCGAGCAGGTGACCACCTCGTGCTGGCCCAGCACCCGCAAAAACGAGCGCAAGATCAGCGGCTCGTCGTCGACCACCAGCACCCGGGCCTGCCGGCGCGCGACGGCGGGGGGCTTGGGCTCGGGCGCGGGCACGCCCTCGGCGGCCTTGAGCCGAACCGAGAAGGTGCTCCCCTTGCCTTCGACGCTGTCGACGGTGAGTGAGCCGCCGAAGCCCTGCACCAGCCCGTGGCAGATCGACAGACCCAGCCCGGTGCCCTGGCCGACCGGCTTGGTGGTGAAGAACGGGTCGAAGATGCGCGGCAGCTGCGCGGCGGGAATACCGACCCCGTCGTCGCTGATCTCGACCACCACCTGACCCTTCTCGTGGCGGGCGCGCACGGTGATGCGGCCGGCGCGGCCTTCGGGTATCGCTTGCGCGGCGTTCATCAAGAGGTTGGTGAACACCTGCGACAGACGGGTCTCGGTGGCGCGCGCCAGGGGCAGGTCGGCGGCCACGAAGGTCGCGAGCTCGGCGTGGCTGGTGAGCACCTTGTTCGTCATCTTCATCGCCAGCTCGAGCGACCGGTTGACGTTGGTGGGCACCGGGGTGGGCGACACGTCGTCGCGCGAGAACGCCTTCAGGTCGCGCACGATGCCGGCGATGCGGTGAGCGCCATCGCGGGCGTCTTGCAGGGCGGCGACCTGTTCGGTGAGCCTGCCCACCGGGGTGAGGTCGGGCTGGTCTTCACCGGTGAGCGAGAGCATCACGTACTCGATGCTGGTGAGCACGAAGGTGAGCGGGTTGTTGATCTCGTGGGCGATGCCGGCGCTCATGGTACCCAGCGACGAGAGGCGGTCGTAGAACGCCAGCTGGGTCTGCAGGCGCTTGCGCTCGGTGACGTCGCGGAAGAGAAAGGCGACCCCGACCACCGCGTCGTCGCTGCGGAGCGGAAAGGCCACCACCTCGAACGACTGCTCGCGGCCGGTGGCGGGGATCTGCAGCTCGATCACCCAGCGGCCCTGCTCGCGCAGCGCGACCCGCGCCTGGGTCTCGAGCGCCGCCGGGGCGGGGGTCGCCAGCACGTCGAAGAGCATGCCCCCCAGCGCCTCTTCTCGCGTGATGCGGAACATGGTGCGCGCCGCCGAGTTCGAGTCGACCACCTTCAGCGCGGGGTCGGTGAAGAACACCCCATCAGAGAGACACTCGAACATCAGCGCCATGCGGCCCAGCTCGAGATCGCGCTTCTTTCGCTCGGTGATGTCGGTGGCGGTGCCGGTGAGGCGATCGGGGCGGCCGGCGGCGTTGCGCAGCACGTGGCCGTGCATGCGCACCCAGCGGGTGTGCGGGCCGAGCTGCAGCTTGAGCTCGAGGTCGAACGACTCGCCGCCGTTGACCGCCAGGGTGATCGCCGCCTGAACCCGGCTCTCGTCTTCGCGACCGATCAGCCCGGTGAGCGCGCCGCGGGAGTTCGAGAGCGTGCCCGCGGGCAGGCCCAGCGCGTGGTCGCTCTCTTCGGACCAAGAGAGTTCTCGCGCGGCGAGGGCGTAGTCCCAGCTGGCGCGCGCGCCCTCGAGCGACGGCAGCCAGTCGCTGGCCGGGCTGGTGGTGAACCGCAAGATGCTCGAGGTGCCGATGCGCAGCCGGTCTCCGTCGCGCAGCACCGCCGAGGTGACGCGCACGTCGTTGACGAAGGTACCGTTGCGCGACTCGAGATCGACCACCCGCCACTCGTCTCCGTGGCGCTGAATCGAGGCGTGGCGGCGAGACGCTCCGCCGTCGTTGAGCACCAGGGTGGCCTGCGAGGCGCGGCCCAGCACCGCCACGTCTTCGCGCAGCTCGAGCACCCGGCCCACGTCGTCGCGCGCTTCCGCTGCCAGCTGCACCAGGCGCGGCACCGACGGCCGAGGGCGCGGCGGCACCGCGGCGGTGCGCGGCAGATTCGGGTCGGTGTTCTCGTCGAACGGCGAGCTGCTCACGCGGACTTTGGGTTCCCCTCTGGCTCGCATCGTAACGAGCGGGTGCGAGCGCCGAAAGAGCTACCGATCGCGGTCAGGGCTTTGACGCGCCGGGGTTTCACGGCGGGCCGGGTCGGCCGCGACCCGATGGCGTCAGGGGTGGGGGGTAGAACACCTGGGGTGGACGAGGAAGAGAAGCGCGCGTTGGCGGGGCTGTGGTCGGTGCCAGGGCTGGGCCCGAAGACCTTGGCCGACCTGCGCAAGAAGTACGGGCCGCTGGGTCGGTTGACCCAGCCCTTGATCGGCGAGTGGCTCGAGCGAGACGACCTGTTGCCGTACGCCGACGAGCACATACCCCGCTCGTGCACGCTCGGAGAGCTGGGAGACCAGCTGCTCGCCGCCGCGAAGCGCTTCAAGATGCAGATCGCCTGGAGGGGCGAGGCGGGGTACCCGGCCAGGCTGGCCGAGACCGCCGACGCGCCTCCGCTGCTCTTCTACTGGGGGCCAGGCAACGACGGGCCGCCGCGGCGGCGGGTCGCGATGGTCGGCACCCGGCAGCCGGTGAGCATCAACCTGGGTGAGGTGAAGGCGGTGGTGAAGCTGGTCGCCGAGCACGGGGTGGGGGTGGTGTCGGGCGCGGCGATGGGCATCGACACGCTGGCGCACCGCGAGGCGATGAAGGGCAAGCGCGGCGAGACCTGGGCGTTCGTGGGCTCGTCGCTCGATCAGCTCGACCCGCCGCAGCGGCAGCTGTGGGACGATCTCAAGGCGAAGGGGGTGACCTTCTGGTCCGAGCTGCCGCCCGGGGTGCGCGCCGAGCGAAAGACGTTTCCCCGCCGCAACCGGCTCATCTCGGGCTGCGCCGACGCGGTGGTGGTGCTGCGCGCCGGCCCGGGCTCGGGCTGCAAACACACCGTGAAGTACTCGCTCGACCAGGGCCGCCCGGTGCTGGCGATGCCGGGGGGCTTTCGCGACTCGATCTACTGCAACCAGCTGATCGCCATCGGGGCGGGGGTGGTGCTCGACGGGCGCGACGTGCTGCGGGCGGTGGGGGTGAGCGGCTTCGTCTCGCAGCAGCCTCCACCGGACGAGAAACCCCGGGTCCCGCTCACGTCGCTCTCGGCCGACGCGCAGACCGCCCTCCGCCGCATCGACCGCACCGGCAAGTGCTTCGACCAGCTGCTGGTCGAGCTCGACGTCGCGCCGGGGCGGCTGCTTTCGGCGTTGGGAGAGCTGATCGAGACCGGTTACGTGCACGAACATGCGGGCCGCCGCTACGAACGTGTCGAGTAGGCCGGTAGAGGTTTGTTGACGCGCTACATTGCACCCACTAAAAGTTCGCGCTGTCTTTCTGCTGATTTCGAAAGGGAACGCATGGTGCACCACCTCCTCGATGTGGTGTTGAGCGCAGAACCAGCCAAAGCCCAGGGCGGCTTCGTCGAAGGCATCGTCGGCTTCTTCAAAGAAGGCGGCCCCTTCATGTTCGTGAACATCTTCTGGCTGGCTTGCGCCATTGCCGTGATCATCGAGCGAATCGTGACGCTGATGTTCCGCTACAACCTCAACGCGCCTCCGTTCATGGAGCAGATCACCAAGTTGGTGCTCACCGGCAACCCCGACCGCGCGGTGAAGCTGTGCGGCGCGGCGCCGAACGCTCCGCTGGCCAAGGTGATTCGCTCGGGTCTGACCCGCGCGAACCGCGGTGAGCTCGAGGTCGCCAAGGCGGTCGAAGAGTCGGTGCTCGAGAACACGCCGCACATCTCGGCGCGAATTCCCTGGCTGTGGTCGCTGGCGAACATCGCGACCCTGATGGGCCTCATCGGCACCATCGTCGGCCTGATCGGCACGTTCAAGTCGCTCGGCAACGTGCCGGCCGACCAGAAGCAGGCGCTGCTCTCGAAGGGCATCTCTGAAGCGATGAACAACACCGCGTTCGGCCTCGGCATCGCGGTGACGTGCATCATCTTCCACCTGTTCCTCACCGCGTACGCCAAGCGCATGATCGAGACCGTCGAGCTCAACGCGATGAAGCTCGAGAACCTGCTCTCGCGCCGGCAGGCGGGCGAGACCTCGGCGATGGACTACGAGAAAGCGTCGTAAGGGAACTTTTCCCGCTGACGGCTGTCGGGAAATCGGGTCGCGATGGCGTTCTACTTCTCCAAACGGAAGATCAGGCCGAAGGAAGAGGAAGAGACGGGCGAGCTCAACATCGTCCCGTACCTCGATATCCTCATGAACCTGATCATCTTCATGCTCCTGTCGATGACGGGGCTGGCCACGTTCGGCATCTTGAACGTGAACGCGCCCAACTACGGAGCAGGGGCGTCGTCGGGCAACGACAACCAGAAGCCGCCGCTCTTGCTGACGGTGGCGATCTCGAAGAAGGGCTACTACATCGCGGCGACCGGCGGCGTGCTGGGCGGTGCCGAAGCGGCGCCGGGCGCGCCGATGGGTGAGGGTGCCCCCACGATTCCCAAGCTCGCCGACGGCACGCTCGACTTCGCCGCGCTGACCAACAAGATGAAAGAGATCAAGGCCTCGTTCCCCGACGAGTCGAAGATCATCTTGGCCGCCGAGCCCGACGTTCAATACGAGTGGCTGGTGCAGACGATGGACGCGGTTCGCGAGACGCCGAACGACCGCAAGCTGCTGTTCCCCGACGTCACGCTGGGTACCTTCTAGCCATGGCCACCGCCAAGTCAGCCGCCAACCCGGTCGAGGTCGACGAAGACGACCGGCAGCGCATGCGCTACCGCAAGGCGATGGCGCGCAAGCGGCGCCACGAGCGGCAGGCGGAAGGCGAGATCAAAGAGCTCAACATCACCGCGATGATGGACATGATGACCATCATTCTGGTGTTCCTCATCAAGTCGTACGCGTCGTCGTCGGTGACCATGACGTCGTCGGAAGACTTGAAGCCGCCCATCTCGACCACCCGGCTCACGCCCAAAGACACCATCGCGGTGACCATCACCCCGCGCAACGTGCTGGTGGGCGACAAGTCGAAGGTGCAGCTCGACAACGGCCAGCTCAAGCCCGGAGACCTCTCGGGCCGCCTGGTGGTGCCGCTCGATGCGGCGCTGAAGAAAGAAGTCGAGAAGCTCAAGACCATCGAAGAGCGTGGCGGCAGCACCTTCAGCCACGAGCTCACGGTGATCGGCGACAAGCGCGTTCAGTACGATCTGCTGATGTCGGTGCTGTACACCGCCGGGCAGAACGAGCTCGAGAACTACCGCTTCATCGTCATTCAGAAAGAGTAGTCAGCCGCCGAAGAGCAGCGCGGCGCCGAGGGCCGTGAGGCCCGCCCCGAGCAGCAAGGTCAACAGTGAGACGGTGAAGAGGCCGTTGGCGCGGCCCGCCAGCGCGTCGGCCTCGGTGCGGGTGAAGGTGCTGCTCCCCTGGTGGTAGCTGCCGTCGAGGGACGACTTCTGGGCTGCTCCGGCGATCGCCAGCGCCAGCGAGGTGAGGCCGCTGACGCCGCCACCGACGAGCAGCACCGGCCCGAGCGAGGGCCCTTTCGTCGACGGTGCCGCGGCCGGCGCGGGCGGCACGATCACCACCGGCGCGGCCTGGGAGGTGGGCTCGGGGTCGGGCCGCGCGACGAGCCGGGGCCGCAGCTCTCGGGCGAGCTGGGTCGCCTCGCTCTCGAGGGTCGAGGCGAACTGCCGCTCGGGGAACAGGCCCGCGCGCTCGGCCAGCGGGGCAACCGCACTGCCGTCGAGTGCCGACAGCCGCAGCGCGTATTGGTCGATCACGTGGCCCAGGTCGATGGCCACCAGCACGTCGACCTCGAGCACGTGCATCACCCCCAGCAGGCAGACCCGGTCGCCTTCGCAGCCGGCGGTGTTCTTCACCCCTTGCTGGGCGAGGCGGCGGTTGGTCTCGGCCGAGGGCATCACGTGGGAAATCTGCTCGGCTGCCAGCGCTTTCTCGACCGCGGTCATGGCCTTCGCGGCGACTTCGGCTTTCACGTCGACCCGGCGCGAGATGACGATCGCCACGCTCGGGTCGGCGGTCAGGAGCTGCGCGCTGAGGAGGGCGAGGAGCGGCACTGCTGGCCCTTCAGTCTTCCATTGTCGGTGGGAGGAAGGGAGCGCGGAGTTTGCCCTCGGGGCCTTTTGCGTCTCGGGAACGCGCTCGGGCTTCCGGCTCGCGATTCGGGCTCGCGCTTCGGGCGCGGGCGCGGGCGCGGGCGCGGGCATGTGGCGTCGGTTCGGCTCGGGCTCTTGGGCGCCCACCCGGTCGGTCAGCGCTTCCGCAAGTAGCCTGACCGAACCGCTTCGAGCTGCTTTTCGACGCGGTGTACGTCGTCGATCGACTGCGCTGCTTTTGCGCGCTTCTCGGCGTCGTCGAGCAGCATCTGCGCCGTCGGGTCGGTCGTGCCTTTGCGCAGCGCTTCGACCTGGCCCAGCAGCTCGCTGCGGCGCGACTTCACGTCGACTGGCCTGGGGCGGTGCACCGCCGGGACCATTGGCTGCGCTTCGGGCGGCTGAACGGGTGGCGCCGCCGGCTCGGCCGGTTCGACCTTTGGCTCGGGCTCGGGTGGGCGCAGCTGGGGCCGCGGGCGCTCGGGCACCTGCAGCGGCAGCGGCGCCGGCGCCGCGATCAGCTTCGCCAGCCCCAGGCCGATGAGCCCCAGCGACAGCAGCGCGCCCACCGTCACCACCGCCTTCACCGGGCTCGAGCGCGGCCGGGTGCGCGGCGGCAGCGGGTCGGTGATCGCGGCGCCTTGCGGCTCGGTGCTGTCGTCGGTGGTGGCCGAGGGAACCTGGCGCTGCACGGTGCGCGCGGTCTCGAGCGCCTGCTCGGTGCGGCCCCGCGCCGCGGGCGACTTGCTGAGCAGCCGGCGCACCAGCGCGTCGAGCTGCGGCGGCACCACCGGGTTCACCGAGCTCAGGGCGGGCACCTCGGCCTCGAGGTGCTGGCGCATCACCTCGGTGGCGGTGCCGCGAAACGGGCGGCGCCCGGTGAGCAGCTCCCACGCGATCATGCCCGCGGCGTAGAGGTCGGCCTCGGGGCCCGAGGCGAGCCCGCGTACCTGCTCGGGCGACATGTACTCGGGGGTGCCGATGATCGACCCCGGGGCCGTGGCGGGGCGATCGGTGGTGGTCAGCTTGGCGATGCCGAAGTCGAGCACCTTGAGCAGCCGCTTGCCGTCGGGCTCGTGCACCAGGAACAGGTTCGAGGGCTTCAGATCGCGATGCACGACTCCCGCCGCGTGCGCCGCCGAGAGCGCTGAGAACAGCTCGACCAGCAGCTCGGCCACCTCACCCACCGGCATGGGGCCCGAGCGCGCCAGGTGCAGGCTCAGCGACTCGCCGACCAGGTACTCCATCACGATGTACTGCTCGCCGCCGGGCAGGGTACCGAAGCTGAAGATGTCGATGATGTTGCGGTGCCCCACCACGTTCGCGGCGCGGGCCTCGTCGACCAGCCGGCCCAGCATGCTCTCCGACTCGATCAGCTCGGGGCGAATGACCTTGATCGCCACCGACTTGCCGATCACCGGCTGCAGGGCCCGGTACACCATGCCCATGCCGCCCACGCCGATGCGCTCTTCGATGCGGTAGTCGCCGACCTGCGCCCCGAGCAGCGGGTCGACGCGCCGGGTGCGCTCGTCGTCGCCCGCCGCGACCGGCTGCAGGGAGCCCGAGGTCTTGGTGCTCTCGCTGTCGTCGAGCTGCCCCAAGCCCGCGGTCGAGATCGCCGCGACCACCTCGGCGCACGCCGAGCAGCCGGCGACGTGGCGCGCCAGCCGATCGTGGTCGGCGCCGCTGGCCCGACCCTCGGCGAAGTCGAGCAGCAGCGCCTCGTCGGGACAGTCGTTCACCGGGAACTCCTCGCGTATTGTACGAGGTCGATGCCCCTGCGCCCGAGCAAAGACGACCAGGCCCTGCTGGCGCGGGCCCGGGCCGCCTGGCCCGCCCTGCCGCTCGAGGCGGCTGCCTTTCTTGCGTGGCTCGGACAACGAGCCCCCCAGGGCGAGGCGCACGTGGAGGCGCTGTGGCTGGTGCGGGCCTGCGAGCTCAACCTGCGCGGCGCGCTGGCGGCGTTCGAGCGCGACGCGCTCAAGCCGGCGCTGCTCCGCCTGCCTGCGCACGATCGCGCCGACGTGGGGCAGCGGGTGCTGCAGCGGCTGTTCACCGGGCCCGACCCGAAGATTCGGCAGTACCGCGGGCGCGGTGCCCTGGTGCGCTGGCTGCAGGTGATCGCCCTGCGCGAAGGGCGCGGCGAGCGGCGCGCGGCGCGGCGCGAAGACGTGCGCGACGACCTGCCCGCGCTCGCCGGAGCCATCTCTCCCCACGAGCTGCTCGGCCCGCCCAGCGACGTGAAGCGCCGCGCGAACGCCGCGCTCACCGAGGCGCTGACCGCGCTCACCGACGCCGAGCGAACGCTGCTGCGGCGCCACTTTCTCGAGGGCGCCACCCACGCGGTGCTCGGCGAAGAGCTCGGCATACCCCGCAGCACGGTGGCGTACCGGCTCACCCGGCTCACCCAGCGGGTGCTCGAGAGCATGCGCGCCCGGCTCGAAGACTCGGGGCTGTCGGCCTCGCAGCTCGAGCAGCTGGTCTCGCAGCTGCGCAGCAAGGTCGACTTGAGCTTCTCCATCTTGCGCCGCGCATGACGCGCGCCGCTGCCATCGCGCTGCTCGCGCTCGCCGCGCAGGGCTGCCGCTGCGCGCTGCCCGCCGACGACGCGCTCTACGCGTGCGAGCCCGACGGCGGCTGCCCCGACGGGCAGCGCTGCCTCGCCGACGAGCTGTGTCACCCGCTCGATGCAGGGGCCGCAGGCGGCACCGGAGGCCAGGGCGGCGGGGGAGCGCTGGCGGGCGGCGGCGGAGGCGGCACCGCGGGCGCAGGTGGCGCCGCCGGCGGCGGTGTCGCGTGTACGCTGATGCCCGATCTGCCCGACGATCTCGGCGTCGACAGCAACTGCGACGGCGTCGACGGCATCGCCGACGGCGGCATCTTCGTCGACCCGTTGAACGGCACTCCGGGGGGCTTCGGCACGGCGCGCTCGCCGGTCGACAGCCTCTCGCGCGCGATGACCCTGGCGGGGCTCAACGGCGGGCACAGCATCTTCGTCGCCACCGGTGAGCTGCACGAGGCCGAGACGGTGACGCTGCGGGCCGACGCGGGCTTCTCGATCTACGGCGGCTACACCCGCCGCGACGGCGGCTGGCCGCGCGAGTTTCCCGTCGGGTGTGGCGACGGCGGCCGGCCGCGGCTCAACGGCGCCGCACTCGCGCTGTGGCTCGATCACCCCACCGCCGGCGTGGTGATCGATCACCTGTGCATCTCGAGCGCCGATGCCGACGCCGGCGCCAGCATCGCGGTGCTGGTGAGCGGCGGCGCGCCCGCTCGACTGCGCTTCGTCGACCTGGTGGCGGGCCGCGGCGCCGACGGCCTCGACGGCGCCGACGCAGACGCCGGCGCGGGCGGCCAGCCCGGCGGCCCCGGCCTCGAGTCGCTGTGGGAGGGCCCGCGCAACCGCGGCGGGCGCGGCGGAGACGGCGCGTGCCCCGGGGCCAGCGGCTTCGACGGCGGCGACGGCGCCCAGGGCGACACCGCCAACAACGGCTTCGCCGGGCTGGGACCCGCAGGGGGCCGCCCCGGCAGCTACGTCGATGATGGGTGCACCACCTCGTGCGCCTGCGCGATGGCCTCGTCGCCCGGCGCCGACGGCGGCGACGGCGACGCGGGTCGGCCCGGCACCAACGGCCCCCACGGCGATGGGCTGGGCGCGGTCACCCCGAGCGGCAGCTGGGTGCCGCGCCACGCCATCAACGGCTTCCCCGGTGGGGTCGGGTTCCCCGGCAGCGGCGGTGGCGGGGCAGGCTCGTACCGGGTTCACGTCAGCTCGACGATCGTGTTGTCGGGTGCATCGGGGGGCGGAGGTGGCGCGGCGGGGTGCGGCGGGCCCGGCGGCGAGCGCGCCACCAGCGGCGGCGCGAGCATCGGGCTGCTGATCGTCGGCAGCCGGCCCACCCTCGACGGAGAGGTTCGCGTTCAGGCGGGCCGTGGCGGCAGCGGCGGGCTGGGGGGCCGGGGCGGCCCTGGCGGTGAAGGCGGCCCCGGCGGCCCGGGCGGGCCGGGCCGCGACGTGTACTGCGACGGCGGCACGGTCGCCGATGCCGGCCTCGGCACGCTGCTCACCGGGACGCGCGGCAACGTGGGCGGCAACGGCGGCACCGGCGGTCGCGGTGGGCCGGGGGGCAATGGTGGCAACGGCGCCGGCGGCGCATCGGTCGGCATCTGGTGCACCGACGCCGGCTTCCTGCGCGGTGGCTCGGCGACGGTGAACCCGTTCGCAGGTGCTCCCGGCGACGGCGGGCCGGGAGCGACCGGTTCGCTGGCTGCAGGCGTGCTCGGCTGCCCGTGACACCTCAGGAGATCTTCGACCGGTACCTGCTCATGCCCGAGGTGATGGCGTCGACGTACGCGCGCTCGTCGTTGCCGTCGGACGAGGGCGCATACAGGTGCACCAGGCCGGCCCAGTCTCTCTGGTCGATGAAGCGGCGGTAGGTGGTCGAGAGCAGCTTGAAGTACGCCTCGAGGCCCTGCTTCACGGTGGGCCACTTCGCGAAGCCGCTCACGCCGCTCACCGCGCCGGGCTGGCCGACGAAACGCAGGTTGCCGGGGTTGTTGTTGAGCGGGGCGATGCCGGTGGTCATGAACTGGTCCTCGTGCCAGATCATCGCCAGCGCCAGCTCGGCCGGCACGTCGTACTGCTTCGCGAACGCCGCCAGGTTCGCGCCCTGGCCGGCCATCGGGGTGCCCTTCAGCAGGGTGTCGATCTTCGCCGCGCTGGGGGCCCCGCTGCCCGAGCCCGAGCCGCCGGCGCGCAGCGACTCGCTCAGCGCGGTGAGCGCGGCCTTGAGCTTCGCCTCGCTGCCGCTGCCGTACTTGCCGCTCTGCTGCAGCCCGTACGCCTTCTGGAACTTCTTCAGCGCGGCTTCGGTGCCGCTGCCGAACTCGTCGGGGTGCGCGTCGAGCGCGGCCTTGCTCAGAAAGCCCAGGCGGTAGAGCGCGACCTTGAGCTGCTTCACCTTGGCGCCTTCGGCGCCTCGCACGAGCGGCGCGGCGGGCGCGGTGGCCCTGGGCTCTCTGGCGACGATCGCCTTCAGCAGGGCGGCGCGGGTGAGGGGCCCGAAGTTGCCGTACGCGGGCGTGATGCCGTGGTCGGTCTGAAACCTCTTCACCGCGGCCAGGGTCTTGGGCCCGAAGAGCGGGTTCGAGGGGTTCAGATCGGCGCCCTCGAGGTAGCCGAGCTTCACCAGCGCGCGCTGCAGCTTGAGCACGTCGCCGCCCTTCGAGCCCTGGGTGAGATCGCTATGCGGCACCTGCGCGGTGGCCGAGTCGACCGGCAGCTTCGGCCCGGTGCTCGGCGGGCCGCCCGAGGTGTTGACGAAGAACTGCACCTTGCCCGGGGTGAAGAAGTTGTAGGCGTGGCTGTCGTTGGTGTTGGTGGCGCCGGCCTGGGCGATCTCGGGGCCCTGTGAGGTGAGGGTGCCGGGGCGCACCACCGCGATGTGGCCGATGGGGTTCACGTACTGCGACGCGACCACCGGGTAGCCCTGGTTGGCGTACTGCTGGGCCTGCTCGGGGGTGATCTCTTTCCACCCGTACTGGGGGCCTTGGTCGTTGAGCCAGGCGTTGACGCTGTTGGCGTCTTGCTCGTGGCCGCCCGAGCCGTACGAGTAGGCGGGCGCGGGCGAGCCGTCGGCGTACACCCAGTGCGGGAGCTGCACGCCCATCGCCGACATCACGTCCCACGCGAAGATGTTGCAGAAGGTGTCGTCGTAGCCGTCGCCGCTGGTGTCGCGAATCGCGTAGCGCGGGTTCGAGCCCACGTGGAACTGGTCGATCACCGAGGCGTACGCGTCTTTGCTGCGGTGGCCCGGCGCGTTGGTCTTCGACGGGTTCGTGGGGCTGCCCACGTCTTGCGAGTCGACCGGCACCGAGCTCGCGGCGTAGCTGAGGCTGACCGGCGCGACCTTTGCCGCCTCGAAGGCGTCGAGGGTGACGACCTCGTCGGGGTCGACGCCCGGCGGGAGCGGCGCCTCGGAGCCGCCGAGGCGGCGGACGTTGGAGTTCGGACGGCTGAGGGAGGGAACAGTGGGCATGGTGAAGCTCCTTGTTTGAGCTTTCAGGAAGCCGTGCTCCCGGTTTGTCCAAAGCGGTGGGTTGTCCACCCGGCTTACAGGCGGCGTCGAATTTCGAACGACTTGCGGAACGCGGCGGGCGCGGCGGTGTCGAACGGGTGATGCCCCGCCGCCTGAAAGCTCACTTTGACGCCTTGGCCCCGGCGGACTAAGGCCGCAGCCTTCTAAAGCGAATGTCCGACGTCACCGTCATCGGCGCCGGCCTCGCCGGCAGTGAGTGCGCTCACCAGCTGGCACGCCTGGGGCACCGGGTGCGGCTGTGCGAGCAGAAGCCCGAGAAGAAGAGCCCGGCCCACAAGCTCGACGGCCCGGCCGAGCTGGTGTGCAGCAACTCGCTGCGCTCGGACAACGTCGAGAGCGCGATCGGGCTGCTGCACGCCGAGCTGCGCAAGGTGGGCTCGCTGATTCTCGGTGCCGCCGACCAGTGCCGGGTGCCGGCGGGAGACGCGCTGGCGGTCGACCGGGTCGAGTTCTCGAACGCGGTGCGCGCGAGCCTGGCGTCGAGGGTCGAGTGGGTGGGCGGAGAAGTCACCGCGCTGCCTGAGGGCCTCACGGTGATCGCCACCGGCCCGCTCACCTCTGACGCGCTCACCGGCGAGCTGTCGAAGCACGTGGGCGAGAAGCTGTATTTCTACGACGCCATCGCGCCGATCGTCTCGGCCGACTCGATCGACCCGACCAGGAGCTTCGCCGCCAGCCGCTACGGCAAGGGCGGGGGTGACGACTACCTCAACCTGCCGCTCACCAAAGACGAGTACGCGCGCTTCGTGGCCGAGCTGAAGGCGGGGCAGAAGGTCACCCCCCACGCCTTCGAAGAGCCGAAGTACTTCGAGGGCTGCCTGCCCATCGAGGTGATGGCCGAGCGCGGCGAACAGACGCTGGCCTACGGGCCCATGAAGCCGGTGGGGCTGGGCACCGACGCGCACGCGGTGGTGCAGCTGCGCAAAGAAGACAAGGCCGGCACCGCCTACAACCTGGTGGGCTTTCAGACCCGCCTCACCTGGGGCGAGCAGAAGCGCATCTTCGCGCTCATCCCCGGGCTGGCCAACGCCGACTGGGTGCGCATGGGTCAGATTCACCGCAACACCTTCATCGACGCGCCGCGGCTGCTCTCGGCCGATCTGTCGCTCAAGGCCGAACCGCGGCTGTTCTTCGCCGGGCAGATCAGCGGCGTCGAGGGCTACGTCGAGTCGGCGGCCTGCGGCTACCTGGTGGCGCTCAGCGTTCACGCGCGGCTCACCGGAGCCACCTTCGACCCGCCGCCCGCCACCACCGCCATGGGTGCGCTCTACCGGCACGTCACCGGCGAAGCGCACCCCGCCGGCTACCGCTACCAGCCCACCAACGTGGTCTTCGCGCTGTTCCCGCCCCTCGAAGGGCGGCACAAGAAGGCCGAGCGCCGCACGCTCTACTCGAAGCGCGCCCAGCGCGACTTCGAGGCGTGGGCCGCCCCGAAGGGAATCGCGGCATGAGGCCGAGCCTGCTGATCGCGCTGTGCCTGCTGCTCGCGGCCTGCCCCAAGTCGAAGAAGAGGTCAGAGAGCCTGGTGGGCGGGGTCGGCACGCTGATCGCGGGCGGGCTCACCACCGACCTGCGCATCTCTCCGGACGGGAAGATCGCCGCCTACCTGAAGGAAGCGTCGAAGCCCCGCCTCGAGGGCGTGCCCGAGACCATGCGGGTGGGCGAGCTGCACGTGGCGCCGACCGGCGGCGGCAAGCCTCGCAAGCTCGGCAACGGCGTCTCGAACTACCCGGGCGGCTACCTGTTCACGCCCGACTCGAAGTGGGTGCTCGAGCTGGTCGGCTTCAACGCCTCGGCGCAGGCCGGCGAGCTCGACCTCGCGGCGGTCGACGGCTCGAGCGACCCCCAGAAGCTGGGCAGCCGCGTCACCTACATGCTGCCGAGCCCCGACTCGAAGACGCTCGCGTTCGTCGACGAGGGCATCTTGAAGCTGGGCCCGCTGCCGAAGGGGCCGTTTCGCGACATCAACGGCGAGGTGGCCAACGCGCAGTTCACCGCCGACGGCGCGCTGCTTTTCTTCAAGCGCAAGCAGTCGGCCGGCGGCAGCCTGCTGGTGGTGAAGGTGGCTGACGCGAAAGACAACCCGCGCAAGCTGGGTGACCTGGTCGGCGACTACCGCTTGAGCGAAGACGGCAAGCGCATCGCATTCGCCACCAAGTCGAGCCCGTCGGATCACGCGTTTCGCCTGTACGTGGCCGACACCGCGACCTTGAAAGATCGCAAGGTCGCCGACGACGTCTTCGACTTCAAGTTCACGCCCGACAACAAGCTGCTGGCGCGGCTCGAGGGGCTGTCTCCCGAGGCGGGCGGCGAGTTCGTGGTCGGCCCCGCCGATGGCTCGAGCCCAGGCAGGCACCTGGGCAGCGGGGTGCGCGACTTCGCGTTCTCTCCCGACCTCACCATGGTGGCCTGGCGCGAGAAGTACGTGCCCGACCGCGCCGAAGGCCTGGGCGACGTGGTGATGGCCACGCTGCCCGACGGCCCCACCCGCATGGTCGGCCGGCGTGCGCGCAGCTTCGAGTGGTCGGCCGACTCGAAGGCGATCGCGTTCTCGTTCGACGTGGTGAAGCCGCTGCGCTCGGTGAACCTCTACCTGTGGCGCGTCGACGGCACCGAGGCGATTCACGTCAAAGACTGGGCGTACGACTACGACTTCACCCCGCAGAGCGACCGGCTGCTGTTCCGCGCCGACTGCGTGCGCGAGGGCCGCGCCTGCAACCTGCTCTCGGTCTCGGTGGCCAACCCCAAAGAGCCGCCCAAGAAGCTGATCGAGGGGGTGTACGGGTTTCGGCTGTCGCCCGATGGCTCGCGGGTGCTGTACACCTACGCGCGCATGCAGGGCGACCTCTACGACACCGGGGTGCTGAACATGAAGACCGGCGAGTTCAAGACGCTCGACCAGCAGATTCGCATGCCGCCGTACCTGCTCACCGACGACGGCTCGAAGGTCGCGTACATCATCGCCGAGCCCAAGCGCGAGGGCGTGTACGTAGCGGACAAGGTGCCGTGAGCGAGCCGGCGGTCAAGGTCGAGCTCGGCGGTGAGGTCGCCTCGATCGTGCTGGCGCGGCCCCTGGCGCGCAACGCGATGACCCCTGCGATGGGCGAGCAGGTGAAGGCGGCGGTCGCCCAGGTGAACGGCTCGGGGGCGCGCGCGGTGCTGGTGCGCGGCGAGGGCTCGGTGTTCTGCGCGGGCGGCGACTTCGATTTTCTGCAGGCGCGGCTGCAGTCGAGCGCGGCCGAGAACCACGCCGCGATGCGGCGGTTCTACGACCTGTACCTGTCGATCATGCTGCTCGAGGCACCCAGCATCGCGGTGCTGCACGGCGCGGCCATCGGCGCGGGGCTGTGCTTCGCGATGGGGTGCGATCTGCGGGTCGCCGCCGAGGGCACCAAGGTCGCGGTGAACTTCGTGAAGCTGGGGCTGCACCCCGGCATGGGCGCCACCTGGTTGCTGCCCCGGCTGGTGGGGCAGGCGAGGGCGGCCGAGCTGCTCATGACCGGGCGCACGATCGAGGCGGCCGAGGCGCAGCGCATCGGGCTGGTGAACGAGGTGGTGCCGGCCGACGGGCTGCAGGCGCGCGCCGCCGAGCTGGCCCGAGAGCTCGCCGCGGCGGGGCCCATCGCGGTTCGCCAGGTGAAGCAGTCGCTGCAGGCGCACGTGCTGCCCGAGCTGCACGCGGCGCTCGAGCGCGAGGCGGCCGCCCAGGCGATCGACTACGCGACGAGAGATCTCGCCGAGGGCGTCGCGTCGGCGAAAGAGCGCCGCGCGCCGAAGTTCTCCGGGCAGTAGCGGGGCTGGTTTTCCCCAAAGGGCACCCGGCACCGTTCACGCTGAGAGACCGACCGTAATTTGGGCACGGGCACCGGCACGCCTGACGGGAACGTCCGACGAGGAACGTGGCTGGGTGAGGCGTGCCCGTGCCCGGCTGTCGATGTTTGCACGTCGAGGTCACGGTGAACCTCTCGGCAGGCGACCGAGCGAAAATCTGACGCCCGCTCGAACTCCGCTACGCTCTGCCACGTGATCTCCGAGTTCCTGCGTGCCCTCGATGTCACCCGTGCCGCTTCGAAGCACACCCTGCGCGCCTACGCGCAGGACCTGAAGCAGCTCGAGCAGTACCTCGCCAACCAGAACGTGCCGCTCGAGAAGGCGAATCACCTGCACCTGCGCGGCTTTCTCGGGGTGCAGGCGGCCTCGCACTCGGCCACCACCCGCGCGCGCCGCCTCGCCGCGATCAAGTCGTTCTACAAGTTCCTGGTGCGGCGCAAGGTGATCGAGGTCAGCCCGGCGCGCCGGGTGAAGGCCCCCAAGCTGCCCCAGCGGCTGCCCCGCGCGGTGCCGGTCGACGACACCTTCGCGGTGCTCGCCGCGCCCACCGAGAAGACGGTGCTGGGCCTGCGCGACCGCGCCATGCTCGAGCTCGCCTACGGCTGCGGCCTGCGCGTGAGCGAGCTGTGCGGGCTCGACCTCACCAGCATCGACCGCAGCGCCGGGGTGGTGCGGGTGCTCGGCAAGGGCAACAAAGAGCGCCTGGTGCCGGTGAACGCGATGGCGCTGGACGCGGTCGACGCCTACCTGACGCGCCGGCCTGAGCTGGCCAAAGCGCTCGAGCCGACCGCGCTGTTCCTCAACTTCCGCGGGGGCCGGCTCACCCCGCGCAGCACCGAGCGGCACCTGGGCAAGCACGCGGTCGCCGCGGGCCTGCCGCGGCACATCACCCCGCACCAGCTGCGCCACTCGTTCGCGACCCACCTGCTGGCCGGGGGGGCCGACATTCGCTCGATTCAAGAGCTGCTCGGCCACGCCAGCCTCTCGACCACCCAGCGGTACACCGCGGTCAGCTTCGAGCAGCTGCAGGCGGTCTACGACAAGGCCCACCCGCACGCGTGAAGTTGGCACAGGCTGAAGGGTGCATCTGCTCGCACCTGCGCGCCCGCGTTGCTATGCACGTGGGTCATGACCACGATTCTCTGCGTTCGCCGCGATGGGAAGACGGTGATCGGCGGCGACGGCCAGGTCACCCTCGACAAGACGGTGATGAAGGGCAACGCCCGCAAGGTTCGCCGCCTCGGTGACGGGCAGATCATCGCCGGGTTCGCCGGTGGCACCTCTGACGCGTTCACCCTCTTCGAGCGCTTCGAGGCGAAGCTCAAAGAGTTTCAGAAGAACCTGCCCCGCGCCTGTGTCGAGCTCGGCAAGGACTGGCGCACCGATCGCTACCTGCGCCGGCTCGAGGCGCTGCTGGTGGTCGCCGACCGCGAGAAGACCTTCATTCTCTCGGGCGCCGGCGACGTGATCGAGCCCGACTACGGCATCGCCGCGGTGGGCAGCGGCGGGCCGTACGCGCTGGCCGCGGCCCGCGCGTACCTCGAGCACCCCAACCTCAGCGCGAAGCAGGTGGTCGAGAAGTCGCTCAACATCGCCGCCGAGATCTGCATCTACACGAACACCAACATCTCGTACGAGGAACTGTGAAGAGCTTCACTCCCAAAGAGACGGTGGCCGAGCTCGACCGCTACATCGTCGGGCAGAACGCAGCCAAGCGCGCGGTCGCCATCGCGCTGCGCAACCGCTGGCGGCGGCAGCAGGTCGGCGCCGACATGCGCGACGACATCACCCCCAAGAACATCATTCTCATCGGCCCCACCGGAGTCGGGAAGACCGAGATCGCGCGGCGGCTCGCCAAGCTGGCGGGCTCTCCATTCGTGAAGGTCGAGGCCTCGAAGTTCACCGAGGTCGGCTACGTGGGCCGCGACGTCGAGTCGATGGTGCGCGATCTGGTCGAGGCAGCGATCTCGCTGGTGCGCGACGAAGAGACCAAGAAGGTGCGCGAGCGCGCCACCGAGGCCGCCGAAGATCGGCTGCACGAGCTCTTGCAGCACGGCGGCACGCTGCCCAACAAGCCGGGCGGCTTCGGGTTCGCTCCGCCGCAGCCGCAGCCTTCGCCGCGCCTGAGCGACGCCGACCGCGAGAAGCTGCGGGCCAAGCTGAGCGCCGGCACGCTCGACGACAACGAGGTCGAGGTCGAGGTCTCGGAGAACGGCGTCACCTTCTTGAAGAACTTCTCTGGCCAGGGGCTGGAAGAGGTGGGCGTGAACCTGCAGGACCTGTTCAAGAACATGCCCGGGTTCGGCAACCGCAGCCGCAAGCGCAAGCTCAAGGCGCCCGACGCGCTGAAGGTGCTCGAGAACGAAGAGGCGCAGCGCCTGGTCGACTCAGATCGGGTGAACCGCGACGCCATCGCCCGCGCCGAGAGCCACGGCATCATCTTTCTCGACGAGATCGACAAGATCTGCAGCCGCGAGGGCGGCAAGGGCATGGGCCCCGACGTCAGCCGCGAGGGCGTGCAGCGCGACCTGTTGCCGGTGGTCGAGGGCAGCACCGTCACCACCAAGTACGGCCCGGTGAAGACCGACCACGTGCTGTTCATCGCCGCGGGTGCGTTTCACGTCAGCAAGCCGAGCGACCTGATCCCCGAGCTGCAGGGCCGCTTTCCCATTCGGGTCGAGCTCGAGGCGCTCACCGGCGAAGATCTGGTGCGCATCTTGAAAGAGCCCAAGAGCTCGCTCATCAAGCAGTACACCGCGCTGATGGCGACCGAGGGCGTGAAGCTCGACTTCACCGACGACGCGCTCGACGAGATCGCCCGGCTGGCGCAGTCGGTGAACGACCGCGCCCAGAACATCGGCGCGCGGCGCCTGCACACGGTGCTCGAGAAGTTGCTCGACGAGGTGAGCTTCGACGCGCCGCAGCTGCAGGGCTCGGCGGTGAAGGTCGACGTCGAGTACGTACGTGCACGGCTCACCGACCTGGTGAAAGACGAAGACCTGTCCCGGTACATTCTATGACCAACGAAGAGATCATCGAACGCGCGAAGAAGAAGCTGCTGCTCAACTACAAGCAGCAGCCGATCGCCCTGGTGAAGGGCGAGGGCGTCTACGTGTGGGACGCCGACGGCAAGCGCTACCTCGACCTGCTGGGCGGCATCGCGACCTGTGCGCTGGGGCACTGCCACCCCCAGGTCACCGCCGCGGCCAAGGCGCAGCTCGACCAGCTCTGGCACTGCTCGAACGTCTTCTATTCCGAGCCGCAGGTGGCGCTGGCCGAGAAGCTCACCGCCGCCAGCGGGCTGCCGAACGCGCGGGCCTTCTTCTGCAACTCGGGGGCAGAGGCCAACGAGGCGCTGATCAAGCTGGCGCGGCGCGCGCAGAAAGATCGCGGGCAGAGCGGGCGCTACGAGATCCTCACCTTCGAGAACTCGTTTCACGGGCGCACCCTGGCCACGCTCACCGCCACCGGCCAGCCGAAGTACCAGGCCGGCTTCGAGCCGCTGCCCGAGGGCTTTCGCCACCTGCCGTACGGCGATCTGGCGGCGGTCAAGGCGGCGATCTCGTCCAAGACCGCGGCGATTCTGGTCGAGCCGATTCAAGGCGAGGGCGGGGTGCGGCCGGCTCCGCAAGGCTTCTTGAAGGCGCTGCGCGCGCTGTGTGACGAGCACCGGCTGCTCTTGCTCATCGACGAGGTGCAGACCGGCCTGGGCCGCACCGGCAAGCCCTTCGCCTACCAGCACGAGGGCGTGCTGCCCGATGCGTTCTCGCTGGCCAAGGCGTTGGGCAACGGCCTGCCCATCGGCGCGATGGTCTCGTCGGAAGAGGCGAGCAAGGCGCTGCCCTCGGGCACCCACGGCTCGACCTTCGGCGGCAACCTGGTCACCGCGGCGGCCGCCAACGTCGCCTTCGCGCTGTGCACCGAGCCCCAGACGATGGAGCAGAACGTCGCCCTGGGCCGCTACGCGCACGAGCTGGTGCACGCGCTGCAGCAGAAGAAGCCCGACGTGGTCAAAGAGTTTCGCGGGCGTGGGCTGCTGTTCGGCATCGAGCTGGCGAGCGGGGCGGCCGACGTGGTGGCGCGCTGCCGTCAGAACGGCCTGCTGGTGAACCTGGCGGGCGAGAAGACGGTGCGGTTCGCGCCCCCCTACATCGTGACCCGCGAGCAGCTGGCCGAGGGCCTCTCGATTTTCGAGAGGTCACTGTAGGGCAAGTGGCCGTCTGACTTTGGGCGGGGTCGCGGTTCTTGGTTTACACTGCGCGACGTGATCGCCGGCCTTGGGGACAAGACCGACTACGTCGCATCGGTGCCGAACGTCGATGTGGCGAAGCTGCAGCTGAGCGCCGACGAGCGCGCGCTGTTCGACCGCGTGGGCCGGGCGGCGCAGATCTTTCAGCTCGTCTCGGGCTCGCAGTTCCCCGAGGCGAAGACCATCGCGCTGCTGCTGTCGCTCAGGGCCAAGGGCGCCATCGTGCCGGCGCGGGTGCAGAAGGGGCAGCAGGCGCCCGGTGTCGGGTCGGCCGCGGCGCTCGCCGAAGACGTCGACCTGCCCGAAGACAAGAAGAGAGAGATTCTCGCGCTCGAGGCCGCGCTCGAGACCAAGAACCACTACGAGCTGCTGGGGGTCAAGGTCGGCATGCCCAGCGCCGAGATTCGCGCGGTGTTCTACGAGCTGTCGCGCCGGTACCACCCCGATCGCTTCTTCAAGAAGAACATCGGCAGCTACCGGGCGCGCATCGAGCACGTGTACCGCAGGCTCTCGGCGGCCTACGAGACGCTCACCGACGACGCCAAGCGCGACGCGTACCTCAAGGCGCACCCCGAGCTGTCGGTCGACGCGCCGGTGAGATCGATCTCCCGCTCCGAGGTGGCGACCACCCCCGGCGTGACCCCCGCCTCGGTGGGCTCGAGCGCTCCGCAGACACCCGAAGAGCTGGCGCGCGAGGCCGAACGCCGCGCGCGCCTGTCGAAGCACCCGTACCTGGCCCGGGGGCAGCGCATGAAAGAGCTGCTGGGCCGCGCCAAAGAGCACATCGACAAGGGCGACTGGGGGCACGCCTTCACCGACGTGCACATGGCCTCGCAGGTCGACCCCACCAATGAAGAGGCCAAACGGCTGCTGGCGCAGGTGCGGGCCAAGAACGACCAGGCGCGCGCGCAGAACGAGATCGCTCGCGGCCTCGAGCTCATCGAGCAGGGCAACGAGAACGGCGCCCTGTCGGCCTTCAAGACCGCCTCGAGCATCGATTCCCACAACGCCCGCGCCGCCTACATGGTGGCCAAGCTGATGTGGGACAAGTCTCACGACTCGAAAGACGTGCTGAACTACGCCCAGCGCGCGGTCGAGAACGACGCGAAGAACCCCGACTACCACGTGCTGGTGGCCCGAATCATGGACCACTCGGGCATGAAGGCCCTGGCGAAGAAGCACTACGAAGAGGCGTTGAAGCTCGACCCCAAGCATCACGAGGCCAAAAAGCACGTCAAGGGGCGTTGGTCGTTCTAAGCTCGCTGCTCACGAATGGCAGAGAAGGAACCGGTCATCGGAATCGACCTCGGCACCACGAACAGCGTGGTGGCGACGGTTCAGGGTGGGGCGCCGGTGGTCATTCGCAACCGCACCGGCGCGAACCTCACCCCCTCGGTGGTGGCGGTCTCGAAGACGGGCAAGCGGCTGGTGGGGCAGATCGCCAAGCGGCAGGCGATCACCAACCCGCAAGACACGGTGTACGCCGCCAAGCGACTGATCGGCCGCAAGTTCTCGAGCCAGCAGGTGCAAGACTCGCTCAAGGTCTTGAGCTACCAGGTGGTCTGCGGCGAGCACGACGACATTCGGGTGAAGCTGGGCGGCAAAGACATCTCGCTGCCCGAGATCTCGGCGATGGTGCTGCGCGAGCTGAAGGCCGACGCCGATCAGTACTTCGGGCGCCCGGTCACCCGCGCGGTGATCACCGTGCCGGCGTACTTCAACGATGGCCAGCGGCAGGCCACCAAAGATGCGGGCCGCATCGCCGGGCTCGACGTGCTGCGCATCGTCAACGAGCCGACCGCGGCGGCGCTGGCCTACGGCTTCGGCAAGACGGTGAACGGCAAGATCACCGTCTTCGACCTGGGGGGCGGCACCTTCGACGTGAGCGTGCTCGAGGTCGGCAACGGGGTCTTCGACGTCATCGCCACCGGAGGCGACACGTACCTGGGCGGCGAAGACTTCGACAACCGCATCATCGAGTGGCTGGTGATGGGCTTCGCGAAAGAGCACGGCGTCGATCTGCGCAAAGACCGCATGGCGCTGCAGCGGCTCAAAGACGCCGCCGAGAAGGCGAAGATCGAGCTCTCGACCGTCAAGGAGACGCAGATCAACCTGCCGTTCATCTGCACGCCTCCGGGGGGCGGCGCGGCGCTGCACCTTCAGAAGGCGCTCACCCGCGAGAAGCTCGAAGAGCTGGTCAATGATCTGGTCGACAGGTGCATCACCCACTGCGACCTGGTCTTGGGCGAAGCGAAGGTGAAGCAGAATGATCTCAAAGAGATGATTCTGGTCGGCGGCATGACCCGCATGCCCCGGGTGGTCGAGGCGGTGAAGAAGTACTTCAAGCGCGACCCCTGCAAGGGCGTGCACCCCGACGAGGTGGTGGCGCTGGGCGCCGCGGTACAGGCCGACGCGCTCACCAGCGAAGAGTCGCAGGTGCTGCTGCTCGACGTGACACCGCAGTCGCTGGGAGTCGCGATCGCCGGTGGCTACGTGCGGCGGCTGATTCCCAAGAACACCACCGTGCCCACCTCGGTCACCGAGCTGTTCAACACCTCGAAGGACGAGCAGACCACGGTGAAGATCATGGTGCTGCAGGGTGAGGCCGAGCTCGCGCACCAGAACGAGCTGCTCGGCGAGTTCATCTTGACCGGGCTGCGCAAGGCGAAGCGCGGTGAGGTCGAGATCGAGGTCACCTTCGAGATCAACTCCGAGGGCATCGTCTCGGTCGCGGCGCGCGACAAAGAGACCGGCCAGAAGCAGTCGATCACCGTCACCGCCTCGGGCGGGCTCACCGAAGCCGAGCTGCAGCGCATCTTGGAAGAGCAGGGCGACTACATGCTCGAGGCGCGCGTCTCGGACGAGCTGAAGAACAAGCGCAACGAGCTCGACGCGGTGATGAAAGAGGTCTCCGAGATGCTGCCCCGGGTGCAGAAGGTCACCGAGGGCTCCGAGTTCGGCGTCGACGCGATCGCCAAGGCGGTGAAGGGGCTCGAGTCGGCGCGCCGCGCGCGTGAGCAGGGCAACCTCGCCTCGGTCACCGAGGCCGTCGACACCTTGAACCGCACGCTGAACCTCTTCAGGGGAGTGATTCAGAGGATCGGCACGCGGTGAGCGCGCAGCGGGCCAGCCAGCTGGTCGAGGCGGGGCTGTGGCTTCGACTCTCGGGAGACCACGAGGGGGCGCGCCGTTTGTTCGAGCAGGCGCTCAAGCTCGACGCCAGCAACGAGCGCGCCCGCCAGCTGCTCGAGGCTCCGCCGCCCAGCGCGTCGGCGCCCGGCGCCGCCACCCAATCGACGATGGATCTCGACTGGGGCATGGCGACCGGGCGCACCGAGACGCCACCTCCGATTCCTCCCGAGGCGCCCACCGCGCCCAACCCGCCACCGGCCGTGCCGAAGAGCGACACCCGGCCGTTCGGAGCGGGCGCGGCCCCTGGTACCCACACCGTGCGGCTGGGCGAGACCGAGCTGCCCGAGCTCCCCCGACGTGCCGCGCTTCGAAGACCCTCACGACGAGATCCAGATTCTCGGTGGCGACGAGCCGCTCGAGAGCTCGACGCTGGTGTTCGGCATGAGCGGGGTGCCGGTGCCTCCGGCGCCACCTTTGGCCGGGGCTCCCACCAGCAGCACCATGGTCTTCGGCAGCAACAAGGGTGCGCCGCCGTCTATCGCTCCAGTGACCTCGGGGCCTCCCTCGTCGAGCACGCTGGTGTTCGGCAGCCACCGCGAGCCGCCGTCGATCGCTCCGGTGACGTCAGGGCCTCCCTCGTCGAGCACGTTGGTGTTCGGCAACCATCGGGAGCCGCCGTCGATCGCCCCGGTGACCCCAGGGCAGGGCCCCAGCACGCTGGTGTTCGGGAGCAGCAAAGAACCGAGCCCACTGCCGCCGCAGGGCCCCAGCACGCTGGTGTTCGGCCGGAGCGGCGGTGGCGGGGGCCCCCAGAACCCCTTCGAGCCTCCGCCGCTCAACGACGAGCCCGACACGCTGGTGTTCGGCTCGGCGCTGGGCGCGCCGCTGCCGCCTCCCCCGCTCCCAGCCGAGAAGATGCGTCGATCTCCGAGCCGGGGGCGCCGTCGTTCGACGTCGACATGGGCGAGCCCGACGCCTCGCCCGAGCCGGCGCCCCTGAAGCCCAGCAGCACGCTGTCGTTCAACTTCGACGACATGCTGAGCGGGCCGCCGGGGCCGGTGCCTTCGCCGCCGATTCCGGGTGACGGCACCCAGACCGCGTGGGATCGCTCGAACCCCCGCATCGACATCTCGCAGATCGGCCCGGGCGAGGGCGGTGGGTTCGACCTCATCTCCGCGGCGCCGCCGCCCGCGAAGCAGCGCAGCCCCGCCCAGCTGCGCGAAGAGGTGAGCACCCTGCTCAGCGGCGCGAAAGACCTGCTCGATCTCGACGATCACTCGGGCGCGATGGAGCTCATCAACAAGGCGCTCGAGCTCGACCCGCAAGATCTCGCCGCGCTCAAGCTCAAAGACCGCAGCGAGTCGACCCTGCAGGCGATGTTCGAGTCGAAGTTGGGCGACATGGCCCAGACCCCGCGGGTGAAGCTGAAAGACGACGAGATCATCTGGCTCAACCTCGATCACCGCGCCGGCTTCGTGCTCGCCCAGATCGACGGCAGCGTCTCGTTCGAAGATCTCTTCGCGGTGAGCGGCATGTCGCGCCTCGACACCGCGCGCATTCTCGCGCAGTTGGTGGAAGAGGGCGTGATCAGCAAAGGCTGAAGCGAGCTCGGCCCGACCTGGGCCCTGCCTCTACCCGTGACGAATCACGGCGAGCCACCGGCCGCGCACCACCACCTTGCCGTGCTGGTTCTTCGACTCGGTGACCACGGTCACGAAGTCTTTCGCCTGCTTCTCGAAGATGTCGGTGATCTCACCGGTGCTGGTGATCACGTCGCCCGGGCGCACCGGCTCGAAGAACTCGTATTCCTGCTCGCCGTGCACCAGCATCAAGAGGTTGATGCCCAGCTTGGGGTCGGTGACCGCGAGCCCGAACGGCGCGATCGCGAACACGTTGCAGAACGAGGGGAAGCCGACGATCTCTCTGCCCTGCCACAGCTGCGGCAAGAGGCTTGTGGGCGCGCCAGTGCCGGTGAACCCCATCGAGGGCACCCCGCCGCCCACCGCGTAGGCGAACTCGCGCAGCTTCTCGGCGCCGATCTCGTAGGTGGTCGGGCCGTACTTGCTACCGATGTGCTTCTTGTCGATGGGCATTTTGTTCAGACCCTCACTTCGACGACCGCGCCCTTGAGCACGTCTTCGCCTTTCTGGTTCTTCGCCGCGACCTCGACCACCGCCCGGCCGTTCGCCACTTCGGTCACCTTGCCGGTGTAGGTGATGGTGTCGTCGATCATCACCGGCCGGCTGAAGCGCACCTTTACCTTGGCGATGCGGGTGGCGTCTTCGACGTGGTTCACCACGCTCTCGACCGCCCACGACAGCGTGCACAAGCCCTGCAGAATCGGCCCGCCCAGGCCCGCCGCCTTGCCCGCATCGGCGTCGATGTGAATCGGGTTGAAGTCGCCGGAAGCGGCCGCGTAGTAGATCGGCCGGTACTTGTCGCACTCACGCACGTGCGTGAACGTGTCGCCCACCGAGAGTTGTTTCGCCATGCGTGACGGCTAGCCGATTCAGGCCGGTCGGTCGAGCGGATCATCGACCTCGGCCGAGTCTCGGCCCTTCGCGTAGTGCTCTTTGGCGTAGTCGACCAGCTTGCCGAGGTAGCTCGAGAGCGGCGGGCAGCGCACGCCCGTGCCATCGAGCAGCTCGAGCGCGGTGTGGCAGTTGTAGAGCGCGAGGTGGTTCACGTAGTTGATCGCCGCGCGCTGGGGCCGCGCCAGCTTCTCGATGCCCGGCAGCCGCAAGAGCGCGTCGGCGGCGCGAGCCGAGAGGTTGAAGCGGGGCAGCCGCTTGTTCGCCTTCTGCGCGATCAGCTCGTACACCCGCCGCGCGCTCATCGGGTTGGGGTCGACCAGGTGCACCGTGCGGCCCTTCGCGGCCTCGTTGCGCGACAGCGCCCACACCGCCTTCACCACGAAGTCGACCGGCACCACGTTGAGCGGCGCCACCCCGTTGCCGGGCAGCGGCAGCGGCACCACCAGCGGAGACAGCACCAGCACCATGCCCAGGTAGTAGGGACCCTCGAAGCGGTCGATCTCACCGGTCTGCGAGTCGCCCACCACCGTCGAGGGGCGGTAGACGGTCACCGGCAGCTGCGCCGCGGCGCGCTGAACGATCTTCTCGGCCTCGAACTTGGTCTCTTCGTACGCGTTGCGAAACTGCTGCCCGAGGTCGAGCTCGTCTTCGGCGATGACTCCCACCCGGTCGCCCGACACGTAGGTGGTGGAGAAGTAGTTGAAGCGGTGCAGCTTCTGGCAGTCGCGCCCCAGCTCGAGCACGTTGCGCGTTCCGCCCACGTTCACCCGCTGCGCCACCTCTTGCGGCATGCCCAGGTACGAGATGGCCGCGAGGTGAAAGATGTCGGTCACCGACTCGCACAGGCGGCGGTACTCGTCTCCGGCCAGGCCCAGGTGCATGTCGACGATGTCGCCGGCCAGCAGCTCGATGGGCGCGCCCTTGAGCTGGTGCACATAGCCCGCGGCCTCTTTCAAGAACTTGGGCTGCACCAGCAGGTAGATGCGGCCCGAAGGGTCGCTCTCGGCGATGTGACGCACCAGCCGCTTGCCGATGAAGCCGGGGTAGCCGGTGATGAAGTAGGTGTTCCCCTCGCTCACTCAAGACACCTCTTGCCACACCTTCGCGACCTGCGCTCGGGTGGCCTCGAGCGAGCCGCCGTTGTCGACCACCCAGGTGGCGTAGCGCCGCTTCTCGTCGAGCGGCAGCTGTGAGGCGATGCGGGCCAGCGCCTCGTCGCGCGAGAGCCCGTTGCGCTGCATCAGGCGCTGCAGCTGCACCTCGGGCGGGGCCACCACCAGGAGCACCCCGTTCATCGCCTCGTGCAGCCGGTTCTCGATCAGCAGCGCCGCGTCGTAGAACACCACCCTGGCCCCGGCCTCGAACGCTGCGCTGCTGCGCTCGATCATCAGCGCCCCGATGCGCGGGTGGGTGATCGCATCGAGGGCCTTTCGCTCGGCGGCAGAGTGAAAGATGTGCTCGCCCAGCCGCTTGCGGTCGAGCGTGCCGTCTTGGGCGATGGCATCGGGCCAGCGCGCCGCGATCTCTTGCAGCGCCGGCCCACCCGGCGCCACCACCTCACGGGCCAGCTGGTCGGCGTCGATCACCACCGCGCCCAACTCACGCAGCATCTGGGTCACCGTGCTCTTGCCGGTGGCGATGCCGCCGGTGAGGCCCACCACCCGGCTCACTTCTTCTCCGGCAGAAACGCGAAGGTCTGCACCGTCTTGCCGTCGGGGTTGAAGAACACCGCCAGCCCCAGCCTCACGTACGTGACGTACGCGCGGGTGGGGTCGTCGTGCTTCAAGTAGCAGGGCCGGTCGGGCGCCTCGGGAACCTCGAGCGTGCACGCCGGGCCGTAGGCGCTCGCGATCTGCGGCAGGGTGAGCACCGGCTCGGGGAACACGTCGATGCGCTCGACCACGCCGCTCTTGGGCTCGACGCGGAACTGGGTCTGGGTGGTGCCCTTGATCAGCTTGCCCTTCTGGTACGCCAGCACCTCGCGGCCGGCGGCGGTCACCACCTTGCTGGGCTCACCGAAGCGCTTGAGCACGTCGTCGCGGGTCGACACACCGGGGGTGATGCCGTTCCACGGCTTGGCGAGCACCAGGTTGAGCAGCGCGAGGGTGAGCATCTCTTCTTGGCCTCCATGTTTACCGTTTGAGGTATGAGGAGTCATGGCGAAGTGGTTGATGTTCGTCGTTTGCATCGCGGCCTCGGCGGCCCTGGGGTACGGCTACCTCGGCGCCGAGAGCTGCCAGGGCTGCCACCCCGACGCGTACGCCGCCTGGCGCACCTCGGCGCACTCGCGCGCCAAAGAGACGCTGTCGGCGGCCCAGCAGAAAGACGCGCGCTGCCTGTCGTGCCACTCGCCGGCCGAGGCCGAGCAGCAGGTGGTGAACGTGAGCTGCGAGAGCTGTCACGGCGGCGGCCAGTACTACTCGGCGCGCTACGTGATGAAAGACCCCGAGCTGGCGCGGCTGGTGGGCCTGGTCGACCCCTCCGAGAAGGGGTGCCGCACCTGTCACGACGCCTCGTCGCCCTCGCTCAAGCCGTTCGACTTCGTCACCAAGTTGAAGGCCATCGACCACTGGACGGTCGAGCGCAACAAGCGCAGCGGCGCACCGGCGGAAAGATGATTCGGGTTCTCGACGCCCGGTTCTTCACCACCGCCACCCAGGCGCACCAGTACCCCAAGCCCGCCTTCCCCGAGGTCGCGTTCGCGGGGCGCTCGAACGTCGGCAAGTCGTCGATGATCAACGCGCTGTGCGGGCGCAAGAAGCTGGTGCGCGTCTCGAACACGCCCGGCCGCACCCGCACCTTGAACTTCTTCGACGTCGACCTCGAGGTCGAGAAGAAGAAGCGCACCCTGCGCCTGTGCGATCTGCCCGGCTACGGCTACGCCAAGGCCTCGAAGACCGATCGCGACCAGTGGCGAAAGATGATCTCCGAGTACCTCGACGAGCGGTCGGTGCTCAAAGCGGTGGTGGCCATCGTCGACGCCGAGATCGGCGCGCAAGACAGCGACATTCAGATGATCGAGTACCTCTCGGCGGGCAACAGCGCGGCGCAGATTCTGGTGGTGGCCACCAAGATCGACCGGGTCGCGAAGTCGAAGTGGTTCGGGCGCCGGCAGAAGATCTCCGAGGCGCTGCAGGTGCCGCTCGAGGCGGTGGTGGCCTTCTCCTCGACAGAGCGCCACGGCATCGACACCGTGTGGGATCGCCTGCTCGCCGCCGCCGCCGCGAAGGCCCCTTGACCCGTCTGCACGCTGCGCTATCGAGGTTCTCACCGTGAGCTCGTCGGCAGAAAAGAAGTCGAAGCGGGCCGAGCTGGTGAAGCGCCTCGAGGCGCTGGTGCCCAAGCGCCGCCTCGACGCGATGATGGAAGAGGTCGACGGCCGGGCGCTGGTGAGCTCGCTGCCCGCCGAAGACGTGTACGGCACCATCGTCGACGTGGGGCTCAACGACTCGACCGAGGTGGTGCAGCTCGCCACGCCAGAGCAGTTCCGCACCTTCGTCGATCTCGCCGCCTGGTCGCGCGATCGCATGGACCCGATCGAGGTGCTGCACTGGCTGCGCGCGGGCCGCGGCGACGACGAAGAAGAGTACCTGCACAAGCTCAAGGCGCTCGACATCGAGATCGTCGAGCTGCTCTTCAAGAAGCTGGTCACCCTCTACGACCTCGAAGAAGACCCCGACGCGAACCCCGAAGGCATCACCATCGAGACGCCCGAGGGCAAGTGGCTGGTCGAGCTCAGCCTCGACGGCGCCGACGGCGTCGCGCTGCGCCAGCTCACCATGGACCTGATGGCCCAGAGCCCCTTCGAGCTCTCGCGCTTCCTCGAGGCGGTGCGGTGGGAGACCACCGCCGAGCTGGAAGAGACCGCCTACCAGTTCCGCTCGGCGCGCCTGGCCGACCTCGGCTTCCCCCCGATGGAAGAGGCGGTGAAGCTCTTCGCCTGGGTCGACCCCGCCAAGTACGCCCCCGCAAAGGCCGCGCCCGCCCTCGCCACCCAAGAGAGCTTCGTCGCCGCGGCCTTCGCCGGCCTCGACGCGCACGAGCGCAACGTGCTCGAGGCCCAGGTGCGCTACCTGGTGAACTCGGCGCTGGTGGCCGAAGGGGCCGAGCCCGGTGACCCGCCCTCGATTCGCCGGCTCTCGGAGCAGGCGCGCGACTACCTGAACCTCGGGCTCGAGCACCTGTGCGGGGGCGACCCCAGGTCGGCCGCCGAGGTGCTGCGCGAGCGGCCGCTGAAGCTGGTGTTCCAGATCGGCTTCTCGCTCACCCTGCAGCTCAAGCGGCAGGTCGAGCGGCTGGCCTCCGAGCCGGGCTCGAAGTTCGCCGAGACCTGGCTCACCCTCGACGACGAGGCCGCCGCGCTGCAGGCGCTCACCCGGCGCAGGCCGCTCAAGGCGCTGAAGGTGCCCGGCGCCGAGCCGGTGCCGTTTCGCTGGCGGCGCGAGCTGGGCGAGAGCGAGGCGCTGTTGCAGAAGGTGCGGGCGCAGCGCGACGTGTTCGGCAAGCTCCTGGGCGCTTCTCCTGCCGAGGTGGTGGCGCGCTTCGGGGTGAAGAAGTTCTCCGAGCTGGGCGCGCAGCGGCTGTTCGCGGCCGCGGCGGCGTGGGCGTACGCCACCGGCGCGGTGAAGGTCGAGCCGTTCGACCGGTCGCAGCTCGACGCGCTGCTCGAGCCGGGCGGCAAGGCCTCGGGCCTGCTGCCCGACGCGATGGTCGAGCGGGTGCTGGCGCCGGTGCGCGCCGAGCTCACCGAGCTCAAGCGCCGAGACGGTGCCATCGAGCCCGAGAAGATCACGCTGCTGCCCATCGCCGGTCAGTCGCTGCTGTAGAGGCTTCGTCCCTCAAAGGGGGTTCTCTCGCCATGCTCTGTCCCGTCTGTGGGTACTCCAACGCCGCCGCAGCCACCCAGTGCCAGGCCTGCGGCACCCAGCTGGTCGCCGAGCCGAAGCCCGCCGCGCGCGCAGGTGATGCGGTGTGCGCCAACCACCCCGAGCAGCCTGCGCTGCAGCCGTGCGCGCGGTGCGGCACGTTCTACTGCGCCGCGTGCCTCGAGCGCGCCGCCGACAATCAGCTCTACTGCGCCAACTGCCGCGCCCGCTCGGGCCTGCCGTGGGATCAGCGCGAAGAGCTGGGCCTCTTGCGCGCCTGGTTTCAGACCTGCACCCGGCTGATGCTCGAGCCGACCCAGACGCTGGCCGTGACGCCGCGCGACGGCAGCATCGCCTCGTCGCTGCTCTTCACGGCGCTGTGCGCGTGCGCGGGCGTGATCACCACCTTGATGCTCTGCATACCCGCCTATGGGCGCATCATCTACATGGCGCTCGATGCCGCGAAGAAGACCGGTGAAGGCAGCGGGGCGCCGGCGCTGGGCCTCGGCCTGGTGGGCGGCGCCGCGATCTTCATCGTCTATTTCGGCATGGCGGTGGGCGGGCAGGTGGTCTCGCTGTTCGTGCTGGGCGCGCTGGAGCACCTGATCTTGAAGCTGCTCGGCGAGCGCGAGGTGGGCGAGTACACCGTCACGGTTCGCGCGCACGCGCTCGGGCTCGCGCCGTTCGTGATCGGCCTGATCCCGTTCTGTGGCCCGATGGTGATGGGCCTGTGGTCGCTGGTGCTGCGCTGCATCACCCTGATGCACCTGCAGCGGGTGAGCGCGGGCAAGGCGGTGGCGGCGATCTTGGGGCCGGTGGTGATTCTGTGCGGGTGCCTGGGCCTGGGCTACGTCGTGATCATCGCGGCGGCGGTCGGGGCGTCGGGCCTGTCGCGCTGACCAGCTCTTTCACCAGCCGGGGGCCCTGGTAGATGAGCCCGCTGTAGATCTGCACCAGGCTCGCGCCGGCCTTCAGCTTGAGCTGCACGTCATCGGGCCCGAACACGCCGCCCACGCCGATGGTCGGCAGCCTGCCGCGAACCCGCGCCAGCACCTCGGTCGAGCGCTGCAGCAGCGGCCGGCCCGACAGCCCGCCCGCCTCGGGGTGAATGAACGGGCGCTTCACCGTGGTGTTGGTGGCGATCAGACCCGCCGCGCCCTCGGCCACCGCGACCTCGACCGCGGCGTCGACCGCCTCGTCTTCGAGGTCGGGGGCGATCTTGAGCAGCACCGGGCGGGCGCCGGCCTCGGCCCGGGTGGCCTGCAAGATGCGGCGCAGCGCCTCGGGCTCTTGCAGGGCGCGCAGGCCGGGCGTGTTGGGCGACGAGAGGTTCACCACCAGGTAGTCGCACAGCCCGGCGAGCAGCCGCGCGCCCAAGGCGTAGTCGTCGTGCGCGCGCTCGTTGGGGGTGTCTTTGTTCTTGCCCAGGTTGACCCCGATGGGGCCGGGCCGCCACTCGAGCTCGGAGAGCCGCGAGGCCATCGCGTGGGCGCCGAGGTTGTTGAAGCCCATGCGGTTGAGGAGCGCGCCGTGCTCGGGCACGCGAAACAGCCGCGGCCGGTCGTTGCCGGGTTGGGGGCGCGGGGTCACCGTGCCGACCTCGACGAAGCCGAAGCCCAGCGCGAACAGCCCCACCATGGCCTCGGCGTTCTTGTCGAGGCCGGCGGCGAGCCCGATGCGGTTGGGGAAGGTGAGCCCGAACACGGTGGTGGCGTGCGCCGGGTCGTCAGGGCCGCGCAGCGCCCGGGCGAGGCCCGGCGAGCCCTCGAGCAGCGACAGCGCGCCGAGCCCGAGGTGGTGCGCGGCCTCCGCGTCGAGGCGGAAGAGCAGGGGCTTGAGCAGCTGCTGGTACACGCGTCAGTTCTTGGCGATGAACGAGTACTCGCGGGCCCAGGCGAGCGACTGATCGACCTGGGTGGCGCTCAAGATGTTGTTCGACTCGATGAGCTGCACCTCGCGCGACATGTCGGTCTCGAGCAGGTACGGGCCGTCGGTGTTGATGGTGACCTTGACGCCGCGATCCCAGAAGGTGCGGACGATGTGCTCGAACTCCTTGATGCCCTCGACCGCGCGGGTGTGCAGGTTGCTGGTGGGGCACAGCTCGAGCACCACGTCGCGTTCCTTCAAGAGCTTCATCGCCGCTTCGTCGTAGGCGGCGCGAATGCCGTGGCCGATGCGGTGGGGCTTGAGCTTCTCGACCACGGCGATGACGCCCTCGGCGCCGGTGCCGGCGGTCTCGCCGGTGTGCACGGTGGTCTTGAGGCCCGCGGCGCGCGCCCGCGCGAACAGATCTTCGTAGGCGGGCACCACCTCGGCCTTGAGCTCGAGCGCGTCGCGCTCGGTGCCGGCGAGGTCGATGCCCAGCACGCCGCGAGAGCGGTACTTGATCGCCTTCTCGAGAATGATGGCGTTGGTCTTGTGGTCGAACTCGCGCGCCAGGCAGAAGATCAGGCAGGCGCGCACCCCGTACTCGAGCACCGCGCGATCCATACCGCGCAGGGCGGCGTGAATGATGTGATCGAGGTCGAGCTCGGAGTGAAGGTTGCGCTTCATCGGGTTGAAGCGCAGCTCGATCTGCGTGACGTTGCTGCTGCGGTATTCCTTGCCGATCACCTCGTACACCGAGCGCTCGATGGCGGTCGGAGACGACTGAATCTTCTCCGTCCAGGTGTGCATGATCTTGAGGTACTCCTCGAGCGAGCCGACCTTGTCGGGGCGCGAGGTGATCAGCTCGACGAACTCGAAGTAGTTCTTCACCGGCAGCTTGAAGCCCTGGCTGTGGGCGATCGACCAGAGAATGTGGGGAGCGACCGCGCCGCCGACATGAATGTGGAGATCGATGAGCTCGCGAGGTGCCATGGCTACGAATGCCATGAAACCGGCTTCAGAGTCTACGCAGTTTGAGGCCCTCTCCCGACGCGTGCGAGCGGCCACGCGATCAGCGGAAGTTGGCTCCGCCGCCACCGGCCCAGACCAGCTCGAAGGTCACGTCTGCGTTCGACGTCGACGCCGTGCCGCGGGCCGTGCGGCTGAGCCCGCACACGCTGCACACGTCGCCCGCCTGAAAGTGCGAGAACAGGCTCGCCGCCACGGTGAGCGACCCTGCGCTGTCGCTCACGTCGCACTCGATCACGCCGCGATCGGGGTTGCCCGCGTCGGTGCCCTGGGCCGCCATCAGCAGCCGCACCCGTCGGTCGGCCGGGCCGGGCTGCCAGGTGAAGGTGAGGTCGGCGGCGCGGTCGACGTCGAGCGTGGTGGTGCTGCTCCAGGCCGGGCTCAGCGAGGCCGGCGGGCCGGGCTGCACCGCCTGGGCGGTGAACGGCGCCACCGTGTCGCCCACCGCGCTGACCGTCACCGTGTCGCCCGCCGCCGGAGGCGTCGGCGGCCCCCACTGGAAGGTGAAGTAGCCGCCCGCCCCCGGCTCGAGCCCCGCCACCTCGGCGCCGTTGACCGAGAAGCTCACCCGGCCTGCCGTCACCACCTGGGGGAGAGGCGTGTTGCCGGGGGGCAGGTGAAAGCAGCACGCGCCGGCGCGCTCGACCGCCGCACCGCAGTCGCCGCTGGGGCCGGTGGGAGGTGCCTGGAACACCGCCGACGCGATGTGCAGCCCGTTCGCGCGCTCGAGGGTGGAGATCTCGACCCTGCCCAGGTAGCGGGTGCCGCCATCGCCCTCGGTGCCGCCGTCGTGCCCCGCGTCGTGCCCCGCGTCGTGCCCCGCGTCGTGCCCCGCGTCCTGCCCCGCATCTCCAGAGCACCTGGCGCCGGGCGCCTCGCACCCGTCATCGGTGGGGCGGCAGGCGGCAGCCGCGATCGATACCAGCACCAGCATCAGCTTTGAGTTTCGCATCGCCCACCCAGACAGGGCGGGGCCCCCAGACGGCGCGCGCGACGGTGCCTTCAGCCTTTTGTCGCGGACTTGGACAACGAGGCGAGGGCCCCGGCGAGATCGAACCGGGGCTGGCTGCGGAGCACGCCGAGCAGGCTCTCGAGCTCGCCGGGGGCGACGCCGAGCTCGCCCTCGAACCGCTGCAGCAGCTCGTGCCTGAGGCGATCTCGGGCGCGCGCGAGCCTGCGCACCACGGTGGCGCGGTCGACCTCGAGCTGCTCGGCGAGCGCCTTGAGGTCGACGTCTTCGACGAAGCGCGCGCGCAGCAGGCGCCGTTCTTCGGCGCTCAGCGCGGTCACCGCGAGGTCGAGCGCTCGGCGGAACCGGTCGCTCGCCTGGGCGCGAATCGCCTCGAGCTCGGGGCGGTCGGGGGCGACGAGCGTGGCGAAGAGCCGGTCCGACTCGTCGCTCGGCAGCGGCGTCTGCGCCGGTAGCGAGTTCAAGAAGTCGCGCGTCGCCACCACCTTGGCCCACGAGGCGAGTGGGGCGCGCCCGCGGTACTCGCGCAGCTTGGTGGGCCCGGTGAGAATGCGGGTCAGCGCGCGCTGCGTCGCCTCGGCGAGGTCGGCCTCGCTCTCGACGCGGCGGCGCAGCGTCGAGCGCATGGCGCGGGTGAGCACCTCGGTCGCCACCGTGATGGCGCCTGCGATGCCCTGCCCGCAGGCGGCGGCGAGCACCACGTCTTGCCAGTGCAGTGCCGCGCCGCCCGCCAGCAGCTCGGCGCAGTAGCGCCCCAGCTGATCGGCGTCGACCTGCGCGGCGAACGCCGACCAGTGCCGCTCGGCGGCACCGAGCGCCGAGCGATCTCGGCCCTCGAGCTCTCGGCCCCAGGCCTCTTCCACCGCGGTCAGCCACGGCGAGGTGCGCGCCACGCCCCCAGCCTACAAGGACTATGGTGGCCGGGCGTGGACACATCGTCGTGCCCCCCGGAAGAAGAGCTGGTCGAGCTGTCCGACGGTGCTCTGCCGCTCTCCCGTGCGACCGAGCTGCAGGCGCACGTCGAGCGCTGCGCGAGCTGCCACGCGGCCCTCGCCGCGCTCTCTACACGCTCGAACGGCGGCGCCCACCCCTCGGCCTCGGGCGCGCCGCTGCCGGCCGCGGGCGACCGGGTCGACCGCTTCATCGTGCTCGAGTGGGTCGGCGGCGGCGCGATGGGCAGGGTCTGCGCCGCGTACGACACCACGCTGCACCGCAAGGTCGCGCTCAAGTTCCTCACCTCGACTGAAGGTGCGGTCTGGTCGCAGGCGCACGTCGAGCGCGAGGCGCGCGCCCTGGCCCGGGTGGCCCACCCCAACGTCGTCACCCTGTTCGAGGTGGGCGTGCATGGCGACACCGCGTTTCTCGCCATGGAGTTCGTCGACGGGGTCAACCTGCGCCAGTGGCTCGCGCAAGAGCAGCGCGGCGCCGCCGCCATCTGCGAGGCGTTCACCCAGGCCGCCGAAGGACTGCTCGCGGCGCACCGGGCGGGCATTCTCCACCGCGACTTCAAGCCCGAGAACGTGCTGGTCGGGCGCGACGGCCGGGTGCGCGTGTCGGACTTCGGGCTCGCCGCCGATGGGTCGGCGTCGGCCGGGCTGGCCACCGCCGCCGACCCGCTGCTCGGGGTGCAGCCGCTCTCGTCGCGGGCCCTCACCGTCGCCGCGGTCGGCACGCCGGCGTACATGGCGCCCGAGCTGTGGTCGAAAGAGAAGCCGACCGTGCAGGCCGACGTGTTCGCCTTCTCGGTGGCGCTGTACGAGGCGCTGGCCGGCAGGCGGCCTTTCCCCGACGGGGCATCCGAGCGGCTCAAGGCGATTCACGCCGGGGCCCTGGCGCCCCTGGTGGGGGTCGATCGGCCGCTGCGAGACGCGGTCGCTCGCGGCCTCGCGGCGAAGCGGGTCGAGCGCCCCGAGTCGCTCGAGCCGTTCATCGCCGCCCTGCGCCCGGCGCCGCGGCGGCGCGCGCTCGCCTGGGCGCTGGTGCCGCTGGTGCTGCTGGCGGTGGGCGGCTGGCGGTGGCTCGACGCGCGCGCCCGGCAAGAGGCGTGCGCCGAGGCGGCGAGGGCCTCGGCCCATCTGACCCGGCCCGAGGTGCTCGAGGGCCTTCGCGCGCGCTTCGGCGGTGAGCTCGCCCAGGCCGGCGCGTTCAGCGCGCTCGAAGATCAGCTCGAGGCCTTCTCGGTGCGCTGGTCGGCCCAGCGGCGCACCGCGTGCCTCGAGAGCGCCTCACCCGAGCAGCGCTCGCGGGCGGCGTGCCTCGATCGCAAGCTCGACCAGCTGCTGGCGCTCGAGGCGGTGCTGCAGACCGCGAACGCGCGCGGCGCGGCGGCGAGCCCGAAGGCGGTCGACACGCTCGGAGATCTGTCGGAGTGTGCGCGGGCGCCGGTCGCCTCGGCGGCGGTGCCTGCGCCCCCCCGCGAGGTGGTGGCGCAGCTCGACCAGCTGGTCGCGGTGTTCGAGACCGGCGACTACGGCCGCGCGTACGAGCTCGCGGTGCCGCTCGAGGCCGCGGCCCGGCAGACCCAGAACGACGCCTTCATGGCCGAGGCGCTGCGCGCGATCGGGCGCGCCCGCAACGCCCACGGAGAAGACGAGGTGGCCCGCCAGCTGTTCGCCGAGAGCGCCGAGCTCGCGGTGAAGGCGGGTGACGCGAACGCCGAGGCGCGGGCGCTGATGATGGCTGCGGCGGTGACGGCGATCGACCTGGGGCGGCCCGACGAGGGGCTGCTGCTCTTGCGCTTGAGCCGGGTGGCGGCGCAGCGCGGGCAATTGCCGCCCGAGCTCGAGGCGCGCGCCAGCCTGGTCGAAGGGAGAATGCTGGTGTCTGCCGGTCGCCCGCAGCCGGCGGTGGCGGCGTTTCAGCGCGCCCTCGACGTGTGGACGCGCGCCGCCGTGCCGCCGCGTCACGATCTGCTGCGGCTGCGCGGCGAGATGGCCTCGGCGCTCCACGGCATCGGCCGGCGCGAAGAGGCGATCGTGCTGGTGCGGGCGGCGATCGCCGAGAGCGAAGTGCTGATGGACAAGAAGTACCCGCTCGCGGCGAGCTGGTGGCACAACCAGGGGCTGATGCTGCGCGAGCTCGGCCGGCTCGAAGAGGCACGCGACTGCTTCCTCCACGCGCTGGCGATTCACAGCCCCGAAGGGCCGGGGCGGTGCCTCTACCTCGAGACCCAGAGCGCGCTGGCCGCGACCCGAGGGCAGCTCGGCGCCTCCGATGCGCTGGCGAACGTGCGTCAGGTGCGGGCCGACCTGGTGGCCTCGGAGTGCAAGAGCGGGCCGGTCGAGTGGGGGTGGGTGAACCAGGCGACGGTCGAGGCCGCGCTGGGGCACCACCACGAGGCGCTCGCGAGCCTCGCCCAGGCGGCCGCGGTGAGCCGGGCCGCGCAGGCCGACCGCAGCTACGACGCGCTGAAGCTCGAGGCCGAGCAGCTCGAGGCGGCGGGGCGGGTCGCCGAGGCGAAGATCTCCTGGGAGAAGGCGCTCGCCGACCGCGTTCGCCAGGGGGGCGACGCCCACCCCGATGCGGCGCTGTGCCGCGAGCGCCTCGCCCGGTTGAAGTGAGGGTTTGCTGAAAAGCGCGTCAAAACGCGGGCGCTGCGGTGTGCGTGCGCCGTTTGGGCGGCTCGTGCTGTCTCTGCCCGCATGACCAAGATCAACCAGGGAAGCTCGTCGCCCAGGAAGTACGTCGAAGACCCGGCGTCGCCCGCCGCAGGGGGTGCCCAGCGAACCCGTCAGCCCCTGACGGTGCCGAACCCGAACCCTGCTGGTCGGCCGACGCTCGACCCGCCCGGTCAATCTCGGCCCACGCTCATGCCGCCGCCTGAGTCGCGACCGACGCTCGAGGCCCCGCCGGACTCCCGGCCCACCCGCATGCCGCCGGCGGAGTCGCGACCGGTGCTCGAGCCGCCCCTGCCAGGCCGGCCGACGCTCGACCCGCCGCTGACGGTGCCGACCCCGTACCCCAACCGGGATCCGTTCGGCCCGGGGCCGCTGACGGTGCCGAACCCGAACGCGGGGCCGGGGCCGCTGACGGTGCCGAACCCGAACACCGGGCCGGGGCCGGGGCCGCTGACGGTGCCGAACCCGAACGCCGGGCCGGGGCCGCTGACGGTGCCGAACCCGAACGCCGGCCCGGGGCCGCTGACGGTGCCGAACCCTCGGAAGTGCTGAGGGCGGCATGAAGCCCGCGGCGCTGGTGAGCATGCCCACGCTGTCGCCGCGGTTCCCCTCGTTTCAGCTCGCGCTGTTGCAGGCGACGCTGGCGCGGGAGGGAATCGCGAGCGACTCGTACTCGCTGTTCATGTACTTCGCGAAGCAGGTGGGCTGGGCGCTGAACGAGTCGCTCGCCACCATGGCCGATTCGATGATCGGCGAGTGGATCTGGTCGAGGGCCGCGTTCGGGGCCTTCTCGGAAGACGACGGCTACTTCGCCGCGTTCCCCGAAGAGGTGTCGCGCACCCTGGCCGCGGGCGCATGCACGCTCGATGAGCTGCGCCGCCTTCGCGAGGTCGACACCGCGGCGTTCGTCGAGCACTACGCGGCCACGGTGAACTGGGCGAAGTACGGCCTGGTCGGGTTCAGCATCTGCTTTCAGCAGCTGAACGCGAGCCTGGCGATGGCCAAGGCGATCAAGCGGCGATACCCCACCGTGCCGATCGTCTTCGGCGGGTCGACGTTCGAAGACGACATCGCGCGCGAGGTGATGACCGGTTGCCCGCAGGTCGACGTGGTGCACTGCGGAGACGCCGACGAGGTGCTGCCAGAGCTCGCGCGGCGCCTGGCCGAGGGCGCCTCGCTCGAAGGCCTGCGGGGCCCGATGTGGCGCGAAGCGGGCGGGGTGCTCCGCTACGAGGGGCGCGCGCCCAACCTCGACCGCATGGACAAGACGCCGGTGCCCGACTTCGACGAGTACTTCCAGGCGTGCCAGGAGACGGGGTTCGAGCAGAAGGTCATGCTGCCGATCGAGACCGCGCGGGGCTGCTGGCACGGCATGAAGAACCACTGCACGTTCTGCGGGCTGAACCGGCAGGGCATGAACTTTCGCGCCAAGAGCCCCGACGCCGTGCTCGAGCTGCTGCGCGCGCTTTCTGATCGCTACGGCGTGTTCAACTTCAACGCGATCGACAACATCGTGTCGCCCGAGTACGTCGACGCCCTGTTCGCGCGGCTCGCCGAGCAGAAGAGCGACTTCCGGCTGCACTACGAGATTCGCTCGAATCTGAGCCGCGAGAAGCTCAAGCAGATGGTGCGGGGTGGCGTCTACTCGGTGCAGCCCGGCATCGAGAGCTTCTCGACGCACGTGCTGTCGCTGATGAAGAAGTTCACCACCGGCATTCGCAACATCGAGCTGCTGAAGTGGACCTCGTACTACGGGGTCGAGAACCTCTACATTCTCCTCTGTGGCTTTCACGGCGAGACCGAGGCCGACTACCGCCAGCTCGCCGAGGTGTTGCCCAAGCTGGTGCACTTCCAGCCGCCGGTGGCGATGGGGCGCGCGCGCGCCGACCGCGGCTCGCCGATGTTCGAGCGGCCGGCCCAGCACGGGGTGAAGAACCTGCGGCCCGCGCGCTGCTACCCCTTCATCTTCCCGGCCGAGCGCTTCGACCTGACCAGGGTCTCGTACTACTTCGAGCACGACGCGGTCGCGCCGCTGCCCGAAGAGGTGCACGACGCCTGTATCCGCCTGGTCGACGGGTGGCGGGCCCGCTGGCACTCGGCGAACCGCCCGTGGCTGCGGTACGCAAAGGGGTGGAGATCGCTCACCATCTCGGACGGCCGGGGCGCGACGCCGCGCGAAGTGCGGCTGCGCGGCGAAGTGGCCGAGCTCTACGAGCTGTGCGCCGAGGCCCGGCGCGCAGAAGACGTGCGCGAGAGGTTGGGCGACCCGGGGTGGCTCGACGAGGCGCTGGCCGAGCTCGTGTCCGACGACCTGCTGCTGCACCTCGATGGCCGCTACCTGGCGCTCGCGCTGCCCGCGAACGCGAATCACTGAACGCGCCCGCTTCACTCGACGGCGGTGTGGGTGACTCCGAAGCGCTCGGGTGTGCCGACCAGCGCCCGCGCCGCCCACAGCAGGGCGTCGTCGTGGCCGACCTGCACCGGCAGCGCGTGCTCGGTGGCGCCCGGCACCACGGCGTCGGGGTGGTCGGGCCAGTGCCAGCCAGGAGTGGGTCGCATCACGTGATCCGACGCGGCGTGCGTACGAAGGTGAAATACCTTCACACCCTCGGGCGCACGCGCGTAGGTCAGGTTCCCCCCCAGGGTCATGACGAACGGTTTGTGGGTGAGCAGCGCGGTGCGCCAGCTGGCGTAGCCATGGCCCGCGAGCGGTGAAGCCACGGTGATCAGCAAGAGCTCGCGCTCGCGCGCCTGCTGGCCCAGCTCGAGATCTCCCGCGGCGAGCGCCGCCAGCACTCCGCCCGCGCTGTGGGCGAGCACCACCACCTGCCGTCTCGGCGGCAGGCACGCCGAGAGGTGCTCGACGCCTTCCGAGAACCGATCGAGCAGCGCGCGGGTGTCTTCCATCGGGCTCCAGCGGAAGGTGAACATCGCCGCCGGCTGCAGGCCGTTCAGCACCGCCTTCACCTCGTCGTTGTTCTGCGTGTCGCCGCCGATGCCGGGCACCAGCATCACCGCGGGGCCGGGGCCTTCGACCGCAGGGCAGGCCTGCGAGCCCTGCCACGCCAACGCCGCGGGTTGCCGGTCGACGCGAAACCACCCTCGGCCCGAGTGGCCACAGCCTCCACACGCCACCGCCGCCGAGACCAGCAGCCCGAGCCCTCGCATACCGCAGCCAGATAACGTCGGCCGCGCGCCGCTCCATGAGAAAGATCGAAAGACGGTCTTCGGTCGAATCGAAGTCTGCCCCCGGCGCGCTTCTAGATCCCCCGCAGCTTTCGAACCTCGGCCCAGGCGTCGGTGATCTGCCGGAACCGCTCGGCGGCGGCGTCGGCCTCGCGCTTGGGGCGCCCCGCGAAGCGGTCGGGGTGGTGGTCGCTGGCGAGCCTTCGAAACGCGGTGCGCAGCTGGTCGTCGCTGGCGGCCTCGGTGAGGCCCAGGGCGGCGTAGTGCTCGCGGCCGCTGCCCAGGTGCATCGAGGTGATCTGCTGCAGCTGCTCGTCCGAGAGGTTGAGCGCGCCGACGATCTGCTTGATCGCGTCCGACTCCGAGCGGCTCAGGTCGGCGTCGACCAGCGCCAGCTCGTAGAGCGCGTTGACGAACAGCGGCCGGTCGGCCGGCAAGAGCCGGGCGCGGGCCTTCTTGGTGCCGGCGGCGAGCTCGACCGGCGGGCCGGCGAGCGCCTTCTTGAGCGCCTGGCGCACCTGCTCGAGCGCGTCGGCGTCGAAGTGCCGCTCGCGCACGAAGTACTCGCGAATGACGCGGATCTCGCCCTGGGTCACCGGGCCGTCGGTGCGCGCCACCTCGATGAACAGCGGGCACAAGAGCTTCGCCAGCACGGTGTCGGGGTGGGTGCGTGGCACCGGGCGGGGCGCGGGCGGCCCGAGCAGCTCGTCGATGCTCTTGAGCTTCTCGGCAGGCACCAGCGGCTCGCGGTCGAAGAGCAGGTGACCCAGCACCAGGCCCACGCAGCCGAAGAAGATCGCCATCGTCGCCGACTGGAGGAACAGGCCGACGATCACCCCTGCGATGGCGCCGAGAGCTTTCCCGAACATGCCCACGGGGCGGGATCATAGAGTGCACGCGCCATGACGGCTCAACTCATCGACGGCAAAGCGCTGGCCCTCAAGGTCCGCGAAGGTCTCAAGGGCGAGGCGCAGCAGATCGCGACCCGGAGGGGGTTCGCCCCCGGCATCGCCGTGGTGCGGGTGGGCGAAGACCCCGCCTCGAAGGTCTACGTCACCTCGAAGAAGAAGACGGCCGAAGAGCTGGGCTTCGGCTCGTGGGAGCACCACCTCGACGCGACGATCTCTCAAGCCGAGCTGCTCGCGCTGGTGGCGAAGCTGAACGCCGACCCCCAGGTCGACGGCATTCTGGTGCAGCTCCCGCTGCCCAAGCACATCGACTCGAACGCGGTGCTGCTGGCCGTCGACCCGGCCAAAGACGTCGACGGCTTTCACCCGGTGAACGCGGGCCACCTCTTTCAAGGCCGCCCGGGCCTGGTGGCCTGCACGCCGGCCGGGGTGATGCGCATGCTCGAAGAGATTCGCTTCAACCCCAGCGGCAAGAACGCGGTGGTGATCGGCCGCAGCAACATCGTGGGCCGCCCGATGGCGGCGCTGCTCATCAACGCCAGCGCCACGGTCACGGTGTGCCACAGCAAGTCAGACGTGGCCGCCGAGGTGCGCCGCGCCGAGCTGGTGGTCGCCGCGGTGGGGGTCAAGCACCTGGTCAAGGGCGAGTGGGTGAAGCCCGGCGCGGTGGTCATCGACGTGGGCATGAACCGCGGCGCCGACGGCAAGCTGGCCGGCGACGTCGAGTTCGAACCCGCGAAAGAGCGCGCCGCCTTCATCACCCCGGTGCCGGGCGGAGTCGGCCCGATGACCATCGCGATGCTGATGAGCAACACCGTGGCCGCCGCGAGAGCGCGCGCGAAATAGCGCGTAGAAAATGGCCGAGCTCCCTCGGCCCATGCTCGCTGCCGCTGGGTAGGCGCCCCGGGCGTTGGAGCATCACCGCCGCAGGTGGCATCGCGACAGCCCCGCCCCGAGCGCGCGTGCGCTCCACCTCCCAAACCCGCAGCACCTCTCGCCGCAGCCCCGGCGCGCGCATTGCTCAGCTGCAGCGCCGTCAACTCGAGGGCCGGAGAGGAACAAAAATGTTTCGTTGCACCCGTTGTGACGGTTTCGTCCCGCGGCAGTCGACCGCATGCCCCAACTGCCGCGCTGCCGCCAAGAAGGCCTGGTGGTCGGCGCCGCTCGCCTTCGCGGGCGCCGGCCTGGCGACCGTGACGCTCTCGGCCTGCTACGGCGCGCCCTGCGTGATCACCGTCAATCTGCCCGACGGCGGCACCAAGAAAGACACCACGGCCTTCGATTGCTACAGCACCTACGACTGCAACCAGAGCGCTGACGGCGGTGTCCCCGAGCACGACACCGAGTGGGAGAACTACTGCAAGTGAGCTCGCGCGACGACCTCTTCCGGCGGTTCGACGTGCGCCAGGCCGAGCGGCCCACCTATGTGGTGTGGGAGCTCACCCTGGCGTGCGATCAGCCGTGCACCCACTGCGGCTCGCGCGCGGGCACTGCGCGCGAAGGTGAGCTCTCCACCGACAAGGCACTCGAAGTGGTGAAGCAGCTGGCCGCCGCCGGTACGTTCGAGGTCGTCTTGATCGGCGGGGAGGCCTATCTGCACCCGGGCTTCCTCGCCGTCGTTCGCGCGCTGCGCGAGGCCGGCATTCGCCCCTCGATGACCACCGGGGGCCGCGGCATCGACCGCGCGCTCGCGCGACAGATGGCCCAGGCGGGGCTGCACACGGTCTCGGTCAGCATCGATGGGCTCGAGCCCACCCACGACCTGATGCGCGCCTCGAAGGGCAGCTTCGCCTCGGCGTTCGCGGCGCTCGGCCACCTGTACCGCGCCGGCCTTCGCACCGCCTCGAACATCAACCTGAACCGCCTCAACCACGCCGACCTCGAGCCGCTCTACGAGCAGCTCAAGGACACCGGCATCGGCGCCTGGCAGGTGCAGCTCACCGCGCCGCTGGGCCGCGCCGCCGATCGCGCCGCGATGCTCCTGCAGCCGTGGGACCTGGTCGAGCTGGTGCCCCGCATCGCGAAGCTGAAGGCCCGCGCGTGGCAAGAGGCGCAGATCTCGCTGCAGCCGGGAAACAACCTCGGCTACTTCGGGCCCGAAGAGGCGGCGCTGCGCTCGCCCCGCCCGGGCATGAACGATCACTTCCAGGGCTGCCAGGCGGGCAAGCAGCTGATGGGCATCGAGTCGAGTGGGGCGCTCAAGGGCTGCCCCTCGCTGCAGAGCGACGCCTACGTGCGCGGCAGCCTGGCGAAAGAAGAGCTCGCCGAGGTCTGGTCGCGCCTCGCGGTGCGCCGCACGGTCGAAGATCTCTGGGGCTTCTGCAAGAGCTGCCCGTACGCCGAGACCTGCCTGGGCGGCTGCACGTTCACCGCCCACGCGTTCTTCGGTCGCCCCGGCAACAACCCGTACTGCCACTACCGCGCGCGCACCCTGGCTGCCCGCGGGGTACGCGAGCGCCTGGTGCTGAAGCAGCAGGCACCGGGGCGCCCGTTCGATCACGCGCTGTTCGAGCTGGTCGAGGAGCCGCTCGACGCGCCCGACGTGAAGCCGCCCACCCCGCGCCAGCTGGTGAAGCGGTCTGTTGCTCTCGGGTTCAGCCCTTCAGCGCGCTGACGATCATGCGCGTCGCGGGGCTCTTGTTCAGCGTGTAGAAGTGAATGCCCGGCACGCCGCGCGCGAGCAGCTCGACGCACTGCCGGGTGGCGTGCGCCACGCCCAGCTGCATCACCGCCTCGGGGTCGTCTTTCACCTTCTCGAGCTGCAGCTGCAGCCTCATCGGCATGGTCGCGCCGCAGAGGCGAATGAAGCGGCCCACCTGCTCGTGGTTGGTGATGGGCATGATGCCCGGCACGATCGGCACGTTGATGCCGGCGCGCCGCGCCCGCTCGACGAAGTCGAAGTAGAAGGCGTTGTCGAAGAACAGCTGGGTGATGACGAAGTCGAGGCCCGCGTCGACCTTCACCTTGAGGTGCTCGAGGTCTTTCTCGCGCGACGGGGTCTCGAGGTGCCCTTCGGGGTAGCCCGCCGACCCGAGGCAGAAGGGGTATTCGCGCTCGCGAATCAGCTCGACCAGCTCGTTGGCGTAGCGCAGCCCTCCCGGCACCGGCTGGTAGCTGGTCGCCCCCTTCGGCGGGTCGCCGCGCAGCGCCAGCACGTTCTCGATCTTCCCGTCGCGCAAGGTGTCGAGCACGTGAATCAGCTCTTCGCGGGTGTGGCCCACGCAGGTGAGGTGGGCCATCGCCTCGATGCCGGTGCGCTCTTTGATCTGCGTCACCAACCCGATGGTGCGATCGCGCGTCGAGCCGCCCGCGCCGTAGGTCACCGAGACGAAGCCGGGCTCGAGGGCGCGCAGGTCTTCGAGCGTCGCCCAGAGGTTCTTCTCGCCCTCTTCGGTCTTGGGCGGAAAGAACTCGAACGAGAAGCACGGCTTCGAAGGGTTCAGTCGATTGCGGATCTTCATTTAGAGCCACCCCGGCTTCGCGCCGATCACCGCCATCGCGCCGACCGGCTCTCCGGCCGGCCGGTAGCGGTAGCGCTGCGCGAACACCCGCGCCTGGTCTTCACCGCGCTCGCTCACCAGCGCCATCACCGCCGCCGAGCGCGATTGGTCTTCCACCGACGTCAAGAAGCCCTCGTACACCCAGGCGCACGAGACCGCGTTCCTGGGCAGCTCTGCGGCGCTCTGTCGCGCCGCCGCCTCGGCCGCCTCGGCGGTGGGGAAGTGAAAGCGCGCCAGCTCGAGCTTGCCGGCCTGCAGGGTGAGCAAGAACGGCTCGAGCGCCTCGCCCTGCTGAATCTGGCCGATGCCGTGGCGCAGCGCCGCCGCTCCGAAGGCGTAGGCGCGCGAGAGGGGGTCGAACGGCCGGGCGTCGTCGTCGCGCACGTAGAAGGTGGCGTGGGGCTCGGCGCCGACCTGAAGCGCTCCGCCGGGAGCGAGGGTCACCACGCTGCGCTCGGTGCGGCCGGTGCCCGGCTCGATGGTGATCAGCTCGGCCCTCTCGAGGCGCCACATCAGCACGATGCGCTGCAGGCCCTCGGGGCCCACGAAGCTGTGAATCGCGTCTCCCCACGGTGAGAAGTGGAACGCGTGCTCGCCGAAGCGTGCCAGCCCCGCCGAGTCGTTCGGCGAGATCACCCAGCGGCCGTGGAGCTGAGCCGGTTCCATTCGAATCGGCGCATATCAGATTCCCGAATACCGGTTCCCTGCCAACCTCGGAGGTTGAGCTTTTTACGATTCCCGATTCACCCTGAATCGATATACCAGCCGCCCCATGTCTCCCCGGCAGACCCCGCTCAACGCAGCCCACAGGAAACTTGCAGGCCGGCTGGTCGACTTCGCCGGCTGGGAGATGCCGGTGCAGTACACGGGCGTGATCGCCGAGCACGAGGCGGTGCGCACCGCCGCCGGCATCTTCGACGTCTCGCACATGGGCGAGATCGAGTTCAAAGGCCCGGGTGCGCTGGCCGCGGCCAACGCGCTCATCACCAACGATCTCGCCAAGGCCACCGACGGCCAGGCGGTCTACGCCGGCCTGCTCAACGACCAGGGCGGCTTCGTCGACGACGTGGTGGCCTACCGCTTCAGCCCCGAGCACATCTTCATCTGCGTCAACGCCAGCAACGCCGACAAAGACTTCGCGTGGATGAGCGAGCGCGCGCGCGGCGTGAAGCCGGTAAACCGCTCGAACGATTGGGCGCAGCTGGCGGTGCAGGGCCCCAAGGCGTTCGGCATCGTGCAGCGCCTGTCGCCCAAGCCGCTCGACGGGGTGGCGACCTACCGCTTCACCACCGGCCAGGTCGCCGGCATCGAGTGCATCATCTCGCGCACCGGCTACACCGGCGAAGACGGCTTCGAGCTCTACTGCTCGCCGAAAGACGCCGACAAGCTGTGGTGGGCGATTCTCGAAGGCGGCAAGGCCGACGGCATCGTGCCCGCCGGCCTGGGCGCGCGCGACTCGCTGCGCACCGAGATGAAGTACGCGCTGTACGGCAACGACATCGACGATTCGCACACCCCGCTCGAGGCCGGCCTGGGGTGGATCGTGAAGATGGACAAGGGCGACTTCGTGGGCCGCGCGGTGCTCGAGAAGCAGAAGGCCGAAGGCCTCAAGCGCAAGCTGGTGGGCTTCGAGCTCACCGAGGCCGGCATTCCCCGCGCGCACTACCCGATCTTGAAAGACGGGCAGAACGTCGGCGAGGTCACCTCGGGCACCATGGGCCCGTCGGTGAAGAAGGCGGTCGGCATCGGCTACGTGCCCACGGCGCTGAGCGCCGAGGGCTCGCAGTTTGCCGTCGAGATTCGCGGGCGGCCGGTCGCCGCGCGCGTGGTGAAGACCCCGTTCTACAAGAGGTGAGGCATGGCTTCCGGCGAGTACCCGAAAGATCTGAAGTACACCAAGGACCACGAGTGGGCGAAGCAGACCGGCAAGACGGTCGTCGTCGGCGTCACCCACCACGCGCAAGAAGCGCTGGGTGACGTGGTCTACGTCGAGCTGCCCAAGCTCGGCACTGCAGTGAAGGCCGGAGAGCGCTTCGGCACCATCGAGTCGACCAAGGCGGTCAGCGATCTGTTCTCGCCCATCACCGGCAAGGTGGTGAAGGTGAACGACGATCTCTCGGGCAACCCGCAGAAGGTCAATCAAGAGCCGTACACCGGCGGGTGGATCATCGAGGTCGAGACCACCGGCGCCGAGTTCGACGCCCTGATGGACTCGGCCGCCTACCTCAAGCTGCTGGCGGGCTGAGCGGCCCGCTCACTTCTCGGCGCAGAGCGGGGGCTCGCCGTCGGGCCCCTGCAGCGCCTCGAACGCCGCGTCGATGTCGGCCGAGCCCTCGGGCTCGAGCGGCACGCCCACCACGTAGAACGCCGCCCGCCCCCCGCAGAGGGGAATGAGGCGCGCCCGCACCGGGCCAACCACCTCGGGCAGGTCGACTCGGGCCTCTCGCGCAGCGCCGCGCGCCAGCTGCACCTCTTGCCAACGGTGGTGGGTGCGCAGGGTGATGCCCTTGGGCGGCTTCTTCTTCAGCATGCCCAAGAGAAACCCGTTCACGAAGCCATCGTCGATCTTCGCGGTGGGAGCCTCGTCGAGAAACGACGCCACCACCACCGCGCGCGGCGAGCCCACCAGCAGGCTGACCCCCTCGGGCGTCTGCAGCTTGAGGCCGGGCGCGAACACCGCCTGCATCGCCAGCTTCGGGCTCGACCAGCGGTTGCCTTCGAGGCTGCCCCTGCCGGCCTCGCGGTAGGCCACCGCGCGGGAGATCGCCGGCACCGTCTGGGGCCCGAACGGCGGCGCTCGGGCTTGTCGAGCGCCACCGGCGCCGAGGCGGCCAGCGCTTCGGCGCGCTGCCGGTCGGGGCCGGTCGCCAGCACGTACAGCCCGCGCTCGCCCGAGATGGCGGTGTTCTTCGGGTCGCGGCCGAAGCAGACCACCAGGCCGGGCAGGGTGGCGCGTACCTGGGTGTCGGTGAGCCGCGGGTCGAAGGCGAGCTCCCAGGTCAAGGTGCCGTCGCTCCCCAGCACGAAGCGATCGTCGCGGTAGGCGTCGAGCAGGCCCGAGAGCACCTTGGAGATCATCGGACCGTACTCGGGCTCGCGCTGGGCGCACTGCGCCACCATGGCGCGCAAGAGCAGCGCTCCGCCGTGACGGGTGCCGTCTGCGAAGGGCACCAGCCGCTCAGGGCCTCCGTCGAGCCACCGCTGCGGCTCGAAGATTGCGTCGGTGCGCTGGGGCGGGTGCGCCAGCACCTGCTCGACCAGCGGCAGGCCTCCGGCGCGGTACACGTCGGCGATGAAGCGCTGCCCGCGCAGGTAGGGGAAGGTGAAGAGCGCCTGCAGGGTCGGGGTCGCCGCGAGCAGGCGCTCTGACCCGCTCAGCTCGAGCTGCTGGGCGTCGGTGACGGTGGTCGACACCAGCCGGGTGCGCTCGACCGCGCGCACCGGCGGCACCCGCTTGCGCGCGGCGACGGTGAGCAGCGCGGTGAGGGTGGCATCACCTTCGAGCACCGCGCGTTGGGCGAGCGCCTGCTCGTACGAGGTGACCGGGTGCCTCACGTGCCATTGGTCCTGCAGCACGTGGCCGAGCTCGTGGGCGGTCAAGGTGAGCACCGTGTCGTCGTCGAGCCCGTCGGCGAGCTGCGGCGGCAGCACCCGCCGCACGAACATGGTGTGCCGGTCGAAGTCGTAGAACGCGACGATCTGCTCGTCGAGCACCGCGCGCACCCTGGCCTGGGCGCCGGCCCCCGCCAGCTTCCCGTCGAGGCCCCCCAGCGCGCGCAGGGTGGCCTCGATCTCCTGGCCCAGCCCGGCGCCCTGGGCGCGGCCCAGCTCGACGTACCGGTCGACGAACTCGACCTCGTCGAGCACCACCAGCTCGAAGTCGCGCAGCCGGGGCACCCCGCGCGCCGCCGCCACCTCGCCGGCCAGCCCGCGAATGCCGTCGTGCCAGGCGCCCGTCGCGACCGGTGGAGCATGAGCACAGCTGAACGCAGCGAGTACCGCGACCCGCCATGGCGCGCGCATCGGTGTGTTGTAGCGCAGACCCTTTGCGACCGGCGCGCCCCGCGCTATGGGAACCACCGCCATGCTCGAGCACGTCGACACGTTTCCCCGCCGCCACATCGGACCTGATTCTCGCGACACCGAAGAGATGCTGAAGATCGTCGGCCTCTCGTCGCTCGACGACCTGGTCGAGAAGACCGTGCCCAGGTCGATTCGCCTCGGCCGCGCGATGAAGCTGCCCGCCGCGAAGGGCGAGCACGAGGTGCTGGCCGAGCTGCGCGCCATCGCCGACAAGAACCAGGTGTTCCGCTCGATGATCGGCTGCGGGTACCACGACACCATCACCCCGGGCGTGATTCTGCGGAACATCTTGCTCAACCCGGGCTGGTACACCCAGTACACCCCCTACCAGGCCGAGATCGCCCAGGGCCGGCTCGAGGCGCTCCTCAACTTCCAGACCATGGTGGCTGATCTCACCGGGCTGCCGGTCGCCAACGTCTCGCTTCTCGACGAGGGCACTGCGGCCGCCGAGGCGATGCACCTGATGCACGCGGTGGTGCCCGACACCGACGGCAAGGCGTTCTTCGTCAGCGACCGCTGCCACCCCCAGACCATCGCGGTGGTGCAGACGCGGGCGAAGCCGCTGGGCATCGAGGTGGTGGTCGCCGACCACCGCAGCTTCGACCCGGCCGCGAAGAAGATCTTCGGCGCGGTGATTCAGTACCCGGCCACCGACGGTGGAGTGCACGACGACCGCGCCTTCATCGAGAAGTGCCACGCCGCCGGCGCCAAGGTGTGCGCCGCCGCCGATCTGCTCTCGCTGTGCCTGCTCACCCCTCCGGGTGAGCTCGGCGCCGACGTGGTGGTGGGCAGCGCCCAGCGCTTCGGGGTGCCGATGGGCTTCGGCGGCCCGCACGCGGCGTTCTTCGCCACTAAGGCAGAGTTCGCTCGCCAGATGCCCGGCCGGCTGATCGGCGTCAGTCAAGACGCCAGCGGCAAGATGGCGCTGCGCATGGCGCTGCAGACCCGCGAGCAGCACATTCGCCGCGAGAAGGCGACCTCGAACATCTGCACCGCGCAGGTGCTGCTGGCGGTGATGGCCGGCATGTACGCGGTGTACCACGGGCCCCAAGGCCTCAAGAGCATCGCCACCCGGGTGCATGATCTCACCCGCACCCTCGCCAAGGGCCTCGAGAAGCTGGGCCACAAGCTGCGCCACCCCGGCTACTTCGACACCCTGTGCGTCGAGTTCCCCGACGCCAAGGTCGCCGACGGCGTCGAGGTGGCGGCGCGCAGCAAGCGCATCAACCTGCGCCGGCTCGGCCCCAACGCGCTGGGCGTGGCGCTCGACGAGACCGTCGACGCGGCCGAGCTCGACACGCTCTTTCAAGTGTTCGCCGGCGGCAAGAAGGTCGACTTCACCGCGGCGCAGCTCGCCGCGCCCGGCTCGGCGGTGCCCGAGGGCCTGCGCCGCAAGAGCGCGTACCTGGGCCACCCGGTGTTCAACACCCACCACTCCGAGAGCGAGATGCTGCGGTACATCCGCACGCTCGAGTCGAGAGATCTCTCGCTCACCCACTCGATGATCCCGCTGGGCTCGTGCACCATGAAGCTCAACGCCACCAGCGAGATGGAGCCCGTCACCTGGCCCGAGTTCGGCCGCCTGCACCCGTTCGCCCCGAGCAACCAGACCGCAGGCTACGCCGAGGTGTTTCAGACCCTCGAGTCGTACCTGAACGAGATCACCGGCTTCGCCGGCTGCTCGCTGATGCCGAACGCCGGCAGCCAGGGCGAGTACGCGGGCCTGCTGGTGATTCGCGCGTACCACGAGAAGCGCGGGCAGGGTCACCGCGACATCTGCCTCATTCCCCAGTCGGCGCACGGCACCAACCCCGCCTCGGCGGTGATGGCCGGCTACCGGGTGGTGGTGGTGAAGACCGATCAGCACGGCAACGTCGACGTCGCCGACCTGAAGGCCCGCGCCGCCGAGCACAAAGACAAGCTCGCCGCGCTGATGATCACGTACCCCTCGACGCACGGCGTGTTCGAAGAGTCGGTGCGCGAGCTGTGCGAGGTGACGCACGCGAACGGCGGCCAGGTCTACATGGACGGCGCGAACATGAACGCGCAGGTCGGCCTGTGCCGGCCGGGCGACTTCGGCCCCGACGTCTGCCACCTCAACCTGCACAAGACCTTCTGTATCCCCCACGGCGGTGGCGGCCCCGGCATGGGCCCCATCTGCGTGGCGAAGCACCTGGTCGACTTTCTGCCCACCCACCCGCTGGTGAAGACCGGCGGCCAGAGCGGCACCGGGCCGATCAGCGCCGCGCCCTGGGGCAGCGCCAGCATTCTCCTCATCTCGTGGATGTACATTCGCATGATGGGGCCCGAGGGGCTGACCCACGCCACCAAGCTGGCCATGCTCAACGCCAACTACATCGCCAAGCGGCTCGAACACCACTACCCGACGCTGTACCGGGGTGAGCACGGCACCGTCGCCCACGAGTGCATCTTGGACCCGCGCGGCCTGAAGAACACCGCCGGCATCGAGGTCGAAGACATCGCGAAGCGCTTGATGGACTACGGCTTCCACGCTCCGACGGTGTCCTTCCCCGTCAGCGGCACGCTGATGGTCGAGCCCACCGAGAGCGAGCCCAAGGCCGAGCTCGATCGCTTCATCGATGCGCTGGTGGCGATTCGCGACGAGATTCGCGACATCGAGTCGGGCAAGCAGCCGCGCGAGAACAACGTGCTCAAGAACGCGCCGCACACCGCCGAGATCTGCACCGCCGACGAGTGGTCGCGGCCGTACTCGCGCCAGGTCGCCGCGTTTCCCAACCCGGCGGTGCGCCACCGCAAGTTCTGGCCGTTCGTCAGCCGGGTGAACAACGTGCTCGGCGATCGCAAGCTGGTCTGCAGCTGCCCGCCGATCGAAGAGTACGCCTGACGCGGCCTTCTTCTAGAAGCGCACCGAGACGCCCGCCGCGCCCAGCATCGCGAAGATGACCGAGCCCGCGGCCGGGTAGACCTCTCCCGCCACGCGCGCGTTCAGCCCGAAGTGATCATTGAGCGCAAATTCGAAGCCCGCGGTCACGCCGCCGCCGTACAGCCCCGCGCCGGGAAAAGCGGTGCCGCGAATGCCCAGGTCGATGCGGGTGCGCGCGTCGAGCAGCGCCCAGGTGAAGGTGATGCGCGCCCCGGGGCTCGGAGCGATCACCACCCCGGCCGCCAGCTCGAGCCGCCCGCGCCGGAAGGTGAGGTCGACCTGCGCGCCCACCGAGCCGCGCTTGCCCGCCACCGACAGCGGCTGCCACCCCAGCACCGCCGCCGCCGCGAGCCCGAAGCGCGAGGGCGTCTCTTCGGCCACGGTCAGCGTCGCCGGAGGCTCGGGCTTCGGCCGCGCCGCCCAGCGCTCGGCCTCGGGCGAGGGCAGGCTCTCGCCGTAGCCGTCGAGCGTCTGCTGGGTCGCCCGCCAGATCGCCTCGAGCAGCGCGTTGGGCGACTTCGCCTGCACCGACGCGCGCGCGGTCACCTTGCTGCGCGCCGCTTCGACCAGGCGGGTCGAGACCAGGTAGCTGTCGCCCACCTTGCCCACGCTGCCCAGCATCACGAAGTCGGTGCCCAGCGCGTTGGCCAGCTCGGACATGCAGCTGGTGTCGTCGGAGCACCCCAAGAGCTGCTTCTGCCGCTCGATGCCGAGCATCGCCGCGATGTCTTTCGACGACACCACGATGAACGCCTGGCGCGAGTCGATCGCGGTCACCATCATGTCGCTGAACGCCGCCGCGTCGAGCCGCTCGCCCTGCGCGGTGACGTCGACCTCGATCACCGCCACGGTGGGCTTGCGCTTCACGGCGGGCGCCGGGGGCGCCGCCGGCGCAGGCCGGGCGGTGGGCCCCGGCTCGACCGGCTTCGGCTCGGGCGCCGGCTCGACCACCGCCGCAGGCGTCGCCGGCGCCGGCGTCGTCACCGCCGCAGGGGCCGGCGCTTTCTTCTTCTTCGGCTTGGCGGCCGCCGCGCTCGCCAGCGAGGCGACGAGCAGCACCGCCAGCGTCACGCTGCCGCCGAAGCGGCCCCACCGCCGGCGCCGCAGCGCCAGCAGCGCCAGGCCCAGCAGGCCGAAGCCGGGCGCGCCCGACTGGCAGCCGCACGACCAGCCGTTGGCCGCCGGCCGCTCGCGCGCCGGCACCACCGAGCCGCCGCCGCCCACCACCGTCACGTGCGCCACCGCGGTGTTGCCCAGCGAGTCGGTCACCTGCACGTCGTCGGTCACGTTGCCGGTCGCGCCCGCCGCGTAGGCGCCGCTCGCCGGGACGATGCTTCCGCCCGACGCGTTGGTCGACAACGCCCACGCGTAGCCCTGGCCGCTGCCGCCGGTGACGTTGAAGGTCTGCGTGCCGCCTGCCGCCACCTCGGCGCTGCGCGGAGAGATGGTCAGGCCGTCGCCCACCATCACCATCACCGTGGCCACCGCGCTGACCGAGTCGCGCACCTGCACCAGGTCGACGGTGTTGCCCACCGGGCCCGCCGCGTACGCGCCGCTCTGCGCGTCGATGCTGCCGCCCGAGCCGCTGCCTGCGGCCAGCGAGAACGCGTACCCCATGCCCGAGCCGCCCATCGCGGTGAAGGTCTGGGTGCCGCGCGGCGACAGGCTCAGGGTGTTGGGGCTCAGGCGCAAGGCGTCTTTCACCGTCACCACCGTGGTGGCCACGTTGCCCAGCACGTCGGTCACCTGCACCGTGTCGGTGGTGCCGCCGCGCGAGCCGGCCACGTACCGACCGGTCTGCATGTCCAGCGTGGCGCCCGAGCCGTTGGAGATCAGCCGCCAGTCGTTGCCCCCGCCGCCGCCCATCGCCACGAAGCCGACCGTCTCGAGCGGCACCACGGTGGGGTTGGCCGGGGTGATCGCGATCGCCGCGCCCACCAGCACCTGGGCGGTGCCCGAGTTGCCCAGCGAGTCGACCACCAGCACCTCGTCGACCACGCTGGCGGTGCCGCCCGCGCGGTACAGCCCGTTCGAGGGGCTCAAGGTCGCGCCCGAGCGGTTCGCGGTCAGCGTCCACGTGAAGCCGCTCTCGCTACCGCCGTTGGCCAGCAGCTGCAATGTGCCGCGCGGGGCCACCGTGCCGGCGTCGGGGGTGATGCTGATGCCGGGGCGCACCGTGATCGCCAGCTGCGCGCTGTTGCCCAGCGAGTCGCGCACCTCGACGGTGTCGACCACCGCCCCGGTCGCGCCCGCGCGGTACACCCCGGTGCCGGGGTTCAAGGTGCCGGTCGAGGCGTTGGTGACGAAGCTCCACGCGTAGCCGACGCGGCTGCCGCCGTCGGCGGCGAGCGGCTGGGTGTCGCGCGGGGCGATGCTGAGCGGCGACGGCGAGATCGTCAGGCCCGGCGTCACCGTGACGGTGGCGGTGCCGGCGTTGCCCAGCGAGTCGGTCGCGATCACCGTGTCGGTCACCGCTCCGGTCGCGCCGGCGAGGTACGCGCCGCCGTCGACGGTCGCTCCAGAGCCGTTCGGCATCACCGACCAGGTGAAGCCCAGGTTGGTGCCGCCTGCCGCGACGAAGGTCTGCGCGCCGCGCGGGGGCAGGGTGACGCTCACCGGCGTCAGCGTGACCCCCGGCTTCACCGTGAGGGTCGCGGTGGCGGTGTTGTTCAGCGAGTCGCGCAGCTGAACGACGTCGGTCACGCCGCCCAGGGGGCCCGCCACGTACGCCTGGGTCGCCGGGTTGAACGTCGCGCCCGAGGCGTTGGTGAGCAGCGACCACACGTAGCCGGCCTGCGAGCCGCCGCTGCCGGTGAGCTGCAGCGCCTCGCGGGGCGCCACCATCACCGCGCCGGGGCTCACCGCCAGCGCGTTGGTGACGGTGATGTTCACGGTGGCGGTGTTGCCCAGCGAGTCGGTGACCCGCACCACGTCGGTGCCCATCTGGGTGCCAGCGCGGTAGCTGCCGTCGCCCGCGCCCACCGTCGGCGAGCCCGAGCCCGCGGTGGCGATCGACCACGCGTAGCCGGTGCCGCTGCCGAGGGTGGCGGTGAACGCGATGGTGCCCGAGGGCGGCGTCGACGCTGACGCCGGCGCGATGGAGATCTGGGGCCCCACCGCGACGTTCACGGTGGCGGTGTTGCCCAGCGAGTCGGTGACGCGCACCAGGTCATTGGCCGGGCCGTTGGGGCCCGCGGTGTACGCGCCGCCCGGGGTCACCATGCCGCCGCTGGGCAGGCTGGGCCCGGTGAAGGTGAAGCCCGAGCCGCTGCCGCCCATCGCGGTGAAGCCCTGGGTGCCGCGCGGGGGCAGCGCCGCCGAGCCGGGGCTGATGCTCACCCCGGCGCCGACGGTGATGCTCACGCTCGCGCTGTTGCCGAGCGAGTCGCGCGCCTCGGCGATGTCGGTCACCCCGCCGGTGGCTCCGGCGCGGTAGCTGCCCGCGTCGACGTCGCCTCCCGACGCGTTCGAGGTGAGGCGCCAGGTGAAGCCCGCGTTGCTGCCGCCCATCGCCGTGAAGCTGAGCGTGCCCCGCGGCGGAGCGCTGCCGCCGTTCGGGGCGATGCTCACTCCGGGGCCGACGGTGACGTTGGCGGTGGCGGTGTTGCTCAGCGAGTCGGTGGCCTGCACCACGTCGGTGACGTTGGGGGTGGCCCCTGCGGTGTACTGGCCGGTGCCCGCGCCGATGGTCGCTCCCGAGGGGCTCTGGCTCAGCGCGTAGACGATGCCGGTGGCGCTGCCGCCGGTGGTGGTGAAGGTCTGGGCGCCGCGCGGCGGCACGGTGGCGCTCAGCGGGCTCAGCGCCAGCGAGGCGGTGACGTTCAGGGTGAGGGTGCCCACGTTGCCCAGCGAGTCGGTGCAACGCACCACGTCGGCCACGCTGCCGGTGGGCCCCGCCTGGTACGCGCCGGCCGGGGTGAGCGAGCCCCCCGAGGCGTTGGTGACGTACGAGAAGACGTAGCCCATCGCCGAGCCGCCGCCGGCGGTGAGGGTGCGCGTGTCGCGCGGCGCGACGGTGGTCGACGCGGTCGAGATGAACACCCCCGGGCCGATGGAGAGCCGGGTCTGCCCGACCGCACCCGCCGAGTCGGTGCAGGTGACGAGGTCGACGGTGTTGCCGGTGCTGCCCGCCACGTAGGCCCCGGTGCCCGGCGTGAACGTCGCGCTCGACTGGTTCTGCGCCAGCGCCAGGGTGTACGGCCCGCCCGCGCCCCCGCTGCAGGTGAAGGTGAGCGCGGTGCGCGGGGGGATCATCGAGTTGCCTGGCGACAGGGTCGGGTCGGGGTTGTGCACCACGGTGAGATCGGCGACGTCGCGCTCGCTCGGCACGTCGGGGCTCAGCGTCGCCGCGAGCGTGTCGTCGAAGTCGAGCTTGAGCCACACCCAGCGCACGTTCGAGCCGGTCAGGCTGGTGGCGCTGCCCACGGGTATGAGCCCCTTCGAGATCCGCGGGCCGAACACCCCGCTCGGTGAGGCGACCCGGTAGTCGAGGCTCACCGAGCCCTTGAGCGCCGTGCCGTTGGGGGTGATCGACACCAGGGTGCTGGGCACCGAGAGATCGACGAGCTTCGAGTAGCTGCCCTTCGAGGGCGCGGCGCGCAGGTCGACCGAGCGCACCGCGATCTGCGGGCTGCCGAAGTACCCACCGGTGACGAACAGGCGGCCCTGCGCGAGCGCACCCGAGCAGTCAGAGACGCCGTTCGGCAGATCTCCCAGCCACCGAAACGCGCCCAGGTTGCCGTTGACGTCGAAGGGGGCCGCCAGCACCCCGGCATACGGCGGGCTCGCGGGGCCGCCGCCCGCCAGGTAGAGGTAGCCGTCGCGCACCGCCGCCACCTGGGCGGCCAGCCGAAACGGCAGCGTGCCGGCCCGGGTGAAGGGGCCCACGGTTCCATCGGCGTTGATCGCCGCCGCCTGCACGTCGGTGGCGCCCGTGCCGCCGACGTTGCCAGCCACCACGTACAGCCGGCCGCCGTACGCCAGCAGGCGGTGCTGGTAGCGCGCGGTGGTGAACGAGGTGGTGGGGGTGAACGCGCCCAGCGAGCCGTCGGCGTTGATCGACGCGACGTACACGTCGTTGGTCAGGGCCGCGCCCGTGCCCCCCTCGCTGCCTCCCGCCACGTAGAGCCTGCCGTTCCACGCGGTGGCGGCGAGCCCGCTGCGCGCGGTGGGGAGCGGCGTGGTGCCGGTGAACACGCCCAGCGTGCCGTCGGCGTTTATGGGCGCGACCTGCACGTCGCTGAGCGTCGCACCCGCGTTCTCTCCGCCGAGCACGTAGAAGAAGTCGCGGTACGCCACCGCGGCCGGGCCGCTGCGCGCGCCCGAGTAGGCAGACGTCTGGTTGAACGACGAGAGCACGCCCCCGGGCTGCACCGAGGCGAAGGCCACCTCGGCGCCGGTGGGGTTGCCCCCGGTCACGTAGAGGCGATCGCGGTAGGCCACGGTGTCGTGGCCGTAGCGCGCCGACGGCAGCGCCACCGCCAGCGTGAGCGGGTTCGCGACGCCGGTCAGCGTGCCCAGCGTCAGCGCGTACACGCTGTTGGTCTCGCTGAACGTGCTGCCGTCGGTGCCGCCCAGCAGGTGCAGGCCGGTGCTGCCGGCCACCAGCGCGGCGCCCGAGCGCGCCGAGGGCGGTGAGGCCACCGTCACGAACGTGCCCAGCGAGCCGTCGGCGTTGATGGGCGCCGAGACGATCGCGGTGGTCGCGCCTACGCCGGCCACGTAGAGGTGGCCCTCGAGCACGGTCGCCGACACGCCCTGCGCCGCCGACGGCAGCGGCGTCGTCGAGGTGAATGCTCCCAGGGCGCCGGTGGTGGGGTCGATGGTCGCCACCTGAATGTCGGCGGTCGAGCCGCCCATGGTCTGCCCGCCGATGAGATAGAGGTGCCCGGCGTGGGCCACGCTGGCGTGCAGCGTGCGGCCGAGCGTGAACGCGCTCGGCGAGACCGACCACACCAGGGTGTTCGGCGAGACGATCTCGCCGATCTCCACGTCGGTGCGGGTCAAGGCGTTCAGCTTGCCGCCCGAGACGTAGATGCGCCCGTGGGCGACGGCGGCCGCGTGGCCGTTGCGCCCGAAGTTGAGCGCCCCCAGCGACGCGCTCGAGAAGCCCCCTTGCAGCGTGCCGTCGAGGCTGAGCGACACGCGTTCGGAGCTGGCCAGATCGCCGGCGGTGCTGTCTCGGCCGCCGATCACGTAGAAGAAGCCGTCGACCACCACCGCCGCGGGGTTCTGCCGCGCGACGGCGAGCGGCGTGGCGGCGACCGGGGTGCCGGTGCCGCCGGTCGCGGTGAGGGGCACCCGCTCGACGGTGCTCAGCGGCACGTTGCTGTTCGCGCCACCCGCCAGGTAGATCACCTTGCCCGCCACCGCCACCCCGGCCTGGGTGCGTGCGCCGGTCAGCCCGGGGCTCACCGTGAAGGCGCCGGTCAGCGCCCGGCCGCGCACCAGCGTCGCCGACACCACGTCGGCGAAGGGCGTCGAGGCGTCGCCGCCGCCGAGCGCGAACAGGCTGCCGTCGTAGGCCACCAGCCCCAGCTCTGCGCGCGCCGCGCCGGCCAGCGCCAACGTCGGGGTGAAGGCGGGCAGGGTGCCGTCGGCGAGCAGCGGGGCGACCAGCACCTCGCTGAGGTACGTGCCTGCCGCGTTGACGCCGCCCACCACGTACATCGCGCCACCCGAGATCGCCGCCGCGGCGCGCCCGCGGGCGCTCGGCAGGGTGGTGATCAGACTGGCCGGGCCGACGTGGCCGTTGCTGGAGTCGATCTCCAGCCGGTACACCCCCGAGGTCTGGCCCGAGCCGGTGTCGCCGCCCACCAGGTACAGGCCGCCGCGGTGGGCCACCAGGGCGTGATCGATCTTCGGCCCGAAGCTGCCGGCCGTGCCGAACGCGCCCAGCGTGCCGTCGGCGTTGATCGGCGCGAACTTCACGTCGGCCAGCGTGGGCAGGCCGGCCGCTCCACCGCCATGCACGAAGAGGTACCCGCCCCACGCCGCCGCCACGTGGCCGTAGCGCGGCCCGTCGGGCACCGTCACCGGGCTCACCACGAAGGGGCCCAGCGCGCCGTTCGCGGCGATGGGCGACACCAGCACGTCGTCGCGGCCGCTGCCCGAGGCCTTTCCTCCCACGACGTACAGGAACCCGCCGTAGGCGACCGCGGCCAGCTGGCTGCGCGGCTCGGGCAGGCTCACCGCCGCCGCCGTCCACGCTCCGACCGCTCCGTTTCCATCGAGCGTCGCCTGCACGATCGACGCGGTCGGCCCGCTCAAGGTCTCGCCGCCCAGCGCGTAGACGAACCCGTTGTACGCGACGGTCGCGGCCTGCTTGCGCGCCTCGGGCAGCGCGGTGGTCGCGCTCCATGCCGAGAGGCCGAGCCGGGTCGGCTCGCGCCGCACCTCGTCGTTGCGAATGTCGACGCCGCCTTCGTCGTTCGCGCGCGCGCCGAGCTCGGCGGTCAGGGTGAACACCGACATCGTCGCGATCGCCGCTGCGGGAAACACCAGCGCGAGCGCCAGCCACTTCCACCGCTTCATTCGAGGGCCCCCATCCGGGATGAAGCCTCGAGATTAGCCCACGCGATCAGGCTTTTAGAGCGCCGAGATCACCCGCGCCGAGAACAGCCCCTCGGCCGTCTGGTACCACACCCGCGCACCTTCGAGCTGACCGCCCGCGAACTGCAGCCGGTCGTCGAGCACGCGGCGCTTGACGCCGGCCAGGTCGATGGTCGCGAGCGGGTCGGCGGCGACCAGCAGCAGGGCCCCCGACAGCCACACCGGGCTCATCGCGCCGCTGCCGTCGAGCGCCGGCAGCTGGAGCACCGCGCCGCCGTCGAGCGGCTCGATCACCGGCGCGGCCGAGGCCCACGAGAGGCGATGGCCCCTGTCGGGCGCGGTCAGCGGCGGCGGCACCGTGCGCGCGTTGCCCACCGGTGCGAGCCGCCCGGCGTCGAGCTCGAACAGGCACGCGGCGTCATTCACCGTCTCGGGGTCGCCCTCGCGACACGGCGCGGTGCGGCTGAACAGCACCCCGCGCGTACCCCAGGTGGTGAACGACAGCGCGTGGCCGGTGTCGCCGGGGCCCGCCCACGACACCGCGCGGCGCGCCAGCCGGTCGTAGAACCACAGGTGCTGGCGATCGTCGTCGGGGTCGGCATACAGCTCGGCGCCCACCCACTGCCCATCGGCCGACAGCCACAGCCGGCGCCCCGGTGGGGCGTTGGCCAGCGAGAGCGGGCGGGGCAGGTTCACCAGCTCGGGGCGCGGCCCGCCCACCACCGCGATGCGGGTGGGCGTCTCGGCCAGCGCGCACACCCCCGCAGCGCAGGCGCTCATCATGGGCGTACCGCTGCGGGGGCCCAGGCTGCGTGAGCGGTTGGTGTCGGCGTCGTAGAGCTTGAGGGCCCTGCCCTCGAGATACAGCAAGAGCTTGCGGCCCGACCACAGCGGCTCGGCGCCCGGCCCCGCGATGCGCTCGACGTCGTCGAGCCGGGCGAGGGGCACCCCGGGGCGCTGCGCCGGCTTGAGCGCCGCTTCCAGCCGTCGAAGAAAGGCCGCGTCGATGCTCTCGAAGGTGGCGGCCGAGTTCTTCGGGTTCAGCACCAGGTTGGTCTGGGTGCCTTCGAACCCGAGCGACGCGCCGTCTCTGGCGTCGGCCGCCGCCGAGATGCGCGCCGCCAGCGCGGCGAAGCCCTGCAGCGGGAAGGGCGGGGCCGCGGTGCGGGGCTCGCTCGATCGCTTCTCGAGCACCGCCAGCGCGCGCGGCACCACCTCGGGGTCGGCCGTCACCGCGATCTCGGCCCGGGCGTTCGAGACGCCCGCGGGAGGAGGCCACGGCGTCACGGTGAGGCCCAGCCGCACCCGCGGCTCTTCCTGCGCCGAGAGCACGAACACGCCCGGCTTGCCGCGCACCTCGAGGGTGAAGGCCGCCAGCGAATCGGTACCCCCGAGCAGCGCGGCTGTGACGAGCGCGAGCACGGGCGCGCCATAACACGGTGAGGGTGCCGCACCGACAAACTAGCGCGCCGCGTGGCCCTCGCCTTCGGCGCCCAGCGGCTGGTGGCCGAGCCGCACCTGCATCGCGGGGTGCTCGGCCACCAGCTGCTTGAGCTTCGCCAGCGACGCGGCGTTGGCGGCGTGATCGTCGGTGAACCAGCCCGGCTCGACGTCGTGCTCCCAGCCCCAGCGGGTGTGCGAGGTGTCGCCGGTCATCAGCACCGGCCCCGACGGCGTGCGCGCCACGAACGCCAGCGAGCCCACGGTGTGCCCCGGCATCAGCAGCGCCCACAGCGTGCCGTCGCCGAACACGTCGACGACTCCGGCGAAGCGCCCGTCGGGGTCGGGCTGAAACTGCAGCTCCGAGATCGGCTCGTGGCCCTCGAGCGCGCGGTTCAGCGCCGGCTGCGCGAGAAAGTTGAGCGCGCCGCGCGAGGCGGCCTCACCCGGGCCCGAGTAGATGGGCGTGCCGTGCGGCACGTCGGGCATGCCGCTCAAGTGGTCCGAGTGAAGGTGGGTGAGGAACACGCCGTCGAGCCTGCCCTCGCGCTCGAGCCAATCGGCGAGCGGCTGGTGCACCTTCATGCGCTCGAGGTGCATGAACTTCGCCACCAGGCCGGCGTAGGCCGCCTGGTCGGGCGCGTCGCGCAGCGCCCGCTCGACGCCGGTGTCGACGATGAAGGTGCCGCGGGTGGGGTGGCGCAGCACGTGAAAGTAGACCTGAATCGGCTCGGGCGAGTCGGTGAGGCCCGCCGCCCTGGCGGTGGGGTGGTCGAGGTTGATGAGCCCGCTGCGGTCGACCTCCCAGTCGCACGAGACGACGGTCTCGAGCGCGATCGGCCCCGCGGCGTCGAGCACCGCCAGCATCGCCCCGCTCGACGACTTCGTGCCCAGCGCCGAGGTGCGGCTCGCGTGAGAGGTCACCGCACAGCCCGACAGCACCACTGCCAACAGGAAGATCGTCTTCATGGCGCCTAGACTACCCATCTGATTTTGAATGAGAATCCGTCAAGTCTGCATCGCGTCATTCAAAAATGGATATCGCCTGGGAAGACCTGAAGCTGTTCCTCGCGGTGGCCGAGACCGGCAGCTTCAGCAGCGCGGCGAAGCGGCTGAAGCTCGGCCAGCCCACGGTCAGCCGCCGCCTCGCCGACCTCGAGTACGCCCTCGGCTACAAGCTCTTCAACCGCACGGCCAGCGGCGCCGCGCCCACCGCCGCTGCCGCGCGGCTGCTCGAGCCGGCGCGCAAGATGGCCGAGTGGGCGGGCGAGGTGCAGAGGGCTGCGGCGGCCTCTGACCGCGAGCCCCAGGGCACGGTGCGGGTGGCGGCGCCGCCCGGGGTGGCCTTCGACTTCGTGGCGCCGTTCGCCGCCCACCTGCGAAAGAAGCTGCCCAAGGTGCAGCTCGAGCTGCTCTCGAAGGTCGAGTACCTCGACCTGGCCCGCGGCGAGGCCGACCTGGCGCTCCGCTTCCGGCCCGCGCCGCCGAGCGGCGACCTGGTGAACGTGGCCACCTTGCAGCTGCCGGTGGCGATCTGCGTCTCCAAGGGCTACGCCGCGCGGCTGCCCCCGAAGCCGAGCGTGGCCCATCTCGACTGGGTGGCCTGGGCGCCGCCGTTCGACGACGTGCCGCCCAACCCGCAGCTGCGCGCGATGGTCCCCGACTTCAAGCCGGTCTTCACTTCCGACAACTTCCTCGTCTTGATCCGCGCCTGCGAGGCCGGAGTGGGGGCGATGCCCTTGAGCCCCATCTCGCACCGCTTCTCGCTGCCCAACGCGCTGGTGCCGCTCGACCTGCCGCTGGGGCCCCATGCGAGCACGCCGCTGAACCTGGTCTGCGCAAGAAGTGCGCTCGACGTGCCTCGGGTGAAGGCGGTGGCCGATCTCCTCGTGGACGAGCTTCAGCGCCTCGTGGCAGGCTCTGCTATGAAGCGCCGCCACTGATGGCCACCCCCGTCGGCAGCCCCAAGGTCTCGACCCGGTTCGGCAAGTACTCCCTGGTCGACCGAATTGCCGTCGGCGGCATGGCCGAGATCTTCCTCGCCCGCCAGGCGGGTCTCGAAGGCTTCGAGAAGACCATCGTCATCAAGCGCATTCGGCCGCACCTCTCGAAGCAGGCGAGCTTCGTGAAGATGTTCTTGAACGAGGCGAAGCTCGCCGCGCAGCTGAACCACCCCAACATCGTGCAGATCTACGACCTCGGGAAGATCGGCGAGTCGTACTTCATCGCCATGGAGTACATCTTCGGTCGCGACATGCGGCGCATCATCCCCAAGGCCGACTCGCTGGGGATCCCGTTCCCCATGGTCTACGCGCTGAAGATCGCCTCGAGCGTCTGCGAAGGTCTCTACTACGCGCACCAGAAGGTCGACCTCTACGGCAACCCGCTCAACATCGTGCACCGCGACGTCACGCCCGAGAACATCTTCGTCTCGTTCGACGGCACGGTGAAGGTGCTCGACTTCGGCATCGCCAAGGCCGCCAACCAGATCGAGCAGACCCGCGCCGGAGAGATCAAGGGCAAGCTCAGCTACATGTCGCCCGAGCAGTGCATGGGCAAGCTGCTCGACTGCCGAAGCGATCTGTTCTCGCTCGGCGTGGTGCTCTACGAGTGGCTCACCGGCTTCAAGCTCTTCACCGGCGACAGCGAGGTGGCGATCTTGAAGAGCATCACCGAGGGCAAGATCTACGCGCCCTCGTACTTCAAGGCCGACATTCCCGAGGCGGTCGAGGCGATTCTGATGAAGGCCCTCGAGAAGGACCGCGAGAAGCGGTACCAGACCGCGTGGGAGATGCAGTACGACCTCGATCAGTTCCTCTCCCAGTACGAGTTCACCCCCAGCAACATCCACCTCTCGAACTTCCTCAAGCAGCTCTTCAACGACGAGCTCGAGGAAGAGAAGAAGCGCATCGGCCGCACCGTCACGCCGGCCGGCCCCGGTGAGATCGTCGATCGCGTGGTGCCCGAAGAGCAGCACGACGAGGCGCCCGAAGACGCCGACGAGATCATCTCGCAGCTCGAGCAGCTGCCGCCGCCCGACGCCAGCCCCCAGGTCGCGGTGCCGGTCTCGGGCGCCAACGGCCGCGCCGATCAGACGCTCTCGGTGCAGCTCTCGGCCAAAGAGCTCGAGTCGCTCGCCACCATCGCCCGCCGCCACAACATGTCGGTCGGCACGCTGGTGCGCGACGTGATGGTCAGCTGGCTCAAGTACAAGTGAGTTGAGCCACGTTTCGTTGAGTCGAGCTCGAGCCAAGGTCGAGGCGCGGCCGAGCACCGACCGGAGTCGCCGCAGCATGGCCATGAGGACGGACCGCAGGCCGCAACGAAGAGATTGGCTTAAGATCGGCTCAACGCTCAGGCCCGCCCGGGCTTGAGCTTCCACTCTGACCGGGTGGCATGCGCCAGGCCGGCCTTGCCGTGCCAGCGCAGGTCGCTCACCGTGCCGTGACCGCGGCCGTCGGCCGCCACCTGCAGCGCCGGGGCGTCGCGGTGGGGCGCGCACTCGAGCGTCACCACGAAGTCGTCGCCCGAGAGCTTGATGCCCACCACCGCCTGGAGGCTCGACTGCAGCAGCCCCACCGTGCACTCCCGCGCGCGCGGCAGCGGCGGAGGTCGCGCCCGCGACGGCGGGAGCAGAAACGGCACGTGGAAGCGCGGGTCGTCGTACTCGTCTTCACGAGACGGCGGCGCTGCCACCAGAAACATCAGCGACGCGATCAGGGAGATTCCACTCGAGGCCAGGGCCAGAAAGACGTCAGGGGGCATCGCACGCCGTCAGACAACGGGGTTGGAAAGCGAGTTCCAGTGCTACGGTGCTTTTCCTAACGGTGCCTCGCATCAAGCTCACGCTCGAGTACGACGGCACGCACTACGTCGGCTGGCAGATTCAAGAGAACGGCCCGAGCGTGCAAGGCAGAATCCAGCGGGCGCTGGCCGAGCTGTTGGGCGAGAGCGTTACCATCACCGGAGCTGGCCGCACCGACTCGGGCGTGCACGCCCTGGGGCAGGTGGCGCACTTCGACTCACCTCGCGCGCTCCCCCTCAAGGCCTATTGGATGGGCCTCAACGGCCTGCTGCCCGACGACATCGCGGTGGTGCAGGCCGAAGAGGTCGACCCGGCCTTCGACGCGCGGCGCTGGGCCCGCGGCAAGCGCTACCGTTACCGAATCGGCAACCGGCGGGTGCGGTCGCCGATGCGCCGCGAGACGCACTGGGAGATCTTCCAACCCCTCGACCTCGAGGCGATGCGCGCGGGCGCCGCGGCGCTGCTGGGCGAGCACGACTTTCAGAGCTTTCGCGCCGCCGACTGCCAGGCCCGGCACCCGGTGCGCAAGCTGCGCAAGGTCGAGGTGACCGGGGCGGTCGGCGACGAGATCGTCATCGAGGTCGAGGGCACCGCGTTCTTGAAGCACATGGTCCGCAACATCACCGGCTCGCTCGTCGACGTGGGCAAGTCGAAGCACCCCCCGGGGTGGATCTCGCAGCTCCTCGCGGCCAAAGACCGCACCCAGGCCGGCGTCACCGCCCCGGCGCAGGGCCTCAGCCTGGTCGAGGTCTTCTACGGCGACGGCCCGAGATCCGATGACGTCGACGACGAGTGAGGCGGTAATCTCGCCTTCGTGAGCCCAGAGCCCGCTACCGCCGAAGCCGGCGCCGCCAAGGTCAAGCCGCTGGCCGCCGCCGAGACCGCGGTGCGGCGGCTCTTGTTGATGGTGGGCTTCGGCTTCGCCGCGTTCGTGGGGGGCAGCATTCTGGCGGTGAGTCTCACCACCCGCATCGCCACCCGGCTCGAGGGCTCGAGCGACACCACCCGGCTGATCGCCGGCTTCTTGATCGAGTGCTCCTGGGTCATCGTGGCCCTGCCCGCGATCGGCTACCTCGCCGCGCGCTTCCTCGAGGTCAAGCCCTGGCCCACCGCCATCATCGGGGCGGGCACCGGGGTGCTGTTTCAGGTGGCGCTGCAGTACGTGAGCTCGGGGGCCGAGGGGCTGACCGGCGAGCCGGCGCGGCAGATCGGCCGGCTGTTGGGCACTGCCCTGGGGGTGGTGCTCACCGCCACCGCGGTGCGCCACGGCCGCGAGCTGGCCAAGATCTCCGAGGCGAAGGCGCGGCTCGAGGCCGAGAAGAAGAAGACCCAGTACGACGAGTTCGTGCGTCAGGCCGAGGCGCTGGCCGAGCGCCGCGAGCAGGTGCCCATCGCTCCGCCCGTCACCGCTCTCGAGCCGGTGAAGCCCGAAGACCCGAAGGGCTGAGCCGCACCCCACACCTCGCCCGGCTCGAGCGGGTGCACCAGCCCTTCACGGGCGGTGCATCGACCCGCAGGGCGCGCGACGAGCGCCTCCGCACGTCGAAGAGCAGCGGATCTCGCCTTCGCAGCGGCGAGGTTCGACTCACGCCCGCGCCAGCGGCGTGAAGCTCAGCGCCTCACCCGCCACGTCGACCTTCACCGTGTCGCCCGGCATGAGCTCGCCGCCGAGAATCTTCAGCGCCAGCGGGTCTTGCAGCAGCTTCTGAATCGCCCGCTTGAGCGGCCGGGCACCGTACGCGGGGTCGTACCCCTGCTCGCCGATCAGCTCGCGGGCCTTGGGGGTGAGATCGATCACCAGCCGCTTCTCGGCCAGCAGCTTCTTCAGGCGCCCCAGCTGCAGCTCGACGATCGCGCCGATGTCTTTCTTGGCCAGCGGCTCGAACACCACCTGCTCGTCGATGCGGTTGATGAACTCGGGTCGGAAGTGCCGCTTCACCGCCTCGAGCACCTCGCCGCGTGTGCCGCCCGCGCCCAGGTTCGAGGTCATGATCAGCACCACGTTCTTGAAGTCGACGGTGCGCCCCTGGCTGTCGGTGAGCCGGCCCTCGTCGAGGATCTGCAGCAGCACGTTGAACACGTCGGGGTGCGCCTTCTCGATCTCGTCGAACAGCACCACCGAGTAGGGCTTGCGCCGCACCGCCTCGGTGAGCTGGCCGCCCTCGTCGTAGCCCACGTACCCCGGAGGCGCGCCGATCAGCCGCGCCACCGCGTGCTTCTCCATGTACTCGGACATGTCGATGCGAATGACGTTCTGCTCGTCGTCGAACAAGAACTCGGCGAGCGCCTTGGCGGTCTCGGTCTTGCCCACGCCGGTCGGCCCGAGAAAGAGAAACGAGCCGATCGGCCGGTTGGGGTCTTGCAGCCCCGAGCGCGCCCGGCGCACCGCGTTCGACACCGCCTCGATCGCCGGCCGCTGGCCCACCACCCTCAAGGCCAGCCGCTCTTCCATCTTCACCAGCTTCTGCACCTCGCTCTCGAGCAGCTTCGAGACGGGTATGTGCGTCCACTTCGCGACCACCGCGGCGATGTCTTCGGCGTCGACCTCTTCCTTCAGGTAACGCTGCTTCTTCTGCAGCTCGGCCAGGCGCGCGTTGAGCTGCCCGGCTTCTTTCTCGAGCGAGGGCAGGGTGCCGAACTTCAGCTCGGCCGCCTTGTTCAGGTCGCCCTGGCGCTCGGCGGTGGCCTGGTCGTTTCTCGCCCGCTCGACCTTCTCTTTCACCGCGCGCAGCTGCCCGATCACGCCCTTCTCGGCCTCCCAGTGCGCCTTCATCGCGGTGAACTGCTCGTTGAGCGCGCCCACCTCTTTGTCGATCTGCTCGAGGCGCTCGCGCGAGTGCGGGTCGCTCTCTTTCTTCAGGCCCTGGCGCTCGATCTCGAGCTGCACCAGCTTGCGGCGCACGTCGTCGATGGGCGTCGGCATCGAGTCGATCTCGATGCGCAGCCGCGAGCACGCCTCGTCGACCAGGTCGATCGCCTTGTCGGGCAGGAACCGGTCGGCGATGTAGCGGTGCGAGAGCATCGCCGCCGCCACCAGCGCCGGGTCTTGAATGTGCACGCCGTGGTGCACCTCGTAGCGCTCCTTCAACCCGCGCAAGATCGAGATGGTGTCCTGCACCGTGGGCTCGCCCACCATCACCGGCTGAAAGCGTCGCTCGAGCGCCGCGTCTTTCTCGATGTGCTTGCGGTACTCGTCGAGCGTGGTGGCGCCGATGCAGTGCAGCTCGCCGCGCGCCAGCGCGGGCTTGAGCATCTGCCCCGCGTCCATCGAGCCTTCGGCCTTGCCGGCGCCCACCAGGGTGTGCATCTCGTCGATGAACAGAATGATCTCGCCGTTCGCCGAGGTGACCTCTTTGAGCACCGCCTTGAGGCGCTCTTCGAACTCGCCGCGAAACTTCGCGCCCGCCACCATCGCCCCGAGGTCGAGCGCCACCAGCCGCTTGCGCTTGAGCGACTCGGGCACGTCGCCGTCGATCATTCGGCGGGCCAGACCCTCGACGATGGCGGTCTTGCCCACCCCCGGCTCACCGATCAGCACCGGGTTGTTCTTGGTGCGCCGCGACAGCACCTGCACGGTGCGGCGAATCTCTTCGTCGCGGCCGATCACCGGGTCCAGCTTGCCGGCGCGCGCCGCGGCGGTCAGGTCCTGCCCGTACTTCTCGAGCGCCCGGTAGGTGCTCTCCGAGTCCTGGCTCACCACCCGGCCGGTGCCGCGCACGTCTTTGAGCGCACCCTCGAGCCGGTCTTTGGTCAGCCCCGAGCTCTTGAAGATCTCGCCCAGCGCGCCCTTGTCTTGCGCCAGCGAGAGCAACAGGTGCTCGCTCGAGGTGTACTCGTCTTTCATCGCCTTCGCGGCGTCGTCGGCGCGATCGAACGCGGTGAGCAGCCGCTGCGAGAGCGTGGCCCCCGCGCCTCCTTCGATCTTGGGGAAGCGGGTCAGCGCCTCGTCGAGCCGCGACTGCAAGAGCTTGGGGTCGACGCCGATCTTCTGCAGCATCGGCACCGCGATGCCGTCGGTCTGCGTGAAGAGCGCCTTCGCCAGGTGCTCGGGCTCGTAGTTCGGGTGCGACGCGCGGCGCGCGAGGGTCTGCCCCTCTTGCACCGCCTCCTGCGCCTTCAGGGTCATTTTTTCCATGCGCATACGCACTCAACGTAAGCGTCGCGGCGGTCGCCGCAACCACGCCGCGATGCGTCAAGCGCTGGAAAAAATCGACGAGATCCGCGCGTGCCGGGCTTGTGTCGTTCTATCAGCTCCGTTAATAGCCCGCGCCCAACTGCAACGGGGGACGGTCCAAACAGTGGAAGCGCACGGCGGGTACCTCAGCCGGTACGAAGACGTCGACACCGCCTGGTTGGCCCGGCTCGCTGGCGCCGCGCTCGAAGAAGACGGTCAGCCGATCGACGACTGCGGCCTGCTGGTGACGGTGCTCCCCGGGCCGCGCGTGGTTCGCTTCGCCTTCGACGGCGCCCACTCGTACGGCCGCGCCGGCGCGCGCTGGTACCTGGCCCACCACGCCTTCGCCCGCCGGCTCTCCGAGCACCTCAACACCGCGGTGCACGCCTACGTGTTCGACCCCGACGATCTCGAGTCGGTGGTGAGCTACGGCAACGGCCGGCACGTGGGCGGCGAGACCCTGCGCTACGAAGACGCCGAGATGCCCGACGGCCTCGACGACGAAGACTCGAGCTTCGAGCTGATGAAGAACCGCTGGCCGCTCGGCCACCTCGCCAAGGTGCTCGGCGTTCGCCGGGAAGAGCTGATTCGACTCCCCCGGCAGAAGACGGCCCTGCTGGACTTGAGCGGGGAGGTGCCAGCGGGGCCGCTCTGGCACCTGTTTCCCCACGCGCTCACGCAGACGCTTCGCCGCCACCAGACGCTGAGCCCCTGAGGGCCCGGTCAGGGTTCGTCGAGCGCGGCGCACGTCTCGCGCACCGTCTGCGAGCGGTAGTAGCGCGACATCATCAACAGGCTGCCGCCCACCACGAAGCTCAGCCCCACCGAGAGCACCAGCGCGGCGTACTCGCTGCCCAGGGAATAGGGCTGGGCCAGCTCGGGCCGCGAGCTCAAGACCTTGTCGAGGGCGCGGCCGGCCTTGCGCGCTACCGCCGCCGACTGTGCGCCCTCGAGCGTGCGCAGCACCGCGGTGGCCAGCAGCGCGCCGCCCAGCATGCGCCGCACGCCCTCTCGGGCGGCGCCCTGCGGCTTGAGCATGCGCAGCGCGGCGACGAACACCAACGCCGAGAACGCCCAGATGCCGATCAAGATCACCGCGCGTGAGCTGCGCATGCCCTCGTACGCGGCCAGCTCGGCCAGCGCCACCGCCTCGAGCGCCTCCCGATAGCCGGGCGGCAGCTCGACCTTCTTGAAGTCGACCTCGCGCGACGGAGCCAGCAGGTTGGTCAGCCCGTGCACCGCGCCGAAGCCGACCAGGCCGGCCAGCACCAGCGCGCACAGCGTCACCCGCAAGAGCGCGGCGGGCAGCGGCCGTTCGCCGTCGCTCACGTGCGGCTCATCGCCACGAACTTCAGCCGCAGATCGGTCAGCACGCTCTGAAAGAGCCGTTCTTCGTCGGGCGTGAGGTTGCCCTTGGTCTTGCGCTCGAGCAGATCGAGCAGCGCGAGGCTCTGGCGCGCCAGCTCGAGGTTCGGCGTGTGCGTGCCCGACTCGGGGTCAGGCGCGTCGCCCAGGTGTATCAAGGTGGTCGAAGCGAGGCCCAAGATGAACGTGGAGAACGAGATCGGCCCCTCGGCCGCCTCGCCCTGCATCACGAAGGTCTCGCCCCTTCGTTCAGCCACGGCGCTCAGCCCTCGTCGCCGTCGTCTTCGTCGTCGATGTCGTCGTCGAGGTCATCGATGTCGGCCATCGTCGACTCGACCGCCACCGCCTTCTCGGCGACGTCGGGCAGGCTCTTGAGGTGCTTGTCCCACGTCTTGTCGTCGAGCTTGCCGGTGCGGATGTGGCGCTCGGCGGTGCGCTTGTCGAGGAGCTTCGGATCCAGTTGGTCTGACATTCCGGTTCGTATAGGGCGTGAGCCTCAACCGATCAAGCCATCACGCCATGACCACCGCGCTGCCCCCAGGGCTCTACGCCCTCTACGACGACTCCCTGCCCGAGCGGGTGCTGGCGGCGGTGCAGGGCGGGGCGCGCACCGTTCAGCTGCGGCTCAAGCACACCCCCGACCGCGAGGCCCTCGCCCTGCTGCGGCGGCTCGAGCCGCACGTGCCCGCGCTCATCATCAACGACCGCGTCGACCTGGCGCTGCTGGCCGGCTGCGGCGTGCACCTGGGCCAAGATGATCTCCCCGTCGCCGAGGCGCGGCGCCTGCTCGGGCCCCACGCGCTGATCGGCGCCACCTGCCGCAGCCTGGCCGACATCGAGCGCGCCCGCGCCGAGGGCGCAGATCACGTCGGCCTGGGGCCGGTATTCAAGAGCCGCACCAAGCCGCTGCCCTGGCCCTTGCTCGGGGCCGAGGGGCTGAAGGCCATCTGTGCGCGAAGCCCGCTGCCGGTGGTGGCGATCTCGGGCATCGACGAGACCAACCTCGCTTGCGTCGCGGCCGCCGGAGCCCACGCGGCGGCGATCTCGGCAGCGCTGTTCGCCCATGACGACCCCGCTGCCCGTGCGAGGTTGATGCTAGAAGTCTGGGGCAGATGAGACCTCCGCACGGCCACGGCCACCACCCTCCGCGCCGGCCGAGCATCGGCATCACCCCCGACATCTCGACCGTCACCAAAGAGCTGCCCCTGCCGCGGTACGAGCTCAAGGCCGCCTACTCGGACGCGGTGCTCCGCGCCGGCGGGCTGCCGTTCATTCTGCCGTACACCGACGATCGCTCGGTCATCGAGGCGTTTCTCGATCGGCTGTCGGGCATCGTGATCACCGGCGGCGCGTTCGACATTCCCCCCGAGGCGTACGGCGAGGCCGCGCGCGACGGGCTGGGGCAGCTCAAGCCCGGTCGCACCGCCTTCGAGACCCTGGTGCTGCACGCGGCGTTGGCGCGCAACATGCCGGTGCTGGGCGTGTGCGGCGGCATGCAGCTGCTCAACGTCGCCCTGGGCGGCACGCTCTTTCAAGATCTCACCAAAGAGCTGCCCGGCGCGCGCCCGCACGAGCAGGCACACGACCGCACCCAGCCCGCCCACCCCATCGACATCAAAGAGGGCACCGTGCTCGCCGACTGCGTGGGCAAGGGCCAGCTGATGGTGAACTCGACCCACCACCAGGCGGTGAAGCAGGTGGGGCCCAAGCTGGTGGTCACCGCCACCAGCCCCGATGGAGTGATCGAAGCCATCGAAGCGCCCGGCCACCCCTTCGCGGTCGGCGTGCAGTGGCACCCCGAGCTGCTCATCGACAGCGTCCCCGGGCACCTCGGCCTCTACAAGACGTTCGTCGGCAGGGCCCGCGAGACCCGGCGGTGAAGCCGCGGGTGGTGGCGATCGGTGGGTTCGACCCATCGGGCCGCGCCGGGGTGCTCGCCGACGTTCAGGCGATCAGCGCCGCCGGGGGCGTGCCGCTCGCGGTGGTGACCTGCCTCACCGCCCAGGGCCGAAGGCCCCTCTCGCGCCCGGTCGACCCGAAGCTGCTCGCCGCGCAGCTCGAGGCGGTGGCCGACGCAGGGCCAGTGCATGCGGTGAAGGTAGGCGTGATTCCCGACCGCGCCGCGCTGCGGGTCATCGCCGCGTTCGTGAAGGGCCTGCAGGCTCCCACCGTGGTCGACCCGATTCGGGTGAGCTCGAAGGGCCTTCGGCTCAGCGGCCTCGACGTGGTGGACTTCGAGCGCCTCGCCTCCCACCACGTCATTCTCACCCCGAACCATCAGGAAGCTGAGGGGCGCTACGGGCCGCAACTGTTGCGAGGCTTCGGCGCGATTGTCGTGAAGAGCGTCGCCCCCGGCGAAGACGCCGTTTTTCGAAGCGCGAAGCGGCCGATTCGGCTGAAGGGAAAAGTGCTGCCGCGCTCGAGCGCGCACCGAGGCACCGGCTGCCGTTTTGCTTCGGTGTTGGCGGTGCAGCTGGCCAACGGTCACACCGTCGTACACGCCGCGCGTGCGGCCAGACGCGCGGTCCGAAAATTTCTCTCCACGCCTATACTCCGCGAAGTTTCGTAGGGCTTAAGGAGCCCTTTTCCATGCGCATGATGAAGCTGTCGTTGGCCGCGCTCGCGGTGGTGGTCGCCGGCTGTGACTGCAACGGTATCAACGTCAACCGCGACGGCGGTGGCGGCAACGGCACTGGCGGCAACGGCAGCGTCGGCGGCGGTACCGGTGGCAGTGGAAACGGGCAGGGCGGCAGCGGTGGCTTCGCTGGCGCGGGCGGCGGCGTGATGGTCGACCCCAACGATCTCGACAACGACAAGAAAGACAGCGACTGCGACGGGCTCTCCGACGCCGAAGAGTTCGGCAACATCTACCCCGGCGGCGCGCGCACCGACCCCGCCAACCCCGACACCGACGGCGATGGCCTCAAAGACGGCGTCGAGGCGGGCAAGGCCTCTTCGGTCGACCTGACCTGCGGCTACCTCGGTGACGCTGATCTCAACACCCGCACCAACCCCACCAACCCCGACAGCGACGGCGACGGCATCCCCGACGGGGTCGAAGACAAGAACCACAACGGCCGCGTCGATGCGGGTGAGACCGACGCCTCGAACCCCGACAGCGACTTCGACGGGCTGGCCGACGGCAGCGAAGACGCGAACCACAACGGAGTCGTCGACCCGGGCGAGACCGACCCCACCAGGCGCGATACCGACGGAGACTTCATCAACGACGGGGTGGAAAAGACCACCACCCACACCGACCCGACCAAGGCCGACAGCGACTCGGACACCTGCGTCGACGGCAACGAAGACTTCAACCAGAACGGCGCGGTCGACACCGGAGAGACCAACCCCAACCTGGCCACCGACTGCGGGCCTGCAGTGAACCCCGACTCCGACAACGACGGCCTGCCCAACCGCTTCGAAGACCGCGACATGGACGGGGTGGTCGACCCCGGCGAGACCGACCCCAACAACCCCGACACCGACGGCGACGGCCTCAAAGACGGCATCGAAGACGCCAACAAGAACGGCGTGGTCGACGTGGGAGAAACGAACCCGCTGCGCAAAGACAGCGACTGCGACGGGCTGATCGACGGCCCCGACACCGCGACGTACCTGGGCGAAGACCAGAACGCCGACGGCACGGTGCAGGCCACCGAGACCGACCCGCGCCGCAAAGACACCGACGGCGACGGCATCACCGATGGCGTCGAGCGGGGCCTCACCGCGGCGAAGATCCCCGACGCGGCCAACTGCCCCAACGTGCCGGTCGACCTCGACCCGATGAGCACCACCGACCCGACCCGCCGCGACAGCGACGGCGACGGCATCGACGACGGCGCCGAAGACACCAACCAGAACGGCCGCGTCGACACCGGCGAGCTCGACCCCAAGAACGGCACCGACGGCACCGGCCCGGCGGGCCAGGTCTGCACCGCAATGAACCTGCGCCCGGTGACCTTCAAGGCCGAGGGCACGCCCGACGTGCAGCTGGGCCTGCCCGCCAGCTTCACTGAAGTGGCCACCATGACCGTAGGCGGTACCAGCCGGGGCCTCATCGGCTACGACCCCACCTCGAAGGTGGCGTTCGTGGCGTGGCGGCAGAACGCGGCCGGCGCCACCGCCACCGCCGACGAAGCGGCGCTCAACCCGCAGCTCGCTGCCATCGGTGCGCTGTCGAACCCCACCACCCAGACCTTCACCAGCTGGGACGGGGTGGGCGCGCTGCAGGCGTTCTACAACATGGCCGGCGCCGTCGACGTGAAGAACCGGGCCAACGCCATCGCCCAGGCGCTGGTGGGCTCGGGCGCCGGCGCGCTGATGGGGGCGGGCGGCACGAACGGCCCCTTCCAGCTCCAGGTCGAGTACCTGCACCGCGTCAACACCACCACCATGGCCGCGTACACCGTGGTGGTGCTGGCGATGCGGCCCACCTCGGTCACCGCCGAGGGCGCCATCTTCACCATGAGCGACACCGCCGGCGGCTCGGCGGTGGCCCAGTTCGGCGACGCCAACGCGATTCAGTGCGAGACCTTCAAGCCCTCGAGCGGCAAGGTCGACTTCCTCTTCGTGGTCGACGACAGCTGCTCGATGGCGGCGTCGCAGGCGGCGCTCGGCAATACGGCGAGCGCGGTGGCCACCGCGCTCAACAACTCGACGCTCGACTGGCGCGCGGCCCTGGTCACCAGCTCGTACCACCTCTCGTCGGGCGGCGGCCCCAACCAGGCGGTGATGCGCGGCTTCACCACCGACATCGCCACCGTGCAGGCGTGGCTCACGGTGAGCAGCAGCTGCAACCTGGTCACCCAGCCGTGCGGCGCGGGCAGCGCCTGCCGGGGCACCACCAACGGGTGGGTCGGCATCTGCGGCAGCGGCGACGAAGGCCTGCTCGGCGCGGCGCGCAAGGCGGTCGATGATCTCTCGCCCGCTCCCGCCGACGCCGGGGTGGCGACGGGCAAGCTGAGGTCTGACGCGCAGCCGGTGGTGATTCTGCTCGGCGACGCCGATGATCAGACCACCGCCTACCAGACCACCTCGAAGTGCACCCAGCCGAACCCCGAGACCTGCGAGGCGATCAACGACTTCGTGCAGTACTTCATGGCCAGCGGCACCACCTCGCTGACCAAGAACCCCACCGCCAAGAAGATTCCCGTGCACGGCATCGTGTGCCCGTCGGGCGCCGACACCAACAACAACGCCAACGGCATTCAGACCTGCAACGGCGAAGATCAGTCGCGCAACCAACGCCACGCCCAGGTGATCACCGCCACCGGCGGCATTCGCGGAGCGATCAACGACAACACCTCGATCGCCACTTCGACCTCGCAGATCATCAGCTCGACCATCGGCGCGGCCGGCTACCGCATGCAGAAGCCGCCCATCGGCGCCTCGGTCAAGGTCGCCATGAGCGACGTGCAGAACGTCAGCTGCAACAAGAACGACATTCCGCGCAGCCGCACCGACGGCTTCGACTTCGACGGGGTGAACCGCACCCTGTCGTTCTTCGGCGCCTGCCGGCCCGGCACCGGCATGGTCAGCGCCGCGGTCAGCTACCGCTACTGGGTCGACACCACGCCCAACCCCGGCGGCAACCCGCCCCCCTGCAGCATGGACACGACGTACTACGACCCCACCGACCCCGACTTCTGCCGCGGCAAGCTCGCCTGCAACCTGATGACGAACCTGTGCGAGTGCCCCGCCAACTGCGGCGGCACGCCTCCGGCGGGCAAGGTCTGCAACCCCAACCGCGCAGTGTGCGACTTCGTCTGCACCTCCGACTGCGGCGGCAGCTGCAACGGGTTCCAGCAGTGCAACGTCACCGACTGCTCGTGCGAGTGCGTGCAGAGCGCCACCTGCGCCCCGGGCTACCGCTTCCAGAACGGCGCCGGCGTCTGCGGGTGCGTCTGCGACGCGGCCCAGCTGGGCTGCGGCCCGACCTACACCGCCGACCCCGCCACCTGCTCGTGCGTGTGCAAGCCCGGCTGCGGCGGCTGCGGGGCCGGCCTGGTCTGCAACCCCTCGACGTGCAGCTGCGGCATCGGCTCGCCGGGCTGAAGTCTCGAGCGCTGGCCAGGTCGCTCTGGCCGGCGGTGCGCCCGGCGGCCTGAGCGGCCGGCGGCACCCGGTCGATCGGCAGGCCGCAGACGTTTCCCTACCTCGCAGGTGGGGCGAAAACGTCGGCCGCATTTCCTTCGTGCGAGTGGCTACAATGCGCCGCAATGCGTCTCGCGCTGCGAAGCCTCTTCGTCTGCACGCTTCTTTCTCTCGCTGCTTGTGATTGCAACGAGCCTCCGCCCGGCACCGATGGCGGGGGCAGCGGCGGCAGCAGCGCCGGCGGCGGCACGGGTGGCAACACCGGCGGCGGCGACGCGGGCGGGGGAGGCATCGGGGGCGGCGGCGGTACGGGCGGCACCGGCGCGGGCCTGGCCGACGGCGGCATGGGCTGTGGGCTCACCACCTGCGCCTCGGCCAACGCCAACTGCGGCCCCATCGGTGACGGGTGCGGCAACATCATCGACTGCGGCGGTTGCCCGCTGCCCGCCACCTGCGGCGGCGGCGGCACGCCCAGCCAGTGCGGCGGCGACGCCAACTGTATCGCGCGAACCTGCCAGCAGATCGGCGCCGAGTGCGGGCCGATGAGCGACGGCTGCGGCGGCCTGCTCAACTGCGGCGCCTGCACCCAGCCCGAGACCTGCGGTGGCGGCGGCATCAACAACCGCTGCGGCGTGCCCGGCACGGTGTTCGGCGACGGCGGCGCGTGCGTGGGCATCACCTGCGCGACGGCCGGCGCGTCGTGCGGCGTGATCGGTGATGGCTGCGGCAACATCGTGATGTGCGGCGGCTGCGACGCCGGCCAGTTCTGTGGCGGCGGCGGGGTGCCCTACAAGTGCGGCGGCGGCAACAGCTGCACGGCCCTGACCTGCGCCAAGGTCGACGCCGGCTGCGGCGCGGTGGGCGATGGCTGCGGCAACATCTTGAACTGCGGCATGTGCTCGCCGCCCTTCACCTGCGGCGGCGGCGGTCAGCCCAACCAGTGCGGCGGCGGTGTCACCTGCGTCGCGCGCACCTGCGCGCAGGCCGACGCGGGCTGCGGGCAGGTCGGCGACGGCTGCGGCGGGGTCACCGCGAGCTGCGGCACCTGCGCCACCGGCCAGTGCGGCGCGGGCGGCGTGCCGAACCAGTGCGGCGGCTCGAGCCTCTGCACCGCCCGCACCTGCGCTTCGCTGGGCGTGAACTGCGGCGCGGTGGGCGACGGCTGCGGCTCGGTGATTCAGTGCGGCGCCTGCACCGACGGCGGCACCTGCGGCGGCGGCATGGTGGCCAACGTGTGCGGCGGCGCGCCTCCGTGCGTCGCGAAGACCTGCGCGCAGCAGGGCGCCAACTGCGGCCCGGTGAGCGACGGCTGCGGCGGGCTGACCCCCAACTGCGGCAGCTGCGACGGCGGCGAGATCTGCGGCGGCAACGGCACCCCGTCGGTGTGCGGCGCTCCCCCGTTCGACGCCGGCGCGTGCGTGAACCTGTGCCTCAACCAGGCGGCGTGCACGCCCACCACCAAGACCAAATTCTCGGGCACCGTCTTCGCGCCCACCCAGGCCGACGCGGGCTACGGCAACCCCGACCCGATTCCGGGCGCGCTGATCTACGTGCCCAACACCAACGTGCAGCCGTTCAGCGATGGCGGCGTCACCTGCGATCAGTGCACCGACGGCGTGTCGGGCTCTCCGCTGGTCTCCACCACCTCGGCCATCGACGGCACCTTCACCCTCGACAACGTGCCCTGCGGCGCAGGCGTCAACGTGCCGGTGGTGATTCAGCTGGGCAAGTGGCGCCGGCAGATCACCGTGCCCAACCCGTCGTGCTGCCAGAACAACGTGCTCACGCAAGAGCAGACCCGCCTGCCGCGCAAGCAGGGCGAGGGCAACGCCAACGACAACATTCCCCTGATGGCGGTGGTCACCGGCAACGCCGACCTGATCGAGTGCGTGCTGCCGAAGATCGGCATCGCCCCGAGCGAGTTCTCGAACCCCGCGGGCAACGGCCGGGTGCGGTTCTACCGCGACAACGGCGCGTGGTTCGACGGCGGCACGCTGGGCGCGTCGCCCCCCGCGGCCACGCTGTTCGACAGCCTCGCCGAGATGAAGAAGTACGACGTGATCGTGCTCGACTGCGTGGGCGGCGAGCAGGTGAAGACGATGACCCGCCGCGCCAACCTCGAGGCGTACGTGAACGCGGGCGGCCGCGTCTTCGCCAGCCACTTCGCCTACGTCTGGCTGTTCAACCACGCGCTCGACCCGAACGGGAACAACGTCACCAACAACATCTCGTTCACCTCGACCGCCACGTGGAACCCGCAGCAGGCCTCGCCCCCCAACCAAGACGCCTACGTCGACGTCTCCTTCCCCAAGGGCTCGCAGTTCGGCCAGTGGATCCAGCTGGTCAACGCGCAGGCGACCAGCTCGACGCCGCTGACCCCGCGCATTCGCGTGCTCACCGTGCGCCACGACATGGACGCGGTGAACGCTCCGGCGCAGCGCTGGGTCTACGGCACGGCGACCACGCCCACCTGCCAGCGCGCGGCCTGCTCCGATCTCGGCTACACGTGCGGTAACCCGGTGCAAGACGGGTGCGGCACCACCCGTAACTGCGGCGGCTGCAACGGCGGTCAGACCTGCGGCGGCGGCGGCACGCCGGGCACCTGCGGCACCGGCGGCACCTGCGTGCCCAAGACCTGCGCGCAGCTCGGGTACGAGTGCGGCACCTTCGGCAACGGCTGCGGCGGCACCATCACCTGCACCCGGGCCGGCGGCGCGAGCTGCCCGGCTCCGCAGATCTGCGGCGGTGGTGGCCAGGTCGGCCGCTGCGGCGGGCCCGCGGCGATTCCGCTCCAGTACACCTTCAACGCGCCGACCAGCGCCGCCCCCGCGCTGCAGTGCGGTCGCGTGCTGTTCAGCGACTTTCACGTGATCGACACCGCGGGCTCATCGAACATCACCTGGCCCAACCAGTGCTCGGTGGGCAGCATGAACGCGCAAGAGAAGGTGTTCGAGTACCTCTTGTTCGACCTCTCGTCGTGCATCACCCCCGACGTGCCGCCTTCGGCGATGTGCACCCCGCGCACCTGCGCGCAGCAGAACCTGCAATGCGGCCTCGCGGCCGATGGCTGCGGCGGTCAGCTCAACTGCGGCCCCTGCACGTTGCCCCAGACCTGCGGCGGCGCCGGCGTGCCCGGCCAGTGCGGTGTGCCGTGCACTCCGCGCACCTGTGCCCAGCTCGGCGCGACCTGCGGTGTGCAGGGCGACGGCTGCGGCGGCACTGCCAACCCCGATGGTGGCGCCTGCGGCACCTGCACTCCTCCGCAGACCTGCGGCGGCGGCGGCACCCCCAACGTGTGCGGCGGCGGCACCTGCGTGACCAAGACCTGCGGGCAGCTGGGCTTCAACTGCGGCACCCAGACCAACGGCTGCAACGGCACCCAGAACTGCGGCACCTGCACGCCGCCGATGACCTGCGGTGGTGGCGGTCAGCCGGGCGTGTGCGGCGGCGGCATGATGTGCACGCCGCTGTCGTGCGCTGCCCAGGGCTTCAACTGCGGCATGCAGGGTGACGGCTGCGGCAACACCCAGAACTGCGGCAACTGCACGCCGCCGATGACGTGCGGCGGTGGCGGTCAGCCCGGCGTCTGTGGCGGCGGCATGATGTGCACTCCCAAGAGCTGCCTGCAGCAGGGCTTCCAATGCGGTCTGCAGGGCGACGGCTGCGGCAACCAGATCGACTGCGGCCCGTGCCCGCCGGGTCAGACCTGCGGCACCGCCGGCCCGGGCCGCTGCGGGGCGAACATGTGCACCCCGCTGACCTGCGCCGGTCAGGGCTTCAACTGCGGCTTCGCGGGCGACGGCTGCGGCAACCTGCTGCAGTGCGGTGTCTGCACTCCGCCGATGACCTGCGGTGGTGGCGGCACGCCGGGCCAGTGCGGCATGCCGAACTGCACCCCGCGCACGTGCCAGAGCGCCGGAGCGAACTGCGGCGCGCTCGCCGACGGCTGCGGCGGCATTCTCCAGTGCGGCGACTGCATCATGCCCCAGACCTGCGGCGGCGGCGGCGTCGCCAACGTCTGCGGCGGCATCGGGTAAGACGCACGGTGGTGGTGAGCCCCGGGGCTTCCCCTTTTTCGGGGGGGGCCGTTGCTTCGAGCGGGTGATCCCCCTACGAACCCCTGCGAATCGGCACCCGGGGGGCGGGCCTCGACAGACCGTTACCGGGCTTGGGGCGCGGGCGCGGGCGCGGGCGCGGGCATGTCGCGGTTCAGGCGGCGCGGGGCCGCTGCAGAGAACCTGGAGCATGCTGGCGACGCGCCGTCACAGCGGGTGCAATCGTGAACACTGGTCCGCAGAGAGGGCGACGCGCAGGTCGAACGCCTCCGGATGAATGAGCGCAGATGGCACGATCACGCGTGCGCTTCCCATCACCCACGAAGCCGCCACCTCGTGAAACGCGCCCGCGCGCCCGCGCCCGCGCCCGCGCCCGCGCCCGCGCCCGCGCCCGAAGCCCGGCAACGGTCTGTCGAAGCCCGCAGCCCGCCCCCGAATAGAGCGCCCGCACGAGCGGCAGCGGCCCCGACCCACGAAAGCAAACGCCCGGAAACGGCGGGCCGGCCCCACCCTCCTCAGGGCAAGCAGGTCATCGTGGCAGAGCAGGTACCCATGCCGGCATCCGTGACGCACGCCTGGCCCATACAGCTGGCCTCTTCACAATCGAGCACGCCGTCGCAGTCGTTATCGACGCCGTCGCGGCACAGCATGCCGCTCTCGGAGACCTGCGCGCCGCCGTTGCACTTGCACTGGCCCGACGCGGTGCAGTTGAAGAACAGCGGGGCAGGGGTGCACAGCTGGTTCACGCAGTCGGGGTCGGCGCAGTCGAGCAGCAGGTCGCCGTCGTCGTCTTTCCCGTTGTTGCACGACGTCTCTTTCTTCGCCCCGCCGGCGACGCACTCGCACCCCGGCCCCGGGCTGCACTGCAGGCCCGCGCAGTCGGGGTCGGCGCAGTCGGTGCCGTTGTCGTCGTCGTTGTCGACGCCGTCGTCGCACCGCGCTTCCGATCTGACCAGCGCCTTGCACGCACAGCCGTTGCCGCAGAACAGCCCTTCGCATTGCGGGTCGAGGCAGTCGGTCTTGCCGTTGTCGTCGTTGTCCTGCCCGTCGACGCAGTTGGTCTCGCGGCGCACGTTGCACACGCGCCCCGAGCAAAACTCGCTCGCGCCGCAGGCGTGCCCGCAGGTGCCGCAGTTGAGCGGGTCGGTGGTGAGGTTGAACCCCTCGTCGATGCGGCCGTCGCAGTTGTCGTCGAGGCCGTTGCACACCTCGGTGGTGCCTCCCGAGTCGACGGTGCCGTCGCAGTCGTTGTCGAGGTGGTCGCCGCAGACCTCTTCACCGGTCGACACGCAGCAGCGCAGCGGCGTGCCCACGCACTTCGCCGCACTGTCGGCGCAGTCGGCGTCGACGCTGCAAGAGTAGGGGAGATCGTCGGGGAAGCTCACCCGACAGCCCGTCACCGCATACGCCAACGAGCACGACACCACCGCGAGTCTGAGCGCCCTCTGCACTTGGGACCCCGTTTTACACCACCGCTATGGCTCGAAGACGAACTTCTGACCGGGCCCCAGCGCGCGGTAGCTCTTGTGCGCCTCGCGCAGCAGATCTTCGCTGCTCCGCACCCGGTCGTTGGGGAAGGTCGCCCCACCGATGCGAATCTTCGGCTCCACCGGGCCGCCCGAGACGCCCTGAGCGGCGATGGTTCCACACACGGCGTGGAGCCGATCGGCCACCACCTTGGCGCCCTTCAGGTCGGTCTCCGGCAGCAACATCACGAACTCGTCGGCCGCCATGCGGAACAACCGATCGGCGCCACGCAACGTCGTGCGCAGCTCCTGCACCAGCCGGGTGAGGTACTGATCACACCCCTCGCGCCCCAGCGCCTGGCGCACCCCCTGGTAGTCGTCGAAGCCGAACATCAGCGCCGCCGCCGGCCGCCCGTAGCGCCGCGAGCGCGCCAGCTCGCTGTCGAGAGAAGCCTTGAGCTGCGAGTAGGTGCCGGCGCCGGTGACCGGGTCGAGCGCCCGCAGCTGCGAGAGCTCTTCTTCTGCCGCCTCGAGGCGTGAGCGGTAGTCGCGCACCAGCAGCGCCGCGTGAATGCGCGTCTGCAGCTCGATCAGCTTGAACGGCTTGGTGACGTAGTCGTCGGCGCCCAGCTCCATGCCGCGAATCTTCCCGTCCATGTCGCCCATCGCGGTGAGAATGATCACCGCGAGGTTCTGGTACTGGCTCTGCTCGCGCAGGCTCTTGAGCACCTGAAAGCCGTCTTTGCGCGGCATCATCAGGTCGAGCAGCACCAGGTCGGGGCTCGCCTCGCCGATCGCTTGCAACGCCTCGATGCCGTCGGTGGCGGTGCGCACCGTGTAGCCCGCCGTCTCACAGAGATCTTTGAGCAGGGTGCGGGTGTGCTCGTCGTCGTCGACCACCAGCACCGACCTGGCCCCGAGCTTCTGCTCGGCGCCCGGCTTCACGACGGGGCTCCGCCACCGCCCGACCAGTCGCGAGCACGGCTCTCGAACCGCGTGTACTCGGAGAGGAACATCAGGTCGACCGACCCTACCGGACCGTTGCGCTGCTTGGCGATGATCAGCTCGACCGGAATCACCGACCGCGCCGGTTGGGGCGCACCGTCTTCTTCACCCGAGTCTTCGCGGTGGATGAACATCACCACGTCCGCGTCTTGCTCGATGGCGCCCGACTCGCGCAGGTCCGACAGCATCGGCTTGCCGCCCTTGCGCTCTTCGACTTTGCGGTTCAGCTGCGAGAGCGCCACGATCGGCAGCTCGAGCTCTTTCGACAGCTGCTTGAGCGAGCGCGAAATCTCCGACACCTCGAGCTGCCGGCTCTCGACCCGGCCCGACTGCTTCATCAGCTGCAGGTAGTCGATCACGATCAGGCCCAGGCTCGGTTCCTTCGCCTTGAGCCGCCGCGCCTTCGCGCGCAGGTCGAACGACGACAGCGCGCCCGAGTCGTCGATGAAGAGCTTCAGGTTGAAGAGCTCGTTCGCCGCTTCCTGCAGCTTCTCTTGATCGTGCTGGGTGAGCCGCCCACCGCGCAGTTTCTTCATGTCCACCCGCGCGTTGGTGGCGAGCAGGCGCAAGATCAGCTGGGTCGAGGGCATCTCGAGCGAGAAGATGCCCACCGATTTTCCTTCGGCCTTCGCGGCGTGCAGCGCGAAGTTCATCGCCAGCGACGTCTTGCCGATGCCCGGCCGCGCCGCGAGAATGATCAGCTCACCGGGGTGAAAGCCGGTCAGCTGGTTGTCGAGATCGACGAAGCCCGTCGACAGCCCGGTGATGCCGCTGTCCGACGCGCTCATCTTCTCGAGCAGCTCGAGCGCGCCCTCCATCAGCTCGGTCATGCTCTTCAGCTCGCCCGAGCGTTTCTTCTGGGCGATCTGAAAGATGCGGCGCTCGGCCTCGTCGACCAGCTCTCGCAGGTCGCCCGAGTCTTGCCCCGCGAGCTCCATGATCTCGCGCCCCACGCCATGCAGCCCGCGGCGCGTCGATCGATCTTTGACGATCTGCGCGTACTGCACCGCGTTGTGCGCGAACGGCACCTGCAGGTCGAGGCCCATCAGGTACGGAGGCCCGCCGACCTGCGCCAGCTGCCCGCGGATCTTCAGCTCTTCCGCCAGCGTCAGGTGGTCGATCTTCTGCTGCTTGCCGTCGAGGGCGATGACGGCCTCCCAGATCTGCGAATGCGCAGCGCTGGAAAAATCTTCGGCCGTCACCACCTCGGCGACGTTGGCGATCACCGCGTTGTCCGCGAGGACCGCCCCCAAGACTGCCCGCTCAGCGGACAGGTCTTCGTGAACCGCTGGGGTCATCTACCCACCCCGGCGTGCTTACGCCGTCTGCTGTTCGCCGGCGACCTCGACCTTGATCTTGGTCACCACGTCGCGGTGCAGGTGCAGCTCGATGTCGTAGGTGCCGACCGCCTTGATCGGCTCGGGCAGGTGAATCAGCCGGCGCTCGATCTTGTGGCCAGCCTTGGCGAGCGCCTCGGCCACGTCCAGCGCGGTCACCGACCCGAACAGCTTGTCCTGGTCGCCGACCTTGCGGGTGATCTTCAGTGCTACCGCACCCAGCTTCTTCGACTGCTCCTCGGCCGCGCCCTTCATCTTCTGCACGCGCAGCTCGATCACCTTCTTCTCGTGCTCCAGCTGGTGCACGTTCGCAGCGCTGGCCAGCATCGCCAGGTTGCGCGGCAGCAGGTAGTTGCGCGCGTAACCATCTTTCACCGTCACCACCTCGCCCGACTTGCCGAGGTTGTACACGTCTTCACGCAGAATGAGCTTCATGGTCAGCCCGCCAGAACCAGGTAGGGAATGAGGGCCAGACCGCGGCTGCGCTTGATGGCCTTCGCCACCTCGCGCTGGTGCTTCGCGCAGTTGCCCGAAATACGACGGGGAATGATCTTGCCGCGCTCGGTGACGAAGTACTTCAGCGCCGACTGATCTTTGTAGTCGACGTGAGCGTTCTTGTCGGCGCAGTAACGGCAGACCTTGCGGCGGCCGAAGCTGCGGCCTCCCCGCTTGTCGTCTTCCATTCCCTCGCCCTTGTCGCCACGCCCGCCCTTGTCGTCATCGCGGCCGCGGCCGCCTTCTTTCTGGAAGCTCATCGATCATCTCCGCCGTCGTCGAAGCTCATGCCCTCGTCGTCATCGCCATAGCCGCGGTACGCATCGCGCTCGGCGCCACCGAAGCTCACCTTGTCGTCGACGTCGCCAGCGAGCTTGAGATCCTCCTGCACCGGCCGGGTCTCGGGGTCCACGTCTTCGGCCACCTTCACCGAGAGGTAGCGGTTCACTTCGTCGAAGTTGCGCAGGTTGCGCTCGACCTCGGCCACCAGGTTCGTCTGGCCCAGGTAGGAAGCGTGAATGTAGATGGCCCGCGGCTGCTTGCCGATCGGGTACATCGTCTTCTTCTTGCCCCAGATGGTGAAGCGGAGGAGCTTGCCACCCTCGCGGCTGACGATGCCGCGAACCTTCTCTTTCACCTTGTCGACGTTGTCGTCAGTCAGGTCGGGAGAGACCAGAAAGACGGTTTCATATTCGCGCAGCTTCGCTGCGGCGTTTGCTGCTGCCATGTGTATGGCCCCTTGGGTTGATGCCCGTGTCTGCAGTGACCACGAGCGGGGAGTACTGCCACTACAGTGAGCCGCGCCTCTTAAGAGGGTGGCCAAGGTCAAGTCAAGGGTGGTATCAGCCCGCCCCTCGCCTGAACGAAAGAGGCTCTCTTGTCCGCTGTGTGGCTGTCGATCGCGGCTGGTCTCACGCTCGCACAATTCGACGCCGGCCCTCAGGTGCCGATGCCGGCCGAGACCGACAACCACGCGGCCGAAGTTCAGCGCAGCCTCGACCCCGACGCAGGCCTGCTGCCGGTGCCCGCGCCGGCGGTGGAGCAGGGCGCCGACGCCGGTCTGGCCAGCCCGACCGCCGACCGCGACGCCCTCGCGGTGACGACCCCCTCGAGCGGCGACGAGCTCGACGGCAAGATCTCCGCCGCGCTGCGCCTCTCCGAGACCCTGGTCTCGTGGTTCCCCATCGACGACCAGGGCAGCTACGTCGGCCCGCGGCCGTTCGAGACCCGCCTGAGGGTCGCTCCCGAGGTGCACTTCAGGGGCTTCGGCGCGCTCGCCGAGTTCGACGCCGCCAGCGGCGCGGTGGCCGGCAACGTGCCGCAGACCGCCATCGCCGACCGCGTGCCGGTGCCCGGCTTCAACCCCATCGAGCTGCGCCAGCTCTACCTCGAGTACCGGTGGAAGACCGGCCTCTTCCGCTTCGGTCAGCAGACCTCGCACTGGGGCCTGGGCCTGATCGCCAACTCGGGCGCCGGCGACGCGCAGCCCGGAGACTTCGGCCAGGCCCACTTCGGCACCCTGGTCTACCGCGCCATGCTCGGCGGCCGGCCGTTTCATTCGCTGGGCGGCAACTGGCGCGCGGTCGAAATCTTCGGCGCCGCCGACCTGGTGTGGAAAGACAACACCGCAGACTTCGGCCAGGGCGATCGCGCCTTCCAGGGCGTGCTCGCGGCGCGCTTCAAGGTCGACGACCAGCGCTACGCCGGCCTCTACGCGGTGTACCGCCGGCAGCGCGCCTTCGGCGTCACCGACGGCGGGCAGGCCACCGACGTGCTGGTGCTCGACTTCGCCGCGCAGTGGCGGTGGGTGCGCGACGACGAGCGCTCGCTCGCGCTCGGCTTCGAGGCCGCCGGCGTGGTCGGCACCACCACCCAGACCCGCAGCGACGTCGCGCCCGTGGCCCAGGTGCGCCAGTTCGGCGCGGCCGCCAAGGCCACCTGGCGGGTGCGCTCGCTGTCGGTGCTGCTCGACTGGGGCTACGCCTCGGGAGACCAGAACCCCTACGACGATCGGCTCGAGGGGTTTCGCTTCGATCGCGACTACAAGGCCGGCCTGGTGCTCTTCGATCAGGTGCTCGGCTACCAGTCGGCGCGCGCCGGCTTTCGCGCCGCCGACCCGCAGGTGACGGGCCGGCCGCCCGATGGCGTCAACCTGGTTCCCACCGCCGGCGCCGTCTACAACGCCTGGTACCTCTTCCCCCGGCTGCGCGTCGGCTTCACCGAGTGGCTCGATCTCTACGGCGGCCCGCTGGTGGCGTTCTCCACCGCCCGGCTCACCGACCCGTACAGCACCGCGGTGAAGGGCGGCACGCCCACCAACTACCTCGGCGCGTCGCCCGGCGGCTACCTCGGCACCGAGCTCGACCTCGGCCTGCAGGCCCGGTGGAGGCCGCACCGCCTGCTCGCCATCACCGGCACCCTCGAGGGCGGCCTGCTGTTGCCCGGCGACGCGCTGGTGCAGGTGGGCGGCACGCCGATGGGCCCGGTGGGCCTGCTCCGGCTGCGGCTCTTGATCGCGCTCTAGAAGCACACCCTGAGCGAAGGCGAAGCCGAAGTCGAAGGGGGCCCGCAGCTTGTTCGACAGAGTCCGTTCGCGCGGCGCACGGGGCATTGCCGAGACTGCACCGTCGGGAAAATTGACCGCCGAACCTCCGGCCTCACAATGCGGCGCACAGGCAGGTAGCGGCCTGTAGCTCGAACATTTTTCCCGGAGGGAACATGCAGGACATGAACGCGGTGCCCGCGGCGCAGAACCCCAGCGCTCCGCTCGAGGCAGACGGCAGCAGCGGCAAAGAAGTCGTCAGCACCCACGTGCTGGTGAGCGAAGAGCAGGTCGAGGCGCTGCGTGAGCTGTCGCGCAAGACCCGCGTCGCGCAGAGCGAGTACCTGCGTGAGGCCGTCGAAGATCTGCTCAACAAGTACGCCACCGTGCTCGGAGACAAGCGGTGAGCCGTCGCGAGACGCGCAACCTCTCGGGCTCGCGGCTGGTGGCCAACGCCGCGCAGCTCTCGATTCGCGACCTGCGCCTGCGCCCCTTGCGCGCGGTGCCGCACCCTCCGATCACCCAGCAGTTCGAGTCGCCGCTCGAGTCGGCGCTCAAGCAGTACCTCGACACCCTCGAGTGAGCGGCCCCGAGCGGGCGCTCGTCACGCCGGCCACACGATCAAAGCTGAAATGTTCTTATCTCGCACCGCGAGCGCATCAGCGCGCGCCGCGGTGAACGCCGCACACCCATCGCTGCACAGTCGGCGAGGTTGTCGCCCCCGGGGAGAACTGCAACCCCGCGGGGCTGTTGATGGCCAGGGGTGGACTCGAACCACCTACCTGCGGATTATGAGACCGCCGCTCTAACCAGATGAGCTACCTGGCCGCACTTCGCACGACGCACGACTGAGTGTTTTCTGCCTTCAAGGTGAGAGGTTGTCGCAAGGGGTGGAACTTGCGGCTCTCGGAGCGGCTCCGTATCATTTTCGCCGTCCTGTACAAGGGCAATCCAGAGGGAAACCTCTGGTGCGCAAAGCCGCGGGGCCTGACGTTCGGCCGGCCGTGACTGCCGTGGGAAGGCGGAAGTCCATCGCCCCAGATCCCAGGTTCCTTTCGTTCAGGAGCTTGGGACTTGTCGTTTTTGGGCCTTGAGTGGCCCTGAAGGACTGGGTGGCGCGATGAGGGCTTTCGCTGTCGCAGTCGCGATTTGGGTTCCTGCCGTGGCTTTCGCGGTGACGCCGGTGAACGGCGGGCTCGCCGGAGGCGCCTCGGTCACCATCGACGGCAGCGCCGGAGATCAGGTCGACCCCCACGTCAGCGGAGATCTGGCCGCGTACACCGACCTCGAGGCCGGGGGCCTGATCCGCTACTACGACTTTCTCTCGAGCTGGACCCAGACGGTCCCCTCGGCGCCCGGGGCCACCGACTCGCTGTCCGATCTCGAGGGCCAGCACATCGCGTTCGTGCGCACCCAGAGCGGCGTCGGTCAGTGCATGGTCTTCGACGTGAGCACGCTGCTCACCACCGCCATCTCGCCCGGCACCGGTGAGCAGCCCGCCGGCACCGCCATCGGCGGCGACACCGTCGTCTTTCAAGACCAGAACACCCCCGGCGGCGGCGACATCATGGTCGGCCGGCTCTCGATGCCCGCGGCGCCCCTCACCAACTTGAGCAACTCGCCCTCCGATCTCGACCAGAAGCCGCAGGTCGCGCCCGACGGCCACGCCATCGTCTGGGAGCGCTGCGACCTCGCCTTCACCTGCGACGTGCTCAAGTCGATCATGACCGGGCCGGGCTGGTCGGGCGCCGAGTCGTTCTCCACCGTGTCGGGCAGCGACTTCAACCCCGACACCGACGGCACCACCATCGCGTGGGACTCGACCCGCGCGGGCACCGTCGGCGGGCGCGACATCTTCTTCGCGCCCCTCACCGGCGGCGCCGAGACCCAGCTGCAGCTCGCCGGCGCCCAGGCCAACCCCAGCATCAGCCAGGGCGTGGTGGCGTTCGAGAGCACCGCGGCGGCCAACACCGACCTCTACGTCTACGTCATCTCCAGCAACACCGTGTACCAGGTGACCAACACCCTCGCGGTCAACGAGACCCTCAACGACGTCAGCGTGCTCAGCAACGGCGACGTTCGGGTGGTCTGGGAGGCCGACGACGACGCGGTGCCGAACATGCACAACATCTACGCGCGTACCTTCTCGCTGCCCCACAACGGCGGTGGCGCGGGTGGCGGCGCCGGTGGCGGTGGTGCTGGCGGCGCGGGTGGTGGTGCTGGCGGCACCGGCGGAGGCGCGGGCCACGGCGGCGGCACCGGTGGCGGCAGCGACCCGTGCCCGCCCCACAACTGCAATCACCCCCACCACCACGGCGATCACAGCCACTGCGGCAACCACCACTGGTTCCACACCTGCCCGGGCGGCCACCACCACAACGATCACCACGACTGCCCGCCCCACTGCCCGAACACCCCCCCGCCGCCCTCGCACCCCTGCGGCAACCACCACAGCCACCACTCGGGCCACGGCTCGGGCCACAGCCACAACCACCATGGCGGCAACAGCAGCGGCAACCACGACGACGACGACGATGATCACGGGTCGTCGAGCCACCACCTCGACGCCGCCCCTCAAGACAGCGCGCAGACCGGGTGCTCGGTCGCCGGCGGCCTGGCTCCGATGATCTTCGCGGTCATCGCCCTCGCGCTGTTGAACCGCCGCCTCGTCCCCGCCGCCTCGCGCAAGAAGAAGTAGCCCTCGCCTTACGCCGCCCGGTCCCCCCCCGGCGCGCCATCTCTCGTCGAGGTGGCGCGCCGTGTTTTTTTTCTCGCCCGGTGCGCTCGGGGCGGGGTGGTAACTTCCCGCCCTGCCGTGAGCCGCCTGACTTATGCGTTGGTCGCCACGCTGCTCCCGCTCGCCGCTCGGGCCGACACGCTCGAGCTGTTGGGGCCCGAGTCGACCGTCTCGCCCGATGGCTTCGAGATCGCGGTACGGCTCATCGACGATCAAGGCAAGAGCCTCGACGCCCGCTCGGTGCAGCTCGAGGTTCAGGGCGCCGCTGCCGGGGCGGGCCGCGCCGACGGCCTGGCACGCCTCTTCACCATCACCCCGAACGGAGATCGCAAGGTCACCCTCAAGGCGACCACCGCCCGCGCCAGCGCCGCCCGTACCTTCTCGGTCGGCCCGCCCGGAGCGAGGGTCGCGCTCAAGCTCGAGCCCGCCGCGCCGGTGAAGAACCGCGACACCTCGGCCGAGCTCACCATCGAGCTGCGCAACGCCGACGGCCAGCCCGACCCCGAATCGGCCCCGCCGGTGCTCCGCGCCAACGTGGGCACCATCGAGAACCTCGAGAAGGTCGCGCCGGCGGTCTACCGCGCGCGCTACGTGCTGCCGACCACCCGCTTCCCCGAGGTGGCCGTGGTGGTGGCGTTCTCGGCCTGGCCCCACCCGCAGTCGGTGCACGGCGCCTTCGGAGCGCTGCGCGTGCCGCTCGCCGCCGCCGTCGAGCTGCCCGGCAAGACCGAAGCGAACGCCGACCTCACGCTCAACATCGCCGGCACGCCGTTCGGGCCGGTGCGCACCGGCCCCGACGGCCGCTTCAAGATCCCCATCGTGGTGCCTCCCGGCTACGGCATGGCCAGCGGCACCGCGGTCGATCGGCTGGGCAACAAGCGCTCGAACCCCATCGACCTCGCGCTGCCGCCCACCGATCAGCTGGCCTGCGTGGTGAACCCCACCCAGCTGCCCGCCGACGGGCAGTCGCGCGCCCGGGTGCTTTGCGCCACCAGCGACGTCTACGGCAAGATCGCCACCGGCGCGAAGGTGGCGCTCGCCGCGCAGCGGGGCAGGGCATCAGCGCCGCGCGCGCTCGACAACGGGGTGGTCGAGTTCACCTACGTCGCACCCGCCGAGCTGGGCTCGGGCCGCGAAGAGCTCTCGGCCAGCTGGCGGCAGGGAGCAGTCTCGGCGCACGAAGGGCTGCAGCTCACCCTGGTGCAGGGCCCGGCCGCGTCGGCGGTGGTCACCACCCCCGAGCCCTTCGTGCACCTGGGCGGCTCGGTGCCGCTGCAGGCGACGGTCAAAGACGCGCTCGATCGCCCGCGCACCGGGGCCCGGCTGGCGCTGGTGTCCGACGTCGGGGCGCTCGAAGAGGTGAAAGATCTCGGCGGCGGCAAGCTCACCGCGCGCTGGCGCGTGCCCGATGAGGCGGCGACCGGGCCGAGCGCGCTGGCGGTGCGGGCGTGGGGGCCGGTCGGCTTTGAGCCGGCGCGCATCGCGTGCTGGGTCGAGGGCACCCGGCTGCTCGCCGCGGTGACCGATCTCGCCGGGCTCCCCGTGCCGGCCCAGCCGCTCAAGGTGGGCCCGCGCGACGTCACCACCGACGCCGAGGGCGTGGTCGAGCTCGGGCCGGTCAGCGACACCGACCTCTCGTTGCGCCACCGCGCCTGGCCGGGGCTGACCGCCGACCTGCACATTCGCGACGGCGCGAAGCTCGTCTTCCCACGGTCGAGCCGCCCCGGCTCGGCGCCGGCGAGCCTGAAGGTCACGCTCGCCCCGAAGGTGCCGGTGGTGGTGCGGGTCGAGGTGAAGGGGCGCGCGGTCACCTGGTGGGTCGAGTCGAGCGACGGCGCCCTGCTCGAGGGGCGCCCGGTCGACATCGAGGTCACCGGAGGGCGCGCCGGGCCGACCTCGGTGGCTTCAGGGCGCCATCACTTCGAGGTGCAGGGCCTCACCGCGCCCGGGTCGGTGGCGGTGGTCGACACCCAGTCGCAGGTGTTCGCGGTGGCCGAGGTTCGCCCGTGAACCTGGCCGCCGCGCTGCTGGTCGCAGTCGCGGCGATGACGGCGGCAGTGCCTTCGGCGCTGCGGCTCGATCGCGGCGCGATCGCCGGCCGGGTGTGCAGCGACCTCGACGGCGACGGCCGCTGCCAGTCGAACGAGCCGGGGCTGGTCGGCGTGCGCGTGCTGCTCGAGACCGGCGCCTGGGCGGTCACCGACTCGACCGGCGCGTACCACTTCGCCGACCTCGGCGGCCGCACGCCCGAGGCCGAGTCGGGCACCGGCGCGCGGCTCGTGCTCGGGCGCCACCGGGTCAAGCTCGACGGGCTGACCCTGCCGGGCGATGCGCAGGTGAGCCCACGCGGCGCCACGCTCGAGCTGCCGATGGGCGCGCTGGTGACGCAAGACTTCGCCGTCGCGCCGTTCGTCAACGCGGGCGCCAGCGCGGTGCGGGCGAAGGCGGCGCCGCTGGGGCGCATCGTGGGCGGCAAGCTCGAAGCGCGCCTCACCGGCCAGGTCGCGGCCGGCGAGCGGGTGACGGTGCAGGGCGCTCTGGCCGAGGTCTCGGCCGACGGCGTGTACCGGGTCTGGGTGCCGCTCGAGCCGGGAGAGCAGCACGTCAGCGTGCAGGTGAGCGGCAAGGGCAACCGCACCGGGTTCTTCGCCCAGGCCGTCGAGGTGGTGAAGCGCGGCGCCACGCTGCTGGTGGTGCCGCGCGAGCTCGAGCCGCTGGGCACCGTCACCGTCGCCGCCTCGGCAGCGAAGGGGCGCTCGGTGACCATCGAGGCGCCGCCGCAGACGCGGGTGAAGCTGGGCGAGGTCGAGGTCGCCGTGCCTTCGTCGGGGCAGACCACGCTCACGCTCGGAGAGACCCGCGCGGGCGCGCTCGTGGTGCGGCTGGTCAGCCCGACCGGAGTCACCGCCACCGGTGAGCTGAGCCTCGAGCCGCCGAGCGGCATCACCGCGGTGGGGCTGCTCGACCTCGAGGGCGCGTACGCGCTGGGCACCGGCTTCAAGCTCGCCGGCCGCGGAGCCGGCGCGGTGCGCGGCCGGCTGCTCGGCTTCGACTTCGCCGCCGAGCTCGACCTGCGCGACAGCGATCTCACCGTGCTGCCGCAGGGCGGGGCGGCGTCGTTCTTCGTGCCCCGCCGGGTCGAGCTGTTCGAGCGCGCGCCGTCGGTGTTCGACGTGCCGCCCCAGTGGGCCGACGACTCGGCCAGCGTGTACCCCAACGCGTCGGAGTCGCGGCTGAGGGTCGAGCTGTCGCGCGAAGGCGTGGGGCGCCTGGGCTTCGGCAGCTACCGCGCCTGGCTCGGTGAGGGCGCCGAGATCGGCCGTTTTCACCGCGCCACGACCGCGGCCTACCTCGAGGCCCGCACGCCCGACGACGCCCGCTTCGGGGCGTCGCTGCGCGGCTTCTACGCGCCACCTGCGGCCGACCCGGTGGGTGGGCTCTCGCGCCAGCCCGCGCACGATCGCTTCGAGGCCACCGGCGGCAGTCTGTTCTACCTGTCGAGCCAGGCGATCGAGGGCAGCGAGGCGGTGCGCGTCGAGCTGCGCGACGGCGTCACCGGGCTGCCGATCGGCGAGCGGCACCTCACCCGCGGCGTCGACTACTCCATCGACGCGGTGCAGGGGCGCATTCTGCTCGCGCGGCCCTTGTGGTCGTTCGAGGGCGGGTCGACGTTCGCGGCCGCTCCTCCGACGGCGCTGGTGCGCCCGGTGCTGTGGGTCGACTACGAGCGGCCCTCGCTCGACGCCGCGTCGCGGGTGATGGGTGCCGAGGCCGCCGGCCGCCTGGGGCCGGTGAGCTTGAGCGCCGGCTACGCCGAGCAGGGCGGGGCCAAGCTGCTGCGCGCCTCGGCCACCGCGCAGCTGGGCCCCGTGTTCCTCTCGGCCGAGCTGGCGCGCAGCTTCGACGTCACCGACGTGTCGGCGCTGCGCTGGTCGGACGACGGCGGCCTCACCTTCGGGTCTGCGAGTGCGGGGCCGACGCACGCCAACGCCATCGGCCTGCGCGCGCGCGGGGCGGGGCTGTTCGGGCGCGGCAGCTTCGACGTGGCGTTTCGCCTGCGCGAGGCCGGCTTCTACGACGCGCAGCACTACGATCCCGTCGCGTTTCGGCAGATCTCGGCGCGGGTCGAGCAGCCGTTCGGTTCGTTCGTGGTCGGCGGGGTGTTCGACGACCGCCTCGGCGCCGACGCCACCCTGCCGCCGTCGGAGCAGCGCATCGCCGGCGGCTTCGTCGGCTGGGAGCGCCCCACCTGGGGCGTTCGGCTCGAGGCGCGCGACGCGATGTACCGCGACTTCGAGGCGGCCGAAGGGGGGCGCGTCTCCATCGCTCTCGCGGGCCGCTACCAGGTCGCCCCATGGCTGACGCTGCGGCTGGCCCACCGGCAGCGGGTGCTCGCTCACGGCAGCGGGCCGGGCACCTTCGACGACACCTTCGCCTCGGCCGGAGTCGACCTGAAGCCCAGCGACGCAATCACGTTCGCGGTGCGCGGCGGCTGGGGCCCTGCGCTGGGGCCGCAGCTGTGGGGCAACGTGCTGGTGCAGCGCGGCGACGAGGTCTGGTACGGCGGTCACTCGCTCGACGTCGACGCTCCGGCCCTCGGAGAGCAGCGCTTCGCCACCGGCGTGCGGCGCGAGGTCGAGCCCGGCACCGCGGTGTTCGTCGAAGACGTGGCCGCGCATGATCTCACCGGGCTCCGGCTGGGGCGCGCGGTGGGCTTGAGCCAGCGCGTCACCGAGGGCCTCAGCCTCTCGGCGCGGTACGAGCGCGGCCTGCGGCTGCCCGCCGACCTGCTCGCCACGCGCGAGCGCGACGCGGGCGGTGCGGGGCTGAGCTGGGTCTCGCAGCGCGCGCGGGCGTGGCTGCGCGCCGAGGTGCGCTCCGAGCGCGGCGGCGCCACCGGAGACCTGCTGCAGGTGCTGGGGTGGGGCGGCGCTGAGCTCAGCTTCACCGAGCGGCTGCGCGGAACGCTCTCGGCGCTCTACTCGCACACCCGACAGGCGGGCTCGATGCAGGCGCGGCTGTTCGAGGGCGTCGCCGCGCTCGCCTGGCGCTTCGAGCTCGGCATGCTGGTGGCGCGCTACTCGGTGCGCCGCGAGCTGCTGCCGACCTCGCGCGGCGGCGGCCCCGAGGCGACGCGGCACCTCGCCTCGCTGCTGCCCTCGGTGACGCTGTTCTCGCGGCTCACCGTCTCGGGCGGCGTGCACCTGCAGCTCTACCAGGTCGACGGAGCGCCCCTCGACGTCCAGCTGGTCGCCTCGCTGCGGCCCGCGGTGCGCATCGTGGGCGGGCTCGAGGTCGCCGCCGAGGTGGGTCGCCGCAGCGCCGACCCCGACGGCGAGGGCTTGACCACCTTGCGGGGAGAGGTGGGCTACCGCTACAGCGGGCTGCTCATCGCCGGCGGCTATACGATGCTCGGCTATCGGGCCAGCGTGATGGACCCGAGCACCAACCAGGGCCGCGTCTACCTGCGCGCCGAGGTCGCCTACTGATGAGCGCGCGCATTGCTGCTGCGGTGGTGTTGCTCGGCGCGGCGACCGCGGCTGCGAATTGGGTGCAGGTGAGCGTGGCGGGCGCGCCGCGCGACGTGAGCATCGAAGACGCGGGCTTCATTCTGGTCAGCAGCCTGGGCGAGGTGCGGCTGAAGATCTGCCCCAGCGACGCCGGGGCGTGCGCCGACGTGGCCTCTCCGACGTTGGCCGCGGGGCCCCAGACCGCGGTGTACCAGGCCGACGCGGGCTGCCTGCTCGGCGTGGTCGCGGGCAGCTTCGTCGGGTGCCAGACCGGCGCGCTCCCCGGCACGCCGATCGTGTCGCGCATGCGCCGTACCCAGAGCGGCTACGTGGGCATTCGCGGTACGCCCGGAACCGGCACGTTCTACTACTGGGCGCCCAACGCCAGCTCCCCGTTCAATGCGTTCTTGGTGGTGTCGTCGACCAACACCGGCAACCTGTCGATGCTCGACCATCTCGGCACGAGCTACGGGTTGATGGAGCTGTTTGGTACCCAGCAGGTGATGCTGCTCAACGGCAGCACGGCGGCGCTGGCGGTGAAGTCGGCCCCCGGGGCGACCGAAGCGCAGCTCTTCACCCGCCTCGATGGTGGCCTGGGCCTGGTGTTCAGCGAGAGAGCGGCCGGCACCTCGCCCATCAACGTCGCCGGAGCGGTGCTGCCCGACGGCGGCTCGCCGGTGGTCTCTGCCCGCGTGCCGGGCACGCCGCAGATCTCCGCCGTCACCTTCAGCGAAGAGGGGGGCTCGGCTGCCGGCACGGGCTTCGGCATGGCGCTCTCGACCACCGGCGCTCTGTTCAGCCCGGTGCCGAACCCCTCCAACCCGGGCGAGCTGTGGGTGACGAGGTCACTCCCTCCGGGCACCCAGAGCTTGAGCTCGGTGAGCTGCCTGGGCCCGCGCTTCTGCGCCGCCATCTCGTTCAGCGCGACGACGCCGAACGCGTGGGTGTACTGGAACGACCAGAAGCCGGTGGGCTCGATTCCCGGCGTGGGCGCACAGCAGGTCGGCGTGCCGTTCACCGTCGCCGCCAACGCGATCGACGTCGACGATGACCCGCTCTTCTTCTCGTGGGAGCTCGACGCGGGCGTGCTGGCCGTCTCACCCGGCGCCGACGGCGGAGACGGCCGCATGGTCTCGGTGGTTGCGAACCGGTGCGGCACGCAGCAGCTCGCCGCGACCGTCTCCGACGGTTGGAGCGCCCACGACACCCGGCTCACCACCACCGTGGTCGTCTCGCAGGGCGTGCCGAACACCCCCTCGCTCACGCCCACCATGGGCACCGCCACGCAGGCGGGCGGCTCGCCGCTGCGCTTCGATCTCGCCACCGCCGACGCCGGCTGCCAGGAGACCGGGCTGCTGCTCTCGCTCGCCTCGGGCCCCGGCTCCGTCGATCAGACCGGCCTCTTCACTCCGCCGAGCTCGCTCTGCGCTCCCGACGGAGGCGACACGGTGCTCGAGCTGCGCGCCCTCGGCACGCCCGACGCCTCGGTTCCCGCCTCGGTGACCGTGCACGTCGCGCCCTGGGGCTTCCCGAACCCGCCCCAGCTGTCGAACTCGCTGGCCACCCAGACTGCCGGCTTCGACGCGTCGTACCCGCTCATTGGAACCCGCCACGCCTGCTCGAACGCTCCGCTCGAGGTGCGCTGGTCGATCGACGGCGGCGCCCCGGGCGTCAGCTGGCTCGCCGGTGATGCGGGCCTCGACCTCTTTTCTACCGACTCGTGCGCGCGCGGCAGCGTCCACGCCGAGGTCGGCTACGCGGTGGGCAACCAGGTTTCGGGCCCCGCCACCCTCGACGTCGCGATCGTCCCGCTGCCTCCCAGCCTGACCGACGGCGGCTTCTCGATGGGCTTTCAGTCCGACGGGCGCGGCACCGCGGCCGGGCACTTCTCCGTCAACGGCACCGGGTGCCTCACCGGCGCCGGCTACACCGCCGATGTCGTCATTCGCGATTCGAGCGGCACCGTCGCGGTCAGCACTCCACGCCAAGACGTCTTCCTTGCGCCCGACTGGGACGCCTCGATTCCCGGCAGCTGCGACGGCGGCACCTACCTCGTCACCGGCACGCTCTACCCGAACGGTCTCACCGACGTCGCCAGCATCACCCTGCGGCCCAGCGACGCCGGCGTGACGGCCCCCGATTGGGATCTCGACGTGAGCTGCGAGCGCGGCCTCGACTCGACCATCGCCGTCTCGGTGCCGGCGGGCTCTTGCACCGCCCAGAGCTACCAGTGGGAGCAGCTCACCGGGCCCGTCGTGGCGCGAGAAGGGCAGGGCAGCGCGCTCGCGCTCTCTTCCGGCGACGCGGGCTTCGACGCGCTCATCGGCCAGACCCTCGGCTGGCGGGTGACCGCCAACGCAGGACCGACGAACCAGGCCAGCGCCGAGTTCTCGGTGCGCCTGCACCACCGGTTCGTCGCGTTGATCCACGCCATGGGGCCGCTGACGGCGGGGGCCGATGATCTCCACACCGTCACGGTCACGGTCACCGACACCGAGGCCTGCGGCGCTTCGGCGCTGACGCTCGACGAGTCGCTCGACGGCTTGAGGCCCATCGCCGCCAGCGCGCGGCTCGATGGCGCTCCGGTCGCGGCTTCGGTCTCGAGTGACGGTTCGACGTTCAGCGTCGGGCCGTTCGAGATCGCCGGCCGGCAGCAGCGCACCGTCACCTATCTCGCGCGCTCGCCCATGTTCGCGCGGCCTTCGCCCAGCGGGGTGGCGAAGATTCGCGATGAGGTCGTGTCGCTCGAAGAGGCCACCTCGATCGGGACTTCGGCCCAGAGCTGCGGGTGCTCTGGCGGGCCGGCCGCGTTGCTCTGGCTTGCGGCTTTGTTGTGGCTGTGGCGGCGCTCGCTTCGATGAAGTGGTTTCGCCCCCTCACCCCGTCCCTCTCCCGCGAGGGGAGAGGGGCTCTTCGAGCTACTTCGCCCAGGCGTCGAGCTGCGGCGCCGCCCCGAACGTCTGGGTGTAGCGCTGCAAGAACTCGCCGCGCTTGAAGCGGTGCTCCTGGCAGCCCTTCATCTCGAGGCAGTAGGTCGCGATCAGCGCCGCCACCCGGCCGCACAGCTCGAGCGGGAAGCCGTGCGCCAGCGCGGCCGAGAAGCCCGAGATGTACGCGTCGCCGCAGCCGGTCGGGTCGACCGCCGCCTTCGGCTTCGCGACGGGAATCTCGAGCTTCTTCTTCGAGCCGGCGTTGTCGTAGATCCACGAGCCGGCTTCGCCGCGGGTCACCACGGTGATGGGCGCCGCGCCGATCAGCTTCTCTTCGCTCCAGCCGATCGCCTTCGCCATCATGCCGAACTCGTAGTCGTTGCCCACCAGCAGCGAGCAGCCGTCGAGGCCGGCCAGAATCTGCGACTTGTCGAGCCGCGGCGTCTGCTTGCCCGGGTCGAAGATGTACTTCACGCCCAGCCGCTTGCAGTCTTGCGTGTGGCGCGCCATCGACACCGGGTCGGTCGGCGAGATGATCGCCCAGTCTTCTTTGCTCAGCTTCAGCGTCTCGAGCGACAGCTCGCGCGAGTGGTTCGCCGCGCCCGGGTAGAACGCCACGATCTGGTTGTTCGACTGGTCGGTGTTGATGAAGCACGACGCGGTGAACTCGTCTTGCACCAGCTTGATCGAGCTGCAGTCGACGCCCAGCGGCTCGACCGCGCGCTTGTACTCCTCGAAGTCCGAACCCGCCGACGCCACCAGCACCGGCTTCTCGCCCAGCAGCGCCAGGTTGAACGCGATGTTGCCGGCGGTGCCGCCGCGCAGCTTCTTCATCGAGTCGACGAGGAAGCTCACCGTGAGCATGTGCACCTTCTCGGGGAGGATGTGCTCCTTGAAGTGCCCCGGAAAGTTCATGATGTAGTCGAAGGCCAACGAGCCGGTGACGACGATGCGCATAGGCCGCGCTGCATAGCCCAATTCTGGCTCAAGGGCCCAGCGCCTCTTGCGGCCGTCGCCCTGCGACGGCGACAGCGGTGCGGCTCAGCGACCGGCGGCGGGCAGACGCGAGGCCGGCCCCACCGCCGCCGCGAGCGCGCGCTTCACTTCGGCCCGAACACCTTGAGCAGCTTCTTGAGCGGGTCGTAGTGCCGATCGACCACGCGCTCTTTGAGCGGGATGATCGCGTTGTCGGTGATGGTGATGTGCTCGGGGCACACCTTGGTGCAGCACTTGGTGATGTTGCAGAACCCGATGTTGTGCTTGAACTTGAGGTCATCGACGCGGTCGTCGTCGTCGATGGGGTTCATCTCGAGCGCCGCGGTGTAGACCAGGAAGCGCGGGCCGATGAACTCCTCGTGCTTCTGGTGATCTCGCAGCACGTGGCAGACGTCCTGGCAGAGGAAGCACTCGATGCACTTGCGCATCTCTTGCGGGCGCTCGATGTCTTCGTTCTGCACCCGCCAGGTGCCGTCGGGCGCGTCGGGCTTGCGCGGCTTGAACTTCTTGATCGTCTTCTTCACCCTGAAGTTCCACGACACGTCGGTGACCAGGTCGCGAATCGAGGGAAAGGCGCGCATCGGCTCGATGGTGACCGGCTTCGACAGATCCAACGTGTTCAGCCGGGTCATGCACATCAGCTTGGGCATGCCGTTGATCTCGGCCGAGCAGCTGCCGCACTTGCCCGCCTTGCAGTTCCACCGCACCGCCATGTCGTTCGCCGACTCGGCCTGAATCTGGTGAACGGCGTCGAGCACCACCATGCCCTCGCTCACCTCGGTGGTGTAGTCGACGAGCTTGCCGCCGCTCTTGTCGCCGCGCCAGACGCTGAAGGTCGCCTTGCTCATTACTTCTTCTCCTGTTCGATCGCGTCTTTGAGGTGCTGCGGCATCGGAGTCAGCGGTACCTGAACCAGCTGCATCTTCCCGTCGGGCCCCTTGCGAATGACGTGGTTGAAGGTGCCGAAGCCCTTCTCGTCTTTGTTGGGGAAGTCTTCACGGAAGTGGCCCCCGCGCGACTCCTTGCGCGCCACCGCCGCTCTCGCGATCGCCTCGGCGCAGGTGAGCAGGTTGCCCAGGTCGAACGCGGTGTGCCAGCCCGGGTTGTACTCGCGGTTGCCCGCCACCCCCACCGTGCCCGCGCGCTTCTTCAGGCCCTCGATCACGTCGAGCGCCTTCAGCATCTCGTCTTCTTTGCGCACGATGCCGACCAGCGCCTGCATGTTGTCTTGCAGGTCGTACTGCACCTTGTACGGGCTCTCGGCGTTCGCGCCGCGCTCGAACGGAGCCAGCAGCGCCTTGGCCGCCGCGTCGACCTGGTCCTGATGCACCTGGCCCGCGCCGTTCGCCTTCGCGTACTTCGCTGCGTGCTCACCCGCGAGCTTGCCGAACACCAACAGGTCGCTCAGCGAGTTGCCGCCCAGGCGGTTGGCGCCGTGCAGACCGCCCGCCACCTCGCCCGCCGCGAACAGGCCCGGCACCGTCGACATCTGCGTCTCGCCGTCGACCTTCACGCCGCCCATGATGTAGTGCGTGGTCGGGCCGACCTCCATCGGGGTGGTGGTGATGTCGAGGTCCGCCAGCTGCTTGAACTGGTGGTACATCGAGGGGAGCTTCTTGATGTGCTCCGGCGCGTTCGAGATCTTCTCTTTGATCCACGCGATGTCGAGGAACACCCCGCCGTGCGGTGACCCGCGGCCCGCCTTCACCTCGCGGTTGATGCAGCGCGCGACGTGGTCGCGGGTGAGCAGCTCGGGCGGGCGGCGCGCCGACTTGTCGCCCTGGGTGTAGCGCCAGCCCTCTTCCGGGTTGTCCGCCGTCTGCGGTTTGTAGTTGTCGGGAATGTCGTCGAACATGAAGCGCTTGCCGTCTTTGTTGCGCAGCACGCCGCCTTCGCCTCGCACGCCCTCGGTCACCAGAATGCCGCGCACGCTCGGCGGCCACACCATGCCGGTGGGGTGAAACTGCACGAACTCCATGTCCACCAGGTCGGCGCCCGCTTCGTACGCCAGCGAGTGGCCGTCGCCGGTGTACTCCCAGCTGTTCGACGTGATCTTGAACGCGCGACCCACGCCGCCCGTCGCCAGCACCACCGCCTTGGCGCGGAACACCCGCAGCACGCCCTTCTCGCGGTCGTAGCCGATGGCGCCGCTGACGCGGTTGCCGTCTTTGAGCAGCCCCGCGACCGTGTGCTCCATGTACACGGTGATGCCCTGGTGAATGCCGTGATCCTGCAGGGTGCGGATCATTTCGAGGCCGGTGCGATCTCCGACGTGCGCCAGCCGCGGGTAGCGGTGGCCGCCGAAGTTGCGCTGCAAGATCTTCCCGTCCTTGGTGCGGTCGAACACCGCGCCCCAGGCCTCGAGCTCTCTGACCCGATCGGGCGCCTGCTGCGCGTGCAGCTCGGCCATGCGCCAGTTGTTGAGGTACTGCCCGCCGCGCATGGTGTCTGCGAAGTGCACCTTCCAGCTGTCGCGGTCGTCGACGTTGGCCATCGCCGCGGCCATGCCGCCTTCGGCCATCACCGTGTGGGCCTTGCCCAGCAGCGACTTGCAGATCAAGCCGACGCTGACGCCGGCAGACGACGCTTCGATCGCCGCGCGCAGGCCGGCGCCGCCGGCTCCGATGACGATCACGTCGTGTTCGTGGGTCTGAAACTCGGCCATGGCTAGATGAACCTCACGTCGGAAATGATGCCCCGCGACAGCAGGTTGATGAACACGTCAGACGTCACCACGCCGAACAGGCTGAACCACGCCCAGCGCATGTGGTTCTTGTTGCACCAGCTCACGCACTCGTACGCCTTCTTGCGCAGCGGCTTGTTCGACAGCACGTCGAACAGCCCGCCGGTGAGGTGCCGCAGCGAGTGGCAGCCGAACGTGTAGCCCGCCAGCAGCACCACGTTCGCGGTGAGAATGATCGTGCCGATGCCCACGCCGAAGTGCTCGTGGCCGTCGTTGCCCAGAAACCACATCGACTTCCACGCGTCGTGCGAGAGGAAGATGAGGAAGATCAGCGCCGCGTACAGAAAGTAGCGGTGCAGGTTCATCACGATGAGGGGAAACGAGTTCTCGCCGCGGTACGAGCCGCGCGGCTCACCGACGGCGCACGACGGCGGGTCGGCCCAGTGCGATTTGTAATAGGCGCCGCGGTAGTAATAGCAGGTGAGCCGAAAGCCGCCGGGGAAGGGCAGAATCAGCAGCGCCGGGCTGTACGGCAGCCACGCGGGCAGCCACGACGGCACGTTGCCGAAGAAGGCGTGCGGCGACGCGCCCCACAGCTCGGGCGAGAAGAACGGCGAGAGGTAGTTGCCCACCCAGTAGTGCCCACCGGCGAACGCGCGGTACGTCGCGTAGACGATGAACGAGGTGAAGACGATGAACGCGATGAGCGGCTCGACCCACCAGGTGTCCTGCCGCCGCGTCTGACCCCAAGCGGCCCGCTGAACTGCTTCAGGCATCAAAACCCTCCAAAAAGTTGGCGCGCACCATACACGCAACTCTGCGCGCGCCAACGACTGTGTTCACCCCCGCGCTTCAGGCGCCGTAATGGCGAGCATGAGCGGCGAGCGGCTGCCGCAAGGTTGAAGACAGCGCGGGGCGCATCGGGTAAACCGCGCGCCGCGATGAAGATCCACGAGTTTCAGGGCAAGGAAATCTTCCGGAAGTACGGTGTCCCCGTTCCGCGCGGCTTCGTGGCGCGCAGCCCCGATGAGGCCTATCGCGCGGCGAAAGATCTCGGCACCCCGGTGACGGTGGTGAAGGCGCAGATCCACGCCGGCGGCCGCGGCAAGGGCGGCGGCGTGAAGATCGCCAAGAGCCCGGCCGAGGCGAAAGACCTCGCCAGCAAGATGCTGGGCATGCAGCTCAAGACGCACCAGACCGGGCCCGAGGGCCAGAAGGTGCGCATCCTCTACATCGAAGAGGGTCTCGACATCGGCAAAGAGATGTACCTCGGCATCACCCTCGATCGCGCCACCTCGCGGGTCACCTTCATGGCCTCGACCGAAGGCGGCGTGGACATCGAAGAGGTCGCCGAGAAGCACCCCGAGAAGATCATTCGCGAAGCGGTCGACCCGGCGGTCGGGTTCCGCGACTTCCAGGGCCGCAAGATGGCCTACGCGCTCGGCCTGTCGGGCGACACGGTGGGCAAGTTCGTCGCGTTCTGCCGCGGCCTCTACCAGGCGTACGTCGACACCGACGCCTCGCTCGCCGAGATCAACCCGCTGGTGATCTTGAAAGACGGCGGCGTCATCGCGCTCGATGCGAAGGTGAACTTCGACGACAACGCGATGTTCCGCCACCCCGACCTCGCGGCCCTGCGCGACAAAGACGAAGAAGACCCGCGCGAGGCGCAGGCCCACGAGCACGACCTCGCCTACATCTCGCTCGACGGCAACATTGGCTGCATGGTGAACGGCGCCGGCCTGGCGATGTCGACGATGGACACCATCAAGCTCGTCGGCGGCAAGCCGGCCAACTTCCTCGACGTGGGCGGCGGCGCCTCGAAAGAGAAGGTCACCGCGGCGTTCAAGCTGATTCTCGCCGACCCGCAGGTGAAGGCGGTGCTGGTGAACATCTTCGGCGGCATCATGAAGTGCGACGTGATCGCCGAGGGCATCATCGCGGCGGCCAAAGAGGTGAAGCTCGAGATGCCCCTGGTGGTGCGCCTCGAAGGCACCAACGTCGAGAAGGGCAAAGATCTTGCGCAACTCGGGTCTCAAGATCACCCCCGCCGACAACCTGCGCCAGGCCGCTGAAAAAGCCGTCGCGGCGATCAAGTAGCCAAAGGCCGCCGTACCCGGGCGTGAACGTGAACGTGAACGTGAACGTGAACGGCTGTGTCAGCGCACCGAGCGCCGCCACTGGCGCGTTCTGCGCGCTCACCCTCGTGCTGGCGTCGTGCGGCTCGGGCGCGCAGGCCAAAGACGAAGCCTCGATCGTCTACCGCATCAAATTCAGCGCCGAAGAGGGCGCCAGCACTTCGGTCACCTTCCCGCTGCCCAGTGACGCGGCGCTGACCACGGTGCAGAGCGCGATCGCGGTCACCGACGGCGGCACCATCGATTGGGTGCGAGAAGACGATCAGCTCATCACCGCCAAGCTGGCAGGGCACGGCATCGCCGAGGCCACTTTCTCGGTGAAGAACCTGAAAGGCTTTCCCGAGGGCTCGGGCGCTCCCGAGGCGACGCTGTCGTTTCACCAGCCCGATGCGGGCCCCGGCGACCTGTACGTGCGCGTCAACAAGGGCGGCTTTCCCACCGCCAACGTCGAGTTCGAGTACACCGCCAGCCGCGACTGCGGCAGCGGATGCGGAGGCAAGCGCAGCTGGACGTTCAGCGGCGATGTCGGCCTCGCGCTGCAACCCGTTCACATGAACTACGTGGAGGAACACCGATGAGCATCATGGTCGACGGCAACACGAAGGTGTTGGTGCAGGGCATCACCGGTTCGGCGGGCTCGTTTCACGCCAAGCAGATGCTCGAGTACGGCACCCAGGTGGTGGGCGGCGTCACGCCGGGCAAGGGCGGCCAGAAGTTCGAGGGCAAGGTGCCGATCTTCGACACGGTCGAGCAGGCCGTGAAGGCCACCGGCGCCACCGCCAGCGTGGTGTTCGTGCCGCCGCCGTTCGCGGCCGACTCGCTGATGGAAGCGGCCGACGCGAAGCTTCCGCTCGTCATCTGCATCACCGAGGGCATTCCGGTCGCCGACATGGTGAAGGCCAAGCGCTACATCACCTCGACCTCGACCCGGCTGCTCGGCCCCAACTGCCCCGGCGTCATCACCCCGGGTGGCAAGTGCAAGATCGGCATCATGCCCGGGCACATTCACAAGCCCGGCCGCATCGGCGTGGTCTCGCGCAGCGGCACGCTCACCTACGAGGCGGTGTTCCAGCTCACCAACCTGGGGCTGGGCCAGTCGACCGCGGTGGGCATCGGCGGCGACCCGGTGAACGGCACCAACTTCATCGACGTGCTCAAGATGTTCAACGCCGACTCCGAGACCGACGCGGTGATCATGATCGGCGAGATCGGCGGCAGCGCCGAAGAAGAGGCCGCCGCGTACGTCGCGAAAGAATTCACCAAGCCGATGGCAGGCTTCATCGCCGGCCAGTCGGCGCCCCCGGGCAAGCGCATGGGCCACGCCGGGGCGATCATCTCGGGCGGCAAGGGCGCCGCGTCGGACAAGATCAAGGCGATGGAGGCTGCCGGCATCGTGATGGCCGCTTCTCCCGCCGAGCTCGGCACCACGCTCCAAGACGCGGTCAAGCGCGGCCCGCCGAAGCGCCGTTGACCTGACGGCGGGCTCCAGTTACACGCGCGGCGCATCGGTAAGAGCGCGGTAACCCACCTTCAACAGGAGCCCACCATGGCCATCGAGAGAACCCTTTCCATCATCAAGCCTGACGGCGTTTCGTCGGGCGTCATCGGCAAGATCATCGGCCGCTTCGAGGAGAAGGGCCTCAAGCCGGTCGCCATTCGCATGCAGCACCTGTCGCGCCACGAGGCCGAGGGCTTCTACGCGGTGCACAAAGAGCGCCCCTTCTTCAAAGATCTCTGCGCGTTCATGACCTCGGGCCCGGTGGTGGTCATGATCCTCGAGGGTGAGGGCGCCGTGCAGAAGAACCGCGACCTGATGGGCGCGACCGACCCGAAGAAGGCGGCCCCGGGCACCCTGCGCGCCGACTTCGCCAAGAGCATCGACGCCAACACCGTGCACGGCAGCGATTCGCTCGAGAACGCGAAGGTCGAGACGGCCTACTTCTTCCGCTCGACCGAGCAGTTCTCGTACGAGTGGAAGCGCTGAAGGTCGCTCTCACGCTCTGGCTCGTGTTGGGGGCCGATGACGTGAGAGCGCGGCTCGAGGCGGGCGAGGTGGTCATCACCACCGAGCCCGTCGCGGGCAGCGAGCTGCCCCGCGCGATCGCCGAAGGGGTGATCGACGCTCCGCCCGAGAAGGTGTGGGCGATGATCGAAGACTGCGGCACCTACCCGAAGAACATGCCGCGCATCAAAACGGTGACCGTGCTCGAGCGCGACGCCGGCACCCAGGTCTGCCGCACCACCGCCGACGCTCCGTTTCCCATCGGAGATCTCACCAGCGAGACGCGCGCGGTGATGACGGTCGAGCCGGGCGTGCGCTGGGAGCGCAAGTGGTCGTTCTTGAAGGGCGACTACACCGCCAACTCGGGGTCGTGGGTGCTGACGCCGTACCAGGGTGACGGCAAGCGCACCGACGCGAGGTACCAGATTCACGTCGAGCCGAAGCTTCACGTGCCCAACGCGCTCGTCACCTCGGCGCAGAAGAGCGGCCTCAAAGATCTGTTCGCCCGGCTGCGCGAGCGGGCCGTTTCGCGTTAAAGCCCTCGAAGCGCCGTGACCGATCTCGCCTCACTCTCGTTCGAAGAGCTCTCTGCGTTCGTCACCGGTACGCTGAACGAGAAGCCGTTTCGTGCCCGGCAGCTCTTCAACTGGGTTCACCAGCGCGGGGTCACCGACTTCGCGCAAATGACCGACCTCTCGAAGGCGCTGCGCGAGCGGCTCACCGCCACCGCGTCGATCGGCAAGGTCGAGAAGGATCTCGAGCAGAAGAGCGTCGACGGCACCATCAAGTTCCGCTTTCGCACCCACGACGGCAAGCTGATCGAGTCGGTCTACATGCCGTCGCCCGACCGCAAGACGCTGTGTGTGTCGACCCAGGTGGGCTGCGCGATGGGCTGCACCTTCTGCATGACCGCCACCCTGGGGTTGAAGCGCCACCTCACGCCTTCCGAGATCGTCGGCCAGGTGCACGCGGTGAACCTCGAGCTCAAGAAGCTGGGCGAGAAGGCCGAGCGCCCGCTCACCAACCTGGTGTTCATGGGCATGGGTGAGCCGCTGCACAACTTCGAGAACGTGAAGACCGCGCTGGGCATCTTGCGGCACGAGCAGGGCCCGAACTTCTCCAGCCGGCACATCACCGTCTCCACCGTGGGGCTGGTGCCGATGATCGAGCGCTTCGCGGTCGAGACCGACGTGAAGCTGGCCATCTCGCTCAACGCCAGCAACGACGAGACGCGCTCGCAGGTGATGCCGGTGAACAAGCGGTGGAAGATCGCCGACCTGCTCGACGCGGTGCGCAAGTTCCCCGTGAAGATGGGGCGGCGGGTGACCTTCGAGTACGTGCTGATGCAGGGGGTCAACGACAGCGACCAGAACGCGCATGAGCTCGCCGCGCTGCTGCGAGGGCTGCCGGTGAAGGTGAACCTGATTCAGTACAACGACAACCCGGGCCTGGGTTTTCACTCGACCGTCGACAACCGCGCCGAGGCCTTCAGGGCCATTCTCGAGCGCTCCGAGGTGCCCGCATTCATTCGGGCCAACCGGGGCCGAGACATCGCCGCGGCCTGCGGCCAGCTCGCCAACGTCGACGCAGCCCCCTGAAACCCGCCCGGAAGGGGTCGAAAATGCTGGGCACCATTGAAATCTGAGGGGTTGGTCGTGTATAGCGACGTCCCTCAACCCCGGAGCGAAAAACCATGTCCGTCGTTCTCCGCCTCGCCCGCGCAGGCGCCAAGAAGATGCCGTACTACCACATCGTCGCCGCTGACCGCCGCTCGCCCCGCGACGGCAAGTTCATCGAAGCGATCGGCGCTTATGATCCGAACCAGGAGCCGCCGAAGTTCGAGGTCAACGAAGAGCGTTGGAGCCACTGGATCAAGGTCGGCGCGCAGCCGTCCGAGACCGTGGCCGGTCTGAAGAAGCGCACTGCGCGGCCCGCCGCCAAGGCGTGAGTCTTTGAAGCCCCTCGTCGAGTACATCGTGCGGGCTCTGGTCGACAAACCAGAGGCCGTCGAGCTGCGCACCACCGCTGCCGAGGGGCAGATGCTGTACGAAGTGAAGGTGGCCCCCGAAGACATCGGGAAGGTCATCGGTCGTGACGGCCGCACCGTGAACGCTCTGCGCACGGTGCTGGCCGCGGCCGCGCTGAAGAAGGGCGAGAAGGCGCGGCTCGAGATCATCGACGACAAGCGCCGCGCCGAAGCGAATGGCGCGTCCACCGCTCCGCCGGCTGCCGCTCCCGAAGCGACGTGAAGGCGCACCTCGAGCTGGGGTACGTGCGTGCAGCGCACGGCCTCAAGGGCGAGGTCAGCGTGCGCACCTTCGACCCTGCCTCCGAGACGCTCTACGAGGTCGATCGGGTGCTGGCCAAGAAGCGTGACGGCACCGAGGTCGAGCTGACCCTCGAGGCGGTGCGTGAGGCTCCCAAGGGCGACCTGCTGGTGGCGTTCGAGTCGGTGGTGCGCCGCGAAGAGGCCGAGGGCCTGGTGGGCTCGACGCTGCTCGCGTTTCGCGAAGATCTCGACGAGCCCGCCGAGGGCGAGGTGTTTCAGGGAGATCTGATCGGCCTGTCGGCGTTCGACCCCGAGGGGCGCGCGCTGGGCACCGTCGAAGAGATCTGGAACAGCGGCCCGGTGCCGAACCTGGTGATCCGCGGGGGCGGCAAAGAGCTGATGGTGCCGTTCATCGACGAGTTCGTGCCCCAGGTCGATCTCGAAGGCCGGCGCGTGGTGGTGCGCCCGCTGGAGCTCGACGAGTGAGCGGGTTCACCTGCGAGATTCTCACCCTCTTTCCCCCGATGATCCGTGGCTACGCCGCCGAGAGCATCTTGGGCAAGGCGCTCGAGCGCGGGCTGCTCTCGCTGACCGTCACCGACATTCGCGAGTTCGCGGCGGGTAAGCACCACGTCACCGACGACACTCCGTATGGCGGCGGGGCGGGCATGGTGATGAAGGTCGAGCCGCTGGTGGCGGCGATCGAGGTGGCGAAGGGCCGCGCGCCCGGCGCGCCGGTGCTGCTGATGAGCCCGCGCGGGGCGCGCTTCGACCAGGCCAGGGCGCGCGAGCTGGCCAGCTGCCCGGGGCTGGTGCTGGTGTGCGGGCGCTACGAAGGCGTCGACGAGCGCGCGCTGAAGTACGTCGACGGCGAGCTGTCGCTGGGCGACTTCGTGCTCACCGGCGGAGAGCTGGCGGCGCTGTGCGTGCTCGACGCGGTGGCGAGGCTGCAGCCCGGCGTGCTGGGCAACGCCGCGTCGGCCGGCAGCGAGAGCTTCGAGGGCGGGGTGCTCGAGCACCCGCACTACACCCGCCCGGTCGAGTTTCGCGGCGCGCGCGTGCCCGAGGTGCTGCAGGGCGGAGACCACGCCCGCATCGCGCGCTGGCGCCGCTGGCAGGCGCTCAAGCTGACCGAGGCCCGAAGGCCTGATCTGTTCGCGGCCCTGAGCCTGTCGAAGGCCGACCAGAAGTTGCTGTCCAAGGGGGAGGACGAGCTGTAATGACCACGCTGATGAGCAGAAGAAGCGCTGCTGCTGGTGCTGCTGGTGACGGGCGGCTGTCAGAAGCTGAACGACCTGATCGGCAAGCAAGAGCCCCCAAGACGCTCAGGTCGTCTGACGGCACCTTGAGCCTGACCATTCCCGGGGCGTGGAGCGACGACAGCGCGCCCGACCGCAAGCTCAACGAGCAGGCGGTGCTGCAGGCCAGCAACCGGGGCTCCGAGCTGTACGTGATCGTGCTGAGCCAGTCGAAAGAAGAGCTGGCCGACATGGACCTGAAGAAGTTCTCCGACGAGACGCGCGCCACCCAGATGCAGGCGATGAAGAACGCGGTCGAAGAGGGGCCGCGCCCGCGCACCGTCGGCGGCATGAACGCCATCGAGTACGTGCTCAAGGGCACCGTCGACAAGGCGAGCATCGTGATGAAGCACGTCGCGGTCGACGGCGGCAAGCGCTACCACCAGGTGCTGGTGTGGACGCTCCAATCGTCGTGGGACAACGAGAAGGTCGGGCTCGATCAGGTGATCGAGAGCCTCAAAGAGAGCGCCCCCGCCGCGGCCGCCCGCGCGCCGGCGCCCTGACGAAACCGCCCGCAGGAGTCACCCTCTGAGCGGACAAGAGCAGCGACAGCCGGGCACGGGCACAGGCACGCCGCACCCGCTGACGATCACGTCCCGCGTCGGACGTTCACGAACCGCGTGCCGGTGCCCGTGCCCGGCATTGCTGCGCAGCGCCGCAAGGGGTTCATCTGCCCCCCCGAGTCAGAGCGGCACCCGTCGAACCGTCGCCACCTGAGCATGAGACTGCTCACCGAAGCCGACCGCATGGCCGTCGAGGCCTTCCTGCTCCAGCGGGTGGAGACCTCGATGATTCTCTTGAGCAACCTGCGCGCGGCGGGCTTCGTCGACCAGGGCCAGCGCTACCAGGGCACCTGGGTGGGCGCCTTCGAGGGCGAGGCGCTGGTGGCCGTCACCTGCCACGCGTGGAACGGCAACTTGCTGCTCCAGGCGCCGGTGCGCACGGCCGAGCTGGCGGCCTTCGCGCGGGCGACCTCACGCCGCGAGGTCAGGGGTGCGCTCGGCCCGCTCGAGCAGGTGAGCGCGCTGCAGCTCGAAGCGCAGGCGCGCCGGCCGGCCGCCGAGATCTTGTTCACCCTCGAGACGACGGTGATGAGCCCGCCGCAGCTCGCCCGCCACACCCGGCTCGCCGAGCCGCGCGACCTCGAGCAGCTCGCGCAGTGGCGCTACGACTACGTCGTCGAGCTGAACCTCGAGCCGGGCGGAGAAGCCACCCGGCGCGGCGCCGCCGAGGGCGTGCGCGCTGCGGCCGAGCGGAGAGATCTCTTCGTGCTCGAGCTCGACGGGCGGGTCGTTGCCACCACGATGTTCAACGCGCGACTGCCCGAGGTGGTGCAGATCGGCGGGGTGTTCTGCCCGCCCGCGCTGCGCAGCCGGGGCTACGCACGCGCCGCCGTGGCGGGCTCGCTTCAGCTCGCTGCGGTGCCCCGCGCGGTGCTGTTCACCTCGCACGACAACCACGCCGCCCAGCGCGCCTACCGTGCCCTGGGCTTCCGTGAAGCGGGCACCTACGGGCTCCTACTGCTCTGAGATGGGGTACTGCGTGGCGAGATCTTTCGGCACGCCCGACTGCTCGGCGATGCGGCCGTAGACGTCGACCGCAGGCCGCTTCACGCGGGCCTTCGCAGCGTCCATCGGGTCGACCGCGTAGAGCCCCATGCGCATGCTCATGCCGTGGTTCCACTCGTAGTTGTCCATCAGCGTCCAGTAGAAGAAGCCGCGCACGTCGGCGCCTTGCTGCCGCGCGCGATCGAGCCACCCGAGGTGGCGCACGATCCAGCTGGGTACCTTGTTGGCCGAGTCGGTGGCGTCGTCGACCGCGGTGCCGTTCTCGGTGACGATCAGCGGCAGCGCGTAGCGATCTTTCAGCCCGACCAGCACCTCGTACAGCCCCTTCGGGTCGTCGACGTAGAGCGGGCCGCTCATCAGCGCGATGGGGTCGAAGTTGGTGAGCGGCGAGAGCAGCGGAAACGAGGCGGTCTCGGTGCCGCTGACGGTGAGCGGCGTGTAGTAGTTGACGCCCAGCCAGTCGAGCCGATGGGCGAGATCTTCACGGTGCGTGGCGCGCCCGCTCAGGGTGGCGTCGAGGTCGCCCTTGGCCACCGCGTCGAGGAACACCGTGTTGTAGAGGTAGAAGAGGTTCTGCGCGGCCTTCTGGTCGATGGTCTTCGCCGCATCTTTGGGGCGCATCGGCACGGTGGCGTAGACCAGGCCGACCTCGGCGCTCTTGCCGTCGCCGTCGGCGTCGACGGTGTCGGCCGCCTTCACCGCGTCGTACATCTTCGCGTGCGCTTCGACCAACGCGACCAGCACCTGCTTCACCTCGGCGTACTTGTACGAGAGCCCGGGTGGGTTCACCCGGTCGGCAGAGGGGAAGAGGTAGCCCGGCAGTACCACCGCGAAGGGCTCGTTCTCGGTCGCCCACAGATCGACCTCTCCGCCGAACTCGCGCGCCACGAAGCCGGCGTACTTGGCGATCTCTGCCTCGGTGCGCGCCGCGTCGAGCCAGCCGCGCCTGGCGCAGGTCGAGAGATCTTTGTGGCAGGCCGCGCCGTCGTGAACCCAGAGGGGCAGGGTGTAGTGGTTGAGCGTGACCAGGGGCTTGAGCCCCAGGCTTTTGAGCTTCGCGAACATCGCGTGGTACTTCGCGAGCGCGGCCGCGTCGGCGACGGCCTTGAGCGCGTCGTAGCCCTCGATGCCCTCGGTCGAGGTGGGGAAGATGCGGCTCCACTCGAGCGAGAGCCGAAGGGCTCCCAGGTGCAGCTCGTTCTTGGCCCGCTCGAAGTCCTGCTCCCAGAGCTCCCAGTGCCCGGGGCCGTGCGCGAGAGGCTCGAAGCTGACGTTGGCGGCCAGGTCGTCGTACTCGGGCGGGTGGCTCACCAGTTGGTACCAGTCGGAAGCGCGGTCTTCGCACTCGGCCGCGGGCAGGGTGGGGCAGCCCGGGTCGACCTGAAAGCCGGCGATCGACGCGCCGAACATGAAGCTCGAGGGAAACTGTGGGCTGCTGCACGCGGTGAACAGCAGCAGCGCTGCCAGGCGGCTCATACGAACAGCGAAGAGAGGCTCTCGGCCTGGTAGATGCGCTTGATCGCCTCGCCGAACAGCCGCTCGGTGGGCACGCAGCGAATCTTCGGGCAGGCCTTGGCCGCGGCGGTGAGCTGAATGGTGTCGGTGAACACCACCTCTTCGAGCTGCGACTCGGTGATGCGCGCGAGCGCCGGGCCCGAGAGCACCGGGTGCACCGCGTAGGCGAACACCCGACGGGCGCCCGCCTTCTTGAGCGCGAAGGCGCCGGCGGTGAGGGTGCCGGCGGTGTCGACCATGTCGTCGATGATCACCGCATCTCTGCCCTTCACCTCGCCGATCAGGTTCATCACCTCGCTGGCGTTGGGGTGGGGGCGGCGCTTGTCGATGATCGCCAGCGGCGCGTCGAGCCGCTTGCTGTAGGCGCGCGCGCGCTCGACGCCGCCGGCATCGGGCGACACCAGCACCACCTCGTCAGCGGCCTTGGGGAAGCGGCGCCGCATGTCTTCGAGCAGCACCGGCGAGGCGTAGAGGTGATCGGTGGGGATGTTGAAGAACCCCTGAATCTGGCCGGCGTGCATGTCCATCGAGACCACCCGGGTGACCCCTGCGGTCTCGAGCAGATCGGCCACCAGCTTGGCGGTGATCGGGGCGCGCGGCGCGACCTTTCGATCTTGGCGCGCGTACCCGTAGTACGGCATCACCGCGATGATGCTCGCGGCGCTGGCGCGCTTGAGCGCGTCGCACATGATGAGCAGCTCCATCAGGTGATCGTTCACCGGCGGGCAGGTCGACTGGATGATGAAGACGTCGTTTCCGCGGACGTTCTCTTCGATCTCGACCTGGGTCTCGCCGTCGGAGAAGCGGCTCAGCCGGGCCTTGGCGAGCGACCTGCCGAGGTAGTTGCAGATGCGGGCCGCGAGATCGACGTTCGAGCTACCAGAGAAGACCTTGTAGTCGTGGCTGGGCGGCATGCGCCGCTGTTACCACGTTCGACCGTGGCAGTCAGTCGGGGTCGGGGTAGCTCTCGGCCTCGGCGCGCTTCATCGGGGCGGGCCCGGCGCGCGCGGCCTTCTCGTACTCGGCGAGCACGATGCGCTCCATCTTGGTTCGCATCTCCGCGTTGAGCGGGTGCGCGATGTCTTTGTAGCTGCCGTCTTTTCGCTTCTTCGCCGGCATCGCCACGAAGAGCCCGGTGGTTCCGTGGATCACCTTGAGGTCGCGAACCACGAAGCAACCGTCGAGCGTGATGGTGACGTAGGCGCGCAGCTTCTCCTCGTCCACCGGGAAGACCTTCACATCCGTTATGTCCATCGCCACAGCCCCCCAACAAAAGGTGGAGGGCACCATACCACCTCTTTAATCCTACGGTGCCTTGACTGTAGGAGCGCGGTCGCTATCTTGCGCCGCCTTTCCACTGCTGTACCCGCTAGGAGCTCACCATCGCACGCGATCAGAGAACGAACCGCCGTATCCGCGCCCGTGAGGTCCGCGTGGTCGGCTCTCAAGGTGAGCAGCTCGGAGTCTTGTCCATCGAAGCAGCGCTGGAGCGCTCCCAGGCAGAGGGGCTCGATCTCGTCGAGGTCAACCCGATGTCGAAGCCGCCGGTCTGCAAGATCATGGACTACGGCCGCTTCAAGTACGAAGAGAAGAAGAAGGCCAACGACGCCAAGAAGAAGCAGATCGTCATCAAGGTCAAAGAGGTGAAGCTGCGCCCCAAGACCGAAGAGCACGACTACGACTTCAAGATTCGCAACGTGAAGACCTTTCTCGAAGAGGGTCACAAGGCGAAGATCACCATCATGTTCCGCGGTCGTGAGATCACCCACCGCGAGCTCGGCACCGCCGTGCTCGACGACGTGATCAAAGACACCAAAGACATCGCGGTCATCGAGACCCCGCCCCGTATGGAAGGGCGCCAGATGTTCATGATCATCGCTCCGAACTCGAAGGTCGCGCAGCGGGCGCGCGACGCGCACCGCCAGCAGGCGATCGCCCACGAGAAAGAGAAAGAGGCTCACCGCGCCGAGAAGCACAGCGAGCACGCCGAGCAAGGCGGCAAAGACGACGGTCAGAAGCCCGGCGGCAGCAGCGCCGCACCTCCCGCGGGTGGTGCACCCCCGGCCGCTGGCTCCTCCACCCCTCCTGCGCAGGCGAAACCGCCGCCGCAGTCTGCTCCTCAGGGTTGACACGGTAGGCAGTTTGCCGATACGAGCGCCGCCCTTATGCCGAAGCTGAAGACGAAGAGCGGCGCGAAGAAGCGCTTTCAGGTGAAGAAGAGCGGAAAGATCAAGCACGCGGTCGCTTTCGCGAAGCACCTTTTCACTCACGCCAAGTCGATGGATCGCCGTCGTCGTGGCCGCGGTACCACCAACCTTCGCGATATGGACGCGAAGAAGGTCATCAAGGAGCTGTTCCCCTACGGGGCGAACTGATCGCTCATGCGCGTCAAGAAGGGTTTTAAAGCTCGCCGCCGTCGCAATCGCATTCTCAAGCTGGCCAAGGGTTACCGCGGCCGCCGCAAGAATTGTTACAAGCGCGCCAATCAGGCCGTCGAGCGTGCGCTCGACTATGCCTCGCGCGATCGCGCTCGCAAGAAGCGCGACTTTCGCAGCCTGTGGATCGTGCGCATCAACGCCGCGGCCCGCTCGCTCGGTCTGTCGTACTCGAAGCTGATCGCCGGGCTCTCGAAGGCCAAGGTGATCATCGATCGCAAGGTGCTCGCGGATCTGGCCGTCGCCGACCCGAAGGGCTTCGCCGCGGTCGCGCAGGTCGCCAAGGCTTAATCGCCTTCTAAAGCCTGTCTGCTCGAGGCTCAGGTCGCCCGGACACCGGCGATCTGGGCCTTGGCGCTTTTGTGGGTCAGGTGGCGACGCGCCGGGCGTAGGCAGCGGGTTCGACTCCTGCACCGGCTGTTTTTCGGCTATGGCAAACGACATGGAAGAGAAGCTGAAGGCGCTCGCGCTCGCAGCGAAGAAGTCGCTCGAGAACGGCGCCAACCCCGAAGAGCTCAAGGTGAAATACCTGGGCAAGAAGGGCGAGCTCACCGCGATTCTGGGCGGCATGGGCAAGCTGGCTCCCGAAGAGCGTCGCACCGTCGGCGAGATGGCCAATAAGGTGAAGGGCGAGATCGAGGCCCTGCTCGCCGACGCCGCCCGCGCCGCCGATGACGCCCGCCTCGAGGCCGAGCTGAAGGGGCCCAAGCTCGACGTGACGCTGCCCGGCCGCGGGCTGCGGCCTGGTCGCCGCCACCCCGTCTCGCAGACGCTCGACGACATCGTGGCCGCGTTCGGCAAGCTGGGCTTCGAGGTCGCTCACGGGCCGGAGATCGAGCTCGACTGGTACAACTTCGAGGCGCTCAACGTGCCGGCCGATCACCCCGCGCGCGACATGCAAGACACCTTCTACACCGGCGGGTCGACCCTGCTGCGCACCCACACCAGCCCGGTGCAGGTGCGGCTGATGCAGAAGCAGCCGCCGCCGATTCGCCACGTGATGCCCGGCCGCGTCTATCGCAAAGACTCTGACCTCACCCACACCCCGATGTTCCACCAGGTCGAGGGGCTGCTGGTCGAGAAGGGCCCGGTGACCTTCGCCGAGCTGAAGGGCACGCTCGACGCGTTCGCCAAGGCGTTCTTCGGCCCGAGCGTGAAGACCCGCTTTCGCCCCAGCTTCTTCCCCTTCACCGAGCCGTCGGCCGAGGTCGACGTGAGCTGCACCATCTGCGGCGGCAAGGGCTGCCGGGTCTGCAAAGAGACCGGTTGGCTCGAAATGCTGGGCTCGGGAATGGTGCACCCCAATGTGTTCACCAACGCGGGCTATGCGCCCGGCACGGTCAACGGCTTCGCGTTCGGCATGGGCGTTGAGCGCCTGGCGATGCTGCGCTACGGCGTGAACGATCTGCGCAGCTTCTTCGAGAACGACTACCGCTTTCTGGAGCAGTTCTGATGAGAGTCTCTCTGCAGTGGCTGGGTGATTACGTGGCGCTGCCGCCCACCGATGAGCTGGCGAAAAAGCTGACCTTCGCCGGCCTCGAGGTCGAGGCGATCGAGAAGCCGCCCGAGGGCGTGGTGGTGGGCCAGATTCTCCAGTCGGTGAAGCACCCCCAGGCCGACAAGCTGTCGGTGACCCAGGTCGACTTCGGCAAGGGCCCTACGCAGATCGTCTGCGGCGCGAAGAACTACCAGGTCGGCGACAAGGTGCCGGTCGCCACCGTCGGCACCCGGCTGCCCAACGGCACCGAGATCAGAGACGCCGAGCTGCGCGGGGTGAAGAGCCACGGCATGCTCTGCTCGGCGCGCGAGCTGGGCCTGTCGGAAGATCACGAGGGCCTGATGATTCTGCCCGCCGACGCGAAGATCGGCGCCGGCATGGCCGAGCTCACCGGGGTCACCTTCGAGGTGAACGTGACGCCCAACCGGCCCGACGCGCTCTGCCACCTGGGCATCGCGCGCGAGATCGCCACGCTCACCGCCAGCGCGCTGAAGTCGCCGGCGAAGCCCCTGGCCGAGGCAGGCGCCGCCGCGTCGTCGAAGATCTCGGTGAAGGTGGAAGATCTCACCCGGTGCCTGCGCTACGCCGCGCGGGTCATCGAGGGGTGAAAGTGAAGCCCAGCCCCGAGTGGCTGCAGCGCCGCTTGAAGGCCTGCGGGGTGCGCGCCATCAACAACCTGGTCGACGTGACCAACTACGTGATGCTCGAGCACGGCCAGCCGCTGCACGCCTTCGACCTCGACAAGATCGCCGGCGCGCAGATCGTCGTGCGGCTGCCCCGGCCCAACGAGAAGCTCACCACCCTCGACGGCAAAGAGCGCGCCCTCGACGCAGAAGACCTGCTGATCTGCGATCGCGATCGCCCGCTGGCGCTCGCCGGCGTGATGGGCGGCGCCACCAGCGAGGTCACCGACTCGACCACCCGGGTGCTGCTCGAGTGCGCCACCTTTCAACCCACCTCGGTGCGCCGCACCTCGAAGCGGCACGGGCTGCACACCGAGTCGTCGCACCGCTTCGAGCGGGGCACCGACATCGGCAGCGTCCCGCAGGTGGCCGACCGCGCGGCGCAGCTGATCGCCGAGCTGGGCGGGGGCACGGTGCTCCCCGGTCTGGTCGACACCTACCCGAAGCCGGTGGAGAAGAAGAAGATCGCCCTGCGCCAGCCGCGCGTGGCCGAGCTGCTCGGGGTCGAGGTGCCGGCGGCCGAGTGCGCCCGGGTGCTCACCGCGCTGGGCTTCGTGAAGTCGGGTGAGACCTACGAGGTGCCGCTGTGGCGCCCCGACGTCGCGCGCGAAGAAGATCTGATCGAAGAGATCGCCCGCATTCGCGGGTACGACGCGATTCCGCTGATGCTGCCCAAGGGGCTGGGCTCGCTGCAGCCCGAGAAGCCGCAGGTCACCGCCGAGCGCCGCATTCGCAACGCCCTCGCCGGAGAAGGCGTCGACGAGGTGGTGAACTACTCGTTCGTCGCTCCCGCCGAGCTGGCGGCTTTTCAGGCCGGGCAGGGCGCCATCACCTTGAGCAACCCCTTGAGCGCCGAGCAGTCGGTGATGCGCACCACGCTCTATGCCAGCCTGGTGCCCGACGTGGTGCGCAGCGTGCGCCACCAGGCCGCCGGAGTACGCTTCTACGAGTGGGGCCGCAGCTATCGCCCCGACCCGGAAGGCGGCAAGGGTGACCGCCCGGTGGCGATCGAGACGCTCGAGGTCGCCGGCGTGCTGTGGGGGCTGCGAGATCGCACCCGCAGCTGGACGGCGAAGGACGCCGCGGTCGACTTCTACGACGCCAAGGCCGCGGTCGAGGCGGTGCTCTCGGCGCTGCACCTCGAGGCGAGCTGGGTGCCGTTCGAGTCGCCCTGGTACCACCCGCGCGCTTCGGCGCAGGTGATCTCGGGCGGCACGGTGCTGGGCACGGTGGGCGAGCTGCACCCGCGGGCGGCCCGGGCGCTCGATGCTCCGGCAGGGGTGTTCCTCTTCCAGCTCGAGGTCGAGAAGCTGCTCGCCGCTTCGCGCCTCGACCCCAAGGTCGCGCCGCTCAGCGCGTACCCCTCGGTGCGGCGAGATCTCGCACTGGTGGTGAAGTCTGAGATGTCGCAGGCCCAGCTGCGTCAGCTGATCCTCGAATGCGGCAAGCCGCTGCTCGCCGACGCGCAGGTCTTCGACGTCTACGCCGGCGCGCAGCTGCAGGCCGGCACCAAGAACGTGGCCTTCGCCCTCGAGTACCGCTCGGCCGAGCGCACCCTCACCGATGACGAGGTGAAGGCCGCGCACCAGCGCATCGTCGACGAGGTGCAGAAGCAGCTGGGCGGCGCGCTGCGCGCCTGAGCCCGCGGGCTGTAGGTGTCGCGCCCACGCGAGCGCGGCACCGCTCCGCTGCAACGCTGCAACGGTGCCGGGCCACTTCGGCAGCGTTTCTTACGTTCCGAGAACGAATTGCGGGCGCTGTAAAGCCAGATACCCGGGCATGGACATCAGGTCGAAGCGCCCCCCCGAGCTGACTCGCCGCAAGACCGTCGCCGCTGCTGCTGCTCCGCCGCCGCCGACCGTCGGCACGCAGCCGCGGCGCCCCGCCGAGAGCTCGTTCTGGGCGGTCGCCCCGAAGAAGACCTTCGTCCCGATTCCGTTCGATCAGCTCAAGCCCCAGAAGGAAGGGGGCGATCGCGACGAGCAGACGGCCGTCGAAGAGGCCGACCAGATTCTGATGGGGCCGGCGCAGCAGCGCGACGAGAACGGCGCGGTGGTCACCAGCGACCCCACCGACGTGAACGCGATGCAAGACCACCTGCCCGGCGACCGCCACGACGCCGCGGCAGCGCAGGTCGAAGCGAACCAGGCGCTCGAAGAGACGCGCCTCGCCCAGCTGAGCCCCGCAGATCGCGCCAGATACGAAGCGGTGAAGCAGCGCTGCCTCGACGCGAATGACCCCGTCGCGGCGCTCGCGCTGCAGAAGCTCTTGTTCGAGGGCAAGCTGCCGGGCCCACCAGACTCGAAGGGTGAGGGCACGCTGCTCGACCACCTCGCCCAGCTCTCGGACGAGAGCACGCCCCTGGCGAATGGCGTCAACCGCGACGCGCTGGTCACCGACCTGGTGCAGGAGCTCGCCACGCCCAGCTCGATCGATCAGGGCCCCCGCGGCACCTGCGCGCCGACCACCATCGCCGTACAGCTGGCGATGGAGAACCCCGCCGAGTACGCGCGCATCGCCGCCGGCCTGGCCAGCCCCGAGGGCAAGGTGGTGCTGGCGGGCGGAGAAGTGTTGCGCCGCGAAGACGGCACCGCGGGTGACGACCGCAGCGGCCGCAGCCAGGTGCAGCGCCTGATGGCTCCGTCGTTCATGGAGATGGCCAACGGCGACGAGAACTACGACAACTCGAACGACGACGGCGCCGGAGCCTGGTCGGACACCCTCGATCACCTCTACGAGCAGGTGATGGGCAAGCCGATGGGCGACCGGCGCCTCTACACCGACGCCGATCGCGCCGAAGGCATGCAGATCGTCGACGCCGAGCTGCGCGCGGGGAACACCGTGCCGGTGGCGATGCGGTGGGGCGACGGAGGCGGGTACCACAAGGTGTTGGTCACCGGCACCGAGACCATCGATGGCGAAGAGTACGTCGACTACATCAACCCGTGGGGTCGCCAGGAGCGCATGCTCCGCACGGACTTCGAGGGCCGCCTCGCCGACGTGAGCTACGACCCGTGGGGCCGGCGCATGGGTGAGATTCTCATCGCGCTGGACGGCGCGACGAATTCGGGCGGCGGGGGCGGGGGCCGCGAACAGATCGACCCGAGCCGGCTGCGCCGCGACGACCTGCGCGACTCGGTGCGCCGCGGCCGCACCATCGCGGCCTGACCGCTCAGAAGGCGATCGCCGCGCGCCCGCGCAGCTCGAACCAGTGCGCCAAGCTCGCCGGGGGTCGGGAACAGCGTGTAGGCGAGCTCGACTCCGAGCAGCAGCGGCCCGGCGACCGCGAAGTCGACGCCGCTGCGCAGGCGCACCGTGGGGCGCCAGCTCGAGGCCGGTGCAGCGCAGCTCAGGCACCTGAAGGCCAGGCCGGCGCGCGCGTCGGTGTAGGTCGTGCCGGCCAGGGCGCCGGCGAACAGCTCGCCCCAGCCCATCGGCAGCACGCCGTCGGCACCGGCCAGCAGCTGCATCGCCGCGCGCGTCGAGAGGCCCGCTCCGTCGCCGGCGCTGCCGTCGCGGCTGGCGAGCATGGTGGCGGCCACCAGCGCGTCGAGTCGCAGCCAGCGCATCAGGTGCCAGTCGAGCTCGGCTCCGCCGCCGAGCGCTCGGGGCGAGATGGGCTCGTCATTGCGGTGCCGCACGGAAGGCGCTTCAGCCGCCCCGGGTGTGCATCTCGAGGTGCGGGTCGTCGTGCAGCTCTTGGGGCGCCCGCAGCGGCGCACGCGCAGCCGAGAGCGCGAGCCGCTCTTCGGCGCCGCGATCGCGACGGGCCGACCACACCCCGCGCACCAGCGCCTCGAGCTCGCCCGCAGACGCCCCCGCCCGAAGCGGCGTCTTCAGGTCGGTGCCCGAGCGCCCATAGAGGCAGGTGAGCAGCATGCCGTCGGCGGTGAGCCGCGCGCGATCGCAGGTGCGGCAGAACGGCGCGGTGGTCGAGGCGATGATCCCGAACACCCGCCCGTCGGCCAGGCGGAAGCGCTCGGCCGGGGCCCAGCCGTCGTCGGCGATCGCAGTCACCGGCCCGAGCCGCTGCAGCATCTCGGCGCGCGACAGCACCTGCGCTCTGCTCCACAGCGTCGCGCCGCCCACGTCCATGTACTCGATGAAGCGCACTTCGGCGCCGACCCGTGAGCCGAAGTCGAGCAGCGGCACCAGCTCGTCGTCGTTGAGGCCCTTGATCATCACCGCGTCGAGCTTGAGCCCCTTGGGGAAGACGCGGGCCGCGGCGTCGATGCCGGCCAGCACCTTGCTCAGCGCGTCGCGGCGGGTGAGGGCCACGAAGCGCGCGGGGGTGAGCGTGTCGAGGCTCACCGTGACCCGGTGCAGGCCCGCGTCGGCGAGCGCCTGGGCCTGCGCCTCGAGGAGCACCCCGTTGGTGGTGAGCGCGAGATCTTCGAGCGGCTTGCTCGCCAACAGCTTCACCAGCTCGGGCAGCTCGCGGCGCAAGAGCGGCTCGCCGCCCGTCAGCCGCACCTTCTTCACTCCCAGCGCGATGAAGCGATCGACCAGCGCCGACAGCTCTTCGAACGAGAGAATCTGCGCCCCCGGCAGCCAGACGTAGTCTTCCTCGGGCATGCAGTAGGCGCAGCGCAGGTTGCAGCGATCGGTGACGCTGATGCGCAGGTTGCGCAGCGGGCGCGCCAGCGCGTCGGCCGTCACCTGCGTCACGCCGCCGGCACGGGCGTCGACGGAGTGCCGCTGCCGTTGTTGCCGCCCGCGGCCTTCTTCAGCGCGTCCAGCGAAGGCACCGCCACCGAGCCCACCGCCGGCGTCTTCGCGTTGGCGGGGTCGGTGAGCAGCGCCTGGTTCTTCTCGTGCAGCTCTTTCTTTCTCGCCACCATGTCGTCGCGAATCTTCATCAGCCCCTGCTCGCCGATGTCGAGAAACGCGCGCACCACTTCGGGGTCGAACTGCGTGCCGGCGCAGCGGTCGATCTCGGCGATCGCGTTCGCGAAGGTGGTGCCCTTGCGGTACGGCCGGTCAGAGGTCATCGCGTCGAGCGTGTCGGCCACCGAGAAGATGCGCGCCCCGATGTGAATCTCCTGCTTGCGCAGGTTTCTGGGGTACCCCTGGCCGTCGAAGCGCTCCTGGTGCGACAGCACGATCTCCGAGGGCGTCGAGAGGAACTTGATCGGCTTGATCATGTTGTAGCCGATGTCGGGGTGCTTTCTCATGTCCACCCATTCTTCGGGGGTGAGCTTGCCGGGCTTGAGCAGCACCGCGTCGGGCACGCCGATCTTGCCGATGTCGTGCAGCAGGGCTCCGCGGCCGATCTCGTCCATCTCGGGGCCGCGAATCGACAGCCGCGAGGCGATCGCCGAGGTGTACTCGACCACCCGCTGCGAGTGATCAGACGTCTCGTGCTCGCGCGCGTCGAGCGCCGACACCAGCGCCAGCAGGGTGTGCTGGTAGGTGGTGGCGATGTCTTTGAGCGCGGTGCGCAGCTCGGTGGTGCGGTCGCGCACCTTGCGCTCGAGCTTCTTCTGGTAGCGCTTGCGGGCCAGCTCGATGCGGCGCTTGGCCAGCGCGCGCTCGATGGCGCGAATCAGGTCAGTGAGCTTGGGCGGCTTGAGCAGGTAGTCGACCGCGCCACGGCGCAGGCAGTCGACCGCCGCCTCGGTGTCGCCGAAGCCGGTCAGCATGATCACCGAGGTGTCGGGGTGGTTCTCGCGGAACTTCTCGAGCAGCCACAGGCCGTCTTTGCCCGGCATCTTCATGTCGCTGATCACCAGCGGCGTGTCTTCCTGGCTGGCGATGTCGAGGGCTGCGTCGGCTCCGGGCGCGGTGGCGCACTGGTAGCCCTCTTCCTTCAGCAAGACCGAGATGACGTCGCGCACCGACTCGTCGTCGTCCACGATGAGAATGCGAGGAGGGACCGGAGGTATCGCTTCCACTTTCGGCGCGGAGTCTAAGAGGGAAACCGACTGAATCGGAAGGGGTGAATGTCGAGTTGCGGGGCTTCGCCGTGCAACAGCTGCGAAAGCAGCAACGCGGTGATGGGGGCCAGCAAGATGCCGTTTCTGAAGTGGCCGGTCGCCAGATGCAGGGTCCGCAGGGGGCCTGGCCCGATGATGGGCAGCTGGTCTTCCGTCCACGGGCGCAGGCCCGCCCACGTCGAGTGCACCTCGGCGTTCTCGAGCGCCGGGCAGAGCGCGATGGCGCGCGTGAGAATCGACGCGATGCCCCCCGCGGTGACCCGCTTGTCGAACCCGGCGCGCTCCATGGTCGAGCCGCAGATGACCCGGCCGTCGCCGCGCGACACCAGGTAGACGCCATCGTCGATACGGGTCTCTCTGAAGGGGGGCTGGCGCAGCCGCAGCTCGCACATCTGCCCGCGCATCGGCTGCAGCACCTTCGGGCCGATGCGGGCCCCCGCCACCAGGCCCGACCACGAGCCGGCCGCCACCACCACCGCGTCGGCCTCGAGCCGCGCGCCGTCGAGGTCGACCCCGTGCTCGACGACGCCGTGAACCTGCCCGGTGCGAAAGGTGGCGCCCGCGTTGGCCGCGGCGATGGCCAGCGCGCGCAAGAGCCGGGGAGGGTCGACCTGGTGGTCATCGGGGAGCAGCAGGGCACCCTCGGAGGTCAGCTCGGCGTTGAGGCCGAGCTCGCGCTGCCAGCGCAGCGTCTGTTCGAGCTTCGAGCGCTCACCAAACCGCAGCGCGCCGCACTCGCGGTAGCCGGTCTCGACGCCGCCCGAGAGCTGCGTCAGCTTGCGCACCCAGGCGGGGTAGAGCGCCCGGCTCGCCAGCCCCAGCGTCAGCATCGGCCCCGGCCCGTGCGACTCGAGCTGCGGAGCCAGCATGCCCGCCGCCGCGCTCGACGCCTCTGCCCCTGGCACCGACTTCTCGAGCACGGTGACGGCGTCGCCGCGCGCGGCGAGCTCGACCGCCACGCTCATGCCCATGATTCCGCCACCGACGATTACCACCTTCACGGCACCTGACCTCCGTGGGTTCGCCACCAGAACCACACGAACGCCAGCAGGGCCAGCACCATCAGAATCAGCGTGCGGTTGGAGAACCGATTCACCTTTAGGGTGGCTATAGCAGGGCTTGGTAGACGTCGCTGCGCGGGTGAACGACGCCAGGACCCAGCGGTGGAAGAGGGTGGCTCCGGTCGCGGTGGCGCTGCTCATCGCCCTCTGCCCGGTGCCGCAGGGCCTCACCGTCGGCGCCTGGCGCTACTTCGCCATCTTCGCGGGGGTGCTCGCGGGGCTGGTGCTCGAGTCGGCGTCGCCGGGCGCGGTCGGCGTGGTGGGGCTCACCCTGGCCGCGGTGCTGGGCCTGGTCTTTGATGACCCCAAAGAGTCGCTCAATTGGATGTTGAGCGGGTTCTCCGAGGGTACGGTCTGGCTGATCGTCGGCGCGTTCTCGTTCTCGGTCGGCTACCGCAAGAGCGGGCTGGGCCGCCGCCTCGCCCTGCTGCTGGTGCGCACCCTGGGCCGCCACACGCTGGGGCTGGGCTACGCGGTGGTGCTGGCCGACCTGGTGCTCGCTCCGGCCACCCCGTCGAACACCGCCCGCAGCGGCGGCATCGTGTTCCCCATCGTGAGCCAGATTCCCCGGCTCTACGGCTCCGAGCCTGGCCCCACCGCGGGCCGCATCGGCAGCTACCTGATGTGGACGGCGTTCGCCGCCACCGCGGTGACCAGCTCGATGTTTCTCACCGCGCTGGCACCCAACGCCGCAGCGCTGGCCATCGCGCACCGCACCGCCCAGGTCGAGCTGAGCTGGGCGCAGTGGTTCTTCGGCTTCGCCCCGCTGGGCCTGCCCCTGCTGGCGGCGGTGCCGCTGCTCTCGTGGTGGCTGTGCCGGCCGCTGGTGAAGCAGAGCCCCGAGGTCTCGGCCTGGGCCAGAGCCGAGCTCGAAGCGCTGGGGCCGATGTCGCGCCACGAGCGGGTGATGGCGGCCCTGGTGGTGCTCGCGATGACCCTGTGGATCTGCGGCACCACCCCCGGCCTGTCGCTGCCGGGCCTGGGCTCGCAGTGGATCACCGCCACCACCGTGGTCTTCGTGATCGTCTCGCTGATGCTGCTCACCGGGGTGATCGACTTCGCCGACATCGCCGGAGAAAAAGCCGCCTGGGAGGTGTTCTTCTATTTCACCTCGCTGCTCACCCTCGCCGGCGGCCTGGGCGAGGTGGGCTTCATCAAGTGGGTGGCGGCGACGCTGGCCCAGCCGCTCAGCGCCTTCTCGGCCGGCGCGGCGACGGTGCTGCTGGTGGGGCTGTTCTTCTGGCTGCACTACTTCTTCTCGAGCATCACCTCGCACGCCGCCGCGCTGCTGCCGGTGGTGCTGGCGGTGGGCGGCGCGGTGCCGGGGTTGTCGACCTCGCGGCTGGCGGTGCTGTGCCTCTATTCGCTGGGCCTGATGGGCGTCATCTCGCCGTACGCCACCGGGCCCGCGCCGATGTACTTCGGCAGCGGGTACCTCGGCCGCGCCGAGTTCTGGCGGCTGGGCCTCACCTTCGGCCTCATCTTCTTCTGCGGGCTGTTGGGCTTGAGCCTGGCCGTTTGAGTCGTTGTGGCCGGGGCCTGGTCACGGTATGGCCACTTTCATCATGGCTGACACCTTCGACGTCGTGATCATTGGCTCTGGACCTGGCGGCTACGTCGCCGCGATTCGAGCCGGATCTCTGGGGCTCAAGACCGCGCTGATCGAGCGCGACAAACGGCTGGGCGGCACCTGCCTGCACCGCGGCTGCATTCCCACCAAGGCGCTGTTGTGGACGGCCGAGCTCTATACCCACATTCAGCACGCAGCCGACTTCGGCGTGGACCTGAAGAACCCCAGCGTGAACTGGGCGCAGGCGATGAAGCACAAGCAGAAGGTGGTCGAGAAGGGCGCCGGCGGCATCGACTACCTGATGAAGAAGCGCAACGTGACCGTGTTCAAGGGTACCGGCCGCATCGCGGGTAAGGGCAAGGTCGAGGTCGAGCTGAACGAGGGCGGCAAGAAAGAGACGCTCACCACCAAGAACATCATTCTGGCGATGGGCAGCAAGGTGAAGGGCCTGCCCAACGTGCCCATCGACCACAAGAAGGTGTTGAGCTCAGACTCGATTCTCGAGATCGCCGAGATCCCCAAGAGCATCATCGTGCTGGGCGCCGGCGCGGTGGGCTGCGAGTTCGCCTCGATCTTCAACAACGTCGGCTCGAAGACCACCCTGGTCGAGTTCATGCCGCGCATTCTCCCCATCGAAGACGAAGACGTCTCGAAGGAGCTCGAGAAGCACTTCACCCGCCGCAAGGACAAGATCGAGGTGCTCACCGGCACCAAGGTCGAGAAGGTCGAGCCCACCAAGAACGGCATCAAGGTGCTCGCCAGCAAGGGTGACCAGAAGGTCGAGCTCGAGGCCGAGATTCTGCTCTCGGCGGTCGGCCGCGCGCCGGTGACCGACGACTTCGGCATGCAGCACACCAACATCAAGCTCGAGAAGAACGGCACCATCAAGGTCGACAGCATGATGCGCACCAGCGAGCCGAACGTGTTCGCCATCGGCGACATCGTGCCGTACCCGATGCTGGCCCACGTCGCCTCGGCCCAGGGCATTCTCGCGGTCGAGATGATCGCCGGTAAGAGCCCGCCGCCGCTCAACTACGAGCGGGTGCCCAACGCCACCTACTGCTACCCCGAGGTGGCCTCGGTCGGGCTCACCGAGCGCGCCGCCAAAGAGCGCGGCTACGACGTGAAGACCGGCACCTTCCCCTTCAGCGCCATTCACAAGGCCACCATCTCGGGCGAGGCGATCGGCTTCGTGAAGATCGTCAGCGAGAAGAAGTACGACGAGGTGCTGGGCGTGCACCTGGTCGGCCCGCACGCCACCGAGCTGCTCGCCGAGGCCTGCGTCGCGCTCAAGCTCGAGACCACCACCGAAGAGCTCGCGCGCACCATGCACGCGCACCCCACGCTCTCGGAAGTGATGCACGAGGCGGCCGAGATGACGCTCGGCCACCCGATTCACATCTGAGCGGGCTGCCGCGGTCTTCAGTCTTCGCGGCGCACCCGTTCGAGCAGGTCGCGCCGCGCGCCATCGACCGTGTGCGGAAACTTCTGCTGCACGCTGCGCGGCCCGAGCGCCCGCATGAAGCGCGCGGTGGTGCCCGAGGGCAGCAGCTCGAGCTCGGGCATCAGCATCGCCACGTCGCCCTTGCGGTACATCGCGTAGAGCAGGTTCTGGCGCTGCAGCTCTTCGTCGAGCGCGGCGCGAAACGCTTCGCGGCTGGCGGGGGCGCGCTGCAGCTCGAGGTAGAAGCGGTAACGGGTCTTGCCCGTCGCCAGCGGCCCGTCGGCGGCGGCGGTGAACTCGGTGAGCGTGGCGCCGGTCTGCGCGCAGGCGAACGCCACTGCGGCCTCGACCATGCCCTCGCTCGTCACCTCGTGGGCCGGAGACAGCCCGCCATGCACCCGGCCGATCACCCTCAGCCGGTGCGGGAAGCAGGTGGTGAAGCGCACCACGTCGCCCAGCGAATAGCCGAGCAGGCCCGACGGGGTCGAGAGCACCACCGCGTAGTCGACGCCCGCCTCGACCTGCCACAGGGGCACCCGGCGCGCGCCCGCCTTGCCGTACTCCGAGCGGGCGATGAACTCGTAGAACACCCCGCGATCGGGGACCATCAGCAGGTCGTCGGCGTCCGACCGGTCGGCGCAGGCGATCAGACCCGCCTCGGTCGAGTTGTAGTGGTCGATGAGCGTCAGGTCGGGCCCCAGCGCTTGCGCGAAGAGTGCGCGGTAGGGCCCGGGGTTCGAGCCGCCCGAGATGACGCCGCGCAGGTTGGGCCAGATCTCCCGCACCGTCGAGACGCGGCGGCCGCGCGCGCGCGCCGCCGCCAGCAGCTTCTCGAACAGCACCGAGAACCAGCAGGGCGTGCCGGCGAGCAGGCGCACGTCGTGATCGAGGTACGCCTCGGCCAGCTGCGTGAAGCGGGCCTCGAAGTCCTCGACCTGCGAGACCGGCGCGCGGGGAAGCGAGAAGAGGCGGCTCGCGCGCGGCGCCTGGTGGTGGAGCAGCCCCGGGTTGCTCGACACGCCCACCGGCCCCTCGCGGCGCACCACCGCCGGCGGCACCAGCGCGAGCGCGTAGCCCCCGGTCAACGCGCGGGTGCCCGAGACGGTCACGTAGCGGGCGACCCCGTCGAAGGCCATGCGGTGCTGGCAGCGCAGCTGGTCGCGCGACACCGGCAGGTACTTGAGCCCGCCCGGCCCGCGGGTGGTGCCGCCCGACAGCGCGAAGTACGGCACCAGGCCCGGCCACAAGACGTCGCGCTCGCCCGCGCGCATGCGCTCGAGCCACGGCAGAAAGTCGGTGTACTCGCGCACCGGCACCGCGGCGCGAAACGCTTCGTAGCTGCCCACCCGCCGCAGGCCGTGCGCGCGGCCGAGCGCGGTGCGCGCGGTCTGCTCGAGCAGCCACGCCAGGGCGCGCCGCTGAGGCAATTCGGGGTCGTCGGCGGCGCGGTTCCACTCCCGGGTGCGCAGGCGCGCGGCGGCGTGCAGCGCCGGGCCGGTGATGCTCGAGCCGGGCAGGGTGCGCAGGCGGCGCGGGGCGACGGTGGTGCGGAAAATCGACGGCAGCGCTGAGGTCCGGGTCATTTGCGCAAGGTACGCACCCGCGCGGCCCGCCTCATGTGCCGGAAGTCATGCTCATGCCGCGTCGTCGTCGACGTAGGCCTTGAGCGGCTTCTCGGCCGTCTCTTCGCCGCACAAGAACGCCTTGAAGCTCTCGGCCCCGTGCAGCACCCCGCGCTGCGGGTCTTCGATGGCGAGGTGGGGGCTCACGCCCAACAGCTCGATGAACAGCGACAGCACCAGCTCGAGGCCGGCCTGACTGTCGAGAAACAGGTGACCGTCAGAGGTGATCCACACCTCGAGCCGGCCACCGCCGGGGGCTTCGATCTCGTAGGTGTCGCGCAGCCCGTTCTCGACCTTCACCGCGAACGGGAACCGGCCGATGGCGTGCGAGAGCCGCACGCGGGTGAAGCCGTCGAACGGGCCGGCGAGCGGGCTGGGCCCGCTTTCTCCGACCACCAGGGGCAACGCGTGAAGCAGGCTCTTCTTGATGCGAACGATCGCGAGTGGGTAGCCCATGCGAAAAAGTCGTCTCCCGTTGTTTAGACGCCCAGCGTCATTCGCGAGTGCAGCGATCGCGCTCTCCAAGAAACAGGAAATTCAACCGCCCGAAACTCATACGAAATTGAAGCAACTTCGGCGCACATCGCCCGACAATCGGGTTGAGACTTTCGCAGGGCATCGCTGATTCGCCGGTTCCCAGACGCCGGCGGCTCATAGCGAGCGGGTCGATCCTCCAAAGGGGTCGACCCGCTGTTATTTGCGGGGCACGGTTTGCACTGTTGACCTGCGCGGCTCGGGGCAATTACCTACACCGCCAGCATGGCTACCCCCGACCGATTCAGCCTCCCCCAGCTGGCCGAGAGCACCCGGAAGCCCGATTGGCTCAAGGTTCGGCTGCCCCACGGCGAGGGCTACGAGCGGGTGCGCGACATCGTCAAGCGCACCCGGCTGGCCACGGTGTGCGAAGAGGCGCGCTGCCCCAACATCGCCGAGTGCTGGGGCACCGGCACCGCCACGGTGATGCTGATGGGCGAGGTGTGCACCCGCGCGTGCCGCTTCTGTCACGTGAAGGTGGGCGCTCCGCCGCCGCTCGACCCGCACGAGCCCGAGAACCTGGCGCAGGCGATCAAGGAGCTCGACCTCGAGTACATCGTGGTCACCAGCGTCAACCGCGACGACCGCCCCGACGGTGGCGCCTCGCACTTCGCCGCAGCGATCCGCGCGCTGCGCCGCGAGTGTCCCAAGACCACGGTAGAGGTGCTGATCCCCGACTTTCAAGGTGTCGAGAGCTCGCTCGCCACCGTCGCCGAGGCGCGGCCGCACGTGGTGGCCCACAACATCGAGACCGTCGAGCGGCTCACCCCCAAGGTACGCGACCGCCGCGCCACCTACCGCCAGTCGCTGAAGGCGCTCGAGTACCTCAAGAAGCGCCCCGAGAAGCTCTACACGAAGAGCTCGATCATGGTCGGCCTGGGCGAGACCGACGCCGAGCTCGAGCAGACCTTCAGAGATCTGCGCGAGGTGGGCGTCGACGTGCTCACCCTGGGTCAGTACCTGCAGCCGTCTCAGTACCACCTGCGGGTCGAGCGGTTCGCGAAGCCAGAAGACTTCGAGCGCTACAAGAAAGTGGCGGAAGGTTTTGGCTTCCTCTATGTCGCGTCGGGTCCTCTCGTTCGGTCGAGTTATCGCGCTGCGGAGTTCTTCATGAGGGGACTCATGGAACGCGAACGCACCGCCTGACCCATCGACATGCCCACCCTGAATCTGCTGCAAGCGGTCAACGACGCGCTGAGGCTCGAGATGCGCCGTGACTCCAACGTCGTCGTGCTCGGCGAAGACGTCGGCAAGTTCGGCGGCGTGTTCCGCGCCACCGCCGGCCTGTACGAGGAGTTCGGGCCCGATCGCGTGATTGACACCCCGCTGGCCGAGGGCGGCATCATCGGTACCGCCATCGGCATGGCGCTGTACGGCTTGAAGCCGGTGCCCGAGATTCAGTTCAGCGACTTCATCTACCCGGCGTTCGACCAGATCGTCTCGGAGCTGTCGAAGATGCGCTACCGCAGCGGCGGCCAGTACACCGCGCCGGTGGTGATTCGCACCCCGTACGGCGGCGGCATCAAGGGCGGCCTGTACCACTCGCAGAGCCCCGAGGCGCTCTTCATTCACCAGGCGGGGCTGAAGGTCGTCTCGCCCTCGAACCCGTACGACGCCAAGGGGCTGCTGCTCTCGTGCCTGCGCCAGAACGACCCGGTGCTGTTCTTCGAGCCCAAGCGCGTCTACCGCGCCGCGAAGGGCGAGGTGCCCGAGGGCGACTACGAGGTGCCGCTGGGCAAGTGCGCGGTGCTGCGCGAGGGCACCGACGTGACGGTGATCACCTACGGCGCGATGGTGCACGAGGCGAGCATCGCCGTCGACCAGCTGGCCGAAGCCGGCACCTCGTGCGAGCTGATCGACCTGCGCACCCTGTGGCCGCTCGACATCGAGGGCATCACCGCCAGCGCGCACAAGACCGGGCGCGTGGTGATCGTGCACGAGGCGCCCCGCACCTGCGGCTTCGGCGCCGAGATCTCGGCGCTGCTGCAAGAGCGCTGCTTCACTTCGCTGTGTGCTCCGATTCGCCGCGTCACCGGGTTCGACACCCCGTTTCCGTACACGCTCGACGAAGAATACCTGCCCCTCGCTCCGCGCATTCGGCGCGGCATCGAAGAGACAGTTTCCTACGAGGCCTGATCGACATGGCGACCTGGGACTTCAAGCTGCCCGACATCGGTGAAGGTGTAGTGGAAGGCGAGATCGTCAAATGGCTGGTGAAGGCCGGCGACGAGATCAAGGAAGACCAGCCGATGGTCGAGGTGATGACCGACAAGGCCACCGTCACCATTCCTTCGCCCAAGCAGGGGCGGGTGCTGCAGACCTACGGCAAGGAAGGCGAGATCGCCAAGGTGCACCACCCGCTGGTGCAGCTCGAGCTCGACGGCGGCGCTCCGGCCGCGAGCCCCAACGGGCACAACGGGCATGCTACGGCTCCGGCTCCGGCTTCCGCCGCGACGCCTGCCGCTGCCCCGGCCCGGCAACCTCCGGCGGGCGCGACGGTTGAGGCCGGCTACTCCAAGGTGCTGGTCACGTCGGTCACCCGTCGCATGGCGCGCGAGCACGGCATCGACCTCGGCATTCTCGCCGGCACCGGGCCGCAGGGGCGGGTGCTGAAGAGCGACGTCGAGGCGGCGCTGAAGGGCGGCAGCGCGCCGGCGCAGGCGCGGCAGATCGCGCCCTCGGCCCCGCTGCAGACCGTGAAGGGTGATCAGCGCGTGCCGATTCGCGGCCTGCGCAAGAAGATCGCCGAGAAGATGGTGAAGGCGAAGTTCACCGCGCCGCACTACACCTTCGTGGAAGAGATCGACGCGACCGGCCTGGTCGAGCTGCGCGCGCGGCTCAACGCCTCGCTCGAGGGCACCGGCACCAGGTTGTCGTTCATTCCCTTCTTCTGCAAGGCGCTGGTCTCGGCGTTTCGCCAGTTTCCCCAGGTGAACGCCAACATGGACGAGGCGACGCAAGAGCTGGTGGTGAAGGGCGACGTCAACATCGGCATTGCCGCCTCGACCGACGACGGCCTCACCGTGCCGGTGGTGAAGCACGCCGACCGGCTCACCATGAAGGCGCTGGCCGACGAGATCGCCCGGCTCGGCACCGCGGCCCGCGAGCGGCGCCTCAAGATGGACGAGCTGACCGGCGGCGGTTTCACCATCACCTCGCTCGGTCAGACCGGTGGCCTGTTCGCGACGCCGATCATCAACCACCCCGAGGTCGCGATCATGGGCGTGCATCGCATGCGCAAGCGCCCGGTGGTGGTGGGCGACGACGACCAGATCGTGGTGCGGCAGATGATGTACCTCTCGTTCTCGTTCGATCACCGGGTGATCGACGGTGCGGTGGGCGCCGACTTCGCCTACGCGGTGATCAAGAACCTCGAGAGCCCCGCCAACCTGATGCTGGAGATGGCGTGATCTCGCCCGCCGTCAGCCGCGCCAACGGCAAGCACCACGGCAAGGCGAAGGGGCGCGCCGCCAGGCCCAAGCCGAAGGCGCCGGCGCTGCGGGCAGTGAAGCCCGGCGGCTTGAGCAACGCGCAGCTGCTCGAGGTCTACCGCGCGATGATGCGCATTCGGGTGCTCGACGATCGCATGATCACCTTGCAGCGCCAGGGGCGGGTCGGCTTCTACGGCGCGTGCACCGGGCAAGAGGCGGCCACCATCGCCTCGGGCTACGCGCTGCGCCCCGGCGACTGGGTGTTTCAGGCACTGCGGGAGCAGGGCGTGGCGCTGATGCGCGGCCTGCCGCTGGTGCCATTGATCGCCCAGGTGTTCGGCAACTCGGGAGACCTCACCAAGGGCCGCCAGATGCCGTCGCACCCCGCGTCGCGCGCCGTCAACCACGTGAGCTGGAGCTCGGTGATCGGCACCCAGCTGCCCCACGCCGTGGGCGTCGCCTGGGCCGCCAAGCTCAAGGGCCACGACACCGTGGCGATGGCATTCTTGGGCGATGGCGCCACCAGCTCGAACGACTTTCACGTCGCGATGAACTTCGCCGGCGTCTTCAAGGTGCCGGTGGTGTTCGTGTGCCAGAACAACCACTGGTCGATCTCGGTACCCACCAAGAACCAGACCGCCAGCGAGTCGATCGCGGTGAAGGCGACCGCGTACGGCATGCCCGGGGTGAAGGTCGACGGCAACGACGTCGAGGCGGTCTACGCCGCGGTGAGCGACGCAGTGAGCCGCGCGCGAGCGGGGCAGGGCGCCACCCTGGTCGAGTGCGAGACCTACCGCATGGGGGCGCACTCCACCTCTGATGACCCCACCCGCTACCGCGACCAGAACGAGGTCGAGGAGTGGAAGAAGCGCGACCCGATTCAGCGCGCCTTCAAGCGGCTGCAGAGCCTCGGAGCGTGGGACGCGCAGCGCGACGAAGAGCTGCGCGCCGAGCTGCTCGAAGAGGTCAACGCGGCGATCAAGGCAGCCGAGGCGCTGCCTGCTCCTGCGCTCGATACCCTGTTCGACGACGTCTACGAGCACGAGACCTGGAACCTGGCCGAGCAGCGGGCTGAGCTGAAGGCCGCTTCGCGTTAAACTGAAGGTCGTGTCCGATGTTCGACAGGTGCTCGCCGAGGCCCAGGCCGCCGAGGCCCGCGGTGACAAGAGCCAGGCCATCTCGCTGCTCAAGCGCGCCGCCGAGCTCTACCGCGACGGGCAGAACCACCAGCGCGCCCTGAAGATGCTGCGCCACATTCGTCGCCTCGAGGGCATCGAAGAGCTCGAGGTGCTCGAGGGCGGCAACGCGCCCGGGCCCCAAGGCCGGCGGCGCCGGGTGATCGAAGAGCGCGGCCCGCAAGCCGCCGACCCGTCGCTCGACGCGTGGTGCTCGTTCTGCTGCCGCCCCAAGGCCGAAGCGGGCCCCCTGGTGAGCGGCCCTACCGGCTCGTTCATCTGCGCCTCGTGCCTGGGCGCGGCACAGGGGTTTCTCGGCGGCTTGCCTTTGCCCCGCGCCCGCTCGCCCGAGCTCTTGCCCCACCAGCAGACCGCCGCCGAGCGCCTCTCGCGCGGCCGGCTGGGGCTGCTGTTGGGGCCGGCGGGCTCGGGCAAGAGCACGGTGCTGGCGGCGCTCGCGGGGGCCACCTGCCTCGAGGTCGAGGCACTGCTCACGGCGGTGCCCGAGGCGCCCAAGGTGGTGCTCGCGGTGCGCGCCGACCCTCCCGCGCCGCCGCTGGTCTTCAAGGGCCAACCGGTCTGGGACACCGCCACGCTGGTGGCCGCGTGCGGGGCGGTGCTGCCCGAGGCGGTGCTGGCGCGCGTCGACGCGGTGGCGGTGCTCCCGGCGTTCGATGAGCCCGCGCTCACCGCGCTGGCGGCCAGGCTCGGGGTGACCGAGGGCGCCGAGGCGCTGGTGGCGCTGGCGCTGAAGGCTGCGGCGCCGGCCCGCGAGCTGTGCGCGCTGGTGGCGAGGTTGGGCCCATGAGCGGCGTCACCGTGCACCGCCTCGGCCGCGTCGAGTACGCTGACGGCCTCGACCTGCAGCGGCGGTTTCAGGAGGCGCGCCGCGCCAACCGGGTGGGCGACACGCTGATGTTGCTGCATCACCCGCCGGTGCTCACCCTGGGGCGCGGCGCGAAGCGCGCCAACGTGCTGGCCAGCGAGGCGCGGCTCGCCGAGCTGGGGGTCGAGGTGCACGAGACCGACCGCGGCGGAGACGTCACCTACCATGGCCCCGGGCAGATCGTCGGCTACCCGCTGCTCCACCTGCCGCCGGGCCAGCAAGACGTGCGCAAGTACGTGCGGAAGATCGAAGAGGTGATGATTCGCACCTGCGCGCACTTCGGCATCGCCGCGCACCGCGAAGAGAAGTGGCCCGGAGTGTGGACCGGGGGCAGGAAGATCGCCGCGCTCGGCGTGCACCTCTCGCGGTGGTACACCCGTCACGGCTTTGCGCTCAACGTCGCGCCCGACCTGGGGCACTTCGAGCTGATCGTGCCGTGCGGCATTCGCGAGGCGGGGGTGACCTCGATGGCGCGCGAGCTGCGGCGCGACATCGCGGTGGCCGAGGTCGAGCCGGTGGTGGCCGAGAAGTTCTCCGAGGTGTTCGAGCTGCCCATGCTGCAGCCCGAGCAGCCGCCCCTCGAGGTGGTCTCGGTGGTGGTGCGCCAGGGGCCCAAGACGCTGACCCTGCTGCGCACGCCCCAAGACGGTGGCTTCTGGCAGGTGGTGACCGGCACGCTCGAGAAGGGCGAGAGCCCCGAGGCCGCGGCGTTGCGCGAGGCGCGCGAAGAGACCGGGCTCACCATCGAGCGGCTGCGCCCGCTGAACTACGAGTACTCGTTCACCCTTCACGGGGCGCGGCTGGTGCACGAGCGGGCCTACGCCGCCGAGGGCACCGGCGAGGTGACCCTCACCGAGCACCGGGCGTACGAGTGGCTCGATCGCGACGCCGCACTGGCGCGCATGCCGTTCCCCGGCTTGAGAGAAGCGGTGCGGCGCAGCTACGCCTGAGGCGCGGCCGGCTGGCTGGCCGCGCCCCTGATCGCTTCAGAGCTTGATGATCTGCCCCTCGGCGGCGGCGATGGCGTCTTTGCGGTGCTTGCGCACCTTGCCGAGCAGCTTGTCGAGCGCGGCGTCGTTTCGGGTGGGGTCGTGGTGGAACAGACAGAGCGTGCCGACCCCGGCGCCGTCGGCGGTCTTGATCGCCTGCTCCCAGGTCGAGTGGCCCCACCCGATCTTCGGGGGGCCGGCGACGCCGGTGTATTCCTCTTCCGAGTACATCGCGTCGAAGATGAGCAGGTCAGCGCCCCGCGCGAACTCGATCAGCTTGCTGTCGCGATCAGAGCCGTGCTCGGCGTCGGTGGCGTAGACCACGCTCTTGTTGCGGTAGTGCACCCGGTAGGCGAGGTTGCCGCCGGGGTGCTTCACCTCGAGCGCGGTGACGACGGCGTCGCCCAGCTGAATGCGATCTCCCTCGGCCACCGCGCGGTAGTCGACCTGCGCTCGGAACACCATCTCGGCGGTGACGGGGAAGAACGGCTGCTGCATCTGCGCCACGATGACGTCGCGTACGGTGCGCCCACCCCGGCTGGGCCCGTAGAACACCACCTTCGAGCCGGGGTTGAACATCGGGGTGAAGAACGGCAGCCCCTGCAGGTGATCGTAGTGGTAGTGCGAGACGAAGATCGACGCGCTCAAGGGGGCGCCGTAGGTGTCGCCGAGCCCGCGCACCCCGGTGCCGAGATCGAAGATGATGAGCTCGTCGCCGCACCGCACCTCGACGCAGGGGGTGTTGCCGCCGTACTTGGCGGTGGCGGGGCCGGGAGACGGAATCGAGCCCCGTACGCCCCAAAATCGGATCTCGGGCCCTACCGTCGTTCGCTTCGCGTCAGCCGACTTTGGCTTCCGGGTTTTCCTCGGCGAGGAGCTCAATCAGGTGTCCGGATCGATCGCGCTTCGTCTTGAGGTACCCGACGTTAAGCGGATTGTGCGCGGTTCGCGAAGGAATTCGACGGCGCACGGGAATTCCCTCGTCGACCAGCCCGGCGATCTTCTGCGGGTTGTTGGTGATCAGGTCGACCGAGCGCACGTCGAGCGAGCGCAGCATCTCGCCGGCGATGTCGTAGCGGCGCGCGTCATCGGGGAAGCCGAGCTTCAGGTTCGCTTCGACGGTGTCCAGGCCGTGCTCCTGCTGGAGCTGGTAGGCGCGAATCTTGTTGCCCAGGCCGATGCCCCGGCCCTCTTGTCGCAGGTAGAGCACCACGCCGCGGCCGTTCTGGCCGATGAAGTCGAGGGCGCGGTCGAGCTGCGCCTTGCAGTCACAGCGCAGGCTGCCGAACACCTCGCTGGTGAGGCACTCGCTGTGAATGCGCACCGGCACGCCCTCGTGGCCCTTCACGTCTCCACGCACCATCGCCACGTGCTCGACGCCGTTGCGCCGATCGCGAAACACCACGATGCGAAACTCGCCGTGGGTGGTGGGGAGCACCGATTCGCTGAACCGCTCCAGGTGGTGCGATGGGCGTCGTGCTGGCAGAACCTGCGTGCTCATCTCTCTATTGACGCTCAATGGAGCCAATCGTTTCGTGAGTCAAGTCAGGGCCCCCAACTCACTGGAATCAGCTCGACTTTCGACCCCGCAGCCACGCTCTCGAGCTCGGGGGAGACCGAGACCAGGTGGGTGGCCCCGGCGGCCGAGGTGAGGGCCCCCGAAGTCTGGGAGCTGAGCGGGGTGGCGACCAGGGCTCCGTCTTGGTACCGGGCGTGCGCCCGGGCGAAGAGGCGCAGGCCGGCGGGCTTCTTGAGGGGCGCGGCGAGCACCCCCGGCACCACCGGCACGGTCGGGTCGAGGCCCTGAAGCCGGCGCAGGGCGGGGCGCACGAAGAGCTCGAAGGTGACCAGGGCCGACACCGGGTTGCCGGGCAGGCCGAACACCAGCGCGTTTCCGCGGGTGCCGAACGCCAGCGGCTTGCCGGGCCGCATGGCCACCCGCCAGAAGTCGATCTGCACGCCGAGCATCGCGAGCACGTCGCGCACGTAGTCTTTTTCTCCCACCGACATGCCGGCGACGCAGATCAGCGCATCGAACTCGGGCGCCAGCCCGGTCTCGATCTTCTGCCGCACCGCCTCGAGCCGGTCGGCGGCGATGCCGAGCTTGCGCGGCACGCCTCCACACCGCCGGACGACCGCCGCCAGAGCCGGAGAGTTGGTGTCGAAGATGCGCCCGCCGTGCGGAGTGCCGATCTCCACCAGCTCGTCGCCGCTCGACATGATGCCCACCCGCGGGCGCCGGTGCACCCGCACCGCGGTCAAACCCTGCCCCCACAACAGGCCCAGCTCGCCGACCCCCAGCGCGGTGCCGGCGCGCAGCAGCAGGTCGCCCTCGCGCGCGTCTTCGCCCGCCGAGCGAACGTTGGCGCCCTTCACGTGACGCTCGAGAATCTCGACCGCGCTGTCGTTGGTGGCGCGGGTCTTCTCTTGCATCACCACGGTGTCGGCGCCGCGGGGCAGCGCGGCTCCGGTCATGATGCGCGCGCACTCACCGGTCGCCAGCTCTCGCCTGGGCGCCTGGCCGGCGAAGATGCGCTCCACCACGGTCAGGCGTGCCGGCCCGGCGCTCACGTCGGCGCCGCGCACGGCATAGCCGTCCATCGCCGAGTTGTCGGCCGGGGGCAGGGTGCGGAGCGCTTCGACATCGTCGGTGAGCACCCGCCCGAGCGCGTCGTCGAGGCTGACTTCTTCGGGTTCAAGTGGCGAGATCTTCTGAAGGATCTGCCTCTGGGCTTCTTCGACGGGCGTCAGCGAAGACACCCCCGATTCTTTAACTGGAAACCTCAAGGAATGTCCAAGGTTTATGTTGCAATCGTTCTGTGTACGAAGTAAGCGCACTCGAAGCTCCCTTCAAGGAGGGCTCCTAAGTTGGCCCAGAAGAAGCAGGCCGCCGCGAAAGCAGCAGCGAAGCCAAAATCCGACGCAAAGGCGAAAGCGAAAGTGAAGCAGATCGCTGCGCCCAAGAAATCTCCGCCCAAGAAGGTCGAGGCGAAAGAGAAGGGCAAGAAGGCCAAGGGCAAAGACGCGATTCCTGCGCCGACGCTCTCGGCTCCGACGCGCCGCGAAGGCGCGTTTCTGGGGCCGATGCCCGACAAGCCGTTGCCGCGCGCCTCGAAGCTGCCCGGCCTCGGTGAACCGCTCACCAAGCGCGAGATGGAGCAGCTGCTCACGGTGGGCACCGGCCGGGGAGTGATGGGCGAGGGCTCGCTGAAGGGCCGCCTGATCGTGCACGCGAACTTTCCGTACCTCGAGGTGATCGGCCGCGACAAACGCGAGCTCTATTTCCTCCTCCAGGGCCCGGATCAGGAAGTGCTGCCCGCCTACGTCGACCACAAGGTCAGCGTGAGCGGCTTCATTCACCGCACCAACAACCACGGCGGCATGGTCGAGGTGCGCAAGTACTCGGCCAAGAAGCCCGATGCCGAGGTCGAGATCGAGCCGCCGACCCCACCGGAAGACAAGCTCCGCTACCTGTCTCCGGGCGACGTCGAGCAGGTCTCGAGCGCGGGCATGGGCTCGGGCATGAAGGGCTATGCCTCGCTGCGCGGCACGCTCGAGATGACGGGTGAAGACTTCTTCCTGGTGGTCTCGAACGCCGGCACCCGCCAGCAGGTCAGCTTCCTGCTCGAGGGCAAGGGCGCCAAGGGCCTGCGCAAGAACGTGGGCCACGTGCTCCACGTGACCGGCGTGGTCGAGAAGTCGTCGGGCTGGGGCGGCAAGATCATCTGCGAGACCTGCGAGCCGCGGCCGACCGAGTTCAAGGCCGTCTCCCGCGACAACATGGACGTGGTCGAGATCGAAGGGTCGGGTCAGGGCGGTAAGACCGAGGTGAAGCAGAACAACGGCCTCTCGGTGCGGTTGCCCGAGCGCGCTGGCTACACCTGGGCCGTCGAGCCGACCACCGCCAAGCGCGTGGGCCTGCGCGAGGCGAACTTCGAGCTCAAGAGCAGCGGGGCGACCCGCGAGTTCTTCTTCACTCCGCGCAACCCGGGCGATCACGAGGTCGAGTTCTTCCTCGCCAAGGCGTTCAACCCGGCGCAGGTGACCAAGACCTACAAGCTCGCGTTGCACGTGAAGGGCCTCGAGCTGATGGGGCAGCCTTCCGGCGGGTTCCCCTGAATCGTTTCACCCCGGAGTCGCTGATCGCTCTGATGTCGAGCGCGGACCACCCGCTCGGCCTCAAAGAGCTGACGCGGCTCATCGGGCTACACCCTGGTCAGCAGACCGCGCTCAAGCGCGTCTTGAGAGAATTGGTAAAGGAAGGGCAGTTGCACAAAGAAGGCAAGCGGTTCCGCCTGGCGCAGAAGTCGAATCAGCCAGCCGTCGAGCCGAGCAAGAAGCACCGCGAAGAGCGCACCGAGCGCGTCGCAGAGATGAATCGACCCAGGAAGTTCGAGCCGCCGCTCCAGCCGCCTCCACCGCCGCGCGCCGGCCAGCGGGGGGCACCGTACGTGCCCAAGAACCGCTCGGCGGCGCCGGCTGCGGTCTCGGTGCCGGTCTCCGACGCGAAGCGCAAGAGCGGGGTGCCGCTGATCGAAGGCACGCTCAAGGTTCACCCCAACGGCTTCGGCTTCGTGCACCCCTCGTCGGGAGACGGTGAGAACATCTTCGTCACTCCCGCCGACGCGGCGCGAGCGCTCGACAATGATCGGGTGCTGATCGAGCTGGTGCGGGGCCGCGACGGCCGCAGCACCGGCCGCATCGTCGAGGTGAAAGATCGCACCCGCCAGATGGTGGTGGGCACCTACCGCGAGACCAAGCACGGCGCGGTGGTCGAGACCGACATCGGGTTGATCTCGGTGCCGCGCACCCAGCTGGCGCGCGACGGTGACGCGGTGAAGGTGCGGCTGGGCGTGGGCAAGTCGGTGCTCGAGGTCAACGACCAGCTCACCGGCGAGGTGGCCGGCTCGCTGGGCAAGCCCGGCGACATGAGCGTCGAGGTGCTGGGCCTGGCGTACGCCCAGGGCTTTCACGAAGAGTTCCCCCCCCAGGTGATGGACGAGGCCGACCGCGTCGGCACCACCGTCAGCGCCGCCGAAGCGGGCGAGCCGGGGCGGCGCGACGTTCGCGACCTCGGGCTGGTCACCATCGACGGCATCGACGCGCGCGACTTCGACGACGCGGTGTGGGTGGCCGACCATGCGCGCGGGTACCGGTTGGTGGTGGCGATCGCCGACGTCTCGCACTACGTGCGCGAAGGCAGCTCTCTCGACGCCGAGGCGTTTCGCCGGGCGACCAGCGTGTACCTGCCGGGTCGGGTGCTGCCGATGCTGCCCGAGCGGCTCTCCAACGGCATCTGCTCGCTCAAGCCCGACGAAGATCGCCTCTGCATGGTGGCCGACATGGTGCTCGACCGCGACGGCGCGCCGGTGTCGACCGAGCTGTACCCGGCGGTGATGCGCAGCAAGGCGCGCTGCACCTATGAAGAGGTGCACGACGTGCTGGCGGGCAAGAACGTGCCCCATCGGGAAAAGTTCCGCCCGTTGTTCGAGAAGCTGCTCGAGCTGTCGAAGGTGCTGACCAAGATGCGCCTGATGCGGGGCGCGATCGACTTCGACATCTCCGAGACCAAGGTCGAGCTGAAGGAAGACGGCACGCCCAGCCACATGGCGCGACGCGAGCGGCTCGAGAGCCACCGCATCGTCGAAGAGTGCATGCTCGCCGCCAACGAGGCGGTGGCGCGGTTCTTCCGCGAGCACGAGGTGGCGACGGTGAATCGCTACCACGCGCCTCCCGACGAAGAGAAGCTGGCGGCGTTCGCCGCGCTGGCGGGGGCGCACGGCCTGAACGTGAAGGCTGGGGCACTGAGCTCGCGAGAGCTCAATCAGGTCTTGAGGCAGCTCGAGGGGCACCCCGAGCAGCGGGCGCTCAATCAGCTGCTGCTGCGGTCGATGATGCAGGCGGTGTACTCGTCGCAGCACGAGGGCCACTACGGCCTGGGCGCCGAAGACTACCTGCACTTCACCTCACCGATTCGCCGGTACCCCGATCTGATCGTGCACCGGCTGCTGCGCCAGGTGTGGGGCAAGCGCGCGGTCGACGACGAGAAGCTCGAGAAGCAGGCGGTGCAGTCGAGCGAGCGCGAACGCGCGGCGATGAAGGTCGAGCGCGAGGTGGTGGCGTTCTACGCCTGCCTGATGGTTCGCGACCGGGTGGGTGAAGAGATGAACGCCACCGTCTCGGGCCTGTCGGAGCATGGGTTCTATGCCGAGCTCGAGGGCCTCTTCATCGAAGGCATGATTCGCCCCAGCGGGTGGAAGTTCGACCAGCAGCTGTACCGGGGCACCCTGGGCGGCGGGAAAGTCGTCAAGGTCGGCCTGCCGTTGAAGGTGCGACTCGCCTCAGTGAACCTGCAGGCGCGCAAGATCGACCTCGACATTCTCGAGCTCGAGGGCGCGGCGGTGAAGGTGCGGCCGGCCGAAGCGCGCAGGCCGCAGCACGAGAAGGCCCGCGGCCACGAGAGTCACAAGGGCCGGGGCCAGGAGAAGTCGCGCGGTGGTGAGCGCGGTGGCGAGAGAGAGAAGCGCCACGGGCGGGCCCAGCAGAAGAAGTCACGGCAGGGCCGGCGCAAGGGCCGCTGAAGAGGGCAGGGGGCAGACCCAGGGGGAAATGCCCAGGCCTCACCCTGACCCTGCTGACCCTGACCCTGAGCTTGCCCATGCCCATGCCGCGCCTGCTGCCGGCGAGAGTGCGGGCCTGTGCGAAGGCACCACGAGAACCTCGCCGAAGCCGAAGCCACACCCGACTACTTCGCCGCGGCAGCCCTCTGCTTCCGCAGCGCGATCAACCTGGGCGCGATCGCCGTCAGCACCGGGTGCAGAAACAGCCCCGGGTCGGGGGTTGCCACGCTCCGCTCATCGACCATCACGAAGACGTCGAGCGTGCCACGCACGGTGCCGAGCTGCTTCTTCTTCAGCGCCTCGGCCGACTCGGGAGTGAGCACGGTGAAGTAGACCTCGAACGCCCACGCCGGGTCGGCGAACGCGGTCGCGAGCACGTGCTGCATCACCTGATTGGCGGTGTTCTTCGCGGGGTCGAGTAGGCCCCCGGTCTGCGGCGCGCTGATGCCTGCCTCGGGCGGCAGCTGCTCGGGCACGTCCATCAGCACCGACATCGCGGTGCTGAACTTGTCCGAGAGCCGCAGCTCGTTGGCGACCAGGCCGACGTTGAGCGCGATCAGGCGCTTCTGGTCGTCGACCCGCACGTTCAGGCCTCCGCGCGCACGTACTCGAAGTCTACCGGCTTGGCGTTCACACCCTTCGGGGGCGGGGCGAGCCAGTTCGCCATCTTGCCTTGCTCGACCACCGCCTTCGCCTGAAGGCTCTTCACGTAGGTCTTGTCGGCGGCGCTGGGCAGCCAGTCGCTCTGCTTCGCCTCCCACTGCTCCTTCGAGAGCGGCGCGCCGTCGGGGCTGAAGAACCCGGTGGCGAAGATGCCCTGCGCGCGGTGGAACCGGCGCGACGGCAGCACGAAGCGAAACGACAGGCCCGCGGCCTCGAGCGTCTTGTTCCAGCGGTCGACTCCGCGCTGGCAGTCGTCGACGTAGCCGTCGCGCAGTACCTCGTTCATCGCGTTGCGCATCGCCACCTCGTGCTTCTCGAGCTGCATCGCGTTGCCGGTCTTGGGCACCTCCATCGGGTACACCCCCTCGATGGCCTTGTGGTCGGTGTAGTGCTTGTCCTCGTTGGCGCGGCCTTTCAGGCCCGCGGCGAAGAACGAGGCGGCGTTGGTGCTGATCTCCGAGCCGAACAGGTCGAGCGAGAGCGAGTACCAGAGGTTCAGGTACTTCTGCAGGGTGGGCAGGTCGACCCCGCCCAGCTTGCGCGCGTCGCCGTTGGGGTCTTGCTTGGTGAGCTCGGCAGAGCGCGCCACCACCCGGCCCACCCCGGTCTCACCCACGAACATGTGGTGGGCCTCTTCGGTCAGCATGAAGCGCGTCGAGCGCGCCAGCGGGTCGAACCCCGACTCGGCGAGCGCGAGCAGCTGATACTTGCCGTCGCGGTCGGTGAACATGGTGAACATGAAGAACGAGAGCCAGTCGTCGATCGGCTCGTTGAAGGCGCCCAAGATGCGCGGCTTGTCGGGGTTGCCGCTGCGGCGCTCGAGCAGGCCCTCGGCCTCTTCACGCCCGTCGCGGCCGAAGAAGCGGTGCAGCAGGTAGACCATCGCCCAGAGGTGGCGGCCCTCTTCGACGTTCACCTGAAACAGGTTGCGCAGGTCGTACATCGACGGGCAGCTGTGCCCCAGCAGGCGCTGCTGCTCGACGCTGGCCGGCTCGGTGTCGCCCTGGGTGACGATCAGCCGGCGCAGGGTGTTGCGGTGCTCGCCCGGCACGTCTTGCCAAACCGGCTCGCCCATCACGTCGCCGAAGCCGATCTTCCGGTCGGGCACCTGGTCGGAGAGAAAGATGCCCCAGCGGTAGTCGGGCATCTTCACGTAGTCGTAGTGGGCCCAGCCTTCGACGTTCGAGCTGATCGCGGTGCGCAGGTAGATGTCGCGCTGCTGAAAACCCTCGGGCCCCATCGACTGCCACCACTCGAGGAAGTTGGGCTGCCACTGCTCGAGCGCGCGCTGGAGCTTCTTGTCCTCGCTGAGGTTGACGTTGTTGGGGATCTTCTCGTTGGAGATGGCGGTCATGGTCTCGTCTCGTCCTCTTTCAGGTGCGGCGCATGTCGAAGTGGGGGCGGACACCGGCCTGCCCGTAGAGGGTGAGGGCGCCTTTTTCACCCACCGCGTTGGGGCGCTGGAAGATCCAGTTCTGCCAGGCGGTGAGGCGGCCGAAGATCTTGGTCTCCATGGTCTCGGGGCCGGCGAAGCGCAGGTTGGCCTCCATGCCGGTCAGCGCATCGGGGCTCAAGCTGGCGCGCTCTTCGATGGCCACCCGCAGCTCGTCGTCCCAGTCGAGCTCGTCGGGGGTGAAGGTGACCAGCCCCGCGGCCAGCGCGGCGGCGGCATCGAACGGGCCGGTGTGAGCGAGAATTTCTTTCACCTTGCCGGGGGTGCCGAGCATGCGGGTCGCAAGCCGCGAGAGCCCGTTGGGCATCGGCAGCGCGCCGGCGTTCAAGGGGCCCAGCTCGATGCTCACCGGGCGCTCGGCGTCGTCGAGCATGTAGCTGCGGTCGGCGGCGAGCAGCAGCTCGGCCAGCGACCCCGCGAAGCACGAGCCGGGCTCGACGATGCCGTAGAGCGTCTTGGCGGTGACGTCGAGCCGCTTCAGGCTGCGCTTGACCAGGTGCAGCACCTCGCGGCCCAGCCAGTGCCCCTTCTGCTTCTCGAGAAAGGAGTCCCACTGCAGCACCTTCTGGGCGTCGCCTTCGGTCTTGAGCAGCACGGTGCCGACGTCGAGGTGGTTGATGCGCAGGCGCAAGAGCGCGTCGTCGAGCTCGCGAAAGGCGCGCAGCGACCACGCGTCGCAGGTGATGCCCGACGCGTCGGCCGGCGGGCCCGCGTCGGGGCCACGCACCGTCAGCACCGCGAGGCGGTCTTTGGGCTGCAGCCTCAGGCTCACGAACCGGTACTCGGCGCCCTCGGCGGTGACCTTGGGTGAGAGGGGCTCGAGCACGAGGCCCTTGCCGTCTGACGGGCGGTCGCTCTGCGCGGCCAGCGCCTTGGCCCGCTCGGCCACCACCTGGGGGAACTTCGAGCGCGGCACCACCTGGTCGACCAGCCGCCACTCGACCGCGCGCTTGCCCTTGATGCCCTCGGCGGTGGTGCAGAAGAAGTCGGCCTGGTCGCGGCGCACCTTGCGCTTGTCGACCACCCGGGTGAGGCCGCCGGTGCCCGGCAACACGCCCAGCAGGGGCACCTCGGGCAGCGACACCGCCGAGTTGCCGTCGTCGATCAGCAGGATCTCGTCGCACGCGAGCGCCAGCTCGTAGCCGCCGCCCGCCGCAGTGCCGTTGAGCGCGCACAGCGCCTTGAGGCCCGAGTGCTGCGAGGCGTCTTCGAGCGCCAGGCGGGTCTCGTTGGTGTACTTGCAGAAGTTGACCTTGAAGGGGTGGCTGCTCGAGCCGAGCATGAAGATGTTCGCGCCGGCGCAGAAGATGCGGTCTTTGAGCGAGGTCACCACCACGCAGCGCACCTCGGGGTGCTCGAAGCGCAGCCGTTGAATGGCGTCGTTGAGCTCGAGGTCGACGCCCAGGTCGTAGCTGTTCTGCTTGAGCACGTAGTCCTGCGCGCGCAGGCCGCCTTCTTCCTGCACGTCCATCGAGAGGGTGGCCACCTCGCCGGCGAAGCTCAGCTTCCAGTGCTTGTATTTCGAGGGGTGCGTCTCGAATGACGCGAGGTTCTCGACGACGTTGTCCTTGCCCATGGGCCGAAGGTGCCATGGCAGTAAGCTGCTGGTCAACGACACCAGTCAGCAGTATATTGCTGGCGGTCGGTTCTGCGATGAGCGAGCTCTTGAGCCAGGTCGGGCGCCGCGTGCGCGAGCGCCGCAAGGAAAAGGCGATGACGCTCAAAGAGCTGGCCCGCGCGGCCGGGCTCTCTGAGCGCTTCGTCTCGGAGCTCGAGGCGGGTCGCGCCAACATCTCGGTGATGAACCTGGCCGAGGTCGCCCAGGCGCTGCAGCTGCCGCTCGGCGCGTTCTTCGTTGCCGCCGATCGCGGCGCGCAAGAGGGCGGGGTGATTGCCCTGCTGGGCTTGCGCGGTGCGGGCAAGAGCACGGTCGGCAAGGCCCTGGCGGTCAGGCTGGCGGTGCCGTTCTTCGAGCTCGACCGCCTGGTCGAGGCCGAGGCGGGCATGTCGCTGGCCGAGATCTTCGCCATTCACGGCGAGGCCTACTTTCGCGCCCTCGAGCTGCGCGCCCTCGAGCGCTTTCTCGACGGGCACCGCCGGGGGGTGCTGGCCACGGGAGGGGGGCTGGTGACGTCTCCCGACGCGTACCGGCTGCTGCGCGAGCGCACCCGCACCGTGTGGCTCAAGGCCCGGCCCGCCGAGCACTGGGCGCGGGTGGTCGGGCAGGGCGACCTGCGCCCGATGCAGAACCGCCCCCAGGCGCGCGCCGAGCTCGAGCGCCGGCTGCGCGAGCGCGAGCCCCTCTACAAGAAGGCCGAGCGGGTGGTGAATACCAGCGGCCGCGCAGTGAACGACGTCGTCCACGAGCTCTTGAGGTAAGAACCACGCCATGACGAAGGCCCAACTCGAGACCGAGCAGCTCGACCGCAAGAGCATCGCGGCCACTCCCGGCCGCTGGCGGCTGGTGGTGCTCTCCGAGTCGGGCACCTCGTCGCACGCGCTGCCCGCGCAAGGCACGGTCACGCTGGGCCGCGGTGAAGACGCCGACATCAAGCTCGACGACGCGTCGGCCTCGCGGCGCCACGCCATGCTGCACCTGGGCCCCGAGGTGCGGCTCGAAGACCTGGGCTCGAGCAACGGCACGGTGGTGCGCGGCAAGCCGTTCAAGAAGCAGTCGATCGAGCTGGGCGCGGGCGACTCGATCGAGCTGGGCAAGACCATCGCGGTGCTGCAGCCCGACGAGCTCTCGGACCGGGTGCGGCCGTGGACGCTGCTCTCGCACCCGCAGTTCCTCGAGAAGGTGGCCCAGGCCCGGGCGCCGTTCGCGATGCTGCGGCTGCAGGTTCAGGCGCGCGCGGGCGTGGCGCAAGAGGTGCTCTCGAAAGAGCTCGACGGCAAGAACGACGTGGTCGCCTCGTTCGGCCCGGGCATGTTCGAGATTCTCGCCGAGGGCAGAGATGGCGCAGCGGCCAAGGCGCTGGGTGAGAAGGTCTCGGCCCGGCTGGTGGCGGCGGGCGCGCGGGTGCGGCTGGGGCACGCCTCGGCCCCCACCGACGGCAAGACCGCCGAAGACCTGATGGTGGCGTGCTCGCGGCCGGCCGCCGCGGCGAGCCCCGGGTTCGTGGTGCGCGACGACGCCATGGCGGCGCTGTACCGCCTGGTCGACCGCATCGCGCCCTCGAACCTGTCGGTGCTGGTGCTGGGCGAGACCGGCGCGGGCAAAGAGGTGCTGGCCGGAGAGATTCACAAGCGCAGCAAGCGCAACGGCAAGCCGTTCTTGCGCCTCAACTGCGCCGCGCTGCACGAGCAGCTGCTCGAGAGCGAGCTGTTCGGCCACGTGAAGGGGGCGTTCACCGGCGCCGACCGCAACCGCGAGGGCCTGCTCGAGTCGGCCAACGGCGGCACGGTGTTTCTCGACGAGATCGGCGAGATCTCTGCCGCGGTGCAGGCCAAGCTCTTGCGGGTGCTCGAAGAGCGCCTGGTGATGCCGGTGGGCAGCAACGACAAGCGGCCCATCGACGTGCGGTTCATCTTCGCCACCAACCGCGACCTCGAGGCCGAGGTGGCGCGCGCCGCCTTCCGGTCGGATCTGTTCTTTCGCATCAACGGCATCTCGCTGGTGATCCCCCCGCTGCGCGAGCGGCTCACCGAGATCGAGCCCCTGGCGCGTGCGTTCGTCGCCGAGGCGTGCGCCAAAGACCAGCGCCCGGTTCCCGAGCTGTCTCCCGACGCGCTGGCGACCCTGCGGGCCTACCCCTGGCCCGGCAACATTCGCGAGCTCAAGAGCGTGATCGACCGCGCGGTGCTGTTCGCGTCGGAGACCGGCTTGTCGGGCGAGGCGATCGCCCAGGCCATCGGGGTCAAGGGGGCCGGCCCGGTCGCCGCCGCGCCCACCAACCTGCGAGAAGAGCGCGACGCCGCCGAGAAGCGCGCGGTGCTCGAGGCGCTCGAGAAGTGCGACGGCAATCAGACCCGCGCCGCCGAGCTGCTCGGGGTCTCGCGTCGCACCCTGGTGACGCGCCTGCAGCAGTACGGCATGACGCGCTCGCGCAAGAAGTGAGCGTGGCCCTCGAAAAAACCGAAGGGTCGACTTCGGTTATTCGAATGAGGCAGCCCTGTCGTGCCTGCGGTGACTTGCGCGAGCCACCGCGCGGGTAGGCCCTGCGTCGGCGCGGGGTTGGCAGCGGCCGGCCGAGTGCATTCGGCGCCGCGCATGCGAACCCTTCTCACCTGCGTGTTGGCCGTGACGTGCGGCTGCGCTTCGTCTTCGCGGGCGGTGGCCCTGCGTGAGCAGTACCGCAAGAACGCGGTCACCCCCCAGAAGGCGCAGGCGTGCCTGCGCCAGCCCGAGACGTGCCCGGGCTATGGCGAGACCCACTGGCAGATGCCGCTGCAGACGGTGCAGCAGCTCACCGGGTGCACCCCGCAGGCCGACGGGTGCGTGAAGGGCGACGAGCGCTACGTCTTCGAAGGCGACGGCTTGAGCGCGGTGGTGATCGACTACCGCGACTACGCGGCCGGGCGCGCGGCGCTCACCGGGCGGTTCGGCGCGCCGGGCTGGGAGGGCGACCACTCCGCGCTGTTCGACGACCGCGTCGCTGAGGCCGACGCGCGGGAGCGGGCGGCCCGCGTCATGGCGCTCGCGCTGGTGCCCTTCACCTCGCTGTCGGTGTTCTGGCTGCTCAGGGCCGAGCGGGCCCACGAAGACGCGCGCGAGCTCAGGGCCCAGAAGCGCTCGGCGCCCCACCTCACCTGCGCCAGCTGGAACCGTGAGCTCACCCGGGTGCTGCTGTGCGAAGAGCGTGGCAAGGGCACCAGCGCCCTGTTCTCGAGTCGGGGGGCGCCGGAAGTGGCGACGCCCACCGGCGACTGGAAGGAGCGCTGAGACCGACGGGCTTCGGCTCCTGGTCTAAGCTTCCGCCCGCTTTGAGCTTCGAGTTCCAGGGTACGGCGCGTTACCGCGTCAACCGACGGCTCGGTGCCGGCGGCATGGGCGTGGTGTACGAGGCGCTCGACCTCGATCGCGGCGGGCAGCGGGTGGCGCTCAAGCTGCTCAAGCAGCAAGACCCCGCCTCGCTGATGCGGCTCAAGCGCGAATTTCGCGCGCTGGCCGACGTGGCGCACTCGAACCTGGTGCAGCTCTACGAGCTGGTGGTCGAGAACGACATGTGGTTCTTCACCCTCGAGCACGTCGACGGCACCGACTTTCTCGGCTGGGTGCGCAACGGCCAGCCCGGCACGCCCGGGGTGCAGCGCGATCTGCCCACCGGCCCCATCGAGCAGACGGTGCGCCGCGCCATCGACTCGTCGCCGCAGGGGCTGATCGACGTCTCCCCGCCTGCGGGCCTCGTTCGGGCAGCTGGTGGCTGGCGTGGCGGCGCTCCACGCGGCGGGGCGGCTGCACCGCGACCTGAAGCCCTCGAACGTGATGGTGACGCCCGGCGGGCAGGTGAAGATTCTCGACTTCGGGCTGGTGGCCGAGCTGAGCGGCCACGAGAGCCTCACCGATACCCAGGGGCACCAGCTGGTCGGCACCGCCGCCTACATGGCGCCCGAGCAGGTGCTGGGCGAGACCGCCGGCCCGGCCTCTGACTGGTACGCGGTGGGGGTGATGCTGTTTCAGGCGCTGACCGGGTCGCTGCCCTTCGAGGGCACCTCGATGCAGGTGCTGCTCGACAAGCAGCGCAACCCCGCGCCGCAGGTGCGCGATCGCAACCCGGCCGCGCCCGAAGATCTGGCGCGGCTCGCCGACGCGCTGCTCGAGCGCGACCCCGCCAAGCGGCCCGGCGCCGGGCTGCTGCTCGAGAAGATCGGCGCGGTCGCCGAGCCGCCGCGCGCGGTGGTGATCGACGCCGGCTTCGTGGGTCGGGTGGCCCACCTCGAGACCCTGCGCCGCGAGCTCGAGGCCGCCAAGGCCGGCACCCCGCGCCTGGTCGAGATCGTCGGCAGCTCGGGCATCGGCAAGTCGGCGCTGGCGCGGCGCTTCATGGAAGAGGCCGCCAGTCAGGGGGCGATCGCGCTGGCCGGTCGCTGCTACGAGCGAGAGAGCGTGCCGTTCAAGGCGCTCGACAGCGCCATCGACGCGTTGGCGCGGCGCATGATCGCCCTGCCGCCCGAGCGCGTCGACGCGATTCTGCCCCGCGACGCGAGCGTGCTGGCGCGCATGTTTCCGGTGCTCAAGCGGGTGCCGGCGTTCGCCAACGCTCCGCAGCGCGAGGCGAAGGACGCGGTCGAGCAACGCCGCCGCGCCATCGGGGCGCTGCGCGAGATGCTGGCCCGCATGACCGATCGCTCGCCGGTGATCGTCTTCATCGACGACGTGCAGTGGGGTGACGACGACAGCGCGCAGGTGCTCGGTGAGCTGCTGACGCCGCCCGACGCCCCCGCGGTGCTGTGGATTCTGTCTGCCCGCGAGCTGGGCCCCGCGGCGCAGTCGCTGCCGGCCACCGCCACGGTGCTGACGCTGGCGCCCCTGGGCGCCGACGAGGCACGCGCGCTCGCCAAGAGCGCCCTGGGCGATGCCCGGGGCGAGCAGATCGAGCGGCTCGCCACCGAGTCGGGCGGCAACCCGTTCTTGCTGCAGCAGCTCGCCGCGCACCCCACCGGCGCCCAGACCGGGCTCGACGGGGTGCTGCGCGCGCGCGTCGCGAGCCTCGACCCCTCGGCGCGGCTGCTGCTCGAGGTGGTGGCGGTGGCCGGCCACCCGGTCGATCAGCGCGTGGCGGTGAAGGCCGCCCAGCTCGAGCCCTCGGAGTGGGGCTGCGCGCTCACCTTGCGCGCCGCGCACCTGCTCAAGGCTTCGCCGGGTGACGGCGCCGACCGCCTCGAGCCGTGGCACGATCGCATTCGCGAGAACGTGGCGGCCACGGTGCCGAAAGAGCGACAGGCCGAGATTCACGCCCGGCTCGCCGATGCGCTGCAGCAGCTGCAGCCCTCGGCGCTCGACGCGGCGGCGATGCACCTCTACGCGGCGGGGCAGGCGGCCCGCGCGGCCGAGGCGATGACCGAAGCGGCGGCGCGCGCCGCCAACACCCTGGCGTTCGAGCGCGCGGCGCAGCTCTACCATCGGGCGCTCGAGCAGATCGCCGCCGATGACCCGCGCCGCCGGGGGCTCACGACCCGGCTGGGCGACGCGCTGGCCGACTCGGGCCGGGGGCAGGAAGCCGCCAAGTCGTACCAGCGCGCGCTCGAGGAGCCCTCAGAGCACCTCATCACCGCCAGCGAAGAGCTCGAGCTCAACCGCCGCGCCGCCGAGCAGCTCTTGCGCAGCGGGCACATCGACGAGGGCATCGACGCCATCGACGAGGTCTGCCGCGGGGTGGGCATGACGCTGGCCAAGAGCCCGTGGCGCGCGGCGGGCGCGTGGTTGTTTCGCCGTGCGCACCTCTCGCTGCGCGGGCTCGACTTCAAAGAGCGCCCGGCCTCGGAGGTGAGCGCAGAGCGGCTGCTGCAGATCGACGTGTGCTGGTCGGTGTCGATGGGCCTGTCGATGGTCGACACCATTCGCGGAGCCAGCTTCCAGTCGCGGCAGCTGCTGCTCGCGCTGGACGCCGGAGAGCCGTACCGGGTGGCGCGCGCGCTGGCCGCCGAGGCGGCCTTCATCGCCACCGCGGGGCTCAAGCGCGAGGCGCGCGTAGGGCAGCTGGTCGCCGAAGCGCGCAAGCTGTCTGACCGGGTCGGCGACGGCAAGCTGAACGGCACCATCGACCTGTGCGCGGCGATCGCGAAGTTCCTGATGGGCCGCTGGCGCGAGGCGACCGAGCTGTCGGGGCAGGCCGAGCAGTGGTTCAAGGATCTCGGCAACGCCGTCACCTGGGAGGCCGCCAACGCGCGGCTCTTCTCGGTGTGGAGCCTCTTCTACATGGGCGAGATCGCCGAGCTGCAGAAGCGGGTGCCCAAGCTGCAGCGCGAGGCCGAAGTGCGCGGCGACCTGTATGCCGCCACCTCACTCGACGTGGGGCTGGCCAACGCGGCGCTGCTCGCCGCCGGCGACCCGGTGACGGCGCGCGGCCGGGTGCGCGCGGCGATGGCGCGCTGGGGGCACAGCAGCTACCACTTCCAGCACTACTGGGCGGTGCTCAGCGAAGGCATGATCGACCTCTACGAGGGCCACGGTCGCGACGCGCTCGACCGGCTGCGCGACTCGTGGCCGGCGATGAAGCGCGCCATGCTGCTGCACACCCAGAACGTGCGCATCGAGGCCCACTTTCTGCGCGCGCGGGCCGCCCTCGGGTGTGGCGAGCTCGATCTCGCCCTCACCGACGCCGAGAACCTCGAGGCCGAGCGCGCGCCCTGGGCAGACGCCTTCGCCGCGGCGGTGCGCGGCGTGGTGGCGATGGGGCGGGGCGATCGCACCCAGGCCACCTCGCAGCTGCAGACGGCGGTGCTGGGCTTCGAGGGCTGCGACATGCGGTTGTTCGCAGCGGCGGCCCGGCTGAGGCTGGGCGAGGTGGCAGAAGGCTCGCTGGCGGTGGCGAGCACCAAGGCCGGCGAGGCGTGGATGCTGACTCAGCACATTCGCGACCCGGTGCGCCTGGCGCACATGCTGGTTCCCCCGGCATCGCCCCAGCAGCCCTGAGCGCCGCTTTCAGGGCGGGCAGCTGGCGCCGACCGCGACGCACCGCCCGCGCGAGCAGGCGGTGAACGGCGGCGCGCTGCAGGTGCCGTAGCAGGCGCACGAGCCCACGTGCCCCTGGGCGCAGCACGGCTGGTACCCGGTCAGCACCGGCCCCGCGTCAGGCACCCCGGCGTCGAACCCGGCGTCGGGGCGCCCGGCATCGAAGCCCGCATCGGCTGGCCCGGCATCTGCGCCTGCGTCGCTTGCGCCTGCATCGAAGCCCGCGTCGAGGGGCTCACCGGCATCTTCGGGCACGAACCCACCGCCCGCTCCGCCGCTGCCTGCCGAGCCGCCCGCGGTAGCCGACCCGCCCGCTGCTCCACCCGCGGTGGCCGACCCGCCCGCATTGGCCGAGCCGCCACCGGTGCCGATTCCCGCGTCCGTGCTGCCGCCCGACCCGCCCGACCCGGCCGACCCGCCGGTGCCGCCGCAGATGCCGCGCTCGACGCAGGTGTTCTGTGCACACGCGGTGAGCGCAAAGGTGCAGTGATCGGGGTCGAGGCACTCGCAGGTGTCGATGCTCCCGGCGCGGCAGCACACCGTCCACGAGGTGCCGGGGAGCGGCTCGTAGAGCGCGTCGAAACAACTCGCGAGCAGGGCCGCGAACAAGACAGGGCGCAGGAGCTTCACGATGGGTTTGGACACGCGTGTCGAGCCGGAAGAGACGTCTTTGGGTATACCGCACGTCCCACAGCGGCAGGGGCGCGTGTCCAAGCTGACGAGACAGGAGATCGAGGAGCTGTACGCGCGCTACGCACCCGTGGTGCACCGGCGCGCGTTCGCCGTGGTCGGCCGCGACGCCGACGCGTGGGACGTGGTTCAAGAGGTGTTCGAGAAGATGCTGAAGAACGCAGCCGAGTTCAGGGCCCAGGCCCGGCCGATGACGTGGGTGTACCGCATCACCACCAACGTGGCGCTCAACCTGCTGCGCTCGCGCGGCGTGCGCGAGCCCGAGGGTGGCGCGAGCGGCGAGCCGGCGCTGGAGATGAGCGGCACCGTCGAGGCCCGGCAGATGCTGGCCCGGCTCTCAGAGGCGCTGTCGCCGCGCGAGCTGTCGGTGGTCGCGATGACGGTGATCGACGGCATGACGCAGGAGGAGATCGCCGACACCCTGGGGCTCTCGCGCAAGACCATCAACCGCGAGCTCGAGGCGATTCGTCAGAAGGTGATCGCGCTGGGCTTCGAGAAGTTCGAGGTGCCGGCATGAGCCTTCACCTCTCGCAGTTGGTGCTCGACGAGCTGGCGAGCGAGGTGGCGGCGCCGGCCGGTGCGCGCGAGCACCTCGAGGGCTGCGCCCAGTGCAGTGCGCGGCTCGCCGCGGTGCGCCGCGACCGCGAGGCGAGCGTCAAGTCGTTCGGCTATGCCCGCACCCGGGCCCGGGTTGCGGCCGAGCGGCCGGCGAGGTGGCGCGAGCTCTTGCCGTTCATCGTGCCGGTGGCGGCGGCGCTGCTGTTCTTGGTGATCGCCTCGCTCAACCCCGGCAAGGCGGCCGACCCCCGGCTCAAAGGTGGCCCCACCGTCGACTTCTTGCGGGCCGGGCAGCCCGTTACGGAGGCGAAGCCGGGCGACGTACTCGAGCTCCAGCTGGGCGCCGTCGGCCTGCGCCACGCCATCGTGCTCTCGGTCGACAAAGACCGCGAGGTGGACGTGCTGTTCGACGGTGAGCTGCCCCCGGGCGCGGTGGTCACGCTGCCCAGGCGCCTCGAGGTGACGCCCGGCTCGGTGGTGGTGCACGCCTTCTTGTCGGAGCAGCCGCTCGACGCGAAGCGCGCGGTGTCGGCGATGGAGAACGAGATCAGGCAATATGCGGGCTGGCCGCTCGAGGCGCCGCCACCGCAGTCGGCCGGGGTGACGGTCGCGAGCCAGCGGCTCTACGTGAAGCCGTGATCCGGGTGCTCCCCATGCTGGTGGCGTTCGCGGCGCACGCCGAGCCGCACCGTTGGGCGCTGGCCCTGGGAGAAAACCGCGGCCTCGCCGACGACGCGGCCTTGAGCTTCGCCGAGACCGACGCCCGGCAGGTGCTGGCGCTGCTGGAAGATCTGGGCGACGTCGACCCCTCGCGCGCGGCGCTGGTGGCCGGCGCCGACGCCACGCGCGCCCGCGCCGCGCTGACCGCCTTCGAGGCGCGTCTGGCCGCCGAGGCCACCGCCGAAGACGTGCTGTGGGTCTACCTCTCGGCGCACGCCGACGAGGGGGCGCTGCACCTGGCCGGCACCCGCCTGCCGCTCGCTGAGCTGCTCACCTTTCTCGAGCGGGCGCCGGTGGGGGTGGCGGTGCTGGTGGTCGACTCGTGCCGCAGCGGGGCGCTCACCCGGGTGAAGGGGCTCAAGCCCATCGAGGGGCGAAAGGTCGACGTGGTGGCCGGTGCGCTGGCGGGCAGGGTGATCATCACCTCGTCGGGCGCCGACGAATACTCGCAAGAGTCCGACCAGGTGGGCGGCAGCTTCTTCACCCACCACCTGCTGGGCGGGCTGCGCGGCCCGGCCGACGCCTCGGGCGACGGTCAGGTCACGCTCGAAGAGGCGTACGCCTGGGCCTACGCGCGCACGGTCGAGAGCACCTTCGCCACGCGCGGAGGAGTGCAGCAGCCGCGGGTGAAGGTCGAGCTCGCGGGGTACGGCGCGCTGGTGGTCACCACGCCGCAGAAGGCGAGCTCGAGGCTGGTGCTCGACGCGCCAGAGTCGGGCGAGTGGCTGATCGCCTCGCTCGAGCCCAACGGGCCGGTGTCGCTGGTGCAGAAGCCGGCTGGGCCGACCTCGGTCGCGCTGCCGCCGGGGCGTTACGCGGTGCGGCTGCGCACCGACGAAGGCTACCGCGAGCGCAAGATCGACCTCGCGGTGGCGTCGACGGTGAGCGTGCGCGCCGAGCAGATGCAGGGCGGCGAGCTGGTGCGGGTGGCGCTCAAGGGCCCTGCGGCCGAGGCCCGCCTGCAGGCGGCAGTGGGCGGGGCGGTGACGTCGCCGATGTTGCCCGGCCTCAACTCGGCCGCGGGTGCCGAGGTGCGGCTCACCGCGCCGAAGCTGGTGCCCGGCACCCTCAACGTGGCGCTGGCCCTGCGCATCAGCGGCGGCGACTCGTACTCGCAGTTCGAGCTGGAAGGGCGCCTGGCCTGGCTGTGGCGGTGGAGCGTGTCGCGCTTCGCCTTGGGAGTGGGGCCCGAGCTGGGGTGGGTGGTGGTGATTCAAGACAACTTGCCAGACGACAGCCACCGCATCGGAGTCGAGCCGTACTTCGGTGGCGCGCTCGAGGGCAGGGTGCGGCTGACGGGCCCGCTGTCGCTGACGGTGGGCGCCGGTGCCGGCGCGCTGGCGGTGAAGACCGTGGCCAGTACGCGCGCGCAGTTTCGCGGCGGGGGCTTTCTCGGGCTCAGCTTCGACGTGCTCTAGATGTCCAGAAGACTCGGTTCGCCGAGCTCGACGCTGCGCCGGGTGTCTACCACGAGGGTGAGGGACGCTGCGTGGGGGCGTCTGGGCCCCTCACCCTCGTTCTCTCTCCCGCGAGGGCGGCGGGAGGCTCTCGTCGGGCCCAGCGATTTCAGACACCGGGGCGATGAGGCCCTGATCGGCGGCGCGCACGTGCTCGAGCGCGTCGGCGATGGCGTCGATCTCGTCGTGCAGCTGATTCACGCTCTGCATCACCTCGCTGCTGGGCGGCTTGCCGGCGTCGACGCCGGTGCTGCGCAGCCGCAACAGCTGGGTGGCCATGCCATCGAGCGTCCACTGCAGGCGGGTGAGCTCGGCCTCGAGGCGATCGGCGTGGGTCTTGAGCTGCAGGCGCTGCTTCTGCTGATCCTCGATCGCCGCCACGGCGCTGCCCAGCGAGCGCTTCACCTGGTCGTCGCTCGAGGCGTCGACCCGGCGCTGCAGCTCGGCGCGCTCGGTGTCGAGGAACTGCAGGCTCTCGGCAGAGGCTTCCTGCCGCAGCGCCTTCTCGCGCTCGATCAGCTCGAGACAGGTGGCGCGCAGCGACGTGGCGGTCTCGGCGGTGGCGCCCAGGTGCTCGCGAAACGACTCGGGCAGCTTCTGCAGCTCGGCCTCGATGCGCGCGCACGCCTGGTCGATGCGGTCTCGGCGCTCGTCTCTCACCGCGGCGGGCGCAGCGACAGGAAGCGGAGCGCCGCTGCTCGCGGCAAAGGTGCCACCCGGGGCGACCCGCGTGCCGGGCGGCACCCGCGCGCCCGGCTTCACGGTGGCGCCGGCGCCGATCACCGCCCCTTCACCGACCACCGCGCCCGCGCCCACGTCGACGCCCCAGCCGATCACCGCGTGGGGCTCGATCACGGCATTGGTCTCGACCTCGGCGCCCATGCGCACGACCGCGCCGCGGCTCACCCTGGCGCCGGCCTTCACCTCGGCGCCCATCTCCACCACCGCGCCGGGCTCGAGCACCGCGGTGTCGGCGATCTCGGCTCCCATGCCGACGTGCGCGCGGGTGAGATCTTTCGGCGCACCCGACAGCGCCGACGCCAGCAGCCGCGAGGCGGCGATCGCCGCGAGAATGAGCCCGGGAATCAAGAGCCCCGACTTGCCGGTGGCGATCGCCGCGGCGATGAACGCCAGCGCGATCGGCAAGAGCCCCAGTGCTCGTCCCTTGCCTCCGCCAGCGCGCTCGGCGCGCCGCTGTTCTCGGCGGCCCGGTCGCTGGGCCTGCCGGCCTGAAATCGCCCGGTTCAGCCGCTCGAGCCGCCGCTGCAGCGCCTCGTCGTCGCGCTCGTGGGTCATGGCCGAGGGCCGACTACGAGAGGCCCTCGGCGTTCTTGAGATCCTTCATGCGCAAGCCGTTCTTCTTCAGCAGGCGATAGAGCGACTGCATCGACAGCCCGGTGCGCGCTTCGGCGTCTTTCATGTCGAAGTTGGCGCGCTTCATGATCTCGGCGAAGTAGCCGCGCTCGAAGTCGGCGAGCACCCGGTCTTTGGCCTCGTGGTACAGCATGCCGCCCACCAGCTCGACCAGCGAGGCGGCGCCGTCGCCCTTCTTCGAGGCCTCGGGCTGCACCAGGAAATCGAGCCACGACGAGTTGCCGGTCTGCTGCATCAGCGCGCCGCGCTCGAGCACGTTGCGCAGCTCGCGCACGTTGCCGGGCCACTCGTAGCCCTCGAGCAGGCTCAAGGTCTGCGCCGAGAGCTCGACCTGGGTGCCGAGCTTCTTCACCAGCACCTGGGCGATCACCGGAATGTCGGCCTTGCGGGTGCGCAGCGGCGGCAGGCGCACCTTTCCCACCGCGAGGCGAAAGTAGAGGTCTTTTCTGAAGCGGTTCTGCTCGATCTCTTCGGTCAGGTTGCGCGCGCTCGACGCGATGATGCGAATGTTGGTGGGCTTCGACTTGCCGGTGCCGGTGGGCATCTCTTTGGTGTCGATCACCCGCAGCAGCTTGGGCTGCACCGGCGCGGGCACCTCGGCGATCTCGTCGAAGAACAGCGTGCCGCCCTCGGCCGAGGCGAAGGCACCCTCGGGGCCGAACAGCTCTTTGTCGGCGTTGCCCGGCTCGAGCAGCGAGCAGTCGACCACCCGGAAGGGGCCGAAGCGGCGGCCCGAGTGCTCGTGCACCGCGCGCGCGGCGAGCTCTTTGCCGGTGCCGGTCTCGCCCTCGATGAGCAGGTTCATGTCTTCTTTGGCGGTGCGGCGCAGCTCGCTGAAGACCGCGCGCATCGCCTCGGAGCTGCCCACCATGTCGCCGAACGTCTCGCCGCCAGCGACCTCGATCTCGGTGCCGCGCGACTGCTGCTTCACCGCGAGCTTGGTCTTGCCGAGCATGATCTTGTCGCCCGGCTCGACGTAGGCGGTGACCACCCGGCGGCCTTCGATCCACGTGCCGTTTCTCGAGCCGAGGTCGCGCAGAATCAGACCGCCCTGTACCCGCTCGACCTCGATGTGCCGGCGGCTGACCGTGCCGTCGGTCAGCACCAGATCATTGGTGGTGTCGCCGCCCACGCGGAGCAGGCCGTCGAGGGTCGAGACCTTCTTGCCCTTGTCGGGGCCGCCGACCACCTCGAGGCTCCACTCGTGCACCTGAACGCGGCGCGCGGCCTCTTCCGGCATGTTCACCGTCTGCGTGGTTTCGGGTGCGCTCGAAGGTCGGCTCATGGGGCCGGCCTTCTAGCGCTAAGGCGACTTTCAGGGCAGCAGAACTTCCACTAGCTCGCCTGAGGGTTTCTTCACCCTGGCGGGCACCTGGGGCGAGAAGCGCAGCCGCTCCCAGACCTGGGGCTGGGCGGGCTGCTCGTCGAGGGTGGTGATCAGGTCGCCCGCGGTGAGCCCGTTGGGCCGTCGGCCAGCAGGTGCAGGCCGGGGTTCAGCTTCGAGATCTTCGCCGCGGTGAGCTCGGCCAGCCGGGGTTCAGGAACCTGCGCGCGCCTGGAGAAACAGATCGAGCGAGGCCGGGTCCATCTTCACCATCTCGAGCTCGCCCGACCCGCGGGCCCCGTCAGACCAGCGCAGCGCGGTCGCCGGTGTGAAGGCCACCTCGAGCCGGGGCAGGGGCTGGGTGGTGCGGCCAGGCGCGTACGCGCCGAGCTTCTTCACGGTGGCGCGCATCAGGCGCTCCATCAGCGCGGTGAGGGCAGGCGCGGGGTCGAAGTCGGCGTCTGGCCCGGGGTCGGCGAACGGGTCGACCTTCACCTCGGCCTCGGCCTCGAGCAACAGCTCGTGGGTCGAGGGGTGCACCACCTCGAGGTGGGCGACGTAGATCGTCTCTTCCGAGTTCGACCCGCCGGCGCGCCGCCCGCGCGCGTCTTGCGCCTCTTGCATCGAGCTGGTGACCCGCTTCTCGGCCCACGGCCGAATCACCAGGCCCTGATCCGGCCGCGCTCCGGTGCCGGTGAGCAGCGGCAGGGCCGTGCTCGCCACCCACGCCGCGTCGTCGTCGGCCCTCATCACCTTGAACTCGGACGGGCCCCAGAACGAGAAGCGCTCGGCGGCGACCTCGAGACCTGCCGCGATCAGCCGCTGCGAGAGCTCGTAGCTGCGGTAGGCCGGCTCGTCCCACCGGAAGGCGACGGGGTACACCGCCACGCCCAACACTTCGAGGTTCTCGGGGGCAGGGTGGGTGACGAAACGGCCCGGGCTGCACGCCGCGCAGCCGGCGAGCGCGAGAGACAGCAGCTTCCTCAAGAACCCCTCCACGGCGACTGCGGTCGAAAAAATCGAGTGCCGGCCCGCTCAACCCCTCTTCCTTCGCGCACGCCCCCGCGAAACTGCCACGGTTCTTGTGACGGGAGGACGGGTTAGCGGGCCGGCACTCTTGTCACAAAAGTACCCTGCTACCGTTCGGGAACCAAGTCGATTCGCGTCATGAAATTCATTAGCGAATTCAAGTTCTTGTAGGGCAAAAAAGCGGCGGCCTCCAGCGATTTCTCGCCGGAGGCCGCCTTCCCGACATAACGGGTGTTACCTCAGTCGTTTACGGCTGGGCTTACATGCCCATGCCGCCCATGCCGCCCATGCCGCCCATGCCGCCACCGCCGGCAGGCATCTTGGGCTCGTCGTCCTTCGGGCGCTCGGCCACCATCGCTTCGGTGGTGAGCATCAGCGAGGCGACCGACGCCGCGTTCTGCAGCGCGCAGCGGCTGACCTTGGCCGGGTCGATGACGCCGGCCTTGAGCAGGTCTTCGTAGTCGCCGGTGGCGGCGTTGAAGCCGTAGGCGCCTTCGCCCTCTTTCACCTTGTTGACGACGACCGAGCCCTCGAGGCCGCCGTTGAACACGATCTGACGGAGCGGCTCTTCGATCGAGCGGCGGATGATGTCGACGCCCCACTTCTCCTCATCGGTCCACTTGCCCTTCTCGAGCGCCTTGAGGCAGCGCAGGTACGCCACGCCGCCGCCGGGGACGATGCCCTCTTCCGCCGCCGCGCGGGTGGCGTTGAGCGCGTCTTCCACGCGGGCCTTCTTCTCCTTCATCTCGGTCTCGGTGGCCGCGCCGACGTTGATGACCGCCACGCCGCCGACCAGCTTGGCCAGGCGCTCCTGGAGCTTCTCGCGGTCGTAGTCCGAGGTGGTCTCCTCGATCTGCGCGCGCATCATCTTCACGCGGCCGTCGATCTCTTTGGTCGAGCCGTTGCCGTCGATGATGGTGGTGTTGTCTTTGTCGACCTTGACGCGCTTGGCGCGGCCCAGGTCGGCCAGGGTGACGCTCTCGAGCTTGATGCCGAGGTCTTCGGCGATCATCTTGCCGCCGGTCAGCGTGGCGATGTCTTCCAGCATCGCCTTGCGGCGATCGCCGAAGCCCGGCGCCTTGACCGCACACACGTTGAGCACGCCGCGAATCTTGTTCACCACCAGCGTGGCGAGGGCCTCACCCTCGACCTCTTCGGCGATGATCAGCAGCGGCTTGCCGCCACGGGCGACCTGCTCGAGCAGGGGCAGCAGATCCTTCATCGAGGAGATCTTCTTCTCGTAGATGAGGATGTAGGGATCCTGGAGCTCGGTCTCCATGCGATCGGGGTTGGTCACGAAGTACGGCGACAGGTAGCCGCGGTCGAACTGCATGCCCTCGACGACGTCGAGGGTGGTCTCGAGGCCCTTCGCCTCTTCGACCGTGATCACGCCTTCCTTGCCGACCTTGTCCATCGCCTCGGCGATGATGTTGCCGATGGTGGTGTCGCCGTTGGCCGAGATGGTGCCGACCTGGGCGATCTCCTTGTTGTCCTTGGTGGGCTTGCTGAGCTTCTTCAGCTCGGCGACCACGATCTCGACGGCCTTGTCGATGCCGCGCTTGATCTCCATCGGGTTGTGACCCGCGGCGACCAGCTTGCGCCCTCACGGAAGATGGCCTGCGCCAGCACGGTGGCGGTCGTGGTGCCGTCGCCGGCGGTGTCAGAGGTCTTCGAGGCGACCTCCTTCACCATCTGCGCGCCCATGTTCTCGAACTTGTTCTCGAGCTCGATCTCCTTGGCGACGGTGACGCCGTCCTTGGTGATCGTGGGCGAGCCGAACGACTTCTCGATGACCACGTTGCGGCCCTTGGGCCCGAGGGTGACCTTGACCGCGTCGGCCAGGGTGTTCACGCCGCGCAGAATCGCGTCGCGAGCGCGCGCGTCGAAAATGATGTCTTTAGCCATGGTTTGAGCTCTCTTTTTTCAAAGGGGGTGAGGGGGTCACTTCTCGATGATGCCGAGGACGTCTTCCTCGCGGAGCAGCAGGTGCTCTTCGCCGTCGATCTTGATCTCGGTGCCGGCGTACTTGCTGAACAGAATGGTGTCGCCAGCCTTGATGTCGAGCGGGCGAACCTTGCCGTCTTCGAGCACCTTGCCGTTGCCCACCGCGACCACCTTGCCCTCGAGCGGCTTCTCCTTGGCAGTGTCGGGGATGATGATGCCGCCCTTGGTCTTGTTCTCCTCGGCGACGCGCTTGACGATCAGGCGATCCTGCAGGGGACGAATCTTCATGTGTGGTTACCTCGGCTTTGGGAGCGAAACTGGCACTCACCCCATGTGAGTGCCAAAGAGTTGGGCAGGGCCGATATAACCCTCATCCCCTCTGCGTCAAGGCTCGACCTGGCACTCGCACCCCTCGAGCGCCAGCTTTCGGGGTGGGGCGCACTGGCACTCGACATGTGGGAGTGCCAGTGTAACCAGCCGTAACCACGGGCCTAAATTTGAGCGCGGGCCGTGTCGATTGCTACCATTGAGGGCAGCAATGAGCACTCTGGTCGTCGGCAGTTCGTTGAAAGAGTTCTTCCGCCTGGTGGTGGGCGAGGCGGTGAAGAGCCAGCGGGTCAGCCTCGCTGAGGTCACCGAGTTCTACCTGGTCAACCTGCTCTCGGATTTTGCGCAGGCCGAGAAGCTGGCCGAGGCCGAGCCGCTGGCGGTGCTGTACCACAAGGCACTGCAGGCCGACCGCGAAGAGCGGGTGCGCACCCTGCGCCGCCTGGGAGACCTCTCGCTCTACACCGCGGGCTTCTTCAAGGAGTCGCTCAAAGATCGCGTGGTCGGGCCCGACTACTACATGCAGATGGGGCAGAACGCGTACGCCGCGGTGGCGCAGCTGTCGCGCAGCTCGAGCTTCTCGTCGGTGTACTGGGAGCTCAACCAGAAGTTCACCGCGCTCACCGAGGTGCTCGAAGAGATCGCCGCGCGCGGGCAGTGCGCGACCCCCTCGGGCCAGGTGCGGGTGCTCGAGAGCTTCGGCAAGAGCGGCTCGGAGCACCTCGAGCGCGTGCTGCTCGACGTGGGGCTCATTCCCAAGGGTGTGCTGCCCAACTGAGGGCTCGAACCCCGTGCTGATCGACCGCATTCAGACGCACCTCGAGGCCATCTACGGCCTGCGCTGCGAGCTCAAGGCGTCGGACCACCTGGTCGACGCCGACTCGGCGCGCGCGCTGGGCGGCAGCGGAGACCGCGAGCAGCTCTTGGTTCACCAGAGCGACGATGCGCTCGAGCTGGCGCTGTTCGTCGACCCGGGGCTGATCGAGCGGCTCGAGCAGTCGAGCCCCTTCGACGATCTGAACGGCTTCTGCGAGGCGACCGAGGGCGTGTCGCACTTCATGTACCTGGTGCGGGCGGCGTCGCTCGATCGCGAGGTGTCGCTGCTCGAGCTCGAAGCGCAGGGCGAGATCGACAAGTTCGCCTCGTGCGCGCTGCTGGGGTGGCAGAACCTCGACGCCCGCGCGCTGCACGAGCAGCTGTTCGACCGGGTGGGTTACCGCGCCGACCTCGCCGACCACGAGCGCTGGCGCTACGGCGAAGCGAACCGCCTGGCCAGGCTCTACTGCAAGCGCCTGCTCGAGCTGATCGCCGCCCGCCGCATGGACCAGCTGCTGAGCGAGCTGCGGCACACCTACCGCATGGGCGCCGAGGCCAAGCTACAGCGGCTCTCGTCGACCTGAAGGCTCGCGCCGGTCGGTTCTTTGTCTGGCAGTTCGGCGCGCGCTGGTAAGCTCACCCGCCGTTGAGCAAGGGTCGCTACGAAGTGGTGGGGCGGCTGCCTCCCGGCCAGGGAGGAAAGACGTCGCTCGCGGTGATGGGTGGCTCCGGCGCGTTTCGGCGCATCGCGGTGTTGCGGCCGGTGGGCGACGCCGCGCTGCTCTCGGTGGCCAACGTTCACCCGCAGCTGCCCGCGCCGTTGGGCATCGAAGAGGTCGCCGGCGAGCAGTGCGCGGCCTACGACTTCTTTCCCGGCGCCAACCTCGAAGAGATCTGCGGCGTCTACCAGGCGCAGGGCCAGCTGCCTCCGCTCGGGCTGGTGCTGCGCATCGTGGTCGATGCGGCCCGCGTCATCAACGTCGCCCACGAGCACCAAGACCCGCTCGGCGGCCACGGCGCGTTCGTGCACGGCGGCATCGCCGACAGCTCGCTGCTGCTCGGCTTCGACGGCGAGGTGCGGGTGCTCGACTTCGGGCTGCGCAAGCTCACCCGCTTCTCGGCGCCCGAGGCGGTGGCGGGCGGCCCGTTCACCTCGCGCTGCGACGTCTTCTCGCTCGCCGCCGCGGTACATGCGTCGCTCACCGGCTTCGAGCGCAACTATGCGGCCACGCTCGCCAAGGCCCCCTCGGCCCAGACCTTTCCGCCGCCGTCGTCGGTGCACCCCGACGCGAGCGCCGAGCTCGACTCCCTGTTGATGCGGGCGCTGATGCCCGACCCCGCGCGGCGCCTCGCCTCGGCCGCCGAGCTGGCCGACGATCTCGAGCGCATCGCCGGCGAGAACATGCCCCAGCCGCAGGCCTGCGCCTCGCGGCTCAAGCAGCTGTTCGAAGAGCGGCTCGACGGCTTCCGCAACATGGTGCCGCGGCTGTCGTCCGACTCGGGGGCTGCGTCGGGCCCCAGGCCGAAGGCCTCGCGACCGGGCGCCGAACCGCCGCCGGCGCCGCGCCGCAGCGGCCCCAGGTCGATTCCCAAAGGCACCCAGCCCGAAGCGAACCCGGTGGGGCGCCGGCCGACTCCGCCCGAGGTGTTGGCGTTCGGTGACCCCGAGCTCGACGATCTCGCCGACGAGAGCACCATCGTGGTCGACTCGAACCCCGCGCTGCTCGACCTGGCGCGGCCCACCGGCGAGCAGAAGCGGGTGGCGAAGGGGGGCCCCGACGCCAGGGGCGCCGAGCGGCCGAGCGGCAAGTCGCCCAAGAAGCCGGCCGCTCCGCTCACCGACGTGCCTTGGGACGAGGGGGTCGGCGCGCAGACCGACCCCGACCGGGCGGCGCAGCAGACCTCGGGGGCCGAGATGGCCAACTCGATCGACGTGGTGCCCATCGAAGACGTGCCCACCGGCCTGTCGCGCCGCGCGATGGAGCTGCAGCAGCAGTCGGCGTCGGGTGGGTCGACCGAAGCCGAGAAGGCGGCGGCCCGCGGCCAGGAGTTGGTGCAGACCGGCGACGTCGAGCCCGATGATGCCGATGACCTGCGCGACCAGCCCACCGTGGTGCGGGTGAGCGGCACGCACCAGAAGCTGATTCCCCCGTCTGCCGAAGACGTGGCGGCCGCGTTCGGAGACCCCGGCGCGTCAGACGAGGCAGGCACCGCGATTCTCCCCGGCAGCGCGCCCCCGGCGGGACCGCAGCCGGGCGGGCCGCCGGTGCTGTACCCGCAGGGCAGCGCCGAGCTCAAAGAGCCCGACACCGGCGTGCTCGAGCACAACAAGAAGAAGGCGGCCCCCGAGACTTCGACCGTCGACGGCGACGCGGCGAAGAAGAAGCGAAGCAAGGGCCCCCGCCTGGTGATCGCGGTGCTCCTGCTCGGCATCGCCTCAGGCCTGGGCTACCTGAAGTTGAAGAAGCCGGCGCTGTTCGACGCCAAGGTTCAAGAGGGCAAGGCCAGGGTGCTGGCGCTGCTCGAGAAGTACAAGCTCAAGAAGGCGACGCCGGCGCCCGAGGGCACCGACGACCCGGCGGTGGCGGTCGACGACGACGGCGGCACCGCGCTGGCGGCACCGGGCGACGCGGCCGATGGTGGGTCAGCGCGGGCGCTGCCGGTGCTCGAAGACGACTACGACGGCGGCGAAGAGGAAGAAGATGACGACGGCGGGGTGTTCGCCGGCGATGCCGGCCGTCACCCCGACGGCGGGGTGATTCACAAGGTGAAGCGCAAGAAGAAGCGCGGCAGCAAGCAGTGGTGGCAGACGAAGTGAGCGCTGCGCTTCGCCTGCCGGCCGCTCGCTGATCTTCCGACTACGCCTTCACGGCCTTGTCGGTGACCTCGAGGCACTTGTCGACGATCGCCAGGCCCTCGAGCAGCTGGGCCTCGGTGATGCACAGCGGCGGGTTGACGAAGAAGTTGTTCCACCGCACGAAGGTGTAGATGCCGCTGTCGAGCAGCGCCTTGCGCAGATCGTTCATCGGCTGGCTGTGGCCGTTGAACGGCGCCAGGCCCTCGCGGGTCTTGCGGTCTTTCACCAGCTCGATGATCGAGAACAGGCCGATCGAGCGCACGTCGCCGATGCTCACGTGCTTCTCTTTGAGCTTGTTCAGCTCGCGCGCGAGCACCGGGCCGAGCTTCGCCGCGTTCTCGACCAGCTTGTCTTCGCGGTACACGTCGAGGCACGCCAGGGCCGCGGCCAGGCCCATCGGGTGCGAGTTGTAGGTGAGGCCGGCGTAGAGCACGTTGTCGTCGAAGTGCTTGGCGATCTTCTCTTTGATCAGCACCGCACCGAGCGGCAGGTACGCCGAGGTCAGGCCCTTGGCCACCGTCATCATGTCGGGCACGACGCCCCAGTGCTCGCACGCGAACATCTTGCCGGTGCGGCCGAAGCCCGCCATCACCTCGTCGAGGATCATGAAGATGCCGTGCTGGTCGCAGAGCTTTCGAATGCCCTGCAGGTACCCATCGGGCGGCACGAGAATGCCGTTGGTGCCGGTCACCGTCTCCATGATGATCGCGGCGATGTTGTGCCCGCCCTCGTACATGATCACGTCTTCGAGGTAGCGCAGGTGCTTGTCGACGCAGCCGGTGCAGGTGGGGCCGCCGCCGCAGAAGGTACAGCGGTAGGCGTACGGGTCGGGAATGCGAATCACTCCCGGGATGCCCGGCTCGGCGGCCCAGCGCCGCGGGTCACCGGTCAGCGTGGCCGCACCCGAGGTGCCGCCGTGGTAGCTGCGGAAGCGCGCGATCACCTTCGAGCGCTTCGAGACCATCTTGGCGATCTTGATCGCGTTCTCGTTCGCGTCGGCGCCGCCGTTGGTGAAGAACACCTTCTTCAGGTCGCCCGGCGCCATCTCGGCGAGGCGCTGCCCCAGCCTCGCGCGGGGCTCGGTCGCCATGTACGGGTTCGCGTAGCAGAGCGTGTCGGCCTGGTCCTTGATCGCCTGGATGACGCGCTTGTCCTGATGGCCGATGTTGGTGCACATCAGCTGGCTGTTGAAGTCGAAGTAGCGCTTGCCGTTCGCATCCCAGAAGAAGATGCCCTCGGCCTTGCTCATGGGAATCGGGTTGACCGCCGACTGCGCCGACCACTCGAAGAGGGTGTACTGCTTCGAGAGACGGACGATCTCCTCGGCTGACATCGAGCCCATGTGCTGCTCCTTAGGTGGTGCGGGAAAGCGGGTTCTAACCGATCTTGGCTTCGCCGAACTTGCCGGTCAGAGCCTCTCGGACGTCGCGATCGAACTTCACCTTGCCGGTAGCGACTTCGCGCAGCGACAGCACGGGCGGCTTGTTCTTGCTCACGTCGAGAATCGGGCGGGCGCCGGCCATCAGCTGACGCGCGCGCTTGGCGGCGAGCAGCACCAGGGCGAAGCGGTTGTCGACCATGGGGAGGCAGTCTTCGACGGTTACACGAGCCATGAGGTGGGCCTCTTATTTTGGGTGGGCCGGGTCGTCAAGACCGTGGCTTGCAAGGTCGAAACCGAGCGCTTTTTCTTCTTCGTGAACGTGAACGCGAACGGCCTTTGGGTCGCGGCGCCTTCAACTTCCGTTCACGGGTCTCGTTCACGGCTTCGTTCACGGCTTCGTTCATGGGTCTCGTTCACGGGTCTCGTTCACGGGTCTCGTTCACGGGTCTCGTTCACGGGTCTCGTTCACGGGTCTCGTTCACGGCTTCGTTCACGGCTTCGTTCACGGCTTCGTTCACGGGGCCGGAATCCCGGGCGCGGGCGCGGGCGCGGGCGCGCGACGTTGGGTGAGGTCTTCAGTCGCCCAGCAGCGCAGCGAGGCTGGCGTCTTCGCCCTTGAGCTTGAGCGCTCGCTTCGACAGCGCGCGGTAGAGGCTCGCGAGGTCTGGCGGGAGCGCGGCGAGGTGCCGCTCGACGACTGCGGCGTCTCCTCGCACGATGGGGCCGGTCATCGATTTGGCGAGCCCGCGCGCGGCTGCGCCTTGCAGCGCCGAGCGGGTGAGGGCGATCAGCGCTTTCTCGGCTTTGGCCCGCGGCAGCCCCGTCGCTTCGACCGCCGCGTCGAGCAGCGCGATCACCAGGCCTGCGCTCATCACCGCGCCGGCGTGGTACCGCGCCCGCTGGTTCTCGGGCACGGTGAGCACGTTCATCTTCAGCGCCTTCGCCATGCGCTTGAGCGTGTTCTCGAGCCTGGCGTCGCTGGCCGACACCGCCACCCAGCCGCCCTCGAGCGAATCGTTGGGTGACGACACCGCCACCAGGGGGTGAAACGAGCCACGGCGCTGGGCGTTGAGCGCGCTCAGCTCGAGCGCGCCGGCGCAGTGCACCACCGCCGGGCCGTCGGGCACCTCGATGGCTCCCACCATCGCGTCGGGCACCGCCAGCACCACCACGTCGGCCTGCGAGAGATCTTCGGCGAGCGCGAGCTTCATGCGCCGCGCTTTGGCGGGCGAGCGCGTGTGCACCCGCACGTCCCACCGCGCGGCTTTGAGGCCCAGGGCGAGCGCTCCGCCCACCCGGCCCAGGCCGTAGACCACGAGCTTCACGCGCGCGCGAACGTCAGCTGGTCGCCCTGCACGCCGATGCGCACCCGGTCGCCCTGCCGCAGCTCGCCCGAGAGAATGCGCTCGGCCAGCGGCCCCTCGACCAGGCGCTGCACCGTCTGCCGCATGGGCCGGGCCCCCAGCGCCGGGTCGAAGCCGCCGCGCGAGAGCAGCAGCTTCACCACGTCGTCGCCGGCGATGTACTCGATGCCCTTCTCGTTCGAGAGCCGCTTGCTGCTCTCGCCCAGGAGCAGGCTGGCGATGCGCGCCACCTCGAGCTCCTGCAGCGGCTTGAACACGCAGCGCTCGTCGATGCGGTTCCACAGCTCGGGCGGCAGGGCGCGGCGCGCGGCGTTGGCGGCGTCGAGATCTTTCGCCGGCCCCGCCGAGGCGCCGAAGCCCACCGTCTTGGCCTTTTCGGTGAGCGCCTCGGCTCCCAGATTGGTCGTCAGCACCACCACCGTGTTCGAGAAGTCGATGTGCCGGCCCTTGCCGTCGGTGAGGCGACCTTCTTCGAGCACCTGGAGCAGCAGCATCAGCACTTCGCGGTTCGCCTTGTCGATCTCGTCGAGCACCACCACCGACGAGGGGCGGCGGCGCACCGGCTCGGTGAGCTGGCCGCCGTCGCCATAGCCGACGTAGCCCGCGGGCGCGCCGATCAGCCGCGACACGCCGTGCGCTTCAGACAGCTCGCTCATGTCGACCCGGCACAGCGCGTCTTTGCTGCCGAACAGCACCTCGGCCAGCGCCCGCGCCAGCTCGGTCTTGCCCACCCCGGTCGGCCCGAGGAACAGGAAGCTGCCCATCGGGCGGCGGCTCGAGAAGCCGGCGTAGTTGCGCCGAATCACCTTGGCGACGCGCTCGATGACGTCGTCGTGGCCGATCACCCGGCCGGCCAGATCGGCCTCGAGCCGCAACAGCCGCGCGCTGTCGTTCATCAGCAGCCGCTCTTCGGGAATTCCCGCCAGCTTGCTGACGATGCGCGCCACGTCTTGCGGCTCGACCACGTCTTTGCCCTCGCGGCGGCAGCGCGAGCCGGCCAGATCGGCGATCGAGATCGCCTTGTCGGGCAGGAAGCGGTCGCTCACGTATTTGGCGGCCAGCGACGCGGCCGCGGTGAGCGCCTCTTGTGTGTAGGTGAGGCCGTGGTGCTCTTCGTAGCGCTCGATGACGCCGTTCAAGATGTAGATGGTGTCGGGCACGCTCGGCTCGTTCACCACCACCGGGGTGAAGCGGCGCTCGAGCGCCGGGTCGGGCTGAATGTGCTTGCGGAACTCGTCGTGGGTGGTCGCCCCGATGCAGGGGAACTCGCCGCGCGACATCGCCGCCTTCAGCTCGTTCGCCGCGTCTTGCGGGCCGTCTCCGGTCGAGCCCGCACCCACCAGGGTGTGCAGCTCGTCGATGAAGACCACGATGCGGCCTTCGGCCTTCTTCACCTCGTCTTTGAGGCCGTTGAGCTTCTCGCTGAACGAGCCGCGCAGCTGCGTGCCCGCCACCAGCGTGCCCATGTCGAGCTCGAGAATGATGCGCTCGCCCAACGCTCCTTTGAGCTGCGCGAGCTGCTGCGCCACGCCCTCGACCACCGCGGTCTTGCCCACCCCCGGCTCACCCACCAGACAGGGGTTGTTGGTGCGGCGCTTGCCGAGAATGTCGATCACCTCGTCGATCTCTTTGGCGCGGCCGACCACCGGGTCGAGGCGGCCGTCGCGCGCGGCGGCGGTGAGGTTGCGCGAGAGCGAGCTGAGCAGCGGGTACTGGCGGGGGTCGAGCTCGCCCTTTCCCAGCGGCGCAGCCGGCGCCTCGTTCACCGGCGGCGGTTCGACCTCGGGCAGCGCGGCCAGCTCTTGCACCTCGCGATCGGTGATCTCGTCGACCAGATCTCGCGGCGTCAGCGGCTTCAAGGTCGCGGCGGGCGGCTTCGAGGGCGGCAGCGTGGCGGTGCGAATCTGCGCCTGCGGGTGCGCCACCGGCATCGGAGCCGGCGGAGCGCCGATCGGGCGGCCGCTGCTGGGGCTGCGGGGAACTCCGGGCGGCAGCTCGCGCGACAGCAGCAGCCTGCGCGGCATGCGGCCGGACAAGAAGTACGAGAGCGCGGTGTTGCGCAGGGCGGTGAGATCGAGTCCCGTCTTGAACAGCAGGTCTTGCGCGGCGCAGCGCAGCCGGGTCGCCGCGATCAGCGTGTGCATGCAGTCGGCTTCGCTCGAGCCGCAGCCGTGGGCGATCTCTGCGGCGCGCTTGCGCAGCTCGCGCACCTGGCCGTCGGGCTCGCGCGGCGCCGAGGTGAGCAGCTCGAGCAGGCGGTCTTCGTCGACTCCACGCTCTTTGAGCAGCAGCGCGGCGCGGTTCTCGACCGTGAACATGGCGAGCAGCACGTGCGCGGTGGTGAGGGGCTGGTTTACGGTTCGGGCGAGGTCGGCGGCTTTGTTGAGACCCTGCGCGAGATCTGTGCTTCCGACCATTGGTCTCCCGCCCGCAGTCCTACATCGGTCCGATCGACTGAGCAAAAAAACTGCTACAGGCCGATACAGGCGCGGCAGCGCGCAAGCGTGGCCGTGTATTAACGGCCGCGTGGCCGCGCAACCCTGCACGAATGCTTGAAATGGCCGGGTGGGATGAGCGTTATTGCCGCGCGCCCGTGCTCAAGACCCTGATCGATCCCGTCGATGGTGTGCCCCGAGCGGTCGAAGGCCGCCACTGGGTGCTGCCGATGATCGCGCTGTGCCTCGCGGTCAGCTTCTCGGGGCTGGCCTTCGCCTGGCGGCTCGACGCCTCGGCGCAGGTGCTCTCGAAGCTCGAGATGTCGGGCGAGCTCACCAAGTCGTCCGAGCGCGAGATCGGCGAAGAGATCGACCAGGCCCACCGCGTCGCGCTGGTCGGCGGTGCGGCCAAGGGCATCTTCTTGATGCCGCTGGCGCTGCTGTTCACCGCGCTGGCGCTCAAGGTCGCCGCCTGGCTCCTGGGCAAGAAGCTGCTCTTTTCTCAGGCCTTCACCATCGCCGCGGTGGCGTTTCTGCCCATCGCCGTCTTTCACCTGCTGTTCGGCCTGGTGGCGCTCAAGCAGGCGGTGGTCACCGTGGCGATGGCCAAAGAGCTGGTGCCGTCGTCGCTCTCGTTTCTCGCGCCGCCGGGCGCGATGAAGGTCGCGCGCGGCTTGAGCCAGCTCGACTTCTTCAACCTCTGGTCGGCGATGCTGCTCGGCCTGGGGCTCGCCGCCGGCACCAGGCTGAGCCGCCCGCGCGGCCTGGGGCTGGGCCTGCTGCTCTACGCGATGCTCTCGGCGGTGCAGGTCGGGCTGCCGGGCCTGGTGGGCCAGGGAGGCCCGTCATGATCGCCGCGCTGCTGCTCTCGACCGCGCTCGCCGCGCCCATCACCCTCGAAGAGGTGCGCGCCGCCTCGCGCCAGAACCTCGACGCGCTCAAGGCCGAGCTCGAGGTGCGCCGGCAAGAGGCCAACGTCACCCTCGCCAAATCGGCCATCTTTCCCCAGCTGCTGATCAACGCGCGCGGGCAGGGCTTCGCGTCGGGCCACCGGCGCGACTTCGGCCTGGTGCAGAAGTACGACGACCAGGGCAGGCCGGTGTTCGACTCGAACGGGCGGCTGGTGGTCGAGCCCGGCTTCAACAACAGCGACGGCCGCACCGGCGGCAACCTCTTGCTCAGCGCGCAGATCAGCCAGCTCCTCTACGACGGAGGCCGCTGGTGGAACCAGATCGCCCTCTCGGGCGCTCAGCAGCGCGCCGCCGAGGGCCAGCTCGAAGAGCAGCGGTTGGCCAGCGAGTACGAGGCGGTGTCGCGCTTCTACGCGCTGCTCGGCGCGCAGGTGACGGTCAACGTCTACGACAACGCGGTGAAGCGCAGCGAGTCGCAGGTCGACCGCGCCAACAGCCTCTTTCAGGCCGGTCGGGCGGCCAAGCTCGACGCCATCGACGCCGCGGTGAACCTGGGCAACGACCGCATCAACGTGCTGCGCCAGAAGCAGAGCGTCACCCAGGCCCAGGTCGAGCTGCTCAAGTGGCTGGGCCTGCCGACCCGCGACGTCGAGGCGCAAGACCCGGGGGCGTTCAGCGCCGAGCCACCGCCGGTGCCCGCGTTCGAGGTGGTGAAGAGCAGCGCGCGCGCCCACCGGCCCCTGCTGGTGGCGCTGGGTGAGCAGGTCACCGCCGGGGAAAAGGCGGTCGACGTGGCCTGGGCGCCGTTTCTGCCCACCGTGAGCCTCGCGCTCGCCTACCAGCGCGACGCCACCACGTTGGACCCGTTCTTCACCGACCCCTCGCAGAACAACTCGGTGAGCGCCGGCCTCAACTTCAGCTGGAACGTGTTCAACGGCTTCGGGAACCAGGCGCAGCTGACGCAGGCGCGCGCGAACCTGAGCCAGGCGAAGCTGACCCTCGAGCGGGCCGAGATCGATCTCGACGGCGACCTGCGCCGCGCGGTCGAGGCGCTCAAGACCCAGGGCCAGATCGCCCAGGTCGCGCAAGAGAACCTCAAGCTGTCAGAGAGCGCGCTCAAGCTCGCCGAAGAGCGCTTCACCGCCGGCGCCGGCTCGACCATCGAGGTGCGCGACGCGCAGGTGAAGCTGACCCAGTCGCAGCTCAGCCGCCTGCAGGCGCGCCTCGATCTCGAGCTGGCCCGGGCGGCGCTGCGCCGCGTGGTAGGCGCCGACGTGGAGGAGAACCGATGACCTGGTGGAAGGGCGTACTCGCCGCGGTGCTGGTGCTGATGGTGGGCGCGATCGCCGTGGCCGGCCTCAAGGACAAGCCGCCTCCCGCGGTCGAGGTGCAGGTGGGAGCGGCGAAGAAGTCGGGCATCACCCGCACCGTCACCGGCGCCGGCAAGGTGCAGGCGGCCACCACGGTGAAGATCTCGTCGAGCCTCTCGGGCGATCTGCTCGAGCTGAACGTGAAGGCGGGCGACGCCGTGACCCGCGGCCAGGTGCTGGGCCGCATCGATCGGCGGCGCTTCGAGGCGGCGGTGAAGCAGGCGCAGGCGGCGTTCAGCGCCGCCCGGTCGGACGTGAAGGCCACCCAGGTGAGCGTCGATCGCGCGGTGGCCGAGCTGCAGCGGGTGAGCGCGCTGGTCGAGAAGGGCCTCGCCTCGAAGGCCGAGGTCGAGAAGATCACCGCCGACCGCGACTCGGCGGTGGCCCAGGTGGCCTCGTACAACGACCGCGCCAACCAGGCGGGCGCTCGGCTCGACGAGGCCAGCTCTGATCTCGCCAAGACCACCCTCTACTCGCCGATCGAAGGCACGGTGATCGAGCTCAGCCGCGAGGTCGGTGAGCGCGTGCGCGGCTCGGACTTCAGCGAAGACGTGGTGATGACCATCGCCGCCCTCGCCACCATGGAGGTGAAGATCGAGGTCAGCGAGCACGAGGTGGTGCACCTCAAGGTCGGCCAGAAGAGCGAGGTGAAGGTCGATGCGCTCGAGAACCAGACCTTCGAGGGCACGGTGGTCGAGATCGCCCAGAAGGCGCTGATTCGAAACCCGGGCAGCGAGGCCGAGACCACCAGCTTCCCGGTGACGGTGGCGCTCACCGCGCGCCCGCCCGGGGTGCTGCCCGGCATGTCGAGCGAGGTGAAGATCATCGCCGAGAGCCGAGACGCCGCGCTGGTAGTGCCGGTGCAGGCGGTGACGGTGCGGCCCGAGAAGATGCTCAACGATCGGCCGCAGCAGATCGAAGGCAAGAAGCTCGAGGTGCCCAAGGGGCGCACCGAGGCCTTCACCAAGGTGGTGTTCGTGGTCGACGGCGAGAACAAGGCCCACGTGCGGCGGGTGCGCACCGGCATCTCGTCGGACACCGACGTCGAGGTGCTCGACGGCTTGAAAGAGGGCGAGAAGGTCGTCGAGGGCCCCTACCGCACGCTCGCCAAAGAGCTCAAAGACGGCGATCGCATCGAAGAGGTGAAGCCCGGGCAGGGCAAGGGTGGCGGGTTCGGCAAGGGAAAGGGTTGAGCGGCCCGTGCTGATTCAGCTCACCGACATTCACCGGGTCTACCAGGTGGGCACCGAGAAGGTGCACGCGCTGCAGGGCGTCTCGATCGGCATCGAGAAGGGTGAGTGGGTGGCGATCATCGGGCAGTCGGGGTCGGGCAAGTCGACGCTGATGAACGTGATCGGCTGTCTCGATACCCCCTCATCGGGCAGCTACCGGCTCAACGGCAAAGACGTCTCGCACATGGTCGATGACGAGCTGGCCGACATTCGCAACCAGGAGATCGGCTTCATCTTCCAGAACTTTCAGCTGCTGCCGCGCGAGACCGCGCTGGCCAACGTCGAGCTGCCGCTGGTGTACCGCGGGGTGAAGGCGAAAGAGCGCCGCGAGCGGGCGGTCGAGGCGTTGAAGAAGGTGCGGCTGGAAGATCGCATGGCGCACAAGCCCAACGAGCTGAGCGGCGGTCAGCGGCAGCGGGTGGCGATCGCGCGGGCGCTCGCCGGAGAGCCCTCGCTGCTGCTCGCCGACGAGCCGACCGGCAACCTCGACTCGGCCACCGGCGAAGAGATCGTGAAGCTGTTCGAGCAGCTGCACCAGCAGGGCAACACCCTTGTCCTGGTGACGCACGAGCCCAAGCTCGCGGCACGCTGCCCCCGCGCGGTGCGGCTCAGCGACGGCCAGGTGGTCGGCGATGGCCCGAGGGGCGCGCAGGCTCGCGAGCAAGCGCATCGACAGCCGGGCACGGGCACAGGCACGCTCCCTTGACGCGCACGTCTCGTGCGGCGTTCACGGGCGCGTGCCATCGCCTGCAGCGTCGCTCTTGGGCGGCGACGAAGGGCGGGCGTCGGATCGCGGTGGGCATCCTGCCCTGCGCACCGGCTGCGCACCGTGCTCACCACCATGGGCACCGGCATCGGAGTGGCCACTCTGCTGGCGATTCTCGGCATCATTCAGGGCCTCAACACCTCGTTCGAGAAGCAGCTCGAGAGCATCGGCCCGGCCACGCTCTACGTGAGCAAGCGCCCGTGGGTGCAGATGGGCAACTGGTGGGAGTTTCGCAACCGCAAGGCGATCACCCTCGAGCAGGTCGACGCGATTCGCGCCCAGAGCACCTTCGCCGAGGCCATCGCGCCCGAGATGAGCAACTCTGAAGACGTCTCGTTCAACGGCATCGATCTCGCCCAGGTCGACGTCACCGGCACCACCTGGGAGTACGCGCAGGTCGCGGGCTACGACGTGACCCAGGGCCGTTTTCTCACCGGCACCGACGACGACAACCGGCGGCTCGGTGGCGGTGCTCGGCGCCGACGTCGCCGACACGCTGTTCCCCCGCTCGGAGCCCGCTCGGCGCCTCATGCGCATCGGGGCACGCAGCCGTTCACCGTCATCGGGGTGCTGGGCCGCAAGGGCAAGGTGCTCGACTCGAACCAGGATCTCGCGCTCATCATTCCGTTCAACACCTTCGCCGCTTCTTCAAGGGCCGGCGCAGCCACTCCATCGGGGTGAAGGTCAAAGACCCCAAGCTGCTCGACGCCGCCGAAGACGAGCTGGTCGGCATCATGCGACGCGCGCGCTCGACCCCGCCCGGCAAGCCCGACGACTTCGCCATCAACCGCGCCGAGCAGCTGGCCTCGGTCTACAACCAGCTCACCGGAGCGCTGTACGGCGTGGCGGTGGCGATCGGCTTCATCACCCTGCTGGTGGGCGGCATCGGCATCATGAACATCATGCTGGTCTCGGTGCGCGAGCGGACCCGCGAGATCGGCGTGCGGCGCGCGCTGGGGGCCAGAAAGCGCACCATCGTGCTGCAGTTCATCTTGGAGGCCGTGGTGGTCTCGGCCCTGGGCGGCGCGCTGGGCACCGCGGTCGGTCTGCTCGGCGCCAAGGTGGTGAGCTGGGTCAGCCCGCTGGCCGCCACCGTGAAGCTCTCGACGGTGTTCTTCGGGGTCGGCTTCGCGGCCGCGGTCGGGCTGGTGTTCGGCATCTGGCCGGCGGCGCGCGCGGCGAACCTCGACCCGGTCGAGGCGCTGAGGCACGAGTGATTCGCGCCTTCTTCGACAACCTGCGGCTCTCGTTCGGCACCTTCGTGGCGAACCCGCTGCGCTCGCTGCTCACGCTCCTGGGCATCGTGATCGGCGTCACCACCGTGGTGACGATGATGGCGCTGCTCGAGGGCTGCGGGTGAAGGTGAACCGCGACCTCTCGCAGCTGGGCGCCAACGTGTTCCGCGTCGACAAGTGGCCGCAGGGCATTCACTTCGGCGGCAACCGCATGAACTGGGACAAGATCGCCCGGCGGCCGGCGCTCACCTTGGACGATCGCCGCGCGCTGGCCGAGCACTGCCCGTCGGTCGAGCGCGTCGCCGCGGCCAGCCCCGGCGCCAAGGTGCCCACCGCCACCCCCGAGACGCAGCCCAACGTCTTCATCCAGGGCACCACGTCGAGCACCCGAGACCTCGGGCGTGGCGATCGCCAACGGCCGCTTCTTCAACGACACGGAAGACCTCGACGGGCGGCAGGTGGTGGTGCTGGGCCCCGACGTCGCCGACCGGCTCTTCCCAGCCTCGACCCGCTGGGCCAGGAGGTGCGCTTGGGGCCGCCCCTACACCGTGGTCGGCGTGCTCGAGCGGCGCGGCAAGCTGCCTGGCCTGTTCAACCTCGACAACGTGGTGGTGCTGCCGATGAACACCTTCTTGAACGCGTTCGGCAAGAAGCGCTCGGTGTCGCTCAACATTCAGGCGAAGAGCGCCGAGGTGGCAGACCGCGCGCAGGAAGAGGTCGAGCGGGTGCTGCGCCAGCGCCGCCAGGTCGACCCCAGCGCCGAAAACGACTTCGAGATCGCCACCAACGAGTCGATGGCCAAGACGCTCAACGATCTCTCGAAGGTGATCACCGCGGCGACGTTCGGCGTGTGTCTGTTGTCGCTGCTCGTCGGCGGCATCGGCATTCTCAACATCATGCTGGTGTCGGTCTCGGAGCGGACGCGCGAGATCGGCGTTCGCAAGGCACTCGGCGCGACCCGCCGCCGGATCCTGATGCAGTTCGCCACCGAGGCGGTCGCGCTCTCGCTGGCCGGCGGGGTGATCGGCATCGGCGTTGGGTTCGGCCTCGCCTTCCTCGGCCGGTGGACGCTGGGGCTCTACACCGCGGTGCCGATCTGGGCGGTGGCGCTCTCGCTGGCGATGTCGTCGGGCGTGGGCCTGGTGTTCGGCATCTACCCGGCGGCGCGGGCGTCGCGGCTCGACCCGGTCGAGGCGATGCGATCAGAGTGAGTCGATCTGCATGCGCGGCCGCGCCGACCGTGGCATAGGTCGCAGCATGGATTCGCACTACGACCAGGTGATGAAGCAGCGCGCCTCGGCGGGGCAGGGCGTGAAGCGGTACTTCGCGTACTCGACGATTCTCGACCGCACCGCGTTTCTCGAGTGGCGCTCGCAGCACGGCTACGACTTCTTCGATCTCCCCCTGGGCAAGCTGGCCGAGGCCCTCGACGTGGCGGTGGTCTTCGACTTCCCGTCGCGCTTCTGGGGCGGGCGGGTGGCGGGTCTCAAAGACTCGAAGGGCGAGGCGGTGTTCGGCCGGCTGTTCGAGATCTCCGAGAAAGACTGGGCGGTGATTCAGCACAAAGAGGGCGCGGTCACCGGCATGAGCGTCGAGAAGCCGGTGAAGGTGAAGCTCGAGGGGGGAGAGGTCGTCGACGCGATCGCCTTCGCCACCAACCCGGTGCGCGCCAGCACCGACGGCGCGGTGAGCCCCAACTTCGTACAGGCGCTGACCCGCGGCGCGAAGTCGGCGGGGCTGCCCGACGCCTGGGTGCAGAAGCTCAGCGCTTCCGCCTCGGGATGAGCGCGGTCAGGCGCCGCAGCTCGGGCGCCACGTTCGCCGCGCGCCAGGTGAGGGTCTCGACCGCGTCGAACAGCCGCGCCGCCACGTCGCGGGCCGGGCCCGGCTCGGCCTTTGGCGGCGGCTGCGCGGCCGCCACCGTCGCCACCCAGTGCTCGGCGCAGGGGCTGGAGAGCATCGAGGTGCCGGGCCGCGCCAGGTCGATGGGCAGCAGCTCGGTGCCCACCGGCTCGGGCATCATCTCGAGCTTGCGCGCGGTGCGCTCGATGATCTGCAGCGCCTGATCGATCTGCGCGTCCGACTGGGTGGCCTGGGGCGTGAGCAAGAGCCGCGCTCGCCGCGGCAGCGCGACGATCTGGCACAGCACGCCGTTCTCGATCAGCGCCCGCCCCAGCCGTACTGCGCGCGACTCGTCACCCATCCACAAGGGTATGCGCGGGGTGACGGTGGGCCCGATGTCGAAGCCGCGCGCGCGCAGCCCGTCGAGCAGGCGGTGGGTGACGTCGAACAGCCGCGCGCGCCGCTGCGGCTCGGCCTGAATCAGCTCGAGCGCCTTGAGCGCCGCGGCGGCGTTGGCCGGTGAGAGCGTCGAGGCCTCGAGGGTGTCGACCAGCTCCGAGGGGCCTGCGATGAACGCGCCGCGCGAGGCCAGCGCGCCCGAGAGCGACGCGGCGATCACCAGGCCCGGCTCGTTGCCCAGCAGGTGCTCGGCGGCGCCCGCGCCGGTCGAGCCCAGCACGCCCAGCGAGCGGGTCTCGTCGACCAGCAGGGTCGCTCCCGACCGGGTCGAGAGCTCGAGCAGGCGGGGCAGGGGGCTCAGGTCGCCTTCGCTGGCGTGAATGCCGGCAGCCACCAGCAGCACCGGCGGCTCGGCGGCGGCGATGGCGCCCTCGAGCGCGAGCAGGTCTCCCATCGCCGGGTGGGCGCGCGGCAGCAGGCGATCGAGCCCCACGTGGTGGCGCGCGTCGCTCAGCACCGACGAGGTGACCGAGGCGAAGGGGCTGAGCAGCGCGGCGGGGTCTCCCGAGACGCGCACCCGCTCGCGGCCCAGGAACGCGGCGAGCCGCTCTTCGAGGTCGCGGGTCAGCACCTGCGAGGCGTGCCCCTGGGTGCCGTAGCGGCGCACCGCGGCTGCGGCGGCCTCTTTCACCCGCGAGTCGGTGGCCAGCCCCAGCGCATCGTCGGTGCCGAAGTTCACCGCGCGGCGGCCCGAGAGCTCGACCTCGCCCTGGCCGGGCATGGCGTCGACCGCCGGCACCTGGCTGCGCGCCGCGAGCACCCGCTCGGGCTGGCCGCGCTTGAGCCGGTCGATGAGCTCTTTCACTGCGCTGGGCTCTTAGCAGAGGCTTCGGGGGCAGCAGAGCGCGCCCCTGATCTGACGACTCGAGCGACAGCCGGCACGGACACAGGCACGCCTCACCGTTCGACGATCACGCCCCTCGTGCGGACGTTCTCGTGCTGCGTGCCGGTGCCCGACTGACGATGTCGGGTCAGGTCAGCGTGAGCTTGTGCCGGCGCTCGCTCTCACGTACGGCGCCCTGCGTGATCTTCGGGGCACTGCTCGGCGGCGCGTGCGTCTTCGTGTGGTCGACCTTCGTCTTCGACTGCGCGCACTACGCGCTCGCGCGCCTGGGCTTCTGCCGCAAGAACCACCCCGACCGCCTGTTCATTCAGCTCTGCGTCGAGCTGGTCGCCGCGGCGCTGATGCTGTTCGTGCTCCCGGTGCTGCCGGTGTTCTTCGGAGCCATCGGGCTGGTGGCGCGCTTTCTCTACGAGCTGGCGCGGCCGCTCGAGCTGCCCGCCGGCCGGGTGCCTGCGCCGCGCCGGGGCTTCTTCACCGACGCCGCGTACCACGCGATGCACCGCGCCTTCCCCGACCGCTACTTCGGCTCGGTCACGCCGCTGTTCGATCGCCTCTTCGCCACCGGCACCGCGGTGCGCGGCCGCAAGGTGGTCATCACCGGCGCCTCGGGCGCGTTCGGTGCGCCGTTCTCGAACCTGCTGATCGACCTGGGCGCCGCCACCGTGGTGCCGCTGAAGTTCGGGCTCAACTACACCTACGACGACTACTCGAAGTGCGACGCCGCGCTGCGCGAGGCCGACATTCTGGTGCTGGCCCACGGCGCCAAGGGCGAGCTGGCGATGCAGGCCAACTGCGCGACCTCGTTTCGCGCTGATCGAGCGCCTGGAGTCGCTGACCCGAGAGCGCACCGTGCCTCCCGAGGTGTGGGCGGTGGGCTCGGAGATCGAAGCGCACCCCGCGTGGGGCAACGCCGAGCTGCAGGTGTACCTCGAGAGCAAGCGCGCCTTCGCTCGCCACGCCAGGCGCTACTTCTGGGACCGCGAGATTCTCTACCGCCACGTCGTGCCCTCGGCGTTCACCTCGCAGATGGGCCCCGGCCTCATCTCGGGCAAGCGCGCGGCGCGCTGGGCGTGGTTCTTCATCGCCCGCGGCTTTCGCTACGTACCGGTCAGCTACACCGGCATCGCGCTGGTGAACTACTTCAAGTTCCTCTTCCGCATTCACGCGCAGCCGGCGCTGCCGCCGGGGTGGACTCCGCCGGCGCGCTGAGACGCTCGCGCGGTTTCGACTGACGTTCGGCGCCCAGTCGTGGTTTCCTTCGCGGCCATGATCTCGATCCTGGTCGCGTCGTTACTGGCGGTGAGCGTGCAGGACTTCGTCGAGGGCGCCGAGGTGGGCACCGCCGAGGCCTACGTGGCGCTCGAGAGCAAGGGCAAGTACCACGCCGAGAAGATCGACAAGGCGGCCGGCAAGACGGTGCTCAAGGGCACCTGGAAGATGAAGGACACCGGCGCCGGCATCAAAGAGAACGGGCTCGATCAGAAGACCGGGCGGGTCGAGGTCAAGATCGCCTCGTGCGCCGGCCCCGCCTGCAAAGAGCTCAAGAAAGACTACACCCTCGACGTCGAGCTGCAGGCCGAGCGCGCGATGACGGTGAAGTCGACTCCGCCCGACTCGATGTTCCCCACCGGCAGCTACTACTGCCGCTACCAGGGCTGCGAGAAGCGCACCGGCGTCGAGCTGCTCTCGAAAGAGGCCAAGCCGCGCACCATGAACTGGATCGTCGATTTCATGATCGACAAGAACCGCAAGCGCGACGTCACCGTGGTGTGGTGGGGCAAGAAGCTCACCACCGACGCCGGCAAGACCCGCATCGAGTACTGCCCGCGCGACGGCGAGCGCGGCAAGAAGGGCGCTGAGCTGGTGGCGGCCGATCTCGCCGAGCTGCCCTGGCTGGGGAAGATCGAGGCGCCGGTCGAGACCGCCGAGAAGGACTGTCTGTTCGACGTGCGCGTGTACATTGCGGATGACGTGGCTGCGCCTGAGAAGAAGCACTGAGTCGGCTCGGGGCGGGGCTCTGCTGGCTTCGGCGCAGCCGCGCGTACGGCATGGGCAGTGGGCACGCTGATGCTCAGGGTCAGGGCTGGGTGAGGTGCAGGACCTGGGGTTCGTGACCGACCCCAGGCCCTTGCCCAATGCCCCTGCCGGGCCTTCCGCGCACCAGCCGTAGGGCCGGGCGCGAAAGGCACCTCCAGCGCCGCTTGCGTCAGTAGCAGCGCGGGTCGGGGCGGCACACGCTCGGGCCGCCATCGACCGGCCCCACGCAGAACCGGCTCTGGCACTCGTTGTCGCCCTGGCACGCGGCCCCATCGACGAACGCCGCCTCACACACCCGGGTCCTTCCACCGCAGTGGAGGCCCGTGGCGCAGTCGCTGGAGCCGCTGCACGCGATGCCGGTGCCGCCCAGGGGCTGGCAGGTGCCGAACCCGAAGGTGCCGCCGTCGGTGCCCGCGCACCGCGCCGGCGGCGCGCACGAGCTGTTGTCCTTGCAGCTGCCGCCCATCGCGCTCCACGCCTGGCAGAAGCGGCCGCCGTCGAGCTCGGGCTTGCACCAGGTGTCGCCCTGGCAATTGACGGTCACGCAATCTTGACCGACGGTGTGCGGAGCCCGGCAGAAGCCTCCATCGAGCGGCCCGAAGCAGCCGACCGCGAAACCGCACTCGTTCGACGAACGCGGGTTGCACGGCGCGTCGTGCGCCTTGAACGCCTCACAGTGGTGCGAGGTGCGATCGCAGTAGTAGCCGTCGACGCAGTTCTGGGTGACGGCGAACCCGCCGTCGCTCTGGGCGCAGCTGGCGCCGCCGTCGACCGGCCGGTGGCAGGTACCCTCGTACTCGTAAGACAGGCGCATGCACTCGTTGCCACCCGGCGCCTGGCCGTCGGCGGTGCGCGTGAGGCACGTGCCGCCGCACACCCCCTGGGGAATCTTGCACCACAGGTTCGGCTGGCACTCCTGCGAGTCGAAGCAGATCTGACCCGAGCCGACCGTGCCCACGATCGTGCTCTGGCACGCGCCGATGCTGTCGTCCGAGATGCCGGTGGGGCAGGGCAGGTTGGTGATCGCGGCGAAGCACTGGCCTGCGGCCGCAGGGTCGTAGCGCACCCGACCCGCGTCGAGCGCGTCGGCGCTGGCTCCCAGACAGTTGCCGAAGCCGCCCTGCGCGGCGAACAGCGACAGGCAGTTGCTCAGGCTCGACACCAGGCCGCACTGCGCGAAGCGCTGACAGTAGAGATTGCCCAGCGCGTCGCAGACCTGCGAGAGCGGTATCGGGCCGCCGTTGCCGCCGCCCCCCGCGCCACCGGTTCCACCGCCGGCGCCGCCGGTGCCGCCGCCCGTGCCACCTCCTCCGGGGCCAGAACAGCCGGTGAGCACCACCACGAGCGCCAACGCCGACAGGGTTCGGTTCATGGCCCGAGGTTCACCACAGCGCGGGCAGCTCGTAAAGGCGCCTGGTTGCATTCCCAGGTCCCTGCTGGTACGAGCGCGGCCCCTTTGAAAAGAGGGAACCGCACCTCTGGCGCTCGTGCCACGTGCGAGAGAAAAGGAAGAGGAGCACACATGAAGGGCCTGATCGGCAAGAAGGTCGGTATGACGCAGGTGTTCGACGCGGACGGCAACATGGTCCCGGTCACCATCATCGACGTCAACTCGTTGATCGTCGTCGGCAAGCGCACGCAAGAGACCGATAAGTACACCGCGGTGACGCTGGGCTTCGGCGAAGCGAAAGAGAAGAAGCTCAACAAGCCCGAGGCCGGCCACGTGAAGAAGTCGGGCGCCGCGCCGCGCAAGCACATCAAAGAGTTTCGCCTCACCGCCGAAGAGGTCGCCGCGTTCAACGTGGGCGACGCGGTGAAGCCCGACCTGTTCAAGAAGGGCGAGCTCGTCGACGTCACCGGCATCACCAAGGGCCGCGGTACCCAGGGCGTGGTGAAGCGGTGGAAGTTCCGCGGCTTCGGCCAGACCCACGGTACCCACGAGTACCGCAAGCACCCCGGCGCGATCGGCCAGCGCAAGACCCCGGGTCGCGTGTACCCGAACAAGAAGATGCCCGGTCACTACGGCGTCGAGCAGATCACCACCCAGAACCTCACCGTCGTCGACGTGCTGACCGACAAGGGGCTCTTGCTGGTGAAGGGCGGCATCGCGGGCCACAACGATGGCGTGGTCATCGTGAAGCCGTCGATCAAGGTCGCCATGCGGCTCGCCAACAAGAAGAAGTAAGGGCCCCACACCGTGCGCCGCGCCGCGCTCGCCTTCGTGCTGGTTCTCGCCGCGTGCGGTGGCACGCGCACGACGATCATTGCGCTCGGCGAGCCGTGCGACCCCACCGCCACGCCCGACAACGGTCGGGCGCTGTGCGGCAGCGGCTTGTGCGTGTCGCTCGACAACGTGTCGGGCTTCTGCTCGGCCGAGTGCACCGAAGACTCGGCGTGCGGCGACGGCTTCGTCTGCCAGGGCGCCGGCCGCTTCGGCCGCATCTGCAAGAAGCTGAGCGGCTGCAAGTTGGACTCTGACTGTCCCGCCGGCCACACCTGCGACGACGTCACCGGCAACTGCTACATCAAGGTGAGCCGCGGCCTGTGCTCACCGTGCCAGGACGTGGCCCAGTGCCCCGCGGGCGGCTCGTGCTTCGAGGCGCTCTCGAGCCACGAGCAGTTCTGCACCGTGCCCTGCGGCGCCGGCGACGCCTGCCCCATCGGCTTCACCTGCACCAGTCTGCCGGTGGCTCCGGGCTCGACCATGACCACCCGGCAGTGCGCGCCGACCAGCATGTCGTGCAACGCAGGCAAGCCGCTGTGCGCGTCGTGCCGCGGCGACGCCGAGTGCGGTAGCCCGTACGACGTGTGCGTGCGCAACGTGGTCAGCGGCGAGCAGTTCTGCGGCCGCGACTGCAACCCCAAGAAGAACGTCTGCCCGGGCGGCACCACCTGCGACCCCGAGCAGCTCAACTCGGCCGAGAACCCCGAGTGCCCGACGGGCTTCTCGTGCACCAACATCGGCCAGAGCGACGACCCCAACGTGAAGGGGCCGTACCAGTGCGTGCCCAACTCGAACACCTGCGTGGGCTACTGCGACGCCGCCAACGAGGCCGACGAGGCCCGGCAGTGCGGCCTGGGCAGGCGCTGCGTGAACAACAAGTGCACCGCCGCCAACGACGGCCGCATGTGCACCCCGTGCTCGACCACCGACGACTGTCGCCGCGGCGCGCACGCCGAGAACCGCTGCATCGTGAACAACTGCCCCTCGTGCCCCTTTCGCGGCGAGTCGTTCTGCACCACCCCGTGCGCCGACGACGCGGCCTGCGTGCGCAGCTTCGGAGTCGGCTTCTTGTGCAAAGACGTCTCCGACACCGACGGCTCGATGAAGAAGATGTGCATGCCCCAGCGGGGCTCGTGCGCCGCCGGCCTGGGCCACCTGGGCGACGACTGCAGCAAGAACGGCGCGCAAGACTGCATCAACGGGGTGTGCCTGGTCGCCGGCACCCAGTCGCTGTGCAGCCTGGCGTGCAGCCACGACGCCGAGTGCAACGACGCGCGGTACCAGTGCTGCGAGGTGAGCGCGGCCGGCGGCTATGACTGCTCGAGCGAAAAGCGCGGCGCCGACGGCCCCCAGAGCGGCCACGGGGTCTGCGCGCCGCTGGGCGGCCTGTTCGGAGACGACTGCACCCCCGGCCGCCCGCCCTGCCAGACCGGCACCTGCCTCGACCTGGGCACCTCGCAGGTCTGCACCGTGCCTTGCACCGGCACCACCTGCCCCCAGGGCTTCGAGTGCCGCAAGGCCACCGCCCCCGGCGCCAGCACGCCCATCGACGTGTGCTTCCCCAACGGGGGCGGCAACGTCGGCGCCGACTGCTCGTTCGGCCCGGCGGCGTGCTCGAGCGGCTACTGCATTCGCAAAGAGTCGGGCTCGGTGTGCACCAGCGCCTGCCAGGACGCGGCGAGCGACTGCCCGGCCGAGTGGTCGTGCGAGCCCCTGGCGACAGTCGACAACATGTCGGTGACCGCCTGCCTGCCGCCCGAGCTGCAGTAGCGCGTCACCTCTCGTGAAACGGTTTCCTTGCGCGGGGTTCGGTGTGCTAGGCACCGCGACCTTCAGGATGCGCCTTCCTGTCGTCATCGCGGTGGTGTTGTTCGTGCTCGGCTGCGACGACCGGCAGCGCACGCGCCGCATCATCGAGCCGTATACCGTGGTGCCCGGCAGCCCGGGCGTCGACACCAAGACGCCGCAGGTGCTGTTCGACGACGGCGGCTCGACCGATCACTTCGCGGTGAACGTGCCGCGCCAGTGCGACCTCTACCGGCAGCTCTCGGTGCGCAAGGTCGACATTCTGTGGGTGATCGACAGCTCGGGCTCGATGGCTCCCAAGCAAGACCGGCTGGCCGCGCAGTTCAAGGCGTTCACCGATCAGCTGGTGGCGGCGAACCCGCCCATCGACTTCCACATCGCGGTGATCTCGACCGACACCGATGACCCGGCCACCCGCGGCGAGCTGCGCACGTGGACGCTGGGGGCCACCACCCGCAACTACATCTCGTGCCAGCCGCTGCTCACCGGCGGCGTCGAGTGCAACACCCAGGTCTCGGGCACCGACGGCGGCACCGCCAGCGCGGTGGCCGCCTTCGACCAGCTGGGCCGGGTGGGCGTGAACGGCTCGGCGCAAGAGCGCGGCCTGTACGCGGCGTACCTCGCGCTCACCAACCCGGTGAACGTCTCGTCGCAGAGCGCCGGCGAGAAGTTCATTCGCGCCGACGCCGCGCTGTACCTGGTGTTCGTGTCAGACGAAGACGACTCGTCTTGCCAGCCGCTCACCCGCCAGCCGGTGTGCACCGCCGACCCGGGCTGCCGGTGCGCGAACGACAACTCGCTGGCCGGCTCGGGCAACTGGGGCTCGACCCAGTACTTCACCCGCTTCTTCGAGACCTACAAGGGCTACAACAACGGCGACCTGGTCACCGCCGCGGCGATCGTGGCGCTCGACGACGACGCCGACGCGGGCGTGCCCAGCCAGTTCCTCGAGGCGACTCCGCACGTGGGCTGCTGCCGGTCGGCCGGCGCGCCCTGCACCAAGAGCGGCCTGAACGCCGGGCTGCCCGACAGCGGCGTCGAGGTGGCGTACTACGGCGGCCGCTACCTGAAGGTCGCCAGCGACACCGGCGGGGTGGGGGTCGACATCTGCCAGAGCGACTTCAGCGCGGCGCTCTCGGCGCTCGGCTACCAGGCCAGCGGCCTGCGCAAGGACTTTCGCCTGAGCCGCGGCCCCGACGTGCACCCGATGGGCGCGCTGGCGGGCGGCTTCGACGTGTACCTGTCGGCGGCGACCGCGGCGACCTGCATGGTCGACGGCAACTGCCCCACCGGGCAGACCTGCCGCTCGCAGCGCTGCGCCAGGCACCTCGACGTGAACGTGAGCACCACCGCCAACGGTGCCCAATACCTCAAGTGCGACGGCACGGTGCCGCGCAACGTGATCCGCTTCGACGGCGCCGCGGTACCCGAGTCTTTGGCGACGGTCGAGATCTGCTACGACGTCAAACCCGATTTCCAGTCCACGTGCCCGTAAGAGGATCGTGTCCATGAAAGTCCGCGCTTCATTGCTGCTGCTCGCTCTCGTCGCCGCCCCGGCCTTCGCCGAAGAAGAGCAGGGTGCGCTCGTCGAGAAGGTCGCGGTGCGCAATCGCCTCTTCACCACCGAGCGCCGCTTCGAGCTGGGCCTGAACCTCGGCTTCATGGTGCTCACCCAGCTGACCGAGCACTACACCGCGAACCTCGACCTGGCGTTCAACATCGTCAACACGTTCGCCATCGAGCTGCTCGCGGGCGGCTCGTACTCGCGCCACACCAGCCTCGCGCGCGACGTCGCCGATCAGCAGGCGGCGAAGTCGGTCAGCGCGACCACCCGGTGGAATGACCTCTCGGGCCTCTGGGAGATGGTCGGCAACGCGGTGGTCGCGCTGCGCTGGCAGCCGCTGTACGGGAAGATCGGCGGCGCGCTGCAAGATCTGCTGTTCGGCAACCCGATTCACTTTCAGTTCTACGTGACCGCGGGCGGCGGCGCCGGCTACTTCAAGCGCGACTCGATCGTCATCTGCCTGCACAAGACCTCGAACGCCTGCGACGAGTGGCTGAGCGAGAGCAAGGTCGGCCCGCTGTTCACCGGTGGCCTGGGCTTCCGCTTCTTCCTGCCGACCTACGGCAATCACCACTCGCTCAAGCTCGAGGTCCGCGACTGGATCTACCTCGACTCGTACAACCTGCAGGTGAAGGCCAACCAGGTCACCCCGAGCAACCCCACCCCCGAAGCACAGGCCGCTTCCGCAGGCGTCACCCAGCTCTGGCAGGTGATGGTCGGCTACTCGTACATGTTCTGAGATCACGCCCATGCGCCACGTCCTCCTCGTTCTTGCAGCGCTGATTTCGCTTCAGACCTTCTTCGTCGCGCCTGCGTCGGCTGCCGAGCCGGCGAAGACCGACGCCAAGCCCGCCGCCACGTCGTCGACCGACGACGACGAAGACGAGCCGCCGAAGAGCACCACCCTGGCGCCGGCGAAAGACCAGCCGCCCCCGGCCGCGCTGGGCGCGGTGAGCACCACGCCCACCGAGGCCGCGCAGCAGCGGCTGGTGTCGGGCGCGCCGCTCTACAACCCCAACGTCGCGGTGCACATCGTCGAAAAGAAAGAGTTCACTGACCGCTGGTCGCGCGAGATCACGCTCTACCCGGCGGCGGTACAGCTCAACGGCAAGTTCACCCAGCACCTCGGCGCGGCGCTCGCGTTCACCTGGCACCTGCAAGAGAACTTCGCCCTGACCGTGTCGGGCCTGTACAACTACGTGAACTCCGAGTCGGGCTTTCAGAGCGAGCTCATCGACAAGGTCTCGGCCGAGGCGCAGGCGGCCAGCTCGAGCCTGCTGGTGGGCGGCGTGCTGGGCGGCGTCGAGGTCACCCCGTTCTACGGCAAGTTCGTCTTCTACGACTCGTACCTGGTGCACTTCGCGGTGGTGCTCAACGCCGGTGCCGGCGCCGGCCTCACCCGGCACCAGCTGAAGGCCAAGACCGACTGCAGCGTCGCGATGACCCAGCCCGGCAGCAGCTGCACCGAGGCCCCGACCTACGGCGACACCGGCTGGCGCTTTCTCGCCGAGCTCGGAGGTGGCTTCCGCGTGCAGTTCCTGCGGTGGCTCACCTTCCGCCTCGAGCTGCGCGACGTGATCTACACCGCGAAGGTCGACCACATCGACGGCTGCGACCTCTCTGACTTCAACGCGATGGACGCTGCGTTTCGCCTCGGTCGCCCGGCGACGTCGGCCAACGTCGGCCCCGGGTGCAACGCCGCGAAGTACACCGGTGAAGACGCCGAGGGCCGCGACTACAGCGGCGACATCAGCCTCGGCCGCCTGCTGGTGAAAGATCAATCGTCCGACGTGCTCAACAACCTCGGCCTCTACGTCGGCTTCTCATTCAACTTCTGACCATGACCCGCTCACTGCTCATCACCGCCGCGCTGTTCTCCTCGCTGGCGCAGGCGCAGGACCTCGGCCTCTACAACCGGGCGCTCTCGGCGTTCAACGCCAGCAACTACAACGACGCGGCGCAGCTGTTCTTCGAGGTCAACAACTCGACGACCGACCCCGACCTGCGAATGAAGAGCGAGTACTACCTCGCCTCATCGTTCCAGAAGAAGGGCATGCCGGTCAGCGCCTTCATCTACTTCGACACCATCTTGCGGGCGGGCAAGTCGCACCCGTTTCACCTCAAGGCGGTCGAAGGCCTGGTGAACGTGCAAGACACGCTCGACGACCAGTACCTGATCCCCTCGGAGCTCAACAAGTACTACGACCCCGAGGCGTGGGCGACGCTGCCCAGCGAGGTGCTGGCGCGGGTGAACTTCCTCATCGCGACCATCGACAACCGCCGCGGCAAGCTCGACGAAGGCCGCGACTTCGCGCTGGCGGTGCCTCCCGAGGCGAGCGTGTACCTGAAGGCGCAGTACCTGCTGGGCCTCATCTACGCCGACCCGCGCTACCCGGGCGACACCAAGAAGGCGCAGGAAGACGCGGTCACCGCGTTCGAGACGGTGGTGGGCTCGAAGCAGACCGGTCAGAAAGACGACGTGCTCACCAAGCAGCTCGCGCTCTTGGGTGAAGGCCGCGTGTATTACGGCCTCGAGCGCTTCGACAAATCGACCGAGGCGTACGAGAAGATTCCCCGGTTCTCGAAGTACTGGGACCAGGCGCTCTTCGAGAACGGCTTCGCCCGCTACAAGAACGACGATCTGGGCGGGGGCCTGGGCAGCCTGCAGGCGCTGCACGCTCCGCAGTTCATCGGCGCGTTCCAGCCCGAGTCCTGGTACCTCAAGAGCGTCATCTATTACGAGAGCTGCCTGTACGAAGAGGCCAAGGCGGCGCTGGGCGCGTTCGACGAGGTCTACCTGCCGATGGCCGAGAAGCTCAAGCCGATCGTCGAGGCCGAGCAGCGCGACGTGGCCGAGTACTTCAAGCTGGTCGACACCAACGACGCCGAGAAGGTGCCGGTGGCGGTGCTGAACTTCGTGCGCGGCAACGAGCGCATGCTGGGCGTCTTCTCGATGCTCAAGCAGATCGACGCGGAGAAGAAGCTGCTCGAAGAGAACTCGGGTTGGCGCGCGGCGCGGCTCTCGGCCGAGGTCACCACCTACCTCGACAGCAACCGCGGCACCTTGCAGCAGGTCGCCGGCACGCTGGCCAAGAACCGGCTCATCGAGGCGTACAAGCAGATTCGCTTCTTCGCCGACCAGGCTGAAATCGTTCGCTTCGAGACGTCGAAGGCCGAAAAGAACCTGGCCGAGGCCGGGGTCGATCAGCGCGCGGTGCTGAAGAAGCAGGCCATCTACCGCCCGCAGATGCCCGCCGAGAACTGGAACTACTGGAAGTTCCAGGGCGAGTTCTGGCGCGACGAGATCGGCTACTACCAGTACACGCTCAAGAAGGGCTGCCCCGAGAGCGCCGAGTGATTCGCGCGCTGGCAGTCGCACTCGTGCTGCTGCTGGCGCCCGACGCGTTGGCGAAGGGCAAGAAGAAGGCTGCGCCGGCCAAACGCACCCCGGCGGCGCAGGTCGAGAAGGTGCACGCCTTCTCGGAAGAACCGATCGCGCGGCTGCAGGTGGTCGACACCCGCGGAGATCGAGCAGTGGTCGAGAATAAACAGGGCGGCGCCGTGTTGGTGCGCGCTGGAGATCACCTCGGCGCAGAGGGCCTCGAAGTCGTGAAAGTCACGCTCGGTTGCGTGCAGCTCAAGAGCGAAGACGCCGACCTCACGCTGTGTGTCGATGTGCCCGAAGTGCCCCGGACCTGAGCTTTTCTTCCCAAAGGGCGATGGTGTAGGGTCCGCCCGCTTTTTCCAGGAGAAATGAATGAAGGCCGTTCGCATCGCCTCGTTGGCGCTCACTTTCGCTCTTTCGGCAGCCCCTTCTTTCGCGGCCGACGCGAAGAAGAAGGGCGCCCCGGCGGCGGAGAAGAAGAAGGAAGAGAAGAAGCCGGCGAGCCGTGAAGAGGTCCGCAAGGGCCCGGCGAAGTTCAAAGATCTCCCCAAGCTCGAAGACGTCGAGCGCGAGCGCATCGCCGATCAGAAGCGCGATGAGTCGATCGAGAGTCTCAAGAAGATCATCCCCAAGATCGACGAGGGCTCGCCGCAGAAGGCCGAGCTCTACTTTCAGCTCTCGGAGCTCTACTGGGAAAAGAGCAAGTACCTCTACCGCAAAGAGATGCTGAAGTTCCAGGAGGACGAGAAGAAGGTCGACGAGGCGAAGAACCGCGGCGAGAAGGTCGCCGACGCGAAAGAAGAGCACCGCGAGTCCGAGCTGTACCGGTCGGAGACGATGCGCTTCTACGACCTGATTCTGCGCGAGTTCCCCAGCTACGACCGCAAAGACGAGGTGCTGTTTGCGCTCGCGTACAACCTCTACGAGATGTCGAGCGGGCTGATCGCCGAGGGCAAGGCGGGCGAGGCGACCAAGAAGCGCGACCAGGCGGTGAAGCGCTACGAAGAGCTGATCAAGGGCTACCCGAACTCGAAGTTCATCGGCGACGCGTACGTTCAGCTCGGTAACCACTACTTCGACGTGGCCAACAACCTGACGAAGGCCAAGGAGATGTACGAGAAGGCCTTCCAGAACAAAGAGCCGAAGATCAAGTCGTACGCGCTCTACAAGCTGGCGTGGTGCGACTTCAACGCGGGTGAGCACGAGAAGGCGCTCAAGAAGCTGCAAGACGTCATCGAGTACACCGAGAAGCAGGAGAAGAAGAAAGAGTTCACCGACCTGAAGACCGAAGCGCTCAACGACTCGGTCACCATGTTCGTGCAGCTGAACCGCGCCGACGATGCCATCGCCTACTACAAGGCCAAGGCCGGCAAGAAGAAGCAGCTCACGCTGACCACGCGCCTCGCGTTCCAGCTCGCCGACGCCGGCCACCACGACAACGCGATCAAGACGTTCCGCCTGATGCTGAACGACAACCCGGTGGCCGAGGCGGCGCCCGACTTCACCCAGCAGGCGATCATCAAGGGCTACGAAGGCCTGCGGCAGCGCGACAACGTCAAGGCCGAGACCAAGAAGATGGCCGAGCTCTACCGGCCCGGCTCGTCGTGGTGGAAGGCGAACGAGTCGAAGAAAGAAGTGCTGCGCAACGGCTTCAGCGTGGCCGAAGAAGGCATGCGCACCATCGTGACCGAGTACCACCAGGAAGCGCAGAAGACGAAGCAGGCGGTGACGTACCGGCTCGCGGGCGAGATCTACAAGCAGTACGTCGACGCGTTCGCCACCGGCGACGACGAGGCGTTCATCTCGGACCAGGCCTTCAACCTCAAGTTCTTCTACGCCGAAATCCTCTGGGCGCTCGAAGAGTGGGAGCCGGCCGCCAAGAATTACGACGAGGTCGCTGGCGTTCAAGATCCCCAACCGCGAAAAGGCGAAAGAGGCCTCCAACGAGAAGTACCGCCAGTCGGCCGCGTACAACGCGATCCTCGCGTACACGAAGCTGATCAACATCGAGCGCAGAAGCGCTCGGTCGCCGAGCTCGTCGAGAAGCCGCTGACCAAGTTCGAGCAGGCGCTGATCTCGGCCGGCGACACCTACAACAAGCTCTACCCGAAGAACGCGGACGAGATCGAGGTTCGCTACCAGGCGGCGGTTCTCTATTACGACCGCAACCACTTCGTGGAAGCCGCCAAGCGCTTCACCGAGGTGATCGGCAAGTGGCCCGAAGACAAGCGCTCGGCCGACGCCGCCGACCTCACCATGTCGGTGCTGGAAGAGAAGGAAGAGTGGGAGCAGCTGAACAAGAGCTCGCGCGAGTTCCTCGCCAACAAGAAGCTGGTGAGCGCGAAGCAGAACGCCGAGTTCGCCAAGCGCACCGCCGCGATCGTCGAGGGCAGCCAGTACAAGTACGTCGACCTGGTCATCTTCAAGAAAGAGAAGAACGCGAAGAAGGCCGCCGAAGATGTTCCTCAAGTTCGTCGCAGGAGTTCCCCAAGACCGACAACGCCGACCGCGCGCTCACCTACGCCGTCCTGATCTTCCAGGACGCGAACGAGCTCGACCGCGGCATCTCGACCGGTGAGCGGGTGCTGAGAGAGTACCCGGGCAGCAACTTCGAGCTGAAGGCGCGGTACTCGCTGGCCAAGTTCTACGAGAAGATCGCCGACTTCGAGAAGTCGGCCGCGATGTACGAAGACTTCATCGCCGCGTACGACAGCTGGGCGGGCCCCAAGGCGGTCGGCTACGACAACATCAAAGAGCTTTTGAAGAAGGAGAAAGAGGCGAAGGACAAAGAGGCGAAGGCCGCCGCCGCCGCCGCGAAGGGCAAGAAGCCCGACCCGAAGGGCGCCAACGCCACCGCTGCCGCGGGCACGTCGCCGCGCTGGAGCGTGGGGCAGATCGCCGCCGCGCCTCCCAAAGAGAAAGAGAAGCTCGAGGCCTTCAAGAAAGAGCGCGAGGAGCTGACCAAGGAGGCCGAGAAGGAAGACTGGGTCTCGGCGGCGCAGTTCAACGCCGGCCTGTGGTGGGAGGGCCTGGGCAAGTCGGACAAGGCCATCGCCGACTACCAGCGCTACATCGCGCGCTTCAAAGACAAGAAAGACGTGCCCGAGATCGCGCTCAACATCGGCCTCATCTACGAGAAGGACAAGAAGTACCCCGAGGCGATGAAGACCTTCGACCAGTTCCTCACCACCTACGCGAAAGACGCGCGGGTGAAAGAGGCGACCCGGTTCGACCTCAAGTACCGCCAGTACCTCGACAATAAGATCCTCAAGAACACGGCCGAGATGGACAAGCTGGCCAAGGAGATCGTCGCCAGCTACCCGAAGCTCACCGCCGAAGACAAGAACAGCGACCGCGCCATGGCTGGCCTACGCGCACATCCGCTTCACCTCCTCGAGCCCACGTGGAACCAGTACGTCGGCATCACGTTCAAGAACTTGAAGACGCTCAAGAACGACCTGAAGGCGAAGACGGCCAAGATTCAGGACATCGAGAAGGGCTACCTCGAGATTCTGCAGATCGGTAACGGCGAGTACGGCATCGCGGCGCTGACCCGCATCGGCCTGGCGTACGGCGACTTCTCGCAGAACTTCCTCGACTCGCCCGACCCGAAGGGGCTCGACGAAGATCAGCTCTCGATGTACCGATCGGAGCTCGAGAACCGCGCCTTCCCCCTCGAAGAGAAGGCGCTCGAAGGCCTCGAGAAGGCGCTGGCCAAGTCGTACGAGCTGTCGGTCTACAACGAGTGGACGTTGCTCGCGCAGGACAAGGTCAACAAGTACAAGCCCGGCCTCTACGGCAAGGTGCGCGAGGTCGCGTACCGCGGCGCCGAGTTCTTCTGGGAAGAGAAGCTCGACAAGACCGGCGGCAGCGGCACCGTGCCCGCGCCAACCAAAGAAGGCACTCCGCCGCCGGCGAAAGACGGCAAAGACGTGAAGGACGCTCCTCCCTCGAAGGCCAACACCACTGCAGCGGCGACTCCGGCCGCAGGGTGAGAAGTGATCATGAAGCGCATCGCAATCGCACTCGCCACGTCGTTGGCCGTCGCCTGCAGCACCACCCAGACCGAGGTGAAGAAAGACCCGGCCGACACGGCCAACAAGCCGCCTCCGCCGCCGAAAGAGAAGTCGGCGCAGGAGATCTTCAGCGAGGGCGTGGCGGCATTCGACCGGGGCGAGCTCGACGCAGCCAAGGCGTCGTTCGAGAAGGTCGCCGCGAAAGAGCCCAAGCTCGCCGCGGTCACCTACAACCTGGGCGTGGTGGCCGAGCACCAGGGGCGGCTGGCCGACGCGCAGAAGCACTACGAAGAGACCCGCAAGCTCGACCCCAACCACCGGGCGTCGCTGCTCAACCTGGGCAAGATCTACCGGCTGCAAGACCGGTTCGCCGACGCGATCAAGCTGTACGAAGAGGCGCTCAAGGCTCCCGGCGCCGAGTACGACGTGGCGCTGCTCAACAACCTCTCGGTCGCGTACCGGCTGTCGAAGTCGTACGACAAGGCCGAGGCCGCGGTGCGCAAGGTGCTGAGCCGCACCAAAGACAACCCCGACGCGTACAAGAACCTCGCGCTGATCTACTTCGACCAGGGCAACTACCGGCTCGCCGAGTTCATCTCGGCCAACGCCAAGAAGCTCGACGACAAAGACCCGGGCGTGGTGAACAACCTGGGCCTCATCTACCTGAAGCTCGACGACCGCCGCTCGGCGCTGGGCCAGTTCCAGAAGTCGGTGCAGCTGTCAGAGAAGTTCGCTCCGGGCCACGTCAACCTGGGCGCGATGGCGCTGCAGTACCGCGACTACCAGAACGCCGAGAAGGCGTTCTCGAAGGCGATCGCGTTGGACCCGACGTCGTACGAGGCGTTTCTCGCCTACGCCTGGGCGCTCGATGGCCAGAAGGGTAAAGACCCCAAGAAGGGCATCGCCGCGGGCGACGCGTTCGAGAAGGTGCTGGCGCTGAAGACCGACCACCCCGACGCCATCTGCGGTGCGGGCTGGGCCTACGCGGTCGACAAGGCCAGCTGGGACAAGGCGGTGAAGTACCTGGAGAAGTGCAAGACCCAGTCGGTCACCTCGCCCCAGGACAACCAGCTCATCGACGTGAAGCTGAAGGCCATCGCCACCATGCAGAAGGCGGGCGCTCCGGCTCCGGCCCCGGCCGACAAGGCGAAAGAGAAGCCGAAGGCGCAGTCGGGCGGCGCGGCGCTGCTCGACAAGGTGGCCGACGAAGGCGCGAAAGAGGGCGGCGATCAGCCTGCTCCTGCTCCCGCCGAGGGCGAGAAGAAGCCCGAGTCGGCTCCGGCGCCTGCGCCCGAGAAGAAGTAGGGCAGGGCTCGTCGACATGCCTCGTCAGCCGGTCAGCGTGAATCGTGCCCGTGCCCGCGCTCAGACTCGCTCGGCCCACTCTTCTTCTTTGAATCCGACCAGCACGGTGTCGCCCTTCACGTAGACCGGGCGCTTCACCAGCTTGCCGTCTTTGGCGAGCCAGTCGATGAGCGTGGCGTCGCTGGCGGCGTCGACCTTGGCCTTGCCCAGGGCGCGGTAGCTCAGCCCGCTGGTGTTGAGCCACTTCTTCACCGGCTTGCCCGACTTCGCGATCCACTCCTTCAGCTCTCTCACGGTGGGCGGCTGCTCGACGATGGGGCGCACCTGGGCAGAGATCTTCTTCTGCTCGAGCCATTTCAACGCGCGGCGGCAGGTCGAACAGCCGGAATACGAGAGCACCAGCGGGGTCGTCATGGGGCGGGAACCCTAGGCGAACCGGGGTGTCCGTAGGGACATGCCGAAGCGCGTCAAAGAGGCGACGGGGGCGGGGTGGGCGGGGGGTGACAACGACCCCTGAAATCCCTTAGGGTGCGCCGACTTTTGGAACCGTCGGACCTACCTCGTTGTCAAAAGGTCCGTCTAACAAGAAGTAGGAGGCGTATTCGCATGCATCGCTCTCTCGCAATCGCCGTGGCGCTGGTGGTCAGTGCGCCCGCGTTCGCTCAAGGCAAGGTCATTCAAGAAGAAGACAAGACCGTCTATCGCAAGAAGACGACGATCGACTTCACCGACGTGGCCGTCGAAGGCGATCTCACCAAGCCTGAAGGCAGCTACGCGATCAGCAAGAAGAAGACCTCGTTCAAGAGCCTGATCAAGATTCGCGACAACTTCAATCCCGAGCTCCAGAAGTCGGTCGACAATCTCTAAAGGTAGAAAATCATGTCGAAGAAATCCGCCATCACCTTCCGCATCACTGGCCCCGACGGCACCACCACCGAGTCGTCGTCTGATCTCGAGAGCGTGATCCTCGGCTCTGGTTCGGGCGCCACGGTGAAGATCTCCGACCCCAAGGTCTCGAACCTCCACGCCATGCTCAAGGTCGAGAAGTCGGGCACGGTCTCGGTGATGGACCTCGGCAGCGAGCACGGCACCAGCGTGAAAGATCAGCGCATCAAAGACGCGGTGACGCTCTCGTCGGGTGACGAGCTCAACCTCGGCGGCTCGAGGGTGAAGGTGCTGTTCGGCGATGAGCCTGCGCCGGTCGCGGTGTCTGCCAACGGGGTGCACAGCAACGGCGCCCACGCCAACGGCGTGGCGGTCTCGACCAAGGCGCCTCCCGCGCCGCCCAAGGGGCTGGCCGGCACCGGCAAGAACGCGGCGATGCTGTTCAACGAGCCGCTGCCGCCCGAGGCGACTCCGGCCGAAGACTCGAAGGTGCTGCAGGTCGCGCTGCTCTGGGGCGACACCCTGATCAACGTTCAGCACTTCGCCGACGGCGTGCCGGTGACCATCGGCGACAACGCGGGCAGCAAGTTCAACGTCTTCTCGTCGGGCGTCGGCTCGAGCTTCACCCTGGCGCAGGCCAAGGGCTCGACGGCGCTGGTCAACGTGCCCGGCTCGGCGGGCCTGGTGGTCACCACCCGCGGCGACTCGCACAAGAGCAAGGAGCAGCTCAAGAGCGAGGGCAAGCTGCGCGCGGCCGAAGGCGCGATGCGCGCCGACTCGATCGAGCTGGGGCTGCACGACCGGGCCCAGGTCTCGCTCGACACGGTGGCCTTCATCATTCGGTACGTGCGGCCCACGGCGGCGATCAGCGTCAACACGCTGGGCGAGGCCGACTTCACGTTCTTCAAGATCGCCTCGATCTGCCTGATGGCGTTCGTGGCCCTGGTGCTGGCGATGGTGCTCACCCCGATCGGCCTGGGCGCCGACGGCGACGACATCTTCCAGAACCCGGCCAAGTACGTGAAGATGATCGTTCGGCCCGAGAAGCAGAAAGAGATCAAGAAGCTCGATCTCTCGGGCATCAAAGAGGGCAAGAAGCCCAAGGACGACGAAGGCAAGTTCGGCAAGAAGGACGAGAAGAAAGACAAGGCCGACCCCTCGAAGAAGGGCGCTCCGGTGGTCGACGCCAACAAGCGCGAAGAAGACCGCAAGAAGGTGATGAAGGCGGGTCTGCTCGGCGCGCTGGGCGACGGCGCGGCCTCGAACGTGTTCGGCCCCGGCGGCCTCGGCACCGGCATCAACAACGCGCTCGGCGGCCTGACCGGCGGCGCGGGCGTGGGTGATGCGCACGGCGTCGGCGGCATGGGCTCGCGTGGCACCGGCCCCGGTGGCGGCGGCACGGGCCTGGGCCTGGGCGGCCTCGGCACCAAGGGCTCGGGTCGTGGCCTGGGCGGCAACGGCTCGATCGACCTGGGCGGCCGCGGCAAAGACAGCACCCGCGTGGTGCCCGGCAAGACCACCGTGGTGGGCGGCCTCTCCAAAGACGTGATCATGAAGGTCATCAAGCGCCACCAGAACGAGATCAAGTTCTGCTACGAGCAGGAGCTGCAGAAGGCGCCTGACCTCTCCGGCAAGGTGGCGGTGCTCTTCACCATCGACCCCGCGGGCGCGGTGGCCGAGGCCAACGTCAGCGAGACCTCGCTGAACAACGGCAACGCCGAGAACTGCATGCTCTCGCGCATTCGCCGGTGGAAGTTCCCCGAGCCCCAGGGCGGCGGCGTGGTCTCCGTCACCTTCCCCTGGATCTTCAAGCCGGCCGGTGCTGAGGGCGGCGAAGAGTAACTTTCCCGCCTTCGAGAGGCGGCGATGAGACGGGGCCCGGCGCTTTATTGAGCACCGGGCCCTTTTTCTAGGCTATGACCCGCCGCCTTCAGGCCCTTTGAGGAGGGGTTCTTCGTGCGGAAGCTCGCCATCGTGTCGCTGCTGCTCCTGCCGCTCGTTGCGAGCGCTGAAGGTTCCGCGCAAGACAGCGCTCCGGCCAAGACGCCGCAAGAGGGCGTGCCGCTGAAGGTGCGGCGCGGCTTCTTCACCGAGACCGACGTGGGCGGGTTTCTCACGCTCGGCGGCGACAACGCGTACTCGAACCTGCAGATCTACCTGCAGCTCGGCGTCGGCTACGACATCACCGAGCACCTCGAGCTCGGCCTGCACGTGGGCATCGGCGCGAACGCGGCGAACTGCTACGCGGGGCTCGACAGCCACGACGTGTGCACCACGTCTGACAACTTCACCGTCACCTTCATCGACGTGTCGTTCGCCTACCTGTTCCGCATCGCCGAGCGCTTCTACATCGCGCCCAAGATCGTGGGCGGGCTCACGCTGCTCGACCCGGTGCCTGATCTCAGCGGCTCTACGCTGCGCCCGAACGTCGGCGCGGCGATCGGCATCGAGTACGCCACCAACATGGATCACTTCACCATCGGGCTCGACATCGTGCTCGGCCGCTTCATCATCGGGCCGAACATCTTCTCGATGCAGTTCTTCCCCCGCGTGAAGTACACGTTCTAGCGCTTCGCCGTCAGGGCATGGCTGCCGATCCCTACGGGCTGTCGCGGGTGGTCGGCGAGCGCGGGGTGCTGCCCCAGCGCGCCCGGCAGCTCGACCCCTCGCTGCCGCTGCGCGAGGGTGAGGTGCTGATCGACGTCGAGAGCCTCAACATCGACGCCGCCTCGTTCAAGCAGCTCAAAGACGCCGCGGGCGGTGACGCGCAGCAGGTCGTCGCGGCGGTGCAGCAGATCGTCCGCGAGCGGGGGAAGATGCAGAACCCCGTCACCGGCTCGGGCGGCATGCTCATCGGCCGGGTTCGCGAGGTCGCCCCGGGTCACCCGGGTGGCCTCGCGGTCGGAGATCGCATCGCCACCCTGGTGTCGCTGACCCTGACGCCTCTGGTGATCGACGAGGTGCGCGGGGTGAGGCCCGAGATCGACCGGGTCGACGTCAAGGGCCACGCGATTCTGTTCGCCAGCGGCATCTTCGCGAAGCTGCCCGGAGATCTGCCCGACGCGCTGGCGCTCGCCGCGCTCGACGTGGCCGGGGCCCCGGCGCTCACCGCGCGCTACGTGAAGCCGGGCATGACGGTGATGCTGATCGGCGCGGGCAAGAGCGGGGCGCTGTGCCTGGCCCAGGCGAAGCGCAACGGCGCTGCGAAGCTGGTGGCGCTCGACATCTCGGCGAAGGCGCTCGAGGCGCTCTCGGGCATCGGCCTGGTCGATCTGGCGGTGGCCGCCGACGCCACCCAGGCGGTCGAGGTGATGCAGAAGGTGCCGCCGGCCGACCTGGTGATCAACTGCGCGTCGGTGCCAAACACCGAGATGGCGAGCATTCTCTCGGTGAAGCAGGGCGGCACGGTGATCTTCTTCTCGATGGCCACCAGCTTCACCACCGCGGCCCTGGGCGCCGAAGGGGTGGGCAAAGACGTGACCATGGTGATCGGCAATGGGTATGCGCCCGGGCACGCCGCGCTGACGCTCGAGCTGCTGCGCAGCGAGCCGAAGCTGCGGGCGCTGTTCGAGCAGCGGTACGTCTGAGCGACTCGCGTCTCTAGAGCGACTCGAGGTACGCCACCAGCTGATCGATCTGCTCAGCAGCGAGCTGCGAGGTCGCGCCGTGGAGATCTCCGTCGGCGAGGCGGAAGCGATCGTGCAGCGTCGCCGCGCGGCCGTCGTGCAGCCACGGCCCGCGCATCGCCACGCCGCGCAGCGACGGCACCTGAAAGCGGCCACCCGTGCCGACGTCGACGCTGCCCACAGCGCTCAGCGTGTCACCCTGGTGGCAGCTCGCGCAGCCCACCTCGACCGACTCGAACAGCGCCTTGCCCGCGGCGACCTGCGCCACGGCCGCGTCGGTACGGTCTACGGTCGGAGCCGGGCGCGCGATGCCCTCGACCCAGTTTGCCAGCTCGTTGACCATCGAGAGGTCGGGCTTCGCTCCGCCCATGCGGTGCACGAAGGTGTCGTCGACCACCTCGTTCAGATCGTCGAACTCGCCCTGCCAGTGAAAGGGGGCGGTCTCGAGCACCCCCGAGGCGAGCGAGGGCGTGCGGCGCGCCTGGCCCGCCACGTTCCACACGTGGCCGTCGTCGCGCCCCTCGGGGTGGCACGAGGCGCAGGCGACGCCGCCCACCGGGGTGTGAAAGAAGTCGCGGCCCGGGTCTCGCCCGGTCGACGGGTCGAGCTCGAGCGTGCCGCGCGAGCGGGCACCGCCGCGGAAGAACGAGAGCGTGCTCGGTCGCGAGGTGTGCACCACCAGGGTGCCGTCGGGCTGGTAGGCCACCCCGTCGGGTATGCCGCCGACCGGCAGGGCATTGGGTGCCACCGTCTGCACGCAGGCGCTCACCTGGCTCGAGCCGGCCAGCATCGCGAGGCGCTCGACGGTGCCGCTCCCGGCCAGCGCGACCGCGACCTCGAGACCATCGGGCGAGACTGCCAGGTCGACCGGCAGCGTGCCCGAGAGCTCGAGCGAGGTCGAGGCACCGGTCTTGGGAAACAGCGTCACCCCCGAGCGAACCACCGGGCTCACGCACGGCGCGTCGGGTGCCGAAGAGTAGGCGGGGCGGGGCGTGGTGGGCGCTGTGTTCGAGGTCGTGCTCAAGGCCTCGACGGGCCCCTCGACCTCACGCTGGTGGGCCATCACCACCGTGCCGTCGGGTGCCACCACGGTGCGCCAGGCGACGTGCGCGGTCAGCGTCACCGGCTTCTCCGAGGCCGAGGTCGCCGGCGGGGGGGCTACCGGGGGCTGGCCATCGGTCACCACCTGCGCGGCGCGAAAGGTGGTGGCCTTCACTGAGTCTGCGGTGACCAGCACGTCGCGCAGATCTCCCGTCCCCAGCCGGCTCACCGTCGCCGGGCCGGTGACCGGCAGCTCGGCCAGCTCGCCGCTGCCGCAGGCAATGCGCATCAGGTGCGCCTTCACGTCCCACACGATGCCGCGGGGGTCGCCGCACACGTCGCGGGTCAGCGTCACCGACCTGGTCGAGAGCGACACCTTGGCGACCTGTCCGAGGCCGCGCAGCACCACGTAGACGTCGCCCACGTCGTCGACCGCCATGCGCCCGGGGTTGCTGCCTTTGGGCAGCGCGACCTTGCCGCGCACCGTGGCCGGGTCGAGGTTCACCAGCCAGAGCCGGTCGGCGTCGGGCTCGGAGACGACCGCCACCGCCCCGCGAGCGGCCAGCACCAGGTTGCCGCCGGTCACCTCGAAGCCGCGCGGGTGGTGGACCCGGGTGACCTGGAAGCTGCCGGGGCGGGCACCGGCGCCTCCGCCCGAGCTCGAGGTCGAAGGTTCCGGCTCACAGGCCGCCGCCAGCAGAGCGAGCGACGCACCCACCACCACCCGAGCGGCTTTTCTCATCAAGGCGTCATTCTCGCCGATGCGCGCTATATCTTGAAGCCATGCCCGGGCCGTTCATCTCCGACGAGCAGGTCGCGCACGCGCGGGCGCTCGCCAAAGACATCACCGAGCCGATCTTCCAGCTCATCGACCAGAACACCACCGTGTCGGTCGAGCGCACGGTGCTGCGCTGGTTCGGGGTCGACGGGGTGGGGGCGATGGGCGCTCCGCTGGTGAACCTGATGGTCGACCGGCTGCACGCCGCCGGGGTGCTGGGCCAGGGCGCCGCGTACTGGTACGGGCGCGCGCTGAAGCTGGGCGCGCGCAGCCCCCTCGAGGCGGTCGAGCGGCTCACCGCAGTGCCGCTCGACAAGCTGCCGCCCCTCTCGCCGCAAGAAGATGCCGCGCTCAAAGACGAGGTGCGGGCCGAGGCGCGCGCCGCGATCGAAGAGCTGAAGGCCCGGGTCGACCGCCGCAATGCGCTGCGCGAAGAGTTCCCCATGGGGGCGACTCCGCACAAGTACGTGATCGTCGCCACGGGCAACATCTTCGACGACGTCGACCAGGCGCGCGCCGCGGCGCAGGCGGGGGCCGACGTGATCGCGGTGATTCGGTCGACCGCCCAGTCGCTGCTCGACTACGTGCCGCACGGCGCCACCACCGAGGGCTACGGCGGCACCTACGCCACCCAAGAGAACTTCCGCATCATGCGCGAGGCGCTCGACGACGAGTCGAAGAAGCTCAAGCGCTACGTGCAGCTGACCAACTACTCGTCGGGCCTGTGCATGGCAGAGATCGCCTTCGCCGCGGCCTGGGAGCGGCTCGACATGCTGCTCAACGACGCGATGTACGGAATTCTGTTTCGCGACATCAACCTGCGCCGCACCTTCATCGATCAGTACTTCTCGCGGCGCATCTGCGCCGAGGCCGGCATCATCATCAACACCGGCGAAGACAACTACATCACCACCGCCGACGCGTACGACGCGGCCCACACCGTCATCGCGAGCCAGTTCATCAACGAGCGCTTCGCCCACCGCGCGGGCCTGAAAGACTGGCAGCTCGGCATCGGCCACTCGTACGAGATCGACCCGCACCGCCCCGACACGCTGCTGCTCGAGCTGAGCCAGGCGATGCTGGTGCGGCGCTGCTTCCCCGACGCGCCGCTCAAGTACATGCCGCCCACCAAGCACAAAGAGACCGACATCTTCTTCAGCCACGCCTACGACGTGATGGCCGACCTGGTGGCGGTGTGGACCCGGCAGGGCATTCAGCTGCTCGGCATGATGACCGAGGCGATGCACACGCCGCTGCTGGCCGACCGCTACGTGGCGCTCAAGTCGGCCTCGTACGTTCACCGCGCCGCGCGGGGCATCGATCAAGAGTTCACCGTGCGCGAAGACGGCCTGATCGCCAACCGCGCCCGGTCGGTGTGGGAGCGCGCGGTGAAGCTGCTCGAAGAGTGCCGAGACGACGGCATGGTGGCGGCGATCGGCCGCGGCCGCTTCGGCGACGTGAAGCGCAGCGAGACCGGCGGCAAGGGGCTCGACGGCGTGGTCGAGCGCTCGAAAGCCTATTTCAACCCCTTCCTCGAGATGCTGGAGGCCAAATGACGGCGTGGGTGTTGTGGCTCAGCCTGGCGGCGGCGCCCGCCGACACGATGGTGAAGACCCAGGTCGGAGACCTGTCGATCAAGCTGCCCCAGTCGAAAGACTGGAAGAGCGAAGAGACCGCCGAGGCGAACGGCAAGACCCGGGCGGTGAGCACGAAAGACGGCGAAGCGCAGATCGACGTGAGCGTGTTCGCGGTCGACCCGCGCCGCGACGCGAAGCTGTGCGTCGAACAGCTGCTCAAGGCGCTCGGCCCCGACGGCTACGAAGAGCTCAAGGTCGGCGGGCAGCCCGCGTACAAGAAGCTCACCAGCGACTACGTGGGCGAGGGTGAAGAGGCGAAGAAGAGCGAGGCCAACAAGGTCAACACCGTCAGCTACGTGGGCTGTAACGGGCAGACCAAGTGGGTGATGTCGATGACCTCGAAGGCCGCCAAGGCGGCGCGCTTCGGCGCGGTGCTGAAGCGGGTGGTCGACTCGATCTCGTACGGCGAGGCGAAGTGACGTGAGCGGCGGGCCTCTCATTCGACCGTACGGCGACCGGCGCGACGACGGGGTGATTCAGATCTCGTTCACGCTGCCGGTGGCGCTCTCGGAGAAGGCCAAAGAGGCGGCCAAGCTGTTCTGCCAGAAGCTGGGGCTTACCGACGTGAAGGTCGCGGCCGCCGAGCGCGCCGCCGACAACTACACGTTCTTCATCGCCTACGCGAAGACCAGCGTGGCGCTCGACTGGGGCTCGATCGACACCCCCGAGCTGACCATCAAGAAGCTGGGCTTCGACGATCTCAACGCGCTGATCGAGCGCGACATCGCCCGGCGGGTGGTGGTGTTCGGCGCCTGCACCGGCACCGACACCCACACCGTGGGCATCGACGCGATCTTGAACATGAAGGGCTTCGCGGGCGACTACGGCCTCGAGCGCTACCCCTGGTTCGAGGCGTTCAACCTGGGGTCTCAGGTGCCGAACGCCGAGCTGATTCGCCGGGCGCTCGAGAAGAGCGCCGACGCGGTGCTGGTGAGCCAGGTGGTGACCCAGCGCGACGTGCACAAAGACAACTCGCGGCAGTTCATCGAAGAGGCGAAGAAGGCCGGGCTGGACAAGAAGATGACGCTGCTGCTCGGCGGCCCGCGGGTCGATCACAAGCTCGCGCTCGAGCTCGGGTTCCACGCCGGCTTCGGCCCGGGCACCAAGCCCTCTGACGTGGCGAACTTCATCGTGCACCAGGTGCTGCAGCGCATGGGCAAAGAGCAGCGCGGTCAGCACTGGGAGGGAGAGCCGAAATGAAGGTCATGATCCGCCTGCGCATGGGCTCCCACGACGCCCACTACGGCGGCAACCTCGTCGACGGGGCGCGCATGCTGGGCCTGTTCGGCGACGTCGCCACCGAGCTGCTCATTCGCCACGACGGCGACGAAGGCCTGTTCCGCGCCTACGACGCGGTCGAGTTCCTGGCCCCGGTCTACGCCGGTGACTACATCGAGGCCGAGGGCGAGCTGGTGAAGGTCGGCAACACCTCGCGGCAGATGAAGTTCGAGGCCCGCAAGGTGATTCGCCAGACCGGCGGCTCGGCGGCCGAGGTGATCGAGCCTCCGATCGTGGTGTGCCGGGCGAGCGGCACCTGCGTGACGCCCAAAGAGAAGCAGCGCGGAGGCGCGAAGTGAGCCCGATGGTGATCACCGCCGCGATGGTCGGCGCCGAGACCACCCGCGAGCAGACCCCGTACCTGCCCATCACCGCGCAAGAGATCGGCGAAGACGCGGCGAAGTGCCGCGAGGCGGGCGCGGCGATGGTGCACATTCACGTGCGCAAGCCCGACGGCTCTCCGTCTCAAGACGCCGAGCTGTTTCGCGCCGCGATTCGCGAGATCCGCAAGCGCTGCGACATTCTGGTGCAGGTGTCGACCGGTGGCGCGGTGGGCATGGGCGTCGACGAGCGCTGCGGCGGGCTGACCCTCACCGGGGCTGACCGCCCCGACATGGCCACGCTCTCGACCGGCACGGTGAACTTCGGCCCCGACGTGTTCTGGAACCCGCGACCCCTGATTCGCGACATCGCCACCCGCATCAAGTCACTGGGCCTCAAGCCCGAGATCGAGTGCTTCGACGTGGGCATGATCGACGAGGCTCGCGCGCTCGAGAAAGAGGGCTTCATCACGCTGCCGGCGCACTTCGACTTCGTGCTGGGCGTGGGCGGCGCGCTGCAGGCGTCGACCCAGGCGCTCGACTTCATGCGCTCGTACATTCCCGAAGGGTCGACGTGGACCTGCGCGGCCATGGGCCGCCACCAGCTCGCCTTCGTCGAGCACGCTGCCGAGCGCGGGGGCAACGCCCGCGTCGGGTTGGAAGACAACATCTACCTGTCGAAGGGCGTGCTCGCGAAGGGCAACTGGGAGCTGGTGCAAGAGGCCGCCCGCCGCGCCAAGGCGAAGGGTCGCGAGCTGGCCACGCCGCAGCAGGCGCGCGCGCTGCTCGGGCTCTCGTGACGCGCCTCTCTAGAGGCTGCGTCGAAGCTCGTCGAGCACGGTGACCCGCGCGGTCATCTGCCGGGGAGGGAAGCGCTTGTCGAACACGAAGCCGTGGCGCTCCCAGAAGCGGCGCGCGTCGGTGTTCTGCTGGGCCACCGCGAGGCGCACCGAGGTGGCGCCCTCGGCGCGCAGCCAGGGGAGCACCTCTTCGAGAATCTGCGTGCCCCGCCCGACGCCGCGCAGCGGGGGCCGCAGCAAGAGCAGCCCCAGGTACCACTCGTTCGGCTCGCGGTAGCCGCGCACCAGGTCGACCACCCCGTTGAGCTCGGTGCGCTCGAAGAAGCCGAACATGAACTTGTCGGCCGTGCCGCGGCCCGGGGGCAGCTCGGCCATCAGCGAGGCTGCCTCATGCGGGCCCGCCTCGGCTCCGAACACCAGCTGGTAGTAGTCGCCGCACGCCTCGACCAGCGACTGCAGGGCCGGCAGATCTTGTCCGGTCAGGCGCTCCATTTTAGCGCCTTCAGACCGGCGAGACCTCGCGGCGCCGGTAGGGCCGCTCGACCTTCTTGTTGGCGGTGCGCTGCAGGGTGCGCGCGAGCAGGCGGCGGGTGTCGCGCGGGTCGATCACGTCGTCGATCATGCCCAGCGCGGCGGTGCGGTAGATCGACACCTGCGAGCGCAGCGACTCGACCAGCTGAGCCTTCATCTCTTTGGCCTGCTCGGGGCTCTCGGCGCCCTGCAGCAGCTTGCGTGCGCCGATCGAGACCAGCCCCTCGGGGCCCATCAGGCCGATCTCGGCGTTGGGCCAGGCCACCAGCAGGTCGGGCTCGTAGGCCCGGCCGTTCATCACGTAGTAGCCGGCGCCGTAGCCCTTGCGCACCACCACGGTCATCTTCGGCACCGTCGCCGACGAGACCGCGTAGAGCATCTTCGCTCCGTGGCGAATGATGCCGGCCTGCTCGACCTTGGTGCCGACCATGAAGCCCGGGGTGTCTTGCAGAAACACCAGGGGGATGTTGAAGGCGTCGCAGAGGTTCACGAAGCGCGCGGCCTTGTCGGCCGAGTTCACGTCGAGCACGCCGCCGAAGAACATCGAGTTGTTGGCGACGAAGCCCACCGGCCAGCCGTCGATGCGCCCGAAGCCGGTGATCATGCTGCGCGCCCACTTCGGCTTCATGGGGAAGAACTTGCGGTCGTCGACCAGCGACAAGATCACCTTGTGCATGTCGAACGCCTGGCGCGGGTTCTCGGGCACCACCTTGAGCAGCTCATCGTCGCGGCGCGAGGCGGGGTCGGCCGACTGCCGGCGCGGCGGCTTCTCTTCGCAGTGCGAGGGAAAGAACGAGAGGTACTCGCGAATCGCCTCGAGGCAGGTGGGGTCGTCGGCGTACTCGGCGTCGGCGACGCCCGAGATGTCGTTGTGCACCTTCGAGCCGCCCAGCTCTTCTTCGGTGACCTTCTCGCCGACCACCGACTCGACCAGGTACGGGCCTCCGATGGCGATCGACGAGGTGCCCTTCACCATCGGCACGAAGTCGGCGAGCGCGGGTATGTACGCGGTGCCGGCGGCGCCCGGGCCCACCATCGCGCCGACCTGCGGCACCACGCCCGAGAGCACCACCTGCTCGCGGAACATGTAGCCGGTGTCGGCGAAGCCGGCGAGGCGCTTGGCGTCGATGCCTGCGCTCGCGTCGATGCGCGCGCCGGCCGAGTCGATCAGCCACACCATGGGGATGCGGCTCTTCAGCGCGATGTCGCGCATGCGCGTGACCTTGCGCTCGCCGATGTCCGAGATCGATCCGCCGTGCACCGTGAAGTCGTAGATCGCCGCGGCCACCGGGCGGCCGTGAACCTGACCCACGCCGGTGATCACCGCGTCGGCGGGTGACGGTTTGGTGGCGTCGTCTTCTTCGGGCAGCGCGCCGCCGGCGTTGGCCAGCGCGCCCATCTCGTCGAAGGTACCGGGGTCGAACAACAGCTCGATGCGCCGGCGGGCGTCGAGCTTGCCGCGCTCGCGCTGGCGCTTCACCCGCTCTTCGCCGCCCATCTGGTCCGCGCGGGCTTTGCGAGCCTTGAGGTCTTCGACCGCCTCGGGCATTTTCATCGAAAGTGTCACTACCACGGAGCCCCAGTTGCGTCGTGCTGTTCTGGGCGCTCGCGGCGTGCACCGAGCCCAGCGAGCCGTGGCCGCTCGAGCGCGCCGGCCGCGTCGAGGGCACCGCGAAGGTGAGCGCGGGCCTGGGCGGCGACGTGTGGGCGTTCTTGTACGCGTCGGGCGAGGGCCCGCCGGGCCCACCGGCCGTGCCGAGGTTTGCCACCGCGGTCAGCGCGCTGCGGCTCGGCGCCGGCGATGCGCACTTCGTCTTCGGCAGCGTGGCGCCCAACCCGTACCGGCTGTGGGGCTTTCTCGACGTCGACTCGAGCTTCGACCCGAACGTCGACGTGCTGGCGCAGCCCGGGGCAGGTGACCGCTTCGGCGAGGGCGTCGAGCTGAACCTCGAGCCGGGGCAGGTGCTCTCGAGCGACCTGCGCCTCACCGCCGCGGTGAGCGACGAGCCGCCCGGCTTTCGCCTCGAGGGCTCCGAGACCGACGTGGTGCTCGACGGCACGGTGAACCAGCCGACCGTGCTGACCGTGGTGAGCGACGGCCTCGGCCACCTCGACCCCCGGCGCACCGCGTTTCACCTGGGCCTGGTCGACGCCGACGCCGACGGCCGGCCCGACGATCTCGACGGCGACGGCGTGCCCGACCTGTCGCTGCAGCTCTTCCTGCGGTGGAAGCCGCTCCCCGGGCAGGACAGCGGCGGCGGCAGCGTGGTGGTGCCGCTGGTGTTCGACCCTTCGCCGTTCATCAGCAGCTTGAGCGGGCGGCTCGACACCACCGTGGCGGTGACGCGGCTGCAGGGCGCGGTGGTGCCGCAGGCGCAGCGGCTCACCACGGCTCCCGGCAAGCTGCCCACGCTCACCCCGGTGGGCTCGGCGCCGGTGGGCGACTACGAGCTGATCGCGCTCTCGACCAACGGGCAGTTCTGGCGCGTGCCGAATGATCTGCAAGCCGAGCAGCCCTCACAGGGCGTGCGGTTTCACTTCGACCGGGTGGGCCCGTAACGCCCGTCGGGAAGCGCCTCGAGCGCGCGTCGTGCCGTGCTATGGCGACGCCCATGAGGCACCACGTTCGGAAGGCGGTCGAAGACACCCTGCAGGCGCTGAAGGCCGCCGGCGCGCTCAAGCTCGAGGCGATGCCGGCGTTCTCGGTCGACCCGCCGAAGCAAGAGTCGCACGGAGACTTCTCGGTCAACGCCGCCATGATGCTGGCCAAGCCCGAGGGCAAGAAGCCGCGCGACATCGCCGAGCTGATCGTCAAGGGCTTGACGAGCGACGCGATCGCCAAGGTCGAGATCGCCGGCCCGGGGTTCTTGAACTTCACCTTGAAGGACTCGGTGGTGCAGCAGACCGCGCTCGAGGTGCTGAAGCTGGGCGACGCCTACGGCCGCGCCCACGCCAAGACGGGCACCCGGGTGATGGTCGAGTACGTGAGCGCCAACCCCACCGGCCCGATTCACATCGGCCACGCGCGCGGCACCTTCGTGGGCGACGCCATCGCGCGGCTGCTCGACGCGGCCGGTCACGAGGTCACCCGCGAGTTCTACATCAACGACTACGGCAAGCAGGTCGAGACGCTCGGCCGCACCGTCTACAAGCGCTACCAGCAGACCTTCGGCGAGAAGGTCGAGCTCGGCCCCGGCGAGTACCCCGCCGACTACGTCATCGAGATCGGCAAGAAGCTGAGTGCGCGCGACGGCAAGAAGTGGCTCGCCGCGCCCGAGAGCGAGTGGCTGCCCGAGTGCATCTCGTTCGGCATCGAGCAGAACCTCGAGATGATCCGCGCGTCGCTCGAGAAGGCCGGGGTGAGGCACGACGTGTTCAGCTCCGAGGCGGCGCTGCACCACAGCGGCGCGGTGAAGGGCGTGGTCGACGTCTACAAGAAGCGCGACGCGACCTACGAGGCCGACGAGGCGAGGAACCGCAAGAACACCGAGCGCAACGCCGAGAGCAAGGCGGCGCAGTACGCCGATCGGCAGCTGGGCGGCACCTTCCTCAAGACCGGAGAGCACGGCGACGACGAAGACCGCATCATTCTGCGGAAGGACGGCACCGCGGTCTACCTGACCGCCGATCTCGCGTACCACAAGAGCAAGTTCGACCGCGGCTTCGACCGGTGCATCGACGTCTTCGGGGCCGACCACGGCGGCCACGTGCCGCGCATTCGCGCCGGCATGCGGCTGCTCGGCATCGACGACAAGCGCATGGAGTTCGTGCTGGTGCAGATCATGCGCATCGTGCGCAACGGCGAAGAGGTGAAGGTCAGCAAGCGCAAGGGCACGCTCTTCGAGCTCGATGATCTCATCGAAGAGGTGGGCGCCGACGTGTGCCGGTTCACCTTCTTGATGCGCACCGCCAACGCGCAGTTCGACTTCGACCTCGACGCGGTGACCAAGCGCTCGAGCGACAACCCGGTCTTCTATTTCCAGTACGGGCACGCCCGGTGCGCGCAGATTCTCAAGAAGGCCGCTGAGGCCGGCACGCCGTTCTTGGGGCAGGTCACCACCGAGCAGCTCGCCACCCTCACGCTCCCCGAAGAGCGCATGCTGCTCAAGCGCATCAGCCTGCTGCCCGACGTGGTGGCCGGCGCCGCCGACGCGCTCGAGCCGCACCGGGTGCTCTACTACTGCCAGGAGCTCATCGCCGGCTTCCACCAGTACTACTCGAAGTACAAGCAGACCGAGCGGGTGATCTCGGACGACGCAGCGAAGACCCAGGGCCGGCTGGCGATGGTCGCCGCGCTCAAGCAGACGCTGAAGGCCGCGTTCGGCATTCTGGGGGTCTCGGCCCCCGAGTACATGGAAGCGCCGCCCGAAGAGGCGGAAGCGAAGTAGCGACCCCTGGGCTCTTTTAGAGCCCGGCGACCTTCGCGGCGGCGCTGAGCTCCCACACGAACAGCACCTCGTGGGTGGCGCCGGCCGCGCACTCGACCTCGATGCGGGCCACGCCGTCTTTCGAGACCGACGACGGCGCCGGCTGGCAGTCTCGCTGCACCACCTGCACCTCGACCTCTTTCACCTCGGAGACGGGCACCCGCTCTTCCAGCACCACGCGCGCGCCGGTGTCGCTGGCGTTCGAGACGAACAGCTTCACCTGGTGGCGCGTGGTGCGCCGGCCGGTGAGGCGCGCCTCTTCGGTCTTCTGCTCGAGCTGCCGCACCACCCGCATGCCGTCTTCCGAGCCGAACGAGAGCAGCACCGTCTCGCCCACCCCCGCGAACTTGAGCTGACCGCGGCCCACGAAGCCGCTCTGTCGCAGCAGGTCGACCGGGCCGGCGAGCAGCACGTGCGGGCCGGCGTTGGCGAAGCGCGCCAGCAGCGACACCGCCGGTGAGAGCTCTGCGGGGCACACCCGCTCGACGGTGGCGGGGGCGTCGAACGCCGAGAGCGGCACGCGGTGGGGCAGCCCGTCAGAGGGCACCGAGCCCTTTGCCGGCGCCGAGAGCAGCACCGCCTCGCCGCCGTCGTCCAACCCGGGCAGCTCGTCGGCAGGGCGGGTGCCGCCTTCGCCGGTGGTCGCAATCACCTCTTCGCGCACCGCGACGCTGACCACCTTCTTTTCCAGCTCCTGCTTGGGTCGCAGCCGCAGCACGTCTTCGGTGAGCGTGGGGGGCCGGGTGCCGAGGGTGGGGCGCGCGGTCGAGAAGCGCAGCTCGACGTCTCTCCACTCTTCGCCGGTGTGCTGCCACACCACGGCCTCGCACTCGAGGTGCACCTGCGCGCCTTTGAGCGTGGCGCGGTAGGCCGGCCGCCACAGCGCGCACGGCACCAGGTACGACACGCGCAGCGCGCTGGCGCCGCCCTGACCGTCGAGCGTCACCTCGACCGCGCATTCGAAGGCCGGGTCGGGCTGCTCGCTCACCGCCAGCGCGGTCTGAGACTCGGCCAGCTTCAGCTGGTTGAGCCGCGAGCGCTGGGCGACGTCCCGCTCGGCGTCGTCGATGGTGCGCTCGGTGCCGGCGAGCGTCTCGAGCGCTGTGGCCCACGAGCCGGCGTCGACGCGGCCGAAGCCCACCGCCTCGTTGATCTCGCGCAGCAGATCGGCGCGCGCCTTCTGCACCAGCTCGCGGGTGGCGGTGAGCCGCTGCCCCTGATCGAAGAGCTCCTGGGCCTCGCGCTCGAGCGCGTGCACCTGCTTGCGCAGCTCCGAGGCGTCGGCGGGCAGGCCGCCCCTGGGCTGCTCTTTCCACGCGCGGCGCAGCCGGGCCTCGAGCACGCGGGCGCCGGGCGCCTCGACCTTGAGCGAGCGATCGACCGCCGCCACCGAGATGCCTTCGATGCGAAGGCGGCAGACGCCAGAGGGCAGGGTGACCTCGCCCCCGCGCTCGACCTGGGCGCGATCTTCCAGCAGCACCACCCGGCGCACCGGCAATGACGTGAGCGAAGGGTTCATGATCGCCGGTTCCCTCCCACCAGCATCTGGTCCGACGGTATGCGCACCACGACCTGCGCATAGAGGTTCAGCTTCGCTGAGGCCGGCACGGTGACCCTCCACACCCGGGCGCCGCGCACCGCGGCCTCACCGTCGCGGGGCGCCTCGTCTTTTTCCCAGGCCGGCTCGACTTTGGCCTCTTCGATCTTCACGTCGTCGTCGCTGCTCACCGGCACCCGCTCGCGTATCTCGACCTGCGCGGGGAACTGCAGCCGGTTGCTCAGCTCGATCTCGACGTCGTGCGGCAGCAGCGTCGAGCCGCCCAGCAGGCCGCCGGGAGTCTCTTTGAAGTGCGTCTTGCGCGCGACCTTGATCGCCTCTTCGACCCCCAGGCCCAGCTGCGCAACTCTCGAGCCGGGAGCGATGAGCGGCAGATCGGCGGTGAGCAGGAACTCGTCGCCCAACGTCACGTCGACCGGCCCGCGCAGCAGCGCGTGCTTCGAGCGGTTGTGCACCTTCACGGTGCGGTACACCTGCGGCTCGACCGAGGGCACGCAGGCGTAGGCCGCCTGCAGCCCCACCTCGGCGTCGGTCACCGGCACCACCGTCCACGCGGGCTTCGAGGGCACGTCGACCCGCGCCGCGCAGTCGTAGCGGTAGTCGAACGAGCCGGCCGACGGCGTGCTGGTGCGCGGCGGCAGCGGCAGCTGATCGATCTGCGCGGCGGCACGCTGGCTCGACTCGACCAGCACCAGTACCTGGCTCACCTCGATGCGCAGCGACATCGCGAACGCGATCGCGGGGTCGGTGCCGGTCACCAGCCTGCCGCGCCCGGGCCCCGGCTCTTCGAGGTAGAGGCTGCCGTAGTCGAGCAGCGCCTCGCCGGGCTCGAGCTGCGGCGCGGGGGCCGGCTCGGCCGCGAGGGCTCGCGCTTCTTCCGGCGCCGCTTCGTCGAGCGAGGCCTCGTCGGCGTCGGCCGGGGCGCCGCTGCCTCCGAACCCGCCCAGCAGGCCGGCGCTCTTCTTCGCGCTCATTCGCGCCCGCGCCATCATCGGCTGCGCCCGTATCGGGGGCGGCGCTCCCGGGGCGCTGTTCGACATCGGCGCCGGCATCGGCGGGGGCGCGGCGAACGCCGCCGTCATCGCCGGAGCCGCCGCGGCGGGTGCCTGCCTCGCCTGCTCCTTCATCGACGCGCGGCTGCTCTGGGGCGGGGCCCCCACCGGCGCCTGCGGCTTCGGTGCGGGCGGCGGGCGGGGGCGCTCGGCCCAGGCGGCATCGAAGCCCGCGAACAGTTCGTCGAGCCCCGGGGGCGGCTCGCGCCAGCCCGAGCGCTGCGGCGGTGGCTGCGCGCGCCCGATGCGCAGGCTCTTGAGCTCGGGCAGGGCGGTGCGCCGATCGAGCGCCGCGGTCGAGAGCGAGAGCTTCACCTGGCTCCAGTCTTCGCCGGTCGACTGGGCCACCGCAGCGCGCAGGCTGAGCACCCCGTCGCCGAGGTTCGGCGAGAGGCTGAGGGCATACGAGGGCACCCAGCGCGCGCCGGCCACGAAGTACTCGATGGCCAGCTCGAGCTCACCGGCGGCTTCCGAGAGCGTCACCACCGCCGCGCGGGTCAGGCGCGCCCGCTGCGCTCTCCCGGCAGACGACGCCTCGTGCACCCGCTTGAGCTTGAGCTCGACCTCGTGCCGCGCGTCTTTGAGCTGCTGCTCGAGCGCGCGCCGCGAAGCGAACCGCTTCTCGAGCTCCTGGCTGACGAACTCGGCGGCCTTGAGCAGCGCCTCGACCGGCGCGCTGCGCGGCGGCTCCCCGGCCCGGGTAGGGGGGAAGGTCGGCTTGACGTGCTGCAGCTCGCCTATCTCTTGCTGCACGCGCGCCTGCGCACGCTCGAGCCTGGCCTGCTCGGCGACCGCGGCCTCGTGGGCCTTCACCTCGGCCGACAGGTCGGCCTCACCCTTGAGCTCGACCTCGTAGCCTGGCCGCACGTCGAGCACCCGCGCCGTACCGGCCACCACCCGCGCGCGCAGCGAGCCGGGCGCAAGCGACAGCGGGAGCCCGATGATCCGCACCCGGCCCGTCGCGCCGCTCACCTTGGCCACCCGGGTACAGACTGCGCCCCGCGCGTAGACCGTCACCGCCTCGAGCTGCGACGCCACGTTCATCTAGAGACCGACCTCTCTGAAAGAGCTCTTAGTTGCACGCGTCGGCGCAGCGCAGGGTGCGGTCTTGCTGCACCGCGCAGCGGCCGGTGGTGCACTCGCCGTCTTCCTTGCAGGCATCGTTCAGCGGCCGAAACGGCGCCCGGCACGAGAGGGTGCTCTCGGTGTCGCAGAACCCGCTGGAGCAGGGAATGGTCACGGTGCGGGTGGTGTCGATCGAGAACGCGCAGCGATCGCCCTGGCTCGCCGGCCCGGTGCAGGTGCCCAGGTCTCCGCCGGTGGGCTTGCAGTACACGCCCACCCCCGCGCAGACCGAGCTGGGGTCGCAGGCCTCGCCCAGCTTGGGTATCACGGTGCACTTGCGGGTGGTGGTCGAGCAGTAGGAGCCCGGTGCGCAGGGGTCGCCCACGTAGGCCGAGTAGATGGTCGGCAGGCAGTTGGCGTCGACGCCGCTCGGCGGCCGGCACGAGCCCACGCCCGGCGACGTGTTGGGGAACCCCGTCCAATCGATGTCGGCGCACACCAGGCCGGGCTTGCAGCTCCAGTGAAAGCGGCAGGCCTCGAAGGCGTCTTTGGGCCGAAGGCAGGTGCCCACCTGGTTCTCGACGTACGGCACCACGTCGCAGGCGAGCCCGGGGTCGCAGGTCGACAGCCGGTCCAAGTCGAAGCGGCAGGCCTCGCCCTCTTTGCCGCGCGGGCGGCAGGTGACGTTGCACACCAGCGACGGCTCGCACTCGGCGCTGCTGCGGCAGGCCTCGTTGAGCAGCCGCACAGGCCTGCACACGTCGTTGTTGGGGTCTTGGTCGCCCTGGTCGTCGCAGCGCAGGCCCGCCGCGCAGCCGAACGCGCAGGGCTCACCCTCCACCGAATACGACGAGCAGGTGCCCAGGCACACGCCGCCCTGCTTCACGCACACCACGCCGGGTGCGCACTCGACCCCGTTGTCGCAGGTGTCGCCGCTCTTCACCTGGCCGATGAGCAGCCCGGTCTGCCAGCTGCAGTCGGAGAAGGGGTGGGCGGCCAGCGCGAAGTAATCGGGTGGAAACGAGGGCGGGCAGCTGCTGCCGTTCATGCGCGCTTCGCACTCGCGCACCTTGCTCGAGTCGATCTTCACCTTCTCGGCGTCGAACGAGGGCTTCAGCGCCTGGTACTCGGCCAGGCACCGCGACTGCTGCAGGGTACGGCAGTCTTCGGTGGCGTCGCGGTCGAACGCCGCGTAGCAGCGCGCGTCGAGCCCGCACTTCGCGGCGGCGAGCAGATCGCAGGTCTCGACCGGCGTGAGGCCCGTGCCGGCGTCGGTGCCCGCATCGATCGCGCTCGGCCCCGACGAGCAGGCGGCCAGCGACACCAGCCCGAGCAGCCCTGCGGCCGCGCGGATCATGCCGCGCCGCGCCTCTTCACGGCTCCAGAGCCGTCGAGAAACCACGGGTCCGAGAGGCGCTTCTCGACCTTCTCGCGAAAGCCCTGCACGGTGAAGCGGCTGTCGTGGAGCGCGCCGACCGCCGCAGTCTGCACCCGCTTGGCGGTGTCGTCGTGGGTGAGCAGCTCGAGCATCTTCTCGCGCGCCGGCTCGTAGCCCAGCGGGCCGAGCACCTTGAGCGCCGCGATCTTCACGTCGTCGGTGCTGTCTTCGAGCAGCAGGGTGACCTCGGGCGGAATGCGCGGGTCGCCCTTGCCCTCGACGAAGTGCAGCAGCACTTCTTTCTTCTCGGGGTCGCGGGTGTACTCGGTGCCCAGCCGGTGCAGCTCTTCGCAGACCACGCCGATCACCTCGTCGGGGTCGAGCATGGTCTCGAGAATCTTCACCGCCCACGAGCTGGCCTGATCGCTGCGCTTCAAGAACTCTTTGACCCGGTAGATCGACTCGATCTCGAGGGTCAGGGCATCGACCAGGGGCTTCACCTCGGCTTCACTGCCCGAGGTGACGGCGGCGACCGCCCCCGTGAGCGCGGCGCGATCGACCTCGCCCTTCTGAAGGCCCTGGGCCCGCACCGCGCGCGACGCGTCGCGCAGCTGGTTGCCGGTCACCGAGCTCTTCTTGGCGTCGTTGAACGCCTTCAAGGGCCCGGTGAGGTCACCGAGCGAGGTAATGTACGAGAAGATGTCGTCCTTCTCGTTCGCGTCGGTGGTCTGCGGGTCGACGCTGATGGTGAAGCGCGCCATCATCACCGCCACCGCGTCGGGAGTGCGCATTTCTCCCAGCTGCGAGATCGCCTTCTGGCGGTTCGCCGCGTCGCCGTACTTCTGCGTCACCTTGGGCTTGAGCTTTTGTGCCTTCTCGGCGCTCGTGCCACCACCGAGGAAGTCGAAGAATCCCACGGCGGGCGTCTCTATCAGAGCTTCAAGCCCGAGCGCACGTCATGCTTGTAGCCTGCGTCGAGCGCCTCGGCGGCCTTCTTGAGCGCCGCGTCGGCTTCTTCGGGCAGGCGCACCTGCACCACCAGGTACATGTCGCCCGGCGCGCCACCGGTCAGCGAGGGGGCGCCCTTGCCCTTGAGCCGCACCTTGGTGCCCGACTGGGTGCCGGGGCGCAGGGTGATGGTGCCCGAGCCGAAGAAGGTGGGCACCCGCACGTCGGCGCCCAGCATCGCCTCGCGCACCGTGACCGGCAGATCCATGTACAGGTCGTCGCCCTCGCGCCGCACCATGGGGTGCGCGGCCACCTCGACCTCGAGAAAGAGGTCGCCCGGAGGCCCGCCGTGCTCGCCGGGTTCTCCCTGGCCCTGCAGGCGAATCTTCGAGCCGGTGGCCACCCCGGGTGGGATCTTGACGGTCAGCCGCTTGCCGTTGCTCAGGGTGAAGCTGCGCTCGCCGCCCTTCACCGCCTCGTCGAGCTCGAGCGGCAGCCGCGCGCTCACGTCGGCGCCGGGCATCGCGCTGCGGCGCCGGCCACGGCCCTGGGCGTTGAACATCTCACCCAGAATGCTCTCGAAGTCGAAGCCCTCGGCGCCGCCCGCCTGGCCACCAAAGTCGAAGTTGAAGGGCATGCCGCCGCTCGAGCGGCTTTGGCCGGCGCGAGGGCTCTTGTACTGCCGGTACTGCTCGGCCTTCTTCTCGTCCCACCCCAGCTTCGCGGCGTCGTCGCCGAACTCGTCGTAGAGCTTGCGTTTCTTGGCGTCGCCCAGCACGTCGAAGGCTTCTCCGATGTGCTTGAACTTCTCTTCGGCCTGCTTGTTCCCGGGGTTCACGTCGGGGTGGAACTTCTTGGCGAGCTTCCGGTAGGCCTTCTTGACCTCGTCATCCGAGGCCTTTCGGGAAACGCCGAGCCGCTGGTAGTAGTCCTCCGCCATGTCGTGTCGGCAAGCTAATCAGCCTTTACCCCTGCGCCAATGGTTCATGGCGCTCTTGTTCTTGCCGGCGCTTGTCTCCGCCGAGCCCCGGGTCATCGATCGCTCGGTGGCCCTGGTGAACGGGCAGGTGGTCACCTCGTCCGAGCTCGATTTCGAGGCCCGCGTGCTGTTGATCTATGCCGGCGGCATCGAGGCCGCGTCGGCCCCGCTCGACCACCCCGTGCTGCGCGACTCGCTCGAAGAGCTGATCACCCACCGGCTCCTGGCCTCTGAGGCCGAGGCGCTGGGGGCCTACCCGCTCGACGAGGGAGAGCTCGAGGCGGCGGTGCGCCGCTTCAAGATGCGCTTCGCCACCCAGGCGGCGTGGCAGCAGTTTCTCGATCGCCACGAGGTCGACGAGCCGGCGGTGACCCTGACCCTCTCGCGCTTCCTGCGCGCCCAGCACGTGCTCGACGGCAAGCTGCGGCTCAAGTCGCAGGTCAGCGAGGCCGAGGCGAAGCGCTGGGTCGACGAGCACCCCGAGTTTCAGTCGGTGCCGCTGCCCGCGGTGCGCCAGAAGCTCTTCGCCGAGCGGTTTCGCAGCCTGGTGAAGGCCGAGGTGAAGCAGGCGCGCAAGAACGCGCGGGTGCGGCTGATGGGCGCCTTCGCCGAGGGCGCGGTGCTCGACGGAGGCGCGCGCTGACGATGGAGCTGCGCATTCGCCGCATGCAGCCCGAAGATCTCCCCGCGGTGATGGAGATCGAAAAGGTCGCGTTCACCAACCCCTGGTCGGTGGAGATGGTGAAGAAAGAGCTCACCCAGGACTGGAGCACGGTGCTGCTGATCGAAGAGCACGGCGCTGGCCTGTGGCGGCTGCGCGGCTTCTCGATCTTCTGGCTCGTGCAAGACGAGCAGCACGTGCTGAACGTCGCCACCGACCCCGCCCAGCGCCGCCGCGGCCTGGGGCGGAGGGTGATGGAGGCCACCCTCGAGGCGGGGAGGGCCCACCGCTGCCGAATCTCGACCCTCGAGGTGCGGCGGGGCAACGTGGCGGCCACCGAGATGTACCGGAGGCTGGGGTTTCGCCCGGTAGGTATGCGGCCGAACTACTACGCCGACGACCGCGAAGACGCGGTGGTGATGGTCTACGACTTCGCCCAGGCGGCCGCGCAAGCCACGAATCCTGCATAAAGCTCAAGCCGTGCCTTGACACCATGTCGTCTATACCTGTAAGCGGGGCGCCCTTTTATGCCGACCATCAGTCAGCTGATCCGCAAAGGCCGTGAGGCCATCCGATTCAAGGGCAAGTCGCCCGCCCTGAAAGAGTGCCCGCAGAAACGTGGCGTCTGCACTCGCGTGTACACCACGACTCCGAAGAAGCCGAACTCGGCGCTGCGCAAGGTTGCGCGCGTGCGGCTGACCAACGGCATCGAGGTCACCAGTTACATTCCCGGCGTCGGTCACAACCTCCAGGAGCACTCGGTGGTGATGATCCGCGGCGGCCGTGTGAAGGACCTCCCGGGCGTTCGCTACCACATCATTCGCGGCACGCTCGACTCGGTCGGCGTGCAGGGCCGCAAGCAGAGCCGCTCGAAGTACGGCGCCAAGCGGCCGAGCTAAAGGAGAGAACGACATGCCTCGTCGCCACGTACCCAACAAGCGCAAGATCCTCCCCGACCCGAAGTTTCAAGATCGGCTCGTCACCAAGTTCGTCAACGACCTGATGCGGAAGGGCAAGAAGTCGACCGCTGAGGCCATCTGCTACGGCGCGTTCGCGCTGGTCGAAGAGCGCGCGAAAGAAGAGCCGCTCAAGACCTTCAAGAAGGCGCTCGACAACGTCAAGCCGGTGCTCGAGGTGAAGAGCCGCCGCGTCGGTGGCGCCACCTACCAGGTGCCCGTCGAGGTCCGTCAAGACCGCCGCGTCGCCCTCGGCATGCGGTGGATCATCGACTACTCCAAGGCCCGCGGCGAGAAGACGATGCAAGAGAAGCTCGCCGGCGAGATCATGGACGCCGCCAACAACCGCGGCAACGCCGTGAAGAAGAAGGAAGACACCCACAAGATGGCCGAAGCGAACAAGGCCTTCTCTCACTACCGCTGGTAGTCTTTTCGCTTCACGCTTGAAGCGCTCACGAGCGCGGCCAGGGCAACCCGGTCGCGCTCGTTTTGCATTTTCAGGTCGAGCGCCTGGCCGACCTGCGTCTGCCGGGGGGGGGGGGGCGGGGGGGGGGGGGGGGGGGGGGGGGGGGCGCGGGGCCCCCCCCCCCCCCCCCCCCCCCCCCCCCCCCCCCCCCCCCCCCCCCCCCCCCCCCCCCCCCCCCCCCCCCCCCCCCCCCCCCCCCCCCCCCCCCCCCCGGGCCCGACAGGCGCGTCACAACGAAAACTCGCGCTGACTTTTCTCGCGACTGCGGCTAGTTGACGGCCACTTATGGCCCGCGACGTCCCCCTCGAGCGTTACCGCAACATCGGCATCATGGCGCACATCGATGCGGGCAAGACCACCACCACCGAGCGGGTGCTCTTCTACACCGGCGCCATTCACAAGATGGGCGAGGTTCACTCGGGCACCACCACCACCGACTGGATGGTGCAGGAGCGCGAGCGCGGCATCACCATCACCTCGGCCGCGATCTCGGCCTTCTGGAGCCGTAATGACCTGCGCTACCGCGTGAACATCATCGACACCCCGGGGCACGTCGACTTCACCATCGAGGTCGAGCGCTGCCTGCGGGTGCTCGACGGCGCGATCGCGGTCTTCGACGGCGGCAACGGCGTCGAGCCGCAGAGCGAGACGGTGTGGCGCCAGGCCGACAAGTACCGGGTGCCGCGCATCTGCTTCATCAACAAGATGGACCGGGTGGGCGCCGACTTCGACATGTCGGTGAACTCGATTCGCGAGAAGCTGGGCGCTCACCCGCTGGTGATGCAGCTGCCGCTGGGCGCCGAAGAGAAGCACCAGGGGGTCATCGACCTGCTGCGCATGAAGGCGCTGGTCTTCAAAGACGCCGAGCAGGGCAGCAAGTACGAGGTGGTCGAGATACCCCCCGAGCACCGCGAGAAGGCCGATGAGGCCCGGGCGCGCCTGCTCGAGCAGGCCGCCGAGCTCGACGACGCGCTGATGAACAAGTACCTCGAGAACGAGGGGCGCGACATCACCGAGGCCGAGCTGCGCAGGGCGATTCGCGCCGGCTGCTGCGCGCTCAAGGTGTTCCCGGTGTTCTGCGGCTCGGCCTACCGTCACAAGGGCGTGCAGCCGCTGCTCGACGCGGTGATCGACTATTTGCCCTCGCCGCTCGACGTGCCGCCGGTGAAGGGCAAAGACCTGAAGGGCAACGACGTCGAGCGGCCCACCCGAGACGACGCGCCGTTCTCGGCGCTGGCGTTCAAGATCATGAACGACCAGTTCGTCGACACGCTCACGTTCATTCGCGTGTACTCGGGCCGCCTCGAGGCCGGCTCGACCGTGTACAACGTGTTCAAGGGCCGGCGGCAGCGGGTGGGGCGCCTGGTGCAGATGCGCGCCCAGAAGACCGACGAGCTCACCGAGTGTCTGGCGGGCGACATCTGCGCGCTGGTCGGCTTCAAAGACGTGGTGACCGGCACCACCTTGTCCGACGCCGACGCGCCGGTGGTGCTCGAGTCGATGGAGTTCCCCGAGCCGGTGATCGACCTGGCGCTCGAGCCCAAGAGCCAGGCCGACCTCGAGAAGCTGCAGGGCGCGCTGCAGAAGCTGGCGGTCGAGGACCCCAGCTTCCGCGTGAAGCTCGACCCCGAGACCGGGCAGACCATCATCTCGGGCATGGGTGAGCTGGCGCTCGACATCAAAGTCGACCGGCTGCTGCGCGAGTTCAAGGTCGAGGCGCGGGTGGGCAAGCCGCAGGTGAGCTACCGCGAGACGGTGACCCGCGAGGCGACCCAGTCGCACACCCACGATCAGCCGATCGCGGGCAAGGCGGCCTTCGGCCAGGTGACGCTGAAGGTCACCCCCAACGCGCAGGGCAAGGGCAACGAGTTCATCGACCGGGTGAAGACGCTGCCCAAAGAAGCGCTCGAGCTCATCGACAAGGGCGTGCACGAGGCGCTCACGTCAGGGGTGATCGCCGGCTACCCGATCGTCGACGTGAAGATCGAGCTGGTGGCTGCCCCGTGGTCCGATCAGTCGACCGCCATCGCCTACAAGATCGCCGCGACCATGGCGTTCAAAGAAGCGGTGAAGAACGCGGCCCCCGCGCTGCTCGAGCCGGTGATGAAGACCGAGGTGGTCACCCCGGAAGAGTTCATGGGCGACGTGATCGGCGACCTCAACGCGCGGCGGGGCAAGATCAACGCCATGACGCCGAAAGAGAAGGTGCAGATCATCGACTGCGAGGTGCCGCTGTCGGCGATGTTCGGTTACGCCACCGACCTGCGCAGCAAGACCCAGGGCCGCGCCGCGTACACCATGCAGTTCGGCCACTACGCGCAGATCACCGGGCCGGCGGCCGAAGAGACGCTCAAGCGCCTGCGCGGCTACTGAAGGGCGCGGGCGGTCAACGAAGCAGCAACAGACAGGCAGACAGCAGGGCCAGGGCGGTGAGGGTGCGCATGACGCTGCGGGCGCAATGCTTCTCCCGTGCCGGGGCGAAGGGCCTGAAAGCCGGCATGTGACCCTGGTAACGGCGGTGCTCGGTGGACAATGCACTTGGAGCGCGCGTGTCGCCCTGCTAAGCACCGCCGCCAAACTTCTGCAAAACCCAAGGGACCTATGAGCAAGGAAAAGTTCGACCGCAGCAAGCCCCACGTCAACATCGGCACCATCGGCCACGTCGACCACGGCAAGACCACGCTGACCGCGGCCATCACCAAGGTGCTGGCGAAGACCGGCGGCGCGACCTTCCTCGCGTACGATCAGATCGACAAGGCGCCCGAAGAGCGTGCCCGCGGCATCACGATTTCGACGGCGCACGTCGAGTACCAGACGAAGAACCGCCACTACGCCCACGTCGACTGTCCCGGCCACGCGGACTACGTGAAGAACATGATCACCGGCGCCGCGCAGATGGACGGCGCGATTCTGGTCGTCTCGGCGGCCGACGGCCCGATGCCGCAGACCCGCGAGCACATCCTGCTCGCGCGCCAGGTCGGCGTTCCGTACATCGTCGTCTTCCTGAACAAGGTCGACATGCTCGACGACCCCGAGCTGCGCGAGCTGGTCGAGATGGAAGTGCGCGACCTCTTGAAGAAGTACAGCTTCCCCGGCGACAAGACCCCATCATTCCCGGGTCGGCGCTGAAGGCGCTCGAGGGCGACACCTCGGAGATCGGCGAAGGCTCGATTCTCAAGCTGATGGAAGCGGTCGACAGCTACATTCCGACGCCGGTCCGCGCGACGGACAAGCCGTTCCTGATGCCGGTCGAAGACGTGTTCTCGATCGAAGGCCGCGGCACGGTCGCCACGGGCCGCGTCGAGCGCGGCATCATCAAGGTCGGCGAGGAAGTCGAGATCGTCGGAATTCGCCCGACGACGAAGACGGTCGTCACCGGCGTCGAAATGTTCCGCAAGCTGCTCGACCAGGGCCAGGCGGGTGACAACATCGGCGCGCTGCTCCGCGGCCTGAAGCGCGAAGATCTCGAGCGTGGCCAGGTGCTGGCGAAGCCGGGCTCGATCACGCCGCACACCAAGTTCAAGGGTCAGGTCTACGTGCTGAGCAAGGAAGAGGGCGGTCGTCACACGCCGTTCTTCAACGGCTACCGGCCGCAGTTCTACTTCCGCACCACCGACGTGACGGGCAACGTGACGCTGCCTGCGGGCGTCGAGATGGTGATGCCGGGCGACAACGTGGCCATCGAGGTCGAGCTGATCACCCCCATCGCGATGGAAAAAGAGCTTCGCTTCGCGATTCGCGAGGGCGGCCGCACCGTCGGCTCGGGCGTCGTCTCCGAAATCGTCGCGTAACTTCTGCACGCTTCAAGCGGGGCCGGAACCCGGAGCTCTCATGATTCGGAAACGAACCCGCAAGCTGCTCCCCGCGACCCTGGTGGTCGCGGGCTGCAGCGCCGGGCCGGTCGAGCACGACGCCGGCCCGATGGACTCAGGCATCGATGCCGGGCGAACCGACGCCGGCACCGACGCCGGGTACGACGCGGGGTGCGCTCCCAACGGCAGCTGCACGCTCTACGTCAACGCGTGCGGCATGAACTGCGGCTGCCTCAGCTCCATCGCGGGCGACGGCGGGCTGAACATGCTGCCGTACTGCGACCCTGATATCGGCAACCCCTGTGCGCTCGGTTGCTTCAACCCCAAAGAGGCAGACGGAGGTCGGGTCTACAACGGCCCGCAGCCCGCCTGCTTGTGTTGATGACCCGCAAGCGGCCCGGTTCGGGTCGCAAGCTGATGCTCGGGGCGCTGTTCGTCGCGGGCTGCCCCGGTGAGCAGCCGTGCATGACGCCGGCGGTGAATGACGCGGGCATGCGCTGCGGTTGCCTCGACATGTACGACGGCACCAAGTTCAGCAAGCAGCCCTACTGCGACTCCGACATCGGCAACCCCTGCGCGCTGGGCTGCTTCAACCCCCGCGAGGCTGACGGAGGTCGCTCGTACGACGGGCCCGACCCCGTCTGTTTCTGTTGATGACCCCTGGCGGCCCGGTCGGGCTGCGCAGAGTCGAAGCGGCGAAGGTGGTCGAGCACCGCGACGCTACCCTGGTGCTGGGCGGCGACGGGCGGGTGCACCGCTTCCCCGCAGACTCGGGCGCGCTGGTGGCCGAGGTGATGCGGCTGCTGGCTCGGCCGCGCTCGCGCGACGAGCTGCACGCCGCGCTCACCGAGCGCTTCGAAGACGTCGGCACCAACACCGGCACCATCGACCAGGCGATCGAGCACCTCAAGGGTGTCGGCGCGATCGCCGCGCCCGGCCCGAGCGCGTCACCGCACTCGCACGCCCACGCCAGGGGCTCGGGCCGCAAAGTCGTGCTCGGCCTCACCGGCGCAGTGGCCACCGCGATGTCGCCGCACCTGGCCGCGACCCTGGTCGGGGCAGGGCACACCGTGCGGGTGGCGATGACCAAAGCCGCCCGCCGCTTCGTCACCCCCACTGCGCTCGAGGTCATCACCCACCAGCCGGTGGTGCGCGGGCTGTGGCACCGCACGCCCGAGCTGCCCACTCCCCACATCAACCTCGCCGAGTGGGCCGAGGCGGTGGTGGTGTGCCCGGCCAGCGCCACCACCCTCTCGCGCCTCGCGCGCGGCGACTGCAGCGACCTGGTCTCGGCGCTGGCGGTGGCCACCTCGGCGCCGGTGGTGCTGATGCCCTCGATGAACGCGGCGATGTACGAGGCGCCCGCGGTGCAGCGCAACCTCGAGCTGTTGCGTGACGACGGCTTCCACGTGGTGCTGCCCGGCTTCGGCCACGAGGTGGCGCACGCTCCGTCGCAGCGCGCCCCCGCGATGGGCCCCGCGCCCGGCCCGCGCGAGGTGCTGGCGGTGCTCGAGGCGGTGCTGCAGACCGCCAGCGTGCCGCGCTCGCCGCAGATGGCCGAGTGGGACGCGCGGTACCGCGAGCTCGAGCCCGAGCAGATGCCGTGGCACACCGACGTGCTCGACGGAGATCTGGTCGACGTGCTCTCGGTGCTTCCCAGGCCGCAGAATGTGCTCGATCTGGGCACCGGTCTGGGTACGGTGGCGCGAGAGCTCGCGCGGCGCGGCCTCACCGTCACTGCCAGCGACCTCTCGGCGGTGGCGCTCTCGCGCGCCCAGACCACCGTGGCCGGCCTGCCGGTGAAGCTGGTGCACGACGACATCACCCGCACCCGGCTGGTGGGGCCCTTCGAGCTGGTGCTCGACCGCGCGGTGCTGCACCTGCTGCCCGAAGCCCAGCAGGCCGATTACCTGCGCTGCCTCTCGCGGCTGGTGCCCAGGGGCTCGCACCTGGTGGTGAAGGTGCACGCTGCCGACGAGCAGCGCTTCGACACCCGCAAGTTCACCGCCGAAGCGCTCGAGCAGCTCCTCGCTCCCGCCTTCGAGCCGGTGCGCATCACCGACAGCTCGCTCCCCGGCCCGGTCACGCCCCCAGCGAAGGCGCTGCTGGGAGTGTTTCGCCGGGCGGGGTGAGCCGCGGCGCGCCGGCCTTCACCCGGCAGACGGCGTGCTACAGTTCACGTTCGCATTTTCAAGTCGCGCTCTTCTTCAGTGCGCCTGCTGCTCCCCACATCGCGGTACCCCGGTAGTCGATGCCAACTGACTTGCAGAGCCGCGCGGTGCGCGCGATCGGAGGGCTCTCCCGAATGAAGGCGGTCGAGTCGGCCCCTGACGCGCGCGGCCACCGTGAGATCTGGCACGCGGGCGGGGTGGAAGCCGATCTGGTGAGCCACGTCGACGCCACCGGCCGGGTGCTCCAGCAAGAGCTGCGGTTGTTCGACGACTATCTGGTCTGGCGCCACGGCGCGCGCCTGCGAACCGGGCGCGTGCGGCCCCGTACCCACGCCGTCGCTCCGCGCCAAGACGAGATCGACTTCGACCTGACCCCCAGCCGCGAGCTGCTCGAGCGGGCCCGACTGGCCGCCGAGACGTACCGCGGCGCTGACCCCTACGTTCAGCACCTGGTGCGCATGCTCGGGGTGCACGGCATGGCCGGCGCAGCCGTGGTGACCCGGCCCTCCCACGAGCTGCTTCAGCGGCGGCTGCAGCGCGAGCTGAAGCGTGACACCGCTCGCAGCTCTTTGCGCTACGTCTACGTGGCGGTGGGGGCGGCGGCGTTGACCCTGGCCATGCTCTTGATGGGGAGATTGCGATGAGCCGTGCGCTGCTCGCGCTGTCGTTGAGCTTTGCGGCATGCAGCTGGTCACCCACCCACTGGGACGACCGCCGCTACCGCTGCAGCGACGACTCCGAGTGTGTCGACAGCTTCCGCTGCGTGGCTGGCTTCTGCTCCGCCACCGGAGGCGCGGGAGGCGGCCAGACGGGCGGGGCGGGAGGCGGCACGGCGGGCGGCGCCGGCCAGGGCGGCGGCGACGGAGGCACCGCGGGCGGCAGCGACGCGTGCGGCCCCTTCTCGTGCGGCGGCTGCTGCATGAGCGGCTTCTGCGCCGCTGGCAACCTCGAGACCGCTTGCGGGGCCGCGGGCAGCGCCTGTCAGCAGTGCAACAGCCCCGACCGTTGTGTCGGGGGGACCTGCTCTGGCTGCACCCCCCAAGACTGCCCCACCGGTTGCTGCTTCGGTGGCGAGTGTCGGGTGCCCGGCAACACCCAGTGCGGCATGGGCGGCGACGTGTGCAGCGACTGCACCACCTCTGGGCTCGCCGATGGCTGTCTGGCCGGTGCCTGCAGCTGCGGCGCCTCGGGGGCCAGCTGTGGCGCCGGTCAGCGCTGCAGCGGCGGGGTCTGTGTCTGCGACGCGCTCAGCTGCCCGTCGGGGTGTTGCGACGGCTTGAGCTGCACCGCGCCCGGCATCGCCCGCTGCGGCCCACCGGGTGCGACCTGCATCGTGTGCGACCCGGTCACCGCCGACAGCTGCGCGGGCGGCACGTGCCGCTGCGGGCCGTTCGCGGCATGTCAGGCCGGCCAGGCGTGCGTCAACGGCGCCTGCACCTGCAACCCCACCAGCTGCCCCGACGGCTGCTGCTCGGCGAGCGGCAGCTGCCTCGCCGGCGACACCGCGGCGTCGTGCGGCACGGGCGGGCTGCTGTGCCAGACCTGCCCCGGGGCCCAGACCTGCACCGGCGCCAAGGCCTGCAGCGGCTGTGATTCGAGCACGTGCCCGGGCGGGTGCTGTCTCAACGGCCTGTGCCAGGCGGCGCAGACCAACACCTGCGGCCGCAACGGCGCGGCGTGCGTGGCGTGCGCGGCGCCCGCGGCCGATGGGTGCGATGCGGGCAGCTGTCAGTGCGGCGCGCGGGCTCCGTGTGCGGCCGGCCAGCGGTGCGTGGCGGGGGCCTGCGTCTGCGACTCGAGCAGCTGCAAGAACGGTTGCTGCATGGGCGCCACCTGCGTGAGCCCGAGCGCCGCGCAGTGCGGCATCGACGGCGGCTCGTGCACCGCCTGCACCGGAGCCGATCGGTGCACCGCCGGCGCCTGCGCTTGCGGCACCCAGGCGGGTGGCTGCGCGGCCGGCCAGCGGTGCGCGTCGGGCGCGTGCGTGTGCGACGCGACCAGCTGCCCGAGCGGCTGCTGCAGCGCCGGGGCATGCGTGGGCCAGTCCGCCCAGAGCCCCACCAGGTGTGGCACCGGGGGCGCCGCTTGCGGCGTCTGCTCGGGCGCCACCAACGCCTGCGTCAGCGGGGCGTGCCGCTGCGGCACCGGTGCGGCGTGCGCAGCGGGCCTCACCTGCTCGGGCGGAGCATGTGTCTGCAACGCCACCTCGTGCCCCGGCGGGTGCTGCTCGGGCGGCGCCAGCCCCCAGTGCCTCTCGCTCTCGTCGCAGAGCACCGCCGCGTGCGGGGCCCCCGGCGCGGCCTGCGGCAGCTGCGGCGTGACGGCCGATCGCTGCCTCAATGGCGCGTGCGCATGCGGCGCCGGCGCGCCCTGCGCGGCCGGCAAGCACTGCGTCTCGGGCGCGTGCGTGTGCGACGCGGTGAGCTGCCCGACCGGGTGCTGTGACTCGGCCGGCAGCTGTCAGCAGGGCACCAGCAGCTCGGCCTGCGGTACCGGCGGCGCGGCGTGCGCGTCGTGTGGCGCCCAGAGCTGCGTGAGCCATGCCTGCTCGGGCTGTGACGCGACCAGCTGCCCGTCGGGGTGCTGCAGCAACGGCACCTGCATCGTTGCGGCCTCGCAGAGCGCCAGCCAGTGCGGCACCGGCGGTGCGGCGTGCGCCGCGTGCACGGGGAGCTCGAATGCGTGCTCGGCCGGGGTGTGCAGGTGCGGCAGCGGCGCGGCGTGCGGGGCGGGGCTCAGCTGCGCGTCGGGGGTCTGCAGCTGCACCGCGGGCAGCTGCGCCAGTGGCTGCTGCAGCAGCGCCACCGGCCCCTGCCGCACGCCACCTACGGTGGGCGCCTGCGGTGCGGGCGGCAGCACCTGCACCGTCTGCCCTTCGGGTCGCGCCGACACCTGCTCGGGGGGCGGCTCATGCCGCTGCGGCACCGGGCCGGTGTGCGGAGTCGGCTACAAGTGCCAGGGCGGCAGCTGCGTGTGCGACCCCACGACGTGCGCGGGCTGCTGCAGCGGCAACTTCTGCGCAGCGGGCGATGCGCTCACCAGCTGCGGGGTGGGCGGGGTGGTGTGCTCGACCTGCGGCGCCAGCCAGGCCAATGCGTGCAGCGGCGGCGCCTGCCGCTGCGGGGCCGGGCCCGCGTGTCTGGGCAGCTCGACGTGCGACGGGGGCAGCTGCTCGTGCGCCGTCTCGCAGGCCACCGAGGCCACCTGCAACGACGGTGTCGACAACGACTGCGACGGGCTGGTCGACTGCAGCGACCCCGACTGCCTGCACAAGCAGTGCGCCGGCGCGGGCAACGTCTGCTGCTCGACGGCGCCGAACGCCACCGCGTGCAAAGATCTGGGCGCCGACCCCGCCAACTGTGGGGTGTGCGGCGCGTCGTGCGGGTCAGGGGTGTGTCAGCCCGGCACCGCCGGGGGCAAGGCCTCGGGCCGCTGCACCTGCCCCAGCGGCTCCACCCAGTGCCCCAGGCCCGGCAACCAGAGTCAGCAGACCTGCAACGGGGGGCTGTGTGACTGTAGCGACGACAATGATCGCTGCGGCGGGTCCTCTACCGGCGGCCGCTGCTTCGCCACCTCCGGCGCCGATCTCTGCTCGTACTGACCGGCCCGGGCTGCGGGTCGGTGAGCGCTCACAACTTCAGCTTCTTGAAGGTCGTCTCGTTGGCCTTGATCTCGACCTCGATCGACGAGTCGATGCCCTCTTCTGCGTTCACCAGCCGCAGCAGATGGTGGCCGGCCGGCAGCGAAACGTCCTTGAGCGGCGTGTCGCCGAGCCGCTGCTTGCCCAGAAAGACCGAGGCCCAGGGCTTGGTCGAGAGGTTCAGGCGACCCCGCGCCAGCTTCTTCACCGGGGCGGCGTGCTTCGCCGGGTCATCGGCCGCGTCGTCGGGCTCGAGCATCAGCGAGAGCGCCGACTGGCCGCCCTCGGCGAGGCTGACCTTCTTTTCGACCACCCGGTGATCCGCCAGCCGAGCCGTGACGGTGTGCTCGCCGGGGGCGAGCGACTCGATGACCAGCGGGCTCTTGCCGAGCACGGCGCCGTCGGCCACGATCTCGGCGCCCGGGGGCTCGGTCTCGACCGAGAGGCGGGGCGGCGGGTGCACGACCGCCTCGACCGTGGGGGCTGCCGGCGTGCTCGGCGAGGTGCGCGAGAGCAGCGCCCAGCCCCCCGCGGCGGTCAGCACCCCCACCGCCGCGGCGAGCAGCAACCGGGGCAGTCGGCTGGGGTGCGGAGCGCGTGCGCCGGCGCCGTTGAGCAGGGTGTCGAGCTGCGAGCCGTTCGACGGCGTCCACAATGCGGGTACGGCCATCGCGTCGCTCAAGCTGAACCGGTTGTTGAGGGCGTCGTCGATCATCGCCCGGCGCTGGCTGATGCGCTCGGCGAACAGCGAGCGCATGAACGCCGCCAGCTCGGGGCGCCCTGCGGGCCCATGCGCCCGCAGCCAATGCTCGAGCTCGCGCTGCAGCTGCTGCGCGGTCTGCTGCCGGCGCTCGGGAGCTCGCTCGATCGCGGTGGCGACCACCTGGTCGAGCTCGGCGTCGATGTCGGGGCGAAACGTGCTGATGCGGGGCAGCGGGGCCTCGGAGATGACCTCGCGCAGCACCTCGATGTCGGTGCTGCCCCTAAACAGCCGCTTACCAGTCAGCAGCTCGTGCAGCACCACCCCCAGCGAGAAGATGTCTGACCGGTGATCGACGGGCACGGCATTGCCCTGCTGCGGAGACATGTAGCCCAGCTTGCCCTTGAGCTGACCGCTGATGCTGGCGCGATTGGCGACCTTGGCGATACCGAAGTCGACGACCTTCACCGAGCCGTCGAAGGTCACCAGCACGTTCTGGGGGCTGACGTCGCGGTGCACCACGTTGAGCGCCTCGCCGCCGATGCCGGTCGCGGTGTGGGCGTAGTGCAGACCCTCGGCGACCTGCGCGCCGATCACAGCCACCAGCGCGTCGGGCAGCGGGTGGCCGGCGGTGTGGGCGTGGCGACGAATCGACGCGAGGCTCTCGCCTTCGACGTACTCCATCACGATGAAGTAGGCGCCGTGCTGCTGACCCAGCTCGAAGATCTGCACCACGTTGGGGTGGTTGAGCTGGGCGGCGAGCCGGGCCTCCTGGAGAAACATCTCGACGTACTCGGGCTCGTTCTCGAGGGTCTGGGTCATGCGTTTGATGACCAGCACCTTGGAGAAGCCCTCGAACTCGACGGTCTGCCGGGCGAGCCAGATCTCGGCCATGCCGCCCGAGGCGAGCGGCGCGAGCAGCTGGTAGCGCCCGATGCGGCCGCCCGGAACCCAGAGCCCGTCGCTGCGGGGGGGCGGCTTGCCCCCGGGCGTGAGACCGCGCGACGACGAAGAAGCGGGCAAGCGGCCCGGAGTGTCGGGGTGCTCGCCAACGATGTCAACGCACTCACCCCGCGCTGGAGTACGCTTTTCGGCTGTGAAATGGGCCCGTTCAGCACTGATGTGGGTGCTGTTGTGTTCGACGGCGGCACGCGCCGCCGAGAGCCCCTTCTTGGAGCGCGCGCGCGCGCTGCTGGAAGATCTCTCGTACGACAAGGCGCTCAAGCAGGTCGAGCTCGCGCTCGAGCAAGAGCGCGTCGACCGCGAGACGCTGGTCGCGCTCTACGAGATCGAAGCGGTGTGCTGGGCGAACCTGAGCAAGCCCGCGCGGGCCACCGAGTCGTTTCGGCGCCTGTTGACCCTCTCGCCCGGCTTCGTGTTGTCGAGAGACAACCCGCCGAGAGTGCGCACCCCCTACTTCGAAGCGAAAGAGTGGGTCGACAAGAACGGCGCCCTGGTGCCGGTGCTCGAGAAGGTCGACAGCCGCGACGGGCGGGTGAGGGCGCTCACGTTCTGGCTGGGGCGCGATCCGCTTCGGCAGCTCAAAGCCCTGAACCTCGAGCTCGAGGCCGCAGGGGCCCAAGAGGTCGCTCACCCGGCGCCCAAGGTGATGCGCTTCACGGTGCCGGTGGTCGCGGTCGCCGCCGCGGTGAAGTACCGCCTCGAGCTCATCGGCGCGCGCGGCGCGGTGCTCGGGGTGCTGGTGGGTGAGGCGAAGGCCGAGGCGCTGCCGGCATTGCCGCCGCCCACGGTGCGGCCCGAGGCGCGAGTGGCCGCTCTGCCACCTGCTCCGGCGGTGGCCGCGACCGAGGCGCCCCGGTCGCGAGCCAAAATGGGAGTTGGGGTGGTGTTGACGGTCGCGGGCGTGGTCGGGCTGGCTGCCGGGGGCTACTTCGGGGTGCAGGCGGCGAGCGCCCGCCAGCGGCTGCTGAGCGTGACCACCGACGCCGACGGAGCGGTGATCGGCATGACCCAGGCCGAAGCCCGTCTGCTCGACTCGCGCGCCACCACCGGCGCGGTGATCGCCGACGGCCTGCTGGTGGGCGGGGGCGTGCTCGCCGCGCTCGGGCTCACCCTGATGGTGATCGATCTCGCCTCGGCCGGCCCGGAAGCGGCCCAGGTTCGCCTCTCGTGGACGGGGCGCGGTGCGTGGGTCAGCGGCCAGTTCTGACGCGGGCCTGAAGCGCCGCGCCGACTTTCTGCCAAAAGGTGCGATGGGGGCTTGCAATCCATCGCGTCTGTAGGTACACGCGCCGTCCCTTTCGTCGTTCCGGCTCTGTGACAGACCACTGGTCGTAGCGCAGTTGTCCCACCCGGGGCGTCGTATGGGGAAGTAGTCGCGAAGCAAATGAAGTCGCACCGGAAGGACGCAAACGATCAATGGCGACACAGAAGATCAGAATCCGGCTGAAGGCGTACGACTCCAAGCTGCTCGACCAGAGCGCGGGTGAGATCGTCGAGACTGCCAAGCGCACCGGCGCCCGCGTCGCGGGTCCGATTCCGCTTCCCACGCGCATCAACAAGTTCACCGTGCTGCGTTCCCCGCACGTGGACAAGAAGAGCCGCGAGCAGTTCGAGATCCGCACCCACAAGCGCCTGCTCGACATTCTCGAGCCGACCCAGCAGACCCTCGACGCCCTGATGAAGCTCGATCTGAGCGCGGGCGTCGATGTCGAGATCAAGAGCTGAGGACACGAGATCATGGCCAAGTTCGACGTCATCGATTTGAAGAAGAAGAAGGTCTCGGAGATCGAGCTCTCCGACGAGATCTTCGGGGCTGAGCCCAACGCGAACCTCTTCTACGAGGTCGCGAAGATGCAGCAGATCAACCGCCGCGCGGGTACGGTGGCGGTGAAGAACAGCTCGCTGGTCAGCGGCGGTGGCAAGAAGCCGTACAAGCAGAAGGGCACCGGCCGCGCTCGCCAGGGCTCCATCCGCGCCTCCCACTGGGTCGGCGGCGGCAAGGCCATGGGCCCCAAGCCCCGCGACTACACCTACCGCCCGCCGCGCGCCGTGCGCCGCGCCGCGGTGGCGTCGGCGCTCAGCCTGCGCGCCAAAGAGAAGTCGCTGTTCATCGTCGACGCCTTCCCCTCTGAGGGCAAGGCCAAGGTCGCCTTCGAGACGCTGACCAAGGGCCTCGCGCTCACCAGCGCTCTGGTGGTCGACGAGAAGAAGAACGAGAAGCTGCACCGCGCCGTTCGCAACCTGCGCAACTTCGACGTGCTGCCTCCCGAGGGCGTGAACCTCGAGAGCGTGCTGCGTCGCAAGGTGCTCGTGCTCACCAGCGCTGCCGCCAAGGCGCTCGAGACTGCGCTGCTCAAGAAGCGCGCGGAGAAGGCCTGAGTCATGAACATCAACCACGTCATCAAGGGCCCGCTGATCACCGAGAAGCTCGACAAAGCGCGTGAGAAGCAGCGCCAGTACTCGTTCATCGTCGACCGCCAGGCGTCGAAGCACGACGTCGCCGCCGCGGTCACGTCGCTGTTCAAGGTGACCGTCGAGGGCGTTCGCACCACGATCATGCGCGGCAAGATCAAGCGCATCGGCAAGAACATCGGTCAGCGCTCGAACTTCAAGAAGGCGTTCGTCACCCTGAAAGAGGGCGACAAGATCGAGCTGTTCGAGGGAGGAGCTGCTTAAGCCATGGGACTCAAGAAGTTCAAACCGACCTCGGCCGCGCGCCGCCTGATGACGGTCTCCGACTTCGCGGAGATCACCAAGGCCACGCCGGAGAAGAGCCTGACCACCGCGATGCGCCGCTCAGGCGGTCGCAACGTGCACGGCCACATCACCCGGCGGCACCAGGGTGGTGGCCACAAGCGCCGCTACCGCATCATCGACTTCAAGCGCCGTGACAAAGACGGCGTGCCGGCGAAGGTCGAGTCGGTGCAGTACGACCCGAACCGCACCGCGAACATCGCGCTGCTGCACTACGCCGACGGCGAGAAGCGCTACATTCTCGCGCCGACCGGCATCAGCGTGGGCGACACCCTGTTCGCCGGCCAGACCGCCGACATTCGCCCGGGCAACTCGCTGCCGCTCCAGAACATCCCCGTCGGCACGGTGATTCACAACGTCGAGCTCAAGCCGGGCCGCGGCGCCCAGATGATCCGCTCGGCGGGCAGCTGGGGCCAGCTGATGGCCAAAGAGGGTGACTACGCGCAGATTCGCCTGCCGTCGGGCGCGGTGCGCAAGGTTCTCATCGTCTGCCGCGCCACCATCGGGCAGATCGGCAACATCGACCACGAGATCATCCGCGTCGGCAAGGCCGGCAAGTCGCGCTGGCTGGGCATTCGCCCGACCGTTCGCGGTCTGGCGATGAACCCGGTCGACCACCCGCACGGCGGCGGCGAAGGCAAGTCTGGCCAGGGCAACCCGCACCCGGTCTCGCCCTGGGGCAAGAAGACCAAGGGCCTCACCACGCGCGTCAACAAGCGCACCAACAAGTTCATCGTCTCCGGCCGCCGCCCCGGCGTGCGGAGCCAGTAAGAGGACACGACCATGGCACGTTCGATTCACAAAGGTCCGTTCGTCGACCCGCACCTGAGCAAGAAGGTCGAGGCGATGACCAAGGGCAACAAGAAGGCGGTCATCAAGACGTGGTCGCGCCGCTCGACCATCGTGCCCGAGTTCGTCGGCCACACGTTTGCGGTTCACAACGGGCGCAAGTTCGTCCCGGTTTACGTGACCGAGAACATGGTGGGCCACAAGCTCGGCGAGTTCAGCCCCACCCGCACCTTCGTCGGTCACTCGGCCGAGAAGAAGGTCGCCAAGCCCGGAGCGCCTGCGGCCGCGCCGCCGGCGAAATGAGGTAACGCACCATGGAAGCCACTGCTCACCTCAGGTTTCTCCGTATGGCGCCCCGCAAGGTCTCGGTCGTCGCTGCGCTGGTGCGCGGCAAGTCCGTCGGCCAGGCGGTCGGCATTCTCCAGTTCACCAACCGCGCTGCCGCGGTGCCGGTGAAGAAGCTGATCGAGTCGGCGATCGCCAACGCCACCGACCTGTCGAAGGGGCAGGTCGACATCGACAAGCTGATCGTCAAGAGCATCAGCGTCGACCAGGGGCCCACCGCGCGCCGCTTCATGCCTCGCGCGATGGGTCGGGCGACCCCGATTCACAAGAAGACCAGCCACGTTCACGTGGTGCTGAGCGACGACAACACCAAGAAGAAGGTGAAGAACTAATGGGACAGAAAGTTCACCCGATCGGGTTTCGGCTCGGTGTCATCCGCACGTGGGACTCCAAGTGGTTCGAGGAGAAGAACTACGCGGTGTGGCTGCACGAAGACATCAAGATCCGTGACTTCGTGAAGAAGAGCCTGAACCACGCTGGCGTGTCGCGCGTCGAGATCGAGCGCGCCGCCAACAAGGTGAAGGTGAACGTTCACACCGCGCGCCCCGGCATCGTCATCGGCAAGCGTGGCGCTGGCATCGAGACGGTGAAGAAGGACCTCCAGAAGTTCACCAAGAACGAAGTGTTCTTGAACATCGTCGAAGTCCGCAAGGCCGAGGTCGACGCGCAGTTGGTGGCCGAGAACATCGCGACCCAGCTCGAGCGCCGAATCGCGTTCCGCCGCGCGATGAAGAAGGCCATTCAGACCGCGATGAAGTTCGGCGCCAAGGGCATTCGGGTCGCCTGCTCAGGCCGCCTCGGCGGCGCCGAGATGGCGCGCTACGAGTGGTACCGTGAAGGTTCTGTTCCGCTGCACACGCTGCGCGCCGACATCGACTACGGCTACGCCATCGGCAAGACCACGTACGGAACCATCGGCGTCAAGGTGTGGATCTGCCGTGGCCATGTGCTCCCCGGCAAGGCGAACAAGCCCCCCGAGCTCCGCTGACCAACCGGCTAACGAGAGAGAAGACACGTCATGCTGCAACCTGCACGAACCAAGTACCGCAAGATGCACAAGGGCCGTAACCCGGGCAAAGCGTACCGGGGCTCGAACCTCTCGTTCGGAGAGTTCGGCCTGATGACCACCCAGCCGGGGTGGCTGACCTCGCGTCAGATCGAAGCTGCGCGTATCGCGATGAGCCGGTCGATCAAGCGCGGCGGCAAGATCTGGATCCGCATTTTCCCGGACAAGCCGATCACCAAGAAGCCGGCCGAGACCCGCATGGGCACCGGCAAGGGCGGCGTCGAGTACTACGTGGCGGTGGTGAAGCCAGGCCGCATTCTCTACGAGATGGACGGCATGCCCGCCGACGTGGCCAAGCAGGCCTTCGAGCTCGCCATGGCGAAGCTCCCGGTGCTCTGCAAGATGGTCAAGCGCTCCGAGATGTCGATCTAAAGGAAACGATCATGGCCACTACTGCCAAAGAGCTGCACGAGCTGTCGCTGGAAGATTTGAACCGCCGGGCCGACGAGCTGCGCTCGACCCTGTTCCAGGACCAGCTGAAGCTGAAGACCGGCGCGCTCGACAACCCGTCCGAGCGCACCACGCACAAGCGCGATCTCGCGCGCGTGCTGACCGTCATCACCCAGAAGCAGAAGAAAGAGAAGAAGAGCTGATCATGGCCGATACCGCCCAGACCGCTGCAACCGGACACGACGAGAGCGCTCGCGGCCGTCCCAAGACCCGCATCGGCATCGTCACCTCGAACAAGATGCAGAAGACGGTGGTGGTCACCGTGCGCCGCCGTGCTGCTCACGGCAAGTACGGCAAGATCCAGACGCTGCGCGTGAAGTTCAAGGCGCACGCGGAAGACCACGACTACCCCAAGAACCCCACCATCAGCGAAGGCGACAAGGTGTTGATCGCCGAGACCCGCCCGATGTCGAAAGACAAGCGTTGGCGCGTCGCCAAGGTGCTCGAGAAGGCCGCCAAGGCCTGACCGATCGGTCACCCTTCAGGAACCAGGAGATCACGTCATGATTCAGATGACCTCAGTGCTGGACGTCGCCGACAACTCGGGCGCCAAGAAAGTGTTCTGCATCAAGGTGCTGGGTGGCTCGCAGCGCGAGTACGCGTCGGTGGGCGACACCATCATCGTGTCGATTCGCGAGGCGCTGCCCCAGTCGAAGGTGAAGAAGGGCGACGTGGCGCGAGCGGTGATCGTGCGCACGGCCCGCGAAGTTCGGCGCGCCGACGGCAGCTACATCAAGTTCGACGGCAACGGCGCGGTGCTGATCAACAAAGAGAACGAGCCGGTCGGCACCCGCATCTTCGGCCCGGTCGCCCGCGAGCTGCGCGCGAAGAAGTTCATGAAGATCATTTCGCTGGCCCCCGAGGTGCTGTGATGTCGCTGCAGAAGATCAAGGTCGGAGACACGGTGCAGGTGATGAGCGGCGCCGAGCGCTCGCTCAAGGTGAACCGCGGAAAGATCTTGAGCATCGACCGCGAGGCGAACCGGGTTCGCGTCGAGGGGCTGCGCCTGGTGAAGCGGCACATCAAGAAGGGGCGCGATCGCGCCAACCCTGAAGGCGGCATCGTCGAGAGCGCCGGCACCATCGCGCTGTCGTCGGTCAGCCTGGTCTGCCCGAAGTGCGACAAGCCGACGCGGGTGGCGGTGAAGGCCGAGGGTGAGAAGAAGGTGCGCTTCTGCAAGAAGTGCGACAAATCGATCGACTCGAAGTGACGGTGAGCCATGGCTGACGAGAAAGACGATAAGAAAGCAGCAGCACCCGACGCTGCCGCGAAGGCTGAGGCCAAAGAGAAGGCCAAGGCGAAGGCGAAGAAGGGCAAGAAGGAAGACGCCAAGAAGGCCGGCTACGCCGCGAACATCGAAGAAGGGCTCCAGGTTCAGCCTGCGCGCCTCAAGCTTCGTTATCGCAAAGAGATCGTGCCTGCCCTGATGAAGGAGCTCGGCCTCAAGAACCCGAACGAGGTTCCCCGGCTGCAGAAGATCGTGCTCAACATGGGCCTGGGCGAGGCGCTGGCGAACAACAAGATTCTCGAGAGCGCAGTCGACCAGCTCGGGGCGATCACCGGCCAGAAGCCGATCGTCACCCGCTCGCGCAAGGCGATCGCGAACTTCAAGCTTCGCGAAGACCAGGCGATCGGCGCCGCGGTCACGCTGCGCAACGATCGCATGTACGAGTTTCTCGATCGGTTGATCAACGTGGCGCTGCCCCGCGTGCGCGACTTCAAGGGCGTGCCCAGCAAGGCGTTCGACGGGCGCGGTAACTACACCCTCGGTGTTCGCGAGCAGATCATCTTCCCCGAGATCAACTACGACCAGATCGAGAAGGTGAAGGGGCTCAACATCTCAATCGTGACCTCGGCGGGTACCGATGAGCGGGGCCTCGCGCTGCTCAAGGGTTTTGGAATGCCGTTCAGGCAGTAAAGGAAAGACACGCACATGCCCGTCAACGATCCACTGGGTGACATGGTGACCCGCATTCGCAACGGCTCGACCGCCAAGAAGGACAAGGTCGTGCTGCCGCACTCGAAGATCAAGCTCGAGGTGGCGCGGGTGCTGAAGGAAGAGGGTTTCATCTCCGAGTTCGTGCATCACGAGAAGAAGCCGCAGGGTGAGATCACCCTGGTGCTGAAGTACGGCGCCGAGCGCGAGCCCGCCATCACCGGCATTCGCCGGGTGTCGAAGCCCGGGCTGCGCCGCTACACCAACTCGCTCAAGATTCCCCGCGTGTTGGGTGGCATGGGCATCTCGATTCTCTCGACGTCGCGCGGAATCATGAGCGACACGCAGGCCCGCAAGCAGAAGGTGGGCGGCGAGATCATCTGCACGGTGTACTGAAGGAGCATTGACGATGAGCCGCGTTGGAAAGAACCCGATCAAGCTGGCCGACAAGGTGAAGGCCACCGTGGCCGGCGCCGTCATCAAGTTCGAGGGCCCCAAGGGCAAGCTCGACGTGAAGATGCCTTCGACCGACATCAAGGCCGAGGTGAAAGACGGCGTCCTCACCGTCTCGCGCCCCTCAGATTCGCGGCGTCACCGCGAGCTGCACGGCCTGACCCGCGCCATTCTGGCGAACGCCGCGAAGGGCGTCGCCACCGGCTGGGAAAAGTCGCTCGCGATTCGCGGCGTCGGTTACCGCGCCGAGGTGAAGGGCAAGCAGATTCACTTCGCGCTGGGTTACTCGCACCCGGTGGTGTTCGACCTCCCCGAAGGCGTCACCGCCGAGGTGGCCAAGGTTCCGCGCACCGAAGACACGCTGCCGACCATCGATCTCAAGATCCTGTCGGCGAACCGCGAGCTGGTCGGCAAGACCGCCGTCGAGATTCGCGCGCTGCGCCCGCCCGAGCCGTACAAGGGCAAGGGCATCAAGCTCCACGAGGAGCACGTCCGCCGTAAGGAGGGCAAGACCGGCACGGCGTAATCGCCGCTCCGTACTGCCTCGAAAGAAAGAGCCATGAGCAAGAGAGACCCCCGCTTCAACCGCAAAGAGCGCATTCGCAAGAAGATCTCGGGCACCACCGAGCGTCCGCGGCTCTCCATCTACAAGTCGCTGAAGTACGTCTATGCCCAGGTGATCGACGACGGCTCGGGCAAGACCCTGGCCTTCGCCAGCTCGCTGTCGAAAGAGCTGAAGGGCAAGGACGAAGGCGACAAGAAGGCCGACGCCAAGCGCGTGGGTCAGCTCATCGCCGAGAAGGCCAAAGCGGCCAAGGTCACTGCGGTGGTGTTCGACCGCAACGGCTTCCCCTACCACGGTCGTATCGCTGCGGTGGCCGAGGCCGCCCGCGAAGCCGGTCTCCAGTTCTAAAGGACGAAACGAATGTCGACTCCCATCAACGCTAACGATCTCGATCTCTCTGACCGGGTCGTCAACATCAACCGCGTCGCCAAGGTCGTGAAGGGCGGCCGCCGGTTCTCGTTCGCCGCGCTCGTCGTCGTCGGCGACGGCAGCGGCCACGTCGGCGTCGGCCTCGGCAAGGCGAACGAAGTGCCCGAGGCGATTCGCAAGGGCGGCGAGAACGCCAAGAAGAACCTCTTCAAGATCCCGCTGATGGGCCACACCATTCCGCACGACGTGCTGGGGCACTTCGGCGCGGGCCGGGTGCTGCTCAAGCCGGCGCTCGAAGGTACCGGCGTGATCGCCGGCGGCGCGGTTCGCGCGGTGCTCGAGGCAGCGGGGGTGCGCAACATCCTCACCAAGAGCCAGGGCAGCCGCAACCCGCACAACGTGCTGCGTGCCACCGTGGCGGGTCTCAAGTTGCTCCGGTCTCCCGAGCAGGTGTCGCGCCTGCGCGGCAAGGAGATCGTGTTCGGCAAGCGCGAAACTTCGAAAGCGAGCGCCTAAGTCATGGGTATCAAGGTGACGCTGTGGAAGTCGCACTCGGGTTCGAACGAGCGTCAGGTCGCGACGCTGGTCGGCCTGGGCCTGAAGAAGCTGGGCGACATCAAGGTGCTCAAAGACACTCCCGCGATTCGCGGCATGGTGTTCAAGGTCAAGCACCTCATTCACGTCGAGACCGTGAAGGAAGATCCCAAGCCGCGGAAGCGTTTGAAGCCGCGCAAGATCCGGCTGCGTGACGCAGCCCGCGCCAAGGCGGAGAAGAAGTCATGATGACGCTGAACGCTCTCAAGAAGCCCCGTCGTTCGACCCACCCCAAGAAGCGCGTGGGGCGTGGTCAGGGCTCGGGTCAGGGCAAGACTGCCGGTCGCGGTGGCAAGGGCCAGAAGGCTCGCTCGGGCAACATGCACTTCGAAGGCTTCGAAGGCGGCCAGTCGCCGCTGCAGCGTCGCCTGCCGAAGTTCGGCTTCACGCCGCCCAACCGCAAAGAGTTCGCCATCGTCAGCCTCGACAACCTCGAGACGTTCGGGGCGGGCGCGACGGTCGACGAGGCCAGCCTGCGCAAGGCGGGCTTCGTGAAGGGCGGCGCGTGGACGGGCATCAAGGTGCTCGGCTCGGGCAAGCTCAGCAAGAAGCTCACGGTGAAGGCGCACCGCTTCAGCGCCGGCGCCAAAGAGGCGATCTCCAAGGCGGGCGGCACGGTCGAAGAGCTCCCCTTGATGGCGCACAAGCCCGAGGCCGCCGCGAAGGCTCACTCCGGCAAGGGCGTGCCGGTCGCCAAGGCGCAGTAACAAGCCCGTCGGCTTCGCCGTCTCCCATTCGAGCAGGAGCTCTCCTTGGCACTGAACGCCATCACCAACGTCTTTCGGGTCGCCGAGCTCCGTGCTCGTCTCGCGTACACGCTCGTGCTGCTGGCGGTGTACCGCCTGGGCATTTTCATCAGCACGCCTGGCGTAAATCGCGCAGCGCTGAACCACTACATCGAGCAGCGGCACAAAGAAGGCGGCGGTCTGCTCGGTCTGTTCAACATGTTCACCGGCGGCGGGCTCGAGCAGATGTCGATCTTCGGGCTCGGCATCATGCCGTACGTCAGCTCGAGCATCATCATGCAGCTGCTCGCGGTGGTGGTGCCGTCGCTCGAGCGCCTGCAGAAAGAGGGTGCCGGCGGGCGCCAGAAGATCAACCAGTACACCCGCTACGGCACGATCGTGCTGTCGATCATTCAGGGGTCGTTCATCGCGAACTGGCTCGGCCGCATGGGCCGCGTGCAAGACGACTCGGGCACGGCCTCGACCAGGTGGTGGTGTCGGACAACGGCCCCTGGTTCATCTTCATGACCATCGTCTCGCTGACCGCGGGCACGGCCTTCATCATGTGGCTGGGCGAGCGCATCACCGAGAACGGCATCGGCAACGGCATCTCGTTGATCATCTTCGCCGGCATCGTGGCTCGCCTGCCCCCGTCGGGCGAGCGGCTGTTCGAGGCCGTGAAGGCGGGCACGGTGACTGGCGATCTGGGCGGTGCGCTGGCGCTGCTGGCCTTCATGATTCTGGTCATCGGCTGCGTGGTCTACATCGAGCGCGGCATGCGGCGAATTCCGGTGCAGTACGCCAAGCGCATGCAGGGACGCCGCATGTTCGCGGGCCAGGCCACCTACTTCCCCATGAAGGTGAACGCCTCGGGCGTGATTCCTCCCATCTTCGCGGGCGCGGTGCTGTCGTTCCCGCAGACCCTGGCGGGGTGGAAGTACCTCTCGTTCATGGCGGGCGTCGAGGCGGCGATTCGCGGCAGCTCGTGGGTCTACAACGGCCTGTTCGTGCTGTTGATCATCTTCTTCGCCTACTTCTACACCTCGCTCACCTTCCGCCCCGACGACGTGGCGGACAACATCAAGAAGCAGGGTGGCTACATTCCCGGCATTCGCCCGGGCAAGCAGACCGCCGAGTACATCGAGCGCACCTTGAACCGGCTCACCTTCGGTGGCGGCGTCTATCTCGCCACCATTTGCGTGATCCCCTCGGTGATCGCCGGCCTGATGAACGTGCCGTTTTACTTCGGCGGTACGGGCCTGCTGATCGTGGTGGGCGTGGCGCTCGACACCGTGCAGCAGATCGAGCAGCACCTCATCAGCCGCAACTACGAGGGCTTCGCCGGCCCGCGCGGGCCGCGCATCCGCGGTCGCTTGAAGGTCATGGCCTGATCGACCATGGCGACCGCGAAAGCGAAGAAGAAGCCCGCCGCGAAGAAGAAGCCCACCGCCAGAAGGCTCCTGCGTTCTAAGGGGAGCCCGAAGCCGGCCCGACCCGCGGCACGCAAGGTCGCCACCTCGAAGAAAGCGGCTGCCAAGAAGCGAGCGCCCGCCAGCATTCCCGACCCCAAACCCACGCCGAGGCCGACGCCCGACATGTCTGGGCGATCGCTGTTGCCCTTGAACATTCTCCTCATCGGACCGCCCGGAGCAGGCAAAGGCACCCAGGCTGAGAAGATCTGCGGCACCTTCAACATTCCCCACCTGTCGACCGGCAATCTGTTCCGCGCCGCGATCGCCGCCGGCACGCCGCTCGGCCGTCAGGTCGAGCCGCTGCTGCGCGAGGGCAAGCTGGTGCCCGACGCCATCACCATACCCATCGTCGATGCGCGGCTCGAGCAGCCCGACGCGGCGAAGGGGGTGCTGTTCGACGGCTATCCGCGCAACCTGGCGCAGGCCGACGCGCTGGAGAAGACCTTCGTGCGCCTGGGCCGCAAGCTGAACCGGGTGATTCTCATCGAGGTGCCCGACTCGGCGATCGTGGCGCGCATGAGCGGCCGCCGCAGCTGCCCCACCTGCAACACCGTCTATCACCTGGTGGCGAACCCGCCCAAAGAGATGGGGCGCTGCGACAAAGACGGCACCGAGCTGGTCACCCGCAAAGACGACGTGCCCGAGACGGTGCAGGGCCGGCTCAACACCTACGCCGACCAGACCGCTCCGTTGATCGCCTACTACCAGCCCAAGGGGCTGCTCTCGCGCGTCGACGGCAAGCGCACGCCCGAGCAGGTGTTCGAGTCGATTCACGGCGAGCTGCAGCAGCGGTGAAGACGCGGTGAGCGAGTGGGAGCGGGCGCGCGCGAAGAGCGGCGCCTCTGGCGTGGGTCTGCGCGCGCCGCACGAGCTCGAGCTGATGCGCGATGCCGGTCGCATCGTGTGCGAGGTGCTCGACGTGCTGGAAGAGGCGTGCGCGCCCGGCATCTCGACGCTCGAGCTCGATCGGCTCGCGCATGACGAGACGCTCAAGCGCAAGGCCAAGCCGGCGTTCAAGGGCTACCTGGGCTTCCCCTGTTCGCTGTGCGCCTCGGTCAACGACGAGGTGGTGCACGGCATACCGAAGAAGGAAAGGGTGCTCAAAGAGGGCGACCTGATGAAGCTCGACTTCGGGGTGAGCTTCAAGGGTTGGTTCGGCGACTCGGCGCGCACCGTGCCGGTGGGCAAGGTGAGCGCAGACGCGATGAGGGTGCTGCAGGTCACTCGCGAGTCTCTGCGGCGCGGCATCGCCGCGGCACGGGCCGGCGCCCGCATCGGCGACATCGGGCATGCGGTGCAGTCGTACGTCGAAGGGCAGGGCTGCAGCGTGGTGACCGATCTGACCGGTCACGGCATCGGCAAGAAGCTGCACGAAGAGCCGCGCGTGCCCAACACCGGCAGGCCGAACACCGGCCTGCTGCTCGAGCCCGGCATGACGCTGGCGATTGAGCCGATGGTGAACGCCGGCAGCGCGAAAGTGATGGAGCTCGACGACGAGTGGACCATCGTGACGATGGATCACGCGCTCTCGGCCCACTTCGAGCACACCATCGCGGTCACCGACGGTGAGCCCGAGATTCTCACCGTGGCGTCGCGATGAGCGCGTGCGCCACCGGCCTCGCGCGGAGGCTCGTGACCATGGGCCCGACCGCCACCCGCCACCCGAGAGTTGGCTCGAGGTCAGCGGGGCGGCGTCTGGGTGATGCAGGCGCTGGCCCGGGTGATCACCAGCGCGTCGAGCGGGGCGAGCTGCTCTTTGGGCAGTGGGCCGCTGTTGACCACCGAGTGCTCGGGCCCGTTGATGGCGATGGTGAAGGTGGGCACCTGGCTTCGCGGTCGCCGGCTGGGCGGCGAACAAAACAGACTCTCTTCGCGTACCCGCCGAAAGTCGAGCAGCGACAGCACACAGCGGGTCTCGTGGGCGCCTTCTTCGAGCCGCACGTCGGTGCCGATCACGTGGGTGGTGCGCGGGCCGAAGGTGAGGGTGAGCTCGTAGCCCTCGGCCTGGCGCGAGACGTAGACGGCCATGCCCAGTGCGGTGCCTCCCGCCGCCAGCAGCACCGCGATCAGCGCCAGGGCCAGCGCGCGGCGGGTCTTTCGCCGCGGCCCGGTGCTCTGCTCGTGGCTCTCTTCTCCGGGCGGCCCGGGGCCCTCGCTGCCGCCTCGATCTTCACCCTTCACCAGCCGCAGCGTCATTTTGGCCTCTGCAATGCCCTGAAATTACGAATGTTACAACGGCGCTTGCCTTTCTCTACCGCAAAGTGCTAATGCGCCGCGTTTCCTACATGTTCGGGAGAAGTCTATCGCCCGAAGAACACGAGGTTTTTGATTGCCGAAAGATGATGCGATCGAAGTCGAAGGGACGGTGATGGAACCGCTCCCGAACGCGATGTTCCGTGTGCAGCTCGACAACGGGCACAAGGTCCTCGCGCATATCTCCGGGAAGATGCGCATGCACTTCATTCCGGATTCTCCCCGGGGACAAGGTGAAGGTCGAGCTGTCTCCGTACGACCTGAGCCGTGGCCGCATCACCTATCGAGCAAAGTGAGGGAGTCATGAAGGTCCGCGCGTCTGTGAAGAAGATCTGTGACAAGTGCAAGGTGATCCGCCGCAAGGGCGTGGTGCGCGTCATCTGTTCGGTGAACCCCCGCCACAAGCAGCGTCAAGGCTAGAAGGAAGGTAACGAGTACATGGCACGCATCTCCGGAGTCGATCTTCCGCCCGCCAAGCGCGTGGTGATCTCGCTCCAGTACATCTACGGCATCGGCAAGAAGAGCGCGCTCGACATCTGCGCGAAAGCCGAGATTCCCCTCACCCTTCGCACCAAGGATCTGACCGAAGATCAGACCCGGAAGATTCGCGAGGCGGTCGAGGCCGGCTACAAGACCGAAGGCGACCTGCGTCGCGAGGTGACGATGAACGTGAAGCGCCTGATGGATCTGGGCTGCTTCCGTGGCCTTCGTCACCGCAAGGGTCTGCCGGTGCGCGGCCAGCGTACTCACACCAACGCTCGTACCCGCAAGGGTCCCAAGCGCGGCATCGTGCGCGCGAAGCCGGCGGCGCCGGCGGGAAAGGCATAAGTCATGGCTGAAGAACAGAAAGCTCCGCCCGCCGCTCCTGCTGCAGCGGCTCCTGCCGCCGACGCGGGTGCTGCTCCTGCCGAAGGCGCCGAGAAGAAGGTCAAGCGCAAGCAGAAGAAGAACATCCTCAACGGCATCGTTCACATTCAGGCCACGTTCAACAACACCATGATCACCATCTGCGACGTCAGCGGAAACGTGATCTCGTGGTCGAGCGCTGGCGCCCGTGGCTTCAAGGGCTCGCGCAAGTCGACTCCCTTCGCCGCGCAGGTCGCCGCCGGCGACGCCGCCGCCAAGGCGATGGAGCACGGCCTGAAGAACGTGCAGATCATGGTCAAGGGCCCGGGTGCGGGCCGCGAGTCGGCGCTCCGCGCGATCGCCTCGGCTGGCCTCAAGATCTCGCTCATCCGCGACGTCACCCCGATTCCGCACAACGGCTGCCGTATGCCGAAGCGCCGCCGCGTCTAAAAGGATCACGACCATGGCTCGATACACTGCAAGCGTTTGCCGGATCTGCCGGCGTGAGAATCTGAAGATGTATCTGAAGGGTGACCGCTGCTACACCGATCGCTGCGCGATCGAGCGGCGGCCGTACCCGCCGGGTCAGCATGGCCAGGGCCGCGTGAAGTTCTCGGGCTACGGCGTGCAGCTGCGCGAGAAGCAGAAGGTCAAGCGCATGTACGGCCTGCTCGAGAGCCAGTTCCGCGGCTACTTCCGCCGCGCGGCCGCTGCCAAGGGCAAGACCGGTGAGACGCTGCTCCAGAACCTGGAGCTGCGCCTCGACAACGTGGTCTTCCGCATGGGCTTCGCCGACACCCGCAGCGAGGCGCGCCAGCTGGTTCGCCACGGTCACTTCACGGTGAACGGCCGCCGCGTGAACATTCCCTCGTTTGCGGTTCGCCCGGGCACCAACATCGAGGTGCACGAGAAGAGCAAGAAGGTGCTCCGCATTCAGGAAGCCATCGAGACCGTCGACCGCCGCGGCATTCCGCAGTGGCTCGAGGTCGACAAGAAGGGCCTCAAGGGCCAGGTCAAGTCGGTGCCGAACCGCGAAGACCTGACCATGCCGATTCAGGAGCAGCTCATCGTCGAGCTCTACTCGAAGTAATCGGCGTCACTTCGACAGCTTTGCAGCACTGCAGCACCAGGTGAACGGCCTCTCGCCATTCGGGCGGGTATGTCGGTGCCGCGTCATCGAGATGAAGGAGCAACACACATGGCAGACAACAGCTTTGGCGCGAAGAACTGGCGCGACCTGATCAAGCCTCGCAAGCTCGAAGTCGATCAGGACTCGCTGACCCCGACCTACGGCAAGTTCATCGCCGAGCCCCTCGAGCGCGGCTTCGGCACCACCCTGGGCAACTCGTTGCGCCGGGTGCTGCTGAGCAGCCTGCAGGGCGCGGCGGTCACCACCGTCAAGATCGACGGGGTCGAGCACGAGTTCACCACCGTGCCGGAAGTGTCGGAAGACGTCACCGACATCGTGCTGAACCTGAAGGAAGTTCTCCTTCGCATGCACACCAACGAGCCCAAGACGCTGCGCATCGAGGTCGAGGGGCCGAAAGAAGTGAAGGCTGGCGACATCATCGCCGACGATCAGGTCGAGATTCTGAACCCCGGTCACCACGTCTGCACCGTGGCCGAGGGCGGCAAGCTCCGCATGGAGCTGTCGGCTCGCCGTGGCCGCGGCTACGTGCCCGCGCAGAACAACAAGGTGCAGGGCGCTCCGATCGGCACGATTCCGGTCGACTCGCTCTTCTCGCCGGTGCGCAAGGTCAACTACCAGGTCACCAACGCCCGCGTCGGTCAGCAGACCGACTACGACAAGCTCAGCCTCGAGGTGTGGACCGATGGCTCGGTCACCCCGCAGGACGCCGTGGCTTTCGCCGCGAAGATCGTCAAGGAGCAGCTGACCGTCTTCATCAACTTCGACGAGACCGAAGAGCCGGTGGTCGCCGAGGCGCCGCGCGAAGAGACGAAGCTCAACGAGAACCTCTTTCGCTCGGTCGACGAGCTCGAGCTGTCGGTTCGCTCGGCCAACTGCCTGCAGCAGGCCAACATCAAGACCATCGGTGACCTGGTTCAGCGCACCGAGGCCGAGATGCTCAAGACCAAGAACTTCGGCCGCAAGTCGCTCAACGAGATCAAAGAGATTCTCGCCGAGATGGGCCTCTCGCTCGGCATGAAGCTCGAGAATTGGCCGCCCAAGACGATGCCGGCGCCGGGTGGCGCTCCGGGCGTCAACGGCGGCCCGCGGATGTCGTGAGGTCGTAGCGCGAAGTTCACCAGGGGCCCGCCTTTCGCGGGCTCCCAACCCGGCGGTACCTGGCACGGCCACCGGACGAAAGGCAGGCAGTCATGGAGCACCGAGTCGGTTACCGCAAGCTGCAGCGCACCACCGCACATCGCCTGGCGATGCTGCGGAACATGGTCACCAGCCTCATCGACCACGAGCGCATCACCACCACCATTCCCCGCGCTAAAGAAGCGCGTCGCATGGCTGAGCGGGTGATCACCCTGGGCAAGAAGGGCGGCCTGCACAACGTGCGGCTGGCCTCGCAGACGGTCAAAGACCGCGTGCTGCTGCAGAAGCTGTTCGGTGAGCTGAAAGATCGGTACGCCAAGCGCGCCGGCGGCTACACCCGCATTCTGCGCATCGGCTTCCGCCGCGGCGACGCCACCGAGATGGCCATTCTCGAGCTGGTCGACCGCCCCGCGGCCGCCCCGGCCGCCGAAGAGGGCGCCGAGAAGAAGGTCGAAGCCAAGAAAGAGTAACGGTCAGATCGTGCACAGACCGGCGGCGGGCCCGATGGTCGGGTCCGCCGTTCGTTTTTGCGGGCCAGGCGCGCTACTGCGGTGAGCCGCCCCGCAGCAGATAGGTGTCGCCCTCGTTGCAGCTCAGGTGAATCTCGCTGACGACCAGGTTGGCGGGGGCCTCTTTGCCGGTTTCGTCGAACATCAGCCGCGGCGACAGCGAGATGTCGCCGTAGGGGCGCAGCTGCGCCGCGGTGACGTAGTACTTGCCGTTGATGGTGATCTGAACCGCCTGCCACTCGTCGTCGCTGTCGTTCTTGACCATGTAGGCGCGGTCGACGTGGTCTCCGGCGATGATCAGCCGGGCCCCGAACGAGTTGCCCACTGAGGCCCCGGCGCACGACACGCCAATGCTGGTGACGACCAGCATGAGCCAGGTCGAGAGCACCAGCGCCTTGTATTTGAAGTAGCGGTCGGAGTTGCGGAAGTCTTCTGCGACTTCGCGCAAGATCGAGAACGAGTTGAGCAGCACCTCGACTGCGCCCTCGCGCAGGGCGGACTTGGTGAGCTTCTTTCGCTCTTCGGGCAGCGGCTGGGCCCGCGCCGCGCTGCGAACCTGCGCCGGGGCAGAGGGGCGGGGCCGGTTGAGCTCGAGCTCGGCGGGCGGCGGGGCGGGCGGAGGCGGGGCCTCGGCGGCCCGGGGCCGCGGCGCGAGCTCGAGCGGATCTTCTTCAGGAGGCGCGTTCGGGTCGGGGGGGCCGTCGCTCACGGCCCCGAAGGCTACCTTGAACTCAGCGCGCGTTCACGGTCTCGAGTGCTCGAGATGCCAGCGCGTTCTCGGGCTGCTTCTCGAGCACCTTGGCCAGCCACTTCGCCGCTTCGGCCGAGGCGCTCTTTCGCTCGTCGGCGCTCTTGGCACGGGTGAAGCGCTCGGTGTGGAGCACGCCCAGCCGCAAGAGGAACTCGGCGTTGTCGGGCTCTTTGTCGACCACCGCGTGGAGCTCGCGATCGGCCGCCGGCCAGTCGCCGTCGAGCTGGTAGACCAGCGCCAGCTTGCCGTGGGCCCAGGCGGCGTCGGGCTGCAGGTGCACCAGCGCCTCGAACAGCTGCTTCGCGCCGACGTAGTCGCGACGCTCGAGCGCCAGGTCTCCCAGGCGCACATAAGCGTCGTCGAGCAGGGGGTTGAGCTGCAGCGCACGCTCGAGCTCTTCGCGGGCCTGGCGGGGGCGCTGGTGCGAGAGGTACAGCTCGCCCAGGTAGAGGTGCGCCTTGCCGTCGTCGGGCGAGAGCTCGATCGCGCGCTTGAGCTCGTCGACTGCGCGCCCGGCGTCGTCGATGCGCTGGTAGGCCAGCCCCAATAGCGCGTGCACCACCGCCAGGTCGGGGTAGTCGTGCAGAATCTCTTCGAACGAGACGATCGCCTGCTGCGGCACGTCGGCGACCTGCAGCCACTGAATGCCCTGCTCGAGCGTGCCGCGGGCGCTCTGGGGAAAAGCGCCGAACGGGTCGGCGATCTGCCCCATCAGGGCTCGCGCCATCTTCACGTCTTGCGGCGAGGGCCCCCCGGCCACCACCAGCTGGAGCGCGGCCACCGCGCCCCGGGTGTCGCCCAAGCGGTAGAGCACCTTGGCCATCGGCAGCCGCCACGAGAGCTCGCGGGGCCGGAGCTCGATGGCGCGGGCGAGCGGGGCGCGCGCCTGCTCGTAGCGCTCGCTCTCGAGCAGCGCCACGCCCAGGCGATGGTGCAGCTCGCCGGCGTCGGGCTCGAGCGCGACCGCGGCCTCGAACTGGGCGATCGCCGGGCGGGTGGCATCGGCTGCGCGCGCGAACAGCACCAGGCCCTGCATGTAGTGCGAGACCGCGGTGTCGGTGGTCTTCAGCCGCTCGAGCAGCAGCTCGGCCGAGCCGGCCCTGACGTGCGCCTCGGCCAGCGCGCGGGCCACCTCGAAGTCGCTCGGGGCGCGCGCGTGCAGCTCTTCCAAGATCGGCACGGCTTCTTTGGCATCGCCGCGCTGCATCAGCACCTGCGCCTTCTCGCGCGGGCTCAAGGAGGGCGCGGTGGTGGCGCAGCCGGCGACCAGGCACAGCACCACCCAACCGCCCGCCCTCACGCCTCGACCTCGGTGTCGGTGGCGCTCTTGGCCGCGCCCGAGGGCTTGCGCTCGTGGTCGAGGGCGTGCGTCTTGTCGCCGCCCAGCCCGCCGATCTGCAGGTGCAGGTCGATGATCTTCGCTCGCACCGCGCGCGCCAGCCCTTCGCGGTCGTTGCCGAAGGGCTTGGGGTCGATGGGCGCGCCGATCTTCACCCGAATGGTGCCGGGCCTCACGTCCCACCGGGCCTTGGGCATCACCAGGCGTGAGCCCTCGATGGCGACCGGGCAGATCGCCACGCCCGCCAGGGTGGCCAGCGCGAAGGTGCCCTTCTTGAAGGGCAGCACCTCACCGGTCTCGCTACGGGTGCCCTCGGGGAAGATGACGATGCTGGTGCCCGCGGAGATCTTGGCGGCTGCGTCTTTGAGCGACTGCAGGCCCGCGCGCTTGCTGCTGCGGTCGACGAACACGTGCCCGGTGAAGGCCATGTACCAGCCGAACAGCGGCACGTACTTGATGATCTTCTTGGCCACGAACCGAACCTCGTTGGTCCACAGCGCGATCAGCAGCGCGGGGATGTCGAGGGTCGACTGGTGGTTGCTGACGAACACCGTGGTGCGGTTGGGGTCGAGGTGCTCTCTGCCTTCGATCTCGAGCTTCGCGCCGGGGGCCCACAGCATCAGCCGGGGCCACAGGCCCTGCACGAACGGCGTCGAGCCGCGCGAGCCGAACAGCCGGGTGAGCTCGAGGAACATCGCCCACGGGAAGAAGACGACGGTGTTCGCCGCGATCCACGCGATGCAGAAGTATTTTCGGAACCAGGCCGGCACGTTTTTCTAGAACTCCCGTGAGAATTCCGGGTCGTCCCATAGATACCTGAAGGCGGGGTCTTCACGCACCTCAGAGGCGACCCAGCCGGCGTCGGCGGCGTCGCGCGCCTCGCGCAGGTGGACGATGACGTCGGTGTTGCGCGACTCGGCGGCGGCCACCCGCGCCAGGCCCCACGCCGCCAACGCGGGCCGCAGCGGCTTGAGCCTGCCGAACGCCGCGGTGGCCTCGGCCAGCTTCTTCGAGGCCAGGCAGGCCGAGGCGTGGGTGTACAGGGCGTCGGGGTCGTGCGGCGCCGAGGCCAGCGCCAGCTGACTGTCGGCGTAGGCATGCTCGGCGTCGCCCTGGCCATGACGCTTGAGCAGCACGATGGCCCGCTCGGTGCGGGCGCGGTGGTTCTTGGGCTGGCGCTCGAGAATGCGGTCGAGGCGGTCGAGCGCGGCCGAGAGGTCTCCGCGCTCGAGGTCGATGCGCGACAGGCCGAGCTGTGCGTCGGCGGCGTCGGGCTGCAGCTGCGCCGCTTCGAGCCAGGCGGCGCGCGCTTCGTCGAGCTTGCCGGCCGCGTGCAGGCTCATGCCCAACAGCTCGCGCGGCCGGGCCGAGCGGGTCTTCGCGCAGGCCGCGCGGTAGCTGCTGGCGGCGTCGTCGAAGCGCCCCGCGGCGGCGAGCCGGTTGCCCTCGTCGACCTCGTTCTGCCCGGGGCTGCTGCACGCCAGGGCGAGCAGTAGTGGAAGGGCGGGTGACCGGACCATGAGCGCGTGCGCTCATACCACGGCGGGCCGAGAGGTCTCGTGCTACACCCGCCGACCGGGCACCTCTTGGCCAACCAGAAATTCATCGCCATCGCCGGCAACATCGGCGCCGGCAAGACCGAGCTGACGCGGTTTCTGTGCCGGCGGTACGGGCTGAACCCGTTCTACGAGCCGAACGACCAGAACCCCTACCTCGCCGACTTCTACAAAGACATGAAGGCCTGGGCGTTCAAGAGCCAGGTCTTCTTTCTCACCCACAAATTTCGGCTGCACCGCGACCTCGAGCGCAACGACGGCACCGCGCTGCAAGACCGCACCATCTACGAAGATGCAGAGATCTTCGCCAAGAACCTGCACCGCACCCGGAAGATCGACACCCGCGACTGGAAGACATACTGGGAGCTGTACGAGACCATCGCCCAGGCGCTCAAGCCGCCCGACCTGATGATCTACCTGAAGTGCCCGGTGCGAACGCTCAAAGAGCGCATCGCGCTGCGCGGGCGCGAGATGGAGCAGGACATACCGACCGTGTACTTGAAGCGCCTGAACGATCTCTATGAAGACTGGTTCAAGCACTACAAGATGAGCCCCGTGCTGGTGCTCTCCACCGACAAGCTCGACTACCTGACCGACCTCGTCGATCGGGCCGACTTGTTCCGCCAGGTCGAGAAGCACCTGTGAAAGACGTCTACATCGTCGCCACCGCGTCGCCCAAGCCGGTCGAAGACGACCTGATCAAAGAAGCGTTCGAGTCGGAAGAGATCGAGCTCAAGATCGGCGAAGACGGCTGCCTGTTCTCGGTGCGCGCCGAGTCGACCCGCATCGACGTGCGCTTCGAGTCGCGCAAAGAAGATCTGGGGTGGTCACCCGAGCTGCTCAGCGGCTCTCCCCAGAGCCACGAGGCGCTGCAGGGGTCGCGCGGCTTCTACCGCTTCTCGTTCGAGCCGGGGAAGCCACAGGCCACCGTGGCGGTGTTCGAAGCGCTGTGGTGCGTTCGCACGCTGCTCGAGATCGTCGACGGGGTGGCCATCGACGTCACCGCGTTCAAGCTGCACACCCAGGAAGACATCGAAGAGCTCACCGAGCTCGAGTTCGACATTCGCGACCACATCGCGCTGCATGCCGTCGAGGCGGGCTCGGGCGACGCTCCCCTGTGGATCCACTCGCACGGCATGTCGAAGTTCGGCATGTGGGACGTCGAGGTGTTTCACCTCGGCGAGGCCGACCTGAAGGCTGCCGAGATCTTCTTTCACGAGCTGTGCACCGACATGGCGTTCGGCCAGACGCCTCCGCCGCGCACCCCGGTGGCCACCAGCGTGGGGGCGGCGTTCATGATGTTGCCTGCCGAAGAGGCGCGGCCGTCGCTGCGGGGCATCAACCCCGAGACCTTCAACGGCCACGAGCTCGAGTTCCTCACCGTGGTGACGGCCGAGGGCCGGCACAACCTCACCGAGCTGCTCGCCCACTACCGCGATCGCTTCGAGGCCGAGAGCGACGAAGAGGCCGCCGAGCGCAAAGACGAGGCGAAAGAGCTGCTGCCGGCCTTCAAGTCGCGCTTTCAGCGGCGCGGGCTGATGGAGCCGCTCACCTTTCTGGTGCGGGTTCCGTTCGAGGTGCACCCCGAGGCGGGCGGCAAGCCCGACGAAGAGATGCTCTGGGTCGAGGTGATCACCTGGGAAGAAGAGACGGTGATCGGCAAGCTGGTCGACGGAGGCCAGTCGACCACCGAGTGGCGCAAGGGCGCTCACGTCGAGGTCGAGGCGGGGCAGATCAACGCCATCGGCCTGGCCCAGAAAGGGCGGCAGCTCGACCCCGATGAAATGAAGGCGCTGCTGCTCGCAGAAAAGTTGATGTAAAACCGCCTCACAGTCGTGGTAAAGTCATCGTACAACGATGCCTGCGCTCCTCTTGTTGAGTGGCCCCGCCGCTGGCCTTCGCCGGGAAGTCACCAGTGAAGTCATTCTCGGCCGCAGCCCCAGCTGCGACATTCCCCTCGAAGACTCGAAGGTGTCGCGGCGTCACGCGCGCATCGCCATCGAAGAAGGTACCGCGAGGGTCAGCGACCTGGGCTCGCGCAACGGCACCATCGTCAACGGCGAGAAGATCGAGGCCGAGGCGGTGCTGCTGCCGGGCGATCGGGTGCAGGTGGGCGACACCACCGTGCTGTACGAGCCGCCCACGCGCGCCGCGCTGACCGAGCGCGAAGAGCCGGGCGACCTCGAGAACCAGCCGGTCGAAGAGCTGCTCCCCGCGGTGGGGCCCGAGGCTTCTCTCTACGGTGCGGGGGTGGCGCTGCTCTCGGCCACCTCCGAGGCGATGGTCTTGAGGCGCGCGGCCGAGGAGCTCGCGCGCGGCGTATCGGCCGACAAGGCCGCGGCGCTGCTGGGCGGCACCGAAGGGCTGCTCACCGCCGCGGTGGTGGGAGCCGAGCAGGTCGAGGTGCCGCGCTCACTGGTGCGGGGCGCGCTGGAGCGCAAAGAGGCCTCGCGCAAGGGCGGGCTGCTCTGCGCTCCGCTGCTCGCTTCGGGCGGGGCCCCGTTCGGCATTCTCTACGCCGAGCGGCCCGAGCCGTTCACCGCCGATGCGCAGCGGGTGTGCGCGGCGCTGGGCCGGCTGGCCGGCGAGGCGTTCGCCGCGGTGCGGGCGCGCAACGAGCACGAGGCCTCGAGCGACGGCGGCCAGAAGTCAGCCGCCGCCCTGGTGGGCACCTCACGGCAGTTTCGCAAGACGGTCGAGCAGATTCGCCGCGCCGCCGCCGTGCACGAGTCGGTGGTGCTGTGGGGTGAGAACGGCACCGGCCGACTGCTCAAGGCCCAGTACATTCACTCGCGCTCGCCGCGCGCACTGGGCCCGCTGGTGGTGGTCGACTGCCGCAAGACCGCGGTGCAGGTCGAAGAAGAGCTGTTCGGCCGTGCCTCGGCGGCGGGCGTGCCCCCCGCGTCTTCGGCGCTGCTGCGCGCCGATGGCGGCACGCTGGTGCTGCGGCAGATCGAGGCGATACCCCGCCACACCGCAGAGCGGCTGGCGCGGCTGCTCTCGCGCAAGGTGGCTCCGGCGCGCGCCGGCGGCGAAGAGCCGATCGACGTGCGGCTGATCGCCACCTGTCACGCGCCGACTGCCACGCTGGTCTCGCGCGGCGAGCTCGACGCCGAGCTCAGCAAGGCGGTGCAGGGCGTCGAGATCGAGTCGCTGGCGCTGCGCGACATGAAGCCCGACGTGCCGCTCTTGTTCGAGCACTTCGCGGCGCGGGTGGCGCGGGCGCGGCGCAAAGAGCCGCCCACGCTGTCTCCCGATGCGCGGCGCCTGCTGGGCGAGTACGCCTGGCCGGGCAACGTGGAAGAGCTGAAGGGTGTGGCCGAGCGGCTGGCGCTGCTCTACGCCGGCACCGAGGTGCCCGCGCTGAAGCTGCCCCCCGAGGTGCAAGAAGGCGGCGTGCCCGAGGCACCCAAGACCCTGGCGCAGATGATTCAGCGGCTCGAGCGCGACGCGATCAGCGAGGCGCTGCGCGAGGCGCGCGGCAAGAAGATCAAGGCCGCGGCGATTCTGGGCATCTCGCGGCCTACGCTCGACAAGAAGATCGAGGACTACCAGCTGGTGGTCGAGAAGAGGCGGCTGTGAGAAAAGAAACGACTGCCGGGCGCGGGCGCGGGCACGCGCTTCGGCGAAACGTTCACGATCAGGCGCTCGCTGCACAGGCGCCGTGCTGCTCCAGGGCTACCTCGCGCGCCTCATGAAGATCTCGTCGGACGTGCAGGCGGCGCTGACCCAGCGCCGGGCGGTGGTGGCGCTGGAGAGCTCGGTGCTGGCGCAGGGCCTGCCGCACCCCCACAACGAAGAGTGCGCGTGGCGGTGCGCCGCGGCGGTGCGCGAGCGCGGCGGGGTGGCGGCCACCATCGCCATCATCGACGGCGACATTCACGTGGGGCTGCCGCCGGCGCTGCTGCAGCGGCTCACCCAGTCGGGCGGGGTGGCCATGAAGATCGCCGCGCGCGACGTGGCGGTGGCGGTGGCGAAGAAGTCGACGGGCGGCACCACCGTCAGCGCCACCTGCGAGATCGCCGCTGCGGCGGGCATCGCGGTGTTCGCGACCGGGGGCATCGGCGGGGTGCACCGCGGCGCCAGCACCCACTTCGACGTCTCGCCCGACCTGGCGGCGATCGCCAAGAGCCCGGTGGCGGTGGTCTGCGCGGGCGCCAAGTCGGTGCTCGACGTCGCGGCCACGCTCGAGCAGCTCGAGACGCTGGGCGTGCCGGTGATCGGCGTGGGCACCGACGACTTTCCCGGCTTCTACACCCGCTCGTCGGGGCTGAAGCTCGAGCACCGGGTCGAGAACGCCGAAGAGGCCGCACACCTGTTCAAGACCCGGCGGCTGCTGGGGCAGGGCGGGGTGATCTTCGCGGTTCCTCCTCCGGCCGAGACCGCGCTCGGCTTCGACGAGGTCGAGCATCACCTCAAAGACGCGCTGGTCGAGGCCGAGCGGCACAGCGTGCGCGGCAAGGCGGTGACTCCGTTCTTGCTCAAGCAGATGGCCGAGCGGCTGGGCAACAAGACGCTGCAGGCGAACCTGGCGCTGCTCGAGAACAACGCGCGCTTCGCCGCCGAGCTGGCGGTCGAGTGCGCGCGGGGCAAGCAGTGAGCAGGTGATGGATCGCACCCTCTCGGCGCCGGGCAAGCTGTTCCTCGCCGGCGAATATGCGGTGCTGTGGGGCGGGGTGGCGCGCATCGCCGCGGTCGGCCCGCGCACCACCGCGATGGTGCGCCAGCGGCCCGACCGCCGGGTGGAGATTCTGCTCGAGGGGAGCCGGCTGTACGGGGCGATGACGCCCGCGGGCGTGAACTGGGAGAGCGCTCCCAGTGTCGACTTTCATTTCGTGGCGCGCACTCTCGACCTGGTCTTGCGCGCGGTGGGCCGCGAGGGGCCGGGGTTCTCGGTGGCGCTGGCGCCGTCGCCGACCGCGCCCTCGGGGCTGAAGCTGGGGCTCGGCTCGAGCGCGCGGGCGGTGGTGCTGGCGGCCGAGGCGGCCCGCTTCGCGCTCGACGCCCGCTTCGACGCGCTGAAGCTGGCCCTGCTGGCGCATGCCGAGGCGCAGAACGGGCGGGGCAGCGGGGGCGATGTGGCCGCGTGCTTCGCGGGCACCCTGGTGCGCTACCGCCGCTACGAGGTGAAGCCGCTGCTCGAGGTGGCCGGCACCGGCGCGCTGGCGGCGCGGCTCGCCGATGCACCGGCGGTCGACCTGTACCGGGTGCCCGAGCTCAAGGTGCCGATGGTGTACGCCTTCAGCGGGTCGAGCGCCTCGACGCGGGTGATGATCGCCGAGATCGAGCGCCGCCTCGACGTCGAGGGCCGCGCACGCTTCACCCTCGCTTCCGATGCGCTGGGCCGCGACCTCGAAGACGGCCTCACCAAGGGCGATTTTGCTGCGGTCGACGAGGCCACCTCGAAGCTGCAGGCGCTGTTGGCGGGCCTGGGGCCGGTGGTCACCGAAGGGGTCGAGCGGCTGCTCAAGCTGGGGCGCTCGTTCGGCTGCAGCGGGAAGATCTCGGGCGCGGGCGGCGGCGATGGGTGCATCTTCTTCTGCCCCGACCCAGGCGCGCGCAGCGCGCTGCTCGAGGCGCTCGTGGCGCGCGGGGTTCACGCCCTGGCGGTCGGGCTCGAGCCGGGCCTGCGCGGCGAACCGCTGGGCGACGCGACGCTGTCGCGCTGGTTCACCTGAAGAGTAGCCGACCCCGCAAAAGCGAAGGGACCCGGTCACCCTTCGTGACCGGATCCCTATGTGCCCAGGAAAGGACTCGAACCTTCACGGTGTCGCCACCACTAGACCCTGAATCTAGCGTGTCTACCAATTCCACCACCTGGGCGATGGAAGCCGCGCGCTTATAGGGAGCGCGACCGTCTCAGGTCAAGCGACGTTTCGTCGATCGCCGAGCTGACGGTGAGTTTTTTTCAGCCGGACCAGCGCGCGTCGCGCACCAGCGAGGAGATCGCGTAGGTGCAGACCGGAGCGCCCTTGCGAAAGCAGGTCTCCTGGCTGACCAGCGCGGGGATCTTCAGGGTGCGCAGCGCTTCTTCGAGAATGCCCTCTTCCATCACGCACTGGTGCGGGGTGTTCTTCTCGAGCCGCGCCAGCCCGGGGTTGAAGTCGAGCACCTTCCACCCGCCGATGTCGGTGCCGCGGTTGGCGTGGTGGTACATCTTGTCGATGCCGTAGACGACGTCGCGCGCGCTCTTGGCGGTGACCGCGAAGCGCTCGGCGTGCGACTGGTTGAACAACGTCCACCCGATCTTCTTCATGATCGCGCTGCCCAGGCGCGTCTCGAGCTCGTCGAGCGGCTCGAGCAGCATCGAGATGGGGTACCAGAGCTCGGGCTTCACGTTGCGCAGCTGCTCGGCCCGCTGGGCGCCCAGCAGCTGGTCGGTCGCCGTGATGGCCTTGGCCAGCGCCAGAATGTCGGAGCCGAGCGTCTCGTGGTTGAGGCCCTGGTATCCGCGAGGGAGCCGCTTCGGGGTGACGGCAGCGAGCATGGAGCGACGAGAGTTAGTGGATTGGTCCATGGGCGACAAGGTGCCGCCGGAGATGGCACGGCTTGGAAACATGAGACCTGCCTACTTCTTGGGCGGCCACTTTCCCTCGGCCTCGAGCTTTCGCCGCACGTCGGGGTTCTCGTCCATGTAGGCCTTGAGCGATTCCTCGGTGATCCACACCTCGAGATCTTCATCAGCCACGCAGGCCTGACAGCCCAGCCGCGAATTGGGCTTCACGTCGAAGGCCATGTCGAGCCGGTCGATCTCTTCGTCCTGCTGCTCGCTGAGGCTCTCGAGGCCCTTGCGCACCCACACATGGCAGGTGGAGCACGCACACACGCCGCCGCACGAGTGACCGACCTGGGCGCCGCAGTCTTCGGCGGCTTCCAGAATCGGGGTGCCCGGACGCACCTCGACGGTGACGTCGTCGAGCGGGCTGGAGAAGTGAATCTTGGGCACGGGGCTAGACCTTCTGACCCACTACCGCGCGCGAGATCGCCCGGTTCATGATCTTCTCGACGAACGGCTTGCTCTGCTCGTCGAGCGCGTGAATGGCCTCTTTGAGCGCGTGGTGATCGGCGGTGGCGGCGGCGAGCTGCTCGAGCGCGTGCATCGACGACTGCATGGTGGCGCGCTCGGTCGGCTCGAGCAGGTCGCCGTTCTCTGCGAGCTGCTTCTTGGCGTCGATCAAGATGCGCTGCGCCTCGACCTGCTGCTCGCGCAGGAGCCGCTTCTGCATGTCGTCTTCGGCGTGGTCGATTGAGTCGAGCAGCATCTGCTCGATCTCCTCGTCGGTGAGCCCGTGCGTGGGCTTCACGGTGATGTGCTGCTCGGCGCCGGTAGACTGCTCTTTCGCCGCCACCGAGAGAATGCCGTCGGCGTCGACCGAGAACTTCACCTCGACGCGCCCCATGCCGGCGGGCATGGCCGGTATGCCGGTGAGGCGAAAGCGGGCCAGCGAGCGGCAGTCTTCGACCAGCTCGCGCTCGCCCTGCAGCACGTGCACGTCCATCGCGTTCTGGCCGTCCTGAAAGGTGGTGAACACCTGCGCGGCCGCCATGGGGATGGTGCTGTTTCGGGGGATCACCTTTTCGACCACGCCGCCCATGGTCTCGAGGCCGAGCGAGAGGGGGATCACGTCGAGCAGCAGCACCTCGTCTTGCCGCTCGGAGTTGGTGAGCAGATCGGCCTGCACCGCAGCGCCCAGCGCCACCACCTGATCGGGGTCGATGTCGGCCAGCGGCTCTTTGCCGAACAGCTGCTGCACGAAGCGCCGCACCGCGGGCACCCGGGTCGAGCCGCCCACCAGCACCACCCCGTCGAGCTCGTGGGCTTTGAGGCCCGCATCTTTGAGCGCGCGCCGGCAGGCCACGCCGGTCTTCTCGATCAGGGGGGCGATCAGCTCGTCGAGCTTCTCGCGGGTCAGCTGCTGCCCGGCCAACGTGGTCTCGCTCGCGGTGGTGAGGGCCTCTTTCGCCGCACGCGCCGCCTGGAGCAGGTTCGAGATCTCCGAGGGAGACAGCGGCTTGTCGCCCGCCACCCACTTCACGATCGCGCGATCGAAGTCGTCGCCGCCCAGCGCCGAGTCGCCACCCACCGACTTCACCTGGAACACGCCGTCGGTGAGCTCGAGAATCGAGATGTCGAAGGTGCCGCCACCCAGGTCGTACACCGCGAACCTGCCCTGAGAGCCCTTGTCGAGGCCGTAGGCGAGCGCCGCGGCAGTGGGCTCGTTGAGCAGCCGCAGCACCTCGAGGCCGGCCAGCCGCCCCGCGTCTTTGGTGGCCTGGCGCTGGGCGTCGTCGAAGTATGCCGGCACGGTGATCACCGCCTGCTCGACCTTGCCGGCGAAGTGCGACTCGGCCCGGCGCTTGAGCGCGCGCAGAATCTCACCCGACACCTCGATGGGGGTGACCGGCTGGCCGCCGCTCACCTGAAAGCGCACGATGCCGGTGCCTTCGGCGAACCGGTAGGCGCCCAGCTTCTGGGTCTCGGCGTCGCCGAGCGACTTGCCCATGAAGCGCTTCACGCTCTTCAGGGTGTCGGTGGGGTGCGAGGGCATCAGCGCGACCGCGCGCGAGCCGACCACCACGCCGCCGTCTCTTCCGTAGTGCACCACCGACGGCAAGAGCCGCGCGCCGTTCTCGTCGGCCTCGAGGCAGACGGGCTTGCCGTGCACCACGCCGGCGACCAGCGAGTTGGTGGTGCCCAGGTCGATGCCCACGGCGTGCCCCTTCGGCTTGAGGGGGTCGTGGATCTGCAGAAAGCCCTTCACGCGGCGGACTCCTCGATGGCTTCCACCTCGTCGAGGAAGCGGGTGTAGTAGCGAACGCGGGCGAGCGCCGAGGTGGCGGCCGGCACCTCGCCGGCGCGCAGGGCCTTCAGGCCCTCGGCCAGGGCCTGGTCGCTGGTGTGGCCGACCTCGGCGCCCAGGGCGCGCACCTTGGGCAGGTTCTTCTGGCGCTTCGCGATCTCGAGCTGCTCGCGCTGCTCGAGAATGCTCTCGAGAAACTCCATCGGCATCTGCTGCTTCTCGAGGTCGATGCCCTCGAGCTGCAAGAGGTAGAAGGCGCGGCGGGCGGGGTCTCGGAGCACCTTGACCGCCTCGTTGAGCGAGGTGGTCTTCTGCACCGCCTCGAGCCGCTGGTCGGCGCCCACCCGGTCGGGGTGGTGCTCGAGCGACAGCTCGCGGTACTTCGCTTCGAGGGCAGGCACGTCGACGTCGACCGACGGCGTCAGCCCGAAGATTTCGAAGTGATTCACGGTCACACCGTGAAGCTCTCGCCGCAACCGCAGGCGCTCTTCTCGTTCGGGTTCCTCAGCTTGAACCCACTGGCCATCATCGACTCTTCGAAGATGAGCTCGGTGCCCATCAGGTACAGGTAGCTCTTGGGGTCGACGAAGACGCGCACGCCGTCGCGCTCGAAGATCTTGTCGCGCTCACGGGGCGCCTCGGCCCACTCCATGTGGTACGCGAGGCCCGAGCAGCCGCCGCCCTTCACCGCGATGCGCAGGCCGGCGTTCGGCGTGTTGCGCTCGGTGAGCAGCTTCTTGAGCCGCTCGACCGCCGAGTCGCCCAGCAGCACGCCCTTGCCCATCGGCTTGGCAGCGGCGGGTACCGTGGCAGAGGGGGCAGCGGTCATCACTTGCCCCTCGCCGCCTTCTTCTTCTTGAAGTCTTCGATCGCCGCCTTGATCGCGTCTTCGGCGAGCACCGAGCAGTGAATCTTCACCGGCGGCAGCGAGAGCTCTTTGGCGATCTCTTTGTTCGTGATGGTGGCCGCCTCGTCGACGGTCTTGCCCTTCACCCACTCGGTGACGAGCGAGCTCGAGGCGATCGCGCTGCCGCAGCCGAAGGTCTTGAACTTGGCGTCTTGAATCACGCCCTCGTCCGAGATCTTGAGCTGCAGTCGCATGACATCGCCGCAGGCGGGTGCGCCGACCAGGCCGGTGCCCACGTTGGGGTCTTCCTTGTCGAGCGTGCCCACGTTCTTGGGGTTCTCGTAGTGCTCGATGACTTTGTCGGAGTAGGCCATGACTTCCTTCTTTCAGTGCGCAGTCCAGGCGATCGACTTGAGGTCGATGCCTTCTTTCGCCATTTCGTACAAGGGGCTCATGTCGCGCAAGCGGCTGACCGAGCGCGCCATCAGGTCGATCACGTAGTCGACCTCTTCTTCGGTGTTGAAGCGGCCCAGCCCGAAGCGAATCGAGCTGTGGGCCATGTCTTCGTCGACGCCGCAGGCGCGCAGCACGTACGACGGCTCGAGCGAGGCCGAGGTGCAGGCCGAGCCCGACGACACCGCCACGTCCTTGATCGCCATCATCAGCGCCTCGCCTTCGACGTAGGCGAAGCTGACGTTCAGGTTGCCCGGGAGGCGGTGCTCCCACGAGCCGTTCACCACCAGCATGTCGAGCTTCTTCTTCAGGCCGTCGAGCAGCCGCCCCCGCAGCTTCTCGAGCTTCCTGGCCTCTTCGGGCATCTCGGCGCGCGCCAGCTCGGCCGCCTTGCCGAAGCCGACGATCGAGGCGACGTTCAGGGTGCCCGAGCGCATGCCGCGCTCGTGCCCGCCGCCGTCGATGATCGGCGCGATGCGCACCCGCGGCTTGCGGCGCACGTAGAGCGCGCCCACGCCCTTGGGGCCGTACATCTTGTGCGCGGTGATCGACACCAGGTCGGCCTTCGAGGCGGTGACGTCGAAGGGCACCTTGCCCAGGCCCTGCACCGCGTCGCAGTGAAAGAGCACGCCGCGCTCGCGGCAGATGGCGCCGATCTCGTTCACCGGCTGCACGGTGCCGATCTCGTTGTTGGCGAGCATGATCGAGACCAGCACCGTCTTGTCGGTGATCGCAGCCTTGAGCTGCTCGAGGTCGACCATGCCGTCTTTCTTCACGTCGAGGTACGTCACCCGCGCGCCGGCCTGCACCTTCGACACCCAGCGCTGAAACTGCGCGTCGTTCTCGAGGTCGTGCTTGATCTCGAGGGTGGGGATCTCTTCGACGGTCACGTCGCGGCCGGCGAGCTCGCCCAGGCGCAGCACCTTGAGCTCGTCGATGCGCTCTTGCCGCGCGCGCTCGAGGCGCTTGCACGAGTCGAGCACCGCCTTGTGCTCGGTCTTCAGGGTGACGATGTGATCGCCCTTGCCGCGGTAGAAGTCGATCACCCCCTTGATGGCGAGGTTGTCGCTCTCGGTGGCTCCCGAGGTGAAGACGATCTCTTTGGGGTCGGCGCCGATCAAGAGCGCCACCTGCTTGCGCGCGGCCTCGACGGCGGCCTCGGCCTTCCACCCGAAGACGTGGTTGCGCGAGGCCGCGTTGCCGAAGTCTTCCTTGAGGTACGGCATCATCGCGTCGAGCACTCGGGGGTCGAGCGGCGTCGTCGCGTGGTTATCCATGTAGATGGGCAGCTTCACGAGACTTTTAGTAACCCTTCGAATGTGGACCAGTCAAGTCCACTATGAGCCGGGCTGAAGCAGAACTCATGGGTGAAGTAGCTCGAGACGGTGCGCTCCAGGGTGAAGCAGGTGCTCCGGGGCGGTGCAGCGCCGTGAAGAAGGGTGCAGTGCTTCGAGGCGCTTACGGCCGGGCGCGCCCGCTGCACTGCGTCGGGCGCATGAGCGCTCTGCCCCAGAACAAGACCGCGATCACCCCCGACGGCTGGCGCCGGGGCAAACCCGAAGAAGACCCCGAGAAGATGAAGCGCTGGGGAGTGGTGTCGGCGAAGCCCAGCGAGTTCTTGATCTGCATGCGGGGCGGCAAGGTGGTGATGAGCGGGCAGGGTGCCACCGTCTTCAAGTGGCCGTGGGAGTCGGTCTCGGTGGTGCCCACCACGGTGCAGCGGCTGCACTTCGTGGCCGACCAGGTGACCGCCGAGAAGGTCGGCGTGCAGGTGACCGGCGTGGCGGTGTACCGCATCGCCGACCCGCTGATCGCCTTTCGCATGCTCAACTTCAGCTACCCCGAGCGTGCGCAAGAGAAGCTCTCGTCGATGATGGGCGAGATGTTCATCGGCGCCACGCGGCGGCTGGTGGCGAACCTGAGCGTCGAGCACTGCATGACCCGGCGCAAAGACGCGCTGGCCTCCGAGCTGATGCGGGAGATCGCTCCGGTGGTGGGGGGCAACGGGCGGGTGGAAGATCGCACCGCGCGCGGCTGGGGCGTGGTGGTCGACTCGATCGAGATTCAAGACGTGCGGGTGATCTCGGCCGCGGTGTTCGCGCACATGCAGGCGCGCTTTCGCCACGAGCTCGGGCAGAAGGCCCGCGAGGCCGAGCTGGCCCGCGACCGGGCGGTGCAGCAAGACGAGGCGGCGACCCAACGGCAGATCGAGCTGGCGCGGGTGGCGGCGCAGACCGAGGTGCGGCGCGAGAAGCAGGCGGCCGACGAGGCGGCGCGGCTCGAGAAGCTGGCCGCCGATGCCCGGGTCGAAGAGACGCGGCTGTTGCAGGAGCGGGCCGCGCGGCAGGCCCAGGTCGACGCCGAGCGCGAGCTGCAGCTGCGCAAGGTCGAGGCCGAGGCGCAGGTGCTCTTGCACCAGCAGGCGGCGACCGAGCGGGCGCGGCTGACGCAGCTCACCGCCGACCTGAAGGCCGAGGCGCAGCGCCACGCGATGCGGGTGGCGGCCGAGGCGCAGGCGGTCGAGGTGCTCGCGGCGCAGGCTCGGGTCGCCGAGGGAAAGCGCCAGCTGGCCGAGCTCGAGCTCAAGACGGTCGAGCTGGAGACCCAGAAGCAGCAGCTGCTCATCGAGCTCGAGCTCGACCGGGTGGAGCGCCAGCGGCAGATCGAGAACACGCTGTCGCCCGAGGTGATTCAGATGACCGTGGCGCAGCAGCTGCCGGCGCTGGCTGCGGCGTTTCAGCAGAAGATGGGCGAGGTGCACGTCACCGCGGTCGATGGCGCGAACCCGTTCGGGTACGTCGCCGCCGCGGTCGAGGGCGTGATGGGCCTGGCGCGCAGCGCGGGCCTCGAGCTGCCGAAGAAGAAGCAGTGAGGGCGCGGCGAGGTGACGTAGGTCGAGCGCGGGGCGAGTGGCGCCAGGTCGGCGCCTTCTCGCCCCCGCACCGGCGTTCTGTCACTTGCCGAAGAGCTTCTGGTGCAGCTCGACCACGATGGCCTCGGTCTTCTCGTAGAGCTCGGCGTCGCGGAGGTGCTCGTTGACGCGCTTCTCCGAGGCCTTCTTGCCCTTGGAGTAGCGGGCGTCGGCCTCGAACACCTGGTCTTCGAGCTGCTTGTAGAGGGCGAGCACCTGGGGGTTCTTGTTCAAGATGGTGGGATCATCGGAGATCTTCTTCTCGATGGCGTCCCACTTCTGGTGCCAGGGGGCGTACCCGCCGCCGGTGGGCACCGCGGCCGCCGCGGCTTCGGCCGGCTTGGGCGCGGCCTTGGCCGGCTCGGGCGGAGGAGGGGCGGCCTTGGCGTTCTCGGCGGGGGGAGGCGGCGCGGCCTTCTCGGCCTTCTCGGCCTTCTCGGCGGGCGCGGCCTTCACCGCGGCCTCGGCCTTGTCTTCTGCGGCCGCAGCGGCCTTCTCGGCCTGCTCTTGGGCCGCCGCGCCCTGCTTCTCGGCCGCCGCGAGCTGCGCCTCGGCCTGCTTGCGCAGCTCTTCGGCCTTGGCCTCGAACGCGGCCGAGTCGCCGCCCGACGCGATGCCCGCGCCGCCGCTGCCGGCGATCGCGGCAGGAATGCCGGCCAGGGTGCTGAGGCAGGCGAGCCCGCCGAGCACCATCAGCACGATGCGAAACCACTTCACCACCCCGGCCGCGGTGAACCACGAGAAGAAGATGAACAGCATCACCAGCGAGGCGGCCAGGCGCAGCACCAGCGGCACCAGGCCGATCAGCGGCAGGTGCACCAGCGAGAGCACCAGGGCGATGAAGTTGGGCAGCGCCAGCAGCGCGAACGCGGTCATGTAGAGCATGAACAGGTTGGTGCGCGACCGCTCGTCGCTCTGGCCTTTCAAGAAGTTCACCACCCAGTTGAGCACCGGGTGCCAGACGAAGCCGGTGACGCCGGCGCCGATCAGCGCGCCGATCAGCGCACCGACGGGGATGATGTTTCCCACGCTGAGCGTGCCGGTGACGATGCCGACGATCAGCATGCCGAGAAAGGTGAACGCGGCGCTGATCAGGTAGGCGGGCAGGGCGTAGGCGATGAGCTCGTAGCGGCCCTTGGCCTCGTGCTTCTGCTCGCTCACCGCCTTGCGAATGGTGCCCACCGGGTTCACCAGCAGAATGGGCATCGCCGCCAGGTAGTAGGCGAACGCCTTGGGCACGGTGAGCAGGAAGTAGCCGACCGAGATCTTCGCCGGCTCACCCGAGCCCGCGTCGGCGGGAGCCTCTGCGGCCGCCATCGACATCGCCTCGCTCTTCTTCTTCGCCTGCGACGCCTCGCTCTCGACCGGCGGCGGCGGCTTGCTCATCTTCTTCGACGGGGCGGCGGGCGCGGGAATCGCCTTGGCCTTCACCGCCGAAGGAGACTCTTTGGCGGCGCCGAGCGGTTTGCCCTTGGCGGCGGCCGGCATCGGCTTGGGGGTCGCCTCGTGCTCCTCGACGGGCTCGTCGTCCATCGCGCCGCCAGAGTCTTCGGGCTCGTTGGCGTCTTGCTGCGAGGTGGCCTCGACCGCGTCGTCGGCGCCGGTCACCTGCACCACCTCGTACTTCACCTGGCTCATCTGAATGACGTCGCCCGGCAAGAGCTCGGTGGCATCTTTGATGCGCTCTTTCTGCAGCCAGGTGCCGTTGCTCGAGCCCAGGTCTTCGAGGAACCAGGCGCCGTTTTCACCGAACACCCGCGCGTGGCGCTTGCTCACGCCGGTGTCGCGCAGCTGAATGTTGGCGTCTCCGCCTTCACGGCCGAAAGTGAGCCCCTCTTCGGGCACGATCATCGTCTTCTGGGTGGCGAGATCCTTGAGCTCTAAAGGCATGGTGGCCGACGCTACCAAGCGGACCCCGGTCGATGAAGAGACTCTTTGACGGGTGAAGTGAAACCGTCCGCCCGCTAGTCTCACACCCACTTCCATGGCCCGCTCGAAGGTCCTGCTCTTTGCCGTTGCCTCGGCGCTCGGCGTCGCCTTTCTCCCCTTCGTTCTCCCCACCGGGCCGACCACCGGTGACTACGCCACCGAGCTGCTCGCCGGCGGGCGCATCGTGTTCGCGGCCGGCGCCATCTTCATCGGCGGCCTGTTCACCTCGATGACCCCCTGCGTGTGGCCGCTGATTCCCATCACGGTGGGGGTGTTCGGCGCGCGGCAGGCCGACTCGCGCGGGCGCGCGGTGCTGCTCACCACCGCGTACGTGGTGGGCATGGGCGTCACCTTCGCCGCGCTGGGCGTGGTGGCCGCGTTCGCCGGCCGCGCCTTCGGCACCGCGCTGGGCAACCCCTACGTGGCCTTTTCCCTGGGGGTGTTCATGCTCGCGCTGGCCGCCTCGATGTTCGGCGCCTTCGAGCTGGCGCTGCCCACCGGCATGGCCACCCGGCTCAACTCGGTGGGCGGCGGGGCCTGATATCGGCGCGCTGCTGATGGGCGCAGTGTCGGGCTTTCTCGCCGCGCCGTGCACCGGGCCGGTACTCTCGGGCGTGCTGACCTTCGTCGCCACCACCAAAGATCCGGTGCTGGGGGGCGGCCTGCTGTTCATCTACGCGCTGGGCATCGGGGTGCCGTTCTTCGTGATCGGCGTGTTCCTGGTGCGCCTGCCCAAAGGCGGCGTGTGGATGGAGTGGGTCAAGAGCGTGTTCGGGGTGGCGCTGGTCTTTCTCGCCCTGGGCTACTGGCGCGACGGGCTACCGCCGATTCGCACCGCGATCATGGCGGTGGCGAACGTCTTCGCCGGCCCGTTGGGCATCGCGGTGGCGTCGGTGCTGGCGCTCGTCGGGGTGGCGCTGGGGGCGATTCACCTCTCGTTCAAAGACGGCAGCCGGCCTGAGGCGGTGCTCAAGGGCTTCGGCGTGGCCGCGCTGGTGCTGGCGCTGGTGCTGCGCATGACCCCGGCCTCCGAGCCTTCGGGGCCGGCCAACGCCCGCCCCATGGCGTGGGCCAGCTTCAAGGCCGACGTGGCGCAGAGCGCCGAGCCGTTCGACGCGCTGCTCGCCAAGGCCCGGGCCAGCTGCAAGCCGGTGATGATCGACTTCTTCGCCGAGTGGTGTGCGGCCTGCAAAGAGCTCGACCAGCACACGTACACCTCGGCCGCGGTGGTGACCGAGACCGACCGCTTCGTGAACATCAAGGTCGACGGCACGAACGATCACGAGGTGCTCGACGGGCTCTATGAGCGCTTCGGGGTGAAGGGCCTGCCCACGGTGGCCTTCGTCGACCCCCGGGGCACGGTGCTCCAAGAGCCCAAGGTGACCGGCTTTCTTCCACCCGAGCAGTTCATCGCCGAGCTGAAGAAGGTACATTCTGGCGAATGCTCGCCTACGCCCTGATTGCGCTGGCCGCGTCGCCCGACGCGGGAGTCGTGCTCTCCGACGCCGACGCGCTGCGCGCCTGCCTGAAAGCCAAGAGCCGCACCATCGAGGCCGCGTGCGTGGTGAAGGGCGGCGCGGTGGTCGACACCGGCCCGGCCGAAGGTGCGCGTGTCGAGCAGGCCAAGGCCTTCATGACCGACCAGGCGGCGGCGTGGAACCGGGGCGACCTCGAAGCGTTCAGCGCGTCGTACTCGGACGACGCGACCTTCCTCACCCCCAGCGGGGTGACCCGTGGCCGCGACCAGGTGCTGCAGCGCTACAAGAAGCGCTACCCCGACAAGGCGGCGATGGGCACCTTGAGCTTCGAGTTCGTCGACGCGCGGGCCGCAGCCGGCAGCGTCTCGGTGATGGCGAAGTGGACGCTCACGTACCCCAACAAGCCTTCGGCGTCGGGCTACACGCTGGTGGTGCTGCAGCCCCGCGCCACCTCGTGGATGGTGGTGCAAGACGCCTCGATGTGACCTTGCGCGGGCAGCGCCAAAGGTGGCAAGGGGCAGCGCCATGACCCGCTTCGCGTTCGTGCTGTCTCTCGCGGTCGTCTCGGCGACGTGCGGCCCCAAGCCGGACATGATGCCCATCGACATGCAGCCGCCCGACGCCGGAGTCGACGACGCGGGCATGCCGATGGTGACCGGGCCCGATTGCCGACCGTGTGACAGCTGGGGCGGCGTCGAGGCGATGGGCCCGCTGGCCTCGCCGCTCGACGAGCTGTCGGGCCTCGCCTCGAGCACGGTGTTCCCCGGGGTGATCTACGCGCACAACGACTCGGGAGACTCGGCCCGCTTCTTCGCGCTCGACATCACCGGCTTCGAGCTCGGCGAGCTGACCCTCACCGGGCCCAGCGCCATCGACTGGGAAGACATCGCCCGCGGGCCGTGCGATCAGACCGCCGACGCGGGCTCGTGCGTGTTCCTGGCCGACATCGGCGACAACAACGCGCGCCGGCCCGGCTACACCATCTACCGGGTCAAAGAGCCCACCCTGAGCGCGGTGCTCTCGGGCATGGCGGTGGCGCCGATCACCCTCGACCTGGCGTTCGACGCGCTGCCGTTCGTGTACCCGAACGGCACCCCGCACAACGCCGAGGCGTTTCTCGCCCACCCGCAGACCGGCGACCTCTACCTCATCAGCAAAGAAGGCCTGGGAGTGAAGAGCCACGTCTACAAGTTCCCCCAGCCGCTGACGCCCGGAGTGACGGCGACCCTGGTCGATCTCGGCGAGGCCTCGTTTCCCAAGTCGACCGACTCGCTGGTCACCGCCGGCGACATTCACCCCTGTGGCCGCTCGCTGCTGGTGCGCATGTACAACCGGGTGGTCGAGCTGCGCGCCGCGCCCGACGCGGGCTTCGAGAGCGCATTCACCGCCGAGCCGTTGGAGGCTCCTTCGTCGCCCGACGAGCCGCAGGGCGAGGCGGTCACCTGGGGCGTCGACGGGCAGTCGTACTTCACCGCCAGCGAGCAGACCGGCCAGGCGATGCACCGGGTGCGGTGCGCGCGCGCGCCGTGACCTCGCGCCTGCTCACCGTGCTGCTGCTGCTCGCCGCCGGTTGCGAGAGCGGCAGGGCGGTGAAGGTGCCGGTGCCCGACGATTTTCGGGCCTTCACCCTCACCGATGACGTGCTCGACGCGAGGGCGCTGGCCGGGCGGCCGTGGGTGATCTCGGTGTGGCGCCCGGGCTGCGCAAGCTGCATGCGGCAGCTTCACGCGCTGGATCAGGTGAAGAAGCGCTGGGAGCCGAAGGGCGTGGGCTTCGTCGCGCTCTCGGTCGAGACCGACCCGCAGCGCGTCTTCGACGCCGCCGCGCAGGCCGAGGTCGACTCGCAGCTCGCCTACTCGGACGCGGCGATGGGCCCCTTGGGCCTCAGGTCGCTGCCCTCGACGGTGTTCGTCGACTCGCGATCGACCATCGTGGCGGTGCTCGGCGCCGAAGGCGACGAGCAGGCGCTCGAGAAGTGGCTCAAGGTGGCCCAGCCGTGAACGGGTGGTGGAAGCAGCCCGCCGGCTTCGCGGCGGCCAAGGCGGTGATGGCGGCGGCGCGGCTCTCTGACGCACCCGAGCGGCGGCTCAGCCCGCCCGAGCGGGTGCTGCTCGACCGCGTCTACCAGGGCAGCGTCGAGCTCTCGAAGGTGAGGGTGAGGGCGCCGGTGACCGGGCTGCTCGGCATGCCGGCTCGCGCCTTCGTGATCGAGAACACCCTGTTCGTGCCGAGGCGGTTCTTGCCGCTGCAGGCGGCGGTGCTGGTGCACGAGGTGTGTCACGTCTGGCAGCACCAGCACGGGGGGCACGCGTACATCGCCGACTCGCTCGAGGCGCAGCTGGTGGGCGACGGCTACCGGCTCGAGAAGGGGCTGCGCGAGGGCAAGCGCTGGGCCGAGCTCAACTGCGAGCAGCAGGCGACGCTGGTGGAAGAGGCGTACGAGCAGCGCTGCTTCGACGGCAAGCCGCTGGTGCTGCGCGGGCACGACTACACGCCGGCGTTCGAGGCGGCGATGCACGAGCTGCGCGCCGGGCGCGGCGCGTCGTTTCGGTGAGGCGCCCGGCGTCGGAGCTGCGGCACACCCGGCCCACGCCGCAGCGACCGGAGCGCAGCTGCTCGAGGTGAGGCGCTACTTGCAGGTGTGATCTGCGGCGCAAATGCCGTTGGTCACCACGCCGCCGCTCAAGAACGTGCAGGGGGTGGTGAGGGGGCAGTCGCCGCCGCCGTCTGGCAGCACGTCCATGCAGTCGGTGGTGCCGTCGTTGTCGTTGTCTCTGCGGTCGGCGCAGAGGGTCTCTTTGGCGCCGCCGCTGCTGCACAAGCAGCCCGAGCCGCCGTCGAGCGCGCACGAGACCCCCTCGCAGCCGGCCTCGGCGCAGTCGATCTTGCCGTTGCAGTCGTTGTCGATACGGTCGCGGCAGCGGGCGCCGGTCTCGGCCACCGTGCCGCCGTCGTTGCACGAGCAGGTGCCGGCGCCGCCGCAGCGGAAGGTCGAGGGGTCGGCCTGGCACAGGGCCGCGGCGCAGTCGGGGTCGGCGCAGTCTTTCATGCCGTCGCCGTCGTTGTCGGCGTCGTCGCGGCAGGCGATCTCTCTCTTCTTCATGTCGGCGCAGACGCAGCCGTCGCTGCCGCAGCCCGCGCCGGCGCAGTCGGCATCGGCGCAGTCGGCAGCGGCGTCGCCGTCGTTGTCGTTGCCGTCGTTGCAGTTGCCCTCGGCCTTCAGCAGGGCGCGACACTGGCAGCCCACCCCGCACAGCTCGAGGTTGCACTCGGGGTCGGCGCAGTCGACGAGCAGGTCGCCGTCGTTGTCCACGCCGTCGCTGCAGCTCAGCTCACCCCGCTGCACGCACACCCCGTTCATGCAGGCCTGGTCGCTCTGGCAGGCGCGATCGCACGCGCCGCAGTTGCGGGGGTCTTGAATCAGATCGAACCCGTCGTCGATGGTGCCGTCGCAGTCGTCGTCGACGCCGTTGCAGACCTCGAGCGTGCCGGCGCCCTCGTCGGTCTCGCCGTCGCAGTCGTTGTCGCGGTGGTCGCAGCCGTGCTCGACCTCTTCACCGTCTTTGCGACAGCAGTAGGTGCCGTCGACGCAGAAGTAGCCGCCGCCGCCGCAGTCGGTGTCGCCGTCGCACCGAAACGGGGTCTGCGAGTCGTCGAACTGAACCTTGCACGCGCCGATCTGGGCGAGCAGCGCGGCCACCAGCAGGGTCAGCGAGAGCTTCTTCATCGCGCCTAGAACGTGCCGCCTGCGCCCACCGCGAACCCGAACCCCGAGCCCTCGGCCGGGTCGCCCGGAGCCGGAGTCGCGGGCGCGGGAGCGCGCGCCGCCCGGGTGGGGATGAGGGGAATGATGAAGGCCCAGATGGCTCCGGCGGCGAAGGCGACCGCGCCCACCGAGACGAACACATTGGCCAGCAGCGCCTGGGTGCGGGCGGTGTTGGCCTGGGTGCGGGTGATGTCGATGATGCCGTTGTGATCTGCGTCGACCGCGCGGTTCTCGGTCGACTTGGCCATGCCCCCGAAGGTGAAGCCCACCCCCATCAGCACCGCGCCGACCAGCGCCACGTAGAGGCCGGGGCGCTTGTAGAACTCGGGCGCCGGGGGGGCCTCGGTCACCTGCTCGACGACCCGCTCGACCGGCCGCGCCACCAGCGTCACCTTCACCTCGGCGACCTTCATCGGCTCGACCGTCACGCTGGTGGTGAAGGTCTGGTACTCGGCCATGCTGACCTCGAGCTCGTAGTTGCCGGCGGGCAGCGCCTTCTCGAAGCTGCCGGTGCCGAGCTCTTTGCCCCGCAGCCGGGTGACCGCGGCCTGCTCGATCACGTCGACCGACAGCGTGCCGAGCGGGGTGGCGACCTTCTTGAGCAGCTCGTTGAAGGGGCCGCGCACCTTGTTCACGAAGTCACGGTCGCGGTCGCCCTGGCTCTTGCCGGCGATGCCGGCGAAGCCGCCGATCTTGGCCTTCTCTTGCTTGTCGTTGCTCTCGACCGACGAGGGCAGCACCGCGTTGAAGGTGGGGTCGAACCCGTTGATGGTGAGCACCGTGCCCGGCCCGGCCTTGGCCAGCGAGCAGGTGACGATGCGGTGCACGCCGAGCTTCTCGGCGAGCGCCTCGAGGCAGGCGAAGTCGAGGCACTTGCGCGCGGTGGTGCTGACCTGGGCCGCCTCGAGCGGGGTCTTCACGGTTCCGAAGCTCTCGGACTCTTTGATCAGCTTGAGCAGCTCGGCCTCGAGCAGCTTGGCGCGGGCGGCGAGCGGCTCTTCGGCCTGGTCGGGCGTGACGCCGATGAAGGCCACCGACGGGCGAAACTGAGGGGGCGTCTTCGCTTCGCTGAAGTCGAGCCCCATCTCTTCCTGCGCCTTCGCGGCGAGGGGAAGGCACAGCGTGAAGACCAGCAGCGCTCTTTGCATCACCAAAGTCACTCTCCCAGGTAGCTGCGAATCGTCTCCATCAGGGCCTTCGCCGCAGGGCCATTCGCGACCAGCTTCTTATCCTGCTCGACCAGCACCTTCTGGTCGACGAGGTACTGCACCGCGTTCTCGAGCGTAGTCCGCGACAGAGCCTCGGCGGCGGTCAGACTGCCGGCAAGAAACTCGCCCCGGCCCCCTTCGAGGGCGGCCTTGACCAGCTCTTTCTTGTCGAGCCCGGCCGCGGGCAGGTTGGCCGCCAGCTTGGCGGTGAGCCAGTACGACTCGAGGTAGTCGCGCATCAGATCGGCGAGGAAGCCGAGCATCGGCCGGGCGAAGGCCTCGGGGGCCGGTCGCAGGGTCTTCTCGTCGGCCAGCACCAGGCCCAGCCCTTTGAGGTGCTCTACCGTCTCGGCGAAGATCACCTCGAAGGTCTTGCCTACCGGGTAGGTGAGCTCGAGCTTGAACAGGCGCGAGAGCAAGAGCGCCCGCTCGCGAATCACCGGGAGCGCGTCGAGCGGGGTGCTGACGATCGACGCCGCCACGATGGTGCGGCCGGCCACCAGGTTGATCAGGGTGTTCTTGTAGAAGGCCAGCTCGGCGCGCAGGTCGTCTTCCACCTGGTAGATGGGCTCTCCGAGCGCCTCGACGGTCTTCACCATGCCCTGGTGCGAGAACATGCCCAGCGCGTCGGCGATGGGGCCCAGGGTCGAGGGCGATGACGGAGCACCCTCGAGCTGGCGCGAGAAGCGGGCCCCGAGGTCGGTGGCGATGCGGCGCAAGAGCTGAATGCGCTCGCCCACGTCTCGGGCCGAGATGCCGCGGCGCCGGTGGGCGAGCAGCGCCGAGGCCAGCAGGGCGTGGGGCGTCACCGTCGACACCCGCGAGATGCCGTACATCACGTGGTGGCCCAGGGCGCGCACCAGCGAGCGCTTCTGCTCTTCGCTCACGCCCCTGCGCAGGTCGAGCTTGCGCTCGCGCATCAGCGCGGCGAGCGAGATCGGCTTGTCGAACGAGAGGTGAATGCGGCCGTAGTTCTCGCTGAGCACCTTGGGGGCCTGCAGCAGCTGGCCCACGCTCTCGGCCTTCTTCTCGCCGCCGCGCAGCTCTTCGCCGTACGAGCTCGACTCGACCACCTTCTCGTAGTCGATGGCCACCGGCACGAAGAGCAGATCATCGCGCGCGCCCTCGAGCACGGCGTCGACCTGCCAGCTGAACATGCCCAGCTTGGGCTGCAACAGCTTGCCGTTTCGCGAGCGCCCGCCCTCGGGGAAGAACTCGTGGTGAATGCCGTCGTGCACCAGCTTCTTGATGTAGCCCTTGAAGGCGGCCTGGTAGATGGGGTCGCCCTTGAAGCTGCGCTTCAAGAAGAAGGCACCGCCGCGGCGCAAGAACGGGCCCAGGGGAAAGAACGAGAGGTTCGCGCCCGCGGCCACCAGCGGCACCGAGTAGCCGCGGGACCAGAGCACGTAGCTCATCACCAGGTAGTCGACGTGGCTCTTGTGGCTGGGGGTGAGCACCACCGGAGCGTGGGCGGCGGCCTTCATCGCCCGCTCGAGCCCGGGCTCGTCGACGTCGATGCCGTCGTAGATGCGGTTGAACACCCAGTCGAGAATCGGCGACGCGATCGCCACCACCGAGGGGCTGTACCGCGCGGCGATGGTGTTCAGGTTGCGCTTGGCCTCGCGGGTGACGCTGTCGGCGGTGCGGCGCTTCTCGGTGGCCGCCTCTTCGAGCGAGCGCTTCAAGGTGCGGTCGCGCAGGGTCTCTTCGATCAGCCGGTCGGTCGACTTGGCGGGCGGGCCGAACACCGCGCGCGTCTCGCGGGAGAGGTGGTGGTGGAGCGTGCTGCGAACCTTGCGCGCCAGCACCTGCGCCGGCACGTCGGGGTTCTCGGCCACGAACTTCTTGAGCTCGATCGGCTCGCCGAGGCGGAACTGGGCGCGGTGGTAGTTGCGCAGGAAGGTGAAGAGGGTGTGGAGAAAACCGGGGGCCTCGGGGCTGCCGAACAGCCGGTCGAAGAGGCTGGGCGCGATCTTCTGGTTCCACTTTTCCCAGACCAAGAGCTCGGGCACCAGGAACACCGGGCGCTCGCTCTTCTTGGCCATCTCGACCAGGGCGGGGAAGGGGTCTTCGAAGGTGGTGCGGCCGGCGGCGCTGCCGAAGGCCGACTCTTTGAGGAACACCAGGCCCGAGCCCTGCGCCTTGCGGGCGTAGGTGAAGCGCACGTCGAAGTCGCCGCGCTGGGCGGTGCGCACCCAGGGCTTGGTGAACCAGCGGCGCAGGTTCACCACGGCGCGCACCGGCGGGAGCCCGCGCTTCACCAGGGCCCAGGTGAGGTACAGGTAGTTCACCCAGGCGGTGGTGCGCATCACGTGCACCACGAAGCCCTGCTCGTGCAGGCGCTTCAGGGTCTCGGCCGCCGACTGGGGAAAGCGCACCGGCTCGAAGTAGCGGGCCGCCATGGTGCGCCCGAAGGGCCCCAGCTCTTCGCGCAGGGCCCTGGCCACCGCGTCGGTGGTCGGCTGCACCTCGATGGCGCTGGTGGCCGTACGTGCCTCCAATCGAAGAAGAAGCGACGGCGAAACATAGTATGAGCTTCGGGAAGGTGTACGCCTTGATCTCGCTCGGCCTGCTGGCCGCGGCGCCGCCCGCCGACGCGCCGCTCGAGCCCAAGCCGGCGCCCCCCGCGGCGGTCGACGTGCGCCTCTCGCTGCAGAGCGCCAACCGGTTCCCCCGCATCACGCTGCTCAAGGTGCTCGAGAACACCGCGCTGGCGGCCACCCGCATCGTGCGCCCCGAGACCACCGACGTGTTCGTGATCGTGCCCGCTTTCGCCGGCACGGCGGTGGCGCTCAACACCGACGTGGCGACCCACCGGGAGATGAAGAAGCTCCCCGACCCGGTCTTGGGCAATCAGCCGCTCTCGTACTGGGTCTCGTACCTGGGCGAGGGCTGGGTCGACGTGGCGATCTTCGGCGTGCTGGGCCTGATCGGCGGGCGCAACGAGGGGCGCGCGGCGGTGGCCGGGCTGCAGGCGTTGGCCGCGGTGGCGGTGGTGTCGCGCATCGGCAAGTACCTGGTGCGCTACGAGCGGCCGAGCTTCGACCCCGAAGGCCAGCACTTCTTCAGCGACCGTTGGCAGCTGGCCGACGCGATGCCCTCGGGGCACACCATGTCGGCGTTCGCCACCGCCGCGGTGCTGGCCAAGGAGTACCCCAAGGGCGCGCCCATCTTCTACGCGCTCGCCACCTGGTGCGCCCTGGCGCGGGTTCAGCAGAGCACCCACTGGGTGTCGGACACGGTGGTCGGAGCTGCGCTGGGGCTGCTGATCGGCTGGGAGTCGTGGAACGTGACCCGCGCCTTCGAGCTCGAGGTCGAGCCATGGGTGTCGGGGTCGGGTGCAGGCCTACAGGTGGGGCGGGCGTTCTAGAGGTTGTGAGTTGGCGGCGGGCGCGTCGATACTTCGCGCCGCTTCACCAGGCGCCAGATGACTCCCCAACATTTCGTCGATCACCGCCGCGCTCCCCGCGTCACCGTCGATCTGCCCGTGCTGCGCAAGCGCGACGACGGCTTCGTGCCCGAGAAGGCGTTGAACCTCTCTGCCACCGGGGTCGCGCTCGCCACCGCGGCGCCGCTGGTGCCGGGCACGCTCGAGCACCTGGTGCTGGTGTCGAAAGACGGCAGCATCGAGGTCATCGTGCAGGCCGAGGTGGTGCGGGTGCAGACCGGCGCGCCGCTGCAGCACATCGCGGGCCTCAAGTTCGCCGCGCTCGACACCTCGTCGTCGTCGGGCATCGAAGCGCTGATGCTGCACGCGATGCGCACGCCGTCGGGCCACCGCGCCGGGCCGCGCGTCGATCTGCACTGCGAGGCGTTCTGGCAGGCGCCGGGCGCGGGCGGCGCCAAGCCGATGGAGCTGGTGAACTTCAGCCAGACCGGCGCGCAGGTGCGCGGCGAGCTCTTGCCGCCACCGGCCGCGCACGGGCTCATCTCGGTGCGTCACGAAGAGAGCGGCGAGATGCTCAGCGTTCCCGCCGAGGTGGTGTGGCGGCGCAACGAGAAAGACGAGTGCGTCGCCGGGGTGCGCTTTCACACCCACCACTCGGCGACCGATCTGGTCACCCAGATCGTGCGGGCGTTCTTGTTTCTGCCGCGGCCGATGCCGGCCTCGCCACCGGGAGAGGTCGGCCAGCGCATCGGCGGCTTCGAGCTCGGCCCGCTGGTCACGCGCGGCCGCTCGCTCGAGGTGTACCGGGCCCGCGCGCTCAACCCCGCGGCCGACACCGCCGGCGACGAGACGGTGGCGCTCAAGCACTTTCACGGGCCGCCCGCCGAGGTCGAGGTGTGGACCCAGCGGTTCCTTTCGGCCGTCGAGCTGGGCCGCCGTCTGCACGAGCACCCCGGGGTGGCGCGGGTCTACTCGTGCATGGGCGACACCCGCGAGACCTGGCTGTCGACCGAGCTGGTGCGCGGCTCGTCGCTGGAAGAAGGGCTCGCCGAGCTCAAGCGCAAGGGCCAGGCGGTGCCCATCGACGCGGTCTTGAGCGTGGTGCGCGAGGTGCTCACCACGCTCGACGACTGCCACCGCTTCATTCTCACCCGCGAGGGCGAGCACATCGAGGTGCTGCACGGAGACCTGCGGCCCTCGAACGTGCTGATCGACGGGGCCGGGGTGGTGAAGCTGGCCGGGTTCGGCTCGCCGTTTCGCCGCTCGGTCGAGTACCTGCCGTGGCTGGCGCCCGAGGTGCTCGAAGGCACGCCCCCCACCGCGCAGTCGGACCTCTACCAGGTGGGAGTACTGCTCTACGAGGCGCTCACCGGGGTGCTGCCGTTTCGCGCCGACACCGCCGCGCACCTGAAGACCGCCATCGCGGTGGGCCCGGTGCCGCCTGCGCGCTTGAACCGCGAGGTGCCGCCGGCGCTCGACCGGCTGGTGCTCTGCGCGCTGAGCGAAGACCCCGAGGCGCGGCCGGTGAGCTGCGCGGTGTTCGCCGAGAACATCTTGAAGCTCGAGATGAGCCCCGAGGTGATCAACGCCGGCCGACGGCGCCTGTCGCTGGTGCGCACCCGGGAGATCACCACCGAGCTTCCCGCCCGCTCCGACGCAGAGAGCGCGCCGACTCCGCCGACTCCGCCGCCGGCCTCACCGTCGAGCTACCAACGGGGCAGGCCGCTCACGCCGTGGGCGCCGCCGCGCAGCGCGCTGAAGGTGGGCGAGGTGGTGGGGCGCTACACCATTCTGGGCAAGCTGGCCGAGGGGGGCATGGGCGAGGTGTTCATCGCCAGGAGCCAGGAGGGCGCGACCCTGGTGCTCAAGACCATCTCCGCGGGGCGCGACGAAGAGAAAGACGTGGTGACCCGCTTCCTCAACGAGGCGCGGCTGGCGTCGATCATCAGCCACTCGAACGTGGCGCAGATTCACGACGTCGGGTTCGACCGGGGCCGGCCGTTCATCGCGATGGAGTACGTCTCGGGCCACACCCTGCACGACGTGCTGGCGCGGCTGCGCGAGGGGTCGCAAGCGATGCCGCTCGAGCTGGCGGCGGCGATCATCGCCGAGTGCTGTGCGGGGTTGGATCACGCCCACGCGCTGAGGGTGGTGCACCGCGACGTGTCGGCGAAGAACATCATGATCGCCTTCGACGGCCGGGTGAAGCTGCTCGACTTCGGCATCGCGCTGGCGCTCGGCGCGCGGCCGCTGGGCAAGCCCGGCAAGGTGCAGGGCACCTCGGGCTTCATGGCCCCCGAGCAGGTGAAGAACGACGCGGTGACCGGCCCGGCCGATCAGTGGGCGCTGGGGGTGAACCTCTACCGCATGCTGACCGGGGTGATGCCGTTCAACGGCGCCACCGATCAGCAGATCTTCGACGCGATCGTCACCGCGCAGCCGACGCCGGTGCGCGCGCTGCGGCCCGACGCGCCGCCCGAGCTGTGCGAGATCGTCGAGCGGTGCCTGCAGAAGTCGCCGGCGGCGCGCTGGCCCGATGCGATGGCGATTCGGGCCGAGGCCGAGAAGTACCTCGACGCGCGACCCGCCGGGCAGATCGAGCTGGCCGAGCTGATGGCGCGGCTCTTCCCCGAGAGCTGAGCTCGGCTCCGCCGAGCTCGGTGGCGTCAGAGGCTGAAGAGCCTCGAGGCGAGGGTGAAGTAGCGGTCGGCCGGCTCGGGGAAGGGGTCGACGAAGAGCGACCTCATCTCTTTGCGGGTGAGCCGCCCGTCTTCGAACGCGCGGGCCAGGGCCTCGCCCAGGAGGTAGCCGAGGGCGTGGCTCACCGCGTGGAAGAGGTGATCGTCGGCCATGGGAATCAGGCGGCGCGAGGCGGCGGGGCCTTCGGCCTCGGCGGCCTTGAGCGCCAGCACGAAGGCCGAGACGTCGCGCTGCGCCGGAGACCCGCCCGAGAACATGGCGCTCCACTCGGCCAGCTGGGTGCAGCGGCGCTTGGGGTTGAGCAGCCGCGAGCCGAAGAAGCCGAGCGCCTCTTCGAGGCAGCGTGCCCAGAACGCGTCCGACCGGCGCCGGGGGCGCTCCATCGCCGGCCCCACCGCCACGTGGCGCACGAAGTGGGTGGCCTCTTCGGCGGCGTGGTTGAGCGAGAGCGAGGCGAGGTACGCGAGCCGCGCGCGGGGAATGTAGGCGCTCTCGCGTGACAGCACGTGGCGGCGCAGCTGGTCGAGCTCGCCGCGGCGGAAGTGGCCGCGCTTGGAGAGTCGCTCGAAGAGGGTGAGGTCACCGGCGGTGGCGATCTCGACGTCGCGCAGGGCGCGGGTGACGTCGACGTTCACCAGGCGGCCGAGCGCGCGGGCGAGATCTTTGAAGGTCGAGGCGGCGGCCGAGTCTTCGAGCGGAGAGTCGCCCAGCTCGGCCTCGAGGTAGTCGAGAAAGCTCTGCTGGCAGATCACCGGAGACGCAGAGACGATCGCCATCTCGCCGGGTCGCACCTCGACCGCCTCGGTGGTGTCGGCGATGCCTTGCGCCGCCAGCTGCCAGTAGATGCCCTCGGCGTTCTGGTAGACGACCAGGTGCTCGCGCTCGACGTCGCCCAGGGCCTCGCGGGTGCAGGCGGGCAGGTGGGCGGGGGTGATGTGAAACTGCCCCATCAGCACCAGAATCAGCGGGCGGTCTTCGGCGCGCGCCACCGCGGCCAGCTGCTCGGCGGCGAAGCGATCGCGCTCGTCGAGCGAGCTCTTGGCGCGCGAGCGCTTGTCGATGGCCAGCACCATCATGCCCTTCTCGCGGGCCAGCTCGAGCACCGGGGCGAAGTTGGGCCAGATGTCGAACGCGCCGCGATAGGGGTGGCCGATGGCCTCGAGGAACTGGGCTTCGGTGAGCTTGCCGGCGAGGAAGTCGTCGAGGGTGGGCTGGTGGCGGCCCTCGACCAGCTCGAGGGCGAGCACCACCCGGCGGTTGCACTTCGCGGCTTCGCGGGCGAGCTCGAGGTACCCGGTCTGTGCCAGCTTCAGGGTGTGGTAGTCGCCGACGTAGACCACGTCGGCGGCGAGCACGGCCTTGCGCACCTCGGCCAGGCTGCTGACCCGGCTGTAGCTCTTGGTGGCGCGCCGGTAGCGGGCCTCGTAGCGGCGGAAGACCGGCGAGGTGCCGATGACGCTGCGGTTGATGCGCGCCTTCTGACGGCGGTACAGCGACAGCTGGAGCGAGAGCGATGCGCGTGAGGCGGGCACGAACGACACGGTGACATGACCTATCGCCCGCAGCAAAAAACGGTGAGCCACACCGCTGTAGCGTGGTTCAATCGCCGGTCAGCTTGCTGATCGCGCTCATCGTGCTGCTGCTCGGAGCAGACTCGAAGCCGAGCCTGCTGCACGCTGCTCCAGCGCAGGCGCGGCCCAACGAAGCGCTGCAGGTCGATGGCTCGCTGGTGTCGGCGGGCTACGACTTCAAAGAGGTAGTGCTGCTCTACCGGCAGCCGGGTGGCGAGTGGGTCGAGGTCAAGATGGAGCTGCAGTACGGAGATCTGTACCGCGGGGTGGTGCCCGCGAGCCGCGTGGTGGCTCCGGGGGTGGAGTACTGGGTCGAGGGGCGCACCCGCACCCAGCTGAGCGTGGCGCTGTTCATGAGCGCGCGAAAGCCGGCCCGGGTGGCGGTGCTGCAAGACAGCGACGAGCCCGGGGCCCGCAAGGGGCGCGACCGGTTTCCCAAGGCCGAGAAGTTCGAGCGCAGCGACCCCGAGCCGAAGAGCGAGCCGAAGAGCGAGCCGAGGTCTGAGCCGAAGAGCGAGCCGAAGTCGGAGCCGAAGAGCGAGCCCAAGTCGGAGCCGAGAGCCGAGCCGAAGTCGGAACCGAAGAGCGAGCCGCGAGCCGAGCCGAAGAACGAGCCGCCACCGCCCGAGCGCAGGGTGGAAGAGCCGAAGTCGGCTCAGGGGTGGAGCGAGCCGGAGCCGGAGCCGGTGCGATCGCAGGGGCGCCCGAAGAAGACGGTGACCGAGCTCGACGAAGAGCTGGCGGTGTACACCGCCGAGTACGCACCGGGCTTCACGGTGGCGTTGGAAGAGTCGGTGCGGCGCAGCCCGCAGAGCTGGGTGGTGATCACCGCGGCCCAGATGAAGGCGATGGGTGCGCGGCAGGTCTACGAGGTGCTCGACCTGTTGCCCGGCATCTCGGTGAGCCGCGACGTGCAGGGCTATTACCGCGCGGCGGTGCGGGGCGTGCGAGACGAGGCCTCGATTCTCTACACCTGCGACGGCCAGGTGCTGAACGCGTTCTACGACGGCAGGGCGCTGGCGACGCTGCCCATCGACAACCTCGAACGCATCGAAGTTCTGCGCGGCCCGGCCGACGCCACGCTGCCCTCGGGCAACTTCCTCGCCGTGGTGAACCTGGTGCCCAACCGTCGCGACGGCGTGCGCGGCGGAGTCCAGGGGGGCTTGAACTCGGTCTCCGGCGCGCCACCGGTGAACCCGCAGGCGCCGCCCGCGCCGGGCGCGGCGATCGACCAGCGCGGCTCGCTCGCCGGGCACCTGGGCGCCGCCTACGCGTTCGGCTTCGGCTTGAGCGTCTCGATGGACGCCGACGTGGTGAAAGACAACGGCTACTACAAGCCGATCGTCCAAGACGGGCTCAAGCTCGCCACGCCCGCCGGGTACACCGTCGACCGTCGGCTGCTGGCCAACGTGGGCCTCTCGGTGGGCTACACCAGCAAGGCCCTGGGTTCGGTGACGGTGCGGGCGCGGCTGATCGACGAGACGCGCACCCCGCTGGTGGGGCAGTTCGACACCACCGCCGATGCCGGCAACCTGCGCTGGCAGGCGTGGTTCGTGGAAGGCGCGCTGAAGAAGAAGATGACCCAGACCCTGAGCGTCGAGCTCAAGGCGTGGTTCACGCAGCAGTCGACGGCGCGCGTGTTTCACCAGACGCCGCGGGGCTTCCCCAGCAGCCTGTTCGACGCCGAAGGGCTGGTCGAAGACGTGCGTACCGGCGAGCGTACGTTCGGGCTGCAGGCCACGGCCGACTTCACGCTGCCGTTCGAGAACCGGCTGAGCGCGGGGGTGCGCGCCGAGTACGCCGGGCTGTTCGCCGCCTCGTACCTGACCAACTCGACCGGCGCCAAGGCCCGGGTGCAGCCGCTCGACGTCGACACGCCGCTCGAGAACGGCAGCGGCATCGCCGCGCGCCGGCTCAGCGTGGGCGTGTTCGTGATGGACGCGTGGCGCCCGCTCAAGCGCCTCACCCTGCAGGCCGGCGCGCGCGTCGAGCTCGCCCAGCTTCCTACCGGCAACTCGATGACCGGGGTCATCGACGGCGCGACGCTGGCGGTGGGGGTCTCTCCGCGGGTGGGGGTGGTGGTGACGCCGCTCGACAATCTCGCGCTCAAGGCCCGCTACGCCCGCGGGTTCCGCGCCCCGACGGTCGAAGAGCTGGCGCTCGATGTTCCCAACACCTCGAACAACCAGGGGCGGGTGGTGGGCAACCCCGCGCTGGCTCCCCAGACGGTCGACGAGGTGGAGGCCTCGGTCGAGTACCTGTTCGGCCTCGGCGAGGGCAGGGCGCGCGCGCGCCTCGGCGGCTACTACCAGAAGCTGGGCCAGCCGATCGCCACGGTCGATCTCACCGGCAACCTCTACCCGTACACCAACCGCCCCGAAGGGGTGCAGGGCTACGGCCTCGAGGCCGAGGCGCGCCTCGAGCTGGGAGCGCGGGCGGCAGCGTGGGTGAACTTCAGCTGGTCGAGGCTGGAAGACCTGGGGACGGTGCCGACCGCGCGGGTGCTGAGCGACACGCCGCAGCTGAGGGCCAACGCCGGCGTCAGCGTGCCCCTGGGGCCGTACGTCACCTTCGATGCGTTCGGCTCGGTGCACGGCGAGCGGCGCAACAATGCGCGCACGGTGCTCGAGCTGTTGCGGCGCTACCGGCTGGCTCCGTACGCGGTGGTCGGAGCCCAGCTGCGCAGCGAGCCGCTGTTCGATCACGTCGAGGTCAGCGCGCAGGTGCACAACGCCTTCGACGTCGACTACTCCGACGACGTGCCGCGGCCCGACCGCATACCCGGCGGAGTGCCGCGCGAGGGCCTTTCCGGCATGCTGGGGTTGAAGGTGTTCTTCTAGATGCGCGCCTCGCTCGCTCTTTCGCTGCTGCTGCTCGCCGGCTGCCAGGCGTTCAACGACGACTGCACCGCGCTGGTGGCAGACCCCGACGCGGTGGTGGTCAAGCTGGGAGAAGACGTCTACCTCGACCGCCCCAATGCGCGGCACGACAACAACGCGCTGGGGCAGGGCTCGGCTGACGCCTACGCCGACGTGATGACCGCCGAGCTGGCGGTGCTCAACAGCGGGTCGCTGCGCTCGGAGGGGCTGTGCGGGGTGACCCGCAACGTGGTGCGCGGCGAGCTGACCGATCAGGTGTTTCACGAGATTCTGTTGTTCGAGAACACCATCGTGGCGATCGATCTGAACGGCAGCGAGCTCAAGTCGATGTTCGAGCACTCGGCGGAGCAGCTGTTCCCCGCCGGGCAGCCGATCGTTTCGCCCAGCGGTCAGTTCCTTCAGGTGTCGAAGCAGGTCACGCTCAGCCTCGACTGCAGCAAGCCGATCGGCAGCCGGGTGACCGCGCTCAGCGTGAACGGAGTCGCGGTGGTCACCAACGACGCGCAGCGTCTCTTCCGCGTCGCGCTGTCGTCGTTTCTGCTCAACGGAGGCGATGGCTTTCTGCTGCCCACCCGCAACGTGAGCCAGGCGCAGAAGCTGGGCGGCATCGATTCGAACATCGCCAGCGACTACTTGAAGCGCACCTACCGCGGCAGCACGCTGCAGAAGCAGGGGCGGATTACCTTCAGCAACTGTGCGGTGCCGGTGAAGCCGCCGGGCTGAAAGCGGCTGCACGGGCCGATCTCTTCGTTGGCGGCTTTCGGTGCGTGCTCATGGACACACGACGTCCACTCCGCGCGCTCCTCGCCGCCGCCTCGAGCTCGTCCCGTTCGCTCGCTTTCAGCGCCGACGGCGCCGCGGGCTGAGAGCGGCTGCTTGAGAACCGCGCGTTCACCCGTGAACGGCGCGTTCACAGCTCCACCATGTAGGTCTCGAGTCGAAGCGGGAGCTTGAGGTGCGGCCCGCAGCATGCTCTCTGACGAGGCATGCACACTCTCTCGAAGGTGGTCTTGGTCTCCTCGCTCGCGCTGCTGTCGGCGTGCGGCCCCGCCGACCCGTGCGCGGGTGGCGGCACCGCGACGGTGAAGGTGACGCTGCGGTCGACCATCACCGGTGCGAAGGCGAAGCTGACCCGACCCGACGGCTCGACGATGGAGGTGGTGTCGACCGACGTCGACTCGACCACCACGCTGGCCGACGTGCCGAGCGGGCAGTGGTCGGTGGTGGGGGAGCGGTACGTCACCCCCGACGCGCGGGTGCGCACGGTGTTCGAGGCGGCAGCCGACCCGGCGAGCTTCTGCGTGGCGTCGAACGGCACCCAGAGCGTGACCGTCACCTGGTCGCCGATCGTCACCAGCAACAAGCTGTGGGCGCTCAACGCCAACGGCGAAGGCCGGGTGCTGGGGTTCTCGGCGGCCGACCTGCTCGCCACCGGCACGCGCTCGGCGGTGAGCAAGGGCCCGGGCCCGTTCGGTCACGACATCACCTTCGACAAGGACGGCAACCTCTGGTCGCAGGGCGGCACCACCGCCGATGCCACGCTGGTGATGACGCTGGCGGCGCACCTCAGTGGCACCGCCACCAAGACCGCCGACCGCAGCATCAACATCGAGGGCATCGGGTGCGGCCCGTCGACCACCGGCATGGCGTTCGACCGCTCGGGCAACCTCTGGGTGAGCTCGACCTGCGCGCAGAAGATCTACCGCATCACCGCCGCGCAGCTGCAGCAGAGCGGCAACGTCACTCCCTCTGTGGTGCTCGGTGGCGTCGAGGACGCGTACGGCCTGGCGTTCGACGCGATGGGCAACCTGTTCGTGGCGGGCCGGGGGCTGGTGGCGCGCTACGACGCGTCGGTGCTGGGCGCGTCGGCGGCGGCTCCGTCGGGCACCATCGCCGCGCTTCGCACCGACATCTCGGGTGACACCTCGGTGCTGGTGCCTTCGTGGCTCGCGTTCGACAGCACCGGCCGCCTTTGGGCCGACGACTTCGGCGCCAACGTCTTCTACCCCCTCGCCGCGGCCGATCTCTCGGGCAGCGGGGCGCGCACCGTGACGCCCGCCGTGCGCATCACCGTGAACGTGGGTGCGCTGATCGAAGGGTTCGCCTTCGACGAGTCGGGCGGCCTGTGGTTCGGCTACACCGGCGGCAAGCTGGCTCGGCTCGACGCCACCCAGCTGACGACCAGCAGCGGCTCGGGTTCTCCCACCGCGCCCGAGACCGTGCTCACCAGCAGCGACATCGGCTCGGCCGCCAACGTGGCGTTCTACCCCGCGCCCGCCGGCCTGCCGCTGTTCCACGCGCTGCCGTAACCTGGAGAGCGAAGGGCCTTCGGCCGGGCAGGGCGCACGCGAGAGCGGCGCTCGGCCCGGCCGAGTCGTTTGCGGGAGAAAAAAGACGAACGAAGAGAGCGCCGGCCCTTTGTCGGTGCCGGCGTTCGTTCGAGGTCGAGACCCGCGGCGAAGTGAGCGCGCGGGGGCGCGACCGAGAGCCCTAGCGCGGGGGAGCGCTGGGCGGGAGCACGTCGTTCACCGAGGGAATGCGCTTCATCTCGGCGCGCGCGAGCTTCCAGGCCTGCTGCACGATCCAGCTCATCGAGCGATCCTGCCGCTCGGCTTCGCGCTGGATCTCCCCGAGCATGTCTTCGGGGAAGTAGAGCGACTGCTTACGGTGATCGGTGGTCGACACGGATCACGCCTCCTCGCGGCGGTCGGTGCCTTCGTCACCCGTCACGTCGTTGACCGCCGGGAAGCCCTTGATGCGCTCACGGGCGATCTTCCAGGCCTGCTGCACGACCCAGGAGAGCGAGCGATCCTGGCGCGTGGCCTCTTCTTGGATCTCTTTCAGCATCTCCTCGGGGAAGTAGAGCGACTGTTTGCGCTTGTCGGTGCCAGCCATGTGGTGTCTCCGCAGGAAATCGATTGGGAAATGAGAGTTTATCCGACACAGCGTGCGTGTCCGTCAATGTGTTTTCCTGCTAGACGCGCGACATGCGGCGAATCGTGTGGGTGATCGCGCTGATTTCGGCAGTGGGGTGTCGGTGTGAAAAGGTGGTGACGGTGAAGCCTGTGCTCCAGGTTTCACCCGCCGGGCTCGACTTCGGAAAGGTGAAGAACGGCGACACCGCAACCCGCACCCTCAAGCTCGAGGCGAAGACCGCCACCGAGGTGCAGGTGACCAAGTTGACCCTCACCGACGCCTCGTCGCCGGGCGGCGCCGACGCCTTCACGGTGAAGCTCGACCCCATCACCCTCGCCGCCAACGAATCGAAGAACCTCAGCGTCGGCTTCCTGCCGACCGTGCTGCAAGAGTACGGCGCGCTGCTCACCTTCACCTCGAACGACGAAGAGCACCCCAGCATCAAGGTGCAGCTGCTCGGCGACGGCAGCAAGCCGATCATGAAGGTGACGCCCGACTGCAAGAGCGCCAACGGCTGCACCGGCACGGTGGTGGTGAGCCCGCCCTCGATCGACTTCGGCGCCGAGCCGTTCATGCGCGCCAACCCGGTCGACGCCTCGAAGCTGCCCAGCGTGGCGATCACCAACGAGGGTGAGGTGACGCTGGTGGTGACCCGGGTGGCCATCACCGGCACCGACGCGCCCGCGTTCAAGATCGAAGGCACGGTGACCACGCCGCTCGAGTACGACGCGATGGCGGGCGTGAACCTGCCCATTCGCTTCAAGCCCTTGAGCGAAGCGCAGCTGAGCTACTCGGCCGACCTGGTGATCGAGAGCGATGACCCCGATGCGGCGAGCGTCACCGTGCACCTCGTCGGCGTGCTGGCGCCCAACGGCCCGCCCACCGTCTGCGCCAACCTGATTCAGGTGACGCCGGCCGACGGCTGCGCGCCCCGCGACTACCGGCCCACCTGGCCGATGAACCTCACCGTGCCGGCGGGCGGCTACGACTTTCGCGGCTCGCGCGACGTCGAGCCGCGCGCGCAGGTGGTGTTCTCGGCGCAGTCGAGCGTCACCGACGGCGCGACCTGCACCACCGACCCCGACACCGGCCGCACGGGGCTCACCTACCAGTGGACGGTGGTGAGCACTCCGCCCGGCTCGCCGTCGCTGGGCATGAGCACGCAGCCCACCTTCATGCTCACCCCCAGCGTGCCGGGCGACTACCAGCTGAGCCTCACCGTGACCGACCCACAGGGGCACTCGAGCGCGGTGCCGATTCGCTTCGCCGTGGCGCGCAAGGAAGACTTGATCGTGCGGCTCGACTGGCCAGGGGCCTCGGGCGTCGATCTCGATCTGCACCTGGTGCGGCCGTCGTCGACGGTGGCGGCAGACCCGTGGAGCGGCGCGTACTCGTTCTTCGACGAGGGCGCGAACCACAACACCGCGGGCGACATGAACGGGTACGCCAACCGCCGGGTGATGACCCTGCCCACCGTCAACTTCGAGTGGGGCGGGGTGGGCACGTGCGATGACCCGCGCCTCAACCTCGACGACATCGGCGACGGCCAGCTGGTCGAAGACATCTCGCTCAACAACCCCGAGCGCGACGCGCGCTGCGACGGCGGCCGCTGCGCGTACAAGATCTTCGTGCACTACTTTCGCGACTACCGCGCGGCCTCGGCCACCGCCTGCTTCGCCGACGCGGGCCCCGACTGCAGCGACGGCGAGCAGTGCAGCTGCGCGGCGGGCAGCAAATGCGTGGCGACTCCTCCCGCAGACGGGGGCAGGCCGCTGGGCGCGGGCGAGTGCCGCGTGGCGCCCAAGCCCACGGTCAAGGTGTTCTTGAAGGGCAGCTCGACCCCGGCGGCCACCATTCCGCTTCCCCCTGAAGAGGTGCTGGTGGGCTCGCCGTGCACCATGCTCTACGCCGCCGACGTGAGCTGGCCCTCGCAGCAAGAGACCGGGTCGCTGCCCGACGGCGGCACGCCTTCGGCGACCGTCACCTCGCGGCTCGACGCGGGGTTCGCCCACTTCGGCAGGCGCGGCGTCGGCGATCTCAAGCAGTGCTCGCCCGACGTGTCGCTGACGCAGTGGTACTCGCAGCAGCCGTGAGGGAAAAAAAAGGAGCCCCGGGAAGACTCACCGGGGCTCCCAAAAGAAGGACCGAAACGAATTGCTCCGCTCGGTCCCGTGAGCCCAGAGGGGGAGGGGGGGGACCCCTGGGCCCAACTTCAGAGAACTTTCATCTGACTTGGAACACCAGACCGGCTGTTCCATTTCACAGACGACACTCCAAGATCATAAGAGGCAGGCTCCCCCTCAGCAAGCCGCCCTCCGGGCGGTTTTGAAGAGTTGTAAATACTCAAGCAAATCAGATGCCTGGCAGCGGCGACCCCTTCCTCGAGCAGCTGTACCTCAGCCTGAGGGACCTGATTTCGGATCAGCGGCGGCTGATTCTCGCGGTGTCGGGGGGGGCCGACTCGATGGCGTTGATGCTGGGGGCGACCCGCCTGTCTGACCGGTTGAATGCGCGGCTCCGGGTGGTCACAGTGGATCACGGGCTGCAGACCCGATCGCAGGTGGAGGCGAAGAGAGTGGTGACGGCGGCGCGCGCACTGAAGCTCCCGGCGACGGTGAAGCGGCTGAAGCTGGGGCGCGGCGCCGGCGTAGAAGAGCGGGCCCGGCTGGCGCGCTACGCGGCGCTCGAGGCCGAGCGGAAGCGCCACCGCTTTGCCTGGGTGGCCACCGCGCACACGGCCAGCGACCAGGCCGAGACGCTGCTGATGCGCCTCTCGCGCGGAGCGGCACTGCGGGGCGCGGCCTCGATTCGCGAGCGGCGCGACCGGGTGATTCGCCCGCTGCTGTTCGCCACCCGCGGCGAGGTGCGCGCCTGGCTGTCGGGGCAAGGCGTGCGCTGGCACGAAGACCCGATGAACGACGACGCCCGGCTGTTGCGCACCCGGGTGCGGCAGCAGGTGCTGCCGGCGCTCGAGGCGGCCACCGACCCCAGGGTGACCCTGCGCCTGGCCCGGTTCGCCCGCCTGGCAGCCGACGACGACGCGCTGCTGCAGGCGCAGGCCGACGCGGCGTTCGAGCGGCTGCGGCGTGCCCCAGACCGGTTCGATCAGCGGGGCTGGCGGCGTTGGAAACACCGCTCGCCCGCCGGGTGTTGAGCCGCTGGCTCAAAGAACAGCATCTCGCGGTCGATGGTGAGCTCATCGAGCGCATGCGGGTGGCGATTGCCGGGTCCTCGGTGACCGCGCTGCCGAAGAGACGATTGCTCAAGTGTCGGCGCGGTAACGCTACGATTGTTATAGACTGATTTCGAAAGGGAAATCGCTTGCGATCCAGCTACAAAACCATCGGTCTCTGGGTGATCCTCATCGCCCTTTTCATCGCCTTCTACCAGGTCTTCCAGGCTCAGCATGATGAGCCCACCGCGATTCCCTTCAGCACCTTCTTGAATGACGTGAAGGAGAAGAAGGTCGCGTCGGTCAAGATCAAGGGCAACCGCTACGAAGGCGAGCTCAAGGGAGGCGGCAGCTACAAGACCGTCGGCCCCGTCGCCGACGCTGCGCTGGTCGACAAGCTGCGCGACGACACCGTGCAGGTCGAGTTCCAGCCGCCCGAAGAGACCAGCATCTGGCTGACCATCTTGAGCCAGTGGATGCCGGTGGTCTTCCTCTTCCTCTTCTTCATCTTCTTCATGCGCCAGCTGCAGGGCACCGGCGGCAAGGCGATGACCTTCGGCAAGTCGAAGGCGAAGCTGCTGAACGAGAGCCACAACAAGGTGACGTTCGCCGACGTGGCGGGCATCGACGAGTGCAAGGAAGAGCTCGAAGAGATCATCGCCTTCCTGAAGGACCCGAAGAAGTTCACCAAGCTCGGCGGCCGCATTCCCAAGGGCGTGCTGATGATGGGGCCTCCTGGCACCGGCAAGACGCTGCTCGCCAAGGCGGTCGCGGGTGAAGCCGGCGTGCCGTTCTTCAGCATCTCGGGCTCCGACTTCGTCGAGATGTTCGTGGGCGTGGGCGCCTCGCGCGTTCGCGACCTCTTCGAGCAGGGCAAGAAGAACGCGCCCTGCATCATCTTCATCGACGAGATCGACGCGGTCGGCCGTCACCGTGGCGCCGGTCTGGGCGGCGGCCACGACGAGCGCGAGCAGACCCTCAACCAGCTGCTGGTCGAGATGGACGGGTTCGAGTCGAACGAAGGCGTGATCCTGATGGCGGCCACCAACCGGCCCGACGTGCTCGACCCCGCACTGCAGCGCCCCGGCCGCTTCGACCGGCGCATCGTGGTTCCGCGCCCCGATCTGAAGGGCCGCCTCGGCGTGCTCAAGGTACACACCCGCCGGGTGCCGCTGGATCAGGAGATCGACCTCGAGACCATCGCCCGCGGTACGCCGGGCATGACCGGTGCCGACCTCGAGAACCTGGTCAACGAGGCGGCGCTGTACGCCGCTCGCGCCAACCGCGAGCGCGTCACCGGCCACGACTTCGACCTGGCGCGCGACAAGGTGTTGATGGGGCCCGAGCGCAAGTCGATGATCATGACCGAGGAAGAGAAGCGCAACACCGCGGTGCACGAGGCGGGTCACGCGCTGGTCGGCCGCATGCTCCCGGGGTGTGACCCGGTACACAAGGTCACCATCATTCCCCGCGGTCAGGCGCTCGGCGTCACCCAGTTCCTCCCCAAGGAAGACAAGCTCAGCTACTACAAGAAGAAGCTGATGGATCAGCTGTGCATGTCGCTCGGTGGCCGCATCGCCGAAGAGATCGTGTTCGGCGAGATGTCGTCGGGCGCTGCCAACGACATCGAGCAGGCGACGCACCTCGCCCGCGCGATGGTCTGCCGGTGGGGCATGAGCGAGCGGCTGGGGCCTCTCGCCTTCGGCAACCGCGAGGGTGAGGTGTTCCTCGGTCGCGACTTCGCCAACAAGCCCGACTACTCGGAAGAGACCGCGCGGCAGATCGACGCCGAGGTTCGCGGCATCGTGATGGGCGCGTACGAGCGGGCCAAGAAGACGCTCATCGACAACATGGAGGCGCTCAAGCGCATCTCGGACGCGCTGATGGAGTACGAGACCATCGACGCCAACGACCTCGACATCTTGATTCAGGGTGGCCCGATCACCCGGGCCAAGCCGCCGCCGCGCGTGGTCGCCCCCAAGAAGGAAGAAGAGAAGAAGGGCCGCCGCATTCTCGACGCGCTCGAGGGGCTGCCTCCGAAGATGGAGCCGGGCAAGGCCTGAGGCCGCTCGTTTCGACTTTGCAGTGAGGTGAGGGCGGGAGCGTGCACAGCGCTCCCGCCCTTCGCTTTTTGGTATTAGGCGCCGCGCATGATTCGTCTCGAGCCGATGCGACCCCAGATGCCGCTGCCGGCCGAGGGCTCGGAGCTGCTGCGCCAGGTGGTGGCCCAGACGCTGGCGCTGCCGCCCGCGCCCGGCGTGGGCGGGACGGCAGGGCGAGAGGATCGGCACGCGTTCAGCGCCCGTCGCCGGGCCGGCCGGCCGAGCTCGCGTACTTCACCTTCCCTATGTTCGAGGGGCGCGGGTACGCGACGGCGATGGCGCGCGAGCTGGTGCTGCTGGCGGCCAGGGCAGGCGCGGCCACGGTGATCGCCGAGACCCTGCCCGAGGCGAACCCTTCGACGCGGGTGCTGCAGAAGGTCGGCTTTCACCGCGCCGGCGAGGGCATCGATCACGAGGTGGGGCGCACCTGGCGCTGGTCGATGACACTGCGCACCCGGGTGATGGGGGTGGTGAACGTGACCCCCGACTCGCTCAGCGACGGGGGGCTGTTCATCGACGCCGAAGCGGCGATCGCGCACGGCAAGGCGCTGGCCGCGGCCGGGGCCGAGCTGCTCGACATCGGCGGCGAGTCGACGCGCCCGGGCGCCGCCGAGGTGAGCGAAGCCGAAGAGCTTCAGCGGGTGCTGCCGGTGATTCGGGGCTTGAGCGGGGGGGCGGCGGGCTTGTCGATCGACACCACCAAGCCCGGGGTCGCGCGGGCGGCGCTCGAGGCCGGCGCCACGCTGGTGAACGACGTGACGGGGCTGCGCGAGTCCGATGCGCTGGCGCGGGTGGCGGCGCAGTTCGGGGCGCGGCTGTGCGTGATGCACATGCAGGGCAACCCGCGCACGATGCAGAGAGACCCGCGGTACGACGACGTGGTGGGAGAGGTGCTGGCGTCGCTGCGGGTGTCGGTCGAGCGGGCGGTGGCGGCCGGAGTGCCGCGCGCGTCGATCATCGTCGACCCAGGCATCGGCTTCGGCAAGACGTTCGACCACAACCTCACCCTGCTCAAGCACCTGGGGCGCTTTCGCGATCTCGAGTGCGAGGTGATGATCGGGGTGAGCCGCAAGGCGTTTCTGGGGGCGCTCACCGGTGGCAAGGCGCCGCGCGAGCGCGACGTGGCGACCGTGGCGGCGGTGGGGGTCATCTCGGCGATGGGGTCGGCCGACCTGGTGCGGGTACACGCGGTGGGCGAGGCGCGCGACGCGGTGGCGGTGGGTGATGCGCTGCGCACCGCCCGCTGACGCTGGCGAGCAGGGCGGCCACGGGTTAAGGCACGCTTCGAAAATGGCAGGCACCAACGGGAAGAATGGAAGCGGTCGGGCAGCAGCGCCGAAGCTCTTCGGCACCGACGGCGTGCGCGGAGTGGCCAACGTGCACCCGATGACCGCGGAAGTGGTGATGCAGCTGGGGCGCGCGCTGGCGTACCTGATTCGCAACGGCAACCACCGCCACCGGGTGATCGTCGGCAAGGACACCCGGCTCTCGGGCTACCTGCTCGAGCAGGCGCTGAGCGCCGGCATCATGTCGATGGGGGTCGACGTGGTGCTGATCGGGCCGTTGCCGACTCCGGCGATCGCGAACCTCACCACCTCGATGCGGGCCGACGCGGGGGCGGTGATCTCGGCGAGCCACAACCCGTACCAGGACAACGGCATCAAGTTCTTCTGGCGCGACGGCTTCAAGCTGCCCGACGAGACCGAGGCGCAGATCGAGTCGATGATCGCCGACAACTCGATCGACCACCTTCGGCCGACCGCCACCAAGATCGGCGGCGCAGTGCGCCTCGACGACGCGGTGGGCCGGTACATCGTGTTCTTGAAGAACACCTTCCCGCGCGAGCTGACGCTCGAGGGGCTGACCCTGGTGGCCGACTGCGCCAACGGCGCGGCCTACAAGGTGCTGCCCAACGTGCTCGAAGAGCTGGGCGCGAAGGTGATCTGCATCGGGGTGAACCCCAACGGCCGCAACATCAACGACAAGTGCGGCGCGCTGCACCCCGAAGGGCTGGCGGCGGCAGTGGTGAAGAACAAGGCGAACCTCGGCATCGCGGTCGACGGCGACGCCGACCGGCTGATCGTGGTCGACGAGAAGGGCGAGGTGGTCGACGGCGACGCGATCATGGCGATCTGCACCGGCGAGCTGGCGCGGCGAAAGACGCTGAACAAGAAGACGCTGGTGGCGACGGTGATGAGCAACGTCGGCCTCGAGCGGGCGGTGGCGCCGTGGGGCGTGAAGGTGGTGCGCACCAAGGTGGGCGACCGGCACGTGGTCGAGCAGATGCGCAAGCACGGGTACAGCTTCGGCGGCGAGCAGTCGGGGCACCTGGTGTTCCTCGATCACGCGACCACCGGAGACGGCACGCTGGCGGCGCTGCAGGTGCTGGCGGTGATGTGCCGGCAGGGCAAGCCGATGTCCGAGCTGAAGAAGATCTTCGAGGCGGTGCCGCAGACCCTGCTCAACGTCGAGGTGCGGCAGAAGCGCGAGCTCGAAGAGCTGCCCGACGTGATGAAGGCGATTCGCGACGTCGAGAAGAAGCTGAAGGCCGACGGCCGCGTGCTGGTGCGGTTCTCGGGCACCGAGCCCAAGGCGCGGGTGCTGATCGAAGGCCCCGACGCGAAGCGCAACAAGGCGTACGCGGAAGAGATCGGCGGCGCGCTGAAGAGGGCGCTGGCGTGACCCGCGACGAGTTCTTGAAAGACCCGGTGCTGCTCTGGCTCAAGGCCGACAAGAAGGTCGAGGGCGAGTGGGTGATGGCGGCGTTTCGCGCCTCGCAGCAGATGCGCGAAGCGGTGGTCGGGCACCTGGTGAGATCGATCTCGCGGGTAGGTGATCTGCGCCAGGCGCGGCCCACCGCCGAGAGCATCGTGAAGCTGATGACGGCGGAAGAGATCTCGCAGCTCAAAGAAGAGATCGCGCTCGATCTGGTCGAGGACGACGAGACCTGGCGGAAAGACTTCGCCAGCATCTTCGGCATCTGATGGAGGGGCTGCACCACCGCGACGAGGGCAGCGGGGCTCCGGTGCTGCTGCTGCACGGGCTCGCTTCGACGCAGCGGGTGTTCGACGAGGTGATCTCGGGAGGGGCGTCGCGGCACCGCTTCGTCGCCGTCGACCTGCCGCGCTCGGGGAGCTCGAAGGCCTGGGCGGCGTCGCGGCCCGACCAGATCGCCGAGCGGTTGATGCCGTGGCTGGTCGCGAAGGGCTTGTCGCGCTTCTCGGTGGTGGGGCACTCGTTCGGCGGGCTGGTCGCGATGGAGCTCGCCGCCCGCTGGCCCGAGCGGGTCTCTCGGCTGGTGATCGCGTCGTCTCCGGGCCTGGGGTTGACGCCGCAGATTCGCAAGCTGGTGCACAACCCGCTCGCCGAGTCGGCGGTGGGGTGGCTCTCGCGGCTGCCCATGCACCGCCGGGCGGTGCGGGCGTACTTCGAGTGGCTCTGGGCCGAGCGGGGCACGCTCTCTGACCGGCACCTGGAGATCTACCTCGAGGCGCTGCGCGCCGAGGGCGTCTGGGAGAGCATGCTCGAAGCGGGGCGCGCCATCTCGGCCTGGCGGCTGCCGGTCGAGGCGCTCAGGGCTTCGCAGGTGCCGGTGCGGGTGCTTTGGGGTGAGAAAGACCCCCTCGTGCCGCTGCTTCAGGGCGAGCAGCTGGCGACGGCGCTCGGGGCTCCGTTTCGGGTGTTGCCCGGGGTCGGGCATTGCGTGCCCGAGCAGCGGCCGGCTGAGCTGCTTGCCGCGTTGGAGTAGATCGGGAGCGGGCTTGGGCTTCGGGGTGCGGGCTTCGACCGACCGGGTTCCGGGTCGGCGGGCGCGGGCGCGGGCGCGGGCATGATGCGTCGATGGGTTTGCGCTGCGCTTTTTGGTTTCACGTTGCGGTAGAAGGCTCGGCCCATGACCCAGCGGCTCGGAGTGAATGTCGACCACGTGGCCACGCTGCGCCAGGCCCGGAAGTCTCGGTACCCTGACCCGGTCACTGCTGCCGCCATCGCCGAGCTCGCCGGGGCAGAGCAGATCACCATTCACCTGCGCGAAGACCGGCGCCACATTCAGGTGCGCGACCTGAAGGTGCTGCGGGACACCGTGCAGACCATGCTCAACCTCGAGATGGCCGCCAGCCAGGAGATGGTGAAGCTGGCCTACGAGTACAAGCCCGACATCTGCACTCTGGTGCCCGAGCGGCGCGAAGAGCTCACCACCGAGGGCGGGCTCGACGTGAACTCGCAGCGCGACGCGATCGGGCGGGTGGTGAAGAACCTGAAAGACGGCGACATGATCGTGTCGCTGTTCATCGACCCCGACCTCGACCAGGTGAAGGCCTCGCACAAGATCAGCGCCGACCGCGTCGAGCTGCACACCGGCCGGTACTGCGAGGCCCGCTCGGGTAAAGATCGCGAGCGCGAGTTTCAGCGCATCGTCGATGCCGCCAAGGCCGCCACCCGCTTCGGCATGGGCTGCGCCGCGGGCCACGGGCTCAACTACGACAACGTGCGGCCCATCGCGCGCATCGCCGAGATCGACGAGCTCAACATCGGCCACGCCATCGTCTCGCGCGCGGTGCTCAGCGGCTTCGAGCACGCGGTGCGCGAGATGGTGCAGATCATGAGGAACCCCTGAAGCGCGCGCTCAACACGCTGCAGATGCGCGAGGTCGACAAGGCCGCCGACGGTCACGGCATGCCTGCGGCGGTGCTGATGGAGAACGCCGGCGACGCGCTCGCCCGGCGCGCGCTGGCGCTCGCTTCGGCGCAGGGGCGGTTTCTGGTGATGTGCGGCACCGGCAACAACGGCGGCGACGGCCTGGTCGCGGCGCGCAAGCTCGCGGCGTTCGGCCGGCTGGTGAACGTCGAGGTGGTCGGGGTGAAAGACGCGCTCGACGGCGAGCCGCACCGGAACCTGAAGGCGCTCACCGCCAGCGGGGTCGGGGTGGGGCCGATCAGCGACGAGCTGCCCATCGGCGCCGGCGACGTGGTGATCGACGCGCTGTTCGGCACCGGTCTGTCGCGGGCTCCCGCTCGGGGTGGTCGACATCGGCATACCCAAAGCGGCCCTCGCGGTGCTGAAAGAGCCGCAGGTCTACCTGCTGGAAGAGGGCGACGTGCGCGGGCGGCTGCCGCCGCGCAAGCCTGACTCGCACAAGGGCTCGTTCGGCCACGTGCTGGTGGTCGCCGGCAGCTGGGGCAAGACCGGCGCGGCGGCGCTGGCGGGCATGGCGGCGCTGCGCGCAGGGGCGGGCCTGGTGACGGTCGCGACCCGGCCCGAGGCGCTCACCGCGGTGATGGGGTTCGCGCCCGAGCTGATGGGCATCGAGCTGATGAACGATGGCGGGGCACTCGGGCCCTCTGACTTGAACCCGCTGCTCGCCGCAGCCGAGGGCAAAGACGCGGTGGTGATCGGCCCCGGCATTCCCCGCGGGGAAGAGACGTGGAAGCTGCTCGGCACCTTTCTCGAAGAGCTGGCGATACCCTGCGTGCTCGACGCCGACGCGCTGAACGCCATCGCCGGGCACCTCGACGTGCTGCAGAAAGCCAAGGGCGAGCTGTTGCTCACCCCGCACCCCGGAGAGATGGCGCGCCTGGCCGACAAGACGGTCGTCGAGGTGAACCAGAATCGAATCATCTCGGCCCGCGCCATCGCGCAGGAGCATCACGTGGTGGTCGCGCTCAAGGGCGCCCGCACCCTGATCGCCCGCGACGACGGCACGGTGTTCATCAACCCCACCGGCAACCCGGGCATGGCCACCGGCGGCACCGGCGACGTGCTGTCGGGAATCTGCGGCGCGCTGCTGGCGCAGGGCTTGAGCCCCGAAGACGCCGCGGTGACCGGGGTGTACGCGCACGGGCTGGCGGCAGATCTGGTGGTGAAGCGCACCGGCCTGATGGGCCTGGTGGCCTCAGACCTGCTGCATGGGCTCGGTGAGGTCTGGGTTCGGTGGGGTCGCTGACTTCGGGCTCGCCCGAGCAGACCCACGCGCTCGGAGTGAAGCTCGGGCGCCTGCTGCAGCCCGGTGACGTGATCGGCCTCGCCGGCGAGCTCGGCGCCGGCAAGACCGCGCTGGTGCGAGGCATCGCCGAGGGCGCCGGGGTGGCGGCCGACGAGGTGTCGAGCCCCACCTTCACCATCGTGCAGACGTATGCGGGCCGGGTGCGCCTGCACCACGCCGACCTGTACCGGCTCTCTTCGGCCGATGAGCTGTACGCCACCGGGTTCTTCGACCTGCTCGAAGACGGCGGCGCCGCGCTGGTCGAGTGGGTCGACAACGTGCCGCTCGCCGTGCCGATGCTGCGGGTCGAGATCTCGATGGTCGACGCCAGCTCGCGGCGGCTGGAGATCTCGGCTTCGGGGGGGCGTTCAGAGGCACTGATGGAAGCTTGGACCGGCTCGCAGCGCTGAGGTCAGCGCAGGAACTCGAGCAGCGCTGCGTTCACCGCGGCCGGCGCTTCCGACTGGACGAAGTGCCCCGCGGCTTCGATGGGCACGATCTTCAGCTTCGGCGCGTAGCGCTCGGTGCCGGGGACCAGATCGGCGTAGCCCAGGGCCGAGTCGCGCATGCCCCAGACGAGCAGCGTCTCGCACTCGATGCGGGGAATCTTCGGGGGCGAGAGGATCTGCGCGGGCAGCGCGCGGTACCACCCGACCATGGCCTTGGCCGCGCCGGGCCGTCGAATCGCGTCACGAAACGGCCTCAGCTCTTCGTCCGAGAAGTGGGTGCGGTCGAACGTGTTACCGCGCAGCACCTTCAGCACGTTCACCGCGTCGTCTTTGGTGAGCAGCCACTCGGCCAGGCCCGGCACCTGAAAGAAGAACATGTACCAGCTGCGCAGCGCCTGCCGGGGCTTGAAGACCCCGGTGCGCATCGCCACCGGGTGGGGGCAGTTGAGCACCGCGACCCGCTCGACGTGCTCGGGCCGGGTGGCGGCGAGGTGCCAGGCCAGGGCGCCGCCCCAGTCGTGACCGACGATGCGCGCCTCGCGGCCGGCACCGAGGTGATCGATCAGAGCGCAGATGTCGGCGGCCAGGGTGTCGAGATCATACGGCCCGTGCTTCTCGGTCTCGGCGTAGCCGCGTTGATCGGGCGCCACCACGCGAAAGCCGGCGTCGACGAGGGGCTTCAGCTGGTGCCGCCACGACCACCACATCTCGGGGAAGCCGTGCAGCAACACCACCAGGGGCCCCTGGCCCGCCTCGACCCAGTGCATGCGCAGGCCGCCGACGTCTTCGGTGCGGTGGGTGAGAAAGCCGAGGTCGGCGGGCGTCACGGAATCGGGCGCAGCTTCGCGACGAGCTGCGCGTCGATGGTGAGCAGGTGCTCTTCGGGCACCTCGCGCCACTGCTCACCGTCGACCATCGGCTCGCTGGCGATCATCTTGAGGCCGTCGCGCTCGACGTGGAACAGGCCCTTCTTGTGCCGGGTGATGGCGGTGAGGCAGCCGTCGGTGACCAGCAGGTTCAAGGTGGTCGGCTTCTCGTCGGTGCCCGGGTAGAGGCCGGCCACCGTTCGCACGGTCTTGCCGAGCGCGGCGCAGACCGACTCGAGGTCGGTGGCGTCTTCGAGGTAGGTGAGGAAGAGGTAGAAGCAGCGCTCCGAGTCGGTCTGGCCCTTGATGTGCGGCTTCCACTTCGGGTCGAGGAGCGCGTCGAGCGGCTGGGGGTGCTGGTCGAAGCCGCGCACCGTGCCGTTGTGGCAGAACACCCAGCGCCCGTTCTGAAAGGGGTGGGTGTTGGCGGGGTGGGCGCCGCCGACCGAGGCCTCGCGAATGTGGGCGAGCAGGTTGCGCGACTTGAGGCTGCGCGTCAGGTTCGAGAAGTGCTCACTCAAGTGCGCCGCGCAGACGTCGCGGTGGTGGGCGGCCGAGTCGTCGTCGAACTGCACCACACCCCAGCCGTCTTTGTGCTGCACCGAGAGGCGCTTCAACGACTCGAAGGCCGGAGCGACGGCCCAGGGATCACGCGAGCGGACTGCGAAGATGCGGCACATGGTGGTCTCTGTGAAAGACTAATACGACAACGCTGCGGTCACGGGCTTCAAGGGCCATGGTGCTGGCTCTTTCGCACCACGCGGCCGAGCTCCCAGCACAGCAGGCCGTCTTTGAGCACCTGGCGTACCTCGCTGACTCCCAGGTGGTAGGGCAGGGTGCGGTACGAGGTGCACTGGTAGACGACCACGTCGGCCGGCCCGCCCACGAACAGGCGACCGGCGTCGGGCAGCTGCAGCGCGCGCGCGGCGTGGCGGGTGAAGCCCAGGTACGCCTCGGCCGGAGTGAGCCCGCACTCGAGGCACGCCAGCGCCATCACCAGCGCGACGTTCTCGGTCATCGACGAGCCGGGGTTGCAGTTGGTGCACAGCGCGACGGGCACCCCTGCGTCGGCCAGCGCGCGGCCCGGGGCGTACTTGCGCTCGCGGAGGAACAACGTCGAGGTGGGCGCGAGCACCGCCACGGTGCCCGACCTCGCGAGCGCGGCGATGCCCGCTTCGCTGATGTGCTCGAGGTGATCGGCGGTCGCCGACCCCAGCTCGGCGGCCAGCTCGGCGCCGGCGCCGGCGGTGAGCTGATCGACGTGCATGCGGGGAATGAGCCCGAGCCCTCTGGCGACCGCCATCACGCGGCGCGTCTCGTCGGCGGTGAACGCGGTCTTCTCGACGAACGCGTCGCAGAACTTCGCCAGCTTCGCCTCGGCGACCCGCGGCAGCAGCTCGTCGATCACCTGCTCGAGCCACCCGTCATGGCGGGTGTGCAGCGGCAGCACCGAGGCGATGAGCTTCACCGGCTGCAGGCCGTCGAGCGACCTGATGGCGCGCAGCATCTTCAGCTCTGCGTTCACCTCGAGGCCGTAGCCGCTCTTCGCCTCGGCGGTGGTGACCCCGTGCGAGAGCAGGCTGACGAGGCGGGGCACGGCACCGTAGGCCAGCTCTCTCTCGGGCGCGGCGCGGGTGGCCTCGACGGTGCGCTTGATGCCGCCGCCTCGTTCAGCGATCTCGAGGTACGTCTTGCCTTCGCAGCGCTGCTCGAACTCGGCCGACCGCTCGCCGCCGAAGACCAGGTGGGTGTGGGGGTCGACCAGGCCCGGGCCGACGAAGCTGCCGCGCGCGTCGATCACCTCGGCGTCGCTCGGCGGCAGGCTCGCCTCGGGCCCGAGCCAGGCGATGCGGCCCGACTTGATGGCCACGGCGCCCCTGGGAATCGGAGCCAGCACCGCTTCGGGGCGGCCCTGGCCGTCGCAGGTGACCACCTCAGAGGTGTTGCGGATGACGAGATCGAACACGGCGTCAGACGGTGATGCCGGGGATCTTCACGCCGCGCTCTTTAGCGACCGCGATGGCCTCGGGGTAGCCCGCGTCGGCGTGGCGAAGCACGCCCATGCCCGGGTCCGAGGTGAGCACCCTCGAGATGCGCCGGGCCGCCGCCTCGGTGCCGTCGGCCACGATCACCTGGCCGGCATGCAGCGAGTAGCCGATGCCGACTCCGCCGCCGTGGTGAAACGAGACCCACGAGGCGCCGTTCACCGCGTTGACCAGCGCGTTCAAGATCGGCCAGTCGGCGACCGCGTCGGTGCCGTCTCTCATGCCCTCGGTCTCGCGGTTGGGCGAGGCCACCGAGCCGCAGTCGAGGTGATCTCGGCCGATCACGATCGGCGCCGAGACCTCGCCCTTGCGAACGAGCTCGTTGAAGACCAGGCCCGCCTTCTCGCGCTCGCCGTAGCCGAGCCAGCAGATGCGCGCGGGCAGGCCCTGAAACGCGACCCGCTTGCCGGCCAGCTCGAGCCAGCGCAGCAGCGACGCCTTGTGGGGGAACAGCTCGGCGATGGCCCGGTCGGTGCGGGCGATGTCTTGGGGGTCACCGCTCAGCGCCACCCAGCGGAAGGGGCCCTGGCCCTCGCAGAACAGCGGGCGAATGTACGCAGGCACGAAGCCGGGGAAGCTGAAGGCGTCTTTCACGCCGCCTGCTTCAGCGAAGGCCCGAATGTTGTTGCCGTAGTCGAAGACGTGCGAGCCGGCCTCTTTGAACGCCAGCATCGCGCGCACGTGCTCGGCCATCGAGGCGATGGAGCGCTCGGTGTACTGCTTGGGGTCGCTCTTGCGCAGCGCCGCGGCCGCCTCGAGTGAGAGGCCCTTGGGCACGTAGCCGTTGAGGGGATCATGCGCCGAGGTCTGGTCGGTCACCAGGTCGGGCTTGAAGCCGCGCCGCACCAGCTCGGGGAGCACCTCGGCGGCGTTGCCGATGAGGCCGATCGACTTCGCCACCCGCTTGCTCTTGGCCTCGGCGGTGAGCGCGAGCGCTTCGTCGAGCGAGGCCGCGATCACGTCGAGGTAGCGCGTCTCGATGCGGCGCTTCGCGCGCGAGGGGTCGACCTCGACGCACAGGCACACCGCGCCGTTCATGGTGGCGGCGAGGGGCTGGGCGCCGCCCATGCCGCCCAGGCCGGCGGTGAGCACCACGCGGCCCGAGAGGTCGGCGGTGCCGTAGTGGGTGCGGCCCGCGGCGGCGAAGGTCTCGTAGGTGCCCTGCAGAATGCCCTGGGTGCCGATGTAGATCCACGAGCCGGCGGTCATCTGGCCGTACATCATCAGGCCCTTGGCCTCGAGCTCGCGGAAGTGCTCCCAGGTGGCCCACTTGCCGACCAGGTTCGAGTTGGCGATGAGCACGCGCGGCGCGTCGGCGTGGGTGCGCATCACGCCGACCGGCTTGCCCGACTGCACCAGCAGGGTCTCGTCGTCGCCGAGCGTCTGCAGGCTCGAGATGATGCGCTGGTACGAGGGCCAGTCGCGCGCCGCCTTGCCGGTGCCGCCGTAGACCACCAGGTCGGCCGGGCGCTCGGCGACCTCGGGGTCGAGGTTGTTCATGATCATGCGGTAGGCGGCCTCTTGCACCCAGCCCCTGCAGGTCAGTCGGTTGCCGCGCGGCGCTCTGATCTCCATGGCGGGCGGTATATAGACGGCGCTCGATGATGCGCAACGTAGCGATCGGGGCGGTGCTGGGCTTCGGCCTGGTGGTGTTGTTGCTCACGGTGTTCAAGGCCGACCCGCCGGTACCTCCGGCGCCTGCGGCGGTGCCGGTGGTGACGGCCGCGCCGGCGGGCGACGCCGATGGCGGCATGGCTGCGGCGCTGGTGCCGATGAACGCGGCGCCGGTGGTGGTGACGCCCAACCTGAAGGCCCTGCCCGACAGCCGGCGCCTGATGATGCGGCAGATGCTGCGCGAGCAGCACGACGCGGTGCGAAACAGCGCCGTGGTCACCGACGGCGGGTAGCAAAACTTGGGGCCGCCGGGGCGGGTGCTACGCTCGGCCCGTCGATGAAGACGTTTTTACTCGCAGCCCTCGTCGCGGGCGCGCTCCCGTCGTGCGCGCACTTCGGCCCCGCCCCGGCCGGGCCCGAGGCGGCGGCGCGCGCGTACGCCGATGCGCTCGAGCAGAACCGCCTCGACGCGGCGCGGGAGCACTCGACCGGGCTCGATGCGGCGCGCTTCGCGCAGGCGTACGGCAGCGCCGAGGTGCGGGCGAAGCGGGCGGCCGCGGTGCGCGCGGCGGCAGACGGTCAGGGCAGCGACCTCAAGCTGGTGCTCGAGGGCGGCACCTGGCGGGTGCAGGAGCTCGAGCCGGCCCACCCCGAGGTGCAGCAGCAGGCGGCGCAGGCGCTGGTGCAGTTTCTCGACGCGGCCGAGGGGCGCGACTTCGAGCGGGCGCTCTCGCTGCTCGGCGCTTCGCTGCGGGGCAGGTACACGGTGCAGCGCCTGGCCGAAGACTTCGACCGCGAGCCGCTGGCCCCAGACCGGCTGGCGCGCGCGCGCACCGCGCTGGCGCAGGGCGGGTGGATCATGGCGGCCGACGGGGCTCAGCTGCCGGTCGGCGCGGGCCACGCGGTGCGGCTCTCGCGCGAAACCGAGGGCTGGCGGGTGGTGGCGCTCGAATGAGCAAGCCCACGCCGGAGCAGCTCAAGGCCTGGGGCGCGTCGCTGCGCGAGATCGACCCCACCTCGCTGGTGCAGGAAGAGGGGCTCAAGGTGCAGTGGTACCTGGGCGACAGCGCGACCGAGCTGTACTGCTGGGTGCATGACGACGGCCGGCCCGATCACCTGCAGTTGGTGTTCTCGCGGGTGTCGGTCGAGTGGAGCGAGAAGAAGGGCCTCACCACCGGGACCTTTCAGACCGGGGGCTCGATGGCCGGCGGGCGGTATGACCCCTACCTGCTGTCGGTGGGCAAAGAGGTCGACCTCGAGGTCTGCGAGGCGGCGCTGGTGCTGCTGACGGCGAGCTCGATCGCCCAGCCGCTCTACGCGCCGATGGTCGAGGCGGTGCGCAAGGCGCTGGCCGCGGCGCCGGGCTGACCGGTTTCGTGCGCTGAGCGCTGCTTCAGGCGCGCTTGCGGCCGTAGAGCATGCTGACCAGATCGCTCAGCTCGGTCTTCAGCGTGCGGTACTCGGCGAAGGTGAAGGCCGCGAGCCAGACGCACAGCTGCAGCGCGACCATGTAGCCCTCGGCGTACCCGGCGTTGGTGTGCACGAAGAGGTAGTAGCCCATGAAGATGACGTGCAGCCCCATCAGCGCTCCGAGGGCGGGCTTCTGGCCTTCGCGGCGGGCCAGCCCCAGCGCCATCAGGCCGAACATGTTCCAGTAGTACATGTTCACCGTCAGCCAGGTGAAGACGAGCATCGGCCCCAGGGTGAACGCGCCGATCTCGTCGGTGCGCAGCACCAGCAGCAGAATCGCGAAGGTGAACAGCAGCTGGAAGAGCTTGAAGCCCACCTGGTGGTCGGCGATGTCGACGTCGGTGCGCTGCTGCTTCATCTCGGCGGGGAACAGCCAGTGGGTGGCCAGCTCGCCGGCCGAGCTCTCGGAGATCTGCAGGTACACCGTCTTGAGCGAGTACTGGTTGTTGTAGAAGCGCTCGTGCACCGCGGCGTCGATGCGGCGCTTGTAGTCGCTCCAGACCCAGAACCCGCCGAACATCAGGGCGGCGAGCACCACCGAGGCGACGCCGCTGATCAGCGTGCCGGCGACCATCTGGCGGTACTTCGCGTGGAGCTTCTTGTCGCGCCAGCAGGTGACCCCGGCGCGCAGGGCGAGCGCGACCCCGAACCAGATGGGGAAGAGCTTGGTGGCGACCGCGAAGCCGAAGAAGAGGCCCGCGTAGAGCCACTTCTCGCGCTTCATCATGCAGACGGTCATGCCCAGCGCGAACAGCCAGTCCCACCTCAAGAAGCTGCCGGCCAGGTAGGGGAAGACCAGCGGCGGCGTCGCCCACATCAGCAGCGCGATGGCCGTCACCTTCCAGTCGAAGGTCTTGAAGACGTACCACCAGAGCAGCGCCATCAAGGCCATGTCGAGCCAGCCGAGCAGGGCCTGGCCGTTGGGGGACCACGGCACGAGCATGGCGATGGGGTGGGCGATCACCGCCCAGGCGGGCGAGTTCGAGTTGCCGTGGTCTTGCAAGATGGCGTTGAAGCGGCCGCGCCACTGGGCGACCTGGTTGTTGCGGTCTTGCTCGCAGCGCGCGCGGCAGTCGAGCAGCGTGCCGACGTCGTTGCACTTCGTGGCCTCGCAGGCGTCGAGCTCGGCCTGGTTGGGCGGGGTCATCAGCAGCACCCAGTCGCGCTTGAAGTCTTCCCACCGGGGGCCGAAGCGGCCGACGATGCGGTCGCGATCTTCGAAGGCCTTCGAGATGGGCTCGAGCTCGAAGGTCTCGTTGTCGCGGAGCTTGTCGATGCGCAGGGCGCGGGTGGTCTCGGAGTCGGCGATCGCCGCGGCGCGGTAGAGATCGAACCAGCCCACCTCGGCCTGATACTTGGCGCCCAGGTAGAAGTGGAACTGCTCGTGGTGGTGAACCAGGCGCAGGCCGGTGCCGTTGAGCTGGCCGAAGTTGGTCCACGCGAGGACCATCGAGGCCGAGAGGAGCAGGAAGGCGAGCTTCTTATGACGCTCGAACTGGCCCTTGGTGAGGGCGTCGACGAGCAGCAGGCCCACCTGGGCCTCGAGGATGATGATCTTGATGATCCCCGAGATGAAGTGATTCATCGGCCGACGCTTGATACATGAAAAGCGCAATGGCCATCGACGAAAGAGACGTGCTCGCGGCGCTGGGGAAGGTGATCGACCCCGAGCTCCACATCGACATCGTGCGCGCGGGCATGGTGAAGGATCTGAAGCTCACCGGCGCGAACGTCAGCCTGAAGATCGAGCTGACCACCCCCGCGTGCCCGATGAGGGACAAGATCGAGAAAGACGTGGTGGCGGCGCTGGCGGGCGTGCCCGGCATCGGCGAGCGGAAGATCGACTGGGGCGCCAAGGTGCGCCCGGCCCCGGCGCCGAGCCAGGGTTCGCTGCTGCCCGAGGTGAAGAACGTGGTGCTGGTCGGCGCCGGCAAGGGCGGGGTGGGCAAGAGCACCGTGGCGGTGAACCTGGCCTGCGCGCTGAAGGCGCACGGCGCGAAGGTCGGCCTGCTCGACGCCGACTTCTACGGGCCGTCGATTCCCCTGATGACGGGGCTGCGCAAGAAGCCGGTCAGCCTCGACGGCAAGAAGCTCGAGCCGCTCGAGGCGCACGGGCTCAAGGTGATGTCGATCGGCTTTCTGATCGAGCCCGACCAGGCGCTGGTGTGGCGCGGGCCGATGCTGCACGGCGCGCTGATGCAGCTGGTGAGAGACGTGAACTGGGGCGAGCTCGACTACCTGGTGCTCGATCTGCCGCCCGGCACGGGCGACGTGGCGCTGACGATCTCGCAGCAGGTGCGGGCCTCGGGCGCGGTGCTGGTGACCACTCCGCAAGACGTGGCGCTCGCCGACGTGGTTCGCGCCAAGGCGATGTTCGACAAGGTGCACATACCCGTGCTGGGGATCATCGAGAACATGAGCCAGTTCATCTGCCCCCACTGCCACCAGGGTACCCACATCTTCGACGTGGGCGGCGGGCGCAAGGCGGCCGAGATGATGGACATCGCGTTTCTCGGCGAGCTGCCGCTGGAGATTCGGGTTCGGCAGGGCGGAGATCGCGGCCTGCCGGTGGTGGTGGGCCACCCCGAGTCGGTCGAGGGGCAGAAGTTCATGGAGATCGCCCGCAACGTCGCCGGCCGCATCAGCCAGGAGAACAGCAAGAACCGCGCGCCGGTGATGAGCGGGCCGGGCGCGCAGGTCACCGCGGGTTGAGATAGGAGCCCTTTCACCGATGCTGCCCGACGATCCCGACCCTCTCGACCCTCCGTCGACCGATGATGACGCTTCTGGCGAGCACCGCGGCGATGATGTCGGCGGCTTGAGGGGCGTGATCCCCGAGCTGGTGCGCAAGTTCGCGGTGGCGGGCCTGGGCGCGGTGTTCATGACCGAAGAGGGCATTCGCAACCTCGCCGGTCAGCTCAAGCTGCCCAAAGAGGCGCTGGGCATGGTGCTCGGTCAGGCCGAGAAGACGAAGGAAGAGATCGGCAGGGTGATCTCGGAAGAGCTTCGCCGGTTTCTGCAGTCGGAGAAGCTGCGCAACGAGTTCTTGAAGATGATCGCCGGCATGACCATCGAGGTGAAGGCCGAGGTGAAGCTGATGCCCGACCGGTTGAAGGAGAACGGCGACACGACCTCGCTGCTGCCCAAGGTGAATGTGACCGAGCTCAAGGCTCGCACCGGCAAGAAGTCGAAGGAGTGAAGAAGAGCCCGCTGTGGCGGTTGTTGCTGGTGCTGGCCGCCGGAGTGGGGATCTTCTTCTGGCGCGGGGGCTTGGGGCTCTTGCCCGTCGAGCGCAGCTTGACCTGGAAGCTGCCTGGCGCGTTCGGAGACATTCGGCGCGTCGACGTGCAGCTCTATGACGGTGATTCGTTGCTCGAGCGCACCGTGCTCGAGACGCCGAATGGGGCGACTTTCGAGCCGGTCACCAAGGTCATGCTGCGGGGTGGGGAATATCGCGGGCTGTTGATGATCTGGCGGGCCGATGCGGGGGTTGCCGAGGTGCGGGAGCAGAAGATCGTCGTCGATGCCGATTCGGAAGCCTTGAGCGTGCCTTAGCCGTTCGGGCTTCGGGCTTCGGGTTTCGGGCTTCGGGTTTCGGGCTTCGACAGACCGGTTCCCGGTGTTTGCGGGCGCGGGCGCGGGCGCGGGCGCGGGCATGTTGCGCTGACGCAACTTGAGGTTCTCAGGGTTCGAGAATGGGGGTGAGTGTTCTCGATTGCGCTGCGCGGAGTGGTGAGGTCGGTCGTTCGCGTCGCCGCGCGCGTCTTTGAGGCCATTCCCCTGGTGGTGCCGGCTCGGCTGGCGCGTGTCCCGATTGCCTCTTCTCGGAGGCGTACGGAGACACCACCACCATGCGATCTTTTCTAGTCGTTGCGCTGCTGACGGCTTCGGGTGCCGCGCACGCTCAGTTTGCCAACCGGCACCTCGGGCTCGAGCTCTCGCCGATGCGGTTCTCGGATCATGAGCTCACCACCGGGTTTTCTGCCCAGCTCGACTTTGGCTGGTACCTCGACAATGGGTTCGAGGTCGGCGCTCGCGCGATGGCCACGGTGTTTCTCACCACCCAGTCGTATCGCCAGCGGCTCGGTGGGGGCGGGTCGCTCTATGCGCGATATTTGTTTCTGCAGGAGCAGCTTCGCCCCTGGGTCGGCCTCGAGCTCGCCGTGCTCTACGTCGATCGCCCCAGCGACAGCACCGGGTCGCAGCAGCAGGCCTTCGCCGGGCCCGGCGCCAGCGTCGGCCTCGAGTACTTCGTCACCAACGAGATCTCCCTCGGCGCTCGCACGATGGGCATTCTCTACTTCGGGGTGAACAACAACGCCCCGCTGCGCCCCAGCTACGGCGGCACCGTCAGCATGCAGGTGTACTTTTGAGGTGGCTCGCGCTGCTCGGCTTCGCGGCGTGCCTTCCCGCGGCCGGCCTGCGCCACCCCGAGTGCGATCGGCACAGCGATCTGTGCGCCGCCAGGCTCGACGAGATCGAGTGCGAGCACGCCCGCGAGTTCTGCCCCCAGGCGCCCGAGCCGCTGGTCAACCTGGGCATGATCTCCCAGTCGCGCGGGCAGAATGAGCGGGCGCGCGAGTACTACGTGCAGGCGCTGCGGCGCGACGTCGAGTGCGCTGTGGCCTACAACAACCTCGGCACCGTCGAGCTCGCCGAGCGCAGCTTCAAGGCCGCCGCGCAGCGCTTCGAGCGCGCCCTCAAGGTGAACCCCGACTACAACGAGGCCCGCCACAACCTCGGGCTCGCTCACTGGCGAATGGGCCGCCTCGAAGACGCCGAGAAGGACTTTCGCCACATGATCGCGGCGAACCCCGCGCTGGCGCAGCCTTACGGGTCTCTCGGCGGGCTCGAGCTCGAGCGGGGCCGGTATGACGTCGCGGCGCGCTGGCTCGAGCAGGCGGTGCTGCTCGAGCCGCAGTGGGCCGAGGCCTGGCGCGGGCTCGCGGCCGCGCGCGAGGGCCTGGGGCTGCGCGCCGACGCCGCCAGCGCGTTCGAGTCGTGCCTCGACGTGGGCGGCGACGATTCGATGTGCCGCGAAGGGCTGCGGCGAAATCGCTGACCTTGGTATACGCGAAGGCCATGATCGAGAACCTCATCGTGGTTGGCGCCGGGCAGATGGGTGCCGGCATCGCGCAGGTCGCGCTCACCTCGGGCCTCAAGGTCACCCTGGTCGACGCGCTGCCCGCGGCCCTGGAAAAGGGCAGGTCGCGCATCGAGGGCGGGCTCGCCAAGCTCGTCGAGAAGGGCAAGCTCGACGACCTCAAGCGCAAAGACGCGCTGAGCCGGTTGTCGACCGCGGGGGCGATCTCGGACGTGAAGGGCGCCGACGCCGGCATCGAGGCGGTCACCGAGAACGAAGAGCTGAAGAAGAAGCTGTTTCGCGAGCTCGACGCAGCGGTCAAGCCGGGCGGCGTGCTCGCCTCGAACACCTCGTCGATTCCCATCACCCGCATCGGCGCGGTCACCAAGCGCCCCGAGGCGGTGATCGGCATGCACTTCATGAACCCGGTGCCGCTGATGGCCCTGGTCGAGCTGATTCGCGGCGCCGCCACCAGCGACGAGACCTACGCCGCCACCAAGGCCCTCGCCGAGAAGATGGGCAAGACCACCGTGGTCTCGAAAGACATGCCCGGCTTCATCGTGAACCGCATCTTGATTCCCATGCTCAACGAGGCCTGCTTCGCCCTGCAAGAGGGCCTGGGCTCGGCCGAAGACATCGACACCGCCATGAAGCTCGGCACCAATCAGCCGATGGGGCCCCTGCAGCTCGCCGACTTCATCGGGCTCGACACCGTGCTCTACATCGCCGAGGTGCTGCACAAGGGCCTGGGCGACGACAAGTACCGCCCCTCTCCGCTCTTGCGCCAGACGGTCGATGCGGGCTGGCTGGGCAAGAAGTCGGGCCGCGGGTTCTACAAGTACTGATCGACTCAGCTCGGGAGACCACCATGGAATTCGTGAAGCTCGAAGTCGCCGACGGCATCGGCACCCTCACCATCGATCGTCCCAAGGCGCTCAACGCGCTCAACAGCCAGGTGCTCGCCGAGCTGCTCGAGGCGGTCGGGCAGGTGAAGGCCCTGCGCGCGCTGATCGTCACCGGCGGCGGTGAGAAGTCGTTCGTGGCGGGCGCCGACATCGGCGAGCTGCTCGACGGGCGCCTCAAGGCCGAGGCCGGTCACCAGGTGATGGACGCCATCGACGCCCTGCCGATTCCCGTCATCGCGGCGGTGAATGGGTTCGCGCTCGGAGGCGGCTGCGAGCTCGCCCTGGCCTGCGACTTCATCTACGCGTCCGAGAAGGCGAAGCTGGGGCTCCCCGAGGTCACCCTGGGCGTGATTCCCGGCTGGGGCGGCACCCAGCGGCTCGCCCGGCTGGTCGGGCCGGCGCGCGCGAAAGAGCTCATCGCCACCGGCGACATGGTCGACGCGGCCAAGGCGAGAGAGATCGGGCTCGCGCTCGACGTGCTGCCGGCCGACAAGCTGCTGGCGCACTGCCGCGACGTGGCGGGGAAGATCGCCAAGCGCGGGCCGCTGGCAGTCACCGCGGCGCTGCAGGCGGTCGATGGCGGGCTGCAGGTCAGCTTGAAAGACGGGTGCGCGCTCGAGCGCGAGAAGTTCGCCGCGCTGATGAAGACCGCCGATCAGGCCGAGGGCATGAAGGCGTTTCTCGAGAAGCGGCCGCCGGTGTTCAAGGGCGCCTGAGCGGGGCTTTCAGTCAGCGGAGAGAGAGCTTCTTGAGGAGGGCCCGGAGGAGTTTTTTCAAGGGGCCGTCTTGCGGCGGGGCGGCCAGCTCCTGGGAGTCGCCGGGCATGATCGGGTGGGTGACCACGCGCTTCTCGTCCCACTCCAGGCCGGCCAGCGTCGCGGCGATCGCGTCGCGGAAGTGCAGCAGGTAGGCGTCGTCTCCCAGGTACGAGCTCAGCGCCTTGCCGGCGCGGTTGAGCCGCACCGGCGCGGGCGCCGCGTCCCACAGCGTGTTGCCGCGGCTGCTGACGTCGCTGTCGCCCACCAGCTTGCCGGTCTTCATGCCGCCGCCGCGCCGCCAGTAGAAGACCTCTTTGAACAGCGTCAGCTCTTGATCGTCGAGCCGGCCGCTGGGGTCGACGGTGCTGAGCAGCTCGGCGCCCCGCGTGGCGCGGTGCCAGATCTCACGGTGGCCGTCGAGGCCGGGTGGCTTCTCGACCGCGCGCACCCGGTAGAGCGCCTGCACGGCGTCGCGGCACTGCTCCTCGGTCGGCATCGCCTGGCGCCCGAGCTTAGACGGGAGCGGGCCGAAATCGACTTCACGTCGTGAGGCTGTAGCGCGCCAGCCCCCGGGTCATGCCCGTCGACCAGTCGGCGGTGGTGTTCATCGCCTCGCACAGCCGCTCGGCGCTCACCAGCCAGGGGCCGTAGCCTGCGTTGGTGTCGAGCACGAAGGCCAGGTCTTCGGCCTCGAGGTAGCCGCCGATCGGCGAGTGGTGGCCGCCGCCTCCGTGAAACAGCGGCGCCCGGGAAAAGTTGCTCACGTAGCGGTACCGGTCGTCGTTCGAGCGTCGGAGCTCGGTGCGCAGCGCTTCGACGGTGGTGGCCCGCACCGCCTCGACCCGCCACGGGGGCGGCACCACCTCGGCCGACTCGGCGACCACCTGGTTCAGGCTCATCGCCCGCAGCCCGAAGCGCTGGAAGGGGTTCTTGCCGCTGCTCACCCCCATCGAGCGCAGCACATTGGCCACGCTGGTGGGGCCGCAGATCGAGGTCACCCCTTGCGACAGCAGTGGGGCATAGCGCCGCGCCACCGGCAGCGCCCAGGCCCGCGCGAGCAGCTCGGGGTGCTGCCACGCCGGGTGGGTGCGAATCGACGGCGCGGTGCTTCGCAACATGGGCCAGAGCCTAACCGCCCCGGGCGCCGGTCACCCCACCCGAGCGGGCAGGGCGACTGATCGAACGGGTCAGAGGGGCTGACGCGACGGCGGGCGCCGCGGGTGCGCAAAAAATGTCCCCACGCGCGCAGCCCGCGCGACTCACGCGGCATGCGGACTTTATCGATCATCTTCCTGGCTTCCTTGCTGGGGTGCGGCGGTGCCATCGCGCCGACGTGTGACCCGGTGCATTGTCCCAGCGGCTGCTGCGACCCCCTGGGGGTCTGCCAGCTCGGCACCTCGGACGGTGCCTGTGGCAGCAGCGCTGACCAGTGCGCCGTGTGCGGGTCGGGCCAGGCGTGCATCTCCCAGGCTTGCGTCACCCTCGGCACCGGCGGCGGAGGCGGCGGCGACGCCGGCGGTGCCGCAGGCGGCACGGCGGGCGCGGCGGGTGGAGAAGCGGGCGGCACCTCAGGTGGCGGCACCGCAGGTGGCGGCACCGCGGGCGGTTCGGCAGGCGGTGGCGTGGCGCCCGTCACGCTGACGTTCGCAGTGCAGGGCACCGGGCACGGCGTGATGAGCTGGAAGCTGGGCTCGACGATGGGCACCTGCCCCGGCCAGTGCAGCGCGACCGTGCCGTCGGGGACGACGCTTCACGCGACGGCGCTTCAAGACGAGCAGTCGGGCCTGACGGGGTTCGGCGCCGGCTGCGGCAGCGACCCGTTGGTCTGCGACGTCACGTACGTGACCGCGTCGCGCACGGTGACCGTGACGTTTCAGGCCCAGCCGGGCTCGCCGACGGCGCACTCGGTCTCCACGCTGCAGGCCACCGGCGCGTCGCCGCCGTCTACCGCTCTCGCAGGCGATGGCGACGGTGGGGTGCTGCTCGCGGGCAAGGTGTCGGGCATGCTCACGCTCGGGGGCACCACGCTGAGCAACACGGGCTACCTCGCCTCGCTCGCGTCTGGCACGAGCGTGCGTTGGGTCGAGAAGGTACCCCCACTGCGCGGGAGCATGGACGTGGTCGACGTCGCGACGGGCGGCGATCACATCGTCATCGGGGGGGCGTGCAGCTCGGGCGCAGGCTTCGTCGACGCGGGCACGGCGCTCGCGAACGGGCCGTGCGTGGCGCGGCTGACGACGGCGGGCGACGTCGAGTGGGCGCGCAGCTGGGCGGCGAGCGGGCAGGTGAGCCGCGTGGCGGTCTCTGCGACCGGGCAGGTCGCGGTCGCCGGCACGGTGTCGGGGGCACTGAACCTCGGCACCGGCGCCCTGAGCGATCGCGGCGGCGGTGACTTCTTCTTCGGCCTGCTCGACGCCGACGGCGGCACGGTGCTCGCTCGGCGCGGGGGAAAGTCGTACGGCGACGAGCCGGGTGGAGTCGCCTTCGCGCCGAACGGCGACGTGCTGTTCAGCGCTCAGATCTACGGTGGCCCGGCGAGCTTCGAGACCATTCAGCTCACCCAGGCGAACTTCCAGACCGCGAGCTTCATCGCGCGCTACTCGCCGGCGGGCGTCTTCCTCAACGGCAAGGGGCTGAGCGGCCAGGTGCTCGCGTCGGACCTGCTGGTCGACGGCGCGGGCGCGGTGTACTTCGTGGGCGAGTTCGCGAACACCGTCGACTTCGGCGGCATCTCGCGCAGCGCCGGCGCCGGCCTCACCTCGCACGGCTTCGCGGTGAAGTACGACACCGCCTGGGCGGCGCAGTGGGTCGCCGACGGCTACGGCATACCGGGCCGCGGCGCGGTCGCCGCCGACGGCAGCGTGGCGCTGGCAGGCTCGATCTCCCGCTACGCCGATTGGGGCGGCGGCTACCTGGTGAGCGACGACGGCAGCTCGGGCTTTCTCGTCAAGGTGTCGGCGAGCGGAGCCGTGCTCTGGTCGAAGCGCCTCAGCTCGGGTTACGCGTCGGGGCTCGCGTTCAGCCGCGACCGGGTCTGGGTCTCGGGCCGTGGGCGCGTGGCCGTCGGCCCGACGACCGCGACGCCGGTGAGCTACCTCATCGACTATCTGTGGTGAGCCTCGGGTTGCGCGCCCGCCCTTGCGTCAGGCGCCGAGGTTTCACGCGGGCGACTGACCATCGTGTGGTCGGCGGGTTTGGTGTATCTCAAGCCCATGCCACGTCGCCTCTCTGACCACGGCCCCAGGGCGCTGGACACCGCTGCGCAGACCCCCGCGGTCGAGGCGCGACGGCCCCAGGTCGTCGAGCGCACCTCGACGTCTCCCCGGGTTCGCGGCGACGGCTACGCGACCGAAGAGGTGCGCGCCGCGCGCCCCGAGAAGACCGGAGCGATTACCGATCTGCTCGCAGACGGCCCCTTCGAGTTCCGCATGGAGCAGGGGCCCAACTCGAACCTGTTCTTGCAGTCGAGCCGCGTGGCCAGCCACGTGGTCGTCTCGAGCGAGCCGGTGGCGCGGGCGATCGCCAGCTTCCCCGCGGGCAACTCGGGAGTGGCGGTGTTCGCGGGCGCGGGCCGAAGCGAGAACCAGGGCCTCAAGCTCACCGCCGGTGCGCTGCGCGAGGGGCAGGCGCCGGCGGGCAGCCAGGCGATCTCGTTCGAGCTGATCGCCTCGAAGCAGGGCTTCGTGCTCGACCAGGTGGTGCTCGACTCGCTGCGCTCGGTTCGGGAGATCACCGAGGGCAACGGCAGCGCGCTCGAGCTGCTGCAAGAGCAGCGCGAGCGGGTGGCGGCCCCGCGCATCGAGCAGCAGGCCGACCAGACGGTGCTCACGCTGCAGCGCCAGAACCTCGACGGCAAGACGTTCGAGCTGACCCTTCACTTTCCCGCGGGCACGCGGGTCGAGGTGAGAGAGGGCGCGGTGCACGTCGCCGGCAGCGGCAAGGGCCCGCTCGAGATGCGGCTCGACGCGCAGGTGCCGTACCCGCCGATGAACCCGCTGCCCTTGAGCGAGATGCTGAGCCCGCAGGCGGTGCGCCGGCTCGAGCAGCTCGACCCGCGCGACCCCAAGACCACCCAACTGCGCGACGCACTGCGTGCGCTGCAGTTTCTCTCGTTTCGCGAGGCCCACGGCCCCGACGGCACAGCGGTGCCGTACTCCGAGCTGCTGGCCGGCTCGTGGCGGTTCCAGACCTACTTCGGCCGCGACACCATGCTCACCGCGATGATGCTCGAGCCGATGCTGACCCCAGAGGGGCTCGAGATCGCGCTGGGCAGCGTGCTCGATCGCATCAACGCACAGGGGCAGGTCGCCCATGAAGAAGACATCGGGCCGTTCGCCGAGCGGCAGCAGCTGCTCGAGGGCGACGTGGCTGCGGCGCGCGAGCAGAAACCCGTCTTCGACTACAAGATGATCGACGGCGAGATGATGCTTCCGCTGCTGCTCGAGCGGTACGCGAAGCTCGCTTCGCCCGAGCGCCTGCGCGAGGTGTTGGGCAAGCCGACTCCGAGCGGCGGCACGCGCCTCGAGGCGCTGCGCAAGAACGTCGACTTCCTGGTGGAGCAGGCGGGCAAATACGACGGCTCGCCGAAGTCGTTGCTGCGCATTCTCGACGGCGAGCACGTGGGTGACTGGCGCGACTCGAACGCGGGGCTGGGCGGCGGCGTGTACCCCGGCAGCGTCAACGTCGACCTGGTGCCGAACGCGCTGGGCGCGGCGGCGCGGGTGCTGAGCCAGCTGGGTGAGCAGGCTCCGGCGGGGCTCGAGGCGGCGCTGAAGAGGTGGTCGTCGGCGAACGGGCACTTCGAGGTTCGCCTCTCGCCCGAAGAGCTGCGTGCCCGGCTGAAGACCTTTCTCGAGCTGCCCTCGAACGCGGGGCAGCGCGAGCGGCTGCTCGGGCTGCCGCTGGGCAAAGACGCCCAGGGCTCCGAGGTGGTGGTCGAGCGGTTCCTCTCTGGCGCCACCCCGGTGGCTCTCCAAGAGGGCTATTCGTTCACCGCGCTGGCGCTCGACGAGCGGGGCGCGGCCGTGCCGGTGCCGAACTCCGACGGCGCGCTGCGCATGTTCCTCGGCGACCCTCCGATGGCGGAGCTCGAGAAGATGCTGCCGGTGCTCGAGCTGCCGTACCCCCTGGGGCTGATGACGCCGGCGGGGCTGCTCACCGCGAACCCGGCGCTGGCGCACGACACGGTGGTGACCTTGCCGGCGAACGACGGCACCGAGCAGCGCCACCCGCTGACCCGCTGGCTCGATCGGGCCGGCTACCACGGCAGCGTGGTGTGGGTGTGGCCGCAGCAGATGATGCAGCTGGGGTTGATTCGGCAGATCGAGCGGCTGGCCGGCGAGCCCTCGGCGGCTCCGGTGGTCAAGCGCATGCGGGTGGTGCTCGACGCGCTGCGCGGCGCGAGCGAGCGGGCGGGTGAGCTGGCCGGCGCCGAGCTCTACACCTTCGACGATGAGGGCCGGGCGACGGCGCTCACCCAGGCGATGGGCTCGGAGACCGAGGCCAACGCGGCGCAGCTGTGGAGCACGGTCGGGCCGGCGGTCGAGCTGGCGTACCAGCAGATGTGCGAGAAGCTGCTGTACCGCTGAGGGCGGGCGTTCTCTTGGGAGTGCTGCGCGCGCCGCCCCGCGGTGATAGAGCGCAAGCCCATGAATTTCGAGCTGACCGACGTGCAGCGGGACATCCAGAAGATGTGCCGCGAGCTGGCCAAGAACGAGCTGCAGCCCAACGCGCGCAAGTGGGACGAGACCCACGCGTGGCCCGAGGGCGCGGTGAAGAAGCTGGCCGAGCTGTCGCTGCTCGGGGTGGCGGTGCCCGAGGCGTACGGCGGCGCCGGGCTCGACAACGTCTGCTACGCGCTGGCGATCGAAGAGATCAGCCGCGGCTGTGGTTCGACGGGCGTGATCATGAGCGTGAACAACTCGCTCTACTGCGACCCGGTGATGAAGTTCGGCACCGAGGAGCAGAAGGCGCAGTTCCTCACTGCCGTTCGCCCGCGGCGAGAAGCTCGGCTGCTTCGGCCTCACCGAGCCCAACGCCGGCAGCGACGCCGCCGCGCAGCAGACCACCGCGGTGAAGAAGGGGCGACGCCTACGTCATCAACGGCAGCAAGAACTGGATCACGGTGGGCCCCAAGGCCGACGCGATCGTGCTGTTCACGATGACCGACCCCGCCAAGGGCAACAAAGGCATCACCGCGTTTCTGGTGCCGACCTCGACCCCGGGCTTCAACCGTCAGCCGCCCGACAAGAAGATGGGCATCAACGCGGCGTGGAGCTGCACCATGTACTTCGAGGACATGAAGGTGCCGGCCAAGAACCTGCTCGGGAAGGAGGGCGAGGGGTTCAAGGTGGCGATGAGCACGCTCGACGGCGGCCGCATCGGCATCGCGGCGCAGGCGATCGGCATCGCGCGCGCGGCGTTCGAGGAGGCGCTCGCGTACTCGGGCGAGCGCAAGACGTTCGGCAAGCCCATTCGCGACCACCAGGCGATTCAGTTCATGCTCGCCGACATGGCGACCGAGATCGACGCCGCGCGCCTGCTGACCCTGCGCGCGGCGCTGATGAAGGACAAGGGCCAGCGCCACTCGCCCGAGAGCGCGATGGCCAAGCTGTACGCCAGCGAGATGGCGGGCCGGGTCACCAACAAGGCGCTGCAGATTCACGGCGGCATGGGCTACTCGAAGGAGATGGACGTCGAGCGCCACGTGCGCGACGCGCGCATCACCGAGATCTACGAAGGCACCAGCGAGATTCAGCGCATCGTGATCTCGGCTTCGCTCCTCAAGGAATGAACGAATGACCACTGCACTGTGCATCGCGCTCGCGCTGTCTCTGGCCGGCGCTGGGGCGAAGAAGAAAGAGACCACCTCGGCCACTCAGAAAGACGCGATCAAGGGCGCCATCGCGGCGGACAAGAGCGAGGGCAGCGCGGCCGCCGACGGGGGCACCGCCGCCGCCGACGCGCCGCCGCGCGAGGGGCCCGACGTGTCGAAGATGCCGTTCACGCCCGAGAGCGTGAAGACGGTGGTGGCGTATTGGCAGCCGCGAATTCAGACCTGCTACGAAGAGACGCTCGCCGCGAAGGACAAAGACGTGCAGGGCACGCTGCACACCAAGTGGGTGGTGAGCCCCGACGGCATCGTGAAGAAGGCCGAGGTGATCAAGAAGGGCACCACCCTCAAAGATCCCAAGCTGCACGAGTGCGTGGTCACGGTGCTCTCGTCGATGACCTTCCCCAAGACGGCGACCGGCAAGGATCAGCCGATCGAGTTTCCGTTCAACCTGAAGGCCGTGCACTGAAAAATGGACTTCACGCTCACCGAGACCCAGACGTTGATTCGCGACACCGCGCGCAAGGTGGCGCGCGAGGTGGTGGCTCCGCAGGCGCGCGCGGTCGATCGCGAAGAGCGGTTTCCCAAAGAGGTCTACACGCAGCTGGGCGAGCTGGGCCTGCTGGGGGTCAACGTGCCCGAGGCCTACGGCGGGGCCGAAGCGGGCGTGGTGTCGTACGCGCTGGCGATGATGGAGATCTCTGCCGCCTGCGCCTCGACGTCGGTGGGCATGGCGGTGACCAACATGGCCGCCGAGCTGATCTGCACCTACGGCACCGAAGAGCAGAAGAAGAAGCACGTCACCGCGCTGGTGAGCGGGCGGGCGGTGGCCGGGGCGTTCGCGCTGTCGGAGCCCCACGCGGGCTCTGACGCAGGGGCGCTGCGCACCAGCGCGACCAGGAAGGGCGACCGCTGGGTGCTCAACGGCGCCAAGCAGTGGATCACCAGCGGCGCGTACGCCGGGGTGATGGTGGTCTGGGCGCGCACCAGCAGCGAGGGCAACAAGGGCCTGTCGTGCTTCATCGTCGAGGGTGGCACCCCGGGGCTCATCGTGGGGCGGGCGGAAGACAAGATGGGGTTGCGGGGCTCGAACACCGTGCCGCTGACCTTCGAGAGCTGCGAAGTGCCGCTCGAGAACCTGCTCGGCCGCGAGGGCGACGGGTTCAAGCTGGCGATGGTGGCGCTCGACGGTGGGCGCATCGGCATCTCGGCGCAGGCGTGCGGGGTGGCCCGCGCGGCGCTCGAGGCCTCGGTGCGGTACGCGAAAGAGCGCAAGGCGTTCGGTCAGCCGATCGCCGAGTTCCAGGGCCTCAGGTGGATGATGGCCGACATGCAGACGCGCCTCTCGGCGGCCGAGCTGCTCTGTCTGCGCGCGGCGCAGCTCAAAGAGGCGAAGCGGCCGTTCTCGCGCGAGGCCTCGATGGCGAAGCTGTTCTGCTCCGAGACCTCGAACTGGGTGTGCGATCGCGCGGTGCAGATTCACGGCGGCTACGGCTACATCGACGAGTTCCCGGTCGAGCGGTACCTGCGCGACGCGCGGGTTCAGACCATCTACGAGGGCACCAGCGAGATTCAGCGGCTGGTGATCGCTCGCGAGATCTTCAAGGCGGTGGGTGCATGAGAGCGTTCGCGTTGATGGCGTTGGTGCTGGTGGCGTGCGGCTCGAAGCCGACCCCGATGAACGACGCCGGCCCGATGAATGAAGACGCCGGCGCCGATGCGGGCGTCGACGCCGGCCGACCGCGCGGAGACGACCCGCCCTCGGGGTGGACGGTGGCGCTGCCGTACCCGGCCGATGCGGGGGTGAGCGCGCGCTTCGGGGTGGGGGCGTCGCTGGCGCTCGATCAGTACGGGCAGCCGATGATCGCCGCGCTGGTGGTCGACCCGAACTCGGACGGGGTGCAGGCCGACAACCGGCTGGTGTTCACCCGGTGGGACGGGGTGGCCAGGGCCTGGCAGGCGCCGATCACGCTCGAGGTGGTGGGCAGTGTCGACGTGAACAACCCGGGGCGCCCGGTGTCGCTGGCGCGCAACCCTGGCAGTGGGGTGATCGGCGTGGCGTACCTCAACGAGAGCGGCGTGGTGCGGTATGCCCACTCGGAAGACGAGGGCGCGCACTTCTCGCTCGAGACGGTGAGCGCGGCGGTGAGCGACTCGAGCGTGCTGTCGAACCCCGTGATCGCCTACGCCGGAGACGTGCTGCACCTGGCCTACGACGCGCGCCCCACCTGCGGCGCCGGCGCGTGCGGGAAGATCATTCACCGCCAGCGCACCGGCTCGGGAGCGTTCGCCGACGACGAGGTGCAGGGCTCGCTCAAGGCGCGCGACTGGCCGTTCGCGATGGCGCTGACCGCCAGCGGCGAGCCTGCGTTCGCGTTCTTCAGCGACGACACCGCGGGCGCGGTGACGCTGTCGTACGTGAGCGCCGGCTCGACCCAGACCATCGCGTCGAGCACGGTGCTGGTCGACGCGGTCGCCAAGACGCCGTCGGTGAGCCTGACCCTCGAGGGCGGCACCCCGCGGGTCGCCTTTCACCTGCTGTCGGCCACTGAGGCCGATGCGCAGCTGTGGTTCTCTGAGAAGGGCGCCAGCGACTGGTCGGCTCCGGTGGCGCTGCCGCGCAACGGGCCGGTCGGCATGCTCGACTCGACCCAGTGGTACCAGGCGATCGTCTTCGACGGCTCGAAGGTCGACGTGGTGGCGAACTTCGCGCGCGCGGGCACGGTCGGGCAGCAGTGCGGTGGCCCGAAGCTGTACCGCACCGCTCCGGGTGGCACCTGGGGGCAGCCGTGCCACCCGCTCGAGGCGGGCGGTGTGACCGTGCACGCGCTCAATCAGGGTGGCAGCTGGGTCAGCATGGCGGCGCACAAGCCGGGCAAGCTCACCATCGCGCTCGACTACGAGCAGCGCGGCAACCCCACCATCGGCGGTGGGGTGATCGTCTACCGCGAGCCTTAGGCGGCCCGTCGTTCATGAGGGGGGGCTCGAGGCAGCCTTCGCGCTGCGCGCCCTGCTCAGGGTGCTCGGAGGCGTGACGGTGAGGAACCACAGGGCGATCAGCGCGTCGAAGATCATGCAGCCCCATGACGACGTGGGCATGAACGGCCAGATGGGGTGGCCCCAGAAGTGGTGCACCACGTCCCACGCCGAGTGGAGCAGCCACCCCACCGCCACGAACCGGTACGAGACCATCGCGCGGTACACCACCGGCAGCAGCAGGGCCGGGTAGGCGAGCTCGAGCACGCCCAGCCCGCCCCCGCTCAGGTAGACGCCGCCGGCCCCGGCCACCAGCACCGCGTTCAGCCTCAGCCGCAGGGGCTCGCGCACCCGTGAGGCCAGCAGCACGAACACACCCGCCGCCAGCGCGGGGCCCAGCGAGTCCATCACGTCGGAGGGGATCATGGGGTGGTGAGCCTGGCCAAGGTGGGGCATGCTCGGCGAGTGGCTCGAAAGACATCGTTCGTAGGAATCTCGCCAAACCGGCCGCACCCGGTCGCCGTGCTGGCCTTCGATGGCGTGGTGCTGGGAGACCTCGCCGCGCCCTGTGAGCTGTTCGGCCGCGCCCGGCACGCTTCGGGCGCGCTGGCCTACCGGGTGCGGGTCTGCTCGGCGCGGCCCGAGGTGAAGGCGGGCCTGGTCGCGCTCTCGACCCGCTGGCGGCTGTCGGCGCTGGCCCGGGCCGAGACGATCATCGTCCCCGGAGTCGAGGAGATCGGCGGGAGCCTGCCGGCGCCAGAGCTGCGGGCGTTGAGGCGGGCCATCGCGCGCGGTGCGCGGGTGGCGTCGATCTGCACCGGCGCGTTTCTGCTGGCCCAGACCGGTGCGCTCGATGGGCTCACCGCGACCACCCACTGGCGTGCCGCGGCCGAGCTCGCGCGCCGGCACCCGCGCGTCGCCGTCGACCCGTCGGTGCTCTACGTCGACAACGGGCGCTTGCTCACCTCGGCCGGCGCTGCCGCCGGTATGGATCTGTGCCTGCACCTCATTCGCCGCGATCTCGGCGCTGTCGCCGCGGCGGCGGTGGCGCGCGATGCGGTCATGGCGCCCGAGCGCTCGGGCGGGCAGGCGCAGTTCATGGTGGGCCCTGAGCCTGCGGGCGACGAGGCTTCTTCTCTCGGTACGCTGCTCGCCTGGCTCGAGGCGCACCTGGCTGAGCCTCTTCACCTCGAGGCGATCGCCCGCAAGGCCGCGATGAGCACGCGGACCTTGAGCCGGAGGTTTCGCGAGGGCGTCGGGGCGACTCCTGCGGCGTGGGTCAACGAGAAGCGGGTGCGGAGGGCTCAGCAGCTGCTCGAGACCAGCTCGCTCTCGGTCGAGCGGGTCGCTGCCGGGGTCGGGTTCGGCTCGGCCACCGTGCTGCGGGAGCATTTTGGACGGGTGGTCGGAACTACGCCCACCGCCTATCGACGGGCGTTCTCGGTGCGGTGAGGTGGGGTGGGCTTGGGAGGAGGCTTCGGGCTTCGGGCTTCGGGCTTCGACAGACCGTTCCCGGATGCCGCGGGCGCGGGCGCGGGCGCGGGCGCGGGCATGCCGCCATTCTGGCGGTGCGTGGCTCTTGAGAGAGCTCGTGTGCTCGTTCTTCTTTATTCCGGTGCCGACTCGCCCAGGCACGCGCTCACGCTCATGCAGTCATGCGGGGCCTTGGCCAGGCAGGTGTTTACCTTGCGCAGCGCGCCCACGCCGTAGCGGAGCAGATCTTGTTGGCGGCCTTCGAGGCAGTCGCGCATCGGCATCGCCGACTCTCCGCACTCGGTGGCCAGGCGATCGCAGATCGACTCGGCGGTGGTGTTGCTCCACCACAGGCCGAACACGGCGCCGCCGCCTGCGCCGAGCAACAGGACGATCGCGCAGAGGAGCAGCTTCGCTTTCACTCGTGGGCTGCGAGCTTTCGGATCAGCGCCAGCACCTCTTCGGCGCTGGGCACCCGGTAGGGCGGGCGGGTCTGTTTCGGCGGCGCCGAGAGCGCCTGGCCCTTGAGCGGAAAGTCGTCGTACTTGCCGCTGCCGTCGCCGTCGATCAGCACCGCGTTGGTGTACGAGAACGGCCGCTGCTGCGGGGTGGTGCACGCGCCCGCGGCGGTGCACGTCACCCCGTCGATCACCAGGGGGAAGAGCGGCATCGCCGCGCTGCTGCCGCGCACGAACGCCACGTACCAGGTGTCGCCGGTCGGGCTGACGGCGAACTTCTCGGTGACGTGTATGCGCCGCACGTTCAGCCCGTTCTGCATCGGCACCGCCTCGACCGGCAGGCTGCTCAGGTCGAGCGTGCGGGTCTGCAGCACCCGCGCCGGGGGCCAGTCGGCGTTCTCGACCCCGTTCACTGCCTCGCGCCCGCTGGCGTGGGTGTAGAGCTCGAGCGTGTCGAAGCTCATCCACTCGGGGGCCTGCACGTCGACCGTCAGCTCGACCTTCTCACCACCCCCGGGGCTCACCGAGAGCGTGTCGCCCACGTCGACCGGGTCGCCCACCGCCATGCCGCCCGGGTCGAGCTTGCGCGCGGTCAGGCGAATGAACGGCCCGTTGCCACCCACCACGTGCCGCGCGCGCACCGCGTCGGCCAGCCCCGTCGCGCTGAAGGTGTCGAGCTTCACCCAGGTGCGCCCGTAGCCGCCGGTCTCGCGGTTCACCGCGTGCGTGTCCGAGCCCGAGGTGGCGGCCTTGAGCTTGCCGCGCGAGAGATATGTCATCCAATCGTTGAGCAGGGCGTACGAGGGCTGCGCGCCGTTCTGCACCTCGAAGGCCTCGAAGTCTTCGCTCATTAGCCGGGTGTTGTTCGGGGTCGCCGCCGGGTTGGCCGCCATGCGGAACAGCGCCGGGTCGGCGTGGGTTGCGCCGGTGCCGGTGTCGGCTTTCAGCTGGGTCAGCGAGCCCAGCGTGCCGCGCGCGTGGTTCAGCTGCAGCACCGCCGCGGGGTACTGGGTGCGCAGGCCGGCGTAGAGCTGATCGAGCCGCAGGGTGGGGCCGTCGCCGCCGGCCCAGTCGAACGCGCCGCCGTTGGGCGAGTCGGTACGGGTCACCGGGTACACCTGCTGGTGCCCGTAGTCGAACGGCGACACCTCGCAGCCGCTCAGCGTCGACAGCTGCGCGTCGAGGCCGAGCCCGTGCACCCAGGGCGCATCGTCGGTCACCACGTCGTGGTCCGTCGCCACCAGCACGTCGACGCCCTCGGCCGCCGTAGCCTGCACCCGCAGCCGCGCCGGCACCGAGCTGTCGGCGCTGTTCAC
>JADJNS010000005.1 GCA_016714225.1 Archangiaceae bacterium
CCAGCAGCACCTGGGTGGCGACGAAGTCGTTGCTCAACAACGCCCCGCAGAGCCACAGCCCGGCGAGCGTGAAGAGCGAAACCGAGACGGACACGACGAAGCGGTTCATTCGCATGCGCCCGATACGAAGTCTCCACGCCGCGGTTACAGCGCGGGCGGGCCCCAAAGCTGAGGCGCGGCGAACCGCACCCCTTCTCGCGTGCGCCGGCGTGCGGGGCGCTCCCAGTGAAACCACGCGCCTGTCGGGGTCTTCGTGGCCTGCCGCGAAAAGCGAGTCACCGCGGCGCGCGATGGCTCGTAACCACCGCCATGACCCCGACCACCATTTCCCTCTCCGCGGCAGCGCCGACTCCACCCCGGCTGCCCGGCCTTCCCCTGCTCGGCAATCTCCTCGAGGCGAACCGCGACCTGCTGGCGACGCTGACCCGAGCCGCGTCGCTCGGCGACGTGGTGCGACTGCACCTCGGCGAGCCGCTGCTCTTCATCAACCGGCCCGACCTCATCAAGCACGTGCTCGACGACAACGCCGCCAACTACCGCAAGAGCGGGCAGTACGAGCGCCTCGAGCCGCTGGTCGGCCGCGGCCTGCTCACCAGCGACGGCGACCACTGGCGACGCAGCCGGGCCCTCGCTCAGCCGGCCTTTCACCGCGAACGCATCGCCGCCTTCGTCGCGCTGATGTCGCGGCACACCGCGGCGCTGGTCGAGCGCTGGGAGCAGCATGCCGACGACGGCAAAGCCTTCGACGCCGAGCCCGAGCTCGCGGCGCTCACGCTCGCCATCACGACCGAGGCCTTGTTCTCGAACGACCTCGGTACGGACACGGCCGACTTCGCCGGCGCGCTCGAGGCGGCCTTGCGCGTCACCGACTTTCGGTTCCGGGTTCCCTTTCAGCCGCCCGCGTGGCTGCCGACGCCCGGCAAGCTGCGGTTCGACCGCGCCGGGCGCACGCTCGACCGGGTGCTGGGCCGAATCATCACCGCGCGGCGCAAGAGCGGCGAGGCCGCGGGAGACCTGCTCGGCATGTTCATGGCTGCGTGCGACAGCGCGGGCGCCGGCCTGAACGACCTCGAGCTGCGCGACGAGGTGCTCACCGTGCTGCTCGGCGGGTACCACACCACTTCACCCGCGCTCTCGTGGTGGGTCTGGCTCATGGCCGAGAACCCGAGCGTGGCCCACCGGCAGGCGACTGAAGCGCGAGGTGCTGGCCGGCCGCGCCGCCGTCGCGCTCGCCGACCTGCCCCGGCTCGACCTCACCCGCCGCACCTTCGAAGAGACGCTGCGGCTCTACCCTTCCGCTTACGTCGTCGGGCGGCGGGCGCTCGCGGCAGACCGGCTGGGTGGCTACCGCATCGGCCCCGGCGAGAGCGTGTTCATGAGCTCGGCGATCACCGGGCGCGACCGGCGCTACTGGGACGACCCGAGCACCTTCGACCCCGACCGCTTTCTGCCAGGGCGTTCGGCCGGCCGCCCCGCGATGGCCTGCTTCCCGTTCGGCGGTGGCCCGCGAAAGTGCCTCGGAGACACGTTCGCGACCATGGAGCTGCAGGTGATCGGCGCGATGCTCGCCCGGCGCTTCGAGCTCGAGCTCGTCAGCGGCCAGCACCTCGAGGTCGACCCTCAGCTCTCGCTGAGGCCGCGCCACGGGGTGAGCATCAAGGTGCGGCGCCGCGACGACCTGCGACTCGAGTCGACGCGGTAGAGCGTAAGGCGTGAATCAGCGATCGCGACGGTTGCGATCGGCTCGAACGCGCACCGGCGCGGTCTTGGAGAGTGCGAGGTGGAAGAGGGTCAAGCAACTCACTGCAAGCAAGGCGGTCATCAGGGTCATGCGTACCGAAAAGTAACGCGGTCGCGGCGCGGCGTCACCAGTACCGAACACCGCAGAAGGATCACATCAGCAACCTCGAAGGCATACCTTCTCGACGCACCGCGTCGACAGCGCTCGACCCCCGCCGAACCGCTATACCGCGACGCGTGCTGACCCTGCTCTCGCTTTCCCTGCTGGCGGCTCCGCCCACCCTGCAGATTCCCTTCGAGCGGTACCACCTGTCGAACGGCCTCACGGTGATTCTGTACCCCGACCGCCGGCTGCCCACCGTCGCCGTCGAGCTCTGGTACCGCGTCGGCTCGAAGGAAGAGCCGAAGGGCCGCACCGGCTTCGCGCACCTCTTCGAGCACCTGATGTTCATGGGCACCGCCAACGTGCCCAACGGCAAGTTCGACGCGATCATGGAAGCCGAGGGCGGCTCGAACAACGCCACCACCGACCTCGACCGCACCAACTACTTCGAGAGCGGCCCCTCGCAGCTGCTCGAGACGTTTCTCTGGCTCGAGGCCGACCGCCTCGCCTCGCTGCCCGACGCGATGACCCGGGCCAAGGTCGACCTGCAGCGCGAGGTGGTGAAGAACGAGCGCCGGCAGTCGATCGAGAACCGCCCCTACGGGAAGCTCGAGCTGATCATCCCCGACAAGATGTACCCGCCGGGCCACCCGTACCACCACCCGGTGATCGGCTCGCACGCCGACCTCACCGCCGCCAGCGTCGACGACGTGAAGCGCTTCTTCGCCACCTGGTACGTGCCCTCGAACGCCTCGCTGGTCATCGCCGGTGACTTCGAGCCCAAGGCCGCCCGGGCCCTGGTCGAGAAGTACTTCGGGTGGATGACGCGGGCCCCTCGCCCCCAAGCGGTGTGGGCCGCGCCGCTGCCGCCGCTGGCCAAGAACCTCGAGGTGACCGAGACCGACCGCGTCGAGCTGCCGCAGGTGACGTTGGTGTGGCGCTCGGCTCGCGCTTATGCGCCGCTCGACGCCGAGTGCGAGCTGCTCGCCACGGTGCTCGGCGAGGGCAAGTCGTCGCGCCTCTATCGCGCGCTGGTGCTCGAGTCGCAGCTCGCCTCGGACGTCAGCGTCGAGCAGCAGGGAGAGACGTTGGACGGCACGCTGCAGATTACCGCCACCGCGCAGCCCGGCCACACCGGCCCCGAGCTCGTCGCCGCCATCGACGCCGAGCTCAAGGCGCTCACCACCGACCGGCCCATCACCGCCGCCGAGACCGAGCGCGCGCGCACCGCGCTGCAGACCCACCTGCTCAAGGCGCTGCAGTCGAGCCTGAGGGTCGCCGACCTGCTCAGCGAGATGGAGGCCCGCTTCGGAGACCCCGGCCAGCTCGAGCGCAGCGGCCTGGCGCGCTTCGACGCGCTCGACCCCAGCGACCTGCAAGAGGCGGTGCGCAGCGTGCTGCAGCAGCCGCGGCTCACCGTCACCCTCAACCCCGAACCGAAGAAGACCAAGGAGCCCGCCCGTGGTCGCTGAGCTGCTCGCGCTGGTGCTGACCGTCGCTCCGCCGCCTGCGGTCGCGGCGCAACCGAAGCCCTCTCCCGCGGCGAAGTGGCGCGCGCCGGTGCCCGACGAAGCGAAGACCGCCAGCGGCATTCGGGTCGCGGTGGTGCCGCGCGCCGACCTGCCGCTGGTGAACCTGACCGTGGTGATTCAGGCCGGGTCAGAGCTCGACCCTCCCGCGCAGCCCGGCCTCGCCGCCGCGGTCTCGCTGCTGATGGAAGAGGGAGGCGCCGGCGCCCTGAGCGGCCCCGAGCTGCTCGCCGCCATCGACGCGCTGGGCGGAGAGCTCGAGGTCCGCACCACCCGCTCGTTCACCACCCTGTCGCTGAGCGTGCTGGCGAAGCACGCCGAGCGCGCCTTGAGCCTGCTCGCCGACATGGTCGCCCGGCCCCGGCTCGACGCCGCCGCGTGGCCGCGGGTGAAGGCGCACCGCCTCGCCGAGATTCTCGAGCGCCGCGCCGAGCCGCGCTTCGCGGCCGACGACCTGTTCACCTCGGTGCTGCTGGCGGGCTCGCCTTACGCGCACGCGCCGCTGGGCACCGCGACCTCGCTCGAGGCGATGACCGCCGAGCAGCTCAAGGCCTTCTGGTCCGAGCGCTACGGGCCCAAGACGGTGGCGGTGTTCGCCGACGGGCAGACCACCGCGGCGCTGCTGGCGAAGCAGGCCGAGGCGGCGTTCAAGGGGTTCAGCGGAGCGGCGGCGACGCCGAAGCTGGCCGCTCCCCCGGTCGCCAGGGCGCGGTGGCTGCTGGTCGACCGGCCGGGCGCACCGCAGACCACGGTGCGGCTCGGGCACCTGGGGCTGGCGCGCGGCGCGGCCGAGTACGGCGCGGCGATCGTCGCCAACACCGTGCTGGGTGGCTCGTTCACCAGCCGGCTGGTGCAGAACCTGCGCGAGGCGCACGGGTACACCTACGGCGCGTTCTCGCAGCTGGCGTCGGTGCGCAGCGGCGGCCTGTTCGTGGTGCGCACCGAGGTGCGGTCGGACGTGACCGGCCCCGCGCTGGCCGAGCTGCTCAAAGAGCTGAACGGCATCGTGACGCCGCTCTCCGACGCCGAGGCGAGCAAGGGCCGCGCCCTGGTGACGTCGGACTTCGTCGAGGCCCTGGGGTCGGGCTCGGCGGGCCACTACTACGGCGAGCTGCTGGGGCTCGACGTGCCGACCGACGCGCTGGCCCGGCTCACCGACCAGCTCGAGGCCGCGCAGGGTGAGGCGCTGGCGCAGGTGCAGAAGCGGGTGTTCCGGCCGGGCGAGCTGGTGGTGGTGCTGGTGGGCGACCGGAAGGCCATCGAGCCGCAGCTCAAGGGCGTCGCCGGTGCGCTCGCGCTCGAGCACGTCGACCTCGACGGCAACCCGGTGCCTTGAGCTCAGGGTGAGCGGCTTCGCGTCGGCTCGCGCAGCGCTTCGTGAATGCTGACGTCGAAGTCGCTCTTCACCAGGCGCAGCAGACTGTTGAGCTCGCTCGAGCTGAGCTTGAACTTTTCGCGCAGCGCCCGCCTGGTGCCGTCGAACAGCTCTTGCCGAATCTTGGCGATGCGGCGGGCGATGGTCGAGCGGTGCACCCGCTGCATCGCGCCGATCTGCTCGATGTTCAGGCCGTCGATGAAGTTGAAGCGAATCAGGTTGCGCTCTTCGGCCGAGAGCGCCCGAAAGGCGATCTGAAACGCGGCGCGAAACTCTCTCTGGTACTTGCGCTTGATGACCACCATCTCGAGGTCGGTGGGGTCTTCGAGCTTCTCGGCCACCTCGTCGTCGTCGGTCTTGTTGACCGGGGTGTTGGTCTCTTTGGTGAGGTCGATGGCGATGCGCACCGCGGCGGCGCAGAGCCACCCCGCCAGGGGCCCGCTGCCCGCGAAGCCCACGATGCGCGCCGGGGCCTTGGGGCGGCCGACGAACAACCGCTCGCGCAGCCGCTGCAGCACCTCGTCGCGCGCCCCCGCGTCGAGCCGAAAGGGTGCCAGCGCCTTGAGCAAGTCGTCTTCGACACGCGCGCTGAGCTTCTCGACCGCCGCCGCGTCTTGCGTGCTGCACGCATAGGCGATGTAGAGGTCGTCGCTCTTCACCTTGTCGAGCGCCGCCTCGACGTCGGCGCCCTCGAGCTTGCGGCCCAGGTGCGCCAGGTAGCCGTCGAGCGGCACCTCGACCCCGGGCCAGCGCTGCCGCGCCTGCGCCACCACCCGGGCGAGCCGGTCATCGAGGCGGTCGGCCTTTGCCGTGCGCCGCTGCGCCGGGGTCAACGCGTCGAGAAACGCGCGCGAGGCGCCTCTGGGCAGGCTCACCCGGTCGTTCTACTACGCGCAGTCTCCGTCGGGCGGCTCACTTGCGCTGCTGCAGGCGGTACACGTGCGCGAGCACGGTGGCCACCGCCTTGAACGTCTCTTTGGGCACGAAGCCGCCCACCCGCACCCGCTTGTGCAGCAGCCGCGCGAGGGGAATGTCTTGGACGATGGCGATGCCGTTCGACCGCGCGATGTCGCGAATCACCTCGGCCAGCGCGCCCTTGCCCTTGGCGAGCACGCGCGGCGCCCCGCCCTCTTCCTTGCGGTAGCGCACCGCGATGGCGATGTGGGTCGGGTTGACGATGACCGCGTCGGCGCGCGGCACGTCGATGGCGACCCGGTGCTTGGCGAGCTCGCGCTGCTTCTTCTTGCGCCGCGACTTCACCATCGGGTCGCCTTCGTCTTCGCGGTGCTCGCGGCGCGCCTCTTCGCGCGTCATCTTGCTGTCCTTCGAGAACTTCCACCGCGCGAGGGCCAGGTCGACCGCCGCCAGCACCGCCACCCCGCCCAGCAGCTTGAAGGTCGCGGGGTAGAGAATGCGCAGCCAGCTCGACACCAGCTCGGTCATCGGGGCGTCGATGAGCTCGGCCAGCTTGGGGAAGATTTCCGAGAACGCGTTGCGGCACACCGCCGCGAAGAAGGCGACCTTCAACACCGCCGCGCCCAGCTCGGTGAGGCCCTGCTTGGTGAAGATTTTGGTCAGCCGCTCGAGCTTCCACAGCCGGGTCAGGTCGGGAATCGCGAGGTTCGACCACACGCGCCCGCGGGTCTGCACGATGAGCGGTATCGCTCCGCCCAGCGCGGCCGCGGCGACGATGACCAGGCCCAGCCCCAGCAGCGGCAGGTACTGGTCGAAGCTCTGCGCCCGCCCCGGCAGGGTCACCGCGAAGGTGATGCGCTCGACCAGGTGCCCGCCGATGCGCTCGGAGACCGCCACCAGCGTGGCGATGCCGGCGCCGAACGCGCCCACCGCCGCCACGTCGCGGCCCATGGGTATGTTGCCGTCTTCGGAGAGCTGTTGAAGCCGCCGTTCACTTGCGGCTTCGGTCTTTTCTTCCGGGTCCGAGTCGTCGCTCATCTGACGCCGAAGCCTTGTGCAGCGAGCGTGCCGATGCGGTGCGCGGCCTCGGGTGCGAGCGCGTAGACCGCCGCCCCACCCACCAGCACCGCGATGCTGAACCCGAGGTTCTGCAGCCCCAGCTGCGGCACCACCCGCCCGATGGCACCCAGCGCCACGTAGCTGGCACCCACCAGCGCGAGCACGGGAAACGCGACCCGCACCGCCAGCGCGGCGCAGTACGCCGACTGGGTGAGCGCGGTGCGCAGGGTGTCATCTACCGCCAGCGGGCCACCCACCGGGTTGTGGCGCAGCGACTCGAGCAGCCACAAGAGCGCCTCGCGGTGCAGGCCGGCCTCGACCGCGAACGCCAGCGCGGCGAAGCGCAGAATCTGCCCCAGCGCGTTCGACTCGGCGCCGTTGAGCGGGTCGATGAGCGAGCCGTACGAGAGGCCGGTGGCGATGGAGATCATGCTCCCCGCCGCGGCCGCCGCTTCCAGCGTGAAGCGCGCCGCGAACCCGCCGAACAACCCCACCAGCGTCTCGGTGAGCGACGCGCCGATGAGGGTCGGCAGCGAGACCGGCACCTCGACCTGCGGTGCGCCCGCGCCCTGGTACACCGCGAACGCCAGCACCAGCACCAGGCCCAGCCGCACCCGCACCGGCACCTGCCGGCTGCCCCAGGTGGGCACCGCGATGGCGAGCCCCGCGGTGCGCAGCGCCACCAGGAAGAACGCGTACAGCGTGCCCAGCGCGATGCTCATCTCGTGCTCACCTCACGGGCCATTGGCGATGTTGCCGATCGAGGCGCTCAAGAACGCGGCGAGCCGCTCGGCGACCCAGCCGCCCATCGAGACCGCCACGCCCACCGCGACCAGCAGCCGCGGCACCGAGCCCAGCGCGGGGTCGTTGATCTGCGTCGCCGCCTGAAGCACGCCCACCACCGTGCCGATGGCCAGCAGGGCGAGAATGAAAGGCGCGCCGACGGTGGCCAGCACTTCGGCGCCATCACGAACCAGGGTGTCCATTACGCGAAGCTCCGAATCAACGAGCCGACCAGCAGGTGCCAGCCATCGGCGAGCAGGAAGATGCCGACCTTCAGCGGCAGCGAGATGAGGTTCGGCGGCACCATCATCATGCCGAGCGCCATCAGCACGGTGCTGACCAACAGGTCGATGACCAGCATGGGAATGAAGATCGAGAGCCCCATGCGAAACGCGGTGGTCAGCTCGCTGACCATGAAGGCGGGTATCGCGACGGTGAGCGGCACCGCGTCGGCCCGGTTGGGGCGCGGCAGGCTCGAGGCCTCGTAGAACAGCCGCAGGTCGTCGGGCCGGGTCTGGCGCAGCAGAAACTCGCGCACCGGGCCGCTGGCCGCGTCGATGGCCTGGGTGGCGGTGATCTGCTCGTCGAAGTACGGCGTCAGCGCGACCTTGTTCACCTCGCTCGCGGTGGGCGCCATCACGAAGAAGCTCATCGCCAGCGCCAGCGCCAGAATCACCTGGTTCGGCGGCAGCTGCGGCGTGCCGAGCGCCTGGCGGGCGAACGACAGCACCACGATGATGCGGGTGAACGAGGTGATGCTCACCAGCAGCGCGGTGGCGAACGACAGCGCGGTGAGCAGCAAGAACAGCTTCACCGCCGCCGAGCCTCCACCCACGCTCAAGGTCAGCGGGGCAGCATCGGCCGCGGTGGCCGCGAAGAGGGCGAGGCCGGGCAGGCTCACGAGACACCTCCGGGCGCGGCGGCCTTCTCGAGCAGGGCATCGAACTCGCTCACCGGCATGCCGTTCACCGCGGTGAGCGGCTCGGCCGCCAGCACGCTGAAGCCCGCGTCGGTCGAGCCCACCAGCATGCGCTTGCCGCCGAAGTTCACCACCAGCAACGACCGCTTGGGGCCCACCGACAGGTTCTGCGCCACTTCGGCGAAGCCGGCCTCGGGGCGCTGCGCCTTGCGCTTGAGCGCCATCGCGGTGACCGCGGCCACGGCGATGAGCGCCAGGCCCCAGCCGAACATGCGGCTGCCGCCCGAGCCCGACGACGAGGGAGCCTCGACCGCGTGGCCGTCGGCCGGGGCCGCGAAGGCCCGCTGCACCACCTCGTCGGCCGCCGAGGCAGACCCCGGCTGAGCGCTCAGTGCGAGCGCGAGAAGCAACGCGTTCATGATTCCCTTCTTCCTCTCAGCGCAGGCGCGCCAGGCGCTCGGTCTTGCTGACGATGTCGGTGATGCGAATGCCGAACTTGTCGTTGACCACCACCGCTTCGCCGCGCGCCACCAGGCGGTCGTTCACCACGATGTCGAGCGGCTCGCCGGCCACCTTGTCGAGCTCGACCACCGAGCCGGGCCCCAGTGAGAGCAGCTCTTGAATCGTCATGCGGGTGCGGCCCAGCTCGACGGTGACCGAGAGCGGCACGTCGAGGAGCAGCTCCATTCGCCGATCGTTGCCCGCCGCCGTGCCCGCCGCTGGAGCCGGAGTTCCGTTCTCGTTCATGACGCCTTCTTTCGTGGAGCTTCGTTGGTGGCGCCCTGCTCGATGACGAGCGCGAGCGCGCCTGAGGAAACGGTGGGTCGACCCGAGAGCTTGAGGCGGCCTTCGACGAAGACGCTGAGCGCCGAGCTCTCGGAGGTGTCGAGGGTGAGCACGTCGCCCACCTCGAGCTCGAGAATGCGCTGCACCGGCACCTCGGCCTGCCCCAGCACTGCGCGCAGCTCGACCTTGCACTGCTTGAGCTCGTTGGCGAGGTTGTTGGCGAACCGCGCGTCGGTCATCGAGCCCATGCGGGGCGAGGCCACCAGCTGCTTGCGGGCCGGCTCGACCACCGAGTACGGCAGCGCCAGCTGCAGGCGGCCGGTGAAGGCACCCGAGATTTCGAAGCCCGACAGAATCGCCGCTTCGTTGGCGGGCGCGATGTACGCCAGGCGCGGGTCGGTCTCGAAGCGAATCACCTCGGGCTTGAAGGGCAGCACCAGCGCCCAGGCCTTCTCCATGCCCTCGGTGAAGAGGGTGAGCAGGCGCTTGAGCACCGCGCGCTCGACGGCGGTGAGCTCGCGGCGGTCGGCGGGGGGCGCGTCGTCGACGCTGACCTTGCGGTCGCCCAGCGCGGCGGCGAGCAGGCTGTCGACCAGCCCGGGCTCGAGAATCAGAATCGCCTGACCATGGCCGGGGCCGAGCGCGAGAATGGCGACCAGCGCGGGCGGTGAGAGCAGCGCGTGCACGTCGGCGAACTTGAGCAGCGCGGCCGGCGAGCTGCTCACCTCGAGCGAGAGGCGGGTGCGGCCCGACAGGCCGGTGCTGAAGCTCGAGGCCAGCGACTCGTGAATCGCGTCGAGGGTCGGCATCTGGCCGCGAATGACGCGGTCCTGGCTGGTGAGGTCGTAGGGGACGATTTGAGGCTGGCGCTCGGCCTGGCTCTCGACCCGGCCGTCTTCGATCGCGCTCATCAGCGCGTTCACTTCTTCGCTGTTGAGAGTCTCGGGCATGGGTGGGCTTTCGGTCGGGGTCTGGGTCAGCCGCTCACTGCACGATGAAGTCGGTGACGTAGAGGCCGCGAATGCGCGCCTGCGGCACCAGCTCTTTGAGCTTCTTGGTGAGCGTGGCCTTCATGGTGTTGAGGCCATCGGTGCCGCGCAGCTCTTCGACGGTGTGGTCGGTGAGCTCGCCGATGAAGCCGTCGCGCACCCGGGCCATCGCGCCCATCAGGCGCTCTTTGTCTTTGTCGCTGCCCACCTCGACCTCGAAGCTGACGCGCGCGAAGCGGTCGGCCTCGGGGTTGCGCAGGCGCACCACGAAGTCGTCGAGCTTGACGGTGGGGCCACCGAACTTCTTGGCCTCGCCCTCCTTGCCCTCGCCTCCGCCGTGCTCTTCTTCCGCCGGCTCTTCGGCTTCGGCGGCAGCTTCGCCGCCCTCGGCCTTCTCGCCCTTGGCGGCGGCGTGCTTCGCGGGAGCAGGCGCCGCCTCACCGTGGCCCATCTTCAGCACCACCAGCGCCAGCACTCCGGCCATCATCAACGTGTTGACGCCCACCAGCACCGGCAGCAGCTTTCCCTTGGCGGGGGGCTGCACCAGCGCCATCTCGGCGGGGGTCGGTTCTTTCGAAGCATCGGCAGCAGGGGCAGCGTCGCTCATGACGGCTGGGCATTGAGCAAGCGATGTGCCCCGGTCGAAAACCCAAGCCCCCGAGACGCGCCCGCCAATTTCGTGGCTGGGGGTGAAAGCACCCCGTCAGGCGGGTGACGGCGGCCCGCTGGGTGAGTGCTGACCCGGTGAAGCCGCTGAGCTTGCGCCGGGTCTGCGCGGCTGTACGACATGACGCCTTCGCGCGCTGTCGCACATCGCACCAGAGCCCGCCCCTGAGCGGAGCAACACCTCGACAGCCGGGCACGGGCACGCCTCACCGTCTGACGATCACGTCCCTCGTCGGACGTTCACGACTGCGTGCCCGTGCCCGAAAAGCGGTCAGCCGCTCAGCGCGAGCCTGGCGCTTGGCTCCCTATTACTTTAGACCTTGGTCCATTTGGAACAGACCACGACGTCGCGTTGGCCCTGGAAGATGGTCGAGCCCGCGCGCAACATGACCGGCCATGCAGACCAATCGGGACCAATCGCTCGGCCTTCGCCTCTCTGCGACCTCGCGCCTGCCGCTCTACCGCCAGCTCTTCGACGCGGTGGTGGCCCGCATTCACGACGGCACCTTCCCGAAGGGTTTTCGCCTGCCGCCGACCCGCGCGCTGGCCAAGGGCCTCGAGACCCACCGCAACACCGTGGTGCGCGCCTACGAAGAGCTCGCCGCCGCGGGCTTCGTCGAGTCGACGGTGGGCCGCGGCACCTTCGTGGCCGCCCCGCTCGTCGCGCCGCGCCCCACCAAGGCGCCGCCGCCGCGCGCCCCGATGCCGTGGTCGACCTTGATGAGCCCCTCAGTGACCAACGACGTCTTCACCCGCGCCGAGCGCTTCGCCCACCCGGTGGCCTCGACCGACGCGGTGCTGCTCAACCGCCTGCAGCCGGCCGACGAGCTGCTGCCGCACGAGCTGTTCCGCCGCTGCATCGAGCGGGCGATCGAAGACTACGGCTCGAAGGCGATGGGCTACGCGCCCATCTCGGGCGTTCAGCGGCTCAAAGAGCTCATCGCCCACGACCTGGCGCGCCAGGGCGTGCCGGCCACCCCCGACGACCTGCTCATCACCACCGGCAGCCAGCAGGCGCTCGACCTGCTCGCCCGCGCGCTGATTTCGCGCGGCGAGACCTTTCTGGTCGACGAGGCCACCTACCCCGGCGCGATTCGGCTGCTCGCCGCGGCGGGCGCGCGCCTGGTGCCGGTGCCGTGCGACGACGAGGGCCCCAACCTCGCGGCGCTCGACCGCCTGGGGCGCGGAGCGAAGGGCTGCTACCTGATGCCCAACTGCCAGAACCCCACCGGCCGCCGCATCTCGCAGGCGCGGCGCGAAGAGCTGGTCGAGTGGTCGCACCGCGCCGGCGTGCCGCTCATCGAAGACGACTACGCGTCTGACCTGAACCTCGACGGCCGCGCGCCGCCCGCCGCGCTGCGCACCCTCGACGGCGAGGTGCTCTACCTCGGCACCTACAGCAAGAAGCTGAGCCCGGCGCTGCGCATCGGCTACCTGCTCGCGCCGCGCTCGCTCAAAGACCGGCTCGAGCTGCTCAAGCACGCGATGGACCTGGGGACCTCGGCGCTGATGCAGTACGCGCTGGCCGAGTTTCTCGACCGCGGCTACCTCGACGCCCACCTGCGGGTCTCGATACCCCGCTACCGCGCGCGCCGCGACGCGCTCGACGCCGCGCTGAAGAAGGCGCTGCCCTCGCGCTACCACTGGTCGTCTCCGCAGACCGGCCTGGCGCTGTGGCTGCCGCTGCCCGACGGCCCCGACGCCGAGGCGGTGTGGCTCGAGGGCCAAAAGCACGGCGTGCTGGTCGGCCCCGGTACGGTGAGCGGCGTGACCGAGGCGGGGCGGCAGGGGCTGCGGCTCGGCTTCTGCGTCGAGCCTCCGGGCCGCCTGGCCGAGGGCGCGAAGCGTTTGGCCAGGGCGCTGGCGGCGGTCGACCGGCGCGAAGTGAAACCGAAGACCCAGCTGGAGGTCGTATGAGCGACGTGACCAAGCGTGGCCTCGCCGAGATGCTGCGCGGCGGAGTCATCATGGACGTGGTGAACGCCGAGCAGGCCCGCATCGCCGAAGACGCCGGCGCGTGCGCGGTGATGGCGCTCGAGCGGGTGCCCGCCCAGATTCGCGTCGAGGGCGGCGTGGCGAGGGCCTCGGACCCCGAGATGATTCGCTCGATTCAAGAGGCGGTCTCGATACCGGTGATGGCGAAGTGCCGCATCGGGCACTTCATCGAGGCGCGCATTCTCGAGGCGCTCGAGGTCGACTTCATCGACGAGAGCGAGGTGCTCACCCCGGCCGACGACGCGTTTCACATCGAGAAGCGCGGCTTCAAGGTGCCGTTCGTGTGCGGGTGCAAAGACCTGGGCGAGGCGCTGCGGCGCATCGGTGAAGGCGCGTCGCTGTTGCGCACCAAGGGCGAGGCGGGCACCGGCAACGTGGTCGAGGCGGTGAAGCACCTGCGCGCGCTGCGCACCGAGCTGCGGCGGGTGCAGCAGCTGTCGCCCGAAGAGCGCATGAGCGACGCGAAGCGCCTGGGCGCGCCGTACGAGCTGCTGTGCGCGGTGGCCGAGACCGGGCGCCTGCCGGTGCCGAACTTCGCCGCGGGCGGCATCGCCACTCCGGCCGACGCGGCGCTCTGCATGGCGCTGGGGGCCGAGGCGGTGTTCGTGGGCAGCGGCATCTTCTTGTCCGAAGACCCGGCGCGGCGCGCGCGCGCCGTGGTCGAGGCCACCACCTGGTGGAAGGACCCGGCGAAGCTCGCCGCGGTGAGCACGGGCCTCAAGGGGCCGATGCGCGGCCTCGAGCTGTCGAAGCTCGAGCGCACCGAGCGCTTCGCGGAGCGCGGCTGGTGACCACCGGCGTGCTCGCGCTGCAGGGCGGGTTCGGGGCGCACCTGGCGGCCCTCGGCGCGGCGGGCGTCGAGGTGCGCACCGCGGCTGAGCTCGGGCAGGTCGACGCGCTGGTGCTGCCGGGCGGCGAGAGCACGGTGCAGGCGCGGCTCATCGAGCGGGGCGGGCTGCGTCAGGCGCTCGAGCAGTTCGTGCGCAGCGGCAAGCCGGTGCTCGCCACCTGCGCGGGGCTGATTCTGTGCGCGCGGTACGGCTGGCTCGACGTCAGCGTGCAGCGCAACGCCTACGGGCGGCAGGTCGACAGCTTCGAGGCGATGGACGACAGCGGCACGCGCAGGCTGGTCTTCATTCGCGCGCCGCGCATCGAGCGGGTCGGCGGCGGCGTCGAGGTGCTGGCGACCCTGAAGGGCGAGCCGGTGCTGGTGCGGCAGCGCAACGTCACCGGCGCCTGCTTTCACCCCGAGCTGGGCTCACCCTGAGAGGGTCGGCCGTTAAGAAGTGTTCACGCGGCGGCCGGTCTTCGCGGCGCGGTGTTAGGAGACGGGGCGCCCATGACCCGCCTTCTCATTCTCGTTCTCGCCATCAGTCTGGTCGGCTCGATGCACTACGGGCTGTGGCGGTTTCTGGTGAAAGACCCCGAGCTGCCGCCGCGCGCCCGGCGCGCCGGCACCATCGGCTTCATCGCGCTGGCCCTCATCGCGCCCGCGAGCTTCCTCTCGCTGCTCTTGATGCGCACGCCCGCCGCCCAGGTGGTCGCGGTCGGCGTCTTCACCTGGCTGGGCCTGGCGCTGATGCTCATCTCGCTGCTGCTGGTCTTGCGCATACCCCTCGGCATCGCCAACCGCCTCGCGCGCGTCGACCCCTCGCGCCGCCTCTTCCTCGCCCGCACGGTCGCCGGCAGCGCCACGCTCGCCACTGCGGGCGCCGGCATCTTCGCGGTGGGCAGCGCCACCGGCCCGGCAGAGCTCTCCGAGGTGCCGGTGAAGCTCGCCCGCCTGCCCAAGGCGCTCTCGGGCTTCACCATCGCGCAGATTTCAGACCTGCACGTCGGCCCCACCATTCGCGAGCGCGAGGTGCGGCGGGTGGTCGAGCAGGTGAACGCGCTCAAGCCCGACCTGGTCGCCATCACCGGCGACCTGGTCGACGGCTCGGTGGCGCAGCTGGGCTTCGCCACGCAGCACCTCGCCGGGCTGACCTCGCGCTTCGGCACCTACTTCGTCACCGGCAACCACGAGTACTACTCGGGCGCCGACGAGTGGTCGGCCGAGCTGCGCCGCCTCGGCATCACCGTGCTGCGCAACGAGCGGGTCAGCATCGGAGACGCCGCTTCTTTCGACCTCGCCGGCGTCGACGACTTCAGCGGCCCGACCGGCGGCGGAGAAAACCCCGAGTCGGACCTGAAGCGCGCGCTGCAGGGCCGCGACGCCGAGCGCTCGCTGGTGCTCTTCGCGCACCAGCCGCGCAAGAGCGCGTTCATCGAGGCGGTGGGCAGCGGCGTCGAGCTCGGGCGGGGGGGCCCGCAATGCGGCTGTCGCGGGCACACCGCCACAGGCGGGCCAGGTTCGGCGGCACCCGTTCAACCTGCGCTGGTCGGCTCGATGTTCACCGCCTGAGCCTGTCGGGCGGGGCCTGCGGCGGGGGCTCGCCACGAGGGCGACCGCCAGAACGTGCGCCCCGCCGCGGCAGCCGGCCTGCGCTGGGGCGCAGCGCCGCTGCGGCGGCTGTCCGCGGGCGGCGCCGCTGACCGGGGCATCGGCGTCAAGATCGTGCCGCCTCAACGCGGCCACGCTGACTCGCCGCGCGCGCCGCGGACTACCACCCGGCCAGGCGGCCAGGCGCGCGCCGGCGAAACGCGGGCGGGGGGGCTCGAGGCGGTCGGCCCCCCCGCCGGGGGGGGGGCCCCCCGGCGGGGGCGGGCGGGCCGACCAGCCCGCGGCGACGCCACCGTCGGCGTGCCACTCACCGGCACGCCCCACGCCGGAGCGGCGACCGACCGGCGACGCGCGCCGCGCAGCGGCGGGCGCCACGAGGCCGCGGCGCGGGCCCGCGGCAGGCCGGCGGGGGAGGGGGCCGGGCCGCCACGGGGCGCGGCGAGGCGACCCACGCCGAGCGCCACCCGGCCGGCGCGCGGGGCGAGGCCCGGGGGGCGCGCGCCCGCGGGGGCCCCCGGGGGGGGTGCCGGGCCGGCGAACAGCGGGTCGTTGGCGAGCGCCTGCGTGGCGTGGGTGATGCCGATGGCAGTCGGGCCGTTGAACTCACCGACGCCCAGCGCCTTCACTCCACCGGTGCGGCGGGCCCACTCGCCCATGCGAATCATCTTGGGCGCCGACTCTTCGCCGTCGACCGAGGTCTGGTACGTGTCGGAAGCGATGACGTCGGAGACCGCCTTCACCCGCGGGGTGATGTACTGGGCAATCTCGGCGTCGGTGTAGCCCTGCGCGGTGGCCGACCACCACCAGCCGTTGCCGATGACGCCCACCGAGATGTCGGTGTTGGCCTTGAGCAGCGGCAGCGCGTGCTCCTGCATCGCCGCCCAGTCGGCCGCGGCGCCGTCTTTCGCGGGCTCGTGGTGAATGGCCACGAACAGCTTGCAGTGCAGCCCGGCGAGGCGGCTCGCCAGCGCGCGCAGGTCGGCGTCGGCCGCGCCCGCGGCCACCTGCGCCCACGAGTAGCCGCCGGTCTTGAACGAGATGATGGGGTACATGCCGTCGGCGCACGCGCGCTGGGTCAGCGAGAGCCCCGCGCCGAAGTCACCGTAGAAGATGCGGCGCGCCTGAAGACCGGGGCCGACCTCTTTCACCCGCGCGTCCCACAGGTTCCCCGGCGCCGACATGCCCAGCAGCGCCTTCTTGCCCGGCACCGGCGGAGGCGGCTGCGGGTTCGCGGTGTCGACCGCAATCTTCAGCGTGTACGCCGTCGAGCCGCTCTTGCACTTGATGCCGACCTTGTACTTGCCGGTCGCGCTCGCCTGCGTCGAGACGACCTCGGGGCGGCCGCCGCCGCTCGAGCCCTGCACCAGCTCGCCGCTCGGCGCGTAGAGGAAGAGGTTCAGGTCGGCCGAGGCGGTGCGCCAGTCGAGCGTCAGGGTGATGGTGTCGCCCGCCGTGGCGTCGAAGGTCTGGGTGACCCACGCCTTGCCGTTCGACGAGACCTGCCCGCTGACGGTGAGGCCGGCCTCGTCGACGCTGACGATGTCGTCACCGTCGAAGTCTTCCGGGGCACAGCTGGCGAACGCGACGGTGAGCAGGCAGAGGGTGACGAACGAACGTGCCATGGCGAGGGCTCCAGGGTGAGGGTGACTGGCGGCAGCCAGAGCAAAGGCCGAGCCCGCCGTTCGCCCGCCGCTCGGCCGCGTGATTTCGCTGCGTTGACTCGCGCCGCGGGCCCCCGCCTGGTTCCTCGAGAAACCACCCTGCCCGCGTGGAGAGACGCCACCCGCCGCCGCCGCGCTGCGCGAGTTTCCCGGCGTGGGGCACACCCTCGCTCCCGAGATGAAGAGCCTGCTGTGGGAACAGGTGCGCGCGGTGCTCCCGAATTGAGGGGGCCGAAAGATCCACCCCGTCTCGGCCTGGTGTCTGATGTCGTAGGGAGCCACCACATGCCGAGACTGCTGCTGCCGGTGCTGTTCACAGCCCTGGTGCTGTCTGCGTGCTGCTGCGATTTCTCGAAGGAAGATGACGCCGGCTCGGGCGGCGGCTCGAGCACCGGCACCGGCGGCGGCTTCGGCACCGGCGGCGGCTTCGCGACGGGCGGCGGCTTCGCGACGGGCGGCGGCTTCGGCACCGGCGGCGGCACGGCCGGAGGTGGCACTGCCGGCGGCGGCTCGACCGCGGGCGGCGGGAGCAGCGGCACCGGCGGTGGCAACACCGCGGGCGGCATCGGCTCGGCGGGCGGCAGCGCGGGGGGGAACCCGAGCGTGCCTCCTCCGCAGGTGAGCACTCCCCTGATGCCGGTGACCGGCGCCTACGGCACCCTGCTCACCCTGCGCGGCTCGAACTTCACCGACGCGGGCGCGGTGATGCTGGCGAGCCCCATCGGCACCCTGACGGTGAATTCGTCGGCGCTGCAGGCCGACGCCGGAGAGCTCTGGCAGAACGACACGGTCAGCTTTCGCTACCCCTTCCCCGCCGAGGGCACGGTGCTGGTGAGAAACGCCGGCGGCGTCGCCGATGCCGGCACGTTCCTGCCCAGCTGGGTGCCCGGGCGCGCCATCAACCAGGCGCAAGACGACTACACCCCGTTTCCCTCGACCTACCTGGCCGCGGCCGGCACGGTGGTGGGCACCATTCGCTACCCCGACCCGCCGCTCGTCTATGGCGGCTGGGGAGTGATGATTCACAACAGCACCGGCCCGCAGCTCTTTCACCTCAGCGTGCCGAGCGCGGCGGTCATCACGCTCTCGCTGGTGCCCGGCAGCGGCACGCAGCCCGAGGGCATCGCGCTGGTGAGCGCGACGGCTCCTGACGGCGGGCCGACCATGGGCACACTGCACCGGCTCACCTGGGCCGCGGGTCTGCCCAGCCTCTCGCCCACCGGAGTCACCGCGCGCAGCGCGCTCGGGGCGGGCACCGACGGCACCGGCTTCTTCGCCTGGGCCCAGGCCCCCGACGGCGGCTTCATGCGGGTGCGGCCCGGCTCGCCGTGGTCGGTCGACAAGACCCTGCCCGCGCCGACCGGCTTCGGCACCGGCGGCAACACCTCGCAGGTGGCGTCGGTGGGCGGCACGCTGGTCGCGCAGTGGACGGTGGGCCGCAACAGCGGCTTCCCGCTCTACCAGTACTTCGAGCACCCCGAGTTCGCGTTCGCGAACGCCGGGCAGACCGCGTGGGGCGCGACCGAGCGCTCGGATCAGGAAATCGAAGGCGAGGTCGACGGCGTGAACATCACCCAGACACCCGACGGCAAGATGACCTTCGTCACCAGCGGCGGCTTCTACAGCACCCTCTTCTTCCGCGTGATGAACCCGGTGTACCCCGAGGTTCGCAAGTCGGGCGGCGGCTTCATTCGCGCGCCGCAGCTCGAGGGCGGCGGCAGGTACGTGCTGGCGGCCACGCCCACCGACTACGCGGGCGGAGCGTGCGACTCGAGCGGCCTGCGGCTGCTGCGGCCGGTGCCCAACCCTCAGTCGGCCGGCATGGTGCCGAGCGCCTCGGGCGGAGAGGTCGCCGTCTGGCCCTGCCCTGAGCTCTCGTGGCAGGTGTTCGTCGACACCGACGGCAAGCTGATGACCCTGGTGCAGGCGCAGAAGCAGCTGTTCCTGGTGAAGAAGCGGTGAGCACCGACCCGGTGTCGTTTGACCTGCCGGTAGGAGCAGACCCCTGTCGGCGCTCGTCATCCCACCTCGATCGGGCGGGCACACCGCGTGCTCTTCAGCCCGACGTGGTTCTCGACTACCTCGACCGCATCTCGGGTGTGCAACGCCTCGACGCCGACCCCCACCTGATTCGCCGGCATCGCATCGTGACGGGCATCGCGGTGTTCGCCCTGATTTCGTCGCTCATCGCGCTGGGGGCCGCGTCGCTGCAGAGCACCTCGCCGGTCTCGCTGGTGCTGGGCGTCTCGGTGCTCGGCGCCACCTTCGCGGCGATCGCCGCGGCGCGCACCGGCCGCACCGAGCTGGCGGGCACGATTCTGTGCGGCACCGTGCTCGGCGCGCAGATCGCCTCGGGCTTCTTTCGCGATGGCTTCTTCATCACCGTCAGCCCCGGGGCCATCGGTGGCCTGATGATGGCCGGCTACCTGACCGGCCCTCGAATCACGAAGCGGTTCGTGCTCGCGCTCGCGCTCGGCATCGCCGCGGTCTTCGTCGCCCACGCCACCGGCCACGTCATCGCGTTCGACATCTCTCCCGGCGACGGGCGCACGATGTTCGCGCTCAACGCGCTGCTCACCCTTCCGGCGGTCTGGTACTTCCAGCGCCTCGACCGCCAGGCGAAAGAGGCGGCCGATCAGCGGCTGATGCAGAACCTGAAGGAGCTGCAGGCGGCGAAAGACCGCCTCGCCCAATCTGACAAGCTCGCCGCGGTCGGCCAGCTCGCGGCCGGGGTCGCGCACGAGCTCAACAACCCGCTGGCGGTGATTCTCGGCTTCGCCCAGGGCCTGCAGCGGCGGCTCGACGACCGCCCCGACCTCGCGCTGCCGCTCACCTCTATCGTGCGAGAGTCTTTTCGCTGCCGCGACCTGGTGGGCGAGCTGCTCACCTTCTCGCGCGCCCAGAAGCGCACCATCGAAGAGTTCGACCTGAACGTCGCGCTGCGCAGCGTGGCCGCCCTGGTCGAGCCCCGCGCCAAGGTGCAAGGCGTGACGCTGCACACCGAGCTCGCCGTCGAAGTGCTGGCGTACACCGGCAGCCGCATGCAGCTCGAGCAGGTGGTCTTGAACCTCGCCAACAACGCCATCGACGCGATGGAGCACGGAGGCTCGCTCACCCTGCGCACCGCCCGCAGCGGCGGCGAGGTGTCGATTCAGGTCGAAGACACCGGCAGCGGCATCGCGCCCGAGCTTCGCGACCGCATCTTCGAGCCGTTCTTCACCACCAAGCCGGTCGGCAAAGGCACCGGCCTGGGGCTGAGCATCAGCTGGGAGATCATTCGCCAGCACGGCGGCACCATCGACCTGGTCAGCGAGCTCGGCCGCGGCACCACCATGTCGGTGCGGCTGCCTCCGGCGGCCGGCGCGCCGCGCGCCTTGGTCTAGCGCCGAAGCACCGGGCGGCCCTCGACAGCGGCAGCGCGGGCGTCGAAGTTTCCCCGCCCATGCTCCAGCTCATCGGCCGCAGCAGCTCTCACTTCACCCGCGTCGCCGCCATGTTCGCGCACGAGCTCGGCGTGCCGTACGAGCTGGTCGCGGTGCACGACATCACCTCGAGCGACTCGCAGGTCTTCGCGGGCAACCCGGCGCTCAAGCTTCCCTCGCTGCGCACCGAGAGCGGCCTGGTCTTCGGCTGCGAGAACATCTGCCGCAAGCTCGCCCGGCTGAGCACCCGGCCCCGGCGCATCGTCTGGCCCGAGCAGGAGGAAGACGACGAGGCACGCAACGCCCACGAGCTCTTGTGGCACGCGATGGCGGCGCAGGTGCAGTGGGTGATTGGCACGATGGTGGCGAAGCTGCCCGCCGACAACGTCTACTTCGCGAAGGGCCGGGCCGGCTTCGAAGGCGCGCTGCAGTGGCTCGACGCGCACGTCGAGGCCGTGCTGCGCGCGCTGCCGCCGCGCGACCTCAGCCTGTTCGAGGTGGCCCTGTTCTGCCTGGTCGAGCACCTCACCTTCCGCCAGAGCCTGCCGGTGGCGCCCTACCCGAGGCTGGTGGCGTTCGCGCAGACCTTCGGCCAGCGGCCCTCGGCGCAGGCGACGCCGTATCGCTTCGACGCGCGCTGAGCGGCGCGCTATGCCCGCGGCGCGATGCCGTCGTCGAGCGACTCACTGCTGCAGCTCATCTACCAGCGCCCCGACGACGACGCGGCCCGCCGCTCGTACGCCGACTGGCTCATCGAGCGCGGCGACCCGCGCGGAGAGCTCATCGTGCTGCAGCTCGCCCGCGCCGCGCGCGGCACCCCCATCGCCGCCGAGCGCCGCGAGGTCGAGCTGCTGCTCGAGCACGGCCGCTCGTGGCTGGGCCCCTTCGCCCGGAGCATCGCCACGTTTCGCTTCGAGCGCGGGTTTCTCGCGCGCTGCGAGCTGAGCGCCCTGACCCGCGCGATGGTGGGCGACCCGTCGTGGTCGACGCTCGAGCACGTCGCCTTCAAGGGCGTCGACGGCCCCGCGGTCGCCGAGCTCATCTCGCACCCGGTGATGCGCTCGCTGCGCGAGGCGTCGGGCGTGGGGCCGCTCGCCTTCGCGTGGCTCCAGGCGCCCGGGCACGGCGCGAACCTGCGCGCGCTGAACGTGGTGGGCGGACGGCGCGTCTCGCTCGCCGAGGCGAAGTCGCGCCGCGGCCTGCAGCAGCTCGAGCAGCTCACCTACGACTGAGCTTCGACGAACAGCGCCACGTCGCGCAGCACCTCGGAGAGCACGCGGGGCGGCGGCTCGCGCTGAAGCTCGAACACCACCTCGCCGGTCTCGACGTACAGGTAGATGCCCATGTCGCTCAGCGAGGTGCCGGGCGCGGGCAGCACCTCGAGCTGCGCGCGCAGCCCCCACTTCGGCAGGGTGAGCACCGCGTCGTTCTGCGAGTCGAAGCCGCCCTGCAGGCGGTAGACCCAGCCGCGCTCGCGGGCCAGCGCGTTGAAGCGGTGCTGCGCGACGCGGCGCCCGGAGAACTGCGCGGTGCGCCGCGCGCCCACGGGCAGCGTGAAGGTCTCGCGGCCCACCTGCTTGAACGGAGCGTCGGGCCGCTGCAAAGGCCACGGCGCGCCGTCGATGGGGTGCCACAGCTTCACCTCTGAGGCCGGCTCGACGGGCGCTCCCGCCGCGTCGACGAAGCCCGCGCCCTGCCACGTGAAGGCGCGGTCGGCCTGCCAGACCAGCCGCCGGGCCATGCCCTGCAGCAGCGGGTGCTCGAGCAGCCGCGCGCGCCAGGTGCCGAGCGGCCAGCTGCGCCCGCTCACGTAGGTGCGCTCGAGCCGCAGCCGCTGCGCGGCGAGCATGGCGTCGATGTCTTTGACCCGCGCCTTGAGGGCCTTGAGCTCGGGGGTGCCCTTCAGCGCCGAGGCCGGCCGAACGCTCAGCTTCACGTCGCGGCCGTCGACGACCTCGATGCGGGCGCGGGCGTCGCCCACCTGCTCTTCGACCACCGAGCGCTCGTCGAGGTCGAAGGTCGGCACGCCAATCTCCTCGAGGTCGTCAGTCGACAGCCCGGCGCGAGCCGCGGCGTCGGTGAGCGCCTTGTCGATGAGGCGCAGCGCCACCGCGTACTTCACGCGCATCTTCAGCATGCCGAGCTGGCCGACGCCGTCGAGGCCGACCTCGCCGAGGGCCCACAGGCACGCGTTGCCACCGGCCTGCGACACCGGCCCGCGGCTGGGAATCTTGCGGTAGCAGGCGAGCGCGAAGGTGCCGACCACCGCGGCGAGCGCCGAGGTGCGCGCCGCGCCGACGGCGAAGACGAGCGCGCGAATGAACGGCACGTCGGTCTCGGGCGAGTGGTCGTCTCGGTCTCCGCCGGGCACCGGCCCGCGCTGCAGCCACGCTCTCGCGCGCTCGGCGAAGGCTTCTTTGCCGAGCTTCGCCACCAAGGCCTTCGCCTGCGTCACCCACTTCGCGCTGGGGCGCGCGGCGGTGAGGGTGAAGCCGAGCTGGAAGAGCTCGCGCCAGGCCTCGGCCTCTTCGCCGGGCAGGGCCGCGAGCTCGTCGAAGATTCTGGCGCTGAAGGGCCCGCCGCTCTCGAGGCTGGCGGTAGCGCTCTTGCCGGTCAGCGCGGCGAGGCGGCCGGCGAGCTTGCGGTAGACGTTGGTGCGCAGCGCGCTCTCGGCCGCGGCGTCGAACGCCTTCACCGCTTCGAGCACCTTCGGGTCGAGGGGCTGCTCGAAGCGCTCGAGCCCCTGCAGCAGGTGCGCGAGCGAGAGCTCACCCATCACCGACGGCCGCCGGGCCTCGGCGAGCAGCGCGATGGCCTGGGCCGCGGTGAGGGGCAGCTTGCGCGCGAGCAGCAGGTTGGCGAGGCGGGGGAGGAAGGACCAGCTCCACAAGCTGCGGTCGAGCACCGAGCGGTGACTTATCTGCACCGCAGACTCGACCAGCACCTCGGCCTGCAGCGCTTCGTCGCCGGCGAGCAGCTCTTGCACCGCCGCCGCCTGCTCAGGCGCCAAGAGCCCGTTGCGGGCCTTGAGCTGCTCCTGCATCACCTCGAGCCGCCGCTGCGCCTCGGTGCGCTCGGTGGTCAGCGCGCCGAACACGCTCTTGAAGCGGTCGAGAATACCGGGCACGAAATATCTATATCGAGTCTGCCGAGACTGCGGTTCGCCGCCGGTGAGCGAACTGAGTAGCGAATGCAGTATCAGGTACTGCAAGCGCTACACAGAAACCGCCTTCCCTTCGAGAGCGGTCAGGGTGAGCTCGTCAACCCTGCCGTCGCCACACGAAGGCTGAGCAGCACATACTCCATCGTACCGGTGCACACGCTCTGCTGCTCGAAGCACGGAGTGTGCGGCGCTTCGCGTTCCAGCTGCGGCGGCACCCGTTTGTATGTCGAGGATGCGGCATTATCGGCCACCAGTCCCCGCGATTGGTGGCACGGCAGACCGCGCACCCGTGGGTCAACGAAGTCCGAAGTCGAGCAAGGGTCGCCGTGCCATTCGCTTCTCTCGCAGCCCGAACAGTTGACGAGTACGAGCTCGGATGTCGCAAACATGGGCAGGGATGAAGCATCCACAGTCGCGGAGGCGAAAGGAAAGCGACCGTGAGCGAGGTGAACATTGGAGTCGACGTTTCGAAGCAGAAGCTGGACGTCGGTTCGGCCAACCGGTGAGTGCCGCACCTTCGCGAATGACGAGGTCGGCATCGAAGAAGTGCGGCTTTCTGTGAGGGACAGCACGCGACCAGAGGCTGATGGAGGCAACCGGCGGGCACGAGGTCAAACTGTTGGCAGCGCTCGTTGCTGCTGGCTTGCCTCGGTGTCGATTAACCCGCGCCAGCCGGGACTTTGCGAAAGGAATAACAGCTGCGAGACGACCGAATTGACGCCAGCGTGTTGGCGCATTGCGAAGCCATCAAACCCCGATGAGGGACGTACCAGACGACCGAACACGCGAGCTGGTCGAGTTGGTCAGTCGGCGACAGCCCATCGCATGCGAACGCCGAGAAGAATCGCCTCGAGCACGCGACGCCAAAGTCCGGCAGAGCTTGCGAAGCACATGCGGGCTGACAGCGAATCGACGACATCGACGAGCAACGAAGAAGCGCATCCGACAGACGCCGGCCTGGCGCGAGAAGAAGAGCTCCCCACTCGGTCACTGGTGTTGGCCCCACGACCGCGCTGACGCTCGTGAGCATGCCGCCCGAGCCGGAAGCTGAACCGGAAGGAGATCGCTTCGCTGGTCGGAGTCGCCCCCTCAACCGACACGCGATGGACGCCGGACCACTCCGAGCCGCACGCCTCTATATGGCGGCCTTGTCCGGATCCGCACAAACCCCACGCTCAAGCGACTCAACACTCACAGGAAACCTCAGTCGCGCTGGGCGCATGCGGAAGCTGCTGGTGGCTTCAACGCCATGCCGCGACTGAAAAGCACCGTCCCCGCATAAAAACGAACACAGTTGCTCGACTTCGGCACGGCGTTCGCCGTGCCTCCGCTCAGGGGCGCGGGCGCGTGGCGCGGTAGACGCGCGAGGAGCCACCGTCGGTGGTGAACGCGCTCATGTAGAGCGTGCATTGGTCGGCCGAGATGAACGACGGCGACACGCTGCTGCCGGGCATGTTCACCGGGCTCAGCAGCGTCGGAGCGCCCCACGGGTCGGTGCCGGCGTCGCGGGAGGCCATGAAGACCTGCGACGACTGGGCGTAGTAGAGCGTCAGCTCGTCGGGGCTCACCACGCCCGACGACGCGGTGGTGCCCTCTTGTCGCGAGCCCGCGCCGACGACGCCGCCCACGATGGGAGCGCGGTAGAACTGCACGGTGAGCGGCCCGCCGTCGGTGCCTCCATCGGTGTCGCGAGAAGCGCCGAAGTACAGCGCGCTGTTGTCGGGCATCACGTAGGCGCCGAGCTCGGCGTTGGGGGTGGTGATGGCGGGAATGGCCGCGGGCGTGCCGAAGCCGCTGCCGGTGCGCGTCGCCACGAACAGGTCGACGTTGCCCGGCAGGTTGCTCTGGAAATAGATGCGGCTCGCGTCGCCGGTCACCGACGCGGTCAGCGTATTGACCGCCGAGAAGCCAGCGAGCGCGACGATTGACGAGGCGCCGAATGGCCCGGTGGCGTTGGTGCGCGCGGCCATCTCGATCACGATCGGCCCGCCGTCGGCGAAGCTGCGGGTGAAGTAGATGCTCTTGCCGTCGGCAGGCAAACGCGCCGAGCTGGCCCGCTCACCGAGCTCGGTCAGCTCGACCGGAGCGCCGAACGGCGTCGACGTGAGGCACCCGGCGCCGGCATCGACTCCACCACCGCCGCCACCGACACCGCCGCTGCTGCCACCGCCGCCAGCAGTGCTGCCTCCGGTGCCACCGCCGCTGCTCCCTCCACCACCGGCGACGCTGCCGCCTGCGGCACCGCCACCGTTGCCACCGTCCATCGTGTCAGAGGGTCCACTGCACGCAACAGCCAGCCCCACGACAAGCCAGGCGCGGTTCATCGACCCATGATGCCCGAAACGGCGACTCAGGTCAGATTCGGCAGCGGCCCCTTGTACCAGGCGTCGTCGGAGCCGAAGTGCACGTCGGGCTGACCGAACGCCTGCAGAATCGAGGTGAACAGGTTGTGGTTCGACTTGTTCGAGCGGTAGTCGGAGCCCGCGGGCGCGGCGTTGAAGTCGAGGTGGCGGCCGGTTCGGAAGTAGCCGCCCGCGCTGCCGGCGAGCAGCGTCGGCAGGTTCTTCACCGAGTGCTCGACGCCGCACGAGAACTCGCTGGTCTCGAGCAGCAGGCTGTTGTCGAGCATGGTCTTGCCGCCCTCGGGGGTGGCGTCGAGACCGGCGACGATGCGAGCGACGAGGCTCATGCGCCAGCGGCGGTTGATCTGCATCTCGTCGCGCCACTGGGCGGCCTTGGCGCTCTTGGCTCCCTTGGCGCCGATCTCTCCGGCCTCGTGGTCGAGCGAGTGCCCGATGTCGTAGGCCACCGGCCCGTACGGAGTGGGCAGCCAGCTGGTGATGAGGTCGGCGATGTCGAGCGTGGCGACGTTGGTGAGCCCGCAGCGCATCGCCGCGACGATGAGGTCGGCCATGAGCTCGCCGATCTTCTGGCTCGCGGTGGTGGTGGTGATGCCGGTGGGCCTGGCGCACGAGACCGGCATCTGCAGCGCGCCGAGGCGGGTCTCGAGCTCGCGCACGTGCTCGAGGTGCGCGTCGATGACCGCGCGGTCGGCGGTCGAGACCTTGGTGCGCAGCTTCGCCAGCCCGTCGAGGGTGCCGTCGAGCACGCTCTTCTTCATCAGCCGCGCCTTCACCAGCGCGGGGTCGGGGCCGCTGGTCGACACGCCGGCGAACAGCGACTGAAAGGCGACGTCGGGCTTGCTCTCGCTCGAGACGCGCTGCCGCGCCGCCTTGAAGAACGGAGAGCCGTACTGGTGCCCCGGCACCTGCAGGTGCACGCTGGTGAACGGCACCGGCTGGGTCTTCACCAGGCGCTGCGCGACCACCTCGTCGATCGACGGCCCCTCGCCGAGGTGCGTGTCGGGGTCGGGCATGTAGTAGCGGTTCGCGGTGAGCACGCTGGCGTTCGAGCTGCCGTGACCGCCCCAGTACATCTCCTGCTTCACGCAGGTGACGTTGTCGATGCCCGAGAGAACGAGCAGCTTGGCCTTGAACGGGTCGAGCGAGGGCGCGTGAATCGGCCCGAGCTGGGTGAGCGCCTCGGTGGTCGAGAGCGGGCGCCAGTCGTCCCACCCGTGCAGGGTGTCGCTGCCGTCGGAGCGCCAGCCGAAGTCGCGGGTGGGCCCGCCGCCGCTGCGGCCCTGGTTGCTGATGGTGCCGCCGTGCTCGAACACCACGATGAAGCGCTTCGCCGCGGTCAGGCCCTGCGCCCAGGCGGCGCCGTGGGTGTACTCGAGCAGCGGCAGCCCCAGCGCGAGGGTGCCGAGGCCCTTCAAGAACACGCGTCGGTTCGAAGCAGTCATCGTGGGGCTCCAGTCGGGTTCAGGGCGCGGCGCGCACGTAGAGAAAGGCGGGGGTGCTGACCATCGAGGCGATCAGCGCGCGCATGTCGTCGCTCTTGGCGAAGTTGCCCTGCACCCAGGCCAGCGAGGTGGCCTCGCTCGGCTGGGGCTCGCGCGCGAAGGCCGAGCTGAACCAGCGGCGCGCCACGCAGTCGTGCACCTTGCGGCTCTGCGCGAGCTTCTCGCTGAAGGCGAGGGGCCCGACGAACGGCTCGCTGACGTCGGTGTGCACGAACTGCCCCGAGACGTCGAGCGGCAGCGAGTACGCCGAGCCGTCGGGGCTCTTGCCGGTCTCGACCGTGGCGAAGGCGCCGACCTGGTCGTAGTTCTGCAGCCCGAAGCCGGCGGGGTTGATGACCGAGTGGCAGCCCGAGCAGCTGGCCGACGAGGTGGCGGCGGCGACCGAGTCGCGCAGGCTCTGGGTGGCGCCGCTGAGAATCGGAGTGTCGCTGGCGTTGGGCGGCGGCGGGCCGAGCGGCGTGCAGAAGGCGCGCTTCACCGTCCACGCTCCGCGGCGAATCGGAGACTGCGCGTTCGGCGTGGCGTTGAGCAGCAGGAAGGCGCCGCGGGTGAAGAGGCCGGCGCGCTGGGTGGAGTCGAGCGTCACCCACTGCGAGCCCGAGGCGGGCGGCGTGACGCCGTAGACCTTCGCCAGGTCGGCATTCACGTACGCGTCGCGGGTGGTGAAGAGCTCGTGCAGCGAGCCGGTGCCGCCCATCACCTTGTCCATCAGCGCCTCGACCTCGGCGCGCATGCCGGTGCGCAGCGCGGGCGTGTCTCTCGGCGAGTTGCGAATCGCGTCTTCGAGCGCGGCGCTGACCGGGTTGCCGTCGAGCTCGAGCCACTGGTCGACGAAGCGCTTCCACGTGCTGCTGGCGCGGGGGCTCTGCATCAGCCGCTGGGCCTGGGCCGAGACGCCGGCCTCGGTGTCGAGCGTGCCGTCGGCGGCGGCGGCGAGCAGCGCGTCGTCGGGCATGGTGCCCCAGAGGAAATACGAGAGGCGCGAGGCGCGCTCGTAGGCGGTGAGGGCCTTGAGGCCTGCGGGCAGGCCGGCGACGTCGTGGCCCTGCTCGTTCAGGTAGAAGACGTGACCCGACTGGAGCACCACCTCGGCGACGACGTCGATGCTGTCGGAGAAGCTGAGCTGGGTGCGCGCCTGGGTGAAGACTCCGCGCAGCCAGGCGCGCTCGTCGGCGTCGAGCGGGTGGCGAAAGGCCCTGGCGCCGAACGCGTCGATGAAGGCGAAGCCGCAGGCGGGGTCTCCGGTGGCGATGGCGCAGGGCACGAGCTTGCGGTGCGCCTGGGTGGCGATGATGGCCTCGGCGCCGCTGTTGAGCTTCTCGGCGGTGAGCATCGAGATGGCGATGCCGTTGTCTTCGGGCAGGTCGAGGGTGAGCGTGGGCGCGTCGAGCAGGTCGCGCAGCGACTGCTGGTACTGCGCGGGAGAGAGCCGGCGCAGCGCGGCGCTGGCGGCGTCGAGCGTGGGAGGAGTGAGCGGCGCTTCGCCGGGGCCGGTGCTGCCGCCGCCGGTGCCGGTCGAGCCGCCCGGGTGCGTGGGGTCGACCGTGCCGCCGAGGGTGCGGCCCGTGCCTGTGGCGATCTGCCCCTCACAGGCACAGAGGAAAACGAGCAGGAATAGATGTGTGCGCACGTTCGGCCCTCTTTCGATGAGAGGACGGGGCCTCGCGCAGACCGCGACACCGAAAGTCGAAACCGCGTGTCGCTACGGGGCCTTGCCGGGCAGCAAGCGCCGAATGCTGACGTCGAGGTGGCTCTGAAGGGCGCCGACGAGGCTGTCGAGCTGCGAGTCAGAGAGGCCGAGGCTGACCTTCAGCCGCTTGCGCACCTCGTCGACGATCTGGGTGCGGGCGTCGAGAATCCACCTTTGCACGGTGCGGCCGTGCACCTTGTACATGGCGCCGATGGCCGAGGCCGAGAGCCCCTCGAGAAAGTGCAGCTGCAGCACGTTGCCCTCGCGGGTGGGCAGCGCAGTGAGCGTGGCGGTGAGCGCGGCCTCGAACTCTCTGGCGTGGCGCCCGCGAATCAGCTGGAGCTCGGCGTCGGCGCCGCGAAGGTCGGGGGCGTCGCGGCCGTCGAGGCCGGTGTGCAACGCGGCCCTGCGCTTCAGGTCGATGGCGACGCGCGAGGCGATCATGCGCAGCCAGGCGACGAGCGGGCCCTTGCCGGTGAACTGGGCGATGCGCGCGGGCTGGCCGCCTTCGCGCACCAGCAGGCGCTCGAGCACCAGGGCAGAGACTTCGGCGCGCTCGGTGTCGGTGACGCGCAGCGACTCGAGCGCGCGCGGCAGGTACGTCTTCTGCAGGGTGGAGAGGGCGGCGCGATCTCCGTTGGCGCAGGCGGCCGCGAGCTCCAGCTCGGTCACGCCTTCCATTTGATGCAGGCTCGGCCGAATATCTCAACCACCCGATGCGCGGCTGCCCGAGCGACGAGATCATCTTTCAGTTCGCGCGCGGAGAGCTGAGCGGGGCCGAGCTGGCGAGCACCGAGGCGCACGTGCACGACTGCGCCGACTGCCGGCGCGTGGTGGCGGACACGGCGGGCTTTCTGCACGAGGCGAACGCGACGACGGTGGGCGGAGAGAAGCCGAGCTCGGCGCTGGCTGCAGGAGCGACGGTCGACCGGTACGTGGTGGACGCGGTGTTGGGCCAGGGCGGCATGGGCGTCGTCTATGCGGCGCATGATCCGCGGCTGAACCGGCGCATCGCGCTGAAGGTGGTGCGGTCGGAGCTCGACGACCCGGCGGCGAGCAAGGCGCGGCTCTTGCGCGAGGCGCAGGCGATGGCGCAGCTGCAGCACCCGAACGTGGTGGCGGTGCACGACGTGGGCGTGGTGGGCGAGCAGGTGTACCTGGCGATGGAGCTGGTCGAGGGCGAGACGCTGCGGGCGTGGCTGCGCGGCGGGCGCAGCGCCACAGAGGTGACGCAGGCGTTCGTGCAGGCGGGGCGCGGGCTGCAGGCGGCGCACGAGGTGGGGCTGGTGCACCGCGACTTCAAGCCCGAGAACGTGATGGTGGGGCGCGACGGGCGGGTGCGGGTGACCGACTTCGGGCTGGCGCGGCCTCCGCTGAACGTGGGCGATGCGCGGGGAGCGTCGGTGGCGGCGGCGAAGGCGGGCGCGACGCTGGCGACGCTGACGGGCACCGGAGTGCTGGCGGGGACTCCGGCGTACATGGCGCCGGAGCAGCTGTTCGCGCAGCGGGTCGACGCGCGGGCCGACCAGTTCAGCTTCTGCGTGTCGTTCTACGAGGCGCTGTGCGGCGAGCGGCCGTTCAAGGGCGCACGCTGGCCGAGCTGACGGCGTCGGTGGTGAGCGGCGAGCTCCACCTGCCGAAGTCGATACCCGACGGGCGGGTGCTCAAAGTGCTGCGGCGAGGGCTGCTGCTGGAGCCGGGAGAGCGCTTCTCTTCGATGGCCGAGCTGCTCGACGCGCTGGAGCCGCCGAGCGGGCCGAAGAAGAAGAAGCGAAGCTGGGCGCCCGTGGTCGCAGTGCCAGTGCTGGCCGCGGCAGTCGCCTTCGCCCTCTGGCCCCGGCCATTGCCTCCCTCTCCCCTCGCGGGAGAGGGAACGAGGGTGAGGGGGCCCGAGCCAGCACCAGAACCCGCACCAATCGCCATCGAAGAGCCGCAACCGGAAGCTGTCCGACCCTCGAAACCAACCCCAAAGCCGAAGCGCAAACGACCGGCCACGCCACCGGCCGACGACGACGCGACCCTGGAACCCTCGTTCATGAAGGGCAAGAAGTAGTAGGCGCGCACGAATGCTCTGGGCGCTGGCCATCACCGTCGTCACCGCGGCGCCGAGCAACGAAGCGCGTGCGGGCGCGCTCTACGAAGAAGGGCTGAAGCACTACAACGTGGCGGAGTACGAGCAGGCGATCGACCGGTTCAAGCAGGCGTACCTGCTGACCCGAGCGCCCGAGCTGCTGTTCAACGTGGCGCAGGCGTATCGGCTGTGGGGCGGGCACTGCGAGCTCGCGCTGCAGTCGTACAAGAGCTACCTGCGCGAAGACCCGAAGTCGCCGAAGCGAGCGAAGGTGGAAGGCTACGTGGCAGAGCTGGAGAAATGCCCGGCGCCGGTCGTGGAACCACCGCCGCCCGCAGCAGAGCCGACGCCAGCACCCGTGACCGAGACGCGGGTGACCGAGCGACCCTTCTCAGCGCTGCTGGTGACCGCCGGCGGAGTCGCCCTGGTCGCGAGCGGAGCCACGCTGATGGGCTTCGCGCGCAAGGAGCACGACGGCTTCGTCACGAGCCAGTGCGCGCCGAACTGCGACGCAGCGGCAGTGAACGCGGCGAAGACGCGGCAGACAGTGGGCCTGGTGCTGATCATCGCCGGCGCAGTGGCGAGCGTGGCGGGGTTCGGGTGGTGGCTGTTCGGCGGGCACGAGGTGGTGGTGAGTCCGGCGGGCGTGGGGGGCACGTTTTGAGAGCGGTGCTGCTGGCGCTGACGCTGACGGCGTGCGTCGACTTCGACGACTTCACGCCGTGCTTCAAGACGGCGAACCACGACTACCGCGGCGAGGTGCTGGCGAACGAGCCGGGCGTGTACCTGCGGTTCGCCGATGCGCGCGGCGCGAAGGCGGCAGACGAGACGGCGCACTTCGAGGGCACGTTCTCGAGCGCCGGCATCACGTACGGAGCCCCAGGAGCGCTGAAGCACGACACGAACGCCGCCATCACGTTGAGCGGAGACACGGGCGTGGGGGTGAGCATGCCGAAGGGCTTCGACTTCGCGGGGCAGCAGCCGTTCAGCATCGAGCTGTGGGTGCAGCAGACGGAGAAGCAGGGCTTCGGCTTCGGGGTGGACCACGAGAACTGGGCGCAGAGCCGCGAAGGCTGGGTGGTGCTGCTCGGCGGGCTGCAGGGGCCGAGCGTGGGCATCGAGCGCCGTGGCATCGCGGGTGGGGTCAACGGATCGGTGGTGAACGGGCCGGAGCTGAGCCTGAACGAGTGGCACCACGTGGTGTTCACCTACGACGGGAAGACGCTGGCGTCTTACGTCGACGGGAAGGTGACGGGGCTGAACGACACCGACAAGGCGCTCGCCGCGAGCGAAGTGCCATGGTTCATCGGCAACTGCATCGGCTGCGGCTCGAGCAACGGCATCATCGGCTCACTCGACGAGGTCGCGCTGTACGAGCACGCCCTGCCCGCCTGCAGCGTGGCGGCGCACTACGCTTCAGCGCAGTGAGGGAATTCAGCGGCCGCCGCACACCTTGCACGGCACGCCGCCGCGTTTGACGGCATCGTTCAGCGGAATGACGACGCAGTTCTTCGTGCACTTGTGCGCCCAGCGGCAGCTGAGGCCGTGGAACTTGAGTGTGTTCGTGTTGAACGCGACCTGCGTCTCGACGCGCTGAGCCCAGGCCGCGCCGACGGGAAACGCGCTCTGCCCGGAAACCGCGAGTCCGATACCGACCGCAATCGCGACGAGAACCGAACGCCATTGCCGCATGACCACCCCCGAGGCGGCATCATACTCGCGGTTCCGGTGAGACGCCCTCGAGCCAGGACAAGAAGAGACTCCGGAGGCTGCGGTCGTTCGCGAGCGCGCCGCTCTGGTTCCGGGCAGCATCGACACACCGGTCATACCGTTGGTAGCATGCCGTCATGGCGGTTCGAAAGATCAGCGTATCGCTCGAGGCCGACGAGGTCGCTTGGCTTCAGAAGCGAGCGCGGCAGCAGCGCAAGACGGTCTCGGGGCTCTTGGCCGAGGCGACGCGCCTGCTGCGACAGCTCGCGGCGCGGAAGCAGCTCATCGAAGAGATGGGCGAGATGGCCAAGCTGACGCCTGCGCGCATTAAAGAGATCGAGCGCGAGTGGAAGGGCTGACCCTCGATACCGGAGCGCTCGTTGCGCTCGAGCGACGGCACCAACGCATGTCGCAGGTCTTCGTGCTGGCGACGCAGCGTGGGCTGAACATCACGATTCCGGTCATCGTGCTGGCCGAATGGTGGCGCGAACGCACTGACTTCGCCGACAAGATCCTCCGAGCCTGCGACGTCGAGCCGATGGACGCGAAGCTCGCCAAGATGGCCGGAGAAGCGCAGGCGAAGATTGTGGGAGCGACGACCGCCGACGCGCTCGTCATGGCATCGGCTGCTCGGCGAGGCGACCTCGTCTACACGTCCGATATCGACGACCTGAGTCGCCTGACCCGTCATTTCCGCAGCGTCCGCGTGCTCTCCGCCTGACGCCTCACCACGTGCCGCTGACAGCGGCCCCGCCGATGCCGGGCGTCACCGACAGCTGGGTGCTCGTCGGTCGCGGCAGCGCCAACCAGATCAGATTCGTCACGATGCCTACCACGCCGACCCCGGCCAGCACCCAAGACGCCGGGTACACCGTCCGCATCGTCGCCAAATCCCCTCGGCTCACCGTCGGAGACCCGTACTTCCCTCCCCCGACCTGCTGCTGCTGAAGCGCGTTGAACGTCGTGAAGCTCCACCACAGACCGGTGAGCCCCGCGATGAACACCATCGTCGACCCCGTCATCAGCGCGATCGGCAGCTTCCTCGAAGGCGAAACCTGCCGCTCGACCACCAACGGCGGAGCCATCGGCGGCGGAGGAGGAGGCACGTCGACCACGCTCGGCGTCAGCGGCGGCACCAGCACCGGCAGCTTTCTCCGCGCGCCGACTTCGACGCTCGCGTGCCACGGCACGAACCCCGGAGCCGACACCGTCAGCTCGACCAGCCCCTCCTGCACCGGCACCAGGCGGTCACGCCCGAGCGGCAGCTCGACCTCTCCCGCCCGCACGCTCAGCCCCGTCTCGTGCCCCACCGACGACAGAGACAGAAACGACAGCTTCTCTTCCAGCGCCGCGAGCCGCGCCTTCACCAGCTCTCCGCGCACGCCGTCTTGCCGCTCTTCCGTCCACGCCCAGGCCTCGTCGTACAGCGCGTACGCCTTCACCGGCCGCCCCGCCCGCTCGAAGCAGTCGGCCACCTGCAGCAGCGCCTGCAGCGACGGGTCCTGCACCCGCGCGCGCTCGAGCAGCGTGCACCCTTCCGAGTACCTCCCCGCCTTCACCGCCTCGCGCCCACGCTTCGCATCCGAAGCCGCCGCCACGCTCACCATCAGAATCAGTGCCAGGTTCATCGCGCCCTCACCTTCCAAAGACGTAGACCGCGCCCGCTTTGACCAGCGAGTTGTCGGCCGGGTTCGCGGCCGACGCGCTCGCCTCTCCGACCGCGCCGAGCGCCAGCGTCTTGCCGTCTGCGCTCAGGCCCACCGACCAGCCGCCGAGCTGGTCGTTCGCGTCGGGGTTCGACGCCTTCACGTAGCTCGCCTGCGACCAGGTGCTGCCGCTGCGTTCGAAGAGATAGGCCGCGCCCGCCTTGGCCGCCGAGTTGTCGCTCGCGTTCGCGTCGACTCCGGGCCCGCCCGACGCCTCGTTCATCGCCGAGATCAGCAGGGCCGAGCCGTCGCTGCTCAGCGCCACCGCCGAACCGAACAGGTCCGACGCATCGGCGTTCGACGCCTTGAAGTAGTGCTGCTGCGACCAGACGCTGCCGCTGCGCGAGAACAGGTAGACCGCACCCGCCCCTTCCATCGACTCGTTTCCCATGTCGCCATCGACCCCTCGGGCGTTGCTCGCTTCGCCCACCGCGCCGATCGCCAGCAGCGTGCCCGAGCCGTCGAAGGCCACCGAGCTGCCGAAGCCATCACCAGCTCCCGCATTCGTCGCGCGCAACGTCCACGGCGTCGTCCAGCTCGTCGCGGTGCGCTGGAAGACGTAGACCGCGCCGGCCGCCCCTGCTGCACCGTCATCGCCCACCGCGCCGACGGCCAGCACCGTGCCCGCCGGGTCGACCGCGAGCGCGTACCCGAAGCTGTCGTCGGCGTGCGGTACTGGCGCCTTGAGGTACGCGTTCTGGCTCCACGTGCTGCCGTTGCGCACGAACGCGTAGACCGCGCCGGCGTCGCTCTGGGCGTTGCCGCTCTGCCCGCCGCCGCTGTCTTCTCCGTAGGCCGAGGTCACCAGCAGGTTGCCGTCGGCGCTCAAGCGCACCTCGAAGCCGAACTGGTCGTCGGCCTCGGCGTTCGACGCCTTCAAGAAGGCCTGCCGCGCCCACGTGCTGCCACTGCGGGTGAAGACGTAGACCGCGCCGGCGCTCGCAGCCGAGTTGTTGTTCTCGTTGCCGTTGACCCCCGTCGCGCTGCTGGACTCATGGGGCGCACTCGTCGCCAGCGTCGAGCCATCGGCGCTCAACGCCACCGCCGCTCCGAAGCTGTCACCGGCTTCGGTGTACGCCCCGGTCAGCCGCGCCTGCTGCACCCAGGCTCCACCGCTGCGCGCGAACACGTAGACCGCGCCCCCGCCGGAGTCGCCGGGCGCACCGACCGCGAGGGTGTTGCCGTCGGACGACAGGGCGAGCACGAAGCCGAAGCGCGCTCCCGCCGCCGGCGCCGCCGCCTTGAGCAGCGCCTGCTGGTTCAGCCCCACGCTCACCACCACCGTGTACGTGCGCGTCGCGCCCGACTCGGCCGTCACCACCAGGGTGATGGTGCTCACCGCTCCGCCCAGCGGCACCGCGACCGCCACGCCGACCCCCGATGCCGTGCCGTTCACCTTCAGCGACACCCGCGCGCCGAGCACCGCGCTCGGAGTGAGCACCACCTGCGAAGTGCCGCGCGGCACCGTGACCGCGTACATCGTGGTCGCCGGAGCGAAGCTCAGCGCCCCGGGAGTCACGCTGAGCGCCGACAGCGACGGGTCGCTCCACAGCGCTCCGCCGCCGCCTGCGCTCGCGCCACCCGCGGTCGCTCCGCCCGCAGTGGCTCCGCCTGCCGTCGCGCCGCCCGCTGTTGCGCCACCGCCTGCGTTGCCCGCTTCGCTGCCTCCCGCCAGCGGCATCTCCGCGCCTCCGGCAGAGGCCTGGCTGCCGCCGGCGGCGCCTCCTCCGCGCGGATCATCGGAGAAGGTCCGACCCGCCTCCGACAAATCAAGGCAGGCACTGCAGAGAACGACCAGGGCGAAGGGGAGGGAGCGGCTCACGCCCCGCTGACAGGAGCCCCCGGAAATTGTCGCGCGGTGCGTACGCGCTCACGCATCGGCATGTCGCCGCCCCGTGACATGCGCAGCGCGCACAGCGTCGGTGATCGGCCTCGATTACCTCTCATTCAAGAGGGGTGTTCCCGTGCGTGTCGAAGTCATTCGCCAGCTGTCTGAGTTACCGAAAGAGGACCTGCACCTCGCCGAGGGTCTGCAGCCGTTCATGGGCGACGACGAGCCGGTGGTGGTGGCCGCCTTCGAGCAGTCGCACTGCCACGGGCTGCTGCCCCTCAAGCGCAGCATCGAGCGGCCCATCGGCCTCGATGCGGTGAAGCTGAGCCGCGCCTCGCCGCTGCACGGCCGGGTGTGCGACCACACCAGCCGCGCGATGCTCGAGTTCGTCATCGCGAACGAGCCGTTCAGCCTGCTCGAGCTCGGCGCGGTGCCGACCGGCGGCCCGGTCGCTCGTGTCATCCCCGAGCTCGAGAGCTTTCGCCACGGCATCGACTGCCTCGCCGGCCCGCTGCGCGCCACCGTGCAGCTCGGCCACGACCTCGACGCCTGGTTCTACGGGCTGCAGGGCTGGGCGGCTCCGCTGGCCCGGCGCACCCGCTCGCTGCTGTCGAGCGGCGAGGTCGAGATCATCAGCGCCTGTGACCCGCGCGCCGGCCGCGACCTCTTGGCCATGTACCTCGAGCTCGAGCAGCGCGCCGACCCGCACGGCCTCGCCAGCGACATCACCGGCGACCCGCGCCGCGCCGCCCGCTACGCCGCGCTCGCCGAGTCGGGCGCCACGCTCTTCACCTTTCTGCTGCTCGACGGGCTGCCGATCGCCGGCACCCTCTCGCTCACCGTCGGCGACACCGTCTACCAGCTCGAGAGCGCCCGCGACCCCGGCTTCGAAGACCTCGCGCCCGACGAGGTGCTGCTGATGTTCGAGCTCCGCCGCGCCATCTGCCGGGGCGCGAAGCACTTCGAGCTCGGCCCCGCGATGGTGCCCCACCACGGCCGGCTCGGCGCACGGCCCACCGAGACCCAGGTCTGGCAGGTGTTCCGCCGCTTCGGCTCGCACCACTTCGGCTCGGCGTGGAGCAGCGCGTCGGGCGGTCTGGACGCTCCGATGCCACTGCACGGGCTGCCCGGGCGCAGCGACCTCGCGCTGCAGCTCAAGGCCCGGCGTCAGGCCTCGACCCTGCTCGCCCGCCTCGAGTCCATCGGCGCCGACGTCGAGCGCCTGTGGGGCGACCCGCTCTGCGCCGGCCTGCCGTTCGACGTGAGCTGCGCCGAGCACGAGCGCGTTCGCCGCGCCGTGTAGTCGAGGCCTGCTGTCGCTCGCCGAAGGCTGTGCGGCACATACTCCCTCGTAGGTGAGCGCTTGCTCTGCTGCTTGAAGCCTGGAGTATGCGGCGCTGAGACTTCGTTGGGAGACGTCAGGGTTCGACAAGGCTCACCCTGAGCGGCTTCGGTCTCGCGTTACCGGGCGGTGAGGCCGTTGCGCGGCGGAGGCGGCGGTTGCATGCCATGGGCCCATGTCGAGGCTCGTCGCGTTCGCGGTGACGTCGTTCGCACTCTCTGCTCTCGCGGCGCCGCCGGCCGCCGAGGTCGCCTACCGAAAAGGCACCCAGAAGGGGTGGATGGACTTCGGCTGGTCACCCCGAAAGAAGACCGCCGGCCAGGCCGAGCAGCACGACCTCAAGGGCTACGGCGGTTGGATTCTCACCCGCGAGCAGCCGATGCGCGCGTCGCAGGCGGGCGGCCTCAAGTTCACCTACCGCGCTCCCGACGGCCTCAAAGACTTTCTCGAGATGAAGCTCGACAAGCCCGGCACGCCCGGCCGCTCGTGGGAAAAGGTTCGGCTCGCCCAGCGGCACCTGCACCCGCTGCCCGGCGGAGCGGTCGAGGTCTACGTTCCCATGAGCGAGCTCAACCCCAACAAGCAGGAGTTCGATCGCATCGTCTTCTTCGCCTATCGCGACCTGCCCAGCACCTGGGTCACCTTCGACGAGGTCGCGCTCACCGTGCCGCCCACCACCGCCGAGCCGGCGACCGCGCAGCCCGCTGTTCCCACCGGCACGCCGCGCAAGGTCACCATCGACTGCCGCGGCAAGGGCACGCCCATCAGCCCGCAAATCTACGGCATCGCCTTCTACCCGCTGTGGGAGTACCGCGACGACCACCACTGGGCGATGCACCCCGCCGCGCGGCGCTGGGGCGGCAACCACTCGACCCGCTACAACTACCAGCTCGGCGAGGCGTGGAACGCGGGGTCTGACTGGTACTTCCGCAACCTCACGTACACCAACAAGCCCGGGTGGACCTGGGAGACCTTCCTCGAGACCAACGCGAAGCACGGCGTCACCAGCGTCATCACCCTGCCGATGATGGGCTGGGTGGCGAAAGACACCACCTCTTCGGGCTACCCGGTGCGCGAGTTCGCCGAGCAGCAGCAGAGCGAGCAGTCGAGCGGCGCCGGCAACGGCCGCAGCAAAGACGGCAAGTGGATCAACGCCGGCTCACCGACCCGCACCAGCATCGCCGCGCCGCCCGACTTCGTGGCCGGCTGGGTGAAGAAGATTCGCCAGAAGGCGACCGAGCTGAAGACCCCGGTCACGTACATCTTGGACAACGAGCCCGGCCTCTGGGACTCGACCCACCACGACGTTCACCCCACCGCGGTCGGCTACGACGAGCTGTGGGAGCGCACCAAGGCCTATGCCTCGGCGGTCAAGCGCGCCGACCCCACCGCGCAGATCGCCGGCCCCGCAGAGTGGGGCTGGTCGAACTACCTCTACTCGCAGAAAGACCTGAAGTCGGGCGGCCCCCGCCTGCGCCCCGACCGCCGCCTGCACGGAGACGTGCCCCTCATCGCCTGGTACCTGCAGAAGGTCGCCGAGTACGAGAAGCAGACCAACGTGCGCCTGGTCGACGTGCTCGACCTGCACTTCTACCCGCAGGCCGACGGCATCGGCATCGGAGAGAGCGGCGACACCTCGGTCGAAGGCTCGCTCAAGCGCCTGCGCTCGACCCGTTCGCTGTGGGACCCGACCTTCAGAGACGAGTCGTGGATAGATGACAACGTCGAGCTGATTCCGCGCATGAAGCGCTGGGTGGCCGAGAACGCGCCCGGCCTCGGCACCAGCATCGGCGAGTGGAACTTCGGGGCCGAAAAGCACATCAGCGGCGGCCTCGCCGTCGCCGAGGCCCTCGGCCGCTTCGGCCAGCAGGGCCTCACCTCGGCGTACTACTGGCAGTACCCTCCCGACGGCTCGGCGGCGTACTGGGGCTTTCGCGCCTACCGCGACTACGACGGCAAGGGCGCGCAGTTCGGCACCACCGCGCTCAAGGCGCAGGCCCCTGCCGGTGCGTCGGTCTTCGCCTCGACCAGCGCCGACGGCTCGAAGGTGGTGGTGGTGCTGCTGAACCTCGACCCCCAGAACCCGCTCGACGCCGACCTCGCCTTCGAGGGCTGCGGCGAGGGCGGCGCGCGCCGGGTGTTCTCGTACGCCGGCGGCCTCAAAGGGCTCGAGCCGCGCGAGGCCAAAGAGGGGCCGCTGAGCTTCGAGCCCTTCAGCATCAACGTCATCGAGCTCAGCCGCCGCTGACCTGTCGCTCGAGTCACCGCCCAGAGTAGAAGGTCGGTAATGGAACGGGTTTTGTGGGTGGGTCCCCGCCCCCCACCGAGAGAGCTCGGCGAGCTGCTCGGCCAGCAAGAGACACTCCTCGCGCACTATGCCGACGCGCCGACCGCGTTGATGGCGGTGCACGGGCAAGAGGTGGCGGTGGCCATCGTCACCGGCGACGACCCGAACGCGCCGAAGACCATCGAGCGCATCACCAGCGCGCGCCCCGACATTCAGGTGCTGCTGGCCACCGACACCGGCATCGCCCGGCAGGTGGTCTTGGGCCTGTGGAGCGGCGCCTCGGGGGTGCTCGAGTTTCGCACCCAGACGAAGAACGAGATCGTGCTCGAGATTCAAGAGTGGGTCGGCCGCCACCGCGAAGTGCTGCGCGAGCGCGACCTGCTGATGCGCCTGCACTCCCTCAACGAAGACTTCTTGAAGACCATCGTGGCCGCCGAGAAGCGCGCCATCGAGCTCGAAGAGAAGCTCGAGGCCGCCCGCCGCCCCGCCGAGGCCCCCGAAGACGGGCCGACGCAGCTGTTGCTCGTCGACGACGAGCCGGTGGTGCACGACATCTTGAAGCGCATCTTGTCGAAGCACGAGTGCGTCTCGGTGATGGACGGCGAGAGCGCGGTGAAGGCCATCTGGGAGAAGGGCTTTCACGTGGTCATCACCGACAAGAACCTGCCCGGCATGGGCGGGCTCGAGGTGATGCAGCGAATCAAAGAGCTCGCCCCCGAGACCGACGTGGTGATGATTACCGGCTACTCGTCGAAAGAGGCCGCCATGCGCGCGCTCGAGCTCGGCGCCAGCGCGTACATCGAGAAGCCCTTCGACGACATCAAGCTCGTGCGCGAGCGCATCGACAAGGTCATCGAGCACCGCCGCCGCCAGCAGAAGGGCCAGAAGTACCTGAACGTCATCAAAGACCGGAACAAAGACTTCTTGGACCGCTACCGCGTGCTCCGCGCCGACTTGGAGGCGTGGATGGCCACCCACCACACCGGCAAGGGGTAGAGCTTCAGAGACTGACAGGTTTTCGAGACCGCTCAGGGTGAGCCTGTCGAACCCTGCTCTCGCTCGCCGAAGGCTGAAGAGCAGATACGCCATCGTCTGGGGCGCACGCTCTGCCGCTCGACGCATGGATAATGCGGCTCCGCGCGTTCCAGTTGCGGCGGCACCCGTTCGACTTCGGCTTCGCCTCCGCTCAGGGTGACCGGCTTCTTTTAGTTGCCCAGCGCCGCGGCGGGAATGACGGCCTTCGCCACGCCCGGCGCCGACCACGAGAGGCGAATCAGCGCGTCGTAGTCTTGCTGCATGTAGTCGAGCCGAACCTCGGCGCGCTCTCCGGCGATGAGGGCGATGGTGCCGCTGTTCTCGGTCGAGCTGTGCGAGGTCCAGTTGTCGACCAGCACGCGGCCGTTGACCCACAGGCGCACCCCGTCGTCGCTCAGCGTGTAGAACGTGTAGGTGCCGGTGACGCTCGGCAGCACGGTGCCCGTCCACCGGGTGGAATAGAAGTTGGTGAAGTCGTGCAGCGGAATGGGGCCGGTGTCCGTCCAGTCGAAGGAGACCGGGCCGTCGTTGCGGTGGCCGCGGTAGTCGGTGAAGTCGTCGTACGCGTAGTAGTCGCCCCACAGCCCTCCGGTCTTGAGCACCGGGGGGAACAGGGCGCTGGCGGGCACAATCTGCTTCGGCTGGCTCGCGCTCGACCACGACAGCTGGGCCACCGCGTTCGACGTGTTGTCGTAGTACTCGACCTTGAGGTCGTACTTGTTGCCGGCGGTCAGCGCGAGGGTGGCGCTCAGCTCGCTCACGCTGCCGGTCACCCAGTTGTGAATCAGCGGCACGCCGTTCACCCACAGCCGGCAGCCGTCGTCGGCGCGCAGGTAGAACGTGTACGTCTGCGTGTACTGCGGCTGAATCTGCCCCCGCCAGCGCGCCGACCAGTGGTCGGGCCCCACTCCGGTGACAGGCGAGGCCATCGCCCAGTCGAAGTTGAGGTTCGCGTCGGTGCGGGTGACCGGCGGCACCATCAAGGGCTCGGCGCTGTTGAAGTACTCGCCCACCAGGCCGGTGACCGGGCCGCCCCCCGCCACCCCTCCGGCGGTGCCGCCCGCGGTGCCGCCCGCGGTGCCTCCGCCGCTGCCGCCGGCCCGGCCGCCTGCGGTGCCTCCGGCTGAGCCTCCGCTCGAGCCGCCGGCGCCGCCCGCGAGACCGCCCGCAGTGCCTCCGCTCGACCCACCGGTGCCGCCGGCTTCTCCGCCGCCGCTCTCTCCGCCGTCGGGGACGAGCACGATGCACTGCTGCTCGGCGCAGGTGCCGTTCGAGCCGCAGTCGCTGCAGGTGCCGCCGCGGTGGCCGCAGTACTTCACCGTGTTGCCGCGCTGGCAGACGCCGTCGGTGGTGCAGCAGCCCGCGCAGTTCGAGGGCAGGCAGTGCGGCGTCGCCGGGCCGCAGGCGGGGAGCGTGAACGTGAGCGCGCTCACGGTGAGAACGAACGCCGCGGAGAAGACGTGTCCACGCATGGCCGAATCACCTCAGATGGCGCCACTCTGGGTCCAACCGGCCGTGGCGGGGAGAAACGTCGAGGCCTCAGTGTGGGGGATATGAGAGGGCGGGGCAAGGTTGCCGTGGCGGGGCGCTCTCAACAGCCGTCCACGTCTTTTTCGAAGGGCACAGCCCCCGGAAACAGCACCAGACCGTTCCCGATCCTCCTCAATCACCCCTCTCCTACAGCCCCCCCCGGTAACACCGATCAGAGACCGTGCACCCCGGACCCGCCCCGTTAGACCTTCTCCACGGAGGAGGACCCGCAACGTGAGCAAGCTGATCTTGATGGCATCGATGTGGGTGATGATTCTTCTGCCCCTGCGCGCTTCGAAGTCGAAGGACGCGCTCAAGGGCTTCAAGGCCGCCTTCACCGGCAGCCTCGTGTTCAACCTGGTCTGGGCCGCTGTGCTGCTCGCGCTGTTCCTGAGCCGCGTCGACGACCCGCAATCGCTGTTACCCCCGCAAACCGAGCCTTGACCCATGACTGCACCTGTCAAAACTCCGCTGAACTTCACCGCTGAAGAATCTTCCGCGGTGCTCTTCGACTACCGCCTGGTGCGCGACTGGATGAACTACGTCATCCACTCCGTCGGTCGTCACCCCGTCGTCGCCATCTTCTGCACGCTGCTGATCGGCGGGGCCACCATCGGCGCCGCCATCTCGCTGCCCCGGCAGTACGAGGCCAAGACCCGCCTGCTGTCGAACAACGGGCTGCTCAGCGCGGCGAACGCGTACGGCGGCCCCAGCGACGACTTCCCCGCCATCGCGGCGCGCGAGAAGATTCTCTCGCACGACAACCTCGAGACCATCGTCAAAGAGCTCAAGCTCTCTGACAACTGGGAGAAGACGCGCACCCCGCTCTTCCACGCCAAGGACCAGCTCGCCCGCAAGCTCACCGGCGCGGCGACCGCCGACGAGCGCGACGATCAGATGGCCTACACCCTCGAGAAGAAGATGAAGGTGAAGGCCGAGAAGGGCACCATCGAGATTTCGGTGCTCTGGCCCGACCCGTTCGTGGCCCGGCAGATCGTCGAGGCCGCCTCGCAGAACTTCCAGGAGACCCGGCACGTGACCGAGGTCGCCACCAAGAGCGAGACCATCGCGGTGCTCGAGGGCTATCGTAAGCAGCTCGACACCGAGATCGAGCAGGCCTTCGGCAACCTGAAGCGCGTCTCCGACGAGCGCAGCCGCATGCTCAAGGGCAACCTCGCCGCCGACCGCCGCGCCGCGCAGGCCGACCTGCCGGCCCGCCCCACCGAGGCCGACCTGGCCAAGGCCGAGGCCCGCGCCACCGACCTCGCCCAGCTCAAGTTCCAGCTCCGCTCGCGCCAGCGTTCGATTCAGGACCTGGAAGATTGGCGTACCCGGTCGCTCGGCGACCTGCGCAGCCAGCTCGAGCAGCAGCGCCTCATCTACCGCCCCAACCACCCGGTCATTCAGCAGCTCGAGAGCCGCATCGACTCGGTGTCGAAAGACTCGCCGCAGCTCGCTCAGCTGCGCCGCGAAGAGACCGAGCTCAGCAAGCAGGTCGAGACCAAGGGCGGTGGCGTGCAGCCCCAGACCAGCGACTTCCTGCTGATGGACTCGCGCCGCTTCCCCTACGTGATGCCCGAGCCCGGTCAGGGCCAGGCCGACGCGCTCGAGCGTGAGCTGGCGCGCGACCCGGCGATGGTGATGGCGCAAGACGCGCTGCGCCAGTCGCTCACCCGCGCTCAAGACCTGCGCACCCGCATCGACGCCGCGAAGATCGAGCTCGACAGCTCGCGCGCCTCGTACAAGTACTCGTTCAGCGTGGTGGCTCCTCCGCAGACCCCGCGCTCGGCCGCCACTCCGAACGTGCCGCTGCTGATCATCGCCGGCATGCTCGCGGCGCTGCTCTTCTCCATCCTCGCCTGCACCGCCCTCGATGTGGCGCGTGGCCGTGTGGTGGAGGCCTGGCAGATTCACCGGTCGATGCGCGTGCCGGTGATCTCCAGCGTTCGCCTGTGAGCACTGCACTCGCCGCCCCGCGCGGCCGCCTCACCGGGCTGTTGACGGTAGGCGCCGTGGCGGGCACCGCGCTGGCGGTCGTTCTCGCCCTCGCGATCGACCAACCGCTGCTGGCCGTCGCGGTGCCGCTGTTCGTCGGGGTGGTGGCCGCGCTGTACCAGCTGCCGCTGCGCGCCGGGTTGTTCGGAGTGCTGTTCCTGGTGCTGGCGTTCGAAGGCCTGCAGTTCGGCCTGGGGCCCAGCAGCTTCTACGACGTGCCGTTCTTCAGCGCGGTCGGCCGGGTGCTGTTCTTGAACCTCTCGGCCATCACCGGAGTCGGCCCGCTGCGCGCTCCGCTGATCGACGTCGCCACCCTGGCGCTGTTCGTGGCCTCGATGGTGCGTCACCCGCGCGACGGTTGGGCCGGTACCCAGCCTTCGGTGCGCGCGATGCACATGGCGCTGTGGGCCAGCGCCGGCGTCGCCGGCCTGCTCATCGTGCTGGGCACGGTGCAGGGCGGCAGCTTCGACGAGTCGCTCTGGCAGGTGCGCCAGCTGCTGCTCTTCCCCATTCGCGCGGTGCTGGTGATGCGCGCGCTCGACTGCAACACCGCCGAGCTCAAGACCATCGGCAAGCTGCTGGTCGCCGCCTCGATGCTCAAGGCCCTCATCGGCCTGTGGTTCTATTACGTGGTCGCTCCGGCGGCGGGCATCGAGCTCGAGTTCACCACCTCACACACCGACACCCTGCTGTTCGTGCCGACCCTGGCGATGTTCATCGCCCAGACGCTCGAGAGCCGCACCCCCAAGCAGTGGCTGCCGAGCCTGTTCTGGGTGCCGCTGGTGTTCTGGGGCCTGGTCTGCAACGACCGCCGCGTCTCGTACGTCTCGCTGGCGATCGGCGGCATCGTGATGCTGGTGATGTCTCCGCCCACCCCGATGAAGCGGGTGGCGGCGCGGGCGCTGTTGCTGCTGTCACCGGCGGTTCCGTTCTACGTGATTGCGGGCTGGGCCTCAGAGGGCAAGGGCTTCTTCTTCCCGGTGGGCGTGCTCAAGTCGCTCATCGTCGGTGAGAAGCGGTTCGAAGGCGCGGTCGACTACCGCGACCTCGAGAACATGAACGTGCTGTACACCTGGTCGCAGCACAAGCTGCTGCCGGCCGGGTTCGGGCAGAAGTTCGACATGCTGTTCCACCTGCCCGACATCTCGACGTGGTTCGCGAGCTGGCAGTACCACCCGCACAACTCGTACCTGTGGCTGCTCACCATCGGCGGCCCCATCGGGTTCACGGTGATGGTGATGCCGCAGATCGCCACGCTCTACCTCGCGGCGCGCGCCTACCGCGCGTCGAGAGACTTCACCGAGCGGGTGGCGCTGCTCACCGCCATCGCCACGGTCATCGCCTTCTTCAACCAGATGTGGGGCGACATGGGCACCCTCTCGTGGACGGTCTCGTGGACCGCCGCGGTCGCCGCCGCCATCAGCGCGAAGCTGGCGATGAAGACCGGCGCCTGGCCCGCGGTGTTCCGGGTGAAGCGCGAGTACGAGCTCTAGGTTTCGTTCAGTTCCAGTCGACGGTCGCGCTGCCGAGCTCCACCGGCAGCGCGGCCGCTTCGGCGTTCAGCGCCGCCGAGTGCGAGGGGTCGAGCGCCAGCCTCGCCGGCTGCGACGGGGTGAGCTCGAGCCACAACGTGGCCACCGGGCCGGGCTCGAGCGTGCGCGGCGCGGCGGCCCCCTGCTCGCTGAGCACCCCCACCGCGCCGCTGCGGGTGGCCTCGAAGCGGGTGAGCGGCCAGTCTCGCGCCGCCTGGGCACGCCCCCAGCGCGCGCCCGAGAGCTCGAGCCGCAGCGCCAGACCATAGATGCCGGCCAGGCGGCCGGTCGCCACCACGTCGACGGCGTAGAGGTCACCGTCGCGGCGCAGGTTGGCGAAGCTCAGGCCTTCGGAGCTGAGCGGCGCGGCGTGCAGCCGGGGCACCGGCGGCGGCAGCCCGGTGCCCTGCAGCGTGAGCTCGCGCGCCTCGCGGCCGCAGGCGGTGAGGAACAGCAAGGCGACGGCGATGCGCTTCATGGCGAGCTCCTCAAGGTGTTGAAGGGCAGCGCGGCCACGTCGGCGGCGCTGAGGGTGCCGTCGTGGTCCAAGTCGCAGCGGCGGTCGAAGTCGAGGTCGTAGCCCCAGATTCCGGCGCGCTCGCCCCGCCCCTCTCGCACCCGGTGGCCGACCAGCCGCGCGCACGAGATGAGGTCGAACCCGTCGACCTCTCCGTCGAAGTCGACGTCGCCGGCGGTGGCCGGGTCGGCGCGCACCAGCCCTTCGAGGCGCGGGTTGAGCCGCACCGACCGCACCGGGCGGAGCGTCGAGAAGGTGCGGCTCTCACGCGCTGCGGTCAGCTCCCACCGCTCGCGCTGCAGGGTACCGTCGTCGAGCGTGAGCCACAGCTCGAGGGGCAACGGCCCCGCGCTGCCCTGGTCGAGGGTGACGGTCGCCCCCTCGAAGCCCACGGTCACCTGCAGCCGGTGCGCTTCGCTGACCAGGCGCTGGAAGAGCGGGCCCAGCGGCCGCGCCGAGGCCGCCTCGAGCGCGCCGCGAAAGGTGGCCACCGTGCACGGCGCGGCATCGCACGCGCGCAGGTAGCGGTTGAGCGCGTCGTCGAACACCGCTTCTCCCACCGCGAGCCGCAGCACCTCGAGGGTGGCGGCGCCCTTGAAGTAGGCCCACGCGTTGTAGAGGTAGGGGTCGGCCGGCACCTGCGCGTCGTCGGTGAGCAAGAGCGGCAGGTCGAGCGCCTGGGGGTACTGGTACGCGTGCACCAGCGCCAGCTCGCGCTGGCGCGCGGCGAGGGCCAGGTCGCGCGCGAGGCCGGTCTTGGCGCGGTGGGTGTAGTCGAGCTCGAGCAGCGTGGTGAGGCCCTCGGTGAGCAGCGACTCGACGGCGGTGTCGGCGGGGTACGCGCGCACCGCGAAGTGCTGGTGAATGTTCTCGTGCGCCCAGACCTCTTCGTGGAGCGTGGGGCCCAGCGCGGCGTAGCTCTCGTTGAGGAGCGTCATCGCGTGGCTGGCGGTGCCGATGAAGGGCGAGCTCTGCGGCACGATGACCTGCGAGACGGTGGCCGAGGCCCGCGGGCCGAAGCGCTGCGCCTCGAGCGGCAGAATGCGGCCGACGAAGGCGGCCACGTCGGGCGCCTGGGCGCTGGCGGTGCTCACCACCACCGCCTCGGGCAGCGCCGTGACGCGCTCTTCGAGCGCGGTGCCGCTCACCAGCCACGAGTTGAGCGCCAGCGCCACCGGGCCGCCGGTGGCCCAGCGGGTGACGTGCTCGGTGGCGGTGTCGTGCGCGTCGACGAGGTCGCCCGCCGCGCGCACCGCGAAGCCGCGCGGAGTGTGCAGCACCCAGCTGCGGCGCAGGGTGTCGGTGGTGAAGCCCGAGACCGGGTCGTACGGCAGGGGCACTCCGCTGCCGTGGTCGAGCCAGACGAAGGGCTGCGCGCCCCGGGCGCACATCGGCGCGCCGAAGGCCGAGCCGCACTGCAGGGTGCCCGACCACGTGAGGGTGAGGGTGAGGTCGTCGGTGGTGGCGCCGGTCGCCACGTCGAGGAAGTCGAGCCCGCCGCCCAGGCCCTGGCGCTGCACCAGCTTGGGCCCGCTGGGGGTGAGGGCGGCGAACGCGGTCACGCCCGAGTCGACGATGAAGGCGACGTGGCCCGAGGTGGCGTCGAGGCCGCTCAGCCGCAGCGTCGCGCTGCCCTGCACCGCGCCGGTGCGAAAGTCCCACTGCAGGTCGACGTCGTAGGCTTGAAAGTCGAGCGCGGGGGTCAGCAGCGGCCCGAACGCGCCCGGCTGCCGGGGCAGCGCGCGGGCGAGGGCCCGGTGCTGGGTGGCGAGCTGGTGCTCGTGGAGAAAGGCCGCCGGAGGCCCGGCCTGAAACAGCGTCACCACCATCAGCGTCGGCAGCATGGCGGCGCGCAATGGCAACGCTCGTGCCTGAGCGCGGGGCCGTGATGTCGCGGTGCTGGCGCCCTGGGGCCCGTGAAAATTCACAGGCGCAAAAGAAAACCGCGGCTCAGCAGAGGGCTGAGGCCGCGGTTCGTTCAGCGGAGAAGGCGGGGTCTCAGAACAGCGGCGCGGGGCCGGCGTCCGACCAGGTGCTCTTGCCGTCTTTGACGTTCTCGAGAATCAGCTCGCCGCGCACGTCGTAGATGTTCTCGCGGCCCTTCATGCCGTCGATGCCCACGTTCTTGAACGGGGTGACGTCTTTGGTGCCGGCCGGAGCGCGGCGCAGCTTGAGCAGCTGGCCCGCCTTGGCCTTGCCCTCGACGATGCTGGTGTACGTCTTCTTCAGCTGCTCACGAGTGGGAAACCAGAAGCCAGGGCGTGCGATCATGTTCAGTTCCTTTGGGGAGAAGAAGGTGAGTCGGAAGGTGTCGGGGCGCGATGCGTGACTGCATGCGTTATCCCCTGCAGGGCCCGGCAGTTGCGCACAGTGTCGTACCTGCGAACGAGAGCGCCGCTCTCGCGTTTCGATAAAGCCGGGGGGCACAGAGAGATCGTCGAGGCCCTTCGACGACTTCGGGCGCGCCGCGCACTCTCGAGAGCTGGGGAAACGCCGGCGAATTTTTCCGTGGCGCGTCGCTCTCGTCACACGGCGGTAACCGAGCACACGCGGGGTTTCGCCCGAAATTGGCCGCGATTATTTCGGTGGCCATGTTGCGATCGACCCTTCTCTGCCTCGCTGTAGTGGTGACCGCCGGCTGCGCGCACTCGTCCGGCTCGTACGTGTGGATCGACGACTTCCAGGACCCTCCTGCGAAGAACGATGACTACGTCATCGCCACCGACGACGTGGTGAACGTGCGCGTGTTCGGTCAGGACAACATGTCGGGCCGCGCCAAGGTTCGCGAAGACGGGAAGATTTCACTGCCCTTCGTTCACGACGTGAGCGCCGCCGGCGTGACCCCGGTGATGCTGTCGACCCAGCTGCAAGACCAGCTGAAGAACTTCATCGTGAACCCGGTGGTGACCGTGTCGCTCGAAGAGGCGCGCCAGGTCAGCGTCTCGGTGCTCGGCGAAGTGCTCCACCCGGGGGTCTACCGGCTCGAGCCCACCGCCGGGGTGCTGCAGTCGATCGCCAGCGCGGGTGGCTTCACGAACTTCTCGTCGCGCGACGTCTACGTGATTCGGCAGATCGACGAAAAGCCGACCCGCATTCGGTTCGACTACTCGGCGCTGGTCGAAGGGCGCGGCCAGGGCATCGGCTTCCGCCTCAAGCCGGGCGACGTGGTCATCATCGACTGAAGGCGGCGCCGCACGCCTCACAGAGCAGGACCCAGGGCTCGACCCCCAACCGCTGCGAGTTGCACCGTGAGCAGCGATGAGCACCTTCCCCGTAGCGGGTGAGGTGCTCTTGCTCTTTTGCAGCATCGTCGACCTGCAGCCTGGGCATCAGCGCGCGCGGGTCATCGCCCTCGCGCACCATCGCCTCGAGGCCGAACACCACCGCGCGCAGGCTCGCCAGCGCAGCGGCGTCGAGCGAGGCGTGCTTCGCGGCGAGCGCGGCGGCGAGCGTGCCGCAGAGCTTCTCGAGCTCGGGGGTGACCTCAGCGGCCCGCCACAGCTGCTCGGCGACCTGCTTCGCCAGCGCCGGCGGCGCCCCACTTGCCTTCGCCGCGGCGTCGAGCAGCTGCGCGAGGGTCATCATGGGGCGAGCTCCAGCGCGGCGAGCACGCGGGCCCGCGCTTCTTCCGAAGCGGGCCCGGCGCGCAGGTCGGTGAGCGCGGCGCGCACGGTGAACAGCCGCGTCGCCGCGAAGTCTTCGCTCATCGCCGCCAGCGCGCTGCTCTGCCGGTAGGCGAAGAGGAAGGCGTCGTGCGCCTTCTGCGTCTCTTCGGCGGTGAAGCCGAGCTGCTGCGCCGACGCGGTGAGCGACTGCGCGAAGCCGAGGCGGTCTTCGGCCGCCGAGCCGATGCCCTCGCCGCGCGCGCCGAGCGAGCCGCACAAGGCGGCCGCCCTCAGCACCGTGCACTGGGCACCCTGCACCGCCACGCTGTCGGGGCCCACCTCGCCCAGGCACACCGTGCCGGCCAGCTCGACGTCGTAGAACCCCCGCACCACGTCGCGCATGCGACGGCGGGCCTCGGGGTGCTCGAGCGCTGCCGCGTCGAACAGCGCCAGCGCGCGGGCCGCGGCGAGGCGCTTGTAGCCGTCGCCGACCGGCTCGTCAGAGCGGGCGGCTTCGTGAAAGCGCGCCAGCGCGGCGCCGGTGGCGGTGAGGTCTTCACACAGGGTGGCGAGCCGCGCGCCGCGCGGGGCTGCCTGCAGCGCAGCGACCTCGCGCAGGCGGGCGGCCAGCACGGTGCCGCGCACCTTCTCGCGCACCAGAAAAGTGGCGCCCACCTGCTCGAGGGCGGTGGCGCGCAGCGGGCTGTTCTTCACCGCCTCGAGGCTCTCGAGCCCGGCGACGGCGAGCAGCACCTCGTCGAGGCTGCCCAGCCGCTCGAGCACCGCGCCGCGCTGCTGCACCGCCGCTTCGTCGACCGTGGTGGGCAGGTTGGGCAGCAGCTGTGCCTTCACCACCAACGGCAGCCGCTTCTCGCCGGGCAGCCGCTGCCAGAGGCGGGAGAGCTGAAAGGCGAGCGCGGTGCCGGTGCCCCCGTGCTCGCGCCCGAGGGTGGGCAGCGGAGACGCGATGGGCAGCCCGGTCACCACCACCGCGGCGGGCGGCGGCCGGGGCGGCGGCGCAGCGGGGGTGAAGCCGCTCTCTCGGGTGGCACGCACCACCCCGGGCTTCGCCGCCGGAGCAGAGGTGAAGCTCGACTCGGAACCTGGGCGCTTCGGGTTCGTCACGCGACCGCGCGTCATACCCCGTTTTCACCCTTCGAACGCCGAAGCTCACCATCGCGCGGTACCCGGCGCGCTGAGGCAGCATCGAGGTCACGTGGGCATGTCACCGGCGGCGCGAGCAGTTGCACCGCGGCAACAGCCGGCTAAGTCTCGTTCGACGTTCGCCCCCACCTGATGCCGGTCTCTCCCCAGACTTTTCTCCGCTTCGCACCCGGCACGCTCCAGCGCCTGCCCGAGGCGCGCCAGCTGCTCGAGGGGCCGCTGCGGCCCGAGCTGCTGCACCAGCTGCGCGAGCGGGTGGCCGACCGCAGCCTCGACACCTTCGACCCCGCCTCGGTGGGCTACCTCGACGCGGTGCTGAAGCAGCTCGAGCCCGGCAAGCCGCTGCCGCCGCCGGCGTTCAACGACCCGCTGCTGCAGATTACCGACCGCCCGTCGTTCGACCAGCAGACGGCCTCGTTCGCCACCGCCGCGGCCCTGCCGCCGGCGCACGCGCGGCTGTTTCTCAAGGCGAGCTACTCGGTCGAGCAGGCGCGACGCGCCGCCGAGCTCCCGCTGAGCGCCGGGCACGCGTTCATGTTCTCGAAGGTCGGCCTGTCGCCCGACCAGGCGCTGACCGTCACCCAGACCGGCGCGCCGCACCCGTCGCTGATGCGGGCCGTCGCCGATGGCGCGTCGGTCGAAGAAGTCGTGCGCGCTGTCGAAGAGGGCACGCCCCTCGAGCTGCTGGCCGACTTGCGCCGCCTGGGCTTCACCGCCGGGCAGGGCCTGACGCTTCGGCATGCCGGCGTCGACCTGGGCCAGGTGCCCACCGGAGCCACCATCGATGAGGCCACCCGGGCCCACCTGCTCGGAGTGCTGCGCGAGTGGCACGCGCTCGGTGAGGCGGGCGCGTCGGCCAGCGACGGGCTCGCGCTGCTCGAGGGCGGCCTCGACGAAGCCTGGCAACGGCAGTGCTGCGCGTGGCTCGAGGCCGGCACCGTGACGGGGGCCGAGCTGATCGCGGCGCAGGCCGAGGGCCTGACCCCCAGCGGCGAGGAGCCGGCGAAGTCGCTGCTGGTCAACTACCTCGACGCGGGCTTCTCGGGCGCCCTGGCGGTCGAGGCGAAGGCAGCCGGCTTCGGCCGGGCGTATCTCTCGCTGAACACCCGCACCCCGTACTCGCCGGCTCAGCTGGTCGCGCTCTGGGGCGCCGGAGCCAGCGACATGGACACCTGGGGCTGCGGCAAACTGGGCTTGAGCTTCGAGCAGGCGATGCAGGCGGCACAGCAGGGCATTCGCTCTTTCGTGGTGGGCGACTTCGACAAGCTCGGCTTCAGCTTCGACGAGACGCTTTCGATCGTCGCGGCCGGCATGGGCGACGTGAAGCTGTTCGAGAAGCGCTTCCCCAGGGCCGAGCTCTCGCACGACGAAGTGATGAACCTGGTGCACGCGTACCTCGATGCCCGCGAGGCGCTGAAGTGAGCCGCGCCACCCTCTCGCGCGAGCGCTTCATGCGCTTCGCCCCCGAGCTGTTGCGGCGCCTCGACGGCGTGCCCGAGCAGCTGGGGCAAGACGAGCTGCGCGCGCTGGTCAAGCGGGTCGAGAACGCGACCTCGCTGTACGAAGACGCGCCGGCGTCGCGCCGCTACCTGCACCAGACCGCGATGCTCCTCGCCGAGCACGACGTGATGGGGGGAAAAGGCGCGGCGCCGCTGGCCGAGCGCGAGGTCATCGACGACGTGGTGCCTCGCCGAGCGGTGGCGAAGCCCGCCGAGCCCCCCGTCGACCACATCGCGCTGCCCTTGCGGGTGATGTACGGCAAGGCCGGCTTCACCCCCGCGCAGATGGTGCGCGCCGAGAAGCTGGGCGTCGACATCACCGACGCCACCCGGCTGGGGCGCGCCGGCGGGCCGATCGACGACCTGCTGACGCTGATCGAGAAGCGGGTCGCCGTCGACGACGTACTGCTGACGGTGAAGGCGGGGCTCTCGCTCGAGCAGGTGCAGCGCGCGCTGGCGGCCGGCATGCACCCTCGCCAGCTGGTCAACTTCACCGCCTACATAAGCTTCGATGAGGCGCTGAAACTGTTCGCACAGGGCGCGACCAGCAGCGATGCGTACTACATCGCGGCCAAGGCGCTCACCGTCGACGACGTGCTGGGCGCGCAGGCGCGGGGCATCGCTCCGGCCACCTTGCAGCACGTGGTGGGCAAGCACCCGGGCAGCACCACCGCCGACGTGTTCGCGCTGCAAGACGCGGGCTTCGAGGTGATGGACTACACCGGCCACTGGTGGCTCGACCGGGCCTATGCCCCCGCCGAGGTGCTGAAGCTGTTCCGCGCCGGGCTGGTCAATCTCAAGGCTGACCGAGACGACCTCACCCGCCAGGCCGCGATGGTCGAGGGCTACGCGGCGCTCGGCTTCACCGCCGACGAGGTGATTCGCGCCGAGCAGGCCCACATACCGCTCGAGGTCTCGCAGGCGGCCCACGCCGCCGGCTACGACGCGGGCACGGCCTTCATGCTGCACAGCGCCGGGTTGTCGAGCGGCTTCGAGCACCTCAAGCAGTCGGGGGCGCCGCTCGACGAGCTGATCAGCGCCGGTCTCGAGCAGCTCTCGCCCGAAGAGCTGGGCGCGTTCTCGCAGCTCGGCTTCTCGGTTTTCATGGCCACCACCCTGCACCGCCTGGGGCTGAAGGCGCAGCAGGTGCGCGAGCTGTACCTCGACTACGGCCTGACTCCCGAAGAGACGTTCGAGGTGGTGCAGGCCGGCGGTCTGCCGGGCTGAGACGACCCAACATTTCTCGACCGTTACGGTGGTGCATGGGCGGTTCGAGCCTCGTGTGTTACGAAAGGTGTAATGACTTCGGCGATCGACGAGAAGCTCCGCACGCGCATCGCTGAGGCGACGACTGCGCTGACCGCGGCTCAACGCGAGCTCGAGCAGGCGATGCGGCACCTCATCGCCGACGTGCCCCGCGCGCAGAAGACCATCGTCAGCGAGATGGTCGGCACGGCCTTCGAGAAGGTCAGCAGCACCAAGGCCACCCTCGAGCTGTTGCTCACCGAAAGCTCCGATTGAGCACCGCGGCGCGGTACCTGCCACACGGCCCGTTTCACGCGGCCCTCTCGAAGCGAGTCGACGAGTACTTCGCGCGCACCGGCCAGTCGCCGCGGCAGCGCGCAGGCATGCGGCTCAAGACCGCCACCCTGTTCTGCTGGCTGCTGGCCTCGTACCTCTACGCGCTGCTGTTCGCCCACACCTGGTGGCAGGTGGCGCTGGCGTGCATGTCGCTGGGCTTCGCGATGGCCGGCATCGGCTTCGGGGTGCAGCACGACGGCAGCCACCGCGCCTATGCCGACGGCGCGGGGTGGAACGCTCTTGCGGCCGGCGCGCTCGACGCGATCGGCGCCAGCTCGTACGTCTGGGCGTGGAAGCACAACGTCTTTCATCACTCGAACCCCAACTGCGTGGGCCTCGACGCCGACATCGACATTCAGCCGTTCTGCCGGCTGGCCCCTGGGCAGCCCCGCCGGCCCTGGCACCGGTTTCAGCACCTCTACGTCTGGCTGCTCTATTCGCTGCTGGCGATGAAGTGGCTGTTCGACGACTTCCGCGACGTGGCCAACGGCACCATCGGCGGTCAGCACTTTCCCCGCCCGCGCGGCTGGCAGCTGGTGCAGCTGGTGGGCGGCAAGGTGTTCTTTCTGGGCTGGTCGCTGGGGTTGCCGATGCTGCTGCACCCCGTCGGCAACGTGATGGCGGCGTGGGTGCTGGCCTCGGTCACCATCAGTCTGGTGATGGCGTGCACCTTTCAGATGGCGCACGTGGTCGAGCGCACCACGTTCACCAAAGCGGGCACCGGGGAAAAGAGCCGCTGGGCCGAGCACCAGGTCGCCACCACCGCCGACTTCGGCCAGGGCAACGCGCTGCTCACCTGGTACACCGGCGCGCTGAACTTTCAGATTGAGCACCACCTGTTTCCCAAGGTGTGCCACCTGCACCTGCCCGCGCTGGCGCCCATCGTGAAGGCGACGTGCGAAGAGTTCGGGGTGCCGTACGTGGCCTACCCGAGCGCGAAGTCGGCGCTCGTTTCGCACGCGCGGTGGCTCAAGAGCCTCGGCGCGGTGCCGCACGCCGAAGCGCTCACGCCCGCTACGGGCTGAGCACGCAGGGCGTCGTCAGCAGGTCAGCAGACCGGCTCTGGCGGGCGCCGAGCGGACCAGGCGGCAGATGCCCAGCGGCTGACCTTCGAGCGCGCAGTATGGTGAGCGCCATGTCGACGCCCCGCCCCTGGACGGTGAATCACCCTGGCCCGCTCACTGCGCGCGGCGCGAACGTGTGGACCATCGACGACCTGGTGCCGAGGCTCGGCGTGCCCCGCACCATGACCGTGGTGCGGCGCAGCGACGGCGGGCTGGTGTTCTTCAACGCGGTGCCGGTGCCCGATGCCACGCTCGACGCGCTGCGCGCGCTCGGCCGACCCGCCCAGTTGATTCTGCCGAATCAGTACCACGCGCTCGACGCGGCGGCCTTCGTCGAGAAGCTGGGCGTGACCGCGTACTCGTCGGCGGCGGGCGTCGAAGCGCTGCGCGAGCGCGTGCCGGTGCAGCCGGTGTCGGCTCTTCCGACCGACGCCGCGCTTCAGCTCTTCGAGGTCGAGGGCTTCCGCACGGGCGAGGTGGTGCTGTTCGCGCACGGCGCGCTGGTGGTGGGCGACCTGTTCACGAACGTGCCGCACCTGCCGGGGTTGCGCGGCCTGCTGATGCGCATGGTCGGCTTCACCGGGCCGGCGCCGCGCCTGCCCAAGCCGGTGCAGAAGCGCGTGGGCCGCGACCTGAAGGGCGTGGGCGCGCAGCTGCGCACCTTGGCCGAGCTGAAGGGCCTCGAGCTGCTCGTTCCCTCGCACGGAGCGGTGGTGCAGAGCGGCGCCGCCGAAGCCCTGCGGAGCATCGCCCTCACCCTGCCCCAGTAGGCCGCGGGCTTTCTCGAGGTGCTCGGGGCGGCAGCTCAGTAGGCAGCCGAGCGCGCCGGTGCGGCCGCGCAGTCGGCGGGGAATCTCTCGTTCCGGCGAGCGTCGAGCCTGGCGCCGTTTTTGACCGCAGGGCGAGAAGAAAGGGCGCCAGGCTTCGCCACCTCAGCGCGCGAAGCGCCACCGTGCGGTCGCCCACCCACCACGGCGCCCTCGCCGAGCTCGCGCAGGCTGAATCACGCTGGCCCTGATGGTCGTGCGGCGGAACATGGCGACGAACCGGGAGCACGGAACGCGCCCGGCTCGGCCGGGCGCAGCTCAAAGTGCAACGCGCATCAGCTGAAGTGGGTGTGGGCGATGGCCCAGAACTGCGCGATGGCGGCCAGCAGCACCATCACGTGAAACACCTCGTGGTAGCCGAACACGCGCGGCCGCGGGTTGGGCCAGCGCCGGGCGTAGACGACCGCGCCGAGCCCGTAGATGAGCGCGCCGGCGAGCACCACCATGCTCACGCCGGCGCCGAGAAACTTCGGCAGCGCGATGGCGAGCGGCAGGGTCGAGACGCCGAGCGCGACGTAGGTCGCCGAGCGCAGCGCGCGGTGCAGGTCGGTGAAGACGCTGAAGACGGCCGCCCCCACCAGCGCCGCGCCCCACATCACCGCCAGCAGCGCGTCCGAGCGCAGCTCGGGCGGAGCCAGCGACCAGAACGCGGTGTACGTGCCGGCGATCTGAAAGAAGATGCCCGCGTGGTCGAGCTTCTTGAACACCCGCCGCACCGGCGGTGTCCACGTCGGCCAGTGGTAGAAGCCCGAGAGGCCGAGCATCAGCGAGAGGCACACCGCGTAGACCGCGACTCCGACGCGCGCCGTGCCGTGCAGCGGCGTCAACGCGACCAGCGCCGCCCCCGCCACCACCGCCACGTAGAACGCGACGAAGTGAAACCAGCCGCGCAGCAACGGCTTCACCTTGAGCCCGGTGTCGCGGCGGGTGGCGGTCAGGGTCGAAGCAGGCAAAGCCGACATGCTTTCAACGTAGTGCGGGTGGGTCACGTACCGGTCATGAACCGTAAAGAATGCACGGCGAACCCGTATAAGTTGCAGCGACCGGTGACCCTTCTGCTGCTGATGTCGTAACTCGCCACACCCGTCGACGCGGCGATGGCGCTGCACCTGGCCGCGATGGCGCTCAAGCTCGACGCCAGGGGCGTGCCGGTCATCGACCCCAAGCAGCTCGAGCAGGCGCTGTGACCGCGAAGACCCGGCTCACTGCACCAGGGCGCTGAGCACGTCGCCCGGCGGCAGCTCGAGGCTGATCTCGATGCGCCGGTTCAGGTCGCGGTGCTCCTTCGAATCGTTCGCCGCGAGCGGCGCAGCGCTGCCCCGCCCGGCGGCCATCAACAGCGCGGGCTGGGCCTTGTGCTGCAGCTCGAGGTACTCGACCACCGCCGAGGCGCGGGCCGACGAGAGCTCCCAGTTCGAGCGCAGCCGCGAGCCGTTCAGCGGCGAGTCGTCGGTGTGGCCCTCGACCCGAATCGGGCGCTGCAGCGGCACCAGCTCGTCGGCGATGGCGTCGAGCACCGGCAGCGAGTCGGGCCGCAGCGACGCCTGCGCCGAGTCGAAGAACCGCGTCGCCGACAGCCGCAGCGCCAGCTTGCCGTTCTCGGCCATCACCACCACCTCTTGCGGGCCGCGGTTGGGCACCAGCAAAGTGCGCAGCCGCTCTTGAATGCGCTTGCGCAGCTGCTCGACCACCTTCTGCTGCGCCCGCGCCGCGCTCGCGCTCGAGCCGACGCTCACCGCGCAGCCACCCTCCGACGGAGGCCCCTCGAAGATCGGCATCTGCCCCACGCCGCCGTTGCCCTCGAAGTGCAGCGCCCACTGAATCGCCTTCGACGCCTGGCTGAGCTTCTTGTTGTCGACGCGGCTCACCGCGTACATCACCACGAAGAACGCGAAGAGCAGCGTGATGAAGTCGGCGTAGCTGACCAGCCAGCGCTCGTGGTTCTCGTGCTCTTCGTGCTTCTTGTGGCGCCGCGACATGGCCTACTTGCCCTTCGCTGCGGCCGGCGCGTGGCTGCCGTGCCCGCCCAAGAACGCCTTCAGCTTCTCTTCCAGCACCCGGGGGTTCAGGCCCTCCTGAATCGAGAGCACGCCCTCGGTGATGATGGTCTTGCGCTCTTTCTCGATGCCCAGCCGGCGCTTCAGCTTGTTCGCCATCGGCAACAGCAGCAGGTTCGCCAGGCCGACGCCGTACACCGTGGCGACGAACGCGACGGCGATACCGGGGCCGAGCTTCGACGGGTCAGAGAGGTTCTCCATCACGTGAATGAGGCCGAGCACCGCGCCCAGAATTCCGACCGTGGGAGCGAAGCCGCCCGCCGACTCGAACACCTTGGCCGCCACGCTGTTCTCTTCGAACTCGGCGTCCATCTCGGTCTCGAGCGCCGAGCGCGCCACCGAGGCCTCGACGCCGTCGACCAGAAACTGCAGCGCCTTCTTGAAGAACGGGTCGGCCACCCCGCTCAGCTTGCTCTCGAGCGCCAGCACGCCGTCGCGCCGCGCCACGGTGGCGAGCTCGACGATCTGCTTCATCAGCGCCTCGACGTCAGACGGCTTCTCGGTCACCGCGTTCTTGCCCATCTTCACGCCGCGAATGAAGTCTTTGAGGGGGAAGGCCACCATCACCGAGCCGATGGTGCCGCCCACCACGATGATGCCTGCGGTGAGCTGCATCAGTGAGCCGGCGTGGCCGCCTTCGAGCGCCTGCCCGCCCAAGATGGCGCCGATTGCCAGCACGATGCCGCCGATGGTCGTCTTATCCATTGTTCACTCCCGGTACGCCCGCCGCGATCACCCGTCGCTGCCAGGCGGCCACGCGGTCGGCGATTTCCGGCAAGCGCTCTTTCACCATCAGCTTGCTGCCGGTGGTGAAGGTGAGCACCGTGTCGGGTGTCGACTCGGCCATCGAAATCAGATCCTGGTTCACGAGCATCTCGTGCCCGTCCAGGCGGGTGACGAAAATCATGGTCTTCCTCTTTCGTGAATCGACACGCTCGACTCAGCGCTTCAGGGTCATCAGCTCGGCGAGCAGCTGGTCGGCGGTGCTGATGGTCTTGCTGTTGGCCTGAAACCCGCGCTGCGCAGCGATCATCCGCACGAACTCGGTGGCCAGGTCGACGTTCGACTGCTCCAGCGCTCCCGCCACGATGGCCCCGCGGCCGCCCGTCGCCGCCGCGCCGATGTTCGGCTCTCCTGCGCCCGGCATGGCGTTGAACAGGTTGCCACCCGCGCGCTCGAGCTGGTCGGGCGACTCGAACTTCGCCACCGCCACCTCACCCAGGGTGCGGGTCTGGCCGTTGCTGAACGCGCCGACCACGTTGCCCTTCTCGTCGATGTTGATGTTCGACAGGGTGCCGGCGCCGTAGCCGTTCTGGCTGATGAAGGCGTTGGTGTTGGTCGAGCCGAACTGCGTCACCCCGCTGGTGCCGGTGCCGAAGTCGAAGGTCAGCGCCTGCGGCTGCACCGCGCCGATGGGGTTGAACACCGGGGCCGCCGCCTGGGTGCTGGCGGTCAGGTTGCCGCTGGCGTCGAAGGTCAGCGTACCGGCGCCGATCTCGGTGGGGATGTTGGCGGTACCACCCTGCACGCCGCCGCCGTCGGTCTCGGCGTGCCAGTCCCACCCGCCCGCGGCGGTCTTCTTGTAATAGATGTCGACGGTGTGGGCGACGCCCAGCGAGTCGTACACGGTGGTGCTGCTGGCGAAGTCTGAAGTCGCCTTGGGGTTGGCCGGGTCGAACGGCGTGGCATTGACCGCGGTGCGCGCATCGAGGTTCGCCTGAAGGGTGATGGTGGTGGTGGCCAGCGGCGCCGAGCTCGCCTTGCCGACCAGCAGGTCGTTCAGGCCGGCCTGCACGGTGCCGGTGGCGCTCGCGGGGTAGCCCTGCACGCGCATGCCCTCGAGGTTCACCAGGTACCCGTCTTTGTCGACGGTGAACTGGCCGGCGCGGGTATAGAACTGGCCGTCGGTGCCGTTGTGGTTGCCTTTGACCACGAACATGCCGTTGCCCTGCAGCGCCAGGTCGGTGGCGAGCCCGGTGGTGGTCAGCGCGCCCTGGGTGATGAGCTTCTGAATGGTCTGCACGTTGGCGCCCAGACCCAGCTGCCCGCTGTTGCCGATGAGGCTGGTGGCCATCATGTCTTCGAAGGCGGTGCGGCCGCTCTTGAAGCCGATGGTGTTCGCGTTGGCGATGTTGTCGCCGATGACCGCGAGGTCCAGGCTGTTCGCCTGCATGCCGGTGGTGCCAGTGTAAAGCGAGGTCAGAAGGCTCATGTTCAGTTCTTCTCCGACTGCGTGGGTTCAGTGACTGCGATGATGTTGCTCAAGGTCAGCGTGGCCGTGCCCACCTGCAGCTCGGGGTAGCCCTTCGCGTACGAGATGCCGGTGACGCGGCCGGTGCCGTAGACGTCGACGGGAATGTTGCCGCCCTTCTCGTCGGCCGCGGTGAGGCGCACCTTGTAGTCGCCCTTCGGCAGCGGGTTGCCCTTGTCGTCGAGCCCGTCCCAGGTCGCCGAGATTTCGCCCGAGGCGACGTCGCGCAGCTGAATGGTGCGCACCGTCTTGCCGGTCGAGTCGACGATGGCCGCCGACACGGTGCTCGCGTTCTTCGAGAGGTTGCCGTGCAGCTGCACCGGGCTGCCGTCGAAGGTGCAGCTGTCGGTCTTGTACCGCACGTCCTTTCCGAGCAGCCCCACGGTCTGGGTCTGGTTGCTCGAGGTCTGCGCGACCAGCATGGTCTGCAGCCCCTCGTTCACGCCTTGCAGCTGCTCGACGTTGGCGAACTGCGCCAGCTGCGCCACGAAGGCCTGGCTGTCGGCCGGGCTGGTGGGGTCTTGCTGGCTGAGCTGCGCCAGCAGCAGCTTGAGGAAGTCGTCTTTCCCGAGCTTGGTCTTGTCGGTCGGAGTCGAGACTCCTCCCGCGCCGGGGTTGGTGACAGAGCTCACGTCCATTCGTCTTGCCTCTCGTCGTGCCGCTGTTGGCGGCGGTCATCGGAAGTCGCGTCGTCGTTGCGCTGCTGCGAGGTCGCGTCGGTGTCCTTCAGCTTCAGGCCCTCTTGCGCCAGCGCCACCCGCAGCTCGTTCTCGGAGAGGCGCAGCGACTGCGCCAGCTCGCCCTGCGCGCGAATGCTCACTTCGCCGTTCTTCACCTGCAGCTGCATCGCCTGGCCTTCGCTGACGAAGTTGACGGCGTTGGGGAACAGCACCATGCGCGCGGTGTCGTCGGCGATCAGCTCTTTGGGCGCCCACGCCGGTGGGGGCGCCGCAGGCGCGCTGCTGGCGCTGGCCTCGCGCGGAGCCTCGACGCTGAACACCGGCTCGGTGCGTGCCGATGTCTCTTTCGGCTGCGACGGAGCGTGCTCGGGGGCGCGCTCGGCGGCGGCGGGCGGCGAAGCAGACGTGCCGCGCGTGGCGGTGAGCGGCTCTCTCTTGCCGTGCGCCGCGTGCGGCGCGCCGCCCTGGCCGTGCGCCGCCTTGGGGTGCGCGTTCACGACGAACGGCGTGGGCAGCACCATCGCCTGGGCCTGCGCGAGCTGGGCCGCGAAGGTGGTGCCGGTGTGGCCGTGACCGTGCGTGGCGTCTTTCTTCTTGGCGTCGCCCTTGGCGAACACCCCGGCGCTCTTGCGCGTCACGGTGGTCTCGGCGGCGTCCGAGATGGCTTTGAAGGCGGCGGCGAGCTTCACAGCATGTCCTTCTGCGGAGCGGGGGTCGCCGCGAGCGCCGAGACCAGCTCGGCGGCCAGGTCGGGCTTGAGCTTCTCGAGCACCGCGCCGGCGTCGGCGGGCTTCATCTCGCGCAAGATTTGAGCGGCGAGGGCGCGGTCGAGGCGACCGATGACGGTGGCCGCCTGCTCGGTCTTCATGCCCTTGATGGTCTTGGCCAGCGCCTTCACCTGTGGCGAGCCGGTGGCGGGGTGCGCCAGCGGCTTGGCGGCGGCAGGCGCCGGCGCGGCCGCCGGAGTCGCCGCCTGCACCTGCGGCAGAATGCCCTCGAGCCGCGCGGTCTCGGCGCGCAGCGCGGTGCGCGACTCGTCGATTTCCTTCTTCAGCGCCTCGAGCTTGCTGCGCTCTTCGTCGAGCGCCTTGCGCTCGTCGTCGAGCTTCGAGCGGGCAGCCTTCTGCTCGCGCGCGCTCTTGCGCAGCTCCTGGGCCAGCGCGTTCTGGGTCAGCGAGGGCGGCGGCGGGGTCTTCTCTTCCCTCTTCGGCTCGGCCGGCTTCTCGGCCTTGGCCTTCTTGGCCTCGGGCTTCTTGTCGGCGACCTCGGGCTTCTTCTCGGCCGCCTCGTGCTTCTCTTCGGCCTTCGCGGCCTCGTGCTTCTCTTCGGGCTTGGCGGGCTCGGCCTTCGCCGCCTCTTCGGCGGGCTCGCCGTGCTTCGACGGAATCGCGGGGGTCTCTTCAGCGGCGGCCAGCAGCGTGACGATGAGGAACACAGACGTCATGAACGGGCGCCTCCGTCGAGAATCGACTTGAGCTGCGTCAAAGTGGTGTCGCGCTCGACCTTCACGTCGGGGTGCTGTTGCAAGAACGAGCGCAGCGGCTGAATGACGCGCAGCGCGCGGTCGACACGTGGGTTGGTGCCCGACACGTAGGCGCCCACCTCGATGAGGTCTTGGGCTTCGCGGTAGCTGGCGAGCACGTCGCGCGCGCTGGTGGCGAGCTCGATGTCTTTGCGCTGGGCCACGTCGGTCATCACGCGGCTGACGCTGGCGAGCACGTCGATGGCGGGAAAGTGGCCGGCCGAGGCCAGCTTGCGCGAGAGCACCCAGTGCCCGTCGAGGGCGGCGCGGGCGCAGTCGACCACCGGGTCCGACAGGTCGTCACCTTCGGCGAGCACGGTGTACAGCGCGGTGATGCTGCCCTGCCCTTCGTCGTTGCCGGCGCGCTCGACCAGGCGGGGCAGCTGCGCGAACACCGACGGCGGGTAGCCCTTCGAGGTGGGGGGCTCACCGGCGGCGAGGCCAATCTCGCGCAGCGCCATGGCCACGCGCGAGAGCGAGTCCATCAGCAGCACTACCTTCTTGCCCTGCTTGCGCCAGTGCTCGGCGACGGCGGTGGCGGTGTGCGCGGCGCGCACCCGAACCAGGGGCGACTCGTCAGAGGTGGCGACCACCACCACGGCGTTCTTGAGGCCCTGCTCTCCCAGGTCGCGCTCGACGAACTCGCGCACCTCGCGGCCGCGCTCGCCGATCAGCGCCACCACGCACACCTCGGCGTCAGAGTGCTTGGCCATCATGCCCAGCAGCACGCTCTTGCCGACGCCGGGGCCGGCGGCGACGCAGATGCGCTGTCCCTCGCCCAGCACCAGGCACGAGTCGACCGCCTTCACCCCGGTCGAGAGCGGCTGGCTGATGCGCCGGCGGGTCATCGCGCGCGGAGGGCTGGCCTTGAGGGTCGCCTTCTCGGGCAGCACCAGCGCAGGGCCACCGTCGATGGGCTCGAGGTTGGCGTTCACCACCCGGCCCAGCAGCGCGTCGCCGACGTGCAGCGCCGAGTCGTTGGGGCGCGGCACCACCGTGCTGCCCTCGCTCACGCCCGAGATTTCACCCAGCGGCATGAGCAGGGCGGTGACGCCCGAGAAGCCCACCACCTCGGCCTGCACCACCGCCTGGTTGGGGTTGATGATGTCGCACAGCGTGCCCACCGCCACGCCGGGCAGCTGCGCCTCGACCACCCAGCCGCTGGCGCGAATCACCTTGCCCTGCACCACCAGCAGCTCGGTCTTGGCGATGCGCTGGCGAAAGCGCTCGAGGTCGATGACGCCCATGGTCAGTCGTCCTCCGAGGCGTCGATGGCGCGGCGCACCTCGGCGAGCCGCGACTCGAGCTTGCCGTCGACCACGCCCAGCTCGCTCGACACGCGGCAGTCGCCGGCCTCGAGCGAGGGGTCGATCTCGAGCTTCACGTGGGCCAGGCCCGCGTCGCCGGCCGACTTCACCCGCTCGTGGTCGGCGGGGCTCAAGGCCACGGTGATGTTGCGGCTGTCGGCCAGGCGCCGCATCGCGCTGCGCACCAGCGAAATCATGGCGCGGGGGTTGGTGGTGATTTCCTGCTCGAGAATGCGCTCGGCGACCATGAAGCCGATCTCGAGCGCGTCGCTGCGGGCCAGCTCGGCCAGCCGCTCGTTCTGCAGGCCCAGCTTCTCGAGCGCGTGCGCCAGCGCCGCCTCGCTCGGGGCCGAGGGGCGCGGAGGAGGCGGCGGCGACGGCGGCGGGCGAAACTCGGCCAGCGCGGCGGGCCCCCCGGCAGGCGCCGCGGGCGCGTCGGGCGTCTCGAACGAGACCGGACCCGGAGCGAGCGGCGGCGTGACCGGCGAAGGCGCGGGAGCGGCGGGGGTCGGCGCGGGGGCCGAGCCGCCGCCCACCGACTGGCGCATGAAGTGGGCCGGGGTGCTCGGCTTCGGTGCGACACCCTTCATGAAGGCGGGAGCGCGCATCGGTCAGACCATCTTGTCGGTGGCGCGAACGATGGTGAGCTTGCCCTTCTCGGAGAGCTCGAGCGCGACCTTGCAGATGTTGCCCTGGGCCTCTTCGACCACCTGCAACCGCACCGGCCCCATCGCCTGCAGGTCGTCGCCGAGCATCTGGGCGGCGCGCGACGACATGTTGCGCAGGAACTTGTCTTTGACCTCGTCGGTGCTGCCCTTGAGCGCGGTGGTGAGCTGCGCGGTGTCGACCTCTTTGAGCAGCGCCTGAATGTCGCGATCTCCGAGCCGCGAGAGGTCTTCGAAGGTGAAGAGCTTGGTCTTGAGCTCGGCGGCGAGGTTCGGGTCATCGCGGCCGATCCACTCCAGCACCTGGGTCTGCTGGGCGGTGGTGGCGCGGCGCAGAATCTCGAGCGCCGCCTTGCGGCCGTCGACCTTGCGCATGCCCTCGGCGACCAGGGCGTTGAGCTCGCTGGTGAGGGCGGTGCGCACCTCGCGCAGCACCTCGGGGGCCACCGACTCGACGACCGCCATGCGGCGAACGATCTGCGGCTTGCTGGCCTCGGGGAGAAACTCCATCACCGCCACCGCGCGCTCGGGCTCGAGGCTCGACAGCACCAGCGCCACGGTCTGCGGCTGCTCGCGCGAGAGCACCATCGCCAGGGCCTCGGGCTCGCTGGCCGCGGTGGTCGACAGCATCTCGTCGACGCCGGGGGTCTTGGGCGGCTGATTGCCGAACAGCCGCTTGGTGACGTCGGCGCCGAGCACGTTCTGCGCGACGTCGCGCAGCATCTCTTCGCCGGCCTGGGCGTCGCCGCCGACCTTCTCCATCGCGTCGCAGAACTCGCGCAGCGCCTCGGCCACCAGCGAGGTGGGCAGGCGCTTCAGGTCTTTCGCGCCGAGCGCAATCTGCCGCACGTCGGCCTCGCTCAGCTGGCGAAAGATGGTGCCCGCGGCCTCGGGGCCCATGCCCAGCAGCAGCGCGGCGGTCTTGCGCGCGTTGGCCCCCGAGATGAGCGACTTGGGGTCGTTGGTGTTGGCGGCTCCGGCGGCGGCAGCTTCGGGCATGGCGGTCGAACCTTTGGCAGGGGGAGTCGACTTCTGGGCATCAGCTGGCACGGCGGGCCTCCTTGGCGGCTTCGGCGTCTTGAACGAGCCAGGCGCGAATGAGCTGGGCGGCCTTCACCGGGTCCTTCATGGCGTGCTCGACGGCGCGGTCTTTGAGCTCGGTCTCGGAGGCGAGCGCGAGCGGCTGCACCTTGAGCTCGGGCTTGCCGTTGGCGGTGATGAGAAAGCCGACGCCGTAGGCGGCGTACTGCGCCCACCAGGGGAGCTTGGGCGGGCCGTCGGGAGCGATGGCCTCGACCGCGTCGCCCTTGGTGAAGCTGGCCGACGAGAGCTGAAACTGGTCGCCGCGCTGGTCGTCGAAGCCGACGGCGCGCTTGACCAGCTCACCGAGGCGGGCGAGCTCGGCCTCGGTGCGCGGCGCCTCTTTGGGCTGGTCGAGCAGCACGGCCACCGAGATGCGGCGCAGGCGCGGCGCCTTGATGACGGTGGTGGTCGAGGTCTTCGAAATCTCCCAGTTGCGAACCTCGTCACCCGACGCCGACGCCGACTTCGACTGCGAGCCGGTGTTCTGGTTCATGTAGACCATCGGCTGGTTGGCCTGGGCGCCGGCCACGCCCGCGGTGGTGCCGTTGTCGCTGGTCTGGTTGGCGTTGCTCTTCTTTTCGGTGCGCAGCGCGACCTGGTCGGGGTCGAACACCTCTTGGTTCTGGCTGACCTCGCTCGAGTCGGCGGTGACCGAGACCCGGGCGACGACGGCGCCGGCGCCGACGACGGGCTCGAGCAGCGAGACGATGCGGGCCTGCAGCTGCTGCTCGGTGGTCTGCTCGAAGGTGCGGCCGGTGATGGCGTCAGAGCCGGTGGCGCCGAGCACCGCGCCGTGGCCGTCGACGACGGTGACCGACTCGGGCACGAGGCCGGGCACCGCGGCGGCGACGAGGTGGCGAATGCCCGAGAGCTGCGAGTCGCTGAGGGTGCGGCCGGGGTGAAGGGTGACGACGACCGAGGCGGTGGCCTTGCGGTCTTCGTCGCGGTAGAGGCCGCGCTCGCTGAGCGAGAGGTGCACGCGGGCCGAGCGCACTTCGTCGAGGCTGCCGACGGTGCGGGCGAGCTCGCCCTCGATGGCGCGGCGCAGGTTGACGCGCTGGGTGAACTCGCTGACGCCGAACTGGCCCTTGTCGAAGATTTCGAAGCCGACGCCGCCGGCGCGGGGCAGGCCCTGGGCGGCGAGCAGCAGGCGGGCGTCGTAGACCTTGCTGGCGGGGACGGCGAGGGCCGAGCCGCCGGCCTCGGCGCGGAAGGGAATGCCCGAGGCCTTGAGCACGCCGGCGGCGGCCTGGCCGTCTTCGGGAGAGAGGTTGGTGAAGGCGTACTGGTACGAGTCGGTGGCGCCGGAGAGGAGGTAGGAGACGCCGGCGACTGAAGCGAGGCCGAGCAGCGTGCCGATGATCAGCAGGCGGGTACCGCGGCTGAATGACTGCCATTTGCTTGGCAGGGTCTTGAGCTGTTCGAGCAGTTGCTCCATGCGGGTCACGGTCATTTCAAGACGTGAGCCAGGGGAGATCGTCAGGGCGGTGACGGCTGCGTCAGGGTCGTGGATCAGGAGGAGACGCGCGGCGAGAGGCCGTCCACGTCCACGTCCACGTCCACGAAAAAGCTGCCGGCCGCGGCGCGCTGCTCGACCACGCTGCGCGAGAAAGGCCGACAGCGGCACACCTCAGCACCTCAGCACCGCGCGGCGCAGCCGAGACCGTCTCCGGCTTCTTCGTGGACGTGGACGTGGACGTGGACGTGGAGGGCTGTTCGCCGCGCACCAGCACCAGCCCGCCGAGCCAACCCCTCACACGCTCATGCGCATGACTTCGTTGTACGCATCGACCAGCTTGTTGCGCACCTTGACCGCCACCCGCATGGCCACGTCCGCCTTCTCCAACGAAAGCGACAGCTCGTGCAGATTCCCATCTCCGCGCGCGACCTTGGTGGCCTCTTGATCCGCCTCGACCTGCAGCCCATCGACCTTGGCAATCGCATCGGTGATGGCCGAGCCAAACCCCGATTCCCCCGCCTTCGGCTCTGCCCCGGCAACCGGCAGGCTCGTCTCCAGCTGAGCAATCTTCATTTCGCAATCTCCAGGGCCCGCGCCGCCATGCCCTTCAGCGTGTCGACCGCGGTCGCATTGGCGTCATACGACTTCTGCGCCGAAATCAGGTTCACCACCTCGTGAATCGGGTTCACGTCGGGAAAGGTCACGAACCCGTCCTTGTCGGCATCGGGGTGACCGGGGCTGTAGACCTTCTTTCCCGGCCCCTCGTCTTCCTTGATGCCCGCCACCCGAACCGTGGCGACCTCGCCCTCGTACACCGCCTCGAACACCGGGTCTTTGCGGTGGTACGGCTTGCCGTCGGGCCCGCGCGTCGACTCGGCGTTCGCAAGGTTCGACGCCGTCACGTTCACGCGGGTGCGCTCGGCAGAGAGACCGGTACCAGAGATGTGCAACGCAGTCAGGAAGTCCATTTAGGCAGCTCCATCGGAGGCGACGTATCGGAGAATCGCGAGCTTCTTGCCCGCGGCTTTGGCGGTGGCGCCGTACTGCAGGGCGTTCTCGGCGAGGGTGACCAGCGTGCGGTCGACGTCGACGCCGTTGCCGTCGATGCCCACCGACGCGCCGGCGCCCTCCATCACCGCCGAGGTCTCGGTCTCGGTGCCGTCGACCAGCCCCTTCACGTCGACGTCTTTCGGCTTGAAGTGCGGCGTGTCGACGTTGGCCAGGTTTCCCGACAGCACGCCCTGCCGCTGCAGCCGGGCGTCGAGCGCACGCTCGAGGGTAGACAGCGTCTTGTCGAAGAGCTTCATCGGGCCTCCCGGGCACGGCTGCGCGTCAGCGCCGCCGAGGCCAGCTCGGTGGCGAGCTCGGCCTCGCGCAGCGGAAACTCGGCCGCCAGGCGCTGCTGACCTGCCGCCGCGCGAACCTTCGACGGCCCCGGCTTCCACTTGCGGGCCTGGGGGCCCACGTTGTCGAGCGCGTACGAGAGCACCGCCTGGGCGCGCTCGGGTTGGCCGCTGCTCAGGTACAGGCTGTACACCTTGCGCAGGTGGGCGGTGAGCTCGGTCTTCTTCACGTCGCCGGTCGCCGCCGCCAGCGCCGCCGCCGCGTACTGCGAGGCGCCCAGCGCCACCGCCGCGTCGGCCGCCGCGTCGGCGAGCATCGGGCGCTTCTCGCTGGCCTGGGTCACCGGGCCCGAAGCGAACAGCGTCAGCGCGGTGATGCGCGCCTCGGTGTCGCTCGAGGCCAGGCCGCCCAACAGCACCTGGTGGCAGAGGCCGGCGAAGTCGGCGCCGCACAGCGCGTCGGGCCACGCGCCCGCGCCGCGCTCGAACAGCTTCGTCACCGCCGCCACCGGAGACTCGAAGCGCAGCAGGCGCAGCTCGCGCAGCGCCATCTCGCGCTGCAGGGGGGCGTCCATACCCGCGGCATCGAAGAGCGCGTCGCGCGCCACGCCCTTGAAGCAGCGGCCCGAGAGCTCGCACTGGCGCACCGAGGCCAGGCGGCCCCACTGGCCGGTGCGGCCGGTCTTCTCCAGCCACTCCATCGCCTCGAGCGGGTGGTCATCGTCGAGCGCCAGGTCACCGAGGCGCAGCGCGGCGTAGTCGCGGTGCACCGTCTGCAGCGCCTCTTCGAGCAGCTTCTTCGCTTCGTCGCGCTGGCCTTCTTTGAGCGCGCACTCGGCCTTGCCGGCGGGGGTGGTGCCCGGGCACGGGCCGCCCAGACCGACGCTCTCGGGCGCGAAGCTCGGCCGCGGAGCGGGAACGTCTTCGGCGTCCCACGGCAGGCCGCGCAGCGCGTGAACCGTCACCGTCGCGCCGTCGCTGCTGGCGTGCAGGCGCGCGGAGGAGCATTCGAGAATCAAGTTCTTCCCGCTGGCGTGAATGCGGGGGCACAGGCTGTTGTTGCGCCACTTCTGTTTCGCGAGGCCGGCTGCGCCCGCGATGTGAACCTCTTGCTTGAGCGCGAAGACCTCGGCCCGCCCCGCGGCCTTCACCCTGATGACGTCTTCCGAGAACGGAAGCAGCCCGCTGTGCACGACCAGCGTCAGGAGTGTGGCGGTGAAGACGGTCATGGGTGTGTCGATTTGCAGTGACCGTGCCGGGCACCAAGGCTTCGGATCAGGCCGCGACCGAGGGCGCCGTCACGGGAGCGGCGTCACGCTGCCGGCGGCGCAGCTTCTCGACCAGGGTGGTGCGCTGCAGGCCGAGCAGGTCGGCGGCGAGCTTGCGATTGCCTTCGGCCTGCGCGAGCGCCGCGTCGATGTACGCGTCTTCGAGCGCCTTCAGCATCGCGGGCAGGTCGATGGGGAACTTCTTGTCGAGCGAGGGCAGCGCCGGCATGCCGGCCACCGCGGGCGCCGGGGCCTGGGGCGCGGTGAGCGGCGCCTCGGGCAGCACCTCTGACGACAGGGTGGGCAGGGTCACCGACGGGTCGATGGAGATGACCTGGGTCGGGTCGGGCATCATCGACGGCGAGGTGAGCAGCTCGCCCGCCAGCAGGGTGCTGGTCTCGATCTGCGGGCCCTCGCCCGAGAGCGCGAAGCTGGTCTCGCCCTGCGAATCGCCGGCACAGCCGAGCAGCGCGCGCATGTCGGCGGGCAGCGTGGCGAGCGAAATCTGCTGCGCCTCCACGCACACGCTGATGCGCTCGACCAGGTTCTCGAGCTCGCGCACGTTGCCCGGCCAGGCGTGGGTCTCGACCGCGCGCAGCACGTCTTCGTGAACGATGCGCTTCTCGCCGCGGGCGCGCCAGAAGTGGGTGAAGAGCACGCGGGCGTCTGCGGGGCGGGCGCGCAGGGGCGGCAGCACCACCGGGCACACCATCAGGCGGTAGTACAGGTCGCGGCGGAAGCGGCCGGCCTCGACCTCTTCGGCGAGGTTCTTGTTGGTGGCGGCCACCAGGCGGAAGTTGGCGCTGATGCTCTCGGCGCTGCCCACCGGCTCATAGGTGCGCTCCTGCAGCAGGCGGAGCAGCTTCACCTGCAGCGGCAGCGACAGCTCGCCGATCTCGTCGAGAAACAGGGTGCCGCCCTCGGCCATCGCCACCCGGCCCTTGCGGTTCGTGTTCGCGCCGGTGAACGCGCCACGAACGTGACCGAACAGCTCGCTCTCGAGCAGCGCCTCGGGAATCGCGCCACAGTTCACCGGCACGAACGGCTTGGCGGCGCGGCGGCTGTTCTGGTGAACGAAGCGGGCAAACACTTCTTTGCCGGTGCCGGTCTCGCCGCCGATCAGCACGGTGCTGTCGCTGGGGGCGATGCGCTTACAGGTCTGAACCATCTCCATCAGGGTCGACTTCGGAGCGCAGATGATTTCGGTGTTCGCGGTGGGCATGGCGCGTCACTGAGCAACCGGTGCGCCAAGCGTTTGGCGTCAGGATCACATCAGTCGCGACGGGAATTTGGCTGCGAGGCCGATTTGTCGGCCCCCCGCTGCTACAGGGTCAGTACTCACCTCAGCCCGGTGATCTGACCCACCGGGAACCGCCGGCTCCCTCGAGAACCTTTTCAATTAACGCGCCGCGGGCCGCCTTCGATTCCCAGCATGGGGGCTGCAATACCCCGCGGCGGAGGTCTTCATTTGGACGGCTTCACCCATCTGCTCGAACAGCTGCCCCTGGGAGTGGTCGAGGCCACCCCCGAAGGCGCGCTCTCGTTCATGAACGAGAACGCCCGGTTGCTGCTCGCAGGCCCCCCTGGAGCCGAGGTGCGCGAGGTACTCACCCGCCTCGCGCGGGGCGCCTGGGCCACCCAGGACTGCATCGAGCACGCGCTGGCCCTGGGCCGGCTGGGTGAGGTCAGGCTGTGGGCGTCGCCCAGCCGCGGCAAAGAGGGCGTCACCATCATTCTCGAGCGGCACGTCGCGGCCCGCACCCGCCTCGAGGCGAAGCTGATGTCGCTGTTGGTGAAGTCGGCCACCGGCGTCGAGCTGTGGCAGGCGTCGGCCATGCGCGCGCTCGAGACGCTGTGTGCGTCGCTGCCGGGCTCGCACATGGTGCTGTACGAGCTCGAGGGCCAGCACCTGGTGCCCACCGCGCACGCCGCGCTGAGCCCCGGGCTGGCCGCCGCGCTGCGGCCGCTCTCGAACCACCCCAGCGAGCTGGTGGGCCGCGTCGCCACCAGCGGGCGCATGATGGCGCTGTCTCCCATCGCGCAGAGCCCGCTGGTGCTGCCGTTCGCCTACCCGCTGGCCGGCGCGCTGGCCGCCATCGCGGTGCCGCTGATGGGCAGCAGCGGAGTGCGCGGCGTCTTCTACGCCTGCGGCCCCGAGTCGGTGCTGTCGGAGAGTGAAGCGCGGCTGCTCTTGATGCTGGCCGAGATGCTGGGCCTGCTGCTCGAGCAGAAGAACCGCGACGAGCGCATCGTGGCCGAGCGCGACCGCTACGGCTCGCTGCTGCACAACCTGCCCGACGCGGTGCTCGAGCTGGGCGTGGGCGGTGCGGTGCAGCTCGCGGGCGGCGGCACCCAAGAGGTGTTCGGCCTCGACCCCGAGCTGGTGGTGGGCCGGGCGTGGCACGAGTGGCTGAGCGAAGAAGACCGCGCACGCGTCGAGACGGCGCAGGGGCCCATCGACGTGAAGGTGCGCTGCGCGCACGGCGTGGTGCGCACCTGCAGCGTGGCGGGGCACATCGCGAGCGACGGCGTCAAGCGGCTGGTGTTTCGCGACATGACCGCGCAGCTGAAGCTGCGCAGCGACGCCCACTCGGCGATGGAGGCCGCGGCGCGCAACGAGCGCCTGGCGATTCTCGGCCGGCTGACCGCGGGCGTGGGGCACGAGCTCAACAACCCGCTCAGCTACCTCACCGCGAACCTGGGGTCGCTCCGCGAAGAGCTCGACGACGTCGACACCTCGGTGCCGGCGGCGTCGCTCAAAGAGATGCGCAGCATCATCGACGACTGCGAAGAAGGGGTGCGCCGCCTGGTGAGCATCGTTCAGGCGCTCAAGGGCAGCAGCAAGCCAGAAGGCGCGGCGGGCAGCCCGACGACGGTGTTCGACCCGGCGCACGCGGTGAGCAACGCGGTGACGCTGTTCAAAGGCGTCAACCGGCACAAGGTGAACGTGGAGTGGGACGTGCGCTCGCTGCCGCTGGTGCAGGGGTCGGTGGGAGCGCTGTCACAGGTGGTGCTCAACCTGCTGCAGAACGGCATGGAGGCGATGGGAGGGAAGGGAAAGCTGGTGGTGAGCGGGGCGGTGCACGCGGAAGAGGGGAAGGTGCTGGTCGAGGTGGCCGATGAGGGGCGGGGGATACCCGAGGCGGTGCGGGCGAGGGTGTTCGAGCCGTTCTTCACGACGAAGACCGATGGGTCGGGGAATGGGTTGGGTTTGTTTCTGTGTCAGCAGTTGTTGGCGGGCATGGGCGGGACTCTCGAGTTCCGGACTGGGGACTCGGGGACGACGTTCATTGCGAAGCTGCCGATGGCGGCCGAAGAGCGTGAGGGTGAGGATGTGTCGGTGAGCTGAGGTGGGCGGGCGCTGACACGGCCGTCCACGTCCACGTCCACGTCCACGTCCACGAAAACTGCCCGGCCGTCGCTCTTCGGCAGAGCGCGCGGCGCACCTTGCGCGCACTGCGTGCGCGGACAAAAGCCTGACGGCGTCAACGAGACGCTTCAGGTTGTTTCGTGGACGTGGACGTGGACGTGGACGTGGACGGCCGTTCAAGACCGCTCGAACCGACGGGGCACAACACACCCGCTCGTCAGCTCCGACCCACCGCGAAAAACAACCTCAGCGCGCGAACCTCATCACCGCAAACTCATCGGTATCGCGCCGCTCCTTCCGGCCCTCCTCCACCCTCGCCTCCTCGATGATTCCCTCGACCACCTTCTCGACCGCCTTCAACGCCTGGTGCGCTTTCAGGTGCACCGCCTGCCGCGTCGCCGTCACCGCCGCCGCCTTCACCGTCACTTCAGCCGCTGCTTTCAGCCGCTTCTCTCCCGCCGAGCGGCTCAGGTCCGACAGCTCCCACAGGGCCGCATGCCCGGTCGCCCGCTTCTCTTGAGCCAGCGCCTCGCGCAGCTTTCGCTCGGCCTCGCGCGCCGCCTCTTCCTTCCGCTGCGCCTCGCTGAAGGCCTTGCGCGCGTCCTGCTCCTGCTTGCCCCGCCACCACTTCACCGTGTCCAGCCGGGTCGAAGAATCCATGACGCGGCTGAAGGTGCAATCAGCACGCCCGGGCGCTGATCCACACCGCCCCGTCAAACCCGCCGCTGGCGCGCCGGCTGCAATTCGAGCTGCCGCGACAGGAGTCTGACGAAATGGCTGACGGCATCTACATCGGTATGGCAGGCGCGGTGGCGCGGGCAGCACAGCTGGAGTCGATCTCCGACAACCTCGCCAACGCGCAGACCCCGGGCTTCAAGAAGAGCGAGCCCACCTTTCAGGCCTTCCTCGGCGAGGCCCAGAGCCCCGACCAGGCCTTCCCCGCCGCGGTCTCGAGCGCGTTCGACCTCTCCGAGGGCGCCACCATGCGCACCGAAGAGAAGCTCGACGTCACCCCCAACGGCGGCGCCTTTCTCGCGGTGCAGAGCGCCGGCGGCATGGCCTTCACCCGCGCCGGTCACCTCACCCTCGACGCCGAAGGTCGCCTCACCGCCGCCCACGCGCCGCTGCTCGACGTCAACGGCAAGGAGCTGCGCATCGCCCCCGGCGCGCCCGCTCCCGAGATTCGCAACGACGGCAGCGTCTACAGCGGCGAAGAACGCATCGGCAAAATCGCCACCTTCAAGCTCACCGGCGCCATGGAGCGCATCGGCAGCCAGCTGATGCGCCCCGTCAAAGACGGCCAGGCCGCCCCGGTCGATGCCGGGGTGCGCATCGGCGAGCTCGAGCTGGGCAACACCTCGCCGCTCACCTGCGCGGTGCAGCTGGTCTCGGCCCAGCGGCACTTCGAGTCCGCCATGCAGTCGATTCAGACGTACCGAAAGATGGACGAGCGCACCACCGAGCTCGGCCGTGTCCGCTGACGCCTCACTTCAAAGGAACGCACGATGATTCGCTCGCTCTACTCAGCCGCCTCGGGAATGGAAGCCCAGGAGCGGCGCATGGACACCATCTCGCACAACCTCGCCAACACCAGCACCACCGGCTTCAAGAAGATGCGGGCCGACTTCGAAGACGTGCTCTACGAGACGGTGAAGAGCGCCAGCAGCGCGCAGGCCAACGGCGGCACCGACCCCGCCGCGGTGCAGGTCGGCCTCGGCGTTCGCAACGTGTCGACCACCCGCTCCCAGAGCGAGGGCGACCTCATCACCACCCAGAACCCGTACGACGTGGCCATCGAAGGCAGCGGCTACTTTCGCGTGGTGAAGCCGACCGGAGAGTTCGCCTTCACCCGCGCCGGCAACCTGCGCGTCGACAGCATGGGCCGCATGGTCACCCAGCGCGGCGAGCAGCTCGACGGCAACATCAGCGTGCCGCTCGAGACCACCCAGCTCACCATTCGCGCCGACGGCACCGTCGCCGCCCGAGTGCCCGGCAAAGACGACCTGCAAGAGCTCGGGCGCATCGAGCTCACCATGTTCACCAACCCCGGCGGCCTCGAGGCCCTCGGCGGAAACCTCTTCGCCGCCAGCGAAGCCGCCGGCCAGCAGATGCAGGTGCGCCCCGGCGAGATGGGCTCGGGCTCTCTCGCCCAGGGCTTTCTCGAGAGCAGCAACGTGAAGGCGGTCGAAGAGATGATCGACATGATCTCGACCCAGCGCGCCTACGAGCTCAACTCGAAGGTCATTCAGACGGCGGACCAGATGCTGCAGCGTCTGACCACCCTGAGGTGATGAACATGACCGCGCTCGTCCTCTCGCTGATGCTGCACGCCGAACCGCTCTCACCGCCCAACGGCACCCCCATCGCCGTCGAAGTGAAGATCGGCACGGTGGCCATCGAAGTTCAGGGCCGCCTCATTCCCTGCGTGAAGAACCGCCGCTGCGCACAGCTGCCCAGCGGCCGCCGCGTCATCGGCCACGTCGAGCAAGACCGCTTCGTCGTCGAGGAGACGCCATGAAGCGCGCCCTCACCCTGCTCTTCGCGCTCACCAGCGCCTGCAGCGTCAGCCACGTCGCGCCGTACGTGCCCAAGCACCGCGAGTACGCCACCCCCGAAGGCCAGGCGGCCGACGCTCAGATGGCGCCCGGCTCGCTCTTCATGGCCGGCCAGGGCGCCTCGGGCCTGTTCACCGACCAGCGCGCCTACCGCGTCAACGACCTGGTGGTGGTGCGCGTCGAAGAGATGGCCGACGCCACCCGCAAGGCCGACACCGACATCAAGCGCGAGAGCGGCATGTCGGTCGACGTCAGCATGTTCTTGAAGGCCATCAACGCCGCGGGCATCACCGCCGCCCTGCCCGCCCTCGACGCCAAGGTCGGCCTCGCCAACGGCACCAGCTTCGACGCCTCGGGCAGCACCTCGCGCACCGAGCACCTGCAGGCCAACGTGCCGGCGCTGGTTCGCAAGGTGCTCCCCAACGGCAACCTCTTCGTCGAGGGCCACCGCGTGGTGCTGGTGAATCAAGAAGAGAACCACTTCTACATCTCGGGCGTGGTGCGCCCCATCGACATCGACCAGAAGAACACGGTGAAGAGCAACCTGATGGCCGACGCCGAGGTCGAGTTCACCGGCCGCGGGGTCATCACCGACAACCAGCGCCAGGGTTGGCTCTCGCGCTTCTTCGGCTGGGTCTGGCCGTTCTGAGGCTCCACATGAAACGACTGATTCTCTCTGTGCTGCTCAGCTCCGCCGCGGTGGCCGCGCCCAGCCGGGTCAAAGAGCTGGTCGACGTGCAGGGCTTTCGCACCAACGAACTGCTGGGCTACGGCCTGGTGGTCGGCCTGCAGGGCACCGGAGACACCGAGCAGGTGCTCTTCACCCAGCAGTCGGTGAGCGGCATGTTGGGCCGCCTGGGCGTGCGGGTCGACCCGCGCGAGCTGCGGCTGCGCAACGTCGCGGCGGTCATCGTCACCACCCGCCTGCAGACCTTCTCGCGCCAGGGCACCCGCCTCGACGTCACGGTGAGCGCGCTGGGCAACGCGCGCTCGCTGGTGGGCGGCACGCTGCTGGTCACTCCGCTCAACGGCGCCGACGGCCAGACCTACGCGCTGGCCCAGGGCCCGGTGCAAATCGGCGGCTACGCGGCGGCGATGAACGGCTTCGCGCAGCAGAAGAACACCCTCACCTCGGGGAGGGTGCCCGAGGGCGGCACCGTCGAGCGCTCGGTGCTGCCCGCGCTGGGCGCCGGGCCCGTGCTGCTGACCTTGAAGCGCCCCGACTTCACCAACGCCACCCGCATCGCCACCGCCATCGACAAGGCGCTGGGCGACGGCACCGCCAAGGCGCTCGACCCGGCCGCGGTCGAGGTCGCCGTCAAAGACACCACGCCCATGGCGCTGCTCGCGAAGCTCGAGGCCATCGAGGTCGAGGCCGACCTCAAGGCGAAGGTCGCCATCAGCGAGCGCACCGGCACGGTGGTGATGGGCGGCCAGGTGCGGCTCAAGCCCGCGGTGGTCGCGCACGGCGGCCTCAAGGTCACCATCAACACCCAGAGCGCGGTGGCCCAGCCGGCGCCCTTCTCGGTCGGTCAGACCGCGCTGGTGCGCAACTCGACCGGCGAGGTCGAAGAAGAGAACCGCAAGGCGGTGGGCATACCGGCCACCACCTCGGTCGACGACCTGGTGAAGGCCATCAACTCGCTGGGCGCCTCACCCCGCGACCTCGTCGCCATTCTGCAGGCGCTCAAGGCCGTGGGCGCGCTCGACGCCGACCTCGAGGTGCTCTGATGTCGCTGCTCGACTCCAAGACGAACGACGCCAAGACTCGCGGCTCGCTCGAGACGTTCATCTACAAGCAGCTCTTGCAGAGCGCCGGCCTCGACAAGGGCCTGCAGGGCATGGCCGGCATGGTCTTCACCGACGTGCTGTCCGAGGCCATCGCGAAGTCGAGCCCCGCGCTCTTGCCGCCGCTGCCCGGCGAGGCGCCGGCGGCGCACCCCGGCTCGGCCCCGGGGGTGACCAGCGGCTTCGGCGCGCGCAAAGACCCGTTCACCGGCGAGCTGGCACAGCACGAGGGCGTCGACGTGGCCGCCGAGGCGGGCACGCCCATCTCGGCGGCGTGGGACGGCAAGGTGGTCTCGGCCGGAGAGCGCGGCGGCTACGGCAACGCGGTCGAGGTCGACCACGGCAACGGGGTGCACACCTTGTACGCCCACGCCAGCGAGCTCGAGGTGAAGCCGGGCGATGTAGTCAAAGCGGGTGACAAGCTGGGTGAGGTGGGCTCGACGGGGAGAAGTACCGGTCCTCACCTGCACTTGGAGCTTCGGGTGAATGGAAAGGCGGCTGATCCGACCGCGGCCCTTAAGGCCTACCGGAATCGTGCCGAAGGTGATCAGTGAGAGGTCACCATGAAAGTCACCGAAACCAAAATCTCGAGTGCAGTTCAGGCCAAGGCGGGGGCCGAGACACCGGTGAAGGCAGCAGCGCCAGTGGAAAAGGTGTCGGTGAAGCAGAGCGAGGCGGTGAACGCCACCATCGCACACGTGAAATCGGGCCTGCCGGCCGACCGCACCGCGCGCATTCAAGAGATCGCGACGGCGGTGAAGAAGGGCCAGTACCAGCCGAACGCCCAGCAGATCGCCGAGCGCATCATGGACCAGGCAGAGCTGGAGGCGCGCCTGAGGGCGCTGCTCGACAAATGACCGACGAGCTGCTCGCGCTGCTGACGGCGATGAAGTCGCACGCCGAGCGCGAGCGCAGCGCGATTCGCTACCTCAACGCCCGCAGCATCTTCGAGCTCGCCACCGAGGGCGAAGGCCTCGCGCGCAAGCTCGGGCAGCTGCTCTCGAAGGCCGACGCGTCGGTGACCGGCTCGAAGCAGTGGGGTGAAATCTGCGTGAGGGCCGGCGAGGTGCGGGCCATCGCGCGCGCCAACGCCGAGCTGATGCGCCGCTCGCTCGAGCTGATTCGCGCCTCCAAGGGCAGCCACCCCGGCGCCCCCACGAGCGACGCGCCCTCGTTCGTCTCCCGGGTCGCCTGAGAGGACACCATGGCCGACCTGCTCTCACTGCTGTCGCTCGGAGCCAACGCGCTGTCGGCGCACCGCGCGGCCAGCGCCACCGCCAGCCACAACCTCGAGAACGCCAACACCCCCGGCTACTCGCGCCAGCGCGCCAACCTGGCCGCGGTGCTGCCCGCCTACCGGCTGGGCGGCTCGTTCATCGGCCGCGGCGTGGGGCTCGAGAGCGTCAGCCAGGCCCGCGACTTCGGCGCCGAGCGCCAGTTCACCCTCGCCAGCGAGGCCAAGAGCCGAAGCTCGGCGCAGGCCGACGCGCTCGAGGCGCTCTCGGCGCTCGACCCGCAGGCGGCGGGCGCCATCGGCGGCTCCATCTCCGACTTCTACAGCGCGATGCGCCAGCTGCAGCAGAACCCCGGCGACATCTCGCTGCGCCAGGCCGCGGTGGGCCAGGCCAGGTCGGTGGGCCTCGCCTTCAACCGTACCGCGCTGGGCCTCGACGGCGCCCGCGACGCGGTCGACGCGAAGCTGGGCGCGGGCCTCTCAGAGGTGAACCAGCTCACCCAGCAGATGGCCGACCTCAACAGCCAGGTGCGCCAGGCGCGCGCCAGCGGGGCCGAGCCCAACGACCTGCTCGACGCGCGGCAGAAGACCCAAGACCGCCTGGTCGAGCTGCTCGGCGTGCAGCCGATACCCACCAAAGACGGCGACGTGAACCTCTCGCTCGCCGACGGCTCGTCGGTGGTGACCGGCGCCGTCGCCGCGAAGCTGTCGACCTCGGTCGACGCCGCCAACAACGGCCACCTCGCCATCGTCGCCACCCGCGCCGACGGCAGCGGCTCGAGCACCGTCACCACCGCGCTGGGCGGGCAGTGGGGCGGCATGATTACCGCGCGCGACGGAGCGCTGAAGAGCGCCGAGAGCGCGCTCGACACCCTGGCCACCGACTGGTCGGCCGCGGTGAACACCGTGCACGCCGCCGGCTTCGCGCTCGACGGCAGCACCGGCCGCGCGCTGTTCACCGGCACCAGCGCCGCGACGCTGAGCATCAACGCCGCGGTGCTGGCCGACCCCAAGCTGCTGGCCGGCGCCGCCAGCGCCGCGACCGTGCCGGGCGACGGCACCAACTTCCAGGCCCTCATCGGCACCGAGAGCACCGCCCTGAGCGGCGGCCTCGACGCGCTCGACGCGCTGGCCAGCATCGTGTCGGGCTACGGCGCCTCGGCTGCGAGCGCGCGCGCCACCGCCGACGCCGACGGCGCGGTGCTCGACCACGCCACCTCGCTGCGCGAGTCGGTGTCGGGGGTGAGCGTCGACGAAGAGATGATCGAGCTGACCAAGGCCCAGCGCGGGTTCGAGGCGGCGATGAAGGTCATCACCACTGCCAACGAGATGCTCGACACCCTGATGTCGCTGAAGAGCCCGTGAACGGAGCTGAACGATGCGAGTGAGCGACCGCTGGATGTACGAGCAGAACACCTCGACGCTGCAGCGCCAGAAGACCGCCCACGCCAAGGCGCTGGGAGAGGTGAGCAGCGGCACCCGCGTCACCCACCCGTGGGAAGACCCGGCCGCGGCGGGCCGCGCCGTGGCGCACGAGGCCAACACCAAGGCCTTCAGCGCGGTGGGCACCGCGGTGCAGCGCGCCTCGGACGAGCTGAACAGCATCGATGCGGGCCTGGGCGATGTGGTCGAGTCGCTCTCTCGCGCGCGCGAGCTGGCGGTGCAGCTGTCGAACGACTCGTACTCGGCCAGCGAGCGCGCCGGCGCCGCGGCCGAGGTCACCGGCCTGTTCAACTCGGTGGTGGCGAGCCTCAACCGCGAGGTGGGCGGGCGCTACGTGTTCGGCGGGTACAAAGACGGGAGCGCACCGTTCGACGCGGCGGGCAACTTTCTCGGCGACGGCAACGTGCGCAAGGTCGAGGTGGCCAAGGGCGTGTGGCAGGACGCCAGCATCGCCACCGACGCGGCCATCAAGGGCGTGGGCGGCGGCACCGACGTGCTGGCCACGCTGCAGAACCTGGCCACCGCGCTGTCGACGAACAACACCACCAACGTGCGCGCGTCGCTCGACCTGCTCTCGAGCTCCATCAGCCAGGTGTCGCAGGCCCGCTCGCAGGCGGGGGCGCACGCGGCGCTCTTCGACGTGGCCCAGGCCACCGCGCGCGCCGGCCGCGACGACGAGCAGGCGCAGCTCTCGAGCGAGGTCGATGCCGACCCCTTCGACGCGGCCACCCGGCTGGCTCAGGCCGAGGCCAGCCTCGAGGCCAGCATCGAGTCGGTGTCTCGCAGCGGGAAGCTGACGCTGCTGGGTAAGATGTGAGCCCCGTCGACGTCGCGACGCTGTCGATCGACGACGCCTTCGCGGCGCTCGCGAAGCTGCCGCGCGCCGCCCCCCCGCTCGAGGCGCACGTCGAGACGCTGGTGTCGCTCAAGCGGCGGTGGAGAACCCTGCGCCGCGTGCTCGCCGGCCCCGAGCGTGACGCGCTCGAGCTGGCGCCCGCGCTGCTGGCCTGCAGCTTCGACGCCCCGGGCCTCAAGTCAGACACTCCCGGCGTCGAGGGGTTTCGGCCCGCGGGCCGCTACCAGGCGCTGGCCCGCAGGCTCGGGCTGCCCAACCTCATCAGCCCGCAGACGGGCCGCCGGCTGGCGGCTGCGATTCTGGTGCTGCACGAAGACGGGCAGGTGCGGGTGCTGGTTGAACCCGCCGAGGCGATTTCGACCTCGTTCGTGGCCCGCATCGCCGAGCGCTGTGCCGCCGCCACCGAGCTGTTCGCGAAGCTCAAGCTGCCGTTGCGCTTCGAGCTCTTGCGCCCCGGCGTGCTCGACCCGCCCGCGCTGGCCCGCCTGCTGGCGCTGGGCGCGCTGCGTGCAGGCAGACCGGGCAAGTGGCTCACCGAAGCGATGCGCGCGGTGCCGGTGACGCCTCAGTTGAGGCGCGCCTGGGTACCCCATGCTCCGACTCCCTACTGCCGGGTGCGACTGATGCTGGGCGTTGAGCCCCAGCTCGAGGCGCCGCGGTTGGACCCCTTCGCCGAGATGCGGGTGCTGCGCGTCGAGCTCTTGCGGGCGTTGAAGAAGACTCCGCTGTTCGATCGGCCGACGTTTCGCGCGCACCTGAAGCGCGAGCTGCTGCCGGGCCGGGTCCCGGCGAGCCTGCTGCCGGCGCTGCGCGAGGCGACCGCGAAAATCACCCGCAAGAACGCCCCGCAGCTCAAGGCGAGCATCTCGAGCGGTGGAGTCGAGCTGTCGCTGAACGAGCTGCCGTTCGCCTCGGCGCGCACGCTGCTGCAGGCGCGGGTGCGGGCGTTGCTGCTGGCGCACGCGCTGTGGGGCTTCGTGCCCGACGTGTGGCTGACCGGCCCGCAGTGGAAGAAGCTGGCGCAGCGGCTGGGCACCGAGAAGGTGCGCACCACCCTGCTCTTCGCGCTGGCCTCTGAAGGCACCGCGCTGTGCCTCACGTTGAAGGCGGGGCGCGAGCCGCGCATGCGCGAGCTCGACGCGACCCAGACGCTGAAGCGAATCATCTCGGCGGCGGCCGAAGGTCACCTGGTCGAGCTGGTGCCGTGCTCGCAGCTGCAAGAGCTCGAGGCGATGCGCCTGTCGCAGATTGCGTGGCGCGCTGCGGCCAACTCGGGCGAGCCGCTGAGCATCGCGGTGGGCGCGCGCACGCTGCGCTACGCCGACGGCAGCTTCAAGAGCTACTCGACGCGGCTGTTTCACGCGCGGCCGAGGCGGGTGGTGCCGCTCGACGTGGCGCCGCTGAACAAGAACGCGCAGGCGCTGGGCTCGGTGGTCGAGTGCGACGCGCACCTCGACGGCGACGGCGCGGTGATGGCGTACCGCTCGAAGGGCTGGGCGTTTCGCGAGCGGGTGAGCCTCGACGCGCTGTCGTCGCACCTGAACAGCACCTCGGCCATCTGCGCGGCGCACTTCGAGCACCCCAAGTTCGTGCTGACGCTCGACGACGGGCTGACGAAGCGCCTCAAGTCGGGCCGGGTGCAGTCGGCGCCGGCGTGCGCCCTCGAGGTTCGCGGCGACCTGACCCGGGGGCTCAAGATCAGCTGCCAGGGCCAGACGTTCGCCTCGCGCGAGCTCAAAGCCGCAGCCGAGACGATTCTCTCGGCGTGGCAGGTGGGCATTCGCGGCGCGCTCGACGTGAGGTTCTGCGCGGTGGGCGTCAGCGGCGCCCACGGCGAGGCGATCGCGTGCCTGTACGCGCGCTCGCTGGTGATTCGGCGGCTCAACGAGCACATCGACGTGATGGTGGGGCTCAAGGTGCGCCGCCGCTACGACTTCATCGTGCAGGGCTGAGCGCGGCTCGAGGCTCGACCAGCGGCACCCCGTCGAGGGTGAGCCCCTCGCGCGGCAGGAAGCCTTTCGGAGCCGTGGCGCGCGGCTTCAGCAGCAGGCCGTCGGGCGGAAGCCGGGGCCCGCGGAGCACTCCGCTGCGGAGCGCGCGGTCGCACGCGGGCACCTGGCGCCCGAGCTCGCGATGCACCGGCCGGTGCTCTTCGAAGGAGATGAGCTTGAGCCACTCGACAATCTTCTTCGACAGCAGCGCCTGGGTGCCCACGCCGACGATGCCGACGCCGGCGCCGACGAGCTGCGCGGTCGCCGAGCGCGGCTGCTGCCAGCTGCGCAGCGGCGGGTTGGCGTTCGGGTCGACGTCGGCCCGCTGGCGTTCGAGAACCTGGTCGACCACCGCGCTGCCTCCGAAGGTGATGGCGGCGGCCGTGGCCAGGGCGCCGAGCACTCCGGCGACGCCCAGCACCACGTCGTTCGGCTTCGCATAGACGCTCTGGCTGCCGAGCTGGGTCGCCTCTTCGACGCAGTCGAAGCGCTCGACGACCGAGAGCTGCACGACGCCCTCTTCCTCCGCCCGCTCGACCTGCAGCTCGAGGCCCGACGAGGTGCGTGAGACCTCGAAGTAGACCGGCTCGTCCCACCGCTCTTCGACACGAAGGTCGTTCAGCGTCGCGCACGCAGGCATCACCAGCAGCGCGAGCAGCGGGGGTGCCAGACGCGCCATGCACACGCGCTGATTACGGCGGGCGCCGGTGGCGATTGCGCACGCAGGCTCCATCGGGCCTGGGGCTGCGGGAAGGCGAGACGGGGCTTCGGGCGCGGGCGCGGGCGCGGGCGCGGGCATGTGGCCCACTAGAACAGCGTGTAGACGAACGGCGAAGCCGGAGACGCCGCGGCGATCACCAGCGCGATGAGCGCCAGGCAGATGACCACCAGCACCAGCAGCCACGGGCGCTTGCTGCGCCACGCGTAGCCGAGCAGGTCGCGCGCGATGCGAACGGCATGGGGAGTCTTCAATCGGGCTCGAATACTAGCGCCGGGCCCCGGTACTGCGGCTGGCGAGAGCGCTCGCAGACGAAGTCTTCGACCACCAGCACATCGACCTGGGTGCGCATGAAGCACGCGTACGCCTCGGCGGGGGTGCACACCATCGGCTCGCCGCGGGTGTTGAACGAGGTGTTCACCAGCACCGGGCACCCGGTGCGCGCCGCGAACGCGGTGAGCAGCGCGTGAAACCGGGGGTGCTGCGCGGCGTCGACGGTCTGCACCCGCGCCGAGCCGTCGAGGTGGGTCACCGCCGGCAGCGCGGCCCGCCTCTCGGCCAAGACCGGCGCGGTGAGCATCATGTACGGCGAGGCCACCGGCAGCTCGAACCAGGCGCGCGCGTCTTCTGCCCGCACCGCCGGAGCGAACGGCCGAAACGACTCGCGGCCCTTCACCTTGAGGTTCATCACCTTCTGCTGGTCGGGCCGCCGCGGGTCGCCCAGCAGCGAGCGCGAGCCGAGCGCCCGCGGGCCCCACTCCATGCGGCCCTGGAACCAGCCGACCACCGCGCCCTCGTCGAGCCGCCGCGCAACGTAGGCGTCGAGCTGCGGCGCCGCCATACGCTCGCTCACCGCGCCGGCCTCGCGCAGCGCCTGCTCGACCTCGGCCGAAGAATACGACGGGCCGAGCAGACCGCCGTTCAAGGCGTCGCGCCCCTCGCTGTGCCGCGGCTGCCCCAGGTACGCGTGCCACACCGCGAACGCCGCGCCCATCGCTCCGCCGGCATCGCCCGCGGCCGGCTGCACCCACAGCTGCTCGAAGCCGGTGCCCTCGCGCACCACCCGCCCGTTGGCCACGCAGTTGAGCGCCACGCCGCCGGCCAGGCACAGCGCCCGCTCTTGCGTCTGCGAGTGCAGGTCTCTGGCCAGCCGCAGCACGATGTCTTCGGTCACCGCCTGAATGCTGGCCGCGGCGTCCTGGTCGACCTCGCGCAGCGGAGCGCCGGGCGCGCGCGGCTCGGCGCCCAGCAGCGCATCGAAGCGGGCGGTGGTGAAGCGCTCGCCCCCCACCAGGTCGAAGTACGCCAGGTTCAGCGCGAACGAGCCGTCGGCCTTCACGTCGACCAATTCGCGGCGAATCAGGTCGGCGAAGCGCGGCTCGCCGTACGGCGCCAGGCCCATCAGCTTGTACTCGCCCGAGTTCACCTTGAAGCCGCACCAGCCGGTGAACGCCGAGTAGAGCAGCCCCAGCGAGTGGGGAAACCTCAGCTCTCGGGTCAGCTCGAGCACGTTGCCGTGCCCGACGCCGGCGGTGGCGGTGGCCCACTCGCCCACCCCGTCGAGCGTCAGCACCGCGGCGCGCTCGAACGGAGAGGGGAAGAAGGCGCTCGCCGCGTGGGCCTGGTGGTGCTCGGTGAACAGCACCTCACGCTCGACGCCCAGCTCGCGCTCGACTTCGCGGGCCACCCACAGCCGGCTCTCGAGCCACAGCGGCAGGGCCTTCAAGAACGTCTTCCACCCGCGCGGCACCGTGGCGAGGTGGGTTTCCAAGATGCGCGCCAGCTTGGGCACCGGCCGGTCGTAGAAGACGACGTGGTCGAGGCGCGCCGCGTCGATGCCCGCCTCGCGCAGGCAGTACGCCACCGCGCGCGAGGGAAACGAGGCGTCGTGGCGCTTGCGGGTGAAGCGCTCTTCTTGCGCCGCCGCCACCACCTCGCCGTCGCGCAACAGGCACGCCGCGCTGTCGTGGTAGTACGCCGAGACGCCGAGCACGTAGACGGTCATCAGCCCAGCCGCTCGAAGTCTTCGCGCCGCAGCGTCTTCTTCTCGCGGGTCAGCCAGTACGTCGGGCCCGAGCGGCCGCGCCGCGCGCCCAGCAGGTCGACCCGAAAGAGCGCCAGCAACAGCCGCAGCGGCAAGAGCACCCCGACGAACACCACCGTGAGCAGCAGCGGCGTGGTCACCTTGCGCAGCTGCTCGCCCACGCCCATCCAGACGGCGCGCAGCGGCCGCACCGCGCGCGGAGCAGCGAGCGAGGCCAGCCAGAGCGCGGCGCCCGCGCCGGCGAGCGCCAGGCACCGCTCGACCGGCTGGCCGTGCCGCCACCCGTAGCCGCCGGCGGCCGCCGCCACCGCGAACATGAACAGCCCGAACGCGCGCACCTGCGCGTCGGTGGCGGGGGTCTTCACGGCGCGCGCGCCTGAAGGGTGTCGAGCCAGCCCTCGCCCAGCTGCTGCCCGAGCGCGCGGTCGATGGCCTGCGCGGTGAGGCGGTGGCCCAGCGGGTTGAAGTGGTGCTCGAGCAGGTAGGGGTTCTCGGCGCTCTCGGCGATGGGCGGGTAGACGTCGATGAGCCCCGGCCCGAACTGCAGCGCGCGGTGGCCGACGTGCGGCTCGTCGGGCAGCGCGAAGCGCGTCGACGGCCGGTCGGGCAGCTGCACCACGAAGAAGGCCTGGCCGCGCGCGGCCGTCTCGCGCCGCAGCGCGCCGAGCGCCTCGAGCACCAGGCGCTGACCCTGGCCCTGGTCGTACGGCTGGCGCGGCAAGAGCTTGTGCACCAATTCGAGCAGAAACGAGGGGTGGCCGCCGAGCAGCACCACCGGGTTCGAGAACAGGTAGCCGTCGGCCCACACGAAGCGGGTGACCGCGTCTTCTTCGTCGTTGGGGTAGTGCGCCAGCAGCACCAGGTCGGGTGCGAAGCGCTCGCCCCAGGCGCGGTACAGCCCCAGCTCTTCGCGGGTGCCGTACGAGGGCACCCCGGCGTTCACCACCGTCACGCGGCGAGACGTGCGCGCGCGCCACGTCGCCTGCAGCACCGAGGGGAACGTCTCGCTCGACTCGACCCCGATGCCGAACACGAAAGAGTCGCCCAGCACCAGCGCCCGCAGCTCGCCCGGCGCCTTCGCCGGCACCTCGGCCCCGCGCAGGCCCAGCGCGTTGGTGTCGACGGTGAAGTGCAGCTGCAGCGGCGGCCAGTCGGTCACCCGGCTCACCCCCGGTGCCATCACCCACCCCACCTCGGCGCTCGGCCGAAAGCCGTTTCGCAGCAGGCGCCCGGCCGGGTGTACCCACCCCACGAAGCCGCGAAGGCCCAGCTCCAGGGCGATTGCCGCCAGGGCGACCCTCAGCGCCGCGCGCCTCCACCGCCCGGTCGCGGCCACAGGGCTCTGCATCTGCGCGAATTCGTAGCACGCGCCCCGCGCGCCCAGTGGGTCGAATCGCGCCGCCGGGTCAGCCCTGAACCAGGCAAATCACCTGATCCACCGCGCACATCGGACGTCGCCTGTACGCCTTAATGGCCGCGCGAGTCGGGACGAAAAGAATGCATGAGGGCTGATGAGAACAGCGCCCTCCTCAACCCGAACAAGAAGGAAAACCTGTCATGGCAATGTCGATTAAAACGAACGTTTCTTCACTCAACGCGCAGCGCAACCTGTTCAGCACCGAGAACGCGCTGAACAGCTCGATGGCGAAGTTGTCGAGCGGCTACCGCATCACCAAGGCAGGCGACGACGCCGCCGGCCTCGGTATCAGCAGCAACCTCGGCGCCCAGATTCGCTCGTACAACCAGGCCTCGCGCAACGCGCAAGACGGCATGTCGGTGATTCAGACGGCGGAAGGCGCGCTGAACGAGACCACCGGCATTCTGACCCGCATGCGTGAGCTCGCCATGCAGTCGGCCTCGTCCGGCGTGGGCAACACCGAGCGCGGCTACATTCAGTCAGAGGCCTCTGCGCTCTCGACGGAAATCGACCGCATCGCGAACGCCACCGAGTTCAACGGCACCTCGCTGCTGAGCACCACCGGCACCTCGCTCACCTTCCAGGTCGGTATCCGCAACGTCGCGGCCAACGACCGCATCAGCGTGAGCACCGTCGACGCCAGCGCCTCGACCCTCGGCGTCGCCGCGCTCAGCCTCGCGACCAAGGCCGGTGCCCAGAGCGCCCTGGCCACCATCGACACCGCGCTGCAGACGGTCTCGAGCGCTCGCGCCACCTTCGGCGCGGTCGGTAACCGCCTCGAGTCGGTCGTCTCCACGATTCAGACCGCGTCGGAGAACATCTCGGCCGCGAACAGCCGCATCCGCGACGTCGACGTGGCGGAAGAGACCAGCAAGATGGCCCGCTCGCAGGTTCTGATGCAGGCCGGCGTCTCGGTGCTCTCTCAGGCCAACCAGTCGCCGCAGCTGGCCCTCAAGCTGCTCGGGTGATGAACGCTGAAGGCTCGTGACAGACGAGCCCCCGTCAAAATCATGGCGCTCTCCACGGCAACGTGGGGAGCGCCTGTTTCTTGCAATCCAATCGAGGCGTCATGGCTGCGACATTCTCTGCGGGCGGTTTGGCTTCTGGTCTCGACACCAACACGTTGATCGACGCGCTGGTGAAGGTGCGCGCGCTGTCGGTCGACCGCCTGAAAATCAAGCAAGGCGCCTACACCACCCAGGTCTCGGTGATGGGCGACGTGGTGGCCCGCCTCGGCGGCCTCAAGACCGCCGCCGCCGGGCTCGGCACCGGTGGAGTGCTCGGCGTCACGGTGCAGGGCTCGCTCACCGGGCTGTCTGCCACCTCGAGCTCGGCCGCCCAGGCCGGCAGCTACGCCGTTCAAGTCACCGCGCTCGCCGCCGCCGCCAAGCAGCGCAGCGCGGGCTTCACCGGCGCTTCCCCTCCGGTCACCGCCGGCTCGCTCGACTTCAGCGTCAACGGCACCGCCACCTCGGTGGCCCTCACCGCGGGCATGTCGCTCAGCGACGTCGCCTCGGCCATCAACAGCAACGTGTCGGGCGTCAGCGCGACGGTGCTCTCTGACGGCACCGCGTCGTACCTCTCGGTCACCAACCGCGACACCGGCTTCGCCATCGGCGGCTCGCCGTCGACCGCGCTGCAGATTTCCGGCAGCGCCGCGGGCCAGTTCGGGTTCACCGAGAAGGTGCCCGCCGCCAACGCACACCTCACCGTCGACGGCCTCGACTTCGAGCGCAAGAGCAACACCATGACCGACGTGCTGCCCGGCGTGACGTTCACCGCCAGCGCGCTGGGCGCGAGCCAGGACCTGGTGCTCAGCAACGACACCGCGGGCACCAGCAAGAACATCCAGGGCTTCATCGAGGCCTACAACCTGGTGCTCAAGTCGGTTCAGAAGCAGCTCTCGGTCAGCTCGGGCACCGACCGCTCGGGCACGCTCGCCGGCGACGCCGGCCTGCGCAACCTGCAGTCGGCGCTGCAGGGCCTCACCTCGAAGGTGGTGGGCGCCGGCAACGTGCGCACCCTCGCCGACGTCGGGGTGAAGACCGCGCGCGACGGCAGCCTCTCGATCGACTCTTCCGTGCTCGAGAAGGCCATCGCCCGCGACCCGGGCGGCGTGAACGCGCTCTTCAACACCGCCACCACCGGCATCTCGACGCTCACCACCTCGCTGGTCGACGGCTACACCAACACCACCGACGGTGTGCTCACCGTGCGCACCAAGGGAATTCAGGGCCAGCTCTCGCGCCTGGCCGGCGACATCACCAAGGAGCAGGCCGCAGTCGAGCGCTACCGCGATCTGCTGGTCGCCCAGTTCACCGCCATGGAGACCGTGGTCGGCGGCCTCAAGGCGACCGGCAACTACCTCACCATGCAGGAGAACGTGAACAAGAAGTGATGCTGTGACGATTTCACTGTCACCATGTACCCAGCCATTCACAGCTACCGGCAAGTTCAAGCCGAGACGGCCAGCAAAGAGCGAACGCTCGTGCTGCTGTTCGAAGCCGCGCTCCGCTTCATCCAGTCGGGCGCGGTGAGCCTCGAGAAGGGCGCCGGTGCCCAGGCCGCGCAGCAGCTCAGCAAGGCCTCGGACATCGTCATCGAGCTGTGGAACACGCTCGACCGCAGCCGGGCCCCCGAGCTGTGCGACACGCTCGAGCGGGTCTACGAGTTCTGCGCCATCGAGCTCAGCAAGGCGCTCACCTCGCGCCAGGCCGTGCACGCGCGCAACGCCGAGCGGGCCTTCGCGCCGCTGGTCGACGCGTTTCGCCAGGCCGTCGCCAAGGTGGCCGCGCCATGAACGAACGCCGCCAGCGCCTCGAGGTGTTGCTCGCCGCCTGCGCTCCCAACGACCCCCGCCGCAGCTGGCTCATCGAGCTGCTCGCCGCCACCGAGCCGCACGCCGCCGCGGCCCGCGCCGACGAAGGCTCGCGCGCCCGCGCCCGCGCCGGGTCGGAGGCCGCGTGAGCCACGAAGCGCTGCCCGAAGCACCGTCGGTCATCGAGCTGAGGCTCGAGCGGGTGCTGGCTGCGCTGCAGAAGCTGGACCCCATCGAGGCCGCCCGGCTGTTGGAGGGGCCGCTCGAGGGCCGCGCCACTCCCCGGGCGCGGCGCCTGTGGGAGCAGTGCGTCGAGGCCATGCCCGCGGTGATGCGCGACTGGCAGCGGCGGGTGTCGGCCTCGCTCGCCGCGCGCGCCTACGCGGAGAATTCGTGACGATGAAGCTGTCGGTCGCGATGATCGTTCGCAACGAGGCGGCGATGCTGCCCGCCTGCCTCGCCGCCCTGGGCCCGTGCGAGCTGGTGGTGGTCGACACCGGCTCGACCGACACCACCCGCGCCATCGCCGAAGGCGCCGGCGCCCGCATCTTCGACTTCGCCTGGTGCGACGACTTCTCGAAGGCGCGCAACTTCGCGCTGCAGCAGTGCACCGGCGACTGGGTGCTGGTGCTCGACGCCGACGAGCGCGTGTCGAAGGCGCTGTGGGCCGAGCTCGAGGCGCTGCCCCAGAGCGCCGGCGCGGCCACGGTGGTGATGCGCAACGTGCAGGCCCACGGCCACGTGCGCGACGCGCGGCTGTTGCGCGTGTTTCGCAACTCGCCCGACATTCGCTTTCGCTACCCGATTCACGAAGACGTGTGCGAGTCGGTCACCGCGTACCTCGAGCGCGAGGGCCAGGCGCTGGTGCAGCTCGAGGGCGTCATCGAGCACCTCGGCTACTCGCGCGAGTACGCGGCGAGCCGCGGCAAGCGCGAGCGCGACCAGCGGCTGCTCGAGCAGCACCTGCGCGACGAGCCGCACAACCTCTACTCGCACTTCAAGCTGCTCGAGCTGGCGCGCTTCTGGGCCGACGGGCCGCTGGCCGCGCGCGCCGCGCCGCGCGCCTTCAAGGTGCTCGAGCACGCGTCGGACCTGAAGACCTCGCCCTGGGCCGGAGAGCTGGCGGTGCTGATCGCCAACGCGCTCTGGCCCAAGGCCCCGCGCGAGGCGCTGCGGTTCCTCGACGCGCTGGCGACACGCATTACCCCTTCGGCGGCGTGGCAGCTGCGCCGGGCCGAGCTGCTCGAGCTGCTCGGCGAGGTCGAGGCCTCACGCTCGGCCTTCACCGCCTGCGCCGGCTTCAAGGGCCAGCTCGGTGACCTGCAGCTCTCGACCGTGCGCCCCCGCATGGGGCTGGCGCGGCTGGCGATGGCCGAAGGCAACCTGCAAGAGGCGCTCAGCTGGACACAGCAGGCCCTGGCCCTCTCGCCCGACGACCCCGAGGCGAAGCTGGCCAGCTCGCTGCTCTCGAAGGCGGCCTGAGCCGCTTCAGTTCTCGCGGCGGCGGCCCGGCGTCCACTCTGACAGCCGGTCGGTGCGCGTCTCGAGGAACCGCGCCAGCTGGTGGAAGTCAGAGCCCTGCTGAATGAGCCGCACCTCGGTCTTCAAGGTCTCGGGGTTCACCAGGTCTTTGAACGGTACGTAGTGCAGGTCGAGCTGCCCGCTCACCGAGACCATGTGCCCGTCGAGGCCGCGCTCGACCAGCGCGCGGTACGCGCCGATGCCCAGCTGCGAGCCGAGCATCACGTCGAACGCGTGCGGCGGAGCGCAGCGCGACTCGTAGCCCAGCTGCACGCCGGCCACCTTCTTCTTGCGGCCGGTGACCTCTTCGTAGCGCTCGCTCACCAGCTTGGCGATCAGCTTGCCCAGGTCGATGCGCCCCAGCGAGATGTGCCCGTGCTCGTCGCGCGGCAGCTTGTCGAGAAAAGAGTCGGGCATCAGCTCGGCCAGCCCCTCGGCCAGCACCACCGTGCCGTAGTGCTTGTCGTGCCGCTTCTCGCGCGCCTGAATCAGCTCGACGATGCGGTCGACCAGCTTGGCCACGTCGAGCTTCTGCTCGCCCTTCTCGGTCATCGACAGCGAGGCGTCGACGTCTTCGACACCCAGCACCAGGTTCGCCTCGCCGGCGATGGCCACCCCGTAGCTCAGCCACCCCGCCTTGCGCCCCATGGTCTCGACGATGAAGTACGAGCTGGTCGCGATGGCGTCGGCGCGCAGGTTCTGCACCTCTTTCGCCATCACGTCGACCGCGGTGAAGAAGCCGAACGTGAAGTCGATGCCGCGGTAGTCGTTGTCGATGGTCTTGGGCAGGTGCACCACCTTCACCTTCTTCGCGGTGTCGGGCATGCGCTTCTGCACTTCGAAGAGAAAGTTGGCGGTCTTCAGCGTGTCGTCGCCGCCGATGCTGATCAGCGCGTCGATCTGCAGGTCGACCAGCGCGCTGTACACGTTGCGCAGCCGCTCGGTCTTCTTCGCGTCGTCGAGGTCCGAGAGCTTCTTGATGTCCTTGCCCGGGTTGCTGCGCGCGGTGCCGATGATGACGCCCCGGCTGTTGCGCAGCCCGCGCGTGTCTTTCTCGGTGAACACCCGGTAGTGCTGGTCGGGCAGCATGCGCTGCGAGATGGGGTGGTAGTGCTCGAGGTTCGAGTAGCCGTGAAAGAAGCCCACCACCTCGCGGCCGTCTTCGAGAAACGAGGTCGCCGCGCTCGAGATGACCGCGTTCGCCGCGGGTGCGGGACCCCCCGAGAAGATGATGCCCACGCGCTTGATGGTGTCTGACTTGTTGGTCATGCCGCCCTCATAACGCGCGGGAGATTTTTTCGAAGACCCTTTGGTTGGGCGGCGTGCTTTAGAAGCGCGCGCGATGAACGACACGACCGACGTGGTGATCGTGGGTGGCGGCCTCGCGGGGCTCACCTGCGCGCTGGGGCTGAAGGGCAGCGGGCTGAAAGTCACCGTGCTCGAGCGCGACGCCGCGCTGGGCGGCCGCGCCGGCAGCCGCCTCGACCCCGACACGCACGACGCCATCGACCTGGGGCCGCACATCTTCGTCACCCAGTACCCCAACATGATGGCCCTGCTCGAGCAGCTGGGCACGGCCGACCGCGTGGTCTGGCAGCCGGGTCGCCGCTTCCTCACCATGGCGCACGGCGCGCGCGAGGTCGGCATGGTGAACGCCGACCTGCCTCCGCCGATGGGCTTCGTGCCCAGCACCTTCTTCGACCCCACCTCGACGTACCTCGACAAGGCGTCGAACGTGCCGTTCACGCTCTACGCCATGCAGCTCGACGAAGACGCGCTGCTCGAGCTCGACGACGTGCCCGCCGCCGACCTGCTGCGCGACATGGGCGTCACCCAGCGCTACGTCGACACCTTCTGGTCGTTCGCCTCGATGTCGGTGATGAACGTGCCGGTAGAGAAGTGCTCGGCCGCCGCGCTGGTGCGCTTCTACCGCCGCCTCATCGGTCACCGCTCGTTTCAGGCCGGCTTCGCCGACGGCGGCCTGGCCGAGCTGTTCGAGCACCAGGCGCGCGCGGCCATCGAGCGCGAAGGTGGGCAGGTGCTCACCCGCACCGCGGTGCGGCGCCTGCTCGGCGACGCGCGCCGCGCCACCGGCGTCGAGCTCGAAGACGGCCGCGTCATCGAGGCGAAGCAGGTGGTCGCCGCGCTGCCGCCGCAGGCGCTCTCGAAGCTGCTCCCCGAGGCGTGGGTGCAGGCGCACGCACCGTTTCAGCAGCTGCACCGCTTCGAGGCGTGCCCGTACATCAGCACCTACCTGTGGTTCGGCCGCAAGCTCACCGAGCGGCAGTTCTGGGCGCGCGCGCACCACCCCGAAGACCTGAACTGCGACTTCTACGACCTCTCCAACATCCGCCGCGCGCGCGCCGGCAAGCCGTCGCTCATCTGCAGCAACATCATCTACGCGCAGCGCGCCGCGCACCTGAGCGACGACGAGGTCATCGCCGCCACTCGAGCCGAGCTGGCCGAGTTCATTCCCGCCGCGGCCGACGCGAAGGTCGTGCACGCGGTGGTGAACCGCATACCCATGGCGATTCACTGCCCCTACCCCGGCACCGAGCGCGCGCGACCCGAGCAGGCCACCGCCATCTTTGGCCTCACCCTCGCCGGAGACTGGATGAAGACCGGCCTGCCCTCGTCGATGGAGGGTGCCTGCCACTCGGGCTGGCGCGCCGCCGAGCTGTTGTGGAAGTCGGTGGGCCAGCAGCGCGAGCTGGTGCGCCCGGCGCGCCCGGTCGAAGGCTTCACCGGCCTGCTCACCCACGTGTCGAAGTGGCTGCCCACCCGCGACTTCACCAAGACGGTGGTGCAGGCGTTCGTTCGCGCATGAGCAGCCAGGCCGCCACGCCGCTCGGCTTCACCGCCGCGCTGAGCGTGGGGCGCGCACACATCGTGGCCATCGCCGCGCTGGGCGCGCTCACCTTCGGGCAGCTGTTCACCGGCACGCGCCTGTGGGCAGTCGCCGCGGTCGTCGCGCTCGACTGGTTTCTGGTCAACCTGCTCAACCGGGTGGTCGACCTCGAGGAAGACCGCATCAACCGCATCGCCGCCACCGACTTCGTGGCGCGGCACCGACGGGCGCTGACCGTCGGGGCTTTTTCGCTGCTGTTCGGCTCGCTGGCGGCGGTGCACCTGGTGATGCCGGCGGTGACGCCGTGGCGCATCGCGTACCACCTGCTCGGCGCCGCCTATAACTGGCCGCTGCTGCCCGGCCGCCGGCGGCTCAAAGAGCTCTACTTCTGGAAGAACACCGCCTCGGCGATGGGGTTCATGCTGACGGTGTTCGGCTACCCGCTCGCGGTGGCGCCGCGCACCGTTCCGCTCGCGTGGGTGGCGTCGGCGGCGGCGTTCTTCTTCCTCTTCGAGCTCAGCTACGAGGTGCTCTACGACTTGCGCGACGTCGAGGGAGACCGCGCGGTCGGTGCGCGCACCTGGCCCGCGGTGCACGGCGCGCGGGTGGGCGGGCTCATCGCCCAGGCGCTGCTGGGGGTCTCGGCGGCGATTCTGCTCGGCGCGTTCGCGCTCGGCCTGGTGCCGTGGGCGATCGGCGTGCTCTCCGTCGGCCCGGTGGTGCAGTGGGCGTACTTCCGCAGCATCGAGAAGCGCGGCGTCACCTCGGCCGACTGCATTCGCCTGACGTGGATAGGTGCCGCCCTGCTCGCCGCCTACCAGCTGTGGTGCACGCTCGGTCTGCCGGGCTCACCCTGAGCAGTATTTGCCCCCGGATCCACTTGGCCTGCGTCCAACCACGAACCACCGAGTGGCCTTGGCCCCTGGTTTGAGCGGAGCGCAGAGCGAACGGGCACTCCAACTGGAGCGCGCCCACGCCGGTGACTCCATGCTCCACGCCCTTAGCCTTCGGCGAGCGACGGCAGGGTTCGATGTCGCTCACCCTGACCGGTCTCGGGCGCACCGCATCGCACCGCCACCTACCGCGACACGCTGATCCCATTGAGTACTGTCGCGTGTCCGAGGACTCAATGACTCGTCTGCTCGCGCTCGTCGCGATGGTGGCAGTGGGTTGCGGTACTGGAAACATCGAGGGCGGGCAGGCGGGCGGGGGTCAGGCCGGTGGCGCTTCAGGCGGGCGCGCGGGCGGAAGCGCCGGTGGTGCCGGTGCAGGCGGCGCTGCTGGCGGTGGTGACGCAGGCGGCACTGCGGGTGGAAGCGCGGGCGGCGACGCGGGCGGCACTGCAGGTGGAAGCTCCGGCGGCACCGCAGGCGGCACTGCAGGTGGAAGCTCCGGCGGCACCGCAGGTGGAACCTCGGCGGCACCGCAGGTGGAACCGCAGGCGGCACCGCAGGTGGAACTGCAGGCGGCACCGCAGGCGGCACCGCAGGTGGAACTGCAGGCGGCACCGCAGGCGGCACCGCAGGCGGCACCGCAGGCGGCACCGCAGGCGGCATCGACACCACGCCGCCGACGGTGACGAGCACCACGCCGACGAACGGCGCAATCAACGTCGCGCTGACGGCGCCCATCACCCTCACCTTCAGCGAGGACATGGACCCGAGCACCATGAGCTCGTCGAACCTGTACATCGACGGCCTCACCAGCACGGTGACCTACGCATCGGCCACGCGCACCGCGACGCTGACGCCGAGCACCCCCTACCCGCAGTACACCCAGGTCTACGCGCACGTCACCACCGGGGTGCGCGACCTGGCCGGCCTGGCGATGGCGGCGCAGCTCGACCTCACCTTCCGCAGCAAAGACCCCGGCCCGCCGCGCGTCACCAGCACCCAGCCCGCCAACACAGCCACCGGCGTCGCGCGCTCGACCAGCGTCTACTTCTTCTTCAACGAGTACCTCGCGGCCGCGACCATCAACACCACCAACATCAACTGCAGCGGCGTGCCCATCAACACGTACTTCATGGGCGACAACCTCGCGATCGCCGCGCAGGGCTTCAACGGCTGGCCCAACGACGCGCTCATCACCTGTCACCTCACCACCGCCATCACCGACCTCGACGGGCTGCCCCTCGCCGCGCAGTACGATTTCACCTTCCACACCGTCGACAATCAGGGCCCCTTCATCGTCTCGCGCGTGCCCGACGTGAACGCGACCGGCGTCTCCATCAGCAGCACCGTCAAGGCGACCTTCAGCGAGGCGCTCGACCCCGCCACCCTCACCACCTCGAGCTTCAGCGTCATCGGCCGCACCGGCACGGTGAGCTACGACCCCGCCACCTTCACCGTGACGTGGGCCGACGCGGCCCCCTTCTCCAACGCCACCGTCTACTCCGCGCGTGTCACCGGCGCGCTGCACGACCTCGCCGGCAACGTCGCCTTCGCCACCACCTGGAGCTTCACCACCGAGACCGACGTCACCCCGCCGCAGGTCGTCTCCACCGCGCCAGCGAACAACGCCACCAACGTGCTGCAGGCGCTCGGGCGCATCAGCGCGGTGTTCAGCGAGCCGATGACCGCGAGCACCCTCACCAACAGCACCTTCACCTGCACCAAGACGGTGGGCACCACCACCAGCGCCGAGCCCGGCACCGTCGGCTTCAACGCCACGCTGCGCACCGCGACCTTCGTGCCGGTGGCGCCGTTCACCTATGGCGCGCGCTACACCTGCACGCTCGCGGTGGGCATCAAAGACGCCGCCGGCAACGCCCTCGCCGCGCCGTACGTGTTCGCCTTCACTGTCGAGAGCGACACCTACCCGCCGCGCGTCCTCTCGTCGAACCCCACCCGGCTGGGCCACTTCTTCCCCGTCAGCGGCGCCCTCACCGTCACTTTCGACGAAGCGGTCAACGCGGGCACGGTGAACGCGACCAACCTGAAGGTCAACGGCGTCACCGCGACCGTCAGCTACGACTCCGGCACCCGCACCGCGACGCTCACCCCTACCGCCGCGCTGAGCCCCAACCGCGGCTACGTGCTCACCGTCACCGGCGTCAGCGACACCGCGGGCCACGCGCTCACCGCGCCGATTCAAATCGAGTTCCGCACCACGCCCACCAGCCAGAAGGTCTCGGCCACCACCGTGCCGCAGTACCGCGACTCGAAGGTGGTGCAGCTGACCAACGGCGTGCTCCACCTGGTCACGGTGTGGAACGGGCTCAACGAGTACGAGCTGCACTACGCGTACACCTCGGGCGGCAGCTGGACGTTCGGCAACCTCGGGCCGGTGAGCTCCATCACCGACCTCTGGGCGGCGGCCTACAGCAGCAACCGCGCCGGCGTGGCGTGGAGAGACGGCACCGGCACGCGGCAGTTCAGCTCGTTCGACGGCTTCAGCTGGACGCTGCGGGTCGCCATCGGAGACGAATTCGGCACCGTGCTCGCCGGCGGCGACAAGCTCGGCATGCTCTCGCGCGTCGGCACCGGCAGCGGCGTCGAGGTCCGCTTCTTCGACGGCGCGAGCTGGAGCGCACCCACCCAGCTCTCCACCACCGGCCTGCCCAACTCGCTCGCGTACAACGGCACCGAGTGGCTGGCGGTGTGGCGGTACCAGACCGGCACCATCGGCGACTACCACGTCTACGCGCGCGCCTTCGACGGCACCACCTGGGGCCCGACCGCCGACCTCATCAGCTTCCCCGTGCCGCAGACCCCCAACCCCCGCTGGGCCATCGCCTCGAACCCCGGCAGCTTCGCAGTCGCGTTCGCCGACGTGGGCAACGCGCAGTGCGCGGTGCGGGTGAGCGGCGCGTGGCAGCCGGCGGCGACCAGCGGCTTCGGCGGCGCGGCCCAGTTCACCTGGTTTCAGCTCGCCGCCAACGGCACCGGCTACGCGTGGGCGTACACCGCCGGCTCGAGCGTGTGGGACCTGTACTACCGCATCTGGGACGGCACCACGCAGACCTGGAGCGCCGTGCCCACCCTCACCACCGCGGTGCTCGGCCGCGGGCGCAGCATCGCGCTCACCTCGAGCGGCACCGACTACTTCATCGCGCAGGAGCTGCTGACCAGCGGGGTGAAGGCCCACCGCTTCAGCGGCGGAGCGTGGACCAACACCACCTTCTCGACCACCGGCCCGTCGCCGGTCGGCCCCATCATCGCGAGCCCCACCCGCACCGCCATCAGCTGGAGCGACGGCGCGCAGTGGTGGAGCGCCATCTTCAGCGGTGCGTGGGGCGCCGCCGCCCGCCTCGACTCGGGCAACGGCCTCGCCGAACTGCAGCTGGCGCGCATCGGCACCGCCCTGCATGCGTTCATGCTGGAAGACGAAGACCAGCACCAGCGGGTGAGCGCCACCGGCACCACCTTCGCCGCGCCGGTCACCGTGTCGGACCTGGGCCTCAACGGCGCCGCCGCGACTCCGCGCATCGCCTTCGCCGACGACGGGCGCGGCCTGGCGGTGTGGCAACAGTGGGAGGCCGGCCACCCGCGCCTCTTCGCGCGCTACTGGGACGGCGCGGCCTGGGTGGGCGCTCCCTTCCGCGTCTCGACGCTTCACGGGCAGCAGCCGGTGGTGGCGACCAACGGCACGCGCTGGGTCATCGGCTGGGTCGAGAGCAACACCGGAGCGCTCAACGCGTGGCGCGCCTCGTGGACGCTCGCGGGCGGCGTCACCGCGCCGGTGATGGAGAGCGCCGGCCAGTCGGTCACCGACGTCGCGCTCGCCAGCACCGACGGCACCTTCCTGCTGACCTGGGTCGAGAACCGCGACCTCAAGGCGAAGCTCAGCGCCGACGGCCTCACCTTCGGCCCGCGCGAAGACGTGGCCAACCTCGTCGACATCTACGCGCCGCTGCGGCTGGTGGCGGTGCCGGGCACCTACGCGCTCGCCTACGACAGCACCCTCACCCGCGAGCGCGGCATCACCGCCGCCTCGCCGTGGAGCAACCCCACCGCGCGCAGCGGCGTCTGCGCGCTGGCGCCGATGCAGACCACCTATGGCGGAGCGTGCGCTGCGCCCACCTTCGGCGCGCCGCTGCTCGGGTTCGTGAACACCCAGCCCACCACCACGCTGCAGGCGGTCTTCGCCGGGCCGGTGCAGGCGGTGGGCGGCTTCGGCGACCGGCTGCGCGCGGTCTGGCCCGGCAGCGTCACCACCGCGCGCGACTACGACCCGTACTTCGACTGGGGCGCGCCGCAGGGCTCACCGGTGCAGCCCCTCGCACTGGCCGACGACTCGCTTCACTTCTTCGCCATCGCGTCGCAGACCGGCGGCATCGGCCTCGACGTCTACGTCGAAGGCCCGCCCAACGCGTTCACCCTGCAGCAGACGCTGGCTCCGCCGGTGGTGCACGCGGCGACCTTATGGCGCGGCCGCGGCGAGGTCGGCGCGCTGTGGACCTCGCCGCAAGCGAACGGCCGCGACGAAGTCTGGGGCGCGAACTTCTAGGCACGCCGAGCCCTCGCAAGGGCCTGCCTGTCTAGCGCGCCAACGGCCGCAGCTCTTGCATGTGCTGCTTCAGCCACCCCAGCAGGTGGCGGCGCTTCTCCACGCCGCGGGTCGACGACAGCGCGGCATCGTCTCGATGGGGGAACCACTCGGGGCGCTGCTCGGCCACCTGCTCGAAGATGGCCTTCCACCGCGCCTTGACGGTGTGCGGAGAGGTCGAGCACCTCGGCCGCTTCGGCGTCGGTGAGGCCACGCACCGCCAACACCAGCAACTGCTGCTCGGCGGGGGTGAACCGAAACCGCGGCTCCTGGTAGTCGAAGAACAGCGCCGCGGGCAGACGCGTCGGAGCCGCGCGGTAGTCTTGCAGGGTGTACGCCGAGAAGTAACGCCGCCGCAGCAGGGGCGGCTTCTTCTTCAGGCCCCGGCTGAAGTCGCGCAGCACCGGCCACCCCGTGGCCCGCGCCATCAGCATGGTGTCCTGCCCTATCCACTCCCGCAGCGCGGTGCGAACCCTCCACCCGTAGCCCCACTCGCGCACCGACTCGAACAGCACCCGAGTCCACCGAATCAGGGTCAGCGCGCTCCACCCACCGGCGAACGCGAAGTCGATGCCCAGGCCGTTCACTCCGCCGTTCGAGTTCGCGGCCGCCACTTCGGCGGGCTTCAACACCACCGACCTGCCGCTCGCCTCGCGCCGCACCACCTCGGCGGCGAGGCTCGAAGACGGCTGTGCCACCAGGCCGTCGGCGAACGCATCGGTGACGAACACTCCCGAGACGACCCCCTGCACCTGCTCGGCGACCGGCCTCGAGTCGTCGACCAGACAGTGAATCTCGCAGCGCCCCTCGCTCACCCAGGTGCGCCACACCTCGGGCAGCACCGCGAGGGCCGCGGCGTCGTACATCTCACGCGAGCCGGTGCTCGCCAGCTCGAGCCACCGCGGAATGTCGTCCACCCGTCCGTGACGAAACGAGAGCCCCATACCCTTTTAGGGTTCTACCGGAGCCACCACCCCTCTGGCACCTTGGCCACATGAAAAGACTGTTCTGTCTGCTGTGCTGGCTGATGGGCTGCACCGAGCTGAACTGCTCTGGCCGAGACTTCGAGCTGGGAATCAGCCCCAAGCGGCTCGAGCTGTTCGCCGGCCAGACCGGGCAGGCCCGACTGTCGGCGAGGTGCGACGACAGCTTCGCCTGGAGCTGCACCCCCGAGCCCCTCGCGGGCTTCGAGGTGAGCGGCCCCACCGCCCAGAACTGCACCGGAGGCATCACCGTCTCGGTCACGCCCGCTTCCACCACCCCCGCGGGCACGTACCAGCTCACCGTGCGGTGCTCGACCACCGCCCCGGTCGCGCACCAGGAGTTGAGCGCATACCTCGACATCGAAGTGAAGGCGGCCTCCACCACTCCCGGCCTCGAGGTGACGGTGTCGGGCATGGGCAAGGTGACCGGCACCGGCATCGACTGCGGCGCCGGCACCACCGGCGACTGCAGCGAAGACTTCGCCGCCGGCACCGCGGTCGCGCTGGGCACCATGGGCATCGAGCCCCAGCGCTTCTCCAACTGGAGCGGCGACGCAGATTGCTCCGACGGCATGGTCACCATCGGCGCCGGCCGCACCCGCTGCACCGCCACCTTCAGCATCGGCGGCGCTGCCTGGCGGCCGCTGGGCGCTCCGCTCAACGTCACCCCGGCAAACATGCGCGCCCAGGTCGATGGCATCGCCCTCGAGCTCGGCTTCGACGGCCGGCCCACCGCCGCGTGGAGGGAGAACGACGAAATTCACGTCGCCCATTGGAGCGGCACCGCCTGGGTGCCCTACGGCGCGAAGGTGAACGGGGGCGCCGCGCGCTCGGGCCCTTCGCTGAGCATGGACTCCGGCGGCAGCGCGGTGGTGGCGTGGGAAGAAGATGGAGCGGCCGAGGGCAGCAACGTCTACGTGGCGCGCTGGTCGGGAACCGCGTGGAGCAAGCTGGGCGGCGACGGCCCGCTCGACACCGCGCCCGCCCAGAACGCCACCGCGCCGTGCGTACGGTTGGGCTACCCCGCCGAGCTGGTGGTCGCGTGGAGCGAGAGCACCGACACCGGCGGCTCGCGCATCGTGGTGAAGAAGCTGAACGGCACGGCGTGGGTCAACGCGGCCTCGACCGACGGCCCGCCGCCGGTCGGCACCGAGCTGGCCGAGCTGCCCCGGCTGGCGTTCGTCGGGCCGCTCACCACGCCGACCCTGGCGGTGGGGTGGATGCAGAACGGCACCACGGTGAAGGTCGCCGAGCGCCAGGGCGCCTGGGTGGTGGGCGCGAGCGACCCGTTCAGCGGGCTGGGCACTCCGGGGTTCGACCTCACCCCCGGAGAGACGGGAGCGATGGTCGTCGCCCTTCCCGCCTTCGGCTCGGGGCAGTTTCAGGTCAAAGAGGTGCGCAGCGGGCTGACGTCGAACGTCGGGCCGCTGCGCGGCGCCGCCCAGGGCGCAAACCCGCTCGTCCCCAGCGTGGCGTTCTCGCACTCGAGCGGCGGCTTTCCGCTGCTCGGCTGGTCGTACCGGGCCAACGGCGTCGACCGGGTGTACGTCGAGCGCTGGTCGGCTGGCAGCTGGGCCGCCATCGCCGCGCCGGTGACTCCGAGCTCGCGCACAGGTCAGAACGGCGCCGCGCTGCAGGTCGCGGTCGCCGATGGCTCGCAGCAGTTCATGCTGCTGGTGGTCAGCAGCATCGCCAACGGCGGCACCGACTCGAGCGTGATGCCACTCGAGCTCCGGTGAGCCCCGCGGGCTTTCGTTCTACGCGGGAGAAAGTCGCTCGATGCGGCGCAGGTTCTCGAGGAACAGCTCTGACGCCGAGAACAGCGTGGCCGTCGACCAGCCCAGCGGAGTGTTCACGCCCGGCAGCATGCGGGTGACGCGCTCGCCGTCGGCATCGACCTCGAACGACGACACGTGGCTGTACGCCTCGGGCACCGCCCAGGGCCGCGCCGGCCAGCCGTTGGCCTTCACCATCGGGCGGCCGTCTTCGCCGCTGCCGGTAATCTGCGCGTAGCCGCGGTTGATGAGCTCGGTCGACTTCGCCTGCAGCTTCGTCAGCAGCGCCTGCTCGTCGGCGGTCGCCACGTGGCCCTTGGTCTCGAGCACGTCGAGCAGCTTGCGCAGCTGCACCCCGTAGCCGCGCGCCATCTCGGAGAGCTGAAACGACCACTCAGACGGCTTGTCTTCGCGCTCGGCATAGGTCGAGCGAATGACGAAGCGGTCGGGCGTGCTCGGCTCGACGTGGCTCAGCGGCAGGCCGAGCTTCTCTTCGAAGTCGAAGCGGTGCAGCGTCAGCCGGCCCTCGACGTCCGACGCCAGGCCCCAGTTCGGCACCAGGTAGCTGTCGAAGGTGTGCTGCTTCGAGCCACCTTCGACCTCGAGCTCGAACGGCGCGTACTTCACCACCCCGTTGGGCTGCAGCAGGGTCTCTTCGAGGTACTCGAGAATGCGCAGGTGCGCCGAGATGTCTTCGACCGGCGTCTTGCCCAGCCGAATCGACGACGCGGTGATGAACGCCAGCGACGAGTCGGCGTTGCGCGACGGGTTCTCGGTGGGCACCTCGCGCAGCACCCGCTGCTCGACCTGCCGCTGCCCGCGCGCGATGAGCGCCTCGATGGCAGCGCGGTCGGTGAGCAGCCCGCCGAACTTCGACTCGGCCAGCGCGCGCCGCACGGCTTTCACGCTCGGCAGCGCGTCGTAGGCCGGGTTGAACTGCAGATCGGCGAACTGCTCGAGGCCCGCGCGCACCGCCTCGACGTCCCACGTCAGCCCGTCGGCGAACACCAGCTCTTCCCAGATGCCGTTTGACGGAGCCGTCTCGTAGCCGATGGCGTCGAAGAACTTCACCAGGTACGCGAGCGACTGCACCACCTCGTCGCTGGGCGCCTTCAGGCCCCACGGCTCGCCCTTCGCGCCGGCGACGATGGCGCGCGAGAGCTCGCCCAGCGCCAGGCCGTGCGACTCGAGGCGCTTGGGCGCCAGCCAGGGAAAGGCCTCGACCGACTCGGGGTAGAAGAGGTGGTGCACGCCCACCTTGCTCTTCGCGTCGCGGTAGGCGGCCGGGTCGGCGATGGCCTCGTCGAAGGCGGCGCGCTCGTTCTTATAGAAGCGCGCGAGGGTGTTCAGCGCCCGCTGCCGCTCTTCGGGGTAGCGCGCGTTCTGGATACGGCCGAACCGCACCGCGTCGGTCACCCAGAGCTGGCTCATGATGTCGTCTTCGGCGGGGTCGATCTCGGTCGTCTTGCCGATGCCGGTCTGCGCGTCGATGGCGATGTGAAAGGCGCCGTGCGAGTCGCTCAAGTCGAGCAGCGCGGCGAAGTCTTCGCTGCGGTAGCGGTCTTTGAGCGCCGCGGCGATTTCCGAGTTGTGCACCGGCAGCCGGTAGCCGGTGAACTGCTTCTCGACCGGGCGGTAGGCGGTCGCCGCCACTTGCGCGCGCAGGGTGTGGGCGAGCAGGCCGAGGCGGGTCTTCACGTCTCGGTTGATGAAGTCGACGCTGAGCGGGCCCTCGAGGGTGATTTGCTCACCCAGCTTCTCGGGGTGGCTCATCGTCACCGGCCCGCGGCCCAGTGAGGTCTGCAGCTCGGCCAGCCAGTTCTCGTCGGCGTGGGTGAGCGCGCGGCCGCTCTTCAAGATGCCGTCGATGCGGGCCAGCGCCGAGGTCGCGACGTCGAGCAGCTCGCGCTTCACCTGCGGCGGCTGGGCGGGCGAGAGGTCGACCCGGGCGGTCGACTTCGACTTCGACGGCGTCGGCGTCGGCTCGCTCGCGGGGGCGGCGGGCGCGGGCGGTGCGGCCGGTTGCGTGCGGCTCTGCGCCGGCAACGCGGCGGCGGGTCGTGAGGTGGTCGCTCGGCTCTTCATGGCGGGCGGCACCTTACGCCAGTCCGCGGTCGGCTCATCGCGAGCGCACTGCGCCGATGGGCGAATGAGCCGTCGCGGTGTCAGGCGGGGAACCGCGCTGCGCGCGCATGCTGCTCGGCGACTCGAGGGCCCTGTGCCGCTGACAGGCCCGAGCTTCGGTCCCTCCTCGCTCGGGCAGCTCCTCGTCGACCTCGCGCTGCCCCAGCAGCAGGTGGGGCACGGCAGCTGGCTTCCCCGCGCCGGTGCACGCCACGCACCGAGTCGTTTTTCGTTCTGACCGCGCTTTTCGTCGCCCGCGACGAAAACCCCTGTCAGTTCCGCCTTTCGAGCTCGCGGCGTCGACGACTGCGCTGACGACACTCACGCACCGAGTCGTTTTTCGTTCTGCGCGCGTTCCTGGTCGCCCGCGACGAAAACCTCTGCCAGTTCCGTTTTCGAGCGCGTAGGGAGCGGCGCTGCACGCGGTCGAGGCGCCCACGCGGCAGGTGCGCCTGCCGTGCCCCCATTTGCCGCCGCGCAGAGTGGCCGCAGCGAGGAGCTCACCGAGCGAGGAGGGGCCGGCACACCCGACCGGCGGCGAGACCCACGCCGAGCCCACCCGCACGCCGCAAGCGACCCGAGCGCGGTTCCCCGCACGCCCTCGAGCTCAGGGGTGCCCCGAGTACTTCTCGCCGGCGGCAATCTCGACGGCGAGGTGGTTCTCTCGGGGCGGCAGCGGGCAGGTGGCGAACGAGGTGAACGCGCAGGGCGGGCTGTACGCGCGGTTGAAGTCGAGGTCGACGAAGCCGTCGGCGCCCACGGCGGGCGTGTTGATGAAGCGCCCCGAGGGGTAGGTGCCCTTGCCGGCGGTGCCGTCTTTGAAGATGACGAACAGGCCGGGCTCGTCTTCCTGCAGCGCGGCCAGCCGGTGCTCGTGCCCCTCGACGGTGAAGACCAGGTGCCCGGGCGACGGCATGGCTTCGGTGTGGTTGAGCACGTTGACGATGGGCAGCGTGGTGCCGGGCGGGCTGGGCTCGAGCTTCGCCTTCACGTGCCACTTGGCGTCGGGCTCGAACCACTGCAGCCCCTTGAACGCGACGCGCGCGGGTGCCTGCTGGTCTTTCACCCGCAGCATGAAGGCGTCGCCGCGCCGAAGGACGTGCAGCCGCAGCGAGCCGGCCTCGAGCACGGTGGGCTTGCCGCGCGAGTCGTCGGCGACCTGCAGCGAAGCCACCGGAGCGCCGTTCACCGTCACGCTCGCGCCTTGGGCGGTGGTCCAGAACAGCGAGCCCGCCTCGAGCACCAGGGTGCCGAGCTGCGCAGGCGAGCGATCAGCGGGGAGCACCGCCGCGCTCTTCGGGTCGGCCCCCACCGGGTTCGCGCCGTTCTTCAGCGCGAAGCGACCGACGAGGGTCACCCACCCATCGGGGCCGGCGATCGACCTCTCGCGACCCCGATGAAACTTCTCCAACCCTTCGACCCACTTCGGGTCGGCGGGCGCCTCGCGACGGCAGGCGCCCAGCAGCACCACGGCGGCGAGCGCCGAGGCCCTCACTGGTCGTCGGGGAGAACCTTCTTGCCGTCGATGACGTTCTGGAAGAGCTGCCAGAAGTCGTCTTCGGGAATGCCCGCCACCCACTTCACGATCTTCATGTCCCTGGTGCGGATGATGATGTGACCCGGGTAGGCGTCGACGCCGACGATGGCCGACAGCGTCGCCTGCGGGTTGAGCGTGGCGGGGTAGTTGACGTTGTAGCGGGTGACCCACGCCGTCAGGTCGCCCTGGGTGGGGGTGGTGCCCGGCGTGCCGCCCTCGTCGAGCGCGAGCAGAATCTCACCCTTGGGGAAGTACTGGGCGTGCTTGCCGGGCAGCTCGTTCTTCGCTTCGTAGTTGCACGGCGAGCACCAGACCGCCGAGCGGTCGACGATCAGCGCCAGCGGCTTGGGCTGGCCCGCGCCGTAGGGCGAGCCCTCGGGGTAAACCTCGGTGCCGGTGGGGTTGTAGAAGTCGGCCATCTGCACCTGCTTCAGCGCGGTCTTGTCGACGGTCGCGTTGGCGTAGCCGTAGAACGCGTAGTTCTTGATCACCGAGCCCACGCCCACGCCGTACGGGCCGGGGTAGGTCGCCGTGACTTCCGACGGCATCTGACCGCCACCGGTGAAGTCGGGCGCCTTCATGTCTTCGACCGGGCGGCCGCAGGCGGCCAGCGCGAGAGCTGCGGCGATCGTCATCAGTGCGTTCTTCATGGCGGGCGTCCTTATCATCGACTTCAGTGGGCCGGGTAACAGGTGAAGGCTTCGTTGGCGTCTTCGGGCACGTAGCAGTGGTGGTACAGCGCGTCGCCGGGGCTGATCTGCTGCGCCGGGCCCAGGCAGGTACCGTGTAACCCGCTGGGCGCGACCGGGCAGTCATTGTTGGTGGTGCAGGTGGCGGAGAACTTCGGGTCGACGCACGAGCGCTCGCTGCCGTGCAGGCTGGTGCACGCCAGGCCGGCGCCGCAGTCGACGTCGTAGCGGCACGGAGAGCAGAAGCCCGGCGTCGCCGACACGCACCCACCGAATCGCGGAGCGCAGAAGCCCCCGTCGGAGCCCGCCTCGATGGCGCAGTTGTCGCTGGCCTCGCAGTCGGTGTCGCGGGCGCACGGGTCGAGGCACCGCTTGCTGCCGGCCACGTCCATGCAGCGCGCGCCCACGTTCAGGCAGTCGACGTCGCTGGCGCACGGCGCGCAGCGCGAGCGCTTCACGCAAATCTTCCGGTAGATGCAGCGCTCACCTTCGACCAGCCGCGGGTCGAGCGCGAGAATCGCGCGGGTGATGCAGGCGTCGCTGGTGGTGCCGCAGAAGTTGTTGTTGCCCTTGGTCGTGTCGCACAGCGGTGTGGGGTCGCGAATGGTGCCGCACTCGAACCCGCCCGGGCACTCGCTGTCATCGACGCACGGGCTCACGCAGTAGGCCGTCGCATCGCCCACCCCGTTGCTCCGGCACAGGTTGGGAAAGGTGCACTCGGTGCGCTGCGGGCAGGGCTTGCCGTTCTCTTTGAGGTCGGTGTCTCTGCAGACGAAGACGCTGGCGTTGGTCTCGTCTTCGGTCGCAGGCACGCACCGCTGCGTCTCGGCCAGGCAGTCCGACTGGTGCTTGCACGTCAGGACACAGGCGTTGCCCACGCAGATGTTATCGGCCAGACACTTGCTCTTGTCGCACTTGGCCACACACCCGCCATCTTCCAGGGTAATTCCCCCGACGCAGGTCTTCGGCTGAGGCTGCGAACACGCCGAAATCAGAACCGTAAAAGGTACCGCCAAGATCAGCGCCCGAAGCCCCATGGTGGCGCTCGCCTAACACGTGAACGACCCAGCAGGCCAACCCCAGAAGCCCCCACCCACGCCACATGCCCGCGCCCGCGCCCGCGCCCGCGCCCGCCGACCCGGCCCCCGGTAGCGCGAAGCCCGAAGCCCGAAGCCGTTCCCCAAGAAACCCCGCAGGCGAGCCGCGTTGACCCGCCCGGCCGCCACGCATACAAGCCGCGGCCGTGCGCCCCCTGCTCGCCGTGCTGCTGCTCGTCGCAAACACCGCCTGCGCGCCCAAGTCGGGCGAGGCCGCGAAGCCCGACACCTCTTCCTCCACCAGCGCCGCGACCGACTTCTCGCTCACCTCGGTCGACGGCAAGACGGTGCACCTGTCTGATCACCTCGGCAAAGACGTCATCCTGCTGAGCTTCTGGGCGACCTGGTGCGTGCCGTGCCTCGGCGAGATGCCCAAGCTCGAGCAGCTGTACCAGAAGTACCGCGCGCAGGGCTTCACCGTGCTCTCCATCTCGATGGACGGGCCCGAGACCCTGCCCAACGTCGACCCCACCGTGCGCCGCCTCGGCGTGACCTACCCGGTGCTGCTCGACGAAGAGACCCGCGTGGTGGCGCTCTACAACCCGGCGCGCGACGCGCCCTTCGCGGTGCTGATCGGCAAAGACGGCCGCATCTCCGAGTCGCGGGTGGGCTACGCGCCGGGCGACGAGAACCAGCTCGGCGAGCGCATCGAGAAGCTGCTCGCGGCTGCCCCGTGAAGCTGCGCCCCGCGGCAGCGCTGCTGTTCGCGCTGGCCTCGGGCCCGGCCCTCGCGGTCGACCTTCACACTCCCGGCGAGCCACTGCACATCGACATCACCAGCACCACCATCGGTGGCTGGCACCTGCCCAACGGCAACCGCACCTCGTGCGACGACGACTATGGCGAGGCCCACGAGCGCCTCAACGTCAACGCGTCGTACGGGCACTGGGTGGCCGGAGTTCGGCTCGACGGCTCGGTGTTCTTCAACGTGCCGCAGCCGCGCGACGCCGACACGACCACCGGCAGGCTGCCCTGCTACGCGGTCGAGCTCGACACCCGCTACAAGAACGCGCTCACGCCCGAGAAGGTGTGGGTCGGCTACAACGGCCGCAACTTCGAGCTGACCCTGGGCGACAGCTACGTGCAGTTCGGCCGCGGGCTCACCCTGGCGCTGCGCAAGACCGACCAGCTCGGGCTCGACACCAGCAACCGGGGCGTGCGCCTCAAGCTCGACGTCGACCGGGTGTCGGCGATCGCGGTGGCCGGCTTCACCAACATCAACAACCTCGACGAAGCGACCGGGCGCCGCGCGCTCGACCCCAACGACTTCGTCGCCGGCGCACAGGTGCTCAACCAGCTCGTCGAAGGCGTGCGGGTGGGCGCCGACGCGGTGATGCTGGCCTTCAAAGAGCCGCCGTCTTCTCCGGCGGGCGCGGCGGCCTATCAAGAGCGGTGGTTCAGCGGCGGCCCCATCATCGACGCGCCCCGCCTCACCGGCTGGCTCGGCCTCTACCTCGAGGGCGTGCTGCAGCACCGGGTCACCGCCGACGGCAAGACCGCCGACGGCTTCGGGCTCTACGGCACCGCCACCGCCCGCCTGGGGCCGGTCACCCTGCTCTTCGAGGGCAAGGCCTACGGCAACCTGCAGGTGATGCAGCCCCGCTTCGACGCGATCGAGTTTCAGCCGGTGCAGTACGCGCTCGACCCCACCGCCGAGCGGGTGCTGCAGGTGCTCGAGCACCCCCAGCGCAACATCTACGGCGGCCGAGTGCGCGCCGACTGGAGCCTCTCGCAGGCGCTCAATCTCTACGTGAACTACGGCCTGTTCCGCGACGCCGAGGGCTATCAAGCCCCCGACACCGGAGACCTCGCCGCCGGCACGGTGCACGACCCCTACGCCGGCGCAGAGGTTCGGCTCGGCTCGAAGGTGCGCCTGACGGCCGAGGCCGGCTGGCGCTGGGTGATGCTGCCGGGCTTCGGCCCCACCGTGCGCGGCGACGGTCACTTCGACGTGCTCGGCGCGTTCGAGCTGCCGTGGGCCTCGTCGATCGAAGTGCACGCCACCCACCTCGAGCGGAGCAAGGTGCTGCCGTTCTCGAACGAGCAGTGGCGCCAGGGCACCCTGGCCATCTCGTTTCGCAAGCGGCCCTGGTTCGCGGTCTCGGGAATTCTCGACTACACCACCGAGGCCGGTCAGCCCCAGGTCTGGTACCCCGGGGGCACCGCCGAGTTCGACTTCACCGAGTCGTCGAACATTCGCATCTTCGCCGGCGCGTCTCGCGGCGGCCTGCGCTGCGTCTCGGGGGTGTGCCGCGTCTTTCCGCCCTTTCAGGGCGTGAAGGGCACGTTGACGCTCCGCTTCTGACGAAAAGCAGCGGGCGCTTGGGGCGCGTGCGATAGTCGCAGCGCTTTTTTGAGGAGGGAGCCCGATGGTGCTTCGGCCGGCGTTGCTGCTGTCGCTCAGCCTTTCTTCTCTGGCGCTCGCCGCGGCCGACCCCGCCGACGCGGGCTCGGTCTCCGACATCGCCGACGTCTCGCTCGAAGCGCTGCTCGACACCAAGGTGAGCGTGGCCTCGGCCACCGGCGTCACCGTGTCGACGGCCGAGTCTCCCGGCGTGGTGACGGTCATCACCCGCGAAGAGATTCACGACATGGGCGCGAGAGACCTCATCGACGTGCTGCGCTTCGTGCCCGGCTTCGACTTCAGCAACGACGTCGAAGGCACGGTGGGCCTCACCGTGCGCGGCATCTGGGCGCTCGAGGGCAAGGCGTTGGTGCTGCTCGACGGCATGCCCTACAACGACCTCGAGTACGGCAACGTGCTGTTCGGCAACCGCGCGCCGGTCGACCTCATCGAGCGCATCAGGATCATCCGCGGGCCGGGCTCGGCCATCTACGGCGGGTTCGCGGCGCTGGCGGTCATCAACATCGTCACCCGTCCCGAGACGCCGGTGAACCGGGTCATCGCCTCGTCGACCTACGGCCAGATGCCCCGCAGCGTGGGCCGGTGGACCGGGAGCCTGCTCGGCAGCCACAGCTTCGGCGACCTGAACGTGCACGCCTCGGCGTTCACCGGGTACTCGATTCGCAGCGACCGGCCCTACGCGGTGGGCACCGAGCGGGTCGACATGGCGAAGTACTCGCGCATCTTGCCGCTCAACCTCAGCGTCGGCGCCGACTGGAAGGGGTTCTCGGCCAACCTGATGTACGCGACTACTACCTCGAGGCCCCCATCCCCGAGGACCTGTCGACGCCCCTCACCAAGCACCACCGCACCTTCTTCGCGCAGGTGAAGTACACCGGCCAGCTCAGCTCGGCGGTCGCCCTCAACGTCTACGCGCGGTACATGCTGCAGTCGCCGTGGCAGGCCAACACGAGCCGAGATCTCGAGCTCGGCTGCTACTCGGACAAGCGCATTCACCGCACCCAGGTCGGGGCGAGCGTCACGGTGAAGCCCATCTCGTGGCTCAACGTGCTGGCCGGCGTCGAGGGCACCTACGACCTCGCCATCGCCCAGCAGCACGGCGTGAAAGAGGTCGACGAGTTCAACGACTACCTCGACGTCGACGGCAACCTCACCCCTGCAGCTCGGCTTCTTCAACTTCGCCGCGTTCCTCAAGGCCACCGCCACCACGCCCATCGTCAACATCACCGCCGGCGCTTTCCGACTACCAGCCTCTACGGCCCCTCGTTCGTGCCCCGCGTCGCGCTCACCAAAGAGATCGGCCGCTTTCACGCCAAGGCGCTGGTGGCGCGCGCCTTCCGCGCGCCGGTGTTCGAGAACATCGCCTACGGCAGAGACGTGAAGCCCGAGTACATCACCGTGTTCGAGCTCGAGACCGGCTTTCAGTTCATGCCGTCGCTGTACGCGGGCGTGAACGTGTTCGACAACCGCGTCTCGCCGACGCTCGTCTACCAGGAGGTCGGGCTCGACTCGCTCTACCTGAACGGCGGCACCACCGGCACCCACGGGCTCGAGCTCAAGGTGCGCACCAAGGCCAGCTGGGGTTATCTGAAGGCGAGCTACTCGTTCTACGAGGCCACGGTGCGCGGGGTGACCCAGTTCCTCGTCGACGGCCACCCCGAGCTGTTCCTCGGCGCGCCGCAGCACCGCTTCACCCTGCACGGCAGCCTGCGCCTCGGAGACCACCTCGCCATCAACCCGGCGCTGGTCGTCTACTCCGAGGCGCTACGGGCTCGAGGCCCCTCGACGGCAGCGAGCCCGCGGTGACCCGCTTCAGCCCACCGCGGTCGCCGACCTGTTCCTGGTGTGGCGCAACGCCGGCACCCAGGGCTTCGACGTCTCGTTGGGCGTGCACGACATGTTCGCGTCGAACTACAACTTCGTGCCCGCGTACAACGCCGGCGTCAACGCGATGCCGGCCCCCGGCACCGAGGTCATGCTGCGGCTGTCGTATCTGAACGACTTCGCGAAGTGAGCCCGGCTCACTGCACGGTGCGGGCGATCTTCAGCACGGTGGGCTTGAAGTCGGCGCCGGCGGCGCGCGCGGCGGTGACGTTCATCACCAGCTGCGGCTTGCCGGCGTTGAGCGCCACGCCGAGCATGAGGCCCTCGTTCTCGACCAGCCGGGAGTCGAGCGACAGCGTGTAGAGGTGCGACGCCGCGCCGAGCTTTGAGATGGCCTGCGCCTGCGCGTTGGTGGTGCCGCGCGAGCGAGCACCGCCGAAGCGCTTCAGCTCGTTCGCCTTCTTTTCCAGCTCGTTCGGGGTGACGACCACGAAGCTCAGGCGGCGGCCCAGAATCGCCTTGTGCTCGATCTGATCGACCGCCTCGAGCACGCTCTTGCCGGCCTCGGCGTCGCCCGGCACCAGAACCACGAAGTCGCCGGTGCCGTGATGGCCGAACTCTCCGTCGTAGGTGAGCACCTTGAGCATCAGGGTCAGCGCGAGCGGAGCCGGCACGTCGTCAGCGGGAGGCGCAGCTCCGCCAACAATGCGACGCACAGCGCTGAGACCGTGAGCCTCGTTCGGGCGGGCACCGTATCTCACACTGTGTCTGATGACACACAACCCAGGTCACCAGACGCTGGCAGCCGGCGTCTATGCACCGGTGCAGGGCCTCTTCGAGAGATCAGGCCTCTACTCCGGGCACGGGCCGCCGGCTCACGCCGCGGCGCCTCACGCGGGGCGACGCGAGCGTTGCGCGCCAGCAGCTCTTCGGCGAACACCTGCGCCAGGCCCATGATGGTGTGCTGCGGGTTCACCCCGAGGTTGGTGGGAATCACCGACGCGTCGGCCACCACCAGCCCCTCGACGCCGTGCACCCTGCCCCCGCCCGTCGGTGACCGAGCTCTTGGGGTCGGTGCCCATCACGCAGCCGCCGAACAGGTGGGTGAGAATCGCGATGTAGGCGCGCGGGTCGACCGGGCCATTCTCGAGCAGCCCGACCTGGTCGGCCTTCAATTCGTACGGCAGCCCGAACACGCCGGGAATGATGGAGCGCGCCCCCGCCGCGAAGTGCTGCTTCGCCAGCAGCGTCATGCCGATGCAAGCGCTCCATGTCGGCGCGGTCGAGCTGGTAGCGCACCACCGGCCGGCTGCCGAACAGCGAGGGCCGCACCGTGCCCACCGACTCGGCGCGCACCGCGTGGCACCACATCGCCAGGTGGCGGTACTGCGCCAGCCGCTCCATCAGCTGCGCGCCGCCGCCCGAGAGCCGCCCCGCCACCAGCTCGGGTGGAATCGCCAGGGTCTCGAGCTTGAGCCCCGGCTGCTCGCGAAACGCGACCGACGCCCAGCCCTGGGTGGCGCCCACGTTCATGTCGGCCGGCGGGTCGTAGGCCCCGAAGATTCCCGTGCCGGGGTGGGCGCGAAAGAGTGCCCAGCGCCGGCAGCTTCAGCCCCGAGCGCATCAGCACCGGCGAGTGCGTGACCGAGGCCGCCACCACCACCGCGTGCCGCGCGCTGGGGGTGAACGCGCCGCCGGTCTTTCGCGTCACCGGGTGCACGAAGCGGCCGGTCACCGCGCCCGCCCGCGTGCCTTCGAAGGTGATGCGCGAGACGGGCGCGCACGGACCACCGTGCCCTGGCGCTGCAGCACCTCGGGCACGTAGTTCAGGTTGAGGCTCTGCTTGCGGCGGCCCCGGCAGCCCTGCAGGCAGCGGCCCGAGCCCTCGCAGTGCTTCACGTACCGCAGCATGTAGTGCGACTCGGCCCAGCCCAGCGCCTGCGCGCCGGCCATCGCCAGCTCGTTCGAGCGGCCGCGCGAGCCGGGCGGCGCCTCTTCGACCGCCAGGCTCGCGCTCGAGCTGGTCTTGCGCGGCGTAGACCCGCTGCTCGAGGCCCGAGATGCCGTGCTCGCGCTGCCACTGCGCGAAGATGTCTGGCGGGGTGCGCACGCAGATGGCCGAGTTGATGACCGTGGTGCCCCCGACCGTTCGCGCCTGCACCACCGGCCACAGCGCGCGGCCCAGGGTGACCTGCCCGCCCCAGTCTTCCATCAGGTCGCGCATCGCTCCGAACACCGAGCTCGGGTAGTCGTCGGGGTCACGCCACGCGCCGGCCTCGACGATGCACACGCTGGCGCCGCCGCGCGCGAGGGTGACCGCCGCCGCGGCGCCGCCCGCGCCCGAGCCGACCACCACGTAGTCGTGCTCGAGCTCGAGCGCCGCTTCGCGAAACGCGAGGTGGCTCACGACTGCCTCCACGTGCCCGGGTCGGCGGGCAGCGGCGGCAGCGCGAACAGCTGGCGCACCTTCGGGTTTGCGCCCCAGACCAGACCGCCCGGCAGCTTCACCAGCATCGTCGCCTAGCGCAGCAGGTAGATGCGGGTGGTGGTGATGCGCGCGGCGTGCAGGTCGCGCAGCCGGGCCGGCAAGAGAAACGCCGGCAGCGGCACGAAGACGGTGAGCAGCGGGGTGAGGTGGAAGACCAGCGCCCCCAGCACGGTGCCCAGCCAGATGAGCATCGGCGTGTCGCGGCGGAACCGCGGCAGGAAAGCGTCGAGCCCGCAGTCGGCCGCGCCGGGAATGGTGAGGCCGTCGCGTTCGAGACGGGGGTAGAGGGCCACGACGGCAGAGCGGATCAGCCAGTTCAACAGCACGAGGCGCTCGTATCAGATTGGCAGCGCGCGGCGCCCTCCCACCCCGGCAGCCCCCAGACACTTCGCGCCAGCCGCCCCCTGCGCCCTGACACAACCCACCGGGCTGCGAGCGCATCTGGTAATTTTACTCGATGCGGCGCGTTCTCGCGGTGACGCTGGGTTTGCTGCAGGTCTCGGCATGTCTCGAAGCGAGCGGGTCTGACCGGCCGCTCGGGCAGCTCCAGCAGGCGCTGGGCCCGGCGCGCGGGCCCGAGTATCAGCTCCTCACCGACGGCACCGGCATCTCGACGGCGTTCAACGCCGCCGGCGGTGGCACCAACGCTCCGGCGGGCTACCTCGCCACCACCCTGGCCGCGGGGCGCGTCGCCGGCATTCGCCTCGAGCTGCGGGGCCGCATCGTCGACGCCGGCACCCTCGACCTGGGCGCGTGCCCATGACGACGCCGCGCCGGGGCTGCCCGCGTCATCAACGCGTTCACCAACAACCCCTTTCTGGTGGCGCGGCTCGACTACGACAACACCAACAACGACGCCGGCATCTTCTTCACCCAGGTCTCGCCCTTCTTCGTGCCCATCGACGCGGGCGTCATCATCACCCGGCGCGAGGGCGACGTGCAGCTCGCCGCGGCCGGCGGCAACCAGGTGCTCGCGGTGTGGAACGACGGCGTCGGCAGCGACGTGCTCGGGCACTTTCTGCAGGGCAACGCCATCATTCCCGCAGCCGACTTCCGCATCTTCACCTCGGACGGCGGCGACTCGTTCGGCGCCCCGCGCATCACCACCCGCGCCGGCTACTTCGTGGCGGCCATTCACGCGCTCGACTCGTCGAGCACGCGGTACGAGGGCATCACCGTCGCGACCAGCGGCGCCGTGGGCACCGTTTTCCCGCTCACGCCGACTACCCCGGGCACCATCGACCAGGGTGACCTCGCCTCGACCGGCAACGACGTGCTGTTCACCTGGCGCAACTACCTGGGCGACGGCGGCTACCAGCTGCTCGGGCGGCGCTTCACCGCCACCGGGTCGCCCATCGACGCCGCCCCGTTTCAAATCGCGTTCGGCGAGCGCGCAGCTTCAGAGCACCAAGGTTCGCGTGCGAGGCGGCGGCGCGGGCTACCTCGCCACCTGGGTCTCCGACGTGGCCGGCAACGCCGAGCTGTTCAGGGCGCTCATCACCAGCAACGCGAGGCGCGGTGTACGTCGAGCCGCTCGGTCAGCTCACCACCAACCGGGCGCTCCGGCAGGCATCTACGACCATGACGGGACCGCCGGCCCGCTCGGCAACGTGCTGCTGACCTTCAACCGCGGCGCGGTCGGGGTGTTCAGCACCCGCAGCACGCTGCTCAGCTTCATCACCGACGGAGGCAGCTGCGCGGGCAACGGCGAGTGCCTCAGCGGCGCGTGCTCGGCGGGCAGGTGCTGCGCGACGGTCGCGTGCCTGCCTTTGCCCGACGCGGGTGCAACCGGCGGAGGCGCCGGGGGCGGCACCGCGGGCGGGGCGGCCGGTGGCGCCGCGGGTGGAGCTGCAGGAGGCGCTTCTGGGCGGCACGGCCGGAGGCGCGACAGCGGCACCTCGGGGGGCACCGCCGGTGGAGCGTCGGGGGGCTCGAGCGGCGGCACCGCCGGCGGCGCGTCGGGTGGCTCGGGCGGCGGAACCTCGGGGGGCAGCAGCGCGACGGGCGGCGGCTCGGGCGGAAGTGCCACCACCGATGGCGGCACCGAGCCCGACCACTCGCACTACCGTTTCCCTCGGCTGCAGCCAGGTGCCGTTCGAAGGGTGTGGCCGCTCATCGCGGTGCTCGCGGCGTTCGGGGCCGGCGCTGGCGCCGGGTCGCGCCGGTGATGCTGGTGCTGGCGGCGGCGGTGGCGACCGCGGCGCCCTCGAGGCCCCTCGCTGGCGTTTGCCGGCGTACGCGCCTCGTCGGGCATCGACCCGGCCCAGGTGGTGAGCGTCTCCGAGTACACCCAGACCCAGCTCGAAGGTTTCAGCCTGTACTCGGTGCAGGGGCCTCCTGAGCTGCAGGCGGTGCTCAGGCTCGAGCGGCAGCGGCAGCTGCTGGGCTGCACCGAAGACAGCGCGGCGTGCATGGCCGAGCTCGCCGGCGCGCTCAACGCGTCGCGGGTGCTCACCGGAGACGTGTCGCGGGTGGGCGACTCGGTGCTGCTCAACTTGTCGCTGATCGACGCGCGTCGCGGCCCGCACCCTGGGGCGGGTCGGCCGCCGGGTGCGCACGCTCGACGCGCTGCTCGACATCATTCCCGAGGTGCTGCGAGCTGGTGCGCAATGACCCCGAGGTGGGCGCGGCGACCGCCGCGGTGCCCCCGCCCATCGACTCGGCCAGCGACGAGCCCGCGCACTTCGTCATCGGCCTGCGGTCTGACTTCGACGCCCTCTCGCCCGCGTTCACCTTCGGCCCGACCTTTCAGGCGAGCACGCGCTGGTTCGGCGGCGCGCTGTCGCTGCTGCTCACCTCGCCGGTGGCGTTTCGCGCCGAGGCGCGGGTGCACCCCTTTCAGCTCGGGCCGGTGCGGCCGTGGCTGGGCGTCGGAGCGACGGTGTTCGTGCCCGCGGTCGGGCTGCGCGGCGTGGCGGGCGTCGAGCTGTTGCTGATTCGCCCGCTGCGGCTGGGCGTCGACTTCGCGGTCGAGGCTACGTGAACAACCCCGTCGGCTACCGCGGGCTGGCGGCGATTGCCGGGCTCACCGCCGGCTGGGCGTTCTTTTGAGGCCGCGCTCAGCGTGCGCGCTTCGGCTTCGCGGCGCTGACTTTCCTCTCGCGCCGCCGGCTTCTTCGCCGCGGGCTTCTCTACCGGCCGCGCGGGGGCCTCGAGCCGGTACATCGAGGCGGTCTGCAGCTGCTCGACCACCGCCCGGTTCAGTGCGTCGACCTGCTGCAGCGCATTGGCGCCCTCGACGCCCTTCACGTCGACGTGAGCGCCGCACTCGAGCTTCCCGGTCGAGATCGGGTAGAAGAACGCGTCGCCCTCGAGCACCCCGTCGAGCCGGCGGCGGTGCACCACCCCGACCGCGTAGGTGCGCCGCAGCTCTTCGCTGGCGCGCGGCTCGAGGTCGCTCACCCACTGCTCGCACATCGCCTTCATCGACACGTAGAGGTCGTGCGACTTCTCGCGCGACGACGGCGCGTAGAAGAGGAAGACGGGCCGCTCGCTCAGCGTGCACGGCTGCGCCTCGTCGAGCGCCAGGCCTTCTTCGGGCACGCGCCCGAACTCGTGCCCGCAGCTCTCGCTCATGCGTGCGAGCAGCTCGCGGCGCGCCGCAAGCTCGGCGGGGTCGACCACCGGCTGGGGCGCGGCGAGGCGAATCGGCTCGCCCTGGGGCTCTGCCTCGCGGCAGGCGCACGAGCAGGAGCATGAGCAGACCGCGCACACGTCGCATCTACCGCGGGGCGCACTCGAGCTCTAGGCCGCGCCTTGGACACGCGTTTCCCGGCAGAGGAGCACGCGGCAAGCGAATGCCGCTGCTCGCCGTGAAGGACTGGGCGGAAGACTGACGGCCTCGAGGCTCGAGGGCGATCACGAGCCGCCCCGCTAGGGAACAGGCGCGAAAAAGAATGGCCGAGGGTGCTGACCTCGCCCCTGAGAGACCCGAACGGCGGCGCTTCTTTGCGCGTTTGTTCCCGCGCGACGGCCTCAGCAGCGGCGTGCCGCAAGGTCAGGCGCACCGACGGAGACTTCGTCGCCGGAGAGGAAAAGCCTTCAGTTCCGAGAACGCTCTGCGACTTCGGCTTCCATGGCATCGCCGGGTGCAGCCTGCCGCCCTTATCGGCCCTCGTGGGGTGACGGACCCACGTCGCACCAGGTTCTCTTGGTCGCTCGCCCCCGTCGCATGCGGTTGCCTGCCGCGGGCGAGCGCGACGCCCTGGTGGCGGCTGAGAACGACGGCATTTCGGGGCGGGCACTTGAGCTGAAGGTGTGGCGCGAGACGCTCGAGCGCCCACCCGACCTCACCCCGCACCTGCGCCGCGGTCGGGCACCTGCCGCTCCATCAGCTCGGGAAGAGCAGGTGCGCCAGACCATGGTCGGAGAAGCGCTGGGAGCCACCCAAGGCTCACGCTCGGGGCGGCGAAGCTGCTGCGCATCTCGCGGCAGCTCTTGCAGCACATCTTGAAGCGCTGAGTCAGCTCACTTGGGCGTGCCGAGAATGCGGTCGTTGCCGACGACCTCGTCCCACTCGTTGCCGTAGCCTTCGTAGTGAATCTTGTACTTCTCGCCGCCGACGACCTCGATGATGACCGCGGGGTAGTTGCTGCCCTTCCACTCGACCATCAGGTGGTCACCGACCTTGCGACTCGAGCAGGCGGTGACCAGCAGCAAGGCGACGACGACTGCGAAACGCTTGAGCATGAGACCTCGAGGGGACTTCGGGGTGGAGAGCACCAACCAGCAATCGGCGGACCCGGCGCAGACCCGCGACTCGCCGGCCGTGCCAGCGAGAATGTCACGTGCCACTCGTGCGCGCGACCGTGACATTCGGAAAATTCGCTCGGTGGCTGCCCCAGAAGCTACGCGGCGCGCTTCACGGGGAGCCGCGCGGCGCCGGCGCGCGAGGCTCCACAGCCAGCGGTGCGCCCTGCCGTGAATCGGCTGCGGCTCACCGCGCGCCGCGGCCACCCGCGCCATGGCTTCGTGAAAGATGGGCACGTACCGCAGCGCGGGCGGCGTCACCTTGAGGCTCAGCTTCAGGCCCCGCACCACGGTGGCCATCTCGGCGCGCTCGCGCCTGCCGAAGCGCAGCCCATAGGCGTGCGCCAGCGGCTCGGGCAGCATCGCGGCGGTCGCCACCTCGAACATCGCGCGCGTGGCCCGGCTCAGGCCCGGCACCGCGAACAGCAGGTCGATGGGCTTGGGGTCGTCGGCCATCAGCAGCCCCGAGAGAAACGTGGTCATGTTCCCGGTGGCGATGAGCTGCTCGCGCAGCGCGCGCTCGGCGTGCCCGACCCGCAGCGCCCCGCCCGCGACCATGCGCGCCAGGTACTGCTTGAAGTCGGCGTAGGTGGGCGGCGGCACCTCGGGCGGAATTCCGAACGCGGCCGAGAACCGCAGCGTCTCGGCGTAGAAGCGCTCGCGCTGGGCCACCGACAGCGGCCGCACCAGCAGCTCGTACACCTCGAAGCTGGTGTCGATGAGGGTGGCCTGCACCCAGAAGAGCAGCTCGGGGTCGAGCGCGCGGTACTTCACCCCGACCGGCCCCGAGTCGATGACGCCCCTTCACGCTGCGGTGCCGACGTGCACGCGGTCGGCGATGCCCAGCGCCGTGTCGAGGTCACCGAACACGATGCGGTACACCGCGTCGAAGGTGCGCAGGGTGCGGCCGAGCAGGTCTTCGCGGTAGTTGCTGTGCTGGCGCACCGCCGAGCTCACCGCGGGGTGCGCGAGCTGCAGCAGCAGCGCGCGGCCACCCCCGAAGGCGATGGCCAGCTCGCGCAGAATCTCCCACGCGCCGCTGTGCGGGCCGAACAGCCCTTCGACCGGGCCCGCCGCGCTGTGCACCAGCCCGGCGCGCAAGGCCCGGTAGCGCTCTTCGTCCTGACGGCGCTCGTCCATCGACCGCATCTTCTGACTTCGCCACCACAGCGTCCAGCCGTAGGGTCGCGGGCCGCCATGCGCACCCTTTCTCTTCTCTTGCTCTGCGTCGGCTGTGCCACTGAGCTCGAAGTTCACCCGGCCCGACGAGCTGGAGCAGATTGCCCGCGACACAGTGGCGCCGGTGCCGGCGCGAAAGATTGCCCACCTCACCTCGTGGGCCCTCGAGCACCCGCTGCCCGAGCGCATCGAGCACGCCGCGCTCACCGGCACCGACACGCCGGTGACCCAGCTCGCGCTCACCGCTGCGGCCGGCCGCTTTCGCCTCACCCGCGACCTGACCTGCATCGCCGACGAGCGCGCGCGCATCGCGCTGGCCTACGACGGCGCCGAGCCCGGGCTGGTGTTGAGCGCGTTCATCGAGGCCCGCTGCGGCTCTCCCTCGCACCACGTGCGGGTGTGGAACCTCTTCGGAGAGACCCGCGAGACCGAGACCGACGACGCGCTCATCACGCGGTGGGCCGAGTCGCTCACCACCGGCCTGGCCGCCATTCCCGCCGGGGCCACCGCCGGCATCGCGCTGCGCCGCGGCGGCAAGAAGGCGCACCTCGCGGTGGCGTTCTCGGTCGACCCGGCGCGCTTCGAGCCCATCTCCATCTACGCCGAAGACGGCGTGGTGCGCGTGCCCGGCTCGATGCTCAACCCGACCGAGCGGGTGTGGGGCGAAATCAACCAGGGAGAAGACGACTCGGCGCCCTGCGTGGCGAACCCCGCGGTGCAGCTGCCCGACTTCGAGCTGGCCTGCCCGGTGAGGCCCGGCAGCCCGCACGACTGGGTCGGCATCTGGTCGCGCGCTCCCGGCCGCTTTCTCGGAGACACCGTGCTCACCGCGATGGTGTTCAGCCACCGCGCCCCGTCGCCGACCTTCGTGAACCCCACCCTGGGTCAGCAGCGCGACGGCTCACCGCAGGCGTTTCTCGAGGCGCTCAACGCGCAGCGCAGCAAGATGGGCCGCGCGCCGATGACGCTGTCGAGCCCGCAGACCGACGTGGCGAAGTCGCTGGTGCCGCCGTACGTCGCGGCGCAGGTGCGCGGAGACCCGCTGCGCGCCGACCGCATCGCGCTCGGCCTCATCGCCGGCTGGCGCGTCGAGGGCGCGGTCACCGACGGCTGGTTCACCTCGAGCGAGGTGCCGGCCGACGCGGCTCCCGAGCTGCTCGCGGCGCTGCTCGAGCTGCCGGGCGGCAGAAGCCAGCTGTTGGCCAGGGGCTCACACGTGCTCGCGCTGGGGCAGCTCGACAACGGCGGGGTGACCGACTCGCTGGTGTGCACCTACTCGCTGCTCGACGAGCCGCAGCCCAGCGTCGAGCGGCAGCGCGCGCTCTTCGAGCAGCTCAACGCCGAGCGCAAGCGTCGCGGCCGCAGCGAGGCGCAGTGGGTGCAGCTGCCCAGCAAGACGGCCGAGACGGTGGCGGCGGCGGTGCGCGCCGGCGCGATGACGCCCAACGACGGCTTGAGCGACCTGATGCAAGACGCGGTGAACACCGTGCAGCGCCCGGTGCGCGGCTGGCAGTTCACCGCGTCGTCGCTCGACGAGGTGAGGTGGCCCGACGAGCTGGTCGACCGGCCCAACCTGCAGGTGACGATGACCATCGCGCCCTACAAGTCGCCCGACCTGCCGTGGACGCAGTACCTCTTCCTGGTGGTGCTGTTCGAAGGCGCCGGCACCCAGGCGTAAAAAGAGGTCAGCGCTTCAGCTCGCGCTTGAGCGCGCTCATGGTCGAGTGCGTGGTCTCTTGCTGGGGCAGCAGCTGCGTGGTGACGATGCTGCGCGCCCGGGCCCCAGCTTCGACAGGTCTTCGCGGTAGTCGCGCAGGCCGTGGTCTTCACCCGCCTCGAGGGCGTCGATGGCCGCCTTCTCGCCGAACACGCTCGCGCTCGACTCGATCGCCTTGGTCATCGCGCCCCAGGGCCCGACCCATCAGACGGAGCGCCGCCGAGCGACAGAATCTTCGCGCGCAGCGCCGCGACCCGCTCGGCGTGCGACTGCCGGCACGCATCGAGCCGCGACCGCGACGGGCTGTCGACGGGCAGCTTCTGCAGCGCAATCGCGTAGGTCTCGACCGCCGAGATTTCACCCCGCAAGAAGCTGTTCAGCTGATCGATGTTCCGGTTGTCGCCAGTGTTTGCCATTGCCATGACTGTGCTCTCCTTTTGCGTGTGTCAGCGGAGCGTGAGCCCGCCGTCGAGCGGGAAGCCCTGAGGCCCACCGCCAAAGCCGCCGGAACCACCCGTGCCGCCCATCCCACCGGTTCCACCGAAGCCACCGGCAGTGCCGCCGGCGCCGCCGCAGCCGCCGCCGGGGGCTGGTTCATGCCGCCCATGCCGCCCAGGCCGCCCGGGTTGTCGGGCGTCGGCCGGTTGGGAATGCCGGTGGGGTTCGAGCCCGGAGTGGGGAGGTCGGTCGGACGCCCCGGCGCCCCGGGGGGGCTCATGCCGGTCGGCGGGCTGCCGAGGGGAGCGCCGGTCTGGGCGAACACGGTGAGAGCGCCGAAGCTGACCGCCGCGGCAAGGACGAGAATGATTGAAGAACGCATGCCCGGCGCTTGTGCATCGGCCGGGCCCCTTCGAATTGCCGCGAGGTTGTGCGTTCAGAGCGGGGCTGTTCGCCTCAGTTCACCGAACGGTGCCGGCAAAAACGTTCGAGGCCTTCGCCAGCAGCACCGACCCCTCGGAGTCTGCTGGCACCCGCTGGTAACCGAGCCGCTGGTACAGCGACAGGGCACGCACATTGGTCTCCAGCACCTTCAGCTTCACCTGCTGCACCCCGTGGGTCGCCGCGGCGTGCGCCTCGATGAGCGCCAGGGCCTTCGCCCCCAACCCGCGGCCCTGCGCTTCGGGCGCCACGCAGATGCCCACGTAGCCCGACTCGCCGCGCACAATCTCGGTGAGCTGCACGAACCCCGCGCACGCGCCGTCGCAGTCGATGACGAAGAAGGCTCCGGTGGGGTCGGCGGTGCGCCGCCGCAGCCATTCGCGCACGTCACCCGGCCGGGGCCGCGCCATCAGCTGCGCCTGCAGCGCCGCGTCAGAGCGAATGCGGGTCAGCACCGGCAGGTCTTGGTGCGACCACGCTCGCAGGCTCACCCTCACGCAGTGCGCCTCGCGCCGCCCAGCTCGAGCACCTCGCGCACCTGCGCCGCGACGTAGCGCGCGTCGTTGGGCGTGAGGCAGCCGGCGGTGGGCAGGTTGATGCCGCGCGGGCTCAGGCCGTATGCCACCGCGTTGCGCTCGCGCGCGCGGTGCGCCTCGAGCTCACCGGCGAACGCCGGCAGGCTCGAAAGCGGGTGAAAGAACGGCCGGGTCGCGATGCCGCGCTCGTCGAGGCGCGTCTGCAAGAGCGCGACTTCTCGATGCCCCAGCGGGGGTGCAGCACGAGCGTCACCATCCAATAGCTGTTGAGGGTGCCTTCGGGCTCGGCGTTCAAGGTGAGGCCCTCGCACCCGGGAACGCCTGCGGTGCGGCGAACAGCGCGCGGCGGTGCGCCACCAGCTCGCCCAACCGCTCGAGCTGCGCGAGGCCAGCGCCGCCGGCAGCGCGCTCATCTTGTACTTCTGCGCCACTTCCCCATTCTGAAACGAGAAGTCGCCGGGCGCGCGGCCGTGGTCGCGCAGCACCTGCACGCGGCGGTGCAGCGCCTCGTTGGTGGTGATGAGCATGCCGCCCTCGCCGGTGGTCATGGTCTTCGAGCCGTGAAAGCTGAAGCAGCCGAAGGTGCCGAAGGTGCCCGCGGCGTGACCGCGGTACCGGCTGCCGACCGCCTCGGCCGCGTCTTCGACGAGGGCCACCTTGCGCGAGCGGGCCAGCGCGCAGAGCGCGTCGAAGTCGGGCATGCCGCCGTACAGGTCGACGGGAATGATGGCGCGGGCGCGGGGTCAGGCAGCAGCCCACCGAGTCGACCGACAGGCACCAGGTGGTCGGGTCGACGTCGGCGAACACCGGGGTCGCGCCGACGTACTTCACCGCCGCGGCCGTCGCTATCCACGTGACGTCGGGGACGATGACCTCGTCTCCCGGGCCCACCCCCAGCGCGAGCAGCGCGAGGTGCAGCGCCGAGGTGCACGAGGGCAGCGACACCGCGAACGGCACGTCGTGGGCCTCGGCGAAGGCGCGCTCGAAGCGCTCGTTGAACACGCCGGCGTTCTCGTACCAGGCGCTCTCGACGGCCTCGGCGACGTAGCGCTTCTCGAGGGCGGTGATGCTCGGCCCGCTGACGGGTATCTTCTTCATCGCGCGGTGCTCTCTTCTAGCGCACGCACTTCAGCCAGCCGCCGGGGCAGGCGGTGATGAGCAGCTTCGCGTCCATCGTCTCGTCGACCTGGAAGCGGTGGTTCGACTTGAGGAACTCGCGAACCGCGCTGCGCGGGCTGTTGCCCTTCTTCCACGGCCGGTCGGGGAAGCAGTGGTCGGGCATCTCTTCGATGAGGGTGTCGAACACCACCAGGTAGCTGCCCTTGCTCACCAGGCCCGAGTAGGCCGCCAGCTCGTCGAGCACGTGCTGGTGGGTGTGGTTCGAGTCGAGCGTCACCAGCACCGGCCCGCGGCCGGCCACGCGCTCGCGCACCTGCTGCACGGTGGCCTCGGCGGTCGACGAGCCCTGAATGAGGTGAATGCGCTTGCGCATCGGGTGCGCGTCGAGCGCCGCGCGGTTGTGGGCGCGAATGTCGATGTCGACGCCGATGACCTCGCGGTCGCCGCCCAGCAGCTCGAGCAGCGACGCGTAGCAGACGAGCGAGCCGCCGTGAGCGACGCCGGTCTCGACGATGACGCTGGGCTGAATGCGAAAGATGAGCTCCTGCATCGCCATCACGTCTTGCGGCAGCTGAATGATGGGGCGCCCCATCCACGTGAAGTTGTAGGTGTACTTGTGGCGGCCGATCTTTCTCAGACCACTCGCGCGAGAGGGCGTGCAGCTCGGGGTCTTTGGCCTGCGCTTCGAGGTTCGCTTCGTTCATGACACGGGCTCCTTCCAGGAGAGGGTTTGAGAGGTGAACAGGGCGCGGCCATCGGGGCCGCAGTTGGCGAGCAGGTCGAGCGCCGAGACGAACGGGGTGAACTCACCGTGGCGCTGCGGGTAGGGGCGCTTGGCGTAGGCCATGTACTCGACCGCCACCCCCGCGCGCTCGAAGGCGTCGTGGTCGAGGTAGGCGCGGCCGCCGGCGCCGCTCACGTAGCGGGTGCCGCCGAACGCCTTCACCGTGGCCAGCACGCGCGCGGTGCCGTGACCCTGCAGGCCCAGCTCCGACGAGAGCACCTCGCGGGCGGGGCGCACCCCGAACGCGTCGGCGAGCGCCACCATGCTGGCGATGGCCACCTCGCACAGCCACGGGGTCTTCACCGCGTACACCCGCGCCACCAGCTCGAGCATCGCGTCGCAGCCGCGGTAGGCCTGCTTGAGCAGGTCGAGGTGGCTCTTGCGCCAGTCGCGGCGCGAGTCGACCTTCACGTCTTTGATGAGCATGCCGAAGTGGGCGTCTTCGAGCGGCACGGTGAGCCACTTCACCCCGGTCGCGGTCTTCACCTGCACCCGGTTGGTGAAGCTGCCCTTGCTGAACTGCACGTCGTCGTAGTGCACGTACACGTCGGCGCGCTGCAGCTGCTCGAGCATGCCGACCCAGGGGAAGAACATCGGCTGCGAGATGACGACGGTGGTCATCGGGGGGCTCCCATCAGCGGCGCCTCGCGGTCGGCGTCAGAGATGCTCGACACCGGCAGCGGCCAGCGAATGCCGAACGCCGGGTCGTCGAAGCGCGCGCGGCGGGCGTGCTCGACCGACTGCCCGCGCGAGAGCTGGTAGCCGACCAGGGTGTCGTCGGTGAGGGTCTGAAAGCCGTGGGCCACGCCGCGCGGCACGTAGAGCGAGAGGCCCTCGAGGTCCCACAGCTCGACCGCCACGTGCTGGCGAAACGTCTTCGAGCCTTCGCGCAGGTCGACCAGCACGTCGAAGATGCCGCCGCGCAGGCAGGTCACCAGCTTGGCCTCGTCGCACGGAGCGACCTGCCAGTGCATGCCGCGCAGGGTGCCCTTCTTGCGGTTGAACGAGACCGCGCTCTGCACCATCTCGGTCTCCAGACCGAAGGGCGCAGCAGCTCGGCGTCGAAGGTGCGCTGAAAGTAACCGCGCCCGTCGTGGTGGCGCTCGCTCTGCACCAGGCGCACGCCCTCGAGCTGTTGCTCGATGACCTTCACGCTGCCTTCTCCGTCAGGCCGGGGACGATGAAGGGCCCGCCGCGGCGCCGGTATTCGGCCTGCTGGCGAAACACCTCTTCGGCGATGTTCCACACGAACAGCAGGGTGTGCTGCGGCATCTCTTCGAGCAGCCGCGAGGGGTGCGAGATGGGCACCCGGGTGCCCGGCACGAAGCGGCCCTGCTTGTGGGGGCTGGCATCGACGACGAAGTCGACGTCGTTGGCCGAGAGGCCGGCGTAGTTCATCAGCACGCAGCCCTTGGCCGACGCGCCGTAGGCGGCGATGCGCTGCCCGCGGGCCTTGAGCTCGTGCACCGTGGCCCTCACCTCGTCGCGCAGCTGCACCACCCGCGCGGCGAACGCCCGGTAGGTCTCGAGCTTGCGCACGCCCCACTCGGCTTCCTGCGCGAGCGCGTCGTGCACCGACTGCTGCACCTGCCGGGTGAAGGGCAGCGCGGCGAACAGCCGCAGCGAGCCGCCGTGCACCGCGACGTGCTCGACGGCGTACAGCTCGAGGCCGCAGCGCTCGAACAGCCCGCGCAGCGCGGTGACCGAGAAGTAGCAGAGGTGCTCGTGGTAGATGGTGTCGAACGCGTTGCGGTCGACCATGGTCACCGCGTGCGGCACCTCGATGCAGGCGATGCCGTCGCTCTTGAGCAGGGTGGCGATGCCGCGCACGAAGCCCTTCAGGTCGGGCACGTGGGCCAGCACGTTGTTGGCGTGCAGCACGTCGGCGCGGTAGCCCTCTTCGGCGAGCCTCTTGGCCACGTCGTCACCGAAGAACTCGCTCACGGTGGCGATGCCCTTCTGCCGTGCCACCTCGGCGACGTTGGCGGCGGGCTCGATGCCCAGCACCGGCACGCCCGCGCTCTGGTAGTGCTGCAAGAGGTAGCCGTCGTTGCTGGCCAGCTCGACCACCCGGCTGTCGGGGCCCAGGTCGCGCTCCCTCATGAGGCGGGTGGCCACCGCGTGCGCGTGGGCGACCATGGTCTCGGAGTACGACGAGAAGTACGTGTAGTCGGAGAACATCATGCCGGGCGGCACGGTCTCGCCGATCTGCAGCAGGGTGCAGTCGTCACAGAAGAACAGCTCGAGGGGAAAGCGCGGCACCTCGTCGGTCGAGTGGTGCGGCAGCGCGTTCACCAGCGGCATCGCGCCGAGGTCGAGCACCGTCGAGAGCTTCTGGCCGCCGCAGGCCCGGCAGGTCTTCGTGGGGTGGGTGCTCATCGGACCAGCTCCTTGCGGTACCAGGCGATGGTGCGTTGCAGGCCTGGGGCCAGCTCGAAGCGGGGCGACCAGTCGAGAACCTGACGCGCCTTCTCGGCGCTCAGCCACTGCTCGGGAATCTCGTGGCTGGCGTGGCCCAGCACGTTCGGCTCGAGGTCCGAGCCCATCGCGGCGAGCACCTTGCGCGTCATCTCGATGGCAGAGAGCGGGGCCTGGTACGAGAAGTTGAAGGCCTGCCCCTTGAGGTGCGGGTCGAGCGCCAGCTTCTCGGCGAGCGCGAGGTAGGCGAGCGCCCCGTCTTCGACGTACAGGTAGTCGCGAATCATCGAGCCGTCGCTGCGCAGCACGGGGCGCTCGCCGCGCAGCACCGAGCGAATGGTGCCGGGCACCAGCCGGTTCCAGTTGAGGTCGCCGCCGCCGAAGAAGTTGCCGCAGCGGGTGATGGCGACCGGCACGCCGAAGGTCGAGGCGTAGCTCTGCGCGATGAGGTCTGCGCAGCTCTTGCTCATGTCGTAGGGGTGGCGCCCGTCGAGCGGAGTGCGCTCGTCGTAGGGCAGCTGGGCGGCCGCGCCGTAGGCCTTGTCGGACGAGGCGATGACCGCCGACTTCACCGTGGGAGAGCGGCGGCAGGCCTCGAGCACCGCCCAGGTGCCGCCGATGTTGGTCTCGAAGGTCGAGACCGGGTTCCTGTTCGCCACCGGCACGATGGCCTGCGCGGCGAGGTGAAAGACGGTGTGAATCTCGTACTCGCCCAAGATGCGCTCCATCAGCGCCTGGTCGCGCACGTCGCCGCGCACGGTCTTCACGCGCATGTTCTCGGTGAGCAGGCGGCTCTGGGGCACCCAATCGCGCACCAGGCAGGTGACGTCGGCGCCGCGCTCGAGCAGGTGCTCGACCAGCCAGCCGCCGAGCAGGCCGGTGCCGCCGGTCACGAAGACGGTGCGGTCTTGCCAGTACGAGTCCATCACCACACCTTCCAGGGGGCCTGGCCGTCGGCCCACAGCGACTCGAGAAACTTCTTGTCGCGAATCGTGTCCATGCACTGCCAGAAGCCGGGGTGCTTGAAGGCGGCGAGCTGCTTTTCCTGCGCGAGCTGGGTGAGCACGTCAGACTCGAACGAGGTCGAGTCGCCTTCGATGCGCTCGAGCACCTCGGGCTCGAGCACCATGAAACCGCCGTTGATCCACCCCTCGCCGGCCTGCGGCTTCTCGGTGAACGTCGAGACCAGCGGGCCGTCGAAGTACAGGCCGCCGTAGCGGGCGGGCGGGCGCACCGCGGTGATGGTGGCCAGCTTGCCGTTGGCCTCGTGGAACTTGATCAGCTCCTTCACGTCGACGTCGCTGACGCCGTCGCCGTAGGTGCACAAGAACGGGCCCTCGCCCAGCTGGCGGCGCAGGCGGCGCAGGCGGCCGCCGGTGTTGGTGGGCAGGCCGGTCTCCATCAGGTGCACCACCCAGCCCTCCATGTCCTTGCCGTGGTGGCGGGCGATGCCCTTGTCGAAGTCGATGGTGAGCGAGCCGTTGAGCGTCACCGCGTCGTGAAACCAACGCTTGATGTATTCGCCCTTGTAGCCGAGCGCGACGGTGACCTCGTTGAGGCCGTGGTGCGCGAGGTGCTTCATGATGTGCCAGAGAATCGGCTTGCCGCCGATGTCGACCATGGGCTTGGGGCGCACTTCGGTCTCTTCGGCCAGGCGGGTGCCCAGGCCTCCGGCGAGAATGACGGCTTTCATGCGTTGGCTCCGGCTCCGGGGTAGTTGTCGATGAGGTAGCGAAGCAGCAGGTCGTCGTGCGCCTCGCCGAGGGTCGCCATCAGCGTGCGCACCGCCGGCACGGGGTCGGCGAGCACCTGGGCCCACTTGAGCTCGAGGGTGCCGACGCGAACGACGTGGCGGTCGCAGCGCTTCACGATGAGGCGCGGGTTCTGGCAGGCACGAATCCACCCCTCGGCCCAGGCGTTGGGCACCTCGACGATGGCGGGGTCGCGCTGGCCGTCGGCCTCGATGCCCAGGCGCGCGAGCGCTCTCACGATGCCGGGGAACATGGCCTCGGCGCGCGGCTCGAACAGCGGCTCGAGCAGGTGGGTCTGGTTGGCGGCGAGCACCGCGCGCATCAGCAGCGAGAGCGGGCGGGCGAAGTCTTCGTGGCGCGCCAGCGGCATGGCGGCGCGGGCCATCACCCCGGTGATGGCGCCGGTGACGCCGGGGCCGTGAATCGGGCGGCCGAGCGACGCCGAGATGATGCAGGCGAGCTCGGCGTGGCGCTGCTGCCGGTGCGGAGACAGGTAGCCCTTCTTGCCGCGCGCGCAGGCGTTGCCGAACAGGGTCTGGGCGTCTTGGGGCGAGTCGAGCGCCACCGCGCACCAGGCGGCGATGAGCCAGCCATCGGGGTCGTCAGAGAGGGCCGGCTCGCAGCCCTTGAGCGCGCGCTCGGCGTTGCCGCAGTCGAGCTCGGCCTCGGCCAGGCCCACGTGCGCTTCGAGCGCGTCGGGCTTGAGGCTGATGGCGTCGGCGAAGAGCTTGCGGGCCTCGGTCGAGCGGCCCAGCGCGAGCAGGGTGTTGCCCTGGTGCACCAGCGCCGACCAGCCGTTGACCCCTTCCATGTACTGGGCGAAGTGCGAGCCGGTGCGGGGGCGCTGGGCGTCTTCGAAGCAGGTGAGCGCCTCGTCGAGCTGGCGCTGGCGGGCGCGTGAGCCGAACGCGGCGCGCATGCCGCGCAGCTCGAGCGCGCAGCCCTTCAAGAACGAGAGGTCGGGCTGGGCGCCCTCGATGGTCTCGGCGAGCGCCACCGTCTCGAGCACGCCGTCGGCGTCGCCACGCTCGAGCTGCAGGGTGGCGCGGGCGTCGGCGAGGCGCAGTACGGTCTGGTGCTCGGGCCTGCGCTCGGCGATGCGCCAGCCCTGCTCGACGATCTGCTGGGCCCGCGCGCGATCACCGGCCTTGAGCAGCTCGAGCGCGAGGTAGCCGAACGGCACCATGCTGTCGGGCTCGAGCGTGCAGCGCTTCTCGAGCAGCTCGATGTTGCGGCGGCTCTTGGCCTTGCCCTGACGCAGCGCGGGCACGTTGCCGAAGTGAATGATGTCGGCCTCGACGTAGGTGAGGCTCATGCGCTGGCGCACCAGCCAGTCGCTGACGCTCTCGTGAATCACCCCGCGGTACTCGAGGTCGGCGGTGCGCTTGAGCAGGCGCGGCAGGTAGACCGGGTCGGCGATGCGCGACTTGCCCGACAGCACGTCGGCGAACGGCACGTCGAAGCCGGTGGCGTCGTGCAGCCTCAGCATGCCGCACGCGAAGCCGCCCTTCTTGAGCGCGGCCTTCAGCGCGGCGCCCGCCTGGGGCGTCAGCCGCTCGTCGGCGTCGAGCTGCAGCACCCAGTCGCCGGTGGCGGCGTTGAGCGCGGCGTTTCGGGGCGCGGCGAAGTCGTCGTGCCAGGGCTGGTCGATGACCTTGGCGCCGGCCTTCAGCGCGATGTCGCGGGTGCGGTCGGTGCTGCCGGTGTCGACGATGATGACCTCGTCGACCACGCCCTTCACCGAGTCGAGGCAGCCTTGGAGCAGCTGCTCTTCGTTGCGGGCGATCATGCAGAGCGAGAGGCGCGTCATTTCGACAGGGGCGTTGAGCAACCCGGGTGCCAGTCAGATCGTCAGGCGCCTGACGCGGTGGCAGGCCGGTGTGGCCAAGTGGGCGCGGCGCTCTAGAGAGGCCGTCCACGCCCACGTCCACGAAAAGGCGGGGTCAGGGGGCGCGGACGGCCGCTGGGGAGCCCGGGCCCTCACGCCGTCAGCGTCATGACGCTGACGGCATGAAGCCTGCTCCAGCAGGCGCGCATGAAGCTGAACGTGACGTTGGTCGACCCCCCTGGTGCACGGCACACCCACTTCCTCTTCGACCTGGCGCGAATGATCGCCTTCGGGCTCGAAGACCTGGGTCACTCGTGCACGGTGCGCCGCAACATGACCGAAGCCGACCGGGTCAACGTGGTGCTCGGCATTCACAACCTGACGTCGGTGGACACGGTCGATGCGCTGATCGACAGCAAGCACCGCTACGTCGTGTACCAGACCGAAATCATCCGCGGCGCGACGGTGAACGGGTCGGACCTGGGGGGCCAGTTCAAAGCGCTGCTGTTGCCGCTGTTCCAGAACGCGACCGCGGTCTGGGACACCGAAGACGAGAGCATCGCGGCGCTGAAGGCCATGGGCATCGCCACCCAGAAGCTCGGCTTCGGCTACACGCCGCGGCTCGAAGAGGTGCAGCACCGCGACGAAAAAGACATCGACTTCTTCTTCTACGGGAGCATGACGCCGCACCGCCGCGACGTCATCAACCGCCTGCGCGCGCTCGGCTACCACGTGGCGGTCATCTTCGACGACGCGGCGATGTTCCGTAACGACCTGCTCGCGCGGTCAGAGGTGGTGCTCACCCTGCGGCAGAGCGATGCGTTCGCGCACCTGCCGCAGGCGCGGCTGCTCTACCTGGTGAACAACCGCTGCCTGGTGGCCGGAGAGAGCGGCCTGGGGCAGGAGCCGCTCGAAGACCTCTTTCTCTGGAGCGAGCCCGACCAGGTGGTCGAGATGCTGCGCCGCACCCGCGCGATGACCAACCGCCGCGCGCTGGCCGACGAGTTTCACCAGCGCTTCAAGCAGCGGCCGATGTCGCGGCACCTGGCCCCGCTGGTCGAGGCGCTGCAATGACCGCGCTGCCCCGGCTCGACGACGGGCCCATCGGCGCGGCCGACCTCGCGGCGTTCGAGCGCGACGGGTACCTGAAGGTGCGCGGGCTGTTCACCGAAGGGCAGCGCGGCCGGGTGCTCGAGGGCATCGAGCGGCTGCTGCACCTGAAAGGGGCGACCCGCGGCTCGCTGCACGAGCGCATTCTCGAGCTCGCCGCGCGCGACCGCTCGCAGCTGGGCAAGGTGTACGACGCGATTCGCAAGCTGCAGGCGTTCTGGGCGCTGGTGGGCAGCGAGCGGCTGGCCGATGCGGCGTCGACGCTGCTGGGCACCCAGACGCTCGGGGTGGCGTTTCGCGGCGCGGGCATTCGCCTCGACCTGCCCAACGAAGACAAGTGGCGCTCGCAGTGGCACCAGGAGTACCACTCACAGCTCTCGTCTCCGCGCGGCGTGGTGGCGTGGTTCTCGCTGGTGTCGGTGACCTCTGACATGGGCCCGGTGCGCATCGCGCGCGGCAGCCACCGCGAGGGCGTGCTGCCGGTGCGCTGCGACGACCCGATGAACAAGGGCAAGGACTACACCCAGACCTTTCAGATACCGAACGTCGAAGCGCTGCTCGCGAAGTACCCGGTGGTCGAGCACGAGACCGAGGGGTGCGAGGTGGTGTTCCTCGACTTCATGACCCTGCACCAGTCGGGGTGGAACCGCAGCCCGGGGCGCTCGCGGGTGACCGCGCAGGTGCGCTTCTTCGACATGACCCACCCCACCGCGGTGGCGAACGACTGGGTAGGCGGCTGGCAAGACGGAGGCGACTTCACCCGGGTGCACCCCGACAAGGTGCTGCGATGAGCGCGGGGTGCGCGCTGTGCGGCGGCGCCGGCGAGGTGCTGGCCGAGCTGCCCACCAGCATCACGTCCGAGTCGAAGCCGCTGAGCGGCGCGAGCCGGCTGTCGCTGTGCAGCCGGTGCGGGCACCTGTTCACCGAGGCCCAGGTCGACTGGCACACGTATTACTCACAGTCGTACGACGCGACGCTGACCGACGACGGGCTCGACGAGCTGGTGGTGCTGCCCGACGGGAAGACCACCTTCCGCACCGACTTCGACTACGGGCTGTTCCGCTCGATGACCAAAGAGGCGCTGCACGGCGCGGCGCGGGTGCTCGAGTTCGGCTGCGGGCGCGGGCGCATCTTGAGCCGGCTGACGCGCGACGGGTTTCGCCGGGTGTGGGCCTACGACGTGTCCGAGCGGTACCGCGAGAACGCGGCGCGGCTGCTGGGGCCCGGGCGGGTGAGCATCGGCGCGCTGCCCGAGGGGCAATACGACGTCATCGCCACCTTCTTCGTGCTGGAGCACGACACCGACCCGGTGGGCTCGCTGCGGCAGCTGCGCGCGCGCATCGCCGACGACGGCACGCTGTTCGTGATGGTGCCGAACTGGCGCACGAACCTGGGCGACCTGGCGTGCGCCGACCACGTGCACCACTTCTCGGTCGAGACGCTGACGGTGATGCTGGCGGCGACCGGCTTCGGGGTGAGCGCGGTCGATGCCAGCGCGGCGGGCACGCTCGCGGTGGTGGCGAAGCCGTGCGAGCCGCGCAAGGCGTTCGACGACCCCGAGCGGGTGAAGGCGGCGCGCGCGGCGACGCGGCCGTTCATCGAGACGCTGGCGCGGCTGAGCGAGCTGCCGTCGAAGCTCGACGGGCGGCGGGTGTTTCTCTACGGCGCGGGGTTCTACGCGGCGCTGGCGCACGCGTTCGTGCCGAACGTCTCGGGCGTCTACAACTCGAACCCGCGCAAGCACGGGCTCGAGCGCTTCGGGCACACCGTGGCGGCGCCGAGCGTCATCTGTGCCGAGCGGCACGCGAGCGACGCGCTGCTGGTGTGCGTGAACGCGAGGAGCGCAAAACCCATCGCAGACCAGTACCGCGCGGCGTTCGGCGAGGTGCTGACGCTGGGGTGAAGCGCGTACGCAAACCCCTGCCCCAACCCTTGGCCTGGCCCTGCCTGGCCCTGCCGGGCCTGAGTCCAGCCGGCGCTCGGGACCCAGCGTACAGGCGGCAGAGCGCCAGCGCGGAAACCCCGCCGAGCGCGTCACTGAAACGTGCGAGCAACCTTCAGCACCGCGGGCTTGAAGTCCGCCCCGATCCCGCGCGCGGCCGTCACGTTGATGAGCACCTGCGGCTTGCCGGCATTGCCCGCGACGCCCAGCACGGCTCCCTCTTTGACCCACCCTTCGTCGAACGCGAGCGAGTAGAGCTTCGCCTTCGCCGCGAACGCGAGCGCCTCTTTGGCCATCTCCGCCGAAGCTCCCGGGTGCAGCAACACCGCCGAGCCCTTCACGCTGCCCAGCTCGGAGACCAGCACCGGCACGTACTTCAGCGCCCGATAGTTGATGGAGTGCAGGTCGACCGCCTCGGCCTTGGTCACCGTCTCTTCGGCCCGGGCCGCCTCGCCCTTCGCGTACGGCACCAGCACCACGAAGTCTGCGCCGCCGCGCAGGGCGAAGTTCCCGTCATAGGTGAGCACCTTCAGCATCACCATCAGCGCCAGCTGGTGCGGCACCTCTTGGGCGTGCACGCGCGCGCCCACCAGGGCGACGGCCGCGACCAGACCGAGGGCGCCGGCCCTGCGCGCCTCACGTACCCGGCTGCTCCGCGCAGTCTCCAGGCAGCTCTCGACGTCGGTCAGCAGGGCGGTTCGGCTCACGGTGGAGGATTCGACAGCCGCATGTAACCGACATTCACCCCGCCGTAGAAGACATCGTTGCGGTTCTCGGCCGTCGACGGCTCAAGGCCAGGTATTGGCGTCGTCTGTCAGGGGCCCCCGCTGCGGGTTCACCACGCAGAAGCGCTGACCGGTGGGGGCCTCCATGACCCACCAGCGCTTCACGAACCCCACCCGCTTCGCGCCCAGCTTCTCGAGGCGCGCCACCTCGGCGTCGAGGTTGTCGGTCTCGATGTCGAGGTGAATGCGCCCCTCGTGGGTCACCTTCTGCACCAGCAACATCGGCTCGCTCGCCCGCGTCTCGAGCTCGCGGTACAGCGGGTCGTTGTCAGGTTGCGGCCTCGCCGCACGACCGAGCGCGCCCGCCCAGAAGGCGGCCCCCGGGTCGACCTCATCTACCTTGCAATCGATCACGAACGTCGAGAGTCGGCTCTTGTGCATGGCGGCGGACATTGACGCCTGTTCAGCTTGCACGATAGTTAGTGATTGGTTACTAACTATCTCGCGCCCGCCGCACCGAGCCATGCCCCGACCCCGTCTCGTCTCAGACGCTGAGATTCTCGCCGCCGTCCGCAAGGGTGTGCTGGAGCAGGGCCCCCAGGTCTCGTTGGACCTCATCGCCGAGCGCCTGGGTGTGACCAGCCCCGCCCTGTTCAAGCGATTCGGCAGCCGCAACGCGCTCTTGCTCTCGGCACTCAAGTTGCCAGACCACCCCCGCTTCATCGAGCTGTTGGAAGCGGGCCCCGAGGCCAGACAACCCTTCGAAACACAACTTCACGCCATCGTCGAAGCGCACATGGCATTCCTCGACGAATGTTGGCCCTGCATGGCAGCGCTCCGCGAGAGCGGCATTCCCAAGGAGCAGGTGAAGGAGCTGTTCACCAAGAGCCCCCTGCAACGCGCGCTGGCGCTGATGACCGGGTGGCTCGACAAGGCGCGCAAGCTCGGCCTGATCGACGTGGCCGAGCCCGAGCACATCGCGATGGTGGTGTTCGGCGCCGGTCACATGCCCGTGATGATGACGCACATGGCGAAGCACACCGGAGGCAAGGTGCCGTCGGTCGATGGCTACACCCGGCACGTCACCAAGATGATCTCCAAAGGCCTCGCTCCAAAAAGAAAGACCCTGCAATGAGAACCGCACTCGCCGTCGCCCTGCTCGTCGTCGCCGCCTGCAAGAAGCCCGAAGACCCCGCTGCCGCCGCTGCCAAGAAGGCCGACGAGCTGCCCAAGGTGAAGGTCGAGACCGCCGACGTGCAGCACCAGAAGATGCCGCGCTACCTGACGCTCACCGGCAGCGTGATGGCCGACAAGCAGTCTGAGGTCGCCGCCAACGTCGCCGGGCGGGTGGCCACCACCTACGTCGAGCGCGGCATGCCGGTGAAGGCCGGCCAGGTGCTGGCCATCGTCGACAGCAAGGCCGCCGGCTTTCAGGCCGCCGCGGCCAACGCCCAGTCGCAGGCCGCCGAGACCCAGGTGACGGCGGCGCGGCAAGACTGCGATCGCGCCGACACGCTCTTCAAGCAGGGCGCGATGGCCAAGGCCGAGTACGACCGCACCAAGTCGCAGTGCACCGCGCAGCTGTTTCAGGCCAACGCGGCGCGCGCCAACGCCGACCTGGCGGGCAAGCTGGCGGGAGACACCATCATCCGCGCGCCGATCGACGGCATCGTGGGCGAGCGCTACGTGAACGTGGGCGAGTACGTGCAGCCCAACTCGAAGGTGGTGAGCATCTTCTCCATCGACCCGGTGCGCGTCAGCATCAGCGTGCCCGAGCGCGCGGTGGCGCAGGTGGCGGTGGCCCAGAAGCTCGACCTGACCGTCACCGCGTACGAGCACCGCACCTTTCCCGCGGTGGTGAAGTTCATCTCGCCCGCGCTGCGCGCCGGCACCCGCGATCTGATCATCGAGGCCACCGCCGAGAACCACGACGGCTCGCTCAAGCCGGGCATGTTCGCCACCGTGCTGCTCGCCACCGGTGAAGAAGAGCAGCCCACCGTGCCGCTCGAGGCGATCAGGGAAGAAGGCACCATCAAGCGCATGTTCCTGGCCCGCGAGGGTCAGGCCTACGAGATGGTGGTGCGCACCGGCGTCGAGCGCGACGGCCGCGTGGCGGTGCTCGAGCCGCTGCAGGTGGGCCAGAAGGTCATCGTCAAACCTCCTCCGGGCCTGCACGACGGCTCGGTCATTCAGTGAAGCAAAAGAGGACCTGAACCATGCAATGGCTCGCTGAGCTCTGCGTCAAACGGCCCGTCTTCGCGGCGGTGCTCACCCTCGTCACCATGGTCGTCGGTGGCGTGTTCGTCACCCAGCTGGGCGTCGATCAGTTTCCCAAAATCGACTTCCCGGTGATCGTGGTCTCCACCGTGCTGCCCGGCGCTTCGCCCGAAGACGTCGAGACCAGCATCTCGGACAAGATCGAAGGCGCGGTCAACACCATCAACGGCATCGACGAGCTCCGCTCGATCTCGAGCGAAGGCTTCAGCCAGGTGCTGGTGCAGTTCGTGCTCGAGAAGAACGTCGACGTGGCCTCGGCCGAGGTGCAGCAGAAGGTCAACACGGTGCTGGCCGAGCTGCCCAAGGGCATCGACCCGCCGATCGTGCAGAAGTTCGACCCCGACGCGGTGCCGATTCTCTTCATCGCGCTCAACGGCAAAGACAAAGACATTCGCGAGATCACCGACATCGCCGACCGCGTGGTGCGCCGCCGGCTCGAGTCGATCAGCGGCGTCGGCCAGGTGGTGCTGATCGGCGGCCGCAAGCGCCAGATCGACGTGCAGGTCGACCCGGTGAAGCTGAGGGGCCTGGGCATCACGCCGGCCGAGGTGGCCGCGGCGATCAACGCGCAGAACATGACGCTGCCTGGCGGCCGCATCGAGACCAGCCGCGACTTCCTCACCGTGAAGGTGAACGGCCGGGTCACGTCGGTCGACGAGCTCAAGGGCATCATCGTGCGAGAGCAGAGCGGGCGCGCGGTGCGCCTCGACGAGCTCGCCGAGGTTCGCGACACGGTAGAAGACGTGTCGACCAGCGCCCAGTGGAACGGAACCCCCACCGTGCTGATGGCGCTGCGCAAGCAGTCGGGCACCAACACCGTAGCGGTGGTCGACGCGGTGCGAGAGCGCATCGGTGAGCTTCAGAAAGAGCTGCCCCAGGGCTACTCGCTCGACGTGCAGCGCGATGGTTCGCAGGTGGTGCGCACCGGCACCAAGGCCGTCGTCGAGCACCTGGTGCTCGGCGCGCTGTTGGCGGCGCTGATCGTGCTGGTGTTCCTCGGCAACCTGCGCTCGACGGTGATCGCGGCCATCGCGATTCCCACCTCGATCGTCGGCACCTTCGCGCTGATGAAGATTCAGGGCTACACCCTGAACAGCATCACCCTGCTGGCGCTGGCGCTCGCGGTCGGCATCGTGATCGACGACGCCATCGTGGTGCTGGAGATCATCTTCAAGCACGTCGAAGAGAAGGGCGTCGACCCGGCCACCGCGGCCATCGAAGGCACCAGGGAAATCGGCACTGCGGTGCTCGCCACCACCCTCTCGCTGGTGGCGGTGTTTCTCCCCATCGCGTTCGTCGCCGGCATTCCCGGCCGGTTCCTCTCGAGCTTCGGCATCACCATGTCGTTCTCCATCGTGGTGTCGCTGTTCGTGTCGTTCACCCTGACCCCGATGCTCGCCTCCAAGTGGCTCAAGCAGAAGGCCAAGGGCGACCACAGCAAGAGCGTGCTCGAGAAGCTGGTCGACGTCGGCTACCGCCCGGTCGAAGGGGTGTACGGGCGAGCGCTGGCATTCGTGATGCGCCACCGCTGGCTGGTGGTGATCGCGTCGCTGCTGGCGCTGGTCTCCATCGTCCCGATGGGCAAGGCGGCTCGCAAGGGTTTCCTACCGGTCGATGATCGCGCCCAGTTCGAGGTCGTGGTGCGTCTGCCCGAAGGCAGGAGTGTGGCGTCGGCCGAGCTGGTCGGCGCTCGGGTCGCCCGCATCATTCGCGAGGTGCCCGAGGTCAACGCCACCATGATGACGGTGGGCGACGACCCGGCGAAGACGCCCAACCAGGCGCGCATCTTCGTGAAGCTGGTCGACCCCGACAAACGCGCCCGCAGCCAGAACGACATCAAAGACTACGTGCGCACCAAGATTCTGCCCACGCTGGCGCCCGACCTGCGCGTCACGGTGGCCGACGTGAACGAGTTCGGCGGAGGTCAGGCGACGCAGCGGGTGCAGTACATCATTGCCGGGCCCGACCTGAAGGTGCTCGAGCAGGCCACCAAAGACGTGATTCCGAAGGTGAAGGCGCTGCCCGGGGCGGTCGACGTCGACTCGTCGCTGGTCACCGGCAAGCCTGAGATCACGATTCACATCGATCGCGACCGCGCCGCCGACCTGGGAGTGCAGGTGGCGGACGTGGCCAGCGCGCTCCAGCTGCTGATCGCCGGCCAGAAGGTGTCGAGCTACGAAGAGCGCGGCGAGCAGTACGACGTGCGCCTGCGCGCCACCCAGAGCTACCGCACCGACGAAGACATGCTCCAGCTGATCACCGTGCCCTCGCGCAAGGTGGGCATGGTGAGCCTGGCCGACGTGGTGACGCTCGGCCGCGACGAGAGCCTGTCGTCGATTCAGCGCTACCAGCGCGAACGGCAGGTGGTGATCATGGCCAACGCCGGCCCGGGCGCCAGCGAGGGCGACATCGCCGACTCGATTCTCAAGACCCTTCAAGACCAGCACCTGCCCAAGGGCTTCAGCATCAAGGCGCAGGGTCAGACCAAGCTGATGAAGGAGACCGGCCTGTCGTTCATTCTCGGCCTGCTGGCTTCGATGGTGTTCATGTACCTGATCCTGGCGGCGCAGTTCGAGTCGTGGCTGCACCCCATCACCATTCTGATCTCGCTGCCGTTGACCCTGCCGTTCGCGATCGCCTCGGTGATCATCTTCGGCCAGGCGCTCGACCTCTACTCGTTCCTCGGCATCTTCGTCTTGTTCGGCGTGGTGAAGAAGAACGGCATTCTGCAGGTGGCGCACACCGACACGCTGCGCGACGAGTGGCAGCCGAAGCTCGCCGCGGCGTACGCCCGCGTCGATCGCACCCTGCCGCCGAAAGAGCTGCGCGGAGCGCTCAAGGAAGAGCTGGCGGGCCTGTTGAGCCCCGAGCAGGTCGACCGGGCGCTGGCGAAGAGCATCAAGGGCGACTCGCTGCCCTACCGGGTGCTCACGTGGATGGGCATGTTCTTCATGGCCATACCGCTGCTGGCGCAGTGGGTGATTCCGCCCAACCGCCGCGACCCGGGCAACCTGCACGACCCGCTGTGGCGGGCGCTCGACGACGAGCTGCGCCTCAAGGCGATTCTGCAGGGCAACAAAGACCGGCTGCGCCCGATTCTGATGACCACCTTCGCGTTCGTGGCCGGCATGATTCCGCTGGTCACCGCGCGCGGCATCGGCTCGGGGTTCAACAAGGCGACCGCGGGCGTGGTGATCGGCGGCCAGGTGCTGTCGCTGTTGCTGACCCTGCTGGCGGTGCCGGTGGCGTACTCGTGGCTCGACCACTTGAGCGTCACGTTCCGCCGGCTGTTTCAGCAGCGCGGAGAAAAGGCGCCCGCGCCGGTTCCGGCGTCTCCGCCGCGGCACGCGCCGCCGGCGGGAGTGGCGGAGGTGGGCAAGTGAAGACCGCGTTCGCAGTGGTGGCGTTGCTGGCAGGCTCGGCCCAGGCGGGCTCGTTGAAGCAGCTGCTCGACGCGGCAGACCAGCAGAACGTCGACCGGCGCATCTCGGCCGAGCAGCGCCGGCGCGCTGCGGCCGAAGCAGTGCAGGCGTGGACGTCGCTGTTGCCGTCGCTCACCGCCCAGGCGGTGTGGACGCACAACCAGTACTTCGCCACGTTCGATCGGCCGAAGACGAACGCGGCGGGCATGACGCTCGACGTGAACGGAAACCCGGTGACCAGCCCCGGGCAGCAGATCGCCTACGACACGTTGGTGATTCAGCCGGCGCAGCAGTACGACGCCATCTTCAAGATCGACGTGCCGTTGATCGACGTGGCGCGCTGGTACCGCACCGGCGCGGCGAGCGCGGCCGAGGCGGCGGCGGTCGACCGCGAAGAGGCGACCCGCGACCTGGTGCGGCGCCAGGTGGTCGGCAGCTACTACGCGTACGCGGCGGCGCTGGCGGTGCGCGACTCGGCCAAGCGGTCGGTGGGCGTGGCGCAGGCGCAGGCGCAGCTGCAAGAGGTGCGCGCCAACGCCGGAGCGGCGACCGAGCTCGAGCGCCTGCGCGCGACCGCCGAGGTGCAGCGCAACCGGCAGGTGGTGAGTGATACCGAGTCGCTGGTGGCGACCTCGCGGCGCAGCCTGCAGACCCTGACCGGTCAAGACCCGGGCGACGCCGCGACGCTGCCCGACGACGACCTGCGGCCCGAGCCGCCGTTTCAAGAGCTCGAGAAGAACGTCGACTCGCTGCCGCAGATTCGGGCCGCCGAGCAGGACATCGTGGCCACCTCGCGCAGCACCGACGCCAACCGGCTGCAGATCGTGCCCACCATCAGCGGGCAGTTCACCGAGCGCATCAGCACGCTGACCGGGTTCACCGGTCAGCCGGCGAGCTGGAACGGCGGCCTGGCGCTGACCTGGCGCCTCGATGGGCCGACCCTCGCGGGGTTCCGGGTGCAGAGCGCGGTCGAGGCGACGGCGTCGCTGGCGGCCGAGCGGGCGCGGCTCGTCGCGCGAGACCAGATTCACTCCGACTGGCAGCGGCTCAACGCGGCGCTGCAGAAGGTCGAAGCGGCCAAGGCGCAGCTGCAGGCGGCCGAGCGCGCGGCGCAGGTGGCGCGCGACCGGTACGCCGCCGGAGCGGCCACCCAGATCGACGTGATTCAGGCCGAGCGCGACCTGTTCGGCGCCGAGGTCGGCCAGATTCAGGCCCGCACCGAGCTGGCGTCGGCCCGGCTGTCGCTGCGCATCAGCGCCGGCCAGCCGCTGCAGGTCGAGTGAGCGGCGCATCGGGTCGGGTGGCGCCGGCGGCTGCGAATCGCGGCGCTGGGCCGCGCGGCCGCGAGCTGCACCCCATTCTGTGTAGTGGTTGCAGTACCCAATACTGCAACCACTACACAGAATGCCTGCCGGTCGGGCGGGGGCACGCCTGCGCCCAGCGGCTCGCGCGTTGCAGCGCAGTCAGTGGGCCTCAGGAGACCGGCACGCTTCCGCGTATCTCGACCGGGCGGCCGCACGGACGCTTCTGTGTAGTGATTGCAGTATTAGGTACTGCAACCGCTACACAGAATGACTGCCCACAGCGCGTGCGCGAGTCGGCGAGCGGAGTGGGGCTCCGAACCGTCGACACGTAGCGCTACGGACGAGCGACCGCGGGTGGGTGACGCAAGCTGCTCGGTACCCGGTGCTCGGTGCTCGGTTGCTCGCTGCTGGCTGCTGGCGGGCCAATTGGTGATGGCGGCACCACCGGATCAGCGCCGCGCCGACACCACCAGCGCGCGGCTGGTCGCGGTGACTCTGCCATCGCCGAAGGCCTCGCGCACCGCGGCCTCGGCGGCGTCGACTGCGGCGGCCAGGCTGCCCCGTGCCTCGATCTCCTTGCGCAGCGGCGTGCCTTCACAGAGCGCCTGCGCGGCGAGGCGGGCCGACCCCACGGTGCTGGGCAACGCGACCGGGGTCACGTCGATGGCGCTGCCGAAGCCGGCTGCCTCGAGGTCGGCCACGACGCGCTTCGCGTCGAAGTACCCGTGCGGAGTGCGCTGCATGAAGCGAGGCGGGTCGTTCGGGAACAGCGCGGCCACCGCACCCTCGATCGCCGCGGTGAGCGGGTTCGCCTCGACGCTCTCCCAGGTGTTGAAGAGAAAGCGACCGCCGGGCGCGAGCACGCGGTGGACCTCGCGGTACGCGTGCACCCGGTCGGGAAAGAACATCACTCCGAACTGACAGACCACCGTGTCGAAGCTGCCGTCGCCGAAGGGCAGCTGCATCGCATCGGCGGGGCGCCACGCGACGTCGCGCGCGGTGCCGACGGCCTCGGCGCGCTCGAGCATCGCTGGGTTCAGGTCGGTGGCGACGATGGTGACCTCGGGTGGCAACCGCCGCGCCATCTCGCGGGTGACGGCTCCGGTGCCGGCGGCGACCTCGAGCACGCGCCCGCATGGCGCCGCGAGGAGGCGCGTCACCAGGTCTTCGGCGAACGGCGCAAACAGCAGCGGCACCATGTGCTGCTCATAGTGCCGGGGAATGGAGTCTTCGAAGCGGGCGTCGTTCGGCTCGCGCGACATGCACGGCACCTTACGCTGCAGGCGTTCACAGAGCTGCTGGCCGACCGGCCAGCCTGAGGCTCATCAACACAAGCACTCGAAGCCGCCGTCTTCCTGCAGGGCGACGCCGCCGCCATCTTCCTCTCGGCGGGGGTGGCAGGCCCACGACGGGCAGCGCAGGTCGGTCTCGTCGGGGCAGACGAAGACCGGGATGAACTGACAGTCGCAGGCCTCTTCGACGAGGAACTGACCGGCGTCGGGCGGAAAGTCGGCAGGAATCAGGCAGCGCCCGGTGCGAAAGCTGACACACGGGCAGCCAGAGCCGGCGTCGGTGCCGGCGTCGTAGCCGGCGTCGGTGCGGCCCGCGTCGGTGCGGCCCGCATCGGGGCGGCCGGAGTCGAGGGTGCCCGCGTCGAACGCCCCAGGCGAGGAGCAGGCGGCGAAGGAGAGCGCGCTGAGCGCGAGGCGACGCTTGGGCATGGGCCGAAAGATAGGCGAGCTCCTCGCGAGGTGCGGGCGGAAAGCCGCGAGGCGACGCAATCTGCTCGACGGCATTCAGGCGACGAACGATGGTGCCGCGATGATTCGCCGACAGACCGCGGCCGTGCTCGTCACGCTCCTCCTCGCGGCGTGCTCCGCGCCTGACGGCCTCGATGGAGGCAGCGCGGGCGGAGGCAGCGCGGGCGGAGGCAGCGCGGGCGGAGGCAGCGCGGGCGGTGGCAGCGCGGGCGGGGGCAGCACCGGCGGCGGCAGCGCGGGCGGCCGAAGCGACGGGGGCACCACGGGGCTGTGCGCCGGAGTGAGGTGCGTCGGCACGAACGAGTGCGACCCGAGCGACGGCCTGTGCAAGTGCAACGGAGTGGTCTGCCAGAGCGGAGAGCTGCGTGTGCCCGAGCGGCACCACCTGCGCGCCCTCGAGCCAGACGTGCCAGGCGGCATCGCTCTGCGCCCAGGTCACGTGCATCGGCGGCACGACCTGCGACCCGGTCGATGGCCTCTGCAGGTGCGGAGGCCAGGGCGGCCCGGTCTGCACGGCGGCGCAGCTGTGCAACGTCGGCCCGCCCCCGACCTGCCAGGGAGGCCCTGCCTGCACCGGAGCCGACGGTGGGCAGACCCTCTGCACCGGCGGCACGAGCTGCGACCCGAGCGACGGGCGCTGCCGCTGCGGAGGCCTCGGCGGAGTCGTCTGTCAGGGCGGCGAGGTCTGCGTCTCGAGCGCCCTCTCGATGGCGTGCCGAGCTCCCTGCGACCCGCTCAGCCCGGCGTGCTCGACCGGCACCTGGTGCTTCTTCGATGGAGCTGCGTCGCCGCCCACCGCCTACTGCGCGCCCCCGTCCAACGTTCGCGCCGAGGGTCAGGCCTGCGTCAGCGCGACCTCGTGCTTCCAGTCGTCGCCCGCCCACGCGCTGGTCTGCGTCGGTCTCGCGCCCGGTCAGGCGGGCATCTGCCGCGAGTATTGCGCGACCTCATCGGGCACCACCGGGTGCTCGCAGGTTCCCGCGACGCAGCTCTGCACCCAACTGCCGCAGGCCGCCAGCGGCCTGGGCTACTGCGCCCCGTAGCTCAGCGCCCGTGCGGGCGGTGGGACGTCGACCTTCGCTCGACCGTCGCCGTCAGTGCAGCACGCGGCGCGTGCGGTTCACCTGCTCTGCCGCCGGCGTCCACCCCAGGGTGGCGGGCACGCGAATGCGGGCGTCGCGGCCGAGGCGGGGGTGCATGCGGTGGCGAAAGTGGTGTCGCCACCCGCCGGCAAACGCGTCGCTGCCCAGGTACTGCCAGCGCTCGCCGCGGAACTCGCTGTCAGCGTCGCGGTCTTGTGAGCGCTCGAGCAGCCCCCGCCACGCCGCGTTCCACTCTCTCGAGCGCACCCTCAGCCAACCGACGGTGGCGCGAAGCTCACTCTCACTCAACTTCATCAGGTCGATGACCTTCATGGTCGCCCCCTTTCGTAGGGAAGCGCACCGTACCCGGTCACCCTGACACTGAACACATTTTCAGTCGCAACCCTGACGCTGCTCACCGACCGAGACGTCGTCGACCCACAGCTCTACGTCGAACGTCGCGCCCGGGTTGTAGGTGAGAATGCCAATCTGCAGCTGGTTCTGCGAGGGGCCGTACCAGTTGCTGCCGGTGGCAATGCCGTCGATGGCGACGTCCGAGACCTCTTGCGCATCGACCCACAGCTGAATGCGCCGGTTCGCTGAGTCCATCATCCACTCCACGCAGGCCCACCGGTTCTCGGGAATGTCGCTGCCGTACCCGGTGCGCGCGTAGTCGGCGAAGGTCGAGTCGACGAAGTATTCAGACTGCCACTTGCGGGTCTGGTCGGCCGCGCCGAACCCGTAGTGCGCGAGCTGCCCCGCGCCCGGGCTGCCGGCGACCATCGGCCCGTTGACGCGCACGAACGTCCAGTGCCGGTTGGCCGGCACGCGGGGCATGAACATCCAGAAGCGGCCGAAGTGCTTCTGCGCGGGCGAGGGAAAGGCCTTGGGCGAGCCGCTCAGCACCGCCGCGAAGCCGAGGTCCCTACCCATCGGCACCTGGCACAGCACCGAGCGCGTGCCCGAGTGCGCGCGGGTCGCGTCGACCTTCACGCTGCCGCCGTTGCCCTGGCCACCCGACCAGTCTCCCGAGAGCGCCGCGCCGGCGGCGTACGCCTCGAAGTCGTCGCGCAGCCGCACCCCTGCGTCGACGCCGGCGTCGCGAGGCTCGACTCCGCCGTCGCTCCCCGCATCGACCGCACCTGCCTCGACCCTACCCGCATCGGGCTCGCCCGAGTCGACGCCGCCATCGAGCGTGTCACCCGCATCGACGCGACCGGCATCGACCTCGCCCGCGTCAGCCGTCTGCCCTGCGTCGGGGCCGGGCGTACCCGAGACCTCGCCCACGCAGCGCGCGAGCCCCACCAAAGTCAATGCGACGCTCAGCGCGCGCGGCCGAAGCACGCTCACCATCAAACCTCTCCAGACGCAGCAGCTCCAAGAAGTCGCACCGATGGTGTGGGCGCACTCCAGCTGCTCGACGGTGCGACGGTTGAGCCCTCGCAACGTCTTCAACTCGCGAGGCCGCAGGTGGTGCGGCCGTTGCAAAAGCGAGGTCGCCCCCCATGCCGATTTCCCGCGCCGTGCTCGCGACCCTGGTGCTGACCGCTTGCGAGGGGAGCATCAGCGCTCCCGTCGTCGAGACCGCGATGCCGGGCCCGACCGACCCCGGCCCGGGTCCGGGCGCAGGCGGGCCGGCCCCGCTGCGCTACAGCTGCGACCCCGCTCAGGTGCCGCTCGACCTGCCGCTGCGGCGCTTGAGCAAGCTGCAGTACGTCAACACGCTGCAGGCCGCCGCGCTCAGGCTCGCCCCCGCAGCCGGGGCCGCCGCGCTGGCCGCCGCCGCGCCGAAGCTGGCGCTGTACCCCGACGACGAAGAGGTGGCGCCCAACAGCTTCGGCGCCCACGGCTTCACCCGCGCCGACCAGCGCCTCTCGCAGCAGCAGGCCGACGCGGCGTACGCGGTGGCCACCACCCTCGCCGACGCGCTGGCGGCGACCGCCGAAGCGCGCCGCGCCATCTTCGGCGCGTGCGCCGCCGACGCCACCCCGGCGAACGATGTGGCGTGCGCGAAGGCCTGGCTCACCCGCGAGGGCAGCCGCCTGCTGCGCGCGCCGCTCGACGACGCCCAGGCCTCGCTCATCTCCTCGGCCGCCGATGCCGCGCGCGGCGACGGAGACGAGCGGGTGGTGTTCGGTGACGTGCTGGCCACGCTGTTCCTGCAGCCGGCGTTCGGGTTCGCCCTCGAGCGGCGCGGCGACGGCCCGAGCGACCCTGCCGCACAGCTCGATGCCTACGCGCTCGCCTCGCGGCTGGCCTACCACCTCACCGACGCGCCGCCCGACGACACGCTGTGGGCCGCCGCCAGCTCGGGCACCCTCACCACCGACGTCGAGTACCGCCGCCAGGTCGCGCGCCTGCTCGACGACCCGCGCTCGCTCCCGGTGCGCGACGCCTTCTTCGACCAGTGGCTGTGGCTCTCGCGCGGCGCCGTCGACCTCACCCAGCAGCTCGGGGTGCCCGCCTACCGCGCGCTCTCTGCCGAGGGCCCCCACCCCACCCACGACACCCGCGCGGCGATTCTCGAAGACGCGCTGGGCGCCGCGCGGCGCGCCTTCGACACCGGCGCGGGGCCCGAGGCGCTGCTCCGCGACACCACCGTCTACACCTCTGACCCCGAGGTGCAGGCGCTGTACGGCAGCGCGCCGCTGCCTCCCCCGGGCCAGCGCGCCGGCCTGCTCACCCGCCTCGCGTTCACCGCCAACGGCCGCTTCGAGACCAACCCCATCATCAAGGGGGTGCGGGTGCGCAGCGCGGTGCTGTGCGACGTGATGGGCGCTCCGCCGCCCGGCGCGGCGAACGCGATGGTGAGCGGCGACGCGGTGCTGAGCAGCCGGGAGAAGACCGAGGCGCTCACCGAGGTGGCCGGCACTCCGTGCGTGGCGTGCCACCAGGCCCTCATCAACCCGCTGGGCTTTCTCACCGAGGGCTTCGACCCGCTGGGCCGCTGGCGCACCGTCGAGACCGTGTACGACGCGCAGGGCAACGCGCTGAAGCAGTTTCCGGTGCGCACCGCCGCGGCGCCCCGCCTGCCCCACACCCCGCCCCAGGCCGCCGACGCGCACGAGCTCACCGACCGCATCGCGGCCTCGGGGAAATTCGAGGCCTGCGTCGCCGCCCAGCTGTTCCGCTTCACCGCGCAGAAGCCGCAAGAGGAGCCCACCGTCGACGGCTGCCGGCTCAGCGAGCTCGAGCGGCTGGCGCGCAGCGGAGCCAGCTTTCGAGACCTCTTCCAGGCCAGCGTGACGTCGGCCGCTTTCCGCAGAAGGGTGACCGCACCGTGAGAGACCTCGACTCGTGCATCGCGACGCGGGGCGGGCCCCAGAGCCGGCGCTGGTTCTTGAAGGGCCTTTCGGGCGCGCTGCTGGCGATTCCCGTGCTGCCCTCGCTGATCTCCGAGGCCGCGGCACAGACCGCTGCGGCGAACCGCAAAATCTTTCTCGCCTACTGCTTCCCCAACAGCACGGTGAAGGGCGACGCGTACTGCCCGGGCGGCAACCCGACCGAGCAGCAGACCTACGCGGGCTTCACCATTCGCCGCACCGCCCTCGCCGGCACGACCGCCAACGGCGTGACCCGGGTGAGCGACGTGCTCAAGACCTCGAGCGGGCTGCTCACCGACCGCCTCATCTCGAAGACCAACCTGATTCGCGGCTGCGACTACTCGGGCAACTGGACCCACAACTCGATGCACCTGGGCAACTTCGGCGCCGGCTTCGGGCTGCCGAGGCCCGAGTACGCGCGCCGCACCATCGACCAGGTGATGGCCGACTCGGCGTCGTTCTACCCGTCGTTCTCGGGCACCCGGCGGTCGGTGCTGTACGGCTCGGGGCCCTACGAGGGCACCCCGAGCTTTCGGCTGGTGAACGGCGCGGTGGTCGGCGTGGGCAGCGAGCAGGTGAAGACCGCCAGCCAGCTCTACGCGCAGCTGTTCGGCAGCTTCACCCCGGGCGGCGCCACCGCCCACCCGCGCAAGAGCGTGGTCGACCTGGCGCTGCAGAGCTACCGCACAGTGCGCGCGAGCCCGCAGCTGTCGTCGGCCGACCGGCTGCGCCTCGACCAGCACCTCGACCACCTCGCCGAAATCGAGCGCCGCACTCAGGCCAGCCAGGCGCTGACCTGCAGCAAGCCCGCCGCGCCCGCCGAGGTGCAGCCGGCAGGCGAGGCGGCGGGCTCGGCGTCGCACGTGGCCACGCTGCGCAGCTACGAAGACGTGCTGGTGGCCGCGCTGGCGTGCGGGCTCACCCGGGTGGGCGTCTGCTACAGCAACTACAACCTGTTCTCGTTCGGAGACACCGCCGACTGGCACCACCAGGTCGAGCACTTCGCGGCCGGAGACCTCGCCGCCCAGACCCGGGCGGTCGAGGCCACCCGCAAGCTCATCAGCGAGGTGATGGTGCCGCTGGCCGCGAAGCTCGACGCGGTGGCCGACACCGAGGGAAAGACGCTGCTCGACCGCTCGCTGCTGTTCTCGGTGAGCGAGATGGGCGAGCCCGACCACAGCCTGGCGGGGCGGGTGCACGTCACCTTCGGCGGCGCCGACGGCGCGGTGCGCACCGGCAACTGCCTCGACTACCGCAACCTCGCCGCGCCGGGCCGCGACGGGGTGAAGTTCGGGCTCACCCTGCAGCAGCTCTACGGCTCGCTGCTGACCGCGATGGGCGTGCCCAGCAGCGAGTGGGGAGAGACCACCAACCGCGGCTACGGCGCGCGCCCCGCCGACAGCGACGTGTACGGCGGCGCGGCCACGGTGGGAGACGTCGGCGCCCACCCGGCCGCGGTGTGGAGCGTGGCGGGCGAGAAGCTGCCCTGGTTCGCCGTCTAGAGAGGCGAACGCTCCAACCGGGCCGGGCGGCGACCGCCCCCCCGTCGACCTTGGGTCAGGGGTTGACGGTCTGCCCGGCCAGCGGGCCGTCGGCCCACACGTTGCCCGACCAGATGTTGCCCGCGGGCGACCAGTACGCCACCGGCCCGTAGTAGCCCGACTGCGGAAAAAAGCGGGTGGTGAACTTGTTGTCGCGCACCTCGTGCCCGCGCGCGGTGTCGGGCGCGCCGCCGTAGACGGTGAAGCCGGCGCCGCCCAGCAGGTTGTTCTGAATCAGCACGTCGGTGTCGGGGTTCGCGCCGTACTCGCTGAGCATGATGCAGCTGGTCTGCGAGCGGCGGTTGAGAATGGTGTTGTGCACGATTTTCACCGGCCCGCCCGCCTCGATACCGTCGTTGTGGGCGCCCGCGGCGTTCGACAGGTCGTGAATGTACGAGTCGTAGAGCTCGCCGCCGTCGTGCATCTTGATGCCGTCGCCCGCGCCCGAGAGGTCGAGCCGGCGGCCCACCCAGCCCGCGCCCGCCAGCGCCGCCTGCGAGTTGTCGCCGCCGATGAAGGTGCTGTCGGTCAGCAGCGCCCGCGAGCCGTTGACCATCACCACCCAGAAGTCGTCGGTGACCACCTTCACGTTGCGCACCGTGACGTCGTTGGCGGCGATGGTGAGCCGGCCGCGCACCTCGACGTTCTCGAGCACCGCGCCGTTGGTCGACACGGTGAGCGGCCCCTGGTGCACGGTCAGGGTGCCTCTGGCCCCGGTGTTGGTCTCGTCGGGGTAGCCGCCCTAGGGCGGCGGAGTCACCGTGCCGGCGTCGACCACCGGCGGAGTCACCGCGCCGGCATCGACCACCGGCGGCGTCACCGCGCCGGCATCGACCACCGGCGGAGTGACCGCACCGGCGTCGACCACGGGCGGAGCGACCTGCGCCGGGGCGAAGATGACGTCGACCCAGTAGTTGGTGTCGCGGTAGCTCTGGTCGGGGAACGCGACCGAGCTGGCGTAGCGGAACACGCCGTTGGCTCCGCTCGCGCCGCTGGCCAGCGCGTGCAGCGGACCGCGGTCGATGCCGGCGCCGCGAAACGCCCCGTAGCTGTAGGCGTAGTGCCCGGCGGGCGCGTGGTACGACGCGACGTAGACTTCTCCGGCCCGCACCTGCACCGGCTGCGCGAACCGCACCCGCTGCCAGCCCGCGGTGGTCTCCTGGCCGAAGGCGGCGGTGGCCAGGCGCTGGCCCGACGCCGTCCACAGCGTACCGGTGTGCGCCCCGCCGTTGCCCGGGCCCTTGTAGAAGCGAACGCCGAGCAATTGCCCATCGACGTCGGAACGCCACTTCACGCCCAGCTCGACGCTCGAGCCGTCGTTCGCCGCGGGGGTGGTGGGCGCGTCGGTCGACTTGAACAGGCGCAAGGTCTGCCCCAGGTCGGCCTCGTCGGCGCCCATCGTCTCGAGGTCGATGGGCCCACAACCAACGAGGGCGAAGAAGGCGAGGCACAGCGGTGCGGCGAGGGCTCGTGGCGACATGCGAAACACTCCGTTCAAGAGGTAGGCGCCGCCCCTTTCGCAAGCGCGGTGCCGCGGCGCGGCGAGCCTTCAAGCGCGCGAACTTCGGGTGCGCCGCACGCCACGCGCCCGCACGCGGTGTCGTCGATCGACGACAGGTCGCTTGCGCCCGCGCGCACCAGAATCGGCGCGCGCGGGCGAGCGTTGAGCGCGGCGATGGCGCCTGACACACTCGCGCGCGTCCGGTGCGCGCTCCACTGCTCTCGCTGCTCTTGCCCCTCGCGCTGGCCGGGTGCCTGAAAGACCCGGTGACCTCGGCCGAGGGCTACCGCTGCGCGCTCGACGGCGACTGCGACGAGCAGACCTGGTGCATCGCCAAGCGCTGCGTGATGCGGGTCGACGCCGCCACCCGCCCCGGGCCGCAGAACACCGGCGCCCCGCACGACGTCGCGCTCACGCCGAGCGGCCCGCTGAGCCTCTCCACCGCCGGGCAGGTGCTCGAGAACCTCGAGGTCGCCGGCTGCGTGCAGATTCGCGCCGAGCGGGTGACCCTGCGCCGCTCGCGCATTCGCTGCAGCCAGGGCTTCTGGGCGGTGCAGATTTCCGCCGCGGGCGCGGTGCTCGAAGACGTGGAGATCGACGGCACCGGCAGCGACAGCCTGGCCGCCATCGGTGGCCCGGTCACCCTGCGCCGCGCCGACGTGCACCACGTCTACCGGGGCGCGGTGCTGGGCAGCGGCTCGACGGTCGAGGCGAGCTGGTTTCACGACCTCACCGGCGCCACCGCCCAGGGCGTGGTGGCCGACGCCACCCACGACGTCACCGTGCGCAAGAGCTCCATCGAGCTGGGGGCCACCCAGCACGGCAGCGCGGTAGACGTGAGCACCAACACCACCCGGCTCGAAGACGTGCTCATCGAGGCGAACTGGGTGCAGGGGGGCGACTTCACCGTGCGCGCCGGCGCCGACGACGGCGCCCGCATTCAGGTGAACGACAACCGCTTCGGGCGCGGCTACCTGCAGGGCCCGCTGTGGGTCGGCCCCAACACGCTCCACGCGCGCAACGTCTTCGACGACGACAACTCCGAGGTGCCGCTCCAGTGAGAGGCGCTCTGGTGCTGGCTGCGGTGCTCACCGGCGCGGTGGCCCGCGCTTCGGCGGCAGACCAGGCGCTGCGCGCCGCGCAAGACGCCGCCGACCACTTCGACTTCCCCCGGGCCGAGGCGGCCGCGCGAGAGGGGCTGGCCTCGGGCACCGCCCTGCCCGACACCGCCTGGCGGCTGTACGCGGTGCTGGCCGAGAGCGCGGCGTCGATGGGCAAGGCCGACGCCGCGGTCGAGGCGTTCGTGCGCGCGCTCGAGCTGCACCCCGCGCTCGACATACCCCCCGACGCCTCGCCCAAGCTGTGGGGGCCCTTTCAGCGCGCGCTGAGGGCCGCGTCGGGGCAGTCGCTGCAGCTGGTCACCCACGCCACCCGCACCGGCAGCACTGCGCGGGTGCACGTCGAGGTACGCGGTGACCCGGGCCGGCTGGTCGACCGCCTGGTGCTGTGCCTGGAAGACGCGGCCGGCGGCTTCACCCGCCTGCCCCTGGCGCGCAGCGCCGCGTTCGAGAACGACATACAGTGCGGCACCGAGCGCTGCCGCCACTACGTGGTGGCCGCCGACGGCTTCGGCAACGAGCTCGCCTGGAGCGGCTCGCCGCAGCAGCCGCTGGAGATTGCCGAGAGCCACGGCTGGGCGCGGCGCCACGTCTTCCAGCTGGTGGGCGCGGGGCTGGCGCTCGGGGTGGGCGCGGCCTTCGCGGTCACCTGGCTCGCCGCCGACCTGCAGCTCGCCCACATTCGCGGCGACATGGGCAGCTACACCTTCGCCGAGGCGCGCGCCGCCGACCAGGCCCGAACCCGCGGCTACGCCGGCTTCCTCATCTCGCTGGGCGTCACCGGGCTGGTGCTGGGCAGCACGCTGCTGTGGTGAGCCGCCGGCTCAGGGAGTGGCGCCGCGGAAGTCGAGCACCACCGTCTCTTCGAGCCCCGCGCGCACGGTGACCTCTCGCCGGGTGCGCGCGCCGTCTTGGCGCAGCGCTTCGAGGCGGTGGGGGCCGGCCGGGAGCACGAGCCGGAACACCGGCGTGGGGCCCGCGTCTCTGCCGTCGACCGACACCTGCGCCCAGCCGCCCTTCATGCCCACGTTGAGCCAGCCGGCGCCTGCTGGTTCGGCCTTCGCCGGGGCCTTGGCCGCGTGCACCGGCCGCCGCGCCGGCTGAACCGGGGCCGGCACCTTGGCCTGGCGCGGCGGGGGCTCTGCTGCGGCGGGAGGAGCCGGGTCGGGCGCGGGCGCAGCAGGCACGGCGAGAGGTGCCGCGGGCGCACCCGCCGCGGCCGCGACCGGCGGCGGGGCGCGCCCCGGCAGCGCGCGAGAGACTCCGAGCGCGAGCAGCACCGCCGCGAGCGCCACGCCCAGCGGCAGCGGCCAGCGGCGCCGCGCCGGCGCCAGCGCGAGGCCCGGGCCCGCGCGCAGCGAGCGGGTCGCGTCGGCGCGCGGGCCGGCCGGCGGCGAGCGCAGCCAGGCGGCGAGCTCGGCCGGGGCGAAGGCGCCGGTCTTCTCGGCCAGGGCGAGCAGGCGCTCTCGCGCGGCGCGGGCGTCGGCCGGCCGCCGCTCGCGCTGCTTGTGGGCGAGCGCGAGCAGCAGGCGGTCGAGCTCGACGGGCAGCTCGGGGCGCTGCTCGCGCGCGGGGCGAAGGGGCTCCCACAGAATGGCGTTGAGCAGCGCGGCGTCGGACTCCTGGGGGAAGCACCGCTGGGCGGTGAGCAGCTCGTGGAGAATCAGCCCCACCGCGTACAGGTCGCTGCGGGCGTCGAGCGGCTGCTGCTGAACCTGCTCGGGCGAGCAATAGGGCACCGAGCCGCGCAGCGTGCCGGTGCGGGTGCGGGTCTGGTCGCCGTTGCCAATCACCGCGATGCCGAAGTCGATGACCTTCACCACCCCGGCGTCGGTCACGAAGACGTTCGAGGGCTTGAGGTCGCGGTGCACCAGCTGCAACGGGCGGCCGTCTTCGCCGGCCATGCCGTGCACGTGCTCGAGCGCGGCGAGCAGCTGCAGCCCGACGCCCAGCGCCGCCGGCAGGGGAAGCGGGCCCCGCTCGGCGAGCAGCTGGCGCAGGGTGCGACCCTCGAGCAGCTCGAGCGCCACCCAGGCGCGCTCGCGGTCGACGCCTCCTTCCAGGGTGCGCACCAGGTTGGAGTGCACGAGCCGCTGACCGAGCCGCACCTCTTCTTCGAAGCGCCGCTGGGTGGCGCGGTGCTCGGGGTCGGTCTCGTCGAGCTCCATCACCTTGAGCGCCACGTCGGCGGCGCCGGCCGCCCCCACCGGGGTGGCGCGCCACACCTCGGCCATGCCCCCGCGCCCGATGCGGCGCACCAGGCGGTACCCGGCGACCTGCTCGTGCTCGCGCAGGCTCATGGCTCGCGCGGGTTGAGCCCGTAGCGGGCGATGAGCTTGTGCAGAAACTGCCGCGACACCTGCAGCTCGCGCGCGGCGCCCGAGACGTTGCCCTGGTGGCGCTCGAGGGCGTCGGCCAGCACCCCGCGCTCGAAGGTGGCCAGCACCTGCTCGCGCGCCTCGAGAAAGGCGGGGCGCTGCTGCGCGGCGACCGCCGCGCCGAACAGCGTGCCGTCGTCGAGCTCGGGCGCCAGCGCCAGCCGGCGCACCACGTTGTGCAGCTCGCGCACGTTGCCGGGCCAGGCGTGGGCGTGGAGCAGCGCCAGGGTGTGCGGGGGCAGGTCGGCGAGGGTGAGAGAAGGCTCGAGCCGGTCGAGGAACCGCTCGACCAGCATCGCAATGTCGTCGCGCCGCTCGCGCAGCGGGGGCACCCGCAGCTCGACGCCGGCCAGCCGGTAGTAGAGGTCTTTGCGAAAGTTGCCGGCCTCGACCGCGGCGCGCAGGTCGTGGTGGGCGGCGCACACTGCCCGCACGTCGGCGGGGCGCTCGCCCGAGGCGCCCAGGCGGCGCACGGTGCGCTGCTCGAGCGCGCGCAGCAGGGTGGCCTGCAGCGCCAGCGGCAGCTCGCCCACCTGGTCGAGCAAGAGGGTGCCGCGGTGCGCCTCTTCGAGCAGGCCGGCGCGTTCGGTGCGGGCGCCGGTGAAGGCGCCGGCCTGGTGGCCGAAGAGCTCAGAGGGCAGCAGCTCGGCCGAGACCGACGCGCAGTCGAAGACCACGAAGGGGCCCGCGCTTCTCGGGCTGCGGGCGTGCAGGCCGCGCGCGAGCAGCTCTTTGCCGGTGCCCGACTCGCCCAGCAGCACCACCGCGATGTCGGTGCGGGCCACCGCCTCGAGCTCGGCGAACAGGGCGCGCATGCGCACGCTGCGCCCGAGCGCGCCGCCGAACGCCGCGTCGGCCGAGAGCGGCCGCACCCGCTCGCCCTGCTCGAGCTCGAGGGTGAAGCGCGCCGCGCCGAGGGCCACCTCGACCCCCTGAGGGAGAATCAGCTCGCGCACCGAGAGCCCCGCCACGCGGGTGCCGTTCTTGCTGCCCAGGTCGCGCAAGAGCGGGCCGTCTTCGGTCAGCACCAGCTCGCAGTGCAGGCGCGAGACGTGCGGGTCGGTGAGGCGCCCCTCGCACCCGGGGTCGGTGCCGAAGCGCACCGGCTCGAGGCCCACCGGCAGCACCGCGACGGCCTGCCCCGGCACGTGCAGGTGCACCTGCAGGTTGGGGAGCACCACCTGCTCGGCGCCCCGCTCACGCCGCAGGGTCAAGGTCGCGGTCGAGGTGCGGTCGACTTGCACGGCGAAAACGGTACCAGACCTGCGCTGCGCCGGGCGCGGCGGTCAGTAGGTCTCGACGTGAAACCGACCGGCGGCCTTGAGGGTCTCGAGCCGCGAGGGGAAGTCGGGCAGCAGCTCGGCGAAGGTGGCGAGCACCTCGCGCTCCATCGCCTTGTGGCCGCAGAGGTAGACGAAGGTGTCGTCGCCGGCGAGCAGGGCGGCGACCTCGGGGCCGCGGGCGCGCAGGCGGTCTTGCACGTAGGCCTTGGGCTGGCCGGGCACGCGCGAGAAGGCGAGCTCGACGTCGATGAGCTGGCGGGGCAGCTTCATCAGCGGGCCGAAGTACGGCAGCTCGGCGGGGTTGCGGGCGCCGAAGAAGAGGTGAATCGAGCCTCCCTCGTCGAGCTGAAGGCGGCGGCGGCGGCGCTCGGTCATGGCGCGCATCGGGGCGGCGCCGGTGCCGGTGCAGATCATCAGCAGCCGGGCGCCGGGGTGGTTGGGCATCAAGAAGCTCGCGCCCCACGGGCCGGTCACCTTCACCGTGTCGCCCTTCTTCAGGTCGCAGAGGTAGTTCGAGGCCACGCCCTTGACCGGCCGGCCCTCGCGGTCGGCGACCACCCGCTTCACCGTGAGCGCGAGGTTGTTGCGGCGAGGCCGCTCGCCGTCGCGGGGGCTGGCCACCGAGTAGAGCCGCACGTGATGCGGGCGGCCGTCGGCGTCGAGGCCCTCGGGCAGCACGCCGACCGACTGCCCCTCGAGCACGGGGAAGGCGGTGCTGCCGAAGTCGAGCACCAGGTGGCGAATGTCGCTCGCCGCTCCGTCGGCGGTGAGCTTGAGCGTGCCGGTGACGGTGGCGATGGCGGGCCGCGCCTCGGTGTACAGCCCCACGTACGGGTGGGCCGCGCTCCACGGCGGAGGCACTACCCCCACCGCGCGGTGCGCCTGCGCGGTGAGCGCCTGCACCTCGGCGGGCTCGGCGAGGTCGGCCGGCGCGGCGGGCTCGAGCTCGAGCGGCAGCGACTCCCACGACAGCTGCGCGGCGACCGGGTACGGCGCGTTCACCCGCCGCCACGAGGCGATGGCCCCGGTGGGGCACGGGGTCTGGCAGTCGCCGCACGCCACGCACTTCGCCGCGTCGACCGCGTAGCTCTGGCGGTCGTGGGTGATGGCGTCGTGGGGGCAGGTCTCTTCGCAGGTGTTGCAGCGAATGCAGACCTCGGGGTCGATGAGGTGCTGGCGAATCATGCGCTCAGGCGCACGTAGGCGAAGTCGAGCGGCTGGTTGTCGATGCCGACCCGCGGCGGGCTGATGTAGCTGGCGTACTTGCCGACCGCGGTGACCGGCTTCATCAGCGACTGCACGAAGGCGTGGTCGTCGTCAGTGGGCAGCCACTGGCGCTCGCCCGCCGCCCACTCAGGCGCGGTCAGCACCTTGCCGGTCGGGCTCACCTGCGCGCCGGCGAACGCGCCAATCTTCCGGTGAAAGCCCTTGTGGGGCAGCGTGAGGCGCTGGCCGACCTGGGCCTTGTCGACGAGCTTGTTCCACCGGTCGACGCCGGCCTGGCAGTCGGCGATGTAGTCGTCGCGCAGCCGCTCGTTGAGCGCCAGCTGGGCCTTCTCGTGCCGCACCCCGATGGCGGTGCCGTCGAGCCGCGGCACGTCGTAGCTCGAGTCGGCGAGCAGGTGGTCGTCGGCAATCTTCTCTTCGCCGAAGCGGCCCTTCAGGCCCGCGCTGTAGAACGAGGCCGCGTTGCTCGACACCTCAGAGCCGTACAGGTCCAACGTCACGCTGAAGTGGAAGTTGAGGTAGCGCTGCAGGGTGGGCAGGTCGATGGCGCCGGCCGCGCGCACCTTGCCCGGGTCGTCGGTCTTCAGCTCCTTCATCACCTCGAGGGTGCGCGCGATGATGCGCGCCACCCCGCTCTCGCCGACGAACAGGTGGTGCGCCTCTTCGGTGAGCATGAAGCGGGTGGTGCGCGCGAGCGGGTCGAAGCCGCTCTCGGCGAGGGCGGCGAGCTGGTACTTGCCGTCGCGGTCGGTGAGGAAGGTGAACATGAAGAACGAGAGCCAGTCGGGGGTCTTCTCGTTGAACGCGCCGAGGATACGGGGCTTGTCGGCGTCGCCCGAGCGGCGCTGCAGCAGCGCCTCGCCCTCTTCGCGGCCGTCGCGGCCGAAGTACGCGTGCAGCAGGTACACCATCGCCCAGAGGTGCCGGCCCTCTTCGACGTTGACCTGGTAGAGGTTGCGCAGGTCGTAGAGCGACGGGCAGGTCTGGCCCAGCGCGCGCTGCTGCTCGACGCTGGCCGGCTCGGTGTCGCCCTGGGTGACGATGATGCGCCGCAGCGTGCTGCGGTACTCGCCGGGCACTTCGTTCCACACCGGCTGGCCGCGGTGGGTGCCGAAGGCAATCTTGCGGTCGGGCTCGGGCGGAGTGAGGAAGATGCCCCACCGGTAGTCGGGCATCTTCACGTAGCCGAAGTGCGCCCAGCCCTTCGCGTCGACGCTCACCGCGGTGCGCAGGTACACCTCGTGCGCGGTGCTGGCCTCGGGGCCGACCTCTCTCCACCAGTCGAGGTAGTGCGGCTGCCACTGCTCGAGCGCGCGCTGCAGCGTCTTGTTCGCCGCGAGGTCGACGTTGTTCGGAATCTTGGTGGAGTAGTCGATGGCCATGGTGCGGCGGCGGCCTGCAACATGCGTACAAGGCCCCGCGCGCCCCTCGAGCGCGCAGCCGTTGCGCGAAGCCGGCTTTTCATCGCGCCCGCGCGCGGGTTTTGCGCTTCAGCCCAGCGCCTCGAAGCGGGCGGTGAAGTGCCGCAGCGCCGCCGGCTGCTCGACGATGCGCAGCCCCTTGAGCGAGCGGGCGCGGGCGGCGACGTGCTCGACCACCTCGACCACGAAGTCGATGTGGCTCTGGGTGTACGTGCGGCGGGGCACCGCGAGCCGCACCAGCTCCATCGCGGCGGGGCGCTCGGAGCCGTCGGGCTGGCGCCCGAACATCACCGAGCCAATCTCGCAGCTGCGCACTCCGCCCTCACGGTACAGCTCGACTGCCAGCGCCTGGCCGGGAAACGAGAGCGGCGGCAGGTGGGGCAGCATCGCCGCCGCGTCGAGGTACACCGCGTGGCCACCCACCGGCACCACGATGGGCACTCCGCGCTGCTCGAGCGCCTGGCCCAGGTACTCGACCGAGCGGGTGCGGTAGCGCAGGTAGTCGTGCTGCACCACCTCGCGCAGCCCCACCGCGATGGCGTCGAGGTCGCGCCCGGCCAGCCCCCCGTAGGTGGGAAAGCCCTCGGTGAGAATGAGCAGGTTGCGGCAGCGCTCGGCCCAGCCGTCGTCGTCGAGGGCCAGCCACCCGCCGATGTTGGCCAGCCCGTCTTTCTTCGCCGACATGGTCATGCCGTCGGCGAGGCTGGCCATCTCGCGCACGATGTCGGCCACGGTGCGTTGGTGCTGCCCCGGCTCGCGCTCGCGAATGAACCACGCGTTCTCGGCGAAGCGGCACCCGTCGAGAAAGAGCGGAATGTGGTGGCGCTCGCACAGCGCCGACACCGCCTTGAGGTTCTCGAGGCTCACCGGTTGCCCGCCGCCCGAGTTGTTGGTCACCGTCACCAGCACCAGCGGCACCTTCGAGGCCCCCACCTCACCCACCACGCGCTCGAGCGCGGCGACGTCGAGGTTGCCCTTGAAGGGGTGGCGCTCAGACGGCTTTCGGCCCGCCGGGTAGAGCAGGTCGACGCCGGTGGCGCCGCTGGCCTCGACGTTGGCGCGGGTGGTGTCGAAGAGCGTGTTGCTGGGCACCACCTTGCCGGGGCCGCCCACCACCGAGAACAGAATCTTCTCGGCGGCCCGCCCCTGGTGGGTGGGTATGACGTGCCTGAAGTCGAACAGCTCGCGCACCGCGCGCTCGAAGCGGAAGTACGAGGGCGAGCCGGCGTACGACTCGTCGCCCCGCTGCAGCGCCGCCCACTGCTCGGCCGACATCGCCCCGGTGCCCGAGTCGGTGAGCAGGTCGATGAGCACGTCGTCCGAGTGCAGGCGGAACAGGTTCAGCCCCGCCGCGGCCAGGCGCTCTTCGCGCTCTTCCCGGCTGCTCAGCCGCAGCGGCTCGACCGACTTGATGCGAAACGGCTCGATGATGGTGCGGTAGCCCTGCATCAGCGGCGGCCGTGCAACCCGTGCGCCGGCCCCGCCCTGCGGCGCAAGCGCCAGGTCGAGCGCTGCAAAAAGGCCCGGGCGGCTGCGCAAGCGCGCAACGGTTGCGCCCCAAGAGGCCGCGCCTGGGTCGAGGCGCGGCCCCCAAAGGGCCGTGAAGCGGCTACTGGCCCGAGGTGAACGAGTAGAGCGAGAGGCCCGCCGAGCCGGTCATCCACACCCGCGACGCGACGGTGCCGGTGCTGATGGAGAAGATGGAGTTGGTGGTGTTGCTCACCAGCGGGGCCCAGGTCTCTCCGTCATCGTCCGACACCAGCGCGGTGCCGCCCAGGCCCGCGGCGTACCAGCGCGAGGTGCCGGCGAGGTTGGCCACCGCGCGCAGCATCTGAGTGGTGCCCGAGGTGCGGGCGGTGAAGCTCTGCCCGTGGTTGGTCGACTTGTAGATTTTGCCACCGCTGCCCACCGCGATGACCACGCCCAGGGCGTCGCTCTTCTGGGCCACCCCGTAGAAGTCGTCGGTCGAGATGTCGGGGCGGGTCACCCAGGTGGCGCCAATCTGCGTGCGCAGCAGGCCCGCGTCACCGACCGCGACCACGTGAAAGATGCCGCCGGCCAGGTAGCTGACGACCGCGTTGTAGTCCTTCGCGCCGCCGGTCTGGTCGGTGGTCCAGCTCGAGCCGTTCCACAACAGCACCGTGCCGGCGTTGCCCACCGCCACGCACGAGGTGGTGCTGCGGCACGACACCCCGTTGAGCACCTGGCTGACGTTGCCCGAGTCGGCGTCGAGCGCCCAGGTGGTGCCGCCGTTGGTGGTCTTCACGATGGTGCCGGCGGTGCCCACTGCGAACGCGAACACCCCGCTGGCCGCTCCGTTGGTGTCGACGGTGGAGATGGCGTTGAGCGACAGGTTGGTCGCCGAGGTCTGCTGGGTCCACGTGCTGCCCGAGGTGCTGGTGAAGGCCACCCAGCCGTTGCCGCCCACCTGCCACAGGGTGCCGCCGAAGTTGCCCGGGGTACTCGAGCCGAGAACGCTCTGGCCGATGCCGACGCTCTTCTTCACGAAGGTGGCGGCGGCGGTCTCGAGCATGATTTCGCCCGAGGCGGCCACGGTGGCAATCTCGGTGGCCGAGCGCGCCATGATGGCGTTCGGCGACAGCGTCGAGGGGAAGGTCTGGTCGAACCGCGACGCGCCGTTGATGCGCAGCACCTGGGTGCCGCCGCCGTACCCGGCGACCCACAGGTCGCTGCCCAGCCCCGACAGCCCGGCGACGTCGGTCAGGTCGCTCACGTTGGGCGACACCACCTCGGCGAAGCTCGCGCCGCCGTTGGTCGAGCGCAGCAGCGGGCCATGGCCGGCCGGCGCGGCGCCGCCGATGTACATCGTGTCAGTGCCGGGCAGCGCCGCCACCGCCTTGAACGAGGCGCTGGTGTACCCCGACGGGGCGGGCACGGTGACCCAGGTGAGGCCGTTGTCGGTCGAGCGCAGAATGACGCCCGAGTTGCCCACCGCCACCAGCGTCGCGCCCGCGGCGCAGACCCCCGCGCTGTTGCAGCGCGCCACCGCTGACAGGCTGCTCGCGCCGGCCGGGTTGGTCACCGGGGCGAACACCGGGGTGGGCGCGAGCGCGGTGGTGCCTGCGTGCAGCAGCACCCCGCCCGCCCCGACCGCCACCCAGTGGCTCACCGAGAGAATCGCGCCGGTCAGCCCGGCGTAGGTGAAGGCGTTCAGGCTGCGCTTGGGCATCGCCGAGTCCTGGTTGGTGACGGTGCTGAACGTCACGCCGTCGTCGGTGCTGCGGGCGAGGTGGCCCGCCGCGCCCACCACCCACACGTTGCTCGAGGCGTCGGCGTAGACCGCCTCGACCGCGCCGTCGGTCATCGGGTCGCGCCGGGTGAAGGTGCCGAACGCGTCGTCCGACACGTAGAGCGCGCCCGCTTCTCCGGCCACGAACCAGCGCCCGGTGGGCGGGCTCACCGCCAGGGTGTTGAGCCCGTTCGAGGTGGGCAGCCGCTGCTGCGCGTTGAACGGCCAGCGCGGCGTCGACGACACCATCGGGGTGTTGCTGCTGGTGTTGCCGGCGTTGTCGACGGTGCGCACCACGAAGTACCAGGTCGCTCCGTTCGAGAGCGTCAGGGTGGTGCTGGTGCCCGGCAGCGTGGCGCCGTAGGTGTACGGCCCGCCGCTCACCGTCGAGACGCCGACCTGGTAGCCGGCCACGCCCGACGAGGCGTCACCGCCCGAGGCGCCCCAGCTCAAGCCGACCGAGCGGTGCCCGGCGGTGGCAGTGGCGGTGCCCGGCGCCCCGGGGGCCGTCGGGTCCCACCAGATGTCGTAGGTGGCGGGGCTCACCGTCACGTTGCCCGCGCCGTCGAGCAGCCAGGCGTAGACCCGCCGGTCGTTCTGCGCCGACAACGTGTACATCACCGGGGTGGCGAAGGTGAGGAAGCACGGGTCGGCGGCGGGCGGCGCCGCGGGGGCCGCGGCGGGGTTGGCGGTGTTCTTGAGGCAGACCTTCGCCGCCCCGCTGCCCGCCTCGCTCGGAGTGAGCGCCACGCTCACCGTGCCGGTCTGGGTGTAGCGCGCGCCCGCGTTCACCGAGATGCTCACCGTGGGAGGCGTCAGGTCGAGCGTGATGGCGTCGCTCTGCGCCGCGCTGGGGTTGCCCGCGGCGTCGAGCACCCGCAGGTACACCGACTTCGCGCCGTCGCCGGCCGGCAGGGTGTACGTCTTGGGGCTGGCGTAGGCGACCGCCGGCTGAAAGGTGACGCCGTCGTTCGACAGCTGCAGCTGGGTCACCCCGTTGGTGTCCGACGCGGTGCTGGTGACCGACACGTCGAGCGCGTTGGTGAAGGCCGCGTTCGCGTTGACCTGCACGTTGCTCAGGGTGGGCGGCGTCTGGTCGAGGGTGATGGTGTCGGTCACCACCGCGCTCGGGTTGCCGGCCCCGTCGATGACCATCAGGTAGCCGGTCTTCGGCCCGTCGCCGGCCGAGAAGGCCAGCGACGCCGACGCCGCGTAGGCCACGCACGAGGCCGGCGGGCTCGAGGTGCCGGTGCACACCTGCGACAGACCGCTGGTCGCGTCCGACGCCAGGTTCACGAACGACGGCGCGAGCGCGTTGGTGAAGGCCGCGCCGGCGGCGAGGCCCAGACCGGCGCCCGAGACGCTCACCGTGGGCGGCGTCACGTCGAGGGTGATGGTGTCGCTGGCCCCCGAGCCCGAAGAGAAGTTCAGCGCCGCGTCGCGGAACCACACGTACACGGTCTTCAGCCCGTCGGGCCCGGTCAGGGTGAAGCCGGTGTTGGCCAGCGAGGTCCAGCACGGGTCGTTCGCGCCGGTCGGCCCGGTGTTGGTGAGGTTGGCGCAGTAATGGGTGACGCCCGACGCCGCGTCCGACGGGCTCAGCACCAGGCTCACGCCCACCTGCTTGGTGTACTGGGGGTCGCCGGCGTTCACCACCACCGTGCCGGTCGGCCGCTGGGTGTCGATGCCGATGCCGTCGCTCTGCACGCCGCTCTCGTTGCCGGCGACGTCGAGCACCTTGCAGCTCACGGTGTGCATGCCGTCGCCGCCCACCACCGCGTAGGAATACGGGTTGGCGTAGGCGGCCGGGGCGCCGAACGCCGCGCCGTCGGTGGCGCAGGCGATGCCCGCGAGGCCCGAGCCGCCCTCGGTGGCCGAGAAGCCCACGCTCACTGCGTTCGATGAGGCCCACGCCGCGCCCAGGTTCAGGGCCAGGCTCGAGAGCACCGGGGGCACGGTGTCGAGGCCGATGGCCGGGTGGCTGACCGCCGAGCTCAGGCCCACCCCGTCGACCACGGTGACGTCGAGGGTCTTCTGGCCGTCGCCGCCGGTCAGCGCGACGCTCACCGTGCCGTTGCCGAACGGCTGGCAGCCGGCGGTGACCGGGCCGGCGTAGCAAATCTGCGCCACCCCCGAGCCCGCGCCGTCGATGGCGCTGACGGTCAGCGAGACGACCGGCGACTTCGCCCACGCCGCGCCGGCGTTCAAGGTGGCGCTCGAGATGCTGGGCGGAGTCTTGTCGTAGACGATGGTGTCGGTGGCGGTGGCGATGTTGCCGGCGACGTCGACCACCCGCAGGGTCACCGTGCGCACGCCCTCAGCGCTCGGCAGCGTCCACATCGCGGGCGAGCTGCCCAGCCCGATGAACGAGACCGCGTCGTTCGAGGCCTCTTCGGCCTTGAGCCCCGAGAGCGCGTCGGCCGCCGTCCAGCTCAGCGAGACCGCGGTGGTGCCGGTGGCCGCCTTGCCCAGCTCGATTTGAAACGCGACGATGTTGGGCGGCGTCAGGTCGACCACGATGTCGTCGAAGAACACCACCGTGGTGTTGTTCGAGTCTCTCACCCGCAGGTAGGCCGCCCGCAGGCCCTCGCCCGCCGCCAGCGTCCACGCCTTGTTGCTCACCGGCGCGCCGCACTGGCTGAAGGTGGTGCCGTCATTCGAGAAGCACATCTCGGTGATGGTGGCGCCGCCGCTCGCCGTGGCCGCGAGGGTCAGGGTCACCGCGGGGTCTTTGGTCGCCGGCAGGCCGCCGCTGATGACGATGGAGCCCGAGATGGCGCCGGCGGGGACCACGAAGGCCACCCCGCCGCCCGCGAACTGCGACCACGCGCCAGCCTTGCCCGCGGCGTCGAGCGCGCGCACCTGCCACTTGTACGAGCCCGCCGGCAGCGAGGGCAGCGCCAGCTCGACCTGGCCCTCGGGGCCCAGCGCGCCCGAGTGGGTGGCCACGTCGGCGAACGCCGCCGCGCTGCTCACCACCTCGGCCTCGAGCTTCACCTGCGCGTTCTCGGGGTCATCGACGCTCGCCCTGAGCCGCGGAGCGACCATCGCCATCGCGCCCGCTGCCACCGGGTTGCCCGAGGCGTCGACCTGCGCGAGCGCAGACACCGTGGGCGCCTGGTTCGGCGCGGGGCTGACGGTGAGCGTGAACGACTTGCCGTCGGTGGCGTTCGACGGGTCGGCCGCGGTCACCACCACCACCCGGTTGTCGAGGGTCGCCGCCGGAGGGCTGAAGGTGATGACGCCGCCGCTCAGCACCGCGTACGCGGGCAGGTTCATCGCCGAGAAGGTGACCGCGTCGCCGTCGGGGTCGGTCGCCATCAGGGTCAGCGGCGACGGGGTGCCCGCGGTGAGGTTCTGGTCTGCAATCGCCGCCAGCACCGGCGGCCGGTTCACGTTCGCGACCGTCACCTGCAGCACGCCGTTCGCCTGCAGCTGGCCGTCGCTCACCACCACCCCGACCGGGTAGCTGCCGGCCGCCGAGAAGCCCGGCGCCACCGTCACCGTGCTGCCCGAGAGCGTCACGAAGGCGGGGTTGCCGACCAGCGAGAAGGTGAGCAGGTCATTCTCCGCGTCGGTCGCGGTCAACGTCACCTGCGCGGTCGCACCTTCGTTCACCTGCAGGGGGCTCAGCGCGCCCAGCACCGGTGCGGTGTTGCCGGCTCCGCCCGAGCCTCCCGACATGCCACCTGCACCACCCGACATGCCGCCCGCGCCGCCCGACATGCCGCCCGCGCCGCCGGCCATGCCCGCGTCGTCTCCGCCTGCCGCGCCGCCGGAGCCGCCGCCCGCCCCGCCGGAGCCGCCGCCCGCTCCGCCGCTGCCGCCGGCCGCGCTGCCTCCCGCGCTCGAGCCGCCGCTGCCGGCACCACCGTCGGTCACCATCGACGGCTTGCCGCCGCAGGCCAGCAGAAACACCACGGACACGGCGGAGAACATCCGCATGTGAGACATGAAGGGAAGCTCCTATCGGGAGGGTTCGCGGTGAAATGCAGCCCGGCACCCAGATGGATCACGGATAATTCCCGCCCCCCATGGTGCTGCTCCTGCTGCTGGCCGCCGCCGAGCGGCTGCCCCTCTTCGTCAGCTACCAGGCGCCGCCCGAGTGTCCCGACCAGACCCGCTTCGAGGCCGAGCTCCGGGTGCGCACCTCGAAGGTCGAGCTGGTCTCGCGCGAAGAGGCGCAGACCACCCTGGCCATCTCCATCACCCGCGTGAAGAAGCAGTTCCGCGGCACCTCGTCGCTGCACGGCGCGCGCGAGTTCAAGGGCAGCCGCTGCGAGACGGTCGCCGCCGCCCTGAGCCTCGCCACCGCGCTGCTGCTCGACCCCGAGGCCCGCAGCGGCCCGGTCACCCCCGAAGAGCTCGCCGCGGTGCCGCCGGCGCCTGCTGGGGTGGAGGCGCCCGAGCCGGCGCCCGCACCCGAGCCTGCCCCCGAGCCCGCACCTGCGCCGGCTCCCGCATCGCCTCCCGCGCCGGCGGTGAGCCGTGCCGCCGAGCCTGCGCCTGCTCCTTCTTCCCCGACCTGGCGCGGCGCGGTGCTGGTGGGCGCCGGCGTCACCACCTGGGTGAGCAGCGCGGTCGAGCCGGCGCTCGAGCTGCGGCTGGGCCTGCGCCGCGGGCACTTCGCCGCCCAGCTCTCGGGCCTGTTCTCGTTCGGTCGCACCGTCAGCTCGCCCAACGGCGACGCGCGCTACCGCACCTTCGGCGCCCGGCTCGAGCTGGGGCCGGCCTTCGACCTGGGCCCCATCGAGCTGCTGCCCGCCGCGCAGGTGGCGGTGCTGTTCGTGCCCATCTTCTCTCCCAGCGCCGAAGAGGCCCGGCTGGCGACGTCGGTGCTGGTCGCGCCCGGCGCCGGTCTTCACGCCGCGCTGGCGCTGGGCGCCTGGCGCATCAGCCTCGACGGTGGGCTGGGCCTGCACGCGCGCCGCGAGAGCTACCGGGTGACGAACGCCGGCACCGTCTTCACCGTGCCGCTCGCATTCGGCTTTGGCGGGCTCTCGCTGGGGCGTAGCTTTCCGTGATCCATCAGGCCACCTGACCGCATGAGCCCATCAGACCGGGAGCGCCTGAGCGTGATGTTCGAGGCACACTACGACCTGGTGTGGCGCGTGCTGCGTCGCAGCGGGCTCACCCCCGCCGCGGCCGACGACGGCGCCCAGCAGGTCTTCATGATTGCCGGGCGCCGGCTGGCCGACATCACCCCCGGCAAAGAACGGGCGTTTCTGTGTGCAGCCGCGCTCAAGGTCGCACCCCGGCTGCGCAGCTCGCGCGAAGAGCCCGCCGACGCCGCGCCCGAGCCCATCGCCCCCGGCACGCCCGAAGACGCCATCGAGCTCAAGCGCCGCCGGGCGCTGCTCGACGAGGTGCTGTCGGAGATGGAGCACGACCTGCGCGCCGTGCTGGTGCTCACCGAGATTGAAGGCCTCACCAAGCGCGAGGTGGCCGAGGCCCTCGAGATTCCCGAAGGCACCGCCGCCTCGCGGCTGCGCCGCGCGCGAGAAGACTTCGACGCCCGGCTCGCCCGGAGGAAGCTGAAGGTGGCCCCGTGAGCACCCCCGAAGAGCTGTTCGAAGCCGCCCGCACTGAAGCCCCGTCGGCCGCCGCCAAGGCGAAGGCCGCCGCCGCGCTCCAGGTGGGCGCCGCCACCGCCACCGCCGCGGGCACCGGCGCGCTCGCCACCGGCGTGAAGGTCGTCGGCGTGGTGCTGCTCGCCGGGGCCGCCTTCGTGGGCGGCATGCAGTTCGAGGCGCTGCGGCGGCCGCCGGTCGCCCCCATCGTGGTGCAGCTGCCCGCGCCACCGCCCGCTCTGCCGCCAGCGCAGCCGGTGGTCGAGCCTCTGCCGCCGCCCGAGGTCGCTCTACCCCAGGCGCCGGCGCCGAAGCCGCGCCCCAAGGCCGCGCCCGCCGAAGACGAGCTCACCCGCGAGCTGGCGGCGGTCGACCGCGCCCGCACTCACCTGCGCGACCACGACGCGGCCGCCGCCCTGGTCGAGCTCGACGCGTACGAGCGCGCCTTTCCCCACCCAGCGCTGGGCACCGAGGCGCGCCTGCTGCGCATCGACGCGCTGCTCAAGGCCGGCCGGCGCCCCGAGGCCGAGCGGCTGGGCCAGGCGATGCTCGGCAGCGACGCGCCCGCGCCGGTGAAGCAGCGGGTGCAGAGGTTGCTCGATGCGCAGTGAGCTGGTGGCCGCGCTGCTGCTGTGCGGGTGCAGCACCGAGCTGGAGATCGGCATCGAGCACCGCGTGGTGGTCACCGCCGCGGTGGTCGACCCGGGCAGCGGCGAGCTGCTCGAGGCCGGTCACCAGCTGGGCGACCTCTGGTACGGCCGCGCCCGCGCCGACGGCACGCTGGTGCGCTCGCAGCGCCTCGACGTCGCGGGCGGCGACGACGCCCTGAGCGCCGCGGTGGCGCTGCCCTCGGGAGGCTGGGCGGTGGCCGGCTGGGCCACCACCGCCGCCGGCGCCCGCCAGGCCTGGGTGCGCGCGCTCGACGCCGAAGACCGCGAGGTGTGGACCACGGCGCTCGACGCGCCGGCGGGTCGCGAGTGGTCGGCGCTCACCCTCGCCGCCGACCCCGAGCAGGGCCTGCTGGTCGGCGGCCTCGAGCTGGGCGGCGCCGCCGAAGAGGGGTGGCTGGCCCGCCTGGGCGCAGACGGCGCGCTGCGCTGGCGGCGCTCGTTCGCCACCGACTTCGCGGCGATGGCGTCGGGCTTTCGCCCCCACTCCATCGGCACGCTGGGCCAGTCGTACCGGCGGGTGTTCCCCGCGGGCCGCCGCACCCGCCAGGGCCTCACCTTTCCCGGCGTGCTCGACCTGACCCTCGACGGAGACCTCTTCAACTCGGGCTCGCTGGGCACCGGCGACGGCACCGCGGTGGCCACCTTCGTCGACCCGCAGAGCACCGACCTCACCTTCTGCCTGCAGCGCGAGGGCGACGTGGTGGTGCGCAGCTTCAGCCGGCTCTTCGACGCACCGCTGCACGAGCAGGTGCTGAGCCCGCCCGCGGGTGCGTCGGCACAAGCCGGCGGCTGCGCGCTCACCTCCGACGGCGGCGTGCTGCTGGCCTACACCGTCATCTCTTCCGACGGCCGGCGGGTGCCCCACGCCGCGGTGCTCGAGGCCGGCGCCCGCTCGCTGCGCTTCGACCGCGCGCTCGAGGTCACCGTGCCCACCACCGCGCTCGGCGTGGCCGCCGACTCGAGCGGCGGCGGCTGGCTGGTGGGCTGGGCCGACGCGCCGCCGTCACGCCGGTGGGCGGCGAAGATTGCGCCGCCCTGAGAGGCGACAGCCTTTGCCCTCCCGTCGCCGGAAGCGCCGAGCCGCGGGTACGTCGCGTGCCGACGCACCCTTTCTCCTGAATGGCCTCCGACGCCGCGCGTCTGGGGGGTCGAATTCGCCCGCAAGGGTGACAATTTCCCCTCTTTCACTATGGAGACGCGATGGGCTACACGATGGCGGTCTTCGGGCTGGAGCGCGAGACCGACGAGGCGACGCTCCTCGGCGCGTTGGCTGCGGTGGCGAAGGGTCTCGAAGAAGCACACGCGCTCCCTGGCAAGCTCGCCGCGGTGGTGACCCGGCCCGACCCCGCGCGGCCGCTGCGCTGGCTCGCGTTTTTCAGCCGAACCAGCGACCCCACCGAGCTGAGCCAGGGTTCGGTGCTCAAGAGGCTGAGTGCGGTGATCTCGCCCGTCATCCTCGCGGTGCACGACGACCGCAGCGGCCTCTACTCCTTCGTGCGGACCGAGCGGGGCTCCATCGTGACCGCGCTGCAAAGCGACGGGCCGTTTCTTCAGATCATTCGTGGTGAAATCACGGTGGACTACCCGCAGAAGGGGTACAGCCGTGACGAGCTCGAGCTCTTGAACGCGAAGTCGGACGATGAGCTCAGCGACGCGGAGCTCAAAGCCGTCGCCGAGTACCAGAATGCGCTGAAGCTCGGGCTCAGCCAGTACTACCCGGCAGAAGACTGGGGGCAGCACCTGAAGGTGCTCTACGACGGAGTCGAGGGCTGGTGGCTCACCGGCGAGAAGGGCGCGCTGGCGACCCCGAAGCCGATCGGCAAAGACGTGGCGAGCGTCACCCGCGAGATGAAGCTGGCCCTGTTCCCCGAGCAGATCGAGAAGTGGTACATCGACGCCCTGTCGCCCGAAGCCGACGCGGACGACGCGGACGAGCTGGAGGACCCCGAAGTCACCCTCGCCGACCTCGACGAGGCCATCGCCACTGCGAAAGACCCGCTCCCGCTGCGGCTCGAGAGGCTGACGCTCCTCTCCGACGCACTCGAGCGCTACGAAGACGCCCTGGCCGAGGCCGCCGCGCTCCGCGCCGCGGGAGTCTCGACGGAAGACCTCTTCGAGGCCGAAGCCAATGCCTTCAGCCGTCTCGGTCGCCAGCGTGAGGCGCGCGATGCGATCGCGCACGCGCTCGAGTTGGACCGTGAGAACGCCACGCACTGGTACAACCACGCCTGCTACACCGCGCTGCTCGCCGCTCAGACCCGCCCAGCCGGCAACCCGAGCGCGCTGGAGCAGGAAGCGCTGGCGTCGCTCGCGCGCGCCATCGAGCTCGACCCGGTCAACCGCGAGGACGCGGCGAACGACGGAGACTTCGACTCGCTGCGCGCGTCGCCCCGTTTCCTCGCGCTCGTGAAGCAGGCGTAGCCGCGCCAGGGTCTGCTGCGCCGTCGCAGATACAGCGAATAAGTCTGAATCGCCGAGTCGCGGAAGGCACCGCGCCGTGACACCCCGCAGCGCGGTTGTCACCGTTCGGTACCGAAACGGGCATGTCCGCATCCGGAAACATGTGGCCCCCCGGTTGCACCCCGCGGAGCCACTCCATGCACTCCCCTACTCCTCCTGCGCCACCGAATGGTAACGGCAGCTCCTCGCCCAAGCGCAAGAACGGCAACGGCTCCTCGAACGGCAATGGCAACGGCAAGAAGGCGCTCGTCGAGCGTCCCACGCCCCCGACCCGCGAGGCCCGCCTGGCGCGCGACAACGCCCGCCAAGACGTGATGAGCCAGCGTTACGTCTCGGAAGCGGCGCTGCTGCCGCTGCTCGAGGCCTTGCGCGCCGCCGAGCGGGGTGACTTCTCGATTCGCATCTCGCGCACCGGCAAGGGCGACCTGGTCGACGAGCTGGCGCATGCGTTCAACGCGAACGTGGCGCTCAACGACGCGATGACCCGCGAGATGGTGCGGGTCGAGCAGGTGGTCGGGCGCGAGGGCCGCATGGCCGAGCGCGCCACCCTGGGCACCCCGCAGGGCGACTGGGCGACCAGCATCAACTCGCTCAACGCGCTGGTGGGAGACCTGGTGCACCCCACGACCGAGGTCGCCCGCGTGCTGTCGGCGGTGGCCGAAGGCGACCTGACCCAGAAGATGGCGCTGCAGATCGAAGGGCAGCCGGTGAAGGGCGAGTTCCTGCGCATCGGCACCACGGTGAACTCGATGGTCGAGCAGCTGGCCGCGTTCGCCTCGGAAGTGACCCGCGTCGCCAAAGAGGTCGGCACCGACGGCAAGCTGGGCGGCCAGGCCAAGGTGCCGGGCGCGGCCGGCACGTGGAAAGACCTCACCGACAACGTGAACCTCTTGGCGGGCAACCTGACCACCCAGGTGCGCAACATCGCCGAGGTGACCACCGCGGTGGCGACCGGCGACCTGAGCCGCAAAATCACCGTCGACGCGCGCGGCGAGGTGCTCGAGCTCAAGAACACCATCAACACCATGGTCGATCAGCTCAACTCGTTCGCCGCCGAAGTGACCCGCGTCGCAAAAGAAGTCGGCACCGACGGCAAGCTGGGCGGCCAGGCCGAGGTGCGCGGGGTGAGCGGCGTGTGGAAAGACCTCACCGACAACGTGAACCAGATGGCCTCGAACCTCACCACCCAGGTGCGCGGCATCGTGAAGGTGGTGACCTCGGTCGCCAACGGTGACCTGAGCCAGCGCCTGGTGGGCGTCGAAGCGAAGGGCGAGATCGCCGCGCTGGCCGACACGCTCAACAACATGACCAAGACGCTCGGCATCTTCGCCGAGCAGGTGACCAACGTCGCCCGCACCGTGGGCGTCGACGGGCGGCTGGGCGCGCAGGCGGTGGTGCCCGGCGTCGCCGGCACGTGGAAAGACCTCACCGACAACGTGAACCTGCTCGCGAACAACCTCACCGAGCAGGTGCGCAACATCGCCGACGTCTCGACCGCGGTCGCGAACGGCGACCTGAGCCGCAAGATTACGGTCGACGCGAAGGGCGAGGTGCTCGCGCTCAAAGACACCTTCAACCAGATGGTCGAGCAGCTGCGCGGCTTCGCCTCTGAAGTGACCCGCGTCGCGAAAGAGGTGGGCAGCGAGGGCAAGCTGGGCGGTCAGGCCGAGGTGCGCGGGGTGAGCGGCGTGTGGAAAGACCTCACCGACAACGTGAACTCGATGGCCTCGAACCTCACCAACCAGGTTCGCAACATCGCCACCGTCACCACCGCGGTCGCCAACGGTGACCTCACCAAGAAGATTACCGTCGACGTCAAGGGCGAGATTCTCGAGCTGAAGAGCACCATCAACACCATGGTCGACCAGCTGCGCGCCTTCGCCTCAGAGGTGACCCGCGTCGCCAAAGAGGTCGGCACCGAGGGCAAGCTCGGCGGCCAGGCGCAGGTGCCCGGGGTGAGCGGCACGTGGAAAGACCTCACCGACAACGTGAACGTGCTGGCCGGCAACCTCACCGACCAGGTGCGCAACATCGCCAAGGTCACCACCGCGGTCGCCAACGGCGACCTGAGCCAGAAGATTACCGTCGACGTGAAGGGCGAGATTCTCGAGCTCAAGAACACCATCAACACCATGGTCGAGCAGCTGCGCGCCTTCGCCTCAGAGGTGACCCGCGTCGCGAAAGAGGTCGGCAGCGAAGGCAAGCTGGGCGGCCAGGCGCAGGTGCCCGGCGTCAGCGGCACGTGGAAAGACCTCACCGACAACGTGAACTCGATGGCCTCGAACCTCACCAACCAGGTTCGCAACATCGCGCTGGTCACCACCGCGGTCGCGAAGGGCGACCTGAGCAAGAAAGATCACCGTCGACGTGAAGGGCGAGATTCTCGAGCTCAAGAACACCATCAACACCATGGTCGACCAGCTCAACTCGTTCGCCAGCGAGGTGGCCCGCGTCGCGAAAGAGGTCGGCACCGAGGGCAAGCTGGGCGGTCAGGCCGAGGTGCAGGGCGTCGACGGCGTGTGGAAGAACCTCACCGACAACGTGAACCACATGGCGCGCAACCTCACCACCCAGGTGCGCGGCATCGTCAAGGTCGTCACCGCGGTCGCGAACGGCGACCTGCGTCAGAAGCTGCTCATCGACGCCAAGGGCGAGGTGGCCGCGCTCGCCGAGACCATCAACAACATGACCGACACGCTGTCGACGTTCGCCGAGCAGGTGAGCACGGTCGCGCGCGAGGTCGGTGTCGAGGGCAAGCTCGGCGGCCAGGCCCGCGTGCCCGGCGTCGCCGGCACGTGGAAAGACCTGACCGACAACGTGAACTTCATGGCCTCGAACCTGACCAACCAGGTGCGCGGCATCGTGAAGGTGGTGACCGCGGTCGCCAACGGTGACCTGACCCAGAAGCTGATCGGCGTCGACGCGAAGGGCGAGATCGCCGCGCTCGCCGACACCATCAACAACATGACCACCACCCTGTCGACGTTCGCCGACCAGGTGAGCACGGTGGCCAGCGAGGTCGGCATCGAGGGCCGGCTGGGCGGTCAGGCCAAGGTGCCGGGCGCGATGGGAACCTGGCGGCAGCTGACCGACAACGTGAACCAGCTCGCCGGCAACCTCACCACCCAGGTGCGCGCCATCAGCGACGTGGCGGTGGCGGTGACCAAGGGCGACCTCACCCGCAGCATCGCGGTGAACGCTCTAGGCGAGGTGGCGGGTCTCAAAGACACCATCAACCAGATGATCACCAACCTGCGTGACACCACGCAGAAGAACCAGGAGCAAGACTGGCTGAAGACGAACCTCGCCAAGTTCGGCGGCATGATGCAGGGGCAGAAGAGCCTCGACTCGGTGTCGCGGCAGATCATGAGCGAGCTGACCCCGCTGGTCTCGGCGCACTACGGCGCGTTCTTCTTGATGGACAACGAGGGCTCGACGCCGGTGCTCAAGCTCACCTCGAGCTACGCGTACAAAGAGCGCAAGAGCCTGGCGAACCGCTTTCACCTCGGCGAGGGCATCGTGGGGCAGTGCGCGCTCGAGAAGAAGCCGATTCTGCTCACCCGCGTGCCCAGCGACCACGTGCAGATCGTCACCGGGCTGGGCGAGAGCGCCCCGCTCAACATCATCACCCTGCCGGTCATCTTCGAGGGCAACGTGAAGGCGGTGATCGAGCTGGCCTCGTTTCACACCTTCAGCGCGATTCACCAGATCTTCCTCGACCAGCTGATGGAGAGCATCGGCGTGGTGCTCAACATGATCATGGCGAACATGCGCACCGAAGAGCTGCTGCAGCAGTCGCAGGGGCTCACCCAGGAGCTGCAGAGCCAGTCGAAAGAGCTCACCCAGCAGCAGGACGAGCTCAAGAAGTCGAACGGCGAGCTCGAGAAGCAGAAGATTCTGCTCGAAGAGAAGGCCAAGCTGCTCGAGCAGCAGAACCAGAAGGTCGAGGTCAAGAACCGCGAGGTCGAGCTGGCGCGCGCCAGCCTCGAAGAGAAGGCCGAGCAGCTGCAGCTCATCTCCAAGTACAAGAGCGAGTTTCTGGCGAACATGTCGCACGAGCTGCGCACCCCGCTCAACTCGCTGCTGATTCTCGCCAAGCTGCTGGCCGACAACAAAGAGGCCAACCTCAGCTCGAAGCAGATCGAGTACGCGCAGACGATTCACGCCTCGGGCGGTGACCTGCTGGCGCTGATCAACGAGATCCTCGACCTCTCGAAGGTCGAGGCCGGCAAGATGCAGGTCGAGCCGCGCCACCTGCCGCTGGGTGAGGTGAAGGCGGCGATGCAGCGCCAGTTCCAGGCGGTGGCCGACGAGAAGAAGGTCGGGTTCCACATCGTGGTGGCCGAGGGCTCTCCCCACGCGGTGTACACCGACCCGCAGCGGCTGCAGCAGGTGTTGAAGAACCTGCTCTCGAACGCCTTCAAGTTCACCGAGAGCGGCAGCGTGAAGCTGCGCATGTCGGTGGCCGAGAAGCGCGGCGGCCTCGAGCACGAGGCGCTGCACAAGGCGAAGCACGTGCTGGCCTTCGAGGTCGAAGACACCGGCATCGGCATTCCCAAGAACAAGCAGAAGCTCATCTTCGAGGCGTTTCAGCAGGCCGACGGCAGCACCGCGCGCAAGTACGGCGGCACGGGGCTGGGCCTGTCGATCAGCCGCGAGATCGCGCGGCTGCTGGGCGGCGAGATTCACGTCGACAGCGCGCCGGGCCGCGGCAGCACCTTCACCCTCTACCTGCCTGACGAGTTCGTCAGCCCGGGCAAGACCGAGCAGACCGAGGCCCACGAGCGGCTGGCGCAGCGCGCGCTGGTCACCCAGGCCGCCGAGCGCGAGAACAGCGCGCCCGGTGACGAGGCGCTCATCACCCAGCCGGGCGCCAACCTGCTCGGCGCGGCGTTCGAGCCTCCGCCGGTGCGGGTCTCCACCGAGATTCTCGACGACCGCGAGCACATTCGCGAAGGCGACCGGGTGCTGCTGGTCATCGAAGACGACGTGAAGTTCGCCAAGATTCTGCTCGGCATGGCCCGCGAGAAGGGCTTCAAGGTGGTGGTCGCCACCCGCGGCGACACCGGCCTGGCGATGGCGAACGACCTGAAGCCCGACGCCATCACGCTCGACATCCAGCTCCCGGTGATGGACGGGTTCTCGATTCTCGATCGGCTGAAGCGCAACCCGCGCACCCGCCACATTCCGGTGCACGTCATCTCGGTGGTCGACCGCGAGCACCGCGGCAGCACCTTGAACGCGTTCGCCTACCTCGAAAAGCCGGTCACCAAAGAGGCGCTCGAGGGCGCGCTCAGCCACATCTCGACGTTCCTCGACCGCTCGGCGCGGCTGCTGCTGCTGGTCGAAGACGACGACAAGCAGGCCACCGGCATCGCCGAGCTGTTCCGCGAGGGCGACGACGTGAAGGTCACCGTGGCCCACAACGGCAAAGAGGCGCTCAGCGCGCTCGAGAAAGAGCCGTTCGACTGCGCGATTCTCGACCTGCTGTTGCCCGACCTCGACGGCCTGAACCTGCTCGAGCAGATCAAACGGCAAGACAAGCACCGCGACCTGCCGGTGGTCGTCTACACCAGCAAAGACCTCACCCCGAACGAAGAGAGCCGCATCAAGCGCTACGCCGCTGCGGTCATCACCAAGAGCGGGGTCACCTCGCCCGACGTGCTGCTCAACGACGCCTCGCTGTTCCTGCACCGGGTGCACGAGAAGCTGCCCGACCGGGTGAAGAAGATCGCCGCGAAGCAGCTCGACGTCGACGCGGCGCTGGCCGGTCGCCGGGTGCTGGTGGTCGACGACGACGTGCGCAACATCTTCGCCATCACCAGCGTGCTCGAGACCCACCAGATGGAGGTCACCTTCGCCAACAACGGCAAGAAGGCCCTCGAGGCGCTCGAGGCCAACGAGCCGTTCGACGTGGTGCTGATGGACGTGATGATGCCCGAGATGGACGGGTACGAGACCATGCGCACCATTCGGGCCACCGGTAAGTACGGCGACCTGCCCATCATCGCGGTGACCGCCAAGGCGCTCAAAGACGACCGCGACCGGTGCATCGCCGCCGGCGCGTCTGACTACCTGCCCAAGCCCGTCGACTCGGACAAGCTGGTCGAGCTCTTGCGGCTGTGGGTGCGGAACTAAACGACCATGCAGCGCGCCACTGACGTGCCAGCGCGGGTTCTGCTGGTCGATGACCGGCCGAGCAACCTCACCGCCCTCGAGGCGGTGCTGCAGCCGCTCGGCGCCGAGCTGGTGAAGGCCACCTCGGGCGAAGAGGCGCTGTGGAGACTGCTCGAGCACGAGTTCGCGCTGGTGCTGCTCGACGTGCAGATGCCGGGGCTCGACGGCTTTCGGGTGGCGCAGCTGATTCGCGAGCGGCCGTCGACCCAGTCGCTGCCGATCATCTTCCTCACCGCGCTGTCGCGCGAGCCCGACCACATCTTCCGCGGCTACGAGCACGGCGCGGTCGACTACCTGGTGAAGCCCTTCGACGCGAACGTGCTGCGCTCGAAGGTGGCGGTGTTCGTCGACCTCTACCGCAAGTCGAAGCTGGTCGAGATTCAGGCCGAGCTGATTCGCAAGAAAGAGCGCGAAGAGCTGCAGCTGGCCAGCGAAGAGCGCTTTCGGCGGCTCACCGAGGCGGTGCCGGTGTGCCTGTGGGCCATTCGCAACGACGGCACGGCGTACTACTCGAACCGCAAGGCCGGCTCGTGCTTCTCGCCCAGCACTCCCGAGCCGTCGCACTTTCTCGATGCGGTGCACCCCGAAGACCGGGCGATGGTCGACGCGGGGTGGAAGCAGGCGCGCTCGTACCTCGAGCCGTTTCAGCTCGAGTGCCGGCTGCGCAACCGCACCGACACCTGGCGGTGGTTCTCGCTGCACGGGGTGCCGACCTACGACGCCTCGGGAGTCTCGGTGGGGTGGATCGTGTCGGGCTCCGACATCGACCGCAGCCGGCGCGCCGAAGAGTCGCTGCTGCAGAAAGAGAGCGAGCTGCAGGTCGCCAACGCCGCGAAGGACGCGTTCATGGCCGCCGCGTCGCACGAGCTGCGCTCTCCGCTCACCGCCGCCAAGCTCGCGCTGCGCAAGGTGAACAAGGGCGGGCCCACCTCGGTGACGCCCAAGACGGTCGAGCTGGTGGCGCGCCAGGTCGACCGCATGGCCAAGCTCGTCGATGACCTGTTCGACGTGTCGCGGCTGCAGCACGGCCGGCTCGCGCTCGAGCTGTCGAAGTTCGACCTCGCCTCTCTGGCGAAAGAGGTGCACGAGCGGGTCTCGGGCTGCTCCGAGCGGCACGTGTTTCGCTGTGAGGTGCCCAGCGGGCTCGAGCTGTACGCCGACCGCGGCCGGTTGGACCAGGTGCTCACCAACCTGCTCGCGAACGCGGTGCGCTACTCACCCGAGGGCGGCGAGGTCGTCATCGGCGCCGAGCCGACCGGCGAGAACGTTCACCTGTACGTGAAGGACCAGGGCGTCGGTATTCCCAAAGAGAAGCACAAGGTCATCTTCGAGCGGTTCGGTCAGGCGCACGGGGCTCGGTATGGCGGGTTGGGCCTCGGCCTCACCATCGTCGAGGGCATCGTGCTGCAGCATCAGGGGAGAATCTGGGTCGAGTCTGATGGGCAGCCCGGGCTCGGCAGTACGTTTCATGTGCAGCTGCCGAGGGCGGCGGCGGCCAAGGCTGAGGTTCAGCAGCCGCAGCTCTCGCTGGTGGCAGCCTCTTGAGAGAAGAAAGCCCCCTCTCCCCTCGCGGGAGACGGGCGCGACGGGGCCGAAGGGCGATACCGGAGCAACGGGTGCTGTTGGAGCAGCCGGCCCTCAGGGACCTGCTGGCCCGGCGGGCACCGGCGGCCCGCTGCTCTACGTGAACAACACCGACACGTTTGGCATCGACGTATCGAGCAACACATTTGCCACCGTCTACAGCGTCGGCGACGACCTGGTGCTCACCCAGAGCACCCGGGTGCTGGTCGAGTTCGGCGCAGGCAGCACGGCGACCCGGCCATCACCTCGGTCGAGGCGGCGGGCGGCGTCGCGAGCCGCGGGCCGACCTCGAAAATCTCAGCGATTCCGAAAGGCTACATCAAAACGCGACAATCGCCCGCCCGCTCTTCTTAGGAGTTGGGAGAAAACATGACCGTCTCGAACGAGAGCAGCGGCACGTCGTGGTCACACGATCAGGCGGTGCGGGCGCGGGAGCTCGCGAAGCAGGCGAGCGATCGCGCGGCCGCAGCCCAGCGAGACCTCGACGCCGCGCGCAAGGTGAGCCGTGGCGACCCCGACGCTGCGGCGGCGGTTCAAGCGGCTCAGAAGCGCGCGGCCGCGGCCCAGGCCGAGGCGACGCGGGCGAAGCTCCACGCCGACTCCTTCGCCGAGAACAACCCCGCGCTGCTCGAGCTCCAGGGGCCGGCCGGCGAGCAGCCCGATGCGGCGCAGCTGCAGGCGTACCGGGCCGCGGTGGGCATGGTGACCGAGGCCCTGCAGGTGCCGGGCGCCGACGAGGCGCAGCTGCTCGCCGAGGCGCGGCAGTTCGTCGACAGCCAGCTGCAGCCTTTTCTGGCCGCCAACGGCAGCGACGGCGACACCGAGGCGCTGCGCGCGGGGCTGCTCACCGAGCTGGGCAAGCCCGAGAACGTCGCGGCGCTCGCGACCGCGATGAGCGTCGGCCCGCAGGCGACGGGGGTGACCCCGCCGGAGCTGCCGGCTCCGCCGGAGCCGAGCAAGCTGGAGGCGGCGCTCGACTGGAGCCTCACCCAGCAGGGAGCGCCCTATGTCGGCGCGGCGAGCCCGTTTCGGTTCGGAGATCGCCCGGGCGACGGCCGCACCTACCAGGGCGGGGGGCAGCACCCGTACGTCTCGCCCGCCGGGGTCATCGGCTACGACTGCTCGGGCTTCGTGGTGGCGGTTTTCCGCAAGGCGGGCGTCGATCTCGTCGCGCACGGCATGAGCAGCAGCGGCGGCTACAAGAGCGGCCTGCCGGCGGTGGAGAAAGATCAGCTGCAGCCCGGCGACCTGCTCACCAAAGACGGCCACGTCGTCATCTACATCGGCGACAACAAGGTCATCGAGTCGACGCCGCCCGGCGTGAAGGTGAGCGACGCGAGCAAGTTCATCAACGACAGCTCGTACGTCGGCCGGCGCGTGCCGCCCGAGTGGTACGGGGGCACGGCCGAGGAGCAGGCCAGCGTGGGCGCCATCTCCGGCGGCTCCGACTCCACGGCTGCGAGCGGCTTCGCGCGCACTGCGCCGGGCGCCACGGGCACCGGCAACGGAGGCGGCACCACGGCTCCACGGCAGACGTCGAGCGCGACCGGCGGCTCATCGGCGGCGAGGGCGAGCCACGACACGATGATGGACGCGTGGATCATTCAGCTGCTGAACAAGAGCGGCGACCTGCTCCTCGCGGCGATAGCAGGCGACGCAGACCTCTCGAGCGTGCTGGAGGGGCACCCCGGCGTGGCCGAGGCGCTCTCGAATTGGCAGCCGGGTCAGCCAGTGCCGCCCGAGGTGTCGACCTTCTTGAGCGACACGCTGGGCCAGGCGGGCATCACCGCGGTGCCCGGCCCTGACGGCAAGCCGCAGCTGATCAGCGCCGACGGCGCGCAGCTCACCGACGCCGGCGGGCTCGAGCAGGCGCTGGGCCTCGAGCCGGGCGCGCTCGCTGGCCGCGGCCCCGACTTCGAGCCCGGCCGCTCGTACTCGCCCGCCGCGCTGAGCACGTCGCTGATGACCATTCGCGGCTGACCCCCGTCGCCCCGAAGCGTCATTCGCGGGAGACGCGCGCGCGCGCGGCGAGCGCACCTCCTCGTGGACCCGCGGCGGCAGTCGTGTCGACTCCGCCACCTTCGGCCACCCTTCGCGCACTGCCCGGTGCAACACCGTCAGCTCCGGCCTGCGCGGTCGGTACTCGTCTCGTCCCCCGTCCAACGATGGCCACGCTACCCGTCGACCCTGACACCGCAGCGGGGGGGACGCACTGGGGGGGCACGAGCACCCAGGCTGCGGGCGCGGGCATGTCGCTCCTCGGCTAGGCTCGGCCCTCGATGCGCATTTCGGCTGGCTACCGCTTCGCGCTCGCCGCCAAGGGGCTGCTGCTCTTCTGCATGGCCGCCGTGTTCGGCGCGCTCGTCGCTCGCGGCGCCTTTGCTGCCGACCGCGCGCTGCTGCTGCGCCCTCTCGCGCTGGTGGTGTTCGGCGTGCCCCTCGTCTTTCTGGGGTGGACCTCGCTGCTCGCCTTCGCCGATGCGCTCGTCGGCGCTGCGGTCGAGGTCGACGGCGCCGTCGCGCTTCAGCCTCGACGCCGGCGCTGGGGCACCTCGTTTCGGCTGCCCAACGGGCGCGCCGCCGAGTTCGTGCTCTACAACCCCTACCCGCCGCTGGTGCCCGACGCGAAGTACGGCGTCACCATCGGCCGCTACTCGCGCGTGCTGGTGCAGGCGCCGCGCCCGCAGCCCTGAGCGCTCACCCCGGCACCACGCGCGGCAACAGCAGCGCGATCGCCACCGCGAACACCACGTACAGCCCGGCGATGAGAAGGTTCAGCTTGTTCAGGTGCCCCGCGATGGTGCTCGCCAGCGTGCTGTCGATGACCCCGCTCAGCTCGTTGCGCACCTTCAGCAGGTCCACCCCGCCCGCTTGCGCCTCTTCGCTGCGAAACCGCGCCAGCGTCACCTTCTGAATGCGCTCGAGAAGGCCGGTGAGCAGCTTGCGCGCCACCCACGCCCGCATGCCCGTCTGCGCGGCGCGCCCCTCGAGCAGCTTGCTCACCGCGGTGTTCAGCCGCTGCTCCGCATCGCGCAGCGGCACCCGCTCGACCGTGCGGCCGATCGCCCCCGCCCGCTCGCCGTGCGCGCTCTCGTCGGTGACGCCGATTTGCCCGAACAGCAGCTTCAAGACGCGCGTGCCCAGCTGCAGCTTCTGCAGCCCGTGCAAGAGCCCCCGCATCACCGCGTTCTTCACCGCCAGAATGCCCGTCACCACCGCCAGCGCCACCAGCGACAGCACCGCCGCGATCAGCCCGCGCACCCATGAGCCCTCGGCCGCGAAGTACACCGTCGCGAGGGTGACCACCGCGCCCAGCAGCACCATGCCGAACACCGTGCGCAGCAGCGCCTTCAGCGCCGCCCCGATGACCGGGCCGAGCAGCTCGAGCAGCCCCGCGAACGCTGGCCCCAGGTCGGGCATTCTTCAGTTCCTCTCGAAGCAGTAGAACGACCCGCGCCCGCCGCCCGCGGTGATGTTCGGATTGCCGGTCTGCGCGCAGCTCTGGTTGTCGTGCGCCGAGTTCCACGAGGTGGGCGGCGTGCCCCCCGTTCCGTTGCGGTTCGAGTGGCCCACCCGGCCCTGAAACGCGGCGGCATTCGACGTCCAGTTGTTGCAGTGGTCGTCGTCGGCAGTGCCCGCCGCTGTCGAGCCGGTGAGAATGTCGTGCACGTTGGTGCCGCTGAACGGCACCACGTTGCCGCCCTCGTCGAGCGTCGTGGTCGGCCCCAGGTTGTTCACCCCCGCGTCGTCGTGCAGCTGCGCCAGGCCGTTCGCGATGACCACCCCTCGCGCGTTGCGCCACGGGCCCTGGCCGATGCGGTCGCGCGCATTCACCGTCGCGGTGCTCAGGTACGCGCGCCACGGCTTCGCCCCCAGCGACGGGTCGATGTTCCCCGCCAGCGTGGTGCAGAAGCGGTCGGCGCCGGTGAGCCCGTCGCCCGCGTCGCCGCGCAGGTCGCCGCCCAGGCCCATGCCGCGGCTCGTGGTGAAGAAGCTCATCGACGCGCTGATGCCGCCGTCGGGCCCCACCAGGCCCGTGCCGCCCGCCGTGCCGCTGCCGCCCGCGGTGCCGCTGCCTCCTGCCGTCGCGCTGCCTCCCGCCGTGCCGGTGCCGCCGCCGCTCGAGCCGCCCGCGGTGCCGGTGCCGCCCGCCGTCGCACTGCCTCCACCGCTGCCGCCCGCCGTCGCGCTGCCGCCGCCCGTGCTCGAACCGCCGCTACCGCCCGAGCCTCCCGAGGTGCCGCTGCCACCCGCGTTCGCCGAGCCGCCGCCGGTACCTCCGGTGCCCGGGTCTCCGCAGGCCAACGTCAGCAGGGCCACAAGGGTGAGCGTGCGCATGGTCGGTTTCCTTTCGCATCGATGGGCCGCGCAGGTTACCCCGACCTCAGAGCGGCGCTCACGGCGACGTGCGACCGGAGCGCGGCGAGCCTTCACGCCGGCCGCAAAAATTCAGTCACGAAGGGATGTTCGAACATCGTCGCCTTCGAGGACAGTGCAACACCGCCTGGCTGCTCCAGCAAAAATTGCCGCGGAAAAGCGCCTCGTGGGGACTGTAAAGCGACGCGGGGTGGCACCACGCGTGCTCAACGGCGGCGCCACATGTTCACCGCCCCCAAGCAGTCCCTCAGACTCTCCCTCCCGCTGGTCGCCACCCTCTGGTGCGCCTGCGGAATCTCCGACGCCGAGCTCGGCACCGAAGGCCCGCCCCCCGACGAAGAGCTCTCTTCGACCGAAGGCCAGGCCCTGGTCAGCTGCGCCGCGCGCACCGACACCGGCTATTCGAACGGCAACGCCTTCGCCATCACCGTGGTCACCGCCGACGGTCAGCCCATCGAGCTCGCCACCGCCAACGCCTACAGCCTGATGCAGCGCGCCGCCGAGGCCGCCGGCGTGCCCCTGCGCGTGGTCTCGGGCTTTCGCACCATGGCCGAGCAGCGCTACCTCTACTCCTGCTACGTGAACTGCAACTGCAACGCCTGCACCCTCGCCGCCTCGCCCGGCTACTCGAATCACCAGAGCGGTCACGCGCTCGACCTCAACACCGCCGCCGGCGGCGTCTACAACTGGCTCGCCGCCAACGCCGGCCGCTTCGGCTTCGCCCGCACCGTGCCCAGCGAGCCCTGGCACTGGGAGTACTGGGGCGGCGGCCCCGGCGGCGGCGCCTGCGCCACCCCGCCTCCCTGCGACCGCAGCGCGGGCGGCTTCACCTTCAGCTGCGACGGCCCGCAGCCGGGCATGGCGTGCGTGCAGCTCCTCGAGACCTCCGACTCGCACACGTGGAACGACAACTACCTCTGCTCCAACGTGAACCTCGGCATGCGGTGGTCGAGCGCCGGCCCCCTCGCCGGCATGCGCTGCACCCAGCTCCTCGAAGGCGCCGACCCCGACACCTGGAACGACAACTTCATCTGCGTGCCCGAGACCTCGCCGTACCGCTTCAACTGGTCGAGCGCCGGCCCCATCGCCGGGCAGGTCTGCGTGCAGCTCAACGAGCCCGCCGACCCCCACACGTGGAACGACAACTACCTCTGCTTCGACAGCTCGACCATCGTCCGCCAGAGCCGCGGCCCCTTCACCTTCAGCTCGGCCGGCGCCGTCGCCGGCAAGAGCTGCGTGCAGCTGCTCGAGCCCTCCGACCCGCACACCTGGAGCGACAACTACTTCTGCTCCGACACCGACCTCGGCATGAAGTGGTCGAGCGCCGGCCCCATCGCCGGCATGAGCTGCACCCAGATTGTCGAGGCCTCCGACCCCGACACCTGGAGCGACAACTACCTCTGCCTGCCCCCCGGCGCGCCGTACACGTTCAGCTGGAGCCAGGCCGGCCCCCGCAGCGAGAACTGCGTCGCCTGGTACGAAGGCGCCGACCCGCACACGTGGAACGACAACTACCTCTGCTGGTAGCCGTCGAAGAAACCGGCGTGGGCAGTGTGGCCTGATCCAGCGCACTGCCCACGAAGCATCCAGTCGCCAATGAATGGTTCTTCAACCGCGCGACATTTGGCCTCCGAAGTGGAGCCGCCACACTCCAAGTTCGCCCCCCTCGACCTGAAATCGTACAGTTGGTGCATCGCAGGCTGACACGGCCGCGATAATTCGCGCCGTTGCCCGAGGCGAAAACTTCTTCGAGGAGCTCATCATGACTGTCGCCGCCGCCCACGGTTCATCCAGCTCGTCCCTGCGCTTCGGAGCCCACTCCTCCAACGTTCGGCACCTCCAGCAGATGCTCCGCGCCGCCGGCATCGACGCCGGCCCCATCGACGGTCACTTCGGGCCCAAGACGCTGCACGGCCTCAAGGCCTACCAGCGCAGCCGCGGCCTGCAGGTCGACGGCGTCGCGGGCCCCAAGACCTGGCGCGCGCTCAACCACCACGCTCCGGCGGTGCACCACGGCAGCGGCGACGGCTTCACTCCCGCGGGCGGCAAGCACGTTCACGCGTACATTCACGGCCACCCCAAGACCATCACCGTGGTGCCCGTGGGCAACGGCAAGTACCTCCGCGCCGACGCCGCCAAGGCCTTCTTGAAGATGCAGAAGGCCGCGCGCGCCGCCGGCGTTCACCTCTCGGTGGTGAGCGGCTTTCGCACCATGGAGCAGCAGAAGTACCTCTACAACCTCTACCTGCACCACCACGGCAACCTCGCCGCGAAGCCCGGCTACTCGAACCACCAGAACGGCATCGCGGTCGACATCGGCGGCATCGGCGGGCGCGGCACCAAGGCCGACCGCTGGCTGCGCCACCACGCGGCCCAGTTCGGGTTCAAGAACCTGCCCAGCGAGTTCTGGCACTACAACTTCGTGGGCTGAGCCCCGCGCTCGACGCGCCGCCCCGCCCGATTCGACGTACGCTCCCGGGCGTGTGGCTCTTCTTCGGGCTGGCCTACACCTTCACCTGGGGCGCGCAGCTGCCGGCGGTGCTCGCGCGACACGGAGTCATCTCGGGCCCGGCCGAGGCCTGGCTGCCGCTCACCGGGCTGGGCGCGTTCGGGCCGATGCTCGCCGCCATCATCTGCGTCTGGCGCGAGCCGCGCGGGGTGCGGGCGCTGTTCGCTCAGCTGAAGGTCTGGCGGGTCGGCCCGCTCTGGTACGCCGTGGCGCTCGGATGCAGCGGCGCGCTGTTCGTCGCCGGCATGGCCCTCGCCTCGCTCTTCGGAGCCGAGGGCCCGTGGTTCTACCCGCCACGCGACGCGCCCCACCTGGTGGCCGCGGTCGTGTTCTCGTTCGGAGAAGAGGTCGGCTGGCGCGGCTACGCGCTGCCGCGCCTGCAGGCACGCCACGGTGCGGTGGTCGCCAGCGCCGTCATCGGCGTGGCCTGGTGCTTCTGGCACGCGCTGATGTTCGACCTCACCGGCATCTCGCTCTGGGTGCTGGCGATGATGCTGCCGTTCTTCGTCGCGGGCAGCGTCGTCTTCACCTGGGTCTGGAACCGCGGCCGGCACAGCCTGCTGCTGATGGTGCTCGCCCACCTCGGCGCGCACCTCAACAACTCGAATCAACCGCTGCCCGGCAACGCGGTGCCGGCGCTGGTGCACAGCGCGGCGTTCGTGGCGTTCGCGCTGCTGCTCCTCGCGGTCGATCGCCGGCACCTGCCCGCTCGCCCCCTCGGCCCGTGAAGCATTCAACCGCGAAGGGATGTTCGAGCACCGTCGCCTTCGAGGACAGTGCAACACCCCCTGGCCGCTCCGGCGAAAATTGACCCGAAAAAGCGTCTCGTGGGGAGTGTAAAGCGCGCACCCCTGGCACCACGCGTGCTCAACGGCGGCGCCACATGTTCACCGCCCCCAGGCAGTCCCTCAGACTCTCCCTCCCGCTGGCCGCCACCCTCTGGTGCGCCTGCGGAGTCTCCGACGCCGAGCTCGGCACCGAAGGCGCCCCCAGCGACGACGAGCTCTCTTCGACTGGCGGCCAGGCCCTGGTCAGCTGCGCCGCGCGCACCGACACCGGCTATTCGAACGGCAACGCCTTCGCCATCACCGTGGTCACCGCCGACGGTCAGCCCATCGAGCTCGCCACCGCCAACGCCTACAGCCTGATGCAGCGCGCCGCCGAAGCCGCCGGCGTGCCCCTGCGCGTGGTCTCGGGCTTTCGCACCATGGCCGAGCAGCGCTACCTCTACTCCTGCTACGTGAACTGCAACTGCAACGCGTGCACGCTCGCCGCCTCGCCCGGCTACTCGAATCACCAGAGCGGTCACGCGCTCGACCTCAACACCGCCGCCGGCGGCGTCTACAACTGGCTCGCCGCCAACGCCGGCCGCTTCGGCTTCGCCCGCACCGTGCCCAGCGAGCCCTGGCACTGGGAGTACTGGGGCGGCGGCCCCGGCGGCGGCGCCTGCGCGCCCGACGCCCTCGGCCCCGACCTGTGCACCACCGACCAGCGCAACGCCTGCGGCAACTCGGGGTGCGGCTGCTTTCTCGGAAGCTGCGCGGGCGGCAGCTGCCCCGACTCGACCACCGCGCAGCGCTACCGCGTGCTGACCGGCGACTTCGACGGCGACGGCAAGACCGACCTCGCCACCTTGAGCCCGTCGGGCGGTGGCGGCTGGGCCGAGTGGGCCTCGGTCGACCTCTCTACCGGCAGCGGCTTCAGCTCGGCCCGGTGGTACGCGGCCACGCCCCAGCACATGCGCAACGGCGGCTCGGGCAGCGACTACCGCGTGCTCACCGGCGACTTCAACGGTGACGGCAAGACCGACCTCGCGACCCTCATGCGCAACGGCGGCGGCGGCTGGGCCGAGTGGGTCGCCCTCGAGCTCTCCACCGGCAGCAGCTTCGTCTCCACCCGGTGGTACGCGGCGACGCCGCAGCACATGCGCAACGGCGGCTCGGGCAACGACTACCAGGTGCTCACCGGCGACTTCAACGGCGACGGCAAGACCGACCTCGCCACCCTCACCCGCAACGGCGGCGGCGGCTGGTCCGAGTGGGTCGCCCTCGAGCTCTCCACCGGCGGCGGCTTCGTCTCTGCGCGCTGGTACGCGGCCACGCCCCAGCACATGCGCAACGGCGGCTCGGGCAACGACTACCGCGTGCTCACCGGCGACTTCAACGGCGACGGCAAGACCGACCTCGCCACCGTCACCCGCAACGGCGGCGGCGCGTGGAACAGCTGGCTGGCGATGGAGCTCTCGACCGGCAGCGGGTTCACCTCGACGGTGTGGCCCGCCGCGACGCCGCAGCACATGCGCAACGGCGGCTCGAACGCCGACTACCGCGTGCTCACCGGCGACTTCAACGGCGACGGCAAGACCGACGTCGCCACCCTCACGCGCAACGGCGGCGGCGGCTGGGCCGAGTGGGTCGCGCTCGAGCTCTCGACCGGCGGCGGCTTCACCTCGACCCGCTGGTACGCGGCGACTCCCCAGCACATGCGCAACGGCGGCTCGGGCGGCGACTACCAGGTGCTCGCCGAAGACTTCGACGGCGACGGCAAGACCGACCTCGCCACCGTCACCAAGAACGGCGGCGGCGGCTGGGCCGACTGGGCCGCGCTCGAGCTCTCGACCGGCGGCAGCTTCGTCTCGACCCGGTGGTGGACCCCGACGCCCCAGCACATGCGCAATGGCGGCTCGGGCAGCGACTACCGCGTGCTGAGCGGGCGCTTCAACGCCGACGCCAGGGCCGACCTGGTCACCGTCAGCCCCAGCGGCGGCGGCGCATGGAGCACGTGGGACTCGGTCGACCTCTCCACCGGCAGCGGCTTCAGCGAGTCGGTGTGGTGGACCCCGACGCCCCAGCACATGCGCAACGGCGGCCTCTAGAGCACCGAACGGCGCTTCAGGTGGCTTCAGGTGCCGTGCAGCGCCGCCTTCACCTCTCCAATCGGGCACAGCTCGCCTTCGCCCGCCGGCTCGGCCTTCGGAGCCGCCTCGGGCGGCAGCAGCTGCTGCAGGTTCCAGCTCTGCATCGCGCGCAGGCGGGCCAGCTCGAAGTTGGCGTTGCGCACCCGGCCCACCACCAGCGAAGCGATGGCGATGGTGCCGATGAAGCCGCACACCAGCATCATCGTGGTGTGCGTCGGTGAGAACGGTATCGCGATCGGCAGCAGCAGCAGCCCCTCGTTCACGTAGCGAAAGCTCTGCGGCAGCCACCCCAGCATCGACGCCACCAGCGGAGCCGCCACGGTGAACAGGCCCAGGCCGGTGACGAGGCCGCCCCAGCGGCGCCCCAGCGAGATGCGAAAGGCGAGCGTGTTCACCGCCGAGAACGCGGGGAGAATCGTCAGCGGCCCGTCGACGAAGAAGATGGTCATGATGGCCAGGTTGCTCAGCAGCAGCGCCGGCAGCGCGTGCAGGCTCTTCGGCCGGGCCACCGCGTAGCCGGCCCGCAGCGACGAGAGGCCGGCGGCGAGAAACACCCCCGCGCTCAACGCGCAGTACCCGCTGCCGGTCAGCACCGAGAACGCCCCGTACAGCAGCCCCACGAACACGAACGCGTGGCCGGCGGTGCGCGAGCCGCTGCGCACGCTGGCCGACTCGGTCGCTTCGATTTCGGCGCGGGCCTCGACCGGTGTCGTCTTGGGCGGAGACTTCAGCAGCTCGAGCAGCATGCTCACCGCCGGGCGGTTGCTGGGGTCGAGCGCCAGCGCCAGGCCCACCTCGCGCAGCGCGGTCTTGCGGTGCTCGAGCTCGTCGGCGCCTTCGCGGCGCGAGCGCGCCTCGGCCTCGCGGGCCGTCTCGGCGTGCTTGCGCGCCAGGTCAGAGCGCAGCTCGTTGTCGCGCTCGCCCGCCAGCACCCGATCGACCGCGTCGTGCAGCTCGCGCACGGTGGCGAAGCGCTCGGCCCTTTCGCGCGCCGCCGCCCGCATGATGATGACCTCGAGCTCGGGCGCCACGTCGGCGTGCGGTGCCCTCAGGCGCGCGCGGGCGTCGACGCCGTCGCGGGTGTTGATGAGCAGCTCCATGGTGCTCTTGCCGGTGGCCAGCATCTCGTGGGTGAGCAGCTCGAACAGAATCGCGCCCAGCGCGTAGACGTCGCTGCGCGGGTCGGCCCGCTGGCCGATGACCTGCTCGGGGCTCATGTAGCCGGGCGTGCCCATCAGCGAGCCCGGCGTGGTGAGGCCCATCGGGCGCGTCTCGATGGGGCCCTCGAGGTGCTCGTCGTCGCGCGCGTCGATGCGCCGCGCCAGACCCCAATCGAGCACGTACACCTCGCCGAAGTCGCCCAGCATGATGTTCGCGGGCTTCAGGTCGCGGTGCAGCCAGCCGTTCACGTGCGCGTAGTCGACCGCCTGGCACACCGAGAGAAACGCGCTGAGCAGCCTGCGCCGGGGGAAGCGCTGCGCGAGCTCGGCGCTGCCTTGCGAGAGCCCGATGATGACGTCGTACAGCGACACCCCGTGCACCCGCTTCATCGCGAAGTACGGCGCGCCGTCGGCGCCCACTCCCAATTCGTAGACCGGCACGATCGAGGGGTGCTCGAGCTGGCCCTGCACCTGCGCCTCGCGCACGAAGCGCGACAGCTCGGCGCGGTTCTTGGTGGTGGCGGTCTTCAGCGCGATGTGCCGGTTGAGGCGCACGTCGCGGCACTGGCGAATCTCTCCCATGCCGCCCTTGCCGATGACCGAGCCCGGGTCGTAGCGGTCGGTGCGCACCAGCTCTTCGAGCTGCGGGCCGGGGAGCTCGGCGATGGGTGCGTGCAGCGTCGCGGGGGCGGGGCTCAGGGTCGGGAGAGTGCCGTCGTCCATGGGCACGAACGGTAACAGGGAGGGTCTCGGCCGACATCGCCCGGCCCGGCAGGGTGTCGGCAGGTGTGGTCGCGCGTGCGCTGCCGCGCTGATCAGCTCGAGGGCGCGCGCTCGAGCCGCCACGCCTGCAGGTACGCGATGGCGGCCAGCACCGCGACCGCCAGGGCGGGCAGCACCATCGCCCAGCGGCTCCACCACACCGTGACCGAAGCCCCGAGCACCGCGCCGACCACGAAGGCGAAGACGATGACGCCGAGCAGAATCGAGCGCGTCTGCACCGGGCGCTCGGCCGGCGCCGCGGCCCCCACCAGCATCGGCACCGCCTGCTTCAGCTTCGCGCGGTGCCAGCGGTACCAGCGCGCCACCTCGATGGCGAGGTCGGTGAGCACGCCGGTCAGGTGCGTGGTGCGCACCACCGAGCCCGACAACTTCGTCACCAGGCTGTTCTGCAGGCCCATCGCGAGGCTCAAGATGGAGGCCTCGGCGTCGAGCACCCGCGGGTGGGTGGCGTCAGACAGCCCGGCGACGAACACGAACAGCAGCAGCAGCACCGCCTCGAGCAGCAGCGCCATGCCGTAGCCGCGGCGCATGCGCTCGCGGGTGTGGCTCTCGATGATCAGCGTGGCCAGAAAGGCGCCGCCGAAGAACATCACCACCAGCAGCACCGCGAAGAACGCCGCCGCCGGCTCTCCCCGGGCCACGTCGGTGCTGATGCGGCCCACGTTGCCGGTGACGTGCGAGGTGAAGCTGCCGATGAGAATGAAGCCGCCCGAGTTGCAGAAGCCGGCGATCAGCGCGAGCACGCCGGCCAGCACCGCGTTGCGGGTCGGGTCACGCGACGGCCCTTCGTGACTGAACACACCAGGGAGCTTAGCGGGCCGCGGCCCGTCATGACCGGGTGAAGACGGCCCCAGGCGCCCCGCCGACCCACCGGGCGCTCGAACGAACCCGGGCAGATCGCCGCGGCACGCGGCGTGGAAAGAGGTGGCCGCATGCGGAACGCGCCCGAACCGGGCCCCACGGTCGAGATTCGCGTGCAGACGCTCACCCTCACGCCCGACGGCGTGGTGCGGGTGAAGATGAAGCAGGACTCCGAGATGCAGCTCGCAGACGCGCGCGAGGCGGTGGCCGCGGTGGCCACCCTGGGTGCGGGCCGGGCGCTGCCGGTGATGATCGACCTGAGCGGCGCGAAGTACATCAGCCGCGAGGCGCGGGCGTATCTCGCCGGCCCCGAGACCGCGAGGGTCGAGACCGCCGCGGCGCTGCTCGTCGACTCACCGGTCACCCGCGCCTTCGGCAACTTCTTTCTCGGCCTCAACAAGCCGCGCTTCCCCACCCGGCTGTTCACCTCAGAGGCCGACGCCCTGGCGTGGTTGGCGTCGTACACGACGTGAGCCAGGTGGCGCTCGAGCTGCGCGCGCTGGTCGAGCGTCACGGTGACGCCGCCGCCCGCAAGCAGCTCGAAGCGCTCGAGACCGAGCTGGGCGCGGCCCGGGCCACCGACGAGCGGCTGCGCGAGCTGAACGACGGCCTCTACGCGCTCGCCTCGCTCGACTTCTCACGCCCGCCGCGGCCCCGCGGCGACGGCTCGCTCGCCGACGGAGCGCTGGTCTGCCTGACCATGCTGGGCGAAGAGCTGGCCGCCTGGCTCGACGAGCGCGCCCGCACCGAGCAGGTGCTCGAGGCGCGGGTCGCGCAGCGCACCGCCGAGCTGGTGCAGGCCAGCAAGCAGGCGGCGGTGGGGCAGCTCGCCGCCGGCTTCGCGCACGAAATCAACAACCCCCTCGCGGTGATTCTCGCCTTCGCCCAGGGCATCGAGCGACGGCTGGCTTTCGAGCACAGCGAGCTCAAGCACCCGGTGTCGTCGATCATTCGCGAGGCGCAGCGCTGCAAGCGCATCGTCGACGAGCTGACCCGCTTCTCCCGCCTCGACAAGGTGGCCAAAGAGCCCCTGAGCCCCGACGCGCTGGTGCGGCACGCGGTCGAGCTGCTCAAGATGAGGGCCAGCGCCCAAGAGACCACCATCGACGTCGAGCTGGCGCCGAAGTCGCCCCCGGTGCACGGCAACCGCTCGCAGCTCGAGCAGGTGCTGGTGAACCTCGGCGTGAACGCCCTCGAGGCGCTGGCGAGCGGCGGCCACCTCAGGTTCAGGGTCGCTCCCTCGGGCGCCGACCGGGTGACCATCGAGGTGACCGACGACGGGCCGGGCCTTTCAGAGCAGGCGCGCGCCCACCTGTTCGAGCCGTTCTTCACCACCAAGCCGGTCGGCAAGGGCCTCGGCCTGGGCCTGAGCGTCAGCTACGAAATCGTGCAGCAGCACGGCGGCAGCCTCGAGGCCGCGGCCGCCGGCGGCGCCAAAGGCACCACCATGCAGGTGCGCCTGCCGGTCTCGGCGCCCGAATCTTGAACAAGGCCCCGGGTCGCGCAGAATGGCGCCCAACCCATGGCCTGGTTCAGCCTCACCGCCGACGTGAAGCACGAAGAGCTCGAGCGCACCGAGTCGATCCTCCACGACTGCGAGCCGAGCGGCCTCGAGGTGCGCGACGGGCCGGGCGGCATGCCGGGCATTCGCGCCCCCGCGAGCGGCGAGGCCATCGTCGTCGCGTACTTCGACGGCAAGGTCGCCGCGTCGAAGGCCGAGAAAGAGCTCAAGAAGTCGAACCCCGCCGCGCGCACCACCATCGAGAAGGTGGAAGACAAAGACTGGTCCACCGAGTGGAAGACGCGCATCAAGAACGTCACCGTGGGCCGGCTCTGGGTGGGGCCTCCGTGGGACGTCGAGAAGGCCGCGCCCCACCTCATGCGCCTCGTCATCGAGCCGAAGATGGCGTTCGGCACCGGCGACCACCCCACGACGTCGCTCTGCCTCGCGGCCGTCGACATGTTCATGGCCGCGCACGCCGGGGCCAGCGTGCTCGACATCGGCACCGGCACCGGCGTGCTCGCCTTCGCCGCCGCGAAGCTGGGCGCCTCGCGCGTGGTGGCCACCGACAACGACCCGGTCGCCGTTGCGCTGGCCAAAGAGGCCGCCAGGGAGAACGACATCGACGGCGTCGAAATCTCCACCAAGAGCTTGAAGCAGGTGAGCGGCACCTTCGACCTGGTGGTCGCCAACATTCTCGCCAACACCCTCATCGAGCTCGCCCCGCTCATCGTGCCCAAGGTCGGCAAGCGCCTGGTGCTGGCCGGCATTCTCGCGCCCCAGGCCGAGAGCGTCTCGGGCACCTTCGTCAAGCGCGGGCTCACCGCCCTCGAGCCCACCGCCCAGGGCGAGTGGGTGCGCCTCGACTTCGAGCGGCGATGATTCGCCTGCTGCACCCCGAGGCCCGCGAGGGCGTGCTCACCGTCGACGGCGCGGCGGCGCACTACCTCTTCACCGTGCACCGCCTGCGGCCCGGCGACGCGCTCGAGGTCTTCGACGGCCGCGGCCAGTCGTTTCGCGCGCGGGTGACGGGCGACAACCAGCTCACCCTCACCGAGCCCAGCACCGCCCCCAAGGTGCGCGAGGTGCACCTGCTGCAGGGCATGCCCAAGGCCGACAAGCTCGAGCTGGTGGTGCAGAAGGCCTCGGAGCTGTGGGCCACCTCGGTCACGCCGGTGTTCTGCGAGCGCTCGGTGGTCAAGAGCAGCGACAGCGACGCCAAGAAGGCGCAGCGCTGGCAGAAGATTTCCGACGAGGCCGCGCGCCAGTGCGGCCGCAGCGAGGTGATGAAGGTGAACCCCGCCGTCTCGCTCGCGCAGGCGCTCGCCCCCCACCCCACCGTGCTGGTGCTCGACGAGAACGAGACCGAGCGAACCCTCTCGAGCGCGGTGCGCGAGCTGGCCCAGGGCCTGCCGTTCGCGGTGCTGATAGGCCCCGAAGGGGGCCTGGGCCCCGCCGAGCGCAAGCTGCTCGCCGAGCGGGGGGCGACCCGCGTCACCCTGGGCCGCCTGGTGTTGCGCACCGAGACCGCCGCCCTCGCCGCGCTCAGCGTGGTCAGACACCTCGATGGTCTTCTCGGCTGAGCGGCCTTCCCGTTGTAGCCTCGGCAGGGCTTCCTCAAGTGAGCGACGACCCCAAAAAGCCCGACCCGCGCGTGCCTTCGTTCGGTGAGCTCGCCGGCCGCCGGCCGGCCGCCCCCGAGCGCTCGATGGCGCTGGGCGAGGGCGAAGAAGAGAAGACCGCCACCATCGACGGCGAGGTGCTCAAGCGGGTGCTGCAGCAGTCGCAGCGCGGGGCGGCCATCGCTCCGGCCCCCAAGCCGCCCGACCTCGCCATCGACGCCAACACCCGCCTGCCGCTGGCGCCCGCCCGGGTCGCCCCACCTGCGCCGGGCAGCCGCCCCGCCGCGCCGCCCCCACCCGTCGCGCCCGCGGCGCCCCCCCGCCACAGCCAGGTTCCCACCCGCGCCGCGCCGCCAGCGCCGCTGCCCGCGGCACACCGAGGCGGCCCCGAGTCGGCCACCGACCCGATGCTGCCGCCGGCCCGGCCCCCTCTGGCGCGCGCAGCCCCGCCCGCGGTGGCGGCCAGCCGCGCCACCGAGCCCTCGCGGCCCTCGGCGATGGGCCCGCCGCCCGGCAGCGTGCCGATGGACCCGCGCGACGCGCCCACCGTACGCCAGGCTCCGCTGACCGACCTGGGGCCCGTTCACGAGGCCACCGAGCGCATGCGGCCCATCACGCCCGACGCCATTCCCCCCGCGCGCGCGTCGCCGGGCCGCGGCATGGCCCCGATTCAGACCGCGGCGCCGCGCGTGGCGCAGCCGCTGCCCGACCCCTCGGTGCCCACCGTGCACGACGGCCGCCCGCTCGGAGCCAGGCCGTCTCCGCCGGTGCCCGCCTCGGGCCTGGTCACCCAGCCCGAGCTCGAAGCCGCGTTCGACCCCGAGCCGAAGACGCGCAACGAGCGCACCTCGCTGCGCGGCCAGCCGAAGACCCCCTCGCCCGAAGAGGTGGCGCCGCACACCGACCCGGTGGCCGAGGCCCCGCCCCGCGACGAAGGCTCGAGGCCCACCGTCGAGGTGGTGGCGCGGCCCGCCTCGGGCTTTTCCCGCCTGGGCGCGTACCTCATCGACGCCGCGGTGCTGCTCGCGCTCGACGTCGCCCTGGCGGTCGGGGTGTTCACCGTCGGCAAGGCAGCCCCGCTGCCCCCGGGCCTGGGCACCCTCGACCAGCTGGCGATGCGGGTGCACGACTCGGGGCCGCTGGTGGCCGCAGTGGCGGTGCTCGCGCTGGGTCTGGCCGCGGCCTACACCACGCTGTTCGCGGTGGCCTGGTCGGGCCGCACCCTGGGCCGCCGCCTGATGGGCCTGCACCTGGTCGACGCGCGCGGCACTGCGCCGTCTCCGCTGCGCGCGCTGGCGCGGGCCTGCCTCTCGCTGCTCTCCTTCGCGCTGTTCGGCACCGGCTTCTGGCTGGGGTTGCTCGACCGGCGCGGCCAGGCGCTGCACGACAAGCTCTGCTCCACGTTCGTCGTTCGCCTCGGTCCGTCACGAACCTGATATCTCAAAGAAGAGATGCCGCATCGGCTGGCGCAACATCTGATCTCGAGGGGGTTGCTGCCCGCGCCGCGGGTCGACGAGGCCCTCAAGCGGCTCGCCTCGACCGAGGGCGTGTGCATCGACAGCGTGCTGCTCGAGCAGGGCATCATCTCGGAGGCCGGGGTGCTGCAGGCGATGGCCGACGTCTCGGGCGTGCGGCTGGTCAACCTCTCCGACTTCGAGCCGAACAAGGGCGCCGCCACCGAGCTGCCGCTCAAGATTGCCCAGCGCCTCAACGTGGTGCCGCTCTCGGTCGAGGGCAACACCCTGCACCTCGCGGTCGGCTACCCGGTGCCGCACGCCCAGCTCAAAGAGGTCGGCTTCCTGCTGGGCAAGCCGCTCGAGCTCTGGGTGAGCATCGAGGCGCGCCGCCGCGACTGGTTGGCCCAGCTCTACCAGGTGCCGCTGCCCAGCCGCTTCGCCGCGCTGCTGGCCGCGGTCGACCCGTCGCGCCGGCCGGCCGCCGCGGCCTCGGGCCCCAGCGAAGAGGCGGCCGAGAGCCTGAGCGAAGAGGTGCTCGAGCGCATCGCCCAGGGCATCGTCGAAGAGCCGGTGCTGCTGTCGGCCAAGAAGAAGCGCGGCGGCGACGACGAGCCGGTGCCGGCCAGCGCGCTGGGAGCGCCGAAGAAGAAGCTGGCCGCCGAGCCCGAGATTCTCGAGGCCGAAGAGGTCGAGCCCGAAGAGGCGACCTCGGTCATCGACACCGACGCCTACCAGGCCTACGTCAAGAGCAGCAGCGAAGAGCTCGAGCCCGAGAACGAGACCTCGGTGGTCGACCTCAACAAGTACTCCGAGTTCGCGCGCGAGGCCTCGCGCCCGGGCGGTACGGTGCCGCCCCCCGACCGGCTCAAGACCGACCCCGACCTTCGCGCGGTCAAGATTCCCGGCATCGCTCCGGTGGCGCCCACCGACGTGAGCTTCCCCGGCGGAGTGCTGCCGCCGCCCTCGGCGCCCCGTGGCGCCAAGACCGGCAAGCCCCCCGCCCCGGCCGGTCGCGAAGCCGAGCCCGAGTGGCTGACCTCTGCTCCCGCCGCGCGGCCCGGGCGCGACCCGGTGAAGCTCGACGCGGCGCCCACCGCGCCGGCCCCGCCGTCGCCGCAGCGCGAGCTCCGGCGCCTTCAAGAGCGGGTGCCCGACACCACCCCGATTCCCGGCCGCATCTCGCGCGGCGGCGTCGGCACCGTGCCGTTCGGCAGCAGCGACTCCGAGCCCACCACCATCGAGAAGCGCGAGAAGCCCACCGTGCCAGGCCGGCCGGCGGTGGCCGCCCCCACCGCGCCGCACCCCGCGGTCAACGGCGTGGGCCACGTGCCGCCCGGCATGACCACCGAGTGGTCGCTGGCGCAGGCCCGCGCGGCGCTCAAAGCCGCCTCGCACGACCGCGAAGCGCTGCTCGACGTGGTGCTCACCTTCGGCCGCCGGGTGTTCGACTTCGTCGCCGGCTTCGCGGTGCTGCGCGGCGCCGCCCACGGGTGGGACGCGCGGGGCGAAGGCGACGCGGCGGCGATTCGCCAAATCACCATTCCCCTCGATGCGGCGAGCGTCTTTCGCACCGTGTCGCTGACCCGCGGCTCGTACGTCGGGCCGCTGCCCCCCGACGCGCTCTCCCAGCACTACCTCGCGCTGCTCGGCCGGGCGCCGCGCACCGTGTTCCTCTGGCCGGTCGAGGTGAAGTCGCGGCTGGTGGCCGTGTTCTACGGCGACTGCGCGCACCGCCCGATGAGCCAGCGAAAGCTCTCGGACTTCATTCTCTTCTGTCAGGACCTGCCCGGCGCGTTCAGCGAGCTGATTCTCCATCGCAAGCAGCGCGCGCCCTTTCAGCCCGAGCAGAGCGGCGAAATTCCCCCGCCTTCGGTCGACGACGCGCCGCCCGCGCAGCCCACCGACGCCGACTGGTTCCAGGGCCTGCTCACCCTGCTCACCGGCCCCGACCCCAACGAGCGGCTCACCGCGATGGCCGAGCTGCTGCGCACCCCCGACGACTCGGCGCGCATGCTGGTGCGCGCGTTTCCCGGCCCCACCGGCTGGAGCCGCCTGCCCGTGGTCGAGCGGCCCGAGGCCGACGAGCTGGGCCCCATACCCGGAGCGCTCGCGCGGCTCGGCCAGTCGGCCGCGGGCGCGCTGGCGCCGCTGCTCGACTCCGACGACTCTGACGCGCGCTACCTGGCGCTGCTCACCGCGGGGTCTCTGCCCTACCCCGAGGTGGTCGACGGCGTGCTGCGCGGGCTGTTCGACCTCGAGCCCGACATCTCGTCGGCGGCCCGCGCCGCGGCCACCGCGCTCAAAGGCCAGAGCCACTTCGTCTCGTCGATGAAGGGCCTGCGGCAAGAGCTGACCGCGCGCGACCCGCTGCGCCGCTCGCTGGCCGCCCGCGCGCTCGGGGTGCTGCACGACCGCGACGCCATCGAGGGCCTCATCAACCTCGCCGGCAGCGACGACGCCCTGTGCGCGCAGTCGGCCGCCGAGGCGCTCAAAGAAATCACCCGCGCCTCGTTCGGCACCCAGCAGCGGCAGTGGACCTCGTGGTGGGCGCAGGCCCGCGAGAAGCGCCGCGTCGAGTGGCTGGTCGACGCGCTCGAGTCGGCCGACTTCGATTCTCGGCTCTCGTCGATCGACGAGCTCACCCGCACGCTCGGAGACAACCTCGGCTACCTCGCCGACGGGCCCGAGGGCGAGCGCGGCGCCGCGGTGCACCGCTGGCGCGAGTACCTGGCCGACCAGCCGCAGCTCGAGGTCTAGCGCGAGCGAATCAGAGCTCTGACTGGCGGCCGTGCAAGATGACGCCGCGCTCGCCCACCACCCACACGTCTTCGCCGAGCCGGCGCACCGCCTCGAGCCGCACCCCGTCGAGCGCCGGGTCGATGCGCCGAAACGTCGGCGTGCTCTCGGAGCCGCGCACCACCATGTTGCGGCCCGCGGCCCACACGTCGCCGTCGCCGTAGACGAAGACGTCGTAGAGCGTGTCGCTCGACGCGGAGTACTTGCGCCAGCCCGCGTCGGTGTCGCGCAGGTAGAGGTCGCCGAGGTCGCCGCACGCCCACACCCGGCCGTCGTCGAGCACCGCCACGCCGAACAGCTCGCCGATTCGGTCGTCGGGCACCTCGACCCGCTGGCCGCCGTCGGCGAACAGCTGCACCGCCACGCCGGTCGAGATGAAGTTCTCGGATTGCAGGCCCACCGCCCACACCGACCCGCCGTCGCGCTGGCCCGACACCTTGTGGAACCCTCCGCCGTCGAGCACCGACGAGAGGTGCCAGCCGGTCGCGTCGCGGTGCCAGGCGGCCTCGCCGGTGGCCCACAGGTCATCGAGCGAGGTGCCGAACACGCCCTCGAACCTGTTGCCGGTGTCGAGCGTGCGCAGGGTGCCCGCATCTTCCACCACCACCACCAGGCCCGAGCCCACCGCCACCACGGTGTGGTCCGAGAGCTCGTTCACGCCGTACAGCGCCACCGTGCCGGGTGAGCTTTGGCCCGTGCGCCAGCCGCCGCCGGGCTCGCGCAGCAGGGTGCGCCCCTGGTCGCCCACCGCCATCACCCGCGACGGCGTGACCAAGAGGCCGTGGAGGTTGGTGAGCCCCACCCCACCCTGCTGCAGGGTGTACGAGGGCCCGGAGCCGCGGGCCAGCGCGCCCAGCTCGCCGCCGATGAAGAGCTCTCCACTGGGAGCGGCGTAGACGGCCCTCAAGGTGCGCCCATCACCCGCCGGCAGCACCATCTCAGGGCTCGCGGGGGCGGTCGACCGGGCCAGGCGCCCCTCGGTGCCGACCGCCACCCAGCGGGCGCGGTCGGCCAGGTACGTGCCGCCCACCACGTTGAAGCCGACCGGGGTCGAGGTGAGCGCGCCGGTGCCGCTGCGCTCGAGCACCTCGAGGGAGCCGCCGTACACCTGCTTGCCGGGCACCGCCCACACCGCGCGCACCGGCTGCCCGGCGTCGACCGGGTCGCTGCCGTCGCAGCGCGAGAGAATCGACGGGGTGCTCTCGTCGGCGTACTGCACCGCCCAGCACTCGTTGGCGCTGGGCACCGCGAGCGAGACGACGACTCCCGGCAGGCCTTCAGCCAGGGTGGCCCACGCCGCGCCGGTGCGCCGGGCGACGGTGCCCGAGGCCCCCACCAGCATGGCTCCCTGGGGGCCTCCGGCGAGGCTCAGCGTCGAGAGGTTGCGCGACGCATCGTCGTAGGTCAGGTCGGGCACCCAGGTGCCGCTGCTGCTGCTGCGCACCGCGGGGCCCTTGTCGGCGGTGGCCACCCAGAGCTCGCCCGAGCCCGGGCTCCACACCGACGAGAGGGTGCTGAACGGCCGCGCGGCCGGCACCGCGTTGGTGAACACCGCCCAACCCGCGCCGTCCCAGTGCATCACCACGTTGCCGCTGCACGCGTACCAGACGTCGTTCGGCCCGCTGCCCCAGATGCCGTTGATGCTCAGCGCGTGCGGGAAGGGGTTCTCGTAGCACCAGCCGCCCATGCAGACGCCGCCGGTGAAGGTGGGGCCGAAGGTGTAGACGCCGGCGTCGTTCGAGGCGCTCCCGCCGCCCATGCCGCCGCCCTGGCCCGCGTCGCAGTCGAACCTGCCTGCGGCGCAGAGCTGGCTGACCTTCTTGTCGAAGTCGAGGCAGGCGCTCAGCGCGAGCAGCGCGAGCCCCGTCAGTGCCGAGCGGTTCATGCTCGGAACACAGCCCACTTCGTCGAGCATTGCCACAGCGTCGCGACGGCGCAGGAATCGCAGATCACCCCACCCGGGTCAGCCACCAACGCCTCACCGTCTGACGACCACGTCCCTCGTCGGACATTCAGGTGCTCAAGTGCCCGTGCCCGAACAGCTGTCAGTCTCTGAGCCTGAAGCTCACGGCGGAGGCGGCCCCGACGACTCGAAGTCGATGACCGGCTGCGACCACACCTTCGCGCCGCTCAGGTCGAAGACCACCAGCTGCCCCTGCGTCACCGCTTGCCCGTGCGAGCGCCACAGCGTCACCACCCGGTCTCTGGCGCGCTGGGCGTCGGCGATGCGGGTGAACATCGGCTGCCGCCCCGGGTCGACGGGCACCCCCTCGTCGGGCAGCTTCGCCGGCAGCACCGCGACGCTCTTCTCTTCGAACGGCCGAAGCAGGTCGACCTCTTCACCGCGCACCAGGAAGAGACCCTCGAGGGTCGGCGAGACGTCGCGGCCCTTGAGCTCGGGGCTCTGCCGCTTCTCCACCGCCGGCTTGCCGCTCGCGTTCCACCGCCACCAGGTGAAGCCCTCTCTGCCGCCGGGCGGCACGGTGCCGGCCACGACCTTGCCGTTCCACTCGGCGGGAGCGCCGCGGAGCACCCAGCCGCGCTCGAGCAGCGCGCTGACCTCTGCCGGCACCGTCAGGGTGCGCAGCTTCTCGCACGGCGGCGCCTCGGTGAGCACCCCGCCCGCCGCCGCGACCTTCACCGCGCCGCTGGCGTCGCGCGCGTAGGCCTCGGCGGCGCCCGGCTTCGGCGGTATGCCGGTCATCAACGAGCGCGAGGCGTGCCAGCACACCCGCGCCCCGTCGCCCTCGGGCACCGCCCACGCCTCGAAGAAGCTCCCCGGGCGGGTGGGGCCGACCTGGGCCCACTCGGGCAGCGTGATGGTCTTCGAGCGCCACAGCAGCCGGCCGTCGCTCTGCTTGAGGGCGCGCACCCCGATGCCGCCCGGCTGCGAGACCAACACCAGCAGCGCCTCGCCCAGCGCCGCCGCCGGCGCATGCAGCTGCTCGTTGTCGGCCGCCGGCTCGCTCCACAGGCGCTTCCCGGTCTCGAGCGAGCGCGCGACCAGCGCGTGGTCGGGAGTCAGCGCGAACACGCGGCCCTGCTCGGGGTCGACCAGCACCTCGCGGCTCAAGCTCGCCCGCGGCGCGACGACGGGCAGCTCGCTGAAGGCGCCGCGCTGCGCGAGCGCGCTCGCCGACACCAGCCAGATGAGAGCCGCCCCCCGACGCACGCGCTTCAGATTACCCGAACCGGCTCAGCCCGCGACCGGGTCTTTCGACCAGTCGTGGTAGCCGACCGACACCACGCTGCCGGTGGTGATGCGCTGCTTCACCTCGGGCAGCCGCCCCACGTCGTTGGCCCGCTGGGCCAGCTCGAGAAACGCTTTGCGGTCGGGGTCGTGGAACAGGCCGAGCAGCCGCTTCGGCAGCGGCGCCGCGTGCCACGCGTTCAACCGCTCGAGGAACTCGCCCGACAGCGCGCGAAAGACCTCGCGCTGCTGCTCGGGAGCTCCCGCCTTCACCTCGTCGAGGGTGAGCACGCCGTTGCCGTCGCTGTCGAGCGGCCGGGCCGCGGCCGCGACGTCGGCCGACCGGGTCTGAAACTCTCTCTGCGCTCCGAACTGCAGCTTCACTCCACTCATGATTCGTCTCCTCGAGGTGGTTCTCTGAAGCGGCACCGCCGACGTTGCGAACAAATCGCCGCCGCTGCACGCCGCGGCAAAAAGTGTCGACTGCAGGTGACTCGCGCTCTCACAGCCCGCGAGAAAGGCTCACCCCTGCCACTGCGCCAGCATGCTGCGCGCGCGCTGGTACTGCTGCAGCAGCTCGCTGCGGCGGGTGGTGACCAGCACCATGAAGCCGACGATGAGCAGGCCCAGGCCCGAGAGCAGCAGGGCGCCGACGCGGGGCTCTTGAATGCCGAAGCGGGTGAGGCTCGCCACCACCGTGGTGAGCAAGAACGCGGTGCCGAGGAACACGTAGCTGCGCACGCGCAGCGCGATGCCCAGCGCCACCCCGAGCACGCAGACCACCGCGCAGACCCACAGCGCCCACGGGGTCGGCATGGCGAGCGGCTCGAACGCGGCGGCGGCGTAGACCAGCGCCACCGCGCACGCGCGGGCGCGCCGGCGGGTGACGGGCTCGAGCGTGCCCGCGAAGACCCGCAGCAGCACCAGCGCCGACGCGCCGGCCGCGATGAGCAGGTAGTGCGGGTGGTGCAGCCCGGCGGTGCTCCACGCGAGGGCCACCGCCCCGTTGAACGCCGCGGCCGCCAGCACGGCGAAGCGCCGGGCACCGCGGCCCAGCACCGCGAAGTGCAACGACTGGGCGAGCAAGAGCCCGCACCCCACCCAGGGCGCCGAGCCGACCGCCGCGAGCAGGCCCGCCAGCGGCCACAGCCACGCGCCAAGCGCCGCCGCGCGCGCCACCCGCTCGGGCAGCAGCCGGCGCAGGCCGCCGAGCACGGCGCCGAGAGTGAGCGCCGCGAACGCCGCCGTCGCGTCAGGGGCCCGCTCGAAGCCGAGCCAGCGCACCGCGACGAAGCCGACCGCCACCGCCGCCTGGGCGAGCCCCGCGGCGACCGCGTCGTCTTCATCGAGCGCGCGGCGCACCAGCGTCACCACCGCGAGCGCCGCCACGAAGCCGGCCACCACCGCCTCACGCGCCTGCACGCCGTCGAGCGCCACCGTGCCGGCGAGCAGCTCGGTGAGGCCCAGCGCCACCGCCGCCAGCCCGACGCCGCGGCGCTGGGTCGAGCTGCGCAGCCCGAGCGCCACCGCGCCCACCGCCACGCTCGCCAGCGCGCACCAGGGGAGAATCAGCGCGTGCGGCTGCCCGTGGCCCAGCCGCAGGCCCGCGTAGAACAGGGCCCCGTGCGCCACCACCAGGGTGGCCACCCAGCCCAGCCACTGGTGGTGCGGCCGGCGCAGCGCGAGGCACCAGGCGCAGCCCGCCGCGGCGACCAGCGTCACCAGGGTGCCCGGCGCGTCGAGGCCCGGCATCAGCGGCAGCGCGACCAGCGCGGCCAGCCAGCCCGCGTGGTGCCAGAGCCGGCCGACGGCGTGCCGCTTTTCCACCCAGACGCCGGCTGCCGCCAGGGCGAGCGCGCTCACCGCCAACGCCGACGAGGCGAGCTCATGCGGCAGCCGCAGCGCCTGCACCGCGACGGCCAGCGCGATGGCCACCCCGGCCTGCCAGGCGACGCCGGTGACGAGCAGCAGCGCCGCGCCCGACAGCAGCAGCGAGGCCGGCGCGGCGCCGAAGAGCAGACCTGCGCCGAGGGCCACCGCCGCGCCCAGCCACAGCGGCGTCGCGAGCGGGCCGTCGAACGCGCTGCCCAGCCGGGCGCAGCGCCGCAGCAGCGCCGCCGAGACCGCGGGCAGCCGCGACAGCGCTGCGAGCGCAGCAACCGCGAGCACTGCCAGCATCGCGCGCTGGCTCGGCGCGCCTGGCTCTCTGCCGAGCAGCTCGGCCAACGGCAGCACCACCACCGCGAGGGTCAGCAGCCAGCGGAAGCCGAGCAGCACCGCCGCCGCGGCGAGACACCCGGCGAGCAGCAGCCACGGCGAGAGGTCGGCGGGCTGCAGCGCGGCGGCGTACGCCGCGCAGGCCACCGCGCAGAGCGCCGCCGAGGCCACCGTCCACCCGCGGTGCTCGTCACCCAGCACCCACCGCGCGGCGCGAGGCGAGTGCCGCGCCGCGAAGGCGAGCGCCACCAGCGCCACCGCCGCGACCGGGGCCAGGCCCGGCACCGCCAGCGCGAAGCCGGTCGCCGCCACCACGCGCCACGCCGCCGGGTCGCAGGCCACCAGCAGCATGCCCACCGCGAACGGCAAGAGGTCGACGTGGCCGCTCAGGCCCAGGCCCACGCCGGCGAGCCCCAGGCCCACGGCCAGCGCGGCCTCCATCGACCTGGGGTGCGCGACGCCGGTGGCGCGGCGCACCGCCGCCGAGCGCTGCAGGGCGCGGCTCAGCGCCGCGACGGCCAGCACCGCGAGCCACCGGTGCAGCGGGCCCGCCGCGAGCAGCTGCGGAGCCAGCAGCAGCCCCGGCAGCACCGCCGCGAACAGCGGCCAGCGCGTGGCGCGAGCCCACCCCAGCACCGCGAGCGAGAGCGCCACCGAGACCGGCACCAGCAGCGCCGGAGCGGTGAAGGCCGTCATGCCGAGCGCCACCGGAGCGAGCGCCAGCGCCGAGAGGCTGGCGGCCCACGCGCTGCCCTTCTCACCCAGCAGGTGGTGCCACGCGAAGTCCCACTCTTCGAGCAGCGCCAGCGCCGAACAGCCCAGCGCGACGCCGACCAGCGCCAGCGGGTTGAAGAAGAAGGCCCCCGCGCCCAGCGCCGCCGCGAGCGGAATGCCGACCGCCGGCAGCAGCGCGCGCATGCCGGCGAGCGCGGTCACCGCGGCGAGCAGCAGCGCGGTCTGCCCGGCGCCGCAGCTCAAGGCCAACAGCAGCGCCAGCGAGGCCACCAGCGCGGCGCGCCAGGTGCGCCCGCGCACCGCCGAGACCACCGATGCCCCGGCGGAGGCCGCGACCGCGAGCGCACCGGCGAGCGAGCGGGTCATGAACGGCAGGGGCGCATCGCCGCCCAGCGGCAGCAGCGCGGCGCAGACGAAGGCCAGGCCCAGCGCGTGAGCCGCCCACGCCCGGCGGCCGGCGAGCAGCGCCAGCGCCGAGACCAGCAGGGTGAGGCCGAGCCACGGGCCGCCCAGGGCGAGCAGCGGCGCGGCGGCGGCAGACACCCAGCCGGCCGCCGCGGGGTGGCGACCCACGCGGGTGCGCGACAGCAGCGCGAGCGCCAGGCCCGACAGCGCCACGGCCAGCGCGACGAGCGCCGGGTCGAAGAGCCACGCGAGCCGGGGCGCCAGGGCGGCGGGCACGAAGAAGGCGAGCGACAGCAACGCCGGCGAGCCCAGGTTGCGCGCCACCAGCAGCGCGGCGGCGCTCGCCAGCGCGAGGGCCACCACGCCCGCCACGCCGTGGGGCGCGGCGAAGGCCGAGCCGACCGCGAGCAGCACCAGCGCGCCCGACGCGGCCGAGAACGGCTGGCGGTGGCCGTCGAACAGCGGCACCGAGACCAGCGCGAGGCCGAGCGCGAGCGCGCCGACGACCGCTCCGCCGGCGGCGGCGCCGCTCGCGGCGAGCACCGCGAGGGCCGAGGCGACCGAGAGCGCCGCTCCCACCCAGCTGAGCGCGCGGCGTGAGAAGGCCACGCCCAGCGCGAGGCAGAGCAGCGCCACGGCGGGGGCGCTCCACAGCGCGGGGCGCGGGTCGCGCGCGACCGACCCGAGGCCGATCGCGCCCACCAGCGCGGCCGCCCAGGCGGTAGCGGTGAGCAGCGCGGCGCGGAGCTTCGGCCTCTCGCGCAGCCGCAGCACGGCGAAGAGCCCGCCCGCGACCACGAACACCGCGGCGTAGACCGCGTCGTAGGCGGCCGGCAGCGGCTGCGAGGCCTGGTAGCCGAGCGCGGCGCGCAGCTGGCCGAGCAGCTGCTTGAGCGGCCCGGGCACCAGCTGCCCGCACGTCTGAAAGGCGAAGTACGCGCCGGCGTAGGCGGGGTAGAGCCAGCGCGGGCTGCCGGGAAGCAGCCTGAGCGCGGTGGCGCAGAGCAGCGCGCTGCTGACGAACAGCGCCGGCCCGTCACCGAAGGCGCTGAGCCCGAGCAGCGCGAGCTGAATCGAGACGGCGCCGATGGTGACCGCGTCGGGCTTCTGCGCGCGGCGCAGGTGCAGCGCCCCGTAGAGCGCGGCGGCGGCGAACGGGGCCCAGGTGCCCAGCGCAGGGTACAGGGTGACGTGCAGGCGCAGCGCGAAGAGGCCGAGCAGGTAGAGCCCGGCGGGCAGCGCGAAGGCGGTGGCCCTGCCCGGCCCGCGGCGGGCCGAGGCGATGAACGCGCCGAGCGGCAGCGCGGTGAGCCAGACGGCCGCGGGGTGGCCCACGAAGAGGGGGGCGAGGCCCATCACCGCGGTGGTCAGCACTGCCTGCGCGGCCACCCACGTGCCGCCGTGGTGCTGCCGCGCCACCTGGCGGGAGAGAAAGAAGGTGAACGCGCACCACAGGGCGAGCGCAGGCGCGAAGAGCAGCGGAGCCTGGGCGGCGATGGGGCCCAGGGCAATGGGCGGCAGCGGCGCGACCGCCGCGGCGATGAGCGCGAGCACGCCGCTGGCGGCGCGGGTGGTGCCCTTGCGAGAGAGAAAGCGCGCCCAGGCGGCGAAGCCCAGGGTCCACGCGGCGGCGCCACCGAAGACGGTGAACGAGCGGCTGAGCCCCGACATCGACTCCCACGCGTCGGCGACCCAGTACAGCGTGCCGACGAGAATCAAGAAGCCGCCGATGAACCAGCCCACGCTCTCGTTGAGAAACGGCTTCCAGAGCTCGTGCCACCGCGAGGCCTGCGCGACCACCCGGTCATCGACCGACGCACTCCCTCTCCCCTGGAGGGGGAGAGGGCCGGGGTGAGGGGGAGAGGTGCGAACCGCAGGAGGAGGAGTGACCTCCTTCTTCTGCACGACAGGCGGAGGCGACGGAGCCGCCTCGGTCTTCGGAGCCGGAGGAGGCGGAGGCGCGGTCTTCCCCTCACCCCGGCCCTCACCCCTTCGAGCCGAGACAAAGGGCAGCGGAGCAGGCTCGACCCGCTCCAACAGCGCGCTGCGCAGAATGCGCTCGTGCTGGCGGTACCGCGCCGCGAGCAGCGAGCGCGACGCGGCCGAGACCCCCTGGGGCTCCCACCGGGGCAGCTCGTCGAGCACCCAGACGACGTGAGCGAGCTCGGCTTCGAGCTCCCGGTTCGCCCGGGCAGTCATTCGCGCGCCACACACGGCGCACGTCTGGGCCCGACCCAACCGTTCACTTCGACAAGGCGCGCAGTACATGTCGCGCTGACGATTCACCGCGCATGCCCGCGGAAGGGCTCGCGCCCGGCTCCGATTCGCCGCCGGCTGCGCAGCCTCTTGCGCACTGCGCGCGCCGCGGCGAGCAAGCGACAAAGAGAGCGGCTACAACGCGCCCACCATGAAGACCCGGGGAGAGAAGGCAGTGCGCGAGGTTCCCGCAGCCCGGTCGCAAGCTCCGGCGGCGCCCGTCGCGCCCGCCGCCGAGGCCGCGCCGGTCGCGGTTTCTCCCGACGCCGAGCGCCACCGCAGCGAGGTGAAGGTCGACGAGGTGCTGGGCGCGGCGCTCAAGAAGGCGGGCCACGGGCCGTACGAGCTGGTCCCCGGTCGCTACCCCGGCGCGGTCGCGCTGCCCGACGTGCTGGCGAAGCTCGGCACCAGCCCCGAAGGTCAGGCGGCGGTGCACCACCTGCTCGACGAAGTGAAGACCCGCACCGGCATCGACGTGTCGCCGGAAGAACGGGCCGCGCTGCTCTCCAACCCCTCGGGGGCGACGCGCGCGCTCGAGGTCACGCCCCGGCAGATGTCGCTCGGCGTGCTCGGCAGCAACGCCGCCTATGAAGAAGGGAAGCTGAAGCCCAAGGCAGCGCCGGTGCTGCACCTGCCGCAGCACGGGTTCGACCTCGCCGGCATCGCGGCGCTCGACCTGCCGCGCAGCGCGCCGCAGCCCAAGCAGGTGGCGCCGGGTCTGTTCTACGGCTCGCTGCCCGGCACCCTGCCCGAGGCGCAGGTGAAGCAGAACCAGGTGCTGGCCGAGACGTTCGACCGGCTGTCGCGCAACGCGAGCGCGGCCGACGGCGAGAAGTTCTCGGTGACCTACCGCGGCCACGCGTACACGCGGCTCGACGGGCTGCTCGCGGCGCTGAAGGCCGACGGCCACCAGGTGAAGGTGACCTTCGAGCAGCGCGCGGCGAACTTCGCCAACCTGAAGACGCAGGTGCCGGGCGCGAGCCCGGTGCAGTGGCTCGACGTGCCGGCGCCGCTGATGCTGCGCACCGGGGTGCGCGACGGGCTGGGCCACGAGGCGGTGGTGCCCGCGGCCCACTCCGAGATGATCGTCACCCTCACCTCGGGGCCTCAGACCCAGGGGCCCAGGCTCGACGCCGAGCTGCGCTACTTTCAGGGCACCGACGGCACCGGCTTCTTCGCCAAGGGCGGCTCGGCCGAACCGAAGTGGCTGGGGCGCATCACCCACGCCGAGCTCGATGGAGACGACGCTGAAGGCGGTGCGGCTCGCCGGCACGCTCAGCGACGTCATCAACACCTCGGCCAGGGCGCTCGGCCTCTACGCCGACGGCTACGGGGTCACCGGGGTGTGCAACGACTCGGTGGCGGTGGTCGAGCAGGCGCTGCTCGGCCGCGCCGACCAGTACCCGCTGCTGATGCGCGACGCCACGCTGCTGGGCGAGCTGAAGCAGCGCCTCGACACCCCCGGGCGCGACCACGCCGATTACGCCACCCTGCGCAAGGCCATCGAAGCGCTGCCCAACGACTCGCAGAACAACCCCACCCGCCGCGAGCGCGCGCTCAAGTCGATTCCCTGGGCCGACGGCGAAGAGCCGTTCACCAGCACCGTCGACGCGAAGAAGATTCTCGCGGGCGGATGAGCCGCGCACCCTGAGCGGAGCCGCGAAGCGGCGGAAGTCGAATGGGTGCACTCAGGTCGAAGGCACCCGCTCCGCGAACTCCATGCTTCAAGCAGCAGAGCGAGCGCACCCCTACGAGGGAGTATGTGCGGCACAGCCTTCGGCGAGCGACAGCAGGGTTCGACTCCGCTCACCCTGCCCGGCCTCGCCGCCTACTGGGCGCCGAGCAGCACGGGAATCTCGAGGTCGACCTCTTCGCTCGAGGCAGGCAGCTTCATCTGCCGCACGGCGCGACCCAGGCACTCGTTGACGGCCTCGGGCACGCCCTCATCGGCGGCGAAGGTGGCGCGGGTGACCTTGCCCCTGGGCGACACCGTCACGCTCATCAGCACCTTGCCGCGGGCCGACTCGTTCACCTTGAGCCACTTCTCGTGGCACACCCGCAGCTTGGGCAGCTGGGCCTTCACCGCGGCCGCGATGGCCGCCGGGTCGGCCTCGACCACCGGCCCGGTCTTCACCGCGGGCAGCAGCGGCGCGACGGTCACCTTCTCGGGGAAGCTCACCACCCCGGGGGCGCCCATGTGCAGGTCGACGTCGGTCTCACGCCACTCGTCGCCCACCCGCGCGCGCAGGTGGTGCGCTCCGGGCAGGGCGAGCAGCGACAGCGGAGCAGCGCCCACGCTCTGCCCGTCGAGCTCGACGTCTTGCGCGTCGAGGTCGAGCTCGAGCTTCGCCCAGGGCGGCGGCGAGCCCTTGCGCATCACGCTCACCTTGCCGTCGAGCGAGCCCACCCGGCCCGCCGGCAGGCTGACCCGCGCCGGCGCGCTCACCGTCTTGGCGTTCTCGAACGAGGCGTTGTCGGCGAGCACCGCGGTGCCGCGGTACAGCGACAGCGCGTCGGGGGCGAAGTCGAGCTGCGCGTCAGAGATGCGCACCCAGGTGTTGCCGTACGCCACCACCCAGGTGCCCATGCGCGCGTCGACGCCGAGCGTGCCGTGGTTCACCGCCACCGTCGCCTGCTCGTTCGGGGCGAGGGTGAACTGGGCTCCACCGCTCACGCGCAGCTGCAGGCCGTCGGCGGTGCTGAGCTCGACCCTGCCACCCGCCGCCGCCACCACCGCGCCGCGATTGAGCACGTCGCCCGCCTTCACGCCGGGCACCTTCGCCGCGAACATCACCGTCATCGGTTGAAACGCCGCGACCGGGGCCGCCGCACCCTTGCCGTCGAACAGCGGCCGCACCGTGGTGACGGCGAACAGCGCCGCCACCATCGCCAGCGCCGCGAACGCCGCCAGCCGCCCGAAGGTGAAGCGCGGGCCGGGAGGGTTCTCGCGCACGTGCTCCATCAGCCGTGCCTCGACGCGCGAGAACGCCACGTCGGCGAGGGTGTGGGCCTTCAGGCCCTTCAGCAGCTTCTGCCGCCCCTGCGCGCGCCGCACGCCGGCACGGCACTCGGCGCAGCCCTGCAGGTGTGACGACGCGTCGACACCTGGCGCCTCGAGCTGCTCTGGCGTCAGGTGCGCGCTCACTTGCCCGCCTCTTCGCCGAAGAACTCGGCCAGCGCCGGGTCGTTGGCCGCCAACGCCTCGAGCTCGCGGCGCGCATAGAACAACCGGGTGCGCACGGTGAGGATGTTGGTGTCGAGAATCTCGGCGATGCGCTGCGCCTCCATGCCGCGCAGGTCGTGCATCACCAGCACCGCGCGCTTCTTGGGCGAGAGCTTCTGCAGCAGCTCTTCGACGCGCACCTGGCGCTCGGCCGAGAGCGTCACCTCGTCGGGGCCCGCCGACGGGTCGACCGTCTCGGGCAGCTCTTCGACGATGTCGAGGCGCGAGCGGGTGTGCTTGCGGCGCGACTTCATCGCCACGTGCACCGTCAGCCGGTACAGCCAGGTGGTGAACGCCGAGCGGCCTTCGAAGCGCTTGAGCGAGCGGTACACCTCGACGAACACGTCTTGCAGCACGTCTTCGAGGTCCGACCGCGGCACCAGAAAGGCCAGCTGCGAGGCCACCTGCCGGTGGTGCTGGGCGTAGAGCTCTCGAAAGGCGGCAGTGTCTCCCGACCGGGCCCGGGTGAGCAGATCAGCTCTGGCGTCAGGCACCGAGACGTTCACTCCCATGACCGCGGGCGGCCTTAACGCCGCGGTACCACTGGTGTCCAGCCTCAGGCGCATCGCACAGCATGGGTGCCCCTCTGGGAGGCCGCCATTCAGAAGATGCGGCCGGCCCGCTGGCGCGGATCATCTTCCCGGGCTTCCAGGCTCTCGGCCTCGTCGACGTTCCGGTACTTACGCTCGAGGGTGGCCAGCCGCTCGACCAGCATCTCCTGCTGGTGGGCGAGCGAGCGGAGCACGTCGGCCACCGGGTCGGGCAGCGCGGCGTGGTCGAGCACGTCGACCGGGCCCTTGGCCTTCACGATGCGGCCCGGCACGCCCACCACCGTCGCGCCGGGGGGCACGTCGGAGATGACCACGCTGCCCGAGCCGATGCGCGCGTTGTCGCCCACGGTGATGGCGCCCAGCACGCACGCGTTGGAGCCGACGATGACGTTCTTGCCCAGGTGCGGGTGACGCACCCGCCGCTCGAGGGTGGTGCCCCCGAGCACGACTCCCTTGTACAAGATACAGCCGGCCTCGATGACCGCGGTCTCGCCGATGACCACGCCCATGCCGTGGTCGATGAACACCCCGTCGGCGATTTCCGCGCCCGGGTGAATCTCGACCCCGGTGAGAAAGCGCGCCTGGTGCGAGAGGGTGCGGGCCATCAGGTGCAGCCGCCGCTTCCAGAAGCCGTGGGCCACCCGGTGCAGCATCAGCGCGTGCAGGCCGGGGTAGGTGAGCAGCACCTCGGCCCGGCTGCGCGCCGCCGGGTCGTTCTGCAGCGCCGCGGCGACGTCGGCTTTGAGGGTGCTCAGCACGGTGGAGCTAACCGCCGATCTCTTCCGCGTAGGTCATCACCAGGTACATCACCGCGTCTTCGCGGCCGCGGTTCTTGTACGCGTGCGGCTTGTCGGCTTCGAAGACGATGGCGTCGCCGGTGTCGAGCGGGTGCACCTCACCCGCCACGTCGATTTCGACCTGCCCCTTGGCGACGATGAGGTTCTCGCTGGTGCCGGGCGGGTGCGGGTGCGCCTCTTCCACCCCGCCTCGCGCCAGCCGCAGCTCGTAGAACTCGACCTTGCGCGGAGCCCCGAAGGGGAACAGCGCGCGCGACTGGAAGGTGCCGTCGTGCGAGGTGAGCCGCTTCGCCTGGGTCGCCTTGAGCACGGTGATGCCGGTGGCCGCCGGCTGGCTGATCAGCGCCGAGAACGGCACCCCCAGCGCGCGCGAAATCTTCCACAGCACGTTGATGGTGGGCGCCGACTGACCGAGCTCGACCTGCCCCAGCATCGCCCGGCTGACCCCGCTCGCCTTCGACAGCTTCTCGAGCGACAGGCCGGCCTTGTTGCGCAGCCTTCGCAGGTTGTCGCCGACGATGGGCGCCAGGTCGGGAGACGCCTGGTCGCTGGCGACCTCTACCGAGCGCTGGGGCGCCCTCTTGGTGCTGTGCTCTCGGGCGGCTCTCATGGTCATGGCGTCGGGGCGGATGAATCTCCGTTTTTGCGGATGGCGGTGTCAAGCGCCAGCGCTTTGGCTATTGGGGTCTCATGTCGCAACCCGTGAACCGCCGCTTCGAGGGCCGCGCCCGCCTCGACACCCTGCTCGAGCGCGCCGGCTCGCTCGCCGACGCCGAGTCGGTGGCCGAGGCGTTCTTGAAGGCGCAGAAAGACGACGTGCCGGCCAGCGTGGTCATCTCGGCGCTGTTCGAAGACGAGCCGCGCTTCAGTGACCGTGACGATGCTCCGGCGCTGTACGGCAACCTGTTCGGCCTGTGGGACCTGCTCTTGAGCGGCGAGCGGGTCGACCTCAAGGCCCCGCCCGAGAAGGCCGGGCGCCCCAAGAAGCCCAGGCCGCCGCCGCCGCCCCCCAAGTTCCCCAAAGAGGGGCCCACCGCCGAGTGGCTCGACGGCGCGTTCGGCTACCTCGAGAGCTGCCTGCCGGCCGAGCGCACCCGGCTCGAGCACGCGTTCGACAACCGCGGCGACGCCCTCATCACCTGGCTCGACGAGGCCGGCGCGTCAGACCAGGTCTATTCGGCGGCCCGGCAGATTCTCTTCGAGCTGTTCGCGGTGCTCGAGCTGGGCGCGCCCCACGAGCTGGGCCGGGTGACGATGACCCAGGCGAAGGTCGAGGTGCCTGCTGCGCTGTCGGCCTGGGCGCACGAGGCGGTATTTCAGGCCGCGACCGACGAAGATGAGCCGCTCGACGCCGGGCAATCGCAGGAGCTCGGTGAGCGCGTCGAGACCGGGCTTCAGTCTCTCTGGAATGGAGTGATTCATGGCGGGCAAAGACCGCGACGATGACGGCAGCGGCATCTCGGGCAAACGCAACAAGAGCTGGAGGGAAATCGACGCCCAGCGCGGCAAGTCGAAGTACCACTCGCGCCAGGACGACCCTGCGCAGCAGAAGCTCGAGAAGAGCGCCTCGTACGAGAAGTACAAGCAGGCGGCCGACGCGCTCTTCACCGGCGGCGTGCTCCCCGAGGGGCTCGAGAAGACCTTCGACCCCGAGGGCAAGCGCAAGGTGCAGAAGGAAGCGATGATGAAGCTGCGCGAGCTGCCCGACCGCAAGGCCTGGGTGCAGGGCGTCATCGAGTACCTCGAGCAGTACCCCGAGCTGCCCGAAGACGCCTACTTCCTCGACTCGCTGCTCGACCACCCGCGCGAGCGCATCGCCGACAAGGCGCTGGGCCGCCTCGAGGGCCTGCAGCAAGAGGGCAAGCTCGCCGGCCAGAAGCTGCCGCGCAGCCTCGAGCAGCGCCTGCGGTCGATCGAGATGACGTCTACCGACCCCGAGATGCAGCAGCGCGCCAAGGTGCTGCGCGAGAAGATTCGAGCGTAGCTGCTAAGTTCGCGCGGCCCTCCGGAGGTCCGCGCATGCTGCGTTCGAGTCTGGTCGTCGTCGTCTTCCTCACCAGCATCTCCGGCTGCCGCTGTGGCACCGACCCGGGTTGGGACGGCGGCATGGCCGGCGGCGCCGACGCCGGAGGTGCAGGCGGTGGCGCTGCGGGCGGTGGCGTCGCAGGTGGTGGCGTCGCAGGTGGCGGTGTCGCAGGCGGCGGCGTCGCAGGTGGCGGCGTCGCAGGTGGCGGCGTCGCGGGCGGCGGCGTCGCGGGCGGCGGCGTCGCAGGCGGCGGCGTCGCGGGCGGTGGCGTCGCGGGCGGCGGCGTCGCGGGCGGCGGCACCGCGGGCGGCGGCACCGCGGGCGGCGGCATGGTGGTCGACGCAGGTGAGTGCACCGGCGCTTCGAGCTGTCCGGGCGCCGACACGGCGTGCCAGGTGCGCACCTGCATCGGCAACGCGTGCGGCTTCGCCAACGCCGACGCGGGCCTGCTGCTCAGCGCGCAGACCACCGGCGACTGCCGCACCGCGGTGTGCGACGGCGACGGCGGCGTCATGCACGTGGTGCAAGACCTCGACCTGCCCACCGACGACAACAACCCGTGCACCCGCGAGACCTGCACGGCGGGCACTCCGGCGCACCCGCCCGCGATGCTCAACAGCCTGTGCCCCGGAGGCGTGTGCAACGCCACCAGCCAGTGCGTCGAGTGCAACAGCGCCAGCCAGTGCACCGGCGCCGACAGCGAGTGCTCGGTGCGAACCTGCGTCGCGGGCGCGTGCGGCAGGGCGGCGACCGACGCCGGCATCGCGCTGCTCGTACAGACCCCGGGCGACTGCAAGCGCACCCAGTGCGATGGAGACGGCGGCACGGTGGTGGTGACCTTCGACAGCGACCTGCCCGCCGACGACGGCGCGCAGTGCACCACCGAGCAGTGCATGAACGGCACTCCGCTTCATGCTCCCCTGCCGGTCGACACCGCCTGCAGCCAGACCGGTGGCACGGTGTGCGACGCGTTCGGCAGCTGCGTGGCGTGCAACCGCCCCGCGCAGTGCGGCACCGACACCGAGTGCAAGAGCTACACGTGCGCGATGAACGCCTGCGGGGTGCAGAGCGCGACGGGCGGCACTCCGCTGATGGCGCAGACCTCGGGCGACTGCCACACCGCGACGTGCGAAGGAGACGGCGGCACCACCACCGTCATCAACGACCTCGACGTGCCCGCCGACGAGCCGAACGCGTGCACCTCTGAGGCGTGCAGCAACGGCTCGCCGCAGCACAACCCCAGGCCCGTCGACACCACCTGCGGCGGCGGGGTGTGCAGCGACGCCGGCACGTGCGTGCAGTGCAACGCGAGCCCGCAGTGCGGCGTGAGCAACGACTGCGTCTCGCGCACCTGCACCAGCAACGCGTGCGTCATCACCTACGCCGGTGCCGGCGTGCCGACCTCGACCCAGACCGCGAACGACTGCCTCGAGAACCAGTGCGACGGTGACGGCGGCGTGGTGGTCGCCAACCTCGACAGCGATGTTCCCGCCGACGACAGCCTGCAGTGCACGCAAGAGGTCTGCTCGATGGGCGTGGGCAGCCACCCGCCCGCGACCGTGGGCACCACCTGCAGCCAGAGCGGCGGCACCGCCTGCAGCGCCAGCGGCACCTGCGTGGTGCAGCCGACGGTGGTCTCCACCAGCCCCGCGAACCTGGCGCAGCCGGTGGCCACGGTGAGCGCGGCGGGCTTCTCGGTCACCTTCAGCGCAGCGATGAGCCCCGCGTCGCTGAGCCTGCAGGGCGCCGAAGGGGCATGCACCGGCAGCGTGCAGGTCTCGCTCGACAACTTCGCCACCTGCATCGCCGGCACCGGGCCGACGATGACCTCGGGCAACACGGTGGCCACCTTCGTCACCACGCCCGGCATGATGCTGCGGCGCACGTACCGAATTCGCGTCACCGGCGCGGCGCTCTCGGCTGCGGGCGGCCCGCTGGTGCCGTTCACCATGGCCGACGGCTTCGCCCTGCAGAGCCCCGCGGCGTGCGAGGGCTCGATGGTCATCAGCCAGGTGTACGGCGGCGGCGGCAGCGCGACCGCGACCTTCAGCAGTGACTTCATCGAGCTGCACAACCGCGGCTTCTCGCCGGTGAGCCTGGCCGGCCTGTCGCTGCAGTACGCCAGCGCGGGCGGCGCCTTTCAGGCCTCGGGCGTGATGGTGCTGCCCGCGGCCACCGTGCCGGCGGGCGGCTACTTCCTGGTGGTGGCCAGCACCGGCCTGGGCCTGGCCGCAGTGCCGCCGGCCGACTTCACCAACCCCACCCAGGTGGCGATGTCGGCCACCGCGGGCAAGGTGGCGCTGGTGAACGGCACCACCGCCATCGCCAGCTGCACCGCGGCGAACGTGCTCGACCTGGTCGGCTACGGCTCGGGGGTCAGCTGCTCCGAGACCGCGGCGTCCCCGGCGCCGAGCAACGTGACCGCGCTGTTCCGCGGGCGCGCGGGCTGCGACGACCAGGGTGACAACTCGAGAGAGCTCACCACCGCCACGCCCGCGCCGCGCAACTCGGCGGCGACCGCCTACGCGTGCGCGTGCCAGGTGATGAACGAGAGCAACAACGGGCTCGAGGCCGACTTCTGCAACGTGCAGTTCCCCCCTTCGTTGAGCGGGGCGCCGGGCTCGCTGTCGGTGGCGGTGTACGGGCGCATCTACGAGAGCTCGCAGACCCCGGTCGGCGACGGCGGAGCGGACCCGCTGATTCGCGCGCAGCTCGGCTTCGGGCCCCCTGCGTCGAACCCGCAGTACCAGGGCGGCTGGGTGTTCACCGACGCGACCTTCAACGTGCAGGTGGTGAACGACGACGAGTACCAGGCGCAGCTCACCCTGCCGGCGGCAGGAAGCTACCGGTACGTGTACCGCTTCAGCCTCGACCAGGGCGTGAGCTGGACGTACTGCGACCCGAACGGCGCCGGCGCGAACGTGAACCCCGAGCTGTTCTTCGAGGTGAGCTCGCTGCCGGTGCTGACCTCGGGCCCGTGAAGCGCATGTAGGAGCGCTTCGCCCTGCGCGCCGCGCGCCGCAGTCGTCAGATTTTCGTGCAGCCTCAAAAACGCAGACCCGCGTTCCCACGAAGATCGGCAGCTGGCCTGGGCGTTGCTCTGGCCGGCCCCCGATGTCGTCGACTGAGCTCGAGGCAGTCTTTCGGCGAATCTTGATGCGCGTCGCCGCCGACGCCTCGGGCGAGCCTGCGACTCCGGTGGCGCTCGAGCCTGATCACCTGCCCACCCTCTGCGACGGCCGCCACCCGGCTGGCATCGTGCCGACCGACTTTTCGCACCTGCACGGCGCCGGCGGTTACCTCGCCCGCATGGCGCACTTCGAGGCGGCGAGCATCACCGCGTTCGCGCAGCTCTCGAGCGAGCTGGAAGACCTGGGCGCTCCGCTCGAGCTGGTCGAGCAGGCGCGCCGCGCCGCGCGCGAAGAGACGGTTCACGCCCACGCGGTCGGCGCGCTGGCCAGGGCGCGCGGCACCGTACCGCCCGACCCCCGCCTCAAGCCCCCGCCGCTGCGCACGCTCGAAGAGGTGGCCGCCGACAACGCCGCCGAGGGCTGCGTGCGCGAGGCCTTCGGAGCGCTGGTGGGCCTTTACCAATCGGTGCACGCCGCTGACCCCGAGGTGCGCTCGACCATGCGCATGGTGGCCCGCGACGAGATTGCCCACGCCGCGCTGTCGTTTCAGCTGCACCACTACTTCGTCACCCGGCTCGACGCGTCGGCCCGCGCGCGCGTCGAGCAGGGGCGCGACCAGGCGCTGGCCGCGCTGCTGCACCAGGTGTTCACCTTCGAAGACGCGCCGTGGCGCGACGAGCTGGGCCTGCCCGCGGCCGACGCGCTCTTCGAGATGGCGCGCGAGTTCAAGCTCGAGCTGGCCAGGGCCTAGCCGTTCACCCTGAGCGAAGGCACGGCGAACGCCGTGCCGAAGTCGAACCGGTGCTGCCGCAGCTGGAACGCGCAGCGCCGCATACGCCAGGCACCAAGCAGCAGAGCGCCGGCTCCAATACGAACGAGTCTCTGCGCCTCAGCCTTCGGCGACCGATGGCACCCCTTCGACTTCGCTTCGCTCAGGGTGCCCGGCATCGAGTAAACGCGCGGCATGTCTTTCGTCGACCTGCCCGTGCCGCACGGAAAACTCGAGGCGCTGCACTGGGCCGTGGAGCATCCGCGCGCCGCGGCCATCGTCTGCCACCCGCACCCGCTGCACGGCGGCACCATGCACAACCACGTCACCTACCGGCTCGCGCAGGCTTGGCGCGACGCGCAGGTGTCGTGCGTGCGCTTCAACTTTCGCGGCGTGGGCCGCTCGACCGGGGCGCACGACGAGGGGCGCGGCGAGGTCGACGACGCGCGGGCCGCGCTCGACTTCATCGAGAAAGAGACGCCGGGCGTGCCGCTCTACGCGAGCGGGTTCTCGTTCGGCTCGCGCACCTGCCTGCGCCTGGCGCTCGACGACACGCGCATCACCAAGGTGCTGGCGGTGGGCGTGGCCGTCGACATGTACGACATGGAGTTCATCACCGCGCTCGAGAAGCCGGTGGCGTTCATTCACGCCGACACCGACGAGTACGGAAAGCTCGAGAACCTGCGCGCGCTGCTCGGGCGGTTGAAGGCGAAGCACCAGCTGTTCGTGGTTCAACAGTCAGACCACCTCTGCACCGGCCGGCTCGACGCGTTCAGCGAGCAGGCGAAGGCGGCGGTGGCCTGGCTGATGGCCGTGTGAAGCGCGACACCAGGCGCTCGGCGACGCTGGCCGCCAGCAGGCCGAGCAGCACGCCGCGGGTGAAGGCCCAGAACACCATCCACGGGGCGCCGTAGGTCGACTGGGCGATCGCCGGCGTCCACCGGCTGGCGAGCTCGAGCATCGAGCCGCCGACGCCGACGGCGGCCATCAGCACGAACACCGCGAACGGCAGCCGCGAGGTCTCGGCGCAGGCAGGCAGCTCGGCGTAGTGGCGAAACGCCCAGCGCAAGACGATGCCGGCGCCGACCACCGACGAGAGCGCCTGCAGCACCTGCGCGGCCATGATGCGCTTGCCGTTCAGCTCCCAGCCGATGTGGCCGTAGAAGAGGTTGGCGGGGAAGCGGTACGAGTGGGTGCAGCCGTCCCACAGCAGGTGGGTGGCGATGCCGATGCAGAGCGCGGCGATGACCGCGAGAGCGCCGGTGAAGTCTTTGCGCAGCGGGCGGGTGGCGCAGAAGCGGCCCAGCTCGACGCCGCCGACGACGGGCAGCGCGCGGCGCAGCGTGGGCAGCACCAGCAGCTCGGCGAGCAGCCAGAAGACGAGCGCGACCGGCAGGCACAGCACGAGGCAGTACGGCCACACGTGGAAGTTGGTGCGGTGGCTGTCCCACAGGTACGCGAAGTCGGGCGCGCAGCTGCCGATGACCAGCGCGCTGGGCGGCAGCCACGCGGTCTTCTTGCCGCAGAGGGGAAGCACCGCAGCAGCGTGAGAGGGAAACGTCAGCGGCACGGCAGACCTGAATGCACGCACGGAAACGCGCGGGTTCACCTATCGGAGCCGGGTTCACCCTGAGAGGCTGACCCCCAACGAAGCCTGGGCAACCCGCACTCCATGCTTCAAGCAGCACTGCGTCCGCACCGATACGATGGAGTATCTGCCCTTCAGCCTTCGGCGAGCGATGGCAGGGTTCGACGTGGCTCACCCTGCCCGATCTCGTGGCCGGCCCACTCACACGTCGTCGATGTCGACCCACTCTTTGCGTGCGGGCACCGAGATGAGCCGGCGCTCGGGCAAGAGCATCGCCGTCAGCCGGCGCCCGTAGACGCACCCGGTATCGAGGCCGGTCGCGAACGGGTACTGCTGCAGCCCCCGCACCGCGTCGTGCCCGAACACGGCGTGCAGCGGGCCGGGCCACTGCGACGCCCACGGCACGCCGCCCTCGATGTGCTTGCTCGGCTTCCCGCTGGCGTCGAACGAGCGCAGGTTGATGACGGTGTCGCGGTCTTGCTTGTCGAACGGCACGCCCGGCACCAGCCCGCCGTGCACCACCACCACGCCCATGTCTTCGAGCGGCAGCACCAGCGGCATCGACTCGAGCCAGCGCCAGTCGGCGTCGGTCAAGGTGCGCGCCACCTCTTCGTGGTGCTTCTTGCCCTCTTTGCCGCGCCCGATGCGCAGCACGTGCGCGTCGTGGTTGCCGAGCGTGCCCACCGCGCCCTTCTCGCGCGCCAGCTGCACCACGCCCTGCGAGTCGGGGCCCTTGGCCACCAGGTCGCCGGTGAAGATGAGCCGGTCGGTGGCCGAGTAGCTGGCTTCGTGCAGCAGGTCTTCCAGCTCCGACAGACAGCCATGCACGTCGCCGACGATGAGGGTCCTCAAAAGCTCCACCGTGAAACCCACTGCGTCGGCTGAAACTCGGGAATCTCGAGCTCGGTGAGCAGCTCGCCGTGGTTCGGCTTGAGCAGCCTCTTGAAGTCGAGCCGCTCGCCCGTCTGGTAGAAGTGCTTCAAGAACTCCCAGTCGGCGCTCCACCAGTCGCTGACCCACCGGTCGAGGTCGCGCACCCCGGCCTCGTGCATCAGCCTGAGCGAGTAGCGGGTGGCGTTCTTCTCGTAGTCGTAGATGCGCGCCATCATCGCGTCGCTCTTGCCCGGGGTGACGTCGGTGCCGAGCTTCCGGTACTCCTCAGACAGGTTCCACTGCACGGTGTGCCCGAACAGGTGCACCAGCACGAAGAGCGCGCTCTCGAGGTCCTGGTTGTAGTCGACCTGAATGCGCATGCCGTCGAAGTCGCCGGTGTTGGGGTCGAGCACGTCGCTGATGGACACGGGAATTCCATAACGGTCTTCCACCCGGCGCTCGATGAGATCGAAAGCAGTCTTGAAGTCGGTCATGAGGTGCGGCGCGAAGTGTACGTCACTTCGCGGCGGGCGCTTTCGGGGCCGCAGGCGCAGCCGGTCGCGCCTTCACCTGCTTCACCACCCCGGTGCTGCCCGGCACCCGCCCTTGCGGAGGCAGCGGCTCGACCCGCCCGCCCAGCGACGCGGCGAGAAACTGCTCGACCCGCGCGTAGTAGTCGGTGCGGTTCTCGGGGCGGGCCAGGCCGTGCCCCTCGTCGGGGTACAGCACGTAGGTGACCGGCAGCCCTGCCTTCTCGAGGGCGGCGACCACCTGCTCGCTCTCGCTCTGCCTCACCCGCGGGTCGTTCGCGCCCTGGGCAATCAGCAACGGAATCTTGATTCTCTCGGCCGCGAACAGGGGGCTCGCCTTGCGCAGCAGCTCGGCGTCGGTGTCGAGGTCGCCCACCCGCCGGCTGAACTGCCCCTTCATCGCCGCCCAATACGGAGGCACCGAGCGCAGCAGCGTGCCCAGGTTCGACGGGCCCACCAGGTCGACCGCGCAGCGAAACGCGTCGGGCGTGAACGCCGCGCCCGCCAGCGCCGCATAGCCCCCGTAGCTGCCCCCCATGATGCACACTCGCCTGGGGTCGACCCCCTGCGTCGCCGCCCAGTCGACCGCGTCGAGCAGGTCGGTCTGCATTGCGAGGCCCCACTGCTTGTTCCCCGCGTTCAGCAGCCGCTTGCCGTAGCCGGTCGAGCCGCGAAAGTTCACCTGCAGCACCGCGTAGCCACGGTTCGCCAGCAGCTGCACCTCACCGTTGTAGCGCCAGCCGTCGCGCCCCCACGGCCCGCCGTGCACCAGCAGCACCAGCCCCTTCGGCTGCGGGGGAGCGGTGAAGTACCCGCTCAGCACCAGCCCGTCGCGCGCGGCGAAGCTCACCGGCTTCATCTCGACCAGCGGCAGGCCCTCGAGCTTCGGCTGGTGCGAGAAGAGCAGCTCGGCCTTCTTCGCCACGCGGTCATAGCGGTAGTAGCGCACCGGGCCGGTGTCGACGGTCGCCGCCACCACCCACTGCGCGTCGGCGAGGTCGCGGCTCACCACGTCGAGGTCACCGCTCGCGGTCTGCCGAATCGCGGCCAGGTCGGCCTTGAGCGTGCTGTCGAGCGTCGTCCACTCGGCGTGGCCTCCCACGTCGAACGCCACCCCGTGCAGCTCGAGCCTGGTGGGGTGCACGATGACGCCCAGCGGGTCAGACGTGTCGCTCTTCGCCAAGAGCCGCTCGCTGCCGGCCTTCAGGTTCTTCTCGACCACCCGCTGGGTGTCGGTGCCGATGCTGGTGGCGAGAAACAGCCCCTTGCCGTCGAGCGTGAAGCCGTAGACCGCGAGCGACTCTTCGGGGCCGACGCGCACCAGGCTCTTCCACGGCAGCTTTGCGGTCTCGCGCACCCGCACCTCTTGACCGCCCTCGGGGGTGGCGGCGACCGCGGCGCGCACCAGCATGTTCGCGTCGGTCACCCACTGCGTCACGTCGCCGGGGTTCTGGGTGTCGAGCTCGACCTTGCCCGTCTTGAGCGACACGCGGTGCACGTCGAACGCCTTGCGGTCGCGCAGGTTGAGCTGCACCAGCACCGTGTCGGGCTGCTTGGGCAGCGTGTCGACGATGCCCGCCCGCACGTTCGGGTACGGCGTCAGGTCGCGCGCCGCGCGCGTCGCCAGGTCGACCGCGTAGAGGTGGAAGTTCTCGTCGCCGTCGCGGTCTTGCAGGTAGAGCAGCGTCTTGCTGTCTTCGGCCCACTGAAAGACCCGCAGCCCGCGCTTCGGGTCTTCGGTCACCGGCGCGTCGTCGGCCTGCCCCAGGGTGCGCACCCAGACCTGCATCACGTTGCGAGGGTCGGGCTGCAGCCACGCCAGCTTCGTACCGTCGGGGCTGAGCTGCGGGCGCAGGCGCTCGGGGTTGCCCAGCAGCACGTCGCGGGGAATCAGCGCTGGCTCAGCGGCGAGGAGCAGCAACAGCAAGGCGGCCATACCCCCCTCGTACTAAAGTCCGCCCGCCTTGAAGTGCATTCACTGCGGCGCGGCGCTCGACCCCAACAGCCAGTTCTGCAGCCGCTGCGGCAAGCCCGCGGCGAGCGCGGGCCTGAAGGCCACCCACCGCGAAGGCGACGAGCAGTCGGTGCACACGGTGCGCATCGACGAGCTGCTCTCGGGGCGGTACCTGCTCAAAGCGCGCCTGGGCGAAGGCGGCATGGGCACCGTCTACCTCGCCCACGACCGGGAGCTCGACCGCGAGGTGGCGGTGAAGCTGCTCGCCGCCTCGCTGGTGAACGACACCGAGGTGGTCGAGCGCTTCGAGCGCGAAGCGCGCATGACCGCGAAGCTCGACCACCCCAACATCGTCCCCGTCTACGACGTCGGCCGGCACCAGGGCCGCCCGTACATGGTGATGAAGAACCTCGAGGGCACCACCCTCGCCGCGCTGCTCCGCGAGAAGGGCGGCCTCACCGCCGACGAGACGCTCAAGCTGCTGCGCCAGCTCGCCGCGGGCATCGACTTCATTCACAGCAAGGGCTTCATTCACCGCGACATCAAGTCGGGCAACATCTTCGTCGGGTCCGACGGGCAGGCCACCCTGCTCGACTTCGGCATCTTGCGGCAGAGCCACGCCGGCGAGGGGCTCACCAAGACGGGCGTGGTGATGGGCACGCCGCACTACATGGCCCCCGAGCAGGCCATCGGCGCCAAGAACGTCGACCACCGCGTCGACCTCTACGCGCTGGCGGTGGTGGTGTTCGAGTGCCTCACCGGCACCCTGCCCTTCGACGCCGACAGCGAGCTGCGGCTGATTCAGCTGCAGGCGCACGCTCCGCCGCCCGACCTGCTCGAGCGCGCCCCGTGGATAGCGAAGCCCGTCGCCGAGGTGGTGAAGCGCGCGCTCGCCAAGCGCCCCGAAGACCGGTTCTCGAGCGCGGCCGAGATGCTCAAGGCGCTCGACGCCGCCTACGGCGCGGCGAAGACCCAGGTCGTGCCGCAGGCGGCGGGCGCCGAGTCACCGGCGGCGTACAAGGGCCCACCGGTGGCGCCGGGCACCGCGCCGAGCTGGAGACGCAAGTCGCAGGGCGAGACGAGTGACCCCAACGTGCCGGTGGTGAAGGCGATGCCCACCCCGGTGCCGTCACAGCCCATCGTGCAGACCCCGTTCAAGGGCAAGGTGGTGGTGCCGCCGCCGAACCAGGGCCCGCACCGCCGTGGGGTGCTGAGCGTGACGCTCACCGGTGTGCTGCTGCTCGGCGGCGTGGCGATGCTGGCGTGGAGGCCGTGGCAGGGCCCGCCGGGGGTGGTCGAGACGGCGCGCGACGCCGGCGCACCGGTGCTCGCGGCCGAGGTGCCCGACGCGGGCCCGAAGGTGGCGGCCCTAGCGCAGGTCGACGCCGGAGCGGTGCTGGCGGTCGACCCGGTTCCCGACGCCGGGCGCAGAGGCCCGCTCATCGCCGTGCTGCCCCGGCGCGGCAGCGTGAATGTCATCAGCACCCACGACGGAGAGATGTTCTGGGGCCAGGTGTTTCTCGACGGCGTCGAGAAGGGCCGCACCCCGCTGACGCTCGACCTCGCGCCCGGCAGGTACCAGCTGCGCGTCGAGCGCCACGGCTTTCGCCCTCAAGAGCGGCAGATAAACGTTGCATCAGGCCGGTCGATCGTGGAGCGATTCGACCTGGCTCCATGACGCTGGTCCTCGCGGTTCTCCTCTGCGCTGCTCAACCCAACGCGAAGGCTGCGCCGGCGGCAGCACCCGCGTACACCGGCACCCGCTTCGAGCAGGGGCAGAAGGCGTTCGCCGACGGGCGCTTCGACGTGGCGCTCAAGCTGCTCGACGAGGCGGCGCCCGAAGAGCGCGAGCCGGCCGCGGTCGAGAAGCTGCAGCTGCTGCGCGGGCAGTGCTTCGCCGCCCGGCAGGACTTCGGCCACGCCGAAGAGGCGTTCGCGCTGGCGCTCGAGGCGAACCCCGAGGCGTCGCTCGACCCGGGCAAGGTCGACCCCGCGCTGGTGAAGCTGCTCGAGTCGATGCGCGCCCGCTCGTCGGGGAAGGTGTCGTTCCGCTCGACTCCCGCAGGGGCGGCGGTGTCACTCGACGGCGTCGAGGTGGGCGCGGCCCCCGGCAGCGCCACTGCGGTCATCGGCCGCCACAAGCTCGAGGCGAAGTGGCCTTCGGGTGGCGTGGCACAGCTCGAGGTGATGGTGCGCCCCAGGCGAGAGGTGTTCGTCGAGCTGGTGCTGCTCGAGCGCGAGAAAGAGAAGGTCGTCACGGTGGTGAGAGAGGTGCCGGTGCAGGTGCCGGTACCGGCCGCGCCACCGCCCGAGCGCCTGGTGAGGCCCTGGGCCGGCTTTCGCATCGGCGCCGACGTGAACTCGGGGCCCGAGTGGGGCATCGACCTGGGCGGCGGCGTCGACTTCAAGTATTTCAGCATCGGCGCCTACCTGCGGCCTTACCGCTACTTCTACGTGATACCGCGCGTGGCCGGCATCTGGCCGGTGCTCGACTTCTTGAACCTGTTCGTCGAGGCCGAGGTCGACGTGAGGGCTTCGAGCGCGCGGCTGGGCGTGGCGCTGGGCGGCAGCGCGGGCGTCGAAGTCTTCCCGCTGCGCTGGCTGGGCGTGTTCGCCGAGGTCGGCGGCAAGGGCTTCTTCATCAACCGCGGCTTCGTCGTCGACGCGCGCTTCACCCTGAGCGGCGGGGCGCGGGTGCGGCTGCCGTAGAGATCGACCAAATCCAGACACGCTTCGTAGTTTGAGGTGCCCCTCTGTTGCGATTCCTCGCGCCCCGTCGCCAAGGCAGGCGGCGGCTCAAGCGAGGAAGACGCAATGAAACGCATCACCTGGATGGCAGTACTGGGACTCACGATGGCGTGCGGTGGCGGCGGGGGCGGGCTCGAGTGCGCCCGAGACTCTGACTGCAAGGGAGACCGCGTCTGCGAGTCTGGCGCCTGCGTCTCACCCGGCAACAGCGGCACGGGAGGCAACAGCGGCACCGGCGGCAACAGCGGCACCGGAGGCAACAGCGGCACCGGAGGCAACAGCGGCACCGGCGGCAGCAGCGGCACCGGCGGCAACAGCGGCACCGGCGGCAGCTCAGGCGGCATCTGCCCGGGCGGCCGCGACGACGCGTGCAACCTCGGCTTCTGGTGCAACAACCGGCAGTGCGTCGCGACCTCTCTGGGTCGCGTCGGCGACCGCTGCACGGCGAACTCCGACTGCGCCGGCGGCTCGTGCTTGTTCGAGAACCAGAGCTCGACGGCCGGCTATTGCACCAAGCGCTGCCAGAGCTTTGCCGAGTGCCCCGCATTCTGGGATTGCACCACCACCAGCGCCACCGGCACCTACTGCGTCGAGAGCAACTGACCGGCCGTCAAGTGGGACACCGCACCGCCCCGCGATGTGCTCCCCGCCCCACCCGAGGCTAGGCTTCTGAGCCTTTCATGCCGAGCTTCGAGCTCGTTTCAGCCTACGCGAAGTCCCTGCTGCGGCGGGGCCTCGAGCCGCGCGACGCCGAGCGGCTGCACGCGTACGTGCTGAACGGCCGGCCCACCCCGACCCGGGTTCAGCAAGACCAGCTGGCCCGGGTCTCGGCGCTCTTCGCGCCGTACTTCACCGACGCCTCGAAAGAGGTCTGGTCGAGCCTCACCGGCATCGACGTCGACCACTTCGAGCCCGCCACCGAGGTGGCCAACACCTCGTGGCCCAAGACGCTCGAGCGCGACCGCGCGGCGCTCGAGCAGCGCTACCCGGTGGCGCGAACCGAAGCCGGCCACGTCGAGGTCGAGCTGCGCGGGCTCGACGTCGACGCGCTCACCCGGCAGCGCACCGGCAAGCCGCGCCACGCCGGCCTGACCCCCCAACAGGCCATCGACCTGGCGCTGCCGGCCGCGCTGACCGAACCGGCGCTGAACCAGCCCCAGAGCCGCACCGTGGCGCGGGTGCTCGAACAGCTGGCCGAGGTGGTGCGCACCCGCGGTGACAACGACGGCCGCTTGCGGCCGCGCAACCTCGCCGGCGCCGACGCCACCCTGGCGGCGGTGATGCAGGGCGTCTACGCGGCGCTCGGCGAGCGGGTGCTGAGCCTCGAAGAGATTCGCGGCCAGCTGCCCCAGGCCATCGCGGCGCTGGTGCTGGGCGGCACCGCCAGGAGCAACCGACACCGCTACCCCGACCTCTACTGCCGCAGCCAGGAAGACGTGGTCGACCACCTGGTGCGCGGCTACCTCGAAGAGGTGCTCGAGCGCGGCGGGTCGCACACCCAGTACCTCGAGCGGCAGGGGCTCATCACTCCGACCGACAAGCGCCGCTTTCTCGACGTCGCCGAGCCGCTGGTGCCCGCCCCCACCCTTCGGGCCTTGAAGGGCCTGTACCAGCGCGCGCTGGGTGGCGAGCTCGCCGCGCGCGACTTCTACAACGCTGCCCGCATCGACCAGGACGAGCTGTTCATGCTCGAGGCGCGGCTGCCCGACCACTTTCCCCGCCCTCCCCAGCTGAAGAACGACCAGGCGCTGGCGGCGCCCATCTCGCTCGGCGATGCGTCGGTCGACCAGGTCTCGGCGCAATGGCAGACCTACGTGGTCGAGCAGGGCCTCACCGTGAGTGCCTTCATCGCCCAGACCGGCATCAAGGCCGGCCCGCTGCGGCGCCTGCGGCTCGAGCACCCCGACCTCTTTCCGCCGCCGCCAGCCTCCCAGCCGGTGCCGCGCGGCGAGGAGTTCGCCACGGCGCTCAACGCCGCGATGGTGCGCATTCGCGAGGCCGAGCCGTTCTTGAAAGTGCGCCAGACGCTCGACCGGGTGAACGACGACCCCGACTTCGCCGTTCGCTTCGGTGAGGTCAGCTACGAGCGCTACTACGCCGCGCGCCGCGAGCACCGCGAGCTGTTCGTGCGAATGGACGCGTCGAGCCACTGGCAGACCCCGGTGCTCGAGAGGGTCGAGCAGCTCTTGCGTGACGAGCCCCAGCTCACCCGCGCCGAGCTGGTCACCCGCCTGCAGGCCGACTTCCCCGAGATGACGTACTCGCGGCTCACCCACCTCAAAGAGCAACACCCCGAGCTCGAGCTGCCCGGAGCGCACGGCCCCCGCGAGCCCGGCCGCATCGACGCCATCGCCGCGCGGGTGAAGACGCTGCTCACCCGCGAGACACTCACCCTCAACCAGCTCGCCGAGCGGCTCGAGCCCGACTTCGGGGCGCTCGAGCCGCTGGCCATCGGCAACATCATTCGCACCCAGCGGCGGGCGATGTTCAGCGAGGTGCCGCAGGTCGACCGGCAGCGCCTGATGCTGCGCCGCGAGAGCCTTCCGGCGCGGCAGCTGTTGGCGCTGGCGCTCGCCACCGCTCCTCCGGGCAGCACCAACACCGAAGTGGCGGGCGCGTTCAACCGGCTGCTCGCCGAGCGCGGCCTGCCCGAGCTCGAGGTGCGCAGCATCATCACCACCATGCAGGACAAGCTGAAGAACCTGGGCTGGCCCACGCCGGAGCAGTACTTCGCCGGGGTGAGTGCCGAGCTGGTCGCCGAGTACGCGCGCGCGGCTCCCCGGGGCGCGAGCGAGGCCGAGGTGCTCCAGCGGGTCTTCGCCGACTACCCCCGGCTCGAGGCGCGGCTGACGCGCTACCGCAACCTCTGGCAGCAGGCGCCTGACCAGTACCCCGCCCTCGCCCCGTTCCTCTCGCGGGGCGCGCTGTCGCTGGGCGGCCGGGGCCAGGCGGTGAACGCTCCCCGCTTCATCGGCGGGTGGGACGCTGGCCGCTTCGCCGAGCGCGCGCCCGATGAAGAGCGCCGCCGTCTGGCCGAGCTCACCGAGTTCGCCACCATTCCCATGCGGCTCACCGAGGTCGACGCGGTCGTCGACGATCACGGCGCGCAGAAGCTCGGCAACGCCCGGCTGCTGTGGGTCAGCCACCTGTTGCAAGACATCGTGCCGATGGCCTTCGCGCTCAAAGACGCCTCGGTGAACATCAAGAACACCACCGTGGTCGGCTCGCCGTACGGCAGCAACCCGGCGGTGGCGGCGACGCTGCGAGACCTGGGCTTTTCGGTGCACGTGCCCGAGCTGTCTGAGGCCGGCTACCGCGCAGAGGTGAAGCGGGGGCTCGACCAGGCGGTACAGGCGCTGCGCGAGAGTCGCGACGACGCTCCCCTGCTGGTGATGGACGACGGCGGCCTCACCACCGTGCTGTTGCACGAAGACCCCGCCTACGCCGACTTGCTCGACCGCATTCGCATCGTCGAGCAGACCACCGGCGGCATTCTGCTCGCCGAAGAGCACGCGCTGAAGACGTCTGTGCTGGCGGTCGCGCGCGCGCGCAGCAAGGCGGTCGAGGGCGAGGGTGTGGGCCAGGTCATCGCCGAGAAAATCGTGCGCCGGGTCGACCGCAGCGCCCACGGCCTGAAGGGCAAGCGCATCGTGGTGCTGGGCAACGGCCCCATCGGTCACGGCATCATCGAGACCACCCACGCCGCCGGCGCCAGCGTGACGCTCATCGACCCCAACCCGGAAGCGGCGAAAGAGGTTCCCGACGGAGTGAAGGCGGTCACCGACCCCGCGCGGTGGCAGCGCGCCCGGGCGGCGGCGCTCGCCGAGGCCGACATCGTGGTCGGCGCCACCGGCCGCAACTCGCTCTCGCTCGACGACCTGCTCTCGCTCAAAGACGGCGCCACGCTGGTGTCGGCGTCGTCGAAGCGTCGCGAGTTCCCCATGGCCGAGCTCGAGCAGGTCGCCCGGCGCGAGGCGCTGCCCGAGCACAACCCGCTGGTGCGCATGGCCAGCGCCCAGTACCTGCACCACGGCAAGCGGCTGGTGGTGCTCGGCGACGGGTGGCCGCTCAACTTCGACGGCGGCGTGGCCAGCCTGCCCGCCGCGCGCATCGCGCTGACCGACGCGGCGATGCTCGACGGCCTGTTCCAGATTTCGGGCATTCAGGGGCGGCGCGCCGGCCTCATCGACTTCGACCCGGTCGCCGACGAGCGCCTGCTGACCCGCCACGACGAAGCGCTCGAGCTGAAGCCTGACCTCTCGGTCTACGACATCGACGCCTGGCAGCAGGTGCTGCGCTCGGCCGCTTCGCTCTACTGAGCCCGCCCGAGGTGCGAGCGCGCTACCCAGCGGCGCATGCACCACGGCCTACGCAGGCAGGGGCAGCCGCAGCGTCGCCACGCAGCCGGAGCCCGACTCGCGCGGCTCCAACGTCACGCGCCCGCGGTGGGCTTCGGCAATCTGCCGGCTCAAGACCAGGCCGATGCCGGTGCCGCCCGGCTTGGTGGTGAAGAACGGCACGAACAGGTTCGTGCCCGCGGTCAGCCCCGGCCCGTCGTCGGTCACCGTCACCGAGAGCTCGCCGCGCTCGGCCGCCCACCGAAGCCGCACCCCGCCCTTCGTCTCGAGCGACGCCTCGGCGGCGTTCTTCACCAGGTTGATGAGCAGCTGGTCGAGCTGGTCGGCGTCGGCGTCGACCGAGACCGCCGGCCCCTCGAGCACCTCGACCGGCACGCGCTTCTCGAGCGCGGCGCAGCGGCGAACCCACGCGCCGACGTCGACCGGCGCCGTGCGCGGAGCCGGCAGCCGCGCCAGCTGCGCGTAGGCTTGCAGAAACCTGCCCAGCGCCTCGCTGCGGCGCAGAATCAGCTCGAGCCCGCCGCGGGTGTCGGCGTCGGTCGGCGGCAGGTCGAGCAGCGACTGCGCCACCGAGCGAATCGGCCCCAGCGAGTTGTTGATTTCGTGCCCCAGCACCCGCACCAGCCGCTGCCACGCCTCGCGCTCTTCGTCGCGCAGGGCCCGGTGCACATCGGTCACCACCAAGAGGTCGTGCCGTTGGCCTCCGCGCCGAAACACGCTGCGCTTGAGCTCGTACGGCCCTCCGGGGAACAGCTTGTCGAGGCGCCGCGGCGCCTCACCTTCGAGCAGCGCGTCGAGCCCCAGCGCCGACGCCGACTGCCCGCGCAGCCGCTCTTCGGTAGAGCCCAGCAGCCGCTCGCCGGCGCGGTTCACCAGCTCGAGCTTGCGCTGCTCGTCGAACGCGAACACCGCCACGTCGACCTCTTGCATCACCGTCTTCAGCAGCCGGGTGGCCTCGAGCGCGCCGAGCCGCTGCTCGCGCAGGGTGTCACCCAGCGCGTTCACCTCGCTCATCGCCGCGCCCAGCGCCTCGTCGCCGGCGTGCGCGCGGCCCCGCACCGAGAAGTCGCCCTCGCGCAGCGCCTTGAGCAGGTTGGCGATGCCCATCAGCGGGCGCATCACCTCGGCACGCACCATCGACGCGAGCGCAAGCCAGATGAGCGGAAGCACGGTCGAGACCGTCCACCGCGCCGCGTCGGAGTGCTGCTCTGACCACGCCCACGCGACGCACAGCGCCACTGCCGGCAGGCCGCCGAGCAGGGCCAGCGCGAAGACGCGGGAGTGATGCCTCACTCACTTCCCTTCAAGCCGAACTGCTCCATGCGCCGGTACATCGCGCTGCGGCTCAGCCCCAGCGCTCTGGCCGCGTCGGCCACCTTCCCGCCGGCCCTGGCCAGCGCGCGCTGCACCAGCGTGCGCTCGACCTCTTCGAGGGTCATGTCTTCGAGCTTCGCCGACGCGGGGCGCGCGCGCAGCTGCAGGTCTTCTACCTGCAGCTCTTCGCCGCGGGCCAACAGCACCGCGCGCTCGACGAGGTGCTCGAGCTCGCGCACGTTGCCCGGCCACGCGTGCTCCTCGAGCGCCTGCAGCGCCCCCGGCGAGAAGCCATGCACCAGCCGCTCGTAGCGCTGCGCGGTGCGCCGCAAGAACCGCTGCGCCAGCGCCGCGACATCTTCTTTGCGCTCGCGCAGGGGCGGCAGGGGCAGCTCGACGGTGTTGAGCCGGTAGAGCAGGTCTTCGCGAAACCGACCCGCCGCGACCTCTGCCAGCACGTCGATGTTGGTCGCCGACACCACCCGCGGCCTGGCGATGCGCGTCTTCGACGAGCCGACGGGGTGAAACTCTCCGGTCTGCAGCACGCGCAAGAGCTTCTGCTGCTGGCCCGCGGGCATGTTGCCAATCTCGTCGAGGAACAGGGTGCCGCCGTCGGCGAGCTCGAAGCACCCCACCCGGTCGGCCTTGGCGTCGGTGAAGGCGCCCTTCACGTGGCCGAACAGCTCGCTCTCGAACACGCCGTCGGCGAGCCCGCCGGCGTTGATGGCGACGAAAGGGCCGTCGCGGCGGTTCGACACCGCGTGCAGGTAGCGGGCGAGCACCTCTTTGCCGGTGCCGTGCTCGCCGGTCACCAGCACGTTGGCGTCCGAAGGCCCGATGCGCGCGGCGAGGTCGAGCACCGCGCGCATGCCGGGGCTCTCGGCGACCGGCTGCACCTGCACGCCGTCGCGCTCGCGGGCCGCCAGCGCGCCCAGCTTGCGGCTCTCGCGCAGCGCCCGCGCCAGCTCGGCCTGCGTGCGCAGGGTGGCGAGCAGCCGTGCGTTCTCCCAGGGCTTGGCCACGTAGTCGCGCGCGCCGCGCTTCATCGCCTCGACCGCGCCCTCGATGCTGCCCCACGCGGTCATCACCACCACCGGCAGGGTGGGGTCGGCGGCGGCCAGCTGCGCGAGCAGCTCGAAGCCCTCGCGACCCGAGGTGGTGTCGCGCGCGTAGTTCAGGTCGATGAGCGCCACCTCGAAGTCGCGCGCGACCACCGCGTCGAGCACGCCGCGCGGAGACGACGCGGTGACCACCGCCCAGCGCTCGCTCTTGAGCAGCAGCTTGAGCGCCTCGAGCACGTCGGGCTGGTCGTCGGCGACCAGAATGCAGGGCGTGCTCACGGTGGCCCCCCTCTACCAGAGCTCACGCGCGCAGCGCTGCGTTCGGGTCGACCCGTGCCGCGGTGCGGGCCGGCAGCCAGCAGGCGAGCAGCGCCACCGCCGCCAGCACCACGCCGATGGTCAGGTAGGTCTTCGGGTCGACCGCGGTGATGCCGTAGAGCATCGCGCCCAGCACCTTCGAGCCGGCGAGCGCCAGCGCGACCCCGCCCAAGAGCCCCAGGCCGGTGAGCCACACGCCCTGCTTGAGCACCAGGCCCACCAGGTGGCCCTGCGGAGCGCCGAGCGCCGACCGAATCGCCAGCTCCTGCCGGCGCTGCGCCACCGCGTAGGCGATGAGGCCCCACAGGCCGATGGCCGAGAGCAGCAGCGCCACCGCGGCGAAAGCGGCGAGCATGGTGAGGGTGGTCTGCTGCTGCGAAGCCGACTGCGAGAGAATCTCGTTCGCCGCTTCGGGCTCACGCACCGGCAGTGACGGGTCGAGGTTGCGCTCGAGCCGCCGCAGCGACGCCACCAACTGCTCGGGCGGGCCCTTGGCGCGCACCAACAGCCGCTGGGCCAGCCAGGCCGACCGCACGTAGGGCAAGTAGAAGGCCATCTTCGCGTCGCCATCGAGCGAGCCGTGCTTCACGTCGCCCACCACGCCGACGATGGTGCAGGGCTCGCGGCTGAAGCCGATCAGCTGCTTGCCCAGCGCGGTCTCGGTGGGCCAGAAGCGCTTCGCCAGCTTCTGGCTCACCACCATCACCCGCGGTGAGTCGAGCTGCATCTCGGAGTCTGCGAAGCCGCGGCCCTCGACCACCGGAATCTTCATGGTGGCGAAGTAGCCGGCGCTGACCTCGTACATGTTCGCCGCCACCTCGGAGCCCCGCTCGGGCTCGTTGCCCGGCGGGTAGACGGAGTTGCGCGAGGTGCCGTCGAGAAAGGGAAACGGGTCGACGCTCGCCACCGACTCGACGCCGGGGAGCGCGGCGGCCTGCTCCAGCGCGCGGCGATAGTAATCGCGCTTCTGGTCGTCGGTGTACGAAGAGGCAGGCAGGTCGAGGCGCACGGTGAGCAGGTTCTCGGCCTCGAAGCCGGGGTTCACCCTCATCAGCCCATAGAGGCTCTGGAACATCAGGCCGGCGCCGGCGAGCAGCGCGAAAGCCAGCGCCACCTGCACCGTCACCAGCGCCGACTGCGCGCGACGGCGGTTCTTGCTCAGCGAAGCGCGCGCGCCCGCGTCTTTGAGCGCCTCGTGCAGGCCGACCCGCGAGGCGTGCAGCGCCGGCACCGCGCCGAACAGCAGGCCGGTGAGCACGCCGACCGCCGCGGTGAACAGCAGCACCTGCCCGTCGAGGCTCGCGGCCGAGAGCTTGCTGCCGGCGAGGCCCTTGAGCCCCTCCAACGTCCAGACCGCGACCAAGAGGCCCAGGGCCGCGCCCATCACGCCGAGCAGCACGGCCTCGGCGAGCACCTGCTGCACCACCCGCAGCCGGCTCGCGCCGAGCGCCAGGCGCACCGCAATCTCGCGCTGCCGCGCGCCCGAGCGCACCACCATCAGCCCGGCCACGTTGGCGCAGGCGATGAGCAGCACCAGCAGCACGGCGGCGAACAGCACCATGGCGGCGGGCTTCAGGTCGGCGGTGAGGCTCTCCTGCAGCGAGAGCACCTGGGGGGCGATGTTCTTCTCCTCGGGGTGCTCGAGCTCGAGCGCCGAGAAGATCGAGCCCAGCTCGGAGCCCGCCGCAGCGAGCGTGACGCCGGCTTTGAGGCGGGCCAGCGCACGCAGGTTGTGATGCCCGCGGTGTGCGCCGAACTTCACCTCGTCGAGGTCGACCCCGAGGGGTAGGAACAAGCCCTGCGCGCGGCCGTCGCCCGGCAGCTCGCTGAACGCCGCCGGCATGACGCCCACGATGGTGAAGGCCCGCCCGTCGACGGTGATGGAGCGCCCGATGACCCCCGGGTCCTGCGACCAGTGCTTCACCCAGGCCGAGTGGGTGAGCACCGCCACCGGAGCGGCGCCCGGCTGGTCGTCGGTCTCGGTGAACACGCGGCCGAGCTCGGGCTGCAGCCCCATCACCGCGAACACTCCGTGCGACGCGAAGATGACGCGCATGCGCGCCGGCTCGGTGGCGGTCGAGACCGCGGCGCCCCCCTGGCGCAGCGCCGCCATCGCCGAGAACGACTTCTGCCGGTCGAGCACGTCTTTGAACGTGGGCAGCGACCAGTTCGACGCGTTGCCGGTGGCGGTGTTGGTCATGGGCAGCGCCACCACCTGCTCGGGCTCGGGCAGCGGCAGCGCGCGAAACAGCAGCGGGCTCACCACGCTGAAGATGGCGCTGTTGGCGCCGATGCCGAGCGCGAGGGCGAGCAGCGCGGTGAGGGTGAAGCCGGGGGTGCGGAGCAGGTTGCGGAAGCCGAAGCGAAGGTCAGCGAGCATGGTTCACCCCGCCCTCTGCAGCGCGCTCTCGTCGATGATGCGGCCGTCGAACAGGGTGACGGTGCGAGTGGCGTAGCGGGAGTACTGGTCGTTGTGGGTGACCATCACCACGGTGGCGCCGCCCGCGTGGAGCTCTTTGAGCAGCTCCATCACCTGCACGCCGTTGTGGGAGTCGAGGTTGCCGGTGGGCTCGTCGGCGAGCAGCACCAGCGGCTCACCGGCGACGGCGCGCGCCACCGCGACGCGCTGCTGCTGACCGCCCGAGAGCTGGGCGGGGTAGTGGCTCTTGCGGTGCGACATGCCCACCCGCTCGAGCGCGGCGTCGACGCGGCGCAGGCGCTCGGCTCTCGGCAGCGCGCGGTAGGTGAGCGGCAGCTCGACGTTCTCGGCGACGGTGAGCTCGCCGATGAGGTTGAAGCTCTGGAATATGAAGCCGACCTGTTCGTTGCGCACCCGGGCGCGCTCGGCAGAAGAGAGCTGGGCCACGTCGCGGCCTCCCAGGTGGTAGCTGCCCGCGCTGGGGCCGTCGAGCAGGCCGAGAATCGAGAGCAGGGTGGTCTTGCCCGAGCCCGAGGGCCCGGCGATGGAGAGGAACTCACCCTTGGCGATGTCGAGCTGCAGCTCGTGCAGCGCGCGGGTCTCGACCTCTTCGGTGAAGAACGTCTTGGAGATGCCCTTCATGCTGATCATTTCAGGTCCAACCTTTCGTTCGAATCGAGCTGCGACAGCTCGGAGAGAATCACCTGGTCCCCCTCGTTCAGACCGCTCACCACCTCGACCCGCGCGGTCGAGGCGCGGCCCAGCTGCACGGTGACGCGGGTGGCGTGTGCGCCATCGGCGTCGAGGCGAAACAGCTGGGCGGGGCCCTCGGCGGCAGCGAAGGCGGGCCGCGGCACGTGCAGAACTGAAGGCAGTCGCTCGAGCTCGATGGTGCCGTCGACCGAGAGGTCGGGCCGCGCGCCCTTGGGGAGCGCGCCGTCGAGCGAGACCTCGACGGTGACCGAGCCCGCCACCACCGACGGGTCGACGCGCACCACGTGGCCCTCGACGATGCCCTGGCGGGTGTCGACCCTGGCCGGCTGGCCGACGGCGACGTCGCGGGCCTGCACCTCGCTGATGCGCAGCTCGGCCTTGAGGCGCTCGGGGCGCGCGACCTTGGCGAGCAGCGCGCCGGCGGCGACCCACTGGCCCGGCTGGAGCACCAGCTCCTGCACCACGCCCGATTCTCCGGCGCGCACCTTCAGGTCCTCGACCTGGCGGCGGCGGAAGCCGGCGACCGCGCGCAGGCGCTCGAGCTGTTCGCGCTGCGCGGCGAGCTGCTTCGCGAGGCCCTGCTGCAGCACGCCGCGGCGGGTCTTCTCGAGCGCGAGGCGGCGAGCGAGCTCGGCACTCTTGCCGAAGGTCTTCTGCTGCTCTTGCTCTGAAATCAGGCCGCGCGTGGCGAGGGCGTGGTTGGCCTGGGCCACGCGCGTGGCGTCGTCGGCGTCGGTCTGGAGGGTGGCGAGCGCCGCGTCGAGCTGGAGCTGGCTGCTCTGCCCCTGCGTGCCGAGCTCGACCAGGGCGGCCTGGGCCGAGGCGAGCTGGCGCTCGGCTTCGAGCGCCTGCAGCTCGAGGTCGGGGTTGGCGAGCTCGAGCAGCACGGTGTCGGCGGCGACGGTCTGGCCGGCCTTCACCCGAATCAGCTCGACGCGCGAGGGCCACGAGGCGGAGATGAAGCGAATCTGCTCGGGCACCAGGGTGCCGGGGCCGCGCACCTCGCGGGTGAGCGGCGAGCGCTCGACGGTGCCCAGCCAGAGGCCATCGCGCTTCACCGATGGGGCGGCGGCGCCGAGCCTGGAGAGAAGGAGGCTGACCAGGGCGAGAGCCGCGAGCGCGCCGCCGCCGAGCAGCACCTTGCGCGCCGGCTTCCGTGCCTTCGCGCGGGGCACGTCCATACGGTTCAGGGTGGCGGTCGGCGTCTGCATCGCGCGGCGCCTTCAGCGAAGTTCGTGCCACGCGTGCTTCCCTGGGGCTTCGATACACCCGTTCAGTGCCGACCGTCCGCTCCTGGGAAGCGGTTTCCCAGAAACGGACACTGTGGATAAGGTCCGCGGCGCTTAAGGCCATGAAGCTCACCAAAGTACTCCCTGCCCTCTCCGTCGCCGTCATCGCAGTGACCACCGCCGCGGCGCTCGCGGCCCCCACCGCCGAGAACGTTCGTTCGGGCGCTGGGTACTTCATCGGGCGCGCCGGCACGAGCTGGAGCTACGTGGCCGACAAGGGCAAGGCGCACGTCACCGTCGACTCGGTCGAGAACTGGGCGTCGCGCTTCCACGTCGAGTGGGGCAAGCGCTCCATTTCGGGCACCTGGCGGGTGCGTGACGGCGCGTGGGTCGAGAAGCTGCCGTCGCACGACGAGGCGGTGGTGCTGCCCGCGCAGCTGTCGGTCGGCACCCGGTGGACGGCGCCTTCGAGCATCGAGCGCGGCGAGAAGGGCAACTCGAAGTTCGAGGTCATCTCGATGGACGCGCAGGTCGAGCTGGCGAGCGGCAACACGCGGGAAGGCTGCGTGGCAGTGCTCGAAACCGGCGACACCGGCGGCGCGTTCACGCACTTCTATGCGCCGAACACGGGCAAGGTCGCAGTGCAGGGCCCCGACGGTTGGGTGCTGCGGTTGAGCGAGTTCCGCGCCGGCCGCGGCGGCGGAGACTGAGCGCCTCGGGGTCTGGCGGGGAACCGCGCCCCGGCGTCTTGGTGCGCGCTGGCACGCCCGGTCGCGGGAGCGGCTTGCTCGCTCGGAGCCGGTCCCGAGTTGGTTCGGGCAGCTCCTCGGTGACGGTCGCTGTGCCTTCAGCAGACAGGGGCAGCGCGGTCGACTCCCGGTCGCCGTGAACCTCGAACGAGAGCTTTCTTTCGAGCTCCGCATGAAATGTCCCCACGCGGGCCCGGTTGCTCGTCTCACCTGCGCTGCCGCCCACGCACACACGCCATCATGCGTTGGGCGATTCCAGTACGCCGTTGAGCTGAGACGTCCAGTCTCAGCTGTGCGAGACCCGGGGGCCTGAGATGAGACGTCCAGTCTCAGCTGTGCGAGACCCGGGGGCCTGAGATGAGACGTCCAGTCTCAGCTGTGCGAGACCCGGGGGCCTGAGATGAGACGTCCAGTCTCAGTGACGGCTCGGCGTTGTCGCCGGCGGCGACGCGCGTGGAAAAAACACCTGCTCCCGTCTGCCGTCGGTGCAGAGCATCGGCAGAAGAGGGGCTCATCGAGCGAGGAGGGGCCGCCGCCCTCGAGCGTCGAAGCGACGAGCGCGGAGGACTCGCTGGAAGGCATGGCCTCAGCGGGGTTCCCCGCCTGAATTTTCCCGGCTCGCTTGCGTAGCGAGCGCATGCGCTCTGTCTGGCTGCTGCTCACCACCGGCTGTGCCTCGCTCGGAGCCCCGGCCTACTTCGCGTACCCGGGGAGCACGGGCTGCCCGGCTCCACAGCAGCAGCAGGCCGCCGAGACCATCACGGCGCCCCCGCTGCTCTCGGTTCCGTCTCACTGCGATGGGCGGGGCGGGTGCGAAGAGCCGGCTCCGCCCGGCCTCACCAGCGCCAGCGTCCCGATGAGCGACCCGCGATCGGATACCGCAATGTCCGCAACGGGCGGAGCGGCGTCCACCGCTTCAGCGACGTCTTCGGCCAACGCGACCTCTTCAACCGCTGCGGCTTCCTGCGCCTCCACGACTTCTTCGACCGGAGCGACCTCCTCGGCCGCAGTGGCTTCGTGCGCCTCAGCGAGCTCTTCCGCCTCGGCGACCGCCTCTGCCGGCGCCCTCTCCATCGCCCCCATCACCCGCGCCGCCGCGCGCGCCTCAGTCGGAGCCCAAGCCGTCTGCGCGCAGCCGAGCAGCAGCGCGCTCCCGGTCTGCACCGAGTTCTTCGGCGTGCCGCTCGCCAACGCCACCGACCTCGTCTTCCTCATCGACCGCTCGTTCTCGATGTCCGAGACCGCGAGCTTCGGCGACCAGAGCCAGCAGCCCGGCGCCGCCGCCCGCGTCGACGGCGTCGCCATCGGCATCCCCAGCTGGCAGAGCGGCCCGCTGCTCCCCGACAAGCTCACCGTCGCCAAGCGCGAGCTGGCGAAGGTGCTCGCCCACCTCCCCGACGGCACCCGCTTCGCGGTGGCCTTCTACGACGAGCAGCTCGACTGGTTCTCGCCCTCACTCTCGACCCTGAACGCCCAGACCCGCGCCGAGCTGCAGCGCTACGTCGACTCCATTCACCCGCGCGGAGCGACCGGCTCGGTGCCCGCGCTGCAGGCCGCCTTCGCGACGAAGCCGCGTCGCATCGTCCTGCTCTCCGACGGCATCACCAACCTCGGCGGCGACGACGCCCAACTTCTCACCGCCGCCCGCGCGCAGATTCGCGCCGGAGTCCGCTTCGACACCGTCTCCATCGGCACGCCCGAGCTCGCGCAGCGTCGCAGCGACGTGCTCGCCAGCCTCGCGCTCGAGAGCGGCGGCCTGAGCCAGTCGTATTGATGCGGACTTAAGTCCGTCGCACCGGGTGTTATACGCCCCGCATGCTCTCCATCGCACTGACCGTCGCGCTCGCGGCGAGCCCTCCGCCGCCGAAGCCGTTCACCGCGCTCACCGCCGCCGAAGGCATCAGCGAGTACACCCTGCCCAACGGGCTGCACGTGCTGTTCGCGCCCGACGAGAGCCAGCCCACCGTCACCGTCAACGTCACCTACCTGGTCGGCAGCCGCCACGAGGGCTACGGCGAGAAGGGCATGGCGCACCTGCTCGAGCACCTCCTCTTCAAGGGCACCACCAAGGTCCCCGACTCGAAGAAGGTGCTCTCGGAGCACGGCGCGCAGGCCAACGGCACCACCTGGTTCGACCGCACCAACTACTTCGAGATTCTCAACGCCACCGACGAGAACCTGAAGTGGGCGCTCGAGTTCGAAGCCGACCGCATGGTCAACAGCCGCATCGCCAAGAAAGACCTCGACGCCGAGATGACCGTGGTGCGCAACGAGTTCGAGATGGGCGAGAACAACCCCGAGAGCGTGCTGGGCGACCGGGTGATGGCCGCCGCCTACCTCTGGCACAACTACGGCGACTCGACCATCGGCCCCCGCAGCGACATCGAGCGGGTGCCCATCGAGCGCCTGCAAGACTTCTATCGCCGCTACTACCAGCCCGACAACGCCCTGGTCATCGTCGCCGGCAAGTTCGACGAGAAGAAGACCTTCAAGCTGATCGCCGACTCGTTCGGCAGAATCGCCCGCCCCAAGCGCGCGCTGCCCGCCACCTACAGCACCGAGCCCACCCAGGACGGTGAGAAGTCGGTCACCGTGCGGCGCGTCGGCGGCACCCCGGTCTACATGGCCGGCTACCACGTGCCGGCCGCCACCGACCCCGACTTCCCCGCGGTGATGGTGCTCGCGCAGGCGATGGGCGACTCGCCCAGCGGCACCCTCTACAAGGCGCTGGTCGAGGCGAAGAAGGCGGCCGAGGTGAGCTGCTACCCGTTCGCGCTCAAAGACCCCGGCTACCTGCTCTGCTCGGCCAAGCTCGGCCCCAAAGACGCGCTCGACCCCGCGCGCGCCGCGCTGCTCGACACGCTCGAGAAGGGCAAGCCGGTCACCGCCGAGCAGGCCGACCGCGCCAAGGCGTCGCTGCTCAAGCAGATCGAGCTGACCCTGAACTCGGCCGAGCGCGTGGGCGTGCAGCTCTCAGAGTGGGCGGCCACCGGCGACTGGCGCATGCTCTTCCTGCAGCGTGACCGCCTGAAGACCGTCACCGCCGAAGACGTGAACCGCGTCTCGGCGAAGTACCTCAAGGCCACCAACCGCACCCTGGGCGAGTACGTGCCCACCGAGAAGCCCGACCGCGCCGAGGTGCCCGAGGCGCCCGACGTGGCCACCCTGCTCAAGGGCTACACCGGCTCGACCGGCATCGCCAAGGGTGAGGTGTTCGACGCCTCTCCCAAGAACATCGACGCGCGCACCACCAAGAGCGACCTGCCCAACGGCATGAAGCTCGCGCTGCTCACCAAGAAGACCCGCGGCGAGACGGTGCACCTCTCGCTCGCGCTGCGCTACGGCACCGAGAAGTCGCTCAGCGGCCAGCGCGCCGTCGCCGACCTCACCGCCAAGATGCTCTCGCGCGGCACCAAGAAGCACACCCGCGAACAGTTCACCGACGCGCTCAACAAGCTCAACGTGCAGCTGCACGTCGAGCCGCAGGCGAACCTGGTGCTGGTCTCGTTCGAGGCCCGCAAGCCGCAGCTCGCCGAGGCGCTCGCGCTGGTCGCCGAGGCGCTCAAGGAGCCCGCCTTCGACCCCAAAGAGCTCGACACGCTCAAGCGCGAGCTGCTCGCCGAGGCCGAGGCCAAGAAGGCCGACCCGGTGGCGCTCGGCTTCCTGGCGCTGCAGCGCACCATGGCGCCGTGGCCGAAGGGTCACCCCTACGCGGTGCCCACCCTCGACGAAATCATCGAAGGCACCACCGCGGTGAAGCTCGAGCAGCTCAGAGATTTCCACTCCCGCTTCTACGGCGCGCAAGACGGCCAGCTCGCGGTGATCGGCGACTTCGACCCCGCCACCGTCACCCAGCAGCTCACCGACCTGTTCGGCAGCTGGAAGGCGAGAGAGGCGTTCGCGCGCATCCCCCGCGCGTTCCGCGAGGTGAAGACCGACGTCAGCACCATCGACACCCCCGACAAAGAGAACGCCTTCATGGGCCTGGGCGTGAACTTCTCGATGAAAGACTCCGACCCCGACTACGCCGCGCTGGTGGTGGCCGACTACATGCTCGGCGGCGGCTTCCTCTCTGGGCGCGTGCCGCAGCGGCTGCGCGAGAAAGAGGGCCTCTCGTACGGAGCCGGCACCTTCATGGACGCGCCCCCCCTCGACGACGGCGCGGTCATCATGGGCTACGCCATCTACGCCCCGCAGAACGTGCAGAAGGTCGAGACCGGCTTCAAGGAAGAGCTCACCAAGGCGGTCTCGAGCGGCTTCACCGCCGACGAGCTCAAGCTCGCCCGCAGCGGCCTGCTCAAAGACCGCGAGCAAGAACGGGCCAACGACTCGAAGCTCTCGCGCGAGCTGGTCAAGATGCTCTTCGTCGGGCGCACCATGAAGTTCGAGCAAGAGGTCGACGACAGAATCAAGGCGCTCGACGCTGCGGCCATCGGCACCGCGCTCAAGAAGCACGTCGACCTGGCGCGCCTGGTCACCATCAAGGCCGGCGACTTCAAGAAGGTCGCCGCCCCGAAGTGATTCTCAAGGCCCCCACCGACCCGCGGTGGCTTCCGCTCGCCCTCGAGCGCTTCGACGAAGTGCTCGTCGACCACGCCCACTGCGAGAAGAAGGCCGCCGCCAACGCGCTGTCGCTGCTGCAGGTCTACCCCGACGTGCCGGGGCTGCCCGCGCAGATGGCGCGGCTGGCCCGCGAAGAGTCGTCGCACCTCGCCAAGGTGCTCGCGCTGATGGAGGCGCGCGGCCTCAGCCTCGGCCGCGACCCGGGCGACCCCTACGCCAAGGGGCTGCAAGAGCTCATGCGCCACGGCTCACGCGAGCGCCGCCTCGACCGGCTGCTCATCGCCGGAATCATCGAGTCGCGCAGCCACGAGCGCCTGCAGCTGCTCGCCGACGGCCTGGGCGACGCCTCGCTCAAGCGCCTCTACGCCGAGCTGGCGAAGAGCGAAGACGGCCACCAGAAGCTCTTCGTGCGCCTCGCCAGGGGCGTCGAGCCCGAGCGTGAGGTCGACGCGCGCCTCGACGAGCTGCTCGAAGCGGAAGCGAGGCTTTTGACCTCGCTTCCGCTCCGTGCCGCCATTCACTGAGCCGGACCGGCGTTTCAGTGAGGCTCTGCAGCAGGCAGCCCCTGCAGCAGTGACACCATGTCCTCGGCGTGCTCCTCTTCCACCGAGAGAATCTCGCGCACCACGTGGTAGGTGGTCGGGTCTTTGTTCTCGAGCTGCTTGAGCATCTCGGTGTAGCTCTGAATCGCGATGCGCTCGGCGACCAGGTCTTCGTAGATCATCTCGCGCAGCCCGCTGCCCTCGACGTACTCGGCGTGCGAGCGCGCCGCGATGGTGGCGGGGTTGAAGTCGGGCTCACCGCCCAGCTGCGTGATGCGCTCGGCGAGCTTGTCGGCGTGCTCCTGCTCCTGCTCGGCGTGCTCCTTGAACTCGGCCTTCACCGAGTCCGACGCCATGCCGGTCGCCATGAAGTAGTGCCGCTTGTAGCGCAGCGCGCAGAGCAGCTCGGTGGCCAGCGCCTCGTTGAGCATCTCGCACACCTTCTCGGGGTCGGCGCCGTACGAAGGGGTGATGGCCCCCGACGACACCTCTTTGCGGGCCTGCTCGCGCATGCGCTTCACGTCGGGCTTCAGGTCCGCCGCTGCCGCGTTCTCGGCTTTGTTGGGAGTAGTCATGCCCGCACGGTCAGCACGGCGCGTGCCATCAGATCTGTCGAGGAGATGCGCACCTCGCTCGAGGCGAAACACGACAGATCAGCGAGGCAGCGTGAACCAGAAGGTGCTGCCCTGCCCCACCGCGGTGTCGACGCCCACCTTGCCGCCGTGGGCCTCGACGATCTGCCGCACGATCATCAGCCCCAGCCCCGAGCCCACCTTCGCCGACCCCGAGCGCGCGCGGGTGAAGCGGTTGAACAGCTCGGGCACCGAGTCGGGCGCGATGCCCGGGCCGGTGTCGGTGACCCCGGTGCGCAGCGCGCCCGGCTTCTCTTCGGTGCGCACGATGATTCTGCCGCCCGGCGGAGTGAACTTGATGGCGTTGCCCACCAGGTTCGCCACCACCTGCCTCAAGCGCGCCCGGTCGCCCACCACCGGCTGGGTCGGGGGAGGCGTGCCGAGCTCGAGCGTCAGCCCCCCGGCCTCGGCCAGCGGCCGCAGCTCGTCGATGGTCGCCTCGGCCACCTGCGCCAGGTCGAGCTCGCCGCGCTCGAGCCGGTGCGCCCCACCCTCTTGCAGCCGCGCGAACTGCAGAAAGTCGTCGATGATGCCCACCATGCCCCGCATGCTGGTCTCGAAGCGGGAGGTCTCTTTCTCCTGCGCCGGCGTCAGCGGGCCGTGCCTGCCCGAGCGCAGCACCGCGTTGCGCAGCATCATCGCCGAGAGCGGCGAGCGCAGGTCGTGCGCGATGATGCTGTAGAAGTCGAGCCGGCGCTCTTCGGCTTCGCGGCGGTCGGTCACGTCGCGCAGCACCAGGGTGGTCAGCTGCCCACCGTCGTGGAGCCGCGCGCTGAGCGACGGCGAGAAGATGCGCGCCCCCAGTCGCAGGTCGGGCAGCACCGAGCCGCGGCGCCGGGGGTCGAACCCCGGCAGCAGCGTCGAGAGCGGCTGGCGCAGCAGCTCGGCGCCCGAGCGCCCGAACACCTTCTCGGCTTCGGCGTTCGCGAACTTCACGCTGCCGTGGGCGTCGAAGGCCAGCACCGCGTCGGGCACGCTCGCCAGCAGGCTCGAAAGCGTCGACTCGGCCGCCACCGCGCGCTCGAGCAGGCTGGCGCTGCGCAACAGGGCCGCCACCCGGGCGCGCAGCTCTTCCTGCGCGTAGGGCTTGGGCAGGTAGTCGTTGGCGCCGGTGCTCAGGCCCTCGACGATCTGCTCGGCCGCGCCGCGCGAGGTGAGCAGCAGCACCGGCACCTGCTGCATCTTGCCCTCGCTGCGCATGAAGCGGAGCACCTCGAGGCCCGACACTCCGGGCATCACCTGGTCCAGCACCATCACGTCGGGGCGCTGCCCGTTCGAGAGCCGCTCGAGCGCGATCGACCCGTCGCCCAGCAGCTCGACGTGATGATCAGCGCCGAGCGCCTGACCCGCACGCTGTGCGTCGAGCGCGCTGTCCTCGACGATCCAGATTTTTGCCACGGAAACTTCAAACTACGAGCGCCAAGTGCCCCTGTCGACGCGCCTTTTCGGGTGTCACCGCGGAGTAGCACGCTGTTGCAGCCGCTGCAGACGACCCCGGCACCGATCGGTAACGCGGGTACGGATCATTGATCAGCGTCGGCTCTCAGGTGACAACCCTGGCTCCCATGCAAGACGTTCTCGTGGTCGACGACAGCAAGGTGATGCGCGACATGGTCGTCGCGTGTCTGAGGCCATTCGGGTCGCTCGCCTTCACCCAGGCGGCCAGCGGCCTCGAGGCCATCGAGAAGCTCTCGCTCAAGCCCTACGCGCTCTTGGTGCTCGACCTCAACATGCCCGACATCAACGGCATCGAGGTGGTCGAGTTCGTGCGCAGCCAGGACGCGCTCAAGGCCCTGCCCATCATCATCGTCACCACCCGCGGCGACGACGCCTCGCGCGACAAGGCCCTCTCGGCCGGCGCGTCGCGGTACCTGACCAAGCCGTTCACTCCCGAGTCGTTGCTGACCGAGGTGCGCACGCTCCTCGCCGAGCGGGGCGCGGCGCACCCGTGAGCGAAGGTCTCGACGTCAGCGAGTTCATCACCGGCTACCTCGCCGAAGCCGATGAGCACCTGACCAACGCCAGCACGCTGCTGGTGTCGCTCGACGCCACCATGCGCCGGCGCGAGACCAACCCCAAGGCGGTGCGCGAGCTGTTTCGCGCCCTGCACACCTTGAAGGGCCTCTCGGCGATGGTCGGCGCCGAGCCGATCGTCGACCTCGCCCACGAGATGGAGACCCTGCTCAAGCTCGGCGACAAGGCCGGCGGCAAGCTCCCGGAAAGCTCGGTCGACCTGCTGCTCAAGGGCGTGAAGGCCATCGAAGAGCGGGTGAAGGCCCTGAAGGCCAAGAAGCCGCTCGAGCCCGCGCCCAAGGCCCTGGTCGACGCGCTCGCCGCGCTCCGCGTCGACGCCCCGACCAGCACCCCCGCCGCCGCGCTCTCGCTCGACCCCGAGCTCTCGGCGAAGCTCGCGCTCGCCGAGCACGAGCAGCTGGCCCAGGGCCTCGCCCGCGGTCGCCGGGGCCGCCGCGTCGACTTTCAGCCCACGCCCGAGAAGGCCGCCGCCGGCTTCACCATCACCGCGGTGCGCGAGCGCGTCGGCAAGGTCGCCGAGCTGGTGAAGGTGGTGCCCCGCGCCACCGCCTCGGGCGTGGTGTTCGCGCTGCTGGTGCTCACCGACGCCACCGACGCGGTGCTGGCCGAGGCCGCCGGCGCCGCGCCCGGGCAGGTCACCCCCATCACCTTGAACGCCCCAGCGGCCGTGGCGGTCGACGTCGAAGAAGACGACGCGCGCGACGACTCAGAGCCGGCGGCGCGCGACTACGTGCGGGTCGAGGTGAGCCGCCTCGACGACGCGCTCGAGCGCCTCTCGGCGCTGGTGGTCACCCGGTCGAAGCTCGAGCGCGCGGTGGCCCGGCTGCGTGACGGCAGCAGCGACCTGCGCGGGCTGCAGGCCATCGTCACCGAGAACGCGCGGCAGCTGCGCGACCTGCGCGGCGCCATCATGCGCGCCCGCATGGTGCGCGTCTCCGAGCTGCTCGAGCGCGCCCCGCTCATCGTGCGCGGCCTCTCGCGCGCCTCGGGCAAGCCGGTGCACCTCGACGTGCAGGCCGGTGACGCCGAGCTCGACAAGACCGTCGCCGACCGCCTCTTCCCGGTCATCGTGCACCTGCTCCGCAACGCCGTCGACCACGCCATCGAGCGCCCCGAAGAGCGCCGCGCGGTGGGCAAGAGCGAAGAGGGCCACATTCGCATCGCGTGCGCCGACCACGCCGGCCGCGAGCTCGAGCTCACCGTCACCGACGACGGCCGCGGCATCGACCGCGAGAAGGTGGCGCAGCGCGCCGGGGCGCCGGTGCCCCGAGACGCCGCCGAGCTGCTCGACCTCATCACCCGCCCCGGCCTCTCTACCCTCGACGCCGCCACCCGCACCAGCGGCCGCGGCTACGGCATGGACATCGTCCGCCGGGTCACCGTTCAGGAGCTGGGCGGAGAGCTCAAGCTCGACACCCGCCCGGGCGCCGGCACCACCTTCACGGTGCGGGTGCCGCTCTCGGTCACCATCGTCGACGCGTTCTCGTTCGGCTGCGGCGACGAGACCTTCGTGGTGCCGGTGAGCGCGGTCGACGACCTGGCCGAGCTCGAGCCCGGGCAGGTGGTGGCCACCCCCGACCCCAACGCCGCCGCCGCGCACGTGCGGCTGTTCCGCCACCGCGGCGCCGCGATACCGCTCTACCTGCTGGGCAAGCTGCTCGGCTGCCCCGGCAGCAGCGCCGAGCGGCCCAAGGTCATCGTGGCCCGCCAGGGCGTCGAGGCGATCGGCTTTCAGGTCGACCGCCTCATCGGCAAGCAGGAGATCGCCATTCGCCCGCTCAAAGACCCGCTGGCGATGGTGCCCGGCGTCACCGGCAGCACCGACCTGGGCGACGGCAAGGCCACCCTGGTGCTCGACCTCGGCGCCCTCGCCTCGCGCCACGCTTTTCGAAAGGCCTCGGCATGACCGCGCTGCACGTGGTGTTCAAGGTCGGTGACGTCGAGTACGTGCTGCCGGCCTCCGAGGTGGTCGAGCTCGAGTCGTTCACCCAGGCCACCCGAATTCCCGGCGCGCCACCCTACGTGGCGGGGCTGGTGCAGATTCGCGGCAAGGTCATCGCGGTGGTCGACCTGCGCGCCCGCTTCGGCCTGCCCGCCGTCGACCGCACCCTCGACTCGCGGGTCATCGTGGTGCGCCACCAAGACCGCCTGGTCGGCCTGCTCGCCGACTCGGCCCGTGACGTGGTGAAGATTTCTCCCGACGAATTCCGACGGCCCCCCGAAGTGGTCACCGAAGAGACCGACGGCTTCGTCGACTCCATCGCCCAGCCCGGCAAGCGGCTGGTGATGAAGGTCGACTTCGCCAAGGTCATCGGCCGCCAGGAACTGCCTACGGCCCCTAAAGGAGCACCCTAGATGAAGACCAAGAAGCTCAAGCACGGCAACGGCCTCGCCAACGGCCACCCCAACGGCAATGGCCATGCGAACGGTCACCTCAACGGCAACGGCATCGGGGTGATGGCGCAGCGCTTCGGCCAGTCGGCCACCGCCCTGCGCCAGGCCGCCACCCAGGCGAAGTCGGTCGAAGAGGCCGCCGCGCGCATCTCGAACGGGGGCAGCGAGACCGCCGCCGCCGGTGAGCAGATTCGGGGCTCGGCCGAGTCGGTCGCGGCCAGCGTCGAAGAGCTCACCAACACCGTCGACAAGAACGTGCGCTCGCAGGCCTCGGTCGCCGCCTCGGTGCACGAGTTGCTGGGCGGCGTGCAAGAGACGGCCAGCGGCATTCAGGAGCTGTCGGCCTCGGTCAACGGGGTGCGCAAAGACACCGACCTGCTCGCCACCTCGGCCGACGCCACCGCCTCGATGCTCGAGCAGATGAGCCGCTCGGTGAAGGCGGTGAGCGCCAACGCCGAAGACCTCGCCGCCACCGGCGAAGAGCTGGCGGCCACCGCCACCGAGAGCACCACCAACGTGGCCGACCTGGCCCGCCGCGGCGAGCAGATGGCCACCACCATCGAAGCGGTCGCCGCCACCGCCGAAGAGATGAGCAAGGGCATCAGCCGCCTCACCAGCGACGCGCAGGCGGTCGGCGAGCGCGTCTCGGGCCTCGCCAACGGGCTGGGAGGCATCAGTCAGGGGCTGGGCGCAGTGGCCACCGACGCGACCGAGATGGCCAGCGCGGTCGAAGAGACCGCCGCCGCCGCCGAGCAGATCGGCCGCAGCGTGCGCGCGGTCACCGAGCAGACCCGCGCGCTCGAGCAGCTCGCCACCGCCAACGCCGCCAGCCTGCAAGAGATCGCCGCCTCGGTCGAAGAGGTGGCCGCCACCTCGGAAAAGAACGCCGCCACCGTCGAGTCGAACGCCGCCGCCATCGAGCAGACCGCGCGCACCGCCACCGCGTTCGCGCAGAACGCCGAGCAGGTGAGCGCGCTGGCCGGCACGACCGCGGCCGCCGCATCGCAGCTCGACACCGCCACCCGCCGCATCGCCAGCGTGGTGCAGGGCGCCACCGACAACGCCAGCCGGCTGGCGGCCTCGGCGCGCGAGGGCGGCACCACGGTGAAGAAGTCGATCTCGGGGCTCTCGACCATTCAGCGCAGCATCGAAGAGTCGTCGGCGGTGATGCGCGACATGGGCAAGCGCGTCGAGGAAATCGGCGACATCGTGCAGACCATCAACCTCATCGCCGACCGCACCAACCTGCTGTCGCTCAACGCCAGCATCGAGGCGGCGCGCGCCGGCGAGCACGGCCGCGGCTTCGCGGTGGTGGCCGAAGAGATTCGCGCCCTCGCCGACCGCGCTGCGGTGGCCAGCGCCGACGTGGCGAAGATCGTGCGCGGGCTGCAGAGCACCTCGCGCGACGCCGTCACCGCCGCCACGCAAAGCGCCCGGGTCGCCGAAGAGAGCGGCCGGCTCGCCGCCGAGGCCGACCAGGCGCTGGGCTCGATTCTGCAGGGCGTCGAGTCGGTGGCCACCGGGGTGCGTGAAATCGATCGCGGCGCCGTCGAGCAGGCCCAGGCGGTCAAGTCGCTCACCGAGACCACCCAGCGGCTCTCGGAAGAGGGCAAGCAGATCGCCCGGTCGGCCGGCGAGCAGACCCGCACCGCAAGCCTGCTCACCAAGGGCGCACTCGAGATGCGCACCATGGCCCGCCAGACCCGCGACGCCACCCTCGAGCAGGCCCGCGCCCTGCGCGAGGTGGTGAAGGCCAACGGCCAGGTCGCCACCAGCGCCGAGAAGGTCAACGCCGCGATGGAAGAGCAGGCCGCCTCGTCGGCCCAGCTGGCCAAGTCGGCGATGCGCATGCGCGCGCTCACCCAGCAGACGAGCAACGCGATGAACGAGCAGAACCGCGCGCTGCAGAAGACCTCGGGCTTCGCGCAAGAGGTGGCGGCCGCCACCTCGCAGACCCTGGCCGGCCTGGGCGAGCAGGCGAAGGCCGCCGCCGAGACCGCCAAGCTGATGGACAACGCCCGCAAAGAGGCCATCACCACGGCCAAGGCGGTGGCTGAGCAGGCCAAAGCTGCGCGGCAAATCGAGCAGGTGGCGCGCGACGTCGCCAAGACCGCCATCAGCATCACCACCGCCACCACCGAGCAGTCGAAGACCTCGGTCGAGCTCGCCCGGCAGGCCGACGACGTGCGCAAGCTCGCCCGGCAGAGCGCCAAGGCGGTGGGCGAGCAGGCCGACGTGCTCACCCGCCAGAGCGTCGCCGCGGCGCGTCAGGTGGGCTCGCTGCAGGCGGTCTCGAAGGCCGTCGCCGAGCAGCAGAGCGCCAGCGTGCAGCTGGCCAAGGCGGTCAGCGACGTGCGCGACCGCAACCGCGAAATCGTCACCGGCATCGCCGCCCAGGCCAAGGCCACCTCGGCCATGGCCACCGACGTGGGCCGGGTGGTCAAAGACGTGGCCCGCATTCGCGAGGCCAGCACCGAACAGGCAGATGCAGTTGAGAGCCTGTCGCTGGCGGTTAAACAGCTCGACGTCCGACCGGAGGCTGAGCAGTCATGAAGTCCGCAGTGGCCTTGAGCGAGGCCGAACAGGCCCGAATGAACCAGGTGCACGCGCTGGCCGCCAAAGACGCGGCCGGGGTGCCCTCGCTTTTGCCGCTGCTTTCCGAGGCCAGCTGGTCGGTGCGCCGCGAGGTGGTGGCGGCGCTGGCCAACGCCGGGCAGCCGGCGGTGGGCCCCCTGTGCGAGGCGCTGAAGGTGGGCCGCAGCGACGAGACCCGCATCGCCGCCGCGGTCGACGCGCTGGCCAGCAGCACCGCCGACGTCTACCCCGAGGTGTTCGAGCTGGCCTCCAACGGCGACCCCGCGGTGGTGGCCGACGCCGCCCAGGTGCTCGGCCGGCGCCGCAACCCCAAGGCGGTGCCGGTGCTCACCGAGCTGGTGGGGCACCGAGACGACAACGTGGCGGTCGCCGCCATCGAAGCGCTGGGCCGAATCGGCGGGCGCAGCGGCGTCGACACCCTCATCACCATGGTGAAGTCGCGCAACTTCTTTCGCGTCTTCCCCGCCATCGACGTGCTGGGCCGCAGCGGAGACCCGCGCGTCATCGCTCCGCTGGCCGAGCTGCTGCAAGACTCGACCTACCTGTTCGAGGCGGCGCGCGCGCTGGGGCGCACCGGCGAGACCGCCGCCATCGGCCCCATCGCGGCGCTGCTGGGTCACCCCTCCGAGAGCGTGATGCGGGTGGCCGCGGTGTCGCTGTGGGAGCTCAAGGGCCGCTACACCGAGAAGTACGGCGCCTCTGACGGCCCTGACCAGGCGCTCGGCGCGCTCAAGCCCTCCGAGGCCGCGCTGCGCCGCATCGTCAACTGCCTGAGCCAGGCCGACGCCGACGAGCAGGTGGCGCTCTCGTGGGTGCTGGGGGCGTTCGGCGGAGACGGCGCGGTGGCCGGCCTCAAGACGCTGCTCGACGGGGCCCCCCGGGTGGCCGAGGCCGCGGCGCAGACCTTGAAGCGCATGGGTCGGTATTCGGACGAGCAGATTCGCGAGGCGCTCCGCGACGGCGGCAGCGCCCGCAGGCAGGTGCTGTTGCGCTCCATCACCCGCGCCACCGCGGCGCCGGCGGTGGTCGAGTGCCTGACCGACGCCGACGCGACCGTGCGCGCGCTGGCCTGCGACACCCTGGCCCGCATCGGCTCGACCTCGTCGGTGCCCTCGCTGTTCCGCCTGCTGGGCGACGAGAACCCCCGGGTGACCCAGGCCGCCATCGGCGCCATTCAAGCGCTCGGCACCGTCGAGTCGCGAAGGCTCGCGCTGCAGGCCGGCACCAGCGACGACCGTACCGTGCGCTGGGCCGCCTTCCGCATCATGGCCTACTTCGGCCAGCGCGAGGCGCTGCCGCTGTTTCTCGGCGCGCTCGACGGCGGCGACGGCCGGCTGCGCGACGCGGCCATCGCCGGGCTGGCGTTTCTCGACGTGCCCCGCGCGCTCGAGGCGCTGCTCGACTGCGCCAAGAAGGGCGACGACCGCACCCGCTCGGCCGCCGCGCGCGCGCTCGGCCAGTGGCCCACCCCCGACACGCAGGTCGAGGCCGCGCTGCTGCGCGGCGTGCACGACGCCGACGCCTGGGTCCGCTACTACGCCTGCCAGTCGCTCGGCCGGCTCAAGCTCGAGAACGCCACCGCCCACATCGCGCCGCTGCTGGCCGACGAGGCCGGGCAGGTGCGGGTCTCGGCGGTCGAGGCGCTCGCGCACTTCACCAACACCCAGGCGCTCGACGCGCTCAAGCGCGCCGCCGAGGGCGCCGACGAAGACGTGCAGCGCGCCGCGCTGGTGGGCCTGGGTGGCAGCAAGCGGCCCGAGGCGTTCGCGGTCTTGAGCCGCGCGGCCAGCTCGCACTCGCCCGCCACCCGGCTGGTGGCCATCAGCGCCATCGCCGAGAGCGGCAGCTCGCACGCGCTGTTCGCGCTCTCGAAGGCGGTGCGCGACCCCGACGACGACGTGCGCTCGGCCGCGCTGGGCTACGTGGCCGCGGTGCCCACGGTCGACGCCACCACCCTGCTCATCGAACTGATGCGCGACCGGCGCGACCTCGAGCGCATCTCCGAGATTCTCGCCACCCCCAACGAAGGCCGGGTGGCCGGCATCACCGCCGCGCTCGAGAACGCCGACGACGAGCTGGCGCCCGCGCTCACCTCGGCGCTGGTGCGGCTCAAGACGCCCGACGCGCGCGAGGCGCTGTTCAAGGTGATGGGCTTCCGCGACGTGGCGGCGCGCAAGGCGGCCGCCCCGGCCATCGCCGCCTTCCGCACTCCGGCGGCGTACGCCGAGCTGCAGCGCGCCTGCGAGCAAGACCCCGACCCGCGGGTGCGGCAAATCTGCCAGGTCCTCATCGCGCAGTAGCGCCTCGATGACTCGACCTGCAGCACCCTCGCGCGTTCTCGTCATCTTGAGCTCGCTCGTCGAAGAGTACGCCGGGCTCAAGTTCGAGCCCGACGAGAACGGCGCGTTCTCGGACCGGGTCACCACCCGCAGCCTCGAGGCCGGCTTCGAGTCGCTGCTCGATTACTACTACTACCTTCGCTACGACCCGCGCGGCCCCGACGAGCTCAAGAAGCTGGTCGACGACCTGGTGGTGAACGAGACGTACCTGTTTCGCGAGCTCGACGCCCTGCGGGTGGCGGTCACCCACTTCTTGAAGCCCCGGGTCGAGGCCGGCCAGCGGCCGCGCCTGTGGTCGGCCGCCTGCTCGACCGGAGAAGAGCCCGCCACCGTGGCGATGCTGCTGGCGCAAGAGGGCCTGCTCGAGCACGTCGACCTGGTGGCGAGCGACATCAGCGAGAAGGTGCTGGCCCGCGCCCGCGCCGGGCAGTGGTCGCGCCGCGCGCTGCGCGAGGTGCCCTCGCCAACGCTGGTGACGCGGTGGATGAGGGAGGACCCCGCGGGCGCGCCGCGGCTCGACCCCGAGGTGCTGCGCCGCATCGACTTTCGCCGCATCAACCTCACCGACCCGGGCGAAGTTCGCAGCGTCGGGCCGTGCGACGTGGTGTTGTGCCGCAACGTGCTCATCTACTTCAGCGACGAGACCGCCTCGAAGGTGGTCGCGAACCTGTCGCAGAACCTCAAAGCCGATGGCGCGCTGTTCGTGGGCGTCTCCGAGTCGCTGCTGCGGCTGGGCACCGCGCTCGCCTGCGAAGAAATCGACCGCTCGTTCTTCTACCGGAAGACCGCATGAGCACGCCGCTGCGCGCGAAGGTGCTGGTCGTCGACGACTCGGCTTTCGCCCGCAAGGTGCTGCGAGAGGTGCTCTCGCGCAGCCCGGGGCTCGAGCTGGTGGGCTTCGCGCGCGACGGGCTCGAGGCGCTCGAGCGCATCACCGAGCTCAAGCCCGACGTGGTGTGCATGGACCTGGTGATGCCCGAGCTCGACGGCCTGGGGCTGCTCGACGCGCTGAAAGGGCTGCCCAACCCGCCTCGGGTGGTGGTGGTCAGCTCGGCCGAGGCCGACAGCGAGCGCGCGGTCGAGGCGCTGGCCAAGGGCGCCTTCGACGTGGTGACCAAGCCCACCTCGCTGGCCACCGATCGGCTCTACGAGCTCAGCGCTCCGCTCACCCGCACCGTGCTGGCTGCGGCGGCGGGCCGGGTGGTGTTGCTGCCGCCCGCGCCCGCGCCTCTACCCGAGCTGCCGCGGCTCGACACCCGGCGCACCCTGCTCGCCATCGGCACCTCGACCGGGGGCCCGCAGGCGCTCGCCACGCTGCTGCCGATGCTGCCGAGCACCTTCCCGCTGCCGGTGGTCATCGCGCTGCACATACCCGCCGAGTACACCCGCGCGCTGGCGCAGCGGCTCGCCAACGCCTCGCAGCTGCCGGTGGCCGAGGCCGAAGACGGCATGCGCCTCGAGCCGGGCAAGGTGGCGCTGGCCCGAGGTGGGCACCACCTCTTCGTCGAGCGCGACCGCGACGGCCTCTACGCGCGGGTCACCCGCGAGCCGCTCGGCTCGCTCTACCACCCGTCGGTGAACCTGCTGTTCGAGAGCGCGGCGAGGGCCTGCGGCGCAGGCGTGCTGGCCGCGGTGCTCACCGGCATGGGCGACGACGGCCTCGACGGCGCGCGGGTCATCGCCCGCGAGGGCGGTCAGGTCATCACCGAGGCCGAGAGCTCGTGCGTGGTGTACGGCATGCCGCGCGCGGTGCGCGACGGCGGGTTCTCGGCGAAGGAAGCTCCGCTCGAGCTGATCGCCGCCGAGCTCTTGCTGCGGCTGTAGGCGTTCACCCTGAGCGAAGAGGAGGACCGCAGGCCCCCTCGAAGTCGAAGGGTGCCGTCGCAGGTGAAACGCGAGGCGTCGCATACTCCATGCATCAAGCGGCTGCGCGCGCGTACCCGTACGACGGAGCATCTGCGCCTGAGCCTTCGGGCGGGCGACGTCAGCGCTTGCCCTCGGCCCGCAGGGCCTTGTCAGCCTCGGTCGAGGTCATCTTCGAGAAGTTGCGGGTCTTCACTGCTTCGCCGGGGGCTTTGCGCAGCGCGCGCTTGAGGGCGAGCTCCTCCATCAGCCGCTGCATGAGCAGGTCGGCCTGGCGCCAGTCGTCTTCGATGGCCGAACGCTTGCGGGCCTCGGCGGTCTCGCGGTCGAGCGTCTTGATGAGCTCGGCCATCGGGCCGAAGTAGATGTTGTTGAGGGTGCTGATCATGAAGCCGAGCTGGAAGTACTCGCCCACCAGCGCGCTCATCGAGCCGTACTGCGAGCTCGCGCCTCCGCTGGGGTCGATCAGCTCTTCGGTCAGGGTCAACCGCTCGGTGCGGCAGCCGGCCTTGTCGACGCAGTGGGTGCCGTCATCGACCGCCTGGTTCAGCTCACGCCGCGCTTGCATGATGAGACTGGCCAGCTCGCGGCGCTGTTCTTTGGTGCCGCGCCGGTGCGAGCCGGGCTGCGGCGGCCACTTCTCGATTTCACCCAGCAGCGTCTTGATCTGCTCGTCGAGCTGCTCGGCCTTGGCGACGTGCGCGGCGAGCTCGGCGCGCTGCGCTTCGGGCAGGGTCTCGCTCTGCGCCAGGTAGGTCTTCAACGCCTCGGTGCGCTTCTGCAGGCGCATCAGCTTCCACCGGTCGTCGAGCTCGTCTTCGCGGCAGCAGATGCGCTCGCCGATCGCCTCGCGCGCCTTCTTGCACTCTTCCAGCTTCGCGCGGGCCTGGTCGGGGGTGAGGTTCTTCAAGGTCATCACCGAGAGCGGCACCTTGCCCGCGCCGACCGACGCGTAGCCCCACAGCTTGGCCGCGCTGGCGGTGGTGGAGACCGCCTTGCCTTCGGCGGCCTTGGTGTCGAACTGCTTCGACTGCTCGCCGAACTCGGCCTGGGGAACACCCGCGACCACGGGGACCACCTCGACCACCTCGGCCGTGGCGACGGCAGGGCCCGTCGAGCGGAGCGCGGCGGGGGCGTTGCGGTCGATCTTTCCGGTGCTCATTAAAGTGTCTCTCCTGATCCGGCAGTCTAGCGTTGCTTGCGACCCTTTATGTACCGCCTGGCCGTCATCCCCGCACGCTGGGGTTCCACCCGGTTTCCCGGCAAGCCGCTGGCGTTGCTCAACGGCGAGCCGATGGTTCAGCACGTGCACCGCCGCTGCGTCGAGGCAGGCTGCTTCGAGCGCATCGTCATCGCCACCGACGACTGGCGCATCGCCGACGCCGCGCGCGCCTTCGGAGCGCTGGCGCAGCTCACCTCGGCCGAGTGCCAGAGCGGCACCGACCGCGCCGCCGAGATAGCCCGCGCCACCCCCGAGGCGAACGTGGTGGTGAACGTGCAGGGCGACGAGCCCGCGCTGCCGCCCGGCGAGCTGGCCGCGCTGGTGCGGGCCTTCGACGACCCGAAGGTCGAGCTCGCCACGCTGGTGCGCAAGCTCGACGAGGCCGAGCGCTCGAACCCCAACGTGGTGAAGGTCGTGCTCGACCAGCAGGGCCACGCGCTCTACTTCTCGCGCGCCGACCTGCCTTACGAGCGCGAGCCCACTGGAGTGCAGCGCTGGGCCCACGTCGGCTTGTACGGGTACCGGCGCGAGACGCTGCTCGAGCTGGCGCGGCTGCCGCCCACCACGCTCGAGAAGACCGAGAGCTTGGAGCAGCTCCGCGCGCTGGGCGCGGGAATCAAGATTCGTTGCCTCACCACCGAGCATCGGGCGCGCGGCGTCGATGTTCCGGGCGATGTCGCCGATGCCGAGGCAGCGCTCGTTACTTTGCTGAGGTGAGTCGAACAGCTCGGGAACGCGCTCGGGCTCGACCGACCGGGAACGCGCTTCGGGCGCGGGCGCGGGCGCGGGCGCGGGCGCGTTTCACGAGAGGCGTCTGCGCGCGGCGTACAAGGCCCACGGGCTCTGCAAGAGCGCACGCTGCACCCTCCACGGCGACATGCCCGCGCCCGCGCCCGCGCCCGCGCCCGAGGCCCGGCTCCGGTCGGTCGAAGTCCGAGTCCGTCACCGAGCCTTTACGCCGCCGGCAGCTCATGGGTGAGCGCCGCCCACCGATTGGCCATCTCCGCCGACAAAGCGAAAGGCTTGAGCTCCCACTCGAAGCCACCGCTCGCAACCGGCTGGCTCTGCTGCACGTTCGCCCAGAAAGAAACGTCCTCCAGCTTCACCTGCACCAGCCAGTTCGAGCGCCCTGGAGTGCTGGCCCGCACCGTCAACCCGGTGGTGCTGGCCTTGGTGAGCTCGGCGGTCATCGGCCCGGGGCCCGCAGCGCTGAGCTGCACCTGCTTGCTGTTCGCCGCGGCGGGGGTGAGCGGCACCGAGACGGTGTTGCTGCTCTCGGGCCCATCGAGCCCGAACGCCTCGACCAGCTCGGGCATGGTGGGAATGCGCTTCGCCAGCGCCTTGCACTCCTGGGTGGTGAGCAGCCCGATGCCGCCGAGCCGCTCGGCGGTGATGAGCGGCTCCTGCTCCATCAGCGCGACCACCTGGTCGGCGATCTGCACGAAGCGCAGGTTGGGGTCGGTCTCGGTCGCGTCGCGCGCGTGGTGGTCGGCGATCACCTCTTCCAGCGCGGTCGGCAGCATCCACTTCGCTGCGATGACCATGCCCAGCTCGACGTGAAAGCGCTCGACCACCCGCCACCCCTCGACCTCGTCGGTGCAGCCCAGCTCCTCGATGACGGTGATGGCCAGCACCCGGCCGATGTCGTGCAACAGCCCGGCGATGAACGCCTCTTCCGACGGCTTGCCGCCCGCCTGGGCCAGGCACTCGCACACGATGGCCGCGGTGAGCGACTGCCGCCACGCCCGCCGACGCAGCGAGGCCAGCGGCCCCGGCGCCGCGAACACCCGCTGGGTTCCCGCCGCCACCGAGAGCCGGTGCAGCTGCTGGCTGCCGATGCGCACCACCGCGTTCGACAGCGTCGAGGCCGGCTCGCCGCGCGAGTAGAAGACCGAGTTCGCCACCCTCAAGGTCGTCGCCGCCAGCACGTCGTCGGTGCGCAGCACCTTCACCACCTCGTCGATGGTGAAGCCCGGCTTGCCGAGCACCCGCTGGAGCTTGCCTGCACTGGGTGGGTAAGCCGGGACCCGCACGTCGCCGCGCTGCACGCGCGCGACGATGGCGCTCTCCAATGCCTCGCTCATGGGGAAAGGCATCGGCACGTTTCCGGGCGGTCTTCAGGTAGGTTCGCCCTCAATGAGCGCCATTCGCCCCTCCCTCTTCGCCGCACACCCCTGGCACGGCGTGCATCCCGGCGAGAATGCTCCGGAAGAGCTGATCGCCTACGTCGAGATGGTCCCCACCGACGTGGTCAAATACGAGCTCGACAAAGACAGCGGGCTCTTGAAGGCCGATCGGCCGATCAAGTTCTCGAGTGTGCCTCCGTCGCTGTACGGCTTCATTCCACGCTCACTGTGCGACAAGAAGGTGGGTGAGCGCTGCGGCGCGCGGCTGGGCCGCAGCAACGTCGGTGGTGACCAGGACCCGATGGACATCTGCATTCTCACCGAGCGGCCGTTCGCGCACGGTCAGGTGCTGGTGCCGGTCAAGCCGGTGGGCGGGCTCCGCATGGTCGACCGCAACGAGGCCGACGACAAGATCATCGCGGTGCTCAAGGGCGACGCGGTGTGGGGCCACCTCGACGAGATGGAGAAGCTGCCCCCCACCCTCATCGAGCGGCTCAAGCACTACTTCCTCACCTACAAGCTGACCCCCGGCGCGACCTCGTCGCAGGTCGAGATCGCCGAGGTCTACGGCCGCGACGAAGCGCACGAGACCATTCGCGCCAGCTTCGAGGATTACCGGAAGAAGTACCTGGTCTGATGCAGCGCAGCACCGCGGCGTAACGCAGGGTCGGGCTCGCTCGGCGGCGTTAGGTCTCCCTCAAGGAGATGACATGCCGAACCGCAACCCCGACACCGAGAAGCCCGAGCAGAAGCCCAAGCCCAAGCCGAACCTCAACATCGACCCGCCCATCGACTACCACGATGAGCCGCCGCCGGTGATCAAGGCCCAGAACGAAGACGTGGAAGAGGGCGAAAACGAAGGCGAGGGCAACCGCACCGCCGACCGCAACTACCGCGCGGGCGTCGAGAAGACCGTGAAGAGCGGCAAGGTCGAGGCGGGCGCCAAGAAGGCCGAAGAGGCGCTCGAAGACGACGAACAACGTGAAGAGCTGGAAGAGGCCGAGCGCGACGCGCGCAAGAGCCAGGTGCACTGAAGAATCGAACAGATGTCTGCTGCCGCCGCGCGAAGCGTCACCCGCATCGCGCGGCGCAGTCATTTCTGGCCTCGGGGGCGTTGACGCGCGTGCGCCGGTTTGGCATCACGGGTCATGCGCTCCAAGAAAACCAAGTTCATCTTCGTCACCGGCGGCGTGGTCAGCTCCCTCGGTAAGGGAATGGCGTCGGCCTCGATGGGGGCGCTTCTCGAGAACCGCGGCCTCGACGTCACGCTGCTCAAGCTCGACCCGTACATCAACGTCGACCCGGGCACGATGAGCCCGTTCCAGCACGGCGAGGTGTTCGTCACCGACGACGGCGCCGAGACCGACCTCGACCTGGGCCACTACGAGCGCTTCACCACCGCGCACATGTCGCGGCTCAACAACTTCACCACCGGCCGCGTGTACCACTCGGTGATTCAGAAAGAGCGCCGCGGCGAGTACCTCGGCAAGACGGTGCAGGTGATTCCGCACATCACCGACGAAATCAAAGCCAACATCAAGGCCGCCGCCGAGGGCCACGACGTGATTCTGGTCGAGGTGGGCGGCACCGTGGGCGACATCGAGTCGCTGCCCTTTCTCGAGGCCATTCGGCAGATGCGCTACGACGTCGGCGCCGGCAACACCTGCTACGTGCACCTCACCCTGCTGCCGTACATCGCCGCGGCCGGCGAGGTGAAGACCAAGCCCACCCAGCACAGCGTGATGAAGCTGCGCGAGATCGGCATTCAGCCCGACTTCCTCATCTGCCGCACCGACCGGCAGATCAGCCAGGAGATGAAAGACAAGATCGCCATGTTCTGCAACGTCGACCAGGGCAACGTGTTCGCGTCGCCCGACGTGCAGAGCGTCTACGAGCTGCCGCTCGAGCTCAGCCGCCAGGGCCTCGACGAGCGCATCAGCGAGCTGCTCAACATCTGGTCGCGCAGCCCCCGCCTCGAGAAGTGGGAGGCCATCGTCGAGAAGCTGAAGAAGCCCGGCAAGGGTGAGGTGCGCATCGCCATCGTCGGCAAGTACGTCGAGCTCAAAGAGTCGTACAAGTCGCTCAACGAGGCGCTGGTGCACGGCGGCATCGCCAACGACTGCCGGGTGACGCTCAAGTTCGTCGACTCGCAGGAAATCGAAGAGAAGGGCGCCAGCGCGCTGCTCGGCGACTGTCACGCGGTGCTGGTGCCCGGCGGCTTCGGGGTGCGCGGCACCGAGGGCAAAATCTCGGCGGTGCGCTACGCGCGTGAGAGCCGCGTGCCGTTCTTCGGCATCTGCCTCGGGCTGCAGATGGCCGTCATCGAGTACTCGCGCACCGTGCTGGGCCTCACCGGGGCGAACTCGGTCGAGTTCGACGAGAAGACGCCCTACCCGGTGGTCTCGCTGCTCGAGTCTCAGACCAACGTGAAAGACAAGGGCGGCACCATGCGGCTCGGCTCGTACCCCTGCTCGCTCAAGCCCGGCTCGCTGGCCCACCGCCTCTACGCGAAGGACCAGGTGGGTGAGCGCCACCGCCACCGCTACGAGGTGAACAACCAGTACCGCGGCAAGCTGCAAGAGGCCGGGCTGGTGTTCAGCGGCGTGAACAAAGACCTCGACCTGGTCGAGATGATCGAGCTCGACAACCACCCCCACTTCATCGGCTGCCAGTTCCACCCCGAGTTCCAGAGCAAGCCCTTCGCGCCCCACCCGCTGTTCTCGGGCTTCGTGCGCGCCGCGCTGCAGCAGCGCGACGGCAAGGTGCCCTGACGCCGTGGCCATCGCCCTCTGCGGACACAAGGTCGGCCCCGGTGAGGCGCTGTTCGTCATCGCCGGCCCCGACGTCATCGAGTCGGAAGAGATGGTGCTGCGCCACGCCCGGCGCGTGCGCGAGACCTGCGAGCGGCTGCAGCTGCCGTTCGCCTTCAAGTGCAGCTACGACAAGGCCAACCGCACCTCGCTGAAGAGCTTTCGCGGCCCGGGGCTCACCGAGGGGCTGCGCATTCTGGCGAAGGTGAAGCGCGAGGTGGGGGTGCCGATTCTCACCGACGTGCACGACCTCTCGCACGTGGCGCCCGCCGCCGAGGTGGCCGACATCATCCAGGTGCCGGCGTTCTTGTGCCGGCAGACCGACCTGGTGGTGGCGGTGGCCAAGACCGGGCGCGGAGTGAACCTGAAGAAGGGCCAGTTCGTCTCGCCGATGGACATGGTCCACCAGGCGAAGAAGGCCTTCGACTCGGGCAACACCGACGTGCTGGTGACCGAGCGCGGCGCCTCGTTCGGCTACCGCAACCTGGTGGTCGACATGCGCGCCTTCGCCATCATGCGCGAGGCGGGCTTGAGCGTCTGCTTCGACGCCACCCACTCGGTGCAGCTGCCCTCGGCAGGCGACGGAGAGACCGCCGGCGAGCGCCAGTACGTCTCGCTGCTGGCGCGCGCCGCGGCGGCGGCCGGCATCGACGCGCTGTTCACCGAGGTGCACGAGAACCCCGACCAGGCGCTGTGCGACGGGCCGTGCTCGCTCACCTTCGACGGCTGGGAAAAGACGCTGCGCGACGTGCTCGCGATTCGCAGCGCGCTGAAGTGAGGCGGGCGCTGCTCGCAGCGTGGGTGCTCGCGGCCTGCAAAGAGCCGGGGCCGCCGCTGCCCGACCCGAAGGTGGTGCGCGACCGGCTGTGCGCCGAGGCCGCGCCCGCAGTGAAGGCGCTCTCCGCACAGCTGCGCGTCGTCGCCGGGTACCAGGTGCCCGACGTGAAGGTCGACGCGGCGCCGGGGCGGGCGGTGCGGCTGCGCGCGCTGCACGGCGAGGCCAGCACCGAGGTGCTCTTCGGCGAAGCTCCGGGTGCGGTGGCGCAGTGCGCGGCGATGGTCGAGCGCTGCGAGGCCGAGCTCGAGACGGTCGAGCGGGTGCTCGGCCGGTGCGCCGGCCTCGACAGCGTGGTGCTGGTGCGGCCCAACGTCGACGAGCCGGTGAAGGTGAACGAGGCGATGCTGAACAAGTACCTCGGCGGCCGGGTGAACGGAGTCGCCCTCGCCTACGCGCTGATGCTCGACGGCGGCACGCCACAGCTGCTGGGCGCGGTGCGCTTCGACGTGAAGCTGCGCGGCGGCGTCGAGGTCGACCGCGACGCGCCCACCGAAGAGCGCGAGAAGGCGCTCAACGACGCCCTGCACCGCCAGGTGCTCGAAGAGGTCGAGGCGAAGCTCGCTCCACCCAGGCCAAGCGCACCCTGAAGCGGAGCGAAGCCTCGACGGCCCGGCGCGGGCACAGGCACGCCTCGCGATGAAAACGCTTCGGTGTGATTCGAGGTGCTGCGGGGGCGCAGCTCTCCAGAGAGCCCGGGCGACGTGGGTTTGTCAGTGAGCGAACTTCATCAGGCGTCGGGCGGATGCCTTGCGCGCTGTTGCTGAGGCCTCGGCGTGCGCGGCTTTCGTTCTGACCGGGGTTTTCGTCGTCGGCGACGAAATTCGCGGTCAGAACTCGAGCCTGGCGGCGCGCACGCGGAGGTCTGCCGTGCCCTCGTCTGCGATTCGAGGCGACGTATCGGGCCGCTCGTGCTTGCCGTCCCACCCATTCGCTTCAGTTCGCGCAGGGGAGCCGCTGCGCAGCCATCGAGCGCCGTCGAGTGGCATGCGTGCGCAGCATCGCGAGCAGCCACCTCTCCCCGCACACTCCGCGCCGCCGCAGGCGCAGGTGGTCGACGGGCCGATTTCCTCGAATGAGGGCTGTGTCTCACTCGACGTGCAGCGTCACCGGCCCGGTCACGGTGCCGTTGAGCGTGAGCCACAAGGTCTGGGTGGCCGCATCGACGCTGGCGAAGTACGCGGTGGTCTCGTGCCCATCGAGCTGCACGCGTGCAGGCGCCACCCCGCTGAAGCCGGTGAAGCGGAAGATGGGCTTCTCGACCGCGCCGCCGGCCGGAGTCATCGCCACGGTCGCGCGATTGCCCACCATCGCCCCGCGCCAGACGCCGAACGAAGCGTCGTAGCTGGCGCCGGTCACCTGAGCGCCCAGCAGGTGCTCGACCTGGGTGACCTGGGCCAGGGTGGCCGAATTCGTCTTCGGCCCCACCGCCATGAACACCGAGTAGGCCACCGTCGGGTAGCCGCTGAGCGTCTTGCCGAACGCCGAGTACGAGGTCTTGCCCACCGCGCCGAAGGTGGTGCCCCAGGCGAGGCGATGCGACGAGGGGGTGGAGTCGATTTCGTACTGGTTGAGCTGGTACGGCCACAGGTAGTCCTGCGGCATGTTCCACCCGGCCGGGCTGCAGCCGGCGCCCTTGTTCGCCGAGGTGTGGCCCCAGCAGCTCGAGCCCAGCTTGCCGCTGCCGTAGTCGCCGCCGGCGGGCTGCGACTCCCACGACTGGGTCTGCACCGCGCCCATCTCGGCGTCGACGTTCTGCGACCACATGCGCACGAACGGCACGGTGTTGGGCTGGGTGTAGTCCCACCCGGTGCCGGGAGCGACCGGCCCGGCGGTGGTGCTGAACTTGTACTTGTCGCCCCACGCCACCCCGCCGATGGGGCCCGAGGTGCCTTCGAAGGCGAGGTCTCCGTACGGCGCGCGCGAGTCGGCGGCGAGCACGTTGGGGCCGGCCGCGCTGGCGTCGTAGGTGATGAAGTACACCGGGCTCGAGCGGCCCGAGGCGAAGAACCAGTGCACCGTGGCGTCGAGCGGCCCGCCCGGGTTCATGCGCACCTTGAACTCGTGAATCGCGTGGTGCGGCCCGGCGAAGACGGTGCGGAAGCTGCCGCTGTGGCCTTTGCTCACGTCGGCGGTGCTGGCGTAGTGGTTCACCACGTAGCCCCAGCCCATCCACCCGTTCACGCCGGTGCCCCGCGCGGTGATGGGCATGCCGCCCAGCTCGTAGGTCAGCTCGCGCAGATAGCCGCCGTGCGAGCCGCCCGGGTCGGCGCCGTCGTTGCGCACCAGCGCTGCGGTGCGGCGCCGGCACGAGGCGTCGCTCCAGCCGTAGCGGTCAGAGACGTAGCCACCGACGCTCACCCCCGGCTCGAGGCTCACGGCGGCGCAGCCCGACGCGCCGGGAGTGAACGCGACCGGCAGCACCGAGCCGCCCGCGCTGCCGCCCGCAGTCGCGCCGCCGCCCGCAGTCGCGCCGCCGCCCGCAGTCGCGCCGCCGCCCGCAGTCGCGCCGCCGCCCGCAGTCGCGCCGCCACCCGCAGTCGCGCCGCCACCCGCAGTCGCGCCGCCACCCGCAGTCGCGCCGCCGCCCGCAGTCGCGCCGCCACCCGCAGTCGCGCTGCCTCCCGCAGTCGCGCCGCCGCCCGCAGTCGCCTCTCGGCCACCGGCCGCGACGAAGTCGACGCCGCCCGCAGCTCCGCCGTTCGGCTGCACCGTGCCGCCCAGGTTTTCATTTTCGAGCGGCACGCTGATTTCAGCAGCGCAGCCGGCCATACCCAACACCAGGGCCGCCAGGGCGGCCCGCACTTCGTTCTTCATTCGGTCCCTTTGGAAAACAGGACCTCGCAGGGCCGTGCGTCTTAGCGAACGCGCCGAGGGCGAGTCACTGCGACATCACGGCACACTGCGGCACAGCGTCGCGCTCAGCGCTGCTTGCGGCGCTGCATCATCACCGCGAGCACGATGATGCCGCTCACGAACAGGCCGCTCACCAGCACGATGCCGATGAGCGCCAGCGGCGAGAGGTTCTTCCCGTCGTCGAGCTCGCACAGCAAGGTCTGCCCGTCGACGTTCAGGTGCAGCGTGTCGCGCATGAAGTCGCGGTCGGCCCCGGCCACGCCCTCCCACAGCACGTTGCGCAGGGTGCACTTCCACTCGCCCTGCGCCGCGAGCCGGTCGAGCGCGAAGGTAATCATCTCGTTGGTCTTGAGCACCACCGGTACGTACGAGCCCTCGGGCGCTCCGCGCGGGTAGACCGGAATCTGAAACGACGCCGAGGTCTTCACCCCGTTCTTGGTGCGCGTGACCTCGAGGTACCGCTCGAGGTCGAGCTCTCCGCGCAGGGTGAGGTTGCTCGTGGTGAGCTTCACCTTACCCAACTCTTCGGCGTTCACCGTCTGCGCGCCCGAGTCGAACGCGTGAATGATGAACGGCGCCATCGCGATGCACAGCACCGCCATGACGACCACCGGCATCACCACCATCATCACCCGCTGGGTGTCGCGCGCGCCCATCTGCTTGAACGCGTCGGCCCGCGGCAGCGCGCGCAGGTCGGCGCCGGCCCTGAGCCCGGCGAGGTCATCGGCCAGCAGCTTGAACTGCGGGTCGCCGGCGTTCGCGTACGCGCGCAAGATGCCGCGCTTGCCGTCGGGCTTGTCGTACGCCACCACCAGCTCCTGGTAGTTGCCCTGCGCGGCGACGTACACGAACCGCACCGCCTCGACCGGCACCCGCTGGGTGCGCAGCCCCATCTTCACCTCGAGCTGGTCTTCCAGCCGCGCGGTGACGTTGAGGTTCAGGTACCGGAGCGCATAGGTCTTCCCCATGGGCGCGCCCGTATAGCGCGAGGTAACTCCACCTGACACTTGCGGCGCGCGCCCACGCCACTGCCCACCTTTGTGGGCACCCGCTCGCGCCTCAAGCCCCTGGAACGAGACGAAGAGGGCGCGCGGCCTCGGCATTGCTCAGTGTTCCCAACCCATGAACACTTCTCCTCCGGCTACGACGTCGCGCCCGAACCTGGGCGAAAGCGAGCTCACCCTCTCGGGCGTGCTGCAGGTCAGCATCGGCCGCGAGACCACGCACCTGCCGCTCACCGAGGCGCTGCAGCTCTCGCTCGAGGTGGTGCGCCTGGTGGCGAAGACCCACGACCAGGGCAAGGTGGTGGGCGTGCTCGACGCGGCGCACCTCGTCTGCAGCACCACCACCGGCTCGCTCGCGCTGGGCGGCAAGGGCGGCAACCCCATCGCACCCGAGCTCAAGCGCGGAGAGATGCCCGACCGCCTCACCGACGTCTACGCGCTCGGCGCGCTGATGTACCGGCTGCTCACCGGCAGCAAGGTCGACCCCTCGCGTCTCATTCCCCCGCCGAGCCACTCCAACCCCGCGGTCGACACTGCGCTCGACGAGCTGGTGCTGTGCGCGCTCGACGAAGACCCCAGCGAGCGGCCCTACTCGGCGCGAGACCTCGAGCAGCGCCTGCTCGCCATCTACGAAGAGCTCGGGCTCGAAGACTCGCGCACCGAGGCCACCGCGCTCATCACCAAGGCGCGCCCGCGCAAGCCGGCGGCAGCTCCCGCTCCGGCGCCGAAGAAGGCGCCGCCCGCGCCGGCGCCCAAGCCGCGCTTCGCCCGGCCCGAGGCGACCGTCGACCACGACGAAGAAGAGGCGGAAGACGACGACGCGTACCACCCGCAGCTCGACAAGAACCCGCTCGACAAGCGCTGGCTGATGGGAGGCCTCGCGGTGCTGGCGCTGTTCCTGGTGGCGTTCTTCGCCTGGCCGCAGTCGAAGCACGACACCGCGCGCGCCGACACCGACGACGAGGTGCCCGCACAGAAAGCGCGCGCGTCGAGCAAGTACACGCTCGCCCCGCCGCCGCCCAGCCAGCCGGTCAAGGCCCAGCTGGTCGACAACGGCACCGACGCGCCCAAGAAGTCGACCCGCCGCGCGCGCCGCTGAAATCGCGCTAGAAGTCGCGCGTGCCCGAGACCCTCGACGCCCGCGCGGCCCGCATCAAGCTGATGGTGTTCGACGTCGACGGCGTGATGACCGACGGCGGCCTGTACTACGGCCCGCAGGGCGAGGCCTTCAAGCGCTTCGACGTCAAAGACGGTCACGCGCTGGTGCTGGCGCGGCTCACCGGCCTGCCCGCCGCCATTCTCACCGCGCGCACGTCAGAAATCGTCGAGGTGCGAGGCCGCGAGCTCAAGCTCGCCAAGGTGATGCAGGGAAAGAAAGACAAGGGCCCCGCCCTCGACGAGCTGTGCCGCGAGCTGCAGGTGCCGCCCTCCGAGTGCTCGTACATGGGCGACGACGTGAACGACCTCGCCCCGATGATGAAGGTCGCGCTCGCCGCCTGCCCCGCCGACGCGGCCCCCGAGGTGCGCGCGTTCTGCCACTACGTCGCCCCGTCGCGCGGCGGCTTCGGAGCGGTGCGCGAGCTCACCGAGCTGGTGCTCAAAGCCACCGGCCGGTGGTCCCAGGCGCTCGAGCTGCTTGGAGCAGGCATGCTCCAGAAGAGGTAGGAATTGGTAGGTGCATGCTCCACCTTAGAAACTGAGAACTATTTGATTTCATTGACTTAACTGGCGCACGGCGTTTGCTTCTGCGTCAGCTCCGGTCCATGGCGTCCAAAGGCGAAGAGTACGTCGACGAAGCGCTCGAAGAGGGCACGGAAGAGTCCGACGAAGGCATTGCGGACCCCGAGCTCGCCGAGCTGGCGAAGCCCACGGTGATGAAGTGGAGAGACGCGTACGCGTCGTTCGCCAACAAGCCGGTCGAGCTGGTGGTGCCCACCCGCGCCGACTGCTTCAAGGTCATCGGCGACGTGGCCGAGGCGCGCTACCCCGCCAAGAAGGTGGCCCGAAGCGCCCACGCGCTCGCCGCCACGCTGCGCGGCATGTTCGTGAAGAAGTCGTAGCTCCCGACCAGGCTCAGGGCTTCTTCTTGCCCTTGGGCATGGTGATCTCCGGCATCGTGCCGTGCATGCGCACCGCCCCCGCGGGAATCGTCGGGTCGTCGGTGAGGCGAATGTCGCGCATCAGCCGCTCGATGCGCCCCTCCCGCTCGGCGAAGTCCTTGCGCAGAAACTCGACGCACTGCTCGGGCGACCACACCTCGGCGCCCGCGCCCTGCAGCAGCGCCTCGCGCATCGCGTTGGCGGTGGTGAAGCGCCGCCCCGCCGACGGCTGCAACGCCTTCATCACCAGCTCGTCGAGCCACGGCGGTATCGCGGGCACCCGCGCGCTGGGCGGCTGAATCTGCGCGTCGAGTACCGCCTCGAGCTCTTCGGCGTCGGTCGCTCGGCCGAACGCCACCTCGCCGGTCAGCAGCTCGTGCAGTACCGCGCCCAGCGAGAAGATGTCGCTGCGGTAGTCGAGCGGCTCGGCGCGAATCTGCTCGGGGCTCATGTACGCCGCGGTGCCGCGCACGAAGTCGGTGCGGGTGCGGCGGCTCGCTCCGGTCACCCGCGCGATGCCGAAGTCGAGCAGCTTGCAGCGGCCCGAGAAGTCCATCATCAGGTTGCCGGGCGTGACGTCGCGGTGCACCACCGGCCGCGGCCGGCCCCGGGCGTCTTGGTGCAGGTGCGCGCTGTGCAACCCGGCCAGCGCGTCGGCGATGGCGCGAAAGGTGAAACCGAACGGCACCCGCTCGAGCAGGCGCTTGCGGGCCCGGCGAATCTCGCTCAGCGTCGCACCGGGGATGAACTCCATCACCAGCACCACGTCTTCAGGTGTCACCGCGATGTCGTAGATGCGCGCGATGTTGGGGTGGTCGAGCCGCGCGGTGACCTTGGCCTCTTCGATGATGTCGTGCAGCGCGTCCTGGTCGTCTTTCGGCGCCAGCATGCGCTTGAGCACCAGCGACATGCCCACGAACTGGCCGGTGCGCGCGGTGCCGAGAAAAATCTCGGCGCTGCCGCCCACCGCCAGCCGGCACACCACCTCGTAGCGGCCGAAGCGCTTTCCGGTCCACTCGTCGGGGGTGAAGGGCATGCGCGATGGGGCTCTTCGAAAAAGAAAACATCATCGTAGGGGTGGGCCCCGCCGTCGAGCGCGGAAGCTCGTCTGTGGTCACCTGTGCGACTACACTGCGCGGCGAAGATGCCGAACCCGAGGACGATGGGCCGCTTCGCCGAGGTGCTGCTCAAGGCGCGGCTCATCGACGAGCTGCAGCTCAAGAGCGCGCTGGCCCACGTCGAGCGCTGGGCCGGCACCCTGCCGCGCGCCATCGCCGAGCTCGGCTTCGCCGACGAAGACGCGGTGGTCGACGCGCTGGCCAGGGCGCTGCGCGTGCCGGCGGTACACCTGGGCAACGTGCTGAAAGACAACGCCGCCCTGCGCTCGCTCGGCGTCGACTACTGCGACAAGTACCACGTGTTTCCCATCTCGCTGAAAGACCGCACCCTCACCCTGGCCATGGCCGACCCCACCGACCTGCAGGTCATCGACGACGCCAGCTCGATGGCGCGCGCCCGCGTGCAGGTGGTGATGGCCGCCGAGTCGGAGATTCAGAGCGCCATCGCCAGGCACTTCCGCGGGCAAGACGTCTCGGCAGCCCAGCGCAAGAAGACCAGCGGCATTCGCAAGGTGGCGCCCCCGCAGCCGAACGAAGAGAAGCTCGAGTTCGAGCGCAAGGGGCCCCGGCGCCCCAACGCGCAAGCAGAAGAGCAGACCTACGACCTGCCGCCCGGCCCGCCCGACTTCACCCCCGAAGAGGTGCGCCGGCTCGAGGCCGCGCTCCAGAACCAGGAAAAGGTCGGGCACATCTTGCGCACCGTGCAGGCACTGCTCGCCGATAAGGGCCTCACGCCGAAGGGCTGAGGGCCGCGACGCGCCACAAGACTGCCACTCACTGAATCACGGCGAAGTACGAGTACGCCGCGTCGAACATCGTGCCTTCGGGCGGCACCGAGCCGAAGAAGAGAATCGTGTTGCCGCCCGGGTCGTAGTCGAAGCCCATGGTGCGGCTGCGCGGCACGAACATCGAGGTCTGCACCGCCAGCGAGTTCGAGATGGGCCGCTGCACCAGCGGAGACTTGCTCGCCGCGCCCAGCGACCCGACCACCACCTCTTCGACGATCTCCAACAGGTTCGGGTTGCAGATGCTGCCCGAGCTGCCGCCGGTGGCGGTCGCCGCATCGATGTACTCGCTGCCCGCGTTCGCGCGGCCCAGCCCCACCCGGCTGCAGCCGATCGGCTTGGGCCCCACGATGGCGAAGATGACCGCCTTCTCGGCCACGAAGTCTTGCGCGTACTGGGCCACCGACTTGAGCCCGCTGTTCTCTTCGTCAGAGAGAATGACGATGACCAGGCCCGCGTCTTCGCGCAGCTGCCGCTCGGGCGGCTGGCTGGTCTGCCGCGCCAGCTTCACCGCGCGCAGCGCGTACTCGAGCCCCATCTCGAAGCCGTTGCCGTTGATGCCCACCTTCACGTCGCTCTGGAACTGCGCCAGGTCACGGGTGAAGCCGGCGCCGCGCAGCACGTCGCTGTCGGTGGTCACCACCCCGAGGCGGAAGTCGAGGCCCGCCGACGCAAACGCGCCGTACAGCGCGGCCGAGGCGCTCACCAGGGCCGCCTGCTCCTCGGACATCGAGCCCGAGTTGTCGACCACGAAGATGAAGTCGCTCTTCAGCGCCGGAGCGGTGCGGTGCTCGCAGCGGTACTGCAGCTGCGCGTTGGGGTCGCCCAGCGCCGAGCCGTTGGTCAGGTCGAGCACCACCGGCAGGTTCTGGGTGACCTTCGAGAGCGGGCTCACCGCGGCCGAGATGAACAGGTTGTTGCCGTTGATGCGGAACATCACGTTCACCAGCATCTTGTCTTCGGCCGCTGCGCCGGCGACCTGCGGCAGCGCGCCCAGCCCCGAGAGCGACACGCCCGAGAGGCCCGCCAGCAGGCGGTTGCGCACCGAGAAGGCGTTGGTGGCGTTGGCGAACACCAGGTTCTGGCTGGTGGTGTACGTCGGGCCCACGAAGGTGCGGGTGGTGCGCTCGGTGCGGTCGCGCACCAGCGGCGTGCCCGGCAGCGCGTCGAGGCCCAGCACCTCGCGCACCGCGATGGTGTCGAGCGCCATCGCCGGCATCGAGGGGTCGACGTCCATCGGAATGTCGCGGCGCAGCACGAAGCCGGCGACGTCGGCGGCGCCGTCATCGAACAGCAGCGCGTCGGCCGCGGGAACCTCGGTGCGGGTGAAGCGCGGGGCGATGGCGAAGGGGTTCAGCGTGCGCGGCACCAGTACGGGTAGCTGCTCGGTCGGGTACAGGCCCGGGCAGTTCCAGTCGTCGACCGGGGGCTTGAAGCCGGCGTCGGTGCCGGCGTCGGTGGTGCCGGAGTCGGGGGTGGGGATTTCCGGGTGCGTGAGGGAGCTCGGGCAGCCGGTGGTCAGGGTGGTCAGCGCCACCAGGCCCAGCAGGGGTCCGATACGGGTGATGGCTCGGCTGCTGACACGGCCGTCCACGTCCACGTCCACGCCCTCGCGCTGACGCGCGAGCCTTTGGCGGCGCTGGGCAATGAGGAAGAGGAGCGCGCCCAGGAACAACGCCGGGCCCGTCGTCGTGCCGCTGCTGCCGCAGCCGCAGTCGTTGATGACCACCGGGCGGTCGATTCCTCCGCCCGCGCTGCCTGCGTCGTCGGTGCCGCCGCCGCCGCCGCTGCCGGCGTCTTGCGTACCGGCGTCGCTGACGAAGCCGGCGTCGTCGCGGCACACGCGGAAGCCGTTCTCGTCGAGGTCGACGCCCACGCTCGAGCCGCACGCGTTGAGCTTGCCGTCGCAGACCTCGGGCGCGCCGCGGTAGACGGCCGGGTCGGTGTCGTCGCAGTCGCCGTCGCAGTTGGTCTGGCCGTCCATGTCGTTGTCGAAGCAGGCGGCGCACAAGGTCGCGTTGCCGGGCAGCGCGTCAACCAGGCCGTCGCAGTTGTTGTCGACGCGGTCGCACACCTCACTGCCGTGCGGGTTGATGGAGCGGTCCGAGTCGTTGCAGTCGCCGCAGAAGCCGGTGAAGCCGTCCATGTCTTTGTCGGCGGCGCCTTCGTCGATCTGCCCGTTGCAGTTCTCGTCTTTCGGGGTGCCGCCCATCGCGGTCGGCACCTCGTAGAGCAGCGGCGAACGGGTCGGGTCCATGTCGTCGCAGTCGCCGAAGCACACCGGCACGCCGTCGTTGTCCTGGTCGAAGCCCTCGTCGGCCTGCCCGTCGCAGTCGTTGTCCTGCCCGTCGCAAATCTCCATCGCCGCGGTGATGCTCTTGCTCGCCACCGCGCCGTGCACCCCCGAGTTGTGGTCGTTGCAGTCGTTCTCGCAGGTGGTCACCCCGTCCGAGTCTTCGTCGGCGCCGCCCATCTCGGCCACCCCGTCGCAGTTCTCGTCGACTGCGTTGCCGCACGCCTCGAGCTTGAACGGAGAGATGTTCGGGTCGTGGTCGTTGCAGTCGCCCGCGCAGGTGGTGGCGTTGTCACCGTCCTGGTCGAAGCCCTCGTCGACGCGGCCGTCGCAGTTGTTGTCGAAGCCGTCGCAGCGCTCGGGCGCGCCCGGGTTCACCGCGGCGAACTTGTCGTCGCAGTCGCCCTGGCTCACGCTGTAGTTGTCGCCGTCTTCATCGGTGTCTTCGTCGATCTGCCCGTCGCAGTCGTCGTCGATGCCGTTCGACCGGCGCTCGCTGCGGTTGGGGCCCACCAGCGGGTTTCTGTCGTCGCAGTCGCCCTGGCAGTTGGTGACCCGGTCGAAGTCGAAGTCGTGGCACGGCGCCGCCTGGCACACGTTGCCCTCGTCGATGCCGCCGCCGCAGTTGTTGTCCTGGCAGTCGCAGAGTTCTCTCGCGCCCGGCTTCACGAACTGGCCGCCGTCGGGGTTGTCGTCGCAGTCGCAGGGAGTGATCAGCGGGCACAGCACGCACGAGGCCACCCCGTCCTGGTCGAGGTCGAAGTCTTCGTCGACCTTGCCGTCGCAGTCGTTGTCGACGCGGTCGCACACCGTGCCTTCGGTGCCCGGCAGCACCTCGCCCATGCAGGTGCCCGCCTTCGGCATGCCGTTCTCACACACGCCCACGCCGGCGCGGCACTGCCCCACCCCGCCGCCGTCGGCGAACACGGTGTTGGGCGGGCCCGAGTAGCAGGGCGTGTTCATGCCGTCGATCTGCCCGTTGCAGTCGTTGTCGATGCCGTCGCAGACGTCGACCAGGCCGGGCCGCTGCTTCGCGCCACCGTCGGCGTCGTCGTTGCAGTCGCCCGCACAGACCCTCACGCCGTCGCCGTCTTTGTCGAAGTTGCCGTCGTCGACGACACCGTCGCAGTCGTCGTCGATGCCGTTGCAGAGCAGCTCGTCCTGGTCGGGCGGGTTCGACGGGGTCCGCACCAGGCCGCCGTCGACCGCCACGCAGGCGGTGAAGTTGCCGCTCAGGTCACACGTCTGCAGACCGGCCGTGCACGCGCCCTTGGGGGCACAGGTCGGGCCCGGGCAGGTGCCGGTGTACGTGACCGGCGTGACGTTCGGCCCCACGAAGCACTTGCGCGCCGGAATGTCGTTCGGCTGGCCGTTGCAGTTCTCGTCGATGGTGTTGCACTGCTCGACCTGCGGAGCGCCCGGGGTGCACGTGATGGCGCCCGACGTGCAGTTGAGCGACCCGAACGCGCACACGCCCTGCGCCTGCGCGTTGCACATGCCGCCGCCGCCGGGGTTGCCGTCGTCGACGGTGCCGTCGCAGTCGTCGTCGAGGCTGTTGCACATCGTCTCTGCCGCGCTCGGCGGAGTGCTCGTCGGCAGCACCTGGTTCTGGCAGGTCGGGTTGTCGAAGCTGCCCGCGTTGCAGAACTGCACGTCGGGGCGGCAGATGCCGCGCGGCGCGCAGCTCGGGCCGGGGCAGCCGCCCGCGAAGGTGCCCGCCGGGCCGGTGAAGCACAGCTGGCGCAGCGCGCCGCCGTCGGCGCCTTCGTCGATGGCGCCGTTGCAGTTGTCGTCGACGCCGTTGCACGTCTCGGTGATGGGCGTGTTCGGCACGCACATCGTGCCGCCGCTTCGGCACTGGTTGTTGCCCATCGCGCAGCGGCCCACGCCGCCGGGCACCACGCACTGGCCGCCACCCAGGCCGTTGTCGACGGTGCCGTTGCAGTCGTTGTCGAGCCCGTCACACACCTCGGCGCCGGGGAACACCTGGCCCGCGGTGGTGTTGTCGCAGGTGGGGAAGTTGCCCGCGCTGCAGCTCTGCGAGACCCCCATGCAGACCCCGCGCGGCACGCAGTTGGGGCCGGGGCAGGTGCCGGTGAACGAGCCCGCGGGCCCGGCGTAGCAGACCCGATTCACCCCGTCGTCGATCATGCCGTCGCAGTCGTCGTCGAGGTTGTTGCAGGTCTCGGTGCCGGGGTTCGCCACGTTGCGCACGCAGTTGATGACGCCCGCCTGGCAGGTGTTGGTGCCCGGCGCGCAGATGCCCAGCTGACCCGTGTTGCAGCTGGTGCCGCCGCCCGGGTTGCCGTTGTCGACGGTGCCGTTGCAGTCGTCGTCGCGGTTGTTGCAGGTCTCGGCGCCCGGCAGCGTCTGCCCCGCAGTCGTCGCGTCGCAGGTCGGAAACGCGCCCGCGCTGCAGCTCTGCGACACGCCCACGCACACCCCGCGCGGCACGCAGTTGGGGCCGGGGCAGCTTCCGGTGAAGGTGCCCGCGGGGCCCGCGAAGCAGGTGCGCGTCACCCCCTCGTCGACGTTGCCGTCGCAGTTGTCGTCGAGGCCGTTGCAGGTCTCGGTGGTGGGGCCCTGGGTGCGCACGCAGCTCACGCTGCCCGCCTGGCAGGTGAGCGTGCCCGCGGCGCAGATGCCCAGCTGCCCGGTGCTGCAGCTGGTGCCGCCGCCCGGGTTGCCGTTGTCGACCGCGCCGTTGCAGTCGTCGTCGAGGTTGTTGCACGTCTCGGTCGAGGGGAAGGTCTGGCCCGCCGTCGCGCCGTTGCAGGTGGGGAAGGCGCCCGCGCTGCAGCTCTGCACCACGCCCTTGCACACGCCGCGCGGCACGCAGTTGGGGCCCGGGCAGGCGCCGGTGAACGAGCCGGCCGGGCCGGTGTAGCAGACCTGGGTGAGGTTCTCGTCGACCTGCCCGTTGCAGTTGTTGTCTTTGTTGTCGCAGGTCTCGGCGCTGCTCATCACGTTCTGATTGCAGCGGCTCATGCCGCCCGAGCACTGGGTGGTGCCGGGGCCGCACACGCCCATCAGCCCCGTGGTGCAGGCCATGCCGCCGCCGGGGTTGCCGTCGTCGGCGCCGTTGCGGCAGTCGTTGTCTTTGCCGTCGCAGACCTCGGCCACCGCGCCGTTGGGGCAGCCGATGCCGCGAATCTGCTCGTTGCCGTTGGTGGGCGGGTTGGGGAAGTTGGGGTTCTGGTCGGCGCAGTCGCCCTGCCCGACCTTGCAGCCGTCGAGGTCGCAGTCGTTCTCGACGTTGAGGGGGTCTGACGTGTTGCAGAGCGCGAGAATCAGCGCGATGACGTTCACAGGTGAACTCCTGCCTCGAGGCCGAAGAATGCGCGCACGTCAGCGGTGACGATGCCGACGTCGTCGGACATCACCGCCCTGAAGAACCGCACTCCGCCGCGCACGAAGAGCAGTGAAACGGGCTTCGCTTCTATCCACCCCTCGCCGGCGAGCGAGAAGCCGGTCTTCGGGGCGAGCGGCCCCGAGATGAGCACCCGCGGGCCGAACGCCAGGTCGAAGGCCACCAGGTCCCTGAACAGCGGCTGCTTCACCCGCAGCTGCAGGTCGATGCCGCGGTAGATGGCGCTCACCACCGGCAGGTCGCAGCCGGTGTACGCGGCGCGTTCTTGGGCCCAGCCCACGCCCACGCCGATGCTGGGCAGCATGCCGCCCAGCCGCCAGCGGAAGTTGCCGCGCAGCTGCAGCTCGTCGTCGACCACCCCGCAGGTCTGGCCTTCGATGCTGCCGCCGGTTGCGCGCGCACGCACGAACGCCCGCCGCCAGTTCGCGTCGACGAACAGGTCGCTGTAGGCCTTGTCGCGGAAGCGCTCGAAGAAGTGCAGCGGGTGCACCGACGCGTACACCGCCAGCGTGGCGGTCGAGTTGTTGCGCTGCTCGGCCAGCGATGCGGCCTGGTCGCCGCCCACCAGCTGGTTGCGCACCGCCGCGCCCGCGCCCACCGCCACCACCACCCGCGGCCGGGTGAGGTCGATGGTCTCGATGATGCTCTTCTTCTCGACGTGCTCGCGGGCGATCTCCGAGTCGACCTCTCCGGTCACCTCTTCTTCGGCGACGGGCGGAGCCGGCAGCGGCGCGGCGACCTCTTCCTGCTTCGCCTGGGTCAGCGCCACCAGGTGCGCCGAGATTTTCTTCTGCAGCTCGTCGGCGCTGGCGGCGCTCAGGCTCGCCACCTGCACGCCCGAGACGCTGGCCGCCTTGCCGGTGGTCTCGCCCACGAAGGTGTAGACCGCGCCGGCCAGGGTGCCCTTGTTCAGGTCGTAGAACACCACCCACGCCGAGTCGGTCGCCTTGGCCAGCTGCGCCATGCCCTGCGCGGTGCGCAGCGCGGGAATCTTGAGGCCCTCTTTGTTGATCGCCGCGAGCGTGGCCTCGGTGGTGACGACCTTGCCCTTGCCGAGCTGCTTCTCCAGCGCGCTGACCAGCCGCCGGTGGCTGGTGACGTCGAGCTTCTCGAGCACCTTGGCCGCCACTCCGGCGAAGCCCGAGCTCTCGGTCACCCGGTACAGCGGAGGCACCAGCACCACCGGCTTGACGCGCGACTCGGCGCTCAGGTCGATGCCGAGCTCCTGTGCAGACACCAAAGATGAAAGGAGAAAAAGCGCGAGGACCGGACCGCGATGCACGAGGAGCCTCCCGGGGAGCTCGAACTCTATGCGCCGAAAACCGACCCGTGAAGGATTACACCTGCGGGGCAAAACTTACTCCGCGCCTTGATCACCTCGACGGCGTCTACGCTGAGCGTGGTCGGCGCAAAATGCGAAACCGAGCAGGGTGAGCCACGTCGAACCCTGGCGTCGCCGCACCGAAGGCGCAGCACCGCATACTCCAGGCTTCGAGCAGCACAGCGCACGCTCCAATACGATGGCGTATCTGGGCCGGTGCCTCCGGCGAACGACGGCAGGGTTCGCTCGGTGCTCGTACTCTTCGCCGACGAGGCGCGAAAGACTGTCTCAAGCTCCGCGGCCGACCCGATATACGGTGCCCCGACCAGCCGATGCGCGACGTGCTGACGCGAGTGAGACAGGGCGTGGCCGACGTGCTGTCGAGGGTGCGGCGCGAGGTGCAGCGCTGGCGCGAGCGGGTGGCGCTCGACGTGGCCGCGGCAAAACGCCAGGGCGGCCGCGACGGCCTGCTGCTGTTCGCCCGCGCCCGGTGGCTCGAGCTCGCCATCTCGGCGCAGCTGCTGCTCGCCCTCGTCGCCCTGCTTGCCCTCTCGGGCCGCAGCGCGGCTCCCGCCCCGCCGCCGCCGCTCGCCCTCGCCCCGTCGCCCGCAGCGCCGAAGGTCGCCGCTCCCGCGGCGGCTCTCACTCCGAAGGAGCCCATCGAGCGCCCCACCGACCCCGACAGCGTGGCGCTGCGCGCGCTGGGCGCCGAGCTCAAGGCGCCCGGCGGAGCGCTCGAGAACCCCTGCGTGGTGACGCAGCAGGGCTTGGGCTGCATGCGCACCGCGCTCGAGCCGTTCTTCGAGACGCTCGACCACGCGCGCACCTCGGGGCACCCCACCATCGTGCTGGCGCTGGGCAACTCGCTCATCGCCGGAGACGGCGTGGTCGACGTCGTTCGCACCCGGCTCACCGACCGCTACGGAGAAGCGGGCCGCGGCTGGCTGCTCGCCGACCGCATGGCGTCGTACGGCGGCCGCGCCCGCTGCGCCAGCAAGGCCTCGGGGTGGGTCGCCAGCACCTTCGCGCCGCCGTACAAGCTGCGCTGGCCGTTCGGGCTGGCCGGCGTGCACCACACCGCGCAGCAGGCGGGCGCGTTCAGCGCCTTCGCGCTCAAGGGCGAGACGAAGGCCGAGGTCTTCTGGCTCGACCGCCCCGAGGCCGCCCCCCTCGAGGTGCGCGTCGACGGCGCGCTGCAGACCACGCTCGAGCCGCGCCACGAAGAGCAGGGCCGCTCGAGCACCTTCACCCTCGCTCCCGACGCGCATGAGCTCACCCTCACCGCCAAGGGCAAGGGCGCGGTGCTCTACGGCGTGAGCCTCGAAAAGGCGCAGAGCGGCGTGGTGCTCGACATGCTCGGAGTGCCGTCGGCCGACGCCTCCATCTTCTTGCAGGCCGACGAGGCCATCTTCGAGGCCCAGCTCAAGGCGCGCCACCCCGCCCTGGTGCTGCTGATGTTCGGCGGCAACGAGACCAAGCGCATCGCCTGGGGGCGCTCGTCACAAGAGAAGGTGATTCGCGACCTGCGCACGCTGATTGCCCGGGTCAAGAAGGCCAGCGAAGCAGCGTGCTGGGTCATCGGGCCACTCGACGCGGTGGTGAAGCGCCCCGGCACCGGCCCCTACACCCAGCGCCCCGAGCTGGAAGACGTCATCGCCATGGAGCGCCAGGTGGCGCTCGAAGAGGGCTGCGGGTGGTTCGACCTCTTTCGCGCCATGGGCGGCAGCGGCAGCATCAAGCGCTTCGACCAGGCCGGGCTGATGCACCCCGACCGGGTGCACCCCAAGGGCCGTGGGCTCGACCTGCTGGGCCAGCTCATCGCCGACGCGCTGTTCGACGCCTACGCGAAGGCGCGCTGAAACCCACCCAGGGCACCGCCTCGAATCTTCTCCTTTCCCTTCCCGCGAGCCATCATGCGCGCGGCTCCCGTGCGGTTCCTGCTCGCCCTCTTCATCGCCTCGTCGGCCGCGGCCGAACCGCTCGCCCCCGAGCACGTCGCGGCCCTCGACGCCGACATTCGCGCGCTGCTCAGCCACCGCCCCTCGGCCGGCCTCTCGGTGGCGGTCGGCTACGGCGATGCCGAGTGGCTCTCGGCGTACGGCTACGCGCAGCTCGCCGAGCGCAAGCGCGCCACCCCCTCGACCACCTACCGGCTGGCCTCGGTCACCAAGACCCTCACCGCGGTGGCCATCATGCAGCTGGTGGAGCAGGGCAAGGTGAAGCTCGACGACGACCTCCACACGTACCTGCCGCGCTACCCCAAGAAGCCGTGGCCGGTGACGGTGCGCCAGCTGCTCAGCCACCTGGGCGGCGTGTACCACTACCGCGACCCGAAGAAAGAGGGCCACTTCAAGACCCACTTCTCGACCGCGCAGGCGCTCGCCCTCTTCGAGGGCTGGCCGCTGGCGCAAGAGCCCGGCACGAAGTTTCTCTACACCACCTACGGCTACGACGTGCTCGGCGCCATCGTCGAGGCCGCCTCGGGGCAGAGCTACGCCGAGTACCTGCGCGAGCACATCTTCCAGCCTGCCGGCATGAGCCGCTCGAGCATGGAGGACAAGAAGCACCTGGGCACCGACGCCGCGCGCGGCTACCGGGTGCGCGCCGGCCGGGTGGTGCCCAGCGAAGACATCGACATCTCCAGCCGCTTCGCCGGTGGCGGCGCCCGCTCGTCGGTCGAAGACCTGCTGCGCTACGCGCGCGCGCTCACCGACGGCAAGCTGGTTACGCCCCAGACCTGGCAGCAGATGCAGCAGCCCGCGCAGACCAAAGACGGCCACCAGGTCGACTACGGGCTGGGCTTCGGCGTCTTCCCGCAGCACGGCCACAGCGTGGTCTCGCACTACGGCGGGCAGCCCGAGACCACCACCCTGCTGTTTCTGGTACCGGCGCGCCGGCTGGTGGTGGCGCTGGCCACCAACGTCGAGGGGCAAGACGCGCTGCTGGGTGAAATCGCCGGCGCGGTGCTCGAGCGGCTGCTCGAAGACGGGGTGCGAAGGCGCCCGCTCTACGCCGACGACCCGGTCGACCAGGCCCTGCTCGACGGCATGACGCGCGTCTCGTCGTACGGCCTCGCGCGTCGCGAAGGCTGGGGCGGCCCGCTGAACCAGACTCCCGCCTCGCTCGACGACGCCTTCGCGCGGGTGTTCGAGCTGCTCTCGCGCGACCGCATCGCCACCGACGTCGACACCGCCCGAAAGCAGCTCGCGGCCGCGCACCACCCCAGCAACGGCAGCGTGGTGCCGAGGGCCGGCGAAGAGATGGCGCGGGTGCTCGAGAAGGCGCTCCCCGACCGCAACTACGCCGCGCTGGGGCCGATCGCCTTCTTCTCCGACTACGGGCAGGTGTGTGAGCTCGAGAGCTGCGCCCACCCGCTGCCGCAGCGGCTCAAAGAAGACCTGCAGTGGCTGCGCACCCAGTGGGAGTGGGCGGGCCCCCGCTTCTCGAGCTACCGCCCCGAGCGCGCCGCCGACGCCCGCGAGCTCGCCGAGGCGCTCGAGCCCACCCTCAAGCAGGCGGCGGTGCACCCCGACTTCGTGGCCGAGCTCTCCACCGCCGCGGCGCGGTGGCGCGACAGCGGGCGCGAGGCCGAGGCCACCGCGGCGCTCGAGCTCAGCGCGCGGCTGCACCCCTTCGCGCTCGAGCCGCAGCTGCAGCTCGCCGACGCCGCGCTGCTGCTCGGCGACGAAGACCGGGCCGCCGAGCTGTACGAGCCCGCCGCGCACGAAGCGCTGCTCAAGCGCGCCGCCGCCCTCGAGCTGTCGGCCCACCCCCGCGCGCAGCTGGCCGCCGCCTGGCTCAAGAAGTTCGCGGGCGGTGGTGGCGCCGCGCAGCCGTGAAGGTCATTCTGGTGACGGGGGTCTCGGGCGTGGGCAAGACCACCATCGGGGCCGCGCTCGCGCAGGCCATCGGCGCGCGGTTCGAAGACGCCGACGCCTACCACCCGCCCCAGAACGTCGAGAAGATGAAGCGCGGTCAGCCGCTCGACGACGCCGACCGCGCGCCCTGGCTGGCCGCGCTCGAGGCGCAGGTGCGAGCGTGGCTCGCCGCGCCTGACACCGTGGTGCTCGCCTGCTCGGCGCTCAAGGAGCGCTACCGCGCCCAGCTCACGGTCGACCCCGAGCAGGTGCGGGTGGTCTACCTCACGGCCTCGCGCGCGCTGCTCGAGCAGCGGCTGCTGGCGCGCAGGGGGCACTTCTTCGACCCCGCCCTGCTGCCCTCGCAGCTCGCTGCGGTCGAAGAGCCGTCGGGCGCGCTGGTGGTCGACGCCAGTCAGCCGGTCGCCGCGGTGGTTCAGCTGCTGTGCGCCGCGCTCGCCTGAAGGGCCCGCGCAGAGAGCGACGGCTCTTCGACTCGTGCCCTGTTCACGCTGGCGGGTCAGCCAGAATACGAGGCCGAGGCGGGGTGAGCTCGTCGCTCTTGCGACCTTCCGACCAATCTCAGAGCGGGTTGGGGTGAAACGTGGCGAGCTGGTTCTCGCTGTAGTTGTCGGCCTGCGAGTAGCTCAGCCCCTCGGGCACCGCCTTCACCGCCAACATGCGCGGCCCGAGCTTCGCCGCGCCGCGCGCCGCCACCCGATTCTGCTCGCGGTCGTCGACCACCGCGATGACCACCTTCTCCATGCCGCCGCGCGACTCGCGCTCGAGCTGCTCGACCCAGCCCGCCTTCGAGCGCGCCTCGCCGTCGAGCTCGAGCCGGCCCTCTTGCGGGTGCGTCTCTTCGTACTCGAGCGCCAGGTCGAGAGCGCGCTCCCACGCCTCGTCGCTCGGCTCGGGCGCGCCGTAGCGCACGTCGGGGTCGACGAGCCCGCCGCCGCCGAGCTCTTTGGGCCGGGTGTAGACCGACTTGAGCTCTTCGGTGGTGCCCTTCACGGTGGCGCCCAGCTGGCCGTTGCCGGCGCCGCAGAACACCAGCTCGCCGCGGCCCTGGGTCTCGTACTTGTAGCGGCTCTCGAACTCGTGCAGCCCGGCGGTGGCGTTGGCCTCGACCACCGGGTAGCTCAAGAAGCCCATGTCGATGCGCGTGCCGAGCGCGCCGAACGCTGCCCCGTACTTCGTGAACAGCTGTTGATGGGTGAGGCGCCAGTGGTCAGACGCCTGCACGGTGTACCCGGGCAGGTACTTGAGGGTGCCCTGGCGCAGCGCGTCGTCGAGATCCGCCAGCTCGGCGATGGCGTGCTTCTTCACGAACGCCTCGAAGGCCTTGCGTACGACGGGGTACTCGTCGAGGCCGGCCTGCCGGTGATCGATCATCACGACCGGCAGCTTCTTCTGCTCGGCGATCAAGGCGCCGAGCTTGAAGATGCGCGCGATGGTCTCTTTCTGAATCGCCGCCGGCACGTGCCGCTTCGCCCCGCGCCGCCCGAAGGCCTCGCTGTCTTTGCGGGTGGTGACGTCGCGCTTCTTGGGGTCGGTGATGGGCCGAATCACCGTGACGGGGGCCTGGGGCGCTTTGGGAGGCGGCTTCGGCGGTGGCGCAGAGCCGATCGAGTCTTTCGACAAGTGTTTCCTCCAGGCGACCCTCGGCGAGTCTAACCATTCCCGTCGGTTTTGGGTGCGTGGTATCCATTCTGCTTGAGAAGGAGCGACATCACGTGACTGGCGACATGCGCATCAAGCAGGGCGGTACGGCGGCGGCGACCGGCCCGGCGGCCAAGGGCTTCACCATCGACCCCAAAGAGCTGCAGGTCAGCGCCGGCGCGATGAACAACGGCGTGATCAACGTCTCCTTCGGCGGCGAACAGGCCAAGGTGACGCTCTCCAAAGACGACGTGCTCTCGATGCAGAAGGGCAAGACCGAGGCCGCGCCCCTCTCCAAGGAAGACGCCGCGAAGCTCGCGAAGTCGCTCGACCAGCTCAAAGACAAGGGCGCGAAGTTCTCGCCCGACGCAGCCCACCTGCACGAAGTCGCGCACGAGCACGCCAAACCGGCGCCGCACGGCGGTCACGCCCCGAAGGGCGCGAGCAAGAGCTGGGACTCGAAGGCCACTCAGCGGTCGGCCGGCAAGGCCAGGGCCCGCGAGACGGCGCGCACCGCCAGCACCACGAACGCCAACCTCGACGAAGACGAAGACGACGTTGCGGTCGGCAAGAGCCGCCGCGTCGAGACCCGAGATCAGGCCGACCTCGGCTCGGGCGACAAGAGCGGGCGCTCCGAGTCCGAGACGGTGGCCGGCCGGCAGGTGAAGGGCCAGCCCCCCAAGGGCCCGTCGGCGAACCTCGACCAGAGCATCAAGAAGGTGCTGACCGAGCCCAGCGAGGCCAACGTCTCGGCGCTCAGCGACGCCGCGTGGAAAGAGATCGGCCCGCTCGACGACAAGATCGGCTCGAAGCAGATTCAGCGGGTGAGCGACCAGCTGCGCAGCGCGGCGCTCGAGAAGCCCCGAGGCAAGCCCGGGTCGAAGCAGCTGCAGTCGCTCGCCGAAGACCTGCTCATCAACGCCTCGACCGTGGGGCACGCCGAGGCCCGGCGCACCGCGGCGATGTTCGGCGGCGGCATCGGCGAGCAGCACTTCAGCGAAGAAGAGCAGCGCCAGAGCTTTCGCAAGCAGTTCGCCAGCGACCTGGCCGCGAAGAAGTCACCCCGGGTCGACGTGAACGACCCCCAGCAGGTGCAGGCCCGCCGCGCGCAGGTGGTCAAAGAGGTGGCCGCGACGCCGCTCCAAGAGCTCACCCCGCGAATGAAGGTGAGAGACTTCAAGCTCGACGATGTGAGCTTCGGCGAAGACGGCACGGTGAAGCTGACCGGCACCTCGGGCGGCAACCGCGCGACCGAGATTCACCTCGTCGACGGGCGGCCGCCCCAGGTGATGACCACCAAGGGCCTTCGCGACCTCTCGCCCGAAGAAGGCGACCACGTGGCTGATCAGGTCGACGCCTACGCCGAGAAGAGCGCGCCCAGTCAGCCGGTCTCCGACACGTTGAAGACGTGGCAGACGCACGCCAAGGGCGCTCCTCAGGGCTTGCCCGCCGCGTTCGCGCTGGCCGAGGTGCGGCCGGAGCAGCTCACCGGCACGGTGGGTGGCCAGCCGATGGCGGTGATTCACGACCCGCAGCAGGGGCTGATGGTGCACCAGGGCAGCGAAGCGACGCTGCGTGCGATGACCCGCGACGAAGCGTGGGACGTGTACGCCAGCCTCGAGCACTCGCAGAGCCCCGCGGCGCAGCAGTGGCGGCAGAAGCTGTTCGACTCGCTCTCGGGTCAGCAGCCCGCGTTCGCGCAGGCGCCGTACCAGAACCCGATGTGGAACCAGTACGACCCGTACACCAGCGGCGCAAACCCGCTGCTGTCGGCCACGGCGGCGGCCGGCGACATGCGCGGGCTCTACGCCAACCCGGCGATGACCAGCACCGTGCCGCAGCAGTCGATGGGCGCGCTGATGGGTCAGACGGCCAGCGCCACCCTCGCCACCGGCATGATGGGCCAGATGATGTTCGGCGGCGGCTGGGGCGGCATGTACGGCATGGGCCTGGGCATGGGCGGCATGTACGGCATGGGCGGGTTCGGCGGCATGTACGGCATGGGCGGCATGTACGGCATGGGCGGGTTTCCGATGATGGGCAACCCGATGATGGACATGATGATGGGCGGCATGCTCGGCATGGGCATGATGGGCGCCGGCAGCATGGGCATGGGCATGGGCAGCATGATCAACCTGGGCATGGGCAACTACGGCATGCCCGGCTTCGGCATGATGGACTGGGGCGGCATCATGGGCGGCCAGATGGGCGGCGGCGTCGGCTCGATGATCGGCGGCATGCTCGGCATGAAGCACGGGCCGGGCGGCGCGCTGATGGGCAGCATGGCCGGCGGCCTGCTCGGCTCGGTGGCCGGCGGCATGCTCGGCGACATGATGACTCCGTTCAGCGGCGGCTTCGGCGGCTACCCGATGATGGGCGGCTTCTTCTGATGGCCGAAACCAACGCCCCTCCCGCGGGGCTGCCCAACCCCTGGCCTGCGCGGCGCAAGGCGCTCAAGCAGATGCAGGTGAGCTGCGCGACCAGCACCGACGAGAACCTGCAAGAGCTCGCCGAGCCCATCGAGCAGCTGCTCAAGGGCATCGACGCGGTGCAGGCGCGGCCGGTTCAAGAGCAGCAACTGCTGGTGCTGGCGTGCGACCGGCTGATGTTCCGGGTTCAGGCGATGGGCGTGCTGGCCTACCTGAAGAGCTTGAACCAGCTGCGCAACACCATCGCCGAGAAGGCGGCGGCGGCCACCGACCCCGAGCTGAAGAAGAAGCTGCAGCTCTCGCAGGCGGCCCACGAGGAAGTGCTCAAGCACCTGAGCGCGGCCTACGAGGCGCTGCGCACGGGAAACAAAGAAGCCTTCGAGGCGGCGCAGCGCAAGCTGTTCGCGGTGCAGGCGCCGTTGGCGGCGCTCTACGAAAAGATGTGACCTGAACCCGCCGTCACTTCGCCGGCGTGGTCTCGGACCAGAGAATCAGGTCGCCCTTGGTCAGGTACTCGGAATCGGTGAACGCCGCGTAGAAGTCGTCGAGCATTCCGTCGAGGTCCGAGTAGCGCTGGTCTTTACGGTCCTGGGTCATCTTGTCGAAGATGGGGTCGAGCTTCGACGGGCACTCCGAGTTCACTTCCGAAGGCAGCGCCGAGCGCCGGCCGGGAATCGTGCCGGTCATCATCTCGTAGAGCAGAATGCCGAGCGCGTAGACGTCGGTCGACGGCCCGGTGTCCTTGGCGCGCGCGATCAGCTCGGGGCTCATGTAGCCCATACCGCCGGTGCCCACGAAGACCTGGGGCATGCCCTTGGTCTGATCGACCTCGATCACCCGCGACAGGCCGAAGTCGGCGATCTTGGCGTTGCCCCAGGTGTCGAACAGCACGTTCTCGGGCTTGAGGTTGTGGTGGGTGAGGCCGATCTGGTGCGCGGCGCGCAGCGCGTACGCCATCTGCAGGAAGTAGCGAATGCCGAGCTTCACCGGCACGCCCTTGCCGCCGCCCTGGTCGAGCTTCTCGCGCAGCGAGCCCTTGCACAGCTCCATCACGAAGTACGGGCGGGCCACGTCGGTGTTCTGGTCGAGAATCTGGGTCACGCCCGGGTGCTTCACCTGCGCCTGCGCGCAGAGCTCTTTCTTGAGGCGCTTGATCACCTCGCCGCGCTGCAAGAATGAGAAGTAGCCGAAGATGTCTTTCAGCTCTTTCACGCAGATGTCGAGGCCGAGCGCGTTGTGCTTGCCCTTGAACACCGTGCCCAGCGGCCCCGAGCCGATCGGGTCGTACTTCACGTAGCGCAGGTCGACGTCTTGGCCCTTGCCGGCACCGAGCGGCGTGGCGCCACCCATCGGCGGGCTGGAGACGGCGGCGGTCAGCGGAATGGTAGCGGTCATGGGAGGAGGAGGCGGAGGAGGAGGCGAGAACCCCGCGCCGACGGGGCGGCTCTCGGGAGCAGTGGTCTGGGGCGCGACGGGCGGAACCAGCGGCTCGTCTTGATTCAGCGGCCGGCGGCCCTGCAGGTTCGACGGCGCACGCGGCGGAGGCGGCACGGCCGGCTCGTTGGCCTCGAGCAGATCGGTGGCCGGCGGAGGCGGCGGGCGGTTCGACGGCACCGTCTCGATCACCGTCGCGTTGCCTTCGTCTCCGCCCAGAATCTGATCCGCGAAGAACTCGCCGACTTCTCCCGAGAACTTGTCGCCGGAGTCGCCGTCGACCACCCGCTCGCCCTGATCCGTCAGCTTGAGCTGGGCCTCGCGATCCATCGCGATGTAGTGGAACTTGCGCAGGAAGAAGAAGTAGCTGTCGAACTCGAGCGAGACGCTCGGCTCGAGAAAGCTCTTCACGTCGGCGAGCTTGTTGCTGCGGCCCAGCCGGGCGTTCTCGCGCAACGACTTGAGAATGTAGAGCGCCTCGTTGCTGACCTTCTCGCGGGTCATCGTCTGAGACATCGCGCGCGCGAGCCTAGACGTCGCCTACTGGAGCGCCAAGGCAATTCGCTTCGAGTGCCTGTGCCCGAGCGGCCTCAGACCCAAGCGATGCGAGGCGGAGGCGAGCACGGAGCGGAGTGGACGTGGTGTGTCCACGAGCACCGCGCACAGCGTCCAACGAAGCAGCGCGCCGGGTATCGGCCGCGAGCCCGCTACTTGATGTGGAGCAGCCGCTTCACGGTCTCGAGCACTTCGGCGAACCGCACCGGCTTGCGCAGGTAGATGTCGACGCCCACCGCCATCGCCTTCTCTTGCGCGTCGCGGCCACCGGCCGAGATGGCCACGATGGGTATGGTCTTCAGCTTGTCGTCGCCGCGAATCTTCTCGACCAGCTGAAACCCGTCCATCACCGGCATGTAGAGGTCGGTCATCAGCAGGTTGAAGGTGTTGTCTTTCAGCTGGGTGAGCGCGTGGTGACCGTCGGGAGCGAAGTGCACCTCGAGCGGCACGCGACCCTGCAGGTCGTTCGCCGCCAGCTTCTTCAAGACGTACGAGTACATCTCGATGATGTGCGGGTTGTCTTCGACGATGAGCACGCGGAAGCCCGTCGGCGGTACGGCCGCCGGTGTTGCTCCGCCATCCGTCGAGAGCGCCAACAGTTTCTCCAGTCTCTGCCGATCTGCGTCGGTCTCTACTGCGATGCCGACGCCCCCCACGCCGCTGCCCAGCGCGGGCCTCACCCACGCCACCTTCCCGACAATCTCTATCGGATCCAACAGGCCGGGGAAAGAAAGCGACAGCGGAACCACGTCGCCTATCTGCCAGGGCTGCTCGGTCTGGATGAAGATGCCGCCGCGCGAGAGGTTCTCGGTCGCGTCGGCCACCTGCCGGCGATCGGCGTATTGAACCTTCAGCACGAACGGAAAACGCTCGTCGTGCCGCTTCTCTGCGCCGCTCATCGGGCCGCGATTGTCGGTCGCGATTCGTTGACTGTCGAGCTTTAGATGTCTACGACGCCGGGCCCATGGAGATGCACCACGCGGCGATGACTGCCGACGACACCGCCCGGCTGGAACAGGGCATCGCGAAGCTTCTCGAGCGGTACCCCAAAGACCGTAAGAGCGCGGCGATGCTGCCGGCGCTGAGGCTCTTGCAAGAGATCAAGGGCTGGCTGGTTCCCGACGGGGTGAAGAGGGTCGCCACGCTGCTCGAGACCACGCCCGAGCGCGCGCACGAGGTCGCTACCTTCTACATCATGTACTTCACCGAGAAGCCGGGCCGGTACGTGATCGACGTATGCACCAACCTGCCCTGCGCGCTGCGCGGGGCCGAGGGCATGCTCAAGTACATGGAAGCCAAGCTCGGCACGGTCGCCGGCACCAACGGCGACAAGTTCTACCTGCGCGAGACCGAGTGCCTGGCCAGCTGCGGCACCGCGCCGTGCATGCAGGTCAACGAAGACCACCACGAGAACCTCACCAAGGCCAAGGTCGACGCGATTCTGGAGAAGCTCTCATGAGCCTGCAGCACCCGGTCGAGAAGATCGTCACCCGCTACTGGCCCCACAAAGACCAGAACACGCTCAAGGGCTACAAGAGCCGCGGCGGCTACCAGCAGCTCGCCAAGGCCCTGGGGCAAGAGCCGGCGGCGATCATCGACGCGGTGAAGAAGTCGAACCTGCGCGGCCGCGGCGGCGCCGGCTTCCCCACCGGCCTGAAGTGGTCCTTTCTGCCGAAGGACAACCCGAAGCCCAAGTACCTCTGCATCAACGCCGACGAGTCTGAGCCCGGCACCGCCAAAGACCGCTTCATTCTCGAGAACGACCCGCACTCGCTGCTCGAAGGCATCGGCATCGCGTGCTGGGCGCTCGGCGCGCACACCTGCTACATCTACGCGCGCGGCGAGTTCAAACACCCGAGCGCCGTGCTCGACAAGGCGATCGCCGAGGCCTACGCCGACGGCATCTTCGGCAAGAAGCTGCTCGGCAAGGACTTCGAGCTCAACGTGTACCAGGTGCGCGGCGCCGGCGCGTACATCTGCGGCGAAGAGACCGCGCTGCTCGAGTCGCTCGAAGGCAAGAAGGGTTGGCCGCGCCTCAAGCCTCCGTTTCCGGCGGTGGTCGGCCTGTTCGGCTGCCCCACCATCGTGAACAACGTCGAGACCATCTCGACCCTGCCCGCGCTGTTCGAGAAGGGCCCCGAGTGGTTCGCCAACCTCGGCTCGGGCAAGTCGGGCGGCAACCGCCTGGTGACGCTCTCGGGCGCGGTGAACCGGCCGGGCACCTTCGAGGTCGGCATGAAGACGACCCTGAAAGAGCTGATCTACGCCGAGGAGTACGGCCAGGGCCTGCCGCCCGGCCGCGCGGTGAAGGGCGTCATTCCCGGCGGGTCTTCGGCGCCGGTGCTCACCGCCGACGAGCTGGGCGTGGCGATGGAGTTCGACGCGTTCAAGCCGCTCAACTCGATGGCCGGCTCGGGCGGCGTCATCGTGATGGACGACATGTGCTGCATGGTCCGCTCGCTGTGGCGGGTGGTGCGCTTCTACGCCGAAGAGTCGTGCGGCCAGTGCACTCCGTGCCGCGACGGCCAGCCGTGGATGACGCGAATTCTGCGCAAGATTGAAGAGGGCCGCGGCACCCGCGAAGACCTCGAGACGCTGCAGCACGTGGCCACCTCGATGGCGCCCTACCCGCCCATCGGCCTGGGCAACACCATCTGCGCGCTCGGTGACTCGGGCGCGCTGGCGGTGCACGGGTTCATGAAGTTCAAGCGCGAGTTCGAGCAGCACATCGAAGAGAAGCGCTGCCCGTTTGGCGAGCGGCCCTGGGGCGCGTTCGGCGACTTCCAGTGAGCCTGCTGGTCGCGCTGCTGCTGGCTGGCTGCGGCTCTGACGCCGACTGCACCGTCACCACCTGGAAGTGCTGCGGCTGCCCCGAGCAGCGGGTGCTGTCGAAGGCGCAGCTCAAAGACGAAGAAGACCGCTGCGCGGTGAAGAAGTGCGACGTGCCCGACTGCGGAGAAGCGAAGCCCATCGACCGCAGCGTGGTGGGAGTGTGCAAGGCGGGGGTATGTCAGGCCGGCAAGCCTCCGCAGGGGCGGGCGAAGGCGGAGTGTGCGGTGGCGAGTGACTGTGAGGTGTGGTGCTGCCAGGAAGATTTGGGCGCTGCGCCGAAGGGCAAGAAGCCCGACAAGGGGTGCAAGCGGTGCCCGAACCCCAAGCCTGCGGCTGAGTGTCTCGAGGGGAAGTGTGCGGTCGCTCCCCGTGCGCTGACGAAGTGAAGTGCAACTCGCAGACGCTGCGGTTGAGGCGCGAGCGGGTGCTGCGGGTGTTGATCAAGCGGCTCGGTGATGAAGCTGCCGCGCGGAAGTGGTTGCGGGAGGTTTCTTTGGATGGCTCGGCTCCCGATGCGCTGCTCGACACCACCGAGGGCTTTGCGCGGGTGCTCGAGGCTGCGGGTGGAGACGAGTCGTGAGGCCTCGCTGACTCGAGGCCAAAGGCCGACCACGACCACGACCACGTCCACGTCCACGAGCTGCGCTCGCTTCGCTCGCGCTTGACCCCAAAGAGCGCCCCGACGCGTGAGCTCAGCTGAGTGGCCCGCTGGCTTTTTCGTGGACGTGGACGTGGTCGTGGACGTGGTCGGCTTTTTGCCCCACGCCACGATCCACCTCCCCGGCCCCTTCCGATATCTCTGGCTCCAGCCAATCTGCTGCGCTAACTCCCCGCCCCGAATGAGCCCCGAGCAGATTCTCTTCTGGGTATTCGCCGTGGCGACGGTGTTCAGCGCGCTGGGCGTGGTGGTGCTGAAGAACCCCATCGCCAGCGCCATGTCGCTGGTCGCGACCTTCTTCTTCCTCGCCGGCATCTACGTGCTGCTCTGGGCGCACACCGTCGCGGCGCTGCAGGTGCTGGTCTACGCCGGCGCGATCATGGTGCTGTTCCTGTTCGTGATCATGCTGCTGTCGATCAACGACGTGGGGCCGGCGGTGCAGCTGAGCTTCTCGCGCCTGCTCGGTGCCGTGGCCACTGCCGCGCTGCTCGCCGCGCTCGTGCTCGCCTTCCGCAAGCTGCCCACCTCTGACCTCGCCTGGGCCAACGACCCCGCGCGGCTCGCCTCGTTCGGGTCGATCAAAGAGGTCGGCGCCATCATGTACACCCAGTGGTTGTTCCCGTTCGAAGCCGTCTCGCTGCTGCTGCTGGTCGCCATCGTCGGCGCCGTGGTGGTCGCGAAGTCGCGCATCTGAACAATGAACACCCACCCCATCAGCCGGCTCATCTTCCAGTCGCTGCTCCCTTCGCCCGAGGGCTTCACCCTCGACCCCAAGCAGGCCTCGAAAATCATCGAGTCGCTCGCCAAGAGCGCCCAGCGCGACGACCCCACCGCTGTCCGCGCCGCCTACCAGATGGTCGGCCTGCTCCACTATTCGAACGGCGCCGCCGCGGCCCAGTCGCTGCTGGTGCTGATGACCAGCACCATCGAGGCCGGCGCCTCGACCTCCATCGCCCCGTGGCGAACCCGCGCCTGACGCTTCGCGTTCGGGTCACGCAACTGGCGAGAGCGGCACGTAAAAACCGTTGTTTTCGCGGCGGGGTGGACTACACCGGCCGCCGCGCAAATGGGCCTACAAGCGATTCCGACTCCTCATTACCTGATGCTGGCTGCGGCGCTGTTCTGCATCGGCATGTTGGGCGTGCTGGTGCGCCGCAACGCGCTGGTGGTGTTCATGTGCATCGAGCTGATGCTGAACGCCGCGAACCTCACCTTTCTCGCGTTCGCACGTGACCGCGGAGACATGACCGGCCATATCAGCGCCTTCTTCATCATCGCCGTCGCCGCCGCCGAAGCCGCGGTGGGCCTGGCGATCGTGATCGCGGTGTTCCGCAGCCGGGGCACCGTGAACATCGAAGAGATTCAGACCATGAAGCACTGAGGCGCGCCCCATGATCGACTGCTCGAGTTTCTACCCGTCGACGTCTCTCGCCGACTTTCACGCCCAGGGTCACGGCTGGGCCGACACGCTGGTGTGCCGGCTGCAGACCGCGCCGCTGCCCAGCGATGCCGCCGGCTCCCACCTGTGGATGATCATCGCCCTGCCGCTGCTCGGCGCGTTCATCTGCGGCGTGTTCGGCAAGACGCTGGGCCGCGCCAACACCTACCTGGTGGCGTGCGGCTCGGTGGCCGGCTCGTTTCTGCTCTCGCTGATCATCCTCTGGTGCGTGAACGACTACCGCACCGTCGCGCCCAACACCTACGGCGAGGCCTTTCACTACGCGGTGGGCTGGGACTACGGGGTGTGGTTCTCGGCCGGCAACTTCCGCGTCGACTTCGGCCTGATGGCCGACCACCTCTCGACCTCGATGCTGCTGGTCATCACCGGCATCGGCTTTCTCATTCACCTGTACTCGACCGAGTACATGGCCCACGACGACGGCTACTGGCGCTTCTTCGCGTACCTGAACCTGTTCGTCGCCGCGATGCTCACGCTGGTGCTGGGCGACTCGCTGGTGCTCCTCTTCGTCGGCTGGGAGGGCGTCGGCATGTGCAGCTACCTGCTGATCGGCTTCTGGTACGAAGACCCGCAGAAGGCGTTCGCCGGCCGCAAGGCGTTCATCACCAACCGCATCGGCGACTTCGGCTTCCTGCTCGCCAGCTTCCTCACCGTCGCCACCCTCACGGCGTTCATCGCGCAGGCCCCCAACGACAACTTCTCGTCGAGCCGTGACGCGGCCGGCGCCGCCAGCAAGTTCAAGCAGGGCCTGTTCACCCGCGGCCCCCTGAGCTTCGCGGCGCTCGAGTCGTTCGCGCAGGCGATGCCCAGCGGCACCGACCCGTCGCGCGTCACGCTCGAGAGCGAGATCGCCACCGGCCCCCTGAAGGGCCACACCTACGGGCACATTCTCACCGCGATTCTGCTGCTGTTCCTGCTCGGCGCCGCCGGCAAGAGCGCGCAGATTCCCCTCTACGTGTGGCTGCCCGACGCGATGGCCGGCCCCACTCCGGTGTCGGCGCTGATTCACGCGGCCACCATGGTGACCGCCGGCGTCTACCTGTTCTGCCGCATGAGCTACCTGGTGGTCTTGAGCCCCTTCGCGATGGCGGTCATCGCGGTCATCGGCGGGCTCACCGCGCTCTTCGCGGCGCTGATCGCCTTCTCACAGGAAGACATGAAGAAGGTGCTGGCCTACTCCACGGTCAGCCAGCTCGGCTTCATGTTCATGGCGGTGGGCTCGGGCATGTTCTGGGCCGCGTTTCTCCACGTGGTCACCCACGCGTTCTTCAAGGCCTGCCTGTTCCTCGGAGCGGGCAGCGTGATGCACGGCAACGCCGACGAAGGAAACATTCGCAAGCTCGGCGGCCTGAAGAGAGAGATGAAGTTCACCTGGCTGACCTTCGCCATCGCCACCTGCGCCATCACCGGCGTGGTGCCGCTCTCGGGCTTCTTCTCGAAAGACTCGATTCTGCACGGCCTGCACACCAACCACCTCGAGCAATACCCGGCGGTGCTGCACTTCGTCTGGTTCCTCGGCCTGGCCACCGCCGCGTGCACCGCGTTCTACATGACCCGCCTGTACGTGCTGGCCTTCGAGGGTGAGCGCGCCAAAGACGCTCGGGTACCGCACGCGCACGAGAGCGGCCCGGCGATTCGACTGGTGCTCGGCCTGCTGGCGTTCGGCAGCGTCGCCGCGGTCGCCTGGGGCGTGCCGTTCATGGACCACCCGTCGGGCCACGAGGCCGGGGTGCAGGCGCCGATGGAGAACTACCTGTGGCCGGTGTTCAACACGGCGCGGCAGATCAACGACCGCACCGCGTTCGTGCGCTCGGAGGGCGAGCACGGGCTGCCCTGGGGCGCCTGGGGCATGGCCTGGGGCATCGCGCTGGTCGGCACGGCGCTGGCGTTCTTCTTGTACCGCTCGTTCTTCCCCGCGCGGGGCAACAAGCCGGTGCCGGCGCTCGAGCCCTTCCGCAAGCTGTCGTTTCACAAGTTCTATGTCGATGAGCTGTACGACCTGATTCTCATTCGGCCGATCAAGTTCATCTCGTTCATCTTCTACCGGGTGATCGATGCAGTGGTGATCGACACCATCGGCGTGCGCGGCACGGCGTGGTTGACCACGCGGTTCGGCGCGATGCTCCGCTACGCCCAGTCGGGCGACGCGCAGAGCTACGCCGCGGTGATGGCGGTGGCGCTGGTCGCCGGCATCGTGCTCGCGCTCTGGGGGTCGATGTGAGCTCGTACGACTCGCGGCTTCTGAACTTCGTCATCTTCGCGCCGCTGGTGTTCGCGGCGGTGCTGTTCATTCTGCCCAAGAACGAGAAGGGCCAGATTCGCGCGCTGACGTTCATCGCGATGCTGGTCGACGCGGCCCTCGCCATCTGGGCCTACGTGCGCTTCGCCGAGGGGCCCGCCGAGTTCCGCCTCGAGTACTGGGCGAGCTGGGTGCCCGAGATCGGCCTCTCGTACCACGTGGGCATCGACGGCATCGCCGCTTCGCTGGTGCTGCTCACCGGCATCTTGGGGCCGCTGGTGGTGCTCGCCAGCTGGACCTTCGTGCAGGACAAGGTGAAAGAATTTCACCTCGCGATTCTGATTCTGCAGACCGCGATGATGGGCGCGCTCTGCTCGCTCGACCTGCTGCTCTTCTACATCTTCTTCGAAGCGATGCTGATTCCCATGTACCTGCTGATCGGGGTGTGGGGCAGCGAAGAGCGGCAGATGGCCGCGATGAAGTTCTTCCTCTACACCCTGGTCGGCTCGCTGCTGATGCTGGTGGCGCTGCTGGGCGTGTACTTCATCGCCACGCCGGCCGGGCAGCACAGCTTCGACTACGCCGCGGTCTACAACGGCCTGCTGGGCGGCAGTCGCGAGGTCGCCGCGTGCGTCAAGGCCGGGGGTGAGAACTGCTCGCTGTCTCCGGTCGCCGCTGCGCTGATGCGCTACGGCCCGTGGATGTTCGGGGCCTTCGCGCTGGCGTTCGCCATCAAGGTGCCGATGTGGCCGGTGCACACCTGGCTGCCCGACGCGCACACCCAGGCGCCGGTGGCGGGCTCGATGATTCTGGCCGCGGTGATGCTGAAGATGGGCACCTTCGGCTTCTGGCGCTTCGCGGTGCCGCTGTTTCCCGCGGCGGCGCAGAAGTATCAGCTGGCGCTGGCCACGCTCGCCGTCATCGGCATCGTCTACGGCGCGCTGATGTGTCTCGCGCAGCGCGACATCAAGCGCCTCATCGCCTACTCGTCGGTCAGCCACCTGGGCTACTGCATGCTGGGCCTGGCGGCGATGACCCCCGAGGCGGCCACCGGCTCGGCGTACCAGATGCTGAACCACGGCGTGTCGACCGGAGCGCTCTTCTTGCTCTTCGGCATGATCTACGAGCGCCGCCACGTGCGCCTCTTGAGCGACTACGGCGGCCTCGCCAAGGTGATGCCGATCTTCACCGCGTTCTTCGTCATCGTGACGTTCTCGTCGGTGGCGGTGCCCGGCACCAACGGCTTCATCGGCGAGTTCCTGGTGCTGCTGGGCACGTTCAACTCGAAGCTGCCGCTGTGGGTGGGCGTGCTCGCCTCGCTGGGCGTGGTGCTGGGCGCCGCGTACATGCTGCTGATGGTGCAGAAGGTGTTCTTCGGGCCCGTGACCCGCAAAGAGAACCAGCAGCTGCACGACCTGAACCTGCGCGAGATCGCCACCACGGTGCCGTTTCTCATTCTCATCGTAGTGATGGGCCTGAGGCCCCAGCCGCTGCTCACCGTCATCGAGCAGTCGACGCGCCGCTACGTCGCGCGCGCGACGCTGGGCCCCGAGTCGAGCGAGCCGCAGCTGCAGGTGAAGACCCGCCCGCCGCCGACGCCCGCCCCGGCGCCTGCGGGCGCGATTCCCAGCCTGAAGCTGGGCGAGAACGAAGCGCCGAAGCCGTCGCCGGCGCGCGACCGCCTGCTGCGGCCGATGATTTCGCCCAATTCCCCGCGGCCGGTGCTGATGGCCGCGCCTCCCGCGAACGCACAGGGAGCCCACTGACATGACGATTCCCGAATTCACCATGGCCGATTTCTGGCCGGTCATCCCCGCGGGCATTCTCACCGCCGCGGCAATCGTGCTGATGATCAGCGAGGTGTTTCTGGGCGCGGCGGCCTCGCGCACCTACCAGTCGCTGCTCTCGGTGCTGGCCTGCGTGCTGGCCGGCGCGGTCGCGCTGATGAACATGACCGACACGCCCCGCGCGGTGCTGCAGGGCTACGCGGTGATGGACCCGTTCTCGTCGTTCTTGACCCTGGTGGTGTGCGTGGGCACGGGGCTGGCGGCGCTGCTGGCCGCGGGCTTTCTGCAGCACCGCAACGCCGAGCGCGGCGAGTTCTACGCGCTGATGCTGTTCGCCGCCGCGGGCATGACCCTGCTCGGGCTCTCGAACGAGTTCATCACCCTGTTCGTGAACCTCGAGGTGCTCTCGGTGGCCACCTACGCGCTGACCGCCTGGCTGCGGCGCGGCTCGCGCCCCTCGGAGGGCGCCTTCAAGTACTTCATTCTGGGTGCGTTCGCGGCGGCGCTGATGCTCTACGGCGCAGCGCTGCTGTACGGCGCGACCGGCACCACCCACCTCACCGACATGGCGGCGAAGCTGCGCGCCGCGCTGGCCGAGACCGACGCCAGCGGCGGTCACCCCAAGCAGATGCTCATCTACGCCGGCTTCTTGCTGGTGGGGGCGGGCTTCGCGTTCAAGGTGGCCGCAGTGCCCTTCCACATGTGGACGCCCGACGTCTACGAAGGCGCGCCGACCCCGGTGACCGCGCTGATGAGCGCGGGGGTGAAGGCGGCGGCGTTCGTGGCGCTGGTGCGGGTGTTCATGGCGCTGGGGCCCGCGGTCGACCCGCAGCTGCCGTTCATCGCGTTCTCGGTGCTGGCGCTGCTCACCATGGTGGTGGGCAACCTGCTGGCGCTGCCGCAGCGCAACGTGAAGCGCATGCTGGCGTACTCGAGCATCGCGCACGCCGGCTACCTGCTGCTGGGCGTGGCGGCGCTGTTCGCTGTGGGCAAAGACGCGAAGGTGGGCGTGCTCTCGTCGACGCCGCTGGTGGGCATCTCGGGCTCGATGCAGAGCGACGTGTACCAGGGCATTCTCTTCTACCTGCTCGGCTACACCGTGACGGCGATCGGCGCCTTCGGCACCATCGTGGCGCTCGAGCGCCGCGAAGACGAGACCAAGGGCAACGCGTGGGACCTCGACCGCTTCGCCGGCCTGGGCTCGCGCAAGCCGGGCTGGGCCCTGGCAATGACGGTGTTCATGCTCTCGCTGGGCGGGGTGCCGCCGACGGTGGGCTTCATCGGCAAGGTGCTCTTGTTCCGCGCCGCGGTCGACGCCGGCCTGCTCGGCCTGAGCATCGTGGGCATGCTCGCCAGCGCGGCGGGCGTCTATTACTACCTGCGCGTGGTGGTCTACATGTACATGCGCCCTGCGCCCGAGGGCGCGCTGGTGCCCGAGCGCCGGTGGACCACCGAGCTCGCCCTGGTCGCCACCGCGGCTGGCACCGTGCTCTTCGGTGTGCTGCCGGGGCCGATTACGGCGCTCCTCCAGCGCACCGACATGCTCTTCCACCGCTGAAGGGTCGCGGGCCGATACCCGGCGCGCTGCTTCGTTGGATTCTCCGCGCGGTGCTCATGGACACAAAACGTCCACTCCGCTCCGTGCTCGAATCCGCCTCGCATCGCTTGGGTCTCGACCCGCTCGTCGCACCCACGTCTGGGCTGACCAGCGCCTCGCACTGCCGCTCTGCTCGCTGATCAGCGCTCTCGGAGTGCGCCCCGTGTGAGTCCACCCGCCGCGAAACGTCCAACCCGAAATGGCAGAGCGCCAGCCGGCCACGCGAGCTCCTCCAGCGTCGCATTCGTCCAACCCGAAGGGCAGAGCCGGAGCGGGCCGAGAGCCAAGCAGTGCGAGGCGGACGCGAGCACGGAGCGGAGTGGGCGCAGTATGCCCATGAGCACCGCGCGCAGAATCCAACGAAGCAATGCGCCGGCTATCGGCCCGCGAGCAGAAAAAAGAAGGCGGCCCGACACCGTGGGGTATCGGACCGCGGGTCTTCTTTTACTGCTGCACGGCGAAACTGCTGAAGTGGTGGGGGGGAACCTCCTTCAACCCGAACTCACCGTGCGACATAGGGCTAAGCAGGTGGCGTGCCACACGCCCCTGAATCGCCGAAGCCTGAGGAAACCGCGGGCTTGCGCTGTAAGCCGGCACGCAGCGACGGCCGTTCGGCTTTCACAGCTGAAAGCTGTTTTTCAGAACTGAAAAAACCCAATCAAGACGGGTCTTCGGCGCCGCCGTTGCGCAGGCCGAGCCGCTTCATCTTCCGCCAGAGGGTGGTGGGAGAAATGGCGAGGGTCTCGGCGACGCGGCCGAGATCATCAGGCGTGCGCTCGAGCGCCCCGGCGATGGCCTTGCGCTCGGCGTCGTCGACCACATCGGCCAGGGTCGCCGCGGCCACGGTGGGCGAGCCATCGGGCGTGGGCGTGCGGCGCAGCGGGAAATCTTCGGGCAACAGCTCGTCGCTCTCGGAGAGCGCGGCCGCCTGCTCGACCAGGTTCTCGAGCTCGCGCACGTTGCCGGGAAAGTCGTAGGTCATCAGCCGGTCGATGGCCCCGGGAGAGAGCCGGTGCGGCCGGCTCGCGCGCGCGTTCGCCCGCTCGAGAAAGTGCTCGGCCAAGAGAGGAATGTCTTCTTTGCGCTCGCGCAGCGGCGGCACCCGCAGGGTCACCACATTGAGGCGGTAGTAGAGGTCTTGGCGGAAGCGCTTGTCGGCCACTTCCTTCTCGATGTCGCGGTTGGTGGCGGCCACCGTGCGCACGTCGACCTTGATGGAGGCCGACTCACCCACCCGGCGCACCTCGCCGTCTTGCAGCACGCGCAGGAGCTTGGTCTGAAACGCCTGCGTGGTCTCGGTGACCTCGTCGATGAACAGCGTGCCGCCGTCGGCCTCTTCGAACAGGCCGCGCCGGGTCTTCACCGCGCCGGTGAACGCGCCGCGGGCGTGACCGAACAGCTCGCTCTCGAGCAGCGACTCGGTGATGGCGCTGCAGTTCACCGGCACGAACGGCTTCTCGGTGCGGCGAGAGAGCGCGTGCACCGCGCGCGCGACCAGCTCTTTGCCGGTGCCCGACTCGCCCTGAATCAGCACCGTGGCGTCGGAGGGCGCCACGCGCGCCAGGCGGCCGGTGAGGTCGCGCATCGCCGACGAGCGGCCGACCAGCGACGCCAGGCCATGCCGGCGGGTGAAGTCGCCGGTGAGCAGCTCGACCGCGTTGATGAGGCGCGCGCGCTCGAGCGCCTTCTGCACCCGGTGCGCGAGCTCGCCCTCTTTGAACGGCTTGGTCAGGTAGTCGTAGGCGCCGCGGCGCATCGCCTCGACCGCGCTCTCGATGCTGCCGTAGGCGGTCATCACGATGACCTGCGTCTTGGGTGCCGACTCGAGCGCCTTGGTGAGCAGGGTGAGCCCGTCCATCGGCTCCATCTTGAGGTCGGTGAGGAGCACGTCGGCCTCGCGCTCGGTGAGGGCGCCGAGCGCCTCTTCGCCGCCGCCGGCCTCGCGCACGTCATAGCCTTCAGAGCGCAGCAGCATGGCGGTGGTGGCGCGCATGTTGCGCTGATCATCGACGACGAGAATTCGACCCTTGGTTTCCACGACGGGTGGGCTTGTACCAAAAAGCGGGTGACCAAAGCTCGCGAGAGTCCCGGGTCGAACGGGACCCGGGACTTTGGCCGACCCTCAGCGCTTGCGCAGCACGCGCTTCTCGCCGACCCGCAAGGTCACCTTGCGCGCGTCGAGCAGCTCGGCGAGCGGTATGACGAACTTGCGCGTCGCGCCCACCAGCTCTTTGAACTCGGCGGTCGAGATGGACGCGTGGGTCTCGAAGAAGGCGCGCAGCTTCGCCTCGAGCTCGGCGACCGCCGAGGCGTGAAAGTGCAGCTCCCCCGCCTTGTGCACCCGGTTCTCTCGGGCCAGCGCTTCGAGCAGCTCGACCACGCGGGGCAGCGGCGCTTTGAGCTGCGCGGCGAGCTCGGCATGGGTGGCGGGCTGCAGCCCGGCCTTCTGCAGGGCGTCGTCGAGCGCGGCCTTGAGCGAGTTGCCGCCCGCGTCGAGGCGGCCCTTGCGGCCGGCCAGCCGTACCAGCTCTCCGGCTTCGATGCGGCCCTGCTCGACCAGGCTGCCCAGCAGCTTGCCGAAGGTGCGCTGGTCTGGCACGCCCAGCTTCTGCTCGAGCTCTGACTTCGGCATGCCGTCGCGCTCGGGTGAGGCGAGGTGAAACGCCTCGAGCATCGCCAGGGTGCGGGCCGACAGCCCGGCGAGCACCTGGGGCGAGACGAAGCGCCGCGCCTCTTTGTCGACCAGCAGCGCCCCGCCCTTGGCGCCTAGCGCCTCGAGCAGCTTCCCCAGCTCTTTGGGGCCCAGCCCGGCGCGCGCGAACAGCTCGCGCTCGGTGAGCCCGCCGTAGCCCGCCTCGGTGAGCAGCCAGGTGACGCGCTGCGCGGGGTCGGCTTCGGCGAGGGCCTTGAGCTTCTCCGAGGCGCCCTTCTTGCGGCGCGGCGCATCGAGCGCCAGCACCCGGCCGCCGCCCAGGGTGGCGCCGCGGCCCTCGAGCGCGCGCGAGCCGCGCAGAATGAAGCGCTGGCCGGGCAGCGCGGCGAGCGGCGCGGCGAGGCGCAGCTGGGCGAAGCAGCGCTCTCCGGGGCGCAGCGCGTCGGCGTCGACCAGCCGCACCGCCACGTCGGCGTGCGCGGTGCCCAGCGAGAGCAGCTGGCGCGAGCGGCGCGGCAACGGCGCTTCGACCGAGGGAAGCAGCGACAGCTCGACGTCGAGCACCTTCGCCGCCTCGAGCTCGCCGTGCCGCACCAGCGCCATGCCGCGGCTGACCTGCTGCGCCTCGATGCCGGGCACGTTCACCGCAACCCGCTGGCCCGCGGCGGCGCGCTCGACCGCCTCGCCGTGCACCTGCAGGGTGCGGGCGCGAAACGGCCCCTCGAGCCCGGGCGAGAGCGACACCTGCTCGTCGCGCCCGAGCCTGCCCGAGAGCAGGGTGCCGGTGACCACCGCGCCGAAGCCCTTCACGGTGAAGACGCGGTCGACGGGGAGAAACACCGGCCCCTCGGCGGGGCGCGCGGCGAGCGCGGCGAGGCGGCTGCTCAGCGCCACTTTCAGCGCGTCGAGCCCGGCGCCGGTCTTCGCGCTCACGGTGACGAGCGGGGCCTCTTCGAGAAACGTGCCGGCGGTGAGCGCGCGCAGGTCTTGGGTGAGCAGCTCGAGCCAGCCGTCACCCAGGCCCGGCAACAGGTCGGCCTTGGTCACCACGAGGAGGCCGGCGCGCACTCCCAGCAGCGAGCAGATGTCGACGTGCTCGCGGGTCTGCGGCATCACCCCCTCGTCGGCGGCCACCACCAGCATCGCCAGGTCGATGCCGCCCGCGCCCGCCGCCATCGCCTTCACGAAGCGCTCGTGGCCGGGCACGTCGACGACCCCCACCCGGCCCTGCGGCAGGTCGAGGTGCGCGAAGCCGAGCTCGAGGGTGATGCCGCGGCGCTTCTCTTCGGGCAGCCGGTCGGTGTCGACGCCGGTGAGCGCCTTCACCAGCGCGGTCTTGCCGTGGTCGACGTGCCCTGCGGTGCCGACAATCACGGGCAGACGGGGGTCGAGCTCACGCAGCGGCCGGCGCGGCAGCTGCTGCCCGAGGCACCCGCGTCACTTTGCGGGCACGCCGCCCCGGCGCCCAGCAGCTCTCGCGGAATCGCACCGCCGCCGCAGGCGCAGAGCCTCGCGAGCACGACCGTCGAGGGTGACCGTCTCATGGCCCGAAGCGCGGCTCTTCGACCACCGAGGCGTAGTCCCACGGGAAGACGAAGAAGGTGTCTTCTTTGAGCGCGAAGAAGTGCGGCTTGAAGCCGCTCGGTCGGCACACCAGCGCGGCGGTCTGCACGGCGCTGGCGCCCACGCTCTTGGCGTGCGCGGCGGCGAGCTGCAGGGTGTCACCCGACGAGGCGATGTCGTCGACGATGAGCACCTTCCTGCCCTTGAGCTCTTTGGGCATCACGCCCGAGAGCCGGGGGCTGCCCCGCAGGCCGCGGTCTCGGCTGCGGCGGCTGATGCGCACCGGGTAGAACTCGCGCAGCATCGCGCTGGCGAGCGCTCCACCGACGAACACGCCGCCGTGGGCCACGCCCACCACCGCGTCGGGGTCGAACTTCGCCGCGGCGCGGGCGAGCTGCTGCACCAGCCGGTCGAACTGGGCCCACGACATCTCGCTGGCCGAGCTGCGCGCCGCCGAGCGGTCGAGCCCGGGAGGCGCGGGAGACTCGGGGGGAGCCCGCTTGCTGCTCGCACGCCGCGCGGGCGACGCCCGCCTCCGCGCGCGCTTCTTCGACGTCACCTTCTTCTTCGCAGCGTTGCGCTTCAAGGCTTGTCCTGTCTTCAAAGGTGAGTCGCTCAGGGAGCACACCCATCGAGCAGCACCATCGCGCCCGAGGTCGACGTGAAACGGAAACCGCCCGCGCGGCAGGTCAGGCCGGTGGGGCAGAACGACGAAGCCACCGCATCGCACGCGCGGAAGCACACCCGGGTGGCGTTGGGCAGCGTGCCGCACGCGCCCGAGGCGCAGTCGCCGTCGACCGCGCACGAGCCCCCCGCCTCGCGCGGCGATGCCACGGCCGGCCGGCAGCGCAGGGTGTAGCTGCCGGCGTCGAGCGGGCTCACGTCGGGCGCGCAGCGCGCACCGCCGTCGGCCGAGCAGTCTTCATCTTTGAGGCAGGCGACGCCGCTGCACACCGTCTTCACCGAGAGCGCGTCGTCGGGACTGCCGGCGCGCCCGTCGGGGCCGCGGTAGCCGAGGTAAGCGGTGGGCAGGCAGTCGAGCGGGCCGCTGGCGAGGCCACCGTCGGCTGCGGCGGTGCAGTCGGCGCCGCTGCGGCACGCCTCGAGGCAGTAGCCCAGGCGGCGCACCCCGCGCGCGTCGTCGGTCGAGCAGAAGCCCGAGGCGCACTGGGTGTTGGTGGCGCACGACGCGCCGGCCGCGAGGCCGTTGGGGTTCTTGAGCCCGCAGTTGAGCTTGAGGCCCGAGCGCGCGGCGGCGGTGACCAGCCGTGGGCGGCAGGCGAGCCCGCCGTCGACGCCGTACTCGCTGCAGTCGGCCGCGCTCTGGCAGCCGGGGCGGCAACCGGTGAGGAACACGCCCTCGCCGTCGGGGTTCACGAACGAGAAGTCGCCGTCGCAGGTGCCGCTGCGGCCGCCCACGCTGCAGTCGGTGTCGCTCTCGCAAGCGCTGTAGCAGTAGTACGGCGCGCTCGCGGGCGTCAGGTCGCCGCGGCACGCACCGCTCTGGCAGAGGCGGTTGGGGGCGACGGTGCCTCCGTCGGGCAGCCGGCCTGCGCCGCAGGGCGCGAGGCCCGGCGCGGCGCCCACGTTGAACGCGCACTGGGTCGAGAGCAGGTCGGTGGCCGAGGGGTCAGAGGCCGGCTGGCACGACTGCCCGGCGCGGCAGCTCGAGTCGGCGGTGCACCTCGCGCCGAAGCCGTTGTCGGCGTAGCACAGGCCGTACTCGCGCCCGTAGAAGTCTCCGGCGAACGGGTGGCAGACCTCGGGCGAGGGGCACGCGCCGAGCGCGCCGGGGTCGCAGTACGCGCGGCACGAGCTGAGCTGCGCCGAGTCGGGCACGCAGGCCAGCGACGGCTGGCAGTTCGAGAGCCCCTGCGCGTCGAGGGTGCAGCTGTCGCGGTAGTTCTTGGCGTTCTGCACCGGGGTGAAGCAGACGCCCAGCAGGCCGCCCATGTCGAACACGTACGACGTGCTGTCCGAGTACTTGAGCGTGTAGCAAATCTGCCCGGTCGGGCAGCTCGGCGCGAAGGCGTTGCACCCCTGCAGGCAGGTCGGCACGTTGCCCAGGTTCACGCAGGTGAGGCCCTGCGCGCAGGCGGTGCCGGTGGGGCAGCCCTGGCCGGCGGCGGCGCCGGCGCAGGTGCCGCCCTGGCAGGTGAGACCGTTGGGGCAGTGCTCGTCGACGAGGCAGTGCGAGCAGGTGCCGCTCACCTGCTCGCAGTGGGCGGGGCCGGGCTGGCCGCACTGCGCGTCGGTGAGGCACTGCACGCAGCGCTGACTGCCCATCTGGCAGATGGGGCGGTCGAAGGGGCAGTCGGCGTTGGCGCCGCACTCCGCGCAGGTGAAGGCGTCGGGCCGGCAGTGACCAGTGGGGCAGTCGCCGTCGGTGATGCAGCCGGCGAACACGCACTCGCGGCCCGAGCAGGCCTCGCCCAGGCCACACTCGAGGTCGTCGGCGCAGGGCACGTGCGCGGCGCACACCGACTGGCGGCAGACGCCGTCGAAGCCGGCTGCCTTGCAGTCTTCGGGCGAGTCGCAGGCGATGGTGGGCCCTGCGTCGGCGACGGTGCCCGCATCGTCCTCATGCGAGGGCCCCGACGAGCAGGCGGTGAACGTCACCAGGCAGGCGAGGAGCGGGCGGCGCATCCTCCTCGAGGTGTAGCCCATCGAAGAGGGAGTGGCTACGCGCAGAACGCCAGCAGCGCCTGCTCGAGAACTTGCGCGCAGCGGTGCAGCTCGACCTTGGGCACGAACTCACCGGTCTGGTGCGCGTTCTTGATGTCGCCGGGGCCGAACACCACCGGCACGCTGCCCAGCTCGCTCATCTGCGGGCCCTCGGTGCCGAACGCGACGGTGGAGGCCGAGTTGCCGCTCTGCTGCTCGAGAAAGCGCACCACCTCGGCCTCGGCGGGGGTGTCGAAGCCGCGGTCTTTGCGCAGCGTCTTCACCTGCAGCGAGAAGCCGGGGTCTTCGGCGACGCACTGCGAGCGCAGCTTCTCGACCGCGCCCAGCACGTGGTCGACGCTCTGCGAGGGAATCGGGCGCCACTCGAGCGTGACCCGGCACTCTCCGGGAATGATGTTCTTCGCCTTGCCGCCCGAGATGATGCCGGTGTTCAAGGTGGTGAACGGCGGCTCGAACTTGAGGTCGGTCTCGGTGCGCAGCTCGTGGCGCGAGAACGCCTCGAGCCGGGTGAGGAAGCGCGCGGCGCGGAACACCGCCGAGGCGCCGCTGTCGGGGTACGCGCTGTGGCCTTCTTTGCCGGTGAAGACGAGCTCGGCGAGGCAGTAGCCCTTGTTGGCGCGAATCGGCGTGAGCGAGGTCGGCTCTCCGATGATGCAGCGCTTGCTCTTGGCCTTGCCGGCGTCGACCAGCTGCTTGGCGCCGTAGCAGCCGACCTCTTCGTCGGCGGTGAAGCAGAGGAGAAAGGGCCTGGTGAGCCGGGCGCGCGTCTGGTGCAGCGCTCGAACAGCGCAGGCGACGAAGGCTTTCGTGTCGCACGAGCCGCGGCCATAGAGCTTGCCGTCACGCTCGCTGAGCTTGAGGGCTCCGTCCCACGCCTTGTCGTAGGGCACGCAGTCGCTGTGGCCGACCAGCGCCAGCTCGGCGAGCTGACCGGGCGCGTTGGTGGCGATGAGGTTCACCTTCTCGACGCCCTGCTCGTCTCGGTAGCGGTGGCGCTCGAGCGAGAGGCTCAGGCCCTCGAGGCGCTTTTCCAGCGCGTCGATGATGGGGCCGTTGGGGAGCGTCGAGGTCGAGTCGATGGCCACCAGCTCGGCGAGCAGGGTCTCGAGGTTCGTCACGAGGTGGGTCGTATCAGGCCGTCGGTGCTCTGGCACTGCAAACGGCCGCGCTCGAAAGGGCCCGCCCGGCAGGGTGCCCGCTCGACGACGCACGTGCAGCCGCGCGCAGATTCTGCACGCCGGCGCGGGTGCTCCCCAGGCACGGGTGCTGGCACGGCCCGTGAAGCACCGGGGGGCTTGTCTCCGGCCGAACTCTCCCAGCTGCTCCACCGGCACCACGGCGACCCGAACCGGCTGCTGCAGATGCTCCGCGAGGTTCAGGCCGCCGCGGGGTGGGTCTCACCCGAGGTCATCACCGAGCTCGCGAAGGGCCTGACCCTGCCGCGCGCCCGCGTCGAGGGGGTCGCCACCTTCTACACCTTGCTCGCGACGCGGCCGCGCGGCGAGTACCAGGTGCTCTTCGCCGACAACATCATCGAGCGCTTTCACGGCAGCGTCGCGCTGCGCGAGCGGCTGTGTGCGGCGCTCGGCGTGGCGCCCGGCGCGCTGCGCCCCGACGGCAGGGTGAGCGTCGGCACCACTTCGTGCATCGGCTTGAGCGACCAGCCCGCCTCGTTGCTGGTCAATGGTCTCGCCATCGCTCGCCTCACCGTCGAGCGGGTCGACGCCATCGCGGCGCTCATCGGGCAGCGCGCGCCGCTCGACCAGTGGCCGGCCGAGCTGTTTCACGTCGACGAGCCCATTCGGCGCGCCGGCCTGCTGCTCGGCGCGCACCTCGAGCCCGGCGCCGCCGTGCGCGCCGCGCTCGCGCGCTCGAGCGAAGCGCTGCTCGAAGAGCTGAAGCGCTCGAAGCTGCGCGGCCGCGGAGGCGCCGGCTTCTCGACCCACGACAAGTGGCGCGCCGCGCGCGACGCCCCCGGCCCCACCCGCTTCGTGGTGTGCAACGCCGACGAAGGCGAGCCCGGCACCTTCAAAGACCGCACCCTGCTGCGCCGGCAGCTCGACGCGGTGCTCGACGGCATGACCGTCGCGGCCCACGCCATCGGGGCCCAGCGCGGCTTCATCTACCTGCGAGGCGAGTACCTCTTCATCGCCCCGGCCATCGAGGCGGCGCTCGCCGCGCGGCGGGCCGCCCACCTGCTCGGGCGCGACGTGCTGGGCCGCACCGGCTTCGACTTCGACCTCGAGCTGCACCTGGGCGCGGGCGCGTACGTGTGCGGCGAAGAGTCGGCGCTGCTCGAGTCGCTCGAGGGCCGCCGCGGCATACCCCGCAGGCGGCCACCCTACCCGGTGACGCACGGCTACCTGCAGCGGCCGACGGTGGTGAACAACGTCGAGACGTTCGCTTCGGTCGCCCACGTGGCACTCGCCGGTGGAGCGCGCTTCGCCGAGCTGGGCACCGAGCGCTCGACCGGCACGCGGGTGCACTCGGTATCGGGCGACTGCGCGCGGCCGGGCCTGTACGAGCTGCCGATGGGCGCCAGCGTGCGCGAGCTGCTCGACGCCTGCGGCGCCGAGGCCCCGATTCAGGCGGTGCAGGTCGGCGGGCCCTCGAGGACCCTGCTGTCGCCGCGCGAGCTCGACCGCGCGCTGTGCTTCGAAGACCTGCCCAGCGCCGGCGCCTTCATGGTGTTCGGCCCGCAACGCGACCTGCTCGAGGTGGTCGCCAGCTTCGCGCGCTTCTTCGCCCACGAGAGCTGCGGCTTCTGCACGCCGTGCCGGGTGGGCACCACGCAGCTGCAAGGCGCCGTCGATGCGCTGGTGGGCGGGCGCGGCACGCGGCGCGACGTGCGCCATGCCCTGCGGCTGTGCGCGCTGATGCGCGACGCGAGCCACTGCGGGCTCGGCACCACCGCGGGCCGGCCGTTCATGCAGCTCTACGAGAAGTTCAAGCCCACCATCGAGCGCAGCCTCTCGTCGCTCGAGTTCCGCCCCACCTTCGACCTCGACGAGGCGCTCGCGCCGGCGCGGGCGCTCACCGGCCGCGACGACGAGCGCGCCCACCTGGAGGACCCATGAAGGGCACCTTCACTCTCGACGGCAGCGAGGTGCCCTTTCACGAGGGGCAGACGGTGCTCGAGGCCGCGCGCGATGCGGGCCGCTACATTCCCCACCTGTGCGCGCACCCCGAGTTCGAGCCGCACGGCAGCTGCCGGGTGTGCACGGTGAAGGCCGAAGGGCGCATGGCCGCCGCGTGCACGCTGCCGGCGCGCGAGGGGCTCGCCGTCGAGAGCGCGACCGACGAGCTGCGCGAGCTGCGCCGCGGGCTGGTGCAGCTGCTGTTCGTCGAGGGCAACCACTTCTGCCCCTCGTGCGAGAAGAGCGGCGACTGCCAGCTGCAGGCGGTCGGCTATGCGCTCGAGGTGCGGTCACTTCACTTTCCGCAGCTGTTTCCCGATCGGCCGCTCGATGCCTCGCACCCCGACGTGCTGCTCGACTTCAACCGCTGCATTCTCTGCGAGCTGTGCGTGCGCGCGTCGGCCGAGGTCGACCACAAGAGCGTGTTCGCGCTGGGAGGCCGCGGCATCGACAAGCACCTCATCGTGAACGCCGAGTCGGGGCGGCTCGCCGACACCTCGCTCAGCGTGACCGACACCGCGGTCGGCGTCTGCCCGGTCGGCGTCATCTTGAAGAAGGGGCGGGGCTTCACCGTGCCGTTGGGTCAGCGCACGTACGACCGCGCGCCGATCGACGCGCCGCCCGAGAAGGCAGGCAAGCCGTGAAGAAGCTGAAGGTCGCCACCGCGTCGCTGGCCGGCTGCTTCGGCTGCCACATGTCGCTGCTCGACATCGACGAGCGCCTCTTCACCCTGCTCGAGAAGGTCGAGCTCGACCGCTCGCCGCTCACCGACTTCAAGCAGTTCGGCCCGTGCGACCTCGGCCTGGTCGAAGGAGGCCTGTGCAACGCCGAGAACGTCGAGGTGCTGCGCGAGCTGCGTCGCCACTGCAAGGTGCTGGTCGCCGTCGGCGCGTGCGCCATCAACGGGGGGCTGCCGGCGCAGCGCAATCACCTCGACGTGCGCGAGTGCCTGACGTCGGTGTACGGCCGCACGGTGCCCGACGACCCCGAGCTGCCGCTGCCGCTCGACCGGGTGCACGCCATCAACGACGTGGTGAAGGTCGACTACTTCCTGCCCGGGTGCCCTCCGAGCGCCGAGGCGCTGTGGCACTTTCTCGACGACTTCTTGAACGGGCGAACGCCGCACCTCGGCCACGGGTTGATTTCTTATGACTGAAGCGCAGCCCGCCACCCGGCGCGTCGCGATCGACCCGCTCACGCGCGTCGAGGGGCACGGCAAAATCACGCTGCGCCTGGGCGAAGACGGCAAGGTGCTTCAGGCGCGGCTGCACATCGTCGAGTTCCGCGGCTTCGAGCGCTTCATTCAGGGCCGCCCCTACTGGGAGGTGCCGGTGATGGTGCAGCGGCTCTGCGGCATCTGCCCGGTGAGCCACCACCTGGCCGCCTCCAAGGCGCTCGACGTGGTGCTCGGCGCGACGCCCACCCCCACCGCGAACGCGGTGCGGCGGCTGATGCACTACGGGCAGATTCTGCAATCTCACGCGCTGCACTTCTTTCACCTCGCCTCGCCCGACCTCTTGTTCGGCTTCGACAGCGAGGCGGGGCGGCGCAACCTGCAGGCCGTCGCCGCCGAGTACCCCGAGCTCGCGCGCCAGGGAGTGCTGCTGCGCCGCTTCGGGCAAGAGGTGATTCGCATCACCGCCGGCAAGCGCGTGCACGGCACCGGCTCGCTGCCGGGCGGAGTGAACAAGGCAGTCACCGCTGCCGACCGCGATGCGCTGGCGGCTGCGCTGCCCGAGGTGCTCGGGTGGGCGCGCGAAGGTGTGGCGCTGGTGAAGCGCCTGCACCGCGAGCGGTGGGAGCTGTACGAGTCGTTCGGCTCGGCCGAGAGCGGGCTGTTGTCGCTGGTGGGCCGCGACGGGCGCCTCGAGCTCTACGACGGGGTGCTGCGCGCCCGGTCGGCGCACGGCGCGCTGCTGCTCGACGGCGTCGACCCGGCCCGCTACCGCGAGCACTTCGCCGAAGAGGTGAAGCCCTGGTCGTACATGAAGTTCCCGTACCTCACCGCGCTGGGCCCCGAGCGGGGCACGTACAAGGTCGGCCCGCTGGCCCGGCTGCAGAACTGCGACTTCATTCACACGCCGCTGGCCGAGGCCGAGCGGGTGGAGTTTCGCGAGGCGCACCACGGCGAGCTCACCCACGCTCCGCTCGCCTACCACTGGGCGAGGCTCGTCGAGCTGTTGCACGCCGCCGAGGTGGTGGGCGAGCTGCTCGCCGCGCCCGAGCTGCTCGGCAGCGAGCTGCTCGCCCGCGGTGAGCGCACCGGTGAGGGAGTGGGGGTCATCGAGGCGCCGCGGGGCACGTTGATTCACCACTACCGCGTCGGCGCAGACGACCTGGTCACGTCGTGCAACCTCATCGTCAGCACGACCCACAACAATCAGGCGATGAACGACGCGGTGGCCCAGGTGGCGCGGCGCTACCTCGACGGCGTCGAGCCGACCGAGCCGCTGCTCAACCACCTCGAGGTCGCCATTCGCGCGTTCGACCCGTGTCTGTCGTGCGCGACCCACGCGCTGGGCAAGATGCCGCTCGAGGTGGTGGTGGTCGACGCGGGCGGCGCCGAGGTCGGCCGCGCAGAGAAGCGGGGTGGGTGACGTGACCGCGCCCGTGCTGGTGCTGGCCTGCGGCAACCCTTCGCGGGGAGACGACGGGCTGGCGCCCGCCCTGGCCGAGGCGCTCGAGCGCGAGTACGCCGCCGCCATCGCCAGCGGGGAGCTCGAGGTGCTGACCGAGCTGCAGCTGAACGTCGAGCACGCGCTCGAGCTTCGCGGGCGGCGGCGGGTCTACCTCGTCGACGCGGCCGCGAGCGGGCCGGAGGTCTCGCTCGAAGCGGTCGCCGCGTGCCGTGACGACAGCTTCACCACCCACCGCATCTCGCCGTCGGCGCTGCTCGAGGTCTACCGGCAGATCGAGCGGTCTCCGCTGCCCGACTGTCGTCTGCTGGCCGTGCGGGGCGAGCGCTTCGAGCTGGGCGAGCCCTTCTCGCCGCGGGCGCGGGCGAGCTTCGATGAGGCGCTGCGGCTGCTGCGAGCCGAGCTGGGCGGCGGCAGCCGACCTCTCCGCGGGGGGTGAAGAGGTCGGCAGGTACCGTGCCTACCTCGTGGGGTCACCGCGAGCCGGTGTTTGAGCGCGCTGCGGGGCTCGGAGTATGGGGCAACCATGCGCGCTCTCATCGCTCTGCTGCTGCTGGCTGCTCCGGCGTTCGCCCACACCCGCGACCGCTTCGCGCAGTACTCCGACTTCACGCAGGTCGAGGTCGAGAGCGACCGCATCTTCCTGTTGCGCAAGAACGGCAACATCCTGCTCGATGACGGGGCGAGCCTGAGCGTCTACGACCCGGGTACCGGCACCCGGCAGATCGCCGTCGACAAGGGCGTGGTCTACGCGCTCAAAGACAACGGCAACGTGTGGCGTCGCTTCGACGGCGGGGCGTGGGAGAAGCTCGACGAGGGCACCGGCACGAAGCAGATCTTCGCCAAGGTCGGCGGGGTCTACGCGCTCAAGACCGACGGGAACATCTGGTTTCACGATGACACCGGGTGGAAGAAGATCGACGAAGGCACGGGCACGAAGCAGATCGTGGTCGACCGGCAGGGCAACGTCTACGCGCTGAAAGAGAACGGCAACGTCTGGGAGTACGACGGAGCGTGGCGGAAGATCGACGACGGCGAAGCACTCGGCAGATCGCCGTCGCTCGCGGGGTCGTCTACGCGCTCAAGTCGAATGGGAACATCTGGGCGCGGCGCGCCGAGGGGTGGAGCAAGATCGACGACGGCACCGGCACCAGGCGGCTCTACGCGCAGGGGCCCGACGTGTTCATCGTGAAGAAAGACGGCGCCATCTGGCACTACCGCGCCGAGCAGGGCTGGGTGAAGGTGTACAGCGACGCGGTGGTCTCGGCGGCGATGGCGCACCGGCAGCTGTACGTGCTGCGGCCCGATGGGCGGGTCGTGGTCGTCGCGCCCTGAGGTCTTCGGCGGGTTGCGGGGCGACCGCGTGCGTGCCGCAAAGAGGCGGTTCACCGGCACCGCTCGTGGCGCGGTTTCGGAGCTGCGCGGCGGGCCCGTGCCGGCTCGGGCAGACCCTCTCGATGCGACGCGGGGCTCTGGGCCAACAGCAGGTCGGTCGATTTCTCGGGGCTGCGAGCACGCTGCATGCTCAGTGCAGGGGCTCGCTCAGTGCCTCCATGGCTTCGCCCGCACCAGGCCTTGAGCTGACCTCCGACCATCAGCCAGACGATCTCTCGAAGCTCGAGGCGCTCTTGCGCGCTCAGCTTTCGAGCTGAGGCGGCCCGCACCAGGCTCCACGTGGCGCGCAGCGCGGCCGGAGAGGTCGCGCACCACTGAACCAGACTCACCAGCTGCCTGGCCTCGAACTCCTCGAGACGTTCGGACCCCACGTAGTTCTGCGAGCGAACGCATGGCGAGAATCCCACCCCCTTTACCGAACCGAGCAGATCAGTCAGCGCTGACCACCACGCCTCGAACTCTGTCGCCCGGTCGTCGCGAGGGCGGGGCACGTACGAATCGAGGTGCTCGAGCATCTCGCGTAACCGAACGCGATCATTTGCGGACCAACTGCCGAACTGCCGGTACAGCGCAGACCGCGACGAGCCAAACCGGCGAGCCACGTCGTCGACCGACATTTCCTTCACTCCTCCATCGGAGATTGAGTCCAAGAACGCCGAGATCAACTGCGGTTCTCCATGCTCCAAGTACATGACTGCCCCCTTGCGCGAACCACGCTCGCACGAGGGCTGACACTCTCCGCCCCCCAGTACGCAGCGCCGCGGTTGAAACAGGACATACCGTTCCAGGGCGTCGCAGGCTCCGAAGGGGATCAACGGGACATCCCGTTCCAGGAGCGTCGCGGGCTCCGACGCTGAGGCTGAACCAGGACATCCCGTTCCACCGCGTTGGAAAACCCTCGTTTCCCGCGTTGGCAGTTCACGGCGCGCCGAAGACGAACCCACGTCGCCCCAGGTTCCCCCGCGGCCTGGGGGGGCGCGGCGCGGCGCGCCCTTTCCCGGCGCCGGGGCCCTTCCCTCCCCGCGCCCCGCGCCGGGCCCGCCCGGCGGGGCGCCCGCGGGGCCCCCGCCCCCCCGCCCCGCGGGGGCGGGGGGGGGCCGGCGCGGCGGGTCGGGCTGCCCTGGGGCGGGGGCCGGGGGCCGCGGGCCCCCCGGGCCGGGGCCCCGGGGGGGCCGGGCGCCCTTCGGCGCCCCCCGGGGGGGGGGGGGACCACGGCACCGAACTCGCGCTTCGCCTGTTCGAGCAGCGGGTGCTGCCCGTCGCGCACGATGAGCCGCCCCTGCACCGCGACGTCGCGCACCCGCTCTTGCCCGAACACGGCGGCATCGACCGAGTCGACGTCAATCGTGAAGAAGTCGGCCGGCTCGCCCACGCCCAACGTACCAGTCTGAACCCGAAGCGCCGCGGCACCACTCGACCGTCGCGCACCGCAAATGTTCGACGGCCGCCGCGCCCAGCGCCCATCGTCGAGCACCCGCGCTTCTGCCGCACCAACCGCAGGTTGTCGTCGAGCAGCCGGGCCTCGTCGAGCAGCGCGATGCGCGCCTGACTGTCCGACCCCAAACAGATGCGCACGCCCGCCGCGAGCAGCTGATCAGCCGGCACGACACCGTCGCCCAGGTTCGCCTCGGTCGAGGGACACGCGCACACGCTGCGCAGCTTCTTCGCGTGCGCCGGCTCGAGGTGAATCGCGTGCACCGCGGTCGTGCCGAGCAGCCCCACCTCGTCGAGCAGGTCGACCGGGTGCAGCCCGTGCTCGGCGCGGCAGGCCTTCAGCTCGGCCGGCTGCTCGGCCACGTGAATGTGAAGCGCCCGCCCAGTGACCGCCGGCGCAAGCTGCTCGAGCCACGCCCTCGGCACCGCGCGAACGCTGTGCGGCGCGAGCCCCACCGTCACCAGCGAATCATCGAACTTCAGCGACGCGCAGCGCGCGAGATACGTCTCGACGTCGGGGTCGATGAACCGCGCCTGCCGCGGGTTCGGCGCCACCTGAAAGCCGGCGCGCGCGTAGCCACGCGCAGCAGCACGGTGCGCAGCCCGGCGTCGCGCGCAGCGCGCACCACCGCGTTCGCCAGCTCGTGCACGTCGTCGTACGGCGTGCCGTCGGCCTGGTGGTGCAGGTAGTGAAACTCACCCACCGTGGTGACGCCCGCGAGCGCCATCTCGACGAAGGCGAGCCGCGACACCTGGTAGAGCTGCTCGGGCTCAGCGACGACGCCGCCCGGTACATCAGCTCGCGCCAGGCCCAGAAGTCGTCGCCGTTCGACGCACCTTCTCGGTGCGGCCGCGCAGCACTCGCTGAAACGCGTGCGAGTGGGCGTTGATCAGCCCGGGCAGCAGCGCGCGCCCCGGCAGCCGCACCACCTCGGCGCCACCCGGAGCGGCCGAGAGCACCCGCCCGTCGTCGCCCACCGCGAGCGAGGCCCCCGGGGACCACCTGCCGCCTGCGTACAGAAAGTCGGGCTGGAAAACCGTCGCCACACTCGACGCGTAGCAGAAAACCCGTTAACGGGAGCGCCCGCATGAGCGCAGAGTCCGAAGGCAGTGCATCTGAGCACCTGGTCGGAACCAAGCCGCCGGAGATCAAAGAGCTCCTCCGCAGCGTCCTCGTCGGCATTTCTGGTCGCCGGCATCATGGGCGCTTCCTACCCGTACATCGTGCTCAAGCTGGGCTTCGGGCCCAACGTCAGCGTGGTGGCCGCGTTCTTCGGCTTCCTGTTTCTCGGGCTCGCCTCGAAGTCGTACAACCGCTGGGAGAACAACATCGTCCAGACCGCCGGCACCTCGGCGTCGCAGACGGCGTTCATGTGCATTCTGCTCGCAGCGTTCGACATGCTGCGCGCGAACCCAAGTCAGGCTTCGACATTCACCTCACCGAGATTCAGTCGTTTCTCTGGCTGACCTTCGCCGGTCTCCTCGGGGTGCTGCTCGCGGTGCCGCTGCGCCAGCACTACATCGTCGACGAGAAGCTGACCTTCGCCGACGGCGTGGCGGCAGGCGAGACGCTCATCGTCCTCGACTCGAAGGGCGAAGAGGGCCGCAAGGCCGCCAAGGTGATGGGCCTGGGCACCATTCTCTCGGGCCTGCACTTCGCGCTGCGCGACGAGGGGCTGATTCTCAAGGGTCTGCTCAAGCGCTTCGCGGGCGTCGAGTGGGCGCTCCCCGACTCGCTCGACGTGCCGAACAAGGTGCTGGCCAAGACCGGCACCGGCCTGTCGTGGAGCCTGCTCGCGCTGGGCTCGGGCGCGCTGGTCGGCCCGCGCATCAACGCCAGCATGATGCTGGGCGCCACGCTGTCGTGGGTGGTGGCTCCGCTGGCGCTGCTCCCCCTGGGGTGGATCATCGACCCCAACACCGGCGTGTCGATGAACGCCGACAACTTCAAGCGCCTGCACGTGCTGTTCTGGGTGATGTGGCCCGGCGTCGGCATTCTCATCGCCGGCGGGCTCACCGCCCTGGTGCTGAAGTGGCAGGTGCTGATGCGCAGCTTCAAGGCGCTCACCGGTGCCAAGAGCGAGACCGGCGACCTGCCCCTGCGGGTCATCGTCATCGGAGTCGTGCTCTCGAGCGTCGGCCTCATCGTGGTGCAGTACATCAACCTCGGCATTCCCCCCTGGCTCACCCTGCTGGCGATTCTCTTCTCGCTGCCGCTGATGCTGATCGGCCTGCGCGCGCTCGGCGAGACCAACTGGGGCCCCATCAGCACCCTCGCCAACGTGATGCAGGGCGTGTTCGCCGCCATCGTGCCCGGCAACCTGCCCGCCAACATGGTCTCGAGCGGCACCACCGGCACCATCGCCACCGACTCGGAAGCCATCATGCAGGACTACAAGGCGGGCCACATGATCGGCTCGACCCCGGGCAAGCTCACCATCATGCAGCTGGTCGGCGTGCCCATCGGCGCCGCAGCCGTCGCGTGGATGTACCCGTTTCTCGCCAAGACCTACGGCATCGTCGGCGAGCACGCCAAGCTCGCCTCGCCCGCGAGCGCCCGCTGGGCCGGCTTCGCGGTCATCTTGAAAGAAGGCGCGAAGGCGCTGCCGCCCAACGCGGTCACCGCGCTGGTCATCTTCGCGCTGCTGGGTGTGGTGTTCACCGTGCTCGAGGGCAACAAGGCGATTCGCAAGTGGGTGCCGTCTCCCACCGGCGTGGGCATCGGCATGCTGGTGCCGTTCGCGGTGGTGTCGATGATGTTCGTCGGCGGCCTGCTCGGCTACGCGTGGGAAAAGAAGGACAAGAAGTCGTCCGACGCGTACTCGGCGCCGCTCGCCTCGGGTCTCATCGCCGGCGAGGCAATCGTCGCGGTCATCGTACCGTTGTTGATAGCAATCGGTGTCATTCCCAACGACTAGTTAGAGGCCTTGAAGAACATGAAAAAGCTCACCCTTCTCTTCGTCTTTGCGCTCGCTTTCAGCTGTGCCGGCACCTCGGCGGTGACCCGCGCGTCCGAGCACCAGAACCTCTCGCTCGAAGAGGCCCAGACCATCGTCTCCACCCTCGAGAAGAAGAGCGGCGGCGAGACGCCGGCGCCTCAGCCCAAGACCCTCGACGAAGCGGTCGAGCTGCTCAAGAGCGACGAGATTTCGTCGTTCGCGGTGGGCGCCGACTTCGCGGCGAAAGACACCTCTCCGCAGGGCAAGGCGCTCGACGCGCAGATCGAGCTGGCGTGGGGCGAGGCGCAGCACATCGTGTCGGACCTGCTCGACCGCGCCACCTTCAACCTGCACGAGGAGTACCAGCTTCTCGCCAAGCGCTCGGCCACCAAGGGCCTCGACGCGAAAGAGCAGGCGCGCTTCACCCAGCTCGAGAAGGCGCTCGACGAGATGGCCGGCGTGTCGAACGCGCTGACGAAGCTCGGTGACGAGCACATCGCCACCGGCATCAAGAAGGCGAAAGACGTCATCGCCGCCAACCCCAACGAGTACCTGGGCTACCGGGTGGCCGCCGACTACTACCGGCTCACCGAAGACTGGGCGAACTTCGACGTCGCGGTGAAGAAGCTCGAAGAGCTGAACCCCAAGTCGAACGGCCTGGTGTTCGCGCGGGCGATGGAGGCGATGCAGCGCACCCAAGACCGCAGCAAGGCCGTCACCCTGCTCGAGCAGGCGCTGCAGAACGACCCCAAGTTCACCCGCGCCCGCGCGCAGCTGCTGCTCGCGCACTCGAACATCGACTCGGCCTGGAGCGTCTACGAGGCGCTGAAGGCCGCGCAGCCCCACCACCAGATCGTCGCCTGGGTCGGGCCCACCCTCGAGGCCGAGCGCGAGGCCATCACCGCCGTCGCCGAGCGCGCCGCCGCCCGCCAGAACACGCTCGAGCTCGTTCGCCCGCGCTGAAGCAGCCCACCCTCTTGAGCTTCAGAAGTCGAGCGTGGTGATGAACGCGGCGCCGTTCGAGGTGCCCGAGCGGTAGCTCACCGGCGCGCCCAGGCCGATCACCGGCTTCTGGGCGCCGCCGCCGGGGAACACCGAGAGCTCCTGGCCGAACAGCCCGCGCTCGTGGGGGTCTCCCACCACGGTGAGCGCCGACTCGCGCGGGCCGCTCAGGGCGGCGCCGCCGGCGAACACGAACACCGCCCCCGAGCCGTCGCCGTTCACGTTCGCACCCGGCGCCGACACCACCAGGTCGACCACGCCGTCGCCGGTGAGGTCGACGTTGCCGTAGAGCGACCGGCCGAGCTGCGGCGCGCGCTCCTGGTAGAGCACCGGAGTCGGCGTGAGGCCGTCGCCCACCGCGCCCACCACCACGCCGCCGGCCGCCGGGCGCCGGGCGAGCAGCTGCGCCACGTCGAACAGCAGCACCGTGGGCTGCGCCACGCCCATGTACGGGTAGAGGCGCGCGGTGATGGCCACGAAGCGGCGCGTGTCGCCCATCACCCGGCCCGCGTAGGTGACCGCGTAGCCCAGCTGCATCGAGTTGAGACCCACGTCGGCCTCGCCCGAGATGCGAATGAACGCGCCCTCGGTGTGCGCTCCGCAGCGGCCGGCGCTCGAGGCGCCGAACACCAGCACCACGCCCTGCGGCGTCACCAGAGGGTCGCCCTTGCTGAAGTCGAGGCCGCCGTAGCGCACCGCCAGCTCGTCGCAGCCGTCGCCGTCGAGGTCACCCAGCGGGAAGACGCCGAGCACGTTGTTCGGAGTCGAGGGCAGCGAGTACGTCGAGCCGCACGCGGCGGTGAGCTTGGCCAGCGTCGGGTCGTCGAGCCCGCGGCCCGAGAAGACCTCGAGCCCGCTGGCGCGGGTGACCGCGAGGTCTTCTCTGCCGTCGTTGTCGAAGTCGAAGCCGCCCGCGATGCCGTAGCGCGACAGCTGGCTGCGGGTGCACGAGCCGGCGTCGCAGCCCGCGATGGCCGCGCCCGCCCACACCCGAAACGCCTCTTTGTCGGTGCCGTCGGCGGCCACGGTGTGCACCGAGACGCCGCCCAGCGCCGAGCCGTTCAGGCACCCGCCGTCGCCATCGAGGCGCGCGTAGTCGGTGTTGGTCGCCGTCGGCTGCACGAAGCCCGGCAGCGCCACCGCGAAGTCTTGCCGGCCGTCGCCATCGAAGTCGGTGAGCGCCACGTCGAAGCCGGCGTTGGGCCCGCCGAACACGGGTCGCCCGCCGTCGGCCTTGTAGAAGGTTCGCCCGCCCTCGTGCACCAGCGTGGCGGTGTCGCCCTGGCCCTGCTCGTAGGCCACCGCCTGGCCCGCCACGGTGTCACCGCCGAAGGCGTTCACGTCGGGCCCGCTGTAGCCGGGAGCGCCGACCAGCGCGCGCACCTTGCCCGCGGTGACGCCCACCCGAAGCGAGAAGCCGAACTGCTCGTTGGCCAGCCTGGCGGGCACGTCGGCGACGGTCTCGACCCACCCCGCGAGCGCGCCGGTGCCCAGCACCGCCTCGACCTTGCCGGTGAAGTCGCCGTACTGCGTCGAGGCGCGCGAGGCGAACGCCACCAGGCCGTGGGCCGCGCCCGAGTTCCACGCCGCCACCGCGGTGCCGAGCGTGGCCGCGCGGGCGCCGCCGCGGAAGTCGAGCGGCCGGTTCACCACCGCGCCGGGCGAGAGCGTGCCGAGCGGGTACACCAGCAGCTTGCCGGCGTTGGGGGCCATGCTCGCGGTGGCGTACGGAGCGCCCAGCACCACCTCGAGCCCCGGCTGACCGTCGACGTCGGCGACCGCGAACGAGCGCCCCGACTGAATGTTGGCGGTGTCGCCGTAGATGCGCGCGAACGCCTCGGTGCGGGTGACGAACGCGGGGTTGGTGACCGGGCCTCCGCTCGCCGGGCGGCCCGTGAGGTCGAAGAACAGCACCCCGCCCGCGTTGCCGCCGCCGGGGGTGCCCGCATCCATCGCGGTCAGGTTCGGAGAGTCGGTGCGGTCGAGCGCCAGCGCCAGCAGCGCGGGCTTGCCGTTGTTGGCCGGCACATACGCCAGGCGCGGGTTGCCCTCGTCGCCGTCGGCGAGGTTGGCGGGCAGCACGTAGAGGTCGGGCTTCTCTACGAAGCGCGGCGCGGCCTCGCGCGAGAGGTGCACCGCGAGGGCGAGCTGCGAGCGCAGGGCGCCGCCGTCTCCGGCGGGCGGGCTGATGACGCCCAGCGAGGCGATGTCGGCGCGGCCGTCGGCGTTGAGGTCGCCCACCGCAAGCGCACGAGAGAAGCGAAGCTGGGTGGTGACCTTGAAGGTGCCGTCGACCGCAGTGTCCCACCCGCCCAGTCGAATGCTGCCCTGGTCGGCGATGTCCATGCCCGGGGTGGAGAGGAAGATGTCGACCACCCCGCGCGCGCTGACGGTGGCGGTGGCGGCGAGGTCCGAGCCGGGGCCGCCCACGATGAGGTCTTTGTCGCCGTCACCGTCGACGTCGGCGATGGCGATGGCGGCGCCGAAGTTCGCGCCGCGGTTCAAGCCGCTCAGCGGGTCGCGCATGCGCTTGGGGCCGTCGGCGGTGAAGCGGTAGAGCAGCACCGCACCCGAGTCGGCGCCGGTGATGTCGGCGCCCGGCGCCGAGATGGCCAGGTCGTCTTTGCCGTCGCCGTCGAGGTCGCCGGCGGCCATCACCGCGCCGAGCTGCGAGGTGTCGGTCTCGCCGAGAATCGTCCACGTCGGCTGGGCGGGCAGGCCGGTGGCGGCGCCCTTGAACACGAACACCGCGCCGCCCTGCGGCTTCGCCAGGTCGCTCTCGGGCACGCCCACCGCCACGTCTTGAATGCCGTCTCCGTCGAAGTCACCGGTGACGATGTTCGCCGCGTCCGAGAGCCGGCCGTGGGGGCGACCCTTGCGCTCGAGCTCTTCGAGCACGCGCACCGTGATGGTGGCGGTCTCGTTGGTGAACTGGTCGGTGCCGGTCAGCACCGCGGTGCCGGTATCGGTGTCGGCGGCGGTGAAGGCGTTGTTCGCCAGCGTGCCCGGGCCGCTCGTCTTCGCCCAGGTCACCACGCCGCTGCCGTCGACGGTCACCAGCGGCACGCTCGCGCCGGCGGGCAGCGCGAGCCTGGGCGGCGCGGCGCGAAACTTCGCCGCGGTGCTCACCCGGTACTGCAGCACCGCCTGCTCGCCGGTGGCGTCGTCTTGCACCTCGATGAGGTCGAGGGCCTCGGTGGTGCCGGCGGTGTAGCGACCGTTGGCCGAGATGCTGCCGCCCGAAGGCAGGGTCTGCGCGGTGAAGCGCGCGGTGCCCAGCAGGCCCGAGGTGGCGACCTGAAACGAGGTGCCCGGCTTCACCGTGGCGCGCGCCGGAGCGACCGAGAAGGCCGCCCGCACCTCGACGGTGGTGGTGGCCGAGTTGCCGCAGTCGTCCGAGGCGGTGAGGGTGTCGGTGCCGGGCGTGGGCCCCGAGACGAAGCGGTCGCCGCGCACCTCGCCGCCGCTGCCTCCCATCGCCACCGCGAACGTGTAGCGCCCGCTGCCGCCAGTGGCGGTGAGGGTGGTGGCGCTGTTGACCCGAATCAGCTGCGGCGCGGCGGTGACCTTCATCGCCGCCAGGCCCTTGCACTCGTCGATGATGGGCGGGTCGGGCGGCTTGCCAGGCCCGGGGCAAGCCAGCACCAGCAGCAACCCGAGCGTCTTGAGCGGGCGCAGAATCAAGGCAGCGTCCCTCCGTTGGCCCAGCGCGCAATCTTGGCGATGAAGGTGGGGTCGAGCGGGCCATCGGCGGGCATGCGCAGGTCGCGCACCGCGGCGACGATGAGGCCGCTGTTCGACTTCCACGACTCGTAGGTGGTGAGGTCGCGGCCCGGGCCCGAGGTGTGGCACTTCGCGCAGCGGGCCTCGAAGATGGGCTCGAGGTCGGTGGCGTACGAGACGGTGCCCGTGGCGCCGCTGGCGAGCGTGAACCAGGTGGTGCGAATCGCCACCACGTCGCCCGGGTAGCGCACGCTGGTGGTGAGCTTGTGCGCGCCGTCGGGCCAGGCGACGAACGAGTACGGCTTGGGCGCCCCGCCCGCCTCGCGGCCGCCCATCGAGAAGTAGAGCGTGTTGGCGAGCGGGCCCTCGCCGGGCAGCGCGTCTTCGGCTTTCACGGTGATTTCGGGCCCCTCGTCGACCTGAAAGTAGGCGCCCACCGGCATCGCGCTCGCCGGCACCAGCGCGGTGATGGCGGTGTCGGTGCCGTAGAGCTTCTCGTTCTGAAACAGCCCCTGCAGGCGCGGAGTGATGGCCGGGCTCACCGCGAGGGTCTGGTCGCCCGAGCGCACCCAGGCCGCGCCGCTCGAGTCGGCGGCGAGCAGCGTGGGCACCGCGGAGAGGCCCTTCGCTTCGCCCCAGGTCTTCGAGTCGGCGTCGTAGCGGAACAGACCGTCGCCGGCGCGCAGCCACAAGAAGCGGCCGGCGGCGCGCATCTCTTTCGGCGCGTGCGGCAGCTCGTACGGAGTCCACGTGGCGTTGAAGAAGCGCCACAGCTTCTTCTGGGTGATGGCCCACAGCTCGCCGCGGTCGGTGGCGGTAGGCCCCAGGCCGGCGAGCGCGCTGACGCCGCCGGTGAGCGCCTCGAGCCCGAGCTGGCTGTCTTTGATGGCGTAGGCGGTGGTCGAGGTGCGCTCGGCGTAGCTGAGCTTCTCGCCACGCGCGAACCACACCGCGCCGCCGCCGTCGTGCCCCGGAGCGACCGCGAGGCCGGTGATGCCGGTGATGCTGGCGCCCTCTTCTTTCAGCTCGGCGAAGCTGCCGCCCTCGAGCTTGAACAGGCCCTTCGAGTGGGCGAGCCAGGTGATGCCGTTGTCGCCCACCGCGGTGCCGATGAGGCCGCCGGCGGGGAGCACGTCGCGCCACGGGGGCGAGATGAGCCAGCCGCTCTCGGCCACGAACAGCCCCTGCTCGGTCGCCACCACCGCCGAGAACGGCCCCAGCGGCCACACCGCGCTGCCCGGCCCGGCGGCGACCGGGTTCCCGGGGTGGCTCTCGATGAGGTACGCGCTGCCGTCGATGCGCAGCCGCACTGCGCGGCCCGACACGTCGAGAAACACGCCGCCGCCGCGCTCGTCGGCGAAGCTGGGCGCCGCCTGCAGCGCCATCGGCGTGGAGACGGTGCTGACGTCGAACTCAGAAGGAACCAGGGTCTCGGAGACGCTGCCACCACACGCGCAGAGCGCCGCGACGAGCCCGAAGACAAGGGCACGCATCGGGCGCGATGCTAGCCGCCTCTTCCCTCGTAAAGGGAGACCTTCGCGGGGCGTTAAAGGTGAGCCTCAGGCGCACAAGACGGGCTATGGCACGGGGGCGATGAGGCTCTTCGGGCTGGCTGAGGCGAACGCGTACGTGCCGATGCTGAACCAGACGTTCACCCGGGTGCGGGCGCTCCTCGACGCGGGTGAGCGCGACGAGGCCGCGCGGGTGCTCGAAGAGCTCGAGCAGCTGGGCATCGAGGTGAAGGCGCCCGACGGGCTGGTCGACTTCAACGCGATGCGAGACGGCGAAGTGGTCTACCTGTGCTGGAAGTTCCCCGAAGAGACCATCAGCCACTGGCACCGCCGCGACTCGGGCTTCGCGGGGCGCAAGGCCATCGCCGAGAGCGATGGGTTCGTGAACAGCTGGGCGAACTAGAATCGAAGCCGGTCAGGTTAGTGGTGAGCCTGTCGAAGCATCGAACCCTGCCGTCGCTCGCCGAAGGCTGAGGAGCAGATACTCCCTCGTATGGGTGCGCACGCTCTGCTGCTTGATGCATGGAGTTCGCGGCGTGATTGCCGTCGACCTGGAGTGCACCCATTCGACTTCGCCGCTTCGCGGCTCCGCTCAGAGGCTGACAGTTTTTGGCCGGACCGAGCCGGAGCGCAGATACGCGAGCCGCCCAAGGAGCGAACCCGAAGGCGCACTTCGTGGTTCGTCGAGGGGTTGCGACGCAGGCCGGCGAAGTGGATCGGCGCTTCCGGCGACGGGAGGGCAAATACTGTCAGCCTCTCAGGGTGAACGTCTCAGGCCGGTGAAGTCTTGACTCGAGAGCGCGGTGGTCGCGCTCAGGTCACCGCGCGAGACGGCGTAGATGACGCCGAGCAGGCTGGCGGCGTTGGTCTGCGCCGGGTTGCCGTTGGGCACGGTGGCGCCGGTGGCGGGGTCGAAGTACGCGCTCATCGTCGAGGGGCTGATGTCGCCCGACCAGCCGGGCTTGAGCCAGCCGTTCGAGCGCACGTACATCAGGTTCACCCCGGCGGGCGTGCCGTCGGACCAGCCGACGTTGTTGAACGAATTCTTCCAGGTGTCGCCGGTCACCACCAACACGGTGTTGTGGTCGAGCCGCAGCGGCGCGCCGCCGTGGGTGCACGCGGGCTCGGGGTGCTTCGCCAGCTCGGCGTAGAAGCCGTCGAGAATGCGCGCCAGGGTGTCGATGCTGCGGGTGGTGGCGGGCACGTCGGCCCACGCGCTGTGGGGGTCGGCGATGGTGCCCGGGAGCACCACCGTCGAGACCAGCCCCAGGCGGAACAACTGGGCGGTCATCCACAGACGGGTGGCGAAGTCGGTCTCGGCCACAGCCGGGCTGGGCCCCGTCCACGCGGCGAGCTGCGCGGCGCTGGGCTTGAGCTCGGCCTCGGTGGCGACCGAAATGGTGGCGACCGTGCGCAGCGCGGCCACGGTCTGGTCGGCGACCGCGCCCCCCGGCACCGCGAGGGCGTCGGGCTCACCGGCGTCGAGCTTCGCGGCGTAGGTCTCGGGGGCGGCCCAGCGCAGCACCGGCACCGGGGCGCCGAGCGGGCGCTGCAGGCTCGCGGCGTAGGCGGCGAAGTTGCGGCCGTTGACGGTAATTTGCACCGCCGCGGAGTGCGCCGCTGACTGGCCCTGCACCAGCACGCTCGGCTCGACGCCGCCGTCGCTCCAGCCCCACAGCGTGCCGCCGTCGGGCAGCTTGCGGGTGTAGAGCGGGTGGCCGCCATCGAGCACCAGCACCGCGCGCGACGGGTCGTCGTACGCGTAGGTCGACACGTAGTTCGTGATGACCTTCGGGCCCGGCCACACGGTGGTGAACCAGGCGAGGGTGCCGTTGCCGGCGGCGATGTACACGGTGCGCTGGGCGGCACACTCGACGCCCGCGTCGACGTAGCCGGCATCGACGCCGCCGTCGCTCGAGCCCGCGTCGCTCAGGCCGGCGTCGGTCGAGCCCGCATCGGTGGAGCCCGCATCGCCGCTGCCGGCATCACTCACGCCGCCGTCGCCCTGCCCTGCATCGCTGGGGTTCTCGAGGCAGCGCCCCGCCGCGCAGTGGGTGCCGTTCAGGCAGTCGCGGTCGGTGGCGCAATCGGCCTCGCAGCTGCCCTTGGCCCCGCAGTGCGTGCCGTTCAGGCACTGGGCGTCGCTGGTGCAGGTGTTCGCCGGGGCGTTGCTGCAGGCGGCAGCGAACACCAGACAGACGAAGAGGGCGCGCACTTTCATGCACGCCCTCTTGGCTCAACTCACCGCGCAGCGGCAAGCCGCTCAGACGTGGTCGGCGAGAATCGCCTTGATGGGTCGGGTGCGGGTGATGCTGTAGTCGAGGTTCGCCGAGCCGAGCACCGAGGCCACGATGTCTTCGGGGAGAATGTTGAACCCCTTGTCGTCGGGCAGGCCGGTGTCGAAGTTCACGCGCCCCGCGGTGAGGCCGACGTCGCCGCTCTTGCCGAACACCATGTTGTGCTTGAAGCCGGCGCCGACGATGAGGCACGACGACGAGATGTGATGGTCGCGGCCGCCGCTGCCGTTGATCATCGGAGTGCGGCTGAACTCGCTGAACACCACGATGGTCGTGTGGTCCATGAAGTTGCCGCCCGATGGATGCGCCGAGCTGCGCAGGTCGGTGACCAGGTCGGCGAGCGCGTTCCACCCGGTGCGCTGGTTGGTGGCGTGGGTGACCTGGGTACCGAAGTGGGTGTCGAGGCCGCCCACCAGGTTGATGCTCACGCACTGGCTGATGCCCTTCTTGAGCGCGGTGCCGACCAGCGCGGCGCGCCCGGCCGCGGTGTCGTAGGGGCCCGAGGTGCCCAGCCCGTACGCCTGCCGCACCGCGGCGTTCTCGGGCCGCTCGAAGCGGAACGAGTTGTCGAGCTGCTGCGACAGCACGGTGCCCATCTGCGAGCGCGACTGGCGGTACTGGGTGATGAGGCCGCGGGTGTCGTACGCGTCGGCCTCGCAGGTCACCGACTGGCCGCGCAGGTTGACCAGCTGCTTCTCGATCTCCGAGTCGAGCGCGGTGGGCGCCGGCGCGAGGGTCAAGATGAGGTCGGCCGAGCGCGCGACGTTGAGCGCGTTGGCCGCGCCGGGGTAGCGGTCGTTGTAGCTCTCGACGCCGTACGCCACGCTGGGCACCGGCACGTTGGGCTTCATCTGGCCGACGATCTCGGTGGCGGTCGACGAGCCGCGCGCCGACGAGCCGTTCGGCTCTTTGCCGGTGAGGAAGTACCGGTAGCCGACCTCGTGGGCGACGGTGTTCATGTTCATGCCGCGCACCACGCAGCACAGGTCGTAGTGGTCGGCCATGCGACCGATCGCCGGGCCGAACTGAATGTTCGACGGCGCGGCGCCCATGCGGGTGGCCGGGGTGACCATCGTCTGGGGAAACGAGGGGTCCTGCGAGAGCAGCGAGTAGCCCGGCAGAATGCGCGTCTCGGCAGTGCGGTCGGGGGTGAACACGTTCGGGTCGCGCGGGTCGAGCGAGAGCAGCACGTCCCACCCGCCTCCGAAGTACGCGAACACGAAGCAGCGGTCGGCGGGCGCGAGGTTGGTCGCGTCGGCGAACGCGCGAAACGGCACGGTGCCGAGCATCATCGACCCGCCGAAGCCGGCCGCAGCCTTGAGGAAGGAACGACGGTGGAGCAGCTCCCAATCACGTTTGTTCATTGGCGCTCTCCTTTCAGTAGGTGAAGAACCGCGGGTCGGTCATCAGCGCGATGCACACGCCGCCCCAGGCCTGGTTCTTGGGGGCGGGCGACGTCGCGGGTGGAACTGCCGTCTTGGTGGCTGCCGCCAGCTTCTTGAACGAGGCCGCCCAGGTCTCGAGCTCGCTGCCGCTCAGCGGCTGACCCCAGAAGCGGGTCGAGAGGTAGACCAGGTTCTTCTTCACGTCGGCGTCGAGCAGGGTGGTGAGGTCGGCGGCGGTGCCGGCGAGCGGCGAGAGCACGCGGTCGGCGCCGTTCGTCTTGGTGAGGTCGGTGGCGGCGGCGCCGAGGCAGACCTCGCGCGCGCCATCTTCGAGGAACTTGGCGAACACCAGGTTCGGCTCGGTGGCCTCGGCGTTCACCAGCGCGTAGTCGGCCTTGCCGAGCGAGGCGGCGAGGTTGTCGATCTGCGACCACTGGCGGCCGGTGGCGATGAGAATCGACGACTTGAGCTGCGCCACGGTGATGCGGCGCGGCGCGCGACCGACGTGACCGCCCTGAAGGTCGGGGTCGGGGAGCGGGTCGATCGACGGGTGGTTGCTCATGTCGATGGGAGAAATCTCACCCGTCTTGTCAGCCACCGGCTGGCTCTTGCTGCACGCTGAAGCGGCCAGCGCGAGCAACGCCGCAAAGAGCATCGTTCTCATCAGTCGATCCTCCGGTAGGCGTCGGTGTCGATGACCAGCTTCATGAGCTCTTTGAAGCTGCGGCCCCGGGTGAGCCACTCGCCGGTGAGCTTCTCCATGTACAGGGCCTGCTCCTGGTCGCTCATCGGGCGGCCGAGCATCTCTTTCCACACGTTCTTCACCGCGCAGCGCTCGAGGTCGCCGGTCTGCAGCATGCGCTCGACCAACAGCCTGGGGCCGCCCGAGATGTTCGGCTCTTCGTCGGGGGTGCGGTAGAGATACGTCTTGAGCAGGCCGAGCGAGTTGGCGCCGTCGCCGTCGAGGGCCTGCATCACGTAGTTGCTGCACTCGCCGTCGCAGTTGGTGTTGCCGGCCAGCGCGCAGTCGCGGCACTTCGCGTCGTACCGGGGGAACTTCACCGGGTCGAGGAAGGTGGCGTTGCGCTCGCCGTAGCGGCCCCAGTGCGCGCCGGTGGGCTCGATGGTGGCGTGGCAGTAGTTGCAGCCGCAGCGGCGGGCGAGGTTGTTCTCACGGTTGCACGCGTCGTCGGCCGGCGGCAGCTTGGCGTCGGGCGGCGGCGAGAAGTGCTTACAGAGAAACGCCTCGTAGAAGACGTTCACGCGCGACCGGTAGGTGGGGAACCGGTAGAGAAACGCGGGCGTGGTGAGCACGCCGGCGTTGTTCGGGTCGCGGGTGTATTCGAGCCAGGTGTTCGCATCCATCGTGTAGTCGATGGCGGGCAGCGCCTCGAGCGACGACGGCGGCGTCACCGCCCACACGCCGACGCCCTGCTTCTCGCGGTAGAACTCGGAGAGCGCGGAGTTCAGGAAGCTGCGCCGGGTCGTGAGGATGTTGAAATAGTCTTCTTCGCGGCGCACCACCGAGTCGGTGATCTGCAGCGGCTCTTCGTTCACCGCGTTGACGCGCGCGCTCTGCACGTTGGTGGTGCCCTCGGCGAACTCGCAGCGGCGGAAGCCGGCGCCGCAGCCGCACGAGCGGTCGCTCATGAAGCGGCCGGTCTCGCACGACTCCATGGTGACCGGGTTCACCGCACGGTCTTGCGCTTCGATGGCGCAGACGGTGACCGTGCTGACGCCGCTCTTGTCCCAGAACGGCGCCGGAGCCTGGGCCACGCCCTCGCGCACCCAGCAGCCGCGCCGGGTCACGTAGCTGCCCTTGACCCCGTTTCTCAGGCCGAGCGAGAGGTCGCAGCGGTCGAGCTGGTTGTACGCCGCGCCCGGCACCACGGTGGCGTTGGCGAAGCTCACCACCCGCCCCGCTCCGTCGAGCGTCTCGGCGGTCATGTTCATGGTGGTGGGCTTGGCCGGGTCGGGCAGGCAGAGAAACGGCGCCAGGGTGCCGTTGGTCTGGCGCCGGTTGTCGCAGAAGTAGAGCAGCTTGTCGGTGACGCCGCCGCCGGTGCCGGCGAGCAGGCCCGCGCCCGCCGCCGCGGCGCAGTCGGCCGCCGCCAGCGGGGTGCAGGCGAAGATGCCGGTGTCGTAGTCGACGCTCACCGGCATCGGCACGCCGTTGGTGTCGCGGCACAGCTTCGAGGTGCCCTCGAGGTGCGGGTCTTGGGTCGCGGCGTTGCAGCTGTCTTGCTGAATGAAGTGGTCGCAGCCCAGGCCATTGCGGCCGCGGGTGCTGGCCGAGGGGTTGCCACGCGACTCGAGCGGCTTGAAGCCGTCGGTGGTGCTGTTCACCCGGGTGTCGCCGTTGTCGTAGACGCTGGCGCTGACGTTGGTGCGCAACAGCGAGCGGTGGTAGCCCTTCACTCGAGCGAAGAACTCGTCGCGCGACATCAGCTCGTCGACGTCGGCCTCGGTGATGATGCCCTTGGCCTGAATGAACCGGTACTCGTCCATGTTGGGGGGGCGGGCGAGCAGGTCGAGGTACAGCTGGCGGAGATGACGCTCGAGCGGCACCTGCGACATGCCGTCGACACATTGTTCTTGAGCCAGCGCGCTGCTCGAAACTCCGAGCAGCAGCGCGGACAGAAGCCCGGCTGAGCGGCGCATGGACACCTCGCTTGAGAAGAGGCGCGATAGTGCGCTCTGCCGGCCCTGCGTTCAAGGTAGACATGGAGTCATCGTGCACACCAATGCCCACCTCATCGAGCGCTTCTACACCGCGTTCCAGAAGCTCGACGGCGCCGCGATGGCCGCGGCCTACGCGCCCGACGTGACATTCACCGACGAGGTGTTCGTGGGGCTGCAGGGCGAGCGGGCCAAGGGCATGTGGAAGATGCTGTGCTCGCGCGCGAAAGACCTGACCCTCGAGTTCCGCGACGTGCAGGCGAACGACACCGAGGGCTCGGCGCACTGGGAGGCGCGGTACACCTTCGCGACGACCGGGCGCAGGGTGCTGAACCGCATCGACGCGCGGTTCGCCTTCAGAGACGGGTTGATCAGCGCGCACCGCGACACCTTCGACTTCTGGGCGTGGTCGCGTCAGGCGCTGGGGCCGACCGGCCTGCTGCTGGGGTGGTCGCCGATGCTGAAGAACAAGGTGCGCGCCACCGCCGCGCGCGGGCTCGACGCGTTCATGGCGTCGCAGGCTTGAAGAACGTGACGGCTTGAAAGCCGTTCATCTCGATGACGCGGTCGGGCGTGCGGCCCTGCAGCATCGAGTCGCGGAAGCGCGCGGGGAAGCCGCTCAGCACCAGCGCCTTCTTGAACAGGGTGAACAGCTTCGGCACCAGCGGGGTGAGGTGGTCCATGTGCATGTTCGCGATCACCACGTCGAAGCTGCCCACCAGGGTCTGCACGTCGCCGGGGTCGAGCAGCACGTTGGCGCGGTGCGCCCGGGCCAGCGCGCGGGCCGGCTCGAGCGCGTCGACGTCGACGCCGAGCACCTGCTTCGCGCCGAGCTTCTTCGCCGCCACCGAGAGCACGCCGGTGCCGCAGCCCGCGTCGAGCACGGTGCGGCCCTTCAGCGGCAGCACCTCGAGCGCCTGCAGCGCAGCTTCGGTGGTGGGGTGGCCGAGGTCTCCGAACACCATCTCGTTGGTGGCGACCACGATGCGGGTCTTCGACTTCTTCGCTTCGCTCGCGCGCCAGGGCGGCCCGACCCAGAACCGCGGCGTCTCGATGGGCCGGTACATCGCGTAGTACGCCTCGACGTCGTACCAGAACGTCTGGCCCATGCCCCATCGGGCCTCGGGCGAGAACCTCAGCGCGGCGTCGCGGGCCTTCAGCGCGCTGGCCACGTCGACGAAGCAGCCGCGCACCGTGCCGTCGTCGAGCTCTTGCGTGGCGGGGCTGCCCGCGTCGCGCAGCGCCTGGTGTGCCAGGTCGAGCTGCTCTTCTGGCACCTGCAAGTCGAGCTGCACCCGAACCACCGCCGGGGCCATGCGCTGGTACGGGGGAATGGGGTAGAGGCTGGCCTTCAAATGACGCGCAGCTTCGTCGTGTTCAATGCGTTTGTCTCTGCCGCCGCGCTGGCGTTTCTGGCGTGGCTGCTGCTGCTCCACGGCGGGGTGGCGGGCAGCTCGGTCGACCTCTCGTTCATGCCGGCGGTGAACGCGAGCTTCAACGCCACCTCGGCGGTGCTGCTGCTGGTGGGCCGCCTCGCCATCGCGCGCAAGAACGTCGAGCTGCACAAGCGGCTGATGGTGGCCGCGTTCGCGGTGTCGGGGCTCTTTCTGCTCGGCTACGTGGCGTACCACTTCGTGCACGGCGACACGAAGTACGTGGGCGCGTACCGCGGGCTGTACCTCGCGATTCTGGCCTCGCACGTGCTGCTGTCGATGGCGGTGCTGCCGCTGGCGCTGACGGCGTTCTACTTCGCGGCCCGGCGCGAATTCGCCCGCCACGCCCGGGTGACGCGGGTGCTGTGGCCGACCTGGCTCTACGTGTCCGTCACCGGGGTGGTGGTGTTCTTTCTGCTGCACTGAAGCTGTTCGCGTCTGGGCCCGTCGCTTCGGTTACAACGTTCGCCGCCGTGAGAGCCTTCCTCCTCGCCAGCCTGTTGACCGCCGCCGCTCGGGCTTCGGCGCAAGAGACCGTAGGGGTGAGCCTCTCGGCCACCTCGATGGCGAAAGACGCCGAGCCCGAGAAGCTGGTGAACCTGAAGCTCGACCGCGGCTGGTGCGAGGGCGCCAAGGGGCCGGGGGTGCGCGAGGCGGTGACGGTGCAGCTGTCGCGCGCGGTGCCGGTGAAGGCGGTGGTGCTGCGGGTGGCGTCAGAGTCGACCGAGCTGCCCCACGACGTACCCGCCGCCATCAGCATCGAGCCGGGCGCGCAGCCCGCGGTGCGGGTCGAGATGTTCGGCGGGCGCTGGGAGAACGAGACCCGGGTGGCGTTGGCCGGGGCGCCGCTCGACCGCCTCACCGTGCGCATCGCCGGGGTGAGCAAGCCGCAGCACGAAGAGACCTGCATCTCGGAGCTGGTGCTGCTGGGGCCGAGCGGCCGCTACACCCTGCTGCCGGGCGTCGACGAGACCGACAAGCCGCAGCTCGCGTCACTGCTGAAAGACGCGCGGGCGGCGTTCGGAAGCTGTGACGCGGGGGCGCTGGCCCGGGTGCTGGCGCCGAAGTTCAAGGCGCGGCTCATCGACCCCGATGCCGAGCGCCCCGACGTGCGCGACGAGGTGCCGGTCGCCGAGGTGGTGGCGCTGTGCAAGGCGGGGCGGCTGGCGCTGGGCGTGGGTGATGCTCCGCCCGAGCCGAGCGGCGCGGCGCTGACGGTGCGGTTCGCGGCGAAGACCGAGACCGAGGTGCAGGCGTGGACGGCGAAGCGCGTCGACGGCGCGTGGCGGCTCGACTCGGTCGAGTCGCGGCTGCGGTAGGCGCGGCAACGGCTTCTTTCAGTTTCTCTTGCGCGCTCATCGAGAAAACAGAATCGGGCTCTGACCGCCCCGTCGTGCTCTTCAGCGCAGCGTGCCGCGCACGACGCGCGCACCCTGCCGGAAATTCGGCGCGCGCACGCATGGCACCCGGGTTGCTCTGGGTGCTGGCTCATGCGCCCCCTGTTGCTCGTCGCGCTCACCGGCTGCGCGACGGTCGAGCATCGCGATCTGCTGGAGCACACCGTCGCGCCCGAGACCTGCGTGGGCCAGACGCTGATCGCCACCGCGTACCCGGGCGACTGGCCCGACGTGTTCATCGAGATTCGAGACGAGCAGCGCTGCGAGGCGCGCAGCGCCGACACGGTGAGGGTGACGCACCAGCTGCACGTGCCACGCGAGACCAGCACCATCATCGCGGCGGTGCTCGGCGGTGGCATCGCGCTCGGCGCAGAGCTCGCGCTGCTCGCGAACCTCGAGGCGAAGGGGAGTTACTCGCCGATCGACTCGAGCCCGAACCGCGGCGATGCGCTGCTCGCGCTGCCGCTGCTCGGCGCGCTGGGAGGCGCGGTGCTGGTGAACAACGCGGCGCCCGCGCTGCACCAGACCATCGGCCAGGAGACCCGGGTCGAGGCGCACGTCGAGCGCCGCGAGCGCGAGGCCGCGGTGAGCGACGCAGAGCTCACCTTCGCGGCCGAGTCGCTCGGCGCGGTGCGCGGCGGCCGGGCGCGCGTGCCGCTCGAGGTGGCCACCCGGGTCTACGGCGGGCCGCTGTACCTTGGCGCGCGGCGCGTCGAGTGGTCGGTGCGGCAGGGCGCGTGGGTGCCGGGGGCGCTGCCGGCGTGCACGCGCGCCGCGGCGGTGTGGCAGGCGCGCGGCTTCGAGCAGCTGAGCGCCGACACCCTCTCGCGCGCCTCAGACGACGCCGAGGCCTGCGCTTCAGACGGCTGGCCGTTCGCGACCTCGATGGTCGGCCGGCTCGCCGAGGTGTGCCGCGAGCGGTGGCACCGCTCGTGCGCCGACGTGCACGACCCGGTCGGTGCGCCGGCCCCGGCGCGATGCGACCCGGTGAAGAAGTCACCGTGATCAGCGCGGGCGGGCCTGGTTCTCGGTCAGCACGGGCAGCCAGGTGATGTCGCCGCGCTCCGAGCCGTCGAGCGTCTGCAGCGCGAGCTTGCCGCCCGCGACGAGGCCCATGCGGCGCAGCTCGCTGGCCGACAGGCTGATGCGCACGCGCAGGTCGTGCGGAGCGTTCTCGAACGTCCACCCGGTCTCGATCGGCAGCTCCATGGCCTTGACCACGCGCCGGCGCTTCACGCTCATCGCGCCGATGCGCAGCAGCGTGCCCGGCTTCGCGTTGCCCACCACCAGGCTCATCGCTCCGGTGTGGCGGTCGATGAACACGCCCGGCTGACCCAGGCCGATGGCGTCTCCGTACGCATAGAGCAGCCCCTCGTCGTTGAACGGCCGGTTCTTGTGAACCTGGCGGTCGACCCAGGTCTTGAGGTGAACGACGTTGTCGAGGCGGCTGGCGAGCGCGTGCATGTGACAGTGGTTCTCGCTCCCACACGCCCGCGGTTTCCGGGAATTATATTGTGCAAACGCGAGGTTACAGCGTCAACGAGGGTTGACGCGTCTCGTGGTTGAGCAGCCATTTCTTGCGAGGAATTCCGCCCCCGTAGCCGGTCAAACTTCCGTTGGAGCCGATGACGCGATGGCACGGAATGATGACGGCGATGGGGTTCGAGCCGTTCGCGGCGCCGACCGCCCGCACCGCCGCCGGCCTGCCAATTCTTTTTGCGATCATTCCGTAGGAAGAGGTCTCCCCGAAGGGAATGTCGACCAGCGCGCTCCACACCGAGCGCTGAAACGCGGTGCCGCGCGGCTCGAGCGGCAGGTCGAACGCCTCGAGCTCGCCGGCGAAGTACGCGTCGAGCTGGGCCCGGGCGCGGTCGAGCAGCGCGCTGCGCTGGCGCGCCGCCTCGGGCGGCACGCGGGTCTCCATGTACACGCCGGTGAGCGCGCCCCCGTCTTCGACCAGGGTGAGCTTGCCGATGGGCGACTTCATTTCGATGCAGTTCATGATCAGCTCCACAGGTGAAGGGTGGCGTACGCGCGCCAGGGTCGAAACGCCTCGGCGCGCTCACTGCTCTCTCTGGCGTTCTTCGCGTTCAGCGCCTTGAGCACGCCCAGGTCCGAGGCCGGAAAAGCGTCGGGCCACGAGAGCGCGCGCATCGCGAGGTACTGCGCCGTCCACTCCCCGATGCCGGGCAGCGCCTTGAGGCGGTTCATCGTCTCTTCTACCGGGGCGCCGCGGCCGAGCTCGAGGCCGTTCGCCATCGCCGCGGCGAGCCCGATGAGCGCGTTCGCGCGCGCGCCGGGCATGCCGAGCTTCGCGACCTGGTCTTCGGTGGCCTTCGCGAGCTCGGCCGCGCGGGGGAAGACGTGGGTCAACCCGGCGGGAGCGTTCGCGAGCGGTCTGCCGAAGCGGTGCACGAGGCGGCCCGCGAGCGTGGTCGCGCCCTTCACCGAAATCTGCTGGCCGAGCACCGCGCGCACGGCGGTCTCGAAGCCGTCGAACGAGCCGGGCACGCGCAGGCCGGGGCGCTTCTGCACGCGGGCCTTCAGCGCGGGGTGCCGCTTCAGCACCGCGTCGACCTGCGCGGGGTGCGCGTCGAGGTCGAACAGGCTGCGCAGCTTCGCGACCAGCGGCATCAACGCGCCGAGCAGCGAGCCCGAGACGATGGCGATGAGGCGGTCGCGCGCGGGTTCGCGGGTGACGCTCACCCAGCCGCGCTTGCCGTCGAGCTCGACGGTGCGGTGGTAGCTGCCGTCGGTGACCGCTTCGACGCCGGGAATGGCACGGAACGCGAGGAAGCCGAGCAGCGCGTCCCAGGCGAGCGGTGGGCGGTAGTCGAGGCGCAGCACCACGTCGCGCGACGCGCCGCGCTCGCGCTTGAGCGACGACGGAGCGCGGCCGTAGTGCGCGCGGAAAGCCGCGTTGAAGCGGCGCACGCTCTGGAAGCCGGCGGCGAACGCGAGGTCGGCGAGCGGCAGGGTCGAGTCTTGCAGCAGGCGCTTCGCGAACTGGAGCCGGGCGGCCTGCGCGAGCTCGACGGGGCTGACGCCGAGCCCGTCGGTCATCGCGCGGCGCAGGTGGCGGCCGGTGACGCCGAGCTCGGCGGCGAGCGCGTCGACCGAAGCGCCGTTCAGCGCGCCCTGCTCGATGCGGCGCACCGCGTGGTCGACGAGGCGCGGCACCGCGTCGACGGGCGCGTTGCCCGGGGCGAGCTCGGGCCGGCAGCGAAAACACGCGCGAAAGCCTTCGGCCTCGGCCTGGGTGCGGGTCGAGAAGAAGACGCAGCGGGTGGCGTGCGGGGTGCGCGCGGTGCAGACCGGGCGGCAGTAGATGCCGGTGGTGGTCACGCCGACGAAGAAGACTCCGTCGAAGCGGGAATCTCGTGAGACCAGGGCCCGGTAGAAGGTGTCGCTCATCGGGGAGTGAGATAGCGGAGGCGGCCGGCGGTGTCTGGCCGTTTTCGGACGTGGCAGCAGATTGGGGGGCCGGGTGCGGGCACGGGTCCGGTCCGGGTCCGGGTCCGGGCGCGGGTCCGGGTCCGGGTTCGGGTCCGGGTTCGGGTCCGGGCTCGGGTCCGGGCTCGGGCGCGGGCGCGGGCGCGGGCGCGGGCGCGGGCATGTTGCGTGTGAGAAAGCTGACGGGGACGGCGGAGAGGTCGCCGGTGGGCACGCAGGTCGCCGCGTGTCGCGCGCGCGGTGGGGAAGTACAGTGCCGCCGCATGCGACGCCCGCTGCTGGCGGTGGTGATGATCTGCGGTTGTGGGACGCCGATGGATGGCGGCACCGGCGGTGGTTCGACCGCGGGCGGCTCGGGCGGCACGAGTGGCGGGTCGACTGCGGGTGGCTCGGGTGGCGACGGTGGTGGCTCGACGGCGGGTGGCTCGGGTGGCACCAGCGGCGGGTCGACCGCAGGTGGCTCGGGTGGCTCCGGGGGCAATGGTGGTGGTTCGACTGCGGGAGGTGCGGGGGGCGGCGCGACTGCGGGCGGTTCTGGTGGGGCGGGCGGTGGGTCTCGGCCCGATGGGGGCACGGCGTGCATTGCGGCGTTCTGTGACGACTTCGAGCGGTACGACGCGGGGCGGGCGCCGTCGAGCCCGTGGTCGACGAGCGTGAACGGCGGGGCGGTGGCGATCGACACGACGCGGGCGCACCACGGCACGAAGTCGGTGCACGTTTCGACGGACGGCATGCAGGCGTACCGGCAGGCGTACTTCGGGGTGAGGCAGCCGTTCTTCCCGGTGCAGGGCAACGCGTTCTACGGGCGCATGTGGTTCTACGTGAACGCGGTGCCGCCGATGCAGACGCACTGGACGAACATTCAAGGCGAAGGGCCGGTGCCCGACGCCGGCACGAACGTGCGCGCGAACGTGCGCTACGGCGGGCAGACCATGAAGCACATCATGGCGAACTACGACACGAGCAACGTCGGCACCGACTGCTGGCAGCACTCGGCCGTCGAGATGCCCGCGGGCGCGTGGCACTGCTACGAGTGGCACTTCGACCAGCCGAACAACCGCATGGAGCTCTGGCTCGACGGCACGCAGATTCCCGCGCTGACCGTGAACGGCACCGGCATGGGCTGCATCAACAACGGCCTGGGCGGAAAGTGGCTCTTGCCCCAGTTCGACACGCTGCGCCTCGGCTGGGAGCACTACCAGACGAGCATCGCCATCGACATGTGGGTCGACGACGTGGCGCTCGACCGGCAGCGCATCGGGTGCGGAAACTGACGCGCCACCGAACTGTGTAGTGGTTGCAGTATTAGATACTGCAAACACTACACAGTTCCGCCAGCAGACCGCCGAGGGGTCGCTCGCAAGCGACGAGCGCTCGCCCGCAGCACTGCGCTCGGCTTCGCCGGCCCGGTGCGCAACTGCCTGTCGCCGCGCATTCGCTGAGCCAGCGCCGGCAGCAAGGAGCTCTCCGAACGAGGAGGAACCGCCGGCTGCGTGTGTCGCGTCGCAGCGCGCAGCGGGGAGATCGCGGCGTAGACACCTCGCACGCGGTCTCCCGGCCGACGAGGCTCACCGCTGCGACCGTGTCGCCGAGGAGGCCCGGCAGCGGTGCTCCCACGCCAGTGCATCGACCCTCTGCTGCGACCTCGTCGCGTCGACGGACTGCCTGCGCCCGCGCACCGGCCGCCTCACGACCGACAACGCTCCGAGCGTGGCAGGGCGAACCGCTTCACTCTGCTGCCTGCGCCCCCTCACCCCGGCCCTCTCCCGCGAGGGGAGAGGGAGGCTTCACTCTGCCGCTCGCGCCCCCTCACCCCGACCCTCTCCCCCCGAGGGGAGATGGAGGCGTCACTCGGTGCCTGCGCCCCCTCACCCCTGCCCTCTCCCACGAGGGGAGAGGGAGGCGTCACTCTGCTGCTTGCGCCACCTCAGCGGCAGGCGCGGTCTCGCGCTGGGGCACGCCGTCGACATAGAGCACGTGCTGACCCATGACCGAGGCGACGCGGTCTCCGGGCGTCACGACGCCGGTGAGGTTCAGCGGGTCGACGGCGGCGATGCGCACCAGCTCGCCATTCTTCTCGCGGCGGCGGGTCGAGCGGGCGAGCTCGCCGGCTTCGGGCAGCGCGAACTGCTCCCCGGCGAACCCGGTGAGGAACCGGCCGCCGCGAATCTCGCCGCGGGCCTCCATGCGCCGGTAGATGTAGAGCAGGTCGCGCCACGGCGGTGAGAGCGACTCGCGCACCACCAGGTCGCGAAACACGATGCCGTAGCGCTGCAAGAACAGCTTCGCGACGTGCTCTTCGAGCGCGCTCGGCTCGAGCCGCTCGACGGGCTGGAGCAGCGTCCACCGGCCGGGGCCGCCGCGCTGCAGCGCGCGCTGGCGCTTCTTCAGCTTCGGGCTCTGCAGCACGCGCAGGTTCTGCACCGCGTCGGCGGTGACGACTCCGCGGGCGAGCAGCTCCCACAGCGCGTCTTCGACCTCGGTGGGCAGCCGCCGCGCCGAGGCGCACAGCTCGTTGAAGAACGAGGCGCCACGCCGCTCGAGCGCCTGGGCCACGTCTTTCGCCGCGGCGCTCAAGCCCTCGGGCAACGGCGCGGGCCCGTCGGCGAGAAACGGCCGGGCGACCTGCAGCAGCGGGTCGAGGTGCGAGCGGCGCAGGAAGGTGAGCGAGGCGTTGCGGCCGGGCGAGGCGCGGCGCTCGGGCTCGAGGGGCTTCGTCACCTCGTCTCCGCGGCGCGGGCCGACGGGCGGCTTGGGGTCTTTCTGGGTGAGCCGGGCCCACGCCACCTCGCCGCTGTAGGTCGCCTGCTCGAGCCACTCGCCCACGTACTGCTTCATGCGGGTGGGGAAGAGCTCTTGCTCCCAGGCGGCGGCCGGGGCTTCGTACCCCTCGAGCCGCTCGACCAGCTTGAGCAACGCCGCCGGGCCGCGCAGCTTCGAGTCGGCGTCGACGTGGTGCCAGCGGAAGAGGAAGCGCATGAAGTCTTGCGCCGAGAGCGGCTCGACCTCGGCGCGCAACTTGCCGACGGTGAGCCGGTGAATGCGCTGCAAGAGGCGCCGGTCGCACCACTCTTCGGCGATGGAGTTGGGCCGGAAGCGGCCGCGCAGCACCTGGCCCACCTGCTCGAGGCGGTAGAGCGCCTGCTCGACGTCGCCCGGCGGTTGGTGAATGCGCTCGGAGAGCTCGGCCGGAGTGATGGGGCCGCTGACCTCCATGTGGCCGCGCACCACCTGGGTGAGGGCGGCGTCGCGCTCGACGGGGAGGTCGCCTTCGAGCGGCTCGAGGGTCTGGGCCTCGGGGAAGAGGGCGCGCACCAAGGGCACGCGCTCGCGGGCGTAGAGGAGCGGCGGCGCCGCGAGCGTGCCGGCGCGGCCGGTGGCCTCGAGCGGGGGGAGAAATTCGGAGTCGAGGTGAAGGTGCGAGGCCCCCTTCGACTGCGCCGCGCTTTGCGCGTCTCCGCTCAGGGTGAACGGTGCAACTACCAGCTGCAGCAGCGCGTCGTGGAGCTCGTCGGGGCTGCGCACCAGCGGCTGGGCGTCGGCGATGACCTGCTCGATGGCCTTCGCGTCGAGCGCACCGAGCGCGGCGGCGTCTTCGGCCGGCAGGGTGCGGCGCACCGAGACGGCCCTCGCGCGGCGCTCTTCGAGCGGGGCGTCGTCGAGGTACGTGTACGGCGCCGAGTTCAGCATCGCGTGGGCGAACACGCTCGGCTCAGGCAGGTCGACCGCGCGCTTCTCGACCGCGCCGGTCTTCATGCTCTCGAGCACGCGCTTCAGCCCGTCGATGTCGAGCGCGTCGCGCAGGCAGTCTTTCATCGACTCGGTGACCAACGGGTGGTCGACCACCTCGATGTCGCCGCCGCCGTGGTTGTCCTGGCAGCCGACCTGGGCGGGGAACACCGCGGCGATGAGGTCTTCCGACCGGGCGCGCTGAATGGGCGGAGGCACCCGCTTGCCCATCTGCATGCGCGACAGCGTCAGCGCGCGACCCGCCACCCAGCGAAACCGGGTGCCGAACATCGGCGCCTGCAGCACCGCCTGGGTGAGCACGTCTTCGACCGTCTTGGCGTTGAGAAAGTCGAAGATGTCGATGAGCGGGAAGCTGTGCTGCTCGCCGAGCGACAAGAGAATGCCGTCGTCGTTCGCCGCGGCCTGCAGCTCGAAGTCGAAGCTGCGGCAGAAGCTCTTGCGCAGCGCCAGCCCCCACGCCCGGTTGATGCGCCCCCCGAACGGAGCGTGGATGATGAGCTGCATGCCGCCCGCCTCGTCGAAGAAGCGCTCGGCCACCACCGCGCGCTGCGACGGCACGCCGCCCAGGGTGCGCGAGCCGGCCCGCAGGTAGGCGAGCAGCTGCGCCGCGTCGCGCGCCGACAAGCCCAGCTCGGTCTCGAGCCAGCCGTGCGCGTCGTCGCGCGCCATCAGGTCTTCGCGCAGCCGCGCCACCTCGGCCGACAGCTCTTCGGTGCGCGCGGGGGCCTCGCCGTTCCAGAACGGGACGGTGGGGGGCGAGCCCGACGCGTCGGTCACCCGCACCGCGCCGTCGTACACCCGCCGAATGCGCCAGGTGTTGGTGCCGAGCACGAACACGTCTCCGGGCATCGACTCGATGGCGAAGTCTTCGTCGAGCGAGCCGACGGTCTTCTCTTCGGGCTCGGCGATGACCGCGTACGCGAAGGTGTCGGGTATGGCGCCCCCGTTCTGCAGCGCCGCGAGCCGCGCGCCCTTGCGCGCCTTGAGCTCACCGTTCACCCGGTCGCGGTGCAGGTGCACGCGGCTGCGGCCGCGGGTGGTCGAGACGCCCTCGCTGACCAGGTGCAGCACCTTCTCGAACTCTTCCCAGGTCAGGCCCGCGTAGGGCATGGCGCGCTTGAACGCCGCGAACAGCTCGCGCTCTTTCCAGTCTCGGGCGGCGACCTCGGCCACCACCTGCTGGGCGAGCACGTCGAGCGGCGCGACCGGCATGCGCACCGCGTCGAGGTTGCCGTCTTTGATGGCGCGCAAGAGCGCCACGCACTCGACCAGCTCGTCGCGGGTGAGCGCGATGAGAATGCCCTTCGAGATGGCGCTCAGCCGGTGCCCCGAGCGCCCCAGCCGCTGCAGCATCACGCTGATGCTGCGCGGGGTGCCGAGCTGCACCACCAGGTCGATGGAGCCGATGTCCAACCCCAGCTCCAACGAGGCGGTGGCGCACATCACCTTGAGCTTGCCGGCCTTGAGCGCCTCTTCGGCCTTGAGCCGCAGCTCGCGCGACATCGAGCCGTGGTGCGCGGCGACCAGGCCTTCGCCGAGCCGCTCACCCAGGTCGTGCGCGACGCGCTCGGCGAGCCTGCGGGTGTTGGTGAAGATGAGCAGGGTGCGGTGGGTCTGCGAGAGCGCGACCAGCCGGTCGTAGACCTGGCCCCACATCTCGTGGGTCGCGACGGCCGACAGCTCGTCTTCGGGCGTCTCGAGCGTGAGCTCCCACGGGCGCAGGTGGCCGATCTGCACCAGCTCGCACGACTGCCCTTCGACGGGCTCAGGGTGCGCGGAGCCGGTGAGGTAGGCGGCGAGCTTGTCGAGGGGCCGCACGGTGGCCGACAGGCCGATCAGCTGCGGCGCGATGCCGGTGAGCGCCTTGAGCCTCTCCATCGACAGCGCGAAGTGAGAGCCGCGCTTGTCGCGGGCGAGGGCGTGAATCTCGTCGACGACCACGGTGCGCACCTTCTCGAGCGTGGCGCGCGAGCGGTTCGCGGTGAGGTAGAGGAACAGCGACTCGGGGGTGGTGATGAGAATGTGCGGCGGCCGCTTCACCATGGCCTGCCGCTCGTGCGACGGGGTGTCTCCGCTGCGCACCATCACCCGAATCGGCTGCAGCTTGAGGCCGCGCTGCGCGGCGCGGGCCTGCAGGCGCTCGAGCGGCTGGAGCAGGTTCTTCTGCACGTCGTTGCCGAGCGCCTTGAGCGGCGAGACGTAGAGCACCTGGGTCTGGTCTTCGAGCGTGCCCTGCTCGGCGGCGCGGAACAGGTCGTCGAGGCAGGCGAGAAAGGCGGTGAGCGTCTTGCCGCTGCCGGTGGGCGCGGCGATCAGCACGTTCTTGCCCGAGCGAATCACCGGCCAGCCCCTCACCTGCGGCGCCGAGGGCTGACCGACCTCTTGCAAGAACCACTCGCGGACGATGGGGTGAAAGTCGTCGAGCGGGTCGAGCGACAGCTGGGGAGCACTCATGGCGGACGGAAGCCTGAACAGAAGTTCACGAAGCGGTCAAGCGGCGGGGGAAGCGGCGCTCTGTAATAACCTGCCCGCGCTTGGCGAAGCTCCGTCACGACCCGTCGGATGATCAGACGGCGCCCGAGGGTCGGCCGCTCGACGCCGCCGACCTCGGGTACGCGCCGACCAAGAACCAGGACCCGCTGGTGGGCGAGCTGCTCGGCGAGTACCGGGTGCTCTCGCTGCTGGGCCACGGCGGCATGGGCAAGCTGTACCGCGGGGTGCAGCCGGTCATCGACAAGCCGGTGGCCATCAAGGTGGTGCTGAAAGAAATCGCCTCGGACGAGGTGGTGGCGCAGCGCATGCTCGAAGAGGCGCGCGCGGCGAACGCGGTGAGGCACCCGGGCATCGTCGACATCTTCGCGTTCGGCACCCTGCCCGACGGCCGCCCGTACATGGTGATGGAGCTGCTCGAGGGCGAGGCGCTGGCCGAGGTGCTCAACCGGCACCAGCGGCTCTCGGCGCAGCAGACGCTCACCGTGCTGGCGCAGGCGATGGCGGCGCTCGAGGCGGCGCACGCCAAGGGCGTGGTGCACCGCGACCTGAAGCCCGAGAACATCTTCGTGAGCGAGGGCCGAGACGGCTGGCGCATCAAGATCATCGACTTCGGCCTGGCCAAGCGCGAAGGCAACCAGAGCCGCCTCACCCGCCCCGGCTTCGTGATGGGCACGCCGGGCTTCATGGCGCCCGAGCAGGTGCGCGGCGACGCGAACGTGAGCGGCGCCGCCGACGTCTACGCGATGGGCGTGGTGGCGTGGACGCTGCTGATGGGGCACGAGCCATTTCTCGCCGACTCGGTGGTCGAGGTGATGCACCAGCACCTCTCGGCCCCGATACCGGCGCTGGGGCCCGAGGCCGCGGCGCGACCGCCGGGGCTCGACCGCCTCATCGAGCGCATGATGGCGAAGAAGCCCGAGCTGCGGCCCACCGCGACCGAGGTGCGGCTCGAGGTCGCCGCGCTGCAGCAAGCGCCCGCGCGTGTCGAGCCGCGCGCGCCGCGACCGGTGAAGCCGCTGGTGGGCATCGGGGCCACCCTGCTGGCGATGGGGGTGGTGAGCGCCCTGCTCTACTTTCTGCTGCGCGAGCCTGAGGCCGTGCCGGTGGTGACGGCTCCGCCGCCGGTGCTCGCGACGCGCCCCGCTTCACCGCCGGTGCAGCCGGTCGAGAAGGTCGAGCCGCCGCCGTCGCCCGGCAAGAAGCGCCGCGACCCGGCCGAGAAGGTGTGGGCCTGCGACTCCATCGACACCGTCTCTCCGGTGAACGTCGACGCGTTCGCCAAGCAGATCTCATTCTTCTCGGTTCGGTTCCAGCACGAGCGGGAGCTCACCGTTCACGTCGAGACCACCCGAAAGGGCATGGCGGCGATGATTCAGAGGCGGCGAGAGCAGGTCGCCGCGTGCCGGGGCGGCAAGAAGGTGTTGGTGGGCAGGCGCGTCGACCCCAATCACACGCCACTGCACACCAGCCTCACCAACGTCTACGGCGGAGACATGGTGATGGTCGAAGACCTGCGCGTAGACGACCCCTGACTACAGGGTGCAGTTGGTTAACGTTCGCAGCATGACTCGACTCCTTCAGGGAGTCGGCTCGACGCCGACGAGCTGCTGCTCGAGGCCCTTCGAGACGTAGACCGTGTTGTCGGACCCGACGATGACGGCCAGGGCCCCCATCGACTCGACGAGCTTGAGACCTTCTCTGCCACCGAGCACGAAGGCCGACTTGGTGAGGAGCTCGGCGTCGGTGGCGGTGCGGGCGAGCACGGTGACCGAGCGCGAAGCCCGGGCGGGCCAGCAGTCGCGCAGGTCGATGATGTGGTGGTAGCGCACGCCGTCAGCGACGAAGAAGTGCTCGTAGTCGCCGCTGGTCGAGAACGAGCGGTCTTTGACCTCGAGCTTGGCGAAAATCTGATCGGGCGCCCCGCGCGGGTCGCGAATGCCGGCCGTCCACGGCTGGCCCTGCTTGGTGCCTGCGAAGTAGAGGTCTCCGCCCGCCTGAATGAAGAAGTTCTTCAGCCCGCGGGCGCGCAGCCCTTTCGCGGCGCGGTCGATGCCCCACCCCTTCACCAGGCCCCCCAGGCCGAGCTTCATTCCGGGCTGGGGCAGGCGCACCAGGCAGCTGCCGTCGGTCGCGTGCGGCACCGGCTTCACCTCGACCTTCTTCCAGGCCACGTTGCTGCACGCCTGCTTCACCGCCTCGCGGTCGGGAACCTGACCGGGCTCGGTGTCTGAGAACTTCCACAGCTCGCGCAGCGACGCCCAGGTCGGGTCGAACAACCCACGCGTGCGGCGCGCACCCTCGAGGGCGGCGCGCACCACCTCACAGACGTCGGGCGGCGCGCGCACCGCCTCTTTCCCGGCGGCGGCGTTGATGCGGCCGAGCGCCGAGTCGGGCTTCCACTCGTTGAGGTTCGCGTCGATGTCGGTGAAGACCGCGAACGCCTCGTCGAAAGCGGCGCGCTGCACCCCGGCATCGACCGCGTCGGCGAGCACCACCGTGACGGTGGTGTGCATGATGCTGCGGTCTTGCCGAACCACCTCGGCATGACCGACCGACGCCGCGACGACCCCGAGCGCGGCGAGCGCTCGGGCAGGCTTCAGCACGAGGCCCGCCTGCGGCCGCGACGCAGGCCCATCAGCGCCAGCACCGCCGACCCCAGCCCGAGCTCGAGACCCGTGCTGCTGCACCCGGCGGGCGGGTTCTCGTCGGTGCCGCCGCCACCGGCGGTGCCGCTGCCACCGGCGGTGCCGCTGCCACCCGCGGTGCCGCTGCCGCCCGCGGTGCCGCTGCCGCCCGCGGTGGCGCTGCCGCCCGCGGTGCCGCTGCCGCCCGCGGTGCCGCTGCCGCCCGCGGTGCCGCTGCCGCCCGCAGTGCCGCTGCCACCCGCCCTGCCACCGGCGCTGCCGCCCGCGGTGCCGCTGCCGCCCGCGGTGCCGCTGCCGCCGGCGGTGCCGCTGCCGCCAGCGGTGCCACTGCCGCCCGCGGTGCCGCCCGGGGTGAACTGAATCGAGACGGTGTTGAAGCCGCCGTTGGAGAGGTTGTTCTGGGTCTGCGACGAAGGACCTTTGACGAAGGTGAAGGTGCCCTGGTTGTTCTGGCTCGCAGTGGTGGAGTTGCGATCAGACAGCTCCATGCGAAGCGTGTAGGTGCCGTCAGGCACGACGTTGCCGCTCTTGTCCTTGAGGTTCCAGGCGACGTTGAGGGTGGCGGTGTGGTTGGCCCGGGTGGCGCCGGAGACCGCGTCGGTGTCGGCGGCGCCCGCCTTGGCCTGCCAGGCCACCAGGTGGCTGCGTCGCGTGCCGGCCCACCGGCCGATGGTCTTCACGAAGGTGCCGCTGCCGTTCTCGACCCACACCGCGACGATGTTCTTGGGCATGTACGAGCCGCCGTTCGCGGTGGTGACGAACGAGGCGTTGACGCTCTGGGCGAGCGCGGCGGCCGAGCACAGCGAGACGAAGGCGAGCAGGAGTCTAGGCATGAGCGGGACCGTGGGTGGGTGCGACGGGCTTTGGGTCATAGCCCACCGACCCAATAGGGACCAACGGGCTCTACCTCTGCCGCGCGTGCCTGCTCTCGCGGCCGTCGCGGTACCACGCGCGCCTCCCGCTCAGGGCTGTTCGTCGGGCTCGGGGGCCCGCCACTCGAGCGCGTGTTGGTGGGCAGGCACACCAGCCTCACCAACGTCTACGGCGGAGACATGGTGATGGTCGAAGACCTCCGCGTAGACGACCCCTGACTACAGGGTGCAGTTGGTAGCGTTCGCAGCATGACTCGACTCCTCGTCTCGTTCTTCGCGTTGACCTTCAGCTCGTGCGGAGTGCTCGCCGGCTCGGCCCACTGCACCTTCGCGAACCACAACCGCTGCCAGGAGCGCCTCAACACGCTCGACGCGGTGGCGTTCAAGGCCACCTGCAAGGCCGCGCAGGGAGTCGACGGTGACGGCGCGTGCCCCGATGCCGACAAGGTCGGTGGGTGCGACCTGGGCAAGCAGGGCGACGGCAGCCCGGTGCACGACTGGTACTACGCGCCCAAGACCAGGGCCGACGCCATGAGCGAGTGCGGCAGCGACCCGTTCTTGGAGCCGTGAGCGGTTTGGAAGTGCGGGGGCTGGGCGCCTCCCAGGGTTCAGCCCATGTCACGACGAGCTCTCGGTGCCCCGACCCGAACCGCGGCGGCGTTGGCCTGCGCGCTGACGCTGCTGCCGCTGGCCGCCTGCTCGGGCGGCCCGCCCGACGACCCTGACGGCGGGTCTGACAGCGCAGGCGGCGGCGGCAGGCGCAGCGCAGGCGGCGGCAGCACAGCCGGCGGCAGCGCAGGCGGCGGCAGCGCAGGCGGCGGCAGCGCAGGCGGCAGGCGGCAGCGCGGGCGGCGGCAGCCGGCGGCAGCGCGGGCGGTGGAGCAGCCGGCGGGGCCCCGTGGGTCGATGCGGGTCTGTTCTTCTCCGAGGTGTCGATGCCGCTGCTCGCGCCCGACGGTGGGCGAATGGCAGCGAACGGGGTGACGGTCGCAGACGTCGACGAAGACGGCCGGCTCGACGTGCTGGTGCCGGGAGTGACGAGCCCCAAAGGCATGGTGGCGTTGTTCTTCGGCGAGGGAGACGGGGGCTTCGTGCGCGGTGAAGTGCTGCTCGCGCAGGGGGCCGGAGTGCCCGGCGCCGAGGTGCCGCGCACGGTGTTCTACGTCGGCGGTGGCGGCCCGCGTGGCCTGGTGAGCGGCAACTCGAACGTGAGCCCGCGTGGCCTGTCGTTCTACCCGGCGACCGGCCCGCGCACGTTTCTCGACAGCCACAGCCTGGGACCCGACGGCAGCAACTGCGAGCAGGCTGAGCCGGTGGCGTTGATCGCCGACGGGGGGCGCCAGGTCGCCTGCCTCAACGGGGTGACGACTCCCAAGCGCATCAAGCTGGGGGTGATGCTGAGCGACGCCGGCTACCAGGCGGTGGGCGAGGCGCTCGCCCCGGGCGCGCGCAGCTTCGTGAGCGCCGACTTCAACGCCGACGGGCAGGCCGACCTGCTGATGCTCACCACCACCTCGCTGACGCTGCTGGGCGGTGACGGGGCGTTCGGCTTCGTCGACGCGGGCTCGTTCGGGCTCGCGCAAGGCAGCGGCGCCGGGAGAAGCAGCATCGCCGCCGCCGACTTCACCGGTGACGGCCGGCTGGGCGTGGCGGTGATGGGCGTCGTCGACGGCGGAGCGCGCTCGGACCTGTTCATGGTTCCGCTGTCGGCCGCCGGCTTCGCAGCGCCGCGCCCGGTTCCCCTGGCGCCCAGCCGGTTTCATGCGGCGGTGGCGCCCGCGGCGACCGTCGGGGCGGCGGCGCTGGTGACGTGCCTGAGAGGCAATCCGACCGGCAGCTGGGTCGAGCTGGTGCGCTTCGCTCTTGACGGCGGGGTGTTCGTCGAGAGCGTCAGCCCGGTCACCGGCTGCGACCACGTCGCGAGCGGCGACTTCAACGGCGACGGCAAGCCCGACGTGGTCACCACCGGCGACGGCCGCGTCAACGTGCTGATCGCGCTGCCCTGAGCGCCAGCGCGGCGGCGGCGGAGGCTCTCAAGGCTCTTCGTCGGGCTCGGGAGGCCGCCACTCGAGCGCGAAGGCGACCTCTGCCTCCGAGCCGAGCGCGACCTTGCCGGTGTCGGTGTCGATGATTCTCAAGCTGTCGACGTTCTCGAAGCCGAGCCCCGGGGCCTTCTCCACCACCGGCCGCGCGGGGTCGGAGGCGTCGATGATTTCGACCTGCGTGTTCCACCCGTCGGTGGCGTTCTTGCCGGCGCCGAGGATGATCTGATCATCTTCCACCCACGCCGAGACCTGGGTGCTCCAGTCGTTGCGCAAGAAGATGGGCTTCTCCCACTGCTCGGTGGTGGGGTTGAAGCGGTCGACGCGGTTCGGCTCGGGCGGGCCGCCCACCACGTAGATGCGCCCCTTCACGTAGAACGCCGACGCGCCCGCGCGGGGAATCGGCAGGTCGGGCAGCGCGCGCCACTCGCGGGTCTGCTCGTCGAGCACCTGCGCCGACTTGAGCTGCTGGTGCATGTACGGGTTACCCGTGCCCGAGCCGCCCAGCGCGTAGAGCCCCTTGCCCGGCACCGGGCAGAAGGCCACCTTGAACAGCCCCGACCCGGGCACGGGCTCTGACCAGTCGGCGTCGTAACGCCCCCGGCGGATCAGCTTCGGGCCCCCCACAGCATCGGGCACGTTCGCGATCAGGGTGTCGCCGGCGACGATGAGCTGGGGGTTCGTGTTTCGGCGGTCGCTGCGGCGCGGTTGTGGCTCCGGGTCGGTGTAGCAGCGCATGCCCTCGGGCATGCGCAATGAGTCATGGCGGCCCTCGCCGGCCCGGAACAGGCTCAGTCGCGTGTGGCTGTGCTCGCGGTGGCGGTCGTAGTCTGGCTCGGGCCAGTAGAGGTCTCTGCCCAGCGCGACCACCTCGGTGGGGGCATGATGGTAGAAACCGCTCCACTTGCTGCCCGCGCGCAGCATGCCCAGGTCGCGCCACTCGGAGCGCGCGGTGGGCAGCACCAGCGGCGCACGCACCGCGGGGAGCTCGGGCTCGCCGAGCTCCCACGACGCGGCGGGCCGCGCCTTTCGCATGCGGGTGACGTCAGCCTCGCTGGCGCCGCTCGCGATGGCGCCGAGCACGTTCAGCAGGTGCCCCGAGCGCAGCTCGGCACGAAGCGCCTCGAGGTCTTCGGCCGGCGAGCCGCCGGTGCCCTTGGGCAGCACCTCGGCGAGGTAGTCGCGCAAGAGGCCGGTGCCGGCGCCGAGCGCCGCTCCGCCCAACCGCGGCGCGGCGGCCTCGATGCCGCGGTAGGCGACGAGCAGCTCGAGGCAGAGCATCTCCATCAGCTGGTCGAGGTTCGCGTCGAGCTTCTGCACCGAGGTCAGCGCCATCGAGCTGACGTCTTCTTGCTGCGACTTCGCGACGTCGGCGAACGCGCTCGCCGGCGCGGCGTTGGCGCGCATCTCGGTCAGCATCGGTATGGTGGTCGACTGCGCCACCACCAGCCGCTTCAGGTCGAGCCGCGGGTCCTCGATGACCTGCCGGGCGCGCGCCATCGAGTACTCGGCGAGGGGCAGCATCGCGCCGTTGAGCGAGGCGGCCGCGTGGCCCAGGCCCAGCGCGCTCGAGCTGCCGCTCTGCCGAAAGAACACGCTGCCGTCGTCGCGCGAGAGCACCTTGGGGTTGATGGGCGTCGACTGCAGCTGGGTCTCGAGCGCCTTGACCGCGCGCGCCACCTCGTCGCGCACGATGGAGTGGGCCTCGACCGAGGTGCGCAGGCTGAAGACCTCTTGCACGCGCGCGCCTTCGCCCAGCGCCGCCCTCGCCTGGGGAGCCCCGCGCTGGCTGCCCTGCAGCAAGGGCCCCAGGGCGTTCGCCGCGGCCATCTCGGCCTCGCTGCGCGGGTCTTCGAACCAGTCGAGGCGGGTCAGGTCGGCGCGCAGCGCTTCGGCGCTCATCGCCAGGGCCGCGTCGGTCAGCGCGCTCACGTCTTCGGCCTTCTTGAGCGCCACCGCCAGCGCCGCCGAGACCACCGTGCTGCCGCTCAAGATGGAGATGGCCTCACCCATCTGCAGCTCGAAGGGGTCGAGCCCGGCCTGGGGGAGAATCTCGCTCGCGGGGCCTTGGCGGCCCTGGTAGCGCACCGGCACCGAGTCGGCGATGGCGGCGCGCCCGATGCGCGCCATCTGCGGCAGGTCTCCGTTGCCCATCGAGCCCGAGGCGGGCACCACCGGGGTGATGCCGGCGTTGAGCAGCGCCAGCAGCCGGTCGGCGACCTCGGGGCGCACGCCCATCTCGCCGCTGGCCATGGCGTTGGCGCGGAACAGCAGCGCGAGCCGCACCGTCGCGGTCGACAGCCGCGCGCCCGAGCCGGCGTCGCTGCGGCGCAAGAGGTCGAGCTGCTGCGCGCGCTGGGCGGCGGGGTCGTCGGCGGGCACCTTCTCGCTGACGTGCATGCCGACGCTCGTCGTCCACGCGTAGATGTCGTCGCCCGAGGTGCGCGCGAGCTCGACGGCCTTCTCGCGCACGTCGGCCATGTGGTGGCGCGCGCCGGGGTCGAGCACCACCTTGGGCGCGGCGTCGAGAAACCGAACCGCGTCGGTGAAGGTGAGGTGCCCGGTGAGCGCGACCTGCGAAGGCGGCGCCGCGCTCGGCTCGGGCGGCGCCGCCGCGTCGCTCGGCTGGTCTGCGGGCGGCCGGCCGATGAACGGGCCCGCGCCGGCCTTCTTGAGCGAATCACTCACTGGGGTTTTTCGTAGCCTACGCCGACCGCAGCGTCCACGCGCCGCGCCGGCCGAGGGCAACCTCGCGGCGTCGCCGTGACGACACCTTCTGCGTCAAATGTCTCGTCGCCGGCGATGAAAGGTGAGCGAGCACACGGGTTGCAGCGCGGGCCGCAAATGCGAACCCATGCCATGTTCCTGGCGACGCTGCTCGCGTGCGCGTGTCGCGCGCCGGCAGAACTTCCCGACGCAGGTGAGCCCGCCGATGCAGGCGGCGACGCGGGTGAGCCCGCCGATGCAGGCAGCGATGCGGGCGTGGACGCCCCTGTCGATGCGGGCCCACTGACCGTCACCTTTCTCACACCCGACGGCGGCGCGGTCACGACGCTCATCTACAGCCTGCCCTTCCACGTGCGGGTCGACGGCGTGCTGCCCGGCGCGTCGGTGCAGCTGGTGTCGCGGCTGCAGAACCTTCAAGCGTCATCGACGTACGTGGCAGGCAGCGACCACGCCATCGACACGGCGCGCGACGCTCCTTCTGCCGGCAGCTACACCGGAGTCGACCCCGAGGGCCCCATCTGGAGCCTGCTGCCCGGCTCCAACGGGAGCATCGGCAACAGCTTCGACGTGCAGGTCGAAGCGAGCGACGGGGTGCGCACGGCGACGGCGCGGCTTGCGCGGCCAGGCATGGGCACCGGCACCACGCGGGTGAACGTCGCGAGCGGAGAAGTGCGCGGCACCTTCTGGAAGCAGACGGCTGCGGGGCAAAGGCCCGCCGTGCTGGTGCTCGGCGGCTCGGAGTGCGACCTCGGCGCGACGTCATTCATCGCCGCGTGGATTACGACGCTCGGCTACCACGCGCTGGCGGTCGACTACTGCGACGCACAGGGCTTCATTCGCCGCATCCCGCTCGAGCGCCTCGAGGCGGCGCTCGATTGGCTCGCCGCACGGCCCGAGGTCGATGCGACGCGCCTCGGTGTGTACGGAGCCTCGCGCGGCGGAGAGCTGGCGCTGCAGCTCGCGGCGATCGACGCGAGGCCGCAGGCCGTCGTCGCCGTGGTGCCGAGCGGTTACCGCTGGGGAGACACGAAGGCCGGCGATGACGTCGCGTGGACGCTGGCCGACGCCGGGCTCCCCGCCGTGCCGGACTCGCCGTCGGCGATGCCAGCGACCGAGACGCTGCCCGATGGAGGCCTCGGCTATCGCTTCACGCCGATGTTCCTGCAGCTGCTCGCCGCCGCAGACCCGCGCTCGCTCGCGCTCGCCACGATTCCGGTGGGCGCTGCGCACGCGAGGCTGTTGCTGGTCGGCGCAGAAGACGACGCGCTGTGGCCATCGTGCCGGCTGGTCGCGGACGCCTGGGCCACCCTCACCGATGCAGGCCATACCGGAGACGAGCAGCTCTGCCTCCCGAACGCCGGTCACCTGCTGGGCCCGCCGGGCTGGTCGAGCGCCGAGGGCTACGCGGCGTGGGACCCGTCACTGGGCGCCTCGATGGTCTTCGGCGGAACACCCGAAGGCCGGGGCCGCGCAGACCGCGCGCTCGACACCGCGTGGCGCCAGTTCTTTCGACGCGTGCTCGGCGAACCCTGAGCGGGCGTTTCGCTCACCCGTCGATGCTGCGCATGTCGGCGTAGCGCTGGCCGCTGGCGGTGCCGATGCGGTCGAGCGCGCCGACCTCGTCGGCGCTCAGCGTCACGTTCACCGCGCCGCAGTTGTCGTCGAGGTACCTGCGGCGCTTGGTGCCGGGAATCGGCACCACCTCGGGGCCGCGGTAGAGCAGCCAGGCCAGCGCCACCTGCGCGGGGGTGATGCTCTTCGCCGCAGCGACCTTCTCGACCTCGGCCACGCGCTTCAAGTTGTCGTCGAAGTGCGCGCCGTCGAAGCGGGGAAACCGCTGCGCCCGCGAGTCGGAGTTGCTGAGCTGGTCGGTCGACTTGATGGCCCCGGTGAGCATGCCGCGGCCGAGCGGGCTGTAGGCCACGAAGCCGACGCCCAGCTCGCGCACGGTGGGCAGAATCTCGGCCTCGACGTGCCGCTCGAACACCGAGTACTCGGTCTGCAGCGCCGAGATGGGGTGCACCCGGTGCGCGCGCCGAAGCGTCGCCGCGCTCGCCTCGGACAAGCCGAGGTAGCGGACCTTGCCGGCCTTCACCAGCTCGGCCATCGCGCCCACCGTGTCTTCGATGGGCACCGTCTTGTCGACGCGGTGCTGGTAGTAGAGGTCGATGACGTCGACGCCCAGGCGCGAGAGCGATGCGTCGCAGGCCTTGCGCACGTAGTCGGGGCGGCCGTTGATGCCCACCCAGCTGCCGTCGTCGCGCCGCTCGTTGCCGAACTTGGTGGCGACGACCACCCGGTCGCGCTTGCCCTTGAGCCAGCCGCCCAGCAGCTTCTCGTTGGTGAACGGGCCGTACATGTCGGCGGTGTCGAAGAAGTCGACGCCCAGCTCGAGCGCGCGGTCGAGCGTGGCGCGCGACTCGGCGTCGTCGCGCTGCCCGTAGAACTCGCTCATGCCCATGCAGCCCAGGCCGAGCGCGCTGACCTGTAGCCCCTGCTTGCCGAGTGCGCGTTTTTCCATGGCACGACCCAGTAACACTGCGCGCGCGCGGGGGCTCGGGTAGTGTTGAGGAGCATGAGGAAGCTGCCGCCGTCGGCGCTGAGCGGGTGGTTGACCCAGCGCCGCCTCGACAAGACGCCTGCACAGCTGACCCGCGCCGAGCAGGAAGAAGCGGCGCTCGCGCTGGGCGTGCCGGTCGACGCGGTGGCGCAGGCGGTGACCGAGAGCAACGCGCTCGCGGGGGCACCCGCGCTCGAGGCCGCGGTGCCGGTGGCCGAGGTCTACGGCGCGACGTCTTCGCTCGACGCCGGTACGGTGTTCGCGGCGATGGAGCGGCTGGCCTCGGCGCTCGACCCCGCGCCGCCCGATGGCCGCTACGCCGAGGGGTGGGAGCGCAGCTACCGGCTGACCGCCGCGGCGCTGGCCCACGCCGAGCGCGCGCTCGCCGAGCACCTGCCGGCGGTCGAGGGCCGCGCCGAGCTGCTCCACTCGGTCGAGAAGCTCGAGCACGCCGCGGGCGAAGACGAAGCCGCTCCCGAGCGCTCGCACGTGGCGCTGCGCGCCGCGGCCGAAGAGCTGACGAACGCCGCGACCCGGCTCGACGGAGCGCAGCTGCCGGCCGAGCTGGTGATGCGCGAGCTCGCGGCGGTGGCGCGGGGCTCGACGCGGCTGTCGACCGAGTTCGACGAGAGCGTGCAGTTTCTCGCCGCGGCCGACGGGTACTCGGCGGCCGCGCTGTGGGACGTGACGCCCGACTGGGGCTCGCTGGCGAGAGAAGTGGCCGGCTTCGCGCGCGCGGTGGGCGGCGCGGTGGTCGAGCTCGAGGGCGCGCTGCCCCCTCGGCAGCGGGCGGCGGTGCACGAGGTCGGTGCGGCGCTCTGCGCGGTCGAGGCCGAGAGCTACGGCAGCGTGATGAGCCACGTGCAGGTGCTGGCCGCGCGGCTCGAAGCCGCGGCGCGCTGAGTCGTCGGGGCGGCGGTCACCGCGCGCCGAGAATGGCGGCGCGCGTCGGCGCGTCGATGAGCACGCCGACCGAGCTCCACCCTTCGTGCTCAACCGGGGTGGCGGTGCCCTGCGCGCGCTGGTCGGCGAGGCGGGTATAGATGACCGCCACCACCCTGCCCTGGGCGTCGAGCAGCGGTCCTCCGCTATTCCCCGGGTAGGCGGCGGCCGAGGTCACGATGCCGCGACCACTCACCGCCAGCACCTTGCCTTCGCTGACCAACGGAAACGAGAGCTGCGCGCGCTCGGCGGAAGAGAGCCAGATGAAGAACGGGTTGCCCACCAGGTAGACGGTGTCACCGACGGCGGGCGGCGCAGACGCCGGGTCGAGCCAGGCGGCGCGCGCGGGGCTGCGGTGAAGCACCAGGTCGAACGCCTCTTCGAACGGCACCTGGTCGACGCAGGTGTGCATCGGGGTGATGCCCTGGCACTGCGACGCGTGGGGGTGACCACCGGCGACCAACAGCTCTCCACACCCCGGCCCCGAGAAGGGTTGGCCTGCGTCTGCGTAGCGCCACGTGGCGAAGAAGCAGTGGTAGGGGAAGGGCGAGTCCGCCTCGAGCACGTGGTGCGCGGTGAGGCTCCAGCCGGGCGCGACAGTGGTCTCGTTGGCGCCCAGCGCGTCGCGCACCCGCTGCGCGTCGAACGGCAGGGTGCCCGAGTCGAGCGCGCGGAACATCGTCGCGATGCACGCGAGGTCGGGCTCGGCGACGTGACAGCGGCCCGCGTCGGCGTCAGCGGCTCCGGCGTCAGCGGCTCCGGCGTCGACGAGCGACGGCGCGCTGCTGCAGGAGACGGCGCACAGGAGCAGTCCGGCGGAGAGCCTCATTCACCGGGCGTAGCAACAGCCGACGCAGACGAGCAAGCCGCGGCAGGCGTCAGCGAGGCGCCGATCGTCTCACCCTGCGCAGAGTTGCATGTAACCCTTGCCTCGCCGGGGTGACCGGTGCGACTGCTCGGCGACAGGAGGAAGCCACCGTGTTCGACCATGTCGGAATTCGAGTGAAGGACTTCGCGAAGTCGAAGGCGTTCTACGTGAAGGTGCTGGAGACCCTCGGCCACAAGCTGCTGAAAGAGTACACGCCCGAGCAGACCGGCGGCAGCGCCGCCGCGGGCTTCGGCACCGCGATGCCCCAGTTCTGGATCGGCACCACCAGCCCCGCCGGGCCCGGGCACATCGCCTTCACCGCGAAGGACAAGGCGCAGGTCGAGGCCTTCTACAAGGCGGCCCTGGCGGCCGGAGGCAAAGACTTCGGCGCTCCGGGCCCCCGCCCCGAGTACCACCAGAGCTACTACGGCGCGTTCGTGCTCGACCCCGACGGCAACAACGTCGAGGCGGTGATTCACAACTTCAAGCCGTAGGCCGGTTCAGCGCGCTGCCGCGACGCGCTCGGTGAGCGGCCACCGCCGGACCATTTCGACGGAGCCGGCGGTTCTGCACCGGCGGGACAGCGTTTCGGGCGAGAGGTCTTTCGGCAGCTGCGGAGCTCAGCGGGCGGCCTACTTGCGGCGGGTGAGGTCCCAGACCTCGCGCTGCGAGATGGTCTCGCTCGAAGCCGACGCGCCGTCGAGCGCCCGGGTCGCGGTGATGAGGGCCTTCTCGAACCGGCTCGCGTCGACGCCGGCGGAGTCGAGAGTCGCTCGCGCCTCTTCGACGCTGCCGAGCGCGACGGCGATGAGGGCGCCGAGCTGAATCACCGCCGGCTCGGCGTCGTCGGCCCCGAGGCGAAGGAACTTCGCTGCCAACGCGGCGAGCTCTGGAGCGAGCGAGCCGGCCTCTGCCGCGTCGAGCGCAGTCATCTGGGGGACCCAGCGCTCGAAGCGGAGGGGCTCCATCGACAGGCGGCCATCGGTGATCTCGAAGTCGCGTGCTACGGCCTGCGCGATTGCCGACAGCTCCATGCGGCTGTCACTTCTCGAAGGCGTGGCTGGAGTGACCGATGCCTTCCACACCGAGGGCCTTGAGCCCATCGATGTCGTGAACGTGGCTCAGCTCCATGACCACACCGACCAAGGCATCGGTCGCAGCGTGCATCGGCCGCCATTGATGGTACGCCGCGAAGCGCTCGCGCAATACCGCATCACTCGGAGCACCCGGGGTCTTCCGAAAGGCTTCGCTGTAATCAACGTCAGACTCGAACGCGCCGGGATGGGGCCGAGCGCGCTCCGCGAGCACCGGGTACCGGCTGTCGAGGGAATGGAGCTTCGACCGCGCGGCGTCACTCGCGACCTTCGCGGCGCGGGCCCTGGGCACCAGCTCATCGTTCAAGATCGCTCGGGCGGCCTTCTTCGTGAGCCCATCGGCGCCGATTCGGTTCGCCTCTTCGGTGGTGAGCTGACCGTTCTCGGCTGCGTACTTCAGGCTTCCAGCGAGACAGTTCCGACCCTGAATGTCGCGAACGGCGGTCTTGAGGTCATGGGCAGGCCCGACCGGCTTCAGCGATGCGAGAAAAGCTCGGCCAATCGAGGGGAACACGCCCAGGCTCAACACCAACCTCCACGAAGCGGCGAGTCGATTCACCCTGGCGTCGCTGAGCGCGCTCTTGGCGAGCCGCAGGTCGCTGTCGTTGACGGGACCGTCGATGAAGCGCGTGAGGTCGCTGGGCTCGAGCGCGCCCGCAACCACCGCTCGAATCGCCGCCTGCTGCACACGCTGGCGGGCGGCGAGGTAGCCCGAAGTGCCGGGCGGCGGTGATGTCGGCTTGACCATGAAGAAGAACATAGCTGACCCGACTGCCGGGGCACGCCACACGCCCGACCGGCGTCACCGCTCTGCGTCTTCACGCGAGCTCCCGGCCCGCCTCACTTCTCGCCGCCGGTGCGAAAGACGAACGGGTACGTGACGGTCACCGAGCCGCCGCCCGGAGGCGCGGGGAAGTGCCAGGTGCGCACGCGGCCGGCGACGCAGTCTTCGAGGTCGCGCGAGCGCACCGTCGACTCGACCACGTGCGAGGCGCTCACCGTACCGGTGCCGGTGATGACGAACCGCACCGAGGTCTTGCCCTGCAGCGTCGGGTTTCGGGTCAGCTGCAGCTCGTAGCAGTAGCGAACCTGCGAGCGGTTGCGGTGAATCACCTGCCGAATGATCTCTTTGTCCATGCCGACGACGGTGACCTCGCTGCTGCCGACGGTCTCGGGCGGCGGCTTCTGCTTGCACTCGGTGCCCGCCTTGCAAAGTATTCCGGCGCCGTCGGGCGCGCTGCCGGGGCCGCGACCGCGGCCCGGCCGGTCGATGCCGCCGATGCGAACGGTCTCGTCGCCGCCGCCGCCGCGGCCGTCGCCTTTCAGCGTGAGGCCTCCGAGCCCGTTCGAAGCGAGGGTCGCGCGGCGCATCGCTCCCATCGCGACGCCGAGCGGGTCGGAGCTCTTGAAGACTTCGTGGCCGAACGCCGAGCTCACCGCCTGGGCGAGCTGCTGCGCGAACGCCTTCGGGTCGCGGCCGTGTGAAGCCGGTGCGCGCTCGGTGGTCTTCTCTCTGTTCGGCGCCGCGGCGCCTGCCCCGGCCGCCTGCTTCGGCTGATCAGGTCTCGACATCGCCGGCGCCTGCGCCCTCGGCTGGGGCGCCGGCACCGCGACGTAGCGCGCCAGCACCCGGGTCTGCGGCGGCAGCTCGTCGCCTTCGAACGAGTCTGACTCGTGTGTGACTGCGGCCACGATGCACGCGCTGGCCAGCACCCCCACCACGGCGAGAATGTTGAGCATGCGCCCGTCGAGCGCATCGAGCGGGTGGGCCGCGACCGCCGCGGGCACCGGCACCGGCACCGCCTCGACTGCGAGGCCGCCGAGCTCGAGCCGCACCGCGTCGCGCGGGCTCAAGGTGAGCGCGTAGCCGTCGCCGTCGGGCACCGCGTCTCCGCTCGAGATGGCGTCGTGCAGTGACTGCTCGGCGTCGGCGCGCCACACGGCTCCGCGCATGCCGCGCATGAAGCGCACGGTGCTCAGGTCGCCGGCCGGCACCAGGGTGAAGCGCTCGCAGCCGCTCACGTCACCCGAGGGGAAGTCGACGCCGTGCGCGCTGCCGACGGTGAAGGCGCGACTGCCCGGCTTGAGCACCTCGGTGTGTAGGCGGTGCTCTCCCCAGCAGAAGCGAAGTGCCAGACCGTTCATGCCACGACTGACAGCGGGGGCGCGGGCAGGTTCCCGCGGCGGGCGCTCAGTTGCGGTACTGGCGGTGCGAGGCGACCGGAGTCTCGCGGCCGCAGGCCACGTCGAGGAACGTGGTGCGCTCGCCCTTCACCACCGCCTTGATGCACTTGAAGGCGCAGGCGGCACCGAACTCACGCCAGATCAGCGGCAGGTGCTTGAGTACGTCTCGGGTGGTGATGACGCCTTCCAAGAGGGCGCCGCTTTTGCTCCCATTCCCCAAGAAAGGCAAGCTGCCCCCTCGACGAATCGTGGAACTCTTCCAAGACATCGCGAAGCTGGTCGAAGAGGGCCGCGCCTTCGTGCTCGCCACGGTGGTCGACGCCTCGGGCTCGACGCCGCAGAAGCCGGGCTCGAAGATGGTGGTGCTCCACGGTGGAGAGCGGCGCGGCACGGTGGGCGGCGGCGCCATCGAGCAGCAGGTGGTCGAGGCCGCGCTCGCCCTGCTCGACGACGCGAGCGCGCAGTCGAAGCTCATCGAGACCCACCTCACCCACGACCTGGGCATGTGCTGCGGGGGGAAGATGCGCGTCTTCCTCGAGAAGCACGGCGCGGCATCGCACCTGTGGGTGTTCGGTGCGGGCCACGTGGCCAGAGAGCTCGCCGCGCTGGCGGTGCGCGTCGGCTTTCGGGTGCACGTGGTCGACGAGCGCGCCGAGTGGGCCGCCGAGCTGGCGCGCATGAAGAGCCCGATGGGGGTCGCCATCGGGGCGCTGACCCCCGCAGAGATAGCGGTGAGCATCGTGGGAGAGCTGATCGCCACCCGCCGCGGGGCCGCCCTCTCGAATTCTCAGAAGCTGTGAATCGACGCGGCGACGCTTTTTCGCTGCGGTTTGGATCCCCCCCAGGGGTCATGCCATGAACACACCTCGCATTCGGCTTCGCAGCACCCCCAGGGGACCCCAAAAATGACCACCGTCAACGTCAAGCGCGGCATCGAGTTCAAGCCCGAGCTGTACGCCAAGAGCAACCACACCGAGTGGCTCGACGCAGTCGGCAAAGAGCTCGAGGCGAAGGGCATCTCGCTGACGGTGGGCGACGGAGCGAACAAGAAGGTCGTCAACGACGCGGCCACCCTGCAGGCGGCGATGAAAGAGCTGACCGCGGCGGCGAAGGCGTCGGGCTCGAAGAACCTGCAGGCGTACCTGACCGACCTGACCCAGGCGATCGACGACGTGGTGAAGCCCGACTCCGAGGTGGCGAAGGGCGACCAGTTCGACTTCTCGCTGGGCTCGCCCATCGCGGTGAACCTGGGCATCAGCGACAACACCCGCACCAACTATGCGTCGACGGTGACCACGCCGTTCGGCAAGGCGTCGAAGACCAAGCCGGTGGCGACGATGGTCATCGACGGCGTCACCTTTCAGACCAAGAAGGGCGCGCCGCAGCCTCCCGGCCCGGACATCGACCTCAGCAAGATTCCGCACCTGAGCGCCGAGAAGCTCAAGGGCACGGCGCCGGCGTACGGCCGCGCCGGCGTCGAGTACGAAGACACGCTCACCGCCACCAAGGTGTCGAAGAACCAGGCCGTCGAGGCGGCGGCGGGCGCGCTGACCGACACCATGCGCAGCAAGTCGGCGGTCGGCCTGTCGCTGGGGAACTCGGTGCCGCTCGACGAGATGATGTGGGACAGCGACGGCCATGCCATGCGCATGAACAACCCGTACGTCTCGTACACGCTCGACTCGCGCAGCATCGAGGTGAACCCCAACACCGGTCAGCCGCGCGTCGCCATCGGCCGCGACTTCTTCTGGGACGGCTTCATGGCGAAGCGCGACCTGACCACCGGCAAGCTGTCGAAGGCGATGCAGAACGCTCACATGATGTACCGGTTCCGCATTCGCTACGGGTCTGACAAAGACCCCATCGAGGGCACCCGCGTGCTGGTGGGCATGAAGCTCGACAAGATCATCGGCCCCGACGGCACGCCGCAGGGCAAGAAGGTCGACAGCCGCGCCGACTCGGGCGTGACCCAGGCGGTGCTCGACAGCATGGAGAGCGTGGCCATCACCGGCAAGCAGACCTGGCAGAGCGGCCAGATTGCTCCGGCGACGGTCGAGGTGTTCCGCACCGCGCTGGGCGCCGGCATCACCGACGACATCGGCGGCGAGCACGACGTGCTGACGCTCGAGGCCGCGGCCTACGCCCGGCAGATTCGCGGCCGCTTCCACGTCAACGAGACCAGCAGCCAGGCGCTGAAGACGGCCATCGCGCAGGCGGGGCAGCCCAAGCTCGACGAGCTGACCAAGCTGATTTCGGAGGCGGCCGACTGGCCGGCGCAGGGCGACCTGCCCTCGAAGGCGCAGCTGCTCGCGCAGGCGCAGGCGATCACCGACAAGTCGGCGATCGTGAAGGCGGCGACCGACGCGGTGAAGAAGCTCGACCCGAGCCTGAACGTCGACGTCGCGCTGGTGACGAAGTACGCGCCCGACCAGGCGGTCGCGACGGTGAAAGACTCGCGCATTCAGCAGGCGGTGGCAGAGGCGACCTCCAACGTGCTGATGGACTTCAGCGCCAAGGTCGACGACCTGCAGCGCAACATCGCGGGCAACACCGACCGCGCGGTGCGTGACGCGGGCGGCGCCGAAGACGTGCGCGACTTCTTCAAGCAGAAGGCCGCGGTGGCCAGCTTCATGGCCCGCGCCGACCTGAACAAGGCCACCAGCGGCGCGGTGCCCGGCCAACCGGCCACGTACACCGCCTACGCGCAGAAGGTCATCGCCATGCCCGACGGCAAGGAGAAGACCGACCTCTTGCAGTCGATGGGCATCGGCGTGAGGCAGCTGCAGGCGATGACCGACGCGTCGTTCGCGTCGGCCGTGACGGTCGACAAGGCGCTGGTGAAGAAGCAGACCTTCGACCCGTTCATCGCCGCGTTCGACGCGCAGCTGGCGGGCCCGAACAAAGACGCGTTCGTGAAGGAGCTGGGCGACTACCTCGCCGGCAAGAGGGCTCCCGCGCTCTCGCAGGCGGCCGACAAGGCGAAGGTGGCCGGCGACCTGCGCAAGAACCTGGTCGCGGCGCACGCCGAGGTGCTGCACCGCATGCTCGACGACGCGGGCAACTGGGGCCGGCAGCTGGCGTTCAACAACTACCGCCAGGTGGGGGCGAACATTCAGGCGAACACCGGCAACGTGCTGATCTGCTCGACCGACTTCGCCGAGTTCTACGACCGCGCCGAGGGCGACAAGCTCACCTTCGCCCAGCGGGTGAGCCGCGCGCCGCTCGACGCTTCGAAGATGGTCGATGCGGCCATCTCCAACGACGTGCAGATCGAGCTGGGCGGCGAAGACCGCTACGTCGACCTCATCGAGCAGCGCACCTACGCCATCAACGCGGCGGCCGCCGGAGCGCTGATGGACTACGCACTCGACGCGAAGGTGCCGGGCCTCAAGGCCGGAGACTCAGTGGCCTTCGAGCAGTGGTACCTCAAGCAGGCCGCCCTGCCCCAGCTGCAGCGCGACGCGTTCCTCGCCGACGTGACCGCGTTCGCGAAGAAGAAGGGCTCGAACATCGACTTCGGCAAGGTGCTGATGCCGATGGCCGACCAGGTCGCGAGCGTCGAGGTGCTCTCGGACTTCGCGAAGCAGAAAGACCCCGCCTTGAACGTGGCCGACCGCACCGCGCTCGAGGCGTGGTACCGGCAGAAGGCGAACCTGTCGGGCGATGCGCTGCCCGAGTTCTTGAACGAGATCGCCAAGTGGGCCGACAAGAACGACAAGGCGATCGGCGTCGATGGCGCCCTGCTCAAGTCGCTCGACTTCGAGCCGTTCGCGGGCGTGAACGCCGGTAAGGACTACGCGACGCACGCCAAGCTGATCGAAGACCTGGAGATCGCCCAGGACATCTGGGGCAAGGTGCTGCAGGCCAAGAAGGGCGTCTCGGACGTGCGCGGCAAGGAGATCGCCCGCGTGATGAAGGACAACGGCGCCGACGACGTCGAGATGAAGCAGCTCTCGGACTCGAAGGGCGACCACGGCATCGAGGTCGCGGCCGCGGCGCACCCCGAGCTGTGGAACCCGAACAACGGGTGAGCTGATTTCGAGGGAGAAGTCTCTTCGGCCGTTCACGCGTCGCTCGCGTGAGCGGCCGAGTCATTTGGTGCGGCCCCTCGCCGACGATGACCGTCTCCACCACCGGGGCAGCTTCATCTCACGCGCGGCGTGGTGGCGCCAACCGGGTGAAGGTGCCCTGGTCGGTCAGCGACGGCTTCTCGGCTGCAGCTTGGGCAGCCCCCGCTTGACGAGAAGCACCAGGACCAGCGCCCCGAGCCAGGTGGCCGGCCCGACGCTGCTGCACCCCATGCCGTCGGGCGCGGCGCGGTCGAGCGGCTGCGCACCTCCGGCCGCGGCGCGGCTCTCGAGCGCGCCAGCGAGGTCGATGACCACGTGGGTGCGGTGCTGCGCGAAGACGCAGAGCCTGCCGGTGGTGCCCAGCGAGACCGTCACCAGGTTCGTCGCCTCGTGGCCGCGCTCGAAGTTCAGCGTCGAGGTGCCGCTCGAGCCCGTGTCACAGGGGAACACCGAGAGGTACCCGTCTTCTTGCGGCTGCGTCACCGTCACCGAGAGCGCCACGGCGGTCGCCGCCGAGAGCCCCGGCACGGCATGCAGGTCGAGCGAGAGCTCTTGCCGGTCGAACAGCCGACCCTGCCAGCCGCCGGTGCCGTCGCGGGTGTCGAGCAGGCGCTGCGGCACGACGGCGGTGAGGTCGGCGCCCGCGCCTGCCTCCCACGCGCCGAACTGGTCGACGACCACGTCGACCGCCACGTTCGACAGGGCGCAGACCGAGCCGCCCGGCGCGGCGGTGATGACCGCGTTCGCGACGGTCTGGTGCGCGGCGAAGTTCACGTTCGAGGTTCCCGGGAAGGGCCCATCGCAGGGGTAGACCGAGAGGAAGCCGTCGGCTTCGGCCCCGGTGGCCACCACGTTGAGCGCCACCGCCGCGGTGCTCGGCCCGACCGGCACGGCGAGCGAGACCTGCGCCCACGGCGCGAGCTTCGCCACCGAGCGGCTGTCGTACACGCGGGCCGGCGAGCGCGGCGCGAACCCCGCGCCGCCCGAGGCGAAGTACCCCTGCAGGTCGGCGAGCAGGTGGGTCGGCTGGTGCGTGTACAGGCTGAAGGTCTGGGCCGACCCCAGCCCCGAGAGCGTCGCGGCCGACACCGCCACGGTCGCCGGGTAGTTGAGGCTCGCTGCGAGCGGCCGCGGCGCATCTGACGGAAAGGCAGTGACGAAGCCCGCCGCCAGCGCGTCGACCGCGGTGAGGTTCACCAGCACCGACGTCGCCTCCGCCGGCACTCCCAGCGCACCCCAGCCCCCCACCTCGAGCGTCGACTGCGCGCCGAGGCGCTCGCCCGGCAGCGGCGCGCCCTGCACCGACCCGAGGTTGGTGGCGTCGCGGGTGTCGAAGCGCCGGCGCGGGCGCACCGGGTTGAAGCGCGAGGGAGCGCCGCTCGGCGTCACGGCCCGGTGGACGAAGGGCAGCGGGCCCCGCGCGGGCCGCTCTCCACAGTGGGGCGCAGGGCCGGTACCGCTCGCGCGCACCGCGAGGTGATTGCGCACCACGCGCTCGACCGGAGTGCCGCTCGCGGTGTGGTCGCTCGGTCGATTGAGCAGCCCCGCCCCCTCGAGCCACATCTGGCTCGAGCCGCCCGAGTCGAGCCCCATCGCGTCGTACGCGCCCAGCTCGGTCATCAGGTCGATGACCTCGTCGCAGGTGATGCCCGCCGACCGTGCGCTGCGGCCCTCGGCGACCAGCAGGTAGACGTAGCGCCCGTCGCGGCTGACTCCGACCGCGGTGCGCGGCTCACGCAGGCCGGGCGCGCACTGGTAGCCGCCGTCGTCCATGCCGTAATACGGCACGCCGCTGGAAATCAGCGTCCACCGGCCGCTGACGACCTCGGTCATCCACGGGGCGGGGGCGGCGAGCACGAGCTCGTCGGGAATCAGCTCGACCCGGTTGAGGCCGACCGCGAAGTTGCCCGAGTGGTCGCTGTCGCCGCCCGGCCAGGCCACCCCGGCGCCCAGGTTCATGCCCCAGTCATGGTCGAAGAAGTCACCGTTGATGGCGAGCTGCGCCCCCACCAGCTGACCGAAGCTCGAGGTGGTGCGGTTGCCCTCGCTGGGCGCGGTGGCTCGAAACGAGACGCCCGCGGCGCAGGTGTCGACGACCGCCACGTGCACCCGCAGGGGGAGCAGAGTCTCGCGGTACAGGTACCGGACTCCGGGAAAGGGGTCGGACCAGGTGTCGGTGCTGGCGTGGGCGAGCGAGCCCGCGGCGACGGCTGCGACGAGGAGCATGCGCATTCGAGGTTCTCCTTGGGTTTGCCCACTGTGTGAGCAAGCCTCGAACCACCCGCGCATCGCACGACCTCGAGCGGGCGCCCGCCCGGCCACGGGCTCGAAAAAGAAGTCGCGGCCGAAGAATCACCAAGGCGGCAGACACTCTCGTGTCGGCGACAGGCGAAGTGGTGCGTCGAAGCGCAGACGACCTGCTCACCGCAACAGCAGCACACCGCGCCCGCGCACGGCCCAACGCGACATTTCGCTCGGCGTGCGTCGGGCTCGAGTCTTCTGCCGCTCGAAGAGCGAAGCCGGCCGGACCTGAAGAAGGGCGGCTCTACCGCCCGGTGCGCTTGCGAGCGCGGGCCCGGGCGGCCTCGAGCGCGTCGCCGACGTCGGGTTTTCGCTCGGGCGGCGGCGGCGCTGGCGGTGCTTCCGGCCTCGGCTCGGGCTTCGGCTCGGGGCGCGGGGCCGAGATGCGGGGCGCGGTGACGATGACGCCGGGGCCGGCGGCGGCGACCTGGGGCTTCGCCTTTCTGCGCACCGGGCCGGCGGCGAAGAAGCGGCGCACGAAGACCTCGCTGACGAGCAAGAGCAGCGCGAGCACCACCAGCGCCGGAGCGAGCGGCACCGGCGCGGTCGACTGCTGCGCCTGAGCGAACAGCCCGGTCATCGACAGCCGCTCGACGCCGCCGGTGAGCTTCGCCAGCGCGGTGAGCAGCGCCCTGCCCTCGGCGGCGGTGCCCGGCTCGAACTCGGGCGCCCACGAGAGCGTGACCGGAGCGGCGCGGTAGACGCGGTCGCCCAGCTTCACCACCGGGTGCCAGGTGCCGGTGCCCTCGAGCGTGACGTGAGCGCCGGCGCGCTGCTCGTCCTCCCACCGCATGGGCAATTCGCGCGGCGGCACCCGCGCGTCGCCCGAGAGCAGCACCAGGGTGGGCGCGTTCGCGGGCGGGGGTTGAGACGGGTCGAAGTCGAGCGTGACGTGCAGGTCGTCGCCCTGCAGGGTGGTGCGCGCCACCGCGTCGAGGCCGCCGACCTTCTCGGGGTACACCCAGCGCACCGCCTGCTCGAGCAGGGCGCGGCGGCCGGCCCAGCCGCGCTGCGCCCCGGTGTACTGGCCGTCGACCTCGAGCGGCAACGCGGCGGCGCGACCGGTGCCGCGGGGCCAGAACGCGAGGGCCGGGGCCTTGTTCTCGTCGTCGGTGCGCAGGCCCACCGAGGCCTGGGGCTTCAGGTAGGTGAGGTTGTAGCCGCCGCACGGCGCAGGAGCGCTCGCAGGCAACTTGCCGAGCAGCGCGAGGTCGGGGCCGAGCACCAGCGGCGTGGCGCTGTCGACGAAGCTCGAGCGCGCCACCGCGATGGTCTCCTGGCTGAAGATGCGGGGCAGGCTGGTGGGGTCTTCGGCGAAGTAGATGCGGCCCTCGCCGAGGCGGGCCACCTCTTCGAGCAGCTTCGCGTCGGGGTCGGTGGGCCTGCCCATGCCGATGACCGAGACGGTGACGTTCTCTCTGCGCAGCGCCGCGAGGGTGTCTTGGTAGTCGGCGGGCTCTTCAGAGTCGGCGGCGTCGGAGAACAGCAGCACGTGGCGGGTGATTTTGTGGCTCCCGAGAATCTCGCGCTTCGCGGTGCGCAGGCCGATGCCGACGTAGATGCCGCCGCCGCCCGAGAAGCCGCGCGCCACCTTGCCGAGCGGCAGCCCGTCGGAGACCGGCGAGAGCCCGAAGATTTCGTGCGCGCCGGTGTCGACCATGTGCACCGAGGCTTCGTCGTTGGGGTTGAGCAGCTCGAGCGCGCCCACCACGCCCTCGGCGGCGAGCTCCATCTTGGTGCGGCCGTCGGGCACCGTGGCGCCCATCGAGCAGCTGCAGTCCATGATGACGCTCATGGCGATGGCGACGCGGCGCTGCTCTTCGCGAAGCTCGAGCGAGACCGGCAGCAGGTCTTCGACCGGGCTCTTGCGGTAGCCGCCCTCGCCGAAGCTGTGCTTGCCGCCGGTCATCACCAGCCCGCCGCCGGCCTCTTTCACGAACTGGGCGAGCACGTGCAGGCCGCCTTCGGAGAGCCGCGAGGCCTCGACGTCTTCGAGCACCACCGCGCCCACGTCGTCGAGCAGGTCGAGGGTGAGCGGCAGCGGCGCGCGCACCTTCAGCTCGAGGCCCGCCAGGGTGAGGGTCTTGGCGAGCGTGCCGGCGGGCCGGTCGGTGAGCAGCAGCACCTTGGGCGGGCCCTCGACGCGCACCACCGCGCGGCCGACGTCGTTCTCGACCACGCCGTCGCCCTGGGCCTCGACCTGGAGCTGGTAGGCGTAGAGCCCCGGCTCGTCGACCAGGTCAGAGAAGGTGAGCGTCGACTGGCCCTCGCGCACCTCGCGCTCGGCCTTGAGCAGCACCCTGCCCTGCCGCGCGAGCACCACGTTCACCCTGGCGGCGGCGGTGCTGTGCACGGTGGCGGTGAGCTGAAACGGCTCGTGCGCGGCGACCTGCTGCGGCGCGGCGAGCGAGGTCACCGCCACGTCGAGGCCCGAGTCTTCGCGGCCCAGCCAGCGGTAGTCGATGGGAATGCCGCGGGCGGCGAGGCGGCGGGCCGCGGCGCGGGCGTCGAGGCCGGTGGCGCGGCCGTCAGAGAGCACCAGCACCCGCGCGCTGCGCTCGACAGGAATGAGCTCGGAGGCCGCGTCGAGGGCGCCCGAGAGGTTGCTGGCCTCGGCGTCGAGATGGGCGGTGAAGCCGCCGAAGCTCGACGCGTCGGTGAGCGGCAGCTCGACCCGCGACTCGCGACCGAAGGCGATGACGCCGAGGCGGTCATGGTGCCTGCGCTGCGGCTCGAGCAGCTTGACCAGCTCTTCGACCGAAGCCTCGGCGCGCGGCGGCATGCTCTTGCTGCGGTCGACGATGACCACCAGGTCGCTGCCCGCGCTCTTCCAGTCGAGCTCGGGGCGCGCGAGCGCGAGGGTGAGCAGCACCGCGACCGCGACGCGGAGCGGGAAGGCCGGGCCCGGCAGCCTCGCGGTGCGCCAGAGCAGCAGCGCCAGCGGCACCAGCAGCAGCAGCGCCTGGGGGAAGACGAGCGTCATGGGTGGCCACCCCGGGCAGAGCGACGAGACCGCGCAGGGTGAGCTCCGTCGAACCCTGACGTCGCCGCAACGGGTGCCGAGAGCCGCATACTCGAGGCTCCAAGCAGCACGGCGCGCGCTCCAATACGATGGAGTATCTGCGCCGGTGCCTCCGGCGGGCGACGGCAGGGTTCGACGGGGCTCACCCTGCTCGCTTTCCCGAGCTGGTGCTGCAGCTGGCGTGGGGTGACCTGCCCCCTCACGATGCGCTCCTGCGCCGGGCGGTGAGCCAGAAGTCGACCAGCAGCAGCGCGAGCATCAGCGCCAGCGGCCAGGGCGAGCGCGGAGTCTTCAGCGCGATGCTGGCGAGGCCCTCTGAGGCAGCGGCGCGCACCGCGTAGGGCCCCCTTCCCCGCAGGTCTGACTCGCGCGGGTCGAGCGGCAACACCTCGAGCGCGTCGACCTCTTCGTCGTCGCGCCAGAGCGCCCACCGCCCGGGCACCGTCGCGGCGGGCAGCACGACCGGCCCCACCCCCAGCACCTGGCGCTCGATGCCTCCCGGGCCCTTGAGCGCGTAGCGCGCGCCGGGGGTGGTGGTGACCGGCACGTCTTCTCCGAGCATCAGGTGCCGCCGCGGCAGGCCCGGCTGCAGCACCCGCGCGCGCCGCACCAGGTTGCTCACCAGAATCGGCCACGCCACGGTGCGCTGCACGTTCGAGCGCGCCAGGTCGAGGTTCAGGTGCAGCCGCCCTTCTTCCTCTTCCGACACCAGCACGGCTTCTCCCGCGCTCATCAGCGGGCGGCCAGGGGGGCTCACCCCCGCCGACCAGATGACCCCCGAGAGCTGCACGTCTTCGAGCGCGGGGTGGCCCTTCTGCGCGAAGAACGGCCCCAGCCAGCCTTGGGTCGCGCCGCTCACGCCGAGCGTCACGTCGGCGGTGCTCCCCGGCGGGCCGACCACCATGGCGTCGGGCTGCAGCGCGGTCGAGACGGTCACGCCCGGCACCACCGCGAGCGCGCGGCGCAGCGCGGCGCCGGCCTTGGGCTCGAGGCCGGAGAGCAGCACCACCTTGAGGCTGGGCGGCGCCGACGGAAGCAGCGTCACCACCCCGTCGACCGGCAGCGCATCGTCGGGCAGCGCGACGTTCAGCGGCCCCGAGGCCTGCAGCTTCGCCTGCACCACGGTGGTGGCCCCGGGGTCGAGCGCGAGCGCCTGGGTGCGCGGGCCGATGCTCAAGGTCACGTTCTTCGCCACGCGCGAGAAGTTGCCGACGCGCACCGTCACGCTCGCCACGCCCTCGACGTCGCTGCGCTGCGCCGAGAGCAGCGCCAGGTTGTCGAGCGGCTCGCCCACGCTCACCACCTCGACCTCGGGCGGGGCGAGCGTGCCTTCGGCGAGCGGGCCGTCGGTGAAGAGGTGCACCTTATTGCCCTTGCCACCGGCCAGCTCGCGGGCCGCCAGCAGCGCCGGGCCCACGTCGTGCGCGGGCTGGGTGGGCACCCACTTCTCGAGCGCGGCGAGGGCGCGCGACACCTCGGCCTGCGGCCCGGCGAGCACGGTGGGCTTGAGCCCCGACTCGACCACGGTGAGCTGCCCTGCTTCTTCGGCCAGCGCGAGCGCGGCGAGCCGGTCGCGCACCCGGTCGGCCGCCGAGCGCCCCTGGCTCACCGCCTGCATCGAGAGCGAGCCGTCGACCACCACCACCAGGTGCTTCTTCGAGGCGCGGGCGCCGAGGTGCACGTCGGAGAGGAACGCGGCGGCGGCCAGCACCGCCAAGAGCTCGAGCAGCAGCGACGCCTCGCGCGAGAAGCGCTGGAAGCGCGGGCCGGCCTGGGCGCGCTGATCGGGCGAGCGCCACAGGAACAGGGCGCTCACCACCCGCGGCGGCTGCTTGCGGCGCAGGAAATAGGCGAGCAGCAGCGGCGCGAAGGCGCCGAGCGCGAGCAGCCCGAGGGGAAAGCCGAAGCTCACGTCAGCGGCCCGGTGTTGAAGTATGACGCCGCGGCATGAGAGTCGTGATGCTCGCGCTGCTGGCCACCGCCTGCGCCCCTCGCCTGTACGTGAACGTGCTTCAGCCCGCCGCGGTGAACCTGGGCGCGGCGAAGAAGCTGACGCTGCTCGAGAGCCAGGGCCGCGAGAGCGCCCGCGAGGCGGTGGTGCAGGAGCTCAAGAACCAGGCGCAGGCGAACGGCTACTTCAGCCTCGAAGACCGCACCGCCGACGGGGTGACGGTGAAGTTCAGCGGGCGCAACGTCAGCGTGAGCTCGCCGCCGGCCGCCGACGCGGTGGGGCTGCGCATCGACGTCACCGAGTGGAACGCCGACAAAGAGCAGGAGCAGGGAAAGGACAAGAAGGGCAACGCGGTGGTGAAGGAGTACTGGATGGGCCGGGTGCAGCTGCTGGTCACCGCGTTCGACTCGACCGGGCGCACGTTCGCGGTCGAGAAGCTCTACCGGGCCACCGCGCGCGACGACGCCGACGAAGACGCCAGCATCTTGAGCGCGGCGCGCGGCGTGGTGCGCCAGCTGCTCGACGACGTCACCCCGGTCTACGTGCAGAAGGCGATTCAGCTCGACGACGAAGAAGAGGGGCAGAAGGTCATCATCGACATGGCCCGCAACGGCAACGTGCCGGGGGCCATCGACGCCGAGCGGCAGCTCTTGGGCAAGAGCCCCAACGACGCGAACGCCATCTTCAACCTCGCCGTGCTGCTCGACTCGCAGGGGCTCTACAAAGACGCGCTGCCTCTGTACGACCAGGCGGCGAAGCTGCGCCCCAAGCAGCTGTACTTCGACGTGCGCCGCGAGTGCGCCCAGCGGCTCGCCGACGCCGAGAGCCTGGCGCGCTAGCGAGACCGCGCAGGGTGAAGACGCTTCGAGAGCGGTCAGGGTGAGCCACGTCGAACCCTGCCGTCGCTCGCCGAAGGATGAGCAGCACATACTCCATCGTAGAAGAGCGCTTGCTCTGCTGCTTGAAGCATGAAGCATGCGTTGCTTCGCGTTCCAGCTGCGACGGCACCCTTCGACTTCGAGTCGGACCTGCGGTCCTCCTCTCCGCTCAGGGCGAGCGGCTTCGGGGCTCACGCGGCCTCCAGCAGCGGGGCGAGGGTCGAGGCGGCGAGCTGCTCGACGGTGAAGGCGGCGCTCGAGCTGACGAAGGTGGCGTGCACGCGGGCGCCGGCGTGCTCCCACAGGCGCTGGTGCGACTGAAAGCGCTCGGCGTAGGCGTCGAGCACGCCGGGGGTGAGCACCCGCTCGAGCGCGTCGCCGTTCTCGGCGTCGATCAGCCGCGCGCCGGCGCCGCCGGTCGGGTCCATGTCTTCGGCGTCGAGCACCTGCACCAGGAGCAGCGACGAGCAGGTGCGCACCCAGCGCTCGGTGAGCTTCTCAGGCGCGCTCTCGAACAAGAAGTCAGACACCACGATGCGCACTCCGCACGGGAGCAGCGGCGGCGCGCGGGTGAGCGCCACGTCGAACGACTCGGCGCCGTCGAGCGGCAGGTGCTGCAGCAGGGTGCGCGTCTCTTGCCCCACCGCGCGGCGGGGGCTGCGGCCCGCGGCCACCAGCACCACCTCGAGCCCCGCGCGGCGACCGAGCAGCGCGAGCAGGTCGGCGACCTCGCGGGCGCGGGCGGCCTTCTCGGGCGTCACCGCCATCGACTTCGAGGCGTCGAAGAGCACCTCGAGCCGGGGAGACACCTCGTCTTGCCGCACGCGCAGCACCAGCTCGCCGGTGCGGGCCACCGCGTTCCAGTCGAGGTGACGCACGTCGTCGCCCGGGTGGTAGAGGCGAAAGTCGTGCAGCTCCATCGAGCTGCCCACCGAGGCCGAGCGCACCTCGCCGACCTTGCCGCGCTGAGGCCCCTTCGGCAGGCGCAGGCGGCGGCCGGCGGCGGCGCGCTCGACGGCGGCGAGGTCCATCACGTGCGGCGCTCCGTGTCGCGCGCGGCGAGCACCGTCCACGCGAGGAAGCCGAAGAACAGCGCGCACGCCCCGACCAGGCGCAGGGTGAGCGCCCCCCGGTCGCCGTTGTTGATGGCGCTCAGGCCGAGCAGCGGGCTCAAGAGGTTCAGGTCGCGGTCGTTGGCGCGCCCGTGCACCATGAGCGAGAGGAGCATCGGCACCAGGGTGCCGAGCACCAGCGCGACGAGCACGCCGAAGCGGGTGGAGACGGGCTCGGTGAGCACCTTGAGCGGAGTGAGCCGGCCCAGCAGCACGCCCAGCGAGAGGTAGAGCACCACGAACATCGGCGCCGCCAGCAGCACCCGCTGGTACTTGAGCTCGTGGCTGCCCATCAAGTGCGCGAGCAGCAGGCACCCCGCGGTGCCGAGCGCCAAGAGGCCCACCAGCAAGATGAAGCTGCGCAGCGCACCGGGCTTCGACCAGCCGGGCTCGCGCGCGAACGCAGGTGGAAAACCGTCGTGCTCGGAGATGGCGAAGACGCCGGCCACGCTCAGGTAGATGCACCCGCACACCTCGCCCACCACCGCACCGATGGCGTCGCCGCCGTCGGCGAGCCAGGCCACGAAGGCACCGGCCACCAGCGCGAACAGCACCTGTACGGTGAGCGCCACCCGGGGCCCCTTCGCCGAGTTCTCGCTGAGCAGCGCCAGCCCCGAGGCGGCGCCCTCGCTCGCGACCCAGGCGGTCGACAGCGCCCACAAGATGAGGCCGGCGCAAAAGGCGCGAAAGCTGGCCTGCTCGCGCAAGAGCCGCCCGCCCTCTTCCGAGAAGAACGCGGCGAAGGCGATGCCACCCACGGTGGCGGCAAGCAGACAGCCCAGCACCAGAAAGTGCACCAGCGCGCGGCCGATGCGGCTCTCGGCCTGGGTGGCGGCGGCGACGCCCACGCAGACCCACAGGCACGACCACGCCGCCGAGAGCATCAGCGCCACCAGCACCGTGGGCAGGTCGATGCCGTTCAGGTAGTAGCTGAACAGCACGAACGGAGCGCAAGCGCTGGCGTAGAGCAGCCCCTGTGCGAGGGCCGAGGCGACCTTGCCGCGCACGATGCGCCGCGGGCCGAGACCGGTGAGCACCAGCAGCACCCAGGTCTCGTCTTCGCGCTCGCGCGTCATGGCGCGAAACGCGCTGTAGGGAATGACGAAGAACTCCACGATGCCCAGGCCGCCGAGGAAGATGCGGAAGTAGTCGGGCCCCAGCTCGGCGTTGAGCCGGCGGTCGAACTCGGCGGCGGCGATGAGGGCCACCACCAGGCAGCCGATGAGCAGCAGCCCGAAGAAGATGGCGAAGACGCGCGCGCGCAGGCCCTGGCGCACCTCTTTCACCACGATGGGGCCGGCCGCTTCGGCCAGCCGCTCGCTGAGGGCCGCGGCGCTCATGCGGCAGCGAGGTCTTTCGGCCGGGCGTCGCGTGCGAACAGCATCGAGAGCGCCAGAATGACGGCGCCGGCGCTGACGCCGTAGAGCAGCAGCACTGCCGGCCAGCCGCTCTCGCCGCGAAAGAGGTTGATGAGGCCGACCACGGGGTTGAGGGCATTGAGCGCGGGCTGGTCGGGCTCGGCGCCCACCAGCACCGCGACGAGCGGCGGCACGCCCGAGCCCAGCATCACCAGGCCCAGGGTGAAGACGCGCACCAGCACCGGGGTCTGCGAGGGGTGGTGCTCGAAGAGGCGGGCGAGCACCGTAGGGGCGGCGAGGTAGAGCAGCACGAAGGCCGGCGCGGCCAGCATGCCGCGCAGCTCTTTCACGTCGCCGTCGTAGTGCGACAGCAGCAGCGCCACGAAGATGCCGCCCACCGTCAGCACCATCAGCGCGGTGAGCAGGAAGCCGCGCAGCGCGCCGGGCTTGAAGAGGTCGAGGCGCGGCGAGCCGGCCCAGTGGCGGCGGGCCATGCCGTCGACGTCGCTGGCCACGAACAGGCCCACGAAGGCGAGGTGCACGCACAAGAGCACCTCGGCCACCGCCAGCACGTCGGCGTCGGAGCCCGAGCGCTGCCAGCCCCAGAAGAACAGCCCCACCGCGCCGGCGACCTGCACCACGAAGGCGAGGCGGGGCCCGCGCGCGTACGACTCGGTGGCCAGCGAGAGCCGCGCCGCGGCGGCCTCGAACAGCAGCACCGCGTAGCTGACCAGCGACCACAGCGTGCCGATGGCGGCGGCCCAGAACGCGTCGTCTGAGAGCAGGCTGCGCGCGCCTTCGACGAAGCCGGCCACCGCGCCGATGCCGCTCATCAGGCCCCACAAGAGCGTGCCGAGCAGCATGAAGTGCAACAGCGCGCGGGTGATGCGCGCCTCGGCGAGGGTGGCGGTGCACACGCAGACCGAGGTGAGGAAGAGCTGCCAGGCGGCTCCGGTGAGCACGCAGAGCAGAATCGTCGGCAGGTCGATGCCGTTGAGGTAGTAGCAGAAGAGCAGAAAGGGCCCGGCGGCGCTGGCGTAGAGCGCGCCCTGCACCAGGAAGCTCGAGAGCTTTCCGCGCAAGATGCGGCGTGGCCCCAGACCGGTGAGGGTGAGCAGCACCCAGGTCTCGTCTTCGCGCTCGCGCGCCATCGAGCGGTACGCGGTGTAGGGAATGATGAAGAACTGCACGATGCCGAGGCAGACGTAGAAGGCGATGAAGAAGGGGCGGCCGCCGTCGAAGCCCAGCTCGCTCGCGGTGGCCCACGCCACCAGGCTGATGACCAGGCAGGCCAGCAGCATCAGGCCGAAAAAAACCCAGAACACGCGGGTGCGCAGGCCCTGGCGCACCTCTTTCACCACGATGGGGTTGAGCCGCTCGGACCACGTCGCCGCGCCGCTCATTGCACCTTCCCCCTGGTGACGGTCATGAACGCGTCTTCGAGGTCGAGCTCGCGCGGCTGGAAGCTGCACACCGGTACGTCGGCGGCGATGAGCACTCTCAAGAGCCGCGCCGCGGCCTCTTCGCTCCAGCCCGGGGTGGGCGCCACGCCGGGCTGCAGCTCGACCTTGAGCCGCACCGACGCGCCCTCGACCGACACGTCTTTCACCAGCGGCTGCTCGAGCAACAGCCGCTCGGCCTTCTGGAGCGCCTGCTCGAGCGCGGGGCCGCTGCCGTGGAGCTTGAGCTGCAGGTCGGTGTGCGGCGTGGTGCCGGCGGTGCGCTGCAGCACCTCGTGCACCGGCCCGGTGGCGAGCAGGCGGCCCTGCTCGATGATGGCGCAGGTGTCGCAGATTTCCGACAGCTCGGTGAGAATGTGGCTGCTGATCAGCACCGCCTTGCCCTGCGCGGCGAGCGCCTTGAGCAGCTCGCGCAGCTCGATGCGGGCGCGCGGGTCGAGCCCGTCGGCCGGCTCGTCGAGAATGAGCAGCCGCGGGTCGTGCAGCAGGGTGCGGCCGAGCGCCACCCGCTGCTTCATGCCCTTCGAGAGCGCCACGGTGAGCTTGTCGGCGAGCGGGGTGAGGCCGGCGAACTCCATCACCGAGTCGACGCGGCGCTTTCGCTCGGCGCCCTTCAAGCGGTAGGCGCGCGCGAAGAAGTCGAGGAACTCGAGCACCGTCATGTCGTCGTAGGTGCCGTAGCGGTCGGGCATGTAGCCGAGCAGCGGCCGCACCTGGTCGGGCGCGTCGACCACGCTCTTGCCGTCGAGCAGCACCGAGCCGGCGGTGGGCACGTCGAGCGTGGCCAAGATGCGCATGGTGGTGCTCTTGCCGGCGCCGTTGGGCCCGATGAACCCGAGAATGGTGCCCTCTTCGAGCGAGAACGAGATGTCGTCGACCGCCTTGAGCGGGCCGTAGTGTCGCGAGAGGCCCTTCACGGTGAGCAGGCTCATCGCTCGAACCCTCCGCGCACGAGGTGGCGGCTGTCGGAGAGCTCGAGCGACAGGCCGCCCATCGGCACCAGCCCGGGCGTGCTCATCGCGGCGATGAACTCGTTCACGCGCAGCGGCGCGGTGAGGGCGGCGCGGGCCTCGGCCGAGAGGCGCGGCTTGAGCGAGACGAGCTGCACCGGCGCCTCGACCTTCTGCTCGGTCGCGGCCTTCTCTTCGCCGTCTTTGAGCGAGGTGACGCTGAACACCCCTTGCGAGGTGCGCAGCTGCAGGTAGTCGAGGTCGCTGCCGAGCGCGTTCTGCACCCGCGGAGCGCCGCCGCCGCTCGCCTTCACCACCACCCGGGCGCGGGTGGGCGCCGACGAGAGGAAGCTCCACTCGAGGTAGCTGCGCGAGGGAATGAAGTCGGCGCCCACCTTCAGCCCTTCGTCCCAGTTGATGGAGGCGGTCTGCTCGACGCCGCCATACTCCCGGGTGGTGGTGGGCGCGACCACCAGCTCACCGTTGCCGAAGCGCGCCGAGCCGGGCGCGAGGTTGGCGTAGAACGCGCCGACTCCGGCGGTGATGGCGCGGTGGTTCGCCGCGTCGAGCAGGGTGAAGCCCTGCACGGTGGAGTGCACGGTGAAGCCGTCGCGCAGCGCCGAGTAGCCGACGATGAGCGCGCAGGTGATGGCCGCGGTTCCGGGAATCGTGACCAGCAGCGCGGCGGGGCCCTTCTTGCGCGCGACCCACAGCGAGCCGGGGCCGATGGCGAGGGTGAACAGCGCGATGATGAGCACGAAGCGGCCGATGGGGGCGGTGGCCACCGGCAGCTTGAGCTCGTTGGCCGGCTCCGGCTCGTAGGCGTAGCGGTTGCGGCGGCCCTTGGGCTCGATGGCCCGCACCGGCACCCGCGCCTCGTGCGCGAGCAGCTGGGCCTCGCTGCAGCCCTGGCAGAAGGTGAGCCGCCCCACTCCGTACTGCGGGCTGTCTGAGGCGAGCAGCGGAAAAGAGGAGGCCAGGCCGCGCGCGCCCTGCATCAGCACCAGGTGACCGCCCAGGGCGGCGTAGGCCTCGAGCGCGCGGCGCTGCGCGTCGCTGAGCTGCTCGACCTTGGCGCCGCTCAAGACGACGGTGTCCCAACCCACGTACGAGGCGGTCTCGGAGGGTGCTTCGTCGATGCCGAGCGTCACCACCTGCACCGTGGCGCTGCCCGAGAAGCTGGGCTTCGAGCCGGTGGTGGCCTGAAAGGTCTCGGCGGTGCCCAGGTTGAGCACCGCGCGCTGGTGCAGGTTCACCTGGGTGAAGCTGATGTGCGCCTCGCCGCGGTCGGAGATGCCGGGGCCGCGCACCCGAAACGCGCCGTAGCGCACGTGCGAGGGCACCGGCAGCGACACGACCCGCCGCTCGCCCTGCCCCACCTCGACCGAGCGGGTGAACTGGTGCGAGCCCCCCGAGCCGGTGGACGAGAAGGTCAGCTTGAGGGTCTGGCGCGGGCCGAGGGTGTTGTCGACGTGCACCACCAGGGGGAAGTAGCCGTAGTTGGGAGTCGCGAAGCGGTCGGTGACGGTGACCTTGGTCGGGCCGTCTCCCACCGGAGTGAGGTGGGTGTTGGCGAAGGCGTAGTCGTACGAATTCGCCCCGGTCGGGTCTTCTCTCGGCGAAGCGATGGGAGCCAGCTCGGCCGCTTCGACGTCGTCGACCTCATCGGCCGCGTCGGTCTGCCCGGCGACGAGCGCGGCGAGCAGCGCGAGCTCAACCACGCGCCACCTCGGGCACGGCCTCGAGCAGCGCCTTGACCACCTGCTCGGCAGAGACCTTCTCGAGCGCGGCCTCGTAGCTGAGCACCAGGCGGTGGTTGAGCACGGCCTGGGTCACGTCGCGCACCTCGTCGAAGCCGACGTTGGGCTTGCCGCGGGTGAGCGCGGCGGCCCGGGCGCTCGAGGCCATGGCGAGCGCGGCGCGGGGGCTGGCTCCGTAGCGCACGAAGCGCTTCACCGCGTCGCTCGAGCTTGGGCTCTGCGGGTGGGTGGCCTCGACGAGGCGGCCGATGTACTCGGCGACCGGCAGGGGCAGGTGAATGCGGTCGACCAGGGCGAAGAGCTTCTCGAGGCCGGCGGCGTCGAGCACGGGGCTCTGCGCGGGCGGCTCGCCGCGCACGCGCTGGGTGAGCAGGGTGGCGAGCGTCTTGGCGCCGACGGCGGGCACCTGCACGCGGAAGAGAAAGCGGTCGAGCTGGGCCTCGGGCAGCGGGTAGGTGCCCTCGAGCTCGATGGGGTTCTGGGTGGCGAGCACGAAGAAGGGCCGGGGCAGCGCGTGGGTGGTGCCGAGCACGGTGACGCTGCGCTCCTGCATCGCCTCGAGCAGGGCCGACTGGGTCTTGGGGCTGGAGCGGTTGATTTCGTCGGCGAGCACCAGCGAGGCGAAGAGCGGGCCGGGGCGAAAGACGAACTCGCGCTTCTCGCCCTCGAGCACGTAGGTGCCGGTGATGTCGCCGGGGAGCAGGTCGGGGGTGAACTGCAGGCGCTTGAACGGCAGCGAGAGCAGGCGCGCGAGGCCCTTGCAGAGCTCGGTCTTGCCCAGGCCGGGCAGGCCCTCGAGCAGCACGTGGCCGCGCGCGAGCACGGCGAGCACCACCTTCTCGACGACCGGCCCCTGGTCGATGAGCACCTGGTTGAGGCCGTTGCGCAGCATGGAGATCGACTCGCCGGCGGCTTGCACTTCCGAGGGGCTGAGCAGGTCGGACACGTTGTCTCCTGGGGTTCACTGCGAATCGAAGTACCGCTTGATGAGCACGCGGTTGCGGGGCAGCAGGTTCCCATCGTCGTTGCCGCGTGCCTGCACACCCGAGGCCGCACCCGAGCCGCCGTGCATCACCGGCGCTTCGCCCTTCTTGGGGTTGGCCGCGCGCAGGCCGAAGAGATCTTGGCCTTCGCCGCCCTGGCCCTGCGGCAGCGGCTCGAACTTGAGGCGGTCGGGGTCGATGTTGGCTTCGCCGCCGAACACCAGGTCCTGCGGGGGCGAGTAGCCGTGGCCGGTGCCGGGGTCTTTCACGTGGCTGGCGTGGGCGTCGCCAGTGCCGCTCTGGCCTTCACCCTTCTGGCCTTCACCTTCGCCCTGGCCGCTCTGCCGGCCCTGGCCGGACTGCTTCTGGCCGCTCTGCTGCTGGCCGCTGCCGGGCTGCGGGCGCGAGGCCTGCCGCTGCCGCTGGCCGCCGGGGTTGAACTGCTGCGAGAGCTGCTGCTGACGCTGCTGCAGCGCCTTGCGCAAGTCGCTCACCTGCGAGCGCGAAGGCCCCTGCGGTTGGCCATTCTGCTGCTGACCGTTCTGACCCTGCTGCTGGCCGCTCTGCTGCCCCTGCTCCTGGCCCTTCTCTTGCCCCTGCCCCGCCTGCTCCTTCATCGCCTGCTGCAGGGCCTGCTCCCCGCTCTGCGCCTGGCCATCGGCCATCGCCATGAGCGCCTGCTCGAGCTCCTCACGCTCTCTGGTCGCGCCCTCCCCGCCCTGCGCGGCCTTCATCGCGTCCTCGAGCGACTTCGCGGCGGCCTCACTGCGCGAGAGCTCTGCCTGCGCCTCTGCAGCCTGCCGGTCGAGCGCAGCGTTGAGGGTATCGGCCGCTTCCCAATCGGCGGAATCGAAGGTGCCGTCCTCGACCTCCTCCTTCAAACGCTCGAGCTCCTTCGCGATGGCGTCGTCGGCAGGCTCCTCGCGCGCGACGGCGTCGAGCTTCTCGACGAGCTCGTCGACGCGGGTGGCGGCGGCCGAGCTGACGGGCCGACTGGTCTTGGGCGGCAGGGGCACGATGAACGCGATGAGGCCGGCGCAGGCCGCGAGCAGCAGCAGGCCTACGGGCCGCCGCGCCTCGATGGGCGGAGGCGTGACCTGGCGCACGCGCTGGTTGAGCTCGAGCTCCCACTCACCGACGGGCAGCTCGAGGCGGGTGAGCAGCAAGCCCCCGGCCTCGGCGCGGCGATCGGCGATCACCGCTGCCTGCCCTTCGGTGATGCGGTGCCCGCGCAGCAGCAGCCACCACGCCACCAGCGCGGCCGCGAAGACACAGGCTCCGACGGCCGCGACGTGGTGCTGCGCCACCAACCTCCAGGCAGCGAGCGCGGTCACCGCGCACCACATCGGGGCCACCGCGGCCTTCAGCGCGCGCTCGACCTCGAGACGGCGCTGCACCCGGCGCACCCGGGAAAGCACGACGGCTCTCTTGCGTCGTTCGTCGCCGGCGGCCATGGCGTGAGCGTGAGCTTAGCCGCGCCCACGTCCTGCGGTTGAACAACGTCGCCCGCCGGTCGGATGTTCCCTTCGAGCAGTCGGCGCAGCGGAGTAGAACGCGCGGGCGATGACCGACGACGAGCTGACGAAGCTGCGGGCGAAGGTGCACGCCATCACGCGGCCCGAGAAGGGGCTGCTGCTGCTCTACGTGCTGATGGCGCTGATGACCTGCTTCCTGTTTCCCATCGTCTTCATACCCCTGCTGTTCCGCTACGAGACGCTGCGCTACCGCTTCGACGACGAAGGCGTGTTCATGTCGTTCGGCATCATCTTCCGCCGCGAGATGCAGCTCACCTACGCGCGCATGCAGGACATTCACCTCTCGCAGAACATCGTCGAGCGCTGGTTGAACATCGGCACGGTGACGATTCAGACCGCGGGCAGCGGTGAAGCCTCGCACCTCGCCATCGCGGGGGTGCGCGACAGCGACGCGATTCGCGACTACCTCTATGCGCGCATGCGCGGAGTGCGCGAGCACAAGGCGGTGCCGACCGCGGGCGCCGACGCGCTGCTCACCGAGATTCGCGATGCGCTGCGCGACACCGCCGCGGCGCTGAAGGGCGGCGCGAGATGATCTCCGCGCTCACGCAGGCGCTCACTCCGCTCTTCCTGCCGCTGCTCAAGCTCGAGCTGAAGGCGCCACACCTGCCCGAGGGCGTGACGCTGGTGCGGCACCTGAAGCCGGCCCCGGCGTGGCTGGGGCTGCGCTACGCGGGCGTGCTCTTCGGCCTCTCGATGCAGCTGCTCGCGCTGGGCGGCGCGACGTTCGGCCTGCTGGTCACCGGAAAACCAGAAGGCGCGCTGGCGGCGGGGCTCGGGGCGCTGGTGATGCTGGGGGTCGTCTGCTTCTCGCTGGTCACCACCCGCATCGACTTCGAGCTGCGGCACTACCTGGTGGGCGACCGCAGCCTGCGGGTGAGCGCGGGCGCGGTGGTGCGGCGCGAGGTGACGCTGAGCTACGCGAACGTGCAGAACATCGAGGTGCTGCAGGGCCCGCTCGAGCGCCTGTTCGGCATCAAGTCGGTGACGGTCTCGACGGCAGGGGGTGGCGGAGCGGCGGCAGCAGCGAGCACGCACCAGGTGGTGCTGGCGGGCATCACCGACGCCGACGCGGTGCGCGAGCTGATCCTCGGCATGGTGAAGCAGCAGCGCGATACCGGCCTGGGTGAGGCACAGCACGCGCAGCAGCACGGCGGGGGTGGGTTCGACCCGACCCTGCTGGCCGAGGTGCGCGACGCGGCGCTGGCGGTGAAGCTGGCAGTACAAAGCCGAGCACCCTGAGCGGAGGCCGAAGGCCGAAGTCGAGCAACTGTGTTCGTTTTTATGCGGGGACCGGGGCATGAGGTGCCCACTCCTTTCGGTCGCGGCACATGGCGTTGAGAGCCACCAGCAGCTTCCGCATGCAGGCCACCAGCGCGACCTTCGACGGTTTCCGCTGCTGAGCAGTCGTTGATACGTCGCCTTGAGCGTGGGGTTTGTGCGGATCGCGGACAAGGCCGCCATATAGAGGACGCTCGGACGCCGCCTCGGCCGCCACAGATGGTCCGGCGTCCCTTCATCGCACCGCTGTCCCGGTTGAAGGGGGCGACCCGACCAGCGAAGCGATCTCCTTCCGGTTCAGCTTCCCGAGCTCGGGCAGCATGCTCACGAGCGTCAGCGCGGTCGTAGGGCCAACACCAGTGACCACGAGGAGCTCTTCTTTCTCGCGCCAGGCCGGCGTCTGTCGGATGCGCTTCTTCGTTTGCTCGTCGATGTCGTCGATTCGCTTGTTCAGCCACGCAATGTGCTTCGCAATGCTCTGCCGAACTTTTGGCGTCGCGTGCTCGAGGCGATTCTTCTCGGCAGTTCGCATGTCGATGAGCTGTCGCCGACGCTGAACCAACTCGACCAGCTCGCGTGTTCGGTCGTCTGGTACGTCCCTCATCGGGGGTTTGATGGCTTCCGCGAAATGCGCCAACACGCTGGCGTCATGTCCGTCTTCGCCAGCCTGTTATTCGCTTTCGCAAAGTCCCGAGCCTGGCGCGGGTTAATCGACACCGCAGGCAAGCCAGCAGCAACGAGCGCTGCCAACAGTTTGACCTCGTACCCGCCGGTTGCCTCCATCAGCACTCTGGTCGCGTGCTGTCCCTCACAGAAAGCCAGCACTTCTTCGATGCCGACCTCGTCATTCGCGAAGGTGCGGCACTCACCGGTTGGCCGAACCGACACGTCCAGCTTCTGCTTCGAAACGTCGACTCCAATGTTCACCGCTCAGGTCGCTCTTTCGCCTCCCGCGACTGTGGATGCTTCATCCCTGCCCATGTTTGCGACATCCGAGCTCGTACTGGCCAACTGTTCGGGCTGCGAGAGAAGCGAATGGCACGGCGACCCTTGCTCGACTTCGGACTTCGTTGACCCACGGGTGCGCGGTCTGCCGTGCCACCCACAATCGACGGAGGACTGGTGGCCGATAATGCCGCATCCTCGACATACAAACGGGTGCACTCCAAGTCGAAGGCGCCCACGCCTCGCACTCCAGGCTCCAAGCAGCAGAGCGTGCGCACCGATACGATGGAGTATCTGCGCCTCAGCCTTCGGCGGGCGACGGCAGGGTTCGACGTAGCTCACCCTGACCGGTCTCGGGGCTTTCGACGGAAGAACCCACCCCTCTGGCCGGTTGTCGACGTCTTGACCGTTGGGGCTACGGGCTCTTAGCTGCCCGCACAACACTTCTTCACGGCGTAGAAACAGCGGCTGGCATGAAACAGAACACTGCTTCGTACCGTACGTTTGTTTGCCGGGCCGACCCGTAATCTGAGAGATCCCCTACCATCATGACCTCCCTCCCCCTCGTCCTTGCGCAGCTCACCAATTCCGACCAGGGCTGGCTGACCCGCAAGCTGCTCGGCGTCACGCTCGGCAGCGCGGAGTGGGTGCTGTGGCTCTTGGCAGCCCTCTCGATTCTCTCCATCGCGGTGATGCTCGAGCGGGCGCTGTTCTTCAGCTCGCACCGGCTGGCCGACTCGGAGAACCTGGGCGTGCGCCTGGCGCGCGGCGAGCTCGACGCGGTGAAGGCGGCGGTCGCGAGCCAGAAGGGCATGGAGGCCGCGGTGGTGCGCGAGGCCATCGAGAGCGCCAGCAAGGGCCCCGACGCGGTCGAAGAGATCATCGCCGCCGCGGTGGCGCGCGAGAAGCCGCAGTACGAGCGGTTCCTCTCGTTTCTCGGCACGCTGGGCTCGAACGCTCCGTTCATCGGGCTGTTCGGCACGGTGCTCGGCATCATCAAGGCGTTCAACGACCTGGGTCAGACCGGCGCCAAGGGCAACGCGATTCAGCAGACGGTGATGTCGGGCATCTCGGAGGCGCTGGTGGCGACCGCGGTCGGTCTGGCCGTCGCGATACCCGCGGTCGTCGGCTACAACGCGCTGACCCGCGCGCTGAAGACCATCACCTCGCGCACCAACTCGCTGGGCCACGCGGTGGTCGGCCATCTGCGCGCGACGGAAACGCGGAAGGCGGCGTAAAGCGATGGCGGCAGCTCAACAAGACGACGACAACGAAATCGTCAGCATCAACGTCACCCCGCTCGTCGACATCACGCTGGTGCTGCTGATCATCTTCATGGTCACGGCGCACCTGATCGCGCGCCAGGCCATCGAGGTCGACCTGCCGCGCGCCGCGCACGGCGGCGAGACGGTGCAGGGCCTGGTGAACGTGGTGATGGACAAAGACGCCAAGACCTACTTCGACGGAACCGAGGTCGACGAAGCGGGGTTGAAGGGTCTCATCGACGCCGCGCTCGCGAAAGACAAGGAGACCCGGGCCATCATCACCGCCGACCAGACGCTGAACTACGGGCGGGTGATGCACCTCATCGACGTGGTGAAGGGTCAGGGCATCGCAAAGTTTGCGCTGAACATCCAGAAAGAGGCCGCACCCGCAACCCCGGGTGGAACGCCGTAGTCTGGGCGGAGTATCAATGTCAGCGGCTGTGGCACTCCCCTCGCGGCGATACGACCCGACGAAGATTCTGGTCGTGACGTTGCTCGCCTCTCTGGGCGGGCACGTCGGCTACGTGCTGTCGCTGAGCGGCAACGTGCCGCACTTCGCCGAGAACAAGCCCATCGAGATGGAGATGCTGACGGTCGAGCCGCCCAAGCCGCCGCCTCCGCCCGACCCGCCGAAAGAAGAAGAGAAGCCCAAGCCTCCGCCGCCCAAGCCGGTGGTGAAGGTGGCGATACCGAAGCCGAAGCTGGATGAGCTGCCCCCACCGCCGACGGAAGAGGCGCCGAAAGAAGACGTGAAGCCGCCGCCGATCGTGATTGGCGTGCAGCTGTCGGGTACCTCGTCGGCGGGCAACTTCGCCGCGCCGGTGGGCAACACCGCGATGGGCGGCGTGGCTCCGAAGGCGGTCGCGCCGGAGGAAGTGAAGGCCTACAAGGCGCCGAAGTACGTGCCGCCCGGCGGGGCCGACTCAGACCCGGTGGCCGAAGCGGAAGTGAAGATTCCCTACCCCGAAGAGGCGAAGCGCGCCGGCATCGAGGGCACGGTACGGCTGCGCATCACCGTCGACTTCGAGGGGCACGTCACCGAGGTGAAGGTGCTGAGCGGCCCGGGCTACGGGCTCGATGAGGCCGCGCGCGAGGCCATCAAGCGCTTCAAGTTCAAGCCCGCGCTGAAGGCCGGCGAAGCCGTCTCGACGACCATCACCTACAACTACACGTTCTTGTTGGACTGAGACGAAACCCGGTCAGGGTCATCGCCCGCCGAAGGCTGTGCGGCAGATACTCCATCGTATTGCTGCGCAACGCGGTGCTGCTTGAAGCATGGAGCTCGCGTCAGTGGGTGCCTTCGACCTGGAGTGCACCCATTCGACTCCGCGCTTCGCGCTTCGCTCAGGGTGCGCGGTTTCGGCTACCGCGGGTCGAGCGAGCCGGCGACGACGTAGCCGCGCGGGGTCTGGTCGATGCGCAGGGCGGTGAAGCGCGCCGGCGCAGTGCCGACGCGGCGGAGCGTGACCTCCATCTCGGCGCCGAGCGCAGGCTCCATCGGAGCCAGAAACGACAGGCCCCGCGGAGACAGCTCGATGCTCTCGGCGAGGAAATCGACACCGCTCTCGATGTCGATGACCTCGACGGTGGTCTGAAACGGGGTGCGGGGGTGCTGGCGCTGTTCGGACATGTAGCGCGATGGTACGACCCGTCGCGCTCGCGTCAAAAAATCAGAACGGCGGAGCGTCGTCGTCGCCCGGAGGAGGCGGGCCGTCGTCGCCGCCGCCGCTGCCGCCACCACCGCCGCCCTGCCGCGCAATCTCGGCCTCGAGCTGGGCCATCAGCTGACGCTCTTTGTCGTGGAAGCGGGCCTTGCTGGGGTCCGACAGCGTGCGCTTGCAGCCGTTCATGTAGAACTCGAGGTCCTGCAGCGAGGCGCCGCGAACCGGCATGCCCTTGCTGCGGCCGTAGTTGGGCAGCACGCCGCCGCTCAGGTCGCCGCCGCCGCCGCCGCCGCCGCCACCCCTGCGCTGGCGTACGAGCGGCCGGCCGAGGCCGGGGCCGCCGCCATGGTCATCTCGCCGAGGCGGAGCACGAAGCCCTCGCCGTCTTTGGTGGCCGAGCCGACCCGCACTTTTTCGGTCGAGCCGTCATTGCGCCTGACTTCCACATAAACCGCGAACGAATCCGACATGACTCCTCCTATATGCCGAGCGCCCGATAACGCGAGAGCGTTTCGACTTCATCGACTTCCCACTGAAAGCCGGTCGCCTTGGCGAACGCGGTGGCGTCGACGATGACCGGGTACTTGATGTGCTCGAGCGCGCCGCGGGGCAACGCGGGCAGCCCGAAGCGGCCGGTCATCGCGTTGAGCAGCACCTCGGGAACCGGAAACGGCGAGCGGCCGGTGGCGCGGGCGATGTCCGAGAGCGGCACCGGGTGGGGGCCGGCGACGTTGAACACTCCGCGGGGGCCCTTCTCGACCGCGCAAGAGACCGCGACCGCGAAGTCTTGCTCGTACATGAACTGAAAGAGCGGGTCGTAGCCGAGCACCATCGGCACGCGCTTGCCGCGCAAGAAGGTGGCGAGGGTGCCGGTCTTCGAGGGGCCGAGCGTGTAGCAGCAGCGCAGCACCGAGACCTTGACCTCGGGGTGACGCCACAGCGCGGTCGAGGCGTAGAGGTCGGCGGCGACCAGGTCGGCGAGCTCGGGGAAGGTGCCGAGCGCCATCGGGGGCTCGTCTTCGACGTGGTACATCGCCGAGTCGGCGGCGGCGCCGTAGTAGGTGTGGCGGCCGACGAACACCACGTGCTTCACGCCGTGCTGCAGCGAGTGCTCGAAGACCGCGCGGGTGCCGCCGAGGTTCACCTTCTCGCGCTCTTCGGCGCTGGGCCGGGTGAGCGAGGTGACGGTGGCCATGTGCACCACCACCTCGGGGCGCTCTTTGCGGAACACGTCTTCCGCGGCGCGCTTGCGCAGGTCGACCTCGTAGTTGCGAATGCCCTTGGGGGCGTCGCGCCACGGGCGGCGGTCGAGGCCGACCACCTCGTGGCCGCGCTCGCGCAGGGTGAGGGCGCAGGCGCGCGCGGTGCCGCCGGCGACACCGACGAGCAGCACCTTCACGTGGGGCTCCGCTGGCTGCGGCCGTTCTCGATGAGCTGCGCGATGCGCGACTTCACCCGCTCGACGTAGCCCTGAATCACCACGTCTTCTTCGTTGCCGGTGCCCTCGAACACCATCGGCGCGCCGTAGTGCACGTCGAGCTGCACCGGCAGCGGCACGGGCGCGCCGTAGGGCGTGAGCGGCACGTACGGTACGCCGGTGAGCTTGCCGAGCAGCTGGGAGTTGTAGACCGAGGGAATCGCCGAGCCGCCGCCGAGGAACCCGAAGGGAATGATGGGGGCCTTCATCTTCAGCGCGAGGCGCACGAAGCCGGTGCCGAAGTTCACCAGCGAGTAGCGCTCGGAGTAGAGCTTGGCGGTGCCGAGGTGGCCCTCGGGGAAGACGATGAGCAGCCGCTCGTCGGCGAGCAGGCGCTCGGCGTTCTCGGGCAGGCCGGTGAACTGACCGGTGCGGTTGCTCCAGGTCGAGGCGATGGGGAGCCGGTTGATGAACTTGTCGGCCATCGCGTGGGCGAGGCGCGGCGGGCTCATCTCCATCAGCAGCGAGGTGAGCACCATGGCGCCGTCGATGGCGACGCCGCCCGAGTGGTTGCCGACCAGCATGCCGCGGCCACGGGCGGGCACGTGCTCGATGCCGTGCACCTTCACCCGGAAGTAGCTGCGGTAGAGGAAGCCGAGCGCGCCGAAGAAGATGCGCAGGTGGAACTTGGAGACGCCGAACGGGTCGATGCCCAGCGAGTTGAAGGGCAGCTCGAGGCGATCGACCAGCGAGGAGATGGAGTCTTCGCGCGCCACGGCGCCGAGGACTTAAGCGCAAGGTGATGCGGGGCGCTCGGGAAAACGGCTCAGCTGCCGCGGCCGGCGAGCGGCGACGGCGCGGTGCGCTGCTTGGCGCGCTCGAGGAAGTCTTCCATCTGGCCCGAGACGGTCGAGGCCTCGAGCATGGTGGGGTACTGGCCGAGCTCGACGTCGATCTGCTCGCCGCGGCCGACCAGCGCCCAGAGCGAGAGCGCGTAGCGGTGCGGGCGGCGCAACAGCCAGTGCTTCACTACCCTCACCTCGATGCGGGCGGCCTCGATGGGCTCGCCGTCGAGCAGCAGGCGGGCCTGCGAGCGCACCAGCACGTGGCGCTTCGAGACCGAGGCGCGCACCGCCTTCACCGTGACCAGGGGGAGCAAACACACGCCGAGCACCAGCACCGCGAGCGCGATGCTGCCGCCCGTGAACCAGAGGCCCGCGCCGAAGACCGCGGTGAGGAAGAGCGGAAAGACGAGCCGCGACGGTCGTGCGGGGCGGAGGAGCTCGAGTTGATCGGGTCCGAGAGGCTTCACGTACTCACTGCGCGCCATGAGCTGAAGGTTAGCGTCGTGGCCCCGCCGAAGTCAGCCCCCGGTGGCCTCGCGGCTGTGCGCCAAGGTGGGAAACCAAAATGGCCATCGAAAGCGCAGCTGGCAGACTGCAGTGAATGACCACACTGCTGCTGCTCGCCGTGCTGCAGGCCAGCGCGTCGCCGCCCTCGCTGGCAGCTCCGGGGTTCTCGAAGCTCAACGTGACCGACCAGCAGGCGGCGTTCTTCGCCGAGCACTTCGCGCAGCAGCTGTCGCAGCGCGGCTGCAAGGTGACCAGCTCGGCGCAGATCGCCGCGGTGCTGGGGCTCGAGCGGCAGAAGCAGCTGCTCGGCTGCGCCGACGAATCGAGCAGCTGCAACATCGAGCTGGCCAACGCGCTGGGCGCCGACGGCATCGTGGTCGGCGAGGTGGCGCGGTTCGAGGGCCGCTACCAGCTCAACGTGAAGGTGACGTCGGCGAAAGACGGCAGCGTGCTGGCGAGCGCGTCGTTCAAGGCGAAGGACGAGGAAGAGGCGCTCGACGGGCTGTCGGCCGCGGCGCGGCGCATGGCTCCCGAGGTGGCCGAGCGGCTGGGCCGCACACTCGAGAAGCCGTCGGGGGTGGCGCTGGCCTTCGACAACGAGCAGAACGCGAAGACCCGGCGCTGGGCGCTGGTGCCGCTCGCGCTCGCGGTGGTCTCGGCCGGCGTGGCGGTGGGGCTCTACGTGGTCGCGCGCGGAGACTTCGACCGGCTGAACCGCGGCACCTTCACCGTCGCCGAGGGAGGCCGCATTCGCGACGAAGGCAAGACGCTGCAGCTGGTGTCGGCGGTCGGGGTGGGCGTCTCGGTGGCCGCGCTCGCAGCGGCGGCGGCGGTCTTCTTTCTCAACCGCGACACGGCGCCGAGCGTGACGCCGTCGGTGTCGGTGTCGGGCAGCGGCGCGGCGGCGGTGCTCACGGGGAGCTTCTAGATGCGCGCGCTGAGCGTCGTACTCGCGATGGCGGCAGGTGCGAGCGGCTGTGTCGACTTCGACGCGGCCTTCGACCGCTGCAAAGAGCAGGGCCGCTGCACGTCGGACCACCGGCCCGAGATTGCGACGTCGGTGCTGACCGTCGACCGCGCCGCAGGAGTCACCGCCGACGGGCAGGACCCGGTGCTCATCTCCGTCACGGTGCGCGACCTGGGCGGCGAACCGGTCGCCGGCCAGACCGTGGCCATCACCGTGAGCGGCACGGGCAATACCGTCACCGCGCCGGCGGCGACCGACGCCGAGGGCGTCACCACGGCGAAGCTGACCTCCACCGCCGCGGGGGTGAAGACAGTGAGCGCGACGGTCGACGTCGATGGCACGCCGCTGGCGCTCAGCCAGACGCCCACGGTCACCTTCGTGGCGGGTCAGCCGACGCGGCTCACGTTCTCGAGGCCGCCGGCGAACGTGCAGCGCGCGAAGCCCTTTCTCACCGAGGTCAGCATCGTCGACGCCAACGGCAACCGCGCCGACGTCTCGGGCTCGGTCACCCTCACCCTCTCGGGCGGGCCCGCGGGAGCGCGCCTGACGGGCACCACCTCGCGCTCGGCGAGCTCGGGCACCGCGACCTTCGACGACCTGCAGCTCGACACCGAGGGCATGGGGTTCGTGCTGGTCGCCACCAGCCCGCAGTACAGCGCCACCTCGTCGGCGCCCTTCGACGTCACCGCAGGGCCCGTGGTCGACGCCGCCACCTCGACGGTGGTGCTGAGCCCCGACACGGTGCCCGCCAACGGTACGTCGTTGGTGACGGTGACGGTGGTGCTGAAGGACTCTGGGGGCGCGCCGCTGCCAGGCCACCGCGTCTCGTTCGAGGCGACCGGCACGGGCCAGGTGCTGACGCAGCCCGTCTTCAGCACCGGCCCCGACGGCTCGGCGACCGGCACGCTGGCCTCGACCGTGGTGGAGACCAAGACGATTACCGTCACCGCCGACGCGGCGACGCCCGCGGCGGTGGTGCTGAGCGCCCGCCCACGCGCGCACTTCACGCCCGCGGCGCCCACGGTGATGGTGATGCCGGTGAGCGCGACGACCGGCTGCGTGCAGGTCAACTACGTGCTCGCGCAGCAGCAGTCACTGCCCACCGACGTGACCGCCGAGTACTCGGTGAGCAACGGCGCGTTTCGCCGCATGACGCTGTCGGCCGACCCTGCGACCAAGGGGCTGGTGGCGCTGCCCACCACGTCGACCGGTACGCCGTACACCCTGAGCTGGAACGCGATGGCCGACCTGGGGCGCGCGCCGCAGAGCGCGGTGCGGGTGAGGTTGACGCCCGCGGTGCAGGGGGTGACGGGTGTCGTCTCGACCAGCACACCCTTCGACCTCGACGACGGCCCGAGCTTCCCCGCGAGCCCGGTGGGGGTGGCCCCCGGCACTGTGCCGACGCTCGGGGTCGCCGACGTGACCGGCGATGGGCTGGCCGACCTGGTGACGCTGGGTGCAGGCACGCTGCAGGCCTTTCGCTCGCCGGGCACGCTGACCACCTTCACCGCGCTCACCGGCATGCCGACCGGCAACCCGAACGTCGGCAACTTCCACCTGGGCGACTTCGACGGCGACGGAGACCTCGACGTGGCGATGACGCTCTACGTGCTGCCGCCGACCGCCTCGAACTCGCTGGCGTTGTTCCTGAACGACGGCAGCGGAACGTTCGCCGCGCCGGTGTCTGCGGGCAGCGCGTCGGGTGTGCCGAACAACCTCACCGCGGGCGACTTCAACCGCGATGGCATCGGCGACCTGCTGGTGGTCTCGTACTTCAGCCGGGTCGGCCCGCCGCCGAGCATCACCGCGTCGCTGTACCTGGGGCAGCGCGCGTCGCCTCCGTTCGCGGCGCCCATCACGGTGAGCGGGCTGCCGATCGCCTTGTACGGCCTCTCGGTCGGCGGAGACTTCAACCGCGACGGGTACCCCGACGTGGCGATGATCGACCCGTCGAAGAACGTGCGGGTGCTGGTGTTCAACGGCTCGGTCACGGTTCCCACGGTGAAAGACAGCGTGTTCGGGGCGACCGGGCCGGTCGATTCGCTGGCTGCAGCCGACGTCGACGGTGACGCCATTCTCGACCTCATCGCCGTCTCCGACGGAGACGCGCAGGTGCTGCGCGGCCTGGGCGACGGCACCTTCGCGCCGAAGGTCGTGGTGCCGGTCGGCTCGGCGAAGTCGGTGCGCACCGCCGACTTCGACAACGACGGGTGGCCCGACCTCGCGGTGGCGCGCAGCTCGGGGCAGGTCTCGGTGCTGCTCAACGACCGAGACGGCACGTTCACTGCCCGCCCCGACGTCGACCTGCAGTCGAACGGCACGGGGTTCGGGGTGGGAGACCTCAACGGCGACGGCACCCCCGACCTGTTCGCGGCCGCGGCGAGCGCGGTGAATGCGGCGACCGACAGCCTGCCGGGCTGGTGCAGCGTCTCAGCGGGAGCGCCGATGGTGGTCGACGTCGACCAGCGCCCGGTGGCGGTGTCGGTGGCCGACTTCAACGCCGACGGCAAGCCCGACGTGGCCAGCGCGAACGTGAGCTTTGGGACGGCGTCGGTGCGGCTGGGCAACGGCGACGGCTCGCTGCGGCGCGGAGCGGACTTCTCGAATGGTCTCTCGACTCCGGTGGGGACGCCGCCGCGCGGGTCGATGGCGGCGGTCGACCTCGACGGCGACGGCAAGGTCGAGCTGGTGAGCACCTCGGTGGCGGGCCAGCTGGTGGTGCTGTACGGCCAGGCGAACGCGACGTTCAGCACCGCGCAGAGCGCCGATGCCGGGGCGGTGATGCTGCCGATGGGCGTCGGTGACGTCGACGGCGATGGCCGGCTCGACGTGGTGGCGGCGGGCGAGCAGAGCCCGGTGGGCGTGGTGCTGAAGGGGGCTTCGTCGCGGGTGGCGCTGGTGGCCACGCCGTTCGCGGTGGGCGGCGCGGCGAAGAGCCTCGCGGTCGCCGACTTCGACGACGACGGCAAGAGCGACGTCGCGCTGGCGTTGGATGGAGGCGCCCTCGAGGTGCGGCTGGCGGTGGGCGACGGTGGCATCTTCGGCGCGGCGCGGCTCGCGACGGGCGGGGGCAGCGCCGACGTGGTGCGCGCGGGGCGCCTCGATTCAGATGTGCGGCTCGACCTCGCGGTGCTCGATGGCGCAGCGGGCAAGCTGACGGCGCTGCTGGGCAAGGGCGACGGCACCTTCATGGCGGCGGCGTCGGCCTCGACGTTGAGCGGGGCGCGGCTGCTGGCGCTCGGTGACATGAACGGTGACGGCAAGGTCGACGCGGTGGTGGCGAGCGCGGCGGCGAACGACAACCTGCAGGTGCTGCTCAACGCCGGAGACGGCACGTTCACCGCGCAGCCGGTGCTCTCGCTCGGAGATACGCCGAGCGCGCTGGCGCTGGTCGACATGAGCTCTGATGGAGCGCTGGACGTGGTGGTGACCCGCTTCAACCCCACCGCGGCGCCGGCGCCGTCGACGCTGGTGGTGGCGCTCAATCGCGGCGACGGGAGCGGCCGGCTGGTGATGCCGTCGGTGAGCAGCGCGAGCGGCGCCGAGGTGGTGGTCGGCGACTTCGACCGCAACGGAGTGCTCGACGTGGCCTCGGGTACGAGCCTGCTGCTGGGCCAGGTCGACGGCGGCACGGTGGCGGCGGCGCTCGGCGCGCAGCTGGGCGGCGCGGTGCGAGGAGACTTCAACCGCGACGGCATCGACGACATCGCGTCGTTCGATGGGCCGGGCTCGCGGGTGCGCGTGTTCACGGGCGCGGGCGATGGTGGCTTCGGGGTGCCGACGTTCTTTTCGGTGCCGGCGACCGCGGTGGGCCCGCTGACCGCAGCCGACGTGAACCGCGACGGGCGGCTCGACTTGCTGATGCCTTCGACCGGCGCGGCGGCAGTGGCGTGGCTGCCGGGCAACGGCACCGGCTCGTTCACCGCGACGATCAGCATCACGGTGAGCAACTTCGTCGCCTCTCGGCTGGCGAATGTCTCGGCTGCCGACTTGAACCGCGACGGGCTGGTCGACCTGTTCGGGCCCGACTCGTCGGGCGGAGTGCCGGCCTATGCGCTTGCGGCGCCGCCAGGCACCGGCGGGTTTGCGGCGCCGACGCAGCTGTTGGCGTGGAGCAACGTGAACGCGCTGGTTCCGCTGTCGACACGGCCGGGCAAGCTGTCGGTGGGAGGCGTGCGCGCGGGGCTGTCTCCAATCGCAGACAGCTTCGACCTGGCGCCCGACTATTCGGTGGCAACGCTGAGCGCGACGCACCCGTACATCGGCAAGGGCGTGCGCGCGCTGCAGGCGGCCGACCTCGACCGCGATGGGCGTGAGGACCTGGTCGCGGTGTGCTCGTCGACCGACACGCTGGCGTTCTCGCTCACCAAGGGGCCGTCGAGCGCGGTCGACCTCTCGGCGTCGAAGGTGTTCTCGAGCGTCGGGCACCCCACCGCGCTCGCGATGGGCGACTTCAACCGCGACGGCAAAGTCGACTACGTGGTGGTGGGCGACGTGGGCGGCGCGAGCCGGCTGAACATCGTGCTGGGGCGGTGAAGCGACAAACTTGAGTTAGATCCAAGCAGTCGATTAAGCGCGTTGAGGTAAGCGTAGGCGCGAACCAAGTCGGCGAACTCCCGGCGGCAGTGATTGGCTACGAAAGCGCGATCGAATACTCGCTCGAGCGGTGGTTCGCCTAACCGTTAACCGCGCGAATCAGCGTGCTTTCGAAGAAGGACTTCACAGATGCGGTCGATTTGTTCCGCAACTGGCGCAAGGGGATTGAACGATACGCCACCAATGTTCTTTGTCTCATCGAATATGCCGGTAGCGACGTCAGTAAATCGAATTAGCTCAATGTCATCGACCGAAAGCGGAGGTGGGAGCTGCTCAACGATACGGAACAGTCTCTCCCGCATCGAGAGGTACTCGTCGTTCGTCATGGATTCCTCGGTGTGCTTGTTGGAAACCCGGTGATAGACTCGCCATTCGTCGATCGACAAAGGTGTACCCGGCAGACCCGCAAGGCGTCGGCGCACCATCGCTTCGACGCCGTCCATCGCGCTTTTGTCGCGCTGAGTTTCTTTGCCAATAGAAGTTATGCCGTGGATACATTCATGGCTGCCACCAGACCATTTTCGAAGCCAACTGCAATTGCGCGACGCGCTCCTCAAGTCGAATTGCGTCCGAAGACATCCACTGCCGACGGCGACACTCCTCAAGGACCGCAAGTGATGAATCCACGAGGCTCTCGACGAACACTTTTCCAACGACAACCTCCTCCATCACTACCAGGCGGAGTTCAGCGCGTGACCGATCGAATGCCTGCATGCGCCACATCGTCGCCGAGTCCCAATCGCGCAGAATACCGTACGGCCCATCCGCAGAACCTCAGGGTCTCCGTCCCGCCCCTGTAGTCATTTTCAATGTTCAGTCGCCCACCACCAACACAATCACGACAAAGTCCGTCCATTCCGGGCAACGGAAATGGGCGCTGATCGATCGTGACACAGAACGGTCCGACAACCCTGTCTGACCCGACTGTTCCTCAGCAGAAACATCGTTCATCTTCACGTCCGCACACTTGTCACCGCGTGATGGGGTGGCCTGTTTCTACGGCACTCGTTGCGCTCTGACCTCGCCCTGAACTCCGCCCGCATTCTCACATCGCCCAGTCGTCGAGCGAGCGGGTGGCCAGCCTCGCTCGTTCGGGCGAGGCGGCAGTGATGGGCGGGTAGGCGCGCCACCAGGCCGGCAGCGTGCCGGCGGTCTCCGGGCTCGACGGGCTGGCCGAGCATCAGGTCACCACCGGCACCTTGCGCTCGGCGGCCAGCGTGGTGAGCGTCTCGGCGGGCTCGAGCCACGAAAATGCAGACCAGCTCGAACGTCGCCCAGTGGATCGGAAACAGCCGCTTCGCGCCCGGCATGCGCCACGCGGTCAGCATCGCCCTCGGGGCCCAGGTGAATCTGTCCCCAGCTCTTGTTCCACTGGCCGATCTCCAGCATCGCCACGTCGAACGGCCCGTACGTCTCGCCCGTCTTCTCCGAACGACTGCGTCAGCCCCGTGTCGCCGCTGAAGAACACCCGGTGCTTCGGGCCCACCAGCGCCCACGAGGTCCACAGCGAGCGGTTGCGGCTCGAGATGCCGCGCCCGAGAAGTGCCGCGCCGGAGTCGAGTTGATCACCACCCCACCCGGCAGCTCGAACCGGTCGCCCCACTCGACCTCGACGATCTGCGCCGAGGTACGCCCACCGCTCGAGGTGCGCTCCGTTGCCCACGCCCGTAGAACTTCACGCCGGTGCCGGCGAGCTTCTGCACGCTCGCCATGTCCAGGTGGTCGTAGTGGTCGTGCGAGATCAGCACCGCGTCGAGCGAGGGCAGCATCTCAAGCTGCACCGGTGGCGGATGAAATCGCTTCGGCCCGGCGATGCTGACCGGCGACGCCCGCTCGCTGAACATCGGGTCGGTGAGAATGCGCACCCCGTCGAGCTCGATCAGCGTCGTCGAGTGCCCCAACCACGTGATGCGCAGGCCGCTGTCGGGTGGGCGCTCCCAGAGCTCCGGCGCTCCGGTGTAGAGCGGCAGCGCGCACGTCGGCGTGCGCATCTGGCCGTTGCCGAAGAGAAACTGCCGGGTGGCGCCGAAACCACCTTCCACCAGCGTCGTCGTCGGTTCGTCATTCTCGAATTCGCCCTTCTCTGTCGAGAAGTGCGGGTTCCTGGCGATGCGCTCCTGCCGCGCTCCGGTCGGCAGCGCGCCGAACGTCGCGCACCCCGCGCTGGTGACGTAGAGCACCGCCAGTACGAGTGTGGTGAGGCCACCGACTCCCGCCCCCACCTGTCTCAGCCGCGACCTCGTCTGCGCCATGCGGCTCTCTTAGAGCGTTCTGCGCCTGGCCGAAGTTGAAGAAGTGTAGAGAACGCCGAGACGGGTCTCGGCGGTCGCGTTAGACGTCAGCGCGGCATGAGCTCGCAAAGACTCCGCGTCAGCTGCTTTTCAATCTCGCTCGACGGCTTCGGAGCCGGCCCGAATCAGAGCCTGGACAACCCCCTCGGCGAGGGCGGCATGGGCCTGCACGGGTGGATGACGAAGACCCGCACCTTCCAGAAGCTGCACGGCGGAGAGGGCGGCACCACCGGCGTCGACGACGACTTCACCGCGAGCGGTTTTCACAACGTCGGCGCGTGGATTCTCGGGCGCAACATGTTCGGGCCGATTCGCGGCGATTGGCCCGACGACTCGTGGAAGGGCTGGTGGGGCGAGCCCACGCCGTACGTGCCGGTCTTCGTGCTGACGCACCACGCGCGCGCCCCCCTCGTCATGGAGGGCGGCACCACCTTTCACTTCGTCACCGACGGCATCGAGTCGGCGCTGCGCAAGGCGAAGGACGCCGCCGGCGGCAAGGACGTGCGGCTCGGCGGAGGCGTCGGCACCCTTCGCCAGTACTTGCGCGCGCGCCTGATCGACGAGCTCCACTTCGCGGTGAGCCCGGTGGTGCTCGGCCGCGGAGAGCACCTCTTTCAAGGCCTCGACCTGCGCGAGCTCGGCTACGAGGTCGTGCGCCACGCGACCACGCCCGACGCGCTGCACTTCGTGCTCAGTCGCGCGTCGCGCTGAAGTCGAACCGAGACGCCCCGCGGGTCGACCGCGCGTTTGTTTGAAGCTTCTGGGGTAGGTGTGCACCTAGGCGCCGCGAACTTCAAGACGTCGGTGTTGTTGGCGGTTGCCCTCGCGGCGTGCTCGAGGTTTCCGCAGGTGGGGACCTACGATGGCGGCGCGGGCGGGACCTCGACGGGAACCGGCGGCGGTGCAGCGGGCGGCGTCGCGGGCAGCGCCCACCGCGGGCTCAGCGGCGGCAGCACTGCGGGCGGCAGCGCCGGAGGCATGCCGTCTGCCCCGTACACCAAGGTGGTGACGACCAACGACGTCTCGATGCTCTACCCGCTGCAGGGCACGTCGGCCGACTACCTCGCGCCGACCACCGTCGGCCGCTTCGGGCCGCTGCTGTCGCGGGCGCTGGTCGACTCGGCGAAGCCGAACCTGCGACTCGAGCGAAAGACCTCTGAGGTGTCGACGTACGACACGTGGCGCGTGGTGTCGATTCGCCTCGACCCGTGCAGCCCGCGACGCGGCACGAGCAGCTGCGCTCCCGAGGTGCGGCTGGTGCTGCAGACGCTGGTCGAGCTGGGCGACGCGGGAATCATCGCCACCGACGGCGCGATACACCTCGTCTACGACGTGCCGGCCGCCGAGCTGGTGACGATGATGAAGCAGCTGCTCACCCTGAAGAAGGCGAACGGCGACGTCACCCCCGACGTGCTGCAACCTCACCCGATTCTGAGCCAGCAGGGTCTGTCGGGAGCGTTCGCGCAGGGCCTCGCGGCGATCGTCCTCGAGCACGTCGGTGAAGACCGCCTCGCGCGCCTCACCTTCTTCGACCACAACATGGACCCCGACAGCGACGGGTGGCTGTTCGCCATCTTCGACCGCACCGGCTCGACGCTGACCGCGGTGAAGATTCCGACCACCCAGGTGAACAACTTCTTGCTGGCAGGCACCAGCGCGGTCGACCCCCTGGGCTCGTCGGGTACCTTCTCCATCTTCACGGCTTCGACCGACGACGTGGGGCCCCTGGTCGACACGGCGCGCCCCGATGCCGGAGCCCCCCAGGTCGGCCCGCTGCTCGCGCCCGCCTACACCGCGGCGCTGCGCAATCAGAACCCCAGCGTCCACAACTCGGAGAGCCTCGACTGCAACAACTGCCACCTGGCCGAGGGCGCGCGGCGCCTGGGCGAAGAGGTGTACGGGTTCATTCCCCAACGGAGCGTTCACCCACAGCCGCAACCTCGCCCACGTCGACCAGCGCGCCAGCGTGACCAACCTGCACGCCTTCGGCTGCACTCCTCGAGCGCGAAGTGTCGATCATGACCCGCACCGCGAACAGGGTCGGTGGTCGCGGCTGAGCACCTGCAGCTCGAAGTGCAGTAGCCCGGCGCCGAGTGGTGGTCTCTCTCGCCCTCAGCTGGCTGCTCGCGATGGGAGCCCTCGACGCTCGCGTGGAGGGCCACGTCGAGTGCGTTCTCCAGCCCGAGCTCGACGAGATGATGACGGGCGTCGAGCCGGAGCGCGAGGCACAGGTGCTCCTCACTCCGGCGGGTGCCGCCGCGGTGCGGGTGCGGGTGACGTGGTCCGACGGCCGCTTCCTCGAGCGCCTCGTGCCGTCGAGCCCCTCGGAGTGCCCCGTCGTTCGACGGGTGGTGAAGGCGCTGCTGCGCGCGTGGCTGCAGCCTGCGCCGCGCGTCACGAAAGCTCCGGCGCCGCTGGTGGTGGCGCCGCCCGCGAAGGCCGCGGGGACTGAGCCGGCGCCGAGGGTCTCGACACCCCAGCCGAGCGAGGCCTCGCCTGCGGTGCCGCTCGCTGCACCGCCACCGCTCGCTGCACCGCCACCGCCCGCTGCACCGCCACCGCTCGCTGCACCGCCATCGCTCGCTGCACCGCCACCGACCGCTGCACCGCCACCGCCCGCTGCACCGCCACCGACCGCTGCACAGCCACTGCCCGCTGCACAGCCACCGCCCGCTGCACCGTCCGCACAGCCTGAAGGCACGAAGCCCGCCGCAACGGCTCCCGCCGCAGCCCTGAACGAGCGCCCCGTCGAGGTCGCGCCCGCGCGCTCGCTGACGGTCGCCGCATGGGGCGGCCTCACCGCGGGCTCGACCCCCGAAGCAGTGCCCGCAGGTGAGCTGACCGTCGCCGGCAGCCTCGGCCGCTTCGGCCTCGAGCTGGGCGGCGGCCTCGAGGGAGACCGCCAGCAGGTGCGCGCCGAGGGCACGGTCTACGCATCGCAGCGCTGGCTGCGACTGGCTGCGACGTTCGAGCAGCCGCTGGGGAGTCGCTTCGCCATCGCCGCAGCGCTCGGAGTGCAGGGCTGGAACCTCACCCTCGGCGCTCGAGGGTTCACCACCGCCAGCACGCGCACCGCCTGGGGTGTCGGGCCGGCGCTCTCAATGGGCCCGTCGCTCTCCCTGGGGTCGCTGCGGCTGATGCTCAAAGTCACCGGTGCGTTGCGATTTCCCGAGCAACGGCTGGTGGTTGATGGACTCGGAGAGCTGATGCTGCTGAAGACCTGGCAGGTCGGCGTGCTGGCCGGAGCCGGTTGGCGTTTTCCATGAAGCATTTGCCGCAGCCGTGCACCTGGGCGTGAGGTCGTGGAGCACACCATCGCCAGCCGCCAGTACTCGGAGCCCTGCACGGTCGAAGACGTGCGCGTGCTCTACGCGCGGCACGGCGCCGAGCTGCGGCTGACCCTGGCCCGGCTGGCGGGCCGACTGGTCGACCCCGACGACCTGCTGCACGAGGTCTTCCTGGTGGCGATGCGCAACTGCACGCAGCTGGGCCGCGCGACCTCGCGGCGGGCGTGGCTGTTCGGCGTGGCCACCAAGGTCGCGGCGACCCAGCGGCGCTCGGCCACGCTCCGCAGCTTCTTCGGCCTCGGGCTCGTCGAGAACCACCCCAGCCCCGAGTCACCCCAGCGCTCGCTCGAGCAGCGCCAGGCGGGAGAGCGGGTTCAACAGGGGCTGAGCAAGCTGTCAGAGGCCAAGCGCAGCGTGTTCGTGCTCTACGAGCTGCAGGGCCTCAAGGGCGAAGAGATTGCCGAGGCGCTGGCGATACCGCTCAAGACGGTGTGGACGCGGCTGTTTCACGCCCGGCGCGAATTCGAGCAGGCGCTCGCGCGGCTCGAGGCGATGGAGCTGCGCCGCGCAGGGCTCGACGAGGAGAAGACGCGATGACCGAGACTCCTCGTTGGTTGGAGACGCGCGACACCGAGGCAGCGCGCCTGGTCGCGCTCACCGCCGCGGTCGAGCCGCGGTCGCTCGATGTGGCGGCGGGCTGGAGACAAGTGCTGATCGACAGCGGCCGGCCGCGCCGAAGCTGGCTGCTCATCCCCGCGTGGGTCGCGTCGATGGCGCTGGGCGCGCTGCTGGTGCTGTGGCTGTGGCCGCACGTGGCGCCGTCGCGCTTCGCGCCGACCGTCGAGGCGGCGAGCGACGCGCGCTGGTCGCAGAAGGCCGACGAGGTCGTGCTCGAGGCGGGCCGCCTGTCGCTGCGCGCGCCGCGGTCTGGAGCGTTGATGGCGACCACTCCGCACGTTCGGCTCGAGGTGGTGCGCGGTCGGGTCGCCGCCGACGTCACCTCGAGTCACACCGCGCTGCGGGTCGAGTCGGGAGAGACGGTGGTGCGCGCCGCAGAGCGGGTCTGGCGGCTCGGTGCCGGCGACGCGATGAGCTGGCCGGTTCAGCCCGACATCGCGCCCCAGCTGCTCGGCGGTGCGCCGCCGCTCGGGCTGTGCGAGGCGAGCGCTCCCGCGCAGCTCGTCGATTGCCTCGAGCTCGAGAGCCGGGGGGCGGGCATGCGGGCCGAGGCCGCGCTGTACGAGCTGGGAGCGTTGAGGGCCCGGCAGGGGCGGCGCGAAGCCGCGCTCGACGCCTGGCGCGCGTCGCTGGCTCGCTTCCCCACGGGAGTACTGCACCCCGAGGTGCGGCTGGCGCTGCTGCTCGAGCTGATTGCCGCCGAGCGTTACCCCGAGGCCATTCGCGTCGCGCACGACTTCGAGGCCGCCTGCCCCGACGACGCGCGCGTCGGCGACGTCGCCCGGTTGCGCAAGAGCGTCAGCCGTCAGTAGCTCAGGGTGAGCGGGCGAACTGGGGGTGCTTGAGCACCGCGGTCTCGACCTCGGGGGTCAGCGTGCCGCCGTGTGGAGCGCGCGCCGACGAGCGCCGCCACCGCTGCAGCCACTTGTCTGCGAGCGGCGCGGTCAGCAGCTCGCGCTTGTTCGCCGCGAAGGTCGTCTCGGTGCGGGTGCCGGTCGACAGCCCCTGCCCCACGAACAGCCCCGCGAGCAGCAGCGAGACCCGCGTCGGCGTCGCCGAGCTGTACGTCGCCAGCACCGCGCCCTGCGGCCGCATGCGCGCGGTGATGGCGCGCAGAAAGTCGACCGTCCACAGCGTGGGGTTCGACTCGGGGCTGAAGGGGTCGAAGAAGATCAGCTCGTAGTCACCGTCGAGCTCTTCGACGGTCTGCTTCGCGTCGCCGACCAGCACGCGCCACGACAGGTTCGGGGTGTGCCACTCGCCGTCGCGCAGCACCGCCTCGCACGCCTCTTTCCACGGCGGCAGAAACGGGAACCCCTCGGGGTCGGCGAGCGCCAGCTGCAGCGGCGTGAGGTCGTGCTCGAGGCTGACGATTTCCAACGGCCGCCCCATTGCGAGCCCACGCGCGCAGGTCAGCGCGGCCACCGCGTTCGCCGCCGCGCCGAGCCCGACGTCGAGCACCCGCACCGGCTCTTCGTCGCGCACCTTCAGCCGCTCGGCCAGACCGCACTGCTCGACGTACAGCCGGTTCGCCTCTCTCCACGGGCCGACCGGGTGCATCACCTCGCCGTGGCCGACGTGCCGCACCGCGCGCTCGCCGGTCGCCAGCGTCACCCGCTCGAAGTCTCCCTGGCGGCTCGCCGGCACCAGCCTCGGCTTGTCGTCGCGCGGGCGCAGCGCGGTGGTGAGCGCCTGGTACTCGGCGTCCCACCGGCCCTCGCGAATCGCGTCGCGCATGCGCGCCATCAGCGCCTGGTAGTGCCAGTGGTTGTGGGTCATCAGCAGCCGGGTCGAGAGCGCGTGGTCTCCGTGGGCGAGGTGGCGCAGGTAGCCGCGGCTGAAGGTGGTGCACACCGGGCAGCGGCAGCCCGCGTCGAGCGGCGCGTCAGAGAGGCGGTACTCGGAGCGCGTCATGCGCAGCCGGCCCTCGAACGTGTACGCGTAGCCGCGCTCGGCCATCTTGCCCGGCATGATGCAGTCGAACATGTCGACGCCGCGGTGCACGCACTCGACCAGGTCGATGGGCGTACCGACGCCCATCAGGTAGCGCGGCTTGTCGGCCGGCAGCCGCCGGGTGCAGTGCTCGGCCATCGCGTAGAGCTGGTCGCGCGTCTCGCCCACCGCGAGGCCGCCGATGGCGAAGCCGTCGAACGGGTGCTGGGTGAGAAAGCCGGCGCTCTCGGTGCGCAGCTCGGGGTACAGCGCGCCCTGCACGATGGCGAAGACGGCCTGGCCGGTGTCCTTCGCGTCGCGCGCCGCGAGCGACCGCACCGCCCAGCGGTGGGTCATGTCGAGCGCCTCGCGGGTCAGCTCGAGGCTCGACGTCGAGGGGATGCAGACGTCGAGCACCATCATGATTTCCGAGTTGATCGACTGCTGCGTCGCGATGCTGGTCTCGGGTGAGATGAGGTGCAGGTGGTTGTCGAACGGGCTGCGAAACTTCGCGCCGGCTTCGCTGATTTCCCGGTCGGCCGGCAGGCTGAAGATTTGAAAGCCACCCGAGTCGGTCAGCACCGCGCGCGGCCACTTCATGAACGGGTGCACGCCACCGAAGCGGCCCAACACCTCGGTGCCGGGCCGCAAGAGCAGGTGGTAGGTGTTCGCCAGCATCACGCTCGCGCCGGTGGCCTCGATGTCGGCCGCGGTCTGCGAGCGCACGTGCGCGTGCGTGCCCACCGGCATGAAGGCGGGCGTCGGCGTGGGGCCCTTGCGGGTGTGCAAGATGCCGGTGCGCGCGCCGCTGCCCGCGGTGGCGTGGAGTTCGAAGCGAAACGGGGGCGACGCCATCAGGCTGATTCAGCGCTCGAAGAAGATGAGGTGCGCACGGTCGCGCGGACTGTACTTCGACGCCCCAGAGCACACGGTCGCGAGCCTCATTCTGCCCGCGGCGGCAGGCTGTCGAGGCGGGTGACGCCGGGCAGCGAGAGCACGAAGTCGGCGCCGAAGGCCTGGCTGGGCGCGAGCGCTCCGACGGGGTCGAGCTTCAGCACCTGCTCGATGGCGTGCACCGCGGAGTGCGAGGTGAAGAGGTAGCCCTCGGGGGTCTCGAGCCACGCCTCGGTGGCGGCGCCGTCGCTGTCTTCCGCGCGCGCCCAGAGGTACCCACGGCCGGCGGCGCGCGAGGTCTCGTCACCACCGGTGACGCGCTTCTCGATGAAGCGGTCGAGCAGCTTGCCTTCGCCGAGCAGCAGCTTGAACGCGGGGCGGGCGAGGTCGACCAGCGGCCAGGCGGCACCGAGCGTCTTGGCGGCGCCCGAAGAGATGGCCTGGTACGCGGTGACGTTGGGAATCTGGGTCGAGCGGAACGCGGCGTAGAGGTCGGAGAGCGGCGCGGGCGTGGTCCAGGCCTCGCGCTGCGAGAAGCGAATGCGCTCGATGCCCTTGCCGAGCGGCCACTCGAGCTCGCGGCCGTCGCGAAAGACGCGGCCGCCGTCGAGCATCACCGGCACCGCCGACTTCACCGTGCCGGGGCTGAGCTTGCCGACGCCGCTGAGCGCGAACTGCAGTGACCGCGCGTTCGGCGTCTTGCCCGCCACGTAGGCCACCAGGCAGCTCGAGGGCACCACGTCGAAGCCGACTCCGGGGATGAGGGCGATGTGCCGCTCGTTCGCCTCGCGGTCGAAGCCGTAGACGTCTTTGAAGACGCGGGGCTCGCCGGTGATGTCGAGGTAGTGCGTCTTGGTGTCGAGGCACGCCGCGAGCATCGGGTGCGAGGTGCGAATGAACGGGCCCGCGACGTGGAGCACCGCGTCGTGCTCTTCCAGCGCTGCGCGCAGCTTGCTGCCATCGTCGAGCGAGACCGCGCGAAAGGGCAGGTTCAGCTTCTCGGCCAGCGGCCGCAGCTTCTGTTCCGAGCGGCCCATCAGCACCGGCCGGTGGCCGCGCTCGACCGCGCGCTCGGCGATGAGCGGGCCGGTGTAGCCGGTGGCGCCGTAGAGAGCCCAGGTCATGCGGGCGCGATAGCACGACCGCTCCTGGCTCGGGGACGCGGGCGAAATGCGACAAATCGCGACGAGGTGTCGTCCCGGGGTGAATGAACGCGCTCCCCGAATTCCAGACGCTTCGCGCCGCTGCTGAACGCACCACCGCTGCCGTACCGCTCGACGCCCTCACCCGGCTCGGGGTGAACATGCCGATCGAGGACTACTACCTCATCGGCACGTACCCTCCGCTCAAGGCGATGGCACCGGCGCACGGGCTGCCCGCGCTCGAGCAGCTCACCGAGACCTGCAACGTCTACGTGCACCTGCCCTTCTGCGCGCAGCGCTGCACGTTCTGTCACTTCGCCAAGGAGATTCGCCCCAAGGAGCAGCGGGTCGAGCGGTACCTGAGCGCGCTGCACCGCGAGCTCGCGATGGTGCGCGCGCGCGTCGGCCGGCGCATCGTGGCGCACACCGTCTACTTCGGCGGCGGCACCCCGTCGTACCTGAGCCCCCGGCAGATCGAGGCGCTCTTCACCGAGCTGCGCCGCCACGTCGACATCTCTGCGCAGACCGAGGTCACCTTCGAGCTGCACCCCAGCGTCATCGACGCGCCCGACTACGCCGAGCGCCTCGAGGCGCTGCAGCGCGCCGGCGTGAACCGCTGGGTCTTCGGCGTGCAGTCGATGGACGACCGCGTGCTCAAGAAGCTCAACCGTGGCCACGACCGCGCCGCGGTGTTTCGCCTGCTCGAGCTGCTCGCCCGGCGCGGGCTCACCAACTTCTCGGTCGACCTGATGTTCGGGCTGCCCTACCAGACGCTCGAGAACTGGTACGACTCGCTCAAGAGCCTGCTCGAAGCCGGGGTCGAGAAGTTCAACATCTTCCCCCTGATGTTCAAGCAGGCCGACCCCATCTCGCAGCAGTACCAGCGAGAGCCCGACATCTTCCCCGACGCCAACGCGCGGCTGCGCATGCACCACCTGACCGAAGAGCTGCTCTTCGGTCAGGGCTTCCGCCGCGGGCCGCTCTTCTACTACTCGCGCTCACGCACCCACTCGCGCCAGCAGGAGAGCAAGTTCAACGCCATCGAAGACGTGAACCTGCTGCCGTTCGGCCTCTCGAGCTTCGGGTTCGTCGGCCACACGCAGTACTACAACGTCGCCGAGCTCGACGCGTACCTCGCGGCCATCGAGGCGGGCGAGCTGCCGGTGTGGCGCAGCGCCGAGGTGCCTCCGTTCGAGCGGCAGCGCCGCGCCATCATGTTCGCGCTGCGCGGCACGGGGGTTCATCTCGCGCAGTACCGCGCGCGCTACGGCGTCGACCCGCTGCAGGCCTTCGCCTCGACGCTGCAGCCGTACCTCGACCACGGGCTGCTCGAGGTGCGCGATGGCGTGCTCGCGCTGACCGGCCTCGGCGTGCCATTCGCCGACGGCATCGCGCTCGGCCTGGTGAGCGACGACGTGAAGGCGGCGGTGCGGCGCGCGAACCGCGACATCGTCGACGCGCGCAGAGACCTGCTCGACCGCTACGACTTCTCTCCCATCGAGCGCGAGGCGGTGCGGGCGCGGCCGCGCGTGGCGCTCGAGGCGAAGCAGGCCCCATGAACCTGGTCGAGGCCTCGCTCCCCGCCGCGCGCTCCGAGCCGGCGCCCGCCACCGGCTGCGTGCACCACGAGTTCGAGCGGCAGGCGGCGCTCGCCGGCTCGGCGGTCGCAGTCGAGTGGCCCGGCGGCGCGTACAGCTACGCCGAGCTCGACCGCCGCGCCACCCTGCTCGCCTTCGAGCTGAGGCGTCGCGGTGTGCAGAGGGGAAGCCGCGTGGCCCTCGGCCTCGACCGTTCGCCCGAGCTGGTGGTGGCGATGCTCGCGGTGCTCAAGGCGGGCGCCGCCTACGTGCCGCTCGACGAGCGCGACCCGCCGACGCGGCGCGCGCTGAAGCGCTCGAAGACCGGCGCCCGCTGGCTGATTGGCCCCGAGGGCATCGAAGGGCTTTCGGCCGAGCCGACGCCGGCCCACGCGCTGCCGCGCTCGGAGGTGGAAGACGCGGCGGTGGTGCTGTTCACCTCGGGCTCGACGGGCGAGCCCAAGCCGGTGCTGCAGAGCCACCGCGCGATGGGCGTGCACCAGCTCGGCTGGTCGCGGCGAGCCTTCGGGCTCGGCCCGGGCGACAAGATGCTCCAGCTCTCGTCGCTCTCGTTCGACGTGGCGTTCTGGGACGTGTTCGGCCCGCTCACCGCGGGCGCCGCGGTGGTGCTGCTGCCGCCCGGCGGGCACCGCGACCCACACCTCGTCGTCGAGACCCTGCGCCGCAGCGAGGTGACCCAGCTCGTCACCGTGCCCTCGATGCTCGCGGTGCTGCTCGCCGAGCCGGGCCTCGCGCGCTGCGCCGCGCTGCGCACGGTGGTGAGCGGCGGCGAGGTGCTGGCGCCCGACCTGGTCGAGCGCTTTCGGGCGCTGCTCCCCCACGCGACCCTGGTGAACGGCTACGGCCCCTGCGAGACGTCGATTGCCTCGACGTTTCACCGCTGCCGGCCGGGCGAGGCGCCGGTGCCCATCGGCGCGCCCATCGAGGGTACCGAGGTGCTGCTGCTGGGCGAAGACCTCGCGCCGGTCGCGGCTGGCGAGCCGGGCGAGGTGTACCTCGGCGGCGCAGGCCTCGCGCACGGCTACCTCGGCGACGCGCCCCATACCGCCGCGCGCTTCGTGGCGCACCCGTTCGCGTCTGGCGCGCGCCTCTACCGCACCGGAGACTTCGCCCGCCGGCGCCCCGACGGGCTGCTCGAGTTCTGCGGCCGCAGCGACGAGCAGGTGAAGCTCGCCGGCCAGCGCATCGAGCTGGGAGAGATTGAAGCCGCGCTGCGCTCGGTGAGCGGGGTGGTCGAGGCCTCCGTCACCGCGCGCGAGCGCGCGGGGCGGGTGGTGCTCAGCGCATACCTGGTGGGCGCCGTCGAGCCGGTGGCCGTGCGCGCCGCGCTGCGCACCCGGCTGCCGGCGCACCTGGTGCCCCATCACTTCGTCACGCTGCCCGCGCTGCCCCGCACCGCCACCGGCAAGCTCGCGCGACGCGAGCTGCCCGAGGCGCTCGAAGCGGTCGAGCCCGCGCCTGCGCAGCCGCCGGCGCTGCTCGCCGTGGCGGCCGAGGTGCTGGGCGTGCCCGCGGTCGCGCTGCACCAGCGCTTTCTCGAGCTGGGCGGCGACAGCCTCGCCGCGATACGGCTGGTGGCGCGGGCGCGGCAGCTCGGCTGGAAGGTCGACGCGCAGACCGTGCTCTCGGGCGGCTCGTTCGAGGCGCTGCTCGCGTCGGCGCGGCCCCTCGAGGCCCGGCCGTCTGAGGTGGTGGAAGAGAGAGAACAGTGGCCGCTCGCCCCGCTGCAAGAGGGCCTGCTGTTTCGCGCGCGGCTGGGGGGCGATGCCGTGGGCGCGTACACCGTGCAGGCCTCGTGGCGAATCGAGGGGGCCACGGTGCAGCAGGTGCGCGCCGCGGTCGAGCAGCTGGTGGCCCGACACTGCGCGCTGCGCACCGAGCTCGTGCCCGACGAAGCGCGGGGCACGGTGCAGCGCTTCGGGGCGCCGCTGACCTGGCGCGAGGTCGAAGCAGGGGCCGACCGCGCCGAGCTGCTGCGGGCCGAGCGCGCGAGCTCGCTCGCGCCGTTGGCCCGCTTCGCGGCGCTGCAGCTCGGGCCCGGGTGCATCGAGCTGGTGCTCACCGCCCATCACCTGGTGCTCGACGGCGGGTCGGTCGAGGTGCTCGAGCGAGAGCTCGCCCACCTGCTCGAGCCCGCGGCGCCGGCGCTGCCCGAGGCGGTGGCCTACTCGCGCTACCTCGGCTGGCTCGAGCGGGCCGACGTGGCCGCCGCCGAGGCGGCGTTCTCTCGCGCGCTGGCCGGGCTCGAGCACCCCACCCGCCTCTTCGGCGCGAACGCCTCGCCGCCGCGCCAGCTCGAGGGCACCCTCGATGCCGCGGCCACGGCCCGGCTCGAGGCGGTCGCGGCGCGGGCCAAGGTGACGGTGGCCAGCGCGCTCTCTTTCGCCTGGGGCGTGGTGCTGGCGCGGCTGTGCGGCAAGGACGACGTGGTGTTCGGAGTCACCGTCGCCGGCCGCCCGCCCGAGCTCGAAGGCGCCGACCGCATCGTCGGGCTGCTCGCCAACACCGTGCCGATGCGGGTGCGGCTGGGGAGCGAAGGGTCGGTGGGCGAGGCGGTGCAGCGCGTGCACCGCCAGCAGCTCGAGCTGCTGCCGCACACCGCCCTGGGGCTGGCCGAGATTCAACGGCGCGCCGGGCTGGGCGAGCTGTTCGACACCGCGGTGGTGGTCGAGCGGGCTGCGGCACCGCTTCAGGGCGTCGGCCCGGTGCGGGTGACGCGCGGGCGCTGCGACGACGCGACGCACTACCCGCTCGGCCTGCGCTTCACCCCGCCGGCGGCGCCGGGCGGCGCCCTCGAGGTCCGGCTCGACTTCGACGCGGGTCGGCTCTCGCCGCGCCGGGCGGCCGAGACCCTGCAGCGGGTGCTGCGCGTGCTCGAGGCGCTCGCCTCGGCGTGGGACGCGCCGCTCGAAGCGCTCGACGCCGCGGTGGTGCCGGCCGAAGAGCGCGCCCGCCTGGCCGCTTCGAGCGAGGGCCCGCCGGGGCCTGCGCCCCAGAGCTTCAGCGCGCTGTTCGCGGCGCAGGTGGCGCGCGCCCCCGTAGCCCCCGCGCTGCTCGGCGAAGAGCAGACGCTCGACTATGCGCAGCTCGCGCACCGCAGCCGGTGCGTCGCGCGCTGGCTGGCGGCGCGCGGAGTGCGGCGCGGCGACGTGGTGGCGATTCGCGCGCGGCGCTCGGTCGAGCTGGTGGTCGGCACCCTGGGCGTGCTCGAGGCCGGAGCAGTGTGCCTGCCCATCGACGTGCAGCTGCCCGAGGCGCGCGCGCAGTCGATGCGCGACGACGCGGGCGCGGTGCTCTGCCTCGAGCCACCGCACCTCGCAGCGGCGAACGGCGACGGCGCTCCGGCCTGCGCTCCGGGCGCCGACGACGCCGCGTACCTCATCTACACCTCGGGCTCGACCGGCGCGCCCAAGGGCGTGCGGGTGGGCCACCGCGGGTTCGCCGCGCTCAGCGCCACCCAGCGCGAGCGGCTGGGAGCAGGCCCTGGCACCCGGCTGCTGCAGTTCTTCTCTCCCGCGTTCGACGTGTTCTTCTCCGAGCTCTGCTTTGCGCTGCTCTCGGGCGGCGCGCTGGTGCTCGCCGAGAGCGAAGACCTGCGCTCGCCGTCGGGCCTGGCGCGCGCGTTCACCCGGCACGGGGTGACGCACGCCATGCTGCCTCCGGCGATGCTCGCCGAGCTCGACCCGTCGAGCGACCTGCCCCGCGACGTCACGCTGCTGCTCGGCGGTGAGGCGCTGAGCGCCGAGCTCGCGGCGCGCTGGGCGGTAGGGCGCCGGGTGTTCAACTCGTACGGCCCCACCGAGGCGACCATCTGCACCACCGTCAGCGCGGCGCTGCCCGATGGCGAGGTGCCGCCCATCGGCCGGCCGGTTCACGGCACGCGCGCGCACGTGCTCGACGGGCGGCTGCGGCCGACCCTCGCGGGCGCGCCCGGCGAGCTGTACCTGGCGGGAGACTGCGTGGCGCTGGGGTATGGCTCGGCCCCGTTGACGGCCGCGCGCTTCGTGGCCGACCCGTTTCACAGCGGAGAGCGCATGTACCGCACCGGCGACGTGGTGCGCAGACGCGACGATGGCGCGCTCGAGTTCATCGGCCGCGTGGACGACCAGGTGAAGGTGCGCGGCTTTCGCGTCGAGCTCAAAGAGGTCGAGGCCTGCCTGATGCGCTGCGACGGAGTGGCGCTGGCCGCCGCCACCGTCGACGACACCCAGGGCGTGCGCCGGCTGGTGGGCTGGGTGGTGCCTGCCGCCGGGTACGACGCCGCCCGGCTCGCCCGCGACGTGCGCGCGCGGCTCGAGCGCTCGCTGCCCCACTTCATGGTGCCCTCGCTGGTGCTGCCCCTCGAGCGCCTGCCGCTCGGCCCGAACGGCAAGGTCGACCGCCGCGCGCTGCCCCGGCCCTCGGCGGCGGCGTCGGCCTCGCGGCCCCCGCAGTCGCCGCGAGAGCTCGAGGTCTGCCGCTGCTTCGCGCAGACCCTGGGCGTCGAGCGGGTGGGGCTGGACGACGACTTCTTCGCGCTGGGCGGGCACTCGCTCACCGCGGTTCGCCTCGCGGCGAAGCTCGAGCAGGCGCTCGGCCAGCCGGTGGGTGTGCGCGAGGTCTTCGAGGCGCCCACGCCCGCGCGCCTCTGTGCGCGGCTGGGCCCGAACGCCGCCGCCCGCTCTGCGCTCGAGGTGCTGCTGCCGCTGCGGCAGGGCGACGGCGCCGGCGCGCTGTTCTGCGTGCACCCCACCTCGGGCGTCGGCTGGGGGTACAGCCGCCTGCTGCGGCACCTGCCGCCCCGGCTCTCGGTGTGGGCGCTCCAGGCGCGAGGGCTCACCGGGGCCGCGCCCGAGAGCATCGACGCGATGGCCGACGACTATGCGGCGCGCGTGGTCGAGGCGGCCGGCACCGGGCCGCTGGCGCTGCTCGGCTACTCGTTCGGCGGCACGGTCGCGCACGCGGTCGCCGCCCGGCTCGAGGCGCGCGGCCGTGAGGTCGCCCTGCTCGCCCTCGTCGACTCGTGGCCCATCGAGCCCGAACGCTACCGCGAAGAGCTGCAGCGGCCCGCGGCGCCGGCCCCGCTCGACGCGGCGCTCGAGGGGCAGCTCACCGCCGAGGCGCTGCAGCGGCTGCACGCGCACCACCTGAGGCTCGGCGCCGAGCACCGCCACCGCGCGGTGCGCGCCGAGGTGATGCTGTGGGCGGCGACGTGCCACCCGCACCCGCTGCCGAGCTGGGCGCCGTGGTGCAGCGCGGGGCTCACCGTCGAGCACCTCGAGGCGACCCACCTGCAGATGCTCGACGAGCCGACCCTCTCTCTCTGGGCGCCGCGATTGGCGCGCCGCCTCACCGGGCTGGAGCAACCGACATGAACCCCTTCGACGACGATGCAGCGCAGTTCGTGGTGCTGGTGAACGCCGAGGGCCAGCACAGCCTCTGGCCGGCGCGGCTCTCATGCCCCCTGGGCTGGCGCCAGGTTCACGGGCCCCAGCCGCGCGCCGAATGTCTCGCCTTCGTCGACCGCAGCTGGAAGGACATTCGACCGCTGAGCCTGCAGCGCTCGCAGCGCCTAGACTCGTGACCCCCGCATGACCCGGTGTCCCGACGACGAAGTCTTGGCGCGCTTCGCCGAAGGCGGCGCGACGGCACACGAGCGCACCGAGCTCGATGCCCACCTCGACCAGTGCGCGCTCTGCCGCGGCGTGCTGGTGGGCGTGGTCGACGCGGTGGGCCCCGTAGCCGACGCGACGGTCAGCGCCAGCGCCGCCGCCGCCGCGCCGCGCGGGTCGGGTCTCGAGCTCGGGCAGCAGGTCGGCCGCTACGTGGTCGAGCGGGTGCTCGGCTCGGGCGCGATGGGGGTGGTGGTGGCGGCGCGCGACACCGAGCTCAAGCGCACGGTGGCGCTCAAGGTGGTGCACTCGGACGCCAGCGAGGTGACCCGGGCCAGGCTGCTGCGCGAGGCGCAGGCGCTGGCGCGGGTGCGGCACCCCAACGTGGTGGTGGTGCACGAGGTGGTCAGCCACGGGGCGGTGCAGCTGATCGCCCTGGAGCTGGTGACCGGCATGACCTTGCGCCGGTACCTCGAGGTGCACGTGCTGTCGTGGCGCGAGAAGGTGCGGCTGTTCGCGGCGGCCGGGTGCGGCCTGCACGCGGCGCACCTCGCCGGCCTGGTGCACCGCGACTTCAAGGCCGACAACGTGCTCGTCTCTCAGAGCGGCGAGGTGAAGGTCACCGACTTCGGGCTGGCCCGGCACGAGGTCGAGCCCGAGGCGGCGCTCGACCCCGACCGCTCGGTCGAGCTGACCGACGCGCAGAGCCTGCTCGGCACCCCGCGGTACATGTCGCCCGAGCAGCTCAACCACCAGCGCGCCGACGCGCGCAGCGACCAGTTCTCGTTCTGCGTGGCGCTGTGGGAGGCCCTCAGCGGCGCCCGGCTGTTCAACGCGCGCGAGGTGGGCGCGCTCAGGCGCGAGGTGATGAGCCCTCGCATCGGCGCGCTGACCCACGTGCCCCGAGCGCTCACCGCCGCGCTGCAGCGGGGCCTCTCGCTCGACCCCGCGGCGCGCTGGCCCTCGCTCGAGCTGCTGGTGCGCGAGCTCGAGCGCATCGCCTCGCGCCGCCAGCGGTGGCTCAAGCTGCTGCTCGCCGGCGCGGCGCTCGGCGCGGCGCTGGTCGCCGGTGGGGCGGTCAACCGCGGGCTGGCCCAGCGGCGCTGCGGAGACGGCCCGGCGCGCGCGGCGGTCATCTGGAGCGACGCGCGCAAGCACCAGCTCGAGCAGGTGTTCACCCAGACCGGCGCGGCCTACGCGGCCTCGGCGCTCGCCGAGGTGCAGGGCGAGGTCGACGCCTTCGTCGCGCGCTGGCGCACCTCGTTCGAGTCGGCCTGCGAGGCGTCGGTGCGCGGCTCGCAGCCCCCCGCGCAGCTCGAGGCGCGCACCCGCTGTCTGAGCCGCCGCCTCGACGACCTCGACACGTTTCTGGGCGAGCTGGCGCACGTCGACGCGCAGACGCTGGCCTCGACCTCGCGCGCGGCGCGCGGGCTGGGCACGGTGGCGAGCTGCGACGACGTGGCGACCCTGCTGCAGCAGGAAGCGCCGGCCGCCGAGGTGCGCCCCCGGCTCGACGCGGTGTACCGCGAGCTGGCGGCGGTGCGCACCCGCGCGCGGCTCGGCCAGCTGCGCGACGCCGCCCGGCAGCTGGGCGAGGTCGAGCCAAAGGCGGCGCAGCTCGGGCCGGGGCCCCGGGCCGAGGCGCTGGTGCTCGACGGCGAGCTGAAAGACGAGCTGGGCGAGTTCGCCGCGGCCGACCAGGCGCTCCAGGCCGGCGCGCTGGCAGCCGAGCGGGCGCGGCACTACACCGCGCTCGCCTCGGCCCTGATTGCGCGGGTGCACGTGGTGGGCGTCTCGCTGGCGCACGGCGACGACGCGCTGCACGTCGCCGAGCGCGCCGAGGCGGTGCTGGCTCCGATGGACAACTGGGAGCTCGCCACCGAGCTCGACTACCAGCGCGCGTTCGTGCTGGTGGCCGCCAAGCGCCCCGTCGAGGCGGTTGAGCGCGCCGAGCGGGCGCTGGCCACCAGCGAGCAGCGTGAGCCCGGCGCCGAGCGCGGCGAGCGGCTGCGCGAGCTGCTGGCCCGCGCCTTGTGGATGAAGGGCGACGTCGAGGCGGGCAGCGCGCAGTACGAGCGGGTGCTGCAGCAGAAGCGCGCGCGGTACGGCGACCGGCACCCGGCGCTGGCCAGCGCGCTCACCGGCCTGGCCATCGTCTACGCCGACCGCGGCGACCTGAGAAAGGCCCGCGCGAGGGTGGAAGAGGGCCTGCAGGTGCTCGAGCGCGCGGTGGGCCCCGACAGCCCCACCCTGGTGCGCACGCTCAACGTGCTCGCCGGAGTGGCGACGATGAGCGGTGAGATGGCCGAGGCCGAGCGGCACGTGCGCCGCGCGCTGAAGCTCAACGACGCGGCGCGAGGGGCCGACCACCCCTTGAGCCTGGCGATGCGCGTCAACCTGGGCAGCATGCTCATCGAGCAGGACCAGGTGGCCGAGGGCCTGGGGGTGGCGCGCGAGGCGGTCGCCTTGAGCGAGAAGCGCTGGGGCCCCACCCAGGCGAACACCGCCACCACCCGCTACACGCTGTGCGCCCAGCTCGAGCTGGTGGGGCAGCACCGCGAGGCCGCCGAGCTGTGCGAGCGGGTGGTGCCCGAGCTGGCGGCCGCGTACGGCGAGGGCACCGCGAAGCACGCCTACGGCCTGGCGACGGCGGCGGCGGTGAAGACCTCGCTCGGCGAGACGGCGCAGGCGCGCGCGTCGGCCGAGCGGGCGGCGAAGCTGCTCGAAGAGCAGCTCGGGCCGACCAACCCGGCGATGCTCGACCCGCTGCGCACGCTGGGCGCGGTCGCGCTGGCCGAGAGCCGGCTGGACGATGCCGAGGCGCTGGTCGAGCGCTGCCGCCGCCAGCTCGGAGCCGAGGGGTCTCCCATCGACCGTGCGCGCATCGAGCTGCTCGCGGCCCGGGTGCTGCGAGCGCGAGGGCAGACGCAGAAGGCCTGCGCCACCGCGCGCGCGGCGGCTGCCGCGCTGCCGCACCCCGGCCTGGCCGGCCGCGAAGTGAGCGAGTGGCTCGCCGCGCAGCGCTGCCCGCCCTGATTAGCCGTCGAGCATGCGCTCGAGCGACAGGTCGAGGTTGCTGTTCACCACGGCCATCACCGTGCCCAGCTCGCTGTCGCTGATGCCGAGCCGTTCACGCAGCGCGGCGCGGGTGCTGGCGAGCAGCCCGTCGCGGGCGGCAGAGATCCACCGGGCGACGGTCGCGCGGTGGGCGCCGTAGAGCGTGCCAATCTGCGCGATGTTCAGCCCGTCGATGGCGTGCAGCCGCAGCACGTTGCGCTCTCGCGCGGGCAATTCGGCCAGCGCCTGCGCGAACGCAGCCTTGAACGCCTCGCGGTGCTGCGCCTTCAAGAAGTCGAGCTCGGGCTGACGCGCCGACGGCAGGTCGAGCAGCCCCTCGTCGCTGGTCTGCTTCTGGCTGCGGCCGCGGGTGAGCGAGAGCCGCAGCGCCACGGTGGTGACCCAGGCCCTGAGCGAGCCCTGGCCGCGGTACTCGGCCAGGCGCGGGGTACGGCCCTGGGCGGAGATGAGCAGGTGCTCGCGGGCCAGCTGCACCGCCTCGTCGGCGGCGTCGTGCGACAGGCGGGTGAGACCGGCCCTCACCGGCGCCAGCACCTCACGGTCGAGCGCATGGTGCGCGCCAGCCACGTTCTCGAGGCAAGCGGCGGCCAGAAACAGGTCGGCAGCGCGCAGCTGCTCGACGGGGGCTTCGCCCGCCACGCGCGCGACGTGCCGGGCGAACGCCTCGAGCGCGAGGGCCAGCTGCGGCCATCGCGCCCGGCCCGCTTCGAAGAGCGCCTGCGTCGCCTGCATGGAGCGGTAGCATAGCCGGGACCGTTTCAGCGCCCCGAGCCGGGGCCCCCGCGTGCCGCCAGCGCGCGCTCGACTTTGTCGGCCGAGATGAGCTGGGGAATGTGCTGGGGGCAGTTCGCGTCCCACGCGTCGACCGAGATGACGATGGCCTGGTCGGCCTGCTCACCGGGCGCGGTGAGCCGGCCGATGAGCTCGGGGTCTTCGCTCACCGTGGCGGTGCCCCACAGCTTCACCCGCTGGCGCGTCTCGTAGTCCATCAGCAGCAGGTGCACCTTGGGGTTCTCCGAGAGGTTGCCCAGCGAGATGTACTGCCGGTTGCCCTTCAGGTCGGCGAACGCCACGGTGTGGGCGTCGAGCACGTGCAGGAAGCCGGGCGGCCCGCCGCGGTGCTGCACGTAGGGCTGCCCGTCGCTGCTGGCGGTGGCGAAGAACGCGGTGATGGTGCTCTCGATGAACCCGACCACGTCGCCGGTGAGCTCGCGCTCGAAGCCACCCCGCGCCTCGACCCGCGCATACGCCGCGCGCGAGCCCTTGCGCTGCTGCACCGCCTTCGTCGCGTCGGAGAACATCTTCATGCGCATCATGATGCGCGGGCCGGTCGACCGAATCAGCCGTTCTGCGCAGTTCATTGTTACGCTTCTCGCAATAATGGACAGGCTCGACTGCATGGCCGCCTTCGTCGCGGTGGCCGACCACGGTGGCTTCGCGGCCGCGGCCAAGCGGCTCGAGCGCTCGGCGCCGGCGGTGACCCGCCAGGTCGCCGCGCTGGAAGAGCACCTCGGCCTGCGCCTGTTTCACCGCACCACCCGCAAGGTCGCGCTCAGCGACGCGGGCCAGCGCTACCTCGAGCGGGCGCGGCGCATCTTGAGCGAGGTCGAGCACGCCGACGCCGAGAGCCGCCGCGAGCGCGCGACACCCAGCGGGCGCTTCACCCTCACCGCGCCGACGCTCTTCGGCCGCCTGCACGTGACGCCTCTGCTGATGCGGTTTCTGTCGCAGTGGCCCCTGGTGCGCGCCGAGCTGCTGCTCTCGGACTCGGTGCTCAGCCTCGTCGACGGCGGCATCGACCTCGCGGTGCGCATCGGCCAGCTGAGCGACTCGGCGCAGGTCGCGGTGCGGCTCGGCACCACCCGCCGGGTTCGCGTCGCGTCGCCCCGCTACCTCGACGGCCGCCGCAAGCCGCGCTCGCCTGCCGAGCTCGAGGGGCACGCGCTCATTCACCTCACCGCGCTGGCCGGCGCGCCGCGGCTGGCGCCCCGCCTCACCACCAACAGCCCCGACGCAGCGCTGGCCTATGCGCTGCGCGGCGGTGGCATCGCCGAGGCGCTGGGCTACCAGGTCGCCGAGCACGTCGAGGCGGGGCGGCTGGTGCTGCTGCTCGAGCACGACGAGCCCGCGCCGCTGCCGGTGCAGCTGGTGTACCCCTCGGCGCGGCAGCTGTCGGCCAACGTGCGCGCGTTCATCGAGGTGATGGTGGCCGCGAAGCGCGAGCTGCTGCCGCTCTAGACCAGATGGGCGCAGCGGCCGCGTTCGAGGTCGGGTTTGCGGTTTGGTTCCACGCTCGAATCTGAGATAGCGCGGCGATGAACTCTGTTCGCCGCCGTCGCTGGCCCCGGGTGCTCGGCCTCATCGCGGTGGTGCTGGCTGCCGCGTACTGGTGGTTCTTCGTGCAGGTGCCCGGGCCACGCACCGAGTGGGCCCTCGACGTCGCCGAGGTGCGGCGGCTGGCCGGCTCGATGGCGGGCGACAAGCCCACCGAGGTGCGGGTCGAGCGGGTGGGCACCTTCCAGTTCCCCCACGCCATCATCGAGAGCGGCGGGGGCTGGGGCATGCGCCCGATGGCGCTGTTCAGCTACCAGCTCGTCTTCCCCACCCACCGGGCCATCATCGACACCGCGCAGGTCGAGCCGCTGCCCGGGGGCGCGAACGACGCGGCGGCCGTCACGCGCTTGCAGGCGGCGATGGGCGCCGCCGACCTCATCGTGGTCACCCACGAGCACGGCGACCACCTCGGCGGCCTCGCCACCCACCCGCAGGTCGCCGCGCTGATGAAGGCGGCGAAGCTCACCAAAGAGCAGCTCGCCCACCCCGAGCTGATGCGGCCGGCGGCGTTTCCCCCCGCGGCGCTGAGCGGCTACCAGCCCGTCGACTACGACAAGTACCTCGCGGTCGCACCCGGGGTGGTGCTGATTCGCGCCGCCGGCCACACCCCCGGCAGCCAGCTGGTGTACGTGCAGCGCGCCGACGGCGCCGAGTACCTCTTTCTCGGCGACACCGCGTGGACCCAGCTCAACGTCGAGCAGGTGGCCGAGCGGCCGCGCGCCATCACCCTGCTCATCGGCGAAGACCGCGGCGTGGTGGTGCGCCAGCTCGCCGAGCTCGCCGCGCTGGCGAAGAGCGAGCCCCAGCTGCACCAGGTGCCCGGCCACGACCCCGGGCCGGTCGACCAGCTGGTCGCCCAGCACCTGCTGGAAGAGAAGTTCGCACAGTGATTCTGACCGGGTAGCGCTGCACCCGCGCGGGTACAAGCGACCCGCGAACGAACTGCGCGGGCGACCTCGCGCGCCGAGCCCGTAGGCCGCGAATCGAGCAGCGACGGGCACCTCGCGCTGTTCGCCCGCGCAAAGATTGCGCGGGCCCCCATGGCGTGCCCGCTGCACAGGTGACCCGGCGTGCAGCTCGACGACGCCGCGAAGGAATTTCTGATCGAGAGCTACGAGGGGCTCGACCAGCTCGACCGCGAGTTCGTCGCGCTCGAGGCCGACCCCCAGGCCCGCGCCCGCATCGCCATCATCTTCCGCGTCATTCACACCATCAAGGGCACCTCGGGCTTCCTGGGGCTCGGCAAGCTCGAGTCGGTGACCCACGCCGGCGAGAGCCTGCTCTCGCTCTTGCGCGAGGGCACGCTCACCCTGAGCCCGCCGATGACCGCCGCGCTCCTCGCGCTGGTCGACCGGGTGCGCGCGATTCTCAAGAGCGTCGAGACGACCGGCAGCGAAGGCGCCATCGTCGTCGAAGACCTCAAGAAGACGCTGCTCGCGCTCGCCGACGGCACCGCCGCGCCTGCGCCCCCCGTCACTCCCCCGGCGTCGCCCGTCGTCGCTGCGCCCGCGCCCGTCGTCGCTCCGCCCACGACCCCCGCGGCTGAGCCGGCGGCCACCCCCATCGCCATCGCTGAGCCCGTCGCTCCTGCTTCGCCGGCATCACCCGTCTCCGGCGAGGCAGGGGCGTCGGCCTCGGTTGCCGACACCAACGTGCGGGTCGACGTGTCCCTGCTCGACAAGCTGATGAACCTGGTGGGCGAGCTGGTGCTCTCGCGCAACCAGATTCTCCAGTACAGCGCGCACGCCGAAGAGCCGGTGCTGGCCGCCGCCTCGCAGCGGCTCAACCTCATCACCACCGAGCTGCAGGAGCAGGTGATGAAGACCCGCATGCAGCCGATCGGCAACGTGTGGGCGAAGCTGCCCCGCGTGGTGCGCGACCTGGCCACCGCCTGCGGCAAGCAGGTGCGGGTCGAGATGCGCGGCAAAGAGACCGAGCTCGACCGCGCGATTCTCGAGGCCATCAAAGACCCGCTCACCCACATCGTGCGCAACTCGGTCGACCACGGCTTCGAGTCGTCGGCAGCGCGGGCCAAGGCGGGCAAGCCGAAGACCGGCACCCTCACCCTGCGCGCGTTTCACGAGAGCGGTCAGTGCAACATCGAAATCTCGGACGACGGCGGCGGTCTCAACATCGACGCCATCAGCAAGAAGGCGCTCGAGCGGGGCGTGGTGAGCGAAGAGCGGCTGCGCCGCATGAGCGCGCACGAGCTCGAGCAGCTCATCTTCCTGCCCGGGTTCTCGACCGCCGAGAAGGTCACCAACCTCTCGGGGCGCGGCGTGGGCATGGACGTGGTGAAGACCAACGTCGAGAAGATCGGCGGCACGGTCGACCTGCGCAGCAAGCCGGGCGCGGGCACCACCGTGCAGATCAAGATTCCGCTCACCCTCGCCATCGTGCCCGCGCTCACCGTGATGAGCGGCGGCCAGCGCTACGCGATTCCGCAGACCCACCTGGTCGAGCTGGTGCGGCTCGAGGGCGAGAGCGCGCGGGCGGGCGTCGAGCGGGTGCACGGTGCGCAGGTGTACCGGCTGCGCGGCCGGCTCTTGCCGCTGGTGAACCTGGGCGAGACGTTCGGGCTGGCCCGCACGGCCGACGCCGAGGCCGACACCGGCCTCAACATCATCGTGGTGCAGGCCGACGAGCGGCAGTTCGGGCTGGTGGTCGACGCGGTGGGCGACACCGAAGAAATCGTGGTGAAGCCGCTGGGCAAGCTGCTCAAGGGCTGCGCGGTCTACGCCGGCGCCACCATCATGGGCGACGGTCGGGTGGCGCTGATTCTCGACGTGGCGGGCCTGGCCCAGCACGCCCGCGCGGTGCACGCCAAGACCGAGCAGGCGGTGACGGCGGCGGCAGAGGCGCTCGCCGACGGCGCGGCCGGCGAAAAGCAGACCCTGCTGCTGTTCTCTGCGGGAGGCGAGACGCTGGCGCTGCCGCTCTCGTCCATCGCGCGGCTGGAAGAGCTGCCCCGCGCGCGGCTCGAGCGCGCCGGCGACCGCTCGGTGGCGCAGTACCGCGGGGGAATTCTGCCGCTGATTCAGCTGGGCGAGAGCGCGCCGACCGACACGGGCAACCTTCAGGTCATCGTCTACTCGTCGGGCGAGCGCAGCGTGGGCTTCGTGGTCGAGCAGGTGCTCGACATCGTGGAAGAGACGGTTCGGGTCGAGCGCGTCTCGGCGCGGCCCGGCGTTCTGGGAGCGGCGGTGGTGCAGGGCCGGGTCACCGACTTTCTCGACGTCGGAGCGGTGGCGCGGCTCAAGGCCCCCTGGCTGTTCGAGGAGCTCCGATGAGCAGCGAGACGCGCCAGGTGTGCACCTTCACCGTCGCCGGCCTGCGGCTGGGCGTCGACGTCACCCAGGTGCAAGAGGTGCTGCGCCACCAGGAGATGACTCCGGTGCCGCTGGCACCGTCGGTGGTGACGGGCCTCATCAACCTGCGCGGGCAGATCGTCACCGCGCTCGACCTGCGGGGCCGACTGCAGCTGCCGCCGCGGCCCTCGGGCGAGCTGCCGTCGAACGTGGTGGTGCGCCACGGCGACGCGATGGTGAGCCTGCTGGTCGACGACATCGGCGACGTGCTCGAGGTCGACGCGTCGACGTTCGAGCCTCCGCCCGCCACGCTGACCGGCAGCACCCGCGCGCTGATCAGCGGCGTCTACAAGCTCTCGCCCCACCTGTTGATGCTGTTGAACACCGACCTCGTCTTGCGCCTCGAGGCGCAGAACCCCGCTTGAGAGGACCCACCCATGGCTGAAGTGAACGGCAGGAACCACGTCTCGAAACCCGCGCGCAACGGCGAGCACGCCCCCATCGGCTACGCGCCGGCCCCGCTGCCGCAGGCCTCGGCGCCGCGGTCGGCCACGCCCGCGCGGCTGACCATCGGTGAAATCACCGGCCGCGAGGTGGTGTTCGGCAGCGAAGAGCTGCTGGTCAGCAAGACCGACCTCAAGGGGCACATCACCTACGCGAACGACGCGTTTCGCCGGGTGGCGGGCTTCAGCGAGGAAGAGCTGATGGGGCAGGCGCACAACGTCATTCGCCACCCCGAGATGCCGCGCGCGGTGTTCGACCTCTTGTGGAAGCAGATTCAGGCGGGGAAGGAAATCTTCGCCTACGTGGTGAACCTCACCAAGAGCGGCGACCACTACTGGGTGCTGGCCCACGTCACCCCGACCTTCGGTGAGCAGGGCAACGTGGTGGGCTACCACTCGAACCGCCGCTACGCCGACCCGCAGGCGGTGGCGCGCATCAAGTCGCTCTACGACCGCATGGTGGCGGAAGAGCGCGGGCACGCCAACCGGCGCGAGGCGATCGCCGCCTCGACCAAGGTGCTCGAGGCCACCCTCGCCGAGCTCAAGCTCTCGTACGACGAATTCATCTTCTCCTTCTGAAAAAGGACACCCCGCCCATGACCGCCACTGCCACCATTCCCCCACCGTCTCCTTCGCGCCCCAACCGCAAGGCCGTCGCCGAGCAAGAGCAGCAAGAGCTGCAGATGTACCGTGCCTGGTTCGCGCAGATCGCCGACGTGTGTCACGCCGCCGGCGCCGGTGACCTCGAGAAGCGGCTGATGGGCATCGACAACCTGCAGGGTGACCTGGCGCGCGCGGTGCTGGGCATCAACCGCATGCTCGACGTCACCGACGCGTTCGTGCGCGACACCCGGGCGGCGCTGCAGACCGCCAGCGAGGGCCGCTACCACCGCAAGATAATTCCCCGCGGGTTCCCCGGCTCGTTCCGCCACGCGGGCGGCATCATCAACAACGCCAACGACAAGATGAAAGAGCAGGCGCGCATGGTGCGCGAGCAGAGCGAGCGCGAGCGCAAGGCCGCCGAAGAGCTGGCCGGCAAGGTCGACCAGATTCTCACCGTGGTCTCGGCGGCGGCGAAGGGCGACCTGACCCACGACGTGCCGGTGAAGGGCGCCGACGCGGTCGGCCAGCTGGGCGAAGGGCTGCAGCGCTTTCTGGTCGAGCTGCGCGGCAGCATCGGAGAGATCGCCGGCAACGCCAAGTCGCTGGGCGAGGCGGCGGCCAGCCTCTCGGCGCTGAGCCAGGAAATGAGCGCGAACGCCGAAGAGACGTCGGCGCAGGCGAACACCGTCTCGGCGGCGTCCGAGCAGGTGAGCATGAACGTGCAGACGGTGGCGAGCGGCACCGAAGAGATGTCGGCGAGCATTCGCGAGATCGCGCGCAACGCGGCCGAAGCGGCGCGGGTGGCGAGCTCGGCGGTGAGCATCGCCTCGGCCACCAACACCACGGTAGCCAAGCTGGGTGAGAGCAGCAGCGAGGTGGGCAAGGTGATCAAGGTCATCACCGCCATCGCGCAGCAGACCAAGCTGCTCGCGCTCAACGCGACCATCGAGGCGGCGCGCGCGGGCGAGGCGGGCAAGGGCTTCGCGGTGGTGGCGAACGAGGTGAAAGAGCTGGCCAAAGAGACGGCCAAGGCCACCGAAGACATCAGCCAGAAGATCGAGGCGATTCAGAGCGACACCCGCGGGGCGGTGACGGCGATCGGGCAGATCAGCACCACCATCAACCAGATCAACGAGATTCAGACCCGCATCGCGGGCGCGGTGGAAGAGCAGACCGCCACCACCAACGAGATGAGCCGCAACGTCTCGGAGGGCGCCAAGGGCAGCAACGAGATTTCGAAGAACATCACCGGCGTGGCCGAGGCGGCCACCGGCACCTCGAAGGGCGCCACCCGCTCGCTCGAGGCGGCGCAGGGGCTCTCGCGCATGGCGGCCGAGCTCGAGCGGCTGGTGGGCAAGTACCGCGCGTCGACCTGAAAGGAGAAGCGAGCCATGAAAGCAATGGTCGTCGACGACTCGCGCGCCACCCGCATGATTCTGAAGCGCGCGCTGAGCAGCCAGGGGTTCGAGGTGGTCGAGGCGGCAGACGGCAGGGCCGCGCTCGACGAGCTGACCAAGACCGGCCCGGTCGACCTGGCGCTGGTCGATTGGAACATGCCGGTGATGACCGGCTACGAGCTGATCTGCGAGGTGCGGGCGCGCCGCGAGCTCGACCGCATGGCCATCATGATGGTCACCACCGAGACCGAGGCGACGCAGGTGCAGCGCGCGCTCGACGCGGGGGCCAACGAGTACGTGATGAAGCCGTTCACCGAAGACGTGCTCAAAGAGAAGCTGCTGCTTCTCGGCATGGGCAGGGAGTGAGCCGTGGCGCCCCGGGTGCGCGTGCTGGTGGTCGACGACTCCGCCGTGGTGCGGCGAATGCTGACCGACATCTTGTCGCGAGACCCCGAGGTCGAGGTACTGGGCGCCGCGCCCAACGCCACGGTGGCGCTGCGCCGGCTGCGTGAGACGCCGCCCGACGTGGTCACCCTCGACGTCGAGATGCCCGACGTCACCGGCCTCGAGCTGCTCACCCTGATTCACGCCGAGGCGCCCAAGCTGCCGGTCATCATGTTCAGCGCGCTCACCCAGCGGGCGGCCTCGACCACGCTCGACGCCCTGGCCCGCGGCGCGTCGGACTACGTGACCAAGCCCAGCGGCGCCGGCAGCCGCGAGGCGGCCGAAGAGCACATTCGCGAGCAGCTGATACCCAAGATCAAGACGCTGGGCCGCCAGCGCCCCACCCTGCTCGCGGCGCGACCGCCGGCGCCACCCAGGCCGCGCGCGACGACCTCGGCCGAGCCGTTCGAGCTGGTGGCGGTAGGCGCCTCGACCGGGGGGCCCAACGCGCTCTCGACCGTCTTCGGGCGGCTGCCGCACGGGCTGCTGGTGCCCTTCGTGCTGGTGCAGCACATGCCGCCGCTGTTCACCCGGCTGCTCGCCGAGCGCCTCTCGGCCACCGGCCCGGTGCCGGTACGCGAGGCGCAGCACGGCGAGCTGCTGGTGCCGGGCGAGATGCTGATTGCGCCGGGCGACTTTCACCTGCGGGTGGTGCGCGACGGCCTCAAGCTGCGGGCCGAGCTCAGCCAGGAGCCGCAAGAGAACTCGTGCCGGCCCGCCGTCGACGTGCTGTTCCGCTCGGTGGCGAAGGCCTGCGGCCCCCGCGCGCTCGGGGTGGTGCTCACCGGCATGGGGCAAGACGGGCTCAAGGGCTGCGAGGCGCTGCGGGCGGCGGGCAGCCCGGTGGTGGTGCAAGACGAAGCGAGCTCGGTGGTGTGGGGCATGCCCGGCGCGGTGGCGCGGGCCGGCCTGGCCGACGCGGTGCGCCCGCTCGACGAGCTGGCTGCCGAGATGTCCACCCGCATCGCCGCGCGCATGGTGCGCCCGGGCAACTCGAGGCCCGAGGTCATCGATGCCCGGCATTGACGCCGCCGACGCCGCCTTCGTGCGGGAGCTGGTCTACAAGCGCGCCGCGATTCTGCTCGACGAGCAGAAGGGCTACCTCATCGAGAGCCGGCTGCAGCAGCTGGTGCACGAGGGCGTCTCGCAGAGCGTGGCGGCGCTGGTGGCCGACGCGCGCAGCGGCCGGGGCGAGGCCTCGGTGCGCATCGTCGAGGCCATCACCACCCACGAGACGTTCTTCTTTCGCGACGTCGAGCCCTTCGAGGCGCTGAAGAAGACCGTGCTCCCGCTGCTGCTCCCTCCGGGGGCTCCGCCGCGCAAGCTCACCCTCTGGTCGGCGGCGTGCTCGAGCGGGCAAGAGCCCTACAGCATCGCGATGATGCTGCTCGAGCACTTTCCCGCGGCGGTGGCGGCGGGCGCGCGCATCATCGCCACCGACCTCTCGGCGCAGATTCTGGCCAAGGCGCGCGAGGGCCGCTTCCGCCAGCTCGAGGTGAACCGCGGCCTGCCGGCGGCGTACCTGGTGAAGTACTTCGACTCGGCCGGCGGCTGGTGGACCCTGAAGAGCAAGGTGCGCGCGCTGGTCGAGTTTCGCCAGCTGAACCTGCTCGACCGCTGGCAGCTCGAGGCGCGGCCCGACGTCATCTTCATGCGCAACGTGCTCATCTACTTCGACGCGGCCACCAAGCGCGCGCTGCTCGAGCGCGCCCGGCAAGAGATTCGACCCGACGGAGCGCTGTTTCTCGGCACCGCCGAGACCACCCTCAACCTCACCGAGGGCTGGAGCCGCGTGGCCACCCCGAAGAGCGCCTACTACCGCCCCCGCCCGCCCGGCGCAGGGGGCCTGCCGTGAAGCTCCTGGTGTTCGACCGCGACGAGAGCGGCGGACGCGAGCTGTCGCTGGGCCTGGCGCGCGCCGGGCGCGAGCTGACGGTAGTGCCCGACGAGGGCGCCGCGCTGGCGGCGTTCGTGCGCGGCCCGGTGCCGCTGGCGCTGCTGGTCGCCCGCGACACGCCCGACGCGGCGCTGCGGCTGGCGCGCCAGGTGCGCGGGGTGCCGCACGGCAAGGCGAGCCTGCTCGCGCTGGTCGCTGCGGGCCTGACCGAGCGGCAGCTCAACGAGGGCTACGAGGCGGGCTTCGACGTGCACCTGCAGCTGGGCATGTCGATGGGCGCGCTGAGCGCGAGCCTGCGCGGCCTCGAGCGGCTGGCCTCGGCGCACGGCGCACCGGTCGCTGCGGCTTTGGCGCCCGTGGCCGCCCCGGCGCCGGTCGCCGCCGCGCTCAGCCTGAGCCCGTTCGAGCAGGTCACCCGCGCCACCGCGTGGCGCACCGCGCCGGCGCTGTTTCAGGCGGCGGCGGCGAAGTTCCTCACCCTCGACGTGGGCCTGGGCGCGTCGCCACCCACCCCCGGGTCGCTGGCCACCGCGCAGCGCATCGTGCTGTCGTCGGCCGCGCACGAGCTCGAGCTCGCCATCACCCTGGGTGCCACGCAGAAGAGCGGCGCGGGCCTGGCGGTGCACCTGTTCGGCCCCGGCAGCGAAGGGCTGGCCGCCGACGTGCTGGGCGAGCTGTCGAACATCTTCATGGGCACGCTCAAGACCTCGCTGAGCGCCGAGTCGTTCGCGTTTACCGGCGGTTTGCCCGCCGCGGTGGCCGCCGAAGAGACGGTGCGCCCCAGCATCACCTTCAAGCAGCAAGAGACGTTCGCGCTGGCGCTGGGCGACGCCAGCCTGGCGGTGCACCTGGGGCTGCGCAGCCGCGCCAACCAGCTGCTCGCGCCGGGCGAGCTGCGCGAGGGCATGGTGGTGGCACGCGACGTGCTCAATGCACGCGGTCTGATGCTCATCAACAAAGGCACGCGGCTCTCCGCGAACATGATCGACAAGCTGCGGGCGAACCTCGCACCCAAGGCGCAACTCGAGGTGACCGCGTCATGAGACCTGAACCCTCTCCGTTGCGTCGGCTGCTGTTCGTCGGTGGAGACGTCGACCAGGTGGCGCAGCTGCGCGCCGATGCCGCGCGCAAGGCGCTGCCCTGGGAGATTTCGTCGGCCAGCGACCCGCTGCGCGCGCTGACCCAGCTCGCTGCCGGTGCGCCCGACGTGGTCATCGCCCAGGCGCCCGCCGGCCGGCCCGACATGCGCATCTTGCTGCAGCAGGTGCGGCAGCAGTACCCGAAGACCGCGTGCATCGCGTTCTGCCGCAAGCCGGCCGAGGTGGCCCCCGGCGCGGGCGCGGTGCAGTGGGTGCCCTACCAGACCGACGCCGCCGCGCTGCAGCAGTACATCGAGCGCAGCTTCACCCTGCAGCGGCAGCTGGGCAGCGACGCGGTCGAGCGGGTGGGCGGCAACCTCGAAGACCTGCCCTCGGTGCCGAGCACCTACCTGGCCATCACCCAGGCGGCGGCGCGGCCCGAGACCGGCCTGTCAGACATCGCCCGCATCGTCGAGGGCGACCCGGTGTTGAGCCTCAAGGTGCTGCACCTGGTGAACTCGGCGTTCTTCGGCATCGCGCGGCGCACCACCTCGATTGCCGAGGCGGTCGCGCTGCTCGGCATCGAGCAGCTCAAGGGGCTGGTGCTGGCCACCCACGTGTTCGGGGCGCTGCAGGGCCTCGAGCCGGCGGGCTTCTCGCTCACCGAGTTTCAGCGCTACTCGGTGCGGGCGGCGCGGCTGGCCAAGTCGTTCATCGACGACCGGCGGCTCGCCGACGACGCGTTCACCGCCGGCATCTTGCACGACGTGGGCAAGATGGTGCTGGCGCTGCGCATGAAAGAGGCGTTCGGCCAGGTGCTGGCGCGGGTGAGCGAGCGCGGCGAGCGGGTCGAAGACGTCGAGCGCGAGCTGCTCGGGGTCACCCACAGCAGCGTGGGCGCGTACCTGCTGTCGACCTGGGAGATTCCCTTCTCCATCGTCGAGAGCGTGGCGTTTCACCACCAGCCCTCGATGCTGGGGGGCGCGCCGTCGCCGGTGCTGGCGGCGGTGCACGCGGCCGATGCGCTGATCGGCATCGTGTGCTGCAACGAGCCCGAAGACCGGCTCGACGTCGCGTACATCGAGCGCGCCGGCTTCGGGCCGCGGCTGAACGAGTGGCGCCGCCGCGTCGAAGTCGAATGTGAGCCCCGTTGACTGGTTTCTTGGGTGAGGAGCGTGCCGTGCTTCCAGACGCAGACGCATTGACCGACATCGCACGCAACGTGTGGGAGTCGACGCTGGGCTTCGCCATTCTGGAGACCGCCACGAACCGCGCGGCTTTTCCCGCTCCCCACCTGTGGTGGGCGGTCGACATCAGCGGCCACTGGCACGGCACGGTGCTGTTGTGCGTGCCCGAGGGCACCGCGCGCCACGCGGCGGCGGTGACCTTCGACCGTGCCCCCGAGCAGGTGACCTCGACCGACACCGCCGACATCGTGGCCGAGCTCACCAACATGATCGGCGGCAACATCAAGGGGCAGCTGGGCGGCACCAACAAGCTCTCGCTGCCGCGCGTGGCGAGCGCCGAAGAAATTGCGCGGGCTGAAGTCGCGCCCAAGCTGTGGTTCAACTGCCCGGGCGGCGAGTTCGCCATGACGGTGGCGGCGGGCAGCGCCAGATGAGCGCGGCGAGGTCACCGCCGACCCACCGGGCGGCGCCGACCTTGGCCGCGCGGGGTGAATCGCACCCCTTACGCGCGGGCACGCCCACTGCTTTCTCGAAAGCCCAGCCCCCCGAAAAAGGAGCCCCATGAAGATTCTCATCGTCGACGACAGCAAGGTGACCCGGAAGTTCATCGGCCGCTGCATTCGCCAGGCGGGCCTGGGGGCGCACGACATCGAAGAGGCCGAGAACGGGCTCGAGGCGCTGAAGCGGGTCGCCGAGCTGGCGCCCGACCTGGTGGTCACCGACTGGAACATGCCGCACATGACCGGCATCGACTTTCTGCACCAGCTGCGCAGCAGCGGCAGCCAGGTGAACGTGGGCTTCATCACGTCGGAGGGCACCGACGTGATGCGGCACCAGGCGAAAGAAGGGGGCGCGCGCTTCTTCATCACCAAGCCGTTCACGCCCGAGTCGGTGCGCGATGCGCTGCAGCAGGTGCTGCCGTGAGCTTCCCCAGCGCTCCGGAGTGGATCGAAGCGCTCGAGGCCGCGGCCACCGAGGTGGTGTCGCACGGCGGCGGGTCTGACCTGCCCGAGTTCGAGGCCGGCGATGCGGCGGCGCCCGGCGGCGGCGCCTTCATCTCGCTGATGGGCCCGGGCCACTCGGTGCGTCTGGGGGTGGTGGGCAGCACGCCCGCGCTCAAGCGGCTCGCCGCGATGCTCACCCAGGAAGAGCCGGCCGACGACGAGCTCAAAGACGCCACCTGCGAGCTCGCCAATGTTCTGGCGGGCAACGTGCGCAAGCTGCTCAGCGCGCGGGTGCCCGAGCTGACGCTGGGGCTGCCGGTGTACTCGACCCAGGCACCGGCGCTCGAGCGCTACCAGGTGGCGCGGAGCGCGCTCAAGCTGCCCGACCTCTCTGCCGAGCTGTGGGTGATGATGCCCAAGGCTGCGGTCGGGTGAGCGCGGCGGGCGTCACGCGGTTGACGCCAGACGGGCGGACCCGCCCTTGCACCTCAGCGGGCTCACGGTGAGCACCGGCGGCCCAGCCATGGTCGAGCGCGACGAAGAGCTGCTCGAGCTCACCGCCGACTTTCTGCAGGAGACGGCCGAGGGCCTGGCCCAGGTCGAAGAGCTGCTGTCGGGGCCGGCTGACGCGGCGAAGGTCGACTCCATCTTCCGGGTGTTCCACACCATCAAGGGCGTGGCCGGGCTGCTCGAGCTGCCGCAGCTGGTGGCGCTCGCCCACACCACCGAGACGCTCCTCAACCAGTACCGCGAGGGCAAGAAGGCGGTCGCCCCCGACTGGCTGTTCGACGCGGTCGCGCACCACCGCTCGATGCTCAAGGGCCTCGAGGCGGCGGTGGCGGCAGGCGTGGCGCTCGCGCACCACGGCCCGGTCGACGGCTTCATCGCCCAGCTGAAAGAAGAGATAGAGCGCGACGAGGCGCTGCCTGCGAAGCCGGTCGAGCGCGAGGCGGCGCCAACGGCGGGCGCCCGGGCGCTCAAAGAGACGCTCAAGGTCGACGCCGAGCGCATCGACACGCTGGTCGAGATGATGGGCGAGCTCATCGTCACCGAGGCGATGGTGGCGAACTCTCCCGAGGTGCTGGCCATCGGCGCGCCGCGGGTGCGCAAGAGCCTCGACCAGCTGGGCAAGATGTGCCGCTACCTGCACGAGCTGGCGATGCGGCTGCGCATGGTGCCGGTGCGCGGGCTGTTCCAGAAAGCCGTGCGCATCGTTCACGAGCTGTCGAAGCAGACCGGCAAAGAGGTGGGGCTCGAGCGCGAGGGCGAAGACGTCGAGCTCGACCGCGGGGTGGTCGACCGGCTCGAAGAGCCGCTGGTGCACATGCTGCGCAACGCGCTCGACCACGGCATCGAGCCGAAGGCCGAGCGCGAGGCGGCGGGCAAGGCTGGGCGGGCGACCCTGAGGCTGCGCGCGCTGCACGAGAGCGGGCAGGTGGTGATTGAAATCACCGACGACGGGCGCGGGCTGCAGCGCGACGCCATCGTGAAGCGGGCGCGCGAGCGCGGGCTGATTTCGCCCGACGCCGAGCTGAGCGACGCCGAGGTGTGCAACCTCATCTTCCTGCCCGGCTTCTCGACCGCGCAGAAGGTCAGCGAGCTGTCGGGCCGCGGGGTGGGCATGGACGTGGTGCTGCGCCAGGTGCAGGCGATGCACGGCCGGGTGACCTTGAGCTCGGCCGAGGGCCGGGGCACCACCATTCGGCTCACCCTCCCGCTCACCCTGGCGGTCATCAACGGCATGTTGGTGAGCTGCGCGGGCGAGCGCTACATCATCCCCAGCCTGGCGGTGGTCGAGGCGCTGCGGCCCGAGCCGCAGATGTGGGCGACCGCGGGGCAGCGAGCCGAGGTGCTCAACCTGCGCGGCGAGCTGCTCGAGGTGGTGCGGCTGGCTCCGCTGCTGGGAGCTCAGCGCCGCGAAGACGGCACCGCGCTCACCGTGGTGGTCGAGGGCGGGGGCAAGAAGGTGGCGCTGGTGGTCGACGACGTGCTGTCAGAGCAGCAGATCGTCATCAAGCCGCTGAGCGAAGGCGCGCAGGCCGCCGACCTGTTCTCGGGCGTGGCGATTCTGCCCGACGGCCGGGCGGGGCTGATTCTCGACATCGACCGGGTGGTGGGCAGAAGCGCCGCGCCGCTCGCAGAGGCCCGGGCATGAGCGCCACCGCCACCCAGAAGTACATGACCTTTCGGCTGGCGCACGAGACCTACGGCCTGCCCATCTTGAAGGTGCGCGAGCTGATCGGCGCGCTCGAGGTGACCCGGGTGCCGGGCGCGCCGGCGTTCGTGCGCGGGGTGGTGAACCTGCGCGGCCGCGTGATTCCCGTCACCGACCTGTCGCTCAAGCTCGGCATCGAAGGCGGCGGCAAGAGCGAGCAGCCGGTCATCATCGTGGTGCACTCGGAGAAGGGCCCGATGGGCCTGTGGGTCGACGAGGTGCTCGAGGTGGTGACGTTCGAGGCGTCGCAGATCGAGCCGCCCACCTGCATCAGCGCCGCGGCGTTCGACCTCTCGGTGCTGAGCGGCATCGGCAAGGCCGAGGCGCGGCTGGTGTTTCTGCTCGAGCTCGACCGGGCGCTGGCCGCCGCAGCACTACCGCAAGGGAGCGCACCATGAGACTGGGTACCCGGCTGTGGCTCATCAACGTGGGCCCCATCATCGTCATCTCGGCGTGCTGCACCGCGTTCGTCATTCACCTCGAGCGCGAGGTGCAGCAGGCGGCGATGGAGACCCGCGCCGAGGCGCTGACGGGCTTCGCGGTGCGGGCGCTGACCGACGACAAGCGTGGCGCCGAGCTCACCGGGGCGCTCGAGCACGAAGGCGGCGTCGCGCTGGCCCTCTTGCTCAAGCCCGACGGCTCGACGCTGGCGCAGGGCGGAGCCGCGACCGGCGCCGCGCCGGTGCTCGAGGCCGGGCACCACTGGCGCGACGGCGTGCTGTGGTCGGTCAAGCGGCTGCCCAACGGCAACACGCTGGTGCTGAACCTGGGCCAGCCGCCGAGCGCCTCGGGGTTCCGCGCGATGATGGTGATACCGGTGCTGTTCATGCTGCTGGGCACGGCGCTGGCGCTGTGGGGCACCTGGCGGGTGGCGCGGCCGTTGGTGGCGATGACCGAGGTGATGACCCGGGTGGCGTCGGGCGACGTCGAGCAGGCCGTGCCGCACCGCTCGGACGACGAGCTGGGCCAGCTCGCCGACGCGCTGCGCGCGCTGGTCGAGTACCTCAAGCACGTGGGGGCGGCGGCGGCGGCGCTCTCGCGCGGTGACCTGGGTGTCTCGCCCAGCCCGCGCTCGGAACGCGACGTGGTGTCGCTGAACTTCGGGCGCGCCCGCGAGTCGCTGGCCGCGCTGCTGGCGCAGACCCGCGCGCTCTTGAGCGCGGCGCGGGCGGGCAAGCTGAAAGAGCGCGGCGACGCGGCGGCGCTGCCGGGCGCCTACGGCGAGCTGGTGGGCGGCATGAACCAGCTGCTCGACGCGATGCTGGCGCCCATCGAAGAGTCGACCGCGGCGCTCGAGCAGCTGGCGGGGCGAGACCTCACCCGCCGCATGAGCGCCGACTACCAGGGCGACTACGCGCGCATCAAGGTGGCGTTCAACGCGGCGCTGGGCACCCTGTCTGACGAGCTGCAGCGGGTGGCCCGGTCGGCGCACCAGGTGTCGTCGGCGTCTGCGCAGATCGCCTCGAGCAGCCAGGCGCTGGCGCACGGCGCGTCAGAGCAGGCGGCGTCTATCGAGCAGACGGTCACCGGCCTCGAGGCCATCGCCGAGCGCACCCGCGACAATGCCAAGAGCGCCGAGCAGGCCAGCACCCACGCCACCGAGGCGCGCTCGGCGTCGAGCCAGGGGGCGCAGGCGATGCGGCAGATGACCGAGGCGATGGCGCGCATTCGCACCTCGGCCGAGGGCACCGCGGCCATCATCGGCGACATCAACGAGATTGCGTTTCAGACCAACCTGCTGGCGCTGAACGCCGCGGTCGAGGCGGCGCGCGCGGGCGAGGCGGGCCGCGGCTTCGGGGTGGTGGCCGAAGAGGTGCGCAGCCTGGCGCTGCGCTCGAAAGAGGCGGCGCGCAAGACCGAGGTGCTGCTCAAAGAGTCGTCGCAGCTGGCGCAGAGCGGTGAGAACACGTCGCAGCAGGTGAGCCGCTACCTGGAAGACATCGTGCGCTCGGTCGAGACGGTGAGCACCACGGTGAAGCGCATTCTCGAGGCCAGCCAGCAGCAGGTCGAAGGCATCGAGGGCATGCACCAGGCGATGAGCCAGATCGACCTGGTCACCCAGAAGAACGCCGCCGGGGCCGAGCAGTCGGCCAGCGCCGCGCAAGAGCTCTCGGCGCAGGCCACCCAGGTGCTGTCGCTGGTGAGCCTGTTCCGCCTGCCGCAAGAGAGCGGCCGCGCCGAGCCGGCGGCGAAGAAGCGCGCCAACGGCGCCAACGGCCATGCGAACGGGCACGCCAACGGCCGCCAGTGGAACCACGACGACCTGGGCGTCGACTTCTAGCGCGGGGGCTTCGCAATGACGCCCGACGTCTACGATGGCCTGGTCGACCTCGCCCAGCGCCTGGGAGGCATGAGCCTCAAGGCCGGCAGCGAGCCGCTGGTGGCGGCGCGGGTCGCGGCGCGGCTGCGCGCGCTGGGGCTGGGCTCCGAGGCCGAGTACCTCGAGCTCTTGCGGGGCGAGCGCGGGAGCGACGAGACGGTGCACTTTCTCGACGCCATCTCGACCGGCTTCACCGCGTTCTTTCGCGAGAGCGAGCACCTCACCGACCTGGTCGAGCGCACCCGCGTGGCGTGGTCGTCGGGGCAGCGGCGCTTTCGCTTCTGGTCGGCGGCCTGCTCGAGCGGCGAAGAGCCGTACTCGATGGCGATGGCGCTCGACACGCTGTTCACCGGCGCCGACGTCGACTGGAAGATTCTCGCCACCGACCTCTCGGTGCAGCGGCTCGACCACGCGCTGGCCGGGCGCTACGGCGAGGCCGAGGTCTCGGCGCTCGACCCGCTGATGCGCGCGGCGTACCTCGAGCCGCTGCCGAAGGGCGACGGCCCCGCGCAGTACCGGGTGGCGGCGCAGCTGCGGGCCCACGTCACTTTTCGGCGGCTCAACCTGGTGCAGGTGCCCTACCCGATGCGCGGCCCGATGGACGCGGTGTTCTGCCGCAACGTGATGTTCTACTTCGACGCGTCGGCGCGCCGGGGGCTGCTCGCCGAGGCCGAGCGGCTGCTCAAGCCGGGCGGCGCGCTGTACATCGGCACGGCCGAGACGCTGGGCAACGACAGCAGCGGGGGCTTCAAGCGGGTGGGCAACGCCATGTTCCTGCGCGGGGGCGGGCGGTGAGCGCGCAGCCGGCCGCGACCGAGAAGCGGCAGGTGGTGGGCATCGGAGAGCTCTGCGTGTCGGACCAGGCCGACACCGTGCTCATCACCTACGCGCTCGGCTCGTGCGTGGCGGTGGTGGTGCACGACCCGAAGCGCCGCGTAGGCGGGCTGTTGCACTACATGCTGCCCCAGTCGAAGGCGATGCCCGAGAAGGCCGTCGCGCAGCCGGGCATGTTCGCCGACACCGGGGTGCCGATGCTGTTTCACCGGCTGTACGCGGTGGGCTGCCACAAGCGCGAGCTGGTGGTGAAGGTGGTGGGGGGCGGGCACCTGTTGGGCGCGGCCGACGCGTTCGACATCGGTCACCGCAACCTCGAGGTGCTGGACAAGGTGTTCGCGCGCAGCGGGGTGTTCGTGGCCGCGCGCGACGTGGGGGGCGCGGTGAGTCGCACCGTCGAGCTGAACGTGGGTACCGGGCGCGTCACGGTGCGCTCGCATCGAAAGGAGCACGTGCTGTGATTACCGCCGAAGAAGTGGCCGTCGAGGTCGATCGACTGCCGGTTTTTCCCGCCTCGGTCGCGGCGCTGCTCAAGCGGCTGCGTGACCCCGAGGTCACCGCGCGCGACGTCGAGGCGATTCTGCGGCCCGATGCGCTGCTGACCGCGCGGGTGCTCAAGCTCGCGAACTCGAGCTACTACGGCGCGGGCAGCCCGGTGGCCACGGTGAAAGACGCGGTGGTGCGCCTGGGCCTGCAGACGCTGTTCGGCCTGGCCACCAGCTCGGGCCTGGCCCAGGTGCTGCCGAAACGGCTGGCGGGCTACGGCATCGATGCGCAGGCGTTCATGGGGCACAGCGCCGCGGTGGCGGTGTTCGCCGAGCAGGTGGGGCGCCGCTACGCGCCCGAGGTCGAGAAGGTGGCGTTCACCGCCGGGCTGCTGCACGACCTGGGCAAGCTGGTCATCAGCGCGTTTCTCGACCGCCAGAGCGCCGCGCTGCGGGTGAAGCTCGAGAGCGAAGAGATGGCGCTGCTCGACGTCGAGCGCGAGCTGCTCGGCACCGACCACGGCGAGGTGGGCGCCCGCATCTGCGAGCGGTGGCGGCTGCCGCAGCTCATCGCCCGGGCGGCGGCGTTTCACCACCAGCCGGCGCTGGCTCCCGACGCCGAGAGCCGGCGGCTGTGCGCGGTGCTGCACGTGGCCGATGCGCTGACCCACGTGTTCGGGTTCTCGACCGACGTGGGCGAGCTGCAGCGCCGGTTGGAGCCCGAGGTGGTGGCGTCGCTCGGCATCGCGCCCGGCGGGCTCGAGCTGGTGGTCGCCGAGTCGGTGGCCCAGGCCCAGGCCATGGTCGCGATGATGGGCGGCGAGCTGCCTGCCCCGAAGCTCGCGGTGGTGGCGTAGCCGGGCGGGCGTCTTCGCCCGTCGCCGGCACTGCTCACCCAAGCTGATCGGCCGTGGCGGTCGCGCCTTCTGACCGACGGGGACGCGGCGAGCGTTCACGATTCACTGACCACGGATGTTGCGATGCGTGGTCAGCCAGGAGTGCAGTGAGCCCCACGACCGGGTCGGGCCTGCTGCGCCCGAGTCGACCCAATCGCGCGTTCCGCCCAGGCGAATGAGCTCGGAGCCACGAGCCCTCGAGCGGCTCGACGCCCTTCGCCACTCTCGTGACCAGGTACAGAGTGCGCTCTCGTTCGCCACGAACGCGAGCCACACGCCGCCTCGGCGTCTATGAACACCGAGCGGGCCCGCGGCCGGTGCGCGCGCGTCATCCACCTGTCGACACGAGTCCTCACTTCGTGGGGCGACGACGAAGGCAATTCAGCCGGTTGAGCGGCGCATGAACTTTGCGAACGCGCTCCGCATGCGCCCACTTTCCCTGCTGGCCCTCTGCCTCATCGCCACCGGCTGTGCGACCGCGCGCGGCCTGCTCGACGAGCCTGGCGAGCTGGCGGAAGCGGTCGGTACCCGGCTGCACGAAACCGCGCGCGATGCGTCGAACGCCGTCGAGGCGAAGGTCGCCCCCGAGGCGCCCGTCGCGGCGCCCGCGAAGGTGTCGGCCGCAGAAGCGATGAGCCAGACCGACGACACCTTCAACCAGACCTTCGGTGAGTCGAGCGCGCCCGCGAAGGCGGCACCCCGCCCCGCCTCGAAGGCGGCGCGCCCGACCAAGGCCAAGGCGAAGGGCAAGCTGCAGTGGGCGAAAGTCGGGCGCTGAAGTCCCCCCGCAGTGCCCTCTCGCCCTCAAGGCCAGCGCGCGATGAGCTGCACGCCGAGCTGCAGCCGGTCGACCGGCGCGAGCTGCGGCATCGTGTAGTCGGGCCGCGCGTCTTGCAGCGGGCCGACCACGTACGGAGACCGCGCTCCGAACGCGTAGGTCGCGCTCACCCGGTACGAGAGCACGGGCCAGGGCAGCGGGCCGCTCACCGTGAGCTTGAGGTCGAGCTGCGCGGGCGCCATCGGCGTGCTCGCCCACTCGCCGTCGAACGCGCGGTCGGCCGGGCGCGGCGCGGCGAAGAACGCGAGCAGCCCCACCGCGGGCCGCCCCTCGCCGAAGTCGTAGAGCAGCCGCGCGTTGCCGAACGCCTGCGGCGCGACCGTCAGCGGCTGAGACGTGCCGTCGTGCAGCGTGCGCGCGGTGTGCGCCACGGTGAAGTTCACCCCGTAGCGCAGGTGGTTCGACAGCGTCGCCCCCTCGAACGCCACGTTGCCGCCCACGTTCAAGATGCCCGAGGCGTTGCGGTAGATGAGCGCCTCGGTGGCGCCCGGCTTGAGCTGCCCCGCCGCGAGCGCGGCATCGACCTCTCCTTCGGTCGCCTGCTCGAGCAGCACCATCTGGCTCCACTGCGCCACGAAGCCGCCCACCATCAGCCGCTGCAGGCCGAAGCGCTGCTCGTACGACAGCTCGCCCGAGCGCACCGCCTCGGGCCTCAGGTGCGCGGCGGCGATCTCGGTCGCGCCGTCGGTGTAATAGAGCTCGTACGCGGTCGGCGCGCGAAACGCCTCGGCGTACAGCAGCTTCAAGGTCCCGTTCCACGGCAGGTGAACGGCGGCCGCGGCGCGGGGAGAGAGGCGGGCCCCGAAGCGGCTGTCGATGTCGAGGCGCGCACCGGCGTTGAGCGACAGCCAGCGCCACGGGTGCGCCTCTTGCTGCAGGTACACGCCCAGCACCTGCTCGAGCTGGCCGTAGCGGCTCACCTCGACCACGCCCTGGTCCGACAGCGTGCTCGACTCGTACGAGCCGCCCACGTCGCGCAGGCGCCCGTCGACGCCGAGCAGCGTCACCCACCGGCCGTCCGACGCCCAGTCGGCGGTGGCCGAGACCTGCAGCCCCGCCCACTTCGAGGCGCCGGTGGCGACCCGGTGGCAGCCGTACTGCCCCTCGGCGCAGTCTTCGGCGGCCGAGGTGAACATGTCCTGGCGGAAGTCGTAGAGCGCTCCGTACAGGTCGGCCGAGATGGCCAGCCACGCGGTCACCTCGCGGCGGTAGCGCAGGTCGAGGTTCACGAAGCGGTCGCGCTCTCCACTGCGGCCGTCGTCGAAGTCGCCGAGAAACTGGTTGAACCCGTTGATGTACGGCGTCGAGCGCCAGTAGCTCGCGGCGCGCAGCTCGGCGGTGAAGTTGCCGATGGCCAGCTTGAGGTGCCCCGCCGGCACGTCGGTGACGTAGCTGCTCTGCGCCACCCCGCCCCACACTCCCGGCATCGCGCGCGGGCCGAAGCTCTTCGGCGCGCCGGTCACCGCGTCGTCTCCGTAGGCCTGCGGCGCGAAGGTGAAGTGCGGCCCGGCGCTGCGGTACCACTCGAGCTGGCCCACCACCTCGGCGTCCTCGCCCATCAGCTTGAAGCGCGCCCCGCCGCCCACCCCGACCCTCACGCTGCCGCCGCCGCGGTCGAGCCGGCGGAGGTCGACGTTGTCGTACGCGTCGACCGGCGCAGAGCCCGAGAGGTCGACGGTGCCCACGAAGGTGCCGTAGTCGCGCGCGCGCTTCGTCACCACGTTGATGACGCCCAGCATCGCGTTGCTGCCGTAGAGCACGCTGCCCGGGCCCACGATGACCTCGATGTGGTCGACCAGCTCCCAGGGAACCCCGGCGCCGCGCTCGAAGTAGGCGGTGCCGTCCCACTGCTCGTTGAGCGTCTGCCCGTTCAGCAGCAAGAGCACGTGGTTGCCGAAGTCGCCGGTGAGCAGCACCCCGCGCGCGCCGATGTCGACCGAGTGCAGCGGGTTCTGCGTCACCATGCCCAGCGAGAGGTAGTTGAGCGCCTCGTCGAGCGAGTGCACCCCGAACTGGCTCAGCGTCTCGGCGGTGATGACGGTCACCGTCGCCGGCGCCACCGAGCTCACCTGCGCCGACTTGCTCGCGCCGGTCACCACCGTCTGCTGCAGCAGCGCCTCGAGGTCGTCGACCGCCGGGCCGTCTGCCGCCGGAGCGACCGTCGCGACCGGAGCCACCGCCTCGCTCATGCCCGCATCGACCTCGTCGGCGCCGGTCGCGCTGGGGTCGGCCTCGGGGAACACCTGGGCCTCGAGCAGGGTGGAGAGACAGACGAGCAGCAGCGCGTTCATGGGTCCACCACCTGGGCGAGACGGAGAAAGTCGGCACCGAACGCGACCGATTGCTTCTGCGCCTGCTTCAAATTCACCAACAGCCGCGGCTTGCCCGAGACCAGGTCGAAGCCCAGCGACACGCCGGCAGCCACCCACGCCGGGTTGGCGCTGGCGGTGAGAACGTCGAGGCCCGAGAGCGCGGCGACCACCGCCTTCACGTCGGCCTCCTGCAGGCCGGGGCCGAGAAACACCACCGCGGGGTGATCGCTCTTCACCTTCGCGGCGAGCGCGGCGGCGCCGCTGAACGGCACCAGCTCTTCGTCGTGGCTCTTGCCGCCCACCAGGCTCTCGCCCGACAGCGCCTCTTTGAGCTGCCCGAAGAACTGGGTCGAGGCGGGGCTGCCCGAGCTGATCAGCAGAATCTTGGCGTGCTCACCGGCGCGGCGGCCGAAGTTCTTGTCGTACATCGCCGCGCGCGCCAGCAGGCTCGCCTGCAGCGGCGCGGGCATGGTCGTCTCTTCGGCATGCGCCGAGCCGAGCGCCAGCCCGAGCACCAGCGGAGTCAGCCACCGCAGCTTGCGCGCCACGCTCGAGACTGCTTCACACCATGTGCCAGGGCGGCGGCGTCAACGCGCTGACGCTCGGGCTGGCCTGCATCTTGAAGCCCGCTCTCCATGCGCCGCACCTGGCGGGCCTTCGGCGAGCAGTCGCTCAAAGTACAGCTGGTGTCGATGATCGCCGCGCTGATGGCGACCGCCGGCGGCGCGCTGATGGTGTTCCTGCCGCCGCGGCTCGATGCGCTGGCGTACGGCGGCCTCGAGCACCGCGCCGTCACCGTGGCGGCCGCGCTCGCACAGCCGGCGGCGGTGGGCCTCGAGTTCGGCGACCGCGACATCACGCTCGAGCTGATGAGCAGCCTCGCGAACGCCCCCGAGATGGCGTACGCGCTGGTGCGCAAGAGCGACGGCTCGGTGCTCGCGGGGTGGAACGAGACCGCCTCGCACACCGGCCCCGAGCACCTGGGCACCCACCCCTCGACCTGGCGCGACGCGCAGATGCTGCACATCGTCGAGCCATTGACGACCAAGGGCGGCGCGCGCGGGTGGCTCGAGCTGGGTCTTTCTACACGCGTCGTCGAAATCGACCTGGAGCGCAACCTGATCACCGTGCTCGGGCTCTCGGCCCTGCTGGTGTTCGGCGGCGCGCTCGCCGGGCTGTGGCTGGCGCGCCTGTTCGTGCGCCCCATCGACCGCATGTCGAAGGTCGCCGAGCTGGTGGCCCAGGGCAACCTCGCCGGAGCCGAGGCCGCCCTGGGGCAAGAGGGCGCACACGCCCACACCTCGCGCAACGAGGTGGCCCAGCTCGCCGCCTCGTTCCGCAGGTCGATCGACTACCTCTCGGGAGTCGCCGCCGCCGCCGAGGGCATCTCGCGCGGCGACCTGAGCGTCGACGTGGCACCGCGCTCGAGCCACGACGTGGTGTCGCAGAACCTGCAGCGCGCGGTGCAGATGATCAACACCGTGCTCGAAGAGCAGAAGGCGCTGGTGAAGGCGGCCAGCGAGGGCTCGCTGAACCAGCGCAGCTCGACCACCCGCCTGTTCGGCGCCTACCGCGCGCTGGCCGACCAGACCAACACCATGCTCGACAGCATCGCCGAGCCGATTCGCGAGGTGTCGCGGGTGCTCGACCAGCTCGCCTCGGGCGACCTCACCGCGCGCGTCTCGGGACAGTACTCGGGCGCCTACGCGCAGATGCAGCGCGCGCTCAACCAGGCGATGGGCACGCTCAACGACTCGGTCGAGAACGTGGCGCTCTCGGCCAGCTCGGTGACCTCGTCGGCCGGGCAGATCGCCCGCACCAGCCAGTCGGTGGCCGAGGGCGCTTCGCGCCAGGCCAACGCGCTGCGCGAGGCGGTAGGCCTGGTCTCGGGGCTCGAGCGCGCCACCGGCCTCAACACCCAGAGCGCCCGCTCGGCCGAGGCCTCGGCGAGCCAGGCCGACCAGGCCTCGCAGGTCGGCTCGAGCTCGATGCAGAAGATGGCCGCCACCATCGAGCGCATTCGCCAGAGCTCCGAGAACACGGTCGAGATCATTCGCGACATCAACGAGATCGCCTTTCAGACCAACCTGCTCGCGCTCAACGCCGCGGTCGAGGCCGCCCGCGCGGGCGAGGTGGGGCGCGGCTTCGCGGTGGTGGCCGACGAGGTGCGCAACCTGGCGATGCGGTCGAAGCAGGCGGCGCAGCGCACCAGCGCGCTCATTCACCAGTCGGTCGAGCTGGCCCGCGAGGGCGAGGCCACCTCGGGGCTGGTGGGCAAGAACCTGATCGACATCTTGAGCGCAGTGGGCCGGGTGCGCGAGCACGTGCAGGGCATCGCGCAGCAGAGCGCGACGCAGGTCGACGCGCTGGCGCGGGTGAGCCGGCAGGTGACCGAGCTGAACCAGGTGACGCAGTCGAATGCCGATGCGTCGCAGCAGTCGTCGCGGGCGGCGCAGGTGCTGGCCGAGCAGGCGCAGCGGCTGGCGAGCCTGGTCGATCAGTTTCAGCTCGACGAGGAAGCGGTTGCCGTCGAGGGCGACGAGCGCGGTGGAGATGAGCGGGCGCTGAGGTCGTAGGGCTCTGCTGGCTTCACGCTGGCGCGCTGCGGTCGAACGGCAGCTGGTGCGCTCTGAGCGCACCCTTTGGGAGTGGGCCCCACCGCAACTTCACCGCACCTCTGACGCCAACGCCGCCTGCTCGACGGCCTTCTTCGCCACCGGCAGCCGCACGAAGAACGTGGTGCCCTCACCGGGCCGCGTCTCGAACGTAATCGTCCCGCCGTGGCGGTTCACCACCACCGCCCGCGCGATTGAAAGGCCCTGCCCGGTGCCGCGGCCCAGCTCTTTGGTGGTGAAGAACGGGTCGAAGATGCGCGGCTGCACCTCGAGGGGAATACCGCACCCGTCGTCGCCCACCGCGATGACCACCGCGTCGGGCTCGGCCCAGGTCTTCACCGTGAGGGTGCCCCGGCCCTGGCTGCTCCGGTACTTGTCGGCGATGGCGTGCGACGCGTTCACCACCAGGTTGAGAATCACCTGGTTGAGCTCGCCGATCAGGCAGCGCACCGGCGGCAGGGGCTGCAGCTTCGTCTCCAGCGCCGCCACGTACTTGTACTCTCCCGCCGCGATGGTGAGGGTGCTCTCGATGGCCCGGTTCAGGTCGACTTCTTCGGGCTTCTGCGCGTCCGGGTGCGCGAAGTCGCGCATCGAGCGGACAATCTGGGTGATGCGCTTGAGCCCCTCTTTCGCGCTGCGCAGCGCCAGCGGGCCCTCCTCGAGCGCGTAGTCGACGTCATACTGGTCGCGCGCCTGCTTCAGCGCCGCGAGCGCACCCGGCTCGACGCGCCCCTGCGCCGCCGCTTCGAACGCTTGATACTGCTTCAGCATCGCCGCCAGGTCGCCGAACGAGTCGGTCACGAACCCCACGCTGTCGGCGACGTACTGCACCGGGGTGTTGATTTCGTGCGCCACCCCTGCCGCCAGCCGCCCCACCGCTTCGAGCTTCTGCGCCAGCCGCAGCTCGGCCTCGGCCCGCTCACGCGCCGCTTCGCTCGCCTTCACCCGCTCGAGCAGCAGCGCCAGCTCTTGATACGCCTGCTGCCGCGAGCTGTGGTTGAGCCAGGCCAGAAAGGTGGTCGCCGCCAGGCTCAGCACCGCGTTGGCGGCGGTGGCCGGCAGCACCTGGTCATCGGGCAGCAGGGCCGGCAGCGCGCGCCCGCTCTGGTGCACCCACACCACCACCCCCAACACCACCAGCTCACCGGCGAACGCCACCAGCGCGGCCCGGGGCCCCGCCAGGTACATCGCCAGCAGCACCACCGCGACCAGCATCGGCCCCATGAACGACCACTGCGCGTCCCGGTGCACCGACGACCAGGCGTAGATGAGCAGCAGGCTCAGCCACAGCACGGTGGGCGCCCCGCGCGCGGTGCCCTGGACCTTCAGCCGCACCAGCACCGCGACCATGGTCAGCCCCAGCAGCGTGCACGCCACCACCGACGAGAGAGGCAGCGGATGCAGCGCCAGTATGAACAACGCCAACTGGCTCACCAGCACCGCCGAGAAGCCGCCGATCAACCGCAGGCTGCGCAGCTCTTCGGTCGACGCGGCGGCGCGCAGCCGCGGGTGAATCAGCGCATCGAGGCCTGCCGAGATGACGCTCATGGCCGGCCCTCGATCGCCGCTTCGAGCTTCTCGATTTCACACGGCTTGGCGAAGTACGCCCGCGCCACCGCCATCGCCCGCCGCCGCGCCTCGGGGTCGGCGTACCCCGACAGCACGTAGCAGGCCGTCTGCGGCCACCGCACCTTCACCAGCGCCAGCAGCTCGGCGCCGTCGAGCTCGGGCATGCGCATGTCCGAGATGAGCACGTCGAACGGCCCGCGCTCGAGCTGCGCCAGCGCGTCGCGGCCGCTGGTGACGAACACCATCTCCCACTCGCGCCGGTGCTTGCGCAGCTGGTTCTTCAGCCCCTCCAGCACCGCCTGTTCGTCGTCCACGAAGAGCACCCGTTTCATCGCGTCAGGCCACCCTTTCCAGCGCGCTGCCCTCGGCCGGCAGGGTGACCACGAACGTGGTGCCCTCACCGACCTTCGACTCGAACGAGATGGCCCCGCCGTGCCGCTGCACCACCGCCCGCGCCATCGCCAGGCTCTGCCCCTTGCCCTTGCCGACCGCGCGGGTAGTGAAGAACGGGTCGAACACCCTGCCCCTCACCCCATCGGGAATTCCGCAGCCGGTGTCCGCGATGGAGACCACCACCGCGTCGGCCCGCGCCTCGCAAGCCACCGTGATGGTGCCCCGGCCGCCGCGCTCGGTAATCGCCTGCGCCGCGTTGGTCAGCAGCGACAGCCACACCTGGTTCAGCTCGCCGGGGCGCGCCAGCACCGGGCTCACCTCATCGAAGCGGGTCTGAACGTCGGCGACGTACTTGTACTCGTTCTTGGCGATGGTCAGGGTGGTGCTCAGGCCCTCGCGCACGTCGTACGAGGTCATCTCGACCTGCTCGGCCTGCGCGAACGCCTTCATCGAGCGCACGATCTCGGCGATGCGGTGAAGCCCGTCGACCGCGCGGTCGAGCGAGCGCGGCACGTTCTCGCGCAGGTACTCGAGGTCGATGGCCTGCTCGCGCGCTTCCAGCGCCGGGCGGCCCTGGCGGTACTCGTCGAGCAGGCCCACCAGCTCGACCCACGCTTCCTTCGCAAAGATGACGCTGTCGTTGCTGAACTGCACCGGGGTGTTGATCTCGTGGGCGATGCCCGCCGCCAGCCGCCCCACCGACTCGAGCCGCTGCGCCGACTGCAGCTCACTCTCGAGCTGCTTGCGCTCGGTGACGTCGAGCAGCATGCCTCGCCCCACGTCGTCGACCGCCGTGGCGAGGGTGCGCAGGTACACCCAGCGGCCGTCGACCGCGCGCAGGCGGAACTCGGTGTCGTACTGGGGGCCGCGCACCAGCTGCGCGCGCACGTCGGCCAGCGCCAGCGCGTACTCCCCGGCCGCCATGGTGCGATCGAGAAACCCGGCGGCGAGCCAGTCAGAGGCCGGGTGGCCGGTCACCTGCGCGCACTGCGGCCCCACGTAGGTGAAGCGGTGGTGGGCCAGGTCGTACTCGAACGGTATCGCGCGGGTGGTCTCGGCGATCTGCTTGAGCTGCTCGTGGCTCGCCTTCAGCTCGGTGGTGCGCGCCTCCACCAGCTCGGCCAGGCGCTCCTGCTCGGTGCGAATGCGGTTCAGCATCACGTTGAAGCCGGCGGTCAGCCGGCCCACCTCGTCGGCGGCGCCCGGCGCGAGCGGCTCGATGGCCAGGTCCCCGGCGGCGACGCGGTCGGCGGCGGTGGCCACCCACTGCAGCCGCCGCACCGCCACGCCCGCGAACAGCCACCCCGCGGCGATGGCCAGCGCCATCAAGGCGAAGCTCACCGCGCAGCTCACCCACAGCGCGCGCAGCAGCTGGTGCCGGGTGCGCTCGGTGCTCAGGCTCAGGTACAGCACCGCGCGCGGCCCCTGGTGGCTCGCGACCGGCGCGGCGATCACCACCGCCTCCTTCGACCAGCGCGACGCGACCACTCGGGGCACCCCGCCCCACGGCTCGGGCCGCGGGTCAGAGCCTTCGATGAGCCGCCCGTCGTCGTCGTACAGCGCGATCTCCGTCACGTCGGGGTCGCTGCCTGCCGACTCGAGCACCTCGCGAACGGTGGTGAGGTCGTCGTACGCCACCGCCTCTTCGAGCTGCCGCCCCAGCAGCTGGGCGTAGACCTCGGCCTTGCGCTGGAGCTCGGCCTCGGCCTCGTGACGGTGCGTCACCGTGCGCACGGCGACCACCGTGCCCACGGTGAAGAGGCAGATGACGGCGATCGCCATCGAGAGCTTGAGGCGCAGGCTCATCTGAGGTTCCCCGCCGGCAGCTCGGGCCGCCTCACGTACTCGGCCGGCACCTCGCCCGACAGCGTGCCCAGCCAGGCGACCAGTGAGCCGACCTCGCGCTCGCTCAGCTCGACCCCCAGCTGGTGGTGGGCCATCAGCCGCACCGCCTCGGGCAGCGTCGCCGCCGAGCCGTCGTGAAAGTACGGCGCGGTGTGGCTCACGTTGCGCAGGCTGGGCACCTTGAACATGCCCTCGTCGCCGGGGTCTTCGGTCAGCTCGGCGCGGCCGCGGTCGTTCGCGCTCGGCCACGGGTTCACCGCCCCGAGCCGCTCGTACATCGAGCCGCCCAGCAGCTCGCCCGCGTGGCACACCACGCACCCCAGGTTGGCGAAGTCGCGCGCGCCCTGCTTCTCGAGCGCGGTCAGCGCCGCTGCGTCGCCGGCGAGGTAGCGGTCCCACCGGGCCGGGGTGACCAGGCCGCGCTCGAACGCTCCGATGGCGAGCTCCACGTGCTGAAGGCTCACCGGCTCGCGCACGTCGGGAAACGCCGCCGCGAAGGGCGCCGCATAGCCGGGTAGCGCCTTCAGCGCCGCCACCAGGTGAGCGGCGTCTTTGAGCCCCATCTCCCCCGGGTTGAACAGCGGGCCGGCCACCTGCTCTTCCACCGTCGCGGCCCGCCCGTCCCAGAACTGGCGAAAGTGCTTCGCCGCGTTGTACGTGGTGGGCGCGTTGCGCCGGCCGTGCTTGCCCTCGACGCCGGTCGAGGTCGCGTCGTGGGTCGCGCCGTAGTCGTCGAGCGGGTGGCAGCTGTCGCAGCTCACCTTGCCGTCGGCCGACAGCCGCGGCTCGAAGTAGAGCAGGCGCCCCAGCGCCACCAGCGCGGTGTTCTTCACCGGCTCGGGCACCGAGAGCGCCTTGTAGCGGCGCATCACCCGGGGCGGCAGCTGCTCGGCGCTCACCGCCACGCGCGGCGCCTCGGGGCGGCGGCGCAGCAGCTGGCGCCGTGGCCCGGGCTCGGCCTCGGGCCCGGGGGCCTCGCTGCACGAGGCGGCCACCAGCAGCAGCGCCGTCAACCTCATTTGATGCTCACCCGAATCGGTTCTTTCACCGCGCCTTCGGCCATCGACGAGAAGCGCGCCTGCAGCGCCGCGGTCACCTCGAAGCCCCGCGGCACCAGCAGCACGCCGTTCTTCGTCTTCAGGTCTTCGGTCAACACCATGCCGGCGCGCACCTCGCGCAGCGTCACCTCGCGCACCTTGGGGCCGTGGCTCGCGTCGAGGTGCTTGCCCAGGGCGGCGAGCAGCGCCGAGTCGTAGCTCGCCGCGTGCAGCTTCAGGGTCTCGAACGCCATCGCCGGAGCGTCGCCCTTCGAGCACAGCGCGTCGAAGTCGTACGCCAGCCGCACCGCCCGCGCCCCCATCGGAGCACGCTGCGGCGGGTCGCCTCGCGCCACCGAGGCCACCAGCTCGCGCACCCCCTCGAGCCGGGGAATGTGCGCCAGCAGCGCCTCGGCCTGCTGCGGCAGCTTGTCGACCTCGGCCTTCTCTCCCGGCTCGAGCGTCTCGCCCCGGTACCAGCGCTCGAGGGTCGAATGGGGCAGGTTCACCGCGCCGAGGTGCGTGAACAGGCAGGCCACGTCGGCCTTCCACACCTCGTCGGGGGCGACGTCTTTGAGCAGCACCTCGACCAGCGCCTTGGCCCGCGTCACCTTGCCGAAGGCGAGCGGGTTGGCGAGCGCCAGCACGTCGGCCACCATCTTCACGGTGCCGCGCAGCGTCTTCTCGAGCAGCTCGCGCTCGGCAGTGATGAGCCGGTGGTGGTGCACCGCGGTCTCCACCGCCAGCATCAGCTGGGGCGGCGAGCACGGCTTGGTGAGAAAGCGGAAAATCTGCCCATCGTTCACCGCGCTCACCGCCGAGGGCACGTCGGCGTGACCGGTGAGCAACAGCCGCACCGTGTCGGGAGCGCTCGCCCGCGCCGCCTTCAAGAACTCGGCGCCGCTCATGCCGGGCATGCGCATGTCGCTGACGATGGCGGCGAACGGCGGCAGCCCCTTCATCTTCTCGAGCGCCTCGGCGCCGCTGGTCGCGGTGGTGAGCGTGAACTTGCGCCGCAGGTGCAGCTCGAGGCCCTCGAGCACCGCGGGTTCGTCGTCGACACAGAGAATGCGGGCCAGCTCGGTCATTGTTTTTCCCGCCCGAAGGCGAGCTCGGTGAGGGCGGGCAGCGACTTGCCGCACGCGGTGAGGTACGCGACGTCGAAGGGGGCGCGCTCGCTGCACTGGCCGGCCTGGGCGGCGTGCTCCATCGCCAGCCGCTGCGCGACGTGCACCGCGCCGGCGATGTCGAAGGCCTTGTCTTCGCCGAGGGTGGGCGCGTGCTGCTGCGCGACGCCGTGCACCAGCGCCGAGGGCTGCCCCCAGGTGCCGAGCAGGTATGCGCCCACCTCGGCGTGGGTGAAGCCGAGCAGCGCGCGCTCGCGCCCCGCGCGCACGAACGGCCACGGGTCGCCTTGAAAGAGCACCTCGCGGTGCTCGGGCAGCGACGCCAGCAGCACCAGGCCGCCCACGTCGTGCAGCAGCCCCGCCAGGTACGCCTGCTGACCCGCCTCACCCGGCAAGAGCCGCCGGGCGACGTTCGCGACCGTCAGCGACCGCTGCTGCATCAGCTCGACGCGCGTGCGGCAGCCCGAGAGCGACTGCTCGACCGCTCCGCTCAGCTGCGCGTAGGTCGCCGCCGCCTTGACCATCGCCAGCCCCAGGCGCTGCACCGCCTTCACCACCTGCGCCACCGGAGGCATGGCGTAGAACGCCGAGTTGGCGAGCTTCAGCAGCTGCAGCGAGAGCCCGGGGTCGCGCTCGGCGATGGTCGCCACCACCCGCGCATCGACCTCGGGGTCAGAGAGCGCCCGGTCGAGCTCCTGAAACACCGCGTTGGGCGTCGGCAGCTCGTCGACGGCGTGAATCACCCGCTGCATGTCGGGGTTGTCGAAGCTCTCGCGCAGCCCGTAGAGGTGCTTCACCGCCACGGTGAGCTCGTCGAGGCTGCAGGGCTTGGCGATGAACTGGTGGGCCACCCGCAGGCCGTCGTGCAGCGCCGCGCCCTCGCTGTGACCCGACAGCAGCACCCGCAGCGCCTGGGGGCAGCGCCTTCGCACCTGCTCGAGCAGCTGGGTGCCGAGCATGCCCGGCATGTTCTGGTCGCTCACCACCACGTCGGCGGGCTCTTGCTCGAGCGCCTCGAGCGCGGCGGGCCCGCTCTCGACGAAGCGCATCGACCACCCCTCGCGATGGCGGCGCAGGCGCGCACGCATTGCGCTCAGCATCACCGGCTCATCGTCGACGAAGAGGAGGCGCATCACGGTGCCCCTCACCAGTGCGAACGCCGATCCACCCCTACGCCCCAGCGGCAGGCCCGCTTACGCGGGCCGAGCTCGGGTCAATTGCACCCCGAAGGGGGGTGGGTAGGGACTGATAAGCACACGGCGCCACGCGCAAATTCTGCGTGCGCACACCCCGTCAGCTAGGCTCCGCGGGCTCTTTTCCGAAGGGAAACCCACATGCCGACCCGAGCTGCGAGCGGTCTTTCGACCGAAGTCGATTCGTCTACCGCCGCGCGCGCAGCGGTGGGCGAAGCAGCCCAGCAGCTGGGCGGCGCGGCGTCGTTCGGCTTCGTGTTCGCGTCGCCCAGGCACGACCTCGGCACCTGCCTGCGCACCGCGCGCGAGGTGAGCCCCGGCACCGACTTCATCGGCTGTACCACCGCCGGCGAAATCACCGAGCGGGGCCTGGTGCATCACGGCGTGGCGACGCTGCTGGTGGCGGCAGACCAGCTGCAACACCAGAGCGGCATCGCCTCGGGCGTGAAGTCTGACCCGTCGACCGTCGCCAGCATGGTGACCCGCGGGTTCGGCGACGCGATGGGCGCGGCCAAGAAGGCCGGGCTGCCCTACTCGACCACCGTGGTGCTGGTCGACGGCCTGGCCGGCAGCGGCGACCAGCTGGTGCGCGAGCTGATCAAATCGACGCGCGCGGCGCAGCAGGTGGTCGGCGGCGCTGCGGGCGACGAGGGCGCGTTCAGCCAGACCCTGGTGGGAGACGGCCAGAAGGTCGGCCCCGACACCGCGGCGGCGCTTCACGTGTTCGGCAGGTCTCCCTGGGGAGTCGGCATCGGCCACGGCCTGCGCCCCACCTCGAGCCGCATGCGGGTGACGCGCGCGCGCCAGAACGTCATCTACGAGCTCGACGGGCGGCCGGCGTTCGACGTGTACCGAGAGCACGCGAAGTCGCGCGGGGTGTCGCTCACCGCGGCGACCGCCGGCCCGTACCTCATCGGCAACGAGCTGGGGGTGTACCTGGGCGACGAGATCGTGCGCGCGCGGGCGCCGCTCTCGGTGGGCAGCGACGGCTCGCTGAGCTGCGCGGCCAACGTCGGCCAGGGCTCGACCGTCTGCATTCTCGACGGCGAGGTCGCTCCGATGGTGAGCGCGGCGCGCGACGCGGCGAAAGAGGCGCGCGACAACCTCGCGTTCGCGAAGCCGGCGGGGGTGCTGCTCTTCGACTGCATCTGCCGCGGCATGATTCTCAAAGACAACTTCTCGCAGGAGATCGCCGCGATTCGCGCCGAGTTCGGCGCGGTGCCGATCGCCGGGTTTCTCACCTACGGTGAGATCGCCGACTACAAGAACTCGACCGACGGCTGGCACAACACCACCGCCGTGGTGGTCGCGATTCCCGCCTGAGCCGTCACCCCGAGCGCTGAGCGCAGCGCGCAGTCGAAAGGGCCGCGGCGAGCGGTACCTGGGCGGCGCGGTGCGGTTCTTCGACGTGCTGTCGCTCTTCGTGCGTACCGTGACGGAAGCCACTACGCTGCCGCGCCAGATGAGCGACGACGAGCAGGGCGGTGGCGCAGAGAGGCGCCGGCACCCACGCACCCCCCTGAGCCTGCTGGTGCAGTACCGCTTCAACAGCTTCGACGACTTCCTCGCCGAGTACTCGTTGAACATCTCGCCCGGCGGCATTTTCATTCGCACCGACACGCCGCTCGAAGAGGGCTCGATGGTGTACCTGCAGTTCTCGCTCAAAGACGGCAGCCGCCTCATCGAAGGCATGGGCAAGGTCGTTCGCAAGAACCCGCCGGGCGTCAAAGACCGCGTCGCCGGCATGGGCATCGAGTTCGTCAACTTCGACGACGAGTCGATGGCGCTGATCAACGAGATCTGCGCGCAGCGCGAGGCCACCCGCTCGAGGAGCTGACCCGTGACGCTGCGTGCCCGGCTGCTCGCTGCGTTCCTGCTCCCCACCCTGCTGCTGCTCACCCTGGCGGGGTTCGTCGGCTACCGCTCGTCGCGCAACGTGCTCGAAGAAGAGCTCGGCACGTCGCTCTCGGCGCTCGCTGCGGCGGTGGCCGCCCAGCTCTCGGCCGAGCGCCTGCTCGCGCTCACCCCCGAAGACGCCGAGGGCGAAGGCAGCCGCACCTTCCGCTCGCTCTCGCGGCAGCTCGAGGCCGAGCGCACCGCGACCCGAGCGCGGCGCCTGGTGGCCTTCGCCAGCGACGGCCGGGTGCTGCTCGACTCGGGCGGCTCGCTGCCCATCGGCGCGCAGTTCCCCGACCTGGCCCGCGACCGCTTCGAGCTCGGCCGCGTGCTCGAGGCGGGCGAGCGCGCCCACTCGCAGGTGCTGTTCGAGGGCAACGACGGCCGCCTCTACAAGACCGGCTACGCGCCGCTGCGGCTCGACAACCAGGTCATCGGCGCGGTGGCCGTCGAGGGCTCGGCCGAGTTCTTCGGGCCGCTCACCAACATCTTCCGCGCCTACGCCGCGCTGCTCGCCGCGACGCTGCTGGTGCTGGCGCTCGCTGCGGTGCTGTTCGGCCGCGCGCTGGCCCGGCCGCTCGAGCGGCTGGTGCAGAGCGCGCTGCGCATCGGCAAGGGCGACCTGCAGACCCGGGTCGAGCCCGAGCCGACGGTCGAGATCGGCATTCTCTCGCGCGAGCTCGAGGCGATGCGCCAGGGCCTCGAGAGCCGGGACCGGCAGCTCAAGATGATGCTCGGCGGAGTCGCTCACGAGGTGAAGAACCCGCTCGGCGGCATCGAGCTGTTCGCCGGGCTGCTGGCGGAGGACCTCAAGGGCCACGAGGCGTTCGGCCACGTGCAGCGCATTCAACGCGAGCTCGACTACCTCAAGCGCATCGTCGAAGACTTTCTCACCTTCGCCCGCGAGCAGAAGCTGAACCGGTTGTCGTTCGAGCCCGGGGCGTGGGTCGACCAGGCCGCCGAGCTGCTCTCGGCCGAAGCGCAGGGCAAGGGGGTGCGCCTGAGCGCCACCGCCGAGCCGGCCCCGCTCGAGGGCGACGTGTCGCTGCTCACCTCGGCGCTGGTGAACCTGGTGAAGAACGCCGTGCAGGTGTCGACCCGCGGCCAGACCGTGAAGCTCGCGGGGCGAAGAGATGGCGGCCGCTACCTGGTCGAGGTCGAGGACGAGGGGCCGGGCATACCCGCCGACGCGCTGCCGCACATCTTCGAGCCCTTCTTTACCACGCGTGAGAAGGGCACCGGCCTGGGGCTCCCCCTCGCGCGCAAGCTGCTCGAGGCCCACCGCGGCACCCTCACCGTCGAGTCGCGCCCCGGCCGCACCGTGTTCCGCATCGCGCTGCCGCTGAACCGCGCACCCTGAGCGAAGGCCGAAGGCCGAAGTCGAACGGGTGCACTCCAGGTCGAAGGCACCCCCTTACGCGAACGCCATGCTTCAAGCAGTAGAGCGCCGCGCAGCAATACGATGGAGTTTGTGCTGCACAGCCTTCGGCGAGCGACAGCAGGGTTCGACTCCGCTCACCCTGACCGCTCTCGAGAGATTTGCACCCTCTGATTCTGAGCGTCACCCTGAGCGGTAGCCGCCCCGAGCGCCCTGGCTTTCGTCAGCAGCCGCTTCAGCGACGGGTCGTCGGCGAGCGCAATCGCCTCGTCGAAGCCGAGCCACTTCGAGCCGCTCGACTCGTCGGGGTCGTGCTTCAGCGCGTCGGGGTTCTTCGCCACCACCGCGAAGCGCACGTCGAGGTGCGTGTGCTTCGGCTCGTCACCCTTGGCGGGAATCACGTGCGCGTCGACGTCGAACGGGCGGGCCGCGGTCGGGTGCAGCGCGACCTCGAGCCCGGTCTCTTCCCGCGCCTCGCGCAGCGCGGTGGCGGTGAGGTCTCCGCCGTCGACCGCCTCGGCGTGCCCCCCCGGCTGCAGCCAACGGTGCAGCTTGCCGTGCAGAATCATGCAGACGCGCTGGCCATCGGGAGACAGCACCACCGCGCTGCCGGTGAAGTGCGCGGGGTGCTGCTTGCGCGAGAGCGGCTCGGCGAGCGTCGCGGCGTAGACGCACATCGCCGCCGTGTCTGCGCGCTCTTTGCCGTCGGTAGGGACGTGGCTGTTGAGGTCGAGGTCGAGCATGCGTTGGCTTCTACCTCTGGTCTCGGCAGCACGGGCGGCCAGCCCACCCGCGCCGAGGCGGCACGGCGTATCAGAGGGCGGCCGATTCTTGTGTTACGACCCGCCCCCATGGCTCGGGTGCTGGTCGTCGACGACAACGACACGATGCGTGAAGGCATGGCGGTGACCCTGAAGAAGAACGGTCACGACGTACACGCCTTTCGCACCGGCGCGGATGCGGTCGCCGCGTACAAGAAGTCTCCCTTCGACGTGTGCGTCACCGACCTGAAGATGGAGGGCCTCGACGGCATCGAGGTGGTGCGCCAGCTCAAGGCCTGGGACGACAAGGTGGTGGTGATGGTGGTCACCGCCTTCGGCACCATCGAGACCGCGGTGCAGGCGATGCAGGCCGGCGCGGCGAACTTCATCACCAAGCCCTTTCCCCCCGAAGAGCTGCGCGCCAAGGTCGAAGGCCTGCTCGAGCTGTCGAAGGCGCGGGCGCAGGTGGTGCGGCTCTCTGCGCACAACGAGGTGCTCGAGCGCGACCTGAGCGTCGCGCGCGGCAACACCATCGTGGGAGACAGCGAGCCGATTCAGAAGCTGCTCGCCCAGGTGAGAAAGGCCGCCGCCAGCGAAGCCGTGGTCATCATTCACGGGGAGTCGGGCACCGGCAAAGAGCTGGTCGCGCGCATGGTGCACGAGCAGTCTCCGCGCGCGAAGGGGCCGTTCGTGGTCACCCACTGCGCGGCGCTGGCCGAGACCCTGCTCGAGAGCGAGCTGTTCGGGCACGAGCGCGGCTCGTTCACCGGCGCGGTGAAGCGCAAGCTGGGCCGCTTCGAGCTGGCCGACGGGGGCACCCTGTTCCTCGACGAGATCGGCGAAATCAGCCCCACCGTGCAGACCAAGCTCTTGCGCGTGCTGCAGGAGCACGAGATTCAGCGCGTGGGCGGTGAAGAGACGCTCAAGGTCGACGTGCGGGTGGTCTCGGCCACCCACCGCGACCTCAAGGCCGAGGTCGCCGCCGGCCGCTTCCGCGAAGACCTCTACTACCGCCTGCACATCGTGCCGCTGAACCTGCCCGCGCTGCGCGAGCGGCCCGAAGACATCGGCCCGCTGGCGCGCCACTTCGTCGCCAAGCACGCGCCGCGCATCAACGCCAAGGTGCGCTCGGTGACCCCCGACGCCATCTCGGCGCTGTGCCGCTACGCCTGGCCGGGCAACGTGCGCGAGCTCGAGAACGCCATCGAGCAGTCGCTGGTGTTCGCCGAGGGCAACGAGCTGATGGAGAAAGACCTGCCCGCGTTTCTGCACGGGCCGGCCGCGCGCGACGCGCACGCCAAGGGCGCGCTGCCGATTCCCCACGGCGACCGCCCGCTGCCCGACATTCTCGAAGACCTCGAGCGCCAGCTCATCGAGCGCGCCTACGAGAAGGCGAACAAGGTGAAGACCGAGACCGCCCGCCTGCTGGGCATCAAGACCTCGGCCCTCTATTACAAGCTCGAGAAGTACGGCTTCATTCAGAAGGGCGAGAAGCCAGAAGAGAGCCCCTGAAGCGGCAGTATGTTGCCGGTCATGCTCCTCGCCGTGGTGTTGCCGACCTCTCACATCGTGCTGATCGGCATTCTGGTGGTGCTGGTCAGCATCTGGTGGCTGAACATGCGGCACATGTTCGACGACTCGGGGCTCGACCCGACCGAGAAAGACCGTCAGCCCTGAACCAGGCCGTGCGTGCGCAGCAGCCGGTACAGCTGCGAGCGTGAGAGCTTCGACTCGCGCGCCACCGCCGAGACGTTGCCCCGGTGTTTCTTCAGCAGCGCGGTGAGGTAGTCGTGCTCGAACGAGCGCATCAGCTCGTCGCGCGCCTCGAGAAAGGTCTTCTCTCTCGGCGCCCGGCGCGGGGGTGACGGCTCGAGCGCGCCGAAGTGGGCGATGCGGTCGACCGCGTTGCGCAGCTCGCGCACGTTGCCCGGCCAGTCGTGGCACTGCAGCGCCACCAGCGTGTCGGCCGAGAGCTTCAGGTCGACCCCGCCCAGCTCCCGCGCGAAGCGCTCGGCCAGCGGGGCGATGTCGTCGCGGCGCTCGCGCAGCGCGGGCACGCTCAAGGTCAGCCCGAGGCGGTGCAAGAGGTCGCGGCGAAAGCGGCCGGCCTCGACTTCCTTCTCCAGGTTCTGGTGCGTGGCCGCCAGCACCCGCACCGAGACCTTGCGGTAGTGCGTCTCGCCCAGCCGCTTGAGCTCGCGCGCCTCGAGCACGCGGAGCAGCAGCGGCTGCAGCCGCAGCGGCAGGTCGCCGATTTCGTCGAGAAAGAAGGTGCCGCCCTCGGCCGCCTCGAGCGCGCCGCGCCGCGCGCGGTCGGCTCCGGTGAACGCGCCCTGGGCGTGGCCGAACAGCTGGCTCTCCATCAGCTCGGCACTCACTGCGGCGCAGTCGAACACCACCCACGGGCCGCCCGCGCGGCCCGACAACGCATGCAGCGCGCGCGCCACGCTCTCTTTGCCCACCCCGGTCTCGCCGCGAATCAGCACCGTCGAGTCGGTGGGGGCGAGGCGCTCGATGCGGGCGAAGAGCTGGCGCATCGCCGCCGAGCTGCCGATGAGCCCGCCCAGCTCGGTGCGGTCGCTGAGCGGCGCTGCCGCCTGCTTCCCCGCGGAGAGAAATCGCACCGTGGTGCGCCCCACCCGCACCGTGGCGCCGAGCGGCACCCGCGCCTCGTCGAGCCGCGCCCCCAGGTAGAAGGTGCCGTTGCGGCTCTCGAGGTCGCGCACCCGCACCGCGCCGACCAGCTGCTCGAGGCGCGCGTGCTTGCGCGAGACCGCCGGGTCTTCGAGCACCACGTCGCACGAGGGGTCGCTGCCCAGCGTGGCGGTGCCCCGGGGCAGCTCGACGCGCAGCCCCGCCCCCGGCCCGTCGATGGCCTCGAGCACCACCGTGCCCACCGCCTCGCCGCCGAGGTCGGTGATGGCCTCGGTCGAGCGCTGCGCTTCGCTCTTCTTGGGGGCCATCAGCGCAGGTCTACTTTCAGCGTCTCGCGACGGCCGCGATCGACGCGCACCTGCCGCCGGGCCGACTTGTGCGTGGTGGGGCTCTCCAGCTCGACGGTGAGCGTGCCCGCCGGCACCGGGTAGCTGGCGATGGGCGTCTCGCCGACGCTCTTGCCGTCGATTTTGACGTGCGCCCAAGGCGTCGCATCGATGGTGAGCCAGCCGGTGCCGCCGGGCGCAGGCGGCCGGGGAGGCGAAGGAGAAGGAGCCGGCGGAGGAGCAGGAGCGGGAGCGGGAACCGGCGGGGGAGCCGAAGAGGCCCCCTCTCCCCTCGCGGGAGAGGGTTGGGGTGAGGGGCGATTCGAGCAAGGGGCGGCGCGCTCACCGCGTCACCCCGTTCTCCTCCCACGGGAGCGCTCAAGAGCAGCAGCGCCGTCGCCACCACCACCGCCGCCAGCGCCGCCGCGCCAGCCCCCACCCACGCCCAGTGCGAGCGCCGCGCCGGCCGCTCGACCGTGGTCGGCTCGGCCGCGCCACCCTCGACCAGCTCGTCGGTGCCGGTCGCCGCGGCCAGCGTCTGCGCCGACCCGCGCTCGAGCGACCTGACCGCCTCGGGCACCAGCTCGGCCACCAGCGCGGCCAGCTCGGCCGCCGCGTCGGTCGAGGGCAGCGGCAGCGCGTCGCGCAGCTCCCGCGCGGTGGCGAAGCGCTGGTCGGGGTCTTTCTCGAGCGCCCGCTCGAGCGCGCCGACCAGCGGCCCGGGCAGCTCGGGCCGCAGCGCGCGCAGGTCTGGCGTCGGCTCGGTCACGACCGCCTGTGCGGTGGCGCTGCCGCTCTCCCTGCGAAACGGCGACTGCAACGTGGCGGCGTGCACCAGCGTGACGCCCGCCGCGAACACGTCGGTGCGCCGGTCGATTTTCCGCCCCAGCGCCTGCTCGGGCGCGAAGTAGTCGGCCTTGCCCCGCACGAACCCCGGCGCGGTCGCCGAAGACGAGTCGCGCGCCTTGGCGATGCCGAAGTCGGTGAGCTTCACCGCCCCGTCGACCGACACCAGCAGGTTCTGCGGGCTCACGTCGCGGTGCACCAGGTTGAGCGGCTGCCCCTGGGCATCGCGCTGCTCGTGCGCGTGGTGCAGCCCCTCGGCCAGCCCCCGCCCCAGGTATGCCAGCGCGCTCGCCGACAGCAGCCGACCCGAGCGCCCCAGCGCGTCGAGCAGCGCGGCCAGCGACGCGCCGCGCACCAGCTCCATGGCGATGAAGTAGCGGCCCTGCTCGACCCCGACGTCGAAGATGCCGACCACGTTGGGGTGGTTCATGCGCGACGCGAGCCGGGCCTCGTCGAGAAACATCTCCACCGCGTGCGGGTCTTCGCCCAGGTGCGGCATCAGCAGCTTCAGCACCAGCGGCTTGGCGAACTTGCCCATGCCCAACTGCGTGGCGTGAAACACCTCGCCCATGCCGCCGCGCGCGATGAGCGGGCCCAGCTGGTACCGCCCGAAGACGTCGGCCTTGCTCACCGCCCCAACCACACCATCAGGCCGCCCCCGACCGAAGCGAGCGCGCCGCCGCCGAAGAGAAACACCGCGGCCCACGCCAGCGAGAGGGCCTGATTGTCGAGACGGGTGACGTCGTGCGCCACGCCGGAGCGCCCCGCCTCGGCCGACGCGCTCGACGCGCTCAGCGCCGCCCAGGTGCCCACCCCCAGTGCCACCACGCCCACCGCGAGCGTCGCCCAGCCGGGCAGCCAGGTCGTCCCGCGCGCACGCGCGCTCACCGCGGGCGTCGCCGCCGGGCCTGACGGTGCAGCCTCGGAGTTGGAGAAGAAGAACGGCTGCCGCTCGGCGCCCAGGCTCGCCACCGCCACCGTCTTCGAGCGCGCCTCGACGAACCACTTCTCCTCCGCGCCGGGTGGCGCCGACAGCGTGCCCGAGTAGCGCCGCCCGTTCGCGCCGAGCGGCCGGGCCACGAACGGCGCTCCGTCGCGCGACTCGAGCAGCACCACCTCGTCGACGCGGCTCCACGGGTCGACCAGCTGCAGGTCGATGCGGTTCGGCAGCGACGGCAGCTGGGTCAGCTTCACGAAGTCGGGCGGGTACACCGCCTCTTTCGCGCGGCGAAACGCCGCGGCCACCTTGGGCGGAGCATCGGCCGGCGGAGCGGCGTCGGGCGCGAAGGTGAGCAGCTCTCGGTACGCCAGCTCGCACTCGTCGGCCTTGCCCAGCCCCGCCAGCACCCAGCCGAGCAGCAGAAACGTGTCGCGCCGCTCGCCGGGCGTGCTGCTCGCCACGTGCTTCGCCAACCGCAGCTCGCGCTCGGCCTCTTCGTACTTGAGCTCGTCGACCAGCTTTCGGCCGAGCTCGAGGTGCGGGTTGGCCGCCACCACCAGCGCCAGCCACAGGGTCACCATCGGCGACGATGCTACTCCAGCTCTGCAGACCGACTCACGGTTCACGCTGAGCGAAGGCCATCAGGCCGAAGCCGAAGCGGGCCGCGCGCCCCCCCAAGGCCGCGGGCCCCTTCCGAGCTCCTCACCGCGCGGCGGCGTGCGTAGCGATGGCGGCGGGGCTGAGCGCCACGCCGTACACCGCGACCTCGTCGAGCTGCCCGGCGAACCTCCCGGCGCCCGAGCCGAGGGTGAACCCGGCGTTGGGGGCCAGCGCGCGCGCCACCACCGCCCCGGTCACGTCGGCGCCGTCGAGGTACAGCCGCACGTCGTCTCCCGCGCGGGTGACCGCGACGTGGTGCCAGGCAGCATCGGAGATGACCGCGGTGCCGGTGGCCAGGCGGCTCCAGCCGGGCACGTAGAGCACCGGGCGCCCGCCGTCGAGGTAGAGGAACCACGAGCCCACCGCGTTCACCACCCCCAGCGCCGCGTCGAGCCGGGACGGCTTGACCCACGCCTCCGCGGTGAAGCTCTCGTTCAGCTCGAGCGCGGGCCGCGCCGGCACCAGCACGTCGCCGTCGACGCCGTCGAAGGTGGCCGCGGTGTCGCCTTCCACCGCGCCCTCGGAGCCCAGCGTCACGCCCTTGCGGTAGGTGCCGTCGGCGTCTCCCACCGCATCGCTTGCCACCGCGCCGCTCGCCTCGCCCAGCCGCCAGTACGCCACCGGCCCATCGGCAATCACCAGCTGCGAGTAACCGACCTCGGGGGTGGGCTGCCCGGTGGGCGCGCGGGTGCGAAACGCGAGGTCGGCCCCGTAGCTGACGCCCGAGCCGTTGCGCGCCGCCACGCGGAAGTGCACCACCGTGTCCGCCGCCAGGCCGACGACCGCCGCCGACACCGCGGTGGCGCCGCTCGCCGCGAGCAGCTTCTCGGCGGTCTTCGCGCCGTACGCCGCGGTCGCGCCGTACTCGAACCAGTACGAGGTCGTCTGCGCGTTGGGGTTCACCGAGCCGTTGAGCGCCGCGCCGGTGGTGCTCACCGCCGTCGCCGCGGCGGTCGCCACCGAGGGCCGGCTCGGCTGCGTCACCCCCACGTCGAGGCGAAAGCGCTGCATCAGAATCGACTGCGCCACGCCCGAGAACTTGTCGGCCTCTTTGCCACCGTACGGCTGGTCAGAGCCGGCGTGGCTGAACACGTAGAGGGTGCCGGCGGCGTCACGTGTGGCGCGCGGGTAGTAGCGGGTCGGCTCACCCAGCCCGGGCAACAGCGACCACGACGCGCCGCGGTTCACCGTGTACGAGATGCCGTCAGAGGCGAACGACAGCACCACCCCTTCGGGAGTCGACAGCAGCTCGGGGTGCCCGCTGTGCTTGAAGTTGCCCGGGTTGCCGAGTGTGGCGCGGTCGAGCACCCAGCACGGGCTCGCGGCGGCTCCACACGACGACCCCACGCGCAGCACCGCCTGCTTGCGCACCGGGGTGCGGTCGGTGGCGCTGGCCTGGGTGCGGAACAGCGCCAGCAGGTCGCCGTTGGGCAGCTCGGCGGCGTCCCACTCGTTCGGGGTGAGGGTGGCGTCGGGCACGAACGGCATGCCCACCGACCACTGGCCGCGCTTCACCGCGCTCGCCGAGTCGGCCACCAGCAGCAGCACGCTGGCGCCGGTGGCGGGGCAGCCGGTGCTCGCGCCCGACTTGAGCCGCCACGACTGCCCCAGCGCGATGTAGCGGCCGCCGCTCAGGGCGCGAATGCGGCTCACCTGGTACTTGCACTGCACCGGGTCGATGACGGTCTGGTTCGCGGCGCCGAGCGCGGGCCAGCTCGCCGAGCCCGGCGCGAGCGTCTGCAGCATCGCGGTGTACGGCAGGCCGTCGAGGTTGCGCAGGTCGTCGCCGTTCACCCGGCGCACCAGCGTGCCGTCGGGCAGCGCGGTGGTGGCCTGGGGCGCGTACGGCGCGGGTATCAGCGCGCGGTACGGCTCGGTGCGCCACGGAGTGAAGTGCTCGCCGCGGTCGGTCGAGCGCAGGTACACCACCTCGCTGCAGGCCTGGTGGGTGGGCAGCGTGGGCGACGCGGGGCAGGCGCCCGCGAGACCCGAGTAATCGAAGCCCTTCTCGAACGGCACGTAGCCGCTCGGCACCGGGCGCCGGTACGTGAACGCGCGGCCCGCGCCGTCGTGGAACTTGTTCAGGTCGCTCTCGCTCATGAAGGTGCGGGCGGGCGAGAGCCGGGGGCTGGTCGGGCCGGTGGTGAGGTTGAACGCCACCACCACCGATTGGTCGGGCAGCACGAAGGTGCCCGTCCACTCCGAGGCGCGGGTGGTCTTGTTGAGCTCGTTGGCCTGCGCGGGTGGGGCGAAGACCGTCACCTGCCCGCTGTAGTCGACCGCGCGCACCGTCTGCCCGAGCGGCGCCGCATCTTCGCCCAGCGGCCCGGGAGGCGGGGTCTCGGGGTCGGGCATGGCGCAGGCGCTCAGCAGGCTGCAGGTGACGGCGAGGGCGACGGTCGGTCTCATGCCCGGCCCGTTGAGCAACGGGTGTGCCGGACCCGCCCGAGAGGGAGCCGGGCGCCCGGCGCGGGTGGGCTGGCCGTCCTCGGCGCAGACAGCTGTGCCCGATGCGGCACAGTGCCTTCAGCGCCGGGAGAACACGGAGATGGCGCGCGAGGCCTCGGCCGCCACGTAGACGAAGCGGCCGTCGGGGCTCACCACCACGCCCTGTGCCGCGTTGAGCCCCGGGGCGAACGCCGCGCACTCCCGGCGGGCGCTCGGCGCATCCATCGACTGAACGCACGAGACGAAGCGCGGCGCGCCATCGGCGCCGAGGCTCAGGGTCAGCACCGCGTCGTCGTCGGCGGTGACCACGTAGAGGTTCTTGCCGTCGGGGCTGAGGGCGAGCCCCTGCGGGCCCCTCAGCGCCGCAGCGAACGCGCCGCACCGCCCGGCGTCGGTGCCGACGCAGCCGGCATCGGGGTCGAGGCCGGTCGGGCCGGCGGCGAGAAACGCGACCGCCGAGTTGCGCGGGTCGACGCTGCCCTCGACCGCCACGTAGACCCCGCGCGGCGTGGCCACCATCGCGCGGCCGTGGTCGAAGACGAAGGGGGTCGGCTGGCACGCGCCGCTCGCCGCGCCCACGCAGTTGCGCCACGAGCACGCCCGCGTCGTCGCGCGAGAACGCAGAGACGTGGTTGCCGAAGTAGCCGGCCGCGAAGACCCGGCGGCCGTCGGGCGCCGAGGTGGTGGCGTAGACGTGGTTCAAGCCATCGGCGATGGCACAGCCGGCGTCGGTGGCCCGCGGGGCGAAGCACTGCTGCAGCGCGAGCGCTCCGCTGGCGGGCTCGCGCCCCAGCACCGCGAGCGTGTCGTTGGCGCCCGCGGCGGCGTAGACCTGGGTGCCGTCGGCGGCCACGTCGAGGTCGCGCACGTCGAGCACCGCCGACGAGTGGTTGGCGCAGGTGCTCAGCAGCGGGCTCTGCAGACAGGAAAGGGGCAGCGCGGTGAGCGCGCCGGTGCCGGGCGCCCGCGCGTAGCCGCTCACCGACTGCGAGCCCAGCGCCGCCACGTAGAGGTGTCGGTCGTCGGGAGCGACCGCCACCGCGAACGGCTGGTCGAGCAGCGGCAGCGCGCCGCAGCCGGCGCCGTCTCGGGTGTAGCAGCCGCCCGCATCGGCGGGCAGCTGGCTCAAGGCGCCGGTGGTGGCGTCGCGCTGAAATACCGCCAGCGCGTCGGCGGCGCTCGAGAGGGCGTAGAGGTGTCGACCGTCGCGCGACATCGCCAGGCGCTGCACGCCGCCCAGCCCGGCGGCCAGGGTGCAGCCTCCGGGGTTGGTGCCGCCGCCGAAGACGCAGCTCTGGTAGGTGAGCGCGCCGTCGGCGCCTCCTCCGGTGCCGCCGCCGCCCGCTCCTCCGCCTCCTCCGCTGCCCCCCGCCGGGCCGGGCCCGCCATCGGGTGGCACGCAGCGGAAGTCGATGCACAGCAGCTGGTCTGCGGCGCACTCGTCGCCCGCGTCGCAGCTCTTGCCGAGCAGGCTGTGCCGCTGCGGCAGGCAGGCGACGAGCAGCACGACGAGAAGCAACGGGTGCACACGCATCGGGGTCAGCGTACGTCGCCGGACTCGGCGGCCACAGTCAACGACTTCAGTAGCCGATGCCGCGCGCCATGCACGCGGCCACGAACGGAATCACCAGCACCAGGCCGACCTCGGCGTGGTTGAGCTTGCGCAGCAACGGCAGGCGCGTGGCGTCGATGGGCTCGTGGCGCTTGAGGCGGCGGCGCCAGCGAATGAAGGTCACCATCGGGTAGAGCTCGAGCAGCACCAGCAGCACGAAGAGCATCAGCTTCAGCCCGAAGACCCGCGAGTGCTCGTAGTACGCGGTGCCTTTCTCCAGCCCGCCGAAGGCGCGGGCCAGGCCGGTCGCGAGCCACAGCACGGCCGCGAGGCCCCACACGTTGTCGGCGCGGAACAGCGCGGGCAGGTCATTGCGGGCGAGCGCGCGGCCCCTCAGAAACACGCTCGGCAGGCCGAGGGCGAGGGCCAGCAGGTGCAGCGCAGAGACGATGGCAGAAGAGATCACAGCCGCGTACCTCTATGTCAGAAGCCCCGCACCGCGGTCGTCGCGCTTCCCGCGGTGAAAAACTGACGGGCGCCTGGGGTTTCCGGGTGAGCGGGCGCGTACACGCCCCCCACCCGTGCGGATCTCCTCGTCTTTCTGCTATGGCTTCTGGCACCGTGGTTGCTCAACGGTACCCCGTCATGAAGCGCCTCGTGCTCACCCTGTTCTGCCTGCTCGCCCCGGTCGCACTGGGTGCGACCCCGCTCGAGGCGCTGCGCGCTTCGGCAGGCGCGGCGCGGGCCCAGGTGAGCACCACCCGCACCGCCCAGCTGCAGGGTCAAGCCGAGCTGAACAAGCTGGCCGGCCGCATCGAAGAGCTCAAGGCCCAGGCCAAGGGCAAGCTGCTCCCCGGCAGTGAGCTCGACGGCGCGCTCAAGCGCAGCCAGGAGCTCTCCGAGTCGCTCACCACCACCGCCGCCGCCCTCTCGACCCAGGAAGCGTCGCTCGAGTCCGCCAACCTCGCGCTGCTCTCCGAGCTGTCGAGCGAGCTCGGCCGGCTGCGCGCCGAGTTCGACCGCAGCGAAGGCCGCGAGGTGCGCACCCGGTTGATCAGCCAGCTCCGTGGGCTGCGCGCCGAGCGCGAGAAGGTGCGCGCCACCCTGCCCGCCGCCAAGGTGCCCGCGCTCGAGGCCCTCAAGCCCTCTGACGACCCCGAAGACCTGCTCGAGCAGGCCGACCTGCTCAAGGACAACGAAGACAAGGTCCGCAAGCAGCTCCAGACGCTCGAGAAGCGCATCACCGAGGCGAAAGAAGAGCGCGACCTCGACAACCGCGTGCGCCAGTTCATCGGCGACGAGTCGCTGTTCGACGAGAGCGACCGCCGCCTGCGCGTCACCCGCGTCGAGACCCGGCAGCCCGTCGGCGCCGGCGCGACCCCTGACTCCTCCCCAGCACCTGCTCCGCCTGCCCGCTTCGCCGCCGGTGAGAGCGCCGACCCCGCCGCGTTCTCGGCCATCGACAAGGCCGCGGCGCCGCAGGCCAGCCCCGCCACCGGTCAGCAGCCCCCCACTGCGATGGGCGGGCTCGCCGGCGGCTCCCGCGGCAACACCGAAGACGCCCGCAACAACCCCCCCCAGTCGCGCGCGGTGAGCGGCTCCGATGCGCGCCCCAACGTGGGCAGCAAAGGCGTGGCCGGTCACGAAGAAGACGACGACCTCGAGGACCTCGAAATCCAGCGCGCGAAGCTCAAGGGCCTCGCCGAAGAGCTCAAGGCCCGCGCCGCGCAGCTGCAGAAGAAGGCCGCGCAGCTGAAGTGAGGCCCGACGGTGAAAGCCGTCACCCGCGCCGTTTCCGACAAGGGTATGGTCCGCGCCCTCGACGATGCGGGTGCCCTTCACCGCTTTAGTGCTGCTGTTGGGCTCGGCCACGGCGGGCGCGGTCGACTTCTCGGGCCGGGCGCGGGCGAACCTGGGCGGCGGCATCGACTCGAACGCGCCGCGCGACTTCGTCTCGCCCGACGCCGGCGCGCTGCTCATCGACGGCATGGTGCAGGGCATCGCCAACCTGGCCGGCACGCTGCAGGGCGAGCGCGGCGCCATCACCGGCAGCTACGACGTGGGCGCGCGCAAGTTCTTCCGCCTGCCACACGAAGACACCGTCATTCAGACCGCGCAGCTCGACGCCTCGCTGTGGCTGCCGGCGGGGTTCGGGCTGGGCCTCACCGGTCGCGCGAGAGACCGCCGCGGCGCCGACCGCGATTACACCGACCTCGGCGCCGAGCTCTCGGTGCAGTACGTGCCCGACGGCGCGCTCGACTTCCGCGCCTGGGGCGGGCTGCACCGCTTCATCTTCTGGTCGGGGTTTCGCTCGAGCTTCTGGGCGCCCGAGGGCGGCTTCACCGCGCGCTACAAGCTCAACAAGCGCCACTCGGTGAGCGTGAACGGGCTGCTGTCGTCGCGCACCTTCAACGCCAAGGCGAACGTGCGGCGCATCGAGCCCGAGCCGGGCGACGTCGACGCCGACAAAGACGGCGTGCTCGACTCGGAAGACGCGTGCCCCGACGAGCCGGGCTCGGGCAACGGCTGCCCCCGCACGCGCAGCGACTTCTTCGGCCTGGCCAGCGTGGCGTACTGGTACCGCGGGCCGGTGGTGTTCAGCCTGAGCTACGGGTACCTCGACTCGTCGAGCAACAGCTACGGCGAGTCGCTGCGGCAGCACCGGGTGGGGCTCATCTTCGGCGCGCCGCTGTTCTGGCAGCTCAAGCTGCTCATCGACATCAACCTGCGGTTCGCGGTGTACCCCGACGGGCTGTACGTGAGCCCCGAGATTCTCACCCTCGACGAGGGCGGTGAGAACCTGACCTCAGGGGTGCTCAAGCTGGTGCGGCCGATCGGCGAGCACTTCGAGGTCGAGGCCCGGTACGGCATCTATTACGGCGTGCTGCCGAGAAACGAGTTCGTGTACTGGCGGCACGCGGTGACCTTGAGCGTGGGCGCTCACTTCTGAGCCCTCACGCCCGCAGCGTCGCCACGCCGCGCAAGAGCAGGTCGTTCACCACCGTGGCGACCTCTTGCGGCGTCGCGCCCAACCGCGCCATCACATCGCGCGGCAAGAGCTTCACCTCGCACAAGAGCTGCGCAATCGCCCGGTACTGCGGCGGCCCGACCGACGCGTAGAGCTGGTACAGCTCGGCATCGACCTCGAGCGCCTTGGCCCCGGCCTGGGCCTCTTCGCGAGACCGGCGCTTCATCTCGTTGAGATGCTCGGCCATGTACGCGAGCAGGTCTTCGGTGCTCTGCCCCCCGAACGCGCTGGGCAGCGACTCACCCCCGAAGGCCAGGCTGCCCTCGATGCCGCGCCCGGTGATGAACGCTGTCAGCGCCTGGGTCGGGTCCAACGTCTGGTTCTCGACCCGCGCCACGGCCTGGGTCAGCACGCCCGACGTGAAATAGAGCCGAAACGTCGCCCAGGCATCGGTGGCGTCGAGCCTCCCCGTGACCTTCAGCTTCGAGAGCAGCTTCAGCACCCACTGCGCCCCGAGCGCCGACAGGTTCTGGGTCACGCTCTGCCCGCCGCTCGCCAGGCGCTCGAAGCGCCGCCGCGGCTCGAGCAGCTCGCGCACCTGCAGCTCGAGCGCGTTCATGCGCAGCGACTTCGGGTAGTACGCCTGCGCTCCCGCGTGCATCGCGCGCAGCGACTCGCGGTAGTCGTCGTGGCAGCTGAACAGCGCCACCGGAGTCTCCTGGGTGCGCGCGTCTTCCCGCAGCACCCGCAAGAGGCCCCAGCCGTCGAGCCGCGGCATGTTCAGGTCCGCGATGACGATCTCGAACGGGCGCTCGAGCAGCTTCTGCATCGCCTCGACCCCGTCGGCGGCGGTGTCGACCGGGTACCCCTTCTTCGAGAAGTAGGTCTGAAACAGCTTCGACAGCGCCGGGTCGTCGTCGACGAACAGCACCGCGGTCTGCGACACGTCGCTCGCCGCCTCGACGGTGGGCGCGGTGGCCGGCACGCCCGCCGAGCCGGCCGCCAGGTTCGCGTAGCCGGTGGGAGGCGGCGCGGTCGGCCGCGGCGGCTCGAGGGCAGCGGGGGGCGGCGGCGCGGCAGCGGGCCCGGGCGCGACCTGCGGCGAAGCCCCCGCCAGCTGCAGCTCGAGCGGCTCGTCGGCCTCGCCCGAGAGCGCGTCCCACTCGAACAGGCCGCCGGCTCCGTCGGCGCCCTCGCTGAACTGCCACTGCGCCTCCGGCAGCGCGCCCAGCGACGCGAGCGCGGTGGGGCCCTGCTGCTTGCCGAACCACGCGCTCTGCAGCACGCCCTTCACGAAGAACGCGCGGCCTTCGTTCGAGGCGCCCTCGTTCACGCTCAGCGTGCCGGTGCGGTGGGCGCGAATGAGGTGCTCGAGCAGCGACTGCAGGTCGCGCCCGGTGCCCGAGCCGCGCAGCTGCCCGCGCCGCTCGGGAAGCTCGCGCGGCAACAGGCGCAGCCGCGCCAGGTGCAGCCGCGGAGAGAACGGCAGCTGCAGCAGCTCGACCACCCCGGTCTTCATCTGCCGCACGTAGGCGGCCTCGCGCACGTCCTGGCACAGCAGTACGATGGGCAGGGTCGCGAACTGCGCCTGCCGCTCGAGGGTGGCGAGCAGGCGGCCGAGCGTGTCGCTGCCCAGCTCGGCGCGCACCCAGAGCAGCTGCGGGTTGAAGCCTCTCAGCGCATCGATGAGCGCGCGCGCCTCGAAGGCGCACGCCTGCGGGTCGAGCCCCGCCGCGTCGAGCGTCATCGCGACCTGCTGACCCGAGACCGGGTCCGGGTCGAGCACCAGAATACGGAGACCTTGCCCGTTGCTCACGTTCGCGGCCCCAAGCCTACGCGCATGGAAGGGAAAGTCACTTCATCGACAGGAGCACGTGCTCGCGCCGGGCCTCGAGAAAGGCGGCGGCCGGCTTCAGGGTGAGCGCGAACACCGCGGCGCCCAGCAGCAGCGCCCCCACCCCCCAGGGAACCACGTAGGCCGGCGCGTAGTGCATCACCAGCCAGTGGGTCAGCCCCAGGCTGCCGGCGATGGCGAAGGTGCCGAACAGGTTCACCAGCACCACCGGCAGCGGAGGCGCGGTGCCGCGCAGGCCGCTGCGCGAGAGGGTGCGCGGCCACACTGCCGAGACGAAGCGGCCCAGGGTGGCCATCATCAGGTTGATGGTGAGAAACACGCACAGGCCGGCGATGCACTCGCTCGAGCTCTCTTCTCGCACCAGCCGCAGGAACACCGCCAGCACCGCGCCCTCGAGCAGCGCCAGCGAGAGCACCGCCAGGTGCTTGCCGCGCAGCAGGGTGGCGCTGCTCACCGGCAGGCGGAACAGCTCGGCCACCGCAGGGCCGTCGAAGCCGAACAGGTTGAAGTGAAACTGCACCGTGCCCAGCGCCGCGTAGATGAACACCGCCAGCGACGCGCGCTGCTGGTGAAACAGCATCTGCATCACCCACGGCACCATCACCATCGCGAACAGCGGCGCCACCAGGCTGTAGCGGCCCAGCGGAGTGCGAAAGAGCGTCGACAGGTGCAGGCGGGCGATGCCGGCGTCAGGCGAGTCGAAGGTCCACAGCCCCTTCTCGCGCTCGGTGGCCACCGCGGCGTGCGCGGTGTGCTCGCGGCCCATCACCCAGGCGCCGATGAGCAACAGCATGAGCGGCCCGGCCAGCCCCTCGCACAGCCGGCCCAGCGCGTCCCACCCGCCGGCGGGGGCGCCCAGCAGGCGGGTCGAAGGCAGGTAGCGCACCGAGTCGGTGAGCCGGAGCAGCCGCTCGAAGCCGTGCTCGCGGCGCGGCCCGTCGAGCCAGGCCGCCACGCGCGGAGAGAAGCCCATGGCCAGCGCGCCGACCAGCACCAGCGCGATGCGGGCGCGCCGGGCGATGGCCGCGAGCAGCTCGCCCAGCACGAACTGGGCGCCCAGCAGCACGACCAGGTGCACGGCGAGCATCACCACCAGGCGGGGAATCAGCCCGGGCTGCGCGACCGCGAGGCCGACGTGCAGCGCGGTGAGCCCCATGATGCACCCCAGGGTGAGGGGCTCGGCGGCGCGCGCGGCGAGCTCGGCGAACAGCAGCGTGAGCGGCCGCACCGGGTAGGCCTTGAGCTGCCCCACCTCGAGCAGGCGCCCCGAGCCGGTGAGGCCGAACATGAGGCCCAGCCCCCAGCTCAGCGCGAACAGGGTGGCGCCGGCGAGGGTGAGCCCCCGCCCGTCGAGGTCGCGGCCGGCCGCCCAGCCCAGCGCCAGCATCGCGGTCGAGAAGCCGAGCGTGCCGACGCCCCAGCACACGGCGATGAACGCCAGCGCGAGGTTGCGACCGCCGCGGGTGAGCTGGCGGGTGCTGCGGTTCCACGCGCTCTGGGCGTGGGCGGCGACCAGCGCCCTCAGAGCCACGAGAGCTCACCCTTGCGGTGACCGCCCACCAGCTCGAGGAACAGGCCCTCGAGCGTGGCGTGGGTGCGCTTGACCTCGTCGAGGGGGCCGAAGCCGACCAGGCGCCCCTTCTCGATGATGGCGACCCGGGGGCAGAGGGCCTCGACGATTTCCAGCACGTGGGTGGTGAGCACCACGGTCACCCCGCGCGCCTGCAAGAGCGCGATGAGGTCTTTGATGGTGCGGCTGGTGACGGTGTCGATGCCCTCGAAGGGCTCGTCGAGCACCACCAGCCTGGGCGAGTGAATCAGCGCCGACGAGAGCGCCAGCTTCTTCTTCATGCCGAAGCTGTAGTCGGCGATGACGGTGCCCCTGGGCGGGAGCAGCTCGAGCCTGTCCATCAGCTCGGCGGCGCGGGCGTCGGCGGTCTTGGTGTCGAGCCCGTACATGCGAGCGACGAAGCGCAGGTACTGCGGGCCGCTGAGCATGTCGAGCAGCGCCATCTCTTCGGGCATGGCGCCCACGTCGCGCCGGGTCTCGAGGGGGAACTTCGCGACGTCGCGCCCCAGCACCTCGACGCGCCCGGCGGTGGGCTGCAGCAGGCCCGAAATCATCTTGAGCGTGGTCGACTTGCCGGCGCCGTTGCGGCCGAGCAGGCCAATCAACGAGCCGGGCTCGAGGGCGAAGCTGACCTCGTGAACTGCGCGTACGGCGCCGAAGTCCTTGGTGACGCCGAAGAGCTCCAGCGCGTTCATCGAAGCGCGCAGGGTACTACGGGGTCTGGCATCAGGCGCCGGTGAACGGCGCGCCGGCTCCGTCGCCGAGCAGCGCCTCGAGCGAGCCGCGCGCCGACTGGCGCAGGGCCTCGACCGCGGGAGACTCGCGCATGAGGTTGACGGCGTCGGCGCTCATGATGCGAACCGACGAGCGGCCGAAGGCGCAGCGCACCGAGTAGCCGAACGAGAGCGCGCCGAGGCCGACCATGAGCAGGGTGCCGCCGGCGCCGTAGGGGGCCGCGGCGCGGCAGAGGCTGACCAGGGCCGGGGCGACGGTGAAGAAGGTGTCGCGCGAGAGCAGGCCGCGGGCGTCGAGGCGGCCTTCGTCGAAGGTGACGCTGAGCCACTCGGGCGGGAGCAGCGCGTGGGTGCGCAGCTCTTCGAGCACCGCCTCGGCGCTGCGCGGCCAGGTGGGCACCGCCTCGAGGGGGAACCCGGGCAGAATCGCGTCGCGGGTCTCCGCGCAGAGGAAGTCGTCGGTGTTGAGCTGGGGGAGCTTCACTTCGCCGAAGAGAGCGACGTCACAGAGCATGGTGCAACGAGTCTGTCGCAGGCGCGCGCCGAGGCTAATTTTCGGCCCGGTTCTGGTGGGGCGCACCATGGACTCCACGTGGCGACCCGCCGACGGTGCGCCGGCAGGGGCAGGCTCGCGACGGGCCACTTTCGGCTCCGAAGGTGATTCTGCGGGGCCGATGGGCGGGGGCGAGCGACCCAGAGAACCTGGGGCGACGTGGGTGCGTCGTCGCGGCGAAGGTCAGGCGTGGAAAGGGAGCTGGGTTCTGCTCCCCGGGTCGCCTCGACGTCTGCGCCAACACCGCCGCAGCGAAGGGGGAGTATTCGGGGTTCGTGGCGCGGCGGTAGATGCTCCCGCTTCGCCACGCGGGAGTATTCAGGTGCACGGGGTGAACCTTTATCTACCCACGTCGAGCGCTCGAGCCGCGCACCGCGCCCCGTCGCGGTCGCGGCGCGCGCCATGCCGGCCGTGCCCTCATTCGCTTGCAGCGCAGAGGGCCACGCGACCGAGGGGCTACCCGAGCGAGGAGGGGCCGCGCCCAAGGCTGACGAAGGCGCAGACCAGCGAGCAGCGCGGAGAAGGAGCCGGCCTCAGCGCGGTTCCCCACCCCACAGGGCCCACCGTCGGCGACTCGGCTACGCTCGCAGCCATGCCGGCAGCGCTCCGCATCTTCCTGAGGTCGCTGTTCTTCGCGGGCGTCGGCGGTCACCGCCGGCGTGCTGGCGGGCAAAGCGCAGCAGCGCTGACGTCAGGGCGCACAGACCGTCACGCCCGCGTCGCCCCCTAGGCAGAGATTTCCCTCCGAGCACTGCTCGCTGCGCAAGCACCGCTCACCGGCGCCGAGCCACCCTTCGAGCTGGCACCGGTCTGCCGAGCAGACCAACCCCGACGGGCACTGCCCGGCGTCGCAGGCCACGCCGATGCTCTTCGCCGGGTCGACGCTGGCGCGGTAGGCCGAGAGGCCCGCATCGGGAGCGCCACAAGAGTCGAGCGAGACGAGCGTGTAGCTCGCGCTCGACTCGACCCGCGACCCTCCGTCGAACGCCAACCCGAAGCGCAGCTGCAATTGGGCGTACTCGCTGCTCAGCTGCCACCACGCGATGATGTCGAGGGAGACCTGGCAGCCGCTGGCCGTCAGCGCGAGGCCGGTGCTGCCGCCGCCGCCGTACTGCAGGGTGACTCCGCCCAGGGCCGCGCAGACCTCACCGCCGTCACGGCTCAAGGTGAGCGTGGTGTCGTGGGCCTGGGCGAGGCAGCTGCCGGTGTTCGAGAAGTGCAGCAGCCACTGGTCTTCGGCTGCGCAGCTCGGCGACAGCGCGACGCACGGGTGCGGACACTCGAACGAGCAGTAGGGCGGGTACCCAGAGCTGGCGCAGCTGGAGTGCGCGGTGCAGCCAGCGGGCGGCGTCGGGCAACCCAGGCAGCTCGCCCCACCGCCGCCCGTGCCTCCTCCTCCACCACCACCCGCGACGCCTCCACCACCGCCAGTACCTCCGGCGCCCCCGTCGACCACCGGCTGCGGAGTGGAACAGCAGCACAGCAGAGCAACGAGCGTCGCGAAGCGCATGGGCGCCTCGAGTATGCCCGAGCGCTCAGTGCCCCTGGTGCGCCTCAGCCACCGGCGGGTCGGCGGGCTCGCCCTTGCTCTCGACGTGGTCGGCGTGCCCGAGCACGAACGAGGTGTACGCGAGCAGCGCGACCGAGGTCGCCGCCACCATCGCCGCCACCATCAACAGCCGTCGCCCATTCAGCAGCAGCGCGATGCCGGCCAGCACGATGCCCAGCTCCACGATGGTGGCCGAGTACTCGTAGAAGTGCTCCTTGTGCTCGGCGTCGGCTTCTTCGCCCTCGAGACCCACCGCGCGGTGCCGAATCTCGTCTTTCTCTTTCTCGTAGCGGCCCAGCTGGGCGTCGAGCTCGGCGACCTTGGCCGCGTCACCCGCCACCTGGTCGCGGCGCAGCTGGGTGAGCAGCATCTTGGTGCTCTTCGACTGGTAGTACGCCCACTGGTTGGTGGCGCGGTTCGACGAGAGAATCGCCTTGGTCCGCGCCTGGTTGGTGAGCATGTTCGCGAACGCCAACACCACGGTGAACACGGCGATCGCCACTGCGGCCCGCTTCTGAAACGGGTCGCTGGCGTCGGCGTGATGACCGTGGCCGCTCATGACTTAAGCAGAAGGCTCAGGCGGCGCCTCAGGAGGAGCGCCCCCGTCGTTCGGCGGCGGAGTACCGGCCCCGCCCTCGGGCGGCTCTTCTTCGCCCACCGCGACGTCGGCCAGCCGGGAGATGCCGGCCACCTTCTCGTTCTCGGCCTCGAGCGTGATGAGGCGCACGCCCTGGGTGTTGCGGCCGATGACCGAGATTTCCTTCACCTTCATGCGGATCAGCATTCCGCCATTGGTGACGATCATCACCTGGTCTTCGTCTTTCACCTGCACCGCGCCCACCACCCGCCCGTTGCGGTCGGTGGTCTTGATGTCGATGACGCCCTTACCGCCGCGACCCTGGATTCGGTACTCGTCTTCCTGGGTGCGCTTGCCGTAGCCGTTCTCGGTGACGGTGAGAATGGTGGTGCCCTTCTCGACCAGCTCGGCGCTCACCACGTCATCGCCCTCGTCGAGGGTGATGCCCTTCACGCCGTACGCGCCGCGGCCCATCGAGCGCACGTCGCCCTCGGGGAACCGAATCGACATGCCCAGCGCGGTGGAGATGAGCACGTCTTTCGTGCCGTCGGTGATCTGCACCGAGACCACCACGTCGCCGTCTTCCACCCCCAGCGCGATGATGCCGTTGGCGCGCACGTTGGCGAACGCCGACAGGTCGGTGCGCTTCACCACGCCGCGGCGGGTGACGAACAAGATGAACTTGTTCTCGGGGAAGTCGCGGGTCTCGACGACCTGCGCCAGCTTCTCGCCCTCCTGGAACTGCACCAGGTTGACGATCGGCTTGCCGCGCGCCGTGCGGCTGGCCGCGGGAATCTCGTGCACCTTCAGCCAGTACAGCTTGCCGCGCGAGGTGATGGGCAAGAGGTACGCGTGGGTCGAGGCGATGAACAGGTCGGAGACGAAGTCGTCTTCCTTGGTGGTCGCGCCGGTCTTGCCGCGCCCGCCGCGCTTCTGCGCGCGGTACTCACTGAGCGCGCTGCGCTTCACGTAGCCCGCGTGCGAGAGCGTCACCACCATCTGCTCGTCGGCGATGAGGTCTTCGGTGCGCATCTCACCGACCGCATCGATGATCTCGGTCTTTCGCCCGTCGCCGTACTTCTCGAGAATCTCTTTCAGCTCGGTCTTGATCACCCCGAGCAGCGACGACTCGTTGGCCAGAATGTCTTCCAGCCGCACGATGTTCTTCAGCAGGTCGATGTACTCTTTGAACAGCTCTTCGCGCTCGAGGCCGGTCAGCTTGGCCAGCCGCATCTCGAGAATCGCCTTCGCCTGCTCTTCCGAGAAGCCCGCCGCGGTGTAGTCGTAGCTGAGCTTGTTGAACGCCGGCACGTCTTGCTTGGCGCGCGCCACCAGCGCGTCGAGCTGCGCCTTGGCCTTGGCCAGGTCGAGCTTCGGCAGGTCCTTGAACGCCGCGTTCTGGTACAGCGCCGGAGCGAACACGTTCATCAACGCCCACCGCGCCTCGTCGCTGTCTTTCGAGCGGCGAATGATGGTGATGACGTGGTCGATGATGTCTTGCGCCACCATCAGACCTTCGACGATGTGCAGGCGCGCCTTGGCGGTGCGCAGCTCGAAGCGGCTGCGGCGCGTCACCACTTCGCGGCGGTGCAGCACGAAGCGCTCGAGAATCTCTTTGAGCGTCATCACCTTCGGCTGCCCATCGACGATCGCCAGCATGATGATGCCGAAGCTCATCTGCAGCTGCGTCGAGGTGAACAGGTTGTTGAGCACCACCTGGGTGATGGCGTCGCGCTTGAGCTCGATCACCAGCCGCATGCCTTCGCGGTTGCTCTCGTCGCGAATGTCGCTGACGCCTTCGATCTTCTTCTCGGAGAGCAGCTCGGCGATGCGCTCGGCCAGTCGCGCCTTGTTCACCTGAAACGGCAGCTCGGTGACCACGATGCGCTCGCGCTCGGTGCGCTTGTCGACTTCAATCTCGTAGCGCGCCCGCATGCTGATGTGCCCGCGGCCCGTCTCGTACGCCTGGCGAATGCCCTCGCGCCCCGAGATGAACCCCGCGGTGGGAAAGTCGGGGCCGCTGACGAACTTCATCAGGTCGGGCACCGTCGCGCCGGGGTTGTCGATGAGGTGCATGGTCGCCTGCACCACCTCGGTCATGTTGTGCGGCGGAATCTTGGTGGCCATGCCCACCGCGATGCCTTCGGAGCCGTTCACCAGCAGGTTGGGGAACCGCGACGGCATCACCGTCGGCTCGCGCTCCTGGCCGTCGTAGTTCGGCTGGAAGTCGACGGTCTCTTTCTCGATGTCGGCGAGCAGCTCGTCGGTGAGCCGCTCCATGCGCACTTCGGTGTAACGCATCGCCGCCGGCGCATCGCCGTCGACCGAGCCGAAGTTGCCCTGGCCGTCGACCAGCCGGTAGCGCAGCGACCACTCTTGCGCCATGCGCACGATGGTGTCGTAGACCGCCTGATCACCGTGCGGGTGGTACTTACCGATGACGTCGCCCACGATGCGCGCCGACTTCTTGTACGGGCGGCTGAACGTGTTCGACTGCTCGTGCATCGCGAACAGCACGCGCCGGTGCACCGGCTTCAGGCCGTCGCGCACGTCGGGCAGCGCGCGCCCGACGATGACGCTCATCGAGTAGTCGAGATACGACTTGCGCATCTCGTCTTCGATGGGAATGGGAATCAGGTTCCCGATGCTGCCGCTGCCGCCGCCGCCGCCTGCCGGAGGAGCCGGCGGAGCCGGGGGCGCCGCGGGAGGTGCTCCGCCTTCGTCGTCGTTGTTGTTCGCCATGACTTCCTACTCGAAGGCCTTGGCGATCTTCTCCAGCACCGCCTGCTCTTCCTTGGAGACGTGATTGCCCATGCCGAGGAAGCCGCCGCTCGCTTCGGCCACCGAGCGCGCGCGACCCACCACTTCGTTCTTCATCAGCGTCTTCTCGTCGGGGCCGAGGTGCGCGCAGATGGCCGCGATGTACCGCTTCCACGTCTCGAAGAGGTCTTTGGCCGGCTGGTTCTTCAGCCAGGCGTCGATGATTTCGGCCGCCGCGCCGCTCACGCCGGTCTTCTTCGCCGCGTCGAGCACCGCGCGCCTCTCTTTGTCGTCGACCACCCCGTCGGCCCACGCCACCTCGACCACCGGCAACAGGCCGAACGCGGTGACCGTCGAAGCGCCCAGCTTGAGCTCGAGCAGCTTGTCGAGCAGCTCGCCCGTGCTGATGCCGGTCAGCCGGGTGATCGCCTCTCGGTCGAGCTTCTTCTGGTTCTCCGCCTGAAGCTTTTCGGTCAGCTTCTGGTTCATCTGGCGGAAAAAGGCCTCTTCGAGCTCCTTGCCGCGATCTCCGAGTGCGTCGTTCGACATGCGGGTGGTTATTTCAACGCCGCCTGCCCCCTGCAAGGGCAGAATGCGCCGCCATGCAGCGGCTTTTTTCCCTCGTGCTCCTCGCGTTTTTGGCGTCGTGCGCGACCCCCCCGCCCCCTCCGCCGCCGCCTGCTCGAGACCTCCGCGAAGAGCTGCGAAGGCACGGCGAGTGGATCCTCGTTTCGCCGTACGGAAAGCTGTGGCACCCCAACGCCAGCGAGGTGGGCCAGGGCTTCGTGCCCTACCTCTCGGGCGGGCAGTGGCAGCTCACCCCGCGCGGCTGGAGCTTCGAGGCGAAGTGGCCCTGGTCGGACGTCGTCTTTCACCACGGCCGCTGGCTGTGGACGCAGGACTACGACTGGCTGTGGTCCTTCGACGAGCTCCACGGCCTCGCCTTCGTCGACTGGCGGCAAGGCTCGGAGTGGGTGGGCTGGTCGCCGCAGCCTCCCATCGCGCCGCGCGCCGGAGCCCCCGCCCCCGAGCGCCGCTGGTTCTACGTGAAGGCCCGGCACCTCGCGCAAGACGAGCTGGTCAAGTACGTGCTCGGCGGCGACGAGCACGTGAAGGCCATGCAGCACAGCGACGACCTCGCCGCCGGCCCGTTCTCGGGCCCAGGCGTCGACTTCGTCACCACCCAGGGCGGCCTGGTGGGCGAGGCCGACGGCGGCTACCGCGTGCCCGAGCTCGCCGCGCCTGCCCCCGAGCCCGTGGTGCAGCCCGAGGCGCCCCGGTCGAACGTCGAGGTCGAGCCCGCCGAGAAGCCCGCCCGCCCCGAGAAGCCGGCACCCAGGAAGACCCGGAAGAAGGGCAAGAAGTAGCGCGTCGAAGTGTCCTCACCGCGAGGACACCTCGGGCCCCTGGAGAGGCGCCCCGCGGGGCATGGCGGAGGCTCGCGCCCGATGCTGTTCGGCGCGCTGGTACTGGCCGCCAACCCCTACCTCGACGAGGGCAAGCGGCTGGTCGACCGCATGCACTACCCCGAGGCCGAAGACGTCTACACCTCGGCGCTGGCCGATGACCCCGACCTCGCCGAGCGCAGTGGACGTTCTTCTGCCTCGTGCCGTGAGGCGCGTTTCTAGAAGCGGCCCATCTGCCGCAGCGCCGCGTCGATTTCGGGCGTGACGCGGAACAGCGGCACCGGCTGGGCCTTGCCCTTGAGCTTCACCGGGGGCAGCGCCTCGAAGCGCTCGACGCTGCCCAGCTTCTCGGCGGTGCCCTGCCCGACCAGAATCTCTCCGGGGCCGGCCAGCGCGCACAGGCGCGCCGCCACGTTCACCACGTCGCCGATGCAGGTGTACTCGGTGTGCCGCGAGCCGCCCAGGCTGCCCGCCACCACCACGCCCGAGTTGATGCCGATGCCGACCTCGAGCGTGGGGCCGCCCGCCTCGGCGTTGCGCAGCCGCACCGACTCGAGCATCTGCAGCGCCGCCTGCACCGCGCGCGCGGCGTCGTCGTCGCGGGTAATCGGCGCGCCGAACACCGCCATCAACCCGTCGCCGAGAAACTTGTCGAGCGTGCCGCCCCACGACAGCACCGCGTCGCCCAGCCGCCCCAGCACGTCGTTGAGCAGCGCCATCACCTGCTCGGGCGGCAGCGACTCTGACAGCGACGTGAAGTTGCGAATGTCGGCGAACACCACCGTCACGTCGCGCTTCTCGCCGGTCAGCACCACCTGCCCGGTGCGCAGCAGCTCTTCGACCACCGCGTCCGAGGTGTAGCGCGCGAACAGGCTGCGCATGCGCTCGGTCTCTTTGGTGCGCCGCAAGATGCTGTCGATGCGCGCGGCCAGCTCGTCCATCGAGGTGCCCTTGCGCACGTAGTCGTCGGCGCCCGCCCGCAGGCCCTGCACCCGCTGGGTGTCGGCGTCGTTGGCGGTGAGAATGATGACGGGCGTCGCCGAGGCCGGCCCGTCTTTCAACCGCCGGCACAGCTCGGCGCCGTCGATGCCGGGCATGTCGAGGTCGGTGAGCACGATGCTCGGCTTGAGCGCGTCGACCTGCTCCAGCGCGGCGAAGGGGTCTTGAAAGGTGCTCACCTCGTAGCCCTGCTGGGTGAGGCCCTCGCTCACCAGGTTGCATGCCAGCAGCGAGTCGTCGACCACCAGCACCCGCACCCCGTTCGACTCGGCGGCGGCCGCGGGCGCGTCGGGTGCGCTGTGTCGTTGCTCTTTGTCGCTGGCCATTCGGTCTTGCAGCGTCAGCGCCTCGTAGACCTGCTGATAGCTGCAGGTGCCCTGCTCCACCAGAATCTCGCCCAGCCGCCGGCCGTCTTTCTTCTGCAGCCCCAGCGCCACCTCGAGCTGCTGGGCGTCGATGTACTTGAGGCCCACCAGCACTTCTCCGATGGGCGGGCGCTCGAGCGGCACCCGCTGGCCCTGGCCGAGCGCCATCGAGAGCGCGCGCTGCAGCTGGTTGCGGGTGATGTGCCCCAGCGACATCAACGCCTCGCCGACCCGGTTGCCGGTGAGGCTCTGCAGGGCCAGCGCTTCTTGAACCTGGTACTGCGTGACGAAGCCGAGCTCGATCAGCAGCTCACCGAAGGGTTTGTGCGCCGCGGGCATCGATCGGCGCCAAAGCTTAGCGGATCAACCTTCGGCTCAACCCTTTTTGCGGTTCTTCGCCGCGTCGTCGGCGGCGGCCTTCTCCAGCACACCCTTCACCGCTTCGAGCGCGCCCGCGAAGGTGTTCTCGCCGAAGTCTTCTTTCGTGATGAGGCGCGGGTCGGGCTTGGCAGCGGGCGGAGCTTTTGCGGCGGGGTCTCCCCGGGGAGCGAGGTGCCGGCGCTTTCGTTTTTCGACCATGACGGGCCGACACTACCAGTGGCGGGGGGAAGATCGAAGATGGCCACCGGCAGCGTGGGCGCTTCGTAGAAATCGTCGGGCAGCTCGATGAGCTCGGTGGGCGCGTTGGGGTCTTCAGTGGGGGGCATGGGCGGTGTCCTCGGCCCCTCACGTAGCAACCGTCCGGCCAGCCCAGACCGACATGTGGGCCGGGGCCCAACCTCGCGGATGCTCGAAGCGCGCGGTTTACGATTCCAACCCGCCCCGGAGCGCCGCTGCTCCACGTGTATTGCGTGAGAGTCAACGCGGGTGACGTGGCGCGCGCGCGTGACAGTGCGAGCGGGTGCGCGCGGTCTTCAGTGCCCGCCGACGCGCAAGAACGCCATCACCACTTCGAACACGATGAGCAGCACCACCATGCCTTCGAGGGTGAGCGAGCGCGCGGTGTCGACCTCGCCCTTGAGCAGCCCGTAGGTCTGGTTGAGCAGGCGCAGCTTGCGCGTCACCTGGGCCTGCCACGGGCCGATGCGCAGCTGCGCCACCGACGCCTCGTAGACCCGCGCGAGGTACACGTCGCCGACGATGCGAATGCTGTTCTCGACGCGCTCGATGAACTCGGTGAGCTCGATGAGGTTCAGCATCAACTCGCGCATCAGCTTCTTGTAGGGGCTGAAGAACAGCGAGTTGGTGGCGCGCTTGCCCTCGATGGCGTCGTAGATGCGGCCGAGCTCTTTATCGAGCACGTCGTCGAAGTAGCGCAGCTCGAGCAGCTGGGCGTTGGCCACCTCGAGCAGGTCGGCGATGTCGGACGAGCCGCTGGGCTCCCACAGAAACGCCGCGTTCCAGTCGATGACGGCCAGGTCGCGCGTGCCGTAGCTGAAGGCGCGGTCGAGCACGTCGTCGCGCTCGGTCTTCGAGAGGTTCTTCTCTTTGGTCTCGCCCAGCAGCAGGCGCGGCAGCTCGGGCTGGGCCAGCAGCTCGGAGGCGGTCTCGACCCCCTCGATGTCCTTCGCCAGCAGCACCGTGTAGCTCTCGTTTCGCTCCCACAGGTGCGGGTCTTTGATGGCCGGCCCCAGCGCGGCGCGCAGCTGCGTCACGATCTCGGCGCCCACCCGCTCGACGGCCGGGCTGTCGTACAGCTCGTCGGCGATGGGAATCAGCTCTTCCAGCGTGGTGCCCGGCGCGATGGGCACCCGCAGAATGATCGACAGGGCGCCGTGGTCGAACAGGCGCGCCGACACCGGCACGTCGAGGTTGCCGGCCCGCAGCGCCACCGGGCGCGAGCCCAGCTCGACGTTGAGCGGCGGGTTCGACAGCTGCACGTACTCGCTGCCCTCGCGGGTGAAGGCGAGGCGGCTCACCCCCTGCGAGAGCATGCCGTGCGCACGCTGCAGGTCGATCTCATCGGCCACATCGAAGATGCGGTAGCACAGAGCCGTAGCGTTCTTGAGCCGCACCATTTTCGTTCGGCTCGTATAACCGAGTTCAGGGCAGCTGGTCGGCTCCAACGTCGGGAGCCTGCGCGGGCCGCGGCTCGCCGTCGAAGTCGAGGTCGAGCGCCAGCCCCGTCTCGACGCCTGCCCCCCGCAGCCCAGACGTGGGCGAGAGGTGCGGCGGGTCGGCGCCGAGCTGCGGGTCGACCGAGAGGGTGCCGGTGCCCACCTGCGCGGGCGCAGTGAGGTCGACGCCCTGGCGGCGGTACAGCACGCCCCCCGCCCCCTTCACGAACAGGTCGTTGTGGCGCAGCGCCGCCGGCGCCGGCCCGGTGCTCTCGAGCACCACCCCGCCGCTGTCGACCTGCAAGAGGTTGTCGACCAGCGTCGCCGCGGCGTCGAGGCGCACCGCGGCCTGCAGGCCCAGCACGGTGTTGAGCACGAACAGCGGGCTCCCTTCGCCCAGCGCCACCCCCAGGCCGCCGAGCCGGCAGTCGGGCGCGACGATGAAGTTGTCGGCGATGAGCGACTCAGACTGCTCGGTCTGCAGCGCCACCCCTCTCGTGCACGAGGGCGCGGCGCCGGCCGAGGTGATGGCGTTGCGCACCACCCGCGGAGAAGACGTGTCGAGGCGCACGCCGTACTGCTGGGCGCCGGCGCCGGCGGCGACGTGGCGGTTGTCTTTGAGCTCGCGGCAGCCGTGGTCGCACAGCACCCCGTGCACCACGTCGGCGGCGGCCGCGCCCGAGGCGCCGGTGATGGAGCGGTTCGCCGAGAGCACGCAGGGCGCCTGCTGGCAGAGCACGCCCACGGCCGAGCGCGGGTTGGAGTGCGGGGGCTCGGCCATCGCGTCGACCGCGCCCAGCACCTCGCTCTGCTCGAGGGTCACCGGGCACTGACCGGCGACGCGCACCCCCACGCTCGCCGGCCGCCCGGGGTAGCCCGCCCCGAGCCAGCCGCCTACGACGTGCACCCGGCGCAAGGTGAGCTCGGCCGAGGCCGGGCCGCAGCCTTCGACGTCGATGCCGGTGGTGGTGAGCGGGCTGGTGGCGCCCTGCACCGGCAGGCAGCCGGTGGCCTCGACGTCTTCGATGAGCGAGGGCAGCTCGGCGCCGCCCACCCAGCGAATGCCGGCGCACTCGGTGCCGAGGTACGCGCGCGCCGCGCCGCCGCGCCACTCGAGCAGCACGGGCCGGTCGAGCACCACCGCCACCGCCATGCCCTCGACGTGCACGTCGCGCAGCCGGGCGCGGGTCTGCGAGAGCGAGAGGCCCACCGAGGTGCCGGCGCCCACGTGCACGCCGTCGAGCGCGAGCGTGCCGCCGTGCACCTCGAGCGCGGTGCCGGCGCTCCCGGTCACCTCGACGTCGCTGAGCGCGGCGTCGGTCTGGGTGAGCACCACCCGCCCGTGCACGGTGAGGCCGTCGAGCTGCACGCTGCCGCCCTCGACATGCAGGTCGGTGACCAGCACCGCCGGGTCGAGGCCGCGCAGCCAGGTGAGGTCGGCCGCGGTGCCGGTGACGAACCAGCGGCCCTCGAGGCGCGCGCCCGGCGGCAGCGCGAGCCCCTCTTCGGCGTAGACGAACGGGTCTCCCAGGCCGAACGCGCTGGCGAGGCGCAGGTGCGGGCCGCGCTGCAGCCCGGCGCTCAAGCTGCGCAGCGGCAGGTCTTGGGTGCCGGGGTTCGCGTCGTCGGCGAGCGGGCAGCCGGGGCACACGTAGAGGGCCGGGTCGGCCGGCACGAGGTGCTCGAGCGGCTCGAGGGGTGAAGAGTGCGCGTCGTCCGAGCGGGGTGGAGTGCGCTGATGGGCCGGGGGCACAGCTGGAGCATCGAGCCCCCTCTGCGGTTGCCCACAGCCGACCAACACCAGAACCGCCGCCACCCTCCCGAACGACACGAGAGAGACGTAATCGGGCGGGCGAAGGGCCGCGGGGCGTTACCCGGGGGAGCCGTTCAGAAGCGGCCCGAGAGGGCCAGGCCGTTTCCGGTCGGTACGATTCCCAGCGCGACCGGCTCGGCGGGCACCGGCACCTTGATGACGAAGCCGGCAATCATCGAGGCGATGCCCACCAGCTGAATCGCGCCCAGCGCCACCGAGCCGGCCACCCAGTCGCCCTTCGCGCCGCCGGTGAGGAGCGCCAGCCACGGGCCGAAGATGGGGAAGAGCAGCCACGCCGAGCTCGAGCTGCACTTGAAGTCGAAGAAGCCGCGGTCGTGACAGTCGATGCTCGCGAACCAGCCGATGATGGAGGACAGCCAGCCGGCGTAGGTGACCACCACGCCGGTGATGGCCAGGCCGTAGAGCGAGCGGGCTTGCGGGCCGGGCTCGGCCGCTGACGGCGGGGGCGGCGGCGGCACCGGCGCCACCTCGGGCCCCGGCGTCGACGACGGCGGCGGCGGAGGCGGCGTTGGAGCGGTGGGCTGCGGCGACTGCGCCAGGGCGAGCAGCAGGGCGACGAGCATGGGGGTAGCCTGACAGACACCAGAGGGCCCGGGTGTGGATCGAGCCCGGCCCCCTTCGGCGACGCGCGCACCGCCTGCGCCTCGTCGCCCCTCACCTCAAGCGACGTCTTTTTTCGCCTGCTCGATGATGCCGTCGACGAGCTTCTGAATCTCGGTGAGGCGGTCTTTGGTCTTCGCCTCGTAGCGCACGACCAGCACCGGGGTGGTGTTCGAGGCGCGCACCAGCCCCCAGCCGTCGGGCCAGGTCACGCGCACGCCGTCGACCTCGTTCAGGTCGCCCTTGCCGCGCAAGAGCTCGGTGCAGCGCTTCACCACCGCAAACTTCTTCTCTTCGGTGGTGTCGAAGCGCAGCTCGGGGGTCGAGTACGTCACCGGCACGTCGGCGAGCAGCTGCGACAGCGAGCGCTCTTCTTGCGAGAGAATCTCGAGCAGCCGCGCGCTGGTGTAGGGCGCGTCGTCGAAGCCGTAGAAGCGGTGCTTGTAGAAGATGTGACCGCTCATCTCACCGGCGAGCTGGGCGTGCTGCTCTTTCATCTTCGCCTTGATGAGCGAGTGGCCGGTCTTCCACATGATCGGCTTGCCGCCCTTGGCCGCGATGTCGTCGTAGAGCGTGAAGCTGCACTTCACCTCGCCCACGATGGCCGCGCCGGGCATCTCCCGCAGCACGTAGCGCGCGAGCAGAATGAGCAGCTTGTCGCCCCAGATGATGGTGCCGTTCTCGTCGACCACGCCGATGCGGTCGGCGTCGCCGTCGTAGGCGATGCCGCAGTCGGCCTTGTGCTTCTTCACCTCGGAGATGAGCATCTCGAGGTTCTTGGGCACCGTCGGGTCGGGGTGGTGGTTGGGAAACCGCCCGTCCATCTCGCAGTAGAGGGGTATGACCTCGTAGCCGAGCGCCTGGCCCAGCATCGCCATCGCGGTCGGCCCGCCCACGCCGTTGCCAGCGTCGACCACGACCTTCAGCTTGCGGCCGCGCGTCACGGTCGACTTCACGTAGTGCAGGTACGGGGTCACCGCGTCGAAGGTCGAGACGTGCCCCGGCCGGTCGCCGCGCACGAAGTCGGCGCCCTGAATGACCTTGAGCAGCTTCTGAATGTCTTCGCCGTAGAAGGTGGTCTTGCCCAGGCCGACCTTGAAGCCGTTGTACTCGGCCGGGTTGTGGCTGCCGGTGATCATCGCCAGCCCGTCGACGGGCAGCGTGTTCGCGGCGAAGTACACCACCGGGGTCGGCACCACGCCCACGTCGATGACGTCGATGCCGGTGGTGGTCACGCCCTTCACGAACGCGTCGCGCAGGCGGGTCGAGTGCAGGCGGCAGTCGCGGCCCACCGTCAGGGTGCGGCCCTGCGCGCGGGCGCACAGGGTGCCGAGCGCGCGGCCCAGCTTCTCGGCCACTTCGTCGGTGAGGTCTTTGTCGACGACGCCACGAACGTCGTACTCGCGGAAGATTTGAGGATTCATAGGTACCGGTTCAGCTTCTTGTTGCCCTTCAGCTGCTCTACCACCTTGCGCACGTCTTGACTCTTCGCCTTGGGGAGCACCAGCAGCGCGTCATCGGTGTCCACCACGACGAGGTCATTCATACCCACCACCGAGACCAGCCGCTTGCTTCCCAGCACCACGCAGCCCTGGCAATCGACCGTAATCACCTGGCCCTCGGTGACGTTGCCCTGCGAATCGACGTGCCGCACCTCGGGCAACGCGTTGAACGAGCCCACGTCGCTCCAGCCGAAGCTGCCCGGAACCACGGCCATGTTCTCGGCGCGCTCGGCCACTCCGTAGTCGATGCTGGTCGCCGGCATCTGGGGGAAGAGCTTCTTCAACCTCGACTCGTACTGCCGGGTACCGATGGTCTTGCGCAGCTCGGTGACCGCCGCGTACAGCTCGGGCATGTGGTGCTCGAACGCCTTCATCATCACCGGGGCGCGAAATACGAACATCCCCGCGTTCCACACGTATTCCCCCGACTGCAGGTAGCCCTGCGCGGTCGGCAGGTCGGGCTTCTCGACGAACTGCTTCACGCCGAGCGCGGCGCCCACCGGCGCTCCCACGCGGATGTAGCCGTAGCCGGTGTCGGGGCGCGTCGGCTTCACCCCCAGCGTGACGATGTAGCCCTCGGCGGCGGTCTGCGCGGCGGTCTCGAGCGCGGCGCGAAACGCCGGAACGTCGGCGACGTGCTGATCAGACGGGAGCACCGCCAGCGTCGCTTCGGGGTCGACGTGCATCACGTGCGCGGTGGCCAGCGCGATGGCCGGAGCGGTGTTGCGCGCCTGCGGCTCGACCACCACCTTCGCGCTCTTCACCAGCTTCTTCACCAGCGGCGCGTGGGTCTTGCCACACACCACCCAGGTGGTCATGCCCTTGAGGCGCTTCACCGTCTCGACGAGGAGCGGCGCGCCGCCGGTGAGGGGAAGAAACTGCTTGGGTCGAGCCTGGCGCGAGAGGGGCCAGAACCGCGTTCCCGAGCCGCCGGCCATCACCACCGCATGGAGCATGGGGGCTCCCTTTAGCTGGAGGCCAGAGGGAGTGCACTCAAACCCACCTCGGGCCCAGGGCGTTGCACACGTTCGGGTATCGGAGCAGAACAGACCGCCATGGCCCCCAAGACACCCCGGCTGCTCGTCGCCATGACGGGCAAGGCGAGCACCGCCAAAGCCGCCGAGGGTGACGGGCCGGTGTTCGCGTACATCGCCAGCCTGCCGCAGCCGCAGCGCACCCTCGCCGAGCGCATCGATGCGCTGGCCGCGAAGACCCTGCCGGGCGTTCAGCGGGCGGTGAAGTGGGGCATGGCGTACTACGGCGTCGACGGAGGCTGGTGCTTCTCGTCCGGTGCCTTCGTCGGCCACGTGAAGCTGATGTTCATCAACGGCACCGAGCTGAAGCCCGAGCCGCCGGTCGCCCCCATCGGCATGGGCAAGCTCACCCGCGGCATCGAGCCGGCCGCGGTGAAGGAGCTCGACGAACGTCAGGTGACCTCGTGGATGAAACAAGCCGCGGCCCGGCCGTTTTTCGGCGGCCCGAAGCGAAAGCGACCGAAGCCGAAGTGAATCGGCGGCTCACCAAAGAACGACCACCGGCTCGCGGGTGACCAGGGCTGTTGGCCCACCCCCGGCGAGCGCCCTCATCTTCCCGCAGCGTGACCGGTGCGCCGGTCACACCGCGCTGGGAGGCGCCTCGCCCTTGGGGGGCACCTCGCCGCGCGCCCTCGCGCGGTTCCCCAGCGCGTCGTACGTCGCGTACTTGTACGTCTCGGACAGGGTCGGGTAGTTGAAGCACATTCGTATGAAGAGGGCGGCGCCGGCGTTCTGGTGCATCGCCGCCATGCCGATGTGCACCAGCTCGGTGGCGCCTTCGCCCAGCACGTGCACCCCCAGCAGCTTCATCTCGTCGAGCGAGAACAGCAGCTTCAGCTTGCCGAAGTCTTCGCCGATGATTTTTCCGCGCGCGTTGTCTTTGAAGCGCGCGTTGCCCACCACGTACGGCTTGCCCTTGGCCTGCAGGCTCTCTTCGGTCTCGCCGCACATCGAGGTCTCGGGAATCGTGTAGATGCCGTACGGGAGAATCGGCGAGAGCTGCTCCTTGTAGTCGAGGTGGAACATGTTCACGACCGCCAGCCGCGCCTGCTCCATCGAGGTGGCGGCCAGCGCGGGGAACCCGATGCAGTCGCCCGCCGCGTAGATGTGCGGCACCTGGGTGGCGTAGTGCGCGTCGACCTCGAGCGCTCCGCGCTTGCCCGAGGTGAGGCCCGCCTTCGCGAGGTCGAGCGTCGAGGTGTTCGCTTCGCGGCCCGCCGCCACCAGCACGATGTCGGCCTCGTAGCGCCCGCCCGACTTGAGCCCCAGCGCCACCCCGCGCGCGAGCAGCGTCACCTGCTCGACGGTCTCACCCAGCCGCAGGTCGACGCCCAGCGCGCGCATGCGCTCGGCCAGCAGCAGCGACATTTCTCCGTCGAGAAACGACAGCAGCGTCGGCCGCGACTCGATGAGCATCACCTTCACGCCCAGCGCGGCGAACAGGCAGGCGTACTCGCAGCCGATGACCCCGCCGCCGACCACCGCCATGGTCTTGGGTATGAAGTCGACCCGTACGATTTCGTCGGAGTCGTAAACGTGCCCGTGGTCGAACGGGTACATCGGCGGGCGAAACGGTGCGCTGCCGGTGGCGATGAGAATGTACTCGGCGCTCACGTGGGTCTCGGGCCAGCCGGGTCGCCGCACCGCCAGGGTGTGCGCGTCGACGAAGCGCGCGTCGCCCCAGATGTGCACGATGCGGTGCTGGTTCAGGTTGTCGGCGATGCGCTGGCGCTCTTCGGCGATGACCCGCTCTTCGCGAAAGAGGAACTCGTCGACGGTGGCGGCCCGCGCCGGCGCCAGGTCGAGGCCGTGCAGGCCGCGCTGGCGAAAGCCGCTCAGGTAGAGCGCCGACTCGCGCAGCGTCTTCGACGGCAGGGTGCCGGTGTTGACCGACGCGCCGCCCAGCACCTCTTCGCGCTCGATGAGGGCGACCTTCTTGCCGAAGTAGGCGGCCTGCGCGGCGCCTTTCTCTCCGGCGGGCCCGCTGCCGATGACCAACAGGTCGTAGTCGTGCCCTCCCATGAGCGGTGCCGACGCTAACTCATGGGGGCCCAGCCGTCAGTCGTCGCGCGCATGCCGATTCGAGGGTCGCGCGGTCGAAAATTTGCCACTGCGCGCCGCCGGGCACCGCGCAGCCCAGCTCGCGCGCATACCCGGTGTCGACCAGGGCGGTGGCGCCGGTGGTGGCGGCGAGCTCTGCGGTCTGGCGCACCGTCTCGGGGCGCGACTGCGCGTACCAGCTCACGTACGGGTGAAACGCTCCCCGGGCGAGCACGATGACCGGCTGCCGCTGGGGCAGCGCTTTGGCGAGCGCGCCGAGCGCGTTCTGATGGTGCTCGTGGTTCAGGCGGTAGCCGGCGACGCCGAGGGCCAGCACCGCCTGCGCCGCGACGGGCCAGGCGGCTCTCGGCCAGCGGCTGGCGACGAGCGCGGCGGCGTACGCCACGGGGAGCATGAGGTTGTAGCCCCAGAACGCGTGCTTGATGGCGCCCTGGCGGAAGACCAGCAGCATCAGCACGCCCGGCGCGGCGAGCAAGCCCAGGGTGACGAGGTGGCGGCGGTCGCGGGTGAGCAAGGGCGCCGCGAAGAGCGCCAGCAGCGAGAGGGGCCCCGCGCCTTCACCCAGGTACAGCGCCTGGGCTTCAGCCCACTGGGCCCAGGTCACCTCGTCGCCCGCGGCGCGCCAGCGGAACTGCCAGATGAGCTCGCTCACGCCGTGGGTGGCGTCGATGAGGTGCCACGCCACGAACGCGAGGGAGACGGTGAACACGAGGAGAGAAGCGAAGAAAGCCTCCCTCTCCCCTCGCGGGAGAGGGCCGGGGTGAGGGGGCGAAGAAGCGTGGAGCAGCGTCGAACCAGGCAGCGCCGCGCTGCCCTCAGGCTCGTTCGCCCCCTCACCCTTCATCCCTCTCCCGCGAGGGGAGAGGGAGGTTGCCAGGACGCACGCCGCCGCAATCACGCCGTCCCACGAAGAGAGCACCAGCAGCGCGATGAGCGGCAGCCGCCACCCCGTCTTTCGCAGCAGCACCAGCGCGAGGAACAGCGGCGTGGCGAGCGTGAGGGTGGTGAACAGCCGCCCGTAGCGCAGCGCGAACACGCTCAGCGCGGCGGCGGCCAGCCCGACCAGCGCGGCGCGCGCGTCGAAGTGCCGCCCGAGCACCCTCCACAGCAGCCACAGCGAGACGCACGCGCAACCGAGGCCCAAGAGCCGCGCCAGCGCCTCGGAGCCGCCCAGCGCGACCGGCAGCGCCATCAGCCACACCGGCAGCGGCGGGTGGTGCGCGTACACCCCGTCGCCCCTGGTGCCGCCGTGCGGGCTCACCACCGCGCCGCGCAGCGAGGCCGAAGGCCCCTTCTCGAGCAGGTTCTTCGCCCCCAGCGACCAGATGGCGGCGTTGAGCGACTCTTCCGAGTTTCCGTACGCGTCGCTCAAGGTCGGCAGCGACAGCGCCAGCGGCATCAGGCACAGCACGGCTGCGACACGGCGCTCCACGCGCGTGCGCGTAGCACCGTTCACCTGCCCTTGCGCGACTGCCGCCAGCCGACCGGGGTCTTGCCCGTCCACCGTCGGAAGGCGCGGTCGAACGCGCGCAGCTCGGAGTAGCCCAACAGGTACGCAATCTCGCTCACCGTCAGCGCGTCGTTCACCAGGTAGCTCATCGCCAGCTGCTCGCGTACCCCGTCGAGCACCTCTTGAAACGAGGTGCGCTCACCCTCGAGCCGTCGCTGCAGCGTGCGGGGCGACATGCTCAGCGCCTCGGCCACCGTCTCGACCTTCGCCTCGGTCTTGCCCAGCCGTCGCACCAGCTCTTGCCGAATCACGCCCACCAGGTCGGTCGAGGCGGGGCGCGTCTCGAGCACCGCGCGGCCCTGCTCCTCGAGGTACTTCTTGAGCGCGGGGTCCGACGACGCCATCGGCAGGTCGAGCACCGCGTCGGGCACCTCCATGCCGCTCACCCCGGTGCCGAAGGTCGCGGCCACTCCGAAGAACGCCTCGAGCGGCGCGGCGTCGGCCGGCGCGGGGTGCGCGAAGTACAGCCGCTGCGGCTTGAAGCCCTGCCCCACCGCCTCGAAGCAGGCGCGGGTCACGAACGCCAGGGTGTACTCGTTCAAGATGCGGCCCAGGCCTTCGGTCTCGGCGGGCACGCGGTGCTCGAGCACGCCGAAGCCCTGGCGCGGCACGTACACCCAGTCGACGCCGGCGTTGATGATGCGGCCGAAGCGGGCGAGCGACTCCATCGCCTCGCGCAGGGTGGCCGCGCTGCGCGAGATGAACTCGACCAGCGCGTAGGTGCCCTTCGGCACCGCCAGCGCCAGGGTGAGCCCGAACTGGTCGTCTCTCGCGGCCTGGGCCGCCGCGTCCATGAAGGTGCGGAACTTCGGCAGGGGCGCGGTGATTTCGGGGGCGGTCTCGAAGCCCGAGGGCAGGCCCGCCTCGACTGCGAACACCCGCCCGTCGATGCCCTTCTGCTCGAGCAGCTTGAGCACCAGCGGCACCAGGCGAAAGGTGAAATCCAGCGGCCGGCGGCTCTTGGTCCCTCCCATGGCGAGGGCGGAAACTAGCACCCGCTCTCGAGAGGTGGCTGGCGATGAAAGCCCGCAGAGTCGGCGCGATGACCCGGTTTGCTCAGGCCAGCCGACGGCCCGACACCCAGTCGAGGCCCACCTGCGAGGCCATCGCGAGCAGGGCCTCGGGCCGCTTCACCACGAAGCGGGTGCCGCGCTTCTCGACGATGCCGCCGGTGAGCAGGTGCTTGAACGCCCGCGACACCGACTTGAGCGCCACTCCCAGGTCAGAGGCCAGGTCGTTCTGCGACAGCGCGATGCGAATCATGGTGCCGCCGTCGGTGGGCACGCCGAACAGCCGCACGTAGCTCATCAGCAGGTCGGCGAGCCGCTCGGACACGTCGCCCAGCGCCAGCGAGCGCTCGCGCCGATTGGCGAGCAGCAGCCGCCCCGAGGCGTCGCGCAGCACGTTCAGCATCAGCGCGGGGTACTTCCAGATGATGCGCAGGAACTCGCGCTTGGGCACCTGCAGCACGGTGGCGCGATCGACCACCACGCAGCTCTCGCTCAGCCGCTGCTCGTGCAGCAGCTGGTTCTCGGCCCAGGTCGCGGGCGCGGCGAACAGCTGCACCGTCACCTGCTGACCGGTGGCCGAGGTGCAGAACGCGCGCACCGCGCCCTTGAGCAGCACCCAGTAGTGCTCGGCCGGCTCCGACTCGCGGGCGAGAAACTCGCCGGCGCGGAAGTTGCGCACCACTCCGGCGGCGGCCATCTCGGTCACGCAGTCGAGCGAGACCTGGGCGAAGACGGGGTGCGCCTCGAGCAGCCGGCGGGCGCTCATCAGCTCGGGCACCGTGGGCGGTGTCGCCGAGGCGATGGGAAGCTCGTGTGGGGCAGTGCCGAAGCTCACGAGAACATCATCGGAGCGTCGAAAATCAGACCTGCGCGCTCAGGCCGGCGGTTTGGGAACTACTTCCCAAACCGCTCGCGTCACTTGTCCTTCGGCTCGCGGGGCGACGACAGCCGCCCCTGTAACCTATGGGAAAGTCTCAGGCCTCCCCAGCTGACCTGGGCCAGGTCCTTGGGCCTGAGAATGAGGTACCGGCCGTCGACCTTGTCGACCAGGCCCATCGACTTGAAGGTGAGCAGGCTCTGCACCACCGCCTTGCGGCTGACCGCCAGGTCGCGCGACATCGCGTCCTGGCTCATCGCCAGGCCGATGCGCACCCCGGCGTCGGTCTCTTCGCCCCACAGCGAGGCGTAGTCGAGCAGCAGGTCGGCCAGCCGCGCGTCGACGTCGGCGAAGGCCAGCGCGCGCTCGTTGCTGGTGGCGATGAACAGGCGCGCCGAGAGGTCGCTGCACAGCGCCGCCGCGAACGGGCCCCGGGTGTTGACCAGGTGGCGAAACACCTCGCTGTCGAGCGTCATCAGCAGCGACGCCTCGACGGTGCGCATGTTGACCAGGTAGTTGCGGTCGCACAGCACCTCCATCTCGCCGCCGAAGGCCGGCGCGCGAAACAGCTTCACCAGCACCTCTTTCTCTCCCTGCTTGTGAAAGACGCGCGCGGCGCCCTCGAGCAGGCAGAAGGCGCGCGGCCCGTCTCCCTCGCGAATCACCATGCGGCCCGGCCGGTAGCGGGTGGCGGTGCTGGTGCGCAGCACCAGCTTGCGCGCCTCGTCGTCGAGCTTCGCCAAGAGCGGGTGGGTCGAGAAGATGCTCTCGTCGAGCACCGGGGTGACGGCGAAGGGCTCGCTCACGTTTCAGAGTGCAGCTTTGCTTCGACCTCGGCGAGCGGGCCGGCGCTGCCGTCGTAATGCGCGGGGTCGACCCGTGCGTCGGCGAGGTGCTGGTCGTAGTCTTCGGTGACGAAGCGCGGCGTGGTGACGCAGTAGAAGTCGACGCCGCCGCGGTCGGCGGTGATGCGCTGCGCGGTGCCTTGGGGGATGAGCGCCACGTCTCCGGCGGCCACCGCGGTCTGCACCCCGTCGAGCTCGATGACGCCGCTGCCGCGGGTGATGAGGTACCGCTCGTCGACCTTCAGGGTGTGCAGCGCCGAGGTGACGCCGGCAGGCACCCGCGCGCGGTCGAAGCCGACCGCGGGGTCTTGCGGAGAGTTCGCGCGCTCGAGAATGAGCACCCCCTCGCCGACGAAGAACTCGCGGCCGGAGTCTTCGGCGAGCACGCCCGCGCCGCACCGCATCGGGGCGTCGCCGAACGTCGCGGCCGACCAGAGGGTGAGCGTGGTCTCGGCGGTGAGCTCGAAGCGGGTGCCGCGCGGGAGCAGCAGCACGTCGCCCGGCACCACCGCCTGGCCCACCCCCTGGAGCATGAGCGTGCCGCGACCCTCGACCAGCGCCCGCACGTCGGTCTCGGTGCGCGCGGCGGGCAGCGTGGCGCCCGGCTGCAGCACGGTGCGGGTCAGGCTCAGCGACGGGTCGTCTGCCGAGCGCGAGAGCACGGTCAGCTCGACGCCGGGCGCCGGGCTCGAGCTCGCCGCGAGCCTCAGCGGGCGAACCTGGGGAGCGGCGGTCATGCGCGGCGCGGGGCGCGGGCCGGCGTGCTGGTCGGCCCGGTGCGCGTCGCCCATCAGGGCTTCGCGCTGGTCGGGGTCGAGGTAGCCGTCGGGGCGCGCGCGCTCGACCGCCTTCGTCGAGCCCGACGGCCGCTCGGCCGGGTTGGCGCCCGGGGGAGTCGTACGGCGCTGGCCGGCTCGCAGTCGCATCGAAAAGGGAGAATCACTCTACAGAAAACCGAAGCCGAGCACCCTGAGCGGAGAGGAGGACCGCAGGTCAGACTCGAAGTCGAACGGGTGACGTCGCAGCTGGAACTCGAAGCGCCGCATACTCCGGGCTTCAACCGGCAGAGCAGGCGCTCTTCTGCGATGGAGCATGTGCTGCACAGCCTTCTTTCGAGCGACGGCAGGGTTCGACCCCGCTCACCCTGACCGGCTTCGTCACGGCGAACCCACCGGCTGCAGCGTGAGCGACACGGTGCCCACCGGCTTCGAGCCGCAGCGCGCGGTGCACTCGAAGCGGTGGTTCTTCGCCGAGCCGCCCACGTAGCGCGCCTCGAAGCGCACCGTCTCGCCGGCCAGCGCGAGGTTGTCGGTGCGAACCACCGCGTGGCGCACCACGTAGCTGCCCGCAGCCCGCCGTCTCAGCAGCGTGCCCGACAGCTGCGAGAGCGCGGCGACCACGATGCCGTCGGGCAGCACCGGGTACATCGGGTAGTGGCCGTTGCAGGCCGCCACCGGCACCGGGCCGAAGGTGGCCTCCATCAGGTCGGCGCCCAGCGACGCGTCGACGTTGGTGAGGGTGAGCGGCCGGCCGTAGGGGTTGTTGCGCATCATCTTCAGCTCGCCGGTCGGCCGCCGGTCGTTCACCGGAGGCCGGCTGGTCTTGCGCAGGTCGCGCTTCACGCTCTCGAACAACTTGTGAAAGCGCGCCGCGGTCAGCACGCTGAACTGCATCTCGACCTGGAACAGCGGCGAGCCGCCGCGCGACATCACCGTGCCGCGCGCCCGCCCCGCATCGCTCGAGACCAGCTGGCCGCTCGCCCTGGCCTCGAGCCGGGTGGCCGTCGACTGCGCCCCGCTGCGCTCGAGCGTCGCCGAGCGCAGCACGTAGTAGTGCATGGTGCGGTCGGGGTTCGACTCGGCGAGCGCGCACGCGCCGAGCACGCCCAGGTGCCGCACCACCTCGGCCGCGGTGATGGGGCCCACCTCGCGCCCACCCTTCATCTCGACGGGAATCTCGGCTTCGACCACGCCGTCGCGAAACGCGGCGAGGGTGCGCAGCGCGTAGTAGGGGTCGCGCGCGCTGATGCGCGTGAAGATGTCGGCGGCGGGTATGACGCGGGCGGTGGCGCTCAAAGTCGGGCGAGTCGTGTAACGGAATCAGAAGCTGCCGACCAGCGCTGCGCCCGCGCCCGCCGGCACCAGCGCCACGCGCGGCCCGGTGGCCTGCGTCTCGCGCGGCATCAGCACGATGCCGGTGGTCACCAGCGCCGCACCGGCGATGAGCGCGACCAGCGCGGCGGTCTTCATCGGGCGCACCGTGCCGTCGACCTCGGCGCGGTAGTCGGCGCGCGAGCGCAGCGCCGCGGGGTTCGTGTCGCCCGACGAGAGCTCGCGGTTGATGGCGGCCTCTTGCGAGAGCGCGAACAGGCCCACCAGCCCGCCGCCGACGATGGCCGCCGCGCCCACCCCGATGAGCGAGAACTGCAGCACCCGCGACGGCGGCGGCGGAAACGGCGTCGCGGTCGCCTCGGCGACCACGTACTTGAGCTGCTCGCGCAGCACGCCCAGGTCCTTCCCGATGAGGGTGGCGCGCCCCAGCGGCTGCGCCTTCTGCGAGTCCATGGTCTGCAGGTTGAGCTGGTAGGCCTCGCCCAGCCGCGCCACCGAGCCCGACAGCACGAAGCGCGCACCCAGCGCTCCGGCCAGCTCGGTCATGCAGTTCGCCGAGTCGTCCGAGCAGCCCATCAGCTCGCGCTGGCGCTCGACGTTGAGCAGCGTCTCGACGTCTTTGCTCGAGATGACCTCGAAGAGCCCGCGCGCGGCGACCTCGGTGGTCACCGCCTCGGTGAGCGTCGAGGCGATCGCCGGCTCGACGCCGCCGGCCACCGCGAGGTGCAGCACGATGAGCTTCGGCTTCGCGGGCGCCTTCTCTGCGCCGGCCGGCGCCGCGGCGAGCAACATCACCACCAGCGCAATCATCGCCGCCTCCTCTGCATGAGCAGCAGCAGCGCCAGCGCCAGCGAGCCCAGCGGGGCCGAGGTGCAGCCGCAGGCCGAGGTGACCCCGTCCTTCCAGCCGGTACTTTCGTCCACGTACTTCACCGCGACGGTGAAGCTGCAGCTGGCGGCGTTGCCCGAGGCGTCGATGGCGAGCACCGACACTCCGCTCTTCCCCACCGGAAACCGCGAGCCCGGCGCGGACGAGTAGGTCAACATCGGGTGCGGGTCGATGGCGTCGGTGGCGGTGGCCGTGAAGGAGAGCTCGGCACCGTTCGGGTCAGCCACGGTGACCGAAGCGTCCATCGGGCAGGTGAGCACCGGCGGCTCGGAGTCGACCACGGTGACCACGAAGCGACAGGTGTTGGTGTTGCCGACGTGGTCGACCGCGCTGGCGGTCACCAGGGTGCGCCCGACCGGAAACGCCGAGCCCGAGGTGTGGTCGACGGTGACGCGGGGCATCGGGTCGACCGCATCGACGGCGACCGCAGCGGGAAAGTTGACCAGCGCGCCATCGGGGCCCACCGCGCCGACCGACACGTCGTCGGGGCAGGTCAGCCGCGGCGCGGTGGCGTCGCGCCGCAAGAACACCGAGGCGCTGCTCGCGCCGCCCGAGGTGCGCACCGCGCAAGTGACGGTGCGGTCACCGTCGTCGGTGACGATGACCGTGCCCACGAAGCCGCCGTCGACGCCCTGCCGGCCGTTGCCGCAGCCGCTCTCGGCGAGCAGCGGCGCGTCGGGCTCGATGACGGTGAACTTCACCGTCACGTCGCTGGCGTACCAGCCGCCGTCGGCGCCGGCGGTGCCCTGCACCTGGGCGCTCACCGCCGGCGGCCCCGAGGCGAGCGGCAGGGCCCACGGCTCGCCGTCCGAGCTCGGGTCGCTGGCGCCGAAGAACAGCCAGCCCAGCTCGGCCTTGAGCTCGGTGGGCGACGACGAGGCGGGCCCCGGCACCAGGTCGGCCACCAGCCTGGTGCCGCCCTCGGTGCCGTCGCTCGCCCACAGCTCGCGCCCGTGCAGCCCGTCGGAGGCGGTGAAGAACATGCGCCGGCCGCCCTGCACCAGCGGCTCGTCGTAGGCGAGGCCGCTCGCGGGGCCGGGCCAGAGGTCTTTCACCCGGTGGGTGCCGGCCGCGGTGCCGTCGCTGAACCACAGCTCGAGCCCGCTCTGCGCGTCCCACCCGGGGAAGTAGACGCCGGTGGGGCCGGGCGAAATCCACCCATAGCGGCCCTGGGGGTTGCCCGGCATGTCGGGGCTGAAGGTGACGAGCTTCGTGACGCCGGCGCTCGCCTCGGCCACGTACAGCGAGAGCGTGGTGCTGCTGTCTTTGGCGAAGAAGAACAGCCGCTCGCCCTGGGCGGTGAGCGAGCCGGGGTAGCTCGAATTCGCGGTGCCCGGCCGAAGGTCGGCGAAGCGCCGCGTGCCGGCCGCGCTGCCGTCGGTCACCCACAGCTCGTAGTCGCCCTGGTTGTCGGCCATCGACATGAACGCCACGTCGCCCACCGCGGTGATTTCGAGCAGGCCCCACACGTCCATCAGCTTCTGCGCGCCGGTGGCCCCCGCGCGGTACAGGCCGACCTCGCCGTCGATGTTGAACACCGCGGGGAACAGCACGCCGCCGTCGGGCAGCGGCACCAGCGGGCTGGGGTAGCTCGACTCGGGGCCCGGGTAGAGGTCGCCCACCAGCACGGTGCCGGTCTCGGTGCCGTCGCTGCGCCACAGCTCTTCGCCCGCCACCGTGGTGGTGGCGGTGAAGTAGAGGTACCGGCCCGCCGCGGTGAGCTGCTGGGGCTCGCTGCTCGAGAAGCCGGGCTCGACGTCTCTCACCAGCTGCGGGTCGTCGTGCTCGCCGCGCGAGACGAACAGCTCGAACCCGCTGTTGCCGTCGCTGCCCGAGAAATAGACGCCGCCGTCCATCACCACCAGCGGGGCGCTGGCGCCGTAGTCGTCGGCCGGGGCCAGGTCGGCGAGCAACTGCAGGCCGCCGTCGAGCACCGGCAGCTTCCACACCTCGCGGCCGGTGCCCGTCGCGTTCGCGGTGAACAGCACGTTCGAGCCATACGAGATGAAGCTGCGCGGCGTGGAGCCCGAGTTGCCGTGCTCCCACATGCGGCGCACCTGCCGGGTGTTGGCGGGGGTGCCGTCGGTCACCACCGGGCTCCACAGCCCGTTCACGCTCGCGCTGGCCAGCCACCCGCTCTTGAACGGCACGATTTCTCCCGCGGTCTTGCCGGCGCCCGCGAGCAGCACCTGGGTGCCGACTGCGGTGCCGTCGGTCACGTAGAGCTGGGCGGGCGTCGACGAGCCGGTGGTGGTGAAGACCGCCCGGTTGCCGTTGGGAGTGAAGGACACCGGGCTCGACCAGCCCGTGCCGGGCACCAGGTCGCCCAGGAGCACCGGCGCCCCGCCGGCGAGCACGTCGTAGAAGTACGGCTCGACCCCCGCTCCGGCGTTGGCGGCGAAGAGCACGCCGCTGCGAAACGGGCTCAGCTCGGCGACCGCCGACGAGTCGGCCACCATCGAGAACCCGAACGGCGCGGTGCGCGCCTCGTAGAGGTCGGACGAGCCGAAGAACAGCCGGTCGTTCGAGGCCACCAGCGGGCCCGAGACGCCGGCGCTGAACTGCCCCAGCGCCGTGGTGCCGGCCACAGTGCCGTCGGTGCGGTACACGGTGGGAAGCGACGTCGACGTGTTCGCGTACCCGAAGAGGTAGACGCTGCCGCCGGCGCGGGCGAGCTGCACCAGACCCCCGTAGTTGTCGACGGTGGTGAGCCGCGTCGAGGTCACCCCATCGGTGGCGTACAGCCCGGTGGTGCCGTCATCGAGGTACAGCAGCCGGTCGCCCACTTGCCCCAGCGCCTCGTCGATGGCGGCGTTGGAGACCATCACCGCGCCGCTCGGGGCGGCAGGGTCGTAGCGATAGAGGTGGGTGCCGTCGTCGAGCAGCACGCCCGCATCGGGCAGCAGCGCGAGCGCGTCGACCCTGAGCCCGGTGCAGCACAGGCGCCGGGTGCCGGCGGCGGTGCCGTCGGTCACGAACAGGCCCTCGTTGGCGCGCAGCAGCACCACGCCTGCGTCGAGCACCTGCATCGGGGCGCTCGAGGTGCCCTCGGTGCCCGGCGTCAGGTCGAGCACCAGGTGCGTGCCGGCGTCGGTGCCGTCGGTGACCCACAGCTCGGTGCCGTCGAAGGGGTCAGCGGCCCAGAAGAACGCCACCGGCCCGGCTGGCGTGAAGTCCGACGGCGCGCTGGCGCGGTCTGGCCCTTGAAAGGTCTCGAGGTCGCCGAGCCGGTACGGCACCTGGGCGAGGGTCAGCGCCAGCGCGAGCGCAATCACAGGCACACCACCCCTTCGAGCTTCACCACCCGGCCGTCGTCGAAGAACACGTAGGCGCCGCCTTCGGTGGCGTGCAGCTTCACCGGGCCGCCCGGCCCTTCGGGCAGCGGCACCGGCTGCCACGTGCCGACCCCGGCGGCGCCGCTCACCAGGCGAAAGGCGCGGTGCGCCCCGACCGCCAGCACCTGGCCGCACACGTCGGCGAAGTCGCTGGCCGGGCCTTCGCCCTCGGGCAGCGCGGGCGCCAGCTCGACGCGGCCCGGCAGCGCGAACACCCGCCCGTCGCGAAAGCCGGCGCGGCCGCGGCGCCCGTCGTGAAACAGCGCGAACGGCTCGCCCTCGGGCAGCTCGAGCTCTTGCGTCTTCCACACCGCGAGCGAGCTGGCGGTGAAGCGGTGCAGGCGGCCGGCGCTGAGCAGGTAGCCCTCGGCGTAGGGCGTGCCCTCTTCGTGAGGGAGCAGGGTGACCGCGGTGATTTCGCTGCGGTTGAGCGGCACCACCTTCACCCGCAGCACCGGCGCGGTGGCGAGCGTCACGCTGGCGCCGGGGTCGAGCTCGGCGGCCAGCAGCGCGTCGAAGGCGGTGACCACCAGCACGGTGTGCTCGCCCGAGGCCTGGGCCGCGGCGTGGTACGGCGGCTTGAACGTCTCGGTGGTGGTGAACACCGCCAGCAGGTTGCGCGCGCCGCTGGTGACCTCGACCGCGGTGGGCGGCGTCTCGGTGCTCGTCGAGGTGACGGCGTCTTGCAGCGCCCAGGCCCCCTGCCCTTCTACCGCGGCGAGCAGCGGCGGAGCCCCCTGCGCGCTGCGCGCCACCAGGCCTTCACCGGCGGACAGGCCGAACAGCTGCCGCTCTTCGAGCTCGACCGGCCCCGACGGCAGCAGCGTCGACACCGCCTCGGCGCCGGCGAGCAGGCCGCTCGCGCCCGAGAGCACCAGCGACGGCGCGCGGTCGAGGTAGCGCGCGGCGCGAGAGAGGCCGAAGCCGGTCTGCAGCCACACCTGGCCCGCGCGGCCCGCGGTGGCCGCGGCCCCGGGGCTCGAGATGCCGCTGACCGCGACCTGCGGGCCGGCGCTGCCCAGCTCGACCGGGGTGCAGGCGGGGCCGCCCAGCGTCGCGGCGTAGAGCTTCACCGCGCCGGTCAGCGGGTCGCGGCAGCGGGTCTCGGCGATGAGCGACAGCGCGTTGGCCTGGCGCGAGACCGAGTACGAGTCGAGCGCGCCGCTCGGGCAGGCAAGGCACGACGACGGCGTGCCCAGGGCGGTGCCCTCGAGCACCGCGGGCGGGTGGCCGCCGGGCGTGCCGCCCTCGCCGAACACCACCACCAGGTCGGTGCCGTCATCGGTGCGCACCACCCCCGAGACCGCGCTGTAGCCGTTCACCCAGGCCAGCGAGCGCAGCGCGCCGAGGCGGTCGGGCGGCGGCGCCTCACCCGGCCAGGTGGTGCGCGGCACCCCGGCCGGCTGCCAGGCGTCGTCGGCCGGCGCGAGGTACACCCCGGCGTCGGCGGGCCCGCCCGGCACGGCGGCGATGAACGCGCCGCTCGAGGTGACGGCGATGAGCGCGGCGCTGCCGTCGTCGGCGGTGAACGGCAGCAGGTCGAGCAGGCTCTCTTGCTGGCCGGTGAGCGTGGGCACCACGTGGTGGGTGATGCTGGCGCGCCCGTCGGCGGCGATGAGCGCGTAGCGGCTGTCGGAGCGCGCCACTACCGGCAGCGCGCTCGAGCGCCCGGCGCGCAGCGCGGTGGCGGCGAAGTCGAGCGCCAGCGCGTCGCAGCTCGAGAGGCCGGCTCCGCCGCTCGAGGCGCGGAAGCGGCAGAGGTGCCCCCCCTCACCGAGCACCAGGGTGTGCGCCGCGGTGTCGACCACCGCCAGCGGGGCCGAGGTCATCGGCGGCGCCGCCGCGAACGCCGAGAACACCCGCGTGCCGGCGTCGCAGCCGCCGTACGGCTTGCCTGAGGGGTACTGCACGCTGCGCACCGTGCCGGCGTCGGTGACGAACGAGATGGAGTCGGCGCGAAGGGGGCCACAGCCCTCGTCGAAGGTGAAGGAAGACGACGACACCGCGCTGGGCGGCGAGGCGCTCGCCAGCGGAGAGACGGCGGTGGCGCGCAGGCCGCCGGTGAGCCCGGTGGGGCGCAGCGCTTCGGTGGCCACGTCGAGGCACCGGCCCTCGGGGCCGCAGCGCCAGCCGCCCTCGCAGTCGGCGTCAGAGAGGCACTGGTAGGCGGCGGTGGCGCCGATGGCGTGGCAGCGCTTCTCCAACCCGCAGCGCCAGGCAGGCCCGCATTGCGGGTCTTCGGTGTCGGGGCCGGGGTAGGTCGGCGTTTCGCAGAAATACGCGCGCGGGCGCTGCCAGTCGGCGCACGAGGCGCAGCCCGACACGCCAGCGCACAACCAGAGCAGCCAGAGGTGGCGACCGGGCACGCGGGTCGAGAGACTACACCCGGGCAATCGAATTACCGCTGCCGCGTATTCAAAACATGTTCGTCACCGCCACCCGGCCGCCCGAGCGCGGCGCGCTTTTGGGCACCGCCTTCGTGCTCGCCGCCTGGCTGGTCGCGGTCGCGGTGCTCGCGCACGCCTGGCTCTAGATGGGCGAACCGCTAATCTAGCCGGCTCTTAGACGGCGCGGTGCACGTGCTCGAGCAGCTGCTGCAACATGCGGTAGGTGGCGCCCCAGATGAAGCGGTCGGAGCCCTCCCACACGTAGGCGTCGCGGTCGGCCTGGTAGGCGTGGCGCTTCTCGAGGCGCACGCGCAAGAGCGGCACCTCGAGCACCTCTTGAATCTCGTGCGGGTTGGGCTCGAGCGGCAGCCCGTCGGGAATCACGCCCACGAACGGAGTCACGAAGAAGCGGGTGATGGTGGGCATGGTGCCGAGCATGCCCAGCACCTCGACGGCTTCGGGGGCGATGCCGAGCTCCTCGTGCGCCTCGCGCAGCGCGGTGTGCAGCGGGGTCACGTCTTTCGGCTCGCGGCCCCCGCCGGGAAAAGCGACCTGGCCGGGGTGATGGCGCAGCGTCTCGGGGCGCATGGTGAGAATCGCCCACGGCTCGTCACCGCGCATGAACAGCGGGGCCAGCACCGAGGCCTCGCGCAGCGCCATGCCGCCCGACTCGAGCGACTTCGAAGGGTGCTGGTGCAGCGAAGCCTTGAGCCGCTCGAAGAAGGGGTGCAGCGCCCCGCTCACGGAGCGAGCCGGCCCGTGGTGAGCAGCGCCAGCAAGAGCCCGCCCAGCGCGATGCGGTAGATGACGAAGCCGAGCATGCCGCGGGTCTTGAGCAGCTTGAGCAGCCAGGCGATGGCGGCCAGGCCGCTCGCGAACGACACCGCGGTGCCGATGGCCATCATCAGCACCGGCCGCTCAGGGGCCTCGAGCAGGTGCTTGAGCTCGAACACGCCCGCCAGCGCGGTGGCGGGAATCGAGAGCAGAAACGAGAAGCGCGCGGCGTCTTCGCGGTTGAAGCCCTGCAGCAGCGCGCCGGTGATGGTGGTGCCCGAGCGCGAGCTGCCGGGTATCAGCGCCACCGCCTGCCACAGCCCGACGATGACGCCGTCTTTCACCGTCACGTCGGCCAGGGTGCGGCGGTGCGCGGCGATGCGCTCGACCACGAACAGCACCAGCGCGAGCACGATGAGCGAGAACGAGATGACGTACAGCGAGCGGAAGGTGGTCTCGATGGTCTTCTTGAGCAGCAGGCCCGCGACGCCGATGGGCAGCGTGCCGAGCATCACGCACCACGCGAGGCGCGAGTCGGCGGTGGCGAACGGCTGCCGGCTCTTGAGCCCCGCGAAGAACGCGGCGAGCAGGCGGCCCAGGTCTTTGGCGAAGTAGATGATGACCGCGGCCACCGTGCCGAGCTGAATCACCGCCGAGTACGCCGCGCCGGGGTCCGACCAGCCGAGCAGCGCCGGCACGATGCGCAGGTGTGCGGTCGAGCTGATGGGGAGAAACTCGGTGATGCCCTGCACCAGCCCGAGCACGATCGCCTGCAGCACCGTCATGGCGCACGCGCTTCGCACGGCGAAGAGCGCTTGTCACGGGCTTGAGCGGGCAGTGCCCGCGGCGCTACCAGCCCGTTACGAGGCGGCCACCGCGTTGCCCGGCGCGTGCACGTGCAGCGCTGCACCCTGAGCCACGCGAATACCGCGGGTCAGGCCGTCTGCCGAAGGCCGGCCGAGGCGGCCGGCGGGGTGGCCGGAGGTGGCACGGTGAGCGCGTCGACGGCCGCCACGTCGGCCCGCGAGAGCAGCAGGCGCCGCAGCACCTCGCGCTCGTCGCTCTGGGGCTTGCCGCCTTTGGTCGTCACCTTCACCTCGACCACGGTGAGGGTGTTGGTGTCTCCGCACGAGGCGCACTCGTGCACGTCGTAGCGCAGGAACGCGGCGGGGTCGGTGACCGCGCCCAGCGCCGCGATGGCGACGAAGCGCTTCTGTTCCAGCGCCTGCTCGAGCGCGCCGCGGTCGCCGTCGGCCGAGGTGGCCACGCCCTTGCGCGCGTCGCACCAGTGGCCGCACGCCTCGCAGTACGGCTCGTCGCAGAGGGTGGCCGACATGAACGCCACCGAGCCGACGATGAGCAGCGCCTCGCCCGCCCAGAGCACCCACAGCGCGCCGCCGGTGGGGGTGAGGCCCTTCAGGCTCCACGCGCCGACCTCGTTCACCTTGACGATGGCCGCCCACAGCTCGGCGGGGCTGAAGAACGCGCCCAGCCAGCTCGCCTCGCCGTCGCCGCGGCGAATCAGGCCGACCACCCAGGTGACCCACGAGAGGTAGAGCGTACCGGCGCCGGCCACGAGGCCGACGCCCCACGCCACCCACCGGCTGCGCACCTGGCGCGCGCGCAGCACCGTGCCGGTGACCGCGCCGACGCCGATGCCCAGGCCCAGGGTGAGCGCGAAGGTGATGATGCCGATGATGGGCACGTAGAGAATCGCGTACGCGTAGACCCACGAGAGCAGCAGCGCGGCGGGCAGCCCGGCGGCGAGCGCGGTGAACGGCGCGTCGGGAGCGAAGCGGCTCGAGGGCGAGTAATACGAGGTGCGGGACATGCACGGTGAGTGGAGCCACCGGCGCGCGATTTTGTGCAGCGCGAGCGGTTCGACTCGAAGCCGGGTGCCGTCGCCGCTGGAACGCGAGGCTGCGTGCTTCGAGCAGCAGAGCGTCGCAGCAATACGAGGGTATGTGCCGCACAGCCTTCGACGTGCGACGGCACCCTTCGACTTCGCTCAGGGTGCTCGGTTTCGCGGGTGCGGCTCTCCTAGACGAAGCCGTTGCGCTGGGGGTCCCACCCGGGCGCGAACAGGTGCCCGAACGTCTCGCGCAGCGCGGCTTCTCCGGCTGCGGTCGCCGGCGAGCTCTGCCCGCACCGCTTGCAGCACAGCTGCAGCGTCGGCGCCGACACGGCCCCGCTGAGCTTCGCGGCCCCGGGCTGGGTGTTGCCGCACGCGGGGCACCCCCACCCCTCGGCCAGCTCGCTGAGGTGGTGCTGGGCATTCACCGACTCGCGCGCCAGCGCCTGGTGCGCCTCGAAGAGCGCGGCCGCTTCGACACCGAGCGCCACCGTGGGGCCCTGCGCGGCCTGCTGTTGCGCCTCGGCCGCGATGCCCTCGAGCAACAGCTCGAGGCTCACCTGGGCGAGGCCACCAGCATCGACGTCGGACCTTCGCCGGCCGTCGTGCAGCGCCCTCACCTGCGCCTGCGCCAGCGCGAAAATCTTCGCCAGCGCTTCTCGTTCGCCGCTCATCTAAGCGCCCTCGGCGAGGCGCTCGAAGTCGACCGGGTCGGGCACTGCGTAGGTGTACCCGCGAAAGTCGGTGCTGCCGTCGACCAGCTGCAGCGAGCCGCCCTGCTTCCACCGGAACTGACCCTCCAGCTGAGCGGCGCCGCCGTGCTCGGCGCTGACATCGATGTCGAAGCGGGCGACCGGGCCGCGCTCGGTCTGCGCCAGCGTGGCGCCGACCTCGGACGAGGTCTTCCACCCGTCGGTGGTGTAGCGGTAGCGCAGCGCGCTCTTCGAGACCTGCGACCGGGTGATTCGGTACGCGTCGAGCGGGAGCTCGACCCGTACCGCGCGGTGACCGTCGGGACGCGCGACCAGCGCGTAGCCCAGCGCATCGATGGTGCGCGCGTTGAGCTCGAGCGCGCCGCCGGCGAGCTTCTTCACCCCGCCGTGCGAGAGCAGGCCCTCGAAGCTGCGCACGCCGGCCGACGCAGTCTTGTCGATGCCCGAGGCGAAGAGCGCGTCGACCTGCCGGCGCTGCTCGGCGCTCAAGTCGGTCAACCCGGTGGTGCCGACGATGTGCTGGTAGCGCGCGATGGTGTCGCTGAAGAACGTGTCGAGCCGCTTGCGGAACAGCGCGTCGTTGGGCTGGTTCTCGAAGGCCGCGCGCCGCACCACGGCGGCCTGCATCGCCTCGCGGCTGGGGTAGTGGCCGGGCCAGCTGTCGGCAGCGGCCTGCATCAGCGCGTCGTACGCCTGCTCGAGCGCGGTGACCTTTCGCCCATCGACCGGGCCCCGCTTGTCGAGCAGCGCCACCGCCGCGGCGTGGCGGTCGGCCGACGGGTCGAAGTACGCCGCGGCGTAGCCCCTCAAGAACGCGAACACGTCGACGGTCGAGGCCGACTCGAGAACCTCTTTCTTCACCGACAGCTGGGCGTCGGGGTCGGTCAGCTCGGCGAGCCGGCGCACTCTCTGGGCGAAGCGCTCGAGCACCTCGGGGTGCTTCTCACCGAGGCGCGCCACCAGCGACGACTTGAGCCCGGCGGCTTCAGCCAGCTGTACGGCCAGCGCGCGGCGGTAGCTCTTCTCAATCAGCTCGAGCGGCTCGATGACGGTGAGGTTCAGCCGGCTGCGCTCGCCCTGCGGCAGCGCGTTGTACATCGCGTGGTACGCCCACCCGAGCTCTTCGGCGCGCGCTTTGTATTCGACTCCGTAGGCCGCCTCTTCGAGGTGGTCGAGGGTGTAGACGGGCGCGGTGCGAACGGTCGCCGAGTTGGTGGCGAGGTCGATCATTGCCTCCGCCCAGGTCGAGGTTCGAGGTGCTGATCGCGCCGTGCAGCAGCTGGTGGCGGTAGAGCTCGGCAGCGGTCTGGGCCTGGGCGTCGAGCATCGCCGTGATGGTGGCGGTGAAGTCGGGCTCGCCGTTCGGTTGCAGCCGCAGCACCCCGCGGTCGCGCGCCGCCTCGATGAAGATGGGCACGCTGAACTCGCCGCCGTCGTACCACCCCTCGATGAGGTGGCCCGGGCGGGCCTGCGGGCCGGCGCGCACCACCAGCGCGCGGCGCTGCTCTCCACCGTCGGGGTACACGCGCACGTCGGCCTGGTCGATGATGGCGAGAATGCGGGTGGAGCCGTGGCTCATCTGCTGGTGATGCAGCTCGCCCCACATCGACTCGAACATCGCCTCCCAGAGCGTGGCCCGCCCGTCGGAGTGCATGAAGTTCGCTTCGTCGCGCGCCAGGGGAGTGCGGCCCACGCCCTTGATGGAGAGGTTGCCCCAGTCGAGAAACGCGGAACGCGCAGCGCCGTCGTGACCGCCCAGGCCCGAGCCGCCGTACTTGTCGGCGTAGAGCGTCTCGGTCGGGCCGTCGGCGGTCTCTCCGGTGGCCACGGCCTTGAGCGACAGCGCGTCGACCAGCTGCTTCTCGAGCTCCGGCGTCACCACGTCGCCTTCGACCTTCAGCCCCAGCTGCCGGGCGAGGTCGAAGTTGAACCAGGCCACACGGCCGGGCACGTGCTCGGCCTGCAGCGGTGCGACCCGCCCCTCTCCGAGAAGGTCGAGAATGCGCGAGCGGCCCACGCCGAAGGGCCCGGTGGGCTGCGCGGCGTCGACGCCGAGGGTCTCGCGCAGGCGGGTGACCTCGGCGGCGGCGGGCTTCGCCGCGCTCGCGCGAACGGCTGGGGGTGCTCTGCGAACGCTGGGCACGGGGCGGTCGTATCACGCTGGCGAGCGCGGACACTTCGGTGCGCAGGGAGTGTCGCGCCGCGACTCGCGCTTCAGCGACCGCCACCGGAGAGCATCGACGAGAACTCGCGGTCGAGACGGGTCGGCGACGCGTGGCCACCGTAGGCGCGGGGGCCGCAAGAGGCGTACGGCGAGACCTCGCTGACCGGGCCGGGCGGCAGCTTGTAGCGAAACAGGGTGGGGTCGATCGCCGCGCGGCCCTTCAGCACTTCGAAGTGCAGGTGCGGCCCGGTGACCAGGCGACCGGTCTCGCCGGAGAAGCCGATCAGCGCGCCGGCCTTCACCTTGGTGCCCACCCGAACCAGCGACCGCGCCAGGTGCATGTACTGGGTGAACCAGCCGCCCTCGTGCGCAATCTTGATGATGTTGCCGGCGCCGTCGCTCCAGTCGCTGGCGACCACTTCGCCGTCTTCGACCGCGACCACCTGCGTGCCGCACGGCACCGGCACGTCGACGCCGCGGTGCACCTGCGCGTCGTGGGTGACCGGGTTGATGCGGTGGCCGAAGCCGCTGGAGAGCTTGGTGGCGCGAATCGGCCAGACCAGCGGGAGAATCTCTTCGGTCTCGGGCGCCGGCGGCGGGGTGGGCTCGTTGGCGGCCGTCGGGGTCACCGACTCGCGCGAGTATTCGCGGTCGTTGCGCGCCACCGGGGCCCGGGTGGGCAGGCGGCGCGCGTGCGGTACGATCACTTCATTCGACGAATCGAACACCAGCTTCATCAGCGCGAAGTAGTCGACACCGAGAAACACGATGATGAAGACGGCAATCGCCGTCGGGCTGATCGGTTTGTGCTTCGGCTTCCCAGACGCCATCGGCTTCCCAAAAAGGTGTGTACTAACGGCACACCTGAAAACGGTAGCTTAGATCTCCGTAAGTTGCCCTGACAAACCCACCTCGAAAGCGGAGTCAGAACGCGCCCTCGAATCGGAGCCCCCGCCGGAATAAGCGAAGGCGACGGTGTTCAGCATGGCGATGACTCCAATTCTCGCAATGCTGCTGTTGGCAGGACCCGAGCCTCAGAAGCTGCCGCTGGGGTTCCGGCGTGAGCTCTGGGAAATCTCGGTGCCGGTAGACCGCCGGCCGACCGCGGCCCAGGTGGCTCTCGGCGACAAGCTGTTCAACGACAAGCGGCTCTCGAAGGACGACTCGACGAGCTGCGCGACCTGCCACGACCCCAAGCGCGCGTTCACCGACGGCAAGGCGCGCGCCGAGGGCTTGAAGAAGCAGGTCGGTCAGCGCAACAGCCCCACGGTGGCGAACGCGCTGTTCAACGCCACCCAGTTCTGGGACGGGCGCGCCGCCACGCTGGAAGACCAGGCGGTTCTCCCCATCACGAACCCCATCGAGATGGGCATGGACTCGGGCGACGAGGTGGTCGCGAAGCTGAAAGGCCTGCCCGAGTACGTGAGCGCGTTCAAAGACGCGTTCGGCGCCGACATCAGCTACGAGCACGTGGGCCGCGCGCTGGCCGCGTTCGAGCGCAAGCAGGTGTTCGGCGACTCGCCGTTCGACCGCTACCTCTCGGGCGACGCCAAGGCGCTCGACGCGTCGGCCAAGCGAGGGTGGATGCTGTTCAACAGCAAGGCGCGCTGCCAGTCGTGCCACTCGGGCAACGCGGTGGCGCCGCTGTTCAGCGACGCCAAGTTCCACAACATCGGCGTGGCCGCGCACAAGCAAGACTTCGTGCAGCTGGCGGGCGAGGCGCTGAAGGTGGTGCGCAGCGGCGACCAGAAGCAGATCGACGAGCTCGCGCTGGGCAGCAAGTTCTCTGAGCTCGGCCGCTTCATGGTCACCAAGAGCGAGAACGACATCGGCTCGTTCAAGACCCCCACCCTGCGCAACATCGGCGTCACCGGGCCATACATGCACGACGGCTCGTTCGCGACGCTGTGGGACGTGATGGACCACTACAACAAGGGCGGCCTCGCGAACCCGTACCTCGACGGAGGCATGCAGCGGCTCGGCCTCACCGAGGCAGAGATCGACGACCTGGTCGCGTTCCTCTTCTCGCTGACCTCGGACACGTTCGCGGCGGTGCAGAAGAGCGAGCTGGCGAAGCAGAAGGCGCTCAAGGGCAAGCGCCCCGAGCGCGACACCGACTCGGCGACGGGCAAGAAGAACGACCTCGGCGACGTGGGCCCGACGCCCGACTTCGCGAAGAAAGACCCCTCGAACCTCGGCCTCTACGGGCCCCTGCCGGAGCACTGAAAAAAATGCCCAAGAGCATCGAGACCAAGCACTACGAAGAGCGGGCGAAGTTCTTCGACGACCTGAGGCGCCTCGACCGCCGCGGCTTCATGCGGGTGGCCGGCCTCTCGGCGGGCATCGTGGCCGCGAAGGGGCTGGTGACGCCGCAGAGCTTTCAGCTGATCGAGGTCGCCGACGCGGCGACGACCCCGCCGTCGAAGCCGAAGTTCACGTTCGCGTACATCTCGGACACGCACCTCTACGACCGCAAGGCGAACGACCGCTTCGTGCGCTCGATTCTGAAGGCGGTCGACGACGTGAACCGGTTGGACCCGCAGCCCGACTTCGTGCTGTTCGGCGGAGACCTGGCGCAGCTGGGGCAGAAAGAAGAGCTCGACCTCGGCGCGCAGATTCTCAAGGGGCTGAAGGCTCCGGTGCGCATGATGGTCGGCGAGCACGACTGGTTCCTCGACATGGGCGCGCGCTGGCGCGAGCTGTTCGGGCAGCCGCAGTACTCGTTCGACCACAAGGGCGTGCACTTCGTGACGCTGATGAGCGTGAACGAGAAGGACTTCTGGACGGCGCCCGGCTACTCGCCGATGGAGCGCATGAAGATCGTCGCCGGCCTCGACGACGGCCGGCAGTCGCGCTTCGAGGTCGGGCCTGAGGGCCGCGACTGGCTCAAGGCCGACCTCGCGAAGGTCGACAAGAAGACGCCGCTGGTCGTCTTCAGCCACTCGCCCCTCTACAAGTACTACCGCAACTGGAACTTCTGGACGGAAGACGCCGACGACGTGCAGGCGCTGCTCAAGCCGTACCAGAGCGTGACGGTCATTCACGGCCACACCCACCAGCTGCTCACCAACCGCATCGGGAACATCTCGTTTCACGGCATGCTCTCGACCGCTTGGCCGTGGCCGTACGCGCCCGAGGGGCTGCCGTCGCTCACCGTGCAGATGAACCGGTCTGACCCGTTCTCGAACTTCGACGGCTGCGGTGATGGCCGCATCGACGTGCTCGAGAGCGGCCTGGTCGACAAGCTCTACAACCTCTGGGAGCGCGACCCGGTCACCGTGCGTGCGAGCTACCTCGCCAGCGGCAAAGACGATCGTCCCCCCGCCACCAAGCTGCCCTCGTACTGAAAGGAGCGCGAACGACATGAACACTGCATTGCTCGCGATGTACCTGCTCGCCGCGCCTGCTGCGCCCAAGCATGAGCTGCCGCCCGCCAAGAACGACGGCGTGGTGATTGGCATGTGCGACGGCCAGACCTCGCTCGAGGTCGAGAAGGCCCCCGACACCCGGGAAGACGGTCAGAAGGTGTCGAACCAGCTGATGGCCGAGTGGAAGAAGAAGAACCCCAACGCGCGGTGGGACGTGGCCCAGGTGAACACCGGCACCGCGGCGCAGCAGCCGGCGGCGAAGAAGACCGAAGGGGCGTCGGCGGCTGCTCCGGCGGCGCCCGGCACGACCGCGCGTGCGGGCCACACCTACGGCGCGTTCTCCGAGCGGGACCAGCAAATCTGGAAGGCGTCGACCGACGCGGCGATCGCCGAGGGCAAGGCGGTGTTTCACGACGCCAAGAAGCTGGGCGGCACGGTGAGCATCTCGTGTGACATGTGCCACCCCGACGCCTCGAACACGCACCCCGAGACGTACCCCAAGTACCAGGTGCAGCTGGGGCGGGTGGCGCTGCTGCGCGACATGATCAACTGGTGCATCGAGAACCCGGTGCGCGGCTCGCCGCTGGCCGATGACGACCCGCGCATGAAGGCCATGGAGGCCTACCTCTATGCGCAACGCAAAGGCGTCGCGCTGGAGTATGGCAAGCACTGAACGTGCCCGAACGCGAGCTGCTCCAGCACCTCGATGTGGTGTTCAGCGTGGCGCTGCACTTCTGCGGCAACCGCGCCGAGGCGCAGGACCTCGCGCAAGAGACCTTCGCGCGAGCGCTCGCCGCCAAAGAGCGCTTCCGTGAGGGAGAGGGCAGCTCGGCGCGCGCCTGGCTGCTCTCGATTCTGAGCCGGCTGGCGGCGAACCGGCGGCGCGACGAGGGGCGGCACCCGGCGGTCGAGCTCGACGACGAGCTGGCGGCTCCCGAGCCCGAGGCGCTGCCGCGGTGGCGCGCGGTGTCTCCCGAGGCGCTGCGCACGGCGCTGCTCGAGCTGCCGCACCGCTTTCGCGAGCCGGTGGTGTTGAGAGACCTGCTCGGCCTGAGCTACCGCGACGTGGCGTTCGTGCTCGACGTGCCGAGCGGCACCGCGATGTCGCGCCTCAACCGCGGCAGAGAGCGGCTCAAGGCGCTGCTGCTCGAGCGCTTCGGGTCGCAGGTGGGTGAGGCGGCGGTAGACGTGAAGCAGGTGCGTCAGTGAGCGTCGTTCACGCTGAGCGGAGCGCGTGCGTCGCGGTGCGGCGGTGCCTGTCGGCGTTCGTCGACGGTGAGTCGGTGCCACTGGGTGAATCCGCAATGCAGGCGCACCTCGAGGGCTGCACTTCGTGCGCGGCCGACGCCGCCGAGCTGCGCGCGTTTCGCGGGGCGCTGCGCTCGGCGTTCGTGCTCGAGCGGGCGCCGGTGCGGGTGTCGGCGCCGGTGAAGCTCTTGGCGCTGGCGCGGCGCCCGGTCGTTCGTTGGGCCGCGGCGGCGGCGCTGCTGGTGTGCGTCGCCAGCGCTGCAGCGCTCGCGCTCGAGACCAGCGCGGTGGCGCAGACCGACCTCGAGGTGGTGGCCGCCCACCAGGCGCTCGCGCGGGGCCGGCTGCCGCTCGACTTCGTCGAGACCGACGCCGCCCGCCTCGGCGCGGCGCTGAAGGCCCAGCTCGGCTTCGAGCTCGCGCTCCCCGAGCTGGCCCGCTCGAAGCTCGCGCTGCTCGGCGCGCGCCTGGTTCGCCTCGCCGGGCAAGACGCCGCGGTGCTCGAGCTCGACCAGGGCGGCCGGCGGGTGTCGCTGGCGGTGCAGGCGCGGCGAGGAGCTGCGCTCGTGGGGCGACCGGTCTTTCGTTCGCGGCGGGTGAGCGGCTACGAGCTGGTGCAGTGGGACCACGGCTCGCTCAGCTACACGCTGGTGTCCGACGACGCGGCGGCGGCGCGGGCGGGCTGCGCGGCGTGCCACGTCAGCGTGCCGTGAGGCTCACGCGGCGCGAGGTGCTCGCGGCTTCGGCTCCGCTGGTGCTCGGCGCGACGGCGAGAGGCGGCTGGGAGAAGTCGGTCGAGGTGAAGGGGCCTTCGGGCGTCTCCACGGTCGACGTGTACGTGCCCGCGGTGAAGGCGGGCGAGAAGCTGCCGCTGGTCATCGCGCTGCACGGGTGGGCGCACACGCCCGAGCTGTGGCGCCAGAAGGCCGACCTGGGCCCGCTCGCCGAGCAGCACCGCTGCGTCATCGCGCTACCGGCGATGGGGAAGAGCATCTACGAGACCCGCTTCTACCCCCAGACGAAGAGCAGCTGGGTGGCGGGGCCCGGCACGCCGTGGGTCGGCGAGGTGGTGCTGCCGTTCTTGCGCGCGCGCTACCCGGTGCGGGCCGACCGCGAGCACACCGCGCTGGTGGGCTACTCGACCGGCGGGCGCGGCGCGGTGCTGGTCGCCGAGGCGTACGCCGAGCACTTCGGCTTCGCGGGCTCGCTCTCGGGCACGTTCGACCTGATGCGGCTCGAGCCGGCCGAGGGCGAGTACAAGATTCACGCGGCCATGTACGGCGAGCGGGAGACGTTTCCGAAGCGGTGGGTAGACGACAACTGCATCGCGCCGTCGCGGCTCGCGGCGCTCTCGCGGGTGCGCGTGTTCGCGCGGCACGGCGAGGCAGACTCGTCGGTGAAGCCGAACCAGCTCACCGCGCTGCGCGACGCGCTCGAAGGCACCGCGGTGAAGGCCGACCTGGCGATGGTGGCGGGTGCCGGGCACGACTGGAAGTTCTGGGGCGCGCAGCAGGCGCCGATGCTCAGCGCTGCGGCGAGCGGGTGGTGAGGGCGGCCCTCACGGGGCGGGGAACCGCGAGTGGGCCTCGAGAGCGCTGAAGTGGGCTCTCGGCGGTGCTCGCATCGAAGCGAAGACCCGGTCCCTCGCCTGGCCGGGCAGCACCTCGCTCTTCTGCGCAGTGCCGTTCAGCAGACAGGGCAGGTCGGTTGCTCCGACGCGCGCGCATCACCCCGAGCGCTGTGCACCGCTGCAGCGTCGACCCGGCCTGAGACTGGTCGTCTCGTTTCAGCCCCTCGCGATGAGGCCACCCTCGGTGGCGCGTCACGCGGCGCCGGCCTCCTGGCTGACCACGGACGTTGCGATGCGTGGTCAAGCACGAGGGCACGCGCCGGCACCAGCCGCTCAGCGCCGCTTCGGCGGCACCGGCGAGCGCGGCGGCGGCGCGGGCGCCTTGAAGTCCCACACGTCGGCGCCGAGCTCGGCCTTGCGCAGCTCCCAGGCCGCGAGCACGTCGGCGGTGTGGCTCAGGTACTCTTCGCTGGCCTTGAGCTTGTGCTGCTGGGCGTAGCGCTGAATGAACTCGCGCAGCACCGGCGCGAGGAAGTACGTCGCCAGCACCACCTCTGACCCGTCGAGGTACTCGATGAAGCGCAGCGCGAAGCCGCTCTGGCCCTGCGAGGCGTCAGCCGAGAGCGTCTCGACCCGCACCACCTGCGCGCGCGCGTGAACGGTGCGCCCGTGCGGCGGCAGCTCGAGCACGACGTCGAGCAGGGTGCCAATCTTCAGAAAGAACGTGCTCTCGAGAAACATGCCGCCCACCGAGATGTTGGTGGTGGGCAGCGACGCCTCGAACGTCTTGGTGCGGTCTCCCGAGAGCGAGAGCCGCGCCTTCACCCCCAGCTCGGCGCGCGGGTACTTTCGCGCGTCCTTGCCGGTGGCGCCGGGACCTCCTCTGCGTTCGCCGATGGGCCCCCGGCTGAGGCCCGTCGGCGCGGCACGCGGCACGGCCGGAGGGTTGAGCCCCCGGCCGAGTGCGGCGCGCCCCTTCACGCGACGGCTGAGACCTTCGTACCGACCGCGGCGCGCAGCTCTTCCTTCTTATCGGTGCGCTCCCAGGTGAACTCCTTCTCGGAGCGGCCGAAGTGACCGTACGCGGCGGTCTTCTGGTAGATCGGCTTGAGCAGGTCGAGGTGCTCGATGATCTCGCGCGGCTTGAGACCGAACACTTCGCGCACCGCGTTGGCGATCTTCTCTTCGCTGGCCTTCGAGGTGCCGAAGGTCTCGACCATCACGCTGACCGGCTCGGCCACGCCGATGGCGTAGCTGATCTGCACTTCGCAGCGCTCGGCGAGGCCGGCGGCGACGACGTTCTTCGCGACGTAGCGGCCCATGTAGGCGGCCGAGCGATCGACCTTCGACGGGTCTTTGCCCGAGAACGCGCCGCCGCCGTGACGGCCCATGCCGCCGTAGGTGTCGACGATGATCTTCCGGCCGGTGACGCCCGAGTCGCCCATGGGGCCGCCGACGACGAAGCGGCCAGTCGGGTTGATGTAGTACTTGGTCTTCTTGTCGAGGAGCTTGGAGGGCAGCGCCTTCTTGATCACGTCCTCCATGATCACTTCGTGAATCTTCTTGTTGTTCACGCTGTCGGCGTGCTGCGTCGAGACGACGACCGCGTCGATGCGAACCGGCTTGCCGTTCTTGTACTCGATGGTGACCTGGCTCTTGCCGTCAGGGCGGATCCAGTCGTGCTTGGCGCGGCGCGCATCGGCGAGCTTCTTGGTCAACGCGTGCGCGTAGTACAGCGGCGCGGGCATCAGCGACTCGGTCTCGTTGCAGGCGTAGCCGAACATCATTCCCTGGTCGCCGGCGCCCTGCTCCTTGTTCTTCTTCTCGTCGACGCCGCGAGCGATGTCCTGGCTCTGGCCTTCGATGGCGACCATCACGCCGCAGGTGTTGCCGTCGTAGCCCATCGCGCTGTCGGTGTAGCCGATCTTGCAGATGGTCTTGCGAACGATGGTGGGAATGTCGATCCACGCGGTGGTGGTGACCTCGCCGGCGACGATGGCGAGGCCGGTCTTCACCAGGGTCTCGACCGCGATGCGGGCGTAGGGGTCTTTCGCGATCAGCGCGTCGACGACTCCGTCGGAAATCTGATCAGCGATCTTGTCCGGGTGGCCTTCAGTGACGGACTCGGACGTAAAAAGAAAATCTTTCGGCATGGTTTGAAGGGTCCTTTTCGAGAGGCCGGTCGTATACCGGCCGCTCGGAAGAAGTGTCAAACACCGTGTCACCGTAGGGTAATGTCAGCTGATGGCGCCAGTCGCGGTGTTCCTGCTCCTCGCGGCCGCACCGCCCGTTCGGTTGGTGATTCCGACCTTTTCCACCGACGAAGAGCTCGCGCCGGCGCGCGCGCGCGCGTGGGTCGCTGATCTGAAGAGCCAGCTCGAGCGCCGTGGGCTCGAAATCACCTCCGACCCCGAGCGCGCCGACGGCACCCTGCTGGGTGAGCTGTCGGGGCCTGCCACCGCGCGGGTCATCGAGCTCAAGGTGCTCTCTCCCACGTCCCAGCCGCTCGCCTCGGCGTCGATGACCACCGAGAGCGATGCCGAGGTGCCGGCGACGCTCGAGGTGCTGGCGCGCGAGCTGGTCACCCAGCTGCGCCCCAAGTTCGAGGCGGGCCGAATTCCACCCGAGCAGGGCTGGCTGAAGAAGACCCACGCGCTCTGGCCCGCGCTCACCGCGGGGCTGTTGGGCAGCGTGGGCGGCCTGCTGGTTCAGTCATCGCTGAGCGCCCAGGCCAACCTCCGCCAGAACCCCGGCCCGGGCGACCTCGAGGCGGCGCTGGCGGGCCCGCGGCGCACCGAAGCCGTGGGGTGGTCGCTCATCTCCATCGGCGCCGGTTTTCTGGTGGCCGCCATCGTGGTGCTGGTGCTCGGCGACCCGCCGTGAAGACCGCTGGACACGGTACGTCGTGACTCTTATGGAGACCCGCTCATGAACGCCATCATCGCCGTTTCGCTGCTGCTCACCGCGGCCTCGCCGAAGGAAGAAGTCTCGAAGCCGCTCAAGACGGTGGTGAACTCGGTTCGCTACGGAAAAGACCTCATCGCGCTGAAGAACTTCGCCGGCGACGAGCAGGGCAAGCTCTTGTGCGGCGACGCCTGGGCCAAGGGCACCGACGCGCAGCGCGCCGAGTTCCAGAAGCTCTTCCTCGAGCTGTTCGGGAAAATGGCCTTCCCCAAGATTCGCGACAGCTTCAAGAACCTCGACACGGTGCTCTACGACGAGCCCACCCTCGAGGGCGACAAGGCGAAGATCAGCTCGACCATTCTCATCAACCACCCGATGAAGAAGCAGGAGCTCAAGGTCACCTACGACCTGGTGAAGGCCAAGGCCGGCTACCAGGTGGTCGACGTGACGGTGAAGGGCGGCAGCTCGATGCTCACCGACATTCGCGACGACCAGGTGCAGCCGTTGATCAAAGAAGGCGGCTGGGACGGCCTGCTCAAGGCGATGCGCGACAAGTCGGCCGAGCTGAAAGACGTGCAGCTCAAGTGATTTGAGCTGCGCCATCAGAACACGAAGTAGATGAAGTCGAGCCGCGCCGAGCCGTAGCCGAGCAGCCACACCACCATCGCCGCAGCCAGCGGCAGCTCGAACCGCAAGGGCCGCTCGCGCTGCTGCAGCGGAAAGGCGCTGAACCACCAGCGCTGCAGCAAGAGAAACGCGAAGGTCACCACCACGAACTGGGTGGCCACGCTGGTCTTCCACACGTACGGCGGCGCGAAGAGGCGGGCGACGAAGCGCGCCGCCGCCGCGAAGCCCGGCGCGCGAAAGGGCACCCACCACAGCGCCACCACGTGAAAGGTGACGAGCACCCCCAGCGCGCGAGGCAGCCGGGGCAGCCGCTGCTCGAGCGCCAGCCACGCGCCGTGCAGCGCGCCCCACAGCACGAAGTTCCACCCCGCTCCGTGCCACAGCCCGCCCAGGGTCATGGTCACCATGCGGTTGAGCTCGGGGTGGCGGCGGTTACCCCCCAGCGGAATGTAGAGATAGTCGCGCAGCCAGTTGGAGAGCGTGACGTGCCAGCGGCGCCAGAACTCGCGCAGCGTCGGCGCGCCGTAGGGGTGGAGAAAGTTGGGCGGGAGCACCAGGCCGAAGAGCAGCCCGAACCCCACCGCCATCGTGGAGTAGCCGCAGAAGTCGGCGAGCAGCTGCGCCGCGTAGCCGTACATCGCGAACCACGCCGAGTTGGTGGCGAGGCTGCCCTGCTGCAGCTCGTCCCACGCGTGGTCGACGTGCTGGGCGAGCAGGTCGGCGACTGAGACCTTGAGAAACAGGCCGGCCACCACCAGCAGCAGCCCGCCGTGCAGCTGGCCCCAGTCGAGCGCGCGCCGCTCGCGCAGCTGGGGGAGAAAGTCGTGGCCGCGCACGATGGGGCCCGCGACCAGCTGCGCGAAGAACGACTTGAACACCGCGAACACCAGCAGCGAGCGCTCGGCGGCGAGCTCACCCCGGTACACGTCGACCTGGTAGGCGATGACCTGGAAGGTGAAGAACGAGATGCCCAGCGGCAGCCACGGCGAGGTCTGCGGCCACTGCCCCGGCAGCTGCGCGAGCAGAAAGGCCGAGTACTTGAAGTAGACGAGGCTGGCGAGGTTCGCCGCGATGCCGATGCCGAGCAGCAGCGGCTTGCCGCGGTTTCTCTCGAGCAGCAGGCCCCAGCCCCAGTTGAACGCGATCGACGCGAGCAGCAGGAGCAGCGAGGGCGGGTGCCGCCACGCGTAGATGGTGAGCGAGCCGACGAGAATGACCACCAGCCGCGCGCGCTGCCACGGCAGCAGCCAGTGCAGCGCCGCGAGCGCCGCGACGGCGAACAGCAGCGTGGCGCTATGGAAGGGCATGCGCCTTCACCGAAAGGGCGAGCCGCTCACTGAAGCGCTGGCGGCCGAGCGCGCCGCAGTGCTCGTCGCCGTCGGTCAGCCAACCTTCAGGCACCGGGGCGCACGCGAAGTCGTCGAAGGGTGCCCCGGCGAACGCGGCCACCGCGGCGCGGAAGCGGCGGCTCGCTTCGTCGCACTCTTCGGCCTGGCGGCGCGCCGAGAGCGGTGAGCCGTAGAGCAGCACCTTCACCCCGCGCCGGCGGTAGGCGTCGACCACCCGGCGGTAGCCTTGCGAGACGCGGGCCCAGTCGGGGTGCGAGGTTGGCGGCGCGACGTCGGCCAGCGCGTCGGGCTGCAGCGCGGCGAGCTCGGCGGGGTCGGCAGGCCCGGGCCGTACCAGCGCCTCGGCGAGCCAGCGGGTGTGGAAGAACTCCGAGCCGTCGTAGAGCGACGGAGCGATGAGCGCAGGCAGGCGCGACCAGTTCTCGAGGGCGAACGCGCGCCGGCCGCGCAGCAGCGCCGAGTGCCGGGCGAGCAGCGCTCCGACCGGGTCTTGCCGCGCGTCGACGTCGAGACCGGGAGACTCGACGTCGGGGTAGCCATCGGCCAGCTGCCGGCGCGACAGCTCGACCAGCGCGACCTTCAGCCCCGGCGTCGCCGCGGTCTGCTCGGCGATGGCCTCGAGCGTGGGCAGCGACGACGACGGGGTGGCCACGCTCATGCCGTTCGGGCCGATGGGCCCCGGGGCCACGCAGTCATTGCCGCGCGAGCTGCCCAGCACCACGAAGTCGGCGCTGCCCTTCTTCTCGAGCAGCGCGAGCTTGAAGTTCACCCGGTGCGCGACGGCGGGGAGCAGCGTGCCCGAGCGCTGGGCGAAGCGCTCTCCCGAGACCAGCAGGGCGAGCAGCAGGCCCGCGAGGGCGATGAAGCGCGTGCGGGCCGAGTTCACGAACGGCCCGGCTCTTACGTAGAATCGGCCGGTGATGTCACGAGCGACGGGTGAGCTGATTTCGGCGGTTCAGGGTTCGGTGGGCGCATGACGGCCCTGCTCCTGCTGCTGCTCGCCGCCGAGCCGACGCCCTGCGCCGACGAGCTGTGCCGCAGCGACGTCGAAGACCTGAAGCTGGTGGCGATTTCGACCGGCACCACCAGGGGCGAGTGGCTGGCGATGTTCGAAGACGACGACGGCCACGGCATGCTGGCACGGTTGAACGCCCGCATCGGCAAGAAGGGCGGCACCGTCACCGCCATCGACTCCCGGTGCGTCACCATCACCGAGAAGAGCAAGAAGCACGAGCGCTGCATTCGCGCGGTCGACGGCACGCACGAGCAGCGCGCACCGTGAGCGAGTGCATCGCTCACTCGATGCCGCTCAGCACTTCGAGCGACCAGCCGAAGCGCATCACGTACATCACCGGCAGGTAGTAGTAGCCGGCGTCGCCCGCGCAGGTGCCCCACGAGTTCTTCACGACGAAGTAGCCGCCGCCGAGGCCCGCCGGGGCGTTGGGCAGCGTCGCGGCGAGCTGCTCGTTGTCGATGAAGCCCACCACGTGCACGAAGTGACCGCCGCGGCTGACGCCCGGGTTCGCCGCGTCGTAGTGCACCCAGCCGTCGCGGCCCGCCGCGTCGAACGCGGGGTGCACGTCGAAGCCGAGGCCCACGCCCTTCCTTAGCGCCAGCGCGAGGCGGGTCACCGCGACGGTGAGGTCCATGTTGCTGGGGTAGAAGATGCTCGCGCGCGCGGTCGGAGCGTGCGTGTCACCCGGGTTGTCGTGCCCCGCGAACACGCAGGTGCTCGAGCCCGGGTGGTAGCAGACGCGCCGGCCCTGGTGGTTCGTGTCCGAGCAGTCTTCCACGTAGCTGTCGCAGCTGTGCGCGTAGTGGGCCTCGACGTCGTTCGCGGTGCGGTACGACGACGGGTTGTACGACCAGGCGTTCTCGAACACCGGGGTGTAGTGCTCGGCAATCATGCGCGGCAGCACCAGGCCGGCGTTGTCGCCGTAGCTCGCGGCGGTGGGGTACCAGATGAGCTTCACCCGATTCACCAGGTCCTGCTCCGAGTAGTTCACCCAGGCGTCGTGCTTCACCGCCTCGGCGGTCTCCATCATCGAGGTGGCGGCGAACGCCCAGCAGGTGCCGCGGCTGGCCTGGTTCTTCACGCACGACAGCGCGCTCTTCAGCGGCCAGTCGAAGCTCGCCACGATGCCGCTGCTGCGGGGCGTGGCGCACGCGTCGACGGTGGCGTGCGAGCCGAAGCCGTAGCGGTCGAGCAGGCGGCCGCGGCCGAAGTCGGCCTCGCACTTGCGCAGCTCGGGAATCGACGGCACCTGCACCGCGATGGCCGCGAGCAGCTGCGGCGCACGCTTGCCCAGGTCGCTGACCGCCAGCTTGAGGTCGGCGTCACTCGAGGTCTCGAGCTGCGCCGGGGTCAGCAGCTGGTAGCGGGCGCGCACCTCGGGCGGCAGCGCGTCGACGACGCTGCGGTACACGCCCAGCTGGTTCGCGCGGCTGCCGAGCCCGCGCACGGTGTCGGCGGCGCCCGAGAGCTTCGAGCGCACCGCGAGGGTGTGAACGGTGAGCGGCGCCGCGGCGGTGCCCACCTCGAGCAGGTGCCCCTCGGCGTCGCGCTTCAGCGAGGGGTCGACCGCTTCGTTCACCATCTTTCCCCAGTCGCCCACCGCGGGGTCGGCGGCGTTCGCCGAGAGGTACGCGTCGACGGTCGACCGGTCGCTCGCCGCGGCCTCGTCGGCGGCCTGCTGGTCGAGCGCGGCCTGCGCGGGCGAGTCGGGGTGGGTGAGGCCCGCGTCGACCAGCCGTGCGAAGGTGGCCGGGTCGACCTCGTCCGAGCCGGGCTGCTGCGTCTGCTGCCCCGCGTCGCACGGGGCGCTCACGAGGTTGGTTCCGGTACCGCACGCCCACAGCATCGTCACCGCCGCCATCACGAGTCGTCTCATGCGCTGCGGTTGAGCAAGCGCTGAGCCGAGGGCCTCAGGCGAGTGAGTCGGGTGGGTTGGGCGGCGCCCAGTGACTTCGAGGTTCACTGTGGCGTGAACGGCTCGTTCACAACGGCTCGGGCGGGAGTCGCTTCAGTAGCCCAGCTGGGGCTGACGGGGCTTGCCCGACTTGTCGGGCACGAAGGCGGGCGCACCCTTGTCGCCGTCGACGCTGACGGCGATGGGGCTCGAGTCGGCGAGCTTGAGCTTCGTCTCCGAGACCTTGCTGGCGGCCTCGTGCCAGACCTTCACCGCGTACTCGCCGGGCGGCACGCCCTTGATGGTGAAGCGCCCCGCTGCGTCGGCCTGCGCGAACCAGGGCGAGTCGACCACGTAGACGTAGCCGATCATCGACGAGTGGATGTTGCAGAGCAGCTGCACCGGCCCGGGCGTCTCGAACACCTCGCTCTTCGAGGTGCCGCCCTTGTAGAGCCCCAGGTCGAAGTCGTTCGGCCGCGAGAGCGAGAACACGTTGTGAAACAGCGGGTCTTCGTTGCGGAAGTCGACCGTGCTGCCCACCGTGACCGCGAGCACCCGCGGCTCGAAGCGCTTGTCTTTCTGCAGCACGGTGCGCGCCTTGCCCGGCTTGGGTCGCGGGGTCGGCGCGTCGAGGCGCTTCAAGAACACCACTGCGCCGCCCGGCCCCGCCGCTCCGCCGCCCGACACCGTTCCGGTGAGGGTGAGCAGCTTGCGCGCGGGCGGGGCCTTGGGCTCGGGCTTCGCCGGCTCGCTCGCCGTGCCGGGCGCCGCGGGCAGGTTCGCCGAGCCGCCGCCCTGTCGACGCGCCAGCACCGCCAGCGGGCGCACCGCCGCGTCGACCGACGGCGGCACGTCGGGCACCCGCAAGAGCGCCTCGAACTTGTCGGCCGCCGCGGCGAACTCACCGCGCTCGTAGGCCAGCCGCCCCGACACCATCAGGTTGAAGATGAGGTACTGCCGCTCGGCCGCCGACTTGAACGCCAGGTCTTCGGGGCCCTTCACCGTGACCGGCAGCGGCATCTCGTCGCCCGGCCAGCCCGCGCACAAGAGCGACACCACCAGCGCAGTCACCATGTGAACACCACCGAAGAAGTGAAGACGTCGTTCGGCACGTCGGGCGCACCGGAGAGCTCGCGGTTGAACAGCCCTTCTGCCTTGATGGCCAGCATCGAGAACAGCTCGAGCCGCGCGCCCACGGTGAAGCGGTCGACCCGCACCCCGGTGAAGCCGTGGAAGGCGGCGTTGCGGCGGTCGTAGCGCCCGTACAGCGCCAGCCCCGAGAAATACTCGCCGGTGAGGGGCAGCGCGTACTGCAGCTGCACGTAGCCGCCGCTGACCTGGAAGCCCGAGGCGATTTCGCCCGCGCCGGTGCCGGTGCGCTTGAGGTCGCGGGTGGCGCCGGCCGGCTGCTCGTCGACCAGGTGAATCAGCTCGGCCGAGACGGTGAAGCCCACCGCCGAGATGCGCAGGTCGACTCCGTACGCCCACTGCTTCACGCTGGGGTTCCTGGTGTCGTTGCGCGGGCCGACCAGGCCGCTGCCGCCCAGCTTCACCTGCACCCGCTGCAGGTTGAGCTCGTAGCCCAGGCGCGCGCTGCCCACCGGCACGCCGGTCAGCGAGAGGTCGGGGCCCATCAGCTCTTCCACCCGGGTGCCCGAGTTGGTCGCGGCGACGTTGAGGCTGAGCGCGCTCCAGAGGGGCGCCAGCTGCAGCCGGTAGAACAGCTTCGCGCCCAGCGAGCGCCCGGTGGTGTAGCGCGCGATGAGCGACGGGGTGATGCCGGTGCGAAGGTTCGCTTCGTTCTCGAGGTACTCGATGCCGAACACCGAGTCGAAGCGGCCCACCGAGAGGGTGAACTCGGCCGAAGAGAACGGGGTCACCTTGCCGAACGCCTGCTGCAGGTCGAAGCGGGTGCCGTCACCGCCGGCGTAGAAGCGCGGCATCAGCTGCATGCGCATGAACACCATCACCGGCACCTGGGTGGGCGCGAAGCGGGCGTCGAGGCTGGCCGTGCTCAAGAAGAACGACGGGGTGCTGCCGATGCCGAGGCTGCGCGGCAGAAAGCCGTTGGTGAAGCGGCCGCGCGCGTCGGTCGAGGCGACCTCCCCGCGCGAGTTCACCGCCGGGGCGAACGCGTCGACGCCGTAGTCGGCGGGCACGCGAAAGTCTCCCGCGGGGAAGCTGCTGCCGTTGCCCTGCGCGGCAGCGAAGCCCACGTCGACGTAGCCGGTGAAGCGCAGCGCCTGCAGCACGGTGGGCGCCGGAGGCGTGTAGCCGTCGGAGCCGTTCTGGGCCGCCTCGTCTTCGGCGCCGGCCTCGTCGGCGGCGGGCTCGACCGCGGCCGGGGCGGGCTCGAGCGAGGCCTTCGCACCCTTCGCCCCGGCGGGCGTGGCCGCCGAGAGCAGCGCGCACAGCACCAGGGCGCTCACGGGAGCAGCACCGCCGTCGCGGTCAACGTCACCTCGGTCTCGAAGATGCGGTTGGGCGGCACGTTGGCCGCGATGGCGGCGGGCGTGTCGAGCCAGGTGCAGCCCTGGGGGAAGAGGGCCGCGTTCATGAAGCAGGCGCCGTCTTTCGCGACCTTCAACAGGTAGCGGCGCGCCACCGCGTCGGGAATGGCGGGGTCGGCGGCGGGCACGTTCACCACGATGCCTACCTTGGCGCGCAGCTCGCTCAGCGAGGCGGGCACGAAGACCGCCTGGTTGTCGAGCACCACGTCGACGCGGCGCACGAAGGCGTGCTGCGACGGGTTCTCGGGCAGCACCGCGGGCAGGTCGACCAGCGTGCGCGAGGCGTCGGCGGAAATCGAGGCGAAGAAGTACATCTCGGCGGCGGTGACCGTGCCGTCGGCGCCGGCTTCATACTCGTTCGCCGCTTGCCGGTTGCCGCCCAGGTCGAGGTAGTCGACGCGCTCGCCCGAGGCCCACGCGTGCGCGATGTTCACCGTCTGCAGGGGCGCCCCGGTGAACGGGTGGGTGGTGCCGACCAGGCCCATGCCCGGGGGCACGATGGGGCACACCACCATCGGGCCCTTGTGCTGCGGGAAGCCCGCCACCTGGTCGACGTCTCGGTACGGCGCGACGGCGTCACCCGGCTCGGCCCACCACAGCCGCCAGAACGGCGAGTAGAAGGTGCTCTCGACGCCGAGGCCGAACAGCCCGTCGGCCCCGGTGCGGTGGGTGCCCGGAGCGACCGCGTCGAACGGCTTCACGAACTGGTAGACCGGCTGAATCCACGGCTCGGGGTGGTGCTCCCAGATTTCGGTCACCACGTAGGCCGAGGGCTCGCCGTTCGACCACGCGGGCTGCGAGACGAAGCCGTCGATGGGCGCCGCCTCGACCGGGCCGCCGTACTCGGCGCTGCGCCAGGTGGGCGTCGCGCCGGCCTTCACCGCGAGCCGCGAGACCGAGAACCCGGCGAAGCTCTTGCCGGCGCCGGCGGCGATGAGCGGCGCCGTCCAGAACTTCGCCTGCTGGGGCGGCGCCTGGGTGCAGCCCGAGAGCACCAGCAACGCGACGAGCCGCTTCACCGAAACGCCCCGGTCTGGCCCGACGTCGAGAACCGGGTGCGCTCGCGGGTGAAGTCGTCCTTGAACAGGGCCTCCATCAGCTGCTGCATCGCGACCGCCGAGCCTACCTGCCCGGGGGGAATGGCGTGGGCGAATTCATCGGCCGAGCTGAAGCGCTTGTCGGGGTCGCGCTGGAGCACGCGCCCGAGCAGCCCGCGCAGCACCTCGGGCAGGCGGCCGACACGGTCCCACTCGGGCTGGGAGAGGCCCTCGGCGGCGCGGGTGAGCAGGTCGTAGTTCGAGTTGCCGCGGTACAGCGTCTCGCCGGCGGCCACCGAGAACAGCACCAGCCCGAGCGAGAACAGGTCTGACCGGCGGTCGACCGGCTGCCCGCGCGCCTGCTCGGGCGACATGAAGAAGACGTTGCCCTTGATCATGCCCGTCTGGGTGTGGCTCAGCTTGCCTTCGGCCTTCACGATGCCGAAGTCGAGCAGCTTCACCTCGCCGCGCGCGCTCACCATCAGGTTGTTCGGCGACACGTCGCGGTGCACCAGGCCCATCGGCCGGCCCTCGTCGTCGGTCTTGCCGTGCGCGTAGCTGAGCGCCTTGAGCGCCTCTTGCGCCACGTACAGCACCAGCGGCAGGTCGAGCGTGGCGCGGTGCACCTCGAACAGCGCCTGGCGAACCGCGTCGAGGTCGCGGCCCATGATGTACTCCTGGGCCATGAAGTAGCCCTCGGCGTCGCGGCCGAAGTCGAACACCGGCACGATGTTCGAGTGCACCAACGAGGCGCCCAGCCGCGCCTCGTCGATGAACTGGTTCACCAGCTCGGGGGTGCCGGTGAGCTCGGCCTTGAGCCGCTTCACCACGAAGGTGCGGCGAAAGCCCTCGGCGCCGTGGGTGACCGCCAGCGAGACCTTGGCCATGCCGCCTTCACCGAGCGGGGCAATCTCTTGATAGCGGCTGCTGCCCTGCCCGGCCGGCATCGACGGCGAGGTCTGCGCGAAGCCCACCTGCGAGGGTGAGGCGCCGCGGTTCGAGACGCCGGTGGCGTTGAGCAGGTTGGGGTCGGTGACCGCCTGGTCGAGCGGAATGGGCTTCTTCTTCCCCGCGAGAAAGCTCAGGCCCAGCGCGCCCAGCGCCAGCACCGAGCTCACCGCCCAGATGACCGCGGGCTGAACGGGCGGCGCGACCTCGGCGCCGACGGGCGCGAGCGCCCACACCCAGAACGGCCCCAGCGCGCGCACCGCCGCGACCGCGTTGCCGACCCCCACCTCGCCCTCGCGCTCGCGGCCGGGCAGCGCAGCGAGCGCCGCGGCGTCGCCGCGGGTGGCGAGCCGGGTCTTGCCGTCGGTGATGAGCAGCGCGGGCGTGCCGAGCGCGTCGAGCTCGTCCTGCCCCAGGGGGCGCGCCAGCACCACCGCCACCTTGCGGCCATCGCCGCTGGCGAAGGGGAGCTTCGCCGCGCCGAGAAAGTAGAGCCCCTGGTGCGCGACCAGGCTCTGCGCCTCGCCCGACTCTTGGGCGCTGCGCGCGGCCGCCGCCAGCGTCTGGTCGTCGAGCATCGAGACGGTGCCGCCCAGCTTCTGCGCCCCGGCGTAGACGGCCACCGTGGCGGCGCGCTCGCGGTAGGTGACGGCCCACTCTTCGGTCGACAGGGTGTCGTGCACGGTGGCCTCGTCGACGCCGCCACGCACCAGCGCCTGCAGGCTGGGGTTCGAGGCCGCGCCCTGCGCCTTGAGCTGAAAGATGGCGAGCTGCTTCTCGAGCGCGGCGACGGCTTCGCCCGCCGACCTCTCGGCGCGGTCTTTCGCGGCGCGGGAGTTCAGGCTCGCGGCGTCGCCCTCGAGCTTCCGCCCGATGAAGAAGCCGGCAGCCATCAGGGCGATCGCGACGAAGACTCCGACGAGGCGCACGCGCGAGGTTGTAGCCCCAATTCGGCGGCGGCGCTGCTTCCTGGAAATAAGGACTGGAGGCCCACCCCTTCGTCGCGCGATGCTTTGAGAGCGGCGGCCGAACAGACCGACTGAGAGGGGCTCTCACACATGTCACGATTGATCAGCAGTGCGCTGCTCGCGGCGACGGTGCTGTCTTGTGCTGGCGCTCAAGGCCCCGAAGGGCCGCAGGGGCCGCCGGGCCCTCCCGGGCCTCAAGGCATGCCTGGGGGCAACGCCCCCTCGGTGAGCGCGGTGACCCCCGCCGCGGTGGTGCAGGGCAACGAGTACGACGTCACCCTGGCCGGCTTCGCCACCCTGTGGTCTGACCAGACCACCGTCAGCTTCGGCCCGGGCATCACCGTCACCCGCCTGAAGGCCGCCTCGCCCACCTCGCTGGTGGTGCACGTGAAGGTCGAAAGCGGCGCCACTCCCGACACCCGCGACGTGCAGGTGACGCAAGACGCGCAGACCCTCTTCTGGCGCAACGCCTTCACCGTGCTCCCGCGGTGGAAGCTGTCGGCCCTCGGCACCGCCTCGCAGCTGTCGATGTCGGTGGTGCGCCTCGAGGTGAACGAGCCGCAGTTCGAGTTCGACACCTCGAGCGACCTGTTCGGCGGCTTCAACGGGGTGAACGTGGTGGTGAGCCCGCCGCTGCGCACCCAGGTGCTGAGCGTGGCCAGCAAGGTCGTCGACGTGCTGGTGCAGACCGACGTCGACGCCACCGTCGAGGCCTACGACGTCACGGTGGTGAGCCGCGCCGGCACCCTGCAAGAGCGAAGGTTCAGCGCCACCCAGCTGGTGACCGTCACTCCGCGCGCGTCGATGGACCTGGTCGACGGCGTGCCCGCCAACGGCAGCATCGACGCGCCGTTTCAGTCGAAGGCCTACCGCTGGGAGTCGATGAGCGGCCTCGACGCCGGCGCCTTGGGCCCCATCGTGCTGAACGTGGGCACCAACGCCGCCGGTGCCACGCCGCGGCTGGCGCTGGTGCCGATGAGCGGCAGGTTCGAAGACCTGATTACCTTCGCCTCGACCGTCGCGGTCACCCCGGCGCAGGGCGCGCTCTACTGGGTGGTGGTGTGGGAGTCGTCGGGCGCGAGCGGCTTTCAGTACACGCTCACCGCCACGCCGGCCCGCCGCCAGGCCGAAGAAGAGCCCAACGACGGCGCCGCGATGGCGCGTGCCCTGCCCGCCTTGCCGGCCGTGCTGGGCCTCGCCCAGCTCCCGTCGCTCACCGACCAGGACTGGGTGAAGGTGACCGCCGGCCCGGGCGACGTGGGCAAGCGGCTGCACGTCATCACCCAGCCGGGCGACGACGCGACCGACACGGTGGTCGAGGTCTTCAAGTCAGACGGCGTCACCTCACTGGGCGGGGCGAGCGACGACAGCCTGCACGAAGACTTCTTCACCCCGCCGCTGCCGGCGCAGGGCGACTACTTCGTGAAGGTCTCGATGTCGTCGACGGTGGTCACCTGGGACGCCGCGCAGAGCCACTACGACCTGCTGCTTACGGTCGAGTGACCGCGAAGGCCTGCAGCGGCACCATGCTGCGGGCGCAGGCGGCGCGCTCTTCCAGCGCTCCCACGGCCAGGCGCGCGGCCTCGACGGTGGTGAAGTTGGGCACGCCCATCACCCGCGCCGCCGAGCGAATCTCCTGGCCGTCGTCGTAGCCCGACAGGCCCACGGTGCAGATGACCAGCGAGACGTCGCCGTTGCGAATCAGCTCGGCCACGTGCGGAGAGCCCTCGCTCACCTTGCGCACCTGCTGCGAGGCCACGCCCTTCTTCTGCAGGTAGACGTGGGTGCCTTCGGTGCAGGCGAGCGAGAAGCCCAGCGCGGTGAGGCGCTGCGCCAGGTCGACCACCGCGGGCTGCTCTTCCTGCGTCACCGAGATGAACGCGGTGCCGGTCTCGGGCAGCGCGGTGCCGGCGGCGAGCTGGCTCTTGCCGAACGCCACGGCCAGCGAGCGCGCCACCGCCATCACCGCGCCCGTCGAGCGCTGGGTGGGGCCGAGCGCCACGTTCTCGTCGAACACCGACTCGCGCACCGCGCAGTGCTGCAGCACCGGGTCTGCGGTGAGGCCCAGCTGCTCCAACGTGCGGCCCAGCATCAGCCGCACGCTCAGGCCGGGCAGGTCGAGCCCGGTGGCCTTCGAGACGAACGGCAGGGTGCGGGTGGCGCGCGGGTTGGCGTCGAGCACCCAGACCTGCTTGCCCTGCAGCGCGAAGTTCACCTCGAGCAGGCCGACCACCTCGAGCTTGTGGGCCAGCGCGCTGGCCACGTCTTTCAAGCGCTCGATGACGTCGCTCTTGAGCGAGTGCGGAGGCAGCGTGCACGCGGCGTCGGCGGCGTGCACGCCCGCCTGCTCGACGTTCTCGACCACGCCGCTCACCACCACCCGGCCGGTGCGGTCGCGCAAGAGCTCGACACAGGCCTGGGTGGCCTCGGCGAGAAACGCCTGCAGCGTCACCTCGCCTCGCGCCTTCACCGTCTCGTGCAGCGCGGCCTCGTCGGCGACGTACTTCAGCGCCGTGCCGGTGCGCGCCAGCAGCGGGTAGCCGATGCTGCCGGCCAGCTGCTTCGCCTCGGCGAAGCTCTTGGCGGTGCCCTGCCCCGGCTGCTGCAGCCCGGCCTCGGCCACCACGCGCGCGAACTCGGCCCGGTCGAGCGCGCGGGCGAGCTGCCTGCCGGGCGTGCCGAGCACCGGCACGCCGGCCTTCTCGAGCGCGTCGGCGAGCGAGACCGCCGCGGCGCCGCCCAGCTGCACCACCACGCCCCTGGGCTGCTCGGCCTTGCACACCTTCAGCACCGCCTCGAGGGTGAGCGGCTCGTAGTAGCGCGAGCGCGCCTCGCTCACGCTCGACGGGTCGGCGTCGATGACGATGGGCTCGAGCCCTTCGGCGCGCACCGCGGCCTCGACGCCGGCGGCGCCCAGCAGCACCACGCTCTTGCCCGGAGCGACCGGCGCCGCCGCGTGCGCGAGCGACATCACCTCGGCGCCCCCGACCGCCCGCCGCACCGCCACCGCGGCGGCCTTGGGCTTCACGTCGACGTCGAGCCCCAGCGCCAGCCGCACCGCGAGGCGGGGAATCGAGACCCCCAGCGCCTGCGACGAGAACGCGCTGGCGGCGCCCACGATGGGGTCGATGCCGACCAGGGCTCCAGCCTTGAACGAGACCCGCGCGCAGCCGTGAAAGCCCGCGTCGCGCAGCGCCTGCACCGCCTTCTGGTCGAGCGCGGCGTCGTGCCTGGGGGCCGGGCAGGTCCACGTGTCTCCGCGCTGCTCGATCTGCCCGAGCGCGAAGGTGCCCGCGACCTCGACCACGGTGTCGGCGTCGGCGACGGCGAGCGTCACCGGAAACACCTTGGGCCCCAGCCAGTCGAGCTGCGGGTGGGTCTTCTTCAGCTCGAGCGCCAGGGTGGTCGCGGCCTGGCCGACGCCGGCCAGAATCGCGTCGGGCTTCTCTTCGGCGATGACGCGCGCGCACGCTTCGGCGGTGAGCGGCTCGAGGTAGGTGCGGTGCGCCTCGGCCGGGCTCACTGGAGACGGGTCGTGCAGCACCACCTGGTGCCCGTGCTCGACCAGCGCGCGGACCGCGAGCGCGGTCACCTGACCTTCTACAGCGGGACCTGAACCAATGACGAAGACCTTCATCCAACCCTCTTCGGCAGCGCGGGCGTGGCGTCGAGAATGAGCCTCTCGAGCAGCGCCTTCTGCACGTGCATGCGATTTTCGGCCTCTGCCCATACCACCGACTGCGGGCCTTCGAGCACCTCGTGGGCAATCTCCTCGCCGCGGTGGGCGGGCAGGCAGTGCAGCACGATGGCGTGCGGCGCCGCGCGGCTCATCAGCGCGGGGTCGACGATGTAGCCGGCGAACGCCTTGAGCCGCGCCTCTTTCTCTTTCTCCTGGCCCATGCTGGTCCACACGTCGGTGGTGACCACGTCGCAGCCCTCGACCGCGGCCTTGGGCTCGAGAATCTTCGCCTTCGCCTTGGGGCGGTAGCCCTCTGGCGCGGCGATGCGCAGGTCGAACTTGAACAGCTGCGAGGCCTCGACCCAGCTCTCGCCCATGTTCGACGCGCCGTCGCCGACGAAGGCGACCTTGAGGCCCTCGAGCTTAGGGAAGTGCTCGAGCATGGTGAAGAGGTCGGCGAGCAGCTGCACCGGGTGGCCGCCGTCGGTGAGGCCGTTGATGACCGGCACGGTGGCGTGCTTGGCCAGCTCGGCGATGCGCTCGTCGGCGAAGGTGCGGAACATGATGGCGTCGGCGTAGCCGCTCACCACCCGCGCGGTGTCGGCCAGGCTCTCGCCGCGGCCGAGCTGCGACTCGGTGATGGGCAGGTTGATGGCGTGGCCGCCGAGCTGCGCCATCGCCGCCTCGAACGACAGGCGGGTGCGGGTCGACGACTTCTCGAAAATCATCACCAGCGTGCGGCCCAGCAGCGTCTGAATGACGCGGCGCTCGGTGCGCGCCTCTTTGAGCACCTTGGTGCGGTGGAACAACGCGCTGAGCTCTTCGACGGTGAGGTCAGAGAGCTTCAAGAAGTCTCGCTTCGCCATGTTCAGTTCCCCTTCTTCCAGATGACCCGCAGCGACTTCGCGACGCGCGAGGGGCGGGTACCCCGGGTCGGAACGAGGAAGATGGTGTCGTCTCCGGCGATGGTGCCGAGCACGCCTTCGGGGCGCGCCTTGTCGATGGCCAGCGCCACCACCGAGGCACCGCCGGGCAGCGTGCGCACCAACACCAGCGCGTCGGCCTCGTCGATGGTGGTGACCAGGTGGTGCATCGCGGCCAGGCCCTCGGGGCCCTCGGCCACCGGCGCGTCGGGCAGCTCGTACGCCGAGCCGCCCTCGAGGCGCGCGGCGCGGCGGGCGCCGAGGCGGGCCAGGTCGCGGCTGAGCGTGGCCTGGGTGACCTCGTAGCCTTGCGAGGCGAGCAGCGAGCCCAGCTCTTCCTGCGTCGAGACCACCCGCGAGCGAATCAGCTTGCGAATCGTCTCGCGGCGCTCGATGGCGGCCTCAGCCACGGGTCACCCCGGGGGGGGGGGGGGGGGACCCGCCACGGGTAGGGCTTCCCACGCCTTCGTCGGTGAAGAGCTCGGCGATGAGCGAGTGCGGCACGCGGGCGTCGATGACGTGCACCTGCTCGACGCCGTGCGAGAGCGCGTAGAGCGTCGCGCGGGCCTTGTTCTCGATGTTGGCGGTGAACACCCCGGTGCCGAGATTCGCGTCGAGCGCGGTGGTCGAGAGCTGGCGCACCAGCTCGTCTTTCTCGGTGATGCCGGCGCGGCCGGTCAGGTACACCAGCTTGTTGGCGCGCAGCGCCGAGGCCACCGACGACGCCACCGCGTCGCCGTCGAGGGCCACCTGCGAGCCGTCTTGGGCCATGCCCACCGGCGCGATGACCGGCACGTAGCCGCGCTCGATGAACATCTCGAGCAGGTCGGCCTTCACCTCGCTGATTTCGCCGATCACCAGCCCGTCGGGGCGGGGCGGCGCGGCGCGCGCGCGCATCAGGGCACCGTCGTGGCCGCTGATGCCGACCGCGGTGGCCCCGTTGCGGTGAATGAGCGAGACCAGCCCGGCGTTCGTCTGCGCGTTCACCATCAGCTCGCGCAGCTGCGGGTCGTTGCCCTCGGCCACCGGCGCCTCGCCGTGCACCACGATGGGCACCATGCCGACGCTCTTGAGCAGCGCCACGTCTTCGCAGAACGACTGCATCAGCGAGTCTTTGGCCAGCATGTGGCGGCCGACCTTGAGCACGCAGCGCTTGCCCGAGAAGCGCGAGATGTAGCCGAGCGCCTGGGTGAGCAGCGTGACCTTGAACTTGGGCGAGTAGTTCGAGAGCCGATCGTCTTTCGCGATGCTGCCGTCGGCGGCGGGCCGCAACAGCGAGGTGTAGTCGGCGTTCAGCTTCACGTAGTCGTACGAGAGGTCGCAGCCCCAGGCGGTGGCCGAGGCCTTGCCGGCGCGCAGGTCGACGTCGACGCGCACCTGCGGCTCGCGCATGCGGGCGGCGAGGCGGTCGGGCTCGGTGAGCATCGGCTTCTTGTCGAACACCACCAGGTCTTGAATGGTGACCTTCGACTGGGCGGGGTCGATGGCGAACTGTTGCGAGCCGGCGCGCGCGCCCACCGTGGCCAGCACCCGGCCCCAGTTGGGGTCGCAGCCGAACATCGCGGTCTTCACCAGGGTCGAGCCGGCCACGCTCTTGGCGATGTCGCGCGCCACCGCTTCGTCGGGCGCGTGCTTCACCACCACCTCGAGCAGCTTGGTGGCACCCTCGCCGTCGGCGGCGACTTCGCGCGCCAGCTCGACGCAGATGCTGGTGAGCGCCTTGCTGAAGGCATTCAGCTCGGGGCCGGCCTCAGAGATGGTGGCGTTCTTCGCCAGGCCGTTGGCCAGCGCGAAGATGGCGTCGTTCGTCGACATCTCGTCGTCGATGGTGAGGTTGTTGAAGCTCTCGGGCATCGCGGCGCTCAGCGCCTGCTGCAGCATCGGCGCGGTGATGCTGGCGTCGGTGACGATGACCGCAATCATGGTGGCCAGCTGCGGCGCAATCATGCCGCTGCCCTTGCAGATGGCGGTGAGCGTCACCGACTTGCCGCCCACGCGCAGCGTGCGCGAGGCGAGCTTCATGCGGGTGTCGGTGGTGAGAATGGCCTCGGCGGCCAGCTCGGGCGCGGCGGCCATCGACTGGGTGAGGCGGGGCAGCGCGGCGAGAATCTTCTCGCGCGGCAGCTTGAGGCCGATGACGCCGGTCGAGGCCATCAGAATGCCGCCCTCGACTCCCAGCGCCTTGGCGGTGGCCTGGGTGAGCGTGGCCACGTCTTCGAGCCCGGCTGCGCCGGTGAGCGCGTTGGCGTTGCCCGAGTTGATGAGCACCCCGTGCATCGCGCTCGAGGGCAGCCGGCCGGCCGCGTCGATGACCGGAGCGGCGCGCGCCTTGTTCACCGTCTGGCAGGCGGCCGCGGCGCACGGCGTCTGGCTGAACACCAGCGCCAGGTCTTTGCGCTGCGGCTTGATGCCGGCGTGCAGACCGGCGAACACGAAGCCCTTGGCGACGTTCATTTCAGGCCTTCGGTCTCGTCGAGACCGAGCATCAGGTTCAGGTTCTGAATCGCCTGGCTGGCGGCGCCCTTGAGCAGGTTGTCGATGGCGGTGCAGACCACCACCCGGGTCGCGTCGGCGGTGGCGCCGACGAGGCACAGCGGCGTGCGCGCCGCGTCGGCGATGCGCACCGCCTCGGCCTTGGGGAGCAGGCGAATGAGCGGCTCATTGGCGTAGGCCGCGCGCAGCACCGCGACCGGGTCGTGCTTGCCGGTGAGGCGCGCCACCGCGGTGCAGAGAATGCCGCGCTGCATGGGCAGCAGGTGGGGAATGAAGGTGAGCTCTTCGACGCCCAGGGTCTGGGCGATCTCGGGGGTGTGCTGGTGGTTGAGCGACTTGTAGGCGCGGAAGTCGTCGCTGACCTCCATGAATGAATACTCTTCGGATGCTTTACGGCCGGCCCCCGAGACGCCCGAGGCGGCGCTGATGACCAGGTTCTCGGGGTGCACCGCGCCTGCGGCGAGCAGGGGCTTCAAGGCCAAGGCGGCGGCGGTGGCGTAGCAGCCGGGGTTTGCCACCAGCCGGGCGGTGCCGCGCTTCACCTCGGGCAGGCCGTAGAGGGCCTCGGCGAGCAGCGCGGGCTGGGTGTGCTCGAAGTTGTAGAACCTCGGGTAGAGGGCCGCGTCTTTGAGGCGAAAAGCGCCGCTGAGGTCGATAACTCGGCTTCCGCGCGCGAGCAGCTCGGGCGCGAGCTTGAGCGAGGTCTCGGCCGGCGTGGCCAGCAGCGCGACGTCGAGCTTCGCCTCGCGGCCGGCGTCGTGACCGACGTACTTGAGCGACGGCACGCCGCGCACCGGCTCGCCCACCCAACGGTCAGAGGTGACCATGGCGAGCTCGACCTTCGGGTGCCGGGCGAGCAGCTGCACCAGCTCGAGCCCGGTGTAGCCGGAACCGCCGAAGACGCCGATACGAGTATTCATCGTATTCGCATGTATATGCATGCGTTATGCATCGTCAAGGTGGATTGATGAGGAGGGGGAGGACCTGTCTTCGAAGGCGGTCAGGGTGAGCGAAGTCGAACCCTGCCGTCGCTCGCCGAAGGCTGTGCAGCACATCGTCCATCGTATTGCTGCGCGACGCGGTGCCGCTTGAAGCATGGAGTTCGCTGAGCGGGTGCCTTCGACCTGGAGTACACCCGTTCGACTTCGAGTCGGACCTGCGGTCCTCCTCTTCGCTCAGGGTGAGCGACTCACCAGCTCGCGGGCGCGCCGTCGCGAAAGAAGCCGCCGGTGGGGCCCGAAGGCCCGCGGGTGGCGGCAGCGAGAATCGACGCGGCGCCCACCTCGACCGAGCGCGGAGCTCCGGCACCGCCCAGGTCGGTGCGCACCCAGCCGGGGCACACCGCGTTGAGGTGCAGGCCGCGCGAGGTGAAGCGCGGCTCTCGGGAGCAGACCCGCACCCAGGCGTTCAGCCCCACCTTGGAGGCGCGGTACGCCGAAGACGGCCAGCCGCGCAGAGCGTGGGTGCCGGCGGCCACCCCCTTCACGAAGCCGTGCATCAGCTGGTCGAGCTGCGCGCGGTGAGCTCGGGCGCAGTGAGCTTCTCGCGCAGCGCCGCCGAGACGCACGACAGCTCGCCCATGCCGCTCGAGACCATCACCACCGTGCCCTGGTCGGCGACGCGCGGGAGCAGGGCGTCGGTGAGCGCCGCGGCACCGAAGTAGTTCACCGCGAGCGTCTCTTCGGCGACCCGCGCGTCGAAGCCCTCGAGCGCGACGCCGGCGTTGTTGATGAGCACGTCGAGGGTGAGGCGGTCTCTCGCCAGGCTCTCGGCCAGCGCGGTGATGGAGGCGGGGTACGAGACGTCGAGCGGGCGGAACTCGACCTCGAGCGCGCGCGCCGCCTTCGCGCCGGCCTGAGCCGAGCGCGCGGTGAGCATGACGTGGTAGCCCGCGGCGGCGAGCTGGCGCGCCGCCTCGAGGCCGAGGCCGCGGTTGCCGCCGGTGATGAGCGCGGTCGGCATGGCTCAGCGACCGACGGTGTTGGCGATGAACGCCAGCACCAGCTGCGGCTCGGGAGGTGACGGCTCGGCGGCCTGGCCCTCGAGCGCGAGCCCGTACGGGGTGGCCATCGAGAGGGTGCGCCAGGCGCCGTCTTTCTCGCGCACGTACTGCTGCACCGACTGACCCCACCTCACCTCGATGCGGCCCTCCGTCAGCTCGAGCCGAAACGGCCGCTGCGCCACCAGCCCCTCGAACGCGGTGCGCCCCTTGGTGCGGGTGACGGTGAGGTTCACGTCGACGCCGCGCAGGGCGTCGCGAGTGACCGCCACGTCGATGGCCCGCGCGCCGAGGGTGCCTGCCCAGCTGCCGTCGGCACGGCGGCTGAGGTTCGCGGTGGGGCTGACCACCCGGTCGGCCGAGAAGGTGGCGACCCTGCCCTGCGACGAGACCGAGCCGGTCGGGCTGTAGTCTTCGGGCTCGGCCGCAGCAGCGACCGCGCTCACCACTGCGACGAAGGCCAGCGCTCTCATGCTGCAACCCTAACCGCGGACCGCAGCGTTCACACGCGCGGCCGCAGCACGATGCTGTCGCCGCGGTTGAGGTAGCTCCAGACGTCGATGTCGGCGCGCACCTGCCGGTCGAACTCGGGCTTGCCGCTCTGCGCGCCGACGCACTGCCCGTTGCCGGCGTACATGATGACGTGCCCGTCCATCAGAATGAGGTCTCCGGGCATCATCTGCGCCGGGTCTTTGGGAACCTCGTCGGACCAGCTCTCGTGGTTCGACCACATCGCCCCGGTCCAGTTGCCGCCCAGCTCGATGCCCGCCTGCTGGTACGCGGCGTAGACCAGGCCCGAGCAGTCGAAGTAGCGGTGCCCGGCGGCGTCGGTGACGGTGCCGAAGCGGCTGCCGTATTGCCCGTACCCGACGTTGGGGTCATCGGCCTGCGCCACCGCCCACTGCGCCACCTCTTCGCGAATGCGGTCGGGCGTGCGCAGCGCCTGGTACTCGGGCGTCTGCTTCAGCGTGTAGAGAAACGCGGCGCGCACCTCGCCGGTGGTCTTGCCGTCGGCGACCAGGTCTTCGCCCCACTCCGCGGCGGCCTTCAGCTCTTCGGGGGTGGGGTCGCGGCCGAGCGTCTGTTGGTAGACGGTGCGCGCCTGCCACTCGGGCCCCATGCGGGTGGTGTACAGAAACGCGGCGCGCAGCTCGCCCGTCGACTTGCCCTGCGCGACCAGGTCGTTACCCCAGGCGACCGCGCGCTGCAGCTCGTCGGCGGTCGGCTCTCGGCCGAGCTCTTCCCGGAACACGGTGCGCGCCTGCCACTCGGGGCTCGAGCAGATGACCCACTTGAACGCGTCGTTCACCTGCTCGGGCGGCACCAGGCCGGCGAGCTCGGTGTACTTGCGAACCTCGTCGGCGGTCGGGGCGCGGCCGAGGTTCTCTTCGAAGGCGGCGTCGATCTGCTCGGCGTACTCCGACGAGACATCGGCGCCGGAGTCGGCCTGCACGGCGAAGCTGTCTGGCGCGGCCGAGGTCGACGTGGCCTCGGTGCGGCGCACGGTGGTGGGGGCAGAAACGGTGGACCGTTGCGTGGGGGCGATGCGCATGAATGAGTTGTCCTCCCGCCCGCGCAAGCATCTATAGGCGTCGGCGCAATGCTGCTTTTCACTTCGGTGCTTTCGGTGCTCGCGGCGTGCGATTCGCACGTGCCGATGAAGAGGGCGACGTGCGAGCACCGCGAAGGTCGCATCACAAAAGCGCTCGAGGTCATCGACGACTTCCTGCTCAAGCGGCCCCGAGAGCAAAAGGCGCTGAGGCTGCGCGAGAAGTGGGCGCAAGAGGTGGTGCTCGTGCAGTGGTTCTCGGAGCCTGAAGGCGCGCTGGTGGCGCTCGACGGAGAAGAGCTCGGGCCCACGCCCATCACTGTCACCGTCGACCCGGGTCGGCACACGTTTCGTTTCACGCACGACGGCTTCGCGCCGCTGGTGCGCGAAGAGAATGCGGTATCGAACACCCGCCCCAAGCTGACCGCGGTGCTTGACCGGCTGCCGGGAGCCCCGCCTGTTGAGCAGACGCAGGCGCCGGCAGAAGTCGCACCGGCCCCGGTCACTTCGGCGCAGCCCGACGAGGGGGGGCCGGTGACCGCCGCTCCCGCCGCCGCGATGGCGGTCGAGACCGAGACGCCCCGGCGCTCGGCGGCGCCGCTGATTCTCGGCACCGCGGGCCTCTTCGCCGCCATCGGCGGGGGCGTGCTGGTGCTCACCTCGCTGCTGGCGCTCGACGGCCACACCGGCGACGCCAACGCGGTGACCCGGCAGTACATCGGCTTCGCGCTGGCCGGCGCGGGGGTGGCCGCGGGTATCGCCGCCATCGTCTGGTTGCTGATCGACCGTCGCCCCGGCGCCTCGTCAACCGCCGGCAACGACAACCCATAATCGTCGCGCGGCCCGAATCGTCAACCGGCGCGACCGCCAACCCCCGAATCGTCAACCGGGTATCGCCAACCGCGCATCGCCAACCCGCGAATCGTCATCGACAACCGCGATTTGAAATTCAGGGTCACATGGGGGTACGCCCGGGTGTCAGCAAGCGTATGGACCCGACGAATTCCATGCCCGACTCGAAGCGCCGGCACACCCGGCGCCGGGTGCTGCTGCGCGCGCTCACCCAGTCGGGCGTGTTCTCGGCCGAGCGGCTGGGAGTCGTGACCGACCTCTCCGAGGGCGGGGCCTTCATCGAGACGCACTCGCGGCCGGCGCGCGGCACGCGGCTGTGGGTGTGCATGTCGCTCGCCGACGGGTCGCTGTTTCACGCCTACGTCGAGGTGGTGCGGTCGACCTCGCGCGGGGTCGGCACGCGCTTCGTGCGGCTCGACCCCGACGGCGTGGGCAAGATTCAGAGCGCCACGGTGGCGCTGCACTGAAGAGCGCGGCACGGCAACCCGGGCGCTTGAGCTTGCGGGCTGCCGTACGAGAAGGCCCTAGAAGGGGAAGTCCTGGTACTGGAGCACCTTCCACGCGCCGGACTTCTCTTTGGCGACCAGCAGGCGGAACTCGATGTCGCCGTCTTCCGAGATGCCGTGCACGCCGTACTCGAGTGAAGCGAACCTGCTGGCGGGGGTGAACTCGGCGACGGCGGCCGCGCCGAGGTTGCGGAACAGCTTCTCCTGGCGCTTGCCGATCGCCACGGTGTCGGCGTTCTCGGCGACCAGGCTGCCCACGTCGGCCATGTCGGCCTGGAACTCGCGGGCGGCGGCGTCACCCTTGGTGCCCTTGAACTCCTTGATGACGTCGGCGTCGGGGTCGTCCCACCCGGTCTCGGCGCGCAGCACGTCGGCGAGCGAGGTGTTCGAGGGGTACGTGGTGAGCGAGCTGCGCTTGCCGTAGTCGGTGATTTCCGAGATGTCGAGCGCGGCCAGCGCGTCGGTGAGCGCGGGAGAAGTGGTCGAGCTGCCCGGGTCGACCTTGCCGCGCAGCCACAGCATGTCGGTGACGAGGTCTTCGGGGAGCTTCTTCTTGATTTCGGTGAGCGAGAGCTTGCCCTCGGGACCGGCGGCCTTGGCGGTCGCGGCGCGCACGTAGCGGGCGCCCGAGTCGATGAGCGCGGCCACGCTCGCCGACTTCTGGCCGGTGCGGTCGAAGAAGTTGCGCACGTTGTCGGCGAACGGGCCGGTGAGGGTCGCGGCCTTGGCGGCGGTCAGCCGCCCGCTCGAGCCGGCCGCGTCGCGCACCGCTGCGGCGAAGCGCTGGGTCCACGCCTTCGAGGCGGCATCGGCAGTGGGGGTAGAGGGGAGTGCGGCAGTCCTGGAAGCCATGGGGGTGACCTTTGGGGTTCGCGCTGCGTGGGATGAAGGTGAAGGTGGGCGGAGACTCGTTCTCGGGCTTCCCCCGTGTCAACCCGGGGTCGAGTTTGCATTCATACACATGAACGCATATACATCTCCGCGTGGCCGTCTCCGCCGCCAGGCAACGCAGCGCTCCCGCCCGCTCCGAGCTCTTCCGCCTCTTCGCGGAAGAGGGTCGGCTGCAGGTGCTGGCGCTGTGCGCCGAAGCCGAGCTGTCGGTGGGAGAGCTGTCGTCACTCTTGCGTGACTCCCAGCCGCAGCTGAGCCGCAAGGTGGCGACGCTGAAGCAGGCGGGGCTGCTCGAGACGCGGCGCGACGGCACCCGCACCTGGGTGAGGCTGACGGCCGGCGACGACGTGTTGGTGCACGAGGCGCTGGCCGAGGGCCGGCGGCTGTGCCTGAAAGACGGCTCGCTGGCGCGGCTGCCGAAGGTCATCGCGGCGCGTGAAGAGCGCGGCCTCGAGCTGTTCGAGGGGCGAGCCGAGCCGGCGACGGCGCCGGTGTCTCCCGAGCACCTGGCGCACCTCTCGGCGCTGAGCGGCGTGCTGCCGGCGCGCGCGCTGGCCATCGACGTGGGCACCGGAGACGGCGTCAACCTCGACGTGCTGGCGCCGCTGTACCAGCGGGTGATTGCGGTCGACCGCAGCCGCAGCCAGCTGGCGCGGGTGCTCGAGCGGGTCGCGTCGCGCGGCTTCACCAACGTCTCGGTGTTCGAGGGTGCGTACGACGACGCGGCGCTGGTGCAGCGCATCGACCAGGCCGGCGGCGCCGACCTGGTGTTCGCGGGCCGCACCCTGCACCACGCCTCGCGCCCGGAGGCCGCGGTGCGCGCGCTGGCGCGGCTGCTCAAGCCTTCGGGGCACCTGGTGGTGCTCGACTACCTGCCGCACCAGGACGACGCGATGCGCGAGACCCACGGCGACGTGTGGATGGGCTTCGAGCCCAAGGCGCTGGAGCAGTTCGTGTCTGAGGCCGGCCTCACCGTGAAGTCGCAGTACGAAGTTCCCCCCGCGTTTCACGTCAGCGGCCCCGACCGGGCTCTCGACTGGCACGCACTTGTCGCAGTCAAACCCCCGCAGTCCATCCGGAGCGTCAAATGAATCACCGCACTGAATACCCCGCCTACAAGGTGAAGGACCTGAGCCTCGCCGAGTGGGGCCGCAAAGAGATTCGCAACAGCGAGAAAGAGATGCCCGGCCTGATGGCGCTGCGCGCCGAGTACAAGGGCAAGGCTCCGCTCAAGGGCGCCCGCATCGCCGGCTGCCTGCACATGACCATCGAGACGGCGATTCTGATCGAGACCCTGAAGGAGCTCGGCGCCGAGGTCACCTGGACCAGCTGCAACATCTTTTCGACGCAAGACCACGCGGCGGCGGCGATCGCCAAGGCCGGCGTGCCGGTGTTCGCGTGGAAGGGCGAGTCGCTGGAAGAGTACGACTGGTGCCTCGAGCAGCAGATCTTCGCGTTCGAGGGCGGCAAGGGCCCGAACATGATTCTCGATGACGGTGGCGACCTCACCGTCTGGATTCACCAGAAGCACCCCGGCCTGTTCACCGGCAAGGACCCGATTCGCGGCCTGTCGGAAGAGACCACCACCGGCGTGCACCGCCTCTACGAGATGAGCAAGCAGGGCAAGCTCAAGTGCGCGGCCATCAACGTCAACGACTCGGTCACCAAGTCGAAGTTCGACAACCTCTACGGCTGCCGTGAGTCGCTGATGGACGGCATCAAGCGCGCGACCGACATCATGATCGCCGGCAAGGTGGTCGTGGTGGCGGGCTTCGGCGACGTGGGCAAGGGCTGCGCTGAAGCGGCGCGCGGCCTCGGCGCTCGCGTGCAGGTCACCGAAGTCGACCCCATCTGCGCGCTGCAGGCGGCGATGCAGGGCTACCAGGTCGTCACCATGGACGAGGCGGCTCCGTACGCCGACATCTTCGTCACCGCGACCGGCTGCGCCGACGTCATCACCGGCAAGCACATGCAGGCGATGAAAGACGGCGCGATTCTCTCGAACATCGGTCACTTCGACTCGGAGATTCAGGTCGCGTGGCTCGAGAAGAACCCCGAGATTCGCGAAGAGAACGTCAAGCCGCAGGTCGACCAGTTCATCTTCCCCGACGGCAAGCGCATCACCCTGCTGGCGCGCGGCCGCCTGGTGAACCTGGGCTGCGCCAACGGCCACCCGAGCTTCGTGATGTCGAACTCGTTCACCAACCAGGTGCTCGCTCAGCTCGCGCTGTGGGGCGCCATCGACGCCGGGTTCAAGCCCGAGGCCGGCAAGGTCAACGTGCTGCCCAAGCGGCTCGATGAGCACGTGGCCCGGCTGCACCTCGGCAAGGTCGGCGCGAAGCTGACCCAGCTCACCGCCGAGCAGGCGAAGTACCTCGGCGTGCCGGTGCAGGGCCCGTTCAAGCCCGAGCACTACCGCTACTGAAGACATCTGTCTTGAGCGCGGCCGGTCGGGCTCTGCTCGACCGGCCGTTTTCATTGGTTGATTTGACGCGGCTGAGACCGTGCCGCGACACCGAGAGAAACGTTCGCCGCGATATCGGAAATGTCAGTCATAGCAACGGGCATGCGTTCTCCCTCTTCGAGCCCGATGGTGGTTGCGGTGTGGTTGTCATTGCTCGCTGCGTGCAGCGGCGGGCCCGGCGGCGGTGCCGGCGGGGGCGGAGCGGCGACCGCCGGTGGGTCTGGCACTGCGGGCGGCTCTGCGACTGCGGGCGGCTCTGCGACTGCGGGCGGCTCTGCGACTGCGGGCGGCTCGGCGACTGCGGGCGGCTCGGCGACTGCGGGCGGCTCGGCGACTGCGGGCGGCTCTGCGACTGCGGGTGGCTCAGCGACTGCGGGTGGCTCGGCGACTGCGGGCGGCTCGGCGACTGCGGGTGGCTCGGCGACTGCGGGTGGCTCGGCGACTGCGGGTGGCTCAGCGACTGCGGGTGGCTCAGCGACTGCGGGCGGCTCAGCGACTGCGGGCGGCTCGGCGAACGCGGGCGGCTCAGGCACTGCGGGCGGCTCAGGCACTGCGGGCGGCTCGGCGAACGCGGGCGGCTCAGCGAACGCGGGCGGCTCGGCGAACGCGGGCGGCTCAGGCACCGCGGGCGGCTCAGGCACTGCGGGCGGCTCTGGATACGCGAACGTCGATGCCTATTGCGCTGACCTTCCGGTGAAGACGTGCACGTTCTTGGCGCGCTGCGGTCAAGCGCAGGCCTTGTCCTCGTGCGTCGCGCTGTACACCCGCTACGACGTGTTCAGCGACTGCCTGACGACCGACAAAGCTGCCGTGAAAGATGGCCGCCTGACGTTCGACGGCGCCGCCGCCCAGCGATGCCTCAACCGTCTCGCGAATCTCGCCTGCACCCTCGACCTCAACGAAGCCGCGAGCGCCGATGCCGATTGTCTCGCGGCGCTCGCCGGCACCGTCACCAACGGGGGCGCTTGCTACTCCGACGAAGAATGCTCGAACAGCTCGTACTGCTCGTCGTCGGCGAACATCTGCCCCGGCTCGTGCCAACCGCGCAAGGCGGCCGGGGTGAGCGCGACGCGTGATGCCGAGTGTCAGAGCGGGCTGTACGTGTACAACGGCGCGTGCCATGCCGTGGTCGCCCTCGGCAGCTCATGTGCCCCCACCGCGGGGGCCGCCGGTCTGCAGCGCTGCGGAGTCACCGCCTATTGCGCGGCGAACGTCTGCACCACCCGAAAGGCAGCGGGCGGCTCGTGCAGCTCCAACGAAGCGTGCGCCGCGCCCAACTTCTGCGTCAATGGCGCATGTGGCGCGTTGGTCGGGCTCAGCGGCGGCTGCGCGTACGACGGGTCGAATCCACCATTCTGCAAGTGGGATCTCGCCTGTGACGTGGGCCCGTCCATCACCAGCAACGGCACCTGCAAGAGCCCGTTGTCGGCCGGAGTCGCCTGCTGGTTCGATCAACAGTGCAGCAACGGGCTGTTCTGTAACGGAGTGAACTTCAACACCATGACCAAGGGAGCCTGCGCGACTCAGAAGAGCGCGGGTCAGACCTGCGGCACCGCAAACCCCGCCGAGTGCGGCAAAGGCCTCTATTGCAACGCCGGCGCCTGCGCGTTTCTCAAGACCGCCGGCACCCCGTGCAGCAGCACCACACAGTGCGCAGCGGGTCTGACCTGCAGCACCATCTGCCAGCCGACCTACTGCTCCGACCCGACGCCGTAGCCTTCTTGGGAAGCTCGGCGCACCCGGCGGACAGCCGGCGGTCACCTTCACGGTGGAGCGAGGTCTGCGTGCTAAGCAGCCGCTCATGAAAATTCACGTGATGGTCGCATCGTGTGTGGTGATTCTCACCGCGTGCCCCGGCCCCGGAGGCGGAGGTACTGGCGGTGGCTCCAGCACGGCGGGCGGCAGCGGCACTGCGGGCGGCAGCGGCACTGCGGGCGGCAGCGGCACTGCGGGCGGCAGCGGCACTGCGGGCGGCAGCGGCACTGCGGGCGGCAGCGGCACTGCGGGCGGCAGCGGCACTGCGGGCGGCAGCGGCAGCGGCACGGCACTGCGGGCGGCACCGGCACCGCGGGCGGCACCGGCACTGCGGGCGGCACCGGCACTGCGGGCGGCACCGGCACTGCGGGCGGCACCGGCACTGCGGGTGGCACCGGCACCGCGGGCGGCTCAGCCACTGCGGGCGGCACGGGCCGAGCGGGCGGCTCAGGCACGGCGGGCGGAACCGGCATGGCGGGCGGCACGGGCCGAGCGGGCGGCTCAGGCACGGCGGGCGGCACCGGCACCGCGGGTGGCACCGGCACCGCGGGTGGCTCAGGCACCGCGGGCGGTAGCGGCGCGGGGTACGCGAACATCGACGCGTTCTGCGCTGACGTCCCCGCGAAGGCGTGCGCGAACCTCTTCCGCTGCGGCCAGACCGACTCGGTGGCCGGCTGCATCGCGTTCTACACGCGCTACGACGTGGTCGGCTCGTGCACCTTCCAATCGAAGCCGGCGATCGCCGACGGCCGCATCACCTTCGACGGCGCAGCGGGCCAGCGCTGCCTCGACGCGGTGGCGAACCTCGCGTGCACCGTGAACACCAACGACGTGTTCGTCACCAACCCCGACTGTGCCGGCTACCTGGTCGGCGCGGTGGCCAACGGCAGCGCCTGCTACTTCGACGAAGAATGCGCGAGCACCAGCTACTGCTCGGCGTCGAGCGGCAGCAACGGCACCTGCCCGGGCTCGTGCCAGCCGCGCAAAGCCACCGGAGCAACGGCGACGCGCGACGCCGAGTGTCAGGCCGGGCTCTACGCCTACGCGGGGGCGTGTCGCGCTCCGGTGGCACAGGGTGGCTCGTGCGCCGCCGGCTCGGGCACCACCACCCTGCAGACCTGCGTGAGCGGCGACTACTGCTCGGCGAACTTCTGCGTGGCGCGTAAGGCGGCGGGCGGCTCGTGCACCGCCGACGGCGAATGCGCGATTCCCAACGTCTGCACCAACGGCGCGTGCGGCTCGCTGGTGGGCGTCAACGGTGGCTGCGCGTTCGGCACCCTCTCGGCCAACTGCAAGTACGACCTCAGCTGCGACTTCGCCTCGCTCACCGCGGGCACCGGCACCTGCAAGGGCCCGCTCTCTGCGGGCACGGCCTGCTGGTTCGACTCCCAGTGCGCCGACGGGCTGTTCTGCAGCGGCGCGAACTTCACCAACATGACCAAGGGCACCTGCGCGATTCAGAAGACCGCGGGCCAGACCTGCACCATCAACTCGGGCGTCACCGAGTGCGCCAAGAACCTGTACTGCAATGCCGGCATCTGCGCGTCGAAGAAGCAGCTCGGCATCAGCTGCACGGCGACGAGCGAATGCGTTGACCACCTCTTCTGCAGCACCACCTGCCAGCCGCAGTCGTGCTTCGACCCCACGCCCTGAGGTGAGGCGGCACGGGCGGGAGCACCTCTTTCAGTCAGGTGCTCCCGCCCGCTGACGACTCAGAGCGCATGGAAAGCCCACCGCGCGACGTGCCGCAGCCCAGCGGCCTGCTCACCCGCCTGCTGCGCGAGACCGGGGTGGCGAACCTGGTCGAGGTGCTCACCGAGCGGCTCACGCCGTCGGACCTGCAGTCGTTGATGCTCGAAATCTACGCGCGCGTCGCCGGGCGGAGCACCCCGCGGAAGCTGCTCGAGCAGTACCAGCGCGATCGCTTCGTGAGGCCGGCGGTGGTCGACCCGCGGGTGCTCGGCGAGCTCGACCGTGTCGGCTGGAGCGCGTTGCCCGCCGAGTACGTGCCGCTCGAGCTGAGCCCGCTGTGCCCGCTCGGCACCGCCTCGGCGGTCGCGACGGTGAGCCAGAACAAGGTGGTGAGCACGGCGCGCGGCACCGAGGTGGTCTCCGACGCGACGAACGTGCTGGCGCTGGAGTGCGCGGTGCGCAGGCGCGCCGACCCGTCGCGCCCCGCCCTGCTCTCGGCGTCGCAGCGGCTCACCCGCGCGCAGGGGCTGCCCGGCCCGAAGAGCTGGGCGCACTTCCGCCTGCTCTGCCTGTGCGCCGCGGGGCGCGATGCGGGCGCGTCGACGTTCGAGCTGCAGAGCCTCGAGGCGCAGCTGCGCTTCTACCTGCGGTACGTGGCGGCGCTCACCGCGGCGGGCTGGCCGCTGTCGGCGCCGCGCGTGGCGCTGACCGACCTCAGCGGCGGGCGGCTGCTGCCGTCGCTCGAGCAGCTGAGCGCCAGGCTTCGAGCCGAGCACCCGGGCGTGCGCTGCCACCTCGACCCGGAACGAAAGAGCGGGCGCGGCTACTACCTCTCGGTGTGCTTCAAGCTCTGCGTGCAGGACGCGCAGGGCGTCGAGCTCGAGGTCGGCGACGGCGGCGACGTGGGGTGGACCCAGAAGCTGCTCAGCAACGCGAAAGAGCGGCTGGTCATCAGCGCCATCGGGCAGGAGCGCCTCGCTACCTTCGAGAAGCGGTCAGGGTGAGCCTGTCGAACCCTGCCTTCGCCCGTCGAAGGCTGAAGCGCAGATACTCCATCGTAGAGAGCGCCGGCCCTGCTGCTTGAAGCAGGGAGTATGTGTCGCTTCGCGTTCCAGCTGCCGCGCCACCCGTTCGACTGCGTGCTTCGCTTCGCTCAGCACTCCCGCTCAGGGTGAACGCTGCTTGCCCTTCAGCGCGCGATGCCGGCGCGCAGGTAGAAGCGCTCCTGGCGCTCGGCGCGGTGGTGCGCGGTGGCGGCCGAGATGAAGTGGCACACCCAGCCGAGCAGGCCGCCAGAGCCGATCCACAAGCCGGGGGTGACGATGAGCCAGAACAAACCGCGAAGAATCTCGCCGTTGTAGAGCTGCCCGATGCCCGGGACGATGAGCGAAAGCAGGGCTGCGACGGTGGGACGCGACATCGAGTGTGTTCCTCCTGCCTTCACTTACGCGGCCGGCGGGAAACGATTGCGTACCCAGCGCGGCTCTCTGCTAGGAGCCGCGGGCCTTGGCACTGGCCCCCCGCATCGCGTCGTGGCGCCCCGCGGCCGGGCTGATGCTCGCCGCGCTGCTGCTGTCGGGGCTGCTGCTGTACTTCAAGCTCAAGCTCTACCCCCGCCCCATTCTCGAGAGCGACACGCAGCTGCTGGTCGGCGGCGCCGCGCAGCTCGACGCCTGCCTGCGCAGCGGAGCGCGCCCCTGCAACGGCGTCTGGCACTTCCCGCTGCTCCAGTACGTCGAGGCGGTGGCGCTCTACCGCCTGGGAGACACCGCCAACGACGTGCTGCTCTGGTTCACCTGGTTCTCCGGCCTCGCGCTGGTCGGGTCGATGGTCGGCGGCGCCGCGTTTCTCTTCGCCCGCGGGCTGCGCGGTGCGGCGGCGTTCCTGGTGGTCGCGCTGTTCTCGAGCTTCGCCGTCACCCACTTCAACGACACCTACGGAGAGACCGCCTCGGCCTTCGTCACCCTGCTCTTCGTCATCGCGTGCTGGTGGCGGCGCTCGGCGCTGCTGGTGCTCGCCGCGGCGTTCGTCGCCACCATCACCAAAGAGACCGCCGCGCCGTTCTTGCTGCTCATTGGCGCCGTGCCGCTGCTGCTCGCCGAAGGCACCTGGCCGGCGCGACTCAAGGCCGACGCGCGGGTGCTCGCCGCGCTGGTGCTCGGCGTCGGCCTGGGCCTCGGCGCGAACGCGTGGCTCAACGTGCTGCGCTTCGGCGCCGTCACCAACACGTACCTGCTCGAGCCGGTGCTCACCGTGCACAGCAACGTGCAGAACGCGGTGTTCCTCGCCGGGCTGTGGGTCTCTCCCAACGGCGGCATGCTCGTCTTCGCCCCGCTCGCCACGCTGGCGCTCATCGCCTGCGCGGTGCTCGGCTTCCGCGCCGAGAAGACGTGGTCGCGCCGGCTCGCTTCGCTGACTCCGGCCGGGCTGATGTTCCTGCTCACCGTCGGCTTCGGGCGCTGGTGGGCTCCCTTCGGCTGGTGGACCTGGGGGCCCCGCCTGTGCCTGCCGTGGCTGGCTCCGCTGCTGCTGCTGGCGCTCCTCATCGACGGCGCGCGCCTCGAGGCCTGGCTGCGCCGCGCGCTGGGCCGGCTGCCGGTGGCCGCCGGGCTCGCCGCGCTGGTGCTCGTCGCGGCCTCACCGCACCTCACCGCCATCGGAGACTCCGACTCGTTCTACGGGTTCTTCCTCGGCAACGAAGACTGCCTGCAAATCAACAGCATCGACATTCGCAAGAACCCCGAGCTGTACTACCCGTGCCTCAACCAGCTCATCTTCCCCAAGCGGGACTTCGCCATCGCCCGCACCCTGGGGCATTCGGCGTCGAGGTTCGCGGCGCCGCTGGCGATGTACCTCGGCCTGCTCGCGCTGCTGCTCTTCTGGCTGCGGCGCGAAGTGCTGGCGGTAAAGCAGGTCTAGCGGCAAAGACCGCGTGCTACCGTGCCCAAAGGGGATGGGACCGGTCGCCTTGCTGGCAGTGACTCTCGCCGCTGCACCACTGCGCATCGCGGTGGGCCCGGTGGTCTATTCAGACACGCCGCCCGAGCGCGGCGAGGCCTACACCGAGTACCTGGTGCAGCAGCTGCGCGCCGAGGGCGTGCGCATCTCGTCGCAGCGCGAGGTGATGGAGCTGCTCGGCGCCGAGCGCCAGAAGCAGCTGCTCGGCTGCGGCGACGACGGCACCGCCTGCCTCGCCGAGCTGATCGGCGCGCTCGGCTCTGACGGCCTGCTCACCGGAAGCCTCGGGCAGGTCTCGGGGCGCCGGGTGCTCAGCCTCAAAATCATCTCCTCGAGCGGAGACACCATCGCCACCACCTCGGCCCAGGCCGACGACGAAGAGCGCCTGCTGGCCACGCTGCCCGCCGCGGCCCGGGCGCTGGTGCACGAGCTCGCCATCGCCTTCCCCGGGCGGGTGGAGCTGCAGAAGAGCTCGCCCCGCCCCTTCGCGCTCGCGGCCGGCGCGGTGGGCCTGGTGACGGCCGGCGTGGGCGTGGCGCTCAACCTCGTCGCCCGCGACCAGAACCGCTCGCTGTTCGCGAACCCCGGCAAGGTCTCCGACGTGCCCGCGCTCGAGGCGTCGATTTCGCAGATTCGAACTTTCGAGCTCGCCAGCTGGGCCTGCATCGGCGCCGGAGCCGCGGTCGCCGTCGCCTCGCTCATCACCTTTCTGGTGCTGGGCAGCGGGCCGGTCAGCGCCTCGGTGGCGCTCTCGCCGCAGGGCGCCTCGTTCACGGTCGGGGTCTCGCTGTGAGGCGCGCGCTGCTCTTCGTCGCCTGCGCCGCCGGGTGCATCGACGTCGACGCCACGTACGCGCACGTGTGCGAGGTGAACGGCTTCTCGTGCGACGGCGGCGAGCCCGGGGTCGAAGACGGCGGCATCACCCCGCCACCTCCCGGCAAGGTGCGGGTGGTGGTCACCGCCGTCGGCGGCGCCTCGGGAGAGGTCGAGTGGCTCGAGGGCGCCCAGCGCTGCTCCACCACCTGCGACTTCACCGTCGGCGACGCCGGCGCCACGCTGCGCGCGAACCCCGGCGACGTCAGCGGGCTCTCGGCCTGGTCGGGGGCGTGCTCGGCCCGCGAACGAACCTGTCACGCCGCGCCCGGCACGGCCGTGGGTGCGGCGTTCTCACCCGCGAACCTGGCCTTCGTCACCGCCGCCGCGCTGCCGCTGGGCACGCTGATGAGCACCGACGGCGGCCTCACCGCCGGCGAGCGGGTCGACGCGCTGTGCATGGGTGAAGCCGGCGACGCCGGGCTCCCCGGCACCTACCGTGCGTGGTTCTCGCACGCCACCAACGTGGCGCTCCCCGCGCGCGGCGCCAGCGAGGTCTTCGCCACCGCCAGCGGCTGGGCGCGGGTCGACGGCCGGGCGATGGCCACCAGCCGCGCCGAGCTGTTCGCCGGTCGGGTGGTGCACCCGCTGCGCTTCGACGCGCGCGGCACGCTGCTCAGCGGCACCGTGACCATCGCCACCGGCACCGCCGCCGACGGCACCCCGGTCGCGATGGGTGACTGCGACTCGTGGTCGCGCACCAGCTCGGTCAACTATGCGTACAGCGCCCCCTCGCGCGCCGGCCCCGAGTGGACCCAGGCCGGCACCCGCATGTGCTCCGACGTCTCGCGCTTCTACTGCCTGGGCATCGACCACGACACCGCGGTGTTCCCCCAGCTGCGCAGCGGATCGAAGGTGTTCGTCTCGGTCGGGCGGGTCACCGAGACCAACACCGGCCTCGCCGTACCAGCAGACGCCCTGTGCGCCGCCGAGGCCGCCGATGCCGGCCTCTCGGGTGCGTTCGCCGCCTACCTCACCAGCCGCGACGCCGGGCAGACCGGGGTGAAAGACTGGGTGCGCGTCGACGCCGTGCCGCTCTACCCCGGCCCGGCTCCGCTCTCGGGCCCGCTGCTCGCGCCCATCGACGTGACCGCGTGGGGCGGCGTGTCGGCCCAGAGCGAGACCTTCACCAGCAGCTCGCCCAGCTGCGACGCCGACCTCGGCAAGGTTCACGATGTGCAGCAGTGGAATCGCATCGCTTCCAGCAGCAACTGCGGCGCTGCGCGCATGCGCGCGGTGTATTGTTTCGAGCGATGAGCGCGCTCCCCCTGCTGGTGTTGCTCGCCGCGGTACAGCCTCTTCAACTCGCGCTGCCCGAGCTCAAGGTGAGCGGCGCGACTCCTGCGCAGCGCGACGTCATCGTCGACGTGCTGGTGCAGCAGCTGGCCAAGGGTGGCGTGAAGGTCACCACCGCCCGCGACATGGCCGCGGTGCTCGGCGCCGAGCGGCAACGCCAGCTGCTCGGGTGCAGCGGCGAGTCGGCCTCGTGCATGGCCGAGCTGGCCGGAGCGCTCGGCGCCGATGGCCTGGTCACCGGCACGCTCGCGCTGGTGGGCAAGACCTGGGTGGCCTCGCTGTCGATCGTCGACGCCAACGGCGGCGCCCTCGCCAGCCGCGCGTTTCAGGCGGCCGACGACGCGCTGCTCGACGAGCTCGCGGCGGCGGCGCGCGCGCTGGTCGACGAGCTCAAGCTGCGCCGACCCGAGCGCTTCGCCGCTCCGAAGAGCCGGCTCTCGGTGCCGTTCTGGGTGACCGCGGCGCTCGGGGTGGCCGCGGCGGGCACCGGCGCGGGGCTGGTCTTCGCCGCGCACGACGTGAAGGGCTCGCTGGTGAACAACCCCTCAGCGCTCACCTCGCGCGAGCAGCTCGACTCTGCGCTCAGCCGCGGCCGCACCTTTCAGACCGTGGGCTGGGTGCTGGTGGGCGCCGGAGCGGTGGGCGTCGCCGCGGCGGTGGTGCTGGCGCTGGTCACCGGCGGCAGCCCCTCCGAGGTGGCCCTCGGCATCTCGAGCGGCCCCGGCGGCGCGTTCGCCGTGCTCACGGGTCGCCTGCCGTGAGCTGGCGTGCGGCAGCGCTCCTCGCCGTCGCCGCGTCGAGCTGCATCGACTTCGACGGGGTCGAGGCGCAGGTGTGCAGCGCGCGGCCCGACCTCTGCGGCGACGCCGGAGCGGTGGGCGGCGGAGCCGGCGGGGCCTCGGGTGGCACCTCGACCGGCGGCGGCAGCACCGCCGGAGGAGGAGGAGCCGGCGGCGGAGCAGGCGGCAGCGCGGGCGCGCCGGGTGACGCCGGGCTCGCCTTCAGGCAGCTCGACGGCGGCAGCGTGCTCGGTGGCATCACGCTCGCCACCACCCTGCCCGGCGGCACCAGCACCGGCCAGGCGCTGCTGGTCAACACCGGCGCGGTGGCCTCGGGCCCCATCGCTGCGAGCGCGCTCGAGACCGACGGCGGGCCTTCGGCGCTCTTCACCGTCGACACCGCGGCGTGCGGCGCCGGCCTCGCTGCGGGCGCGACCTGCGTGGTGGGCCTGGGCCTCACCGCGCCGGTCGAGCTGAACCAGACCACCCTGCTCACCGCCACCGCGCGCGCGGTCATCACCGGCGCCTCGGCCTCGGCCACCGTGCGCGGCACCGCGTTCGACCCTGACGCCGGCACGCTGGTGGTCGACTGGGTCGACGCGGGGCCGGGCAGCCGGGTGTGGTTCGACGACCCGGCGCTCGCCCCGTGCGACTCGCCCGCCCACTGCGTGCGCCGCATCGCGCGGGGCACCTCGGTGACGCGGGTGGTCTACCCCGCGCGCGGCTTCGGCATCTCGACCCCGACCACCTCGAGCGCCGCGGTGAGCTTCACCGCGACCGGCGCCACCCAGACCCTGCTGGTCGCGGTGGGCCCCGCCAACCGGGTGTTCGCCACCTCGGCGCTCTTCTTTCCTGCCGACCTGGGCGCGAGCGGCACCCCCCGCAGCACGGCCACGGCGCTCTGCCAGGCGATCGCCGCCGATGCCGGCCTGCCGGGCAACTACCGCGCCTACTTCGGCACCGGCAACACCGACCCCGACGACGCCATCGAAGACGCCGGCGCCCGCGGCTTCGTGCGCACCGACGGGCTGCCGGTGTTCAGCGACATCGCCATTTCGCTCGGCGGCTCAGGCCTGGTGCCCAACCGGGTGTGGTACCCGATTCGCCTCGACGAGCACGGCCAGCGCGTCTCCGCGCCCTACGAGGTGATGGTGGGCGCCACCAACACCAACCCCCAGAACGACTGCAGCGGCTTCACCGTCACCACCGACGGCGGCGCGTACCGGGCGGGCAGCGTCATCGCCGGCAACACCGCCCAGGGCTGGCGGTCGGGCAGCCGAACCTGCGACCTGCCGGCGCACCTCTACTGCTTCGGGGTCGACGCCAGGGTGCGCGTGTTCGCCGACCCGCCGCCCGGCGCGAAGCGCGCCTTCTACACCGGCATCGGCTACGAGACGGCGGGCAACGGCGGGCTCGCCGCGCTCGACCAGAAGTGCGCGCTGGCGGCCGGCGATGCGGCGCTGTTCGGCACCTTCGTGGCGTTCGTGCCCCCGGCGGGCATGTCGGCGATGGAGCGCTTCGACGCCGGCGGACCCTGGGTGAGGCTCGACGGGCCGATGCTGCTCGAGCCGGGCATGGACCTCAACGCCCCGGGCTTCGAGTGGCTGACGCCGACCGAGCGCAACGCGCTGAACCAGGACGTGTTCACCGGGGTGGGCTCGTCGGGGTGGAGCGGCGCGCTGAGCCCGGGGGCGCGCTGCGACGGCGGCAGCGACTGCTGCAACGGGTGGACGGGCGGCTCGGGCTACTTCGGCGCGGGAATCGTCGACGTGCGCTGGCGCACCGCGCGCGTCGCCTGCGGCGCTACAGGAGGTACGGTGTGCTTCGAGCGCTGAAGGGTTGGCTCGCGCTGCTGCTGTGCGGCGGCTGCATCGACTTCGCCGCGGTCGAGCGCGACGTCTGCGCCCAGCGCCCCGACCTGTGTGGCGACGGTGGCACGGCTGGTGGAGCGAGCGCCGGAGGCAGCGGCGGGAGCGCGGGCGGCACCGCCGGCGGTGGCGGCAGCGGCGGCGGAGCCACCGGGTTCGTGCAGCTCGACTGGTCGGCCGCCTCGGCCTTCGGCTTCGCCTTCACCGGCGACGCCGGGGTGCGGCAGACCTTGATGCTCACCAACAGCGGCACCCGCACCAGCGCGCCCATCACCCTCGAGCTCGAGCGGGGCGACGCGGGCTTCGCGGTGCGCTCTCACAACTGCACCACGCTGAGCGCGGGGCGCAGCTGCACGGCCACCGTCGAGCTCGCTCCCAGCGTCGAGGGCCCGCTCACCGACACGCTGTTCGCGCGCGAGCCCGAGTCGCCCGCCTCGGTGGCGCTGAGCGGCACCGGGCGCGACCCCTACCACCACGTCACCCTCACCCTGGTGTTCGCCGGCGGCACCGGCGTGGTGCACGAAGGTCTGGGCAACGCCGTCAACGTGGTGTGCGACGCGGGGGTGTGCACCTTCGACCGGGCGCGGGCGTCGTATCTCTCTTTCCGCGCCGAGCCGGCGGGCGACTCCATCGCCAGCTGGGACCGCTGCCGCGACGCGCTCAGCTGCGCCGTCAACGGGCCGCCCACCAACGTGGCGTTCACCGCGACCTTTCGGCAGCCGAACCTCGCGTTCGTCACCTCGCGCGCGGTGGCGCCCGCCACGCTCGGGGTCAGCCAGCGCGCCGAGCTGACCGCCGACGCCATCTGCAACGCCCACGCGGCCGACGCCGGCCTCGAGGGCACCTACCAGGCGGTGCTCTCGCATAGGCTCGACGCCGGCGCGAACAGCTACGTGTGGCGCGAGCACATCGACGCCGGTGGGTGGGTGCGGCTCGATGGCCGGCGGGTGATGGAAGACCGCCTGGGAAGCTTGCGCTACCTGCCGCTGCTCGACGAGCACGGCACGCGGCTGCCCGACGACGAGCTGGTGCTGACCGGCGGGGCCTTCACCGGCTCGGGCCGCGACTGCGCGAGCTGGAGCAGCTCGGCCCTCACCTACACCGCCGGAGACCCCTCGAACGAGAACGCGTGGACGCGCGAGGTGAACGTGGTGACCGGAGAAAACGCCACCTACCGGCCCTGCACCCAGGCGGGCCACCTGTACTGCTTCGGCAGCTCGCGGCTGGGCGCGATGCAGCCCCTCACCGGGCGGCCGCCGGGCACCCGCCTCGCCTTCTCGCTGGTGACGCGCGACCTCTACCGCGGGCTGGCGGCGCTCGACGCCGAGTGCACCGCGGCCGCAGACGGTGGCTCGTTCAAGGCCGCGCTGGCGCGACCGGGCCTCTCGGCGCTGTCGCGGTTCGACGCGGGCGGGCCGCCCTGGGTGCGCGCCGACGGGCTGGTGCTCTGGTCTCGCGACGCCGGGCTGCTCAGCGCGCCCTAACTCACCATGAGCGGCGGCAAGCTGGGCGGCTCGTACCGGCAGCTGGCGCTGGGCACCACCGGCAGCCTGACCGCCCCCGGCACGCGCACCTGCGACGACTGGCGCGACGCGGGCGCCCTCGCCGACGTGGTGAAGAGCTACGACGTCGACCTGCCGGGCAGCGGCTTCGCCTGCGCCGGCATCAACGACATCGGCGTGCTCTGCCTCGAAGAGTGACGGGGAACGCCCGCGTCAGCGCAGCGCCGCGCGCGCGAACGACTGCGCCAGCGCCACGTCGCCTTCGAGCTCGAGCGCGTGCTGCGCCAGCGCCACCTGGGGCGACAGCGCGCCGCTCACCAGCGCGTGAAAACCCTCGTCGCTCAACCGCAGCACGCACTGCGCGGGCCGCTCTTCGCGCGTCACCGCCGGCGCCTGGCCCTGCTTGAGCTCGATGAACCACGGCGGAGCGCTGCCGATGTGCAGCACCGCCACGCCTTCGCGCGGTCGCTTCCACACGCCCACGCGCTGCACCACGTTTTCCACGAGCTCGGACTGCGGGTTCATTTCGAGGGCCACGACGCTCCGGAAGCTAGATGATGCATCTCCCCCCGCCAAGAGAGACCGTGCGTGGCACGATATGGTGACGTCGATGCGGCTGGCTCTTCTCGCGCTGGGCTTCCTCTCGGCGTGCGCCCCGCAGCTCGCCGACACGCTCGAGCCGCGCTTCTCGAGCGACGCGGCTCGTTGCTGGCCCTTCTCGCGCGCCGCCGACGCGGGCCTGGGCTGCGTCGCCGACACCGGGCCCCAGACCTGCGGCCCCGGCACCATGCCGCTGCTCGGGCAGAGCGCCTGCGAGAAGGTCGGCACCACCCACTGCGCCTCGGGCTTCGCGCCCGACCCCTCGGGCTGGGGCTGCGCCGAGGTCGCCGCCGACGGCTGCACCGGGTTCGAGCGGCCCCGGCTGGGCTCGCCTGCCTGTGTGCCCATCGACGACTGCAACCAGCCGTGGCCGCCGCCCGGCGCGACCCACTTCGTCTCGCCCACCGGCCCCGTCGACGCGACCCACAGCCGCAGCATCACCGCCGCGCTGGTGGCGCAGAGCGCCGCGGGGGGTGTCATCGCCATCGACACCGGCACGTACGCCGAAGCGCTGCAGCCCACGCTGGGTGTCGCGCTGCTCGGCCGCTGCGCCGCACAGGTCATCGTGCAGAGCCCGGGCGGCACCTTCGCCGGCATCAAGGTGCAGGGCCTCGCGGTGCGCCTCGAGGGCCTCACGCTGCGCGGCGGGTACACCGGCGTCGCGGCCAGCGGCGGAGCCGACGTCACCCTGCGCCACGTGCTCATCGACGGCGCCCGCGAGCGCGGGGTCGTGGTGGTCGGCGCCGGCACCCAGCTCACCCTCGAGGGCGCGGTGGTGCGCGGCACCACCAGCGCCAACGCCCTCTCGGGCTACGGCATCGAGCTGCAGCCGGGCACCACCGCCACCGTTCGAGACAGCGTCCTCACCCGGAACCAGACCTTCGGCCTCTTCGCCGACACCTCGAGCACGGTGAGGGTGAGCGACTCCATCGTCTTCCAGAACCTCGCCGATTCGGCCGGGCAGCACGGCGTCGGGTTGGCCTCGAACGGAGCAGACCTCACCCTCGAGCGCAGCCTGGTGCGCGGCAACCGCGAGGCGGGGGTGTTGTTCTCGCGCGCCACGGGCACGGTCGTCGACTCGGTGGTGCGCGACACGGTCGGCGCTCCGAACGCGGGCGGTACGTTCGGCGCGGGGCTGTTGGTGCAGGGGGCCTCGCAGGTCGAGGTGAGCAACAGCACCTTCACCCGCAACGACGCCGCGGGCCTGGTGGCCACCGACGCCAGCACCACCGTCACGGTGCGCGACGCGGTGGTGCGCGACACGCAGCTCGGCAGCCCCGACTCGACCGGCGCCGCGGCCCGCTTCTCTGCGCGGCTCACCCTCGAGCGCACCGCGCTGGTGGGCAACCACAACTTCGGCTTCGCGGCCGTCGAGCACGCGTCACTGGTCGCCACCAAGAGCCTGATGCGCGACACGGTGCCCGAGACCACCCGCCCCCACGCCGCCGAGGTGCTCGACTCGTGCGTCACGCTCACCGACGTGGCGCTGCTCAACAGCCGCGCCGCCGCCCTGCTGCTGCAGCCCGACCCCGCCTGCCCCGCCCACCTCGAGCGCGTGTGGGTCGACGGCGTGCAGGTCACCTCGACCACCAACCGGGCCACCGGAATCGCGATGCAGCGCGGCACCACCGAGCTCGTCGACAGCGCCATCACCGACGTGCAGGCGAGCAGCGTGTTCGTCTACGGCGTGGGCACCGTCGCGAAGCTCGAGCGGGTGAGCCTCTCTGGCTCGAAGGCCCCCGACGGTGCGTTCGGCGAGCTGGTGCTGGCGCTGCACGGCGCGCGCGTCGAGGTCGAGTCGAGCGACCTGCGCCACGCCGACGGAGTCGCGCTGCTCTTCGACGACGCCACCGGCACGGTGTTCGACAGCGTCGTCACCCACAACCGCATCGGCATCGCCACCCAGAACGGCAGCACGCTCGAGGCGGTGAGCACGCGCCCCGCCGAGGTTCCCGAGAAGCACGTGGTGGTCGGAGCCTCGACGGTCTTCGACGACAACCAGACCCGAGTCGGCGCGGGCAACTACCCGGTGCCAGATCCGTTCTGAGCCGAAGTCTGGTACTGGCGAGTCGCCATGAGCGACTTTCCCTTCTCGACGCTGCTGCCCGCGCACCACGAGCACACCCCGTACCGCCTGCTCACCAAAGACGGCGTCTCGACGTTCGAAGCGAAGGGCAAGACGTTCTTGCAGGTCGAGCCGGCGGCGCTGACCGAGCTGGCGCGCGAGGCGATGCGCGACATCGCCCACCTGCTGCGCCCCGGGCACCTGCAGCAGCTGGCGAAGATTCTCGACGACCCCGAGGCGAGCAACAACGACAAGTTCGTCGCCTACGACCTGCTCAAGAACGCGAGCGTGGCAGCGGGCGGCGTGCTGCCGATGTGCCAGGACACCGGCACCGCCATCATCAAGGGCAAGAAGGGCCAGCTGGTGTTCACCGGCGGCGGCGACGAAGAGGCGCTCGCGCGCGGCGTGTTCAAGACGTACACCGGCACCAACCTGCGCTACTCGCAGCTCGCGCCCCTCAGCACCTTCGAAGAGAAGAACACCGGCAACAACCTGCCGGCCGAAATCGAGCTCAGCGCGGTCGACGGAGACACCTACGAGTTCTTGTTCATGGCCAAGGGCGGCGGCTCGGCCAACAAGAGCTACCTGTTTCAAGAGACCAAGGCGCTGCTCAACAAGGTGAGCCTGATGAAGTGGCTCGACGAGAAGCTGCGCACGCTGGGCACCGCGGCCTGCCCGCCGTACCACCTCGCGGTGGTCATCGGCGGCACCAGCGCCGAGCTGGCGCTGAAGACCGCCAAGCTGGCGAGCGCGCGCTACCTCGACGAGCTGCCCACGAAGGGTGACGCGGCGACGGGGCGCGGCTTCCGCGACGTCGAGCTCGAGCCCGAGGTGCACGCGCTCACCCAGCGGCTGGGCATCGGCGCGCAGTTCGGCGGCAAGTACTTCTGCCACGACGTGCGGGTGATTCGGCTGCCGCGCCACGGTGCCTCGTGCCCGGTGGCCATCGCGGTGTCGTGCTCGGCCGACCGCCAGGCGCTGGGCAAAATCACCCGCGACGGCGTGTTCCTCGAGCAGCTCGAGCACGACCCGGCGCGCTTCCTACCCGACGTCGACCACAAGGCGCTGGGCGGCGAGGTGGTGAACGTCAGCCTCGACCAGCCGATGAACGAGATTCGCGCGCAGCTCTCGCGCTACCCCATCAAGACCCGGCTCTCGCTCACCGGCTCGCTCATCGTGGCGCGCGACATCGCCCACGCGAAGCTGAAAGAGAAGCTCGACGCCGGTCAGGGCCTGCCGCAGTACTTCAAGGACCACGCCGTCTATTACGCGGGGCCGGCCAAGACTCCGCAGGGCATGGCCTCGGGCTCGTTCGGCCCCACCACCGCCGGCCGCATGGACAGCTACGTCGACCTGTTCCAGGCCAACGGCGGCAGCTTCGTGATGCTCGCCAAGGGCAACCGCTCGAAGGCGGTCACCGACGCGTGCAAGAAGCACCGCGGCTTCTACCTCGGCTCGGTGGGCGGCCCCGCGGCGCGCCTGGCGCAAGACTGCATCACCAAGGTCGAGGTGCTCGACTACCCCGAGCTCGGCATGGAAGCGGTGTGGAAGATTTCGGTGCGCGACTTCCCCGCATTCATCGTGGTCGACGACAAGGGCAACGACTTCTTCGCCGACCTGATGCCGCCCGGCGTGAAGGCCTGAAACCGTCGGCAGCGTTCACCCTGAGCGGAGGCCGAAGGCCGAAGTCGAATGGGTGCCGTCCAGCTGGAACGCGAGGCGCCGCATACTCCATGGTTCAAGCAGCACCGCGTCGCGCAGCGATACGAGGGAGTATGTGCCGCACAGCCTCCGGCGAGCGACAGCAGGGTTCGACAAGCTCACCCTGACCGCTCTCGTAGGCTTGCGTGTCACGTGACGCGACCCCTCGGGCGCCGCACAACCTCTCGAAAACACACCATCGAGGCGCAGGCACCGGGCCTGCAAAGTGCCCGGTCATGCTCAAGCTTGGCTCCCCGACCCGGGCGGCTCCCGGTCTCGCCGGGAGCGTGCCCCAGTATCAGGCGCTGACGCGCGGCCCCTCGCGGCCGGCGCCCTCACCCGCCGACCTCCGGCAGCCGCGCGACGTGTTCGAGGGCATTCGCCGCTCGTTCGGGCGCACCCACCTGGGCGCGTTCGCCGCCTGCGCCGAGCTCTCGCGCGGCGACCACCCCATCTCGGGCGAGCGCATGGCGAGGGCGGTGCTGGCCGGCGGCCTCGACGGAGACGGCCGGTCGACCTCGAGCGAGGTGCGCGAGTTCGAGCGCTTCGCGGCCCGGCACGCCGCGCGGCTCACCCCCGAAGCGCGCGAGGTGCTCACCACGTGGAAGCGCGAGGTCGACCGCTCGGGCCAGGGCGGGCTGCTGGGCGGCACCTTCCAGAAGCTCACCTCGCGGCTGCTCACCCTGCACGACGTGGGAGCGTGGCGCGCGCTCGAGCGCCTCGACGAGACGCCCGGCCGGGTGAGCGGCGAGGCGATGTCGCGCGCGGTGCTGACCGCGGTGCGCGACGACGGGCGCAGCGGCCCGCGCCAGACGCTCGAGCAATTCGAGGCGTGGGCGCAGAAGAACGACGCCCGGCTGACCCCGCAGGCCAGGCGGGTGCTCGACGTGCTCCGCAGCGTGGCCACCGCCACCCGCGACCGCGGGCGCGAGCTGTCGAGCTCCGAGTTCGCGCGCATGGCCCAGGCGCTGCGCTCGCTGAGGTAACCACCCCACACCGCGAAGTAGCGCCTTCAACTCGCCCGCACTTTTGGCGTAAGCACGGCGTGCTGATGCGCCTGGGCCTGCTCGTACTCCTCGTCCCGTCTCTCGCGGCCGCCGACGAGCGCTCGCTGCTCTACGTGAACCCGGCTCCGCTGGTGACCGCGAGCCGGCTGGTGGCGATGGGCGGCGCGGCGGTGGGCCTGGCCGAGAACTCCGAGAGCCTGCCCTTCAACTACGCCGCGGTGGCGCACCGGCACCCGCACCGGGCCGGCAACTTCGACTTCGACTTCACCGCGGGGGTGCTGTTCTCGCCGTTCACCGGCCTGCGCGACACCGACAACGAGGGCCAGCCCACCACCGACGTGGTGGCGCCGGTCGAGTCGCAGCTCGGAGCGCTGATTCAGTTCAGCCGCTTCGGCCTGGGAGTATCGGGGCGCTTCTCGAGCAAGAGCCTGTGCCCGTCGCCGAGCTGCCTGTCGGCGAGCGCGAACCAGTGGGCGGTGGTGTTCGGCTTCAACGTGGCCCGAGACCAGCTGGTGTTCGGCATCGGCGCGTACATCGCGAACGCGAACTTCAAGTTCGAGGGCAACACCTACGAGTACCGGGGGTGGAACTTCGGGGCCGGCATGCTGTGGCGGCCCATCTTCTACCCCTTCCGCATCGGGGTGCAGTTCGTCAGCCAGACCTCGGGCACGCCCACCTTCGACACCATGAAGCTGCCCAACCTGGGCGGCAGCCGCACCGCGTTCAGCGGCGTCATCTCTCCGGCCAAGCTGTCGGTGGGGGCGAGCGCGCGCTTCGGCGAGGGCGCGTGGCGCTTCAACCGGCTCTCGCAGTCGGCGCTCAAGCAGCTGCCCGACGACTTCAACTTCGCGAACGTGCCGCACGACCTCGACCCCGATGACCCGCGCCCGCCGGGGCGGCTGCTGGTCACCGCCGGGCTGGACCTCATCTTCCCCGTGCACGGCGCGACCACCCTGACGCCGTTCGTCTACGACACGCCCGCGGTGCCGACCGGCGAGAACGCGTCGGTGGTGCCGCGCCTGGGCTTCGAGGTCGAGGCCATCGACCACCGGCTGCGCCTGCGCAGCGGCGGCTACCTCGAGCCGCCCTTCGTGCAGGGCTCGTCGATTCGGCCGCACTTCACCTGGGGCACCGAGGTGTTCTTGCTCAACATCGCCGCCGACTGGAGCGTCAGCGCCTCGATGGACATCGCGAACCGCTACCTCGCGATGTCGTTCGGCATCGGCTGGTGGACCTGACGCCGTCGAGTCGACGGAGCGCTGCCGTCATCAACCCATCTTCTCTTTCAGCTTCTTGAACATCTGCTCTTCGCGCTTCGCCCACTTCACCCGGGCCTTGGCGATTTCACCCTCGCGGGTGCGCGGCTCGCCGTGCGGCGGCAGGTCGTGCAAGAGCTTCTCGGTGGTCTTCGCGACGATGGCCGCGGCGCGCTCGAGAACCTTCAAGTCGCGCGCGTTGGGCTTCTGCAGCCCGCTCACCTTGCGAACGAACTGCAGCGCGGCGGCGTGAATCTCGGTCTCGGTCGCGGGCGGCTGGAAGTTGTGCAGCACTCGAATGTTTCGACACATGAACAAGAAAAGGGCCGGAACGCGCTCGGCATTCCGGCCCCTCCTCCACTGCGAAGTGATTTCAGGCCGCGCGCTTGAGGGGGGTGCCCTTGAGCGCCGCCTCGACGTACTTGACGCCGTTGGGGGTAATCTGCGGGCCCGACTTGGTGCGGCGCGCGTAGCCGACGTGCTCGCGCAGCGCCTTGGCCGCGTTCGGGGCGAGGTACTTCACCCCGTGAACCTTCCAGAAGTCAGAGGTGTCACCCGAGGTGATCTCGACGTTGTTCAGCTTCTGGCCCAGGTAGAGGGGAATCAACGAGCGCAAGAGCTGGTCCTTCTGCTTGCCGGCCTTCACCAGCAGGGCGCGCTTGGGGTGGGCGTCGAGCTTGGCGACCAGGTGCTGCAACGCCGACGGGCCCGACTTCGAGGTCGACTTCTGCGCGGGAGCCTTCACCTTCTTCGCCGCCTTCTTGGGAGCAGCGACCGGCCGACCGGCGAAGCCGAGCTTCTTGGCCCAACCCGCGATCTTCTGCTCGATGAACGTCTCGAGCCCGATCACCTCCATCATCCCCTTCGACAGCTTGCGTGCTTTGAACGCCATTTTGGTGCTCCTCCTCCACGAGAATCGACGGGTCACCCGCCGAAAAGAGCGGGCACAGTACACAGTTCGAGATCTGCGCGCGAGGCCGAAAAATCGGCCTCAGATCGATTTTCGACCCTGCGTTGATCGCCGAATCAAGCGCCGCTGATCGATCAAATCTCGCGAGCTGATCGATCAACCGTGCTACTCGACCGAGCATGCTGGCGTTGGTGCTGTGTTCGGTGATCCACGCGGCCGGGCCCCGCGGCCCCGCCGACTTCGATCAGGTCATCTACCTGCCGCGGCTGAACCAGGCGACGCAGTTCTCCGAGTTCCTGCGGGTGGGCGGCGAGAGATCAGTGCTCTTGCGCTCAGAGAACTGGCGCGAGGCGGTGCACCCGGTCTTGCGCTTCGACATCACCCGCCCCGAGACCGCCGCCGCGGTCGGCATCGACGAGACCGGGCCGCTCACCCTCATCATTCGCAAAGACCTCGAGGTCTCGTGCGTGACGGTGAAGAACCTCGAGCGCTTCACCGCCGCGTGCGCCGACCGCATCAAGGCGCTGGGCACTCCGTTCAAGAAGACCGAGGGCGGAGTCACCACCGTCGGCGCGCGCGACGCGCTCGACCGGGTGCTGATCGGCTACGTGGTGAAGGGCAACGAGACCTGCACCGCGCGCATGCAGGGCAAGAGCGTCGACGCGGTGCTGCCCGAGATCGCGAAGTGGCTGGGCAAGACGCCCGCCACCGGCACGTGGAAGCTGCTCGCCAACCAGCCGGGCGTCGGCTTCCTGCTCACCCAGAGGGGCGTGGTGGCGATGAACGCCGAGGGGCTGACGGCGTCGGCCACCGCGCGCGGTGAGCTGTCGCTGGGCGGGCTGGCCGGCGGCGGTACGTCGCCGTACGGCGCGATGAGCATGAACGCGCTGATGGTCGCGAAGGTGCGGGCCGACCCGTCGGCGACCGCGCCGGTGCTCGACGAGGTCTCGCTGCGGCTGCTGTCGCTGTGCGCGGCGTGCGAGCCGGGCCCGTTCAAGCTCGCCGCGCGCGGGCTGTCTCCCACGCTCACCGGCTCGGCGGTGCTGGTGGTGTCGAAGGTGAAGGTGACCACCTCGCTGCGCTCCGAGCCGGGGCGCTTCTTCGCGCTGCGCAGCGCGATGTTCGCCGAGACCCACTCACCGGCCGAGGCGCTCAAGGCCATCAAAGAGCTCGCGGTGCTGCGCGGAGCGAAGCTGCTCGAAGACGGCAGCGGGGTCTCCATCATCTTGAAAGAGGGCGAAGTGCGGCTGGGGGTGCGCGGCACGAACGTGTTCGCGTCGAACGACCCGACCGTGCTCGAGGCCGCCTACAAGGCGTTGCCCACCGCGCCCGCCGCGATGACCCATGGCGCCGAGGTGAGCATCGACCCCAAGCTGCTGGCGCAGGGCCTCGCCCAGGTGCCGCTGATGGACGCGGTGCAGTCGACCGAGCTCGCCGGCGCGCTCGCCGCCGGCGCCGAGCTGGGGCCGCTCTTGCTGTCGACCGAGAGAATCAGCGGCTGGGCCGACGCGCAGCGCGCCTACCTGATGTGGAAGCTCAAGACGCCGCCGGCGGTGGTGAAGGCCGCCGACGCGGGCGTTGCGGAGCCTGCGCCCGCAGACGCCGGCGACCGGGCCCCCTGAGCGAAGGCCGCAGGTGCTGTCCAGCAGAGGGCGAGGCGCCGCATACTCCATGCTTCGAGCAGCACGGCGTGCGCCCAATACGAGGCCGGCATCCCCCCGCCTGTCGCGCCTCATCGAGAAGCACTCCGGCTGACCGCAAAACCGCGCACCCTGAGAGGCTGAGCGCAGAGGACGACCGCAAGTCCGACTCGGAGTCGAACGGGGGCCGCCGCAGCTGGAACGCGAAGCGCCGCATACTCCAGGCTGCAAGCAGCAGAGCGTTGGGCAGCAATACGTTGGAGTATCTGCTCCTCAGCCTTCGGCGAACGACGGCAGGGTTCGACTTCGCTCACCCTGACCGCCCTCGAGAAAACTGTCAGTCTCTGAGACTGCGCGCAAGAGGAACACCGCGCGGCACGGCGGCGCCGCGTGCAGGTCGCTCGGCCCCTCGAACGGGAACAACTGCACAAAAGAATCGCCGCGCCGGGACGATTTCGGAACCCTGGGCCATTCTCTTTCGCTTCTGTTCCCAAAGCAGCGCCCGGCGACGGGCGTCGTCGAGCCCGCGGCTGCCACGAGCCTCACTGCTGCTCGAAGCAGTACAGGCGCGCAGTCAGGTTGCACACCTGCGGAGTGCCGGTGCTGGTCCACATCGTTCCGTTGCTGACGGTGCCCACCACGGCCGAGGTGCCCGACTGGTTCGTCGTCCACCCGGTGCAGTTCGCGGCGGGCGCGACGAACGCGCCGGTCGCCCCGGTCCACACTGCGGTCGAGCCGCTCACCACGAAGCCGCGCTCGTTGCGGTTGATGGCGACCGTCGGCCCGAGGGTCAGCGAGCTCTTCGTCGCGAACAACACCTGCGAGGTGCCCATCAGCACCCAGGGCGACGAGTCGTTCAGGCGGTTGCCGGGGCTCTCGGAGGCGCCCGACGCCCACGCCTTGAACGCGCCTTGCACGCCCGCGAAGCTGGCCGCATTCGCGCACAGCTTGTCGGCGGCCGCCGCGCCGAGGAACCCGCCGGCCTGCGCGCCGAAGTTGCCGTGGAAGGTCGAGTCGGTGACGAACACCCGACTCAGGTGACCTGCGCCACCGGCCGTCGCGCCTCCGGCGGTGCCACCTGCAGCGCCACCGGCCGAGCCGCCTGCAGCACCGCCAGCCGAGCCGCCCGCATCGCCACCGGCGCTGCCTCCCGCCGTTGCGCCACCGGCCGAGCCGCCCGCCACACCACCTGCGCTGCCGCCGCTGCCGCCCGCGACCGCACCTCCGGCGGTGCCTCCGCACGGGTCAGGGCAATCGACCAGGTTGCAGCGCACAGCCGAGACCAGGAGCAGCAACGCGAGCAGGAGCCGCACGCACGCCTCAATAGCCGAGCAGATCAGCTCAGGCGAGCATGCGCAGCAGGCTGTAGGCGACGCCGCCCGAAGCGACGACCGCGAAGCCGAGCAGGCTCCACATCGAGCCGAGCGTCGCAGAAAGTCTGTCGCGGAAAACGACCGGAGACATGACTGGGCTTCGGCACGTTCGCCGGCCCCCTTAAGCCTTGATACACCCGAGCCATGTCAGTGCTCGAACGCGACCGTCAGGCGAACCGCTTCTTCACCCACGAGGTCGAGAACACGCCGCCGCCGCTCAACCCGTACGACGCGTGGAAGACCGACCCGGTGCTGCAAGAGACGATGAAGCGCGAGGGCGCCGCCTGGGCGGCAGAACAGCACGCCAAAGCCGGGGTGCTCGCCGGCGATGAGCTGCAGCAGCTCGCCATCGCCGCCAACGAGAACAAGCCCAAGCTCAAGCTCTTCGACCGCTCCGGCAACCGCACCGACGAGGTCGAATTCCACCCCGCGTACCACCGCCTGATGGACGCGGCGATCAGCGCGGGCATCACCTCGCTGCCTTGGCGCGACGACCGGGCCGGCGCGCACGTGGCGCGCATGGGCCTCTCGTACCTGCTCGGCCAGGGCGACCAGGGCACCGGCTGCCCCACCACCATGACGTACGCGTGCGTACCGTCGCTCAAGCACTCGCCCAAGCTCGCCGCCGAGTGGCTGCCGCGCATCACCGCCGGGGTCTACGACCCGACCTTCGCGCCCGCGTCGCAGAAGAAGGGCATCACCGTGGGCATGGGCATGACCGAGAAGCAGGGCGGCTCGGACGTGCGCTCGAACTCGACCAAGGCCTACCCGCTGGGTGAGCGCGGCAACGGTCAGCCCTACGAGCTGGTCGGCCACAAGTGGTTCTTCAGCGCGCCGATGTGCGACGCGTTTCTGGTGCTGGCGTACGAAGAGGCGGGCTTGTCGTGCTTCCTCTTGCCGCGCTGGACGCCCGAGGGCCGCCGCAACGCAATTCGCATTCAGCGGCTGAAAGACAAGCTGGGCGACTGGAGCAACGCCAGCAGCGAGGTCGAGTTCCAGGGCGCGCTCGCGTACATGGTCGGCGACCCGGCGCGCGGCGTGGCCACCATTCTCGAGATGGTCGCGCTCACCCGGCAAGACTGCATGATCGGCAGCTCGACGCTGATGCGGCAGGCGCTGGTGCAGGCGATTCACCACGCGCGGCACCGCAAGGCGTTCGGCAAGCTGCTCGCCGACCAGCCGCTGATGCAGAACGTGCTGGCCGACCTGGCGCTCGAGAGCGAGGCGCACCTCGCGCTCACCGCACGCATCTCGCGGGCGGTCGACGGCAGCATGCGCGGTGACGAGGCGCAGGCGGCGTTCGCGCGCATCGGCACCGCCATCGGCAAGTACTGGGTGTGCAAGCGCTGCCCGCCGTTCGTGAACGAGGCGCAAGAGTGCCTGGGCGGCATCGGCTACGTCGAAGAGACGGTGATGCCGCGGCTGTACCGGCAGGCTCCGCTGAACAGCATCTGGGAGGGCAGCGGCAACATTCAGTGCCTCGACGTGCTGCGCGCGCTGGCGAAAGAGCCGGCCACGCGCGGGGCGCTGTTCGACGAGCTGCTCGCCGCGAAGGGCGGGCACGCGGCGTTCGACGCCGAGCTCGAGCGGCTGCCCAACGCGCTGATGGACCTCGAGGGCATCGAGACGCGCTCGCGCATGCTGGTCGAGCGCCTCGCCATCGCGCTGCAGGCGTCGCTGCTGATTCGCGCGGGGAACAAGCTCGTCTCCGACGCGTGGTGCAGCTCGCGCCTCGGCGGCGCGCACGGGCAGACGTTCGGCACCCTGTCGCGTGACGTGCCGATGCGCGCGCTCATCGACCGCGCGTTCGCGGCGTAGTAGCTCCAAGGCGCATGACTTCGCTCACTCGCATCGCGCTCATCGCGTTCGTCGCCGTCGCCGGCTGCAAGAAAGACGCGCCTCCCGGCGGTGGCGGCCTGAACGACCCCTCGAAGCTCACCGAGACCGCGCCCGCCACCTTCAAGGCGAAGTTCTCGACCACCAAGGGCGACTTCGTGGTCGAGGTCACCCGCGAGTGGGCGCCCAACGGGGCCGACCGCTTCTACAACCTGGTGAAGAACGGCTACTACGACGACACCGCGTTCTTCCGCGTGGTCGACGGCTTCATGGTGCAGTTCGGCATCAGCGGAGACCCCGCGGTGAACCAGGTGTGGCGCGACGCGCGCATCCCCGACGACGCGGTGAAGCAGAGCAACGCGCGAGGCACCATCACGTTCGCCACCTCGGGGCCGAACTCGCGCACCACCCAGCTGTTCATCAACTTCGTCGACAACACCAACCTCGACGGCATGGGCTTCGCCGCCTTCGGCAAGGTCGTCTCGGGCATGGAGGTCGTCGACTCGCTCTACAAGGGCTACGGCGAGGGCGCGCCCCGCGGCCAGGGCCCCAACCAGATGCTGATTCAGAGCAAGGGCAACGCGTACTTGAAGAGCGACTTCCCCAGCTCGACTACATCAAGAAGGCGACGCTCGAGCCCTGAGCCGCCCGGGGGCGCAGACCAGGGGGCTGGCGCGAACCGATGCTAGATTCCGCGCCTCCCCATGAAAGTGCGTCTCCTGCTCGCGGCGCTGCTGCTCGCCGCCTGCTCCAAGCCTCCCAAGGACGGCGGCCTCATCGCCGACGTTCACATCGACTCGGCGGCAAACGTCACCTGCCTCGAGCTGCAGATTGCCGACAAGAACGGCGCGCCGCTGGTCTCGAAGCGCTTTCCCCGCGAGCTGAAAGACCAGCTGGTGATCGGCATCTCGCAGGCCGGCGAGCCCGACCTGCCCACCGACGTGAAGGTGCGCGCGGTGGGCCTGTGGTCGGCCTCGGGGTGCACCGAGCCAGCGCGGCTCAACACCGCCCCGTCTGACCAGCAGGGCCACTTCACCGCCGCCACCGTCACCCGCCTCGACTTCACCCTGAGGGCGCCGGGCGCCATCGACGACGCCGACCAAGATGGGTACACCGGCGCGGCCAGCGGCGGCCCCGACTGCGACGACACCGCCAGCACCATCAACCCCGCTGCGAGCGAAGCCTGCACCCTGCCCGCCGACAACAACTGCAACGGCCGCATCGGCTGCGACGACCCGGCCTGCGCCGGCAAGGCGTGCGTTCGCCCCGCGGTGACCCTCGCCTTCGCCAGCACCGCGCAGTCGGTGGTGGCCACCCAGTGCTCGCAGGCGCTGGTGGTCGAGTCGCGCGACAGCATGAACCTCGCGGTGCCGGTGGCGCAGAACACCACCGTCTCGCTGGTCGAGCTGGGCGCGCTGTCGCTGCAGTTCTTCTCCGACTCGGGCTGCACCCTGCCCGCCACCACCCTCGACCTGGCCAAAGGCAGCAAAGAGCTGCGCTTCTACGCGCGCACCGCCACCGCCGGCGCCACCCGCATCGAGGCCCGCGCCAACGGCTTCGGCCCCGCGCAGCAAGACCTCCGCGTCGTCGCCGGCCCGGCGATCGCGGTGGCCTTCAAGAACCCGGCGCAGACGGTGAAGTCCGACGCGTGCTCGTCGGCGGTGGTCATCGAGGCGCGCGACCTCTCGAACAACGCCGCGCCGGTCGCCACCGACGTGCCGCTCGCCCTCGCGGTGACGCCCCCGGCAGGCTTCGCGCTGTTCTCCGACGCCAGCTGCTCGGTCGCGCTGTCGATGCCGAAGCTCTCGAGCGGCACCGAGTCGACGGCGTTCTACTTCAAGCCCTCTCGCGCACCCGGCACGGTGAAGGTCGACGTCACCACGTCGCTCGGCATGGCCACCCAGACCGAGACGGTGGTGCCGGGCGACCCGACCCGCATCGTCTTCGTCACCGCGAGCCAGCGCGTCACCGCCGGCGCCTGCTCGGGCGCGATGACGCTCAAGCTGCAAGATGCACAGCTGACCGACACCACCGCCCCGACGGCGTTGAGCCTCGCGGTCTCGGGCCCGAGCTTGCGCTTCTTCACCTCGAGCACCTGCGCGCTCTCGTCGCTGGTGACCGACGCGCCGGTGCCCGCGGGCGCCGGCACCACCACCGTCTACTTCATCGCCACCGGAGCCGGCGCTCCGGTCGTCACCGCCTCGGGCGCGGGCCTCACCCTCGCCACGCAGGTGCAGACCATCGACCCCGCCGCTCCGGTGAAGCTCGGCTTCACCACCGCTCCGCAGGGCGTGCAGACCACCCAGTGCTCGGGGCCGGTCAAGCTGTCGACCCTCGACGCGTTCGACAACCCCTCGAGCGTCACCGCCGCGCTGCCCATCGCGCTGTCGGCCAGCCCCGCCACCGGCTTCACCTTCTACCTGGGCGCCGGCTGCGGCGGCGCCGCCATCACCTCGACCTCCATCGCCGCCAACGCGAGCTCGGTGACCTTCTCGTACCGGGGCACCACCGCGGGCATGGTGACGATGACCGCCGACTCGTCGCTCGACCCCGACCCCTCCCAGACCACCAACATCGGGGTGATGCTGCCCTCGCGGCTGGCGTACCTGACCTCGCCGCAGAGCCACCTCGCCAACGAGTGCTCGAGCGCGGTGACCCTCGAGTCGCGCGACACCGGAGACAACCGCAGCAACGTGATGAGCGACGTGACCATCGCGCTCGCCGCCGCCCCTTCGACCGGGTTCGCGTTCTTCTCCGACGCGCAGTGCACCACGCCGGTGACGTCGGTGACGCTGGCGGCCAACACCTCGCAGGCCGCCTTCTACTGGCTCGGCACCGCCGCCGGCACGGTGGCGATGAACCCCACCTCGTCGCTCACCGGCCCGGGCATGCAGACCGCCACGGTGCGGCCGGCCGCGGCCTCGGCGCTGGTGTTCACCACTCCGCCGCGCAGCGCGGTGGCGGGCGCCTGCTCGGCCGCGCTCACCGTGCAGACCCGCGACGCCTTCGGCAACGTGGCGCCGGTCGCCGCCGACACCGCGCTCGCGCTCACCGCCGCGACCGGGCTCACCTTCTTCGCCGACGCGACGTGCAGCGGCGCGGCCCTCGGCACCGCCACGCTTCCCGGCGGCCAGTCGACCACCACCTTCTACGCGCGCGGCACCGTGGCGCCGACCTACAACGTGGTCGCGCAGCACCCCACCGTGGGCAGCGCCACGCAGGCCCTCACCATCACCCCCGCCGCGGCGGCGAAGCTGGTGGTGCTCACCGCGCCGCAGACGCTGCTCACCGGGCAGTGCTCGGGCGCGCTCACCGTCGAGCGGCGCGATGCGTTCGACAACCCCATCACCGCGCAGGCCGCGCTCACCGTCACCTTCACCGGCGGCAACGGCCTCGCGTTCTTCACCGGCCCGACCTGCATGACCGGCACCGGCACCGCGCCGATTGCGATGGGCAGCTCGACGGTCACCGTCTACTTCCGCGGCACCGCGCCCGGCATGCCCCAGGTGACGGTGCTCGGCGCCGGCAGCCCGGTGTCGCAGACCGAGGTCATCAACGTCGCGCCGCCCAGCACGCTGGCGTTCACCAGCGCCCCGCAGACCGCGGTGACGGCCGGCTCGGTCTCGGCGCCGGTGGTGGTCGAGACCCGCGATGGCTTCGGCAACCCGTCGCCGGTGAGCGCCAACACCACCCTCACCCTGAGCGCGCTGCCCGCCACCTTCGTCACGTGTGGAGACCCGGGCTGCGTCGGCGTCGACCCGGTGGTGCAGGTGGGTGCGGGTCTGTCGAGCGCGACCTTCTACTTCCGCGGCAACATCGCGCAGACCTTCTCCATCGCGGTGAGCGCGACCGGGTTCGGCGCCGGGCCGGCCCAGATGGAGACGGTGGTCGCCGCCGCGGTCAGCCAGCTGAGAATCACCGCCGGAGGCGCGCAGACCCGGCCCGCCGGCACCTGCTCGCAGCCGGTGACCGTGCAGCGGCAAGACCTGTTCGGCAACGCGGTGACCGCCGGCGCCACCGCGGTGACCCTGAGCGCGAGCCCGGGCACCGGGTTCACCTTCTTTCAGGGCGGCGGCTGCGCCACGCCGACCCCCACGGTGAACATCTCCGCCGCGGCGAGCACCGGCACCTTCAACTTCCTCGGCACCGTGCCGGGCACCGTGCAGGTGACGGTGAGCTCAGGCTCACTGGCCACCGACACGCAGCCCGAGACCATCGGCGCGCTCAGCGCGAACCACCTGGCGTACGTCACCGCTCCGCAGGGCCTGCTCGCCACCACCCCCTGCTCGGGGGCCGTGACGGTCGAGTCGCGCGACAGCCTGGAGAACGTCACCCCGGTCGCGGTGGCCACCACCCTCACCCCGAGCACCAACGGCGGGTCGCCGACCTTCTTCTCTGACCCCGGCTGCACCGTGCCGGCGCCGACCCTGGGCATGACCGCGGGCTCGAGCAGCGCCACGTATTACCTGACCGCCACCGGCACCACCGGCAGCCCCTTCACGCTCACCACCAGCGGCACCGGGCTGACCGCGGCGACCCAGCCGCTCACCGTCGCGCCGGGCCCCGCGTCGAGAATCGCTTTCGTGGGCAGCGGGCAGAACATCGGCGTCGACGCGTGCTCGGCTGCTGCCACGGTGCGCACGCTCGATGCGTTCAACAACGTGAGCCCGGTGACGGTGGCCACCACGGTGACGCCCTCGGCAGCGCCGGCGGGCGGAGTGACATTCTTCACCAACGCGGCGTGCTCGACGGGCGCCGGCGGCGCGCTGACGCTCAACCCCGGCGAGAGCACCGGCGCGTTCTTCATGAAGGGCGGCCCGCACGCCGCGGGCACCACGGTGAGCGTGTCGGTCGCGACCTCGCCTGCGCTGACCCTGGTGGCGCCGCAGACCGAGACCCTGGTGGCCGGCGTGGCGTCGAGGCTCGCCCTCACCAGCGCGCCGCAGACCCTGATGGCCGGCGAGTGCTCTGCGGGCCTGACCGTGCAGGCGCGCGACGCGGCGAACAACAACACCGCGGTGAGCGGCGCGACCACCGTCAACTTGAGCGCGGCCCTTTCGACCGGGTTCTCGTTCTACGGGGCGGCGGGCTGCGCGGGGCCGACGGTCACCTCGGTGGCGATGACGCAGGGCACCGGCACCAGCACCTTCTGGGTGAAGGGCATCACCGGCGGCACCTTCGACGTGACGGCGGCGGCGACCGGCCTCTCGGCAGACACGCAGTCGGTGGTGGTGCAGCCGGCGGTGCGCACCGGCACCTGCAGCCTCGCGGTGGGAGCCACCTCGGTGCCCTGCGCGGTCACGCCGGCGCTGCGCGATTTGACGCGCACCCTGATGGTCTTCGAGGCGACCACCAGCGACAGCAACTCGGCCGACAACAACGCGGTGCGCTGCGCTCTCACCGACACCTCGACCCTCACCTGCGGGCGCGGCGGCGCGACCGGCAGCGCAGAGATTCGCTGGTACACGCTCTCGCGGCCCACCGGGCTGACGGTGCAGCACCTGCCCGCAGTGGCCTCGACCGCGACCCCCTCGCAGGCAGTGGGCATCACGCCGGTGGTGCTGCCGCTGACGTCGACCTTCGTGCTGATGTCGACCCAGACCGCCGGAGTCGGAACGGCGTACGACGCCGCGAAGCTGACCTCGGCGCGGCTGACCGCGGCCGACACGGTGACCCTGCAGCGGCTGGCGAACCCCACCGTCTCGCTGACCCACGCGCTTCAGGTGGTGCAGTGGAGCGGGGCGACGGTGGTGCACGGCAGCGCCACCATCGCCAACGGTGCGCTCACCGGCGCGGCGACCGGGCTGGCCGACACGGCCGCGAACCCCACCCTGCTGCTGTACTCGTGGCGCTGGGCGGGCGGCGCGGGCACCTCGAGCGAGATGTGCCACCTGGGCGTGCGCGGCGCGTTCACCTCGACCACCTCGCTGGCGTTCAGCCGCGGAGCGGGCAACGGCGCGAACGCGTGCAACGACAACGACCTGGCCATCGAGTACGAGCGCGTCACGCTGCCCGCCGCCGCGAATCGCGTCGAGGCGTTCGGCATCGACACCAGCGCCGCGACGGTGAACCAGGCAGTGACGGCGGTCGATGCCACGCGCGCGCTGCCGTTCTTCAGCGGGCAGGGCTTCGGCGGCGGCCAGTCGTGGGGCGAGACCGAAGACGTGACCGCCGACCGGGTGCGCGACGTCACCGCGCGGGCTTCGTTCACCGACGCGACTACGGTGCGAATCGACCGCGGCGCGGGCTCGAACACCCGCGGGCTGTGGACCCTGCTGGTCTGGCAGGTCACCCCTTGAAAAGAGCTCACCGCCCGATGAACTGGCGGTACCGCTGCAGCTCGTCGTGCGCCACGGCGCTCACCACTCGCCACGCGTTCTCTACGCGCGCCACCACGTAGCTGGTGGTGAAATCGTAGAGCGGCAGATCGGCGAGGCCCAAGAGCCCCCACTGCACGGTCACGCGGCGCAGGCGCGGCGACAGCTCGTGCACGTCCAGGTCGACGATGCGAATGCGCTTGCAGCCGACCTTGCGGTACAGCTCGAGCACCCCGTTCAGCGGCGCCGCGAACGCCTCGGCGCTGGGAATCGACATCAGCTGCACCGCCTCGCCCACGTCGCTGCTCACGTGCGCGGGAAACGCGTAGAGGGCGGTGATGGCCGCCACGTCGCGCTGCTCGAAGGCCTGCGCGTACGCCTGAAACAGCTCGACCATCTCCTTCATGCGCACGCGCACTGTAGACCGTGACGCGTCGATGTCTCCTCGCAGCGCCGGCTTCTTGACTGGCCGAGGGGGATGTACGCATTGTGCCCGGCCCCCAAAGCCAACCCCATGCTCCTCGGCCCCCCCGTGAGCTGGCAGCCGATGAAGGTGATCGGCGGCCGCTTTACCCTCCTCGGCAGACTCGCCTTCGGCGGCATGGCCGAGGTGTGGCTGGCGCGTCAGTCGGGCCCGCAGGGCTTCAACCGCATGGTGGTGGTGAAGCGGGTGCTCGAGATTCGCGCGCACGAGCCCGAGGTGGTGCAGATGTTCGTCGACGAGGCGCGGCTGGGCGGCCTGCTCACCCACCCCAACATCGTGCAGACCGTCGACTTCGGTGAAGACGAGGGCGTGCCGTTCATCGTGCTCGAGTACCTCTTCGGAGAGACGCTCGGCGCGCTGGCCAAGACCTGCCGTCAGCGGGTGCGCGAGCTGCCGATTCCGCTCGCGGTGCGCATCGTCAGCGACGCCACGCTGGGCCTCTCGTGGGCGCACGAGCTCAAGGGGCTCGACGGCCGGGCGATGGGTATCGTGCACCGCGACATCTCTCCGCAGAACCTGCTGGTCACCTACGACGGCGTGGTGAAGGTGCTCGACTTCGGCATCGCCCGCTCGGTCGACCGCGCCTCGTACACCGACTCGACCCAGGTGCGCGGCCGGGTCACGTACATGTCGCCCGAGCAGCTCAGCGCGCAGCCGCTCGACCAGCGCGCCGACGTGTTCGCGCTCGGCGTGGTGCTGTGGGAAGCGGTGACCGGCACTCCGCTCTACTCCAAGGCCGAGCAGGCCGACGCGCTGGTGGTGATGAAGCTGCTCAGCACCGAGGGCCCGCTGCCGTCGGCGCGCGAGGTGAATCCCGCGGTGCCCGAAGAGCTCGACCGCATCATCGCCCGCGCGCTCGAGAAAGACCGCGAGCGCCGCTACGCCACCTCGGCGCAGCTGCACGCCGCGCTCGAGGGCTGGCTGCGCAGGCAACCCGAGCCGCCCAACGCGCTGGCGCTCGCCGGGCTGATGGTCGACCTGTTCGCCGACCGCCAGCAAGAGCGCACCCGCGTCATCCAGCGGCTCTCGACCGGCACCGCGACCCCGAAGTGGACGACGTCGATGGTCGACGTGCTCGGCACCAAGGCGCCCGCGACCGCCACCGCGACCAACGTGGCGAAGATGCCAGCAGACGCGCTCGACACCTCGCGCCACGCGGTGCCCGGGCCGGCACGCCGCCAGAGCCGCAGCGCCATGGCGGCCGTCGTGCTGCTCGCGCTCTCGGCCGCCGCCGTCGGCTACGCGATGATTCACGCCACCGACGCGAGCCCCAGCGCTCCCGCTGCCGGCGTCGTGCAAGAGCGCCGGGCCGACGAGGAGCAGAAGCAACCCGAGGCGCTGCCGCCGGCCCCGCCAGCGCGGCCACCGCAACCCGCGCCGGCCGTAGCCGCAGTCGAAGCAGTCGCGCCGCCTGAGGAGAAGCCCGAGCCGAAGCCGGCCGTCGCCGCAGAGCCCAAGCCCAAGAGCGCCAAGGGCAGGCTGCGCCTCGACAGCGACCCGTGGACCACGGTGTTCCTCAACGGCAAGAAGCTCGGAGACACCCCGCTGGTCGACATCAAGGTCCCCAGCGGCCAGCTCGAGCTGCTGCTGGTGAACGAAGAGCAGAAGATTCGCACCGTCATCAACGTCGACGTGATGCCCGGCGAGACCACCGTCAAGCGCCTGCAGTTCTAGAAACCCAGATGCTGACCCTGCTGGCCACGCTGCACCTCGCCGCCGCCGCCTCGGGCGGAGCCACCCAGCTCTCGGCGGCCGAAGCCGCCTGCTACCAGCTCGACTACGCGGGCTGCCTCGAGCTGCTGCAGAAGGCGAAGGCCGAGCCGAACAACTCGCGCGCCACGCTGCTGCGCATTCTCGAGCTCGAAGGGGTGACCGCCGCGCAGCTCAAGCAGCCGATGCGCGCGCAAGACGCGCTGCGCACCCTGTTCCTGCTCGACCGCGACCACAAGCTCACCGGCAACTACGCGCCGCGGGTGAACACCGAGATTCTCGAAGCGAAGGCGTGGGCGCGGGCCAACGGCGTGCTCGAGCTGACGACCGAAGCGCCGAAGCTGGGCCCCACGGCGGTCGAGTCGCTCGGCGTCACGCTGGCCAAGAACCCGCTGGGCATCGCGCGAGCGGTGAAGGTGTACCAGCGCGCGCCGGGAGCCCAAGCGAAGGTCACCGAGCTCAAGGCCGACCCCACCGCGCACCGCGTCGCCGCCAAGGGGGCGGTGATCGAGTGGTGGGTGCAGGTGCTGGGCGCGAACGACGCGGTGCTGCTCGAGGTCGGCAGCGAGCAGGCGCCGCTCATCGCGAAGGTCGAAGCGCAGGTGGTGGTCGAGGCGCCGGTGGCGCGAGCGGTCGAGCCGGTGGTGAGCCTGGACGAGGCGCCGCCGGGCCCGAGGTTCCGCCCCGCCGCGTGGACGCTGGTGGCGCTCGGCGCGGTGTCGGCAGGCGTGGGGGTGTACTTCGCGGCGAGCACTGCGGGCGCCCGCTCGCAGCTCGAGAACCCGATGCGCAACGCCGACGGCTGGGTGACCAACCGCACCCAGGTGCAGGCCATGGCCCTCGAGTCATCGATGCGCCGCGACGCCTGGGTCGCCAACGGCCTGTTCGCCGCCGCCGGCGCGCTGGCGCTCACCGGCCTCATTCTCTTCATCGCCGGCCGAGCACCCTGAGAGGCTGACGCAGCTGAAACGCGCAGCGCCGCATCCTCCAGGCTCCAAGCAGCAGAGCGTGCGCACCCATACGATGGAGTATCTGCGTCTGAGCCCTTCGTGGTGCGACGGAAGGGTTCGATGGTTCGACAGGCTCACCACGACCCTGACCGGTCACGGCAGAACGGTGACCACGCCCTGGCTCTCGACGTCGGCGCGGTTGACCGCGGCCACCGCCCAGGTGCCGGCGCCGAGCGTCACCGTGGCCGACGCGCCCGGCACGAAGCGATCGAGCGAGAAAGCCGCGCCGGTCGAGCGGTACACCGTGTACCCGCGCAGCGTCGCCGGCGCCGAATGCCCGAGCGTGAGCTGGTTGCCCGCCACCGTCACGGTGGGCGCGGGCACCACCGTGTTCTTCAGCGCCGCCACCGGAGGCGGCAGCGCCGGGTTCGCGTAAAGCTCGTCCCTGAACACCGCCTTCATGCCGCCGAGGTTGTCGCGCAGCATCGCGTAGCGGAACCAGATGCTGCCCGCGGCGCTGGGCGCCTGCGCGCGGGTGAGCCGCACCTGCTCTTTGAGCTCGGCGACCGACCACTCCGAGGTGGTGTTCAGCTTGTAGAGCGCGTGCCCGGCGAAGACGTAGCGACCGCTGAGCGCGGCCTGCTGCGCCCACCAGTCGATGAGCAGCCCGTACTTCTGCCCGGTCATGCCGGTGGTCCAGTAGAGCTGCGGCGCGACGTAGTCGACCCAGCCCTGGCTCAGCCACTCGAGCGGGTCGCAGGCGATGGCGTTGTAGGCGTCGAGCCCGGTGATGCCCGCCGGCGTGCCCGGCCGGTAGATGCCGAAGGGGCTGACGCCGAAGCGCACATAGGGCTTCGTCGCGTTGAGGGTCTGCGCGGTCAGCCGCATCAGCGCGTTGATGTTGGCGCGGCGCCAGTCGTTCTTGAGCGGCGTGCCGCCATCGGCGAGCTGCCCTGCATCGGCGACGTACGCCTGGAACTGCGGCTCATCGGGAAACGGGGTCGCGCCGGGGTACGGGTACAGGTAGTCGTCGTAGTGAATGCCGTCGATGTCGTAGCCGGCGGCGAGGTCTCCGACCACCGCCGCCACCCACGCGCGCACCGGCTCGGCCGACGGGTCCATCGTCACGCCCGCAGTTCCGTTCGAGCCGGTGTACGTCACCGCGTGCTGCGGCAGCTGCTGGGTGATGTGGCTCGGCGCCGCCACCACCGTGGTCGCGGTCAGCCCGCGAAACGGGTTGAGCCACGCGTGCACCTCGAGGCCTTTGGCGTGCGCGAGCGCCACCAGCGTCTGCAGCGGGTCCCACCCCGGGCTGACTCCCTGCGTGCCGCCGGCGAAGCGGCTCCACGGCTCGCGCGCCGACGCATAGAACGTGTCGGACTCGGGGCGCACCTGGAAGACGATGGCGTTGAAGCCGTGGTTCGCCGCGGTGTCGACGATGTTGCGCAGCTCGTTGGTGCCGGCGTCGGCCTGGCGCGCCGAGGCGAGCGGAAAATCGAGGTTGAACACCGTCGAGACCCACAGCCCCCGCAGCTCGCGGGGGTGCGAGACGGAGACCAGCTGCCCGGCATCGAGCCCGCCGTCGGTCGCGCCGCCACCGCTGCCGCCCGCGAGCCCACCGCCCGCGCTGCCGCCGGCGAGCCCGCCCGCGCTGCCACCCGCCGTGCCGCCGCCGGCGACTCCACCGGCGACTCCACCGGCCGCGCCGCCCGACGTACCGCCCGCCGCGCCGCCGCCTTCACCGGCGTCCTGGTCGCCCGGGAGCGGGCCGCACGCCGCCACCGCCAGCAGCACCACGCACGCACGCACGCGCATCACCAGCACCTCCCGCTCGCGCAGATGCCGTCGAGGCCTGCGTCGGTCTTGCAGACGTTGCCGACGCAGTCGGGGTCGGCGCAGTTGGGCAGCCCGTCTCCGTCGTCGTCGAGCGGAGCCGTGGTGTCGTTGCAGATGGTCTCGACCGCGCGCAGCGCCGCGCAGACGCAGCCGCTGCCCAGGCAGGGCTTGGCGACGCAGTCGGGGTCGAGGCAGTCGGTCTTCCCGTCGTTGTCGTCGTCGACGTCGTTGTAGCAGTTGGCCTCGAACTTCCGGCCGCCGGTGCACAGGCAGTTCACCACCACGCCGCCCGTCACGGCGCTGGTGCCGCAGGTGCGGCCGTTGCACGAGCTGTCGGCGCAGTCGATGCCGCCGTCACTGTTGTCGTCGAGTCCGTTGGAGCAGCTGGTCTCGCAGAGGCCCGACGCACCCGCGAGGTCGCAGCAGTCGGGGTCGGCCATGTCGATTTTCGTGTCGCCGTCGTCGTCGAGCCCGTTGGTGCAGTTCACCTCATGCAGCGCGGGGCCGGCGCACACCCACGGCGCCGCCGAGAAGGCCGAGCTCGAGCGCCCCACGCAGTCGAGGTCGGCGCAGTCGGAGAGCCCATCTCCGTCGTTGTCGACGGCGCCGGTGCAGCTGGTCTCGGTGCGGCCCTGCGTCGAGCCGGGGCCGGTGAAGGTGCACTTGTTGCCGTTGTTGTCTTCGCCGATGCAGTCGGGGTCGAGGCAGTCGAAGAGCCCGTCGCCGTCGTTGTCCTGCCCGTCGATGCAGTTGGTCTCGGCGGCCTTGCCGCTCGAGCACAGGCAGCCCGAGAGGCTGCACGCGCGCGCATCGCAGTCGGTGTCGGCGCAGTTGGCGTTGCCATCGCAGTCTTCGTCGCCGGCGCGGTCGCACATCTCGGCGCCGGTCGGCACGCAGCCACCGTCGCTGCCCAGACCGCCACCGCCAGCGCCGCCCGCGCGGCCACCGGCGGCTCCACCCGCAACGCCGCCTCCGGCTGTTCCACCGCCAGCGGTGCCTCCGCTCGCGCCGCCGGCGGTCCCTCCACCCGCGGTGCCGCCGCCGCTTCCACCGGCCATCGCGCCGCCGCCGGCGGTACCTCCAGCGCTTCCGCCCGCCGCGCCTCCCGCGTTGCCCCCGGCGGTGCCGCCATCTGCTCCGCGGCACGCGCCGCTCACGCAGCGGTCGGTGCCCACGCAGTCGGAGTCACTCGTGCACGCGTAGGTGTACTGCTGCCAGTCGGCCGGGCCGGGGTTGCACGCCACGAACGCGAGCGCGACGCAGAACGCAGCGAAGAGACCCAGACGCGTGAGGCCACCCATGAGCGCCGCGCTTGTACCTCTTTTCGCTCCGGCGGTGCCTGTTTCGGGGTGAGAGGCCGACCGTCCGCCCAACCTCTCGCCTACCCGCAGCGGCTCACGCAGGCATTGCTCACGCACCGCAGCACCGCCGCACCGCCGTCGCAATCAGCAGGGGTCGGCAACGGCAACCCCGCCGGGCAGTCGCTGTCGGTCAGGCACGCCCCCTTCTGGGTGCAGACTGACGAGCCGCAGCTCGAGCCCGCCGGGCAGTTGCTGCGGCAGTAGAAATCTCCGCTCGACCCGCAACCGCCGTCGAGGGGCACCCAGGGCTGGTTGGCGACCTGGCAGAACATGCCCTCGCCGGGCAGGCACGCCCCGCGGTGCATCAGCTTCGTGCCGCGCTGCTGCATCAGGCAGGTGTTGTCGTAGGTCGAGCCGTTCGCTCCGCACACCGGGTCGACGGTCGCGCCGCAGCTGCCGCACGAGTCGCACGTCCACCCGTAGCTGCAGCCGGTGTTGGGGTTCACCCCGTACTGCTGCGGGCAGTAGTTGCCGCCGCCGAAGTTGCAGGTGGGCTTGGTGCCGGTCTGATTCGCGCACGGCTCGCAGCAGCCCTTCACGCAGCCGGCGCCACCGGGGTCTCCACAGTCCCAGTTCGTGGTGCAGTGCTGCTTCCCGCTGGCACACACGCACGCGCTGTCGCGCTCGTCGACCTTCCCGTCGCAGTTGTCGTCGCGGTAGTTCTGGCAGAGCTCGGCCGCGCCCGGGTGCACGTCGGGCGCGCGGTCGTTGCAGTCGCCCCGCTGCTTGCCCGGGCAGTCGAGCAGCACGTCGTCGCTGGGCACGAAGCCGTCGTTGTCTTCGTCGCGGCAGGGGTCGATGACGCACCAGCCGGGCGCGCACGGGCACGCCTGGCACACCGTGCCGAGCTGGCAGATTTCTCGCGCCGCGCACTGGCTCGCGTCGCGGCAGCCCGGAGCGCACTCGCCGTTGCCCGCGCAGTTCACGCACACCTGCGAAGCGCCGCACTCGCTGTCGGTCATGCAGCCGGTGGTCTGGTCGCCCGCGTCGTTGCCGTGCGGGTCGATGACCGGCTTCTCGACTCGCGGCCCCAGGCTCGAGCACGCCGCCAGCACCGCCGCCACCATCGCGCCGAGGGCTCTCACTGGCACACGTAGTTGCAGGCGTTGAGCACGCACGAGGCCCGCGGCGCCGACCCGTTCGGGCACAGCGCAGGCGTGGCCAGCCCCGCGGGGCAATCGAGCGCGGTGACGCACACGCCCACCTTGGTGCAGCGCTCGAGCAGGCTGTCGCACTGCGGGCAGGCGTCGCGGCAGTACAGCGCCCCCGACGCGCCGCAGCTGTTCTGCTGGCTCGAGCGGCACGCCACGCCCTCGCCGGGCACGCACGCGCCCGAGTGCAGCAGCTCGGCCTCGGCGCGGTTGAGCTCGCAGGGGTTGCCGTACGTCTGACCGTTGGTGCCGCATACCGGCTGGTACAGCGCGGGGCAGGTGGTCATGTCGTCGATGCAGGCGGTGCGCTGGCACCCGGTGAGCGGGTCGAGCCCGGCCGGACGGGGAGACGTGTGCATCGGGCAATCTCCCTCGAACTTGGGGCACTGCGCGCAGCAGACCGGCGTGGGGTTGGGGTCGCGCGCGACGCCGCAGAAGGTGGTGCCCAGGTGGCAGTCGAACGAGCTGCGGCACATCGCGCTGCACAGGCCGCCGCACGAAGGGTCTTGGCTGTCGACCAGGCCGTCGCAGTTGTCGTCTCTTCCGTTGCTGCACAGCTCGTTGGCGGCAGGGTGAACCTGCGCGTCGTGGTCGTTGCAGTCTCCCGCTGGCTTCGACGAACAGCTCGACACCGCGCCCGCCACGAAGCCGTCGTGGTCGTCGTCGACGCAGGGTGACGCGCCGCCACCGCCGCTCGCTCCATTGCCGCCCACGCCTCCAGCGCTGGCGCCGCCAGCCGTGCCGCCACCTGCGGTGCCACCGCCTTCGCCACCGTCCGGGTTCTCCAGCACCGGCGACAGGCACGCCTGCAGCGCCAACAACCCCCCGATCAACGCGAGCCGCTTCATGAAGCGCGGCCTGAGCATGGGGTGTGCCCGCTCACGCCACGAGTGCTTCAGCGCACTTGAGCCGGCCCGCCTCTCAAAATTCCGAGTCGGGCTCTGCTAACCTGTAGCCGCCGGGCCGGTGTGTTAGCGCCTTCTCCCCCTCGAATGACTCAGCTCCGACCGTGGGCCGCTGCGCTGCTGGCCGCCTGTGCGTGCACCCGCCCAGCGCCCGCCCCGCCTGAAGCGCCCGCGCGCCGGGGCTCGCCGCTCATCTCCGACGGCAGAGAGCGGCCCCTCGACGCCAGGCCCACGCTCGGCGCCGCGCCCGGCCCGCAGGTGGCGCCCACCCTGGCGACGCTCTCCGGCGTGGGCACCCTCGCGGTGTGGGAAGACGGCCGCCGCGGCAGCGAGACCGACCTGTGGGCGGCCCTCATCGACACCGCCACCAACCGGGTCGGCCCCCCCTTCCCGCTCGTCACCCGCGCCGGCGACCAGCGCAACCCGCGCGTCGCGTGCGGCCTGACCAGCTGCTTCCTGGCGTGGGAAGAAGGCGCCGAGCTCGTCGGTGCGCCGGTCGACCTGAGCGGCCGCGTCGTGACCGGCGCGAAGCCGCTGGCCATTCGCGGCAACACCAGCTCGACCCAGCGCAGCGCGGCCCTCACCTTCGCCGGAGAAGGCATGACGCCCCAGTACCTGATGGCGTGGGAAGAGGTGACCGGCACCCTGCACGACGTGAAGGCCGCCTTCTTCGCGCCCGATGCCGGCTTCCCGCTCAGCATCACCGTGCCGCTCGAGACGTCGGCCGGCATCAACGGCGAGAACCCCGCGGTGGCGAACGCCGAGACCACCGACCAGACCCTGGTGGTGTGGGACGAAGACGGCAAGCAGGTGCGCGGCCAGCGCTTCAAGCGCTCGACCCGCACCTCGCTCGATGGCTCTCCCTTCAACATCAGCCAGCTGTCGGGGGGCACTGGCGCCGCCCTCGGAGAGGCGACCGCGACCTACTCGACGGTGAACGGCAACTGGCGCGTGGCCTGGGCCGACCAACGCAATGGAGACTGGGACGTGCTCGGCGCGACGGTGTCGACCACCGCATCGGTGTCGGTCTCGACCACCAGCCTCGTGGTCGGGGCGGCAGGCGACCAGCGTTCGCCGCAGCTCGCCGGCCTCGCCGGTGGCGCGGTGGTGTACCTCACCTGGGCCGACCACCGCGGCGCCGACTGGAACATCTGGGGCGCCGGCGTCGACAACGCGGGCGCCGTCTCGGCCAACGTCATCGTCTCGGCGCCCGGCGACCAGACCGCGCCGGCCCTGCTCGGCGAGGCGCACGGCAGCGTGCTGTGGGTCGACGACCGCGCGCTCGACGGGCAGACCGACATCTGGGCGGCGCAGGTCAACGTGCCCCAGAGCACCCTCATCACGCCCTTCCCGGTCTCGGTGGCGCCGAACGAGCAGACCGCGCCGCGCGCCGCGTGGAGCGCCTCGGGCCACTACCTCACCGCGTGGGAGGACACCCGCGACGCGGGCCTGGGCAGCGAGGTGTACGGTGCGCTGCTCGACTCCGACGGCGCGAGCGATGGCGGCGTGCTGGTGCTGGCCTCGGCGCCCGGAGCGCAGCGTCGGCCCGCGGTCGCCACCTTCCCCGGCGGCTGGCTGGTCACCTGGTCCGACGCCCCGTCGCGCACCATCAGGGGCGTGAAGGTCGACGCGGCCGGCGCAGTGGGCCCTCTGCTCGACCTCACCGTCGCGCCGACCAGCGGCCGCAGCCACGTCGAGCCCGCGCTCACCTGGGCCAGCAACGTCAACGCGTGGTGGCTGGTCGCAGCCGAGGTGTGGGACGCGGGCTCGCAGGGCAAGCTGGTCGCCAACCGGTACACCGAGCTCGACCCGAACCCCACCGCGGTCGCGGTGGGCAACACCCTCGGTACGCCCAGCCACCCCGCCATCGACGCGCTGGGGCCGGTGGTGCTGATGGCGTGGTCCGAGCGCGGCGACATCTACGCGCAGCGCTTCAGCGCCGCAGATGGCACGCCGCTCGACCCGTTTCCGACCGCGGTCTGCACCGCCACGGGCAACCAGCTGAGCCCGGCCATCGCCCACTCGTTCACCCAGTTCCTGGTGGTGTGGAGCGACGCGCGCGCGCAGCTGCCCGGCACCGCCATCTACGGCGCGCGCATCTCTCCCGCGAGCGGGCTGGTCGACCGCGACGGGGTGCAGCTCACCACCGGCGCGAGCTTCCGCCGCATCGAGCCGGCCGTGGCCTTCGACGGCACCGACTGGCTGCTGGTCTGGCAAGACCACCGCGACCCCACCGCTGCGGCGCTCTTCGGCACCCACGTGCGCCCTGCCGACCTCGCCCACCGCGCCGAAGAGCCCGTCTCGGTGCGCGGCGCGGCGGCGCCCGCGCTGGCGCTCGAATCACCGGCCGCCGGGCTGCTGCTCTACCAACGCACCGAGAGCGCCGACGGTGGCCCGCGCGCCTTCGCCACCCGCCTGCTCGGCGGCACGGGCGCGCCGTGCAACGGCGACCTCGAGTGCCAGAGCGGCAGCTGCACGCTCGCCCAGTGCGCCGCGCCCGACTCAGGCTGGCTGGGCGGCGCCGTCGACGGCGGCAACGGTGGCGGCACCGACGCCGGCAACGTGGCGCCGGTCATCGTGCACGACGCGGTCACCACCGCCACGCGCGGTCAGCCCTACGTCTACAACGGCCTCGGCAGGCTTCGGCTCTCGGCGGGTACGCTGCCGGTCACCTGGGCGACCTGCGCCGCGCCGCCCTCGGGCTTCCGTGTCGAGCCCATCACCGGCGCCGTCAGCTGGACCCCCGCCGAGGTCGGCACGCAGACCGTGTGCGTCACCGCCAAGAACGCGGCGGCCGACACGTACACCTTCGACGTCACGGTGAAGGCCGACCCCAGCGACGTGCCGCTGCGCGCCGCCTTCTCGTTCATGCCCGACTCGCGCCCTTCGCCGGTGCGCATCGACTTCACCGGCCAGGGCCTGCCCGCGGACGAGGTCGTCGCGCTGCGGTGGGACTTCGGCGACCTGAGCCCGCTCGAGCAGGGCACCTCGGTGCAGCACACCTATTACCTGCCCGGCGGCTACGTCGCCGAGCTGACGGTGTTCGACCGCTCGGGCCGCTCGGCCAGCGCGCGCCAGCCGGTGCTCGTCTTCGACGCGAAGGGCAGAAGGCCGCCCACCGCGATGGTGCACGCCAGCGCCACGCACGGGGTGGGTCGTCTCGACGTCGACTTCAGCTGCGACTGCACCGCCGGAGACAAGCCCATTCTCTTCGTGCAGTTCGACTACGGCGAGCACGCCTCGTTCGCGCCAGGCAGCTACCGGGTGCGGGTGCGCGCGGTCGACGCCTCGGGCCTGAGCGCCACCGACTCGGTGATGATTCACGTCGACGAGAGCGACTCGCAGCACGCCCCCGACTGCCGCTCGAGCCTGAGCCCTCCGGGAGGCGACGCGCCCCTGGGCGTGAGCTGGTTGAGCGACTACTCCGACCCGGAAGACGCCATCGTCGACGCGCAGGTGCGCTTCGACGACACCACCCAGCTGCCGGCCGGCGCGCGCCTCGAGGTCCGGCTCGACGCTCCTGGCCGCCGTCGGGGAGACCTCTACGTGGGCGACGCGCACCACCTGAGCTGCCATGACTGGGCCGAGGCGGTGGCGCTGGGGCCCGACGGCGCGCTGCCGCCGTACATCTTCGCCACCCCCGAGCCGGTGCGCTGCGGGCAGGAGCTCGTCGTCTCACCCCTGCTCGCTGGAGACGCGCCGCTCGAGGTCACCGCGCTCGAGCTTCCGCCCGGCGCCGAGCTGCTGCAGAGCGACGGGCGGGTGCACTGGCAGGTGCCCGACGACTACAGCGGCAGCCCCACCCTGCGGCTGCAGGTGCGCAACGGCGCCGGCACCGCCACTTGGGAAGGTCACGCCACCGTGAGCTGCGAGAAGGGCCCGCTGCAGTTCTCTACCCCGTGCGGCTGCAGCAGCGCCGGCGGCGCGCTGATTTTCGCCGCGCTCTTTCTCTTCCGCCGCCGCGCCGGCCGGGCCGCGGGGGTCGCGGCGCTCGCGCTGCTCGCCTGCCAGTCGACCCCCGCCGAGCCCCCGGCCCCGCCGGCCGCGCTGCAGCAGGCGCTCGGCCCCGACTTCACCACCTTCACCCGCGACCGCCCGGTGGGCGTCAGCGCCAACGCCCAGTTCGGCAAGACGGTTTTGGCGCTCCCTACCCTTCAGGGCGGCAAGCCGGGGTTCGTGGTGGGCGCCCCCGGCCTCGGCGGAGGCGCCGTCTACGGCTACTCGGGCGTCGACCGGGCGACCGGCAAGTTCCAGCTGGCGTGGCTGCAGGGCGACGCCGGCCCCGGCTCGCAGTTCGGCAGCTCGCTCGCGCTCATCGGCCGAGAGCTGGTGGTGGGCGCGCCGGGCGCCAACGGCAACCGGGGCTCGGTGCTCGTCTACGGGGTGAGCAACGGCGTGGCGACCCCGGTGCAGCGCATCGACCAGCCCCTGGCGAACGGCCGCTTCGGCGAGGTGGTGCTCAACGCCGGCGACCTCACCGGCGACGGGTTCGCCGACCTCCTGGTGGGCGCGCCGGGCATCAACTCGGCAGGCCTCTTCGCCAGCCAGCGCGACGGAGGCTACGTGGCGCAGATGGCCTTCGTCGCCACCAACAGCTCGAGCCTGTCTGCCGCGGTGGCGGCCGGCGACTTCAACGGCGACGGAGTGCGCGACGTGGCCGTCGGCGACCCGACCTACGGCCTGCTGGTGGTCAACGGCGGCCGGGTGGCGGTCTGGTACGGCAGGCGCACCGGCGGCTTCGATGGCCCGACCCTGCTCAACGGCTCGACGCTCGCCGGCCAGCTGGGCGGGTCGTTGGTGGGCCTCGAAGATGCCACCGGCGACGGCCGCGACGAGCTGGTGGTGGGCGAGCCGTTCGGCGGCGGCACCCTGACTCAGTCGGGGCGGGGCTACGTCTACCCCGGCAGCGACGCAGGCCTGAGCGCGATGGCGGTCTTCACCCTCGCGCCCGCCGAGCTCACCAACAACGCCGGGTTCACCACCTCGCTCTCCACCGTCAACTCGCTCGACAACGGCGCCGGCAACAGCCTGCTGGTCGGTGCCCCTACCTGGGGGAGCTCGCCGCACGGGGCGCTGTTCGTCTACGTGCGCGGCAACGGCACCATGCCGGCCGCCTACGGCCTCATCGACCTCGCCACCACCCCGAACGAGCAGTTCGGGGCCGCGGCGTCGGGCGGGTTCGACTACGACGACGACGGCATGCGCGACCTGTTGGTCGGCGCGCCGGGCCTCTCGGGCAACAGCGGAGCGGTCTACGTGGTCTGGGCTCGCGCCGACGCGGGCGCCGGTGGTGGTGGCGGCGGTGGCGGCACGGGCGGAGGCAGCGGAGCCGGAGGCGGCGGAGGTGGTGGAGACCCCAACACAGGCGGCGGGGCCGCAGGCGCGGGTGGCGGAGCAAACACCGAGCTGCGCATCATCGACGACGTGCTGCGCGCCGCGGTCATCGGCGCGCCGTGGCCCTACAACCCCACCGGCCGGGTGACGGTCGCGGGCGGCACCCGGCCGTACACCTACCAGACCTGCTCCAACGGCCCGGTCAGCGGCGTGGTGGTCGACGGCATGACCGGCGCGGTGAGCTGGACGCCGCAGGGCAGCCCGGGAGACTCGACGATGGTCTGCGTGGCCGCGCACGACGCCGCCGGCCAGAGCGCCGAGCTGAGCGTAGAGGTGACGCTGGTGGCGCCAGGGGGTACCGTCTCGGCGCACGTCGCGGTCGCGACCGACGGAGCGCACGCCGGCGACGCGGTGTCCTTCGACGGCACGGGCTCGACCTCGGTCGAGCCGCTGACCGCCTGGCGGTGGGACTTCGGAGACCAATCGCCGCTCGGCAGCGGCGCCACGGTGAAGCACGTGTACCCGCGCGCCGGCGGCTACCGCGTCGAGCTGGTGGCCGTCGACAAGTCGGGCCGCACCGGCAGAGACCGCGCCCACGTGCAGGTGCTCGACCCGCGCGGGCGCAAGCCGCCCACCGCAGAAATCGTCACCGCTGGCCCGGTCGACGGCCGCGACGCGCTCTCGGTGGTGTTCGACGTCTTCACGCAAGAAGGCGACGCGCCGGTGGTCAGCTTCGAGTGGGCGATGAGCGACGGCAGCCCGCCCGAGACCGACCAGCGGTTGGCCCACACCTTCTCGCCCGGCCGGCACCGGGTGCGGCTCACCGTGACCGACGCCAACGGCCTGTCCGCCTACGACTCGGTGCAGGTGACGGTCTCGGCGGGAAGCGAGGCTCCTCCTTCGTGCCGGGCCTGGGTCGACCCGTTCGCGCTGCCGGTGGGCACCCGCGCCCGCTTCTCGGGAGACTGGGCCGACGCTCGCGCTTCGGTGCAGCAGGTCTCGGTGCAGGTGCGCGACCGCGAGCTGCGACCGCCCGGCGACCCGCTGCCGCTCGAGTTTCAGTTCGACGACACCGGCCCGTTCACCGGCACCCTGAAGGTCACCAACACCAAGGGGCTCTCGTGCGTCGACTTCGTGAGCGGCGAGGTGTTCGAGCTGCCGCAGCTCGCGCCGGTCGAGGGCATCTCGCTGCGCTGCGACCCCCAGCTCAGCGTGCAGCTGACCGCGACCGGGTTTCCCACCCCCGAGCTGAGCGTCGACAGCGACGACCTGAACGCCACGGTGAGCTCCGGCGGGCGCTTGAGCTGGAAGGTGCCGGCGAAGGGCGACCACGTGCTGCAGGTCACCGCCGCCAACCTCGACGGCGTCGTCACCCGCGAGGTGCCGGTCAGCTACACCTGCGACGAAGGGCTCGAGTTCCAGACCTCGGCGTGCGGTTGCTCGAGCTCACCGCCCGCGCTGCTGCTGCTGGCGCTCGCGCTGGCCTGGCGCCGACACCGCCGCGCCCGTTGAGCGCAGCGCTCACCCGCCGGTGAGCTTGTAGTTGAACGGCACGATGATGGTGGGCGCAGGCCCCACGTGCCGGGGAAAACGAAACCGCCTCACCTCTTTGAGCACGCAGCCCTCGAGCGACGAGCCCTTCAGGGTGTCGCTGGTCATCACCGCGTTCTTCACATCGCCCGCCAGCTCGATGGTCAGCTTCACGTCGACGTGACCTTCGAGCGTCTTCAGGTCGGTGCGGTGGCGCTCGATGCACTTGCGCACGTCGCCGCTGCCGCGCCTCACCGTCTCGGCAATCATCTCTTTCTTGAGCGTCACCGGCTTCACCGGCGGCGGAGGCTTGGGCGGCGGGTCTGCGAGCGGAGCCAGCTCTTCGACCACCGGCTCGACCGGCGGCTTCACCGGCTCGACCGGCGGCGGCTGCGGCGGAGGAGGTTGCGGCGGCTGCACCACCACCACCGGCGGCGGCGGCGCGGCGGTCTGCGCGCGCGGCTGCAGGGCGAAGAACACCCCCGCCGCTGTGGCCGCCAGCGCCACCGCGCCCAGCGCCAGCCACTTCGCGCTCGACGCGGGCCGCGGCTTCATCTGCGGAGCGACGGGCCGCAAGGCGGGGTCCGAGGCGCGCACCGCCGACATCGACATGAAGGGTGTGAGCCCCTCGGCGAGCTCGCGCATGCTCTGCGGGCGATTCGCGGGCTCTTTCTCGAGACACTTGAGCACCAGCGCCTTCAAGGCCGGCTCGATGCGCTCTTTGCTCGGGGTCAGGTCGGGAATCGGCGGAGGCGGCTTGGTGATGAGCAGCACCGCGAGCGCCGCGAAGGTCTTGGCCTCGAAGGGCAGCTGCCCGGTGAGCATCAGGTACAGAATCACGCCCACCGCGTAGATGTCGGCTCGATGGTCGACCGCGGCGCCGGCCGCCTGCTCGGGGGCCATGCACATCGGGGTGCCGATGATGGCGCCGTCCATCGTCGAGATGAGCGGCGTGTCGGGCTGCGCGTGGGTGAGCTTGGCCACGCCGAAGTCGAGCACCTTGACGTAGTCTTTCTGGCCGGCGCGCTCGATGAGGAAGATGTTGTCGGGCTTCACGTCGCGGTGAACCACCCCGACCTTGTGCGCGGCGAACAGCGCGTCGCACAGCTGCCGAGTGATGTTCAGCGCGCGCTTGAGCTCCATCGGCGCGCCCTCGATGGCGCCGGTGAGCGAGGTGCCCTGCAAGAGCTCCATCACGCAGTACACCGCCGAGGGGCCGTCGGGGCCGGGCTCCTGCACGAAGTCGAAAATCTCCACGATGTGCTCGTGGTTGATTTGGTTCACCGTGCGCGCCTCTTGAAAGAAGCGCTGAATCAGGTCGCCGCGCCGGTACTGCTCGGGGCGCAGCACCTTGATGGCCACCTGCCGGCCGAGCGCCTTGTGGCGGCCCAGAAACACCTGCCCCATCGAGCCTTCGCCGAGCAGCCGCACCAGCTGGTAGGGCCCGAGCATGGTGTCGGACGGCAGGCCCTGCTGGGGCAGCGGAGTGAGCGGCGAGGTCACGTCGACCCGCTGCGCCGGCGGCACCAGCGTGCCGTTGGCCTTGAGCAGCGCCTTGGCCAGCTCTCCGGCGGTGAAGTAGCGGCGGCTGAACTCGAGGGCCATGGCGCGCTCGAGCACCGGCACCAGGTGCTCGGCGCCGGCGGGCAGCGCCTTGAGCTTCTTCACGTCGTGCGAGTCGGGGGCCTTGCCGGTGAGGCAGGTGTAGAGCAGCGCGCCCAGCGAGTAGACGTCGGCCAGCGGGCTGGGCTCGCCGCGGCGCTCTTGCAGCTCGGGCGCGGCGAACGGCGCGGTCTCGGAGCTGGGCAAGAGGCCCAGCGCGATGCCGGTGAGCTTGGGGCGAAAGGCGTGCAGGCCGCCGGGCAGCAGCACCCGCCTGGGCGAGAGGCCGCCATGCACCACGCCGCGCTGGTGGGCGGCGTCGACCGCCTCGCACAAGAGCATCACCAGCTGCACCGCGTCGTCGCAGCTCAACGCGCCGGTGCGGCTCAGGTGGTCTTGCAGCGTCGGCCCCTCGACGGGCTCGCACATCACCGACCACCCGCCGTCGGGCATCGGCACCACCATCAGGCAGCGCTGCAGCAGGGGGTGCTGGAGCACGGCGACGACCTTGGCCACCTCGGCGAACTTCTTGCGCGTCTGCTCGTCGCGCAGCGCCTCGGCGTGCACCACGGTGAGGTCGACTTCGCGGTTGAGCTCTTCGGAGTAGCCGCTGAACACGTCCCACCCGCGGCCTTCGTCGAGCTGCGTGCGCTTGAGCGAACGAAACCCGGTGATGGTGGTGGTGCTCGATGGGTCAGCTACTGCCACGGCAGAGCAGCCTAGCCCCCTCTCCCCTCGAAGGGGGAGAGGGTTTGCCGGCGCTCAAGGCCTCACTGAATCGCGGGAACGACGCTGACCTTGAGGCTCGCGCTGGCCGGCACCACCGGCGACGACACGATGCCCGAGCGGGGCGTCATGAACGCCTTGGCCGAGTAGGTGCCGTTCAGCTGCAGGCCCTCGGTGTCGATCAGCTCGAGCTCGCCCGAGAAGGTCTTCGACTGGCCGGGCGAGAGCGTGACGCTGGTGAGCGACTGGGTGCAGAAGCGGCCGTTGGCCACGTCAGCGACCACCTTGCCGCTCGAGCTCACCAGCTGCAGGTCGTGCTGGCAGCCGCTGTTGAACTGCCAGGTCTGGCTGGTCGCGGTGCCGTTGGTCACGGTGTAGCTGTACTTCGCCACCGCGTTGACCGCGTTGCCCGGGCACGGGGTGGTGATGCAGAAGATGGTGTTCGACTTGTTCACATAGGTCAGCGCGTCGAAGGTCAGCTTCGAGGTGACCTGGCCGCCGGCGAGCGGGTACTTCTTGCCGTTCACCTTCGCGCTCTGCAGCACGAACTTCTCACCCGCGCCGGTCACCAGCTTCACCGGGCCCACGCCAGGAGCGAACGACACCTCGGCCAGCGCCGGCACGATGCAGCGCGCGGTGATGGGCGGGTTCAAGGTGTAGCTGATGGTGCGCACGCCGGTGAAGCCGCCGGCCGGAGTCACCACGTTCGCGTCGCTCTCGGTGCGCTGCAGGGTGAACTTGTCGCAGCCGGCACCGATGGTCCACCTGGTGACCGCGTAGCCGAAGCGGTACAGCGGCTCCCACTGACGCAGGTCGTAGTTCCAGCTGTAGAGGGTGTTCGGCGACGAGGGGCTCACGCCCGCCCAGAAGCCCTCGCTGCGCGACAGGCCGTCGAGCCAGCCGATGCCGCCGCCCACGTCCGAGAACGCGATGGTCTTGGTGGCGCCGGTGGTCTCGGAGACCAGCGTCCAGGTGTTGCCCTCTTGCATCGGCAGCCACACCGCGGCCGAGTTGGAGAGCAGCGCGTCACCGGTCGTGGCCACCTCTTCTTCCGACGCGAAGGCGCCGTTCGCGCCGATGTCGGCGGTCGAGTCGGCGTCACCGCACGACGAGAGGGCGAAGAGAACGGCGGCGGCAGAAAAAAGTGAGTGAATGCGCATAGAGGCCGCGCGGTGTGCCCTACACCCACACTGTAGTCAAGCCCCCGTCTCACTTTCTGAGACGCCGGAGCCAGTAGCTCTCGGAGCCGTCACCGCTGACCAGGCGGAACACCAGCAGCTCGGCCTTGGGCGCGGCGACGTTGAAGCGGCCGCTGCCGTCGGTGGCGACGGGCTTGCCGTTCAAGAACAGGCGGGTGCCGAGGGGAGCGGTGCCGCTGCACTTCGCGCCGTCGAGGCGGTCACCGTCTCGGGGCGAGGCGAGCTGCAGGGTGGTGAGCGAGTTGTCGTAGATGATGTCCATCTGGTTCATGCGGCCGCCGACCTTGTCGTTGCCGGCCTCGTCGAGCGCGCTGGCGCTCCAGCGGTACGAGCCCTCGGTGAGCAGGCCGGGGTCGACGGTGGTCTTCGCTTCGTTGGTCTTCTTGTCGACCAGCGCCTTGTTGAGGTCGCTCGCGCGGTAGACGCGAAAGCGGTACCCCTTCGCGCCCTCGACCGAGGGGAAGGTGAAGGTCAGCGTGGGCACCGCGCCCTGGAAGAACACGGTGGCCTTGAGGCCGGTCTCGGCCACCACGTCGCCGCGCGAGGCCTCGTCTTTGGCGCTGCCCACGTCGGGCATGAAGCGCACCCGGCCGTTCGATTGGGCCTCACCCTGGTCATCGACGGTGCGCCAGAACAGCTCGCCCGCCGCCGGCGCGTTGACGGTGATGAAGTCTTTGCCGGGCCCGGCCAGCACCAGGTCGGTGAACGCCGCGTCGTTGGCGACCTGCGCGCGGCTGAGCTCTTCGGGCAGCTGCAGGCCGATTTCACCCACCGCGCGCTTCGCGTAGACGCGCACCTTCTTGCCCAGCGGCACGGTGAGCCACGGCCGCGCGCGCGCCGCGACCTCGACCGCGCCGGTCGCCGACACGCTCGCCACCTCGCCGGCCTTCACCACCTGGGGCTTGCCGTTGACGACGAGCTCGAGCTCGCCGGCCAGCACCTCGACCCGGCCGCGGCTCACGTTGGCCGCCGCCTCGCTCTTGCCCTTCACCTCGATGGGGTGCTTGCCGGCGAGCTTCACCTTCACCGGGGCCTTGCCGTCGAGCGCGAGGGCGACCGGGCCGTTGACGGTGAGCGCCACCTCGTTGCCGTCGTCGCCTTTCTGGGCCGCGTCGATCGAGCCGTTGACGCCGGCGCCGAGCTTCACCGCCGCGCCGTCGAAGCTGAGCCGCGCGCGCCCGCCGGGGCCGACCTGAAACGCGGTGCCCTCGGGCGCGTCTTGGGCGCCCTTCCTGGCGGCGGAGAAGCGGGGCTCGCCCTTCTTCTTGAGCAGCACCCGGCCGTCGGCGGTGAGCTGCACCTTGGGGGGCTCTTTGGGAGTGCCGGGGTCGACCACCTCGATGCTGCCGACTCCGAACTCGAGCTTCTGGCCGGCGCTGGCGGTGCGGGTGCCGCCGTCTTCTTCGACCTGGGTGATGACGCCGACGGAGACGTCGACTGCGAGGCCGGCGGCGCCGAGGGCGAGGGTGGCGCGGGTGCCGGGCGCGATGGCGGTGCGACCGAAGCGGGTGGTGACCTGGGTGACGCCGCCGTCGCCCTCGCCCGGAGCGAGGAAGGAGATGGTGCCCTCGGTGACCTCGATGTCGCCGAGGTCTCTGCCCACCTTGAAGCGGGTGTTCTCGCCGAGCTCGATTTCGCGGCCGCCCGGAGCGCGGAGCAGGGCCTTGGCAGCGGCTCCCGTCTCGAGCTCGTCGTGCTCGTAGAGGGCGCCGGGCTGGGCGGGTGCCGGCTTGCCCGAGCGGGTGAGGGTGACGGTGCCTTCTTTGGAGACCAGGCGGGCGACGGACTCGGGGGGGAGCGGGGTGAGCGTCGCGCCGCCGTCGTCCGAGGGACAGGCGGTGAGGGTGACGAGGAGGCAGACCGGGAGGAGGCGGAGGATGTGCGGGAGTCTACTGGGGGGAGGGGTGGACCACAAACGTGCCGGTGGACACGGAGGGACGCTGAGGTGGATCGGTTAGAGGCCGTTCGTTCACGTTCACGTTCCACGTCCGTCGAAGAAGCCCGTTCGGTCGCCAACGACAGGCCGAGCGCACGCCGCGCCAGCACTCAGCATCGGAACCAGCACTTTTGTCGTGGACGTGGACGTACGTGGACGTGGACGGCCGTGTCAGCGCCCGACCGGCTGAAGGTCGCAATGGAAGATGGCCTGGTCTCCATCGGCCACCTCCAACGTCTTCACCTGCGTCACATACCCCGCCGCCTCGATGGTCAGCGTGTACTTGCCCCCCGGCACCTGCACCACGAACCGGCCATCACCCTTCACCGGCACGGTCAGGTTCAGTTCGCTGACCTTCACCGTCGCGCGCACGCCCTTCCCGCTCGCCGACTTCACCGACCCGCGCACCGTGGCCAGCACCCGCTCTCCCTGCTTCACCAGCGAGAAGTCGAGCGTCGCCACCCCTTCAGGCGGAACCTGGGCCGCGTCCTCCGCGTTCTGGTAGCCCTTCGCCGAGACCTTCACCTTCACCGGCCCCGGCCCCGCGCCTTCGAGCGTGAAGCTGCCGTCGCTGCCGGTCTTCACCGGCTTGCCGCCCTCGGCGGCCACCTCGGCGCCCTCGACCACCAGGTCCTTCTCGCCCTTCACCACGCCGCGAATGCGACCGGGGCCGGTGGGCCGCACCGTGCTGAGCGTCACCTCGGCGGTGCCGCCCGCGGTCACCGTCACCTGCTGCTCGACCGGCTTGTAGCCCTCGGCCACCGCGCGCACCGGGTACGAGCCCGACTGCACGTCTTCGAGCTCGAAGGTGCCTTCCGGGCCGGTGACGACCGCGGCCAGGGTGCCCACCGTGACGCTCGCACCCGAAAGGCCGGCGCCGCCCGACACCACCCGCCCCCTCACCGTGCCGGTGCCCGACGACTGCCCCGAGCCGTTGCGCAGCTCGGGCGGCACCTCGGGCTGGTGCCGCAGCCGCAGACCCAGGCTGAAGCGCAGCTCGGTATGGGCGAAGCTCAGCCCCAGGTCCTCGCGATCGGCTCCCGCCAGGAGCAGCTCGGTGTCGAGCGCGATGGCGCCCCGCAGGTTTCCCACCGCCAGGTTGCCGCCGTGCAGCTGCAGCCCGAACGAGGCGATCAGCGGCCGGAGGTCACTGCCGCCCACCGTCGGCAGAATCCGCGCGAACAGGTGCCCTCCCACGGGAAGGTCGGGCTCGATGGCCACGTACAGCGCGGCGCTGGGCCCGTGAAACTTCACCGGCGAAGAGCTCAGCTGCCCATCGCTGACCAGCGCGATGTTGGGCAGTTGCCCGCCGCCGTAGCCCACGTGCAGCTCGAGCCCCAGCCAGTAGAGGGGTGACCACCGCCCCACCGCCTCGGGAAGAATGCGGAACCCGAACAGCTGCTGGCGCACCTTGGTGCCGGTCAGGTCCTGGCCGAGCACCGCGAAGCTCTCGAGCGAGAGGTCGAGCGCGGCACCCAACCAGGGCAGAAAGAACAGCGCCCCGTCGAAGCTCACCACGGTGGGCGCGAGGCCGTTGTAGGTCAACCGCACGCTGTTGGTGTCGTCGTACGTGCCGCTGCGAACCGCCACGCCGGCGGTGAGCGAGGCGCGCGCGGTGGGCGGCTTGCGCTCGACACCTGCGGCCCACGCCGCCGTGTGAAGCACCAGTAGCGCCAGCGCTGCCGAGCGTCTCAAGCCGAGGGACCCGGCCGAACGCTAGCCCAAGACGCGGCAGAGGGAACTTTCCCGTGAAGCTCTCGCCGGTTGAGAAAAGTTGACCACCAGATGAGACGAAACCGTGGATCAGGCGCTGCGACAATGTAGTCAGTCTTGTCCTCCTCGGCCGCGCTCCTCCCGCTCATCACTCCACCGAAACCCAAGCTGAGAGATCGGCGGGGTCGGAACTACCCCGCGTCGGTCACCACGCTGCAGTCGCGCATGAAGGCCGGCGACCCCGAGCGCCGCAGCTTCAGGGAGCGCCGCGCGACTCCCCGGGTGCCGGTCGAGCTGGAGTGCGAAGAGAAGCACGGCGACACCCGCTACGTGCGGCTCACCACCGACCTGTCGACCTTCGGCATGTCGACCCGGCACGGCCCGACCCCGGTGCACGGCAGCCGGCTGCAGCTCAAGCTCTTCCTCCCCGACGAGCCGATGGCCCCGCTCAAGCTCGAGGCCGAGGTGCTCGGCTGCTACGACGACCGCGGCGGCATGCGGCTCAAGTTCGTGCGGCCGTCGCTCGAGGCGGTGCGCCGCATTCACCGGTACCTCTCGACCGCGAAGCCCAGCAGCAGCCCGAAAGACCAGCGCCCCGGCATCGGCGGCTTCTTCACCAAGCCCAGGCTCGTCAAATAGCCTCCCTCTCCCTCGAGGGAGAGGGACCGAGGGTGAGGGGGAGAGATGCTACCGACGCTGGTGTGGAGTCGAGCGCTGACGAAGCCGACCACGTCCACGACCACGTCCACGTCCACGTGTCAGCCGGGCCGGGCGCGGCGGTTGATCCTGACGGTGCTGCTCCTGGCGCTCTCGGCCGCGTGCACCGCCAGGGTGACGTCGGGCGCGGAGTGCTCGCCGCTGAGCTGCCGGTTCGACCTGAGCGACGGCGGCTGCCTGAGCGCGGTACCCATCTGCTGCGACGGCGCGCACGCCGGCTGCGTGAAGACCGAAGACGACCAGATTCTCCAGCTCACCGACGCGGGCACGGCCGGCTGCACCGAAGTCCCGTCGGCGAAGTGCCAGTGAGGCCCTCCCTCTCCCCTCGCGGGAGAGGGCCGGGGTGAGGGGGCGAAGCAGCCCAGACGGTGCGGCCAGCCACCGCGCCCCGCTCACTCGGCGCACTCGGCGCTGAAGCCGATGGTGCGGCCCTTCTCGACCGGCCCCAGCAGCACGGCGGCGCTGGCCATCTGGGCGCTCAGCTCGCGGGCGGCCTGGGCGCTGAAGCCATCCATCGCGCCGGGCCGGGCGTCGTCGACCCAGCGCAGCGCGGCCGAGAGCATCAGCTCTTTCAAGTACGCGTAGGTGAAGCCGCGCGTCGCCTTCACCACCGCCTCGACGCCGGCGGCCGAGAGCCGCATCACCTCGCGCTGCTCCGCATTCCACCGCGCCAGGTACAGCCGCCGCTCGCCTTCGCCCGGCAGGGGAAAGTGGAACTTGCGGTCGAAGCGGCTGGGCCTGTCCAAGATGCTGCGGTCGAGCTTCTCGGGGTGGTTGGTGGTGGCGATGACCAACAGCCCGCTGTTGAGCGCGAACCCGTCGAGCTCGTTCAAGAACACGCTGCGGCACCGCTCTTCCACCAGGCAGTCGAGGTCTTCCAGCACCATCACCGCCGGAGCCGCCTGCCGCGCCCGCTCGAACACCTTGCGGATGTTGTCTTCGGTCTCACCGCGCGAGTGAAAGCTCTTCACGTAGACCGTCGGCCGCTGCAGCTCGTGCAGCAGCGCCTTGAGGGTCTGCGTCTTGCCGTTGCCCGGAGGCCCCACCAGCAACAGACCGCGCTTCCACGGCAGGCGGTGCGCTTCGTAGAACGCGCGCCGCTCGAAGAAGCGCCGCGCATCGGCGCGCAGGTCGTCGGCCAACGTGCCCTGCAGCACCACGTCTTCGAAGCGGGCCTGGCTCACGCTCTCGGCCAGCATGCGGCTCTTGCGGAAGACGCCGTTCTCGAAGACCAGCAGGCGCTCGGCGCTCAGGTCGCCGCTGGTGCAGACCGCGACGATGAAGCGGTGCGCCAGCTCGGCCGAGCGCGCCAGCACCCAGTGAAACGCCTCGGGGCAGGTGTCGTTGCCCCAGCTCAAGGTCACCACCTCGAGCGTCTGCCCCTCCCACTCGACCTTGCGCCACGCCTGCATGCAGAAGGTGAGGAGCTTCGTCTGCCGCTCGTCGAGGTACGCCCGCTGGTGCACCGGCACGTTCGGCAGCGGCGACACCGCGCACCGGCCGGCGCGCGCGAAGTCGTCGAGGTCGAACGCCGAAATCTCGAGCGCCACCGACGTGTAAGCGGGCCGCAGCCGCGCGAGCACACGGGTGACCTCGAGGTTGATGGCGCTCAAGGGCTTCTCGAGCGCTTCGAAGACGGTGGTTTCGAGGCAGGGCAACACGGCCGCGCCGACGCCGCGGCGACCTGCGCCCTGACCTGGCCTACCGGTTCAGCTCGGCCAGCTTGACCAGCAGCTCGCGCATCTTCTTCGCTACCTCAATCACCTGCTCGCGGGTGCCGGTGGTCTCGACAATCTCGGCCTCGACGATTTGCCGGCCCAGCGACTCGGCGGTGTCGCGGGCCGCGCCGTCGTCGGTCTCGACCGCCGCCAGCTTCAGGTCGCGGTGAATGCGGCGCAGCGGCACCAGCACCTCGTGCAGCGCACGCCGCGCGTGCCGGTTCTTGTGCCGCTCGCCGGGGTCGACGCCGTCGTCGGCGTCGCGCCGCTCGCTCTCGTTCTTCTTGAGCCGCTCGCGCTCGTCGTCGCGCAGGTCGGCCCGCGCCACGATGCGCGCGGTCTGGCTCTTGCCGGTGGCGCGGTCGCGCGCGCTCACCGACAGCGTGCCGTCGACGCTCAGGTCGAAGCGCACCTCGATGGCCGAGCGCAGCTCGCCCGAGAGGCCCTCGAGCTTGAGCTCACCCAGCCGCGCGTTGTCGACCGCGTGCATCGACTCGCCCTGCATCACCGGCAGCCGCGCCACCGTCTGCCCGTCGCGGCTGGTGTGGAACACGTCGCTCACCGCGCAGGGCAGCTGGGTGTTCTTCTTGATCAGCGGCTGCACCAGGCCACCGGCGATGCCCACGCTCAGGGTGCTGCCCACCACGTCGAGCAGCAGCGTCTTCTTCACCTTGCTGGCCAGCTCGGCGGCGTGAATCGCCGCGCCGATGGCCACCGCCTCGTCGGGGTTCACCTCGAGCGCCGGCAGCTTGCCCACCCGCTCGATGACCATCTGCCGCAAGAGCGGCACCCGGGTCATGCCACCCACCAGCAGCACCGCGCCCACCTGCGAGCGGTCGACCTTCGACTCGGCGAGCGTCTTCTCGACCAGGTTGAGGCACAGCTCGGTCTTCGGCCGCACCAGCCGCTCGAAGAAGTGGCGGGTGAGCATGGTGTCGATGACCTGCCCGCGGCCCGGCTTGTCTCCGCCGCCCAGCACCACGTGAATGCGCGCGCTGTCGGTGAGCGAGACCGCCTTCTTCGCCTCTTCCGCCGCGGCCTTGAGCCGCTGCAGCGCCTGCGGGTCGTGCGAGATGCGCTCGCGGGTGCCCGGGTCGTTCAGGTGCGAGAGCAGCCACTGCACCAGCACCGCGTCGAAGTCTTCGCCGCCGAGAAAGGCGTCTCCGCCGGTGCCGACCACCTCGAACACTCCGTCGCGGCAGTCGAGAATCGAGACGTCGAAGGTGCCGCCGCCCAGGTCGAACACCACCGCGTGCCCGGTGAACCCGGTCGAGAGCCCGAACGCCAGCGCCGCTGCGGTCGGCTCGTTGATCAGCCGCAGCACCTCGAGGCCGGCGATCGAGGCCGCCTCTTGCGTCGCCTGGCGCTGGGCGTCGTTGAAGCTGGCCGGCACGGTGATGACACAGCGGCGCACCTCGGCGTCGAAGTGGGCCTCGGCGTCGGCGCGCAGCTCGGACAGCAGCGCCGCGGCGAGCTGCACCACCGGCAGCACCTGCCCGCCCACCTTCACCCGCACGTCTTCTTGCGGGCCGGCCACCAGCGTGAAGGGGAAGTGCTGCCGCGCCTCGGCGGCGAGCTCGGCGGTCCACCTGCGGCCGATGAAGCGCTTGGTGGCCCAGGCCACCTGCTCGGGGCTCGACTCGGCGAGCAGCCGCGCCTCTTCGCCCACCACCCGCTTACCGTCCGTGGTGAAGCCCACCATCGATGGCAGCAACCGCTGGCCCGTCGCCCGTTCGATCAACCGCAGCTTGCCGCCGTGAAACGTAGCGACCGCGCTGTTGGTGGTCCCGAGATCGATGCCGATCGAAGGCTCGCCGCTCACAGAGTGGCTCGCACGCTAGCATCGAATCGCCGGGTGGCCACCCGCCGGTAACATGACTGGACGTGCGACACGCTTGGGTTTTAAAGGCGCACCCATGCCTGCACTTGCCGACGCGCTCAACGACCCGAACAAGAAGCCCGCGGTGGTCGCCGATTGTCTCACCCTCATCGATCAGGAAGTCGGCGACAAGAGCGGCTTCTCGGGGCTGGCCATCAAGGCGGGGTTCGCGGCGGTCAAGGGTGTGAAGCCGGGCTTCATCAAAGAGGTGGTCGAGGGCCTGCTGCCGAAGTTCGCCGAGGCGCTCGAGCCGATTTATCAAGAGGCGAAGTCGAAGTCGGTGCCTACCGCCAGCTACATGCAGCAGAACTCCAGCCGGGTCGCCGATGCGCTGCTCAGCATCACCGACGAGCGGGCCAAGCGCGCCAGCGGCATGGTGAAGAAGTCGTACGAGAGCCTGCGCCCCAACGCCAAGAAGAACGTCGAGGCCGGTATCCCCCGGCTGTCGCGCCTCATCGAGAAGCACGCCGGCTGAGCCTCTTCGGTCGTCTGGGCTTCGCTCAGCGTGAACGGTGCCGCGCTCGAGAAGGTGTCCACCCGGCGCTCGTTTCCTCCGTCCGGTAGCGCCAGCTTGCGCGTCCCCCTCGCTGGCGTAGCGTCACCTCCCTCCCATGTCGAAGAAGCGCCGCTACCTCGCAGAAGGTGAAGAAGGCTTCACCACGCTCATCGAGCGCGACTTCACCGCGCTCGCGCGCGAGGGGAAGCTGCCGGTCGGTCACGGCGTCGACGCGCAGGTGGCCGAGGTGCAGTCGCTGCTCACCCGCGGCGGCAAGGCCCCGCTGCTCGCCGGCGACCAGGGCGTGGGCAAGTCGGCCATCGTGCAAGAGCTCGCCCGCCGCGCGGTCGCCGGGCTGCTCGGCGAGGCGCTTCAGAGCTCGCGCATCGTCGAGGTCACCCTGGCCGGAGTCTTCGCGCGCACCGCCAACGCCAAGGCCAGCGCCGAGCTGTTCGAAGAGCTGCTCGAGCACCTCGCCACCGCGCCCACCGTGGTGTTCGTGCGCGACATCGCCCTGGTGCAGAACAGCTCGCTGGTGCCGGTGCTGATTCGCGCGCTGCGCACCTCTCGGCTGCGCTTCATCTTCGAGTGCGAGGCGAAGAAGGCCTCGGACCTGCTGCAGAGCGACGAGGCCCTCGCCGAGCGCCTGCACCTCATTCAGGTCACCGAGCCCGACCCCGCCCGCGCCCGGTGGATTCTGGGCCGCGTCGCCGAAGAGCTCGAGGCCGAGCTGAAGCTGCCCATCGAGCCGGCGGCGTGCGACATGGCGCTGCGGCTGTCGGTGAAGTTCCTGCTCGCGCGCCGGCTGCCCCGCAAGGCCATCGAGCTGCTCAAGGAGACCGCGGTCGAGGCCGCCGGCGCCGCGCGCGACCACCTCGGCCCCGACGACGTGCTCTCGCGCTTCTGCGCCTCGACCCGCCTGCCGCGCTTCATGGCCGACGACGCCCTGCCCCTCGACCTCGACGAGATGCAGACGTTCTTCGGCGCGCGCATCTTGGGGCAGACCGACGCGGTCTCGGCGGTGCTGCGCTCGGTGGCGCTGCTCAAGGCGGGCCTCAACAACCCGCGCCGCCCGCTGGGCGTGTTCCTCTTCAGCGGGCCCACCGGCGTCGGCAAGACCCACCTGGCGAAGCTGCTCGCCGAGTACCTGTTCGGCGCCCCCGACCGGCTGGTGCGGCTCAACATGGCCGACTACCCGCACGAGGGCGACGAGGCGGTGCTGTTCGGCAACCCCTGGGCCCAGAACCACGAGGGCAAGCGCGGCGAGCTCTCGCGCCTGCTCGACGGCAAGGTGTTCAGCGTGCTCCTGCTCGACGAGTTCGAGAAGGCGCACGCGCGCACCCACGACCGGCTGCTGCAGCTGTTCGACGAGGGGCAGTTCATCAACGCCGCAGGCGAGACGGTGGCGTGCAACAACACCCTCATCTGCGCGACCAGCAACGTCGGGGCCGAGGTGTACCGCGAGCCGCCGCTGGGCTTCTCGTCGCAGCGCAGCCGCGAAGACCAGCTGAAGGAAATCGACCGCCGCATCGCCACGGTGTTCCGCGCCGAGTTCCTGAACCGGTTCGACGCCATCTGCCAGTTTCAGCCGCTCAACAAGGTCGAGATTCGCCGCATCGCGCAGCGTGAAGTGGGCCGGGTGCTCGAGCGCGACGGCATTCGGGCGCGGGGGCTCGACGTCGAGGTCGCCCCCGAGGTGGTCGACCTGTTGGTCGAGCGCGGGTACTCGCCGCTGTTCGGCGCGCGGTTCTTGAAGCGCGAAATCGAGAAGACGCTCACCGCGGCGCTGGCGGTCGAGATTGCCCGCCGCCCGCTGCCTTCGGGCACGCCGGTGAAGGTGGTGGCCCACAAGGGCCGGGTGGTGGCCATCGCCGAGCCCAGGCAGAAGCGCGAGCGCGAGGCGACCGCGCAGGTGGCGCTGCCCGCGGCGGGCGCGGTGGTGGCGAAGAAGAGGCTCGACCGCGCCTCGCTGCTCGCCGAGGCCGACCTGCTGGTCGAGCGCAGCGGCGCGCTGGTGAGCGCCGGTGGCAAGGCCTCGCTCGAGGGCAAGCGGCGCGAGCTGCTCGCCATCTCGCAGGCGCCCGGCTTCTGGGAGAACGGTGAGTCGGCGGCGTCGACGTTGCGCTCGTTTCGCCGGGTCGAGGCGCGGCTCGCCGACCTCGACCGCCTGCGCGAGGTGTGCACCGCGGCGCGGCGCCGCGCACGCGAGGCCCGCAACGACGCGCAGCTGGCCACCGCGGTGCGCGCGGTCGAAGAGGCGGCCCGCGAGATTCAGCTGGCCGAGGCGCGCATGGCGGCGGGCGCGAGCGGCGACATGGACGACGTGTTCATCGACATCGCCGCGGTCGGCGACGGAGAGCCGGCCCGGGCCTGGGTGCGCGAGCTGATGCACCTGTACCTGGGCTGGGCCGAGAAGCGCCGCTACGAGGGCAAGGTGGTGGCCGAAGGGGCCGAGCCGTCGCGGGTGGTGCTGCACCTGAGCGGGCCGGGGGTGCTGGGGTTCCTGGCCGGGGAAAAGGGCCTGCACCGCCGCATCGAAGACGAGGCGCGGGTGGGGGCCTACGTGCGGCTGCACCGACTGCCCAACGGCGCGGCGTCGAAGGGCACGCTCAAGGTCGAGGCGCGCGACCTCAAGCGCCGGGCCGGCACCTTCACCGAGAAGCTGACCAGCGAGGCCCGGGCGCGCGACGACGAGTCGGGGCGCTCGCTGCTGCTCCACGGCGCGGTCGAGGCGCGCGAGCTCGAGCGGCTGGCGCCGGTGGTGCTGCTGGGCGAGGCCGAGGGCGGCGACGAGGTGCGGCGCTACTTCATGGGCCGCGGCGCGCGGGTCGAAGACCCGCGCACCGGTGAGGGCACCCCGCGGGTGAAAGACGTGATGCGGGGTGAAATCGACCTGTTCATCGCGGCGTGGATTTCGCGGCCGCCTGATGAGGTGCAGACCCTGCCGTTGCCTTCGTGAGGTAGGCGGTCGGAGACCGACAGCTTTTCGGGCGCGGGCACGGGCACGGGCACTTCAGCACGTGAACGTCCGACGAGGGACGTGGTCGTCAGACGGTGAGGCGTGCCTGTGCCCGTGCCCGGCTGTCGATGTGTTGCTTCGCTCAGGGTGAGCTGCGTCGCTTCGGAGCCATGGCGTTGGCCTTCGCCTTCGGCCGCGGCTCTTCCGCCACCTCGGGCGACCCGCGCGGAGTCTCCTGCTCGGTGCCGAAGCGAACCCCAATCTGGTGGGTGAAGTCTTCGAACGCCGACTCGGCCATCTTGTCGTACGGCAGCGTCGGAGAGTCGTACCCGCCCGACCCGTACCGGTCGTAGCCATAGCTCGTCCACCGAATGTCCTTCGCCGGCTGCGACTCGAACTCGAACGAGTAGCGCGCCTTCTCTTCGCCCTCGAACTTCATGTCGAAGACCCACCAGAAGACGATGCCGAGGAACTTCTTGTCGGCCGAGGCCTGGGGCCACGCCGAGGCGCTGTCGTCTTTCACCGACTCGTACAGCGTGCCGGTGAGCCCGACCTCGTAGCGAACGTCGAGCGTCACCGGAGCGGGCTCGTCTTTCCCGGGCTTGGAGCGCCCGCGGTAGTCGGAGTCGTAGTCGTACTCGGAGCCGCCACCGACCTTGACCACGCCCTGGCCGAGCAGCTCGGCGAACGCCTTGTCGAGCGCCTCGGTAATCTTCCGCTCGCGCGCTGCGTTCACCTGCGGGTTGAAGGCCTGCCGCGGGTCGATGACCTTGCCCTTCAGGTGCTCGGGCAGCTTCTCGAGGTCGAGCTTCTCGAACGACGCCTTGGACACGTACTTCACCGCCACGTCGGCGGTCTGCTTCTGCTCGAGCACCGCGAGCAGCTGCAGCAGCGCCGGAGCCAGCTCGCTGTCGCCGTGCGCCTTCACCTTCTTCTCGGCGTCTTCGTAGACCTGGGTGATGCGGCGGCGTGCCTCTTCCGCGTGCCCGCCGTTGGGGTAGCGCGCGAGGTAGCCCTGCAGCCGCGGCACCTTGGCGCCGTAGTAGCTGTCGGCGGCGCTCTCCCACGCGCGGTCGTCGGCCTTCTTCGCGTCGAGCGGAACCGCGATGGCGGTGACGAGGGTCGCCGCCGCGGCCACCGCTCCGGCACCGAGGTACCCACGCTTCGAGCGCGCCCTGGCCTTCGCGGTGGGCTTCTGCACGCCCTCTTCGGGAATCAGCGCGGCGGGAATCAGCCGCAGCTCGTCGCCGCTGTTCTCGAGCAGGCCCGCGTACATCAGCTCGAGCATCTTGCGGCGCCTGGCCAGCACCCCGTTCGCGTACTCGACCGAGCGCTCTTTGCCGTAGAGAGACACGGTGAAGGTGCGGCCGTTGAAGATGAGGTCGATGCGCGAGGTCGAGTACACCCCGTTGGTGTGGTGGTGGGTGATGCGCGCGTCGTGCAGGTTCGCCAGCGGCCACGCGGTGACCTTGGTGGGCCGAACCTGCAGCATGTAGAGCGGGTGCACGATGGTGTACGCGCCGTACGGGCTGCGCGCCGCCTCGATGACCGCGCGCAGCGACCACGCGGTGAGCACACCGCACAGCACCAGCCCCAGCCACATCAGCGCGAGGCCCTCGCCGTGAATCGGGTAGCGCGAGCCCAGGCCCTGGCTCAGGCAGAACAGCACCCCGCCGCCGCCCAACAGCAGCAGGAAGATGGGCCAGCCCATCGCGCTGTTGCTGATTTTGTCGCCCGACGGCGTGTCCTTCATCGTCTTGAGCCACGCCTTCGAGGCCTCGGGCAGCTGCTCGGGGTCGACCTCGAACGAGTTGGGCATGCGGCCGGTGCCGCGCTTGGGGTCGAGCTTCGCCGCCTCTCTCATCAGCAGGTTCGCATCGTCGGTGCGGGCTTGCGCGAACAGCGGCGCAGCGAGCGAGGCGAGGCGATCTGCCACGTAGCGCCGCGACGGCTCGTCGTCGGGCACCACCGGCAACAGCTGCGCGAGCGTGCGCTGCAGCGACGACGAGTCACGGCGCTCGACGTCGACCTCGAGCTTGCGCACGAACAGGCCGAAGTCTTTGAAGTCGACCTGGCCGTCGAGGTGAATCGCCTGGTCGAGCACCTTGAGCGAGTCGTCCCACCGCTTCTGGTCGAAGAAGCAGTCCGACAGGCAGACCAGCGGGCGCGTGTCGTCGGGGCCCAGCTCGAAGCTCTTGCGGTATGCGGCCTCGGCTTCGCGGTACTCCTTCTTCACGTGGTGCGCCTGGCCGCGGTGCAGCTGGTACGAGCCGTTCGTGGGGTGCTTCACCGCCAGCTCTTCGAAAATCGCGAGCGCGGGGTCGGGCTGCTTGGCGCGCAGGTACGTGATGCCCAGCAGGTCTCTGGCGAAGTCGAGCTCGGGGCGCTGGTTGATGAGCGCGGTGAGCAGCGCCTGGGCGTCGGCGAAGCGGCCCTTCTCGAGCGCGTCGGTGGCGCGCCGAATCACCTCGGTGGTCTCGGCGTCATGGTCGGCGACCCGGTCGTACTGCTTGCGCGACTCGGGGTCGGAGAGCACCTCGTACGCCTCGCGCAGCTTCATGAACTGCTCGGGGTGGGTCTCGGGCGGGTACTTCCGCATCAGGCGGAAGTAGGCCTTCTTCACCGTCTGCGGGTCGGCAGAGGGAGCAATCTCCAGGACGCGGTAGAAGTTGTCGCTCATGGGGGTTGTGACACTACCCCCCACCCTCGCGCCCGGTGCAGGCTCAGTGGCCCGACCGAGCCCGCCAAAAACCGCGGTTTCGCGGCGCAAAACGGCAAATTCAGGTGGGATGTGGCCGGAAAACCGGTCGCATTCTGCTGTCGCGGGTGACGATCTTCCCCGGGGAAGCGGCGCGGGCGCGGTTCGAGAACCACGCATGCCCCCGGTTCACCACGCCCCCAAAGCCCAGCAGCTCGCCCGCCGCGCCTTCAAGCACGAGCTCGACCGCGCCGGGTCGGCGCACGAGCTGAAGCCGCTCGCCGCCCGCGCACGGCAGATGCTGCACCGCGGGCGCAGCGACGCCTTCGTGCTGCACCGCCTCGAGCATACGCTCGACCACAGCCCCGAAGGCCGCGCGGTCGACGAGGCGAACCACCTCTCGCGGCAGCTGCTCGGTGAGAAGGCCGACCCGGCGCTGCTGCAGCTGGCGCGCGAGCTCACCAACCAGGGCACGCCCGAAGGCGCGCTCCGCGCCGCGCTGCAGTCGAGCATCGAGGCGAGCGCCGGGTACCGGCGCCTGCACGCCGACGACACCGTGCTCGACGCCTACGACGTGGTGCTGCAGCGCGACCCGTCGCACCACGAGCAGCTCGCCGCGGTGCGCACCGTGAACCAGCTCATCGACCAGGGGCAGAGCGGCGAGCAGGTCACCGCCGCGCTCCAGGCGCAGCTGGCGGGCACCCCCGAGGGCCGCAAGCTCCACGCCGCCGACAACGTGAACGCCGTCTACGCGTTCGCCCTGGGCCGCGCGCCCTCGGCCGACGAGCTGCAGCGCGGCACCGCGCTGGTGAAGAAGCTGGTCGACGACGGCAAGAGCAACGACGAGGTGAACCAGACGCTCGGCTACCTCTGTACCCTCACCCCCGAGTGGCAGGCGAAGCAGATGAGCCACGACCGCGACGCGCTCTACCTGCACCAGCCCAACGGGTGGACGTGCGGGCCCACCAGCCTGGCGATGGCGATGGCCGCGGTGCACCAGCGCCCGCTCAACGAAGACACCGTCTGGGAGATGGCCGGCCCCGACAAGCTCAACACCATCGCCAACCACAGCACCGACAAGATGCCCGCCGAGATTGCCGAGCTGGTGCGCGGCATGGGCGCGCACGCCGAGCCCCACGAGCTGGCGCAGCCGGCCGAGATTCGCGCCGCGCTCGAGCGCGGTCACGGCATGGTGGTGAACGGCAAGCTCCCCGACACCGAGGGCCACTTCATCTACCTCGCCGGGCTCGATGCCCAGGGTCAGTTCATCGTCTGCGACCCCTGGCACCCCGACGTCACCCGGTGGAACGACGAGCAGCTGGGCGCGTTCACCTACGGTCGCGGCAACTCGGTGGAGATCTGGCCTTGACACCGAACTGACCAAATCTTAAAAATGGTCAGTCGAAATGGACCGGCAGAAACACGAGTGCATCGTCGTCTCGGCCGTGAAGGCGTTCGCGCGCTACGGCTTCAAGAAGGCTTCGGTCGACGACATCGCGAAAGATGCGGGCGTCGCGAAGGGCACCGTGTACCTCGCCGCCGAGAGCAAAGAAGACCTGTTCTACCAGGCCATCTTGCACGAGCTGCGCGAGTGGAACGCGCAGATGTCGAAGCTCATCGACCCGCGCAAAGACGCGCTGCAGCTGCTCTCCGAGCTGGCCCAGGCGGGCCTGGCGTCGCTCGACGACCGCCCGCTGGTGAAGCAGCTCCTGCAGGGCGACATGCACGCGCTGCTGCCGCGCTGGCAAGACCGCTTCGATGAGCTCACCCGCATGGGCCGCCGCAGCACCGTCGAGGTGCTCGAGCTGGGCATCAAGCAGGGCAGCTTCCGCGCCGACCTCGACGCCGAGGCCACCGCGACCCTGCTGATGGACATGCAGATTTCCACCCTGCTCTTCCACAACCGCGACACGCCCGACAAAGACGAGCGCCTCATGCGCCGCCTCGCCGCGGCCATGTCGCTCATCGAACGGGGCCTCACGCGAGGCCCCTCGGTCGGCCTGACCCACCAGCGCCGGGCCCGCGTCTCTTCCCCCTGAACGAATCGCCTCGCCCCTCACGCCGCTCGGCACGCCTCGCAATGACCAAAACACCATTTCAGTCAGTCAGCCACTCACCCGAAAGGAAGGTAACGCCATGACGCTGGTCGAACGCCTCACCGTGATGTTCCTCAAGAAGCTGATGCAGCGCCCCGAAGGCCGGGCGCACTTTCTCGCCCAGGTGGCCGACGCCGAGAACAACGACGAGGGCCAGGTGTTCGCAGCGCTCAAAGAGCGGGCGAAGTCGGACCCCGAGCTGCACCGGCTGGTGGCGCGCCACGCCGCCGACGAAGAGCGGCACGCCGAGCTGCTCAACGCGCGCGCGCTGGCCACCGGCGTGCCGCGGCCGCAGGTGCCCGACTCGCTCAAGATTCTGCACCGGCTCGACGAGGCGCTGGGCGGCTTCTTCCGCCAGCCGATTCAGAGCGACGAAGACGTGATGCGCATGTACCTGCTGCTGCAGGTCATCGAAGAGCGCGCGGTCACCCAGTTCCCCATGTTCAAGGTGGCGCTGGCCCCCGTCGACCCCGAGAGCGCCAGGGTGTTCGAGCAGATCGAGGCCGACGAAGAGCGGCACCTCAAGTACTGCCAGGCGATCGCCCGCCGCTACGCGCCCAGCGAAGCGGTGCACGAGCAGACGCTGCAGCACTTCCGCAAGGTGGAGTGGAAGGTGTTCGCCCAGAACAGCAACCGCAACCTCAAGCACGTGCTCGACCACGGCCTGGTGCCGCTCACCCTGCTCGAGCGCGCCGCGTGGCGGGTGGTCTCGTCCATCTCCACCGTTCTCGACCCGTCGCGCCCCACCGCTTTCACCCAGTCGGTTCGGCAACAGCAGGTGCTCGCCGCGGCGCTCTGATTCGGTCGAAGCTGGCAAACATCGTTGCCAGGCGTGGGCCGTCACGCTTCCTGGCCGGCGCGTGGGTTTGGGCTAAGAAGCCTGCCCCATGCGCTCGACGATCCTCCTCCTCGCAGCAGCCGGTGCGCTCGCGCTCGCCGGTGTGACGTCTTCTTGCAGCAGCGGCACCGGCGGTGGCACCGCCGGTGGCTCGGGTGGCTCGGGTGGCGGCACCGCCGGAGGCTCGGGCGGAGCAGGCGGCTCGGCGGGCGGCTCGGCAGGCGGCACCGCCGGCGGCGTCGAGATGGCCGACGCCGACGCCGGCATCTGCGACACGACCTTCCTCGCCAACTGCGCCACGTACGTCGACCGCACCGCGGCCGACGCCGGGCGCACCATCGAGTTCGGTACCGACGACCCCACCGCCGCCGTGCCCCAGTGCATGCAGGTGAAGAAGGGCCAGTCGGTCACCTTCCACGCCGGCGCCTTCCACCCCGTGCTGCAAGACTGCGGGCCCAAGAACGGCAAGCTCGTCGCTCCGGACGACGCCACCACGACCATTCAGCTCAACGTCGCGGGCGACTACGGGTACCACTGCTCGATTCACCAGTTCAAAGGCATCGTCAAGGTGGTGCCTTGAGCGCACGGCAGCTCCTCTTCGTCGGGCTGGCGGTGCTCAGCTACGCGTTCGTCGGCGGCAGCATGTCGTCGTGCGGCGGTGATTCGGGTGGCGGAGCCGGCGGCGGCAGCGCGGGTGGCTCTGGCACTGCGGGTGGTCATGCCGGCGGCACTGCGGGCGGCACTGCAGGCGGCACTGCGGGCGGCACTGCGGGCGGCACTGCGGGCGGCACTGCGGGCGGCACTGCGGGTGGTCATGCGGGTGGCACTGCGGGTGGTCATGCGGGTGGCACTGCGGGCGGCACTGCGGGCGGCACTGCGGGCGGCACTGCAGGCGGCACTGCGGGTGGCACTGCGGGTGGCGCCGCGGGCGGCTCCGCCGGTGGCTTCGCGACCTGCGACACCGACTACGCCGGCTGCACCGCCTACGTCGACCTGCGCGGCCAGTCGGCGGCGCTCACCTTCTCTGCTCCGCAGAACCCCAAGTGCATTCAGGTCAGCGTGAATCAAATGGTCTCGTGGACAGCCGTCACCGCCAACTTCCACTACCCGAAGCAGCGCTGCGGCCCCACGGCGACCGAGGTCTTCACCGTGAATACCAGCGGCACCGCTTCGGCTGCGGCCACCGTCCCCGGCCTCTATGGCTACGACTGCGGCGTTCACGGCATCTCGTACGCCGGCTCGATTCTCGTCTCGCCGTAGGCTTGGTCTCGTGTCGAGGAACCGCGCTGCGCCCTCACGGTGCGGCGCGGTTCTTCGTTTCCGGGCCGCCTCTACGGCCTCACCTCGGCCCTTCCGCGCTCGACCAGCCCCTCTTCGAAGGCGCTCGCGATCGACTGCGAATGAGGGCAGGTGAGCCGACACACGTTGCTCCATGAGCTGCCACCTCGCCGCTCGAACGTTCTTCGGGTCACTCCCACGCCAAAGGCTGCTCCGACGGGAGGCCGAGGCTTCGCAGTGGGAGTATCTACCGCCGCGCCACGGACCCCGAATACTCCCACTTCGTGGAGCTCCTCTCTCTCGCGGGGGCAGCGCGACGCGAGAGAGCGACTTCGTCGCTCGGGATATGGCAGCGGAACGTCGCGGGAACTGGCTGACCGGCTCATCGCACCGCCTCAGGCGCGTCGAAATAGTCGAGCAGCGCCTTCGCGACCGCTCGCGCGAACACGTCTCGCGTGCGCGTCTCGGCCCACCGCGCGACCTCGCTCTCGTCCAGCGCGTGGTGGGTCTCGATGATGACGGTCGGCACCTCGAGCGACCGCAGGAACCAGATGCGCCGGGCGTGCGTCTTGCGGTTGATGAAGCTGCCCACGTGCTCGGGCTCTCCGTCATAGAGCCCGACGTAGTCGTCTCCCGCATAGGCCTTGAACCCCGCCCCGCTGAGCGCATCGGTCAACGCCCACGACAGCCGCTGCCGCTGGGCGGTCAACGCCGCAGGCCCCTCGGCCGACCACAGCACCGCGAAACCCGGAGCCGCCGCGTTGCGGTAGCTCACGCACGAGCCCGACGCGAACGCGCTCGCCGTGCCGCGCACGTCGGTGTGCAGCGAGATGACCGCGTCGGCTGGCCACGATTCGGCGAGCGTCTTGCGCTGCGCGTAGCTCGGCTCGGCGTCTCCCTCGCGCGCCAGGCGCACCTCGAACGGCCCCATCAGCGACAGTCGCGTCGCCAGCCCGAAGCCCAGCTCGAGCGTCACGTCACGCTCGCGCTGGCAATGACAGCCGGTGTTGCCGTCGTTGCCGCGCGCGCCGTGTCCGGCGTCGACCACCACCCGCCACCTTCGCGCTGGCTTCGCGAGCCCGAGCTGCGGCGCACGCAGCGGAGCGAGGGCCATCGGCCACGTGGGCGGCGGGCCAACCTGCTGCGGCGCAACCTGCTCGACCGGCGCCGGGCCGTAATCGGCTGCTTCGACGACCAACGGCCCGTCAGTGGTCGAGCACGCGATGAAGAGGACGGCGAGGCCGCGGCGCACCGTGCAAGAACATCACAACGCGGAAGCTTCGTTCCCACGAGCGGCGAGCCTGCTGGCGCCGTTTTTGACCGCAGCGCGAGAAGAAAGGGCGCCAAGCTCTAGCCCGACGGGGTCGGCGGCCACTTCCAGCCTCGGCTCACGCCGGTGCGCGCCGCCGAGGCGAAGCTGACAGGCTGAACCTCACCGCAGCATGCGCTGCAAGAACGAGCTCGAGCCGACGTCGATGTCGAGCACCGCGCGGCCGGGCTCCATCGAGCCGTTCGCGTTGTCGAGGGTGGTGACGATTTCCCGACCGCTCACCGCGTTGATGGTCGTCTTTGCGCGGCGCTGACCGAGCGCGATGGTGGCCGTCTGCCCGTCTCTCACCTCGGCCGCCTGGCTCGGGTCGAGCCGCGCCATCATGCGCAGCTGCCGCGTGTCTTGAATCGACATCAGCACCTGCCCCTCGACGACCTGCCGGCCCTGCGCGGCGCTCAAGTCGGCCACCGTGCCTTCGGTCTGGGCGACCAGCGTCTCACCCGAGGGCGCGGCGAACGTCACCAGGCGGTCTCCGGGCTTCACCTGCTGACCCTGGGTCACGTGCACCGTCTCGATGGTCGCCGGCGCCGCCGCGACCACCGGCTGCAGCGCCACCGGCTGCAGCAGCCCCGGCACGCTCACCACCCGCGGAATGGGTATGAGCAGCCCCACCAGCGCCACGGCCAGCAGCGAGAGCAGCACCGCCACCGGGGCGAACGACCGCCGCACCGAGCGCAGCTCTGCGCGTTCGAGCTTCACCGACTCGTCGGTGACCAGCGGGTGCTCGCTCCAGTCGTCGGCGCCCTTCATCCAGTTGCGCTGGGCCTCGCGGTACGCATCACCGAACGTCAGCCCGTCTTCGCTCGAGGCATCGGGGTGGCTGTCTATCCAGCTGCGCAGCATGCGCGCCTCGTCCAACCGCGGCGCGGTGGCCAGCAGCCGGTCGAGCACCCGCCGCGCGTCGTCAGGCCGACCGCCGCGCAGCGCCTTGAGCGCCGCCTGGTACTGCAGGCGCACGCTGGGGTCCCACTCGGTGCGCTCGGACCACGGCGACACGGCCGAGCGGGCCTCGGCGTCAGACCGCGCCAGCAGGTGGTGTTGCTCGAGAAAGCCGATGAACCCTTCCAGTGCGGGCACGCTGAGCGGCAGGCCCAGCCTCGCGGCCTGGTTCACCACGTCTTGGGCGGTGCGCTTGCCGTCGAGCATGCGCGCCAGCGAGAGCTCGAAGCCGTGCACGCGTGCTCCACTGCCGGCTCCAATCGGGCGAACGGTGATGACTTCGGCGCCGGCGCCCGTGGGCCGGCCACTGAAGACGACGTCGCCCCGCAACACGGGCACGGCGTCAGTCGGTGACAGATGTCTCATTTGCGACTCCTTGAGCGTCTCCAATGCAGGTAACGGCCTGCACCGAAATCGCACGGGCGCTATGAAATGAGACTCGAGCCGCTGATCAGCGCTCACTCGTCGAGCGTCATCTTCTCTTCGACGTCGGCGTCGTTGAGCTCGGGCTGCGGCAGGGTGTCGAGCAGCGGGCGCAAGACGTTCATCGCCGCCGGCACGTAGCGCTCGACCTCCGCCCCGTTCTCTCGACCGTAGTTGGCGGCGACCTCTTTGAGGCCCTCGTCGTAGGCGTGAAACGAGCCGCCGGCCTCAGCTGCCCAGACCTCGCGCCCGTCGGAGCAGCGCAGCAGCGTGCCCTTCACGTTGGCCTCGACCCCCTCGCCCACCGTCTTCACCTGCGGCTCGAGCCAGAGGATGCCGTCGAAGCCCTCGACGCAGTCGGTGCCGCGGTCTTGAGCTGCGGCGCGCGCCACGTCGGCCTTCACCAGGAAGTTGCGCTTCATGTGCACGTACCGGCGTGCCACCCGCGCGAACATCGCGCCGACCTTCTCGTTGCCGTCGGGCAGCGGCTGAACCAGCACCACCACGCGCTTGAGCTTGTTCTTCTCGCCGGTCTCCCAGTCGTCGGCGACGCGAGACATCTTCACCACCGAGCACGACGAGGCGACCACCAGAGACAGGGCGAGTGTGAGAGCGCGCACGCGCGGCAAACTAACGTGCGAGTTGCGCGCTGTCGCCACTCAATCGTCAGTTCACGCTCTGCTCGGCGATGCGGCGGGCGATTCTCACGAAGAACAGCGGGTCGAGCGGCTTCACCACGTAGTCATCGGCCCCGAGCACCAGACAATCGTGCCGGGTGAGCTGGTCTTCGACACCGGTCAGCATCACCACCCGAATGTCCTTGGTCTCGGGGTCGCTCTTGAGCCGCGCGAGCACGTCGCGCCCATCGAGCGAGCCCTGGTTGATGTCGAGCACGATGACCTGCGGGTGAACCTCTTTCGCCAGGCCCACCACGTGCGCGGCGTCGGTCTCGCTGACCGGGTCGAGCCCCTCGTGCCGGGCCGCCCGCTCGAGCGAGCGGACGATCAGGTCGTCATCGTCACTGATGAGCACCCGCGGCGCGGTGTGGCGGCCCTGCACCACCTTGCGCAGCGCCTCGATGCTGGCGAGCTTCACCGGCTTGGCGAGAAACACGAACGCGCCCGCGGCCACGCAGCGGTTGCGCTGCTCGGGCTCGCAGTCGAGGCCCATCATCGCCACCAGCACGTGGCGGGTCTCACGGCGGGCGCGCATGCGCTCGAGCACCTCGACGCCGCCCATCACCGTGTCGAGCAGCACCACGTCGGGCTTGTGCAGCACGCTGAAGGTGATGACCTCTTCAGCCCCCGACGCCGTCATCACTTCCCAACCGGTCAACTTGAACTGCCTGGCGAGCGAGGCCGCCAGCGCCCCGTCACTCTCCGCGATCAAAACCCTCGGCGTGAACATGGGTGAGCTTCAGAGCAATGACCTTGCCGGCTCGGGGAGTGCGGATCTCCTCAGGGTCAGGAGGGTCCCGACGCACACTGCGGGTCACCTACCACCCTCGCGGTTACCCTTCAGGTAAGTTGACCACCCACGCATGAGACTCTGCTTCCGAGCCTGGGGCGTGCTCGCGCTCGCCGCGCTCGGAGCAGCCTGCGCGGCCCCCGCCCAGTGTGTGCCCGGCCAGGAGTACACGTGCTACCCGGCCGACGTGGCCACCCGCGGCATCGGCAACTGCCATGCGGGCAGCTTTCTGTGCCCCGCCAACGGGCAGGTCGGCGAGTGCCTCGGCGCCGAGGTGCCCCAGCCCGAGCTGTGCGACGGCGAAGACAACGACTGCGACGGCGAAATCGACGAGGGCATCTTGAACGCCTGCGGCGGCTGCGGCGAGCTCGAGGCGGCGCCCGGCACCTCCTGCGGCCCGTGCGGCACCTGGCAGTGCGCGGGCCGCGACGCGGTCACCTGCGGGGGCGGAGCACAGAACAACTGCGGCGTGTGCGGCCAGCCGGCGGTGACCGGCCTGGGCGCAGCGTGCCTGGGCGCCAACGGCTGCGCAGGCACCACCGCGTGCAACCCCGACGCAGGCGCCACGCCGTCGTGTCCGGGCATGAAGCGCAACAACTGCAACGTGTGCGGCGCCGCCGACGTGCCGGGCCTGGGCACCGCGTGCAGCACCGGCGGCTGCGCCGGCACGCTCTCGTGCGACACCGCCGGCACCGGCAGCGTGTGCACCGGGCCGGGTCGAAACAACTGCAACGCCTGCGGCGCAGCCGACGTGCCCAACCTCGGCACCCGCTGCACGCTGAACGGCTCGGGGTGCGGAGTGCTGGCGTGCAACCCCGCGGGCGTGGGCTCGGTGTGCCAGGCCGCGGTCGACGACCTCGACGCCGACTCGGTGAAGGGCCCCTGCGACAATTGCCCGATGACCGCCAACGCCTCGCAGACCGACACCGACGGCGACGGCCGCGGCGACGCCTGCGACGACTGCCCGTCGGTCTCGAACGCCTCGCAAGCAGACGTCGATGGCGATGGCCGCGGCGACGCCTGCGACAACTGCCCGAGCGTGGCGAACGCCGACCAGAAGAACTCCGACAACGACGCCATGGGCGACGCGTGCGACACCGACGACGACAACGACGGCCGGGTCGACGCGCAAGACAACTGCCCGGCGGCGGCGAACGCGGGGCAGCAAGACGGCGACTCCGACGGGCGCGGCGATGCGTGCGACAACTGCGCGAGCCTGGCCAACCCCACCCAGGCCGACGGCGACGGCGATGGCCGCGGCGACGCGTGCGACAACTGCGCGGCTGCGGCCAACGCGTCGCAGGCCGACACCGACGCCGACGGTCGCGGTGACGCGTGCGACGTCTGCGTGGGCGTGGCGAACCCCGCGCAGACCGACTCGGACGGCGACGGCAGAGGTGACGCGTGCGACAACTGCCTGTCGTTGCCGAACGCCACCCAGGTCGACTCCGACGGCGACGGCCGGGGCGACCTCTGCGACGTGGTGGTGAGCGAGCTGACCGCCGCCGGCCCCAACGGCGCGGGCGATGAAATCGTCGAGCTGTACAACGGCGGCCCGAGCGCGGTGCAGATTGCGGGGTGGAAGGTGCAGTACCGCTCGGCGGCGGGTACGACCTACGCGACGGTGGCCATGGTTCCGCCGGGCAAGACGATTCCCGCCGGGGGCTTCTACCTGCTCGCGTCGTCGACCAGCGCGGGGTACCTGGGCTCGGTGACGCCCGACCAGTGGGCCGCCACCGGCGCCGGAGCCGCGACCACGCTCGCGTTCGCCGGCACCGGCGGGCACGTGCGGGTCGGCCTGCCGGGCATGAGCTCGGCGCCGCTGTTGCCCGACGGCGGCGTCGACCCGCTGGTGGCCGACACCGTCGGCTACGGCAACGCCGCGGGCCCCGAAGGCATGGCGTGCGTGGTGCCGGCCTGGTCCAGCAACGGCGCCGCCTCGCTCGAGCGCAAGGCGAGCTCGACCTCGACCGCCGCGACGATGGAGACCGGCACCGACAAGACGCGCGGCAACAACTGGGACACCGGCGACAACGGCGCCGACCTGGTGTCGCGGTCGGTGAGAGACCCGCAGAACACGCAGAGCCCGCATGAGCCGTGAAGAGAGACGCCGATGAGCACCGACCCCGGTCAGGTCGACGCGCGCGCGCTGCGCCAGCGCATCGTGATGCTCGGCACCGAGCTCGGCGACGACGTGGTGACCGCGCTGGTCGCACAGCTGCTGTTTCTCGAGCGCGAAGACGCGGCGAGCGACATCTCGCTCTACGTCAACTCTGCCGGCGGCTCGATGACCGCGGGCCTGGCCCTCATCGACACCATGCGGGCGGTGAAGCCCGACGTGGCGACGGTGTGCATCGGGCACGCCGCCGGCCTGGCGGCCCTGGTGCTGGCGTGCGGCGCGCGCGGCAAACGCTCGGCCACCGAGAACGCGCGCATCATGCTGGTGCCGCCCCACGCCACCGTCGACTCGGCAGAGCAGCTGCGCGAGGTGCAGCGGCTGCACCAGGAGATGGTGAGGTTGCTCGCCGACGCGACCGGGCAGAAGTCCGAGCAGGTCGCCGCCGACCTCGAGGCCCGGCGCGCTTTCAGCGCGGCCGAGGCGCGCGACTACGGGCTCATCGACACCGTTACGGCGAAGCCGCGCGGCTAGAGCAGCCACCTGAGTCAAAACGACCGGGGAACACGCTGGCTGCAGCGCGACCGGCGCGCGCTCCCCGCTCGGCCAGAGCACCGAACAGGTCACGCGGGTGTCACCGCTGAGCCGCCGGCGCGGTCGTTTCGCGCGCTGACGCTCGACCCCACCGTGGCGTGCGGTTAAACGGGCCCGCATGAGCGTGCTCCTCAGCCTGCTGGTGCTGGCCCAGACCCCGAGCTGGGTGCGCCGGGCGCCCCCCACCACCCCGGTGCAGAGCGCCCACGCAGCCCTGGCCTACGACTCGGCGCGCGGGGTCACCGTGCTCTACGGCGGCCTCACCGACGCGGGCACCCCCACCAACGCCACCTGGGAATTCAACGGCACCGACTGGGCGCCGAAGCCCTCGGGCGTCGACCCCGGCGCGCGCCAGCAGCACGCCATGGCGTTCGACAGCCAGCGCGGCGTCACCGTGGCGTTCGGCGGTGAGACCAGCGCGCTCTCGTCCGACACGCTCGAGTACGGCGCCGCGGGCTGGGCGCTGCGCACCACCGCCGGCCCCACCGCGCGCAGCTCGACCGCGCTCGCCTACGACTCGGTTCGCCACGTCACCGTGCTGTTCGGCGGCAGCACCGACGCCGGCGCCCTCGCCGACACCTGGGAGTGGGACGGCACCGCCTGGTCGGCCCGCGCCATCTCGGGCCCCCCGGCGCGCAGCGAGCACGCCATGGCCTTCGACTCGGCGCGCGGCCTCACCGTGCTCTACGGCGGCTTCGGAGCAGGCCGCCTGGGCGACACCTGGGAGTTCGACGGCGGCACCTGGGTGCAGCGCGCTCCCGTCGACGCGCCCATCGGGCGCAGCCGCATGCAGCTGGCGTTCGACAGCGCGCGCGGCCGCACCGTGCTCTACGGCGGCAACAACGGCACGGTCTCGACCGAGACCTGGGAGTGGGACGGCGTCAACTGGACCCGCCGCCTGCTCACCGGCCCCGGGTCGTCGAGCGACTACGCGCTGGCCTACGACAGCGCCCGCCAGCGCACCGTGCTGTACGGCGGCTCGACCGCAGGGGTGAGCAACGACACCTACGAGTACGTGGCCCCGCGCACCTGCACCCAGGCCAGCGAGTGCGCGAGCGGCTTCTGCGTCGACGGCATGTGCTGCGACGGCGCCTGCGGCGGCGGAGTCACCACCGACTGCCAGGCGTGCAGCCTCTCGGCGGGCGGCACCAACGACGGCGTCTGCACCGCACGGCGCGCGGGCATCGTGTGCCGCAACACCACCGGGGTGTGCGACCCCGCCGAGACCTGCGACGGCACCGCGCTCGCCTGCCCGGCCAACGTCTTCTCCCCGCACACCAGCATCTGCCACCCCTCGCAGGGCCCCTGCGACCGCGCCGAGACCTGCACCGGCACCAGCGCGGCGTGCCCGATAGACGAGCTGTTCGACGCGGGCACGGTGTGCCGCCCGGTGAACGGCATCTGCGACGTGGCCGAGGTCTGTACCGGGCTGCAGTTCGGCTGCCCCACCGACACCTTCGCCACCGGTACGGTGTGCCGCGCCGCCGCCGAATTCTGCGACGCCGAAGAGAAGTGCACCGGCCTGGCGCCCAGCTGCCCGCAAGACCAGTTTCAGCCGCTCGACCTGGTCTGCCGCGCCCCCACCAACCCCTGCGACGTGGTCGAGAACTGCCCCGGCGTGCGCACCTCGGGCACGTGCCCCGCCGACGCGCACCGCCCCGACGGCACCCCGTGCATGGGCAACGGCAGCTGCCTCATGGGCCTGTGCCTTCAGCCCGACGGCGGCGCCGACGCCGGCCCACCCGACGCCGGGGTGAGCGACGCAGGTCAGGGCGACGCCGGGGTCCGCGACGCGGGCAGCTTTGACGCCGGCCCTGCCGACGCGGGCATCGACGCCGGCGCGCGCGATGCGGGCCGAAGCGACGCGGGTCAGGCTGACGCCGGAGAGAACCCCCTCGACATGCCGAAGGGTTGCGGCTGCGGCACCACCGGCGCGCTACCGCTCTTGCTGGCGCTGGTGGGGCTGCTCAAGACCCGCGGCCGCCGCGACCGTGAGTCGCGGGTGACCCGCGAGACGGCTCCCCGGAGGCGTGTCGTAGACTGACACTTGGAAACGTGGGCCCGAACCTCATCGCACTCGCCATTCCCTTCTTCTTCCTCTTCATCGGGGTCGAGCTGGCCGTGGCGTGGAAGCTGCGCCGAAAGGTCTACCGGCTCGCCGACGCGCTCTGCGACATGGGCTGCGGCATCGCGCAGCAGACCGGCGTGCTGCTCTATGCGGGCCTGCTGGTGAGCGCCAACGGCTGGCTCTACACCCACGCGCGGTGGGTGACGCTGCCGGCGTGGGGCCAGTGGGTGCTCGCGTTCGTGGGCGTCGACTTTCTCTACTACTGGTGGCACCGGCTCTCGCACGAGACCAACCTCTTGTGGGCCGCGCACGTCGTTCACCACCAGAGCGAGGACTACAACCTCGCGGTGGCGCTGCGGCAGTCGGTCACCACCACCGCCACCCTGTTTCCCTTCTACGTGTGGCTGGGGCTGCTCGGCGTGCCGCCGCTGCAGCTGGCGGTGTCGACCTCGCTCTCGACGCTCTACCAGTTCTGGATTCACACCGAGCTGGTGCCGCGCCTGCCGTGGTTCGACCGGCTGTTCAACAGCCCCTCGGCGCACCGGGTGCACCACGCGGTGAACCTGAAGTACCTCGACAAGAACCACGCCGCGACCCTGATGGTGTGGGACCACCTGTTCGGCACCTACCAGACCGAAGAAGAGCCGCCCGTCTACGGCATCACCCGGCCGGTGCAGAGCTTCAACCCGGTGTGGTCGCAGCTGGCCGGCTACGCCGACCTGCTCGCGCTGGTGCGCAAGGCGCCGACGGGGTGGCTCAAGGTGCAGGTGCTCTTCCGCTCGCCCGCGTGGCGCCCGGAGTGGATGGGTGAGCCGCACGCTGCCCCCCAGACCCGCGAAGCGCAGGTGAAGCACGACGTGCAGCCCACCCGCGCGGCGAAGCTCTACGCCACCTGCTGGTTCGTGCTGGTGGCGCTCGGCACCTTCTCGCTCTTGATGTGGGGCCGCGGCCTCGAGGGCCTGCCGCTGCTCGCGGTGGTCGCGTCGTTCTACTTCACGCTGGTGTGCATCGCCGGGGTGCTGGAGAATCGCCGCTGGGTGCGCGTGCTCGAGCCGATTCGGTGGGCAGGCCTGGCCGCCCTGGTCCCCCTGCTGGTGTGGGTGCGGTGATGCCCATGCGCAAGTCCGACCCGGCCGAGCTGTCTGACGTGCTGGTGGCCATCGCCGACAACACCGCCTCGCCGCTGTGGTCGGTGAACGACCGGCTCGAGCTCAGCTGGTGGAACAACCACTTCGAGCGCAACTACGGGCCCGAGTTCGCCGAGCACGAGATGTGGACCGCTCTACCGGCGCGCGCTCGAGAAGAAGGGCCCGGTGCACGCCGACGAGAGCTTCACCCACGAAGGGCACCTCAAGCACTTCGCGGTCTCGCTCTACCCGGTGGGCTCGCAGGTGGTGGTGGTGTGCCGCGACACCACCACCCAGATGAAGCTGTACTCGGTGAACGAGCAGCTGCAGCGCGAGGCGGCCGAGCGCGCCTCGGCCGAGAAGGTGCGCTCGACCATTCAGCAGCAGATGCTGCTCGCCGACCGGCTCACCTCGGTGGGCACGCTCGCGGCGGGCGTGGCGCACGAAATCAACAACCCGCTCGCGGCGATGCTGGTCAACCTGCAGCTGGCGCAGGAAGACACCGAGGCGCTGGCCGACAAGAAGGGCGACCCCGAGCTCATCGAGCACCTGCGCGAAGAGCTGCGCGACGCCGCCGCCGCGTGCGACCGGGTGAAGAACATCATCCGCGACCTGAAGGTCTTCGCCCGCAACTCCGAGCGCGACGCCAGCGGCCCCATCAACGTGCATCAGGTGCTCGAGCTGTCGATGCGCATGGCCTCGAACGAGATTCGCCACCGGGCGCGCCTGGTGAAGAACCTCGAGCCGGTGAGCGCGGTGCACGGCAACGAGGCGCGGCTGGGCCAGGTGTTCTTGAACCTGCTGGTGAACGCCGCGCAGGCCATCGAAGACGGCAACGCCGACGGCAACGAAATCAAGGTCGCCACCCGCACCGGCCGCGACGGGTTCATCGAGGTCGAAATCTCGGACACCGGCTGCGGCATCAACCCCGAGAACCTGCCGCGCATCTTCGACCCGTTCTACTCGACGAAGCCGACCGGCGAGGGCATGGGGCTGGGGCTCTCCATCGCGCACCAGATCGTCACCGCGATGGGGGGCACCATCGCGGTGAAGAGCGAGCTCGACAAGGGCACCGCCTTCACCGTCACGCTGCCCTCTGCGCCCACGGTGACCCTGGTCACCTCGCCCGAGGCCGACCTCTTGCCGGTGCGCCGCGGCAAGGTGCTGAGCGTCGACGACGAGCCGATGGTGGGCACGTTCGTGCGCCGGGTGCTGGGCAACCAGCACGACGTCGAAGCGGTCACCTCGGCGCTCGACGCGCTCGAGCGCATCAAGAAGGGCGAGCGCTTCGACGTGGTGCTGTGCGACGTGATGATGCCGCAGATGTCCGGCCTCGACCTGTACTGGGAGCTGCACAACGTGGCGCCCGACCAGGCCAAGCGCATGGTGTTTCTCACCGCCGGCGCCTTCACCGCCTCGGCGCGCGCGTTCTTCGAGCTCACCACGAACCCGCGGCTCGAGAAGCCCTTCGACGCGCAGGCGCTGCGCCTGTTGGTGAACCGCATCGTCAACAAGAGCGGCGACTGAGCCCTGTGCTCACGCTCGACTCGACTCGGCGGTAGGGTTAAGAGCGCCGGCCATGCGAGAGCTTGCCCTGGCCGTGCTGACGCTGGCGTTGGTGGCGTGCGAGAAGAAGTCGACCGTCGAGACGCCGCCCGCGGGTGACCAGAAGCAGGCGGCGAAGGCCGGCGGCGCCGAGTCCGACGTCATCTTGATCGGCGAGGTGGGCAGCCTCACCGGCAGCGAGGCCGCGTTCGGCATCAGCACCCGCAACGGCGTCGACCTGGCCATCGAAGAGGCGAACGAGGCCGGCGGGGTGAAGGGCAAGAAGCTCGCGGTGCGGGTCTACGACGACCAGAGCAAGCCCGAAGAGGCGGCCAGCGCGGTGACCCGCCTGCTCACGCAAGACAAGGTGAAGCTCATCTTGGGCGAGGTGGCCTCGTCGAACTCGCTGGCGATGGCGCCCAAGGCCCAGGCGGCCAAGGTGCCGATGATCAGCCCCTCGTCGACCAACCCCACCGTGACCGAGGTGGGCGACTACATCTTCCGCGTCTGCTTCATCGACCCGTTTCAGGGCTACGTGATGGCGAAGTACGCGCGCGAAGAGCTCAAGTTCAACACCGCGGCGATTCTGAAAGACGTGAAGAGCGCCTACTCGGTGGGGCTCACCGAGGTGTTCGAGCGCAAGTTCACCGAGATGGGCGGCAAGGTGGTGGGCACCGAGGCGTACAGCAAGGGCGACAGCGACTTTCGCGCCCAGCTCACCGCGCTCAAGAAGCTGAAGCCCCAGGGCCTCTACATTCCCGGCTACTACAACGACGTCGGCGCCATCGCGCAGCAGGCCGAAGAGCTGGGCCTCAAGACGGTGATGATGGGCGGCGACGGGTGGGACGGGCCGCCCCTGTTCGAGCTCGGCGGCAAGGCCATCGAGGGCTCGTACGTCTCGAACCACTACTCGGCCGAAGACCCCTCGCCCATCGTGCAGAACTTCATCAAGAAGTACCAGGAGCGCTTCAAGGTGGTGCCCGACTCGCTCGCCGCGCTCGGCTACGACTCGGCCCGGGTGGGCATCGAGGCGATGAAGCGCGCTCCGTCGCTCGACGGCCCGGCGCTGCGTGAGGCCATCGCCGCCACCAAAGAGTTTCCCGGCGTGGCCGGCACCATCACCTTGAACGCCAAGCGCGACGCCGAGAAGCCGGCGGTGGTGCTGCAGGTGAAAGACGGCAAGTTCCACTACGTCGCCACGGTCAAGCCGTAAGCCGCTGAGTCGATCTTGGCCAATCTCTTCGTTGCGAGCTCCGGTCCGTCCTCATGGCCACACCACGGCCACTCCGGTCGGTCCTCGCTCGCGCCTCGACCTTGGCTCAAGCTCAACTCAGCTGGGCGGTGGAGCTGACCGATGTACTCGTTCGTTCAGCACATCTTGAACGGCCTGGCTGCGGGCACCGTCTACGCGCTGGTCGCGCTCGGCTACACCATGGTCTACGGAGTGCTGAAGCTCATCAACTTCGCCCACGGCGACGTGATGATGGTGGGCGTCTACGTGGGCTACGCGGTGGCCTACGCGGTGGGCCGGGCGCTGTGGGGCGAGTGGTACGTGGCGGTGCTGGTGTTCGGCGTGGCGATGCTGGCCTGCGCGCTCATCGGCCTGGCCATCGAGCGCTTCGCCTACCGGCCCCTGCGCGAGCGGCCCCGCCTCACCGCGCTCATCACCGCCATCGGCATCTCGTTCGCCATCTCGTACAGCTTTCAGCTCGACCTGTCGGTGCACGCCTTCGGCCGCGAGCTCACCGTGCTGCCGGGCGCCGCCTCGCGCGGCTTCCCCGACATCATCACCCGCACCGTGTGGATGCAGCTCGGCAGCGACGACGACGGCATCAAAATCTGGAACTGGCAGGTGCTGAGCTTCGGCATCGCCCTCGCGCTGATGGTGGGCCTGCAGTTCCTGGTGTTCAAGACCCGCTTCGGCCGGGCGATGCGCGCGGTGAGCTTCGACCACCGCGTCGCCGCGCTGATGGGCATTCCCGTCGACCGGGTCATCGCCTTCACCTTCGCGCTGGGCTCGGCGCTCGCCGCCACCGCGGGCATTCTCTACGCCATCAAAGACCGCAAGATTGAGCCGCTGATGGGCCTGATGGTGGGCCTCAAGGCCTTCGTGGCCGCGGTCATCGGCGGCATCGGCCACGTGCCCGGCGCGGTGGTGGGCGCGCTGGCGCTGGGCCTGTGCGAAGAGTTCGTCGCCGGCTACACCTCGAGCAGCTGGCGCGACGCGGTGGCCTTCGGGTTCCTCATCGTGGTGCTGCTGCTGCGGCCTGAGGGCCTGTTCGGTCGGGTTCAGGCCGAGAAGGTGTGAGGTTGAAGCGCGCCTCGCTCTCGGCGCTCTCGACCGGCAGCGCCACGTAGAAGGTCGAGCCCTCGCCCTTCTTCGAGGTGAACCAGATGTCGCCGTGGTGACGCTGCACCACCGCGCGCGCCGCCGAGAGGCCCTGGCCGCGGCCCTTGCCCACCGAGCGGGTGGTGAAGAACTGCTCGAAGATGCGCGGCGCCACCTCGTCGCTGATGCCGCACCCGGTGTCGGAGACCGAGACCACCACCCGGCCCCGCTCGAGGCTCGAGCGCACGGTGATGCGGCCCCGCTCACCGCGGTCAGAGATGGCCTGCGCCGCGTTGGTGACCAGCGACAGCCACACCTGGTTCAGCTCGCCGGGTCGGGCGACGACCGACGGCACCGGCTCGAGCGCGGTCTCGAGCTCGGCGACGTACTTGTACTCGTTGCGCGCGATGGTGAGGGTGCTCTCGAGCCCCTCGCGCACGTCGCACGAGACCATCTCGGTCTGCTCGGTCTGCGCGAAGGCCTTCATCGAGCGAACGATGTCGGCGATGCGGCCCAGGCCCTCGAGCGCGCGCTCGGCCGAGCGCGGCGCGTTCTCGCGTAGGAACTCGAGGTCGGCGGCCTGCTCGCGCTCTTCCAGCACCCCGCGCGAGCGGTACGCGTCGAGCAGCCCCATCACGTCGGCCCAGGCGTCGCGCAGAAAGACCAGGCTGTCGTTGCTGTACTGCACCGGGGTGTTGATTTCGTGCGCCACGCCCGCGGCCAGCCGGCCCACCGACTCGAGCCGCTGCGCCTGGGTGAGCTCGGCCTCGAGCTGCTTGCGCTCGGTGACGTCGAGCACCAGCCCGCGCGCCACGCCCTGCGCCACGTTCGCCGACGAGCGCAGGTGCAGCTGGCGCCCGTCGCCCGCGGTCAGCACCAGCTCGTGGTCGTACTGGGGGTTGCGCTGCAGCTGGGCGGCCACCTCGGCCCGCATCTTCTGCCACCCGGCCGGCCCCATCACCCTGGCGAGGAAGCCCGGGCTCTGCATCTCGGCCATCGGGTAGCCGAGAATCACCAGCGCCTGCGGGCCCAGGTAGGTGAAGCGCTGCGCCTCGAGGTCGAGCTCGAAGGGAATGGCGCGGGTGGTCTCGGCGATGTCGCGAAACTGCTCGCGGCTGGCCGACAGCTCGGCGGTGCGTGAGCTCACCAGGCTCTCGAGTCGCTCCTGCTCGGTGCGAATGTGCTCGAGCATGGCGTTGAACACCAGAATCAGCCGGCCCAGCTCGTCGGGCGCGCCCGCCGCGAGCGGCTCGGTGGGCAGCACGCCGCGCGTCACCCCGTCGGCCACCGCAGCCAGCTTCTCGAGCCGCGCCACGATGAGGCCGGCGAGCAGCCAGGCCGCGAGCACGGCGCACAGCAGCAGCCCCGCAGCCACCGCCAGCGTGACCACCAGCACCTCGTGGCGCTGCTCCTTCACCCGGTCGTCGCCGAGCAGCAGGTAGAGGGTGGCGCCTCTGCCGTTGCGCGAGACCACCGGCGCCGCCACCTCGACGCCGTCGGCGGTGCGCCGCTTGCGCACGATGAGGGTGCGGTCGGCCCAGCGCTCGGGTGCCACCGGGCTGGCCTGCACCACCGCCCCGCCCTCGGTCACCAGCGCAGCGCGCTCGACGTCGGGGTCGACCCCGGCCGAGCGCAGCAGGTCGAGCTCGGCTTCGCGCGAATCGAAGTCGACCGCCGGCTCGAGCTGCTGCGCGAACATGCGCGCGTAGAGCTCGGCCTTGTGCCCCAGCTCGGCCTCGAGCTCGGTGTTGGTCATCACCGTGCGCACGCCCACGATGCTGCCGATGGTGACCCCCAGCAGCGCCACGATGGCCAGGGTGACCTTCACCCGCAGCGAAGCGCCCTGCAGCACCGACGTGCCCTGGCGCGCGCCGGTCATCGGCTCGCCGGTACCGTCACGCGAATGGGCTCGCGCACCGCACCCTCGGGCATGCCGGTGAGCCTCAGGTGCAGCGCGGCGGTGAGCTCCATGCCGCGCGGCACCAGCAGCATGCCGCCCTTGTTGCGCAGGTCTTCGGTGAAGGTCATGCCCGGCCGCAGGTCTCTGAGCATCAGCTCGCGCACCGCGGGGCGCCGCGCGTCGGCCGCCGCGTACTCGCCCAGCGCCGCCAGCAGCTCGCTGTCGTAGTGCCCCAGCCGGCCCTTCAAGGTCTCGAAGGCGAGCGTGGCGCCGTCGCCCCTGCTGCGCAGGGCGTCGTAGTCGAACGCCAGCTTCACCGCGCGGGCGCCCAGCGGCGCGTGCTGGGGTGCATCTCCACGCGCCACCGAGCTCACCACGTCGCGCACCGGCTCGAGGCGGGGAATGAGGGCGAGAAGCTGCTCGGCCGCGGCGGGGAGCTTGTCGACCTTCTCCTGCTCTGCGCTCTCGAGCGCTTCGCCGCGGTACCACTTCTCGAGCGTGCTCGGCGGCAGGTGCACCGCGCCGATGTGGCTGAACAGGCAGGCGACCTCGGCCTTCCACACCTCGGAAGGGGCGACCGGGCGCAGAATGGTGTCGACCAGCTCTTTGGCGCGCGCCACCTTGCCGAAGGCGAGCGGGTTGGCCAGCGCCAGCACGTCGGTGAGCATCTTCACCGTGCCGCGCAGCGTCTGCTCGAGCAGCTCGCGCTCGGCGGTGATGAGCCGGTGCTGCTGCGCGGCCGACTCGATGGCCTGCAGCAAGAGCGGCGGAGGGCAGGGCTTCGAGAGAAAGCGGAAAATCTGACCCTCGTTCACCGCCGCCACCGCCGAGGCGAGGTCGGCCTGGCCGGTGAGCAGCAGCCGCACCGAGTCGGGCGCGAGCCCGCGCGCCGCCCTCAAGAACTCGGCGCCGCTCATGCCCGGCATGCGCATGTCGCTGACGATGGCCGCGAACGGCGCCTGGCCTTTCAGCTTCTCGAGGCCCTCGGCGCCGCTCACTGCGGTGGTGACCTGGAACTTGCGGCGCAGGTGCAGCGACAGGCCCTCGAGCACGTTCGGCTCGTCGTCGACGCACAGCACCCGTAGTGGCGAGCTCATTTAGCGGTGGCTCCCCAGGGCGCGCTCGGTGAGCACGGGCAGCGACTGCCCGCACGCCGAGAGGTAGTCGAGGTCGAG
>JADJNS010000006.1 GCA_016714225.1 Archangiaceae bacterium
AGGCCGACACCAGCGCCTCCCAACCGCGCGCGCTCTCAGCGGGGTCGCTGCTCTTCACCGCTCGAACCGCCGAGCGCTGCGTGGAGGGAAACATTGCAAAAAAGACTTCTTGGCCGCGGCGGAATGAGAGGTCAAAGGAGAACACACTTATGAATCGACCGCTTCTCGGGCTCGTCGCCGGGCTCTGCCTCGGGGCGTTGGATGGCTTGACCTCGTTGATCTCGGCGCCGGAGGTGCGCGCCGAGCTGCCCGGCATCGTGCTCGGCTCGAGCCTGAAGGGCCTGCTGGCCGGCGTCATCATCGGGTTGATCGCCCGCCGGCTCACGTCGCCGGTCACCAGCCTCGCGGTGGGCGTCGCCGTCGCGGCGGTCATCACCTTCCCGATCGCGTACCTCAACGTGGTGCACTACGGCAGCGCCTCGTACTACTGGAAGCTCATGCTGCCCGGCGCCGTGGTGGGCGCCATCGTCGGCTACACGGTGGTGCGCTACGGGCGCGCACCTGCGCCCCGTTCGCGCCCCACTTGAGCGGCTTCGACGGCTCAGGGCCCCGTCGGTCATTTGTCGCATCGAACGGCGATAAGGCAGAGCTGCGCCGGCGTGCTGCCCGCTCTCAAGTGACCACGGTTCCTCGAGGTGTAAATCACGTTGGTGGGGCCGCTCGAATCTCGACGGATTCTCTGCGCGAGGACTCGGCTCCTCGTTCATGCGCACATTCCTCCTGTTGATTGCGGTCTTGTTGGCTGGGTGTCCCTCTCCTGGGGGCGATGACGCCGGCTCGGGGCTCGGCTCGCCGAGTGACTCGGGCGCGAACCCCGATGCGGGCGCGGCCGACGCGGGCAGCACGCCCGACGCAGGCTCCGACGACGCAGGGTCGATGAGCCCCGACGCGGGCGTCGATGGCGGCAGCGACGTCGATGGCGGCTACGACGGGGGCACGCTCTTCCCCGACGCCGGGCACGATGCGGGCGTCACCGACGACGGTGGCTACGACGCCGGGCTCACGACTTCAGACGCGGGGCGCGACGGCGGCAGCAGCAGCGGCACCGATGGCGGGCGCGACGGCGGCAGCAGCGGCGGCGCCGATGGCGGGCGCGACGGCGGCAGCAGCGGCGGCGCCGACGGCGGGCGCGACGGCGGCAGCAGCGGCGGCACCGACGCAGGGCGTGACGCGGGTGTCTCCGCCGACGCTGGCCCCGAGTGCAGGGCGCAGCGCGCGGTGTACATCGTGAACGGCAACGGTGGGCTGGCCTGGTACACCCAGCTCTGGCCGGCGCCCGCGGTGATCGCCGGCTACCAGTCGACCTACGCCTACGACGACCCGGCGAACGCGACGCAGCTGCAGGCCGGGGGGCACCCGCTCTACGCGCGCCGAATCGGCAGCGGAGCGCTGTGGCTCAAAGCGGGCACGCGCGTCGAGCCGAGCGTCTTCATCGCCGGCACCAACCAGACGCACACCAACGCTCCGCAGCTGCCGCGCGTCGACGGAGGCAACATCATGGCGCTGGCGGCGGCCGCGCAGACCTCGCTGGGCTCGCCGGTGCCGGTGCTCACCGCGGGTTGCCAGGGCTGCTACACCAACGGCCCCGGTGAGCCCTCTCAGGTCGCGGTCGGCCCCGGCGACCTCATCGACGCCACCGTCGCCGCGATTCGCACCCGCACCACCCTGTCGGCCGCCACCGAAGCGAAGCTGCGCCCAACCGCCGCGCAGATTCAGGGGTGGACGGGGCCGAACCCCACCGCGCAGAGCACCGCGCTCGCCACCCGGCTGTGGCTCGCCGCGAACGCGTTCAAGCTCGGCCTGGTGTCGACCATGGTGATCGGGGGCTACGCCGATGATCCGCACACCGCCTTCGCCGCCGGCGCCAACCCGGCGCGCACCACCGACGAGCTGGCCGGCATTCTCGACGCGTTCACCCGCGAGCTGGCCGCGCACCCCGAGCCGACCTGCAGTCACCGCGGCGCGGCCCTGACGCTCGATCACAACGTCGCGGTGGTCATCAGCGGCGACACCCCGAAGAGCCCGTTCGTGGCCAACGGCTGGCCCGATGGCTCGCCCAGCGGTTCGAACCTGGTCTACGTGCGCTCGAACGGCTTCCTCGGCGCGGGCTGGTTCGGCCAGCTGAGCCCCACCGGTCGCACGCTGTTCGACCCGATCTCCGGAGCGCTCTCGACCACCGCGCCGCGCTCGGCCTCCGACGAAGCAGCGATGCTGGGCATCCTCTTCGCGATCTCCCGTGGAGACACCGCCCGGGTCGTCTCGGTGAGCCCTGCTCCGTACCTGGGAGTGGTCTCTTCGCAGTTGCCCTGACCCACCCCAAAGGCGTTAAACGGCAGCGCATGGTGCTCGCGCTGCTGGTGACGCTCGCCGCTGCTCCGCCGGCGTGGTCGGTGAAGTACTCGACGTCGGTGGGAACCGATCATGGCAACGGGGTGATCGCCGAGACGCAGGACTCTCAGATCACCGTCACGCCCACCGAGGCCCGGCGGGTGCTCACCCGGAAGCTGAAGAAGGGCAAGCCCACCACCCGCGAGCAGAAGCCGTTGCCGGTCGACGGCGACACCGCCGAGGCACTGGCGGCGGCGGTGGCGAAGCTCCCGATGGAGAACACCACCTACTCGACCAGCCCCTCGGTCGACGACGAGGGCTGGAACAACCAGACCCTGCAGGTGATGCGCGCAGGCAAGACGGTGAGCTTTCAGCTGGTGCAGGGCAAGCAGGCGCCCGCGGTGCCGCAAGAGCTCACCGAGGTGATTCGGCTGGTGGTGCAGGCGGCCACTCCGCAGAAGCGGCCGTGAGGCGTCACCGCGGGCCGCGGCGGAAGCGGTAGACCAGGCCGTCGTTCTTGCTCTGGTCGTGCGTGCTCACCGTTCTGCCGTAGAGAACCAGCGTGTTCTCGTCGCCGCGGATGCCGAGCGCCGAGAAGTCGGTGACCGATGGGAAGGTGCTCAGCGGCACCGCCTGGAAGCCTCCATCGGTCTTGTGCCAGATGCCGCCGGTGCCGCTCACCCAGACGTCGGTGGTCGAAAAAGCGCGTACGTCAGTCAGCGAGTCGCTGGCGACGAGCTCGACCTTCCACCCCCCGTCGTCGAGGCGCGAGAGCAGCTCGCCGTCGTCGGTCGTCGCCCACATGTGAGCAGGGTCGGTGCCGTGAATCGAGTCGATGTATGCCCCCGCGCCGGTGTCGAACTCGAGGGTGCCGGGGGCGCGGTAGATGCGGCCGTCGACGGTGCCGACGAAGAGCACGCCCTGGCTCATGAAGATCGCCGAGAGATCGGCCGTGCCGACGGTGCTCAGCACGGCTCCGCCGTCGGGTGACACGTGACACGCACCTCCCGCTTCGCCCGAGATCCACACGTCGTTTCGGGCGACCCAGCTCACGTTGGTCGGTGAGGCCATGTTGCAGGGAACGCTGCCCACGTCGACCAGGCTGCCGTTCATCTGCGCGTGCAGCACCAGCGTGGCGGTGGCCGCCCAGGTGTCGTCGAGCGGCCCGTCGGCGTTCGCGTAGCCCTGAAAGATGCCGCCCGGCGCCTGGCTCAGGCCGCCATCATCGGCGGGGCCAACCTCGTAGCCGGGCAGGCCCCGGCAATAGACCTTGAACGCGTCGAAGCGCTCGAAGACGGCACCGGTGCACCACGAATGGTTGTTCGAGGTGACGAGCTTCATGCTGCCGGCGCTGCAGATGGCCGCGGTGCAGGGTGGCAACGCGCCACCCGCCGCGCCGCCGCTTCCGCCACCACTGCCGCCCGCGCCACCCCCGATACCTCCTGCATTCGAGCCGCCGCTGGTGCCGCCGGCCGCGCCGCCTGCGCTGGCGCCGCCCGCGGTCGACCCGCCCCCAGTCTCGCCGGCATCGGCCCGCCGCTGGTACGCGCCATCGAAGTCGCGGCACGCCGCGGCCACCATCACGACCAGCGTCAGCGCCCGTTTCATGGCAGTGCTCCCGAGAAGGTGAACGCGGCGCCGCCGTTCGGCAGCAGCGCCACCGAGGCTGAGTGCCCGCTGTTGCCACCGGCGATGAACATCACGATCGCCGCGGCGATGCCGACGCCGCCCACGACCGCCATCGCGGTTCCGAACATCTCGAACGTCTTGCCCGCATCTCGCGCCGCGGCGGCCTGCAGCAGGGTCGGCGCGCTGGAGATCTCGTCGAGCTTCGCGCTCGCCAGCCCCTCGAAGATGCCGAACGCGATCAGCGCCGCCACCCCGATCGCCAGCGGCGCGATGGCGGCCTTGCGTACCGTGCTCATCGAGCCGCTGCTGCCTGCTCCGGTCGCTGCGACCGTCAGCTCCGAGCGGTGCAGCGTGTCGCCCAGCTGCCGGGCGAGCGCGCGCGCCCCCGCGGCCATCAGCCCGGGAAGCTCGGCCGCCGTCGCTGCGGTGGCGTTGAAGATGGCCAGGGTGTGCCCGTCGCGCGAGAGCACCTTCAGGTTCACCGCGTAGGTCGTGTCGAGCTTGCCCACGTCGCCCAGCACCATGCCGTCGGCGCCGAGCGCTCCGGCGAGCTCGGCGACGCAGCTCGACTCGGCGCACCCGAGCATCTCGCGCTGCCGCTCGATGCCGAGCGCCGCGCCGATGTCGCGCGCGCTGATGACCTTGAGCCCCAGCTCCTGCAGCTTCTGCCCGAGCAGCTCGGAGTACAGCTGCCCCTCACCGCTGGCCAGGCCCACGCCGTTGAGCCCGGGCATCGCGAGCGAAACGGGGGCAGCCGCTGACACCACCAACCAGACCGACAACGTCGAAAGCATGGTCGGCAACCATGCCACGGCCCTGCGTGACCGCGAGACGAAAGCGCCTCAGGGCACCGGCTGAACCAGCGCACCCTGTGCGCAGGTCAGGGTGATGATCTCGGGCCCGGTGGGCGGCTTGAACAGGCTGCCGCGAATGGTGTCGTCGGCGTGGGCCCGCAGCGAGCCCTGCACGAAGTGCGTGCCGTCGGGCTTGATCAGGTCGCACTGCGACCAGTCGAGGTTGCCGTTGTTGTGAAGAATGATTCCTCCGCCGCGGCCGCTCTCGGCGAAGCCGCGCAGCACGTTCTGCTTCTGGGGCTGGTCGAAGTACATCTCGGCCTCACCCTCGAGGCAGCGCACCAGGAGCCAGTTGTTGCCGAGATCGGGCGCCGGCTGAATGGCGTCGTAGCGCACCACCACCGTGTGGTGCGCGTCGACCGCCCCGGCGGGCGCGTGGCGCCGGTCGGGGAAGGTGAGCTCGCAGCCCGACCACACCGCGTCCGAGTCGTTTCGTACGGTGATGGCGTAGTTGCCGCGGCCCAGCACGCCCTTGAGCGCGGGAGGCCGGGGCGGCAGTGCGGTGGGGGTGGGGCCCGCCGACGACGGGGGAGGCGGAGGCGGCGGAGGCGGGGGGAGCGCGCCATTGGCGGCGGCTGCCGGTGCGGCGCCGCGGCCGAGCCTCACGTACTTCGCCTGCGCCTTGGCCGCGTCGTCGTCGAAGCTGACGCGCGCGAGCTGGCCCACCACCTCCATCACGATCGCCTTGCCGGCGGGCCGGGTCGCGGCGGCATCGGCGAAGGCGAAGAGCTCGGTGCCGGGCACCAGGGCGGCGGCGCTCTCCGAGCGCAGATACGTTTTGCCCTGATCGGAGAACAGCTTCACGATCTCCTGGGCGTGTGCCCCTTGAGCGAACAGCACGGCGAACAGCGCGGCGGCGAATCTCATGGGGCGCCTCGTAGCGAAGACCGGCACCGAGGGGAAGTGGGGTCGGGCCCTCGGCGTGGCGCTCAGGCGCACTCGACCTTGACGGTCTCGATCACCGTCTTCATCGCCGCCTTGACGACCTCGACGTCGGGGTCGCGCGCGATGACGTAGCCGTCACCTTCGTAGCTGTCCGAGCGGGGGGCTCCGACGGTCGGCAGCCGCGCCTCGACCACCTGCTTGCCCACCAGCGCGTTGGCCTGGTCGACGCCGCTCACCTTGGAGATGCGGCCGCGCCCCATGCCGCGCAGGTACGCGACGCCCACCGAGTACTTGCGCTCGAAGGGGCCGTCGAACGCCTCGTCGACGGTGGCGCGCGCCCACGCCCGGTACATGTCGGTGTCGTGGGCGTACGAGTTGGCGAGCACGAAGTGGGCGCCCGGCGGGCGCGCGGCGATCTCTCCGATGGCCAGCGTGCCGTCGTGGCGGCGAAACCACTCCATGTGGGTGAAGCCGGTCTGCAGGCCGAGCGCCTTGACCACCTTCACGCCGAGCTCGCGCGCGTCGGTGTACTCGGGGCCCGAGATGACCCGGGGCAGCACCACGACCCACTGAATCCACGGGGTCTCCATCACCTCGAGCGGGGTGGGGTAGTAGCGCGACACGGTCTGAAAGCGCACCTGGCCACCGATGGTGATGGTGTCGAAGCTGTGCTCGTGGCCGCGCATGAACTCTTCGGCCAGCGCGGGGTTCTCGGGCGACGCGCCGATCGCGGTGCACGCATCGCGCAGTTCGTCGAGCGACTTCACCCGCCAGGTCGCCTTGCAGCCCATGCCCGCGGGCGGCTTGATCACGATGGGGAAGCCGACCTCTTTCGCGAATGCCTGGGCGTCGGCGAACCCGCGCAGCAGCTGGTGCTTCGCGCACGGCAGCCCGTGGCGGCGCAGCTCGTCTTTCATGCGCGCCTTGTCGCGAAACAGCTCGGCGGTGCCAGCGTCGGTGCCGGTGACTCCGAGCGCGGTGCGCAGCGCTCCGAGCTGGGTCTGCAGCGGCTCGAGAATGCCGATCACCCGGTGAATTTTTCCGTAGCGCTGCTCGAGCAGCTTGCCGGCCTCGATCAGCTGCCGGGTGTCGAGGCCGTCGCGCACCGTGACCAGGTCGCCGTAGAGGCGCGCGTCGTTGCCCTTGGGTGCTTCCTGCACGATGCCCAACAGCCGCACGTCGGCGAGGCCGGCGGCGGCGCGCGCGAACCGCATCGTCGCCTCGAGCGGGAAGGGGGCCACGAAGATGACGTTGCGCATGGCCGCGCTCATAGCATCGGGGCGCGCGCGAGTGCGTCAGGTGTGCTCGCGAATCTCTTCTTCGACGGCGTCGGCCTCGGCGTGGCGGCCGGCGGCCCGCAGCGCCTTCTCGACCTCTTTGGCGTCGGTGAGCAGGCGCTGGACGAGGTGCGTTCGCACCGCGTCACGCTGCGCGGGAGGAATTCCGTCGAGCTGGTTCAGCTTGCCGAACGCCTCGATCACCTGCGGCAGCGGGTTCACCAACAGCTCGCCGAGGTCCTTCCACCGGCCGTGCTCTTTGAGCACGTGCTCGAGCTCGCGGGTGGTCTCGACCTCGCGGCCCGCCGCCTTCGACTCGTCGAACCACTTCACCAGCTCGCCGCGCTCGCTCAGTGCCACGCAGAGGCTCGACCAGTCTTTGCTGCCGCGCGGCTCGGCGTCGCGCACCGCGGCGATCATCGCGCGGGCCTTGGGCGACTGCATCACCTCTTGCATCGCGGCGATGAGAAACGAGTGACGCACGCCGACCCAGGCCGGGTCGATGGCGAGCGCGTTCTTCCACAGCCAGATCAGCTGCTCGGCGGCCTCGTCGAGCGCGCCGCGCAGGCTGAGCGAGCGGGCGAGCTCGAAGCGCGCGTTGATGTTGTTGCCGGTGGCGCGCTCGCGGGCGTCGTCGAGCTCGGTCTTGCCGTCGAGCAGGCCGGTGAGCCAGCCCAAGAGCTGCTGAGGCGGCCGGTAGCCGACGATGCGGTCGAGCTCTCTGCCGTCTTTGAGCACCGCCACCGTCGGCATGGCGCGCACGTCGAACTGCTTCGAGTCGGCGTCGGTGTCGACGTCGAGCTGCAGCGCCACCGCGTGCTCGTTCAACCAGGAGATCACGCTGGGGTCGACCCAGGTCACCTGGTCCATCTGCTTGCACGGCCCGCACCAGCTGGCGGTGAAGTCGATGAGCAAGAGCTTCCCCGCCGCGCGTTCGCGGGCAGCTGCCAGGCTGAGGTCTGCGAACACGGACGGTTTCATGGGCGGCACTGTGTCACTTCGCATCGGGCACCGCGCCGTGTTTCACCTCACCCGCGTAGGTGAGCTGGTTGAGCAGCAGTCCGCTGCTGCTCTTCTGCGAGCGAATCAGCGTTCACCCGCTCGAGCCGTCGGTGCCGAAGAGCCGCTTGCCGGCGCCCAGCAGCACCGGGGCGATCACCAGGTTGAGCTTGTCGACCAGGCCGGCGCCGAGCAGCGACCGCGCCAGCTGCGCGCTGCCGTGCACCTGAATCTCTCCGGTGTGCTTCGACTTCACCTTGCTGATCTCGGCCTCCAGGTCGGCGCCGAGCGGAGTCACCGGGCCCCAGCTGGTGCCTGAGTGGCTGGTGACCACGTACTTGTGAAGGCCGTTGAGCTTCTTGGCGACGTGCACATCTTCGCCCTGGGTCACCTTCGGCCAGTACGAAGCGAAGATGTCGTAGGTCTTGCGGCCGAGCAGAAACGCCGCGGGGTTCTCGAAGATGCCGGCCATGAACGACCCGAACGCCTCGTCCATGTACGGCACCAGCCACCCGCCGTGGGTGAAGCCGTTGCTGCGGTCTTCGTCGGGCAGGCCGGGCGCCTGCATCACGCCATCGAGAGAGATGAAGGAGGTGACCGAGAGGGTGCCCATGGGGTGCCTTTCTTGAAGGGCCGCGTCACTGCGGTTCTAAGGGCACGTCGAAGCCCGGGCCCGTAGATCGACATGCGGCGGGGCGTTTTTTTTCGCGGCCTACGGCTACGCTCGCCCGCCGTGCGGTGGGTCGCGATCGCGCTGGCGCTGCTGGTGCTCGGCGGAGCGATCGCGTGGAGCCTTTCGCCAGCCGTGCCAGCGCCGATGGTTGCGGCGCCCCCGCCCACCGAGACTGCGGCCCCGACGGCTGCTCTCGAGCCCGAGCCAGCCCCCCTTCGACCTCGAGTCGAGGTCGCTGCTGGGCTCGATGCCGGGACTGTGACCACGGTCGAGGTGCGGCTCGAGGTCGTCGGCAAGCAGGGTCACGAGGCGGGCTGCACCGTGCCCTTCATCGGGGTCGGCGCGACCGGCCGGCGCCGTGGCGAGATTCGCTACGCCACCACCGACGTGATGGGCTTTGCCCGCGTCACGCTCGAGCCCGGCACGTACCGGCTGAACCACGAGTACGACCGGCTGCGCTTTTCGCCGGAGGTGGTGGTGATCGAGCCGACCACCCAGACGCTCGAGGTGCGCCTGCTGCCGTCACCCGAGCGGCACACCGTGAGCGGCACGGTGGTCGACGGGCGTGGGCAACCCCTGGTCGGCGCCGAGGTCGGCACCATCGAGCGGCTCTACCGCGCCAGGCGCACCCGCTCGGACGTGGGCGGCGCCTTCTCGCTCGAGGTCGAGGGCGACGCGGTCACCCTGTTCGCTGCGTACGGTGGAAAGAAGTCGCTCCCGTTGGCGGTGAAGGCTCCGACCACACTTGCGAAGCTGCGCATCCTCACCGAGTCGGGGCGCGTCACCTTTCGCTATCGGCAGAAAGACTTCGACCCGGTCTTCATCCAGTACACGCAGCTCGGCGCGACCGAAGAGCTGCGCCTCGACGGCAAGCCGGTCGATTTCGCCCCCGGTCACCACGAGCTTCGCGCTCGCGCGGTCAACGGCGCCACCCTCTACGAGGCCTGGGCGCCCATCGACGTGAAGGCAGACATCGAGCACGGGGTGACTCTCAACTTCCGCGGCACGCCCGGCCCACGCGTGCAGCTCGCCGACCCGCACTCGACGCTGTTGCCCGGGGTGACGGTGATGCTGGTTCCCGAGGTGGCGGGTGAGGAAGACGTGCCGGTCACCTCGACGACCGACTCCGACGCCATCGCGGTGCTGCTCCCCGCCAGGCTCGGCTCCTTCGACCCGCTCTACCGGGTCGAGGTGAAGGGCAACTGGCGCACCGTCGAGCCCACGCGCCTGCAGCTCGGCAACCCCCAGCTGCGCGTCACGGTGCGCCCGTACGACGCGGCGCTCGACGCCACCTCGCCCGATGCCGGTGGCGCGCGGCGCTGAAGTGCCCACACCGGCGCCGGGTTCGCACCGACCCCGAGAAGTCTGCGGCGACCGAAACGCCTCTGCGTTCCCACTGCAGAAAGCGCGGGCACGCACCTTGCTCAACGCTCTCACATGGCCCAGCGCACCATTCTCATCTCTGACGACGACCCCAAGCTGGTGTCGGTGCTGAGCCGCCTCGCGCTCGCCGGCGGCTTCGCGGTCATCCCCGATCTCCAGTCGAACGTGGTGGCGCTCGCCGAAGAGCACCACCCGACGCTGATCATCCTCGACATGAACCAGCGCATCGACGGCCGCATTCTGCTCGGAGCGCTGCGCCGTCACCCGCGCCTCGCCGACATTCCCGTGGTGGTGCTCTCGGGCGACGACTCGTCGCGCGACTTCTGCCTCGCCCTCGGTGCCACCGACTTCGAGCTCAAGCCCTTCGGCAGCAGCTTCATTCGCCGCATCGGCGAGTGGATGCGTCTGCCCACCTGGGAAGCAGCAGCCTGAAGAAGCGACCTCGGCTACGATGGCGGGCACCTCATGCGCCCGCTCCTGGTGGTGGCTGCTGCGCTGTGCGTGGTCTCGTGTAACTGCGGCTCGAAGAACGAACCGGTACCCGGCTCGGGCATGCTCTGCGGTGACTTCTCACCAATACTCGCCTCGATGTGCGGCGTGCTCGACCGCTGCAAAGACGTGTCGCCGTACCCCATCGCGTACACCAGCCGCGCCGAGTGCACCGACATTCTGTGCTGGGCCCTGACCTGCCGCTACGACGGCACCACCATCAAACAGTCGATTCCCCAGAACGACGCGCAGAAGCAGGCCGCCTGTTCGCAGTGGCTCGACCAGGCCACCTGCGCGGTGTTCAAGGGGTCGATGGCCGGCACCCCCTGCGACGGAGTGCTGCTCATCGCCACCGGCGACGGCACCGACGGCCCCAAGAAGGCCGGCGAGGCCTGCAACGGCGACACCTGCGCGAAAGACCTCTTCTGCCCGCAGTCGCGCTACGACGCCGACGCGGGCCTGGCCACCTGCCGCACCTGCACCCCGCTGCGAACCGAAGGCCAGGCCTGCGGCAGCTTCGGGTGTGTCGAGTCGCTCAACTGCGAATACCAGCCCGACGCCGGCGCCTCGTTCTGCCGCGCGCCGCACCCCGCGGGCTTCATGTGCAACGGCACCGCGCAGTGCCTCTCGGGGTTCTGCAACTACCGCACCTTCGAGTGCGACGACGGAGGCAAGCCCGGCGACCCGTGCACCGCGCAGAACGACTGCCGGTCGGGCAACTACTGCGGCAGCAACGGCACCTGCACCGTCTCGGTCGCGAACGGCGGCCCCTGCACCGACGACGCCCAGTGCCTCTACGCGTACTGCGATCAGCCCACCTCGATCTGCGGCGCACCGCTCGACGGCGGCTGCTCGTCGAACAGCGCCCACTGCGCGAGCCTGTACTGCAACGGCCAGAACCACTGCGACCAGGCCCGCGCCCGCGGAGAGAGCTGCACCCAGGACGCCGAGTGCACCACCCGCTACTGCTCGTTCGCGCGCCTCTGCGCCGACCGCTGCACCAGCGACGCCCAGTGCGACGGCGGCTTCTGCGACTTCGGCTCGTCCGAGTGCCGCAGCAAGCGCCCCGACGGGCAGGGCTGCGACACCGACCACGACTGCCTGTCCGAGAACTGCAGCCCCGACGACGTCTGCGTGACGCCCAAGGGGCCGGGCGGCGCGTGCACGACCAACGGCGACTGCACCTTCGACGCGTTCTGCCTCAGCGGCACCTGCCAGGCGCGCGGCCAGCCCGGGGCCAGCTGCACCGGCCTCGACACCTGCCTGCAGCCCTACGTGTGCATCGACAGCAAGTGCACGCTCATCAACCTCGCCTGCCGCCCCGGCAAGCCCGGCGAGCAGTGCGCGTTCTTCCGAGTCTGCGATCAGACCTCGTACTGCGATCTCTCCGACAAGCTGCAGTGCAAGGCGCGCGCGATGAGCGGCGCGATGTGCAGCAGCGACGACCAGTGCCTCGACGGCTACTGCGAGAGCTCGCTGTGCGTCGCGAAGAAGCCCGACGGCCAGGGCTGCAGCGAGGCGCGGCAGTGCAAGGCGGGCTCGAGCTGCGTACAGGGCACCTGCAAGCCGAGCCTCGCCGGCATGGCGTGCGACACCTACGACCTGCCGTGCCCGAGCGGCTACTGGTGCACCACCCGCGACGTCTGCGCGCCCGACCTGCAAGCGGGCGAGAGCTGCTCGTCGGGCTCGTCGCGCGAGCACTGCGCCGCGGGGCTCTATTGCGATCAGAGCGGCTACAAGTGCGCGCCCCGCCTGTCACCCGACGCCGGCTGCGACGGCTTCGTCGACTTCGAGTGCACCGACTCGTACTACTGCGACCGCTCGCTCTCGCCCGCCCGCTGCGCGCCGAGCCCGGGCCCGGGCGAGTCGTGCGACTTTCGCTCGGGGTGCGCCCCCGGCCTCTACTGCTACGCGACCTCGTGCGTGGCGAAGAAGGCGAACGGCGAGCACTGCAGCGACGACGGCGAGTGCGCGAGCGCGACCTGTGATTCGTCGGTGGGCTGCGTCGCCGGCTCGCTGTGCGTGCCCTGACGGCTCGAGGAAAGACTTCGCGCCACCTGCGCCATCGCCTGTACCATCGCGCGCATGAAGGTCGTGTTTCTCGCCTGCAGCTACCCACCGGAGATGCAGCAGTACACCCGCGGTCTGGCCGAGGTCGGCGCCGAGGTCTACGGAGTCGGAGACCAGCCCGCCGCGGCGCTGCCCGCCTCGCTCAAGCAGCACCTCACCGACTACCTGCAGGTGCCGCGGCTGCTCGACGAAGCCGACGTGGTCTCGAAGGTCACCGCCTGGCTGCGCGGCCGCGAGGTCGACCGGGTGCTCGCCAACTGGGAGGTCATGGTCGAGACCGCCGCCCGCCTGCGCGAGAAGCTCGGCCTGGGGGGCATGAGCCCTGACACGGTGCGCGGCTTTCGCGACAAGCAGCTGATGAAAGAGCGGGTGCAGAAGGCCGGCCTGCGCACGCCGCGCTCGCAGCGGGTGCGCACGGTCGCCGAGGTTCGCGCCGCCGCCGAGAAGATCGGCTACCCGCTGGTGCTCAAGCCGATCTCCGGCGCCGGCAGCGCCGACACCTACCGGGTCAACGACGCCAAAGAGCTCGAGCAGACGCTCGCCAAGATGCAGCACGTGTCCGAGTGCAGCTGTGAAGAGTTCATCTCGGGCGAAGAGTTCACCTTCGACACGGTCTGCATCGGCGGCAAGCCGGCGTACATGAACGTCGCCCAGTACCTGCCGCCCCCGCTGGTCGCCCGCTCGGAAGAGTGGGTGAGCCCGGTGATCATCACGGTGCGCGACATGGAGCAGGCGAAGCTGCAGGCGGGCATCACCCTGGGCAAGAACGTGCTCGGCGCGCTGGGCATGGGCGACGGGTTCACCCACATGGAGTGGTTTCGCAAACCGGACGGTGAGGCGGTGTTCGGAGAGATCGGCTGCCGCCCCGGCGGCGCGTGCCTGGTCGATCAGATGAACTACACCGGCGACATCGACCTCTTTCGCGAGTGGGCGCGCGCGGTGGTGCACCACCGGTTCGAGGCGCCGACTGCCCGCAAGTACAACGCGGCGATCATCTTCAAGCGCGCCAAGGGCCGCGGGCGCATCACCCGCATCGACGGCCTGGGCGAGTTCATGCGCGCCTACGGCCAGCACGTGGTCGAAGAGCGGCTCTTGCGCCCCGGCACCCCCCGCCGCGACTGGAAGAAGACGCTGCTCTCGGACGGTCACATCATGCTGCGCCACCCCGACTGGCAGACCACCTACGACCTGGCGTTCGCGGCGGCGCGGCACATTCAGATGTACGCCGAGTGAGAGATGGCGATCGACACCTACCAGGACATGCTGAAAGAGCGCGGCTATCAGATCGTCCAGAGCGACGCGCTGCCGCCGCCGTTCATGCCGGGCCTGATCATCAACACCCGCACTCCGCTGGTGACCGGCACCAAGCAGGTCGGCGCAGCGACGGTCGAGCTGCAGCTGCAGCGGGTGGTGGGCTACCGCAGCGGCGGGCTGGCGGGCGTGGCGCGGGTGAGCGGCGTGGCCGACAGCGGTGAGGCGGTGCTCACTCCGAACCTGCCGTGGAGCCTGTACAAGAACTTCACCTCGGGGCCGAAGATCACGGTCGTGCTGCTGTGGTTCTTCATGCTGCTCGGCGTGTGGGTGGTGATGCTGCCCGGCATGGTGCTGATTCTGGCGATGGCGCGCCTCGCCCGCGCCTCGACCGGCGTGAAGAGGTTCAACCAGGCGCGCGCGGCGAGCGCCCTGCGCTTCAACCTGTGGGGCAAGAGCCTCGACGAAGTGCGCTCGGCGATGAGCACCCGCATTCAAGACGCACTGATGCGGGCGAAGTTCTGGGGCACCGCCCAGGTGTGTGACCGCCAGGTGCGGCTCGATCGCTTCGTCGGCTACGGCCGGTACGATCTGTTCTGCGAGGTGCTCGACGCCGCCGACGAAGTGGCGCGCGGCTGAAGCGCTTTTAGTCGGCGTCGGGCTCGTCGACTTCGGGGTCTGCTTTGGCGTCGAAGTCGGGGTCGGCGACGTCGCGCAGGTCTTCGAAGAACACGTGGGTCAGGTGGCTGTGCGCCACCTGGTCGGGGCGCAGGGCGTAGAGGTCGGGCTGGTCTCTGCTCGCCTCGACCTCTTTGCCGGCCTCGGGCAGCTCGAGGCGCACGTAGACGCCCATGCCGCGGGTGCCCACGGTGAGCGTCTGGCCGGCGGCGGCAGGGGTCTCCCGCCCGTCGGCGGCAGTCGCCACCATCCCCTCGGGAATGAACCAGGTGCGCTCCTCGCCCGGCTGCTTGAACGCCTTGGTGTACATCTGCTCTTTGTTGATGCCGCCTTCGCCCAGGCGCAGCGTGGCCACGAAGCCCATCGGCTGAGAGGCCAGCGACTGGTCGCGCAGGTCTTCGTCGACGAAGTCGGGAGGGAAGGTGCGCTCGAAGTCGGGTGGAAAAGCCGCCACCAGGTGGTTCGTGACGCTCACCTTCCACCCCGGCACGCCACCGGGGCCTTCGGCGAGGTGCTGCACCTTGATCGACGGAGGCGTGTAGTCGCTCTCGGCCAGTGCCTCGGCGCCGCGGTAGGTGATGGGCTTGAGCTCAGCGTTGAGCGGCTTGCCCTTCACGAAGAACTGCACGGCGTTCATCTTCTCCTGGCGCTTCTTCTTCACTTCCTCGAGATCGAACCAGTCGTCCTGGGTGGCGGCCGCGCCGCGGCGGAAGCTGCGCAGCGGCACCACGGTCGGCTCGCGGTCGGGCAGCTGCACCTCGTAGCTCGACAGCCCGCGCACCCCGAGGCGAAGCGTCGCCCCCGGCACCGCGGCTACCCCATAGTTGCCGTTGGCTTCGATGCGCTGCACTGCCTTCGAGCCGGTCTCGGGGCAGGGCATCGACTCGAGGCCGAGGCCCGCGTTCTTGCCCTCGGCGGCGGCGAAGGCCACCGTGCCGATGAACGCGCCCTCTTCGTTCTTCTTCTTGCCCTGGTTCTCGAACGAGACCTCCCAGTGGGTGAGCGCTCCCGCCGGGTTGAAGCACGGCGTGACCGTCGCTTCACCCGCCACCTTCGGCCCCTCCTGCGCGATGCCGTAGAGCATCTCGTCGAGCTCGGCCAGCGCATTGGCGCTGTCGTCGGCGTCGACGTGGTTGCTGGCCACCCGGTAGCTCGCGGTGTGGTTCGCCGCGGCTTCCATCTGGTACGCGTCGCCCTGCTTGGCGCCGTACCAGACCACCTCGTCGTTCGGCGCATCGCCGTCGAACTCGATGCGCACGAACTCGCCCTCGCGCATCGCAGGCAGCGGTATCTCTTGGTAGAGGTGATCGCGAATGCCGGCGCGGAAGATCGACCCCTCGTCGATCGGCGTGCCGCCCTTGTAGAGCTGCTGGTGGGGGAACAGCTGCCGGCTGGCCTTGCCCGGCGAGACGCGCATGCCGTGGCCGAAGTTGCCGTAGTCGTCGCTGTCGACCCCGCCCTGCCCACGCGCGCGCTGCACGTTGTGGGTGGCGGTGAGCGGCACGTCGCCCTCGTTGACGATGACGTACTCGTAGGCCTTCTGCTCGGGCCGGGCGATGACGAAAAAACTGCCTTTGATGCGGGGCACGAAGGCAACTTGCCATGGCGGGTGACGTCGGACAATCGGTCGTCTGCAGAGCTAGGGTCACCGGTGTCTCACTTCAAAAGCGAGTACCTGATGAGCTCCCCCACGATGCGCCTGCTGCTCACGCTGCTGCTGGCCGCATGCTCACCGGCTCCCGAGCCAGGGGGCGAGGGTGGAGGCAGCGCCACCGCAGGGGGCGGCGCCGGCGGCAGCACGGCGGGCGGCGCGGCAGCGGGCGGTGACGCGGGTGGGAGCGTGGCCGGAGGCTCCGAATCCGGTGGGCAGGGTGGCGGCGCCACGGCAGGCGCGGGCGGCGGAGCGGCAGGCGGGGCTCGAGACGCGGGCGTCGATGCCGGCACCCCTGATGCGGGCCCGCGCGACGCCGGAGTCGACGCCGGGCACGTCTACGACGCGGGCACCGCCGGCGACGGCGACTTCACCATCGGCCCCAACCCGGCGGCCGACGCGGACACCACGGTGAAGAGCGTTCCGCACGGCCGCGCGTTCACCTTCACCATGAATTCGACGAACAGCGCGCTCTTCCCCGGCACCACCTCGACGCTGCTGCCGGCGAACCAGCACGCGTTCACCCGCAACGTCATCGTCTACGTGCCGAACCAGTACGTCGACGGCACCGAGGCGCCGTTCATGGTGGTGCAAGACGCCACCAACCAGGCCGAGCTCAAGAACACCGTCGACAACCTGATTCCCACGGGCAGGTTGCCCCGGCTGATCGTCATCTTCATCGCCAACGGCGGCGGCGACAGCAAGGGCAGCGAGCGCGGGCTCGAGTACGACACCCTGTCCGACCGGTACTCGCGCTTCGTCGACACCGAGGTGCTGCCCGCGGTGCTGGCCGACCCGGCGCTGAAGACGGCCTACCCGAACCTGAAGCTCACCTCCGACCCCGAGGGCCGCGGCACCTACGGCTGCAGCTCGGGCGGCGCGGCTTCGCTGACCCAGGGCTGGTTCACCCCCAACCGGTACCACCGCATCGTCACGTACTCGGGCACCTTCGTAGACCAGCAAGACGACGACGCACCCGAAGAGGCGCAGTACCCCTTCGGCGCGTGGGAGTACCACTCGGGGCTCTCGCTCATCGCCAACGCCCCGGCCAGGCCGCTGCGGGTGTTCCTCGAAGTGGGCGAGATGGACAACGGCTACACCCAGCCCGAGAGCGGCCACCACAACTGGGTGCTGGCGAACCAGCGCACCGCCGCCGCCCTAAAGGCCAAGGGCTACCACTACCGCTTCGTGTTCGTGAAAGGCGCCGGCCACTGCGACATCGCCGCAGTGCGCGCCACCCTGCCGACCACGATGGAGTGGATGTGGCGCGGCTACCCGCGCTGAACGACGCGCGTCAGGCCACCGGCCCACGTGAACGTGAACGTGAACGTGAACGTGAACGTGAACGTGAACGGCCTCTAAAAAGAGCGCCCGAAGCCCGAGCCCACGCCCGAGCCCGAGCCAGCTACCCGCCCAGCGACTTGGTGAGCAGCTTCGAAGCGATGCCCATGAAGTCTTGCTCGGTGACGAGCCCGACCAGCTTGCCGTCCTGCACCACCGGCAGACAGGCGATGCGGTTGCGCTGCATCAGCGCGATGGCCTCAGTCGTCGGCGTATCGACCGAGACGGTGGTCACCTCGGTGCGCATCAGCTGCGAGACCGGAGTCGTCTTCACCGACCCGCCCTTGAGCATGAAGCGCAAGAGCGCCCGGTAGCTGACCAGCCCGATGAGCCCGTGCTGGTGGTCTTCGACCGGCACGTGCCGAATGCGCTCCCAGTCCATCAAGATGGCCACCATCTGCACCGGGTCATCGGCGTGCACGGTGAACAGGTCGGTCGACATGTACTGGTCGACGCGCTGGTAGTTGTGGCGCGAGGCGTCGGCCTCGTCGAGGCGGGCGCGCTCCCACTCGTGCACCGGGCGGCCGCTGCGCTGGCGCTGCACCGTCGCCGCGACCAGCGCGTTGGCGCGCTCGCCGGCGGTGGCCTTGTCTTTGAGCGAGTTCCACGACGACAGCAGCCACCGGGTGCCGGTTCGCGCCGAGCGGCAGCGCGCGTCGATGACGCCGAGGTACCGCTTGATGTCGGCGTCGTCGACCTTCTGCCGCTTGAGGCCCGCCTCGGCCTTCGGCAGCAGCTCGTCGAGCACCAGCGGAGCGGCCGCCACGTCGCGGCCGTCGAGCCAGTTGAAGTGCGCGCCCAGCCCTTCGCGCGCGGCGGCGTAGAAGTTCGCGCCGGCCTGGTCGAACTCCATGCGAGCGGGAATGCCGAGGTCCTTCTCGCCCAGCTCGGCCATCAGCCCGAACCAGAACGCGGCGTTCGACACCTCGTCGAGCACCGACGGGCCGGCCGGCATCACCCGGTTCTCGATGCGCAGGTGCGCCTTGCCGTTGGCCACCCCGTAGCAGGGCCGGTTCCACCGGTAGATGGTGCCGTTGTGCAGGCGCAGCGCCTTGAGGTTCGGCACCTCGCCGCGGTCGAACACCGCGCGCGGGTCTTCGTCGGGCGCCGCGCCCACCAGGGTGCGGAAGCGGGCGATGTCTTCACGGTAGATCTCGGTCACCGAGCTCTTCACCCAGCGGGTGCCGAAGCTCACCCGCGCCTCGCGCTCGCGCACGTGGGTGCGCTGGGTGCGGTCATCGACGGCCTGGCGGAACAGCGCGATGCGGGTCTCGGCCCACAGCCGCTTGCCGAACAGCAGCGGAGAGTTCGCCGAGATCGCCATCATCGGCCCGGCCAAGAGCTGCGCCAGGTTGTAGAGCCGCGCGAACTCTTTCGGCTCGACCTGCAGATGCACCTGGAAGCTCGAGTTGCACGCCTCGAGCATCACCGAGTCGTGCTGAATGATCAGCTCGTCGAGCCCCTTGATCGAGAAGTCGAACTTGCCGCCGCGCAGCTCGGCGATCACCTTGCTCATGGTGAGGTACCGCTCGCTGGGCACCATGCCGTCTTGCCCCAGGTCCGACTTGCGCAGGGTGGGCAGAATGCCCATCAGCACCGCCTCGATGCCCAGCTCTTCGCCCGCCACGCGCACCTTCTCCATCAGCGCGTCGAGCTGCTGCTCCATCTTCGACAAGCCGTCGCCGCCGAACGGCTGCGGGTCGCAGTTCGCCTCGAGCTGAAACAGCCCCAGCTCGGTGGTGAAGTGCGGGTCTTTGAGCTTCTCGAGCATCTTGAGCGAGCCCTTGGTGGCGCTCCACGCCCGGTCGATGAGAAACATCTCCTGCTCGGCGCCGATGCGGCGCACGCCGGACTCGAAGCGGTTCTCGGCGATCATCCGCTCGAGCACGTCGAGGTCGGTGAGTATGCCCGCCATGAACTCGCGGCGCGCCTGCCCATCGTCCAGCTTGGCGACGGTCTTGTGATCTCTGGTCTCGGCACTCATTTCTTCCCCCCGGTCCACTCGGTCAGAATCTGCGGCAGCATCTTGCGCCAGGTCATCCAGTCGTGGGGCCACTCTTTGCCCCACGAGTCGACGCGGTTCGGCACGCCCATGCGGCCCAGCGCGTTCGCCATGCGCCACGACTCGGAGATGTCTTCGGCGCGCCCTTCGCCCGACGGCATCAGCACGAAGCGGGTGCGCAGCACGTCGAGGTGCCGGCCGGCGAGGGTGGGCACGAACTCGAGCGGGTTCGAAACGAAGTAGTACTCGTCGAAGTCGTGCGGCGTGGCGCCCTCGTAGAAGCGCTTCAGGTCGTAGGTGCCGCTGATGCCGATGGCCTTGCTGAACACGTCGGGGAAGCGGCACAGCACCGCCACCGCGTGAAACGCTCCGAACGACATGCCCGCCGACCACAGCTCGATGTCGGGCGTCTTGCAGTCTTTGCGAACCGCCGGCACCACCTCGTGGCGCACGTACTGGTGAAACTCGTTCTGCAGCCACATGCGGTGGCGCGGGCCGCCCTCGCGCTCGACCAGCGCGCGGCCGGCCACGCTGTCGCACGAGTAGACCTTGATGCGCCCGGCGTCGATCAACGGCTTGAGCACGTCGATCATCTGCCAGCGCTCGATCTCTTCGGCGTCTCCGCCCGCGGTGGGGAACAGCAGCACCGGCTGCCCCAGGGTGCCCCAGCGGCACAGCGTCACCTCGCGCTTGAGGCGCTCTGAATACCAACGCTCGGTGGCCTTCACGCCCGCGCCTCGGCGCGCCACTTCTGAATGCGCTTGAAGAACAGGTCGGTGAACGGCTCGACCTCGTGCGCGGGGAACAGCGCGGCGGTCTTCTTCTTCACCGCCTCGCGCGCCACCGGGGTGGCGAAGAACTCGTGCGCCACCTCGTCGAGGTTCTTGAGGTGCGTGGCGCAGAACTCTTCGAAGCGCGCGGTCTCGAAGCGCTCGGCGGCGATCTTGGCGTAGGCGCGCAGCTTCTCGCGGTACGGCACGTTCTTCTCGGCGGCGATCTCGTAGAACGGCGCCCAGTCGAGGTTCTTGCGAAACTTCTTCTTGGTCACCGCGCAGAAGATCGACCAGCGGATGTTGGCCTTCACCAGCCAGGGGAAGTGGTAGTGCAGGCTGGTCACCTGCGAGTCGGGGCAGGGGTTCGCGAAGTCGATGGGGTACCAGGTGCCGTTCTTGCGCAGCGCCTCGCACGAGTTGAAGTCCCACCCGAAGAACGCGTTGATGGTGAGCGTGGTGTCGCGCAGCAGCTGTGCCTCGTCGTCGTTCACGAAGCTCTTCTGCTGATCCATCGTGTAGCGGTCGTGCAGCGGCGCGGTGGGGTCGTAGCGCACGATGGTGGTCTGCGGCCCCAGCCCGATGCAGCGAATGAAGCAGTCGAACGGGTCGACCGCCTTCTGCAGGTGCATCACCAGCTTGCCGCTCTCTTCGTACGCCTGGCGCAGCTTCTTCTCGTCGTCGATGCGCGAGACGCCCTTCCACCCGCCGCCGTCGTACGGCTTCATGAACAGCGGGTAGCCGAGCTTCTTGCCGATCGCGCCGAGGTCGAACAGCTTGGCGTACTGCTTGAGCGTGGGCTTGATGTCGGTGAGATCGTCCGCGTACTCCTTGGGCGGAATCATCCACGTCTCGGGTATCGGCATGCCCAGCTGCGTCATCGCGCAGTAGCTGGTGTGCTTCTCGTTCGACTGCACCGACCACGGGTTGTTGAGCACGTACAGCCCGTCCATCAAGATGGCCTTCTTTATCCACTCCCGGCTGGTGTGGTACCAGTGCGTGAGCCGGTCGAGCACCACGTCGTACTTGCACGGCTGGCGCAGATCGAACGGCTCGATGCTCAGCCGCTCGACCTCGATGCGCACGGTGTCGCCTTGGTGCGGGATCTTCAGGTCGAGCTTCTTGACGATCTCTTCGTAGCAGATGGGCCAGCAGATATCGGCGCCCAGCGAGAGCCCGATTCTTCGAGTGGTGTCGGCCATGTTGCGCGCCCTCGTACACCACTCTTCGCGCGACCGGAACGGGGCGGGGTCGTGGCCGCCGCGAGGGTTCTCCTTGCCGAACCTGGCCGCTCAGGTCTCCGGAATGTGGTGAGATGTAGTCTTTCTATGCCGTTCGGTCGAAAATCCGAGCGCGCGCCGTCGCGATAGTTGGAGATGCCCTCCCTCGCCCCCACTGTCTCTGCCGTGCGCTTTCTGAAGTTCGCACCTGGCGATGGTCCCGATCGGGCGCAGTTCGCAAAGGTGTTGGCCCAGACGCTGCCGCCCGAGAGCCTTTCAAAGCAGGGCGCGCTGAACGCCAGCGAGCTCGAGGTCCTGCGCCGTCGCATCGAGGACGACGCGGGCAGCTTCTCCGAGCCCCCCGCGCTCCTCAGGTACATTCGTTCACAGGAAGAACTGCTGCTCTCGCAACAGGCGAAGTTGGTCGAAGCGCAGGTTCCGGCTCCGACTTCGACTCCGGACGGCGTAGAGGTGATCGTCGATGACATCGTCCCGAGAGCCAAAGCGAGCGAGGGCTCGGCCCTGTCGCCCGCGCACCTCAAGAGCTTCACCAAGCTGGGCCTCGACGATGGCCAGATGGCGCGGGCGGCCAAGGTCGGCCTCGATCCGAAGACGTTGAAGGAGATGCTCACCAAGCCGCCTCCTGAAGTCTTCAGGGGCGGCGCTCCTGCCGGGCCTGAGAACACGGCTGAGTTGGTGCTGCAGGCGCTCGAGGCGGGGCTGCCGGTTCGCTCGATGCTCAAGTACCACCGCGCCTACGTGCCGGTCGCCCAACAGCTCGAGGCGTACCAGGCGAAGTTCAAGCCCGATGACTTGAAGAGCTACATCCTGGCGGGGGCATCGGTCTCGGACGCGATCGTGCTGAGCGGCGCCAACTACAGCGCCTACGTCGTCAACGACCTGAAGCAGCAGCAGCTGCCGGCGAGGCTCTACGTCGCGATGAAGAAGCACGCCCACTTTGGGCACTTCTCTGACTCGTACGGCTGGCACTTGCGTAGCGGTTACAACCGGCTGCGTTCGAACGATGCCTGGTGCACATCAGAGAATCTCGGAAAGCTCTTCGACGCCGGCGTTCTAAACCCCCGCCATGTCGATCGGTTTTACGCCGAGATTGCGACGTATCTCGATCTCAACATCTCGTTCGAAGACGTGCTGCGGGTGGGGCACGCCGGTGGTTCTGCCGAAGGCCTGCGCAGTGCGCTGGAGTCCAAGCTCACGCTCGACGACTACCTGCGGCTGGCCGAGGCGAAGGTGCCTGAGGCTGCCGTGCAGTTCTACCCCTACTTCAAGGGCGTAGACGAAATGGTCGAGATCTTCTCGAGAGACATCACCCAGAGCTGAACTTCAGGCGGTCGGGTGGGGCGTCAGTTGCCCGCCTGGAACCACGCCTGGTCGGCGAGGCCGAGCTTGCGCTCTCCTGCTGAGGGCGCCCCGGCGACCTTCGTCACCGACAGGGTGCCGGCCTTGAAGGTGCCGATGAGCCACAGCTCGCACGTCGCGGCCTTCGGGCACGCCTGCTCGGCCCGGTCGGCGAGGGCGACGCCGAGGGCGGTGTCGTCGAGCTCCAGGGTCAGCGCTCCGCAGGTGGCCCCGTGGCTGCTGAAGCCCACCTGGCCCCGCTTCACCGTCACCGGCAGCTTCACCGGCACGGTCTGCTTCGCGAGCCACGCGGTCGCCGCCTTGGCGTCGCCGAGCTTGGGGCCCTGCTTGAAGACGCTGCCGGGCTCGGCGTGATCGACGAGTGAGCCCGGCTCTTTGGGGGCGAGGGGGGCCTTGAAGCCGGGGCCCCGCTTGTCGAGCGCGCCGTCGCCCTTCACCTCGTACCAGAAGATGCCCTTGCCGTCGGCCGGCACCTCGGCCTCGGTCACCACCTTCGACTTGAACGACTTCACCACGTAGGTCGAGCCGTCGCTGTTGCCGTTCATCCAGCTGGCGCCGCCGTAGAGCTTCGCGAGCACGGCGGCCTTGCCGGCGTCGGTGATGCCGCCGGCCTTCACCCAGGTGGCGGGCGCCTTGATGAAGAGCGCCAGCGGGTCGGCCGGCGGCGTCTCGGTGCCCGAGGGCAGCCGCAGGGCGTCTTGCAGGTCGACGCGAATCAGCACGGTGGTCGGCGCGGCGGTGAGCATGAGCGACAGGAGCAGGGCAGACATTGGGCGCGCGCCTGTAGCACGTTGGGTCGCCGGCACCTCAAAGTCGGAAACGGCAGGGTTTCACGACGACCTGTGAGCCTCGGCCCCCGGGTTCAGCCTTTGATACTCGTCGAGAAAGGCATCAGACCACCCGAAAGGCCTTTCCCATGACCAAGCCCGTCACGACCACTGGCAGCCGAAGCGCAGAGATCGCAGCTCGCGAAGCAAATGCCTCTCGTGGGGACGGCGCGGTTCCCTCGCCGGGTTCGACGAAATCGAACGGTGCCGCCGGGGTCGCCAACGAAGCGACGAAGGGGCCGCGTGAAGCGGCGACGGGGTTCACCGCAGGCGCCAAAGCTCCGGCCGACGCTCCGACCGCCGCGACGGGTTTTGCCACCGGCGTGGCGCAGACCCTGCGCACCACCCGGCAGAGTGCCGAGCTGCCGGCAGCGTGGCTGCGTGGCGCGACTGCCGCAGCCCAGACCCACAGCGAGGCCGACCCGCGCGGGTACTACGATCACCGCGTGGCCGTGCACGGCGCCGCCGCCACCGCGCTGCTCGAGCGCTTCGCCGCAGAGACCGGCGAGTCGAAGCCCGAGCTCTGCGCCGGCAATGAGCTGCTCCTGGTCCAGGTACACGGCGGCGACGAGCTGAATGCCAACCTCGTCGCGTACGACGTGCTCACCGGTCAGGCCCGCGAGCTGGGTCGGTTGGACTACGAGACCCTCGACGCAGTGCTCGGCTGGGACGGCACCGCCGCCCCCGAGGCATTGGCCGATGGGGTACGGCTCCCGGTCGAGAATGGAGCCTTCGATTGGGGCGATACGCTGGTCGGCTTCGAGAGCATCGCAGAGCACCAGCTCGCCGAGCCGCTCGACTTCGCCGCCCTGGTGAAGCTGGGTGAGAGCAAGCAGCCGGCCCTCGCCCCCGCCGCCGCCGGGCTCTCCAAAGCCCCACCGCAAGTGAAAGACGTCTTCAGCTTCGCCGTGTCGGGCGACGCCAAGAGCGTGACCGCCACCTCGGGGGCGACCACCTTCACCCTGACCGCTTCGGCGGGAGCCACCTTCACCGGCGCGGGCTGGTCGAGCGACGCGAGCATCACGCAGAGCCTCGCCGTGCTCGCCAGCCCCCAGCTCGATCGCGAGGCGTGGGTCGAAGCCGACGACGCGCTCCTCGACAGCCGTTTCGGCACGCGCGACCCGCGCCCCCTGCTTTGGCTCGAGCAGAGCAACGGAGACGTCAGCGTGGTGGCGTTCGGGGCGAGCGCCGAACAGCCGAGCATGCTCGAGATCGCCGCCCGCCCGCTGAACGTGACCCTACACGAGTAGGCCTCGGCGGCTCAGCGCCCCACGAAGCTGCCGTGGAACCCGAGCGGAATCGGCAGCTCGAGCCGTGCCTGCGCAATCGGCGCGAAGCTCTGAGCGTCGAGCACCGTCAGCTCAGACCGCACCGGCGACGAGCCGACCACCAGCACCACGCCGTCGTCTTCTGCTTCGGCCCCGGGCCGCGCCACGAACACCGGCTCACCGTAGACGTGGTCGGCGCGGCCGAAGGTCTTGCGCACCCCTGAGTCGAGGTCGAGCTTCACCACCTCTTCGCCGTCGCCGGCGATGGTCGAGCCGTACAAGAACCGGTACCGCCGCCCGTTCATGCGCCGGTACGAGATCGCCGGCAGCTCGAACGCCTTCTCGGCCAGCGTCTCGACCGAGGTGCGGCCCCCTGGCTTGATGCGCAGCCGCTTCAGCGCGGGAGTCGTCGGCACCGCCTTGGGCTGCAGCGACAGCACGCGCAGCGTGTCGGCGATGCCCGGGTCGGGGTACGACAGCACGTCGATCACCCGGTCTTCGCCGTCGTGAAACGCGTTCGCGACGTGAAACACGAAGACGGTCTCGGTCTCGAACACCAGGGGCGCGGCTTCAGCCTTCTCGCGATCGAACACCAAGAGCCTCGAGCCGCGCTCGGGCCGCCACTCGAAGTGCTTGCCGAAGCCCTTGTTCGACCACAGCAGCTGGTGCGGCTTGAGCAGCCACGGGTGGCCGATGACAATCAGCTCGCGCGGGGTCAACGCGAACGCGTGCATGTACGAGAGCTCGAGGGCCGCGTACTTCCCGAACACCCGGCGCTCGTGCCTGCCCGGCGCGTAGTCGAACGCCCAGACGGTCGCCTCTCTGCCCAGCGTCGCGCCCACGTTCACCGCGCGCTTCTTCTCGAAGTCCCAGTGCGGGTGCGCGGTCATGGTCATGCGGGCCGGCAGATCGTCGGCGTACTTCACCGTGCCCAGCGTCTCGAGGGTGGCCTCGTCGACGATCTGCTGGTGCTGCGTCTCGGTGAACACGTGCCACTCGTCGCCGAGCTTCACCGTGTTCACGTTCGCGTTGTCGGTCTGCCGCGGAATCGGCTCGAACAGCCGCCTGAAGAACCCGCGCTGGTTGGGGCTGCCGAAGCTGCTCATGTCGACGCGCCCCTTGCGCGCCGCGCGTGAGGCCGCGGTGTCGAGCAGCCGCTGCCGGTACGCCACCTGGCCTGCCGCGACGTCGAAGCAGAACATCATGCCCAGCCCGTCGAACCAGTGCTCGGCCCGCCACGGCCCCAGCTCGAACACCGCCGGAGCGGTGCGCATCAGCGTGCCCTTCAGCCACTCTGGCCACTTGCCCTCGAGCTGGGGAGTCGCGGCGTGCAGGGCGTCGGTCACCGTCGACGACGACACCATCGGTCGCCACGGCAGCTCAGGAGTATTCACGCGGGCACCTACTCGTAGACCATCAAGAACGGCCCGGGGAACAGCCACGACAGGCCCTCGCGCAGCCGGTCGCGCCAGTTCTCCCAGTTGTGGCCGTCGCGCGCCTCGACGAAGCGCACGTCCATGCCCGTGCCGCGCAGCATCGGCACCAGCGAGCGGTTCTCGTAGATCAGCGACTCGTACATGCCGCACGAGACGAACACCCGCTCGGCCACCGCCACCGGCCGGGCGCGAAACTCGTTCATGAAGCGCACCACCGGGTCGAACAGCGGCCCGCGGTGGTTGCGCTGCCCGATGTCGGTGAACGCGAACGACCCCGACTGCAACAGCAGCCGCCCGTAGAACCCCGGGCGCCGCCACGCGGTCGAGAGCGCCGCCACCGCGCCGAAGCTGGCGCCCATCAGGCAGCGCGCCTGGGGCCGGGGATCCAACGGCAGCGCCTTCTCGAGCGTCGGCACCAGCTCGTCGGTCAGCCAGATGGCGTGGCGCAGATCATTCGCGTACTCGGCCAGGCGGTCGGGAGAGCTGGTCAGGCAGACGATGACCTCGGGGATCTCGAGCCGGTGCATCAGGTTGTCGAGAATCGGCCCCAGCGACGCGTACGACATGTAGTCGTGCCCGTCGTGCACGATCAGCAGCGGGTAGCGCCGCGTGCGGCGGAACCGCGCCGGTATGTAGAGGCCCACGCTGCGTCGCCCGAAGGTGCGCCCCTCGACGATCAGCTCGTCCATCTTGCCGGGGCGGCTCTCGGGGTCGTGGTGGCTCCACGCGGGCACCGAATAGCCCTCGCCGTGCGCCACCGAGTTGGCCCCGAAGGGGTCTCGCGCCTGCGCGGGGTTGAGCGGGTCCTGCATCCACTCCCCGTGGCCGCCGCGAACCACCTCGAGCTTGTATTCGACGCGCGACGCCGCCGGCAGCTCGAGGGTGAGGTACCAGAGGTTGGTGCCCTCGACGCGCTCGAGCGACTGCGACGACGGCAGGCCGAACACCCAGTGCTTCAGGTGCACCGCCTCGGCCACCCCGCGGTAGATGAAGGTGATCGCCGGCCCCTCGACCAGGGGGAACTTGTGGGCCGCCAGAAAGGCGTCGACCGCCTCGGTGGTGTGCGGCCCGGCCTTCAGCGTGTCGATCGCCCGGGGCGCGCTCATGTCTTCCACCCCACGTGGCCTTCGCCCTCGGGCGCGAGCCGCAGCGCCTTGGCGCGCGTGACCCTGCCGTCTTCGACGAACACCCGCGCGCCGTCGTCCATCGCGGTGCAGGTGGCCGGCGCGACCCGCCGCACGAACCGGCTGATGCCCTCGCGATCGTCGACCTTCAGGCGGTGGCGCGGGTCGGGCAGCACCACCAGGTCTTTGACCAGGCCCAGGCCCTCGTCGAGCACCTCTGCCACGCCGGTGCCGTGCGGCGCGAAGTCGTGGAACAGGTAGATGCGCTCGGTGAGCGCCATCGCGCCCGCCGCCGCCGCCACCCAGCTGCGCGGGCCGGTGAGCGAGAGCACGTCGAACAGCTTCAGCCGGTAGAGCAGCGACGCCACGTGGCCGCCCGCCACCACCACCGCGGTGGTGGGCTCGATCAGCCGCCGCAGCTCGTCGCGGTGGCGCATCACCTCTTTGCGCCGGGCCGGCTGGTACAGCTGCTCGAACTCGCGGTGCGTCGAGCGCGAGCGCTCGAGGTGATCGAGATCGAGGTACCGCAGCACCTCGACCGAGACCTGCCGCTCTTCGCTCAGCATCTGCGCGTCGAGCTGCCGCACCGAGATGGCGCGCGCCGACTCGAACGCGTGATCGAGGCGAATGCGGTAGACGTCGTGCAGCTGCTTGAGCCGGGTCTGGCGCTCGACGTGCGCCTTCGACAGCTCCGAGTCGGCCGCGAACAGCTGTTCGGCGCGCGCGTGCAGCTTCAGGTTCACCGCCTCGACCCCCAGCTCGGCGATGAGCGCCTGGTCGTCGCTCTCACGCTCTTGCCAGCCGGCGGTGATGAGCGCGACGGGCCCCTTGAGGCCCACCTCTTTGATCGCCGCGCCCAGGTCGGGGCGAGAGCCCTGCGGGCCCACCAGCAACACCGAGGGAAGCACGCTCAGGCCGCCCACACCTTCACGGTCTGGCCCACCACGTCGAGCATGTCGCGCAGGTGGTCGTAGTTGTCGTGCTTCATGCGCAGCCAGGCGTTGGCCATGTAGCCCGCCGACACCGGCTGCGTCGGGGTGCCGGGCGTCGGCGTGTGCGCGTCGATGATGTGCGCGCCGTAGTGCCGGCCGATCTCTTCGAGCCCCGAGTAGCCGGTGATGCGGCCGTCTTGGGTCGGGCGCAGCGCGATGATGCCGGTCGCCAGCCGCCGCGACGGCTTCTGGCTCGGCCGCCCGGTGCAGATCGCCATCGCCCACTCACGGTACAGGTCCATGTCGTTGCCGACGTTGTACAGGTCCCACGCGCGCACGCCGGGCGGCCGGCAGCCGATCTCCGAGAACTTGAGCCCCTTGCCGCCGAAGAACCACTCCATGTGCGTGGCCGAGGTCTCGATGCCGAGCAGCTCGACCACCTTGCGCCCCATCGCCTTCACCTCGTCGTACGCCGAGACCTGGTCGATGCGGTTGGTGGTGATGAACTGAGGCGAGATCCACCTGGTGCGCATCGCCTCGAGCACGTTCGGGTAGTAATGCGTGGCGAACTCGTGCGCCACCCGGCCGTTGATGCTCAGCGTGTCGTAGAAGCCCTCGTGGCCCTCGATGAACTCTTCCACCGCCACCGAGCGGCCCTGGTCGACCCCCAGCGAGCGCATCGCCGCGGCGAGGTCGGCCGCGCTCTCGACCCGCGTCGCGCCTGACGCGCCGGCGCCGTCGCGCGGCTTCAAGATCACCGGGTAGCCGACCTTCTCGATGAAGGCCTCGACCTCTTTCGCCGACGAGACCGCGGTCGACTGCGCGCACGACACGCCGCCTTTGCGCAGCACCTCTTTCATCGCCGGCTTGTCGCGGCACAGCCACGCGGTGCGGGTCGAGGTGCCCGGTATGCCGGCCGCCTCGCGCACCTTGGCGGCCGCCATGATGTGCGCCTCGACCACCGCCTCGATGCGGTCGACGTGCTTCTTGCCCTGAATGAACTTGAGGGCGGTGAGCAGCTGGCCCTCGTCGGTGACGTTGGTCACCTGCTCGTAGTGGGTGAGCCAGCGCTTCAGCTCGTCGTCGAGCGACTCTTTGCTGCCTTCGCCGATCGCGGTGATGGTCGCGCCGACCTCGGCCAGCGCGCGCACGAACTGCTTCTGGTTGGCGGGAAAGCGGGGCTCGACGAAGACGACGTGCATGCGCGAACGCGTAGCTCAGTTTGGGGCAGATCACACCTGCTGTGCGCGCCGGTACAGCTCCTCGTACACCTTCGCCTGCTTCTCCCACGAATAGTCCTGCGCCATGCCGTTGAGCATGCAGCGCCGCCACGCGGGCTTGTTCTTGTAGAGGTTGAGCGCGGTCTCGATGGCCCAGCGCAGGCCCTGGGCATCGTGGTGCTCGAAGGCCACCCCGGTGCCTTGCCCCGTGCGCGCATCGAAGGGAATGACCGTGTCGGCCAGGCCGCCGGTCCGGTGCACGATCGGCACTGTGCCGTAGCGAAGTGAGTAGAGCTGGTTGAGGCCGCACGGCTCGTAGCGCGACGGCATCACGAACGCGTCGGCGCCTGCCTCGATGAGGTGCGCGAGCTCGTTGTTGAAGCCGCGGTAGAAGCACACCTGCGGGCGGTAGGCGGCCTGGAGCTGGGCGAAGCGCTCTTCCAGCCGGCCCTCTCCGCTGCCCAGCACCACCAGCTGAAAGCCCCACCGGGTGAGCAGGTCGGGCGCCACGTCGAGCAGCAGGTCGAGCCCCTTCTGCGCGACGAGCCGCGACACCACCCCCAGCACCGGCACGCCCTGGCGGTAGGGCAGCCCCAGCTTGCCGAGCAGCACCTCTTTGCACTTTTCTTTGCCGCTCAGATCCTCGGCGCTGAAGCGGTGGGGAATCAGGCGGTCGCTCTCGGGGCTCCACTCTCTGTAGTCGACGCCGTTGAGCACCCCCACCACCCGGCTCGACCGCTCGCGCAAGAGGTGATCGAGCCCCGCGCCGTGCTCGGGGGTCTGTATCTCGCGCGAGTAGGTGGGGCTCACGGTGGTGATGCCGTCGGCGTACAGCACCCCGTGCAGCAGGAAGCTCAGGCGGCCTTCTTTCAGCTGGTCCTGGTGAAAGAGCGGCGCCGAGCCCTGCAGCCGCGTCTCGCCCAGAATCGAGGCGGGGAAGCCGCCCTGGTACTGCAGGTTGTGAATGGTGAGCAGCGAGCGCGCACGCCCCAAGACCGGGTCGCGCGCGTAGATCGTCTTCAACCCCAGCGGCACCAGGCCGGTCTGCCAGTCGTTGCAGTGCACCACGTCGGGGGCGAAGCGCAGCTGGCGGCACGCCTCGAGCGCCGCCCAGCTCAAGCAGAGAAAGCGGCGGTGCTCGTCGGGGTCGCTCGAGTAGATGCCCGGGCGGCCGAACAGGGCAGGGCAGTGCACCAGGTGCACCGTCAGGTCGGTGCCGGGCTGCCGGGTGGTGGCGAAGCCGACGCGGTAGCGGTGAGACCCCAGGTGCAGGTCGAGCTCTTCGAGCCCCGGCGCGGGAGAGAGCGGGTACTTCTTGCGATCGATGCTCGCGTACGCGGGCATGAACACCCGCACCTCGTGACCCATGCGCTGCATCTGCGCGGGCAGCGCGCCCAGCACGTCGGCGAGCCCTCCGGTCTTCGCGAAAGGGGCCATCTCCGAGGTGAGGTAGACGAGGCGCATGTGCCCGCATGATGGCAGCGTCGGCGCCGGCCCGGGCCAAAGAAAGTGATCACCTCGGCGGCTGGGCGATAATCGCGCGAATGATCGGGGCCCGATTTCCGCGCGTGCTGGTGGTGACCGGCGACGAGCTCGAGTGGCAGGCGCTCAACCGCGAGCTGGGCATGGCCTTCGACCTGCTGCGCGCCAACGGCAGAGACCAGGCGATGGCGGTCGTCGAGCGCGACGCCGAGCTGTTCGCGGTGGTGGCCTACTGGGGCGCGCTGGGCAGCGGGCCCGAGCTGATGCGCTCGGCCCACGCCAGCAAGCCGAAGCTCTCGCGGGTGCTGATCTCCGAGGCGCCCGCGAGCCCCGAAGCGCAGGCGCTGATCTCGAGCGGCGTGGTGCGCGCGGTGGTGGCCGACCCGGTGGCGCTGCCCCGGGCGCTCACCGCTCGGGCCGCCGCGGTGGAAGAGCACCCCCTGCGCGCCGAGCCGCGCGTTCCGGTCAAGGTGCAGCTGCCGGTGTCGACCCCAGCGTGGGAGGGCTTTGCGAGCCTCACCACCAAAGACGCCAGCCGGGGCGGGGTGTTCTTCTTCTTCGCCCAGCGCGTGGTGCCGACCTCGGGCAGCCGCTGCACCGTGAAGCTGGGCCGCGAAGCGGTCGAGGGCACCGTGGCGCACGTGATGACCGCGCGGCTCGCCACCGCCACCGGCGCCGACGCCGGCTTCGGGGTGAGCTTCGTGGCGCCCCGCCCGGCCGAGTGGTGGGCCTCGCTGGTCGAGAAGCCGGCCTATGCGGCGGCCGCCGCAGGGCCCAGCGCGCCGAGCGCACCGAGCGCGACGCGCGCGCCGCCCACCGCCAAAGAGCTCGAGAGCGCGAAGAACTTCTTCACCCTGGCGATGAGCTTCTTCGACGATCGCAACTACGCTGCCGCGCGGCAGAAGCTCGAGCTCGCCGCGCGCCTCGCGCCCGACCCCGGCTGCGAGGCGATGCTGGCGGTGTGCAACGGCCACCAGAACCTGCGGCTGGGCTTGAGCGACGTGGCCCGCGAGGCGTTCGAGCGCGCGCTGAAGCTCGACCCCCAGTGCTCGAGGGCCACGGTCGGGCTCAACCTGCTCAAGCAGCAGAAGAAGTCGCCCTGATCAGGGTGAGCGCTTTCTCAACCACGCCGAGATCTCTTCGGCCACCGGCGCCGCGAAGCGATCGGCCGCTTCGGGCAGCACCTTCATCTGCTCGAACGGCCGGTACTTCTCGACCAGCAGATCTCTGCGCACCTCGAGGCAGAGAAACCGATCGGGGTACTTCGCCGCCCACCGCGAGCCCTGCGCCGCGGGCGCGAGCGTGTACGTCTGCGAGTCGACCGCGGTGACGCCTGCCTCGCGGTAGCGCGCGATCAGCCGCTGCACCATGCCGGCCGGGGCGAGCGCGCGGCCTTCGGGGTCCTTCGAGATGATGTCGACCTCGGGCCGCACCGGCCATTTCTCCCACGCCGAAGGCTCGTGCGCCTGCTTGAGCAGCTCGACGATGGTGTCGTCGATCTTCTCGATCGCCATGGTGCGCGGGCCGTAGGTGTGCGGCGACAGCGCGAAGCCGCCGGCCCCGCAGACCTGCCCGTAGGCGCTCTCGGTCAGGCCGACGTAGGTCCGGTGCAGGCCCAGGAGCAGCTCGACGTCTCTGGGGTGCCGCACGTACGGCGCGACGCCGGCGGTGAGGCCGGCCTTCTTGAGATCGTCTCCGGTTGACTCGAGGCGGTTGGTGTCGATGAAGGTGCGCGGCACCAGGCACCGAATCACCACCGCGCTCTGCGTCGGGTCTGCCGCCACCACCCGCTCGGCGACCCGGCGACCCCACTGGTACGCGCCGATGTCGGTGTTGACGTGAAAGAAGACGTGCAGATCTTCGGGCAGCACCCCCACCAGCCGCGTGCGCAGCGTGTCGTAGTGCGCGCGCTGATCGGCGCCGTGCGGCACCTCGACCAGCAGGCTCGGCGGCGCCGAACGATCGGCCTGGGGCCCATCGAGGCGCTCGACGTCTGCGACGAAGGGTATCGACTCGAGGTGCGGCATGGCGGCGCACTCTATGCGGAGCTAAGCAGCCCACCATGCGCAACTTCGCCCTGCTGCTCGTGCTCGCCACGACTGCCTGTCGCGGCCCCGGCACCAAACCGGTCGAGTGTGGCGAGGGCTACACCGACTGCGGCGACTGCGTGAACCTGCAGAACGACCCGCGCCACTGCGGAGCGTGCGACCACGCCTGCGGCAGCACCGAAGAGTGCGTGCTGGGCATGTGCCAGCTCGAGTGCGGCGACGGCATGCACCTGTGCAACGGCGTCTGCGTCTCCAACGGCTCGACCGAGACCTGTGGCGCCCGCTGCACCCCCTGCCCGACGGCCGACGGCGGGGTGGCCACCTGCGACGGCCTCACCTGCGGCCTGACCTGCGAGCCGCAGCTGCGCCACTGCGGCGCCGCCTGCGCCACCTGCCCCAGCGGGGTGGGGGTCAAGTGCATGAACGAGCTGTGCGTGCCCTCGGGCTGCCCGCTCGGTCAGCACCTCTGCGACGGAGACTGCGTCGACGAGAACGGCGGCAGCTGCGGTGAGCAGTGCCTGCGCTGCCCCGCGCCCCCCATGAACGGCACCGCGGTCTGCCTCAACGGCGGCTGCGAGTACCTCTGCCGCGCCGGCAACCGCTTCTGCGGCAGCGGCTGCTGCGCCGCCGACTTCCTCGAGGCGGGCGGGTACCACAGCTGCATGCTCAACCCCGGCGGCGGGGTGCTGTGCTGGGGCCGCAACCACGTCGACACCACCCGCGGCGGCGCGCTCGGCAACGACAGCATCGTCGACCACGCCCAGCCGTTCGCGGTCAACGGGCTCTCGTCGGGCATGGTCGCGGTGCAGCTCGGCGAGCACCACACCTGCGCGCTCAGCCAGCTCGGTGCGGTCAGCTGCTGGGGCTACGCCGAGGGCGGGCGCCTGGGCGACGGCTCGTCGTCCGACAAGCTCATTCCCATGGCCCTCACCAGCCTGGGCACAGGCTCGACCATCGCCCTGTCGGCCGGAGGTACCGGCGGCTGCGCGCTCTCGCTGCGCGGCGAGGCCCGGTGCTGGGGGCAGAACGCGCACGGCGAGGTCGGCGACGGCACCACCGACGCGCGCGACACCCCCACGCTGGTGGCCGACCTCGGCACCGCGGTCATCGACGTCTCGTTCGGCGGCTCGCACGCCTGCGCGCTGATGCGCGGCGGCACGGTGCGCTGCTGGGGCGACAACTCCCGCGGCCAGCTGGGCGACGCCACCCAGACCGAGCGCCACCGCCCCGCGCTGGTGATGGGCGTGTTCGACGCGGTGTGGCTCTCGGCGGGCGAGCAGCACCTGCGTGGTGCGCAAGGGCGGCGAGGTGCTGTGCTGGGGCGACAACACCGGTGGTCAGCTGGGGCCGGGCGCAGGCGCCTCTCGCGCCACGCCCGGCAAGGTCGAAGGTCTCGCCGCGGTCAGCCAGGTCGCGGCCGGTGGCGCCCACTCGTGCGCGCTGCTCGGCACCGGCGCGGTGCAGTGCTGGGGCGCGAACGGGTCAGGCCAGCTCGGCGACGGCACCACCACGGGCCGCGCCGCGCCCGCCGCGGTGAGCGGGCTCTTGGAGGGCACCTCGATCTCCTGCGGTCACGCGCACACCTGCGCCAAGACCCGCTCGGGCGCGCGCTGCTGGGGCAGCAATGCCTACGGCCAGCTCGGCGACGGCACCACCGACGACCGGCTCACTCCGGTCACGCCCCGCTGACCGGCTATCTCGGCAGCACGCGCAGCTCGCCCGGCGCGAACAGGTAGATGCGGTCTGCGTCGAGCCACCCGCTGGTGAAGGTGCCCTCGAGAATCTCGTAGTGCAGGCCGGCGTCCGCGTCGCGCGCCGCCAGCACCCAGTGCGACGGGTCAGCGTGCAGCAGCGGCCCGAACGTGACCAGGAACCCCCGCGGCAGCGGCAGCGAGGCGATCGCCCCGTTCTCGGCGACCACGCCGAGCTGGCCGTCGGTCGCGAACCACGCCCCTCCCGGCTCGGCCCACACCCCGAACCCGGTGCCCGCGAAGCAGCGCTGCCCGGCGTCGGGCACGATGGGGTTCAAGCAGGCCACGTCGCCCGCCCACCACCACTGCCCGCCATCGGCCGACAGGCTGCCGGGCGCCGAGCTGTCGACGATGTCTCCGCGCACCGCCGAGAGCGTGCGCGGCACCGCGAAGCCGTCGGCCTCGAGGGTGCCGCCATCGACGCGCAGCCGGGTGACGCCGACGAACGACGCGCCGTACGCGACGGTGCGGCTGACGGCCAGCACCTCGTTCGAGCTCGCCCCGCTGTACGACTGCTCGAGCACCAGCCCGGCGTCGGTCTCGACCCACCGCTCGAGCCGCGAGAGGGTGTTCACCCACGCCACGTCGGCCGCGTACTTCGGCACCGCGTTGCGATCGCTCAGCGTCTGCACCACCTGGCCGCCGCGAATCGCCAGCAGCCCGCGCCGATCATCGGTGCACATCAACGTGCCCGACGGCAGCTGGTGCGGCCACTGGCACAGCGTGAGGTTCGACGGCAGCGGCAGCGTCTCGAGCGGCGCGCGGGCGCCGCGACGGCCGGCGATCAAGTCGCCCTGCACCCGCCTCAGGCTCGGCTCGAACTGCACCACGAAGTGAAACGGCCCGGCGCTGTGAGGCGTGAAGCTCAGGTCCGCCACCGGCTCGCCGGCATCGGTCACCCGCAAGGTGAAGGTCGCGTCGCTCACCGGCAGGTTCTCTTCGTCGACCAGGCTGCTCTCGATGCGCGGGGTGCCGCAGGTGGGCAGGGCGCCGCTGCCCACCGTGCCGCGGTACGGCACCTCGACCTCGACCAGCGGCAGCCGGGTGGTGTCGACGATCTGCTTGGGCGCGCACGGCTGGCCGACGATGCCGCCGTCGCCGGGCGTCTGCGACGAGCAGGCCACCAGCGACACCACCACGCAGCAGGGAAGGGCGCGCAAAGCGGCCCGACCGTAGCCCAGCGAACCCGGCCGCGAGAAACCGCCGCGTGAACATATGATCGTGCCTCATGAGCCTTCGCGCGTGCGTCGCCCTCGCTGCCTTCGCGGCCGTCACCTCTTGCACCCGAGCGCCTCCCGCGTGCCCCGCGTCGTTTCACGAGCTGCCCGAGAGCGTGAAAGAGGCGGGCGGCGAGTGCTCGTGTCCGCTGGGGCAGGGCAGCGGCAGCGTGTGGGGCGGGCCGCTGTACACCGAAGACTCGTCGGTCTGCCGCGCGGCGGTGCACGCCGGGGTGGTCGACCCCGCCAAGGGCGGCAGCGTGAAGTTCAAGGGCGCGCCGGGGTGCCCCAAGTACAAGGGCTCGCAGCAGCACGGCGTGCAGAGCGCCGCGTGGGGCGCGTACCCCAAGAGCTTCGGGTTCCCCGCCGCGGGGGCCGCCGCGTGCGCGCCCGGTGTCGAGAACGAGTGCCCCGGCAGGTACGCCGACGCCACCGAGGCCCAGAAGGCCGGCCCGTTCTCGTGCAGCTGCGACGAGGTGGCCGGTGGCTCGGTGTGGGGCAGCGGCATCTACACCTCCGACTCGGCGATCTGTGCCGCCGCGGTGCACGCCGGAGCGACGAAGCCGGCCGGCGGCAAGGTGACGGTGCGGCCCGCCCCCGGCTGCCAGAAGTACGAGGCCGCGGAAAAGAACGGGGTGGCCAGCGCCGCCTGGGGTCCGTTCGACTCGAGCTTCTACTTCGAAGACTTCGGCAGCGGCGCCTGCCCCGAGGTGCCCGCCGACGCGTGCCCGGGCAGCTTTCAAGACGTGCCCGGGCACCAGACCGCCAAGGCGTTCAGCTGCACCTGCACCGCCGACCCCACCGGCTCGGTGTGGGGTACCGGGGTGTACACCGGCGACTCGTCGCTGTGCGGCGCCGCGATTCACGCCGGCGCGATCGGCGCCCAGGGCGGGAAGATCACCGTCAGCGCGTTCAAGGGCTGCAACAGGTACGTCGGCTCCGAGCGCAACGGCATCACCACCGGCGACTGGGGCGCCTTCCCCAGCGGCAGCTTCGTCATCGACGGCAAGGGCAGGCCCGAGTGCGCGAAGTAACGGCGTGCATCGGCAGCGTGTCGATTTCCTTCGAGACCGATTGGTGCGGGCGGCGCTCCGTGCTTTGACTTCGGCAGCAATGCGCAAAGTCGGCAGCACCACCGGTCCCCACCTCGCTTCGTCTCCTCGGCCCACCCGCCCCGACCGCCCCGCACCCGCAGCGCGGCCCGCACCCGAGGGTTTCCTCACCGTGGTGGGCGCCCAGAGCGCGAAGCCGATCTCCCAGGCGGTCGCGATGTCGTTGGCCGCCCAGCCGGTGGGGCTGCGCGTGCTGCCCACCCTCAAGGCCTACGGTGAGAAGTCGGGTCACCGTCATGCCCTCGTCGCCTCGCTCAACGCGCAGCTGCTCGACGACCGCGAGGGCCACGAGGTGGTCGACCCGAAGACGCAGCGCATCTTCCTCACCGTCGACCCCGCCGTGCTTCAGGCGCGGGGCCACAAGGTCGTGCCGTGGACGGTGAATGAGCCCGACGAGATGCGCCGGCTGCTCAGCCTCAAGGTCGACGGCCTCATCACCGACGCCCCCGACGTGGCGCGAGCGGTGCTCGCGGCGCACCGCGAGCTCAGCGATACCGACGGCCTCATCGACCCGAAGGTCTTCTCGCTGCAGGGCCACCGCGGCGCGCGCGCGCTGCGCCCCGAGAACACGCTGCCCTCGATGGAGGCCGGCCTCGATTGCCTCGTCAACGGCTTCGAGACCGACCTGATGCTCACCCGCGACGGCGAGCTGGTGCTCAGCCACGAGTACGGGGTCGACCCCCGCTTCGCCCGCCACGCCGACGGCAGCGAGCTGCGCGCGGAAGATCAGCGCCCCATTCCTCAGCTCACGCTCGCCGAGCTGCGCGAGGGCTACGTCTTCGACCAGCTGCTCCCCGCTTTCCCGCTGCAGCAGAACGATCGCGCCCTCTCGCCCGTGTCTGTCGCCTTCGCCCGCGAGCGCGGCCTGCCCGACGCGTACACGATTCCCACGGTCGGCGACCTGTTCGACTTCACCCGCTTCTACGCCGACTGGTATCGCAACGGCCCCGGCCGCGACGCTCCCGATGCCGAGCTCAAGGCGAAGAACGCCGAGCGCGTCACCTTCAATCTCGAGCTCAAGACGCTGCCCAGCCACGAGCGGGCCGGAAAAGCGTCTCCTCCCGACCGGCTCGCCCGCGCCGCCGCGGCGGTGGTCATCGAGCACGGCCTTCAGTCGCGCAGCACGCTCTCGAGCTTCGACAGCCGGGCGGTGCGCTGCGTTCAAGCAGACTTCCCCGACATCGGCGCGGCGTACATCTTCGACGGCAAGACCGAAGAGCCGAACCCCGACGAGCTCGCTGCCGCGAATTGACTGACCGGCCCGCGCCCCTCCCCTTCACCGGGCGGTAGGTGCTAAGCACCCACTCCCTGTGACTCTCGATTCTCCTCCTCCCAAGATGCGCTGGCCGCGAGCGCAACGGTTCTCTCTCTCGGAAAAAGGCCTCGCGGCTGAGGCCTCTTACCGAAACGACATCGTCGCCGCGCGCGACGTCGGGGGCCGTGCTTCGTTCGAGGCTGCGCGCGTCGCCTGGGCCCAGAGCCACGGGCTGGCGGTCGACGACGGCCTCTACCTCGCCGAGGTAAAGGCCGGGCCGGTCACCTTCGCCCAGATCGTCAGCGCCCTCGAGACCTGCGGCAAGAACCGGCTCGACGCCATCGCGGCGCTCGAGCGGCTCGCCGACGCGGGCATGATCGCCGCCTGAGAGTCAGGCCGCTGCGGCGGCCTTCTCGAGGTCCGCGACGATCATCTTGTTCATCTTCATCATCGCGCCGATCACCGCCTGAACCTTCTTGGGGTTCTGGTCGCCCATCAGCTCCATGAAGCGCTGAGGCACGATCTGCCACGACAGCCCGAACTGATCGGTGATCCACCCGCACTGTGACGGCTTCGCGCCCGCCTTCACCAGCTTGTTCCAGTAGAGGTCGACCTCGCCCTGGTCCTGGCAGGTCACGAACATCGAGAAGCCTTCGCTGAACTTGAAGTGCGGGCCGCCCGCGAACGCCTTGATCTGCTGCCCGCCCACGATGAACTCGGCCGACTGCGGGCTCACGCTCAGCACCTTCGAGTCGGGAAACGTCGACGTGTAGAACTCGACCGCCTCGGTCAGGCGGTCGTTGAACATCAGAAACGGAGTGACTTTGTTGTCCTTCGCCATGGGGTGCTCCTTCGATGAGAGAGTGCTTCGTCTCTACGTCGAATGGGCCCGGGTGAGATCGACATCTGTCGATCTTTCGCAGCGAAGGCCTTGAAATCGCGTCAGTAGCCGCCGGAGCTCAGCTTGTTCAGCATCGCTTCGACTCCGGCCTGCCACTCGGCATAGGCGTCGGCCCCCGGCACCTCGGCCGGGGCGCTGGGCGCGGCCGGAGCCGTGGGGAAGGTCGGCGCGACCGGGGCCGCCCCAGCCACCGTGGTGGGAGGCAGGTACGAGCCGCCGAGCACCTGCTGCTGCGCCGCCGCGGTGGTCGCGTTGTCGAACGCGTCGTCTTGCTGCTTCTGCCCCGCGATCAGCTGCTTGATGCCCTTGAGCGACTTCTTGTCGAGAATGCCGTCGACCGGGCCGTGCACCTTGCCTTCGCGCTTGAGCCGCTTCTCGGCCTGCAGCGTGCCGACCGACTTCGAGCCCAGCACGAACGCGTCGTAGTGGCCGACCTTCTTGGCGATGGTCGCCAGCGCCTTGCGCGTCTTCTTGTTCAGCGTGCCGGTCGCCTTCAGGCCCCGCGCCTTCTGCAGCAGCTTGAGCTCTTTCTTCTCGTGCTTGCTCAGCCGGCCGTCGTTCTTCACGTCGGTGTAGCCCGCGACCATCATCTGACCTTCGGCGGCGATCACCTGCTGCTGCTTCTTGCTGACGCGCATGCCCCGGCTTCTTTCACGTGCCGGGCCGACCGGCCGAGCGCGCGACCCCGCGAATCTCGGGGCTTGTCTACATTCGCCCATGCGGCATCGACGTGCTCACTGTAAACGGCACACGACACTTTCTCGCAGGCTGGAACTCTTGAAAGGCCTCATGGCGCCCCCTGAGCTGCTCTCGTTCAACGCCGCCGCGCAGATCGCGTTCTCATCGCTGCTCGGCTGGGCGATGTTGGTGCCGATGCAGCCGTGGGGCGCGCGCTTTGCCCCGCGGGCTGCGCTGCGCCCCGCACTCAGGTCGGCGCACCTCGACTGGCTGATGCTCGCCTTCATGCAGTTCGGGGCGGCGTACCTGCTCGATCGCTGGCCCGTGACTCACGCGCCTGCCGTCGCGGCGCTGCTGGTCTTCGGCGGCTGGCTCAACCCGGTGCCCTACGTGATGCGTGGCTTCGGCGTCGACGCCTTCTCGTTCAGCGGAGGGTGGAAGCAGAAGCTCTCGGCGGGGCTCTCGGGCATCAGCTCGCTCGCCATCACCGCCGCCTGGCTGCTCGTGCTCGCCGAGCGGCTCGCCGGTTGACGCTGCGCCGGGGCTTTGGCTCTAGAGTCAGGCCCATGCTCGCGCCGCTCTGCCTGCTGCTGCTCGCCGCCGACCCGCCGCTGCTCGGCAGCTACAAGATCGTCGAAGACAGCCCCGGCAGCCTGCACGTGGGCACGCTGCTCTTTCTCACCAAGACCGAGATCGCCGCGTTCAACAGCCCCACCGAGTGGGCCCGCATGCCGGTGAAGTGGGAGAAGCCCGACGCCACCGCGACCCTGGTCGGCAAGCTCAAGAGCGGCGAGCGCATCGACGTGAAGCGCCTCGAGCCGGGCAGGGTGGTGGTGTTTCAAGACGGGCTCGAGCTGGGCACCGCGGTCACCACCAGCGCCGACGTGGTGAAGACCTTCGCCTCGCTGCCCACCTTCGACGCCACCCTCGAGATCACCCGGCAGTGCCTCGACGCGTTCAAGGCCGCGCTGCCCGACGACCCGACGTTCGAGAGCGTGAAGCTCGAGACGTTCAACACCACCGCCAGCGCGCTGGGCATGCTGGGCCTCGCGCAGGTGGCCTTCGCCCGCACCTGCCGGCCGCTGCCCAAGGCCTGCTCGCAGCTGCCCACCGGGCACGAGCTCGAGGCCGCGAAGCAGCGCCAGCGCTGCCGCTGAGGTCCCCTCGCGGTAACGCCGGCAAGCGCGCGCTGTTTCGCGCGGCGTACGAGGCGGTAACGGGCGCCCCTGCTCCTGGCGGCGCAGTTTCGCCACGATTAACCCCGCCCGATGCAATCGCGACTCCTGCTCGGCTCGATCTCGGCGGCGCTGCTGTTTTGCGCGTGCCCCAACCCTGGCGACGGCAACACCGGCGGGGGCGCTCAAGGCGGCGGCAGCGCGGGCTCGGCCGCGGGCGGCACCGGCGTCGGCGGCGGCAGCGGTGGCAGCGGCGGCGCGACCGGCGGCGGCTCTGACGTGACGCCCTACGGCTTCCCGCTCACCACCCCGATGCTGTTCGGCTACGCCATCGTCGACGCGTTCCCCGGCACCTTCCTCTCGGGCGCGATGGACATGGAGTGGCCCAAGGGCTCGAGCCAGCCCTTCGTGCTGCAGGCCGGCGGCCACATCGTGCGCCTGCACGGCGACGGCACCCGCGATCTCTGCCTCAACTTCGAGACCCAGGTGGCGCACCGCGAAGAGGCCGGCGCGCTCGGCATGGCGCTGCACCCCAAGTTCGAAGACCCGGTGGCGCCAGTGCCCTACGTCTACGTCTGGTACAACCTCGAGGGTACCACCCACCACCAGCGCCTCTCGCGGTGGACGTGGGACCCGGTGAGGAAGATCTTCGACCCGGCCTCCGAGCTCGTGATGGTCGAGCAGACCGAGTACTCGCTCGAGCACAACGGGGCGCGGGTGCGCTTCGGCCCCGACAACTTCCTCTACTTTCCCAACGGCGACGACACCCGCCCCGACGAGACCACCCAGCGCCTCGACGCCGGTCTGTTCAGCGGCCTCTTCCGCATCGACGTCGACATGAAGGGCGGCACCGTCAGCCACGCGCCGCCGCGCCAGCCGTTCGAGGCCGTCACCCAGGGCTACTTCATTCCCAACGACAACCCGTTCGTGGGCGTGCCCAACGCCAACGAAGAGTACTTCGCGCTCGGCTTCCGCAACCCCTACGCCTTCAGCTTCGACCGCGCCAACGGGCAGATCTGGCTCGGCGACGTGGGCGACACCTGGCGCGAAGAGCTGAACCCCATCACGGCGGCCGGCAACTACCAGTGGCCGGTCTACGAGGGCGACATTCAGCGCCGCATGGGTCAGAGCCTCACCATCGGCACGCCGCATGCGCCCGCGTACACCTACTCGCACGCCTCGCTCGGAGACCTCTCGGCGATCATGATGGGCGTGGTCTACCGCGGCACCGCGCTGCCCGAGCTCGCCGGCAAGGTCATCTACTCTGACTGGCCGGCGGGGCGGATCTGGGCGTTCGACCCGGCCACCGGCAAGCGCCAGTCGCTGTACGAGTGGAACTCGCCGATGACCTCGCCGGTCGGCTTCGGGCAAGACGCGGCGGGCGAGGTCTACGTCATCTCGTGGAGCACCATCTACCGGCTGGCGCGCGCCACGGCGCCGCACGGCGTGCCGGCGAAGCTCTCGCAGACCAACCTCTTCCGCGACCTGTCGAGCCTCACGCCTTCTTCGCTGGTGCACCCGTACTCGATTCGCTCGCCGCTGTGGTCCGACGGCGCGTCGAAGCACCGCTTCGTCTATGTGCCCGCGGGTCAGACCGCGGCTGCCGAAGCCGATGGTGGAATGGATCTGCCCCCCGGCTCGATGCTGGTGAAGCAGTTCGATCTCCCCGACAGCGCGCAGCCCACCGGCGGCCGCACCAAACGCCTCGAGACCCGCGTGCTGGTGGTCGGCAACCAAGACACCTACGGCGTCACCTACCGGTGGAACCACGACGGCACCGACGCCGACCTGCTGCTGGAAGCGGCCGACGAGCAGATCGACGACCTGGTGCCCGCCGAGTCGCGCACCTGGCACTTCCCCAGCTCGGGTGAGTGCTGGTCGTGCCACCGCGAAGAGAACCGGGTGCTCGGCTTCCGCAGCTACCAGCTCAACTACGAGGCGACCGCCGGCACCAACCAGCTCGCCGCGCTCGCCACCCTGGGCATGCTCGACCCGACCTCGGTGGCGCATGCGCCGGCGCCGCTCGCCTCGCCCACCGACACCACCGCCACCGCTGAGGCGCGCGCCTCGGCGTACTTCGCGGCCAACTGCGCCCACTGCCACCACCCCGGCGCCGCCTACCTCGGCGGAGTCAGCTGGAACGCCAACCCCGGCGTCGCTCCGGCCGATCGCGGGCTCCTCAACGAGTACCACCACAACTCACCCATGGCGGTGGGCCTGGGCCTGCCGTTCGGAGTGCTGGTGAAGCCGGGCGACCCGATGGCCTCGCTGCTGCGCCGCCGCATCGCCTCGGTCGACCCCGACCTGCGCATGCCGCCGGTCGGCCGCACCAAGGTCGACCCGGTGGCCCTCGAGGTCATCGACGCGTGGATCTCGTCGTTGCCCCACTGATTCGCAGGTCAGGGCGAAACGTCGCCGCAGGCCTGCCGAAACGGTAGCCTGCGCCTGCCGATGCGCCCCCTCGTCAGGCATGCCGCCCTCATCTCGCTCGTCAGCCTGGCGGCTTGCAGCTGCGACACCGACTTCGAGAACAAGATCTTCGCCTGCGCATCGAGCTCGGAGTGCGCGGCGGGCTTCGCCTGCATCGAGGGCACCTGCGCGCTCGACGACGGAGGCACGCCCCTCACCGATGCGGGCCCTCCCGACGCGGGGCCGCCCGATGCCGGCCCTCCCGACGCGGGGCCTGCCGACGCCGGGCCGCCCGACGCAGGCCCGCCCGACGCGGGCCCACCCGACGCGGGCCCTCCCGACGCCGGGCCGCCCGATTCGGGCCCCGACCCGTGCGGGCCCACCGCCCCGCTGACCACCGACGCCGGCACCGTGCCGGTCTTCTGCGCGCTGAACCGTACGCTCACCATCGACGCGAACCTCGGCGACTGGGCGGGCGTGCGCTTCACGCCGCTCACCAAAGACACCGCCGAGCTGGTCAAGGGCTCGGGCACCTGGTCGACCGACGCCGCGGTGAACAACGCCGACATCTCGGGCCTGTTCGCCCTGCAGTGGGACAACCAGTACCTCTACGTCGCCGGCATGATGACCGACGACGTGCGCGCGGTGCACCCCGCGTCTCAGAACTACTACGCCGACGATTGCTTTCAGATCTACCTCGACGGCAACCACAACCGCACCGTGCAGTACGGGTCTGACGATCTCGATCTCCTCATTCGCGCCGACAACGCCGCCCAGCAGTTCATTCTCGCCACCGGCATGAACGTGACCGGCCTCGACCGCGGCATGATGAGCGCCACGCGCGACACGGACGCCGGCGTCGCCGGGTGGAACATCGAGGTCGCGATTCCGTGGGCGCTGCTGGGCGGCACCTCGCCGTTCAACGGCCGCATTCTCGGCTTCGACCTCATCATCGACGACGACGACCAGCCGCCGCCTCTGGCCCAGGTGCGCAAGCACTACCTGATCTGGGAGCAGAACATGACCAGCGGCAGCTGCATGGAGCCGTACTGCAGCACCGTCTCGCTCGGAGACGCGCTGCTGGTCGGCGCTCCCTGAGCGGAGCCGCTTCAGCGGCGCAGTCGAATGGGTGCCGACCCCCAACGAAGCCTGGGCAAGCCGCACTCCCTGCTTCAAGCAGCGCGGCGCTCGCACCACTGCGATGGAGCATCTGTATTTCAGCCTTCGCCGGGCGACAGCAGGGTTCGACGGGCTCACCCCGACTTCTCTCGAGAAGCTGACCCCAACGCACCGGCCGGAAAATCGATCTACCCGGAACACCGCGCGCGGCCGTGCGTCTTGAAGCCCCATGCTGACCTGCCTCGCCGCGACCCTGCTGCTCGCCACACCCGCCTCGGCGGGCGCCACCGCCGCCGCCGACCCGCTGGGCCGCGGAGCGTGGCTGCTCGACGCCACCGAGAACGCGGTGCTGCTGGTGACCCCACGCGCCGGCGTCGAGCGCTTCACCGGCTGCGACTGGCCCTCGCAGGTGGCGGTCGACGCGAGCGGCGCGGCCTGGGTCAGCTGCCGCGGCTCGGGCGAGGTGCGCCGCCTCACCTCGCACCAGCCGGCCCGGTCGTTCGCCGTCGGCGCAGAGCCGTCGGCCCTCGCGCTCGACGTCGCCGCCCGCCGGCTCTACGTGGGCCTTTCGACCTCGGCGGCGGTGGTGGTGCTCGACCTCGACTCGGGCCGCGAGCTGGCGCGCGCCGACGTGGGCGTCGAGCCCACCGCGCTGGGGCTGTTCGGCGGCGGCCTGGTGGTCGGCTCGCGCAAGTCTGCCGCCCTGCAGGTTCACCCGCGCGGGCTCGACGCCCCGCCCGAGCGGGTGAAGCTGCCGGTGCCGGAGTCCGTCAGCGGAGCCCCGATGAGCGTGGGCGCCGAGCTGTTGGTGCCGGTGGGCGAGCAGCTCGCGGTCATCTCGCCGGTCGCCGAGCTGGGCCGGGTCGAGCAGCCGACCTACTACGCCAGCGAGACGAGCGGCGGCTCGCCCCTCACCCAGAACGTGCTGCTGCTCGAGGCCGGCACGCGGCTCAAGCTCAAGCGCCTCGGCAACCTGGTGCTGCCCGACGTCGCCGCGGCGCGCTTCGATGCCCGGCTTCGCGAGCTGCACCTCGCCAGCCGCTCGCTGGGCGGCCTGGTGTCGCTGAACGTCGACACCCGCGCGGTGAACCTGCGCTGGAACCTGAGTCCCGGAACCGTGGCGGTGGCCGACGACGGGCAGTTCACCTTCGCGCTCGACGACGCCGCGCGCACCGTGGCGCTGCGGGTGAGCAGCCTCGACCGGCCCTGCCACACCTTGCGCTCGAACCGGCCCGGCGCGCGCGCCGAGCCCGCCGGCTGCGAAGACGGCCGCACCGAGCGGCTCGCGCTCGGCGGCGCGGAAGACGCCGAGCTCGCGCGCGGGCGAAAGCTCTTTCACCTCGCCTCCGACAGCCGCGTCGCGGGAGTGGCCCTCTCGTGCGCCAGCTGCCACCGCGACGGCCGCGACGACGGGCGCACCTGGGCAGGTGAGGGCGCCCTGCGCCAGACGCCGATGCTCGCCGGGCGCGCCATCGCCGACACCGCGCCCTACAGCTGGAGCGGCCGCTACGCCCGCCTCGAGGAGTACCTGCAGTTCACCATCACCTCGCGCATGCAGGGCACCGGCCTGGGTAGGAAAGATCTCGCCGCGCTCGCCCGCTACGTGCGCGAGGGGCTGCGGCCGGTGGCGCTGCCCGCGGTCGCCGACGCCGACGCGGTGGCGCAGGGCCGCGCGGTCTTCCACTCCGACGCCACCGGCTGCGCCAGCTGTCACCCCTCGAGCGAGGCGTTCACCGACGGCGCGCGCCACGACGTCGGCTCGCTGAGCGCGCTCGAGCGCCAGCAGGCGCTGCGCTCCCGGGCCCCCGCCTTCCGCGAAATCAGCGAGGGCCCGCCGCCCCCTCCCTTCGACCCGCCGCAGCTGCTGAACATCGGCTTCTCGCCGTCACGGCCCATCGCGCTGCCGGGCCCCCAGCGGCGCGCGGTGCTCGCGGTCTCTCCCGAGCTGCGCTTCTTCGATACCCCCAGCCTGCTGCGCGTTTCGCTCACCGCGCCGTACCTGCACGACGGTTCGGCGCAGACGCTCGACGGGGTGTTCTCGAGGCTGGAAGATCACATGGGCAAGGTCAGCGGCCTCAGCCCTGCCGAGCGGGCGGCGCTGGTCGCCTACTTGAGGACCCTGTAGAAAACGACGGCGCCCTCTCCCGTGAGGAAGAGGGCGCCGGCCCGCTGCGTGAGGTTGGGCCTTAGAACGGCCGAAGGTCGGTGAAGTTGGCGTTGTGCGCGTAGTCCATCGTCAGCCCGGCAGTCGAACCGGTGACCGTGATGCGCCACTCGTGGTCGGTACCCGGTGCGTCGCAGGTGTTGTTGCCGTTCACGTCGGCGTAGAAGTCGATGTTGTACACGGTGCCCGGCTGCAGCACGTTCGGCACGGTCAGCGTGCCGGTGTTGTTCGCCACCACCACCGTCGTCTCGCTGCCCTGGGTCACGCCGCCGGTCATCGTCTTCACCTTGAGGTGAACCGTCTGGCCATTGTGCGGGTTGAAGTTCTTCAGGGTGATCACGACATTGCCCTTCTGCACGCCGCCGCCGCCGGCCCCGCCGCTGCCGCCCGCAGTCGCGCCGCCGCCAGAGCCGCCCGCGGTCGCACCACCGCCGCTGCCGCCCGCAGTCGCGCCACCGCCGCTGCCGCCCGCGGTCGCACCGCCGCCCGACCCGCCGCTGCCACCGGCCGTCGCGCCGCCGCCCGAGCCGCCGCTGCCGCCCGCCGTCGAGCCACCCGATTGACCGCCGCTGCCGCCCGCGGTCGAGCCACCCGCCGAGCCGCCACCCGTGCCGCCGCCACCGCCACCGCCGCAGCTCTGCATCGGAACCATCATGAACAGGCTCAGCACCGCAGCCCCCAACAGGAGTTTCTTCAAGGCAGCCTCCAGAAAAGACGAGTAGGGCGCGGACTCTGCCCCGGCTGCCCTCCGCGAGACGACTGTTTTTCTGTTTTCCGCCGCGGCAAACATCACCCCCCGAAATGGCGAAGGTCTCCCACCACACGCTGACGCTCGCGGGCCACGAGGTGAAGATCTCGAACCCCGACAAGCTCTACTTCGCCGAAGCGAAGATCTCGAAGCTCGAGCTGGTGCAGTACTACCTGCGCGTCGCCCCCGGCGCCCTGCGCGGCGTCGCCCGCCGCCCCATGGTGCTCAAGCGCTTCGTCGACGGCGCCGCCGGCGAGCCCTTCTTCCAGAAGCGCGTGCCGGCCAACCACCCCCCGTACGTCGACCTCGCCACCTTCGAGTACCCCTCGGGCGGCGTCGCGCACGAGGCGGTGGTGAACAACGAGGCCGCCCTGGCCTGGGTGGTGAACCTCGGCTGCATCGAGCTGCACCCGCACGCGGTGCGCGCCTCGAACATGGAGCAGCCCGACGAGCTGCGCATCGACTTGGACCCGGTGCCGGGCGTGCAGTGGCCGCAGATTCTCGAGGTGGCCGCGGTGGCGCGCGAGGTGCTCGCCGAGCTCGGGCTCGAAGGCTGGCCCAAGACCAGCGGCTCGCGCGGCGCCCACATCTGGGTGCGCATCGAGCCCGAGTGGCCGTTCGCGCAGGTGCGCCGCGCCGGCCAGGCCTTCGCGCGCGAGGTCGCTCGCCGCGCCCCCGGCATCGCCACGGCCTTGTGGGCCAAAGAGCAGCGCCACGGCGTCTTCATCGACTACAACCAGAACGCGAGAGATCGCACCACCTGCAGCGCCTGGTCGGTGCGCGCCACGCCCGACGCCCGCGTCTCGATGCCCCTCGACTGGGACACGTTTCTCTCGTGCGACCCACGCGACTTCACCCTGCGCACCGTGCCCGCCCTGTTCGAGAAGAACGGCGACGCGCACGCGCAGATCGACGCGAGGCCGGCCCGCCTCGACGCGCTGCTGAAGCTCGCCGACCAGCAGAAGGCCTCGCCCGCCGAGGCGCGCGCGCCGATGCCGGTCATCACCGTCGCGCAGGCCAAGCTCAAGCCCGACGCGCTCGCCGGCCTCGAGCGGTGGAAGGCGCGCCACCCCGACGCCGCCGCGAAGCTGCAGCCCGCAGACGTCATCGTCGACACCAACCGCGGCCGCGCCACCGCCTGGTACCGGGTGCGCATCAACCTGAAGAACGTTCCGCTCGAGCTGCGGCCCCCGCCCGAACCGCCAGACCCCGACTACGACTTCAAGGTCGAGTGGTCGGGCTGGTGATGAATCGTCGCTGCTCTAGTTGCGCAGGTGCTTCGGCACGTGCCCGCGGGTCTCCAGCCCCTCACGCGTCAGCAGAAAACGAATCGTGCCCTTGCCGCGCTCGGTCTCGACGTCAGCCTCGAAGGTCGGCCCGCCGATGGTGCCCAGCATCGCGTGCTTGCGCAGGTTGCGCACCGTGCCGCTCAGCACGTCGCCCGCCACCTTCTTGCTCTTCTTGTCGTTGGTGTGCAGGTCGAACGCCGCCTCGTAGAGCGTCATCGCCAGCGACGGGGTGAGCGGAAACGAGCTGAACAACACCGAGAGCAGCTGCCAGTACGGCGGGGTTTCGGGCATCGATTCAGCCGTCTTAACCTATGGTCGCCCGCGATGGTTCCCGACACGCAGCTGCAAGACATCACGCGCACCATTCAGCTCGCCATCGCGCCGGTGTTCCTGCTCACCGCCATCGGCACGTCGCTGTCGGTGCTCACCCAGCGGCTGGCCCGGGTGGTCGACCGCGCGCGCAGCGTCGAAGAACAGCTCAAGCACCTGATGCCGGTCGAGCGCCCGCCCAAGGTGAAAGAGCTGCGGCTGCTCGAGCGCCGGGTTCGCCTGGTGGGCTGGGCGCTCTCGGCGTCGGTGCTCGCCGCGCTGCTGGTCTGCATGCTGATCGGCGTGGCCTTCGTCGGCTACCTGTTCGGCGCCGCCATCGCCAGCGTGGTGGCGGTGCTGTTCATCGCCGCGGTGACCGTGTTCATGCTCGCGCTGCTGTTCTTCCTGCGCGAGGTGTTCCTCGCCATCGCGATGATGCGCTTCGCGCTTCCGCCCGAGGTGAAGCAAGAGCCGCCGCCCGCCGCGCCTTGAGCCTTCAGCGCAGCAGCGTCTGCAGCACCTCTGCAAACCCGCGCGGCCGGTTCACGTAGCCGCCGTGCCCACCGGGGAAGTCGGTCAGCGGCACCCCCAGCGCCTGCGCCAGCAGCTCGGAGCAGCGGTGCAGCCAGTGCCCGCGCGTCTTCACCCCCGCGCCCACCACCACCTTCGCGGCGTGGGGCTTCACCAGCGCCACGTCGAGAATGAACTGGCGCGCCGCCGGGGCATCGTGCTCGAGAAAGAACTTCAGGTTCAGCAGGCGCGCCGAGCTCGGCGCGGGCCCAGGCACGTCGGGCTCTCGATCCATCGGGTCGACCCCGGTGCCGACGAAGAACTTCCGCATCGCCGGCAGCACCCCCTGCGAGCGAAGCGTCGCCTCGATCTCTTCGCGCCCCCGGTCGACCGGCTCGCGCTCGGCGTCGGGCAGCAGCTGGGTGAGCGGGGGCTCGTGCGCCACCAGCCGCCGCACCCGCTGCGGCGCGCGCGCCAGCAGCTCCAGCCCGATCAGCGCGCCGATGCTGGTGCCGAAGACGAAGGCCGGCTCGGCCGTCGCCGCCCCCAGCACCGCCAGCGCGTCGGCGGTGTGGGTCGACAGCTCGAGGCCGGCCGGCGCGTTCAGCGTGCTGCGCGAGAGGCCCCGGCGATCGAGGGTGACGATGCGGTAGCCCTCGAGCCGCTCGGCCAGCAGCGCCGAGGCGTCGGCGTCACCGTCGCCGCCCTGCAGCACCAGCAGCACCGGGCCTTCTCCGCGCTGCTGCCAGTGCAGGCTCGCGCCCGGCACCTCGAGCTTCACGGCCTTCTCCTGATGAAATACTCCACGCGGCGCTCGCCGCTCGTAGACGCGGCCGCGGGGGCCGTCAAGGCGGGCAGGGCGAGTGGGAGCGCCGCTTACCGGCCGGTGCCGCTCTTCGCCGTCGCGTCCGTCACCTCGGGCGGTTAGCCTCTCGAGGTGGTGGCGCTGGCGGACACAGTCGAGAATCAGGTCATCGCCGAGCCGGCGGAGAGCGGTCGCAAGCTCGCCACCCTGGTGGTGGTGCAGGGCTCCGACGCCGACCTCGGGGCCCACGCCCGCATCGTGACGCGGGTGGTGGTCGGGCGCGACCCGGCCGCCGAGCTGTCGCTCTCCGACGCGCGAGCCTCGAAGCAGCATGCCGCGGTCGAGCGGGTCGAGGGCCTCGGTGGCCGCGTTCGCTACGAGTTGAAAGATCTCGGCTCGACCAACGGCACGCTGCTCAACGGCAAGAAGGTGAAGAGCACCCGCAAGCTGAAAGACGGCGACAAGATCTCGATCGCCAGCACGGTGCTGCGCTTCTCTTTTGCCGACGAGGTCGACGCCGCCTTCCAGGCCCAGGTCGAGGCGATGCTCTCGACCGATGCCCTGACCGGCCTGCTCGCCCCGCGCCGCTTCGACGCCGCGCTCGACGAGGCCCTGCGCGCCGCGCACCACAAGAACCAGACCCTGGCGCTGGTGGTGCTCGACATCGATCACTTGAAGCAGATCAACGACACCCACGGCCACGCCATGGGCGCCTTCACCATCGGTCAGGTCGGGCACCTGCTCGCCGCCGTGGTGGGCGCGCGCGGCACCGCCACCCGCTTCGGTGGAGACGAGTTCGTCGCCTTCTTCCCCGGCCTCGACGCCACCGCCGCCGCCCAGGTCGCCGAAGAGCTGCGCGACCGCATCGCCCGGCATCCCTTCACCCGCGAGAAGAAGACGGTGAAGCCGACCGTCAGCGCGGGGGTCGCGGTGTTCCCGGTGAAGGGCACCACCCGAAAGGCCATCTTCGAGGCCGCCGATCGCGCGCTCTACCGCGCCAAGGCGCGCGGCAAAGATCGCGTCGCGCACTGAGCGAAGCCGAGTGAATCAGTGCGTGGCCGAGATCGGCCCGGTCACCGCCGCGCGATCGAGCCGCGAGTACAGCGCCTCGAGCCGGTCGAGCCGCGCGCGCATCGTCTCGATGAAGCGCCGGCGATCGGCCTTGGCCAGATCCCGAAACAACCCCGCCAGGTGCAGCCGCAGCGCCTCGCGCACATCCGTCAGCTCTTCGTCATCCAATTCCAACGTCATGACCTGCCTCCTCCATCCATCCCCGTACTGCCGTGCTTCACTTCTCCCGCACCGCCCGCAGCGTCGACCGCGGGTGCTTCAGATGCCCCACCACCATGGTCAGCGCCGCGATCACCCCCGGCAGGCGATCGTCGTCGTCCATCACCGCGTCGGTGAGGTGCCCCGAATGATCTTTCAGCCACTGCGCCCAGGTCTGCACCGCCGTGCCCGACTCTTCTCCTGATAACCGGCGCAGCGCCATGAACGCTTCCAGGTTGATGCGATCGCACCAGGCGCGCTCACGGTTCGCCGCCAGCTTGCGCTGCGCCGCCGCCACTTCGCCCTCGAGCGCCTTCCAGTCGCCCACCGCGTGCAGGTACGCCATCAGCGGCAGGTCGGCCCCCCGCGACACGTCGAAGCCCAGCTGCCCGTAGCAGCGGGGGTTGAAGTCGATCAGCAGGTGCCGCCCGTTCTCTTCCAGGAACTCCACCTCGAACAGCCCGTGGTACCCGACGTGCCGGCACAGCGCGCGCAGCCGCGCCGCCAGCGCCGCGTCGACCGGCGCCTGCTGAAAGCACAGCCCGATGCCCATCACCTTCGGCTTCTGCAGCACCTTGCGCGCCGCGCTCACCACGTACAGCGCGCCGGTGGTGTCGATGAAGCCCGACAGGCCGTAGATGCCCGGCGTCTCTACCAGCTCTTGCAGAATCGGCTGCGACGCCCGCGGGTCGGCCTCGAGCAGCGCGCTGGCGTGCCGGGTGGCGTGGCGGAAGTCGTCGTACAGCTCGCGCAGCTGCGCGCGCGCCCGCACCACGCGCCCCTTCTGGTGCGGGTAGAGCAGCGTCTGGGTCTGCGGCTTGATCAGCAGCGGGAAGCGCAGCGTCGTGTCCGAGTCGACCGAGTCGGCGTCGGGCAGCCAGGTGGCGGGCGTCTCGATGCCCACCGCCGCGCACGCCTCGCGCAGCCGCCACTTGTTGAGCAGCGCGTACACCGCGTCGAGCGGCGGCGCGTCGAGCACGAAGTACGGCTCGAGCTGGGCGCGGTGGCGCGCGAACAGCCACGCCAGGTCGTCGGTGGTGGGCAAGAGCACCTTGCCCGGCTCGCGCTTGCCGGTCTCGAGCAGCCACCCCATGAAGCCGCGCGGGTCGGTGGTCGGGTCGGGGCAGGTCAGGCTCTGGCGGGTGAAGCGCGACCAGCGCGCCGGCACCAGCCGCCGCCAGTCGGCGACCGTCACGTCGATGCCTGCCCGGCCCAGCGACCGCACGCCCGCCAGCGTGCCGTGAAAGTCGGCCACCAGCAGCAGCGCGCCCGGGCGGGCCTGGCTCGAGCGGGTGAACCGACGCTCGGGGCGAATCTCTTCTTCTGCAAACAGCTTCGCTGCGGCGCTCATCCGGCCTCGCGTTCGGTGTCGTCAGTGACGAGCTTCACGCGCGACCGCTCGGCCCGCGGCGACCCGCGCTTCACCTCGTCGAGCTCCACGCGGTCGAGTGACACCAGGTCTTCGAAGTTCTCGGCGCGCCGCGGCACGGTGACCCGGCCCCGGTCGATCATCACCGCCTCGGCGAAGATCTGCAGCGCCGAGCCATCGCCATGCGCCGCGGCGGGAGTGACCTTTCTCACCGCTTTGCGCAACGCTCGACGAGCCACCGCGCGCGCTACGCGATGCAACGGACCTCGGGTTTTCATTCGCTTTGCTCCACGCCTCCCGGTGGGAGTTAACGGGGAGCAGGTGGGGCAGCTACCCCTGCGGGGCTACCCGGTCAGGTGCCACCATCGGGTGACGCGCCCGCGCTCTTCCCGCTCAGCAGCGCGTGCAGCTTCTCGCCGAACGCCAGCACGCCCTGCACGTAGGCGTCTTCGTGGTTGTAGTCCCACACCGCCTTGCGATGGTCTTTCTGGAAGCCGTGCTCGCTCAGGTACCGGCCCACCGACGCGACCGAGTCGGGCATGGTGAAGAGGTCGATCTTCCCGTCGCCGTCGCCGTCTTCGGCCCAGCGCAGGCTGGCCGGCATGAACTGGGGGAACCCCAGCGCGCCCGCCCAGCTGCCCTTCACCTCGAGCGTGTCCATGCCCTTCGCCTTGCACTGCCGCACCAGCGCGGTGAGGTTCTTGCGCGCGCGCTCGCGAATGGTGTCGGCCCGCTTCTTCTGGCTCTCCGCGTCCATCAGCTTCTTCTCTTCCTTGCGCGACATCGCGACCGCCGAGGCGTCGTCGATGAAGAAGATCTGCGAGGTGAAGGCGTTGAACGCCTTGTACTCGCCGGTGATGGTGCCCAGCTTCGACTCCCACATCAGAATGCCGATGATCACCTCGCGGTCGACGTGCGTCTTCGCCTCGACCTTCGAGAGCAGCGCTTCGTTGTCGCGCGCGAACTTCGCCCCGGCCTCGAGCCGCTCGGGCTTGAGAAACATTGCCATCAGGTCGAGGTGGTCTTTGCGCTGCCGCTGAATCATCGACGGCGCCACGATCGAGATGGTCTTCTCGCCGTAGACCAGCTCGGCGCGCGGATCATCGAGCAGCGCGTTCGCCTCTTCCACGGTGAGCGGCTTCTCGCCCACACCGCCGCCTCCTCCCTTGGTGAACTCGCTCACCAGCTGGGCCCGGGCCTCGGGCGTCAGTCGCGCCGAGAGGCGCCAGGAAGAGGGGTCAGCGGCATCGAAGCCGCCATCGGCAGGCAGCGCGGTCAGGAGGAGACAGAGGAGCACGGGGCCACGATGAGTAGCACAGCGCGTGCCCCGCAAAAGAAAGAGCGCGGAGGCCCTCTGAAGAGCCCGCCGCGCTCACAGTCTTTCCCTCGAAGAGGGGAGGGCGTCTCTACTTCTTGCCCTTCTTCTTCACCGGCTTCGAGGTCTTTCCCTTGGCCGGTGCCGCCGCCGCCGGAGCCGCCTCTTCCTTCGCCGCCGCGACGGCGGTCTTGTCTTTCACGCCGTCGTCGGCGCCCGCCGGCAGGCCCGGGTCGACCGCCGCCGAAGGAGCCGCGCCCGCGGGCCCCGCCGAGCGAATCTCCATCTCGTAGTCGAAGCCGCCCTTGGCCACCATGTACCCGTCGCTGGGGTACACCACCACGCTGTACGTGCCCGGCTGAACGTCGACGTCGGTGACCGCGTTGCCGGCCACGCCCGCGGTGCCGTTCGCCAGCACCTTGCCGTCGGCGCCCTCGACCTTGATGCCCGGCGCGAAGCCAATCTTCTTCTTCGGCGCGAACACCTCGAGCTGGTACCTGCCGGCCTTCGTCACCGTCCACGGGTGCGCGTCGCCGCTGACGCTCTTGACGTTGGCGGTGCACTTCGCCCGCGCGTCGGTCATCGACGAGCAGTACGCGCTGGTCTGCGGGTCGCTCTTGGGCGCGAAGATCATCGCCGGAATCGAGGCCACCGCCGCCACGCCGCCGCCGATGAAGCTGAACTTCTTCTTCTTCGCCACGTTGGCCAGCAGGCCGTCGCGGCCCTTGTTCGAGGCCATCATGGTGCGCCAACCCGGCTTCACCAGCTTGCTGCCCTCGATGCGGCCGAGCACGAACAGGTTGCCCTCGACCGGCACGTACTTCTCGGTGGCCTTGAAGCCGATGGTGTACCCGTCGGACGAGCTGATCGGCGGCACGTCGTAGGTCATCTCGCCGAACTTGATGTTCGACGACCACGAGCGGCCGTTGAGCTCTTTCTTGAAGCCGTCTTTCATCATGTCGAAGTCGCCGCCCTTGCTGAAGTCGACCTCGATCGCGCCGCTGCCGTCATCGAGCGCGAAGGTGGCGCCGTTCTTCACCGTGTCCAGGGTGGTGGCGCCCTTGGTGGTCTTGGTGCCGTCTTGCGTGGTCTCGGTCTTCTCCCAGAGCCGCTCGATCTTCACCTCGTAATACAGGCACGGCGTCTTCGAGCACGGAGACAGCAGCTGCTTCGACGGGGCCTGCACCGCGCCCTCGGTCGACATCGCTCCCTTGGGGTCTTCCGACACCGGGTTCTTGGCGAGGTCTCCGGTCGTCTTGAAGGGCGCCGACAAGATGCGCTTGCCCTGCAGGTGATTCCAGAACCCGAACCCCAACACCGCCAACCCGATGACGAGCAGAATGATGCCCATGCGATGAACCTCCGTGCTGCGTGACGAAAACCCTGAACGAGTGAACGAGTACCGCTGACCCCCCGTGCTCCGAACGGGTGCAGACTCAAGTTGATCGCATCGGCCTTTTCAACAGCCAGAACCCGGGCGCGCCCGGCACCATCGAGCCGTGGTGCACGACCGAGAAGTCAAGGCGCCGGTAGAAGATCAAATTCGCCTCAGTCGCGGTCTCCAGGTAGCAGGGCAGCCCCAGTCGATCAGCGCGCGCCAGCTCACCTCTGAGCACCTCGGCGCCCAGCCCCTTGCGCTGGTGCGGCGGGTCGACGCCCACGAACGCGAGGTAGCGGTGCGGCTCGGGGCACAGCCGGTGGTGCCACTTCGCCAGCGCGTCGCCCAGCCGCATGAAGCGCAAGAGCGGGCCAGGCCCGAGCGCGAGGGTGGGGGCCAAGAGCCCCGCCCTGACGTGCTGCACGAGATCGGCAGGAGCGCTGGCCCACAGCGAGACCGCGGTGGGCGCCTCGGCCGGCCCCAGCGCGTGCACCTCGCCGAAGCGCTGCGCCCAGCGGGTCATCGCGGTGAACCAGCGCGCGAGCCCGCGGCGCGCGGTGTCGTCGGGCACCGCCCAGCAGATCGCCGGGTCTTCGAAGAACGCGCGGCTCAGCACCGCGCCCGCCGCTGATTCGGGGCTCACGCTCGAAGCGTGTAGCAGACGCGGATGTGGTCGTGGACGGCCGTTCAAGCCCACGCCCGAACGAGCTCCACCGTCCGATCCTCCGAGTCAGAAACACCCCTGAGCCACCGCTGACCCGCTCATTCCCCCACGCAACCGCCCGACTCGCAACCCCTCCTCCCCGCGCAAGCCCTTTGCAATCGCACGGGAACCCATGACTCAGCGCACCCAGCACACCTCCGAAGACGTCTCCGTCGCAGAGCTCGAGCTCACCCGCCAGGAAGAGGCGCTCGAGGCCGAAGTGACCCGCCTCAAGGTGATGCGCAAAGAGACCGCCGAGCAGCTCTCGCGCGCCAAGACCCAGGCCGAAGACCCGGCCCTGTTCGCCGCCCTGGGCCGCCTCGAGGTCCCCTCGGTCAGCATCAAGGCCTTCACCGACGAAGCGCAGCTCGCCCGCATGAAGGCGCTGGGCGTGCGCAAGCTGAGCGTCGAGCGCTCGCGCGCCGCGCTCAAAGACTACGAGATGGAGCTGCTCACCCTCGCCGAGCGCATGCGCGACGAAGACCAGGGCGCCCGGCAGCGCGCGGTGCAGAAGTCGGCCGAGCTCGAGGCCCTCGCCGCTGCCAAGAAGAAGGCCCAGGCCGAGGCCGCCGCCTCTGAAGAAGAAGACTCGCTCGCCGCGACCATGCTGCGCGCCATCGCCCAGCCCGACCAGGGGCCCAGCGCGCCGACCGAGGTGCCGCTCGCGCCCCAGACTCCCGCCCCTACGGTGCAGGCCGCCCCAAGGGCGCCGCCCAGCGCCGCGTCAACCCCCGCGCCTCGCTCTGCGCCGAGATCACCCTGGGCTCCGACTCGAACTTCTTCACCGGCTTCACCAACGACGTCTCCGAGGGCGGCCTGTTCGTGGCCACCGTGAACCTGCTGCCGCTCGGCACGCAGATCGACCTCTCGTTCAGCCTGCCCAACGGCCCCAAGGTCGAAGGCAAGGGCGAGGTGCGCTGGGTGCGCGAGTTCGACGAGAAGTACCCTGACACCTTCCCCGGCATGGGCATCAAGTTCCTCGACATACCCCTGCCGTCGGTCGCGGCGATTCACGCCTTCACCGTGCAGCGCGAGCCGATGTTCTTCCCCGAGAACTGAACAGGCCCCCACCGAAATTCCTTATTGACCAAGTCTTCGTCGCGGAGAATATTTCTCCGTGAATGAAGCGCACCCCCAAAGAGCTCGACGCGCGCATCGGCGAGATGGTCGAGCGGTGTCGCTCCGAGGGCATGAACCTCACCCCGCAGCGGCTGGTGATCTTCCGCGCCCTGCTCGAGTCTGAAGACCACCCCAGCCCCGAGCTCTTGCGCGATCGCGTGCGCGATCAGCTGCCCGCGGTCTCGCTCGCCACCATCTACAAGACGCTCGACGTGCTGGTCACCCTGGGCTTCGCCGCCGAGGTCCCCGTCACCGGCAACACCAAGCGGTACGACGGCAACATGGGCGCCCATCACCACCTGGTGTGCACCCGCTGCGGGTCGGTCGCCGACGCCGACCACGCCTCGCTCCCCGAGATTCCGCTCCCCAGAAGCCTTCACGGCTTCGCTCCGCACGGCTATTCAGTGCACGTCCACGGTCTGTGCAGCACCTGTCGCAGCACCCTCACCACCCCAAAGGAGAAGAAGTCATGGCCAAAGAACTGAAGGGCACCAAGACCCACCAGAACCTCAAAGACGCGTTCGCCGGCGAGAGCCAGGCGAACCGCCGCTACCTCTATTTCGCCAAGGTCGCCGACGTCGAGGGCTACCCCGACGTGGCCAGCAACTTCCGTGAGACCGCCGAAGGCGAGACCGGCCACGCCCACGGCCACCTCGATTACCTGAAGCGCGTCGGCGACCCTGCCACCGGGCTGCCCATCGGCGACTCGAAGCTGAACCTCAAGGCCAGCGTCGCCGGCGAGACCCACGAGTACACCGACATGTACCCGGGCATGGCCAAGTCGGCCCGCGACGAGGGCTTCACCGACATCGCCGACTGGTTCGAGACCCTGGCCAAGGCCGAGAAGAGCCACGCCGGCCGCTTCCAGAAGATGCTCGACGGCCTGAGCTGAGAAACCCCATGTCGAAGCCCATCTCCTACCAACCGACCGATGGGCTGACGTACGACCCCGAAGAACCCAAGTACTGGGAAGACGACGCGCTGGACAAAGAGGTCCAGCGCGTCTTCGAGGTCTGCAACGGCTGTCGCATGTGCTTCAAGTTCTGCGACAGCTTCCCCACGCTGTTCTCGCTGCTCGACGACGCCCAGCACGACGGCGACGTGAGAAAGCTCACCGCGCCCGAGAAGAACGCGGTGATGGACGCGTGCTTCCAATGCAAGCTCTGCGAGGTGCAGTGCCCCTACACCCCGCGCGACAAGCACGAGTACCAGCTCGACTTCCCCAAGCTGGTGCACCGCTTCGAGGCCCAAAAGGCCCGCTACCAGGGCGTCAAGCTGCGCGACCAGCTGCTCGGTGACCCCGACCTGCTCGGCCAGGCCGGCCGCCTCTCGCTCGGCCTCGCCAATCAGATGAACAAGGTGACGCCGCACCGGGTGCTGATGGAGAAGACCCTCGGCATTCACCGCGACAAGCTGCTCCCCGACTTCGCCGCCCAGACCTTCGAGCGCTGGGCCGAGAAGCAGGGCAAGGTGCCCGCGAGCCCCGAGGGCTTCGACGCGGTGCTCTTCCAGACCTGCTTCGTGCAGAACAACGCCCCCGAGGTCGGCCGCGACACCGTCGAGGTGCTCGAGAAGAACGGCGTGAAGGTGGCGTGCGTCACCGGCCTCAAGTGCTGCGGCATGCCCGCCTGGGAGCACGGCGATCTCGACCGCCTTCGCGCCCTGGCGCGCCCCACGCTCGAGCTCTTGATGCCCTTCGTCGACGCCGGCGCCAAGGTGCTGGTCATCAACCCCACCTGCTCGATGATGCTGCGCCGCGAGTGGCCCGAGCTGTTGCCGCTCGCCGATCGCGACCGCGCCAGAGCTCTCGCCGCCGCCACCATGGACCCCGGCGAGTACCTGTGGAGCATTCGCAAAGAGCCGCGCTTCAACCGCGACTTCAAGTCTTCGCCCGGAGCCAGGGTCAGCTACCACGCGCCGTGTCACCTGCGCGCCCAGGCCGTCGGCTTCAAGGGAAGAGATCTGATTCGCCTCATCCCCGGGGTCGAAGCCAAGAGCGTGCTCGAGTGCTGCGGCCACGACGGCACCTACGCGATGAAGGTCGAGGGCTTCGAGCCCTCGGCGCGCATCGGCAAGAAGGCCTTCGACGAGATGGCCGACGAGGCCCAGGCCGAGGTGTGGGTCACCGAGTGCCCGCTCGCCGCGGTGCAGTTCGAGCAGCACGCCGGCAAGAAGCCGCTCCACCCCATGACCGTGCTCGCCCGCGCCTACCGTGAAGATGGCTTCCCGCATAAGCCGGCGGCGTTAGAGAGTCCTTGAGATGAAGCCCGTCGATCGCTCCGAGCTCACCGACTTTCAGACCTACCGCGACTCGCGCGACAAGACCCGGCCGCGCATCATCGAGATCAAGCAGCGCCGCCGCATTCACGTCGGCGACGCGCTCACCTTCTTGTTCGAGAACCGCGACACCGTTCGCTACCAGGTGCAGGAAATGATGCTCGCCGAGCGCATCGTGCGCGAGGCCGACATCGCCCACGAGCTGCACACCTACAACGAGCTGCTCGGCGGCCCCGGTGAGCTCGGCGCTACGCTCCTCATCGAGATCGAAGACGTCGCCCAGCGCGACCAGAAGCTGCGCGCGTGGCTGAAGCTCCCCGAGCACCTCTACGCGAAGCTCGAAGACGGCTCGAAGGTGCGGGCGAAGTTCGACTCCCGGCAGATCTCCGACGGGCGCCTCTCGTCGGTGCACTACGTGCGCTTCGACGTGAAGGGGCACACCCCGGTCGCCCTCGGCTGCGACCTGCCCGAGTACACCGCCGAGACGCCGCTCGACGACCAGCAGCGCCTCGCGCTCGAAGACGACCTGAGCGCCTGAAGGCGCCGTCAGCTCACGCGCGAATCATGCGCGGCAGCTGGCTCGGGCTCAGGTCGTCGGCCTTCGGCTTCGGGTCTGCGTGCTTCAGGTGCACCACCGAGATGCGCGGCTGGTGATCCGACAGGTGCCCGGCCTTGGGGATCCACGCCTTCACCGTCTTGAAGCCATTTCCCGTCCAGATGTAGTCGATGCGGTGGCCCGGCCCGCCGTGACCCTCTTTCCACGTGTCGTGGAACTCTGCGTCGGCCATGTTGTACGTCGGGCTGCCGACCGCCGCGTTGAAGTCGCCCATCAAGATGGTGTTCTTGTCGGGCTCGATCGACTTCATCACCTTGCGCATCTGCCGGGTCCGCTCGGCTCCGCCCAGGTGCGTGAGGTGCGTCACGTCGACCGGCACCATGGTGCCGTTCACGTTCACCTTCGCCTTGAGCAGCACCCGCGGCTCGTGGCCCGGCACGAACGGCAGCGGCACCCGCTTCGACGACTTGATGGGGTACTTCGACAGCAGCGCCACCCCGTACTGCCCGCCGTCGTGGGTGTTGAGCGCCGGCTGAAAGGTGCCGTGCATGCCCGTCAGCTTGGCGAGCCGCTGGGTCTGGTTGATGTGACCCGAGCGGGGGCGGTTCTTGTCGACCTCTTGCAGCGCCACCATGTCGGGCTTGTACTTCTTGATCATCGCCGCGATCGACTTCAGGTCCGACAGCGTCGCGTGCTTGATGTTGAACGTCATCAGCCGCAGGTTGCCCTTGTGCGTGGTGGTCGCGGTGACGTGCTTGCTTTCGAGCCCCGCCTTCGCCGCTTCGGCGAACTGCTTCGCCGCGCCCTTCACCGACCACGCGTCCGAGTCGGCCGGCACCTCGCCCGCGGCCTGCAGCCGCGTCAGCTGCGCATTCACCTCGGCCGGGTTCTCCGCCAGCTTGCGCATCTGCGCCGCGCTCAGCTTCATGTGCGTGTGCTCGTCGCCCGGCTCTCTCGGCAGAATCACCGACGGCCCGAACATCGCCTCGGCCACCGCGTGCATGCCCACCCACGGGTGCTCGCCGTCGGCCTTCGCCTTTCGCATCTCGGCGCGAAACGCTTCCATCCGGGGCGTGGTCTGAACCTTGTTGTCGGGCACGGGAGTCTCCAGGGCGAGGGCGGCGACTTCTGGCGAATTCTCGCAACTCTTTACTGCGTAGAAACTCGAGCCGACCGTAACCCCGGTTGCCACTGTGGCCGGCATTCGACGCGTTCTGTGTGCGGGTTTTACAGCCTTACGGCGAGGTCCAAAGCCTTGAGCAGAGTGCCATCAAGCACCGATACTCCCGCCCGATTTGCGCCGTTCCGCTCCCCCCAAGAACTTCCTCCAGCGGCACCCGGTGGGAGCCACGATGGCGCTGGTGGCGGCGTTCGCGGTGCTGCCTTCGCTGCTCCCCATACCCGCGGCGTTCAAGGCCTTCCCCGACCTCACCGGCAGGCCCGGCCGCACCCTGCTGCTCGCGGTGTGGCCGAAGGCGGGCATGGCCGCGCCGCCGACGGTCGCGGTGCTCCCCGATGATCCCGACAAGGCGCTGGTGCTCCCCGAGCTCGACTTCTCGGGCGCCGGCAAGAGCAAGATCTCTCGCGGGCTCTCGTACGAAGACGAGCGCGAGGGCCAGCGCTGGGAGCTCGTGGTCAAGAAGGTTCAGGCCGTGCATGTGGACATCGACGACCCGTGCGTCGAGCCGGCCGCCGACGGCACCTGCCGACAGACCGCGCTCGACCCGTTCTTCAAGGCGCTGCGCGCGGCGCGCGACCCCAGCGCCCGCCTGCCGGTGCGGGTGGTGGTGCTGGGCACCTCGCTGATCGCCTCCGACCACATCACCGACGTCGCGCGCCGCCGCCTGCAGGCCCGCCACGGCGCCGGCGGCACCGGGTACCTGTACGTCGACCGGCCCACCCGCAACGCCGGCCGCGACGTGCGCTGCGGCAAGGCCACCGACGGGTGGAGCATCGACAAGCTCACCGACGAGAAGTTCGACAAGACGCTGGGGCTCGCCGGGGTGGCCTTCACCGCCCCCGAGTCGTCTCCCCAGACGGTGACCTTCAACGCCACCGGCCAGCGCCTCGCCGAGCTGTTTCTCGCCACCCAGCCCAACGGCGGAGAGCTCGAGATCAAGATCGACGGCCAGCTCGAGGCCGAGCTCTCGACCGCCGGCGACGTGATGCGGCCGGCCACTTCGGTGATCGAGATTCCCGAGGGCAGCAAGAAGATCGAGCTCAAGAGCCGCGCCGGCCCGGTGCGCGTCGACGGGGTCAGCCTCGAGACCGGCCTGCCCGGCATCATCTTCGACTCGCTCGGCCTGCCCGGCGGCACCGCCTACGTGTTCCTGCGCTCGAACGAAGACGTGTTCGGCGCCCAGCTGCTCGAGCGGCGACCCGCGCTGGTGATGCTGATGATGGGCGGCAACGAGGCGTTCGATCTCTCGCTCAACCGGTACCCGCTGGCCGAGGCGAAGAAGAACTTCATCACCCTGATCGACCGGGTGCGCCGCTACGCCCCGCAGGCCTCGATCATGATCGCCTCGCCGCCCGACGCCGGCGTCTGGCGCATGGACAAGAGCATCAACGCCCGCAAAGAGACCGCCATCGTCTCGCAGCTCCTCCACGAGGTGGCCAGAGAGAAGCGCGTCGCCATCTGGGACATGCAGGCCGCGATGGGTGGCGAGGGCTCGATCGAGCGCTGGTGGAACGCCGGCCTGATGAACCAAGACCTGGTGCACCCGGTCGGCGTCGGCGGCGACGTCTTCGGCTACCTCCTCGACATGGCCATCGAGCGCGCCCGCCAGAAGACCGACGCCCGCGTGATGGCCGCCCGCATGCAGAACCGCCGCGCCCCGCCGCTGCGCCCGAGAGTGGCCTCCCTCTCCCAAGGGGAGAGGGGCGGGGTGAGGGGGGCAATCGACGGCGGAACCCCCGTCAGAAGTGAAACGCCAGCGGTCGGAGGAGCGGAGCCCTCGAGCGCCCCGACCGATCAAGACGCAGGAACAGCACCCGTGGGCTCGACCGACGGAGGCCGCCCCGCGCCCACCCACTGGCCCAGCGGCCCGGGCCTCTCGAACCCCGAAGGGTTGACCCGCTTCTTCGACCGCTTGAAGCACCTCGAGCACGACAAGGCCGGTCGCCTCGCCGTGCTCCAGATCGGCGCCTCGCACACCGCTGCCCAGCACTTCACCGACACCGCCCGCAGCCTGCTCGCCGATCGCTTCGGCTACGCCGGGCGCGGCTATGTCGCCGCCGGCAAGGCCTACGAGCGCCTCGAGCGGTCGGGCGTCGAGCGCACCCTCGACGGCAGCTGGTCGCTGCCCGACGCGATGAAGGTGAAGACCCCCGGCGAGCGCTGGGGCCTCACCGGCATTCGCGCCGTCGGCAAGCCCGGTGCCGCCGCGCAGTTCGACTTCGACGAGCCGCGCTCGGGCGCCGACGACAGCGCGCGGGTGCAGATCTACGCGCTCGAAGAGCCGGGCATGGGCCCCTTGAAGATCTTCGTCGACCAGAAGCTCGAGAAGACGCTCGGCCCACCGCCCCCCGAGACCCTGTGCCGGGTGCGGGTCGTCGAGCTGGGCGCCAGCGGCAGCAGGCACACCATTCGGCTCGAGAACCCGGGCCCCGGAGACGTCACCGTGCTCGGCGTCTCGCACGAGCTGATGCGGCCCGGCATCGTCTACGACGCGCTCGGGCTGCCCGGCAGCACCGCGGTGACCTTCTCGCACTACGACGCCGAGACGCTGATCGCCCAGCTCAAGGCCCGCCAGCCCGACCTCTACGTGCTGTTCTTCGGCACCAACGAGGCGGCGCTGCCCCCCGCCGGCCTCGAGCAGGTGCGGCAGGCCTACCCGAAGATCATCGCCAACCTGCGGCTCGCCGCGCCCGACGCCGCCTGCCTGGTGCTGGGCCCCACCGACCGCATGTCGAAGAAGAAGAAGGCCACCACGTGGAAAGAGACCGAGTCGATCGACGCGGTCTACGACATCATGCGTGAGGTCGCGGCGCGCAACGACTGCGCCTTCTGGGAGACCCGCGAGGCGATGGGCGGCGAAGGCTCGATCGAGAAGTGGCGCAAGCTCAAGCCGCCCCTCGCCAACAAAGACCACGTGCACCTCACCCACGAGGGCTACCGCCTGCTCGCCACCGAGATGGTGAAAGATCTGCTCGAGGCCTACGACGGCTGGCTGAAGAAACCCGTCGCCCGAGGTGCCCAGCCATGATGTTCCACAGCGTGCAGTTCATGCTGCTGGTCGCGCTCACCTTCGGCGCCTACTGGGCGGTGTACCGCCACAAGTGGCAGCGCATGGGCGTGCTGCTCGTCGCGAGCCTCGCCTTCTACGCCGCGTGGAAGCCCGGCCCCCTGGTGCTCTTCATCGGCTACGCGCTGGTGAACTTCGCCTCGGGTCAAGCGCTGGCGCGGCTCGAGAAGCCGTGGGCCCGCAAGGCGGTGCTGCTCGCCGCGCTCACCTGGCACCTCGGCGGCCTTTTTCTCTTCAAGTACCTCGACCTGGTGATCACCAGCCTGGCGCGGCCCGGCGCCGTGCTGCTGGTGCTCGGCAACCTCGTCGCGCTCTACGGGGTCGCCATGCTGCTGGCCTGGGTCGTCGGGCGCTGGCGCATCGTCACCCAGGTCGGCGCGGTGGTCGGGGCGCTCGCCGTGTACGCCGCGCTCGCCTGGTGGGCGTCGTGGCGCCTGCTCGAGGTGCTCGACGGCATCGACTGGCCCGAACCTCCGCGGCAGGTCAACCTGCTCCTGCCGGTGGGCCTCTCGTTCGTCGCGTTTCAGGCGGTCAGCTACGTCGTCGACGTCTACCGCGGTGACGCCAGCGGCCGTTACACGCTGTTCCACCACCTGGTCTTCAAGCTCTTCTTCCCGCAGGTGGTCGCGGGCCCCATCGTCCGCAGCAAAGACCTGATGGACCACATCGACGAGACCCCCAGCATGACGCCCGAGGAGGGCGCGTGGGGCCTCTTCCGCATCGCCCAGGGCGTGGCGAAGAAGCTGCTCATCGCCGACGTGATGGGCGTCGCGCTCATCGACCGCGTCTACGCCAACCCGCAGAACTTCTCGTCGCTCGAGTGCGTGCTCGCGACCATCGCCTACACCTTCTACATCTACTTCGACTTCTCGGCGTACTCGGACATCGCCATCGGCGCGGCAGCGCTCTTCGGCTTCAAGTTCCCCGAGAACTTCAACAAGCCGTACCACGGGCGCAACCTCTTCGAGTTCTGGAACCGGTGGCACGTCTCGCTCTCGACCTGGCTCCGCGACTACCTCTACCGCCCCCTGGGCGGCAACCAGGGCACCCGCTTCCAGACCCTGCGCAACACCATGCTGGTGATGAGCTTCGGCGGCCTGTGGCACGGCGCCACCGGCCCCGCCGGCCCGACGTGGAAGTACCTGCTCTGGGGCGCCATTCACGGGGTGCTGCTGATGCTCACCCGCGTGAAGTGGTGGGTCTTCGGCAAGCCCAAGTACGAGCACTGGTGGCAGGTCGCCATCGGCTGGTCGTGGATGATGTTCGCCGTCATCTTCGCGCGCGTCTTCTTCCGCGCCGATTCCGTCGACAAGGCGCTCGACGTCTTCAGGCAGATGCTCAAGGGCTCGCTGAGCACCGCCAACGTCTCCTCGCTCGCCTGGGGCGGCATGGCCGCGGCGCTGGTCTTCTACTTCGTGCCGCGCCCCGTCTTCGTCTTCGCCGGAGAGACCTTCGTGAAGCTGCCGGTGGTGGCGCGCGCCGCCGCGCTGGTCGCGCTGGGCCTCATCATCCGGCAGATCGCCTCGTTCGAGACCCAGCCGTACGTGTACTTCCAGTTCTAGTGGGTTCTCGTGGGGCTCACATGCCCGGCACGCCGGTGTGACCGCAGAACACGTCGCGATCCAACTGGCGGGTGAGCTGCGGCAGCCGCGTCGGCATTCCGCGCAGGGCAGGGTAGTCGCGCATCAGCTCGGCGATCTCCTTGTGCCCGAGAAACACCAGCGACGTATCGCTGTCGGCGTAGACCCGCATTCGCGAGGGTACGCCCGACATCGCGCCGGTCAGCGCCAGGAACTGGCCCTGGCTGACCTCGAACTGCCGCGGGCTCTGGCCGGCCCGCGCGCGCTCTTCGATCAGCAGCGTGCCGTGGGTCACCACCAGAATCGCGTTGGTCACCTCGCCGGGGTGCATCAGCGTCTCGCCCTTGGCCAGGTTCTTGTGGCCGAAGCGGCCGATGATGCGCGCGCGGGCGATCATGTCGACGTCGGCGAACAGCCGGCTCGCCCCCACGAAGCCCTCGAGAATGCGCTCGCGGTAGAAGCGCAGCAGGTTGTTGTGCAGCTCGTCGTCGCGATCGAGCAGCTCTTTCAGCTCGGAGCACGGCACCTCGAGCACCACCGCGTCGCCGATGGCGCGGGCCGAAGCGGCGCGCACCTGGCCCGAGAACAGGCCGAACAGGCCGATCGCCTCGCCCCGGCCGATGTGGCGCAGCGCCACCTCGCGGCCGTCGCGCTGCCGCAGAATCTCGAGCGTGCCGTCGACCACCACGAAGAACGAGTCGGCCGCATCACCCTCGAGGAAGAGGAACTCGCCCGCGGGCACGTCTTCCTGCCACGAGGCCTTCGCCATCGCCATCACCGACGGGCGCGGCAGCGAGCCGAACTGCGGCACCTGGCTCAGCGCCAGCATCGCCACCTCGGGGTCGGCCGGCCCCTGTGTCACGTACGCCACCGACTCGACCGACTCGGCTTCGAGCGGGGCGCGCAGCGGCGCAGCCACCGACGCCCGCTTGACCGCCTCGGCTTCATCGCGCTCGGCCTGGGCCAGCTCGGTCTCGTACGCCTGCATCACGTCGAACGGTATGAGGCTGGGGCGCAACACCGGCGGCGTCGCCACCACGGGTACCGCGATGCGCGAACGGCTCGTCCGCTCGGGCAACGGCTGCTGATTCATGGCCTGCTCCCCTGAAGTGCTCAACGGCGGCGCAGTGTACGGATCGAGAACCCGGAGTCAAACCGGGGTGGGATACCGAGGCTGGAACCCGAGCGCGTCACCGCGTCGCCTCGTCATGGGGGTTCGTCTGCAGGGCGGTGAACGCGCTCCCGTGGAGCAGCTCGAGCTCCACCGCGTCGCCCCGCTCGAGGTCGCCGGTCTCTTCGGGAATCACCAACCACCCGTCGGCGCCCAGCGCCCCGGCCAGCGCGCCACCGGCCGGAGCGCGGAAGGTCGCGAACAGGGTGTCACCGGTCTGCTCCAGGCGCGCCGGCACCAACAGCCGCCGCCCCGGTCGCTTCTTCAAGCTCGCGTCGAGCCGCACCGTCACCCGCCGGCGCACCTCGACCACCCCCTGCCGCTTCAGCAGCATCGGCCGCGCCAGCACGTCGAACGCGGCGAGCGCGGCCAGCTGGGGCAGGGGAGCGATGGCGATGGGCTTGTTCTTGAAGACCGCCACCGACGCCTGTCTCCCCGGCTTGAGCGCCACCGCGTCGAAGCCCAGCGTGCCGCCCAGCCGCTTCACCCCCTGGGCGAAGGCCGCGCCGTCGGCCGGGCACGCCACCAGCACCTCGGCGCGGGGGAGACAGCGCTCGAGCGCCCCGGCGGTATCGGCGCCCAGGAGCTCTTTGGCCACCACCTCGGTGCACAGCTCGGCGGTGAGCGAGGCGAGCACCGCCAGCCCCGCCGCGTCGGCCGCCAGCAGCGCCACCCGGGTGAGCGGCCGCACCGGCACGTCGGTGACCCCGAGCGCCCCCAGCACCGAGAGCACCGCGGCGTCGACCCGGTGGCCCGCGGGCACGAGCAGCTCTCCCTCTCGCCACTGCTCGCCGCGCCGCCGCACGCCCGCCCCCGCGGCCACCTCGGCCAGCAGCGTCACCCGCTCGGTCTCGGCCAACGCCGAGTCGCTCTTCACCACTGCATCGGCCCCGAACGGCACCGGTCGGCCGGCCGCCAGCTTGCGCGCCTGGCCCGGCTTCAGGTCGGCATCGCCACCCGTGAGCCTCAAGCGCACCGGGCGGTCTCGCTTCGCGCCGCGGGTGTCGAGCGCGGCCACCGCGTAGCCGTCGACCGCCGAGAGATCTTCCGCCGGGCCGGCGCGCCGCGCGGTCACCCCCTCGGCGAGAAAACGCCCCAGGGCGTCGGCGAGCGCCACCCGCTTCACCGGCGCCACCTGCACCGCGGCCAGCGCCAGCGTCTTCGCCTGCAGCAGAGCGATCGCCATTAAGGTCCCCTGGTTCGAATGGTACCCAAAGAGCAGCTCACCCTGGCGATTCTTGCAGGCGGCCGCGCGCGCCGCTTGGGCGGGCTCGACAAGGGCACACTGCTCTACCAGGGCCGTTCGCTGCTCGACCGCCTGCTCGATCTACAGACCCTGTGCGCCGCCACGCTGGTGGTGAGCGACGACGTGGTGCCGGGCAAGGGCGCCCCCGGAGGCGTGGTGACCGCGCTGCTCCGCGCCCAGACCCCACACGTCTTGATCGTGTGCTGCGACATGCCCTTCGTCACCCCCACGTCGGTGACGCCCCTGCTCGAGCGCTCGCCCTCGTGCTTCGCCGACCAGCCCTTTCCCGGGCTCTACCCCCAGCGCCTGGGTCAAGAATGGAGGGCCCGGCTCGAGCACAACCCCTCGATGTCCGAGCTGATCGCCGGCTTCCACCGCGTGCCGCTCGCCGACGCGAAGGTGGTGCGCAGCGTCAACTCTCGCGAAGACGCCGTGAGCCTCGGCGTCGACATCCCGTGAATCTCTGCTAGCGTCCGCTCCGCCTCACGCCATGGCAAAGACCTTCGAGAAAGCCGTCACCGGCTTCAACCACAACATCAAACACAAGGGGAAGGTCTACCACGTCCAGACCGAGGACTCGGGCGTGGCCAACCCTCACATCATCACCCACCTCTTCGTGGGCGGTAACATCCTCGCCTCGAAGAAGACCTCGTACCTCGACATCGTCAAGGCCGAGAACCTCGCCGAGCTGGTGAAGGAGATGATGGAGGAGCAGCACAAAGAGATGCTGCGGAACCTCATCGGCGGCACCTACGACAACATCGAGAACGTGCACTCGCGCCACTACCAGCCCGGTCAGCTGGCGAACGAGAAAGAGGCCGCCGCCGCCCAGGCCGCGGCCAAGGCGATGGGCGTCAACACCGCCATCGCGCCGCCTCCCGTCGCTGCCGCTGCAGTGGCCGGGCCCAAGTCGCTGCCTCCCGAAGTGCTCGCCGCCCGCGAGCTCAAAGAAGTCCCCAAGATCAACGAGGTCGGGGTCGAGACGCTGTTCGGAGAAGACCTGATCTCCGAGAAGAGCCTCGACGAGGTGATCTTGAGCTACCTCGCCGGCGAAGGCGAAGCGTAAGCACCGCTCGAAGTCGCTGATCTCCACCTGCGCGCGCGCTAGAAAGCGCGCCATGGCGACCAACGATCTCGACTTTCTCTGCATCAACACGCTGCGCACGCTGGCGATCGATGCGGTGCAGAAGGCCGACTCCGGCCACCCGGGCCTGCCGATGGGCGCCGCGCCGATGGCCTACGTGCTCTGGCAGAAGCACTTGAAGCACAACCCCGCCGACCCGGCCTGGGCCGACCGCGATCGCTTCGTGCTGAGCGCCGGCCACGGCTCGATGCTGCTCTACGGGCTGCTCCACCTCACCGGCTACCAGCTCTCGATGGACGACCTGCTCTCGTTTCGCCAGTTCGAGTCGAAGACGCCCGGCCACCCCGAGTACGGCTATACCTCCGGTGTCGAGGCCACCACCGGCCCGCTGGGGCAGGGCCACGCCAACGCCGTGGGCATGGCGCTCGCCGAGCGCGCCCTCGCGCACCGCTTCAACAAGCCGGGCCACACCCTGGTCGACCACTTCACCTACGCGCTCATCAGCGACGGCGACGTGATGGAGGGCGTCACCTGCGAGGCCGCCTCGCTCGCCGGGCACCTGAAACTGGGCAAGCTCATCTGCCTCTACGACTCGAACGACGTCACCCTCGATGGCCCCGCCAACCTCTGCTTCAGCGAAGACGTGGGCAAGCGCTACGAGGCCTACGGCTGGCACGTGCAGCACGTCAAAGACGGCAACGCCGACCTCGCCGCGCTCGACGCCGCCATCGCCGCCGCCAAGGCCGAGACCCACAAGCCCTCGCTGATCGTCATCAAGACCACCATCGGCTTCGGCTCGCCCAACAAGCAGGGCAAGTCGTCGTCGCACGGCAGCCCGCTGGGCCCCGACGAGATCGCGCTGACCAAGAAGGCGCTGGGGTGGGACCCCGAGAAGAAGTTCTTCGTGCCCGACGAGGCGCTGAAGAACTTCCGCCGGGCCCTCGAGCAGGGCAAGGCAGCGCAGGCGGCGTGGCAGCAGAAGCTCGACGCCTACGCCAAAGACTCCCCCGACCTCGCCGAAGAGTGGCGCCGCCGCCAGATGAACCAGCTGCCCAAGGGCTTCGACTGGGACGCGGTGCTCCCCCAGTTCAAGAACGAGGCGGCCGAGACCCGCGGCACCGCCGGCAAGGTGCTCACCGCGCTCTCGGCCAAGCTGCCCGAGCTGTTGGGCGGCGACGCCGACCTGGGTGGCTCGACCAAGACCCAGGTGAAAGACCAGGGCTTCTTCGACGGGCAGACCGGCGCGGGGCGCAACATCGCCTTCGGCATTCGCGAGCACGCCATGGCGGCGATCGCCAACGGCGTGGCGTACCACGGCGGTCTGCGCATCTACGACGCGACCTTCTTCTGCTTCAGCGACTACATGCGCCCGGCGGTGCGGCTCGCCGCGATCAGCCACCTCCCGGTGATCCACGTGTGGACGCACGACTCGGTGGGCCTCGGAGAAGACGGCCCCACCCACGAGGCCGTCGAGCACCTCGCCGCGCTGCGCGCCATGCCCGGCCTCTACACGGTGCGCCCGTGCGACGGCGCCGAGTCGGCCGAGGCGTGGCGGCTCGCGCTCGAGCGCACCAAGGGCCCCACCGGCATCGTGCTCACCCGCCAGAAGGTGGCCGGCCTCGACCGCACCAAGCTGGGCCATGCCCGCGGCCTGCACCAGGGGGCCTACGTGCTCTCCGACGCTGCGGGCTTCAAGGCGATCATCATCGCCTCGGGCTCCGAGGTTCAGTTCGCGCTCACCGCCCAGGCCGACCTGCAGAAGCAGGGCGTGCCGGTGCGCGTGGTCTCGATGCCCTGCTGGGAGGCGTTTCGTGCCCAGCCGCAGAGCTACAAAGACCAGGTGCTGCCGCCGGCGACCACCGCGCGCGTCTCGATCGAAGCGGGAGCGACCTTCGGCTGGCGCGAGTGGGTGGGCGACAAGGGCATCGCCATCGGCGTCGACCGCTACGGCGCCTCGGCTCCGTGGGAGGTCATCTACGAGAAGCTGGGCCTCACGCCCTCACACCTGGTCTCGGTGGTGAAGCAGCTGGTGAAGTGACCGTTCAGCGCAGGTCGTACCGGGTGACCACCGGGTAGTGATCGCTGGTGGTCGTGCCGTACGACGACACGTACTGCTCGAGCCGCACCACCTTCGCCGAGCCGGCGACGAAGCGGGCGGCCAATTCGTCGGTCGCCAGGTGGTGGTCGATGGTCGAGCTGAAGCCCACGGTGGTGGCGATGCTAGCCGCGGTCAGCGCGTCGGTGGTGAAGCGGTAGCGCGAATCGGCGGCCAGCGCGGCGAACGGGCTCGCGTGGCCGCGGTACGTCGAGGTGTCGAGGTCGTCGTTCCAATCGCCGACCACCAGCACCCAGCGGGCAGGGTAGGTCGCGTCGAGATACCCCTTCAGCGCCGCGGCCGCCGCGCTGCGGCGCTGCCAGCCGTCGGCGTTGGCCATCGCCTTGAAGTGGGCCACGATCACCACCAGCGAGCGCGCCCGCCCGCCCTCGCTCCACGACAGCTTGAGCTCCAGCGGAGGCCGCCCGGCGAACACCTGCGCGTCCTCGGTGAGAATCACCCGCGCCGCGTCGACCCTGAACCTGCGCCGGAACACCAGGCCGACCTTCTGCTCGCTCGCCGAGTAGAAGGCCGCGCCGCCCTCGACCCGCGCGTCGGTGACCAAGAGCCCGTCGTGGTCGGGCATCTTCGCCACCACGTTGGCGAACCCCGCAGGCGACACCACCTCGACCATGCCGACCAGGTCGAGGTCGAGCTGCGCCATCACCCGCTCGACGTTGGCCTGTTGCCGCGCCTCGTCGGTGGGCCCATTGGTCGCATCGCCGTACCACTCGACGTTCCAAGAGCCGACGTCGACGCTCTGTGGCCGATCTTCGCTGGGCACCGCCAGCCCCTGCTGGGCCGAACCGAAGTCCTCCGCGAGCTCAGCCGGGCCACACCCCACCAGAACCCAAACCAACCCCACGAAGAGCAAAGTTCTCATACGCGCGACGCTCGCGCCGAACTGGCCCATCAATCCAGTCCACTTTCCCAAATTCGAATGTGCCACCCACCAACGCGCCCGCGCCCGCGCCCGCGCCCGTCGGATCCGCAAACCCGGGGCCCGGGAACGAAGCCCGAAGCCCGAAGCCCGCCCCCGCAGTCAGCGCCCGGCACACTCGAGCCCCCGCCTCCTCAAAGCCTCGACCGAATAAGGGTCCCCCGCCAAAACCACCCCCAGATCGACGCGAGGCAACCGTGCCCCCCAAGCCTCATCCATCGCATCCAAAAACAGATTCGCCAGCACCGCGTACCCGGTATCCGAGAAGTGCATCGAATCGAGCGAAAACAACCCCCCGAACGGAACCCCGCGCAGCCGCACCCCATCGACCTCGACCCCGCCCTTCACGATCTCCTCGACCGCCGCCGCCAGCTCGACCACGTGCACCCACGCCCGCCCCGCAGTCTCCTCCCGCAGCACCCGGTTGTACTCCCCGATCCGCGCCCGCATCGCATCGCGCCACCCGGTGGCCTCGGCCTCCGAATACCCCTTCGCCCGCAGCTGTTCGACCTTCGCCTCGTACCGCGGCAGCAACGTGGCATCGGGCCCGGTGGCGACGAACAGCTCGGCCCCGGTGCCCTCCAACCGCGCCAGCACCGCGCGCACCCCGCGCCGCACCTCTTCCACCGAGGTCAGCGCCGACAGGTCGGGCACCCCGTCGACGTAGAGGTTCACGTTGTTGAAGTCGTTGCCGAACAGGTCGGTCGTCACCACGGTGGTGGGCCGCAGCGCCACCACCCGGTCGAGCATCGTCTCCCGCGGCGCCTTCACCAGCCCGGCCGCGTCGACCTTCGGCTCCCAGATGAGGTGCTCCAGCACCGTGCCGAAGAACGTCTGCGCCCCATGGGCCACCTCGTCCACCCGAAACCCGCCGATCGCCACGTTCCTCGCCTCGAGCTCGGGGTCGAGGCGGGCCCGCCCGATCGCCACGTCGCCGTTCTCGTCCTTCAACTTCTCCACCAGCTCGCCCTGCACCCGCGCCCCCACCACCGAGAACACGTCGGCCTCGCGCGGCAGGCACGTCGCCGCATCGATGTCGCCCACCTCGAGCGCCGGCAGCACCCCCGACCTGAGCAGCGGCAGCCCCAGGTAGGCCCCGGTGACCCGCGCCAGCTGCGCCGCCGGCCCCATCAGCTGCGAGTGCATCGAGATGCTCGCGTCCTGCGAGCCCATGGTGAGGCTGGCCCCGAACGCAACCAACCGCTCCAGCCGCGCGTCCAACGGGGCCTGAAACCCCACCGTGCCCAGCTGCGCCGAGCCGAACGGCGTCACCGCCTCCACAGCGGCCTCGCCGGTCGTGAGCCCTCCTTGTACCGTGAAGCGCACCGTGCGCGCGTCGAGCCGCTCCACGTCGTACGCCCACAGCCCGCCCACCCGCACCTTCAGCGAGCCCGTCAGGCCGGCCAGCGCCTCGCTCTTCGTCTCCACCTGAAAATGCCCGAACCGCGAGCGCCCCGGCCCTGGCGGAGCGCAACCGAGCAGAAACAACAGAATGCCCGCCGCTGCGGTGCGTTCGAAGCCCATGACATGAAAGACGTCGATCGAACCTCAACTTCCAAGCAACTCACGTCAGTCAGGTCGCATCACGCACTGAACTTTGTTAGGCCTAACGCTCCGTTATGAACGCACTCCTCCTCGCTGTGACGCTGGCCGCCGTGAGCCCGTCTCCCGCCGCCAAGGCGAACTTCGACCGCGGTGAGAAGGCCCTCGAAGGCCAGCAGTACGACACCGCCATCGGCGCCTACAAAGACGCGCTCACCGCCACCCCCGGCTGGGCTCCCGCCCTCAACGGCATGGGCAGCGCCTTGTTCCGGCAGGGCAAGCGCGACGAGGCGATCGCCCAGTTCAAGGCCGCCACCGAGGCCGACCCGAGCCTCAAGCTCGCCTGGTTCAACCTCGGCTTCGCCACCCGCAAGACGCAGGACTTCAAGACCGCCGCCGCGGCCTACGAGCAATACACCCGGCTCGACCCCACCGACCCCGACGGCTTCTACGGCCTGGGTGAGTGCTACCGGCAGCTCGGCGAAGCGCCCAAGGCCATCGCCGCCTACGAGGAGTACCTGAAGAAAGAGAAGCGCCCCACCGAGCAGAAGTGGGTCGACAAGGCCAAGGAGTTCATCACCACCCTCCGCGCCGCCACCGGTGGCCAGGCCCAGGCGAGCAACACCCCGCCGCCCGCCAAGCAGCCCGACGCCCAGCCCCAGCCCGCCGCACAGCCGCAGCCCGCCGCGCAGCCCCAGCCCGCCGCCCAGCCGATTCCCGCTGCCGCCCGCGCCGCACCGCCGATGGCGACAAGTTCATGGCCGAGAAGAAATACCGCGAAGCCTCGTTCGCCTACGCCGACGCGGTGCACGCCGACCCCTCGAACGTCGAGGCCCGCTTCAAGCTCGGCAACACCTACGCGGTGCTCGGCTACTACGCCCAGGCCATCGACCAGTGGAACGCGGTCTCCCAGCTGACCCAGGACGCCAGCGTCAAGAAGAGCGCGCAAGACAACATCTCCAAGGCGCAGCAGAAGATGGCGCAGGCGGGCGGCTCTCCGCAGGCCGCCAACAAGCCGCCCGGCACCGGCCCGGTCGCCGACACCACCCGCACCCAGGCCCGCGGCTACTACGAGCAGGGCGTGAAGCTGATCGCCGGCCGCGACTACGGCAACGCGCTCTCGTCGCTCTCGGCCGCGCTGCAGCTCGAGCCCGCGCTCACCGTCGGCTACGTGGCCCGTGGCAGCGCCCTCATCGGCCTGCGCCGCTTTCAAGAAGCGGCGGTCGACTACCAGTACGCCCTCAAGCTCGACCCCAACATGGCCTCGCCGCTCTACGGTCTCGCCGAGGCGTACACCGGCATGAACCGCCCGACCGACGCCAAGACCTACTACGAGAAGTACGTCGCCTCGGGCGCCCCCGACGTGCGCCCCGAGCTGCAGTCCGACGCGCGCCAGAAGATCGACCGCCTGCGCTGAAGACAGCGCGGTACGCAGGCTTGCTGCACCCGCAACTCCGGCGCGGGCCGACCCGCTCGCGGTCGTGTTCCGCCTCTTTCGAGCGGCTGGGCCGACGCGGGCGAGACAGCACGCCGCATCTTCAGCGTCGACTTGCAGCCGAACCCGCCCTAAAGAACTGCGGCGATGACGACCGCCGCCGCCGCGCCCACCGACATTCGCGCCATCACCGAGCTGGTTCAAAAAGAGAGCGCCTTTCTCGACGGGCTGTTCGCCGAGACCGCCAAGGTGATCGTCGGCCAGCGCGCCATGCTCGAGCGGGTGATGATCGGCATGCTCTGCAGCGGCCACGTGCTGCTCGAGGGCGTGCCCGGTCTCGCCAAGACCCTCACCGTTCGCACCTTCTCCGACGCCATCAACGCGCAGTTCATGCGCATTCAGTTCACGCCCGACCTGCTGCCCGCCGATCTCATCGGCACCGTCATCTACAACCAGCAGACCTCGAGCTTCGCCGTTCGCAAGGGCCCCATCTTGCGAACGTCATCCTCGCCGACGAGATCAACCGCGCTCCCGCCAAGGTGCAGTCGGCGCTGCTCGAGGCGATGCAAGAGCGCCAGGTCACCATCGGCAACAACACCTTCCCGCTGCCCACTCCGTTCATCGTGCTCGCCACCCAGAACCCGGTCGAGCAAGAGGGCACCTACCCGCTGCCCGAAGCCCAGGTCGATCGCTTCATGCTCAAGGTGAAGGTCGGCTACCCGGCGCGCGAAGAAGAGCGCGAGATTCTCGAGCGCATGAGCGGCGAGGCGGCGCCCAAGGCCCAGAAGCTCGTCACCACCGAGCAGATCAGCGCCGCGCGGCAGGTGCTGCACCGCATCTACATCGACGCCAAGGTGAAGGACTACATCTTGGACGTGGTGTTCGCCACCCGCGAGCCCGCCAAGCACGGCCTCAAAGAGCTGGCCGACTTCATCGAGTACGGCGCCAGCCCTCGAGCCACCATCGCGCTCACCCAGGCCGCCAAGGCCCACGCCTTCTTGCGCCACCGAGGCTTCGTCACCCCCGAAGACGTCAAGGCGATCGGCTTCGACGTGCTGCGCCACCGCCTCTCGCTGACCTACGAGGCCGAGGCCGAAGAGATGACGCCCGAGCGCATCATTCAGCGCATCTTCGATCGCATCGAAGTGCCCTGATGCTGCCCAAGGAGCTGATCAAGCGCATCCGGCGCCTCGAGATCACCACCCGCAAGGTGGTCAGCGCGCTGCTCGCCGGCTCCTACCACTCGGTCTTCAAGGGCCGCGGCATGGCCTTCAGCGAGGTGCGCCAGTACCAGCCCGGCGACGAGGTGCGCACCATCGACTGGAACGTGACCGCGCGCATGAACGACGCGTACGTGAAGGTCTTCACCGAGGAGCGCGAGCTCACCGTGATGCTGGTCGTCGACGTGAGCGCCTCTGAAGAGTTCGGCAGCAAGCGCCCCAAGGCCGAGGTCGCCGCCGAGGTCGCCGCGCAGATCGCGTTCTCGGCGATCGCCAACAACGACCGCGTCGGCCTGGTGCTGTTCAGCGATCAGGTCGAGAAGGTGGTGCCGCCCCGCAAGGGCAAGAAGCACGTGCTGCGGGTGGTGAGCGACATCTTGAGCTTCAAGGCGAAGGGGCGGGGCACCGACCTCTCGCAGGGCCTCACCTGGCTCTCGCGCGCCGGCCGCCGCAAGACGGTCACCTTCTTGATCAGCGACTTTCTCGCCTCGGGCTACGAGCAGAGCCTGCGCATCGTGGCACGCAAGCACGACGTGGTGCCGGTGGTGATTCACGACCCCTTCGAGCAGGTGTTCCCCGCTCTCGGCCTCGCCGAGCTCGAAGACCCCGAGTCGGGTCAGCGCTGGCTCGTCGACACCTCCGACCCCCGCATTCGCGGCCGCTTCGCGCAGGAAATGAAGCGCCGCCGCGAAGAGCGCATCAAGCTCTTCCAGAAGCTGCAGCTCGACCACGTCGAGCTCAACGCCGGCGAAGATCACTCCATGGCCCTGCAGCGCTTCTTTCGCGCGCGCGCCCGACGCATGGCCGCCTGAGCGGCTCTCACCCGGGTCAGGGCGGAACCACGAACGGCGCCGATACGGCCGTGGTGCTCCCGTTCGAGTTCGTCGCCGTCACCTCGAGCCGCAGCACTGCCCCCCACGTCGCCCGCGCCCAGCCGGTACGTCGCTCCCAGCACCGCCGCCAGGTACGCCACCGAGTCTGCCGTCCACAGCACGGTGGCGCTCGACGGCAGCTGCGAGAACTGGGGGTCCACGTTGCCGAACCCGTGCAGCGCCGCCGCCTGCGCGTCATCGACGGTGCCGTTGCCGAAGGCCGCCCACAGCACCTCGCCGTTGAACGCGCCGAGGTTGAACGTCGCCGGCAGCCCGCTGGGAACCTGGCTCGACGAGACGCCCGCGAACGGCGCGCCGCCCACCGAGAGCTTCACCGCGCTCGGCGTCCACGCGCCGGTGATCGTCTGCGGCACCCCGGCGTCGGTCGGTGAGATCTTGTACGCGATGTTCTGCGTGCCGTTGTCGCGCTCGACGGCCCACTGACCGGGGTTCGCCTGGTAGTAGAGGTGCAGCTTGTTGGTGGGGTTGGCGCTGGCGATGAACAGGGTGGGGTAGGGCAGGTTGCTGGTCGCGCTGCTCCACTGGGGCTTCAACCGAAACGAGGCCCACCCCTGCGCCACCGAGAGCAGCGAGGTCGGCCCTGACAGCACCGAGTCGCTGCGCAGCTGCGCGCTGCCGTTGGTCTCTACGTACGGAGTCGGCGCGCTGCCGCGCTCGACCTGCATGCCGTCGATGAAGAACGCGATCGCCTGCGGCATGGCGGCGCAGGTGCCCACCAGCACGTGGAAGTAATCGGTCAGGCTGTTGCTGGTGCCGGTGAAGCTCATCCGCTTCCACGTGCCATCGCACGTCACCGAGGCGCTGCCGAACGACGACAGGTACCGGTTCATCGCGTCCAGCTCGTCGACGCCCATGCACAGCCGCGCGTTCACCGGGCCCTTCACCCACGTGCTCACCGCATACTGGGTCGAGCCCGAGGCCGAGAGGTTCGCCAGCGCCTGCTGGTTGTTCTCCATGCCGTTGGTGGTCACCCGCAGCGCCGCGGCCCCGAACTTGTGCTCGCTCGGGTCGCGCATCAGGGTGGGGAAGGACGCCGAGTTGCCGCTGTTGGCCCACACGCCCCAATTGCCGATGTTCGACTCCACGCCGCCGTTGGCGAACAGGTTGGTGGTCGCCGCCCAGGTGCCCACGCTCGACTCGGGCGACAGGCCGTCTCCCGCCGTCGCCGTCTGCCGGGTCGCGTCGGTCTGCAGGTTCGACCCGGTGAACGCCCCCGCGGTGGTGAGCGGCACGCAGCTGCCCCCATCGGGCGCGCAGCGCAGCCAGCGGTGGCTGAGGGTGATCGCGCCACCGGTGCTCGCGGCCCAGGCGCCGTCGTCGGCGGTCGCGGTCGCGCCCGGCCCTCCGTCGCTGCGCAGGCTCGGAGCCGTCACGGCCACCGGCAGGTCCGACTTCTGGCATGTGCCGCTCACACACAGCCCCGGTGCCGCGCAGTCTCGCCCGGCGGTGCACGTGCTGGGGCACCCGAGCGCCGTGCCGTCGCACAGATACGGAGTGCACGAGGGAGCGCCGACCGAGCCCTGCTGCCGCGCCACGCAGGTTTCGGGGCCTGAGCCCACGCACTCGGCGCACGCGCCCGTGCAGGTCGCCGCGCAGCCCCCGTCGCTGCTCGTGGAGCCACCCGCCTGACCGCCGCCTCCTCCGGGCGTGCCACCTGCTGCGCCGCCGCCCACCGCGGCGCCACCCGCGGTCGCCGACCCGCCTCCGCTCGCGCCTCCACCGCCGGCCGCGCCGCCCTGCGTGCACACCGAGGCGACGCACGCAAAACCTTCGGCGCACTCTGCGTCCGAGCTGCAGCTGAAGACCTGCTGGCCCAGGTCGGTGCCACACTCGCACGCCGACAGCGCGCACATGAGAACCAGCGCGACTCGCATCAGGACCCCGCAGTCTACTGCGCAAGCGCGGCTTTGATAGGGTGGCGCCCCCCGTGGGTACCCCGCCGAAGCCTGACGACAAGACCCTTCAGGTTCCGGTGGGCACCGAAGGCCCGTCGGGCAAGCGGTCGGCCCTCAAGACCGACCCGCGCCTGAAGCTCGGCGCCGAGGCCGACACTCCCTCGTACACCACCCGCGATCTCTACGCCGGCCAGCGCACCGACGTGAAGCCGCTCGCTCCGGGCAAGGCCGCGGCCGCCGAGGTCAGCCAGGGCGCCTGGCGCGAGCGCGCCTTCGCTCCTCGCGGGGTGATGTCGGCCGAAGAGATTCTGAAGGGGCTCGCCGACGCGCTGGCCGAGGTGCGCACCAAGCAGGGCCCCAAGAGCTTGATGCTGGCGAGGCTGCGCGACTGCTGGCTGCAGTGCCTGCGCCAGACCGTCGAGCAGGCGGGCGGCGACTGCCTCGACGCCTGGCTCACCGCCGCGCTCAAGCCCGGAACCGGCAAGCCCGGCATCAACCTGGTGCTGGTCGAGCTCTACGTCGCCTTCGAGAAGATGCGATCGACCCAGAGCACCGAGGTGATGCTCGATCTCGCCGAAGAGGCCATCTCGGCGGTGAAGACCACCCTCGAGGCGCCCTCCCGCCGCCCGTGCTCGTTCAAGGTGCTCGAGCGCGAGCTCGAGGGCAAGATCGACGTCGACGGCGTGCTCGTCTTTCTTCTCTCTTCGGAAGACGAGCTCACCCAGCGCGCCCGCGAGATCGGCCAGACCCTCGAGCGCATTCGCGCCGAGGTGAAGAGCATGCCCGGCGCCAAACCCGACGGCATGTACTCGAACTTCGCCCGGCTCAAGGCCGAGGCCCGGCTGATCGACGGAGAGCTCAAGCGCCGCGCCCGCTCGGGCACCTAGCGCCTCGACGGTCAGTGGCCGTTGGCGGCCTCCTGGTATCTAGATGGTACAGCTGCCCTTGGTACGAGGGTGCTCCAGTGCGCGAGCCCTCGCAGCGATTTTTACATTTGCAACCGGCGGGTTTCACTGACCCCTGCGCGTGACGCGCACCGCGTTGACCACTGCAGAGTACTGATTCACCTCGCGAAAACTCCCGCAAAAACACCGGCACACCGGTTGCTCATGGCCCCAGCACCCAGCCACCCCAAAGGGAAAGGCGACCATGACGAACCTCAAGAACGCAATGTTGGTGGGACTCACGATGGCGGCAAGCCAGTCGTGGGCGCAGGCCGCGCTGACCGCGGATCAAGCTGAGCGCTGCGCGACGCGGCTCTCCATTTCCATCACCGGCAAGAGCCCGACTTCGGCGCTCATGTCGAGCGGCACTCCCCAGACCGAGACCAACAACCTGGTCGCCTCGGCCGACTTCCAGGAGCGCTTCTCGCGCTTCATCAACGCTTCGTTCAACGACGACCCGGCGCCGACCGCGGTCGAAGACGCGGCCTACTACATGGCCAAGTACGTGCTGGCCAACAACCTGAAGTGGTCCGACATGTTCGTCGGCCAGTTCAAGGTCGACCAGGCGCAGGGCGCGACGAACCCCAGCGTCACCGCCGACACCAACGGCCTGGGCTTCTTCCGCTCTCCCGCGTGGCTCAAGGCCTACGCCGGCAACGAAGAGGCCGGCATCAAGATCCGCACCGCGTTCCGCATCATGAACAACACCATCGGCCTCAAGCTGATCCCCTCCACCAACGCGCCGGGCGCCGACGTCAGCGCCAACGGCCGTCAGTCGGCCGGCTGCCGCGCCTGCCACTACGACTCGTGGTTCGCGCTCGACCACGCCGCCAGCATCCTCACCATCAAGAAGACCGACAACAACGGCAACATCACGTTCGCCGCGCCGCTCTCCACCTCGGCCGACATCCTCGGCTTCAACGGCGTCACCGACGACAAAGACTTCGTCACCCGCCTGGTGAACAGCGAGGCCTTCGAGTTCCGCGCCTGCCGCATCGCCTTCGAGTACCTCTACGGCCGCCCCGAGCTCACCTGCGAAGGCCCGGTGTTCGACAAGTGCATGACCGCCTTCAAGGCCGACGGGAAGATTCAGTCGGCCATCGTGGCCGTCGCCCAAGACGCTTCGTTCTGCCAGTGATCGAAAAGGACCAAAGGACTACCACCATGAAACTCTCGATCACCCTGATGACCGCAGCAGCGTTTGCCGTGACCGGCTGCACGCTTGGCAACACCGACGTGACCCTGGGCAACCACACCATCGATCAGATCGACCCCGCCACCGGCCTGCCGATTCCTCCCCAGGAGCAGCTCCCCAGCGAGCCCGACGAGCCGCCCGCGCCGCCTCCGCGCTGCGACATGGGCAAGCAGTACACCGGCTTCGCCGGCACCATGCTCGAGGCCGGCCGCGTCGACAACGACATGGGCCTCGAGCGCGCCCGGGTGAAGCCCTACAGCGCGCTGGTCGGTGAGTACAGCCGCGTGCTGGGCAACAACCCCGCGCTGATCGGCCAGTCTGCCACCACCTTCGGTCAAGACCCGGCCCGCTGGCTCACCGAGCCCACCAGCAGCGCGGTCACCGTCTACACCGCCTTCCGCGTCGCGTTTCAGGGCTGCCTGACCACCACCTCGGTCGCCGGCTCGAAGTACGCCACGCTGCCCACCAACTCGACCGCTGCCGCCGAGTGCGGCGCCTGGGCCCGCAAGTTCTGGAGCCGCGACGCCAACCCCGCCGAGATCGACGCCTGCGTGCAGGTCGCGATGGTCGACTCGGCCAAAGAAGGCACCAACACCAACCCCGCCTCCAGCCGCCGCTGGGCCTACGCCTGTGCCTCGGTCCTCTCGGCCGCCGGCTTCATGACCTACTGAGAAAAGGAAAAAAGGAATCCACCATGAAAACTCCCTTCTCTCGTCGTCAGCTGATTCACGGTGCCGGTGCTGCCGCCGGCTTCGCCGCCGCCTCGAGGCTCACCGGCTCGGGCCTCTTCACCGGTGTCGCCAACGCGCAGGTCGCGGCCGAGAAGAGCGCCGTGCTCGTCATCTACCTGAACGGTGGCTACAACTCGGTGTTCCCCAGCGCCGACAGCTACCGCGCTGCCGGCACCTTCGGCATCACCGGTGACAACACCATGAAGGCGCTCGCCAACGGCCTGGTCGTCGACGCGGCCACCTTCGGCACGCTACCGCAGTACGCGCTCGATCACATGGCCTCGGTGGGCGTGCGCCACGGCATCACCGCCCACGGCGCCGCGCAGAACGCCAACTTCGGCGACGGCAGCCGCAGCTACGCGCTGCGCCTCGCGTCGGCGATGGGCGGAGACGCAGCGATCAAGGCGGTGCAGTCGGGCAACCGCGCCACGCCGGGCCCCAAGGCGGCAGAAAGCGGCGTCTCGCTGCAGACCATCACCGACATGAAGGCCACCATCGCGGCGCTGGGCGGCGCGAACGACGCCACCATTCCCGATCGCGCCATCGGCGCGAACAGCATCACCGCGGCGAAGGCGATGTCGGGCCGCCTCATGGCGCAGAGCCCGGGCATGCTCACCCAGCTCAACGAGGGCTACCAGGCCGGTATCGCTACGCTGCAGAAGCCGGTGCAGATGTTCGACTACAACGCGATGGCCACCGCGTACGGCATGGCGACCACCGCCACCGCCGTCACCGACTTCAAGAGCCAGATCGCCTGCGCCGAGCTGATGATCACCGCCGGTGCCAACGTGGTGATCGCCAACGACGGCGGCTGGGACACCCACGGCGATCGCACCGCCGCGAACGTCCGCAACATGATGAACACCCGCATCCTCCCGCCGCTGAAGGTGTTCATCAACCGCATGATGAACCGCCCCGACTTCAACGTGTCGGTGGCGATTCTCGGTGACTTCGCGCGCAGTCTGCCCGGCTCGGATCACGCCTCGGCGATGACCGCCACCGTCATCGGCAAGTACGTGAAGCCCGGCACCACCGGAAAGATGGCGGCCAACGTGCAGCTCGCCGCCGGCACTCCTTCGTGCGTCGGCCTGTGGCAGTACCTGTCGGCCGTCTCCAAGACCGCGAGCATGCCGCTCGGTGCCAACCCGCACCCCAGCATTCTCCTCTAGAGCGAATGGAGACACGGCGCCGTTTCACATTCTCGACGAAATGCTTGAGTCGAGCGCGCCCTTGAGCCATTCACCCCGTTGAACGAGGGCGGTCGGCAGCGCCACTGCCGACCCAAATTCGAAAGGGCCTGTTGGCATTCTCGCCGACGGGCCCTTTCCCTTTGCGGGCCTCTTTTTCTGCTAGAGCCAGCGGCGAGTGCTGACGCGCGCCCTGTTGGTCACCCACGCGCTGCTCGCCACCGCCCAGGCCGGAGCGATGACCCACCTCGCTCTGGTCACGCTGGGCTTCCTCCGCGGCGGTCGACAGAAGCTGCGTCTGGGCCGAGTCTACGCGCTCACCGCCGGCATTCTCCACGGGGTGACGGTCGGCTTCGGGCTGCTCATCTACCCGAGCTACCGCTACCGGGTGGCCGGCCTCTTCTTCAACCGCTACGAGCCCTGGGCCGCGAACCTCTTCGACGTGAAAGAGGCCGCCGGCCTCTTCGCCATACCCCTCGCGGTCGGCCTCGTCGTCCTCGGTCGCCGCTTCGACGCCACCGATCGACCTGCGCTGCCCGCCTTCGCCCTCTGCGCGCTGGGCCTGTGGCTGCTCGACGCCTTCTGCATCATCGCGGGGCTGATCATCACCGCCCAGCGCGGCGTCTGAGCTCAGGGCTCGGCGACGCGCACCTGCGACTCGACCATGCTCCCCGTCACCGGGTCATACCCGGCGGGAAACTCCTCGGCCTGCGGCACCCGCCCCGCCAACCGCTTCACCTCGAGCCCCAGCGCGAGCGAGATCGCGAGCGCCGCCACCGCGGCACCGGCGCGCGCGCCCCGCTCACCGACGGTCACCCTCCACGACACGCCTGCGACTGCTGCGGCGAGCCCGAACGCCCACGCCGCCCGCCCGAAAAAATCCATCGCTGCCGAAGAGGGGCGCGCCCCGAACGACCAGGTCCCCAGCGCCGAGTCGAGCCACACCATCGGCAGCCCGAGCGCGTGCGAGCCCACGTAGCCCAGCGCCACCGCGGCCGACGCCAGCATCAACGGTAGAGGCCTGCTCACCGACGGGAGGGTGAGCGACCGGGCCGCACCTGTCCAGGCCTCGTGCCGTCGACCGTCTCGGCGCGGGCTCACTGCCGAGAGACGGCTGGCGATCGCGCCGATGATCAGACCGACAGAGCCTCTGCGGCCCACGCTGATCCGTCACCATCGGCGACGCGTCGAGCCCGGCTCAGAGCGCCTTTCGACCACTGAAAACATGTATGGTGCCGCGCCATGTCATTCACCCATCTGCACCTTCACACCCTGTACTCGTTGCTCGACGGGGCGATCAGAATGAAGGACCTGATGAAGACGGTGAAAGAGAAGGGCATGAGCAGCGTGGCCGTGACCGATCACGGCAACATGTTCGGCACCATCGACTTCTACAAGAAGGCGAAAGAGGCGGGCATCAAGCCGATCATCGGGCTCGAGGCCTACGTCGCCGGGCCCAAGGGCCGCGGTGACCGCACCGAGAAGATCGCCAATCACCTCATTCTCCTCGCCAAGAACGAAGAGGGGTACGGCAACCTCCGGTACCTCGCCAGCACCGGCTACATGGACGGGTTCTATTACCACCCGCGCATCGACAAAGAGGTCTTGAAGGACCACAGCAAGGGCCTCGTCGGCCTCACGGCCTGCCTGGGCGGAGAGGTCACCAGCGCCTGCTTCCGCGGCGACATGGATCACGCCAAGCGCGCCGCGCTCGAATACAACGGCATCTTCGAGCCCGGCTCGTTCTTCCTCGAGATCCAGTCGAACGGAATGCCCGAGCAGGAAAAGGCCAACGACAACCTCAAGCAGCTCTCGCGCGACACCGGCGTGCCCCTGGTCGCCACCGCCGACGCCCACTACATCAAGCAAGAAGACGCCCGTGCGCACGAGCTGCTCATGTGCATCGCCAGCGGCAAGACGCTCGCCGACAACAAGCGCATGCGGCACTCGACCGACAAGCTCTACGTCACCAGCCCGCAAGAGATGCAGAGCTACTTCAGCGACGTGCCCGAGGCCGTCGCGAACACCATGCGCATCTCCGAGATGTGCAACGTCGAGCTCAAGCTGGGCAAGTCGATGCTGCCCACCTTCAAGGTGCCCGACGGCTACAGCGCCGACACCTACCTCGCCGAGCAGGCCACCCTGGGCCTGCAGAAGCGCTTCGAAGAGCTGAGCTACCCGGTCGATCGCGACCAGTACCTCCAGCGCCTCGCGATGGAGATCGCCGTCATCACCAAGATGGGGTTCCCCGGCTACTTCCTCATCGTCGCCGACTTCATCAACTGGGCGAAGCAGCACGGCATCCCCGTGGGCCCGGGGCGCGGCTCGGGCGCCGGCTCGATCGTGGCCTACGCGCTGCGCATCACCGACCTCGACCCCATTCCGTACAACCTGCTGTTCGAGCGCTTCTTGAACCCCGAGCGCGTCTCGATGCCCGACTTCGACGTCGACTTCTGCCAAGACCGCCGCGACGAGGTCATTCAGTACGTCGGCCACAAGTACGGCGAGGCCAACGTCGGGCAGATCATCACCTTCGGCTCGCTCAAGGCGAAGAGCGTGCTGCGCGACGTGTGCCGGGTGTTCGGCCTGCCGTTCGCCGAGGGCGACAAGTTCGCCAAGCTGGTGCCCGAGGTGCTCAACATCACCTTGAAGCAGGCCATCTACGGCGACCCCGACAAGGGCATCGCCGGCGAGCCGCGCCTCAAAGAAATGATCGAAAAGCCCACCACGCTCGCTCAGGTCGAGGGCCGCGACGTCACCACCAAAGACGTGCTCGAGATCGGCCTCGCGCTCGAGGGGCTGCACCGCCAGGCCGGCATGCACGCCGCCGGCGTGGTGATCGCCGATCGCCCGCTGTGGGAGTACGTGCCCGTCTACCAGGCGCCCGGTGAGAAGGCCCTGGTCACCCAGTTCGCCAAAGACGAGGTCGAGGCCGCGGGCCTGGTGAAGTTCGACTTCCTCGGCCTCAAGACCCTCACCGTCATCCAGAACGCGCTCGACCTCATCAACCGCGGCAAGCCCGACGCAGAGAAGATCACCCGCGAGCAGATTCCCCTCGACGACAAGGCGACCTACGACCTCATCTCGTCGGGAGACACCGCCGGCATCTTCCAGATGGAATCGAGCGGCTTCACCGAGATGGTGATGGACCTGAAGCCCTCGGTCTTCGAAGACGTCATCGCCGCCGGCGCGCTCTACCGCCCGGGCCCCCTCGACTCGGGCATGGTGAAGAAGTTCATCGACCGCAAGCACGGCCGCGAAGCGGTGAGCTACGCGCACCCCAAGCTCGAGCCGGTGCTCAAAGACACCTACGGCACCATCGTCTACCAAGAGCAGGTGATGCAGATCTCGCAGGTGCTGGGCGGCTACTCGCTCGGCCGTGCCGATCTGCTCCGCCGCGCGATGGGTAAGAAGAAGGCCGAGGTCATGGCCAAAGAGCGCCAGGGCTTTCTCGACGGCGCCAAGGCGCAGAACATCGATCTCAAGGTCGCCGGGCAGGTCTTCGACGACATGGAGAAGTTCGCCGAGTACGGCTTCAACAAGTCGCACTCGGCCGCCTACGGCCTGATCACCATTCACACCGCCGGGCTCAAGGCGCACTACCCGGTCGAGTTCATGGCCGCGCTGCTCTCGAGCGAGAAAGACAACATCGACAAGGTGGTGGCCCACATCGCCGAGGCCCGCGAGGCCGGCCACGAGGTGCTGCCCCCCGACGTGAACCTCTCCGAAAACGCCTTCGGCGTGGCCGACGGCAAGATCCGCTTCGGCCTGGGCGGCATCAAGGGGGTGGGCGAGTCGGCCATCGACGCGATCAGAGAGGCGCGCGAGAAGGGCCCCTTCAAAGAGCTGTTCGACTTCTCCGAGCGGGTCGACAGCCGCCGGGTGAACAAGAAGGTCGTCGAGGCGCTGGTGAAGGCCGGCGCCTTCGACTTCACCAAGCGCCACCGCCGCCAGCTGTTCGACACCATCGAGCGCGCGATGGACCGGGGCGCCTCGACCCAGCGCGACCTCGCCAGCGGCCAGTCGAGCCTGTTCGGCATGTTCGAAGAGGCCGCGCCCAAGCCGGCCGCCAGCGCCGCGCCGGCCGCGGGCGGCGACTACGTCAACGTCGACCCGTGGACCGAGAAAGAGCGCCTCTCTTTCGAGAAAGAGTCGATCGGCTTCTACGTCTCGGGCCACCCGCTGCACCAGTACGAGAAGGAGCTGAAGCGCTACGCCCGGCCGACCTCATCGGTGCAGCGCGCGCGGCGCGACGAGAAGATCACCGTCGCCGGCATCGTCAGCCAGCTGCGCGAGCGCCCCACCAAGACCGGCAAGCGCATGGCCTGGGTCACGCTCGAAGATCTCACCGGCCATGTCGAGCTGGTGTGCTTCCCCGGCAAAGAAGCCGGCCGCTCGTTCATGGGCAAAGACGGCAAGTGGGCCAAGGGCGGCGCGAAGCCCGGTTTCGAGAACTGGGAGCCCCTGCTCAAGAGCGACGACCCGATTCTGGTGACCGGCACGGTGCAGATCAACGACCGCGAGGCCGAGAACCCCATCGCCGAGCTGATCGTCGACGACATCAAGGGGCTCAAAGACGTGCGCGACCAGCGGGTCAAGCGCCTCGAGCTGCGCCTGTCGGCCTCGATGGTGAACGACGAGCGGCTGCAGAAGCTCAGCGAGATCGCCAAGAAGTACGCCGGCGCCACGCCGGTGGCGGTGGCGGTGGTGATGCCGGGCGAGGCCGAGGCCCTGGTGGGCAACACCTCGCTGAAGGTCTCCATCTCCGACGAGCTGCTCGACTCGGTCAACCGGCTGTTCGGGGCCCGGGTGGCCGAGCTGGGTTGAGCGCAAGCATTCGGCCTCGAACAGGACGAGGCGGGAATCTTCGGGTATGACCTCGCGAATGCCGGTGCGATTCGCCATCGCTGCAGCGGTCGGCCTTGCCTTCAGCGCCCTCGCGCAGACTGCGCAAGACGAGCTCGAGCGCCAGCTCAAGGAAATGGTCGGTAAGCCGCCCACCAAGCTCAAGGTCGAGTTCGAGGGCCTCGATCAGCCCAACTACAAGCTGGTCGAGCTGTCGTTCGACCTCGACGGCAGCGCGCTGCCCGTCAGCAACCTCGAGCAGCTCAACGGCGAGGGCAAGCACCTCATCTTCCACGGCGACATCAAGCCCGGCCGCCACACGCTCGAGTCGACCGCGGTGCTCACCGACGTGTCGGGCGCGCTGTTCAGCTACGAGGCCGGTTTCAAGTGGAAGGTGAAGAACACCCGCTCGTTCGAGCTGCAGCCGGGCCTCGAGGTCGAGGTGGTGCTCTCCCCCGAGCTCACCCCTGGCGAGAAAGACCCCAAGAAGAAGTTCGCGCTCAAGAGCACCGCCGTGCCCAAGATGTTGGCCAAGCTCGAAGACGGCACCATGCCCGACTCGCCCAAGCCGAACCTGCCTCCCCCGCTGAAGGAAGAGGTCGACGCCGGCCAGCCCGCGGTCGCCGAGCTCACCCCCGCCCAGAAGGCCAAGAACGCCGCCGACGAAGCGAAGCGCAAGAAGCAAGAGGCGGCCGACGAAGCGAAGCGCAAGAAAGACGAAGCCGCCGCCGCGCGCGCGGCCGCCGCCGAAGAGAAGAAGCGCAAGCGAGAAGAGGCGCTCGCCGCAAAGAAGACGGCGGCAGAAGACGCGAAGCGCCAGAAGGCCGAAGCCGCGGCAGCCAAGAAGGCCGCCGCAGACGAAGCGAAGCGCCAGAAGGCCGAAGCCGCCGCCGCCAAGACGGGCACGGCGCCGTCCGAAGCAGTCGCCGCGAAAGAGCCGGGGGCCGCCAAAGCGGCGCCCGAGACCCCCCAGCCTTCCGAGGTCGTCGCGGCGCCTCCGACCTCTGACGTGGCGGCCGCCACCGCCGATGCCGGCGCCCCCGCAGTGGCCGCAGCCGAGCCGCCGAAGCCGGCCGCGCCCACTCCCCAGTCGCCCGAGAAGCCCGCCGAAGCGAGCAGCGGCCTCCCGCTGCCGGTGCTGATCGGCGTCGGCGTCGCGCTGCTGGGCGTGATCATCTTCTTCGCCACCCGCAAGAAGTCGTCGTAACCCCCGGGCCGCCTCACCGCGTCACATGCCCGCGCCCGCGCCCGAAGCACGGGCCCGGAACCGAAGCCCGCAGCACGGCCCCGGAAGAGAGCGGAAACGAACCCCGAGAAAGGGCAAGCCGAAGGCGGCTCACCGCCCCACCGGCGCAGGCCTCGCCGCCCGCCACGCACCTCCCTCTTCCTTGAACGTCTCCACCGTGACCTCCCGCCCATCACTGTGAAACGTGATCGCCCCATCCAAGTCGGTGCGATAGCAGCGCGCTCCGACCCCCTCCCAACGCTCGACCACCTCCCGATTCGGAAACCCGAACCGGTTCCCTCTCCCCACGCAGAACACCACGAACCGTGGCCGCACCCTCTCGACCAGAGCCCGAGACGACGAGGTGCGCGAGCCGTGGTGCGGCGCCTTCACCACCGTGACTTCGCCCGGCTGAAGGGTCTCCTCGGCCGCCTCCTCGATGTCGCCGGTGAGCAGAAACGAGATCTCCCCGTGCCGCACCTTCAGCACCACCGACCGGTCGTTCTCCGACTCGAGCAGAATTCGATCGCGGGGCGGGCCGAGCACCTCGAGCCGTGCCTCTCCCAGCGAGAAGCCGGCTGACCCCGCCTCGACCTCGCTCACCTCGGGCAGCGTCTCGAGCAGCGCGTTCACCAGCGGCCCGCGCTGCACCCCCGCGGGCAGCCAAAGCCGCGGTGACGGTACCTTTCTCATCACCGTGGCCAGCCCCAGCGCATGGTCCGGGTGCGCGTGAGACAGCACCACCAGGTCGAGCGCGTCGACCCGCTTGCGCTTGAGAAACGGCACCACGAAGCGCGCTCCCGTGTCCGCTCCGCCGGGGGTGCCGCCGCCGTCGATCAGCGCATGGTGCCCCAGCGAGCTCACCACGATCGCGTCGCCGTGGCCCACCGCGAGAAACGTCACGTCCACCCCCCGGGCTCCCTCGACGCGTGGCGCCGCCCACAGCAGCGCGCCCCCGAAGACCGCTGCCGCACCCAGGAGCCGCCAGCGCCCGGGCACCGTCGCCACCAGCAACAGCCCCACGAGCCACGCCGCGATGGCCACCGCCGGAGGCGCCGACACCGACAGCGCCGCCAGCGGCAGCGACGCGAAGAGGTGCGACGCCCACAGCAGCAGCTGGCACGACCATGCACCCAGCCACAGCACCGGCAGCGCCAGGGCCGGCGCCGCCATGAACAGGCCCGCGCCGCTCGCCGCCAGCACCGCCGCGCCGGCGCAGAGCGGCAGGCACACCACGTTCGAGATCAGACCCATCACCGAGAGCCGCTCGAACGCCGCCGCGATCAGCGGCGCCGTGGTGGCCACCACCGCCGCGCTGGCGCACAGGGTCGCCACCGCCGCTTCGCGCGCGCGGGTGAGCCACAGCACCAGGCCGGTCTGCGTCGACGGGTCGGGCCGCGGCACCGGCACCAGCTCGCGCACCCAGGGCCCGAGCAGAATCAGCGCCGCCGCCGAGAGCATCGAGAGCTGCGCCGAGAGATCGGCCACCGCCGCCGGCTCGAGGGCCAGCACCAGCACCCCGGCGACGCTCAGCGCGTTGAGCGGGTCGCTGCGGCGCAGAAGCGCCGCGCCGCAGAACAGCAACGTGGTCATGATCGCCGAGCGCACCGCCGGCACCTCGGCCCCGGTGAACAGCGTGTAGCCCCACACCGCGAGCAGCGAGAGGGGCAGGGCGGCGGTGCGCGCCTCGATGCGCCGCAGGCGGCGCACCGGCAGCTGCACCCACAGCCAGCGAATCAGCGCCCGCGCCGCCACCCCCAGCGCCGCCACATGCAGCCCGCTCACCGACAGCACGTGCGCCAGACCGCTGCGCGCGAACCCCTCTTCCACCGCATCGCCCAGGTCGGCGCGCAGGCCCGCCGCGAGCGCGAGGTACAGATGGGCCGCGTCGGCGCCTGGGGCAAGCGGCGTCACCGCCGCGGCGAGCGCGCTGCGATGCACGTGGGCCCAGCGCGCCCAGGCCGTCGGCTCGCTCAGCACCAGCATGCCCCGCGCGTCGAAGCTGCCCCCGTAGATGAGCCCTCGGCGCCGGTACCGCTCGAAGGCGCTCGCTTCTCCGGGGTTGGCCTTGCCGTCCAGGAGGTGGAGCGTCGCCCTCACCTTGATCCGCTGCGTGGGCACCAGAGGGTGCCACGGCCCCCGAGGGTAGAGGCGCGCCCGCGCCCGAACCGGGGCGCCATCGACGCGGCTGAGCGCGATCTCGAGCCGGCTGATGCCCCCGCGCACCTCGACCTTCTCCACCTCACCTTCCACCTCGCGTGAGCCACTCGCCGGCGGTGGAACATCAGGTGTGGCGTGAAGCGTCGACAGCGACAGGCCCGTCGCGAACCAGCCCAGGCCCAGCACCAACAAAACCCGCCATCCACCCGAAAGCACGATCGAAGCCACCGCGAGCACGAACGCTGCAGCCAGGAATATGAAACGCAGGGCTCCCGTTGGGGCACCTACCGCCGCACCGCACGCAAGGAGAGAGAAGGGCAGTACAGCGGGGCGCGAAGCCAACCCCAACAAAGTCAGACGGTTCACGGGGCCACCTGGGCCGACACCACGAACCGTCAGCAGCGTAGCGGGTGTGCTCGCTGGTAGTCAACTTGGATATGTGGTATGAAGTAGTAGGCCCTCGTAACGGCAGTGACCAAGGAGGCAGTACGTGCAGACGAGCTTCAAGACCGGTGACAAAGCGGTTTACCCCGGCCAGGGCGTTGGCGAAGTGATGGGCATCGAGCACACGGAGGTCGCTGGTCAGCGACAGTCTTTCTACGTGCTGCGCATCCTCGAGAACGGGATGCGAATCATGATCCCCATCAACAAGGTCGGCTCGGTCGGCCTGCGCGAGATCATCAGCGAGGACGACGTGAAGCAGGTCTACGCAATCCTCAAAGAGAAGGACATCTCGGTCGACTCGACGACCTGGAACCGTCGCTACCGCGAGTACATGGAGAAGATCAAGACCGGCAGCGTGTTCGAGATCGCCGAAGTGCTCCGCGATCTGTACCTGCTGAAGGGTGACAAAGACCTCTCGTTCGGCGAGCGCAAGATGCTCGACACCGCACGTTCGCTGCTCATCAAAGAGCTCTCGCTCGCCAAAGAGTGCAGCGAAGAAGACATCGAGTCGGATCTGAAGAAGATCTTCAACTACGCCTGATCTGCATCACGCGTGGTGAAAAGCCCCGGCGCTCTTAACGAGCCCCGGGGCTTTTTCATGGGTTATGAGGCCCGCCGTGTCTGACGAAGACGCCGAACGCGAATCTCGCATCAATGAGCTCGAGGCCCGCCTCGCCCAGCCCGCTCGGCTCGGCGTCGCGCCGATCGTCGCCGCGGCCTTCTTGGCGCTGTGCTGCATCTTGCTCTGGGCGCAGTGGGCCGACGCGGCCTACTTCTTCTCTCCCCGCGAGCCACTTCAGCTCGGCGCCGAGGGCGACTACCGCTTCGATCTGGCGCGCGACAACCGCTACGTCGAGCTCCACGGTGTACCCACCTCGCGCGCCGGCTTCGGCGTCGACGGCAACGACACCGTGGTGGCGGTGGGCATTCGCGACACGCCCATCATGGTGTGGCGCAAGGCCCTGCGCGGAGAAGAGTGGAAGCCCGGCACCCGCCCGCCGCCTCCCAATCAACAGCCCTTCACCGTGCGCGGCCGACTGCTGGCGCGGGGCGAGGCCGGCGAGAAGTTCGCCAGCGCCTTTCAGACGCTCGACGGCCACGGTGAGATCTCCGCCCAGTGGGTGCTCGTCGAGAGCGCGCGCCCGGGCGTCGATCTGTTCGTCGCCGCCTGGAGCACCCTGTTGATGGCGCTGGCCGCGTTCTCGGCCTGGCTCCTGGTGCGCGGGCTGCTCGCCATGAAGCAGCGCATCACCCGAGCGCCGTAGCCGTCACCCGACGCCCGACGCGCCCTGGTGAAGGGCGCACCTTCAGTCGCCGAACGCGTCGTCGATCGCCTGCGAGCGCGACTTCGCCGCGGGCTTCTTGGCCGGCGCGGCTTTCTTCGCCGGCTTCTCTTCGGCATCGTCGCCGAACGCATCGTCGGCTGCGCTCTTGGGCGCCGCCTTCTTCGCCGGCGCCGCCTTGGGCGTTTCGGCCACCTCGCCGCCCAGCATCTGCAGCTGCGCCTTGGCCTGATCGTTGGTGCCGTCGAACTTCAGCGCGGCCTCGAACGCCTGCTTCGCGTCCGAGTCGGCGCTGTTCTTCACGTGAATCAGGCCGACCATGGTGTACAGCTTCGAAAGCTGCTTGCGAATCTCGGTGCCCTTCTTGCTCCAGCCGCCCGAGAGCTGCTCGTCGAGCTTGAGCGCGATCTCGAAGTTCTTGATCGCCGGGCCGCCCTGACCTGCCACGTACGCCTCGTTGGCGGTCTCGTAGGCTTTGATGAAGCGGCTCAGCTTGTCGGTGAGATCTTTGTCGCCGGCCTTCTGCGCGAGGTCGAGCGCCGCGTCGGGGTCGCCCTTCTCGTAGGGGGCCAGAATCTGCGCCCGCTTCGTGCCGCTCGCCGCCGGTGCCGGCGTCGCTTCATGCGACACCGAGGCGACCTTCTGGGGCTGGGCCGCCGCAGCAGGAGCCAACGGCTCGCTCTTCGCCGCCGCCGGCTCGTCGCTCGGTGCGGGAGCCGCAGCCGCCGACTTCGCCTCGGCCATCTTTCGCTTGATCGCCTCGTCGATGACCCGGGTCTTCGCTTCGTCGACCGCCACCACCACGTCGTCGGCCTTCTTCTCGACTTCCTTCTTCGGCGACGTGCTCGCGCGGGGCGAAGGCCCGCTGCCGGGCAGCCGCAGCAACGCCACCGCCAGCACCGCGGCCAGGCCGAAGCCAACCGCGCCGGCGAAGATCGCCACCTTCACCGCGCTCGACGCAGGCGGCCGCGAGACCACCGCGGTGCGCAGCGGCGTCGACTTCGGCCGCTTCGGCGCCACCGGCTTGACCTCGAGGTTCTCTTCTTTCTTCAGCGGGCCGCGCAGCTTCAGCACCGCATTGCCCAGCGCGACCGTGTCGCCGGGGAAGATCTCGATCTCGGTGGCGATGCGCTCCTTGTTGATGAAGGTGCCGTTCTGCGAGCCGAGGTCCTTCACGTAGAACTGCTCGGCGATGCGGGTCACCATCGCGTGGCGTCGCGAGATCGACGGATGCTGCAGCCGCAGCTCGCTCACCGACGCCCGGCCGATCACCAGCTGGCCCTGGCGCACCTGCACCAGCTGCCCCTGACCGGGTCCCCGCTCGACGTAGAGGAACACGGGCTTGTAGCCCAGCTCTGCGTCGCCTCCGTAGCTCGCCCGCATTTCTTCGTCGTGTTTCTCCGTGTCGAACACGGACGTAGGAATCGCCTCTTCGCCGGACTTCCGAGGCGACCGCTTTACCGGATATTGCGTCACGTGCTGCGGCCGCGGGTCATCTGCCCTCAAGATGTCTTCGTCTCTCAACGACGGCTCATCGGGTCGACGTTGAGGGCGCTTGGTGGGGGGCATTTCGCGTGACGACTCCCGAGACGGACCTGCTTCCGGCTGATTATCACCGTAAACGAGCGAAAGTTTCGCTGTTCCGGGGACTTATGCTTCCGAACCCTTACGACCACGGCAACTCTGCCCGAAAGCCTGCCCCGCGAGCAAATCAGGGAGGACACCCGCAGTCAGGGCCCTTAGAGTCGCGCGCTCTCTATGGCCAGCGTGGACACGATCAGGGTCTACAACACGATGAGCGGGGCGAAGCAGCCGCTCGCTCCGCTCACCCCCGGCAAGGTCAAAGTCTACGTCTGTGGGCCGACCGTCTACAGCTTCGTGCACATCGGCAACGCCCGCACCTTCACCTCGTTCGACGTGGTGGTTCGCTACCTGCGCTACCGCGGCTTCGAGGTGAAGTACGTGCGCAACTACACCGACGTCGACGACAAGATCATCAACGCGGCCCGGGTGGTCGGCGAGTGGGGCGGCGCGGGCCAGACCTTGAGCGTTGAGGCCGACGGCACCGCGAAGTGGGGCGACCAGTCGTTCAAGTGGACCACCGATGGCCACCAGCTCAGTCTGATCAGCGACGGCACGGTGCGCGCCGAGGCCCCCATCGACGTCGGCGCCGACACCCTCACGCTGCAGTCGGCGGTGCTCAAGCGTACCTCGCCCGAGATCGACGCCATCTCTCACGCCGCCCGCTTCGTGCGCGAGTTCGAGCAAGACGCTCGCGCGCTGCACCTGCTCGAGCCCGACGTCTCGCCCAAGGTCTCCGACACGATTCCCGAGATCGTCGAGATCATCCAGCGGCTCATCTCCCGCGAGGTCGCCTACGCCTCGAAGGGCGACGTCTACTTCCAGGTGAGCAGGTACCCCCAGTACGCGCGGCTGTCGAAGCGCAAGCTCGACGACCTCAAGGCCGGCGCCCGCGTCGAGCCCCAGGACGCCAAGCGCGAGCCGCTCGACTTCGCGCTGTGGAAGGCTGCCAAGCCCGGAGAGCCCTCGTGGGACAGCCCGTGGGGCAAGGGTCGCCCCGGCTGGCACATCGAGTGCTCGGCGATGAGCAACAAGTTCCTCGGCGAGACCTTCGACCTGCACGGCGGCGGGTTGGACCTCATCTTCCCCCACCACGAGAACGAGATCGCCCAGAGCGAGGCGGCCAGCGGCGCCGAGCTCTGCAAGTGCTGGATGCACGGCGGCTTCCTCGACCTCGAGGGCGCCAAGATGTCGAAGAGCCTGGGCAACGTGGTGCGGCTGCGCGACGCGCTCGCCCGCGTCGACGCCGAGGCGCTGCGCTACTTCTTCCTCTCGACCCACTACCGCGCGCCGCTGGCGTTCACCGACCAGTCGCTCGCCGACGCCGAAGCGCGCCTCGAGTACTTCTACGAGACGTTGCGAAGGGCCAACGAGCGGCCGGCCGCGGGCGGCAAGCCCTCTGCCGAGACCGAGAAGTGGCTGCAGCAGCTCGAGCAGACGATGGACGACGACTTCAACTTCGCCGGTGCGCTGGGCGCGCTGTCGGGGTTGTTCGGCGAGATGAACCAGCTGCTCGACTCGAAGGACAAGGGCAAGGCCAACGCCGCGCTGGGCGGGCTGCGCGACAGCGTGAAGAAGATCTCGTCGGTACTCGGCCTGTTCGAAGACGACCCGGCCGCCTGGCTGCTGCGCCGCCGCGATCGCCTGGTGCAGCAGCGCGGCATCGACGTGAGCAAGATCGACGCGCTCATCACCGCGCGCAACGACGCACGCAAAGCGAAAGACTTCAAGCGCGCCGACGAGGTGCGCGGCGAGCTGAAAGCGCTGGGCATCGAGATCATGGACACGCCCACCGGCACCAGCTGGAAGGTCGCCGCCGATCAGCCGGCGAAGTGACGTTGTGGGCGCCGCGCGGCCGGGGTAATTCGGCCGCCATGAGAAGCACTCTGGTCTTCGCCCTGCTGGTCGGCGCGCCCGCGCTCGCCGACGCTCCCAACCGGCTCATCACCGCCGACGCGATTCGCGGCCACATTCGCTTTCTCGCCTCGGACGCGCTCGAGGGCCGCGGGCCCGCCAGCAAGGGCGACGTGCTCGCGCAGCAGTACATCGCCGCGCAGTTCGAGGCCGCGGGGCTCAAGCCGGCCGGCACCGGAGGGGGCTGGTTCCAGCCCTTCGACATCGTCGGCGTCGACGGCCACCCCACCGAGATGAAGTTCTCGGCGCCGAAGGGCGCGAGCCCGCTCACCCTCAAGTTCTGGGACGATCTCATCGCGGTCGCCGGTGAGCACCTTCCCGACTCGAAGCTCGACCAGAGCGAGTTGGTGTTCGTGGGCTTCGGCATTCAGGCGCCCGAGTACCAGTGGGACGACTTCAAGGGCCTCGACGTGAAGGGCAAGACCCTGCTGGTGATGAACAACGACCCCGAAGACGACCCCCGGCTCTTCGCCGGCAAGACCCGCCTCTGGTACGGCCGGTGGGACTACAAGTACGAGGTCGCCCAGAAGCTCGGCGCGGCCGGCTGCATCATCATTCACACCACCACCTCGGCTGGCTACCCCTGGCAGGTGGTGCAGACCTCGTGGACGGGCGAGCAGTTCGATCTCCCCTACACCGACCCGCAGCGGCTCAAGGTGAAGGGCTGGGTCACCGAAGACGCGGCCCGCAAGCTCGTCAAGGCCGGCGGGCAGGATCTCGACGCGCTCCGCAAGGCGGCCCAGTCGCGCGACTTCAAGGCCGTCTCGCTGGGCCTCGCCGTCTCGACGTCGTTCAAGAACCTGGTACAGAAGAAGCAGACCGCCAACGTGGTGGGCCTGCTCCCCGGGTCGGACCCCAGGCTCTCCAAAGAGATGGTGGTGTTCACCGCCCATCACGATCACCTGGGGCGCAAGAGCGACGCCAAGGCCGGTGAAGACGCCATCTACAACGGCGCGGTCGACAACGCGTCGGGCGTGGCCGCGATGCTCACCGTGCTCCGCGCAGTGTCGGGCGCGCCCAAGGCGCCCAAGCGCAGCATGCTGTTCGCCGCGGTGGCGGCCGAAGAGCAGGGCCTGCTCGGCTCGCAGTTTCTGGTCGAGCACCCTCCGGCGCCGGTCGGCCTGATGGCGGTCGACATCAACATCGACGGCGCCAACATCTGGGGCCGCACCAAAGACGTGTCGGTGATCGGCCTGGGCAAGTCGAACGTCGACGACGTCATCGTCCGCCTGTCGAAGGCGCAGGGCCGGGCGGTGAAGCCCGACGAGCTCTCCGACCGTGGCTTCTTCTACCGGTCTGACCAGTTCAACTTCGCCCGCTGGGGGGTGCCGGCGGCGTACTTCTCGAGCGGCCACGACTTCGTCGGCAAGCCCGAGGGTTGGGGCAAGAAGATGCGCGAAGAGTGGGAAGACAAGCACTACCACCAGCCCAGCGACGAGCTCACCGACGCGTGGGACCTGTCGGGAGCCGTCGAGGACGTGCAGCTCTATTACGATCTGGGCCTCGAGCTCGCCAACGCCTCGAAGATGCCGGCCTGGAACAAGGGCGACGAGTTCGAGAGCGCGCGGCTCAAGGCCCTGCAGGCCGTGGGCGCGACGAAGTAGTCAGCGCCGCTGCGGCAGCGGCCCCTTGAACAGCTCGCGGTTCTCTTCCAGGGTGCGGCGCTCGTAGCCCGCGCCGGCCTCTACGCCGGCGTGATGGCCGAGACCCAGCCTCAGGTCCGCCCCGCCGTGCACCACCTGGTACTGCTTCTCTCGCACCTCGAGCTCCACCGATTCGCTCAGGCCCTCGAGCGCCCCGGCGAGCGAGCGGCCTTGCGCCAACGCCCCGGCGAAGCGCTCGAGATCTTCTCCGCGGGTGGTGAACGACGCCTCGGTGGAAGTGCCGTGGTGGAGCGCGTTGGCGCCGTACGAAACCTTCGTCTCCAGCTCACTGCCCCGGGCCAGCGCTTCGGCGTGCGCGATCAGGTAGCCGCGTGGGTCGCGCTCGAAGGCGTCGGGGTCGTCGATCTTCAGCTTGAACGTCGTCTCCACCCGGGCCGAGACCTCTGCTCCCGCGGCGCGTGGGCTCACCTGGGAGTGGCCCAGCCCCAGCGCCCCGGCGAGCTGCCCGTCGTCTTTGCCTTCGACGTGGAGCTCGAGCACGCCGGCCCGCTCGTAGCGCACACCCACCTCGCCATCGATGCCGGCGCCCGCCCGCAGCCTCAGAACCTCACTGCGCCCGAGAAGCGCCTTCAACTGGCCGCCCAGCTTCGCGTCGAGCTCGAGCGCGTGAGGCCGGCCGTAGCGCTCGAGCGCCGCCTGCGGGTCGGTCGAGAACAGCTCGATCGCGTCTTGCGCCTGCGCCGCCGTCTCGAACCGGTACTCGGCCCTGGCCGCCAGCCCCAGCTCGCCAGCGGCCATCAGGGGCTCCCCGGCGTGCACCCCCGCGTGGCCCCCGAAACTGCCCGACACGGTGAAGTGGCCGTCGGCTTCGCGCGCGACCGAGAGCTTGCTGCTCACCCCTGCGCCCCCTGCGCCCGCATGCGCCGCGAGCTTCGCGTCGACGCAGAGGCTGTCGCCTACCTTCATCGCCGGCAGGTCGTTGAGTGCCTGGCGCAGCTGGTAGCTGGTCGGCACCTCCTGGTAGCCCGACCAGTTGAAGTGCAGCCGGCCGTGCTGCTCTTTCGACTGCAGCGCGTTGAGGTCATCGACCATCGCCTGGAACGAGGCGGGCAGGGGGGCGGTGGCGGTGAGCTTGCCCTGCGGCGTCTTGCGCTCGAGCAGGCCGGTGCGCAGCGCGTCTTGGGCCAGGTGCTGCCGCTCGTCGGGTGAGAGCTGGTTGATGATCGGGTCGAGCTTCTCTTCGCGCTGCAGATCTCTGAGCGCCTTGCCCAGGTCCGGCCCCTTCAGCTGCGCGAAGTCGGCGTCGAGCTGCTCGTGGTCTACGAACCAGCCCGAGCCGTAGCTGTCTTTGAGGTCGTCGTAGAGCACCGCCGAGTTGGCGTGGGCCCAGGTGTCGTCGCCGTGCGGTATCGGCTGCGGCGCATCGGGGCCGGCCGGCTCATCGGAGAAGAAGGATGACGCCGACGTCGAGGAACCTTCGATTCTGGTGGTCATCCACCGGCGCAATGCGCGGGCGAGACCCCTGGAAGGGCGCGGAAACGTTCATCCGCGTCGGCGCTCCAAGTCCCAATGCGCGCCTCGAGGCCCCTCGCCCTGCCCAACCTGCCCCTGACTAAAGACCCCTGAACTTTGGCCTGACCATGCCGGGCCGAGGTCCGGTCGAGAGGCCTCGCCTGCCACGACTCGCTGTGACGGCGCGCGAGCACGCCGAGCCGACAGCGCTCTACGGCGCACACTGCGCAGCCCCCCGCGCACCTGGAACAACCAGGGCCCGCCGAGCCTTCAGCCCTCCAACTTCAAAGGAGGCCGCCTGAATTCTGTCTCGCTCGATGAACCCGCCACCCCGCAGCGCCTGCGCGCGCTGCATGAAGCGAAGGTGCTCTCCGACGAAGCGTACGCACGCGCGGTGAGGCTCACGTCGAGCCCGCCCTCGCGCGCCGAGGCCGCGGGCCTCGCCTCTCGCGTCGCGCTCATCTTCGGCGGCGCGCTCTGCCTCTCGGGCGTGGTCTTCTTCTTCGCCCACAACTGGGCCGGCATGTCGCGCTGGCAGAAGTTCGGCGTGCTCGAGCTCGGCGTGCTGGGCTTCGCCGCGGCGGCCTGGGTCGCCACCGGCCAGCTCAACCGGCAGGTCGCGCTCACCCTCTGTGCCGCCACCCTCGGCCCGCTGCTCGCGGTGTACGGGCAGACCTACCAGACCGGCGCCGACCCCTATGAGCTGTTCCTCAGCTGGGCGCTGCTGGCCGCCCCGCTCGCCGCGCTCTCGCGCTTCGTACCGCTGTGGGCCGGGGTGTGGCTGCTGCTCGACCTCACCGCCAGCCTGTGGTGCGAGCAGCTGCAGCCGTTCGGCGGGGCGCCGTGGCGCTACGAGCCGCTGGTGTTGGCCGCGCTGAACCTCGCCGGGCTCGCCGCCTGCGAGTGGGTCTCCCGCCGCACCCGCTGGCTCGGGCCCACGCGCCGCTGGCCCCGCCGCGCGCTCGCGCTGGGGGTGGTGCTGCCTCCGCTGCCGCTCGCCTGCGGGTGGCTCATCGACCACTGGTTCTTCACCGCCGGCCCCTGGGGTGCTCAAGCCTGCGTGGCCTCGGCGGTCGCCTGTGCGGGGCTGGCGCTGCTCTACCCGCGCGATCGCTTCATGCGCACCACCGCGGCGTTCGCCGGCGTCGCGCTGCTCACCTCGCTCAGCACCCACTGGGTGTGGGCGGCGGCCGACCGCGGCGCAACCTGGCTGTGGCTGCTTCATGGCCTCTTCGTGGTGGTCGAGCTGACCCTGTGCATCGGGTGGGTTCGCCGGGTCGAGGTGAAGTCATGACGCCGACTCTCGCCACCGTGCTCGAGGCGCTCGAGCGGGAGGACGCCGTGCCGGTCGGTACGCGAGCGCGCGCCACCGAGGTGCTGCGCCATCTTCCTGCTGCGTTGCCCTGGTACGCGCGCGCGTTCACCGGCTGGTACGGGTGGGTCGCCGCGGCGTCGTTTCTGGCGTTCGTCGACCGCACCTCGTGGCGGGGCGCGTCGGCGGTGGCGCTCGGCCTCAGCGCCGTCGTCGCCGCGCTGGTGATGCGCGCGCTGCGCCCCCGCGGCTTCTTCGCCCACCTCGCCCTGCCGCTCGCGCTCGCGGGTGAGGTGGTCGCCGTGGGGGGCGTCGGAGCGCTCTCGCACTGGCAGGGCGTGGCCGAGCCGCTGTTCATGCTCGGCATCGAGCTGGCGCTGCTGGCGCTCTACCCCGATACCTTGATGCGCTTTCTGTGCACCCTGGGCGCGTCGTCGGCGGTCTTGCGGCTGTGGAGCCAGCAGCTCGGCTTTCACCCCGTCGACGCGCTGCTGCTCGTCGCGCTGGCCGGCGCGCTGCTGCTCTTTCACTTTCGCCCGCACCTCGAGCTGACCCGCCTCAAGCGCCACGTGGTGCCCGTCGCCTACGGCCTCACCTTCGCGGCGGGGGCGCTGCTGCTCGGGGCCAGCCACCGCTACGCGCACCTCGAGCTGGGCGAGCCGGCGCGGCTGGGGGTCGCGCTCATCGCGCTGGTGCAGGTGGGCACGCTGCTCGACGGCTGGCGCCACCGCGCACTCGCAGCGGTCGGCGTCGCGGCGCTGGCCGCGCTCAGCTTCAGCGCTCCGGGCGTGCTGGCGAGCGTGGCCCTGCTCGGCGCCGCACTGCACCGCCGCGAGCCGAAGCTGGTGGCGATCTCCGCGGTGTTCGCGGTGCTCTTCTACGGGCACCTCTACTACTCGCTCGAGCAGACCCTGCTGTTCAAGGCGGCGCTGCTGATGGGCAACGGCCTCTGCTTCGTCTTGCTGTGGCGGCTGCTGGGCGCGCGCCAGGTCGACACCGCGCGGGCTTCGCTCGACCGACGGGTGATGGCGATGGCGCTCGCCGGCGCGCTGCTGGTGGTGAACGGGCTCATCGTACAGAAGGAGCGGGTGCTCGACGTCGGCGAGCCGATGCTGGTCGAGCTGGCCCCGGTCGACCCCCGCTCGCTGATGCAGGGCGACTTCATGCGGCTGGGGTACCGGCTGCCCTGGAGCTGGGAGCAGCACCCCAGCGACGGCCGGGTGGTGATGCGCGTCGACCCGAACCACGTCGCGTCGTTCGTGCGCTTCGACGATGGCCGGCCGTTGCAGCCCGACGAGCGGCTGCTGCGCTACCGCAGGCGCAACGGGGGAGTACGGCTGGGCGCCGAGGCGTTCTTCTTCGAAGAGGGCAGGGGCCCCCTGTACGCGCAGGCGCGCTACGGCGAGCTCAAGGTCACCCGCCGCGGCGACAGCGTGCTGGTGGGCCTGCGCGACGCCGACCGCCAGCGGCTCGGCCGGGCCCTGCGCTGAAGGCTCCTGACAGAATCCGGCAGGAGCCGGTGTTAGATACTTCGGTCGATGTCCTCCGCATTTCGCATCGTCAGTGAGTACACGCCGCAAGGCGACCAACCGCGCGCCATCGGCGAGCTGACCGAGGGCATCTTGCGCGGCGACCCCGCGCAGGTGCTGCTGGGGGTCACCGGCTCGGGCAAGACGTTCACCATGGCGAACGTGATCGCCAACGTGAACCGGCCCGCGCTGCTGATCGCCCACAACAAGACGCTGGCCGCCCAGCTGTACGGCGAGCTGAAAGAGCTCTTCCCGGACAACGCGGTCGAGTACTTCGTCAGCTACTACGACTACTACCAGCCCGAGGCGTACGTGCCGTCGTCGGACACGTACATCGAGAAAGACTCGAGCATCAACGAGGAGATCGAGCGGCTGCGCCACTCGGCCACCCACTCGCTGCGCACCCGCAACGACGTGATCATCGTGGCCTCGGTCTCGTGCATCTACGGCCTGGGCACCGCGCGCGTGTACGTCGAGATGGCCATTCGCCTCGACAAGGGTGGCGACTTCTCGCGTGAGAAGCTGCTCAAGCAGCTGGTCGAGTGCCAGTACACCCGCAACGATCAAGACTTTCACCGCGGCACCTTCCGCGTGCGCGGCGACACCATCGAGGTGTTCCCCGTCTACGAAGAAGACCGCGCGCTGCGCATCGAGCTGTTCGGCGACACCGTCGAGAAGATCTCCGAGTTCGACCCGCTGCGCGGCATCAGCCTGGGCGAGCTCGAGAAGGCCACCATCTTTCCCGGCTCGCACTACGTCACCGAAGAGAACCAGCGCAAGACGGCGATTCTCTCGATTCGCGACGAGCTGCAGCTGCGGCTCGCCGAGCTCAAGGGGCAGAACAAGCTCGTCGAGGCGCAGCGGCTCGAGCAGCGCACCATGTTCGACCTCGAGATGATGGAACAGCTCGGCTTCTGCAACGGCATCGAGAACTACTCGCGGCACCTCTCGGGGCGGCAGGCGAGGGCGAGGCGCCTCCGTGCCTGCTCGACTACTTCCCCAAGAACATGCTCGTCTTCATCGACGAGTCGCACCAGACGGTGCCGCAGATCGGCGCGATGTACCGCGGCGACCGCTCGCGCAAAGAGACGCTGGTCGACTTCGGCTTCCGCCTGCCGTCGGCCCTCGACAACCGCCCGCTGAAGTTCCCCGAGTTCGAGCAGTTCATGAAGCAGGCGGTGTTCGTGTCGGCCACCCCGTCGGAGTGGGAGATCGCCCGCGCCCGTGGCGTGGTGGTGGAGCAGGTGATTCGGCCCACCGGCCTCATCGACCCGCCGGTCGAGGTGCGACCGGTCGGCAACCAGGTCGACGATCTGCTGGAAGAGGTGCGCAAGCGCGCCGCGCTCGGAGAGCGGGTGCTGGTCACCACCCTCACCAAGCGCATGGCGGAAGATCTCACCGAGTACTACGCCGACGTGGGGGTGAAGGTTCGGTACCTGCACTCCGACATCGACGCCATCGAGCGCACCGCCATCATTCGCGACCTGCGCAAGGGCGTGTTCGACGTGCTGGTGGGCATCAACCTGCTCCGCGAAGGCCTCGACATACCCGAGGTGTCGCTGGTGGCGATTCTCGACGCCGACAAAGAAGGCTTCTTGCGCTCGCACGTCTCGCTGATTCAGACCATCGGCCGCGCCGCGCGAAACCTGAACGGCCGGGTGATCATGTACAGCGATCAGATCACCGCCTCGATGAAGCTGGCGCTCGACGAGACCCAGCGGCGGCGCGAGCTGCAGGTCGCCTACAACACCGAGCACGGCATCACGCCGCGGTCGGTGAAGAAGGCGATCACCGACCTCTCGCAGTACCTCTACGACGGCGATGCGCTCGCGCTGCCCCAGGCGGCCGAGGCCGACGATCTGCTCACCAAAGAGCAGATACAGAGGCTGATGAAAGAGACCACCACCCGCATGGTGCAGCTGGCCGACGAGATGGAGTTCGAGAAGGCGGCGGTCGAGCGCGACCGGCTGGCGCTGCTCAAGGAGATGGACCTCGGGGTGAAGCCGCCGTCGCGGGCTTCGCTGTCGGAGCAGAAGCCCAAGCAGGAGCAGCGGATGATGGGCAAGCGGGCGCAGCCGAGGAAATATCGGCGGCGGCGCTAGGCTTCTTTCAGACCGTCGTGACCCCCGAACTCGAAAAGAAGCTCGCCGAGCTGCCGACGACGCCGGGCGTGTACCTGATGAAGGGCCGCGGCGACGAGATCATCTACGTCGGCAAGGCGGTGAACCTGCGCAGCCGGGTGCGTGCGTACTTCACCCGCACCGACACCCGCGCCTTCGTCGGCTTCCTCGATCACTACCTGGTCGATCTCGACACCGTCACCGTCAAGACCGAGAAGGAAGCGCTGCTGCTCGAGAACGAGCTGATCAAGAAGCACAAGCCGCGCTTCAACGTCCAGCTTCGCGACGACAAGAACTTCCTGTGCCTGCGGCTCTCGCTCGAGCACCGGTACCCGCGGCTCGAGACCGTGCGGCGCATCAAGCGCGATGGGGCGCGGTACTTCGGGCCGTACGCCAGCGCCGCTTCGATTCGCGAGACGTTGAGGGTGGTGAACAAGTACTTCCAACTGCGCACCTGCACCGACTACGCGCTCGAGACCCGCCGCCGCCCGTGCCTGCTGCACCAGATCGGTCGCTGCCCCGCGCCGTGCGTGTTTCCCATCGAGCCCTCGGAGTACCGCAAGAACGTCGACGCGGTGGTGCTCTTTCTCGAAGGGCGCAGCGGGCCGCTGCTCGACTCGCTGCGCGCGCGCATGAAAGACGCCGCCTCGAAGCTGGCCTTCGAAGAGGCGGCGCGGCTGCGCGACCAGGTGATCGCCCTCGAGCGCTCGCTCGAGCGTCAGGCGGTGGCTGGCACCGAGGCCATCGACCAGGACATCTTCGGCTTCTACCGCGAGGCCGACCGCCTGCTCATCTACGCGCTGTACGTGCGCGGCGGGCGCATCGGCGGCGGCCAGCCGTTCTTCTTCAGCGGCCAGGAGTTCCCCGACGAGGAGCTGCTCGCCTCGTTCGTGAACCTCTACTACGACGCCGACAACTTCGTGCCCAAGCAGGTGCTGTTGCCGTTTGCTCCCGGGCGTACCGCGGTGCCCGACGGCGAAGGGGTCGAGTGGGCCGAGGCGCTCGGCGAGCTCCTCACCGAGAAGAAGGGCGAGCGGGTGAGGGTGCACGTGCCCCAACGCGGCGACAAGGCCGAGCTGATGCGGCTGGCCTCGCAGAACGCCGAGCGCGCGTTCAGCGAGCGCAAGCGCACCCGCGAAGAGACCACCGAGGTGCTCGAGCGCCTGCAGCAGCGGCTGCACCTCAAGAACGTGCCCCACCGCATGGAGTGCTTCGACATCTCGCACTTCCAGGGCAGCTCGATCGTCGCGTCACAGGTGGCGTCGCTCGACGGCGAGGCCGACAAGGCGCACTACCGGCACTTTCGCCTGAAGACCGTCACCCAGAACGACGACTTCGCCAGCATGCACGAGGTGCTGAGCCGGCGGTTTCGTCGAGGCCTCAACGAGGGCGACCTGCCCGACGTGATCGTCATCGACGGCGGCAAGGGCCAGCTGGCCAGCGCCCACGCGGCGATGAAAGACCTCGGGGTCGAGGGCGTCGACCTGGTGGCGCTGGCCAAGAGCCGCGACCTCGAGGTCGAAGATCGCGACGTCGAGTCGAAGGCCAGCCCCGAGCGGGTGTTCCTGATCGATCGCAAAGACCCCATCGTGCTGCCGCAGTCGAGCCCCGAGCTGTTCATGCTCACCCGGCTGCGCGACGAGGCGCACCGCTTCGCGATCACCTTTCAGCGCAAGCTGCTTCGCAAGCGCGGGCTGGCCAGCGAGCTCGAGCAGATTCCCGGAGTCGGTGACGGCCGCAAGCGCACCCTGCTCAAGCACTTCGGCAGCGTGAAGCGGGTGCGCGAGGCCAGCATCGAGGAGCTCGCCGAGGCGGTGGGCCCGTCGGTCGCCGAGCGCGTGCACGCCTGGCTGCACGGCAAGAGGGCCGAAGACGACGAGGTGCGCGAGGCATCGCTCGAGGACGCGGGTTCGCCGGTCGTCGAGTGAAATCTTTCGCGCTGCATGCGATTTGCGGGCCCTTTTTCGTTGCCCGAGCACATCGCCCCAAGTAAACCCCTGTTCATGCGGTTGTACCCAAAAGTGATTCCCATCATCGCGCGCGAAGCGGTGCAGAAGTTGATGCAAGAGTCCGACATCGAGGTCGAGGCACTGCGCATCGCCGACGCGGAGATGGATTTCGCAGCGATCATGCGCGAGTACCTGGCCAACGAAGAGCGCGTGAACCAGGCCACCCGCGAGGCGCTCGAGCGCCGCGGGTATGATCACAGCAAGTTCAATCAGGTGAAGCGCGAGATGGCCGACGTTCGCGGCTTCAAGATGGGTGACGAGGGCATCGAGCACGTCATCAACCAGATGATCGAGTTTCTGCTGATCAGCCGGAACGTCGAAGAGGTGTTCTCGGCCGACAACGTGATGCGGTCGAAGATCTTCCAGTCGATGAAGAAGCACCTCGACGTCGACGACGAGATCGATCGCGAAGCCCGCGGCCGCCTCAAGCATCTGCAAGAGGGCACCACCGCTTTCGAGGTCGAGTACAACAAGATGATCGAGCAGATTCGCCGCGCCCGCGGCCTCATCTGATCGGCAGCCCCGCTCATCGGCGCGAAGTGCGGCCGGAAAATTGACCGGCTCGATCAGGCCTGTAGCGTTCTGCAGGCATGGTCACCACCGAGCTTTCACCCCTCGAGCGCCTGGAAACCGTCGATGAGATCGGCCGGTGCGTCGATCGCCTCGAGGCGCTCCTCCCGCAGCGTGAAGACACCTTCGTGCTGCTCGACTTCCTCGAAGACGATCTGCGCGAAGGCTTCGAGGCGGTCTCCGAGGTCGAGGGGCACCTGCGGCAGATCGTCGAGACGCTCGAGAGCCCCCGGCTGTCGCCCGTCGCGCTGCTGGAGTCGGGCGAAGACTTTCGCATCTTGAACCGCCTCGACTACCTGCATGTGGTGGTGTCTCAGCTGCGCAAGCGGCTGTCGATGGCGGCGGGCAAGCTGCGCGAGACGCAGCGCTGAAAAACGGCTGACCTCAGCTCACCACTTGATGTTGGCTTTGTTCTCTGCGGCTGCGGCGCGATCGCCGGGCCGGGTGAACGCGCTCAGCGTCGCGCGAATGGTGCCGATGTCGATCGAGCCCAGCGCCGCCAGCGGCAGCTTGCGCGAGTCGTCGCTCAACCAGATGTGCACCTCGCGGCGCAGCTGCGGCTGATCGATGCGCACCGCCTGGCCGGCGAGGTGCAGCGCTTCGAACTCGCCCACCGGCAGCGAGACGTGCTCGCGCGGCTCGACGGTGCCCCACACCCGCCAGATGCGCCGAATGCCGTAGATGTCGAAGCAGATCGAGCTGCCGGGCTTCAGCGGCAGCTGGCGCATCAGGTAGATGGCGCCGGCCACGTCGAGGCCGTCGGCCGAAAAGGGCAGGTCGGCCTCGCCGCTGCGGTCGCCGACCGTGGCCACCAGGTGGGCCAGGTGCGGGTAGAACGTGACGTCGGCGGTGCGGCGCACCTCGTTCTCGGTGGCGTCTTCGAAGTAGCGCGCCGGCTTGAGCGTCTTGGGGCTCAGGTAGCTCGTGCCCGCGCCCTTCACCCGCCGCACCTTCGAGAAGAAGGTGTTGGTCTCGATGGCGATCTCCACCGGCACCTGACCGTCTTTGACCGGCTTGACCGACAGGGTCATGTGCCCCGCCTTGGCGCCCAGCGCGTCGAGGTCGTACTCGAGCCGCTCGCCGGGGCCGAACGCGAGCGGCGCCTTCCACGCCGGCAGCGCCTTGCACTCGGCGTCGGAGGGCATCGAGGGGGCGGCGGCGGCGCCGGCGTCGGGCGCCGCGTGGAGCATGGCTGCGAGCAGTACTGAGATCATCCCTGGCTGAAGTCTCTCCCGGCCTCGAACGAAACGAGATCTGCGGTGATGCGGCCGAGAATGAACTCGGCCTCGACCCGCTGCACCGCCTGGAGCTTGTCGGCGCTCAGGTACGCGGTGAGGTTGCTCTTCTGCGCCAGCTGCCCGGCGAACTGGGTGAAGACGGCGATCTTCCAGACCTCTTTTTCACCCAGCTTGGTGGTGATCTTGGTCTTCTCGAGCACCTCGGCGGTCATCTTGAACGCCACCGCGCCGGTGAACACCGGGCGCTCGTACTTGTCGCCCACCTTGAGGGGAATGTTCCGCAGCCACATGGTGGCGGTGGCCACGTCGAGCGCGACCGGGTCGATGTCGTAGCTCACGTCGTGCAGCGGCTCGCCCTGGTTGGCGCGCTTGACGATCGCCTTGCTCTCGGCCCGCTTCATGGTGACGTGCTCGCGGCGCTTCTTCTTGTTCTCGTCGATCCAGAAGTCGCTGCCCACATGCTCCTGGGCCCGCGGGTCCCAGTACGCCACGTACTTGTCGTTGATGGTGTAGATGGGAATGTCGGTCTTGGCGATGCAGAGAATCGGCCAGACCTCGCGCTCGTCGCGCTTCATCATCATGCCCACGGTGAGCTGAAATTCACCGGCGGCGACGCCGGCATAGCTGACCACGAAGCTCGACTGCTCTCCGGGGCCGAACGCCGAGCGAATGGTCTCTTTCGGCGCTTCGGCAAAAGCGGGAAGTGCCACGGCGACGGCGAGCACGGCAAATCGCAACGAAGAAAATGTAACAACGAGACTGCCCGGTCGCGCCACGTGTGACTCCAACGTCTGGTTGAACTCCGAATTCACTCGGCCTCTCTGGCTTGTAGGGAACCCTTCGGGTCCGGTATTGCACGGGCCGCCCCGTTCTTGAAGGAGTGCCCTCATGCGCCCGCTGCTCCCCCTCGGCTTCGCCGTAGGCCTGGTCGTCTCATGCGGTACGGGTGAGACCCCCGAGTCACCGAAGGTGCGCACCACGTATCGAGTGCTGTCGGGGGTTTCGATGGGAGCGACCGGGGCCGCGGCGCTGGGCTTCACCCACCCCGAGAAGTTCGACGCGGTGGCGGTGCTGGGGGGCCCGCTCGACGGCGCCTACTTCGGGCGCATGGTCGACCGGTTCATGACCGGCGGCTTCTGCCCGCGGGCCGACCTCGAGGCGATTCTGGCGCGCGACCCCGCCCGGCTCAATGACCCGGTGGAGATCGCGAAGTGCGAGAAGCCGGAGCCCGCGATCGGCTGGGAGCATGCCCAGAGCTTCAACCGCTGGCACTTCTCGACCAACGGCACCCAGACCCACCGCGACACGTACCTCGACATGTTCACCGACATCACCCTGGCCTACGGGAACTTCGGCACCGAGAACCCCGAGTCGGCCTTCGCTCCGCCGGGTGTGCCAGTCGAGCACGTGCGCCACCCGCCCGCCGACTTCTGCACCCACCCGGTGCGGGTCAAGCAGCTCTACAACCTCGAGTACAACCCTGAAGGTAAGTACGACGCGGTCACCTTCTGCGACGGAGAGCCGACGCTCTACCGCTGCTCGGGCAGCGGCGAGCGCGTCGACTTCTGCTCGGAGCCGGCGAACGTGCTGCAGCCGCTGCCCAGGGCGATGGAGGCCGCGTTCGCCGCCGCGTACTGCGCCGCCAAGGGCGGGGTGCACGAGGCGAACAAGAACGACGACCTCGAGTTCATGTACGCCAACGCTGGAGCGGTCGACCCATGCCGCGAGGCCACCCGGCCGTTCACCCTGGCGCTGGCCTACGACTACAACGGCAACGGCCGCCGCGACTACGGCGAGCCCCTGGTGAAGAACGCGCGCGAGCGCTTCGACGATACCGGCGTCGACGGCTGCGCCGACGCGAAGGAAGACGGGAAGGGCGGCTGCACCGCCACGGGGGCGAGCGGCGACCCCAACCACGACGACTACGACCCCGACTCGAACCCCAGGGGCACCGAGAACGACTGGCTGCGCGAAGAGGGCGAGGCCTACCGCGACGACGGGCTCGACGGCGTGGCCGGCACCCACGACGTGGGCGAGGGCAACGGCGCGTATGATCTCGCCTCGGGGCTGAAGAAGTTTCTGCAGTACGACGGCCGCTCGAACCTGCGCCAGCTCACCCCCGCGTCGCGCGCGCGGGTGAGCGTGTTGGTCGATGGCGGCATTCGCGACGTGTTCAACCTGGGGCTGATGTCGAAGCACTTCTTCTCGCTGCTCAAGTCGCTGCGCGGCGAGACGGCGGTGGGCGAGTACCGCGACTTTCTCGAGATCCCCGGCATGAAAGACCGCCGCTCGGGCACCTACAACCCGTGGAACGCGCTGTGGCCGGTGAAGGTGCCCCGTGACGTGGCGGTGTTCTACGGCAAAGAACACCCCACCACGGCCGAGCTGCTCGACGGAGAAGGCGACCACGTCGGCACCGCAGGCGAGGCGGTCAACCGCTTCTACACCCTGTTCAACTGGGCGGCGGCGAGCTGGCCGGGCCTCGATCGCCCCGCGACGCCCCTCGGTGGCGCCACCGCCTCGGAGCGGCAGCGCATCGAGTCGTTCGACTCGCAGGCGCTGGGCGCGAAGTGGGAGTACGCCATCTCGCTGCCGCCCGGCTACGACGCCGCCGAGAACGCCGCGGCCCGCTACCCGGTGGTGTTCATGCTGCACGGCTACGGCATGAACCCCAGAGACTTCATGGCCACTTCGGTGCTCACCGACATCTTCGTCACCGACACCGACGTGAGGCTCAGGCCGATGATCTTCGTGTTCCCCAACGGCCGCTGCTGCTGGACGAACGCGCTGACGAAAGCCCGCGACTGCCGGGAGACCGACGAGACCGGCAAGGACATCGACCAGACCGCCCCGGGCTGGGCGCGCGAATGCCAGTCGGGCAGCTTCTACGTGAACCGCAGCGGCTATGATTCGGGCGATGGCAGCCGGTACGGTGACGCGCTGTTCGAATTGATGGAGCACATCGACCAGCGGTACCGCACCCTAGAGACCACCGACGTCACTGCGAGGTGAGCATGTCTTCGATCAAAGACTTTCGGCACGACGATGACGACGACCAGAAGGTCATCAAGCCGGGCCAGCTGAAGTTCACCGAGTTCGAGTGCCCGGGCTGCAACGCCAACAACCCCACCGAGGCCTTCGGCCACAAGTCACAGGTGATGTGCAACTACTGCGGCATGGAGTGGGAAGTCCGTGTCGACGACGAAGGCAAGCTCGACTTCCGCGAGCTCTGAGGGCCGATACACTTCGCGTCTTCAGGCCCTCAGCTGGTCTTCTTTAGTGCGCGGGGCGCTCGCCGAACAGGGCGGTGCCGACCCGCACCAGGGTGGCGCCTTCTTCGATCGCCACTTCGAAGTCGTGGGTGCTGCCCATCGAGAGCTGGGGCAGCTCGAGGCGCCGCGCCAGCGCGTGCAGCGCGCGAAACGGCAGCCGCGACTCTTCGGGGTTTCCGGTCAGCGGGGGCATGGTCATCAACCCGGTGACGCGCAGGTGGGGCAGCGCGCGCACCTTCTCGACGAACGCCGCCACCTCGCCGTGGTCGATGCCGGCCTTGCTGGCCTCTTTGGCCACGTTCACTTCGATGAAGCAGTCGAGCGGCTCGCCGGTGCGCCGCTTGGAGAGCTCTTCGGCGACCTCGAGCTTCTCGAGCGCGTGGAAGACGTGCGCCGCCTTGGCCAGGTACTTGGCGTTCTTGGTCTGCACCGGGCCGATGGCGTGCCACCGAATGCCGGGCAGGTCGGCGAGCGCGGCCTGCTTGTCGCGCAGCTCCTGGGCGTAGTTCTCGCCGAAGTGCCGAATGCCACAGTCGTAGGCGCGGCGCAGCAGCTCGGGCGGGTGGAGCTTGGAGACCGCGATCAGCTGCACGTCGTGCTCCGGGCGGCCGGCGCGGGCGCAGGCACGCGCGATGCGCCCCTCGAGCAGCTCCAGGTTCTTTTCCAGCTGCGCGGTGTCGATCACCAGGGGAGGTGTAACCCCGACCGTGCGAGCAGCTCCAGTGTTTCAGGCAGCGGCAGGCCGATGACGTTGGTGGGGCTGCCGTCCAACCGCTCGATGAACGCCGCGGCGAGCCCCTGCACCGCGTAGCCGCCGGCCTTGTCGTAGGGCTCGGGGGTCGAGATGTACCAGTCGATCTCTTCGGGGGTGAGCGGCTTGAACCACACCCGCGTCTGCACCACCCGCGCGTGCTGCCTGGTGGCGATGCCGGTGAAGACCTGGTGCTCGCGGCCCGAGAGCAGGCCCAGCATGCGCCGCGCGTCGGTGGCGTCTTCGGGCTTGCCGAGAATCTCGCCGCCCACCGCCACCGTGGTGTCGGCGGCCAGCACCAGGGCACCGGGCACGGCGGCGGCCTTGGCGCGCGCCAGCCGCTCGACGTAGGCGGCGGGCGCTTCTCCTTCACGCAGCGACTCGTCGATGTTGGCCGGCACCACGGTGAAGTGGAGCTTGAGCTGCCCCAACAGCTCGCGGCGCCGCGGCGAGCCGGAAGCGAGAACGAAGGTTGGTAGGGGAGCGGAACTCATGGAAGAGTGGCTTGAAGAGATGAACCCGTCCGAGCTTCTCGGCGCGATGAAGCGCACCGTAGAGCAGCTTGCCGCCTTCAACCAGATCGCAAAGGCGCTCACCTCGACGCTCGAGGTCGGTGAGGTGCTCGAGCTGGTGATGGAGAAGGTGAGCGAGCTGCTGCAGCCCGAGAGCTGGTCTTTGCTGCTCGAGGGGCCCGACGGTGAGCTGTACTTCGAGATCTGCGTGGGCCCGGCCGCCGAGCGGCTCAAGTCGATGAAGATACCCCCGGGCGAGGGCATCGCCTGGTCGGTGTTTCGCGCCGGCAAGGGGCGCCTGGTGGGCGACGTGCGAGACGACCCCGACTTCTCGCCGCGCTTCGACGAGCAGAGCGACTTTCAGACCCAGGCGCTGATCGCGGTGCCGCTGATGCTGCGCGGGCGCGCGCTGGGGGTGATCGAGCTGGTCAACAAGAAGGGCGCCGCGCCGTTCGATCGCGACGATCTGCGCGCGGTGACCGCCATCGCCGACTACGCCGCGATCGCCATCGAGAACGCGCGCAACTTCAGGAAGGTGCAGGAGCTCACCCTGAGCGACGAGCACACCGGGCTCTACAACTCGCGCTTTCTCATCTCGACGCTCGAGCGCGAGACCGAGCGCGCGCAGCGCTTCGCGCGGCCGGTGTCGGTGCTGTTCCTCGACATCGACGAGTTCAAGCAGGTCAACGACACCCGCGGGCACCTGGTGGGCAGCGCGGTGCTCAAGGCGCTGGGCAAGGTGCTGCTCGACGCGGTGCGCTCGGTCGACTCGGTGTGCCGCTACGGCGGCGACGAGTTCGCGGTGCTGCTGCTCGAGACGCACCTCGAGCGTGCCCGGGTGGTGGCCGAGCGCATTCGCCACGCAGTGGCAGGGCACGAGTTCGTCATCGAGGGGCAGCCGGTGCGCGTCACCGTCTCGGTGGGGTACGCCGCGTTTCCCGAGCACGGCAAGACCGCCCGAGAGCTGCTGCGCGCCGCCGACACCGCGATGTACGCGGCCAAGGCAGCAGGGCGCAACGCGGTGCACGGCGCGACGGCCGCGTAGCCCGTCGCTCGCCTATCTAGAAGGTGGCCAGGTACAGCACGGCCTTGCCCTCGCGGCTGGCGCGCTCGGCGAGATCTTTGAGCTCGGTCAGCACCCGCTCGACCGCTTCGACCGGCCAGTGCGAGAGCCGCTCGGACTCGGCCTTCCACGCCTGCGCCAGCGAGGTGCGCTCGGCCGGATCGAGCTGGGCGAGCCGCTGCAGCACGTGGCGCGTTATCGGCCGCACCACGTGAGTGCGATCGTCCACTAGGGGCTCTTCGAACACATCGGTGCGAGCGGCCTTGGCGAAGGCCAGCCACTCGCGCTCGAGCACGTCTTTGATGCTGACCGAGTGCCAGCGGCGAAAGGGCTCCTGCTCCGTCACCAGCTGGGGTGCTTCTCCCGGCGTGGCGACGAACAGGTCCGAGTACACGCGGCTTCAGCCCTCGGTGACGCGGTCGATGGCCTGGTTGTTCTGCGTGACGGTGGCCTGCTTGCGCAGCGACTTCACGAAGGCCTCGCGGAGCTCGAACTGCTTGCCCTTGATCGCCTCGGTCGTCATCTGCTCTTTCTGCTTCACGAAGTCGTCGTCCGACGGCTTGGAGCGCTCGGTCACCTGCACCACCACCGGGTCGCCGCCCACCGCGAACACCTGGTCGAGCACCGCCGGAGCCGTGAGCGCGAACACTGCGTTGGTGATCTCGGGCGACGCGCCCAGCTGGGGAAGGGTGGTGGCGCCGCGGTTGATGTCGCCGGTCTCGGTGGCGACCGGCTTGGTGGGCGCCGCGAACTGGCCGGCCGCCGCGTCTTTCTCGTCTTTGGGGTACAGGTCGGTGAGCTTCTTGCCGCTCTTGGCCGCGGTCAGCGCCTTCTGCGCCTCGGCGCGGGCCAGCTCGGTGGCCTTGTCGCGCTTCCACACCGTCTCGGCGATCTCTTTCTTCACCGCGTCGAGCGGCCGGGTCTCGGGCGCCTTCACCTCTTCGACCTTGGCGATGTGGAAGCCGATGGGGCTCTCGATCACCGGGGTCAGATCTCCAGCCTTGGCGCGGAACACCGCATCGGCCAGCCCAGACGGCAGGGCGAAGCGCTCCACGAAGCCCAGGTCGCCGCCCTTGGCCTTGGTCTCGGTGTCGTCGCTCGAGGCCTTGGCGACCTCGGCGAAGTCCTTGCCGCCCTGAATTTCCTTCAGCAGCCCTTCGGCCTTCGTCTTGGCCTCGGCGCGCCTGGCCTCGCCGTCGTCTTTGCTGGCCCGCACCAGAATCTGCCGCACGTGGGCCCGGGTGTCCTGGAAGTACGAGGCCTTGTTCTTCTCGTAGTACGCCGCGATGTCGGCCTGGTGGGCTGCCGACCACGCGTCGAGCTCGGTGCTCTTCGGGGCCGGCACCTTGTCGGCGAACTGGGTGGCCGAGAACTTCACGAAGGTGAGGTTCGCCTTGTTCGCTTCCTTCAGATAGCGGGCCTTCACCTCGTCCTCCGACACCACCGCACCCTGCTCGACCAGGTCGAGCAGCTTCTGGGCAGAGAGCTGGCGGCGAACTTCGGCCTCGAAGTCTTCGGGCGTGCGGCGGTAGTACTGCGCCATCACGTTCTTGTAGGTGTTGATGTCGAACTTGCCGTCTTTCTGGAACTCGGGGTTGCGCTTGAGCACGTCGATGATCTCGGCGTCCGAGGCCATGATGCCGCGGGCTTCGGCGGCCTGGGCCAGCACTTCGGTGTTGATGAGCTGCTCCAGCACCTGGTTGTGAATGCCGAGCTGCTTGGCCAGCTGGGCGGTGAGGCCCTGCGACTTGAAGCGGCTGAGCTGGCCCAGGTAGGCGCGCGAGAAGTCTTTCAGGGGTACTTCTTTTCCGTTCACGGTGGCGGCGCTTTCCGCCTCACTCGCGGCAGAATCGCCACGGCGGTCGCCGCGACCCTTGCCACAGCCGACCGACCCGGGGCCCCACTGCACAGCGAAGAGCACCGCGATGCCGGCGATGAACAGGTAGCTGACGAAGCGCTTCAGGTCGAAAGACTCGTTCATGAGCGCCGCTCCCTGTAGGATCTGGACTCGGAACATGCAAGTTCCATCAACGGTTGGGCCACGATGCTTTCGCTGTTCAAGCGGTACCGCGAGCTGCTGATCGTCGGGACGCTGCTGCTGTACCCACTCATCACGTATCTGTCGTCGGGCCATCGAGGCCGTGAGCCGAACATTGCCGATCGCGCGGTGCTGGCGGTGTCGTCTCCGCTGCAGCGCGGGCTGACCGCGGCCATCGACGGCGCCCGCGGCGGCTTCTCGGGCTACCTGTCGCTGCGCGGCGCCCGCGTCGAGCTCGACGCCTGCGTGGGAGAGCTGTCGCAGAGCCGCGCCGAGCTCAACGCGCTCACCGAGGCGCGCGCCGAGAACGAGCGCCTGCGCGCGATGCTCGGGTACACCGAAGGCACCGTCGAGCCCGAGATTGCCGCGCGGGTCATCGGAGTGAACGCCTCGCCCCACTTCATCTCGCTGCGCATCAACCGCGGCGAAAGCGAAGGGGTGCGGGTGGGCATGCCGGCGCTGACTCCCAACGGTGTGGTCGGGCAGGTGGCTCGGGTGGTGGGCGGCAGCGCCGACGTGATGCTCATCACCGACCCCTCGAGCCGCATCGGCGCGGTGGTGCAGCGCACCCGGGTGCGCGCCACCGCCATCGGCGCGGGCGGCGGCGCCGACCTGCACCTCGACAACGTGCTCTACGGCGACGACGTGGTCGACGGCGACACCCTCATCACCTCGGGCACCGACGGGCTGTTCCCCAAGGGCCTGGTGCTGGGCAAGGTCGAGAAGGTCACCCGCGAGGCCAACGCGATGTTCTTGAAGGCGCGGGTGGTGCCCGCCGTCGACCTGCGCCGCGTCGAAGAGGTGCTGCTGCTGCCCTCGATTCTCGCCTTCGCTCCCCCGGTGCCCGAGGTGAAGCGATGAGGTTCGCGGCCACCGTCGCGCTGGCGCTGTTCTTCCTCTCGATCGAGGCGGTGCTGACGCGCGAGCTCGGGCTCGAGGTCACCCGCCTCGACATCACCGTGGTGCTGGTGGTGTTTCTGGGCCTGCGGGCGACGACGCTCGAGGGCGGCTTCGCGGCCTTCGCCATCGGCTACCTGCTCGACGTGTTCTCGGGCAGACCGACCGGGCTCTACCCGTTTCTCGCGGTGCTCACCTTCCTGCTCGCCCGCGCCGTCTCGGCGTTCGTCGACGCGCGGGCGCGGGCGCTGTTCGCGGTGGTGTGCGGTGGAGCGGCGGTGGGCAACGGGGTGCTGGCGGCGTTCTTCTCGTGGCTGACCTCGCGCTCGGGCAGCAGCGCCACCTTCACCTCGCTCACCGGGCTGCCCCTGCAGACCGCGCTGTGCGTGCTGGCAGCGGCGCTGCTGTGGCCCCTGCTGCGCAAGCTCGACCCGGCCTACGAGCGGCCGCAGGCGGGCATGTTGCGATGAAGCTCGGCCGCGCCAGCGCCGGCAAAGACCTGCGCGTTCGCTACTTCTGGGTGGGAGGCTTCTTCGTCTTCGGCATGTTCGTGCTGGCGGTGAACCTCTACCGGCTGATGGTGATTCGGCACGACGAATTTCTCGCGCTCTCGATCGACAACCAGTTCAAGGACGTGCGGGTGCGCGCGCCGCGCGGGCAGATTCGCGATCGCCGCGGCGAGGTGCTGGTCGACATTCGCCCCTCGTTCGACGTCTTCATCACCCCGGCGTTCTGTCAGAAGTGCGCTGCCGAGGTGATTCCCCAGCTCGCCGATCTGGTGGGGTGGGACGAGGCGCAGACCCAGGCGGTCACGGCCCGCATCAAGGCCGCGCACGGCCCGCAGCGCTACCAGCCGATGCAGGTCGAGACCGATCTGGGCCGCGATGCGCTCGACCGGGTGAACGCGGTGGTGCACCGGCTGCCCGGCGTCGACGTGGAAAAGGTGCCCCACCGCAACTACCCCGCCGGCCCGGCGCTGGCGCACGTGCTGGGCTACATGAACGAGGTCACCCAGGACGAGCTGGTGCGGCTAAACGGCGCCTCGGAAATGGAGCGCGCTCCGTACGCGCTGGGCGACTACATCGGTCGCCGCGGGGTCGAGCGCGGCTTCGAGGCGATGCTGCGCGGCAAAGACGGCTGGCGCAAAGAAGTGGTGAACGCGCGCGGCGAGGTGATGCGCGACCCGAACGGCGAGGTGCTGCAGCACGAAGACTTCGCGCCGCGCTCGGGCAACAACGTGGTGCTCAGCATCGACGCGCGGCTGCAGGCCGAGGCCGAGAAGGCGTTTCCCGGCGCGGCGGGGGCGATCATCGCGCTCGACCCCCGCACCGGGTTCGTGCTCGCCGCGGTGTCGCGGCCCTCGTTCGACCCCAACGTGCTCACCGGCCGGGTCTCGCCCAAGAAGCTGCAGGAGATGGCGAAAGACCCACTGCAGCCGATGGTGAACCGGGTGGCGGCCGAGCACTACCACCCCGGCTCGACCTTCAAGCCGATCACCTTGATCGCCGGCCTGCGATCGGGCGCGTTCACCGAGCACACCACCGCCACCTGCGGCGGCGGCTTTCGCCTGGGCGCCCGGGTATGGCGCTGCCACGGCGTGCACGGCACCGTCGCCGCGGTGCGCGGCCTGCAGTACTCGTGCGACACGTATTTCTACACCATCGCCAACGCCATCGGCATCGACCCCATCGCCACCATCGGCCGCGAGTTCGGCCTGGGCCAGGCCACCAACTTCTCGGTCGCCGCCGAGGTGCCCGGGGTGATGCCCGACACCGCCTACCACGACAAGGTGACCCCGGGCGGCTACCAGAAGGGCATGGCGCTCAACACCGCCATCGGCCAGGGCGATGTGAACGTGACGCCGCTGCAGCTGGCGGGCATGTACGCGGCCCTCGGCACCGGCTCGCTGTACCAGCCGCAGGTGGTGGACCACGTCGAAGACCCGCAGGGCGACGTGATTCAGAAGTTCGAGCCCAAGCTGGTGCGGAAGATCGACCTCACCGAAGACCAGCACCGCATCGTGGTCGACGCGCTGGCCGCGGTGGTGAACGAGGCCGGCGGCACCGGCGGCCGGGCGCGGCTCAAGGGGGCGATGAGCGGCATCACCATCGCCGGCAAGACCGGCACCGCGCAGGTGGTGCGCATCGGCGACGTGCGGCTCAAGAAAGAGCAGATGGGCTACTTCGAGCGCGACCACGCCTGGTTCGCGGCGTTCGCTCCGGCCGAGGCGCCGGAGATCGCGATCGTGGTGCTCAACGAGCACTCGGGCCACGGTGGCTCGGAGTCCGCGCCCGCGGCCTCGGCGGTGATGCAGAAGTTCTTCGAGCTCAAGGCCAGCGACTCGGTGGCCTTCGGGCCGGCGTGGCAGCCCCCGCCGCCGATCAAGATCGCTGCCCCTGCGCCCAAGCCGGCCGACGGCGGCACCGCGGCGCTGGCCGCGCAACCCGCGGTGCCCGATGCCGGCGCGCCGTCGATCGCCTCGGGCGGCACCAGCCCCGCCGCAGTGAAGGAGCCCTCGAGATGGATCTAGGCGCACAGCGGCAGCGGATGATCATGCAGGCGCCGTGGGGCGTGCTGCTCGCCTCGCTGGCGGTGTCGGGCATCGGCATCTACAACCTGATGTCGGCCGCCCGCAGCATGTGGACGGCGCAGGCCGCGTACATCGGGGTCGGGCTGGCGGTGCTGATCGCCGTCACCCTGGTCGACATTCGCTTCATTCAGAGCGCGGCGGTGCCGGTGTACCTGCTCAACATCGGGCTGCTGGTGCTGCTCAAGTTCATCGGCACCAAGGCCAAGGGCGCCGAGAGTTGGTTGGTCTTGGGCCCGCTGCGCGTTCAGCCCGCCGAGTTCATGAAGATCGGCATGGTGCTGATGATGGCCAAGTACTTTCACGACGACTACCGGCCCGCCTCGCCGTCGTACGGGTTCTTGCGCCTGATTCCCCCGCTCACCCTGGCGGTGGTACCGACCCTGCTGGTGCTGGTGCAGCCCGACCTGGGCACTGCGCTGATGATGACGTTCACCGCGGTGACCCTGATCGCCTTCGCCCGGGTGAAGTGGACGGTGGTGGTGGCGGCCGGGGTGATCGGCCTGCTGTCGGCCGCCGTGATCTGGAACGACTTCGCCCGCCCGGTGCCAGAGGGTGAGACGCGCACCACGCTGGTGCGCCACCACCTCAAGAAGCACCAAGAGGGCCGCATCTCGGGCTGGCTCGACCCGCAGAGCGACCTGAAGGGCACCAACTACCACTCGATGCAGTCGAAGATCGCGGTGGGCTCGGGCGGCTTCTCGGGCAAGGGGTGGAAAGAGGGCACCCAGACCGCGCTGCGCTACCTGCCCGAGCAGCACACCGACTTCATCTTCTCGGTGTGGGCCGAAGAGCACGGCTTTCTCTCGTGCCTGCTGCTGCTGGTGCTGTACGGGGTGATTCTGGTGGGCTCGCTGGGCGTGGCCCACAACTCACGCGACCGCTTCGGAGCCTTCGTGGCGGTCGGCATCGCGGCGATGCTCTTCTGGCAGGTGTTCGAGAACATCGGCATGGTGACCGGCCTGCTGCCGGTGACCGGCATCACCCTGCCGCTGATGTCGTACGGCGGCAGCTCGATGGTGAGCGTGATGCTCGGCATCGGGCTGCTCGCCAACATCTCGATGCGGCGCCACCTCTTCTAGCGGGCGCCCCACAGCGCCTTTGCGCCGTCGGCGATGAACTGAATCGCCAGCGCCGCGAGCAGGAGCCCGAAGATGCGCTGGGTCACCGCGATGCCGGTCTGACCCAGCACCCGGGTGAGCCGCTGCGCCATCGAGAGAATGAAGTAGGTGGCCACGAAGGTGAGCGCGATGGCGATGGCCACCGCGAGGCCGCGCGGGTAGACGTCTTGATCGGCCATCAGCACCATCACCGTGGCGATGCTGCCCGGGCCGCTCAAGACCGGCATGGCGAGCGGCACGATGGCGATGTCTTCTTTCTGCACGCCCTCTTGGGTCTCGGCGTCCGAGGTGCGCGTCTTGGCGGTCTCGGCGCGCAGCATGTCGAGCGCGGTGAGCATCAGCAGAATGCCGCCGGCCACCCGGAAGGCGGCGAGGGTGACCCCGAAGAGCCGGAAGATCAGCGCGCCGAAGAACGCGAAGAAGAAGAGCAGCAGCGCGCCGGTCACGCACGCCCGTAGCGCCATCGACAGCACCTTGGGCCGCGCGTCGCGCGCGGTCATGGCGATGAACAGCGGTACGGCGCCGGGCGGGTCGACCACGAAGAAGACCGCGGGCAGCGCGATCAACAGGTGCTCGAGCAGTCGCACTTCACACGCTCAGCTTGAGCTTCCACACCATCGTCAGGCCTTCGACGAAGATCTTCCGGCTCATCTTCGACTGACCGACGCGCCGATCTTCGAAGAGAATGGGAATCTCTTTCACCCGGAAGCCCGCCTTCAGGGTGCGGTACTTCAGCTCGATCTGAAAGGCGTAGCCCGAGCTCTTCACCGCGTTGAGGTCGATCGCCTGCAGCACCGCGCGGCGGAAGCACTGAAAGCCGGCGGTGAGATCTCGAAGCGGCACGCCCAGAATGGTGCGGGCGTAGAGCGAGCCGCCCCGGCTGAGCAGCTTGCGGCCAGGGCCCCAGTTCACGGTGCCGCCGCCGTCGACGTAGCGGCTGCCGATCACCAGGTCGGCGCCTCCTTCAGCCTCGTTCAGCATCGGGGCCAGGTACTTCGGGTCGTGGCTGAAGTCGGCGTCCATCTCGATGAGGTACTCGTAGCCGCGCTCGAGACCCCAGGCGAAGGCGTGCAGGTACGCCCGGCCCAGGCCCTCTTTCTTGGCGCGGTGGAGCACCTGGACGCGCGGCTCTTTCGCCGCCAGCTCGTCGGCGATCTGCCCGGTGCCGTCGGGGCTGTTGTCGTCGACGATCAGCACGTCGAGGCGCGGGTCGGCGGCGAGCGCGGCGGCGGTGATCGCCGAGACGTTGTCGCGCTCGTTGTAGGTGGGAATGATGACCAGGGCGGGCCGCATCGGGCCCAGCGCTAAGTGTGCACCAGCAGCCAGGCGGCCCGCGGGGCGAGGGCGTTCAGCAGAGCAGGCCCCCGCGGTGAGGTCGACGGCCCGCATCGCACCATGAATGCTTCGAAGGTGCTAAGTCGTTCGCTCGGGATGCCGGAGCAACTCGGCAAATACACGCTGGACAAGCGCATCGGCGCCGGCGGCATGGCCGACGTGTTTCTCGCCCGGGGGCCCAACGGGGTTTGCGTCGTAAAGCGACCGCACCCGCACCTGTGCAACAGCCCCGAGTTCGTGAAGATGTTCCTCGACGAGGCCTCGCTCGTCGCGCAGCTCTCGCACCCCGGCATCGCCCGGGTCTTCGACCTCGGTCAGGTGAACGGCGCCTTCTACCTGGCCATGGAATACGTGCCGGGCTTCGACCTGATGACCATCAGCCTCGAGCACGAGCGCGCCGGCGAGTACATGGCGCCCGAGCTCGCCGCGCGGGTGATGTCTGACGCCGCCAAGGCGCTGCACTACGCACACGACGCGGTGGGCGCCCGCGGCCAGCCGCTCAACATCATTCACCGCGACGTCACCCCGCACAACATTCTCCTGTCGACCCACGGCGAGGTGAAGATCATCGACTTCGGGGTGGCGAAGGCCGCCAACACCATGCACCGCACCCAGGCGGGGCTGGTGAAGGGCAAGTACCCCTACATGGCGCCCGAGCAGATTACCGGGCAGCGCATCGACCGCCGCGTCGACGTCTACGCGCTGGGGCTGGTGCTCTACGAGCTGCTCACCAACGCGCGCGCGATCGCCGGCGAGATGGAGGTCGAGCAGATCGAGAACGCCCGGCACATGCGCATCAAGCCGGTCGAGCAGCTGCGGCCCAACACCCCCGAGCCGCTGCGCATCATCTTGAACAGCTGCTTCCAGATGAACCCCGAGAAGCGCTACCCCACCGCGGCGGCGCTGGCGGCGGACCTCGAGAAGTACCTCGTCTACGAGGGCCACAAGGTCGGCAAGGAAGATCTGCTGCGCCTGTTCCGGGTGATCGCGGCCGAGTCGGGGCACATCGCTCCGCAGACGACGGGTGACGTGGTGCCCTCGTCGCCCGGCGACAAGACCTACAAGGGCCCGGTACCCGAGCCGGTCGCGGCGAGCCTGGGCAACGCGGTGAACAAGGTGCTCGCCACCGACGCCGCCGCGGCAAAGACCGACGTCGAGGTGCCCTCGAACCCGGCGTTTCCACGGCCGACCGTCGCGCCCGGGGTGCAGGTCGGCGGCGCTGCGGTGATGCAGCTGGGCCCTGCGCACGTGGTGGGCGAGCCGGTGCTGCTCGCGCCGACCGAGCAGCACGTGCCGGCGAGTGGCGGGCCGCTGCCGCCTCCGGTGAACGGCATCTCCAACGGCGCTGCAGCGGCCGCCCCGCGCTCGACGTCGGGTGAGTTGAAGCTCCCGCCGCCGCGCACCACTCCCGCGCAGGTGCCGTCGAGCGGCCCGCCGGTGGCGCTGATCGTGATTGGCCTGGTGCTGGCGGTGGTGGTGGCGGTGCTCGGCTGGAAGGTGGTGCAGGGCGCCGCCGGGCCCGAGCCGAAAGACCCTGTGGTGGTGACCGACCCCGTGGCGAAAGACCCGGTCGTGGTGGCGAAGGACCCGGGTGCCGCGAAGGACCCGGTCGACGCAAAGGACCCGGTTGAGGCGAAGGACCCGGTCGAGGCGAAGGACCCGGTTGGAGCGAAGGACCCGGTTGGAGCGAAGGACCCCGGCGCCGCCAAGGACCCCGGTGCCGCCAAGGACCCCGGTGCCGCCAAGGACCCCGGTGCCGCCAAGGACCCCGGTGCCGCCAAGGACCCCGGTGCCGCCAAGGACCCCGGTGCCGCCAAGGACCCCGGTGCCGCCAAGGACCCCGGTGCCGCCAAGGACCCCGCTGCAGCCAAGACCCCGGCTGCCGCGAAGGACCCGGCAGCTACGAAAGATCCCAAGCCGGCGATCGCCGAAGTGACCATCTCGTTCAAGTCGACTCCCGAGACGGCCGTGACCGTCGACGGCAAGGAGCGCGGCACCACCCCTCTCGAGGTCGACCTCAAGCCCGGCAAGCACGCGGTGCTGTTCGTCGACAAAGCCTCGAAGCAGAAGAAGACCCAGTCGCTGGTGGTGAAGGCCGGAGCGCCCGAGACGGTCGAGTGGCAGGTGCCGCAGAAAGGCGAGACGGCGGCAGCGGCCGACGAGAAGGGCACCCTCGACCTGTGGTGCGCGCCATTCTGCAGCTCGGTGACGGTCGACGGCACCCCGGCTCAGGGGGCCTTCAGTCACTACTCGGCCCGGGTGAAGCCGGGCGAGCACACCATCGAGTTCAAGGTCGATAACAAGGCCGAGACGCGCAAGGTCGACCTGAAAGCGGGCGCGACCGAACGGGTCGACGTCAACTGGACCGTGCCCTAGCGAGCCGGGCTCACCCGGTCGCTTCATCCCGCTGCCACGAGACCGTGCGTTCTTCGAGCGCGTGCTCGAGCGCCAGCAGCGCGCGAAACCACAACACCAGGGTGAACACCGCCAGGCCGCCCTGCAGCAGCTCGAGCCCGCGGGTCACGAAATGCGTGCGTGCCTGGTAGATGAACCCGGCGTTGAGCAGCAGAAACGCCACGACCACCACCCGGGCCAGGTTGATGCGCGATGCCGCCACCTCGCTCGACCGGGCCTCGGCGGCGCTCTTCCACGCCGCGAAGTGAAGCAGCACGCTGCCGATGCCGATCAGGTCGGCGAGCACACCGAGCTCGGCGGCTCCGCCCGAATGACGCTCGGTGCCGAAGAGCACCCACGCCCGAAGGGCCGTGCTGGCGGCTCCCACCCACAGGCTGCGAGTCGCCCAGCTGCGGGCCGGAGACTGCGGCAGCCCGAGGCTGAACCACAGCGACCCCAGGCCCAACGCCACGATCGCGAGCAGGGCGACGATCACCGGCAACATCGCCGCGCGGGTGAGCGCGCTCGCCGTCAGCGCCAGCCCCAGCGCGAACACCGAGTAGCGCATGGTCATCAGGCCGTGCCGGGCGCTCGTCCAACCGTTCATGCTCTCCGCTTGGGAGGGCGCTTCGAATTCCGTCACGCCTCGAGCAGCGCCAGCACCTCGTCGGCCGCCCGACCCGCGGCCCCCGCAGCCCCGAGCTTCGCGCGAACCTCGGCCAGCCCCGCGAGCTGGTGCGCGCGTGGCTCTCCCGACCACAGCTGCTCGACGTGCGCCGCCACCGCCTCTGGGGTGAACGCCCCCTGTAGCAGCTCGGGCACCACCTCTCGCCCGGCCAGCAGGTTCACCAGGCTGAAGTGCGGCAGCTTCACCAGCGCCCGGCCCGCAGTAGCTCACCGGCGCCAGGCGGTAGACCACCACCAGCGGGCGCTGCATCAGCCCGGCCTCGAGCGTGGCAGTGCCCGACGCGACCACCGCCACGTCGCTGGCTCCCACCACCTCGGCGGCCCGACCGTCGACGAAGTGCGCCTCGAGACCGGAGAAGGCGCCTGTGATCGCCGCCCGGTCGAGGCCCGGCGCGATGGGCACCAGGGCGCGCGCGCCGATGCGCCGGGCGGCGTCGACCAGGGTGGGGAGAATGCGCGCGATCTCCGAGCGGCGGCTGCCCGGCAGCAGCGCGATGGCTCGGCCCTCGACCGGCACCCCGAGCGCGCGGCGAAACACCGCCGGCTCGGCGGGCGCGGGCACCTGCTCGACCACCGGGTTTCCCACGTAGCGCGCCGCCACCGCCGTCCCCCGGTAGAACTCCTCTTCGAACGGGAGAATGCAGAGCATGCGGTCGACGCGCTCGGCGATCTGCTTCACCCGGCCGGGGCGCCACGCCCACACCATCGGGCTGATGTACCAGGCCACCCGAACGCCGAGCGCCTTGAGCCGCTTCGCCAGCCGCAGGTTGAAGTCGGGCACGTCGACCAGCAACGCGGCGATCGGGCGCCGCTGCTTCGCGGCGCCGGCGAGGTCTGACAGCACCTTCAAGATGCGCGGCACCTTGGGCAGCACCTCGGTGATGCCCATCACCGAGATCTCGTGCGAGCCGTGCATCAGCTCGACGCCCTGCGCGGCGAGGTGGGGCCCGCCCATGCCGAAGAAGCGCAGGCCAGGCCGGCGCTGTCTCAGCGCGGCGACGACGTCGGCGGCGTGGCGATCGCCCGAGGCTTCTCCGGCGACGACGAGGAACTCCATCGGGCCGCGTTGTAGCGCGCTTGAAGTATGGTCGCCGCCCCGATGCGCCGCGTCTGCCCGATGCCGAACGGTGAAAGCGTCGCGCGGTGGTGACCCGCTCGCCGCTGCTCGCCGCGCTGCTTCGCCTGTACGCGATCGGCCGGCCCCACCGCGCGCTGCTGTGGCGTTCGTTCGTTTTCATGGCGGTGGTGGGCCTCACCACCGGCGCCTACGCCTGGCTGATGGGCCCCGCGCTGCACTTCCTGCTCACCGGCGGCACCCAGGGGCTCGACACGCTGGCGCGGCTGTGGCCTTCGCTCTCGACCCTCGACCGCGCCCAGGCGCTGTGGGTGCTGCCGGTCATCACCCTGGTGATCGGCGCGGTGAAGGGCGCCGCGTACCTCGGCCAGTTCTACACCGTGGGCCTGTTCGGTCAGCGGGTGGTGATCGACCTGCGCCGGCGCGTCTTCGTGCGCCTGATGGGGCTGTCGCCCGGCCAGCTCTCGCAGCGGCTGTCGGGAGACCTGCTGGGCCGCTTCACCTCGGACGTGGCGTCGGTCGAGCTGGCCGCGACGTACACGCTCGCCTCGTACTTTCGCGACATCCTGCAGATTCTCATTCTGGTGGCGGTGGCGTTCAGCCTGGCGTGGAAGCTGGCGTTGGTGCTGCTGGTGGCGGTGCCCCTCGCGGCGTGGCCGGCGGGGCGGCTCACCCGGGCGCTGCTCGCGCGCCTGCGCGAGGGGCAAGCCGCGCTCGGCGCGCTCTCGGCGCAGGTTCACGAAGGCGTCGGGGCGCTCCGCACGCTGCAGGTGTTCGACGCGCGCGATGCCGAGCTGCAGCGCTTCGATCGCAAGGCCTCGCTGTTGCGCCGGGCCCTCGAGCGGGCAGGGTGGACGCGCGCCGCCACGCCCGGCGTGATGGAGCTGCTCGCGGCCATCTCGATCGCCGCGGTGCTCGCCCTCGCGGTCGGCGCGCGCTTCGCCGGCCCCGAGCAGCTGGTGTCGTTCATCGCCGCGGTGGTGCTGGCCTACCAGCCGGCGAAAGATCTCGGCCGGCTCAGCGGCTTCGGCCTGCAGGCGGCTGCGGCGCTCGAGCGCATCGACGCGCTGCTCGAGCTGGTGCCGCAGGTGCGAGACGTGCCCGGCGCGGTGGTTCTGCCACCCCTGCGCGAGCGGCTCACCTTGAGCGGCGTGCGCTTCGACTGGGCACCGGGCCGCGCGGCGCTGCGCGACGTGTCGCTCGAGGTGCGCGCCGGGCAGACCGTGGCGGTGGTCGGCCCCAGCGGCTCGGGCAAGAGCACGCTCCTGGCGATGCTGCTGCGCTTCGAGGCGCCCCAGGCGGGTCGCATCGAGCTCGACGGCGTCGACGTGGCGGGCGCCACCACCGAGAGCGTGCGCGCCCAGTTCGCGCTGGTGACCCAAGAGCCGCTGCTCTTTTCCGCCTCGGTGCGCGACAACCTGAAGGTGGCCAGGCCGGGCGCCACTGACGCCGAGCTCGCGCAGGCGGTGCGCGCCGCCGGAGCCCACGAGCTGATCTCCCGGCTGCCCCAGGGCCTCGAGACCGTGCTCGGCGAGCGCGGCGTCACCCTGAGCGGCGGCGAGCGGCAGCGGCTGTGCCTGGCGAGGGCGCTGCTCTCGGGAGCGCCGGTGCTGCTGCTCGACGAGGCGACGCGCAGCCTCGATGCCGCGTCCGAGCGGCAGGTGCAGGCCGCCATCGACGCGGTGCTGCGCGAGGGGGGCCGCACCGCCATCGTGGTGGCGCATCGCCTCTCCACGGTGCGCGACGCGGCGCAGATCTTCGTGCTCGAAGAGGGGCGGGTGGTCGAACAGGGCGACCACCTCGAGCTGATGCGGCGCGGCGGGCGCTACGCGGCGCTGGTGCAGTCTTCTGCAGAGCCCGCGCTGGCGCGCTGAACCCTCAGCGAGGTGGTGGGGGCGGCGGCGAGAGCGGCCCGAGGTGCGGCGGCGCATCTTGCCAACGCTCCCTGGCGGCCGGCGTCGACACGCCGAAGAGCTCGGCCTTTTCGCGGTCGAGCTCTTCGGTCGCCTCGTCGAGCTCGGCCACGACTTCGGCGAAGACCAGGTGAAACGCCACCCCCAACAGCAGCGTCGTGGCGGCCCCGCCCCATAACGCCACGCGATCGGGTCGGGGCAGCCCGTCGGAGCGGGCCTGCGGGTCGCGGCCGCTCTCGGCCAGAGCCCAGAGCGTGAGCACGGCCGACGCGGCGTAGCCGACGCCGGCGGCAGCGTGCAGCCGCTGGAAGCTGCTCCGACGCTCGTCGATCGACGCCCGCCGGGTCTCCAAGTCGGCGAGTCGACGCGCCAGCTCGGCGCCGGGGGTGAGGGTGGTGGCGAGCACGACCGCGATGAGCATGCGCCCGGCCCAGGCAACCCTCAGGCCGCGCAAACACCACCAGGGCCCTGACTCGAGCCGTCGGGCTGAGCAGGGCCCTGCGCAGGTGTGCCGCCGCCGACCCGGCGCTTCAGCGCTGTCGCACGTCTTCGCGGGTCTCGCGGCGGTCTTCGCGCAGCTCGCGGCGATCTTCGGCGGCTTCGCGCGAGTCCTGGCGGAGCTCGTGGCGGGACAGGGCGAGCAGCTCGGTGAGCAACGAGCGCTTGCGATCGAGGCTGCCGCGGTCGGCCCGGCCCTGCAGCCGCGCGTACTCGGCGTCGATCTCGGCCACGCGCACCGCGTGGCGCACCTCGTCTCGCGCGTCGCGGCGGTCGCCGGCGAGGTCGCGCCGGTCGTCGTTGCGGTCGTGGCGATCGTCGACCTTCACCGCAGGGCCGCGGCCGGTCACCTGGTCGCGGGCCAGCTCGCGGCGGTCGGAGCCCAGCTCGCGCTGGTCTTGCCTCACCTCAGCCCGGTCTTTTCCGTACTCGGCGCGGCTCTCAGCGAGCTCGCCGGCGATGAGGCGGCGCAGCTCGGCATCGACGCCCAGCAGCGCAGTTACGTCGTTGTGCGCCCGCGCGGCGTCGAAGCGCGCCAGCAGGCTCTCCAGCCGCGCCCCGTCGCGCAAGTCATCGCGCTTTTCCCGGGCGTCCTGCCGCAAGGCCTGTCGATCGCCGGCCTTCTCGACCCGGTCGCGCACCCCTTGCGCCTGGGCCAGGGAAGTGAACATCAGCACACCGAGAAGAATCGAGGTCTTGGTCATGGTAACTGCCTCAACCCGCCAGCCCGGCGGTGGTTGCGGGCTCTGAAGACCCACATGCGCGCGCTGTACATCGTCTGCAGCTACCTGCTGCTTTTGCTGCTCTTTCCGGTGCTGCTGCTGCACCGCAAGACGCGTGACGGCGTGCTGCAGCGGCTGGGCTTCTACCGCCCCGGTGAGCTGCCCCTGGGCGATGGGCCCCGCCTGTGGCTCCACGGCGCCAGCGCGGGAGATCTGCTGGCGCTCTCGTCGATGATCGAGCCCCTGAAGGCGCGGTTCCCCACCGCGCACATCGTGGTGAGCACCATCACCAACTCGGGGTACCTGATGGCCACCGAGCGGCTGAAGGGGAAGATCGACGCGGTGGTCTACGCCCCGTGGGACGTGTGGGGCGCCACGCGCCGCGCGGTGAAGGCGATCAAGCCGACGTTGCTGGTGCTCGAGTACACCGAGATCTGGCCCAACCTGATTCGCGCCGCGCACGCCTCGGGCGCGCGCATCGCGCTCACCAACGGCCGCTTCAGCCCCGAGCACCTGGGGCGCTACCGGGCGCTCTTCGCCGCCATCGGCAACCCGCTCCACGAGGTCGACCTGTTCTTGATGCGCGAGCAGGACGAGGCCGACAGGGTGCTCTCGCTGGGCGCCGAGCGCTCGCGCGTCAGGGTCACCGGCAACACCAAGTTCGACGCGCTGGTGCCGCTGGGCGAGGCCCCCGAAGACCGCGCGCTGAAGGTCGCGCTCGGCATCGGCGACGGCGACCGGGTGTGGATCGCCGGCAGCACCCACGATGGCGAAGAGCAGGGCCTGCTCGAGGTGTACCAGCGGCTGCTCGCCGACTTTCCCGATCTGCGCATGGTGATCGCTCCGCGCTACATCGATCGCGCCGCGAAGGTCGCGGCGCTGGCCACGGCGGCGGGTCTGCACGTGGCCCGGCGCAGCGCCGCTGACCCCCAGGGCGCCTCGGTGATGATCCTCGACACCATCGGTGAGCTGTCGCGCGCCTATCGGCTCGCCACGCTGGTGTTCGTGGGCGGCAGCTTCACCACGCGCGGAGGGCAGAACATTCTCGAGCCGGCGGCGCAGGGCCGCCCGGTGTTGTTCGGGCCGCACATGGAGAACTTTCGCGACAGCGTGCAGGTGCTGGTCGGGCGCGGCGGCATCCAGGTCAACGACCTCGAGCACCTGCGCCGGGTGATCTCCGATCTCCTCTCCCGGCCCGAGACCCTCGCTTCGCTGGGCGAGCTGGCCCGCAGCGCGGTGCGGCAGATCTCCGGCGCCAGCGCGCGCAACGTAGAGGCCCTCTCCCGGCTCATCGGCGCATGAAGATTCTGCACCTGCTCGCCAGCCCGACCTTCAGCGGCCCCGCCGAGCCGGTGGCGCTGCTGGCCGCCGCCCAGCGCGCCCTCGGCCACGAGGTGAAGATGGCCATCGACCGCAAGCGCCTCCGCGCCAGCTCCGAAGAGCCCGCGGCGCCGCGCCTGCAAGAGCTGGGGCTGCTCGACGAGACCGGCCTCGAGCTGTCGGTCAAGTCGAGCCCCTTCGCCGCGCTCGGCGACATGCGGCGCCTCAAGGGCCGGCCCACCGACGTGGTGCACGCGCACTTCACCCACGATCACGTCATCGCCCGCTACGGGCTGCCGCGCGGGGCCAGGCTGGTTCGCTCGATTCACGCGCCGCGCTCGCTGCGGGTCACCACCCCCCGCTGCGACGCCATGACCGTGCCGTACCCCGCGCTGCTGGCGGGCCTCTCGGTGTCGCCGGCCATGGTGTTGCCCGCGGTGGTCGGCCCGGCGTTCGTGCCTGCGGCCGACCGCGCCGCGCTGCGCGCCGAGCTCGGGCTGCCGCCGGGGCCCCTGGTGGGAATGGTGTCGACCCTGCAGGAGTCGAGGCGTCACGAGCTGGGCCTCGACGCGCTGGCCAGGCTGCGCGCGCGGGTACCCCAGGCGCGGCTGGTGGTGATGGGCGACGGCGAGCGGGCGGCGGTGCTGCGGGCGCGGGCCGTCACGCTCGGTGTCGAGGGCGCGGTCATCTTCGCCGGCTACCGCAGCGCCACCGAGTTTCCCCGCTGGGTGCAGGCGTTCGACGAGGTGTGGGTGCTCGGCCTGGGCAACGACTTCGCCGGCCGCTCGGCGGCGCAGGCGCGCAGCTGTGGCGCGCGGGTGGTGACCGTCGACGAAGGCGGGCTGCCCGGGTACGCCGACGTGGTGGTGCCGGCCGAGGCGGGGGCGCTCGCCGAGGCCGCGCTGCGAGAGACCCGACGCGCGCACGCGGTGACCCCGGTCTCCGAAATCGCCCAGCAGCTGTTGGAGCTCTACACCCGGGTCGGCGCAGGTGGCATGAAGCGGCCATGAGCGAGCACGACGAGCGGTCGGGTTCTGGGCTCCTGGTCCCACCCAGGCAGAAGAACAAGCGCTTCGGGCTGTCCTAGAGGGCGCGCCGCGGTCGATGAGCCGGTTCTGGGAGAAGCGCTGGTACGGAGGGCGAGCGAGCGATCTGCTCGACGCTCCCCTGCGCCTGGCCGCCGCCGGCTTCGGCGCCGCCACTGCCCTGGCCGCCAGCTGGGTGCGGCCCCAGAGGGTCGACGGGGTGCGGGTGGTCTCGGTGGGCAACCTCACCGTCGGCGGCAGCGGCAAGACGCCGGTCACCATCTTCCTGGCCAACCTGGCTGCCCAGGCGGGGCGCAAGGTGGCGGTGCTGAGCCGCGGCTACGGGCGCACCTCGCGCGCCGAGCTGCGCTTCGATGCCGCGAACCTGCTGCCGTGGGAAGAGGTCGGCGACGAGCCGCGCCTCATCGCGCAGCGCTGCCCCCGGGCCACCGTCTGGGTGGGCGCCAATCGCGCGCGGCTCGCGGTTCGAGCGCGCGACGCGGGCGCCGACCTGGTGTTGCTCGACGACGGCATGCAGCACCGCCGGCTGGCCCGCGACGCCGACCTGGTGGTGGTCGACGCGATGGCCGGCTTCGGCAACGGGCGGCTCTTGCCCGCGGGGCCCCTGCGCGAGCCCCTCTCGCAGCTCGCGTGCGTCGCTGGTGTGGCTGCGCCAGACCGGGCCCCACGCCGACGGGCTCGACCAGGCGCTCGGCGCCGTCGAGCGGGTGGTGAGTCGCCCGGTCGCCGAGGTGACGGGCGGCACCATCGCCGGCCGAGAAGTGGTGGCGCTGGCCGGCCTGGCGCGGCCCGGCGCGTTCACCCGCACCCTGGTGTCGCTCGGCGCCACGGTGGTGGCCGAGCGCTACTTTTCCGACCACCACGCGTTCACCCCCGCCGAGCTCGCCGAGGCGCAGTCGCTCGGCAAGGTGGTCGTCACCACCGAGAAAGACGCCCAGCGCCTCGGCCCCGACTGCCCCGCGCTGGTGGTGCGCCTCACCGAGCAACTGCTGAGCGGCAGCGAGCTCTTGGCACCGCACCTCGGGCTGTGACAGACAGCCCGACGTGCTCGCGAACGTGGTGCGGCGCTTCTCGAAGGTGCGCGCCCTGGTCATCGGAGACCTGGTCGCCGACCAATACGTCTACGGGCAGACCGAGCGCATCAGCCGCGAAGCACCGGTGCTGATCGTCCGCCACCAGAGCGAAGAGGTGAAGCTGGGCGGCGCGGGCAACGCGGCGGCGAACGCGGCGGCGCTGGGCGCCCGGGTGACCGTGGTGGGCGTGCTGGGGCGAGACGACGCCGGGCAGGCCCTGCGCGCGCGCTTCCAAGAAGAGGGCATCACCCTGCGCGCGGTGCGGGGCGAGGCCACCGAGACCAAGACGCGGGTGCTGGCCGGCGGGCTCTCGACCCGGCGGCAGCAGATGATTCGCATCGACCGCGGCGCGACCGGGCCGCTGCCCGAGGTGGTGAGAGGCCGCCTGCGGGCCACCCTCAAGGCCGCCCTGGCCCGCTGCGACGTGGCGATCGTCTCGGACTACGGCGCGGGGTGCTCTGCGACGAGACTCGCGCCGAGCTGAAGACGTTCGCCCGGCGGGGGTTGCTCTGCGTCGACTCGCGCTTCGGGCTGCACCTGATTCGTGGCGCGACGCTGGCCAAGCCCAACGAGCCCGAGCTGGCGGCGCTCACCGAGATGCCGGTGAGCACCGGCTCCGAGCTGATTCGTGCCGGCCGCCACGCGCTCGAGATGCTCGGTTGTGAAACCCTGCTGGTGACCCGTGGCCGCCAGGGCATGGCGCTGTTCTCGCGGCGCGATGGCCCGGTCTTTCTGCCCGTCTACGGCTCGGAGGAGGCAGTCGACGTCACCGGCGCAGGCGACACGGTGATCGCTACGTACGCGCTTTCACTCGCCGCCGGCGCCCGCCCGCTCGAGGCTGCCCAGCTGGCGAACATCGCCGGCGCGCTGAAGGTGCAGAAGTCGGGCACCGCCACGGTGAGCGCAGTAGAGCTGAAGACGGAATTGGAGAAGCCATGACGCTCGACGAGCTGGTGCCGCTGATCGCCCAGCACCGCAGCAAGGGCCGCACGGTGGTGCTCGCCAACGGCGCGTTCGATCTGCTCCACGTGGGGCACCTGCGCTATCTCGAGGGTGCGAAGCAGCTGGGCGACGTGCTGGTGGTGGCGGTGAACTCGGACGCGTCGGTTCGCGCCGCGAAGGGCGCTGATCGGCCGGTGGTGCCCGCGGCCGAGCGCGCCGAGCTGGTGACCGCGCTGCGCTGTGTCGACCACGTGGTGGTGTTCGAAGAGCTCGACGTGCGCGAGGTGATTCGGGCGGTGAAGCCCGACGTGCACGCCAAGGGCACCGACTACGAGGTCGGCACGGTGCCCGAGCGCGACGCGGTGCACTCGTACGGCGGCCGGGTGGCGATCACCGGCGACCCGAAGTCGCACAGCACCACCGAGCTGACCACGCGGCTGCGTCGCTAGCAGGAGCTGAATCACGGCTGCGCGGGCGATCTCAATCGTCCGCCGGGCTCACGAACACCACGAAGCCCACTCGAGCGCGCTCCTCGTCTGAGCCTCGGCCTCGGCCGGTTCGCGTGCGTTTCAGCGCCCTGCTGCGCGACCCGGCCGCCCGTTCAGCCGCGCGCCAGCTCGAGATCTCGCACCAGCTCGTCGCGCCTGTCGCGGCGCTGCGCTTCGTCGGTGAACGGCACCGCGCGCATCGCCTCTTCGGCGGCCTTGCCCACCCTCACCAGGCCGGCGCGGGAGATCAGACCCAGCCGGTGGGCGCGCGCCGCCGCGCCCACGTAGGTGTCGAACAGGTACACGCCCTGCTCGGCGAGCGCCGCGCGACGATCGGCGGGTGTGGCGACGACGTCGTTGATGAACACGGCCTTGACCGCCTCGGGTGCACGCTGCCGAATCGCTTGGCCGAACAGCACGTCGCCCTGGCCCGAGTCGCCCACGAACACGAAGCCGTACTCGGGGTAGAGCGCCTGGTACTGGAGAAAGTTCTCGAGCTTCTTCTGCGCGATCGCCTCGTTGCTGCGCGCCGCGAGCACGCTGCCGGTGAGCACCGCGGCCACCCGAATGCCGTTCGCTCTCAAGGTGCGGAAGGTGAGCGCCTCGATGACTCCCACGGGGTCGGTGGGCCGGGCCGAGACGAAGGTGAGGTCTCCGGGGCGGCCCGCTTCATCGGCCCCGCGGTCGAGCTCGGCGTAGAACTGCACCACTCCCGGGTAGACCGTCTTGGGCGGGTAGCGGGTGTCTTTCCAGTTCTCGTAGAGGGTGTCGTCGATGTCGGAGAGCACCTTCACCTCGCCGGCGGGCACGGCCTCGCGCGCGAAGTGAGCGAGCAGGGTGTGGCGCCGCTGCGCGTCGTCGATGTCGACCCAGACGAGCTTCTGCAGGTCGCGGTGGTCTCCCGCTTCGTTGAGCGCGTTCTTGAGCGAGGTGAGCTCGCGGCCGCGGGTCTCGAGCAGCACCCGCACCACCGCCTGCTCGTCGGCGTCGTCGGTGCGCCCCTTCTGCAGCGCGCGGCAGACCGCCGCCCGAGACGGAACCCGCAGCTCCGAGAGCCGGGTGTCGCACAGCAGGGCACGCAACGCCGAGCGGTGGTCGGGCCCCGCCAGCCGGTCGTCGACGCCGGTGAACAGCCGGTGCACGTCGATGCCGGTGAGCACCTCGTCGAGCTCGGTCGCACCGGCTTCGCTGAGCAGGGCGAGAATCTGCGCTTCTTCGGCGCGGTCACAGTGACCCTCGAGCAGGGCGCGAATCGACTCGGCGCGGGAGCTGCTCACGAGAGCGCCTCGGAGACCTGGTGGATCATCGCTTCGATGGTATCAGCCGCCGCGAGCTCGACCACGCGGTGCGGGGCTTCGGCGTAGCCCCACCGCTCGCTGGGCATGTTGAGGAACAGCGCCACCGTGCGCGCCCCCACCGCCACCGAGAGGTGCATCGGGCCGGTGTTGTTGCAGACGGTGAGCCCGCAGGCCCGCATCAGCGCTGCCAGGTCGTCGAGCGAGGTGGGGGGAGCGAGCTCGCTGCCCGGCGCCTCGGCGACCACCTCGCGCGCCAGCGCCTCTTCTCCGGGGCCCCAGGTGACGATGGGCACTCGCCCCTGGTCGAGCAGGGTTCGGCACGCCGCCGAGAAGATGCGCGACGGCACCCGGCGCCAATCGACCCGCCCGCCCGGGTTCACCACCGCGTGCGGAGTCGCGCGCGCGCGGGCCAGGTACGGCTCGAGCACCTGCGACGGCCGCGGGGTGCGAAACGAGAGCCGCGCGCCGCCCGCCTCGACGCCCAGCGGAGCGAGCAGGCGCAGCCGCTGCCGCACCTCGCTCTGGGTGCCGACCAGCGGGGGCACTGCCACGTCCATCAACAGGCCTGCCGCGCCGACCGCGGGGCCGACCACCACCCCGGCGCCGGCGATCAGCCTCGACACGAGCGCGCCGGTGACCGACTGCACCTCCCAGTTGGCGCAGTTGATCACCGCGTCATACCTCTCGGAGCGCAGGGCCGAGACGCCGGGAGCGAACGCGCCCAGCGCGAGCAGGCGGCGATCGAGGCCGTGCACCCGGCGAATGTTCGGGTGCCCCTCGAGCACGCGCACGCAGCGCTGGTGCACGATGACGTCGACCTCGTACCTGCCCGCAAGGGCGTCGACCAGCGGGGTGACCAGCAGCGCTTCGCCGACCCGGTCGTCGACCCTGACCAGCGCCAGGCGCCGGGCGCGTTCGAGCCGGCGGGCCGCGCGCAGCTGCCGCCACGGCCTCCACAATAGCCCGGTCGCGCCGATCGCCAGCGCGGTCTTCGCGACGTTCTCGAGGCCCTTCAGCACGCCCCAAGGTTCTACGACGAACCGGCGCCGAGTCAGGGCGCGATCTCGACCACGTAGACGGTGAACGTGGCGTCGGCGGTGTTCTGCTCGCGCAGCATGCGCACGGTGGTGCCGCCCGGCTGCAGCACCAGCCGGGCCATCGCATTCTCGGTATCGTGAATGCCGGCGAGCAGCGCCTCGCCATTGCCCTGCCCGCTGCCGGTCTGCGAGCTGCTGAACACCAGGGTGCGGGTCTCGTCGACCGGGGCGATGGCCACGTCGAGCGGGCCAGCGTTCATCGCGAGGTTGCGCACCAGGGTCTGCACGCTGCCGCGGCTGCCGAAGTCGACGCGCTCCCAATTGACGGCCACGATGCGCTCGGTCGAGCACCCGCGGCTGAGGTCGATGGTGGTGGGCGAAGCAATCGCGGCGCGGGGCTGGAGGGCGCAGTCGGGGTCGGCGTTGTCGAGCACCTGCGCGAAAGACCAGGCGACCGCGTTGCTCGAGGCCATCGAGAGGCCGCCGATGCTCACGCCGGCGGTGCCGATCGGCATGCCGGCGTCGACCGCGCCGCGCACCACCGAGACGCCCTGCAGCTCGACCACTTGCAGGGAGTGTCGCACCGTCGAGCCGCACGAGCTGCTCGAATCGCCGAGGTCGAACAAGAGCTGGGTGCCCGAGAGCAGGCGCGCGACGATGAGCTCGTCGTCGTCGAACGAGCCGGTGCCGCTGTTGTTCTTGAGCACGAACGACTGGCTCGGGTTCACCGCCGAAATCGAATAGGTGTGGGGGTGGCTGAGGCAGCCGCCGTTGATCTGCTGAACCGAGAGTCCCGCCGGCAGCTCGAGCGTCTGCCAGTGAATGTTGACGGTGCCGCTCGATTGGTTGCGCTCGCAGGTGAGCTGGTCGACGTCCGACAGCCAGCAGTGAGCCAGAAAGCTCTGCGCGTCGACCCGGCTCGAGGTCTCTTGAATCCAGAGTGCGGTGTTGGCGAGGTTCACCTGCGGGGGGCTGACCGGACAGACGATCGTCTGCGCCCCGGCGTCGGCCGGGTTCAACGCGCAGCTGCCCCTGCGCACCGCCGGGCGCGGGTTGAGCATCTGGGTCGCCGCGCCGAAGGCCGCGGTGGCGGTGAGTGTGATCGTCACGCCGGAGATCGGCTTCACGTAGAACGTGGCGGTGCTCGCGCCGGAAGAGATGGTGGCGCCGGTGACCGCGGTGGTGCACGCGGCGTCGGAGTAGATCTGCAGCGCCGTGCCGGGAGCGGCTGCGGCCCCGACGGGTGCGTTCGCGGCAACGGCTGCCGGGCTGCCGTTGAACCGCGCCTGCACGGTCTCGGCGAAACAAGTGCCGACGCGCAGGGGGTTGGGCGGCGTCGTCACGAAGGCCAGCTGGTTGGGAGCCGAGGAGCCGCCCGCCGCACCGCCACCGGCCGCACCACCCGCCGCACCGCCCGCCGCACCGCCCGCCGCACCGCCCGCCGCACCGCCGGCGGTGGCTCCTCCTGCGGAGCCGCCGCCGGCCGTCCCTCCACCGCCCGGGGCTCCTCCGCCGGTCGACGTGCCGCCGGCGACGCCACCACCGCTCGCGCCCCCACCGGCAGCACCGCCTCCGGAGGCAGAACCACCGCCTGTCGAGCCGCCACCGGTGGCGGTACCGCCTGCAGAGCTGCCAGCGGTACCACCTGCCGAGCCGCCGCCGGTCGCGGTGCCCCCTGCTGAGCCGCCGTCGATGGCGGTGCAGAGCCCGGCGACGCAGGCGAACCCCGTCACGCAGTCTCCGTCGGTCAAACAGGCGAACGGGCGGGTGGCCGCGTCGGTGGAGCACTGGCAGGCAGCGGACAGCAGCGCGAGCCAGACCGCGGCGATCTTCAAACGCACGCTCCCATCGTAGCCGAAGGAGGGAGCGCAGTTTCCCCACGAGAAGCGTTTCTTACGTGGCGGGTTCGGCTACGGTCCCGGCGATGCCGCAAAGCATGACGGGGTTCGGCAGCGGGCATGCCGCAGAAGGCGGAGAAGACATCTCCGTCGAGCTCAAGAGCGTCAATCACAAGTTCTGTGAGGTCAAGGCGCGCTTGCCGCGCGAGTTGGCTTCGCTCGAGGCTGCGGTGGTGAAGCAGATCAAGGCGCGGCTGTCGCGCGGTGCGGTCGATCTGACGGTGAAGCGCGCTTCCAAGTCGACCACGGGCACGGTGCCGGTGGTCGATACGGCGCTCGTGAAAGAGTACCGGCGGGCGTTCAAAGAGCTTGCCCACGCAGCTGGCCTTTCCGACGACGTTCGGCTGCGTGATCTGATGCAGCAGCCTGGCGTGCTGCGCCTCGAGGAGCCCGCCGTCGATCACGCCGCAGCGGCGGCGGCGGTCGAGAGCGCCATTTCCCAGGCGCTCGATGCGCTGGCCAAGATGAGAGGGCAGGAGGGCGCGGCGATCGAAGCCGACCTGCTCTCGCGGCTGAGTGAGGTCGAGACCCGGGTGCTCAAGCTCAAGCTGCTCGCGCCGCAGGCGGCGAGCGAGCACCACCAGCGGCTGGTCGAGCGCGTGGCCGAGATTGCGAGGGGCCTCACCGTCGACCCGCAGCGCCTCGCGCAAGAGGTGGCGCTGTTTGCCGAGCGTACCGACGTGGCAGAAGAGCTCACCCGGCTCAGCTCACACATCATTCAATTCAAAACATTGTTGTCTGGAAAAGAGCCCGCGGGGCGGCAGCTGGACTTTCTCGTGCAGGAGATGCACCGCGAAGTGAACACCACCGGCTCGAAGAGCCAGCACCCGGAGATCTCGAACCAGGTGGTGGCTCTGAAGGCCGAGCTGGAGCGCATTCGCGAGCAGGTGCAGAACGTCGAATGAGCGACGGTATTGAGTTGAATCAGGCGGTCGCGCCGCGAGGTGCAGCTTGAACGAGCAGACTCCCGGAATCTTGCTGGTGCTCTCTGCGCCCTCTGGAGCGGGGAAGACCACGCTCGCTCGACGGTTGATCACCGACTTCCCCGAGGCGGAGTTTTCGGTGAGCTTCACCACCCGCAAGCCCCGCGGCGTGGAGAAGAGTGGGGTCGACTACCACTTCGTCGACACAGCAGAGTTCAGAGAGCGCCTCGACCGGGGAGAGATGGTCGAGTGGGCCGAGGTGTTCGGCCACTTCTATGGGACGCCGCAAGAGGTGGTCGACCGCGCGCGCTCGACTGACGGCCTCGCGATCTTCGACATCGACGTGCAGGGCGGCTCGAAGATCAAAGCCAAGCACCCGGATACACTGTTGGTCTTCGTGCAACCTCCGTCGATGGAGGTGCTCGAGCGGCGACTGCGTGATCGGAAGACCGACGCCGAAGACACCATTCAGCGCCGTCTGCTGGAGGCCCGCGCAGAGGTCGAGAAGGGTCTGGAGTCGTACGATTACGTGATCGTGAACGACGATCTCGACGCGGCGTACGCGAAGTTGAAGTCCATCGTCGTCGCTGAGCGATGCCGCATCAGCCGATCAGAGAAAAAAGCCTAGTCGTTGCTGCGGCTTGCGTTCGGCGATAAAAAAACGACACGTGGGGTGTTGACACTGGGGTGGGGGATCTATAAACGGCGCCTCCCTTCGCGGTCGGGAGGGAAAAAACTGAATAGTCAGTCGGCGTTAAGCGGCCCCGACGAGAGAAAAGAAGTTGAAGCAAGCTCTTGACAGGCCGAAGAAGCAGAAGTAGATACGCCGCCCCTCGACAGAAACAACGCCGAGGCGAAGCACGCAGCAAACGCAGTTCGCTCTTTGAAAACTGGATAGCAAGCCCAAGAAGTACTGTGGAAGCTCCGCAGTCATTCTTTTAATGGGGATCTCGTCAGAGGCTCGAAAGGGTCGACTGGCTTGAATCCCCCGAACAAACACAAAGGCGAGTTTCGCAAGAAACTCAGCCAGTGAAAGTTCAAACCAAGTTCTACTCTTTTACTTTGGAGAGTTTGATCCTGGCTCAGAACGAACGCTGGCGGCGTGCCTAACACATGCAAGTCGAGCGCGAAAAGAGCAATCTGAGTAGAGCGGCGCACGGGTGCGTAACACGTGGGTAATCTGCCTCGAGGTCTGGGATAACCTTCCGAAAGGTTGGCTAATACCGGGTAAGCTCACGGTGACTTCGGTCGCTGTGGGAAAAGTAGACCTCTGTTTACAAGTTTACGTTTGAGAGATGAGCCCGCGGCCCATCAGCTAGTTGGCGGGGTAACGGCCCACCAAGGCTACGACGGGTAGCTGGTCTGAGAGGACGATCAGCCACACTGGAACTGAGACACGGTCCAGACTCCTACGGGAGGCAGCAGTGGGGAATTTTCCACAATGGGCGAAAGCCTGATGGAGCAACGCCGCGTGTGTGATGAAGGTCTTCGGATCGTAAAGCACTTTCGACCGGGACGAAAAACCTCTGGCTAACATCCAGGGGCCTGACGGTACCGGGAGAAGAAGCACCGGCTAACTCTGTGCCAGCAGCCGCGGTAATACAGAGGGTGCAAGCGTTGTTCGGAATTATTGGGCGTAAAGCGCGTGTAGGCGGCTTGGCAAGTCGGATGTGAAAGCCCTCGGCTCAACCGAGGAAGTGCGTCTGAAACTGCTGAGCTTGAGTGCCGGAGAGGATGGCGGAATTCCCCAAGTAGAGGTGAAATTCGTAGATATGGGGAGGAACACCGGTGGCGAAGGCGGCCATCTGGACGGTAACTGACGCTGAGACGCGAAAGCGTGGGGAGCAAACAGGATTAGATACCCTGGTAGTCCACGCCGTAAACGATGAGAACTAGGTGTCGTGGGTGTTGACCCCTGCGGTGCCGCAGCTAACGCATTAAGTTCTCCGCCTGGGAAGTACGGTCGCAAGATTAAAACTCAAAGGAATTGACGGGGGCCCGCACAAGCGGTGGAGCATGTGGTTTAATTCGACGCAACGCGCAGAACCTTACCTGGTCTTGACATCCTTCGAAGCCGGCCCAAAAGCTGGCGTGCCCGCAAGGGAACGGAGAGACAGGTGCTGCATGGCTGTCGTCAGCTCGTGTCGTGAGATGTTGGGTTAAGTCCCGCAACGAGCGCAACCCTCGCCTTTAGTTGCCACGCAAGTGGATCTCTAGAGGGACTGCCGGTGTCAAACTGGAGGAAGGTGGGGATGACGTCAAGTCCTCATGGCCTTTATGACCAGGGCTACACACGTGCTACAATGGCCGGTACAAAGCGCAGCCAACTCGCGAGAGGGAGCCAATCGCATAAAACCGGTCTCAGTTCGGATTGGAGTCTGCAACTCGACTCCATGAAGTCGGAATCGCTAGTAATCGTAGATCAGCACGCCGCGGTGAATACGTTCCCGGGCCTTGTACACACCGCCCGTCACACCATGGGAGTCAATTGCTCCAGAAGTCGACGTGCGAACCGCAAGGAGGCAGCGCCCAAGGAGTGATTGGTAACTGGGGTGAAGTCGTAACAAGGTAGCCGTAGGGGAACCTGCGGCTGGATCACCTCCTTTCTAAGGAGACCGGGTGTCGGACGAGCATGCAGGAATGCGAGCTCGGGCGCGGCACCGTGACCTTCGGCCCTGGTCTCAGTCAAGGTCAATAGCTTCTGCAGAGAACACTTGGGTTTGCTGTCTGGTTTTGATGGCGCGAAAGCGTCTGCTCTTTGAACAGAATTTGTGGAGCTTCTTCACGGGCCTGTAGCTCAGGTGGTTAGAGCGTACGCCTGATAAGCGTAAGGTCGGTGGTTCGAGTCCACCTAGGCCCACACGTCTTTAAAAGACGAGGCTGAAGGGGCTGTAGCTCAGCTGGGAGAGCACCGGCTTTGCAAGCCGGGGGTCGTCGGTTCGATCCCGATCAGCTCCACACCAGGTTTGGTACCGTTCTTTGAAAAGTGCATACGAAGGGAAAATTGAAGAAGCACATCAATTTCAAATAGCTGACACAGCAGAGCTGTCCAGGGCTTTGCTGCAAGGTAAGTTCAAGTACGTTCTCAGAACTTCTGCTGCGAAGAGCAGGGGTCTGGGCCTCGATCGATAGTTCCGATTCCGAAAAGATTGAGGTTAGTAAGCTACTAAGAGCGTGTGGTGGATGCCTAGGTGCTAAGAGGCGATGAAGGACGTGGGTGGCTGCGAAATGCTCCGGTGAGATGCCAACCGATCGTTGACCCGGAGATGTCCGAATGGGGAAACCCACCGTGCTTAACGGCGCGGTATGCCGGCCTGAATACATAGGGTCGTGCAAGCAAACCAGGGGAAGTGAAACATCTCAGTACCCTGAGGAAAAGAAAACAATGAGTGATTCCCGTAGTAGTGGCGAGCGAACCGGGATTGAAAGCCTAAACCAGTGTCTCGCAAGAGACATTGGGGTTGTGGGGCCACGGTAGGACCAGCGAAACTAACAGAAGCGCCTGGAAAGGCGCGCCATAGAGCGTGATAGCCGCGTACGTGAAAGTGGAGCTGGCCGAGTGGGTTCCCCAAGTAGGACGGGACACGTGCAAGCCTGTCTGAATCTGCCAGGACCATCTGGTAAGGCTAAATACTACTTAGCGACCGATAGTGGACAAGTACCGCGAGGGAAAGGTGAAAAGAACCCCTGTGAGGGGAATTAAAAGAACCTGAAACCACATGTCTACAAGCAGTTCGAGAGCAACGCCGCAAGGCAAGCGCGAGAGCGTACCTTTTGCATCATGATTCGGCGACTTAATATACGTCGCAAGGCTAAGCCGATAGGTGGAGCCGGAGCGAAAGCGAGTCCGAAATGGGCGACTCAGTGGCGTGTATTATAACCCGAAGCGGGACGATCTACGCATGGCCAGGTTGAAGTGAGGGTAACACCTCATGGAGGACCGAACGCATGAGAGTTGAAAATCTCTGCGATGAGCTGTGCGTAGGGGTGAAAGGCCAATCAAATTCCGTGATAGCTGGTTCTCCCCGAAAGATATTTAGGTATCGGCTCGGGTAATTCAACACTGGAGGTAGAGCACTGGAACGGCTAGGGGTCTCACCAGATTACCAAACCGTACCAAACTCCGAATGCCAGTAATTGTTAACCCGGGACGCAGACGGTGGGTGATAACGTCCATCGTCAAGAGGGGAATAACCCAGACCAACAGCTAAGGTCCCTAAGTTCAGACTAAGTGAACACTAGAAAGGATGTGGCAGGTCATTGACAACCAGGAGGTTGGCTTAGAAGCAGCCATCCTTTAAAGAAAGCGTAATAGCTCACTGGTCAAGACAGGCCGCGCCGAAAATGTAACGGGGCTCAAGTCTGACACCGAAGCTTTGGATCACACATCAAAAAGTGGTGTGTGGTGGTAGGGGAGCGTTGAAGCTGCAGCGAAGGTAGACCGCAAGGGCTGCTGGAGCGGCTTCGAGTGCTGATGCCGAAATGAGTAGCGATAAGGGATGTGAGAAACATCCCCGCCGTAAGCCTAAGGTTTCCTGGGTCAAGTTAATCTTCCCAGGGTTAGCCGGGTCCTAAGTCGAGGCCGAAAGGCGTAGATGATGGGAAGCAGGTTAATATTCCTGCGCTGTCTTGCAGTCGTCGAACCATGGAGCGACGGAGAAGGTTAAGCTGGCCGGGTGGTGGTCGTACCGGTCTAAGGTTGTAGGAGTGCCTCGTACGATAAAAAGGCGGGGCAGTTATCTCCGAGAGCTGAATGCGAGCGCGTCAGCGCGAAGCAGCCGATACCACGCTTCCAAGAAAAACTTCGTGGGGAGTCTGCAGGGTATCCGTACCGTAAACCGACACAGGTGGGTGAGGAGAATATCCTAAGGCGCCTGAGAGAACTCTCCTCCAAGGAACTAGGCAAATTGACACCGTAACTTCGGAAGAAGGTGTGCCCAAGGTAGGTGTAGTCGTACAGACGAAGCCGATTTGGGTTGCAAAGAATAGGCGGTAGCGACTGTTTACCAAAAACACAGGACTCTGCGAAGGCGAGAAGCCGACGTATAGGGTCTGACTCCTGCCCGGTGCTGGAAGGTTAAGGGGATCCGTCAGCGCAAGCGAAGCGGTGATCCGAAGCCCCAGTAAACGGCGGCCGTAACTATAACGGTCCTAAGGTAGCGAAATTCCTTGTCGGGTAAGTTCCGACCTGCACGAATGGAGTAACGACTTCCCCACTGTCTCGGAGAGGGACTCGGCGAAATTGAAATAGCTGTGCCGATGCAGTTTACCCGCGGAAAGACGGAAAGACCCCGTGAACCTTTACTACAACTTGACAGTGACACTAGGGATTGGCTGTGTAGCATAGGTGGGAGCCTTTGAAGCTGGGCCGCTAGGTTCAGTGGAGGCAAAAGTGAAATACCACCCTGTTGATTTCTGGTGTCTAACCGCGTCCCCTCATCGGGAACCGGGACACTGTCTGGTGGGTAGTTTGACTGGGGCGGTCGCCTCCCAAAGAGTAACGGAGGCGCGCGATGGTTCCCTCAGCCTGATTGGAAACCAGGCGTCGAGTGCAATGGCATAAGGGAGCTTGACTGCAAGACCGACGGGTCGAGCAGGTGCGAAAGCAGGTCATAGTGATCCGGTGGTTCTGAATGGAAGGGCCATCGCTCAACGGATAAAAGGTACTCCGGGGATAACAGGCTTATCTCCTCCAAGAGTTCACATCGACGAGGAGGTTTGGCACCTCGATGTCGGCTCATCGCATCCTGGGGCTGGAGCAGGTCCCAAGGGTTTGGCTGTTCGCCAATTAAAGCGGTACGCGAGCTGGGTTCAAAACGTCGTGAGACAGTTTGGTCCCTATCTTCCGTGGGCGTAGGAGGCTTGAGAGGCTCTGACCTTAGTACGAGAGGACCGGGTTGGAGACACCTCTGGTGTACCAGTTGTCACGCCAGTGGCATCGCTGGGTAGCCATGTGTCGATTGGATAACCGCTGAAAGCATCTAAGCGGGAAACCGACCTCAAGAATTGGCCTCCCGGGGGCAACCCCCTGAAGACCCGTCGTAGACTACGACGTTGATAGGCCGGGTGTGTAAGCGCAGCAACACGTTCAGCTAACCGGTACTAATTGGTCGTGAGGCTTACTTTGCCTCAAACTTTTTTGAGTTGGGGCTATCGGCCGAGGCCGAGATCCTGAGCTCTGTCTAGATTAGACAGCTCAGACTCGAGTCGCTGAGAACTTTGTTTCAAAGCATTGAGTTGGTGTGCTTCTTCAATTTCCTCCCTTCGTATGCACGATTTCTAACGATTTTCCGGTGGCTATATCGGTGGGGTCACACCCGTTCCCATCCCGAACACGGAAGTTAAGCCCACCAGAGCCGATGGTACTCCGCGGGAAACCGCGTGGGAGAGTAGGTCGCTGCCGGATCTTTTTTTGAAGTGAAACCCCGATCGCCTTCAGTGGCGGTCGGGGTTTCGTGTTTCTGGGGTTTGGCCGCGAGCCTGGCCGGTGGTCGAGTACTCGTTCGATGTGGAAGGCGCATTCGTCGATGGTGAAGGCCGAGCGGGCGCAGGCGCGAGGCGCGCTCTGCACGCTGAAGACAATGGGGTTCAACCGGGGAGCAGGAACTCCCACCTGGTCGGGCGCGTTGCTGATCGAACCTACCCGCACTAAGCTCTCGGTGTTCTTCGATCTGCCTGAAAGTACGTGCTTTCAGGGTGCCTCCGATGCGTAAACCAACCATCTTCGGCAAGTACCTGCTGCTCGAGCGCGTCAACGTCGGCGGTATGGCCGAGGTGTTCATCGCGAAAGCGTTCGGAGTCGAGGGCTTCGAGCGCATTCTGGCGATCAAGAAGATTCTCCCCACCATGGCGGAGGATGAAGAGTTCATCACGATGTTCATCGATGAGGCGCGGATCAGCGTTCAGCTGAATCACGCGAACATCGTGCACATTCACGAGCTGGGGAAGCACGACGACGCCTACTTCATCGCGATGGAGTACGTGAGCGGGCGCGACCTGCGCACGATTCTCGAGCGGTACCGGCGGCGCAAAGAGATCATGCCCACCGCGCAGGCGGTGTACGTCGCAAGCAAGATCTGCGAGGGGCTCGACTACGCCCACCGCAAGAAGGACGCCCGCGGGCAGGAGCTGTCGATCATCCACCGGGACGTCTCGCCCCAGAACATCCTCTGCAGCTACGAGGGCGAGGTGAAGATCATCGACTTCGGCATCGCGAAGGCGGCGAACCGGAGCCAGAAGACCCAGGCCGGCATCTTGAAGGGCAAGTTCGGCTACATGAGCCCCGAGCAGGTGCGGGGGCTGCCCATCGACCGCCGCAGCGACGTGTTCGCGGTGGGGGTGATTCTCTACGAGATGCTGACCGGCGAGAAGCTGTTCGTGGGCGAGAGCGACTTCTCTACCCTGGAGAAGGTGCGCAACGCCGAGGTGGCCTCGCCCCGCCAATTCAACCCCAACATTCCCGCCGGGCTCGAGAAGGTGGTGTTGAAGGCGCTGACTCGGGAAGCGGAAGATCGCTACCAATGGGCCAGCGACCTGCAGGAAGACCTGATGCGGTTCCTGCTCGCCGGCGATGCCATCTACTCGGCGAAGCACCTCTCCCAGTTCATGAAAGAGGCGTTCGCGGAAGATCTGATGCGCGAGACCGAGAAGATGGAGCGGTTCGCGAACATCGATCGCCCCGAGCAGATCGAGAGCTCCGGCATCACCGCAACCCACGACAAGGGCCGCAAGAGGGCCCCCAGCCCGGCGGTCACCGCCCCTGCGCTCACCGGCAACCCGACCTCGACGCTGCGCCCTTCGCGCGGGTCGCCCACGGTGTCAGCCGCGTCGGGCAATGGCGCGGTGGCGACCGGGCTGCAGAACGCGAGCGTCAGCGTGCCTCCCCCGTCCGCGGACGAGCTCGCCGACATGGACGGCCCTGGAGACCGCACCCAGATCGTCGACGCCGACATGAAGACGATGATCGGCAACCTGCCGACCGTCGGCTCGACCGACAGCGCCTCACTGGCCACCGATGCGGTGACCGGCAATGCCCCGGTGACTTCGGCCGGGCGCGACCAGCCTCCGGTCGACCTCGACAAGACCATGGCTCCTCAGCCGGTACGGCGCATGCGCGCCTCGGCCGCACACCAGCGGCCCACCCAGCTGGAGCCGGCCAACGGGCGCACCTCGGAGCAGGCGGCCCCCTTCGATACCACGAGCGAGCTCAACAGCTCGAACGACCTGCGGCCGCTGGAGAAGACGGGGTTCGTGCCGGCGAACCTCAAGCGCGCGGGAGAAGACGTCGACGACATCACCGGCACTGCGTCGGTGAAGCCCGAGCCGCCCCAGCGCACCAAGAGCCCCAGCGGCGGTAACCGGCCGAAAATCGTGATCGGCGACGCGGTGCAGTACTCGGGCGCCACGGTGGTGGGGCCTTCGCCCCTGGCCAGGCCGGCCGAAGACGTCGATGGAGAGCCCCCCGGTGGCGACACTCGGGTGATGAAGGCGAACGCGGACGACGATGACGGGCGGTCGGACGACCCGGCCGCGTCGGGCGACGAGGAGCCGTACGACCGCACCGACGGCGAAGCCGATGCTCTCGAGGAGGACCCCACCGGCAGCGAAATCGACCCCGAGGTCGACCTGCCCACCAGCGCGCGCCCGTCATTGAACAAACGCGCGATGACCGCCCAGCAGAAGAAGGTGGCGATCATCGGCGGCGGGGTCACGGTGCTGCTCATCGCGGTGCTGGCGGTGGTGGCGGTGATGATGCTGGGCAGTAACCCCGGCCAGCTCTACGTGCGCATCGCTGCTCCCGACGGTACGCCGGGCGGCCAGTTCTCGGTGAAGGTGACGCCTCCGGGCAAGACCTACGACGGCGAGAAGGCCATCTCGCTCGACCCGGGTGACTACACCATCGAGGTGATACCCAGCTCCAAGGGGCTGGAGAGCGCTCGCCAGCCGGTGCACATCGGCGCGGGGGAGACCCGGCCGCTGCTCATCAAGTTGAAGCCGGTGGGCCCCAGCCGCCCCGAGCCGAGCCCCAGGGCGGCCGAGCCCGCCAAGACGGCAGACGCCAGGCCGCCCGAGGGCAAGTCGGGCGAGAAGGTCGCGCCGGCGAAGCCGGCTGAGGCAGGCAAGCCCGGAGAACCGACCAAGGCCGAGCCGGCCCCGAAGGCGGCAGAACCCGCGAAGGCGGCCGAGGGCAAGCCGGCCGAGACCAAACCAGCCGAGGCGAAGCCGCCGGCGGCCGCCACGTCGTACACGGTGGCCTTCAACTCCGAGGAGGCGGGAGTCGAGGTGCTGCTGGACGGCAAGCGGGTGGGCAAGACGCCTGACCTCAAGGTGCCGGGCCTGGCCTTCGACAAGCAGCACAAGGTGGTCGCGTCGAAGCCGGGGTTCCGCACCATCAACCTGCTGATCGACAACCCCAACAAGCTGGAGACGTTGGAGCAGGGCCTGACGATGGTCCGGGAAGAGGGCCCGGCTCCCAAGGAGACCAAGCCGGTCGCGGAGAAGCCGAAGGACCCGCCCAAGGAAGCTGCGAAGCCGGCCGAGAAGCCGGCGCCCGCTCCAAAGAAAGAAGAGCCGCCGAAGGAAGCAGCAAAGCCGGTCGAGAAGGCGCCTGCACCCAAGAAAGAAGAGCCGCCGAAGAAGGAAGAGGCTCCCAAAGAGACCGCCGCCGCTGCGCAGCCGGCGAAGAAGGGTGGCAAGGCGGCGAAGGGCAAGTTCGCGTGCGCGACCAAGCCGCTGGGCGCCGAGGTGTGGGTCGACGGCAAGAACACCGGTGAGAAGACCCCGATCTCGCTCTCGAAGGCGATCGAGCTGCCGCTGGGGAAGCACAAGGTGACCTTCAAGCTGAACGGGAAGACCATCGGGCCGTTCGACATCGACGTGACCGAGGAAGAGGTCGCGAAGCTGACCGGCAAGACGTTCGACTGAAGCCCAGCGTGTTATCTAGAGGGCATGCTGAACCCCTCGTCGGCCCCCGGCAGCGCTCCGCAGCGCGCCGCGATGACCTCTGCGCACCAGCCATTCGTCTACCCGCTGGAGCGGCAGTTTCTCGAGCCTGACTGGACGCGCATACCCGGCTATCGGGGCGTGTCGAAGGCCGACTGGGAGAGCGCGCTGTGGCAGCGCAAGCACACGGTCAAGAACCTCAAGGAGCTGAAAGCGGCGCTGGGCGACCTGTTGCCCGATGCGCTAACGCTGTCGATCGACCGCGACCAGCGCGAGCGGGCCACCATGTCGCTGTTGGTGACGCCGCACATGATCAACACCATGAACACGGCAGATCTGTGGAGCGACCCGCTGCGGCGCTACATGCTGCCGGCGTTCGATGATCGCCGCACCGACTGGCCGAGCCACCCCAAGTCGTCGCGCGACTCGCTCCACGAAGCCGAGATGTGGAAGGTCGAGGGCCTGACCCACCGGTACCCCACCAAGGTGCTGGCCGAGCTGCTGTCGACGTGCCCGCAGTACTGCGGCCACTGCACGCGAATGGATCTGGTGGGCAACGACGTGCCGGGCGTCGACAAGCTCAAGTTTCACACCCCGCAGCCCGAGCGCTGGGCGCAGATTCTCGAGTACCTGCGGAAGACTCCGTACATTCGCGACGTGGTGGTGTCGGGGGGCGACATCGCCAACGTGCCGATTCAGCAGCTCGAGCCGTTCGTCAGCGCGCTGCTGGACATCGAGAACATTCGCGACATTCGCCTCGCCTCGAAGGGGCTGATGGGCATTCCCCAGCACTTCTTGCAGGACAACGTGGTGCGGGCGATGGAGCGGCTGGCGAAGAAGGCGTTCGAACGCAACGTCGACCTGGCGGTGCATACGCACGTCAACAACGCCAACCAGGTGACCCCGCTGCTGGGGCGTGCGGCGAAGAAGCTCTTCGAGGTGGGGTTTCGCGACGTGCGCAACCAGGGCGTGTTGCTGCAGGGCGTGAACGCGACCTCGAAAGATCTGCTCGAGCTGTCATTCATGCTGCTCGATCACGCCAAGATCCTCCCGTACTACTTCTACATGTGCGACATGATTCCCAACGCCGAGCACTGGCGGGTCGCGGTGTCGGAGGCGCAGCGGCTGCAGCACGACATCATGGGGTACCTGCCCGGGTTCGCGACGCCGCGCATCGTCTGTGACGTGCCCTACGTGGGCAAGCGCTGGGTGCACCAGATCGCCGACTACGACCACGAGAAGGGCATCAGCTACTGGACGAAGAACTACCGCACCGGCATCGAAGAGAAGGACCCCGAGGCGCTGACCCGCAAGTACGAGTACTTCGACCCGATTCATACCCTGCCCGAGTCGGGGCAGAAGTGGTGGCGAGAGCAGGCCGCGGCGAAGCCCGGCGCCCGGGCTTGAGCTGTCTGAACTGCGGCGCGGCGCTCTCTGACGGTCGGTGTGGGCAGTGCAGGGCGGTGCTCGGGCAGGCGTCGTTGGCCAGCGGGGCGGCTCGGCGCTGGGAGAAGCGCGCCGCGGCGGGAGAGATCGAGGCGGTCTTCGCGATGCCGTCGACGTCGACTCGGCCCCAGAGCGCGCGCCGGGGCGCGAGCTGGTGGGTGTGCGCGGCGGTGAAGCCCTGGCGGGAGCGGGTGGTGCTGCTCGAAGATCTCAGTGAGCGCGAGGCCGTCGCCGCGGCGCACGCGATCGCGGCGCAGCTCGAGCAGGCGGCGACTGCGAGCCGCCCCACGTCGAAGTGAGCGGCTACGGCACCCTGCAGCACCCGGCGGTCAGTCGACTCGGCGTCTCGCTCTGGGGTAGGGGAGACGCATGAAATACGAGAAGGTGCTCATCACGGGCGCGTCGAGCGGCATCGGCCGCGGCATGGCGCTGTGGTGGGCGAAGCGTGGCGCGACGGTCTGGGCGACCGCGCGGCGCACCAAGAACCTGGACGAGCTCGCGGCGCAGGGTGAAGGCCGCATTCGGCCGGTAGCGATGGACGTGTCGCGCGAGGCCGAGACGGTGGCGGCGATTCAGCAGATCGACTTGGAGTGCGGCGGGTTGGATCTGGTGGTGGCGAATGCGGGCGTGGGCGGGCCGACCCCGGCGCACCTTTCCGATTGGGCGCGGGTCGAGACGGTGCTGCGCACCAACGTGATGGGGGCTGCGGCGACCCTGACCGCGGTGCTGCCCCGCATGCTCGAGCGAGGCCACGGCCACGTGGCGGGGGTGAGCAGCGTGGCCGGGTACACCGGCCTGGGCGCCTACTCGTCGTACAACGGCTCGAAGGCGTTTCTGTCGATCTTCCTGCAGAGCCTCTCGATCGACGTCTACGGCACCGGGGTCAAGGTCACCTGCATCGAGCCGGGGTTCGTGAAGAGCGAGATGACCGACCGCATCGAGGGGCGTGCGCCGATGCCATTTCGTGCCTCGACCGAGGTCGCGGTCGAGAAGTACTGCCGGGCGATTCTCAAGGGCGCGCGGCGCATTTCGTGGCCGACGGTGCACGCGGTGAGCTCGGCGGCGCTGCGGTGGGTGCCGGCTCCGGTGATGGAGCCGATCGCGCAGAAGATCTCCAAGCCGCAGGTCGCGCTGGTGGAGGAAGAGCTCAAGCTCTTGAAGGCCTCGCCGTGAACGAAGCGTGGGGAGACTGGCGCTGGCAGCTGCGCAACGCGGTGCGCTCGCTCGCCGAGCTCGAGCGCGCGGTGGCGCTCACCGATGACGAGCGGGCGGGCTGCGTCGAGACGGCGGAGATCTTTCGCCTCGGCATCACGCCCTACTACCTGTCGCTGATCGACAAGGCGCACCCGTTCTGCCCGGTGCGGATGCAGGCGATACCGGTGAAGGCCGAGGCCAGGGTTCGGGCCGGAGAATTGCGCGACCCGCTCGGGGAAGAGCGCTTTCGGCCGGTCGAGGCAATCGTGCACAAGTACCCCGACCGGGTGCTGTTTCTGGCGGTCGACTCGTGCAGCGTCTACTGCCGGCACTGCACGCGGCGGCGCATCACCGCGGGGGGAGAAGCCGAGCTGTCGCGGGCGGCGCTCAAAGAGGGGGTGGAGTACGTGCGGACGCACCCCGAGGTGCGCGACGTGCTGATCTCGGGAGGCGACCCGCTGATGCTGGCCGACTCGCGGCTGGGTGAGCTGCTGGCCGCGCTGCGGGCGATACCGCACGTCGAGATGATTCGCATCGGCACGCGGGTGCCGGTGTGCCTGCCGATGCGGGTCGACGAGGCGCTGGCGAAGCTGCTGCGCTCGTTCGCTCCGCTGTTCGTGGTGACGCACTTCAACCACCCCAAGGAGATCACCTCGGAGGCGCGCGCGGCGTGCGAGCGGCTGGTGGATCACGGGGTGCCGGTGGAGAACCAGGCGGTGCTGATGCGGCGGGTCAACTCGTCGGCGCGCATCATCAAGGAGCTCTCGCACGCGTGTCTGAAGATGCGGGTGCGGCCGTACTACCTGCACCAGATGGACGTGGCGGAGGGCTGCGAGCACTTCCGCACGCCGCTGGCTGAAGGGGTGAAGATTCTCGAGCAGCTGAGGGGGCACACCACCGGGCTCGCGGTGCCGCACCTGGCCGTCGACCTGCCGGGCGGCGGTGGGAAGGTGACGCTGCAGCCCGACTACGTGGTGGAGCGGGGCGAAGGCCAGACGGTGCTGCGCAGCTACAAGGGCGAGCGGTACGTCTACCCCGAGCCGAAAGAGACCGACTGCGTGTGCCCCTACGACGAGGTCTGGGCGCAGCGCGGCGCCTGAAGCGCCTTTGGGGGCTCGCGGGGGCAGTGCCACCGTCACGCCCCCGAGGCCGCTCAACAGCCGTTCACGTTCACGTACGTTCACGTTCACGAATTTGAGGGCGTGGGACGTGAACGCCTGGCGGGGAGCGGCAGCGGCCGAGGGCTTTCGTGGGGGGGCGGGTGTGCGGGTCGAGGCCCGGAGCAGCAGCGCGGCGGCTTCATTGCAGCGAGCTGAGGGGCGCCCGTTCGTGCCCCGCGTCGCAAGGGGTCGAAGCTACTTCTTGCCGTGGCTCTTCTTGGCGGGAGGCGGAGCGACCTCGGGTGGCGCGGCGGGCGCGCTGCTGCCGGAGGCGGCGTTCTGGTCGTCGACGGCCTCGGGGGGGAGGCCTCTCTCGACGGTGGGCTGACCCGCGGCGGCGGGCTTCTCTTCGAGGGTGACGGGGTGGTCGTCGCTGAAGCCGCGCTGCACCTGAACCTCTTGGGGCTGCTGGGCCTGCTGCTGCTTCTGCTCGGCGGCCTTCTTCTCGTTCTGCTCTTTCTTGTCGAGACGGTCGCGCTCGGCGCGGGTGGCGGCGCGATCGTCGAGGCTCATCTTGGCCTCGTAGCGGGCGAGCTCTTTGCCGTCGACGTTGTTCTTCTCGAGCACCGCCGACTCGGCTTCGCGCTGGTCGCGAATCATCTCGCGGCGCTCGTCGGAGCTCAGCTCGGAGGACTTCTTGTTGCCGTACTTCTTGGCGACCTCGGCCATCGCCGCGTCGCGATCTTTCTGCACCTTGGCCGCCTTCTCGGGCGTGAGATCATCGGCGGCGAGCGCCAGGAGCAGCGCGGCGAAGGCGAGCATGCCCCGATGTTAACTACTTCTTGCAGCTGGAGCAGCTGTCGGTGAAGTGGGCGCAGTCTTCCTGCGACGCTACGCACTTCGACTGGAAGTCGGCCCGCTCGGCCTTCTTGCCGGCCAGGTCGCACACCTTGGCCGAGGTGTCGCAGACGGTGCTCTTCATGCTGCACCAGTCGTCGCACTTCATGTCTTGCGACGAGCGGGTGCGCGCCTCTTCGAGCTGGGCGCCGTAGTGGTCCATCTGCTCGTCTTCGGAGCCGGCGACGTTGTCGGGCACGTTCTTCGGGCACCCAGCGAGGACGAACAAGCAAGCGAAGCCGGTGACGAGGCGGAGCATGGGCGGATGCATAGCCCGCCGGCCCGGCATTGCAACCTTGCTAGGGCTGCTTGGGACGCGGCTGGGTCAGGTAGGGCGCGTAGGGCACCGGCTTCTTGGTCTGCTCTTCGCGCCAGTAGAAGTATGCGGTGAGCGCGAGAATCAGCACGATGGCGATGCGGCGCAGCCAGGTCTCGACGCTGAACGCCGGCGAGCCCTCGTAGTCGAGGTGGGCCTGGTGAATGAGCGCCTTCACCTGGTCGCGGTGGGCCTCGAGGGCCGAGAGCTCGGGGGGCAGCGACGCGGCGAGCGCGGCGGCGGAGCCAGGCTCGTCGAGGGTCGAGGGAGAGCGCCCCAGGGCGCGCTCGAAGTCGTGCGCCGAGCGCAGGAACAGCACGTCCCACTGCTGGAGCTCGAGGCCGTAGAGCCCCGCGCAGGCTTCGCGGGTGCGCGCGTCGAGCAGGCGATGCGAGAGCACAGCCGCCGAGCGCGGGTGGACCTTCGCGAGGGCTGCGTGAAGCTCGGCGGGGGTCATGTTCTTGCGGGGTGCGAGGCCGAGCCTACACTTCGCGCACCATGGTGCGAGGCGCGATCGCGATGGCAGTGATGCTGGTGGCCCAGCGGTCGGGCGCGACCGAGACGATGCGCATCGCCATCGGCTCGGAGGTGAAGCTGGCGCACGTGGCGGGGCAGGCGCTGCTGCGCGGCGACGACGAAGAGGACGGGGTGTTCTCGGCCCTGCCCGGCCCCGACGTGACGGTGAGCCGGCGCGGCCGCGACCTGTTGATCGACGGCGCGGTGGTGGGCGGGTCGGCGGTGCGCTTTCGCAACGGGGGAGCGATCGAGGTCAACGGGACCAAGGTGCGCGGCGACGTGGTGGCCCTGGTGGGGCGAGACGGCGTGCAGCTGGTGAACGTGCTCGCGCTGGAGGATTACCTGGCCGGGGTGCTGGGCAGCGAGATGCCGAAGTCGTTTCCGCTCGAGGCACTCAAGGCCCAGGCGATCGCGGCGCGCACCTATGCGCTGCACAAGAAGCTCGAGCAGTACGGCCAGCCGTTTCATCTGGGCTCGAGCGTCATCAGCCAGGTCTACGGTGGGCTGGCCAGCGAAGATGCGCGCACCCGCGAGGCGGTCGAGGCCACCCGCGGCATGGTGCTGACCTACCAACTGCAGCCGGTCGAGGCCTACTTCCACGCCTCGTGCGGGGGGAAGACCGAGAACGGAGTCGAGGCGCTGGGCCGCGACCTGCCGTACCTCAAGCCGGTGAGCTGCCCGTGCGCGAAGCTGCCGCAGGCCGAGTGGTCGCTCGAGCTGGGCAAGCGGGTCGAGGTGCTCTCGCGGAGCGCGACCGGGCGGGCCACGCGGGTGCAGTACGACGGCAAGGCGATGGACGCGGTGACCTTTCGCGAGCGCGTCGGCTACATGAAGCTCAAGAGCCTGTGGTTCGACGTGCGCGGGGGCACACTCTCGGGCCACGGCTTCGGCCACGGCGCGGGCATGTGCCAGTGGGGGGCCAAGGTGCTCGCCGACCAGGGGCTCAAGTTTCGGGAGATCCTCTCGCACTACTACGTTGGGACCGAGCTTCAGACGCTGTATTGAGCGCTTCAGTGCTCGATGCAGATTGAAGAGTGCGACTCCCCGCTGCCGGAAGAGCTGATCGCCCAGCGGGCGCTCGACCGGCGCGACGCTTCGCGGCTGATGCAGGTCGACCGTGAGAGCGGGGCGGTGACCCACCGCACGTTCTCGGAGCTTCCCACGCTGCTGGGGCCCGGCGACCTGTTGGTGGTCAACGACACGCGGGTGATTCCCGCCCGGCTCTTCGGTCAGAAGCAGGGCACCGGTGGCAAGGTCGAGCTCTTGCTGGTGCGGCCCGAGGGGCAAGCGTGGGCGTGCCTGGGCCAGGCGGCCAAGGCGCTGAAGCTGGGCACGGTGGTCGAAGTGGCGGGGGGGCTCACGGCCACCATCGCCGAGGTGCGCGGCGGCGGAGAGTACCTGGTGCAGTTCGACGGCGACCCGACCCGGCACGGAGAGCTGCCGCTGCCGCCGTACATCACCCGCCCGGCCGACCCCGCCGACGCCGAGCGGTACCAGACGGTGTTCGCGAGCGTGCCGGGCTCGGTGGCGGCTCCGACCGCGGGGCTGCACTTCACGCCCGAGGTGCTCGAGGCGCTCGCGGCGCGCGGGGTGAAGCGGGCCACCGTCACGCTCGACGTGGGGCCGGGCACGTTTCTACCGGTGCGCGACGGCGACATCGCGGGTCACAAGATGCACTCGGAGCGGTGCGTGCTGCCGATGGAGACGTACGACGCGATTCAGGACGCCCGGCGGGTGATCGCGGTGGGCACCACCGTGGTGCGCACCCTCGAGACCTTCGCCGCGGCCGGCATCAAGTGTGGCGAGCTCGACACGCGGCTGTTCATCAGGCCGGGCTACGAGTTTCAGGTGGTCGACGGGCTGCTCACCAACTTTCACCTGCCGCGGTCGACGCTGTTGATGCTGGTAGCGGCGTTCATGGGGCGAGAGAAGATGCTCGCCGCGTACGCGCAAGCCGTGGCACAGCGGTACCGCTTCTTCAGCTACGGCGACGCGATGTTCATCGGCTAGAGAGGCGCTGAAGTGATTCGGTACGAGCTGTTGCACGTCGATGCGGAGACCGGAGCGCGGCGCGGGCGCCTGCACACTCCGCACGGGGTGATCGAGACGCCGGTGTTCATGCCGGTGGGCACGCAGGGAAGTGTGAAGGCGGTGGCCCCTGACGATCTGCGCGCGCTGGGGGCGCAGATCATTCTGGGAAACACGTACCACCTGATGCTGCGGCCCACCGAGAAGCTGGTGGCGAAGCTGGGCGGGCTGCACAAGTTCATCGCGTGGGAGCGCCCGATGCTCACCGACTCGGGCGGCTTTCAGGTCTACTCGCTGGCGCAGGCGCGGAAGATCTCGGAAGAGGGCGTGGCGTTTCAGTCGCACCTCGACGGGTCGAAGCACATGCTGTCTCCCGAGCGCTCGATGGAGATTCAGCAGGCGCTGGGGGCGGACGTGATCATGGCGTTCGACGAGTGCCCTCCGTCGCAGTCGGAGCGGGCGTACCTGGAGCAGTCGCTCGACCGCACCACCCGCTGGCTGGCGCGCTGCGTGAAGGCGTGGCGGCCAGAGGGCCCGTCGGCGCTGTTCGGCATCGTGCAGGGCGGTATGCACGAAGACCTGCGGCGGCGGCACAGCGAAGAGGTGTGCGCGCACGACCTGCCCGGGTTCGCGCTGGGCGGCTACGCGGTCGGAGAAACGCCCGAGGCGATGCACGCGGGGGTGGGTTTCTCGGCGCCGCTCCTACCGAAAGACAAGCCGCGCTACCTGATGGGGGTGGGCACGCCCATCGACCTGGTCACCTGCATCGGGGCGGGCGTCGACATGTTCGACTGCGTGCTGCCGACCCGTACGGCGCGGCATGGGCAGCTGTTCACTTCGCAAGGCAAGGTGCAGATCAAGAACGCGAAGTACATCGAGGACGAGGGGCCGGTCGACCCGAAGTGCAGCTGCTACACCTGCCGGACGTTCTCGCGGGCGTACTTGCGGCACCTGTTCGTAGCGCAGGAGCTGGTGGCGATGCGCCTCAACTCGCTGCACAACCTGCACTACTTCCTGCACCTGGTGGACGACGCGCGGGCGGCGATCGAGCAGGACCGGTATGGGGAGTTCTTGAGGGAGTTTCGGGCGCGGCAGGTCTGAGGGCGGGTTCGGGCAGGCGAGGTCTGGTGCGCTCCGCTGGCCCCGGCAGGGTTCCCCGGGTCAGGGGAGGCTGGCTCGAGGGCAGGGGGCCCTGCCCGGCTTACGGGCGGCAGGCTTTGAGGGTGGTGCCGGCGATTTCGCCGCAGGTGTACTGGCCGCCGCGGCAGTCGTTGTCGTCGTTGCAGGCGGTGGTGCAGAACAGGGTGCCGTTCTGGGTCGAGGTCGACGAGCAGACGGCGCGGCCGGGGCACTCGTTGGGGCCGCCGGCGCGGGTGCAGCCGCGGGTGCAGAAGCCGCCGGGGAAGCCGGTGAGGAAGCAGCTCTGGCCGTACTCGCACTCGCTGTCGACGGTGCAGGCGTTGCCGAGCGTGGTGCCCTGGCAAGACAGCGCAAAGGAGACCGCGAGCAGCAGCGACCAGAGCGTCTTTTTCATGGGGCTGCGGCCCATAGCACAGCTTGCCCACACAGACAGTGGCTGGTAAGCGCCCAGACCCCATGAGTCATCTCTTGTTGCTGGCGCAGGCGCAGGCAGGCGGCAGCCAATTTCTGATCCCCGGCCTCGCCTTCTTTGGAGTGATGGTCTACCTGCTGATTCTGCGGCCGCAGCAGAAGCAGGTGCGCGATCAGCAGAGCCTGATGTCGCAGCTCAAGAAGGGTGACGAGGTGATCACCCAGGCCGGCGTGCTGGGGAAGATCATCAACGTTCAGGACAAGGTGGTGACGCTCGAGGTCGCGGCGTCGCTGAAGCTGCGGGTCCTCAAATCGAGCATTCAGGGCAAGTTCGCCGACGAGCCGGTGGTGGCGAAGGCCGAAGAACCGGCCAAAGAGAAGGAGGAGAAGTAATGGACCGCAACTGGTGGACGCGGCTGGTGCTGGTGTTGGCGGTGGCGTTGGGGTGCGCGTGGTTCCTGGTGCCGACGTACTACTCGTTCTTCAAGCTCGACCGGGCTGACCGCAACAACGTGAAGAAGCTGCAGGCGATTCTGCCGGGCTGGGCGCCTGACGCCCGCTTCCGTCTCTCGCTGGGTCTCGACCTGCAGGGCGGCATTCACATGGTGATGCGGGTCGACACCGACACCGCGCTGATGAAGCGCAGCGAGCGGCGCGGCGCGCAGATCGCCAACTACGTGAAGGACAAGAAGCTGGGCGAGGTCACCCTCACCACCAACCCCGAGGTGCGCGAAGTCACCCTGGTGGCGAAAGACCCCGGCACGATGGACGCCATCGAGAAGGACGTGCTGTCGACCTTCGAAGACTTCACCAAGGTGAAGCGTGATGGGGCGTCGCTCACCCTGCAGCTGGTGGACACCCAGATCAGCCGCTTCAAGGAAGAGGCGGTCGAGCAGGCGATGCTGGTGATTCGCAAGCGCATCGACAAGTGGGGCGTGAGCGAGGTCGACGTGCGCAAGCTGGGCAACGACTCGATTCAGATCTCGCTGCCGGGCGCGCAGGACCCCGAGCAGGCCAAGGAGCTGATCGGCACGACCGCGCAGCTCGAGTTCCGCATGGTCGACGACACCTCGTCGTTCTTCACCGACCACTACAAGGCGAACCCGCCGGACGCGGCGTCGGGCATCAAGCTGGGCTCGTACGCGGGGTACCCCACGCTCGAGGGCCCCGACCGCGAGGCGATGCTGGCCTACGTGAAGGGCAAGGAGCCCGAGGGCCGGCAGGTGCTGCTGGAGTGCATCGAAGAGGGCGGCAAGAAAGAGAAGTGCAACGCCTACCGTACGTACCTGGTGGAGAAGGTGGTGCCGCTGACCGGTGAGAGCCTGGTCGACGCGTACGCGAGCCGCAGCCAGCAGAGCAACGACCCCGAGGTCAACGTGACCTTCGACGCGCAGGGCGGCCGCGAGTTCGGCGACCTGACCGAGAAGAACGTGGGCCACCGCATGGCGATCGTGCTCGACGACAACGTGCACTCGGCGCCGCACATCAACGAGAAGATCCCCAACGGCAACTGCCGCATCACCCTGGGCCGCTCGCTCGACAAGAACGGCGATCAGCGCATGGAAGAGGCGCAGACGCTGGCGCTGGTGCTCAAGGCGGGCGCGCTGCCGGCGCCGGTGACGGTGGGCGAGGTTCGCCGGGTCGAGGCGTCGCTGGGCGACGAGCTGATTCGCCGCGGCGCGCTGGCCGCGCTCGTCGGCCTGGGCCTGGTGGTGCTGTTCATGGCGCTCTATTACAAGGTGTCGGGCCTGGTGGCCGACGTGGCGCTGATTCTCAACGCGGCGCTGATTCTGGCCGGCCTGTCGCTGTTCTCGGCGACGCTGACCCTGCCGGGCATCGCCGGCTTCGTGCTCACGCTGGGCATCGCGGTCGACGCGAACGTGCTGATCAACGAGCGCGTGCGCGAAGAGCTGGCCGCGGGGAAGACCGCGAAGACCGCGGTCGACCAGGGCTACGACCGCGCCTTCTGGACCATCTTCGACGCGCACGTCACCACGTTCATCGCCGGCGCGGTGTTGTTCGTGACCGGCACCGGGCCGGTGCGCGGTTTCGCCACCTCGCTGATCATCGGCATCGTGGCGTCACTGTTCACCTCGATCGTGGTGACGCGGGTGATCAGCACCTACCTGGTACACGGCCGTAACGCGCAGTCGGTCTCGGTCTGAAGGGGAAGCCATGCAGATCATCAAGGGCAGAACGAACATCGACTTCATCAGCAAGCGGCGCATCGCGCTGCTGATCTCGTCGCTCCTCAACCTGGGCATCGTCGTCGGCATCGCCATCTTCGGGTTCAACCTGGGCGTCGACTTCGCCGGCGGCACGCTGGTCGAGGTGAAGTTCAAGCAGCCGGTCGATGCCGAGACGGTGCGCGAGGCGGGCAAGAAGGGCGAGCTGCACGATCTGACCGTGCAGCGGGTCGGCTCGGACGACGACGCGTCGTTCTTGCTGCGCATGGGCGGCACCACCCAGCTGACCGCCGAGGGCGGGAAGAAGGCCGAAGAGGCGGTGCGCTCGCTGGGCGAGGTGAAGTTCGTGCAGAAGCCCGACCTCGACAACGGCATCTTGAACTTCCGCATGGCGGCGGCGTTGCCCCCGGCGGAGAACGAGAAAGAGGCGCTCGCCAAGGCGAAGGCGGCGATCGAGACCTCGGGCGTGGGCGTGAAAGACGTGGTGCGCGTCGGTGAGGCGCAGGGTGGCGGGATCGACTACCAGGTGCACTTCGCCGGCATGGAGCTGAAGGTGTCGAGCGCGCTGCGCGCGAACTTGCCGGGCAAGGACTTCGAAGTTCGGCGCGTCGACTACGTCGGCCCGCAGGTCGGCAAGCAGCTGCGCAACAAGGGCATCATGGCGCTGCTCTACGCGGCGCTGTTCATTCTCATCTACGTGGCGTTCCGCTTCGAGTTCAAGTTCGGCCCGGGCGCGCTGGTGGCGATGATTCACGACGTGGTGATGTGCGCGGGCTACTTCCTGGTGACGCGGCGCGAGTTCAACCTCACCTCGATCGCGGTGCTGCTCACGGTGCTCGGCTATTCGATCAACGACACCATCGTGATCTACGACCGCATTCGCGAAGAGATGGCGCGGTTCAAGGGCAAGCCGCTGCCCGAGATCATCAACATCGCGGTGAACGACACCCTGTCGCGCACCATTCTCACCTCGGGCGTGACCGCGCTCTCGCTGGTCGGCCTGCTGATCTTCGGGGTGGGCGAGATCTTCGACTTCGCCGCGGCGATGCTGGTCGGCATCGTGGTCGGCACGTACTCGTCGGTGTACATCGCTTCGCCGCTCACCATCTGGCTCGACGAGCGCGCCGCGCACGCGGGGCAAGATGGCAACAACGAAGCTGACCGCGTAAGGCAGCAGGTCGGTGGTCTCGTTCAGGCGCTCCGCGAAGTCGCTCCGGGCGCCCCGTTTCACTGCAGGGCGCCCGGGCCCGCGTTCGCCAGCAGCGACCTGCCCAAAAAAGAACCGCCGGCTCCCTTTGAGGTGGGAGGCCGGCGGCGGAGACTTCGGTGCGACGCGGGGTAGGGGACGGGTTGATTGCCTGCTCGCCCCTCACCTCAGGCCCTCTCCCTCGAGGGAGAGGGGGATTTTCCTACTTCTTCGCGGGAGCGGGAGCGGCGGCCTTGGTGCCGGCGTCGGAGGCGGCGGGCTTGGCCTCTTCCTTCGCGGGGGCCTTCTCGGCCTCGGGCGGCTTGGGCGGGGTCAGCTCGGCGGTGAACTCGATTCGCACTTCATCGCTGACCAGCAGGCCGTTGTTGGCGAGCGGCATGTTCCACTTCAGGCCGAAGTCCGACCGCTTGATCTTGCCAGTGGCGACGACGGCGCGGGTGGGCGCGTGGCTGAAGGGGTTCTCGATGGGCGCCGAGAGGGTGGTGTCGAGGGTGACTTCCTTGGTGACGTCTTTCAGGGTCAGGTCGCCGGTGACCTTGAACTTGTCCTTACCGGCCTTGGCGATCTTCTTGGACTTGAAGGTGGCCTTGGGAAACTTCTGCACGTCGAAGAAGTCGGGGCTCTTGAGGTGCTCGTCGCGCTTGGGCTCCTGGGTCTGGGGGTCGACGTCGATGCCGATCTCGACGGTGCTCTTGGCGGCGTCTTTCTCGTCGAGCTCGACGTTGCCGGAGACCTTGCCGAGGGTGCCGCTCACGTCACTGACCATCAGGTGTTTCACGGTGAACTTGGCCTGAGAGTGGGCCGGGTCGACCACCATCGGCGCCGCGTACGCCAGAGCCGGAAACACCACCAACGCGCTCACTGCTTTCTGGATGAGGTTCATGGCGCTAACCCCTACTGCTGCCGGGTGACCGCGACAAGCTTCATTCTCGGGGGCCTACCGCGGTCGCGGCGGCTTGGGCGGCGGCGGCTTCGCGGTGAGCGGGTCTTCGGGCCAGGCGTGCTTGGGGTACTGGCGCATCAGCTCTCTGCGAATGGCCGGGTAGTGCCGCTGCCAGAAGCCGGCGAGATCGGTGCTGACCTGCACTGCGCGCTGGTTGGGGGCGAGCAGGTGCAGCACCACCGGCACACGGCCGCCGCACACCGTCGGCCCCTTGGTAGCGCCGAAGAAGTCTTGCAGCCGCGACTCGAGCCAGGGCGGCTTGCCGGCCTCGTAGTTGATGCGCACGCTGCGGCCGCCGGCGAGCACGATGCGGTCGGGCACCTCGCGCGCGAGCAGCCGGGCCTGCTCGGCGGTGAGCTTGTTGTTGAGCGCGTTGAGCAGCCCCGCCTCGCGGATCTCGTCGAAGGTGCGCAGGCCCACGCACAGCTCTTCGAGGGCGGCGCGCACGAACGCGTCGTCCATCGCGGGGAAGTGGGCCTCGGGGTAGGCCGAGCGCAGCTGCTCGATGCGGGTGCGCAGCGAGGTGAGCGCCTCGGGGTCGACGAAGCGCTCGGGGCCGGCGGCGAGCGCGGCGCCGGCGAGCACCCGGGCGGCGGCCTCGTTGGGCTCGGCGGGCTTGCGGGTCTCTTCGAGCACCACGTTGCCGACCGCCAGCCGGGTGACCCGCTCGACGCGGCCGCTCTGCGCGTTCCACTGCAGCTCGTCGAGCTCGCTGAGGGCGTCAGGCGAGGTCTCGAGAATCCACTCGGGCTCGACCTTCGAGGCCACGCGTACGAACACGCCGCCGCGACGCTCTTCGGCGTCGACCGCGACCATCAGCTCTTCGTCGTGCACCCCGCTGGTCTCGTCGAGGGTGGCCGAGCCTCCGCCGGCCAGCACCAGCTCGGGCGAGCGCGGGCGGCGACGCTTGGCCAGCCGGTCGGGGAACCCGGCGAGCACGCTGAGCATGAGCGCCTCTTCGCGGTCTTTCGGGGCCTCGCGCCTGCCGTCGAGCATGCGGGCCAGCTGCTTCTGCACCCGGTCGACGGCGTTGAAGCGGGCGGGGTCGACGCCGGCGCCGCGCGCGCCCACCGCCTGGGCCTCGCGGTAGCGGTCGAGTTGCTCGAGCACGTCTGAAGGGCCGGCCAGCACGTCGCGCTTGCCGCGCCCGGGGCCGCGCTCTGACGCGCTCGACAGCGAGCGCTCGCCGAGCAGGGCGGCGATCGAGGCGCCGTCTTGGGCCACGCCGCGGCGCTCGGCCTCGAGCAGCAGCCGGCCCACGCGGGGGTGAACCGGGAAGCGCATCAGGCGCCGGCCGATCTCGGTGGTGGCGCCGTTCTTGTCGACGGCGCCGAGCAGGTGGAGCAGGGCGTCGGCGGCCTCGAGAGAAGCGGTGGGAGGCGCCTCGAAGAAGGGAAAGTCGCGCAGCGAGGTGACGCCGCTGCCGTGCAGCGCCAGGGCGGCGTCGGCGAGGTCGACGCGGCGAATCTCGGGCACGTCGTTCATCGGGCGCTGCTCGAAGTCGCCGCGGGTGTAGAGGCGCAGCACGGTGCCGGCGCGGGTGCGGCCGGCGCGGCCGGCGCGCTGGGTGGCCGAGGCCTTGGAGATTTTCTGCAGCTTCAAGGTGGGCAGCCCCGACCACGGCGAGTGGGCGGCGACGCGGGCGAGGCCCGAGTCGATCACCGCCGCCACGCCCTCGATGGTGACCGAGGTCTCGGCCACGTTGGTGGAGAGGATCACCTTGCGGCGCTTGCCGGGCTTGATGGCGCGATCTTGCTCGGCGCTCGAGAGGTCTCCGTGCAGGGTGTGCAGCTCGAGATCGTGTCGCGCGGCGAGGTCGGCGCAAGCCTCGGCGGCGCGGCGAATCTCGGCGGCGCCGGGCAGGAAGACCAGCACGTCGCCGTCGAGCTGCGCCTGCAAGAGCCGCTTGAGCGCGCCCAGCACCTGCTGATCGAGGTAGCGATCGTCGTCGGCGGGCAGGTGCTCGATGGTGAGCTCGAAGCGGCGGCCCTCGCTGCGCAGGCGCGGCGCTCCTCCCAGCCAGGTGGCGACGGCTTCGGCATCGAGGGTGGCCGACATCACCAACAGCTTCAGGTCGGGGCGGGGCCCCTGCTGCAGGCGGCGCAGCAGCGACAAGGCGAGGTCGCTGGCGATGTGCCGCTCGTGGAACTCGTCGAGCAGCACCGCGCCCACGCCCTTGAGTGTCGGATCGGTGACCAGCCGCCGGGTGAGCAGACCCTCGGTGAGGAAGCGAATGCGGGTCTTGGGGCCGCTCACGTCTTCGAAGCGGATCTGGTAGCCGACCGTCTCACCCAGGCGCTCACCGCGCTCTTCGGCCACCCGCAGCGCCGCCACACGTGTGGCGAGGCGCCGCGGCTGGAGCACGACGATCTCTCCTGCGCCGGCGAGCCCCGCGTCGAGCAACGCGGGCGGAACCCGGGTGGTTTTGCCCGCACCAGGAGGGGCCTCGAGCACCGCGGCCTGGCCCGCGCGCAGCTCTTGCACCAGCTTGGGCAGGAGCGTGTCGATGGGTAGAGGGGTCACCAGACGGTCGCATAGCAGGTCGGCGGTGGTCGCCGTGATGCTCTCGCTGGGGGGCCTGCTGGCCGGTTGCCTCGAGCCCGCGGCGCAGCTCGAGCTCGACGGAACCGGCAACGGCGGGGTGGTGAAGCACTGCTCGCCGCTCAACTGCACCGGGTGCTGCGCGGGCGACGTGTGCCTGGGCGGTAACACCGACGAGGCGTGCGGCTACGACGGCCGGGGGTGCAACACCTGCCCGAGCACCCACCGCTGCGAAGCGCCGGGAGCGTGCTATCCCGTGCCGACGATGAGCTCTTCGTCTTCGACGCCACCCCCGCTTCCCGACAGCGCGCGCTGCTTCATGATCGACGGCAGCCTGCGCTGCCAGTGATTCGCGAGGCGACGGCAGGCGACGACGCCGCGGTGGGCGAGCTGTTGGTGCGCGCCTTCGTCGAGACGTACGCCCGCAAGCTGCCCGAGGTGGTGGTGACCGAGCGCCGCCGGGCCGAGCTGCGCGACGTGCAGGCGAAGCGCGCGGTGGCGAAGGTGTGGGTGGCCGACGAAGACGGCCGCATCACGGGGACCATCGCGCTGTGGGCGCCGGGGGCGAGCCGCTCGGAGGCCTGGCTCGAGGGCGCGTTCGACCTGCGCCACCTGGCCATCGACGCGTCGCGGCGCGGCAGCGGGCTGGCGGGCGCGTTGGTCGAGGTGGCCGAAGGTCACGCTCGCTCTCAGCGGGGCACCGCGGTGTGCCTGCACGTGCGCCGCGGCGCGACCGGCCTGGCGCGCATGTACCAGGGGCTGGGTTACGTGCGAGCCCCCGAGGGCGACCTCGACGACCCCGAGGTGTTTCTCGAGGCGTACGTCAAGCGGCTGTGAGGCGCTCGGCGACCTCGAGCAGGTGAAGCTCGGAGCCGGGCGGCCCCATCAGCTGCAGGGCGCGCGGCATGCCGTCGGGAAAGTGGCCGAACGGAATCGCGAGCGCCGCGGCGTCGGCGAGGTTGCCGGCCACGCAGCACTCGATGACGCGCATGTTGAAGAGGGTGCGGCCGGCGCGCGGCGGCGGGTAGCAGCTCACCGGCATCGCCACCACGGCGCCCTCGCCCCACACCCGCTCGAAGGCGTCTTTCACCGCGCGGGCCTTCGCCAGCGCGGCCGCCTTGTCGCGGAACACGAGGTAGCGCCCGGCGGCAATCTGCAGCATCAGCGCGGCGCTGGTGGGGTGCAGGCGCTTGTCGAAGCGGCCCAGGGTACCGAGCCCGAGCACCGCGGCGAGCAGCCCCTGGGCGAGCGACAGGGTGGGGTCGCACTGCAGCAGGTCTTCGAAGTGGCTCGCCCACACGGCGTTGAAGGTCCACTGCATCGAGCGGATGGTGGGCAGGCCGTGCTCCATCACCCGCACCGGGCCGCCGACGGCGCGCGCCAGCCGGGTGCTGGTCTGCGAGGCGAAGTCGCCCCACGGCGTCTTGCCCCCCGGCACGTGAATGGCGACCGAGCGGGCGCGGAAGCCCGAGCGCCCGGTGTCTCTCATCATCGTCGGCGCGAGCGTCTCGAGCACCGCGCGCATCTGGGGCAGCGTCTTGGTGAGCGGCCCATGCGCGAGCAGCGGTGCCATGCTGGGCGGCGGCGGAGGAAACGAGTGCGAGGCGGGCCAGCACTCGGAGCTGAGCTTGAAGCCGTAGACGCCGCAGAACGAGGCGGGCAGGCGAATCGAGCCGCCGATGTCGGCGCCCCAGTCGAAGCCCACCATGCCGTCGGCGACCGCGGCGGCCGAGCCCCCCGAGCTGCCGCCGGCGGTGCGCTCGAGGTTGAGCGGGTTGAGGGTGGCGCCGTGCAGGTGGTTGATGGCCTCGGGCATGATGCCCATGTCGCTCATGTTGGTCTTGCCGAGCAGCACCGCGCCGGCGGCCTGCAGTGCGGTGTGCACGGTGGCGTCTTCGGTCGAGCGACGCTCGCGGTGGCGCCACGAGCCACCGCTGGTGGGGAGGCAGACGGTCTCCCACTCGTCTTTGAGCGAGTAGGGCACGCCGTGCAGCCTGGAGCGGGGCGCCGCTTTGGCGAGGCCAGCGGCGTCGCGCTCGGCGTCGCCCAGGCGGGTGCAGGCGAAGGCGTGAAGGGTGCGATCGCGCTCGCGAATACGGGCGGTGCACTCGGCGACGGTGGGGAACATGGGCTTTTTGCTCGTAGCAGAACCGAGGCGGGTAAAGAGCGCCCGCTCAGGCGGCCATCTGACCTAGAGCCTGAGCACGGCCTCGAGCGCGCCGGGGGCCGAGAGGGTGTCGAACGCGGCGGTGGCCCCGAGCGCGAGCAGCTTCGCGGCGCTCGAGCTGCCGGTGCCGACGCCGACGCACTCGGCGCCGATGGCCAGCGCGGCTTCGACGTCGCGGGGGGAGTCGCCGATGACCACCACCCGGGCCTCGCCCAGGTCGACGCGCAGGCGCTCGGCGCCACGGGCGGCACCGGCGGCGAGCAACCGGTGCCGCTCTTCGTGGTCGTCACCGAAGCCGCCGAACGGAAAGCGGCCGTGCAGGCCCACCCGCTGCAGCTTGAGCCGTGCGCCCTCGCGAATGTTGCCGGTGCCCAGGCCGACCGCGAACCCGGCGGCCTCACAGGCGGCGATGGCCTCGTGCATGCCGGGGTGCACCCGGTAGCCGTCGGGGGGCGCGGCGGCGATGGTTCCCTCGAGGTGGCGCACGTAGGCGGCGAGCAGGCGGTCGACGTCGCCGAAGGTGACCTCGAGGCCGAGCGCGGCGAGGCCCTGCCGCATGATGGCGCGGTCGGTCATGCCGTCGAAGCTGAAGTGCGAGCAGGCGTCGGGGCGCGCGTGCAGCTCGGTGAAGGCGAGCTCGATGGCGCGGCGGCCGACTCCGCCGGTGGTGATGAGGGTGCCGTCGATGTCGAAGAGAACGATGGTGGGCTTCATGGGAGGGCCTCGAGGCGCTGGGAGACGCGCGCGGCCCAGGAGGGGTCGAGCTCGAGGCACCAGGCGCGGCGGCCGAGCTTGAGCGCGGCGGCGGGAATCGAGCCCGAGCCGGCGAAGCAGTCGAGCACCAGGTCACCGGGGCGGCTGAAGGTGCGCAGCAGCGGCTCGAGCACGCCGAACGGCTTGTGGTTGGGGTGGTTGCCCCAGGCCTGGGCCTCGCCGTCGTCGTCGTAGCCGGCGACGACGCTCAAGGGCACCGAGGGATCTGAAGGAAGCAGCGGCGGGGGCGGCTCGCGGGTGAAGATCAGCGCCACCTCGACCACCCGCAAGAGCTCTTCACCCGAGTCGGCGTCGCGGGTGCGCTTGGCCCACACGTATTCACCGCGGGAGTGCGACCAGCCGAGCTTCGCGGCGGCGGTGCGAATCGGCTCTTTGCCGAGCAGGTTGGTCCAGACGACGAGCGGGCCGTCGACGTGGCGGGTGACGTTGCCGAGCCAGGCCTCGGTGAAGGCGCGGTACTCGCGCACGTCTTCGAAGCGCCGCACCGACTCGTTCTTCTTGCCCTTGGGGTCGCGCAGGTCGCCGTGCTTTCGCCGGCGGGTGAGCAGGCAGTAGGGCGGGTCGGTGAGCAAGAGCTGGGCGCGCTCTTCCAGCGCGAGAGGTCTGGTGGCGTCGCCCGAGATGCAGAGCACGGCGCGCAGAGTAGACTCTTTGGCTTCCGATGAGCACCATCACGCGCGCGATGCGCACCGCAGACCTGGGCCCGGTCTCGAAGCTCGCTGGCCAGCTGGTTCGCCAGCACCACGGCTTCGATGCCAAACGCTTCTTCGTGACCGACGACCCCGAGAGCGGCTACCGCTGGTGGCTGGGTCAGCAGCTCGACGATGCCGACACGGTGCTGGTGGTGGCCGAGGTCGACTCAGAGGTGGCGGGCTACCTCTACGGCGGGCTGGAAGATCGCGACTGGGCGCGGCTGCTCGACGCGCACGGGGCGATACACGACATCTTCGTCGATGCGCGCTTTCGCCGCCGCGGGGTGGCGTCGGCGCTGATGCGGGCCGGCATGCAGGCCCTGCAGGACAAGGGCGCGAAGCAGATCGTCTTGAGCTCGGCGACGCCCAACGCCGAGGCGCAGGCGCTGTTCGAGAAGCTCGGCTTCCGGCGCACCATGGTCGAGATGACGCACGGGTAATCGGCGGCGCGCGCGGGTATGGTGGCCGCGCCATGATGGACCGCTCGAAAGCCGCCCTAGCGCTCGCCGATGCCGAAGTGATTCCCTACCGAGAGGGCCCGCTCTCCGCGCTGAAGGAGTTCGAGCGCGAGTGCCTGTCGCACGACATACCGGTGCTGCTGGCGAAGCCGCCGCCCAAAGAGTGCTGCAAGTCGGGGGGCTGTCAGTGCGGCGGCCGCATGCAGCTGTGCGCGCGAGAAGAAGACATTCCCCGCATCGAAGAGATCTTCCGCGCCGAGTGGCTGGCCCAGGCGAGTCAGACGCTGGGCGAAGGCCTGGTGCAGCTGAAGGCGCCAGAAGAGGTCGCCGAGGGCGAAGAGCCGCCGTGCCCCGCCTGCGGCACCGCCGCGCCGCTCAAAGACGGCGCCTGCAGCGACTGCGGCCTGCAGCTCGAGTGAGCGCGCCGCGCTCAGTGCGCGGCGACGTCGGAGTGCTTCTGGAGGAACTCTTCGAGGTTGCCCTGGAAGTCGATGACCTCTTTGCCGAGGCGCGGAGCCCAGATGCGGGTGGCGACCTCGGAGATGAGGGTCTGGTCGTGGGTGACGCAGATCACCGTGCCCTCGAACTTCGCGAGGCCCTCGCCCAGCGCGGCGATGCCTTCGAGGTCGAGGTGGTTGGTGGGCTCGTCCAAGATGAGCACGTTGTCTTTGCGCATCATCAGCTGGCACATCAGCACGCGCACCGTCTCACCGCCGCTCAGGGTGTCGGTGGGCTTCATGCGCTCTTCGCCCGAGAACAGCATGCGCCCGAGCAGGCCGCTGATCTCTTCGTTGTAGAGCTTGGTGTCGAGGTCGCGCAGGTAGCCGTAGACGGTGGTGCCCTTGGCGATGATGCCGTGGTGGTCTTGCGGCATGTACCCGACCGAGGCCTGGTGACCCCAGGTGAGCTTGCCCGCGTCGGGGGCGATGGCTGAGGCGAGCATCTTCACCAGCGTCGACTTGCCGACGCCGTTCTTGCCGATGACGCAGATCTTCTCGCCCTTCTGAATCAGCGCGCTGAAGGGGGGAATCACCGTGCCCACGCCGTCGAACTTCTTGGTGATGCCCTCGATGGTGAGGGTCTGCTTGCCGCTGGGCACCTTCTGCTCGAACTTGATGAAGGGCCGGGCGATGTTCGAGCGCTTGAGATCATCGAGCTTGAGCTTCTCGAGCTGGTTCTTGCGGTTCTGCACCTGCGAGGCGCGGGTGCCGGCCGAGAAGCGCGAGATGAAGTCTTGCAGCTGGGCGACCTTCTTCTGCTTCTCGGCGTTCTCGGACTCGATGCGCGAGCGCACCGAGCCCTTGTTGCGCACCATGTCGTCGTACCCGCCGGGGTACTGAATGATGGTCTCGTAGTCGATGTCGGCGATGTGGGTGCAGATCGAGTTGAGGAAGTGGCGGTCGTGCGAGATGGTGATCAGCACGCCCTCGTACTCGTGGAGGAAGGTCTCGAGCCACCGAATCGAGTCGAGGTCGAGGTTGTTGGTGGGCTCGTCGAGCAGCAGGCCGTCGGGCTTGCCGAACAGCGCCTGGGCCAGCAGCACGCGCAGCTTGTAGCCGCCGGTGAGGTTCTTCAGCGGCCCCTCGTGAAACGACTTGTCGATGCCGAGACCGTCGAGCAGCGCGGCGGCGTCGCTCTCGGCCTGGTACCCGTCTTCTTCGGCGATCACTCCCTCGAGCTCGCCCAGCCGCTCGCCGTCTTTGTCCGAGATGTCGGGCTTCTCGAGCAGCTTGTTCTTCTCTTCGAGCGCGGCCCAGAGCGACTTGTTGCCCATCAGCACCACGTCGAGCACCCGCACGTTCTCGTACTTGAAGTGGTCTTGCCTCAAGATGCCCAGCTTCTTGGGGCGGATGATGGTGCCGGTGTCTTGCTCTTCGTCTCCGGCGAGAATCTTCATGAACGTGCTCTTGCCTGAGCCGTTGGGGCCGGTGAGGCCGTAGCGGCGCCCCGGAGAGAAGGCCACGTTCACATCTTCGAAGAGCCTCTTGGGGCCGTAGCCCTTGCTGACATTGGTGATCGAGAACGCCATCGCGCGTGACATATACACGGTTACCGCGATGGCGAGCGCGGCGACGCGGTTGGTGGTGGCGCGGGGCCTGCGCGGCTTCTCGGACGGCGCGATCCACCGTGCTGCTGGCCCGGCACCTGGGGGCGATCGGCCTGTCGGGGTCGAAGACCGGAGCGCTGCTCACCGCGACGCTGTTGGGCTCGGCGGCGGTCACCCTGGCGCTGGGGCTGTGGGGGCACCGGCTGGCCCCGCGCGCGGTGCTGCTGTTCGGCAGCGCGCTGATGTTCTTCACCGGCCTGGGCTTCTTCACCGTCACCGACTTCGGGCTGCTGATGGTGATCGCGGTGGTGGGCACCTTGAACCCCTCGAGCGGCGACGTGAGCTTCATTCTGCCCACCGAGCAGGCGGCGCTGGGCGGCATGGCCGAGGGCACCCGGCGGGTGGCGCTGTTCGCGGGCTACAACATCGCCGGCCGCGCGGGGGTGGCGCTGGGGGCGCTGGCGGGCGGGGTGGCGCCCGAGCTCACCGGGCTGGGGCTGCGCGCGGGGTTCGTGATCGCGATGGGCGTGGCGGTGGCGTGCGGGCTCATCTACCTGGGCCTGCAGATACCCCCGCCGCAGCACGCTCCGCCCAAGGTGCCGCTCGAGCAGTCGCGCCAGGTGGTGGTGAAGCTCTCGCTGTTGTTCGCGCTCGACTCGGGGGCGGGGGGCTTCGCGCTCGAGTCGCTGCTGGTGCTGTGGCTTCAGCGGCGCCACCACCTCGAGCTGCAGGTCACCGGCGCGGTGTTCTTCGGCATCGGGGTGCTCAACGCGGTTTCGCAGCTGGTCTCGGTGCAGGTGGCGAAGCGCTTCGGGCTCATCAACACCATGGTGTTCACCCACCTGCCGGCGCAGTTGTTTCTCATCGGCGCGGCGCTGATGCCGAGCGCTGCGCTCGCGGTGGGGTGCCTGTTCTTGCGCGCCTGCCTCACCTCGATGGACGTGCCGGCCCGGCAGGCGTTCGTGATGGCGGTGGTGCCGCCCGAAGAGCGCACCAGCGCCGCGACGGTCACCAACGTGCCGCGCAGCCTCGCCGCGGGCCTCACCCCGGTGGTGGCGGGCATCATGCTCGACGCGTCGACCTTCGGCTGGCCGCTGATCTGCGCCGGGGTGGGCAAGATCGCCTACGACCTGTTGATGCTGCTCAACTTCCGGAAGACGAAAGTCTGAGCACCGCTTCGAGCTCCTTGCCGGCGCGGTGCTCGAAGCTGTCGGCGGCGCGGCGCAGCCGCTCGATGCGGAAGCGCGGCTCGAACAGGCGGCGTACCTCGGCCTCGGTGGTATCGAAGGGCGGGCCACCCTCTTTGCCGTGGGCGTAGAAGACCCCGAACAGCGTGCCGCCGGGCACCATCGCGCGCGCCACCGCCTCGACGTACTCGGCGCGGCGGGCCACGTCGATGGCGCAGAAGCAGGTGTGCTCGAGAATCGCGTCGAACGGCCCCTGCAGCGCGAATACGTCGGCCTGGCGGACCTCGAGCTGAAGGCCGGCCTGCCGAGCGTTCTCGGCAGCAGCGGCCACCGCCAGCGGCGCGTAGTCGATGGCGGTGACGCGATAGCCGAGCCTCGCGGCCTCGAGCGCGTCATGGCCCCGGCCAGCGCCGATCACCGCCAGGCGCGCGCCAGAGGGCACCACCCCTTCGCGCAGCATTCGCACGATGGGCGGAGACGGAGCGCCCTTGTCCCAGCCGGTTTCTCCCTTGGCGTACAGCTCATTCCAATAGTTGGCGTCGAGCATGGTGGCTGGTGCTCGACTAACACACCCGTTAGAGCTGCTGAGCGTGAAGGCGACCAGCGCGGCGACGGTGAGAGGCCTGGGCATCGCCGACACCGCGGGCGACTTCGTCACCCGGGCGCTCGAAGAGGTGCAGCTCACGCTCGGGGGCATCGAGGGTGACCGGCACTTCGGCCTCACCGCGAAGGCGGGCGTGCGCGAGAAGCGCCACCCCAGGGGCGTCGAGATTCGCAACGCGCGGCAGCTGTCGATTCTCTCGGTCGAAGAGCTGGCTGAGGTGGCGGCGACCCTGAAGGCGCCCGAGCTTTCGTGGCAGCGCATGGGCGGCAGCGTGCTGCTCGAAGGGCGCGCCCAGCTCACGCAGCTCTCGCCGTCGTCGCGGCTGGTGTTCCCTTCGGGGGCGACGGTGGTCATCGACTCGGAGAACGAGCCCTGCAGAAAAACCGCGCGCGCGCTTGCGCAGCCGCACTTCGTGAAGGCTGCGATGCACCGGCGCGGGCTGGTGGGCTGGGTCGAGCGCGCTGGCGTGGTGCGGGTCGGCGACGTGGCGAAGATCTGGGAGCCGTGAACCCGTCTACCCCTTGATCATGCCCATGTTCGTCCACGACGACGGGGGCGGCGCGGCGGGGCGGGCGCTGCCGTCGACCGGCGCGCCGGCGAGCTCGAGCAGGTTCTTGGGGTGGTACTGGTTGGCGAGCGGCCCGGGCTGCTCGGCGAGCGCCTGCAGCACGGTGTCCGACCAGCGCTGGGGTATCGCCATTTCTCCCACCCAGGCGCCGTACATCGCCCCGGCCACCGCGCCGTTGGTGTCGGTGTCTCCGCCGCGGTTGATGACGTCGATGAGCGCCTGCTCGAAGTCGGGGGCGTGAAAGAGCTCCCACAGGCCGAGGCGCAGGGCGGTGCGCACGTAGCCCGCCTGGTGAACCATGTGCACGTCGGGGCCGTAGAGCTGCGGGTCGGCCTCTTGAGCCAGGCGCACGTCTTCGCGCAGCCACTCGGCGGCGTCGCCGATCTGCACCACCAGCTCGGGGTAGGTGCGGCCCAGCTGCGCCGCGGCGATCGAGAGGTCGGCCTCGACCTGCTTGAGCAGGTCGGCGTGGGTGGCCTTCTCGGCGGTGGTGTTGATCGCGGCCGAGATCACCGCGTTCATCACCACGCACGCCAGCTGGCAGCGCGGGTCGAAGTGGGTGATCGCCGAGTCGACGAGCGACGCGTCGATGCGGCGGGTCTGGTCTTTGTAGAAGAACACCCCGATGGGCGCGGTGCGGCCCAGCGAGTTGTTGCCGGCGGGGCGGGGCCTCGAGTCCATCCACAGTCTGCGGCCGGTGAACTCGCCGCTGCGGCCCTCGATCAGCAGCGCCAGCGCGGCCTTGGTCTCGGCGTCGATGTCGAACGCGTGCGGCACCCACTGCTGGTAGGCCTTGGCGACCTCGTCGAGATCGTACCGGGCCAGCTCTTTGAGGCTCATCGCCAGCGCGGTGGCGAGCTGGGTCTCGTCGGTGACCTGGCCGGGCCTCAAGTTGAAGGGGCCCTTGCCGACGATCTCGGTGTACACGCCGCCGCACAGCTCGGGGAACATCGGGGCGGTCATGCGCTTGCCTTCGAAGGTGGCGCCGAACGCGTCGCCCACGCTCAGGCCCAACAGCGCGCCGCGGCCGCGCATCGCCACCTGGTCCGAGGTCGGGTCTTTGGGGGCGCCGCGCTTCTTCTTGGGTGGAGGCGGCGGTCGCCGGGGCGGGGGAGGCACTGCCGACAGCCTACCTTCAGCTGATGACTTCTTCCGACTCGGCGCGGCGCCCGTGCCAGCGGTGCAGCGAGGCGCGCGGCGGGCCGTCGTCGCGCCACTCGATGAGCCCGTAGTGCAGCGCCAGGCTCTGGCCGAGGTTCGACAGGCGCAGGTTGACCATCGGCATCCACGTGCCGGTGTTGATGTAGACCTTGCCCCTGGCGAAGCTGCGCACCATCTCCATGTGGGTGTGGCCCATGAACACCGCCTGCAGCTCGGCCTGCTGGGTGAGCATGCGCTCGGCGTAGCGGTCGAGGTGCTCGAAGAAGCCCACCTGGTTGCGCAAGAAGCGGCTGACCTTCTCGAACGGCCGCTTGCCCCACCACTTGGGGTTGAGCCGCGCGCGCACCAGCGCCACTCCGCACTCGGCGATCATTCGCGAGGTGAAGCCGGTGTCGAAGATCATGCCGCCCACGAACAGGGGCCAGAACGGCATCACCTTGTCGAGGTAGGGGCGCTCTTTGACCAGCCCGTTCACCACGTGGAGGATGAACAGCGACCCCCAGGGCAGGTTGAGAATCGGCTCGTTCTGCCCGCGGGTGAGGAACAGCTTCTTGAAGTCGAAAGCGTGCAGGGCCTCGAACTGCTGCCCGTGGTGAAACTGCACTCCGTCGATGGTGAAGAACGGCTCTTGCGGCACGAAGTGCAGCCGCGGGTGCAGCTCTTCGCCGGTCACCATGCGCGAGAACAGCCGCTGGCAGCCGGGGAAGAACAGCTCCATGTCGTGGTTGCCGGGCTGGTAGGTGATCTGGTTCTGCTCGTTCTTGAGAAACGCGCGCAGCGCGGCGACGAACTTGGGGTGCCCGGTGAGGCACTGCTCGAGCTTCATGATGGCCAGGCGCTCGGTGATGGCGTCGGGGAACTTGCCGTTCACCGGCACCTTCAAGAGGTCGAAGATGTCGCCGTTGAGCACCAGGTGCACTTCGTCGTCGGCGTGCTCGTCGGTCGAGAACTTCTCGAGCAGCTGCTTGAAGCGATCGTCCTCCCGAAAGTCGTCGTAGATGTTGATCTCACCCTTGCGGTGGCCAGTTCCGACGTGCAGATCTGAGAGGACGAGACCGAGCTTCAAGGCGATTCGATTCTGTAGTGTACAAGGTTCGCATGCGCATTCTGGTTTCAAATGACGACGGCATCGCTTCGAAGGGCTTGCAGGCCCTGGTCGAGGCGGTCTCGCCGCTCGCCGAGGTGTGGGTGGTGGCCCCCGAGACCGAGCAGAGCGCCGCCTCGCACGCCCTCTCGCTGCACCGCCCCCTGCGGGTGCGCGAGCAGCGGCCGCGCTGGTTCGCGGTCGACGGCACCCCCGCCGATTGCGTCTACATGGCGGTGCACCACCTGATGAAAGACGAGCTGCCCCGGCTGGTGGTGAGCGGCATCAACCACGGGCCCAACCTCGCCGACGACGTCATCTACTCGGGCACGGTGGCCGCCGCGATGGAGGCCGTGCTGCTGGGCCTGCCGGCGGTGGCCTTCAGCCTGGTCTCACGGCGGCAGTTCGACTTCGAGCACGCCGCGCGCTTCGCCGGCGCGCTGGCCCAGGCGGCGCTGAAGAACCCGCTGCCGCCCCGCACCCTGCTCAATGTCAACGTGCCCAGCCACGGGCCGCCCGAGGGCTACCAGGTGACCCGGCTGGGCCGGCACCACTACAAGGGCGAGGTCGCCGAGCTGACCGACCCGCGCGGCCGCAGCTATTACTGGCTGGGCGGCAGCGGCTACGAGCACGAGAGCGCGCCGGGCACCGACGTGACCGCGGTGCACGATCACCGGCGCATCTCGATCACGCCGCTGCAGCTCGACCTCACCGAGCACCAGCTGCTCGACACCCTGCGCGGGTGGAACCTCGAGGGCTTCTCGCAGGTCTCGTGACGCACGCGCGCCGAGCCACGGTGGGCGTCGCAGGCCTGTGGCTGTGCGCCTGCGTCACCCTGCCCGAGCCGATTCCCACCCTCGACGCGCAGCACCAGGAGCCCGAGCTGGTCACGGTGCGGCACCGGGTCGAGAAGGGCCAGACGCTGTACCGCATCGCCAAGACCTACGGCCTCACCGTCGATGAGCTGATGGCGGCGAACGGCATCGATGACCCGACCACGCTGAAGGTAGGCCAGGAGCTGGTGGTGCCCGGCACCGCGCAGCTCAAGCCGGTGGCGGTCGCCGACTCGCCCGAGCCCGAGCCGCCGCTGCACCCGCCCGCGCCGCCGCCGAAGAAGGGCCCGGTGAAAGTGGGCCGCGCCGAGGGGAGCTTGAGCTGGCCGGTGCGCGGGGTGCTCTACGCACGCTTCGGCCGCAAGGGCTCAGAGCCCCACGACGGCATCGACCTCGCCGCGCCGGCGGGCACCCCGGTGAAGACCGCCGCGCCCGGCAAGGTGCTCTTCGCGGGCGACCAGAAGGGCTATGGGCTGATCGCCATCGTCGAGCACGGCAACGGGCTCATCACCCTCTACGCCCACAACCGCGACCTGCGGGTGAAGGCGGGGCAGCAGGTGCGCGAGGGGCAGGTGCTGGCCACGGTGGGAGACTCGGGCGCCACCAGCGGCCCGCACCTGCACTTCGAGGTGCGCAGAGACGGCAAGCCGGTCGACCCGCTCGAACATTTGGGCCCGGTGCCGGCGGCGCCGTGACAGACTCGGGCGCGGTGCGCCGCGCCGGGTTGCTCGTGCTGTTGCTGCTGCTGGCCTGCGCGAAGAAGGCGACGCGGGCCGAGGCGCAGCTGCCGCCCGACCCGAAGGACGAGCTCAAGGCGAAGGTGGCCGAGCTGTATGAGGCACTGGAGCAGCTCGAGCCCGAGCGGCTCAACGCGCTGCTCACCCCCGAGCCCCTGGTGTACGGCCTGGGCCCCAAGCAGACCTTCACCAACCGCGACACCCTGGTCGAGTCGCTGCGCGCCGAGCTGGTGCCGTTCGGGCTGCGCGGAGACGCGTTCAAGGTCTCTGGGGCCGCGCCCCGCGTGGGCCTGGCGCCGGGCGGTGGCTCGGGGTGGTTCTACGACTTTCCCCGCTTCGAGCAGCAGCGCAGCGGCAAGGCGCCGAAGCAGTGGAACGTGCGGATCACGGGCCACGCGGTGCACGACGACGCCCGCTGGCGCTTCGACGCGGTGCACGTGTCGTTCGGGTTTCCCGACACCCAGCTCTATGCGCCCGACGCGAACAAGAAGCTGAAAGCCCCCGAGCCGGCGGGCCAGCTCAAGACCGCCGACTGCGAGCCGCTGCTGAGCTTGAACAAGCGCATGCTCGACGACATCGCGGTGAAGGTCGAGCGCACCTCGGACGCCGACGAGGTGGTGCTCATCGGCACCGACCCCACCGACGTCTTCGAGGGCGGCGCGAAGTTCAAGGCCCTGGCGCGGCCCAAGCTGCCCGAGCTCAAGCGGGCCGCGTTCTCGCTGAGGCTCGAAGATGGCCCGCGCGCCCGGCTGGCCAACGACGGGAAGAGCGCCTGGGTCTCGGGCTCGGTGGTGCTGCGGCTGGGTCGCGGCGGCAAGCAGCAGACGCTGCCGGCGTTTCGGGCGCTTTGGATCTTCGCGCTCGAGAACGACGGCTGGCGGCTGGTCTCGGAGCACCAGTCGCTCGGGCTGCCCGACGAGCTCCGCGTGCCCGTGGGCGGCTGAGCTTCAGGGCGCCAGCGGGGCAGCGGTGGCGGCGTAGATCGAGGCCGGGCCGCCGCTGGTCGGCGGCAGCGGGGTGATGGTCTCGGCCACCGGGTCGATGGCGTAGATCTGGTGCTTGCCGGCTGCGACCTCGCCGAACGCGTAGATGAGCCCTCCCACGCGCACGAAGCTGACCGCCTGGTTGGGGAGGTTGAAGTTGAGCACCTTCACCATGTTCCCGCTGAAGGGGCCCGTGCCGAGCGGCTTGAACTCGGCGACGAAGCGGCCACTGCCGATGGTGTAGACGCGTGCGTAGCCTTTGCCTCCCACGGCCGCGATGCCACCCTCGGGCAGGTAGGTGGTCTGCTGGCCGCCGCCGGCGAAGTTCCCCAAGGTGCCGACGTCGCCGTTGGTGGTGTTCACCTTCACGTATTCGCCGTTGTCCATGCCGACCAGCACCTCGGCACCGGTCTGCACCACCCCGGCGGGGAAGAACTCGATGTCGACGGGGAAGATGCCGCCGTTCGTCGGGTCGAACACCACGAAGGTGCAGCTCGCGGTGGCCGGGTTGATCTTGACCAGCGCGCCGAAGCCCTGCCCGGGAGGGAACAGCTTGTAGGTGGTGCCGTACAGCTCGCCCGCCGAGTTGAGCGCGAGGTCGGCCATGTCGTGACCGCCGGTGGCGGTCGAGAGGCAGTTGTAGTTGCCGACCTTGCTGATGGTGTTTGCGTTGGGGTCGAAGCGGTAGAGCGCGGCCGCGTCGGTCAGGTAGATGTTGTTGTCCACCGCGGTGCCGGTGCCGCCGCCCCCCGCGCCGCCCGCGGTCGAGCCGCCGGCCACTCCCCCCGCGCTCCCGCCCGCCGTCGCTCCTCCGGCGGCGCCGCCCGCCGAGCCGCCCGCACGGCCACCCGCGCTGCCACCGGCCGTCGCGCCTCCTGCGGCACCACCGGCGGTGGCGCCCCCTGCGGCTCCTCCCGCGCTGCCGCCTGCGCTCGCGCCGCCTGCGCTGCCGCCGCCGCTGCCGCCGGCAGGGGCTCCACCAGCCGAGCCGCCCGCTGCGCCGCCGTCTGGGGTGTTGCCCAGGTCCAGGTCCGAGTCGCACGCCGCGAGCAGCGCGCCGCAGCACGCCGCGATGATGAGAGGTCGAGTCATGGCACCCAATTGGGTTGGCGCCCGATTTTCATCACTCGCACCGAGATCATCCTCAAATGCGCGGCCTTTCGCCGCATCACCCGCGTTTCACGGGGTGGGCCGGGCCTTCATTTCCGAGATCGCCAGGTCGACCGCTTCGGTGAAGAAGCTGCCCGGGAACCGGGCGCGAAATCGCTCGGCGGCGGCGCGCGCCTGGTCGGTGCGGCCCGCCAGGGCGAGCGCTTGCACCTCGAGCGCGGCGTGCTCCTCGACCAGCGCGCCTCGGGGGTGCTCCTTGCGGTACTGCTCCAGCAGCGGCAGGGCGAGCTGGGGCTCTCCCCGCAGCACCGCGGTGCGGGCGCCGTCGAGCAGGCGTTGCTCGGCGGCCATCGAGCTGGGGCTCACCGCTGCCTTGAGCGCCGGCTTCGGGCGGGGAGCGGGCGGTGAGGGCTCGACCGGCTCGGACCTGGGCTCGACGGGGGGCGAAGGCTCGACCGGCGCGGGCGCCGGCACCGGCACCTGCACCACGATGATCTGCGGAGCCGGCGCGGGAGCCATCTCCTGGTGCAGCGCGACGCCACCCGCCGCACCCACCACCAGGGCGCCCGCGGTGCTCAGCGCGCCCGCTGAGCCGAACAACCGCTTCACCACCGAGACCGGCGAGCCGACCGGAGCGGCGCCGGCGGCCGCGGCGGACGCGGCGGCGTGGGCGCCCCAGGCGGCGTGGAGCCCCGGCAGCAGCCGGTCGGCGAGATCTGCCGGGGGGGCGGGCCACTCGGCGGCGTCGAGCTGCTCTTTGAGCGCGTCGGAGATGGGCTCGAGGTCGCTCATGCCGGGTCTCCCACGCGGTGAGGCAGCAGCAGCGCCGACAGCCGTTCACGTGCGAGGCGCAGGCGCGAGTAGATGGTGGGCACCGGAGCCTCCATCGCGGCGGCGATCTCGTCGATGGCCATCGACTCGAGCTCGTGCATCACGAACACCGCCCGCTGCTCGGGGTTGATCTGCTCGAGGGCCTGCTCGAGGGCGACCAGCGCGCGGCGTGCCGCGAGCACCTCGTCGGCCGGTGCGCTGCCGGTGCCGTGCGACTCGGGCAGCTCGTCGAGCGAGGCCTCGCGGTGCTGGTGAAGCCGCCGGTGATCTGCCGCCACCCGCCAGGCGATGCCGCGCAGCCACGGCCCGACCGGTCGCGCCGCGTCGAGGGTAGGCCAGCGTTGAAACGCCACCAGGAAGGTCTGGTGGGTGAGATCTTCCGTCGTCGGAGGCCGCACGCCGAGCCGGTACAAGAAACGCCACACGCCGTTCACCTCCGACCGGTAGACGGTCTCGAAGCGCGCCACCGCCGCACCGCGCGTCGTCATCCCAGAACCGAATTGGGTCGAGCGGCCGAAATCATCATGGCGGCGCGAGAGAAAAGCGCAGGCCCAGCAAACCCGCCAGCGCAGGGGTCGCCCACACCGGCGCCCCGTCGACGCTGAGCGTGACGCGGGTGAGGGAAGCGAGCACATCGAGCCAGGGGGTGAGGAGCAGCCAGCCGACCGGTCGAAAGCTGACCGCCAGCCGGCCGCCGAGCGCGACCATGGGCGCCGAGAGGTTGGCGCTGCCCACCAGCCCGGTGCTGCTCGCGCGCAGCGCGCCGGCGCTCGCCACCGCGCAGCCGCTGAAGCGCCCGAACGAGAGGCAGGGCACCAGCGAGCCGAGCAGCTGGTAGGTGGTGATGGTGCCGCTGCCGTAGGCGTGGCTCACCGGCACGTCGATGCGCGCCTCGAAGCCCAGGCTGAAGAGGCGATACGAGAAGCCGCCGTGCAGCACCACCGCCGCGGTGGGGTCGGGCGCCGAGCCCAGCACGCCCGCGCCGCCGATGCCGAGCTGCCAGCCGATGGGGGGCTCGGCCTTTTCCTCCACGGGCGGCGAAGGCGGCGCAGCGGGGGCCGGCTCGGGAGCCGCAGCGGCGGGAGCGAGCGCAGGCGGCTCGACCGCCGGCGGCGGTTGGGGCTCTGGGGTGGCGCGCAGGTGCTGCGGGTCGACCGCGAGGGCGATGGCGAATGCGGCGGCCGCGGCGAGCGGGCCGCACGCGGGGTCGGGGTCTCTCAGCTCGCGCGACCTGACCGGCTGCCCGGCGCGCGCGAGCTCGAGCTTCGCCGAGAGCCCGTCGCGCTCGGCGCGAAACTCGAGCGTGACACGGTCGGCGGCGTCGGGCGCCACCGGCGAGTAGCCGAGCCGCGTCACCAGCAGCGCGGTGACGCCCTCGCGATTCGGGCACGCCTCGGCGCCCGTCGCTCGGCGCACTTCGAGCGCGATCGCGCGCTCGGGCGCTGCGCCGAGGCCGAGGCACAGCACGAGCAGCGCGGGCGCCACGTGCCAGTGATGCACCGATCACGACAGCGCTTCAAAGAAAAATGTGGGTCGAAGTGATGAAAGTGCGGCCTCGACCCAATTCGCGGCATCAACACGAAGTCTCATTCGAGGAGAACACCATGAACGCGAAGTCGATCACCTTGATGCTGTCGGTGCTGCTGGCTGCCTGCGGAATCGAAGGGCAGGGCGCCGACACCGAGCTGTCACCCGAAGACCAGGCGGCACAGAGCAGCGAAGCGCTGACCTCGAACGCGGTGCCGGTCTACTTCAACCACACCTACGGAATTCTGCCCGAGCCCGCGGTGACGGCGATGCAGAACAGCGCGTGGCTGAAGAACAACTTCATCGACGTCGAGGTGCGCACCACGGTGCGGCCCGACATGACGTACACCGGCACGTACCTGAACATGCGCGAGACGTACCTCGAGTTCTTCCCCGAGGGCACGTTCGGCTACCCGCTCGGGGTGAGCGGCATCGCGCTGGGCGACGAGGTGACCGGCGGCGTCGACAAGCTGGTGTCGAAGTGGCAGGCCGAGTTCGGCGCCTCAGAGGCGAGCCTCGACACCGTCTCGCGCACCATCAACGGCGTCGACGTGCCGTGGTTCCGCACCGCCGACGTGCACTGGTCGTGGGTGAGCGACTACACCGCGTTCTGGGCGATGGAGTACTTCCCCAACGCCGGTCAGACCGCTCCGCGCACCCGCCACGAAGAGCGCGCGGCGCGCTACGCGCCGGGCAAGCTGGCGCAGAACGTGGTCGCGGCCATCTACGGGCTGCCCAAGTCTGACCGCCAGAACGTGCGCCGCACCTTCAAGTCGGCGGGCATGCCGGTGTTCGGCAACGATGATCACTTCGTCGCGCTCACCGCGGTCGACCACGGCACCCGCCGCGCGTACGACGTGGTTCCCGACGCCGACGGCCGCCGAGGCCTGCTGGGCCTGGTGATTCGCATGAACCGCGTCGAGCGGCACAGTGAGCAGCTGGGGCCCGCGCGCCTCGAGACCGGTATCGGCGGCCTGCCGTACGCGGTGCTGTGGTTCGTGGCGCCGACCGCGGCCGACACCGCCGCGGCCCGCTCGCTGGCGCAGCAGCAGTAGGCCTTTCTCGAGGAGCGGGTGCGACCGCGCCGGTCGCGCCCGCTCGCCTATTTCCAGCGCCCGAAGCGGCGGCGCAGCGCGAGCAGCAGCAGCACCAGCGGAGCGCCGACCGGCGACGCGCCGCAGCCGCAGCCGCCCAGGCCCGGGCCCTCGAACACGCCGCTGGGCCCACCGTCCATGGTGATGCCGGGGGTGATGGTGGTGCCGGTGCCGCCGTCGGTGGTGCCGCCGTCGCCGTTGCTGCCGCCGTCGGTCGAGGTGCACGAGGTCGCCGGCTGCGCCGAGATGGCGAGGTTGCCGAGGTTCGCAGCGTTGGTGCCGTCGTTGGCGACGGTGACGAAGACCTCGGAGCTCGCGCCGCACGGCGCCGCGAGGTCGAAGGTGGCGGTCGCGCTGCCGTTCATCGCCGGCAGGTCGACCGTCTTGTCGGCGTCGTTCTGCAGCGCGGCACCGGCGCGGGTGAAGGTGATCGGCGCGCCGACCTTGGCCAGCACCTTGAGCACGGGGGCGGCGCCGCCCAGGCCACCGAGCCCGCCACCGCCGACCGACGCGCTGACGGTGACCGAGCGCGTGCCGTTGGGGACGCGCAGCTTCAGCTGGTGCGGCCCGGGCAGGGGGCCGCTGGTCAGCTGTGCCTGGCCGCGGGTGCCGATGCCGTAGGTGGGGCGCGCGGGGGCGTTGGTCATGTCGACCACCTTCGAGCAGCCGACGACGCCGCGCTGCTTGAACAGCTCGGTGAGGCCCACCCCACCGTCGGGGAAGGCGGTGTCGACGTGGGCGGCCATCACCTGCGCGAACTGGGCGAAGTCGGCGGTGGTCGAGAGCGAGACCAGCATCGCGTAGAACGCGGCGTCGAAGCGCGCGCCCTGGTCGCTGCCCTGGAACTGGTCGTGCCGCGCGCGCCACAGCGCCCCGGCCACGTGCTGGCTGTCGTCGTGCACCTCGCCGTGCAGCACGTCGGGGCACGAGAGCTGGTTGTCGAGGTTGCGCAAGAACGAGTCGGTCTGAATGCCGGTCATGCCGGCGCTGTTGCTCAGCCGCGGGCCGACGTAGCGGCCCATCAGCGGGTCGAGCCCGAACGCGCCGGCGTGGTAGTCGCCGAACGCCTCGTGCATCGCGCCGCCTTCGTTGTTGGCCGAGCGGTTGTCGAGGGCCAGGCTGGCGAGGCTGAGGTTCGCGGTGGAGTAGACGACGCCGTGGCCGAACTCGTGCCACAGCACCGGCGAGTCGTAGCCGAAGTCGGCCTTGTCACCCTGGAAGATCATCAGGGTGTCGACGTCGTTGCGGTACGAGGGCAGGGGAATCTGCCCGAAGTTCTCTTTGGGCACGAACGCGGCGTTGTCGATGCGGGTGAAGCTGTTGATGACGCACCCACCGTCCATGTCGAAGACGCAGGCGATGTTGGCGATGATCGCGTTGAAGTCGGGGAACACCACGTTCGACCAGATCGCCGGCTTGCGCGAGGGGTTGAGTCGCTCGTCGCGCATCTTGAACGGCACGATGGCCGGCTGGTTGCCCGGGTAGAGGGGCTGCGCGGCGGTCGAGAGCCCCCGCACCCAGTCGTATTCGCGGTTCACCTGGTAGAACGCCTGCACCTCGGCGAACTCGTCGGTGCTGGCGGGGTCATTCACCGTCACGCCGCCGGGCGCGGGCGGGTCGACCGGAGCGTACTCGAAGGTGCCGGCGTCGTGCCGCGTGGGGTCGTTGGTCGCCAGGTGCTGGAAGTCGCAGCTCACCACGTCGAACTTCACCGTCAGGTTGGTGCCGGGGATGAACGGGTTGGGGACGGTGGTGGTGCCCTTGGAGCGCGCGGGGCCGGCGTCGGGCGCGTTGCGGTCGCAGCCGGCGACCAGACAGCAGTTGTACGAGTCGAGCTGATCTCCGATCAGCACCGAGCCCGCGTCTTCGCTGAGCATCGAGCCGCCGTCGCCGTGGGTGAGGGTCACCTTCACGGTCGGGGTCACGCCGACGCCGGCGTCCAACCCGCCCGGGCTGATGGCGTAGACGTTGGCCTCGAGGCCGGCGTGAAACACCCGGTCTTGCACCATCAGGGTCTCGCCGGTGGTGGCGTCGAGCCGCACCAGAATGTACTGGCGCAGGTCGATGGTGGGCACGTGCACGAGCCAGCCGGCGTGCACCTCGTCGCCGACCGGGAAGAACACCTTCTTCGCGCCGCCGTACGGAGTGCCGTCGGGCTGCAGCGCCGCGAAAGCCACCTGGCGCGCGGCGCGCAGCAGCGCCTCGCGCGGGTCGATCACCCACCCGCGCCGCGCCTCGCGGTACGCCACCAGGCTCGAGGTGACCAGCGAGACCTGCGCGTGCGCGTCGATCGTCACCACCAGGTTCGCGCCGTAGACGTCGACGCCATCGAGCTGCTGCTGCAGGTGAAACGAGGCGCCGAACTTCGTGCCGAACGACTCGGCGCTGACCAGCGTCGAGCCGGGCGGCAGCCCGAGCTCGGCACGGCGGGCCAGCGCCCACGCGCGGGCGGCGGCAGACAGCTCGCCGCTCAGCGGTGCGGACAAGATGCCGCGGTCGACCTTCAGTGCGCCGGTCTGCGGGTCATAGAGGGCTGCAGCCAGAACGAGAGCGGAGAGCATGTGACACCCATCTGGCCACCTTGCCGTGGCCTGGTCATTGAAGGGCGGCGACACTAGCGCTATCAGCGCCGCATGAAGAAACTTCGTTGCGCACTCATCGGAGCCACCGGTCTCGCCGGCCAGCAGTTCGTCTCGGCGCTCAAAGACCACCCCTGGTTCGAGCTCACCGGTCTGGCCGCGAGCCCGCGCAACGCGGGCAAGTCGTACGCCGACGCGCTCAAGTACCCCAACGGCATGATGGGCTGGTTCCTCTCGGAAGAGCTGCCCGCGCACCTCGCCAAGATGACGGTGCAGGCGGGGGCCGAGCTGAAGGCGCAAGACTTCGACCTGGTGTTCAGCGCGGTCGAGTCTGACGTGGCCAAAGAGCTCGAGCCCAAGCTCGCCCGCGACATTCCCGTCATCTCGGCGGCGTCGGCGTTTCGCTACGAAGAAGACGTGCCGCTGTTGATTCCCCCGGTGAACGCCGACCACAGCCGGCTCATCGAGACGCAGAAGAAGCGCCGCGGGTGGAGGGGCTTCATCGTGCCGATTCCGAACTGCACCACCACCGGTCTGGCGATCACCCTGGCGCCGCTCGAGGCCGCGTTCGGGGTGCAAGCGGTGATGATGACCTCGCTGCAGGCGGTGAGCGGCGCGGGCCGCTCGCCGGGCGTGATCGGCCTCGACATCGTCGACAACGTGATCCCCCACATCGCGAAGGAAGAGGGCAAGGTCGAGATCGAGACCAAGAAGATTCTCGGCAACGTCGGTGCTCCGCACGCGGTGAAGGTGTCGTGCACTTGCACCCGGGTGGCGGTGCTCGAGGGCCACACCGAGGCGGCCTACGTCAGCCTGCGCAAGAAGGCCTCGACGCAAGAGGTCGCCGCGGCGATGCGCGAGTGGAAGGGGCACGAGGCGGCGCGCGCGCTCCCCACCTCAGCCCAGCGGTGGATCGACGTGAGCGATGACCCCTTCCGCCCGCAGCCTCGCCTCGATCGCGACGCGCAGGGCGGCATGGCCACCAGCGTGGGGCGCCTTCGCGACGACGGCGTGCTCGAGAACGGAGTGAAGTACGTGCTGGTCAGTCACAACACCAAGATGGGCGCGGCGAAGGGCGCGGTGCTCGTGGCGGAGCTCTTGAAGCAGCAGGGATTTGTTGTATAGGGCGACGCCACCATGGCCTACATCGTCGCGGAACCCTGCATCAAATGTAAGTACACCGACTGCGTCGAGGTGTGCCCCGTGAACTGCTTCTACGAGGGCTCCAACTTCCTCGTGATTCACCCCGACGAGTGCATCGACTGTGGCGCCTGCGAGCCGGTGTGCCCGACCAAGGCGATCTTCCCCGAGGCTGATCTCCCCGAGAAGTGGGCCGAGTACAAAGGCATCAACTCGGAGTACGCCACCAAGTGGCCGAACATCGCCGAGAAGAAGGCCGCGCTGCCCACCGCCGAAGAGTTCAAGGACAAAGACGGCAAGCGCCCGATGCTCGAGCTGAAGTAGACGGCCTCGACGCTCGTCTGAAAAAGCAAAGGTCGCGCTGACGCCTTCGTCAGCGCGACCTTTTTGCTTTGGAGACCGGCGGCCCGAGCTCAGGCGACCGAGAGCGCGCCGACCTTGAGGCCGCGCACGCGCATCTCGTCGCGAATGCGGCTGATGTCTTCGGGCTTGGGCGGGCCGTTCTTGCCGACCAGGCGAATCGCGACCTCTTTGGGGCCGAGGCGTTCGATCTCGACCCGGGCGCCGAGCGAGCCGTCGAGGGTGATGGCGATGCCGGGGCGCTGCGACTTCACGAACGCCTCGATCTTCTCGATCAGCTCTGCTGCCGATGCTGCTTTCACGGCTGCCTCCTGCTTCGCTGCCGCCGGGGCGAGGGGGGCCACCTGCACCGCCGGCGTCGCGGTGGGGGTGACGCGCGGCACGTCGGAGTTCGCCGCGCGCGAAGCGTTGGTCTCGCCGCCGAACTCGGCGCGGAGCTCGTTGCAGATGAGATCGATGAGCCGGGTGTCGTAGCGCTGCTTCGAGGTCTCGGTGCCCTGCGCGCGAAGCTCGACCAGGTTCTCGGCCTTGGCGTGAGCGTGGGCGCGCGCCTCGGTGGCGGCCCGCGAGGCGCTCTGCTGCTGCGCCTGCAGCGCCAGCGCGCGGGGAACTTTCAGGGTCTGCCGCTCGCGAAGCTCGGCCTTGGGGGCCTCTTTGGTGATCGGGCCGACGCCCCCCGGCAGGCGCCGATGACCGGGTGAGGTGAGACCCGCGACCGATTTCACCCCAGCCACCCCAGTGGCGATCTTCTGGGCCTTCTGCTCGCCGTCGTTCATCATCCGCCTGAACGAATTGGGGGTTCCGGTCACTCCCGCCTTCGCCCCGCCCCTCGCCGGATTCGTGATCTTCATGACGCGCCGTGATGAGCAGGCGGCGTGCCAGCCTCAAGGGGTGAATTACATGCCTGTTTCCGGGCCGTGACAGCGGACTCACGGACAGACTGTCAGTGTTTGAATCCGCCCGGTTGCGACGGGGCAAGGCCGGTCAGATCGTTGACCGCGAGCGGGCACTGCGCCACCGCGTTGGGATCGGCGAGCACCAGGCCAGCAGAAAAGTCACGGTCTTCGAACAGCAGCGCGTTCTTGATTTCCACTTCGGTGACAGCCTGGTTCATCTCCCAGAACCGGCCCTTCACCAGCATGCGCCGGCCGCGCGGCACCTTTTCGAGATCGAGGAACTGGCGGGGCTGCAGGTGCACGAACAGCGTCACCGGCGGCGGAGGTTTGTAGCCCTTGGTGTACTGGAGCTCGTTGGCGTGCGGGTCGGGCGGGTACCCCTGCAGCACCGCGCCGAGCTGCTCGGTCGAGGGGCCCTTCTTCTTGCCCGCCCTGAAGCGCGCCTGCGCCTTCACGCCGGTGTCGATGAGGGTGAGGTTGCCCCAGGTCACCTCACGGTCGAGGTACGCGTCGCGAAAGGCCGCGTTCGCGTCGGCGGTGACCGCGCTGTTGGCGCGCAGCACCTCGAGCTCGTAGCGGTCGCGCAGCAGCGGGAGCGTGAAGTAGCTGCTGTCGATGGGCGTGAGCTTCTCGTTGATCATCTTCAGCTTGCCCAGGTCGATGATCTCGACGGTGCCGTTGAGTGCCTCGGCGGTGGCCAGCCACGCGTCGGGCAGGCGCTTGTCGATGAGCACCCGCCGCACCATCGCCTGCAGGTAGTCGAGCGCGGCCCACTTCGGAGTGCGCACCTGCTCGTAGCCGAGCTGCGCCGCGCCGGTGGGGGTGCCCAGCTGCAGCTGCACCGCGTTGAGCAGGGCGGGGTCGAGCGAGAAGTTGGCGTCGCGCTGGTGGAGCGTGGGCGCGATCTCGGCCAGCGCCATCAGCATGCCGCCGAGCAGCTGCACGCAGTTGGGGTCTTCGCTGCCCTCGGTGAGCGCCTTGGCGAAGCGGGTCTTGGCGAACTGGCGGTCGCGGCCCTCTTCGCGAAACACCACCGGCGTCTTGGCGAAGAGCTTCTCTTTCTGGGCCAGGGCGGGCAGCGACGAGACCACCGAGATGAGCAGGGCGAGGCGGAGCATGGGTGAGAGCTACCGACGTTACCTCGCGGCAGATGTTCTCGGCAGCTGCAAGACCAGGGCGCAGGCGATCACCTCGAGGCCCGCGGAGATGGCGAACACCGCGTTGCTCGAGGGCAGCAGGTCGAGGCCCACGCCGGTGCCCAGCACGCCGGTGAGCGAGCCCACCCCGAAGGCCGAGGCCACGAACAGGGCCTGCCCGCTGGCCCGCAGCGAGTCGGGCACCCGCTCGGTCATGAACGCCACCGCCGAGAGAAAGAAGACCCCGAAGGTGAGGCCGTGAAAGACGCTCAGCAGCACCAGCACCGTGCCGTCGGTGGTGAGCGCCACGCCCAGCCAGCGAAGGCCGCTGGCGGCGAACGAGAGAAAGAGCAGGGTGCGCGGGTGGGCGCGGCGCGCGATGCGCGGCCACATCACCATCACCGCGATCTCGGAGACGACCCCGAGCGTCGCCGCGTCGCCGACCACGTGGGTGGGCAGCTTGAGGGCGGTGGCGTGAATGGCGAGCGCGCTGTGGTACGGGCCGCCGGCGGCCCAGTGAATGGCGGCGGCGATGAGAAACACGCGCATCTCGTGGCCCTGGGCGAGGCCGAGCGCCGCGTTCCAACTCGGGCGGGGGCCGTGGCCGACGCGCGAGGTGACCTGGGCGAGGCCGATGGCCGTCCATACGGCTCCGGCGGCGAGCAGGGTGAACGAGCCCACCACCGCGCGGTAGTCGATGGTGTCGACCAGCCGCCCGAAGGCGAGCGACACCACGGCGAAGCCGACCGAGCCCCACAGGCGAATGCGGGCGAAGCTGCCGCCGTGGCGGGCCACGTGGCGCAGGGTCATCGAGTCGATCAGCGTGGTGTTGGCCGAGGCGAAGCAGGCGTAGACGAAGAAGACCGCCAGCGCGCCGCCGAAGCCCTTCACCACCAGGAAGAAGGCGAAGGTGGTGGCCGAGCCGGTGGTGACCGCGAGCATCACCAGGCCGGGGCGGCCGGTGCGGTCGGTGAGCTGGCCCCACAGCGCAGGGGCGACCAGCGACAGCGCCGGGCTCATCGAGAGCAGCAGCCCCACCTCGGTGCCGGTGAGCCCCAGCGTCTTGAGGTACTGGGGCAGAAACGGCATGGTGATGCCGCCCGCGCCGTAGACCAGCAGGTAATAGAGAGTCAGCGAGGGAGCGGTGCTGCTCCGGCCTTCGAGTGGGCGGACGATCAACCGACCGTCAGGCAGCGCGCCCATAAAATCCGTTCACGAGGGCCCGATGTACCACAGCACCGGCGGCCCTACCTCGACGGTGCGCGGCCGACGGCGACAAGGTGTGCGGCGGGCTCGACAGATCGCTGCGCAATGAATAGGGTGCCGCGCGTTCATGCCGGCCGCCTCCGAGTCTTCGATCGTCATCGCCCCGGTGAAGAACGAGGGCGAGCTGATGCAGGCGCTGGCCGTGCGCGAGGTCGTGTTCATCGAGGAGCAGAGCGTGCCCGAGGACATGGAGCGCGACGACGATGACCAGGCCGCGTATCACCTGCTGGCGGTCGAGAAGGGCCACGCCATCGGCACCGGCCGGCTGGTGGTCTTGAAGAGCCCGCCCGAGGGCGAGAGCGGCACCTGGGGCCGGGTGGGCCGCATGGCGGTGCTGCAGGCCTACCGCAAGAGCGGGGTCGGCTCGCGGCTGCTCACCATGCTGCAAGACGAGGCGAAGCGGCGCGCGTACGCGGGCATCATGCTGCACGCGCAGCTCTCGGCGATGGAGTTCTACAAGCGCCACGGCTACGAGCCGCACGGCGCGGTGTTCGAAGAAGCTGGCATGCCGCACCTGGAAATGAAGCGCCGTCTCTAACGGAGGTTGACCGTGAAGCTCTCAGAACGTCTCGACGCGATCATCGCTGAGCGCCACCTGCTCAAGCACCCCTTCTACCAGGCGTGGACAGAGGGGAAGCTGTCGCTCGACACCCTGCGCCGCTACGCCGGCCAGTACCACCGCCAGGTCTCTTCGTTTCCCCGCTTCGTGTCGTCGGTGCACAGCCGCTGCCCCGAGATCTCGGCGCGCAAGGTGCTGACCGAGAACCTGGCCGACGAAGAGATTCACGGCACCGATCACCCCGAGCTGTGGCTGCAGTTCGCCGAAGGGCTGGGGGCGAAGCGCGACGACGTGCAGGCTGAAGCGCCGCTGCCCGAGACCACCCAGATGGTCGACGACTTCTTCGCCATCGCGGCCAGCTCGTGGACCGAGGGGCTCTGCGCGCTCTACGCGTACGAGTCGCAGGTGCCGGCGGTGTCGACGTCGAAGATCGACGGGCTCGAGAAGCACTACGGCGTCACCGATGCCAAGACGCTGGCGTTCTTCAAGGTGCACCAGCACTACGACGTCGAGCACGCCCGCAAGGTGAGCGAGCTGATCGATCTGCACGCCGACCCGGCCACCGCCGAAGCGGCCACCCAGAAGGCGGCCGACGCGCTCTGGGGCTTTCTCGACGGCATGGCGCGCGAAGCCGGTATCACCTGCTCTCACTGAAGTTGAAGTGAAGGGGGTGGGCGTGGTGAAGGGCCGGTCATGAATTGGGTGTTGGTCGGCCTGCTGTTCCCCCTCTGGGTGGGCTGGTGCTCGTACTTCATTCAGTACGCGTCGCTGGTCTACGTGAGCCGGCGGCGCTTTGCCCCGCCGCCGTCGTACCCCCCGGTCTCGATTCTGAAGCCGATGGCCGGGTACGACGACGACCTGGTCGAGAACCTCGAGTCGCACCTCGCGCTCGACTACCCGGGCGGCTTCGAGATCTTGATCGGGGTGCGCGACACCACCGACCCGGCGTACCGGGTGGCCAAAGACTTCGCCGAGAAGCACGCGGCGCGGGGCGTGCGGCTGGTGCTGCAAGAGGGTGAGCCGGGGCTCAACCCCAAGGTGAACCAGCTCATCACCCTCACCCGGCACGCGAAGCACGACCTGATCTGCGTCACCGACGCCAACGTGCGGGTGCCCACCCACTACCTGCGCGAGCACGCCGCGGTGCTGGCGGTGCCGCACGTGGGGCTCTCGACGAACGCCTTCGCTGGAGTCGAAGAAGAGTCGCTGGGCGCGGCGCTCGAGAACATGACCCATGCGTCGTTCGCCGCGGCGAGCATCTCGACCGGCGAAGCGCTGCGCGCGAACCAGATCGTCGGCAAGTCGCTGGTGGTGTCGAAGGCCACGCTCGAGAAGGTGGGCGGGTGGGGCGACGTGATCGATCTGCTGGCCGAAGACCAGCGCATCGGCCGGCGGCTGGCGAAGCTGCACATTCGCACCCTGGCCTGCCCGACCTTCGTGCAGAACGTGCAGCGCAAGCGCACCGTCGAGGCCTTCTGGGACCGGTACGCCCGCTGGGCGATGATTCGCTTCTTGATCGTGCCGGGCTACTGGCTCGAGCCGATGCTCACTCCGTCGGTGTTCGCCGCCGCGGTGGTGGCCTGGCACCCGGTGCCGTGGACCTGGGCGCTCTTCGCGGCGACCCTGCTGGCGTCGGCGATCTTCACCGACGCCTGTGCGCGGGTGGTGCGTGGCAAGGGCATCGCGCTCAAGTACCTGGTGCTCTTTCCGCTGCGCGACCTGCTGCTGATCGGCGCGTGGTTCCGCGGTCAGACGCTGCGCACCATCGACTGGCGCGGCAACGTGCTCAAGGTCGGGCGCGACACCCGGCTCACCCGGGTGAAGGCCGCGCCCGAGCGGCTGCCGGTCACTTCGCCGGCAGCGCCGCCTCGACCGCCTTCTTGAGCTCGGCGCTCTGCGGCTCGACGCCCGACTCGTAGTGGGCGACGACCTCGCCCTTCGCGTCGACCAGGAACTTGCTGAAGTTCCACTTCACGGCTCCGCCGTTCTTCTTCTGGCCCTGGAGGAACTGGTAGAGCGGGTCGGGCGAACTGCCCTTCACCGCGACCTTGGCGAAGAGCGGGAAGGTGGTCTTGTACTTGAGGGTGCACAACTTCTTCACGTCGGCGTTGCTGCCGGGCTCCTGGCCGCCGAAGTCGTTCGAGGGGAAGGCGAGAATCTCGAAGCCCCTGGCCTGATACTGCTCGTAGAGCTTCTGCAGGCCCTCGTACTGCGGGGTGTAGCCGCATTCAGAGGCGGTGTTCACGATCAGCAGCGCCTTGCCCCGGTAGGTCGACAGCGGCACGTCTTTGCCGTCGATCGATTTCACGGTGAAGTCGTAGACCATGGCGGGCTCTTTCTTTTCGGGAGCGGTGAGAACGGCGAGGGTCAGCAGGGCGGAGATCATGACTTGCGCTTGAAGGCCGAGCGGCCCGCGTAGATGGCGGCCGAGCCCAGCTCTTCTTCGATGCGCAAGAGCTGGTTGTACTTGGCGACCCGCTCGCCGCGCGCCGGAGCGCCGGTCTTGATCTGCCCGGCGGTGGTGGCGACCGCGAGGTCGGCGATGAAGTCGTCGGGAGTCTCTCCGCTGCGGTGCGAGATGATCGCCGTCCACCCTCCGGCGCGGGCCTCGCGAATCGCCTGAAAGGTCTCGGTGACGGTGCCGATCTGGTTGAGCTTCACCAGCACCGAGTTGCAGATCTTCGCCTCGACCGCGCGGCGAATCAGGGCGGGGTTGGTGACCAGGTAGTCGTCACCCACCAGCTGAATCTTGGCGCCGAGCTTGTCGGTGATCAGCTTCCACCCTTCGTTGTCGCCTTCGGCCAGGCCGTCTTCGATCGACACGATGGGGTACTTCTTGGCCCAGTTTTTCCAGAAGGCGACCATTTCGGCGGGCGAGCGCTTCGAGTTGTCTGACTTCTTGAACACGTACTTGCCGTCTTCGAAGAACTCGCTGGCCGCGGGGTCGAGCGCGAGGAGGAAGTCGTCGCCCGCCTTGAAGCCGGCCTTGGCGATGGCCTCGAGAATCACCTCGACCGCCTCGACGTTGGCCTTCAGGTTCGGGGCGAAGCCGCCCTCGTCGCCGACGGCGGTCGAGTAGCCCTTCTTCTTCAAGATGCCCTTGAGCGCCTGGTACACCTCGGCCGACTGGCGCAGCGCCTCGCGAAACGAGGGCGCGCCGACCGGCACGATCATGAACTCTTGCGGGTCGACCGAGTTGTCGGCGTGCACGCCGCCGTTGAGCACGTTGAGCAGCGGCACCGGGGGGGTGCGCGCGTCGGCGCCGCCCAGGTAGCGGTACAGCGGCTGGCGGTGCGAAGCGGCAGCGGCGCGGGCCACGGCCATCGACACGCCCAAAAGCGCGTTGGCGCCCAGCTTGCTCTTGTTCTCGGTGCCGTCGAGCGAGAGCAGCTTCGCGTCGATCGCCACTTGGTCGGTGGCCAGCGCGCCGTTCATCGCCGGCGAGATGATGTCGCGCACGTGCGAGCAGGCCTTGGCCACGCCCTTGCCTCCGTACCGCTTGCCATCGCCGTCGCGCAGCTCGATGGCCTCGCGCGAGCCGGTCGAGGCGCCCGAGGGCACTCCGGCGCGGCCGAACGAGCCGTCGTCGAGGCGGCAGTCGACCTCGACGGTCGGGTTGCCACGGGAGTCGAGAACTTCACGAGCGGTCAGCGAGGTGATCTGGGCCATGGGTTGACTTGATTCACGCGAGAGAGGTCTCAAGTCAAGGTGCAGCTTCGTTGAAACGGCCGGGCACGGGCACCGGCACGCAGCGCGTGAACGTCGAACGCAAGGACGTACGCGTCGATCGTGCCCGTGCCGGTGCCCGGCGGCCTACTTTTCCAGCTCTTCGGCGCTCTCCATCAGCGAGCGCTCGAGGTTCTCGAGCGTCTCTTGGGCGTCTTCGGGGCTGAGCTTGGGGCGCTGGGCGGCGAGGCCGGCGCGGGTGGCGTGGGCCTTGATGGCGTCGGCGGTGCGCTTCATGGTGGCGGTGCGCGCCTTCACCTCTTCGCGCAGCTCGCGCATCACCGCGGTGCCCTCGGCGGTCTTCTTCTGCTGCAGCCCGTCGAGCTGCTCCTGCAGCTGGGCCTTCTCGGCCTGCAGCGCGCGGGTGGCTTCTTCGACGCGCAGCTCGAGCACCTGCACGAAGACGTCGAGCTCGGTCTGGCGCTGAAACACCTGCTCTTCGCTCTTCTTCAGGCGGGTGCGCATCTCGCGCAGGGTGCGGGCCAGGGCTTCGCGCTCGAAGCCGGTGCGGGTCTGCTCCATCGCGGTCTGCACCCGCTGCACCACCAGCCCCAGCTCGGGGAAGGGCTTCTCGAGGTAGTCGGTGGCGCCCAGGCGCATCGCCTCGAGCACCGACTCGGCGGTGGGGTAGCCGGTCATCACCAGGCAGGCGCAGTACGGCTGCAGGCGCTTGGCCTCGGCGATCAGCTGCAGCCCGCTGAGGCCGGGCAGGTTCTTGTCAGAGACCAGGCAGCCGAAGCGCTCGCGCTTGAGCAGGGCGAGCGCGTCGTCACCGCTCAGCGCGCCGCGCACCTCGAGCTTGTGCTTCTTGAAGGCCGCGGTGAGCACGTCGATCACGCTCTGCTCGTCATCGACGACCAACACCAGCGTCGGAAACGCAGCTGCCGGGCCCGTCACGACCCGAAGTCTAGACGTAAGGGCTCGAAAACTGCCTGAAATTTTCGCGGCCAGAGTTCGTTTGAGTTAAATCTCGGCGTGGAGAAGAAGGAGTCGCTGATGCGCTTTCTCGCGGCGGTGCTGGTGATGGTCTCGGGCTCGGCGCTCGCGGGGTCGGTGTACCTGAACGGGGTGCGCATCGACGGGGTGACGAACCAGAAGTTCGACAAGGTGAACGTCGCCATCGACGACCAGGGCAACGTGCTCATCGAGGCGCCGGGGTACAACGTGCGCCAGGTCGAGGGGGCTCCGGGCGAGAGCACGCCGCGGCCGCAGCCGGCCGGCACGCTGACCAAGAAGTACTTTCTGGTCACCGAGCAGGCGACGCCGGGCATGACCGAGTTCGACGTCGAGGTGTTCGTGAACTCGAAGTACCTGCGCACGCTCAAGAGCGGCGACGAGCAGATCGTCACCGACATCACCGGCAAGCTGACCCCGGGGCGCAACGTGCTCTTGTTCCGCGCCACCAAGCGGGTGGCGGGCGCCACGCGCAAGAGCTTCAGCAAAGACCACTTCTTTCGCGTCATCATCGGCGAAGGTCAGATGAGCGGAGACCACGTGATGATCGACAACCCGGTGGTGCGGTTCGAGCGCACCGCGGCCGAAAATTCAGACGTGACTCAAGAGTTCACCCTCACCACCCGCTGATGTTCACCTTCGACGAACGCCTCAAAGGGTTGCCCGCGCTCAAAGAGCAGGTGATGAGCCTGCACGAGTCGCTGAACCAGCCGCACCTGGCGGTGCCGGGGCGCATCGCGGGCCTCGCCAAGGCGTACATTCTGGGCCTGCGCGGGCCGAGCGGGTTCGCGGTGTTCGTGTACCTGTACCTGCCCGACAGCCAGGAGTGCGCGGTCTACGTGCCGGCGAACCGCGCCGCGTCGGCCGAGCAGTTCGAGAGCGAAGAGACCGAGGCGCTGGGCTTCGTCGAGTCCATGGGCTTCATCATGGACAACCTGAACTTTCGCACCCGGCCCGCGCACGAGCAGGACGCGATGATGAAGGCGTTTCCGGTGTTTCAGCGCGACCCCAAGGCGATGCCGGCGAGGCCCGGCTCGCAGGGCGGGGTGAAGCCGCAGGGCGCGCAGCAGGCGCAGGCCCAGGCGGCGAAGAGCACCAGCGCCTCGGCGATCGGCAAGCTGTTCGGCTCGTTCGTGCTGGCGTGGGGCTGGCTGTTGCTCTCGTGCGCGCACGTGGCGACCGAGAAAGAGCAGCGCGAGGCGCAGGCGCACTACGACCTGGCGGCGAACATGATGCAGAAAGAGCCGCAGGCGGCGTTGATCGAGCTCGATCGCGCGCTGGCGCTCGACCCCGACATGCCCGAAGCGAACAACGCGCGCGGCGTGCTGCTGCACCTGGCCTTCAATCACCCCGAAGACGCGATCGCCTCGTACCGCAAGGCGCTGCAGGTGCGGCCCGCGTTCTCGGAGTGCAAGGTGAACCTCGGCAACGTGTACCTCGACCAGAAGCGCTACGACGAGGCGATACCGCTCTACCGCGAGGCGCTCAACGACATGCTGTACCCGACCCCGTTCGTGGCGCAGGGGAACCTGGGCTGGGCGCTCTACAAGAAGGGCGACACCGAGCAGGCGCTCTCGAGCATCAAGTCGGCAGTGACGTTGAACCCGAAGTTCTGCCTGGGGTACCGCAACCTGGGCACCATCTACGACGAGAAGGGCGCGGTCGACGACGCGTGCCATGCGTACGGCAAGTTCCGCGAGCTGTGCCCCGAGGTGGCCGACGCGTACCTGCGCGAGGGGGTGTGTCTGGCCAAGAAGGGCGATCTGGCCGGGGCGCACAAGAGCCTGCAGGGGTGCCTCGAGAAGTCGCGCGTCGACTCGGAGCGCGAAGACTGCCGGCGGCTCAAAGAGGGGCTGGGGCCTCCGCCGGCTGCTCCGCAGGCTCCGCCCGAGGCCGGCGGCCGGTAGCGATGGCAGCGACGTTCGCCGATTTCGGGCATTTCTTGAGGAGCCAGCGCGAGCTGCGCGGCTTGAGCCGCGACGAGGTGGCGCAGAAGACGCGCATTCCTCCCACGCTGCTGGCGGCGCTGGAGGACGGCGCGAACGACCGGTTCCCCGAGCTGGTGTTCGTGGTGCAGCACCTCAAAGCGTACGCGCAGGTGGTGGGGCTCTCGGTCGACGACGTGCTCAACCGGTTTCACGAGATTCCCGGAACGCTGGCGCCCACCGAGCAGAGCCCGGTCGCGATGGAGGCCGCGCGGCGGAAGCGGGCGTGGGTGGTGCTGGTGGGGGTTCTGGTGCTGGTGGTGCTGGGGTTGGCGGGGCTGTGGGCATGGACGGAGTGGGAGATTGCGCGGAACTTGAAGCCCTGACGTCAACGGCCGACCACGACCACGTCCACGTCCACGTCCACGATCGGGCAGGGAAACGGGTAGGGCGGCTTTTCGTGGTCGTGGACGTGGACGTGGTCGTGGTCGGCTGTTGAGCGCGCCGCGCTCTTGCTGCCGCGCACCTTTTTCGCCCATGGTGCGACCTTCGCGAGTGGACCGCTTCGAAGAAGAGAGCATCGTGCTGTCGACCGTCGACTACGGCGAGGCCGATCGCATCGTGACGCTCTTCACGCTGGGGCGGGGGCGGCTTTCGGCGTTCGCTGCGGGGGCGCGGAAGAGCAAGCGCCGCTTTCCCGGGGCGCTCGAGCCGGCCACGCACCTGAAGGCCCGGCTGGTCGAGCGGCGGGGCGACACCTACCGGCTCGACGCCGCCGACGTGGTGACCAGCTTTCACCACCTGCGCTCGGACCTGGGCCGCATCGCCCGCAGCCTGTACGCGCTCGAGCTGTGCCGCGAGCTGACGAGAGATCACGAGGCGCACCCGCAGCTGTTCAACAGCCTGCTCGAGTACCTCGCGCTGCTCGACCGCGCCCAGGCCGGGCCGACGTCGCTGATCGCCTTCGAGCTCGACACCCTGGCGCGCGCCGGCTTTCGGCCGCAGTTCGCGCCCTGCCTGCACTGCCATCGAGAGACCGGGCCGCGCCCGGTCTTCGACCCCGACGTGGGCGGCGCCATCTGCGGCAACTGCGCTCCGCAGTTTCCCTACGCGGTGCCGGCCGAGGGCCGGGTGGTCGACGCGCTGAGCCGCCTGCAAGAGGGTGAGCGCACTCCGTTCGAGGCGGCGATTCGCTCGGGCGCGCGCGACCTGCTCAACCTCTTCATCGAGCACCACCTGGGGCGGCGCCTCAAGAGCGTCGACTTCTTGAACCAGGTCGGCGTCGACTGAGCGCGGGGGCTCACCGCAGCAGGTACAGCGCGGTGCGCTCGCGCGAGCGGGCGGCGTAGAGCGGGTCTTTCTTGTCGTAGGCGCGATCGTGGCCCGGCTTGGCGTCGAGCTTCGAGACCACGGTGAGGCCGTGCGCGGCGAACTGGGTGGTGAGCCAGGCCTCGTCGCGCAGGCCGAGCAGCTCGGCGAGGTTGGAGATCAGCAGGGCGCCCTCGGTGGCGTGGGCGCGCAGCCCGCCCAGCGCGGTGAGCAGAAAGCGCGAGCCCTCGTCGAACACCGCGTGGTCGATGCGGGTCTTGGGGGTGGCGGGGGATCCACGGGGGGTTGCAGACCACCAGGTCGAAGCGGCCCTGGGGGTAGCCGTCTTGCAGCGAGGCGGTGAAGCGGTCGGCCAGGCGCAGTCGCACGGCGTTCTCGGTGGCACAGGCCACCGCGCGCTCGTCGCGGTCGACCGCGGTCACCTTCGCGGCGCCGCGCTGCAGCAGCATCAGGCCGATCACTCCGGTGCCGGTGCCGAGGTCGAGCACGTGCTTGCCCTTCACGTCGAGCGAGTCGAGCAGCCCGAGGTACTCGGTGCGGGTGGGGGCCCAGACGCCCCAGTGCGGCGTCAGCCGGCCCTTGAGGCCCGGCACCTCGAGGCCCTTCTTGCGCCACTCGGAAGCGCTGGCCATGCCCAGCAGCGTCTTGAGCGCCACCACGGTGGTCGCGCCCTTCGCGTCGCCCCACACCTCGCGGCAGACCTGGGCCACGTCGGGAGCGCGGCGCAGCGACAGCCGGTACTGCGGGTCGAGCACCACCACCAGGCGGTGGAGCAGCTCGGCCTCGAGGCCCTTCTCGTGCCGCTGCGCTTCGAAGCTCTGGGCGGTGCGGCCGCCCAGCCGGCGCTGCATCGCGGCGAGCAGCTGCTTCGCGTTGTGGAAGTCGCCCTGGTACAGCAGCACCTCGCGCTTGCGCACCCGGCGCAGCGCCTGGTCGGCGGTCAGCCGGTCGTCGACCTCGGCGAGGGCCGCGGGCTTTTCCACATCGGTCTCACTGCGCCACTCGAAGTCGTCGAGGCTCACTTTAGGTCTCGCTCTTACCGCGAAAGAGAAAGCCGATGGCGAGGCCGGCGACGAAGCCGGTCAGGTGCGCCACCCAGCCGACCCCCGCGCCGCCGCCCGACCAGAGCAGCGCCTGCAAGAGCCCCCAGCCGATGCCGTAGAGCCACAGCGGCACCGCCACCGCCTGCCGGCGCACGAAGAACGCCACCCGCGCTCTGGGCTGGAGGAACAGGCACATGCCCAGGGTGCCGGCGATGACTCCGCTGGCCCCGCCGATCAACGTGCCGGGCGCCGAGTCGAGCGACTGGCACAGCGCGGTGATCGGCCCCAGGGCCAGCACCGAGCTCACGTACGCCCAGCGGGGCAGCTTCTTCTCGGCGGCGGTGCCGAAGACGATCAAGAAGGCGAGGTTGCCGAGCAGGTGCCAGAGGCCGAAGTGGGCGAACGCCGAGGTGAAGGCGGCGAGCACGTCATCGCTGCCGGCGACCAGGGCGAGGTCTTTCGCGTCGAAGGCGGCGTAGCAGGCGACCAGGACGGCGGCCCAGGCCCAGCTCAAGAACGGGGTGCGGTCGCCGTGCACGCGGTCGAGCATCGGCACGCCGGTGGCGACCGAGAGCGCGGCCTGGGCGACGCCCACGTCGGGGCCGGTGTCGACCTTGGTGGCCTCGGCGAGGCCCGAGGCGAGCTCTCTCTTCTCGGCGTCGCTCATCGAGGCGAAGGCGGCCTGGCGGGCGGCGCTCTTGGCGAAGAGGTCGAGGGTCTTGAGGTCGGCCTTCTCGACCCAGAAGGTCTCGCACGAAGGACAGCGCTCGACGAACGCCTCGGCCTTGCCGATGCGTAGGGAATTCATCGCGGTCTCGCACTGGGGGCACGTTCGCGGGCGGGTGCGCGCGCCGACCGCAGCAGAGAGCAGGGCGAGCGCGCCGGGCACGCGAGTCTCGAGCTCGCTCTCGGCCATCAGCTCGCCCAGGCAGACCGGGCAGCGCAGGTCTTTCAGCTCCCGCGCATGGTCCGGGCACTTCATGACCACGGGCCTTAGCCCCACTGCCGAGGCGAGTCGAACCCGACTTCAACCGCGCGGCCTTCAGAAGTTGAACGAGGCCTGCGCCATGAAGCGGAAGATGGTCTCTTCCTGCATGCGGAAGCGGCGGCCGACGCGGTCGATGCGGTAGTCGAACAGCGGGCTCACCTCTTGCGGGTGGGCGGTGACGTCGACCGTGCCGTTGAGCGGCTCGACGAGATCTTTGCCGATGTTCTCGCTCGTGAGGGTGTGCTCGGTGTTGTAGGTCATCTCGGCGTACAGCTTGAGGTGCACGAACTCGGCGGCGTGGCCGACGATGCCGACGTGGCCGGTCATCGAGACGTAGTCGCTGGTGTAGAGCAGCTTCCCGAACAGGTCGGACATCGGGTTGTAGTAGCGGCCCTCGGAGACGTAGGTGACGCTGCCGCGCAGGTCGAGGGCGAGCTTCTGGTGCTTGTTGGAAGACTCGAAGGCGTTGAACTCGGCGCCGAAGATGAAGCCGCCCACGTGCGGGGGTTGAATGGCGGTCTGCAGGCGGCTCCAGCCGGGCTGCTCGCAGTTGCCGGGCATCGCCATGCGCGACGCGTCGGGGTGATCGCAGTTGCTGTACACGCCCGACGACTGCCAGGGCAGGGTGTAGTGGAGCGAGAAGTACGGGTCGGCGAAGGCGATGCGCTTGCTGATCGCGGTCGAGAACTTGTAGCGGTGAATCTTGTCGCCCACCTTGCCGCGGTCGCTGCCGCTGGTGGGGGCGGTGGGGTCGATGGCCTCGGCGATCGGCGCGGTGTAGTCGAACGACAGCACCCAGGTGGGGTTGGCGTCGTCTTTCTTCTGGTTGAGCACCGCCCAGGCGAGGCCGAAGGTGAGGTCTCCGAGGCCGCTGCGGTAGCTGTGCGCGTTGGCCTCGGGGTCGAATGAGAAGAGCGACTGGGTCGTGCCGCCCGGCACCAGCGAGCCGTCGGCGCGCAGGCGGTTGTTGGTGATGGTGCTGTTGGTGGCGTCGGTGCCCTTGGCGAAGCCCCACTCGCGGTCTTGCGCGAAGATGAAGGGCAGGCCGAAGTGGAACTCGAGATCTTTGTAGAGGCCGAGGTGAATGTCGGCCTGAATCTTGTGCTCCACCATGCGGTAGCGGAGCTCGGTGACGTCGATGTTGTCGCCGCCCTGGTAGGCCTCGCGGGTGATCTTCCCCACGCTCTGCGTGTAGAGGTACGTCAGGTCGGCGAAGAGCCCGAAGGGGTCATTGGGCTCGAACGACGAGGCCACCCGGGTAATCTCGGCGGCGTCGGCAAGCGATGCGGCGAGGCCCACCACGATCGCGAAGAGGCGCACGTTCACGTCGCCCGTGACCGTAGTGGTGAGCGTCTAAGCGGTCAAGAAACCTACGACCTCGAAGGCTCAGGGCGCGCGGCTGGCCGACGCGTTGTCGTCGATCAGCTTGCCCAGCCGCGCCACCGCGGCGTCGAGCTTGGGCTTGGCCTTCATCTCGATGGTGGCCTTGGTGACCGCGTGGCTCTCGAACGGGTCGAGCAGCTTTCCGCCGCCGTCGAGCATCTGGTAGTGCAGGTGGGGCGCGAACGAGTGGCCGGTGTTGCCCGACTGCGCGATGACCTCGCCCTTCTTCACCTTCATGCCCACCACGGTGCTCTTGGGCAGGTCAGAGAGGTGCAGGTAGAGGGCGTGGCGGTGCTTGCCGCCGGTCTCTTCGACGTCGAGCGAGTTGCCGTTGCGGCCGAACGACCAGGTCTTGCGGGCGATGACGCCGTCGAAGGTGGCGCGCACCGGCGAGCCCGAGGGGGTCTTGAAGTCGACGCCCTGGTGCTTGCGGCCGTCTTTGAGCAGCGAGGTGATCTGCTCCCACTCGTCCAACGGGCCGTCGACGAGCTGCAGCTCGAGCTGCACGCCATCGGGGGCGTAGAAGTGGGCGTACTTCTCGCCGTCGGCGTGAAAGCGGTAGGCCTCGAAGGTCTTGCCCAGCTTGCCGCTCTGCAGGCGCACCGCGTGCACCAGCGGCTCCTGGTTGTCGCGGGCCTCGTAGACCACGCTCAGGGTGTCGTTCTTGGCGAGGTCGGCGGGCACGTGCAGCCACCACACCAGCGAGCGGTTCACCACCTGGGTGAGGGGCGCGCCGACCTGCTTGCCGACCGCCTCGACGATCGCCGACTCGAGGGCGCCGTGCAGGTGAACGGTGAAGGCCTTGAGCTTCTCGGAGCCGGCGGGGGCCTGGGCGGCGATCGGCGCGGCCGCGGCACCGGCGGCGGCGGTGCCGGGAGCGCCGGCGTTGGCGACGGCGGGCGCCACCGGAGCGCCGGGAGCCGCCGCAGGAGCGTTGGGGTCGGCGGGAGCTGCAGCCGCGGTGGGAGCCGGAGCCGCCGCGCCGGCGTCGGCCGGGACGCGGTGCTTCCACCAGTAGAGCCCGCCTGAGAGCGCGCCAACGATGACCGCCGTGATGAGCAGCGCGGGAACGGGACTCTTTTTCTCTTCGCCCATGAGCATGGAAAGTACAGGCGCAACAGGCCTGTCGCAAAAATAGTTCTGCCCCTCTTACTCTTCCGGCTCGTCGTCGCGCAGACCGAATTCTTTCATCTTGGTCTGCAGCGACTTGCGGGAGATCTGCAGCAGCTTGGCGGCGCGCGTCACGTTGCCCTGGGTCTCTTCGAGCGCTTTGACGATCAGGTCTTTCTCGACCTTGGCGGTCTCTTGCCGGACGATGTCTTTGAGCGCGCCGACCGCAGGTGTGGCGGCCCCCTCGACGGTGGGCGCCGACTGGGGCGTTCCGCCCCGCACCGGCTCGGGGAGATCTTTGACGCCGATCTGGGGGCCGTCGGCGAACACCAGAATGCGCTCCATCAGGTTCTCGAGCTCGCGGATGTTGCCGGGCCAGGGCCACGCCTGGAGCACCGCCAGCGCCTCATCGCTCACCCCGTCGATCTTCTTGTTGAGGCGCTTGTTGTACTTCTCGATGAAGTGCACCACGAGCTGGGGATGACTCGACCTCTTTGTGCAGGTCGCGGTTGGTGGCGGCGACCAGGCGCACGTCGACCCGGGTGGTCTTGATGCCGCCGACCCGCTCGAACTCGCTCTCTTGCAGCGCGCGCAGCAGCTTCACCTGCATCTCGACGGGGATCTCGGCGATCTCGTCGAGGAAGAGGGTGCCGCCGTCGGCGAGCTCGAAGCGGCCGGGCTTGCTGGTGACCGCGCCGGTGAAGGCGCCGCGCTCGTAGCCGAACAGCTCGCTCTCCATCAGGTCTTTGGGAATCGCGGCGCAGTTGATCTTGATGAGCGGCTTGTCGCGCCGGGCGCTGCCGTCGTGCAGGGCGGTGGCGATGAGCTCTTTGCCGGTGCCCGACTCTCCGGTGATGAGCACCGTCGACGGGGTGTCGGCGACCTTGTCGATGATCTTGAAGATGTCTTGCATCTGCGGCGAGTGGCCGATGATCGACGCGCGGGCGCGGCCGTCGGCCTTCACGTTCTGCTGGTTGGCGGCGTGGGTGCGCGCCGCCTTGGCCACCACCGCCTGGATCTCGGCCTGCTCGAACGGCTTGGTGATGTAGTCGAACGCGCCCAGCTTGATCGCCTCGACCGCGGAGTCGACCGTGCCGTGGGCGGTGATGATGATGACCGGCACGTCGGGGGCGCTCGAGTTGACGTTCTTGAGCAGCTCCATGCCGCCGACCTTGGGCATCACCAGGTCGGTGACCACGACGTCGGCCCCGTTCTTCTCGAGGTCCATCAGGGCCTGCTCGCCGTCGGCGGCGACGGAGACGTCGTAGCCCTCCTTGCGGAGCATCGCCGCGAGCACCTTACGGAGGTTCACCTCGTCGTCGACGACCAGGACTCGCGCCACACGTCAGTGTTTGGCTGGCGGGGAGCGGAACGTCAAGCGATGACTCGGCGCTGGCCAAGAACTTCAGTCGAAGCTGTCTTCGTCGGACTTGCGGCGCATCGAGGCGAAGGCCTGGAGCAGACCGCCGCCGCTGGCCGAAGACAGCGCCCGGTCGATCTCGGCCTTGAGCTGGCGGGCGGTGAAGTCTTTGTCCTGCACCGCGGCGAGCCGGTCAGAGAGCTCGCGCAGCTTGACCCAGGCCCGCGAGCCGGGCTTGAGCTCGGCGTCGGCGGTGAGGTGGTCTTCGAGACCGTCGAGGTACTCGCGGTACTTCGCCCAGACCTCGGCGCGGGCCGCCTGGCGGTCGTCGATCTTGTTGGCCATGGGCGGCATCGTAGTTGAAAGTGGCCGCTCAAACTCATGCCGGAAGCCCCACGCGACAGCGGCCGCGGTGCCGCACTGGTCGGAGCCGGCATTCTGCTCTCGCGGCTGTTGGGCCTCGTGCGGCAGCGGCTGCTCGCCCACTACTTCGGGGCCACCCCGGCGGCGGCGGCGTTTCTCGCGGCGCTGCGCATACCCAACTTCCTGCAGAACATGCTGGGTGAGGGCGTGCTCTCGGCGTCGTTCATACCGGTCTACGCGGGGCTGAGGGCGAAGAAGCAAGACGATGAGGCGCAGCGGGTGGCGGGCGAGGTGTTCGGGCTGCTCGCCGCGGCGAACGCGGTGCTGGTCGTGGTGGGCGTGGCGGCGGCGCCGGTGTTGGTGACGGTGCTGGCGCCCGGGTTCGCGCCGCAGACGCGCGAGCTGATGACCGACCTGGTGCGCATCTTCTTCCCCGCCACCGGGGTGCTGGTGCTCAGCGCGTGGTGCCTGGGGGTGCTCAACAGCCACCGGCGCTTCTTTCTCTCGTACGTGGCGCCGGTGGTGTGGAACCTGTGCATCATCGGGGCGCTGCTGATCTTCAAGGTCGAGACCACGAAGGTGGCGTGGGGCGTGGTGGTGGGCGGGGCGATGCAGTTCTTGATTCAGCTGCCGCCCACGCTGCGGCTGCTGGGGCGCTTGAGGCCCGCGGTGAGCGCGCGCAGCGAGCACACCCGGCAGGTGCTGAAGAGCTTCGTGCCGGCGGTGGCGGCGCGGGGCGTGGTGCAGATCTCGGCGTTTCTCGATCAGATCTGGGCGTCGATCGCCGGAGAGCGGGCGGGCGCGGTGCTGTTCCACACCCAGACCATCTCGATGCTGCCGGTGTCGCTGTTCGGCATGGCCATCGCGGCGTCCGAGCTGCCCGCGATGTCGGAAGAGGCGGCGACGCGCAAAGAGGCGCTGAAGAGCCGGCTGCAGGCGGGGCTCGAGCGGCTGGTGTTTCTGGTGATTCCGTCGGGGGCGGCGTTCTTGATGCTGGGCGACGTGGTGGCGGCGCCGCTGCTCGAGTCGGGGCACTTCACCCAGGCCGACACGCGCTTGAGCTGGTACGTGCTGATGGGGTCGGCGGTGGGCCTCACCGCGTCGACGCAGGGGCGGCTGTTCTCGTCGGCCTTCTTCGCGCTGAAAGACACGCGCACTCCGCTGAAGTTCGCCGGCCTGCGCATGGCGGTCTCGGCGGCGTGCTCGGCGCTGGCGGTGCTGGTGGTGCCGAAGCTCTTCGGGGTGCCGCAGCACCTGGCGGTCGCGGGCATCAGCGCGGCGTCGGGCCTGGCGGCGTGGGCCGAGTACTTGAGCCTGCGCCGGGCGATGCGCGCGCAGCTGGGCGACGTGGGGGTGAGGTTCTCGCGCATCGCGCAGCTGTGGGGCGCGGCGCTGGCGGCGGGGGCCGCGGCGCTGGGCGTGAAGGCGCTGCTGGCGTCGCGTTTCGGGTCGGTAACGACGGAAGAGTGGGGCGGTTCTGTCTTGCCTGCGCCGCACTTGAACCCCATCTGGAGCGCGGTGGTGGTGTGTGGGGTGTTCGGGGTCGTCTATTTTGCGCTCACTCCGAACGTCTGGAAAAAAGTGCTGCGCCGGCGGTCGTTGAAGTAAATCGCCAGCGGCCCGTTCGGAAGGGCGCAGCACCCCAACACTTCAACCAAAGGACGAATCGATATGAAGAACGTCAAGGGAACGATGATCGCCTCGGCTGTCGCCTCGCTGTTCGCGTTCGGCGCTGTCGCTGCCGACAAGGCTCCGGCGAAGGACCACAAGGCCGCTGCCGGCAACGTGAAGTGCACTGGCGTCAACGAGTGTAAGGGCAAGGGCGCCTGTGCGGGCGCCGGCAACGCGTGCGCCGGTAAGAACGAGTGCAAGGGCAAGGGCGTCACCTCGATGACCGAGGCGGATTGCAAGACCAAGGGCGGCACCGTCGTCGCCGACGCGAAGAAGTAGGTTTCTTTCTTCAGTCTGATTGTTCGTGGGAGCCCGGTTGCGCGTCTTCGCGTGACCGGGCTTCTGCGCTTTTCGGGGGGCGGGCTTCGGGGGGGGGCGGGCTTCGGGCTTCGTTCCCGGAGTGCCGGTTCCGAAAATCCCGGGCGCGGGCGCGGGCGCGGGCGCGGGCCGGTGGTGCTGGTTTAGAGCTCGGTGGCTCGACCGTGCCAGTTGCGGCGGAGGTCGTCGACCTGGGACGCCAGGGTGGGCTTGGGCTGCTCCGGGCTCGCCGAGGGCTTTGCCGGCGATGGGGAGGAGCGCGGGGGCCAGTACGGCGAGCTCGTCGGCTCTCACCACCATGCCGGCGAAGGTGAGCTCGGTGGTGGCGCGCAGCGCGTCGCGCAGCTCGCGAATCTGGGTGAGGCGGAGCTCGCGGGTGCGCTCGGGCAGGGCTTCGAGCGGGGCGCACAGGTGCTGCTCGAGGAAGGCGCGCTTGCCTTCGAGCAGCGACGGGTTGGTCGGGGGCGCGGGCGGGCGCTGGGCGTGGGCGGCGAGGTACGCGATGCGCGCGGCCTCGCGGGTGTCGTCGGGGTAGGCCTCGGCGGGCACGCGGTCGAGCGCGAAGTACGTGCAGCGCCACGCGCCCTCGAAGTCGCGGGGGAAGCGGGCCTGGGTGAACGGCGTCTTGGGCAGCTTTTTGGGCGGGCCGAACCAGGTGATGCGCTGCTCGCCACCCAGGTGCTGAATGCGGGCGACCGAGGTGTTGAAGGAGCGGTGGAGCGACTCGGCCAGCGCGGCGTTGGCGGTGAGCTGCTCGCTGTCGAACACGTAGACCCAGCCGGTGTGGCGGGGCGAGATGCCGATGGCGAGGGGGAAGGGGGCGGCGATGGCCGAGAAGAAGTGGGCCGGCACGTCGCCCGGGGCGCCTTCGATCTTCGCCGCGCCGTAGCGGCCGTAGAACGCGAGCACCTGCGCCTCGACCAGCACGGTGGGCTGGTCGTCGATGAAGATGGCGAGGTTGGCGAAGTTCGAAGACATGGGGCGGCGCCTTTAACCTTCGCGTATAGAAGGTGCACGATGTTTCCCCGGGTCGACTTGGGTCATGGCGTGGGCTTGCGGCCCCGCCACTACGGCGAGTTTCTCGAGCGGCAGCCCAAGGTCGATTGGCTCGAGGCAATCTCCGAGAATTTCATGGGAACCGGCGGGCGCCCCCTGGCGGTGCTCGACAAGGTCCGCATGGACAGGCCGGTGGTGCTCCACGGCGTGTCGCTGGGCATCGGCTCGGTCGACCCGTTGGATGAGCGGTACCTCAAGGAGTGGAAGCAGCTCATCGACCGGGTTCAGCCGGCGATGGTGTCGGACCACCTGTGCTGGGGCCGCCACCGGGGCCGCTACTCGCACGACCTGTTGCCGCTGCCGTTCAACGAAGAGGCCATCAGCCACGTGGTGTCGCGCGTCGGCCAGGTGCAAGACCGGCTGGGCCGGCAGATTCTGCTCGAGAACGTGTCGAGCTACCTGACCTACCCGGCTTCGACGATGAGCGAGGCCGAGTTCACCGCCGAGGTCGCCCGGCGCGCCGACTGCGGCATCTTGCTCGACCTCAACAACATCTTCGTGAGCGCGAAGAACCACGGCTTCGACCCGCGCGCCTACATCGACGCGATGCCGGTCGAGCAGGTGGCGCAGTTTCACCTCGCCGGCCACTTCGACCGCGGCGACATCTTGATCGACACCCACGAGGGCCACGTCGCCGACGATGTGTGGTCGCTCTACACCTACGCGCTCGACAAGCTGGGCCGCGTGCCCACGCTGATCGAGTGGGACACCGGCGTGCCCGACCTCGAGACGCTGCTGGCCGAGAGCGAGAAGGCCCGCACCCTCGAGTTCGAGACGTTCGAGCGCGTCAACGCCGCGAACGAGAAGGCGATGCTGGGCACCTGATGTGGCCGTTCACGCGAAAGAAGAAAGAAGACCCACCGGCGCCCGTCGCCGATGAGGCCGCCCCGGCCACCCCGCCCGAGAGCGACCTGGCGCGCCTGCAGCGCGAAGTGTTCGAGCGCATCGTCGACGGCGCCCCCGGGCCGCTGGGCATCGATGACTGGCGGCTGCAGATCTACGCGGGCATGTACGAGTCGCGCACCCACGACGCGCTGATCGAAGACGTGCCCCACACCGCCAAGCTGCTGGGCAAAGAGTTCCCCGCCACGGTGAAGCGCTACGTGGCGCAGGTGCCATCGACGCACCACTCGCTCGCCCAGCTGGGCAAGGGGTTCGCAGACTGGCTGCGAAAGACAGCGAGCACGGCCAACGCGCCCGCGCCCGCGGCCGCGCCCGGGAGTCCGGAACCGGCTTCTCGGGGAACGGAGCCCGAGGCCCGAAGCCCGGAACCCGAGATCGAGCTGGGCACGCACGTCGATACGGGCACGCACGTCGATACGAGCACGCATGTCGATACGAGCCTTCACGTCGATACCGGCTCGACTGTCGAGACTTCTTCGGCCCCTCACCCCAGCCCTCTCCCCCCAGGGGGGGAGAGGGAGCCGATCAGATCTCGCCGACCTGGCCGCGCTCGAGTGGGCGCGTTCAGAATCATTCGTCGCCGACAACTTCGACCCGGTCGAGCCCGAAGCCGTGCAGCAGCTCGGCCCCGAGCGCTTCACCCACTCGTGGATGCAGTTCGTGCCCTCGCTGCGCCTGCTCGAGCTCGACCACGACGTGCTCCCGCTGTGGCAGGCGCTGGAAGACGGCGCCGAGCCCCCTGCGGCGAGCCGCAGCCGCACCTTCGTTGTCGTCTGGCGAAAGGGCTTCGAGGTCTTCCACGTGGCCGTCGCGGAAGACGAGTTCGAGGCGCTGCGCGCGGTGCAGGCGCGCGAGACGGTCGCGCAGATCTGCGAGCGCTTCGCCGCCCGCGGAGACGACGCCGCGCACGCCGCGTTTCAAGCGATCGGCTCGTGGCTCAACGAAGGCATGATCGCCGTGCTCCGCGAGCCCGCCCAGCTCGACACGTTCGGCCTTTGACCCTCAAGTCACCTGCGGTAAGCGCCCGAGCCCATGCTCCCTGCGCTCGTGGTGTTGGCCCTTTTGTCGCAAGCGACCACCCCGGCCCAAGCTGAGCCGCCCCCGGCGGCGACTCCCGCGCCGAACGACCCCAGGCCGCCCGAGAGGCCGGCGGTGAAGACCCCGGTGCCGAACCAAGACACCTACGGCCGCGTGCTCGCCCAGGAGAACCAGCCGGGCCTCGCCGGCGCCAACCCGCCCACCGCGGACCTGGGCGAGTGGTGGAGAAAGATTCACCCCTTCGGCTACGTGAAGACCGGCGTCTTCTACACCTTCCCGTTCTCGAACGAGCAGCTGGTGGGCGGCAACGGCGGCTTCCGGGTGGCGGCGGCGCGCCTGGGCGTCGAGCTGCTGCTGGTCGACAACCTGAGCGTGGTGACCTCGATCGAGCTCGCCGCGCCGAACCTGAACCCGGCCGACCCGCTCACCGGCGGCCGCTTCGTCGAGATGCGCGACGCGTACCTCGAGTACCGCGTCTGCCGCGGCTTCTGGGTGCGCGCCGGTCAGTTCAAGGCGCCCTTCAACGGCGAGACCCTGCTGGGCGACGCCGACCTGCCGTTCATCACCCGCAGCGTGGCCACCGACGGAGTGAACCCGCCCGACGGCTACGGCCCGCGCGAAGGTCTGACGATGGGCCGGCAGATCGGCCTGATGCTCTCGTCCGACCGGCTGGGCGGCCACGTGCTGGGCTTTCGCTACTTCGTGGCGGGCGTGAACGGCAACGGCCAGAACCAGCTGTTCAACGAGAACAACCTCATCGCGCCGGTGGCGCGCCTCGAGCTCGAGCTGTTCGAGCGGGTGCGGGTGGCGGTGAACGGCTTCTACAACGTGGTGGCGATCGGCACGCGGCCCAACCGCATCAACCAGTCGCAGCTCGGCTTCGGCGCCGACGCGACCCTGCGGGTGGCCGGCCTGCGCATGCTGGTGGGCTTGGTGGGCCGCCAGAACTCGTACGCGTCGAGCGACATGGCGAGCGTGTTGCCGTCGGACACCTCGATGGGCCTCTTCGCGCAGCTGCACTACGTGTTCGACGCGCTGGGGCTCGAGGCGGGGGTGCGCTTCGGCTGGTACGAGCCCTCGACCGCGCAGTTCGACGACCGGGCCTGGGAGCTGAACGGCCTGCTCGCCTATCGCTTCAAGAAGGTGCCGCTGCGGGTGCTGCTCCAGTACACCCACCGCGAAGAAGAGCCCGCGGTGGCTATCGGCAACGAATCGATCGATGCGATGGTGCAGGTCACCTGGTAGCCGCTTCACCCAAGAGGTTTTCCGTATGCGTCAGCTTCTCGTCGTCGCCTTCGCGCTCGCCGCGCTCTCGTGCAACAAGAGCACGCCGCCGGCGCGGGCCTTTCAGGTGCAGACCCGCAGCGAGCTGGTCGGCGGCCAGCGCGCGCTGGGTGACATCGGCGACTTCAAGCTGACCAACGGGGTGATTCACGCGGTGATCCAGAACGTGGGCACCTCGCGCGGCTTCGGGGCGTTCGGCGGCAGCCTGATCGACATCGACCTGGTGCGCGACGGCAAGGTCGACCCGACCCGCGGGCCCGTGGGCAACGACTACTTCACCGAGATGTTCCCCGCGTTCTTCCTGCAGGCGATCGAGCCGAGCAAGGTCGAGGTGCTGGCCGACGGCAGCGACGGTAACGCGGCGGTGGTGCGGGTGAGCGGCGACGGCGGCGACTTCATCTCGATCATCAAGGAGCTGAACGAGTCGCTGAACCTGGTGCCCGACGCGCACGTCACCTACTGGGTCGACTACATTCTCCAGCCGGGGGCGCAGTACCTGAAGATCGTGGTGACGGTGAAGAACGTCGACCGCGTCGACGCGAACTACGGCGCGGTGATTCCCTTCGGGTTCATCACCCTGCTGGGCGAGGGGCAGCACCTCTTTCTGCCCAACGAGGCGGGCTTCGACGTGCGCTTCCACCTCGACGAGGTCTACAAGCGCCCCGACGAGCTGCAACAGAAGTACGGCCTGGCGCCCAGCCTCGAGGCGCTGCCGGGCGAGGTGGTCTCGATGATGGCCACCGAAGGGCGCGGGGTGAGCTACGCGGTGGCGGCGGCGCCGAAGAACGCGGGCTACATGGGCTCGCCCAAGAACCGCGGGTACTACGACCCGTACGGTCGCACCTCAGAGTCGATTCTGATTCCCATCGCGTCGAGCAGCTTCCTGGGCACGTTCTGGGGGCGGCCTCCGGACGATCAGGGCAGCCCGCGCATCAAGGCCGGCAAAGAGTACTCGTACGCCGGCTACCTGGCGGTGGGCACCGGTGACGTCGCGTCGGTGCAGAAGGTGGTCTACGGCATTCAAGACGACGAGTGGGGCCGCAAGCCCACCGCCTACGGCAGCGTCGCGGGCCGGGTGCGCGAGCAGGGCACCGGTCGGCCGTTGCGCGACGTCTCGGTGGTGCTGCAAGACGAGAAGGGCCGCTACGCCAGCCAGGCGCGCACGCTCGAGAACGGCAGCTACGTGGCGCACGTGCCGCCCGGCAAGTACCGCGCGTTCGCGGTGGCCGACGCGCGCAACGTGGCGCAGACGAGCGAGTACGTCGAGGTCACCGCGGGCAACACCGCGAACCTCGACGTCGCGCTCGAGCCGCCGGCGCTGCTCACCGTCACGGTGCGCGACGAGCGCGGCCGGCCGCTGCCCTCGAAGATCTCGGTCGAGGCGATCTACGACTACGCGGGCGCCGACAAGCTGCCCCGCCAGTTCCTCTACAACCTAGCGGTGGGCGAGCACTTCCGCAACACCGACCTGATCGACGACGCGGCGGGCGACGAGAACACCCGGCGCTACCTCGAGGCCGTCTTCTACGCCACGCTCGGAGACGTGGGCCGGCCGATGCGCCCCGGCCACTACCGGGTGTTCGCCTCGCGCGGGGTCGAGTACTCGCTGGCCTCGCAAGACGTCGAGCTGACCGCGAACCACACCACCGAGGTGAAGTTCGTGCTCGAGCACGAGATGGACACTCCGGGCTGGGCGAGCGGCGACTTTCACGTGCACTCGATCAACTCGGTCGACTCTGACTTCGCGCTCACCGATCGCGTCACCAGCTACGCGGTCGAGGGCGTCGACCTGGTGACCTCGACCGACCATAACTACGTGAGCGACTTTCAGCCCACCATCGACGCGCTGAAGCTGAGCGACTGGCTGCACTCGGCGATCGGCCTCGAGCTGACCACGCTCGAGATGGGGCACTTCAACGGCTTCCCCATTCAGGTGTCTCCGGGGCCGGTGAGCCACGGCTCGTTCGCCTGGTTCCGGCGGCCTCCGGGTGAGCTTTTCGCGCAGCTGCGCGGCCTGGCCACCGACCCCGAGCAGGCCATCGTGCAGGTGAACCACCCCCGCGACTCGGTGCTCGGCTACTTCAGCGAGTTCAACATGGGCACGTACACCACCGAGCCGTACAAGGCGGGCTCATTCTCGATCGACCAGGCCCACCTGCCCGACGGCGGCATCGGCCCGTATGACCCCTCGCAGTTCTCGCTCGACTTCGAGGCGCTCGAGGTCTTCAACGCCAAGCGCGACATGCTGCTGTTCAGCTACCGGGTGCCGAAGGGCGGGGTGCCGGGGCCCGAGCCGACCGCGTACGGCAGGTGCACCGGGGGCAAGACCGCCGACTGCGTGCCGGCCGAGGGCGAGATGACGAAGATCACCGTCACCCAGCTCGACGGCGGCTCGATGGAGACCCCCGCTTTTCCCGGCGCGCTCGACGACTGGTACTCGCTGCTGGGTCACGGGCACCACCTCACCGCGACGGGCAACAGCGACTCGCACTCGCCCAACGCCGAAGCCGGGCTGCCCCGCACCTACATGAAGGTGGGCCCCTCGGCCGACGGCTCGATGCGCGGCCTGTCGCAAGAGGCGTGCATGCACGCCATTCGGCAGGGCCACGTGGTGGTGACCAACGGCCCGTTCATCGAGGCCAGCGTGAACGGGGTCGAGATCGGCGACGCGGTGGTGGCGGCCGACGGCGAGATCGACGTGCACGTGAAGGTGCAGGCGGCGAAGTGGGTCGACGTGTCGAGCGTACGCATCATGCGCGGCGGCCGCGACGCGTTCGTGCCGGTGATTCTCGAAGACATCGCGGTGCCGAAGGGCACCGAGCTCGTGCGCCTCGACACCACCCGCCACTTTCACGTGCCCGATCGCTCGTTCATCGTGATCGAGGTGCGCGGTGACGCCGACATGTGGCCGGTGTTCACGCCCTACGAGATCTACTCGTTTCAGATCAGCGACGCGGTCACCGCGGTGGCGGGCTCGCTGGCGTCGTCGTTCGGCCCGGCCAAGTGGGGCAAGTACAAGCCGGCGCCGATCAACACGGTGCGGCCGTTCGCCTTCACCAACCCGATCTGGGTGAGCTACGCCTCGTCGCAGCCGCTCAAGGCTCCGCGCAAGACGCTGCCGGTGGGCTCGTCAGAGCCGTTCAGGCCGCGCGCGATGATGGACCTGCGGAAGCTCTTCGGTGCGTTTCACAGCGACCCGAACTGAGCGGGCGCCCGAGCGCACAGCGAGCGGGCCGAGGCGCAGGCAGCCGGCGCGCCGGGTCGTGGGCGCGCTCATGGTGCTCGCCGCGGGCGCGGCGCTCGGCCACCCGCAGGGGTTTCACGAGCGGGTGTCGCTGGCGGTGTCGCTGAAGAACGTCGACGGCCTGGTGGTGGTCGACGTCGACGGCGGCGAGCGCGCGAAGCTGATTCGCGCCGGCGCCGACCTGAACCACGATGGCCTCATCTCGGGCGAAGAGCGGCCGCTGTTGCAGAAGAAGCTGCTACAGCTGGCGCTGCAGGGGCTGAAGGTGCGGGTGTCGGGTTACCCGCTGGTGCTGAGCGCCACCGACGTGAAGCTCTCGACGCGCGACGATCACACCGTGTCGGAGACCGGGCTGTCGCTGGCGGTGCTGGTGGCGGCGAGCGTGCCCTCGCCCATTTCCGACGGCATGAAGCTCGAGGTCGAGGCGGTGTCTGCCGACCGATCGCACGTGCTGGTCGAGGTGTCGGCGACCTCGGCGGCCGACGGCTCAGTGGTGGCGCTCGAGCGCCACGAGGTCCAGCCCGACGAGAAGTGGGCGGTGGCGCTGCGGGGTCTCGGTGCTCGGGAACCGAGAATTGGAGCGTCCGCGCCGGCGGACGGCGGCCGCAGGTCGCGCTGAGCCGCGCCCGTCGCTTGGCCTGGCCCCGGGGGTGAACGGCCGCGTGGGCCATGGGCCTGGTCACGTTCGCCGCCACGCTGTCGCTGGTCATCGACCCCATCTTCTCTACCGAGGTGCTGGCGCACCTCACCCCCGTGCTCGACTGCGCGGCCGAGTGCCGGGTGCTTTCGGCGAGCCTGCGCTACGCGAGCGGCGAGGTGGCGGTGAGCGCCGTGCCGGGAAGCTGCACCGAGACGGTGGCGATTCGGCGGGTGCCGTTCGGGGCCCACCTCTTTCCCCAGGTGAGCTGGGAGTGCGGGGGGAAGGTCGAGACCGTTCGGGGGGCGCCAGTGACGGTGCCGCCGTACCTCACCAACGTCGAGGTGGGGGAAGACAGCGTGTGGGTGCCGGCGCTGGCGCACCTCAAGGGAGACGAGCGGCTCGAGCTGGAGCTGTGGGGGGAAGCGGTGGGGCGGGTGACGCAGGGCTTTTCGCCGCGGGAGGAGCTGGTGGTGCGGGGCGTCACCCTGCACCCGGGGCGGCTGTACGTGCGGGGCACGTTTCGGCCGTACGGGGTGGTTTCGAACACCCGGGTGGTGCGGCTGCAGGCACCGAACGAGCACGTCACGGCGACCGAGGTGGGGTGCGCGTCAACACCCCTGGTGATTCCATTGCTGTTTTTCCGTCGCAGGCGTTTCCCTTCGGCACGGGGCATCTGCTAGGCAGGCGCCCGTTTCTCTTTCCAGGGGTAGCTCTGTCGTGACGGATGAAAACAAGGGTCCGGGTGCCAAGAAGCCGAAGGCCACCTTCGGTGACGCGATGTTGGGCATTCCTTCAGGCGGCGGTAAGGACGAGAAGCGTCCCGAGCGGCAGGAACGCAAGAAGGACGATCGGCCGCGCGGTGGCCCGATGGTGGTCATCAAGCGCGCCAGCGGGGTCGTCGAGACCAAGGCTCCCGAGGCCGAGGCGGGCCCGGTGGTCGAGGTGAAGCCCGGTACGCCGGCAGCGGCCGCGGGCGACGTGAAGCCGCAGGTGACTCCTGCGCCCGCGCCCAACAGCCCGCTCTACGAAGAGGTCGCCGAGGCCCAGAGCTTCGCCGAGATGTTCGAGCAGTCGGGCAAGGAAGGCCTGTCGAAGAAGCTGCCCAAGGTCGGCGAGAAGATTCGCGCCAAGATCTTCCAGCTCGGGGCCGACACCGCGTTCTTGTCGCTGGGCGGCAAGAGCGAGGCGATGATCGACCTGTCCGAGCTCAAAGACGAGCAGGGCATCTTGCGCTTCGGCGTGGGCGACGAGGTCGAGGCCCACGTGGTCGAGACCGGCGCGAAGGGCGTCATTCTCTCGCGGAAGATTTCGAAGAACGCGGCCAGCCTGTCGCTGCTGGCCGAGGCCAAGCACACCGGCATGCCGGTCGAGGGCCTGGTGATCGCGGTGAACAAGGGCGGCATCGAGGTGGCGGTGGGCGAAGTGCGCGCCTTCTGCCCGTCGTCGCAGGTCGACGTGCGGTTCGTCGGCAAGCTCGAGAGCTTCGTGGGCGAGAAGCTGATGTTCCGCGTCACCGAGGTGAAAGAGCGCAACGTGGTGCTGTCGCGCCGCGCGCTGCTGGAAGAAGAGAACAAGGGCAAGGCCGAGGAGCTGAAGAAAGAGCTGGCTCCGGGCAAGGTGCTCAAGGGCCAGGTGACCGGCGTGCGCGACTTCGGCGCGTTCGTCGACCTGGGCGGCATCGAGGGCATGGTGCCGGTGAGCGAGATGTCGCACCAGCGCGTGCAGCACCCCAGCGACGTGGTGCAGGTGGGTGACGACGTCGAGGTCGAGGTGCTGCGCTTCGAGCCGGCCGAGCCCGGCGCGGCCGACAAGGCCAAGCGCAAAGACCGCATCACGCTCAGCCTGCGCGCCCGCCAGGAAGACCCGTGGAAGGCGGCGCTCGAGGAGCTCAAAGAGGGCAGCCAGGTGAAGGGCAAGGTGGTGCGCCTGCAGGCGTTCGGCGCGTTCGTCGAGCTCAAGCCGGGCGTCGACGGCCTGATTCACGTCTCGGCGTTGAGCGACCGCCGCATCGCGCACCCGCGCGACGCGGTGAAGGTCGGCGACGAGGTCGAGGTGCTGATCGAGAAGGTCGACCCGGCCGAGAAGCGCCTGGGCCTGCGGCTGGTGAAAGACGGCGCGGTGGTGGGGCAGGGCGTGGCGTCGTCGTCGCCTGCGCCGGCCGAGCCGCGCGAGGTACGTGAGCGGCCCGAGGGGCAGCAGTCGGCTCCGAAGGCGCGGCGCGGGCAGATCGTCACCGCGAAGGTCGAGCGCATCGAGACGTTCGGCGTGTTCGTGGGCTGGGAGGGCGGCAAGGGCCTGATTCCCGCCAGCGAGACCGGCACCGAGCGCGGCACCGACCTGCGTCGGGTGTTCCCGCTGGGCAAAGAGGTGAAGGCGGAGATCATCGAGATGGAGGGCAGCAAGCTGAAGCTCTCGATCTCGGCCGCGGTGCGCAGCGAAGAGCGCGCCGACCTCGACGCGTGGAAGAAGACCCAGAAGTCCGAGCAGAAGGGTGCCGGCGGCAAGGGCTTCGGCACGCTGGCGGACAAGCTCAAGGGTCTCAAGCTCTGAAGAGCGCGATACCCGTCACGCTGCTGTACGGCGGCATCCTGGTGATGCTGATCGTGCTGCTGGGGTCATGGGTATCGATTCGGCGGTTGTTTCTGGGCTCGCAGGCGCGGCTGGGTAAGCCCGTGCCCGAGCCCATCGTTCACCCGGTGCGGGCGCACGGCAACGCGGCCGAGTGGGTGCCGTTCGGCATTCTGGCGCTGCTGCTGCTCGAGCTGGGCGGAGCGCCGTCGTTCGCGCTGCACCTGATGGGCGGCGGTTACGTGCTCTTGCGGCTGGGGCACGCCGGCTACGCGCTCAACCGCGGGCCCTTCGGGGTGGCGGTGGTGGTGGCGGTGCTGCACTACACGCTGTTGTTCTGCATGGGTGCGTGGGCGGTGTGGCTGCACTTCAGCCCGCTTTGACGGCTCGAGTTGCGAAGCGCCGGCGAGCGCGTCACGATCTGGCCATGAAGGCAGCCGCCAGCATCGTGGCCGCGATGCTCCTGTCGGGGTGCGCGACCTTCGGGTTTCGCCTCGACGGGGCGCGGCTGAACGACCTGATCGCCGACGGGCGCTCGCGCGGCATCTGGGTCGAAGATCCGCTCGAGATGGACGACGCGATGCGCGAGGCGGCGCGGGTGCAGGTGGGCGGGCAGGGCACCGACCTCGAGAAGGCGCGGCGGCTGAACGCGTGGCTGCGTGGCCGGTCGACCGATCAGCTCGGCTTCACCTACGACGCCGCCGCCACCCGCACCGCGAAAGAGGCGTTTCACGCGCGCAGCGGTGACTGCCTCTCGTATGCGCACCTGTTCAACGCCATGGCCCGGTACCTGGGGGTGAGCGTGGGCTACGTGCGCTACCGCGAGGCGCAGAGCTACGACGAGCGCAACGGGCAGTTCACCGTGGTGAGCCACGTGGCGAGCGTGTTCAACGACTTTCGCATGACCATCTTCATCGAGCTGAACGGGGTGCCCGAGAGCTCGCGCACCAGCGACTACCAGCCGATCGGAGACGACGAGGCGGCGGCGCTGCACCTCTCGAACCTGGCGATGGACGCGTTCTCGCACGGCGAGCGCGAGCTGCCGCAGCGCACGCTGAAGTGGCTGGTCGAGCGCACGCCGCGGCTGCCCGAGGTGCACAACAACCTCGCGGCGGTGCTGCTGCGGCTGGGCAAGGCGCGCCCGGCGATGGACGTGCTCCAGCCGGCGATGGACCGGTTCCCCGACTTCGTGCCGCTGTACGTGAACGCGGCGCTGGCGGCGCAGCGGCTGGGCGACGAGGCGAAGAGCGAAGAGCTGGCCGAGAAGGCGCGCTCGTCGGACCCGTTTCTGCCCTTCGTGCGCGGCACCTGGCTGCTCGAGAAGGGCAAGTACGAGGCGGCCGAGCAGCTGATTTCTCGCGCGCGGAAGATGCGGCCCGACAGCGTGACGTTCACGGCGTGGCTGGCGCAGGCGAAGCTGATGAGCGGCAAGAAGCAGGAGGCGCGCGAGATGTTCGCCGAGGCCCGCAAGCTCTCACCCGGCCACCCGCTGCTCGCCGAGCTCGAGAAGAAGCACCCCGAGCTGGTCGGGCCGTAGGGCTGCCCTCTCGATGGTCTGGTGATTGACATCGCCCGGCGCGCGAGCGAGCAGGAGGGTGATGAGCACGCAGTCTGAAGCACCGAAGCCGCCGAGCGCGCTGAGGGTGAAGGGGTACCCGACGTTTCTGTTCACCTTCATGCTCACCATGATGGCGGACAACGTCGAGCACGTCGTCAGCTACTGGGTGGCGTTTCAGAAGTTCCACTCCGAGGCGCTGGGCGGGTTCGCGGTGGTGTCGCACTGGCTGCCGTTCTTGCTGTTCTCGGTGGCGGTGGGGGCGCTGAATGATCGCTTCGACTCGCGGCGGCTGATTCAGGCAGGCATGGCGCTGTTCATGCTGGTGTCGCTGGGGTGGGGTTACTTCTTCATCACCGACACGCTGACGCTGCCGGCGGCGATGGTGCTGCTGGTGCTGCACGGCTGCGCGGGCGTGCTGTGGTCGACGTCGAGCCAGATGCTGCTCTACGACATCGTGGGGCCGAGCCACCTGCAGAGCGCGGTGCGGCTCAACGCGACGGCGCGGTACCTGGGCGTGCTGGTGGGCCCGGGGGTGGGGAGCCTGATCATGCTCACGCTGGGGCCGGTGAAGGGCATGTTCTTGAACGTGCTGTTCTACCTGCCGCTGGTGATCTGGCTGGTGCGGGCGCCGTACGGGCGGGCGTTTCGGCAGCAGGGGGCCCCGGGCTCGAAGCGGGCGGTGCGCGGGCTCGCCGACATTCTGCAGACCCTCTCAGAGGTGAAGACGGTGCCGCTGCTGGGCGCGATGATCGTGCTGGCGGGGGCGCTCTCGTTCTTCATCGGCAATAGCTACCAGGCGCAGATGCCGAAGTTCGCGACCGACCTGGGGCGCGGCGACCCGGGCGTGGCGTACACCGCGCTGCTGGGAGCCGACGCCTTCGGGGCGCTGGTGGCGGGGGTGGTGCTCGAGACGCGGGGCGGAGGCTTTCTGCCGTTCAAGCCGTCGTCGGCGATGATCTACGCGCTGCTCTGGGCGGCGTGCCTGCTGGGCTTCTCGCAGGTGCACTCGTACCCGCTGGCGATCGCGCTGCTGCTGGGGGCGGGGTTCTGCGAGCTGTCGTCGAGCAGCATGACGCAGGCGCTGGTGCAGATGAACGCGCCGAACGCGATTCGCGGGCGGGTGCTGGGGTTGTTCGGCATGGCGGCGTCGGGGCTGCGCACCTTCAGCGGGGTGACGGTGGGCCTGCTCGGGGCGCAGGTGGGCGTGCACCTGTCGCTGGCGCTGTCTGCGGGCGCGTTCGGCCTGGTGACGACCGGGCTGCTGCTGCGCGTGTCGCGGGCTGCCGAAGACCTCAGCGCTCCAGGCAGATGACCGGGTAGCTGCCGCAGAAAGTCGGCCCTACGGAGACGCCCGCCGAGCTGGTGAACCAGACGTCGCCGTTCTGCAGGCCACCGTCGGCGTGCCACCCCTGGCAGGTGCTCACCGGGGTGCCGACCACGTCGGGACGAGGTGCTCCGAGCCAGGTCATCACGGTGGGGGTTCGCGCCGCCAAGCCGAGAGAAGAGATCGACGCGGCGGGGTCGAACAGCGCGACTCCGTTGGGCTGGTACCAGGGGCCTGCGTCGAGGTCGTGGCCATCGAGGGGGGCGGCGCCGATCTCTCCGCGCAGGGCGCGAAACCCGGCGTCGAAGCCGAGCGCGGCCGCTTCACTGGTGCAGAACTGATCGATCGCCGTGCGATTCTTGTCTCCGGGAAGGGGAGAAGAAAGGAAGCCGCGGCGCGCTCCGGGCGGGGCCCGGGGAGTGACCTGGGGCTCGTTCAGGGTGGTGTCGAAGCAGTAGAGGTGGCGCATCGCGTCGCACGAGACGGTGGGCGAAGAGCCGGCCAACCAGCGTTCGCTCGGGTTTCCGAAGCGGCCCGACTTGCTCGGCGCGTCATCTGTCCAGTCGGCGCCGGGGGTCGAGGCGGTCGGGCCGCAGGTGTCGGGGCAGCAACCCGCCGGAGATCGCATGCGGCCGCCGAAAAACTCGAGCCCCGTCCACGCTCCGACGTCGGTCACGTGGCGGCCGCGCTCGTCGAGCAGCGGCGGGTAGACCCACTGCTGCTGGTCGAGCGACGCGGTGCTGTCGCCGAACGGCTTGCCGTCGACGCGCACCCAGCCGCGCTTGCCGTTCATCGGGTTCCAGTCGAAGACCGGAGTGCCCTGCGCCAGGTTGCCGTCCCACCGGCCCAGCAGCGCGATGAACGTGCCGGGGAGCCCGGCATCGGCGGCGAGCGCCTGGCACATCGAGTTGGCCCCGGTGAAGCCGCCGAGCTTGCCGGTGTGCAGCGTGCTGCTGATGAACATGTAGTTGTTGCTGCGGACCTCTGCCGCGAGCGCGGCCGGGCCCGTCACGGTCAGCCGGCACTCACCCAGGCCCTGGCACGCACCCGACCAACCTTCGAGTTGGGTGCGGTTGCGCGAGGTGACGAAGCGAAAGGTGCGGCTGTCTCCATGGGGAACCAGCTGGGCGCAGCTGGTGCTGCAGGTGAGGCCGCCGTCGAGGTCGTCGGTGACGAAGCGTTCGGCGGTGACGCCGCCGTTGACGCTGACGCTGAGGGGCGCGCCGGTCTGCAGGGTGAAGTTGAAGGTGCGCACCGCGCCAGGAGTGCCGCTGGCGGTCACCGAGCCGGCGTGACGGCCCGGCACGTTGGCGCTGAGGTCGACCCGCACCTGGCAGGTCGACAGCGGCGCCAGCGGCGAGGCGCAGCTCACGTTGGTGAACTGCCAGGTGCCCGCGTCGCCCAGCGCTGTGGAGAAGCCCAACCCGGTGATGGGAATGCTGGAGCTGTCGTTGCGCAAGGTGAAGGTCTGCGAGAGGCCCGCGTCGAGGGCGATGATCCCGAAGTCGCGCGCCGGAGGAGTCACACTGAGCGACGAGGTGACCGCGTTGCCGCTGAGGTGGAAGGTCGCCGCGGGTGCGTTGTCGGCCACGACCGCGCCGGTGGCGTCGTAGGCCATGGGCGTGCTCCCCGGGTTGAACGCCATCTGCACGGTGCAGCTCTCGCTGGGCGAGAGGTTCGGGGGGCACTGCCCGGTCGAGAGCCGCAAGAAACCCGGGGGCAGCGTCAGCCGCACGTTGACCGCGGTGGCGGTGGCGGCGTTGGTGATCGTCAGCGGCCTCCCGGCGCTGGTGTCGCCGGTGGCGAGGTCTCCGAACGCCAGGGTGTCGGGGAGCACTGTGAGCTGGGTCTGCACCAGCACACCGCCACCGCCCGCCCCGCCCGAGGAGCCTCCGGTTCCGCCGCCGGGGCTGCCCTGCACGCAGCGGCCCGCGTCACGGCACTCTTCGAGGGCGCCGGGCCAGTCGTGGCAGCCCGCGAGCAGCACGCAGCTCACGCGCAGCAGGCGTCTCATCACCACGCTCCTTTCCAGACGAGCGCTCCGCCGCCGACGACGGGGCTGACCGAGGGGGTGATGGCCGGCTCGTGGCCCCAGATGCGCATCAGCACGCCAGCCGCAGCGAGGGTGAGCCCGGCGGCCAGGCACACGCCGCCGGTGGTCTCGAACGCGGGGCCGCGCTGCGCGATGCCCATCGCGGTGGGGTCGGCGATGGGCGAAGCGGTGGAGAGCGTCTTGAAGTCGAGGTCGGCGACGATGAGCAGCACCGCCCCGACGACGGCCGAGAGTGCGCCGATGCCGAGCAGGGGCCACGCGGCGGTGCGCAGGGTGCTGCGGCGCTCGACGGTGGCGACGCGATCGGCTTCGTCGTGCCGGCCCATCGCGCGCAGCAGATCGACAGCGAGGTCTCGGCCCGCCTGGGTGAGCCGGGTGGCGAACGCCGCTTCGTCTTCGGCCAGCACTTCGCGGGAGGCGAGCAACCGGCCCTGGTCGGCGGAGATGAGCTTGAGGTTGGCGCGCAACGAGTTGCCCACCCTGGCGAGATCGCCGCGCAAGATGACGTCGGCGCCCAGCGCGGCGCCCATCTCGGCGACGCACGAGCTGTTCTCGTCGGAGCAGCCGAGGAGCGCTCTCTGCCGCTCGAGGCCGAGCACCGCGGCGAGGTCTTGCTGGCTGACCACTCGCACTGCGCTCGAGGCGAGGCCCTGGCCCACCAGCTCGGAGTAGAAGCTGGCCTTGTCGGTGGGGAGATCGATGGCGCGGAGACCGAGCGAGGCGACGGTGACCGGCGCCGCGGCAGACGAAGAACCGACGATGAGCAGCAGCAGCTGAAATGCCTGTCGCACGCGCCCTCCCGTGAATGCAGGGCGGTGTCATACCATCGGCCGTGATGAGAGGCGGGGTTCGGTGGAGCAAGGTGGCGGTGCGCGTGTCGCGGGCTCAGGCTGTGGTGCGCGGCGGATAGGCCCTTCTTCGGCTCACGGAACCAGGCGCACCAGCGTCACCACCGCGCCGACCTGTACGTTGAAGGTCGAGCTGGTGCCGAGCGGGGTGCCGGCCGCGGTCGAGTCGGTCGACAGATCCGCGAACGCCGTACCTGACATTGGAGAGGGCAGCGAGAGGGTGACGCCGACCTTGGGAGGCAGCGGCAGATCCATTCCCGTCAGCGGGTCGAAGACCGACACCGCGCGCCAGAGCGCCAGCCAGTAGCTGCCATTGCTCTTCTGGAAGAGCACCGAACGCACGTTGGCTCCGGCGGTGGTGCTGAAGGTCACCGCGAGGCGGCCCGGAGTGAAGGTGGCCCGATTGGCTCCGGTGTCGCGCAGGAGACTGGTGAGCGCATGTAGCGCCACCGCGGAGGGCTTGGGCGCCCGTGCGGCATCGAAGAGCCCGAAGTGCTGCTCGTAGTTGGGCGACACTCCGGTCTCGTCGAACAGCTCGTAGGAGTAGCTCCGCACCACGCCGATTCGGAAGGTCTCGAGGAACGCTCGTGGGAGATAGACGCCGGTGGCCGCGAGGCTGGTGTACCGGTGGGTCGTGGAGGTGGGGTCGTTGTGGTACCCCATCTCGGTGACCACGATGGGCGCGTGCGGCGCCACGCAGGTCGCGACCCAGACCAACCGGTCGTCGAGGTCGCCGGCAGTTCGGGTCAGCGCTGCGCACCCGACGGGGCTGGTGAAGTCGACGGTGCGATCGGCGAAGTCCGACTCGGGCGCTCGGCCCCCGAAGTACGAGTGCACGTTGCCGTAGTCGAGCCAGGGGCTCAGGTCGCCCAGCGCGGGAGCGGTGGTGTCGACGTCCTTACCAATCAGTGCGGGACCCAGCACCGCCGAGCCCCCGAGCGCCGTGCGCAGCTGCGCGAACAGGTACGGCTGGGCCTGGCGCAGCACGGTGACGAAGCCGGGGTTCGAGTCGTACTCGTTGAACGGCTCGACCGCGTCGGTCGTCGAGGCCAGGCCTCCATCGATGATGTCGCCCAAGCGGCCGTCGATGGCGGCTTGAATCGTGGTGGTGGTGGGCGGCATGGGGGGGGCCGGCACCGTGTAGGAAACGGTGACGCCGGCTGAAGCGAGCTGGGTGCGCAGCGCGCGTTGCTGGTTCAACGCCGGGTTGCCGCGGACGTGCTGGATGTTCACGTAGCTGAGCGCGTCGAGGAGCGCGGTCGTGCCTGCATTCAAATAGGTCGGCGCCGACGGGTGAATCACGACGCCCAGGGACTGGAGGAAGTCGTCCGTCCGTCTGGCCACGATTCCGCCAGCAGAGCCACCAGCAGAGCCGCCAGCAGAGCCGCCAGCAGAGCCGCCAGCAGAGCCGCCAACAAAGCCGCCAGCAGAGCCGCCAGCAGAGCCGCCAGCAGAGCCGCCTGCAGAGCCGCCTGCAGAGCCGCCTGCAGAACCGCCGGCTCTTCCTCCTGCAGAGCCACCAGCGGAGCCGCCAGCAGAGCCACCAGCAGAGCCACCAGCAGAGCCACCAGCAGAGCCACCAGCAGAGCCACCAGCAGAGCCACCAGCAGAGCCACCAGCAGAGCCGCCAGCAGAGCCGCCAGCAGAACCGCCGGCTCTTCCTCCTGCAGAGCCACCAGCGGAGCCGCCTGCAGAACCGCCGGCCGTTCCTCCTGCAGAGCCGCCCGCAAAGCCGCCCGCAGAACCGCCGGCTCTTCCTCCTGCAGTGCCGCCCGCAGTGCCGCCCGCAGCACCGCCCGCAGTGCCGCCCGCAGTGCCGCCCGCAGTGCCACCCGCAGCGCCGCCAGCCGACCCGCCGTCGTCGGCACCCATCGTCCCTGGGCGGCAGGCACCGATGACGAGAAGGGCGAGCACCATCGAGAATTTCTCAGCCGTCATGTGCGACCTCTCCGCGGGGGGAAGCTCGCCTGCACTGCACGACTCGTGCGCGACGTCGCCGCTGTGGGAGTGAGCCTGCAGGGCCCCTCGTTGTGGCGGCCGCGACCACAGCTTTGGTCTGGCGCACCACAAGCTCGCACGCCGAGGGCCCGCGCCGAGCAGTCGAAACCGGGGCTCCCCCCACGTTCGCAGCGCGGCTCGCGCAGGCTCGGCGCTTGCTCTGGGCCGGTGCGCGGACGAGATGAGCTCGTCCTTTCGAAGAGGAACAGAAGCTTGAAATCGATCGTGATGCTGTTTGCTGCCGTGACGATGTTCTCCGGTTGTGGAATGGGCGCCGAGGCTGAGGGCGAAGTGCCCGACGAAGCGATGATGTCGGTCGAGGTCTCGAGCGTGGACAACGCGCTGGCGACGGAGACCCCGTGCGCGAGGGGCGAAGTCGGTGACAGCCGCTGGCGCAATGATCTCACCTGCTGCGGCGTGGCGCCGGCCATTCGCACCCAGCGGCAGCGGCTGCAGCGCTGCGACGGCCGCTACTGGCGGAACACCGTCTCGACCCGCTGCGGCGGCGCCTGCGCCCGGTGAACCCGCTTCAAGGGTGCAGCTCGACGACGAAGAAGTCGAAGGTCGCCGCAGCAGCCGAGCTGCCGCGCTGCACCGAGACCCCGGTGCCGCCGTCGATCACGAACCAGGCGTGAAGGACGCCGGTCTCGTTGAAGGCGCTGCTGTCGGTGCTCCCCGCCGAGGCGCCCTGCGCGAGCATGGTCGACCCCACCACGAAGCTGCGGGTGGGGTCGACCGGCTCGATGCCCACCACCGCCGAGAGCGCGCCGGCATCGAGCGCCGCGCTGTAGTGCCGCGCGCGCGCCCGGTCTCCCCAGTCGATGCGCTCCCAGGCGATGAGGTCGACCGGCCGGGAGAGGCACCCGGCGTCGCCCTGGCGCTCGAGAACGAACGACGACGGCGAGTCGGCCCACGAGCGCACCCCGATGTTGCACAGCGGCAGCCCCTCGAACCGGGTGGCCGGCTGAACGAGCAGGGTGACGTTGGGGCCGGCGTCGGGCAGGCCGGTGACCCTCGCGGTGGTCTGCCCCGCCGCGAGCACCCCCGCGTCGAGCACGCCCCGCTCGACGCTCAGGCCGGGCCACGAGACGACCAGCGTGCTCGTATTCAGGCAGAGGTTGGTGTTGGCGCTGCGAAGCTCCACCGTGCTCGGTGACGTGAGCACCGCGTAGCTGGTGTCGTCGTCACCGAAGTTGCCGACGGCCCGGGTCGCGGTGGCCTTCAGCACGAAGCTGAGCTGCGGGTCGACGGCCGGGCTCAAGGGGTCAATCGAGGCGCAGTTGCCGAAGGCGCGCTGAGCCGTACCGCCGGGGAGCTCGGCCACGGTGAAGTGCACCGACACGTCGGCCGCAGTCGAGTTGCGCGTGCAGCTCAGGGTGGTGTTGCTGATCAGCCGGCAGTGCACTTCGTAGTCTGCAGGGTGCACGCCCCCTGGCCCGGTGGTCTCGGTCAGCACCAACGCGCGATCGCGGTTCTTGAGCGCGGGAGTGAAGTTGCACAGCACCGCGCTATCGAAGGCGGCGGGCATCGTGCACCAGCCGGTTCGCAGCAGCGGCGTGGCGACCAACGACAGGCTCGCCGGCCCGAGCGCACCCGAGGCGGTCAGCAGGTTGTTCCCTCCGTGTAGCGGCTTGACGGCGAAGGTGCGGTTCGCGCTCTGGGAGGCGAGGGTCACCGCGTCGACCCGGGTGGTGCACGAGAGATCGTCGAAGTAGTCGACGCCTGCGTCCGGCGCGCTGCCGAGCTGAAGAGGGAGGTCGCTCCACACCGCGGTGGAGACCCCGTCGGCGAGCGACTCGAGGGTCAGCGGCACGCAGTCGCCGGCCCAAACCGCTCCCCCGGTACCGCCCAGCCGCAGGGAGATCGAGGTCGGCCGCGGGTCGAAGGTGAGGGTGGCAGAGGCGGGCGCAAGGCGCGGGGCGGTGGCGCCGAGCGTGGCGCTGCCCCGCACCGTCGACCGGGCTCGAAACTCGACCTCGGTCTGGCCCTGGGCGACGTCGAGGGTCGAGGTCGGCGGGACCTGGCAGTCGGTTCCGGGAAAGTAGGTCGCTCCCGCCAGGTCGGACGACAAGGTGATGCGCACGGGCTCTCTCGCCGGCAGCGGCGCGCCCATCGCGTCGACGAGCCTGACGAACAACGGGGGGCTGCAGGTACCCACCTCGATGCGCGCGGCAGCGGGCTCGATGCGCAGGCCTGGGCCAGGCCCGGCATCGTCGATGGTGGGAAAGGCGACCCGGCACACTCCCCGGCGGCACGCGTAGCCCGCGGTGCACTCGGAGTCGTCGGCGCACGCGAACGACGCGCCGGTGAGATCGGGTGCTCGGGCGCACCCGGCCAGGAGAATCAGCAGCCACCGCGGCGGGCTAGAAGCAGCCACGGGCCGCGACCCCGGCGCCGAAGGGCACCAGGGTCACCTCGGTCGACGGCGTGGGCGCCAGCGTCACCAGCACCACGCCGAGCGCGGTGGCGAACGCGCCGGCCGCGAGCAGCGCGTTGGCGATCGCCGAGTGCAGCGAGACCTGGCGGGCGAGCGCCGCCGCGTCGCGCTGGGTCACGCCGCGAATCACGCCATCGGCCCCGGGCTCGAAGCGGCTGCGGTCGTGCGCCGAGAGCACCCCGAAGGCGGCTCCGGTGGCCAGCGCGGCGCCACCGGCGATGGTGACCGCGATGCCCACCCGTCTCACCGCCGGCATCGGCTCGGGGGCCGCTTGCTCGACCGGTGCGGCTGCGTGCGCCGCCGTCGCCACCGCCCCGATCGCCGCGACTGCCGCCCGCTGCCACGAACGCATCTCACTGCGACCGTAGTGCATCTTCCCACCCCTCGAAAGGACGGTTGGGCAGCGGCCCCTCACAGGCGGCTGCGCGCGCAACGAAAGCCGATGCCGGGGGTGCGCCGGCTCGGTATCGCGAAGGCCCGGGCGGTGGTGGCGACGTCCACAGCGTGGCGGCTGAGACCACTGCCTCCGCGCACCACCCGCGGGGTGTCGGAGGGGCCATCGGGGTGCCGGCACAGCGGGTCGACGGGCACCGGGGTGCCGCCGGGCCAGCAGGCGTTCGAGCCATAGGTGTCGAAGTCGTCGGCGGCCCACTCGGCGACGTTGCCGGCCAGATCGTACACCCCGCCGGTGGGGGCGAAGCGCCCGACCGAAAGGGTGACGGCGTCGGCGCAGCGCGAGAACTGGAGCAGCCGGCAGGTCGAGGCGGGCGGCGGCGACCCGGGCTCGGGCGCGGCGTCGCCCCACGGCCACCAGCGCGGCGAGGGGGCCTGCGTCACCGGCAGGTCGCGCGCGAGCCACTCCCACTCGGTCTCGGTGGGGAGCCTCGAGCCGTCCCACACGCAGAAGGCGAGCGCGGTCACCCAGTCGACGCAGTTGATGGGTCGAGACTCGGCGCCTTGAGGGTTGGGCGACCAGTTGCAATCGGCCTGGCGATCTTCGGGGGTCAGCACATCTTCGGCTCCGAGGAGCGGCGGCCGGGGCGCCCACCCCGCCTGCCACGCCAGCGAAGCGCCGCCCGGGTAGGCGATCGACGCGCCGTCGGCCGGGGCGGGCATGCCGGCGTCCCAGAACGTGCGGAAGCGGGCCACCGTCACCTCGTGCGCGTCGATCTCGAAGTCGGTGTCGAGCACCACCGCCACGGCAGGCGCCCCGAAGTACCCGGCGTCGGTGACCGCCCAGGCGCTGGCCGGCAGCTCGGCGCCGAGGTTGAACGCTTCTTCGCTCACTCCGACGGTGACCGACTGGCAACCCTCGGGCGCGAGCGCGCACGAGGGGCGGTGGAAGCGCTGCGGCCCGTCCCACGAGGGGCAGCCGGTGAGCCCCAGCACCGCGGCGGCGAGCGGCGCCCACCTCACGGCAGCTGCGCCTCGGCGAGGGCCGCAGGGGTGGTGACCTCGAGGGCGCCGGGGTGCGGAGGAGGCAGCGCGAAGAGCGCGCCGGCCAGGGCGGTCAACAGCCCCGAGAGCACGAAGCCGCCGATCGACGCGGCTTGCACCGACTCGCCCTGCAGGCGCAGCGATTGGTAGCGCGCCCCAGAACAGGCCGGCAGCAGGCAGGCGTCGAAGTCGCGCCTCACCTGGGCCCCGTAGAGCACCAGGCCGACCGAGACGCCCACGCCGACCAGGGCGGCCACACCCGCCGACAGCGCGGGCCAGCGGTAGGGCCGCAGCTCGGGCTGCCTGGCCACGGTCATCGCGACCCGGGCCTGCCCACCCGCCGTGACCTGCACCTCGGTGTGCCGCGGGGTGAAGTTCGGCGCGGTCAGGGCGAGGGCGACCGCGCCGGGCATCACCGGCAGCTCGAGGGGGCTCACCTCGGTGGGCACGCTCTCGCCGGCGACGCTCAACAGGCTCTCGGCGGGCAGCTGATGCAGCTCGACGCGGAGGCGACCCAAGCGGGGGAGCAGCTGGTCGCGCTCGGCCGCCGCAGCGCGCTCGGTCTCGCTGTACTTCCGGGTCGAGGCCGCCAGCTCGTGGGCGTCGCGGGCGGCGCGGTCGAACGAGGCGTACGCGGCGGGCAGCCGCCCCAGCTCGCGGTGGCAGCGGCCGATGTAGAGGTGGTTGTTGGGCGAGGTGAACAGCTTCTCGGACGCCTCGAACGACTGAAGGGCTGCCTCGAGCTTCCCGGCGGCCAGCGCCTCTCGGCCGCTGGCGAAGTGCTGCTGCGCGAGCAGGTGCAGGTCGGAGGCCCAGCCCGCGGTGGCCCAGAGCGCGGCGATCAGCGCGGCCCAGCGGTGTTCACGACGTCGGCGCATCAGCGGGTCGAGAGGTGGCGGGGGGCGGCATCAAAGTCAGGGAGTCTCGGGCGACCAGACGGTGCCTCGCCGGGCCTCTTCGCTGGCGACCGGGGCGGGCGCGAGGGGTGCCGGTTGAGCCACGCCCCGGTCCGCCGGCGCGGTGCTCGCCTGTGCGCTGGCCTTGCTGCAGGTGCGGCACCGCTTGCCCGCCTTTTTCGACCGGGCGGGGGGCAGGGGGCGCGCCGGGACGACGTCGGCTTCTTCTTCTTCTTCTTCGGGAGTGGCAGCCGCGGTCTCGAGTGGGGCGCCGGCATCGGGTGGGATCAGCGCGGCTTGCACTTCAGGCGGGGGGGCGAGCCCGGCCTGCAGCCGTGGGGCGAGGGCGAGCGCGAGCACGAGGGCGAGCGCCCCGGTGAGGGCGAGCGCCCAGCGTCGAGGGCGCCCCTTCGGGGGCGGCCGCTCGGAGCGCGTGGCCCGGTCGGGGGCGGGAGCCTGGCGGGGTGTCGCGGGCAAGAGCCGGCGCACCTCGTGGGCGACCTCGCGCTGCGAGGCCACCGCGAGGCCCGACCGCTCGAGGTGCTCGGCGAGCTCGGCGGCGGTGGTGAAGCGTCTGTCGGGGACGCGCGCCATCGCCCTGCGCAGCAGGGGCTCGAGCAGCGCGCGCTCGCCGGGCTCGACCGCCTCGAGGGGGCGAACCGCGTTGCGGAGCACCTGGTCGATGAGCTTGGCGTCTGGCCCGTCGAACAGGCGCTCGCCCTGGAGCAGCTCCCACAGCACGACGCCGCAGGCGTAGAGGTCGCTGGCCACGCTGGCCCGCTTGCCCGAGAGCAGCTCGGGGGCGAGGTAGCCGAGCTTGCCCTTCACCTCGCCGGGCCGGGTGAAGGTCGAGCGCGTGCTGGCGTCGACGATGCCGAGGTCTCCCAGCCGGGTGAGGCCGTCGTAGCCGACGAGCAGGTTCTGCGGGCTCACGTCGCGGTGCACCAGGCCCAGGGGCTTGCCGTCGGCGTCCACCAGCTCGTGGGCCGCTTGCAGGCCGGCCAGCGCATCGAGCGCGATGCGCAGCACCACCGGGGTGCTGAGCTTCGCGCCGGCGGCTCGGGCGGCGTCGGCCAGGGCGGCCGCCGAGCCGCCTTCGATGAACTCCATGGCGATGCCGAGCACGCCGTCGGCGTCGATGACGTCGAGCGTGGCCACCACGTTGGGGTGGTGAATCATCGCCCCCAGCCGGGCCTCGTCGAGGAACATCGAGGCGAAGTGCCCCTGGCTGCGCAGGTGGGGGTGGCAGACCTTGAGCGCGCTGAGCCGCTCGAAGCCGGCGCTGGCCTTGAGGCGCGCGAGGTAGACGGTCGCCATGCCCCCCGATGCCAAAGGGCGAATGATCTCGTACCGCCCGATGCTGGTGGGACCACCTGAAGACACGACAACCCTCTCGAGACGCTGGAACGGTCGAACAGCCTAGCGCGATTCCCCTGCAGTCGACTTCGAGCAGACGTGGGATGCTGGCGGCGATGGCGCACGGCGACGACTCGGGCCCGGCGGGGTCGAGGGCAGGGCAGGTACTGACGCTCGATCATGCGGCGTCTCGCGCCGAGTCGGTGATGGTCGCCAACCTGGTGCTGGAGTGGGCGCTCGGCGGCAAGGCCCACCGGGTGGCGCTGAAAGATCGCGGGGTGATCGGCAGCGCACCCGAGGCCGCGGTGGTGATCGACGACCCGCACGTCTCGCGCATGCACGCCGAGCTCGAGTTTCGCGACGGAGGCTGGTGGGTTCGCGACCTGGGCAGTCGCAACGGCACGTTCGTGCAGGGGCTTCGGGTGGGCGAGGCGAAGCTGCCCGACCCCGCGCGACTGAACCTGGGGCCGGTGGCGGTGAGCTGCATCGCCGAGGCGCCGCAGAGCCGGGAGCTGTGGCCTTCGGCGCAGTTCGGGCCGCTGCGGGGCAAGAGCGTGCCGATGCGCCAGCTGTTCGGCGACCTGATGCGCTGCGCCGAAGTCGAGGCGACGGTGTTGGTGCGCGGCGAGACGGGCACCGGCAAAGAGCTGGTGGCGCGGGCGGTGCACGAGTCGTCGGCGCGCAGCGGCGGCCCGTTCGTGATCGTCGACTGCACCAGCCTCACCGACACCCTCTTCGAGAGCGAGCTGTTCGGCCACGCGAAAGGCGCGTTCACCGGCGCGCTGAAGGCGCGGGCAGGAGCGTTCGAGGAAGCCGAAGGGGGCACCCTGTTTCTCGACGAGGTCGGAGAGCTGCCGCTCGAGCACCAGGCGAAGCTCTTGCGGGTCATCGAGGCCCGCACGGTTCGCCGGGTGGGTGAGTCGCAGCACCGGCCGATCAACGTGCGCATCGTGTCGGCGACCCATCGCGATCTGGCCTCGCAGGTGACGGCGGGGCACTTTCGCGAAGATCTCTACTTTCGCCTCGCGGTGCTGACCCTGTGGGTGCCGCCGCTGCGCCAGCGGCTCGAAGACATACCGTTGCTGGTGAACGCCTTTCTCGAGAGCCGCGGCGCGAGCCAGCAGCTGCCGCCCGACGTGCTCGAGGCGCTGGTGAGCCGATCGTGGCCGGGCAACGTGCGCGAGCTGCGCAACGTCATCGAGCGGGTGCTGGCGCTGGGCCCCGGGCGAGGCCTGGCGCAGAGCGACGGGCCGCAGCCCGCCGGAGCGTCGAGCGATCGCGCCAACCTGCCACTGCGCGAAGCGCGCGAAGCCGCGCTCGAGGCCTTCGAGCGCGACTACGTGCGCACCGTGCTCGCGCGCTTCGGTGGAGACGTCGCGGCGGCGTCGAAGGCCGCCGGCATCGACCGCACGTACCTGTACCGGCTGATGCGCAAGCTCGGGTTGTCGTGAGCTAGGGAAGCAGCTCGAGCCGCACCGGCATCGACGCGTAGATGTCGCCGAGGCGGGCGGCGGTGGTGTGGGTCGAGAGGGCGCCCGACGCGGTGCCCGCGGCGTAGATGTAGGTGCCGTTGATCTCCTGGTAGACGGGAGCGCCGCTGTCGCCCGAAGCCGAGCGGGTCGAGAACTCGAGCACGCGGAGGGTGATCAGGGGGCAGCGGGCGTTGTTGGGGTCGCCGGGAATGTAGTAGCGCCTCGGGTCGCAGGCGGTGACGGTCTTGTTGTTGGAGACTGCCAGGCCACAGCCGTAGCCGGTGGAGACGCCCATCTTGCAGAGCACCGTCCACGGGGTCACCGCGGAAGGCCCGAGGACGTTCTTGACCTTCCTGCCCGGGTACACCCAGCCGCCCGTCGCCCAGTAGCGGTTGTCGATGCGAATGCGCTCGACGTCGACCCCGTAGGTGCCGTCGTAGGTGGTGATCTGGCGCACCGGGCCGATGCCCTGCTGGCCGTGAATCCACGAGACGTTCATCGGGGAGCAGTGGCCCGCGGTGAGCAGCCAGCCGGTGCCGTCGGTCGACCGGGCGGTGAACCCCGCGGTGCAGGTGCTGCTGACCGAGTGCCAGCCGCCGTACAGGTCTTGCAGCAAGAAGCTGGCAGAGGTGAGCCTGATGCCGCCTCGCAGCGGCGAGCCGCAGGCGCTCTGACTGCTGCACGCGGTGAGCTCTGACCTGGGGCCCTCGATCACCTCGACCAGCGCTCCGAACTCGTGGCGGAGGCTCTTGGCCACCTCGACGAGCGACCGGGCGCCGTCGCGCTGCCCGTCGGGGTCGACGCTCACCAACACCCGGTTCTTGGGCTCATCGGTCTGCACCGCGGTGACCGAGGCCTGAAACCAACCGGGGGTCTGCAGTCGCCGGCTCAGCTCCTCGAGGGTCGCGTCGAGCTCGCCGAGGCTGTAGTTGACCGGGTCGAGAATCACGGTCGCGGAGCCGACGAAGCGAGCTGCGGTGCCTTTGGCGTCGGCGGTTCGATCTCCGCGAAAGGCGACGTGCACCGCGCCACCGTTCGCCTGGTCGACCCACATGCCGCCGAAGTTTTCACCCAGCACCTCGAGCAGCTCACCGCGGAGCCCGTTGAGCTGCTCCTGCATCGCGATGCGGAGGTCGGCTTCTTCGGGCGACAGCTGGAACGTGTCGACCAGGTACTGGGCCGAGGCGGTCTTGGGCTGCCGACCGGTGTCGAGGCCGGGGCGCTGGCGACGCAGCGAGACCGGCAGCGAATCGGTTACGAGGTCGTCGGCGGCGCTGGTGCGCAGCTCCTGCTGGCTCGGGTCGGGGGCGATGAAGTCGGGGTCCTGCGGAACTCCGCAGCCGAGCAGCGCGAGGGCTGAGCAGGCGGCGGCGACGAGGCTTCGAGGCGAGTGGCGCAAAGGGGGTTCTCCAGTGGGTGCTGCGAGTGGGTCGACGCGGGAGTGCAAGTGCGGCACCAGCGGGGCGCTGGTGCGGCAGCGCGCGGTTGCGGGCACCTCGAGCGCCGAGCTGTGGTGGCGCAGACCAACCGTGGTCTGCGAGACCACAACCGGCGGTGCGTCGCGAGCGCGGAAAGGCGCGTCAGTTGTGCGAAGCTCGGCGAACGCGTGGGGTCGGCAGGGTCAGCGGCTGAGGGAGCCAGGTGAAAGAGGTCTCGGCGGGAGTGTTGCTGTACCGGCAGGTCAGCGGGGGCACCGAGGTGCTGCTGGGCCACTTCGGCGGGCCGTTCTTCGCGCGCAAAGACGTCGGCGCGTGGGGCCTGCCCAAGGGGCACGTCGAGCCCGGTGAGGCGCTCGAGGTGGCGGCGCGGCGCGAGCTGAAAGAAGAGACCGGCATCGAGGTGACGGGCGAGCTGCTGTCGCTCGGCTCGGTGACGCAGAAGTCGGGCAAGGTGGTGCACGCGTGGGCGGCGCGCGGAGACTTCGACCCGGCGGCGCTGAAGAGCAACACGTTCGAGCTGGTGTGGCCCCCGGGGTCGGGGCAGGTGCAGCGGTTTCCCGAGCTCGACCGGGTGGCGTGGCTGGACCTCGAGACAGCGCGCTCGAAGGTGGTGCCGGCGCAGGCCGAGTTTCTGGCTCGGCTGGCGGCGCTGCTGGCGAAGGGGAGTTGATTCACAGCGAGAAGGCGAAAGAGGGGTTCATGCGTCACCTGCGTCGGGTCGTCGCGGTCGGTCTCGTGCTCGTAGCTTCGGTCGTTCACGCCCAGACGCAGGGAGGTGGCCACCTGGCGTGGTCGACGTCGACGCAAGGGGCTCCGGCGGGGCAGGTGAGGGTGACGGCGTACCTGGGGCTGGCCTACCGGGCGAGCTCGTTTCCGTCTCCGACGGTGGGCTCGACGGTGTCGCGCAACGTGCTGCAGGTCACCGGCATGAACGGGTTCACCACCTCGATCAGCGCGGTTCAGACGGTGACGGCGTTCGATGCGAATGGGAACTTCATCGACACGGTGGGGACGTTCACCGTCGACGCGCCGCCGTCGGCTTTTCCGATCACGCTCGCGGTCGATGCGTGCTGCACGTTGACGCCGCTGACCGAGGGCAACGCGAACGCGCCGTTCAAGCTGAGCGCGGTGGTGCCGAGCGCGGCGACGCCGGCGAGCTCGCCGCGGTACCTGGGGCCGACGCGGGTGTGGTTGGTGGCGAACCAGGCGGCGACGTTCACGCTGCCGGTGCTTTCGCCGAGCGGCATGACGACGACGTTCGCGATCGCGCCCGGCAGCGCGTCGGGGCTGCCGTTTCCGGTGCCGGCGGGTACGGCGGGGTGCGCGGCGGGCTGCGCGACGCCGCCGGCGCAGGCGCTGACGGTGAGCGCTGACGGGCGCATCAGCTGGACTCCGCAGGTGGCGAACGCCTTCATGGTGCAGCTCACTGCGACGGCGGTGGACTCGGGGGGAATGGCGAGAGGGTCGATTCCGATCGAGCTGGAGCTGCGGACGATTCCCGCGCCGCCGGTGACGATCTCTCCGTGCGGGGGGACGTTCGGGGTGTGGGTCGGGCTCGAGACGGTGATTCCGCTGACGGCGGCGACGTCGCAGCCGGCGCAGACGGTCGCGGCGATGGCGACGGTGTTGCCGCCAGGCGGCGTTCTCGCGACGGTCGATGCGGCTTTGGCGGCGAGCCGTCGCTACGAGCTGCGCTGGACGCCGCAGATCGGGGCGACCACGGGCGTGGCGGTGGTCGAGGCGTTCGATACGGCCAGCAACCACTCGGTGAGCTGCGTGTACACGCTCGAGCTGCGCGAGGCGAAACTCGACCTGGTGACCGGCGTGGTGCGCGACTTCGCCTCGACTGCACCCGACTTCAATCGACCGAATGGAGATGCCGCCAACCGCCTGGTGGCGACGGCGCTGGGCGCGAACCGGAAGCCGGTGTTCGCGCCGGTGGCGGCCGCGACGACGGTGCAGAGCGCGGCGACGTTCGACACCTGGTTCAACGGGGGGACGTCGAAGGCCCACACGGTGACGCTGTCGGACTTCGGGCAGGCGAACCCCGACGTGCGGGCGTTCGCGTCGAGCGCGTTCTTCCCCATCGACGGGCAGCTGCTCGGAAACGAGAGCGCGGCGCACAACAACTTTTTCACGTGGGAGGCGCACACGGCGTTCGACGCGACGCCGGGCACGCAGCTGTCGTTCACGTCGTCGGACGATCTGTGGGTGTTCTTGAACGGCACGCTGGCGGTGGACCTGGGCGGAGTGCACACCGCGACGACGAAGCTGATCGACCTGGGCGCGCTGGGGCTGACGTCGGGCACGGTGATGATGGACGTGTTCTACGCGCACCGCGGTCAGCACGTGCCGATGCTGTCGTTTCAGAAGGAGAAGCGGGGGTGCGCGACTCCGACGGTGCTGAACGTCGCGCCGGCCTCGATGAGCTACCTGGGGGCGAGCCGCTTCGTGGCGCCGGCGACGATTGAGCCGTTGATGGCGGGGGCGGATGCGGGGGTGGCTTGGGCGCCGGTGGCGTTCGACCCGTCGAGCGGGTTTCGGGCGACGTTCCGGGTCGGGTTGAGCGGGGCCCGGCAGGGCATGGCGTTGGTGCTGGCGGCGGCTCCGGGGGTGGGAGCGGGAGGCAGCGGGCTCGGCTACGACGGGCTGCCGCGGTCGCTGGCGATCGAGCTGGATCCGTTCGTGGATGCGGCGAACGGCGATCTGGGGCCGGAGATCTCGGTGCACAGCGGCGGCGCGATGGCGAACTCGGCGAACGAGTCGGCGTCGCTGGGGCGGGCGCCGTACCTGGCGTTCTCGCAGCCATGGGTGGACGTGACGATCGAGTACGACCGGCCGAGGCCGCAGACGCTGGGGTGGTTGCGTGTCTACGCGACGTTCACGCAGAACCTGCCGCCGGTGATGGAGCTGCCGATCGACGCGAGCTTCTTCGGGACGACGTTCGGGACGGCGCAGGTGAGCCTGGGGTTGTCGGGGGGTGGCTCGAGCACCACGTCAGCGATCGACGTGACGGGCTTCGCGGTGACCGTGCAGGACCTCGACGGAGACGGCGTCGATGCGTGTGCAGATTCATGCGTGAGCGACCCGCTGAAGGTGGCTCCGGGGGTGTGCGGGTGCGGAGTCGCGGATGCCGATGGGGATGGAGATGGCGTGGCGGACTGCATCGACAACTGCCCGACGGTCGCGAATTCGAATCAGGCCGATGCTGATGGGGATCACGTCGGTGATGCGTGCGAGCTCGGCGACGCGGGCTTCCCCGACGCCGGGAGTGGAGGAGGCGCCGGCGGTGGCGCTGCAGGGGGTGGCACTGCTGGTGGTGGCGCTGCTGGTGGTGGCGCTGCTGGTGGTGGCGCTGCTGGTGGTGGCGCTGCTGGTGGTGGCACCGCGGGAGGCAGCGGCACCGCAGGAGGCAGCGGCACCGCAGGAGGCAGCGGCACCGCAGGAGGCAGCGGCACCGCAGGAGGCAGTGGCACCGCAGGAGGCAGTGGCACCGCAGGAGGCAGCGGCACCGCAGGAGGCAGTGGCACCGCAGGAGGCAGTGGCACCGCAGGAGGCAGCGGCACCGCAGGAGGCAGCGGCACCGCAGGAGGCAGCGGCACCGCAGGAGGCAGCGGCACCGCAGGAGGCAGCGGCACCGCAGGAGGCAGCGGCACCGCTGGCGGCGGCACGGGGATGAACGAGCCGGCGCACTGCGGCTGCGCAACGAGTGACGGCAGCGCGGTGTTGGCGCTCCTCGGAGTGCTGCTCAGCGGAGCGCGGCGGAGAGCGCGGCTCAGGTCTTGAGCTGGGCGGCGGGCTGAGCCTTGCCGGGCTTGGCGGGGCCCTGGCCGCCCATGATGTTGACGCGCACCTTGTTGGGCATGAGGCGGGTCTGGAGGAAGACCATCGCCTTGTTGGTGAAGCTGGTGAGCACGGTGGGCGAGGAGCGGCTCTTGAGGGCCTTCATGCCCACGTCGACGACCTCGGCGGAGGTCTGGCTGAGGGCCTCGGGCGGCTTCTCGGTCGCGCTGCCGCCGGCGGCAGCGTGGAAGTTGGTCTTGGTGACGCCGGGGAGCAGGCCAGCGACGTAGATGCCGCGGTGCTTGTTCTCGAACCAGAGGCCCTCGGAGAAGGCCATGACGAAGGCCTTGGTGGCGGCGTAGGTGCTGGCTCCGGGGAAGCCGAGCAGGGCGAGGGTGGAGGCGACGTTGATGAGGGCGTCTCCGCTCTTGGCGCCGGAGAGGTAGGCGTGGGAGAGCTCGACGAGGCTGTCGATGTTGAGGCGGGTCATTGCAGCGGTGGTCTCGAGCGGGGTCTCGGAGAAGAAGCCGTAGACACCGACGCCGGCGTTGTTGATGAGGACGTCGTAGCGGTTCTTCTTCACGTCTTCGGCGACGCGGTGTGTGTCGGCGGCGACCGAGAGATCTGCGGGGAGCGCGCGGTGGCCCTGACCGAGGCGTGCGACGATCTCGTCGAGCCTGGCCTTGTTCCGGGCGACGAGGGTGACCTGGTAGCCCTCTTTGGCGAGACGTTCAGCGAACTCGAGGCCGATACCACCGCTCGCTCCGGTCACCAGCGCAGTCTTGGACATGGCGCCCAAGGTAATGCGCGAGCGCTGCGGGTGCGTGAAGAAACGTGTTCAGTCGCTCGATGACTTGGAGCTCTTGGAGGAAGAGCCGTAGCCGTCGGCGTACCAGCCGCCGCCCTTGAGCTGGAAGCTGGAGACGGAGACCTTGCGGACGACGGGCTTGCCGCAGGTCTCGTGGCGTTTGAGGGCGGGCTCGGTGATGCGCTGGAGCACTTCGAAGTCTCCGCACTTGGGGCAGCTGTACTCGTAGAGCGGCATACGACTACACAGCTAATTCGTCTGCAGCGGGCGTCAAGGAGGTCGTGATGCTGTGGTTGTGGGTGGTCGTGCTGGGTCAGGCGGGAGACGCGGGGTTACGCGAGGCCGCCGAGAAGGTGATGACCGAGACGCCGCAGCGCGAGCTGATCGCGATGGGGCAGCAGGCGGTGAAGGGGCTGGGCCCGTACCGGTACCGCATGGCGAAGCAGGAGCGGGTGGGGGGCGAGCTGTTGCCGGTGCAGGAGGTCGAGGTGTTCGTGCGGGAGCAGCCGTTCGCGGTGCGGCTGCACTTCGTGGGCGGGCCGGGGAAGGGGCGGAAGGTGCTCTACAACCCGAAGGAGCAGGCGGAGAAGTTTCGGGTGAGAGAGGCGGGGGTGTTGGGCGTGTTCGGAGGGCTGTGGATCGGGGTGGACTCGAGCCTGGCGAAGAAAGACTCGAACCACACGGTGAGGGAGGCGGGGATGGGGGCGCTGCTGGCGCGGTTCGCTGCGGACCTGGAGAAGGCCGAGCGCATCGGTGGAATGAAGATTGTGCAGGAGGGCTGGGACGCGAAGGGGAAGTGGTGCTCGGTGTACGTGGCGCCGAACGGGGGGAAAGGACTTCTCGGCGGCGAAGTCGAGGATCTGCACCGATGTCGAGACGCGGCTGCCCGCGCGCATCGAGTGCTTCGATTCGGCAGGGGCGATGACCGAGAAGTACGAGTTCAGCGACGCGCGGTCGGCGGTGCACCCGGACAAGTTCTTCGATTCTGCGGAGTTTTGACCGGTTGTTGCGCTTGACTTGGGTGGTGCCACAGCGTACTTACGCCGGCACATAACGCGGGGTGGAGCAGCCTGGTAGCTCGTCGGGCTCATAACCCGAAGGTCGCAGGTTCAAATCCTGCCCCCGCAACTTTGATTTCCGAGTACCTCGGGAGTCCAAAGATTGAAGGCCCCGATCAGCTTGAAACGATCGGGGCCTTCTCTTTGCGGGACCAGACGCAGCGGCTCGGGGGCGAGGTGGTTCTTCAGGAGGGCCTTGCCGCGCTCGGCGTCGTGGTCGAGAGCCTCGAGAAGGCCGATGACGTAGGCCTGGAGGACCTGCGGGGTAGGGGCGGCAATCGGCTTCGGCGCGGGCTTCTGAAGCTCGGCTTGGCGTGCCTTGAGACTTTTCAGCCGCTGCTCCTCTTCCTTCAGGCGGACGCCGAGCGCTTCGGAGTAGCCGACGTTGGCGATTGCGTTCGTCAGGTTCGCGATGGCCTTCTCGGAGGCGACGATCTCGCCGGCGACGCTGTCGGTCCTGGGCGGCGGCCGGCCTTCCTGGACGAACTTCTCGAACTTCTCGACGAAGGCAGCGATCGCACCGGGCCGGAGCAGGTGCGTCTTGATCTCGTCGACGAGCGTCGAGTTCAGCTTCTTCTCACTGACGGTCGCCGAGTTCGCGCACATCGACGAGCCGCGCGTGTAGTGCTTGGAGCAGCCCAGCGTGCAGTACGTGACTCCGTTCTTCGTGCGCTGGCCGATGATGGTGAGCCCGGCGCCGCAATCGCCGCACCTGGCGATGCCGCTCAGCAGGTGAACACGCGGGTTCTTGCGGTTGCCCTCGCCGAGCGGGCGGCCGGCGCGCGATTGAATGCGGCTGTGAACGGCCTCCCATTGCGCGGTGGTGATGATCGCGAGATCGGGGCGCTTCTGGACGCGCCATTCGCTCTCGTCTCTCTTCTGCGCGCTGCGGGTCTTGTTCTTGCCGCGGCGAACGAAGCGCCGCTTGTTCCAGACGAAGCGGCCCACGTATCGCTCGTTGGTGAGGATCGCGCGAACGGTGCTTGCCTGCCAGCCGTGGCCTCGTGGCTTGCCGTAGCCGCCTCGGTCATACGGGGCTCTCACGCCGTCTCGGTTCAGCGCATGCGCGATCGCCGCGAAGCCTCGGCCCTCGCCGTACATGGAAAAGACCCAGCGCACGATCTTCGCCTCGACGTCGTCGATGAACAGCAGGCTGCGCGGGTGCTCAGGGTCGGGGGGATTCTGCTCTTTCTCGATGCGGTAGCCGAAGACGCGGCCGCCCGTCCAGAACCCGCCGATGACGCGCGACTCGAGGCCGCGGTGCGTTTCACTCTTCACCATCTGAAGGAACAGGTCCGCAGATGTTCCCATCGCGGTGAAGACCTGCCGCCCCGCCTGCGAGTCCGACGCGGTGCCCGTCATGCAGTCGATGACCCGCACGCCGTAACCGGCCAGGTCCTCGAACACGACTTGCCCCATCTTGAACAAATCGCGCGCAAGACGGCTCAGGTCATCGACGAGAACGGCGTTGAACGCGCGACCCTTGGAGCGCTTGGCATCCGCGAGGAGGCGTTGAAAGTGCTCGCGCTCCATCGTCGCACCCGAGGTCGCCGCATCCTCGTACGAGCCGACCACCTCGATGCCAGCGCGGGCCGCGTACTCGCGGCATCTGCGAACCTGGTCGTCGAGCGACCGTGCGTCTTGGCGTGCTGTTGAGTAGCGCGCGTAGATCGCGGCCTTGATGGTCATCGTTTCTTCCCTTTCGGTTCTGAGGGAACGCGGAGCTTCTCACGAACGAGCACGCGCACCGTCTCGGACACTTTCAGCTTCCTCGCTCGTGCGGCGGCCCGAAGCGCTTCAACGTCTCTTGGGGCGAACCGGACGCCGACCACGAGGGGCTTCGGGTCCCCCGTCTTCCGCCCGCTTCCCTGTCGTCGCCCGCCGTGCCTCACGGAAAGATCGTGCTTGATTTCGTTCTTCTAAATCAAGAGCGCGCACCGCCTGGACGATGAACGGCGGCTCGTCATCCAGCGCCGGCACGAAGCCGGCGTGGAACATTTCGGCGCAGAGGCGCGCGTAGTCGGCGATGAATGTTTCGAGACGTGGGTCAAGCGAAGGGTCGTCGTCGAACTGCGTGATGGCACGCGCGGTACGGTCGAATGTGCAATCGCCGAGCTCGTCGAGCAGCTGGCTCAGGTCGTCGTCGGGATCACGCGGAGGCATGCGAGCTTCGCCGTCAGAACGGGTTGGACGGATCCGGGGCCTTGGCCAAGAGCTCTCCGTAGAGCCGCACCAGGTCCATCTTCTCGCTCTGCTCGACGTCAGGATAACGGTCTCGGTCGGCGAGCTCCGCGCGGAGGTCAGCAGCCTCGTTGAGCATTTGGAGATCGTAGATCCTGTGCTTCTCACTGACCCACAGCGCGTCCCTCAGGCAAATGGCGCAGAGAACCGGCCGCCGCCCCATGACAAGCGGCACAGACATCAAGTTCAGGGTCTCGCCCGTAAAGGAACAGGTGGTCACGCCGTCGGGACCGATGAGGACGTCGACGACCTGACAGCACTCGCAGTTCGCCGCCGCGTGCATGAGCCTCTCTGTGCGCGGAAGTTCGTCGATGTGCTTCGGAACCGTGGTGATCGGCACGAAGTGCGGCTCGCCGAACACAATCCCCTCTTTGTTCAGCGGGTCGTCCTCGTCTTGAAGTTCGTCTACGTCGCGGCCGAGGGCTCGGATCAAGTCGAGAGGATGGTTGCCGATCAGATACTCGACTGCATGACGGACGTCGCGATCCGTGGTGGCCGTCACCCAGAACAGCTCGACGCGTGCGCCGTAGGGCGAGCTGGCCTCGCAAAGATCAGTCCATGGCAGCACCACGAGGTACTTGGAGTTCGTGGCAGATCGCTTTTCCGACGTTTCGGTCACAGGTTCGTCCTTTCGAGTAGTCAGTGCCGCGCGCTTCGCTTGACCCGCGCGCCGTTCCGCGCCAGCTGTTCGTAGAACTCCACCAGCCGCCGGTCCCTCTCGCGGGCCAGCCCTTCGGCGTCGAGGCCTTCGTCAGCCTCGCACTCGTGGTCGATCAGCAGGGACTTGGTCACCCGCAGGCAGTCGAAATCAAGCGAGTGCCCCGCGTCGATGAGCACGACTGCCGAACGAAGGCAGTCGACGCACACGAGGATCGCGCGCCCGTCATCGTGCCGGGGCAGCTCCGCCATCGAGTACTCACGACCATCCTTCGGATCGACGAAGCGGTCCGATGGCGGAGAGAGGATGGTGATTCGGGCGCCGCAGACCCCGCACCCGACAAGCATCTCAGTCGGCTTGGAGGAGCCTGCAGCGGTGTTCGTGGTGTCGTTCGACGGTTTCGAATGGGACGTCATGCGTGCGTTCCTTTGAGCGGCATTGGGGCTACTTGGTGGCACTCCGACGACGGGCCCGAGGCCTGGGTGCGTCCAGGGCGCTGATGGCCGCAGACGCGTCTTCGACAGCCTCAATGAGGCGCGGGAGCCGCTCGAACCCGTAGAGCAGCTTGCCGCTCCGATCGAAGACCATGATGAACAACCGCATCGATGCCTCGAGGGTCTCGACGATGATCTTGAGCGACTGGTGAGGCGACCGCCGCGTCCAGGTGTGCGTAGCGACGAAGTCGATTGCGGCAAAGTAGAGAGCCGCCGAATCCGTGATCCATTGCGGGTCCGCGACCTCGCTGACCCGATCAATTGCCTCCTTGATGGTCTGCATGCACGATCGCGGGAGGAAGAGCGTCTTCGCATCCCAGGGCTCGGGACGTCGCTTGCGGTCGGGCTCGAGGGCGCACTGGCCCCCGCTGATGCAGCGGTCGGGGTCGCTGTCGCAGATTGGGCATGCGGCCCAGCCCGTCGAGGTCCCACCTTCAGTCGGGTCTTCCGCGAGGGCACCAATCAAGTCATCGAGGCCGGCGATCGCTCGTTCAAGGCTCTTCACCATCGGTGGTCGACGCAATTCGGGGCGGTGCTTGGCGTCGTCGACCAGCCGCCTCACGAGCTCCCGCAGTTTCTCGCGGTACTCAACACGGCTCTTCAGCGCATCGACCGGGTTCATCCGAGCTCCTTGGTGCTGCCGGCACCGGGAGCGAGGCCTATCCCGCTCCCGGTGCCTCTGCCGCGTTGCTGTGAGTTGGGATGCCGGCACCTTCATCTGCCGTAGGGGCCTTAGGGGATGCGGTGCCGGGGACAGCACCTGCCCGAAGACGCTTTCCAGCATCTGAACTGCCTGACGTACCCGGAGCATGGAGCCACCGGGCTCGGGGGCGTGCTTGACGCCCCCGCAACGCGACACCTTCTGCACGGGCGACGAGCGAGTCGTACGGTCCCCACGGGAAACACGGCTCGCCGATTTCCTTGGTGAACCGCTCGTCGATGTCGTCCAGCACCTGGAGGCGAGAGTCCCTGCGCGCGACGGCGCTCACCCAGCCCCTCCACCGTTCCTCGATGCGGTTTCTCGTCTCCGGGCTGGACGCGAGAGCGTGCAGTTCGTCGAGGACGGCATCGACGCCCTTGGGCAGCGGCTCGGTCGTCCAGCCCCGCCAGCGAAAGCCGAGGAAGTGGAAGGGGCTCGGGGTCGACGAGCCCGAATCATGCAGGTGCTGCCCGGTCTTTTGGGGCTGCAGTTCCAGGTCCACCTCCTTCAAGTCGAGTTGCAGCAGCCTCTCAGCCTCGAGCGCCGTGTCTTCGTTCTGGGCCATGAACACGCCATCGTCGAGCCAGACCCGCAGAGACCCATCCAGCAGTTCGAGCGCGCGCGCTGCGTCAGCGAGAAGTACTGCCAGCAGGAGCGGGGCAAACGGAGCTCCCTCGACAAGGCCCTCGAAGCGGGCGCCCTGCTTCTGCCGCCATCGGACAATCACATCGACCAGGTCGTTACGGTCGGTCAGCGCACGCAGCCTCTCGATCGCCTTGTCGAAGGGAGCGTTGGCGAAGGCGCCTTTGATGTCGAAGCGGAAGATGTAGCGGCCGCCCTTCATGAAGAAGCGGGTGACCGCGTCGACGAGGTCATGATGGTTCCCATCGGGTCGTCCGCCCACGATCGAGGCGGGGAGGGCCTTCCAGACGTGGGCCAGCCCATCCGTTGCCGCCCTGAGGACCACCGCGTCCGCAAGCGTTGAGATGGCGTGAATGCGATCGGACTGGCTGGCGCGCTTCATTCCCCCGGTACGCGCGCAACGCGGGCGCCACTTGCCCAGGGCCAACTGCCGATGGACCTGCGAAACAAAGAGGCCCAACGCCTTGCCATTCAGCGCCTGAGGCCGAAGCCCATCGAAGCCGGGCGTCTTCCTGCAGGCGACGACGTGACGTGCTGCCTTGAGGAGCTGGCGCTTGCCCAGAGGAGAGCGGCGGAGAGCGGCGACCATCAGAGGCTCCACCGGCCGCGCGTCAACCGCCGCACGTCCTGGAGCCGCATGATCGCGAATTCCAGCGGCGGGCTCTTGCCGTCCTCGAATGTGATGATGAGCACGGGCACCTTCCCGATCTCCGCGGCGCCCTCCGCGACCTTGGTCAGCCACTCCTTCTGAAGCCGAATGGAGGCCTTGCGGGTGCGTTTGTGCTCGACCAGGAAGAGGTCCGTCTCGATGTCCCCGCCTTGCGAGCGGGCCTTGTCCCACTTGGACCTTCGGGCGCCGCCCGAGTTCGGAAGCCGCCGGCCGCCAAGGAGCTTGGCGAGGCGGAGTTCGTGTTTCTTCGACGGCGTGTACTGGTCGGCGTTCGAGCGCGTCAGCCAGCGCGGCATGAGATCGCGCATGGCTACTTGCCCTCCGCGTGCGAGCGGGCGCTTGCGATGTGGAGGCGGACCTCAACGTTCACCTGGGGGGCGAGACCCGTGTCCGGTCCGGGTGGACGCACAGACCATGCGGTCTCAGGACCATGCGCAGACGAGCCCGTAGGCACTCCGTTGGGTTCGTTCAGGCCGAAACGCCCACCATCTCGCTCTTCCTCCCCGTCGACGGGGGGAGGGGGGATCTCCTTTTCATGGCTTCGATCGATTGAACGGCGCGAGGCCGCGCACTCGCGACAGCGGTTCCCGTCGCTCATGATGCGCACCCCGTGGAGCCGCAAGGGTCCGCGAGCAGAGGTCGCTCTCCGAGGTCGACGACGATCGCCGCAGCCAGATGCAAGGTGAACATCGTCCCGTCTTCGCCGGGAGGGAACTTGAGACGTTTGTGCAGGAGCTGGACGAGGACGCGGAACGACTCGCTCGCCTCGCGAGCCTGGCGGGCCACTGCAGACTCGCTCACCTTCGTTGAGCTCGCGTCCGCAAGGTGGATGCTGCGGGCAAGGGTAGCGATGAATCGATCTACTGTGCGGCCCACCCCCCCGACGATGAGTCCGAGGGCGGCGTCGCGGCGCTCATCGCCCATCGGTGCTGTCGTGGGCCATCGAGGCTCGCCCGACATCAGCCCGGCAAGCTGCTCGAACGACTCGATGACACCCGCGGCCTGATCTTCGATGGCGGGGTGCTTGAGGGAGTCGTGTGCGAACTTCGTGATCGCCGCGGTAAATCGACGCTGCGCTTCCGTCAGCTCCTGCAGTTGCTCGTCGGGGCGATCGACGGGTGACTTCTCGGGGGTATCCACGTGCGGGTCTCCTTGCGTTTCGTTGCGGCGGACTACGGACAAAGCTCTCCCGTCCCTGTCGACCAACGGGTCGCAGGGCTGTTGCGGTATCGACGGCGCGCCGGTTAGCGACTCGGCGAGGTCGCTCCCCGTCGCAGCCTGTCGCCAGCGGCCTGACAGGGATCCGCTTTCAGCGGCACCAGCGGTCACCAGGGCGCCAGGCGCTGGTGTGATCGCGCAGATCTCCGCCGCGGTCATCGCGGGCTCCAGCAGACGACGCGGGCGACCGGGATGATCTCCCGGTTGAGGGCGGATTGGGTGGTGCGTCTGTTGTTAGCGGTAGCCCTTTCCGTCGAGCAGGAAGACTTCGGCTCGCTCGCGCTCGGTGAGGCGTTCAGCGATGACCTGCGCGTTGAGCGCGTCGGGAAATACTTTCGGCCAGTCCTTGAAGACCCGGTTCGTGGTGATGGCTGTCGAGCGACGATGCTCGTGGCGTTCGCTGATGACCTGGAAGGCGAGCTTGGCCTGCGACGCATCCATCGGCAGCAAGGCGAAGTCGTCGATGACGAGGAAGTCGGCGCGGACGTAGCGTCGTAGCGCACGCTCGAGACCGCCGTGCAGCTCGGCGCCGTGCAGCTCGTTGAGCATGCGCGCGGCGCTCGTGAAGATGACCCGGCGGTTGGCCTGGCAGACGCGGAAGGCCAGGGCCCGCGCCAGAAACGTCTTGCCGGTGCCGGGCACGCCGACGAAGAGCGGGTTGATGCCCTTGTCGACGAAGGCGACGTCGTGCAGCGCGAGGTAGCGGGGCTTGAGCTTCTTGCGGCAAGCGTCCCACTCGAAGTCGAAACCATCCACGGTGTTGATTTCCGGGAAGCGGGCGTTCTTCACCCGTCGCTCCACGGCGCTCTTGAGCCGACTGGTTTTCTCTTCGTCGCACAGACGGCTCACCAGCTCGAGCGGCGACAAGTTGTCCTTCCGGACTTTCTCGAGCAGCGCCCCAAGCATTTCGTGCATGCCCGGCAGCCTGAGCCACTTGAGCTTGCCCAGGACGAGCGCGAGCAGGTCCTCGTTCTTCATGACTCACCCCCGTCATCAGGAGGCTCGCCGGGGTTCAGCGTCTTCCGCGGCGGAAAGCGTGCGTCGTAGGCGGACAGGTCGGGCGAGGGCAGGTGCAGTTCGTCGAGCTCGGGCCGGCCGAGCCTCAGCGGCGGCGCGGCTGGCGAGAGCCCTTCTGGTGCCGCAGCACGTACTCGACGTACTCGGCGCCGACGTGGCCGGTGCGCATCACGTCGCTGATGGCATCGAGCACCGGCCCGTTGCCGAAGACTTCGGCCAGGAAGACGAGCCGCTCGGTCTCTTTGCGCAGCGACTTCGGCCCCGCGTGCAGCACCTTGAAGTACTGGAGGCCGACTTCGCCCAGCTCGGTCAGTGCCGTCGGCAAGAAGGCTGCCGTCGCGCCGGGCTTGAGGGCCAGTGCCTGCTCGCGGTGCGGGGCGGCTTCGACATCTTCGCCGACGCCCCAGCTGCGGCGGTGGACGGCGACTCCTTCGGCCCCAGGAAGATGCGCACCTCGTTCTCGTTGCCGCGCACCAGCACTTGCTGACCCACCAGGCGCGGTGGCACCGAGTAGAAGTTCCGGTCGAAGCGCACGCGAAACATCTTCGTGACGCCGAGGCCTTCGACCTCGTCGGTATTGAAGGTGACGTTTGAGAGTGGCTTGAGACGCCGACGCTCTTCGTTTTCGAAGACGAGCGCGGGCACCTTGCCTGTCACCTCGTGCACCCTGTTGTTCGCGAAGTCGTCGCGCCACCGCATCGCCTGCGTGTTGAGGTCCATCAAGTCGGTGAAACGACGGCCGGGCCAGAAGCGCTCACGCACGAAGCCGATTGGGCGTTCGACGATGCCCTTCTCGTTGCCCTTGGCGACGTTGCACGCCTTCGCGGCGAAGCCCCGCGTGCGCGCGTACTCGAGGAAGGTCGGGTTGAAGCGCGTCCCGCGCGGCGTGTGCTCCAGCACCACCGTCTTCATGTTGTCGAAGATGTCGATGTGCGTCGTGCCGCCGAAGAAGCGCGCCGCGTTCTCCATGCGCCGAAGGAAGCTGCCCATCGACTGGCTCAGACAAAATTCGAGGTACAGGTGCCGCGAGTGGCATTGCGCCATGACGAAGGCGCTCACTCGCCTCGGGCACCCGGGCAGCGCGAAACCGAAGTCTGCCCAGTCGACCTGGACCGCTGCGCCCGGCTCGAAGCTGAGCGTGAGGAATACTTCCTTCGGTCGAGGCCGACGCTTCCGCGCCCAGCCCCGCAAGATGGTGAGGCCGCCCGTGTAACCCAGCGGCCGCAGCCGCTCGAGCAGCGCCGGCGCCTTCATGTACGGTGTGTCGGCCAGTAGTTGCTGCAGCGCCCCTTCGTACGGCGTGAGCATCGACTCTCGTGGCGCCGGCGTCGCCGCCGACCTCGGTGGCGCCTTGCCGAGTAGCCGACGCACCGTCCGTCGCGACATGCCCAGCGCGCTCGAGATGGTCCTCGCGCTCTTGCCGTCGAGCAACGCGAGCTTCAGCACCTCGGCCATCTTGGGATGTTCCGTGTCGAGCTTACGAGTCATGGTGGCCTCCGGCTGAAGGCTGAGCTGACAGCTCGAAGCTCACCGCCACCGACGGCACGCCTTCCACCGCGCGAGTCCACGCGTCGCACCAGTCCTGCAGGCCATCGGCCTCCACACAATGCAACCTCGAGCTCGGCGGACCGCGCCAGCGCTCGCATCAGGTCCCGTCTGTTCTTCAGCGACGTCACCGTCGACACCGCGCCGTTCAGCGACACCTCGGTCAGCGCGCCGCGCGCCAGTGGCCGCAGCTTCAACTTCATCGGTGGCATTCGTCGTCTCCTCACGCGCGCCACCCAATGCGCCTTGCGTCAACTTCTCGGAAGACTGATCCCCACGCCGCTGCGACGGCGTGCTCGGCGCTGCTCTTCAGCGAATTGGTGGTCTTCGCGACCTTCGGGCGAGGCCCGGTACGTCCGCCGCGCCGCGCGCTTCTGCTTCAGCCGTGCTGCTCGACGGCAACCGTCGTGGCAGTACGCCTGGCCGTGATCGTGTCGTCGGCACACGCGAAACCACTCGCTGCAGTGCTTGCACCGACGCTCTCGAAGTTCCACCCGCGACCGAAGACTCGACAGCGGGCACCGTCGACCCCACCATCTCGATCGAGACGATGCGGTTCCACCCGCTGGGCGAGCTGGCCTGCATCCAGCTCGCCCGTCTCTTTCACCTTCACCAAGCGTCGCCCGTCCGTTCAGGCCCGCCACTTCTCGTCTCGCGCACCACCGCCGTGCCCCGCGTAGAAGTGCGCCGACGCTCGCGACGCGCCGAGCACGCCCGCTTCCTCGACCTCGTGCTCAGCTTGCTCGGCGCATCACGAGCGTCGGCGGTCGTCCCGCCCGACAACTACCTGGGCCCCTGGATCCCGCTGCTCGTGCTGGAAGTGGATCCCTCAACAGCCGCTCGCGACATCGCAGCCCCACCACCGTCAACGTCTCGGCGGGAGCCGCGGCGCTACCCACGTCGAAAGCGGACGGCGTCACGAGTTGATCGCCTCGCGAAGTTCCAGTTCGATTTCTTCTTCGAGCTCGTCTCGTTCGCGTTCCTCTTCGGAGTCAGCGAGCTCCACGACCAGATCTTCGAGGTCGCGCTCGAACCGATCTCTCAGCGCCTCCTCGATCCGCTCTTCGCGAGCTTCGCGCGCTGAACTGAGACGCCGCTCCAACTCGCACTGAACGAGATCGTCCAACCTCTCGTCGGGCCGCTCCGCGGACTCATCCTCGGCTTTCGTGTACCCGTTCATTTGTTCTCCTTCGCCCGCTTGGTCGCATCCCGCAGCACGGCGTGGGCGAGCTCCTCTCCCAGCAGCTTGAGGAGCTTCGCGGCCGAGAGACGGACGGCCCGTGCTCCGATCCGGACTGCTCCCGCTTCCTGCATCAGGCGGTGGGCTTGCGACCGGCTGACCCGCAGGGTGCGCCGAAGGTCGGCGGCCGTAACCACCATCGGGGAATCGAAAGACTCTCGCGCTGCCTGGGACATAGAGCTCTTATGGCACCCCAGGGTCCCACTGTCAACAAAAGCGTAATAAAATCAGTAACTTGTAGTAACTACCAGTTACTCGCAGTAACTAGTAGTTACGCGGCCGGCGCCGGCGCAGTGGCCCGAGACTTGTTCCTCTTGGGAACTCGAAACGCCTTGGCGCAATCTTTCCTGGCACGTCCCGAAGTTCTTCCGAAGCTCTGAAGGGGCTCGGAAATCGTGCGCCGCGACGACCCTCGCAACGACGTTGTCCCCTCAGGGGCCGAGCGACAGCCCGCGGGTTCGGAAGCCCTGGTCCGCCAGCAGGGCGCAAAGCCGCCGGGGCCGCGCGGGATCTGCGTGGACCCATCCGACAGTCACCGCCGCCCAACCGGTGGACAACGACGAAATGCGCGGGGCCAGCAACTTCGCCCATCGTTCGTCTCGCTCGGGGTTCGACTCGTCGTCGGAAGGGTATGACCAGCACTTCCGCCAGTCGCGGTCGATGAGTGCATGCGACGACGTCGGCTCGCGTGGCGGGGTACTGCCCGCCATGAATTCCGAAATGCTCGGCGCGCAGGGATCCGACAGGCGCTCGACCAGCCCCTCGGCGTGGCTGCGCGCAAAGGTCGCGGCGTCGACGCCGTGCCGGCGCTGTAGGTCGGCTTCCTGGAAGCCGTTCTCGAGCCAAACGATCTCGATGCCCGGCCAGATCCTCATCGGGACATTGACCTCCCAGGCGAGTGCGGCCGCCAGGTCTGCGCCGTCGGAGGCGCTCAGAAAGGGCCACCTCGTTTGCAGTGCTTCTGCCACCTCCGGCTGCAGCGCCACGACGGCCGCGTAGAGCGCCTCGCTCCACTCGACCGCCACAAACGCCGGCCTTGTGAGCTCGCTCGCCAATTCGAGCAGCCGGCGCCAGCTGCCGACGTCGCCATGGCGCCCTCCAAAGAGGCCGACCTGGACGTCGTCAGTCACGCCGCAACGGACAAGCGCTGTTCGAGGAACTTCCCGATACCGAGCGTGTAGGTGCCGGTGATGATCCCCAACGAAGGCAGCCAGCTCCCTTGCACGGAGACGAGGTGGTAGTACGCCTGCCCGTTGGCCGCGCGGCGGACGGCGAAGATGGGGCCACCGCTCATTCCGTTCAAGTTGGTGAGGACCTCGCCCGAAGCGTCTTTGAGGGGTGTGCCGACGCGCCCGTAGAAGCGCGCCTTGTCGCGCATGTGTTCGGGCGCCTCGCACTCCGCGATCGGAATGATGACGGGGTCGAGCTGCAGCCCGGTTCTCTTGTTCGACAGCGGGATCCTTCTCGTGAACTGAGCGGGCAGCCCGACCACGAAGTGCGCGATCGGCTCTGCCGGCACCTTGCCCCAGGCCTCCGTGCCCACCGCGACGACGTTGCGCGCCTCGAGCGCTCTTCGCGTCATCGGGTCGATCGCCACGAAGGCGATGTCGTGGGCGTCGTCGTCATCGAGCCAGAATCGCGGCGCGTTGGCGAAGTCGAACGGTACCCAGAAACGAAGTCCGCGCGCTGCCCAGTCGTCGAGGAGTCCCCAGCTTCGGACCTTCCTCGACCCGCCGAGAACCTCCTTCTCGAGCTCGCGCAAGATGTGTCCCGCGGTGACCAAGAACCACACGCCCTTCACCTCCATCACGAACCCGGTGTGCCCGTCGACCAGGTCGTGGTCGTCGTCCCCTTCCACAGCAACGGTGAGCGCGACGAGATGCCGGCTGAAGAACTCAACTGCGCTGCTGACGGTGGTGTTCGTGCACATGGTTTTCTCTCCTCACTTCGAGATGCGCGACAGTGCTGCCTTGACCCAGGTGAATGAGATGCGCTCCTGCTCGAGCCGCAGCTGCTCGCCGAACGTCCCGCGCCGGAGATCGCGCGCGAGCTGATGCTCTGCATCCGTCAGGCGAGTGAACGACTCCGTGCTGGGTTCAGGCTCGGTGACCCAGAGCTCCCGGTGAGCGATCAGTGTCTCCTGATCCATCATCAAGGAGGTCGCGTCGGGGAAGTGGGCACGAAACCGATCGAGCATGACGAAGCCGTGCGTGTCGATGTCGCCCCAGTAATGGAGCCGCCGCGATCGCAGCCAGGGGATCTCTCCGAGCCGCTCCAACGCATAGCCCTGCCCGAAGATCACGAGCGTCTTCGGCCGGGGCAGCAGCGCCAGGCCGTTCACCTCGTTCTCGGTCACGATGACGTCCTCGGCCGAGACCGGCAGTCGCGCGAGTTCTTCCGCCGGCACCGACAGATCCGACAGCCCATGAATGAACTGGCTTTCGTCGAGAAACCGGAACCGCACCAGCGACGGCTTCTCGCGCAGCCCGTACCGGCGGTCGAACGATGCCCCTCGTTCGGTCACGATCCGTTCGGGCGGCAAGATCACGTCGAGCAGCTCCATGATGAGCTGGCGGTTGTTCTCGATGAACTTCGTGTCGACCCCTTCGATCTCCAGCTGCCGGCGGTACAGCCCGGTGCTCGGGCGGTCATGAAACCAGCGGAGAACGGCCAGCACGCGAGGCCACGACTCCTCGAGCTCGAGCACCCTCATCGGGCGCTTTGCGATCCACTCTGCGAGGGCAGGGAAGGCGGCCACGGTCTGCTCTCGAAGCTCGTGAAAGCGCGCCGCTGCGCGGACCTTGCCGATCATGCGGAGCGCGTCGGCATCGGTGTGAATGATGACCCGGCTCGGCAGCCGATTCCGGCCGACCTGGCGGTGGGCGACCTCCTCGAGCTCGAGCACGTAGCCGTGGGCTCGACTTCCTTCTTCCAGGTCGCGGACCCACTGTCGGACCTCGCCGAAACGTGCACCCACGTCCTGGGCTGACGGCCGCCGCACCCGAAGCGCCTTCGGGAAGATCGGTGCGCCCGAGAGCGCCGCACGCAACAGGACTCCGCGCTCCCATAAGCGTTGGACCTGGCCGACCAGCTCCTGAGGCGTGCTCCAGTCGGTGCCCATCACCCAGCCCGCCGCGCCTTCTCTTCACGGTACTGCGCGATGGTCAGGTTGCTCAGGCGCGAGCTCTGCCCGTCGGTGTTCTCGACGAAGCCCACGTTCGCGACGAACGGCTCGATGACGTGGATCTTCTGCAGCGGCGTCACGACGAGCAGCTGGAGGTTCAGCTTGCGGAAGAGCTCCAGCCCGTACGTCGCCGACTCGTCGGAGCCGCGGCCGAAGGCCTCGTCGATGACCACGAACCGCATGGACTTCGAGCGCGTCTCGCCCCACTCGAGGCCGAACTGGTAGGCGAGGCTCGCCGCCAGCACCGTGTACGCGAGCTTCTCCTTCTGCCCGCCCGACTTGCCGCCGGAGTCCGTGTAGTGCTCGTGCTCGACGTCCGTCTCTTCCCAGCGCTCGGAGACCGAGAACGCGAACCAGTTCCGTACGTCGGTGACCTCACGCGTCCACTTGAGATCGACGTCGGTGCTCCCCTCGCGACCGCGGAAGCGCTCGATGATCTTCTTCACCTGGAGGAACTTCGCCTCCGAGTAGGTCTCCGTGACCTCGCCGTGGAGCGCATTCTCGGTGCAGGCCTTCAGGTCGGCCTGAAAATCCCGCACCGCTACGTCGCTGGCGTTCACCGCGTCGAGCCGGATGAACCGGCCGGTGTTGAATTCGATCTCGCGAAGCGACTTGTTGATGCTGTCGATCCGCTCGACGATCTCCTGCCGCTCCCTGCGCAGCTGCGACTGGAAATTGGCGACCTCGCGGATCGTGTTCTCGTTCAGCAAGTGCTTGAACCTCGCCTCGAAGCGCGGAAGGTCGTCGTCGCGCAGTGACCCGAGCATCCGCCGGTACTCGCCGGCGGCCTCGACGTTCGCGTCAGCCTCCTTCGTTTCGACAGGCCACTCCCGCCGGTAGTCCTGCATTGCCTTGACGATGCTCTGCTGCAGGCGAGTGCATCGGTGGTCGATGGCGTCGATTCGTTTCTGCAGCCAAGCGCGCAGGTCGCGCTCCTTCGTCTCAGCGTTCTCGAGGGAAAGAGCAGGCCCACGGTCGGACTCCTGCTGAAGCTGGAGCAGGCGGGGGAACAGTGCGCGATCGGCCTCGGACGTGCCGACGACGGTCGCCTTGGCGGCGTCGAGCTGCTTGGTGAAGCCAATACGCATCATGTCGGTTCGAGTGTGGCTCTCTTGCAGCTTCCGCAGCTTCGTCGCGGCGGCAGCCATCTCCTCCTCGAGCAACTTGAGACTGTTCTCGAGCGTCCGGAGCAGGTTCGAGGCGGCGCCCTCCGCGTGCTCCAGCTGCTTCGCGAGGTCGCGCAGTCTTCGTTCCGAAGAACGCCAGTCGATCTCCTCGAAGGCCGCGAAGACGAGCAGCCGCTTCAACGCATCCAGGCGCTCCCCGAGCTGTCGCTCGTCCTTTTGGATCAGGGCGACCGTCTTCGCCCAACGTTGCGCGCTGCCTTCGACTTGCTCGAGGTTGCGCTTCAGCTCCGCGAGCTTCTCTTCGTTCGTCCAGCCGAGCACGTACCGTTTCCGGTCGTCGATGCGGTGCTGATCGTCCTTGATGTGCCGGACCCCGCCGCGCTTGAGATGCCCGTTGATGCTGAGCGCCTCCTTCTGCTGGCGGAACTCTTCGATCGTGTCGCAGCAGATCGGATTGAAGTGCCGAGCGACCTCATCGTAGACCCAGTCTGCGAGCGCGGTGCCGTGCCGGAGCTCCAGTTTCCGTACGAGCGACTGCGGTGATGCGACGGGAACGGGCGGCTGTTTGCCGCCCTTGATGCGGTGGTACACGAGACGCTTGCCGAGGTGCGTGCGGTCGACCCACTGAGAGACCGTCGCGTAGTGCTCCTCGGGGACGAGAAGTGAGATTCCGAAGCTGTGCAGCACCCGCTCGATCGCGCCCTCCCACTCGCGCTCCTCCGGCCGCACCCGCATCAGCTCTCCCGCGAACGGCAGGTCGGCCTCATCGATCGAGAGCACATGGCAGAGCTGGTCGCGAATCTGCATGACCGACGCGGGGATGTTCGACTTGCGCGTTTCGAGGGACTGGATCTCCTCCGCGAGTTGCTTTTGCTCATTGACGAAAGTGCGGAGCTGCAGCTCACCGTCGATCGCCTGCGCCCGCAAGGTGGCCATGCGTTGGTCGCCCTCGATGCGGCGCGACGCAGCATCGCTCGCCGTCTCCGCGAACGAAGAGGCGTCGGTCGGAACCCGCACGCCGGCGACAGATGCTGCCGCCGTGTATGTGGTTGCGGCCTTCTCGCGGTCGGCCTTCTCCTTCCCGCAGCCCTTGATCGCTTCCTTCAGGCGCTCGATGTGATCCCCGCCGTTGCGGGCGATGTCGTGCTTCAGGCTGTCGCGCCGATCCGACATCTCATCGTGTTCGGTCTCACCCGCCTGGATCTCTGCAGCCAGTTTCTCGAGGCCCTTCGAAGCCTCCGCGATGCCTGCGTCCAGCAGCTCGACCCGCAGCGAGGCGAACCAGGGCTCGAGAGCTTCGCGGCACGCGCGGTCCGCTTTGGCGAGCGCGGTCTCGGTGTCGAGCTGGTCGCATTCGGCGACGATCGGGGTGAGCTGCGAGACCTGCTTCTTGGCTTTCAAGACCGCCTCGTGCGCCCCGGTCAGTGCGTCGAAGTGCTGAATCAAGCCGGCGATCCGCTCTTCGACGGGGAACGGCTGCAGCATGTGCTCGCGGACGAAGTCGGTGAGGTTGCCGACGGACTTCATCGACACGGTCTGGTGAAACAGCTCCAGCGCCTGCTCGTTCTGGATTCCCAGACGCTTCCGAAACGCCGCCTGATACGGCGGAAAGGTGTCGTGAACCTCTTTGGTCAGGGTCCTCAGCCGGCGCCTCAGCTCGGCGATCTCCGTCACGCTTGCAAAGTGTTCGGTGATGGTCAGCGGCCTGTCGGCAACAATGCAGAGTCGCGACGGTTGGCCTTCGCGGTCGCGCATGAAGAAAACCTGCGCGAGCGTCACGCACTGGCCGAATCCCTCGTTGACGAACTGCGCCAGCAACACCGAGTAGCTGTTGGCCGTTCGCAGCATCACGGGCTTTGCACCGGTGCCCGTGTCGCTGCGCTCTGCCTTGTAGTACCCGAGGAAGTACGACCTCGGCGTGCGCTCGCGCGCCTCGGCGCCGGCGGCCTTGTTGTACGAAATCTTCTGGGGCGCGACGAGCAGTGTGGTCAGCGCATCGACGACGGTCGACTTTCCGGAGCCGATGTCGCCGGTGAGCAGCGACGTGTCTCCGCCGGCGTGGAAGGACCAAACCTTCTCGTTGAATGTGCCCCAGTTCCGGAGCTCGAGGCGATGCAGGCGGAAGCCGGCGCGCTCGGCGGTGTCGATGCCTTCGAGGAGATCCGTCTTCGGCGTCATCACGGCGGTCATTCCGCGAGCTCCTGTGCTTGGGTGGCGGAAAAGCTTCGATAAGAGGTCAGCAGGCCTTCGAGGAACTCCGCGTCGACGAACGTCTTCAGGAGTCGAACGACCTCGTACTCGCCGTCGCGGCCTTTCAGCGGACGGAGGAAGCCGAGGTCTCTAACCTTGTTGATCTGCGCGGTGATGTGGTCGACGAGCTTCGCGTCGTTCGTGCCGTCTTTGAGGAAGTGCCTGAGCATCTCGATGAGCTCCTCGCGTCGGAGCACGACACGTGGATCCCCGCTCGTGCCGTCGGCTTCGGCGAGCTTCTTCCTCAGCAGCACCAGCAGCAGGCTGACGGGATAGCTCAACGGCCGGCGAGGAATGAGCCGCGGCAGCTCGGAACCCTCGACCGCAGGCCGCTGCCGAAGAAGCGAGTAGCCCTCGCCCTCGTCGATCACGAGATCGAGGCCGAGCGGGGAGACGTGATCCCGAACCTGGGATTGAAGCGTCAGCAACCGACCCCACTGGGCGGCGTCGTCTTCGCGCCAGACCACGCCTTTCATGAGGCCGATGAGCAGCGAGGGGAAGGCGTCGTGCGAAGGCGTCATGAGCTCACCTGTGGAAGACGACGAGTGGAATGGTGGCGGAGCGGAAGGCGCCGTCAGGCCGCTGCCACGACACCTGTTCGGCGGCCTGATCGTCGATCGACGACTTTGCGTCCTCGGAGGCCACCGCGAAGTAGCCGACGAGCTCCGCGAGCCCGTGCTCCAGCGGATGCCTTGCCACGACCTCGGCAAGGGAGACCTGCTTGCGCTCCAAGAGTTCCTGCTGAACGTTCGCCCGAAGCCGGCTGCGGTCGATGGCGACCTGGTTGAAGAGCGCGTCGCCCGGAGTGTCTTCGGCACCCGCCTCGAGGACCTCGCTGTGCAGCTGCGGCACGAACGGAGGCTGGAACAGCGGCCGTTCGAGAGGCAGCCCGAGTTCGGGAGCCGAGCCGTCGATCTCCGCCACGACACTGGGCGGCGACACACCTTTTTCGAGGAGCTGCAGCGCTTGCTGCTCGACTCCCCGGATCAGCGTCATGATTCGGCGGTTCTCGATCCACACCCGGTCGTCGAGGTACTGCCGGAGCTGCCCCGAGAGCCGCGCGACCGTGCGCTGTGTGAGCTCGCCCGCTTCCAGCCAGTCGTAGTGCACACGGCGGATGCGTGGATCTGGCTGCAGCTCCCGAATCGGGGCGAGCTCGAGGATCCGTTGCAGCTTCGAGCTGAGCTCCTCCTGGCGATCAGGAGACATTAGGAAGTCCCAGAACGCGCGAAAGCTCACACCCTGCTCCGACGAGGTGATGGTCTCTCGTTCGCCGAGGATGCCGTCGAGCAGCTCGCCTCGCCCGCCTTCCCACGACGCGATCTTCTGCCGGACGTCTCGATCGAGCTGGTGAAAGCTGTGCTCCAGCTCGCGGAAGTCGGAGAGCAGCTCGCGCGCCATCGACGACATCAGCTGGAAGCGCTCTCGAAGCGCGCTCGGGTTCATGAGATCGACGTGTCCTTCCTCGAGACTGGCGATCTCTGCGTCGAGCCGGGTGCGGCGCTTCCTCAGCTCGACCAAGCGGGCGTCCGGGTCGGCCTCTGTCCCCTCGATCATCTCGGTGAGCAGCTGGAAGATGGTGAGGAGTCGAGACTGCGTACCGACGACACGGTGCTCGAGCTGCCGGCCGATCCATTGGATCGCGCGTTCGGCAGCGGGCGTCAGATCGAAGTGCGGCTCGTCGATGCTCGGCGGGTAGAACTTTCGCAGCCAACCGCTTTTTTCGTCCGCCCAGTCGTCGAGGTACGCCTCGGCGCTCTGCGGCAGGTCCACTCCTGCGTCCCGCGCCTCGCGAAGATGGTCTTCGAGTCTCGCAGCCAGCTCGTTCTGAGGCGCCGTCCGCGTGTTCGAGGCGATGAACGCCTGGTGGAGAAAGCTGATCGTGAACGGACCGTTGACCGAGGCGAGCAGTCGCCACGCGCGGTTCCGGTCACGAAGGAGCTGCAGCGTCTGTCTGTCGAACTTGCTCGCAGTCATGGGCGATGGTTGCTGCGCGGGTTCTACCGAAGGGGGCTGACACCCAAGGGAACAAGACGGAAGTGAAGGGCGTTTCTTCACTTCCGTCGCGCGTCGCCCGAAGACCTGATCAGGCGTGGTTTCGAGCAGATGGGTGGTTCGTCACCCAAGCGAGCGAGGCGATGAGAGGTCCCATGAACTGCTTGGTGCCCTTGTCGCTGGACGGGTCCCAAACCTCGACTTTGGTACCGCGTGGTGTCTGGTGGACCTCGAGGATCACCCGGACGCGTGGCGTCTGCCCGACTGGGAGCACGACCAGGTCGCCGGCCTCAGGTCTCCGCCCTCGGACGCCATGCTTGTCGGGAGCCGAGGCGACTTCCGCGAAGGCGTCGAGCAACGAACGATGCACGCGCACCCACCGGCTGCCGTCGACGCCGAAGCGGGGCGTTCGCGCGACGCCGTCAGCCATGACATCGGCGGCGCTGTCATCACCGACCAGCCAGAGCCCGAGCGCAGCAAGCAGTTGAACCGGAAACCAGTCCAGGTCGTTCGCAGCCGCCTCTGCATCGACCTGGACGTCCCAAGCGAGCCAGGCCAGCAGGCCCATCACCATCGAGAGCTCGTCGAACCACTCGCCGCCGCCTTCGGCGAGGGCGCGCGCAGCCAGCGACGCGTCACCCCATGCCACGGTCTCGACCGCGGCTTCGAACAGCGCCCACTCGTCATCGCGATCTACAAGCTCGAGGCGTGTCTTGCGCCATTCGGGACGTTGCTCGACGACGCGCAGCGCTCGGACGATGAGCGAGTGGTTCTCGAATCGCTTCTCGAACGACCAGAGCAACCACGGGTGAAACGAGTAGTACCTCGCCCGGTCGGTAACGTTCGTGATGCCGGGGAGAAGCTGCCCGTAGAGCGCGATGCACGGCGCCTGGACGCCGAGGTGATCGAGGCCGCGGATCGGCTCCGGCGGGCGAACCCAGGCGACGGGTGGGATAGCGCGAACGTTTCCGGACGGTGCCATCGGAATTCGCGGAAGGTTACTCGGTGGTGACGACTTCCGGCGCAGACGGAAGAAATCACTGAGCGTGCGGGGGCATGGCGAGTGAAGGCAAGATAGCCCGCCTTGTCCGACCCTCCCTGGCTCGCCCCGCAGATTCGCCAAGCGCTGGCGTCGGCGGGCGGGGTCGCGGTGACGGCCGAGGAGATCTTCGACCGCCTTCCCGCGCGCGATGCTCTGCTCGTGGAGTGCGCCAGGCGTACTGACGCCTTCGAGGCGCACCAGCTCGCTATGCAGTTAATCGCCGACACGCTCCTCGGCGAGCTCCAATCTGCGGTCGATCTCATCGTTGCGGAGAACAACGGAGTCGCAGTCAAGGTCGGCGAGACCCTGGTCACGTCTCCCGCCGGACTGGTGATCGTCTACAAGCTCCGCGAGCCGCCTGTGCCGGCAGTCATTCTGATGGTTGAAGACGACCGCGCTGCGAGCGACGCCGTGCGCGAGCTGCTCGAGGTGAATGGCTACCGGTCATCACCGCCGAGAACGGCATCGAGGCCTTGAAGCTCATGCGAGACGGAATTCTTCCCGGGGCCTTGCTGGTGGACCTTCACCTACCGTTGGTCGATGGCGAGGCGCTGTGTCAGTTGTGTGATGAGGATGCGGAGCTGGCGTCGATCCCCCGCATCCTGATGTCCGCCGACCGGACCGCCATCACGAGGTAGAGCGGTGTCGTGCGCGGGCGTTCGTCGCGAAGCCCATCGCGCCCGAGCGGCTGCTCCCAGCCCTGCGTGCCGCGACGGTTTGAGCGGGGTCGCAAGCCATTGAAGCCCTGGCCTTTGGCCGGTCGAAATCTCGCTAAACCATTGAAATTACTGGACAAACAGTAGGCGCGCTGATACGGTGCCTGCATGCGAACAACAACACCTAATCGTGGTTCTTTGAGCCGCAGAGAGCTGCAGCGGCGCCTGCGCGCGGCGATCATCGCCGAGCTCAACAACGTGTCGATGCCCCAAGATGGCCGACACCTCGGCCGGCTCGTGAGGGCTCTGATGCACCTGGCAATCGAGCTGATGCAGACCGTCGGGGTCCCCGATGCCGTCACAGCGCAGGTGATCTCGAGAGTCGCTCGAAAGACACTCAAGTCGGCTGCGCTGGTCGAGCCGATAGTCGGCGTGTTCGGCCCGGTGCGCGGGGGGAAGGCGTGAGAACGATCGCGCTGTCGCTGCGCGAGCAGCGACGATTGGTGCTCGTGCTCGAGTCCGATGTGAGAGCGGTGAAGCTTCGCGAGCTGCCGCGAGACGTGCCAGTCATCTTCGCGGTCGACGCGAGCACGATGCCCGGCGACCAAGCGGCGTTCCACGTCGGCGTTCGGTTCGTCTTGGGGTCGCGCGCCCGCGTCCGATTCTTCGATGGTCTCAAGCCGCGCCAATTCGGGGGAGCCTTCGCCGCGGTCGGTCGCCTCGGCGCGCAACTTCTCGAACGTTCGTCGTGCATGGTCTTGTGCGTCTCGAACTTCGGGGGTGTCGAGCTCGGCGCTGCCGCCGTTCTGCTTCACGTCGGGTGGTCGCAGCCGGCGGCGATCACGGCGATCCGCGGGGTGCTGCCGGATGCGTTTCCGGACGAGGAGAGTGAAGTCGCGGTAGCGGTCATCGATACCGCACGGGCCGCTTTTTCTGCGTGTGATTGCTTATGAGAATGCAGCTTCTCGGAAGGAAGGATCTCAGACTGCCAGCGAGGAGGAACCCCGCGGCCGTCTATCTTGCGCGCCTCGCACCCGGCAGCCGCCGCACCATGAAGGCGGCGCTCGACAAGATCGCCCGGCAGCTGACGTCGAGGCGGGCCGACGCGAAGACGTGCCCCTGGGCGCAGGTGAGGTACCAGCACGCGCAGGCGGTTCGCACCGCGCTCGCCGCGAAGCTTGCGCCGGCGACGGCGAACAAGCACCTCGCCGCGCTTCGAGGAGTCCTGCGCGAGGCGTGGCGCCTGGGACTCGTCGACGCTGAGAACTACCGGCGCGCCACCGACCTCGAGGCCGTTCGCGGCACGACCCTGCTCGCCGGCCGTGAGCTCACGCCCGGCGAGCTGGCGTCGCTCTTTCGTGCGTGCGCGGCCGAGTCCACGATGTCAGCCTTACGGGACGCGGCGCTGCTCTCCTTGCTTTACGGCGCGGGGCTGCGCCGCTCGGAAGCGGTCTCGGTCGATCTGCGCGACTACAACGCGTTGACGGGTGAGATCGTCGTCAGACGCGGCAAGGGTCGCAACGCCCGCATCGTCTACGCGACCAACGGCGGGCGCCTGGCGATCGACGCGTGGGTCCGCTCTCGCGGGCGGCGTGGAGGCCCGTTGCTGTGCCCGGTGAACAAGGCCGGGCGCATCTCCGTGCGGCGCATGACCGACCAGGCTGTGCTCTACCGGGTTCGCGTGCGCGCGGAGGCCGCCGGCGTCTCCCCGTTCACGCCACACGATTGCAGGCGGTCGTTCATCTCGCACCTGCTCGACGCTGGCGCAGACCTGGTTGCGATTCAGGGGCTGGCCGGCCATGCCGACATCTCGACGACTGCGCGCTATGACCGGCGCGGTGAGGCCGCGAAGCGCAAGGCGGTCGAGCTGCTGCACGTTCCGTTCGTGCGCTTCAGCGCGGGCTGATCGTCGTGGCAAGACTTCGATTGGCCTGGTGCTCGCGGTCGAATGCTTGTACAATACATGTCGATCGGCGGCGCTCAAATCGCCGTGACGGATGTATCAAATGAGATGTGATTGTCAGTAATTGATTGGGCGACGCTGACATGGGACACACGAACCATATGGTCGCTGGTAACGCCCGACGCCACGGGGCGTTGCTGAGGGTTCGGTTCGATGCGCAGAAGCCCAGGCACCGGCCTGACGCCAAGAGGCCCAGAACGGCTTCGGCGCACTGGCGTGGATGGGCCGTCGCTGGCGCGTGGAAGGTGCACATCATGAACGTCACCCAGCCGGTGAAAGGGCTCGAGGTTCGTCGGTTCCTGTCCCGCGCACGCGAGGTGTTCGTCTCCATGGTTCCGCTACTGCGTGCCCGGTCGCCGGATTGGGACGCCGAAAACGAGATCGCGGCTGCGCTGCACTTCGCTGACGAGTGGCTGTGTGCACACCTCCATCGCGAGCCGCCCGAGCCCGAAGCGCCACCGGAGATCCGGGCACTCGCCCGTGCAGCCCTCGCTGCCCACCGGCTTCGTCAGGCGCGAAGGAGCTGAGGCGCAGAGCTCGAGCGGCGCTCCCCGAGGTCGCCGACGTGGTGGTCCACGTCGAGCCAACGTGCAGCGCAGTGGTAGATACCCTCGACCGTGTCGACCTGTTCAGAGTGCGGCTTTACGTTCGATGAGCAGCTCTCGGTTCAGCGGCAGCATCATCGTCGTGTGCACGCGAACACCGTTCGCGGTCCTCAGATCCGGCCCTACGGAATCTTGGTCGAGCGCCGCGGTCGACACGAGCTTCGATGGATGCGGCCACCGCGCCGCATGCCGAAGGCACAGCTCACCGATCTGATCGTGATTGGCCACGTTGCGAACCGGGAAACGAAGTTCGATGCCGGCGTCTATCGCGATCCGGAGCTGGATCACCTGCTGCTCGTGTACCGAAGCAGCCGGGTGGTCGCGATGTCGGTGCTGGATGATGGCGGACCGGTCGAGCAACGAAGATGGTCGCCTACCGCGGGCCTCGCCGGCGGGGAGGGCGCTCGCAGCACGGTGCCATGGCGAATCTCCTTCGTTTGGTGCCTGCCGTCGGCCCAGAAGCGTGGACTTGCCACGTGGATGCTCACCGCATTCGGTGCTCGCGTTCGGATCGGGGCGTCCGACTTTGGCTGGCACGAGCCGTTCTCCGCTGGTGGCGAAGCGCTCGCGCGTCGAGTGTCGCCGCGCGTCGTGTGGACCTACCGGTAGCTCGGCGTCATCGCCTGAACCGGTGCCGGGCTGCCTCCTCCAGAGACTCCTGGTGCGGCGGCGCAGCGATCGCGATGAGCGCCTTCGCGCCCGCCGAGGCTCTGCCAGGCTCTGTGATGCTGGGGTGAATGCACGCTTCTCCGTGCTGCGACCTTGATCATCGCGCCGCTGGACGGCAGTCTCCGAGTTGCGAAATCGAAAGTGAGGAACCCGTGGACGTGCAAGTGATGATCACCGCGTTCAAGAAGCACCTGGAGACGGCCCCCGAGGTCCACGGCGCGTACGTGGGACGCCTGGCCCCGTGGACTCAACTCGCGACGAAGGCCCTGGTCGCCGCTGCTCGTGCTGAATTCCCAGATTGCAAGATCGCCGCGAAGGGCGTGGCTGACGAGTATGGACGGTCGGAGTACTTCACGGCCGACGTCACGGCATACGTCCATGAGAGCTGGGCACCGCCCCTCTTCGTGGCGGAGCACGAGAACACCTCCTGGCGCGGGCGGCTTCAGTCTCAGGCATGGAAGCTCCTCTCAATCGAGGCGCGTCGGCGCGTCCTGGTGGGCTACTGGCAACCGGGTCGGAAGGACCGCGTCCATTCGTTCGATGACATGGCCTCGGCGATCGAAGAGGTTGCCCGTCAGATTCCGCGGCGCGACATCCTGATCCTGGCCGCCCCCTTCCATGAGAAGCCTGCGGACGCCGCGGCCGTGCCTCGCTTGTTCGAGAGCCGAATCATCGGTCACTGGTGAGCGTGACCGTTCGTCCGCTCAGGTTCGCATCTTCCTGACTGCCTCCAGGGTAGTCCCGAGGAGCGCCTTGGCTTTCGCTTCGAGCCCCTTATCCTTGAAGCGCCGGTAGAACTCGTTCGCGAGGCGGCCGTTCAGGGAGACCTCGGGGTACGCACTCGCCAGCGAGTCGATCGACTGCGCGGGCATACGGCCAGCTTCGAGGTCATCGAAGATCGAAACGGTCAGGCATATGAACGCGAAGAACATTGTCGTGAGCGCCGGGTGGCAGCTGATCCCCGCGCAGCATCGGAAGTACGGCGGCGCTGCCGGAGCGGGCGCGGCGATCGGCGCGGTCCTCGGGTCGATCTTTGGCGGCCCCGTCGGCGCCTGGATCGGCGCCAGCCTGGGTGCTGGCGTCGGTGTCAGGATGGCGAAGTAGTGGCTGGGTCCAGGGCGATGTGGTGTCGCCCTGGATCCTCCTTCTCAGCGGATCGGCACGGTGACGGGCACCGCGATGAGGTTCTCGATCGGCGTGTAAACGTCGACGTCGAGCCGCGGCGCCCTGATCGAGATGATGAGGGCGTAGCGCGCCTGGGCGTCCCAGCGGCCGAGGTGGTGGCGCTCCCGCCACCAACCGATGCTCGGGTACACCGCGATCGAGCCCTTGTCGGCGAGTTCGACGGCGGGTCCCGTCCACCAGTCGGAGTGCACCGAGCCCTTCGCGCGCAGATCCGGTCCGAGCGTCCAATCGTCGGAATCACTTTTCGAGGTGGCCTTCTCACCGTCGGCGCGCGCCTGCTTGTTGATGCGCTTCCCGAACTGCTCCACCGATTCCGTCGGCGTCTTCAGGTCGAACCGGAGCCCGAAGGAGCCGTAGCGGTAGCTGCTCTCACCGCCGCGGTCCCCGGGGCTGGGCTCGATGAAGTACGAGAGCGTCACCCGGAGCTCGAGCTCGGCGCCGGCGAGCTCCCGGAGTACGGCGTCCGGCCAGGGCAGGGCATGGAGGTGCAGATCGCGCGTGATGTAGCTCTTCACGCCGTCTTCGAGTCGTTCATCGAACGGTTGAAGCTGCTGCTGAATGATCACGGTGGCGTCGTTGGTCGCGCTGGCGAACGCGACCTCTTCACGTGGGACGCCGTAGCCGCAGCTGCGGAGCCTTCGCTCGCTTCCTGCCGGGGTAGCGCGCGATCATCTGCGGCGTCCACTCGGCGGAGTGGATCATCAACGCACGAATCGTCTCGGGCCACAGGTCGGGGTACTTCGCTTGCAGCCGTGCCGCGAGCCTGGCCGCGAGGGCCGTCGCTGCGCTCGTGTCGCGTGTGACGGAGAACTGGCGCCGCACCGAATCGCGATGAGTCGTGAGGATGCCCTGCGAGTCCGGCGTATCCACCCGTCTCCCTCCGGGGTCGAGAGCTGCGTTGCCTCCCGGCATCAGGATGTCCGGCTTCAGCGGCCACGTGGCCTTGTTGTTCCACGGCTGAGAGGTGCTGCTCGACGGCCCCAGGTCGCCGTTGCCCGCGACCGCCTTCCATCCCGCGAACGTCGGCTCCGAGATCGCAGCGCGGTCGGCGACGGCTCCCACCGTGACCGCGTTCCACGCCTGACCCGGGTCGAAGATCCCCTGGCTCTCGTTGCTGGCTGGGTAGCGCGCGAAGTCGTCGAGCTCGACGTTGCCGGCCGAGATGCAGATCAGCTTGGGCTCCTCGTCCTCGTAGCCGGCGGCGAGCTTGTCTAGCGCCGCTGACCAGGAGCTCGGTCGCCCGCGGTCGCTCGCGGCGGTCGACGTAACCGCGAGGCAGACGACGCGACTGCGGTCGGGAGCCGCGAGCTCCGCCCGCGCTACGGACTCAGCGGTCAGCGCGCCCCACAGGCGCGGGTCGTTCTCTCCAGGTGGCGGCGGCAGGATTTTCACGCTCTCCAGCCGGTGGTAGAGGGCCACACGCGCGCGATGCGCCAGCGGCTGGCTGAGGTCGCCGTACAGCGCAGTGCCCGCGAGCTCGGTGCCGTGCCCGTGGTGGTCATCGACCTGCCAGTCCCGCACGTAGGCGTGCAGATCGGTCTCGGCGAGTGCCGGTTTCAAGAGCGCGTGGCCGCGGTTCACGCCCGTGTCGAGAACGCACACGGCCGGCGCCGCGTCGGGTGGGGCGACCAGGCGCTCGGCGAGGTCACGCATCCAGGCGACCTGCTCCTGACCACTCATCTCGGTGAAGTCGGTCGCGACAGTGCGGGCGAGCCGAACCTCGGCGATCGCCGGGTCCTCTTCGAGCAGCTGCTCGAGCTGTGCCGTTGTCGCTTTCAAGAGCGTGACAGTCCGGTCGATGAACTGGATCTCGGAAGTGACCGTCGTCAGGTTCATGGCGGCGGCTGCCTCGCGGAAGCTCTCGACGGTCGCGCCCTTGCGCCGAAGCCAGATCTCGAACCACGTCGTGGCCCGATCACCAGGCAGCGGTGCATCCAGCTCGGTCCAGACTGACTCGAGCGCGGCGCGGCGAATCGCGGCGATGCTGTCGACGAGCGCGGAGTGCCGTGGCGAGCCCTTGTCCGTGTTCTCCTTGATGTACTGCTCGAAGATGGTGCGAAAGCGCTTCAGCCGTGCGGGCGGGATCAGGACGGTCGCGTAGGTCACGCCGCCAGCCTCCCGAACTGAGAGAAGCTCGATGCCTCCTTCCTTCGATGAATCGAGGCTCTCGAGCTTCAGGTCGAAGCCCTTTTCGCTTCGGAACTCGACGCGGATGGGACGGGGCGCATCCTCGGGCGTCGCGACCGCCTTCTCGAACTGCGCCTGCAGTTTCGGGCCGTGGACTTCGCGCGCATGCTCCTTCCGCTTCGCGCGGCCACCGCCGGCGCTTACCGACGTGAAGCCATGCACCGAGGGCGCCTTGCGCACGAAGAGGTGCGGCCGATCGTAGGGCTTGGGCACGCGCCGAACTTACTTCCGCCGGGCTCCGCGTCGCTCGTCGAAAGCTCTCTGAACCGAGCGCGCGTCGACCGTCGACGCATCGCTCAAGATCGCGGCCTTCACTGCGTCGTCGCTCGCGCGACCCAGCTCGGCGTAGCTCAGATCCGCAGCCGTTTTCACGAGCGCCGCGATCTCGAGATCCGGAGGCAGGAACGGGCCCAGCCGTGCCGCGACGAGCCTTGCTGCGAGCTCGGGCGTGGGCTGGTGGTACTCGATCACGTCGTCGAAGCGCCGGAACAACGCCTCGTCGAGCAGCTGCGCGTTGTTCGTCGCGGCCACGATCAAGCTGTCGGAGTCGTCTGCCTCGAGAAACTGGAGGAACGAGTTCAAGACCCGGCGGATCTCGCCGATGTCGTTCGCGGAGCCGCGGTGACCGCCGATCGAGTCGAACTCGTCGAAGAGGTACACGCCGCGGGTCGTTCGGATTGCGTCGAAGACGAGCCGCAACTTCGCGGCGGTCTCGCCCATGAACTTGGTCAGCAGCCCGTCGAGCTGGATCGTGAACAGCGGCAGGGTCATCTCGCCCGCCATGGCCGATGCCGTCATCGTCTTACCGGAACCCGGTGGACCGACCAGCAAGACGCGGTGGCGGGGGCGCAGGCCGTGCTCTCGGAGCTTGTGATGCTGCCGCTGCTCGCTGAGGACGCGAAGGAGGCGCTCGCGGACGATCTCTTCGAGCACCATCTCTTCGAGCTTGGTTCTCGGGTACGTGACAGAGAGCACACCGGCGAGTTCGCCCTTCGGCTGCACGAGCGGTATCGGCTGGCGCGGCGTTCGCGGGGCGATGCTTGCGCGGGACTTCACCTCGTCGATGAGGGCGCGCAGATCTTGCGCCAGCTTCGAATGGCCGAGCTTGGCCTCCTTAGCGGCGACCTGCATCGCGACGGACAAGAAGCGGGCCTCATCGCCGTCGGCGTAGCTCTGCAGCAGGGCTTTGAGTTGCTCCGCGGTTGCCATGATCTTGAAGGTATCGGCGCCACCTCGCCGTTACCCCGCTTACTCTACAGGAGGGGGGTGACCATGCTGGTTTTCGGCGGTGGCCCATGACTTGCTGCCATGTGGGGCATGAACCCGCTCGGCAGCGCAGGGGGACGAACCGCGTGAGCTGGGCGACGATCGCCGCGCGCTCGCCGCCGCCGCTGCCGCGTTGACGCGCCTGCTCTGACCGCGGTCAATCCTCGTCGGAGTCCGGCAGCATCTCCGTGAACACCCGCCACATCGGCCCCGAGACGTCGTAGCTCAAGCTTTTCTCGAGTTCAGGCCCGTCAGTGCGCCGCGACTTCGACAGCGTTTCGCCGAGCCAGTCGACGTCGCGCTGCAGCCATGTGTTGAGCAGCGCGTGCAGCTGGTCGAGCCACACGAGCTCGACGTGCAGGTCCGGCGCGTGTCGCCAGGCCTCTTCGCGCAGCTCCCGCTTCAGCCGCTCGGGATACGGAACGATCCGGTTGTCGCTGCCGGTCGCCAGGATCAGCACCGGCTTCTTGTTTCGGGCGCGCGCCAGCGCATGGACATTCCCGGCCTTGACGCTGTTCCAGAAGCCAGCGCCCTGGCGGACTCCGTGAAGCAGCGTGCGGTGGAACTGGTCCCACTCGCCGGCATCGAGTCGGTGGCGCGAACCCGGGTCGAGCCACGCGCGCTTGGCGTCGACGAGCACCACGTGCGATGGCAGCTCGGCGCACCAGTCCACGACGGTGCCGGTCGGGGGCTTGACCTCGTGCTCATGGAGCCAGCGCAACGAGGCGGGCGAGTGCCGGGTGAGAAGGATCCCAATGTATTCCTCGAAGAGCTGGTTGAAGTCGAAGACCAGGTTCGATGCGCGGCAAGCCGAGTGCAGCAGATCAATCAGCGGCTCGTAGAGCCACTCGAAGAGCAAATGCGGCACCGGCGCGACGCCCAGAGCCCGTGTGTTCGAGAACGGCAGAAGGATCGGGTGTCGCTGAAGCGGCGTTGGGCATTGCAGCAGCGCGATCTCCGAGTCGACGCCGGCCTCAGCCACCATCGCGGCGTGCATCTCCGTCTTCGAGGCCGCGAGCAGCCTGAACGCCCGCGCCAGCCGCGACGAGCACAGCGGGCGAACCTCCGCGAAGGCTACGAGCCAGGGCGCGAAGTGCTCGACGACCTCGGGAGAGAGGTACAGCCGGCCGGCATCGAGGGTCGGGTTCTCTGACGCCGACCGGGCGAAGAGCATCTGCACGCAGCCGACGAGGTGGGCGACCGACATGCCGAGCTCGCGTTCGATGAGCTGCGACAGGGCATCAGCTCGGAACGAAGGGCCATTGCCGAGCCGAAGGCGTCGCGACTTCAGGGCGTCGCCGAACATCCACGTGGCCTGGGCCGCCCTGAATGCGTGGGAGCGCATGAACTCCCACTGCGGGCTCATCTGCTGGAAGACGAACGCATGGACGCCGTGGCTCGCGATGAGCTGGGGATCCGAGTCGTCGATCTCCAGCCTCAGGCCGAGGGCGTGGAGATGAGCCGCCCCAGCAGCCAGGCAGGCTTCGGAGGTGCCTCGAGGCCTCGACCGTCGACGATCTGGAACGCCGGAGACCAGAGAATGGCGTGCCGAGCGAGCTCGGAGCGCGCGAACCGGATGTGCGGGGACGAGCTGGTGAAGGTTGAGGTCGCCGGCCAGAAGTCCTTGGCCAACCGCTCTTCCTGGTACTGGACCGCTGGAAGCCGAACCGCCAATTCATGAAGGCTCCACTTGCGGAGCGCTTTGCGGTGCGCGCCGAACCCGTGTTCATCGGCCGGTGGTACCCAAAGGAGACCGTGACGCACAAAGTCCTCGCTGGGCAGCTCGACTCGACCGGAAGGGAGGGGCGCCATCGTGTCGGCCGACGAGCATAGCGACGCGCTGCTGACACCTTCAGGCCGGGCACTTCGCGATGAGGAACTTCCAGAGCGCGTCGAGGCCATCGAGGTTGTACGGCTGCGCTCGTTTGATGCGCTCGTGAAAGCGAGCGACGTACTCCTCCTTGCCGATGAGAGCGCCCTGGTTCGTCTTCAGCTTCTTGCTGTAGCTCGACCACCGAACTTCTGGCGGCGCCGTGTCGTCCCAGATGTCGAGGAAACACTCGATGGCCACCGCGGTGCCGTTCACGTTCTCAATCGAAACGCCCGATGGGCCGAGCGTCCTCACGCTCGAGCACTTCGGGTGGTCCGGAAGCGTGGTGACGCGCATGCGCGGGGGGAGCACGATCTTCTTGAGATCCTCGAGCGCCTCGCGCCCGGTCGTGTCGTTGTCCAAGACCACCAGGATCCGATTCTGGATGTGAATCTTCGCGAGGCCCTGGCAGAACCTCACGACATTGCCGGTGCCGGTGAACGGGTAGTTGTCCTTCATGTCCACGAAGTGGAAGAAGTCCTGCACGTCGGGCGCTACGCGGGGCAGAGATGTCTTGAGGATGTCGCCGTCCGACGTGCCCTCAGTGACGATCAGGCACCGTTCGCTCTCCGAGGTCGGCTCGAAGGCCTCATTCTCCGTGGTGAGCCCGATGTTCCGCGCGCCGTCGAGCCGCCAGACAACCTCGAGCTCCAGGTTCGCGGGATGCTCAGCCAGCAGCCTGAGGATGAGCGGCGACGGGAGCCATTCGAAGAAGGTGCCGTCGTCGTCTCTGTCCAGATCGGCGAAGGCCGGCTGCGTCTTGGTGAACTCGGGGTCGGCGAGAAGGTCCCTCGCGAACTCGCCCAGGTCGAAGTCCTGCTCTTCGAGCCGCTCGACCTTCGCGGCATCCACATGTGTAATGACCTTCGCAAAGTCGTGGAAGCTGAACCGAGGCGATGCGTAGTAGCGAGGCAACTGCGCGATCGTTTCCTTGTACTGCCGTTCGCAGCCATCGAGCGTGTAGCCGAGCATCTCGAGGCGCCGCACCATCGCACCGAGGCGGCGAGCGAAGACTGGCTGGCCCAACGCCGCGTCGGGTCGGAGATCGTCTCGCAAGAACAGCGACGAATGGTTGCGGAAGCTGTTGTACGCGGACCAATCGGTTTCGAGCGATCCAATGCCGAGATTCAATGGCATCATCGCGCGACACGGAGCAGAGCAACCAGCGCGAGCAGGAGCGTGACTTCCGGGCGAGATTACAATTCGCACCTCGCTTGCAGCACGGGCCCGTCGATCGGCCAGCTAAGCTGAGCGGAACATGTCGCCGAAGCCCACCGTCTTCTATTCGTGGCAGTCCGACCTTCCTTCGAAGACGAACCGGAGCCTCATTCAAGACGCCCTCGAGCGGGCGGCGAAAGCGATCCGGAATGACGACTCGATCGCCATCGACCCGGTGATCGACCGCGACGTGCAGGGCATCCCAGGCTCGCCTGAAATCCACGCTGCCATCATGGAGAAGATCAAGACTGCCGCTGCCGCGGTCTTCGACGTGAGCTGCGTCCAGAGCGCCGATCGCGAGCACCCGAATCCGAACGTACTCATCGAGCTGGGCTACGCGCTCGGCACGATCGGCTGGGGCCGCGTCGTGCTCGTGTTCAACGAACACTACGGTGACATCACCCGGCTGCCCTTCGACATTCGAAACAGACTCGCGCTGAAGTACACCATGCGGAAGGAGGACGCTCCGGCCGCCGCGCGCAGTGCGCTGTCCGGGCAGCTCGAAGTGCAGCTGCGGGAGATCCTCCTGCGCGTCGCAGCGACGCAGCAGGCTCCGTCACTCGTGACCGCGGCGATCGACGCGCTCCATGAAGGGGCGCCCGGCGCTGTCGCGCAGGTGCGCAAGACGCTCGAACGAAGCACCCGTGCCTTGATCGACGTCCACCCGGAGCCTGCGCAGTCTGGAAGCCGCGCGGAGCCGTTCTTGAAGGCATACGCCTCGACGGCGCCGATCGTGGCGGAGTTGGTCACGCTGACCCGTGCGATCATCGAGTCAAAGCATCGTGAGGCCTTCGACGAGCTGCTTCGCAGTCTGGAGCGCATCGCCGAAGCGCGTGTTCCGAACGGAGATGGCGCCTGGCAGCCTTGGACCTTCGACATCCAGCGTCTCCTGCCGCAAGAGCTCACGTCCGTGATCGCCGCGGTCTGCCTGGACGCCCGCCGCTGGGACTTCCTGCACCAGTTGCTGCAGTTTCACTTCTCGTATCGGAACAACAACGACGAACGGTCTGGCAATGTCATCGCGCTCCTCGATGATTCCGAAGCCACTGTCCTCGACGAGCTCGCGACGGTTCGCAGCCAGGGGCGGACGGCGGTTTTCGGTGGTTTGCTGAAGGAGCGCTACACGCAGCCACCGCTCGCTGAGCTCCTGGCGTTCAGGGCACTGCGCGAAGGCGAGTACTTTCTGTACCTGGCGACGGAGCTGGTCGCCGAACAGTCGGGGCAGATCTGGCCGCCCGTGTGTCTGCTCTACCATCCTGACAATCGGCGTGAGATCGACTGGGTGAAGCGCACGAAGAACCTGCAGTGGCTGAAGGACGTTTCTGGTGCGATGGGGTTGAGTGTTGCGGAGTTCAGGACTCGATACGCCGAGCGATGGACGAAGGTTGCGACGTATTTCCCGAGGGCGTGGTTGAGCGACCGGTTGAAGTGGATCCTCCTGCAGCCTGAGGAGATGGCGAACGAGTAGAGCTCAGCGACCTGGGTCGTAAGACGACCGCCCGTGCACTGATTGCCGCGACGGATCCATGCTCGGACATCGCGGTGCTCCACCACAGCACTTATTCGGGGACGAACCTGCCTCCGGATGAGTGGACTGCGTTCGAATCGATGTGCGACGCGATGTCCCCGGCGATCGCCGATCTGGACGAGCGGCGAACGCTGGAGCCGGGCCCTGTTTGGGTGATGACGCTGACCGGCAGCTGGGCTTCTGGACCGCTTCGTGGTGTCGGCTTCACCGCGAGCAATGGAAGCGGTCGCCTTCGCGGCGGCATGTCGGGCTCGCCGGTGTTCGATGAGCGAGGGCGCGTCGTCGGCCTGGCGTGCATCGGTCAGTCGAACAGTCTTTGTGGAATCGTCACCCTGCTGAAGCGGAGCCTGCCCGGATGGGTGACTGATCGATTGATGCTCGCAGCCGCGCGGACGTAGGTCGGTCCTACCGCTTCTTCAGCCACGGCGGCACTGGCGTCTTCTCGTCCTCCGACGCCTTCTTGACGCCCTTGCCATCCTTCGCTGGTGCTGCACTGGGCGCCGTGTCGGTGACGTCCGCGACGAACCCGTCGCAGTTGTGGGGGCCGCTGGCTGCGCGACAGAGCCCGCGGGCGAATGCAGCGGCACTGGCCTTCACGCCCCCGACGAGGATCCTCTGAGACTCGACGAACGTCGTCGCGCGCAGCAGGTTGGCCACCACGATGTTCTCCGGAAGCCGCGCGACGAGCTGCGCCGAACACGGCGCTTCCAAGATGAAGGCGCCCATGCCGAGCGGATCCATCTCGTAGCGATCGGTTGAGGGGTCGTACTTGGCGACCATGCAGCCGGTCTGCTCGTCGAGCGTGCCTTCACCAATCACGCCGTCGAGAATGCAGAAGACATCACCGTACGTCGTGCCCGACGCAAGCTGCTCGCCGCGCCAGCCGACGACCCACACGTGACACGGGTTCTTCTTGCTCAGGAAGGCCCGCAGCTTGGGAACGGGAACCTGGTCGAACGCCAGCGCCGAGAGCGGCAGCGTGGCGGCCAGGAGCAGAAGCAAGTTGGCGACGGCAGAGGCGCGGGGACGCATGCGGGCTCCTTGGGGCGTGGAATGGGTTCGGGCGACTGCTGGTCGAGTGACTGATTATACGACGCTAGCGTCGTGGCGTATACGTCGGGTGCGCCGGATACCGCCGTCGCGATGGCGAAGCGCAAGAAAGTCCGACGAAGGCGAGCGGACCGGCTGCCCCTCTACGAGGAGCCGACCTATCGCGAGCTTCAGCGGCGCCTTGCCGGGAATGCGCGCCGCCTTCGGGCAGAGCGTGAGCTCAACCAGGAGGAGGCAGCCCACCAATGCGAGATGTCAACGCGCCTCTACCAGCGTGCGGAGACCGCAGGCGCCAACCTGACCCTCACAACCCTTGCGCGCATCTGTCACGGCTTTCATGTCGACGTGAGCGAGCTGTTCGCAAAGGCGCGATAGGCTGTGGGGGCTCTACCGGCTCAGCGGCCCTGACCTCGAGCCGCAATTTGAGCAGGACTGCTTCGTGAACTCACGATCGCGGCGACCAGCAGCTTGTCGTTGTCGCAGCATCGTTGGCGAATGCGAGGTCCATCGCCCGACTTGATGCGGCGCTCACGCGTCCTCGACGGCGTGTTCTTCGCCTCCGCCATCAACGGGAGCTTGATGCAGGGCAGCTCGCCGAACGCGCCGAGCTGGATGCCAAAGTGCGTGATCGACCATGGCGACGCTGGTGGCATCGGCGAAGCGGCACGATATTGGGTTGTCGGATTTGTTCGCGCTGCCTGACCGCTTGCGCGCTGCTGTTGCGTTGACCACTAGGGCCAGGCGAAGGCCAGCACGTGCCCATCGGGATCGAGCGAGTAGGCGACGAAGTCTCCCCAGTCGCGCAAGAGCGGAGGGCTGAGCTCGATGGCGCCCGCCGCGAGCGCGCGATCGTGAAAGGCCGCTGCCCCCGGGACCTTGAGGTACAGCTCCGCGCGCGGAACTCCACGGGCGGAAGCGGGGGCCGGTAGCGCGGCTCCGAGCAGGCGCTTGATGCCGGCCTCCGGCATGAGCCCGAGGATGCTGCCGCGCTCGAGCTGGAACTCGGTCATGCCCAGCACGTCGAGCCTGGGCTTGCGCGCGAGGACCGCCGCGTAGAACGCCGTGCTGCGCGCCTGGTCGGCGACGTAGAGGATGAGGTGAACCATCGGCGCCCATCTGAAAACGCGCTGCCGCCTTTCAGGGCGTCCAGCTCATCAGCGCGACGGTTGCGATCAGAAAGGCAACCGTCCCCGCGACGACGATGGCGAAGAGCTTCGTGGTGAGCTTCTCAGGGGCGGAGCCCCGCGTCTCGGTGGCCATGGCGACCGCCGGGGTGCAACCGTGGGGCCGGTCTGAGACCTTGCCCGTGCACGTGGCAAAGCGCAGAAGCTGCGCCTATTGGAGATTGTCCCGGTAGGTCTTGCGCGTCAGGAAGCCGGTTGCGACGCCCTCGCCGTCGACCACGACGACTGCGGTGACGCTCGGGTCTGCGAACGCTGCGCCCAGCGCCTCACGGGGGAGATCGTGTCGCACGGTCACGACATGCATGGGCGTGGCCACCGGAGCATCGCCTGCGTCCGGAAGAACGCCGCGAGGTGGCCCCTCTGTTGCGCAGAGGACGAACGGAAGCCGCTGCTTTTTGAGGCGCACCACGGTGCCGAGCGCGCAGCCCTCGCACTCCTTGAAGGGCACCGGGCGGCTCTGCCGCGGGCAGTCGACATTCTGCGTGCCCTCCGTCTCACGAACCGGCAGCAGCTCGTGATTCTCACCCCCGAGTTCTCGCTTCCGCACGGTTTCCTCCGGTCTTGAACCTCGGGGACGCATGCATTCACCAGACCCGCCAGCCTCGGTCGACCGGGCGCAAAGTCTGCGCCTGTCAGGCGCCGGAACGGTCGCTGTCGCTTCCGGCGCCCCGGCGTCGCCGCTCGAAATCTGCCGGCCGCTCGGGGCGTTGGCGTGAATCTGGCTTCGGCGCGGAGATGGAGTCGTTCTCGTCGGCCAGCTTCCTGCGGCGCGTGGCCGAGCGGGCAGGTCTCAGCGCCGCCGTCGGAGGCGACCTCACCGAGGCGACCCTTCGGGGACTGGGGGAGCAGCTCCCCGCGGAGCACTCGGCCGCGCTAGCGGGCGAGCTGCCGCCGACTCTCGGGGTCTGGCTCAGCGCCACTGACCCGGGGAGCGCGAGGGGACTCGGCGCGCTGCTCGAGCGGCTCGCGCAAGGCGACGGCCGGGGACTCTCCTTCTGCGCGCAGCACGCCGCGGTCGTGCTGCAGGTGCTTGCCGAGGTGCTCCGGCCAGCCGCGGTCCGCGCGCTCGCCCAGGCGCTGCCGGACGACATCGCCGCTCTTCTTCGACCTTCCGACTGAGTCGAGAGAGAGGGTCGGCGCTATTTCCGCGCTCGGTCGATGCACCTCGTGCGTGCCGATCGAGATCGTCGAGAGCACCCGGCCGAGCACTGGCCCTGGACGGCGGTGACCGCGTCTTCGTTGCGTGCAGATCGGCTACTTCTCGTTGCTCTTCAGGAACGAGAGGAGCAGCGGGAGCTCCTTCTGGGCATCGACGTTCTGGTTCGGCATCGGGACCATGTGCTCGGCGAGCAGCTTCTTCGCCGTATCATCCTCTTTCACCATCACGTCGGGCCGCAGGATCATCTTGGCCAACCACTCCGGGTCTCGTCGCGCGGTGACTCCCTTGAGGTCGGGCCCGACGAGCTTGCCGCCTCCGATCTTGTGGCAGCCGACGCAGCCCTTCGCCGAGAACAGGTCTCTGCCCTGTGCGATGGCAGCGGCATCGGTGCTGATGTCGAGCTTCGGCACCTCTACCGACGCTCCGGAAGCAGGCTTGGGTGTATCGCGCACCGGCCCGGCGGGATCGGGTGCCGCCACGGCCACAGCCGTGGAGCCGTGCCGAAGTCGATGTCCTCGGGCAGGGGCTTGATGGGCTTTTCGAAGCAGGCGGTGAACACCGCTGCGGTGCCGGCGATCACGAGACGATTGACGCTCATGGGCGCTGCGATGCGACCCACGTGCCACCCCGGCCATGAGGGAGGGTGTCGGGCGCCGCGCAGAAGCTGCGTACCGGCACGCGCTCCCGACGCAACCTCTGCGCGAGGGCGAATGCCCCGTCGAGGAGGCTGCGTTGGCGGTGGGCTTGCAGACGTTCTGCCCATTGAAGCTGCACGTCGATCGGTTCTACGAATTCCTCTCGAAGCCGCTCTTCCCGGCCGCGAGGGTGGTGCTGGCCGCGCTGGTGGTTCCGCTGGGGTTCGCTCTGGCGCAGCCGCTGTGGCGGATCTCGATGGAGGCTCCGCAGTACCCGGGCGGGCTGACGCTCGACATCTATGCGACGCACCTCGAGGGCGGGAACGAAGGCCAGCACCTCCAGGAGATCAACACGCTCAACCACTATATCGGCATGCGGAAGCTCGACCGGCAGGCGATGAAGGACCTCGATTGGATCCCATTCGCGCTCGGAGCACTCCTCATCGTCACGCTGCGCGTCGCCGCCATCGGCAACGTCCGGGCTCTCGTCGACCTCGTGGTGATGGCGGGGTACGTCAGCGCGTTCGCGTTTGGGCGGTTCATCTACATGTTGTGGAGCTTCGGGCACGAGCTGTCTCCCGATGCTCCGGTGAAGGTGAAGCCGTTCATGCCCGTGGTGATCGGCAGCAAGCAGATCGCGAACTTCATGACGCACAGCTGGCCCCAAGCGGGCAGCGCGCTGCTGGGCATCTTCATGCTGGGCCTCGTCGCGGTGCTGCTCTGGCATCTCATCGCCGGGCGGCGGGCGGCGGTTCGCGCCGCGCGAGCTGCTCAGGCTCCGGTACTCGAGCCGGCCCGGAGCCGTGCGTGAGCCGTCGCGGTTCACCGACGGCCTGAGCCCCATGCGCGGCTTCCGGACGATCATCGAGCCATTTCGCATCAAGTCCGTCGAGCCGTTGCGCCTCAGCACCCGCGAAGAGCGCGAGGCCCACCTCGCCGCCGCCGGTTTCAACCTCTTCCGGCTGCGGTCGCAAGACGTGCTCATCGACCTCCTCACCGACTCGGGCACCGGTGCGATGTCGGCCGAGCAGTGGGCGGCGCTGCAGCGTGGCGACGAGTCGTATGCCGGGTCGCCGTCGTACTTCCGCTTCGAGAGCGCGGTCCGCGAGCTGTTCCCCTACCGGCACGTCATCCCCACGCACCAGGGCCGGGCGGCCGAGAAGATCCTGTTCTCTGTGGCAGGGGGGCCCGGTCGTGTGGTGCCGAGCAACACCCTGTTCGACACCACGCGCGCCAACGTGGAGGCGAGCGGCGCGACGGGGGTCGACCTGCTCTACGCCGAGGGGCGCACGCCGTCGCTGCGGCACCCCTTCAAGGGGAACCTCGACGTCGGCGCGCTCGAGCGGCTGATCTGGGAAGTGGGGCGCGCCAGGGTACCGCTCGTGCTCGTGACCGTGACGAACAACTCCGGTGGCGGTCAGCCCGTGAGCCTCGACAACCTGCGCGCGATCCGCGCCGTGTGCAGCCGCCACGGGGTTCCGCTCTTCCTCGATGCCTGCCGCTTCGCGGAGAACGCGTGGTTCATTCGCGAGCGCGAGGCGGGACAGCAGTCGCGGACGGTGACCGAGATCGTGCGCGAGATGTCGAGCCTGGCCGACGGCATGACCATGTCGGCGAAGAAGGACGGGCTCGCGAACATCGGCGGCTGGCTCGCCCTGAACGACGATGCCTGGGCCGAGCGCTGCCGGAGCCTGCTCATCCTCACCGAGGGCTTCCCGACGTACGGCGGGCTGGCGGGACGCGATCTCGACGCCATCGCGGTCGGGCTTCACGAGGTCGTTCAGCACGACTACCTGCGCTACCGCGCGCGCTCGGTGGAGTACCTCAGCGAGGCGCTCGAGAAGCGGGGCGTGCCGCTGGTCGTGCCGGCTGGGGGGCACGCGGTCTATCTCGACGCCGCCGCGCTCCTGCCGCACGTGCCCGCGCTGCAGTACCCGGGGCAGGCGCTCAGCATCGCGCTCTACCGCGAGGGCGGGGTGCGGAGCTGTGAGATCGGCTCGGTGATGTTCGGCCTGCACCCCGATGGCTCGGAGCGCCCCGCGGCGATGGAGTTGGTGCGCCTCGCGGTGCCCCGTCGCACGTACACGCAGAGCCACGTCGACTACGTGATCGAGGTCGTCGAGCGTGTGGCGTCGCGTGCGCCCGACCTCAAGGGGCTGCGCATCACCGGGGGGCCCCGGGCGCTCCGGCACTTCACCGCGACCTTCGAAGAGGTGGGCTGACGAGCTCGGTCAGCCCCCGCAGGTCCCGGATCTGGAACCCGGTCACGCTGTCGACGAGGCCGCGCTCGGCGAGGCGGTGGAGCACCCGCCACAGCGCCTGCGGCGTCAGCCCGGTCACGGCCGCTGCACGCGCCTTCGAGAGGGCAGCGTCGCGCCCGCGCTCCGCGTGGGGAGCCAACGCGAGAAGAAGGCGGGCCACACGCACCTCGGGAGGACCCGCGCGGAGGTTGGCCTCACCGTCGCGCTCGATGAGCGCTCTGCTCGCGAGCTCGAACAGCCGCCTGGCGCCGGAAGGCGGGCCCAGCCACGCCTCGACGCGCTCGAGCGGAGCCGCGCAGAGGCGGACGTCGGTCATCGCGCGCACCTCGACCGGGGAGGGGAGCTTCTCGAGCGCCTCGAGGCCGAGCAGGGTCCGCGGCCCGCGCAGCACCGAGCGGTCGGCCCCGACGCGCGTGACCTCGACGATTCCGGTGCACACGAACGAGACCGCCCCCGCGATCTGGCCTGCCGCGGAGATGGAGGAGCCGGCGGCGACCTCCTCGGGCTCGAAGACGCAGCGCCCGTTCGCCAGAAGCTCGCAGTCGGCGCACCCGTGTACGCGGCGGGGGAAGGGGCTCACGGGCTAAAGTGCCGGTCGGCGGCGGCGGCTCATCGGTTGAGGAGCCACGCCTGCACGGCCGCGCCCTCGGCGGCGGACAAACGCGGAGCGCCGGGGTGGCGAATCGCGTCGCGCAGGGTCCGAGCCGAGCCGTCGTGCAGCCACGGGCCCGTGCCGGCCACGCCGGCGAGCGACGGCGTGTCGATGAGCGCCGAGCCGGAGAGGTGCGTGAGGCCGTCGGTGAGCTGGGTGCCCGCATGGCAGCTGCTGCACTGCGCGGCGAACAGCTGCTCGCCCTCCGACGCCTCGACCGCGACGACGGGCCGCTGGCTCGCCGGCGGGCGCAGGGTCTTCAGGTAGGCCGTGACGTCCTCCAGCTCCCAGCGGTCGAGGCCGTCGCCGCCCATCTGGCCGACCATGTGCGTGGTGAACGCGGGCAGGTCGGCGAGGCTGCCGCTCCAGGCGTAGGGCGCCGTGCGGTCGAGGTTCCACAGCGCCGGCGTGTTCAGGCCCTCGCCCTCGGGCAGAGAGCTGGAGCCGCGGTTCAGCTGCCACTGCAGGCCGTCGGTGCGCCCGTCGGGGTGGCAGCTCGAGCACGACAGGCCGCCGAGCTCGGGCCGGGTCACGCGCGGGTCGACCGCCGAGTAGAAGATGCGGCGGCCGTTCTCGACGTCGGCGGGCAACTCGCTCGCCGCGAAGGTGCTCTCGCGGGTGACGGTGAGGCCCATGCTCTTCAGCTCGACCTGGCTGACCGAGTAGTCGAGCGCGTTGTGCACCCACGCGCGGCGGTTGTCGCCGGCGAGCGCGATGCCGGTGGGGCGGGCCCCGACGCGCACCACGCCGTAGATCCCGCGCTCCGGAGACTCGAACCGGTCGTCGTTGCGCCGCGTCGCGCTGAGCACCGCGACCGCGTTCGAGTTGTGATCGGCGACGAACAGCCACTCGCCGAAGGCGTCGAGCACGACCGAAGACGGCGCGTCCATGCCGGTGCCGCGGCCGTTGAAGTTGCACCGGTCGTCCGTGGAGGTGACGAGCACGGTTGCCGGGAAGTCTGCCGCTGCGGCCTCCTCGAAGAAGTCGGGCGGCGCCGGCTCCTGCAGCGTTTCGCCGCTGGCGAGATCGACGGTCGAGATCGCCGGCGCCACGGCGAACGCCAGAGACCCGGCCTGCGTGCGGCTCTGCACGTGCGCCACGTAGAGGCGGGACCCGTCGGGCGCCACCGCGATGTCGGCCGCCTGGGCGGGGGCTCGCTGAGCCAGCAGGGGCCTGGCGGCAGCCCCGGCGTTGGTCTGGGTGAGCCCGAAGGTGCGGAGGGGCGGCGCCCGCCGGGCGGCACCTCGCTCACCGTTGCGGCGAGGAAGTCGGTCACCCACAGCTGGTCATCGGCGCCGACCACGACGGCCCACGGGTTGCCGCCGACTTCGAGCTCGTCGAGTGGCTCGAGCGTTTCGGCGTCGAGCACGCTGACCGTGCCGGACGAGGCGTTCGCGACGTAGAGGCGCTTGCCTTGCGCGTCGAGCGCGAGCCCCACCGGCTCGGCGCCCACCGCGCGCTCTCGCTGGGGTGCCCCGTCGCGCGAGATGCGGGTGACGCTGCCGGCGCCGCGGCTGGTGACGTACACGGCGCCGTCGGGGCCGACCGCGACCCGCTCGGGGCCCTTCGGCACGCTCACGTGCTGAACGACCTGGAGGGTGGCGGCGTCGAGCACCGTCACGCGATCGTGATCGGCGTCCGCGATGTACAGCAGCGCGTCGTCGTTGCTCACGGCGATCGAGCCGGAGCTCTTGGGTACGGTGCGGGTCGGGGAGTTGCAGCCGAAGAGGACGATCGGCAGTACGAAAAAAGCGGCACGGCGCATGAGGAGCTCCTGGGGTTCGTTCGGCCGGGGAGGAGCTTGAGCGCCGCGAAACCGGCCAACCCTGATCTGGATCAAGCGCCGCGCCCTTTCGAGGCGCTACGCGGTGGGACATGCGCGGTGCCGTGTCTTTCGTTGTGATGTCCCTGCTGGTGGCGCCGCACGTCGCCGCCGGGGCGCCGAAGGTCGATAGGATCATGCCCAAGGTGGCCGCCGCGCTCGTCGAGAAGGGCGCCGCGACGCTCGTGGACGTTCGCGAGGCGGAAGAGCTCAGCTCCGGCATGGCCCGGCCGGCGAAGTGGTTTTCCTTCTCGAAGACGATGAACGATCCCGCCGCCTTCAAGGACTTCCTGGCGAAGCTGCCCAGGGGCAAGGTCATCTTCTACTGCGTCGCCGGAGCGCGAGCGGGGAAGGTCGCCGAGCAGGCCGCGGCGCTCGGCTACGCGGTCGCGAGCATGGGGCTGTCGGAGTGGAGGGCCGCCGGCTTGCCGACTCGAGAGAAGCCGTGACCTCGAGGCTCACGGCCCTTGATGCCACTGGAAGCCGGTCTCGCGCCCAAAGACGATCGCGACGCTCTCTCGCGGGCCGAGCTCGAGCTCGCGCTCGTCGGTGAAGGCCCACCCGCCCGGTTCACCCGAGTCGTCGAGCCGCACCGCCACGCGGTGGCGGCCGGGCGGCACCGGCAGGCGTTCGAGGCCGACGCTCGGGCCGTCGGCCCACAGGCCCGAGGCGCCGAACGACTTCGCGAAGGCCGGCCGCCCGTCGACCTCGAGCTCGACCCGCACGCCCTGGCGCCCGCGGCTGCACTCTTGCGGGCGGCGCATGTGCACCGGCCGCTTCGCGTTCTCCTCCTCCGAGACGGTGCGGCAGCGCTCCTCGATCTTGCCGGCGTGGCGAAACGAGAGGACGAGCGACGGCCCGTCGGGCTGCGGCGGGGAGTACGGCAAAGTCTGGCCGCCCCACACCGCGCCCGCCGCGACAGCGCAGGCGAGGGCCGCACCCGCTGCGGCCGGGAGCACGCGGCGCGGCCGGAGCGGGATGCCCTCGCGAAAGGCGCGCGCCTCGGCGGTGAGCCGCCCGGGCGCGGTGCGATCGACGGTGACCAGCCGCACCTTCGAGCGCTCGACCCGGGCGCTGAGCTCGGGCGAGCGGCTGCCGCCCAGCCGCTCGGAGGTCCAGGCGGGGCCCTCGCGGTAGCGGCAGCCGGAGCACGCGACGACGAGCACCCCGGGGACACCCTGGCGCAGCGCGCGCTCGAGCGTGATGGCGTTCACCCAACCCGCACACGGCACGCGCATGACGCGGTAGCCGGGCAGGCTGGTGCAGGCTCCGGTGCCGGGGTCGATGTCGAGCGAACGGCTGACCGCGTCGTCACAGACGAGGGCGACGTGCTGCTGCCGCCCTTCGGGTTGCTCCTCGATCCACTGCTCGAGCCGCGCCCGCTCGCGGAGCATGTCGAACTGAGGCAGGCCCGAGCCGCCGCTCGCGCAGCTGCCTGCGCAGATGCCGCAGCCGACGCAGCGCGACGGGTCGACCTGGGCCTGCGTGTCGAACGGGCGGCCGTCGGTGCGCGGCACCAGCGAGATGGCGTCGTACGGGCAGTCGGCCACGCAGTTGTTGCAGGCATTGCAGCGCGACGCGACGATCTCGGCCGGCTTCGGCTTCTGCTTCGCGAGCAGCCAGGGCACGCTCAGCGCCAGCCCGAAGAGGCCGAGCGAGATCGCCCAGAGCGCGCCGCCGCCGAGCCGATCGGTGAGCCACAGCGGCGTCAGGTACCAGGCGTCGACCGCGAGCCGGCCCGGCACGTTTGCCATGCGCGCCGGAGCGGCAGCCAGCGGCGGCAACACGAGCGAGAGCAGCGCGGTCGCGCCGGCGAGCACGACAGTCACTTTCCTGGGAGTGAGAAAGTCGCTGCGCTGCAGCCGGGCGATGTGGAGCCACAGCGCGATGCCCATCGCGAGGGGGATGAGCATGTGCGCGAAGAAGACGATGAAGAAGAGCAGCGAGTTGATGGTGCTGTCGGCGACGAACGTGCGCGCGATCGGGTCGGCGAAGATGGGCAGCACGTCGAGCACGCGCGCCGTGCCGAGCGCGACCTGGCGCGCGGGCTCGTCCCACACGAGCCAGTAGCCGAGCCAGCCGATCAGCCACAGCAGGGTGAGGGCGGTGAGGCCCGTCACCCAGGCGAGCCAGCGGGCGCCGCCGAAGCGGCGGGCGGCAGTGAGCTTGAGCGCGTGCCAGGCGACGAAGGCGATGCAGCCGTCCGAGCTGTAGCGGTGGGCGGCGCGCACGAAGCGGCCGAGGAAGCTGGCCTCGAGCTCGCGCATCGACGCATGCGCGTGGTGCGCTGACGGCGAATACCAGAACAGCAGGAGCACCCCGGTAGCGCACGCGATGAGCAGGAGCACGTTCGCGACGGCGCCGCTGTGGAGCAGGGGGTTCACCGGGTCGGGCAGGGCGCGCCGGCTCGCGGCTTCCACTTTGAGCAGCACGGCCTCGACTGCGCGAAACGCGGCGTCGAAGCGCACCGGCGGCTCGGGCCGCGGGTCAGGCGCGTAGTCCCGCTCGGTCGACGAGCCCGGGCGCGTCACGATCACTCCCGCATCGCGGTCGCGGCGCCCGCCGGCTCGTCGACGAGCAGTTCGAGGGCTTCGCCCATCCACCGCTCCTGCAGGTCGTCGAGCGTGAAGCGGTAGGCGAGGCGGCCTGCGCGATCGACCAGGAGGAAGACGTTGGCGTGATCGATGACGCCCGTCTGCTCGTCGCGGCGGCGGCGCACGTCCATTCGGTCGAGCACGGCCTCGACCGCGGGTGGTGGGCCGGTGAGCAGGCGAAACTGAGGCGCCTTCACGCCCTGCGCCTCGGCCATGCGGGCGAGCTCTTCGACGTCGTCGCGGGCCGGGTCGAGGGTGACGCCAAGCACGACCACGTCCCTGCTCTTCACCCCGGGGAGCCTGGCGACGACGCGCTTCGCCTGCCCGAGGATGCGCGGGCAGGCGAGCCCGCAGGTCGCGTAGACGGCGGTGAGCACCACGACGCGCCCCTTGAGCTCGGCGAGCCGCACCTTCGTGCCCTCGTGATCGACGAGCCACACCTCGGGGGCCGGCACCGAGATGCGCAGGGCCTGCGGCTGGAAGACGTCGGGCTTCACCGGGAGAGGGGTGCCGGCGATGAGCGCCACCAGCGCGGCTGCGAGGCAAGCGGTGACCCCCGTCGCGGCGCCCAGGATCGGCACGAGGGTCTTCGGCCGCTCGCGCGCCACCTCGGCGAGCGGACGGCGCCAGAACCAGACCACGATCGCCATCAGACCGACGAGCTCGACGAACACCGAGCTGACGGCGAGCGCGTACGTGGCGCCGGTTTGCGGCGCGGCGCCGAAACACCAGGCGCGGAACTGCTCGGCGAAGGCGCCCGCGGCGCCCGCGGAGGGCGGCACCGAGAGGAGCGCCGCTGTGGCGATCTCGACGAGCAGGAGCACGGCGACGGCGAGCGCCGGGAAGGCGTAGCCGGTGAAGAAGCGCTCGACGGCGGCGAGGGGGCGGTGCATTTGGATCCTTCAGCGCACCGGCCAGGTGTCGGCGAGCGCCTTCCAGTTCGCGAAGTAGTAGACGGCGAACGAGAGGAGCAGGATGAGCGCGAGCACCAGCGTGCCCGGCGTCCGGTGCGAGCCTTCGTCCTTCTCGTGCTCCGACTGGATGACGTCCGCTGCCTTGGGTTCGTTCGGTTGAGTCATGGCTACCAGGCCTCCATCTTCTTTCCGGCGTTCGAGCGGCCGAAGAACACCGCGGCCACGGTGAGCAGCAGGAAGATGAGCAGGCCCACGAAGGCGATGGTGCCGCCGATGCCGACCAGCCCCATCATCAGGTGGGCGGTGGAGTCGAAGCCCGCCGAGAACTGCGCGCCGGTGAAGTTGATGTCCCAGTGGCGGCGTGGCACGCCGTAGCTGCCAGCGAACGACATCGCGATGGCCATGACCGTGATGCCGCCCGCGAACACGAACGGCTGGAGGCGGGCGAGCGCCTTCGCGGGGTACTCCTTCTGGAAGATGAGCGGGACCACGTAATAGGCGAGGCCCATGAACGCGAGCGAGGTGCCGCCGACGACCGTGGTGTGGAAGTGGCCGGGGATGCGCAGCGTGTTGTGGGCGATGATGTTGATCTGCTGCGTGCCGAGCGTGACGCCGGTGATGCCGCCCAGGAAGCCGAAGATGACGAGCGAGAGGAAGAAGGCCGAGAAGCCGGGGTTCTTCCACGGAGCGGCGAAGAGCCAGCCGAACAGGCCCTTGTTGTGGCCCTTCTTGCGCATCGCGACCTCGATCGAGGCCGGCACGGTGAACCCGTGGATCATGGAGGCCAGCACCGCGAGGTACATCGCGTAGGAGGTGTTCCAGATCTTCCAGCCTGCTCCGACGCCGGGGTCGACGAGCAGGTGGTGCGCCGAGGCGAGGTTGATGAAGAGGATGTAGAGCACGAAGGCGCCGCGGCACACGGCCTGGTTCAGCGGCTTCGCGCCGGTGGTGAGCGTGCCGAGCAGGTACCAGACCGAGACCATCGCGCAGACGTTGACCTGCTGCGACTGGTGCCCGAGGCCCCACCACACGAGGCGGTACCAGGCAGCGTCGGGCGCCTCGGTGAGCCCGAGCGACCAGAGGAACGTGGGGATCATCACGACCGCGCCGTGCAGCAGGGTGACCACCGCGATGATCGCGGCGGCGGTCGCGCCGAACACGACGAGCGGCACGGAGCCCGCGTACGTCTTGTCACGCTTCGCGATGTAGAGCGTGGCGAGGAAGTTGATGACGGCGATCAGCGCGCCGACGGCGAAGAGGATGATGCCCAGGTAGAACGACCAGTGGGCCTGCAGCGGCACGTAGCTGGTCATCATCACGTCGGCCTTGCCCGACCAGACGGCGCCGTTGATGGCGAGGGCGCCGGCGACCATGAGGCCGAACGCCACCCAGGCGGTGCCCTTCGAGGCGAGGCGCGTGTTCAAGAGCGTCGTGCCCGCGAAGTAGAGGATCGCGATCTCCATGAAGATGATCCAGAGGATCAACATGTTGAGGCCGTGCGCGGTGAGCACGCGGTAGTACCAGTCGGCCGGGAGCAGGTGCACGGTCGGCCACCGCGTGAGCGCGAGGAGCAGCGCGGCGACGCCCCCGATGAGGAGGAAGACCACCGCGGCCACCGCGTTCAGGCGAATGAAGCGCTGGGCGGTGAGGCAGACCGGCAGGCCGGTGGTTTCGCAGGTGCGCACCTGGCCCGCGTGATTGCCGGTCTTGAAGCCCGGCTTCTCCTCGTCGGGCACGTGCCCTTCGAGTGCTGCGAGTCCGTTCGCTGTCGTCGCCATGTTATTCCTCCACGATGATCTTGCCGGCCATGGTGTGGTGACCGACGCCGCAGAACTCGTTGCAGACGATCGAGTACTCGCCGGCGCGCGTCGGGGTGAGGGTGAGCACGTGGTCGTAGCCGGGCACGACCTGGAAGTTCATGTTCACCGGCTGCAGTGAGAAGCCGTGGTTCAGGTCCATCGAGCCCACGTGCACGCGGTACGTCTGGTCCTTCTTCAGCTTGAGCACGGGGTCCCACCGCCACATGCGCGCCGTCAGGTAGACGTCGGTGCCCGGCGGCGGCTGCACGATCGCGGTGTAGCGATCTTCACCGACCTTGTAGGCCTCGATGAACTTCTGCGCGCGCTGGTAGAACTCGGCCGGCGTCACGCGGTAGGCCTCGCCGGTGGAGTTCTGCTTGCCCTTGAAGTGCCAGTACGGCATCGCCAGCGTCAGCACGAGGCACCAGGCGATCGCGAGGCCGATCCACAGGCGCTCGCCGGCGCTCGGGGCCTTGAACCAACCCTGCTCGGGGAAGGAGATGCTCATGGCAGCGGCGCCTTCGGCAGGCGCATGAGCTCGATCCAGCCCCACGCGGTGTACGAGAGCCACGGGATCAAGATCCCGAGCACGAGCAACAACCACGGGTTGTCCATCAGTGCCTGGACGGGGTGCTTTCGACTGGCTTGGGCCACGTTCGCCTCCGGGTGAGTACTGCGAGCTTCGAGAGCCGCCGCGCGGGCGCGAAGGCCCGCACGACGTAGGTGAGGAAGAGGAGCCCGCCGGCGATCGCGACGAGGCCCCCGACGCCCATGACGACGAGCCCGGCCCACTCGCCCGCCGTGCGGATGTGCTGCTCGGCGCCGAACGCCTTGCGGGCCATACCGCTCGAGCCGGCGAGTGCGAACCCGAGCGCGAAGACGAGCTGGCCCGAGCCGAAGAGCGCCGGCTGCCAGCGAATCGCGCGCTGCAGCCGCGCCCCGGGCCACTCGCAGCCGAGCGCCGGGAGCATCGGCACCGTGACGCCCATGAACGCGCAGGTCACCGCGCCGATGTTTGCGTGGTAGTGCGCCGGCACCATCGTGTTCGAGCCGGTGATGAGCGCTCCCAAGCCGAAGCCGGCGATCGTCAGCGTCGCGCTCGCGAAGAAGGCGAGGAGCCTGGGGTTCGAGAGATCGACGTCGCGCCGCGCGCGCCACACGCCCCTGAGGCACAGCGCGAGGAAGACGAGGACGGCCGGGAAGATGCCCCACCGCATGGCTTGAGTGAACGCGCCGTGCACCCAGCCGTGCTGAACGCCGGCGAGCGCGAGCGCGGGCCCCGCGGCGGCGGGGAGCAGCAGCACCGCCGTCAGCGCCACCACCGCGCCGCGGGAGACCGGCGAGCGGCCGAGCGCGGGCGTGAGCAGCATCAGCCAGACGCAGAGCATCGCGCACTCGCTCGCGACCTGAAGCACGTGCCCGCCGCCCCAGAACAGCAGCTCGTAACGCCCCTCGGGCGGGAGCCCCTGCGGCATCGTGCTGAACGAGGCCGCGAAGGTGAGCAGCGCGAGGAGCACGGCGAGCGCCGCCGCGCGCAGGGCGGGGCGGGCTTCGGGGGGCAGCAGGCGCGCCGCGCCGGGCAGCTCGCGGCTCGGCAGCAGGCGGGCGTCGGCGAAGGTGAAGAGGAGGCCGACGAAGAACAGGGCGAGCCCGGCGAGGAAGAGCGGGTGGTCGAGCGCCGGCACGTAGTTCGAGAGCACCGGCTCGACCCCGGGCACGAGCAGGGTGGCAGGCAGCGCGGCGACTCCGAGCGCGGCGGCGCCGAAGCCGACGGCCCCGCGCGCGGGCGAGCTGCCCCTGGCCTCGAGCAGGGAAAAGAGGGCGGCGAGGAAGGCGTAGAACCAGACCACCAGCGCCAGGTCGACGTGCACGACCAGACACCGCTTGAAGAACTGTGGGTCGGTCACCAGCGACGTGAAGGGCGGCACGCGCGCGATGACGAGGAGCAGCGAGAAGCTGCCCGCGACCAGCAGGCTCGCGACCGCCAGCGCGAGCCACCGGCCGGCCTGCCTGCGTGCGTTGTGTCCTGCCAGCTCCACGGGGAACCTCGTCTCAATGGACAACGGGGTCCGTAGATATCTCCGTCTTCAATGGATAGTCAAGTCCATTGATGAGCTGCTAATGTGTGGGCCGATGATCTTGTCGATGACTGCGGAGTACGCGTTGAGGGCGATGGCGGAGATCGCGGCGCGAGGGCCTGACGACCCCGTGCGCGCGAAGGACCTGTCGGAGACGGCGGGCGTGCCGCCCTCGTACCTGTCGAAGATCTTGCGGCGGCTGGCCGCGGCCGGGCTGCTCACCTCGGAGAAGGGTCACGGAGGGGGCTTCCGCCTCTCGCGGCCGGCCAGCCGGATCACGTTCGGCGAGGTGCTGCGCGCCGTCGACGTCGATCTGTCGGACGGCGGCTGCGTGTTCGGGTGGGGCGCGTGCGACGCGCAGCTGCCGTGCCTGTTGCACCCGGCCTGGGCCGAGCTGAAGGCGTCGCTGTCTGCGTGGGCGACCCGGTCGACGCTGGCGCACGCGACGTCGGGGGCGGCGGCGGTGAAGCACTTCCGCCGGGCGCTGAGGCAGGCCGCGCAGCGTCCGGCTCGCTAGCGGTCGGCCTCACCTCGCGCGATGCGCTCGGCGGCGCTGCTGGCGAAGGCCCGGGGGCCGGTGAGCTCGGGTACCCGCTGCCTGCCGAGGCGCGCGCGCGCGGTGGCGAGATCGAGGCCCCTCGCGGCGCAGGCGCTCTCCGCCTCGCCAAGCGCGCGCAACGCGGCAGCGTGCAGCGCCATCTCGAGGCGGCTGTCGACCGAGGCGTGCGAGTCGCCCGTCGTCTCGAGCGCGAGGAACGCGGGGCCGGCGCGCTGGCGAGCGAGCAGCGGCGACAGCACGCCGTCTGAGAGCGCCGACGACGGCAGGCAGCCGAAGGGCTTGAGCGAGACCACGAGGTGCGCTGTTCGGCTGCCGGCCGCTTCGAGCGCGCGGGCGACCTCGAGAAACCCGCTCCCCCCGCGCACCGCCGCCGGGTACCAGTCGGCGGCGAGCGCCGCGAGGCGAGCCGGGTGAGACAGGCGTCCCGGCAGCCCGGCGCTTCGCGCCAGCCTGCGCCAGAGGGCGCCGAGGCTCCGAACGGGTCGGGCTGCGGCGCTCTGCCAGGCGAGCGCCCGGAACCAATCGATGAGACGCGGGGCATCGATCTCCGCGCCCAACCCGGCGAGCCGAACCGCGGCGTCGTAGGAAGGGTCGCCCCCGGCGAGCGTCGTCCACGGCTCGCCCGTGAGCAGCACCCGCGGGAGGATCCGGTCGCCGCGGAACGGAAGCCCGCGCAGCGCCCGAGCCGCACTGCCGAGCGCTTCGTCGAGCGGGGCGTCTCTTTCCACGGCGGCGGCGACCGCGGCGGTCTCTCGCTCGAGCGCAGTCTCGAACGCGCCGGCATCGGCCGCGTAGGGGCGGAGCGCGTGGCCGAGGCTCTCCAGAACGTCGCCCGCCACCAGCGCGAGCAGCAGGCCGAAGCCCGGGCCACGGTCGAGCGCGGGGAGAAAGGCGAGCGGGTCGACGCGCTCGACCTGCAGCTCGGCGAGGCCGGTGCCCTCGAGCACGCGCTGCCACTCGAGGGGGAACGCCGCGAGCCGGCAGGGGCCGCACGAGGCCGGCACGAGCCAGGTGTGTGCGCGCGCGAACGCCGCGATGCAGCCGGAACCGCGTGCACGCTCGAGCACGGCGCCGACCGGGTAGTGCGCCGGGTTGCACTGGCCGTGGTTGCCCAGCGAGCGCGCCGCCCCGAGGCCCGAGTCCGTCGGCGCAGCGAGCTGCTCGGCGCGGACGCCGGCTGCCCGCAGCGCCGCGACGGCGAGCCGGTCGCGCACGGCGCCGAGGCCACCTACGAGCAGGGTGCGACCGTTCACTCAGGCGGTCTCCAGGCGGCGTTCGTAGCGCTCGACCGCGGCGACGAACGTCCGCAGCCGCAGCCTCAAGCTCGCGACCGGCCGCGTCTCGTCGAGATCGTGGAGCGCGAGGAAGGGCTTACCGGCGGCCCCGCGCGCCGCGTCGGCGACGTGCGAATACAGCGAGGCGTCCTGCCCGCACTTGAAGCTCGACACCTCGATCGCGACCAGCCAGGGCAGGCTGCCGACGCAGCGCGCGGCAGCGAGGCGCTCGCCGTCGCCCGAGTTGGTGAGGAACGGCACGTCCGCGAGATCGTGAGGGTCGCCGGTGAGGCCCGCTGCCGCGATCAGGTCGGGCGAGTGCGGCAACGCACGCAGCGTCAACACGCTGCGCCCCCCGGCTGCGAGCTCGCTCGACAGCTCGTGATGCAACCCGGGGTCGGCGTGGTACGGCCGGCCGATCATGACGACGGCGCACCGGCGGTCGCGCCGGGCGGCGAGCAGCAGCTTGGCGCCGAGCTCCTCGAGGCGGCGGTCCCACGCGCGCTGCCCTGCGATGCCCTGCTGCAGCGCAGCGTCGTGCTCCGCACGGGTGAGCCCGGGGCACACGGTTCGCATCGCGTCGAAGAGCGCCTGGCTGAGCTGCCGCTTGTTCGGCAGCTCCAGCACGGGGGAGAGCAGGAGGGTGCCGCCGGGCAACACGCCGTCGACGCTGGCGCCGAAGGCGATCTTCGTCACGAGCGGCGTGCCGGCGACGACCGGGCAGGAGGCGGTGTCGGCGCAGCCCTTCACCGCGGTGACTGCGCGCGTGACTGCGGGGAAGAAGAGGACGTCGAAGGGCCGCTCCCCCGCGCGGCCGAGCAGGTCGGCCACGTGCGCCTGGGCGACCTTCGCGGGGTAACAGGCGTCGGCGGTGCCGCGGCCGGCCGCCCGGCGCCACAGCGCCTCGGAGGTCGGCTCTCCCGTGACGAGATCTTCGCGCCGGACGCCGAGGGCCTCGAAGTAGTGGGTGAACAGCGGCGCGGCGCGGTACTGCGCGAGCACGCGGGGAATCGCGATGCGCAGGCCGGCGCCCGCGCGGCTCACGACCTGTACGGCGTGGTGCCGGTGGAACAGACGGGCAGCCTCGAGACGGACGAGGTTGACGCCGCGCTTGGGCGGCCTCGCGCCGGGGGCCAGGGCGCCGCCGCGCTCGCAGGCGTTGCCGGTGACGGCGGTGTGCGCTCCCCCTGCGCGGTGCGCGGTGACGAAGGTGCGGGCGCATCGGCTGGGGCACAGCCCGCAGCGGGTGCGCTCGCCGGTCTCGGTCGTGACCTCGAGAGAGCGTGCGAGCTGGAGGAGGTCGCGCCCAGGCCGTCGCCCGACCTCCCGCGCGGCGAGCGCGGCGCCGATGGCTCCGGCCTCGCCGGGCCACGGGTGTACCGCGACGCGGGCGCGCGGATGCCGCGAGGTGAGGTAGTCGACCTGTGCCGCGACCGCCGCCGCGTTGCGCTGAACGCCGCCGCTGAGCACGAACACGTCGCCCAGGGTGTCGAGGGCGCCGGGGCCGGCGACGTTCTCCCAGATGTTGCGCGGCAGCACGGCGGTCATTCCGGCGAGCACGTCTGCAGGCGGCACCCCGTCGCGCTGGGCGGTGACCCGCTCGGTGTCGAGGAACACGGCGCAGCCGAGGCTGAACCGCGGCACCGCTGCGGCCTCGGCGGTGACGGCGGCGATGTGCTCGAGCGGAACCCCCAGCGCGCTGGCGGTCGATGCGAGCAGCGCGCCGTTGCCGGCGGCACACTGGTGCGAGAGGCGGAAGCTCTTCACCGCGCCGCCCCCGTCGAGGACGAGCACCTTGATGTCCTGCCCGCCGACGTCGCAGACCACCTGCGCTCCGGGCACCATGGCGCGCGCGGCTCGTGCGTGCGCGAGGGTCTCGAGCTCGGCGACGTCGGCGTCGAGCACCGGGCCGAGCAGGTCGGCCGCGTAGCCGGTCACGCCGAGCGCGCAGCTCTCGCCGGGCGCGCACTTCCCCGCGAGCTCGGCGAGGACGGCGCCGGCGTCGGTGAAGACGTCGCCGGTCGCGGCGCGGTATGCGGTCGCGACGACTCCGCCGTCTTCGCCGAGGGCGACCCCCTTCACCGTGGTCGAGCCCGCGTCGAGGCCGATCGCCAGCCGCTCGCCTCGAGCGGCGGAGCGCGCCCGGGCGGAAGGTGGAGGCACGGCGGCATGCGCGAGCCAGGCGGCGCCGACCCTGGGCTCGGCAGGCATGGCCCTCGGGGAGAGGCGCGCTCGACTGCCGCGGGCGAGCGCGACCCGATCGAGCTCCGGTCCCGAAACCGCGGCGCCGAGCGCGGCGAACAGCGCGGCGTCCGCGGGGACGCGCACCTCGGCGGCGGGCAGGCCCAGCTCCCGCCAGCGCGCCAACAGGTGCCTCTCGAACGCGGCCGCGAGCGCGGGGATGAACGCGACCGGGCCGCCGAGCAGCAACACCGGCCCGGGGAGCGGGCGCCCCCGCGCGAGCGAGACCAGGTTCTGGCGGACGATCGCGTCGAGCAGGCCGAGCAGCACGTCGGCTTCGCGGTGGCCGCGCTTCACCAACGCGACGACGTCGGCCTCGGCGAAGACTCCGCAGCGGGCGGAGACGACCGGCGGCGGAGCGTCGCGCTCCACGAGGCTCGCGAGCGCACCGGCTTCGAGGCCGAGCCTGAGCATGCAGCGGTCGATGACCATGCCGGTGCCGGCGGCGCAGCGCTCGTTCATGTCGGTGGCGAGCGCCCCGCCGTCGCCCAGGTGGAGCAGCTTGGTGTCCTGCCCGCCGAGCTCGATGACGGTGCGGACCTGCGGGTCGGCGCGGCGCGCGGCGGCTGCCACGGCGTGCACCTCGTGGACGAAGGCGGCGCCGAGCCGGTCGGCGACCGCGCCGCCCGCGGAGCCGGTGACCACGACGGTGCCCCCGCCGAGCGCGGCCCGCGCCTCGGCCGCGAGCGCGAGGGCCTCGTCGAGCACACGGCCCTGGTGGCGGCGGTACACGCGCCGAACGACGTGGCCCTGGTAGAGCGCGCAGAGCTTCACGGTCGTCGAGCCGGCGTCGAGGCCGATGAGCGGCGTTGCGCTCACGAACGGCGCTCGCCCGAGGCCAGCGCCCGGGCGGTGAGCTCGGCCCAGCGCAGGCCGCGGCCCAGCGCGAAGCCGGCGAGGCCCAACGCGGCGATCGCGGCGGTGAGCTGGGGCGTGTCCTGCGCAACCTGGGCGTCCACGATGCGCGAGCCGATGCCGTGAGGAGCGCCGGCGAGCATCTCGGCGACGGTGGCGACGATGATCGCCATCGCAGTGGCGATGCGAAGCCCGACGAGCAGCGCCGGAAGCGATTCCCACGGCTGGGTCCAGCGCAGCAGCTGGAGCGGCGAGGCCCGTGCGAGCCTGAGCTGCTCGACGCGCAGAGAAGCGGGCGCCTTCGCGGCGGTGGTGACGGCCGCCGCCATGATCAGGCTGACGGCAGCCGTGACGGTCGCGATTCGGGCGGCGTCGGTGTAGCCCAGGCCAAGCAGAAAGAGCGGGAGCCACACCACGGGAGGAATGCTGCGCAGGAGCTCGAGCGCTCCTTCAGGGGCCTCGGTGGAGCGAGCCGCTGCCGCAGCGGCGAGCCCGAGCAGCAGCCCGAGCACCGTGCCGAGGAGGAGGCCGGTCGCGGCGCGGGCGAGCGTGCAGGCGAGGTCGAGGGCCAGCGGGCCGGCGACCGCGGCCAGGGCCACGAGCGTCTCGAACGGGCCGGCGATGAGGGGCCGGCCGGCGATCGCCCCGAGCGAGACCGCCCACCACAGCGCCACGGCCGCGGCGGCGAAGACCACGGTGGGCAACAGGCGACGCGCCGGGCGTGATGGGGTGGGCGAGCGCAGCTCGAAGGTGGCGGCAGCAGGGGTCACGCGCACGCCTCGACGAGGGCTCCGTGAGCGAGGCGGACGATGCGAGCGCCCAGCGCGTGGGCTTCGGCCTCGTCGTGCGTCACCATCAGCAGGGCGCGGCCGCAGAGCGCGCGATCGAGGCCCTGGAGCGCGGCGCGCTTCGCCTCGACGGCAAGCGCGGCGAACGGCTCGTCCGCGACGATCGCCGGTCCGGCCGCCGCGAGCGCGCGAGCGAGAGCGACCGCCTGCCGCTCTCCACCAGAAAGCGCGGCGGCGCGGCGTCCGGGGTCGATCGCCGGGGCCACTTCGCGCAGGCACGACCAGGCGACCTCCGCCGCGCCGGGCAGGTTGGCGGCGAGGCGGGGCAGCGCCACGTTCTTGAGCACGGTGAACCACGGGAAGAGGCTCTCGCCGGCGGCTTGAGGGACGTAGCCGCACCCGCGCGGAGCGGGATGCACGATCCCGCGCGAGGGCCGCTCGAGCCCGAGCAGGAGCCGCAGCAGCGTCGACTTCCCCGCGCCGTTTTCACCGATCAGCGCGACGCGCTCGCCTTCACCGACGGTCAGCGTGATGTCGGCCAGCACGACGCCGGAGGGGCGCTCGAAGCCGAGCCGGCGGGCGGCCATGACCGTCACGGGGGGCTCCACAGCGTCTGGGCGGCTTTCGGGGAGCCCGGCTCGCGTGCGAGCGCAGCGTCGAAGCGCGCGGAGTCGAGCTCTCGCGATCGCGCATAGCGGGTGGGCGGGTAGCTGGCGGCGAAGCTCCGCTCGCCCTCGCGCAGGTGCGCGGCGAGCGCGTCGGCCCCCAGCGAGGGGTCGGCGGCGATCAGTGCGATGGCCTCGTCGAGCGCACTCACCAGCGCGGCCGCTGCCGCTGGCCGCTCGCGCACGAGGCGCTCCGACAGCGCGAACGAGCCGAACACGAACGGCGCGCCGAGCGCCCGGGGCACCTCGGCGCCGTCTCGCAGCGGGCGGGCGAAGCCGCGGCTCACGGCCGCGGTGGCCATCGGGTCACCGGTGAACAGGGCGTCGATGCCGCCGCCGGCCAGGGCGGCCACCTGCTGGTGCGGCGCCGTGTGGCGATCTTCACGTCGCCCGCTTGCAGGCCCGCCTTCTCGAGCACGGCGACGAGCCAGCGCCGGTACGCGACGGTGGGCAGGATGCCGATCGTGCGCCCCTTCAACCCTGCGATGGTCTCGAGCTGGCTGTCCTTCGGCACGAGCAAGAACGAGAGCGGGTGCGCGTCGTCTTCGAGAACGGCCGTGGCGAGCTTGACCCTCGGAGCTCCGCCCTCACGGCTGAAGAGGATGGGGAGCGCGACGTAGCCGGCCGCGTCGAGCCTGCCTGCGGCGAGCTCGTCGGCGAACGGCTGGGCGGTATCGAAGCGCTGGAGCTCGACGTCGAGGCCCCGGGTGGCGAAGAGCCCGCGCTCGTGAGCGACGAAGACGGGCTGGCTGATGCGCAGGAGCGAGACGCCGACCTCGAGGTGCTCGCTGGGCGCGTCGGGCCGCGAGCAGCCGGCGAAGACGAGCGCGAGCAGCACGAGGCGGGCGATCACGGCGCGATCGTAGGAGTCGCGCTCGGGGTGCACCCTTGATCCAGGTCAAGCGAGCGCTCAGGGCCGGCTCATGAAGAACGAGGCGAGCAGCACGAAGGCGCCCTGGTACGCCTGCATCGGCTCGGTGATCTCCCACGAGGCTGCCCGGCACGCCGAGCCGCTCCAATCGCAGCCGACCGAGAAGTCGCGGTAGGCGTAGGGCGGGCGGGCGCGATCGGCGAGGCGGTAGCTGCCGCTGTAGTACGCGTTCGGCCCGCCAGGCACGAAGCCGGGCGGCGGGCCGTGCACCGAGGTCTGTGTGGCGCCGGGGTGGTACGGGTAGAGCGGCTCGTCGACGCCCGCCGGCTTGCCGTTGTACTGGGCGTTGCCGTGGTCGCCGTCGCCGCCGGAGTGGCTGAACCACGCGTGGTAGATCTGAAACGAGCTGTGCTCGCCGCCGTACGCGGCCATGTTGGTGAGGTACAGCATGTTGAGCGGGTTCAACCCGAGCAGGTAGTGGAGGTACTTCTGGGCGAGGAAGCGCACCTCGCCACTCGCGCGGCTGCCGACGGCGCCGAAGCGGTCGGCGAGCATGAGGTTCGCGCCGTAGGCGGCCTGGTTGCGGTTGCTGCCCCAGCTCCAGTCCCACCCGTTGCCCGGTTCGCCGAGCATGCCGCCATAGACGCCGGCCTCGCGGAACGCGGTCTCGACGATCGCCTGGGCGACGCCGGCGCGCACCTGCGACTTCACCACCGCCGTGCCGCTCGCGTTCGCGAGGTAGTGCCAGGCGCCGAGCGCGATGACGCCGTCGCCGGGGGAGGCGCTGGAGCCGGCGGTGCCGTTCCACGTCTCCCAGTCGAACGCGTCGGCCGCTGCGCGCGCGCCTGCGATCGTGGGGTCCATGCGGAAGACCGCTGAGGCCGCCGAGGCCTTCAGTGGCGCCTCGGGGGCCGGCACGGCGCGGGCCTGCAGCCAGGCCCAGCCCGCTGTCGCCGCAGCCGCGTACCGTTCGCCGTCCTGGGCCTGGCCCGCGCCGCGGAAGACGATCGCCGCGTGCGCGAGCGAGAGCACCGCGCTCGCCGTCGCGCGGGTCAGTGTGACGCCGCCGCCCGACCAGCCGCCACCCTCGGGCGAGGTCGAGTCGAAGTACACGCGCCGCTCGTCGGAGGCGCTCGGCGGGGAGGCGACGGTGGCGTCGCGGCCCTTCGCGGAGCTCAGGACGTGCCCGTCGGGCCGCTGCATGCGCACGTAGAGATCGAGCTCCCAGCGCACCTCGTCGAGCAGGTCGGGCACGCCGTTGCCGCTCTCGGGGAGGTTGAGCTGGCCGTCGCGCCAGGCGCCGGGGTTGAGCTCGTACGCGAAGAGCAGCTCGGGCACGCCGCGGGACCACAAGGTCTTCTGGTAGTCACCGGCGTCGTGCCAGCCGCCGCGCAGATCGAGGGTGCCGCTCGCGGCGGAGCCCGGCCCCGGCATGAGGGCCGCGTCGGCGAGGTGACAGGCGCCGTCGGCCCACTGCGCGCCGCGTCCGGCGAAGCCGGGGAGCGCGTCGCTCGCGTAGGGGAGCGCCTTCGAGTGGTTGCAGCGCTGGAAGTAGAAGGCCTTCATCGCCGCCGCGCCCACCACGTCGTAGACGTCGGGAGCGATGCGGAAGGCGTACGAACGCAGCCCGAGCGCGGGCACGTAGAGGTAGTAGTCACCCGTCGCGGTGACCGTGGTGAAATCGACAGGCGCGGCGGAGTCCTGGCTGTCTTCGTCGGTGGCGGCCGGGCCGGCGGTGACGGTGGCGGCGACGGAATGGTCGGAGCGGCGCACCTGAACCGAGGCGCCGCCGTTGCCGAGCAGGACGGCGATCTTCCGGTCGGCGAGGCGCCACCCGAAGTGGTTCACGCGGAGCGCGCCGCCCACCGTGCCGCCTGTGGCTGGACCCCCGGCCGCGGCTTCGCCCCCGCCCGCGGCTCCACCCCCGCCCGCTTCCGGCGCGCCGCCCCCGCCGCCGGCGTCGGTTGGGCCGGCGCGGGCTTTGGTCGCCGAGACGATGCGCCCCTCGCAACCCAAGGCGAGCGCACCGACTGCGACCCAGGCGAGCAGGAGCCGAGACACGGGCCGGCAGCCTGACGACCGGGCGCGGCTGGCGCGTTGACGCAGATCAAGCCCTCTTGGGCTTGCGGGCGAAGCCGCGGTTGGAGAGCCCAGCGACGTCACTACCGGGCCGTTCGCCTCACGACGCCAGCGCGGCGCCCATGGCCTGGTTGTACGCGCCCTCGCCCATCGCCTCGACCTGCGCGATCTGCCGCCGCAGGGCCTCGACGTACGCGCCGGCCTGCTTGCGGTAGTTCGCGTTCATGACCGCCTGCCCGAGCACGATCTCGAGCGCACCGGGGTTCGTGAGCGCGGCCCGCGCCACGCTCCTCCAGAAGTGGGGAGCCGCCTCGCGGTCGAGGCCCACGCGTCGGATGATCTGCACCAGCGCGCCCGAGAGCTTGAGCAGCTTGCGCCACGAGGGCCGGTGCTGGTGCGCCGTCACGAGCTGGCGCGTGATGCGGCGGAGCCGCTCTTCGTGCACCTCGGGCAGATAGAGCCGCTCGAGCACGCCGGCGAGGTCGGCGAGCACCTTCGCCCGCGGCCGGGAGGTCACGAAGTTCAAGCCTGTGGTCGCGGTGTCGGTGCGGTCCTGCTCGTCGAGCGCGATCACGCCCTCGCGAAAGAGCCGGCCCTCGCGCTCGAGCCGGCGCGAGAGCTGCGTGTTCGGCAGCGCATGCAGCGGCAACACCAGCGTCGGGAAGGCGCCCGTCTTCTCGACCATCGAGAGGATCTTCGCGGCGGTCTCTTCGCCTTCGCCGTCGAACCCGACGATCACCCCGGTGTTCACCACCATGCCGTAGCGGTTCAGCGCCGCCACCGCGTCCTCGGCGGGCATGGCGGTGTTCTGCCCCTTCTTCGCGCGCTCGAGCACCGCTTCGTCGCCGCTCTCGATGCCCATGAACACGTAGCGGAAGTCGTTGTCGCGCATGAGCTCGAGCAGCCGGGGCTGGCGCGCGAGGTTCATCGTCGCCTCGGTGCTGTAGAAGAACGGGTGCCCGTGCGCGCGGTTCCACGCGAGCATCGCGGCGAGCACCTCCTCGGTCTTCTTGAGGTCGCCGATCAGGTTGTCGTAGCCGAAGTCGATCATGCCCCGGTGGCCGAGGTCGTAGAGCACCTGGTGCTGCTCGAGGATGCGCGCCGCCGGAGTGGTGCGCGGCTTGCGCCCGAAGATCTGGATCTGCGCGCAGAACTCGCAGCTGAATGGGCAGCCGCGCGAGAAGCTCATGCCCACGAACAGGTACCGGTCGAGCTTCGCCAGGTCATAACGCGGCACCGGCGCGTGGGTGAGCGCGGGCGTCTCGGTCGAGCGGTAGATGCCCTGCGACACGCCGGCGGCGAGGTCGGCCAGGAGCCGCGGCAGCACCAGCTCCGATTCGCCGCACACGACGTAGTCCACCATCGAGACGTACTCGTCGGGCTGCAGCGTGGGGCCGGCGCCGCCGAGGATGACGACGACACCATTCGCGTGAGCGCGCCCGGCGAGCCGCTTGATCGGCAGCATCTGCGGCCCCTTGCCCGAGATCATCAGCACGTCGGCCCAGCGCAGGTGCTCGTCGGTGACGGGCTCGAGGTCGCCGTCGACGAGCTTCAGCTCCCAGTGCGCGGGCAGGTGGGCGGCGGTGATGAGCAGCCCGAGCGGCGGCGCGGCCGACTGGCCGCCGAGCAGGCGGAACACTTCGCGCGGGTTGTAGAACGTGTGCTCGAGGAACTCCGGCCGCACCAGCAGGCAGCGCAGCGGGCCCTCGCCCAGCTTCTTGAGTGGCATGCGGCCACCCAAAGCTGCGGGCGAGCCGGATGCCTTGACTCGGATCAAGGGTAGAGGAGCGACCTCACCCACGCGTCTTTCGACTTCTCGTACTGCTCCCGCCAGTGCAGGCGGAAGGGGTGCGCGCGCCAGAACTCGAAGCGATCGGGCTCGACGCGGTATCCGCCCCAGTGCGGCGGCCGGGGAATGTGTCCCACGGCATGGACGAGCGTGGCCTTGGCCACCCGTGCTTCGAGCTCGAGCCGGGAAGAGCATGGCCGGCTCTGGTCCGACGCCCAGGCGCCGATGCGCGAGGCGCGCGGCCGGGTCTGGAAGTATGCGTCGGACTCTTCCGCGGACACCTTGGTCGCGGTTCCCTCGACCCGGACCTGCTCCTCGAGCGCCGGCCAGTAGAAGTCGAGCGCCGCGTATGGGTGCTTCTCGAGCGCCCGCGCCTTCTGGCTCTCGTAGTTGGTGAAGAAGACGAAGCCGCGCACATCGCAGCCCTTGAGCAGCACCACCCGCAGCTGGGGGCGCCCGCGCGCGTCGACGGTGGCGAGCCACATCTGGTTCGGGTCCTTCGGCTGCGCCTGCTCGGCCCTCGCGAAGAGCCGTGCGAAGCGGTCGAACGGCTCGTGCCAGGGCAGGTGCATCGGGGCTCGATTCATGAGCGGGCGATGGCCCGGCCGACGTGCAGCCCGAGCGCATAGATCGACAGCTGTGGCGGCCCGCCGATCGAGCTGGGGAAGAGGGAGCCGTCGGCGACGAAGAGGTTCTTCACGGCGTGGTGGCGGCCCTCGCTGTCGACGGCCGAGCGCTCGGGGTCGTCGCCCATCGGCACCGAGCCCATCGGGTGCACGGCCACGACGTCGAGGGCGCCGCGCGTCAGCTCGAAGCCCTTCAGCGCACCGAGGTCGTCGCCGCGGCCGAAGCGCCACGGCGGATTCGTCGGCACGAAGATCTCGCGGGCGCCGGCGGCGAAGAGGAGCGTCGCGCAGGCCCACAGCCCGTGCGCGAGCTCCTGGCGGTCGGACTCGCCGGGCCAGTAGTCGATCGAGACGCCGAGGTCTCCGTCGGGCCGCACCTGCCCGGCGGTGAGATCGTGGATCATGGCGGTGAAGACACCCAGGTGAGGGTAGCGGTGCATGAGCGCGTGGTGGGCGGCGCCGTGCCCGGGGATCAGCGTCGCGGTGCCGACCGGGTGGGCGAAGGCCGGCACGATCCACGTGCGGTGGCCGCCCTCGCGGCCGAGCTCGAGCAGCTCGGTGCACTCGTAAGACTGGGGGATGCCCTCCCACGCCCGCACCGGCTCGTCGAAGTCGCCCGCCGCGATCACCGCCGGGTGCACGCGCAGGCGGTTGCCGGTGAGCCCGCCCGCGTCGAGCACGCCCGAGCGCAACAGCAGCGCCGGCGTGCCCGTCGCGGAGGCCGAGAGGCACACGCGCTTGCAGCGCACGTGCACCGTGCCGATCGGCCGCCGCGTCACCGCGTCGAGCGCGACGGCGTCGACGGCCGCCACCTCGCCGCGGCGCAGGGACAGCCGCACCGCCTGGCAGTGCACGAGCACCTCGCCCCCGGCGCGGATCAGCGCAGGCACGAGCACCTTCGCCGCGTTGTTCTTCGCGTCGAAGGCGCAGCCGACCTCGCAGAAGCCGCTGCCGGTGCAGCCGGTGCGGTTGTGCTTCAGCGCACCTCCGCGCCAGCCGAGCTGCTCGCACGCCTCCGAGAGCAGCCGGTTGTGGCGGTTCCACCGCGCGGGCTCCACCTCCGAGACCTCGAGCAGCCGCTCGACCTCGTCGTAGAGGCCGTCGAGGAGCTCGGGCGCCAGCTTCGAGAGCCCGACGTCGCGGCGCCACGCCGAGAAGATCGGCGCAGGGATGCGCTTGCACAGGTTCAGGTTGTGCAGCGTCGAGCCGCCCACGCCGCGGCCCTGGTGCACTTTCACCGCGCGGTCGGCGGTGGTGCGCCCGCCGCTGTCCCAGAACAGGCGCGGGAACATCTGCTCCTCGCGCTGGGTCATCTCGGCGCTGGTGAGGTGCGCGCCCGCCTCGAGCACGAGCACGCGCACCCCGGCCTGGGCCGCGGCCATCGCCGCCATGCTGCCGCCCGCGCCGGAGCCGACGACGCACAGATCGGTCTCCAGGGTCAGGGGCAGGCGTGCCGTGCTCGCGTCGAAGATCAGGGGAGGGCTCCCCTCGGCACTGCCCCGGCGGGGGCGCGCAGCGGGTGCGGCACGGCGGCGGGCGGGGTGCCGGCGTCCACGGTCGGGCCTCCGTAGGCCAGCGCCGGCCAGGTGCGCGGCTCTTGCCAGTACCCGAGCAGACACAGGTCGCGCAGGCCGCGGTAGAGCAGGGCGAGCGGGCCGCCGCGCGCCGAGAGCGACGTGAGAAACGCCTCCCGGTCGGCGGTTGAGAGGCGGGTGAACCGGCTCGCGCAGCCGCCCAGCAGCGAGGTGCCCTGCTCGACGGCGACGAGCAACAGCCGCACCTCGCGTTGGGCTTTCGGGCTCATCGTCGCGACGTACCGCTCGACGTTCGCCGCGATCTCTCGCGGCGTGGGACCTGGCGCACCCGGCGGGATCAGCACCTCGGCCGCCGCCGCGAGCACCGCGGTCCGCCAGCCCTCCGGGTAGCCGGTCGAGCGCTGCCAGGCGAGGGCGCCCACGGCCGCTCCCGCACCGGCGAGGAGGACGCGGCGCCGCGAGAGGCCAGGCCGGGTGGGGACCTGGAGGAACGCGCGCAGCTCGGGCGGCAGGGCGTGCTCCCAGCCGTCGGGCCGGGGCACGTCGCGGTGGGCCGACTGCCAGAACAGCACGCGCTGGCCCGCGACGCGCCGCGCGCGCAGAGCCGCCAGCGCCTTGCCGGTGTAGGTCGGCTCGAGCGGCAGGCCCGAAGAGCGCCCCAGCGCGCACGCCTGCAGCGCCTCGGGCGTCTCGACGCCGTAGCCACCGCCGAGGTGATCCCGCTCGAGCTCGATCGGCACGGGCGGCCGCTCGGCGACGAACGGCACGCCGTGCTGCTGAAGCAGCCGCCGCAGCGAGCGGATCAGCCGGTCGAGGCGGGCGCGCCGCGAGAGCAGCGGCTCCACCGTCGCCACGGCCACGATCGCGGTGTCGACGCCGGCGAGGCCGAGGCCGACCGCGAGGCCGGCGGCGATGCCCCCGGTGCCGAGCGCCACATAGATGTGGTCGGGGCAGGGCAGCAGGCCTTCGCGGATCTGCTGCTCGAGCTCGACCGCGGCGCGCACCAGCCCGACCATGCCGCCGGGGCTCGTGCCGCCGGGAGGAATCGTGGTGGCGCCCCCGAGGTTGCCGCCCGCGAGCGCGCGGGGGTGAGCAAGGCCGAGGGTGAGGCGCTGCCGGTAGCAGGTGATCCGCCGCGCGCTGGCGGCGGTCAACGCGAGGTTGTCGAGCGCGCTCGACGTCGGGCGCTGCAGAAAGACGTACGCGTCGAAGGGCAGCGCGAGCTCTCGCGCAGCGGCGCTCGCCGTCGCGAGGTGGCCTGAGCCGAGGGCGCCGAACGAGGCGAGCGCCAGCGCTTCGTCGAAGGGCGGCGCGGCGAGCAGGGCGTCGAGCTTGCGCACCTTGGTGCCGCCGTGGAGCGCGGGGAGGAGATCGTCCCGTTTGGCGCCGAGCCACGCGGCGCGCGTAGCCGCCTGCAGGCCCGGCAGCCGGATCACCGGCGACGGGGTGCGCACCCAGCCCAGCGTCGGCAGCGCATCGAGGGCGGCGCTGAGGCGGCGAACGTCGTCGGGCTCCACGGGGCCGGAGCCTCGCGAACCGGCAGGGTCGATGGGTTGACCTGGATCAAGGCGGCGGCGGCACCGGTGGTCGAGCTTGTGCGCGCGAACGGAGGCGGGAGGCGCATGAGCAGCGCGGCGGCAGTCTGCAGGGTCGACGAGAAGCTGTGCATCAAGTGCGGGGCCTGCGCCTCGATCGCGCCGCGGCTGTTCTCGGTGCGCAAGGCGGCGGGGAAGGTGGTGCGCACCGCGAGCACGCCGGCCGACCAGGCCGCGATCGAAGCGGCGCTGGCGATGTGCCCGGTGGCGGCGCTCTCGGCGAGCGGCGGAAAGCTGTCGCCGAACGCCCCGACGGTGCCGCCGAGCCGGGAGCTGTACCCGCAGCTCGCGGAGGTGGCCGAGGCGGCGCGCTGGCACCCGTGGGAGCTGCCCTGGTCGAGCTTCGAGCGGTCCCGCGCGACTGGGGAGCTCAAGGCCATCGTGCGCGAGATGGCGTATTTCGAGCAGGCGACGTTCACGGCGACCCAGCGCTTCCTCGAGGCGTTCAGGGACGACGCCGATCTGTCGCAGTGGGTCTCGGTGTGGTTCTACGAAGAGACGCGGCACCCGATGATCTTCCTGCGCTGGCTGGAGCTGGCCGGCGACGGCGCCGTCGACGCCGCGTTCGTCGCCCGCGGCCGTGAGACCGCGCCGCTCTTGCGCTCGCCTGCGAGCGTGCTGGCAGTGAACATCATCAGCGAGATGACCGCGACCGAGGCGTACCTGTTCGCGGCGCGGGGCAGGCCGGAGCCGCTGATCGCGGCCATCGCCGAGCGCGTGGCGGCCGACGAGTCGCGCCACGCAGCGAGCCTGTTCGTGTACGCGCGCCGCGCCATCGCCGAGGCCGCCGACCCCGGCCGCGTGCGCCTGGAGATGCTCAAGGTGCTGCACTTCTGGCTGAGCGCGAGGGCCGATCTGAATCACCCGGTCAACCGGGCCACGCAGAAGGTCGCGACGCTCCTCCCGGCGATCGGAGCGACAGGGTTCGCGCCGCCGACCGAGCGCATCGCGCGCGCGATCGGGCTGCTCACGGGGCTGCCGATCGCGGCGTCGGGCGACGTTCCCACCCAGCTGCTCGAGCACACGCGGCGGGTCAGCGCGAGGGCCTCTTGACGACCGTGACGACTCTTCCCGCCCCTCCTCCGCAGCCGTCGCCGCCGAAGCTGAGAGCCGAGCTCCGCGAGCTGATCGTGCGCGCGTGCGGCCTCAGCCACGTGACGCCCGCGCAGATCGCCGACGACGCGCTGCTGTTCGGCCCCGAGTCGCCGGTCGGCTTGAACAGCCTCGACGCGGTCGAGATCGCGGTCAGCGCTGAGCTCGAGTACGGAGTGAAGCTCGAGAACTCGAGCTCGGCGCGCGAGTACTTCCGCTCGGTCGAGTCGCTCGCCGGCCACCTCGCGGCGCGCATGACGCCCGAGAAGCTGGCCGCCTTCCGCGACTGACACGGGCTTGACCTGGATCAAGGCCGCCCCTGCGGCCACTGCGGTACTCATTTTGAGAATGAGTCGCAGAATTTTTCTCGTGCTCGTCGCGGCCGGCGCTGGCGGCAACGCGGACGCGCAGGGCGCCGAGCCGCCCGACCGCGCCCTGCTCCAGCGCATCGAGGAGCTCGAGCGGCGGCTCGCGGCGGCCGACGCCGGCGAACCGCCGTCGAACGCGGAGCTGCTCGCGCGCCTCGAGCGCCTCGAGCGCAGGGTCGACCCGGGCGATGCGGGCATGGTGGTCTTCTCTTCGCCGACGTCGCCCTTCGCGGTGCGCCTCTCGGGCTACGGCGACATGCAGTTCGCCTTCCACGACTACGGGCCGAACCAGAACCGGCAGGGCGGCGCGCAGCGCGACGCGCGGCTGGTGTTCGACCAGGCGCGCTTCTCGCTCCAGCTCCGCGCGTTCATGCCCTTCGACGTGATGTTCGAGGGGGAGCTCGAGCTCGAGCACGGCGGCGTCGCGACGGCGCAGGAGCTCGACTACGAGGAGTTCGGCGAGTTCGAGGAGGAGATCGAGAAGGGCGGCGAGGTGCTGCTCGAGGAGCTCTACCTGAGGAAGACGTTCTTCGATCGCTACTCGATCACGGTGGGGCGCTTCTACGTGGCAGTGGGCCTGCTCTCGCGCTTCTACCGGCCGACCGATCACCTGGCCGCGACGCGCTCGGAGGCCGAGACGACCGTCATCCCCGCGGTCTGGGACGAGATGGGGCTGCAGCTGCAGGCGACGTTCGAGCGCGTGCGCATCACCGCGCAGGTGTTGAACGGGTTGGACTCCAGCGGCTTCAGCTCGCAGCGGTGGGTCGCCCTGGGGCACCAGGCGCGCTTCGAGCTGGTTCGTGCGACGGACCTGGCCTACGTGGCGCGCGTCGACTTCACGCCGCCGGGCTCCGAAGTCGGCGTGTCGGCCTACTACGGCGGCACCTCGCGGAACCGCCCGAAGGCCGACCTGGTGCTCGACTGTGCCGGCGGCGACGGGGCGACCGTCGCGCCCTGCGGGTGGGCCGACGCCCCGCTGCTGCTGCTCGATCTGCACGTCCGCCTCGTGTGGGGCCCGGTGCGGGCGAGCGCGCTGGTCCTGTGGGGCCACCTGTGGAACGCGGCGGCGGTGTCGAGCCGCAACGAGCGGCTGTCGAACGCGGCGAACGTGCTCCGCTCGCCGGTCGCCGATCAGGCGCTGGCCGCGTGGGCCGAGGTGGGCGTCGACGTGGCGCCGTGGCTCGGGCTCGGCCCCGCCCACCGGCTCGAGCCGTTCGCGCGCGTCGACTACTACGACACGATGTTCGGCAAGCGCGAAGGGCTGTTCGACAACCCGCGCTTCGAGCGCCTCGTGTGGACCTTGGGCCTCTCGTACACGCTCGCCTCGGCGGTGGTGGTGAAGCTCGAGGCGAGCCAGCGGCGGTTCGGCTCGGGCGCGCTGCGCCCCGAGACCTCGGGCCGGCTCGCCGTCGGCTTCACCTACTGAACACCAGGAGAAGAACGAAATGCACCGCCTCAGACTCGGAACCGTCACCCTGACGTTGACCCTCTTCACTGCCTGCGGCGGCCCGAAGGGCGGGAGCGTGCCGCAAGCCTTCTCGGATCGGCAGCTCGTCGCCGACTTCGCCGACCACGTCGTGGTGCCGACGTACGGGCTGCTGGCGGCGCGCGTCGCGGCCCTCGACGCCGCCGTGCGCGCGCTCGCCGCGTCGCGAGGCCCCGCCGAGCTCGCCGCAGCGCAGGCGGCGTGGGTTCAGGCGCGCGTGCCGTGGGAGCAGGCGGAGGGGTTCCTGTTCGGGCCGGTCGACAGCTTCGGCTACGACCCTGCGATCGACAGCTGGCCGGTGAACCACACCGACCTCGACGCGGTGCTCGGCTCGAGCGCGGCGTTCACGCCGGCCTACGTCGCGAACCTGCAGGAGACGCAGAAGGGCTTCCACACCGCCGAGTACCTGCTCTTCGGCGTCGGACGATCGAAGACGGCCGCCGGCTTCACATCGAGGGAGCTCGAGTACCTGACCGCCCTCACCGCGGAGCTCGTGACGGTGACGCAGGCGCTGAAGGGCCAGTGGACCGACGCCGCCGGCGGGCGCCCGCCGTACCGCGACGTCGTGGCGACGGCGGGCGAGGCCGGCAACTCGGCCTACCCGTCACTCACCGCGGCGGCCCAGGAGATCCTCGGCGGGATGATCGGCATCTGCGACGAGGTGGCCAACGGGAAGATCGCGGACCCGTACGACGCGCACGACGTCACCCTGGTCGAGAGCCAGTTCGCGTTCAACTCCATCGCCGACTTCCAGGACAACGTGCGCAGCGTGCAGAACGCGTACACCGGCAGCGTGGCGGCCGCGGGCACCGGCGGCCGGGGACTGTCGGCGCACGTGGCCGAGTCGAACGCCGAGCTCGACGGCCGCGTGCGCGCCGAGATCCAGGCGGCGATCGACGCGATCGGCGCGATCCCTCCGCCGTTTCGCGACGCGATCCACACGCCCTCGGCATACGACGATTGAAGCGGCGCAGGCTGCCGTTCGCCGGCTGCAGACCACGCTCGAGCGAGATGTCCAGCCGCTCGTGCTGCGGTGAGCCCGTCGATGAGGGTCGAGCTGCTCTCGATTGGCCTGCTTGCCGCGTGCGGCAGCCCGCCAGCCCCCGCGATGCGCGAGCCGCTCTCCGGCGGGGCGACCACGGTCCACGATCGCAGCTCGAACGCGTTCACGTTCCCGGCGAGCAACCTGGGCCCCGGCGAGCTCGAGCGGCACCTCGAGGGCGACGTGGCGTTCGAGCAGACGTTCGTGTCGCCGCCGGCCACGGTCAATGCCGGGCTGGGCCCGATGTTCAACAACAACGCCTGCGTCAAGTGTCACGTGCGCGACGGGCGGGGCCAGCCGGTGGCGGGCATAGGGGCCGCTCGGCAGCCCGCTGCTCGTGCGCATCAGCGCCACGCTCGGGACGCCCGAGATGCCGGGGGGGCCCGCGCCGGTGGCGGGCCTCGGCACCCAGCTGCAGGATCACGCGATCTGGGGCGCCGGTGCCGAAGCGTCGGTCGTCGTCCGCTGGATCGAGGAGACCCACGCCTACGGCGACGGGGAGCCCTACTCGCTGCGGCGCCCGATGCTCGACATCACGCTCGCCGACGGCGGGGCGCTCGACGCCGAGGTGATGACGTCGGCGCGCATTCCTCCGCCCGTGTTCGGGCTCGGGCTGCTCGAGGCGGTGCCGGACGACGAGGTGCTGAGCCGCGCGGATCCGGCCGACGCCGACGGCGACGGCATCTCGGGGCGCGCCAACGAGGTGTGGGACGCGCAGCGGAGCCACACGGTGCTGGGCCGGTTCGGGTGGAAGGCGAACGCGCCCGATCTCCTCCAGCAGGCCGCGGGCGCCTACGCGCAGGACATGGGCGTCAGCACCCCGCTGTTTCCGGAGGCCGACGGGGGCGCGGAGCTCGATGCGCGCACGCTCGCCGCCGCCGCCTTCTACACCCGCACGCTGGCGGTGCCGGCGCGCGCCCCCGCCGGCGAGCTCGAGCGCCGCGGTGAGGCGCTGTTCGCGCGGGCGGGATGCGCCGCCTGTCACCTGGAAGAGCTGCGCACCGCCGAGCACGAGCTCGAGGCGCTCGAAGGGCAGGCGATTCACCCGTACACGGATCTGCTGCTGCACAACATGGGCTTCGAGCTGGCCGACGGCCGGCCCGACTTCCAGGCGTCGGGCACCGAGTGGCGCACTGCTCCGCTGTGGGGGCTGGGGCTCACGCAGACGGTGCTGCCGTATTCGAGCTACCTGCACGACGGCCGCGCCCGGACGCTGGAGGAGGCGGTGCTGTGGCACTCCGGCGAGGCGGAGGCGTCGAGAGAGCGCTTCCGGACCGCGCCCGCTGGCGACCGTGCGGCCTTGATCGCGTTCCTGCGCTCGCTATGAAGGCCTTGATCGCCATGTCGTGTGCGCTCGCCGTGGCCGCCTGTGCGCCGGCGGGCGAGCCGTTCGCCGTCTTCCGCGCGCGCTCTCTGCCCGTGCTCGAGCGAAGCTGCGCGGCCACGGCGTGCCACGGGGTGGCGCCCGACGCCGAGGCGCGCGGCGAGGTGATCGACTGGAGCCAGCTGTTCTTCCGACTCGACGCGGCCGGCCGCATCGCCGACCCGCCCGCGGCGTACGGGGCCGCGAAGCGGCGCATCGACACGCAGGAGGAGCCGGGGTTCTCGACCCTGCTGCGCAAGCCGCTGTCCGTAGAGCGCGGCGGGCTGGGGCACCTGGGCGGCGCGAGCTTCGCGGCCCCCGAGGGGCCGGAGTATCGCGCCCTCGCCGAGTGGATCGCGCTCGAGCGCGCGGGCGGCGAAGATCCTCCGCCGCTCTCGGAGCTCGAGCAGGTGTTCGCGGCGACGGTGCAGCCGGTGCTGGTCGAGGGCACCTGCTTCACCGCGCGCTGCCACGGCGCCGAGGCGGGCGGAACGCCGTACCATCTGGATCCCGGCTACGAGGGCCGTTTCCCCGTCAGCGCGACCCGCAAGAACTACGAGGCGACCCTCGCGATGGCCTCGCTCGACGGCTGGGCCACGCAGTCGCGGGTGCTGCGCAAGGCGCAGCCTCTCGGCCCGGGCATCCTGCACAAGGGGCTCAACTTCGACTTCTTCGCCGGGAACCCGGGCGGGGGCGCCACCGCGCTCCTCGAGTGGATCTGCGCGGAGCGGCGCGCCCGGACCGGCGGCGACTGCGCCGCGGCGGGGGAGCTCCCGATGTCCGGCTTCGTCGTGGTGCGGGGACCGGTGCCGGCGAGCCACGCCTTCGAGCTCGACACGTTCGCGCCCGGAAGCGACCTGTACCTCGCGACCGTCGAGGGTCCGGAGCTTCCGGTCGTGTCGCTGGAGAACCTGACGGCGCACCTGCACCCGGGCGGCCCGGCCGACGTACGAGACCCTGCCGTGTCTCGCGACGGACGGCGCGTCGTCTTCGCCATGCGCCGGCACGCCGGCGAGGGGCATCACCTCTGGCTGCTGGAGCTCGGCTCACGCGCGGCGCGGCAACTCACGTTCGGCAACGCAGCGCTGCCCGGCGGCGGCCTGGCCACGGATCGCGACCCCACCTTCGGGCCCGGCGACACGGTGTGGTTCGCCTCGACGCGCGCCGGCCACGTCGCGGACCAGGGCCGGCTGCTCGACGCAGAGCTCTACTCGCTGGACGTGCAGACGCTCGCGCTCCGCCGGTGGACGTATACGCCCCACGTCGAGCGCAAGCCGGCGTTCCTCGACGTCGGCGACGAGGCGGGGGGCGAGGTGTCGTTCAGCGTGCTGCGCGACGCGCTGCCCGCCCAGGCGCGCGCGCACATCTTCCGGTTTCCTCCGAGCCAGCGCACCGAGTACCACCAGCACTTCGGCATCACGCCGATCGCGGACTTCGTCTTCGACCTGCGTGAGCTGCCCGACGGGCGCTACGTCGCGACGGTGGGGCAGCTGCCGGCGCCGGGGCACGCGGGGAAGCTGGCCATCATCGAGAGGAACTTCGGGCCGGAGATCAACGAGCGATCTGCCGCGAGCCAGCCGGCGCTCGAGCGCTACGAGCCGCCGATGGTGCTGCTCCCGCTCGACGGTTCGTGGCGAGACCCGGCTCCGCTGCCCGACGGCAGGCTCCTCGCCGCGCACGTGTATGGGGGGCTCGACGGGGGCACGCTGTCGACGCGCATCGAGCTGCTCGAGCTCGCCGAACGGGCGGGCGGCCCGGTCATTTCGCGCGAGGTGGTGCTGCTCGACGAGCCGGGGGTCGCCTTCAGTGACCCGGAGCCCGTCGCGCTGCGTGCGCCGGTGCGCGAAGACGGGGAGGCGCTGCCCCAGAGCGGCGAGGAGACCGCGGTGTTCCGGCACCAGGGCCTGCCGATGATCGACGCGCTGCTGGCGAACCTGTCGCCGTCGGGGACCAAGCGGCCGCTGGAGGGCGTACGCTTCGTGCGGCTCGTCGAGCACCTGCCGCGGTCACCTGCCTCGCGGGCGGTCGCCGCGGCGGGTGTTCACGGGCCGGCGCGCGCCCTCGCGGAGCTGCCGGTCGAGGCCGACGGGAGCTTCCAGGCGCGGGTGCCGGCCGGCGTGCCCTTCCGGGTCCAGGCGCTCGACGCGTCCGGCATGGCCATCGGCGTGATGCACAACCGCTGGTACTACGCGTTGCCCGGCCAGGTGCTTACCCAGGGACTCGCGGCAGTGAGCGGCGGGCGGCGCTACGGCTCGCGCTGCGCCGCCTGTCACGGCGACGCGGGCGGCTCGGCGCTTCCCCCCGCACAGGAGCCGCTCGACACCATCTCCGGGGCGTCGCTCTCGCTCGCGCGGTTCGAGGGGCAGGATCCGCGGCGGCCGAGGAGCCCGGCCGTGCTGGGCGCGCAGAGCCGCATCGAGGTCGACTTCGTGCGCGACGTGCAGCCGATCTTCGATCGCCGCTGCGGCGCGTGCCACGCCGGCGCGGCGCCGGCGGGCGGTGTCGATCTGGGGGCCGGTGCGGGCCGGCGCTTCAGCCGCGCGTACGAGGCCCTGGTCGAGGGGCGCTGGGTCGACGACGGCGACGCTCGCGCACGCGCGAGCCCGCTCATCGAGCTGCTCACGGGCCGAGAGCTCGACGCGCCACGCAGCACGCCCGCGGCGCCGCACCTCGCCGCGAAGGGCGCCGCGGAGCTGACCGCCGGCGAGCTGCTCACCCTCGTGCGGTGGATCGAGCTGGGCGCGACCTTCGAGGGTACCCCGTGAAGCGCTCGCTGCTCGCCGCCCTGCTCGCGGCCTGCGCCGGCTCGGGCGAAGGCGCGCCAGAGCCCGGGGCCGGGAGCCTCGACGACTTCGTCGCGCTGGCGCAGCCGGTGCTCGAGGGACGCTGCGCGAACCCGTCGTGCCACGGCAACGCCGCGCGCCCGCTGTCGCTCTACGCGGTGCACCGGTTCCGGCTGGAGCCGGGCGCGCTCTGGCTCGACGCGCCGCTCAGCGAGCGCGAGCTGCGTCACAACTTCCGCCAGGCGTCGGTGTTCGTCGAAGGCGCCAGCGAACCCGAGCGGGTACGCCTGCTGCTGAAGCCGCTGTCGGCGCGCGCGGGAGGAGGCGGCCACGCAGGCGTCGAGGTGTTCGCGGAGAGAGACGATTACGGCTACCGGGCGCTGCTGGCCTGGGTCGAGGCGGCGTTCGAAGGAGGCGGCCGGTGACGCTGCGCGTGCTCGCCGCCGCCGCCGTGCTGCTGGCAGAGTCGTGCACCACGGTGTCGGCGGTGCAGCGCGGCCGGCTGATGCAGCGCGCGATGCAGGCCAAGCCGGCGCTCGATGGCGCGTTCGACGGCCACGTCGAAGAGCTGCGCGAGGCCGCGTTGGGCGCGAGCGCCGGAGAGAATGCGTCGTGCGGCTGCCGGTGATGGCGCTCGCGGTGGCGGTGCTCGCGTGCGGAGCGCCGCGGCTCTCGAACAAGGCGTCGTCGCGCGTGCACGTCTACACGGATTCGCGGTTGACGGTCGTGTCGCCGGCGGTGCGTGACGAGGTGCAGGTGAAGAACACGCGCCTCGGCGCGGCCTACGCGGCGGACGTGGTGACCGGCGCGTCGCCCGCGCTCGTGGCCGACGTGGTGTCGGCGGCGAGCCCCTTCACCGAGGTGCGGCACCAGCTCGCGGCTTCGGGCAGCCACGCCATCTCGCCCGAGACGGAGGTGTCGGCGGGCTACGCGGTCAGCCTCGAGCCCGACCACTCGGTGCACGGCCCCTCCGTCGGCTTCACGCAGGAGCTCGTCGAGCGCATGGTGCGCGCGACCGCGCGCTACCAGCTCTTGTTGGAGTCGAATCGTCGCGTCGACCAGCCCGGCTTCGCCGAGTGGGGCGTCGGCCACCGCGTGGATCTCGGCTGGACGCAGATCGCGACGCCGAGGCTCGTGTGGAGCGCGCTGGCCACCGGTACGGCGTGGCGCTGCGGCGAGACCATCGGGTGCCTCGCCAACCCGTATCGCTCCGTCGGCGTCGAGCTCGGCGATGGCGACCGCGTCGCGCTGCCCGAGCGGCACCCGTCGTCGCGACTTCAGATCGCGGCGGCGCTGCGGGCGAGCTGGTCGTTTCACCAGGGCGCGGGGCTGCACGGTGGCTACCGCTTCTCGGCCGACACCTGGGGCGTGACCGCGCACACCGCGGATCTCTCGGCCGCGTTCGAGCTGTTCGACGGCCGGCTGCTGCTCCGCTGCGAGGCCCGCGGCACGGCGCAGAGCGCAGCGTCGTTCTACCGCGCGCGTTACGAGGGCGGCGTGCCCGCGGTGCGCACCGGTGACGCCGAGCTGTCGCGGCTGTGGAACGCGCGCGCGCAGCTCCACCTCGAGTGGGCGGTGGGGCCGGTGCGCGTCGTCGGCTCGTTCGGGCGCATGTGGAACCTGTACCCCGACTACCCGGCGCTGCGCACGAGGCACGCGTGGCTCGTCGGGCTCGGCGTCGACCTCGAGCTGTGAGGCAGCGAGAGGCGCAGATTCTGCGGGCGCTGGCCCCTCGACGCAGGTTTTTGCGCGCCGGGGCGAACATTCTCCCGGGGGGCCTCGCGGCGCCCGGGTTGCAGGACTGCTGCGGCTTGGGCCTGGGACTCATCGAAGTCTTCCCCGACGCGCTGCTCGTCGTGGACGAGGCGGGGCTCATTCGCGCGATGAACGAGGCGGCGGCAGAGCTCTTCGGGTACCGCCGCGAGGAGCTCATCGGCCGGCCGTTGGACGGGCTGCTTCCGCCAGAGGCGGTCGCCGCGCACGGCGCGCGAATCGCCGACTACTTTCGCGCTCCGCGCCGGGGGCCCATGGGCAAGGCAAGGACGCTCGACGCGCTGCGGAGCACGGGCGAGCGGGTGCCCGTGGAGATCTCGCTGAGTCTCGTTCAGCTCGAGGGCCGGCGCATGATCGCGGCTTCGGTGCGGGACGTCACGGAGCATCGGCGGATTGCCCGCGAGGCTCAGCAGCGCGAGGAGCGCACCCGCTCGCTGATGCGGCTCACGCAGGTCGGAACCTGGGAGCTCGACCTCGTCACCGGCCAGTGCGCCTTCTCGTCCGAGCTGGCTGCCGTGGCCGGCTTCGCGTGTACCGCGCTGCCGCTGACCGGCCTCGAGGAGGTGATTCACCCCGAAGACCGCGGCCCGCTCCACGAGGCGGTTGGACGGACCCGAGGCGGAGCGGGCGCGCTCGAGCTGTCGGTGCGCGTGCGGCGAGCAGATGGTGCGTGGCGCTGGCTCGACCTCCGTGGCTTCGTGGAGCTCGGGCCGGCCGGTGAACCGGCACGCATTCGCGGCCTGGCGGCGGACGCGACGGAGCAGCGGCTCGCCCAGGAGCAGCTGGTGGTGACCGACCGGCTCGCCTCGCTCGGCGTGCTCGCCGCCGGCCTCGCGCACGAGCTCAACAACCCGCTCGCGGCCCTGCTGCCGAACCTCGAGATGCTCCTCGACGACCTGCGGCGCGTGCAGCGCGGCGAGCCAGTGGACCTGGCCTTCGTGGCCCAGGGCGCAGCCGACGCGCTCGAGGCGGCCCGGCGCATGAGCGAGATCACGCGCGACCTCATGCGGCTGGCGCGGGGCCACGGCGCGCGCGCCCCCGTCGATCTCGTGAAGGTCCTGCAGGCCTCGCTGCGCCTTGGCGGGGCGCTGCTCAGGGGCCGCGCTCGGGTCGAGACCGACTTCCAGCCCGTTCCACCGGTGCTGGGAACAGAGGCCGAGCTGGGTCAGGTGTTCCTGAGCCTCATCATCAACGCCGCCGAGGCGATGCCGGAGGGCGGGGCCTTGGAGCACCGGCTGACCGTGCGCACCGGACTCGACGGGTCGGGGCGGGTGCGCGGAGAGGTGTTGGACACCGGGAACGGCATGGCCGCCGACGTGACCGCGCGGCTGTTCGTGCCTTTCTTCACCACCAAGACGGCCGGCGCCGGCACCGGGCTGAGCCTCGCCATCTCTCACCGCATCGTCACGCAGCACGGCGGCGAAATTCAGGTCGAGTCGATCGTGGGGCGGGGCAGCACGTTTCGCGTGCTGCTGCCGCCGGCGTGACGCGTCACGGTTCGAAGGTCGAGATCCGCAACGGACACTGAGCCGTCTCGCGCGCGGCGCTGTACATCGGCAGCGCGACCGCGACGCCGACTGCCCCCGGCCACGCGGCCGCGAGCGCGACGTCGCGGTGGGTCTTCTCGTCGTCGATGACGGCCACCACGCGGCCGTACCGGGCGCGAATCTCGACCTGGTGGCGGCGCCGGTTCTCGGCATCGCTCAATTCAGGCTCGCCGACGAGCAGCGCCAGAGACGCGAGCCCGCCCGTCGCGAACGCGCGGTGCGTGGCCTCCTCCGCACAGCGGTGCCACCGGTGGGAGCTCAGGACCACGACGCCGCCGAGCGCTTCGACGCGCTTGATGAAGCTCTTGAACCCCGGCGTGACGCGATCGGTGTGGAGCGTGGCCTCGTCCCAGAAGACCTCGGTGTCGAGCGAGCGGAGCTTCCGCAGCGCGGAGTACCTGGCGCCCAGTCCGGTGAGCTCGAGGAAGTCGGCCCAGGCCTCGGCCGTGTAGCCCGGCAGCATCGGAAACGCGGCGAGCCGGAACAGCTCGGGGATCTGGTGCGCATGGGCGAGGGCGAGCAGCGCCGTCTCGGTGCGCTCGTCGGGCATGAGGCTCGTGAGATCGAGATCGACCTCGACGACCGGGTTGACGCCGGCGAGCGCCGCGACGCGTACGCGATCGTCGATGGCGGCGAGCGTCCGCCGCTGGACCTCGACGGGCACCGCGGGGTGGAGGTGCTTCATCGGGCCACGCCGAAGTCCAGGTCGAGCCAGAACGACACGCGCTTCTGGCCGTTGCGGTCGCCCCCGGCGCCGTTCCACACCGCGAACGCGATGGGCACCGAGCGCCTGCCGCCGAGCTGAGCGTCGTTCGGCTGGCCCGTCGACAGCGCCCGCCAGATCGCGACGCGCCAGCGGCCGTACGTCCACACGCCGGCGCCGCGGGCCTGGGGCTGCCCCGGCTTCTGCGGAGTGAGCGTGCCGGGCGCGGTCGCGTTGAGCTCGGCGAGCTCTTCATCGGGGCGCCAGTGCCAGATGTTCACCGGCCGGCCTCGCTCACCCATGCCGAAGAACGGCTTGCCGCCACCGACCGGGAACTGCACGGCGACGCCATCGGTGAACTGCTCGGCGCGCGCGCCCTGCACATCGGCGGTGGGGTCTTCCCACTCGAGCAGCAGCGCGAGCCCTCTGCCGTCCGAGGCTGCGCGCACGACGAGCGTGTCGGGCCCTGAAGCATTCGCCCAGAGCGGACGGAGCGCGACGCGTGCTCCGGCGACCGAGCTCCATTCGGGGGCCTCGGGCCCCTTGGGGAGCTCGGCCACGTCCGCGACCGCGAGGCGCGTGACCGTCTGCGGTGCGGGCTCGGCGCGAGCGCTGAGCGAGAGCACGAAGAAGGCGAGGCTCCACCGCTCGTCGTCGGAGAGCGCGTCGGCGAAGGCGGGCATCGGAGTGCCGTCGAGCCCCGTCGTGAAGGTGCGGTAGACGTCCGCGGCCGACGCGCCGCCCTTCATGCCCCCGGGGCGGGTGAAGTCGTGCGGCCGGCTCGGAAGCCCGTCGTCGTCTCTCAGCGCCGCAGCGGAGGGCCCGTCGCCCTTGCCTTGCTCGCCGTGGCACTTCGAGCACTGCAGCTTCTGGTAGAGCTGCCGCCCTTGCGCCCCGCGCGCGGGCGTCGGCGCGGGAGCGGCGCCGATGCGGATCGGCGTGCCGGGGCCCTCCACATCGAACCCGGGCGCCAGCTGCTTCACGTGCGCCACCAGCGAGCGCCGCTCGGCTTCGCTCAGATCGGCGGCAGGCGGCATCGCGGTGCCGGGAATGCCCTCGGTGATGGTGCGGAGCAGATCGTCGTCGGTGGGCAGCGTGCCGGTGGGAGTCGAGCGCAGCCGGAACGTGCCCTGGGTGAGATCCCTCGGCTTTGGGTTCAGCAGGTACGCAGCGATGCCCTGGCCGTCGCCCTTCGACCCGTGGCACGTCGCGCAGCGCGACTCGAAGAGGGCCTTGCCGTCGCCGGCCAGGGCGGCGACCGGAGTGAGCAGCACCAGGAGCAGCGCCGCGAGCTCGACATAGCGCCGCTCGCGCCGGGCGACGCGGAGCCTCGTGCAGTGCTCGTCGACCAGCGCCGAGAGCAGCCCCGCGGCCTCTCGGTGGGCCGAGGGCTCGGCCGTCGTGCGCACGCGCTGCCAGAAGGCGCTGGTGAAGGCAGAGAGGTGCTCGTGGAGAAAGCCGCGCACGGCCCGTGCGGCGGTCTCGCGTTGCTCCGCGAGGCCGTTCGCGTGCGCCCACGCCTCGAGGTAGCAGAGGTAGGCCATGAACTCGGCCTCGACGCCGACGTGGTCGCAGCGTTCGTGCTCGTGCTGCCGCAGCGAGAAGGCAGCGTAGTAGCCGCCCACGTCGGCGAGGGCCTGAGGCGTGCCGAAGTCCGACGTGCCGCCGTATTGGAGCTCGTAGACGGGGCGATCGCGCCCCGCGGCCTGGCCGTAGGCACGCTCGAACTGGGCCTCCAGCTCACCGAGGCGCTCGGGGCGATGCCGTGCCCAGGCCTTCGCCACTGCGGCGAGCGCTCGCGTCACCTTCCGCGAGCCGAGAGCCCGCGCCTCGGCGCTCGCCTCGGCGAAGAGCGCCCCCGACTGGAGGCCCTCGAACAGCTCGGGGCTGGGCGGCAGGAGGAGGCGCGAGGCCAGCCCGTAGAGCCGGGAGCGCGCGGCGCCACGGCGGGCGTCAGATGCCATTCGAGTGCGCCTCGGGCCGGACGAAGAACGGCTCTTCGACGGTGGTGCGGGCGATCTCTCTGCCGTCGTGGCCGTAGGCGATGGCGGTGTCGTCGAACAGCTCCCACTGCTTGCCGTTCGCGGTGGTCTCGTAGACCTTCTTCCCTGCCTTCACCTCGTACCGGAAGATGATCTTCTGCGTGGCGCGGAAGAGCGACAGCACCGCGAGCAGCTCTCGCGAAGGCGCCTGGTACGCGTCGATCGCCTCGGCGACGCCGGGCCCGAACATCTGCTCGAGGTAGGCGCGCGGCACCCAGCGCGGAGGGATGTAGTAACCGTTCGGCTGCGTGCCGAACTGAGGGTAGAGCGGCAGCGCGACCTTCGCGACGTGAACGAGGAAGTAGAGCGGGTTGTTGCGATCTTCCTTCCAGCGGCCGTCGGGGCCGATCTCGACGAGCCCCTGCAGGCGGATCTTGCCCACGCAGCTCGTCATGCAGCGGGCCTCGGTGGGAGCGCCCCCGGTGAGCGGCTCCTTGCCGGTCACGCGCGGGTAGCAGCCGATGCACTTCTCGGCGGTGCGCGTGGTGCTCCGATACATCGGCTTCTTGTATGGGCAGGCCTCCATGCACTTGCGGTAGCCGCGGCAGCGTTCCTGATCGATGAGCACGATGCCGTCTTCGGGCCGCTTGTAGATGGCCTTGCGCGGGCACGCGGCGAGGCAGGCGGGGTAGCTGCAGTGGTTGCAGAGCCGCTGGAGGTAGAAGAACCAGGTCTGGTGCGCGGGGCTGCCCGCCGAGAGCGCGACGCCCGTCGCGTGCGCCTTGCCCGGTGCGCCCTTCGGAGCGACCGCGACGTCTTCGCCGGTGTTCGGGTAGCGCCACTCGTCGTCGGAGGGCAGGTAGCCGAGCGCCCGCTGCGGCTGCTCGCCGGCACGGTCGCGCGCCGCCTCGAACACCGTCTTCCCGGTGAACGTGCCGTCGCGCCAGACCTGCCGGCCGGGGTTCTCTTTCTCCAGCATCGCGAGGAGCTTCACGTCCCACCCCTGCGGGTAGCCGCCGTACGGTTTGGTCTCGACGTTGTTCCACCACATGTGCTCCTGGCCCTTCGAGAACGTCCAGGTCGACTTGCAGGCCATGGTGCAGGTCTGGCAGGCGATGCAGCGGTTGGTATTGAAGACGAAGGCGAGCTGACGCTTCGGCCAGGCCGCGTCGTACGGGTAGTGCATCTCGCGCCCGAGCTGCCAGTTCTTCACGGTCGGCACGTGCGCGCCCTCCAGTCGGCGTCGGCGCAGTCCACCAGCCGCCGGACCCACGCCTCGCCGTGCCGGGCCCAGATGGCGTGGGTGAGCCCGTAGGAGGGGTTTCGGAACAGCTGGAGCACCTGCTCGGGCGCCAGGCCCAGACGCAGGAACTCTTCGACGATGCACCCGGCCATCAGCGCCTCATCTGCGTCGCTTGCGGCGAGCGCGACGCCGACGAGCTCGTTCGGGTCTTCGACGCCGGCTTCGTCTCGGGGCATCGTCTCGTCAGCCCTTCTTCACGGTGGTGAGCCGGCCTTCGAGGTACGCCTGCATGTCGGGGGACTCGGCGCGGGGCGTGAAGCCGCTGCGCGTGGGCTCCCAGGGGCCCTTGCCGCCGAGGCCGCCGCTCTCGGCCTTCGTGATGCGGACGAGGGTCTCTTTCGGGGTCGTGTTGACGGCGTGGTTGTCGGCCTCGCCGCCGAAGATGAAGCCCATGGTGCCCTTCGCCTTGTGGAAGAGGCTGTCGAGCTGGTGCATCGGCATCAGCCAGCCGCGCGTAATCGACTGCTGGGAGCCGTAGCGGAACATCGCCTGGTAGCTGGTGCCTTCGCTGACGGCGCGCCCGTCGGGCCGGGTCTCGTGCGCCTTGACGCTCCGCTCGGTCGCGATCCACGGGGCGTGCTTCATCATCACTACGTCGTATGGGTAGCCGGGGTTGAGCTTGAGGCGCAGCATGAGGCGGGCGACGCGGTAGAAGGGGTCGTGCGGCTTCCAGCCGACGTAGGGGCGGTCGGCGGGGTTCGCGTCGACGTAGACGTAGTCGCCCTCGTCGAGGCCGAGGTCGCGGGCCGCCTCGGGGCTCATGCTCAAGGAGTGCTCGCCGACCCCGGGCGAGCGCTGGTCGGTGCGGTGCGGGTCGCCGAACGGGTTGTTCCAGATGAGCTGCCAGTCGACGACCTGCCACTGGCTGTGGGTGGCGTGCCGGGTCTTCGGGGTGAGGCAGAAGAACCGGAAGCCCTTCTCCCAGAGCGGGTTCTTCGTGGTCTTGACCTTCGACCAGGGGAGCTTCACGTTGCGGATCTGGCGCTCGTCGACGCCGAGGTGATCGGTGGGGATGCCGTAGTCGTCGGGTCGAACGAGCGGGTTGCTCGACACGATCACGTTCGGCAGGTACGGCGTCGCCTCGGGGCCCTCGCGGTGGACGACGAAGTTCTCGCCGTACTCGATGACCTCGGGCTCGTCGTTGTAGGCCTGCAGGCGGCCGGTCGGTGTGAAGAACGGCAGGCTCTCGGTGATCTGCTCGTAGAAGGGCACGCGCGGGTAGGTGCGGAAGAGGAACAGCGCCGCGCCGGGCTCCCCGTACCTGCCGGCCATGATGTCGGCGTAGCGGTAGCCGCGCGTGGTGGTGGAGGCGTCGAGGAGCCGCTGGATGTAGACCTCGGGCCGCCCTTCGTGCACGAACTTGAAGTAGTCGGTGAAGCGGGAGTCGCCGATGAGCTCACCGAGCTTCTTCGCCTGGTCGGCGAGGATGCTCAGATCGTCCTTCGCCTCGTAGACGGGCTTCATTCCGCCCTTCCAGATCTGGAGGAAGGGGTTCGAGCAGCTGCCGGTGATCTCCGGGGTCTGGAACTCGGTCCAGCAGGTCGCGGGGAACGCGACGTCGGAGTACTCGACCGAGGCGTTCAGCTCGATGTCCGTCGCGACGATGAGCTCGATCTTCGGGTCGACGTTCTTGATCATCTCGTACGCCCACTTCGCGTTGTTGATGAGGTTCACGTTGGTGAACCAGATCGCCTTCGTCGGCGTCGGCAGGTGGGTCTGGCCGGTGAACGACCGCTTCCCGTACTTCGGCGTGTTCACCACCAGCGGCTTGTCGCCGTAGTTCCAGTACGCCGGCTCCTCGTCGGCGGTGTGCGCGTGTGTCCGAATGTCCTTTCCGTCGGCCTTCGGGTCGAGGTTCAGGTGGAACGGATCTTCCGCGACCCAGCCCTTGAGGCCCGGGCCGGTCTCGGCGCTGCCCTGGAACAGCGCCGACTTGTAGTTGCCGGCCCAGGTGTGGCCGCCCGCGCCGGGGCGGCCGATGTTCCCGGTCAGCATCAGCGGGAGGTACGTCGCGCGGTTGACCTCGGTGGCGTGGAACCAGTGGTTGATGCCCTCGCCGGTGTGAATGCAGGCGGGCTTGATGGTCGCGAGATCGTTCGCGAGGCGCAGCACCAGGTCCCTTGGGGCCGAGGTCATCTCGCAGACCGCGTCGAGGTCGTAGTCCTTGAGGTGCACGTCCTTGTAGGCGCTGAACAGGGTGATGAGCTCGACCGGCTTGCCGCCGGCGAGCGTCACGGTCCAGCTCCCTTCGAGGGCGGGGTCGATGCCCTTCTGCACCAGCTTGTCTCCGACGTCGTCGCGGGTGACCGCCTTGAAGCTCTTCGAGCGCTCGTCGAAGACGACGAAGTCGCCGAGCCGCCTGCGCTGGTCGTCCGAGAAGCGCCACAGCCGTGCCGACGCGCCGCGGCTCAAGTCCTCGGGGCGGTAGCCCTCGAAGAGCTCGGCGGCGCGCAGGCGGCGCAGGTTGTCCTTGCGCACCAGCAGCGGGAGGTCGGTGAAGCGCTTGACGAACGCCGCGTCGTAGCCGCCGCGATCGATCATCAGCTTCGTGACGCCGAGGAGCAGCGCGGTGTCGCTGTTGGGGCGAATGGGGATCCAGTAGTCGGCCTTGCTCGCGGGCGGCGAATATTCGGGGGCGATGACGCAGATCTTCGCGCCGCGCTCCATGCACTCGGTGAAGAAGTGGTTGTCGGCCCGCTTGTTCTCGATGAGGTTCTTGCCGATGTGCAGGTGGAACTTCGTGGTGCGGAAGTCGCTCAGGTCGCAGTCGCTGGCCTGGAGGCCGTGAACGAACGGGTGACCGGGCGCCTGGTCGCCGTGCCACGTGTAGTTCGACCAGAGGCGGCCCGCCTTCGCGCCGGCGTCCGGCACCTTGCGCAGGTGCTGGTCGAGGTACGCGAGAGCGTTGCAGAACCGGTACATGCCGTATTTGCCCATCACCCCGAGCAGGCCCATGCCGCCGCGGCACTTGATGGTGCGGGTGCCGGCGCCCTCCCAGTGGTGGAGCATCTCTTCGCCGTAGCCCTGCGCGAGCAGCCGCTGCTTGCCCTCGTCGCCGGAGTACTTCGCGGCGATGTGCACGAGGCCCTTCGCGACGTACGTGTGGGCCTCGTCGAAGGTGACGCGCACGAGCTCGTCCTGCCCGCGCGCGTCGAACTTGTACTTCGAGTGGTTCTCGGGGGTCAGCTCGGGGAAGCCGTCGTCGGCCCACTGCTTCCAGCCCTTGCGAACGACGGGGTAGCGAAGCCGGTTGGGGCCGTAGACCCGGCGCTGGAAGGTGAAGCCGTTCGCGCAGCCCCGCGGGTTCCACGCCGCGGTCGCCGAGTTGCCGTAGAGGTCCTTGACCTTGTGGCTGTCGTAGTTCTGCTCGGAGCGCAGCATCACGCCGTTGCGCACGAACGCGCGCATGCGGCAGGCGTGCGTACAGTTCGGCGAGCAGACCCAGGTGAATGACGAGTCGTACCGGTATTGGTCGAGGTACGTCTTCTCCCACGCACGCGGCGGGTACGCCTTCAGCGGGTTGTCGATCTCGACGGTGGGGCCCAGCGCCTGAAACGCGAAGCCCAGCGGTGAGCCCGCGAGCGCCCCGGAGGCCGCGAGGTACTGGAGCAGCGTGCGGCGCTTCATCGGTAGCACTCGAGGCACTGGGCGCATGCGCCGTCGGCCGGAGCCCAGCGTGGAAAGTCGATCGCGATGCGGGCCGCGGCGGCGGCCACCTGGGCCTCGCTGGCCCACGCGTGGGTGGGAAATCTGCAGAGCGGGCAGGGCTGGCCGGGGGCGGGGCCGTGCTCGCACGTGCAGCGCGCGAGCAGCTCGTCGTGGGGAGGCCGGCCCCCGCGCGAGAGCGCGTCGATGAGCCCGGCGGGCGGGCCCTTCGGAAACGCACGGCGTGCGAGCGCATGCCAGCCTTCGGAGCTCAGCAGCGCGGGCAGGCCGCGCGCGCGCAGGCGGCCGTCGATGCTCGCGCCCCACAGCACGCGGAAGCGCTCGCGAGCCAGCTCCCGCTCGGGCCGGGTCGCACCCGGCAGCGGGCGGTGAGGGTCGTAGCCGAACGAGGCGTCGAGCATGTCGGCGACGTGCGCGACCTCGTGGGTGCAGAAGGCGAGCGCTGGCTCGGGCTCGAGCATGCGCCGGGGCGAGAGAACCAGCCTCACCGCCGGCGCGTCGTCGTACCGGCCGAGATCCGCGCCCTCCTCGAGCTGCGCGGCCGGGCGAAGCACGCACAGCAGCCGGCGGCCGAGCTCGGTGGCGAAGGGCGCAACCGCATCGCGCAGGATGCCGCCCGAGCCGAGGCGCTCGACCCAGAGGGCGTCGAGCTGCGCGAATGCCGCCGGCCGATCGTCCGGAGGCAGGCGGTACAGCGGGTCGGCCCCGAGCGCGTATTCGGCCGCGGCGCCGGGCGAGCGCGGGAGCAGGAGGCGCACGACCTCTGCCGCCCACTCGGGCTCGAGCCGTAGCCAGAGCGGCCGCGCCAGCGCGTGCCGCGTGACCGCTGGGGCCGTCGTCGCGTCTGCGGTCATTCGCGGCAATCTCCACCGGTCGCACCTGCGGGAGCTTGATCTGCGTCAAGCCGGATCACGAGAAGTACGCGGGCCGCGCGGCGGTCCCGAGGATCCGCCGCGCGGCCTCACGCCTCGGCGCCGCCCGTTTCCTTCGGCGCCGAGGAGCGTCAACCCTGGAAGGCCAGCTTCGGGTCGACGGCCTTGCCTTCCTCCACCGTGATCTCGGCTGACCGGGTGCCGAGCTTCTCGTGCCAGGCCTCGACGGTGTAGCGGCCCGGTGGGACGTCGTTGATGGCGAACGTGCCGTCGGCGCTCGTGGTCGCGAAGAACGTGTTGGAGCTCAGCACGACGTACGCCGCCATCCACGCGTGGACGTCGCACTTCACGGTCAGCACCTCGGTCTTCTTGAGCTCCTTGAGGAGCGGCTTCGAGCCCGGCGGCTGTGCCTGGTTGAACACCGTCTTCGTGCCGTTGTAGCCGTGCACGTTGTGCAGCGTGCCGTCGCCGTTCTTGACCTGTACCTTCTGCCCGAGGACGCCGCCCTGCACCCGAGGCGTGTACATGCAGCCCTGCTGATCGATGGTGAGCGGCTCGGCAGGGGGCGCGGCTGCGGGGGCGCCCACCTTGATGCGAACGACGACGTTCGCGAGCCCCTTGCCGTCTTTCGAGACCGTCACGGTCGGGTCGGCCACGTTGGTGCCGGCACAGTAGGGGTCGGCCTTGCGGTCGAGCGCCTTGTGCTTCGGCGCCGCGCCGCTGAACGACACCGTGCCGGCGATGGTGCCGCCGGCGTGGGCCGTGCTCGCCCACAGGTGGACCAGTGCAATGAGCGTCTTCATCGGGACCGGCACCTTGAGCGAGCGCGGCGCCGGTTGCCTTGACGCGCGTCAAGGAGGGCCTGCCTCAGCCGCCTTCAACTGCGCGTTCATGGAGCGTGCGGCTCTGCTGGCTGCGTGGGTGCTCCTCGGCGGGTGTGCCGGCACGGGCGAAGGCCTGGATGCGGAGGGCAAGCCGCTGCGAGCCGACGCCGGCTCCGACGGCGGAGCGCCTGCAGCGGACGGCGGCTTCGACGGGGGCGGCGGCGCAGGCGATGGCGGCGCACACGATGGAGGCGCGGTGGATGAGCGCACCCGGTTCGCGTGGATCCAGCGGCACATCTTCACCGAGACGTGCGCCGTGTACTGCCACCGTGGCGCGAGCGCGCCGAAGGGGCTGCAGCTCGAGGCGAGCAAGGCCTACGACAAGCTCGTGGGCGTGTCTTCCGTCGAGCTGCCGGAGTTGATGCGGGTCAAGCCCGGCGCGCCCCAAGACAGCTACCTGTACGTGAAGATTGTCCCCACCGATGCCCGCCGGGTCGGCGAGCGCATGCCGCTCGACGAGCCACCGTACCTGTCCGCCGAGAAGATCGAGGCGGTGCGCGGGTGGATCGCCCGCGGCGCCCCGAAGGACTGAGCTGTACGCCGCGGCCCTCTTCGCGCTGCTCGTCGCGGCGCCGGCCGTGGCCGAGCCGCACCTCGCGGTGCGAGAGGGCTTTGCGTGCAGCCAGTGCCACACCAACCGCACCGGCGGCGGCAAGCGCACCGCGTTCGGCGCCACCTACTCGCAGGTCGCGCTGCCGGCCTGGCGCCCGGCGCCCGATACGGTGCCGCTCGGCTTCGTCGCTCCGAACCTGGGCGACTACGTCTCTCTGGGCGCCGACCTGCGCGTGCAGCACGTGACGACGCTGGGGGCGCGGTCGTACTTCGAGGGGAAGTGGCTCGACGCTCCGGGTGGGAACACCCTGCGCATGCCCGTGGCGAACCTCTATGGCGAGCTCGAGCTCGTGAAGGGCTACCTGTCGGTGTATCTCGACGAGAAGCTGGGGCCGGAAGGAGCGTCGGCGCGCGAGCTGATGCTGCTGGTGCACGGCCTGCCGCTCGGCGGCTACGCGAAGGCGGGGCGCATCTTGCTGCCGTACGGGCTGCGGCTCGCCGATGACGAGGCCTTCATTCGCCAGGTGACGGGCTTCAACTACGGCAATCAGGACCTGGGGGTCGAGATCGGCGCCGAGCCGGGGCCGGTGTTCATCTCGGCCGCGCTGAGCAACGGCACCCTCGGCGGAACCGACACGAACGAGCGCAAGCAGCTCACCGCGACCATCGGTGTCCGCGCGAGGTGGGGCCGCATCGGGGCGTCGTACTCGTGGAACGATGCGTCCGGCCCCGAGGGGCTCCTCGTGCGCCAGGTGGGCGGGGGCTTCGCGGCCGTCAACGTGGGGCGGCTCACCGTGTTGACCGAGGCCGACGTCGTCGTCGACACCTAGCGGGCCCGGGGCGAAGCGCGGAAGCAGCTCAAGCAGCTCGCGCTGCACGCGGAGGCGGACTTCCTCATCGTGCGCGGCGTGGGGTTGAGGGTGGCGTTCGGCTACCACGACCCCGATCTCGACACCGCGCAGGATCACCGCTCGCGGCTGGCGCTGACGCTCGAGGTGTTCCCGCTGCCGTTCCTCCGGCTCAGCGCGACCTACGTGCTCCGCGAGGACATTCCCCAGCGCGTCGAGGACCGGCGCGACGCGTTCATCTTCCAGCTTCACGGGTTCCTCTGATGCGTCTCGCCATCATCGCCGCGGCGCTCGCCGCCTCTTCAGCCGCTGCAGCCGAGCCCGACCTCGCTCGCGGGCGCGCGGTGTACCGCGACGCGTGCGCGTCGTGCCACGGCCTGACCGGCGGGGGTGACGGCCCGGGGGCGGCCGAGCTGAAGCCTCGGCCTCGCGACTTCGTGAACGGTGCCTTCAAGTTCCGCAGCACGGCCTCGGGCGCCCGGCCGCTCTTGCGCGACGTCGTGCGCACCGTGTCGGTGGGGATCCGCGGCACGTGGATGCCCGCGTTCGGCAAGATTCTCACGGCCGAAGATCTCCGCGCCGTCTCGGCGTACGCGCTCCAGCTCGCCCCACCCGAGGAGGCCGCAGCGGTCGAGGTGCTGGTGCCGCCCGTCGAGGACCTGCAGCCGCCGGCCGACACGCCGCAGCTGCGCGACCGCGGCCGGAAGCTCTACGCCAGCATGGGCTGCGGACAGTGCCACGGGCCGCTCGGTCGCGGCGACGGCCCCGCCGCGGCGCACGCCGTGAACGACGAGGGCGAGAGCACCGCGCCGGCCGACTTCACCGTCGGGCTCTACAAGGGCGGCTCGTCGCCGGGCGACGTCTACCGCACGTTCGTCACCGGGCTCGACGGCACGCCGATGCCCTCTTACGCCGAGAGCCTGCCTGACGAGGCCGACCGCTGGGCGTTGGTGCACTACGTGCGCTCGCTGTCGCGGAGCCCGGGGCTCCTGTTCTGGCTGTTCGGCCCGCGCACGCCCTGGGAGTAGCTGATCTCGATCAAGGCCGTCGCCCGCCGGCTGTACCAGCGGCGAGGGGCGAGGCGCCGCCGACTTACGCGGGCTGCACGGCGGCGAAGAGCTGCTCGCGGAGTGCGTAGGCGCCGGGTGGATCGAGCGCCCCTCCGCGTCGATTTGGAAATGGTATCTCCGGGCCGTGGATCGGCATGACGTCGCGCTCGTAGTCGTGACCGCCCGGACCACGGGCGTCGTGTGGACCAGCGAAGCCTCAGCCGAAGCTCACCTCCACAAGCGCGTCGAGGATGGGCACCTGGTCGACCGACCCAATCTCGAGCGCCACGACACGGGGGCGGTTTCAGCACTTCGGGCCAGGACCGGTTGCCACCTTCAGCAGGCGATGGGCTCTGCCCTTCACGGGGCGTGCTTTGCCATCATCGAGAACGCGGCCGGACATTCCGCCAAGGTCGCTGCCGAGCTGATCAGATCAACGCTTGACGGGTGGTGGCTTGATCGGTGCCCCCGGCGATGAGCGCTGGCCGGAGTCGAGCACCGCGGCGAGCGCATCACCGGGCCCTCGGCGAACGCCGATGCCACGGGGCCCGGCCGCCACACCCGGTTCATGCTTCCTCCCCTTCGCTGACCGCCGCCGGTGAGGTAGGAGCGTTCGCATGCGAACGACCGCGTGCTTGGTGGCGATGCTGGCTCTGGCGTGCAACGGCTCGAAGGGCGACGCCGGCTCAAGGTGCTGCAGGGCCGATGGGCGCGATGGGTGTGGCGGGTGAGAAAGGCGACAGAGGTGATCGCGGCGAGATGGGCGCCATCGGAGACGCGGGGCCTCAGGGCTCTCCGGGGACGCCAGGCACCGCGGGGCAGTCGGTCGTCAGCGCATTCGAAGACGCCGGCGTGAACTGCACCTACGGTGGCGCGCGCTTCGACTCCGCGAGCGGCACCAGCTACGCCTGCAACGGTGCACCCGGTGGAGCGGGAAGTGCCGGCGCCTCCGTGACTGTCTTTCCGGAGGCCGCGGGCACCAACTGCGCGACCGGGGGGACGCGGCTCGTTTCGGCGAGCGGCACGAGCTTCGTGTGCAACGGTGCGACCGGCACGCTGGGCCTCGCGCGAACGGTCGTCGTACCGCACAACGGTGACGACGTCGCGGCGGGCCTGGCGCTGGTCTACGCGACGAGCGCGTCTCCGCTGCAGGTGTTGCTCGACCCCGGTGTCTACGACATCGGCACGCTGCAGGTCTTCGCCACGCTCGCCACGATTCGTGGCGCGGGCAAGACGGCCACCACGATTCGGGGGCGCACTTCTGCGTACGTTCTCGTGAACGTTCAAGAGCTGCACGATCTGACCGTCGATCGATCGGCCGCCGCTGGACCCGTCGTCGCGGCGGCCGTGCTGAAGGGCGTCAACGTCACTGCGGCGAGCACGTCGCAGCCGAGCGACTTCGTCGCGCTCACCAACGGCGGCACGATCTCCGACGTCTCAGTCGGGACGGGAACGAACGTCGCCACCACCAGTCAGGTCACGGGCGTGAACTGTCGGGGCACCGCGACGATTCGCGGTCTGAAGGTGGCCCTCGCGTCCGATACGGCCAGCATCGCCCTGGGCGTGCTGTTCAACGGCGGCCAGCTGAACGACACCCACGTCGCGGTCTCGAGCACGGCCAACGTCAGCCTGGGCGGCGTGTCCTTGCAGGGTGAGTGTGCCGGGTGCAGTGGGATCTCGATCGACCTCACGAGCCAGACCGACACGACTCCCGTGATGCAGGGCTTCATGGGTACCAGCTCAGGCACCGGTACGGTCAGCGGTTTGCGCGTCCGCCTCGTGAACCTCACCGCGCCGGTCACCGGTTCGATCTTCAGAGGGCTCGATCTGTCGACGGCCAGCTCTCCGGGGCTGCGCTTCACCGACACGCACGTGTCACTCTCGACGGTGCCCGGCGCAGGCAGCCAGGTGGGCGTCAGCTGGGCCACCGGGGCCTCGCCGCCGAGCGGCATCATCCGAAACTCCTCCATCGTCGGCTTTTCCGTCGGCCTCAACGTGGCCAGTTCCAACCCGTTGCGGATCACGCAGTCGGTTCTCGATGGAACTCGCCTCGGCAGCAACTTCGCGTGCGCGCAGGTGATCGATTCGAGCGGTGCTGCCGTCACCTGCCCGTGAGCGACCCTCGCGGGCTGCCTCTGCGCGAGGAGCAGGCAGTCGAAGTGGAACCGCGCCTCGGAGATCCGGCATACATTCTCGGTGATGCGAGCCGTCTCCCTGTTCTGTGCCGGCCTGATCCTCTCCGGCTGCCCTCAGCGCTCGATCGAGGACACTCTGCGCGCGTATTCCACGGCGTACGACCGGGCGTTCAGAAGCCTCGGCCGTCTCGAGCTCTCGGAGGCGCAGACCCGAATCACGGGTCTGGGCGGCGCCGGCGAGGCATTTCAGGCTGACCTCGACGCGCTTCGGCGAGGCCAGGGAGAGGTCAGCGATCTCCTGGTCAAGGCGGTCGAGCTCAAGAAACAGGCGCTCGCAGAGAAGAATGCTGCCGGCATCGACGAGGGCACGAAGCTGCTCGGTGATGCCGAGGCGATGGCTCAGGGGTTGATCGTCGCTCTCAAGGAGCTCGACGCGAAGCTCAGCGCCGCCGGCGCGCCGGAGCTCAAGGCCGAGGAGCGCAACCCCAGCGTGCGCGACTGACCGACCGCTTCCCCGACAAGCGAGGTGACCCTCGTGCGGCGCCGGCGCAGCACCAGCAGCGCGAGCCCGAGCAGCCCCGGCGGCGGGCCCGAGCTGCAGCCGCACGGGACCCGGACACCGGCGGCCGCTGCTGGAGGGAAGCTGGTTCGTCTGCCCTCCGGGGAGCACCGAGATGCTCGCCGTCCCCGAGTTGCCGAGCGAGTCGGTCGCGCGCACCACGTCGGTGGTCGGCGCGGCGCTGCCGGCCGTGTACACGCCTTCGCCGTTGATGATGCTCCCGCCCGACGCGTTCGTCGAGACCTCCCACTGGAAGCCGGCTCCACTGCCGCCCTTCGCGGTGAGCTGCGGCAGGGCGCCGGCCCGACGGGCTGGTTGTCGGGCTCGACCGTCACTCCCGCGGTGACGGTCACGATCGCGGTCGTCGAGTTCATCAGCGAGTCGGTTACCGTCACCGTGTCGGTCACGCTCGGCGTCTCGCCCGCGGTGAACAGGCCGTTCGCGTCGATTGAGCCGCCGGAGCTGTTCTGCGAGAGCGAGGCGCTCGGCGGCGAGATGGAGATCTCGGGCCCGACGGCGACCGTCGCCGTCGCGGGCAGCCCGAGCGAGTCGGTGCACGTGACGGTGTCGATGACGTTGCCCGTCGCGCCGGCGGTGTACGCGCCGCTCGCCGCCACGATCATCGCGCCCGAGGGGTTGGTGGTGACGGCGTAGGTGTAGCCGGTGCCCGAGCCGCCGCTGCACGAGAACGAGACCGCGCCTTGCGGGCGGCACCATCGACGACGGCGGCGCGAGCACCGGGTTCAAGTTGTAGTCAAGCGAGAGCGAGGTGACGTCGCGCGCGTTCGGCGCATCGGCGTTCGCCGCCGCCGAGTAGGTGTCGTCGAGGCGCAGCCGCGTGAAGACGTACCGCACGTCGGCCTGGCCCAGCGTCACCGCCGAGCCGAGGGGAACCGAGCGCAGGTCGATCGGCGCTCCGAACACGCCCGAGGTCGGGGCCACGCTGTAGCTCAGTGCCACGCTGCCTTCGGTCGGGCTCCCGCTCACCGTGAGGCTCGTGGCGGTCGCGCGCGCGCCGAGGTCGAACACGCGCGAATATTCGCCCAGCGCCGCCGGAGTGCGCACCGTCGCGACCAGCACGTCGGCGAGCCGCGCCGGCGTCGCGCGCTTCGGCTTCGGCCGTGGCCCAGTCTCTGCGCTCGAATGCTCCCAACGCGCGCTGAGCTTCCCGCGCCTTGCGCATGAAGCCGCTGCAACTGCGGCACGCGGGAGTGACGCTATGCGGCGGCCAGCGCCGTGAGTGGCCCTGGTCACCAGCCGCCCCACTGCGCACTTCGGGCCAGGACCGGTTGCCACCTTCAGCAGGCGATGGGCTCTGCCTTTTCACGGGGCGTGCTTTGCCATCATCGAGAACGCGGCCGGACATTCCGCCAAGGTGGCTGCCGAGCTGATCAGCATCAACGCTTGATGGGTGGTGGCTCGATCGCGGGCTCCACACCATCGGTCAACTCCACGCAACGCCCCGCACTCGACGCGGCGAGCCCGCCGAGCTTTTCGGGGTTGCGCACGATGAAGACCCGCGTCGCGCGGTCTTCCTCGTCGAAGGCGAACGAGACCGTGGCGATGACGCCTCCGTTCTCGCGCACCACGAAGCCGCGGAGCCCGTTGAGCGGGGTGGCCTCGAGCCAGGCGCCCGACCAATAGCCGCGGAGCGCCCGCGCGACGAAGTCGACGACTTGCTCTTTGCCCTGCAGCACCTCGCGCAGCGCCGCGACCTTCCCCCCGCTGTCGACCGCGAGCTGGATGTCTGCAGACAACACGGCCGCCAGCCCCGCGGCGTCGCCGCGCACGACGGCCGCTGAGAATGCGGCGAGCAGCTCGTCCTGCCGCCCGCGCGGCGGCACGTACCGGACCTTCGCCCGATCGACGTTCGCCTTCGCTCTCGAGACGAGCTTCCGGCAGGCAGGCTCTTCCATGTCGAGGGAGCGGGCGACCTCGGGGTAGGGCACCTCGAAGATCTCGTGGAGCAGATACGCCGCCCGCTCCTTCGGGGTGAGGCGCTCGAGCAGCAGCAGGAAGGCGGTGGTCAGCGACGTCGCCAGCTCGGCCTGGTCTGGCGGGCTCTCGTCCGGCGTCTCGAGGGGCTCGGGCAGCCAAGCGCCGACGTAGTCGACCCGGCTCTGGTGGGCCGACTGCAGCAGGTCGATGCAGCGGCGGGTGCAGGTCGTGGTGAGCCACGCGCCGGGGTCGGCGATCGCTCCGCGATCGGCGGCCTGCCACCGGACGTAGGTGTCCTGCACGGCGTCTTCGGCGTCGGCCCTCGTACCGAGAATGCGGTAGGCGATGCCGAGGAGCCTCTCTCGCTGGCGCTCGAAGGCTTCGGCCGGGTCGGTCTGGCTCATGGTCGTGGGGCTCCCGCTGGCGCCGCCGCGGCGTCGAGCTCGATGAGCATGCCATCGAGCGCGAGCCGCGCCACCGGGACGAGTGTGCAGGCGGGCAGGGCCGCGCCCTGCCAGGCTCGCGTGAGCTCGGCCGCGAGCGTCGCATGCTTCGCTGCGTCGTGGTCGACCACGAGCAGCGTGAGCTTCGCGACATCGGCCAGGCGCGCATCGGCGCAGGCGAGCGCGGTGCGCAGGTTCTCGATCGCCCGGCGAACCTGACCCGCGAAGTCCGCCGCGAGAGCGCCGGAGACGTCTTCGCCTCCCTGGCCGGCGACGAAGACGAGGCGGGCGGGGCAGTCGACGACCGCGACGTGCGAGTAGCCGTTCGACGTCGGGTCGTAGAGACCGGCGGGGTTGACGAGGCGCAGCGCCGGGTTCATCGGGGAATCGGAGTGCGCGAGCTGACGTTGAGCCGGTTCCACGCGTTGATGGTCACGATGACGAAGCCGAGCTCGGCGATCTCGGCGGCGCTGAAGTGCTTGCGGACCTCGGCGAAGTCGTCATCGCTGGGGTCCTGGTGGGGGATCGCGGTCACCCGCTCGGCCCAGCGCAGCGCGGCACGCTCCCGCTCGTCGAAGAACGGCGCTTCGCGCCAGGCCGCGACCGCATTGAGGCGGCGGGGCGGTTCGTCCTGCTTCGCGAGATCGCTCCAGTGCATGTCGACGCAGAAGCCGCAGCCGTTGAGCTGTGAGACGCGCAGGAGCACGAGATCCACCAGCTTGCGGCCGAGCGAGCAGCGGTGCACCACGTCGCTGAGCTCGAGCAGGGCCTTGAAGGGCGCCGGAGCGAGCTCGGAGTAGTTGAGGCGGGGTTCGAGGTTCATACCCCAAGGACGAACGTCGACCGTGCGCTGTGACGTGCTGCTCTAAGTCTAGAGCCCCTGCGTCACGCAGGTCGACGACGCGGCCGGGGCCGTGCACACCGACGCCGTACAGACCTGGCAGGCGCCGCACGGGCTCTGGGCGTCGCAGGGCGCCCCGACACACTCGCCCGCGGCGACGTCGCACGTCTGCGGCGCCGGGCACGCGACGGTCGCGCTGCAGTACGCGACCGGCTCGGGCGTCACCGGGTCGTGGCCGCCGGTGCGGCGCGGCACGAGGCGCAGATACGTGTAGACGGCCTCGAGGTCCAAGAGCGTCAGGTGGCGCAGCGCCCAGACCGGCATCGGCCAGCCGACCTCCTCGGGCTCCGCGGCGGTGACGTCTCTTCCGGTCGCGAGTGTGCCGACGAAGTCGATGAACGAGGCCGCGTAGCCCTGCGTCGCCCCCGACAGGTTGCGGCTCATCGAGCGCTTGAGGCGCAGCGACTCGGCGAGGGCCGGTGTCGCGGGCGTGAACACCATGCCGCCCGCCAGGTACGCCGCGGTGTTGATCTTCAGCATGACCGGGTCACGCGGCGGGTTCGTGTGGCACTCGTTGCAGCGCCCGCCCGCGTTCACCAGGTAGCTGCCCCGGCCGAACAGGCGCTGCACGGCGGGCGGCTGGGCGCTGAGGTCGGGCTGGGCGAGCGGCTGGATCGCGTACCCGCGCAGGACTCCGTCGGGATCAGGAACGCCGCCGTCGAACAGCACCCGCGCGACATCGCCATCGCCGTACGCGCCGGGCAGCGGCACGCTCGCCAGCGGGTTCTTGACGTCGGCCAGCACGTCGCTCGTCTCGGCCGGGATCGCCTTCAGGTACGCGTAGACCGCGAGCAGATCGGGCACCGTCAGCCACCGGTACTCGAACCACGGCATGACCAGCAGCCTCGAGCCCGGGTTCTTCTTGTCGAGCCCCGTCTGCATGATGAGCAGGAACTGGTCTTCGGTGAGCGTGAGGCCCGTCGCGCCGTCGGGCGTCAGGTTCCGCGCATAGACCTCGGCTCCGAGCGCGGCCGGCAGCGCGAACCGCTCGCCTCCGGCGAGGAAGCCGGTGGCGCCGGCAGGCTTCGGGCGCCCATGGCAGGCCGCGCAGTCGGCGACCGCGTTGACCAGGTAGCTGCCGTAGCCGACGCGCTCGATCTGGGCGTCGGTGAGGCCCAGGAGCGAGAGCGGCACCGGCGAGAGGTCGAGGCCGCGCTTCGCGCGCTCGGAGACTACGACGAACGCGCCGGGCGTGCCCGCCGTGCCGGCGTCGCCGGCGGGCCGGCAGGGCCTTTGCTGCCCGAGACTCCAGGCGGCCCGGCCGGGCCGATCGGCCCCTCGGGCCCCTCGACGGTACAGGCCGCCAACAGCACCGCGAACGCCGTGCGTCTCATCGGCTCCTCCTCGAGCGGCGCGCCACCAGCCAGAGCGCCGCGAGCACGCACCCGACGGCGCCCCCCGCCTCGGCGTTGCAGCCGCAGGGCCGGGCGCCGCCGGGCTGCAGGTGCCGCACGCACCGGGAGAAGCCCCGGCCGTTCACGCCAACCGCGTCGACCACCCCGAGGTTGAAGCTCACTCCCCACGCGAGGCCGGCGGTGTGCTGGCTGAAGGTCGACGACCAGTACAGCTCGGGTCGCGCGCCCTCGAACGCCGGGTCGATCTTCACGCGCTCGGTGCCGCCGTACTCCATGAGGGTCACCAGCTCGAGCACGTTCTGCAGGTGCCAGTCGCGGTAGCCGCCGAGCGAGAGATGGGCGCAGGCGTCGAGCGACTCTCGCCAGGTGCGCTTCAGGCCGTCGTCTTCGCGCACCCACTCGAGCGCGTGGGCGTCGTCCCTCACGGTCGCGGCGCCGGCGCTGAGCGGCCCGGCGAGGCGCACCCGTGCGTCGGGCGGGGTCACCGAGAACGTGCCCCGCACGCAGCGCGCGACCGCCGCGCCGGTCGAGAGCATCGGCATCACCTCGCCGGTGCCGAACCGCACCGTCCAGTGCAGCGTGTTCGCGTTCGCCACGGGGGTCGCGGCCCAGTAGTTCGAGAAGCCGGTATCGGGGAACGCGGGGTCGATCGCCGGCACGGCCCTGCCGTAGCTCACCAGCGTGATCAGCTCGGGGAGCGACGGAAGCCGCCAGGGCGTGCCCAGCGCTGCGCAGGCGGCGGCTGCGTCGGCCTGGCTCCTCGGCACCGCGTCGTCGCGCGCCTGCCAGGTCAGGCCGCTGACCGGGTCGAGGACCTCGTCGTTCGCGAGGGGCCGCAGCGGATGGCCGTTCGGCTGGAAGTCGGCGTCTTGCGCCCGCCAGCCGGCGACCGGGCAGGCGAGCTGGTGCGCGCCGTCGTCGGCGCACGTGACCGCGCCGGTGCGCAGCAGCTTGGGGTGCGGCCCGCCGGTCGCGGTGAAGGGGGTGAGATCGGGCGCGGGGCCGGCATCTGCGACGGGCGGGGACCCGGCATCGGGGAGCGCGCCGCCGTCGGGCGCGGGGCCCGCGTCGCGGTGCTCGTCGGGCAGCCCCGCCGGGTCGAACACCTCGGCCCACGGCAGGCACGTCGCCGCGTTGCAGCCTCCGGCGACGATGACCTTGCCCGAGAGGAGGCCGACCGCGATGTGGTACGCGCGCGGCTGCGACATGCGCGGCATCTCGACGAGGCGGTTCGAGCCCGGCAGGTAGACCTCGGCGGTGCCGTGCGCAGCGTCGACCCGATCGGTGCCGCCGGCGATGAGGAGCTGGCCGCGGTCGAGCGGGGTCGCCGTGGTGGTGCCGCGGCGCGCGCATCACGGGGCCCTCGGCGAACGCCGGCGCCCCGGGGCCCGAGCGCCACAGCTCGGTGGTGGCGAGCGTGCTCTGGCGGCAGCCGGCGCTGGTACAGCCGCCGGCGATGAAGACGGCGCCGTCGCGCAGCAGCGTCGCCGAGTGGCCGGCACGCGCCGAGCGCATCACCCCCGCCGGCTGCCACTGGTTCAGCCCCGGCACGTAGCGCAGGGCATCGCCGAGCACGGTGGCGCACTGGGGATCCGCGCAGCCGCCCGCGACCAGCACCGAGCCGTCGGCGAGGCCGGTCACCGTGGCGAAGCCGCGCGGCGCGGGCAGCGGCGCGAGCGTGCTCCACCGGTTGGCGGCGGCCTCGTAGCGCACGACCTCGGTGAGGCACGCGCTCACGTCGCACCCGCCGGGGAGGATCGCGTCGCCGCCGGGCAGCAGCGCTGCCGCCCCGCGCGCGCGGGCGCTCGGCAGCGAGCCGGCGGACACCCAGGCCGAGCGCGCCTTCGAGTAGCGCTCGGCGAGGGCGGTGGTCGACGCGCAGCTCGAGCCGGTGCAGCCGCCCGCGACGAGCAGCTCGTTGTCCTCGAGCACGACCGAAGCGTACGAGTAGCGGCCGGTGGCGAGGGTGGGTCCCGACGTCCAGGTGCCGGACGCCTCGGTCCACACCGAGGTGTTGGGCACCACCTGCGAGCAGGCTTCGCCCACCAGCCCGAGCGGACATGCGGAGAGCGCGCACCCGCCGACGGCCATTACCGCTCCGCTGTCGAGCCGCCAGGCGGAGTCGGCGAGGTGCGAGACGGTCATCGTACCGGTCGTCGTCCAGTCGGGGTCGACGAGGATGGGCGCGGCGAGGCCGCGCAGATCGATCGACTCGATGATGCGGCGGCCGTCGAGCCGCACGGTGCCGGTGCGGCGGGTTCCGTCGGCGGCCCGCGCCACCGGAGCCGACAGCCGCAGCCGCGCGACGCCCCCCGGCTGGAGCAGCTCGAGCGTGTCGCCCGCCTGCACCAGCGTGGCGGCGCCTTCGCCGAGGGTGACGGTGAAGGTGCGCTCGAGCACGGGCGGGGGGCTCTTCAGGTAGACGTATTCGTCGACGTGCGTCGGGGTCAGCTTGTAGAGCAGATCACCGCCCGCAACGGCGCCGCGGTAGATGACGACGCCGCGCAGCACCTCGGCGGGCCGCTTCGCGATGCCCTCTTCGACCGTGCGCGCCGAGAGGCCGTCGCTGCCGCGCACCCAGACGGTGAGGCCGCCGGTGGAGTACGCGGGCAGGCGCGCCATCACGACCTGACCCGCGGGGTCCTGCTCGAGCACGAACTTCGAGCGCAGCGTCTCGTAGCGGGGGGTGAGCGAGCCGTCGGCGCTCCGGTCGAGCTCGAGCTCCTGCACCATGCCGAACCACTTCTTCGCGGCCGGGAAGCGCTGCTGGATCTCTTCGAGCAGATCGGGCGGGGCGGCGCCGCTGGCCGAGGTCCGGCCCCCGAGCAGCAGCAGGGCGAGGCAGGCCGCTCTCATTGGCACCGTCCGTCGAGGCATTGCTGGCCGGCAGCGCACTGAACACCGCACGCGCCGCAGCTGGAGGTCGTGGTGAGCGGGGTCTCGCAGCCGTTGCCGGTCTGGCCGTCGCAGTCGCCGAACCCTCGCTCGCAGGGGCCGATCGTGCAGCCGAGCAGCACGCAGATCGCGGGACGGTGGGGGGCGCCCCCGGAGCAGCGGTTGCCACACGCGCCGCAGTTCTCCGCCGAGAACGAGAGGTTCTCTTCGCAGCCGTTCGAGTCGAGCGCGCGGTCGCAGTCGCCGAAGTACTGCTGGCAGCCGCCGGTGCTGCACCTCGAGCCCGAGCAGGCGACGCCGGTGACGTTGGGCAGGTAGCAGCTCCTGCCGCACGCGCCGCAGTGGGTCGGGCTCGTGGTGAGGTCGAAGCACAGTCCGTCGCAGCAGCTGTCGTTGCTCTGGCAGGGGTTGGCGCAGCCGCCGCAGTGCTCGGCGGAGCTGAGCACGTCGACGCAGCGGCCGCCGCAGCACGCGAGGGCCTGGCCTGGCCCCGACGGAGCACAGTCGGCGCCGGTCAGGCAGCCGGGCGCGCACGTGTAGCCGTCTCCTTCACCGACGCAGACCTGGCCTGGGGGGCAGCCCCCGCGCTGGGGCAGGCACGGCACGCAGCGGCCGCGGCGCTCGTCGCAGCGCGGCTGGGTGGCGCTCTGGCAGTCGGCGTCGCTCACGCAGCCGGTGCACACGCCGCGGGCCAGATCGCACTCGGCCGGAGCGGGGCAGGCAGGGTGCTCGGCGCTGCAGCCGGGCCGGCAGCGCTGGAGGTGGGGAGCGCAGATCGAGCCCGGCGCGCAGTCGGCGTCGGTGCGGCACGCGACACAGCGCAGCGTGGTCTGGTCGCAGAACGGCTCGGCGCCGTAGCAGGGCGGATCACAGCGGGGCTCGAAGTCCGGCGGCCAGCACCGCCAGTCGGGGAAGCAGACGAGGCCTGCCGGGCAGCTCCGTTCTGGGCGCAGTCGGAGCCCCTCGGGTTGGGCACGCTCCAGCAGGCGCCCGAAGCGAAGACGAGCGCCAGCCCGGCCGAGCGCGCCATGGCGTGGGTGCCGGTGCTACGCGCCACCGCGCGGGCCGGCCATCGAGCTCGAGCGCGCGACCGCGGCGTCGACCGCCTCGAGCACGCTCTTGCGGAAGGCGGCGTCGATCTCTCCGGTCGCGGCCACCTTGCCTTCGAACCCGGCCGGCACGTCGACCTGGGGCGTGTACGCGTTGCGGATGAACACGTTCTTGCCGAAGCCGGCGTCGGTGTAGACCTCGGGGTCCTCGTGCTTGTCGTCGCCGAAGCCGATGAACTGTGCCTTGGGGAACAGCGCCTTCAGCTGGGCCACCACCGAGGCTTTGTAGGCGCCCATGTTCTTGTCGGCGGTGGCGTTCGAGCCGATCTCCACCATGCTCGCCGAGGGGCGAATGAGCAGCGGCCCGTCGGGGTACTGCGAGATGAACCGCTCGTTCCACGGCCCCTGCGCTTCGAACCCACCGGACAGGTAGACGATCGGCACGCGGCGGGTGGCGACCGCGTCGAGCAGCGTGTCCGTGCCGGGGATCGGCGCGTAGTCTTTGCCCAGCGCGGCGCCGGTCGTCGTCACGTCGCGCAGGGTGAGATTCAGGTCGGAGATGAAGATGGGCCCGTCGTAGTCCTTGGGGAGCGCGAGGATCCGCTGCTGGCTCTTCTCGCCCTCGGCCTCGAGGTTGACGCGGATCAGCCCCCCGACCTTCGGGTCGAGGCCCTCGAGCCCGTCGCGCGACAGCTCGTCGAGCGACGTCGGCTCGAACCCGCCGGCGTCGGTCTGCCCGCTGGCGCGCCACGGGCCGTCGCCCACCTGGTAGCTCACCTTCACGTCTTTCATCGGCAGGGTGTGGAAGGTGGCCATGCCGCGCGGCGCGAGCCCCTTGAGCGGAGCGTTCGAGACGATCGCGCCACCCGAGCTGCCCTCGAGCGCCATCGTCTTCGGGTCGAACGCCACGATGCCGTGGCGGGCGAAGACCAGCGGCACCGGCTCGCGGATCTCTCCCAACACCTTTGCGGCGGTGTTGTTCACCGTCTCGACCAGCTTCCAGAAGCTCATCTGCACGCGCTCGCCGAGCTTCGGCGGGTGCTCCGCGGGCCGCCCGTCGAAGTCGTCGGCCTTTCTCTGCGGGGCGGCGGGCGCGGGCGCCTTCGGGGGCTCGGCCTTCGCGGGCGCGGTGGGGCGGCTGACGGCGGCGGACGGCGGCTTGGAGACGGTTCGAGTCATGGCGCTGCACTGTGCTCCGGCCCTGCGTCGCGACGTCTTGACCGAGGTCAAGAAGCGCGGGCGCCGCGGTGCGTAGCGTGATCGACCATGACCCGAATCTCGCGAAGGGCGGTGGGCAGCGCGCCGCGACCTCAGCACGAGCCCCCGCGGCGGCGCTCGGAGGCGAAGGCGCCGCCGCTGCTCGAGGCGCCACGGCTCGACACCGCCGCGGCCCTGGAGGGCGTGGCGGCGCCCCCGTCGACCTCCGACCGCGCCGAGCGGCTCTCCGAGCTGTGGCGGTACGCGCGCTCGCACGCGCCGGGGTCGTCGAGCTGCCCGGTGTGTCCCGGCCGCCGGCGCTGCCGGGCCAGCGCCTGCTGGTGGTGAACAAGGGCCCGAACCAGGGGCAGCCCGGCGACTCGTCGATCATGCTCTTCGACCTCGCCACCGGCCGGCTGCGCAAGAAGCTCGCGACCGAACCGGGGCCGCACGAGGTGATGGTGTCGCCGAACGGGCGCTGGGCGCTCGCGCCGAACTACGGCCTGCAGGTGCAGGGGACGCCAGCCGCGACCGGCGGCGGAGACTCGCTGACCCTGGTGGACCTCGTCCGCGAAGAGGCGCGCACCCTTCGCCTCGAGGGCTGGTACCGGCCGCACGGCGTCGAGTGGCTCGACGACGCGCACGTGGCGGTGACCGTCGACGGGAAGGGTGACGATCTCTCGTCGGGCTACGTGCTCGTCGTCGACGTGACGAAGGGCGAGGTCGAGCGCGCCATTCGCACCGGAGAGCCAGGCACGCACCTGGTGCGCCGCTCGCCCGACGGGCGCTACCTGTTCTGCTCGAACATTCAGGGCAGGTCGTTCAGCCGCATCGACCTGGGCTCGGGCGAGGTGAAGACGCTGAAGACCGGCAAGGGGTGCGAGGGCTTCGACTTCACGCCCGACGGCAAGGAGATCTGGACCGGCAACCTCGAGGAGAACACCATCTCGATCATCGACGTCGCGACCTTCACCGAGAAGCAGAAGCTCGCCTCGCCGGGCGACAAGCCCATACGCTTCAAGTTCGTGAGCCCGAACCTGCTGCTCGTCGGCAACCGCGGCAGCAACGATCTGTCGTTCATCGACCCGCGCACCCAGCAGCCGATCGGCCGGCAGCTCAAGTTCGAGCTGTCGCGCTTCGGCGACGACGGCCCCGTGCTCGACCAGAGCTCGGTGCCGATGCAGATCGAGCTGTCCCCCGACAAGCGGTACGCGTTCGTCGGCAACAGCCATGCGGGCATGGTGAGCGTGGTCGACCTCAAGGCCCGCGAGCTCGCCGGCTACTACCTCGCGGGCTTCAAGCCCGACCCGATCGCGCTGTACGCGGCGCCGCCCTGACCGGTCAGAGCTCGAAGGTGGAGATGCGCAGCTCGCCGCGCCTGGCATCGGGCGCCGCGCTGTAGCCGGGGAGGGCGATCGGCACGCTGAGCACCCCGGGCCCCAGGTCGGCGATCATCGCGTCGCGGTTGCTCTTCCGATCGTCGATCACGGCGACGACCTCTCCGTAGCGCACGCGGATCTCGGTCTCGCGGCGCCGCTTGTTCTCGGCATCGCTGAAGCCCGGGTTGCCGATGAGCAGATCGATGGGGTCGAGGCCCCCCGCCGCGAACGACGCGCGCGCGCTCGCCTCGGCGGTGGCCTGCCAGCGGCCCGAGCTGAAGACGACGCGGCCCCCAGCCTCTTGCACCCGCTCGACGAACGCCTTCAGACCGGGCGTCGGCCGATCGGTGTGCAGCGCGGCCTCGTCCCAGTACAGGTCCGAGTCGAGCGAGTGCAGACCCTTCAGGCGCGGGTACTGCTCGCCGAGCCCGGTCACCTCGAGGAAGTCGGCCCACGCCTCGAGGGTGTAGCCCGGCAGCAGCGGCAGCCGGGAGGGCTCCAGCAGCGGGGGCACGTCGTAGCGGTGTGCTAGGGAGAGCAGCGCGGCCTCGGTGCGCTCGTCCGGCATGAGGCTGGTGAGATCGAGATCGACCTCGACGACCGGCCGCCGGCCCTGCAGCGCCACCTCGCGCACGCGCTCGATGATGGCGGTGAGCGTGCGCCGCTGGACCTGCGCAGGGACGAGGGGGTTCAAGTGGGTGAGCTCGGCCGGCGGAGTCGACGCGAGCGCCGGCGGCACCAGCACGGTCGGGGTGGCCGGCGCCGGGCCGGCAGTGCCGGGGCCGGCTCGTGCGGGCCGCTGCGGGACGCGCGGGGTCTTCACCGGCGGCTGGGGTCGGGTGGGCGATCGTGTCGGGCTGCTGAGCCTTCGTACGGGCATCCCGAGAGTGTGGCCGAGGCGGGCCGGCGCCGGGTTGACCGGGATCAAGCGAGACCCTGGCTCGTTCAGTCGAGCCGCTTGCCGGCCTCGGGCCCGGGAGCGAGGCCATAGACCTCGTCGAACGGAATCTCGATGGCCGCTCTCGGTCGCGCCTCGACCCCCTGGCTCCGCAGCAGCTCGCACACCCGATCGTAGACCGGGCCCTCGCGGTGAACCTTCGCCACCGCCTTCACCTGGAACCCGCGCTTGGGGTCGAGCAGCGCGACTGCGACGGCGACGCGGCGGGTCGCGGCGAGGTTCAGCCGGGTGCGCCCGAAGAAGAGGTCGGCGAGCAGCAGCCGCCCGCCCTCGACCCACTTGAAGCCCACCGGCACGACGTTCGGCTCGCCGCCGGGCTGGCTCGTGGCGAGAAAGCACAGCGGCGCCTCGGTGAAGGCCTGCCTCACCGCGCGCGCGAGCTCGGGCGTCATGGGGAGCTCGCCGCGAAGCCGGCGAAGCGCCCGTCGTGGGACAGGCTCACCGTGATGTCGAGCGGCCTGCCAGCGCGCAGCACGACGGGGGGGCCGAAGCCGTCCCAGCTCCCGGGACGCGCCGGGCGCACGACCTCGAGTCCGTCGCCGCCGAGGCATGACTCGAGGAGCCTGCGCGCCGCGGCCCCCGGCGTCTCGAGCGGGTGCACCCGGCCTGCCTCTGCGATGGGCTGCAGTGCGCCGCTCCACACGACGGCGTGAACGCACGCGCCGTCGATCGACACCCTGAGCGAGAGCGACTGCTCGCCGTACCGCACCGACTCGAGGTCGCCCGAAACCACGAACCTCCGGTGCGCGAAGGGTGGCGCCGGCTCGCCACGGGCGACCGCCTTGTATGCAGCCTCCTTCGCGGCGAAGAGGCTCCACAGCCGGCGCTTGCGATCGGCCGCAGCGGCGAGCGCCTCGAGCTCCGGCTCGGCGCAGACGCGCGCGACGAAGCGCGCGCTCAAGTGCGAGGCGGCGATCGCCGGTTCATCGAGGTCGACGACGTCGTCGCCGACGCGCCTCACGCCGCGTTCTTCATGATCAGGCTGACCGCATCGCCCACGGTCTTCACCTTGTCGGCGGCCTCGTCGCTCACCGCGATGCCGAACTGGTCTTCGATCTCGAGCACGATGTCGACCAGCCTTGCCGAGTTCACCTTGAGGTCCTTGAGGATCGAGGTCTCCATCGAGACGGCCGACAGGGCGTCGGGGCTCTTCACGAAGGGCCTCAAGATGTCGACGACCTTCTGCATCACTTCCTGCTGCTGCGCCATGGTGTTGCCTCCTGGTTATTCGTGCCTGCCGAACACGACGCAGGCGTTGACGTCGCCGAAGCCGAAGCTTGCCTTCGCGATCACGTTCAGCGGCACCTCGACGGTGCGGTGGGGGATGCGCGAAGCGAAGGCCTGGAGCTCGGGGTGCAGGTCGTCGCAGTTGAGCGAGCCGTGCACGAAGCCGTGGTGGAGCTCGAGCACGGCCGCGACGCACTCGACCCCGCCCGCCGCCCCCAGGCAGTGGCCGATCAGCGACTTCGTCGAGTGGAGGAGCGGCATCGCGTCGGGCGAGAGCCCCAGCGCGCTCGCCCAGCTCCGCACCTCATGCGGGTCGGCGAACGTCGCCGTGAGGTGCCCGTTGATCGCCCCGATGTCCACCGGCTGCACCCTGGCCATCTCGACCGCGCCCCGAATGCAGCGCTGCACCGCGCGCGGGTTCGGCGCGGTCATGCTGCCGCCCATGCGGTGGCCTCCGCAGTTGACGAGGCCGCCCAGCACCTCGGCGTAGATGCGCGCGCCCCGGGCGCGGGCGCTGTCGAGGCTCTCGAGCATCACCACCCCCGCCCCCGAGCCCGGCACGAAGCCCGCGGCGCTCGCGCTCATCGGCCGCGACGCCTCGGCGGGCGCCTGGTTGCGCGTGCGGTTCAGCACCTTCATCGCGTCGAAGCCGGCCCAGATGTATTTGGACGAGCCCTCGGAGCCACCCGCGAGCATCCGCTCGGCCCGCCCCTCGCGGATGCGCAGGAAGGCGTCGACCACGGCCTCGGTGCCGGTGCTGCAGGCGGCGGAGTTCGTCGACACCTGGTTGCCCAGCCCGAGCAGCCCCGCGACGCGCGCGGTGTTCCCGCTCGACATGATCTGCTCGGGCATGGTGCTGCCGAGCCGCGAGACCTTGCCGGCATCGACCTTCGGGACGAGCTTCTCGGCCACGGTGTCGATGCCGCCGATGCCGGTGCCTATGATCGCGCCGGTGTCCCAGTCGACGCGGTCGTCGCCGGGGGCCGGGCGGGGGAGGCCCGCGTCGGACCACGCGTCGAGCGCCGCGATCGCGGCGTAGACCATGTTCGTGTTCATCGCGAGCAGCTCCTCCCCGCTCAGGTAGCGCTGCTGCAGCGCTTCGACGTCTTGGGGGATGCCGCCGACCTGGCAGCCGAACTTCGCGTCGGCGAGGTGCGGGTGAAACGCGATGCCGCTCTTGCCCTCTCTCAGCGCACCGGCGAACGCGGCAGCTCCGTGCGCGTTCGGGGCGAGCACCCCGAGGCCGGTGACGACAACGCGCCTCGGGGTCACGGCAGCACCCCCATGCCCGCCACCGTGCCGCTCGCCACGGCGGTGCCGTCGCTCAGGGTGAGCACGACGTTCGACTTCAGCTTCCGCCGCCGCCAGAAGACCTTCTCGGCGGTCACCCGCACCGTCTCGCCCGGGCGGACGACGCGCGTGAGCTCGACGGCGCACTCGGTGAGCAGCGTCGTGGTGCGCTCGACGAGCTCGCGCGGCTGCTCGAGCGCGAGCAGGTAGATGCCGAGCGCGACGATGCCGGTCTGGCACATCGTCTCCATCAGGATCACGCCCGGGGTCACCGGGTTGTGCGGGAAGTGCCCGGGGTAGAACGTCTCGTCGGAGCGGAACGTGTACTCGCCGACGGCTCCACCTTCGTCGAGGCGGACCAGGCGATCGAGGAAACGAAACGGCCGCTGCTGGGGAATGAGGGCGAGCACCTCGTCTTTCGTCAGCGTCACGTCGCCCGCTCCATGATGCCGCCTCGGCTGTTCCTCGAGCGGGCCGGCCAGTCGGGGTAGGCGATGCCGAGGAACAGGCCGACCTTCGCGCCGGTGACCGTGTAGATGGGCTCGCCGTCGACGAGCACCCGGCCGTCGCCGATGGCCACCGCGGAGCCCGAGCCCTTGAGCAGCGAGAACCGGCGGATCTCGACCTCGTAGCGCACCACGCTGTTGAAGGGGCGGATCTGGCCGGAGAACTCGACCTGCTTGCAGCCGAGCGCGCGCCCCGAGCCGGCACCACCCGCGGCGGCGCAGTACAGGCCGATGAGCTGCCAGACGGCGTCGACACCCAGGCAGCCCGGCTGGACGGGGTCGCCGCGGAAGTGGCAGTGGAAGAACCAGTCATCGAGGTGCACGTCCTGCTCGCCGGTGATGCGGCCCTTCGGGCCCTCGCGCGTAAGCTCGACCACGCGGTCGACCATCAGCATCGGCGGCGCGGGCAGCCGGATGAACTCGGCGGGAGGGTCGACGACGAGGTTGCCCTGCGAGAGCGCGAGCAGCTCGGCCTTGGCGAAGCAGCGCGTCTCGAGGAACTCGGCGTAGCGCATCAGGCGACCTCGAGCTTCACGCTGGACCAGGTCAGCCCCGAGCCGACCACCACGAGGAGCACGGTGTCGCCCGGCTGGAGCCGCTCCCAGCTCTGGGACAGCACCGTGGGTGCGCCCGCGGCGCCGGTGTTGCCGAAGCGCTCGACGTTGTGGAGGTGGCACTCGGCCGGCAGGCCGGCGCGCCTCGCCACCGCGTCGAGCATCAGCGCGTTGGCCTGGTGGCCGATGAAGAGCACGCGGCCGTTCGTCCGGGCCGCGCGCTCGCGTGCGCCGCCGAGCATGGCCTCGAGGGAGGCCTGCGTGGTCTTGATGGCGAAGCGCTGCACGACGCTGCCTGCCTGGGCGAAGTGGCCGAAGCGGGGAATGGTGACGAGGCCGCAGCCCTTCGGCGACGAGTCGAGCGTGGTGTGCGTGATCGCGATGCGCGACCGCTCGCTGCCCGAGAGCACCGCGGCGCTGCTCGCGTCGCCCCACAGCACCGCCGTCGAGCGGTCGCGGTAGTCGACGACCCGGGTCGTGTTCTCGGCGTTCACCACCAGCACGAAGCCGGGGAGGTCCCGCATCAGCGCCAGCACGTGCAGCTGCGCTCCGAAGCTCGAGCAGGCGGAGTTGACGTCGAGCGCGGGCGCGTCGATGCCGAGCGCGGCGGCGATGCGGCACGCCTCGGTGGGGATGCCCAGCTCGGGGGTGCAGCCGCCGGCGACCACGAGGCCGATGTCCGAAGGCTTCAGGCCGGCCCGTTCCAGCGCATGCAGCCCCGCACGACGGCCGGTCTCGACCGTCGAGAGCAGCGCTGCCTCGTGGCCGGCCCGCACGTCGACGTTGCGCGTCGTGCGCAGGTAGTCGAGCGGCAGCACGGTGCGCCGCTCGCGAATGCCGGTGCGCTCGAGGATCCACGCGTCGGTCGTGCCGATGTCGAGCTCCTCGAGGAAGCGGTTGTCGATCACGGTGTTGGGGTGAAAGTGCCCGACGCCGTGCAGGTAGAGCGGTGGCATGCTCGGCGGGCTCATCCGGCCACCCGCTCTCCGCCGTCGACGCGGATCAGCGCGCCGTTCACCCAGCGCGCTTCGTCGGTCGAGAGCAGGTAGACGACGTCGGCGACGTCGGCCGGAGTGGTGAGCCGGCCCAGCGGGTTCTTGGCCAGGGCGCTCGCCTTCATGCGCTCGCTCCCCGGGATGAGGCGCAGCGCCGGCGTGTCGGTGACGCCCGGCTGCACGATGTTGCAGCGCACGCCGAACGGGCCCAGCTCCACCGCGAGCGCCCGCGACACCGACTCGAGCGCGGCCTTGGCCGCCGAGACCGCCGCGTAGCCGGGCCACGCCACCTCGTTGCCCTCGCTGGTCAGGCCGATGACGCGCGCGTCGGACGCGAACAGGCGCCGGGCGAAGACGTCCTGCACCCAGGTCACGAGGCTCGTGCCCATGCTGTAGACGGTGCGGGCGAAGTCCTCGTCTTCGAGCACAGCCTCCGCGCCGGCGGCCCGCACCAGCGGCTTCAGGTTTCCGAAGGCGATCGAGTGGAGGAGCAGCCGGACGCGTCCCTCGGGCCCGGCCTCTGCGGCGAGCACGTCGAGCGCCTGCTTGCGGCCCTCGGCGGTCAGCGCGTCGAGGTTGAAGGTGAGGAGGCGCGCGCCGGTCGCGCGCAGCTCGGCGAACCGCGGCTCGATGGCCGGCATCGCGCCCTGGCGGTCGCGGTGGACGATCGCCAGGTTCATGCCGTGGCGGGCGAGCTTGTGGGCGGTCGCGAGGCCGAAGCCACTCGAGCCGCCCAGGATGAGCGCCCACTGCCGGTCGTCGAAGCGCAAGCTCACCGCGCGCCCGCCTCTCGCAGGCGCTCGGCGGCGAGCGGCGGGCAGAACGCCGCGAAGGCCGCGACCGCCTGGCGCTCGGAGACGATGGCCGTGACCTCGTGGCCCAGCGCCTTGAAGAAGCCGCGCAGCGGCCGGTTCGGGCCGACCTCGAAGATGCGCGTGGCGCGGCTCGCGAGCGCCCGCATGTTGGCGACCCAGTCGACGCTGCCGCTGAGCTGGCGCGCCAGGGCGTCGACGAGCGCCTCGCGCGTGGGCACGTGGAAGTTGCCCGTGAAGTTCGACGTGACGGCCGCAGCCCTGGGGGCGTCGAACGCCGGCGCGGCGGCCTGCAGCACGTCGCGGAAGTCGGCCTCGATGCGCCGCATCAGCCGCGAGTGAAACGGGGCGCTCACGTTGAGCGGGACGATGCGGTGCTCGGCGCCGTGCAGCAGCTTCCTCATGCGCCCGCAGGCGACCTCCACGTGCCCGGCGTCTCCCGACAGCACGAGCTGATCGGGAGCGTTGTGATTCGCGACATCGACGTGGAGGCCCTCGAGAACCGGCGAGAGGTCGCGCGCGGCGAGCCCTTCCGCGACGACGGCCGCCATCGCGCCCTGGCCCACCGGTACGGCCTGCTGCATCAGCGCGCCCCGGCGGCGCACGAGCCGTACCGCGACCGCCAGGGGCAGGGCGCCGGCAGCGCACAGGGCGGTGTATTCGCCCAGGCTGTGCCCACCGAACCAGGCGGCCGTGAAGCCCAGCTCGCGCTCGAGGGCGCGGAACATCGCGAGCTCCGCGGTGAGCAGGGCGGGCTGGGTGTATTCGGTGCGATCGAGCCGCTCGCCGCCCTCGAAACACAGCGACCTCACGTCGAGGCCGAGCGCTTCGCTGGCCTCGGCGAAGACCTCGCGCGAGGCGGCGAAACAGGCGTGAAAGTCCTTCGCCATTCCAGCCCGCTGACTGCCCTGCCCGGGGAATACGACTGCGTTGGCCATGGCGGTGGTCTACGCGTGAGGGCGCGGGGCCAAAGTTGATCGAGATCAAGAACGCGCGGCGACGTGATTGCCGCTGACAGGGCGGTGACGTCGCGCGATACGTTCGAGCTCCGTGAGGCGGCTCATCGTGTACACCATGTTGTGCGCTGCGGGCTGCGCCCGCCGCGGGCCGGCCGCGGAGCCCGACGACTGCACCGCGAGCACGCCGCTCGTCGCGGGGGTGCCGGGCAGCCCCGGACACCTGATCGCCTCAGAGCTGCACCCCGAGGGGGCGAGCGGGCTCGCCACGTTGATGCGCGCGATGGAGGCCGACCTGAAGGCGGCGCGCGCGGCGCTCGCCCGGGGCGAAGCCGTGCCGGCGCTGTACGCCCGTCACCGCCGCATCCGCTGCGCGTGGCCGACGAGCCCGGCGGACCGCGAGGGTGCGTTCGACGCGCTCGCGGTCGGGTACCTCGAGCGGGTGAAGGGCTTCGATGCGGCGCCCGAGAAGAGCGAGGCGTACGCCACGGTGCTCGGCGGGTGCCGTGCCTGTCACGAGCAGAGCTGCCCGGGGCCGCTCGCGGCGATCGACGCGCTGGCGCGCTGAGCCCGACCGCTTCGTTCGAGCCAGGCGTTCTCCATCGCCTTCAACCGCCCGATGACCTGGCGCGACAGGTCGCGCGCCGCGCGCAGGCCGCGCTGGGCGGTCACGGGCGCGAAGGGCTCGAGCTCGAGGTCGAGCACGTCGCCCCACGCCGGCACCGCGCTCGCGGCTTGCTGCCTGCGGCCGCGCAGGTAGGCGCACAGCACGAGCGGCCGGTGGAGCCCCGCGAGGATCTGACCGACGCCATACGTCACGCTGCCGGGGTCGATGCGGCCGGTGCGGCTGCGCGTGCCCTCGGGGAACAGCATCAGCACCTCGCCGCGCGAGACGAGCCAGCGCAGCCTGGCGACGACCTCCCTGCGGTGGGCGTCGTCGCCGTCGCGGTCGAGCGGCACGACCTTGCCGAGGTACACGATCGCCGCGAGCGCCGGGTTCCGCTCGAAGTGCTCGCGCGCCGCGACGTTCCACGGGAAGCGGCGGTAGTGCACGAGGTACTCGGCCAGCGGCGCGAGCGCCGACGAGAGGTACGCCGAGTCCACCATGGTGAGGTGGTTGGCGCAGATCAGCAGCGGGCGCCGGGTGGCGAGCGCCTCGCGGAAGACGCGCCGCGCCCGCGCCACGCCCTCGACCCGGTTGTTGCGAAGCACGCGCATGGTGAGCACCGAGCCCAGGCCCACCAGCGGGAAGCAGGCCCGGCCGATGGCGCGCTGCACCCGCAGCGCCCGGACCGCAGCGGCGTCGAGGTCGGCCATGCCGGCGCCACCGTATGCGCCCGGGCCGGCCGCGCCCTTGAGCGGGATCAAGGTCATCGCGAGCCCCGGCGGGCGACGGTGCCCGGCATGACGGCTTTGACCCTCTATTACGTGCCGAAGACCCGCGCCACGCGGGTGCGCTGGCTGCTCGAGGAGCTCGGCGCGCCCTACCGGCTCGCGCGGCTCGACCCTTCGAAGGGCGAGACCAAGACCGACGAGCACACGCGCCGGCACCCGCTGCAGGACGTGCCGGTCTTACAGACGCCGAGCGGCGCGCTGTTCGAGTCGTGCGCGATGTGCCTGCACCTCGCGGCAGGCACGCCGCTGCTCCCGCCTGACGGCTCGTACGAGCGCGGCCTCGTGTACCAGTGGGTGCTGTTCGGAGTGAGCGAGCTCGAGGGACTGCTCGGGCGGCTCGCCGGGGAGAGGAAGAAGGCTGCCGCGGACCCGAAGCGCATCGAGGCGGTCATGCTCAAGCTGGCCCAGCCGCTGGCGGCGCTCGAGCAGGCGCTCGCGGGCCGTGAGTGGCTCGTGGGTGAGGGCTTCACCGTGGCCGACCTGCTGTGCGGGGCGTTGCTGGTCTGGGCGAACCGGCTCGAGCTGCTGGGCGAGCTGCCGAACGCGCGCGCCTACGTCGCGCGCGTGGAGTCGCGCCCCGCCTTCCGCCGTGCGCTGGCCGACTGACCCGACCGTCCTTGATCTGGATCAAGGCGCAGGTGCGTCGCGGAATGGCGCCGGTGCCCCCGTTCCACGACCCGAGCAATCGCGCTATCTCGATCGCGTGCGGAGCGGTGCGCGACTCGTCTTGGCCCTGAGCGTGGTGATGTGCACGCCGCGCCCGCTGGAGCTCCCCCTGGAGCAGCCGCCCGGGTGGGACGAGGCCGTGCGGCTCACCGAGGCCGCCGACGCCGACCCCGACCCTGCCGTGGTCGACGTGAGGCTCGAGGCGAAGATCGCCACCGTGATGCTCGACGGCCGGCCCACCCAGATGTGGACGTACGACGGCGTGGTGCCGGGCCCGCTCATCCGCGCGCGGGTCGGCGACACCGTCATCGTGCGCTTCACCAGCTCGCTGCCCGAGCCCACCACGGTGCACTGGCACGGGGTCGAGGTGCCGGCCGAGATGGACGGCAGCGAGGCGACGCAGGCGGCCGTGCCTCCGGGCGGCAGCTTCGAGTACCGCTTCACCGCCACGAAGGCCGGCACGTTCTGGTACCACCCGCACGTCCGCTCGAGCGCGCAGGTCGGCTTCGGCCTGTACGGCGCGATCATCGTCGAGGACCCTGCCGAGCGCGCGTACGGCGACGATCTGGTGCTGGTGCTGTCGGACGTGAGCACCGCCGACGCCGGCGTGCTCGCGCCCGGCGACCAGCACGGCTGGTTCGGCGACTACTTCGGGCGCGAGGGCGGGCTGCTGCTCGTCAACGGCAAGCGCCTGCCCACGGTCAAGGCGCGCGCCGGAGTGCCGCAGCGGTGGAAGCTCGTGAACGCCTCGCGCGCGCGGTACTGGTCGCTCGAGGTGCCGAACGCCGAGGTGCTGCGCATCGGCGGCGACGTGGGGCTCATCGAGACGCCGCAGCCGGGCAACGGCGTCGTGTTGACGCCGGGCGAGCGTGCCGAGCTGTGGGTGAAGCCCCTGACTCCCGGCCGCCGGTCGAGCGTGACCGCGGTTGACGCCGACCGCTTCCACATCGGGTACCCGCAGCCCCCCGAAGCCGTGCTCGAGCTCGAGGTGCTCGACGAGCCGGCCCGTCACGGGGCCGAGGCGCCGTCCGGCACGCTCCGCGAGATCGTGCCGCCCGACGCGGCGGCGGCGAAGCCGCGCACCTTCGAGCTGATGGACCTGGTCGACGGCGGCGCGGGCCAGCTCGGCATCAACGGGAAGACGTACCGGCCCGATGAGCACATCCCGGTGCGGCTCGGCGACACCGAGCGGTGGGAGGTCCACAACTCGACGGCCTACGATCACTCGTTCCACCTGCACGGCTACGCGTTCGTGCCCACGAACCTGGCCGGCCGCAGCTGGCCGGTGCGCGAGTGGAAGGACTCGATCAACGTGCCGGCGAAGCAGCGCCTCGAGCTGCTCGTGCGGTTCGACGACCGCCCGGGCATGTGGATGCTGCACTGCCACATTCTCGATCACGTCGAGCTGGGCATGATGACGATGCTGCAGGTCAGGCCCTGAGCGCCCGAGCCGCGAGCCGGCTGGTGCTGCTCACGAGGCGGGCGCAGAGGCCCAGGCGCTCGGAGATGGGCGCCCGTTCTGCCGCGACTCCGGCGAGGGCGTGACCCAGCACCTTCACGTACTCGCGGGCGAGGACACCGAAGCGCGGCTCGTGAGTCGACAGGAGCCCGATCGAGGCTCCGCGCCCGCGACGATCGCTGCGCCAGTAGCGCACGAGGCCCGTGCGCAGCGCGCGGGCCTCCGGGCCTGGGGCCCCGAGCGTCTCGGCGAGCAGGGGGCCGAGCGCGACCCGCGTACGCAGCGGCGCCGTGCGCTCGACCGCGTACGCCTCCGACGCAGCCAGCACGTCGCCGCGAGCAGCCCCGAGGGCCCGCTGGAGCCGCAGCGCATCGGCTGCGCAGAACGACACGCCCGTGGCCGTGACCGGGTGCACGCAGCCGCCCGAGTCGCCCGCGAGAAAGAGGCGCCCGCGCGATGAGCGCCCCGGCGTGAGCGCGAAGACGGTGGTCGAGGCGAGCTCGGAGGCGGCCACGGCGCCGGCGACCTGCGCCGCCAGCGGGTCGGGCAGGGCGCTGACGTCGTCGGCGCCGGGCCGCCCGTCGGCTCCGCAGCGCGTGAACAAGACGCGCACCGCCGACCGCCCGACCCGGTAGGCGAGCACCGGGGCGCGGCCGCCCAGCACCACGTGGCCGTAGCCTTCGTACGGCAGCGGGCCCTTCACCAGAACGCCCGCCATGCGAACCGGAGCTCCCCGTGCGGCGCCGATGCCCGCGGCTTCGCGCAGCTTCGAGCCGCGCCCGTCGGCCGCGATCAGCACCGCGGCTTCGAGGCGCTCTCCGTCGCTGGTCTCGACGTGCACGGATGGGCCGTCGAAGCCGATCGCACCCGTCACCCGTGCGCGGCGCACGGTGACTCCCGGCAGCTCGCCGGCGTGCTGCAGCAGCGCCGCGGCGAGGGCCGAGTGCTCCAGCGCGATGCCTGTCGAGTGGCTGCCCACCGTCTCGCCATACGAGAGGATGATCGGCGCTGACGCTGCGTCGGGGGAGCACGGCAAAGCCGCACGCCGGCACGGCACCGGCCTCCCAGGCGGCGTCGAGCAGACCGAGCTCGCGAAGGGCGTGCGCGCCCGGCGCTTGAATCAGCTCTCCGGCGAGGCGGCGGGCATCGGCGAGCCCGGGCTCGCACACGAGCACGCGCATGCCGAGGCGGCTCAGTGCGGCGGCGGCGCACGCGCCGGCGAAGCTGCCGCCCGCCACGACCGCGTCGAAGGTCACGGCCAGGGCTCCGTGCAGCCGACCTCGGCGGCGACGCTCCCGTGCGCCGGAAGGTCCGCCGCGGCCGGCGCAGCGATGCCCGGGGTCCCCAGCGGGACGAGCTCGGCATCGCGGGAGCGTTTGTGGCCGCCGCGCCAGAGAAAGGGGCTCTCGCTCTCGTGCCTCCTCGGCGCAGCCTCGGCGGGGGCGTGATCGCTGGAGCGGAAGTTCGTGCGCGCCACGAAGTCGTGCAGGTAGCGGTAGCGGTTCACCGAGACCAGGCGCTGGTAGAGCCAGACCATCGGGTCGATCATGCGGTAGTGCCACTGCCACACCTGAAACCCGTTGAGCGCCAGCAGGGCGGGGGCGCGCATCCACCTCGGCCAGGCCGCGGCGAGGCGGGGGTTCTTGAGGCCCCGCCTCGACCGGCGCAGCGCCGCGGCCGGCGAGTGGAAGCCGAGCGCCACCTTGCGGACGCCGCTGCGCAGCTGCTCGGGCGTCATGTTCAGCGGGCGCACCACCACCGAGTCCTTACCGAGGTAGCGGCGGTAGTCCTCGGTGAGCAGCCTGCCTTCGGCGCGGTACCGCTTGAAGGCCTGAGTTCCGGGGAAGGGGATCTCGGTGGTGAAGCTCGAGTGCATCAGGTCGGTGGAGTGGAGGAACTCGAGCGTCTCGTCGAAGATCTCGGGCCCGTCCCAGTCGAAGCCGAACATCCAGTTGCCGCTCGGCAGGATGCCGGCGCGGAACACGTTGCCGATCGTCTCGCGGTACTCTTCTTTCAGGGCGCGCTTGCCGGTGCGGTCGAGCGTGCGCTGGTTCACCGACTCGTACCCGGTCGAGATGAGCGCGCAGCCGGCCGACGCCGCCAGGTCGAGGTTCGCGGGCACGCTGTTGAACTCGTGCCGCACCTGCATGCCGAACGGCACCGGGTCCTTCGCGAGGGCGGTGAAGAGCTCCTTCGTCCACTCGGGGTCGCCGGCGAGGTTGTCGTCGACGAAGTACAGCGAGCGCACCCACTTCGGCCGCCGGCGGATCTGCTCGAGCACGTGCGCGATGGGGTACGTGCGGTACCCCAGCGTCATGCGCTTCGCGAAGCAGAACGAGCACGCCTCGGGGCAGCCGCGGCTGCCGACGATCGGGTAGTAGAAGGCGCCGTACCTCTCGATCTTCATCAGGTCGACGCGCGGCTGCGGCAGCGTGCCCGGGTCGGGGGCGGGGTCCTTGTAGACGCCGCCGACGCTCGAGGGGTTGGTGAGCCACTGCTCGCAGATGCGCCGCCACGATGTCTCGCCCTCGCCCAGCACGACGGCGTCGGCATGCGCGAGCCCCTCTTGCGGCAGCGCCGTGACGTGGTGGCCGCCGATGACGACCGTGACCCCGCGCGCCCGGTAGAGGTCGGCGAGGGCGTACGCGGCGTCGATCTGCGGCGTCGAGGCGGTGATGCCGACGAGGTCGACCTCCTCGTCGAAGAAGAGGTGCTCGCGCAGCAGGTCGACGATGGCGATGTCGAACTGCGGCGGGGTCACCGCGGCGATCGACGCGAGCGCCAGCGTGGGGACCTCGAGCTCCCAGGGGAGGGTGATGAGCTTCACCCGGGGCCGCCGGTGCGGGAGCTGCTTGAACATGGGCCTTGCCCTTGTCGTGCACCGGAGCCTCGGCGGCCTTGATCCCGATCAAGGCCGGCTTCGGGCGCCTGGCGCATCTGTGCCTACCGCCATGACCTCCGCGACCGAGCTGTTCTTCGATGCCTCCCGGCCGTACCAGGGCCCGCCGCTGCTCACCGCCGAGCGCCCCGCGAAGGCGAAGTACCAGCCGCCGCGGTCGCTGCTCAAAGACCCCGACGCGATCGTGATCGGCTCGGGCATCGGCGGCCTGGGCATCGCGAGCATCCTCGCGCAGCGGCGAGGCGCCCGGGTGCTGCTGCTCGAGGCGCAGAAGACGCCGGGCGGGTGCACGCACTGCCACGAGCTCGAGGGCTTCGAGTTCAACAGCGGCATCGACAGCATCGGCGACATGGATCCGCGCGTCGGCCGCGGCCTGTTCCGGCCGACGATCGACTACATCACCGAGGGCAAGCTGCAGTGGGCGAAGATGCCCGACGTCCACGAGCTGTGCGCGTTCGGCGATGACGTCTACAGCTGGCACAGCTCGGCCGAGAAGAACATCGAGTGGGTCGAGAAGGGCTTCAAGGGCGAGGGTGACGTGCGGCGCTACTACTCGCTCGAAGAGGAGATCGAGCGCTCGGCCTGGGGCTGGGGGTTGTCGAAGCTCCTGCCCGAGTGGATGCCCGAGGGCTTGCGCGAGTCGATCTACAAGACGACGGGCGGCAAGTGGCGCACGTACATGGGCCGCACCACCGACGAGGTGCTGCGCGGCGAGCTCGGCTTCTCGTCGAGGCTCGCGGCGGTCTACTCGTACATGTACGGGAACCACGGGCGCACGCCGCGCTTCGCGCCGTTCGCGTTCCACTCGGCGAACCTCTACCACTACCGCAACGGCGCCTATTACCCGGTGGGCGGGCCCGGACAGATCGCCGAGTGCATCGTGCCGATCATCGAGTCGCGCGGCGGGCAGCTCGCGGTGAGCTCGCCGGTGGAGCGGATCCTGGTGGAGAACGATCGCGCCGTGGGCGTGAGGCTGCAGAACGGCGAGGAGGTGCGCTCGAAGCTCGTGGTGAGCGACGCGTCGGCGTGGACGACGTGGACCCAGCTCGTCGACCCCGAGCTCGCGGTGCGCCACGGCTACGCCAAGAAGCTCGAGGAGATTCAGCCGAGCCCGGCGCACCTGTACCTCTTCCTCGGCTACGGCGAGGCGATCGACCTGCCGAAGGAGATCATCTGGCACATGCCGGCGTACGACGGCGTCGACCCGTACGCTCTGAGCGTCGCCCGCGAGCAGTACAAGAGGAAGATGAGGTTCGAGGGCATGGGCGGCTACGTGTTGTCGCCCTCGGCTCGCGACCCGGTCTACGCCCAGCGGTATCCGAACAAGTCGACCGTCATCGCGCTCGCAGAGGCGCCCGCTGACTGGGTGAGCCGCTCGCGCACCGACAAGGCGTTCGACTCCGAGCTGAAGGCCGCGGTGCGCGACAACCTGCTCAAGATCGTGCACCGGTACATGCCGCAGCTCAAAGGGAAGACGCCGGCGTACGCGCTGTCGGGCGTGCCGATGGGGTGCAACCCGCGCGCGTGGCACGGCTGCTCGCTGGGGCTCGAGCCCTCGGGCGACCGGTTCGTGAAGCACACCCACTGGCTGCGGCCGCAGACGAAGATCCCGGGGCTCTACCTCACCGGCTGCGACTCGTTCTCGGCGGGCTTCGCCGGCTCGATGGCGTCGGCGCGGCTCACGTACTGCGCGATCAGCGGCAACTGGCCGTGGATGCTGGCGTGAGCCTCAGGGGCCGCACTGCCCTGGTCACGGGCGGGGCGCGCGGCATCGGGCGGTGCATCGCGGACGCGCTGGTCGACGCCGGCGCACACGTGCACGTGTTCGATCTCGGTGACGACCCGAGCGCGGCCTTCGCATTTCACCGGGTCGACGTCTCGGACGCGGCACAGGTGCGGGCGGGCGTCGCCGCGCTGCCCCCGGCCACGTCGCTGCTCGTCAACAATGCGGGCATCGCCCGCGACCGTTCGCTCCTGAAGATGTCGGACGCCGAGTGGAGCGAGGTGCTCGAGGTGAACCTGAGCGGCGCATTCTACGTGCTGCGCTCAGTGGCGGCCTTGATGGCGAAGGCGCGACACGGGCGGATCGTGAACATCAGCAGCATCAACGCGCTGCGCGGGAAGTTCGGCCAGGCGAACTACACCGCGGCGAAAGCAGGGCTCGTCGGGCTCACGAAGACGGCGGCGCGCGAGCTGGGGCCGAAGGGCATCACGGTCAACGCCGTCGCGCCGGGCATGGTCATGACCGAGCTCACGCGGTCGCTGCCGGCCGAGGCGGTGAGCGCGGCGCGCGAGCAGGCGGTGCTGGGCCGGCTCGCCGAGCCCGGCGATGTCGCGTGCGCCGTGCTGTTCCTGCTGTCGGACGCGGCGAGGAGCATCACGGGCGAGGTGCTGCGCGTCGACGGAGGGCAGTACCTGCATGCGTGAGCGCGCGGCCGAGCGCGCCTCGAGGGTGCGCAGGGTGCTGTGGTGGATCCTCCTGGCGAACTGGGGGGTGGCGGCGGCGAAGCTCACGCTCGGCCTGCTGGGCGGCTCGGCGTCGTTGACCGCCGACGGCCTGCACTCGCTGCTCGACGGGGCGTCGAACGTCGTCGGCCTGGTGGCGATGACGATCGCGGCGAGCCCGCCCGACGCCGAGCACCCCTACGGGCACGGGAAGTTCGAGGCTGTCGCGTCGCTGGCGATCGGCGGCCTGGTCGGCGCCGCCGCGGTGGGGCTGGCGCAGATGGCGTACGGCGCGCTCACCGGTGACGCGCGGCCCCAGGCGACCGCTGCCATGATCGCCGTGACCGGGGTCACGCTCGCGGTGAACCTCGCGGTCGCCGCGGTCGAGCGGCGCGTCGGCCGGGAGCTGAACAGCCCGCTGCTGGTGGCCGACGCGCAGCACACGCTATCGGACGCCCTCGTGTCGCTCTCGGTGCTCGCGTCGCTGGTGCTGGTGCGCTTCGGCGTGACGAGGGCAGACGGCGTGGTGGCGCTCGGCATCATGGGGGTGGTGGCGCTGGTCGCCTGGCGCATCGCGCGCGAGGCGATCGGGGCGCTGGTCGACGCGGCGCGCCTCGACGCGCGTGAGGTCGAGGCTGCGGGCGCCGCGGTCGCGGGCGTGCTCGCGGTACGGCAGGTGCGCAGCCGCGGCCACGGCGGCGCGGTGTTCGTCGATCTCACCGTGGTGGTGGCGGCCCACACGGCGCTCGACGCGGCGCATGCGATCGCCCACCAGCTCGAGGCCGCCCTGATGCGGCGCTTTCCCGAGGTGACCGAGGTCATCGTCCACGTCGAACCCGCAGCTTGACCGCGGAACGCTCGACCTCGTGCCCGGCCGTTGCCGAAGCTGACCGCGTTTTGGTCTTCGGTGCAGCGGAGCCTGGTCTGCTTGGTCGCAGCGTCGAGCCGAGGTTGGCTCTTTCGGTGGACCGCCGTGGTGAGCGACAGGTGATGCGCATGATTCCGCTCCCCGCCGACCGCTTCGACCGCCTGCTGCCGCTGCTCGAGCCGCTCGCGATGAACACGCTGTTCGCGCGCGCGGTGCTGGCTCAGGGGGCGCCGGGGCGTGTCTTCGCCGACTCGTGCGAGGCGCCGCGGGTGGGCTACGTGGTGCATCGCTACGGAATGTCGCTGCTGTTCGGCGAAGGCAGCGGCGAGATCGCGGCTGCGGTGCTCGCGATGCCACGCGACGCGCCGGAGTGGCTGCAGGCCGCCGGCCCCTGGCACGAGCCGCTGGAGCGCGCCCCAGGCGTCGAGCGTCACGAGCGCGTGAACTTCGCGTTCGTACGCGAAGCTGCACGGCCCCAGCGCCAGCACCACGTCGTGCGGGCCGACCGCTCGGCCTTCGACTTCGAGGGAAGCGTCGTCCCGCGCTCTTTCTGGGCGGGGGCCGCGCATTTCGAGCAGGAGGGAACGGGGTTCGTCGCGCTGGCCGACGGCCGGCCAGCCGCCATCGCGTTCTCGGCCTTCATCACCGCGACGCAGCTCGAGATCGGCATCGAGACCCGGCCCGAGTACCGAGGGCGCGGGCTCGCCGCGGCGGCGTGCGAGGCGTTGATCGGGCACTGCCTCGAGCACGGCCTCGAGCCGGTGTGGGCCTGCCGCGGCGGCAACACCGGCTCGATTCGTCTGGCCGAGCGCCTTGGCTTCGCCGTCGCGCGCCGGCTGCCCTACTACCGGCTCGATGCGCGCAGCTGAGCGCCCGCGGACCACCCCGGCGACGACACGGGACCCGAGCGAGCGCGCTGCTCCGGCGCCCCCGCGAACTGGCGGTGGGCGATGACGCCGAAGTGCAGCGCGGCCGCGAGCACCACCATCAGGTGAAACACCTCGTGGTAGCCGAACACGCGCGGGTTCGGGTTCGGCCAGCGGCGCGCGTAGACCACCGCTCCCGCGATGTAGATGCCGGCACCCGCCACTGTCACCAGCGTCGCGGCGCGGCCGACGATCTGCGGCAACGCGAGCGCGAGCGGCAGCGTCGAGAGGCCGACCGCGACGTAGGTGCCGGCGCGAATCGCCCGGTGCAGGTCGGTGAAGATCGAGAACACCGCCGCGCCGGCGAGGGCACACCCCCACATCACGCCCAACAGCGGCACCGAACGCAGCGACGGCGGGGCGAGGGTCCAGAACGCGGTGTACGTGCCGGCGATCTGAACGAAGATCCCCGCGTGGTCGAGCTTCTTGAAGATGCGCCGCGTGCCCAGGCTCCACGTCGGGCGGTGGTAGAAGCCCGACAGCCCGAGCATCAGCGCGAGCCCTCCGGCGTACACCAGCGCGCCGAGGCGCGGCGCGCCGCGCTGCGGAGTAAAGGCCACCAGCATCACGCCTGCGGCGAGGGCGACGAAGAAGGCGATGAAGTGCGAGGAGCCGCGCAGCAGCGGCTTGACCTTCGCGGGCGGCAGGGCAGCGGTGCTCGGCATGTTCACGGCGGCCAAGATGTGCCGGGGTCCGTCACCGCACGGTCAGCCCGCGCCGTCTCGCGGGAGATCCGGCCCGGGCTTGATCGAGATCAAGCCCGCGACCACGCGCAGCTTTGACCGCGGTCAAGCCGCTGCCCTCGCCCAGAGGCGCGCAGCCGAGAGCGACGCGGCGATGCCGAGCACCAGCCCCGCGATTCCCCCGGCGCCGACGCACGAGCACCCGAACGCCCCGATCACGCTCGCCGTCACCGCGGCGGAGCCGCTGACGTGCCAGCGCTCCGCCGCGCGTGCGGCGGACACGGCGATGATGAACCCGGCCACCGCGCCGCCGAGCAGGCACGCGGGAACACAGAGCGACGTGCAGCCATTTGCGGTGCAGAGGTGGCCGTAGAGGTTCGCGCCGTGCGCCAACACGAGCGGCACGAGGCCGGCTTTGACCCCGACCGCCAGCCCGCGGCCGAGCCCTTTGCCGCGCCAGAGCAGCGCGGCACCGAGCCCGAGCAGCGCGAGGCCCAGGCCGACCGAGGGAGCCAGGCGGTGGCCGACGGCGTAGGAGCCGAGAGGAATGACCGCCAGCGGCAGCGCCGAGAGCAGCGCCCATCTCGCGCGGCCCCGCTCATAAGCTGCGGCTGCAGTCTCGAACAGAACGTCACTCATGTTGTGCGCTCCACAAGAGCTTGAGGCGGATCAGCGCCCGCTGCCGCCGCTTGCGCCACGTGACTCCGGTCAGGCCGTCGAGCAGCGCCTGCCGCTCGACCGCCGACAGCGCTCCCAGGACCTCGGCGAGCGCGGACTCGACGTCTCTGCGCTCGACCACCGCCTCGGCGGTCGGGGCTGCGTCGGCGACGTCGTACGCGGCTCTCGAGAGCTCCTCGGTCTTCGAGCGCGACCTGCTGCGCAGCGCCGTGCGGCACTCCCAGAGCGCGATCTCCAGCGCCCAGGCGAGGCCGTCGCGCTCGACGTCGTAGTGCGACGCCTGCTCGAAGAGCCTGATCAGGGCGCGCTGCGCCGCGTCTTCGCCGTCAGCCGAGGCCTGCAACATTCGGCGGCAGAAGCCGCGCACCAGCGGCCACGCCTCGTCGAAGACGGCCCGTTGCGCGGAGCGATCGCCGCGGGCGAGGCGGGCCAGCGCCAGGCTGAGGGCATTTCCGCTTCTCTCCATCGGGGGTCCCTGTAGCGCTGTAGGCGGCTCGAGGTCGGGCGTGACGCCACGGGAGGCGCCGAGCGCTCAGGCGTGTGTGGGCCGCGACAGCTCGGCGTCCTCGAGGTCCACTTGCTGGCTGAGGTGCCCCTCGAGCCGCTCGAGGCCCTGCATCAACCGGGTGTAGCTGCCGCAGGCCCAGTCGGGCACGACGAAGTCGGCGGCTGCGGCGCGGATGCGGGCGAGCACCGCCAGCATCGCGACATGGTCGGCCCGCATCGCGACCGCGTCGGTGGAGTCGGGCGCCACGCCGAGAGCCAGCGCGTCCAGCACGCGCTCCTCGCGAGCGAGGTGGGTGGTGAGCCGCTCGGCGAGCACGTCGAGGCCGTCGCGAACCTCGCGCAGACGGGGCTCGTGATCGCCGTGCACCCGGGCCACTTTGTGCGCCAGGGGCGTGAGAAAGGGCAGCGCCTCGCGCAGCTCTTGCTGGCGAAGGCGCAACTTCTGCGCGGGCGAAGGGTATTTGGGGGGCACGCCGGGGGGCGTGCACGGCCTGCGCCAGCCGGTTGATCGGGATCAAGCTGCGCCGGCGCCTGGATCACTGCACGACGACTGCGCCCTCGTACATCGCCATGCCGCAGGTGAAGGCGACCTCGCCTTTCGCGGGCATGGTGAGGTCTACGGGCACCGGCGTGTCGAGCGGCAGATCCTTGCGGACCTCGAGCGAGGGCACGACCAGCTGCTGCCCGCAGCCTTCGTCGGTCTTCCGGGTGAAGACGAGCCGCACCTTCTCGCCGGCCTTCGCCGTGACCCGCGCCGGTGTGTAGCCCGAGGCGCCGACGGTCACCTGAATCGTCATCGCCCCGTCCGGGGGCGGCGGTGGAGGTTTGTTGCAAGCCGTCGCGAAGCCCAGGGCGGCGAGCGCCAGACAGATTCTCGAGCTGTTCATGTCGTCGTCTCCGGGTGCTGTGTTTCAGCCCACCAGCGTTCGTGAGCTTCCAGCCAGCGCGCGGCCCGCCGCCGAACCCAGAGGTAGCCGAAGGTACCGCAGCCCAGCGCCAACCCAGCGGCGGCAAGCGCGGCGCGCCACGGCGCCTCGCCAGGCAGGTAGAGGTATGCGGCGACCGCCACGAGGAGCAGGGCTCCGCCGGACTTCGGCAGCCAGGCCATGCGCGCGAGCTGCTCGGCGAGCTCGTCGGATGCGGCCCTCAGACGCCGCCCGAAGAGCTCTTCGTTGCGCCAGTACGTGTAGATGACGGGGATGATCTCGAGGGTGAGGAACGCGCTGGTGAGCAGGCCGCCGACCATCGGCGCGGCGATGCGCTTCATCACGTCGGCGCCGGAGCCCTGGCTCCACAAGATGGGGACGAGCCCGACCAGCATGGTGCCGACGGTCATCAGCTTGGGGCGCACGCGCTGGACCGTGCCTTCGGCGTGCGCGGCGATGATGTCTTCGAGCGTGTTGATCTGCCCGGCCTTCAGCCGCCGCTCGTACGCGTGGTCGATGTACACGATCATCACCACGCCCGTCTGCGCGGCGAGGCCCATCAGGGCGATGACGCCGACCCAGACCGCCGTCGACAGGTGGTAGTCGAGCAGGAACATCAACCAGACGCTGCCCACCAGCGCGAAGGGCAGCGACAGCAGCACGATCAGCACCTCGGTGAAGCTCTTGAACTGGAAGTAGAGCAGCAGCACCACGAGCATCAGCGCGAGCGGCACCAGCCACTTCATGCGCTGCTCCATCTCCTTGAGCAGCTCGTATTGCCCCGTCCACCTCACGCGCCCGCCCTCGGGGAGCTTGACCTCGCCGCGGGCCACCGCGCCCTCGACCACGCTCCGCGCCTGCTCGACGAAGGTGCCGAGGTCGACCCCCTCGTTGACGTCGACGTACACGTAGCCGACCAGGAGCCCCGACTCGTCCTTCACCATCGGCGGTCCAGAGACCACCTCTACGCTCGCCACATCGCCGAGCGTGACGTGCGAGATCTGCCCCTCGGCTGGGGGCAGGGGAATCAGCGCCTCGCGCAGCGCCTCGGGGCTCGAGCGGAAGTCCGCCGCGTAGCGCACGTTGACGGGGTAGCGGGCGCGAGCGTCGACGGTCAGCGTCACGGCCTCACCGCCGAACGCCGTCTCCACCACGCGGTTGACGTCCTCCACGCCGAGACCGAAGCGCGCGAGCGCGTCGCGCTGGGGCACGACGTCGACGTAAGTGCCGCCCTGCTGCCGCTCGAAGAGGACGCTCCGGGTGCCGGGGAGCCCGCTCACCAGCCGCTCGATGGCGACGCCGGCAGCCTCGATCGCGCCGAGCTCGCGGCCGTAGACCTTGACGCCCACCGGCGTGCGAATGCCCGTGGTGAGCATGTCGACCCGGTTGCGGATCGGCTGCGTGAAAGCGTTCGTCCACCCGGGGAAGCGCAGCCGCTGGTTCATCTCGTCGACGAGCTCCTCGCGCGTCATGGTGCGGAACTCGGGCCACAGCCAGGTCAGCGGCCTGCGCAGCCACGAAGGAGTCCACCCGTGGTACCAGCGCCGCTGATACACCGTGCGCCACTGGGAGCGGGCCTTGAGCTGCACCACGGTCTCGGCCATCGAGAGCGGCGCCGGATCCGTCGGAGAGTCCGCGCGGCCGACCTTCCCCAGCACGAGCTCGACCTCGGGGAACTTCCGCAAGCTCGCGTCCTGGATCGCGAGCTGGCGGCGGGCCTCTTCGATGGAGATGCCGGGGAACGTGGTCGGCATGTACAAGAGGTCGCCCTCGTCGAGCGGCGGCATGAACTCGCTGCCCAGCCGGGGCACCAGCGGAGCCGCCGACAGGACCGCGAGCAGCCCGATCAGCACCGTGGTCGCGGGGTTGTGCAGCGCGACGTGAACGAACGGCTCGTACAAACGGCGGATGAAGCGGGAGACCGGGTGCCGCGCCTCGGTCGGGATCTTGCCGCGCAGGAGCCAGTCGCGCAGCGCGGGCGCGACGGTGATCGAGAGCAGCGCCGCCGAGAGCATCACCGCGGTCTTGGTGAACGCGAGCGGCTTGAAGAGGCGGCCCGCCTGCCCGTTGAGCCCGAACACCGGCAGAAACGAGACGGCGATGATGAGCAGCGAGAAGAAGATTGCGGGGGTCACCTCGCGCGCCGCGGTGGCGAGGAGCTTGCGGCGGGCAGCGGCGTCGAGCCCTGGCGGCGCGTGCTCGAGCGCCTTGTGGGCGGCCTCGACCATGACGATCTCGGCGTCGACCGTGGCGCCGATGGCGATGGCGATGCCGCCCAGCGACATGATCGTCGCCGGGATCCCGAAGACCGCCATGGGGATGAACGCCGCCACCACCGCGAGCGGCAGCGAGATCGCCGGCAGCAGCGCCGAGCGCGGGTGAAGCAGGAACAGCAGGATCACCAGCGCCACCACGATCATCTCTTCGAGCAGCGCGCCCTTCAGGGTCTCGATGGCGCGCTCGATCAGCCCGGCGCGGCTGTAGGCCATCTTCAGCTCGACGCCCTCAGGCAGGGTCTTGCGGATCTCGTCGAGGCGCGTCTCCACGCGGCGGATCACGTCGAGCGCGTTCTCGCCGTGGCGCATCACCACGATGCCCGAGACCACGTCGCCTTCGCCGTTCCAGTCCGCGGCGCCGCGGCGAATGTCGCCGCCGATGGTGACGCTGCCGACGTCGCGCACCAGCACCGGGGTTCCGCCGCTGGCGCGCACCACCGCCTGCTCGAGGTCCGCGGGGCCCTTCACGTAGCCGCGGCCCCGCACGAAGTACTCGCGCTCGGACATCTCGATCACCCGGCCGCCCACTTCGCTGTTCGACTTGCGCAGCGCATCGGCGACCTCGCCGAGCGAGATTCCGCGCGAGCGCAGGCGCGCAGGGTCGAGGGTCACCTGGTACTGCGGCGCGAACCCGCCCACGGTGGTGACCTCGGCCACGCCGGGCACGCTGGCCAGCGAGTAGCGGATCGAGAAGTCGTGCAGCGTGCGCAGCTCGCCGAGATCGCGCCGGCCGGTGCGATCGAGCAGCGCGTATTGGTACACCCAGCCGATGCCGCTCGCGTCAGGCCCCAGGCGCGGTGCGACGCCGGCGGGCAGGCGGCCCTGCGCGGAGCTCAGCCGCTCGAGTACGCGCGAGCGCGCCCAATAGGGGTCAGTGCCCTCGTCGAAGACCACGTAGACGAAGCTCATGCCGAACATGCTCTGCCCGCGCACCTCGGTGACGCTCGGGGTGCTCAAGAGCGCGGTGACGAGCGGGTAGGTGACCTGGTCCTCGACGAGGGTGGGGGAGCGGCCCATCCACTCGGTGAAGACGATCACCTGCGCGTCGGAGAGATCGGGGATCGCGTCGAGCTCGAGCCGGTTCATCGACGCCCAGCCCGCGGCCGCGAGCGCGACGGCGCCGACCAGCACCAGGGTGCGCCACTTCGCGCACCACTCGATGATGTCGCCGATCACCGGGAGGGGCCTCCGTCGCGGGCGACTGGCGCGAGCGCTGCCTGCAGCCGGCTCTCGGAGTCGAGCACGAACGCCCCTCGAGCCACGACCTGTTCGCCCTCGCGAAGGCCGTCGAGCACGACGCGCTCCTCGCCGAAGAGCGGGCCCGCCGAGACGACGCGCGGCTCGAAAAGCCCGGCCGCACGCTCGACGAAGACGTACTGCACCTCGCCGACGTCGATCACTGCGTCGCGGGGAACCAGCACCTGATCCGAAGCGGGCAGCGGCAGCTCGACCGTGCCGATGTCGCCGGGCCGCACGCCGGCCGTGTCTTTGAGACCCAGCCGGACCCGCGCGAGCCGGGTGGCGGTCTCGATGCCCGGCTCGACGAGCAGAACCTCGACCTCATGCGAGGCGCCGCCGCGGACCCGCAGGCGGCCCTTCGCCCCCGGGCGATCCGCGTCGCCTCCTGCGGGCTCGCGCTCGCAGTCACCCACAGGCGCGACAGGTCGGAGACCTCGAAGAGCAGCTGACTGGGGTCGGCGTAGGCGCCGGAGTTCACCGCGCGCCGCGTGATGACGCCACTGCGGGGAGCACGCAGCGGCAGGAGCCGGCGCGCTTCGCCGGTCTTGAAGAGCTCGTCGATGTCTTCGCGCGCGACTCCGAGCAGCTCGAGGCGCCGGCGCGCCGTTTCGAGCGACGGCTGGCCGGGCACCGGAGGTTGGCCCGAACGCTCCTGTGCCCAGCGCGCCGACATCGCCGCCTCTTCCTGCGCTTTGAGGAGCTCCGGCGCGAAGACCCAGGCGAGAGGTTGGCCCTCCCTCACCGGTGCGCCGGTGGCGACCTCTTCCACCTTCTCCACGTACGCCGGGACGCGAACGCGCAGCTCCGACGAGGCGCCCTGGGGAACCTCGACAGTGCCCGGGAGGCGAAGGTTCTCCGTCACCGTCCGGCGGCTCACGGGCGTCACCGCGATGCCGACCGACTGGCGGCGCTGGGTGGTGAGCATCACGTCAATGACGCCGCGCGGGTGCTCGCCGGGCGCCGGCCTCGCGGCCGCGCCGGCGTCGTGCTCGGCCTCCGCGTGCTGGGGAATCGGCTCGAGCCGCATGCCGCAGATCGGGCAGCTGCCCGGCTGCGGCGAGCGGATCTGCGGGTGCATGGGGCAGTAGAAGCGCGGCTCCCCGATGCCGCCCGGCTCCGGGCGCAACACGTAGGTCCACCAGGTGGTCAGCGCGGTCATCGCCACCGCGGCGAGCAGCACCCAGCGCACGATCGCCATGGTGCGCAGCCCGGGGATCGGCGGCGGCGCGGGCGCTTTCACGGCGGGTCGCTCTCGCGGGTAGTGAGCGGAGCTGCGGTGAGTGCCAGCAGGTCGACCCACGCGTGCTCGAGCTGTGCGCGCTGCCGGACGCGGTCGACCAGCGCCTCGCGGGCGAGGTGGGCCGCCTCGATCCACTCGATCAGGTTCGCGCCCCCGACGCTGAACGAGATGTGCTCCGCCTCTGCTGCGCGACGCGCTGCCGGCAGCACGCGGGCCTCGAGCACCTCGAGGCTCTTGCCCAGAGCGCTCGCCCGAGCGGCGACGCGGGCCACCTCGGCGGCGAGGGTGCGGCGCTCGTCCCGGCTGACCTCGGTGGCGGCGGCGGCCTCATGCCGAGCTGCGCTCCGCTCCGCTGCGGCCTGGCCCCACAGCCACGGCAGCGGGACCGCGACCATGGCTCCCAGCCCTGCCCGCTGCCCGGGCAGCTGCATGTACGTCGCGCGCACTTCGACAGCAGGCAGTGATGCGGCGCGGGAGGACGCGTCGGCGCGATGCTCGGCGGAGCGCGCCATGGCGTCCGTCCTCGCGGGACGTGGGGAGCGGTCGGCGGCGAGGCGGGTGAGCTCGTCCAGCGCGGCGATGGCCCGCGCCGCAGGGAGCGCCGGCGGCTGAGTCGGAATGACGGCCAGCCCCTGGAGCAGGACGCCCAGCGCGGCGCGGGCCCCGTCGAGCTGGGCGTGGGCCTCGGCGACGTGCATCTCGGCGATGCTCGCCTCGGCGTCGATGCGGGCGAGCCGCGTGAGCGAGTCGCCGGCCGCATACCGCGCCGCGGCCACCTCGCGCATCGAGTGGAGCTGGCCGTGGTACGCCCCGAGCTGCTCGACGACCTCGGTGGTCTCGGACCAGTCGACGCACGCGTGCGACAGCTCTCTCCAGGTGGTGAGCCACGTCTCGCGCGCCTCGTGGGCCGTGGCGAGCGCCTCCTCGGCGGCGGCCGAGGCCCTCGAAGCCCGCACGCCCCACGCGGGCAGCTCCTGGGAGACGCCGAGCATGTATATGCCCTCGCGCCCGGCGAGCGCCGGCTGGCCGATGGGGAAGTCCCAGATCTCGAACGCCGCGCGCGGAGGCGCGACAGCGGCGGCGGCATCGACCCGCGCGAGCGCTGCCTGGGCCCGCTCGAGGGCGGCCCGCACCCGGGGATGAGTCGAGGTCGCGGTACGGGCGAGCTGCGCGCAGTCGGCTGCGGGCGCGCCGCTGGCCTGGGGGACCGGTGCCTCGACCCCTCGCAGGGCACGCTGGGCGTCGCGGCGCCTCTCGGTGGGAAGTGACCCGGCACAGGCGCACAGCTGCACCGCGAGGAAAGCCCATGCGCCCTTCGCTGGAGAGTTCACGTGTTGCTCTTCCCCCTTAGGCGCCCGGAGCAGGGAGCGTGACGCGTCGTGCCGCCTACGGCTCGCCGAACGACAGCGCGCTCGGCACCAGCGCGCTCCAGCCCGAGGTCAGCCCGGCTCCGTTCATCGCTCGAACCTGCAGGTAGTAGGTGGAGTGGTACTTCATCAGGGTGAAGACGCTCAGGCGCTCGTCGGCGCTGTTGGCGTCGACGCGGAACACGAGCCGCTGCGACTTCTCGGTCGCCTCCTTCTCGTGAAACACCACCCGGTGCGTCGAGTTCGGCGTGTCGAACGAGCTGCCTCCACCGATGAAGACGGCGCGGAATTCGTAGAACACCACGCAGCCCTGGGGCTGGTTGTTCACTGGAGTCACCGCGAAGGCGAGCGTCTCGCGCGTGACGTTGTCGTAGCCGTACTTGAGCGGCGCGGGCACCTGCGGCACGGGAGCGCCCTGGCACAGCTTCGACTCCATGAAGCCCAGGCGCGCGAGCACGGCGCGGACGTCTTCGTCGCGCGGGCCGCTTCGCGGGTCGACTGCGATCGGGCAGCCGGTCTCGTCGACCGGGCGGTTCCGCTCGGTGCCCGGGCAGCGATCGCGATCGTCCGGCACGAGATCGTGATCTTCGTCTCCCGCCGACCAGGCGCTCAGCCGTGCCCCGTCCGACTGCAGCAGCCTGCGCTGCGCCGAGATCGAACGCGACGTGGCGAGGTAGTCGGCCGGCGTGCGGTCGCCCCGCAGAAAGGCGGCGGCGGCTTCGCGGTATGCCTCGGCGAGCGCCTCGGCGAGCCGATCTTCGACCGGCAGCTCGACTCCCCCGTCGGGCAGCGGGCGCACCTCGGCGGGCACGGTGCTGCACGCCGCGGCGGCCAGCGCCAACACGACCGTGAGCCGCTTCATGGCACCACCTCCATCGCGGCCGCGAGGAAGGCGATGGTGGCGCCCTGCCCGGAGAAGAGCAGCGGGCGGCCGAGCTCGACCGCGTTCGCGTGGTCGATGTACTGGTCGGTCGCGGTCTCCTTGGCGGTGAGGAGGTACTCGGTCGACGCCGCGTCGTTGTAGGGCCAGAAGAGCTGCTGCGAGTCCTGGCTGTACGCGAGCGTCTTCTTCGCGAGCGCGGTCACCAGGTCACGCACCGGCACCTCGGCCGAGCCATGCTCCGCCTGCCAGCTGCGCACGAAGCGGAACCAGGCGAAGCCCTCGAGCAGCACGCTGCGGGCGAGGCCTTCCTGGGTGGTCGGGGTGAGCTTGGCGCCGACCATCGAGGGGTAGAGGCGCTCCTGCGCGTCTTCGAAAGGCCGGTGGCCCCACAAGGTCGTGCCGGTCACGTGCATCGGCACCGTCGCGTCACCCAGTGCGTGCAGGGGCCAGCCCAGCCACCGCGAGCTGTGGGCGGGGTCGGCGACGAACTTCCGCCAGCCGAAGTAGGCGAGGTTGTCGAGGGGCTCGAAGGTGGTGTGACCGAGCGACAGCATCTCCCAGTCGCCCTCGTCGCGGTGTTTGGTGTTGGGGTGCGAGTCGGTCGCGCCCGAGATCTGGTAGCGCTTCGGGCCGAGCGACTTCTGGTAGTTGATGGTGATGCCGATGTCGGTCACCACCATGATCGCCATGTCGACGGCGCCAGGCACGCCGAACGGCCCGGCCTCTTCGTAGAGCATGCCCTGCCGGTCGTCGTACTCGTTCGAGACGCCGCCCCGCACGTTGATGAAGTGCCAGAGCCCCGTGTACGTCGGCCCCGTCCAGTCGCCGAAGCCGGGCATCAGCTCTTCGAGGTTCTTCACCGGGTTGGTGCCCTCCGAGAGCTGCTTCGCGGTCTCGACGCACGCATCGCAGCTGCCGAAGAGCCCGAACACGCAGTCGATGAAGCACACCGCCGGGAGCAGCAGAATGCCCAGGCCGGTGTCCCAGCCCTCGGAGGCGAGCTCCTTGGCCTTGCCTGCCGAGCCGCCGAAGTTGGTCGGCTTCCACCAGCCGTGAAAGTCGTCGACCTCGTCGTCGATCGACTGTGCCCAGAAGCCGAGGCCCGTGCCGGTGTAGTCGGTGCCGCCCGCGTGCTGCTCGAACACCGGGCCGGGGCTCCAGCCGGCTTCGCTGCCGCAGTCGAAGTCGGTGCTGGTCGCGTAGCCCGCCGAGACGGCGCGGGTGAGCAGACCGAGCGTCGCTGCCTTCGACCAGGCGGGCGTGTCGGTGACACAGCGCGAGGCCGGCAGCGTGGGCAGGCTCGCCGGCAGCACCTTCAGCTTGGGAACGGCGGCGTCGATCGCCGCGAGATAGTCGTCCCACTCCTGTGCAGAGATTCCGCCGGGTCGCGCGACGACGCGTGGGACCTTCAGCGCCGCGAGCCTCATCACCTGGTACGCGAAGTCGGTCATCGGCTGGTGCACGCGCGCGTTGTGCGCGCGAGCGGGACCTGCTCCGAACGCGACGAGGATCGACAGCGAGACGGCGAGCGATCGTGGTTTCGTTCTCATGCCCGCGCTCCTTGGAAGCCGCGTGCCACGAGTCAAGCGCAGAGACTTCTTCCCGGACTCGTGGCCGGGTTGTGAACCGCCGGTTCACGATTGAACTCGCAGATGACAAGCGCTGCGGAAGCCCGTCGTGAGCTGGGTCAAGCGGCGCTCCGTCATTGCGGCACGACCCGGCGAAGCGCCGCCACCAGCGGGTGCCACAGCACTGAGCGCACGGTGCGGCGGTGGTTCTGCGCGTCCGGCGGCAGCCCGAACTCGAGGTGCCGGCGCCGGCGGCCAGAGAGCTTGAGCGAGCCGGCGAGCCTGTCCCAGATCGCCAGCGCCGAGCCGTAGTTGCCGTGGTGGAGACCCGGGTCGGTGCTGTGGTGGAGCTGGTGCTGGGCGGGGCTGAGGAGGAATCGCTCGAGCCAGGGCGGGTACGAGAGCCAGACGTGGCTGTGCCGCAGGTTCGAGCCCAGCACGTTCCAGATGAACGACAGCGCGTAGACGCCGCCGATCTGCCAGGCCCCGACGCGGCCGGGGAAGAGCCAGATGAAGAGCCCCGCCACGAGCGTGAGCGACCCCGCCGCTCCTGCGCGCATCACGACGCTCTCGATCGGGTGCGTGCGGTAGACGGTGAGCGGCGTCAGCACCTCGGCCGAGTGGTGGACCTTGTGCAGCTCCCAGAGCGCGGGCACCCGATGCGCGAGCAGGTGAATGAAGTAGCGGCCGAAGTCTTCGGCGCAGAAGGCGGCCACGCTGAACAAGACGGTCACCGCCGCGCGGGGCAGCGTGAACCAATCAGGCACCAGCCCGAGGTGGTGCCAGCCGAGGCGCGCGAGGCCCACCGCGCCGGTCGTGACGGGGATCGCGAAGGGCGCGATGAGCAGCCCCTCGAGCACGGTGCGGAAGAGCATCAGACGCACGTCGAGCAGCGTCGACGGGTGCAGCCAGATGCGCCGGGGGAAGAGGTACCGCACCAGCGACCACCGTCTGCGGTACCGGAAGAACCAGACCGCGGAGGCCAGAGCGACCGCGCCGAGCAGGAACGGGAGGTAGAGCCGCTTCACGGGGTTCACGAAGACGGCGAGCCGCTCGGCGAGCGAGCCGAACGACTGGAAGAGCGGGAGGTCGAGCTCCATCACTGAGGCGCGCGGTCGAGGGCCGCCGCGGCCGCGCGCTCGTCCTGCCGGCGCCGCGAGAGCCGGTACTCGCCCCACAGCGCCGCGCCGATCGCGCCCGCGTAGACCGACGCCGGGTGGCTCACCACGGTCAGCGGCGCGCCCCCGTCGGCGCCGAGCGCCCGCTCGAGCGCCCCCTTGAGGCCTGTGTCCGCCGCCAGGCCGCCGGTCAGCACCACCGTGCCTTCTGCCGCGACGGCGCGCAGCAGCTTGCCGAGGCGAAGGGCGATCGAGTCGTGCACGCCGCGCAAGATCTCGCCTGCGGCGATGCCGCGGGACACCATGTTGATCACGTCGGTCTCCGAGAGCACCGCGCAGATGCCGCTGCACGGCTCGACACGCGAGGCGGCGAGCGACAGCGGCCCGATCTCCTCGGCGCGGATGCCCAGGTACCGGGCGATGTTCTCGAGGAACTGGCCGGTGCCCGCGGCGCACTGGCTCGTCATGCGCGAGCGCAGCACGCGGCTCTGGTCGTCGACGACGAAGACCCGGGCGTGGAGCGCTCCGGCGTCGACCGCCGCGCGGCAGCGCGAGTCGAGCCACGTCGCGCCGCGCGCGTGCGTCGTCATGCCGTAGAAGTGGCCGTCCTTGATGGTGAGCTCCTCGCCATCGCCGGTCGACGCCACGTAGCTCACCCGGTCGCGGGCGACGCCCGCCGCCGCCAGGGCCTGCTCGTACGCCAGCAGCGCCACCTGGCTCACGTCGCGGCGCAAGATTCGCTCGCGCCACCGCCCGGCGAGCTTCGGCAGCCCGTCGCCGTCGAACGCCATCACTACTGCCTTCACGGCGCTGGTGCCGACGTCGATGCCGGCCGTGTGCTGGGTCACGGTACGCGCTCCACGTTTCCAGGCCGGGCCTTGGCCGCGCGCGGCTTCTCGAGCACTGGCGCCGCCTCGCCGCGCGAGCGACGCTCGGCGAACAGGGCGGCGCCGAGCGCACCGGTGAAGATGCTGCCGGGGTGGGTGTTGAGCGTCCGCTCGCCGTAGTGCTTCGTGACGAGCCCCTTCAGCTCCTGCACGACCGCCGCGTTCTTCGCGACGCCGCCGGTGAACGTGAGCTGCTCGGCCACGCCGCCCGAGCGGGCGAGCAGGCTCATCGCGCGGAGCACGATGGCGCGGTGGAGCCCGAGGAGGATGTTCTCGCGCTTCTCGCCCAGGCTCAGGCGCTCGCGCAGCTCGACGCCGGCGAACACCGTGCACGTCGACGAGATCTTCACGGGGCGGGTGGCCTCGAGCGCGAGGGGCCCGAGCTCGTGGATGCCGAGGTTCATCTCTTCTGCGATGTAGCCGAGGTAGCGGCCACAGCCCGCCGCGCACCGGTCGTTCATCTGGAAGTTCGTCACGACGCCGTGCTCGTCGATCTGAATCGCCTTCGTGTCCTGCCCGCCGATGTCGAGCACGGTGCGCGTCTGGGGAAAATACGCATGTGCGCCCAGCCCGTGGCAGAGGATCTCGGAGCGGATCTGTTCTTTGGGGAACGGCAGCCGCGCTCGGCCGTAGCCGGTGCCGACGACACAGCCGACCTCGATCGGCCGCTGCTCGAGCTCGCGCCGCGCCCGATCGATGGCCTGCCGCGCTCCCGACCCGGCGCCCAGGCCCGAGAGCGCGCGATCGAGGAACCCATCGAAGCCGTCCCCGGTCTCTGCGTTCTCGACCTCGATGATCGCCCGGTCCCACGCGCCCACCACCACCTCGTACGGCACCTCGCGGCGCCCGGCGGCGGCTTCGGCCTCGGCGAGGAAGCGCGCCCCGACCACGTCGCGAAAGAAGCGCGACCGATCGGTGGCGAGCGGCCCGAACACCGCCTCGGCCTCGCCGGTGATGCGCGTGAACAGGCGGTGCACGGCGTCTGCCGCCTGCTCGCCGCCGTCGGGCGCGGCGCGGGCCAGAGCTGCGCAGCGCGCCTCGAGCACCTCGAGCCGGTCGATCGAGGCGAGGATCCGCGCGGTGCGGCGCAGCGCTGTCGCCAGCTGGGCGGCCCCCGCGAAGCCCCCGTCGACGAGCGCCTGCTCGAGCCGTGACAGGCGCGCGTCGGACAGCGCCTCGGCCTTCGCGACCTGCGCGGCGACATCGTAGTTCGAGCGCGTGTTGGTGAGGCCCTGTCCCACGACCTTGCCGGCCGCGTCGATCAGCACGGCCTTCGAGGTCGTGGAGCCCAGGTCGATGCCGAGGAAGTACTGGGGCGTCATCGTCGCTGCTCGAGCATCTGGAGGTAGCTCTCGATTCGGTTCTTGATGTTCGCGTGCCCGTAGTAGCGCGGGTCGACGAGGTCGGACTCGATGAACGCGCCGGGCAGGCCGGTGCGCTGCTCGAGCTGCCTCAGCATCACCAGCTGGCCCGCCGAGAAGCTGTTGCAGCTCTTGATGCTGTTGAAGACGAAGCCGTCGGCCTTGAAGTCGCGCACGTACTTCTCGAGCAGGTCGACGCGCGACGGCAGCGAGAGGTTCGTGTAGCAGCCGAGGCAGTAGTCGGCGAGCGACTCGAGGGGGTCGTCGGTCTGACCGTGGCGGAAGCCCTGGTCGTAGAGCCCGCCGACCTTGGCGTAGGTCGACGCGACGATCACCGCGCCCTCGTCGTGGAAGATGCGCCAGAAGTCGCGGAAGTGCGTCCAGTTCGGAGGGCCCTCGACCACGAGCCGGTGCTTCTCGCGCGTCAGCGTGCCGTCGGGGGTCACCGGCCCGAGCCCCTTCAGCACGCGGTCTTCGACCTCGGCCCTCAGCTCCCGGTAGTAGGCCACGGCGTCTTCAGTGCCGCGGAACGCCGAGAAGATGGGCCCGACGTAGTAGACGGCGCCGAAGTACGCGTCGATCGGCGACGGCCGCGCCTTGGCGCTGTCGAGGACCCAGACGAGGTTGTCCTCCGCTTCGCGCGAGCGGGCGAGCAGGGTCTGCAGCCGGCCCTCGTCGTATTTCTTCCCCGTCACCTTCTCGAGCTTGGGGATCACCTCGGCCTTCAGCTGGTCGACGATGTAGCGGCGCGCCTCGGCCGTGGGCTGCCCGTCGGCGAGGTACGGCACATGCAGCATCGCCACCTCGCAGCCGTATTCGTGCTTGAGCAGCTCGAACCACTTCATGAACGTGAAGCAGCCGGTGTAGCTGAGCAGCAGCAGGTTCGGCGGCGGCAGCACCTCGCCGGTCGGGCCGACGTTGCCCTTCGTCAGCATCCCGATGTCGCACTTCACGTAGGTGCAGACGTCTTCGTTGTGGCCGAGCCGCTCGGCCTCGCGGATGTAGCCGGCGGAGAGCTGCCGCATCGCCGACTGGAGCGCGTTGATCTCGGGGTACACGGGCAGCACGTCGAAGGCGTGCATCAGCTCGGTGAGGTTGCCGGGCACGAAGGTGTACGCGACGCGCTGCCCCGTCTGCGGCGCGAGCGACAAGGAGCGAAAGTGGCCGGCGATCATCTGCTTCTGCCGCTCCATGCTCGAGTCCTTCTGGGCGGCGGGCGGCGGCGCCTTCGTGACGGCTTCCGCCATGCTCTGGGGCTCGCTCACGCGGCACCCCACAGCTTCAGCGAGTCGGAGAAGGTGCCCGCCTGCTCGCGGATGCCCTGGAACTGGCCGGTGTTCTCGGCGTACTTGAACGAGAAGAACGGCACCCCGGCCTCGGTGAGCGCCTTCTGCAGCGGCGGCTGATCGAGCAGCGCCGGGTCGCAGAAGCTCGGCGCGGCGAAGACGACGCCGTCGGCCCCGGCGCGTTTCACCCTCTTCACCAGCTGCGCCCCGCGCGGCTCGTCATGCTCGAAGCGCGTGGAGGCCCACGTGCTCTGCTCGAGATACGCGCGCACCAGCGCCTCGAGCGGGCGCTGCGAGGGGCCGACGTCACCCAAGAGCCAGCGCGCGCCGAGGTTCAGGTCGTCGTCGACGACGTACGCTCCGCTGCGCTCGAGCGTGCGCAGCACTCCGAGCGGCGGCTGCTCGCAGAACGCCCCGATGAGCAGCAGGCGGATGCGATCTTCGCGCTTCTTGGGTCTCGCGCCGGCCGCGTCGACGAAGCTGCGCAGCAGCGCCGTGTGCTCCTGCACGTCGAGCAAGCCGCCGGCCCTCACCAGCAGGAACGCCTCGTCGATCGAGCACAGCCAGGGTGCCTCGCGGCGCAGCGCGTACAGCGTCTCGATCGCCCGCCGGTTGTCGTCGTAGAGCGCGATGCTCGCCTGGAGCCGGCCATCGTCGGGCGCGAGGCCGCCGAGCCCGTGGAGCTCCTTCGCCAGCTGCTCGAGATCGTGCAGGTAGAACCTCCCGCCGGTCGACGCTTCGAACGCCTGGGGCAGGTCGAGGAAGCGGGAGTACTTCTTCGGGAAGAGCAGCTTCCAGATGCCCGAGAGGTTGCGGATGACGTCGCAGGTGCTGGGGAACACGAAGCCGTCGAGCAGGTCGAAGTCGCCGGTGAGGCCGAGCTCGACGGTCGAACGCGGCAGGTGGCAGATGTAGCTCTGGAAGCACGCGTCGCCCTTCACGATGTCGACCTGGTCGCCGCCGCCCTGCAGCGCGACCGGGAGCGCGCCCGCTGAGTGGATCAGCTCGCGCGGCGCGTAGACGGGGAGGTGGCCGATCGCGAGCCGGCCCGGGTGCGCGCCCTTCCACGCGCGGACGGCGTCGAGCGCCGTGTCCGCGTAGAGGCGCTCGCAGCGCTCCAGCAGCGCGGCAGTCGTCGAGCCGGTGCTCATGGTCAGGTGCTCCACACAGGCTCGCGCCGCGCGAGGAAGGCCTCGATGCCCTCGACGGCGTCGGGCGTCTGCATCAGCTCGGCCACGTAGAGCCGCTCGAGCTCGGCGAGCCGGGCGAGCGCCGCGGGCACCCAGCCGCGGGCAGCGCGCACCGCGAAGCGCAGGCTCGCGCGCGACAGCGGAGCGAGGTGCGTCTTCGCCCAGTCGATCGCGGTCGCGGTGGGATCTTCGCCGTCGCCGCACACGACGTCGACCAGGCCCAGGTCGAGCGCCTCGGAGGGCGTGACGGTGCGTCCTGTGACCAGCAGCTCCTCGGCGGCGGTGTCGCCGACGCGGTGGGGCAGCAGCGCGCTCGCCGCCGGCGCGAAGACGCCGAGCTTGAGCTCGGGGGTGCCGAGCCTCGCGCTCGGGTGCACCCAGACGCGGCTGCAGGCGAGCACCAGCTCCAGGCCGCCGCCCAGGCACTTGCCGCGCACCGCGGCGAGCACGGGCACCTGCAGCGTCAGCAGCTGGGCGACGACCGCGTGCAGCGTCTTCAGCATGGCCGGGGCCTTCGGCACCCGGTGCTCCTCGACGCTGGCGCCGAAGGAGAAGTCCTTGCCGGCCCCCTCGAGCACCACGCAGCACAGCGCGGGGTCGGCGGCGGCCGCGGCGAGCGCTTCGTGAAGGGCGCGCGCGAGGCGCTCGTCGACGATGTTGCCCCTGCCGTTGTCGAGCGTCAGCCGCAGCGCCGCGCCGTCGAGCGCCGGTCGGGTCTGGAGCGTCACTTCAGGCTCCCGCCCTTCACGTCCGGCGGCGCGATGGCGTCGAGCATCGCGTCGTCCCACGTCTCGCCGGCCGCGAGGCGCTGGCGCAGCGTCACGAAGTCGACCTCGCGCTGCTTCTCGCCGCGGTGGAAGGCGCGGAAGCCCGCCTTCGCCTCGGTCATCATGTTGAGCGAGAGCCACGCGCGGTTCGTCTCCTTGTTCCTGTCCCACGCCTCGAGCTTCTTCTTGCGGACGCTCTCGATCGTCTTGAGGGTGCAGTCGGGGAACGTCATCAGCAGGCTCGTGACGAGCCGGTCGACGGCCTCGTCGAGCAGCGTCAGATCGACCGTGCCGCGCTCGAGCAGCGCCTTGCCGGCCTTCAGCGCCTCGCCCGTCTTCGGCTCACCGTGAACGATGCGCCCGTATTCGTCGAGCCAGGTGTCGAGGTGCACCAGCGGGTTCCCGACGTATTTTCCGTCGATCTTGAGCGCTGGGGCGATGCCGGTGAGGAGCCCCAGGCGCTGGGCCTTGTGTGCGCTCCAGGTCTCGCAGAGGGTGCAGCTGGCCATGGCGAGCTCGACGCCGACGTACAGATCGAGGAAGTCGGTGGCGCCGCCGTCGGGCGCGCTGCCGTGCTTCGGGCCGGCCTGGCCGAAGCGGGCGAGGTCCTGCGCGACGGAGTAGTCGCAGGCCATGCCGAGCTCCTGGCCGCCGCCGACGCGCAGGCCGTTGACGCGGCAGATGACCGGCTTGTCACAGGTCAAGATGCCGCTCACCATGTCGTTGAAGAGCCGCATGTACTGCCGGTACTCGAGCGGCCGGCCGGCGTAGTACTCGCTGTACTCGCGGGTGTTGCCGCCGGCGCAGAACGCCCTCGTGCCGGCGCCGGTGAACACGACGGCCACCGCCGCGCGGTCCATCGACGCGCGGCGGAAGGCCAGGATCACCTCCTTGATCGTGTCGGTCGTGTAGCTGTTCAGCTCGCGCTCGTTGTCGAGGGTGATCCACACCTGGTGGAGCCCCTTCGCGGCTGCGCCCGCGGGCGTGCGCACCGGCTTGTGCTCGTAGCGGATGCGGCTGAAGTCGATTCTGGTCAGCTGGTGATCGTGCAGCTCGGCGGCCATGGCTTCTCCTCTTTCGGGTTCGCGTCTCAAGGCACCAGCACGGCGCGCTCCTTCAGCTCGCCGTGGTGCGTGGCCTCGAGCACGCGCGGGGCGTCGTCGAGGCGCTCCTTCTTCACCTGTCCTCTGATCTGCACCTGGCCCGAGGCCACGTAGGCGAGCGCCTCGGGGTACAGCGAAGGGGAACAGCCCCAGTTGCCGTACGCGGTGGCGTCGAGCGCCATCAGGCTCGAGAGCTTCACGGTGGTGGGCTCGGGTGTGAAGCCGACCACCGAGAGCGAGCCGCCGGGTGTGAGCAGGCTGAACGCGAGCTCCTGGCCCGCCTTCGCGCCGCTCGTCTCGAAGATCCGCCAGCCGTGCGGCTCGAGCCCCGCCTCCCTGGCCAGGGCTTGAAGCTCGGTCTTCACGGCGCGCACACCCGCGGCGGGGTCGAGGCAGGCCCGCGCGCCGAGGGCGATGGCGCGCGCGCGCCGCGCGGGGTCGGGGTCGACGGCGGCCACCGTCGCGCCCACCGCCCGGGCGAGCTGCACCGCGTAGCTGCCGACACCGCCGGCCCCGACGACCACCGCGAGCTCGCCCGCCTTCAGGCCGCACCGGCGAATGGCCTGCAGGGGCGTCGACACCGCGTCGGCCACGACCGAGAGCTCCCAGAGCTCGAGGCCCGCGCGGCCGACCGGCGCGTCGGCCGCCGGCGTCTCGCCTGGAGCGTCGACGGCGCACAGCGTGGATGCTGGGACCTCGACGTGCGTGGCGAAGCCGCCGTCTTCGTCGTTGCCGGGCATGAGCGAGGCCCGGCACGACGTGGGGCGCCCGGCGAAGCAGAAGCCGCAGCGGCCGCAGGGCGCCACCGCCGGCACGATCACGCGGCGCTTGAGCCAGTGTGCTTCGCCTTGCGCGGCGTCGACGACCACGCCCGACACCTCGTGGCCGAGCACGATCGGCAGGGCTTTCTTCGTCGAGACGCCGCCGTACAGGAAGCCGATGTCGGTGTGGCACACGCCGCAGCCGGCCACCTCGACGAGGACACGGTGCGGCCCGAGCAGCCCGGCGTCGCGCTCGAAGCGCTCCAGCTTGGAAGGAGCGGTCATCCTCCAGCCGCGGATCCGGGTGGTCATGGAAAGCGAAGGTGCGCTCGATGGCCTCTCGCCACCTTGACGCAGATCAAGCTCTGAGGCCGGGTGCGGCGCGAAGCTGGCTCCATGTCGCGCTGGGCGGTGATCACGTTCGGCCGCAATGTCGATCGCGCCGGCGCCGCGCTCGCGGTGGTGCATCAGCTGCGCGGGCACGGCGTCGCGATCGCCGGCTTCCTGCAGGTGAAGCAGCCCGGGGCGGTTCCCGAGACGGTTGAGCTCGTGCGCCTCGCCGCAGAGGGGCGCGCGCCGCTGGGCGTACGCAGCGAGGGGCGGCAGCGCGGCGCCTCGTGTTCGTTCGCCTTCGACTCCGAGGTGTTCGCAGTCGCCCGGAGCTGGCTCGAGACCGACGCGCCGTCCGCCGACGTCTTGTTCCTCCACGAGCTCAGCAAGCTCGAGCTCGAGGGGCAGGGGCACGCCCCGGCGCTCTCGTGGGCGCTCGGGCTGCCCGGCGATCGGCTCGTCGTCTTCTGTGTGCGGGCGGAGGGGCTCGGCCAGCTCGTCGAGCGCTTCGCGCTCGCCGGTGAGCCGGTGGCGTACCTCGAGCATCACGCCCCCGGCGCAGACCCCGCCCGCTTTGCAGCCGAGGTCGCTGCCGCGGCCGGTGTGTGCGGGCACGAGTAGGGTCAGGGCGAAGGCGCCCGCTCGGGGCGGAACTTCGCGTGACAGGCCGGGCACCCGGTGATCACCACGCCCAGCTGCTTCGCGGTGGCGGGCACGTCCTTCTTGGCGGCGGCCTTCACCAGCTTCTCGAGCTCGTGGTGGAAGGCCTCGTCCTGCTTCTTGAAGGTGGCCACGGTCGTGCCGGCCTTCGGCTTCCACGCGCCCGAGTCGAGCGCCCGCGCCGTCTCTGCCTTCGCCTCGTGCACCTTGTGGAACGCGGCGGGCACGGCGTCGACGTTGCCGGTCTCGATGCCGACGAGCGTGACGACGACCGCCTCGTGCAGCAGGGCCATCTCGGCGACCACCGGGTTCTGGGGTTCGGCGCCGGCGAGGACAGCGAGCAGAGCAGTGGGGAGCATGGCGGAGGCTAACGCACGACCCGCCAGCCGCCAGCCGTCGCAACTGGCATTCAGCGTGCAACCCCTGCGCGTATGAACCCGAAGACACGTCTTTCCGCGCAGGAACTGCGCGAGCGGCGGCAGACTCTGCGCGACACGCTGCCGCCGCTGCTTCCGCTCGCCGAGAAGGTGGCGCGGGTTCACGGCGACCACGAGCTGCATCTCGAGGAGGTCAGCAAGCGGCTCGCCGATCTCTCCATCCGGCTGATCGACCATCTCGACCGCGAGGACTGCGTCTGGCCGGCCGCCGGCGAGGGGCCGGGCCCCACGTCTACGGCCGACGCCGTCATCCTCGAGGCTGATCATGTCGAGCTGCGGGGGCTGCTCCATGAGCTCCGCGCCGCGGCGGGCGGTTATGTCGTGCCCGACTGGGCGTGCAGCAGCTACCAGCGGCTCTTGCGCGGCCTCGACCATCTCCACGCCGAGGTCTCGCTCCAGATGCAGCTCGAGAACGTCGCGCTGTCGACATGACCGAGCCGCGCGACCCCGAGCTGCTGGCCGCGCTCGAGCAGGTGATCGACCCCGAGCTCGGGCTCGACGTCGTCGCGCTCGGGCTCGTCTACCGCGCCGAGCGCATCGGGCCTCACGCGCGCGTGGTGATGACGATGACTTCGCCGGCGTGCCCGCTGCACGAGTCGATCATCGAAGACGCCCGCGCCTCGCTCGCCGCCGTGCCGGGCATCGAGCGCGTCGACGTCGAGCTGGTCTTCGAGCCGCCGTGGGCGCCCGAGCGCATGAGCGCCGAGGCGAAGCAGCGCCTCGGGTGGAGCGCGTGACGCGATGCTGTGGGTCTACGAGCTGTCGGTGTGGCTGCACGTGCTGGCGGCGTGCGCCTGGGTCGGGGGCATGGTGTTCCTCGTGGTGGTGCTCGTCCCGCTGCTGAAGCGCGGCGACCCTGCAGCTGCGGCCGCGCTCATCGAGTCGTCAGGGCGGCGCTTCCGCGCGCTCGGCTGGGCGTGCCTCGGCACGCTGCTCGCGACGGGGACGCTCAACATGCACTTCCGCGGCATCCACTTCGGTGACTTCTTCGACGGCAGCTTCGTTCAGAACCCGATCGCCCGGCCGCTGGCCCTCAAGCTGCTGCTGTTCGCCGCCGTGCTCGGCCTGAGCGCGGTGCACGACTTCGTCGTCGGGCCGCGCGCGACGGCGGCGTGGCGGCAGGCCCCCTCGTCGCCCGAGGCGCACAGAGGCCGGCGCCAGGCGAGCCTCTTCGGGCGCGTCAACGGGCTGCTCGCGCTGCTCATCGTGCTCCTCGCCGTCTTCGTGGCGAGGGGAGGGTACCCGTCGTGATCCCGCCGCGGGCCCGGCTGCCGCTGCTCGGCCTGGGAGCGGTGGGGCTGTGGTGGGGCATCTGGCTCGGGCTGTCGCGCATGGGCGCGGTGCCGGCGTCCGCCCCGCGCGCGGTCGCCGATCACGGCCCGCTGATGGTGAGCGGCTTTCTCGGCACCGTCATCGCGCTCGAGCGCGCGGTCGCCTCGGGCCGCGCCTGGGCGTACCTGGGGCCCCTGGCGTGCGCAGCGTCGATCGTGCTCGAGCTGTCGGGCAACAGCGCGGCGAGCGCATGGGCGCAGCTGGGCGGCAGCGCGGTGGTGGTGGCGGTGCTCATCGGCGTGCTCGCCCGCGAGGCCGCGCTGCATCATGCCGCGCTCGTCGCGGCCGCCACGTGCTGGCTCGGCGGCAATGCGGTGCTCGCCGCGGGCCGGCCCGTGTTCCAGGCCGTGCCGTTCTGGCTGGCCTTCCTCGTCGGCACCATCTGCGCCGAGCGGCTCGAGCTGACCCGGCTCCTGCCGCGGACGAAGGGCGTTCGCGCGGCGTTCGTCGTCGCGGGTGCCGCGCTCGCGGTGGGCGCGGCGGGATCACTCGCCGATCGGGACGCAGGCCTGCGGCTGCTGGGCGCAGGCCAGCTCGCGTTCGCGGCGTGGCTGTGGCGGTACGATCTCGCGCTCCGCACCGTGCGTGAGGCCGGGCAGACGCGCTTCATCGCCGTGTGCCTGCTCTCGGGGTACGTGTGGCTGGGAATCGGCGGCGCGCTCGCGCTCGTCTTCGGCCACCCGGTGGCGGGGCCGGCGTACGACGCGCTGCTGCACGCGACGCTGGTGGGGTTCGTCTTCTCGATGATCTTCGGCCACGCGCTGGTCATCGTGCCCGCGCTGCTCGGCGTCCGCGTCGGCTTCAGCCGGCGCTTCTACGTTCACCTGGCCCTGCTGCACGTCTCGCTCGCGCTGCGGCTCGCGGGTGACCTCGGCAGCGCGGGCCCGCTGCGGGCCGCGGGTGGGTGGCTCAACGCGCTGGCGATCGCCGTGTTCATGCTGTCGACGGCCGCCGCAGTCAGGCGCGCCGCGCCCGGAGCTCGCCCAGCATCGCCGCCCGCACCTCGGAGGGAACGTACTGCCGCAGCGCGGGCAGGATGATCGCCTCTTCGGCGCGCAGGTGCTCCTCGAAGGCGGCGCTCAGTGACGTCGCCGCGTCGAGCAGCGCGGTGCGCGCGCCGGTGTCGAGCGGCGCGCCGCGTACGTCCTCCAGCCTCGTGAACAGGCGCTCCAGCGCAGAGACGTGTGCCTCATGCTCGGCGTGCATCGTGGCGAGCGCCTCGTCGAGGAGGCGGGCGCGCCCCTTCAGCCGGGGGAGCACGCTCTCCTCCTCGTCGCGGACGTGCTGCGGCAGCGCGAGCCTGAAGTAGCGCGTGACGCGCTCGACACCGTACACCGTCTCCGCGACCGGCAGGTCGGGGCGGCTGCCGAGCGTGACTGCGAGCGCGGTGAACCGGCGGATCCGCTCGTGGCAGTCGAGCAGGGCGTCGGTGACGTCGGAGTGAGTCTTGGGGGCCTGGCCGATCGAGACGAGCATCGAGGCTCGTTAACGCAGCACCTCCTTGCGGCGTGCTTGATCGGGATCAAGCCGCGCGCCGGCGGCCCGTGCCAGAGGCCGCGCATGACGACGAAGCTCACCGCGGCGGTGATCGCGCTGGCCTCCGCGCAGGTGCTCGCCGCCGAGCCGGCCTGGTACCGCGGCGCGGTGCACGCGCACGCGAACTGGGGAGCCCCGCAGCTCCCGACCACCTCGCCGGACACGGTGGTCCGCTGGTACCGCGAGCACGGCTACCACTTCGTCGCGATCACCGATCTCAACCACCTCACCGCCGTCGAGGGGCTGAAGGGGCTGTTCGACGCGCCGGGCCGCTTCCTCGTCGTTCCGGGCATCGAGCTCAGCCACGAGGGCCTGCCGGGCGGGAAGATCGTCGACACCGTCGGGCTGTTCGTGGCGCGGCAACCGCCGGTCCCCGGCGGCGCTGGCGTGGCCGCGGTGCTCGACGCGCAGGCGCGCGCGATTCGCGGCGCCGGCGGGCTGCCGATCGCGGCGCACCCGAACCTCACCTGGGCGGTGACCGCGGCGGACCTGGCCGGCAGCGACGTGCAGGCCGGGCCCCGCTTCTTCGAGCTGTGGAACACCGAGCCCGGGATGAACAACGGCGGCGGCGGCGGCCGGCCTTCGACCGAGGCGCTGTGGGACGCCGCGCTCTCGACGGGGCGGGTGGTGTACGGAACCGCGGTCGACGACGCCCACCACTTCTACGAGTGCGACGCGCGCGAGGCCGACCGGCGGCTGTCGCTTCCCGGCCGCGCGTGGATCATGGTGCGCGCGTCCGAGCTGTCGGCTCGAGCGCTCGGCGAGGCGCTGCAGCGCGGCGACTTCTACGCGACCACGGGCGTGGTGCTCGAGCGCTACGAGGTGGCGGGCGGCTCGATTCGCATCACGCTGAGCGACCGGACGCGCGATCTCGGGTGGTCGCGGCCGGGCGCCAACCCTCAGCTCTACCGCACCGAGTTCATCGGCAAGTCGGGCAGGGTGCTCGCCAGCGACGAGTCGCTGCAGCCCTCGTTCGTGCTGACCGGCGCCGAGCCCTACGTGCGCGCGCGCATCGTGAGCTCCGACGGCCTGGTCGCGTGGACGCAGCCGGTGTTCGGGAAACGTTGACCCAGGTCAAGTCCACCCCTTCGGGCGACTGCGAGCGTTCCACCGCCATGAGCGCGCTCCCCGCCGATCGACCGTCGCACCGCTTCTTCACCCATGACGTCGAGAACGCCCCGCCGCCGCTGGCGCCGTACGACGCTTGGGCCACCGATCTGCCCCTGCGCGAAGCCATGGCGCGCGAGGGCGCGGGCTGGGCCTCGAGCGAGCTCGCTCCCTGGGGCGCGGTCGCCGGCGGCGAGGCCCAGGAGCTCGCGCGGCTCGCCAACGACCACCCGCCGCGGCTGAAGAGCTTCGACGCGTTCGGCCGGCGGCTCGACGAGGTCGAGTTCCACCCGGCGTACCACCGGCTGATGGAGCTCGGCGTCACCAGCGGCGTCACCTCGATGCCGTGGCTCCGCCCCCACCAGCACGGCGCCCACGTCGCGCGCATGGGGCTCTCGTACCTGCTCGGGCAGGCCGACCAGGGCACCGGCTGCCCGCTGACGATGACCTACGCGTGCGTACCCGCGCTGAGGGCAGAGCCCAAGCTCGCGGCCGAGTGGCTGCCGAAGATCCTCTCGCCTAGGTACGACGGCCGCTGCGCGCCGCCGGGCGAGAAGCCCGGCCTCACCGTCGGCATGTGCATGACCGAGAAGCAGGGCGGCAGCGACGTGCGCGCGAACACCACGCGCGCGCACCCGCTGGGCGCCGGCGCCTTCGAGCTCGTGGGCCACAAGTGGTTCGTCAGCGGCGTGATGAGCGACGCGTTCCTCGCGCTGGCGCAGGACGAGGCGGGGCTGTCGTGCTTCCTGCTCCCACGGTGGACGCCCGAGGGCCGGCGCAACGCGCTGCGGCTCTTGCGGCTCAAGGACAAGCTCGGCGACAAGAGCAACGCGACCGCCGAGGTCGAGCTGCAAGGCGCGCTCGCTTTCCGCGTCGGCGAGCCGGGCCGCGGCGTCGCGACGATCCTCCAGATGGTGGCGCTGACGCGGCAGGACTGTGCGATCGGCAGCGCGGCCTTGATGCGGCAGGCGCTGGTGCAGGCGCTCCACCACGCGCGCCACCGCCGCGCGTTCGGCAAGCGCCTCGCCGAACAGCCGTTGATGCAGAACGTGCTGGCCGACCTCGCGCTCGAGTCCGAGGCGCACCTGGCGCTCGCCGCCCGCATCGCCCGCGCCATCGACGGCGGCGCGCGCGACGAGCGCGAGGCCGCGTTCGCCCGCATCGTCACCGCGATCGGCAAGTACTGGACGTGCAAACGCGGGCCGGCGTTCGTCGCCGAGGCGATGGAGTGCCTGGGCGGTGCAGGCTACGTCGAAGAGACCAGCCTGCCGCGCCTGTACCGGCAGGCGCCGGTCAACTCCATCTGGGAGGGCAGCGGCAACATTCAGTGCCTCGACGTGCTGCGCGCGCTCGCGAAGGAGCCGGCGGCGCTCGACGCCCTGGTGCACGAGCTGTCGCTCGCGAAGGGCGGCCACCCGGCTCTCGACCGGGAGCTGGCGCGGCTCCCTGGCGAGCTGACCGGCGCGAGCGGCCTGGAGCCGCGGGCGAGGCGCGTGGTCGAGCGCCTCGCCGTGGCGCTGCAGAGCGCGCTGCTCGTGCGCGCGGGAAACGCGGCGGTCGCGGACACGTGGTGCGCGTCGCGGCTGGGGGGCGAACACGGCCAGGCCTTCGGGACGCTCGAGGCGGGGGCCCCGCTGAGCGCGCTGCTCGAGCGCGCACTGCCGACCTGACCGCCGAAGGGACCCTTCAGTTCGCCGGCGGCAGCAGCACGCCGTCGATGACGTGAATGTTGCCGTTGCCGGTTCGGATGGTGGCGACGATGGTCGCGTCGTTCACCATCACCTTGCCGTCGGCGACCTTGAACGTGACCTTCGCCCCGTTGGCCATGCCGAGCTTCATGCCGTCCTTCATGGTCCGCAGCTCGTAGGCCGAGACGGCCACGTGGTACTTGAGCACGTTGCGCAGCTGCTCCTGGTTCTCGGGCTTGAGCAGGCTGTCGAGGGTGCCCTTCGGCAGCTTGTCGAACGCGGCGTTGGTCGGAGCGAACACCGTGAACGGCCCGGAGTTGGTGAGCGAGCGCGCGTAGTCGGCCGCCTTCAAGCCCGCGACGAGCGTCGTGTGCGCCTTCGACGCCGACGCCACGTCGACAACGGTCTGGGTGCGCGCCTCCTGGGTCGGCACCGTGGGGTCGGGAGCCTTCGCCTGCTGCGCCCAGGTCAAACCTGCGAGCACTACCAACGCGACGACGACGAGCCGTGACATTCGACTGCCTCCTTGGGTGAGAGCAACGAGGCGTCGCGGATCGCAAGCCACGTGCCGGCCAGGCGGCGCGAGTGGCGGCTCGCGCTGACCGCGCGAATTCTGCACGGGCAGCGTCGGCTCGCGCAGCTCCTGCGGGCAGCGACGTGCGCTCGAAGCTACTTGCCGGGCTCAGGCTCGCCCGGCGGGGCGACACCGGGCTCGAGGGTCTCGACCAGCTCGCGCTCCTCGGCGGCCCACGCGGAGCCGTAGACGCTCCACTCACCTCCCTCGACCTCTCCCTCGGGGTGCATGTGCCGGCCACGCGAGAGAATGAACCAGGCGAGCGGGAGCACGCCCCCGAAGAGGAACACGGCGCCGCCGATGCTCCGCAGCCAGGTGAGCGTCTGCCACACCGAGTCGGTGACGAACGCGTTGGTGCGCGCGTACCACAGGCCGTGCTGCGCCACGGCCGCGAGCTGGTACAGGCCGACCGGGAACAGGTCGAGCGTCATCATCAGCACGATGCCGAGCTGCAGCGACCAGAACGCGGTCTTCACCAGCTTCTCGCTCCACACCTCGCGCTTGAAGAGGTGCTGGCAGCAGAACAACACGCCGGCGAGCGCGATGTTGCCCTTCACGCCGAACATGGCCGCGTGCGCGTGGTTGCCCGTGAGGTAGGTGGAGTGCTCGTAGTAGTTGATGATGGGCAGGTTGATCAGCGAGCCGAAGACGCCGGCTCCGACGATGTTCCAGAAGTTGACGGCGAGAATGAACAGCCAGACGCCCTGCATCACGAAGGCCTGCCGCCCCTGCCGCTGGTGCTGCTCGGCGCGCAGCTTCTCTTTGCGCATGCGCCACGCATCGAGCGTGATGAGCAGCAGCGGCAGCACCTGCAGCGTCGAGAAGACGCTGCCGAGCGCGATGATGCCGGTGGGCTTCGCGATCCAATAGAAGTTGTGTGAGATGCCGACGATCGCGGTGACCAGGAACATCATCACCGCGAGGAAGATGACCCGCTCGGCCATGGCGCGGCTGAGCAGGCCCATCTGCACGAGCATGTAGCCGATGATGCAGGTGGTGAAGACCTCGAACGTCACCTCGACCCACATGTGCACCGTCATCCATCGCCAGTAGTCGGAGATGGCGAAGTTCTCTCGGGCGGTGGCGAGCAGGCCGAAGAACAGAAACAGCACCATGATGGCGCTGCCGTAGAAGAGCCACGCCGGCACCGACCACAGGTTCTCGCGCGTGATCCACGAGCGCACGCCGCGGAAGATGATGGCGATCCACAAGAGGAACCCGGCCAGCATCAAGAGGTGCCAGAAGCGGCCCAGCTCGACGAACTCCCAGCCCTGGGTGCCGAACCAGTACCCGAGCGTCGGGCCGAGGTAGCCCATCTGCCCGAAGTAGATGCCGAACAGCGCGCCGGCTCCGACGACGAGACAGATCGCGAACAGCACGTTGATGAGCGCTCGCTGGCCCCGCGGCACCTTCGCCAGCCGCGGCAGGAAGAAGATGGTGTAGCCGACCCAGCACATGAAGAACCAGTAGATCTGCAGGATGGTGTGCCACGCGCGCACGACGCTGAACGGGATCGTGACGCCGAGGAGCGTGACGATGGCCTGACCGGGGCCGCCGGCGACGAAGTCCTCCGCCGCGAGCACGCCCGCCAGCACCTGGACCAGGAACACGAAGACCGCGAAGGCGAAGAACTTGTACGTGGCCCGCTGAGTGGGGCGCACGACCTCGAGGTTTCGCTCGAGCTCGGGGGTGGTGAGCGTCGCGCCTGCCGCGTGCTGAAAGGGGTCGCCGCGCAGATCTTTCATCTGCCCGTAGACGTAGAGCACCAGCATCGTCGCCGCGAACAGCCCGAAGATGGACAAGAAGCTCCAGATCAGCGTCGCCGTGGTGGGCGTGTTCCCGGCCGCCGGGTCGTGCGGCCAGTTGTGGGTGTAGCTGTAGGTCTCGCCCGGGCGGTTCGCTCCGGCGACCCAGCCGCCCCAGAAGAAGAACGCCGCCAGCGCCCGCAGCTCCTCGGGGTCCGTGAGGTACCCCGCGATGCCGAATTTCTCAGGGTACGTGCGGTCGGTGAACATGCGCGTGTAGTGCTCGACGAGAACGCGGAACGCGTCGGCCTGCGCCGCGTTGATGCGGATGCTGCCCCGCGCTTCGCTCCACCCGTTCTCGGGAGCTCGCGGATGACCCTCACCGAGATGGCGTCGCGGTCGGCCTGCTCCGGCGCGCGCGCGAGCTCGCGCTCGTAGAACGCCTGCATCGCGAGCTGGGTGCGGTGCAGCGCATCGGCCGTGAAGTCCGGCCCGCGCTCGGCGCCGTCGCCCCAGAACGAGCCCCACGACATGAGGCCGCGGGTGTGGAACAGCTCCTTGCCGCGCACGATCTGCTCTTCCGTGATCACGGTCTCGCCCGCGGGCGTGACGAAGGGCGCCACGGGCGGCGCGCCCTCGTAGGTCCACAGGCCCAGCGCCAGCAGCCCGACCGCGCTGATCAGCGAGACCACGAGGAACTGCAGCCACCAGTGCCGCTTGGTGAGCAGCCACTGCGCGATCGTCTTCCCAGCCGCCCGGGGCGGGGGTGCCCCGCTCGTCGCTCTCGTGTTCACGATGCGTCCTTTCCCTCGAGGGGCGGCGACCTTCAGCACGCGCGCGTGGACCGCGCCTTGCGCCAGGTCAAGCGCCTCGGGGGCCGCGCGTCAGCGCCATGACCGCGCGGCGGGCGCGGCGCTTGCTCAGGCTTCGGCGTCATGAACATGACCGCCCGCGCCTCGTCCTCCGTGTCCGCGCTCCACTCCGGATACGACCGCCAGAAGTTCACCCTCGCGAACCCCGAGCCGTGGGCCCGGCTGGAGCGGATCAAGGGCGAGCGCTTCGCGGAGTACCGGCGGGTGCTCGCGCGCGCGGAGAAAGGCGAGGTGCTCACCGACTTCCCGGTCGAGGTGCTGATCAAGACGACGCTGAACTGCAACCACAAATGCCCCAAGTGCCTGCACGGGATGGGCGTGTTCCCCGCGGGCCCGCGCTTCAACATGAAGCTCGAGACGCTCGACAAGGTGCTCGACGAGGGCGCCCAGAAGGGGCTGCGCAGCGTGGTGTTCACGGGCGGCGAGCCCACGATGCACCCCCAGATCTTCGAGTTCCTGTCGCGCGCGAAGGCGCACGGCTTCGACGACGTGAGCATGGTGACGAACGGGTCGAAGCTCACCGATGCGCTGATCGACCACCTGATCGACTGTGGCCTCACGCGGCTCAACATCAGCCTCGACGCCGCCACGAGCGCGACGTTCGTGGCGACGCACGGCGTCGACCACCATGCGCGCGTGGTCGATGCGATCGAGCGGCTGCTCGCGCGGCGGGAGCGCCGCGGCTCCGAGCTCCCGCTGTTGTCGCTGAGCTTCGTGCTCTCGGAGGAGAGCCGCGGCGAGCTCGACGCCTTTCTCGAACGCTGGTCCGGGCGTGCCGACGGCGGCATCAAGATCTACCCGTACAAAGACGTGTTCTCGGTGGTCGACGCCGAGTTCAGCCGGACGTACGGCGCCGGCAAGCGCCAGGTGAGCGAGCTCGACCCCGAGGCGCTCCCGTCGCGGCTGCCACGGTCGGTGCCGCTGGTCGCGCAGTACCGCATCGAGTGCATGTCGCCCTGGTACCGCTGCCACGTCGGCATCAACGGCGAGCTGCAGGCCTGCACCACGCAGGGCTTCTGCGATCATCCGCAGATGGTGATGGGCAACATCCACGCGGCTTCCTTCGAGAGCGTCTGGAAGTCCGAGCGGTGGAGCGCGCTCCGCGACGCCGTGCTGCGCCGCGAGTACGACCGGCACCCGGTCTGCGCGAAGTGCCAGCGCTGCGTCTGACGCCGCGGCAGTGACGGGGCTCGCTTCACTGGCCCTATGCCATCGCGCCTCGATGATGGCCATCAACGCCCTGCGCTGTGCCGCACCACTTCACGCTCGAGGAGTACCGCGGCAGGCTGGAGCGCGAGCCGGGCCCCTCGACGCCGCCGAGGTTGATGCCGCGGTGACCCGCCACCGCGAGAGCGCGCAGCAGAAGCTGAGCGAGTTCGCCGGCAAGCCCGATCAAGAGGGTGCGCATGGCTCCGCCACCTCGAGCTGCCCAGCAGTCTCCCGATTCAGCGCGCGGTCGCCAGGTTCGAATCGAGGAAGCGGCGCACCCATGTGCGCTTGTCATCGAGCTGCGCGGCGTCGGGCTGCCCTCGGGGAGTCATCTTCGGGTTCGGCATGGCGAAGAAGTCGCCCTCGCCCCGCACGGCCTTGCCGTCGCCCACCTCGATGTAGCAGAAGCCCGTGCCGTCGAAGCCGGCCGACTCCTTCTTACCGAGCACGGCGGCGGCGATCTGCGCGGCCACCAGCTCGCCCTGCCGCTCGGCGAAGACCCCCGCCTTGGGCAGCGCGAGGGCCGCGTCGGGCTTGAAGCGCCCGGGCAGCGGCACGCCGGCCACGTCGCCGATCGCATAGACGCGCTCATGTTTGGGCCAGCGTCTTCGGGTCGACGGGAATCCACCCTGACTCGCCGACCAGCCCGGCCTCCCGCACCACCTTCGGCGCCTCGTGAGGCGGGACCGCCACCAGCAGGTCGAACGGCACCGCGGCGCCTCCCTCGAAGCTGAGCGTTCGCGCCTCGGGGTTCACCCTCACCAGCTTCTGCTGCGTGTGCAGAGCGATGCCGGCCTCAGCGAGCAGCCCGCGCACGAACTGGCCCATCTCCGGGCCGGCGGTCGTCATCGGCGCGCCCTCCACGGTGTACACGGAGAGCGCGACGTCTTTGCGCCGCTTCAGCTTCGCGAAGTGGTCGGCGAGCAGCAGCGCCCCTTCGTACGGCGCGGGCGGACACTTGAACGGCGTGCGCGGAATCGAGACGACGAGGTTGCCGCCCTTGAACGTCGAGAGCGCGCGCTGGAGTTCGAGCGCGCCGTCGAGCGTGTAGAAGCTGTGCGCTGCGGCAGCCAGCCCCGGCACCGCGTCGAGGTTGAGGTGGGCTCCGAGCGCCAGCACCAGGTGGTCGGCCTGCAGCTTGCGGCCCTCGAGCGTGACGGTGCGGGTGACCGGGTCGATGGCCGTCACCTCGCTGGTCACCACTTCGATGCCACGCCTCGCGAGGCCGTCGAGCGGCAGGCTGATCTCCTCGGGCGCCTTCTGACCCAGCATCACCCAGGTCTGCCCCGCACCCACCACGAAGCGCTTCGCGCGATCGACCAACACGATGCGGTGCTCGCTGTGCAGCTTCGAGCGCAGCACGTTCGCGGTCGAGATGCCGCCGAAGCCGGCGCCGAGAATGACGGTGGTGGTCTTGGCCATGGCTGTGCCGTAGCGCTCATTTCGCTTGAATTCAAGTCATCGCTTGAATAGTTGAGCATCATGACGCCCGGCCGGCGGTTCAAAGACGACCTCTACGAGCAGCTCGCCCGGCTCGGGAAGGCGACCTCTGCGCCGAAGCGCCTCGAGCTGCTCGACCTGCTCTGCCAGGGCCCGCGCACTGTCGAGGCGCTGGCCGACCAGGCTGGCATCTCGATCGCGAACGCCTCGCAGCACCTGCAGGTGCTCCGCGCGGCGCGCCTCGTCGAGGCCCAGAAGCAGGGCCTCTTCGTGCAGTACCGCCTCGCAGGCGACGACGTGTGCCAGTTCTTTCTCTCGCTTCGCACGCTCGCCGCGGCCCGGCTCGCCGAGGTTCGGCAGGTGACGCGCGCCTTCCTCGAGCAGCGCGGCGCGCTCGAGGCGGTCGACGGTGACGAGCTGCTGCGCCGGGTGAAGCGCGGCGAGGTGACGGTGATCGATGTGCGCCCCGTCGAGGAGTATCGGGCGGGCCACCTGCCCGGTGCGCTCTCGGTTCCGCTCGCGGTGCTGAAGTCCCGGCTGAAGCAGCTGCCTCGACGCCGCGAGATCGTCGCCTACTGCCGCGGGCCGTACTGCGTCATGTCCCTCGAAGCGGTCGAGCTGCTCCGCAAGCGCGGCTTCCGCGCGCACCGGCTCGAGTTCGGCGTGGGCGAGCTGCGCGCCCAAGGCTGGTCACTCGCCGCCGGCGACGAGACCGCGGCACCTTGAAAGACCCCATGCTCACCAAGACCCTGTTCATTCTGAATGACCCCCCGTACGGCACCGAGCGCAGCTACAACGGGCTGCGCCTTGCCGGGGCGCTCTGCAAGCGCGAAGGGCACGAAGTGAAGCTCTTCCTCATGGGCGACGCGGCGAGCTGCGCCAAGGCGAACCAGAAGGTGCCGCCGGGCTACTACAACATCGAGGTGATGCTGAGAGGGCCTTCGCGTCACGGCGCGGAGATCGGCGTCTGCGGCACTTGCATGGATGCCCGGGGCATCGCGGAGGCGGAGCTGACCGAAGGCGCGAAGCGCAGCACGCTGGAGCAGCTGACCGACTGGACGTCGTGGGCCGACAAGGTGCTGGTGTTCTGAGCCGCCGGTTCGGGTTGCCGTCATGACCGGCGGCTACCAGCGAAGGTGTACCTGGTGGGCGGGCTGTACCTCGAGGCGTGACGGCTCATGCCTCGGGCTGAGGCACCGCGACGACCGGAGCACCGCGATCGAGGTCGAGGCCCCGCCACGTGCGCCGGTCGAGCTGGCCGTTGAGCTTGAACGAGAGGTTGGTGGCCACCGTGACGAACGGGGCGAACAGGCCGCGCGTGCGCCACAGGCTCGACAGCGCGCGGCGCGCGATGCGGCCGTACGAGTAGAAGACCCGGGTGGTGTCGTTCATCTCGTCGATCATGCGGCTCCAGCTGAGGTGCCGGTGCTGGGCGACCGGGAAGGTCAGCGTGTAGTACTGCCAGTCTTCGGGGAAGGTGTTGGCGACGATGCGGCCTTCCGCCGCGAGCGTGTCCCACAGGCGCGTGCCCGGCAGCGGGGTCATGAACAGCACGTTCAACAGGTCGACCCCGTACGCGTCGCCCGCCTCGGCGATGCGGCGGCCGATGCCCTCGGTGTCGACGTCGAGGCCGAGCACGAACGAGCCGGCCACCATGATGCCGTGGCGCTGGAGCCGCCGCACCGACGCGCGCAGGTCGCGGTCCCTCACGCGGTTGAACTTCTTCCCGATCTCCTCCAGCCCCTCGCGGCTGGGCGACTCGAAGCCGATGAAGAGCCCGAAGCAGCCCGATCTCGCCGCGAGCTCGATCAGCTCCTCGTCGTCGGCGACGTTGATGGTCGCCTGGCCCATCCATCGCTTGCCCAGCTTCGCGTCCGCCATCGCGCGGAACAGCTCCTTGGCGTGGGCGACGTGCTGGCGGCTGGTGCCGATGACGTTGTCGTCGACCACCAGGACCAGCTTCTCGGGGATCTGCCGGAGCTCGGCGATCGCCTGCGCGACGGGCCTCGACCGGTACCGCATGCCGTTGAACTGCGACACGCTGCAGAAGCTGCAGGCGAGCGGGCAGCCGCGGCTGAGCTGGATCGACCCGAACCGGTAGCCGGTGGGCAAGAGCGCGTGACGGGCCGGCGGCCGATCGCCCAGCGCCTCCCAGCTGCCGAGGTACGTCGGCTCGAGCGCGCCGGCCCGCGCGTCGGTCAGTACCTGGTGCCAGACCGACTCCGCCTCGCCGATCACGACGCTGTCGGCCCGCGCGCAGGCTTCTTCGGTTCGCATCGACACGTGAATGCCTCCGAGCACCACCGGCACGCCTCGGGCGCGGAACTCGGCCGACAGCGCGTACGCGCGGTTCGCCTGCGACGTGAACGCGGTGATGCCCACCAGGTCGGGCCGCGGCAGCGCCGCGTAGTCGGGCACGCCGAGGTTCTCGTCGAAGATCGTCACCTCCCACTCGTCGGGGGTCAGCCCGGCGATCACCAGCAGGCTGAGCGGCTTCCACACCCGGAACTGGTTCCACACGTTCTCGCGCACGTTGAGGATGCTGACGAGCGGGTTGAACGGGTTGACGAGGTACAGCCGCAGGCGGCTCAAGCGGCGCACTCTGCGCGGTGGTGCCGGGAGCCGGCTTGATGCAGGTCAATGAAACGGGCGCTCACGCCATCGCGGCGAGCTCTCGCGCGATGCGCTCGCGCACGCGCTCCCGCAGCGCCGGAGCGTCGACCAAGGTGAGCCCGACGGTGGAAATGGGCTCCAGCACGCGCGCCACCGCGCTCGCGTCACCGAACCACAGGCTGCCCTTGGGCCGGCACTCGCGCGTGCCGTGCAGCACCACCGGCAGCACCGGCACCTGCGCCTCGATCGCGAGGTTGAAGGCGCCGTCCTTGAACGGCTGGAGCCGCCCGTCGGGACTGCGCGTGCCTTCAGGGAACACCATCACGCTCATGCCCGCGGCGAGCGTCGCGCGGGCGGCAGCGAGCATGCGCTCGATCGAGGCGCGCACGCCGCGCTGGAGCGGGATGTCGCCGCCCAGGCGGATCAGCCAGCCCGAGAGGGGGGCCTTGAACGCCTCGGCCTTCGCGATCCACCTCATGTCCCAGGGCAGGTGCGAGAGCAGAAACGGATCCGCGCTCGACTGGTGGTTCGACACCACTACGAAGCCGCGGTGGTCGATGCCGGGCGGCCGCCGGCCCTCGACCGTGAAGCGCCACAGCGGAGTCAGATCGGACGTGAGCCGGCCGAAGCGCCGCATCCACCGGCCCCGCAGCCTGCGCCCCGGGTCTCGCGCCGTGAAGACGGCCACCACGGCCATGATCGGCAGGAAGACGAGCGCGAGCACGAGGAACTCGGCGTAGGTGTAGAGCCCGAGCGCGGCCCGCCTGAGCCGGGTAGTTGGCCGCTCACCGCGGTGACGGTGAGCGCCGGTGCGCGGGTCGAGGGACGTGGCCATGACCCACCGTGCGCTCTGGGGCCAGCGTCCACCTTGATCTGGATCACGACACCCCTCGCCGCGGCGGAGCCATGGTCCGCGCCGATGCGCCCGTGGATCACGCCGCTGCTGTGTCTCGCCTGCGGGGTCGCCGGCGCGCCGCGGCCCGGCGCGAGCGGAGGTGAAGGCGTGGCCGGCGGGGCGGGTGGAGGCGCGCCGAGCGCCTACGAGGCCCCGGTGGTGAAGAACGACCACAGCCTGTTCTGGAACGACTGGCGCACGGGCCTGTTCGACGCCCCCCCGGTCGTCTCGTTCGCCCAGCTCATGGCCGCCGCCTCCGCCGACCGCCACGGCGGGCGCCTGCTCGAGCGCTGGTTCAACAGGTTCGCGACCACGGCGCACTCCGAGCGCGCGCTGCCCGCGCAGTTCATCGAGCAGATCGCTGCCGCTCAAGGCGCCGACCCCTCGCGGTGGAGCCTGAGCGCGCTCCCCTTCAAGCTCACCGCGGTTCACAACCGCATCGATCTCGCCGAGCTGAAGCCCGGCGGCCACTGCGGCGAGCTGCGCGCCTCGGCGACCAGCTCCGACGTCACGCTGCAGCCGTTTCACGCGCTGTTCATCTTCCGCCAGCCCGCCGAGGCCGGTGACGTCGCGGCCGACGGCACCGTCACGTGCGTTGCGACCGCACGCCGCTGGGCCGGGCTCTCGCGCCTCGATGGCGATGATCTGCAGGCGGCGGTGCGCGCCGAGATCCAGCGCGGCGTCACCGCGGCGCGGTTCGAGCTCGTCGAGACCGTCGAGTTCACGCTCTCGCCGTGGGAGTGGCGGCAGTGGGTGAAGGTGCCCGACCCGATGGGCGCGCTCCCTTACGTGCTCGACAACCCGCCGCTCTTCCAGCAGGTCGATGTCGAAGGCCTGAACCGTCCCGGCGCGAGGCGCGACGACTTCCTGCGCTGGGTCGCGGCCAACGCCGAGGCTCTCGACGCCCGGCGGCTGCTCATCCCCGAGGCGTTCCGCGCTCCGTCGGTGCGCGTGCTGCAGGGCGTGCCCCGCGTGCCGCTGTCGCTCGAAGGCCTCGACCCCGCCGCCCTCGCCCGGTTCCCCAGGCTGCGGCAAGAGCTCGAGCTCGTGGGCTGTGCCGCCTGCCACACCGCTGACGCCGAGTTCGTGCACACGCGGCCCGACCGCACCGTGAGCGAGTTCTACCGAAAGGAGCTGCTCGCCCGGGAGCGCTTCCTCGAGCAGCTCGCGAGCGGAGGCGCGGCGCCGCCGCCGTACGGGCCGCTGCAGGGCGAGCCGGTGCTGCCGCCGTGATCAAGAGCCGCCTCGCCGCAGTGGCCACGGCGTTCGCGGTGTGTGGCTGCGCGCCTCCTTCCGGCAGCGACGGCGGCACGTGCGCGGCGCCCCTCGCGGCCGAGTGGGGCCGCTCGCCCGGCTGCGTCTTTGCCCCGTTCGCCGACGGCGAGGAGGCCGAGCTCACGCTCGGCTTTCAGGGCTTTCGCTTCATCGACTCCGCCGTGCGGCTCACCGGCGCGACCGGCACGACCGCGAAGCTGTCGTTCGAGCTCGCCGTCGAGGGGCAGCCGCCCGCGACCCAGACGGCCGGGACGTTGATGCTCTCGCGGGGGCCGGACGGCGCCGCCTACGCGCAGCAGGTGCTCGTCTTCTTCAACGAGGTGCCGCTGGTCGAGCTGCTGGGGAGGCGTGCCGAGATCACCCTCGGCGTCACGGCGACGGGCTGCGCGGCGTCGCACCGGGTGGCCGTCACGCTCGTCGACCGCGACCTGGGCGTGCAGGGAGTCGACGCCGGCTTCGCCTGCCCCGATTGATCTGGGTCAAGAGCCGGCCCGGGCATTCGCGCGATGAAGACGCTCGCGGCCGAGGTGAAGGGTTCGTCATGTCGATGCAGCACGCACGGCGCGGGGTGCTCGTCTTGCTGGCCCTCTGCGCCTGCCGCGACGGCGCCGACGCCCGCTTCCAAGCGGAGGTCGCGCCGCTGCTCGAGGCCCGCTGCGCCGGCGCCGGCTGTCACGGCGAGCCTGAGGGCGCCGCCTCAGACGCGCGCTGGTTCGCGTTTCCAGTCGGGGCCGACGGCCTCATCTCAGACGTGCCGGCCGCGCTCGCCGCGGCGAAGGCGCGCGTGAACTCGGCCGAGCACCCCGAGCTCTCGACGCTGCTGCGCAAGACGCTGCCGGTGGCGGCCGGAGGGCTGCCACACTTTCGCGGCGCGGTGTTCGGCAGCCGCGACGACCGGGACTACCGCCTGCTCTCGAGCTGGGCGGCGCTCGTCGCCGACGGCGCCGAGGGCAGAGAGCCGGAGCTCTCGGAGCGCGAGCAGCTCTTCGCTGACCGCATCTTCCCCGAGCTCGTCGCGCGCGGCTGCACCACCGCGACCTGCCACGGGGTGCTGGCGTTCGGCGGCGCATCGCTCGAGCCGCCGCCGTTCGGGCTCCCCGCGTCGAAGGCGGCGCTCCGCGCGGCGTACCGCGAGGCCCAGCGCAACCTCACGAGCTGGGGCGACCCTCGACGCGCGCGGCTGCTCACCAAGATGCTCCCGCTCGCGAGAGGCGGCATCGGCCACAAGGGCGGCAACGACGCATTCTTCGCCGCCGAGCTCGAGGCCGGCATCGACCCGCTCCAGTCGCCGTTCGGCAAGGCGGTGCTCGAGCTCGCGAGGGCCGAGCGCGACGCCGCGCTGGTGTCGCCCGCGCCCGCCCCGCCAGCGGACCCACCGCTCGTCTTCGTGGTGGGGCCGCTCGCGCTCGCGCGGCCCTTCGAGGTGCCGCCGTTCACGCCCGGCACCGACCTCTACCGCCTCGACCCGCCGTACACGGGCTTGCCGGTCAACCTCACCGCCGCCGCACACGGAGAGCCCGCCGACGTGCGCGACCCGGCCATCAGCCACGACGGGCGGCGCGTCGCGTTCTCGATGCGCCGCTCCCCTGCAGACGCCCACAACCTGTACGTCATGGAGCTCGACGGCTCGGGCCTGAGACAGCTCACCTTCGACGAAGCGGCCGCGCCCGCAGGCCTCACCCGCGGCAGCTTCTCGCCGGTGTTCGGCCCGAACGGGGGCCTCGCGCCCGAAGACGGGCCGGCCCCGGTCGAGCGTCTCTACTTCAGCTCCACGCGCGCGGCCGAGCGCTCGGACGTCGCCTGGGTGCAGAACGCGGACCTCTGGGCGATCGACCTCGACGGCCGCCACCTCGAGCGGCTCACCCACACGGTCGCGGCCGAGGTGACGCCCTCCTTTCTCACCGCGGGGGAGTTCAGCGGCACGCTCGCGTACACCATTCAGCGGTCAGCAGAGGCGGGAGGCCGCGGCGTCGTCTTCCGTTTCCCCGTCGATCACAACCGCGACTTCCACCTCCAACCCGAGGCGCACCCGCACTTCGGCACGAGCGCCGGCGCCCGCGTCGTCTACGGCCTGCGCGAGCTGCCCGACGGCCGCGCGGTCGTGGCGCTGCTCGACGCGAACAACGTCTGGCGCGGCGGCCCGCTCGCGCTGCTCGAGCGCCAGTTCGCCGTCGAGCTGCCGCAAGGGGCCGAGGCGCTCGCGACCGTGCCGAACTTCCGTCACGCGCTCACCGTGCTCACGCCCGAGGCCAGCCGCGAGGGCTTGAGCCCGGGCGGCCTGTGGCGCGACGCGGCGCCGCTGCCCGACGGCAGCGTGGTCGCGGCGCACGCTCCAGGCCTCGTCGACCTCGCCGACCCCGCGCGCCCTCCTCGCACCCGGCTCGTGAGGCTCGGCGTCGAGAATGATCTCGCGACCGGGCGCCCGCGCCTCTCGTCCCCAAGGGCGCTCTACGAGCACCCCGCGGCGTCCGTCTCTCAGCCGGTGCCCGTGATCTCGCGGCCGCTCGAAGATGCGCCCCACCCGCGGCAGTGGGCAGCGCAGGGCGCGACCGGCACGCTCGTGCACAGCGGCGTGCAGGTCAACGAGGCGCTGTTCGCGCAGCTGCCCCCCGCCGCCTCGCGGCCGCTGCGCAGCATTCCCGCGGTGCGGCTCGTCGGCGCCCTCGCCGAGCTCGAGGCCGCGCCGGTGCCCGCCGCCGAGACCCGGCACGGCCACCCGCGCGCGACCCGGCTCTCGCTGACGGGGCGAATGCCGCTCTACGTTGCGGGTGAGCTCGCAGCCCTCGCCGACGGCAGCCTCGCGGCCCACGTGCCTGCGCGGCGGTCGCTGCGCCTCGTGACGCTCGGCGCCGACGGGCTCGCCACCGGCGCGCAGCAGCCGCACTGGTACGCCGTTCAGCCCGGCGAGCGATTCTCCCTCGGCATCGCCCCGTCCTCGTACAACGCGCGCTGCGGCGGCTGCCACGGCGGCATGGACGGCCAAAGAGAATCGGTGCTGCAGCCGTTGCCCGACGTCGTCACCCAGGCCTCGGTCACCCAGGCGCTCTACGAAGACGGCGATCGCCGCCGGCCGCGCGCGCTCCCCACCGTGACCCCTGCCGCCGCGGTGACCGTCGACTTCCGGCGCGACGTGCAGCCGATCCTCACCGCGAAGTGTGCGGGCTGCCACTTTGGGCCCCTCGCGCCCGCGGGCTTGAGCCTCACCGCCGCCGCGACGGCGCACTACACCGACGCGTACGAGAGCCTGCTCGCGCCCGGCTTCGGCTCGGGCGGCGGCCTGGTGTACGTCGACGCAGACGGCGCGCGCGCGCGGGGCTCGTCTCTCGCCGAGCGGCTGCTCGGGCGCGAGCTCGAGGCGCCGCGCGCGGTCTCGGGCTCGTGCCCTCCCGCGGCGGCGCCGGCGCTCGACGGCGGCGAGCTGAAGACCCTGCTGCTGTGGCTCGAGCTCGGGGCGACCTGGGTGGGTGCGCCGTGAGGGCGGGGCTCCTCGCGCTGCTGTGTGCGTGCGGCTGCGGCTACGACCCCGGGGCGACGGTGCCGCTCGCCGCGCCCGATCGCATGCTCTTCGAGCTTGAGTCCGCGCCGCTGCTCGAGCAGCGCTGCGGCGACTCGAGCTGCCACGGCAGCGCGCGGCACGCCTACGCGCTGTACGCGGTCGGCCGGCGCAGGCTCGAGACCGCCGCCACGTGGTCGAGGGCGCCGCTCACCGCGGCCGAGCTCGACCTGAACTGGCTCGCGACGCTCGGCTTCCTCGACGCGCCCGAGCCGGTGCGCACCACGCTGCTCGCCAAGGCGCTGGGCCGCTCGCACGGCGGCGGCGCGGTGTTCGCGCATCCCAGCGATCCCGAGTGCCAGGCCGTGCTCCGCTGGCTCGAGGGGAGCCCGCCGTGAGGGCCTGCCTCGCGCTCGCGCTGCTCGGGCTCTCTTGCGCGCCGCCGGCCATCGCGCACCTCGAGCCGGATCCGAACCCGATGCCCGAGACCGACCCGCTCTGGTCGCCGCAGCCCACGCGAGATCGCCCGCGCGCCGCGTGTGTCTCGACCGATGGCCGCCGCGCCTGGGTGATGCTGGGCGGCACCGAAGACGCGCCGGGCGAGGAGCTCGCCGTCGTCGACCTCGAGCAGGAGCGCGTGCTCCGGCGGCGCAGGCTCGGCCGCTCGCCGTGGGCGTGCGCGGTCGACCCCGCCGGCCGGTGGCTGGTGGTGCTGCTGCGCTACTCGGATCACGCCCTCGTGCTCGACACGCGCGACGAACACGAGCTCGCCCGGGTGAAGGTGCCGTTCTACACCGAGGCCTTGGCCTTCACGCCCGACGGCCGCCGCCTCTACCTGGCGAACCGCTGGAAGGACTCGGTGTTGTGGTGGGAGCTGCGGCCCGCCGAGCGCTTCGAGGTGGTGAGCACGAGCTACGACGGCAAGGCGGCCTGGGAGCCGATGGGCACGCCGGTGCCGGCGAACCCCACCAGCCTGCAGCTGAGCTCCGACGGCCGCTGGCTGTTCGCGGGCGCGGCGGCGGGCGTCGCGACGGCGGTGCTCGACGCGCGCACCGGCGAGCTCGTCGACGCCGACGCCGACCCCGGCACCACGACGCTCGGAGCGCCCGAGGGCATCACGTTCCTCTCGTTCAACTCGCCGGTCGGGGGCCTCGCCGCGAACGGGCCGTGGCTGTTCATCGCCGACGTCGGGCCGGGCACCGGAGCGCTGCCCCGCGCCGGCGCCGATCTCGACCTCGACGGCGAGCCCGGCGACGGCACCGGCAACGTCATCTTCCAGGATCTGCAGAACGAGCTGGTGGTCGTCGACACGCGCACGTTCGAGGTCGCCCACCGCTACACCTCCGACTCTCTCTGCTGCCGCGACTTCCGCGACGTCGACCCCGACCGGCCGGCCCGCGGGCTCGACCTTCCCGAGCCCGACACCTGGTCGCCCGAGGTGGTCGGCTTTCTGCCGCCGAAGGCCACGTGGATCGTGGCGGGCGCGCTGCCCGAGGCGCTCGCCGTGCTCGACGGCGACCTGTGGGTCGCGTACGCCGGCTCGAACGAGGTGCAGGGCTTCGCGATCGGCGAAGGTGGCGCGCTATCGCCGCTGCAGGGCGCCGGCGCGCTGTATCCCACCGGCTACAACCCGAAGGCGTTGGCGGTGGCCGGCCCGCGGCTGCTCAGCGTCGATCGCCTCGGCGAGTCGGTCACGCTGATCGACCCGGCCCAGCCGCCGGGCCACGAGCGCCGCATCGTCGTCGGCGACGAGACCGCCGGCCCCTTCCCGATGACCGACGCGGAGCTCGGCGAGGGCGTCAACGAGATGACCGCGGCGTTCACCGTCGACGGCGATCAGACCTGCGTGCACTGCCACCGCGACAACGGGGCGATCGCCCGCCCCATCGTCATGCCCCTGCTCGCGCACCGCGCCTGGGGCGCGCGCAACATCATGGCGCAGCGAGGGCTCTACGACACGCGCCCGTGGTTCATCGAGTCGGCGATGGACGAGGTGAACTTCTTCCCCGTCATCAACGAGTTCGCCCGCCGCGAGAACTACTGCTGCGAGGGCTTCGACCCCACGGTGTGGAGCCGCTACCCTTCGGCCGCCACCTGCCTCGCTTCCCCCGCGCTCGAGGGCTGCGGCCACGTGCTGCGCTGCCGGGAAGACCCTCCGCCCGAGTGCGCCGAGCGCGGCTACGGGGGCACGCAGCTCACCCGCTCCGAGGCCTTCCGCGCTGCCGCGCGGTCGCTGTTCGGCCGCGACCAGACCTTCGGCGACGCGCTGGGCGGCCCGATCGCCCTCGACTTCAGCGGCGTCACCCGGGCGCTCGGCCTCTTCATGCTGCGCACGCCCAGGCTGCTGCCCAACCCCAACCGCCACCTGCAGCTCCCCAGCGCCGACCGCGGCGCGGCGCTGTTTCAGGATCCCCAGGTCGGCTGCGGCGCGTGCCACCCGCTGCCGCTCACGACGACGGCTTCGCTGCCCAGGCCGTTCTCGCCCTCGGGCCTGCCGGTGCGCTTCCCGCCCGTCGTGACGCCGTCGCTGACCCCCGACGGAGCGGACGCCTCGAAGGTCACCGACGGCTTCCTCGAGACGTTCCCCGACACGCTGCAGTCGAGCACCGGCCTGCGCATCGGGGCCACTGTGCTGCGCGGCCTGTGGGATCGCCCGCACACCCGCCTCCTGCACGACGGGCGGGCCCGCTCGCTGCGCGAGGTGCTGGCGCCTCCGGCCACCCGGCGCTGCGCCCGGGCGAGCTCGGCCGCAACGAGCGCTTCGGCACGCCCGACACGCACGGCGGCCTGAGCCACCTCGATCGGTACCAGGTCGAAGATCTCTTGAACTTCCTCTCGACGCTTTGAAGGCACGACATGACCTCCGCACTTCCGCTGCTCCTGCTCCTTTCCTCCGCGCCGCTCGACTTCACGCTGCCCCGCCTGGGCCCGGGTGGGCCGCTGACGCTCGCCGAGCTGCGCGGCGCGCCGGTCGTCGTCGACTTCTGGGCGACGTGGTGCGAGCCGTGCAAGGCGTCGCTGCCCAGGCACGAGAAGCTCGCGCGCGAGTACGCCGGCCGCGCCACCGTCGTCACGGTCAACCTCGACGAGACCGACGCGCCCGTGCGCCACTTCCTCGAGCGCAAGGGGCTGTCGCTCACGGTGCTGCGCGACCCGAAGGGCGAGACGGCCCGCGCTTTCGGTGTCACGGCCATGCCGTACGCGGTCGTGCTCGACGCGAGCGGCATGGTGCTGCAGCGCATCGCCGGCGAGCCGTACCCGGCGCTCGAGCTCGCCCTCGAGCGCGCGGTACCGCAGCGCGGCTGCCCGGGCCTCGTCGAGCGCGAGGCCGCGGCGATGGGCAGCAGCGTGCGCTTCGCGGTCTGCCCCGGCGGCCTGACGCCCGGCGCGGCTGGCGAGGCGATCGACGGCGCGCTCGCCGAGCTCCGCAGGCTCGAGGCGCTGTGGACGACGTGGACGAAGGAGAGCGACATCACGCGGCTCAACGTCGCGGCCGGGAAGGCGGCGGTGCGCGTGTCGCCAGAGACCTTCGAGCTGCTGGGCCGCGCGCGCGCGGGCAGCGAGCTCTCGGGCGGCCTGTTCGACGTCACCTTCGCGCCGCTCGGCGGGCTGTGGAGGTTCGACCGGGCGCCGGGCAGCCACGAGCCGGTGAAGCTCGAGCGCGTGCCCGACGCCTCCCAGGTGCGCGAGCGGCAGCAGCTCGTCGATTACCGGCAGCTCACGCTCGACCCGAGGCTGCGCACGGCGCGGCTCGATCGCGCGGGCATGGCCGTGAACCTGGGCGGCATCGGCAAGGGCGCGGCCGTCGACACCCTGGTGGCGCTGTTGCGCGCGCGGGGCTTCAAGGGCTTCACGGTGCAGGCGGGCGGAGATCTGTTCTGCGCCGGCAAGAACGGCGCACGGCCGTGGCGCGTCGGCATCGCGCACCCGCGCGACAAGGGCCGGCTGGTCGGCACCGTCGAGGTGAGCGACGCGGCGTTCTCGACGAGCGGCGACTACGAGCGCTTCGCGATCATCGACGGCGTGCGGTACCACCACCTCATCGACCCGCGCACCGGCTACCCGGCGGCGGCGAGCCAGAGCGCCACCGTGCTCGCGCCGACCGCCACCGACGCCGAGATCCTCACCAAGACCGCCTTCATTCTCGGCGGCGAGGCCGGGCTCGAGGCGCTGGCGAAGGCGGGCGCGAAGGGCGTCATCGTCGGGGCGGACGGCGGGGTGTTCGTCAGCCCGGGGCTCGCGCTGGAGCGGCCGTGAGGACGGCGTGGCTCTTCCTCGCTGCCGCGTGCGCGCTCTCGTGCGTGCGCGTCGAGCCGTGGCAACGCGGGGCGCTGGCCGACTGGCGCATGCAGGCCGACCCTTCTCCCGGCCGCGCCGCCGCGCGGCGGCACGTGCTCGCCGTGCGCGAGGGCAGCGAGGGAGCTGCACGCGCGGCCGGGGCGGCGTGTGGCTGCAACTGAATCCGTGCTCGTGGCGGGGCTGCTCTGCTCCGTCGCCGCGCTGGCCGCCGAGGGAGCCTCGGCCACCGTCTCGGTGTACACCGACGACAACCGCGTGACCGTGGTCTCGCCGACCGCGCGCGGGGGCGCGAAGCTCGGCCCCGTCGACGTCTCGGCCACCGGCGGCGCCGACGTGATCAGCGCCGCGTCGGTCGACATTCAGACCGCGGCCTCGCCGCGCGGCTTCACCGAGGCGCGCGGTCACCTGAGCGCCGAGGCGCGCTGGGCCCCGGTCTCCGGAGCCGCCGTGACGCCGGGCTACGGCATGTCGATGGAGCCCGACTTCATGACGCACCTGTTCAGCCTCGGCGCCCAGGCCGACGTGCTCGATCGCGCCGTCACGGTGGCGCTCGGCTACAGCTTCGGCTGGTCGCGCGTCACCCGGGTGCGGGACTCCGACTTCGCCGCGTTTCGGCGCACACACCAGCTCGAGGTGAGCGGCTCGTACGTGCTGAGCCCCGTCGCCGTGCTCGACGCCTCCTACGGGCTCACGGTGGTCAACGGCTTTCAGGCGAACGCCTACCGGTTCGTGCGCCTCTACGCCCCGGGCGAGGCGCTGCACGGCACCGCGGTCGCCGAGCGCACCCCCGAGTGGCGCGTGCGGCACTCGGGCACGCTGCGGCTGCGCGGCCGGCCGGCCCCGACCTGTTCGCGGCCGCGGAGTACACGTTCTACGCCGACACCTGGGGCATGACCGCCCACACCGGCAGCGCGCGCGCGTCGCTCAGCTTCGCCGGCGAGCGGTGGACGGTCTCGGTCGAGGCGCGCGGGCACGGCCAGACGGCCGTGGCGTTCTATCAGCGCCGCTACGAGACGCTGCCCGAGGCGCCGGCGCTGCGCACGGCCGAGAAGGAACTCGGCCCGCTGTGGTCGGCGCTCGCGGGGCTGCACCTCGACTTCACGCCTCGGGTGCAATGGGCCGAGCGCCTGCGCGTGGGGCTCGGCGCCGAGGTGCTCCACCTGCGCTACCTCGATCACCCGTTCCTCGCGCAGCGCACCGCGCTCGTCACGATGCTCGACGTATCGTGGGAGCACTGACGGTAGCCTGCGTGTCCGCCGCCGTCCTCGCTGTGCTCGCCGGCTCTGCCTGGGGGCGGCGGTCCTCCCTCCGCAGCGCTCCGCGCTGCTCCGGCCCGCGTCACGGTCGATCTGTCGGGCCTCTCGGCCGCAAAGTGGGCCGAGCTCGACGCCGCGGCGCTCGAGCGCCGGCTGCTCGTGCGCCTGGTGCAGACGGCTTCGCGGTCGTCGGCCGCGGCGCGGCAGCGACGTGGAGCTGAAGGTGCTGCGGGTCGCCGGGGCCTCAAGCTCGTGGCGCACAGCCCAACCCGCGACGCCGAGGCGACCGCCGGCTCGCTGCCCGAGCTGCACCTCGAGGCCGTTCAGAAGGCCGTCGAGCTGGTGCACGCCGCCGCGGGTCGACTTCGGCGTGAGGGCCGGCGCGTCGGTGGTACCTCTTGCTGTGGGGCCTGGGCGTGGTGTTCGAGGCCGGCGTGCGGGGCCACGCAGGCGGCGGGGCCGTTCGCTCCGGGCGGGCAGGTGTACGTGCTGGGCGGGCTGTACATCGAGGCGTGAGGCGGTTGAAGGAGGCGGGCTCACGAGCTCAGTGCTCCTTCTGGTCCACCCGGGCCCGGAAGAGAAACGGCACGAGCCGGACGCCGAGCAGGGCGTAGCAGAGCGCCCACCCCGCCGCGGCGAGGGTGAGCCAGGCCAGGTAGTGCGCCGGCCACAGCTGGGGAGCCGCCAGGCGAAAGAAGGCGCCTGCTCCGAGCACCGCGATGCCCACTCGATCGGACGCCGCGAAGCGGAGCGGCCGGCCGGTGTGGCCCTGGCTGATGCGGATCATCATCGCCGCCACCACCACGCCGAGGCACAGAAACGCGAACGTGTGCGTCGCGACGGCCCCGAGGCCGAGCGCGACGCCCTCGAGCCGCAGCGCTTCGAGCACCAGGTGCGCGATGAGCCCGAGGTAGCCGACGTACATCACCGCGACGGGAAAGTGCGCGAGCCCGGTCAGCGGCCTCCAGCGCGTGAAGCGGACGGCGAGCGCCAGCGCCGTCGCGAGCAGCAGTGCAGCGGCCGCCCGCGGCGGCAGCAACGCGTGAAATGCCGCCGCGAGCATCAGCGCCTTGATCGCGAAGTCGAGCGGCGGCAGCCGGGGCAACTCGACGTTGGCCGCCGCCTTCATGAATGGCGGAAACGTGCGCTCGAACATCACCACGAACGCGACCCGGAACAAGCCGAGCGCCAGAGTCCAGCCGGTGACGAGCGTCTCGGGGGTGAGCAGCAGGGCCTTCGCCACGAGGAACAGCGGCAGCGCCACCACGAAGAACGCGTTGTCGCGGAAGCTGTCCTGCTTGCGGTAGCGCACCAGCGTGTACACGACGTAGCCGCCGACGAAGAGCGGGAACGCGGCGAGCAGCGGCCAGCGCAGCCAGCCCGGCAGCGCGCCGGAGTAGAGCACCGCGCAGCGCTCGACCAGCCAGAACACGACCGCGACCGCGAGCGGCCGGCCATGCAGTCCGCGGATCTTCACCCAGTTCTTGCTCGCGGTGAGCAGGAAGCCTCCGAGTACGGCCCAGCCGAAGGCGAAGATCATCTCGTGCGCGTGCCACATGACCGGCGGCAGCGCGCCCTCGGGCAGCGCCAGCCGTCCGGTGTAGATCTGCACCCACGCGAGCGGCAGAACGACCGCCGCCACGAACGCGAGCACGAAGAACGGCCGGAACCCGACGAGGAAGAGGGACATCGCGCTCGAGAGACGCTAGCCGCCGCGCGGCCGCCGTTCACTCCCGAACGCCACGGCCCGGTCGGCCGGCGCTCCTGACGCCATCGGGGCTGTAGGGCTGGCCCCTCGACGGAGTCACTTCTCCTCGCCGTCGGCGGTGTCACGGTGCGGGGACCTCCGCAATCATCCAGTTGCTCGAAGACGTCGACTCGCCCGCCCTCGCAGCTGGAGCGTCGCCTCGAACCCCGCTCGTTGGCGCATTCGAGCGCGCCGGGCCAGCGCGAAGAGCAGCGTAGCCGCCGGCCGGCCCCGTCCGACTGAAGCGGTACGCTCAGCAGGGCGAGCACCGCGTCGACCATACGGTCTGTGGCTGCGACGGCGTCGACTTCGTTCATGCTCTCGCGAGCGATCAGGTCCGCCCGCTCGGCTCCCTCTCGCGCCGTATCGCGGACCCTTGTCTCTCGAGCTCACCAGCTCCACGAGGCGCCGGCCTGCCAGACGAACGCCGACGTGCTCGACTGCCGCACCGCCCGGTCGCCGCCCGGGCCCTCGGCGCCCAGGCCGTGGTGCACCAGCAGCGACGTCTGCGCGGCGAGCCCGAGCGGCAAGACCAGCTCGACCGCGGCCTGCAAGGTCAGCTCGTGCGCCACGTGGTCACCCGTGCCCATCGCGGGCGCCTGCTGCGTCCACCCCAGCCGCGCCCACGCGCGGGCCCGCGGCAGCGGCGCGTAGTCCGCCGCGAGCCACACCGAGCGCGCGCCGAGGTGCCCGGCCTCCTCGAGCCACCCCAGCCTCACGCCACCCTTGCCCGCGAACAGGCGCGGCGCCGCCAGCTCGGGCCCCACAAACGCGCGCGAGAGCTGCGCGTTGAAGTCGCGCGCAAAGCCCGCGCGAGCCGAGACCACGAGCCCGCTGATGAGCTCCCAGCCCGCGGTGCCGCCGACGTGCAGCGCCGGCACGCCCGTCGCGGGGGCGAGCGGCTGCGTGACGTCGTACGGCAGGTAGCCGGTGTAACGGCCCGAGAGCTGAACCGCGATCTTCGCGATAGGCCGCCAGGTGAGGGCCAGCCGCGCCAGGTCGAGTCCGTTCACGCCGTCGCCGATGCCCACGCGCACCGCGGCTTCCGCGTCGAGCGGGTGGCTCAACGCCGCCTGCGCCATGACCTCGAGCTCGCCGCGCGGCTCCGGCCGGCCGACCGCCGCCGCGCGCACCGACTGGCGGAACCACCGCAGCCGCCCCGCGCCGTGCCACTCCCAGGCCTGGAACAAGCCGACCGTCCACCGCTCGGTCGAGACGCCGAAGGTGAGCGGCTCGGCGAGCAGGCCCGCGAAGCCGCCGACCTCGAGGCCGGGCACGCCGCGCCAGGCGGCCAGCAGCCCGTCGAGCGACGACAGCCCCGGCGCGCCGCGCGCCCAGACGCGCCCGAAGGCCACCCGCCAGGGCCGCTGGCGCCCGTCCCACTCGAGCTGGAGCTCGCGCACGTGGAGCCGCACCGCCGAGCGCGCCGGATCGCGCGGCTCCTGCGGGCGGCCCGCGTAGAGCCAGACGCTCAGCGAGACCGAGACCCGCCAGTCGGGCACCGGCTCGAAGGCACGCAGGGCGAGGTCGAGCTGCTCGAGGTGGAAGCTGCTCGCCGGAGCGCTCGAGCTCGCCCACGTCGTGTGGCGAAAGCCCGCCGACACCGGCACCTTCGCGGCAGGGGAGGCAAGGCCCGACGCCGCGTACTCCACCGGGGGAAGCTCGGCGCGCGCGAGCGTCGCGGCGCGGCGCTCGAGCTCCGAGTCGCTGGGCAGCGGCGGCAGCGCCTTTCCTTCAGGCGAGCGGGGCGGTCTGCGGGCGAGGCGGAAGGTGTCGCCGCGCTCGAGCCGGGCCCCCGCGCAGAACGCGCTGTGATCCGCCAGGGCGCCGACGGTGCAGCGCGCCGCGGTGCGGCCCTTGCGGAGGAGCTCGAGCGCGTCGCCGGCCTCCAGCCCGTCGGCGGCGCCGCGATCGACGTAGCCTCCGCCGCCGACGGCGAGCGTGACGGCGCCGCGGTCGGAGAGCGAGCTCGACGGCGGCAGGTGCGGCCTGAGCGGCGGCAGCGGCACAGCGCCGACCCAGAGGAGCAGCGCCGCGGCGGCGCTCACGGAGGCACCCGCGCGCCCTTGAAGCGCCACGTGTCGTGGCACAGGCGGCACGCGCGCCCGTAGCCCAGCGCGGTGTGGCTGATGGCGGTCAGCTCGGTGCGGCCGTAGTCGGCGCCGTGGCAGTCGACGCAGTCGGAGCTCGGCCGCACGAACGTGCTGTCGCGCGCCACGGGGTGGCACTCGCGGCACGACAGGGCGGCGTGCCGCCCGGTGAGGGGGAAGCTCGTGAGCCGGTGCTGCTCGGGCGAGAACGAGCCCTTCCAGCTCCGCTCGTCATGGCAGCCCTGGCACGCGAGCGAGAGCCGGCCGGCGTGCGCGTCTCGATGGCAGGCGCTGCACGAGGCGGGCACCCGATGCTCGTAGCCCTGCGCGTGGCAGCCCTTGCAGCTCGCGCCGCGGTGCGCGCCGGCGAGCGGAAAGCCGGTGCGTTCGTGGGGAAAGACGACCTCCTGCCACGACGCGACCGTGTGGCACGCCTCGCACTGCGTCTCTTTGCCGGCCGGGTGCCGGGGACCGGACAGCACGAGCGCGACGGCGAGCCAGCGTGCGATCACGGCTCGAACCCCGCGAACGCGCCGTCGTGCGGATCGACATGGCAGCCGGAGCAGCGGCCCGGCAGCGGCTTGTAGAGCCGGGTCTTCTGCGCGCGGCCGAGCTCCACCTCGGGGTGGCAGCGCGCGCAGGGCACCGGCTCGTGCGCGCCCTCGAGCCGGTACGTGGTGAACGGCGGCCGGTGGCGGAACTTCGGCGCCTTCTCGAACGACCCGTCGCCATGGCAGCGCGAGCAGTCGGGACTCTTGCCGAGCTGCGTGGCGTGCGCGTCGGCGTGGCAGCCGGCGCACTCGGTCTCGACCGGCTTGTAGCGGGTGACCGTGCGGCCCCTCACCTGCTGTCGTGGGTGGCAGGCGCCGCACGCCGCGTCGCGGTGCGCGCCGGTGAGGGCGAAGCGCGCTTTCGAGTGATCATAGTCGGCGACGCGGAACGTGCCGGTGCGGTGGCAGCTCTTGCAGGGCTGCTCGCCCAGCTGGCCCTGGTGCACGTCGGCGTGGCAGGCCTCGCAGGCCTCGAGCTGTCTCGGGAACTCGAGGCGCGCGAGGCTGTAGGTCTCGGGCCGGCCGCGGGCCTTCAAGCTCGCGCGCGCGCGGTCGTCGAAGTGGGCGGCGAGCGACCGCTCGTCGGCGTGACAGGCCCCGCACGGCACCGCGCGGTGCGCGCCCTCGAGCTTCCAGCGGGCGCGCTCGTGCTCCTTGACGCCGTAGGTGGCGGCGAGAACGACTGCACGGTGTGGCACGCGTCGCAGTCGTTCTTCTTGTCCAGCTGCCCGAAGTGCGCGTCGTGGTGGCAGTCGGCGCAGCGCGCGAACGCGATGCCCTTGTACTTCGGCCTGGCGAGCAGCCCCGGCCACGGCCCGTGGCAGGCGTCGCACGCCACCTGCGCGTGCGCGCCCTCGAGCGGGTAGCGGTAGCGATCGTGATCGATGCGGTCCATCGCGCCGGCCTTGAGGGTCTTCCACGAGGCCTCGCTGTGGCAGCCCTCGCAGCGCGCGCCGTAGCGCCCCTGGTGCACGTCGTCGTCCTCGTGGCAGGTGATGCACCGCTCGTGGGGAATCGGGGCGAGCTTGAGGTACGTCATGGCCAGCGGCTTGGGTGACGCGCTGGTGAGCGCCTTTTCGTCTTCGGCCGTGGGGTGGCAGCCGGAGCACAGCACCTTGCGGTGTTTGCCGAGCAGCGGGTACGCGGAAGCCCGCTGATGGTCGTACTTCGGCGTCTTCTTCCAGTCGTCGGCGCCGTGGCAGCGCTCGCACTCCTGGGAGGCCCCGCCGCGGTGCTCGTCGAAGTGGCACGCGCTGCACGCGCGCGGCGCGCCGAGGAACGTGCGGCACGAGGGATACCGCTCGGCCCAGGCCTTCACCTCGGGCAGCGCCGACAGCTGCTTCTGGTGGCACGCGCTGCACTGGAGCTTCGCGTGGCCCCTCTCCAGCGGCCAGCCCACAGCGGAGTGATCGAAGCCCTTCACGCCGCCAGGGCCCCACTCGGTGGGCGGCTGCTCGCGGCCGAGATGATCGCGGTGGCATTTCTGGCAGGCATCGAGCTCCGCTTTCGGCAGCCGCCCGTGGAAGCCCCGGCCGCGCGAGACCTGGCCGGCAAGCTCGGTGTGGCAGTCGAGGCAGAGCCTGCCCGACAGCGCGTCGCCGCTCGGGTGGCAGACCTTGCAGCGCGAGACGCCCTCGAGGTGCGCGTGGGGCTCGATGAGCTCGCCGGGGCTGAACAGATCAGCGCGCGCGGGCGTGCTCGAGAGCACGGCACACGCGCACACCGTCATGAGGCGACCCAGTGGTACCCCAGCGCGAGCGACACGGCGACGTGGGCCAGCACCAGCAGCACCAGCGCGATGGCCAGCACCACGTGCACCAGCCTCCACACCGAGAAGGCCCGCTTCAATGCGGCGAAGAAGCGCGCCTGCACCCGGAGCTTCCACAGCCTCTCGAACGCGAGACAGAATGTCTCATCGTCTCCAGCACTTCGCAGCAGGGGCTTGATCCGGATCAACTGCCGCCGGGTCTCGAGCCACTCTGCGGGCAGCCGCCGGAGGGCGAGCAGCCCCTCGCCGGCCGCAACGGGGGCCGCCGAGACCTGCGCCAGCAGGCCCTGCACGTCGAGGGCATCGGTGAGGTGCCGCATCAGCGCCTCGACGCGGCCGCGCATGCGCGCCCAGCGCCGCTCGACGTCGTCGAGCTGCGCGCCCTTCAGCGGCATCAGGCCGTAGGCGAAGCGGCCGAGCAGGCCGGTGAGCACGAGCAGCGCGAGCGTCAACGAGGTCAGCGTGGCGAGCACGTTGTTCGTCTTGAACGCGGCGTGGAACAGCACCATCAGCGGGCCCAGCGTGCCGGCGAACTGGTGGAAGGTGAGCCACCGGCCGATCGGCGCCGCGCCCTTGAGCGCCCGCACCCGCTTGCGCACCGAATACGCGAAGTTCGAGAGGATGAGCAGCGTCGCCACGATGCCCACGCCGTGGCCCCACGCGCCCGACGGCTTGAGCAGCTTGTGCAGCGGGTGCGCCGCGCGCGCGGCCTTGCCCAGCAGGTAGTAGTCGTAGCCCACCCACGCGAGCACCAGCAGCACCAGCACCGCGATGCCGGCGAGCGCCCACGCGAAGCGCCCGCGGCGCTGCTTCGCGCCCGCCTCGGCCTCGGCAGCGGCCGGCGCGACGCTGCCGAAGTAGCGGCCGACCTCCACGCCGCTGCGCTCGAGGAACTGCAGCGGCAGCTCGCCGCCCGCGCAGACGAGCACGAAGTCGTTGGCGAGGCGGGCCTTCCTCCCGCCCGCGTTCAGGGTGACGTCGCGGCGGCCGATCTCGGCCACCGTCGTCGAGAAGAGCGCGGTGAGGCGGCGTGCCTCGAGCTCGGCGGCCAGGCGGCGCTGGTTCGCGGCGCGCGCCGACAGCCGCCGGCCGCGGTGCGCCAGCGCGACGGAGGTCCCGGGCACGGCTGCGAGCTGCAGCGCGGCCTCGACTGCCGAGTCGCCGCCGCCCACGACCAGCACCTTCTTGCCGCGGTACTGCGCCGCGTCGATCAGCCGGTAGGCGACCTTGGGCAGCTCCTCGCCGGGCACGCCGAGCCGCCTCGGCGTGCCGCGGCGCCCCGTCGCGAGCACGACCTTGCGCGCGCGCATCGGGCCCTTCGAGGTCTGCACCGTGAAGTCTCCGTCGTCGCCGTCGATGCCGAGGACCCGCACGCCGGTCTCCACCGCCAGGCCCTTCAGCCGGATGAGATCGCGGAACAGCTCGAGCAGCTCCTCCTTCGACAGCTCGGCCTCGCCGAACGGGCCGTAGCCCGGCACCTCGACCGCCTCGGACATCACGATCTTCTGCCGCGGGTAGTGCGCGACGGTGCCGCCGAAGGCGGGCTCCTGGTCCACGAGCCTCGCGGTGAGCCCGGCGTCTTTCAGCCCGGCCGCGGTGGCCAGCCCGGCCGGGCCCGCGCCGACGATCAAGACGTCGACCTGGCCGCGCCTGGCGCCGCCCTTCACGCGGCCCTGCAGCGCGCGCGCCGCCAGCAGGCCCTGGGTGATGGCGTTCTTGATGAGGCCCATGCCGCCCAGCTCGCCGACGACGTGCACGCCCGGGCGGCTCGACTCGAAGCCCTCGTCGAGCGCGGGAAGGTCGACGCCGCGCTCGGCGCTGCCGAACACCAGGCGAATCGCGCCGACCGGGCACTCGAGCGCGCAGCGGCCGTGGCCGATGCACGCGCTCGGGTCGAGCAGCCGCGCGCGGCCGTCGACCAGACCGATGATGTCGCCCTCGGGGCACGCCGACATGCACGACGTGCAGCCGATGCACTTCGCATCGTCGATGAGGGGGTGCAGCGTGGCCGCGGGCGGCGGCGCGCGCGCGAGCGCCTCCTCGAGCGCGGCGGCGTCGCGCTCTTCCCGCCGCCGGCGCAGGTGCACGGCGTAGCCGCCGGCGCCCAGCGACAGCGCCAGCGGGAGCAGGAGCAGCAGCCAGTCGAACGCCAGGGAGTGGTGCACGGTGCCCATCGGGTCAGCGCTCCGCCGCTTCCCAGTCGACGACCCAGCGCAGCACCTTCAACGCGTTCGCCGCGCTCATGCCCTCGTGGCCCGAGCGGGAGAAGATGACGAGCGTCGAGACCGGATCGCCCGGCACGACGTTGGGCTGCAGGTCCTTCCCGTTGCCCATCGCCTGCGGGTAGGTGCCGAGCGCGTAGCTCGCGGACGGAGTGCTCCCCCCGTGGCAGGTGGTGCAGCCCTCGCTCACCATCACCGCGCGAATGTCGGCCTCCCAGGTCACCGGCCGGCCGGCGTCCATCGCCGCTCCGCCCCCGGTGCCGCCTGCGCTGCCCCCACCCGTGCCCGCGTCGGCCGCGCCGGCCGCGCCGCCGCCATGCCCGGCGTCGGCGGCTCCCCCACCGCCGCCGAAGCCGGCATCGGAGACCGGCGCGGCGCGGTACGGAGCTCCCTGTGCCGCCCACGCGCTCCACCGCGCGAGCACCGCCGCGTCGAGCGCGACCTTGGCGTGGCCGCCGGCGCCGTTCGCCTTGGGGGCGAGGCCTTCGGCGCGCTGCGAGGCCTCGCGGTGGTTCGCTTGCCACTGCGCATCGCTCGAGGGCGCAGGCGTCACCTTCATCGGCGCGGTGCCGGCGTGGCAGGTCGTGCACTTCGCGGCCTCGAGGTCGGCCTGGATCTGGGGCCGGTAGTACACCGGCGCCGCGCCGGGTCCGCCGCCTTCACCGTCGCCGCCCACGTAATCGGAGGCCACCCCGTAACAGCCGGGCGCGCTCCCCAGGAACAGCAGCCAGCCTGCGATGGCGAGAGCGGTGCGCATCAGTCGATGGTCTTGAGAAAGGAGACGAGGTCGTCGATCTGCTCGCAGGTGAGCTGCGAGATGCCGCCGTTGGTGTCGACCTGCCCGTTGAACTCGTTGAACGGCCGCTCGCCCGCCTGCAGGCACCGGTGGTTCGGCGTGAGCAGCGTCTCGCGAATCGTGCGCGCCCGCCCGTCGTGGAACAGCGCGCCCTTGCGGTCCCACAGGCCGCGCAGCGTGTTCGCGTTGAAGGCGCCGTCGACCGCGTTCTCGACGAACTTCACCGAGATGTCGGGGTCGAGGTCGCGCCGCGGCCGGTCGTATTTCCCCAGCGTCGTGATGCCCTGGAAGAGCTTGGGGCTCGAGAACGTCGGCGGCGGGTGGCACGCGGCGCAGCCCACCTCGTTCGAGAAGAAGAGCGACCGGTCGCGCTCGACCGCTTCGGTGCCCTCGTCGAACGGGCTGGGGTTGAGCCGGGGCTCGACCAGCAGGTAGTCGGCGATGTGCAGCGACATCTGGTGGAAGTCGCGCTCGATGCCGAACAGCGCCTTCGTCTTCAGCCGGTAGAACTCGTCGCGGCGCGCGACCTGCAGCGTGTACGAGCTGTCGTGGAAGTCGGCGCGCACCGAGATGCCCTCCATCTCGAGGCGGAAGTCGGTCTCGTCGAACACGCCCTCGATCAGCAGGGGGCGGGTCTCGTGTACGTCGCGCAGCATCATCGCCGAGCGCCGGCCGAAGCCGCGCACCACGTCGACGTTCCAGTTCTTGCCGTCGTTCTCGACGTCGGGGTGGCAGTGAATGCAGCTGATGTCGCCGTCGGTCGCGAACTTCGAGGTGTGGAAGAGCAGCTCGCCGATCTCGGCGCTGGTGGCGGGGAAGGCGGGCTCGACCTTGCCCACCGCGAGGTCGACGCGCGCGCCGTCTTGCGTCGAGATGAGGCTCACCGTCTCGCTCAGCAGGTTCGCCACCACCAGCGTCTGGCCGTCGGGGGTGACGCCGAGGCCGCGCGGCGCCTTGCCGGTGTCGAAGACCCGGTGCATCTCCAGCTTCGGTGGGGTGGGCGGCGCCGCGCCGTCGAGGGTGAGCTCCGCGACCTCCCACGACGAGCCCATGGTGACGTACGCGCGGTCGGGCCCCACCACCGCGAGGGTGTACGGCAGCGAGCCCTGCACCTTGCGCAGCTCGGGCGGGAAGTCACCCTCGCGGTCGACCTCCGAGATCTCGGCCGAGTCTGACGTGTAGCGAATGGCCACCTGGTCCGTCGACGGGTCGATGAAGGCGATCTCGTTCTGCACGTCGGCGAAGCCGCGCGAGCAGGTGTGATCGGTGATCACCGGGAAGATGCCGTCGCCCTGCACCCCGGGGTAATCCCCGTCGCGCTCGCAGGGCAGGCCGTTGGTGTCGTTGAGCGTGGTGACCACCACCCAGCCGCCCATCGGCTCGAGGTCGAAGATCGGCGCGTTGAGGAACAGCTCGGCCACCGGCGCCAGGCCGGCCGCCGAGTACACCCGCACCGTCATGCCGCCCTCGTCGCCCACGTAGACCTTGGTGCCGTCGGGCGACAGCCCCACCGGCGTCGGGTTGTTGCCCGCCGGCTGCTCCGCGGTGAGCTCGATGGCCAGCGAGTCCGCCGCCTGGGTCACCTTCCACCGCTTGACCGCGTCGTTCTTGCGGTCGGTGTGGAACAGCACCTCGCCGCTGGCGTCGAAGACGAAGTCCATCGCGTAGTGGCCGACCTCGAGCTGCCCCACCACGTCGAGCTGCTTCAGGTCGATGACCGCCGCGTACGGTGAATACATCGACGCCACGACCGCGAAGTCGCCCTGCCTCCTCGCCTCGATCGCCACGGGCCGGTGGCCGACCTCGAGGCGCTTGATGACCTTCTTCGCCGCCAGATCGATCACCGCGACCTCTCCGACCGGCTCGATCTCCGAGCCGCGTAGCGTCACCAGCGCGTGGCGGCCGTCGGGCGTCACGTACGCAGCGAAGGGGTGCATGCGCGACGGCTGTGGCGCGGCGTCCGGGTTCGGGTTGGGGATGGCGCTCAGGTTCTTCCACCCCAGCGCGCCGCGCGCGCTGCCGGGCGCGTCGGAGGCGCTGCAGGCGGCGCAGAGACCGAGGGCCGTGAGTGCAAGTCGGTTCATGGCAGGTGCTCCGGCATGGGGGGCTTCGTCTTGGGGCCGATGCCCCGGTAGCTGGCGCCGAGGTCGAGCCAGCGGAACAGCGTCTCGAGCTCCATCAGGCTGAGCCGCGAGGGGGCAGGGCAGCCCTGCGAGTCGTAGGTGCGGGGCGCCGCCAGCTCCTGCCCCAGCAGCACCTCGGCGAGGTAGCTGGTGCGGGCCTCTGACGAGTCGGCGTCGGCGTAGGCGAAGCCGTTGCCCGACATGGTGCCGGCGGCGGTCAGCGCCTCGTACGGACCCGAGAAGCCCTGGGCCCCCGCGCGCGCGGTGACGTTTGGCGCCTGCGCTCCGGCCACGTGGCAGCCCGCGGTGGCGCACGAGCGGGTGAGCACGGGCTGCACGTCGCGCTCGAAGTCGACCTCCTGCCGCTCGGCCGGGTCGAGCCCCTGGGGCACCGGGGGGAGCTCGCGCCCGCTTGCCGGGTCGTAGTTCGCGGCCACCCTCGAGGCCTGGCTGATGACGTCGGGCCGGCCCACCGTCTTGGCGAGATCGCCGTCGATGGCGCCGTGGCAGCCGCCGCAGCGGTGGTTGTACACGTAGCGCGGGGTCACCTGCTTGAGCCGCTCGCCGGGCTGCAGGAAGAGCCACTGGTTGAACGTCTGGTTCGTCATGCGCGCGAAGTCGAGCGACTGCACGAAAAACGGCACCGCCGCGGGGAGCTGCAGGTACAGGCTGCGGTCCTCGGTGGAGGGGAGCTCGGCGAGCACGCGCCGCATGCCGTGGCGGCCCCGGCCGACCTTGTTGGTGCGCAGGTTCGGCCACGCGGGGTAGTCGTCCGGTGAGGGGCAGCTCCTCGACGAGGCGCACGAACTTGTTGTCGTACGCGACCTGGTCGATCGGCTTGGTGTTCGACGGGCTGTCCTGCTGCGACACGGTCAGGCCCACCGCGAGATCGAAGTTCAGGAGCTCGCCGGTCTCGGAGCCGTACTTGAGCCAGTTCTTCGGGCTCTTCACCTCTTCCCGGCGGCGCACCATGATCGCCGCGGGGTCGCTCTCGACCTTGCCCGATAGATCGACGAGCAGCTCGGCCCGGTCGACCCAGCTGCGGTTCGGAAGGCCCTCGGCGAGCGTCAGCCGGTAGAGCGCGGGGTCGGGCAGCGCCGCCGGGTCGTTCAGCGTGATCGGCCGCGTGGAGCGCACCACCACCACCCGGCCGTCGGGCAGCGCGATCGGGTCGCGGGAGTAGCCGCTCTTCGAGGGGCCGCGCGACGCCGACTCTTCGCCGGGGAAGCCGAGCTGCTGCAGCGAGTCGACGTAGTTCACCACCGCCGGCGTGCCCTGGTCGACGATGGTGGGCCCGAGGTTGCGATCGATCAGCGCGAGCGCCCCGCCTTCCCAGACGTTCTCTTCGTGCGCGAGCACGATCAGATCGCGGTCGTCCGAGAAGCGCGAGCCTTGCGTGAACAGCTGGTGCACCGGGTTCTGCGGGCCGAAGTGGGGGTGGTAGTCGCCGCGCAGATCGGCCGGCAGCCGCATCAGCGGCCCCTGGCGCCGCGCGCCGACCCCGCGCATCGCGGTGAAGGTGAGGTAGAGCGTGCGCTCCTCGGGCCGCGAGCCGTGCGCCTCGAAGAAGCGCCAGTACGGCGCCGCCTCGTTGTCGGCGATGTACGTCATGCGCACCTTGTGGCTGCCGTCGGCGTCGATGCGCCACAGGTTCGACTGCGGGTACCCGCTCTCGGCGAGCGCGCCCGCGGCGGTGCTGATGAAATAGAGCCGGTCGTCGGGGCCCCACAGCGGCTCGACGTTCGACACCTTGATGCCGTTGGGCAGCGCGCCGCTGTCCCGGGTGAGCTGCTCGAGCCCCGTGCCGTCGACGTTCATCACGTAGAGGTTCAGGCAGTCGGTCATCGAGCGGCGCATCGCAAAGGCGATGCGGCGGCCGTCGTACGACACCGCCGGGTCGCGCACGTCGGCGTCGCCTACGTGGTGGCCCCGGGTGAGGTTCGCGAGCGTGCCGCCGGGCTCCGGCGGGATCAGGGAGTAGAGGTCGCCGCCAGGCTGCCAGGCGGCGAAGTCGAAGTACTTGCGCGGCGCGGGCGGGGCCGCCGCGAACACCAGCCCGGTCAACACGCCGGTGTCGTCGACCTGCAGCTCGGTGCGGGCCTCGGCGATGAAGTCGGTGATGACCTTGAGGTCGGGGTCCAAAGGGCCGGTGAAGAACGTGTTGCCGCCGCGGTGGAAGATGCCGCCCTGGGTGTGGGGCAGCGTCTTGCGCACCAGCCGCGACTGCAGCGCGTCGGGCGACTCGAGGTTGATGAACTCGACGAACCGGGCGTAGTTCCGCTCGGTGCCTGCCGAGTCGAGCTCGCTCTCGACGCCCGGGTCGAGAATGAGGAAGTTCGACGCCCCCGAACCGTGGCAGTTCGACTGGAAGCAGCGCTTCTCGATCAGCACCGGCTGCACCTGCTCGGAGAAGCGCTGCGCGAGGGGCTCGAGCGCGTGGTCGTGCTCGGGCTTCGCGGCCTGGGCCCACTGGAAGAGCTTCTGGTAGCCGGGGTCTTTCACCGAGCGGTACTGAGTGCCGCCGCGGTGCTGGAAGCCGCCCAGCGCCTCGTCGAGCGGCTTGCGCAGCAGCATCGAGAACTGCGCGCCGGCGCCCGACAGCTTGTGCTTCGAGCGCTCCAGCGCCTTCGCGACGCGCGCCTCGCCCGAGATCTTGCCGTTCTCGTCGACGGGGAACGCGAAGTACTCGGGGTTCAACGCGTCGAACTGCGCGTCCGTCGCTGCGTGGCAGGCCGACGAGCCGCAGTCCTGCTCCAGCACCGGCACGACGCTGCGCGCGAAGTCCTCGGCCGCGCCCCGATCGCCGTAGCTCTTCTGGTCACAGCCGGCGGCGAGCCAGAGGACGCCGAGAGCGAGCGCGCGGCGCATGCGTCACCGCCCCTCGTTGGCGGCGTTCGCCGCGCAGCCGTAGCGAATGGCGGAGTACGGCCCGTCGCCCGGCAGCATGCAGTTGATCCAGCTCATCAGGGCGTAGGCCTCGTTCGGCGTCAGCACGCGGTTGACCTCGGTCTGCTGGTCGGCGTTTGCGCCCAGCGGCATGCGCACGCGCGCGGTCTCTTTGCCGAGCAGCCGCCGCACCACGTAGCTGCCTGGCGCGTCGCCGGGCTTCACCATCAACCCCGCGCCGGCGCCGAACACGCCGTTCTGGTTCTCGTCGCCCTGCAGCACCGCGGCCGGGCTGGGCAGGTGGTTCGCGTTGCGCACCCGCACCCACTTCTGGCCCGCTTGCAGCTCTGCCGATGCGCCACCGCCCAGCGCCTGCAGCTTCTGCCCGCCGCGCACGATCGAGAACGCGCCGCCGGTCTGGCTCGCGGCCGGCGCCTGGTCGAGCCGCACCTCGTAGTACGAAAACGCGCCGCTGGCGGTCGCCACCTGCGTGATCGACCCGATGCGCGCGGTGAAGCCCGCGCTCGCGCCCGAGTCGATGCGCAGCTCGTCGCCCAGCGCCTCGCAGAAGTCTTCGACCGTCTTGCGGTCGCCCAGGCCCTGGTTGCAGGGCTGGCCGACCAGGTTCCACAGGTTCCCCTCGGTGGAGAGATCGGGGAAGTCTTCGGTGTGGTGGCACTCGTTGCGCTCGGCGGCGCAGCCGGGCGACACGACGTAGCGCATCAGCTCGGTGGTGGTGGCGAACCGCGCCTCGGCCGTGGCCTTGTCGAGCGTCGCGGGCAGCACCCCAGGCCCACCGCCGCCGTCCAGCACGTCGTCGCCGCCGCCCGCCCCGCCGGCCGCAGCGGTCGTCCCCGGCGGCAGGTCGCCCGCCTCGCCCATGCAGGCGGCGAGCGCGAGGAAGAGGGCACAGGCCGCCTGGTGGCGCAGCCTGCCCGTCGTCGGGCCGCGAGCCCGTGAGGGCTGCGCCGCAGCATGGCCGATGCCCTCGTTCACGCCGTCAGCTCCGCGGTGAGGGGCTCGACGGTGGGCGGCAGGAAGTGCTCCGAGGGCACGCCCAGCAGGTCGAGCACCGTCGCGATGACCTGCCGCGTCTCGTATTGCTTGCTGCCGGTCGCCGGCGAGCCGTTCGTCTGCACCTCACCGAGCACGCGCCCGCCCGGCAGGCCGCCGCCGATGATGGGGATGCACTGGAAGCAGGTCTTGTCCTCGTTGGTCGAGTGGTCCGAGCCGTCGTTGCCGTTGAAGCCGGTCGCGACGCTCCAGTTGCCGCGGTTGAAGTCGGTCATCACCGTGATCACCGTCGTCTGCAGCAGGGTCTTGCCGCTGATCGGGTCCACGATGCGCGACATGTGATCGACCAGACCGCCGATCGCCTTGCCGACGTCGGCGGCCTTCGCGGGCAGCACGTCGAGCTCGCCCGAGTGCAGGTCCCAGTTGTCGCTCGAGAGCGTGATGCCGGCGCAGCCGAGCTGGCGCAGCCTCAGCGCGAGCATCGCCCGCGCGCCCATCGCCGAGCCGCCGCCCGTGGCGGTCACGCCAAACGTGGTGCGCAGGCCGGCGTTGCCGACGTCCGTGCCGTCGGCGTACCTGCCGAGCGAGGCGTTCGCGCGGATGTCGAGCGCCGCCGCGTTGAACTGCTGGGCCACGTCGCCCGCCTTGCGCTGGAAGAAGGGAATGTCGCGCGGGTCGGGGTAGCGCGTCTCGCGCAGGTAGCGGTCTTGCAGCGCGAAGCGCAGGGCGTCGAGCCGCTGCAGCTCGGCGGGCGAGACGCGGGTGTCGACGAGCGACTTCTTCAGGTCATCGACGTTGAGCGGCGAGCTGATCTTGATCGGCGCGAACGTGCTCGAGATCTCGGCGCCGATGACCGTCGTGGGGGTGTCGTTGCCGATGTTGACGCAGGGTATCGAGCGGGTCGCGAACGCGTAGTTGAGCACGGTCAGCGCTCCGGCCTTCTGCTCCTGCGGCTGCCAGCCCGTGCAGGCCACGATGCGCCCGGTGTCGTGGTTGCCGGTGCGGTTGTGGTGCTGCGCGGTCGCGACGAGGTTCAGGTGCTGGTTCAGCGCCGGCGTGTCGAGCCCCGTGCCCTGCAGCACCGCAGAGATCGGCACCCGCAGGCCGGTGGTGAGCGCGCCGAACGGGTTGACGCCCGTCGTCGCCTGCCCGTTGAACACGCACTGGGTGCGGGCGCCTCCGTTGAGCACGAAGAAGATCGCTCCGCCCGTGTTGCCGGCGAGAGCGCTGGGGGCCGCCGAGGCGCGGCGGGGCAACAGCAGCGTGGGCGCGGCGATCGCGGAGGCCCACTGCAAGACGCGGCGGCGAGTCGGGCGCATGAGGTTCCTCGGGGGTCAGTAGAGAAGGAAACGGTTCGTGGTGAGCAGCGCGCGGCACAGCCCGCGGCCGGCGCTCTCGAGCGGGGTCACGCCGGTGAGCTCGGGCGCCGCGAGGTGGCTCTGCATGTAGGCCATCGCGACCTGCAGGTCGGCGTCGGTGGGCTGGGCGCCGAACGCCCGCATGAACTGGTGGCGCACCACGTCGACCGCGAGCGTGGTGGCGTCGGGCGCCCGGTTGCCCGGGAGCATCTGAAACGCCGCGCGGTCGTTGCACGCCTCGACGACTGCGCGCTCGAGCTCCAGCACCCAGCCGGTGCCCATGAACGAGGTGCGCCCCAGCGGGATGCGGTGCTCCATGCAGCCGCCGAAGAAGGGGCAGTGCCGGTACATCGTGCCGGCCGTGTTGCCGGCGTCGGCGAAGGCGCGGGCGGCCGGGTCGGGCGCCGTGAAGTCGAAGGTGCCGAACGAGTGCCCGGTGAAGCTCGCGACCGAGTAGAGAATCGCCTCGGCCGTCATCAGCTTCATCGGCCCGTAGTAGAAGGAGAGCGTGCGGTCGACCGGCGCCGCCTTGTCGCGCGGGTCGGTCGAGAAGGTGCCGCTCGCGCCCCCAGCCCCCGCCTGCGCCGGCGACGACAACCTCGCGGTGGAGGACCCTCCACCGCACGACAGCAGGGCGGCGCTGAACGCCGCGAGAGCGAGGCGAGCGTTCATCGGAACATCATCTCCTGCGTGTAGGCCGCCGACGTGGCGATCTCTTCGACGAGCCAGTTGACGTTCCAGCCCGACTGTACGAACCCGCGCACCAGCTCGCGGCGTACGTCGGGGAAGTCGTTGCCCGGCAGCGGCCGGCCCACCAGCCGCTGCCAGTAGCGGTCGACCGTGCCCTCGGCGAACATCGTCGAGGCGAGCATCAGGTCGATCGCCTCCTTCGGCGTGGAGCCCGTCTTCGACCACAGCCGCGCCGTGCACAGCGACGTGGCGCAGGCCGAGGCCTGGTAGACATAGACGTGGTAGTCGGCGTTGGTCTCGGCCTGGCCCGAGGAGATGGCCGCGTTCCTCAGCACCCAGCCGTTCCACATGTTGCCCGCCGGCACCTCGGCGGGCAGCGAGTGGCGCCCGAGGAAGAGAAAGAACGCCGCGTTCGAGCGGTCGGCCCCCGAGGGAAAGCGCGAGAGGAAGTTCTGCGACTCGAGCGCCCACCGCGCGAAGGCCTCATAGCTCGCGCCGTCGGCGTACAGCTTCCTCAGCTCGCCGTTGAACTCGCGAATGAAGCGCACCTGCGTGAACTGGGTGGAGTTCGAGAACAGGAAGTGGTCGGCGTCGAGCAGCAGGTTGACCCAGACGTAGGGCCGCTCGCCCCGCGTGTGCGGCATCGGGCCCTTCGCCTTGAACCAGGCGAACAGCTCGCGCGGCGTCTTGCCCTCGAGCGCGGTGAGGTCGGCCTCTGCCGGGATGACGCCGGTGAGATCGATCGCGTAGCGGCGCACCAGCTCCGAGTGCTTCGCCTGCTGCGCGCTCGTGCCGCGCTGCTCGAGGTACTTGCGGATCAGCTCGTCGGCCGTCTCCCCTCGGGCGGGGAGCGCGGCGGCGAGCACGAGCAGCACGGTGATGGAGCGCACGGACATGCCGCGGTGCCAGTGCAACCCCCTCGCCACCGATCAGCGCTCACGTGGAAACCGGCACCTGGCCCCTTCGCGTTTTGCTCGCTTGATCGCGGTCAACCCGAACTGTGACCTCGTGCGCTTGGTGCGCGTGCGCACGCGCGCTCCACTGATGACTCGCGTGCGCATCGCGCTGTTGATCGCGGTCAAGCGCGCGAGCCGCAGGCCCGGGCTTGATCGCGGTCAAGCGACGCCGTGTGCTCGCGTTCCGATAATCGCCGCGTGAGCACGAGACGGAGCCAGCGGTGAGCTCGGCGCTCGGGCAGCTGCTCGTGCTCGGCGCGCTCGGCGCCGCGGGGCTCGCCGGCGCGCTCGGCCTGTGGAGCGTTCTGACCGGCGACGCCCGCGCGGCCGGCGCCGTGAGGGTCACCGCCGGCCTCTTCGCGGGCTGCACGCTGCTCGCCACCGCCGTGCTGTGGCGCGCGCTCTTCGTCCACGACTTCTCGCTGCGCTACGTGGCGAAGGTCGGCAGCCTGTCCGCCCCGCCCGCCGTGACGTTCGGGGCGCTGTGGGCCGGCTACGAGGGCTCGCTCCTCTTCTCCTGTGCAGTGCTCGCCGCGTGGGTCGCCGGTCTGCTCGCGTTCGGCCGCCTCGCCCCCGAGGCGGGCTGCGCCGTGCTCGGCGCCGCCAGCGCCACCGCGGCGACGTTGCTCGTGCCGCTCGCCGGCCCCTCGAGCCCGTTCGTCGCGCTCGCGCCCGCGGCGGCCGACGGGCAGGGCGTCGCGGCGCTGCTGCAGGATCACTGGCTCATGCTGCTGCACCCACCGCTGCTCTACGCCGGGCAGCTCGGCCTCGTCGTCCCGTTCGGGCTCGCGCTGCTGGCCCTCGCCCGTGGCCGGCTCGCCCCCCCGTGGCGTCGCGCGATGCGCGGCGCGCTGCTCTGGGCCTGGGGGCTGCTCACGGCCGGCCTCGTGCTCGGGGCCTGGTGGGCCTACGCCGTGCTCGGCTGGGGCGGCTTCTGGGCGTGGGACCCGGTCGAGAACGCCGGCCTCGTGCCGTGGCTCTGCGCCACCGCGCTGGTGCACGCCCTGCACGCCGCCGAGCGCGAGCGGCGCCTCGAGCGCCTCGCGGTCGCGCTCGCCGTCGCCGGCTTCGCCACGGCGCTCTTCGGCGGCTTCGTCACGCGCAGCGGCGCGATCGACTCGGTGCACGCCTTCAGCCGAACGTCGAGCGGCTGGGCGTTTCTCGTCGCGCCGGGCGCTGGGCTCGCGGCTGCGGTCGCGCTCGCGGTGAGAGGGCGCTGGCAGGGGCGAGCGGGCCCCTGGCGCCTCTCGCGCGGCGCCGCGCTGCTCGTGGGGGTGCTGGTGCTCACCGCGGTCGCGGCGCTCGTGCTCGCCGGCACGGTCGCTCCGCTGGTGAGCGCTGCGGTGACCGGAGACAAGGTCGCCGTAGCGAGGCCGTATTACGACGGCATCGCGGTGCCGGCGGCGCTCGCGGCGCTGCTCCTGCTCGGGGTTGCGCCGGCGCTGCCCTGGCGGGCGAGCACCGCCGGCAAGGCGCTGCACGCGCTGAGCGCACCGGCGGCGGCCGGGGCCGCCGTGGCGGTGGCTTGCCTCGGGGCGGGGCTGCGGCAGCCGGTCGCCGTGTTCTCGCTCGCCACCTTCGCCGCGGTGTCGGGTGCGCGCGGCGCGTGGCGCTCGTCGCGGTCGGCGGGCGCCTGGCTGTGCCACGTGGGTGTGCTCGCGGCATTCGCGGGCATCGCCGGGTCGTCGGGGCTCGCCGCGCGCGCACAGGTCGAGGTGGCGCCGGGCGAGACGTTCACCGTGGGGTCCGCGCGCGTTCGCTACCTCGGGCTCGTCACGCACGACGAGGGGTACCGGCGCAGGGTGGTCGCCGCGCTGGAGGTCGGCGAGCGCGTCTACGACGGCGCGGGCGGAGCCCGGCTCACGTTCTACCCGCGCCGCGACCAGCCGGTGAGCGGGCCGCTGGTGATCGCGGGCTTCGCGCGCGACGTCTATGTCTCGCTGTCCGGGTTCGAGGCCGAGTCGAAGCGCGCCGCGTTCACCGCGTGGGAGCTCCCGCTGATGTCGTGGCTGTGGGCGTCGCTCGTGCCGATGATCGGGGGTGCCGTGCTCGCCGCGGCGGCTTCGCGGCGGCGTGCAGGGTCGGCGATGACCTCTGGGGTCGCTGCTGACCCGCCGCAAGTGAGCCATCTCACGCAAAAGCGGCCGTAGGAACGGGGGGTGCAGCGACCCACCTCTCCAATGACCCCCAGCCCCGCGCCGGACCTCCGAGGTGCCACACCCACTCACGTCCGCGGCTTGTGGAGCGCCTGCGCCCCGGCGATCACGAGCGCGCCGCTGCTCGAAGACAGCGCGCGCTCGCTCGTGCAGCAGATCTATGAGCGGTTCGCCGACTCGATCGTGCTCACGCGCGCCTTCCTCACGCTGCCGGTGCGAGCGCTGCCCCCCTTTCAGCGCGGCTTCCTCGACGCGCTGGCAAAGGCAAAGGGCGTCGAGCGGGACGTCACGCCCGAGACGCAGGCCCTGACGCTGCTCGCGACCTGGGGCGGCAAAGACGACTGGCGCGATCGCAGGCGCTCGCGCGGCCACGTGGCGATACCGCTCGTCTCGGAGAAGTTCGTCTCGGCGATTCCCATGTTGGCGCGGCTGCTTCAGGAGCTGGGCCTGCCGCTGAGCTGGGTCGACGACGCCGGCCCCGAGATGATCCGCCGGGTGCTGGGCTCCGACGTCGGTCTCTTCTACGTGAACGACGCGCGCACGGCGCTCGACGCAGCGGGCCGGAACATCATCCCCGCGCAGGACTTCGTCGCCGCCGAGGGCGTTCAGACCGTCTTCGGCGTGGGGGGCGCGTACTTCGGAGGCTCGGTGTTCGTGCTGCTGATGTTCTGCCGGCACGCCATCGACCCGCAGATCGCCCGCTCGTTCATGCGGTCGTCAACCTCTTCAAGGCCGCGACGATGCCGAAGTTCTCGTCGGTGCGCGTCTTCCGGGGTGACTCGTGAGCGGGGGGCAGGGGCCGCTCGCCAGGCTGGAGGAGGCGATCGAGCTCGCCTCGCGCGGCACGTTCGGCGACGCCTTGGCCATCTTCGCCGAGCACGGTCAGGCCGGCACCCAGCTCGGGCCGCTCGCGGCGGCGCTCGAGCGCCTGGTCACACGCTTCGCCGAGGTGCTCGCGGCGAAGGAGCAGACGCTGGGGTCGCTGCAGCTCGCGATGCTCGATCTCGAGATCGCCCAGTCGAGCCTCGCGGCGGCGACCACGAAGCTCGAGTCGACCGTCGCCCAGTACCGCACGCTGCTCGAGACGACCCGCTCCATTCCCTGGCAGTGGCAGCGGCACGAGAAGCGCTTCACGTACGTGGGGCCGCAGGGGGCCGCGCTGCTCGGCTGCACCATCGAAGACTGGCTGCAGCCGGGGTTCTGGGAAGTGCGCCTGCACCCCGACGACCGCACCAAGGTCGAGCAGCAGGCGGCCCGCGGCGCCGACGGCGACTTCGAGTTCCGGCTGCGGAAGAACGACGGCAGCTACGTGACCGTGCGCTCGACGGTCAGCAGTCACAGCGGCGATGAGTCGCAGCACGGCTTCATGTTCGACATCACCGAGCAGCGGCGGCTCGAGCTCGAGCTGCAGCAGGCCCAGAAGCTCGAGTCGGTGGGCCGGCTCGCCTCGGGCATCGCACACGAGATCAACACTCCGGTGCAGTTCGTCAGCGACAGCGTCCACTTCGTCCGCGACGCGTTCAGCGACACGCTCGAGCTGCTGGTGGCGTACCGGCCCTGCGCGCCGCCGCCGCGCTCGGGCCGGTGTCTGCCGCGCAGCTCCTGCAGATCGATCGCGTCGAGGAGGAAGCTGATGCCGACTACCTCGTCGAGAACGTGCCGAAGGCGCTCGACCGGTCGGTCGACGGCCTGCAGCGCGTGGCGACGCTGGTCCGCTCGATGAAGGAGTTCGCCCACCCCGGGCAGCTCGAGAAGGCACCGGCCGACCTGAACCGCGCGCTCTCGACGACGCTCACGATCGCCTGCAACGAGTACAAGCTCGTCGCCGAGGTCGAGACCGACCTCGGCGAGCTGCCTCCCGTCATGTGCCTCGTCGGCGAGCTGAACCAGGCGTTCCTCAACCTCATCGTGAATGCGGCGCACGCGATCGGCGACGCGGTTCACGGTACCGAGCGCAAGGGGCGCATCCGCGTCGAGACGCGGCGCTCGGGCGAGAGCGTCGTCGTTCGCATCTCCGACACCGGGCCGGGGATTCCGGCCCACGTTCGCGACCGGATCTTCGAGCCGTTCTTCACCACCAAAGAGGTGGGGAAGGGCACCGGCCAGGGCCTCTCGATCGCCCGCAACGCAGTCGTCGACAAGCACGGCGGGAGCCTCACCTTCGAGACGGAGCTCGGCGCCGGGACGACCTTCATCGTGCGGCTGCCGATCTCGGGCGCAGCGGCCCCCGACCAGAAGGCGGCCGCGTGAAGCGCATCGTCTTCGTCGACGGCGGCCGGTGCTCGACGGCTTGAGAGACCTGCTGCGCAGGCACCGCCGCCGGTGGGACATGGCGTTCGTCGAGGGCGGCGCCGCGGCGCTCGCGGAGCTGAACGCAACGCGTGCCGACGTCATCGTCTCCGACATGCGGATGTCCGGCATGGACGGGGCGCAGCTCCTCTGCGAGGTGAAGGCGCGGCACCCGCGGGTGGCTCGTCTGGTGCTCACCGGCCACGCCGACCGCGAGGCGATCTTCCGGGCGCTGCCCGTGGCGCAGCAGTTCTTGTCGAAGCCCGCGGACCCGCAGGTGCTGACCGCCGCGATCGACCGCGCCTGCGAGCTGCAGTCGATGATCTGCGACGGCCCGCTCGCTGCGCGCATCGGTGGCCTCGATCGCCTGCCGTCGCCCCCGGGCGTGTACTGGAGGATCACCCAGGCCATGGCGGACCCGAACGTCTCCATCGGCGACCTCGCCACGATTCTCCAGGAGGATCCTGCGGTCACCGCGAAGCTGCTGCAGCTCGTGAACTCGGCGTACTTCGGTCTGCCCCAGCCGGTGTGCGACCTGGCGAAGGCGGTGGCTCTCCTCGGCCTGGAGCTGGTGCGCGCCCTCGTGCTGAGCGCCCATGTCCTCCACGCGCTCGACGCGGCGCCCGGGGTCGAAGGGTTCTCAATCGACGGGGTGCAGGCGAGCTCGCTCCTGGTGGCGAAGGTGGCGCGGCGCATCGCCGGCGGCGGCCCGTTCGCCGAGGCGTGCTTCACCGCCGGGCTGTTGCACGACGTCGGCCTGATCGTGCTGGCCGTCGCCTTCCCCGAGCAGCTCGCCGAGCTGTTGCGCTCGAGCGGCGAGGGCGCGCGCCTCGACCGCGAGCGGCGGCTGTTGGGCTTCACCCACGCCGAGGCGGGCGGGTACCTGCTCGGGCTGTGGGGCCTGCCCAACTCCATCGTCGAGGCCGTGGCGTTTCACCACGAGCCCGCGAGGGCGGCGCGCGGCATCGACGTCGTCGGCGTCGTACACATCGCAGACGCCCTGGTCGATGAGTGCCTCGAGGCCTCGGCGGGAATCCCGCGGGCCCCGCCGCTGAGCCCCGAGGTGCTCGCGCACCCGGAGCTCGCGGCTCGGCTGCCGGCCTGGCGCCGGGTCGCGAAGGAAGAGACGGCCGCCGCGTGCTCGTCGCGCGCGTGAGCGCCGTCACGGGTCCATGCCAAGCTCGGTGCAGCTCGCGGAGATCCACGCAGGCAGGTAGACGAGCCCCGAAGCGACGTCGGCGCAGGAGTCGACGCCGGCCGCGGAGCAGATCTTCGGCGCCGCCGTCGAGTGGGCGTCGCCCGCGAACACCACCGGGTACGAGTCGCGCCGCCCGAAGCAGTACTCGGCGCAAAAGTCGCTGAACGATCGCTCGTACGGCCCGGGCTCCTGGCAGTCCGGCACGCAGCTTTCGTCGTCGGTGCCTTCACACTGCCGCGGGCAGCACGCGTCGAACGCGGCGTCGAATGCGCGCCCGCACTGATTCACGCAGGTGGCTCCCATCGTCACGCCCCACTTCAGCGTGATCGAGCCGGTGCCCATCGCCGGCGGCGTCGTGGCCGTGACGATGAGCGTCTTCGGCGCGGTCGGCGAGAGGTACAACATCTGCTCGGCGTCGGTCGCCGTCTCGGCCTCGAACTTCAGGTAGAAGCGGGACGGGCTCTTCGCCGGGCCATCGAAGTAGTGGAAGCGCAGCTCGGGCTTCGGGCCCGTGTACTGCCAGACGAGCGACGGCAGGCCCGGGAAGGTCTCCATCGAAGGAAACCTGGGGATCTCGACGACGATGCGCTGCGTCGCCCCGGCCACGAGCGGGTAGGTCGTGTTGTCAGGCACCTTCGGCGCGCCGAACGACGCCTCCACCGGCGGTGCCACGCGCCCCTTGTTCGGCCAGTACTTCTCTTCCTCGAAGCGGTACGTGTAGCGGAGCCGCTTCGTCGGGTGGAGATCGAGCCGCGCCGCCGGCGCGTTGAAGCGCGCGCGATCTTCGTCTTCGAACCAGGTCTGGCGGCCATACTCGTCGCCCAGCAGCGCGAGCTGGAAGTCGGCGAGGTCCGCGGCCGTCACCATGCCCTCCGAGAAGCCGCCGAGGCTCTTGTATTGCGCCCACCACGCGCCGAGCACCGCCGGCGCGCCGCCCGCCTTCCGCAGGTACCACTTGAAGAAGACGAACTTGCTGTAGTCGCCGCGGTACAGCAGCTCGGTTCGTCCCTCGAGCGCCGGCGCGCGCAGCTGTTCGCCGTAGCCCCGGCGGGTGCGACACTCCCGAACGTTGACGCTGTGGAACGGCTCTTCGGGGCACCGGAAGCTGCGGTTCATCGCGTTGAACCACTCCGGGAGCTGCGTGTCCGGCGCGGGGATCCCGCTCCACCGCTTCGGGTCGCGCGCGACCACGTCCTCGAGGGCGACGGCCATGGCCTCGATCGGCCAGGCCTGGTGCCACTCGGGCATCGGCGTGCCTTCCTGGAAGTAGTGGACGAGCTCGTGCGGGAGCACGACGTGGCGGAGCGACTCGTCTTCGAAGCCGATCTTGATGCTCATGAAGATCTCGCCGTCGCGCTCGGCGCCGTCCTCCGCCATGCCTTCACACGCGAAGACCCTGACCGGCACCTTGCCGGCGCCTGCCGGCGCGTCGAAGCCGATGCGGTCGTAGAAGTCGTAGACCTCGTCGAAGTAGTCGGCCAGGCGCTGCTGGCTCGGCACGGCGCCCCGGTTGACGATGGGGGCGAGCAGGGCGGCGTTGAGCCGGGTCACCAGCGCGTCGCGCGCCTGCTCGGCGGTGAGCCCGCCGCCGGTCTGCGCCGTCCCCACGGCGGTGAAACGGAAGTGCCGCGTCTCGGCGACGAACATGGGCGCCGCGTCGGCGTTGTTCAACGTCGCCGCGCACCGGCTCCCCGTCGGAGGCGCCGCATCGCCGAAGCTGCGGAAGTCGGCGCCGCCCGGGAGCGCCGTCAGCGCGCGCAGGTTCTGCTGCTCGACGGGCGTGTACTGCGCTCGCGACTGCTGGACGATCACGCTCCAGGCGTGCGCCGCCGGCGGCGGGAGCGTCGCGTCGGGCTCCGACCGCAGCTCCGCCGGCAGCAGGTGTGGCGCGAACACCGCGTACTGCTGAAACAGCGCCGCGTGCAGCAGGTCGAGGCCGCCGTCCTCAAGCGCAGCCTCGATCTTCGCAGACGCCGAGCGCGTCAGCGCCCTCTCGAGCTCCGGCGGCAGGGCCGGCTCCGCCGGGTCCTCGGGCCGCGGCGTCACCTCGCTCAGCTCTCCCGCGTCGGGCTCGTCTGGAACGTCGGGTGGCGGAGGTGGCAGGAGCGCGCACCCTCGCGGCAGGCAGGCTGTGAACGCGAGGAGCAGGAGGCATCGGAGCTGGCGCACGGGTCGTCTCATTGCACGTTGCGGACCCACCAGGCACTCAGCCGGAAGTTCGCGGCGGGCGACCCGGTCGTTGTGAACCTGCAGTTCACGAGTCAACGCGGCGTTCACAAGAGCGCACCGTGGGCGACCCCGGGCACAGCGGTTGCGCGCGGGTGCTGGAGCCCTGCGCGGGCGGGCGGTGCTGCGCAGCCCACGCCGCGAGGTAGCGCCGCTCCTCGTCGTGCCAGCGCTCGTCGGCCCAGCCGAGCTCGCCCTGGCAGATGCGGCGAATGCGGGGCAGATGTTCCCTGGCGCCCTCGGGCAGCAAGAGCCCGAGCCGCACGCGCCGCAGCAGCAGGTCGTCAAGGTGCACCACGGCCTCCGCGCGCGCCCCGTGCCGCAGCTCGGCCCACAGCGTTGCCGTCTCGGGGATCCGCTCGAGCTCGCCTTCGCGCGCCGCCGCCACGAGCGCCGGCGCTGCGGCGCCGTACCGCCCCTCGAGTCGCCGCTGCTGTGCGTCCTCGATGCCGCTCGGCGCCCCGTCCCGCCGGCGGGCGGGCGGGTCCGGCGCCGGCGTCGCCAGCCCCAGCGCGTCGACCGCCTCGCGGGCGATGGCGCGGAACGTGGTGAGCTTGCCGCCCGTCACCGTCCACAGGCCGCGCTCGCTCCAGATGGCGTGGTCGCGCGACTCCTTCGACGGGTCCTTCTGCCCCGTTCCAATCACGGGCCGCACCCCGCTGAAGCTCGACACGGCGTCGCTCGCGTGCAGCGTGAGCTGGGGGAACGCGGCGCGGGCCGCCTCGACCATCGAGGTCGCCTCGCCGGGCGCCAGGTAGGGCACGTCATCGAGCGGCCGATCGTGATCGAGGTCGGTCGTGCCGAGCAGCGTCAGGCCCTCCCACGGGCACGCGAAGAGCGGCCGGCGGGTCTCGAGGTGGCGGAACGTGACCGCCTGCGCCACCGGGAAGCGCCACGCCGGGAAGAGCAGGTGGCTGCCGCGCAGCGGCCGAATGGCCGGCTTCCCGCTCACCTCTGCGCGCAAGCAGTCGGCCCACGCGCCCGTCGCGTTCACCACTGCGCGCGCTTCGACGCGCGCCGCCCGGCCCGACTCGCCGTCGCGCAGCACCACGCCGCCGGCCGCGCCTCCGCGCATGACGAGCCCTTCGACACGGGCGTAGTTGAGCGCCGAAGCGCCGAGCGCTACGGCGTCGAAGAGCACGCGCAGCACGAGCCGCGCGTCGTCGGTCTGCGCGTCGCGGTACCAGAAGCCGCCGGTGGAGCCGTCGAGGCTCAGCCGCGGCGCGAGCATCGCCAGGTCCTCCGCCGAGAGGGCGCGGTGCTTCACACCGCTGCCGAGCAGGTCGTAGAGCTGGAGCCCCAGGCGCACGAGGCGCCGCCCGAGGCGGTCGCCCTCGTAGCTTGCGAGCAGGAAGCCGATCGGCTCCACGAGCCCGGGCAGCTCGGCGAGCAGCCGCTCGCGCTCGCCCACCGCCTGCCACGTGAGGCGAAGGTCCCCCTCGGCGAGGTAGCGCAGGCCGCCGTGCACGAGCTTCGAGCTGCGGCTCGACGTGCCCGACGCGAAGTCGCCCTGGTCGACGAGCAGCGCCTTGAGCCCGCGGCGGGCGGCCTCGTCCAGAATGCCCGCCCCGGTGATCCCGCCGCCGACGACGACGAGATCCCACCCGCCGGCAGCCGCGAGCTCGAACGTGCGCGAGCGCTCGCCGCTCACCGCGCCGCTCCCAAGAGCTTGCCCGGGTTCATCAGCCCTTCGGGGTCGAACCCCGAGAGCGCGCGGCCCAGCGCCGCCATGCCCAGCTCCCCCTTCTCGGCCTTCAGGTACGGGGCGTGGTCGACGCCCACGCCGTGCTGATGACTGATGGTGCCCTTCGCCGCGACGATGGCCTCGCTCGCGCGCTCCTTCAGGGTGCGCCAGCGCTCGAGCGTCTCGTCCGGCGTCGGCGCGAGGCGGAACAGGTAGGTCGTATAGATCGACGAGCCATCGGAGTAGACGTGGGACAGGTGCGTGAAGACATGCGCACGCTCACCGCAGCGCTGAAGGCCGCCGCGCAGCGCCGCTTCGACCCGGCTCAAGACCGCAGGCACCGCGCTCCATGGCGCGGCGGTCTCGAGCGTGTCGACGGCATAGCCGAGCTCCCACAGCGCGTTGCGCAGGTACGGGGCGCGGAAGCGGTTCTTCGTCCACTGCGCGCCGAACGTGCGGCCCGCCGAGAGGCCGCCGTGCTGCTTCGCGAGCGAGAGCCCCTCGCCGAGCGCGAAGCGCACCACCGCGGCGGTGCCGCTCGCGCCGAGCAGCAGCAGCGCCTTCTCGTCGCCGGCCCCGCGCAAGCGCATCCACGCTTCGAGCGCGCCGAGCAGCCGCTCGTGGCCGGCGAGCGTCAGCATCGTGCGCGCCTCCTCGGGCGCCGAGAGGCGCACCAGCGAGAGCGGCAGCCGAGCCTGCGCGATGGTGCGGGCAGCCGCCAGCCCGTGCGCCCAGTCGGGGAAGAAGACGCCCACGAACTCCTCGCGCGCGGGGGCCGGCGAGACGCGCACCGTCGCTTCGGTGATGAACCCGAGCCTGCCCTCGGAGCCCAGCACCAGCTCGCGCAGGTCCGGCCCCGCGGCCGACGCGGGGAAGACCGGCAGCTCGAGCGGCCCGCGCGGGGTCTCGACCCGCCCGCCCGCGAACAGCCGCTCCATGCGCCCGTAGAGCAGCGACTGCTGCCCGCTCGAGCGCGTGGCGATCCACCCGCCGAGCGTCGACTGCTCGAACGACTGCGGGAAATGGCCGAGCGTCAGCGAGCGCGCGCGCAGGTGCGCCTCGAGATCCGGGCCCAGAACGCCCGCGCCGAACCTCGCGAGCCGGCTCACCTCGTCGAGCTCGATGAGGCGGCTCAGCCGGCTCATGTCGACCGTCACGGTGGGCCTGAGTTGCGGGTCGGGGTTCACGTGGCCCGCCACGCTGGTGCCCCCGCCGTAGGGAATGAGGCGGGCCCCGCTCCGCGCCGCCCAGGCGAGCAGCGCGCGCACGTCGTCGCTCGACGCTGGAAAGGCCACCGCGTCGGGAAACGCGCCGACGCGCCCCGACCGCAGCGCGACCCAGTCGGGCAGGCTCTGCCCCCGCGCGTGGCGCAGCCGCTGCTCGGGGTCGAACGACAGGAAAGGGGCGTGCGGCAGCCGGCTCTCGGGCACCCCCGCCAGCGCCTCGGGAAGCGTCGCGTCGCGCGGCGGCGCTGGCGGCCCCACCCACGCCTGCAGCGCCTGCACCGCTCGAGCCGGCACCACGTACGCGTGCGCCTCGTCTCCCCAGCCGTTCCAGCGCCTCATCTCAACTCTCCAGCGCCTTCCAGCGCGCGAGGCTGTGCTGCATCGCAGCTCGCGTCACCCGCTCGGCCCGACCAGGCTGCCCGGCCCGCACCGCCCGCTCGAGCGCCGCGTAGAAGCGGCTCGAGGCGAGGCGCGCGGCCGGCGCCGTGAAGTAGCGCCGCGCCAGCTGGCGGTAGAGGTCGCCGAAGCCGTTGAGAATGAGCGTGAACACCGGGTTGCCCGACGCCGCGGCGAGCGCCGCGTGCAGCGCCCAGTCGAACTCGGCATACGGCTCAGCCGCAGTGGGGCGCCGCTGCTCGAGCGCGGCGAGCACGGCGCCCGGGGCTGCGGCGGCTGCGGCGCGCGCGTAAGCAGGCGCGAGCGCGAGCCGCACCTCGAGCAGGTGGCTGACGAAGCGGGGCGGCAGCCTTCCGCCGCTGCGCACCGCGGCGGCGAGGACGTTGAGCCCGCCCTCGCGCCACACGTCGCGCACCCGGGTCGCCTTGCCGTGGCGGATCTCGATCCACCCGTCGCGGTCGAGCCGCTGCAGCGCCTCGCGCAGCGTCGGCCGCGTCACGCCGAGCTGCTGCGCGAGGTGGCGCTCGGGCGGCAGCGTCGAGCCCGCAGGGCACCGTCGCGAGAGGATGAGACCGACCAGCACGCGCTCGGCGTGCACCGCGGGGCGGTGGCGGGCATGCGGGGTCTTGAACGGGCTTCGCATGGGACAGGTCAGAGGTCTGACCAGTTCCATTCATCTCGCAGGCGGGCGCCCAGGGGCTTGATCGGGGTCAAGGAGACGGCAGGAGGCGCCAGAGAGAGTCCCTGGCATGTGCCTGCCCTCCCGTACCCTCTGCGCCGTGCTGATCTCGAGCGTGGCCGCCGGGGCGCTCGCCGCCGAGCCCGGGCCGCGAGCTGGAAAGGAGCGCCGCCTCGAGCTGGCCGTCACCGCGCGCGGCTTCGAGCCCAGCCCCGTGAGCGTGCGCAGAGGCGAGCCGCTGGTGCTCGTCGTCACGCGCACGACCGACTCGACCTGTGCGAAGCGCCTGGTGCTGGACGAGGCGAAGCTCGACGCCGAGCTGCCGCTGAACCGGCCGGTCGAGCTGCGCTTCACGCCTCCGAAGGCGGGGCAGATCACCTACGGCTGCCAGATGGGCAAGATGATCGCCGGAGTCCTCGTCGTCGAGTAGGCCGCCATGCCCCACAGCGACTTCCTCGTCATCGGCGCCGGCATCGCCGGGCTGTCGGCGGCGTGGCACCTCGCGCGCCTCGGCAGCGTCACGCTGCTGGAGCACGAGAAGTGGGCCTTTGGCCACAGCTCGGGGCGCAACGCGGCGATGTACGTACAGCTCGCCCCGAACCCCGGTGACGTGCAGCTCGCGCTGCGCAGCCGGCCGCTGCTCGACGAGGTGGCTCCGCGGTGGAGGGTCTCGTCCGGAGCGCTGCACACTGCGGGGAGCGCCGCGGCGCTCGAGCGCCTGCAGGTGCTGGCGCGCAGCGGGGCGGTGCGCGCCGAGCGCCTCGACCGGGCCGCCATCGTGGAGCTCGTGCCGGCGCTCGCCGGCGGCACCGAGGCTGGCGGCCTGTATTGTCCCGACGACGGCGTCATCGACGTGCACCACGTCGGGGTGTCGCTCGCCGCGGCCGCGAAGAGCCGCGGTGCGCACCTGATGTTCGGCCTCGAAGCCGGGAGCGTGCTCGTCGAGAACGGCCGCGCCGCTGGAGTGCGTCTCGGCAGTGGCGAGTCGCTTCGCGCGGGCGCGGTGGTGCTCGCGGGCGGCGCCTGGGCCGGCGGCCTGGGGAAAGAGGCCGGCGCGCCGCTGCCGCTCGTGCCCTTGCGCCGCACCCTCGTGGTGCTCGACGCGCCGCGCGCGGTCGCCGGGCGGGTGCCCTGCTGGAGCGCCGACGGCGGCGTCTACTTCCGGCCCGAGTCTGGGGCGGTGCTCGCGTGTCCGTGCGACGAGACCGAGGCGCGGCCGGGGGAGCCGGCGGTAGATCGCGCGGCCCTCGAGCTCCTGGCCGAGCGGCTGGGTCGCGTCGCTCCGGCGCTGGCCCGGGCGAGCGTGCGCCGCGCGTGGGCCGGGCTGCGCACCTTCGCGATCGCCGATCGCGCGCCGGCAGTGGGGGAGGACCCGCGCGTGAAGGGCCTGTGGTGGCTCGCGGGGCTCGGGGGCCACGGCATGACGGGCGGCCTCGCCGCCGGCGAGGTGCTGGCCGCGTGCGTCTGCGGCGAGGCCGACCCACTGCGCGCGACCCTCGCCCCGGCCCGGCTGATTTCAGGGGCTCGAGCCGGCGCTCCTTGATCGCGATCAAGCGCGGCCCGCGGCGCCGGCGGTAAGCCCCCTGCATGACCGCCTCCAGCCCGCTTCCCGTCCTCTCCGACCAGCCCTTTCCCTTCGATGCGCGAGGTGTGGCGAAGCGCTTCCGGCACGCAGCCATCTTTGGCGCGCTCGACGCGCTGCGCGCCGGCGAGACGATGCGCTTCACGAACGATCACGACCCCGTGCCGCTGCTCGCACAGCTCGAGGCCCGCTACGCGGAGCACCTCACCATCGAGTACCGGAAGCGGGAGCCTGGAGAAATCGTGATCGACTTCCGAATGCGGTGAAGCCGAGCGAGCCGCTTGACGCCGATCAAGGTGGGAGCCGAACGGGCGATGCGAAGAGGGCCCGGGAGGCAACAACCATGCGTCATCTCGCCGTCGTCGTCGCTGTGGGGATCATCGGATGTGGCCCGCCGGGGCCTCAACCCGGCTCGAAGGTGTACGTCGCAGAGGAGGAGAAGGGCTCGATCGCCGTCATCGACGCGCGGACGAAGCAGGTGCTCAAGAGCATCGACCTCACGGCCGTTGCCGGCGGCGAGCACACGGCGTTCATGCCGCACAACGTGCAGGTCGCACCGGACGGCAAGTCGGTGTGGGTGACGGCTCCGTCGGAGGCGCCCGCCGGCCACTCAGGCCACGCCGCGGGTGAGGAGCAGGTGATCGTCATCGACGCCGCGACCGACGAGATCGTGCAGCGCATCACGCTGGGCACGCAGCTGCACCTGGCGCATGTGGTCGTCGACGGCGACTCGCGGTTCGCCTACGCCACCGCGAACGAGACGAGCAGGGTCTACCAGCTCGACGTCGCCGCGAAGGCGATCGTGACCAGCTTCGACCTTGGGGCCGGCAAGAAGCCGCACGGCGCGAGCGTCTGCGGCGAGCAGGTGATCACGGCGAACATGGACGGCAAGGGCATGAGCCTCATTCACCCCGGCTCCGGGCACGTGGAGGAGGTCGCCCTCGGCGGCGTGGCCGTGCAGGTCGCATGTACGCGCGACGGCAAGTACGTGTTCGCGTCCCTCTACGACACGAAGGAGGTCGTTCGGTACGAGCGCTCGAGCGGCGCGCTCACCCGCATCGCGCTGCCCGAGGGCTCCCAGGGCCCGGTGCAGCTCTACCCGGCGCCCGACGGCGCGCGGCTCTTCGTCTGCGACCAGGGCATGCTGCTCGGCCGGCCCGCCTCGAACCGCCTCTACGAGATCGCGATCGCCGAGGCCCGGGTGGTCGCGACGATCGAGGTCGGCAGCGGCGCGCACGGCGTGGTCGTCAGCGAGGAGGGCGCATGGGCCTACGTCACCAACCTCGCCGGCAACAGCCTCTCCGTCGTCGATACCGCGGCGCGCCGCGTGGTCGCGACGATCTCCCTCGGAGCGAGCCCGAACGGAGTGAGCCACCTGCACCCGAACGGCGGCATGCCGTAGCCTTCGAGCCAGGCCGGCTGCCCGCGCGCTCTGCGTTCACCCGCCCGCCTCGGACATGCTGAACGCGGCCCGCCGCTCGGTCGAGGGGTGAAAGCTGCGCTTGCCGCGCACCGCCGCGGCGACGATCGCCGCGAGCTCGGCGTCGGTCGCTCCGGCCCTCAGCGCCGCGCCGAGCGGTGCTGCAGCGCCCTGGTACAGGCAGCCGGCCAGGCGGCCGTCGGGCATCAGCCGCAGGCGGTTGCAGTGCGCGCAGAACGGCTGCGTATCCGACGCGATGAGCCCGAAGACGAGGCCGTCGGCCGTCCGGTAGAGCGCTGCGGGATCCGAAGGGCTCCTCCGCGGCACGCGCGCGACCGCACCCGCACGCTCGAGGATCTCGGCGCCCGGCACGAATGCCTCGCGCACGTAGTCGCGAGCGCTGCCGGTGTTCATCAGCTCGATGAACCGCACCTCGACGCCCGTGACTCGGCTGTAGGCCAAGAAGTCGAGGAGCTCGTCCTCGTTGCCGCCGCGCTGCACCACCACATTGAGCTTCGCCCTGCCCAGGAGCGCGTGCGCCGCCTCGAGCCCGGCGAGCACCTCGGCCACGTCGCCGTCGCCCATCAGCGCGCGGTAGCGCTCGGCCCTCAGCGAGTCGACGTGCACGGTGGCGCGGTCGAGGCCCGCGCGGGCGAGGCCTTCGAGCCGTGCCCCGAGCCGCTGGCCGTTCGTGGTCAGCGCCACGGTGAAGGAAGGGCACCCGCGCTTCAGCGCGCGGACGATCTCTTCGACGTCGTCGCGCAAGAGCGGCTCGCCCCCCGTGAGCCGCACCTTCTCGACGCCGGCGGCGTGGAACAGCACGCCGAGCCGCGCGTACTCCGCGGGCGTCAGCCACGCGCTGTTCGGCGTGGCTGCGCGCAGCGCCTGTGGCCGGCAATACCCGCAGCGGTACTGGCATTGCTCGAGCAGGTTCAGCCGCAGCGTCCAGCCCACGTGCGCTCCTACTTCTTCGGCTTCTTGTCCGCCGCCGGGGCCGGCGCCGCGGGCTTGCCCACCTTGCGCAGCTCGAGCACCCAGTGCGCGAGCGCCCAGCGATCGTCCTCGGGGATGTGCGCGAAGGGCACCATGGCCGTGCCCGCGACTCCGCCGCTGACCGTCTTGAACACGGCGTCCGGCGTCTCCCCCTGCTTGAACGCATCGGTGGTGAAGTTGCGCGGCTTCGGGTTCAGCGCGGCGGCCCCGGGCCCGTCGCCCGCGCCCTTCTCGCCGTGGCAGGCCATGCAGTTCACCATGAAGGCGGCCTTGCCTTTGTCGAGCAGCGCCTGATCGACCTTTGCGGGCGGGCCTGCGAGCGCGGTGGTCGTGAAGAGGGTGATGAAGGCGAAGAGATGAGACTTCATTTCGGTGCTCCTTGGGTTGGGGGGGATGAGACGGCGCAGCAGACTTCGTCGGGCTCCGCCGACGGGTCGAAGAAGTCGAGCGGAGGTGGGTCGGCAGCGAGCGTGCGGCACTGCACCCCCACGAGCTCGGCGGCCCACTGCATCACCGGCCCGTACACCGGGTGGGTCCGCACCCGCTCCAGGGTCCCGACCGTCAGCGCGAGCCGCCCGAGGTGCGCGACGAGGAACTTCCGGCGCGCGTTGAGCACGATGCCGAGCCCCTCGTGGTCGTCTTCGTGGCCGAGGTGCGCGGCGCGCGCCAGCAGCACGGCGTAGAACTCGAGCTGGCACGCGAGGTGGTCGGGTAGGTCGCGGCGCTCCGAGTCCCCGGTCACCTCGAGGCCGAAGGCGCGGTAGAAGCCGCACAGATCGGCGAGGTCGTTTCCCTTGGCCATGCCGCGCATGCGGCCGTATTCGGTCTCGTGCAGCGACACGCGGGCCTGGTGCGAGCCGAACAGCGCCAGGTATTCACTGCGCAGCGGGTCGAGCCCACGCGAGACGAGCTCGGCCCGCACGGCCTCGGCGGCGGGGACCGCTGCATCGAGCTGCCCCGAGAGCCGGTCGAGCTCGGGGACCATCGCGTCGTGAGGGTACGCCGCGAGCCGCGCCGCGAGCGCGAACTCCACCGCGCGGTGCTCGAGCGCGCCTGCGTCTTCGTGCACGGTCATGACTTGTCGCTCAGCTCGAAGGCCGTCCACGTCATGGTCACGCACTTCCGGCTGCCGACCTCGCCGAGGCCGCCCTGCCAGACGGCGAAGCCGACCCAGGTGCTCGAGCCCACCTTCACCGTGCTGCCGCCCTCGATGGCGAGCGGGCGCACGATCACCAGCGTCCACTCGCCGTTCTCCCAGTTGCCCTTCGCCTGGCTCTGGTGGCCCTCCTGCACGGCGCTGGTCGAGAACCCCTCGGCGAAGATCTCGTCGACGCCGTTCTTCGGGTACGACTGCGGGTTGCCGACCTCGCGCCCGGGCGAGAACTTGTCCCGCGCCGCCTCGTCGGTCGAGGTGGTGCCCGGGTCGGCGAACTCCATCGGGTACATGTCGATCGCCTGGTTCGGGTACAGGTCCTTCATGCCCGGTTTGCCGCGCTCGGCGTCGCGCTGGTACTGCGCGCGCCAGTGAAAGATGTGCACCGGGTCGCCCTTCATGCCCATCATCACCGGCGGCGGCACCGGCTTGCCGGCCAGGGGGAACTGCACGGCCGCGGCGTCGGAGAACTCACCGAGCCGGCCCGCCTCGTTGCGGTCGGCGTCGCGCCAGCGCAGCCGCAGCGCCAGCCGCTTGCCGTCGTGCAGCGCCTGCACCGCCACCTGCGCGGTGCGCGTCACCTCGGGCCGGGGAATCGCCATCGGCTGCGCCATCAGCGGCACATGCTCCTGCGGCACGCTGTCCCAATACTTCGCCTTCGGGTCCGGCACCGACAGATCGGTGCCCGTCTTGCGCGCGAGCAGGGGGTTCGCCCACGACAGGTGAGACAGCGTCAACACAGACAGAACGAGCAGAGGGGAGGAGCTCATGGTCGGCCTCACGGGGTGTTGTTGCGGGGAGCCTGCAGCTTCTCGTCGAAGGCCAGCCGCTCGACGACGCGCTCCGTCACCGGCACGCGCACGATTTCGGCGCCCTGCTCGTCGAAGCCGGCGGCCTGCCCCTTGTCGACCTCGAAGCGGTGGAGGATGCGGTCCGACGAGCCCATCAGCACCAGCAGCCCTTGCGCCACGGGGTCCTCCTGCAGCTTGCGGTAGCGCTCGATCGCGCCGTCGACCAGCGGGCCGAACATCTGCGTCAGGTACGCACGGTCGGCGTGGATCGGGGGGATGTAATAGATGTTCGGCTCGAGCCCGAGCTGCGGGTAGTAGGGCAGGGCGATCTGCTTCTTGTGCACGAGGAAGTCGATGGGGTTGTCGTCGCGCGCCTTCGCGGGCGGGCTCACGAACCCCATCACGCGGATCTTGCCGATGCAGTTCACCACGCACTGGGGCTGTATGCCCTGCTCGACCGCGGGGTAGCAGCCGACGCATTTCTCGCTGACGCGTGTGTAGGGGTTGTACATCGACTTCTTGTACGGGCACGCCCGCACGCACTCGCCGTAGCCCTTGCAGCGCGACTGATCGATGAGGACGATGCCGTCTTCATCGCGCTTGTAGATGGCCTTGCGCGGGCAGGCCGCGAGGCACGCCGGGTACGTGCAGTGCGCGCAGGTGCGCGGCAGGTAGAAGAACCACTTGTCGTGCGGCAGCGCGCCGATGTGGCCGCCCCGCTCGACGAGCCCCATGCAGTCGTCCTCGCCGATGTTCGGGTACATCCAGTCTTCGTCCTGCGGCGCGAAGTGCACCGCGCGCTCGGTGGGCGGCGCGGCCTCGAAGATCGTCTTGCCCGCGTAGCTGCCGTTCTTCGCCCAGTCCTGCCGGCCGAGCTTCTCGAGCACGCGCAGGTCCCACGCGAGCGGGAAGCCGCCCCAGGGCTTCGACTCGACGTTGTTCCAGAACATGTACTCCTGGCCCTTGCCGCTGGTCCACGTCGTCTTGCAGGCGAGCGTGCAGGTCTGGCACGCGATGCATTTGTTCAGGTCGAAGACGATCGCCCACTGTCGCTTCGGGCGCGCCTCTTCATAGACGTACTCCATGTCTCGTTTGAGGTGCCAGTTGTTGACTTTGCCCATGGTGAGCTCCCTTTCAGCCTTTCTTGATGAACCCGCCCTTGAGGTACGCCTTCATGCCTTCGCTCTCGTACGTGGGCCGCAAGCCGAGCTGCGCCGGCCGCCACAGCCCCTCGGCGCTCAAGCCGCCCAGCTCGGCGCGCGTGATCTTGACGAACGCCTCGCGCGGCACCCCCACCGGGCAGTGCACGTCGGGCGTGAAGCCCTTCATCACCACCTGGCCGAACAGGTCCTTGTGCACCAGCGAGTCGGTCATCAGCGTCGGCCGCAGCCAGGCGCGCGTGGCGCTCTGGTGGCTGCCGTAGCGGTACATCGCCTGGTAGTTCGTCTCGGGGTTCTTCGCGAGGCCGTCGGTGCGGCTCTCGTGCCCGCGCACGCTGCCGAACGTGGCGCCGTACATGTTGTGCCACGTGCGCGCGATGCCGCGGGGGGTGCCCGGGTAGAAGCGCACGCGCAACAGCAGGCGCGCGACCTTCGCCTCCTCGGTGCCCGGCTTGACGTCGCGGTACGGGCGGTCTTCCGGGTCGGCGTCGATCCACACGTAGTCGCCGTCTTCGAGCTTGAGCTCACGCGCGTCGAGCGGGTTCAGGTCGACATAGCCCTCGGTCACCGACGGCAGCCGCTTGTCGTGGCGGTAGACGTCGCCGAACGGGCCGAACAGCACGCTCGTGAAGTCGGTGTCCACTGGCGTGGTGTGCGCGCCGTGCCGGTACTTCGGCGTGTGGTAGACGTGCGTGTAGCTCTTCGCGCGCAGCGGGTGCTGCGTCTTGAGCAGCTCGTCGACCGACATCATCACGTTGCGCACCTGCCGCGCCTCGCACCGCAGGTCGTCTCTCTTCAGGCCCCAACCCTCGGGCCCCGTCGGGCGGATCGCCGGGTGCGGCTTCGCCACGATCACATTCGGCTCGTAGGGCGTCGAGTCGACCGGCTCGCGGTAGACGATCAGGTTCTCGCCGTGCTCGATGAACTCGGCTTCGGGGCGGTAGTACTCGAGGCGGCCCGACTTCGTATGCCAGGGCTGCTCGCCCTTGGCCTGCTCCCAGCTCGACAGCCGCGGGTACGTGCGGTTGTTGATCACCGTGGGGATGCCGTCGGCCGCCTTCTTGGCGACGTCGGCGAAGCGGTAGCCCGTGAGGGACGGCGAGGCGTCGATGATGCGCTGCAGGTAGACCTGCACCTCGTCGGCGGTCGCGAACTTGAAGTAGTCGGCGAAGCGCTGATCGCCGTAGACCGTACCCAGCGCACCCGCGACGCCGGCGAGGATCTCGAGATCGCCCCGGGTATCGTAGATGCGCTTGAGCGGCGTGGCGGGGAACACCTGCAGGAACGGGTTCGTGCACGAGGCGGTGAAGTCGGGTTGCTTCATCTCGGCCCAGCTGTCGTACGCGTAGACGACGTCGACGTACTCGCAGCTCCCCGTCCACCACCAGTCGGAGTACGCGATGAACTCGACCTTCGGCAGCGTGTTGTTCACCACGTCGAAGTGCCACTTGATGTTGCCGATCACCGAGTTGGAGTTGCTCAGCATCATCGCCTTCGTCGGCGCGGGCAGGTGCCCCTTGGCGGTGAACAGCTTCTGGCCGAGGCGCAGCGGGCGGTCGCCGTAGTTGAAGTAGTGCAGCGACTCGTAGTGGCTGAGCTTGCGCTGGCTGACCTTGCCCGCCGGCCCGAGCTGGGCAGCGAACGGATCTTCCGAGGTGAACGTCCCCATGCCTCCGAAGATCGCCGCGCGGTAGTTCCCCGCGTAGCTGCCGACGTTGCCGCCGGCGAAGCCGATGTTCCGGGTCAGGCCGGCCACGAGCAGAATCGCCCGGTCTTTCAGGTCCGAGTTGAAGAACTGGTTCGGGCCCATGCCCGTGGCGAAGGTCGTCTTCTCGGGGTTCTTCGCGATCTGCTCGGCGAGCGACACGATCGCCTTCGCCGGAGCACCGGTGATCTTCTCGACGTGCTGCGGCGTCAGGTTCGCATTCAGGTACTCGGCGAGCAGCGAGAAGCTGGTGCGCACCTCGACGGTGGTGCCGTCGAGCAGCTTCACCTTCTGCTTCGCGTCGAGGTCGGCTTTCACCCCGAGCTTCTCGAAGCCTGGTCCCCACTCGTCGCGCGTCACCGCCACCGGGGTCTTCTTCGTCGCGTCCCACACCAGGTGCGGGGCGAACTCCTTCGCCATCCCCTCGGCGGTGTACTGCGTCTGCTGCGCCATGATCGGGGGAGGCTTCTGACCGGAAGCGGAGAAGGTCAGGTTCTTCGGCTTCGTGTCCTCCCAGCCGGGGAGCACGTCGGCAGGGCGCAGCGGCTGGAGCGTGTCCATGCGCACCAGAAAGGGCAGGTCGGTGTTCTTCTCGACCCACGCGCGGTCATAGAGCTTCTTCGCGATGATGTGCTGCGCAAGCCCGAGCGCGAACGCGGGGTCCGTGCCGGGGCGAATGATGATGACCTCGTCGGCCTTCGACGCCGTGGCGCTGTACTCGACCGTGACCGCGACGACCTTCGTGCCCTTGAGGCGCGCCTCGGTCAGCCAGTGGCTGTCGGGCATCTTCGTCGTGATCCAGTTCATGCCCCACACGATGCAGAGCTTCGAGTTCTCCACGGTGAACAGATCGAAGTCGTTCGTCTGCGCGCCCGTCACCATCGGGTGTCCCGGCGGGAGGTCGGTGTGCCACGAGTAGCTGTCCCAGCCGCGCGCGCCGTGTGCCTTCTCGGGCGGCACCTTGCGGATCTTCGCGTCGGCCAGCGCCATCATGTTCGCCAGGCGGTACAGCCCGAAGATGCGTGTCGCGCCCAAGAACGCCATGCCACCGCGCACCTTCACGGTCTCGGTACCGGCGCCCTCGATCGCCTCGATCATCGCCGGGTCGTAGCCCTGCGCCTCGAGGTACTTCGCGCCCTGCTCCCCCGAGTACGTGCGCATGATGTTGTCGAGCGCCTTCGCCGACAGCTCGAACGCCTCGGGCCACGTCGCCTTGAGCCACTTGTCCTTCCCGCGCTGCAGGTACTTCGGGTCGACCGCGCCCGTCTTCGCGTGGCGCGGGCAGCCGGCGGTCACCCAGTCTTTGAAGCCCTTGCGCACCATCGGCGCCTTGACGCGGCGGTCGCCGTAGATGCGCCGCACCAGCGCGACGCCTTTCTGGCAGATGCGCGGGTCCCAGCGGTGGCTTGCGCGGTTGCCGTAGAGATCTTCGGCCTTGCCGTAGCCGTACGTCGGCCCGATGCGCGTGACTACGCCATTCTTGACGTACGCCCTGAGCAGACAGTTGTGTGTGTCATTGGGCGCGCAGAGGAACACGAACGTCGAGTCCGGCTTGAAGATGTTGCGGTACGTCTTCTCCCAGTCGCGGTTCGGGTAGCCCTTGAGCGGGTTGTCGACGGCGAGCGGCTGCAGGAACTTCAGCGGCGCCGCGCCGGCCTCGGTCGCCGCGACCGTGCCCAGGCCCAGCATGCCTTTGAGGAACTGCCGCCGCTCCAGCGCCTTGCGTTGCAGGCTCATCGTGTCTCCTCGTCAGGGGTCGCCGTAGACCGGCCGGGGTGAAAGCTCTCGAAAGTGAAGGGCGGGCAGCTTCTGCTGCAGCTCGCGCTCGACGAGCGCGCGCAGGTTTCCGTCGGGTGGGCTCAACCGGTACGCGAGCACGCCCTCCGACACGCCGAGCAGCGTGAGCCGCGGGGCAGAGGAGAACGCCGCCACGAGCCGCTGCACGCCCCGAGCCGCCTCCGACACCTCGGCCGGCAGCGGCCCGAAGCGCAGCGGGCTCTCGGGGTCTTCGTAGAGCAGGTCCAGGCAGACCTCGTCGCCGTGGCCGAGGCTCCGGTGGCGCGCGTGTCGCGACGCGTCGGACAGGCCGGCGACGAGGCCGTCGATCGCCTCGCGCCAGTAGTCGCAGACCTGCGGCGAGCTTCTCGGCCGGCAGGGGCGACGCTCGAGCGCTGCGGCGCGCTGGTCGAGCCGCCAGGCTCCCCCGCGCAGACAGGGGGCCTCGAGCGCCTCGAGCAGCCCCGGCAGCGTCGCGACCCCATGCTCCTCGGACCAGGTGCGCCGGTAGCCGAAGCCGAGCTTCGCGCTGTTGTCGAAGACGCGGCGCAAGGTCCCCGCGAGATCGGCCTCGAGCGCGGGCTCGAGCAGCTCCGCCTCGCCGGCTGAAGGCGCCGCGGGCAGCGCCACCTTAAGGGCCGCCAGCCGTGCCCCCTGCCAGCGCCGGGAGAGATCGGCAGCGTTCGCGCTCACAGCTGCGCCCTCAGGTAGACGAAGCCCCACTGCGACGGGGTCCGGCCCGGGCCGGCCGCCGCGCCCTCGGGGAAGAAGACCGCATACGCGCCTGAGAGGCCGACGTGTTTCGTCACCGGCATCGCCGCCGACAGATCCACCTCGGTGCCCATGCGGGTGTCCGCGCGCGATGGGTCGGCGGGGCGGAACACCGCGCCTGACGCCGAGTACCAGGCGCCGCGCGGGTCCATCAGGCGGAAGTGGTGCACGTCGAGCCACACGTGCGCGCCGAAGGGTCGAAACCCCAGCGTGCCGCGCACCGACACCGTGTTCTGCCAGGCGACGTAGTCGAGGTACCCGAGGTGGAGGTGTGCCGTCGGGAACAGCGGGTTGAACGTGGTGACGCGGCCGTCGGCGGCGTCGCCGTCGCCGGTTGCCCCCAGCACCTCGAGCTGCGCGTACGGCTCGCTCCACACCGGCAACGGGTAGGTCGCGCGCGCCGCGAAGGCCCCCGCGAGCACACCGCCGGCGTGGGCGCTGCCTGCCTGCAGCGCGCCCTCGGCGATCGTCGTGAGGCCCTGCACCTTCGCGACGAGGCGCGCGCCCAGCGTCGCGTGGTTCGTGTCGCGCCGCATGCCCGTGGCGGCGGTGCTCTCGTCGGTCGACAGCCCGAGCGCGTAGACGTCGAACCCGAACGAGGGCGCGACGCGGAAGCGCGCGTACGCGCCCGTCAGCCAGCTCCCTGAGTTGTGGAAGCGGGCGCCGCCCGACGCCGGGTCGACGAACCCCGGGGCCTTGAGCATCATGCCGAAGACGTCGACGGTGGCGAGGGCGCCGAAACTCAGCCGCGCGAACAGGCCGTCGAACGCCCTCGCGTTGAGGTTCCAGTCGACCGAGCCGAGCAGGCGGTCTTCGCCGTACGCGAGCTCCTGCCGCCCGATGCGGAGGTCGAGCCACCGTGCGGCCTTGAGGTCGACGAAGCCCTGGTGCAGGCCGGTGAACGAGTCGGTCGCCAGGGTCGAGCGCTCGGCGCCCCAGCCCCGCACGTCCTGCAGCTCGAGCAGTGCGCCCACGCGCTCGAGCGCCGAGCCGCGCAGCGTGAGGCGCGCGCGGTGGTCGATGCCGATCGCGTGGTCTTCGGTCGCGCGGTCGAAGTCCGTGTCCGTGCGCAGCTCGCCGCGCGCGTGGTACTGCGCGCCGAAGCCCAGCGACCAGCCCGCGCCTGCGATCCGAAACGGCCCCTCAAGCAGCCCCGCCGCCATGCTGCGGAACGCATCACCCGACGTGCGCCGGCCCGGGCCCCACAGCGTGCTGCCCCAGTCGAACGACGGGTCGGGCGCCGGGGCCGGCGGCGCGGCGGCGCTCGCCATCACCCCTGCATCGGCTGCCGCAGCGGGCTGGGCTTCGGGCACGCCTCCGTCCGCCGCCAGCGCGACCCGCGCGAGGAGCAGCGCACCGGCCAACCAATGAGCCAAGCTCATGCGCGCACCATCGCGGATAAGCGCGAACCGACACTTGACCGCGGTCAAGCGACTCGCGGGCCGGCAAGGCGTGCTTGCTTCGCCCATTAGCGCGACCCCTGGGCTGCCGCCGCTGGAGCGCCTCGACTGTCTCGAGGCCGCGTCGGTGCGGCGCAACGGTCACCGGCGCTTCGGGGACCAGCGCCGGGTCTCGGCCGAAGGGGTGGCGCGCATGCAAGTAAGTGCTTACTCTCTTGTGCATGGGTGAGCATCGACGTGCAACCGGGCTGCGGCAGGTCGAGCTGACCGACGCGGCGCTGCGCATCGTGGCGACCCGGGGCATCGCGGCGTTGACCACACGGAGCCTCGCCGCCGAGGTGGGGATCTCGACCGGCGCAATCTTCCGGCACTTCGCGTCGCTCGACGCGCTCCTCGAGGCGGTCGTCGCGCGCGTCGAGGCGGTGCTCGAGGCGACTTACCCGCCGCTGGGGCTTCCTCCGCTCGAGCGCCTCGAGCGCTTCATCGAGGCCCGCAGCAGCGCGGTGGGAAATCAGCTCGGCATCCTGCGGCTCGTGCTCTCCGAGCAGTTCCTCCTCGCGCTCCCCGATCGTGGCTCGAAGCGCCTCGCCGCGTGCGTCGAGAAGACGCGGGTGTTCGTCGCCGGCTGTCTCCGCGAGGGTCAGGCGGCGGGCGCGCTCCGCGCCGATCTTCCCCCCGACACCCTGGCGCCCATCGTGATGGGCACGGTGCAGATGCTGGCGCTCTCGGGGGCGAAGCCGCGGCGCCGGGCAGCCGAGGCGCGGGCGGTCGTGCGCGGCCTGCTCGAGCTCCTCGCGCCGCTCCCGAAGCGAGGAAAGGAGCACAGAAGATGAAGACCGGCCGCTACAACGTCGGCGTGGGCCTCCTGGTGATGGCGGGGTTCATGGCCTACGGCTTCCTGCTCGTCTACCTGCGCGACTTCGCGCCCGAACACGAGGCGTGGGCTGCCAGCTACTCTACGGGCCGCCACTTCGAGGCCCGGCTGGCGCACGTCCACGGCGCGCTCTTCTCGCTGCTCAACCTCGCGCTCGGCTTCGTGCTCGTGCGGTTGGCCTCGGCCGGTGACGCGGCCCGCGGCGCCGCGGCCGGGCTCGGCCTGGCAGGGCTCCTCATGCCGGCCGGAATCCTCGGCGAGCTGTACTTCGGGCTCTCGCCCATCTTCGTGCTGCTCGGCGCGGCGGCGATGACGGCGTCGGTCGTGCTGACCGGCGTGCTCACGCTCAGGCACTGGGGCCGTGGGAGCGCCGCGACGTGATCGGGTTCGGCTACGTCCCCGGGAGTGAGTGGCCGTCGCGCTCGACCCGGGTACAGCGCGACGACGAACCAGAGCACGGCCGGTCTAACACCGCGCCGGCGCCGCGGGCCCCGCCGGCCGGTGGTCACTCCGGTACACCGAGATCGCGACGACGAGGTTCAAGCCCAGCAGCACCTTCGACGCGGCGAAGAGCGCGCCGCCGAACGCGGCGAGCAGTGGCGAAGCGGCGCCCGCGGCGAGCGCGATGACCGCCGCCGCGTGCGTCACCAGCTGAACGCGCGGCCCGGGCTCGCCGATCACCTGGTGCATCAGCGGCGCACCCGGGCCACGACGAGACAGGTGCAGCCATACGAGGAACGGCACGATCTTGTAGAGCATGCCGCAGATCAGCGCGGGGAAGGCCCCGGCCAGCACGAACACCCCGGTGGCGTACTCGAGCGGCGCGCGCAGCTGCGGCGGGCAGCCGACGTGCAGCCAGCTGGCGGACGCCGCCGCCAGGAGCAGGCAGCACAGCCCCAGCCGCCAGTACCAGGCGGTCGTGTCCCGAATCCGCCGCTTGCTCGACGCCAGCAGCAGCAGCGTCTGCGCGACGAACGCGACCGTCGCCGCCGCCAGCACCGCGGCCCCCGCGAACGCCACGGGCTCGACGCCCAGCGGCACCCCCACCGACCACAGCCCGAGCCCGGCGAAGACGGTGAGCGGCAGCGCGCGCGCGACCGGCACCGGGTAGGCGGGTGTCAGCTGGAACATCGGCACGACGAGGTACGCCACGCCCAGCACCAGGCACAGCCCGAACCCGAGCACGCCCCACGCCGCGTGCAGGTGTACGAGCTCGACGATGGGCACGGGCCACCCGAGCCCGAGCCCCAGGGCCAGCGTGACCCCGAGCGCGACCGTCACTCCGAGCGCGAGCACCGCGAGCCGCAGCGCGGGCAGCGTCGGCCCGATCGCCCGCGCGCGGGCCAGGCAGAGCCCCACGGCGCCGACGTACGCCGCCAGGGTCGCGAGGAGCACGGCCCCAGCCGCGGCGAACCAGCCCGGCCCTGCGCCGAGGAACGCGGCGACGAGCAGCAGCGTGCCGGCGTTGAGGCCTGCATGGCTGACGCGCGCGAGGAGCCGAACGCGCGGCACGGCGGATCCGACGGCGACCGGCAAGAGCTGCAGGAGCGCTCCGGCCATCACCTGCAGCATGAAGCCGAGCGCCAGCACGTGGACCACCGCGAACGCCTCGGGCGTCCAGCGGCTCGCGGTCACCCGCTCCGCGCGCAGTGACGTGAGGACCCCAGCGGCCGCGCCCCAGATCGGCGCCGTGGCGAAGAAGCGCAGCGGAGCATGCAGCGGCGGGCTCTCGTCGAGCGCGAGGGCGGTCATGACGCACCCGCGGTGCGGCATGATCGCCGCCTGTCCTGAGCGGAGGGCGGAGCCCGAAGTCGAAGGATCATCTGCCCAGCCGGATGCGAATGCGATACGTCCCGTCGCGCTCCAGCTCGGTCGCGTGCACGTACCCCTCGCGGTCGAGCAGCGCGTAGAGGGGGAAGGGCTCGCGGTACAGCAGCAGCGTCAGCTCCTCGCCGTCGGGCAGCGACGTCAGCGCCGCGAGCGTGCGGCGCATCGGGTCGGGCGGCATCATCCCCCGCCCATCGACCACACGGTTCGTCACTCGAGGCCGCCCTCGAGACCTGCCTTGACCCGGCTCGAGAGCGCGGTGTCGGCGCCGAGCACCTGCTCGCAGGCGGGGTACAACATGTGCTCTTCCTTCGCGTTGTGCTGCTGCAGCAGCACCATCATCGTCTCGCCGGCCCCCGCGAACCTCGCCGCATCGTGGGCGGCGAGCGCCGCCTCGAGCTCGCCGAAGAGCTGGCGCAGTTGGTCGTGCTCGAAGCGCATCACCAGCGTCGGGCCGCCCCTGATGCGGGTCGCCGCCTCGAACGCCGGGAACAGCACGGTCTCTTCGGTCGAGAGGTGCCGGGCCATCGCGCCCGTGAACGCGCTCAGCAGCAGGCCCGCCTCGTCCCAGCGGCCCTCGCTGGCCCGCTCCTCGGCAGCCGCCCAAGCCTCGTCGCACGCCTGGTGGTGCGCGCCCAGCACCTCGCTCAAAGACCCGCTCATCCCGCCGCCAGTGCGCGGAGCGCCTCGACGTCGAGCACCCGTACGTCTTTCGTGCTGTCGACCATGCCCCGCGCGGCGAGTCGCCTCAGCACGCGAGACATCGTCTCGGGCCGCAGGCCGAGCACCGAAGCTGCCCTCGCCTTCGAGAACGGAGCGTCCTTGCTCCGGCCGACCTCTTCCGCGCACAGCAACAGGAAGCGGGCCACGCGGATCTCGGCGCGACCCGACCGCAGGTCGACGTCGCGCCGCTGCTCGAGGAGCTCACCCATCGCGATCTCGAACATGCGCCGCGCGGCAGTCTCGGGGCCGAGCCACGACCTCACGCGCTCGGCGGGCGCGGCGCAGAGCTGCAGCTCGGTCACCGCGGTCACCTCCGCAGGCGACGGCAGCGACTTCAGCGATTCGAGCCCGAGCATCGACCGGGGGCCCCGCACCGCCACGTGCGCCTGCTCTCCGTCGGAGGTGAGCACGGTCATGGCGACGACGCCCTTGCGGATGAAGGCCACCTCCTCGGCCACCATGTCCTGGGCGGTGAGCACCGCGTCGGCGTTGAGCTTCTTCGGCGCGAACACGCATCGACCTTGCATCATCAGCTCGCAGTCACTGCAGTCCCGCACCGCTCGCTTGATCATGGTCAAGCCCGCGTGCAGGTCCTGCGCCAGCTTTCTCTTCGGGGGGTTCAGAATTGAATCGTGCGCTCATCTTGCGCTGCATCAAGGAAGTGCCGCTTGTCCGCGTAAAAATTGCGCCACAGGTCGAGGTAGCCGCGGGTCACCTGCTCGGCGGTGAGCTGCGCGGGCCGGTAGACGACGTTGGCGTCGTTGTAGCGGTGCCAGTCGCGGCTGGTGATGCGCTCCTCCTCGAGCAGCCGGCGCCAGGCGGGAGTGCCGGGGTAGGGTGTGAAGATCGCGAACTCGGCCTTGCGGATCTTCGAGCGCGCGCAGAACTCGAGCATGCGGTCGGTCGTCCCATCGTCGTCCCCGTCGAGCCCGTAGAGGAAAGACGTGTACGGCTCGATGCCCGCGTCGTGGCAGCGCGCGATCGCCCGGTGCGCACGCTCGAGCGCCCGGGGGTCCTTGCCGGTGAACGCTCGGGTCGTGATCGGGTCGAAGCCACCCACCAGGTAGAACATCGTCACGCCCGCCCGTCGCGCCGCCTGCAACAGCTGCGACGGCGCCGCGAGGATCATCGGCATCGAGATGCCCACGTAGCTGATGCGGCCCGGCGTGCCGTCCTGCACCAGCCGCTCGAAGAGCGCCGCGAGCAGCCGCTGCCCGCGGCCCGGCAGCCAGCTCGTGTCTTCGGTGAGGCAGGCCCGCTTGCCGTGCACAGAGAGCTCGCGCAGCTGCGCGAGCACCTGCTCCAGCGAGAACGGCCGCAGCGTGTTGCCCATCGACGCCGGCAGGATGCACGCCTGGCACTGCAGCGGGCAGCCGCGCGAGAGCTGCACGGGGTAGTCGTCGGGCCGGAACGCCGCGGTCTCTTGCGCCAGGTAGAGCGAGAGCGCTGGCAGCGGCAGCGACTCGAGCGGCGGCGCCGGCGCCCGGTAGCGTGGCTTCAAGTGGCCGGCGGCGAGATCGTCGAGGATCGTCTGCCACACGCCCTCACCCTCGCCCTCGACCACCGCGTCGAAGTGCGGGGCCACCACGTCGGGCAGCGCGGTGGGGAAGACGCCGCCCGCCACCGTGGGCACGGCCTGCTCGCGGAAGTAGCGCGCGAGCTCGAGCGCGCGGGTCGCTGCCGGTGTGAAGAACGAGAACGCCACCAGGTCGGCGTCGGTCGGCCGATCGGCGGGCTCGAGCCGGTCGTCTCGGAACTCGACGTCGATGTGCGGCGGCGTCAGCGCGGCGAGGCAGGCGATGCCGAGCGATGGCGAGCCCAGGTACTCGTTCATCGGCACGAACTCGAGCAGCTCCGGGTGCGCCTGGGCATGCCGCTGAAACCGGGGATAGACGAAGAGGATCTTCACGCCCCAGGCTCCAGATCTGCCAGCGCGCTGGAGACCACCTCCTCGCCGAAGGGGGCGGCGAGCGCGTTGGCGACGTCGCGCGCCGCAACTTCACTGAAGAGCGCCGCGGCGCCGCGAGAGGTCGTGCGCCGCGCATCGACCGCGCGTACCGTCGCGTCGAGCGCCTCGCTCCACGCCACCGCGCGCCCCAGCCGGTTGAGCAGGCGCGTCTGCCGCAAAAGCCCGATCTTGTGCCGGGCTGACAGCTCCTCACGATGTGCGTCGAGGGCGGCCGCGACGACGTCGGCGCTGCACGCCAGGGCAAAGGCGTCGGGCCCCACGAGCGGCGCCAGCGCCCGCCGGGGCGGCGGCGCCGTCGCGAGGTGCGTGCCGAGCTGGGTCAGCAGTACGTCGTTCGCGCCCTCGAAGATGCGCGTGATCCGCACGTCGCGGAGCAGCAGCGGCATGCCGCTCTCTTCAATGAAGCCCAGGCCGCCGAACAGCTGGAGCGCGGTGTCCACGACGTACGACGCGCCGTCGCTGCCGAACACCTTCGCCGCCAGAGACCTCTGCAAGAGTCCCGGCACGTCGTCTTCCAGGCTCGCCGTGTCGTGCACGAGCGCCTCCATCGCCGCGAGCCGAGCGCCCATCAGCGCGAGGTGCTCGCGCACCACCGGCTGGGCATCGAGTGTTCGGCCGAACTGGCGGCGCGAGGCGGTGTGCTCGATCGCCTTCACGAGCGCAGCGCGTGCGGTGCCGCAGCAGCCCGCCGACATCAGCGTCCGCCCCCAGGCGAGCACGTGGTGAAGCTGGTCCGCGCCGCGGCCGGGCTCGCCGATGATCCGCTCGGGCTCGATGCGAACGCCATCGATGGTGAGCGGCGCCGTCGAGGAGCCCTTGAGCCCCAGCTTCCGCTCTTCGCGGCCCACCGAAAGCCCCGGGTCGCCGCTCTCGAGCAGCACCAGGCTCGAGCCCCGTTGCGCGCCCCCCAGGCCCGGCGTCGCCGCGGTGATCGTGAACACCTTGGCGAGCCGGCCGTTCGTCACGAACAGCTTCTCGCCGTTCACCACCAGCTGTGCGCCTTCGGCGAGCGCTGTCGTCGCGAGGCGCGAGAGGTCGGAGCCGGCGTTCGCCTCGGTCGTGGCGAAGGCCGCGATGGCCTCGCCGCTCGCGAGCCGTGGCAGGTAGCGCTGCTTCAGGCCCTCGGCTCCGAACGCGACGAGCGGACGCGTGCCGAGACCCAGGTGCAGGCCGACGGTGGTCGCGATCGACCGGTCGGCCCGCGCGAGCGCCGCCGCGAGGCGGCAGGCGTCGGTCAGTCGCAGGCCGGCCCCGCCGTACCGCTGCGGGATCGTGACCCCGAATACGCCGAGCTCACCCAGCCCCGCCAGCACGCGCGCGGGAACCGCGCCCTCACGATCGATCTGCGCCGCGTCCACCTCCGAGCGCAGGTAGCGCTCGACCCCGGTGAGGAGCGCGCCCATGACGTCGGGCTCCGCCACCTCGACCGGCTGAACCGCCGCGGCGCTCACGCCGCCGCCTTCGCGCGCAGGAACCGGGCGGCGAGGGCAATGGTATCGGCGACCGTGCGGATGCCCGCGGCATCTTCGACGCCCACGTCGAGGTCGAGCTCCTCGGCGAGCATCGAGAGCAGCTCCATCGAGCACACCGAGTCCATGCCGAGATCTTCGCGCAGGCGGTCGCCCCGCTTGATCTGCTCGGGCTTGACCGGTACCACCTGCGAGATCAGCTTGATGATGCGTGCGTCGAGATCGGCGGGTGTTTCCATGGTGCTCCTTTCGGGTGCGGAGGCAGGGTTCCGACGCGCCGGGCCCACGCGTCGAAGGCGTCGAGGGTCTCGTCGAGCGGGCGAAAGACGACCCCCAGCGAGGTGCGGGCCAGCGTCGCGTCGAGCTCGACCCCCCACACGATGAGGTCGGCGATCTCGCGCGACAGCCGAGCGCGGTCTCCGTCAACCCGCGCACGCGCCTCCTCGGCGTCGGCGAGGGCGATGGCCTTCGCGGCCGGCAGCGGCGGGCTCGGCGGGGCGACCGAGTAGCGTCGCGCCAGCGCGAGCAGCAGCGGGTGCAGCCCCACGGTGCCCGCGGACAGGATCACCCGCCGGGGCGGCGCGGCGGCCCTGGCCAGCCGCACCAGGGCGGCCGCCACGTCGCGCGCGTCGACCCAGCTGACCCAGCCGTCGGGGTGCGGCGGGTCGAGCCCGCGCGCCAGGGCCACGAGGAGCGCCGACGTCCCGACGCGCAGATCGTGCGGGCCGAGGCACGCGGCAGGGCAGGCGACCACCACCTCGAACCGCCGCTCGGCCAGGGCGAGCTGCTCCATCTGCCACTTGAGCGCGTGGTACAGCCCGTACGGCGGCGCCTGCTGAAAGACGTCGGCCTCGGTCGAGGGCCGGCCGGCAGCGGGCGCAACCGTCGCCGTGCTCGAGACGTAGACCAGCCGCTTCACGCCCGCTGCCGCGGCGGCGTCGAGCACGTGCCTGAGCTGCCGCAGGCCGGTCTCGAGGCTCAGAGCAGGCTCGAGGCAGTGCCGCGGGTAGTGGCCCGCGAGGTGAAAGACGGTGTCCGCCCCGAGCAGCGCCTCGCGCAGCTCGTCGGGCCGCTCGGCGTCGGCCGTGACCATCGGCACCTTGCGCTGCCTCAAGGCGAGCACGTTGGTTCGCGGCCGCCTCACGCACCGGGGCCGCTCGCCCTGCGCCACGAGCGCGTCGACGAGGTTCACCCCCAGGAAGCCGGCGGCGCCGAGCACGGCCGTGGTCATGCGCGGCCCCCGACCGAGAACCGCTCGGCGCACTCGGCGCGGCGGAGCTTGCCGCTCGTCGTCCGGGGCAGGGCGCCCGCCTTCACCAGCTCGATGCGATCGGCGGTGACCCCGAGCGCGTCGACGAGGTGCGCGCGCACCTTGCGCGCGACGTCGAAGGCCTCGTCGCGCTTGAGCTCGACGACGACGACGAGCTCCTCGCCGCGCTGCTCTTCACGCAGCACCGAAAACGCCGCGACGCCGTTGGGCGGAGTGTCGACGACCTGCGCGACCTCGCGCTCGATGTCGGCGGGGTGGAACTTGCGGCCCGCCTTGATGACGAGCTCCTTGTCGCGGCCAGTGACGTGCAGCTGGCCCTTGGCGATGACGCCGCGGTCTCCGGTCTTGAGCCACCCGCGGTCGAACGCCTTCGCGGTCGCTTCTGGCTCCTCGACGTAGCCGTCCATCACGCTGGGGCCCTTCACCATGATCTCGCCCTCTTCATGCTCGAGGGCGCGCGCACCGTCGGGTCGCCGCACCGTCACCTGCGTGCCCTCGAGCGGCGTGCCCACCGCAGGCACCCACCGGCCGTCGAGCTGGAGGTCCGCGTCGAGCTCTCCGGGCCGCGTGAACGAGACGCCGAGCGTGTTCTCGGCGAGGCCGTAGACCGGCAGCACGGCACCGCGCCTCAAGCCGGCCGGCTCGAAGCGGCGCTCGAAGGCGTCGATCGTGCCCCGCAGCACCGGCTCCGAGCCGCTCAGCGCCGCCCGCAGCCAGCCGAGCATCAGCCCATCGGGCGCCCCACCGCGGCGGACCAGGAGCTCGTAGCCGAAGTTCGGAGCGACGGTCAGCGACGCACGCTCGCTCGACATGAGCTCGAGCCACCTCCGCGGGTGGAGCAGCACCTCGGCCGGCCTCAGCACGTGCACCGCGAAGCCCACGCTGAGCGAGCTCAGGAGCACACCGACGAGGCCCATGTCATGGAAGAACGGCAGCCACGAGACGCCGACGTCGTCCGCCGTCAGGCCGAGCGCCCGGGCCATGCCGAACGCCGACGACATCGCGGCGCGCTGCGAGATCTCTGCGCCGCGAGGCGCGCCGGTGCTGCCTGACGTGAACTGAATGAACGCCGTGCGCCGCGCCTGCGGGTTCTGAACGAACGGGCCGCGCGACGGCTCTGCCACGACGGGCAGCGGTGCTGCCGTACCAGGCGGCGCGCACACTGCGCGGGCCCTCGCCACGCGCAGCATCGCCTCGGCCCCCATCGGCAGCGAGGGCGCGCCGCCCGGCACGACGGGCCACGGTAGCGGTACCGCCGTGGCCCCCAAGAGCTGGGCTCCGAAGAAGCTGCCCACGAAGGCGGGCGAGTTTGGCTGGAAGATCGCGACGGCGTCGCCCGCGCGCACCCCCGCCTGGAAGAGCGCCGCCGCCCAACCGCGCGCGAGCGCGTAGGCGCCCGAGTACGAAAGCGCCTCTCGGCGCGCGCCGAGGTGGAACCACAGCCACGGCCTGTCGTCGCGCTCGCGCGCCTCGAGGGCGTGAGCCAGCAGCTCCCACTCGAGGGGGCGCTGCGGCCCGCCGTCGAGCGCGGCGGCGGTCGCCACCCCGGTGAGGTGACGCGGCTTCGACACGGCGACCCTCACGAGACCTCGGCGGCCGTCTTCGCCGCCGCGGCCGGCTGCGCCGCGATGTCTGCCTGGGGGCGGGCGCGCTGCGGGCCGCACGCGGAGCGGGGCACGCACTGCAACAGGCCGCCGTACTTGCGGTACTCCTCGAGCCGGCAGCTCCAGACCAGCTGGCCGTCGTGCACGGTCACGTCGGGGCAGCCGTCACACATGTTCGCGCGCCCGTCGGCGAGCAGATCGATCGGCTGAATGATCATGATCGTCTGGAAGTGCAGCTTGCGCTTCAGGTCGAGCGGGTGCGCGAGCAGGTGCCGCGCATAGTTCTTCGCGACGTTGCGCACGCCGGGCTCGACGAGCCCCATCGCCAGCGCCGACCGCCCCGCCTCGAGCGCTCCCTTCGGCGCGTACGCGACGTATTTGCCGGTCAGCGCATGGTGGATGTTCTGCACGTACTCCATGAAGCGCGGGCCGACGTAGCCGAGGGTCTTGCCCTTGAAGCCGAAGCGGCCGGTGTAGAGCCACTTCATCGAGTCGGGCTTCTCGGTGCCGCCCAGGTAGGCGCTGGGGCTGAAGTCGGGGAAGCGCTCGCGGATCTTGCGGACGACCTCACCCGAGCTCAGGTCGACCCGTCCTTCGGCCTCCTCGACGCTGTACACGAGGTTGTCCGGCACCACCTCCTTGCCGTCTTTGAAGTACGCGAACTGCGGGCGCACGGCGGCGCGGTAGACGATGAAGACCATCACGTCGATGAGATCGATGTGGTCCTCGGCGAACTTCACGAGCTCCGGCACGTCTTTCAGCGTGTCCTCGTAGACCGTGGCGTTGAACGCGCACGACAGCCCGCCCACCCGGCCGACCATCTCGGCGTACTTGAGCCGCAGCTCGTTCAGCTCGAGCTCGTTCTTCTTCTTCCAGCCCGGCCGCCCCTGCTTCGAGTCGATGTGGAAGGTGAGCCCGATGAGGCCGGCGTCCTTCAGTTCGCGCAGCTTGTCTTCGGTGAGCGCGAGGCCGTTCGTGTTGATGACCGGCTTGTGCCCGTCGGCCGCCACCATCTTCACGATCTCGGCGAGCTCCGGGTGCAGCAGCGGGTCGCCGCCGGCGATCGAGACGCTGTCGAAGTTGCGCAGGCGGTTGAAGACGTCGAGATCCTTGCGCACCTCGGCGAGCGATTTGTGCGCCGCCGCGTTCTCCCGATAGCAGCCCTCGCAGGCGAGGTTGCACTGCGTGGTCGGCTCGAGCCACGACAGCACGTTGTCGGAGTCGGTCCACGGCAGCCGGTACAGCGAGCGGGCGTCGAGATCGGGCGCGATGTGCATGGCATGGTGAATTCCCACGCGGCGTCGAGCGCGGCCTTGACCCAGGTCAACCGATCTCGAGATCAGCGACGCTGGATCTTGCGCGGCTCCGAACCGGGCGGTGCAACCCTTGCGCGGGCCGGCGCCCGGCCACGGGGAGCGGTGCATGGCATGGCACATGCTGCCTTCGTCACGAACTTGGATTCGGAGCTCGCTGTCCGCGCACCCCACGCCAGCCGGGGTCTGTCTGTCGATCGCTCCGTCCTCGCGGCGGCGGCGGGGGTCGTGCTGTTCGCGCTCGTGTTCGCGGTCGACGCACAGCTGCCGCCCGGCTACGCGGGAGCCATGGCCTACGTGCTCCCGGTGCTGCTGGGGCTGTGGGTCCGTGCCCGGGCGTGGCCGGTGGTGATCGCGGGGCTGGCGACGGTCGCCATGGTGGTGACGCGCGTCGGGGCTGAGCTGCCTGATGGCGTCGCGAGCTGGCTCATGTGGCTGAACCGGGCGACGGCGCTCGTGGCGGTCTGGGCTACGGCGCTCGTCGTCGCCGGCTACCGCCGCGCGCGTGCGCAGGCCGACGACGAGCGCGCGAAGATCGGCGCGATCCTCGAGACCGCCTCGGACGCGATCGTGAGCGCCGGCGACGACGGCAGCATCGAGCTGTTCAACAGCGCCGCGGAGCGCATGTTCGGGTGGACCGCGCGCGAGGCGCTCGGGCAGCCGGTGCACATGCTCTGGGCGTCGCCCGCCGGGCGGCTTCTCCTCGCGGGCGAGCACCAGGGCGTCCGGAAGGACGGGACGATCTTCCCGCTCGAGGTCGCCGTCGCAGAGGTCGCGCTGCAGGGGCGGCGAATCTTCACGGCCATCATGCGCGACGTGTCGCAGCGCAAGGAGCTCGAGCGGACGCGCGACGCCACGCTGCGCTCGCTCGTCGCGAAGAACGAAGAGCTCGAGCGCTTCACGTACACGGTCTCGCACGATCTGAAGAGCCCGCTCGTCACCATCCGCGGGTTCCTCGGTTTGCTCGAGCGCGCCGCGGTGGCTGGCGATCTCGTGAAGGTGAAGGCCGACGTCGAGCGCATCGACGCAGCCGCCGACAAGATGCGCCAGCTCCTCGACGAGCTGCTCGAGCTCTCGCGCATCGGACGGGTCGCCGGCCCGATCGTCGAGGTGCCCCTCTCACGGCTCGCCGCCGAGGTCCTGGAGACGCTCGCCGGCCCCGTCGCTGCCGCGAAGGCGACCGTCGAGATCGTGCCCGATCTTCCGGCGGTGCGCGGCGATCGGCTCCGCTTGCGGCAGCTGTTGCAGAACCTGCTCGAGAACGCTCTCAAGTTCTCAGCGGGTCAGGCGACGCCCCGGATTCGCATCGGAGCTGAGCGGAAGGGCGCCGAGGTGGTGGCGTGGGTGCAGGACAACGGCGCCGGCATCGACCCCCGCTACCACGAGAAGGTGTTCGGGCTCTTCGAGAAGCTCGACCGGAAGACGCCGGGCACTGGCGTCGGCCTGGCCCTGGTCCGGCGCATCGCCGAGGTTCACGAAGGCAGGGCGTGGGTCGAATCTGAGGGGCCAGGCCGCGGCTCCCGCTTCTGCTTCGCGCTGCCGGCAGCTCCGGCTTCGGGGGATGAATGAAGGGCGAACCGCTGAACATCTTGTACGTCGAAGACGACGACGATCATGCCGAGATGACGATTCGTGGCCTCGAGGAGCACCACGTCGGCAACCTCATCACCCGGCTGAGCGACGGCGAGGCCGCGCTCGACTATCTCTTCCGCAGGAGCCCCTACGCCGACGCCGAGCGCTTTCCGCGGCCCCACGTCGTGCTCCTCGACCTGCGCCTGCCCCGGGTCGACGGCCTCGAGGTGCTGAAGGCCATTCGGGCGGACCCCGAGCTCAAGCGCGTGCCGGTGGTCGTGCTCACCACCTCGGATCACGAGCGCGACATCGCCCGCGCCTACGATCTTCACGTCAACGCCTACCTGGTGAAGCCCGTCGAGTTCGGCAAGTTCCTCGACCTGATGCGCGACCTGGGCTTCTTCTGGCTGGTCTGGAACCGGGGGCCCGCATGACGCACGTGCTGCTCGTGGAGGACGAGGCCGGCCATGCCGCCCTCGCGCGCGCGGCGTTCGAGCTCGCCCCCGAGTTCAGGCTGACCGTCGCCGGCAGCGTCAGCGAGGCGCGCGCGGCCCTCGCCTCGACTCCGGGACCCCAGCTCGTCATCGCCGATCTGCAGCTGCCTGACGGCCGTGGCATCGAGCTCGTCCCGCCGTACCCCGCCGAAGCGGCGTACCCGGTGCTCATCACCACGAGCCACGGCGACGAGAGCATCGCGGTCGAGGCGATGAAGGCCGGGGCCCTCGACTACTTCGTGAAGAGCGCCGAGAACCTGGCCGACCTGCCACGCTTCGCGGCGCGCGCCCTGCGCGAGTGGCACCTGGTGCTCGAGCGGCGCAAGGCCGAGGGGGAGCTCCGCGAGCGCGAGCGGCAGCTCGATCACGCCCAGCGGCTCGAGGCCATCGGCCGGCTCGCCACCGGTGTGGCGCACGACTTCAACAACCTGCTGATGGGCATCATCGGCTGCGCCGAGCTCGCGAAGCTGCGCCTGCGCCCCGCAGATCCCGCGCGCGAGTACGTCGAAGAGCTCGAGCGCGCGGCGCGCGGTGGCACGTCGATCGCGAAGAGCCTGCTGGCGTTCGGGCGCCGCGGGTCGCACGAGCCCAGCGCGATCGCCGTCGACGAGGCGGTAGGCGGCACCGAGCAGCTCCTGCGCTCGCTCTCGGGCGAGCAGGTGCGCCTCCAGCTCTCGCTCGGGTACCCTTCGGCGCACGTCAGCATGGCCAGGGGCGAGCTCGAGCAGGTGCTGCTGAACCTCGCCATCAACGCTCGCGATGCGATGCCGAGGGGCGGGTCGCTCACGGTGCGGACCTCGAGCGAACGGCTCGAAGCTCAAAATCGCGATGGTCTCGCCGCCGGCGAATACGCCGTTCTCTGCGTCTCCGACACCGGCACCGGCATGGACGAAGCGACGCTCAGGCACATCTTCGAGCCGTTCTTCACCACCAAGGAGGCCGGCAAGGGCACCGGGCTGGGGCTCGCGATGGTCTACGGGGCCGTGCGCGGGGCGGGCGGCAACGTCACCGTCGACAGCAGCCCCGGCGCCGGCACGCGGTTCTGCATCCGGCTGCCGGTCTGTGAAGCCCTGGCGCCCCGACCTTCCGACGCAGCTCCACGCGAGCTGCCTCCGCTCACCGTGTTGCTCCTCGAAGACGAGCCGCGGGTGCGCATGCTGGCGCGCCACTACCTCGAGCAGCTCGGGCACCGCGTGCTCGAGGCGGGCGACGGCCGCGAGGCCCGCGAGCAGTGGAGAGCGGCCGCTGCGCCGATCGACCTCTTGGTGACCGACGTCGCGCTGCCGGGCGAGAGCGGGCCTGAGGTCGCGAGGCAGCTGCAGCGGGTGCGGCCCGGTCTCCCGGTGCTGTTCATGTCTGCTCACGCGGCCACGGCGCTGCAGAGCGAGCAGGCGTTGCCGCAGGGGGCGGTGTTGCTCACCAAGCCGTTCGACCGCGACGCCCTGGCCCGGGCGTTGGCCGCCGTCCTGCCACCGGCCGTCGCGAGCGCTCGCACCGCCGGCCGGGGGCGGCTCGCGGTGCTGGTCGTCGAGGACAACGCCGCCGCGCGCATGGCCACGACCGAGCTGCTCGGCGACGAGGGCTTCGAGGTCCGCGGCGCCGCCAGCATGGCCGAGGCCATGAAGCTGTGGGGCGAGCGCGGAGCCGGCTTCGACGCCGTCGTGACCGACCTGGGGCTCCCCGACGGCGGCGGCGGCGCGGTCGTGGCGCAGCTTCGGGCCGCTCGTCCCGGGTTGCCTGCCGTCTACATCTCGGGCCGGCACGCCGACGATCCCGAGGTGGCCGCGCTCGTCGCGGCTCCGAAGACGCGCTTCATGGGGAAGCCCTTCGACTTCAAGATGCTCGCCCAGGTGCTGCGCGAGCTGGCGGACAGTTAGTCCTTCTCGAGGCTCCACTTCGCAACCACTTTTTCCGCTGCGGCGACTGCCTCGATTCCGCGGCTCTCTACGAACGCTCTCACTTCCTTGTCGCCGCTGAGGAAGATGACCTCGTCTGCTTGCTCCAGCGTGCTTTGGTCCTCGAGCACCGCCGCGATGTGCCAGGGGTCTCCGTCTTCCTTTCTCAAGTGCGGCGCCACGAGCCGTGCCCGGTCGACGACCGCTCGGGAAAGAGGCAGGAGCGTCGCGATTCGCAGCAGACGATTCAGAGTCTGATCCAGACCGCGCTGCCAGGTGTCGTTGAGCTTCCGCAGGTCACCGGCACTTCGCCTGAACGCCTCGCCCTTGTCGGTATCGAGCTTCTTGTGCTCGAGGTTGCGGGCGAGCTCGTCCAGCCTGCTTGCCCACTGCTCTCGCTCAGGAGTGTCTCGTCGGTGCTTCTGGAGGGCCTCGTACACGCAGAAGACCGGCAGAGCCAACTTGAGCAGGTCGCGCTCGGCCGCGTGAAGGACCGTTTCAGTCGCCGGCTGTTCTCCCCGAGCATGCGCGAGAATGAAATGTGTCTCGATGTAGAGGATCTTCAAGGAGTCGCGGCCGACGTCGCGCCGGTTCCCAGCTCTTCGAGCAACCCATGAGCCCCGAGCTCCACTTCTCCCGGCACCTTCCCAGGCGGGTGCTTCCAATGCGCTCGAAGATCCTCCAGCCAGTTTTCGACGAGGCCCGCGAGAAAGCTCTCACCCGCCTCGCTCAGGTCGGAAGGCTCGGTTGCGTAGCTCGAGAGCACGTCGCGGCCGTCTAGGCGTACGGACCACTGAGAATCGACGTCCCTCCAGCCGAGAATCCGATCGCGATTCACCACGAACCAGGTCGTGTATCGGAACATCTTGGCGAGACTCACCGCCGATTTGGTGAGTCCCATTTGATCGCTCGAGTGTGCGTCGAGCGGGACAATCGCCACCCCGGTTCGTTGTCCCGCAGAGCCGCGGAGATCGATGACTCGCATGAAGAGAGCCTAGCGGCGCAAGACAGGTCCCTCAACTCGGCGAAGCTGGCCGGCTGGGGCTCCGGTCACCCCGCAGCACCAGCAGCGTGTGCCACGGTCCCAACGGTCGATCGAGCTCCACCTCGAGCCCCGCAGCCCGCGCGCAGACGAGCACGTCGTCTGACTGGTACATGCGCGACTCACCGTTCGCCACGCAGGTGAAGTACAGCGAGGTGCCGTGCAGCGCGATGCGCGGCGGCGCCGACCGCTGGCGGTCCCAGAACGTCTCGACCACGTAGACGCGCCCGTTCGGCGTCAGCGCGCTCTTGGCCCGCGCGAGCAGCCTCTCGATGTCGGCCTCAGAGAAGCAGTCGAGCAGCTGCGACATCCACACCGCGTCGAAGCCTTCAGGGAACGGCTTCGAGTGATCGAGCAGGTCGAGCGGCGCCGCCGTGAAGCGGCTCGGGCAGCCGTGCGCGGCCACGTGCTCGCCCGCCAGTCGGAGCTGTGCTTCGTGATCGACGCCGGTGACCGTCATCGTGCGGCTCGCGAGCGCCGACCATCGCCCCGTGTTGCAGCCCACGTCGAGCAGGCTCGCGGCCGACCGCGCCACGATCTCGCCGAGCGCGAGGTGGAAGATGCGGTCGGAGTAGAAGTGGTCGAACGCGAACCAGCTCTGCTTCGCCGCCTCGGGCAGGTGCGTGAGCCCCTCGTAGACCGTCGGCCACGGGCCGAGCTCGCGCAGCCCCGCGGGCCGGCCCTGCTCCAGCGACTCGCGCAAGCGGAACCCCGCGCGGTAGCAGACGTCGTGCGTGAAGTCGAAGTTCACGCGGACCATCGGGTCGTGCAGCACCAGCCGGCCCGTATCGAGCAGCCGGTATCGGCCTTCCTCGAGCTGCGCGAGCTCGAGCGATGCACAGGCCTCGAGCAGCACGTGCGCCGCGTAGCGGCTGATGCCCGCAGCCTGGGCCGCCTCGTCTGGCGTGAGGCCGGCGCCGCCCGCGCGTTCGAGCGCGGACAGCAGCCCCAGGTCGCGCGCACATCGTGCCGCCTGGAAGAACAGCGGCGCGAACGCGAGCAGCTGCGCCCGCGCGTGGGCGCCCGTCGGAGCGCCGAAGCGTTCGGGGTGCGAGCCCTGCGGCGGCGGGGCCGGGTCCGTGCTCGTCTCGTAGCCCACGTTGTGTCGCCGCCTTTGCTGAGGGTGGAAGCGAGAGCCTGCCTCCTCGCGCCTGCGCGTGGCTTGACGGCGATCAAGGCCGCACCGCGGCCCGCGTGCGGAGCTGGCGCGGCGTGCGCAGCCACACCCCGACCCTCTCCGTGGCGCTGCTGCTGGCCGGGGCCGCGCTCGCCCAGGTGAGCGGCACCGTCGTCGACGCACGCACCCTCGAGCCGCTGCCGTTCGCGCGTGTCTCGAGGCAGGCCAGCGCCGACGAGGTGCGGGCCGACGACGCCGGCCGGTTCACCCTTCCGGCCGCTGAGGACGCGGGCCTCACCCTGGTCGGCGCGGTGCCGGGCTACTTCTACGGGTCGGCCGTGGTGGTCGCCCCGGCCGCGGGGGTCGCGCTCACCCTCGAGCCCGTCGACGCCTTCGACGGTGGCTACACGCCCGCTCCCTGGACGAGCTGCAGCTATTGCCACCCCGCGCAGGTGCAGGAGTGGCGGGCCTCGCCGATGGGCCAGGCGGGCTTCAACACCTGGGTCTACGACGTCTACGACGGCACCGGGTCGCCGGGAGGGCAGGGCGGCTTCGTCTACACCCGGGACAGCGTGCTCGCGCCGCACAACCGGGCGAGCGAGTGCGGCGCCTGCCACCAGCCGGTGAAGTGGTTCACCGAGCCGTTCACCTCGATGGACGCGCTCGACGCCGGCACCGAGGCCGTCGAGCACGGCGTCTCGTGCGACGTCTGCCACAAGGCGGCCGACCTCGACGACACGAAGCCGAACTTCCCCGGGCTGTGGCCCTCCGTCGTCCGCCTCGCGCGCCCCGGACCCGGCGAGCAGGTGCAGCTCGGCGTGCTGGGCGACGTCACCTTCAGCGAGACGGGCCGCATGCGGGCGGCCTACCAACCGCAGCTCCGCGCCCAGCTGTGCATGTTGTGCCACCAGGACAAGAACGACCCCGACGAGGATGGTGACTTCGAGGAGCCGAACGGCGTCGTCTCGGAGCCCACGTACCTCGAGTGGCTCGAATCGGCCTACGGCCAGCCCGACTCGGGGAGCTACCGCGACTGCGTCGACTGCCACATGGCGCCCACCGGCGCGCCGCAGGCCTGCCGCTTCCCGCTGCCGGTCGATCGGCCGCCGACCGACGTCCGCTCCCACGCGTTTCCCGGGACCACGGCCGAGTTCCTCGAAGGCGCGGTGACGCTCACGCTCACGCTGTCGGCCGATGCCGGCTCCGTCGCGGCGACGGTCCGCGTGACCAACGATCGCACCGGCCACCACGTGCCTACCAGCGTCACCATCCGCAACGTCGTACTCCTCGTCGAAGCGAGCCTCCCCGACGGGGGCGAGCTGCCGCTCGAGCAGGGCGGCCGCGTTCACCCGCTCGGGGGCTTCGGCGACGGCGGCTCGCGTGCCGGGTACTACGGCGGCCGCCCCGGCAAGCTCTTCGCGAAGGTGAACCACGACGCCCAGGCGCGGGGCCCGGCGTTCTTCACCGAGGCGGCCGGCATCACCTGGGACAACCGCCTGCCAGCGCTCGCGGCCGACGAGACCCGCTACGTGTTCGCCGCGCCCGCCGGTGGAGCCGTGCAGGTGCGCGTCCGCCTCATCTACCGCCGCTCGTGGCGCGCGCTGGTCGACGCCAAGCAGTGGACGACCGACGGCCACGGCCTGCCCCTCGAGGACCTCGAGCCGCCGCACTTCGGCCACCTCATGGAGGAGGTCAGCGCCGGGGCCGTGGTGCCGGCGCTCCCCATCGTGCTCGAACCCCCGGGGCCGTTGCCCGCTGCTCGGCTCGCGTGCGGTTGCGGTGCCGGGCCCGCCGCGCTCCCGTTCGCCGAGGCACTGGCCCTCGCGCTCGCTCGCTTGACGCGCGTCAAGGCCGGCCGGCGCCGCGGCGCCCAAAAGTGTGCCTGACACCTCGAGCAGGAAACGGAGACGAAGACATGGGGACTGGTGCGCCGCAGCTCGAGGAGCTGCGATCGGAGATCGACACACTCAACGACCGGCTGCTGCGGTTGTTCAACGAGCGCGCCACCGTGGCGGGGAAGATCCGCGACCAGAAGCGCGCGCGAGGGCTGCCCGTTTATGACCCCGAGCGCGAGCTGAAGATGATCGCCGGCCTGGTGCAGAAGAGCGGCGGCCCTTTTCCGCCCGCCACGATCGCCCACCTGTTCAACGAGCTCGTGCGCGCCACCGTCGGCTTCATGGAGGGGGCCGGCGGGGCCCGGCTCCAGGTCGCCCGCGAGGCCGGGGCGGGCGATCGCTCGTTCCGCGTCGGGCCGCACGTGCTGGGCGATACGCCCGTCCTGATCGCCGGCCCGTGCTCCGTCGAGAACGAGGCGATGATCTTCCGCACCGCGCGCCACCTCGCCTCGCGCGGCGTACGCTTCTTGCGCGGCGGCGCGTGGAAGCCGCGCACCTCGCCGTACGACTTCCAGGGTCTCGGCCACGAGGGCCTCGACCTGCTCTGCGCCGCCGCCCGCGAGCACGGGCTCGCCTCGATCACCGAGGTCGTCGACCCCCGTCACGTCGATGAGGTCGCGGCGAAGGCCGACATGCTGCAGGTTGGCGCGCGCAACATGCAGAACTTCGAGCTGCTGAAAGAGGTCGGCCGCTCGAGGAAGCCCGTGCTCCTCAAGCGCGGCCTCTCCGCGACGCTCGACGAGCTCCTCGGGGCCGCCGAGTACATCGTGAGCCACGGCAACCCGAACGTGGCGCTGTGCGAGCGCGGCGTGCGCACCTTCGAGCGGCTCACCCGCAATACGTTCGACGCCTCGGCCGTCGCGCTCCTGCGCCGCATGACGGCGCTGCCGGTGCTCGCCGACGTCAGCCATGCCGCCGGGCGGCGCGACATTCTCCCGCAGCTCGCCCGCGCGGCTCTGGCCGCCGGCGCCCAGGGGGTCATGCTCGAGGTCCACCCGTGCCCCGCCGTGGCGCGCTCGGACGCCCAGCAGCAGCTCGACTTCGACGACTTCGACGAGTTTCTCTCGGAGCTCGAGCAGCCACTCGCCACGCTCGACGCGCGCGCGCCCGCCGCCGCACTGGAGGCGCCGTGACGCCCCGCATCGCCGCGCTCGCCGGAGCGCTGCTCGGCAGCGGGCGCGTCCACCCGGCGCCCGCCGAGCCCCCGAGGCGCTGGCCCTCGCACGCCATCAACGCGCTGCCCGTGCACGAGCGCCCGGTGCGCTTCTCGGTCGCGTGCAACTTCGACCCCGAGCTCGTCGGCCGCGTCGCGTCGTTCCCCGTCTACGAGGTGTTCGGCAAGCTGACCACCGACTACTTCGGCGGCGGCCGCCCGTCGTTCTACCTGCCCACCGTCGGCAAGCGGGAGCTCGAGGGCTACGTGCGCCAGGTGCACGGGCAGGGCATCGAGTTCAACTACCTGCTCAACGCGTCGAGCATGAACAACGTCGAGTTCACCACGAAGGGCCAGCGCGAGCTCCGGCTGCTCCTCGACTGGCTCTCGGAGGCCGGGGTCGACACCATCACCGTCGGCAACCTCTTCTTTCTGCGCCTCATCAAGCAGCGCTACCCACACTTCGGCGTGCGCGTCTCATCGCACCGCGAGACCGACAACCCGCGCAAGGCGCGCTTCTGGGAGGACAACGGCGCCGACTGCATCGTCATCTCCGAGACCACCGTTCACCGCGAGCTCGAGGTGCTCCACGCGATGCGCGAGGCGGTGAAGGTCGACCTGTCGCTCATCGTCAACAACTGGTGCCGGCAAGACTGCGCCATCGCCTCGAACCACGCGGTGCTGCTCTCGAACGCGTCGCGCAACGGCAAGCAGCACTTCCCGCTCGACTACTGCTCGGTCTACTGCAACGCCTATCGCGTCGAAGAGCCGGTCAACTACATCCGGGCGAACTGGATCCGCCCGGAGGACCTGCCCCGCTACCGGAAGCTCGGCTACACGAACTTCAAGATCGTCGAGCGCAACACGCCGACCGAGCTGCTCGCGCTGCGCGTCTGGGCGTACGCGCGCGAACGCTACGACGGGAACCTGCTCGACCTCGTTCAGAACTACGCCTACCCGCGCTCGGTCTTCACGAAGCGAGACACCGAAGCGTTCTCACTGAGGCGCATGGCGAAGTACTTCTTCAAGCCGCAGGAGGTGAACCTTCTGCACTTCCGCCAGATCGTCGGCTTCGGCAAGGCGCTCTCGATGTTGTACCCGCGCGAGGCCGACAACCCCGTCTACATCGACAACCGCGCGCTCGACGGCTTCATGGAGCGCTTCGAGACGAAGGGCTGCGAGTCCGTCGACTGCGAGACGTGCCGGTACTGCCACCAGTGGGCCGAGAAGAGCGTCTCGTTCGACCCCAGCTGGCGGAAGAGCATGACGGCCCACTTCGACGGCCTGCTCGACGAGCTGCACGGCGGTTCGTTGTGGGAGCCCTACCTCGACACCGTGAAGCGGCTGTTTCGCCGCCCATCCGGGCCGCCGCAGGCCCCGCGACCGATCGGCACCGGCGGGCAGGCCGTGCCGCTGCTGAAGGAGCGCACCGTGAGTGGCCGCGCCGCCGCGCAGAGCCCGACGCCCTGCTCGCGGCCGAGGCCCGCGCACCACGTCAGCATCGGCAACCTCGGCCCCAGCCCCGCCTCCGTGCGGGCACGCGCCGAGGCTCCCGCCGAGGCGACGACCGACGGTCATGCCTGTGGCGACTGCCACCACGTCACCACCTGCGGCGCGCCGCGGCCTCCTTCACCGTGACCTTCCACGAGTCGATCATGAACCTGATTCAGACGGTGCTGTGCGTCCTCGACCCGCGCTTGCGGGGGCAGTTCCTGCGCGAGCTCAGTGACGAGGGCTCCCCGCTGCGCTGGCGTGGCCGCCTCGTGCTCGCGGGCCACCGCTCGGCGGGCAAGAGCGCGCTCTTGCCGGCGTTCGCCGCCGCGTCGGGACGCCCGGCCCTCGACCTCGATCGCCAGCTCGAGGCGACGTACCTCGCGCCCATTCTCGACTGGTTCCCGGTCGACCCTGGCTCTTTCCGCGCCGCCGAGCGCGCAGGGTTCGAAGAGACGCCCGCCCACGCCGCGGTCGCGGTCGGCGGCGGGTTCCTCGCCCACCACGCCGACCTGCTCGAAGACGACACGGTCGTGCTCGTACCCTTGAGCCTGGCCACCTATTGCGAGCGGCTCCAGCGCGACCGCAGCCGGCCGCGCCTGCAGCCGCACCGCTCGCTCACCGAAGAGCTCGCCCACACCTGGCATACGCGCGAGGCCGAGCACCGCCGCTTCCCGACCGTGCCGCTGGGCAAGGCCGTGCGCGCGCTGACCGGGCCGGAAATGAGGGACGCATGGTCCGCGTGGTGACGCTGCCGCCGCACGTGACCGGCGCGGCCGCGCTCGCGTTCGCCGAGAGCGCGCGCCGAGGGGGGGCCGGAGCCCTCGAGGTGCGCACCGATCTCCATGCCGAGGGCGAAGACCTCTCGCCCCTCGCCGGCCGCTTGCCGCTGCTGGCCGCTGCCCGAAGGTGGCCTGCCCCCGCGGCGTGGCGCGCCGCCGCCCGCTGGTGCGACGTGCCGTTCGTGCGCGGCGCCACCGAGCTCTCGCTCGAGCCGAGCCGCACCGTCCTCTCGCACCACGCCGCCGAGCCGCTCTCGCCGGACGACGCCGAGGCGCTGTGGCGCGCCGCGCCGCTGAGCGCCTGCGCCGCCGTGAAGCACGTCGAGCCGCTGGGCCCACCCGCTGGCGCGGCGCGGCTGTTCGAGACGCAGCGCCGCCTCGAGCGCCTCGTGGGCCAGCGCCGCGTCACCGTCCTCGGCGACGGTGCCCTCGCGCTGCCGTTCCGCGCGGCGCTCGCTGACAAGAACGCCTTCGACTATCTCACGCTGGGTCCGACGTGGGCGGCGGCCGAGGGGCAGCGCCTGCTGGTCGACGCGGTTCGGGCCGGGGGCGCCTGCGCTCCTGGCGCGCGGCTGGGAATCATCGGCGTGGGCATCGAAAATTCGCGTTCTCCCCGCACCCACTGCCAGCCGTTCGATCGCATCGAGCTGCCGCCCGACGTGGACCTCAAAGCACTGCTCGACGCGCTCTGCCCGCTCTACAAGGGTCTCGCCGTCACCAGCCCGTTCAAGCATCTGGCCGCCGCCTACGCCGGAGCCGCCCTGCCCGCCGTCAATACGCTGGTGCGCCGAGCCGGTCGCTACTACGGGCTCAACACCGACGTCGACGGCGCGCGCGCGGTGCTGCGAGCGCTCGGCGGGCGGTACGTCACGCTCCTCGGCGACGGCGGCGCTGCTGCTGCCGTGAAGCTGGCTGCGCGGGAGCTCCACGTTCAGCTCGAGGTCGTGCGCCACACCGACGCTCGACGCGTCATCACCGGGCCCGCGGTGTGGACCTGGCCGACCACGCTCGAGCCTCCCCGCGGCCTCGACGTGAAGAACGCGACGATCGCGCTCATCGCGTACGGCACGAGGGTCACTCCGCTCGCGTCGGCGCTCTCAGAGCGCGGCGCCCGGGTGAGGCGGCTCGGGCCACGCTGGTTCGCGGAGCAGGCGCGCGCGCAGGCCCGACACTGGGAGGCTGCCTGAACACCTTCGGCCGGTTCTTCCGCGTGACGACGTTCGGCGAGAGCCACGGCCCCGCCCTCGGCGCGGTCATCGACGGCTGCCCGGCCCGCGTTCGGCTGGAGCTTCCCCAGGTGCAGGCGTCGCTCGACCGCAGGAGGCCCGGCGCCTCGGCGCTCGCGTCTCCACGGCGTGAGCCTGACAGCGCGGAGCTCTTGTCCGGCGTCTTCGAAGGCCAGACGCTGGGCACGCCGATCGCGTTCGTAGTGTGGAACCGCGACGCCCGGCCGTCCGACTACGACTCGCTCGCGGCGGCCGATCGCCCGGGTCACGCCGACGCCGTCTGGCGCGCCCGCTTCGGCCACCGGGACCACCGCGGGGGCGGCCGCACCAGCGGCCGCGAGACCGTGGGGCGCGTGCTCGGGGGAGCCGTCGCCGACGCCTTCCTCACGCAGGCGCTGCCGGAGCTGCGCGTCGTCGCCTGGGTCGCGCAGGTGGGGGCCGTCATCTGTCCCCCGGTGCTACAGACCGTCACGCGGGCGCAGGTCGATGCGGCGGTGGCGCGCTGCCCGGACGCGCCGACCGCAGCGATCATGGGGTCGCTCATCGCCCAGGCGCGCGAGGCTCACGACTCGCTCGGCGGGGCGATCGACGTGCGCATCGCGGGCCTGCCGGTCGGGCTCGGCGAGCCCGTATTCGGAAAGCTCAAGGCCACACTCGCTGCCGGCTTCGCCTCGATCGGCGCGGTGACGGGCGTCACGTGGGGTCTGCCGGACGTGGCCCGCGCGGTGGCCGCGCCAGGCTCGAAGTTCCACACCAGCCCGCGCGCGTACGGCGGCATTCAAGGAGGCCTCTCGAACGGGGAACCGATCGAGGCGCGCGTCTACTTCAAACCGCCGGCGTCGATCGGCGAGCTCGCGAGGAGCGGGCGCCACGATCCGTGCATTGCGCCGCGCGCCGTGCCCGTCGTCGAGGCGATGGCGTCCTTGTGCCTTGCCGATCTCCTCCTCGCCTCTCGCGCCTGGCCGCCGCCGTCGTGAACGCGCAGCCCGAACGTTGGGGCCGCTTCGAGCACCTCGCCCGCTGGCTGCCTCCCCGTGCCCTCGTGGTGGCCGACCGCAGAGTGCTGCGCCTGCACCCGCAAGTGCGCGCGGCCCTCTCGCGGCACGACGTGCTGGCCGTCCCCGCTGGCGAGCAGCTCAAGTCGATGCGCTCGCTCGAGCGCATTCTCGAGCAGATGATCGGGCGCACCCGGCACGGCTGGCTCGCCGTGCTCGGCGGCGGCACGGTGGGCGACGTCTGCACAGTCGCGGCGCACCTCGCGATGAGGGGCGTGCCGCTGCTCCAGATCCCGACCACGCTGCTCGCGGCGGTCGACGCGTCGATCGGGGGCAAGGGCGCCGTGAACCTCAGCAGCGGCGGCGGGGCGGTGAAGAACGCTGCCGGTGTCTTTCACGCGCCAGCAGCGACGTGGCTGTGCCCCGAGCTCTTCGACACGCTCTCGCCGCGGCAGGTGCGCGAGGGGAAGACCGAGGCCTGGAAGATGGTGCTGTGCTTCGACGCCGCGACGGCCCGCAAGTGGGCGCGGCGGGCTCCCGGGGTGCTCGAGTGGCTGCGCGTGGGGCGCGCGATCAAGGCCGAGGTCTGCCGCAAGGACCCGCTCGAGCAGGGGAGCGCGCGCGTGCTCCTCAACTTCGGGCACACCCTCGGCCACGCGGTGGAAGCGGCGACCGGCTTTCGGGTCTCGCACGGCGACGCGGTGGGCCTCGGCATGTTGGCGGCGCTCGACGTGGGCCGCGCGATGTACCGCACGCCTCCGCGCACAGCAGAGAGGGCCGAGCGGCTGCTCGCCGAGAGGGCAGAGACGCTGCCGCGGTCTGCGCTGGCGCGTGCGCTCGCGAAGGTCGATGCCTCGCAGCTGCAGCGTCTGCTCGCGGCCGACAAGAAGCGCACCGCCGACCCGGGGCACCGCATGGTGCTGCTCGAGCGCATCGGGCGCGCCGGCGTCTACCCGGTGCCGGCGTTCACTCTGCGCCGGCTGCTCTCGTCGTGGCGGGAAGGAAGGCGCCCGTGAGCGCCGCGGTCCTCGAGCCGCCGATCTCGAAGTCCGATGCGATTCGCGCGCTGGTGCTGGCCTACGCGCTCGACTGGCCAGAGCTGGTCGCCGAGGTCGGCGCGGCGGGGCCGGATCTGCCGAGGGACGTCGAGCGGGTCCAGGCCGGCATCACCGCGCTGCGGGGCGCAGGCGCCGACCCCGTCGACATCGACTGCGGCGATGGCGCCGCGCCATTTCGTTTCCTGCTCGCCCAGGCAGCCGCGCGGCAGGGGGCTCACGTGCGCTTCCACGGCACCGGGCGCCTCGCGGAGCGGCCACACGCGGCGCTCTTCGAGGCGCTCGTCGCAGCGCTCGCGCCCGCGGGTCTGAAGCTCACCCCTGGCGCGCCGTGGCCGGTCGAGGTGCGCGGCGCCGGCCGGGCCGAACGGGCCGTGTTCCGCGCGAGCGGCGCCGCCTCCAGCCAGTTTGCCTCGAGCCTGGTGCTCGCGGCCGTGACGCTGGCGCGGCGTGAGCGCCGCGCGTGGACAGTCGAGCTCGAGGGCCCGCTGACCAGCTCGGGCTACCTCGCCCTCACGCTCGCCTGGGCGCGCCGCTGCGGCGTGCCGGTCATACGCCGCGGCACGGCGCTCATGGTCGAGCCCGGAAGTCACCCGCTCGACGTTCCGGACCTGCCGAGCGATTGGTCGTCGCTCGGGTACCTGCTGCTCGTCGCCTGGAAGACCGGCGCCCGCGTGCGCAGCGTGGATCCGTGGCGGCGGCACCCCGATGCTGCGGTGCTCGACCACCTCGAGCAGGTGGGCCTGTGCATCGAGCCGGCCGGCTCCGGCACGGTGCGTGTCACCGGCGTCGCACGCGGCGGCCTGCGAGCCTCCGCGGCCGCGTCGCCCGATCTGATTCCCACCCTCGCCGCGCTCGCGTGTGCTCGACGGCCCGTCGATCTTCAGCGGCGTCGGCGTGCTCCGCGGGAAAGAGAGCGATCGCCTCGAAGGCATCGTCGCGCTCGCGGCCGCAGCGGGGGCCGCGACGCGCCTCGACGGCGACGAGCTGACGCTCTGCCCGTCCTCGGCGACGCCCGCGGCCTTGACCTGCTCGTCGCGCGGAGATCATCGCCTGGCGATGGCGGCGGCGACGCTCGCCGTGCTGCTGCAGTGCCCGCTGCGGCTCGACGACCGGGACTGCGTCGCCAAGAGCTTCCCCGGGTTCTGGCGCCAACTTGCCGGTGCCGCGTCCGCAAAGTAGGCGAGCACCAGGAGCGCCAGGAACAGCGCGATCGCGCCCAGTTGGTGTGCGAGTGCCAGGGGAAGGAAGCGCGCCGGCGCACTCGCCGCGAGCACCGTGACCGCCCCCAGCGCGACCTGCACCGCGACGGCGATCAGCGGAGCGTGGCGCACGGGCGGCGGCGTGCCGGGACGCCTGACGAGCCACTCCGCCACCACCAGCCCGCAGAGCAGGTAGGCGAGGTAGCGGTGGACGACGTGCACGGTGAGCGGATCATCGGTGAGCGCCTCGACCGAAGCGAAGGTCTCGCGCGGGAGCCACCGGCCGTTGATGGTCGGCCAGCTCGGCGCGGCGGGTGCGGCGTGCAGGCCGGCCATGAAGGCGCCGTAGACGAGCTGGATGCCGAGCAGCGCGAGCAGCACCCTCGGTGCGCGCGCACGCCGTCCTGATGGCGCCGGGGCCAGCTCGCCCAGCGCGAGCCAGAGGGTGGTGCCGAGCAGGATCACCGCCGCTCCGAGGTGCAGGGCGAGGCGCATGTGGCTGACGTAGGCGCGCTCGGTGAGGCCGCTCGCGACCATGAACCACCCGAGCAGTCCCTGGCTGGCGCCGAGTGCCAGGAGCGCCGCAAGCCCCGGCAGCCGGCGGCGCAACAGGCCCCTGCGCCAGAGCACGGGCAGCGGGGCGAGGAAGCACAGCGCGAGGAGGCGGCCCCACAGGCGGTGCAGCCACTCCCAGAAATAGATGCGCTTGAAGTCGGCGAGGGTGAAGTGCGGGTTCACGCGCTCGAACTGGGGAATCCGCCGGTAGGCCGCGAAGGCGTCCTCCCAGGCCTCGGCGGTCAGTGGCGGCACGGCGCCGGTCACCGGCCGCCACTCGGTGATCGACAGCCCCGAGCCGGTGAGCCGCGTGATGCCGCCGAGCAGCACCTGCCCGACCATCAGCGCCGCGAGCGCCAGCAGCCACACACCGATCGCGCGGGAACGTTCACGCATGGGCGCGGGGCTTGAACAGGGTGCGCAGCAGCTCGCCGCTGGCGAGGTCGCCGGCTTCCATCGCCGCCCGCATCGCGAGCACCGGGCAGCCGCACGTGGCGCAGTCTGCCGCGGCGCCGTAGGTGCACGGCGCCTTCCGGTGCAGCCGCACGTCGAACGCGAGATCGCGACTGCGGTACGGGCACTGCGCAGCGAGGCTTCCCCGCCGCCGGAGCAGCTCGAGGCTGGCGGTCGGGTTGAGCACGAGCCCGGGCTCCGTCCTCTTGAGCTCGAGCAGCCGGTCGACGGCGCGGCTGCGGGAGGGGCCGCTCACGGCAAAGGGCGAGGGCTCGCCGCCGGTGAAGAAGCCGACGAGCACGCCGGTGGCGCCCGTCTCGGCGACGAGCTGCGGCAGGCCGTCGATGGCGGCGAGGGTGAGCGCGGTGAGCGTCAGCTGCACGGCGAAGCCGCGCTCCCGCAGCTGGGGCAGACGGCGGAGCACGCGCCGGTACGTGCCGCGGCCGCGGAGTCGGTCGTGCTCGGGCTCGAGGCCTTCGATCGAGACGAGGAGGCTGGCGTCGAGGTCGTCAGGCACCGGCAGGAGGCCCGAGGTGACCACGGCGTTGCGCGAGAAGAGCCCGGCCGCGCGGACGAGGAGTTCCGGCTTCAGGAGCGGCTCGCCGCCCAGCCACAGCGCGGTGGTGAGGCGGTAGGCATCGCGAAGCCGAACAAGCCGCGCGAGGTACGTCTCGAGGGCGAGGGCGCCGGGCTCCGGAGGGTGCGCGAAGAAGTAGCAGTGTGCGCAGCGCAGCGGGCAGGCCTCGGAGAGATCGAACGTCGCGCACGCGCCCATCGCACTCGCCAGAGGTACTCCGCTCGAGCCGGAGCGACCCTTGACCGCGGTCAAGCTCGCAGCGGGCAAGGCCAATCGCGAGCGAGCGGCTCGGCTTTCCGGCCTGGAAGGGTATGGGGCAAGAGGGTTATCTGGCTGGAGATGACGCTGCCCGTTTGGGGCTGCTACCTTGAACCCTCTTCGCGTGGATGTGGCCGGTTGGAACCCTGGCGTTCAGGGCGATCGAGGTACTCGGAAATGGGGGCATCGCGCCCCCGCAACATCAGTTACCTGCGACCTCGGTCCCCACAAGGACCGGGGTCGTAGCGTTTGAGGGGCCAGGGCCGCAGGGCCCGGCCCGTTGCAGGCAGGCCGACAGGTGGAAGGCGGTGCTGGCGTGGTAGTGCCGGTCGCGGCCTTCGCCGACCTGGGTCAGCATCACGTCGCCGAGGTGGCGCTGGAGCAGCTCGCGGGCATGCTGGGGGTCGGTGTCGAGGGTGGTCAGCAGCTCCCGCAGGTAGCCCTCGACACCAACTCGCCGGCGGTGGTCAGAACTCCGGCCCAGAGGACCCTCTCTTCTCCTGGGGCGAAGCCTTCGTCGGACCCAAAGCGTCGTTCGTCGATTAGCATCACCGGGAGCGATCGGCGGTTCACATACTCAACGGCGAATGCATCGGCGCCGCCGGGGGCCGAGGTTGCGGCGGAGGCAGGCGGGGTGGCCTTGGTCGTCATGGGCGGTTCACGTCGGGCTTCTCAGGCTCCTGAATACTCTCAATGTGCTCGGCAGCGAGCCAGCAGGTCCAACGAAGCGTCCAGCCGATGGCTTTGGCAGCTGGGTCTGCAGGCAACGGGCTGAGAGGCATCAGACGTGACTGAAGCACGGCCAAGGCCCACTCGCAGGCGTCGTCGCCGCTGGCGCGACTACCGAACCGCTGCCGGTGGCCGGCCCGTTCGCGACTTCCTCGAAGAGCTGACTGATGAGGAGCTGGCCGAGGTTGTGGCCGCGATGAAGGAGGTCTCAGCCGAGGGGCTCGTCGCTGCAAAGCACCTCCGGGGTGACCTCTACGAGGTGAAGGCCGAGGGGCCAACGCGCTCGTTCCGGGTCTTGTTCGCGACGGAGGCCAGGTTCGGTCAGGTCCTGCTGTCCCTGAGCGCCTTCGTCAAGAAGACCCAGAAGGCTCCCAAGCAGGAGCTGGAGCTGGCGGAGAAGCGCCTGAGCGACTGGAGAGCGCGCAGAAAGCAACGGAAGTAGGGGTCTTTGATGGCGTTCTCGCCATAGCGTTGACGATATGGCGCCTCCGCAATACCATTTGAGAACAGGAGGTTGTCATGGCCCGAGACTTCGTAGACGAGCTTGTCGCGGCGCGTACCAAGCGGAACCCGAGCTTCCCTCGACTGGTCGACGAGGCCGGGTTCCGCCGTAAGGCTGCCCGTGAGCTTGCCGCCCAGAGGGAAAAGCTGGGGCTCAGCCAGACCGTGGTGGCGGCGTTGATGGGAACGTCAGCCTCGGTCGTGTCGAAGCTGGAGTCCGGGGCGGACGTGAAGATCTCCACGCTGGTGCGGTACTGCCAGGCTGTCGGCAAGTCGTGGACCTTCGTCCCTGAGCGCGGGGCCACCGCCCGGTAGCCGTCAGCGCCCGAGGTCGCAGAGCGGTGGCCCACCGTGCCGGCCCAGGCAGATCTCGATGGGTTCTTTCGCAGGTATGTGCGCTATCGCGCCCCCCGCGACAGGACTTACCGAGTAATTCGGGTGTCCAAAGAAAGAAGGCCCCTGTCACCACGTACACCCGAAGATGCGTCGCCGCCGCCAGGTCACTTGAACTCGGGAAGGCGCAGCAGCCCGTCGTCGGCGAGAGGGTAGTAGTCGCCCTTGCTGGCGACGTAGATGTGGGCTTTCGACTCGAGGCCGGTGGGCTCGTCGAGGGTGCCTGGGCAGAACCCCATCTTCGCGTCTCGGTCTTCGTCCCAGAAGAGGCTCGAGCCGCACTCGCCGCAGAAGCCGCGCTTTACCGTCGGGTTCACCGCGTGCCACTTGAGGCCGCGCTGCTCGATGAGCCGAAAGCCCGCGCGGTCGACGGCGGAGTACGCGCCGATGTGCCCGTGCCAGCGACGGCACTTCGAGCAGTGGCAGTAGGTCACCTTCGTGGCCTCGCCGGTCACCTCGTATCGAACTGCTCCGCATGCGCAGGCGCCGGTCATCATGCGTGCAGCATACCGGGGCAGTCGCCGCGGCGAGAACGGTGCGGGTCGCTCGGACGATCTCGAAGCTCGCCGTACGCCACCTCGCTGGACAGACACGTCACGTGCTCGCGATCGATCAGGGCACCACCGGCATTCATATCTCGCTGGTCGACGAGAAGGCCGACCGTGTGACTCAAGACGGTCGAGCCGTGAGCAGCGTCATAGCGGGCAGGTGTAGCGGCGCGTCGCGCCGCAGCCGCCGCCCGCGTTGCAGTAGCACGTGCCGGTGCCGGGGTACGCGCCGCCATCGGGCAACAGCGCGCGGCAGTCGGCCGGCCCACCGTCGCTGAAGCGGTCGTAGCAGCAGGGCCAGCTGCGAGACCCGGGGTCGATGATCGTGCCCGGCAGGCCGCAGGTGCCGGGGCTGAAGTTGCAGCCATGCTCTTCGGCGCTCGCCGGCGGCGCAGGGGTGCAGCTGTTGCCGTCGCCGATGGTCCCGTAGAACGTGCCGACGCAAACCCCGGCGTCATGAATCAGGTCGCAGACGAGGGGCAGGTCCGAGCGACAGTCGGTCTCGTCTCCGCAGTGCTGGTTGAGGTCGAGCTTCGTTCGTGGAGTGCATCGCCTTCCGGCGCCGGCGTTGGGAAAGCCGAGGCACTGGCCGGTGTCGCACTCGTAGTCGCGGCAGCAACTCTCGAAGCTCGCTGCGTGCCGCGTGCCCGCGTCTGCTGACGGCGTACAGAACGGAACTGGGAGCCCGTACGCGCCGCCGTCGTAGTCAGGGTCGGTGATGACGCTGCCTCCCGCGGCGCCTCCACCCGTGGAACCTCCGCCTGCGGAACCTCCGCCTGCGGAACCTCCGCCTGCGGAACCCCCAGCCATAGAGCCTCCGCCGACTCCGCCCGCGGTGCCTCCGCCGGCTCCGGTGGGCGCGCGCGGGCAGACGCCTGCGGTGCAGGTGCCATGGCAGCACTTCTCGTCGGTGCACGACTGGCCGCCCTCGAGGCAGCAGACGCCCTCGGTGCAGGTGCAGGTGCCGGCCTTGCGGCAGTACTCGTCGAGGGCGTCGCCGAACTTGCACGCGCTCGTGGCGAGCGCGGCGACGACGAGCAGGCGCTTCATCGGGCTTCTCCGAGCGCGAGCACAACAATGCTGGTGACGAGCACGCCGCCGAGGCCGAGGCCGAGCAGCGCCCAGCCCGGCGTCTGCAGGCTCTCGCCGAGCACGCGATCGCGGAAGGCGCTCTCGGCGGGCTGCACGCCCGAGGTGAGCCGGCTCCAGGCCGAGGCGGTGAGGGCGAGGCAGATGCCCGAGGCGATCAGCATCGCGAGCGAGACGCCGAACCCAGCGCCGATGCCGATGCGTTGGCTGAGCGGAGCGACCGCCCGCGGCCGCAGCTGGCCGGCGATGTCAGCGGCGGCGCGCGAGAGCGTCGCGGGCAGCTCGTCTTCACTGCCGACCTCGGACGAGAAGACGGCGAGCGCCGCACCGTCGGTCGCGGCGGTCACCCTGATGTTCACGGTGAAGCGTGCGCCGAACCGGCCGATCGAGCCGGTGACCAGCGCGTCGGTGCCCAGCGCGTTGGTGAGCTCGGCGAGGCACGAGCTGTCGCTGTCGGCGCAGCCGAGGAGCTGCTTCTGCCGCTCGATGCCGATGAGCGCGGCGAGCTCTTTCGCGGTGACGACCCGAAAGCCCTGACCCGAGAGCTGCTGCGCGAAGTGGTCCGACGCGACCTCTGCAACCGACTCGGCGACGTTCGCGTGTGAGAAGCCGACCGCGGCGAGCTTCTGGGGAGCCGCGGCAATGATGAGCATTGCCAGCAGGACGTGCACGCGACACAACCTAGCCGAACCGGCTCACGATGGGTGCTTCCATACAGCCGACGACTCAGGCGAGCGCGCAGTCGATGAGCGCCTTCATCGGCGCGCCGCACGAGCACCTTCTTCAGCTGGATTGGTCCCGAGCGGGTGTGGCAAATGCACGCCATGGCGGCTGACTCGCGCGCGCGGTGGGCTACGGTGCTCGTCTTGGGACTGTGCGGGTGCCCCAGCGCCTCGGGCGTCACCGATGCGGGGGCAGCCGCCGACATCGCAGGGCCGAGCTTTCCGCGCGTGCTCGAGAGTGACAGTGGGGTGACTTGGGACCGCGGCCTGCCCGGACCTGCAGAGGTCGAAGAGCTGGTGGCGGTTCGGTTCTGGGGCGAGAGCGGCCACCGAGGCTACCTGGTGTTTGCGACGCGACCCTCACAGGGCGGCGTCCTGGACGGCCCGCGCATCGAGGCCAGCGAGGCCGACGCGAGAGAGAATGAACGCGAGCTGCTGGCACGGCCGTTCTACGACTGCAGCGGGTCGCGCGCGCCTGTCGACCTGCGCGCGCAGGTGATCCCCCTGGGCGGGCCCGAAGCGAGGTTCGCACCGGGCTTGCTGGTGCCCGGCACCGCGGGTCCCGTGCTGTCGACGCGCCGGCTTCGCTGCGTGATCTTTCGCTCCACCGCAGACGCCTGCCGCGATCTCGGCGCGTCGTGCAGGCCGGGTCCGGCCATCGCGTTCGAGCTCTTCGACGGCGCGAGGCCCTGGGGGCAGTTCCGCCTCTCGTCAGCGACGTTCTCGGAGTGGGTTTCGGTGCCCGACGGCGCCGGTGGAGCAACGGGCACCCGGTACCGGGTCGATCAACGTGACCGCCCGACGGCGACCTGGACCAACTCCGTCACGCTCGAAGATCTCGCGAGCTGGGATTAGGGGCCAACCCGCTCGTTCTGGGTCTCGTTCGCGACGGCGGCCCGGTTCGGTCAGGTCCTGCTGCTCCCCGGCTTTTTTTTGCGCTTTCACTCTGCTGATTTCGCTACGGGTTTCTTCGCAAACGGCACCACCGGTGCCACGCGGTGCAGCGTTCTTCGGGGTCGGGTCTCTCAGCTTTCGAGACCGCCGGATGTCCCGTCGGCACCACACCCGGAGCAACCCCAATGGCGACTGAGCCCGTCACGACTTCTCACCGAAAGGTAAACCCTGACACGCTGATCAAGCAGGCGTTGGCGAGGGAGGCCGCGCAGTCGCCCGCGGGCGCGCGGGAAGCGGCTCAGGCGAGAAAGCTCCTGTTCCACGACGACAAGTTCGTCGGCAGCACGAAGACGGCCCACGCGGCGCAGGCGGCGCAGGTGGCGGCGGGCATCGGCTGCGCGGTGCAGCCCGAGGTGTGCGCGACGGCGATGGCGGCCGCCGGCGTGGTGACCGGTGTCGTCGCCATCAGCAGCGTGCTCGGCGCTTGGGTCGGTTCGCGCAGCGCCGCAGACCGCGCCGTAAAAGCCGGTGTATCGGCCGACGACCCGAGCGTCGTCCAGCTCCGGCGGCTGAGCGCCGCCATCAAGAAGTCCATGGATCAGGGGCTCGTCAAGACTGCCCAGCAGCTCTCGCAGCAGGTCGGCGCGCCGCTCTCGACGCTGCTCAACCCGAACGGCGCCTTCTCGCTCAAGCTCCCGAACTACAAGACCGAGATGAGCAGCTTCGCCGACCGCGACGCGAAGGGGCTGCCGGGCATTCGCATTCGTTACAACGAGTCGGACAAGAGCACCGCCGAGAAGCGCCGTGAGCGCCGTGAGCTGAAGTCCGCCGAGCGCGCGTACCGCACCAACCCCTCTTTCCGCGACGCAGTGCACGGGGCGAAGGGCATGGACGGTGGCAAGAGCGGCGACCGCGACAACGGAGATCTGCCGCCCGAGGAGTTCGTCGACGTCTACCGCGCCTGGAAGGCCGGCTACACCTTCGGCGGGCGCTGAGGGGCCACGACATGACCGCCCGATTCCCGAAGCTCACGGCTCACCACGGCAGCCTCGTGCAGAAGACCGCCGCGGGGTTGGCGACCCTCGCCGCGCTGCCGTCGGCCACTGCGCTCGCTCAGCCGCTCGACGCCGGTCAGCCTCCGCCACCAGCGAATGCTGCGAGCGAGGCGGTGGTCACCTCTGGCCCCAACGCAGGCGACCGCGTGAACGTCAGCGGTCAGGGACGCAACGGGCTCGTCTTCACCGACATGACCCTGGTGCGTCAGCATGCCGATGGGTCGCGCGAGCAGGTGGCCTATCACGAGTACGGCCTCGCCGATGGCCGCTCGCAGGACTCGTTCAAGGTGGTCGTGCACGTGCGCGAAGTGCCGCCGCCGCACGCGAGTCACGCGCACACTCGAGCGCCCGCCGCGAAGAAGCCCGCGCAGGCGAGCTCGGCGCTGATGAACACGTGGACTCACAGCGCCTCCGCCCCGCAGGTGCCCCAGCGAGACCTCTACGGCACCGAGGGCGCCAAGCCCATCACGTCGAACGTGGAGAAAGAGGCCCCGCATCTCGAGCTCCACGCCGCGGGGCACCACGGCGGGCATCACACCTCCACCGCGACTGCTCCTCAGACCGCCACGCCTGCGGCACCGGCGGCGCCTGCTGCGCCAACTCCGGTCGCGACCCCCTCTGTGCCCGCGGCGGCGGACGCGCCCGTGGCCGATTCGACTGCTGCGTCGCCGCCAAACGCCCCGGCAGAGGCCACGCCGGCCCCCGCGGCCGCTGCTTCACCGGCTGCAACCCCACCCGCGGTGGCCGACGCAGCACCACCCGCGGTGGCCGACGCAGCACCACCCGCTGCGCCGGCGGCCACACCTGCGGACGCGGCGGCGGCTCCCGCAGAGGCCGCACCCACTCAACCCGCGAGCGCCGCAGCTCCAGCAGCCGATGTCTCGGATGTCGGGGCTCCGAACACGGCCGATGGTGGCGACACCGGAGACGGCTCGGTGAGCGTCGACTCCGCGCAAGCGCAGGCACCTGCTGCGGCACCGGGCGATGACGCGGCTGTCGACGCGATGATCAACGCCACGGCCGCAGCCACGGGCGAGAAGCCGGCCGAAGCGCCGGCTCCCACGTCCAGGACCAAAAAGAACACGAGCAGGACCACGGGGCACCAGCGAGGTTGACGAGGCGACCGGCTTCGATCACCGGCGTCGCCGCCGATGCTGAGGAGCCCACCGGCCTTCTGCTTTTTGGGCGCAGGGCTGTACGACCCACCGCACGCAGGTTTCTGTTCGAGCGCCCCGACGCCGGATATAAGTCGAGCACCGCGTTTCGAGAGGGGCATTCAGATGAGCAGGCTCGTCGTGGCGATGGTGGCGTTCTCTGGATGCTTGGGTGGCGTCGAGTTCGATACCGATTCGCGTGCCTACGACGTGGGTGCCGCAGGCGTCGACGTGAAGCTCATTCTTCGCAATGGCAACACTGAGACTCTTGCGTACAGTCTTTGTGCTTCTCCTCTCGAACGAAAAGACGAAGCAGGTGCCTGGAGTTTCGTGGCTGAGGCAGACCAGAGCTGCGTCGCTTCGCTGCAGTCGCTGGGGCCAGTCGGGACAGCGACGGAGACCCGTCATCTGCCAGCGTCGGTCGGCGTCGGGACCTTTCGCTTCATGACGCAGGTCGCCGTGTCGAAGCCGGAAACGAAGCCTGAATTCGTGGACGTCCGCAGCTCCGAGATTGAGCTTCGTTCCAGGTAACGGTCGCTGCAGAACGCCGGGCCTCGACCAGCCAGCGCCGCACCTGCGCGTCGATGTCCTCTGCGGCATACAGCTCGAGGTGGTGCACCCAGCGCTTCGGAGTCGGCCGGGCGACCTGCTTCCACCTCGATGAGCGGTCGCGCCGCGGCAGCGCGATGGACAGAACCAGCGGGGCGCTGGGGCCGCGAAGCCAGCGGTCGGGACACCAGGCCCACGCGAACGCCCGCTCTGCCTCGAACACGATCTGGCTGCGCGTCACCCGTCGCGTCGAGCGGCCCGCGCTTCTCACCGCGCGCGCGACCATGGTGAACACGCGGCGCGCCTGCGGGCGGCCCGCGAAGAACGCCGAGAGCGGAACCGGCGCGCGCTTCACCCGCCGCACTCGACCACAGCCGGCGACGAACGGCCACGCCTGCCCGTGGCTCCCGTGTCACCGCTCGCGGAGTTCTTCTGTCCCCGGGGGCCTCAATCTGCCAAGCCGAAGCGGGTCAAGCTGAAGGGAGTCGGCGCGTGAGCACTGGAAACGTCGTGCGGTTCGTGGGCAAGGCCACACTCATCTCGGTCGCCGCCTACCTGATCTCGGGCGGGCTCGCGTATCTGCTCCTGACGAAGCGCTTCTACGTCGGTGACCACGCGGTCTTCGCGGCGTTCCTCAGGAGCGAGGCGAACCCCGAGCAGTGGGCTCACGTGACGCGGTGGCAGGTTCCGATTCTGCTCGCTCGGGCCCTGCTGATCGCGATCGTGCTGCTGCCGTTCCGAGAAGCCCTGAGCGCCCATGCTCCACGGAGGCGGCTGGCGGTGCTCTTCGGGGTCTTCTTCGTGATGCTCCACCTGGCAGCGGCGGCTCCGAGCCCGAGCAACCTCGAGGGCCTGGTCTACATGCGCCCCGAGCTCCTCGGCGTCGACGTGTTTCTGCTCACCCAGCCCGAGATGATCGCGCAGTGTCTGTTGATGGCGATTGGCATCGGCCTGTGGGCATGCAGGCCTACGACGCCTTCTCAGCGATTGCCCCCATGACGAGCTTGCTGAGCTCGCGCAGCCCCGCGCCGCCCGTCGCCGCAAGCCCGCCCGGCTTCAGCTCTTTCCAACTCCCCACTGAAGCTCCGTAGCGGCGCTCGTCTTCGTCGAGCACGGAACATCGAGCGCCGGTCGAGAGAGCTCAGCCCGCCGGCAGCAGCGCTTCGAGCGTGGCGAGCAGGCGGTCGACGTCGACCGGCTTTACCAGGTGGTGCGCGAAGCCGGTCTCGACGCTCTTGCGCACGTCTTCGGGCTGGCCGTAGCCGCTCAGCGCGATCAACACCGGCGTTTGCGCGCCCAGCCTCTCGCGCAGCGAGCGCGCGAGCGCGTGCCCGTCCATCACCGGCAGGCCGATGTCGAGCAGCGCCACCTGCGGCGCGAACTGGTCAGCGACCTCTTGCGCCTGGCTCGGGTGGTGGGCGACACGCACGTCGTAGCCTGACTCCGAGAGAAGCGCCGACAGCAGCTCGGCCGCGTCGACGTTGTCGTCGACGAGCAACAGCCTTCGCGCCTGCCGCGTCGGCGACGGCGCCGCTGTCGCGCTCGCCTCGACGCGAGCCGTTCGCGCCAGGTCGTTCGCCGGCAATCGCACGGTGAAGACGCTGCCGCGGCCCTTGCCCCCGCTCTCCGCCGCCACCGAGCCTCCGTGCAGCGCGACGAGGCTCTGGACCAGCGCGAGGCCGAGGCCCAGGCCCCCCTCGGCCCGATCGCGCCCCCGCTCTCCCTGCACGAACATCTCGAAGATGCGCGGCAGAAACGCCGCGTCGATGCCGTCGCCGTTGTCGGCTACCCGCAGCATCGCCTCGCCGCCCTCGCGCCAGGCGGCGATCTCGATGCTGCCGCCAGGGGGCGTGTAGCGCGCGGCGTTGCTGAGCAGGTTCGAGGCGACCTGCGTGAGGCGCACGGCGTCTCCATTGACGGTGAGGGCGTCGCCGGGTGCCGACACGGTGAGCCGGTGCTGCCTCAGCTCGAACAGCGGCGCAGTCGCCTCGACCGCGTTGGCGACGACGACGGCGAGGTCGACGGGCTCTTTGTGGAGCACGATCTTCCCGCTGGTGACGCGTGAGACGTCGAGCAGGTCGTCGACCAGGCGAATCAGGTGATGGGTTTGACGCAGTATCACCTCACGCTCGTTGGGCGAGGCCACGTCGCCGCGCAGCTTCATCAGCTGCGCCGCGCTGAGAATCGGCGCCAGCGGGTTGCGAAGCTCGTGAGAGAGAATCGCGAGGAACTCGTCTTTGCGGCGGGCCGCCTCGAGCAGTTGCTCGTGCGCGCGCTTGATCGGGGTCACGTCGACGAAGCTGGCGACCGCACCCCGCGGCCGCCCTGCGTCGTCGAGCAGCGGCGCGGCGCTGCCGATGACGTGAATCGAGTGCCCATCTTCGAAGCGCAGCTCTTCTTCGAAGCCGCGCACCTCGCGGTTCTCTCGGGCCGCGGTCTGCATCGGCAGCTCGTGCGCAGCGAGCTCGCGGCCGTCGTGGAAGACGCGAAAGTTCTGCGCCTGGGGCGTCGCCGGGGCGCTCTTCGAGAGGTTCACGCCCACTGGAGCGCGCAGCATGGCGTGACCCGCGGGGTTGCCGATGATCTCGAGGCAGCCCGGGTCGCGCGAGATCCACACCGCTGCCGGTACGGTGTTCATCACGCTGGTCAGCTCGGCCGCGGTCGCCCGCGCGCGCTCGACGCTCTCGCGCAGCACGCGTGCAGCGTCGACCTCTTCGGTGATGTCGCGCGAAACTCCGACCACGCGGTGCAGCTTGCCGTTGAAGTTCTGGCAGACGCCGAAGCTGTGAATCCAACGCGTCGCACCGTCCGGGCGGACGATGCGGAACCTGCAGTTGACGGGGCGGCCGGCGGCGAAGCTGCCGCGCATGTCGGCCTCGGCGCCCGCCCGGTCATCGGGATGAATGAGCGCGAAGAACGCGGACGGCGTCGTGGGCTGGGTCTCACGGGTGAGGCCGAAGACCGCGAGCAGCTCGGCAGACCAGTACTGGGTCTGGTCCGCGACCGACCACTCCCAGATGCCGGTGCGCGCAGCCTCGAGCGCCACGCGCAGGCGGCTCTCGGCCTCGAGCTGCCCGGTGATGTCACGCCCGGTCTCGAGCACGAGGGGCTTCGCGTCGGGCTGCTTCAGCACGCGCATCGCGGTCTGAATGATGCGGTCGGTGCCGGCAGCGGTGCGCTGCCGCAGGTCTCCGCGCCACTCGCCGGCAGAGGCGAGCGCGGCGTCGACCGTCGCCCAGGGGACCTCGGGCTCGGTCGCCAGCAGCAGACGGGGGTCTTGCCCCCGCGCGGCATCGGGCGTGATGCCGTACAGGCGGGCGGCCGCGGGGTTCCAGAGCACGATGCGGTGCCCAGGCTCCATCGTCCACACGAACTGGGGCTCGAACGAGTCTTCGAAGAGCTTCGCGAACAGCGACGTCTGATCAGCTGAGCGGGTCAGGGTCGAATCGGGCATGCGGTGGGCGCCACGCACCTAACCGGCGACAGTGGTCGAGACAAGCGGGATTCAGGAGAGACGTCGCATTCGCTGCGCCTGGCCGACGAGCCCTGCCGGGCTCTCTCACGAGCGGGGCGAACCCCGGGTGACCGCCCCCATGACGAGCTTGCTGAGCTCGCGCAGCCACAGCACCGAGCTGCCGACGGCCGCGCAGACGAGCCAGTCTCGCGGGCTCAAGCTCACCGTGTTGAACGCGGCCTGCAGAAACGGCACGTAGATGACGGCCACCTGAAGCAGCAGCGACAGCCCCACGGCGCCCCACAGCCAGAGGTTGTCGAACATGCCGCGAAACGCGCTGCGCTCGTCGCTGCGGGCATTGAACACGGTGAACATCGCCGCGAGCACGACGGTGTTGAACGCCATGGTCTGGGCGTAGCGCAGGGTGCCGGTGCCCTCGATGAGCCCGCCCGGCAGGCACGAGTCGAGCACCCCCAGGGTGCCGATGGCGGTGATGGCTCCGATGAAGACGGTGCTGGCCCACATGCGCGGAGTGATGACTCCCTCGGTGCGCGGCCGCGGCGGCACGCGCATCACGCCGGGCTCGGGCGGGTCGACGCCGAGCGCGAGCGCGGGGGCGCCGTCGCTCACCAGGTTGATCCACAAGAGCTGGGTCGCGAGCAGCGGCAGCACCACCGCGTCGGTCGAGGCCGCCTTGAGCCCCAAGGGCCCGGCCAGCACGACGCCGAAGAACATGGTCATCACCTCGCCCAGGTTCGACGCCAGCAGGTAGCGGAGGAACTTGCGGATGTTCGCGTAGATCGCGCGGCCCTCTTCGACGGCCGCCACGATGGTGGCGAAGTTGTCGTCGGCGAGCACCATGTCGGCCGAGCCTTTCGCGACGTCGGTTCCGGTGATGCCCATCGCGATGCCGATGTCGGCCGTCTTCAGCGCCGGAGCGTCGTTCACGCCGTCGCCGGTCATCGCGACGATCGCTCCGCCTCGCCGCAGGGCCTTCACGATGCGCAGCTTGTGCTCGGGGCTGACGCGCGCGAACACCGAGTACCGCTGCACGGCCTCGTCGAGCGCCTGGTCGTCGAGCGCGCCGAGCTCGGCGCCCGAGAGCGCGCGGCCGTCGTCGATGATGCCCAGCTCTTTCGCGATGACGCTCGCGGTCACCGGGTGGTCACCGGTGATCATGATGGGCCTGATGCCCGCGGCGCGCGCGAGCGCCACGGCCGCCTTCGCCTCTGCGCGAGGCGGGTCGATCATGCCGAAGAGGCCGAGAAAGGTGAGCTCCGACTCGATGCGCTCGTCGACCGCGTCGAGGTCGAACGCCGCCCGGGGGAAGATGCGCACCGCGACCGCGAGCGTGCGCAGCGCTTCGCCGGCGAGCCCCTCGTTCAGGCGCAAGAGCTCGGCGCGGCGCTCTGCGGTCAGCGCGCGCGGCTCGGCGCCGACCAGCTCTCGCGTGCAGCGGGCGAGCAGCACGTCGGGGGCGCCCTTGGTGAGCGAGATGATGCGCTCTTGCTGTTCGGCGTCCGAGTGCAGGGTGCTCATCAGCTTTCGCTCGGAGGTGAACGGCACCTCGGCCAGCCGCTCGAAGCGCGCCGCGAGCGCGGCCTCGTCGAGCCCGGCCTTCTTCGCAGCCACGAGCAGCGCGGCCTCGGTCGGGTCGCCGCTGATGGTGAACGCGCCGGCCTCTTTGCGGAGAATCGCGTTGTTCGCCCGCGAGGCCGCAGCGAGCGCGCGCTCGAGCTCGATCTGAAAGGGGCCGTCGATGGCGCCACCACCGTCGCGGGTGACGGCTCCGTCGGGCGCGTAGCCGATGCCGTGCAGCGCGGCGCGACCGCTCGCCGTCACCACGACGCGCACGGTCATCTCGTTGCGCGTCAGCGTGCCGGTCTTGTCCGAGGCGATGACGTTCGCCGAGCCCAGCGTCTCGACCGCCGCGAGCCGCCGCACGATGGCGTTGCGCTTCGCCGCGCGCTGCACGCCCAGCGAGAGCACCGCGCTCACCACCGCAGGCAGCCCTTCGGGCACGGCGGCGACCGCGAGGGCGACGCCGAGAATCAGCGCGTCGAAGATCGCCGAGAAGGTCGCGAGCTTCTCGATGACGATGATGGTGCCGATCATCACCACTGCGATGACGACGACGATCTTCGCGAGCAGCTTGCCGACGCGGTCGAGCTCTTGCTGCAGCGGAGTGACCTCGGCCACGGTCTCTTTGAGCAGCCCCGCGATGTGGCCCATCTCGGTCTGCATGCCGGTGGCGACGACCACGGCCTTGCCGCGGCCGCTGGTCGCCGCGGTGCCGCTGAACACCATGTTGTGGCGGTCGCCGACCGTCGCGGCGCCCTCGAGCGCAGCGGCCTCTTTCGCGACGGGCAGGCTCTCGCCGGTGAGCGCGCTCTCGGCGGTGTGAAGGGCGGCCGAGCGCAGCAGCCGCGCGTCGGCGGCGATGGTGTCGCCCTCTTCGATGACGATGACGTCGCCCGGCACGACCTCGCGCGCGTCGACGTCGCGGCGCTCGCCGTCGCGCACCACGTGGGCACGCGCGGCAGACATCTTGCGCAGCGCAGCGACGGCCGAGGCGGCGCGCGACTCCTGAATGAAGCCGAGGGTCGCGTTCAGCAGCACCACCGCGAGGATCGCCATGGACTCGTAGGGCAGCGGCGACTCGCGCTCGTGCAGCCACAGCGCGAACGAGATCGCCGTCGCGATGAGCAGGAGAATCACCAGCACGTCTTTGAACTGGGCGAGCACGCGCTTCCACGCTGGCGGGCCTTTGTCGACGCGCAGCTCGTTGGGCCCGAAGCGGGCGAGCCTCGCCTTCGCTTCGGCCGAGGCGAGCCCCCGCTGAGCGTCGCTCTTCAGCGCGGCGACCACCGCTTCGGCAGGCTGCGTCCACGGTGCGGTCACGCTGTCGGTCGGCGAGTCCATCGCGCACTCTTAACGTGTGTTGGCCTCAGAGAGCAGACAAGGGCTACCTGGCGCGGCCGCATCGCCCAGCTAAGTGCTGCGCGTGTGTGGCCTTAGGGTAATGCTGGTGCAGATGACCAGAATTAGACCGCTTGGGGCCGTGTGCTTCGCCTGTTTGATGGGGCTCGTTGTCCACCGCCTTGAGGCTGGCGCAGCCGAGGTTCCTAGGGCCGGCGAACGTTCGGGGCCACGCATGCAGGAGCTCATTGAGCAGCTCTTTGGTAGCGATGGCGAAAAGGCAAGTGCCGCAGCCAAGGCCCTGGACAGTCGAGGCGCCAACTCAGCCGCAGATGCAGACGCGATCCTCGCTGCGTTGTCGAGGGACGTTAAGCCGATCAAGGGCGTGTACCTGCGGCCCAAGCACTCGCTGCTCGCCGTGATTCAGTCCTGCAAAGGAGAGCCGGCCCGAGCGGAGTTCAAGAAGGACGGCACGAAGGCCATCATCAACACGTACGCGAAGCTCGGTGACGACGAGAAACCCTTTGCGCTCAAGATCCTTGCGCTTCGGGGTCGAAGGAAGGTCTGACGTTCATCGTCGAGACGCTAAGAGGGGAGGGCGGGCCGACGGGCTTCATGGTCTCCGTTGCGCTCGGTGCAATCAACCCGAAGACGCCGTACGTCGATGTGCTTTTCCCAGCCCTGGCTCCTGTCATCGCGTACTCTGACTTCAGAGCGATCGCAGTGCTCGATCTCGCCAACCAACTGGCGCTTGCGGGCACGCTCAAGAAGCACCCTGGAGCCGATCACCTCGACAAACTGCGACGCTTCATCGAGTCGAAGAACGAAGAGGAGTTCAGTGACGCGGTCTCCGCGTGCTTGGCGCTGGCTTTCATTCCAGGAGACGCGGCAGAGAAGCTTCTTCTTGCCGCCGAGGCCCACCCAGACAGCAACGTGCGTCTTGAGGCAACGTACGCCCTCGCTCGCCGCAATCACCCGGGTAGCGATCAGAAGCTCGCCAAGGCTGCGCTGGACCCAACAACCTCGCGACGAGCGACTGGGTATCTGACAGAGAGTGGCAAGGCCGGCCTCATCCCTCGTGAAGTGAATGACCCGGTATTCGCAGCGAAGTCAGAGATGCTTTCGTGGCTGGCACACCCAACGGAATACGGCAGGCCTCCAGAGTCTATTGAGCTTTGGGACCGACGGACGATCTACTGGCCGCCCACCGACGACAAGCGGGAGATGTTCCTCTTCAAGTACGTGTACCCTCCCAAGAAGGCTGGCGAGGCCGCAGACGTCGGTGTTGGGCTCGTGGGCAGCGTGACGTTCAGCCTGTTCGGTGAGACCCGGCCTGCGCCACAGGGAACACCGGAGGACGCACTCGCCACCCACTGCGTATGGGAGCTTGAAAACAAGGGCGACCCGAGGGGCAAGGGACGGAAGATCGAGGTCGGGAGGAAGCTGCTCGGGTTCAAGGCCGCGAAGTAGTCGGCTCCTTCACCGGCGCATGAGGGGCTGCGTTCCAGTCGCAGCAGACATGGCACCCACCGCGACGTGGTTGGGTAACGCCTTTTTCTTCGCGTGGTCCAAGCCGGCGTCATCTCCATCGGGCTCAAGCGGAGTCGTCTCGTGGAAGCGGGTGGTCGCGGCCCTGGGTGAAGCTCAGACCCGCGTCACCGCTGAAGGCGGCCTCCGGACCTCTGGCTGCTCATCATGGTCGGCTGGCTATTGCCGCGGCGCCGAAGCGCTGCCGCCTCGAGGAGCTCTCCTCGAAGCGGCCGGTGACGAACGCGAAACGAGCTCGGAGTTATTTCTTCTCGATGATGCCGGTCCACTGCGAGCCGATGACCTGGTGGTTGGCGTCTTCGACGATGCCGACCTTGTAGCAAACCTTGGTGGTGCCCTTGAAGAAGGCGTCGTTGGTGCGGCACAACGCATAGTTCGAGTACTTCTGCGTCCAGCCTGCAGCGATCATGTTCGCGACCAGGCTCGCCTCCGCCTGGATGACGTCGTAGTGCCCGACGTTCGTCCGGCACGCGGTCGGGGAGACGGACACGCAGCCGGTCGGCACCGGGTAGGCCCAGGTGCCGCTGCTGCCACCGCCACTGCCACCGCCACTGCTCTTGGCAGCGCCTTCAACCGAGCCGAGCTCGTCAGGTGCACCGGCTCCCTCCTCGAGACCGCAAGCGGTGACGGCGAGGGCGAGTACCGCAGAGAGGGAGATGTGCTTCAGGTGCTTCCGCGACGACATGAATGACGCTCCAGGCTGGGGTGGGTGAGACGCCGCGGTCGACAGCAAGAAGAGTGCTCGGCACCCGGCTGGCCGTTTCGCGCGGTTACGGCTCGGAGTGTCGCGTCGACCGCACACCGCACGCTCCTAAACTCCATCTTCCGCGATCGATCGCATCGCCTAGACTCGCCGCATGGGTCTCTTGACCTTCGGCATCAACGTCACCCTGGACGGCTGCGTCGACCACCAGGAGGGAATCGTCGACGACGAGACGCACGCCTTCTTCACCCGCCTGCTGGACGAGGGCGGGGCGATGCTGTGGGGCCGCGTCACCTACGAGATGATGGAGAGCTACTGGCCGGCGGTCGCCCGCGGCGACCAGCCCGCGCCACCGGCGCTGCGCGAGTGGGCGGTCAAGCTCGAGGTCAAGCCGAAGTACGTGGTGTCGTCGACCCGTAAGGACTTCCCGTGGACCAACAGCCACCTCCTCGCCGGCGACCTGCGCACCGAGGTGCAGAAGCTGAAAGACGCGACCCCGGCCGGCGTGCTCCTCGGCAGCGGCAAGCTCGCGACCGAGCTCGACCGGCTCGAGCTGATCGACGAGTACCAGCTCCTCGTTCACCCCCGAATCGCCGGCCACGGCCCGACCCTGTACCAGGGCGGGCTGCCCACCACGCGACGGCTCGAGCTGATCTCCGCGAAGCCGATGCGCTGCGGCGCGGTCGCCATGCACTACCGTCGAATCGGCAGCTCAGCTGCCGCCGTCTGAGGTGCAGAACGCGGCGCAGTCGCTGCCGCTGGCCCGGCCCACCGAGTAGCCGCACGACCAGCTGCCGCCGCCGCCGTCGGGCCCGGGGCCCGAGCCGATCACCTCCCAGTGGGTGTGCTCGGTGATGCACTGCGCGCAGAGGCGACCGAGCCCCGAGGTGGCCGACACGCAGGCGCTGATGCACGACTCGGCGCTGGGCGTCGAGCTGTCGCACGCGTACGCAGACAGGTCGACCGTGCAGGTCAGCTCGCACTGCGCCCGCACCACCTGGGGGTCGGCCGCGGTGGCCGCCTTGCACTGGCTGGCGCAGGCACTGCCGGTGGCGCTCCCCACGAACAGCGAGCAGGTGGTGTTCTGGCCGTCGCCGAGGGTCTCCCAGCCGGTGTGCTCGGCGATGCACTGGGCGCAGGTCGCCGTGAGGCCTTCGGCGCGCGCCGAGCAGTAGTCGAGGCAGTACCCCGCATCGCGCCCTTCGCAGCCCTGGGCGGGCAGGGCACAGGGCCCGGTGCACTTGTCGCGGTACTGGGTGAACGACGACGGGCCGGTCGCTCCACAGGCGATGAGCGTGAGCAGGCCTGCCGTGACGATGGTGGTCTTCATCGAGGGTGACTCCTTTTCACCGGCTATTGCACCGACGGGCCCAATCCGTCACCGGGACCCTGAACTGGGAGCCTGAAACGCCCGGCGACCACGCCGAGCAGGCCGGGCTTTACCCCACGGCGGCCCCGGGCTACGGGGAGAGCCGCGCCGCGCACCCGAGGGACTCTCCCCACGATGCGGTGAGGGGGCTCGATGGCACACAGACGAAACGCTTCGATTCGCAACATGGTGACGCTGGTCACTTTCATGGTCATCACCGGCTGCGCGCAGTGCGTGCCCGGTCGCGTCGGCGCCGCGGTCTCGCGCCTCACCATTCGAGACGTCGCCGCCATCGCGACGCTGGTCAACACCGACACCAGCTGCGGCTTCGCCAGCCAGGCCGTGCTGGGCAGCCCGATCACGACCGGCACCGTCGGCGGCATGGGCACGCTCACGTACACCGTCACCGACTGCGTCATCGACTCGGGCGAGGGCAAGGAAGCGTCGAAGAACTGCTCCGACGTCACCACCACCACCAAGGGCAAGGTGACCGTCAGCGCGACGCGCATCATCACCGGCCAGCTCACCGGCAACGCGATGAGCCCGATCATTCCCGCAGGGCCTGACGGTGTCGTGCTCAACATCGGCAAGGCGACCTTCGAGAACTTCGTCGCGATCTCATCGGCGAGCGACAAGAAGCTCACCCTGGTCAAGGGCAGCCTGTCGGCGAAGCTGACGCCGCTCCTCGCGGTCAGCGCGTCGACCGGCGCGTGCTCGATCGCGACGCCGAACGTCCGTTCGAGAACATCAAGTACGCGATGGGCTCAGAGGTCTTCGCCGAGTCGCCGAGCACCGCGACCTCTGTGGCGATCGACGACTCGAACATCTTCGCGCAGACCGGCGTCAACGGTGACGTCAGCAACGCGCTGTCGGGCAACATTACCGTCTGGGGCGGCCAGACCACCGCGGTCGAGCCCGGTGACACCTCGGGCCTCGACCCCGACTTCGACGCCGCCGCGTTCGAGGCCAGCTACACCTGCACGCCCGACCTCGCGATGCCCATCACCTCGGCCTGCGCCGACCTCAAGCCGCGGCTGGCGGGCGGAGTGGCGCGGCTCAGCGTACGCACCCTCGGCACCATCGCATCGCTCGTCGACGCGAACACCACCTGCGGCTTCTCGAGCCCCGCGGTCGCCGGCACGCCGACGTTCACCGGCACGCTCGGCAAAGACGACGGCGCCGCGACCTTCACCATCGGCAGCGCGTGCACCATCACCCTGCCTGCCGACACCCTCTTGTCGACCGACTGCAACATGGTCACCACCAAGGGCGGCGGCACCGTCGCCGTCACCGGCACCAAGCGCGTGGCCGGCTTCCGCACCGGCAACCCGCTCAAGCCGATCGTGCCCACCACGCGCGACCCCGCGCAGTTCGACCTGACGGTCACGTTCACCAACTTCGAGCTGGTCAAGAGCGACTCGACCTCGTCGCTGCTGGTGAAGAGCGGCACGCTGAGCGGCAAGGTCGCTCCGCGCACCGCGATCGACAGCGCCACCGGCGCCTGCAGCATCTCGACCCCGGTCGCGACGTTCTCGGACCTCAGCTGGAGCAACGCCTCGGTGCGCCTCACCACCGCCGGCAACAAGTTCGACCTCGGCGTGGGCGCTTCGATGCTCGCCGCGCAGAACGGCACCAAGGGCACCGCCTCGAACTCCATTTCGGGCACCATCACCGTCGACGGCACCGCGTACCCGCTGATGGCGCCGAGCGAGCCGCTCGACACCGCGTTCGTGCAGGACACGTTCGACTCGAGCTACGCGTGCACGCCGCGCATCGTGATTCCCCCCGTCGACGGGGCCTGCTCCTTCCGCCAGGCGCTGGGCACTGGCGCCGCGCGCCTGCTGGTCAAGAGCATGGCCACCGCGACCAGCATGGTGAACGGCAACAACACCTGCGGCTTCGCCTCGAGCGCGGTGCTCGGCGCTCCGACCGGCATGACCGGCTCGGCGGGTATGCCGGGCTCCATCACCTGGTCGGTCAACGCGTGCGCGATCGGGCCGCTGCCCGCGGGCTTCACCGTCGCCACCAACTGCGTGGGCACCCAGACCAAGGCGAGCGGCGTGGTCACCGCGACCGGCACCAAGACCGTCACCGGCCTTCGCACCGGCATGGTGAACCCGCCCATCATTCCCGTGTCGCGTGACGCGGGTACCCTGGCGATGACGTCGCTGGTGTTCAACGCGTTCGAGCTCTACGACTCGCCGGTGAACCCCGACGGCGGCATGCCGGTGATCACCTCGCGGTCGACGCTCACCGGCACCGGCTCGGTGGTGGTGACCCCGATCGGCGGCGAGAGCAAGAACGACGGCGGCAACCCCGGCATCTACAGCGTGATCACCCCGGTGGCCGGCATCGGGTCGCTGACCATGGCGTCGGGCACGATGACGCTGGTGAGCGACGGCAGCCGCTTCGACGTCGCGCTGAGCAACGTCGCGCTCGATGCGTTCACCGGCTCGTACAACGGAAAGTCGAACCAGGTGTCGGGCACGCTCACCGTCGATGGCCAGCCGGTCACCGTCGCGGCGCCGACGCCCCTCGACCCCGCGTTCATGCAGGCGAGCTACAACTCGACCTACGTCTGCACGCCCGACCTCAAAGCGCCGATTCCCTGAGCTTTGGCGCGTGACCGGCTCTTCGAGCCGGCGCTCAGCCGGCGGTGCCGCAGAAGCGCAAGATCGCCAGAATGAGCGTGCGCGCGACGGCGCGCAGGTGCGCCACCGGCACGTGCTCGTTCGGGGCGTGCGCGTGCTTCACGTTGCCGGGCCCGTAGTGGAGCGTGGGAATCTGCCCGAGGCCCACCATCAACCGCAGATCGCTGCCGTACGGGGCGCCGTGCAGATCGGGCTTGGTGCCGTTCAGGTCGGCGTGCGCGTCAGAGACGAGGCCGATGAGGGGGTGGCGGGTGTCGGTGGCTCCGCTGGCGAACTGCCCGCCGAACCAGCTCACCCCAACCGGGTGCTCGGCCAGCCAGGGGTCGCGCGCGCAGACCTGGGCGATCACCTGCTCGAGCTCGGCGCGGGCGTCGGCCGGCGTCTCTCCGAGCGCGACCCCCAGCCGGCCCTCGGCGGTGAGCGTGTCGGGCACCGAGCTCGGCCAGTCGCCCGCGCGCACCGTGCCGACGCTGAGCGGGTAGGGCAGCTCGAAGCGGGTCATCAGCGGGTGCCCCTTCGCGTTGCGCCGGGCCTCGAGCTCCTGCAGCGCCGACCACACCGGCCAGAACTTCTCCAGCGTGCTCACTCCTTCTTTGCGCACGCTGGCGTGCGTCGAGCGGCCGGTGAACGTCAGCCGAAAGGTGAGCGCGCCGGCGCAGGCGGGGATGATCGCGAGGTCGGTCGGCTCGGTGATGATCGCCGCGTCACCGCGGTGCCCCCGCAGCAGCGTGGCGAAGGTGCCCAGCCCGCCGTCTTCTTCGCCGACCACGCTCTCGATCAGCACCTTGCCGTTCAGGCGAAGGCCCGCGCGCCGAATCGCGTCGACCGCGAACAGGTTGCAGACCAGGCCGCCCTTCATGTCGCAGGCCCCTCGGCCGAAGACGGCGCCGTCGCGGGTCTGCCCGGGGTACGGGTTCTGGTCTCTCCACTGCGCGACGTCTCCGGGCGGCACCACGTCGATGTGCCCGTTGAGCACCAGCGTCTTGCCGTCGCCGTCGCCCCAGGTGCCGACCAGGCCGAGCGCCTTGGTTCGCGCGACCTCCCACCCGGGGAAGTCGGGGTGGGCGCAGGTCTCGGCGAGCGGAATCTCCCAGAGGTCGGTCTCGAAGCCATGCGACGACAGCTGCTTCTCGAACCACACCTGCGCGTCGTTCTCTTCGGCCGACCCCGTCACGCTGGGTATGCGCAGCAGCGCCTCGAGGCACGCCAGCAGCGCCCCTTCGTCGAGCTGCGAGAGCGCCCGTTGCTCGTGCGAAGTCAGTGAGGCATCGGTCATCGGCCTCGTATACGGCGGCGCGCCCCCGAAGTGTGGCGCCGTTAGCGCCAGCCCCTCGCCGGGCTGCCTTTCCGAAGACCCGAAAAGTCGAGTGCTGGCGCCAGCTTGTGTCGCCGTCAGGGCGGCTCGACCGGGTGTGCTGATGGCGCCAGGAAACTTTCACCGACGTCATGGGTGGTGAGCGCGCATCAACCAACCCTGAGCACGAGGTGGCGCGCATGATTGAGTCGGCGAAGAACGTCAAAGATTGGCGCATCGCTCGGGTCGCACTGCTGCTGTTGGTCTTCACTGCGTGCGAACCCGGCGACATTTCCAGTCAGCAGATGGAGTCGGAGCTGCTGGACACCGACGTCGCAGCGTTCAGCCTCTCGGCAGACCGGTCGAACCCGCTGCCGCTCGCCGGCGCGACGGTCAAGGGCGCGATCTACGTCTTCCATTCGGCGCGCAACGGCGCTCGGTCGGTGCGCTTCTTCATCGACGACCCGGCCCAGGCGCGTGCGCCCTTCTCTGTCGAGCGCAGCGCGCCGTTCGACCTCGCCGGCTCGAGCTCGACCGGGGCCGCGAACGCCTACGACACCCGCCTGCTGAGCGATGGCGCCCACCAGCTGACGGTCGAGCGCACCAACAACCGCGGCACCGTGCGGGCGTGGACGATCTCGTTCAACGTCTCCCAACCGGGGACGACGATGGGCGCTCCGTTGATCGAAGAGCGCTTCGACGCCGCCGCGACGAATTTCGACACCACCGGGGGCACCTGGAAGGTGGTGGGCGGGCAGTACGTGCTCTCGGCTCCGACCGCCGCTCCGATTCCCACCTTCGGGCTCAGCAACTACGCCCTGCACCAGACCGCGCGCACCGGTGACTTCACCGTTCAGGTCGACGCGCGAACGACCGACACCGACTGGTGGGCAGACTTCGCGGTCATCTTCTCGTTCCGCGACGCGAGCAACTATTGGTACGCCGCCTTCGCGAGCACCGATGACGCCTTCACCAACGGGCTGTTCAAGGTGGAGAACGGAGTGCAGACCGAGGTCGCGAGCTTCGGAAGCACCGTGGCTCCGAGCACGGCCTACGCCATCTCCATCACCCAGGCCTCGGGCGCACTCACGGTGCGCAGCAACGGCGCCGCGCTCGCCACGGTGACGGCGAACCCGGGCGACGGCCGCTTCGGCCTGGGCTCGCGCGACAACGCCGCGGTCTTCGACGACCTGGTGGCCTGGGGCACCGCGCTGTCGGCCGACACGCAGCTGCCGAGCGTCGCGTTCAGCGCGCCCGCTGCGGGAGCGACGGTCAGCGGAGCGTCGGCGCTCTCTGGCACGGCCGCTGACAACGCGGGCCTCTCGAAGGTCGAGCTCGCGGTCGACTCGGGCGCGTACGTACCCGCCACCGGCACCACGAGCTGGAGCTTCGCGCTCGACACGACGTCGCTCTCGAACGGCAGCCACACCCTCACCGCGCGCGCCACCGACCTGGCGGGCAACACCGCCACCGCGACCCGCGTCGTCACCGTCTCGAATGTCTCGGCCGGCGACGCTACGCCGCCCTCGACCCCGACGGGTCTCACCGCCACCGCGGTCTCTTCCACGCAGGTAAACCTCACCTGGGCGGCCTCGGCCGACAACGTCGGGGTGACCGGCTATCGCGTCTACCGGGGCGGCGCGAGCCTGGCGACCGTCTCGGCGCTGCAGTACAGCGCGACGGGCCTCACCGCTTCGACCCTCTACTCGTTCACCGTGGTGGCCCTCGATGCCGCCGGCAACGCCTCGCCGGCGTCGGCCGCCGCCTCGGCGACCACGCAGGCGGTGCCGACCGGTGGCTTCCCCGATGAGTCGAACACCGGCCCGAGCGGCACGTTGACGGCCACCAGCGGCAACGTGTGGATCAGCACGCCCAACACCATCATCGAGAACCGCAAGCACACCGGCACGCTGCAGGTGGCGGCGACCGGCGTCATCATTCGCAACGTGCACCTGATCGGCAACATCACCGTCGAGCCCGGTGCGTCGCTGACGGTGCTCGACACGCTGGTCGACAACGGCACCAACTTCTCGTCGGGTGGCATCAGCGGTGCGTCGAACATCACCGTGAGGCGAACCGAGATCATCGGCGGGGGCCACTCGTTCTCGTGCAAGTCGAACTGCGACATTCAAGACAGCTACTTCCACGGGCAGGCGAACCCACCGTCGAGCATGGACGTTCACGGCGACGGCATTCTGTTCAACCAGGCCACCAACATGATCGTGAAGCACAACACCCTGGCGTGTGACATGCCTGCCGACGGTGGCGGTGCCTGCTCCGCGGGGCTCGCGATGTACGGCGATTGGGGCCCGGTGTCGAACGTGCTCGTGCAGAACAACCTCTTCAAGGCGAGCCCCGCCGGCTACTGCATGTCCCCGGCGGAGTGCGGTGCATCACGCCCAGGTCGACGTCAGGGCCGCTCCAAGAAACCTCGCCCCTCGAAGATCGCCGGCCTGGCCTTCTCGATGCGCGCCACCCGTGTCGCCGACTGCTTGGCGGCACCGAAGTGGTAGAGGTAGCTGCGCTGCCGCCCCGGCGTCAGCGCTTCGAAGGCGCGCTTGAAGCGCGGGTCGGATCGAAACCGCTCGGTGAGCTCTTCGGGAACCGGAAAATCTGACGTCTTCTTCTTCTCTACCCGCAGGCCGGCCTTCTCGACGGCGATCGCCTCACGGACGTACGCCTTGATGGTCGCCGCGCTCTCGGTGATCTCTTTCGCGGACGTGAACTTCATCAGCCGCCCGGCCTGCACCATGCCGAGCTGTCTCAGCACCTGCTTGGGGTCTTTCAGCAGCGCGCCCTGAAAGAAGGTGAGGGCGAAGTAGTCCCTGAAGCCCTGGAGGATGACGATGTTCTTCCCGTCCACCGTGTAGGTTGGCTTGCCCCACTTGCACTCCTCTTTCATTCCCAGGCCGGAGAGCACCCGCTGCATCGCGGCGATCTCCTGCTCCCAGCGCTCTCGATACGCCATCTCCATGCGAGTACGTCCTCCTGCGAGGTGGCCCTGACGCCACCCCGCGAGCCTCACTGCCCCAGCTTGCGGTCGAGCGTGCGGCGGTTGATGCCCAGCACGCGCGCCGCGGCGGCCTTGTTGCCTTCGTGGTCGGCGACCACGCGCCGCACGTAGGCGCGCTCGACCTCGGCGAGCGGCAGCTTGCCCGAGCTGCTCTGCCCGAGCAGGTCTTCGACCGCGCTGCCGGCGCGGGGCAGGTCGAGGTTCTCGGGCACGATGGTGTCGAGATCGGTCATCGCCGCGGCGCGCTCGAGCAGGTTGGCCAGCTCGCGCACGTTGCCCGGCCAGGGGTAGGCGAGCAGGCGCCGCACCGCCGACGCCGAGATGCCGAGCAGCGGCTGGCCGTCGCGCTCGCTCAGCCGGCTCAAGAGCAGGTCGATCAACGGCACGATGTCTTCTCGGCGGTCGCGCAGCGGCGGCACCTCGATGCGAATCACGTTGAGCCGGAAGTAGAGGTCGGGCCGGAACCGGCCCTCGCGCAGCAGCACCTCGAGCGGGCGGTTGGTCGCGGCGATCACCCGCGCGGTCAGGGTGATGGTGCTGCTCGAGCCCAGGGGCCTCACCTTGCCCACCTCGAGCGCGTGCAACAGCTTCGCCTGCGCCTCGAGCGGCAGCTCGCCCACCTCGTCGAGAAACACCGTGCCCGAGCCCGCGCTGGCGAACGCGCCGGGGCGATCTTCTTTCGCGTCGGTGAACGCGCCCCGCTTGACGCCGAACAGCTCGCTCTCGATGAGGCCGGGGGGCAGCGCCGCGCAGTTGAGCTCGACGAAGGGCTCGGCCTTGCGCGCGCCGCCCTGGTGAATGAAGCGCGCCACGGCGCTCTTGCCGGTGCCGGTTTCTCCCGTGAGCAGCACCGTCGACTGCGTGCGCGACGCGCGGCGGGCCTGATCGACCACCTGCCGCATCGCCGGGCTCTTCGCCACCAGCTGCCCCGCGCCCTCGAGCGGCTGCGTCGAGCGCAGCCGGACGATCTCGCGCCGCAGCTCACGGTCGCGAAAGGCCCGCTCGATCGCGAACAGCAGCGCCTCGAGCTTGAAGGGCTTGGCGATGAAGTCGCACGCCCCCGCCTTCACCGCCTCGACCGCCATCTCGACGCTGCCGAACGCGGTGATGAGCAGCACCAGCTGCCCCGGGCGCCGCGCGAGAATCTGCGCGAGCAGCTCGGTGCCGCGCAGCTCGGGCATCTCGACGTCGGTGATGACCAGGTCGAAGGCTTCGCTCTCGAGCCGGGCCAGCGCCTCGCGCGGCGAGGTCAGCCCCGTCACCGCGTAGCCCTTCGCCGAGAGGTTGTCGGCGAGGTACGACACCACGTGCTTGTCGTCGTCGAGCACCAGCAGCTTGTGGCTCATCACGCCACCTCGAGCGCGGCGGCCGGGGCCGCCTCAGCGAGGGGAAAGCGCACCGTGAAGCGCGTGCCCGCGTCGCGCTTCGAGTCGACCTCGATGGTGCCCCGGTGCTCGGTGACGATCGACTTGACCACCGCCAGGCCCAGCCCGGTGCCGCCCCGGTCGTTCCACGTGGTGAAGAAGGGCTCGAAGATGCGGGCCCTCACCGCCTCGTCGATGCCGCTGCCGGTGTCTTGAACGAACAGCTCGAGGGTCTTGCCGTCGCGCGCTTGCAGGCCCACCGTCACCCGCCCGCCTTCGGCCGTGGCGCGCAGCGCGTTGGTGAGCAGGTTGAGCACCACCTGCTGCACCTGCTCGGGGTCGGTGAGCACCTGCGGCAGCCCGTCGGGCACGCTGAGCTCGATGGTCACGCGGCGCCGCCGCGCGTCGCCCTCGAGCAGCCGCACCACGCTGCGCACCGAGGCGTCGACCGCGGTGAGCCGCAGCTGGGCCGGGGTGCGGCGCGAGTACGACAAGAGCTGCTCGACGATCGCGGCGATGCGGTCAGACTGCTCGACCAGCATCTCGGCCACCCGCCGCGCGCTCGCCGGCATGTCGGGGCGCTCGGCCAGCTCGCGCGCCCGCCCGTTGAGCACCTGCAGCGGAGACCCGATCTCGTGCGCCAGGCCCGCCGACAGCTGCCCCACGGTCACCAGCTTGTCGACCCGCTGCAGCCCGGCCTCGAGCGCCCGCCGCGCATCTTCTTCGTGCGCCAGCTGCGCCACCATCGCGTTGAACGCCGCTGCCAGCTCGCCGATCTCGTCGTGGCTGCCCACCGCCGCGGTCGCCGAGAGGTCTCCCTGGCGCACCCGGGTCATCACGTCGACCAGGCGGCCCAGCGGCCGGCGCACCTGAAAGACGATCACCAACCAGCCGACCGCCACCAGCGCGAGAAAGACGGTGGCGATGGTGAGCACGGTCGCGAGCAGCTTGTCGTCGATCTGCTCGCGCAGCTGGTCGAGCGCCTGCACGATCGCCACGGCCCCCAGCGGCCGCCCGTCGTCGGCGGTGAGCGGCGCCGCCGTGGTGAGGTACCGCAGCCGGCCCCCCTCGTAGCGCATCAACGGCGCCCGGGTGCGCAGCACCTCGGCCGCCACCGTGGTCGCGAAGGGCAGCGTTCGCACCGTGCCCCACGAGGTCGAGTCGAGGCGCCCCTGGGTGTCGAAGACGAACACCTCGAACGAGGGGTCGTCGTTCGAGATCGACTCGAGCACCTCGTTCACCTCGGCGGCGCGGCGGTTGCGGGTCGCCTGCTCGACCGACACCTTCACGGCCGCGAGGAGCAGCTTGAGATCGTGCTCGGCCGTCGCCCGCTGCGCCGCCTCTTCGCGCGACACCCGGCGCACGCCGTACGCGCCCAGCACCAGGGCGCTGGTCGCCGCCAGGCCGACGGCGAGCTTGGTGGTGATTCGCATGGCGCGCGCGACCTGACCAGAAGTGCACAGATGGTACAAGGCTGCACGTCGCCTCAATCACGACATCGAGTCGTTGCAGTCGGTTACGTGTCGTTGGCTGGCATCGCCCTTGCGAAGCGGCGGGCCCCATGGTGCGTCTCTGCGTGGGGTTGGGGCTGTGTCTGGCGGTGGGCTGCGCCAAGCACGAAGAAGCCGAGCCGCTCGAGGTGTTTCCGGTCACCTCGCCGGGCGAAGCGAAGGCGCTGTACGAGCGCGAGTACGTCGGTGAGGTGAACGCGGTGCAGCGCGCCGAGCTGCGCGCGCGCACCAGCGGGCTGCTCGAGTCGGTGGCGGTCGACGAGGGCCGCGAGGTCAAGGCCGGGCAGCTGCTCTTCTCGTTCGCCTCGAGGGGGCTGCAGCAGCAGGTGAAGAAGGCGCGGGCCACCATCGCCACCGCCACCGCCGAGCTGAAGGCCGCCGAGCTCGAGCACGCCAACGTGAAGATGCTGCACGACAAGCAGGTGGTCTCGCCGGCCGAGCTGGCGCGGGTCGACGCCAAGGTCCAGGCGCTGGCCGCGAAGCTCGAAGAGGCGCGCGCCGACGAGGGCCAGGCGGCGATCAACCTCTCGCACGCCGAGGTGCGGGCCCCGTTCGACGGGGTGGTCAACCGCATACCCAAGAAGGCGGGCAGCATGATTCAAGAGGGTGAGCTGCTGACCACCGTCACCAACGCCTCCGAGGTGCTGGTGTACTTTCGCGTCTCCGAGAACGAGTACCTCGACTACGCCGCGAACCCCGACGAGCGCGCGAAAGAGGTGAGCTTCAAGCTCGCCGACGGCAGCGCGCTCGAGGCGCGGGGGGTGATCGACGCGGTCGAGACCGAGGTCGACCGGGGCACCGGCACGCTCGCGTTTCGCGCCCGCTTCCCCAACCCGCAGCGGCTGCTGAAGCATGGGGCCAGCGGCAAGGTGGTGCTGCACGTGCCGCTGCAGGGCGGGCTCACCGTGCCGCAGAAGGCCACCTTCGAGATTCAAGACCACGTCTACGTGTACGCGCTCGACGCGCAGAACCGCGCCCACGCCAAGCGCATCGTGCCCAAGCTCAGGCTCGCCGACACCTTCGTGCTCGAGTCGGGCCTGCAGGCGACCGACCGCTTCATTCTCGAGGGCATTCAGAAGGTGAAGGAGGGCGCCACCATCGTGGCGCGGCAGTAGTGCTGAAGACCTTCACGCGCCGGCCGGTGCTCTCGTCGGTGGTGTCGATCGTGATCACCCTGCTGGGTCTGATCGCGCTGGCGCGGCTGCCGGTGACGCTGTTCCCCGACGTGGCGCCGCCCGAGGTCAACGTCACGGTGGTCTACACCGGCGCCAACGCCGAGACGGTCGGCAAGACCACCATCGTGCCGCTCGAGCGCATGATCAACGGCGTGCCCGGCATGAAGTACATGGCCAGCGACATGGGCAACGACGGGGTGGGCGTCGTGCAGGTGGTGTTCGAGACCGGCACCGACCCCGACGTCGCGGCGATCAACGTGCAGAACCGGGTGAACACCGTGCTCGACGAGCTGCCGCCCGAGGTGCTCAAGCGCGGCGTCGAGGTCTCGAAGCAAGAGCACTCGATGCTGATGTTCCTCACCATCGACAGCACGAACCCCGAGCACGACGAGAAGTTTCTCTTCAACCTCGTCGACATCAACGTGCTGCCCGAGCTCAAGCGCATTCACGGCGTGGGCTACGCCGACATTCTGGGCTCGAAAGAGTACGCGATGCGCATCTGGCTGAAGCCAGACAAGATGGTCGCGTACCGGGTGGCGCCGCAAGACGTGCTCGACGCCCTGCGCGAGTCGAACGTCGAGGCGGCGCCCGGCAAGATCGGCGAGAACAGCGACCGCGGCAACCAGTCGCTGCAGTACACGGTGAAGTACACCGGCAAGTACAAGACCCCGGCCGAGTACGCGAACATTCCCATTCGGGCCACCGCGCAGGGCGAGATTCTGCGCATCAGAGACGTCGCCGACGTCGAGCTCGGCGCGCAAGAGTTCGACGAAGAGACCAAGCTCGATGGGCGCCCGAGCGCGGCGATCATGCTGCGGCAGCTGCCCGGCTCGAACGCGAGCGAGGTGATCGCGCAGATCAAAGAGCTGATGGCGCGGCTCAAGCGCGAGCAGCTGCCAGAGGGCGTGAACTACCACTACAGCTACGACGTCAGCCGCTTTCTCAACGCCTCGATTCACGAGGTGGTGAAGACGTTCTTCGAGGCCTTCTTGCTCGTCGCGCTGGTGGTGTTCGTGTTCTTGCAAGACTGGCGGTCGACCCTGGTGCCGGCGCTCGCGGTGCCGGTGTCGCTGGTCGGCACGTTCTTCTTCATTCAGTTCTTCGGCTTCTCGGTCAACCTCATCACCCTGTTCGCGCTGGTGCTCGCGATCGGCATCGTGGTCGACAACGCCATCGTGGTGGTCGAGGCGGTGCACGCGAAGCTGGCGCACACCCAGCTGACGGTGCAGCACGCCACCGACCGCGCGATGGAGGAGATCGGCGGCGCGATCGTGGCCATCACCCTGGTGATGTCGGCGGTGTTCGTGCCGGTGGGCTTCATCGGCGGGCCGTCGGGGGTCTTCTACCGGCAGTTCTCGATCACCATGGCGATCGCCATCGTGCTCTCGGGCGTGGTGGCGCTCACGCTCACCCCGGCGCTCTGCGCGCTGCTGCTCAAGCCGGTGAAGCACGGCCCGAGCGCGAACCCCTTCTTTCGCGAGTTCAACCGCCGCTACCACCGGCTCGAGGAGCGCTACGCGTCGGGGGTCAGCCGCGCGGCGGCCCGGCGCGTCGTCACCGCGCTGGTGCTGGTCGCCTTCACCGCGGGCACCGGACTGCTCGGCTCGATCTTGCAGACCGGCTTCATTCCCGAAGAAGACCAGGGCACCTTCTACGCCAGCATCACCACCCCGGCCGGCGTCACGCTCGAGCGCACCAAAGAGGTGGTCGACGCCATTCAAGAGCTCGCCAGCGACATTCCCGAGATCGAGAGCATCTCGACGCTGGCCGGCACCGACATTCTCACCGACGGTACGCGCGCCACCTCGGGCACCTGCGTCATCGACCTCAAGCCGTGGGACGAGCGCAAGCGCTCGGTGAAGGAGATCATGGCCGACCTCGAAGCGCGCACCCACCAGATCAAGGGCGGCATGATCGAATACTTCACGCCGCCGCCGGTGCCGGGCTACGGCGACGCCAGCGGCATCGAGATTCGACTGCTCGACAAGACCGGCAGCGGCAACATCGCGCGGCAGAGCGAGGTGGTGAAGCAGTTCGTGGCCGACCTCGAGGCGCGCCCCGAGATCGCCAGCGCCTTCACCGTCTTCAACGCCGGCTACCCCGAGTACATGGTGCACGTCGACATCGACAAGGCGGCCCAGAAGGGGGTGAGCGTCGAGAACGCCCTGAGCGCGATGCAGACGGTGCTGGGCAGCGAGTACGCCACCAACTTCATTCGCTTCGGGCAGATGTACCGGGTGATGGTGCAGGCGGCGCCCGAGTACCGCGCCGAGCCCGAGCAGATGCTGCGCATTCAGGTGCGCAACGACCAGCAAGAGATGGTGCCGCTGGCCGACATCGTCTCGCTCGAGCGCACGTACGGGGCCGACCAGATGACGCGCTACAACATGTACCCGTCGGCCGAGCTCCACTCGCAGCCGGCGCCGGGGGTGAGCTCGGGCGCGGCGATCGCGGTGATTCAGCAGGTCGCGCGCGAGAAGCTGCCGAAGGGCTACGGCATCGACTGGGCCGGCGCGACCCGCGACGAGGTGAACGCGGGCAACGAGGGCCTCATCGTCTTCTTCATCTGCCTCATCTTCGTCTACCTGGTGCTCGCGGCGCAGTACGAGAGCTTCGTGCTGCCGATGAGCGTGGTGCTGTCGCTGCCGCCGGGCATCTTCGGCGCGTTCGCAGGGCTGCGCCTGGCGCACCTCGAGAACAACATCTACGCGCACGTGGCGCTGCTGATGCTGATCGGCCTGCTCGGCAAGAACGCGATCTTGATCGTCGAGTTCGCCGAGCTGAAGCGCCGCGAGGGGCGCACCCCGTTCGAGGCGGCGGTGCAGGCCGCGCGGCTGCGGCTGCGGCCGATCCTGATGACCTCGTTCGCGTTCTTGGTGGGCCTGCTGCCGCTGGTGGTCGCGACCGGCGCCGGCGCGGTGGGCAACCGCACCATCGGCACCGCCGCCGCTGCGGGCATGCTGTTCGGCACGGTGTTCGGGCTGGTGCTGGTGCCGGGGCTGTACGTGGTGTTCGCGTCGGTTGGGCTGCGACTGTCGAAGCGAGAGCTCGACGCCATCATTCACCCCGCAGCGCCAGTCGCGCCTCAGCCCGCCGAGGCGGCGCCGCCGGGGGCGTCATGACACGGGCGCTCGCGCTGGCCGGGCTCTGCTGCGGCTGCGCCGCGATCAACATCGACACCCCCATCGCCGAGAAGCCGTTGCCCGCGGCGTTCGCGGGCGCGGCCGACGCCGCCGACGCCGGAGCACGGCCGAGCTCGGCGCAGACGCCCTGGCGCGAGTGGTTCGCCGACCCGCGCCTGCTCGGCCTCATCGACGAGGCGCTGGCCAACAACCAGAACCTGCTCGCGGCGATGCAGCGCATCGAGGTGACCCGGGCGGGCATCGTGCGCACCACGGGCGCGATGCTGCCGCAGCTCTCGTTGGGGGTGGGCGCGGGCGTGCAGAAATACGGCCGGTACACCGACACCGGCGCGGGCAACGCCACCACCGACATTCGCCCGGGCGAGCCGGTGCCGCAGAACCTCCCGAACCTGGCGCTGGGCGTGCAGTCGTCGTGGGAGATCGATCTGTGGGGCAAGCTGCGGCACCAACGCGAGGCCGCGCTCGCCGAGTACCTGGCGAGCATCGAGGGCACCCAGGCGGTGCACAGCGCGCTGATCTCGGACCTCGCCTCGGCCTGGTTCGAGCTGCTGGCGCTGGACCACTTCGGGGCGGTGCTGCGCGAGTCGGCGTCGCGCCAGCAGCGCGCGGTCGAGATCGTTCGGCTCGAGAAGCAGGCCGGCCGGGCGAACGAGCTCGCGGTGCAGCAGTTCACCGCGCAGCTCGCCAGCACCCACGCGCGAGAGCGCGAGGTGGCCCAGGCGACGGTCGAGGCCGAGAACCGGGTCAACCTGCTGCTGGGGCGCTTTCCGCAGCCCATCGCGCGCGAGAAGGCGTTGCTGTTCGCCGAGTTTCCCCAGCCGCTGTCGGCGGGCGTGCCGTCGGAGCTGCTGGTGAACCGGCCCGACGTTCGGCAGGCCGAGCAGCGGGTGCGGGTGTCGCAGTTCGACGTGAAGGCGGCGCGGGCGGCGTTCTTCCCCAACCTGAACATCTCGGCGGGCATCGGCTACCAGGCGTTCAACCCCGCCTTCCTCTTCAGCACGCCCGAGTCGCTGTTCTACTCGGTGGTCGGCGGCCTGGTGGCGCCGATCGTCAACCTCACCGGCATTCAGGCGGCGTTCAGCGGCGCGAAGGCGAACCAGGTGGTGGCGATGTACGAGTACCAGCGGGCCGTCATCAACGCCTTCACCGAGGTGGCGAACGCGGTGTCGGCGGTGCAGACCACCGAAGGGCTGCTCGAAGACCGCAAGGCGCAGAAGGCGGCCTGCGAGCAGAGCGTCGCGACGGCCGACCTGCTCTACCGGGCGGGCCAGGCCTCGTACTTCGAGGTGCTCATCGCGCAGCAGAGCGCGTTGCAGGCCGAGCTCGACCTGGTCGAGGCGTGGAAGCGGCGACGCCTGGCGAACGTGGCGGTCTACCGCGCGCTGGGCGGCGGCTGGCGCTGAAGGGGCGCCGCCGTGACGGCGTCACTTGCCCAGCTCGCCGAACCAGATGCGCTCGAAGCTGCGGTTGAGGGTCTTGCTGGCGAAGTTCTCCATCAGCATGGCGTTGACGATGGTGGCCTGCTGGCCGACCGCGAGGCCCTCTTTGGCCGCGACCGCTGCCCACTGGTCGCCGCTCGCCGTGCTCAGGCGCAGGTAGGTGAAGTTCGGCACCTGAATCACCTCGGCGATGGCGCCGGTGACGTTCTCGGTCGGGGCGGCCGCGGCCGCCGCGGCCGGGGCCTGGGCGGGAACCGGGCTGAAGCGCGCCATGCCTCCGAACGCAGGCGCCGCGGCGGCGGGCGCAGGTGCCGCGGCTGCGGGTGCGCTCGGCGTCTGGCCCTGCTCGACCGACGCGCGGCCGCTGAAGAAGCCGGCGGCAAAGGTGGCGACCACGATGCCGGCCAGCAGGGGAGCCTGTTTTTGCATCGCTGCCTTCTACCCTCGTTGCCGATGCTTAGGCATCCGTCGTGAGCGACTTCACCAGCGGCTCATCGCGCCCAGGTTGAAGACGCGGGTGAAGCCATGGCGCTTGAGCATCGAGCGGGCCATCGCCGAGCGGGTGCCGCTGGCGCAGTACAGCAGCTTCACCTGGTCTTTCGAGCCGAGGGCCGAGAGGCGCGACGCCAGCTCTTGCACCGGCACGTTGATCGCCCCGGGCAGGTGGCCGGTGGCGAACTCGGCGCTCGAGCGCACGTCGACGAGCTTCGCCCCTTCGCTGACCAGCTTGTGCGCTTGTTCGCGGCTCACCTGGGTGAGCTGCTTGAAGGCCCAGAAGGCGGCGATGAGCCCGAACGGTATCAGCCAGATCCAGTCGTTCATGTTCATGGGGGGGTTACAGCCTCTCCATCACTCGGGTCAGGCGCGCCCGAACCGCTTCGGCAAAGGCGGCCAGCTCGGGGCCCACCTGCACCGCCGCCGTCTGGGCAGGGTCGACTGCGGTCACCACGGCCGCGCCGTCATCGTCTTCGTAGACCACCACGTTGCACGGCATCATCACCCCGGCGCCGAGGTTCTTCTGCAGCGCTTCGTACGCGAGCGCCGGGTTGCACGCTCCGAGAATGCGGTAGTTGCGAAAGCTCACTCCGAGCTTCTTGTTCAGCGTCTCTTTGACGTCGACCTCGGTGAGCACCCCGAAGCCGTCTTCCTTCAGCGCGGCCGTCACGCGGCGCAGCGCTTCGTCGTACCCGACGCTCAGCTTCTTCTTGATTCCGAGCTCCATGATTTTCTCTCCGTGCCGAGTCGTGTAACGCCCTCGCGGTCGGGTTCCCGTCTGGCGGCCAAGGGCTGCGAGCACCCCCGACGCGTCGTTTGAGCCTGCTCAAAGAAAAAGGGTTCGCGCTCAGGTCGGGCGCGCGAGCTGAAACAGGCGTCGCGCGACGAGCACCAGCCACACCGCGAGGGGCACCAGCGAGGCGAAGGCCAGCACCATGCCCGCGAGGCCGACGGTGGGCGGCAGCACCATCATCACCCCGGTGGCGAGGCCGAACCAGGCGGTGGCGCGGCTGAAGACCGCGCTGCGCAGCATCACCCACGCCACCAGCACCGAGGGAAACGCGCCCAGCACGTAGCTCACGTCGTAGGCGGTGCCCTGATAGCGCGCGAGCACCGCCTCGCCGGCGGCCTGGAAGATGGCGCGCTCGGCGTCGGTGCCCGCGGCGTAGTAGCGGTTGCTCAAGGTGAGCATCTCGAAGGCCGCGCCAGAGCCGAAGTAGATCGCCGTCGACAGCATCGCCAGCACCAGCGACAGCAGCATCCACGCCGGGCTGACGCGGCGCAGCGCCGCATACACCGCGACGTTCACCAGCACCGGCAGCAGCATGGTGACCAGGTAGAGCAGGTCGAGGTTCGCCAGCCCGAGCAGGGGCTGCTCGTGCAGCGACGCGAAGTGGCCCAGCACCGTGGCGGGCGGAGGGTGAAGCGCGAAGATCGCGCCCTGCACCGGCACCAGCACCACGGTCAGCACCGCCGCCCAGGCTCCGAGGCGGTAGAGGGGGCGAAACGCGTCGTCGGCTGTCGTTGCCACGGCCCGCGGTGCTGCAGCGGGCGTGCCTCACCGTTGCCCGTGGCTCAGGAGGTGACGGCGCATTCTCTGCGCCCCTCTCGCCGCGTTACTGAATCTGAAAGGTGGTGATGGGGATCTGCATCGAGCAGACCTCGGGCGCCATGCCGGTGATGGTGCGCGTCTCGGTGTACTGCGCGGCGCCGTTCTTGTGGTCGTAGAGGTTGGTCTGCCGGGGCGTGTTGCAGAGCATCGTCGAGCACAGCTGCACCGAGATGAAGTAGGTGCCCGCAGGCGTCGCGGCGTTGCCGTTGACGGTGAGCGACACCGTGGTGCCGGGCGTGACGTCCATCGCCGAGCTGCCGAGCTGCAGCGTCGAGTTGTAGTCGTAGATGGTGGTGGTGACGCGGCGGGTGTCGCCGTCGACCGGCACGTTCACGCTGATGTTCTGACCCGCGGTGTACGAGGCCGAGAGCCCGGTGAGCGGGCCGGTCAGCTCTGGCATGCCCGAGCTGATGGCGCAGGCGGGGCCAGCGCTGACTCCGCCGGCGGTGCCTCCTGCGGCTCCTCCGGCGCTGCCACCGGCGGTGCCGCTGCCACCGGCGGTGCCGCTGCCGCCGGCCGTGCCGCTGCCGCCGGCAGTGCCGCTGCCGCCGGCCGTGCCGCTGCCGCCGCCGGTGCCGCCCAGGTGCGCGCAGGCGCGCAGCTCGGGGTCGCAGTGGGTGGTGAGACAGTCTTCGGTGGTGCACGCGTTGTCGGTGGAGCAGGCCGCCAGCGCCCGGGCGAGCGCCAGCTCACCCGACTGCGTGCGCGCGATACAGGCGTCCTGGCACTCGCTGGTGAGGCAGGCGTCGAGGCAGTCGAAGACGCCACGGCAGTCGAGAGGGCTGGTGTCTTCTGGGCAGCCGGCGAGCAGCAGCAGCAGCGGCAGGAGTCGGGGCGTGTGGCGCATTCCGCTCACCGTAGGCGGTGGCGGCGCGCGCCGCGAAGTTTGGCGCGCTTTTGCTACGCATTGGCGTCTCGTTCAGCGGGCCGCGCGGCGCCACGCGTCGGGCGTGGTCTGCCGTTCGGCGCGGAACAGCGAGACCAGGTGGCCGGCCGACGACAGCCCGAGCATCGCGGCGATCGCGGCGAGGTCGAGGTCGGTGCCGGCCAGCAGCCGCTCGGCGCGGGCCACCACGTGCGCGGTGCGCTCGGCGCGCACCGAGCTGCCGGCGGTGGCGAGGTGCCGCTGCAGCGAGCGCGGGCTCACCCCGAGGCTGCGAGAGAGCCCGCGGAGCGAGAGCGGAGCGTCGTGCTCGGCGAGCGCGACGCGCACCCGGCGCACGATGTCGGGGGGCTCGAGCAGCGAGGCGCGCAGCGCGGCGACCTCGCGCTGGGCCGCCGGCGCTCCGGCCCAGGCGAACGCCTCGCGCTCGTGCTCGAAGACCTCCAGCGGGTAGTCGGCGGCGGCGATCTGCAGCGCTCCGAGTACCAGCGCCGCGGGGAAGGTGGCGCCGTGCAGAATCGCCTGCCGCCCGGCGCGCGGCCGCCAGGCGGGGCGCCGCTCGGTGAGCGTCTCCATCAAGCGGTCGAACGCCACCACGCTCACCGACTCGACGGCTCGAATGTCCATGATCGAGGGCTGGTGGGCGATCGGCGAGTGCATCACCGCGTCGAACACCTCGCACATCTCGATCACGTCTTCGTCGGTCGCCTTGCCCCACGCGATGCTGCCGTGAACGCCCGAGGGCAGACGCCAGACGCAGAACCGCCGGCGCACCCGCACCCGGTTGCCGGGAGCGGTGAAGAAGCGCGCGAGGCTCGCGGTCGGCGTGAAGTGAGAGGGCGGCAGGGCACCCTCACCATACGGCACGCCCGAGGCGGCGCTCTCGCCGCCTCGACCTCACCCGGCGCAAGATTTGCGCGGGCTCCGAGCCGGGTGAGCTGAGCCGTGCCTGCAGTCACCCATACTGCATCGACGGCGCAGAATGACCGCACCAGGCCTGACGCACCCTCGAGTCGGTGAACGACCGCAGCGACGTGGCGGCGCCACTCGCATGCCTGCCCGACTCGGGCGACTCACCGGCGCGTGGCGAACTCGGCGCTCTGCTTCATCTCGTCGCGGGCGCGCGCGTAGCGTGGGTCTTCTGAGAGCGTCGCGGCGAGCGCGTACTCGGCGAGGGCCGAAGCCGAGTCTCCGCGCGACTCGTACAGCACACCGAGGTTGTAGTGGGCCGCGGCGGTCGACTCTTTTCGCCAGGCGACCTCGGCGGCGGCGAAGTCACCGGCGCGGGCGTGGGCCAGACCGTCGGCGGCGCTGGTGTCGTCGTCCCACGCCAGCAGGTGGGGCGCGCGCACGGGGGTGAAGTCGATGACCAGGCGCTTCACCACGTCGTGCACGTTGTTGAGCGCCAGGGTGTCGTTGCGCTCGACGCGCTGGCGGGCGAAGTCGGCCTGTGAGGTCGTGTAGCGGGTGCGAATCACCTCGCCGTCGGCGCGGGTGAGCACCAGGTCGGCGGTGAGGTGCTCGACGCTGTCGGTGGTGACGACTCCCGGCTGCGACGTCTGCACTGCGGGCCGAGTCTCGGTCCACCGTTGGACGTCGCAGGCCAGCACCGGCACGCCGGGGCTGCGCTCGGTCACCACCTCGAACTGCAGGTTCTTCTCGAGCGCGGTGCGCAGGTAGGGCCGCATCATCGCCACCGCCGAGTCGGTGCCGGTCACCTCGAGCACGATGGGGCCCGGGGCACCGGCGTTGTATTTCGGGGGGCCTGCCCAGCGCGTCACCTTCACTCCCGAGGCACAGCCCGCACACAACAGCACCACCGCGAAGAGTCTCATTCGGCGCAGATAACGGGCGCCGTGCCGTGCGGCATGTCACCGCCGCGACACGTCGGGTGCCGGAGTGACGAAGGGGCTGGCACGGTCGCTGCTTTGCTTTCGCCAGCCCATGACCCTCACTCCTCCCGTGTTCGACGACCGCCCCGCGGCCGGTGCAGCGCTCGCCGGGCTCCTCGCCCACCTCAAGGGGCGCGACGTGAGGGTGTGCGCGCTGCCCCGAGGCGGAGCGCCGGTGGCCTGGGTGGTGGCGCAAAGACTGCGCGTGCCGCTCGGCGTTTGCGTCACCTGCAAGCTGCGCGTGGGTGAGGCGGTGGTGGGGGCGGTCTCGGAGGCGGGCGCGGTCTGGCTCGACGACCGCGCGCTGCGACACGCCGGGCTCGAGCCTGAAGGGCTGACCGCGTCGATCGCCAGCGCGACCCTCGACGTCGAGCGCCTGGCGAGAATCTACCGAAGCCGAGAGGCACCCTCGGCCATCGCCGGCCACACCGTGCTGTTGGTCGACGACGGGCTGGTCACGGCCGCACCGGCGCTGGCCGCGCTGCGGGCCCTTAAAGAGCAGGGCGCGAAGCAGGTCATCGTCGCGGCGCCGATCGGCGAGCGCGAGGCCGTCGAGGCGGTGCGCCTCGTCGCCGACGCGGTGGTGGTGCCCCACGTCATCGAAGAGCTCGGCGAGCTGAGCCGCTGGTACCGGGCGCTCGGGGCCGTCACCGACGGCGAGGTCATCGCGCTGCTGTCGGCACCCGACCCGAACGAAGAGGCGCTCGACGCCGCGGTGCCGTGAAGGGCCAGAGAGTCGAACAGGTTACCGGGCCGAAAGCGAGGCGAACGAGACCGAAGCGAGCCGGGCACGCGAGGAGCGAGCACCGGAGCTGTGCTTGTCGGCCCAGTGAGGAGCGCAGTGACGAGCCTGCCCGGCGCAGCGAGAGGATCGTTTGCCGCAGCAGGCTCGGTAACCTGTTCGCCTCTCTAGGAGTCGGCGCCGCCGCCGGCGATCTGGCGGTCTGCGGCGAGCGGGGGCAGCGGAGTGAGGTGGTGCCAGCAGCTGCCGCAGCAGGTCGCGTCGCGCATGCTGACGTGACCGCAGCGCGGGCAGTCTCGCAGCTGGCGGGGCTCGCCCAGCGCCAGCAGCTTCACCAGCGTCGCCCACGAGGCCGGCAGGCCCCGCTCGGGCCCGCTGTCACCCTTGGGGAGGTGCGCGATGAAGTTGTCTACCGCCGCCACCGCCTGCCTGAGGGTGTCGCGCTCGGCGTCAGCGGCTTCGAAATAGCGACCTGCCGGCCGTCCCTCACCTTGCTTCGAATCGAACATCACGCACCTCTTGGCTGAAGGTGTAACCGCGCTGAGCCCCAGGGGCCGAGGTATCGGTGCTGGGCCGCCCGTCGGCATCACCGCGGCGCGTCCAGCCGGCGCACCACGCGGCAGGGGTTGCCGACCGCGAGCACGCCCTCGGGCAGGTCGCGGGTGACCACGCTGCCGGCGCCGATCACCGTTCGGGCGCCGATGCGCACCCCGGGGAGAATGATGGCACCGCCGCCGACCCAGACGTCGGCGCCGATCTCGATCGGGCGCCCGTACTCTTCTCTGCGCCGCTGCTCGGCGTCGAGCGGGTGGAGTGGCGTCAGCAGCTGCACGCCGGGGCCGAGCTGCGAAAAGTCGCCGATGGTGACCGGGCAGACGTCGAGCACCACGCAGTTGAAGTTGAAGAAAACCTTCTCGCCGAGCGACAGGTGGCTGCCGTAGTCGCAATAGAAGGGCGGTTGAATGTTCGCGGTGGCTCCCCCGCGGCCGAGGAGCGCGCACAGCAACCGGCGGCGCTCGGCGGCGTCGGCCTGGGCCGGGGGGGTGGGGGGGGGGGGGCCTCCTCGGGGGGGGGGGGGGGCCCCGCCCCGGGGGGGGGGTCGCGGGGGGGGGCGGGCGGGCCCGGGGGTTTTCGCGCGAGGTCGGCCTCGACGCCCGGTGTTCAGCGCGGCGAGCCCCTGGGTCGGCGCGGGCGCGCAATGCGCCACCTGGGGCGAGGCGCGCTAATGCAGCGCCATGGCCACCACGCTGAAGAGCAGAATCTTCCCCTTCCTCTGGTACGACAAAGACGCCGAGGCCGCGGCGCGCTTCTACGCGTCGATCTTCCCCAGATCGCGGGTCGTTCGGGTGAGCACGATGCAGAGCGATTCGCCCAGCGGGCCTCCGGGCTCGGTGAAGGTGGTCGACTTCGTGCTCTTCGGGCAGCGCTTCATGGCGATGGCCGCGGGCGCGCACCACACGTTCAACGACGCGCTGTCGATCATGGTGGAGTGCGACACCCAGGCCGAGCTCGACCGGTACTGGAAGGCGCTGCTGAAGGGAGGCGGCAAGCCCATCGCCTGCGGCTGGCTGAGCGATCGGTTCGGCTTGAGGTGGCAGCTCACCCCGCGCCGGCTCAACGAGATGCTGGCGTCGAAAGATCGCGCCGCGTCGAAGCGCGCGAGCGATCTGATGATGACCATGGTGAAGCTCGAGCTTGCACCGCTCGAGGCCGCGTTCGCCGGCCGGGCGAAGGCCATGAAGCGGGCGCCGTCGCGTCGTCGATGAAGGAGCCGTCATGAGCTGGGTGTGGCTGGGGCTGGGTCTCGCGGTGGTGCTGGGGGTGGTGCGCGTGCTCCGGGCGCTGCGCGACGTGCACGCGCTGGCGCGGGCCGGTTCGACCGAGCGGCTGGCGGTTCTGCTGGCACGCGACCCCTCGCTGCTGCACCAGGTGAACGGCGAGGGCGAGCAGCCGCTGCACCAGGCGGCGAAGTACGGAGAGGTGGAGACGATGAGGCTGCTGCTCGATCGCGGCAGCGACATCAACGCGCGAACCCCGCGCGGGGTGAACCCCGAGGGCGTGACGCCGCTGCACCTGGCCGCCGCGTTCGGGTACGCCGAGGCGGTGAAGCTGTTGCTGGCCCGAGGCGCCGAGGTCGACCCGAAGGAAGAGACGGGCATGACGCCGATCATGGCGGCGCAGGCAGGGGGGCATGCGGCGGTCATCGAGCTGCTCACCGCGGCGGGCGCCGATGCGACCGCGGTGCCCGCGTACGGGCAGCTGGGCGACGAGCACTTCGTCACCGCCACCTCAGCGTCGGACCCGCTGATCGCGAAGGCAGTCGAGAAGGCACAGTCGACCTTGGGCACGCTGCGCTCGCTGTTCGCCGAGCGGCCGCGCGACACGATGGTGAAGGTGCCGTTCACCACCGATACCGGCAACGTCGAGCACGTCTGGGCCCGGGTGCTGGCGCTCGACGAGGTGACGGTGCGCGGCCGAATCGAGACGCCGCCGACCTCGCAGCGGGGCAAGCTCGAGCGCGAGCAGCAGTGGCGGGTCTCGGAGATCGAAGACTGGCAGGTCGAGCAGCGCGATGGCTCGATTCGCGGCGCGTTCGGCTACCAGGTGCTCTTTCTTCGAATGCGAGAGAAGGGCGTCGCCCTGCCGCGGGAGCTCGCCGCGCAGCAGCACCGCTTCGTCGATCACGAACGAGAGCCAACCTAGCGCTCGGTTTGTTTGCAGCGAAAACCGGCGGGCTCGCGGCCCCTCGCAGCCGGTCGGCGGAAGTTGCGTGCCCAATGTGCGAATCGAGGTGGGTCAAATGGCCCCGAACCGGGCCAGCCGGCTGGCGAAAACCTCTCTGCCCCGCAGTACCGGTCCCCCCTCTCGCCCCCAGGCCCCCCCACCGTGCGCCTCCCCAAGCCCGAACAGGCCGCTGCAGCTTCTCGTCGCCACCCCGTCAGGAGCAGCCTCGGCGGTCTGAAGACCGCTGGCCGCCGCACCAAAGAGGCCGTCAAGGACGGCGCGAAGCGAGTGAAGGCGTCGGTCGACGCCGTCAACGAGTGGATCCCCGCCCACGCCCAGCAGGTCGGCGCCGGCGTCGCGCTGGTGGGCGTCACCAGCGGGGTGCTGATGCCCCTGGCGGTTCACAACCCGCCGTACCAGCCGCCCTCGTTTCCCCTGACGCCGCTGACCGCGTGCAACGACGTCGAGGCGCAGCCGCACGCCATCAGCGGCCGGCTGGCCGACGGCCGCACCTGGCAGGTGGTGATCGACCAGGCCGCGAAGGCCTCGCCGGGCACCGTCGACCCGCTGGCGCTCTGCCAGGTCACCGCCAACGCCCGCGCCGAGGGCCTGGCCACCATCGACTGGCTCGCGAGCCCGCAGGGGCAGAAGGCCGACGGCGAGCAGATCGACGCGGCGCGGGCCACCCTCGAGCTCGACCGGGTCACCCTGGCCGCCGGCAACCTGGTCTCGGTCTCCATCGCGATGGCCGACCCCGCGGGCGCTCCGCAGGCGCTGCAGCAGGGGCTCGACGCAGATCTCGCCCGCCTCACCGCCGCGCTCGAGAAGAAAGACCCCACCGAGATCTCTGCCGCGTACCAGGCGGTCGATCAGCGCCGGGTCGCGATCTCGACCCTCGCCGCGACGCTGGGCACCGCCGACCCGACCCGCGAGCTCTCGGTGCTCGAGGGCGGGGCCGAGAAGCCCGACACCAAGGCCCAGCCCTACGTGCTGGGCGGCAAAGACGACCCGCTGTTCGAGAAGTACGACGGGCTGAAGACCCAGACCGTCGATGCGCGCGTGGCGCAGCTCGAGGCGCTGGTCGCAAAGGCGGTGGCCGCACAGGGCTCGGCGGTGAGCACGCTGGTACGGGCCAACGCGGCGACGTTCGCGGCGGCCCACCCCAAGGGTGAGGTGCCGCAGAAGTACGTCGACCTGTTCCGCAACGCGCTGGCGGGCGGGCAGTCGATCGCCGCGGCGGCCAAGGCGGTCGAGGCCGACTTCCGCGCGCAGCCCGGCATCGCCGACCAGTACCTGCCGCAGTTCATCGACCAGGGCGTGACCGCGGCCTACCGCAACGAGCTGGGCGGCGGCACGCCCAGCCAGGAGCTGCTCGACAAGGCGAAAGAGGCGTTCTTCGCCGGCGACACGGTGGGAGATCTGTACGCCTTCGCGCGCCACACCGTGCGCAGCTCGCTCGAGTGGCGGCAGCACGTGGTCGACTCGCACCTCGGCGAGTACTACCCGCAGCCCGACAACTGGAGCTGCTCGGCCTCGTCGGCGGTGAACGTGCTCGCGCTGCTCGGGGTGGCCTCGCCCAGCTACGACCTGCGCCAGCACTTCGTGAACCTGATGGGCGTCACCCCCGGGGTCGGCCTGCCGTTCGGCGGCGCCCCGCGCATCGGCGACTACCTGCAGCGGGTGGCCAACGAGCACGGTGTGCAGCTCGACGTCTACAAGAGCGACTACGTCTACGGCCTCGACCCCATCGTCCGTGCGCTGCAGGACGGCAAGGTGGTGCTCTTGAGCGGCACCCTGCCGAGCGGCAGCGGCCATTTCATCGTGATCAAGAAGATCAACCCCGATGGCTCGCTGGTGATGGCCGACCCGTGGCCGAGCTACAGCAACCGCACCATCTCGCAGGGCGAGCTGCTGCCGTTCATTCAGCGCGAGGGCTCGCGCTTCGTGGCGGTGTCGGTCGCGCCCTGATCACTGCGCGAAGGTCTTGGCGTCGATGACGAAGCGGTAGCGCACGTCGTTCTTCAGCATGCGCTCGTAGGCCTCGTTGATCTTCGCGGCGGAGATCACCTCGACGTCGCTGCCCACGCGGTGCTTGGCGCAGAAGTCGAGCATCTCTTGCGTCTCGCGCATGCCGCCGATCGACGAGCCCGCGAAGCGCACGTTGCCCCCGATCAGCGCGAAGGCCCCGACCGACAGCGGCTGCGGTGGAGCGCCCACCAGCGCCACGGCGCCGTAGGGCTTGAGCAGGGGGAAGTACGCGTCGATGGGGTGCTGCGCCGAGACGGTGTCGATGATCAGGTTGAAGTGCTTCTTCAGCTTCTCGAAGGTCTTCGGCTCTGAGGTGACCTCGAAGCCGGTCGCGCCCAGCCGCTTCGCGTCCTGGGCCTTGCCCTTCGAGGTGCTGAGCACGGTGACCTCGGCGCCCATCGCTGCAGCGAGCTTCACCGCCATGTGGCCCAGCCCGCCCAGGCCGATCACGCCGACCCGGTCTCCCGCCTTGCAGTTCCACTGGCGCAGGGGCGAGTAGGTGGTGATGCCGGCGCACAGCAGCGGGGCGGCCCGACGTGGCGGCGTTCGAAGGTCAGCGGGCCGGCGCGCCGCCGAACAGCTGCTCTTCGGTGGTCTGGTGCTCTTTGAGCTCGCGGTCGAGCGACGGCAGCTGCTCTTCGAACGCCGCGTAGTCCGAGCGCACCAGCGCCGCGTTCAGCGTCTCGAGGTGCTGCTCGAGGCGGCGGTGCTGCGAGCGAATCGCCTCGAGCTGCGGGGGGGGCAGGGTGCCCTTGCGCTCGAGCTCGACGAAGGTGACCGCCTCTTCCTCTTGAATGTGGGCCCGCAGCTCGCGGCTGAGCTCGACGAAGCGCTTCGCCGCCGGGCCGAAGCTGCGCCGCTCAGCGAGGAACTCGACCTCGGCGAGCGCATGATCCAACCGCTGGTGCGCGTCGAGGTGCGCGAGGCTCGCGGGGGGCCTGGCCTCGCTGGCGGCGGGCACCTGGAGCACCCCCTGGTACGCGGCGGCGGGGGCGCTCACGGCGACCACCCCATCATCAGGCCGGTGCCGAGCAGGAAGACCACCGAGCCGGCCAGCACCATGCCGAACAAGCGCAGCGAGAGGGCTTCGGGAGAGGTGTTCATACGGCACCTTCAGTGCAACCGGCTTGCCGCGCGCTCTTGCGGGGCGGGGGCGGGCGGGCGTGCGCAAGGGTTGCAGCGACGCGCAGCCGATGCGCGCGCTTCAGCGAACCACCAGCACCGGCTTCGGGCAGATGTGCACGAGCCGGTCGGCCACGCTGCCCAGCAGCACCCTCGAGAGCGCGTTGTGGCCGCGGGCGCCGACCACCACCGCCCAGACGTCTTCGCGCTCGGCCAGGGTGGCGATCTCTTCGGCGGCCCCACCGGTGCGGTGGGTGCGGGCGCAGCGCAGGCCCTGCTCGGCGATGCTGCGCTCGGCGGCGACGAAGATCTGCTCGGCCTTGCGGCTCTCGGCCAGCTTCAGCTCGGCGATCAGCCGCGCGTAGGTCTGCGGCGGCAGCAGGTCGGGAAACGAGACGTAGACCAGCTCGAGCGTCGCGCCGACCGCCCTGGCCACCTCGGCCGCGTGCACGACTCCGCGCAGCGCGGGCTCCGACCCGTCGACGGCCACCAGCACGGTCTTCATCGCCACACCGTCACGGGGCAGTGGGCGTGGTGCACCACCCGGTCGCTGACCGAGCCGAGCAGAAAGCGTCTCCCCGGGCCCAGGCCGCGCGCGCCCATCACGATCAGGTCGACGCTGCGGTGGTTGGCCACGTCGATGATGGTGTCGGCCACCGGGCCCATCTCGACCACCTGGTCGATCTTCACGCCGGGGTGCTCCGAGGTGATCTCCTTCATGCGCTCGGTCACCTTCTGGGTGGCCTCGGCAGTGACCGGCGGCGCCAGCACCGCGTAGCCCGACAGCGGCCCCATCGGCACCACCTCGGGCGGAGGCAGCACGGTGAGCAGCGTCACCTGCGCGTGGGTCTGGTGGGCGAGCGCGAGCCCGAACCGGGCCGCGTGGCGCGAGGGGCCCGAGCCATCGATTGCGATGAGAATGTGCTTCACCATGGGAGCTGCTCCTGGCTCTTAGTTTCGGGCCGTTTGGTTCACGTCGGTTCCTGCGGCTCTTTGAGGTGCAGCAAGCCACGTTCCACGTTCAGCGCTGCTCGGCCACCGGGTGCAGAAACGCCGAGTGGCACGAGACGCAGGTCTCGGTGAGACGGCCGTACGCGGTGGCCAGCGCGGCGTCCGACGGCTTGCGGGTGGCGTCGGCGAGGGGCCTTCGCGCGCACCCGCAGCTCGTCTTGCCAGACGAACAGCTGCTCGGGCAGCGCGGTGTTGAGGTCTCCGGCGCCGCCGGCGATCGGCCGGGTCAGGCGAGGCTCGGCCGCCAGGTCGTCGGCGAGGGCCTTGGCGCGCTCGCGCTGCAGCAGCGTCACCGCCATCACCAGCTCGACCATCTCGTCTCCGTGGCGCTGCATGCGGCTGCGCAACAGCTGCCTCGCCAGCGGCGGCAGGTAGTCGGGCTCGGCCAGCTTGCGTTTCGGCGTATCGGCGGCCAGGGCCAGAGCGCTGAGCAACATCACGGCGAGCAGGGTGCGTTTCATGCCCCCAAAGGGTGCAACCGGTACGCCGCGCAGAATCTGCACGGCCCCGATCGTCGATCGCGAGCTGGCGCAGAATCTGCGCGCTTTGGGGGTCGCGCAAGGTGTGCACGTGCTTTGCTAGGGAGCTCCATATGGCCAAGCCGCGAATTCTGGTGGTGGATGACGAAGTGAACGCCCGAACCGGCCTCAAGAGCCTGCTCGAGGAAGAGGGCTTCGAGGTCGAAGAGGCGGCAGACGGCGAAGAGGGGCTCAAGCGACTCTCCTCGTTCGCGCCCGCGGTGGTGCTGACCGACGTGCGCATGCCGAACATGGACGGGCTGACCCTGCTCCGGAAGGCGCGCGAGGCCGGGTCCGACGCGGTGTTCGTGGTGATGACCGCGTTCGGCAGCGTCGAGATGGCGGTCGACGCGATGCGCGCCGGCGCCGAGAACTACCTGCTCAAGCCGCTCGATCTGAAGGCGGTGCTGGTGGTGATCGAGAAGGCGCTCGAGAAGCGCGACCTGACCCGAGATACCGCGGCGCTCAGGGCGCGGGTGCGCGACCGCTTCAGCTTCCCCAACATCATCGGCGAGTCGGCCGAGCTGCAGGCGGTGTTCGAGGTGGTCAAGCAGGCCGCGCCCACCAAGGCGACGGTGCTGATTCTGGGCGAGTCGGGCACCGGCAAAGAGCTGGTCGCCCAGGCGCTGCACGAAGAGTCGCCGCGCAAAGACAAGCCGTTCATCAAGGTGAACTGCGCGGCGCTCAGCGAGTCGCTGCTCGAGAGCGAGCTGTTCGGGCACGAGAAGGGCTCGTTCACCGGCGCGGTGGGGCGCCGAGAGGGGCGCTTCGAGCTGGCCGACGGCGGCACGCTGTTCCTCGACGAGGTGGGCGAGATCTCCGCGTCGCTGCAGATCAAGCTCCTGCGCGTGCTGCAGACCCGCGAGTTCGAGCGCGTGGGCGGCACCCAGACGGTGAAGGTCGACGTGCGGCTGGTGGCCGCGACCAACCGCGACCTCGCCGCCGAGGTGAAGGCGGGCCGCTTTCGTGAAGACCTCTACTACCGCCTCAACGTGGTGGCGGTGACCCTGCCGTCGCTGCGGCAGCGCAAGTCTGACATTCCCGCGCTGGTGAGCCACTTCATTCACAAGTTCGCCGGCGCCTACGGCAAAGACGTGAAGGGCCTCGCGCCCGGCACCCTGAACGCGCTGCTCGGTCACAGCTGGCCGGGCAACGTGCGCGAGCTCGAGAACGCCATCGAGCGCGGGGTGGTGCTGTGCAAGACCAACGAGCTGGGCGCCGACGATCTGCCGCCGTCGATCAGGGGCCCCCGCCCCAAAGACGTACCGGCGGGCTCGCTGATCCCCGGAGCGACCCTGGCCGAGATCGAGCGCGAAGCGATTCTGCGCACCCTCGAGATGGTGAGCGGCTCGACCACCCGCGCCGCCGAGCTGCTCGGCATCAGCGTGCGCAAGATTCAGTACCGGCTCAAGGAGTACGGCACCGGCGCGGGAGCTCCGGCGGCCGACTCAGACGACGAGCTGACCCCCGAGCCGCACTGAGGCCGGCGACCCCAGCCGAAGCGCAACAATTGCGCGCCGACGCGCGGCCCCGCAAGCGTTGCGCGCCAAGGCCCCGCACCCCGTCGGCGAAAACAGGGCACGCAGGTTGCTGGGTCAGGCTCATGACCGACGCAGGAGCCCGCTGATGTACCTGGTGAAAGACGCGATGACGGTGGCGCCCATCACCGTGTTCCCCGACGACGACCTGGCCCGCGCGGCGTTCTTGATGAAGCGCGGGCGGCTGCGCCACCTGCCGGTGGTACAGCACGGCAAGCTGCTGGGGCTGCTCAGCCAGCGCGAGCTGTTGGCCGCGCTGGGGCCCAACCCGGGCGAGAGCGCCGAGACCACCCGGGTGCGCGAGGTGATGGTCAGCGAGGTGGTGACTACCACCGAGACCACTCCGCTGCGCAAGGCCGCGCGCGTGCTGTGGGACCGCAAGTTCGGCTGCCTGCCGGTGCTCGACGACACCGGCGCCCTGGTGGGAATTCTCACCGAGACCGATTTCATTCGCTTCGCGGCCGAGATCGCCGCCGACTTCGACCGCGTCGAGACTTCCACCCGGGCGTTGCCGCCCCCGGAGGGCCGCGGTTAGGTTGCCGCGGTGTCCGAGACCCTGTTTCAAGAGCTGAAGCGGTACGTCGGGTTCGGCGAGGCCGACGAGGCGGCCCTCAAGGGGCTGCACCCCATCGCCCAGCCGCACTTCAAGTCGTACTCCGAGATCTTCTACCAGCGCATTCTGGAGCACGACGGCGCGCGCCAGTCGCTGGTGGGCGGCGAGTCGGTCGTCGGCCACCTCAAGGTGACCCTCCAGGCGTGGATGGACAAGCTCCTCTCGGGCCCGTGGGACGAGGACTATTACGAGCTGCGCTGCCGCATCGGCCGCATGCACGTGCGCATCGCGCTGCCGCAGCACTACATGTTCGGCGCGATGAACGTCATTCGGCAGCTGATGAATGATCTCATCGACCAGCGCTACCTCGATGACCCGTCGGCGCTGCACCTGGTCCGCGTCGCGCTCGGCAAGATCCTCGATCTCGAGCTGGCGATCATGCTCCACACCTACCGCGAAGATCTGCTCACCCAGCGCTCGCGGCAGGTGCGGCTCGCCACCTTCGGTCAGCTGGTCGGCTCGATGGGGCACGAGCTGCGCAACCCGCTGGGGGTGATGGAGACCTCGCTCCACATCTTGAAGGGCCGGCTGGGCGACGACGAGCGGGCCCGAAAGCACGCCGAGCGCATCGGCACCCAGATCACCATCGCCAACAAGATCGTCTCCGACCTGCTCGACATGATTCGCGACCGCCCGCTGGTGCGCGAGCAGCTGAGCCTGGCCGAGGTGGTCGAGGCCGCGGTGCAGGCCGTCGCCGTGCCTGAGGGCCTCACCGTCGAGCTGCACGGCATCGCCGGGCTGCCGCCGGTGAACGGCGACCGCGGCCAGCTGCGCCAGCTGTTCATCAACCTGCTCGACAACGCGGTGCAGGCCTGCGCCGGCAGCGGCCGGGTCGCGGTGGTGGGTAGCGCGAGCGACCGCACCGTGCGCGTCGCGGTCGAAGACACCGGCCCCGGGGTCGACCCCGCCACCCGCCTGCGCCTGTTCGAGCCGCTGGTCACCACCAAGGAAAAGGGCGTCGGCCTGGGCCTGGCGCTGGTCAAGCGCATCGTCGAGCGCCACGAGGGCAGCATCGATTACGAGCCTCGCGACGGGGGCGGCGCGCGCTTCGTGGTACGCCTGCCGACCGGGGGCTGACGTGCACTACCTCATCGTCGACGACAACCGCGCGCTGGCCGACAACCTCGCCGAGATTCTGCGCGACGGCGGCGCCGAGGTGTCGGTGGCCGCCGACGGCAGCGCGGCGCTGTCGCTGGCGCGCGGCACCCGCTTCGACGCGCTGGTCACCGACATGCGCATGCCGGTGATGGGCGGGGCGGCGCTGGTGCACCAGATTCGGCAGATCGACCCCTGCCTGCCGGCCATCGTGGTGACCGCCTACACCGGCGAGAGCGACCTCGCCGACGCCCGCCGCGAGGGGGTGCTGGCGGTGCTGCCCAAGCCGATTCCCATCGAGCAGCTCGAGCAGCTCTTGCAGGTGGCGCGGCGCGACGCGCTGGTGGCGATCGTCGAAGACGACGCCCACCTCGCCGACAACCTCAGCGAGGCGCTGCGCGCCCGGGGCTTCACCGCGGTCACCGCGTGCTCGGCCCTCGATGCCGAGCGGCTGGGGCCCATCGCGCCGATGGCGGCGCTGGTCGACCTGCGGCTGGGCGACGGGGTGCCCGGCAGCGTGCTCGCGCGGCTGGCCGAGCGCTTCCCCCAGCTGCCGCTGATCGTCATCACCGGGTTCCCCGACGCGCTGCCGAGCGGCGTGCGGCCCCACGCGGTGTTCACCAAGCCGTTCGACACCCACGCGCTGCTCGCCTCTCTCGAGCAGCTGCACCTGCGCCGCGAGGCCGCGCGGTGAGCACGCGGGTGCTGGTGGTCGACGACAACGCGGCCTTCGCCGAGAACCTCGACGAGATTCTGGCCGACGCCGGGTACCAGGTGACGGTCGCCCCCAGCTGCGCCGCGGCGCGCAGCGCGGCCGGGCGGGGCTTCGACATCGCGCTGGTCGACATGCGCTTGCCCGACGGCCTGGGCACCGACCTGGCCGGAGAGCTCAGGCAGCACCACCCCGACGCGGTGGTGGTGCTGCTCACCGGCTACTCGACGGTCGAGGCGGCGGCGGCGGCGGTGCGCGCCGGGGTGTTCGCCTACCTTTCCAAGCCGTGTGCCACCGATGATCTGCTGCTCACCCTCGAGCAGGCCCGCCGGCACGTGAAGCTGCAGCTCGACAAGCGCGAGCTGCAGCGCCGCGCCCTGACCTCTGAAAAGCTGGCCGCGGTCGGCACCATGACCGCCGGGCTGTCGCACGAGATTCGCAACCCGCTCAACGCCGCCGGCCTGCAGCTGCAGGTGCTCGAGCGCCGCATCGACAAGCTCGACCCGGCGCTGCGCCCGCCGCTGCTCGAGCCGCTCACCCTGGTGCGCGACGAGATTCGCCGGTTGGACCACCTGCTCGAAGACTTCTTGCAGCTGGCCCGGCCGCGCGAGCTGGTGAGCCGGCCGGTCGATCTCTCCGAGCTCGCGGGCCGCGTGCTCGACCTGCTGGCCCGCGACGCCGAGCGCCGCGGCGTCACCCTCGAGCGGCACCTGGCGCAGGTGCCCCCCGTCGCCGGCGACGATGGCCGGCTGCGCCAGGTGGTGATGAACCTGGCGCTCAACGCGCTCGAGGCCTCGTCGCGAGGCAAGGTGACCATGACCGTCGCCGCCCCGACCGGCGCCGGCACGGTGGTGCTCATCGTCGACGACACCGGGCCCGGGGTGCCGCCCGAGCTGCGCGAGCGCATCTTCGAGCCGTTCTTCACCACCAAGGCGCAGGGCACCGGGCTGGGCCTCGCCATCGTGCACGGCATCGTGGCGCAGCACGGCGGCACCCTGACCGTCAGCAGCGCGCCGGGCGGCGGCGCCCGCTTCACCCTCGAGCTCAGCGCGGCGCCACGAAGCTGAAGGTGGTGCGGCGCTCGGCGCCCAGGGTCTCGTCGCGCACCGTCAGCTCGAGCGGCACGGTGCCGTGCGCGGCCGCGCGGGGCAGGCTCACCACCAGCGGCACCCGCGCGCCCTCGAGCGAGCTCAGGGTGAGCTCGCGCTGGCCCAGGTCGACGGTGAGGCCCTCGGGGCCGTGCACCGAGAGCGTGAACCTGCCTGAGGCCGACCCCTTGTTCACCAGGTGCACCTCGAGCTGGTTGCGCACCCGGTCGCCCTCGATCACGAACGGCACGCCGCGCAGGCGCAGCACGTTCGCTTCGAACGGAGTGCGGAAGGTCAGGGCGAAGCTCAAGCTGCCCAGCGAGAGGGTGGCCAGCACCGCGTAGAGCAGCAGGCGCGGGCGCAGCACCTTGCGCTTGCCGCTCGCCAGCTCGGTCTGCGAGGCATAGCGAATCAGCCCGACGGGCTTGCCGATGTGCACCATCACCTCGTCGCAGGCGTCGATGCACTGGGCGCAGGCGAGGCACTCCATCTGCAGCCCGTTGCGAATGTCGATGGCGGTGGGGCACGCCTGCACGCACTTCTTGCAATCGATGCAGTCGCCCCTGGGCGCGGCGGGGGCCTTCGCGAGCTTGCCCCGCGGCTCGCCGCGCGCGACGTCATAGGCCACGGTGATCGACTGCCGGTCGTGGAGCACCGACTGCAGCCGGCCGTAGGGGCACAGCACCACGCAGAACTGCTCTCGGAACCAGGCGAAGTCGAAGTACAGCACGGCGGTGAAGGCGGTGGTCCACACGAAGGCCTCGGGGTGGGCCGCCGGCCCGTCGGTGATCATGCCCTCGAGATCGTGCAGCGAGACGAACAGCGAGGTGGCCACGTGCGCCAGCGCCACCGACACCGCCAGATACGCGGCGTGCTTGCCCGTCGACCGCAGCACCCGGCTCAAGGGCCAGCCCTGGTCTTTCAGCTTGTGGCGCCGCACGCTGGGGCCGTCGAACAGCCGCTCGATGGGCCGGTACACCGCCTCGAGAAAGACGGTCTGGGGGCAGCCCCAGCCGCACCACAGCCGGCCGCGCCAGGCGGTGACCAGCAGCGCGGTGAAGACGAACCCGGTGGCGAGCAGCAGCACCATCCAGAAGTCCTGGGCGTTGAAGGTGCCGCCCATGAGGTAGAAGCGCCGCGCGGCGACGTCGAGGTGTACCGCGGGGTGACCGCCCACCTGCACCACCGGCGCGGCGAGGTACACCGCGATCAGCACCGCGAAGGCCACGCGGCGCCAGGTGATGTACCGGCCCCTCACTTCGAGAGGGTGAATCGCGAGCCGGCCCCCGTCGGCGCGAATCGACGAGAGCTGGGCGGTCATGGGTCTACTCCGCGAGGTCGCCCTGGGGCGCCTTGCCGTTGGGAACGTTGGTGTTCTGAATCGAGATGACGAAGGCGGTCACGTCGCGGGTGCGCTCGGGGCCCAGCTGCGGGCCCCAGGGCGGCATGCCCTTGTCCTGAAAGCCGGTCATCACCGCCTGATAGAGGTTGGTGGGCTTGTTGCCGTGAATCCAGTAGCGGTCGGTGAGGTTGGGCCCCACGTTGCCGCTGCCGTCGGCCTTGTGACAGGCGACGCAGATGGTGGTGAACACCTTCTGGCCCTCGGCCACCGCGTGGGGGTCGTGCGCCAGCGCCTGCAGCGACGCATCAGAGATGGGGTCTTGCAGGGCGAGCTTCTTCTTCTGCTCGTCGGCGAGGCGCGCGAACTCGCGGTTCGGCGTCTCCAGGAGCGTGGTCGAGTGGTAGACGAACCAATAGCCGAAGCCGAACACGATGGTGATGAACAGAATCGCCAGCCACCAGGCGGGCAGGCGGTTGTCCTCTTCTTCGATGCCGTCGAAGACGGCGTGGGGCTTGTCGCTCATCGGTGTTTCTCCTCGTCGAGGGGCAGGGTGGAGACCTGCTGAAAGTCGCCGCGGCGCTTGAGCAGGAAGAGGTGCAGCAGCACGGCGGCGAAGAACGCCACGAAGAACACCGTGGTGGCCGCCGGCAGCCAGGCGAAGGTGAGCTGCTGGTAGAAGGCGCGGTACATCAGGGCGACCCTCCGGTGGTGGCGGTCTCGACCGGCTTGGGCCCGAAGGGCACCCCGCGGTCGCGGCCGAGCCGCTGCAGGTAGGCGATCATCGCGACGATCTCCCGGTTCCACTCGACGGTGACGCCCTGGGCGGCCAGGTCGGTGGCCACCGCCTCGGCCTGCGCGCGCTGCTGGCCCTCGGCGTTGTCGATGTCGAGGTTCGAGTACGGCACGCCGAGCTTCTGCATCAGCTCGAGCTTCCTGGGCGCCAGCTTGACGTCGAGCACCCGGCCCTCGAGCCACGCGTAGGTGGGCATGTTCGAGCCCGGGCTGGTCGAGCGCGGGTCCATCAGGTGGGTGTAGTGCCAGAGGTTGGGGTAGCGCCCGCCCACCCGGTGCAGGTCGGGGCCGGTGCGCTTGCTGCCCCACTGAAACGGGTGGTCGTAGATGAACTCTTCGGCGCGCGACGCCTCACCGAAGCGCTGCACCTCGGGGCCGAGCGGCCGCACCATCTGCGAGTGGCAGACGTAGCAACCCTCGCGCACGTAGAGGTCGCGGCCCTGCAGCTCGAGCGCGGTGTACGGCTTCTGCGCCGCGCCGCTCTCGGGCACCGCCTGCTTCACCATGATGGTGGGCAACAGCTCGGCGATGCCGCCCACCAGCACCGCGAGCAGGGTGAAGATCGAGAACGACAGCGAGCGCCGCTCGATGATCGCGAACCAGGTGGGGCGGCCGCCGGCCTTGGCCTCTTGCGAGACCTCCCACCAGATCTTGCCCAGCACGCCCACCGCCACCACCGCGCCGATGGCCACCGGCAGCGGAGCGAGCACGAACGTCACGCCGGCGGCCAGCAAGAAGACCCCGAACCACAGCGGCTGGCCGAGCACGATGTCCTTCAGCCCCGCGCCGTCGCGCTCGGGAGGCACCACCACCGCCACCTCGACGCTGCCGTCGACCGCCTTGCCCTGCCGCGCGGTCATGATCAGGTTCCACGCCATCAGCAGGAAGCCCAGCAGGTAGAGCGTGCCGCCCAGAAAGCGCACCACGTAGAGCGGGCGAATGGCGATCAGGGTCTCGACCCAGCTCGGGTAGGTGAGCGAGCCGTCGGCGTTCACCGCGCGGAGCATCAGGCCCTGGTTCACGCCGCTCACCCACATCGAGACGATGTAGAGAATGATGCCGGTGAGCCCGACCCAGAAGTGCGCGTCGGCCGCCTTCTTCGAGTACAGCGTGGTGCCGAACAGCCGCGGCACCAGGAAGTAGAACATGCCGGCGGCCATGAACCCGTTCCACCCCAGCGCGCCCGAGTGCACGTGCCCGATGATCCAGTCGGTGTAGTGCGCCAGCGCGCTCACCGACTTGATCGACAGCAGCGGCCCCTCGAAGGTGGCCATGCCGTAGAAGGTGACGCCGGCCACGAAGAACTTGAGCACCGGGTCTTCGCGCACCTTGTGCCAGGCGCCGCGCAGGGTGAGCAGGCCGTTGAGCATGCCGCCCCAGCTGGGCGCCCACAGCATCAGCGAGAACACCATGCCCAGCGACTGCGCCCACTCGGGCAGCGCGGTGTTGAGCAGGTGGTGCGGCCCCGCCCAGATGTACATGAACACCAGCGCCCAGAAGTGCACGACGCTGAGCCGGTAGCTGTAGACCGGGCGCTCGGCCGCTTTGGGAAGGAAGTAGTACATGATTCCCAGAATCGGCGTGGTGAGGAAGAAGGCGACCGCGTTGTGCCCGTACCACCACTGCACCAGCGCATCTTGAACGCCGCTGAACGCCGAGTAGCTCTTGGTCGCAGAGAGCGGCAGCGCGAACGAGTTCACGATGTGCAGCACCGCCACCGTGATGAGTGTCGAGATGTAGAACCAGATCGCGACGTAGAGGTTCTTCTCGTTGCGGCGGCCGAGCGTCCAGAAGAAGTTCACCGCGAACACCACCCAGATCGCGGCGATGGCCAGGTCGATGGGCCACTCGAGCTCGGCGTACTCTTTGCCGGTGGGAGTAGCCGAGCGGCAGCGAGATCGCCGCCGCCAGGATGATCAGCTGCCACCCCCAGAAGTGGATTCTCGAGAGCACGTCAGACGCCATGCGCGTCTTGAGCAGCCGCTGCGTCGAGTAGTAGACGCCCGCGAACATCATGTTGCCCACGAACGCGAAGATCACCGCGTTGGTGTGCAGCGGGCGCAGCCGCGAGAACGTGAGCCACGGCACGTCGAAGTTGGCCTGCCACCACGCCAGCTGCGAGGCCACCAGCGCGCCGACCAGCATGCCCACGATGCCGAAGGCGATGGAGGCCCAGATGAACCAGCGCGTTATCGAGTCGTCGTATTCGATGCGTCGGGTCTGCAGGGTGTCTTGCACGGGGTTTCCTCTTCAAGGGGAGCGAGTGAAAGGCGGTCGGCGTGCTCGGGGTCTTTCTGGCGAACCGAGCTGATGAACATGACCAGCGAGCCGGCGACCAACAGCAGGCTCACGAAGACCTGAAGTACGACGACGCTCACGCGCGCACCTCTTGCAGCGGCTGTGCCGGCAGCGCCGCCTTGCGCTCGCGCAGCGACAGCAGCGCGAAGGCCAGCAGCGACAGCGAGCTGAGCGGCATGAACACCGCCGCGCGCAGCGGAGTGACCTGGCCGAGCAGCGCGGCGCCTACCGCGAGCACGTTGTAGGCGAGCGAAAAAAATACCAGCCGCTGCACCACCCGGTGGAGCCTTTGCGCGAGGGCCAGCGCGGCGGTGAGCGACTGCAGCCCCTCGCCGACGAAGAAGAACGCGGCGCGCGACGGCATCACCGGGCGGTCGACCGCGGGCGTGCCGGCGCAGAACGCGCGCCCGAAGGCCAGCGCGTCGTTGACCCCGTCACCGAGGAAGAGGGTGTCTGACCGGTCGAGCTGCTCGACCAGCGCGGCCTTGTCTTCGGGGCGCTGGGCGGCGCGCACGTGCGCGGGGTCGAGCTCGAGCCGCGCGGCGAGCGCGTTCACCCGCTCGGGCGCGTCGCCCGAGACCAGCCACACCTGGTAGCCCAAGCGGTGCAGGGTGCGCACCTGCTCGGCGGCGTGGGGCCGCAGCGCCTCGCGAAAGTGGAACACCGCCACCTCACGCCCGTGGTGAAACAGGCCGCTGCCCGGCTCGCCGTCGGCGCGGCGGCCCAGCCGCCACTCGCCGCTGCTCACGCCCTGGCCGGGCTCTTCGTGCGTGGAGCGGTCGGCGTCGAAGCGCGCGCCGCGGGCGGCCAGCTCGCGGGCGATGCAGGCGGCGGCGGGGTGGGCGCTGCGGCTGGCCAGGTCATAGGCCGCGTCGCGCTGCTCGGGGGTGAGCGCCGGGCAGCCGCTCAGCTCGAGGCGGCTCAAGGTCAGGGTGCCGGTCTTGTCGAACAGCACCTTGCGCACCGCGCGCAGCCGGTCGAGCAGATCGTCCGACCGCGCGTAGAAGCCCAGCCGTTCGAGCCGCGCCTGCACCAGCTCGTACGCGAGCGGTATGGCCAGCCCGATGGCGCAGGGGCAGGTGACCACCAGAATGGCGGCGGCCACGTCGAGCGCAGAGTCGAGCCCCTTCGGCAGCCACACCACGAAGCCGAACGCCGCCACCGTCAGCACCCGCTTCGCCCAGCTCTTCGAGAGCCGGTTCCAGAACGCGTCGGGCGACAGGCCCTGGGTGCGGCGCTCGAGCAGGCGGGGCAGCGCGCTGGCCTCGAGCGCCGCGGTGGCCAGCGCGTCGAAGCTCTCGGCTGAGGCGTTGAAGCTCCCCGCCAGCAGGCTGGCGCCGCGCTCCACCGACTGCGCGGTCGACTCTCCCGAGATCCACTCGAGCGAGAGGCGGGCGCGCGGCGAGTCGAGCACTGCGTCGACCGGCAGCAGCTCACCGGGGGCGATCAGCAGCCGATCGCCCGAGCGCACCTGCGAGGCGGGCACCACCCGCACCGCCTGGCCCTCGACCCGGCGGCACACCAGGCCGTCGAGGCCGGCGTCTTCGAGCAGCCAGGCGCGGTTCCTGGCGATCACGCGCCGCTGCATCCACCTGCCGAACAGCATCAGGGTGATGAATGCCGAGAGGGTGTCGAGGTAGAGGCCCGAGCCGTCGCCGCGCCGCGCCTGCAGCAGGGTGGTGGCGTAGACCAGCGTGATGCCCAGCGCGACCGGCACGTCGAGGTGCAGCACGCCCTCGGCCAGCCCGCGCACCGCGCCGCGGAAGAACGGCCAGCCGCCGATCGCCACCGAGGCGGTGGCGAGCACGAGGCTCATCGCGGTGAACAGCCGGTACAGCTCGGCGTCGGCGCTCTTCGGCCCCAGGCCGAAGTAGAAGCTCACCGAGAACAGCATCACGTTCACGGTGATCGCCGCGCACACGCCCAGCCGCCAGGTGAGGCCGTCGGCGCTCGGGGTCTTCAGCGGCGGGCCGAGGCGGTAGCCGAACGCCTCGATGCGCGTCACCCACGCCAGCGGGTCGAAGGCGCCCTTGCGGTACGAGAGCTCCATGCGCCCCACGCCGGGGTTCACCACCAGCCGCACGCCGCCTTCGGTGCGCTGGAACAGCGAGTTCATCAGCCACACGCAGGCGGCGCACTGAATGCCCTGCACGTCGAGGGTGAGCGTGACCACGTCGCGCGGCGCGCGCTCGGCGGCCTCGCGCAGCGGCTCGAGCCACGCGTGGCTGCGCGCGGTGCCGGCCGAGGCGGCAGGCGCCACCCGGTCTCCCGCGAGGCCGTAGAAGCGGCCCAGGCCCTGCGCCGAGATCAGCCCGTATACCGCCTCGCAGCCGGCGCAGCAGAACTCCGCGCTCGGGGCGCCTTCGGGAATCGGGCTTCGACAATGTTTGCAGCGCACTTGGGGCACCGTGCTCTGCGAGGCGCGTGCCGCTGCCGTGGGTCGCTCGGCACCCGGGGCGCTGGTACGCGCGTTGAATTCCCGCCTGCGCGAATGGACGAGCTGACCGGACTCGGAGCGATGGCCGCGTTGCTGGCGGGCGTGGGCGGCAGCCTGCACTGCGTGCTGATGTGCGGCCCGCTGGCCTGCGCCGGCGGAGCTGCCTCGCGGCGCGCCGCGCTCGCGTGGCAGGGCGGGCGGCTGTTCGCGTATTCGCTGCTGGGCGCGGCGCTGGGCGCTTCGGGCTCGGCGGCGGTGGGCACCTTCGCGCAGGGCGCGCGCCCGGTGCTGCCGTGGCTGATGGCGGCGGGCCTGCTCGCGACCGCGCTCGACCTGCCCCGGCGCCTCGCCCCGCTGCCGGGCCTCAAGCGGGTGTCGGGGTGGGTGCTGCGGCGCAGCGCAGGCTTTGCGCCCGAGGCCCGCGCGGGTGCAATCGGTGCGGTCACCCCGTTTCTGCCCTGCGGCCTGGTGTACGGCATCTCGCTCTCGGCGCTCACCTCGGGCTCGGCGCTCAACGGCCTCGCGGTGATGGGCGCCTTCGCGCTGGGCGGCGTGCCCGCGCTCATCGCCGCGCAGGCCGGCCTGGCCGGGCGCCAGGGCTCGGTCGGTGCGTTCGCGCGGCGCGCGGTGTCGTTCGCCGCCGCGGCGGTGCTGGTGTGGCGGGCGGTCGCGTTCAGCTCGGGGTCGCACGGCGAAGGTGACGCCGCGACGCCGCCGCACTGCCACTGAGAAGCGCTACCGCTCGTTCGCGGGAGTGAACGGGGTGAAGTGCCGCTGCTCGGGGTCCCACAGCTTGAGGCGGAAGCAGGCGGCGACGTCGCGCGGGGCCAGGGTGGTGACCCCGGGGTGCTGCAGCGCGCCGACCGCGGCCATCGCCTCGGGCAGCCGGTAGAACGGTATCGCCGGGTTCAGGTGGTGAACGTGGTGGTAGCCGATGTTCGCGGTGCACCACTGCATCACGCGGCCCATCGGCATGTAGCTCGAGCTGTGCAGCGCGGCGCCCGAGAAGCTCCACTCTTCGCGGGTGGCGATCTGCGCCTGGGGAAAGTTGTGCTGCGCGTAGAAGAGGTAGGCGCCCATGGCGAAGGCTACCGACATCGGCAGCGCCCAGGCGAAGAGAAAGACGTCGCCCCGGCCGCTGGCGAAGGCCGCCGCCGCGAGCGCGCCCACCAGCAGCGGCGACACCACCGCGGTGGGGTGCTTCGCCGGCGCCCGCACGAACGGCTTGAGGCACATGCCGAGCAGGAACACCGTCACGCCGGCCAGCGCGATGTTCAGCGGGTGGCGCGCGGCGCGGTAGAGCCAGCGCTTCCACCGCGGCAGCGCGGCGTACAGCCGCGGCGTCAGCACCGGGTAGCTGCCGATGTGGCTGCCGACCAGCTGGGCGGTGTGGGCGTGATGGTAGTTGTGCGTCTCGCGCCAGACCGAGGGCGGCACCAGAATCAGCTGACCGAAGCCCCAGAAGAAGGCCTTCGCCGCCGCCGAGCCGCGCAGCAGGGCGCCGTGCTGCACGTCGTGGAACAGGCAGAACGCCCGCACCACCAGCAGCGCCTCGGCGAGCGCGAACGCCACCCGCAGCGGCCAGGCCGTCAGCGCCGCGGCGCCCAGGCCGGCGGCGGCGAGCGCGGCGAAGGTCGAGACCACCGAGACGATGCTGCGCGGGCGGTCTTCGACGGTGAAGGGTCGGGTGGCGAGGAGCAGGTCGCGATCGCTTTGGGCCATGGAAGCGGCGCCGGCTTGCAAGGCCCAGGCGAGAGTGGGGCGAGGTGAGCGTGCGGGGCGTTCGTGCTGCAAAGCGTGCGGGGTCGCGCAAGCCTTGCGCGCAGCGCCGCGCCGCGCAGCGAGAAGCCGTTCACGTTCACGAAGAGGCCACCGCGTGGGAGCTCGTGAACGGCCTCTCGCCTTCGCCGAGGGGGCGCCGCCCTGGCCCGTGCGCTGCAGTGAGGGGCCGCATGAGAGGTTTTCTCGCGGTGTTGGTCTGCTTGCTCGCGGTGCTGGCCTGCCTGTCGTGCGTGCACCAGGCGCGTGAGCTGAGCGCCGCCGACCACCGCGCCGAGGCGGCGCAGCACCTCGCGCGCTCGCGCGCCGAGCGCGGCGCCGCCACGCCTGCCGCGGGTGCCGCGGGTGCCGCGGGCGGGTACGCGCCGGCTCCGCAGCGCGTCGAGGCCGCTGATCGCGAGATGCGCGCCGCGGTCGAGCACCTGCTGGCCGCCCAGCGGCTCGAGTCGTTCGAAGACGCGCGCTGCCACGCCATCGCGCCGGCGCAGCGCTCGGCCTGCCCGCTGCTGGCCTCGGCGGTGACCCGGGTGCTCGAGACGCCGGCCGGGGTGCTGCTCGAGCTGCGCGACGGGGTCGACGCGGTCGACACCTTTCGCCGCCTCGACTGTCACCTGGCCTACGCCATCGCCCAGGGCTTCGACCGACCCTCGTGCCCGCTCTTCGTGAAGGGCATGGAGATCTCGCTGGTGATGGGCAGCGGCCCCCACGCCATTCGCATGACCTCGGAAGACGGAGCGGTGGCGGAGCAGCTGCAGCAGCAGGCCCGCCGCATCTTCGGCGCTGCGACGCCGCTCACCGCGCGCTGAGCCAGGCGCAAGGTTTGCGCCCCGAGGTCGTGCACGACCCCCGGCACGCACCCTGCTTGTCGCTCACCTCCCTACCGAGGAGATCGACGAGATGAAGAAGATTCTGGTCGCGGTCGACGGCTCACCGGCGTCGATCTCGGCGGCCAAGACGGCGCTCGAGCTGGCGCGGGCGACCGGCGGCGAGGTGACCCTGGTGCACGTGGAGCCTCAGGCGGCGGTGATGGCGGGCCTGCCCCTGGCGCCGCAGGTCGAACCCCACGAGACCGCCCTGGCGCGGGGAGCGTCGGTGCTCAAGCACGCCATGATCGCCCTCGATGCCCTGGGCATTCGCACCGAGAACCGCGTCGGGCCGCCCGCCGAGGTGATCGCCGACCTGGCCGAGGAGCAGGGCTTCGAGCTGGTGGTGGTGGGCAACAAGGGGCGCGGCGCCGTCTCGCGGGTGCTGCTGGGCAGCGTCGCCGACCGGCTGGTTCACATCTGCAAGCGGCCGTTGCTGGTGGTGCGCTAGCGCGCTCGAAACAGCGGGTGCAGGCTTGGCGCGTCGGCCTCGGCCAGGGTGCGGTGCGTCGAGTCGACCCGCACCGGCGAGGCGCGGCCCTCGTCGCGGCGCTGCAGCAGCACCGCCACGTCGTCGGGCAGGCCCTCGGTGAGCGCGCGCAGCGCGGCCGGGCGCAGGGTCATGGCCAGCACCTCGCACACGCTCTCGACGTGCTCGAGGGTGAAGGCGACGCTGCCCGGCTCGGTCGGTGCCACCTGCGCCAGCAGCGCCGGCCGGCCCCGCGCCGGGCCCGGCGAGCTCGCCACCCACGAGGCGAGGGTGGGCGGCAGCTCGAAGGCGAGCTCGGCCGCCGCTCGCGCGTGCAGCTGCTCGCTCAGCGCGTGCAGGGTCACCCGGGTGAGCTGGCCCGCCTCGGCCGCCGACAGCCCGGCCCGCTCGGCGACGCGGCTCAAGAACTCGATGCTCGAAGGCATGGCGGTGGGCTCCACGGGTGAAGACCCCAGGCCATGCGAAGGTCGCGCCAGGGTGCTCACCCTCGGGGGCTCAGGCGGCGCCGGGGCGCAGATTCTGCGCGCGAGCGCTCACCCAGAGCGTCTCTCACGCTGCCCGTCAGACGATCGCGTTCGTCGTCGGACGTTCACGTCAGGCGTGCCCGTGCCGCTGCCCGATGAGCCGAGCTCACTTCTTCTTGGCGCGCGGGGCCTTCGCCTTCGGCTTGCTCTTCTTGGCGTCAGCGGCGGCGAGGTTCTGCTCGACCGCCGCGCGCACCAGCGCCTTGAACGCCTTCTCGTTCAGCGGCTCGCCTTCTCTGAGATCGATGGCGCGGCGCACGTTGCCCTCGAGGCTCGAGGTGAAGAGCCGGGCCGGGTCTTTGAGTGAGGCGCCCCGGGCGAAGGTGAGCTTCACCGAGGCCTGGTAGGTCTCTCCGGTGGTGATGAGGCCGCCGTGCGACCAGACGGGAATGTTCCACTTCCACTCTTCGACCACGTCGGGGTCGGCCTCTTTGATCAGCGCGCGAATCGACAGCAACAGCTCGCCGCGCCAGTCGCCCAGATCTGCGACGCGGTGCCGCAGCAGCTGCGCGAACGACTTGCCTGCCGGGTCGGGGCCGGTGTGATTCATGCGCCGACCTTAGCGGCCTCGCACTTGCGCCAGAAGAAGTACGAGAAGGCCCACAGCACCGAGGTGCCGATCGCGAAGCTCGCCTCGTAGAAGCCCTGCCCCGAAGAGAAGTGCGCGATGATCGCCGACACCAGGGTGAGGGCGAAGCCGCAGTAGGCCCACTCTTTGAGGCGCGCCGGCACCTGCGGCACCAGCAGCGCCAGCACCGCGGCGATCTTGAACCACGACAGCTCGACGCGGAAATAGCCGGGGTACCCCAGCTCGGTGAACGCCTGCGAAACCTGGGGGAGGCTCAGCTGCGCGTAGGCGGTGAAGCCCATCTGCAGGCAGAGCAGGGCGGTGAAGATCCAGTAGCCGATGACCATGCCCTTGGCCGGGCTCACCACGGGACGGGGAAGGGTAGATTCCATGGTCGTCATATAGCCATGGCGGAATATGCCGGTCAAGCCATATGAGTGAGGCGCTCGACGTCAGCGGGTGGCCCGGGCGAACCGCCCGGCCAGGCGCTTCACCTCGGCGACGAGCTCGGGCGGCTCGTGCACGGTGAAGTCGAGCCCGAGAAAGCCGATGCCGAAGCAGATCCACTCGAGGCTGTCGCCGTGGCTCGTGAGCTCGCACGACTGCGCGTCGAGGGCGGTGAGCTGCACCGGCCCCCCGCGCGTCCTGGCGCGCGCCACCTCGAGAGGCGCGTGCAGGGTGACCCGCACCCGGTACTTCTGCTTCAGGCCGGCGATCGCGCCCGACACGTACTGGCCCACGTCGGCGGCGGGCAGCGGCCGCGCCCGAAAGCTGGCCCTCACCCGCGGCACGCCCTCGATGCGATCGACCCGAAAGGTGCGCCACTCGCCGCGATCGAGGTCGAATGCCAGCAGGTACCAGCGGTAGTTGTCGTGCACCAGCCGGTACGGCTCGACCGCGCGCTCGGTCTGCTCCCGCCCCAGCCCGCCGTACCCGAAGCTCAAGCCCCGCTGGTCGCGGCACGCCTCGGCGATCGCGCCCAGCGCCTCTCCGCTCACCAGGCGCGCCCCTCCCGCCATGCGCACGCTCACCTCGTTGAGGGCGCTCAGCCGCTTGCGCAGCCGCTTGGGCAGCACCTTCTCGAGCTTGCCCAGCGCCCGAATCGACGCGCTCTCGAGCCCCGCCACCGGGCCGGTCATCGCCGCGCGCAGGCCCACCGCCACCGCCACCGCCTCGTCGTCGTCGAGGGGCAGCGGTGGCAGCTCCTTGCCCGCGCCCAGCTGGTAGCCGCCGCCGACGCCCGCGGTCGCGTGCACCGGGTAGCCCAGCGAGCGCAGCCGCTCGACGTCGCGCCGCACGCTGCGCCCGGTCACCTCGAGCTCGCGCGCCAGCTCTGCGCCCCCCCAGAAGCGGCGCTGCTGCAGCAGCGAGAGCAGCCGGAGCAGCCGGGCCGAGGTCTGGACCATGGGGTCGAGTCTCCATCGAATCGAGGACAAGAAGTGTCCGCAAGCCCCGCTATCAGTCTCGCGTCGCCCAAACCCCAGCACCCGAAAGACCCGCCATGGCTCTTCCCTACGTCCGCAAGAACCCCTTCACTCCCGGCACCCGCACCTACACCGGCAGCTGCCACTGCGGCGCGGTGCGCTTCGAGGCGCAGCTCGACCTCTCGCAGAACACGACCCGCTGCAACTGCTCGGTCTGCGCCAAGACCGCGGCGTGGGGCATCATCATCAAGCCGTCGGCGTTCAAGCTGCTCGGTGACCCTCAGGCGCTGGGCGACTACTCGGTCTCTGCGGGCGGGCACGCGCGCTTCTGCAAGCGCTGCGGCATTCGCGTCTACGGTCACGGCACGCTCGAGTTCCTGGGCGGCGACTACGTGAGCGTGAACCTGAACGTGCTCGACGACGCCGGGCTCGACGGGGTGCAGGTCACCTGGCTCGACGGCCGCGCCGACACCTGGGCTCCGCTCGCCGCCTCGGCGTACGCCGACCCCTTCAAGCCGCAGCCGGCCTGAGCGGGCCGACTGTCAGCGGCGGGTTTCAGGCTTGAGTCTCCGGCGCGACGTCGCGACCCAGGACGACTGCCTCGAACCGCGGCAGCCGGCTGTGTAAGCGCTGCTTGCGGGAAACGGGGCAGCGCCTTGGGGGCTGCCGCTGGCACAGATGTCGCTGCGCGCTGCGGCCATGCGTTCTTCACCCGGCCGCCGTGCTGTGAGCCCGACCCGTCGTCACCCGGTGGTTTCGCTGCTGGCGGCGCTCGCGGTGGCCGGCTGCGGCCCCGAGGGCCTGGGTTTCGACGCCGACGAGGGCACCGCCAGCAGCGAAGACGCGCTGTGCGCCGCCGGCGCCACGCTCGAGGGCCTCGACGTCTCGGTGTGGCAGGGCACCATCAACTGGAGCGCGGTGAAGAACGCCGGCAAGCAGTTCGTGGTGATTCGCGCGGCACACGGGCTCTCGACCGACACCCGGTTCGCCACCAACTGGACCCAGGCGAAGTCGGTGGGAATCATTCGCGGCGCGTACCAGTGGCTGGTGCCGTCGCAGAGCGTGACCCAGCAGGCCAACCTGATGGTGTCGCTGATGTCGACCATGACCGCCGACGATCTGCCGCCGGTGGTCGACGTCGAAGAGGCCGGCACCACCACTCCGGCCCAGCTGGCCGCGCTGGTGCAGCAGTGGGTCGACATCGTGCAGGCCGGCACCGGCCGCAAGCCGGTCATCTACTCGGGCAGCTACTTCTGGGACGACCACGTGAAGAGCGCGTCGTTCAACACGCTGCCCCTGTGGATCCCCAACTACGGGGTCACCTGCCCGCGGCTGCCCTCGGTGTGGAGCAACTGGGCCATGCACCAGTACACCAGCACCGGCAGCGTCTCGGGCATCTCGGGCAACGTCGACCTCGATCGCTTCAACGGCACGCTGCCGCAGCTGCAGGCCTTCATCGCCGGCTCGCCCGGCCAGGTGCCGTCGACCGGGTTCGTGACCGGCGCCATCTACCAGGGCACCGACACCACCGCGCGGCTCGCCGGGGTCACCGTCACCGCCGGCGGCAGCACCCAGGTCACTGGCGTCGACGGGCTGTACAAGCTCTCGCTGGCGCCGGGCAGCTACACCGTCACCGCCACCAAGAGCGGGTATCAGAGCGCGTCGGTGACCCGCGTGGTCAGCGCCGGCGGCACCATCTGGGGCTCGATGGGCCTGTCGCCGACCACCGCCGCGCCCGGCACGCTCTCGGGCCTGGTGTATGCCCTCGACGTCGAGGCGCCCACCGACACCTCGCACCCGGTGAGCGGAGCCACGGTCACCGCCGGGGGCCAGACCGCCACCACCACCGCCGCCGGCACCTTCTCGTTCACGCTGCCGGCCGGCAGCTACACGGTGCTGGTGAGCAAGACCGGCTACGCCCAGGCGTCGCTGCAGCGGGCGGTGACTTCGGGGCAGACCACCCAGGCGCAGGTCGGGCTGACCGCGGTGGGAGCCGCCGACCGCACTCCTCCCGACGTGGCGATCACCTTCCCCGCTGCCGACGCCTCGCTCGAGCTGGCGCAGATCTCGCTCACCGGCACGGCCAGCGACGACACCGGCGCCACCCCCCAGGTCTCGGTGAGCGTGAACGGCGGCGCGGCGATCGCGGCACCGGTCGCCTCGGGCACCTTCTCGCTGTCGCTGAAGCTGCGCGCCGGCCCCAACACGCTGCGGGTCACCGCCATCGATGCGGCCGGCAACCACAGCGAGGTCACCCAGCAGGTCACCTTCCGCTCGGGCATCTTCGGCGCGGTGGTCGACGCCCAGTCGCGGCTGGCCCTGAGCAGCGCCTCGGTGACGCTGCTCGCCGCCGACGGGTCGCCGGTGGCCCAGCAGAACGGGGTGAGCCAGTACGCCTTCGACACCGCTCCGGGCGAGTACTCGCTGGTCGCCCGCGCCGACGGCTACCGCACCCTGCGCGTGCCGCTGCAGATCTCGGACGAAGAGCGCACCGCCCACGACTTCGCTCTCGAGCGCGGCACCGACTCGGGCGAAGAGTTCACCGGCGTGCGCTTCACGAACGTGGCCGACGGCGCCATGGTGACCGGCCCGACGCTGCAGGTAGAAGGAGAGGGCGTCGGCGTGTCGCTCGCGGCGGCGCGGGTGAACGACGTCGAAGCCACGCTCGACGGGGCCGACCACTTCTCGGTCACCGTGCCGCTCACCCCGGGAGCCAACACCCTCTCGCTGGTCGCCTTCGGCACCGACGGCCTCAAGTACACCGCCACGGTGCAGGTGAACCGGGCCGACGCTCCGCGCAGCGGCTGCGCCTCGACCGGCGCCGGAGCCAGCTTCGGCTGGGCGGCGCTGATCGCGGTCGGCGCGCTGCTCGGCCGCCGGCGCGCCCTGTAGCGCCTGCGTCAGGGTTGTGGCGCCGCGCAAAAGCTGCGTCGCGAGTGCGCAACACAGAGATGCACTTTACGAACGCGCGCAGGGTGATAGCGTCTCGATCTCGTGTCAGCTGACGACACAGGCAGCTATGACCCTCGGCGTTCGGTCTTTCCGGGTCTGGCCCTGGGCAAATATCGAATCGTCGAGGAAATCGGCATCGGCGGCATGGCGCAGGTCTTCCTCGCCGTGCTCGACGGGCCTGATGGCTTCACCAAGCCGGTGGTGATCAAGCGCATCCTCCCCGAGTACGCCGACGACGACAGCTTCCTGCAGATGTTCGTGAACGAGGCGAAGGTCGCCTCGATGATGTCGCACCCCAACATCGTGCAGGTGCACGAGTTCTCGCGCTCGGAAGACGACCACTACTTCCTGGCGATGGAATACGTGAACGGCGCCTCGCTCGATCGGGTGGTGCGCGCGGCGCGAAAGGTGAACTACCCGCTCGGGCCCCGCTTCGCGGTCGAGCTCGGCATACCGGTCGCGCAGGCGCTCTCGTACGCGCACGGGCTGCGCATGCCTGACGGCACCCCGCTCAACCTGGTGCACCGCGACGTCTCGCCGGGCAACGTGCTCATCTCGCGCGACGGGGTGGTGAAGCTCTCCGACTTCGGCGTGGTGAAGAGCGCCATCGCGCCGGCCGGCACCGCGGCGGGCGTGGTGAAGGGCAAGTGGTCGTACATGTCGCCCGAGCAGGTCTCGGACAAGCCCATCGACCACCGCTCTGATCTCTTCTCGCTCGGCATCTTGATCTACGAGGTCGCCACCGGCATTCGGCTGTTCCGCGGCGAGTCGCTCGCCACCACCGTGGGCGCGGTGATGACCGGTGAGATTCAGCCGCCCTCGAAGGTGCGCCCCGACATTCCGCCCGAGTTCGACGTGGTGGTGATGAAGGCGCTGGCCCGGCTGCCCGGTCAGCGCTACCGCAGCGCCGCCGAGCTGGGCGACGCGCTCGAGGCGTTTCGCGGCTCGCAGGGCTGGTCGACCGCGGGCTCCAAGGTGCTCTCCAACACCATCAACGCGCTGTTCCCGCGCGACCCGCTCAAGTCGATACCACCCCGGGTGCCGCCGCCGGTCGCGGTGTCGCGGCCATCGGCCCCGCCGCCGAACCTGCCGCCCGAGCCCCCGACCGACCCCACCAACCTCGCTCAAAAAAACTGGAAGAGGGCCCCGCCGACGCGCGCAAGCAGGTTTCCGAGCTTCAAACGCGAGCCCGACGACGACGGCCCGGCGATGATCAGAGAGGTTCAGCAAAGAGCGCCGATATAGTTTCGAATATCCAGCGCGCGCCGGCCGAGACGCCGGGCCACCGCCGCAGCCAAAGAAGAAGCGCAGAAGAACAAAGGCCGCCCGAAAAGTCCGAGCCCCGAGTGAGCACGACGGACGCCGCCGCGCGGTGATGAAGATGGCCGACGGAGGCTTCAGACCCGCATACAACCCGCAGAATTTTCCACCGACGCCGACAACAGTGGACTCTACCGCCAAAGGCGCACGCCACCAACGCCGGAACGGAGGCGCAGCAAGCAGAACCCCGCCACCGCCGACCCGGTGGAAGCGTTTCCGCCCGCCCCCACAGCAGTACCCGGTGGGGGGCGGATATGAACGACCGCAACATCGACGCTTGGCGCGGGCGGGCATCGGGGTCTTTGGCGCCCCCCCGCGCCGCGGGGGGGGGCGCCCGCGCGGCGCGGGGGGCCGCCGGGGGTTGCCGCGCCGCGCCTGCGGGGCGCCCCCGCGCCCTGCGGGGGGGGGGCCTGCCCGCTCCCGCCCGGGGCCCGCGGCCGCGCGTTCTTCCCGCGCCCTGGCCTTCCCTTCGGCCCCGCCCTGCGGGGGGGGGGCCGCCGGGCGGCGGCCTGGGCCGCCCGCTGGCGGGGGGCGCCGGGGGGGGCGCGCCGGCCTCCGCCGCCCGGGGCGGGTTCCGGCCCCCGGGTCGGTGGTGGCGTCGGTGCCAGGGCAGGGTGAGGCCCCGATCTCGGCGGTGATGCTCGCAGCGCTGGTCGCGGCGGTGGTGCTGGTCTCGACGCTGTTCTGGTTTCTCGTGCTCTAGAGGGCGCCCCCAACGATGAATCGCAGGACGGTGATTGTGGTGGTGGTCGGCGTGGCGCTGCTCGCCAACGGCCTCGGCTTCGCGATCTTTCGCGCGCGGCGCGACGCTGCCGCCAAGGTCGAGCGCGAGCAGCAGTCGCAGCGTGAGCAGCAGGCACAGGTTCGCCGCGCCGCCGGCGTCGCCGCGCTCGAGTCGGGCGACTACGACAAGGCGCTCATTCTGCTCACCGACGTGCGCGCGCTGCTCGGCCCCGAGAAGGCCAACGTCGACGAGCTGCTGCGCGTCACGCAGGACCTGCGCAATGCCCGCGCGAAGGGTGAGAAGCCGGGGCTGGCCAAGGCGCCAGAGCCGGGCTCGAAGCCCACCGCGGCGGTCGTGCCGGCGACGGGCGGCGAAGTGAAGCCTGCTCCCACGCCGGCACCCGCGCCCGCGCCCGCGCCTGCGCCTGCTCCCGCACCAGAGCCCGAGGTCGAGCCCGAGCCCGAGGTGGCGGTGGCGCCCGCGCGCGAGTCGGCGCCGGCGCGCAACACTCCGAAGCCTCAACCGCCTGCCCGCCCGCGCCCGCGGCCGGCCCGGGTGGCGTCGGTGACCCCCGAGGCGGCGCCCGCCGAGCCGCGCGCGCTGTTGGTGGTGAGCTCGGTGCCGCGCGGCCTGGCGGTCGAGATCGACGGCGAGCGCGTCGACGTCACCCCGATGCGCACCAACGTGCGCCCGGGCTCGCACCGCATCGCGATGCTCGACGGAGATCGCCGGCTGTACGAAGGCAGCTTCGAGGCCAAAGAGGGGGCCAACTCGTTCTTCCGCGATCTCTCGTCCGAGCTCTCTCCCAAGCCGGCGCCCGAGCCGGTGCCGGAAGCGAAGCCCGAGCCCAAGGTCGAGCCCAGGCCCGAGCCCAAGGTGGCCGCGCGCGAGCCGGCGCCCACGCCCGAGCCGGTCGCCCCCAAGCCCACGCCGGCGCCTGCCCAGGCCGCCACCGGCGGGCTCGAGATCACCTCTCCCGGCCTCTACGCCGAGGTGTGGATCAACGGCCGGCCCTACGGGTTCTCGCCGGTCACCGCCAATGGGCTGCCGGCCGGCGACGTGAAGATCGAGATGCGCGTGAACGGGGTGGTGAAGCGCTCCACCGTCACCAAGGTCGCCGGCGGGCAGATGACGCCGGTGAAGGTGCGCTGAGCTGCCCCAAGCGGGCAGCTCGAACGAAGCGGTAACCGACTTTTCAGTGCGGGATCTTCAGGGAGACTGACGCATGCTGCGTGTCATGTTGGCGACGCTCCTGGGCGCCGCGGTGCCGGCGCTCGGGCAAGAGGCTCAGGCCGAGACGCCCGATGCAGGTGAGGTGGCGGCCACGGTGACCGAGACCGCTGACGAGACCAACGTGACTAGCCAGGTCGCGTCGTTCGCGATCACCAAGCTCAAAGATTCGCCGGCGGTGGTGACGGTGCTGACCGGCGACGACATTCGTTCGTCGGGCGCGCGAGATCTGATCGACGTGCTGTACCTGGTGCCGGGGTTCTTCTTCGGCGTCGACGTGCAGGGCGTGGTGGGGCCCGGCTTTCGCGGCATGTGGGGCTACGAAGGCAAGATTCTGCTGCTGGTCGACGGCAAGGAAATGAACGAGCTGCTGTACTCGACCATGCAGCTGGGCAACGAGTTCCCCGTCGAGCTGATCGAGCGCGTCGAGGTGGTGCGCGGCCCGGGCTCGGTGATCTACGGCGGCAACGCCGAGCTGGCGGTGATCAACGTGGTCACCAAGGGCATTCAGGGCTCGACCGAGGTCTACGCGGCGCTCGACTACGGCGTGCTCGGCACCGGGGTGAACGACTACGCCCGGCGCGGCGGCTCGGTGCTCGGTCGCTACGTGTTCGACTCGGTGCCGGGCCTGTCGGGCTTCGTGTCGGCCTCGTTTCACCAGACCCAGCGCAGCATTCGCAGCTGGACGGACGTCGACGGCAACACCCTGTCGATGCGCGGCGGCTCGAACATCGACCCGGCCACCATTCAGTTCGGCATCGGGTACCGCGACATTCAGTTTTCGTTTCTCTACCACCACCTCGCCATGTCGACGATCGACGCCCAGGGCGCGATTCGCGTCGACGACATGGGCACGGTGGTGCCGACGCCGACCGCGCAGGTCTTCGACTCGATTCACGCCGAGGCGGTGGGCACCTTTCGCCCCACCGATCGGTTCGAGATCATTCCCCGCGTCAGCTTCATCTACCAGGTGCCGTGGCAGACCCCCGATCAGGGCGACCCGCTCTATTACGACAAGGCGGTGTGGCGGGCCCGCGCGCGGCTCTTCGCGCGCTGGGCGCCGATCGACGAGCTGCAGCTGACCGCCGGCATCGACGGCCTCTTCGACCACGCGTCGCTGCAGGGGCCGGCCGACGTGGGCCTGCAGACCTCGTTCGCGGGCCAGCAGTCGATCGACTACCAGACCTTCGGCGCGTTTCTCGAGCTGTACACCGAGAACCCGATCATCAACGGCGCCCTGGGCGCCCGCTTCGAATACAACAGCGCGGTCGGGGCCTCGCTGGTGCCGCGCGTGGTGCTCTTGCGCAGCTTCGGCCCGTTGAGCCTGAAGGCGATGTTCAGCCTCGCGTTTCGCGCGCCGGGCATCGAGAACCTCAACCTCGGCACCAGCATCACGCCCGAGCGCACCCGGGTGTTCGAGTTCGAAGCGGGGCTCGAGATCACCCGGCTCGCGAAGCTCTCGTTCAACTTCTTCAACGTCGGCATCTCGGCGCCGATCGTCTACTCGGCCGACCCGGTGAGCATGGCAGAGGGTTATTTCAACCTCGGCAAGCAGGGCTCGACCGGTGGCGAGGCGAGCTTCCGGTTGCGCGGCAAGTACGGCCGCGTCGAGGCGAACTACGCGCTCTATTTCCCGACCGAGTACGACAACATCGCCAACTACCAGGTGCCGGGTTACCTGGGCGCCTACGCGGCGGCGCCGCAGCACCGCGCGGCGGTGTTCGGCTCGTTCACGCCCGTCGACTGGTTGTGGATCTCGCCCACGCTGGTCGTGCTCGGCCCGCGCTCGGTGTTCGGCCCCCCCGACATGGACGGCAACTCCACCGGGCTCGAGCTGCCCGCGACGGTGCTGGCGAACTTCTACGTGCAGGTCGAGATGCCGTTCGCGCGCGGCCTGATGGCGGGCGTCGGCGTCTACAACATCTTCGGAACCAACTACGCGTTCTTGCAGCCGTACGACGGCGGCCACACCCCGTACCCCGGCCTCGACCGCGAAGTGATGTTCAAGCTGAGCTACCAGCTCGAGCCGAACTGAGTCACAGCGAGCCGGTGGCGGTGACCACCGCGTTCTGGGGAATGCCCGAGCTGGCCAGCGTGGTCCACGCGTAGGGCGTGCCCACCGCGTTGCTCCACCAGTTGCGATCGGCCTGGCCGGGCTGGCCCACGCACAGCGCCAGGCAGTTTTCCTGCTGGCCGACGATCTTCATCTCCACCGCCACGAAGAGGTGCTCGCCGGCGTTGAGCACCACCGGGGTGGGCAGGGTGAAGTGCACCGGTATGGTGGCGCCGCTGCCGAACGGGGTGATCGAGGTCATCTGCACGTTGGTGGGCGTGGCGTCGGGCGTGGCCGACGTGCCCTTGAACACCTTCACGCTGTGGGTGATCGACGTGTTGCACGACGCGTTGGCGACCAGCAGCCAGTCGACGCCGACGACGGTGAACGGGTAGCCCGGCGGGGTGAGGCGGGTCGCGTCCCAGTGGCCGCTCTCGCCGGCCGCCGCGCCCACCGAGTCGAAGGTGCTGCAGGTGCCGACGACGTTGGTGAGCTTGAGGGTCTGGCCCGAGCCGCCGCCGGTGCCGCTGCCGCCTGCAGTGCCAGAGCCTCCTGCAGTGCCGCTGCCGCCCGCGGTGCCGCTGCCGCCTGCAGTGCCAGAGCCGCCTGCAGTGCCGCTGCCGCCCGCGGTGCCGCTGCCGCCCGCGGTGCCGCTGCCGCCCGCAGTGCCGCTGCCGCCCGCCCGCGGTGCTGCCGCCCGCGGTGCTGCCGCCCGCGGTGCCGCTGCCGCCGGCGGTGCCGCTGCCGCCCGCAGTGCCTGAGGTCTTGCACACGCCCTGGTCGCACGACTCGGTCGAGCCGCACGCCTTGCACATCACGCCGTCGAGGCCGCACGCGCTCTGCGCGCTGCCGGTCACGCAGCGGCCGTTCGGGTCGCAGCAGCCGCCGCAGCTGCGCGAGTCGCACGCGGTCTGACCGCCGCACGAGAGCGAGAGAGAGAGGCCGGCGATCGCGCCGAGCAGCAGGGCGAGCCAGGGAAGCCGAGTGGGGGTCTGCGAGCTCATGTGCGCACCTTCTGCGCCAGACGGCTCGCCTCGGCAAAGTCGCGAATCTCCCACTGTCACGTGCGGAGCTGTCGGATGTCCTCAATCCATCGAAAGTGGGGGGCGAGGCCCTCAGGGCACGCCACTCCGTTGAGCCCGGCCAGCCAGAATGTGACGGCCGAACAGCACGTTGCGTGGCCTCACGGCTGGCGCGGATCTTGGTTGTTCGGCTGCGCTTTTCTTTTTTCGCCGCCAATCTCACCTTCGGGAGCTCCCCGTGCGCACACCCCTGCCGGGCCTTCAACTCACCGTCCTCTTGTCGCTGCTCGGGTGCGAGGGAGCCATCGTCGCGTCTTCGACCGAGCTCACCCCGGTCAAGGGCGCACCCGACTCGCAGTGCACCGAGGGCGGGCCGGGCCGGGTGCCGGCGCGCCGGCTCAACAACGTCGAGTACGCCAACACCGTTCGCGATCTCCTCTACCTCGCCCCGACCGTCGACCTGACCAGCACCTTCCCCGCCGACACCGTGGCGCTGACCGCGTTCGACAACGACGCGCTGCTGCTCGACCTGCCCCCCGAGCGCGTCGATGCCTACCTGCACGCGGCGCTCAAGGCGGTCGAGGCGGCCTGGTCGACCTCGCGCTCGAAGCTGGTGCCGTGCGATCTCGCCGCGGGCCGCGCGTGTGCGGCGCAGGCCCTCGGCGCCCTGGTCAAACGTGCCTACCGCCGGCCGGTGACGCAAGACGAGGTCGACGCGCTGCTCGGCGTCTACGACGCGTCGATGACCGCGGGCCTGGGCGCCGAGACGTCGCTGAAGATCTCGGTGCAGGCGATGCTCTCGTCGCCGCGCTTCCTCTTCATCACCAACGGAGTGAAGGACAACGTCACCACCGGCACCCACCACCTCAACGGCTACGAGCTGGCCTCGCGCCTCTCCTACTTCCTCTGGCGCTCGATGCCCGACGACGCGCTGCTGGCCGCGGCCGAGCGCGGAGACCTCACCACCCAGGCCGGCGTGCGCGCCCAGGTCGAGCGCATGCTGGCGATGCCGGCCGCCGCAGTCACCACCGGCTTCGGGTCGCAGTGGCTGTCGCTCACCGAGCTGGGCCGGCTGGCGGTCGATCTCTCTGGGCAGCTGCGCATCGACATGGCGCTCGAGACCCAGGCGCTGTTCGATCACGTGCTGCGCGACAAGCGCCCGGCCCGCGAGCTCTTCACCGCCGACTACACCTTCATGAACCAGAACCTCGCCAGCCACTACGGGGTGAGCGGGGTGAGCGGCACCGCGCTGACCCGGGTCGCCGTACCTCAGGGGCAGAGCCGCTCGGGCGTGCTCACCCACGCCAGCATTCTCGCGGTCACCGCGGGCAGCACCGTGCGCACCTCGCCGGTGGTGCGCGGCCACTGGATTCTCGAGAAGGTGCTGTGCGCGCCGCCGCCGCCGCCTCCCGCCGGCATTCCCGCGCTGGGTGAGACGCCCGGCACCAGCGAGGGCACGATGAAAGAGCGCCTCGCCGCGCACCGCACCCAGCCGCGCTGCGCCGCCTGCCACGAACGAATGGATCCCGTCGGCCTCGGCTTCGAGAACTACGACATGGTCGGCAAGTGGCGCACCCAGTACACCGACGGCAGCGCCATCGACCCGAGCGGCAACCTGCCCGGCGGTGAGGCCTTCGCCGGCCCCACCCAGCTCACCTCGCTGCTCAGCTCGGGCACCGAGATGGAAAATTGCGTCACCAGCAACGTGATGGCGTTCGCCACCGGCCGCCGCATCACCACCGAAGACAAGTGCTCGATCGGCTCGATCGCGCGCGCGTCGTTCGCCGACGGGGCGAGCCTCGAAGACCTGCTGGTCAACGTCGCCACCAGTCGTCAGTTCCAGCTGAACGTTCAGGAGGAGCCATGAGTCGCCCGCTGTCGCGCCGCACGGTGTTGCGTGGGGCCTCAGGCATCGCCATCGGCCTGCCGCTGCTCGAGGCGATGATGCCGCGCAAGGCTCACGCCGCCGAGCCCACCTACCGCTGGGTGACGATGTACTTCCCCGACGGCACCTACCAGGGCACCGCGCTCAACGGCCGCAAGATGGGCGCGTGGTGGCCGGCCGCCACCGGGCCCCTGCCCACCACCGGGCTTCCTCCCGCGCTGCAGGGGCTCGAGAGCAACGTGGGCGACTTCTGCGTGATCGGCGGCATCGCCAACAAGCCGGGCTATTCGGGCAAGGGCAGCGCGGGCGGGCACAACCGCGCGCCGGCCTACTTCATGACCTGCGCCGAGCAGCAGACCGCCGGCACGGTCGACCAGGCCGACTCGGTCGATCAGATTCTCGCCACCGCGTTCTCGGCGAACACCACCTTCAAGCGAAGCTCGCTGGTGCTGGCCGCCTGCAAGGCCGGCACGGCCGCCGACAGCGGCGACGTGCGCTACCTCAACAACCTCTCGTACAAGAACCGAACCATCGTCAGCCAGGAGCGCAGCCCGGCGAACGTGTTCAACAGCCTGTTCATGGGCATCGGGCCCACCCAGACGCCGCCGCCGAGAGACCCCGCCGCGCGGCAGTCGATTCTCGACTTCGTCAAGTCCGACACCGCCAGCCTGAAGACCCGGCTGGGCGTCGCCGATCAGAAGCGCGTCGACGAGTACCTCACCAGCGTGCGCGAGATCGAACGCCGGGTGCAGGATCTCGAGAAGCCGGGCGCGACGACGATGTGCAGCGCGCCCGCCGCTCCCGCCGGGTCGCTCAACGGCAGCTACGGCGGCAACCTGCCGGCCGAGTACACCCTGCAGGTGAAGGCGATGGTCGACCTCATCGTCAACGCGTTCGTGTGCGATCTGACGCGCGTCGCGACGCTGATGCTCGCCGCCGAGTCGCACTATCTCTTCTACAACACCATCGCCGGCGACTACCGGTACATGTCGGCCGACCTGAACGACGATCGCCACATCGGCGCCGCCCACCACGAAGACAACCCGGCGAAGATCAACCGGCTGATGAGCATTCACCGCTACGAGCTCAGCTTCTTCAAGTACCTGCTCGACGGCTTGAAGGCGAAGAAAGACCTCACCGGCGCCACGCTGCTCGACTCGACGGTGGTGGTGTACGGCACCGGTCTCGCCGACGGCAACGGGCACAACTTCGAAGACATCGCGCTGCTGGTCGGCGGCAAGGGAGGTGGCATTCAGCCCGGCCGCTTCTTGAAGGCGCCCAACAACACTCCCATCGCGAACGTCTACCTCGGGCTGTTGCAGAGAATGGGGTTGGGGCTCACCAGCTTCGGGGCTGATGGCGGGAAGAGCACTGGCGTGTTCAACCTCGGCTGAGGCGGGTTCACAGCCGGGCAGGGGCTTCGGGCTTCGGGCTTCGAACGACCGGTTTACGGGTCGTCGGGCGCGGGCGCGGGCGCGGGCGCGGGCATGTGACGCTTGGGGTGCCACCGGTAGTGATTGAGGTGACGCGGCGCTTGCTCGCGACGCGCGCGGAACACCTCATCGTGAAACGCGCCCGCGCCCGCGCCCGCGCCCGCGCCCGCGCCCGCGCCCGAAGCGCGGTAGGTCGAGCCCGACGCCCGAGCGCGTGCCCGAAAGTCGTCGCTGTTGAAGCTAGCGGCGCCGCAGCCTCAGCTCGTCCCAGAACGAGAACGGGCGGCAATAGGGCGGGTGCGCGGCGCACGCCTGCTCGCGATCCCAGTGCCGGTCGGCCACCTCGGGGTGGAGCAGCGCGGTGCGCTCGAGCTCCATCAGGGTCGACTGCTTCATCACCGGGTTGCTCACCCGCCACACCACCACCGCGACGAAGGCCAGAATCGCCAGGCGCGGCGAGGCGTCGAGCGGGTGCCGAAACAGCAGCGCCAGGGCGCCGTGCACGCGCCCGCCCCAGCGGTCGAAGCGGTCGCGCGCCAGGTTGAGCAGCGGCAGCGGCAGCACCTTCGAGAAGTAGTCGGTGTGGTCGGCCATGGTCATCGCGAACGAGCCGAGAAAGGCGAGCGCGCCGTACGCCAGCCCGAACAAGAACCGCCCCGGCCCGGTGCGGGGAATCGTCGCCGGGTCCGAGATGAGCAGGGCGAGGGGCAGAAACATCGGCGGCCACGCGGGGCTCAGGCCGGCGAACAGGTCGTGGGAATAGAAGAGTGTGCCGAGCGAGGTGAGCGCCACGAACGCGCCGAGCGACACCGTCTGGGTGCCGAGCCTCCACTGCGGCACCAGCGCCAGCAGCAGAATCAGCTCGGTCATGTTGGGCGCCAGCGCGAACTGCTCGGCGAGGTCGCGGTAGGGCAAGTGGTGAAACAGGTTCGCGAAGCCGATCACCGCCATGCCCAGCGCCGACGGGTTGAAGAGGTGGTGCTCGCCCCGGCGCAGCAGCGCCTTCGAGCCGAACGCGACGGTGAGCGCGAGCACGTTGACCCACGGGTGGCCGGGCAGCGACCACAAGAAGAGGTTGGTGGAGAGGACGATCGGCACCGGCCCCAGCCCCACCACCCACTGCTTTCGCACCCCGAACGAGAACAGCGCGTCGAGGGCGTAGCCCAGCGCCACCTGGGCGGCGATCGCGGGCGCGGCCTCGCGCACCATCGGGTCGTAGAGGCTCCAGTAGCTGAAGATGACGAGCTGCAGCACGCTGGGAATGGCGTGGGGCACCCGCAGCTCGAAGCGCACCGGCAGGCGCCCGGCGCTGCGGCGCGCCCTGAAGGCCGCGGCCGCCACCGCCACCCCCAGCAGGCCGACGGCGAAGAAGGTGAAGCCGACGCGGCGCGGGCTCTGCACGTCGAGCGCCTCGGGGCTGGCGCCGTGCTCCAGCGCCTTCGAGAACGCCGCACCGCTCGAGTCTGCGGCCAGCGCGCTCTGGGTGAGCCGCTCGACGGCGGCACGCACCGCCGGGGTGTCGCTGAGCACCTCACTGGTGATCGCGAAGGTGGGCCCCGAGCGCGCGGTGGCGGGCGCGCAGGCCCTGGGAACCAGGTGCACCGACGCCAGCACGGTGGGCTGACCGGGGGCGGTGAGCCGAAAGTGCACCTCGGCATCGGCGATGGAGATCGCGTCGATGACTACCGGCTCGTTCGACTCGGGCGCCAGGCCCGCCGGCTTCACCATCTGCAGCAGCTCGGCCTCGTGGCCCGCGCGCATGCGGTACTGCGCGAGACAGGGGTCTGCGGCGGGGCCGGCTGCCAGCAGCAGCAAAAGCGAAGTGAGCACCGAGCGGCGGAGCATCGCACAGCGGTGCGAGCGCGGTAAGGTCGCGGGGTCGATGCCTTTCGCCTTCGATGAGCTGTCGTTCGACGCGCGCGCGCCCGGGCCGCTCGCCTCGGCGCTCACCGATCTCATCGACGGCAAGCGGCTGGGCGTGGTGGTGCGCCAGGTGCTCGACCCGTCGCTGCTCGCCGCGGCGCTGGCGCGGCTCACCTCGGGCCAGACCGACTTCACCATTCGCCCCTCGGGCTACTTCGAGGGGCGGGTGTTCGGCCGGCTGCTCACCGAAGAGCCCGACCCCGAGCTCTACTTCTCTGACGCGGCCCGCTTCGACGAGCGCAGCGCGGCGGTGCTCGGGCCCGATTTCCAGCGCGAGCTCGACGCCGCGTTCGCCACCGTAGCGGCAGGCGCCCGCGTGGCCCCGGCCAGGGACGCCAGAGGCCGCTCGTACCTGCCGCTCTCGATTCGCGAGATGGTGCCCGGCGGGTTCATCGTGCCGCACTACGAGAACGAGGCGCTCGACTGCCCGCAGATGGCCGAGCTGCGGGCGCGGCTCACCCCGCGCGCGCAGGTGAGCCTCTATGCGCCGCTGCAGCTGCCCGAGCGGGGCGGGGCGCTGCGCCTGCACGACATCGGCGAGGCCGACCCGCGCGCCAAGCAGTACGCCGGCGACGACCGGGCCAGCGACGAGGCGATGCGGCAGCTCGACGCCTCGGCGCGCTGGCTCGACGTGCGCGTCGGAGTGGGCGACCTGCTGCTCTTCGACGCCAGCCGCTACGTGCACCGGGTCACCCGGGTCGAAGGCGCCCGCTCGCGGTGGACGATGGGGTGCTTCGTGGGCCGCGACCGCGACGGCGCGCTGGTGCGGTGGACATGAGCCGCCCCTCGCGGCTGCGGGTCACCTTCGTCGGCCACCAGGGCTGGGCGCTCGACGCCGGCGGCCCGGTGGTGCTCGTCGACCCGCTGCTCGAGCCGGGCATCGGCGACGAGCCGCGGCCGTACCTCGAGCTCTACCCCCCGCGCGACTTTCGCTTCGACCTCGCGCCGCCGGTGGCCGCGGTGCTGCTCACCCACGAGCACCCCGACCATTTTCACCTGCCCAGCCTGGCGAAGCTGCCGCGCGCGGTGCCGATCTGGCTCTCGGCGAACGCCAGCGAGGCGGCGCACCGGGTGATCGCCGAGCTGGGCTTCACCGTTCACCCGTTCGGCCCGGGCGCTCGCCTGGCCACCGCCGGCCTCGAGCTCGTCGCGCTCACCCCGTCGGGCCGCACCCGGATGGACGAGTGGGACGTGGTGCCCTTTCTCGCCCGCGACACCGGCGGGCACGGCTCGTTCTTGAGCACCATCGACCTCTCGCTGACCGAGCGGCTGATCGCCGAGGCGGCGCGCCTTCAGCCCAGGCCCGGGCTGTGGGCGGTACCCGACAACGACATGAACCTGTCGGACCTTCACCTCGCCATGCCCACCGGAGATCGCACCCAGTCGACCGCGCGCGGCTGGCGGGCCCAGCTCGAGCTGCTGCAGCGCGCCTGGGGGCCGGTGCAGGCCGCGCTCGTCTACGGCGGCGGGTTCTCGTTTCCCTCTGAGCTCGACTGGCTCAACGCCCGCGCCTTCGACTCGAGCCCGCAGGCGATCGCCGCGGTGCTCGGCGAGCCGTGGCACGCGCTGCAGCCCGGTGACGCGGTCGAGATGGTCGGCGGGCTGTTCCGCGGCGGCCGGCAGCGCAGCGAGTGGCTGTCGCCGAAGCCCCTGCTGGAGTGGCCGCGGCACTCGGGCGACGAAGCGCCGGTCGACCCGTTCACCCGCGTGCCCGAGGGCGCCTTGCTCTCGTCCGAAGAGCAGCTCGAGCTCGAGCGCGCGCTCGACGGCTTCGCGCAGGCGCTCTACGGCGGCCCGGTGTTCGAGGCGCTGCTCGAGCTCGACCCCGAGAAGGTCGCTCCGGCCCGCGCCGCGGTGGGCTTCGTGGTGCGCGACCTTCACCAGCGCGGCGACCGGGTCACCTTCGTCTACCAGCCGCGCGCAGCGCGCTTCACCCGCGGCAGCGGCGCCCCGACCGAGCTCGCCGCCTGCATCGAGGCGACCGCGCGCGACGCGCTGCAGGCGCTCACCGTGCAGCGCACCCCGAGCTACGCGGTGTTCGGGCGCATGCGCTTTCACCAGGCCCGAGGGGCGCACGCGGTGGGGCTCGACATGGCGCTCTACGTGTACCTGCACCCGCTGCGGCACCCCGACGCGTTTCTCGCCGCGTACCGGCGCCAGCTCGCTCGCCTGAAGGGCGAGCCGGTGCTTCGCGCCGCGCAGGGGGCCGCATGAGCACCCGCCGCGCCGCGCTGGTGTGCATCGACCCGTGGCTCGCCCCGGGCAGCGACTACCGCCCGTTCAACTACAGCGCGCGCAAGGTGCAGGCGGCGGTGGTGGCCGACCCCGCGCTGGCGCACGTCGAGACCCGGCTGATCGAGTCGTGCGCCGCCGACGCCGACGAGTTCGTGACGCGGCTCACCGAGTTCGAGCCCGACGTGATCGGCTTCTCGTCGTACGTGTGGTCGTTCGACACCCTCATCGAGATCGGCGAGCGGCTGCGCGAGGTGCTGCCCAACGCCCGGCGCATCTTCGGCGGCCCCTCGGCGCGCCCCGAGATGTTCAAGCTGCCCCACTTTCAGGGCCGCACCTCTGCGGTCGACGCGCTGGTGGTGGGCGAGGGCGAAGAGGTGTTTCGCGAGATCTGCGGGCTGGCCGACGGCGCGAAGCTCGACGCGGTCGCGGGCCTGCAGCTGCCGGTCGGGGCGTCGAGCTTCCGGCCCACCGCTGTTCGCGCGCTGCCCGACCTCTCGACGCTCGCCTCGCCCTACGCGCTCGGGCTGGTGCCCCAGGGCTCGTCGGCGCACGTCGAGTCGTTTCGCGGCTGCCCGCTCTCGTGCAGCTTCTGCCAGTGGGGCGACGAGCGCGACTCGAGCCGGGTGTTCCCCGAAGCGGTGCTGCGCCGCGAGCTCGCGGCGATCTCGGCGCAGGGGCTCTCGGGCGTGTACCTCGTCGACGCGGCGCTGAACCTGAGCGCCCGCGCGTTCAAGAACCTCGACGCGGCGCTGCGCGACTCGGCGCTGTGGGGCAAGGCGCGGCTGCGCACCGAGGTGTACCCGGCCAACATGACCGACGCGCACCTGCGCTTTCTCGCAGAAGCGCGCGGCGAGGCGGTGGGCATCGGGCTGCAGTCGTTCGACGAGCAGGTGCTCGAAGGGGTCGAGCGGCCGTTCGATGCGCGGCGGTTCGAGCGGGTGGTGCACGACGTCGCGGCGGTGGTGCCCGAGACCACGGTCGAGATCATCTTGGGGTTGCCGGGCGACCACCCCGACAACTTCAAGCGCACCCTCGAGCGCGCCCGCAAGCTGCCCACCGAGATTCGGGTGTTCCGCTGCCTGGTGCTGCCCGGCGCGCTGATGAGCCGCGCGCCGCCGCACTTCGAGCTGAAGTACGACCCGGTGACGCTCGAGATGCAGTCGTGCCTCGGCTGGCCGGGCGACGCCATCGAGCGCACCGCGCGCTGGGTCGAAGACGAGGCGGTGCGCGCGGGCGGCGAGCGCAACGGCCAGGCGATCTGGCGCTTCCCCCGGCCGGGGTCGGGGCCGGTGGGCTGGCGGCAGCGCGCCGGCGACGCGGCGCCCGAGGTCTCGACCGCCCCGGCGGTGCCGGCCGACCTGGTCGCGGCCATCGGCTCGGCGGTGCGCGGCGGCAGCGACGCCCAGTGGGAGCTCGGCGCGCTCGAGGCGCGGCCCGGCGGCGGCTGGGGGCTCGAGCTGAAGGCGGGCGGGGCGCCGCTGCGGGTGTTCGTCGATCGCGAGCGGCCCGGCGCGCAGAGCTTTCGGGTGCTCAGCGGCTTCGCGTTCAGCTACTCGAACGAGCCGCGCGCGCCGAGCGCCGCCGAGCTCAAGCTGCTCGAGCGGGTGTTCGCCAGGCTGGCCACCGCCCTCGGCGGTGCGCAGCAGTGAGCGCGGCGGTGAGCCGTACGCTCGAGCCGGTGGTCGCCGAGCTGTTGAGGCCGCTGCTCGAGGCGGCCCCACGCCCCGACGCGTGGAAGCTCGTGGAGTGGGACTGCGAGCAGGGCATCTGCGTGAGCCTCGAGCGGCGCGGCGCGGTGCTGCTCGTCGAGCTCGAGCCCCGCGACGACGCCCGGCCCTGCAGCGCCCGCACCGCCCGCTTCAACGTCTGCGCGCGGTACCGGTTCTCGAACGAGCCGCTCGACGCGGCGGCCCGCTCGGCGGTGAGCGCGCTCACCGCGCTGGTGGCGGCGCGCGAGGTTGCGTTGTCGGGGCTCGAGCGGCCGCCGCCCGAAGCGCGCGCCGAGGTGCGCGAGGTGCGCGTCGACCGGGTGCTGATGCGCGAGGGTCGCGGGCAGTACTACCTGAACGCCTACGCCGGCTGCATGATCGGCTGCCCCTACTGCTACGTGGCGAAGCGCGGAGACCTCTCGCGCGCGCTGCAGGGCCTGGCGCCGCGCCCCTGGGGCCGCTGGGTCGACGTGAAGGTGAACGCCGCCGAGGTGCTCGCGCGCGAGGTGCAGGCGCTGCCCCCCGGCCAGGTGCGAATGAGCCCGATTCTCACCGACCCCTACCAGCCGCTCGAGCGCCGCTACCGGGTGACCCGCGCCTGCCTCGAGGTGTTGCTGAAGGCCGGCTTCGAGCCGATGCTGCTCACCCGCTCGCGGCTGATCGAAGACGACGTCGAGCTGCTGGCGCGCTTCCCCACTGCGCTGGTGGGCATCTCGATACCCACCGACGACGACGCGGTGCGGGCACGCTTCGAGCCGGGCGCCGATGCCATCGACGAGCGGCTCGCCGCGCTCGAGCGGTGCAGCAAGGCCGGCGTGTTCACCTTCGCGGTGGTGCAGCCCACGCTGCCGATGAACCCGGCGCGGCTGGTCGAGCGGCTCTCGCCGTGGGTGAAGGCGGTGCGCATCGACCGCATGCACGAGCTCGAGCAGGCGCGCCCGCTGTATGAGGCGGCGGGGTGCGTCTAGGCGCTGAGCGACGGCTTCGCCGCGGCCACGCTCTCGGCGCTGCGCCAGGGCTTCGCCGCGCGCGGGGTGGCGGTCGACGACGGCGATGACCTCGCCGGCCTGGCGCGCAAGCTCATGGGACGGTGAGCTCGAGTCGTGCGACACTGAGGCCCACGGGTGTCGGCGCTCCTCGAACGTGAAGGCAAGGCGGTGGGCAGCCCCCTGCTCTCAGGGCTGCGCGCGGCGGGCCCGGTACCCGCGGCGGTCGAGACGTTCGATCGCCTCTTCGGGGGCCCCGAGCTGGGCTGCGACGACTTCGAGCACTCGATGCACGCCGGGGCGCAGCTCGACGTGTGGCGGCTGACCTATTACTTCGACGTCGCGCGCCGCGGAGATCGCCTCGGCCACGACGTGGGCCGCGCCTTCGTGCGGCTGTGCGCCGAGCTCGGGGTGCCGCTGAACGCCGCGCTCGAGCAGCTGTTCACGGTGAAGCTGCCGCGGCGCGAAGAGGTGCTGCAGGTGGTGACCGGCGTCGACGGCGATGCCGCGGGCGGGCGCGGCGCGGTGGCGAAGTACTACGCGGTGTTCCGCCGAGACGCGGAAGCCAGCGTGCGCGAGGTGCTCGAGGCGGCGGCGATCGACGCGCTGCCCCCGAACGTCGACCTGTCGCGCGTCTACATCTTGGGCGTCGAGCTCGACCGCACCGGGGTCGCCGACGTGAAGCTCTACTACCAGCTCGAGCGCGAGCGGCTGCCGCGGGTGGTGGCGAACTTCGCCGAGCTCGCTCCGCTGATGGCGAGCACCCGCTCGGTGGTGTTTCAGCAGTGCCTCAAGGCGCCGCAGAAGCGGCAGCTGTACCTGCACTTCGACTCGCACCGGGCGCTGGGCGCGTGGGTCGAGCAGCGCCCGGCGCTCAAGCCGATGCTCGCGCGCGGCGCCGAGGTGAGCCGCGGGCTCACCGGCGCCGAGCTGCAGCCGTGGATCATCGCGTTTCGCATGAGCGGCCCGCGCGTCGAGCTCGATCGCTCGAACCTCTATTTTCACCTGCGGCCGGTGCCGGGCGCCCAGGCTCCGGCGGTGAAGCGGCAGGCCCAGGGCCCGCTCGAGTGGATGCAGCGGGGCGACGTGGTCACCGACTACACCCTGGTGCCCTACCAGCCGGTGGCGCAGCTCGACGGCAAGCTGCGCTCGGTGAACGCGCTCGCCGAGACCTTCGCGTTCGAGGGCGTCGAGCCCGAGGGCCGCGCGCTGATCGAGCTGTTGCGAACCGGGCTGGGGCCGTTTCGCACGGTGTGGGGTGTGAAGGTGAAGCCGCCCGCGCAGGTGGCCGGCTGGGAGCTGTACTTCTACGACCAGCAGCGCGTGCACGCCGACCTCAGCGTCGAGCAGGTGAAACAGCTCGTCGCCCCGGCGCTGACCATCGGCGCCGACGTGCCGCCCGACGTGCCGTGGCACATGTTCAGCGTCGAGCTGGGCGTGCCGCACCTGCGCGAGCGCAAGCCCGCCGCGGTCGACCTCTACGTCTCGAACAACCCGTTCGTGAAGGGCACCGACCGCAGCTACAAGGTGACCGGCTCGACGATGGAGCTCGAGAACGTCTACAGCTTTCACCACCCGCAGACCGACGTCGACGAGTGGCTGTACCGGCTCTCGCGCGGCGTGCACTGGGACAGCAAGCGGGTGCCGCTGTCGGCGCTGGTGCCGCCCGAGCTGTTCTCGGTGGGCCACCTCTGCGTGGCGAACAAGCGGCGCGCCGACGCGCTGTACTTCTCGCGGCTGACCCACGGGCAGCTGCTGTTCGCGCTGAAGTTCTACGGGGTGAGCGGTGCGCTGCCCGAGTACCTCGCCGCGGCGGGCCCGCGCTTCGAGCACCTGCTGTGGGACATCGGCGTCGACTTCGTGGCCCGCGAGGGCGGGGTGCAGTTCACCAAGGTGGGGGTCTATGGGTCCTTCTAAGCTCCCCCAGGCGGTGGTCGCGCAGCGGCCCGACCTGATCCCCGAAGACTGGTCCGAGACGCACACCCTGCTGGCGACGTTCGGTTTTCACTGCAACCTGGCCTGCACCTTCTGCATGGTCGAAGACGTGCTCGGGGTGTACCGCGGCGCCGACCTGAAGGCGTTTCGCGCGTTTCTCGAGAACCCCACCGCGATGCGCGACATTCGCCGGGTGTCGCTCTCGGGCGGCGAGGCGACGATGGAGAAAGAGCTGGTCGAGTACGTGCGGCTGGCGCGCCGGGCCCCGGGGGTCGAGCACGTTCGGGTGCAGACCAACGCCACGCGGCTGGCGAACCCGGCGCTGCTGGGGCAGCTCATCGCCGAGGGCGTCGACGAGTTCTTCGTCTCGATTCACGGGCACGACGCGGCGCTGTGCGACGCGCTCACCCAGCGGCCCGGCTCGTTCAAGGCGATCATGGCGGGCATCGAGGCGATCGCGAAGGCGGGCGCGACGCTGCTCACCAACACGGTGATCGTCGCGCAGAACCACACCCACCTCGCCGACATCGTCGAGGTGGTGGCGCCGTTCAAGCCGCGCACCGCCGACCTCTGGAACCTGTGGCCCCGCATCGACGCCGACGACACCCGCGGCTCGTTCGTGCGGGTGAGTGAGTCGCTGCCGGGGGTGGTGAAGGCGCTCGAGGCGTGCGAGCGGCACGGCATCACCCCGGTGCTGAAGTGGTTCCCCCACTGCCTGCTGGGCCGCTTCGCGAAGTACCACGACGACAGTCAGCCCACGGTGCTGGTCGAGCAGCAGTTCTGGGAGAAAGCGCCGCGCTTCGCGTGCCTCTACCAGGGCATCTGCGAGCACTCGCCCAAGGCCTGCGCGGGGCTCACCCACGCGTACGTGAAGCGCTACGGCTGGGAGCAAGACCTGCTGCAGCCGAAGCGGTCCGCTGAGCCGCGCAAGCCGAGCCGCCTGTAGACGCGCCTCCCTCTCCCCCAGGGAGAGGGAACGAGGGTGAGGGGAGCGAGCCCAAGCCGCTCACCCGATGCGCAAGCGCGACAGCACATGCCGAGGCCGGCGAGGCGGCCGAGAGGTATCGACCACCCGACCGTTGACCACCACCAGCAGCGGGGTCTGCAGCACCTCGGGGCGCTCGCGAGGGTCGTCGCTCACCACCACCAGGCTCGACTCCGAGCGCTCGGGCACGCCGAGAAACGCGCGCGCGGCGGTAGTGCCGGCGGCGAAGGCGGCCGCGCGCGACAACCCGGCGTCGGTGAGCTCGTCGAGCTCGTCGCTCACCAGCACCTGCGGGTGCCAGTCGGTGCCGGCGAGCACCTGCACCCCCAGCTGCTCGGCCCGGGGCAGCAGCACGCGCAGCTTCGCCAGCGAGCGCGAGATCCACATTGCACGCTCTGCGCCGCCGTGCGCCACCGCGCTGGCATGCATCTCTCCGGCGATGCCGAGCAGCGGCACCCAGGCGATGCCGCGCGCGCGCAGCTGCTCGAGGTCGGCCTCTTCGAGCCCCCAGCCGTGCTCGAGGGAGTCGCAGCCGGCGGCGATCGCCGAGCGGCAGCCGCCCGGGGTGAACGCGTGGGCCGCGACGCGCGCGCCGCGGCGGTGCACCTCGGCCACCAGCTGCGCGAACGGCTCGGGCGCATACGAGACCGGGTCGGTTTCCGAGAACGCGGTGTCTTCGCGGCCGCCGAAGTCGTGTGACCAGTCGGCGAAGACCTTCACCCACTTCGCGCCGCGCTCGATCGAGGCGACCGCGCGCGGCAGCAGGTTCTCGTCGGTGGTGGCGGGGAAGGGGAAGTATGCGTGCGGCGCGAGCAGGGTGCCGCAGGCCTGCACCGAGGGCAGGCCCGGCACCTCGGGCTGTGAGGCCGCCGAGTCGTGCGCGCCGCCCATCTCGCGCACCAGCGTGACCGCGTTCGCGGCGTACTCGGCCCGGCGCTCGCGCATCCACCTGGCGAAGTCGATGGTCTGGTTCGGCGGGTGCGGCCAGCAGGTGTGCGCGTGCAGATCGACCAGGCCCGAGAACGCGAAGGCGGTCGCGGGGAGCGCGAGCTTCTGCACCTCGCCGGGCGGGGCCGTCTCGAGCACGCGGCCGTCGCCGGTGAGGAAGAGCTCGACCGGCTGGGCTGGGCCGGGGAAGCGCCGGACGCGAAGAGAGCGACAGGGGCTCAAGCGCGGTTCACCCTGAAACGAGACCGGGCAGGGTGAGCCACGTCGAACCCTGACGTCGCCGCGACGAAGACACATCGCCGCCCGCTCCAGGCTTCGAGCGGCACCGGCGTGGGTACGTCTACGATGGAGCATGCGCCGCTCGAGCCTTCGACCCGCGATGGCAGGGTTCGACGTGGCTCACCCTGCTCGGTTTCGCTTGCCGCGCGCCGCCCAGGCTCCGCACGCGGGGGCTCGTTCGACTGGGCGCTGCGCGCAGCGCTCAGAAAGGCCGCCGGCCTCACGGCGCCACCCGGTAGAGCAGCGGCCAGCGCGCCGAGACGGCGGGGTCACCGGCCCTGGTGTCTGCCGCGAACTCGCGGTGCTGGTGCCGCATGATGTCGCTCTGCGGCTCTTTCATCACCGCGCCGTCGGCGAAGAGGTGCAGCGCCAGCACCACCCGCTCATCGGCCTCGAGGTTGGGCCCCGCGCCGTGCACGGTGAGCCCGTCGTGGAAGCTGATGTCACCGGGCTCGAGATCATCGACGGTGCGAATCTCGAGGCCCTCGCGCTCGACGCGCTCGCCGAGCACGCGGTCGCTGGCCTCGGAGATGTTCTCGAGCGACAGCAGGCCCAGGCGGTTCGAGCGCAGCGCCACCTTGAGCGGCCCGCGGCCCGGCGTGATGCGGGTGAGCGGCACCCAGCAGGTCATGGTGGCGGGCGCATCGAACGGCATCACGCAGGTGTCCTGGTGCCAGGGGGTGTGGCGACCGTGCGGCTGCTTGAGCAGCCAGTCTTCGCAGTACAGGCGCACCCCCGGCACGCCCATCAGCTCGCAGGCGGCGCGGGCGATGCGCGGGGCATGGGTGAACGCCCGCACCACCGGGTCGTGCTCGCCCACCGCGACGATCTGCACGAACGCGGCAGAGTACGCGTCGAGCCGGTCGGGCGGGGGGCGCTCGCGCGGCCAGTCTCTGCGCACCCGGGGCACCACCTCGTGCGCGATGCGCTCCATCGCGTCGGGTGCGACCCACCGGCGCAGCACCACGTGCCCGTCGCGGCGGTAGGCTTCGAGCGCGTCGGCCGGCACCGGCGCGGTGCGCTCGAGGTGCTGCAGGTCGGCGGGCCTCAGCGCCATCAGTTGATGCTCAGCACGCGCTTGGCGAAGTTGGCGGCGCTGGCGACGGCCGACCACGCGCCGGTCGCCCACCACGAGTTCACCGAGGCGCAGTCTTCGAGCGTGCGCACCTGGTGCCACCACAGCCGGGGAATGAAGAGGGTCTCGCCGCGCTGCAGCTCGACGGTGAACGGCCGTGCGCCCGCGAAGCGGGGGAACCGCGAGAGGTCGGGCGCCTCGGGGTCGACCTGCGCCACGTAGGGAAGGCGGGTCGACAGTGGCTGCGGGTAGAGCCTGAAGGCATCGCCGGGCGGGAAGAGGGTGAAGCGCTTGCTGCCGAGCAGCACGGTGTGCAGGTTGTCGGTGAGATCGAAGTGCAGCGGCGACAGGGTGCCCTTCGACGACAGCCACAGCTTCGAGATGTGGTGCGCCGCGTTCGCGCAGTGCTCGGGCTGCGGCACCTCGGCCTGCAGCTTTGGCCCCAGCCGCTGCCACCAGGCGATGGCGTAGCCGCGCGCCTCGCCGCGTGCGAGCGCCTCGAGCCAGCGCGCGAGCGGCTGCGGCTCGAGCACCAGGCCGCGCCCCGGCTCGAGCGCCACCCGCGAGGCCTCGACCCGCGCCACGTCGACCGGCAGCGCGCCGTGGTGCTCGGCGAGGTGCGCCCAGCTCCAGCGGCGGGTGGCGGGCCAGTCGCGCGCCAGATCGGTGAACACCGCCGGCTGCGCGGGTCTGACGTAGGCCGCCTCGAAGCGGTCGGGCGGGGGAGCGCTCACTTTTGTAATCGCGACCGGCTCGCGCATCGCAAGAGAGGGTAGACCCGCGCCCGGGCGAAGAGAACCGCCATGTCGATCACCCCGAGCGGCCCTGTTTGGCTCTAAGAAGGCCCCTGAATGCGGCAGCGCTTCGACGTCGTCCTGGCGATCGCGGTGGCGCTGTTCTTGAGCGCGGGCGCCTGGCTCTCGCAAGGGGGCCCGGTTTGGCACGAGGGCGCGGCGGCGGCCCCGAACAACGGGCACCGGGTGCTCTCGCGCCACGCCCCCGAGCCGGAAGACGGCACGCTCCCCTCGAGCCCACCTGCGGCGACGGGGTGCGCTCGGTCTTCTCGTCGGTGCGCCCCACCTGGCTCTGGTGCGTGGGCGGCCTCGCGCTGCCGGTGATGATCACCTCGTACGCCTCGGGCATACCCTCGTGGCCGCTCGCGCTGCTCTCGTTCTGGCACCACAATGATCTCTTCGCCATGCGCCGGCTGTGGCTGCTCGAAGGCGCGGTCTGCCTCGTCGCGCTGTACCGCCTGGTGCTGCGCGTGGCCGACCGGCGCAGCGCGCGCATCACCGCGGTCGCGCTCGCCACCAGCTCGGCGTTCGTGGTGCCCACCGCCTTCCTCTTCCCCTACGAGACCGCGCCGCTGGCGCTGATCGCCGTCGGGCTGTGCTGCTGGCTGCCCGAGGCGGGGCACCCCGGCCGGCGGCGGCTGGTGCTCGGCGCCCTGTGCTTCGGCCTCGCGCTGCTCGCGAACCTCAAGGCCGTGTTCCTCTTCGTGCCGGTGGCCGCGCTGCTGTGGCGCGCCGGCGTGCTGCAGCAGCTGCCCTCGCGCCGCGCGCAGGTCGAGATGGCGCTGGCCTTCGGGCTCGCCGCGCTGCCGATGCTGGTCTTCACCGCCATCGACCCGGCGTCGGGCTTCGCCCAGCAGGGGAGCAGCCGGCTCGGGGCACTGGCCGCCAACCTGAGCCCCCACAAGCTCGGCGCCGAGCTGGGCGCGCTGTTCCTCTACGCCGCCGACCTGCCCGCCCAGGCCGAGCTCACCAGCAGCCCGGGCCCCCTTCGACCGCAGCTCAGCTGGCTGCCGATGGCGCTCGCAGTCGTCTGGTCGATGGCGGTGGGGGTCGCCTTTCTGCTCGGCCGCAAGCTGGGGGGCCTGGTCTCGGCGGCGGCGGGGCTGATGCTGCTCACCTTTCTCGCGGTCTCGACGCTGCTCTACACCCAGCTCCCGTCGGGCAACTACGCCCCCATCTACGCCGCGTTCGGGCTGTGCGTGGGCGGCGTGGCGAATGATCTGCACCAGCGGGGCCGCCCCCGCCTCGCGCTCGCCGCGGCGGCGCTGCTCTGCGTGAGCACCGCGTGGAACCTGCTGCACCGCGGCAGCTTCGCGGGCTTCACCGAGCTGTCGTTCAACGCCGACGTACAGCGGGCGCTGGCCCAGCACCTGCTCGACCAGCCCGACCGCGCCACGCCGGTGCTCACCACCACCTACAACCAGGCCGGGGTGCTCGACTCGCTCGGCCACGGCCAGCTCGAATCGATCATCGCCCACCCCGTCTTCGAGTCGTGCGAGCGCGAGCCCACCGGGGTGCGCGCCTGCCTCGACGAGCGCTGGAGGTGGGTGCTCGGTCACCGGGCCGCGCTCCCCTTGCGGGTGGTGTTCCCCCGCTCGGCGGCGGCGGTCGATCACCCCGCGGTGGTCATCGAGGCGCTCGAGCCCACCTTGCGCGAGATCGCCACCGAGAAGGGAATCGTCTTGACCGAGGAAAGGCGCTTTCTCACCCCGTCGGGCGCTGCGGGAGTCGTGCTGTACCGGCTGGCGAAGGCCGAGTAGCGTTCCGCCCGGTTCATGCTCCCCGCTCCCAGTCACGCGTTGCGTCTGGTGCGCCACTCGGTGCCCGCGGTGAAGCTCGGGCTGAGGCGCGTGCTCGGCAAGAAGAGCCCCTTTCAGATGACGCTGTCGCTCACCAACCGCTGCAACTTCAAGTGTGAGTACTGCGACATACCCCTGCAGAAGCGCGACGAGATGAGCGTCGAAGAGTGGTGCGGCGCGATCGACGAGCTGCGCGCGGGCGGCATGGGGCGGGTCAGCCTCATCGGCGGCGAGCCGCTGATCTTCGACGGCGTCGACCGCATCATCGGCCACCTCAAAGAGCGCGGCATTCACACCGCGATGAACAGCAACGGCTGGCTGGTGCCGGCGATGCTCGAGACGGTGCGCCAGCTCGACCTCATCTGCCTCACCCTCGACGGGCCGGCCCAGGTGCACGACGCCCAGCGCCGCAAGGGCTCGTACGAGAAGGTGCTCGAGGCGATCGACGCCGCCAAGAGCGTCGGCCTGCCGCTGGTGACGATGACCGTGCTGACCCCGCGCGGCGTCGAGAACCTCGAGCACGTGCTGCAGGTCGCCGAGCGGCACGGCTTTCAGGCGTTCTTCCAGCTCGAGCACGACAAGGGCTGCGACGTGCAGGCGCCCATCGCGCCGCGCCTGTCTGACGGCACCATCGCCGCCGTCGCGCAGCGGCTGCTCGACTACAAGGCCGCCGGCCGCCCGGTGGGCAACTCGGTGGCGGTGCTCGAGCAGCAGCTCCGCCAAGGCCGCTACCTCGGCACCTGCGCCGACTGCCACGCGGGCATGTACTACGGGTACGTGCTGAGCGACGGCACGGTGGCGCCGTGCCTGCTGACCCAGTGGCAGCAGCGCAAGAGCAACGGGCGCACCGACGGCTTTCTCAACGCGTTCAACGCGCTCGGCGCTCCGGTCGGCCCGGGCTGCTCGTGCGTGCCGACCCACGAAGTGAACCGGGTGCTCGACCTGAACCCCAAGGCGATCTGGCACGCGGTGGGCGTGATGCTGGGTGCCGACGCGTGAGCGTGAAGGCCACCGTCCACTCCGAGGCTGAGCTCTCGCCCGCCCCCCGCGAAGGCGCGTGGTTCAAGGTCTTGCGGGTGAAGCACTGGCTGCACTTCCTGGCGCTGCCGGTGGCCGGGGTCGACCCGTCGCTCGACTTCGCGGCCAGCGCGGTGGCCCTGCTGCGCGGCTTCGCGCTGGCGTTTCTGCTGCTCGCGTTCGGCTACCTCATCAACGGCATCTCAGACCGCTTCCTCGACCGCGCGGCCGAAAAGAACCCGCTCGCCGCCGAGCCGCACCGCGACGTGCGCGCCCACGCGGCGGTGCTCGGCCTGCTCGCCGCGTGCGTGGCGGCGCTGTGCCTCAACGCGCCGTGGCCGGTGGCCATCGCCGCGGGGCTGTGCCTGCTCTCGGGGCTCTTGTACTCGGTGGGGCCGCGGCTCAAGCGCTACCCGCTGATCGGCACGGCGATGAACGCCACCCACTTCGGGCCGCTGCTTTGGGTGGGGCTCGCGGGCGCCGCGGTTCCGCGCGGGCAGTGGGCGCTCACCGCGGTGTTCGGCTGCCTGATTCTGCAGAGCCAGCTCTTGCACGAGCAAGAAGACCGCGAAGAAGACGAGGGCGGCCGGGTGCGCACCAGCGTGCTGGCGTTCGGCCAGCGCTGGGCGGCGGCCGCGGGCGTGGCGCTCGGCCTGGCGGCGGGCGCGCTGGCGGCGGCGCTGCTCGCCCAGCCGGTGGCGGCGGCGGCGCTGGCGGCCATCTTCGGCTCCGCGATTCCCGCCGCGGTGCTGCGCGGCGCCTCGGCGGCGCGGCTGCGCGCGCTTCACCGGCGCCTCGCCCTGGTGGTGGGCGCCGCCCTGTTCCTCTGGCTCAAGACGAGCGGAGCATGAGCGGTTCGAACGAGGGTGACGGGGCGAGCAGGGCATGAGCGCCGCGCGTCGCGTGGCGCTGCTCTGCATCGACCCCTGGCTCAAGACCGACGGGCCGTTCAGACCGTTCAACTACCCGGTGCGCCGCATCGAGGCGGCGCTCGAGACGAGCCACGCCGAGGTCCGCATCTTCGAAGCGCAGGTCGGCGAAGCCGAGTCGTTGCTGCCGGCCCTCGAGGCGTTCGACCCCGACCTGGTCGGCGCCTCGGCGTACACCTGGTCGTTCGCTGCGCTGCTCGAGCTGTCGTCGAAGCTGAAGGCCCGCCGCCCCGAGCGCCGCGTCGTCTTCGGTGGCCCCTCGGCCCGCCCCGAGATGTTCTCGCTCGAGCCGTACCGTGAGGCGCACCGGGCCGTCGACGCGCTGGTGCTCGGCGAAGGCGAGGACATCGTCCGAGAGCTGGTCACCGACACGGCGCTGAGCGAGATCGCCGGCCTCGCCCTTCCCGACGCGGCCGGCGGCTTCACCCGCACCGCCGAGCGCGCGCTGCCCGACCTGCACCAGGTGCCGTCGCCCTACCAGCGGGGCCTGGTGCCGAAGGGCTTCACCGCCCACCTCGAGACCTTTCGCGGCTGCCCGCTGTCGTGCCGCTTCTGCCAGTGGGGCGACCTGAGCAAGACCAACCGCACCTTCTCGCGCGAGTACCTGGTCGCCGAGCTCACCGCCTTTCGCGACACCGGAGCGACCGGCGCGTTCATCGTGGACGCGGCGTTGAACCTGAACGCGCGCGCCTTTCAGAGCTTGGCCGCCGCCGAGGCCGAGGTCGGCTTCTTGCGCACCGCGCACTTCAACACCGAGATCTACCCCTCGCACATGACCGACGAGCACCTGCGCTTCTTGCGCGACGTCGAGGCCGACAACGTCGGCATCGGGCTGCAGTCTTACGACCCCGAGGTGCTGCGGCACATGCAGCGCCCCTTCGATGCGGGCCGCTTCGAGAAGGTGGTGCGCGACGTGGCGGCGATCGTGCCCGACACGGTGGTCGAGATCATCTTCGGCCTGCCGGGCGACAACCGCGACTCGTTCTGGCGAACGCTCGAGCGGGTGCGGCAGCTGCCGGTCGCGGTGCGCATCTACCGCTGCCTGGTATTGCCCAACGCCCTGATGACCCGCGCCCCCGAGCACTTCGCGATGCGCTTCGACCCGCGCACCCTGCTGATGCAGTCGTGCTGGGGCTGGCCCGAAGAAGACCTCGAGCGCACCGCCCGCGAGCTCGACGCGCTGGTGAGCAGCGAGGGCGGCGACGTGCGCGACGGCTCGGGCTCGTGGAAGGTGGCGCCCCGCGGCCGCGCTCGAGCGTCCGACGCGCTGCCAGCGCTCGCCGAGCCGCTCGGCCGCGCGCTGCGCGAGCACTCGTCGGGGGCCTGGGTGCTCGAGCGCACCTCGCGCGACGGAGACGCGGTGCTGGTGCAGATCTCCACCCCCGCCGGCGCGCTGCTGGTCGAGATGCGGCCGCAGCGCAGCGGCCGCCCCAGCTACTGCACCGCTGACGGCGTGGCGTTCAGCTACCGCAGCGCCAAGGGGGCCGCGGTCGCCCCGGCGTCACTGCAGGTGCTGCAGCGCGCGGCGCCGTCGCTCGCGGCGGTGGTGGCCCCGGTGCTGGGGAGCCCGTCATGAGCACCATCGGCGACTTCGACGCGCGCGAGCTCACCGCCCAGAAGGACGCGATGCTGGGCGTGGTCGAGCGCCGCATGACCGGCTTCATCGTGCGCCACGCGCTGGCACCCGAGCTGGTCTCTTCTTTCCTCGAGCAGGCGAAGCGCGAGCCGCCGCCGTTTCCGGTCTTTCCCTCGAAGCACTTCACCGGCCGCACCATCGGGCAGGTGCTGGTGGTCTCCGAGGCCAACCTCGAGTCGTACTTCGCGTCGGCCGCGAAGCTGCGCGGTGCGCTCGAGTCGCTGGGTGGAGCGTGCGCCCGGCTCGAGCGGCGCTTCGTCGAGCTGTTCACCGCGCTGGCGGGCGGGCTCGCGGTGCGGCCGCCTGCAGATCGCACCGGCCGCCCGTACGGCCCGTTCACCGCGCGCGAGCTGGTGCCGGGGGGCTTCATCGCTCCGCACTGCGAGAACGAGACGCTGCGCTTCCCCTCGATGGCCGAGCTGGGCGGCAAGCTCGACCCGGCCACCCAGCTCAGCTTCTACGTGCCGCTGCAGCTGCCCGAAGCGGGCGGCGAGCTCGAGCTCTCGGGGGCCGAGCACGGCAAGGGCTTCGGCGCCGAGCTGGGCTCGCTCGACCGCACCACGCCCTCGACGCTCGCGGCGCTCAAGGCGCACCACGTGGCCACCTTGAGCCCGGGGGTCGGCGACCTGTTGGTGTTCGACGCGGGGCGCTTCTTTCACCAGGTGACCAAGGTCGAAGGCACCCGCCCGCGGTGGACGCTGGGCGGCTTCTTGGCGCCCTCGAGGGCGCGCGACACCCTCTATTACTGGGGCTGAACGGGTGGCCCGAGAGCGCGCAGACGTGCTGGTGATCGGCGGCGGCCCGGCGGGCTCGACGGTGGCGGGGCTGGTGCGCCGCATGAACCCCGACCGGCGGGTGGTGCTGTTCGAGCGCGCGCCGTTTCCGCGGCACCACGTGGGCGAGTCGACGCTGCCCGAGATGAACGTGGTCTTGAAGAAGCTCGGTGTGCTTCGCAAGATCGAGCAGGCCGGCTTCGTGAAGAAGACCGGCATCACCTACCGCTGGGAGCACGACCGCCCGCTGTTCAGCGAGAGCTTCCAGACCGGGGTGCTGTCGGCGATGGCGAGCGGCGACGCGCTGCCCGACCACTCGTGGCAGGTCGAGCGCGCCCGCTACGACGCGCTGCTGCTCGAGCACGCGCGCGAGCTGGGCGTCGAGGTGCACCAGCCGGCGCGGGTCGAGCGCGCGCTGCTCGACGGCGAGCGGGTGTGCGGCCTCGAGGTCGGCGAAGGCGCCGCCACCACCGAGTGGAGCTCGGACGTGGTGGTCGACTGCTCGGGCCAGGCGCGGCTGATGTCGCGCTGGCTGTCGATGGCGCCGCAGTCGCACCCGCTGGGCGACCTGGCCATCTACCGCTACTACGACGGCTTCGAGTGGAACGCCGAGCTCGTCGGCGAGCTCGAGCGCTCGAAGATCTTCTTCAGCGCCAGCCGGGCAGGGTGGGTGTGGTTCATACCGCTCTCGGCGACCCGGGTGAGCGTGGGGCTGGTGACGCGCGCCGCCTTTCTCGAGTCGCACGCGCCGCAAGGCCTGCTCGAGCGCGAGCTCTTCGAGGTGCCCGAGCTCGCCGCGATGCTGAAGCGCGCCCGCCCCTGCTCGGCGCCGGGAGAAGACGGCGCGCCCGCCCGCACCCACACCGTCGCCGACTGGTCGTACAGCCACGCGGTGACCGCCGGCCCGGGCTGGTTTCTCGCCGGCGACGCGGCGGCGTTCATCGACCCGATTCTCTCGTCGGGCATTCTGCTCGCGCACCACTCGGGGCTCTCGGTGGCGAACGCCATCAACACCCTGTGGCGCCACCCTGAGATCGCCCCCGCCGACCTGTTCGCCGGGTACTCGTCTTTCTACGCGCAGCTCTACGGCGGGTTTCTCGAGATGGCCCGCTGGTGGTACCAGCGCCGCAAGGTCGCCGGCATCGACGAGTGGCTCGAGCTCGCCGCGAAGCTGGGCGCCAGCGCCCGCGGGGCGCGGCAGCTCGAGTCGACGAAGCCGGCCTCGTTCATGACCTTCGCGGCGGGGTTTCTCACCGACTTCCGCTTCGTGAACCTGGGGGTCGGCTACGGAGACCGCGGCCTGCAGGTGATGGTCGACCAGCTGGGCGGCGACAAAGACGCGGTGACCCGCGAGGTGCTCGACCGGCGTGCGCGGCCCAGGTCGCTGGTGAGCGGCGCGGCCGTCGAGGCGTACCTCACCACCGACGTCGACTCGGACCGCTGGTGGCGGCTGCCCGAGCTGGTGCTGCAGGGCAGCTTCGGCGAGCGCCGCTACCGGCCGCCGGTGCCGATGGCCGACCGTGAGGGTGGGGCGGTGTCGCGCACCTTGAAGCTGGTCGAGGCGGTGCTCGCGGCGTGCGACGGCCAGCGTGACGTCGACGCGGTGGTGCGCCAGGCGCGCGATCGCCTCGGCGCCGCGGGCTCGCGCGAGAACCAACAGCTCGCCAACCTGGTGCTGAGCGACCTGCGCCTGTTGGGAGCGGTCGAGATGACCCCGGCATGAGCGTGCTGGCCCGCGTGCTCGCGGTGCTCGAGCCGCTCGAGGGGTGGGAGCTCGTGTCGCTCGAGCTGCCCTCGCCGGCCACGCTGGTGGCGCGGTGGCGGCATGCGCAGGGCGCACACATCGACGGCACCTACGATGCGGCGCCGGGTGCCAGCGGGCTGCTTCGGTTTCCGCACTTTCAGGTTCGCTACACCGGCCAGGCCGAGGCGTCGCTGCGCGGCGAGGTCGCGCAGCTGCTGCAAGAGACCGGCGCGGCGCTGGAGCGCGAATGGCAGCACGACTTCGCCCGCACGCTGTCGTCGTCGCCGCTGCGCGAAGGCGAGGGGCTGCTGCGCGGGTGGTCGCTGCGCCGCTTCACCGAGCCGAGGCTCGATCTCGAGCGCCACCCCGATTCGGCCGAGCCCACCGTGGTGCTCGGCCGCCCCGATGGGAGCACGGTCACGCTCGAGGCCGCGCCCTCTGAATCTCGGCCGTCACCCACGTTCACCCTGAGCGGAGCCTCGGCACGGTCTGTTTCGGCGTCGCCCGACGGGGCGAGCGACGCGAGAGGTGAGGTCGGCGCCAACCTCGGCACCGATGCCGCAGACTCGGCGCTGCAGGCGATGCGAGGCCCCCTTCGACTCCGGCCTGCGGCCTCCGCTCAGGGTGAACAGCCCGGGCTCGTCTCGATCGCCGCGGCGATGTCTGCCGTGTCTCCCAGGGTCAGCGCGCTGCAGGGCGCGACGTTCGAGACCTCGGCGCTGAACCTGACGCTGTTCGTGCCGTTCTGGGCGGGGGTGAAGCCGGCGATGCGCTGGGTGACCACTCCCCTCGAGCGCGATCGGTTCGTGGCGTGGGCGAGAGGCTGCGGTCTCGTGGCGGTGCCCGGCACGCACGGCCTGCGCGACGGCTCGCAGCTGGTCTACGTGGCGCGCGACCCTCAGCTCGCCGAAGACATCGCCGCGGTCGACACCGCGGTGCTGGAGAAGTCGATGCGCCGCGAGCCCTCGGCCGACGCGCAGCGAAAGCTCGGGCTGCTGCTCGGGTTTCCGCGCTGTTGCGTCGACGCGTTCATCGCCGTTCTCGAGCGCGGCATCGATCGCGCGGCCGACGGCAAGCCCGCGTCCGAGTACTTCGTGTGCGCGCAGGCCGCGGCGAAGGCCTCGCGCCGCTTCCACCCCTGGCTCAATGATCTGAGCCCGCGCCGCCCGCTGCGGCTGATTCACTTCTTCCCCTGCCGCTACGACTGTGAGGCGGCGCTCGAGTACGCAGGGCGGGTGCACGGCGCGATGCTGCGCCTCACGCCGCGCGCCCTGCCTGCGCTCGAGGCGCTGCGCGGCCGCGCGGTGGTCGGTCGCGACGGCAGCTTCGGCGACGTGCCGCCCGGCGTCGAGCGGCTCGAGCTCGAATTCGCGGCCCAGGCTCAGCCGGTGATCGGCTCGGCGCAGCGGTCGCCGTAGCGCTCGTAGTCCGAGTGCCGCACTCCGAAGCAGCTCTTCTTCACCCGGCAGCCCTCACACGCCGGCAGGTAGAGGCGGAAGTCGACGGCCTCGGGCACCGGGGCGAGCGAGACGAAGCGCCGGTCGGCGCCGTGCGCGCAGAGCGGCGGGCCACACGGCCCCTCGAGCCCCGAGATGCGCAGCCGCACTGCGTGGGCCGCCGCGAGCGTGGCGCGCAGGGCGCTGCGCAGCGCCTCGGGCGGGGGAGCGGCAGCCGACTCGAGGCCGTGCTCGAACGGCAGCGCCGGGTACGAGATCATCAGCCCGTGCAGGCGGTGGGCCTCGAACGCCTGGTGCAGAAACGCAGGCAGGCCCGCCAGCGTGTCGATGCTCTGCACCGTCATCACCGCGTTGAGCGAGACGGTGATGCCGGCGTCGAGCAGCGCCGAGATGCCGCGCACGGTCAGCGCGTGCGTGCCCGGCGCGCGGGTGATGGCGTCAGACACCGCGGCGTCGGGCGAGTGCAGCGAGACGAACACCGACCCGACGCCGGCGTCGCGCAGCCGCGCGGCGAACCCCGGCTTCGCCATCATCACCGCGTTCGTCTCGAGGGTGAGGTTGCGAATGCCGAGCGAGCGGGCGCGCTCGAGGTACCTGAACAGGGCAGGGTCGATGGTCGGCTCGCCGCCCGAGAGAATGAGCCCGTGCACCCCGGCGGCGGCGAAATCTTCGACCCAGGTCAGCACCTGCTCGGGGCCGAAGTCCCTCCAGTCGCGGCCCTGCCAGCACAGGCCACAGTCCTGGTTGCAGTGAAAGCCGGTGCGCAGCAGGCCCTGCAGCGGCCGCACGCCGCTGACGATCTGCCGCAGGTGCTCGAGCGGCAGGCCGACCGGCAGGCGCATCAGCTGGTCGCCGAGCGCACGCGCTTCGGCCCAGCGCTTGGAGTCGGTGGCTTTGGCCAGGCGCGCCGCGAGCTCGTCGATGCGCGGTGGCAGTGGATTCGATTCCAATGGCTTCGGCTCGACGCTCACCGTGCCGCCCGACGAGCTCATGCGCAGCCGCGCGTGCGAGAGAACCAGGTCGATGCCGTGGCGGTCGGCCTCGACGCCGGTCAGCGAGAGGCCCTCGATCGGCAGCGGCACCGGCAGGCGCGGCGCGCGCGCCAGCAGCGCGGCGAGCTCGAGCTGCAGCTCCCGCGAGCGGACGTCGGCGGCAGGTGGGTCGCGGAAGTTCACCAGCGTTCATCCTGAGCGGAGCGCGCAGCGCGGAGTCGAAGGAGGCACGGAGTCTGCTTCACGCACGTTTCTATCGCAGCCTTCGGGCGATTCGCGGCCCCCATCGACTTCGGCCTGCGGCCTTCGCTCAGGGTGAGCATCACACCACCGCCTCGAGCTCGGCGGTGCCGTGCAGGTCGGCGTAGCGGCGGCGCAGGCCGTAGCAGCGATCGCTCAGGCTGCAGCGCCCGCACACCTCGCCCTTCACGAACTCGCCGCGCGACAGCTTCTCGTCGACCGGCGACAGCTGCAGCTGCGCGCGTGCCCTCGGCGGCACCTGGCACAGCGGCAGGCCGCACATCGACTGAAAGCCCACCACCCGCACCCCGCGCGACTGGGCGAGCTCGAGCGCGGCCTCGAGGTGCGGCCTCACCGCCCCGTAGCGGGGAATGAGGCGCGCCTGGTTCGCCACCATGTCGGTCATCGGCGCGATGAACGAGAGATTCAGCAGCGCCCGCGGCCAGCGCTCGGCGACGTACTCGACGAACTGCGGCAGCCGCGCGTGGTTCGCCTCGCAGATGACGTGGTTCACCACCACCGTGGCCGGGGTGCGCGCCAGGTTGTCGAGGCCTCGCACCGTGCGCGCGAAGGTGCCCGGCGCCGAGGTGATGGCGTCAGACAGCGCGGCGGTATCGGCGTGCAGCGAGACGAACGCCTCGCCCACGCCGGCGTCGACCAGCGCCTCGGCGAGCTTCGCGTCGTCCAGCCGAATCGCGTTGGTCTGCAGCATCACCGGCTTGCCCGAGAGAGCGCGCGCCAGCCGCACCCACTCGACCGCCCGCGGGTTCAGCGTCGGCTCTCCACCCGAGATGACGAGCTTCGCGCCCCGCGCCGCGGCGTCGCGAATCGCCCGCTCGATGCGCGCCTCATCGGCCGGTGGCAGGTGCGTCGAGACGAAGCAGAACTCGCAGGCCTGGTTGCAGTGGAAGTTGATGCGGACGATCGCCTCTTCGCCTTCGGGGCCGTGGCTCGGCTCGATCAGCTCGCGACCGATCTGCTCTTCGACCGTCGAGATGAGCGACAGCTTGCGCCGCACCCGCGGGTCGCGAATCGTGGTGTGCGGTGGCACGCCGAAGCGCTCGACCGCGGCGGTCGGAAAGCCGGGGCAGCGGTCGGCGGCCTCACAGCCGCTGCAGCCCGGCAGGCGCGCGAACCCGGCCCGCTCGGCGCCGCCCGGCGTCAGCGAGAACAGGTGCGCGACCCGCGCAGAGAACAGGCACGGCGGTGCCCACGCATCGGCCGACAGCCGCGTCGCGAGCCCCATCGGCCGCGCCAGCGCCTCGACCCGCTCGATCGCCCTCGCGGCGACGTCGAGCGGCAGCAGCTCGGTCGCGTCGGGGCCCTGCACCGGTATGCCCAGCACCAGCGCCTGAACCCGGTCAGGGTGAGCCCTGCCGTCGCTCGCCGAAGGCTGCAGCGCAGATACTCCATCGTATGGGTGCGCTTGCTCTGCTGCTTGATGCCTGGAGTATGCGGCGCCGTGCGTTTCAGGCGCGGCAGCACCCATTCGACTGCGCGCTTCGCTTCGCTCATCGCTCCGCTCAGGGTGAACGTCATGCGCGAGCGCCGGCAGGCCCTCGAGCAGCGGCAGCGTCGAGCGCACCACCGCCGCCTGCAGCTCGACCGTCACTCCGGCGCAAGCCAGCGCCTGTACGCCGCGCCAGCTGGCCTCGAAGCCACCCTCGTCGCGCGTCACCGCGTCGAGCCGCGCGTCGGCGGCGGCGAGGTTCACCCGCGCCACGCTCAGCCCGGCCTCGCGCAGCGCCGCCGCCAAAGGCACGGTCACCCGTGCCGCGTTCGTCTCGAGCACCACCTTCGCGCCCCGCGACGAAGCGCGCCGCACCAGCTCGACGAGGTCGGCGCGCAGCGTCGGCTCTCCGCCGGTGAGCGTGAGCTCGGCCGCGCCACCTTCGAGCGCGGCATCGATGCGCGCCACCACCGCGGGCCCGCGCGCGAACGCCGGGTCCTCGACCGCCGCGCGCCGATCGCAGTACGTGCAGTTCTGATTGCACGTCTGGTTGGTGACGACGCGTGCCGCGCGCATGAAGGCTCAGCCGAGCACGGGCAGCTGCACGCCGGGGGCCTCGGGCAGCGGCCGCGCGGCGTCTTCTTCGTCGAAGACCCACGGCGGCTCGGGCACGTTCTCGAGCTCGTAGAAGCCGCCGCAGAACACCGCGTGCGGGCAGGTCTCGCACACCGGCTTTCGCGTGCGCCGCTCGGCCAGGTACTTGCTCAGGTTCACGTCTTCGTTGTTCACGAAGACCATGTGCCGCTCGAGCTTGAGCAGGTCGCCCATCAGGTACTGCTCGTAGCCAGGCATGAAGCAGAACGGCAGGTTGATGATCTGGAACTTCATGCGGTCTTTGAAGCGATCGATGCACCGCATCGCCAGCTTCGCCGCCACCTCGGTGTCGGGCATCAGGCCCTTGGTGGCCCGGCCGAACGGGGTGAGGAACTGAATGTTCATCCACCTCACGCCGTGGTCGAGCGCCAGCTGCGCCACGGCTTCCAGCTTGTCGTGGTTGCTGCGCGTCACGGTGATGTTGAGGCCGATGTCGACCGTCGCGGGCTTGAGCCGCACGCAGTTGTCCATGCCCTTCATCGTCTGCTCGAACGCCTCGGCCACGCCGACCTGCTGCGCGTGGGTCTGCGCGTCGGGCCCGTGCACCGAGAAGAGCAGGGTGGTGAGCCCCGAGCCCACCAGCCGGCGCGCGAACTCTTCGTAGACCGCCATGCGCCCGTTGGTGGTGACGTTCACCCGGGTGAAGCCGATGTGGCGGGCGTAGCGCACCAGCGAGACCAGCTCGGGGTTCATGGTCGGCTCGCCGCCGTCGAAGTCGACCATCGTCACGCCCTGCGCGCGGTAGCGGTCGAGGTGCTCGCGCTGGCGCGTGGGGTGCCCGTGCAGCTGCGTCCGCGTGCCCACCGCGCAGAAGGTGCAGTGGTTGTTGCAGACGTACGTCACGTTCATGATCAGCTTTTGCGGCCCGTTCGAGGCGCGCATGCGCTCATCGAAGGTCCACTTGAAGCGGCGCAGCTCTTCGGCGCTCACCTGCGCCCCGGTGTCCGAAGGCGCCATCTGAAAGCGCGGGCCCCAGTCGTCGACCTGCGGCGCGGCACCCGAGCCCGCCAGCGCGGTGCCCGGCAGAGGGGTGGCGAACTGCACCGCCGGCCACGCGCCGAAGCGGTCGTACAGGTCCATCGCGTAGGCGAGGGTGCCGTTGATCTCCTGCGCGGTCTCACCCGGCAGGCCGATCATGAAGTGAATCATCAGCGGCACCTGCGCCGCGTGCGCCGCCTCGGCGGCCGACGAGATCGCCCCCAGGTCGAGCTTCTTCTTCACCACCTCGGTGACCACCCGCTGCACGCCGCTCTCGGCCGAGACGCTCACCGTCGCGACCCGGCCCTTCATCGCCGCGAAGTGCCGCGGCTCGAGGTAGTCGGCCCGCATGCCGTTCGGCACGTCGAACTTGAGGCCCAGCGAAGAGACCTCGGAAAGGAACGTGTCGAAGTGCGCCTCGTTCACGTTGATGAGCTCGTCGAGCACCTCGAGCCGCGTCGCGCCGTGCACCCGCTCGAGCTCGCCGAGGTACGCCTTCAGCTTCGCCGCGCCGTAGCGCCGCTGCGTCTTCGGCGCGCCGCGCTCGCGCTCGGGGTTCGACGAGCAGTGCACGCACGAATAGGGGCAGCCGCGCGAGGTGACCAGCGGCAGCGTGCGCCCGTCGATGGGAAACGCCCAGCCCCCGCGCCCCAGGTTCTGCACCACCCGCTGGTGAAAGCGCTGGTACGCGGGCAGCGACACCAGGTCCCACGCGGGGAGGGGCAGCGCGTCGAGCACCGGCGACGCCCCGCGGTGCACGCCCTTCGGCGCGCCGGCCGCGCGCAGGGCCGGCACGGTGAGCTCGGCCTCGTACTTCACCCACGCGTCGGCCTCGGGGTACGCCTCGAGCAGGGTCTGCGACTCGACGTAGTGCTGGCCCGACTGGTAGCAGTCGGCGAGCACCAGCGGCACGCCTGGGAAGAGCGCCTTCAGCCCCTCGAGCGTCGCGCCCAGCACGTCGCAGCGCGCCGGCGGCCGGTGAAACGGAGTCACCGCCACCACCACCGCGCCCACCGGCCCGCCGGTGCCGCACGCGGCGAGCACCTCGGCGACCGTCGCCCCCAGGTGCGCGCGGCCGTCGGCCCGCCACTCGAGCGAGCTGCCCGGCAGCGCGTGCGCGTCGACCAGGCGAACCGGCCCCTTTTCTCGCAGCACCGCGGCGAGCTGCACCGCGCCGAGGTCCGAGAAGTAGGGGTAGTCGATGAAGTCCCGCGCGATCGACGCGGGGGGATGTACGACCAGGGTGGGGAGCACGGCGGAAGTCGAACCTTAACTCACCGCGCGCTGGCGTGGCGGGCCTCGCGGCAAGTAGCCTCTCGAGCTCCCCGATGCTCACTGAAGAGACGCACGCCGCCTCAGTCGCGGACGACAAGATCGCCTCGCACGAAGACGCCGCTCACGAGAAGCGCAACTGGGTGCGGCTCACCTTCGAGTGCAACAACCGCTGCACGTTCTGCCTCGACTCCAACACCCACAACGGCGAGATGCGCGACCGTGACGAGGTGAAGGGGCAGATTCTCGACGGGCGCACCAAGGGCGCCACCCGGCTGATTCTCTCGGGCGGTGAGCCGACGATTCACCCGCAGTACGTCGACTTCATCAAGCTGGGCCGCATGGCCGGCTACCGGAAGATCCAGACCGTCACCAACGGCCGGCTCTTCGGCTACGGCTTCTTCTTGAACAAGTGCCTCGACGCGGGCCTGTCGGAGATCACCTTCTCGCTGCACGGCCCCAACCCCAAGATTCACGACGCCCTGGTGGGCGTGCCCGGCGCCTTCGAGCAAGAGACCAAGGGCCTCAAGAACGCGCTCGCCGACGGCCGGCCGATCGTCAACGTCGACGTGGTCATCAACAAGGGCAACGTGAAGGTGCTGCCCGAGATGCTCGACCTCTTCATCTCGTGGGGCGTACGCGAGTTCGACCTCTTGCAGGTGGTGCCGTTCGGCCGCGCCTTCACCGAGGGCCGCGAGTCGCTCTTCTACGACCTCGAAGAGATGCGCCCGTACCTGCTCAAGGCGTTCGAATACTCCAAGCGGCCCGACCTGCACATCTGGTTCAACCGCTTCCCTCCGCAGCACCTCGAGGGCTTCGAGCACCTCATTCAAGACCCCTACAAGCTCAACGACGAGGTGCGCGGCCGCAAAGAAGAGTTCGCCGGCCTGCTCGAGAAGGGCGTCGACCTCGACTGCCGCGACCCCGCGCGCTGCAAGTACTGCTACCTCGAGAAGCTCTGCGACACGCTCTACGACGTGCGCAAGGTGGTGCAGGCACAGGCCTTCGAGCGCGTGCGCGTCGACACCGAGTGGGAGGCCCACCAGGGCCCCGTCTTCGGCGGCGACCCGGCCAGCGCCCGGCGCGCGGCCGAGAAAGAAGCCAACGCGCAGCCGTGGCAGTCGCCCGACCCCGCCAACGCGATGCGCCCCAAGCCGGGTGAGCCGGGGGGTGTTCGTCTGCCGGTGCTCGCGTCGCAGCCGGCCACGCTGACTCCGACCGAGCTCGCGCGCGCCGCCAAGGCGAAGCGCTTGTGGATTCACGCCCCCGACGCCGCGAAAGCCGCCGCTGCAGTCGAGGGCTACGACACCGCCACCGAGGTCGAGCTCGAGCTCGCCGAGTACTCGGGGCTGCCCGAGCTGCTGAGGCCCGACGGCCGCTTCGCCGGCAAGCGTCTCGCCGCGTGCGTCGCTTCGAGCAGCCACCAGGCCGCGCGGCTGCTCGCCATCGAGGGCGCGTTCGAGGTGGTGCTGCTGCTGACCAACGAGTCGGCGACCTGGCTCAAGACGCTGACGCAGGTTCCGTCGCGGCTGGTGCTGCGCCAGCCGACCCACGAGCGGCTCACCGAGTCGGCCTCCGAAGACGTCGACCCGAAGGCGTTCTTCGCCTCGTTCACCCACCCGGTGCCCGTCGAGGGTCTGCCGGCGTGCGTGCTGGGCCGCGAGCCGCGCGCCACCCCGGTGACGCTCGACACCGCGATGATGCAGAGCGACGGGCAGCTCGAGATCTTCCGCTACACCAAGCGCTACATCGTCGATCATTACTTCACCAAGTCGCTGCGCTGTAAGACCTGCCGCTACGCCCAGAGCTGCCAGGGCCTGCACGTCAACTACGTGCGCGCGCACGGCTACTCGGTGATGCAGCCCATCGAGGCCTGAAGGCATGGCGCGGCGCGCAGATCTCAAGACCGGCTACAACTGCAACTCGAACTGCGTCTTCTGCGTGATCGGCGACAAGCTGTTCACCGGTGACCGCACCACCGAAGACTGCATCGAAGAGCTCAAGCTCTCGCGGCAGACCTGCGAAGACGTGGTGTTCACCGGCGCCGAGGTCACGATTCGGCCCGACTTCTTCCAGCTGGTCGCCGCCGCCAAGGCGCTCAAGTACCGCAACATTCAGATTCAGACGAACGGGCGCATGTTCGCGTACCTGCCGTTCTGCGAGCGCGCCATTCAAGCGGGCGCGAACGAGTTCTCGCCCTCGGTGCACGGCCACACCGCCAAGCTGCACGACGGCCTCACCCGCTCGCAGGGCTCGTTCAACCAGATCGTCCAGGCGATCAAGAACCTCAAGGGGCTCGGCCAGCGCATCGTGGTGAACAGCGTCGCGGCGCGGCAGAACGTGGTTCACCTACCGGCGATGGCGCGCCTGTTCGTCGAGCTGAAGGTCGACCAGTTCCAGATCGCGTTCCCGCACCCCACCGGCCACGCCGAGACGTACTTCAACGCGGTGGTGCCGAAGATGAGCGAGCTCGCGCCCTACGTGCACGAGGCGATGCGCATCGGCCGCGAGGGCGGGGTGTCGTGCATGGCCGAGGCGATGCCCTACTGCATGATGCAGGGCTACGAGCGCTTCGTGTCCGAGCTCTTCATTCCCCCCACCGAGATCGTCTACGACGGCTTCGTCGTGCCCGACTACAAGCACGACCGCATGGAGCGCGGGAAGACGCGCTTCGCCCAGTGCGCCACCTGCCGCTTCGAGCCGATGTGCGAAGGCCCGTGGCGCGAGTACCCCCAGCACCGCGGCTCGGACGAGTTTCAGCCGGTCGCCGGCCCGCGCGTGGTCGACACCTCGATCGTGCTCGACGAGCGGTTCTCGATGCTGGGCACTGAGGCGCCCGCGTTCGCGCTGCCGATGGCCGGCGGCAAGCGCCTCGCGCTCGCCGACCTCGGCACCCGCTGGGTCGCGGTCGCCTTCTACCCGGAAGACGGCTCGCCCGGCTGCACCGCCGAGGCCTGCAGCATCGAGGCGGGACTCTCGAAGCTCGCCGCCGCCGGCATCTCGGTCGTCGGCATCAGCCCCGACGCGCCCGACCGCCACGCCGCGTTCGCGCAGGCCAACCGGCTCACGTACCCGTTGCTCGCAGACGTCACCGGGCAGGTCGCCGAGGCCTGGCGCTCGGGGCGCGGCAGGGGCTTCAAGCGCACCACCTACCTGCTGGGGCCGCAGCGGCGCATCGACCACATTCTGGTCGAGCCCGACGTGCAGCGGCACGCCGCGCAGATTCTCGATGCGGTGACCCGCTTCGAGGCCGGGCCGCGAACGCTCGAGCGCGGCGAAGAACAGGTGATCGTTCGCCGCCCGAAGGCGAAGCCGGTGGCCGAGGCCGCCGCCGAGCTCGGCCTGTCGGCGACCGACACCACCCAGTTCAGCGACTGACGTCGACCCGCAGCTTTTCTTTGGAGGGGGACATGCAGCCTGCATCAGCCATCGGGAGCTGTTTCGAGCATGCAGATCGGCCGGGCACGCCGTGCCTGCGCTGCGGCACCTTTCGCTGCGCCGAGTGCCTGGGCGACGGGCTGTGCCCCCGCTGCCGCGACGTGACGCTTCGCCCCGTCACGTCCGACGACGTGGTCGGCTTCGGGCCGCGCGCCGGGGCGCGCATCATCGACATGGTCGCCGGCTACGTCGCCGGTACCGCCGCTGGCGTGCTCGCCGCCATCGTGCTCGGCATTCTGCAGGCGGTCGGCGCGGCGCAGCCGGGCTGGCTGCAGCGGTTCGGCCACGGCTTCGTCTTCAACCTGCTGGTCGGCACCGTCGCGGCCATCGCCGCCCACTCGGTCGCGACCGTGGTGTGCGGCGCCTCGATCGGCAAGGCGCTGCTGAAGCTCAGGGTGGTGCGCACCGACGGCCGGCGCCTCGGCGTGGGCCAGGCGCTGATTCGCGAGTCGGTCTACCTGGTCGACGCCTTCTTCTTCGGCCTGGTCGGCAAGTCGGCGATGGACTCGTCGTCGCTGCAGCAGCGGCACGGAGACCGCCTCGCCGACGCCGCGGTGGTGCGCGCCGACGCGGTGTCGCGCGACTCGGCTTCGACCGGCGGCCGGCTCGCCGGGGGCCTGCTCGCCGGCATGGCGGTGCACGTGGTGGTGCTGGCCGCGTTCTTCGTCGCCGGCGCGATGTAGCGCTCAGGCCTTCAGGGCGCGCTGCAGCACCATCGGCAGCCGCTGCGCCGCGATGAGGTTGGCGGTGAAGCGGTGCTGCAGGCCCGACAGCGGCAGCCGCTCGGTGTGGCGCCACAGCCCGCAGGTGTTCGCGATCAGCCCCCGCGTGCCGCCGCCGCGGGGCAGGCCGAGCAGGTCGGCGACCGCGTCGCCCGCGGTGTGGCGAATCATGTCGACCGGCCAGTCGGCCAGCGCGTCGTGCGGCAGGTAGTCGCTCACCACGTTCACCAGCTCTCGCGCCAGCTCGGTGCCTTCGCCGCTGGGCGCCATCATCTGCCGCTCGAGCACCTTCGCGGTGCGGCCGCCTTCTTCGAAGGTGTCGGGCAGCAGGCCCCGCTCGATGCCCATCAGCTCTCCGACCGCGCGCCACGCGTGCATCAGGTCATCGGCCTGGTGCGGGGCGAGCGAGACGCCCAGCCGCTCGAGGCCGCTGATCGCCGCCCATGACAGCACCATGATGGTGCCGATCATCGAGGCCTGGTCGATGGGGTCTCCGTCGGAAGCCGGCCAGCCGCCCTGCGCCAGCGCGCGGCGAATGCGCGCGTGCACCAGCCGCACCCGCGCCACCTCGGTGAAGCCGCGCCCCCCGGCCTCGAACGCCCCCGGGGTCATCACCGCCCACATGAAGTGCCCGGTGTCGAGCAGCCGGCGCCGCGCGTCGCTCTTCAGCGAGCCCGAGCGCATCAGCACCCGGGCGCCCTTCGGGCCCGCGTAGCTCGAGGGTATCGAGCAGAAGAAGAACGCATTGCCCATCGCCCAGCTGTGGCGCGCGAAGACCTCTTGCCCGGCGCGCAGCCGCGCGGGGTCGATGCCGGCGGGCAGCGTGGTGCCCTGCTCGACCAGCGCGCGCACCGGCTCGGCGAAGCCGTCGACCGGGCGGCCGAACGCCAGCGCCTTGAACAGCGCCGGCCACTGCCCGTCGCGGTCGAGCGCGGCGGCGGCCGCGTCGGCGGCGGGGTCTCCGCGCTGCGAGAGCGCCCCGAGCTGCGGCTCGAGCGGGTGAGCGGGCCGGGGCAGCGAAGCCGCGCGGCGGCTGCGCTGGTAGCGCGAGAGCGCCAGCAGCGGCGCGTAGTCGTTGGTGCCGGGGTACTCGTAGAAGGCGTCGGGCGGCACGAAGACCGCGAGGTAGTCGGTGTTGGGCCAGCCGCCGTGGGGCTGCTGCTGCGCGACCAGGTACTGCGCCGCGCGGTCGATCGCCTCGCCGGTGACGCCGAGGTCGAGCAGCGCGGCCAGCACCAGGCCGGTGAGCGGCGCCGAGCTCGGCGCGCGCCCCGCACGCGACGGGTCGACGTAGCTGTCGATCCACTCTCCCCAGCCTCCGTCGGGGTTCTGCAGGCCGAGCAGCCAGCTCGCCGCGCGATCGACCCACGGCGTCTCGCGGCCCAGGCCCAGGCCCGCGCACGCCATCAGCACGTACGCCGTCGAGGGCAGGTAGTTCACCACCCAGCGGCCCCAGAAGGCTCCCGACGGCTGCTGCAGCCGACGCAAGAAGGCGAGCGCCGAGGCGACGCGGGGGTCGCGCGCCTCGCTGCCGGTCTGGGCGAGGCCCAGCAGCACGCGCGCGGTGACGTCTTCGGTCGAGGGGTCGCCCAGCGACTCGGGCGGGTGGGTCACCCAGCGCCACCACCCGGCCAGCGACTCGGGGCGTGAGACCGGCTGCGACATCATCGGCCCCAGGCGGCGCCGCGGCAGGCCGCGCACGAACGCGCTGAAACCGCCGTCTTCGTTCTGCATCGACTGTACGAACGCGCGGCCCTTCGCCACCGCGTGGCCCACCGAGCGGTGCAGCGCGTCGTCTTCGCCGTCGGCCTGCAGCCAGTGGCCGAGCACCGAGAGCACCATGCCGGTGTCGTCGTTGTCGACCATGGTGAGGTTGTCGCGCTGAAAGGCCCACCCGCCGGTGCGCACCGCGTCAGAGAAGCGGTTGTTGGCGCGCGGCTGGGGCTGCCTGCTCTGGCAGCGCAGCAGGTACTCGACGGCGCGCACCAGGCGCCCGTCGCGCGCCGGCACGCCGCTCTCGAGCAGTGCGCGCACGTCGAGCGCGGTGGTCCACACGTCGCTCTCGAAGGCGGCGAACCAGGTGCCGTGGGCGTCGCGCTGCGCCATCGAGCGCAGCGAGCCCACCGCCAGGTCGAAGCGGCGCGAGCCGGCGCGCTCTCCCATCGCCTTGAGCGTCACCAGGGTGACCGCGGTCTGCAGCGCGTTGGCGTTGATGCTGCCGTCGCGGTTCTGCCACGTGTCGATCCACCCCGAGAGGGTCGAGAAGTCGCCGGGCTTCTCGCCGCGCAGCGCCCGGCCGATCACCGAGAGCTGCGCCGCCGCGAACGTCGCCCCGCCGTGAACCACCTTGGCCAGCGCGTCGGTCAGCGGCTTCACCCCCGTCCACCCCAGCGGCAGCCGGGGCAGCACGTCGGCCGGCGCGAGCCCGGCGAGGCACAGGTAGAGCGGCGCCAGCTCTCCGCCCATCAGCTGCTTGCGCAGCGCTGCGAGCCCGCCGTTCGCTTCCACGTACGCGCGGGCGCGCTGCAGCGCCGGGTCGTTCACGCCGACGCCGCACACCGTGAAGGCCGCCCAGGCGCAGGCGGTCGCCGAGAGCCCGCCGGCGCGCGCGTAGGGGTAGGGCAGAAACGAGCCGTCTTCGCGCTGCTGGGCGCGCAGCCAGCGGGTGACCGCGCCGCGCTCTTCGTCGGTGAGCACCCCGGCGTACGCCAGCGCCACCGTCACCTGCGCCGTGCACGCGGGCCCCATGTCGGCCGCCACGTTCCACGAGCCGTCTTCGCGCTGGCGCGACCACAGCAGCGCCTGCGCTTCGGCGATGGCGAAAGACACCTTGTCGAGGAGAACCGGCATGAGCACCCTCTACAGCAGGTCTCGCGCCAGCAGGTGTTTTCGCGGGGCTCCAGCGTCGCCTGTGAACGTCGGGTTCTCGAACGTGCCGGTGCGTGTGAACGGGCAGTTCACCGCCGCGCTGCGCTCAAGGCTCGGGGAAGCCGGCGCGCACCCAGGCGTTGGCGCCGTCGCGGCTGAGCTTGTAGCGCGTGTCGACGCGGTGCGAGGCGACGGTCTCGCCGGCGTCGTCGATCGCCTTGAGCAGCGCGTGGGGGTCGTACTCGTCAGGCACCTTCTCGAGCGAGACGGTGTACCAGCGGCCCTCCCAGGCGATCGACAGCTGCTGCTTGAGCGCCTGGTCGCGCTGGCGCGCCGCGCGGTCGAGCACCTCGGAGGCCGTCTTCACGAACGTCGCGAAGGCGTTCGCGTCGAACGGCTTGGGGTTCTTCTTGTCGCGGCCCATCACCCAGGGGGCTGACCAGGGCGGGCTCGCTCATGCCGGCCTTGGTGATCTCGACCGCCCAGCCGTCGTCGTCGTCGTTCTTGATGACCCGCGCCGTCCACCCGTTCTTGCGCCACAGCGTGGGTTCCATGATCTCGGGCTCGTCGCTCATGGCCCCGCGAATAGCAGAGCTGCTCAGGTCGCGCTGGCCCGAAAGGCCGTCGAGCGCACGTGCACCGGCGCGTTGGGGCGCGCGAACGGCAGGCCGGCGCGCTCGAGCGCCTCGAGCGCCGCCGCCACGTCGCGCATCACCTCGACCGCCTCGGCCACCCCGATCGCCACCGCGGCGCGCCCCAGCACCTGCTCGCGAAACGCGGCCAGCAGCAGCTCGAGATCGCTGCCCGCCTGCTCCACTGGAGTGCTCACCGACCCGCGGGTGAGGGTCACCTGCCGGCCCGCGCGCACCCAGCGTGCGCCGGCGGTCTCGAGCTCGAGCGCATCGGCGCCGGCATCGAAGTCGAGCGACACGGTGGCCGCGCCGCGCGGGTACGCCAGCTCGAGCGCCAGCGACTCGGGGGTCGAGACGCCCGCCCACTTCGCCTGCGTCACCGTCACACCGCCTTCGCCCATCGCCCGCCGCGTCACCGCCAGCAGGTGGTGCAACAGCTCCTGCACGCCGCTGCGGCTCCACGCGGGCAGCGCGTCGGGCGAGGTGCGCGGCGCGCGTCGCACCAGCGAGATTCGCGCGCGGGCCTCACCCAACACCCCCAGCAGGCCCGGCGAGAAGAGCAGGTTGTGCACGCAGCTGACCTTCGACGCCGCGCCCGGCAGCCGCGCCAGCGCCTCGGCGTCGGCGAGCGAGCCGGCGAGCGGCTTCTCGACCAGCACCGGCAGGCCCCGCTCGAGCGCGGCGCGCACCCCGTCTGCGTGCGCCGCCGTGGCGCTGGCGACGATCACGGCTTCGGGCCGAATCGCCTCGAGCGCTTCGCGCGCGTCGCGCCACGCCCCCACGTTGCCGAACGCCCCCGCCTCGGCATCGGGCGCGTGCGGAGACGCCACCCCCTCGATGCTGAAGCCCTCGACGCGCGCCGCCGCCGCCGCCAGCCGCCGCGCCTGCCGACCGGTGCCGAGCAGCAGCACCCGCACCGGCCGCGACCGCGCCGCCGCGAACGAGGCGGGCAGCTCGGGCTCGCGCGACGCCGCCGCGAACGCGCGATCGCGGCCCTTCACCTCTCCTTCGCGGTCGCGGAACGCGGCGGGTATCTGCTCGAACCGGGTGGGAATGCGAAACCCGGTGGGGAAGGGCGCGGTGCGAAACGCCTCGATGTCGGCCTCGGTGAAGGGCTCGCCCTCGATGGCCGAGAGCTCATCGACCCCGTAGCGCGCGGCGTACGGTCGCCAGAGCCCGGTGCACATCGAGCGGTACCGGCAGGTGCTGCACGCCGGCCCGTGCGTCTTCTGCGGCGCGTCTTCTGCCGCCGCCTCGTGCTGCAGCAACGTCACGTCGGACCACGCGCGAAACTCGCCCAGGAAGCACGGCGGCACGCCCTGGCGCGAGCCGACCACCACCGGCTGCTGCAGCTCGTACGCCCGCCACAGCGCGCGCATCATCACCGGCTGCACGTCCGACAGGCGGGGCACCTGGGCGAGGTCTTCGAGCGCCTTGTACTGCGGCGTCACGAACGCGAACGAGATCAGCGCGCGGCCCTCGAATTCGCGGTGACAGAACTCGACGTAGTGCTTCAAGAAGGCCTGGTTGCGCGCGTTGATGACGTGGTTCAGCACCACCACCACGCCGGCGTCGAGCAGCGCCTTCACCGCCCGCACCGTGCGCGCGAAGTCGCCCTCTTTCTGGGTGAGCACCTTCGAGAGCTGTTCGTCGTGCGCGTGCAACGACACGAAGGCGTGGGTCAGCCCGGCGTCGACCAGCGGCTTCACCCGGGTGGCCGAGTCGAGCAGCACGCCGTTCGTCACCACCTCGATCGCCGCGATGCCCACCCGCTTCGCGGCGCGAACGAACGCCGGCAGGTGCTTCGAGAGCGTCGGCTCTCCGCCGCTGAACGAGAGCCGCTCGACCCCGCGCTGCCCCGCGCGCGCGATGCTGCGCAGCATCTGGGCCGGGTCGGGCCACACGTTCTTCGAGCTCTCGTTGGCGCTGCAGAACGTGCAGTCTTGATTGCAGTTGACGGTGGGCCGCAGCACCAACAGCTTCGAGCGCGACGCGGCGCGCCGGGCCTCTGGCGTCCACACCCGCTGCCGCGAGGTCGACTGGCGGTAGAGCTGCGCGGGGCGCGCGCTGAACGGCGCGAGCCCTTCGACCCCGTGTGCCGCCGCGTACGAGGCCGCCACGCCGGGGCACTGGGCGCGCGCCGCGCAAGAGCCGCACGGCGACGACGGCTTCTCGCAGCCCGAGATCTCGACCTGCTTGCGCGGGTGAAACCGAAACGCGTCGAGCAGCTCGGGCGAGCCGGCCAGCGCACAGAAGGGAATGGCGTCTTGCCCGCGCAGCTCGGCGCGCACGTTCGCTTCGCGGCAGGCCCGAAGGGCCGCGGCCAGGCGCGGGCCCGCCACCGCCCACGCGTCGGGAGCGATGGGGGCCTCGAGCCGGCTGCGCGAGAGCTGAAAGCGCACCGCGGCGAGCTTCGGCACCGCGCGCAGCGCCAGCGCCACCGCCTCGGTCAGCGACTGCAGCCGCGCCGGCAGCAGCGGCACCTCGAGCTCGACCGAAAGACCTGCCGCGTCGGCCGCGCGCAGCGTCACCAGCAGCTGCACCAGCGCGCCGCCCTTTCCCGCCAGCCGGTCGTGCACCACCGTGGCGGTGGAGAAGAGCGGGGCGACCACCCCGGTCGCTCCGGCGGCCGCCAGCCGCGCCAGCGCCGCCGCGTCGCCGAGGCCGGCCGCGCCGACCCGGCAGAAGATCTCTTCGAACCCCGACGCCCTGGCCGCGGCGATCGCCTCGGCCAGCGCCGCCTCGCCCGCGTTGCCGCGCAGCTCGACCCGCCGGCCTCCGCCCTCGAGCTCACGCAGCGGCGCGCGCGACGCCTGGGCCGCGCAGTCGCACAGCGGCTGGCAGGTGAGGGTGCAGGCGCCGCCGAGGTGCAGCACCAGGGTGCGGCGGCTCGCCGCGGCTGAAGTCACCCCGCTGTTGTACCGCGGAACGCGTGCTACCGTCCTGAGCCCCGGTGCCGGTCACACGTCAGCGCGTCGTCGAGGTCCTCCCGGCGGCCGGAGCCGCCACGGTGTTCCCCCGCGCCACCCCCGACCTCGAGGTGCTGCGCGCCGCCGCGACCGACGCCGAGCGGCACCTTCCCACCGCGCAGGCGCTGTACCTCTCGGCGGTGCCCGGCGCCGACGCGCTGGCGCGCGCCGCCATCGGGCGCGGCCTGGCGGTGGTGCTCGCCACGCCCGACGCGGTCGCCGACCTGCGCGCGCTCGAGCAGCTCGCCGCGGCGCGCGAGGTTCCGCTGCTGTGCGCCGGCCTGGGCGCGGGCTCGCTCGCGGTCGCCTCGCTGATGTCGCGGGTCGCCGAAGAGCAGCTCGGCCCGCTCGAGCGGGTGGTGGTGCGCGCGCCCGGCGGCAAGCGCACCTCGCCGGCCACCTCGCGCCGCACCCCGTTCGACGCGGCCCAGCAGGTGAGCTGGGCGTTGAACGCCGAGCAGCTCACGCGCCTCACCGCGCTGGCCGCGCCCGCGTTTCGCCTCGCCGACGCGCTGGTGCCGGGCGCCGCGCAGGCCCTCGCGCCGTTCGAGCTGGTCGCCGCGCCGAAGGCCCGCCTCGCCTGCGCCGCGCTGCTGCACGACGTGGCGGTGCACGTCGAGGTCGACGAAGAGATGTCGGGCGAGTACCCCTGGGAGCTCGAGGCGCAGTGCGCCCGCGGCGCCTTCGTGGTGCAGCTGGGCGGCGAGAACGGCGAGCCGCTGTTCACCCGCGGCGTCACGCTGCCCGAGCTGCGCACCGAAGATCGCCCGGCGGCCGAGCTGCTGGTTCGGCACGCCCTGCGCCACCGCCGGGCCGGTGCGCGCTTCTACGGGGCCGCGCAGGCCGACGCCGCCTTCGCCGCCTGCCGCGCGGCGCTCGAAGGCGCCGAGCGGCGCCGCAGCGCGCGCCCGGTCGACCTGGTGCTGGTGCACGTGCCGCGCTACCGCAACCAGTTCGACGAGCTGCGGCTGCCCTCGCTGGCGCTGGCCCGGCTCACCGCGTTCATGCGCGGCTACGGCTTCGAGACGCGGGTGGTCGATCTCGCCGCCGACTTCGAGGCGCTGCCGCTCGACTGCTTCACCGACGACGCGCGCATCGCGCGCTGGCTCGAGGGCGCCGACGACCCCGAGGTGGCCCAGAAGCTCGAGGCGATGTGGCCCTCGCTCGCCGAGGCGGTGGGCCCGCGCAGCTTCGTCGGCTTCTCCATCGTCGACTACTTCGGCCACTTCCAGCTCAACCTCGCCTCGGCGCTGGCGCGTGAGGTCAAGCGCCGCACCGGGCGCCCGGTGGTGCTGGGCGGCGAGCGCGACCAGGTCGACGGCGAGCGCGGCATGGGGCCCTCGATGCCGTTCGACTTCGTGGTCGAAGGCGACGGTGAGCTGGCGCTGCTCGAGCTGGCCCACCTGGTGGCGTACGGCGACCGCCGCCCCACTTCGATCGCGGGCGTCGCGAGCCGCAAGGGCGACGGCACGCTCCAGCGCAACAAGGTGGTGCGCAGCCACCTGAACGCGATGCCGCGCCCCGACTTCGGTGGCATGCCGCTCGAGCACTACCTGGGCCGCCCCACGCCCGAGCTGCTCGCCGCGCTGGCCCGCGACGGCCTGGCGCCGGCCTCGCCGCCCGCGCCGTTCATGTACCTGCCGTACGCCTTCGTGAAGGGCTGCCCGGCCAAGTGCACCTTCTGCAGCGCGAAAGAGTCGCTCGACATGGAGTCGCCCGAGAAGGCCGCCTCAGAGCTGCTCGAGCTCTCGGCGCGCCACGGGGTCAAAGACTTCGTGTTCTTGAACAACCTGGTGAACACCCAGGTGAAGTGGCTCGAGAAGTTCTGCCGCACGCTGATCGACTCGAAGGCCGACCTGCAGTGGACGGACTCTTGCCGCCCCACCGGCCTCACCTCTGAGCTGACCGCGATGATGCGCGAGTCGGGGTGCCTGCTGCTCTGCTACGGCGCCGAGTCGGGCAGCGACGACGTGCTCACGCGCATGAAGAAGGGCCTGCTCTCGAGAGACATCGTCAGCTCGCTGCGCAACGCGCACCAGGCCGGCATCATCAACCGGGTCAACCTCATCGCCGGTTACTTTCACGAGACGGCGGCCGACGTCGACAAGACCATCGGCCTGGTCGAGACGCTCGAAGACGAGATCGACGTGATCGGCTGCTTCCAGGGCTTCTATTTGTTCCCCGGCATGGGGGTCGAGGCGGCGAGCGAGCAGATCGTGCTGCGCAGCGAGCCCGATCGGCTGAAGGGCGGCCAGCTCACCCTCGCGTACGACGAGATCGGCGGCCTGAAGTGGGAAGAGAAGCGCGACACCATCGATCGCTCGCGCACCCGCATTCTCGATCGCATCGAGCAGCTCGGCATTCGCACGCTCGACAAGGTGAACGAGTACGACCTCTTCTGGCTGTCGCGCCGCTTCCGCGACAAGGCCACGGTGGTGAAGTACCTGCTCGCCCCGCCCGAGTCGTTTCGCACGCTGCCCAACCAGCGCCCGCTGCCCCCCGCCGGCGTGCGCGGCCAGGTTCCGCCCCCCTGAAGACCCGAGCACCCTGAGCGGAGAGGAGGACCGCAGGTCCGACTCGAAGTCGAACGGGTGGCGTCGCCGCTGGAACGCGAGGCGCCGCATACTCCATGCGTCAAGCAGCAGAGCGTGTGCACCAGTACGATGGAGTATGTGCTGCACAGCCTTCGAGGTGCGACCGCAGGGTTCGACGAGCTCACCCTGACCGCTCTCGAAAACGCTCGCGTCACCGGTCGTTCGCGGCGATCGCGCTCGCCACTGCGGTCGCCGCCGCGCGTTGGCCCTCGGTCGAAGCGGCGCAGTGAATGTCGTAGTGCTTCGACTGGGCGAAGCTCTGCCCCTCTCCGCGCGGCGTGAGCTCGAGCACCACCTTGGGCTCGCGCTCGCGGAGCAGCTCGATGCGCAGCCGGCCCGGCGACACCGAGAGATCTCCGAACGCCCAGCCCCCGGCGAACGGCGCGCTCAACGAGAGCGGAGCGATGAGGCCCTCGAGCCGCCGCTTCAGCTCGGGCGGCGGCTCGCGGCGGGGCGCCGCCGGCGGCAGCGCGTGCTGCACCCCGATCTCCGCGTACCCTTCGCCCGCCGCCTCGAACGCCGCCACCAGCCGCTCGAGCATCAGCCCCTGGTCGCGGCTGCCGTTCTGCTCGCAGGCCGCCTGCGCCACCGCCGCGAAGTGCGCCACCCTGGCGTCGGCGAACACCCACGGCGCGGCGGGGAAGTAGCCGTAGCGCAGCGACGAGTCGTCTCCGGGGCGCTGGTACGACGCGGCGATCAGCCCGTCGCGCTCGGCCAGCCAGTACAGCGCGGTGTCGGGGTAGAGCCGCGCCCGAGAGAGCAGCAGGCTGCCGCGCAGCTGCTCCAACCGGGTGCGCCGAATCGCCGCGGCGTTCACCTTCAGGTCTTCGAGCGTCGTCCACGGCGTGAAGAGAATGAAGCCGAACGACGCCTCGTCGAGCGTGAACGCGCTGCCGAACCGCTCGCGCCAGCGCCACAGCGTCTCGAGAAACTGCACGTTCGCCTCGCCGGTGGTGCCCTTGTTGAAGCGGTCGAGCTCGGCCTGCGAGAAGTTCTCGATGCCCACCAGAAACGGCGCCAGCGTCACCTGCGCCTTCACCGCGTGCTCGAGCGCGCGCTCGAAGCGGGCCTGGCTCTTCGTCATCCAGTCGGCGCGGGTCTCGAGCAGCAGGGTGAACGGCCCCAGTTGCTCGGCCTCGGCGTGGGCGATCAGCTCGGTCAGGTAGCCGAACGGGTTCTGGTCTTTCAGCACCAGCCGCTGCAGCTGGGGCGCCTGCCGCCGCAGGTAGCGCAGCTGCTCGAGCACCGAGGCCGCGGTCTGCGGCGCGGGAGCCGACGTGTACGAGTTGCCGGTGACGCAGAACGCGCAGCCCCGGCCCAGGCCCTGCGGCAGCTTCGCGCCCGCGTAGCGGGGGTTCTCGCGCGCGTTGGCCTGGTACGGGCACCCGTCGTTGCCCTTGAGCGAGAAGGTGCGGCCACCGGGGCGCTGCTCGCCGACCCTCACCGGGCGCAGGTTCGGGGCGAACGCGCTCTTCTCGAGCACCGAGGGCACGGCCCCGCTGACCGAGGCGAAGCCCCCCGCACCGAACGCCAGCGCCTCGGCGGGCGGAGCCGCCGCCTCACCACGAAGGAACCGCAACAGCCCCGGCAGCACCTGGCGCGGGTCGCCGCGCACGCGCCACGCCGCGGGCGGGTTGGGCAGGGTGTGCTCACCGTCGCAGAACACGAAGGTCGACCCCGGTAGCGCGAGGCGCAGCGCGGCGATCAGCTCGGGGCTCCACACGCGCTCGTAGATGACCACCTCGTGCCCCGCGAGCGCCGCCGCCGCCGCGCGCACGGTGGCGTCGAGGTCGCCGCCCACCACCACCTCGAACAGCTCGTTCTCGAGGCCGAGCTGCGTCAGGTGCCCCGACAGCACCGCCAGCTCGCGGTCGTCGAGAAACGAGCGGTCGACGTGGCTGTGAAACGAGAGAATTGCGGCGCGGGGCAAGGCGCCCGCGACTCTAACAGCCCTTGAGAGGCTGACCGTTCTTGCCCAGACCGGGCCCGAGCGCAGTGCGCGAGCTGCCCCACGGGCGAACCCGAGAGCGCACTTCGTGGTTCGTCGAGGGTTTGCGACGCAGGCCGGCGAAGCCGATCGGCGTCAGCCTCTCGTGGTTGCCCCACCCGGTGCGCGCTGATAGCGACCCCGAGCAGCTCGACGTGGAAACCCTTCCCATCATTCTGGTCGGCTCGGGCCACCGCGGGCGCGCGTGGCTCGAGGTCATCGGCAAGGCTTCGCGCCTGCAGCTGGTCGCGCACGTGCCGCTCGAGGCGCTGCCCCGGGCGCTCGCGCAGCACCCCCAGGCGCAGGTGGCGGTCGCGCTGCCGCCGCGCGCCTGCCTCGCCGCCGCGCTCGCCCTGGCCGCGCAGAAGCGGGTGGGCCTGCTCGAGGCGCCCATCGCCGCGCACGCCGAGCCCATTCTCGACGCCGAGCGGCTCCAGGTCGCGCTGGGGTGGGCCACCGCGCTCGACGCTCCGCTGCGCGCGGTCGAGGCGTCGGGCGCCACCCGGCTGATTCTCGAGTGCCGCGGGCTGCCCGAAGAGCCGGGCGGCTCGCTCGAAGAGCAGCTCCCGCATGCCCTCGCCGCGGCCGAGCGGCTGCTGCCCGGCGCCCAGCTGCGCGCCGCGGCCTGCTACGGCGAGTCGCGCCTCGAGCTCGAGTGGGTGAAGGGCGCGGTCGAGCTGGGCCTCAAGGTGCACGCCGACGGCCACGGGCTCTCGCTCGACGCCCGCGGCCCCCGCGGGGCGTTTCGGTGGACGCTCGACGCCAGCACCGAGTCGCTCACCCAGGGCTCGGGGTCGGCGAAGCCCGCGGTCAGACCTGCCACGCCCGCCGTCGAGCGCGCGCTGCGCCAGCTGGTCGCACCCCTCGCCGAGGCGACGCTGCCGGCCGCGCTGCAGCACGCCGCGCGGGCCGACGAGATCTGGGCGCGCTGCCAGCAGCGGCCCTTCGTCGCCGCGCGCCGGTTCGCCCCGTCGCGCGCCCGCGAAGCGAAGGGCCCGCTCGCCGCCTGGGGCTTCGAGGCCCCGGCCGCCTCGGGCGCCGAGCTCGCCCCCGCGCCGCGCGAGGTGCCCGCGCCGCTGGGCCGCTGCACCGAGCTGTGGTCGTTTCGCGCGGGCCTGAAGCCGGTGGTGTTTCTCACCCTCGAGCCGGCCGAAGAGAAGGCCGTGCTGGCGGCGTTCGGCGACGTCCACGTCGAGCGGCTCACGCGCAGGGTGCGCATCGAAGCGCAAGACCGCTGGGTCGACCGCCGCGACGAAGGGCAGCCGCGGGTCGAGCTGTACCTCTCGAAGAGCGCCACGCTGGCCAGGCGCGCCGCGGCGCTGCAGCAGGTGGCGCCCACCGACAAGCTGGCCGAGCTGGGCGAGCTGCTCGGCTACCCGCGCTGCTGCGTCAAGGCGTTCGCCGAGCTGCGCGATCGCGCCAACAACACCGCCAACCGCTACGCCACCGCGGCGCGCACCACCGCGACCGGGCCCTGGCCGTGGCAGCTCAACAACCTCTCCCAGATGCTCCTGGCCTACTTCCCCTGCCGCTACGATTGCCCGCACGCGCTCGAGCAGGCCCGGGCCGCGCTCGACGCGCTCGAGAAGCAGCACCGCGGCGCGCTGGCCGCCACCCGCGAGGCCCTGGCGCGCACCACGCTCTATTTCTCTCACGGCGTGCAGCTCTCGGTGGCGGGCGGTAGGGTGAGGGTGGGCGAGGGCAGCTCGGCCGAGCTGGCCCGGCTCGCCGCGCACGCCGCCACCCACCTGCGCCTCACCGACACCGCGCTCGAGCTGGGCGCGCTTCGCCTGCCGCGCACCGACCCGGGCCTGGGTCTCTGGGCGCCGTTCGCCTAGGTTCGGGCCTCGAGCCCCAAGTGAAGGCGCTGATCAAAGTCGGCTACGGCTGCAACGAGAACTGCACGTTCTGCCACACCCTCGAGGTGCGCCACGTCGACGGTAGCTCGGACGAGGTCGAGGCGAAGATTCACCGTGCCAAAGAGCTCGGCCACGACATGGTGGTGTTGTCGGGCGGCGAGCCGACCATTCGCAGAGAGCTGTGGAGATGGGTGGGCCTCATTTCCCGCCTGGGGTTGGACCTGGGCTTCGTCACCAACGGCCTCTTGCTCGGCTACCCCGACGCGGTGAAGCGGCTGCTCGAGCACCGCCTCAAGTACGTCTACATGTCGCTGCACGGCACGCGCGAGGTGCACCGTGCGGTGGTGCGCGCCGACACCCAGCCGCAGGCCTTGAAGGCGCTCGAGAACCTCACCGGCCGCGGGCTCGATCTCACCATCAACTGCGTGGTGGTGCGGCAGAACGTCGATCACCTGCTCCCCCTGGTCGACGCGTGCCTGCCGTTCACCGACGCGGTGCTGAAGTTCTCGATGGTTCAGCCCAAGGGCGGAGCAGACCGCCTCTTCGAGCAGCTCACCCCGCGCGTCGCCTATGCGGGCAAGAAGGTCGTCGAGGCGGTGCAGTACGGCCGCGCCAAAGTCGGTGAGGGCCCGGGCCTGCGCTTCGCCCACGACGGCCTGCCGTTCTGCAGCGTGCCGGGCCTCGAGACGCTCTACGACGACCTCAAGACCCACCGCTTCGCCACCATGGTCGACATCGGCGAGCCCGACTTCTACCCGGTCGACGACCAGGCCAAGGTGCAGCCCGAGGCGTGCCAGCGGTGCGCGCTGCGCGGCGCCTGCCCCGGCCTCTACCGCGGCTACCACGAGTCGTTCGGCGACCTCGAGCTGCAGCCCCGCACCGAAGGAGCGCGCTCGAACTCGTTCAACTACGTCTACGAAGGCTCGCTGCGCGCGCTCGACGGCGGCTGCCGCATCTTGCGCGACGGAGTCACCCCGTGGGACCGCGCCCGCACCCTCTTCGTGCAGAGCCAGGGGCGCATCGTGCGCTACCGCACCCAGACCCGCGACTTCGCCGACGTCGAGCTCGAGCGCATCAAGCACGGCGCGGGGCAGCTCTACGCCGATCTTTCCCAGAAAGACGCCCCGACGACTTCGCGCGCGACCTGGTGCAGCTCAAGCGCAGCGACACCTGCGCCCCGTGCCCCGAGCGCGACCGCTGCACCGGGCTGTTCGAGCCGGTGATGGAAGAGGTGTTCGTCAGAGACGACCTGCGCGTGCGCGAGCTGCTCGGCACGCTCGAAGGCGCGGTGCTCGACGTGGGCTGCGGCGACGGGCCCTACGACGACGTGCTGGGCCCTTTGGCCAGCGCAGGCCGAATTCGCTGGCTCGGCCTCGAGCCCGACGCCGCCCGCGTGGGTCGCCTGGCCGAGCGCCGACCGTGGGGCGAGGTACGGCAAGGCACGGCCGAGGCCCTCACCGAGTCGGCGGCGTTCGACCACCTGCTGGTGCTGCGCAGCTGGAACCACCTTCACGACCCCGACCGCGCGGTGACGAACTTCGCGCGCGCCCTCAGGCCCGGCGGCACCCTGGTGGTGGTCGACAACGAGCCGTTCGGATTGGCGAGAACCGTCGCGCAGGCCTCGCGCGGCGAGTCATCGAGCGCGGCCTTCGAGCACCACCGCAACGACTCGGCGGCCGATGCCCACCAGCGCTTCGGCGACGCCCCGTTCGAGCTGCTCGAGCGCGCCGACGTAGGTCCCGGGCGCTCGAACCAGTGGCTGCTCCGATACCGGCGAAAATGACACCCTCAACCACATAGATTTTGCTTCTGAAATCAGTAAGCTGCGTTCTTTCCCCAGAGCGCGCCTCTGGAGAGGGGCCCTATGACTTCCCGGTCGAAGTCGAAGTCTTCAGTCGTCTGGTTGGCGGTCGGCACTGCAATCAGTGTCTTCGCTGCGTCGTGTAACTGTGGTCAGCCGCCGGTGGTCGAGAACCCCGACGGCGGCACGGGCGGCGGAGGCACCAGCTCTGTCGGCGGCGGCAACGGCGGCAACAGCGGTGGCGTCGGCGGCATGGGCGGCAACGCCGGTGACGGCGGCACTGCCGGCGACGGCGGCACCGCGGGCGACGGCGGCAGCGCCGACGCGGGCCCCGGCCCGGGCAGCGCTTGCGGCGCCTGTACCGACGACACCACCTGCGACCCCGGCGCGCGCTGCGTCGACTTCAGCGGCACCAGGTCGTGCGTGCCGACCTGCACCCAGGGCAGCTCGAGCTGCTTCGCCGGCTTCACCTGCATGGTGCCCTCGAGCGGCGGCGGCGAGGTCTGCGTGCCGAACAACGGCGTGTGCTGCGTCGACGACGACAATGATCACTACGGCCGCGGCGCCGGCTGTATGGCCACCGACTGTGCCGAGCAGGACGCGACCATTCACCCCGGCGCGGTCGAGACCTGCAACGGCAAAGACGACAACTGCAACGGCATGACCGACGAAGGCCTGGGTCAGACCACCTGCGGCACCGGCGCGTGCGTGCGCACGGTCGAGAACTGCATGAACGGCGCGACCCAGACCTGCACCCCGGGCGCGGCGGGCACCGAGACCTGCAACGGCATCGACGACAACTGCGACGGCACCATCGACGAGGGCTTCGCGATGACCACCTGCGGCATGGGCGCCTGCTCCCGCATGGTCTCGAGCTGTACCGTCGACGGCGGCGCGCCGGTCTGTACTCCCGGCAACCCGGCCACCGAGACCTGCAACATGGTCGACGACGACTGCGACGGCGTCTCTGACAACGGGCTGGGCCAGACCATCTGCGGCACCGGCATCTGCGAGCGCACCGTGCAGAACTGCGTGGGCGGCATCTCGCAGAGCTGCTTCCCCGGCGACGCGGGCACCGAGGCCTGCAACGCGCTCGACGACGACTGCAACGGCCAGGTCGACGACGGCCTGGGCAACACCAGCTGCGGCGTCGGCGCCTGCGCCCGGTCGATCTACAGCTGCGTCGACGGTGGAGCGGCCGCCTGCGTGCCCGGCGCGCCGGTCACCGAGTCGTGCAACGCCATCGACGATGACTGCAACGGCATGACCGACGACGCGCTCGGCCAGACCACCTGCGGCGTGGGCGCGTGCAGCCGCACCATCGACAACTGCGTCGACGGCGGCACCACCACCTGCGCGCCCGGCACCCCGGGCACCGAGACCTGCAACGGCGTCGACGACAACTGCGACGGCACCACCGACGAGGGGCTGGGTCAGACCACCTGCGGCACCGGCGCCTGCACCCGCACCGTCGACAACTGCTCGGGCGGCGCCTCGCAGACCTGCACGCCGGGCAACCCGGCCACCGAGACCTGCAACGGCGTCGACGACGACTGCGACGGCACCCCCGACCAGGGGCTGGGCCAGACCACCTGCGGCACCGGCGTCTGCCAGCGCACCGTGCAGAACTGCGTGGGCGGCATGACCCAGGCCTGCGCTCCGGGCGCTTCGAGCGCCGAGGTCTGCAACGGCCTCGACGACAACTGCAACGGCCAGGTCGACGACGGCAACCCCGGCGGCGGCGGCGCCTGCGTCGTGGCGGGCCAGCAGGGCGTGTGCGCCGTCGGCACGGTGATGTGCCAGAGCGGCTCTCTGGTCTGCGTGCAGAACCTGATGCCCTCGGCCGAGACCTGCGACGGCCTCGACAACGACTGCAACGGGGTGGTCGACAACGGCAACCCGGGCGGCGGGCTGGCGTGCAACACCGGTCAGCTGGGCATCTGCGCGGCGGGCACCACCGCCTGCACCGGCGGCACGGTGGTCTGCAATCGCAACAACGCCCCGGCTGTCACCGAGACCTGCAACGGCCTCGACGACAACTGCAACGGTGCCACCGACGAAGGCAACCCGGGCGGCGGCGCTTCGTGCGTCACCGGTCAGCAGGGCATCTGCTCGGCAGGCACGGTGCAGTGCCAGGCCGGTGCGCTGAGCTGCCAGCGCACCCAGAACCCCGGCACCGAGACCTGCAACAACCTCGACGACAACTGCGACGGCACCGTCGACAACGGGGTGCTGGCGACCATGTGCCCGAACACCACCCAGGTGGCGGCCACGGCGTGCACCAGCGGCTCGTGCGCGGTGCTCGCCTGCAACCCGGGCTTCTTCAACGTCAACAACTCGTACCCCGACGGGTGCGAGTGCGGCGACACCGGCGGCGCGGCCAGCTGCGGTTCGGCGACCAACGGCGGTAGCCACGCCATCGGCGCCAACGCGCTCTTGCCGAGCAGCGGTACGGGCAAGATTCCGCAGGCCGGGGGTGAAGACTGGTACGTGATCACCTTCCCCCTCAACGCCACGTTCTTGAACCACCAGCGCGGCACGGCGCGGGTGACCTTCGCCACCAACGACAACGCCGCCTTCCGCTTCGACGTGTTCGGCACCTGCGGCGGCTCGGCCCTGGCGTGCGGCTCCGGCGGCGTCGCCTCGGGCCTGCAAGACTGGACGTTCGTCGACAACGCGAGCGGTGGCGACCTCGACAACAACTACAGCACCCGCAACGTCGCGTGGCCGACCACGGTGTTCGTGAGGGTGCGCCGGGCCAATGCGGCGATGGCGGGCTGCGAAAACTACCTCCTGAGAGTGACCCGATGAGCGAACCGTTCAAGAACCCCCTGGTGAGCACCGATCTCTCGAAAGGCTCGGTGCTGCTCGAAGTCGACGCGGCGGTGTACCCGCTCGAGGCGCTCTACGGCGCCTCGTACGTGTTCATCGACCGGGCCTTCGTCTTCCTCGAGAAGCCCAACGAGCAGCGCTACCGGGTGACGATCTCGCCCAAGAAGCCGGGGGCCGACGAGGCGGCGCTGCAGGCGCTGGTGGGTGAGTTCTCGAACGAGCTGCTCTCGTGCGCGTGGCGGGCGCAGATCACCCAGGCCAACCGGGCGGTGATCGAGGCGGTGACCCTGCGCGCGGTGGCCGGCGCGATGGGCCCGCCCTCGCTCTCCGAGCTGGCGAACTTCGACTTCACCGACGCGCCGCTCGAAGACCCGCTGGGCATCGCGATGTCGTGGGAAGAGAAGTACAAGAAGAAAGACAAGAAGCCCGACGCGCCCGTCGCGGCCGCGCCCGAGAAGACCGCCGCTCCGGAGAAGACCTGAAGATGACGCGCGTCAGCTTCGATCGCTCGCTGTACCAGGGCCCGTGCGTCGACGAGGCGGTGAAGACCTTCTCGGCGCACGCCAGCTTCCAGCTCACCGAAGAGCCGAAGGCCTGGGTGGTGCAGCTCGACGCCAAGACCCCCGAGCTCGAGCGGCAGATCGCCGGCGAGCTGGGCAACTACGCCCTGGGGCTCACCATTCGCACCCGAGGTAGCCGCACCCCATGAACCTGAGCCAGCTGCCAAAGCTCGACACCTCGACCCAGGCGTTCTTTCGCTTCAGGTCCCTGCCCAACACCAAGACGGTGCTGCTGACCGGGCTCGAGGGCAACTACCTGGTGCTGAAAGACGACGAGTTCGCCCGCTTCGCTCAAGGGGCGGTCGAGAAGGGCTCGCCGCTCGAGAAGCGGTTGTCGGACGCCAACTTCCTGCGCGCCACCTTCGACACCCAGAAGGCGGCCGACAAGTGGCACGACCGGCGGCGCTTTCTCGACTACGGGCCGAACCTGCACATTCTGGTCGTCACCCTGCGTTGCAACGAGTCGTGCATCTACTGCCACGCCTCACGCGCCAACATGGACGCGGTGCAGACCGACATGAGCAAGGAGACCGCCGAGAAGGCAGTCGACCTGATCATGCAGTCGACCAACCCCAACGTGACCATCGAGTTTCAGGGCGGCGAGCCGATGGTCAACTTCCCGGTGGTGAAGCACGTCATCGAGTACGCGCGCGAGAAGAACAAGGCCGCGAAGAAGCAGCTCGAGTTCACCATGGTGTCGAACCTGTCGCTGTTCGACGACGAGAAGCTCAAGTTCCTGCTCGAGAACAAGGTGCAGATCTGCACCTCGATCGACGGCCCGGCGCACCTGCACGACAAGCAGCGCAAGATGCCTGGCGGCTCGGCGCACCAGACCGCCGCGCACTGGATCAAGAAGATCAACCAAGCCTACGAGACGATGGGCCTCGACACCACGCTCTACCACGTCGAGGCGCTGCTCACGACCACCCGCGACACGCTCCCCTTGTGGAAGGAAGTGGTCGACACCTACGCCGAGCTGGGCTGCCGCGCGTTGTTTCTGCGCCCCGTCGACCCCTTCGGGTGGATGGAAAAGACCGCCCAGCGGGTCGAGTACCCGCGCGCCGAGTACATGGAGTTCTACCGCAACGCGGTCGACTACATGCTCGAGCTCAACCGCAAGGGCACCCAGATTCTCGAGCGCTTCGCGTCGATCTTCCTCACCAAGATTCTGGTCGACGACCCCAACTTTCTCGACATTCGCTCGCCGGCCGGGCCGGGCATCGGGCAGCTCGGCTACAACTACGACGGCAAGATCGTCACCTGCGACGAAGGCCGCATGCTCTACGAGGGCGGCGACCCGTCGTTCGTCATCGGCGACGTGCGAACCAGCACCTACCGGCAGATCGTCGGCCACGAGACGGTGCGTGCCATGGCCATCGCCTCGAACCTCGACCAGCAGCCCGACTGCGTGAACTGCACGTACAACCCGTACTGCGGCACCCAGACCACCCACCATCACAAGAACTTCGGCAGCATCTTCGGCCGCATGCGTGAGAGCACCCTGTGCGCGGTGCACAAGGGCATTCAAGACTACCTGTTCGAGCGAATCGGCCAGGATGACCCCGCTGTGATGGACGTCTTCACGAAGTGGACGACGGTCAGACCGCGCGACCACTTCCTGCAAGACGCCGCAAAAGGATAAGGAGGGAACCGATGCCTTTCGACCCGGATGACAAGCTCCCGCTGCCGCGTTTCAAGCGCTCTCCCGTTGGTCTGCTCAGCCCCGAGCAGGTCGACATCTCGAATCGCGCGGTGAAGGTGGCCGACGAGATGCCCTCGATGCCGATGGGCGAGCGGCCCACCTACCTCGCCCAGCACTGCTCGCACGGCAGCCACGGCAGCCACGGCTCGCACGGCTCGCACGGCAGCCACGGCTCGCACGGCTCGCACGGCAGCCATGGCTCGCACGGCAGCCACGGCAGCCACGGCAGCCACGGCAGCCACGGGAGCTGGTAGCCAGCGCGTGGAGACCGCCACCAGCACCCCGGCCATCGAGGGCCGCATCGAGGCCCGTGAAGAGCGGGTGCACATTCTCACCGGGGCGGTCTGCAACAACAACTGCATCTTCTGCATGGAGGAGGACCGTGACGGCCGCTACGTCACCAACTCCGCCACCACCGACGAGGTGGTGAAGACGATTCTGGCCAAGAACCGCGGCTGCGAAGAGGTGTGCTTCACCTCGGGTGAGCCGACCACCAACTCGCGCCTGCCGCAGTGGGTGAAGTGGGCCAAAGAGCACGGCGTGCGCCGCATCAGCGTGATGACCAACGGCCGCGCGCTCTCGATGGAGAAGTACGCCAAGATTCTCATCGCGTGCGGCATGAACCGCTTCTACGTGTCGATTCACGGGCACGAGCCGAAGCTGCACGAGTCGCTCACCCGAACGCCGCAGAGCTTCGACCAGACGGTGGCCGGGCTCGACATGATCACCTCGCTCAAGAAGTACGGTGTCGAGCTGCACACCAGCACCGTGGTCACCAAGCGCAACCTGCCGCACCTGGGTGAGATCTACCGGTTCTTGCGCGCGCACGGCGTCGACCAGGTGGTGTTCAACGTGATGCAGGCCAACGGCCGCGCCAACACCTACTTCGAGACCATCTTTCCCTCGTACACCGAGATCTCCTCGGTCGCGAAGGCGTTCATCGACGAGCAGGGCAAGGTCGAGAAGCAGGTACAGGCGTTTCTGGTCGACATACCGCTCTGCACCACCACCGGGCTGCCCGACTTCAACCGCGGCTACGTCGAGAGCTACGTGCACTACGAGCCCGCCGGCAACGGCGAGCAGCTGCTCAACCCCGAGACCCACGCCGCGCGCACCGACGGCGAGCTGGTGGCCATCAAGCGCTCGGACCTCGACGCCGCCGCCCGCCAGAAGCGCCCCGAGTGCCTGAAGTGCCGCTACGAGAGCGTGTGCGAGGGCGTGTGGGGCAACTATCTGAAGCACTACGGGTGGGACGAGTTTCAACCCGTCAGCTGAGCCGATCTTGGTTCTTGAGCAGGGAGCCTGAAGAGCCTTGGCGAACATCGGCTACATGCAGATCGTCAGGTACTGCAACCAGTACTGCCGGTTCTGCTCGAACCCGTCGAGCGGGTACATGCTCGACCTCGAGACCGCGAAGAAAGAGATCGACGACTTCGCGGCCCGAAAATATTTCGGCATCATTCTCACCGGCGGCGAGCCCTCGCTCTCACCGCTGATCCCCGAGATCAGCCGCTACGCGGTGTCGCGCGGGCTGCACGTGCGAATGATCACCAATGGCTCGCAGCTGGCCAAGGCGGGTCTGGCCGAGCAGTACGTCGAGGCGGGGTGCAAGCACTTCCACGTCAGCATTCACTCGTGCCGCGAAGAGCTCGAAGACTTTCTCACCGGGGTGAAGGGCAGCCACGCGATGGCGATGGATGCGCTCGAGCACCTGGGCCGGGCCGGCGCCACGGTGAACATCAACACGGTGATCAACAAGTTCAACGCCGACCACCTCGACGAGAACGTGAAGGCGTTCACCACCCGGTTCCCCTTCATTCGCCACCAGGTGTGGAACAACCTCGACCCGTCGATGGGCCGCGCCGAGACCAACCGCGACACCGCCCACCGCCTCGCCGACTTCGAGCTCTCGCTCGCGCGCGCCATGCGCTACCTGCACTCGACCGGGCGCACCTTTCGCGTCGAGCGCGTGCCCCTCTGTTACATGACCGAGTTCGCGCACTGCTCGACCGAGACCCGGAAGATCGTCAAGGGCGAGGAGCGCATCGTGCACTTCCTCGACGACAAGGGCACCGTGCGGCAGACCGACTTCATGCACGCCAAGGCCGAGGTCTGCAGGGGCTGCTCGCTCAACGACGTGTGCGGCGGCCTGTTCGAGCTGGGCAACCACTACGATCTCGACGAGCTGTACCCGGTGTTCGTCTCGAAAGACGACGTCATCGCCCGGGTGCGCGCCGAAGCCGACTGAAGATCAGCCGGGCTTCACCGGCGGCTTCTCGGGCGCCTCTCCAAACAGCGCGGGGAAGATCTCCTTGAGCGACTCGCCCGATTTCTTGGGCACCCCGGTCTTCACCTCGGCCGACGCCGGCCGTACCTTGCCCAGCTCTTTGAGCTGCAGGCGCACCGCCACCGGAGGCTGCGGCACCTCGGCGGGCTGGTTGTCGAACAGCTCGCCGGTGCCGACGAACAGCGCGCTGACCGGCGCTGGGGCGCGCTCGACCGGGGCGACCGCCTTGAGCTCTTCTTCGCCGAAGCGGCGCAGGTAGCGGGTGTCGACGCCGGGGCAGGTGGCCTTCGCCGCGCAGCCCTGGCACTTGTCGCCGAAGTCTCGCTCGGGCGCGGCGAGCGAGAAGCGCGCGTACGGCCCCAGCGCACAGACCGGGGCTCCGGCGATGAAGGTGGGCAGCCCTTCTCTTCGGGCGCGGTCGAGCGCGCGCAGCGCGAAGGGCAGGGCGAGACCCAGACGGGGCACCACCCGATCGAACTGCGACCCGGCGCCCCCCGCCGCCGAAGGCCAGCCGAGGCACCAGGCCCCCGCGCCGGCCCGTGAGAGCCACTGCGCGATCGGCTCGAGCGAGCGGAAGTTCGAGCGGGTCACCACCGTGGTGGCGACCGCGGTGAGCTCGAGCGCGCGGGCCTTGCCCAGCGCCTGCTCGAGCGCTGCGAAGCTGCCCGGCACCCCCGAGTGGTACTCGTGCACCGTGGCGTCGCCGCCCAGCACCGACAGGTGCAGGTCGGTCAGCCCTGCTCGCGCCCACTCGCCGAGCGGCTCGAGCTTGCGGGCGTTGGTCTGCAGGCCGACGGCGGTGAAGCCCTGCTCGCGCGCGAACGCGATCAGCGCGCCGAGCTCGGGGTAGAGCGTGGGCTCGCCCCCGGTGAAGGTGACCGCGCGCTCGCCGCCCGCAGCCAGCGCGCGCAGCTCGGCTTCGAGCTCAGGGCGCGCTCGCCCGGGCGCTTCGGGCAGCCCGCGCTGGGCGCAGAAGACGCAACGGTTGTTGCACGCGAGGGTGAGGCGAACGGTGGAGCGCGTGACGGACCCGCTCTAGCCGGCGTCGTAGATGCCGCGCGGGAAGCGCAGGCGACGCTCGTCGAAGGTCATCAGGCCCAGCGCCGAGGCGTCGCGAGCGGCGAGCACGTCGGAGAGCGCCCGCACCGCCACGTGCTGGTCATTCTCGGTGAGGCGCTGGCCGTTGCCCTGGTTGGAGACGAAGAACGCCAGCTGCGCGGTCTGCTCGGGAGCCTGGGGCCCCTGGGCGTCGGCCTTGAGCAGGTCGACCTGAAAGCGGCTGCCGTGCAGCTCCATCACCACCGAGACCGCGCCCAGGTTGAGCGGGAAGACCGAGACCAGGGTCGCCTCTCCGAAGCGGCGGCCGGCGTCGAGGCCGGCGAAGAAGGTGGCCTCGACGGGCGAGAGCACCGGCGCGCGGTGCGCCTCTTCGAGCGCGTGGGTGCCGGCGCCGGCGACGCTCTTGCCGGGAAAGTCGGTGGGCCGGGCGTTCGCGGCGAGCGCGCCGGCGGGGAGCACGGCGGCGGCGGCAGCAGCGGCGGTGAGGCCACTCAACACGGTGCGGCGATCGAGCTGCGCGGCGTCGTCTTTCGTTGCGGCCATGTCATGCCCTCCCGGGCGAAACTTCGTCCAGAAAGCCAGCAGGTTACCCTCTGACCCCTGATGCGGGCAAGATGTGGGAGCCGTGCCCCTGCTCGACGTCATTCTCGGCTACGACTGCAACCTCTTCTGTAACTACTGCACCATCACCCCGCAGATGAGGTTGAGATCATTGCCCACCGAGCGGCTGGTGGAGGCGATGGTGCGGGGGCGAAAGCTGGGGTACGACTCCATCGCGTTCACCGGAGGCGAGCCCACCCAGCGCGCCGACCTGATTTCGCTGGTGAAGTTCGCCCGCGCCCAGGGGTACGCCGACGTGAAGGTGCAGTCGAACGGGCTGCTGCTGGCGCACGCCGCCAACGCCGACCGGCTGATCTTGGCCGGGGTGAACCGCTTTCACATCTCGATACACACCCACGACGCCGCGGCCTACGACGCGCTGGTGCAGCGCGAGGGCAGCTACCCGCTGATGGTGCAGGCGATCGATCTGCTCGCCGCGCGGCCGGTGACGCTGGTGGCCGACGTGATCTTGAAAGAAGACACCTACCGCCGGCTGCCCGACGCGCTGCGCTGGCTGCACGCGCACCGGGTGACGCGCGCCGACCTGTGGTTCGTCTCGCTGACCGACGGCAACGCCGCCAACCCCGAGTCGATGCCCCGCATGAGCGACGTGCTGCCGCAGCTGCACGAGGCGCTCGCCTTCGCGCGCGAGCACGGCATGACCGTGCGCTCGCTGCACCTGCCGCGCTGCCTGCTCGGCGCCGACGCCGCCGCCGCGTGGGACCCGGGCTCCGAGCCGGTGATGGTGGTCAGCCCCGAGGCCACCTTCGAGCTCAAAGACAGCAAGCTCGCCGGGCGCCGCTACGTCGAGGCCTGCGGGCGGTGCGCGCTGCGCGGGGTGTGCCCGGGCATTCGCCCGGACTACCTCGACCGCTACGGCGCCGCCGAGTTCGTGCCGGTCACTTCGTAGAGCGTCACCCGCACCGTCGGGGTCAGGTACGGCAGGTCGGGCTTGCTCGGCACCGCCGGCAGCTCGGCCTGCTGCACCGCCTTCAGCGGCCAGTCGCGCTCGAGGGCGGCACAGAGCGCGGCGCCCTCGGCCGAGTCGCAGAGCGACGCGCGGTAATAGAAGCTGCCCGGCGTGGGCACCGGCGGCACGCCCTGCGCGGCGTCGAGGCGAAACGGGCGCTGGGCTCCGAACAACGGCACGGCCAGCACCCGCTGCCCGGCGCGTGCGAGGTGAAACACCACCGCGGGGCGGGGCAGGGTGCGACGCCAGGCGATCAGCAGCCGCTGCTCGGCGGCGTCGGTGGGCAGCGTGCGCGCCGGCCCCAGCGAGAGGGCGGTGGCCGTCAGCCAGCCGGCGGCGGCGAGCGGCGCCGCGGCCCGGCGCAGCCCGAGCAGGGGCCCCAGCGCACCGGCCAGCCAGAGCAGCTGGTAGGCGCGGAAGATGGCCGGCATCTCGGCCCCCATCACCTGGCTGGTGGCCGCCATCGCCGGCACGGCGGCCAGCGCGAGCGCGCAAGCGAGCGGGCGGGCTCTGGCCAGCGCCAGCACCAGCGCCGTCGCGGCGGCGAGGCCGGCCGGCAGCGCGCCGCGCATCAGCAGCGAGCGCTGGCCGAGCGCGCCCCAGCGGCCGACCATCTCGCCGTTCATCACCTCGAGCATCGCGGCGCCGCTGAACGCGCCCACCGTCAGGCCGATGCCGGCGCCGGCGCAGGCCAGGTAGGCGAGGGTGGCGCGCGGGCTCACCGGCCGGGCCAGCAACGCCAGGGGCACCAGGGCCGCCGGAGTCCACCCGATGGGGTGCACCCGCGCGGCCTGCGCGACGATCAGGCCGGCTCCCAGCACGGCGCCGACGAAGCGGGGGCCGAGGCGAAAGCGCTCGCGGTCGAGCGGCACCAGCGCCAGCGGCGCGGCGGCCAGAAACGACAGCGCGCAGAGCACCGCGTAGTACGACTCGCTCTGGGCGGTGCGGGCGAGCATCGGCAGCAGGCCGACGCTGAGCGCCACCGCCCAGCGAGCGGGCGCGCCCAGGCCTGCGGCGCGCGCGGCGGCCCAGGCCACCGGGGCGATGGTGAACGCGCAGAGCAGCGCCACCGCCTGGAAGATCGCCCCGTCGGGGCCCTGCGCAAAGGCGCGGGCGATGACGCCGAACAGCTCGCCGAAGCCCGGGCCGTACGGCGAGCCGCCCGCCGGGCCGAGCGCGTAGCCCACCCAGATCGGCCCCTGCCCGTTCTGGTGGAAGTAGGCGCTGCCGACCAGCAACCGCCACCCCGCGGCCAGCACCAGCGGCAGGGCGACGCAGGCGGCGAGGGCCTCGAGCAGCGCGGCGCGCGACGGCCGCGCGCGCCCGAGCGCCAGCGCGGCGGCCGAGAGCAGCAGGCCCAGCAGCAGCCGCCAGGGCAGCGCGGCGGGAGGCGGTGTCTGGGGGGCGGCGCCGCTCGCCGGCCCCGCGGTCGGTGGCCCGGCGCTCCACGGAAACGGCTCGGGGTGCCGCTCGACGCACGCGCAGAGCCGCTCGAAGGCGGCCTGCAGGCCGGGGGTGACCTTGCTCCAGTCGGCGACCTGGGCCACCGGCGACAGCACCACGCCACGAACGGTGCGGAACCCGGGGCCGGTGCGGCGCACCTCGACCGTCAGCCGAGTGGGCGGTGCGTCGACCTCGAGCACCACCCCGTCGGCGGGGCAGAACTTCGCGGTGAGGCTGCACTGCGGCTGGGGGCCTCGGGCCGCCCACTCGTCGACGGTGCTCTCGCAGCTGGCGTGGGCGGTGAGCGGCGCCCCGAGCGCGAGGCAGAGCACCAGCGCCGACCCGGGCAACGCCGAGAGCGAAGCGCTCACCCGGAGCCCCGGCCGCCTCGGCGAGGGCACCCGGCTCACGAGCGCTCGATGAGGCGCGAGAGGTCGATGGCCCGGGCGCCCGGCGAGTCGAGCGAGGGCTGCTGCGCGGGCAGCTGCTCGGGGGCGAGGTAGTCGAGCGGGCGGCAGGTGACCACCAGCACCTGGGTCTGGGCGGCGACCTCGCGCAGCACCTGGCCGAACCAGTCGAGCCGGGCGAGGTCGGTGTGCACCAGCTGGTCGTCGAGCACCAGCGCGCTGCCCAGCTGGCTGGCGATGGCCAGACGCACCAGGGTGGCGAGCTGATCACGGGTGCCCTCGGAGAGCGCGGCGAGCACCTCGGCGCCTTCGACTCCGGGCACCTCTACCGCCTCGGTGCTCAGGTCGGGGCTCAGCGTGATGGCGCGGTAGCGGCCGTGGGTGAGGGCGCTGAAGCGCGCGGCCACCGGGCCGGCCAGCGCCTTGCCCAGGTGCGCGCTCTCGGTGCTCTCGGCCTCGCGCAGCGCGTCGCGGAGCAGCCTCCACGAGTCGGCGTCGGTGAGCAGCTCGCGCTCGCGCACCCGCGCGGCGGCCAGCGCCTCGTCGAGCTGGGCCTGCCGCTCTCTGGCCATCGGCCCGGCCAGCGAGGTGAGCGCCCCGTCGGCCTTGTTGAAGTCGGCGGTGACCTCGTCGAGCTGCGCCTGCACCTGCAGCAGCCCGGCCTGGGCGGCGGCGAGCTCGACCGGCGCCGAGGCCTCGAGGCGGCGGCGCTGCTCGGGCGAGACCGCCTCGGCCAGCGCCTGGGCCTCGCCGGCCTTGCCGTGCGCGGCGGCCTGCGCGCGCTCATGCTCGGCTTGAGCCACCTGAAGCCGCTCGCGTGCCTCGGCGAGCTGGGGGGCGGTGCGGTCTTCCTCCCGCTCGGACGCCGGCGCGCCATCGGCGGCCCGCAGCTCGGCGAGCTGGGAGGAGATCTGCTGCGGAGTGAGCCCGCCCAGCGCCGCGCGCAGCGCCGGCAGCGCCTCGCCGGCCTTCGCCTCGCGCTGCTTCGCGTCGTCGAGCCTCCACCCGGCTTCGAGCAGCTTCGCGTCGAGCTCGGCCAGCGCGCGCCGAGCGACCTCGACCGCGGCCGTGGTCTTCACCTTCATCTCTTCGACCTGCTTTTCCCACCCGGCGCCGGCGCGCCGGTGCAGGTCTGCGAGCACTGCCCGGTCGATGTCGCCGATGCGGGCCTCGCGCTCGTCGAGCTCGGCCTTCGAGACCGAGCCCTGGCTTCGCAGCAGGGCGGCGCGCGAGGCCGCGGCCTCGGCAGCGGCGCGCGCGGTGGCCGCGGCGGCCCGCGCCTGAGCGGCGACGGTGGTGGAGCCGGCGAGCGCCTTCACCGCCGCCTGCAGGTCGGCCAGGCTGGCCACCTCGGCGCGCTCGAGCGCCGGCAGCATCTCTTCCTTCCACCGGCGGCGCAGCACCTCCGCGGCACGGCGCAGCTCCTTGGCGCCAGCGACGATCTCGACGTCGAGCAGGTCGCCGATGGTGAGCTGCACGCGGCGCTCGGCCTCGAGCTGCTGCTCCGTCTTGAGGCCGGCGAAGGCTTCGGGCGCGCCGTCGTCGGCGACCGCGTGCAGGGCGATGGGCCGCCGAGGGCGCACCGTGACGGTGAGGCCTCCTCCCAAGGCGGCCTCGGCGATCGCCTTGTCGTGGGCGAGCCGCTCGAGCTTCTGCAGCTGCTCCTCGCCGGGCAGCCGCGCGCGGCGCCGGGCGGCGTCGTCGAGCGCCTCTTTCGCGCGGGTGTCGTGCTGCTCGGCTTCGCGCAGGAGCGCCGCGGAATCTTCGGCGTGCTGCCCGGCCTGGGCCGCGGTCGTGGCCGCGGTCGTGGCCGCGTCGACCGCCTGCCGCCAGCGGCCATAGGCCACCACTGCCTCGGCGAGCGCGAGGTCGCCTTGCGCGCCCTTCAGCGCGGCGGCGGCCTTCTCTTTCGCGGCGGCGAGCTGCTCGCGCGCGCGGGTGGCGGCGGTGGCGTCGGTTCGCGCCTGCTCGAGCGCCACCTGGGCCTCGGTGGCGGCCTTCGCCGTGGCGGCCAGCGCCTCGAGCTCGGTCTCTTGCCGGGCCCGCTCGGCCGCGCGCGCCTGGGCCTGTGCTCGCAGCAGCTCGCGCTGCTGCCGCGCGTCGGTCGAGCCCGCCTGCTCGGCGCGCGAGAGGGCCAGGGCCGCCTCGTCGAGGGCGCGCTTCGCCGCCGCCGCCGCGGGCGGCGAGCTCTTGCGCCTGGGCGGCGGCCTCGCGGGCCTTCTTCAGGGCGGCGCCCGCCCGGGCCAGCTCGAGCCGGGCCTGCGCCGCCTCGAGCGCGTTGGCGAGCTCGGCGCGCCGCTCGCGCAGCATCGCCGCGCGCTGCTCGGCCTCGGAGGCGCCGGCGACCTGCTGCTCGAGCGCCTCGCGCTCGGCGGTGAGCCGCTTCACTGCGTCCGAGGCGGCGGTGAGGGCCGAGGTGCGGCCGGTCTTGCGCGAGCCCGACTCGTTGAAGAAGCGCTCGAACTCTGCCTGCGCGCGGTCGAGCACCTGCTTGAACAGCGGGTCTTGGGCCAGCGCCGAGAGCGCGCGGGTGAGCGAGAGCCGCCCCGACTCGGCGAGGTCGGCCACCAGGCTGGCCGAGAGAATCTCTTCGGGCGACCCCTGGCGTGCCAGCAGCGCGTTGGCGATGAAGCTCACGGGCATGCCCTTGGGGGCGCCCTTGCCGCCCGGAGACGGAATGCCCCAGGGGAGCAGGGTGCGCAGCTTCTCGTCGACGGCGCGCGCCTTCTCGGCGGGCAGCCAGGTGAGGCGATCTTTCGAGCTCCACAGCTGGGCGGTGCCGGGGCCGCCCCAGGTCTTCTTCACCCGCCAGTGCTTCCCCGCGTCGTCGCACAGCTCGAGGGTGACGGTGGGCCGCTGGTCGACCGACCAGGGGTGAAACGCGTCGCCCTCTCTCGAGGTGGCGGGCAGCAGCAGCACCGCGCGCAGCGCGTTCACCAGCGTGGACTTGCCGAGATCGTTGGGGCCGTAGAGCACGTTGAGCCCGGGGCCCAGCTCGACCGTGGCGGCCTTCACGCCGGCGAACCACTCGACCTCGAGGCGCGTGAGGCGCATCAGCCCCTCACCCCTTCGCGCGCCGCCCGGAAGAGGTGAAACAGCGCCCGCTCGGCGGCCGGGCGCTGGTCGGGGTCGGCGGCGGCCTCTTGCAGGCGCCGCGCCGCGGCCTGGAGCACCGGCGGCAGCCCCTCGAGGCCGTGCCCCAGCGCGGCGACGTCGAGGCTCAGGCCCTCGCGATCGAGCTGCAGCACTCCGGCGCGGCCGTGGCGGGCCTCGGTGCCGGCCAGCTCTTGCAGCAGCGCCTCGGCCTCGTCGTACTGCTCGGCGCTCAGGCGCATCTCGACGGTGAGGCGCAGCACCCGGTTGCCGAGGTCGTGCCGGGCGGCGAGCGCGCGCAGCGCCGAGAGCTCGGCGACCCGCACCGTTTCCCAGTGCCAGTTGGCGACGCGGCGCTTGTCGACGGTGGCGCGCCGCTGCCGGTTGATCAGCACCAGGGCCACGTGGCCGGGGTCGACCTCGTCGAACGCGGTGGGCTCGGGAGTCCCCGGATAGATCGTCGGTGGCTGCTTTCGCTCGGGTGGAATGAAGCGGAACCCGTGCGTATCGCCGATGGCCAGGTAGTCGAGGCCGCGATCGACGACCGCGTCCTTCGAGATCGGAAAGTTCGTCTGCGCGTCGGGTGATTGCCGGGCAGGAGAAACACGGGCCGGCGCCACTGCTTCTTCAGGCGCGAGGCCACGAGGCCTCACGACTCGCGCCTGGCTGGGGTTCGTCGAAGAGATCACCCGCGCGCAGAGCACCGCGTCGACCTGATGTCGCTCGGCCTCGCTGAAGATGCGATCGATCACCTCGAGGCGGGCGCGCGAGAGCTTGATGCTGGCCTCTTCACTGAACGCGCGAAAGCGGCGGCCCAGGTGCCAGTCAGCCGTGTGCAAGAGCTTGAGCACGATGTCTGCGCAGCTCCAGGTGAGCTCGAACAGCGTCCACGTCGACGAGGCCTCGAGCGCGGGGCGAGTAGCGCCGTTTCTGAATGTGCCCGAGGTAGCGCTGGAAGGTGGCGTCGTCTCGCGCTGGAGCTTGTCGATGGGCCGTCGGCCAGGGCGGTGAGGGTCTCGTCTGGCCGTCTTGAGTTCGCGCGCTCGGCGGCAGTGCGGGCCTCGGCGCCGCTGGCCGCGGCCCACCTCGCCTGCGCCAGCTCGAGCTTCTCGGTGGCCAGCGCGCGGCGGCGGGTGAGCACCAGCAGCCGGTCGCCGAGGAAGCGGTGGGCCTGGGCCAGCGCGCTCTCGAAGCGCAGGTGCTCGGCCTGGTCGACCTCGCGCTGCAGCCCGAAGAGCAGCTCTTGGGTCGCGTCGTGCATCACCGGGTCGCCGAGCGCGGCGCGCGGGCCCCGCGCCTTCAGCTCGCTGCGCGAGGCGTCGGCGTGGGCGGGCTCGAGCACCCTGCCGTCTGCGAACGCGACCACGGGGAGCAGGAGCTCGACCCGCTCGAAGCCGTCGTAGCGACCTTCACCAACCGCAGCCGGGTCCAACTGCTGCGCGGGGCCCAGCTTAGCCGGGCGGTGACGGCCCCACCCGGGCCTACTGGCGCGCGTCCGCGGCGACGGCGGCCACCACCAGCGGATGACCGAGGTGCAGGCTGAGGTGCCCGCGCCCGGGGCCAGACGCCACCGTCATGCCCCTGCACGTGCCGCGGGTGCCCGTCGGCGGTCGACTCTTCTGGGTGAACGGGGTGCCGCTTGGCACGCAGCAACCCCAGGACCTCGGCGAGATCGCGATCGAGCTCGGCGAGCGCCGGGCACCGCGTCACGACGCAGCCGGAACAGCCTGCTGCACGTCTCATCGAACTGCTCCTCGATGACGTTCGCGGTGCGCGAGCGGGTCTCTTCGAAGCGCTAGCGCTCCTCGGCGACCTTCTCGCGCAGCGCGCGGATCTCGGCGTTCACCTCTTCGATCGTGCGGGCCCGCTCGTAGATGCGCGCCAGCTCGGCTTCGAACTCGGCTCCCAGCGCGCTGACCAGCACGTCACCGCCCGGCCCAACCGGCCGATGGAGGATCTGATCGGACGCGCTGAGACGATGCCGAACAGCTCGAGCTTCTGGCTCAAGATGTCGAAGGTGAGCGCCTGGGCCTCGTTGTCCTTCGCGATGAAGTTGATGACGGTGACATCGTGCTGTTGCCCGTAGCGATGACACCGGCCGATGCGTTGCTCGATGCGCTGCGGGTTCCACGGCAGATCCCAGTTCACGACCGCGTTGCAGAACTGCAGGTTGAGGCCCTTCGCGCCAGCCTCGGTCGAGATGAAGATTCGCGTGCGCGTGCGGAACTCGTGCACGAGCGCGAGCCGCATCGCGATGTCCTTGCTCGGCTGCGTCGCTTCTCCCGGCGGCACCTCGTGTTGCCAACGAACGAGCGCTTCGTGGGCGCGTGGGCCGTCGTTGGTGCCGCGGAAGATGGTGATGTCGTCGGGGCGAACCTGACCGCTCTCGATGAGCGCGTCTCTGAGGTACTCCTGCGTGACGAGCGACTCCGTAAAGATGACGAGCTTCGACGCGCCCTGCCCCGCCTTCGCGCGCGTGGCTACGAACTCGATGGCCTTGAGCAGTGAGCGGAACCGGCCGTCGTCGTGCACGAGCGCCTTCGCACGGGTGACGAAGGACTCGACGCGCGTCACCTCGGAGCTGACGTCGACCTTCTCGGCCGGAGCGGCGTAGTCGTCGTCTCCCAGCGCGCGCAGATCGTCGTCTTCGAGATCGGCGACGAGCGCGTCGCACCTCACGATCATCGTCGGTGTCGCCCGCAGCGAGGCGACGCGGCGCGCGCCGCCACGTGCTCGAGGCTGACGCGAGCGCGAGCGTCGACGAAGCCATGCGCCGGTGAAAGCCGAGCAACAGCAGCTTGCGGTGACGGCCCTGGAACGCGCGAATGGTGGGCTCGAGCAGGTAGCGCGTGACGTCGTCGTAGAGCGAGCGCTCGGCGCTCGACATCGCGTACTCGAACAGCCGGGCCTGGCGGTCGACGAAGGGCTTCTCGAGAAACGCCTGGGCCTGGCGGCGCAGGGTGCGCTGCAGCACGGTCTTGAGGCGCTCGCGCAGCTCGTCTTCCTGCCCGGGCTGGAGCTGGCGGTCGTCGGCGCCGCAGAACACCTCGCGGAAGGTGGGCAGGTCGCCCAGCAGCGTGCCGAGGGGGTCGACGTACTGCACCAGCCCCCACAGCTCGGCGAGGTTGTTCTGAATCGGGGTGGCGGTGAGCAGCAGCACCGGGGTGCGCGCGGCCTGCAGCACGTCGCGCAGCCGGCCGGCGGTGCGCGCGACTTCGGAGCCCGCGTCGTAGAGGCCGTCTGGGGCGTAGCGCTGGTAGAGGCCGGCGAAGTCCTCGTGGGCCTCGTCGATGACGCAGAGGTCGAAGGGCGGGGCGGCCATCAGCGCCGAGTGGCCGCGCGGGCCCCCGGCGGCCTCGCGGTTGATGAGGAAGACGCCGTCGCCGTCGAGGTCGGCCCGGGGCCAGGCCTCGCGCGCCTCGAGGTCGAAGAGCTGAAAGAGCTCTTGTTTCCACTGGCCGAGCAGCGACTTCGGCGCGACCAGCAAAATGCGCCGGGCGCCTTCGGCGAGCAGCTGGGCGATGACCAGGCCGGCCTCGATGGTCTTCCCCAGGCCCACCTCGTCGGCGAGAATGCAGCCGCCCTCGCGCACACACTGGAGCGCGAAGATGACCGCTTCGATCTGGTGGGGGTTGGGGTCGATGCGGGCCGAGCGCTGGGGCGCGGCGTAGCGGCGCTGCTCGTCGGCCCGGCGCAGGCGCACCAGCTCTTCCGCCTGGTAGCGGCGCTGGGCGGGGTGCAGCGTTTCGGGCCATCGCGGGGTCACGGGGAAGGGCGGGTTCTACCGCGTGGTGTGGGGGGTGACGATCAGCTTCCCCGCGGGTGTCGGGCGGTCTCGAACGGCCGTCCACGTCCACGTCCACGTCCACGTCCACGAAAAAGCATTGGATCCACTCGTGGTCGGCTTTTCCGGGCCCGGTGCCCGGCACTCGGCGGCACCCCTCGAGCTCGATTAGAATCATCATCGTGTTCAAGCTCCAGAGCGAAGCCGAACTGGTGGCGACCTTTCGACCGAAAGATCGGCCCACCATCGAGGTGCCGAAGGAACTGAGCTTTCCCCTCCTGGTGCGCGACTATGTGTCGTGGCTGCACCCCGCAGGCGGGTGGGCGTTCATGGTGTTCGCGGTGCCGGGCGGGGTGCCCACCGGCATCGTGTTCGACACCAACCCGGGCGGTGACATCGCGGTGCCGGTGATGTGCGACTGGTGCCATCACTCGGGGGTGGGCACCGAGGTCGGGCTGCTCACCGCGCGCCTCAACGCGAGAAAGCGGGTCGGCATTCGGGTGTGCTCCGACCTGAGCTGCAAGCAGAAGCTCGAAGACGAGGCCAACCGCACCGGGCGCAGCGTGCTGCCGGCGATGCAGAAGCTGATGGCGCGCGTGGCACGGTTCGCCACCGAGGCGCTGAAGATCGACCTGCAGCGAACGCCGTGAGCTCTCAGGGCGGCACCCAGCCCGGTACGCCGGGCAGCTCTCTCTTGAGGTAGGCGAGAAAGGCGCGCAGGCGCTGCGGTATCGGCCGCACCGGCAGCATCACCGCGAAGGTGGGCAGCGGCCTGCTGAACGCGCCCGGCACCAGCTCGACCAGGTCGCCGCGCTCGAGGTCTTCGTGCACCACGAAGCGCGCCACCAGCACCGGGCCGTGGTCGCCCAGCGCCAGCTGGCGCAGCCCGAGCGAGCTGTTCATGTCGACCGCGGTGTTCTTGCGAATCACCACCGGCCCGCCGGGCCCTTCGAGGCGCTCGGTCGGGGCGCTGTCGTAGGTCGACACCGGCACGTTCTGCAGCGCGGCCAGGGTGCGCACCCGGGGGTGCTCTCTCGCCCAGCGCGTCGAGGCCACCACGGTGAAGCCGTAGGCGCCCAGCGGGGTGGCGATGAGGTCGGGGTTGCCCACGCCTCCGATGCGCACCGCGAGGTCGACCCGGTCTTGCACCAGGTCGACGCGGCGGTCGGTGGCCTCGAGATGAAAGCTCACCTCGGGGTGCAGCCTTTGAAACCGCGCGGCGATGGGGGTGAGCACGCACAGCCCGAAGGTCACCGCGGTGTTGACGCGAATCGGCCCGGCGATGCGGTCGGGGCCGGGGCGCAGCTCGAGCTTCAGCGCGTCGAGCTCGCCCAGCCACTTCTTGCCGTGCTGGTACCAGGCCAGCCCGGTGGGGGTGGGCACCACGTGGCGGGTGTTGCGGTTGAGCAGCCGCGCACCCACCGCGGTCTCGAGCGCGCGCAGCCGCTTGCTCACCGTGGGCTGGGTGGTGCTCGCGTCGCGCGCCGCCGCCGAGAGGCTGCCGGTCTCGATGATGCGCACGAAGAGTCGCAGGTCGTCGATGCGGTCCATTCACTCATTCCACCATGGAATGAGTCTTCTGCGCCCGCCGTGTCTACCGGGGGCGGGTGCCCCACGGCATCTTCATCGGCAGGAAAGAGAGGCCGTCATGATGCGCTTCAATGAGCCCGAGACGCCGTGGGGAGTGGGGTTCGCGTTGCTGCTCTGGGCTGCGTTCACCGTGGCTGCGGTGAGCCACTTCGCTCACTGGTTTTGAAAGCCGAGCAAAATCAGCGGGGCAGCACTCGGCTCGCGCGGGGTGGCGCGCGCCGAAATCATGGCCATGGTGAAGGCATGAACCCCAGGCAAGACATCGAAGCAGTTCGCTCCGAGGCGCTGGGCCTTCACAAGAGGCTCATCGACGCGGCGCGCATGAAGTACGAGGCGCGCCACGGCGTCGTGCAGCCCGGCGAGATGCTTCGCCTGGTGGCCTTCGACCCCGAGTTTTCGTGGCTGCGGCCGCTCACCCGGCTGATTCTCGACATCGACGAGCGGCTCGAGAAAGAGACGCCGGTCACCGAGGCCGACGCAGCGCAGGTTCGCGCCGAGGTCGAGCAGGTCTTCGGCGCCGCGCAAGGCGAGCAGCAGGCGCCGATGGCGATGGCGTGATGCTGAAGAGACCCTGAGCCGAGCGCGCCAGAGGGTCGATTTTCGAGGCCTTGGGGCTCAGGGGTGAACAGTGCTCGGCATGAGCAGCGCGTGGCGCGGCGTAAAGTAGAGTCTCTTTCCGTGCCGCGCTACCGCTTCACACGCAGAGGGCTGATCGCCGTCGGCGGGGTGGCGGGAGCGCTCGCGGTGGGCGCGCGGCGCGCGATGGCCCCGAGCAGCGGGCCCCACGATGCGTATTTCTCGTCGCTCAACGCTGCGGTGAAGTCGCTGGGCGTACCGGCGATGGTGGTCGATCTCGCGCGGCTGAAGGCCAACGCGGCGTCGATTCGCGAGCGGGTGAAGGCGGCGAGGCTGGGCCTGCGCCTGGTGGTGAAGTCGCTGCCGTCGCTGCCGCTGCTCGACGCGCTCGAGGCCGGCACCCGGCGGTACATGGCGTTCAACACCTCGATGCTCGCTGCGCTGTGGGCAAGAGACCCGGGCGCCGACGTGCTGTTGGGCAAGCCGATGCCCATCTCGGCGGTGCGCGCGCTGCAGGCCGGCGGCGTGAAGCCGGGTGAGAATACCCAGTGGCTCATCGACACCCGCGAGCGCCTGCTGGAATACGACACCTTCGCGCGACCAGGGGCTCGCCCTCAAGGTCTCGCTCGAGGTCGACGTGGGCCTGCACCGCGGAGGCTTCGCCGTCGACCAGCTGGGAGAGATCTGCCGCGCGCTCAGGGGCCACCCGCGGCTGAGCCTCGCCGGGCTGATGGGCTACGACGCGCACGTCGGGCACACCCCGCTGCCGCTGCGAGGCCGCGCCTGGCAGCAGGTGCAGCAGCGGTACCAGGCGGCGCTCGACGCGGTGACGGCGGCGGGGTTCGACGCGCGAGCGCTCACCTTGAACAGCGGCGGCTCGCTCACCTTCACCCGGCACCTCGAGGGCACGGTGGCCAACGAGGTGGCGGTGGGCTCGGCGTTCGTGTCGCCCTCTGACTTCGATCAAGAGCCGCTGCTGCCGGCAGCGTTCATCGCCGCGCCGGTGCTCAAGCGGGTCGACCCGCAGATTCCCGGCCTCGAGGCGCTCTCGGGGCTGACCCGCTTCGTCACCCCCGACACCTCGCGCGGGGTGTTCGTGTTCGGCGGCAACTGGCTTGCCCGGCCGGTGAGCCCGCCCGACCTGCAGTACAGCGGGCTGTACGGCCGCTCGAGCAACCAGGAGCTGCTGGTGGCCGGGCCGAAGCTCGAGGTCGCGGTGGGCGACTGCGTGTTCTTTCGCCCCACCCAGAGCGAGGCGGTGCTCAACGCCTTCGGCGAGCTGGTGGTGGTCGACGGCGGCGCGGTGACCGCCCGCTGGCCGGTCTTGAGCTGAGCCTCTCTTAGAGGTTCGCTTCGAGGCCCACGGTGAGCACGGTGTCGAGGGGCTGCTTCCCCGCGGCGGGCTCGGAGTCGTACCTGATGCCGAACGCGACGGTGACGGCGAGCGGGCCGAACAGGTTCACGCCGACCTTGGCGTTGTTGTTGAGCAGCAGGCGCGCCTTGTTGAGCACGTTGGGCAGCAGCTCGAGATCGTCGTGGAAGTACGCGTTCTCGGTGAACGCGTAGTGCAGCGCCGCGGCGAGGCGCGGGCCGAACACCAGCACGTCGTCGACCTGCATCTCGACCGGGTAGTACTGGAAGCGCTGCTCGGGCTGAAGGCGGGCGCTCAGGTCGGTCTTCAAGAAGAACTTCTGCATCTCTTTGTCCTTCACCGTGAACTTGCGGTCGAACCAGGCGAAGCCGACACCGATTTCGCCGTAGCCGCGCAGCTCGACGCTCTTGACGTGATCGAAGTCGAGGCCGCCACCGACGAACGCAGAGATGAGCGAGTTGAAGCGCAGGTCGAACTGCGAGGTGACGAAGCCGTTGTAGAGCAGCACCTCGCTGGGCAGCGGGCCGTACTTCTCGCCGTAGCCCACTCCCAACTTGCTGGCCCAGATGGTGCGCTCGGTCTTGCGGGTGGCCTGCGCGCCGCCGATGGCCGAGAGCGAGCTCACGTTGCCGCTGATCCACGTGATGCCGAAGCTCAAGCCCGCCGTCCACGGGTTGGGCTCGGGGGCCGGCTCGGCCGTATTGCCGGCGGGCTCGGCGGCTGCGGGCGCCGCGGTCACCGTGGCTTCGGTGGCCTTCTCGGCGGGGGTGGAGTCGGTCTGGGTGTCGGGGGGCGGCTGCGATTCGGGGTTCTGCGAGGCGGTCTGCGACTGCGAGAGCACCACCAACAGTGCGAGCAGGTTCATGTGCGCGGGCGTCTAGCCCGAGCGCGCCGCGAGGTCGATGAAACCTTCTAACCAGACCAAATTCACCGCATGACAGCGCTTCGAGCTGCTGCGGGTGGTGGTCTCGAGGGTGGCGCAGTAGCGGACGCCGCGGCGCATGAACCAGTCGGTCACGCTGCCGTCGTGAAACCAGATGAAGCCGTGGGCGTCGGTGACGAGGCCCGGGTCGACCTGCTGGTGCTTCGCCAGCGGCAGGTGCTTGCTCGCGCGGCGCGCCAGCGCCGCGTAGTGCCTCGCGTCGCCGAACACGTAGGCGTACGTGGCGGCCCGGCGCATGTAATTGTCCTGGTGGATGTCGAGCGCGGCGGCGGGCAGGGGCAGCTTCGCGAGCTGCCGGCGCAGCGCGCGGGTCTCCTTGGGGCCGCCGGCGAAGACGCTCCAGCGAACGAACTCGGGGTTGCGCCCGTAGAGCTCGCCCACCACCGCCCGGTGCTTCAGCCGGTAGCGCAGGAAGTCGTTGTTGGGCCGCTCGACGCTGGCGTTGTAGCGGGTGCCGAGCTCGAAGCCCGAGGGGTTCACGCAGGGGAAGACGGTGAGGCCGACGCCGCGCTTCCTGGCGTAGGCCGCGATGCGGGGGAAGTGCGCGCCCAGCGTCATCGGCCCCGCCGGCTCTTCGCCGTGAAAGCCGGCGGTGAGCAGCAGCCGCTTCTTGCCCGGCGTGTCGATGCGCAAGAGCTCGAAGCGACGCCCGAGCTCGCGCACGCTGCCGTAGGTCGAGATGCGCGCCAGGCCTGCGTGCGAGCGCAGCTGCGCGGCGAGCTGGTCGTAGGTCACCGGCTGATTATTAACAGCGCCGGCAGGCGTTCGCGCGCCCCTGACCCTGTCTCACACCGAGAGCAGCCAGGCGCTCGCCGGCAGGCCGGTGGCCTGGGCGATGGCGCGGGCGTAGACCGAGACCTGCTGCTCGTACCGGGCGCGGTGCTCCTCGAGCTCGAAGTCGGTCTTGAAGTCGACCACCGTCCACCCGCCGGCGTCGCGGAAGGCGAGGTCGGCGACTCCCTCGGCGAGGGTGCCGTCTTCGAGCTTCACGGTGAGCGGGGCCTCGCGCCGGCAGCCCTGCGCGGCGGCGGCGCGGGTGAGCAGCGGGTGCTGGAGCGCGGCCTCTACCGCGCCCACCGCCGCGCGCTGCTCTTCATCGGTGGCGCCGAGGCGGCGGCCGTGGGCGCGCACGTACCGCTCGAGCTCGGGGCCGGGGCTCAGCGGCACGGTGGCGAGGGCGGCGTGCACCAGCGTGCCGAAGCGGCGGCCGCGCGGGCGCCCTTCGCGGGCGCTCTGCACCTGCTCGACGGTGACCGCGATCGAGGGCGCCTGGGTCGCGTCGCGCGCCGGCGTCACCGCGGTCGAGGCCTTCGCGCCGCGCTCGAGCAGCGACGCGCGGCCCGAGGCCCAGGCGCGGTACTCGGCGAGCGAGCGGGCGGCGTTCTGTTCTCCGCCCTTCTCGCGCAAGACCTGGTCCTGGTGCAGCCCGGTCTCGAGCTTCTTGTCGAGCTGCAGGGCGAGCGGGTCCCACCACACCACCGGGTGCTGGCCGGCCGCCGAGCGGTGCAGGCCGGGCATCACCGAGACCCTGAAGCGTGCCTTCTCGGGCCGGTCGATGACCGACTCGCCATTGAACTTCGGGCAGCCCGGAGCGGGCAGGGGGCGGCGCTTGCCGTCTTCGCTGGGGTAGATGACCGGGAGCAGCGGATCCAACCAGGTGCCGGTGAGCTCTTCGTCGCCCACCGCCGGCACCACCAGCAGATCTCGCGCGCGGGTGGCGGCCACGTAGGTGAGCCGCACCGACTCTTCTTCGTCGCGCTTGAGCGCCTCGCGCGCGTGGGCTCGCAGCTCTCTGGGCACGCAGTGCGCGAGCGACTCGGACCAACGCTTGCCCTCGACCCACTGCGAGGGGTTCTTCTGGGTCATCGGGCAGGTGGGGTCGGCCAGAATCACCACCGGAAACTCGAGCCCCTTGGCGCCGTGCACCGTCATCATGCGCACGCCCTCGCTGGCCTCTTCGACGATGGGCGCCTCGGGCACCTCGCCGCGCTCGGCCTGGCGCGCCAGCTGATCGACGAAGCCGCGAAACGAGCGGCCCCCGCTGCCCTCGTAGCGCCGGGCCAGGTCGGTGAGCTGGGCGAGGTTGGCGAGCGCCTGTTCACCCGCGGGCCAGAAGGCGACGCCGGCGTGGGCGCGGGTGGCCTCGAGCAGCGAGGCGATGGTGTCGCCGATGGGCCGGCGGTTGCGCTGCTTGTGCAGCTCGACCAGCACGTCGAGCGCGCGCGACACCTCGCGGGCGGCGGGCGGCAGCGCCTCGTCGTCGACGCGGCGAAAGGCGCGAAAGCCGCGCTTCGCGGTGTCGCGGTACACCAGCAGCTGATCGTCGCTGAGGGCGAACAGCGGGCCCCGCAGGGTGGCGTAGAGGCTGAGCTCGTCGTCGGGCCACTCGATGGCGGCCAGCGCGTTGCGCAGCGCCAGCACCTCTTCGCGGCCGTGAAACGAGCGCCCGCCCACCAGCACGTGGGGTATGCCGCGGGCCTCGAGCGCGCGGGTGTAGCCGAGCGTCACGTCGTCGCCCTCCCAGCGGCGAAAGCGGCGGAACAGAATGCAGACGTGCCGCGCCTGCAGCGGCACGGTGGCGTTCTGGGGGCCGGGCTCGTGCACGCGCCAGCCGCTCTCTTCGACCAACCACTGCACGAAGGCGCCCACCGCGTCGGGGTACGACTTGTCGACCTGGTAGCCCGAGATCTTGCCGTAGTCGGAGTACGGCCGCGGCACCGGCAGCGCGACGAGCGACGGTTGATCGGGCACGCCCTCGCGCCAGCGGGTGAGCGGCACGTAGCGCGCCTGGGTGTGGTACTCGCCGCCCTCTTCCTGCACCATCACCGGCTTGAAGGCGGTGTTGATGGCCTCTTGCAGCGCGGGAGCGCCGCGGAAGCTGGTGGTCAGATCGAGCACCTCGGCGCGCAGCCGGCGCTTGATCTGCTCGTAGAGCGCGACGTCGGCGCGGCGGAAGCGGTAGATCGACTGCTTGGGGTCGCCGACGATGAACAGCTTGCCGGGCTCGATGCGCGCGAGGTCGGGGTCGGTGACGGTGGGGTCATCGGCCGCCAGCAGCCGCAAGATGTCGGCCTGCAGCGGGTCGGTGTCTTGAAACTCGTCGACGAAGAGGTGGGTGAAGCGCTGCTGCAGCTCGGCGCGCACCTTGGCGTCACCCACCAGCAGCTCTTTCAGCTGAATGAGCAGGTCGAAGAAGTCGAGGGTGCCCGAGCGGTCTTTCTCTTGTTTGTACAGCCCGACCAGCGGCCAGAGGTCTTCGTGCAGGCACGCGGCGAGGTGGGCCTCGGTCTCTTCGAGAATGCGGTCGAGCTGCACCTTGAGCGCGTCGCGGCGGGCGACCAGCTCGCTGCGGAGCAGGGTGCCGCCGAACTTCTCGCCGAAGCCCTTGTACGACCAGGTGCGGTGGCGGGCGAGGCCGGCGAGGCCCGCTTCGAGGCCGTCGTAGTCGCGGCCGCGGCCGTTGCGCTCGCGGTGGTCGAGATCTTCGACGAAGCGCTGCAGCTCGAGCAGGTTGTGGGCGAGGTAGTCGTCGGTCTCGCCCTCTCTCGCCACCGCGCCGAGCGCGCGCAGCTCGGGCAGCACCGAGTCGAGCAGGGCCTCTCGCTCGAGGGCGGGCTTTTCCCACTTCGCGTCGAAGTCGCGGTGGCCGACCAGCTGCCAGGCGGCGCGGCGCAAGAGCTCGCGGGGAGCGGCCTGGTCTCTGCGCTTCGGCCGCCGGCGCAACAGCCTCCGCACGCCCTCGGGCGGGTCGCGCAAGATGCCCGGCAGCCAGGCGTCGAAGGCGGCGTCGAGCAGGAGCTGCGACTCGGGCTCTTTGGCCACCTCGAAGAGGGGGTCGACCCGCGCCTCGATGGGGTGCTCGCGCAGCAGGTCGGCGCAGAGCGCGTGAATGGTGCCGATGCGCGCGACCTCGAGCTCTTCGAGGGCGCTCTCGAGCGCGGTCTTCTCGTCGGCGGTGGCGCCGACGGCGGTGCGGGCCTTTTCCAGCTCGCCGCGCAGGCGCAGCTTCATCTCGCCGGCGGCCTTCTCGGTGAAGGTGACGGCGATGATCTGCTTCAAGGTGGCGCGCCGCGACTTCACGATCGCCACGATGCGGCCGACCAGGGCGGTGGTCTTGCCGGTGCCCGCGGCGGCCTCGACCACCAGGGTGTGATCGAGGTCTCTCGCGATGCGGTCGCGGGCTTCTTTGTCGTGGAGAATCACTCGAGCTCCCGCAGCTGCTTCAAGGCCGCGAGCTCGGCCTGGCTCTTGAGCTCGACGCGCCGCTCTTCGCCGGTGCCGCAGACCGGCAAGAAGTCGCACCAGGTGCACTCGTCGCGCGCCGGGGCCGCGGGCAGAAACCCCTTGTCGATCGCCTGGCCCACGATGCCGATCGCCTTGCGCGCCTCTTCGCGGGAGCGCGCGTCGAGCGGTATGGGAACCTTGGTGAAGTTGCCGGCCTGGGTGCAGTACCAGAGCGCCCCGCCGTCGACGACCGCGCCGGGGAACAGCTTCTCGAGCGCGAGGGCGTAGAGCACCGGCTGCAGGGTCTTGCCGCCGCCGAGCCGCGTCGAGCCTTCGGCCCGCTGCTTGCCGGTCTTGTAGTCGGTGGCGATCAGCGAGCCGTGGGGGCTCTTCTCGACCAGATCGATCGAGCCGCGCAGCTTGAGGCCGCCCTCGAGCAGCGCGGGGTCTCGGCTGCTCTTCGGGTCTTCCTGCTCGCGGTGCGGCAGGCCGAACGCGAGCTCGAAGTGCAGCGGCGTCCACTCCGAGGCGAGGGTGAGCCTCATCCACTCGCGGATGTCGGCGCGCATCGCGTCGATGCCGTCTTCCCACACCCGGTCGATGACGGGGTTCAGCTCGTCGCGGTAGCGCGCGGCGACGCGCTCGAGCACCTCGTCGACCTTCTTCAGCCCGACCTCGAGCGAGACCGGCCAGGTTCCCCGCAGCTCGGTGAGCACCTCGTACTGCACCTCGTGCACCATCGAGCCGCGCTGCAGCGGGTCGAGCTCTTCGATGGGGGCCAGCTCTTCACGCGGCGAGAGGCGCAAGATGGCCGAGAGGTAGAAGCGGTACGGGCAGGCCGAGAAGTGCTGCAGCGCGGTGGCCGAGAACGAGCGCGACTCGAGGCGGTGGGGCTGCAGGGCTGCCTTCGCCTCGGGCGACGGCAGCGCGAGCCCGTCGGCGCGCGACCAGGCGCGGTGAAAGCGCTGGTAGCGGCGGCGCAGCGCGCGGCTCAACGACTCGTTGACCTCCATCAGGTAGCGGGCGGTGCCGGGCTGGCTGTGCTTTTCGCGGAACAGCGTGCCCAGCACCGAGAGGTCTCGCTCGGCCTCGTCGATGGCGAGCGCCGCGTCGCGCGGAGCAGGCCAGCCGATGCGCGCGTCGACCTGCGTCTCGGCGCGCAGCGAGAGCTCTTCGTAGGTGGGCAGGCGCCCCTCGCAGGCCTTGAGCACGTCGAGCGCGTAGAACGACGGCACGCGCGGGCGGCCCTCGTGGGCGTCGAGGCGGGGGTAGCTCAACACCACCCGGCGGCGCGCGGCGCCCACCGCGAGCTTGAGCTGCAGGCGCTCGGCGTCGCGGCGATCGTCGTCGGTGACCAGGTCGTGGCCGATGCGCTTGCGCTCGCGGTCGGGCGCGACCGGGTCTTCGCGAACCTTCTGCGGGAAGATGCGCTCGGCGAGGCCCGGGGCGAACACCACCTCGAACGAGAGGCCGCGCGCGGCGTCGATGGGGCCGACGAAGAGCTGGCCGAAGCGGCGGTGGTCGGGCGTGCGGGTGAGCTCGAGCAGGCGCTCGGTGAGCACCCGCTTCACCTCGCGCAGCGAGACCGGGCCCACGGTCTCCATCGGGGCGAGCTCGCTGAACAGCGCGGCGACGCGATCGGGCCGGCGCAGCGCGGCGCCGGCGAGGCCCGAGAGCCAGGTGAGCCACTCGCCCCAGGTGGCCGCTTCGGGCAGCGCGGCGAGCCGGTCGAGCAGCGGCAGGGCGAAGTCGCGCAGCGCCTGCAGGTCGGCGAGGTCGCGATCGAGCTGGCTCACGCGGCGCTCTTCGAGGTCGGGTGCGCGGCGCTGCAAGAGCAGCTGGTTCTGGAGGCCGTCGAGCCGCTGCCGCCACCGCTCGCGGCCGCCGATCACCGCGGCGTCCGAGAGCAGCTTCTCCCAGTAGCGCGGAGCGCGCAGGGTGCCCGCCACCACCGGCGCGTCGGGATCGATGGCGAAGGCCTCGGCGGCCGAGGCTTCGGCCTCTTCGGCGTCGTCGGCTTCGTCTTCTTCTTCGCGCTGCAGCTCGGCCTCGAGCGGGTCGGGCGGCGACCAGGTGCGATCTCTGCTTCGCCAGGTGGCGGGGCAGCGGCAGCTCGCCCAGTGAGACGTACTCGGCGAAGCGGCTGGCCGAGAGACCCTCTTCGGCGCACGAGAGCAGCGCGAGCAGGGCGCGGCCCGAGGGGTCGGGCAGGCGGGTGCCGCGGGCGAAGTAGGCCGGCACCGCGGCGCGGCGCAGCGCTTCGGCGATCGCCGAGCGGTAGGCGCCGGGGGCGCGCAGCAGCACCGCCATGCGATCGAACGGGGTGCCGCGCGCCGCCTCTCGGTGAATCAGCCGCGCCAGCTCGACGCACTCGCGGGCCTCACCGGGCGCCGAGAGCACCGTCACCTCTTCGCCGGCGTCGCCCTGCGGCGGGGCGCCGGTGGAGAAGAGGTGGGTCTGCAGCCGGCCGAGCGCGGTGGCCGACGGTGCGGGCAGGCGCTCGGCCTCGCAGCCCAGCGCGCGAGAGAGGTTCTTCAGCGAGCGCGCGTCTCCCTCGGGCACCGTGGCGAGCACCTCGGGGGCCTGGGCGGCGAGGGTCGAGACGAGCTCCCACTCGCGCCGGCTGTGGGCGGGCAGGTCGAGCAGCAAGAGCGGCAGCCGGTTGGGGGCGTGCCGGGCGAGCTCGAGCACGTCGGCGCGGTCGGCGAGCTTCGCGTCGAGCAGCGCGCGCTCGAAGGCGGCGGCGGCGCGGGCCAGGTCCGAGTCGAGCTTCTGGCGCGGCACGCCCTCGAGTCTCGCCTCGGTCATCATGCGGGCCAGGGCGCGCGGCAGGCCGGGGCGGTCGGCCACCGCGGCGAAGCGGCCGAGCGCCTGCTGGGCGTCGAGCTCGTGCACCACGCGGGCCCACAGCGCCTCGAGGGCGAGGTGCGAAGCGGGCGTGAGGCCGGCCCGGGCAAGCTGGGGCAGGGCGAGCTGCAGGGCGAGGCGGTCGAGCGAGAGCCGGTGCCAGCCGAAGGTGGCGGGGCCTTCGCCCGAGACCTCGCGGCCGAGCTCGAGGGCGCCGTCGACGCTGCCGCCGACGATCAGCACCTCTTCGTCTCGCGCTCTCGCTCGCAGCCAGGTCCGCGCCTGAGCGAGGCGCGCTTCGGCAGAAGGGCTGGTGAGCAGGCGGGTGGCCACGGCTCCTGCCGGTTTAGCAGGAGCGTCGGACGTTCGACCGACGGTCGTTCGACCGTCAGCGGGACGGCCGATTTCGGGTTGCCGGCGCGGCCCTTACGGTGGGCCCATCAACCCGCCGCACTTTCGAGGAGCACCCGATGAAGAAGAAGCCTGCACAGCGCCGCCGTGGTCAGGGCATGACCGAGTACATCATCATCGTCTCGCTGATCGCGATCGCGTCGATCGGGGTCACCACGCTGTTCGGCAACAACAGTCGCACTCTGTTCGGGGCGGCCGCGAACGCGCTGACCGGCGACGCCAACGTCGAGAACACCGCGAAGAAGAGCAATGGCCAGCTCGAGATGAAGACGATGAAGACGTTCGGGCTCAACAACGCGCCCTGAGTGGCTTCAAGAGCGCGGAGTCTCTTCCTTCTCTTTCTCTTCGTGCTTCTCGCGGCGCTCTTTCAGCTCTTCCTTCTCGCGCTTCTGCTGGTTGCGCCAGATGTCGTCGGGGTCGAGGCCGAGGGCCTTGAGGGTGTCGCGGTCGGGGGCGCCGGTGCCGGCGAGCTCGTTGTCGCGCTGGAACTTTTCCAGCGCGGTGGTGGTGGCGGCATCGAGCTCGCCGGTGACCTCGCCCTTGTAGTAGCCGGCGTCGGCGAGCTTCTTCTGAATGCGCATCGGGCCCTCTTCTTTCATCAGGCCGGCGGCGTTGGTCGAGAGCTCGGGGCGGCCGATGTACGCCGGCCGCTTCACGTCTGACTCGCGCCGCGCCTGTGAGCGGGCCTGGCCCGCCGGCTTGTGCGGCACCTCTTTGGCCACCGGCTTCTTCTCGGTCTCACCCTTGGCGTCGGCCTCTTGCGCGGCGCCCTCTACGGTCTGCGCGTGGCGGCAGGCCATGGTCCACAGCACTCCCAGAAACAGCACTCCACTGATTCGGCTCATTCGCTCTTCTCCGGTTGCGCCTTGGGCGCGGGCTTCTTCTTGCTCAAGGCGTCGACCGCCTGCTTGACCACGTTCTCGGGGCCTTCGGACTTCGGGGGCGGCAGGCGATCGAAGCTCTCGGTCACGCCGGCGACGAAGGCGTTGCGCACCACGCCGAAGATGGTGGGCCACAGCTGAATGTCGGGGCCGGTGATCTTGCCCTCGATGGGAATGGTGGTGGCGACCGCGTCGCGGCCGTCGACCCGGTCGCTGAAGATGTTCAGCGCCACGTCGGCGAGACCCTTCTTGAGCCAGTTGTCGACGCCCTTCTTGGCCTGCACCACCTTGGCGTTCTTCAAGACCGGGCGCACGCCGCCGGTGATCTTGTCGCCGCGGCAGTCGAACTCGGCGAACACGTCGAGGGTACCCTCGCCCAGCGCGAGACCCGACTTCGACGCGATGAGATCGTAGAACTCACGCATGTCGAGGCCCACCGCCTTCGCCTGCCCCGAGAACCAGAGTCCCTTGGCGAGCGGGTCGGCGGTTATGTAGGCCGACATCTCTCCCTTTCTCTGAATTCCCGAGGCCATCGCGATGACGGTGGGCTCGCCACGTGCCAGCGCGGCCCGAGTCGACAGATTCTCTACTGTCACCTCGAGGTCGTGCAGGTACACCTTGGGAGTGTCGGGAGTGGTCTTGTCGATGTACGTGAACTCACCGCGCCGCACCTGAATGCGGTCGGCGCGCAAGGGGAGCAGCGCCTCGAGCTCCTTGCCCAGCTGCGGCAGCTCGGTCGACTGATCCGCCTCTTTCGACCTGGCGGTGATGACGTTGATCTTGGGGTTCTCGATGTCGAGGCGGCCCACCGCGTTGCCGTGGATCAGCTCTTTCCAGAACACGCTCAGCTCGAACCGCTCCATGTAGAGAATCGGCTCTTGGTGCCCACCGGCGCTGCCCTTCACGACCTTGAAGCCGGTCATGGCCAGGTTCAGCTTCGTCGGCTGCAGCTTGGCGTGGGTGAAGGTGATCTCGTACCCCTTCACCTTGCTCAGCTGCCACCGCGCGATGCGCTCGACCAGTGGGTCGAAGGCGAAGAAGACGATGAAGAAGAGAACGAACGGGGCGGCGATCAGTGCCCAGAAGAGTTTCTTGCGGTACCGAGGTACTCGGGGTGCGGCGGCCATCTCCGGTGCTCCTCCTTCTTTCTGGGTTGGGGTTTGTCGCCGTGGTGCATCGAGCCGTGGCGGCGCGCGTAGACCTGGGTGAACTCGGCACCGAGGAAGAGGATCATCGAGGAGTAGTAGACCCAGATGAGCAGGGCGGCGAACGAGCCGGCCGCGCCGTACGACGAGGCCACGCTGCCCTTGGTGAGGTAAAGCCCGATGCCGAACTTGCCGAGGGTGAAGAGCACCGAGGTGACCGCGGCGCCCAGCCACACGTCGCCCCAGGCGACCTTCTTGTCGGGCAGCACCTTGTAGATCATCGCGAACAGCAGCGTGGTGGCGCCGAACGCGATGCCCTGGTTGATCACCTGCGCCAGGGTGGCCCAGTCGTCGGTGAAGCCCGAGACCCAGTTGCCGATCGCCGAGAGCACCGCGCTGATCACCAGCGACACCAGCAGCAGAAAGCCGATGCACAGCACCATCGCGAACGAGATGATGCGGGTGCGCACGAAGCTGACCGCGCCGTTGGTGGTGCGGGGCTTGGCCTTCCAGAACGCGTTGAGGGCCGACTGCAGCTCGGCGAACACGCCGGTGGCGGCGAACATCAGCACCACGACGCCGATGATGGTGGCGATGGTGCCGCGGCCGGGCTGGGCCGCGCTGTCGACCATGTCTTCGATCACGCGCGCGCCCGAGTCGCCCACCAGATCTTGTATCTGGCGGTGCAGCTCTCCTCGGGCGGCCTCTTCTCCGAAGAGCGCGCCCGCCACGGCGACGGCGATGATCACCATCGGCGCGATGGAGAAGGCGGTGTAATAGGCCAGCGAGGCGGCGCGGGTCGACGCATTGTCGTCGCTCCACTCGCTGATGGTCTCTTTGACGAGGTGCCAGGCGTCACGCAGGACCTGTTTCATTGGGCGACCTTCATTGCCAACGGCAGGCCACCCCCTGTTCACCGGAATTTCGGGGGGCTTCGCGCGGCGCGCCCTGGTGGGTCGGGGCATGTCGCCTCACCTGGGGCAGGGCGTGTGGTTTGCACTCCTGTTGGCACACCAGGAGGCATCAATGGCGCGTTACGGAAAAGCAGCAGGCAAGAAGGTGAAGAAGGCGATGCACGAGTTCAAGCGGGGCAAGCTCCGCTCGGGCCGCGGGGGCAAAGCCGGCCGGGCGCGGAGCCGCAAGCAGGCGATCGCGATCGGCCTGAGCCAGGCGCGCAAGCGCGGCGCCAAGGTTCCCGCGAAGCGGCGCCGCCGCTGATCGGGCGGTGTGGAGGCGTTTCGCCCCTCAGCGGGGTGAGGCGCCTCGCCGCTGTGGCGCACGCGCATGTGCCTGCGCGGTTTTGGCCGCAGGCATCGGCGTTGCAATCCATCACTCGCATGGGCGGGACGGGTTGGTCGGTGAGTGGGGCCCAGAGTCGCAACGCGGCGGAAGCTCGACGCGGGGCGCAGGGGGTGGGGCGGTACGGGAACGGGGGGCCGTGTCGAAGTGGTGACGACGGTGCTCGTGGGGTGGGTGGGTTGGAGGACGGAGCGAGCCCGTATCGCGGGGGGACGATGTACTCGGGGGAGTACTTCAGCAGTCGGTAGTCGCGAGTAGCAGTTGCGGTTGAAGTGGCAGGAAAAAACGGAGGGGACCCCGCTGCTCGGGCCTGCGAAGCCCTTGAGCGGATACAACTGGGGTGCTGTTGGACGGCGTGGAGCCCATCCCTTGGCTCCACGCCGTCAGTTTTTTTGAGGGCGTTCAGGGAAAGCGGCCAGCGGCGGCCAGCAGATCGAGCCGGGCCTGCCGGGAGGCGTCTTCGGCGACCGCGGCCTGGGTGACGGCATCGCGCATGCGCCGCTCGGCGTCGGTGACCTCGAGGTTCGTCACCGCGCCCGCCGAGTAGGCGAGGTTTGACAGGTCGAGCGACTCGACCGAGCTCTTCGCGGCGTCGCGCGCAGCCTTGAGGGCCTCGTCGGCGTGCTTCACCACCTCGAAGGCGGCGCGCACCTCGCTCTTGGCCTGGCGCAGCGAGAGGTCGAGCTGGGCGTCGGCCGAGGTCGCCAGCGCGCGGCGCTCTCTCTGCTGCCCGTAGCGCAGCCCGCCGTCGTAGAGCGGCAGGGTGAGCACCGCCTGCGCCAGCCAGCCGAGCTGGGGCTGCGGCGCGATCTGCGGGGTCTGCGCGAACGGCTGCCCGACCAGCGTCACCAGCGGCAGGTAGTCGGTGAAGTCGAGGTGGGTCGACTTCTCGGCCATGTCGCGCCGCACCTGGGCGGCCCGCACGTCGAGGCGGGTTTCGGTGGTGCTCAGGGCGTCGTCGAGCGAGCCGGGGGCGTTGAGCTGGAGCTCGTCGAGGGCGTCGAGGGGCAGGTCGCTGGCCGCCGCGACCCCGAGCGACTCCTGCAGGCGCACCAGCTGCGAGGCGGCGTTCTCGAGCTGGGTCTGCGAGACGGCGAGCTCCTGCGCGGCGCGAATCTCGTCGAGCCGGTTGCCCACGCCGCCGGCGCGGCGCTGCGCGGCGTAGTCGAGGTGGGCCTTGGCGGTGTCGCGCGCCTGGGTGGCCGCCTGCAGCACCCGCTTCTGGCCCAGCACCGAGAGCCAGGTGCGCGCCACGGTCAGCGCCACCTGCCGGCGCACGTCGGCGCTGGTCGCGGTCTGGGCGGTGGCCGCGTTCGTGGCGCGCGACCACTGCGCCCAGCGCTGGGGCGCGAGAATCGGCACGGTGAGGGTGAGGTTGCCGGTGAGCGTGTCTTTCGACGTCACCAGCCGGTCGGCCAGCTGCCGGTCGCCGTCGAGGCGGGTGTACGTGCCGTTGACGCTCAGGGTGGGCAGGCTGGCCGAGCGGGCCTGCTCGTTGAGCGCCCAGGCGCGCTGCACGTCGGCCTCGGCCACGCGCAGCGACGGGTGACCGGCCAGGGCGCGGTCGACCGCCTGCTGAAAGGTGATGGCCTCGGGAGCGGCAGCGAGAAGCGAGAGCAGAACGAGAGGCGGAGACATTCGCCGCCGGGTCTAACGCCGCAATCGTTGCGAATGCAACGTTGCCAATGCAACAGTTAGGGCGCTATGGCCGGGGCGGTGCCGACCGTGAAGGAGCTGCAGCACGCGACCGAGCTCGCCCGCCTGATCGGCCGGGTGAGCCGGTTGAACCGCGGGCGCGTGCGCAAGGGCCTCGCCGAGCACGGGCAGTCGCTGCACGACTGGCAGGTGATCGCCAACGTGAAGTGGCAGGGGCCGATGACCCAGGTCGCGCTGGCCGAGCACATCGGGGCGCACACCGCGACCCTCTCGCGGCTGCTCGATTCGCTCGAGAAGAAGGGCCTGATTCAGCGCAAGGCGAACGCGGCCGACCGGCGGTGCGTGAAGCTGCACCTCACCCGCAAGGGGGACGGGTGGTACGGGCAGTGGAACCGCATCGCGATGGGGCAGCTGCACGAGGTGATGTCGGGCTTGGGGGCGGGGGAGCAGGAGCTGCTCGGGCGGTTGCTCTCGAAGCTGCTCGGGTTAGTGCCCGGCGGCTGACACGGCCGTCCACGACCACGACCACGTCCACGACCACGAAGAAGCAACAGCCCGCAGTTTCGTGGTCGTGGACGTGGACGTGGTCGTGGTCGTGGACGGCCTTTTAGAGCGCTGCATGCGACCACCCACGTCCGAGTGTCACCAGTGGAGACATTTTTGCGAGCAGCGTTGACTTTGGAATCGGCCGGGTGGCATGTCTCCCTCACCGCAACAAGGAGAGGCCATGTCAGACGAGCTGAGGTTCGACGGAAAAGTGGTGGTCATCACCGGTGCCGGCGCGGGTCTGGGTCGCAGCCATGCGCTGCTGTTCGCCCGGCGCGGCGCGAAGGTGGTGGTGAACGATCTGGGGGGTACCCACACCGGCTCGGGTAAGAGCTCGGCCGCGGTCGACAAGGTGGTCGCCGAGATCAAGGAAGCGGGCGGCCAGGCGGTCGCCAACTACGACTCGGTCGAAGACGGCGACAAGATCATCAAGACCGCGGTCGATGCCTTCGGTCGCGTCGACGTGGTGATCAACAACGCGGGCATCTTGCGCGACACCACCTTCCACAAGATGAGCCGCGACGATTGGGACCTCATCTACAAGGTGCACCTGCTCGGCGCGTTTCGCGTCACCCACGCCGCGTGGCCCCTGATGCGCGAGCAGGGCTACGGCCGGGTGCTCTTCACCACCAGCGCCGCCGGCCTCTACGGCAACTTCGGCCAGGCCAACTACTCGGCCGCCAAGCTCGCGCTGGTCGGGCTCGCCCAGACCCTCGCGCTCGAGGGCGACAAGAAGAACGTGCGCTGCAACGTGATCGCCCCGATCGCCGGCTCGCGCATGACCGAGACCGTGCTGCCCAAGGAGCTGATCGACGCGCTCAAGCCCGAGTACGTCAGCCCGCTGGTGGCGTGGCTCACCCACGAGAGCTGCACCGAGAACGGCGGCGTGTTCGAGGTGGGCGGCGGCTACTTCGGCAAGCTGCGCTGGGAGCGCACCCGAGGCCGGGTGTTCAAGCTCGGCCGCGACATCACCCCCGAGCAGCTGCACGGCAGCTGGGAGCAGATCACCGACTTCGAGAAGGCGACCCACCCCGCCAACATCACCGAGTCGCTCGAGCCGGTGCTCGCCAACTCGACCTCGAAGTCGCTGGGCGGCAACGACTTCATCGACGTCGACCAGGCGCTCGGCTACCAGCTCGACAACATCGAGTCGAAGTACGACGAGCGCGACCTCGCCCTCTACGCGCTGGGCGTGGGCGCGGGCCAGAAGCCCACCGACGAGAAAGAGCTGCACCTGACCTACGAGCGCAACGGCGACGGGTTCTGGACGCTGCCCACCTACGGCGTGATCCCCGCCATCAACGCGATCTTGAAGCTGGCGATGGACGGCAAGACCGCGCCGGGCCTCAACTACGGCCTCGACCGCATTCTGCACGGCGAGCAGTACACCGAGGTGATGCGCCCGCTGCCGCCGGCCGCGCACCTGAAGCACAAGGCGAAGATCTCGGAGATCTGGGACAAGGGTAAGCACGCGGTGGTGGTCACCCACGTCGACTCGTACGACGCAGACACCGGCGAGCTGCTGGTGAAGAACGACATCTCGATGGTGGTGCGTGGCGCCGGCGGGTGGGGCGGCGAGCGCGGCCCCTCGAACGACGTCAACGTGGCGCCCGAGCGCAAGCCCGACGCGGTGGTGACCGAGAAGACGTCTGACGCGCAGGCGCTGCTCTACCGCTTGAGCGGTGACTGGAACCCGCTGCACGTCGACCCGCAGTTCGCCACCATGTTCGGGTTCGAGAAGCCGATTCTGCACGGGCTGTGCACCTTCGGGTACGTGGGCCGCGCGGTGATCAACTCGTTTCTCGAGGGCGACCCGCGCCGCTTCAAGAGCATCAAGGTGCGCTTCGCCGACTCGGTGTTCCCCGGCGAGACCATCAAGACCGAGATGTGGAAAGAGGGCGGCAAGATTCTCGTCCGCGCCACCGCGGTCGAGCGCAACAAGGTGGTGATCAGCAACGCCGCGGTCGAGGTCTACGACCAGATCCCCGTGGCCAAGAAGCCCGAGGTCGCCCAGCCGGCTGCCGCGGCCTGCCGCCCCGGTCTCGATGACCTCGGCCATCTTCGACGGCATCGGGGCGTACGTGCAGGCGAACGCGGCCGAGGTGAAGAAGATCGGCACCGTGTACCAGTTCAAAATCAAGAGCCCCGACAGCGCCTGGGTGGTCGATACGCGAGAGTGCAAGGTGAGCGAAGGCACGGCGGCGAAGGCCGACTGCACCCTCGAGCTCAGCGACGCCGACTGGCTCGACATGACCAGCGGCAAGGCCGACCCGCAGAAGCTGTTCGCCACCGGCAAGCTGAAGATCAGCGGCAACGTGATGGCGAGCCAGAAGCTCGAGTTCTTGAAGAAGATCGACCGCAGCGCGGTGGCGGCCCCGGTGGCAGCGACCGGCGGCTCGGCCACGGCTTCGCCGGCCAGCACGGCGGCGGCCGCCAACGCCGAGAAGATCTTCGCGCTGCTCGACGAGCGGCTGAAGAAGAACCCGCAGCTGGGCAAAGAGATCGACGCGAAGCTCACCTTCAAGGTGAAGAACCCCGACGCGACCCGAACCTTCGACCTGGGCAAGGCGGCCACCACGCTGACCCTGTCGGACGAAGACCTGACCGCGCTCGCCAAGGGCGAGCAGACGGCGAAAGACCTCTACATGCACGGGCAGCTGCGCGTCGACGGCGACTTGGGTCCCGTTCACCGCCTCGGCATCTTCAACAAGCTCTTCTAGAAAGGAACGACACCATGGGTCGCAAAGTGAACGTGATTGGAGTCGGGATGGTGAAGTTCGCGAAGCCGGGCGCCTCGGATGGCTACGAGGTGATGGCCGGCACCGCGATCAGGGACGCGCTGAAGGACGCCGGCGTCGACTACAAGGAGATCGAGCAGGCGTACGCCGGCTACGTGTACGGCGACAGCACCTGCGGGCAGCGCGCGGTCTACACCGCGGGCGTCACCGGCATTCCGGTGGTGAACGTGAACAACAACTGCTCCACCGGCTCGAGCGCGCTGTTCCTCGCGCGGCAGGCGGTCGAGGGCGGTATGGCCGAGTGCGTGCTCGCGGTGGGCTTCGAGCAGATGGAAAAGGGCGCGCTGGGCAGCAAGTTCACCGACCGCACCAACCCGCTCGACAAGCACGTCGACCTGATGAGCAAGGTGCAGGGCTTCAACCAGGCTCCTCCCGCGGCGCAGATGTTCGGCGGCGCCGGGCGCGAGTACCGGTGGAAGTACGGCACCAGGCGCGAGACCTTCGCGAAGATCGCCGAGAAGGCGCGCAAGCACGCCTCGAAGAACCCGCTGGCGGTCTTCCGCGAGGTGCTGAGCGTCGAGCAGATTCTCGCCAGCGACGACATCTTCGACCCGCTCACCAAGTTCCAGTGCTGCCCGCCCACCTGCGGCGCGGCGGCGGCGATCGTCTGCTCGAGCGAGTTCGCCAAGAAGAAGGGCATCGGCAAGGCGGTGCAGATCGTCGCGCAGTCGATGAAGACCGACTTCGCCACCACCTTCGAGAACGACTCGATGATCAAGATGTGCGGCTTCGACATGGCCACCGCGGCGGCCAGAGAGGTCTACGAGAAGGCTGGCGTGGGCCCGGAAGACGTCGACGTGGTCGAGCTGCACGACTGCTTCACCGCCAACGAGCTGCTGACCTACGAGGCGATCGGCCTGTGCAAGGAAGGCGAGGCCGAGAAGTTCATCGAGGCGGGCGACAACACCTACGGCGGGAAGTTCGTCACCAACCCGTCGGGCGGCCTGCTCTCGAAGGGTCACCCGCTGGGCGCCACCGGGCTCGCGCAGTGCGCCGAGCTGGTGTGGCAGCTGCGCGGCCAGGCGGGCGAGCGGCAGGTGCCGAACGCTGAAGTAGGCCTGCAGCACAACCTCGGCCTGGGCGGCGCCGCGGTGGTGACGATGTACAAGCGCGCGACCGTATAGGTCGGGCGCGGTCTGAGGGCTCGGCGGGTCGGGGGCCGAAGGGGGCCCCCCGACTCACCAGGCTCGGCGGCCAGCGCTCACTTGCACGACGCTTTGGCGGCGTCGCTGGCCTCGCGCCGCCACTCGGTGAGGTCGGCGACCTTGCCCTTCCAGCTCATGGTGGCGGCGACCTGCGAGACCAGCTCGGCGGGGTCGCCGAACTTCTTGAAAGACTCGGCGCTGGTGGTGGCGAAGTACAGCGAGACGATGCCGGTGAGGCCCTTGAGGGTGCCCGCGCACATCACCTCGGTGTTCACTTCGCGCATCACGCATTCCCACCCGTGCAGCTTCTTGGGCTTCACGCCCTTGTATTGATCGGCCAGCAGCGCGGCGGGTGACTTCATGTCCTGATCGAGCTGAAGGGTGATGGAGACGTCGACCCCCGGGCAGCGGGGGCCCGTGCCGCCGATGCTCGAGAGGTCGCGGTGCTTCGGCGGGTAGAGGTGCACTTCCCACCCTTCGGGCACCGACAGCTTGAGCGGCTGCTTCTCGGTGTCGACCTTCACCAGCGTGGGGAGGTCGGCGAGGGCTGCGAGGGGAGCGAGGACGATGGAGATCAGGAGCAGACGGTGCATCGCCGCAGCGTACCAGCGGGTGGGGCGGCGCGAACGCGCTCGCGTGCGACGCGCGGCGCAGTTTCGGGCGCGCGAACTTCGCTGCGGTCGCCCCGCGGTGACGCGCCCGTGGCGCACCGCGTGCACGGGCGGGCGCTCATGCCGCCCGTTGCCGAGATCACGCGCACGTCGCTCCACGGAATTCTGATTGCCCTGACGCTCACGGCCTGCGGCGGCACCCCGGTGCAAGGCGGCGAAGGCGGCGGCGGGCCGGCAGGAGGGCAGGGCGGCAGCTCGGGCGGCACCGCCGGTGGCTCGGGCGGAAGCGGGGGCGGCACGGTCGCCGCCGGCGCCTTTTGCGCACCCTGTGCCGACTCCACTGACTGCGCCGCCCCAGCGCTCTGCCTGGGCAACCCCGGGCACTGCGGCGCGGCGTGCGCGTCAGGCCAACCCTGCGCGAGCGGCTCGACGTGCACCAGCATCGGCCTGGGCAAGGTGATTCTGGGCCGGCAGTGCATGCCGGCGGCCACCGCGTGCGACCTCTCGACCCGGCCGACGCTCGACTGCTCGGACACCTGGGCCAACTGGGCGCAGGCCTTCTTCGCCGACAACTGCCGCTCGTGTCATCGGCACGACCTCGACTTCGACACCCAGGCGAACGTGCTGGCGCAGGCCGAGGTCGTTCGGCTCGCAGTCGAGACGCGCAACATGCCGCCGGCGATCGACCTGGGCGCCGGCACCCGGCGGCGCCTCGCGGTGTGGCTCTCGTGCGCGGCCGGCTCACCGCCGTCGGCGATTCACTGACGTTCGGCGCTTCAAGAAGGCTCGACGAAAGCGCTCGCCCCACCGGCCGCTTGGGGTAAGCCCGCGCGCGCTTGCTCTGGCTCGTACCGCTGATCGCCATCTCGGGCCTCACCCAGGCGCCCGAGCTGTCGTCGCCCGCCGACATCGTCTACCCGGCCGACGCGGCCGACGCGGGCGTGCAGGGCACGGTGGTGCTGCAGGTCGACCTGGGCCCCGACGGCAAGGTGATGAGCGCGAGCGTCGCCACCTCGAGCGGCAGCGACGCGCTCGACCAGGCGGCGCTCGACGGGGTGAAGCGCTTCGTCTTCCGCCCCGCCGAGATCGACGGTGTGCCCGCCGCGGTGCGCCTCGAGTACGCCTACCACTTCGAGCTCAAGCCAGAGGTTCAGCCCGCCGATGCCGGGCCGCTCGACGCCGGGCCACCCCAGGTGAACCTCTCGGGCACCCTGAACGCGATGGGCACGCGCGAGCCGATCGCCTTTGCGCTGGTCTCGGCCGGCGAGGCGGAGGCACAGAGCGACGAAGCGGGGCGCTTCGCGCTGAGCGTGCCTGAGGGGCCGCTGCGCGTGCGGGTGAGCGCTGCCGGCTTCTCGCGCTTCGAGTCCGACGAGACGGTGGTCGAGGGCGAGCGCACCGAGGTGACGTATTACCTGCACCCCGACGGCGCCGCTCCCGAGACGGTGGTGCGGGCCGAGCGGCAGCGCGAGGTGGCGCAGGTGAAGCTCACCCGCGCCGAGGCGCGCTACGTGCCCGGGGTCGGCAACGACGGCCTCAAGGTGCTGCAGAACCTGCCCGGCATCTCGCGCTCGCCGTTCAGCACCGGCTTCCTGATCGTCCGCGGCAGCAAGGCGTGGGACTCGCGCGTCTACGTCGACGACATCCAGATTCCGCAGCTGTTTCACTTCGGAGGGCTGAACGCGACGGTCAACTCCGAGCTGGTCGAGACCATCGCCTTTCAGCCCGGCAACTTCAGCGCCTCGCACGGCCGCAGCATCGGCGGCCTGGTGCTGCTCGACCTGAAGACGCCGTCGCGCAGCGGCACCCACGGCTACTTCGACCTGTCGTTCTTCGACGTCTCGGTGATGGTCGAGTCCGAGGTGAGCGAGAAGTGGAGCGTCGCCGCCAGCGCGCGCCGCGGCCTGGTCGACGCCACGCTGCCGTTCGCGCTCAACACCTTCGCGCCGTCGCTGGCGAGCCAGGTCGGCATCGCGGTGGCCCCGGTCTACTGGGACTACAGCGTGCGCGCCGAGCGCAAGGGCGAGGGCACCAATCGGGTGTTCATCTCGCTCTACGGGGCGTCCGACGCGTGGGCGTTCGTGCGGCCGATTCCCTTTCTCGACCCCGACAGCGAGGGCAACCAGGGCACCTTCGGCCGCTCGCAGCTGTTCAACCGGCTGACCGTCGGCGTCGATCACCAGCTCGCGCCGAAGGTGAAGCTCTACTCGCGCAACTCGGTGGGCTTCGACCGCACCGTGCTGAGCGGCGCGACCACCGACATCACGTACCAGAACGACTCGTTTCCCATTCAGCTGCGCGAGCGGGTGACGGTCGAGCTGCTCGGCGGCAAGCTGCTGCTCAACGCCGGCCTCGACCTCTTGATGGAGCCGCTGCGCACCGACGCGCAGGCGCCGCCGCCGTTCAAGGCCAACCAGGTGCCCGACCCGTACGTCGAGCGGCGGCTGCTGGCCGACCACTCGAGCACCTTTCACTTTCAGCCCGGCCTGTTCGTCGAAGCGGCGTGGAAGCCGACCGCGTCGCTCGAGCTGGCGGGCTCGCTGCGCGGCGACTACGAGTCGACCATGAACCGCGCCTGGGCCGACCCCCGGCTGGCGCTGTTCTTCTCGCCCCTCGAGCGGCTGACGGTGAAGGCCGCGGCGGGGCTCTTTCACCAGCCGCCCGACTACCGCGCCGGGCTGCTGTCGCCGGTGTTCGGCAACCCCGATCTGTTGCCCGAGGCCGGCGCGCACTTCATGGCGGGCGCCGAGGTGCGCCTCACCGACGCGCTGGGGCTCGACGTGCAGGGCTACTACAAGCACTTCTTTCACCAGGCCAGGCAGACGCTGGCGTCGGGCATCGGCAGCGACGTGAACATTCCCGGCGCCGAGGCCGAGTACACCAGCCTGGGCTACGGGCGCGCCTACGGCGTCGAGCTGCTCTTGCGCCACAAGTTCAGCCACAACTTCTTCGGGTGGGTGGCGTACTCGTTCTCGCGGTTCGAGCGCGACTACTACGGCGGCGTGGTCTACGCGCCGGGCCCGCTCGATCAGCCGCACAACCTGATCGCGGTGGCGAGCTACCGGCTGCCGTTCGACTTCGTGGTGGGCGCGCGGGTGCGCTGGGCGAGCGGCCTGTTGGTCACGCCCATCGTCGCCGCGCTCTACGATACCAACGGCAACTACTACTACCCGCTGCCCGGGCTGCCCTGGAGCCGGCGCCTGCCCGACTACTTCGCGTTGGATCTGCGGGTCGACAAGCGCTTCGTGTTCCAGAGCTTCGTGCTGGCGCTGTACCTCGACGTGCAGAACGTCACCAACCACCAGAACGTCGAGGGCGTGTTCTACAACTTCGACTACAGCCAGAAGCAGTACGTGTATGGGCAGCCGGTGCTGCCGTCGTTGGGCCTGAGGGCGGAGTTCTAGATGACGCGGCGCGTGCTCTTCTTGCTCTGTCTGGCCGGGTGCTCGCCCCAGCTCAAGCCCGAGACGCTGGTCGACGCGCTGCGGGTGCTGGCGATCACCGCCGAGCCTCCCGAGGTGGCGCCGGGCCAGAGCGCGGCGCTCAACGTGCTGCAGTTGGATCCCTCTCGCCCCGGCGGCAAGACCACGGTGATCTGGGTCGGCTGCGAGCCCGACCCGTTCGGCCTGGGCCGCAGCGCGTGCAACGACACCAGCGCGCTCTTGCAGCCGACCTCGTTCACCACCTTCCCCGAAGGGGTGCGCATCTTGGGCATCGGCAACAAGGCCAACTACGCCTCGGCGTCGACGCTGTTCGCGCCGATCGGGGCCGACGACCCCAACCGCTTCAACGGGGTGGTGGGCCCGGTGCTGGCGGTGGTGATCGCCGAAGAAATCGACCCCACCTCGACGAACGAAGAGCTCAGAGACCTCTTCCACCGCATCGAGACGCAGGAAGTGCAGAGCGTGTTCGCGCTGAGCCGCATCACCGTCAGCGAGAAGCCGAGCAAGAACCAGAACCCGCACCTCACCGGCCTGGTGGTCGATGGCACGCCGCTGCCGCAGAACGGCACCCTCACCGCCGAGCCCGGAGCCTCGCTGACGCTGCACGTCACCGCCGGCGACGCCGAGACGTACCCGGTGAAGCTGCCCGAGGGTGAAGAGCAGCGCACCGAGCAGCTGGTGGGCGCCTGGTACTCGTCGGCGGGGCGCTTCAGCCTCGAGCGGTTCGACCTCGCGGGCGAAGAAGACACCGTGTTCACCGCCCCGGGCGCGGCCGACATTCCCGAAGACCCGGTGCCGTCGCGGCGGCAGGGCACCCTCTGGCTGGTGCTGCGCGACGGGCGCGGGGGCCAGTCGTTCAGCACCGTGCCGTTCTTCGTCTGCGACGACTCGCTGCCAGAGCCGAAGCCGGCGTCGGTGATGTCTCCCACCAGCGAGGGCGAGCTGGTGCGGGTGCGCGGCGCGAACATGGCTTCGGTGGTCGACGTGACGGTGAACGGCGTGGCGCTGCCGCGCGGCGCGTACTCACCGGTGGCCGACGCGTTTCTGGGTGAGGTGCCGGCGGGGCTGGCGCCGGGGCGCTACAAGCTCGGCTTCGTCACCAAGAAGTGCACCACGCTCGAGAGCGAGCTCGAGCTCGTCGTTCCGTAGAGCCGGGTCACGTGCGCAGCGCCTCGCGCCACAGCGCGACGGTCGCGTGGGGCCGCTGGCGGGTCACTTCGCAGATCGGGGCAGCCTGATCGCCAAGATTGCCTCGATCGCGGTCGGTGCCCCCGTCACGGGAGCTTTCCTGACGGTGGGCGGACTCCTCTTCTACTCGGACCCAGTTCACTCCGAATTGAGCTGCCGACCGGGTGCGCGCTTCAAGTGAAGCGCGCGTGCCCCGATTTCGAGCGGCAACGAGGCAACGAGACCTGCGCTGAGGCCGCTCGGCTTCGGCCGAGGCGGAATCGGCCCGAGGGGAGCCTGAAGGGGGGCGGAGGGGGGAATCTTGAAACTTGTTGGGTACCAGATTCCGTTTTCAAGGGCGCGAAACCACGCGTGCGGAATCTGGATTCCGGAGTCCGACAATCACCCGATTCCGCGGGCGTCTACCCCCGAGGTACCTCCGGCCGGTTTCCCGTGCGCTGAGAGGTTCGGCCAAGACAAGCTCCCGTGCGGCTCCGGGCCGATCTGCTTCGCCGGGCGGCGTCGCAAGTCCTCGCCAGGCCACGCGGCATGCCGTCGGCCTTGCTCCTTGCGCGGCTCGCACCTCGGCCGTTCGCAAAGGTCCGCTTGTTCTGGCCGACCCTCTGAGGGAATCGGGCGCGTCGCCCGTCGACGCTCGGGCTTCGACCCGGCATGCCTCGGGTGAGCGACGTGATCGCGGCGCCGCTCACCAGACCGTGCCCGCTGCCGCCGAATCGGTCTCGCTCAGTCGGTGACCGCGTCGAGGTACACGGTGCCGCGCCAGGTGCCCTGCGCGGTGAGCTCGATGCCGAGCTGCACCAGCGACACCGAGGTGGCCGGCACGGTGACGCCGAGCGTGTTCCACGCGCCCCTGGTCAGGGTCGAGCCCGAGGCCCACGCGCCCGTCCACTTCCACGTGCCGGTCTCCATCACGTAGGGCTGCACCGAGGCGAGCTGCGCGTCCGACGGCACCCACAGCCTGAACGTCACCTTCTTGCCCCCGCCGATGGGCGGGCTGGCGACCTGGGGCGACACCGTCGACGAGGTCACGTTCACCGCGAGCGACTTCGTGCCGCTGTAGGCCCGGGTGCTGCTGCTCGAGGCGTTCAGCCAGCCCTGCGCACCGCTCTCGAAGTCGTACCGAATCACCGCCGCGCCGGTGACGGTCAGCGTCGCGGCCGCGTCGCTCCACGTGAGCGTGGCGCCGGCCGCATCGAACGCGCCGGCCTTCACCGTGTACGTGCCGGGCGTGGTCGAGCTGAACGTCAGCGCGCAGGTCGCCACCGCGGTGCAGGTCTCCTGCGAGAGCAGCCCGGTGGTGCCGTGCACCTCGACCCGCATCGACGCGGGCACTGGGCCGGTGACGTTGGCGGTCACGGTGGTGCCGCTCACCGCCGCGCTCACGCCCCAGACCGGCGGCGGTGGCGGGGGAGGGGGCGTGGTACCGCCGCCGCGCGGCACGGCGAGGCCGCCCGCGCGCAAGAACGGGCCGGCGTTGTTCTTGAGGTAGTCGCCGTCGGTCTCGTGGGTCGCCTGGCAGCCTTCACCCGCGCCGAACAGCAGCTAGATGACCCCCGAGGTGGCGAACTTCTCGCGGTGCGCGGCCGCGCCGGGCCCGAAGAAGTACTCCGAGCGGAAGTCGCGGTAGCCCGAGAGCTGCCCGCTGGTGCGGCACACGTTCAGCTGCGCGCTGGTGCCTTCGGGAATCTGCCAGAGCACCCAGCGCTTGTTGGCCTTCAGGTTCCACAGCCGCAGCCACTCGGCGTAGCGGTTGAAGCTGGTCGAGTTGATGGGCGCCGAGTCGGCCGGGTCCCACCAGCGGCTGACGCTCGAGCCCACCACCAGCCGGTAGTAGTCGGCGTCGCGATCGAGCGGGTCGGTGACCAGCACGTCGTACTGCTGCAGGCCCATGCCAGAGAGAAAGGCGTACGCCTGGTCGACGTGCGCCTGCAGCGAGACGTCGGGCGAGGCGTTGATGAGCTCGTAGCCCGTCGTCCACGCCGAGACGTGCATGCCGAGCATCACCTTCGAGGCGCCCACCGCGTCGCGCAGCTTCACGTAAGCCTGGCCGTAGCCGCCCACGGTGTTGGGCAGCCCGGCCAGCTCGGGCAGCCCGGTCGACGCCACCGCCGCCGGTGCGTTGAAGTTGCCGTGCGTCTGCGTCTCGAGCAGCCCGCTGAAGTCACCCTCGACCAGCACCAGCACCGGCGCGTCGAAGTCTTTCGCGCGCTGCATCAGCAGCTTGAAGTCAGAGAAGTAGCTCTTCATGGTGGTGGCGTTCTGAATCTTGGTCGACGCCTGGGCCTCGCCGCCGCCGGGCTCGTCGTTGAGCTGGTAGAAGGGCAGTACCGGCAGCGCGCCCTGCGCCTGGCATTCGCGCATATAGCTGAGCGCGTAGCTGCCGTCGGCGGGGCTCCAGCCCCAGTTGTTCACCCAGCCTTTGACCAGGTAGCGGTACCGCGCGTCCCACGGCGCGCCGCTGTTCTTCATCCACGTCTTGCCGTTCTCTTCTTTGAGGCCCACCGAGAGCCGCGCGGGCATGCCGGCCGGCACCGTGCCGGCGGGGTTGTCGACCGCGGCGAAAGCAGCGGCCGAGGTGAGGGCGAGTACAGCAGCGAGGGTTCGCATCCGGTACAGCTCCGTTTTGAGTTCGCGCGGGCGGCCCTACCGAGAGGGCGCATCGAGGTGGGCCGGCCGGCTTTGGGGGGACCCCTGGGTTACCGGCCGGTGCCCGGCGGATCAATGGGGGGAAATGCCCATCGCCCGGGCGCAGGCACCCGCCGCCGCCACACCGCCCACCCTCTCGCCCCAGGCCGTGCATCGAAGCCCCACTCGCCGCGAAAAACCGGCCGATCGCACCCGCGCACAGTAGGCTGACGGGTGCTCCCCCCGTGTCGACCGAAGACGACTTCGCAGACCTCACCGGCAAACGAATCGGCGACTACGACATGGTCGCCCGCATCGGCATCGGCGGCATGGGGGTGGTCTACGAGGGCAAGCACCCGCTGATCGGCAAGCGGGTGGCGGTGAAGTTTCTGCTCCCCTCGCTCTCGAAAGACAAAGAGCTGGTGGCGCGCTTCGTCGCCGAGGCTCGGGCGGTGAACGCCATTCGCCACCGCGGCATCGTCGACATCTTCAACTTCGGGGTGACCGAAGACGGCACCCAGTACTTCGTGATGGAGTTTCTCGAGGGGCGCGCCTTCGACCAGGTGATCTCCAACGAGGCGCCGATGCACCCGGCGCTCGCCCTGCGGTACCTCGAAGAGATACTCGACGCGCTGCAGGCCGCCCACGCTGCGGGCGTCATTCACCGCGACATCAAGCCCAGCAACATCTTCCTGGTCGAGACCGGCCGCACCCGCCCGTACGTGAAGCTGCTCGACTTCGGCATCGCCAAGGTCAACGCGCCCAAGAGCGGCAGCACGCCGCAGACCCGCCAGTCGGTGGTGATCGGCACCCCCGAGTACATCGCGCCCGAGCAGGCGCAGGGCCGCTCGATCAGCGCCGCCACCGACCTCTACGCCATCGGCTGCATGGCCTTCGAGATGCTCACCGGGCGCCTGCCGTTTCGCGGCGAGAACCCGCTCGACACCATGTTCAAGCACGTCGTCGACCCCACTCCGCGGGTGAAGGGCTTCGTGCCCGACGTGCCCCCCGCGCTCGACGAGCTGGTGTGGTCGCTGATGCAGAAGCGCCCCGAAGATCGCCCCAGCAACACCGCCGACGTGCTCGCCGCGGTGCAGGCGATGCGCGGGGGCGGCGCGACCCTCGACGCCTCGCAGGGCGTGCCGTCGTACAGCCCCGGCACCACGCCGACTGGAGAGCTGCGCCTCGACAAGACGGTGCCGTCGCGACCGCTGCCGCTGGTGCAGGTCGACACCGAGTCGATGCGCGCGGCGGTCAAACCCTCGCGCGTGCCGTTCATCGCGGTGGGTCTCATCGCGCTGGTCGCCATCGGGGTGTCGGTGTTCGCGCTCACCCGGCCCTCGCCCAACACCAGCACCGGGCTGGTGGTGCCGCCGCCGCCCACCCTGGCCACGCCCGATGCATCGGCGCTCGCGGTGGCGCCGGCGCCGCCAGCGCCCCAGGCCGACCCGGCGCCGGTCGACGCGGGCCCCGTCGCAGTCGCTGCGGCGCCGACACCGGCGCCGGCACCGGCTCCGGCACCGGCTCCGGCACCGGCTCCGGTTCGCCGTGGCACCAGCGCTGCGATGCTGAAGGGCCGCCTGGCGATGCTCGAGAAGCGGCTCGAGCAGCGCGAAGCGGCGCGCGGCGAAGCCCTGCCGGTGCTGCGCTCGTTCTTGAAGCAGGCCCGCACCGACGCCGCGAAGGCGGGCTCCGATGCCGACCGGCGCGAGGTCTGGCTGTTCCTCGACGACGTGGCCCGGCAGATCGACCGGTAGTACAGTGCCCGCGCCTGATCACCTCACTTCTCCTGTTCGCCCTGGCGCAGGCGCCCTCCGACGTGCCGGTGGCGATCGTGGTGTCGAGCCGTCGCGACGCCGACAAGCTGGCCCTCGGCGTGACCGAGCAGCTCAAGGCCGCGCTGGCCGCGCAGGGCATCACCGCCACCTCTGACTCCGAGTCGGTCGAGCGGTTGAAGAAGCTGGGCGGCGTCGAGCCGCGCGCCTGCGATGGAGCGCGCCTGTGCCTGCAGAAGCTCGCGCAGCTGCTGCAGGGCGTGGTGGTCGGCGTCGACGTCAGCCGCGCCGGGCGCCTCACCGCCGGCCACGTCGAGGCGGTGGCCTTCGATCGGGTCGAGTCGCTCGCGGTCGACGACATCACCTCTGACGCGAAGCAGTGGAGCGCGAAGTCGAACGAAGCCGCCAAGGCCTTCGCCGAGAAGCTCAAGGCCCCGGTGAGGGCGCTGAGCGACGCCCGCCGCGTGAAGAGCCCGCCCAAGGCCGCCGAGAACGAGCTCAAGACCACTCCCGCGCTCGACGCGCCGCGCGAGGCCACCGTGGTGCCCGAGCCGCCGCCCACGCCGCCGCCGGCCATCGAAGCGGTCACCGTCAGCAAGAAGGCGTCGGGCACCGGCCCCCTGCCGTTCATCACCACCGGCGCAGCGGTGGTCGCGGCGGGCGCCGGCATCTTGTGCCTCGTGCTCGGCTTCTCCGACCGCAGCACCTACTTCCAGAGCATCTCCGGCGGCATGGCCAGCTCGCTCACCGATGCCCAGCTGCAGAACCTCGCCTACCAGTCGAACCTGCGCATCGGCCTGGGCGGCGGCCTGCTCGGCCTCGCGGGCGCGCTCGGCATCACTTCGGCGCTGCTGTTCATGAAGGAGTAGACCGCTTGAGAACCGACGCGCTTCGCTTCAGCCTGTGGGTGGCGCTCGCGGTGTCGATCGCGTCGCCGGCCTGCAACTGCCTGAACCCGATCACCGACGTGAAGTACCCCGCCTGCGGCTCTGACGCCGACTGCGAGCTGCGCGAGGGGTACCACTGCTGTGAGCTGGCCAGCGCCGGCACCGGCAAGCACTGCGTGCCTGGCACCTGCGATGCGCCGCCCGACGGCGGAGCGGGTGGCGCCGCCGACGCCGGAGTCTGCAACGCGACCAGCTGCGCCA
>JADJNS010000007.1 GCA_016714225.1 Archangiaceae bacterium
GGTTCCAGTCTTTCCGCGCAGCCGAGGCTCGACTCGCCCCTTGCGGCGCGGCTCAGGGTGGTAGCACGACCCGGTCAGCACGCCTCAGGCGCGGCGGCGTACTGCTCCGGGGTGGTCGCCCCGGCGCTCGCTTTGGGGTCAGGTGGGCAACACCGGGGGGATGATGGCGGACACGGGGTCTCAAGAGGGTGTGCCCCCAGATGAGCCCCCCAAGCGCGAAACGCAGCACCGACAGTCGAACGCCAGCGCGCACGGCGGCTTGTCATCGCCCCCGGGCGCGGGCATGAATCAGGCGTTGACGTCGCTGACCCAGACCTTTCTCGCGGCCCTGCCGGCCAGCGCCCGCAAGGCGACGCCGGCCGCAGAGCTCGAGCCGGTGCTCGCGGCGCTGGTGGCCGGCCTCGGCGACAGCGGCTGGTGGGAGTCGCGCCAGACGCCTTCGTGCGGCACCTCGCCGAGCGGGTGGGAGCTGCGCCGGTCGTGCCGACGCTCTCGGGGCTGCACGCTGCCGATCTCCTGCTCGCCTACGCCTGCCTGCACGGCAGCCAGCCCGCCCTCGCCGAGCTCGAGACCCGCCTGCTCGCCCCGCTGGTTCGCTCGCTCGCGCGCAAGGCCGGCAGCACGTCGGTGGCCGAAGACGTGGTGCAGACCTTGCGCGAACGGCTGCTGGTCGGTAAGGGCGGCGCGCCCGGGCTCCACAGCTACAACGGCTCGGGCAGTCTCCAGAACTGGCTCAAGGTCACCGCGCTGCGGCAGCTGCTCAAGCTCCAGACCCGCTCGGGGGCCCAGGTCGCCGAGGCCGACGAGCTCGCCGAGCGCGCGGCCCCGAGCGGCGACGTCGAGCTCGGCCACCTGAAGCGCTCGCTGCGGCCCGCGTTCGGCACCGCGTTCACGGCCGCCCTCGAGCACCTCACCGCGCACCAGCGCATCGTGCTGCGGCAGCGCTTTCTCGACGGGCTGTCGCTCGACGAGCTCGCCCGCCTGCACGGCACCCACCGCGCGACCATCTCGCGCTGGCTCGCCCAGATTCGGGCCCAGCTCGTCGACGAGGTGCACCTGCTGCTGCGCACCCGCCTCGAGCTCTCGGACGCAGAGGCCCAGAGCGTGATGCGGCTGGTGCACAGCCAGCTCGAGGTCTCGATCGGCGATTACCTGTGAGGGCCGACCGGGTGCGCCTTCAGCCACGCGTCGACGTCGGCCGCGCGCCCCGACGGTGAGCCCCCGAAGGCCTCGCGCGCCTGCCGGGCCAGCCCGACCGCCCTCGCGCGCTCGGCGCTGACCGGCCACAGCGCCCGGGCGAGCGCGAACCTCGGCTCGGCCAGGTTGACCGGCGCGTCGCCGCGCTCTTCCAGCTGTGCCACCGCGGCCTCGAGGTGCGTGACCGCGGGCGCGAGCCGGCCGAGCTCGAGCTCTGCCCGGCCCAGGCAGGTCAGCGCCTCGGGCACCGCCCTCGGCACCCCCTTCAGCAGCTCGAGGGCGCGGGCGCAGTCGCGCGCCGACTCTTCGGCGTGGCCCAACCCCAGCGCGGTCTGCCCCAGCCCCGAGAGGGCCTGCGCGAGGCGGGCGCTGGTCGGCCCCTCGATGCGCTCGCTCACCTCGAGCGAGCGCTGGAAGTGCTCGTGGGCGCGCTGCAGATCTCCCGCGTCCTGGTAGGTCGCGGCGATGTTGTTCTCGATCTGCGCCACCACCGAGCTCTCGGGGCCCGCGGCGCGAATGTCGAGCTCGAGGGCCCTCGCCAGCAGCCGCTGCGCATCGTCGAAGCGCCCCAACGACGAGTAGACGTTCGCGAGGTTGTCGAGGAACAGCGGCAGGCGGGCGCTGTCTTTGCCCACCGCCCGCTCCATCACTGCGAGGCTCTCTTCGTACAGCGGCAGGGCCTCGTCGTAGCGGCCGATGGTGTACAGCACGCTCGCGAGGTGGTTCTCGAGCGTCGCCGCCGACGGGTGCGCGGGGCCCACCAGGCGCCGCGCGAGCTCGAAGGCCCTTCGCGCCGCATCGACCGCCTCGTGCGTCTTGCCCGACTCGATCAGCGCTCCGGCCTGCGCGCTGAGCGCCTCGGCCACCGCCAGGCTCTCGGGGCCGTTGAGCCGCTGCTGAAGGTCGAAGCAGCGCCGCAGCTCTTCCTGACCGAGGTCGAGCTTGCCCACGTGGGTGTGAATGCGGCCGAGCGTGCAGACCAGCGGGGCCGCCAGCTCGATCGGCGAGTCGAGCCGCGCCACCGCCGCCTGGGCATAGCCCGACCACCGCTCGGCCTCGCGGGGCAGGCGGCGCGTGATGCCGACCTCGTCGGTGAGCGCTGTCCACGCGCGGGCGAGGGCGGCGTCGTCGCGCGCCGCCGTGGCCTCGGTGGCGGCGCGGTGCATCAGCGCCTCGGCGTCGTCGAGCGCACCGAGGTCGCGCTGAATCTCGGCGTGCCGCAAGAGCACCGCGGCGCTCAGCCCGCGGTCACCGAGCGCCGCCGCCTTCGCCTCGAGGGGGGCGAGCCGCTCGAGCGCCTCTTTCGCCTTGCCGACGCTCTGCAGCGCCCCGGCCTGGCCGAGCGCCTCTTGGACCTGGTCGAGGTCGGCGCGCGGCAGCGCCAGGGTGCGCGCCCGCTCGCTCTTCAGCGCGGCGAGCTCGCCGCACTCGCCCGCGCTGCGCAGCGCGAGCACCGCGCGCGGGGCGTTCTCGACCACCGTCACGTCGGCCTGCCGCAGCGCATCGAGCAGCTGGCGCACCTCGCGCAGCCGCGACCCCAGGCAGGCGTAGCGAAGCTCGAGCGATTCGCTCGACTGTTCTCCTCGAACCTCGGTGGCCTCGCATGCCCGCAGGTGCTCGTCGCCCCACAGGTCGCGGTAGCGATCGAGCTCGCGCTCGGTCTGCGCCCACGCCGTCTCGGCGAACGGCGCCCCGGTCGCCGCGAAGGCGTGCTGAACCGCGGCGCGGTCGGGCTCGCTCCACACCCTCGAGAACTCGCTCTCGCCGAAGTCGCACGCCGGGCGATGGCGAACGGCCCAGCCCGCCGCGACCAGCGCCCCCACCCCACTGCCGCCACCGCGGCGAGCGCGCGGCGCCGGCGCCTCGACGGCTCGTCGGTCAGCGCGGCGAGCAGCGCCGCCATCGACGGGTAGCGCTGTTCGGGGTCGAGGCTCAGCGCCCGCTTCAGCACGGCCTCGACCCAGCGCGGCACGCCGGCGACCTTCGGCCACTCGACGCGTACCCCCTCGAGCATCGCGTCGGTGGTGCCGAACGGGTCGCGGCCGTAGATCGCGCGGTAGAACGCCACCGCGAACGAGAACTGGTCGGCGCGAACGTCGGCGCTCAGCCCCTGCAGCAGCTCGGGCGCGATGAAGCCCGGAGTGCCCACCACGAACTTCTCACTGCCCGGCGCCAGGGGCCCCGACCAGGCCAGCCCGAAGTCGGTGACCCGCGCACGGCCGCTCTCTTCGACCAGCAGGTTGTCGAGCTTGAAGTCGCGGTGCAGAAGCCCGGCGTCGTGCACCGCGATGAGCCCCCGGGCGGCCTGCACGAACACGTCGAGCACCTCGCCGAAGCGGCGCGGGGTGGCGGCGAGCCACTGTCTCGAGGTGACGCCCTCCGACAGCTCGATGGCCAGAAAGACGTGGGCGCCCCAGTACCCCACGTCGAAGACGTGCACGACGTTGGGGTGCGAGATTCGAGCGAGCGCCTGGGCCTCGCGCAAGAGCCGCGCCCGCTGTCGCGGCACCTCGTCGCCGGCGCGCTCTTTGAGGAACTTGAGGGCGATCTTGCGCTTGAGCTCGGGGTCGTAGGCCGAGAAGACCACGCCCATGCCGCCCGAGCCGACGCGCTCGAGCACGATGTAGCGGTCGACCCGGGTGCCGGGCGCCACCTCGGGCTCGCTCGCCGTGCCCCAGCCGCCGCCGGTCTCGGTCGCCGGCTCCCCGCTACGGGCGAGCGCCGACAAGAGCCGGCGGCAGTGCACGCAGCCGTCGACGTGCTCCTGCACCCGCTGCAGCGCCGCGGGCTCGAGCTTGCCCTCGACCAGCAGCACGATCTGCTCGTCGGCCGGGCAGTCGGGGCCATGCGAATTCATCGGTCGACTCTCGAGGCTGGCACGCTTCGAGAGCGGTGTCTTTCTCATGGTCGCGTCAGGCTACCGGCTCGACTGGAGGGGCCTCTCGCCGACGAGAGGCCCCGGCACGCCACCGCCGTCACCCGCAGGGGGTCTCGCCCGGCGACGAGTTGCAGTGGGGCGGCTGGCTGCAGCCCCAGTAGCTCCACCACGCGTTGTGGAAGCTGAGGCCGCGGCGATGGCAGGCATTGACGACCTGCTCCCGGCAGTTCACCGTGATGTTCGGGTAGCACAAGGGGTACGAGCCGCCGTTGCAGCTGCCGTGACAGGTCTGGCCGCTCGAGCTCAGCGGCTCGGTCGACTCCGCGACGGGGTCGAGGGGCGGCGGCTGGCCCTGCGGCTCGTCGGCGGCGCCGACTCCGCAGCCGGCGACCGACAAAGCGAGTGCGGCAAGAAGGGCTCTGAACATGAGGTGACTCTCCATTTTCGGTTGGGGTGACGCGCGGGCACGCCGCGCGGGTGCTTCGCCCTGACAGAGCCCGCCAGGCCGAAAGTGCTGCACCCAAAACCGCGGGCGCCGCAGGCTCAGCGCGCGTTCTGGCGAACCGCGTCGAAGAACGGGCGCGGGTTCTCTTGCCAGAAGTGCCCGGCGTTCGGCACCGCGAGCTCGCGCACCTCGGCGTTCGGAAAGGCGTCGACGGTGAGCCGGGTGGCCGCCGGGCCAAACGGGTCTCGCTGGCCCCGGGCCACCAACACCGGGGCGGTGAGCCGCCCCAGGGCCTCGCGCAGGTCGAACCCCCTGACGGCGCTCAACGACGCGCTGAAGATCTCGCCGTCGACACCGGCGTCGCGCAGCTCGGGCGGCGCCTTGAACGCCGGCTTCGCGAAGTAGAAGGGCAACAGCTCACCGAACGGCGCGCCCGGGCCGGGGGCCCTCACCCCCTGCGCGGTGAGCTGCCGCATGTGCCGACCCATCGCGTCTTGCGCCTGACGCCAGCCGTCGAAGGTCGGCGGCACGCTGCCCACGAGCGAGAGCGACGCGACCCGGTCGGGGTGCCGGGCCGCGTAGGCCATGCACAGCAGGCCGCCCCACGAGTGGCCCACCAGGTTGAGCTTCGCGGCGCCCGAGCGCTCGCGCACGGCCTCCATGTCGGCGACCTGGGCGTCGAGGGTGAGCTTCGAGGGCAGCACCGCGTCGACTTGCGAACGACCCGTGCCGCGCTGGTCGAAGCGAATCACCGCCTGGTCGGGCGAGGCGAGCTGCTCGGCGCTGCCGACGTAGCCGCTGGGCATGCCCGGCCCGCCCGCCATCACCAGGAAGGGGGCGCGACCCGAGGCGGGGTCGCCCACGGTTCGCACCCACAGCTTCGCGCCGTCGACCTCGAGGTGCTCTTCTCTCACGGCGGGCCGGGCGGCCGCCGGCCTCGCGGCGACGACGGCGCCCGGTCTCGAGACCCTGCTCATGGCGAGAGCCTGCGGCATCGGGCCCGGTGAGTCACCCCCCGCGCCCCGGCCGACACCCGACGGGCACGCGGTTTCTCACGTGGCCGCGGGCTCGAGGCGGCACCCCGGCGCTCAGAGGGTCGGCTCATACGCCGCGCACCACGCCGACCAGCTGACCCGCGGCGATGAAGCCGAGGTGGCGCGAGTCCTGGCTGCGGGGGTGGTCGCCCAGCACCGCCACGTGGCCCTGCGGCACGGTGGCGCCCGGGTCGAGCGCCAGCGCGTGGCGCACCTGCGGGGGCACCGGGTCACCTTCCACCGCGGCCACGCGCTTCACCAGGTGGCTCAGCTCTTCGAAGCGCTGGTGCTCGAGCAGGCGAAACACCACCACCTGGTGCCGCAGCTGCTGCAGACCCGGGCGGCCCGGAAAGATCCGCCAGGCGAGGCGGAGATCTGCGTCGCGCAGCGCGGGCAGCATGCTGTCGCCTTCGACCCTCACCACCATCAGCCGGCGCCGCGCCAGCGAGGCCAGCGTGAAGAGCGCGGCGAGCACGACGCCGGTGACCGCGAAGAGGCCCGTCACGATGCGCCCGCCGCCACGCGCGCGTCTTGATAGCGGGCCGCCTGGGCGCGAAACAGCCGGGCGTACGCCGCACCGCGAACCATCAGCTGGTCGTGGCTGCCGCGCTCGGTGATGCGGCCCTCCGACAGCACGGCGATCTGATCGGCGCCACGTATCGAGCTGAGGCGGTGCGAGATGAGCACTCGGGTGGTGCGCAGGCTGCGGTGGGTGAGCAGCGCGTTGAGCTCGACCTCGGCTGCCGCGTCGAGCCCCGAGGCCGGCTCGTCGAGCACCATCAGGTCGGCGTCGGTGCGCATCAGCGCGCGCGCCACCGCGAGCCGCTGCCATTGGCCGCCCGAGAGCGCCGCGCCGCACGACGGGTCGCCCTCGAGGGTCTCGGCGTCGAGCGAGCGGCTGAGCAGCGTCTGGTAGCCGCGCGGCAGGGCCAGCAGCGCGGGCGCGATGCCGGCGAGCTGGGCGGCGCGCTAGATGGCCACCGGGTCGTCGAGCTGCGCGAGCCGCCCCAGGCCGATGTTCTCTGCCGCGGTCAGCTCGTAGGTCATGAAGTCTTGAAACACAGCCGCGATGCGGGCGCGCAGCGATGCCGCCGAGAGGGCGGCGAGATCGCGCCCGTCCCACAGCACGCGGCCGAGCTGCGGCCGGTGCAGGCCGCACAGCACCTTCACCAGCGTCGACTTGCCCGCGCCGTTTAGCCCCACCAAGCCCAGCGCCTGGCCACGGCGCAGGGTGAGGTCGACGCCGCGCAGCACCCAGGGCCCATCGTCCGAGTAGCGGAACCACACGTCTCGCAGCTCGATGGCCTCACACAGCGGCCCAGCGGCCAGCGAGGGGCGCCCTGCCCGACGGTGCTGCGCGGCCGCTTCGACCAGCTCGAGGTAGTGTCGAAACAGCAGCAGCGATCTCCCCCCCAGGGCGACCGAAGCGACGAAGCCGCCCAGCGCCGAGTGCAGGCCGCCCGCGGCAGCGAGAAACAAGGTCACGTCTCCCGGGCGCAGGTGATGCCTCGCCGCCTCGGTGGCCACCCACCACGCCCCCACCGCGGTGACCGTGGCCGCGGCGACGACGAAGCCCCCCTGAATCAGCAGCCGCACCCGCTCGGCGGCGAAGCGCGCCGCCTGCGCCTTCAGGGTGCGCCCGGCCAGCCGCCCCACCAGGAACTCGCCCAGGCCGAAGAGCCGAACCTCTTTCGCCGCGCGCGGCTCGAGCAGCAGCGCCCGGTAGAACTCGCGCCACCGCCACTGCTGCACGAACGCTGCTTCGCTGCGGGCGTCGTCGCCCGACCGCGAGAGCTGCGCCCAGGTGGTGACCGCGGCGAGCGCGAACAGCAGCAGCGCCAGCGACGCCGCGGCCTGCGCGACGACCGCCGCCAGCGCGCTCAGGGTGACCACGGTGCGAAGGGCCGAGTAGCCCAGCTCGGTGACCTGCCCGGGCACCTGCTGCGCGGCGCTCTCGGCGAGCCGCACCTTGTTCTGCCAGGCGGGAGTCTCGAGCTCGTCGAGCCGCTCGAACCTCGCCTCGACGGCGCGAAACAGCTCGGCGTCGACCGCCAGGCCGGTGGCGCTGCGCAGGCGGCTGCCCACGTGGCTCGCGGCGAGCGAGGTCAGCGACAAGAGCGCGGTACAGGCCACCGAGGCGATGACCGCCGCGCTCACCGTCTCGGGGCTCACCGCCGGGGCGCTGAGCGCGTCGACCAGCAGCTTCACGCAGTACGCCGCGGCGGCGGGCAGCAGCCCCGCGAGCAGCTCGAGCCCGAGCGCGACCGACGACCAACCGCGCGCGGTGCGCCAGGGCAGCGCCAGGGCCTCGCGCAGCGCTCGGGCCACCGAGACGTTCGTGCCCAACACCTCTAACCCAGCACGGCGAGGGTGTTGCCCGACGCGGCGACCACCGCGCCGCGCAGCCGCACCAGGGTGGGGTACGAGCTGGCCTGAAAGGCCTTGCTGATCGCAGCGTCGGGGCCGCCGAAGGTGACCTGGGCGAACTTCTCGAAGACGCGGCCGTACTCTCTCACCGCCGGCGAATCGGGCGCACCGTCGATGACCGCGATCATCGGCAGCTTCGGGGGGTTCGCGGCGAGCTGCTCCTTGAGCTGCACGCACGGCCCGCATCCCGGAGAGAAGAAGCCCACCAGCACCTGACCCAGGTCGACCAGCGTCTGCTCGCTGAGCGCTGTTCCCCCGACGGTGGTGGCGCGAAACGCGCCGATGTGAGTGCCCCTCGCCACCAGCGTGGGGTCGAGGGTCTGGTTGTCGAGGCGCTGCTGCACGGCGCGCAGCCGCGCCAGCACGCCCAGGGTGAGCGCGAGGTTCAGGACCACCAGGGGTGCACCGAGCACCACCACGGCCAGCTCGAGAGGGTTCATGGTCTTCAGGCTCCAGGAAGTGAGGGGTGAGGCTGCGCGGGCGCGAGCAGCGCCCACAGGTCGTCCCAGCGGGTGAGCAGCGCCCCCGCTACGAGGCCCAGCAGCAGCGTGTGAACGTGCCCGGTGGGAGGGCGCGGGAAGAGCCCGCTCGCGAACAGCAACGACGCGAGGCCGAGCAGAACCGAGTTTCGTACCAGCTGCGAGGTGCCCAGCGGCGCGGCGCCGGCACCGAAGCAGCGGCAGCGCACCTGGCCCGGGGCGCGGGTGCGGACCAGCTGAATCACCGCCGTGAACGCGGCGAGCATCAGCATCGCCGCGGCGCCGCCCAGCGAAGGCGCAGCGATCAGCAGCAGCACGGTGGTGCACTCGCCCACCACCAACGCGGCGGCCATCGGGCCGCTCCGCAGCAGAGGGTGCAACGGCAGCACCTGCAGCGAGGCGCGGAAGGCGAGGTACCCACGCAAGCGCCAGACCTTGGTGAAGCTCGAGACGCCGAACACGACGCCCAGCACACCGACGACGAAGAGAGAGAGCTCGGTCACTGGGGTCTTCGCCCGATGAAAACCCGGAGCCGGTGCTCCAGCTCCGGGCGAATCAGGCGCTCCGCATCAGCAGTGAGCGCAGCCGGGCAGCGACACGTACACGCAGCTGCCGTTGCAGGTGAACCGCATGCCGCGGGCGCGGGCGTGGCACGAGCCATAGGCGCAGCAGCTGCCATTCTCGGGAACACACGCGCCCGCCTTGAGGGCCGGAACGAAGAGCGAGAGCAGCCGCTCTCCAACCTGGGTCAGTGATTTCATCGCTTCGATACCTTCTGGGAAGGCAGCCGCCTTCTCGGCGCGGCGCGCTGCAGACAATTCATCGCGGTGCTTGCCGAGGCGCTTCCACCGCACCGCTGAGAACCCGGTCGGAGAAATCTGTCGCATCGAACCCGAGCTCGCGGCGCCTACCCACCGAGCGCTCCACCTTCAGTATTCGGGCAGGGCGAACATGTAGTTCGTGCCGGTGGTGTTGCCCTGAAACCGGGTCTCGTCGCCGAGGTACAGCGAGCCTGCCAGCAGCCCCACGGTGTACCGAGTGGGCGCGTCTGGCCCGGCTCGGGTTCCCTGGCCCAGTCTGGCGCTGGGAGTGCCCTGGAAAAAGTCTGGCCGCAGGGCCACCCCCCGGGCGGGCGCGCCGAGGCTGACGAAGGTCGAGGGCGCAGGCCTGCCGTCGCGGGTCTGATGCCGGGTTTCAATCAGCACCTCGGCGGGCACCGCTGCGTCGCGGCCCTGGGTGCTCGAGGCGGCCTGGCGAATGCGCAGCAGCCGCGTGCCCGCCGGGTCGAGCTTCAGATACGGAGTGCCCACCATCGGCGCCTTTCCCTTCTGCGCGGGCAGGCGCGACGAATCTTTCACTGCCGCTCCCTTCACCTTCAGCAGGGCGGCCGCCAGCTGCGGCGGCGCGGTGTACCGAGGAGGCTCAGCGGCAGCTTTGATGGCAGTCGGCATCGAGACGCTTCCAATTCGTCGAGTCATGAGCTCGCTTCGATGCAGCGCGTGGTCCACCCGCGGCTGCACGCTTTCTTCGGCGGTTGTGGCCCCGGCGCCTGTCTACTCGCGACGACAGCGGCACGGCGAAGTGACGCGCCGCGAGCCCCACCAAGAAATCGGTGCAGCGTTTCGTCCCGGCCGGGCTCTGCTCTTCGTGACCCCCACCCGAAGAGCACTGGGCTCCCCCACCCCTTTCGTCACTTTCGACCGCGTCACGGCCGAGCTGCCGCCGCTTCGCAGCGTGGCCGACACGCCGGCCGACGTGCTGCGACGGCTCGACGACGCGTTCCACCAGCTCGCGCCCGACCACCGCCGCGAAGCGCTCGAGGCGCTGGCCGCCTCGGGCCACGCCGCCCTCGCCGCGCGCTACGCCGAGCCGGGCGCGCGGGTGAGCCCTGCCGCAATCAGCGAGCGCCGCGGGCACCTCGACATCGAGCACTTCGACCCCGGCGCGCCACGCGCCGCTCGAGCTGTCACGCCTCAACTCGAACCTCGCCAACGCGATGCACTCGGGGTTCCTCGACCGCGACGAGAAGCTCGGCATCGGCGCGAAGCTCTACCCCGACCTGCAGGTCGAGGTGCACGCCTGGCCCGACGGCTTCGTCGCGCTCGAGTCGGCGCGTGAGGGCTGCCGGGGCGGAGAAGCCGGCCGCATGCAGATCGTCTCTCGAGACCGCACCGTGCGCACCCTCAGCGACGCCGAGCGCACCCAGCTTCGCGCCTGGGTCGACGCCCGGCTCGCCGACTGGAAATCGAGCCCGCTCGTCGCCAGGGCGCACGCGCCGCGCATCGAGAAGCTCGAAGAGCTCGCCCGCCGCATGGACCTCTGAACGAGCCGAATCGCGCCACGCGCTCGGCAGCGGGGGCTGTCGCGGCCTGGTGCCGCCCTCGACAGACGCGGCGCCGCAGCCCTGGATTCGTATTTCCAGAACGGGCGCGACGTTAGAGAGTGCGGCGCATGGTGATTCTCCCTGGCCCCGCCGCGTTCAGCCCCGCCCGCCTGAAGCGGCGCCTCGAGCGGCTCGCGCTCACGAACCCCCGGGTCACCGCGCTGAGCGCCCACTTCGTGCACTTCGTCGACCTGCTCGAGCCGCTGACCGGCGACGCGAGAGCGAGGCTCGAGGCCCTGCTGCGCTACGGGCCGCGGGCCGCGCAGCCGCACGCACCGGGGCGGCTCTGGGTCATCACCCCGCGGCCAGGCACCACCTCGCCGTGGTCGTCGAAGGCCACCGACATCGCGCGCAACTGCGGCCTCACCGCGGTGCGCCGCCTCGAGCGGGGCATCGAGTGGCGCGTCGCCGGCGAGGTCACCGACGAGAAGGCGCTGCAGCTGGCGCTGCACGACCGCATGACCGAGGCGGTGCTGCCGTCGGCTGAAGCGGCCAGCGCGCTGTTCGCGCACCAGGCGCCCCGCCCCTTCACCACCGTGCCGGTGCTGGCCGAAGGCCGCGCCGCGCTGCAGCAGGCCAACACCCGCCTGGGCCTGGCCCTCGCCGCCGACGAGATCGACTACCTGGCCGAGGCCTTCGGCCGCCTGCGCCGAGACCCCAGCGACGTCGAGCTGATGATGTTCGCCCAGGCCAACTCCGAGCACTGCCGGCACAAGATCTTCAACGCCCGCTTCACGCTCGACGGGGTCGAGCAGCCCGACTCGCTCTTCGCGCTGATCAAGAAGTCGACCGCCGCCACGCCCGCCGGCGTGCTCTCGGCCTACCGCGACAACGCGTCGGTCATCGAGGGCCCCACCGCGGGGCGCTTCTTCGCCGACCCCGGCGACGGGGTGTACCGCGCCCACCGCGAGCCGGTTCACGTGCTCATGAAGGTCGAGACCCACAACCACCCCACCGCGGTGTCTCCTTTTCCCGGCGCGTCGACCGGCTCGGGCGGCGAGATTCGCGACGAGGGCGCGACCGGCCGCGGCAGCAAGCCCAAGGCCGGGCTGGTCGGCTTCTCGGTGTCGAGCTTGAAGCTGCCCGGCGCGCCGCGCCCCTGGGAGCACGAGCACGGCAAGCCCGGCCGCATCGCCTCGGCGCTCGACATCATGCTCGAGGCTCCGCTCGGCGGCGCGGCGTTCAACAACGAGTTCGGCCGGCCGGCGCTGACCGGCTACTTCCGCACCTTCGAGCAAGAGGTGCCTGCGGCGGGCGGCGCCACCGAGCTGCGCGGCTACCACAAGCCCATCATGCTCGCGGGCGGGCTCGGCAACATTCGCGCCGAGCACGTGAAGAAGGGCGAGATTCCCCCCGGCGCGGCGCTGGTGGTGCTCGGAGGCCCCGCGATGCTCATCGGGCTGGGCGGCGGCGCCGCCTCGTCGATGGCCTCGGGCGCCTCGGCCGAAGACCTCGATTTCGCCTCGGTGCAGCGCGACAACGCCGAGATGGAGCGCCGCTGCCAGGAGGTCATCGACCGCTGCTGGGCGCTGGGCGACCAGAACCCCATCGTGTCGATTCACGACGTGGGTGCGGGCGGCCTGTCGAACGCGCTGCCCGAGCTCGTGCACGAGAGCGGGCGCGGGGCCCGCTTCGACCTGCGCAAGCTGCCCACCGACGAGCCCGGGCTCTCGCCGCTCGAGCTGTGGTGCAACGAGGCGCAAGAGCGCTACGTGCTGGCCATCGACGCCGCGGCGCTGCCCCGCTTCGAGCAGTTCTGCCGCCGCGAGCGGTGCCCCTACGCCGTGGTCGGCCACGCCACCGCCGAGCAGCAGCTGGTGGTCGACGACCCGCACTTCGACAAGGCGCCCATCGACGTGCCGATGGAGCTGATCCTCGGCCGGCCACCGCGCATGCACCGCGACGCGCAGCGGGTGAGCGCCGAGCGCCGGCCGTTCGACGCCGCCGCGGTGAGCCTCGAGCAGGCGGTCGAGCGGGTGCTGCTCTTGCCCGCGGTGGCCGACAAGTCGTTTCTGGTGACCATCGGCGATCGCAGCGTCACCGGGCTGGTGGCGCGCGACCAGATGGTGGGCCGCTTCCAGGTGCCGGTGGCCGACTGCGCGGTCACCGCCACCAGCTACGAGGTGTTCACCGGCGAGGCGATGGCCCTCGGCGAGCGCCCGGTGGTGGCCTGCCTCGACGCGGCGGCCTCGGCGCGCCTGGCGGTCGGCGAGGCCGTCACCAACCTCGCCGCGGCGCGCATCGGCAAGCTGTCTGACGTGCGCCTCTCGGCGAACTGGATGGCTGCCGCCGGCTGGCCCGGTGAAGACGCGCGCCTGTACGACGCGGTGAAGGCGGTGGGCGCCGAGCTGTGCCCTGCCCTCGGGCTGGCGATACCCGTCGGCAAAGACTCGATGTCGATGCGCACGGTGTGGGACCAGGGCCGCCAACCCCGCGCGATGGCGGCGCCGCTCTCGCTGGTGGTGAGCGGCTTCGCGCCGGTGCTCGACGTGCGGCAGACCCTGACGCCCGAGCTGGTGCTCGACCAGGGCCCCACCGTGCTGGTGGGCCTCGACCTGGGCGCCGGCAAGCACCGGCTGGGCGGCAGCGCGCTGGCGCAGGTGTTCGGCCAGCTGGGCGAAGCGCCCCCCGACGTCGACGACCCGGCGCGGCTCTCGGCGTTCTTCGAGCTCGTACAGACCCTGAACCGCGACGGCGCGCTGCTCGCGTACCACGACCGCTCCGACGGCGGCCTGTTCGTCACCCTCGTCGAGATGGCGTTCGCCTCAGGCTGCGGGCTCGACCTCGACCTGAGCGCGCTCTCGGGGCCCGATGCGGCCGTGCTGTTCAGCGAAGAGCTCGGCGCGGTGGTGCAGGTGCAGCAGGCGCAGCTCGAGCAGGTGCTCGCCGCCTTCAACGCGCGCGGAGTGCTCGCCCAGCGGCTCGGCGTGCCGGTGCCCGGCGACGCCCTCACCTTTCGGCGGCACGGCAAGGTGCTCTACACGGCCTCGCGACACACGCTGCGCAAGGTGTACAGCGACACCACCTGGCGCATGCAGCGGCTGCGCGACGACGCCGCGTGCGCCGACGAAGAGCACGCGCTGCGCACCGAGCCCGGCTTCGCAGGGCTCACCGCTACGCTCACCTTCGACCCTGCGCTCGACGTGGCGGCGCCGGCCATCGCGCGGGGGGCGCGGCCCAAGGTCGCCATCTTGCGCGAGCAGGGCGTCAACGGTGAGGTCGAGATGGCCGCGGCGTTCACCCGCGCCGGCTTCACCGCGGTCGACGTGCACATGAGCGACGTGCTCGAGGGCCGGGTCTCGCTGACCGACTTCAAGGGCCTCGCCGCGTGCGGCGGCTTCAGCTACGGCGACGTGCTCGGCGCCGGCGGCGGCTGGGCCCGGTCGGCGCTGTTTCACCCCCGCGCCAGCGACGTCTTTCGGGCGTTCTTCGCGCGCTCCGACACCTTCTCGCTGGGGGTGTGCAACGGCTGCCAGATGATGTCGAACCTGGCTTCGCTGGTGCCGGGCGCCGACGCGTGGCCCCGCTTCGTGCGCAACACCAGCGAGCAGTTCGAGGCGCGGCTGTCGATGCTGCGGGTCGAGCGCAGCCCCTCGCTGTTCTTCGCCGGAATGGAGGGCAGCGTGCTGCCGGTGGCGGTGGCGCACGGCGAGGGCCGGGTCGAGCACGCGAGCCGAGAGCAGGCCGCCGCCCTCGAAGCCTCGGGCCTCGTCGCCGCGCGCTTCGTCGACGCCTCGGGTCAGCCCACCGAGCGCTACCCGCTCAACCCCAACGGCTCGAAGGGCGGCGTCACCGCGGTGACCACTCCCGACGGCCGCGCCACGATTCTGATGCCGCACCCCGAGCGCGTGTTTCGCACGGTGCAGCTGTCGTGGCGGCCCAGGGGCTGGGGCGAAGACAGCCCGTGGCTGCGCTTCTTCCGCAACGCGCGGGCCTGGGTGGGTTGAGCTACCGGCGCCGCCGCGCGCCCAGCAGCAGCAGCGCCAGCATGAGGCCAGCCTGCGATTCGCTGCACCCGCACCCCAACCCCAGCGCCTTCGGGGCAGCGGGCAGACCCGCGTCGTTGGCTCCCGCGTCGTTGGCTCCCGCGTCGGCGGCTCCCGCGTCGGCGGCTCCCGCTGCATCGGCGGCTCCTGCATCGGGGGGCTCCGAGGCGGCGGTGAGCAGCCGGCTCATCACCCGGGGGGTCCCCACCGCGGGGTCGTAGCGCAGATAGACCAGCACGGCCGACCCGCGGCCGTCCGAGCCGACGGCGGGCCCCCGCGACTCGGGCGCGGCCGAGAAAGCGAAGTCGGCGCCGACCGCCCCGCCATCGGGCCACAGCTGCACCGCGTACACCTCGCTGGCTCCCGAGCGGCTGTCGGCCCAGGCGAGGTCGAAGCGGGCTCCGTCGAACGCGAGCGCCGGCTGCAGCTGATTGCCCGGCCGGCCGCTGGCGACGAACGCGCCGCCGCCCAGCAGGCCCCCATCGAAGCCCACCCGCTCGGCGAACAGGTCGAACGCTCCGCTGAGCCCCCGGCCGCCATCGAGCGGCGCCTGCGGCCAGACCAACAGAAACTGAGTGCCGTCAGAGGCGATGGCCGCGGGCTGGTCGGTGTCGAGCAGCTGGTTCTTCAGGCCACCCGTCAGTCGAAACCCCGATGGAGCCGAGAGGCCTCCGTCAGCGTCGATGAAGGTGCCGTACACCGCGCGGTAGCTCGAGCGGCCATCGAGCCACGTCAGCAGCGTGTGCCCCGCCGCGCTCGCCAGGCTCGGAGCCGCCTGCCAGCCGCCGGGGTTGGTGGGGACGACGCGCGGCGACACCGCGCCGTCGAGGCCGATGTGCACCATCGCGAGATTCTGGGTGCTGAGGTTGGGCGACTGAGCCCAGGCCAAGACGAAGCGGGCGCCGTCGAACGCCGCGACTGCGCCCGACAGGTTGCTCGAGGTTCCCGCCAGAGACAGCGGCGCCGCGTCGAGCGCGCCACCATCGAGCCCGACCCGAACCCCTTGCGCGACCGCCGAGCGGACGCGCGTCCACCCCACCAGGAACTGGGTGGGGGCCGCTGCGACGGTGAGCGAGGTGAGCGGCTCGGGCACCGTGCGAAGGGTCAGCCCGAGCGGGTCGCTCACCCCGCCGTCGAGCTGAAGCCGCGCGCCGCGAACGCGCGGGGGGTTCTCTTCCGAGCTGTCCTGCCAGGCCACGAAGCACAGCTGGGCGTTGCAGGCGATCGCGGCGAAAGACTCGGCGCTCGTGCCGGCGGCCGGCGGAGACAACGTGAGGTCCGTCGGGTCGAGCACCGTCCCGCTCGCGGTCAGCCTGCGCCCGCCGAGGCCCGCGCCGTAGTTGCCTCCCTGGCACCACACCGCCAGGCAGCTCGCCGCCGAGCAGGCGATGCCGGGCGACTGATTGCCGCTGGGGGCAGAGAGCACCACGGGCGTCGGGTCGAGTGAGCCGCCGTCGAGGGCGAGCCGGGCGCCGCGGTAGCTCGAGCCGTCATCCCACAGCACCCAGAGGCTGCCCTGGCCGGTGCTGGCGAGGCTCGCGTTGGCCGAGGGCCCCGTCCACACGGGGGTCTCGGAGTCGAGCACGGCGGCCGCGCCATCGAGTCGGGAGTAGTTCACCGAGTCGAAGCCGGCAGACGCCCACGCCGCCCACACCCGGGTCCCATCGCTGGCCAGGCGAATCATCGGCAAGAACGGAGAGCTCGACTCGACCAGAATCGGCGACGGGTCGAGCACGGCTCCGGTCGGGCGCACCCGCACCACGTACAGGGAAGAGGGGTTGTTCGAGACGCTGTAGCTGACGAAGTAGTTGCCCGCGGCGAACGTGACGTCGGGCTGCCCTGAATAGGGAGGCTTCGCGACCTCGAAGACGCCCGGGCCGCCGAGCTGGCCGGCGCTGGTGAGGCGCGAGGCCGCGACGCTGCCCGGCTGGGTCGGGTCGTCTTGCTGAGACCACACCACCAGGTAGTCGGTGCCGTCGGTGCCGACCGCAGGCTCGTACTGGTTGCCGGGGGCGTCGGTGATGGTGAGCGGCGGCACGTCGAGCACCTGGCCGGCAGCGCTCAGGCGTACGCCCAGCACGTTCTCGTCTCCGAACCGGTGGTCTTGCCAGACCAAGAGGCAGTCGCTCGCCGCACAGGCGAGGCGGGGAAACAGCTCGGCGTTGCTGCTCGGGCTCACCCGAAGCGGGGCGGCGTCGAGCACCACCCCGGCGGTCGAGACGCGCTGGGCGAACACCTGAAACACCCCCAGCGAGTCGTCAGCCCACGCCATCCAATACCCGGTGCCGTCGTAGGCGAGCTGGGGCGCACCGTTGTCGCGCACGGGCAGAAACGTGCCCGCGACCGGCACATCGACCCCGCGCTCGGGCGAGAGCGTCTGCGCCACACCCGTCGAGGCGACCCCGAGGACGATCGCCAGAAGCTGAGCCCTTCGACGCCCCACGCGCAGCAGCGTACGGGCATCTCGAACGCCTGAAAAGAACCCGTTCAGGCGTGCGCGGCACACCCAACGCCTCCGCCAACCAACTAAATCTAAGCTGTCTTTCAATATTATTTATGGCGCAATTGATATTATTTCGCCTCGTAGGTATTACCACGGCCCATGACGAAACTTCCCACCACCTGCCCCGCCTGCGCCGAGTCGCTCGAGGTGGCGCGGCTCACCTGCCCCGGGTGCGCCATGCAGCTCGAGGGCCGCTTCGAGCTCCCCGCCCTGCTGCGGCTTTCGCCCGACGACGCGAGCTTCGTGCTCGACTTCGTGCGCTGCTCCGGCAGCCTCAAAGACCTGGGCCAGCTGCGCAAGCAGAGCTACCCCACGCTGCGCGCGCGCCTCGACGAGATCGTGGCGCGGCTGACGCCGGCCGCCGCAGACGGCACCGAGCTCAAGCGCAAGCAGGTGCTCGACGCGCTCGCCAAGGGCGAGCTCAACGTCAAAGAGGCCACGCGCAAGCTCAAGGAGCTGGGATCATGACCGCGTCTCAGCAGAAGGTTCTTCAGATGGTGGCCGAGGGCACCGTGACGCCCGACGAAGGTCAGCAGCTGCTGGCCGCGCTGGGCGCGCGCCGGCGCTCGGCGTGGTCGTGGCTGTTCAACCCGATGGCCGCGCTGTCGACCCGTTGGACGCTGGGGCTCACCGCTGCGGTGGTGTTGGCGGCGGCGTTCGCACCGCCGGGCTCGACGGGCGCTCGACGCCCACGCCGCCGCGCTCCCGCTGAGCGACCGGCAGCTGCTCGCCGAGCTGCTCGCCGCGCTGGTGGTGCCCTCGGCGGTGTTCTGGCTCACGGGCCTGATCGCCCGCGGGCCGATGCGGTGGTGGCGCGCTCGATGGGCCGCGGCTGGTGGGGGTGGGCGTGGCTGCCGCGCCGCCGACCCGGCGCGTACCTGTCGCCGCTGGTGATGGTGCTCGCTCTGGTCACCGTGGCGCTGGTGGGGTGGTCCATCACGGTGCTGGTGATGTCGTACCGCACCGTCACCCGGCTCACCGGCGCGCGCCTGGTGGTGTCGTTGCTCGCCGGCCTGGTGGTCGCCGAAGGCGCCTCGAAGCTGGTCTGGCACTGGGTGGCCTGAAGACCTTCTGAACGAAGTGGCGGTTCATTTCACACGCGCCCTGAGCGCGAGAGGAGACGTGTATGCGAAGCATCGGCTCGTTGGTGGTGGTGGGACTGTTGATCGAAGGCTGCGCGAGCGTGCCCGGCCGGCGGCGACGGTCGCCACCGCGGCGGAGGAACCGCAGCTCGTCGGAGCGTGGCATGGCGCGATCGAAGCGCCGAACCAGAAGATCGCGATCGACCTTCGCGTGACCGGCGACGAGGCGCACCTCGCGGGGCAGCTCGACGTTCGCGGGCAGGGGCTGCGCGATCTCCCGGTGGCGATCACGCGGCCGGCGCCCGGCCAGGTGCTGCTGACCATGACGCTGCCGGGCGGGCAGAGCGTGAGCTTCGAGGGCGCGTGGGCGTCGCCCCGGCTGGCCGGCACGTACCACCAGGGCGGCGCCACCTCGGCGTTCTGGCTCGAGCGGGGAGCTGCTGCGGTCAAACCGGCCGAGGCGGCGGCGGGCGATGGGTTCCGCGAGGTGCCCGCCTCGTTCGAGAACGGCCCGGTGCACCTCGCCGGCACGCTCACCCTGCCCGACCCTGCCGTCAGCCTGCCGGCGGTCGCGGTGCTGGTGACCGGCTCGGGCCCCCAAGACCGCAACGAAGAGATCTTCGGCTTCAAGCTCTTCGAAGAGCTCGCCCACACCCTGGCCAGGGCCGGCATCGCGACCCTGCGCTACGACGATCGCGGCGTGGGCGCGTCGACCGGCGACTTCTTCGCCGCCACCACCTGGGACTTCTCGACCGACGCCGAAGCGGCCATCGCCTTCTTGCGCACCCGCCCCGAGGTCGACCGCGCGCGCATCGGCATCATCGGCCACAGCGAAGGCGGGCTGGTGGGGCCGATGGTCGCCGCGCGCGACCCCAAGGTGGCCTTCGTGGTGCTGCTCGCGGGCCCCGGCCAATCGTCCGACGCGCTGCTGATCGCACAGACCCGCCTCGTGGCCGAGCGCGAGGGCAAGCCCCAGGCCGACATCGACCGTGAGGTCGCCGCCTCGCGAAAGGTGATGGCGCTGCTCAAGGCCGGCAAAGATCTCTCGTCGATGGAAGCCGAGCTGGGCGCGCTGTGCCCCGAGCCGTGCAAAGCGCGAGGCGAGTTCATCAAGCGCGAGCGCTGGCAGTCAGAGTCGCCGTGGTTCCGCTTCTTCGCGACGTATGACCCCGCACCGACCCTCGCGAAGGTGCGCTGCCCGGTGCTCGCCCTCGGTGGCAGCCTCGACGTGCAGGTGCCCAGCGACCTCAACCTGCCGCTGATCAAGAAGGCGCTGGCCCAGGCCCACAACCCGCGCGTCTCGATTCAAGAGATCGCGGGCATGAACCACGTGCTGCAGGCGGCCAAGACCGGCGCGGTGTCCGAGTACGCGAAGCTGCCCAAGCGGCTCGAGCCCTCGGTCGCCCCCCGCATCATCGGCTGGGTGGCGGCGCTCGAGCCCACCCCCTGAAGCCTCGCGCTCACTGCAGCGTGACGTCGAGGTTGGCGACCCCGAAGAAGATGTCGGCGGGCTGCCGGCGCAGCTCGAGCACCGCGCCGCCGGTGCCGAGCAGCGCGGGCGTGAACGGCGCGTGCACCGCCCGCCACGACGTGCTCGAGGTCGCCCACGGCGGCTGCCAGCCGTCGATGACCACCACCCGGCTCAGCCGATCGAGGCCCGGCCCCGCGCACTCGGCCTCGCCGGCGAAGGCGATGGCCGCCGCGCGGTGGGGGGAAGCGGCTCGTCGGGAGGGCGAAATCTACACGGCTGGCGCTGCGGGAGGCGCCGGCACGCAAGGGGGGGCTGGCGGGCTTTTCATTACCAGCGCCCCAGGCGCAAGTTATGCGCAGTCGGACACCGGCGGCGCAGACTCCGCGCCGGCAACGGAAGGAACGGGGCCACGCCCCACAGTCTCAGCGCCGGCGGCCCTGCGGCTCGGGCTCGGTGCAGCCTTCGCATCGCGCAGCTTCGGGCATCGCGCGCAAACGCTGCCGGCCGATCGCGGTGCCGCATCGCTCGCAGTGCCCATAGCTGCCCTGCTGCATTCGCTTGAGCGCACCGTCGATCTCCGCCAACTCGCGCTTCTCGTCGTGCGTGAACCCCTCGCGCACCTCGCTCACGGGCTGCCCGGTGCTCCGCCGACGCGCCGTGTGCTCGATGGCCGAGCGCCGACTCGTCAAGGCGTCGCGCATAGACTCGTAGTACTTGTCCACGTCCCGTTCACTGAGCAGCAATCGTGCCCGCCCCAACCGCTCCCCCGGCAGGGTATGCGCCTTGCTGCGCAACAGGGTCATGAAGACCTTCACCAGCGACCTCATCGGTCGGCCGCAACTGTCCGGCTTCGAAGCCATCATGGAGCTGGTGGTCGGCGTCGCCTGAGTCTCCGCAGGCCTCACCGTCGCCTTCGCACCCGATGGCTCGCCGCCGCGCTCACCGTGCAGATCAACCGCTTCGCGCGGCTCGCGTCGCTGCTCGCCGGCGGTTCGCTGATGGTGTTCATCGCCACCGAGGTGGTGCTGCTTCGCCCGCATCACCCGCTGCCGCTGCTGCTCTTCGCCGTGGGAGCCGGCATCGCCGCACCCGCGCTTCCCCGCCGCACCTGAGGGAGCCCGCCGCTCACGCGCAGCGTTTGCACGCAGACGCATGAAAAGCCGGCGCGTCAGCGGGCGAGCAGGTCGCCCACCGTCGCAGGGCGGCGGCCGATCAGCTGCTGCAGCGTGGGGTCGACCGGCGCGAACTCTCCGCGGCGGGCGGCCACGAACATGCCCAGCGAGATCTTCACCACGTGCGGCGGCAGCCCGTACTTCGCCAGGCGCGCGGCGAACGCGTCGTCCGACACCGTGACGCGGCGAAGCTCCTTCCCGGCCACCTTCGACGCGAGTCGCGCCAGGCCTTCGAAGTCGAGCGCCTCGGGGCCGGTGAGCGGCGGGGTCGGGCCTTCGAAGCGGCCCTCGTCGCACAGCACCGCGGCGGCGCCTTCGGCCAGGTCGGCGTGCGACACCCACGAGAGCCTGTACCGGTTGTTCGGCGACAAAGACGGGCTGCTCGAGGCGGTGGCCGAAGACCAGCTGGCCCGCTACATCGCCCGCAAGAAGGCCCACCCGCCCAGGGCGAAACCCCTCGACGACCTGCGCCTGGGGTGGGACCTGAACGTCGAGTTCAACCTGCAGCACCCGGCGGTGTTCGCGATCTTGAGCTCAGACACCCGGCCGGCCTCGCTGGCGCGGGTGGCGGCGGGAGGCATCGACGTGCTGCGCGCCCGCATTCGCGCGGTCGCAGCGGCGGGGCTGTTCCGCGACGCCTTCTTGAAGGGGTATCAGAACCCCGACGACTTCCTGTGCCCCGCGGGCGAGCAGCGCGCTGACCTGCTCGCGGGCCTGCCGGTCTTCACCGCCGAATAGGGCTGGAGAAAAGCAGAAGGCCCGGTTCACTTTCGCGAACCGGGCCCTCTTAACTTTCTTCTATGAGAGCGGAGGGAATCGAACCCACAACCTATGGATTAAGAGTCCATTGCTCTGCCAATTGAGCTACGCTCCCGTACGTCTGAGGCGGCGGCTTCTATGAGCTTTGCCCCTGGCGTGTCAACGCTGGTGACGAGCCCCCTGCTGCTTTCTGACGCCCGAGGATCAGCAGCCGCACCCCCACCGCGAAGATGCCCATGACGACGAACTGGGCCGGAGTGAGCCCCGCGTACCGCTTGTCGACGAAGCCCAGGTCGTCGGCCCGAACGAAATCGAGGCTGAAGCGGCACACCGAGTAGATCGTCGCCAGGAGCCCCATCAGCATGCCGGTGCCGTAGAGCTTCTTCCGCAGCGCCCAGATCAGCGCCGAGATCGACGCAAGCACGAAGAAGTCGGCCAGTCCCAGGTCGTACCGCGGCCCGCCGTACTTGATGCCGGTCAGCGCGTCGACCACCGGGTACGCCACCGCGAGCGGCGACTCGGTGCGCCAGCCCGGGTGATCGTGCACCAGGTAGCAGCCGATGCGCGCGATCGCCCAGCCCGGCGCCGTGCCCAACGCCAGCGCGTCGACATACGGCGTGAGCGGAATCTTCTCTTTGCGGAAGAAGATGAAGATGCCCGCCAGCGCGCCCAGCACGCCGCCCATCGACGACAGCCCGTCCCACGCCTTCACCGTGGTGACGAAGTCCGAGTGCCGCTCGGGAAACGCCTTGTCGGTGACCAGGTAGTAGATGCCCGCCAGCACCCCGAAGATCACCCAGCGCGCGTTCTCGGACATCTTCAGCCGGTAGATGAAGATGCCGGCCACCGCGAACGCGAACACCGTCGCCAGCGTCAGCCCCACGTCGTGCACCAGCTCAAGGTGGTACGCGAAGATGTGCATGAAGTGACCGCCCAGCAGGCCGATCACCACCGCCCACGGCACCACGTCGCGCAGCGGAGTGTCGTCGCCCGGGCCGTACTTCTTCGCCGCGCGCGCCGCGACCAGCGCGCCGGTGATCACCCCGGCCGTCGACAGCACGCCGAAGACGTCGATCTTCTGCCCGAACGGCAACGGCAGGTGCGGGAGGCTGATGTATGGGAACACGTGAAGGTATCTGCCAACAAAAGCCCGCCGTGTCTTCTTCCTTGGTCGTTCACCCGCACTTTCACGCGCGCTTCACCGGAGCGACCCGCCACGTCGAGACCGTGGTCCCCCTGCTCCGCCCGGCGCTCGACGCGCGGGTGATGGGCACCGTGCTGCGGCCTGAGCTGCCCCGCATCTCGTGGGCAGAGCTGTGGCGCCGCGCCGGCACCGAGCCGGTCATCTGGCACGCCCACCGCGTCAACGAGCTCGCCGTCGGCCTGCTGCTCCGCGCGCTCGGTCGAAAAGTCCGCGTCGTGTGGACGAGGCACTCCACCGGCCGCCCTGCCCGCCTCACCTCGCTTCTCGCTCGCCGCGCCGACCGCGTCATCGCCGTCTCGCCCGAGTCTGCCCAGGCCCTCGCCCTGCCCGCCCAGGTCATCGGCCACGGCGTCGACGTCGACCGCTTCACTGCCGGCCCCCCAGACCGCTCGAGCGCCTGGGCGGCCCTCGGGCTCGGCGGCGAATACGGCATCGGCGTCATCGGCCGCGTGCGCCCCGACAAGGGCGTGGGCGACTTCGCCGCCGCGGTGAAGCCGCTGCTCGAAGGGCACCCAAAGTGGCGCGCCGCGCTCGTCGGCCTCGCCAGGCCGAGCGAGCGCGCCTGGGCCGAGCGCCTGGGCGTGCACCTCGCCGGCGAGGTGAGCGACGTCGAGCGCTGGTACCGCGGCCTCTCGATCGTGGTGATGCCGTCGCACGCCGAGAGCTTCGGGCTGGTGCGCGCCGAGGCCCTCGCCGCCGGCTGCTGCCTCGTCACCACCCGCTTGAACGCCCTCGACGCGAAGATCGAGCACGGCCAGAACGGCTTCGTCTACCCGCCCGGCGACGTGAACGCGCTGCGCGAGATCTTGAGCCAGCTGATGCGCGACCCTGCCCGCGCCCGCGACGTCGGAGCCGCCGGCGCCGAGCTCGCCCGCCGCGAGCTCTCGGCCCAACGCGAGGTCGACCAACTGCGCGCGCTCTACGCCTCGCTCACCGCGCCGTAGCCGGCCGCGACGCCCGCAGCACCGCCGCGCCGACCACGCCCGCCGCCAGCGAGCCCGCCAGCACGCCCAGCTTCGCCTCGTCGAGCAGCATGGGGTCGGCGTACGCCAGGTTCGCGATGAACAGCGCCACCGTGAAGCCGATGCCCGCCACCACCGACACCCCGTACAGCTGCCGGTAGCTCGCCCCGCCGGGCATCGGCGCCAGCTTGAGCTTCACCGCCAGCGCCGCCACCGAGAAGATGCCCAGCTGCTTGCCGATGAACAGCCCCAGCCCCACCCCCCACACCACCTCAGCCGACAGCTGCTCGCGCGTCAGCCCTCCCAGCTCGAGCCCCGAGTTCGCCAGCGCGAACAGCGGCATCACCCCGAACGCCACGTACGGGTGCAGCGGGTCGCGATCGCCGTGCGCCCCAGTGGGAATCATCAGCCCCACCACCACCCCGCTCAGCGTCGCGTGAATGCCCCCGCGGTGCAGCGCGAACCACAGCGCCACCCCCACCAACGCGTAGAGCCACCAGCCCGTCACGCCCCGCCAGTTCATCACTCCCAGCACCGCCACCACCGCCGCCGCCGCCAGCAGCCACGCGACGCTCAGCCCGTGCCCGTAGAACACCGCGATCACCAGAATGCCGCCGATGTCGTCGAAGATCGCCAGCGCGGTCACGAACACCACCAGCTCGCGCGGCACCCGCTTCTCGAGCAGCTTGAGCACCCCCACGCAGAAGGCGATGTCGGTGGCCATCGGCACGCCCCACCCCGAACGCACCTCGGGCCGGTGCGCGAACACCAGAAACACCAGCGCCGGCACCACCATGCCGCCTACCGCCGCCGCCGCCGGCAGCGCCGCCTTGGCCACCGAGTCCATCGCGCCGCTCACCAGCTCGCGCTTGATCTCGGCGCCCACCACCAGAAAGAAGACCGCCATCAGCCCGTCGTCGATCACCTCGCGCAGCGAGAACCCAGCGCCCCACGGGCGGTACCCGAACACCGCCCGGTAGCTCGCCGCATCGACGTTCGCCCACGCGAGCGCCGCCGCCGCGCAAGCGAACAGCAGCACTCCGCTCGACGCTTCCAGCTGAACGAACTTCTGAAACGGCCGCAGCACGGCGCGCAAAGGGCTCGTCGATGGCATCGCCACTCTCGTGCGTGCAGAGGTGGCCCGACCCCCGCGCTTGCCTGCAGCGACCATCGCTGCACCCTTGGTTCCTCTACTGACCCGCGAATCAGCCAGCACCCCAAATTTCTCGCGTCCGCGCTCGACCTCACCCGCGGCCGCTCCTATACGAGCGCCTCCTCGTTTTTGGAAAGGCACCCACATCATGAAGCAGATCAGACTGGCAATCGCTGGTGTTGGAAATTGCGCGAGCTCGTTGGTTCAGGGCCTCGACTACTACAAGCCCCAGAAGTCGACCCAGAGCGCGGGCCTGATGCACCCCGACATCGGTGGCTACACCCTGCAAGACGTGAAGGTGGTCGCCGCCTTCGACATCGACAAGCGCAAGGTCGGCAAGCCCGTCGAGCAGGCCGTGTTCGCGCTCCCCAACAACACCAAGGTCTTTCAGTCCGAGCTCACCGCCACCGGCGTCACCGTGCAGATGGCCCCCGTGCACGACGGCGTCGCCGCGCACATGAAGAACTACCCCGATGACCAGGCCTTCCGTCAGGCCGATCTCCCGGGCGTCGACGTCGCCAAGGTGCTCAAAGAGACCAAGGCCGACGTGCTCGTCTGCTACCTCCCCGTCGGCTCCGAGAACGCCATTCGCTACTACGCCCAGGCGTGCCTCGACGCCGGCGTGGCGATGGTGAACTGCGTCCCCGTGTTCATCGCCTCGAACCCCGAGTGGGCCGAGCGCTTCAAGAAGGCCGGCCTGCCGATCGTCGGTGACGACATCAAGAGCCAGGTCGGCGCCACCATCATTCACCGCACCCTCACCCGCCTGATGGGTGACCGCGGCGTTCAGCTCGAGCGCACCTACCAGCTCAACACCGGCGGCAACACCGACTTCCTCAACATGCTCGAGCACGACCGCCTCAAGTCGAAGAAGATCTCCAAGACCGAGTCGGTGCAGTCGCAGCTCGACACCCGCCTGGACCCGGTCAACATCCACATCGGCCCCAGCGACTTCGTGGCCTGGCAGAAGGACAACAAGCTCTGCTTCCTCCGCATGGAGTGGCGCGGCTTCGGCGACGTCCCCATGAACCTCGAGATGCGCCTCTCGGTCGAAGACTCGCCCAACAGCGCCGGCGTCGCCATCGACGCCATTCGCCTCGCCAAGCTCGCCCGCGACCGCGGCATCGGCGGCCCGCTGCTCGAGGCCTCGGCCTACCTGATGAAGCACCCGCCCCAGCAGATGCGCGACACCGAGGCCCACGACCGCCTCGAGGCGTTCATCGCCGGCAAGTGAGCTTCACCTGACGTTCTGCTGAACCGAGGGCTCGGAGCGTTCAAGCTCCGGGCCCTCTTCGTTTCGTCGCGCCCATGCGACGAGGGGCAGCGACTTCGCGCCTGGCTGCTCCACCCGCCGCGCCAAGCCCCCGACTTTTCGAACCCACCCGAGCACCCACCCCCGGCCCCGCGCTTGCCCTACCGCGGCCGCATGAACGCGCGACTTCTCGCTCTCGCCGCCGTGCTCTCGGGGTGCGAGGGCCTCGTCACCACCCACACCCCGGGCGGCCCCGACGGGCCGTCGGGCCCCACCGGCGCAGGTGGCAGCGACCCGGCCAGCACCGGCGGCTCGAACGGCACCGGCGGTGGAGCCGACGTGGGCGGCACCGGCGGCGGCGCGCCCCCGGTCATGGCGAAGCCCCACTTCACCTGCACCCAGCCCACCGCGAGCGGCACCACCTTCGCCTCGCTGCGGCGAATGACCCGCACCGAGCTCATCAACACCTGGTCGGCGCTGGTCGGCGCGACCGTCGCTCAAGACCCTGCCGTCGCCGGCGCGCTCAGCGGGCTGCCCGTCGACGATCTGCAGACGCTCAGCACCGTCTCCGACGCGGTGCCCGCCACCTGGGTCGGAGCGCTCTCCACCGCCGCGAACCGCTCGGCCACCGTGCTGCTCCAGAACCCCACCGAGCGCGCGCGCGTGCTCGGTACCTGCTCGACCCAGGCGCTCACCGACGCCTGCGTGCAGGGCATCATCGCCGGCTTCGGCGTCAGGGTCTGGCGCAGAGATCTCGACCCCACCGAGGTCGGCGAGCTGCTCGCCTTCTACAAGTCGAGCGGCGCCGACGAAGCCGGCCTCGGCTACCTGGTGCGCCGCCTGCTGCAGGCGCCCACCCTCGCCTTTCACTTCGAAGATCGCGGCACCGTCGACGGCCCCCGGCTCAGGCTCACCCCGTTCGAGGTGGCCAGCCGCATCTCGTACCTCACCACCGCCTCGACGCCCGACGACGCGCTGCTCGCCGCCGCGCGCGCCAAAGCGCTCGCCACGCCCGCCCAGGTGCGCCCCCACGTGCTGCGCCTGCTCGCCACCGCGCCGGGCCACGCGCGGGTGAGAGACCTGATGCGCTACTACATGCAGCTCGGCGACGTCGCCCAGCCGTTCGCCCCGCTCGCCCGCTTTCGCGGCCTCGAGACCCAAGGCCTCAACACCGAGCTGCGCACCGAGGCCCTCGACTTCGCCGAGCGCGTCTTCTTCGACAGCGGCGACGGCACCTTCGCGCAGCTGATGACCTCGGACCTCGCGGTGCCCAAGAGCGAGCGCCTCGCCAAGGTCTTCTCGCTCACCTGCGGGCAGTCTCAGGCGCCGATCTCCCTGGGGTGGAACGACGCCACCGCCTTCTTTCACCCCGACGGCAGCACCGCCGGCCCCGCCGCGCAGACCCTCACCCAGTCGGGGTGGTTCGTCTGGCAGCTCCCTTCGGGCCGCCTCACCAACGCCTCGACCCAGCTGCGCCTCGACGTGGTCGCGACCTCGGGTGACGGCGTGCCCCTCGACCTCGACGTGAACCTCGACGACGCGCCGCTGATCGTCGCGTACAGCGCCCCGGCCGGGGCCCGCACCCTCACCGCGACGGTGAACCTCGCCGCCGGGGCCGCGGCCAAGGTCGGCCTGCACTTCAAGAACGCCGCCCCCGGCCGCACCCTCGAGATTCGCAGCCTCTCGTTCGTGGGCGCCCCCACCACCCAGTGCACCCCCCAGAGCGCCCCCAGCCACCCGGGCCTCTTGCACCGCCCCGCGCTGCTCGCCGGCAACGCCGAGCGCACCAGCCCCATCTTGCGCGGCGCCCACGTGCGCAAGCTCTTCCTCTGCACCTCGCTCGGCACTCCCGACCCGGCCCTGGTCGCCGCGCGCCAGATGCAGGTCGGCGACCTCGATGGCCTCACCAACCGCGAGCGCGTCACCACCCTCACCGCCGACGGCGCGTGCGCCGGCTGCCACACGCTCATCAACCCCGCCGGCTTCCCGTTCGAGGCCTACGACCAGGCCGGCATGCGCCGCACCGCCGAGCAGCGCTTCGACTCGAGCGGCAACCCCACCCGCACCCAGGCCATCGACACCACCGTCGACCTGCCGCGGCTCGACTACGTGGGCGGGCCCTCGCGCATCCTCGACTCCACCGAGCTGGTGAGGGCCCTCGCCGACAGCCAGCAGGCCCGCGCCTGCTTCACCCAGCGCGCCTTCGAGTACCTGCGCCGCAGCGCGCTCGACTCGGCCAAAGACGGCTGCGCGCTCGCCGCCGCCGAGGCCTCGGCCAAGAGCGGCTCGCTGCGCGACGTGCTCGCCGATCTCATCTCTGCCGACGACACCTTCTTCCGACTGGCTCCGTGAGGCCCGACATGAACCGACGCTTCTTCCTCAAAGGTCTGGGTGGCGCCGCGCTCACCCTCCCCGCGCTCACCTCGCTCTTGCCCAACCGCGCGCACGCATTGGGCGCTCCACCGCGCCGCTACGTGCAGCTGATGAACCCCTACGGCCCCACCGCCGCGACCTTCTACGGCGGCCTCACCGGCGCCACCCAGGCGGCCGCCAACGTGCGCACCCGCGCCCTCTCTTCGGTGAGCGGCGCCCTCTCGCCCATTCTCGGCAACGCGTTCGACGCGGTGCGCTCGAAGGTCAGCGTGCTGCGCGGCTTCGAGGTGCCGGTGAACAACCCGAACCACCAGTACTGCTTCACCACCACCGCTTCGGGCTACGCCCCCGGCCTCGACGGAGACGGCTACCCGCCCCAGGCCGGCAACGAGTCGATCGACGTGGTGCTGTCGAAGAGCGCCAAGGTCTACGCCGCCCCCCAGCCCTCGGCGCGCCGCCTGGTGAACATCAACCCGCTCACCAGCGACGACTACTCGGGCAACCGCTCGTTCTCGTGGCAGCGCAACGCCTCGAACAACCTGCAGATGCTCTCGCCGCTGAAGAGCACCTCGAGCCTGCTCGGCGTCTTCATGAGCTCGTTCGGCGTCGCGAACATGCCGTCGACCGACGCGCGCGAGGTCTCGCTGGTGCAGGCGGTGCACGCCGACTACCTGCGGGTGCGAGCGGGGCCCCGCATCTCGGTCGACGACAAGCGCCGCCTCGACGCCTACCTGGCGCTGATCGACGACCTCGAGCGCGACGTGAAGGCGACCCAGATGATGCCCTCGGTCTGCGCCGCCCCCGGCGCCGAGCCGGGCAACGGCGCCGACGCGCTGGTGCGCACCCAGCTGCGCGTGCTCGCCGCCGCGATGGCCTGCGATCTCACCCGCGTCGGCAGCGTCATGCTGGGCATGAGCGCCGGCTACGACACCCGCCACACCGAGCACCACGCGATGAACGGCACCAACGTGGCGGGCGGCATGATGGCCGACCTCCGCGGCTTCGCGGCGAACGTCGGCTGGTTCTGCAGCTTCCTCGACGGCATCTCCGACACCTCGGGCACCCTGCTCGACAACTCCATCGTCTACTGGAGCATGCAGTACGGCTGCGGCAACTCGGCCGACTCGCACACCCCGAAAGACATGCCCATCGTGGTCGGCGGCCGCGGCGGCGGGGCCCTGGCAGCGGGCAACTTCATCGACTTCTCCGCCAACGGCGTGGGCATGCCGCTCAACAACCTGCTGGTCACGCTCTTCAACGCGATGGGCCTGTCGTCGACCGACTACGAGCGCGCGGGCAGCGCCGGCTTCGGCCTCTACACCGGCAACACCATGGCCGGCCGGGCTGACCAGGCGATGTGGACCGCGACCGCCGGCCGCCGCACCGCCCTGCCGGTCTTCTATACCGGCCCCGCGCTGGGCTGAGCGTGGGCTAGAATTCTACTCGCGTGCTCGTCGCGGTGATGCTCATGGCCCTGGCCAGCAACCCGTACCTCGAAGAGGGCGGAAGCACTTCGCCAACCTCGACTTCGACGCGGCCCGCGCGCGCGATGCAGATCTCGGTGGGCCAGCCGGGCTTGAGCCGCGACGAGCTGCGGGAGGCGTTCGATCTGTGGGCGCAGGCGCTGCTGGCGATGGGCCGTCGCGAAGACGCCGAGCGTACCTACGCGCGGCTGCTGCGCGAAGACCCGTACGTGCCCGCTCCGACCGCCGCGCCGAAGGTGCGCGAGTGCTTCGAGCGCGCCAAGCGGTCGGTGTGGCCGCCGCCGTCGGTGAAGCTCAGCTCCACGCGCGAGGGGCCGCACGTCACGGTCACCGTGTTCGACCCGTGGAGCCTGGTGCAGCGGCTGCGCTTTCTACAGGCCACCCCCGACGCGCTCGTCGAGGCGCCCGCCCCGCTGGTGACCGAGCGGGTGTACTCGGCCACGCCCACCGTCCACGCGCAGCGGCTGCTGTTCGACGCGCTCGACTCGAACGGCGCGATGCTCGCGCACCTCGAGCTGCCCGTAGAGGGCGCGGTGGTGGCCACGGCTCTCGAGCCGGCGCCCACGAGGCGGTCGAGGTGACCGCGCCGCCGGCCTCGGGCTCGAGCGGCGGCTCGCGGGTGCCGGCGTACGTGGCGACCGGCGCCTCGGTGGTGTCGGCGGTCTTGAGCGCGTCGTTCTTCTACCTGGGCTACCGGCAGGCGCCGCCGCTCGACCGCGCGGCCGAGGTCAACGCCTGGAACTCGGCCACCTCGCGCGACGCGGCGCTGGGGTGGACGTTCGGAGTGGTGGCGGTGGCGGTGGCGGTGGTGGCGGTGCTGGTCGCCCCGCCGTGAGCCGCTAAAGTAGCGGGCGGTGGTCGAGCCCCAGCCCTTCGGTCGCTACTTGCTGCGCCGGCGTCTCGCCTCGGGAGGCATGGGTGAGGTGTTCGTCGCCGAACAGACCGGAGTCGGAGACTTTCGAAAGCCGCTGGCGCTGAAGATCATGCTCCCCACCCTGGTCGACGACGAGCGCCACGTGCGGCTGTTTCTGGCCGAGGCGCGCCTCGCCGCCCGGCTCACCCACCCCAACATCGTGCAGGTCTTCGACGCCGGCATGATCGACGGCCGGTACTTTCTGGCGATGGAGCTCGTCGATGGCGTCACGCTCGGCGACGTCATCAAGACGCTGCACCGCACCGGCCGCAGGGCCGACCTCGAGGTGCTGTGCCTGGTGGCGCGGCAGACCCTCGAGGCGCTCCGGTACGCGCACGCGCTGGCCGACGACACCGGCTCGGCGCTCGAGCTGGTTCACCGCGACATCTCACCCAGCAACATTCTGGTGTCGCGGCGCGGAGAGGTGAAGCTCACCGACTTCGGCATCGCCAAGGTGCGCGGCGCCGAGAGCAACACCGCCCCAGGCGAGGTGCGCGGCAAGCTCGCCTACATCGCGCCCGAGCTCTACAAGGGCGCGAGCGCCAGCGTGCGCAGCGACCTCTTCGCGCTGGGGGTGACGCTGTACCGGCTGGCCGCGCTGAAGTCGCCGTTTCCCTCGGCAACAGACTCCGACCCCATCTCGGCCATCGTGCGCCACGAGCGGGTGCCGCTCGCCACGCTGCGGCCCGACCTGCCCCAGGCCATCACCTCGGCCATCGACCGCGCGATGGCCGCCGAGCCGTCGCAGCGCTTCGCGAGCGCGGCTGCGATGCTCGAGGCCTTTCCTCGCGGAGACCTCGAGGCGAGGCAAGAGGCGCTCGCCCGGCTCATCGCCTCGGCCCCTCCGCCCGCGGCGCCCGTCACCCTGCACACCGCGCCGTTCGAGCTCGGCACCGCCACCATGGTCGATGAGCCGACCGAGCCTCCCCGCGTGGCGGCCCCGCCGCCGGCGCGCGGCCTGGGCCGGCTGCCGGTGCGGCAGCGGGCGATGGTGCTGCTCGGCGGCCTCGGCGTGCTGCTCACCGCCATCGGCGTGGGGGTCGGCGTGCACGGCGTGAAGCTGCCGCCCCGAGTGGTCGCCACGCCGCCGCCGGTGGTCGAGGCCGCGCCGCCCGCGCCGGCCGCCGAGGCCCCGTCGGCCGCACCCGTCGAAGCCGAGCCCGAACCGGCGGCCGAAGCCAGCGACGAGCCCGAGACCGAGGCGCCGGCGGGCCCTGCCTCAAAGGTGGGGCGCAGCCGCAGGTCGACGGGCCGCCTGCAGCCTCCGGCGTACCTGTCGGTGCAGGCGCGCCCGTGGGCCAACGTAGAGATCAACGGCCGAAAGATCGGGCAGACGCCCCTGGCGAGGGTGCCCGTCACCTCGCCCTCGGTGACGGTACGACTGACCAACCCCGGCTTTCAGACCGTCGAGCGCAAGCTCAAGCTGGGCGCGGGCGAAGAGTACAAGCTCAACGAGGCGCTGCCGGCGCGATGAACGGCGACCCGCGCACCCGCACCGTCACCCAGGCCACCCGGGCCCAGCAGGGCGGCGTGGTGTGCGAGGTGCTCTCGGGCCAGGGGGTGGCGTCGCGGCACGTGCTGTCCGAGCGGCCGGCGGTGGTGGGCAGCGAGCCGAGCGTCGACGTGGTCATCGCCGAGGCGACGGTGTCGCGAAAGCACGCGTCGTTCGAGGCGACGCCACGTGGGGTGCGGGTCAAAGATCTCGGCTCGCGCAACGGCACCTGGTACCTGGGCGCCAGCGTCACCGACGCCATGGTGCCCTTCGGCGCCACCGTGCGGCTGGGCAAGACGCTGGTTCGCTTCGTGGCGGGCGCAGACGCCGGCGCCGACGGCGGGCCGGTGATCGACGGGCTGCAAGGCGCGTCGGTGGCGTTCGGCGAGCACCGCACGCAGCTCAAGCGGGTGGCGGCCACCGACGTGCCGGTGCTGCTGCGCGGAGAGACCGGCTCGGGCAAAGAGGCGGCGGCCCGCGCGCTGCACCTCGCCGGCTCGCGCGGCCCGGGGCCGTTCATCACCTTCGACGGCGCGCACGCCTCGGCAGAGCTGCTCGACTCGCAGCTGTTCGGCCACAAGAAGGGCGCCTTCACCGGCGCCACCGAGAACCGCGCCGGAGCCGTCGAGCTCGCCGACGGCGGCACCCTGTTCCTCGACGGCGTCTCCGAGCTGCCCGCCGAGGCCCAGGTGCGGCTGCTGCGGGTGCTCGAGACCCGCAAGTACACCCGGCTGGGCGACGACAAGCCCCGCGAGTCGGACTTTCGACTGGTGAGCGCGAGCCAGCACGACCTCGAGAAGCTGGTGCGAGAGAGATGCTTCCGCGAAGACCTCTACTTTCGCCTCGCGGTGGCGGTGATCGACGTGCCGCCGCTGCGCCAGCGCGCCGGCGATGTGCGGCTGCTCGCCGAGCACTTCGCCGCGCAGCGCGGCATCACGCTCGACGGCGTGACGCTCGCCGCCTGGGAGCGCGCCGAGTGGCCGGGCAACGTGCGCGAGCTGAAGAACGCTGTCGAGCGGTACGAGCTCAACCTGAGCCCCGGCGGCGCCGGGCCCGCCCCGGTGGTCGCCCGCTCGAAGGTGATCGGCGAGGTCGAGAAGAGCCTGTTGGTCGCGGCGCTCGAGCAGCACCGATACGACGTGAACCAGGCCGCCCAGCAGCTGGGCCTGTCGCGCAGCCAGACCTACCGATTGATGCAGCGCCACGGCATCGAGCCGAGGAAGCGTGAACGGGGTTCCTGAACGCCCGCGGCGCGCGGTAGCTTTCGCTGCCCCCGCCGTGAAGCGCTCCCTCGCAATCATCGCACTGTGTCTCGCTGGCTGCCCGGCACAGGTGTCGCTCGAGTGCACCCGGTGCAGCTCGGACGACGAGTGCGCGCCGCAGGGGCTCACTTGCGTGGCGGGGCGGTGCGGAGCCTGCGACGGTGGCGGAGGCTCGGGCGGCGGAGGCCGCGGGGGCGGCGGCGGGCAGAGCGGCGGAGGCCAGGGCGGGGCCGGCGGCTCGGGCGGCGCGTTCGACGGGGGCTTCGACGCGGGGTGGGCCGGCACGCTGCCGCCGCTGGGCGCGGTGCGCGATGCCTCGGTGGCGCTGCAAGACGACTTCGAGGGGGCGCTGCTCACCAGCGACGGCGGCAAGTGGGATCGCATCGAGAAAGACGACGCGCCGGGGCAGACCCTGGGCATCGTGGCGGGCGCGGGTCGGTCGGGCGGTGGGCTGGTGCTCAACGACACCAGCGCGACCAACGGCGCCGCGGAGTACGGCAAGTTCGTCGCCCAAGACCTGGCCGATCTGACGGGCGAGGTCTACGTGCGGGTGCAGGTCTGGCTGTCGGCGGTCGACCGTCTGGGGCCGCACCCGGTGACGGTGTACAGCGGGCAGGTGCAGGCCTCGGTGGCGGGCGAGCTGGTGACGCGCGGCGACATCATCTTCCAGTCGGCCGACGTGAGCGACGTGACGTCGTGCCAGATCGCCGGGCTGTGGGGCCTCGATGCCTGGCACCAGGTCGACCTGGTGTTTCAGCGCATGGGCTCGAGCGGAGCGACCGGAACGCTGCGGGTCGACGGCACGCGCTGCGCGGTGAGCCGCAACTGGTCGGGGGCGAAGATCGGCGCCGTGGCGCTCGGAGCCACCGCGATGGACAACCGCTGGGTGGGCCAGCTCAAGCACGACAACTTCGCGCTCACGGTCTCAGGCCCGGCACCGGGGCGCCTGAGCTGGGTGCTGCCGGTCGCGCCCGCCGCGGGCCGGTGCGCGCCGCTGCGGCTGCAGCTCGAAGACACGTTCGATGGCGGGCTGGCGAAGGCGGTGCGGCCGGTGCGCGTCGCCGTCGATGCGGGCACCGCCGGGCTCTACGCCGCCGACTGCACCGGCCCCGCGCTCGGAGAGGTGACCGTGCCGGCAGGTGAGGTCGCGGTGCTGCTCTCGGTGCGCGCCGCGTCGGGAACCGTGAGCTTGTCGGCCAGCGATCTCGGCGCTGACCTGGCCCCCGCCGCCGCAGCGCTCACCGTGCCGTAGGCTGGCGGGTTGAATCAGCGCGCAGCACGGCGCGAGCTACCGGTTTGGCGTACAAGCTTCGCGCATGATGCGCACCCTGCTCGCCTGCACCCTGCTGGTCGCCTGCGCCCCCAAGCGCCCCGACTTCGACCGCTTCCGCACGCACCTGGCCGAGCCGCAGGGCGGCGAGCGACAGGTCCTGCTCACCAGCGACGGCGGGCCCGCGGCCGTGCTCGAGCGCTGGCCCGACCGCCAGTTCGAAGCCATCTTCGGCCTCGACCCCACGCGTCCCAGCTCGGTGCGCGAGCAGACGCTCTTCGGCGCGACCACCCTCTTCGACGAGAACCACGACGGCACCTTCGAGCGCCGGCGCCGCGAGCAGCTGCAGGCAGACTCGACGATTCTGGTCATTGAAGAGCAACTGAGCGATGCAGGCTACATCGAGCTGCAGCGCTTCACTCTCTCCAACCCGGCCCATTGAGCATGCGAACCCTCTTCCTGTCGTTGCTGGTGGTGTCTGCCGCATGCAGCAACCGCTCGGGCACCTTGCCCGACGGCGGCGACGAGCCCGACGGCGGCGGGCCGGTGGTACCGCGCATCGACCTCGGCGGCTGGAGCGTGCTCCCCGAAGTCGACGGCGGCACCAAGGAGTTCCTGGTGCAGGTCGCCAAGGCCCAGCTCGGGCAGGCGGCCGATCTCGATCTCGATGGCCTCAACGAGGTGACGGTGGCGCACCTGCCTGACGGCACCACCCGGTGGATGATCCAAGGCGCGGGCGGCCACCGCGCTGCGATGGTCGAGCGCTCCGCCACCCACCAGCGGGTCACCATCTACTTCCAGAACGCCGGCATACCGGTCGAGATCGAAGACAGCGAGACCACTGGAGATCGCGTCGTGCAGTACGACGCCGATCACAACCGCACCTTCGAGCGCGTGCGCACCGAGCACCCGGTCGACGACGGCGGCATCGAGGTCGTCGAGCAGGCGGTGCTCACCGACGGCGGCTTCCTCGAGCTCGCGCGCTTCACGCTCCCGGTCTCGGCAGATCAGGGCGCGGCCACCGGCTGCAAAGGCGCCGACAACATTCCCAGCGACAACCTCCTCATCGGGGGCACCAAGGGCATCGAGCTGCAGACCAGCGGGCCCGCCGCCTGCAACCCCACCCAGACGACCAAGCTGAACGACGCGCTTCAGTGCGCACGCGATCGCCTCAAGAACTGCGTGCAACAGAGCAACCCCGAGCTCGCCAACCGCGTGCAGGCGGCGCTCGCCAGCAAGTCCCTCAAGGTGGGTTGCGGCAACCCCTGCGGCGGCGCCGACGCCTCGACCGAAGAAGGGTTCTGGAACTCCGCCGCCCGCATGAACTTCAACCCCAACTCGCTGATGACGCTCACCCCCGACCAGCTGTGCGCGGTGACCATGCACGAGCTGTCGCACTACGCCGGAGTGCCTCGCGACGACCACCACGACGACGGCGAAGACCCCATCTACAACTGCGCGCGCTACTGCGCCCACTGCGTCGCGCGGGGCCCCTCGAGCGGGTCGGCGTCGAAAGACTGCGTGCGCTGCGCCAGCTACGACGGCGCCCGGCGGGCGTGCGGCCTCGACCGCAAGCTCGAGAACATCGAGTGCCCGAGCCTGGCGCTGTGCCACGGCGGCATCGGAGTGAACATGAGCTGCACCACCTGCGACGGCATCGTCGACTACGACTGCAACGGCAAGAAGCTCCCCGGAGTCGGCTTCTTCTCGTGCTGCCAGGCCTGCCCCACCGACGCGAACCGGGTGAACGACAAACCCTGCCCGGCGCTCTCGGCCAGCAGCACCTGCGGCATGATGCCGGCGGGGTGCCGGTGAAGCGCGCGAGCCTGCTCTTGGCCTGCGTGGCGTGCGGCGGCTCGATGTCGGGGTCGCCTGATGGCTCGACGCCGGCCACCGGGCCGCAGCTGCTCGGCGCCCAGCCGCTCATCTCGTTGCGAGCCGACGGCGGAGTGCCGGGCCTCGATGCGGGCTTCGACCGCTTCGCGGTGTGGCTCACCGGGCTCGATTCGCACGGAGAGCCGGCCGCGTTGGACCCGCAGTCGGTCTCGCTGAGCTGCGCACCGGCGACGTGCAGCATCGACGCACGCAGCGCGACGGCCGGGGCACCCGAAGGCGTGCTGGCGATCATCGTCGACGACTCGGGCTCGAACGTCGTCGACCCGTCGGTGTGTACCGGGTGCCCGACCGACCCCGACAACAAGCGGTCCGAGGCGGTGCGGGCGCTCGTCACTCGGCTCGCGCGCAACGCCCCGCTGTGGCACATCGGGCTGTTCGACTTCGGCTTGAGCCCGTCGATGCCGTACTTCGGGGCGCACCACATCGCCGGCTACACCCAGTTCACCGAAGACATCTTGAAGGGCACCGAGAAGCTGAGGGGCGCTGGAGGAACGGTGCTCTACGATTCGGTGTGGGACGTAGCGCCGACGGTGGCGGGCGAGCGGCTCTTCGCCGATGCGGGCGCGATTCCGGGGCGAATTCTGGTGGTGTCCGACGGCGAAGACACCAACTCGACCAAGAGCCTGGTCGCGGCGCTGGCGGCGGCGCGTGATGCCGGCGTCTCGGTCGACGTGGTGGGCTACGGGCGCTCTGACGGTGGGGTGCTGCCGCTGCTCGCCGGCAAGGCGTACCGCGACCTGCGGCTCTTCGCCTCCGAGACCGGCGGCTTCGCCACGTTCTCAGAGAGCAGCGAGCTGCCGGTGCTCTTCGAGCGCATCGCCGACGCGTACTCGGGCGGCTTCATCCAGGTGCAGGCGCCGGCCCCGAGCGCCAGCGTGCGCGGCACCGTGACCGTCGAAGGCGCGGCGCTCTCTTTCGCGGTCGAGTGAGCCGGCGGCCTCGCGGCCGCAGGTCACGACAGCGTCGAGATCGCCTTCTCGACCATCGGCCACCAGTCGTTCTCGGTCTGGTTCAAGGTGCCGGTGAACAGCACGTCTTTCTCGGGCCAGTAATAGGCGAACGCGTTGCCGTGGCCGTCGTGCCCCCACAGCGCCCCGCGCTTGCCGAGGTCCACCTCGAAGACTCCGAGGCCGTACGAGACGTCTTCATCTCCAGTCGGCACCGCGTGCTCGAGCAGCTTCTTCATCGTCTTGGGTGAGTCGAAGAGCCGCCCCGCGCTCAGCGCGGTGAAGAACTTCTGCAGGTCGCGGTTGCTGCTGACCAGGCCTCCGCCGGCCCAGTCGGCGCTCTGGTGGGGGCGGCCGAAGACGTCATCTCTCTTCTCGAACCGGTGCGCCTGGGCCGGGTCGACCGCGCGCGAGCGGCCGTGCGAGAAGAAGGTGTCGGTCATGCCCAGGGGCTCGAAGAAGTTCTTCGCGAAGATCTGCTCGAGCGGCTGGCCCAGCTGCCGCTCGAGAATCAGACCGAGCAGCACGTAGTTCGTGTCCGAGTAGTGGAACTTCGCCCCCGGCTTCGCAACGCGGCCCTTGCTCTTCGTGTAGCTGAGCAGCTCGGCCGGCGCCCAGCGGCGCTGCGTGTTCTTGTCGAACGCCTGGAGAAAGTGACGGTCGGCCCAATAGTCGGGCAGGCCCGAGGTGTGTGACAGCAGCTGCCTCACGGTGATCTTCTCGTCGAACCCGTCGACCATCGCCCTGGGCAGGAGCTCTCGAAGCGGGGTGTCGAGCTCGAGGCGGCGCTGCTCGACCAGCTTCAGGGTCATCGTGGCGGTGAACGTCTTGGTGATCGAGGCGATGTCGAACGGGGTCGACACCTTCATCGACCGCAGGTGCGTCGCGTCGGTGTGGCCGATCGCGCCCTCGAACAGCGGCTTGCCGCCTTGCGAGATGCTCAGGCTCACCCCGCCGTGCCCCTTGTTGCGCTCGAGCGCCCGCTCGAGCTGGTGGGTCATCGCGCGGGCGAGCTTCGGGTGATCTTCGAACGCGTCGATGGTCGCGTCGGCGCTCACCGGCTCGCGAGGCGAAGTCTGCCGGGCTCGACGCCCCCCCGCATCACGGGTCGGTGCGCGCCCATTTGATGCGACGATTCGCATTCGGTCACCCGCTCCTCTGGCTTACACCGCGCGCGTCCAGCTCACGTGAGCCTCGTTCGCCGCCAGCGCGCCGGAGGAATTCGAAGGCCTTCCCAGCTCAACTTCGGTGGCGGAGGCGTCGGCTTCCCCAGCAGACGCTCATCGACCCTAAAGAAGCTCGCGGAGATAGAACGCTTGCTGTTCTCCGGCCGGCGTATAGCCCATGGCCTCGCGGAACTGGTTCTCACTTCGGCGAAGCTCTTCAGGGCTCATGCCTTGGCCCTGCAACGACCGGCGATACGCTTCGACGTCGCGATTTTCCGCATAAGCGTCCTGAATTCGGGCGGAATTGGCCAGCTGCCCATCGGAAGCCGCTCGAGCTGCGGGGCTGATGACGGCTGCTTGTGGAATCACGCCCTGTTCCCGACCAGCACGGATCGCGAGTCGACGTCGAGCCAAGTCGACTTCAGCGGTTGAGGGCGAGTCGTGAGCGACAGGTGACGAACGAGCCATGAGACCTCAATGAGAAAGGAGGACGATGTAGGCCAACGCAGTACATACTCGTTATCGGCTCTTGGCAACCTGCTGTTGCGTCGGCCAAATGTCCTACCTCACTCAGCAATGCGGTCATCGCTGGGGCGCTGATTCGGCGAAGGCACCGCGCGCCTGCTCTCGCTCGCCGCCAGTGCGCCCAGAGGGATTCGAACCCCCGACCCTCGGCTTCGAAGGCCGATGCTCTATCCAGCTGAGCTATAGGCGCTTGCCTTCGTGGTGCTGCGTATAACGAGGGCGACCAACCGGGCTTGAACCGGTAACCCCAGGAGTCACAGTCCTGTGCTCTGCCAGTTGAGCTATGGCCGCCGTGAGACGGCACCGCGTGTACCGTGCAGCGTGCTGACCGTCAACGACAGCGCGCACTCCGCTTCCTGACGCCGTCTACCGGGGCACCCCGTTCACCACCGATATCGCGTCCAGATCGAACCCTCCCCCAGGCGGCGCATACGTGTTCCGCCCTGAATCGCGCACCCTGACGAACCGCGCCCGACCCACTCCCAGGTCGGCCAGGTCGAACCCATCTCCCCCTGCCACCGCCGGGTCGGTCGGCGAGATGCCGTTCTCCGGCGCCGAATACACCGAGGCCACTCCCGCGCACCCCGCCGTTCCTCCATCGACCACCGCCGCGCACGGCCACTCGAACCAGCTCACCCCGTCGTCGCTCACCGCCACCACGCCCGTCTCGAGGTACCCCGCGAAGGCGTTCTCGAAGACCAGCAGGTCGACGCCCGGCCCGTCGACCAGCACCACGTCGGTCAGCTCGAGCACGATGCTCCCGCCGTTGCCCAGCGACAGCACTTCGAGCGAGCCCGTGCTCGCCCCTTCTCCGTGCGGCGGCCCGAGCACCACGTCGGGCAGCTGGCTCTGCCCGAACCCCGCCCCTGCCCCCGGCATGAACGACACCACCGAATCCGCGAACGGGTTCGGTGGCCCCGCATCGACCACGCCAGCATCGACCACGCCCGAATCGACCGGCGCCCCTGAGTCGGGCGGCGCAGCGCCACCGTCAGGGCCCAACGTCGGCGCCCCGCAGGCCATCAGCAGCCACCCGACCCCGAGCGCCCGCATCACGGCGTCAGCCTCACCACCCGGCGGCCGTTCTTGTCCTTGATGCCCACCAGCACGTCGCTCCCCGACGGAGTCGTGAACAGCACGCTCGTGCACTCATCGGCCGAAGTGAACAGCGTCACCGGCGCACCGACCGTCACCCCGAGGCTGCCCAGCGTCAGCGGCACGCGCTCGATCTTCGTGGTGTACGCGTCGTAGGTGCCGCTCGTCTGGTAGCTGCCGTGGACGATCAGCGCGTCGTTGCCGAACCCGCTCACCCCCACGATGTCGTCACCCTTCGCCACCAGCGCCGCCCGCTCGAGCGCGAACGGCAGCGCCGACTGCACCGCCGGCGTGTACAGCAATGGTGGCGCCGCATAGACGGAGTTGTCGAAGTCGGCGCCCGAGAAGTAGCCGAGCAGCAGCACCTGCGACCCCGTCACCGCAGTGAAGCCGCTGTTCGCGCCGACCGCGCCTCCGTCTGCCTTGGTGCCGGCATCGATCTCCGCCAGCTGCGAGATGCCCCCGTCGGTGGTGTTCAGCGCGAAGAGCGCGGTGCGCGACAGCGTGCCGAGCCCCGTGCCGTTCACCACGAAGCCCTCCGAGAACCCCGCCGCGGTGAAGTTGCCCGGAGCGTTCACGTACTGCACGCCCGCGTCCACCTGCACCACCGCGACGTTGCCCGGGTACCCCGCGGTGAACCTGGTGTAGCCGGAGATCAGCGCGTGGCCGTTCGACGCGATGAAGCCCGCGTACTCGTTGCCGGTGCGGTCCGTCGGAGCGCGAACGTCGACCAGCGACGCTCCCGCAGTCAGCGCGGGAAACGCCCCCATCGGCTTCACCTTGAAGTCGTCGAACAGGCCGTAGACCACCGAGCCCTGCTCGGCGATGCCCACCAGCTCGGCCGGCACCGTCGCCGACTGCGTCGCCACGTGCGCCGAAGCCGTCGCCACCAGCGTGCCCACCAACGGGTGGTGCACCGCTGCCAGACACGGGTCCGCCGCACCTCCAGCAGCTCCGCCGCCGCACCTCCAGCAGCCCCGCCCGCCGCACCTCCAGCCGCCCCCCCAGCCACTCCTCCCGCCGCGCCGCCAGCACTGCCGCCCGCCGCGCCGCCAGCACCGCCTCCTGCGTGGCCACCTGCCGAGCCCCCGTCCATCGCCTCCGACCCGGGCCCGCACGCCGCGACCACCACCCACCAACCGAACACGATCCGCTTCACGTCATCTCCCCTGCCGACCCCTCGGCCGGCGCCTTGGTGATGCCCCGAGGCTCAAAGAGAGCTGACGTGCGACGACACCTTCACCCGATGTGACGGCGACTTTCGCAGGTCCCTCTCGCTCCCCTCGGAGCTTTTGGAAACCACTTCCGTCACCGGCAGGTTTTCGGACTCACAGGCGCCCTACGCGCTCCTACTGACCGTCGCTTCCCAGGCTCAAAATCAGCCCAGTGCTTCGAATGACGGCTTTCGTTCCTGTTCACCGCTGCGGGGCAGTCCCGGAATCCAACCGGGTTCCCTTACCGACGACGCAGCGGCTCGTACGCGAACGCCCAACCCTGCGCAATCGAATGCGGGGAAGAAGGCGTGCCCGCCGAGATTCGAACTCGGGACCCCCGGCTTAGAAGGCCGGTGCTCTATCCAACTGAGCTACGGGCACGTGCGCCTGCCTCTATCACGGCCGCCCCGCTCTGCTCTGACCCCGTGACGGATTTGGCCGGGTACTCCCAAGCGCCCTCGAACGCTCCAAACAAGAGGTCGCCCGCCATGAGAACCCCCACCGCCCTGCTCGCCGTCTTCCTCGCCGGCTGCGGCTCGACGCCCCCCGAGTCGGGCACCGGTGGCGGCACCGCCACCGCCGGAGGCGACGGCAGCGCCGGGGGCGCAGCAGGAGGAACCGCCGGAGGCACGGCAGGTGGAGCAGCCGGCGGCTCGGCAGGCGGCACCGCCGGCGGCGCCCCGCAATGCGCCCCCGAGACCGACGCCGCCTTCTGCGCGCGAAAGAACCGCACCTGCGAGAGCCTCACCGCCTTCGACAACTGCGGCGCCTCGCGAACGGTCAACTGCGGCAGCTGCGCCCCCGGCCAGACCTGCGGCTCGACCGGCAACTGCTGCGCCGCCGAGAGCGATGCCACCTTCTGCGCCCGCCTGCAGAAGAGCTGCGGCACCTTCAGCGGCACCGACAGCTGCGGCCTGAACCGCACCGCCAACTGCGGCGCCTGCTTCGGTCAGCAGACCTGCGGCGGCTCAGGTACCCCCAACGTCTGCGGCCAGAACCTCTGCAGCGCCTGCATCAGCCCTCCCGCCAACCGCTGCGACGCGCCCACCTTGAGCACCGGCTACTTCAAGGCCACCGCCTATGATCCCACCGGCACCTGCACCAACCCCGCGACCGGCGCCTGCTCGTACACCTCACACGTCTCCGCCTGCGACGAAGACTGCCGCATCGGCTTCTGCGTGCAGACCCCCTGCTCGCTGAGCGGCACCCAGTGCTCCACCCCGCACACCGGCTGCAAGCTCACCACCTCGGGAGACCTGCGCTGCCTCGTGGTCGACACCGGCGGCACCGAAGGCGTGCCCTGCGACGATGAGGTTCCCGGCTACCGCTGCGACGCCCGCCTGCGCTGCGTGCGGCCCACCTTCGCCACCACCGCCATCTGCGCCTGGCTCTGCATCAGCAACACCGACTGCAACTCGGTCGGGCTGCAGGGCCTGCACGCGTGCGTGAAGACCGCCGGCGAGACCTACGGCTGGTGCAGGTAAAAAGAGTCGGGGCGGCGGGATTCGGACCCGCGACCTCCTGCGCCCAAGGCAGGCGCGCTACCAGGCTGCGCTACGCCCCGTACTCACCTACCGCTCATAGCCCAATTGTCGCGGCGAAGCTCCCGTCCTGACGCTTCACACGTCGAGCTCTTTGACCTCGCCCGCGCGCTCCATGATGAACTTGAAGCGCGCGCTCACGTCCTTGCCCATCAGATCGTTGATGGTGCGGTCGGTCTCCAGCTCGTTGTCGACCACCACCTTCAGCGCGATGCGCTTCTTCTTGTCGAGCGTGGTGTCTTTCAGATCGTCGGTGGTCATCTCACCCAGACCCTTGAACCGCATCACGTTCGGCTTCGCGTTGCCCTTCGCGTCCTTCAAGATCTGGTCGCGGTGCGCATCGTCGAGCGCCCAGTGCGTCTCTTTCCCGATGTCGATGCGGAACAACGGAGGCTGCGCCAGGTACACGTGCCCCGCCTTCACCAGCGGCCTCAGGTGCCGGTAGAAGAACGTCAGCAGCAGCGTCGAGATGTGGTGGCCGTCGCTGTCCGCGTCCATCAGCAAGAACACCTTGCCGTACCGCAGCTTCGAGAGATCGAGCGTGTCGCCGATGCCGCAGCCCAGCGCGCTGACGATGTCCTGCAGCTCCTTGTTGCCCGTCACCTTGTCCGAGCTCGCCTGCTCGGCGTTCAGCACCTTGCCGCGCAACGGCAGAATCGCCTGCGTGCGCCGGTCGCGCCCCTGCTTCGCCGTGCCGCCTGCGCTGTCGCCCTCGACGATGAACAGCTCGAGTCTTCCGGGTCGGTCGACGAGCAGTCGGCCAGCTTGCCCGGCAGGTTCAGCTTGTGGCTGATCGCGCTCTTGCGGCTCACCGCCTGCGACGCTGCCCGAGACGCCTCACGCGCCCGCGCCGCCAGAATGATGCGCCCCACCACCGGCTCGGCGATCGTCTTGTTGTCGTTCAGCCACTTCTCGACCGCCGGCCGCACCACGTTGTCGACCTGGGCCTGCACCTCGGGGTTGTTCAGGCGCTCCTTGGTCTGCCCCTGAAACTGCGGCTCGCTCACGTAGGTCGAGAGAATGCACACCACGCCTTCGCGAATGTCCTCCGCCGTCAGCGACACGCCCTTCGGCGTCAGCCCGTGCGTCTCGATGTAGTTGCGCACCGCCTTCACCACGCCCGCCTTGAAGCCGTTCTCGTGCGTGCCACCATTCTTGGTGGGTATGCCGTTCACGTAGCTCTTGATGTACTCGTCGGTGGCCTCGGTCCACGCCAGCGCCATCTCCAGCCGAATGCCGTTCTCGTGCGACTTGTAGAAGGCCGGGCTCGCCGGCGGCACCAGGCCCTTGTTGCCCGCTCGGCGATCACCTTGGTGATGAACTCGGCGATGCCCCCGTCGTGCTTGAACGTGGTCTCGGTCTTCGGGCTCTGCGTCTCGTCGACGTAGACGACCTCCATGCCCTTGTGCAGGTAGCTCTTCGCCTCGAGCCGCTCGCGAATCAGCTCGCTGTCGAAGCGCAGCTTCACCCCGAAGATCTTCTCGTCGGGCGTGAAGGTGATGATGGTGCCGGTGCCGCGCGCCGGGCCCACCGTCTTCAGCTTGGTCTTCGGCAGGCCGCGCGAGTACGACTGCTCGAAGCGCTTCTGCTCGCGCTTGATCTCGATCTCGAAGCTCGAAGACAGCGCGTTCACCACCGAGCTGCCCACGCCGTGCAGACCGCCCGAGTGCTCGTAGTTCTGACCCTTGAACTTACCGCCCGAGTGCAGCGTGGTCAGAATCACCTCGACCGCCGGCTTCTTGTACTTCTCCATGATCCCCGTGGGGATGCCGCGGCCATCGTCGTCGACGGTGATGGTCTTCCCGTCTTTGTGCAGCGTGACGATGATCTTCTCGGCGAAGCCGTTGATCACCTCGTCGACCGAGTTGTCGAGAATCTCCCACAGCAGGTGGTGGTACCCGGTGCCGTCGGTGCCGCCGATGTACATCGCCGGCCGCTGACGAACCGGCTCCAGCCCTTCGAGAACGTCGATGTCCTGCTCGTCGTACTTGGAGGCTCTCTTGGCCATTATTTCTTCTCCTCCTTCTTCTCGACTTCAGGCAGCGCCACGCGCTCGAGCGGGCGGGTGATCGACTTCACCTTGTCCTTCTTCGACATCTCGCGGCCCTTGCCGGCGCGCCCGGTCACTCCGTACTTGCCCGGCGACAGCGTCAGCTTGCGGCCCTTCTGGGTCTCGATCTCCAGCGAGGCGTCTTTCTTCGAGGTGCACAAGAACGCCATCACCTGATCGTCGGGTGCGGTCTTGATCACCGTCACCCCGCGGCCGGGGCCCGACAGCTCGTTGATCTCGTTCGCCTTGCACACCAGCGCATTCGTCTTCTCGGTCACCACCGCCACCAGGTCGCGATCGCCGCACCCCGAGATGCCGATGATCTCGTCGTCCTTGCCGGCCCGCGCGTAGCGACGCCCCGCCCGGGTCGAGATCTCGGTGTGCGGCTTGAGCGCGAACCTCAAGCCGTAGCCCCGCTTCGAGATCGCGATCATCTTCTCGGGGTGCGAAAGCCGCTTGTCGAGCGACAGCGCCCCGATCACCCGCTCGTGATCGTCGAACTTGAACAGCTTCTGCACCGGGTCGCCGTAGCCCGTCGACGCCGGTATGTCGTTGAACCGGGTCACGTACGCCGCGCCCGCGCTCGAGAACAGCACCAGGCTCTGCTTCAGCGAGCCCGACACCACCGCCATCACCTCGTCGCCTTCACGCAGGCGCGTCTGGGTGGGGTCTTTGAGCTCGCGCATGCGCTTCACCCAGCCGTCGCGCGACACCACCACCGTCGAGTCTTCGTCCGAGATGAACGCCTCTTCGGTGTACTCGACCTCTTCACCGACTCCGCCGATCTTGGTGCGGCGCTTGTCGATGTACTTCGCCGCGATCTCCTTCAGCTCGTCGCGAACCACGCCCCACAGCGCCTTGGTGTCCTTCAGCAGCGCTCCGATGCGCTTCGCCTCGGCGCGCTTCTCTTTGAGCTCTTTCTCGATCACCAGAATCTCGAGCCGCGCCAGCTTGTAGAGCTTCATCTCCAAGATCGCGTCGGCCTGCTCGTCGTCGATCTTGAAGCGCGCGATCAGCTTCTTGGCCGCATCTTCTTTTCCATCCGACTTGCGGATGATGCGAATCATCTCGTCGAGCGCGTCGTAGACCTTCTCGAAGCCCTCCAAGATGTGCAGCCGCTTCTTGAGCTGCTCCAGCGCGAACTGGTTGCGCCGCGTCACCACCTCGAGGCGGAAGTCGAGGAAGTAGCGCAGCATGCCCTTCAGATCGAGCCGCTGTGGTGTCCCCACCTCGCGGTTCTCGGTCGGCACCAGGCAGGTGAGGTTGACGTTGAAGTTCGTCGACAGCCCGGTGTGCTTGTACAGGTAGGCCATCACCAGCTCGGGGTCGGCCTCTTTCTTGATCTCGAGCACGATGCGAACGTCTTTGGTCGACTCGTCGCGAACGTCGGTCAGCGGCGCCAGCTTGCGCTCGCTCACCAGCTCGCCGATGCGCGCCACCAGGTTGCCCTTGTTCGTCATGTAGGGCACCGACGTGATGATGATGCTGGTGCCCCCGCGCGGCCGCTCTTCGAGCTTGTACTCGCCGCGCAGCCGAATCGAGCCCTGGCCCGTCTCGTAGATCTCGCGCAGCTCTTTCTTCGAGTTGAGAATCTGCCCGCCGGTGGGGAAGTCGGGCCCCTTCACGTGCTTGAGCAGATCCTTCGTCTCGAGCTTCGGGTGCGCGATCAAGTCGATCAGCGCGTCGACCAGCTCCCCTAAGTTGTGCGGCGGAATGTTGGTGGCCATGCCCACCGCGATGCCGGTGGTGCCGTTCATCAACAGCTGCGGCAGCTGCGCCGGCACCACGATCGGCTCGAAGCGGGTGCCGTCGTACGTGGGCCTGAAGTCGACGGTGCGGCTGGCGATCTCGTCGAGCAGCTGCGACGACAGCCCCTCGAGCCGGCACTCGGTGTAGCGGTACGCCGCCGGGCTGTCGCCGTCGAGCGAGCCGAAGTTGCCGTGCCCGTCGACCAGCGGGTACCGCAGGCTCCAATCTTGGGCCATGCGCACCAGCGCCTCGTAGATCGAGGAGTCGCCGTGCGGGTGGTACTTGCCCATGATCTGACCGACCACCTGGGCGCACTTCTGGAACTTGGCGTCCTGGGTCAGGCTCAGGTCGTTCCACATGCCGTACAGAATTCGGCGCTGCACCGGCTTGAGGCCGTCGCGCACGTCGGGCAGCGCGCGCGAGGTGATCACCGACAGCGCGTAGTTGAGGTACCGCCGGCGCGCCTCTTCGGCCAGGTTCGCCGGCAGCTCACCGCCACCACCGCCACCCGCCCCGGCATCGCCGCCGCCCTTCCCGCCGCCGCCGCCGCCGCCGCGCTTGCGCTTCGCCTTTCCCTCCGGCGCGTCGCTGCCTGCGAACATGCTCAACTGTTCAGTCATACGCAGAATGTCTTCCATGTTCGACCCCGTTTTCCAAGGGCTTGATGCCCTGCTACAGGTCTGTGGCGGGCGACGTTACCGCTCGTCGGAACCCCCGCAAGAATTCAGCCTGCTAAGTTGAAAACATGCCTTCCGCGCTGGTCATCGAAGACGACGAAGACGTGCGGAAGCTCGTGGTCAAGCTGCTCGAGTCAGACGGCTTCACCGTCACCCCCGCCGTCGACGGCCTCGACGGGCTGATGAAGATCGAGCAGGGCCTGCCCGACGTCATCATCTGCGACATGATGATGCCCAACCTCGATGGCATGAGCTTCACCCGCGCCATCAAAAAGCATTCGGACACCCGCTCGGTGCCGGTCATCTTCCTCACCGCCAAGACCGACACCCGCACCGTCGCCGACGGCATCAGCGCGGGCGCCAAGTTCTACCTCACCAAGCCCTTCAACCACGCCGAGCTGCTCCAGAAGGTCCGCAAAGCGCTGGGCGCGAAGTAGCCGCGCTCGTAAGCTCGTCAGGCTCGATGCTCGCCGCTCTCGCGCTGCTCACCGCACTGTCTGCCGAGCCCGCCAAGACCTCGTCGGTACCCTACGTGGCCGTGTTCGTGAGCCCCGACGACGCGACTTCAGAGAAGCTCGCCGGCCGGGCCGAGGTGCAGCTCGCCGAACGCCTGCAGAAGAAGGGCGCCCTGCTGCTCGACCTCGACCAGCAGTTCCCAAAGCCCAAGACCAGCTCGGCCGCCGGCGACCAGCTCATCAAAGAGGGCAAAGAGGCCTACGACAACCTCGACATGGACGCGGCGATTCTCAAGCTCACCCAGGCCGCCGCCTACTTCCTCGACCACCCCGAGCAGGCCGACGCCCACCACCTCGCCGAGGTCTACGTCTTCCTCGGCGCCGCCGAGCTGCAGAACGGCATCAAGACCGCAGGCCAGAGCTTCTCCCGCGCCGCGGCCCTCGACCCCGGCATCAAGCCCGACCCCCGCTTCTTCGCCGCCGACGTCCAGAAGGCGTTCACCGCCGCGCGCAGCGAGCTCGAGTCGAAGCCCCGGGCCAGCGCCCAGGTCGGCTCGACTCCCGCCGGCGCCACCGTCGAGGTCGACGGCGCCCCGCGCGGCCTCTCGCCGCTGCCTTCGCTCGAGCTGCTGCCCGGCCGCCACCACCTGCGCGCCACCCGCCCCGGCTACGTCACCGCGGCGAAGTTCCCCGAGCTCTCACCCTCGTCGTCTACCGAGCTCAAGCTCGAGCTGACCCCGCTGCCCGCATACGCCGCTTCCGTCGACCTCGCGCGCCGCCTCGCCAACCGCAACAACTTCGACGCCAAGGTGCTGCCGCCGCAGGCGTCGCAGCTCGCTCAGCAGCTGCAGGTTCGCTTCCTCGTGCTCGGCACCGCCACCACCGTCAACAGCACCACCCGCGTGAACGCCCAGGTATGGGACGTCGAGACCGGAGATCGCCTGCGCGAGGTGAAGTTCGACGTCGACGAGTTCGGCCTCGACGGCGCCGCCGAGACCATCACCCGCTGGCTGCAGCGCCCCGAGGCCCTGATGGTCGTCGAGGCCCGACCCAGCGCCTTCTCCGAGCTGGTGAAGAAGCCGTGGGTCTGGGCCGTGGTCGGCGTGGTGGTGGTCGGCGGCGCCGTCAGCGCCGGCTATCTCGCCACCGACCGGCGCCACCGGCCCGACTTCATCACCGGCATTCCCTGAGAGGGCGGCCAAAACAAGCTCCCGTCGCGGCTCCGGCCGATCTGCTTGTTCTGGCCGACCCTCTGAAACCTTTCGGGGCGTACGGGCGATCAGACAACTGGCTCGAATGAATACGTCGCTCGGCCGCTCCGACTGTCACGCACCGCGAGAAACCACTATCTTGAGAGCCCACATGAAGCCCCTGGTCTTCGCGATCGCGACGCTGCTGCCGACCCTGGCGTTCGCCTCACCTCCCCCCACCTCGCGGCGCATCGCGGTGCTCCTCGTCCCGATGGACAAGGGCGCCGAAGCGTGGAGCGTTCGGGTCGAGTCGTACATGAACGAGGCCCTCAAGGAGTACAGCGGCCTGTCGGTGAAGACCTCCGATGACCTCTTCCCCGTGCCGGCCGATGAAGATGCCGAGGCGTCGCTCAAGCGCGCCGAGACCGGCTTCACCGAGAGCAAGGCCGCCTTCGACAAGCGCGACTACGAAGACGCCGAGCGAAAGCTCCGCGCCACCATCAAAGAATTCACCAAGGCCGCCGCCGCGCTCAAGGTCTGCGGCCACCTCTGCGACGCCGTGGCGATGTATGCCGCCTCGCTGCAGGCCCGCGGCGACGTCGAAGAGGCGAAGATCGCCACCATCGATCTCCTCTCCTTGAACCCCACCTTCGAGCTCGACCGCAAGAAGTACCCCGCCGACTACATCGCGCTGCGCGCCCAGGTCGCCACCAGCCGCAACGCCGCGCTGCGCGGCACCGTGCAGGTCAAGAGCAAGCCCGCCGGAGCGCGCATCTACCTCGACGGCGACGAGAAGGGCCACACTCCGGGCACCCTGCAGACCCTGCCCATCGGCAAGCACCTGGTGCGCGTCGCGCGCCCGGGCTTCAAGCCCTACGGCACCGTCGTCGAGGTCACCCCCGAAGAAGCCGAGGTGAGCGCCGACCTCATTCCCACCGCCAGCTACAAGGCCTACGACGGCGTGCTCGACAAGCTCGCAGTCGAAGCCAAGAGCGACAAGGGGGGCAGCACCATGGCCTCGATCGGCAAGAGCCTGAACCTCGATCGCGGCGTCATCGTGGTGCTCAAAGAGGTCAACGACAGCGGCGGCCTCGAGATGAGCACCGCCCTGTTCGAGCTGCAGAGCGGCAAGCGCCTCGCCGCCAAGCGCAGCAACTTTCAGGGCGACGAGTACGGCCAGCTCAAAGGCGAGGTCGGCCGCGCGCTCAACCTGGTGATGACCCAGGCCGAAGGCGGCGGCGAAAAGAAATCGAGCTCCTCCGACCCCCTCGACGGCCGCCACGGCATGGACGATTGGAACGAGACCGATCGCGGCGGCGCCCGCACCACCAAGGGCTCCAAGAGCGGCGACCCCTTGAAGGGCAAGACTGGAATGGAAGACTGGTAGCCCTCACCCCCACCAGCCCCCTGCCCGAGACCGCTGAACCTTGGCCTGCCCATGCCGGGCCGTCGGCGAATCATCTGAAGGGCCAGGGTGCGAAGTGAGGCAGTGAGTCACTGAGAGAAGTGAGGCAGTGCGCCACTGAACACAAGCCTCGCCCCGCTCACCCACCAGCGCTAGACACCGCCCCTCATGCGCTCAGCCGCTGCAGCACTCCTCTGCCTCACCTCAGCCCTCGCCCACGCCCAGGTCGACGCGGTCGTGCACGCCGATCCCTCCCGCGGCATCAGCCTGCTCGCCGAAGGCGCGGCCTACTCCTCGGGCGCCACCTCGGCGACCTTCAACCCCGCCGGCATCGTGCACACCGGCATGTTCGAGCTCTTCTACGCGCACGAGCGCAGCATCGCCCGCAAGGCGGTGAACGACGGCCTCTACCTCGCCCTCAACCCGCTCGACTTCATCGGCATCGCCCTCTCCAACGAGTGGATGCGCGAGAACGGCAACGACTTCAGAAAGACCGCCTTCGGCCTCGCCGTGGGCGGAGAAGCGATCTCCGCCGGCATCAACTTCAACTGGTTCAGCGACGGCACCGTCGACAAGCAGTTCAGCGTCGACCTCGGTGTCCAGACCCGCTTCTCCCGCTACTTCTCGCTCGGCGCGGCGCTGAAGAACGCCGACCAGCCCACCCGCGCCGGAGTCACCCTCTTCCGCCGCCTCGACCTCGGCGTCGGCATTCGCCCCTTCAAAGAGCGGCTCACCATCGGCGTCGACTGGGTCTTCGACGAGCAGAGCGGCCCCGCCCACAGCCGGCTCGCCTACTCGCTCGACGCCATGGTCATCAACGGCCTGCACCTCTTCGCCGGCGCCAGCCACGGCTTCACCTCGGCCGAAGGCCTCTTCCTGCAGCTCGGCCTGCGGCTCGACACCCCTCACTTCGGAGCCGGCTATGCGCTCAGCGGCGCCTCGCAGGGCCTGAACCACCTCGCCTTCGCGCGCGTCACCGCCGACAAGGTGCCCGCGCTGCCGATTCGCGACGGCCTCATCGCCCTCGTCGATCTCAACTCGCTCGGCGAAAACGAGGGCCAGGGCACCGTGGGCAGCCTGCTCGGCGTCAAAGAGGCCGATCGCTACACCCGCACCGTCGCCACCCTCGATCGCGCCGCGACCGACCCGCGCCTCCGCGGAGTCGTGCTCAAGGTCGAGACCTCGGGCGTCGGCATGGGCCGCGCTCAAGAGCTCCGCAACGCGGTGCTCAAGCTGCGCGCCGCCGGCAAGAAGGTGGTGGCGCTCATCCTCTCTTGCGACGATCAAGACTTCCTCGTCGCCTAGGCCGCCGACTCCGTCTACGCGGTGCCCGAGGCGATGATGGCCATCGACGGGCTGAAGTCGAACGTCCTCTTCTTCGGTGCCGCCGCCGAGAAGCTCGGCGTGCACTTCGACGTCGCGCGGGTCGGCAAGTACAAGAGCTCGCCCGACCAGTTCACCCGCTCCGACATGTCGCCCGAGCAGAGCGAGGCCATCAACGCCTACCTCGACACCGACCTGCGCGTGCTCGAGGCCGGCATCACCACCTCGCGCAAGCTCACTCCCCAGCAGTGGAGCGCGGCGATCGCCGAGGGCCTCAAGTCACCGGCCCGCGCGAAGCAGCTCGGCCTCATCGACGACCTGCTCACCCCCGACCAGCTCGAAGAGCGGCTGCCCGAGCTCATTCCCGGCGGGCAGCTGGTCGCCAGCTACCGCCCCTTCGACGTCGAGACCGGCCGCTGGGGCTTCCGCACCCGGCTCGCCATCATTCCCGTGGTCGGCACCATCAGCGGCGGCAAAGACTCGCAAGATCCCCTCGGGCTCGGGGTGATGCAGAACGCCGGCGCCGACACCTTCATCCGCTCGCTCGACAACGCCGCCAACGATCCCCAGGTCGCGGCGATCGTGCTGCGCGTCGACTCTCCGGGCGGCGACGGCCTCGCCAGCGACCTGATGTACCGCGCGGTGCTCCAGGCCAGGAAGCGCAAGCCGGTGGTCGCCTCGATGGGCGACGTCGCCGCCTCGGGCGGGTACTACGTGTCGATGGGCGCCGACGAGATCTGGGCCGGCGAGGGCACCATCACCGGCAGCATCGGCGTCTTCTACTTGAAGCCCGCGGTCAAAGAGCTCGCCGAGAAGCTGGGCGTCAACCAGGTGTCGATCGGCCGAGGCGAGCTCGCCGGCATCTCCGGGCTCTACGAGCCTTGGAGCGACAAGCAGCGCGAGGCCGCCCAGAAGTGGGTCGACTCGTTCTACGACACGTTCATCTCCGAGGCCGCGACCAGCCGCCACACCACCAAAGAGGCGATTCACCAGGTCGCCCAGGGCCGCGTGTGGAGCGGCGCCGATGCCAAAGCGCACGGCCTGGTCGACCGCCTCGGCGGCCTCGCCGACGCCATCGCCTCGGCCAAGGCGCGCGCCAACCTCTCCGAGAGCGCCGACCTCGACGTGGTCGTCTACGGCGGCAGCGGCGGCCTGCTCGGCAGCGTGCTCAACTCCAGCGCCTACGGCCGCGCGCTCAAGACCGCCGAGGTCGAGCAGCCTGCCGCCCCGACCGCGCTGCAGAAGCTCTCCCGCGCCCTCGGAGTCGCCGCCTGGCAGCTCGAGCCCGGCGTGAAGGCCCACCTCGGCTACGTGCTCGAGGTTCAGTGACCTTCAGGTTTCTTGAAGCGCGCAGCGCAAAGCTGCTATCCCTTCGACGTTGCTTCGATAGGTCCGTCAAAAGACCCGAGGCGGCACAGGAGAGGGTGGTTCGGACACGTCCCCGCCTCGACCTCCTGCCCACAACACGGAGCCGTCAATGAGTCCTGATCCCACCGATCCGAAGGATCCGCCCCTGCCCAACGACGAGGCCCCGCCCTCTGCCGCGCCCGTCGACGACGCCGGCTCGGACGACGGCGACGAGGGCGACGAGGGCCCCGACGAGGGCGGCCCCGATGAGGGCGGCCCCGACGACGGCGGTGCGCCTTCGCCCGGCGGTGGGCCCCAGCAGCACGGCGGTCAGCCCGGTCAGCCGGGTCAGCCCGGCCAGGGTCGCAAGCGCCGGCGCCGCCGCCGCCGCAAGGGCAACCCGGTGTTCTTCACCCCCGACGGTCAGGCCTACCGCATGGTCAGCCAGCCCGACGGCCAGCAGGTGCAGGTCTTCCTCACCGCGCAAGAGGTCGAGGCCTACAAGCAGCGGGTGCAGCACCAGCAGGCGCTCGCCGCCCAGCAGGCCCAGCAGCGCCAGGGCCCCCCGGGTCAGCCTCCGCCCCCCGCCGCCACCCAGCCGGTCGAAGGCGTGCTCGACACCGACGTGAAGGGCCCCAACGCGTACCTGCGGCAGCTCAAGCGCAACCTGCTCGCCGCCCCCGACGACCCCGAGCTGCCCAAGAACCTGGTGCAGAAGCTGCGGCTGCGCACCGGCCAGTACCTCACCGCCCAGGCCCAGATGCGCGGCATGAAGGGCATCATTCAGCGCGTCGACACCGTCGACGGCAACCCGCTCGATCAGGCCACCCGCCTGCCCCACTTCCAAGATCTCACCTCGGTCGACCCCGTCGAGCGCATTCGCCTCGAGCACCAGACCAAAGAGCTGGTCACCCGCGTGCTCGACGTGGTCGCGCCGCTCGGCCGCGGGCAGCGCATGCTCATCACCGCGCCGCCCAAGACCGGCAAGACCATCATGCTGCAGCGCATCGCCCAGGCGGTGCTCGCCAACCACCCCGAGATTCACGTGATGGTGGTGCTGATCGACGAGCGCCCCGAAGAAGTCACCGACATGCGCCGCAGCATCAAGGCCGAGGTGCTGGCCTCGAGCTCCGATCGCCCCACCGCCGATCACCTCAAGGTCGTCGAGCTCGCCATGGAGCGCGCCAAGCGCATGGTCGAGACCGGCAAAGACGTGCTGGTGCTGCTCGACTCGATCACCCGCGTGGCCCGCGCCTTCAACAAAGAGGTCGAGTCGTCCGGCCGCACCATGACCGGCGGCGTCGACTCACGCGCCCTCGAGCGCCCCAAGCGCCTCTTCGGCGCCGCCCGCGCCACCGAAGAAGCGGGCACCCTCACCATCGTCGCCACCGCGCTCATCGACACCGGCAGCCGAATGGACGAGGTCATCTTCGAAGAGTTCAAGGGCACCGGTAACAGCGAAGTCACCCTCGACCGCTTCCTCGCCGAGAAGCGCTGCTGGCCCGCCATCAACATTCCCCAGTCGGGCACCCGCAAAGAAGAGAAGCTCTTCAGCTTCAAAGAGTACGAGAAGGTGAAGAAGCTGCGGCAGATGCTCTTCTCGGTGAAGCCGTTCGAGGCGATGGAGGCGCTGCTCAAGCGCCTCAACCGCTACACCTACAACGACGAGTTCCTCGAAGAGCTCTAAAGGCCGGTCCTCCGCTGGGCCCCCGGGGCTGCCCCCCGTCCACGCGGTCGTAGCCAGGGGGGGGGGCCCTGCCCTTGTGGCCCGAGGCGTTGCACGCCCACAGCAGCATCGAGAGAAGGTAGGCTTTCGCGCGCATGATCGCCGGGTCCGGACGTTGCTTCTATCACCCCGACCGCAGCGGCATCGGCATCTGCGTCGAGTGCAAGCGCGTCATCTGCACCGAGTGCACCACCCAGTTCGAAGGCATCAACCGCTGCGCCACGTGCCTGGCCGCTCGCCTCGCCGAGGCCAAGAAGCTCATCGAGCGCAACGACTGGTCGGCCGGCTCGCTGTTCCTCGCGCTGGTCTCGGTCACCGCCATCTTCGGCTTCGTCTGGGGCGTCGCCGCGCTGTTCGGGCGCTGACATGGCCGTTCACGCGCTCGAGCTCAGGCCCCGCACCACGCTGCAGCTGTTCGATGCCGCGGTGCGCCTGTGCAGCCGCAGCCTCGGCGTCTGGGCGGTCACCCTGCCGGCCGGCGCGGCGCTGGTCGCCGCCACCTTCGAGCTCGTCGATGCGGTCGCGCACCACCGCGCGCTCTTGCGACCCGCCGCCCTATTCACCGGGGCCTGGCTCTTCCGCGCCCTCTCGCAGGGCGCGGCCTCGCACTACCTCGAGCACCAGCTCCTCGAGAGCGGCGAGCCCTCGGCGACCCGCTCGTACCTCGCCGCGCTCAAGCGGGCCCCCGCGCTCTTCTTCTGCGCCGGCTACTGCCTCACGCTCAACACCGTGATCTGGAGCTTCTCGCTCGGCCTCGGCTTCTTCCTGCTCACCTCGCACCTCGCCGCCTACGCCGTGGTGATGAAGGGCCGCGGCAGCCTGCTCGGCCTCTATGGCACCTGCGCCCGCCTGCTCGGCCCCGCGCGCCACACCGCCTCGACCTTGAGGCTGTGCGGCCTCACCCAGCTGGTGGTGGGCTTGAACCTGCACCTCTTCGCCAACGGGCTGTTGCTCGTCGCCGCCAGGCTGCTCGCCTTCGACGTCACCTTCCTCTCCCGCTTCACCTCGGTCGACAACCCGGTGTGGCTGGCGGCCCTGGCTGCCCTCACCTTCTCGCTGTTCGAGCCGATTCGTGCCGCCTCGGCGGCGCTGCTGCTGATCGACGGGCGGGTGCGCCAAGAAGGCCTCGATCTCCTCACCCAGTTGGGCCAGCTGCCCCGCCGGCGTCCCCCGCGCGGCGAGGTCGCCGCGGTGACCCTGCTCGCCCTGCTGCTCACTCCCGCGCTCGCCCGCGCCCAAGACGGCGACGACTGGGCGGGCACCTGGTCGCCCGGCCAGCCGCGCCCGGGCCAGGTCTCCACCGCCATGGGCCAGCGGCTGCGCGCGGTGGTCGACGACTGCGGGCTCAACGCGCGGTTCACGCCCCAGCAGCTCGACGCCGTCGACGCGCTGCCGCTCACCGCCCGTGCGCCGCTGTCGCGCTTCGTCTCGCGCATCGAGCGGCTCGCCTACGACGACGAAGAGTGCGACGGCGCCGCCGACGAGCTCGAGCGGGGCCTCAAGCAGATCTCCCAGGTCGCGCAAGAGCCCGCCGCCGCCGCCGCCACCCGCGATCAGGCCCGCGCCGTGCTCGAGCGGCCGGAGTTCGCCGTCGACCCTCCCGAGCAGCCCAAGACCGACAGCCCCAAGGCCGCCGACGACGACGGCCCGAGCAGCTTCGGCAAGTGGTTCAGAGACCTGCTCGAGCGCTTTCTCAAGTGGCTCTTCGAGCCCGACCGCGAGCGGCGCGCCAGCCCCTCGCCGCAGGGTGACTTCGGGTTCGCGACCGGGCTCTCCAACCTGGTCATGGTCGCCGCGGTGGCGCTGGTCGCCGGCGTGCTGCTCTGGGTGCTGCTGCGCGGGCTCAAAGGCCGCGGCGACGACGAGGTCGAGGCCGAGATGAACGCGGTGCAGCACGCCCCGCTCGAGCCCGACCCGATGAACGCGCTCTCCCGCCCTCCCGAGGGCTGGGCGGGCCTCGCCGACGAGCTGGCGAAGAAGGGCCTGTTCCGCGAGGCGATTCGCAACCTCTACCTGGCGCTGCTCGCGCGCCTGCACCGCGACGGCGCCATCGACTACGACCCTTCGAAGAGCAACTGGGACTACTTCCGTGGGTTCAAGGGCCCGCTGACGGCGCTCACCCCGTTCAAAGAGCTGACCCGCCGCTTCGACTTCGCCTGGTACGGCAACCTCGAGGTCAGGCCCGACTCGTGGGCCACCTTCCGCTCCATCACCCAGCCGCTGCTGCACACCGGGGCCGAAGGTGCGTGACCGTTTTCCGCTGGTGATGATCGGCGGCCTGCTGTTGCTCGCGGTGCTCGGCTCGTTCGTGCTCAAGGGTGCCGCGCGCGGAGCCTTCGCCGACCGGCTCAGCACCTGGCGCAGCGAGCCCGACGGCGCGCGCGCCCTCTACCTGCTCGCCGAAGACTGGCAGCTGCCGGTCAGCCGCGGGCAGCAGAGCTTCGAGACCATCGACGAGCAGCAGAACCTGGTGTTGCTCGGCGTCGACCTCTCTGAGCCACGAGACAAGCTCGAGAAGAAGACCGGTGCGCCTGAACCGTTCTTCGGCGTGGACGCCGACGTCGACGGCGCAAGATGACGACGCGACGAAGAGCGACGACGACGAGAAGGGCCGCTACCGCGCGGTCGAGGTGAGCGCCAAAGAGCGCGAACAGCTGCTCGCCCACATTCGCGGCGGCGCCACCGTGGTCTACGTGCCGTGGGGCTCGAGAGACAACCCGCTGCTCACCGCGCTCGACGTTCACCTCTGGCGCGCCGAGCGCGAGCTGGGCCTGCGCACGTTGGAGCCCGCTCAGCCTTCGCCGTTCACCGCCGGGGTCGAGCGCGTCGAAGCGAAGGTGCACAGCTACCTCGACCTCCCCGCCGGGTCGATACCCCTGCTGCAAGACTCGGTGCTCAAAGAGTACGTGGCCGGCATCGTGCCGTACGGCCAGGGGCAGCTGGTGGTGCTCGGCGCGCCGCACCTCGCGATGAACGAGGCGCTGGCGCTGGCCGACAACGCGCAGTTCTGGCTGTCGCCTGTTGCGCCGCGTCGCAAGACGGGCGCCGTCGTCTTCGACGAGTTCCACCACGGCTTCACCGGCGATCGGTCGATCGCCGCGTTCGCCGCCCGCTACGGGGTGCAGTTCGCCATCGCCCAGCTGATCCTCGGCGTGTGCCTGTGGGCCGGAGCGCTGCGCCGCTTCGGCCGCCCCCGGCCGCCGCCCGAAGACGTGCGGGTCGGCAGCACCGATGCGCTGTTCGCGACCAGCCGCCTCTACCGCGAGGGCCGGCACCACGGGCACGCGGCGACCGAGATCTTGAAACAGCTCGGCGCCGAGTTCGCCGCCGTCGCTGGGGCCTGCCCGCCGGCAGCGAGGCCTGGGCAGACGCGGCGCGGGCGCGCTCACGCTCGCGGCCGCGCGGATCTCGCCGCGGCGCTCTTCGACGCTGCGCCGGGCCGCCGACCGCCGTTCACGGCGACGACGTGCGGGAAGTCGCGCGCTGCGCCGCGCAGCCGCGCGCCGCGTCGTCACCTGGCGCGGCAAGAAGCGCTTCCACGTCGACGCGTCCGACGCAAAGTCGCGCGCCATGACTCCCGAGCCCTCCCCGGCAGGCCCGCCGCTCGGCGCCGCGCCGCCCAGCGCCGCCGTCCGCGTGGCTAACGAGGTGCGCGAGTCGTCGCTGGCCGAGGTCCGCAAGGCGGTGGTCGGGCAGGACGAGGCCCTCGAGCTGATGCTCTGCGGCCTCATCGCCGGCGGCCACGTGCTCCTCGAAGGCGTGCCCGGCACCGCCAAGACGCTGATGGCCCGCGCGCTGGCGCGCAGCGTGAGCGCCGAGTTCAAGCGCATTCAGTTCACCCCCGACCTGATGCCCGCCGACATTCTCGGCACCAGCATCTTCGACCTCAAGTCGCAGAGCTTCGTGCTGGTGCGGGGGCCGATCTTCACCGACCTGCTGCTGGCCGACGAGATCAACCGCGCCCCGGCCAAGACCCAGTCGGCGCTGCTCGAGGCGATGCAAGAGCGCAGCGTCTCGCTCGAAGGCAAGCTGTCGACCCTCTCGCCCCTGTTCACGGTGATCGCCACCCAGAACCCGGTCGAGAGCGAAGGCACCTACCCGCTGCCCGAGGCCCAGCTCGACCGCTTCCTCTTCAAGATCGACGTGGGCTACCCCGCCGACGCCGAGGAAGAGGCGATTCTCCACCAGGTGCACAAGGGCTTCGACGCAGGCGACCTGGCGCGCGCCGGCGTGAGCGCGACCACCACCAAGGAGCAGGTGCTGCAGGCCCGCGGCGCGCTGCAAGAGGTCAACATCGAGGCGCCGGTGCTCGGCTACATCCGCAAGCTGGTGGCCGCCACCCGCAGCTCGCCGCGCATTCGCCTCGGCGCCGGCCCTCGGGCCGGCGTGCACCTCTTGCTCGCCTCCAAGGCCCTCGCCGCGCTCCGCGGCCGCAGCTTCGTCACCCCCGACGACGTGCGCTACCTCGCCGGCCCGGTGCTCAAGCACCGCCTGCTGCTCTCGCCCGACGCCGAGCTCGACGGCGCCACGCCTGCCGACGTGCTCAAAGAGGTGGTCGACGCCGTCGAGGGGGGGAGCCCCGAGGTCCCGTTGGATCCCTTCCGCGCGCCTCTGGGCCACGGTGTGCCTGCTCGCCCTGCCCGACCATGGCGGCCGGCTTCGTGCCGGGCATCTGGCCCCTCGTGCTGCTGCTCGACGTCTCGCTGCTCGCCCTCGCGGGCGTCGACTTCCTCCTCGCGCGCCAAGGCCGCTGAAGGTCTGGCGTGAGCTGCCCCACGCTTTCAGGTCGGGGTCGCGAACCGCATCGAGCTCGACGTCATCAACCAAGCGGGCGCGCCGCGCAGCTGCAGCTCAAAGACGACGTGCCCCAGGACTTCGCCGCCGAGCCCGGAGCAGGTCGCCTTCACCTCGAAGACCCAGGTCAGCGTCTTCCCCGACATGCGCGGTGCGAGTCGCCTGCTGCTTTCGGACGCCGCGCTCGACCTGGTCAACCTGGGCCTGCGCCAGCTTCGCCGCGACGGCCGCGGCAGCGAGTTCGCCCGGCTGCGCGACTACGCCCAGGGCGACTCGGTGCGCGAGGTCGACTGGAAGGCCACCGCTCGCCGCACCCGCCCCGTCACCCGGGTGATGGAGAGCGAACGCAGCCAGACCCTGCTGATCGGCGTCGACGCCGGCCGCTCGATGGCCGCGCGCGTCGACGGGCTCACCAAGCTCGACCACGCGGTGAACGCCGCCCTCTTCCTCGCCTTCGTGGCGATCAAGAACGGCGACCGGGTCGGGTTGGTGGTGTTCGCCGACGGTGTGAAGTCGTACCTGGCGCCCAACGGCGGCCGCACCCAGTACCGGAAGATCGTCGACGCGCTGTACTCGGCCCGCCCGCACCTCACCTACGTCGACTACCTCGCCCTGTTCAAAGAGCTCAACGTGCGCCTCTTGCGCCGCTCGCTGCTGTGCGTGTTCACCGACTTCATCGACGAAGACCAGGCCTCGACCATGGTCGACCCGCTGCGCCGGCTGGCCCGCCGCCACGTGCCGCTGTGCCTCTCGGTGAAAGACACCGCGCTCAGCGCGCTCTTGCGCACCCCACCCGCCGAGGCCGAGGTCGCCTACCAGCACGCGGTGGCCAGCGAGCTCTTGTCAGAGCGCGAGGCGATGAAGCGCAAGATCGGCCAGGGCGGCGTGCAGATGATCGACGTCAGCCCCGACGAGCTCTCGCTCGCCGCGGTGAACAAGTACCTCGAGATCAAGGCGCGCGGGGTGCTCTAGCCGGTCACGGGTCGACCCGGCGCCGCACCAGCCCCGAGAGCAGATACGCGTAGACGCCGCAGCCCACCACCAGCGCAAAGCCCACCTTGAACTCCACCGACAGCCGGGGCGGGTGAATCTGCGAGATGGTGCCCTCGATCATCCCCGCCAGAACGAACAGCGCGAGCGTACCGAACAGCAGCTTCACCGCGGTCACCGCCTCGCGCCTCACCGCCGCTCGCCTCGAGAGCCCCCTGGGAGCGATCATGCCCCGCGCGATGATGAACCCCGCCGCGCCGGCGATGCAGATCGCGGTGAGCTCGGGAAATGCCGTGGGGCAGAATCCACGCCCAGAACCAGCCCATCAACCCCTTCGAGGCATAGACCCACGCCAGCGAGCCCAGCAGCACCCCGGTGATGAACAGCATGATCGCGCTGCCCACCCCTGCGGTGATGCCCAGCGCGAACGTGAAGAACGCCACCCCGATGTTGTGGGTGAACAGGAAGCTCGAGAACGCCGCCTGGGTCTGCACCGACGAGTGCTCCTCCTTGGCGGCCTCGGCGGCGCGCTTCACCGGGTCGAGGTGCAGGTGCTGCTCGTCGACCAGGTAGAGCGCCGCGTCGGGGTCGAACACCATGCCCACCCAGCCGAAGACGTAACCCGCGAGCAGCACCAGCACCGCGGCCACGAACGCCCTCCACTCGCGCCGCATCAGGTCGGGGAAGCCGGTGGTGAGAAACGCGCGCACCTCGCTAAGCCGCACCCGCTTGCCCGGGTAGGTGAGCGCGTACGCGCGCGCCACCAGGTCGTTCAGGTAGCCGTTCACGTCGGCCGAGCCCGCGCGCGAGCGCACCCACAGCAGGTCCGACGACGCGCCCCGGTACAGCCGCGACAGCGCTCGCGCCTCGTCGAGCTTGAGCGTCTTGAGCCCCGCGCCTTCTGCTTTGTCGAGCAGCTTTTCCAGTGCCGACCAGCGCGGCCTCTTCAGCTCGACGAACTCGGCGATCTCCATGAGCGAGAGAGAGAGCGTACCCCAAGTCGTCGCTTCCCCCCCCCGCGTCACGGGGCCCGGGCTTCGGGCTTCGACCCACCGGTGCCGGGCTTCGGGCGCGGGCGCGGGCGCGTTTCACGAGAGGCACCTTCACGCGCAGCCAGCGCAAGCCCACACCCGTCAACCAGCGAGGCCTCCGGACCTTCGACACCGTCACATGCCCGCGCCCGCGCCCGCGCCCGCGCCCGACAGACCCGGCCCCCGGTCTGTCGAAGCCCGAGCCCGAAGCCCCAAGCGCCTGAGCTACGCTTCGCCCGTGCCCGACGACCGCCTCCTCGACGGAAACCACTCGGTGCTCACCCCCGAATACGTCGAGTTCGACTTCGTGCTCGCGGGTCTCCTCAGCCGCATGCTGGCCTGGCTGATCGACACCTTCGTGATTCTGGCGATCGTGATCCTCGCCGCGATCGTCATCACCCTGGTCGGAGCGGCAGCCGGCGGCTTCGCCTCAGCGCTGTTCATGATCGCCTGGTTCCTGGTCGACTGGGGCTACTTCATCTTCCTCGAGACCGTGTGGTCGGGGCAGACCCTGGGCAAGAAGGCGCTCGGCCTCCGCGTGATTCAAGAGAGCGGCGTGCGCATCGGCTTCTTTCACGCCGCGCTGCGCAACCTGGCCCGCCCCTTCGACCGGCTGCCGGCGATGTTCATGGGCATGGCCGGCCCCGGCTTCTACGCGGTCGGAGGAGCGGTCGCGTTCTTCTCCCAGTCCCACCAGCGGCTGGGCGACATGCTCGCCGGCACCGTGGTCGTGCGCGAGCGCCGCCTCAAGATTCCCGCCTCGCTGGCCCGCCCCGACATCGAGCTCACCCTGCTCAAAGACCCCGCCTTTCGCGCCCGCGTGGCCCGCCTGTCGGCCGAAGAAGAGGCGCTCATCTTCGCCGCCGCGCTCCGCCGCGAAGAGCTGGGCATGGAGGCCCGCCTCTCGCTCTTCCAGAAGCTCTGCCACCGCCTGCAAGACGACGCCGACTTCCACAAGCCGCCCCACCTCTCCGACGAGAAGCTGGTGCTGCTGGTCGCCGCCGCGCTGGTGGCGCGCAGCTCCGAGCGCAAAGCCGGCGCGGCCCGAGGCAAGGGCTCGCGCTTCGCCCTGCAGTGAGGCCCGAAGAGCCCTGCGGTTCAGAAGTAGAAGTGCACGTTCAAGAACCCCCCGCCGCCGGGGCGTATCGCGTTGGTGTTGTTGATCGCGATGTAGAGGGTGAAGAAGCCGCGCGCGCCGATCGAGACCGTGTCGACCAGAAAGTAGTCGAGCCCCCCGAACGCCTGCGGGCCCCAGAACACCTGCTGGTTGGTGCTGCTGGTGTCGCCATCGACGTTGCCGCGAATGATCGCCAGCACGTCGATGGCGAGGCCGGCGTACGGCCGCAGCGAATCTTCGCTGAACAGGTAGCGGAAGTAGATCTGCCCGCCGGTGCCGAACAGCTGCTTGTTCGACTGGCGGGTCAGCAGCAGCGACGCGGGTATTCGTGCCCCGACCTCGAACCCGTTCTCGATATAGAACGTGCCCTCGATCTGAAACGACAGGCCCGCGGTCACCTCGCGGTCATTGAAGGTGAAACCACCCACCTCGAACCCGATGCGTCGGTTCGCGAACTGTGCCTGCGCCTCGGTGGCTCCCAGCGCCGCCATCAGCAGAACCAGTCCGAAGCGGGTCTTTCGCATGAAGGGCACGCATCGTACACTCGCCCCGCCCAAGATGAAGCGACTCGTAACGGTGATTTTCGCAGTCGGTTCGGCCGCCTGCCTGCACACCCCTCCCCCGCACCCCCGCGCCGTCGAGGCCTCTGACCTCTGCGCCGAGTACCTCGGCGCGGGCGATCTCACCACCGCCGAGGTGCAGTGCGACCTGGCCCTCCAGTTCGCTCCCCAGTTCGCCGACGCCTGGGTCAACAAGGGCCTGATCGCGATGAAGCGCGGGCAGGAAGACAACGCCAAAGAGTGCTTCATCAAGGCGCTGCGCTACAACCAGGAGCACGCTGGCGCCTACAACGACCTCGGCTTCATCTATTACAAGAACCACCAATACGGAAAAGCGCACGACAACTTCCAGCGCGCGCTCAAGGTCAACCCCGACTTCAACGAGGCGCGCTACAACCTCGCTCTCACCTTCATGGGCCTCAAAGACTTCGACAAGGCCAAGAAGGAGTTTCGCACCGTGATCGCCGTCAACGCCGCCCTCGCCGACCCGTACGCCATGCTCGGCAAGATCGCCCACGACGAGAGCGCGCTCGAAGACGCCGAGCTGCAGCTGCGCAAGGCGGTCGAGCTCGACCCCAAGTTCACCGACGCCTGGCTCGAGCTCGGCAACGTGCTCGCCGAGGCCGGCCGCGCCGCCGAGGCCAAAGACGCTTACGAGGCCTGCGTCGAGTCAGACCCCAACAAGGCCGAGTGCCGCCGCAACATCGCCGTGGTGAACAAGAGCGCCAAGCTGCAAGAAGAGTCGCTCAAGAACATCAAAGACGCGAAAGAGGGCAAGCGCGACGCGCCCAACGAGTTCGCCATGGCCCGCACCTACCGCGACAAGGGCCTGCGCAACGACGAGAAGCGCGCCTACTTTCGCTGCCTCAAGTTCGACTCCAAGTTCGCGCCCTGCCACTTCGGGCTGTTCGAGATCTTCAAAGACGATCGCGACGACAAGCAGGCCAAGACCGCCTGTCAGAACTTCCTCAAGTTCGCCGAGGGCTCCGAGTTCCCCAAAGAGGTCGAGACCTGCGAACGCTTCGTGAGCGCGAACACGTACTGAAGCGCCCAGCATGAGCGTCCGCCTCACGGTGAAACAGCGCAGCGAGCAGGGCGGCGCCGACAAGCCCTCGGTCGTCATGCTCGACGACGACGTCATCACCCTCGGCCGCGATCAGGCCTGCCACGTGGTGCTCGCTCAGCAGGCGGTGTCGCGCTCTCACGCTCGCATCTCACGCGACGGCACCCTGTTCTTCGTCGAAGACCTGGGCTCTTCGTACGGCACCCAGATCAACGGCCAGAAGCTCCCCAAGGGTGAGAAGCACCTGCTCCGCAACGGCGACGTGATCGCCATCGCCCAGTTCGACGTGACCTTCGATCGGGTCGCCGCGTCCGAGAATGGCAAGGGCGAGGGCAGCGGCACCCAGCACGTGGCGCGGCAGGTGGTGAAAGACGTGATGCGCGGCCTCTCGGCCGGCGGGCAGCAGCCCTACTTTCGCATCATGAACGGCCCCCGCGACGGCGAACGCATCGAGATCGCCGACGCGCAGGAATACGTCATCGGCCGCGACGAGACCGCCGACATCATCTTCAAAGACGACCTGGTCTCGCGCCGACACGTGAAGGTTCGCCGCGACTGGTCGGGGGTGCACGTCGAAGATCTCGGCTCGCGCAACGGCATCAAGATCAACAAGAAGCGCAGCCCGGGCAAGACGCTCTCCGACCGCGACGAGGTCGAGGTGGGCGGGGTACGCCTGCTCTTCCTCGACCCCAATGATCCCCGCGATGCGCTCGTGGTGCTGCCCGACGCCACCGATCACGACGGTGACGACGACGACGAGCTCGACGACGAGTCGACCCGCATGGAAGACGGCGAAGAGTCGCTGATCTCCAAGCGCAAGCGGGTGAAGGCCGAGAAGAAGGCCAAGAAGGAGCAAGAGGCGCCCGAAGAAGAAGAAGCGCCCCCCGAAGAAGCCCCGCCGGCCGACGAGGCCCCACCCGAGGGCGAAGGCGACAACGCTGGCGAAGCCGAAGGCGAACCGCCCCCCGACGAAGAGGGCGCCGACGCCCCTGCGGGTGAAGAGGGTGAAGAGGGCGAAGGCGGCGATGGCGACGATGGCGACGACGGCGAAGGCGCAGGCCGCTTCGGCATCGACCTGACCAACCGCTCCACGCTCATCGGCATCGGCATCGGAGCGGCCGCGTTGCTGATCGGCATCGTGGTGCTGATCCTCCTCGTCGCCGGCGCCTGACGCTTCCAGCAACGCGCGAACGTCGCGGTACCCAGCCCTCAGCAGCAATGGCCGTAGCGCGTCGCGGGCCGCCAGTCAGGCGAGTGACCTGAGGTCGTGACGGCTCACCTGCCGACGACTGCTCGGCCCGTTCAGCCGCTTCTCAGCGCGTGCTGATGCGCGCCACCGGCTGAATGTTCAGCTCGGGCGACAGCTCTTGAAACGAGACCACGCTGAACGGCGGGTTGAACTCGTACTCGAGCAGCTTGCGCACGTAGCGGCGAATGTCCATCGCGGTGAGAATCACCGGGCGCTGGGCGGTGGGCGGCAGGTGGCCGCACTCGTTCTTCACCGCCTGAACGATCTCCTGCGCGATGTCGGGCTCGAGCGCGAGGTGCGTGCCCGCCGACGTTCGCTTGATCGCCCCGCGCACCGCGTCTTCGATCTGCGGGTCGAGCAGGTACACCACCAGGGTGTTCGTGCCGCGCGCGTACTTGTGCGAGACGTAACGCTTCAGCGCGCTGCGCACGTGCTCGGTGAGCATCACCGAGTCGGCCTCGACCTGCCCCTGCTCGGCGATGGCCTGCAGAATGCCGCGCAGGTCGCGAATCGAGATCTCCTCTTCGACCAGGCGGCCCAGAATGTCGGTCAGCTTGAGCACGTTGACGACCTTGGGCACCACCTCTTTGACGATCGCCGGAAACGCCTTCTCCAGCTGATCGAGCATGGTCTGCACTTCCTGCACGCCCACGAACTCGCGCGCGTGGCGCCTCAAGACCGCGGCGAGGTGCAGAATGATGTACCCCGGCACGTCCCAGGTGGTGAGCCCCGCCGCCTCGAGCATCTCCTTCGACGCCTCGGGCACCCAGGCCGCCGGTTGCCGGGTCGCCGGGTTGATCGCCTCGAAGCCCTGCACGTTCATCAGCTTCAGGCGATCGACGGTGTCGTTCACCAGAATGTGGCCCAGCGTGGCCTGGCCGGTGACCACCGGCACTTCGTTGATCTGAATCTGGTACGCGCCCGGCGGCAGGCCCGGGTTGCCGCGCGCCCGCACCCCGGGGAAGCGCACCCCCAGCTCGACGAACAACCCGTCGCGCATGAAGGGGATCAGCTCGTAGAGGAACCGGCCGTTGTCTTGCCGCGAGTCGACGTACGGTACCAGCGCGTCCGACACCTCGAGCACGATCGGCGTCACTACGGGGATGAACAGCTCGCTGTCGGGGTTGATCGGCTCCTTGGGCGCCGGCTCGGCGGCCTTGGGCTTGGGCGCCTCGCCGTTCTCTCCCGGCTCGCCGGCGTTCACCTCTTCGCCGTTCTCGTCGAGCTCGCCGCTCTCCATGCGGCGCTGCCGGTTGAGCATCACGTACGCGCCCGTGCCCGCGCCGATCGAGAGAATGAAGAACGGTACCTTGGGCAGACCGGGCACCAGCGCCAGGCCGAAGATCATGCCCGCCGCGATGGCGATCGCCTTGGGGTACGCGGTCAGCTGACCGCCGATGTCCTTGCCGAGGTGGGCGCCCTCTTCTTCACCGCCGACGCGGGTCACGATGATGCCGGCGGCCGTCGAGATCAGAATCGCGGGAATCATGCCCACCAGGCCGTCGCCGATGGTCAAGAGCGAGTACTTCTTCGCGGCGTCGCCGATCGCCAGGTTGCGCTGCAGCACGCCGATCGCCAGACCACCGACGATGTTCACCACCGTGATGATGATGCCGGCGATGGCGTCGCCCTTGACGAACTTCATCGCGCCGTCCATCGCGCCGAACAGCTGGCTCTCGCGCTCGAGGTCGCGCCGCTTGCGCTTGCCCTCTTCCATGTCGATCGAGCCGGCACGCAGGTCGGCGTCGATCGACATCTGCTTGCCCGGCATCGCGTCGAGGGTGAAGCGGGCCGCGACTTCCGAGACGCGCTCGGCGCCCTTGGCGATCACGATGAAGTTCACCACCACCAGAATCACGAAGATGATGCCGCCCACCACGAAGTTGCCACGCGCCACGAACTGACCGAACGCCAGCACCACCTCGCCCGCGTCGCCGGTCGAGAGAATCAGACGCGTGGTCGAGACCGTGAGCGCCAGCCGGTACATGGTGGTGATCAGCAGCAAGGTGGGAAACACCGACAGCTTGAGCGCGCTCGGCACGTAGAGCGTGATCAGCAACACCACCACCGACAAGCTGATGTTGAACGTCAACAGGATGTCGAGCAGGTGCGTCGGCAGCGGCACGATCATCATGCCGACGATCGCGATCACGACTACCGCGAGCAGAATGTCCGAGTATTTGTTGAGAAACGAATTGCTGCCGGCAGCCATCGGTTCTCCCCAGCCTACCTCAAGAGCCGCACCTGCCGCGCTCTGGGGGCGGCCAATTTCACTTCTTCTTCTTGCCCAGCCCGCGGGCCATCTTGATGAGGCGTTTGGCGCGCTCGACGAACGGGTCGCTGGCCGGCGCCAGCGTCACCGCGCGCTGCAGGTCTTCCATCGCCAGCTTCACCTTGCCGCGGTTCAGCCGAATCTCGCCGCGGTACACCACCGCCGCCAGATCGTCGGGGTCGAGCTTCAGCGCCGCCTGAAACAACGCCAGCGCCCGCTCCTGGTCGTTGAGCGCCAGGTAGATGGTGCCCAGCATGGTGTGCACGAAGGGGTCGCGCTGGTCGGCCGCCACCAGCTGCTCGAAGATCACCCTCGCCTCATCGGGCTTGCCCATCTCGAACAGCTTGTGACCGAAGGCGGCCAGCTCGGCAGTCTCTTGCGGAGTGTGGCTCTTCTTCACGTCCACGTGGCCGACGTGCGCCTCGGGCAACGCCTTGCGCTCGACGCCGCCGCGACCGGCCGCTGGCGCGCTGCCCTTCGCAGGCGGCGGCGCGCCCCGCTGCGCCTTGGGGTCGGCCGCTCCGCCCAGCTGCGCGGGGCTCATCGCCACCTTCGACACCTTCACCGTCACCCGCGGCTCGGGAGTGACCACCACGTGCGGGTCGGTCGCGTCTTCGTCGCGGCCGACCGCCTTCATGTCGGTGATGCTGACGGTGGGGCGGCGCGGCGGCTTCTTCCCCACCTTCGGGAAGTGAATGATCGTGACCGGCTTTGCCTTGCCCTGCTCTGGGCTGGCCATGCGCTACTTCTTCTTCACGGCCTTCGCTGGCGCCGCCGCGACGGGCTTCGCAGGAGGCCGGGCTTCCGTCTTCTTCGGGCGGTCATCGTTCTTGCCCGTCTGGGCTGCACCCTGCGCCGTCTCGATCGCCTCGAGCGCCGCAGCCGCCAGCACGCGCGCGCGGTGAACCAGCGGGTCTTTTCCGGTCGGGTCGAGGTCGACGGCGCGCTTGAAGTCCTGGGCCGCCTCCATCACCTTGCCCAGCCGCAGGTAGACCTCGCCGCGGTTCACGTACGACGCGATCTCGCGCTCGTTGAGCGAGATGGCGCGGTTGAAGCAGTTCATCGCGGTGTCGAGGTTTTCTCGCGCCAGGTGCACCGCGCCCAGCGCGGTGACGTAGTACGACTCTTTCGGGTCGAGAGAGGTGAGGCCTTCGAAGATCACCCGCGCCTCTTCGTACTTGCCCTGCTCGTACATCTGGAAGCCGATGATCGCCATCTCCAGCATCTCGGGGCCCGAGATGGCGTGGAGATCCTTCAGCGACATGTCGCCCTTCATCCACGCCTGAATGCGATCAGTCGTGTAGAGGACCTTTTCCCATTCGGGAGTGACGGCCGGCTTGTCCTTATCGGCAGGCTTGGTGGCGGGAGCCGCACCTTTCGATGGGATCACCGGACCGCCGCCCCCACCGCCACTCGACTTGCTCATTTGCGAACTGACCTCGGGGATTGAGGAAAACAAAAAAGCCGGGCGCCCCAGAAAGGCACCCGGCTTTGTATCGAACGGGACTGGGCCTGTCTAGGAACTGCCTTTAGCTGCGCAGGTTCTGAGCCACGGCCTTCAGCATCTCGTGCCGCATGTTGGCGAGGTTGGTGATGACCGTGCAGAGCAGGGCCTGCTTCTGCATCTGCATCTGCAGCTCCTGAATCGCGCGCTGCTCGGGGTCCTTGATCTTGCTCAGCAGCGCCAGCTCGGTCGGCGAGTAGGTCGGGGCGTTGGCGATGGCGTTGGCGAGATCGTAGGTCGTGTTGCCGGTCGGGGTGAAACCCGCCGCGTAGGTGGCCGACGCCCCGCTGGCACTCTGCGGGTCAGCGACCATGCGATCGGCGACGCGCTCGAGGCCGAGCTCCGCGATCATGCGGTTGCGCGCTTCGCCGGGCGGCAGCTCGAGCACCATCTTCAGGTCCCCGTACCTCACTCCGATGGGGTCCGCGTAGCGCGGGTTCGCCTTCAGGTACTCGGCGACCGAGCGGTACTTCTTGTCCGGGTTGTTCGGGTCGGTGATGGTGCCGTCGGGGTGCTGCACCACGGCGTGGCCGCTCGTGTCCGTCTTGTCATCGAGCAGCAGCACGCTGTCGAGCGGGGTCGCGATCTTCATCGCGCGCTCGAAGCAGTTCTCCTGGCCATCACCGAGAACTTCGTCGCGAAGCGAGGTCGCGATCACTTCGTTGCCCTGGGTGCCCGCGAAGCCGCCCGGCTGCGAGTAGCGCTCCTGGAAGCCCGGCGGGTAGTAGTACTGGGGCTCGGCGTCGGCCGCCTCTTCGGTGCCCTGGGTGGGCACGTCGTGCTTCTGAACCTTGTTGTTCTCGCCGTTCAGCATCTGCTGAGCCTGCGAGGCGCTCTGGTAGACCGCCGGCGCGAAGATGGCGAGCGGGTTCAGCAGATAACCCGCCGGCCCCAGCTCCATCACGCCTTTGGAGATGTCCTTGGTGGCATCGAAGCCAGAGTTGGTCAGGGAACGAAGGAGGTCGGTGGTCGCCGGCGTAACCATCTCGGCGATGCCCAGCGGCATCGTGATCGGGTTGGAAAGGAGTGCCAGCTTGCCAATGTCAAAACCCATGGTGTGATCTCCTGTGAGACGTGAACTGAACGACAGAGAAGTTCGATTGGTGCGGTACGACTGTACAGGTTTTATCGGCAGCCCTGCACCCCTGTTGCTTCGACTTTCTTCAGCGTCGAGAAAGTGAAGTCAACATGGCGGAAATCTTGGCTTTAAGGTCCTGATCGTCGCGGCAGAGCTGCTGGGCTTTCTTCAGATCTGCGAGAGCTTCTGACTTTTGACCCAACCCGATTTTGACTTCCGCCCGACCAACGTAAGCGGCTGAATCTTGGGGTGAAATTTTGAGGGCCACATCGAAGGCCGCCATCGCCCCCTGGGGGTTGCCCGCCGCCTGCTCGACCACGCCGAGGGCCTTTGCCACATAAGAATCAAGGGGGTTTACCGCGTACAAACCCTGGAACAGGGTGCGCGCCTCAGCGACTTTGCCCTGGTAGAAAAAATAGTACGCAGTACGGGCGATCGAGAACAGCTCCTCGTCGGTGTAGCCGCGCACGTCTTTCAGGGTGGCCTTGCCGTCGGCCCACCGCTGCAGCGCCGCCACCTGCTGCGCGTCTGTCGGATCAGTGGCCATCGCGCTTCAAAAGCCCTCTTCCCGCTGCTCTTCCTTCCGCCGGCGCTGAATGTCTTCGACGTCGAGGTGCACCTGCCCCATCAGCCGGAGCATCGAGTCTTCGCGCGCCAGGAGCGCCTTGAGCCGGTCGATGCGATCAGAGGGCGCCTTCACGCCGCTCAGGCTGCGCTCCAGCCGCGCCCGCTCGTCTTGATCGCCCCGGCCCGCCACGCTGCTCAGGTTCTCGCGGTCGAGGTAACCATCGAGATCGGCGTCGTGCCCCTCGGGAAACGCGGGCAGCGGCAGGCGCAGCTCTTCGGACGAATGCGCCGGGCCGATGAAGTCGAGCAGCGCCGCCGAGGCCAGCGCGGGGTTCTTCGGGTCGCCCTTCTTCTTCGCCTTGCGGTCGATCTGCGAACGCTCGACCAGCCGATCGCGAACCTGGCGCGGCCCGCCCCAGGGCCATTGGGGCGCGCGGGGAGGCTGTTGATTGATCTTCGCCATGACTGCTGGGTTCTCCTCTTACTTCTGCTCCTGTTGCTGGAGCGCGAACACGAAGTTCAGCACCTCGGCCACCGCGTCGTAGAGCTCTTCGGGGATCTCCTGACCCACCTCGACCCGGTACAGCGCGTTGGCCAGGCTCACGTTCTTCATGATCGGCACGCCGTACTCCTTGGCGATCTCGCGAATCTTCTCGGCCTTGAGGCGCATGCCCTTGGCCACCACCCGTGGCGCGTTGTCGGCGCTCTTGTCGTACTGCACCGCGATCGCCATCTCTGCGTCGTCACCGCTCATCGCAGCCGTCAGGCTACCTTCTCGACTGCCGCTGAGGAAGCCGCCGGCGCCGCCGACTCGAGCTGGTAGACGAAGTTCAGCACCTCGGCCACCGCGTCATAGAGCTCTTCGGGTATCTCCTGGCCCACCTCGACCCGGTGCAGCGCGTGCGCCAACGGCACGTTGCGCAAGATGGCGACCTCGGCGTCGCGCGCCAGCCCCTTGATCGCCTCGGCCTTCACCCCCATGCCCTTGGCGATCACCCGCGGCGCCCCGTCGTTCTCTTTGTCGTAGAGCAGCGCGATGGCGAGGTGATCGGGGTTGGTCACCACGACGTCGGCCTTCTTCACCGCCTCCATCTGGGCGCCTTCCAGAATCTCCATGTGAAACTCTTTGCGCTTGGCCTTGTGGTGGGGGTCGCCTTCCGACTCCTTGTATTCGCGCTTCACCTCGTCCTTCGTCATCATCAGGTCCTTCATGTAGCTGTGCCGTTGGAACCAGAGGTCGAAGATCGCGAACAACAACAGCAGCATCACCACCCGCACGCTCACTCGGAACACCAACTCACCCATCACCAGCATGGTGAGCTGGGTGTCGCCGCGAATGGTGGCCACCACCATCGCCATCGCGTCGCGCACCACCCCGAAGACGACGTAGCCGGTCACGCCGATCTTGAACATCGACTTGAGCAGCTCGACGATCTGCTTCTTCGAGAAGAGGTTCTTCATGCCCTCGATGGGGTTCAACTTCTCGAGCTTGGGAATCAGCGGGTCGACGGTGAACAGCGAGCCGACCTGTAGAAACTCGACCAGCGCGCCCACCACCGCCGCGCCTCCGGCGATCGGCACCGTGATCGAGAGCATGGCGATGAGCCCCATGAACATCGCCTGCCGGGTGGCCTGGGCCAGGTTCTCGGGGTGCGACATCGAGTCGATGGTGAACATGAACAGCTCGCTCACCTTCACCTCGAGCTGCGGGAAGATCGCCTTCACGATCGCCATGCCGACGCAGAACACCGCCACGCCGGTGAAGTCTTTGCTCTTCCAGACCTGACCCTGCTTGCGCGAGTCGTCGACCTTCTTCGACGTCGCTTCTTCCGTCTTTTCGCCGCCCGAGTCAGCCATCGGTCAACCCAACAGGCCCAAAGCCCGACGAACCCAGACGAACATCACCCCGTACTCGGTCACCACCCGGGTCATGATCAGGTGCATCGAGGTGAACACGATCAGCACCGACACTGCGGGCTTGATCTGCATCGACACGAAGAACACCTGAACCTGAGGCGCCACGCGGTTGATCATGCCCAGCGCCAGGTCGGTGAGAAAGGTGGCCAAGAGCACCGGCGCCGAGAGCGCCATCGAGATGCGCATCATGTCGCCGAAGACCCGCGCCACCAGGTCGAAGAACGGCCACAGGCCATGTGAGAACCGGGGAAAAGTCTCGAGCGGTATCGCCACCACGCTGTCGGCGATGGCGTCGATCACCAGGTGGTGCCCGTTCAAGGTCAGAAACAGGGTGATGAACAGCTGCAGCTTCAAGCTGGCGTACAGCGACACCTGCTGCTGAATCGCCGGCACCATGATGTTCGCCATGTTGGTGCCCGACATGTTGTCCATCAGCTGGCCGGCCACCTGGGCGGCATCGAACACGATGCCGACGATGAACGAGATGGCGAACCCGATGAACAGCTCCTTCACCAGCACCGCGATGAAGGTCAGCGGCCCGGTGGGAATCAGCGGCAGCGAGGGCTCGATGCCGGGAAAGCACACCAGGCCGATCAGCACCCCCAGGCCCAGCTTCACCTCGGTGGGCGTGGAGTCGCCGCCGATCATCGGCGTCAAGATGAACACCGGGAGCACCCGCGCCAACAGCAGAGAGAAGCCCAGCAAGATGAGCGTGAACTCGTACTTGATGCCCATCTCGTGCTTCACCTGCACGAGCAGGTCGGTGAGCGTCATCGAGCACCCGAGCGCTGCGCGCCGAGCGCGGCCCGAGCCAACCGCTCGACCGAGGGTCGAGGACATTGCGCCCAGAGGCGCACGAGGCCGAGCCGAAGGGTCACTTGAGGGTCGCCTACTGGTGAATCAGGTACGGGAAGCGATCGAACACGTGAAAGGTGAAGCGAAGCAGCTGATTGCCGATCCACGCGCCTGACAGCGCCAGCACCCCGAACACCATCACCACCTTGGGCGCGAACGAGAGCGTCTGCTCCTGAATCTGGGTGGTGGCCTGGAACACCGAGATGGTGAAGCCCACCACCAGGCTCATCAGCACCGGCGGTGCCGAGGCCACCAGCACCAGGAAGAGCGCCTGCTGAACGATGAAGGTGAGTTGATGCACTTGGGCTCTCCTTTAGAGGTAGCCGATGACCAGACCCTTGGCGATCAGGTACCAGCCGTCGACCAGCACGAACAGCAGCAGCTTGAACGGCATCGAGATGGTGGTGGGCGACAGCATGTGCATGCCCAGCGCGAGCAGAATGTTCGCCACCACCATGTCGATCACGATGAACGGCACGAACAGCAGAAAGCCGATCTGAAAGGCCTCTTTGAGCTCGCTGACCACGAAGGCCGGCACCAGCACCAGAAAGTCCATCGGCTCGATGCCCTTCTTGTCTTCCGCCTTCTCGCGCATCTTGAGCGCCAGCGAATAGAAGAGCGTGCGGTCTTTGTTGCCCACCTTCTTCATCAAGAACCGACGCAGGGGCTCGCGCGCCGCCTTCCCTGCCTCGAGCAGCTGGTCGACGGTTTTCGGCGACAACAGGCCTTCGCTGCTCTTGAAGCTCTCGGGGTTGCCGGCGCGGTACATCTCCTGCCCCACCGGAGCCATGATGTAGACGGTCAGAATGATGGCCAGCCCGGTGATCACCTGGGTCGGCGGTATCTGCTGGGTACCCATCGCGCTGCGCACGATCGACAGCACCACCGAGATCTTCACGAAGCTGGTCACCATCAACAGCACGAAGGGCGCCAGGCCCAGCGCGCCCAGCGCGATCATCAGCACCAGCGGCCGACTCGAGATGGTGTCGGTGTTGAGGTCGACGCCGCTCAGGTCCTCGCCTCGCTTGCCCGCGGCGAACGCCAGCGCCGGGGTCAGCGCCGCGATCGCGCCGAACACCCAGAGCAGCGCCCGCCGGCGGGGAGTCAGTCGATTCACTTGGTCCCTTTCCGGGTGAGCAGCTTCTGCAGAAACGGGCTCAGGGTGAGCGGCGGCGGCACCGCGGCGCGCAGCTTCTCGACCTCGGCAGCGTCGAGCTTGGAAATGAGCCCCAGTGACGCGTCGGTGCCCCCCACCAGCAGGTACTCGCCCGCGGCCTTCACCACGAACAGCGAGCGGCGCTGATCGAGCGACACCCGTTCGACCACCGAGACCACCCCGCCGCCCAGCACCGGCGCCTTGATGCCCAACAGCTTGCGCAGCCCCCAGTTCAGCGACACCCACGCCAACATCACCACCAGGCCCAGCACTACCAGGGTTCGAAACAGGGTGAAGCCCAGCGACTCGTCGGCGCGGGTCAGGTCTTCCGGCACGTCAGCCGGAGGAATGGGGGGAATCACCGCGGGGGCCGCCGCCGGGGCCGGGTCGATCTTCTCGACCTTCGCGGGCTCGCCGTTCGCTGCCGCTGCGGCGGCCGGCGGGGCCGGCTCGGCCGACAAGAGCGATGCGAGGAGCAGCCACGTCATTTTGGGGCGCAGGGTAGTCAATCGCCTCGGGCGAGGCCAGAGACCGACTGCTGAGGGTCAGCCAGCCAGCGAAAGCACTCGCACACCCAGGTTGCCGTCGACCTCGACCAGCTCGCCGCGCGCGACGATCTTGCCGTTCACCGAGAGGTCGATGGGCTCGCCGGCGACCCGGTTCAGGTCGATCACCTGCCCCACCTTGAGCGCCACCACCTCTTCGGCCGAGATCGGCACCCGCGCCAGCTCGACCGCGACCTGCAGCGGAATGTCGTTGAGCAGCTCGGCACCTTCCGAGCCCTTCAGCGTCTCGTCCACTTTCGCCTCTCTCCCTCGCGGATCTGTGCCCGGGTTGGTCGACTCGTCGGCGCCCGCCACGGACTTGTCGTCGTCCTGAAGCTCTTCGAGCGCCTCGACCGGCCCCTCGCCCTCGCCGGTCGTAAGCGCGGTGATCTTCGCCTGATACTGGTCGTTCTGTACCACCACTTCGGCTTCCAGCCAGCCGTGGAGGCCCGCCCCCACCTTCAGCCGGGCCGTGCCGCCTTCCCCCTTGTGGGGCTGCGCGGTGAGGTTGTCGACCAGCACCACGTCGCGCTCGCGAATCTGCTGCAGCTCTTCGGCCGAGATCTGCACCGTGCCGATCTCGGCCCGCAGCCAGGTCTTCACCGCCGACAGCCGGGTGATGTGCGCCTTGGCGTCGGCGGCCCGCCGCGCCCGCCTCACCGCCGCGTCGCCCGGTGGGTTCGCCAGGCTCAGCACCGCCTGGGGCACGAAGAGGCGGAGGTAGCCCGAGTGGCTGCCGAAGTTGGCCTTGAGCTGCACCACCGCCACGTACTGCTCGTCACCCATCAGCTGCACCGCCTCTTCGAAGTTGCGGCACACGCCCTCGTAGCGCAGCTTGGGCAGCGCCGGGTCGATGCTGGGCGCCAGCGCCTTCAAGGTCTCGAGAATGACGTAGGTCATCACGCCCTCCTCGATGTCGGTGAGCGGCCGCGGAGAGATGGCCTCGCCCGCCCCCCCCAGCAGCATGTCGATCGCCGCGTGGGCCAGGCTCAGCTCGATCTCCAGAAAGCCACGCGTCTTGTTGGGCTGCGGCGCCAGCACCGCCAGAAAGGTCGGGTCGCCGATGTAGCGGCGCAGGTTGCGGGTGGGCACCACGTGCACGTAGTCGCCGGTGAGCTGCACCTGCTCTTCGAGCAGCTGGTGCAGCCGCTCGCCTACCTCGGCGCTCACGTCGCCACTCGACGAGACGCTGGGCAGCATCCACTCGAGGCGGCGCACCAGCTGCCCCTGCAGCCGGGTCACCTTCTCGAGGTTGCCCCAACGAAACGGCTTCCACGCCCGGGTCGAGCCCACGCTGCCTCCTGCTGCCACGGGGGGGCGGGGGCCCGAGACCCGCTCGACCGGCACCGCGGCCTTCACCCCGAACTGCGAGCGCTGCTTCGGCGCCGCCATCAGGGTGCGATCTTTGGGGTCCACCGGTTGGCTCACGCCCGGGCCTCGACCTTGAAGCGCTCGAGGGTCAGGCCGCGACTCGACAGCGCACCCTTCAAGGCCTCTTCCTGCTGCTCGAGCATCTTCAGCACTTCGCGATCGTTACCCGAGAACACCGCGCTGATGCGGCCGTTCTTCGCCGAGACCTTGACCGACAAGCCCGACAGCACGTTGCTGCGCAGGTCGATCTGGAACTCGGCGTTGCCCAGCGCGTTGGTGCCCACCCGCACCTTCTCGACGATCTTCTGGGCGATCTCGGTGGCGATGCGCCGCAGCCGATCGGAGCCGGCGGCGAGGTTCTTCTGCGCCACTGGCGGGGGCGCCATCAGCGCCGGGTTGAAGCGGAAGCTCGGGGGAGCGTCGCCCTTCTTCTCGTTCGAGCCCCCTTGCTGCTGCCCCCCCTTCCCGCCCTGGTCGGCGTCGGCTTTCAGCTCTTTGTCTCCCTCGTTGCCGCCGTAGTCGTTGTGCGACGAGCTCGACGCATCGGCCGCCTGCGCCCGGTCGGCCTGCACGTCGCGCCCGGTCTTGGCGTCGGCGGCGCGGCCGGCGGCGCTCTTCGACGACGACGCACCGTCTGCCGAGCGGCTGGTGGCCGAGTCGGCGCGGCCCTGGTCGCCCTTCAGCTTCGCCTCGTTGCCACGCTGAGCGTCGGCCCGGGCATTCGTGGCGAGCTTCTCGCCCAGCGCCTTGCCCCCCAGGCGGCTCTTGAACCCCCGCGCCTCGGCCTCGCGGCCGGCGCTGTGCTGCTGCTCGGTGCTGGCCTCGGCTTGCGCCTCGTCGGCCGACGTCTCGAGCAGGTGCTCGATCGCCGAGCGCGCGCTCTGGTTCTTCTCGGTGGCTTGAGCCTGCTCTTTCTGCTGACCCACCAGGCGCGCGAACTGCGAGTCCTGCAGATTGCGGTCTTTCTTCTTCGCCTCTTCGGCGATCTTCTGCTGCATCAGCCGCTGCTGCACCCGCTCGGCGTCGCGGTCGTCGTCTACCCGGCTCATTTCTCGTTATCCGTCTTCTGGGCGGCCCGGGTGCGCTGCAGGTGGAGCGTGTTGCCGATCTCCTCTTGCGCCAGCTCTTCGCGGGCCATGCGCTCTTTGCGCACCTCGGTCTTCCAGTTGTCTTTGTGCTTCTCGATGGCCTTCTTCTCTTTGGCGGCCTCGGCCATCTCGACGCGGCGCTGCTCGACCAGCGCTTCGGCCTGGCGCACGGTCTCTTTCTGCCGCTCGATCTCCAACGCCACCTGCTTCTCTTCGTCTTTGAGCCGATCTTCGAAGCGATTCATCTGCCCCATGCCGCTGGCGCCGACGCCCTTCTTCATCACCTCGGCGAGAAACTCTTGCACCTTCTGCTTGCGGGCGGCCTTGCGGCGCTCGAGATCCTGCTCGAGCTCGAGCAGGGTGGCCTTCTCTTTGGCCAGGGCCTTCATCGCCTCCGAGAAAGCCTGCTTGGCTTCCTCTTCGGCCCGCTCGCGAATCTCGAGCAGCGTCTGTAGGCGGTACTGCGGCACGTGGAGAGCTTAGCCCAAGGTCACGGAAGCTCGCAGGCTCACTCGGCGGCATCTTCGAAGATGGCGCACAGCTGCTGCACCGTCTCTTCGAAGCTCACGTTCGAGTCGGTCTCTTGCTTCAAGAAGTCGATGATCGCGTCGTACTTGTCGATCGCGTAGTCGGTGCGCGGGTCGGTGCCGTACTGGTACGCGCCGAGCAGAATCAGGTCGCGCTGCTTTTCGTAGGTGGCCAGGGTCTCGCGCAGCTTGCCCGCGGCCTTCTTGTGCTCGGGAGTGGCGATCTGGCTCATCACACGGCTCAAGCTCGCCAGCACGTCCATCGCGGGCCACTGATTTCGCTCGCCCAGGGCGCGGTTCAAGATGAAGTGGCCGTCGAGAATACCGCGCACCTCGTCGGCGATCGGCTCTTCCATGTCACCGCCCGCCACCAGGCAGGTGTAGATGGCGGTGCACTTGCCCTTGTCGGAGTTGCCGGTGCGCTCGAGCATGCGCGGCAGCATCGAGAACACGCTCGGCGGGTAGCCCTGGCGCGCGGGCGGCTCACCTACCGCGAGGCCGATCTCGCGCTGGGCGCGGGCCAGACGGGTGACCGTGTCGAGCATGAACAGCACGTTGCCGCCGCGCTCGCGAAAGAACTCGGCGACCGCGGTCGCCACGAAGCCGGCGCGCAAGCGCACCAGCGAAGGCTGGTCAGAGGTGGCGCACACCACCACCGAGCGCTTGAGGCCCTCTTCGCCCAGCGCGTCTTCGACGAACTCGAGCACCTCGCGACCGCGCTCACCGATCAGCGCGATCACCACCAGCTCGGCGGCGGTGTTTCGGGCGATCTGCCCCATCAAGGTCGACTTGCCGACGCCCGAGCCGGCGAACAGGCCGATGCGCTGCCCCTCGCCCACGGTGAGCAGCCCATCGATGCAGCGCACTCCCAGCGGCAGCGGGTGCTCGATGCGCATGCGGGTGAACGGGTCGGGGCAGTCGCGGTCGACGCTCCAGTCGACCAGGCCGTCGGTGGGCAGCGGCTTGCCGTCGATCGGCTCGCCGATGCCGTTGAGCACCCGGCCGAGCAGCCCTTCACCGCACTTGATGGTCAGGGGCCGCCCGGTGGGTATCACCTCGGAGTCGGGCCCGATGCCGGTGAGCTCGCCCAGCGGCATCAGCATCACCTCTTCGCCCTGAAAGCCGACCACCTCGGCCCGCACACTGCGGGAGCCAGACTTGATCCAGCACAGCTCACCGACGCGCACGTTGGGCACCGCGGCCTTGATCACCAGGCCGGTGAGCTCGGTGACCCGACCGCGCACCAGCACGGTCTGGGTGTCCTTGATGAGCTTGTAGTACTTGCTGAGGTCGATCTTCGGTACTTCGCTCACTTCGGGCCTTCCTTCTTCGCTGAGTCGGGCAGCAGCACGTTCTGCAGCATGCCGAGCTGGGTCTTGAGCTGGGCGTCGATGGTGCCGAACTCGGTGCGCACCACGCAGCCACCCGGCTCGACGTCGGCGTCGTCGCGAATCGAGATCTCCACCGTGCGACCGACCAGCTCGATGAGCCGCTTGTGCTGCTCGCGCAAGATGACCCCGTCTCTGGGGTTCACCCGCAAGACCATCGCCTTGCTGGCGCGCGCGGTCTCGATGGCGGTGGCGCAGATCTCGGCCACCACCCCGGGGTCGCGCTGCAGGTCTCGCCCGATGATCTTCGCCGCGATCTTCAGGGCCAGCTCGACGATCTCGAGCTCCATGTTCTTGACGATCTGACCGGCCTGCAGCTTGGCGCGGGCCAGCTCTTCGGTCGACTCGGCCTGCACCTCGGCGCGCGCCTCTTCGGCGGCCTTCTCGAAGATGCCGTCGCGATCGGCTTCGGCCTGCGCGACGATCTCGGCCGCCTTGGCGTGCGCCTCTTCGATGATCTTGTTGGCCGACTGCTTGGCCTCGAAGTCTTCGCTGCTGACCACGCCGCGGCGCACCGGCGGCGGGCCCAGGGCCCCGGCCCGGTCGAGCGAAGGGGCGGGCGCGCTGGCGCCCCCGCGAATGACCTTCGCTCCGAAGGTGCGCGGTTTGTGCTCGTCGTTCTCGTCGGCCATGGGCAGTGGCGAAGTCTAGCCCGAAGCCACGGCAGATCGAGCCTTGCGGCCGCGTCAGTCGTCGCCGCGGTCTTTGTCGCCCTTGCCGCCTTCGAGGTGCAGCCCGCTCACCACCTTGCCGGACTTGCTGGGCGAGGGGCCGCGGTCGCGCCGCCGCGGAATCGGCTGCAGCGCGGGCGAGGTCATCGCCTTGCCCTTGAGGCCGGGCAGCTGGCGGGCGCCCACGTCCTGCCGCTCCATCGGCTTGCCGTCGCGCAACACCCGCGAGGCGAACTGGCCGGTGCTGCGGGGCCGGTTGCGCGGGTCGCCCGTCGACGGAACCCGCGGGTCCATCGCCCGCGAGACGCTGCCGGTCGGGCGCTGGGGCAGCCGCGAGCTCGCCGCGCCCGCGGCGCGTGCGTTTCGCTCGGCCATGAAGTCGCGCCGGGGGCGCGGGCCGGTGCGCCCGGCCGGAGCCGGCCGCTCGGGCACCGGGCCGCGCTCCATCGGAGCCCGCTCGACCGGAGCCCGCTCGACCGGAGCCCGCTCGACCGGCGCCCGCTCGACCGGCGCCCGCTCGACCGGCGCCCGCTCAGCCGGCGCGCGCTCGTGGGCGCGCTGGTTGGTGGTGCCCGCCAGCGGAGGCATCACCACCGACTTGCGCAGCGGGGGCACGGCCAACGCCTGCCCCACCCCGCCCGGCTGCAGCTGGTGCGGCCGCGCCATGGGCGGAGGAGGCAGCCGCATGGGGCGATCGATCACGCCCTTCTGGGCCAACCGCTCCATCTGCTCGACGATGTCGGCGCGGCCGCCGTCGCCCCGAATGGGCCGGCTGCGCTCTTCCTTCACCCACCTCGAGAGCAGCTTGCCCAGCTCGCCCGAGTGCCGCTCGATGAGCTTGACCGCGAAGTCCTGGCTGTGCGCGAGGCAGGCGCGGGCCAGCCGTTGGGCGCCGGCGCTGCGCATGCCCACCGAGGGGTTCTCGACCGCGCCGTACATCTCGAGCACGGTGCGCGAGTCGCCCTCGGTGAGGCGCCGCTCGCGCCCGGCCTCCGAGGCGCGCTGGGCGAGCGCCTTCTGATCGGGCGGGAGCGCGCCGAACACCTTGCCCTGCTCGTCTTCGGGCAACCCGGCGAACGCGGTGGCCAGCGCCCGCGCCCCCATGCGGTCGCAGATGGTGAGCAGCTCGCGCTGCTGCAGCGTGAGCAGGTCGCTGAACTTGAACAACCCCACCTGCGGAGTGGCGGCCTTGAGCGCGTCTTCCAGCTTCCACCGCACGATCGACAGCACGTCTTGCCGTACCTCGCGCTTCAACTTCACCGGGGTACGGGGGGGAAGGTTGCCGCGCACCGCGTCGGCGAGGGTGGCCGGCAGGGCCTTCAAGATCACCTCGACCAGCGCCGGGCGCTCACCTGCGAGCACCTTGGCGAGCCGCACCGGCTCGGCTGAGCCCAACTGTTTGCGGCGCGCGGTGATGATGCGCTTGATCTCCTGCACCAGCACGGGGATGCGCTGCTCGCGCGGAATCTCGAGCAGGCCCTTGGCCCGGTGCTTCAAGATCTCTTTCTCTTCGTCGGGCAGGTGCTCGAAGCACTCCACCGACTCGTTGCCACCGAAGGTCACGGCGGTGAGCAACAGCATCGTCTGTCTCTTGGAGAGCGAGGCGAAGAATTGCTCGATCACTTACCGCCACCGCCCAGCTGGGGTGAGCTCGCGCCGGGGTCGAGGCGCGAGGAAGACGAACCGAAAGCGCGCAACGCTCTCACCCTTCCGCGGGGGCGCGCTTCTTTCCGTTGCCGTTGCCGTGGCCGTTGCCGCCGCGAATGAAGGTGAACGCGAGCAGGCCGGCCATCGCCATCATCAAGAACGCGCCCACGCCGATCATGATCTTCAGCTGATCGGCGCTGCCCCGCGACACCATGATGCCCAGCACGTTGACGATGCGTTCCGTCTTGTCGCCCAGCTCGTCTTGCTTGTCGGGGGTGAACAGCACCTCGACGCGGTTCTCGGGCAGCTCGGAGACCGCCATCGCCACGAAGCGACGAACCGCGTCTTTGTCGAGCGGCGGTTGGCGCATGCCTTCGGAGTACTTGATGAAGACCGAGGCCGAGGGCAGCGGCTTCTTGTCGGGCTGGGTGAGATCGTTCACCTCGGGGATGTTGACGATCACCTTCGCCTCGAGCACCCCGGGGTAGCGGTTGAGCGAGTTCGAGACCTCACCGGCCAGCGCTTCGACGAACATGGCGCGCTCTTCGGTGGCGGTGGGGATCATGCCCTTGCCTTCGCGGAAGGCAGCCAGGCCGTGGGCCCGCGGGCGGGGCAGCGCGTACTTGCGCAGCACGGTGGTGGCGCCTGCCACGTCGGCCTTCGCCACGGTGATCTTGTAGCGGATCTCGTTGCCGCCGCTCTCGTCGCGGTCTTTGGTGGCGTTGATGCCTTCGTTCTGCAGCTTCACGTAGATGTCGTTGGCGTCGTCTTCCGAGAGATCGTGCTGCAGCTCGACGCTGCACGCCGAGAAGAGAACTGCCGCCAAGAGAACGGGCCAGACGCGAGACATGGGGTGGGCGAGGCTACCAAAAAAACTGCGGCCCCGCGCTTTTGAGTCTGCGCGGAGCCGCGAAAGAGGAGACCGCAACGAGTGGCTTCAGACCTGGGTCTTGAGCGTGTCCTTGAGGCCCGAGGTCGCTTTCTCGACGACCTTCGAAGTGAGCTCGAGCTCCTGCGAGTACTTGTACATGCCCGCCTGCAGCGCGAGCAGCTCGGAGTTGGAGAAGTTCTTACCCGAGAGGCCGCCGGTGATCAGCTTGTCCATCGTCACCTGGCCCTTCTCGATGTTGGCGAACAGGCCGGTGATGGCGCTGGTGGCCTTCGAGACGTCGCCCTTCTGGGTGACCGGGTCGGTCTTGGTGCCGTAGCGCTCGGCGTTGTCCTGAATCTGCACCTTGTCGAGGCGCGCCTTCTCGGTCTTGTTGACGGTGTCGATCTGCCGAATCTGGTCAGCCTTCTGAACGTGCTGGACCTGAGCCACCTGGTGGGCCGCCTGGGCCGCCTCGCTCTTGTTGGCCATCAGGTGTTGGTCGAACTTGCTCGGCGCCTGCTTTGCCGCCTGCTGCTTGCCCTGCTCGGGCATCTGCTTGGCGATCTCCGCTGCCGAGATTCCTGCCAGTGGGCCTGCCATGGTCTTTTCTCCTGCCTGCTTCGGGAAGCTTGTCTTTGTCTTCTTCGTCCAGAATCTCTTTGAGTCGCTCGACCGCCCGCGCGTGAAGCCTCGACGCCCAGCTCTTGCTCTGCCCTATCTCCGCGCCCGCCTCTTCCAGCGTCTTCGCCTGGAAGTAGTACCCCTGTAAGAGCTTCTTTTCCTTGTCGGGCAGCTTCTCGATCGCTGCCCTCACCCGCGACTTCATCTGCTCGAGCTCCAACCGCTCATCTGCCGGCAGCTGCTCATCTGACAGCTGCAACCCTTCGGTCCCCTCCAGGCTGGTGGCAAAAACCATTGCCAGGCCCGTGACCGCACTCGAGATCTCTCTGACATCATCGGAGGCATCGGGGCCTCGGTTGCTTCCGTGGTCTCGGTCGCTGAGATTGCCGGCATAGGCGTTTGCGCGCTCCGAAGCGCCCGCAACTCTTGCCTCTGCCCCCTTCAGCACGCCCATCTTTCTCAACCCGTCAAAGATGGCTCCCTTGATTCGATAGTGGGCAAAGGTAAGGAAATTGGCGCCAACCTTGGCGTCGAACCGCTCTGCCGCTTCGAGCAGACCGACCTGGCCATAAGAGACCAGCTCGTCCATCTCGAGGGTCGAGTTGAACTGTTTGCGCACCTGGGCCGCCAGGCTCCTCACGTAGGGCCCGTACTTGGTGAGCACTTCTTGTCGGCTTTCGTGGAGCGCCAAGTCGGTTATTCCTCGGCGCCTCGGCCCCACAGGCGCTCGAGCGCCTGGCTCAACCTCGGGTCGTCTTGCAGGGTTTCGGCGATCTTCTTGGTCAGCGCCTTCGACTGCATGCGGACCTTCTCTTTCAAGATGTTCGCGACCAGCTTCTTCGTCGCCTCTTCCTTGGTCTTGATGAGGCCGCTCTTGAGCTGACGGGCGATGTCGAGCGCGGTGGCGGTGACCGGGTCCAACCCCGCTACGCCGCTCGAGGCGACCAGACCCGACGGGCCCACCAGCCCCTGCGCCTGGTCGACCTTGCCGGCGAAGCCCGCGCCCTTCGCGCCGCCGACCGCGCCGCCGCCCTTGGCGGCTCCTGCGCCGCCGGCGCCGCCTTTGCGACCGCCGCCTCTGACTCCACCGACACCCATGTCAGCTCCTTACCTCTTCAACCTCAGCTCTCGCCGCGACCGGTGAGTACGTTGACGTCTTCGATCAGCATGTCGAGCGGCTTCTTGCCCGCGGCGTGGAGCTTCTTGAGCGCATTGTTGAGCTTGTTCAGCTCGCCCGAGACCGGCTCGCCCTTCTCGAGGTTCACGAGCAGCCCGCCCACCAGCTCACCGAGGCCCGCCGCCAGCCGCGCGCCGTCGCCCTCGGGCTCGACCTTCTGCGCGAGCTTGAGCTCCTTCATCGCCTCGCCGATCTTGCCCATGAACAGCAGCGCCTCGCCCACGTGGGCGTGAGGCAGGCCCGACTTGGGGGCCAGCCGCTGCGCCTGGCGGTACGACTGCAGCGCCTTGTCGTGCTTGCCCTGCACGAACTCGAGCGTGCCCAGCGCGAGCTGCGGCACTTCGCTCTTGGGCATCAAGGTGCTGCAGCCGAGCAGCACCTCGCGGGCCACGTCGAACTTGCCCATGTCCATCCACAGGTGGCCGGCCTCGAGCATCAACACCGCCTGGACCTTCTGCATCGGCACCAGGCTGCCGTTGATCTCCGACTCCGGGGCTTTCTCGGGCATGGGCTCTTCTAACACGAAGGGCGGCCTCATCGGCCGCCCTTGTGTACCGCGTTCGGCTGTCAGTTGAACGATCAGCGAACGTTCGAGATCGAGTTCTTGGCGGTGTCGTGCCGGGTTTTGAGCACGTTCGAGACCGACGTGAACACCAGGTTCTCGCGCTGCATCGCCAGCTGCAGCTTCATCATCTGCGCGTTCTCGGTCTGCGACTGAATCAGCTGCTGGTTCATGTCACCGACCGCCGAGCCGCCGCCGGTCGCGTAGTTGGTGCCGTTGGTGCTGCTCACGGTGCTGCCGATGTTCACGCCGCCCAGCGCGCCGCCGCCAGAGGTGGTGTTCACCCCGCCCGAGCCACCGCCCAGGGTCATCACGCCGTTCGCGCCCTGGCCGTACTGCGCCGCCACCGCCACGCCACCGTGGGTCGGGGTGACGTTGTTGGTCATCGCGCCGATCGACGAGACCGCCGCCGACACGATCGCGCCGCCGGGGATGATGCCGCCCACGACTGCCGCGCCGTTGGCGACCACGCCCGCCGCCGTGTCGATGCCCGACTTCATGCGATCGCCGAAGTCGGTCTTGGGAGTCTGCCGCTGAATGGTGACGTTGCTGGAGAGCCGCAGAGGAGTCTGATCGATGCGGTTCGGAGCCGGGTTGTTCGACATGTGAAAGTCCTTTCGGTGCTGCGAATTCTTCTCAAGAACTGCGAGCGCTGTACGGGGCTGCTGCAAGGCCTGAGGGCTTTCTCCCTCGGCACCCCAAGCAGTTATCGGCAGTCAGACTAGCACGTTGCCGCTACCGGCCGGCCTTGCGGTCAGCGCGAAGCTTTTCGCGGACTTCGAGAAGGTGATGCAGCAGCTCTTCGGTGCGCTCGACTCCGCGCACGGCTTTTTTCGCGGCTTCTGCCCGCGGCCCTTTCAGGGAGGCCAGGCTCTCTTTGAGCGGCCCGAATACCGTGACCACATCGTCGACCACCGCCTGCTCGGCGAAGGACTCGATGTGGGGGTACTTGGGCTCTTCGACCTGAACCGCGGGCTCATTCACCGGCTTCTTGGCCATGACCTGCCACCCTAGAGGATGCTCCCACACCCCGCAACATTGATTTAATCAAGTTAGTACTTGTCAAAATCAATGTTGATGCGTATTGGTGAAGCGATGATTGAGAACGCGCACCTGATTCCTCCACAATGTCCCGTCTGCAGCCGGGAGTTGTACGTGGAGAAGGTGCGCTGCGGCACCTGCGGCACGGCGGTCGAGGGGCGCTTCGGGCTCGACTGGCCGGCGCGGCTGAGCCGGGAGCAGCTCAACTTCGTGCGGGTGTTCGTCACCTGTGGCGGGAAGATCAAGGACGTCGAGCAGGCGCTGGGCATCTCGTACCCCACGGTGGTGTCGCGCCTCGACGAGGTGATCGCGAAGGTCGCGGCGCCCGAGCTCACCGCCAGCCCCCAGGGAGGCACCCGGCGCGAGGTTCTCGAGCGGCTGGCACGCGGAGAGCTGGACGCCAAAGAGGCCGAGCGATTGCTGAAAGGAGCGGTGCGATGAAGGGCCAGAGGGTGTTCGAGCTGCCGTTCGAGGGCCGCGCAGAGCTCGACTTCGAGGTGAACGCGGCGCGCATCGAGGTGCTGCCGGTCGAGCCCGGTGGCACGCCGCGCATCGAGTCGCGGCGGCCTGGCGCTCCGCTCGAGATTCGCAGCGTGGGCGGCAAGGTGTCGGTGCGGCTGGCCGGCAACTGGGGCGTCGACGTCGACCTGGGGGCCGGAGTGCTCGAGGGGGCGGTCAGCACCCTGCTGCGGGGCGGCTACGGGGGTGAGTTCACCGTCTATCTGCCCCAGAGCGTGCGCGCGCGCCTGGCTGCGAACATGGGCCAGGCGCGGGTGCGCGGCCTGGCCGGCTGCGACCTCGAGCTCACCACCAACGCCGGGCAGATCGAGGTGGACGACTGCCGCGGCCGCTTCGTGCTCAAGGCCAAGGCGGGGCAGATCATCGGCCGACGCCTGGGCGGCACCTTCGCGGTCGAGTCGGGCGCCGGCGAGGTGGTGCTCGACATCGTCGCGCTCGACGAGGGGGTGCACACGGTGCACTCGACCATGGGCGCGGTGAAGATCGACTTGCGCCCCGGCCTCGAGGTGCGCATCGAGTCGCGCACCGTGATGGGCTCGACGCGCACCCGCTACCCCTCGAAGAGCGACGCCAAGACCGTGCTCAAGCTCGAGGCCGAGCTCGGCGCGGTGAAGGTGCGCGAAGGCGACGGGGCGCCAGACCCGCGGCGCGGCGACTGGCCCGACTGGCGAAAGGTCTGGAGCGACGCGGCGGAAACGCCCGACCCCTCACCGGCGTATGCAGGGCAGACCGGGGCGGTCGCGCACCCCACCGAGCTGCGCACCATTCTCGAGCTGGTTCAGCACAAGAAGCTCTCGGCCGAAGAAGCCGAGCGACTCATCGCCGCGCTCTGACCGAAGTTCATGGTGCTTCCCACAACCCGTTGAACTAGTGACCTGACCCGCCATGCCCAACAGCATCGTTTCGATTCGCGACGTCGTGAAAGAGTACTCCCTCGGCAAGGTGGTAGTGCCGGCACTGCGCGGGGTCTCGCTCGAGGTCGAGCGCGGCGAGTTCATCTCCATCGCCGGCCCCTCGGGCAGCGGCAAGACCACCCTGCTCAACCTGATCGGCTGCGTCGACACCGCGACCCGCGGCACGGTCGAGGTGGCGGGCAAGAACACCAGCGCGCTGTCGGAGCGCCAGCTCACCCAGCTGCGCCTCGACACGCTGGGCTTCATCTTCCAGAGCTTCAACCTGGTGGCGGTGCTGACGGTGTTCCAGAACGTCGAGCTGCCCCTGCTCTTGCAGAACAAGCTGGGCTCTGGCGAGCGCAAGAAGCGGGTGATGGAGCTGCTCACCGCGGTGGGCATCGACACCCACGCGCAGCACCGGCCCAGCGAGCTGTCGGGCGGCCAGCGGCAGCGCGTCGCGATCGCGCGGGCGCTGGTGACCGAGCCGCAGATCGTGCTGGCCGACGAGCCGACCGCCAACCTCGACTCGGCGACCGGCGAGGCGATCATCGACCTGATGAAAGACCTGAACCAGAAGAAGGGCATCACCTTCATCTTCTCGACGCACGATCACCGGGTGATGAAGCACGCCGACTCGGTGGTGCGGCTCGCCGACGGGAAGATCATCGGCAAAGAGAGCGCCGACGCCGCGGTGCAGGCGGCCCTCACCAGCGCCGCGGGCCGCTCGCCCGTCGGCGCGCACTGAAAGCCTCGCACCGGCACTCTCGAAGGGACGACCTCATGATCTCCAAGCTGGTGGTGTTGCTGCGCATCGCGTTCGCGAACCTCTTCGGCAGCTTCCTCAACTTCTTCGTCGGCGCGGTGCTGTTCTTCGGCGCGGCGCTGCTGGTGGTGGGCGGCGCGCTGTTCGGCACCCTCGATCGCTCGCTGTCGAAGAGCGTGGTGGGCAGCATCACCGGACACCTGCAGATCTACTCGGCGCGCAGCAAAGAGAAGCTCGAGGTCTACGGCAAGTTCGACGGCAGTGACCCGAACCTCGCCCCGATGGAGAACTTCGGCGAGCTGAAGGAGAAGCTGCTCAAGGTGAGCAACGTGAAGTCGGTCGTGCCCGAGGGCACCAGCGGCGCGATGGTCGGATCGGGCAACACCATCGACCTGACCCTCGAGAAGCTGCGCTCGCTGTACCGCGCGCAGAAAGACGGCAAGGGGCTGCCTGCGGCCGACTTCAAGACCCAGGCCGACTCGCTCAAGGACCACGTGAAGAACATGGTCACCCTGCTGGCGAAGGACATGGAGAAGGTGACCGAGCTGGGCACCAAGGACTCGATCGAGCCCGAAGAGAAGGCGGCGCTCGCCACCACCAGCGCGCCCGACTTCTGGGCCAGCTTCGACGCCGACCCGTTCGGGCACCTCGAGCTGCTCGAGAACCGCATCGCGCCGCAGGTGGCCGACGCCGATCTGCTCTTCATTCGCTACCTGGGCACCGATCTCGACGCCTACCAGGAGACCTTCGACCGGCTGCAGGTGGTCGAGGGCGAGAAGGTGCCCAAGGGCCGGCGCGGCATCTTGCTGCCCCGCTTCTTCTACGAAGAGTCGATGAAGCTGAAGAACGCGCGGCGCCTCGACAAGATCAAGGACGCGCGGGCCGCCGGCCGCAAGCTGTCTGACGAGAGCGACAAAGAGCTGCAGCGCTTTCAACGCGAGAACCAGGCGCAGACCCGCGAGATCGTGCTTCAGCTCGACGGCCTCAAGACCAAGACCGCGGTCGAGAAGCTGCGCACGCTGCTGGGCAGGACCGACGGCGACCTGGCCGCGCTGCTGGGCGAGTTCTTCAAGACCACCGAGCAGAACTTCGACGAGCGCTACAAGTTCTTCTACGCCGAGCTGGCGCCCATGCTCTCGCTGTACCGGGTGAAGGTGGGCGACACCATGACCCTGAAGAGCTTCGGGCGCTCGGGCTCGCTCGAGGCCACCAGCGTGAAGCTGTACGGCATCTTCGAGTTCAACGGCCTCGAGAAGTCTCCGCTCGCGGGCGCGGCGGCGCTGATCGACATGGTCAGCTTTCGCGAGCTGTACGGCTTTCTCACCTCGGACAAGGCGGCCGAGCTGAAGGCGATGAAGGAGCAGACCAAGGCGCGGCAGATCGACCGCCAGAACGCCGAGGCCGACCTGTTCGGCGGAGCCGGCGACGACAGCGCGGCGGTGGTCGAGGCCAAAGAAGAGAAGATCGCCGAGATCACCTCGGCGCACGGCCTTCGCGAGAGCGCCGCCGAGAAGCAGGCGCGGGTCTACACCCAGGCCGAGATCGACGACGGGGTGGTGATGCACGCGGCGATCACCTTGAAAGACGGCACTCCGCAGGCGATCGCAGCCACGCAGGCCGAGCTCGAGAAGCTGTTCGCCGCTACCAAGCCCAGGCCCGACGCCGCGGTGCAGGGTGCGGTGCAGAAGCTGGTCGACGAGAAGAAGCTGCCTTTTGCGCTCGCACAGGCGACGCGAACGGTGCTCGAGGGCGAGAAGCAGCGCACCGCAGACCCCGCCACCGGCGCCACCGACGCGCAGTTGATCGCGCTCAAAGAGGCGCTGCAGGGCGAGCGGGCGCGGCTCGACGGCAAGGTGTACGAGGCGCTCGACAAGCTGCTCGACTCGGCGCGGCCGCAGGTCTGGGTGGTGACCTGGAACAGCGCGGCAGGCGGCCTAGGGCAGTTCATCGACGTGTTTCGCCTGATCTTGGGGGCGATGGTGTTCGGCTTCGCGCTGGTGGCGCTGATCGTGGTCACCATCGGGGTGACCATCGCCACGCTGCAGCGCACCGCCACCATCGGCACGCTGCGCGCCATCGGCGCCCAGCGCGAGTTCGTGGTGAGCATGGTGATCGTCGAGACGCTGGTGCTGGCGCTGGTGTTCGGCGGGCTGGGCGCGCTGTGCGGCGCCGGGGTGGTGATGTGGCTGCACACCTCGGGCATTCCCGCGTTTCGCGACGAGCTGTACTTCTTCTTCTCTGGCCCCTCGCTCAAGCCCGACCTCGACCTGGCGGGCCTGGTGTTCTCGATCGTCACCACCCTGGGGGTCTCGGTGCTGGCGGTGCTGGTGCCGATCTTCCTCGCCATTCGCGTCGCGCCGGTCACGGCGATGCAGACCTCGGAGTGAGCCCATGACCTTCTTGATCGCGTTTCGAAGCCTGCTGCAGCACAAGCGCCGCACCTTCGTGCTGGGCGCGGCGGTCGCGTTCGTGACGGTGGTGATGCTCACCCTGCTGGGCATCGCCGAGGGCATGAACCGCACCCTGATCGAGTCGTCGACCACCCTGATGAGCGGGCACGTGAACGTGGCCGGCTTCTACAAGGTGACCGCGGGCCAGGCGGCGCCGGTGGTGACCCACTACAAGCAGGTGGTCGAGGTGATTCGGCAGGCGGTGCCCGAGCTCAAGTACATCGCTCAGCGCGGGCGTGGCTGGGCGAAGATCACCTCTGACGGCGGCACCAACAAGATGTTCGGGCTCACCGGCATCGACGTGAAGAACGAGAAGGGCCTGGCCGCGGTGCTGAAGATCAAAGAGGGCAAGCTCGAAGACCTCGCCAAGCCGGGCAGCATCATGCTGTTCGAAGACCAGGCCCGAGATCTCGAGGTGAAGGTCGGCGACGCGCTGACCATTCAGGCCCCCACCCCGCGCGGCGTGAACAACACCCTCGACGTCACCGTCGTGGCGATCGCCAACAACATGGGAATGATGAGCCAGTTCTCGAGCTTCATCAACGAGGCGTCGCTGCGTCAGCTGTACCAGCTGAACGACGAGACCACCGGCGCGCTGATGATCTACATGGGCACCACCGACCTGGTGCAGCTCAAGAAGGTCGAAGACAAGCTGCGCGAGGCGTTGGGCAAGTCGGGCTACCAGATTCTCGAAGAAGACCCGCGCGCGTTCTTCTTCAAGTTCGAGAACGTGACCCGCGAGGCGTGGACGGGGCAGAAGCTCGACATCACCAACTGGCGCGACGAGGTGAACTTCGTCTCGTGGACGGTCGATCTGATGAACGCGCTCGCCTTTTTCCTGGCCTTCGTGTTCCTGAGCGTGGTCGGCATCGGCATCATGATCGTGATGTGGATCTCGATTCGCGAGCGCACCCGCGAGATCGGCACGCTGCGCGCCATCGGCATGCAGCGCGGCCGGGTGATGCGCATGTTCCTCGCCGAGGGGTTTCTGTTGGGGGTGCTGTCGACCACCGCCGGCGCGCTGTTCGGGCTGGTGCTGGCGGTGGTGATCAACGGCGCCGACGTGACGCTGCCGCAGGGCTTTCAGTTCATCTTGATGTCGGACCACCTCAAGGTCGTGCCGACCGTGGCGTGGACGCTGGTGGCGGTGGTGTTCATCACCGCGGTGATCACCGGCATCTCGCTGCTTCCTTCCTTCATCGCGGCGCGGCTCAAGCCGGTCACCGCGATGCAGCACGTGGGGTAAACGAACATGCGCACTCTGATCTCGATGTTGGTGGTGTCACTCGCGGCGCCGGCGCTGGCCGCCGAGCCGTCGAAAGACGAGCTGGTGAAGCTGCTGCAGGAGCAGGACGACCGGCAGCGCAGCGCGGGAGACTACAAGTCGCTGGTGTACCTGGAGCAGAGCGAGAAGGACAAAGCCGACGTCGTGCGCGAGCTGATCATCTACCGCCGCGACGCCGACGATAAGCTCATTCTGCTGTTCACCAAGCCCAAGAGCGAAGAGGGCAAGGGCTACCTGCGGCTCGACAAGAACCTGTGGAGCTACGACCCGAACGTGGGCAAGTGGGAGCGCACCACCGAGCGCGAGCGCATCGGCGGCACCAACTCGCGCCGGCAGGACTTCGACGAGTCGCGCCTGGCGGTCGAGATGGACGCCGCGTTCGTGGGCGAAGAGAAGCTCGGCAAGTTCGACACGATGCATCTGAAGCTGACGGTGAAGCCCGGCATCGACATCGCGTACCCGGTGGTCGAGCTGTGGCTCGACAAGAACAACCACAACGCGCTCAAGCGGCAGGAGTTCGCGCTGTCGGGGCGGCTGGCGCGCACCGCCTATTACCCGAAGTGGCAGAAGATCTACTCGGAGACCAAGAAGGCCGACGTGTGGTTCCCCGGCGAGATTCGGATCTTCGACGAGATCGAAAAGTCGAACAAGACGATGGTGCTGTTCAAGTCGGTCGACCTGAGCCCGCTGGACGCGAACCTGTTCACCAAGGCCTGGCTCGAGAGCAAGTCGCGATGACCCTCCGACGCGCTCAGGGCAGGGCCGGTCAATTCGGCATCGGGGCTGCCTCATGACCGCGCTCGCGCTGTGGCTTGCGGTCGCAGCCGGGCAGACACCCCAGAACGAGCACGACGAGGCCTCGATGTTCGGCGGCGAGACGCCGGCCGAGGCGGCCTCGAACGCGGTCGCCAACGGGCTCGACGGCGGCGCGCGGGAAGACGCGCGCGGGCGCGACGACGTGCTGTTCGGCGGCGGCGACCTCTTGCGCGACGGCGGCGCCGACAGGCGCGACGAGTCGATGCTGGGGGCGATCGGCAAGAACCGCTTCGACACCGGGGAAGAGAAGAACGACCCGTTGAAGATCGGCGGCACGCTGTACCTGCGCGGCCAGGCCTACTGGCCCGAGAACGGCTCGTTCGACAAGGTCACCTTCAGCTCGCCCGACCTGCTCGACGTGTACCTCGACGCGCAGCCCATCGACCGAGTGCGCGGGGTGGCGGTGGGCCGGCTGCTGTACGAGCCCACCCGCTCGAGCGACGCCTCGGCCTCGGGCTTCTCGGGCGGAGGGTTGTCGACGGTGACCGCGCCGCAGGGCAACCCGGCCGTCTACCTCGACCAGCTGTACCTGCGCTTCGACATCGCCCGCACGGTGTTCGTCACCGTGGGGCGGCAGAAGATGAAGTGGGGCACCGCGCACATCTGGAACCCGACCGACGCGCTGAACGCGCAGCGGAGAGACCCGCTGCAGCCGTTCGATCTGCGGCTCGGGGTGAACGCGGTGAAGCTCCACCTGCCGATCGAAAAGTACAACTGGAACTTCTATGCCTACGGCCTGCTCGACAACAACGGGCCGGCCAACACGCTCGGCAAGCTGGGCGGCGCGCTGCGGGCGGAGATCGTGATTCCCAAGGTGCGCGCGGAGATCGGCCTCGACGGCGCGTGGGTGCAGGGCAAGCGGCCGCGCTACGGCATCGACATCTCGGTGCCGCTGCCCGACCCGATACCGATCGATCTGTTCGGAGAGGTGGCGTTTCGCGACGGGCGCGACTTCACCATTCGCAAGCTCCGCGACGGGGTCGACCCCGCCACCAACCCCTTCGGGTTCTTCACCGAGGAGCAGGGCAAGGGCATCGTGCCGCAGGTGGCGGCGGGCCTCTCGCTGTCGATTCCGTACCTCGACGTGAACGTGCTCACCGTCGGGCTGGAGTACTTCTACAACCCGGTCGGGGTCAGCAGCCCGAAGCTGTACCCGATTCTGTTCGCCGAAAACGACTACACCGCGTTCTACGCGGCGCAGCACTACGGCGCGGCGTTCGTGCTGCTCGGCGGCCTCCCCAACGCGAAGTGGATCTCGGGCAACTTCACCGTGCTGATGAACTTCTCGGACCTGTCGGGCCTGGCGCGCCTCGACGCGTTCTTCCGGGTGCTGACGTACCTGCAGATCGAGACCTTCGTGGCGGTGAACTTCGGCACCCGCGGCGGCGAGCTGCGCCCGTACTTCCCGCCCATCGCGCTGCCCGGTGGCGCGCTCACTCCGTTCTCGCCCGCTCCGGCGGCGTCGTTCGGCCTGGGCCTGCGGGTGAACATCTGATTTTTGAGAAATCGTTAGAGAGCTGTTGACGCAGGGTGGGTCGATCGGTTACCTGCGCCCACATGCGCACACTGATCGGTCTTTTCGTCGTTGCTCTCGCGGGTTGCGGGGTCTCGGAGTCGAGCGTCGGTTCGAACGAGGCAGACCCGTTCGATGATGGGGCGGAGCTGTCGGCGACCTCGCGCACCTACGTGCAGCTGCGGCGCGACATGCGCAAGTGCATCGCCCCGCTGTGCGGCGGGTACTGGGTGCACGACGTGAACCGGGCGAACCTCAACGAGGTCTACGTGAGCGCGCTCGACTTCTCGGGCAGCGGCCTGAGCGAAGATGACCAGGGGCACGTGTACGAGGCGCTGGGCGAGGTGGTGCTGCGCGGCAAGCTGGGCCCCAAGGAGGCCCGCTTCGGCACCCGGCCGTTCATCGTGACCGAGGCGTACCGTGGGCTGCCGGGCCTCGCGGTCGGCAGCGCCGACGCGTTCTTCAAGGTGAAGGCCGAGAGCATCACCTGCATTCGCGCGCCCTGCCCCTCGATGTCGGCGATTCAGGTGAACCACTCGGCGAAGACCCTGTTCCACGCATACGACGCGGCGAATCTGGGCGGCACCCGCCTCGATCTCTCGTGGCTCACCACCCGCGCGGTGGAAGACGGCGCCATCACCGCCGGCACGCTGGTGAAGAAGGGCGACGCGCTGACCCTCGAGCCGAGCAACGTGTTCGTGCGGCTGCCCGAGCGCGTCGGCCCCTGCCCGCAGTTCAAGCTGGCGGCGTGCCCGAGCGGCCAGGTTCGCACCTACACCCGCACCGTCGATCGCTGCGTGTTGCCGGCGGCGTGCATCACCCCGGGTTTCTGCGCCCTGTTCATTCCCGTCTGTGACGAGGGCTACACCCTGGCGAGCTGGCCGGCCGGCAACTTCGGCTGCAACGCGTACGCCTGCGACCCGACCTGGTCGCTCTGAGCAGCACCTCGAGCGCGCGCAGGGGCGGGGCTCATCGCTGGCCCGCTCCCGCCCGCTCGTGCTTCACCGATTCGAGTGGCGCCGGTGGCTTCTCTTTCCACCGCCGGTGCAGCCACAGCCACTGGTCGGGGAAGCGGCGCACGTAGCGCTCGACCAGACCGGTGAGCGTGGCGGTGAGCGCGGCCGCGTCGGCGCGCGGCGCTTTGGTGTCGGGCACCGGAACCGGGCCTTCGAAGAACAGCTCGAGGCGGCCCTCGACGCGGGTGGCGACCGCGAAGAACACCGGGGCCCGGGTGCGCACCGCGGCCATCGCCAGCGCGGGCGTGGTGCAGGCGGCGCGGCCGAAGAACGGCACGAACACTCCGCCGGCCTGGGGCGGCACCGATTGGTCGATGAGCTGCACCACGCAGCGGCCCTTGCCCACCGCGGTGATCATCTTGGGCAGCGCGCCCCGCTGCAGAATCAGCTCGACCCCTGCTGCTTGCCGCGCGCGCACCACCTGGGCGTTGAAGGCGCCCTCGAGGGGGCGCACCACGCAGCTCAGCTTGATGCGGCGTCGGGCCATCACCTCGGCGAGCAGCTCCCACGAGCCGAGGTGGGCCGAGGCGAGCAGCACCCCGCCCGCCTCGAGCGCCCGGCCCAGCGCCCCCCAGTCGGCCACGTGCACCGCCTGGTCGAGCTCGGCCTCGGGAATTCGGTCGCTGGTGACGCCTTCGACGGCGGTCTGGGCGAGGCTCTGGTAGCAGCGGCGCGCAGTAGCGACCCGCTCGGCGTCGCTCCAGTCGGGGAAGGCGTGGGCGAGGTTTTCGAGGGCGACCTTCTTACGAATGCCGAGCGCGAAGGCGAGCGCGGCGCCGGCTCTCGCGAGCGCGCGGCGCGCTGAGGCAGGGAGCAGGCGGAAGACGCCCAGCAGCGCACCGACCAGGAGCGTGGCGAAGAGACCACCGGGGCGAATGAGCGGGCGGCAGGCGTGGAGTCAGGCGGGGCGGAGGCTACTGCAACCGCGCGTGTGTACCCGTCGAGCGCTTGCGAGATCGTTCACCGGCTTGGGTACCCGTTTCCGGGCTCCGGGCTCCGGGCTCCGGGCGCGGGCGCGGGCGCGGGCATGTGGCCGTGAAGGGGGGTTCACACGCTGCGCAGACCCGTGCGCTTTGCGGCGGGTGTGAGCAGCGGTTCGTAAGGGGCGGCCTCGGCTGGTGGGCTGCACGGGCAGCTGTGCATGAGACACTCGTGGGTCGCTGCCGCCGCGGCGCTGTTCAGCAGCTGTTACGCCACTTCGGGGTTTCGGCCCGATGAGGTGCCTCGAGAAGGTGTCTTCGGGGAGTCGATTACCGTGGTGAAGGCCGACGGGTCTGAGGAGCGCTTCGGGTCGGGCAACGTGTCGCGCCGGCATGGGGCGCTCCGCATCGAAGGCGACCTGGCGGCCACCGAGGTGCCCTTGGCGAGCTCGACCCGGGTCGAGGTGACGACGTTCAGCCCGGGTCGCACGGCCGCGTTGGTGCTGCCCACGGTGGCGACGGTGATGCTCCTCACGGCGCTGGCGGTGGCAGCCTCGAGCCACGACGCGCCGACGTCGATGCCGCCGAGAAACGGGGGCTCGGTGGGCAACCTGCTGGGCGTGCTGCTGCTGCTCTCGCTGTTCTGAAGCCGAAAGCGCTACTCGAGCTTGCCGGGCAGCGCGGCCTGGCGGCAGGCGGCGAGGCCCGAGCGCGCGTCGGAGATCTTGGCGTTGAGCCTGAGCACCGCGTCGAACGCGTTGGTGGCGGTGTCGCAGTCGCCGCGGTGCTGCGCGGCCTGGCCGACCTTCACCTTCTCGCGAATGGTGTCGACCTTGGCCATGTAGCCCAGCGCCTCGGTCTTGAAGTCGGTGCCCACCGGCACGTCTTTGAAATACGAGTAGGCCTCTTCGAGATCGCCGCGATCCCACGCGTTCTTGCCGCGGGCCAGGTAGTCGCGGCCGCGCTCGACGTCGCGCTCGTTGTTGGGTTGAGGGGGCGGCATCTTCACTTCGGGCTCGACCTTCTCGGGGGGCGGCTTCACGTCGGCCACCACCTTCGGAGGCGGCGGCACCACCACGTCGCTGCCGCCCACGCGGCCCGAAGCGAACAGGCCGCCGGCGCCGAGCAGCCCCACCACCACCACGCCCAGCGCCACCCACGGGGCCTTCGACTTCGGGGCGATCAGCAGCGACGCGTCGGGCTGCTGCGCGTCGGGTACGTTGATGGTGTGGTTGAGCACGCCCGACCGGGCGTCGGGCTTCTGCGGCGCGAGCGAGTCGGCGCGCACCACGGTGTTGTGGGTGCCGTCGTCGGGGCCGGTCTCGAGGCCGGTGACCTGGCCGGGCCCGGTGGTGGCGCCCGGCCGCGGGGTGGCGGCCGAGGGCACCGACGAGAGCAGGCCGCTGAGCGGCTTGCCGGCCAGGGTGGGCGTGGCCTGGGCGAGCGCGCTGGCGAACGCGGTCATGTCGGGCCAGCGGTCGCTCTTCTTCTTGGCGCAGGCCTTCTGAATCACCGCGTCGATCTCGGGGTAATCGAGATCGGCGGAGATCGACTTGAGCGAAGGCATCGGGTCCATCACCTGGCGCCTCAAGATCTCGGCGATGGTGTGGCCGTCGAAGGGCTGCGCCCCGGTGAGCGCCTCGAAGGTGACGATGCCCAGCGCGTACACGTCGGCGAGCGCGTCGACGTCTTTGCCCTCGACCTGCTCGGGGCTCATGTAGCGAGGCGTGCCGGCGATGGCGCCGGCCACGGTGAGGCGGGTGCCCTCGCCCATCAGCCGCGCGATGCCGAAGTCGAGCACCTTGGCGTGAATGCCGCGCATGCCCTTGCGGAGCATGATGTTCTCGGGCTTCAGGTCGCGGTGCACCACGCCCTTGGTGTGGGCGTTGCCGAGCACGTCGGCGACCTGCAGCATGATGTCGACCGCGTCGGCGACCGGCAGCCGCTTCTGCTCGGCGATCACCTTCTTCAGGTCGACGCCCTCGCAGTACTCCATGGCGATGAAGAGGTTGCCGTCTTCGTCTTGCCCGAAGTCGTGAAACACCACCGCGTTGGGGTGCGCCACCCGCGCGTAGCTCTTCGCCTCGTTCATGAAGCGACGGGCGATCTCGACGTCGTCGCTGAACTCACTCTTGAGGAACTTGATCGCCACCCGAGCACCGATGCCCTGGGTCTCGGCGAGGTAGACGGCGCCCATGCCGCCCTGCCCCAGCTTGCGGATGAGCTTGTATTTGCCCTTGATGACCCGGTCGATCATCTTGTCGGCGGCCTGGTTGAGCTTGATGCTCTCGGTCTGCCCGCACTTGGGGCACTTGCCTTCCCACGACGAGTGCTCGTTGCCGCAGGACTGGCAGATGAAGACGGCCATTGAGGCTTCCGACGCTCCTAGCGAGCCGTGACTACTTCTCGGCCGGGTTTCGCCGGGAGAAGAGCAGGCGCTCGAGCTCGGTGGCGCCGGCCTCGGGAGAATCGCCGAGAGCGAGCGACGTGCGCAAGACGTCGGTGCGCGGGTCGTCTTTCAAGTCGGCGTCCATCACCTTGAGCGCCCCCTTCTTGTCGCCGGCCTGAACCAGGGCCACCGCGCGGTAAAAGGTGTACTCCTTGTTGTCGGGGCGGGCCCTGGCCGCGTCGGCGAACAGGCCCTCGGCCTTCTTCGCCTCTTTGCCCTGCAGCGCGGCGAGGCCGTCGCAGAACGCCGACGAGGCGGCGGCGTCGGGCACGGTGACGCCCACGTCTTGCGCCACCCCGTAGAGCTGGCGGGCGCTCTTGAGCGCCTCGACGCTGAGCTTCTCGTAGCCGATGGCGCGCTTGTGCACGTCGTCTCCGGCGGCCTGCGCGGCGGCGCCGAGCTTTTGCGCCATGTCGCCCAGCTCGGGGCCCATGAAGCCGTCTTTCACCAGGGTCTTGAGCGAGTCGAAGGCGCCGTCGGGCCCGAGAATCTGGCTCTTGTCGAGCGCGGCGAAGAACGCGGCCCGGGTCTCGACGTACTTGGCCGAGAGATCGGGCGGCTGGCCCTTGGCGGTCTTGAGCTGGCGCTCGCACTGGTCGCTCTCGGCCTGCGCCTTCTTGCGCTCGGCGTTGTCGGGCGAGGCCTTCAGGTACATGCGGTAGACGTAGCAGGCGCGCAGCGTCTGCTTGGCCGCCAGGTGGCTGCGGGCCAGCTGCAGGTACGGCGGCAGCAGCGCGGGGCTGGCGCGGGTGGCCTTGGTGAAGTTGTCGATCGCCTTGGCGTACTGCTTCTGGTTGTACTGCTTGGTGCCCTCGGCGATGAACGTGTCGGCGTTGCCGACGCCGGGGCCGACCAGCGCCGCATCGGTCGCGGGTGCGGCGAGGGCGAGCGACGCGACGAACAGCGCCACGAAGACCAGCGCGCGGTGCTCAGAACGCATAGCCCAACCCTCCACTGAAGCCCGAGTTGACGACGCCGGTCTTCACCGGGTCGGTGATGCCCGCCACCTGCGCGCCGCTGGGGTCGAGCGGGCTGAAGAAGAAGCCGGCCACCCGGTAGTTGCCGTAAATGAAGAAGCCGTCGGCGATGTAGAAGCGCACCCCGAGCCGGCCCGAGACGCCGAGGTCGAGAATCATGAACCCGTCGTTGTAGTCGGGGTTCTGGCCCATCGCGGCCACCTGGGTGACCTGCCCGATGCGCAGCTCGAGGCCGGCCTGCAGGCTGAACATGAAGCGCCACACCTGAACGCGGAAGGCGGGCTGCACGAAGCGCAGGTTGGCGTAGACCGCCTTGGCGCTGATCTGGGTGGGGTAGCAGTAGAGCGCCATGGTGACGGCGTCGTTGCCGTCTTCACCGGTCGGGCAGGTGGCCTGGTGACCGGTGAGCGTCTTGTTGACCACGCGCCCGACGGTCATGGGAAACGAGCCCTCGCCGGTCTCGACGGTGAAGCCGATCGCCGCGAGACCGAAGTAGCGCCCGAAGTAGCCGAACTCGAAGGTGCCGCCGAGCAGGTGCGGAGTGGGCGTGTCGATGCTGGCGGTGCGGGCGTTGCCGTTGTCGCCGAAGCGGTGCGACACGAGACCGGTGCCGTGCAGCTGGTCGTACTCGAAGCCCACGTAGAAGTAGCTCTTGCGCTCGTAATAGAGGTCGGTGGTCGAAGGAGGAGGCGGCGGCGGCTGCGGCGGAGGCGCCTCGACCACCGGCTGCTTGATCACCACCACCTCGCGGGGAATGGTGCCGGGCAGCGGGTCGAGCGTCTTGTCGAGGGTGAACTGCTCGTCGGACTTCACCTGCACGGTCTGCTCGAAGGCTTTGTAGCCCTCGGTGGTGAGGCGAATGGTGTGGGTGCCCGGCTGCACGCCGCGGTCGACGCGGTCTTTGCCCAGCACCGTGCCGTCGAGCGAGATGCTGGTGCCGGCCGGCTGCGCGGTGATGATGATGCGCGCGGCGACCTTCTCGAGGTTGCGGTCGAGCTTGACCGAGCCGCGCATCGGCACCACCACCGTCTCTTCGATGCCCTGGTGCAGCTTCAGGTCGATGCGCACCACGCGCTCGCCGGGCAGCACCTGCGCGGCGACCGGTGTCACGCCGACCTTGCGATCGTCGACGAACACCGTGGCGCCGGGCGGCGTGGTGGTGACGTCGAGCGCGGCGGTGACCGGGAACACCTTGGCGATGGCGCCGAGCATGGCGTTGTCGAGGCTGGCGTCGGTCGAGCTGGCGGAGATGGTCTTGCCGGTGCTGGGCTCGTAGCTGACCACCTTGAACTTGAAGCCGGCCTCGTCTTGCCCGCCCTGAATGAGCACGATGCGCTCGAAGCCCAGGTTGGCGATGAAGGGGTCGGTGGGGTCGGCGCAGCGGGTCTCGCCCTGAAAGCAGGGGAGATCGTCGGCCTTCTTGCCCTTGAGCGACGCGACCAGCTCGGCGTGGCCGATGACCTGGCCGCCGCGCATGGCTTGCGGGGTGAGCTTGTCGAGCGACTGCTCGATGCGACCCGCCAGGGCCTCTTGGCCCGGGTACAGCGGCCGCACGAGCCAGAGCGTCTTCTCGGCAGCGAACGACGGAAGTGCGACGAGACCGAGAAGCAGCGCAGCCTTCATCTTCGTGGGTTTACCAAAGCGTTGGCGCGAGTGGCCACATAATCCTCCAGCTCTTCCAGGGTCTTGGGCCAGTCTTCCTTGAGCAGGCGCGAGAGCGAGCGGTCGGCGAGCAGACGGCCCTGGTTCTGGCAGCGGGCGCAGTAGTTGGTCTCGTTCTCGGCGTGCACGATGCGCTGCACCGGCGAGGCGCAGACCGGGCACGGCTGCTTGTACTTGCCGTGCACGGCCATCTCGGGGCGAAAGGCGGTGACCTTCTCGGGCCAGCCCTTGCCGCCGTCGGCCTCGGCGATCAGGCGGTCGGCCCACAGTTTCAGCACCGCGTGGGTCGACTGGTAGAGCCGGGCGATCTCTTCGCCGGTGAGGGTCTTGGTCTGCTTGATGGGCGAGAGCTTCGCGTGGTGGAGAATCTCGTCGGAGTAGGCGTTGCCGATGGCGGCGAAGAGGCGCGGGTCGGTGAGCGAGCGCTTGAGGGTGTGGTTCTCTTTGCGCAGCTGGTCGGCGAAGGTGTCGAGCGAGGCGACCATCGGCTCGACGCCGCCGCGGTCGATGGCGGCCAGCGCGGCCTCGCCCTGCACCAGGGTGAGCGAGGCGCGCTTCTTGGTGCTCACCTCGGTGAGGATCAGGGTGCCGGTCTCGAAGTCGAAGCCGGCGAGGCCGGCGCGGCCCGGCAGCTTCGCGCCCGACTCGGGCTTCCACTGCAGGCGGCCGGCGATCATCAGGTGAATGACCATGAACACCCCGCCCTCGATGCCGAAGACCAGGCGCTTGCCCAGCCGGCGGAGCTGCTGCACCTTGCGGCCCTCGGCGGAGGCGAGCGGCGGCTCGACGCTGCGGAGCAGAAAGGGGCTGCCCAGCCGCACCTTCTTGAGCGGGCGCCCGAGCACCCGGGGCTTCAAGCACTCGAGGTAGACGGTGAGGTCGGGGTACTCGGGCATCGCAAGTAGGCCTGTGGAATGCGCGGGGACAGCTGGTGAATTTTTCCCCAGTGGAGCCGTCTTGAGGCCGTATGTCGAGATTTGCGGCGTTGAGTCTCTTCGTGTCGCTGGTGGTGCTGGCAGGCCCAGCAGAGGCGCGGTTCGGTAAGCGGTCTGCGCCGCCTTCGTCGGGCGGTTCGGGGTCGGGGTACCGGGCCCCCCCTGCCCCGCAGCCGGCGTATCGCTCGGGGCGCTCGTCGTACGAGCCGGTCTCATCGGGGCGCTACGCCTACGGGTGGCCGCGCCGGCACGCGTCGTTCGGCTACGGCTACGGGTACTCGTACTGGTACCAGCCCTACCCGGTGGCGCCGGCGGTGGGCATGGTCGCGCCGGCCGCGCCGGTGGCCGAGCACGTGTCGCCGATTCGGGTGACGGTGGGGGTCGAGGGTCAGGGGTTCATGCGCGGCGCGACGCTCGGCCTGGCCGCGGCGTTCGAAGGCGAGCACTGGGGGGTGTCGGTCTCGGCGGCGGACATCATCGCCAAGGCCGACGACGGCAGCGGAGGTGTCGATCACATCGGCAACCTGACCGCGCACCTCACCTACGCGTTTCTCACCGGGCAGTACGGGCGGCTGCGCGGCGAGGTGGGGGCCGATGCCTTCTTCGCTCCCGATGCGATCTTCGTGGGCCCTACGGCCGGTCTTTCGGGCGTGGTGTGGCTGGGCGGGCCGGTCGGTCTCGAGGCGGCGGTGATGGCGACTCCGTGGCCGTTCGTGCAGCTCGACGCGCGCGCGGGGCTGGCGCTGGGCATCGAGAACTGGGGCTTTCGCGCGGGGTGGAGGGTTCTCGCGCTCAACGACCGGGGCCTCGTCGATGGGGTCGCGCACGGCGATGTGTTCAATGGGCCGTATCTGGGCGTGTCGTACGTGTTCTGAAGCGCGGCGCGCGGTCGAACCGTGGTTATGGTCGACGGGCCATGGGCCTCATCGAACGCGACTACGTGATGCGGGCAGTCAAGCAGCTGGCCGAGGCGATCGGCCGGCTGCTCAAGCTGAAGGCAGAGAAGCGGTACGACGAGGCCGCGCAGACGGTGGCCGGTGCGTGCTCCGATCTGCTGGGGGTCGACCTCTCTACCCTGCTGCTCGTCGACTCGGTCTCGGGCGCGTCGCTGCTCGGCTCTCCCGAGCGGGTGCGCACGTTCGCGCGCCTGCTCGAAGAGCTCGCCGACCTTCACCGGCTGCAGGGCGACGAGGCGCGGGCTCGCGCCCGCGCGAGGCACGCGGTCGAGATGTATCGCCAGGTGCTCGAGCGCCGCGCTGACGACGCAGAGAGCCTTGCGGGGCTCGTGCGGCTGCAGTCGATCGGGTGATTCGGGGTACGGGCTTCGGGCTTCGACCTACCGGTGCCGGATTCGCGGGCGCGGGCGGGCGCGGGCGCGGGCGCGGGCGCGGGCGCGGGCGCGTTTCTGGGTCAGGCTGCGTCGGTGATGCCGACGCGCTTGGCGAGCTCGGGCTTGCGGAGCTTCCAGATGACTCCGTCGAGCCAGTAGTGGCTCAAGGTGAAGCTGATCCACACCACGGCTCCCCAGGTGTACTCGTCCCACCCGCCGAAGCTGCGGGTGATGCGGCTGCCGAGGAAGATGAGCACGTAGCCTGAGCCGGCCAGCGCCATCAGCGTCGCGGCGTAGAGGAAGAGGCGCTTGGTGCCCGGCTGCGAGAGCCACGAGATGATCTTGGCGTCTTCGTGCACCCCGGCTCGCCAGGTGTTGCGGTGGTAGAAGCGGATGATGCCGAGGTACTGAATGCCGTGCCAGCAGGCGGCGGCGGCGAACGCCGAGGTGTCGTCGGTCTTGATGCACTGGAACGGCACGAAGAAGCCGATGAACGCGCACAGCAGAAAGCCGGCGCGCAGCCAGGCGGCGCGCGCCCACGGCTGGTTGCGCTCGCGAATGCGCTGCCACAGGTACACGCCGATCAAGAACGCCAGCGGGCCCCACAGGCCGTCGACCACGGCGCTGGGCAGCTTGACGTAGAAGACCTCGGTGCCGAACAGCACGCGCGGGCCGGTATCGATGCGCTTGAGCAGGCACCAGAGCACGAAGACGAAGAGAATCGGCTTCTCGAGGCGCATCGCCAGCGAGGTGACCGCCTCGCCCGACTTGCGCTGGTAGATGCGCAAGATGCCCCAGTTCTGCGCCACGAAGTGCCAGGTGGCCCAGTAGAGAATGGTGGAGTTCAAGATGCGCGAGCCCAGGGGCCCCAGCTTCCACACCAGGGTGGTGACGAGGGTGGCGATCATCAGCGGCATGCCGACGATGAGCAGCGGGCGCTCGCGCCACTCGCGCTTGTCGAAGTAGACCCGCGTCCACGTGGAGACGAGGTGGGGGCCGTTGGCCACCACACCACCGTGGCGAGAATGTAGAAGCTGTTCACGTGCATGATGGTCGCCGCGAACCAGGCGATCAGCACCACCGTCACGCTGAGGAAATAGAAGAGGAAGTCTTTCAGCGGCGTCGAGATGAACAGGCTCGACGACACCGGCTTGGGAAGTTCGAGCTGCGCGGCTTCGGCTGCCATGGTGGCGCGCTGCATAGCAGAGCTTTTGCAGTATGAGCGAGCGGGTGAGCCCACCTGTCCGCATCGTGTTGCTGCGCCCGAGAAACGCCGACAACCTCGGCGCCATCGCGCGCGCGATGAAGAACTTCGGGCTCAGCGATTGGGTGGTGGTGTCTCCGAACCCGAAGCTGCTCGAGGTGCCCGGCATGAACCGGCTGGCGGTGCATGCCGGTGAGCTGCTCGAGTCGGTCGCGCGGGTCGAGTCTCTGGCCGAGGCGGTGAAAGACTGCTCGTGGGTGGTCGGCACCACCATGCGGCGAATCGAGGGCAGGCGGCGGGTCTCGCCCGAGGCCGTCGGCGATCGGGCACGCACCGAGGCGCGCGTGGCGCTGGTCTTCGGAGACGAAAGAAGCGGGCTCAGCAACGAAGATCTCGAGCAGTGCCACGACGTCTCTTCGATTCCCGCCAGTGAAGAGCAGCCGTCGCTGAACCTCGCGCAGGCGGTGCTGGTCTACGCGTACGAGCTGGCGCGCAAGCCGGCGGCCGAGGCGCCTGGCCCCGCGGCCGCCGACGATGCGCTGCTGCGGCAGGTCGGCACCTCGTTGAATGGGGTGCTCGGCGGCGAGCACCCCGAGCTGATGCGAACCCTGGTGCGGGCGCGACTGTCGCGGAGAGAGGCGGAGCACTGGCAGGCGTCGCTGCGGGCGGTGGCGAAGCGCCGGCCGTGAGTCCTTGCCTTTCGAGAGGGGCTGGGAGATACGGCCGCCCTCTCTTACGACGACTGAAAGGCAGGTGAAGTTCTACGTGACGACGATCCGCGTGAAGGATGGCGAATCGATCGAGGGCGCCCTGAAGCGCTTCAAGAAGGCCACCGAGAAGGCTGGCATTCTCTCCGAGATCCGCAAACGCGAGCATTATGAGAAGCCTTCAGTGAAGAAGAAGAAGAAGGCGCTCGCGGCGAAGAAGCGCGCAGTGAAGAAGCTCCGCAAGAACTTCTAGGTCGAACCGATTACAACCGAAGGCCGGTTCTCGTCTCGAGGGCCGGCCTTCATTTTTTCCTCCAGGTGATGCCGATGCCGACTGTTCGCGAACGACTCGATGCCGACCTGAAAGACGCGATGCGCTCGAAAGACGAGCTCAAGCTCTCGGTGATTCGAATGGCCAAGAGCGCCATCAAGTACAAAGAGGTCGAAGGCGCCAACAAGGTGCTCGACGAGGCGGGCATTCTCACCGTGCTCACCACCATGCTGAAGCAGCGCCGCGACTCGATCGAGCAGTTCACGGCGGGCGGGCGGGCCGACCTGGCCGAGAAGGAAGAGAAAGAGGTCGCCATCATTCAGGCGTACCTGCCGCAGCAGCTGACCGCGGCCGAGCTGACCGCCGAGATCGCCAAGGCGGTGACCGAGGCGGGCGCGAAGGGCCCCAAGGACATGGGCGCGGTGATGAAGATCGTCACGCCGCGGCTCAAAGGGCAGGCCGAGGGCAAGCTGATCAGCGAAGAGGTGAAGGCGCAGCTGGCGAAGCTCGGCGGGTAGCTCGAGCTTCAAGAAAGACCGCGCTCTGCGCCCGTCGTGCTCGAGCGGCTGAGCTGACGATGGGCTCGTGCAGTAGGCAGGCGTCGGACTTCCGTCGTATGAGTGATGAGAGGCCGACGTCATGATGATTCCCGACACGAAGATCGACGAGGTGCGCTCGCGCATCGACTTCGTGGGGCTGGTGCAGCGGCACGGCGTGGAGCTGAAGAAGTCGGGGCGCAGCCTGAAGGGGCGCTGCCCGTTTCACGGCGAGAACACGCCCAGCTTCTACGTCTACCCCGAGGACAAGCAGTTTCACTGCTTCGGCTGCCAGGCGCACGGCGACGTCTTCACCTTCGTGCAGCGGCTGATGGGCAAGACCTTCGTCGACACGGTGCAAGACCTGGCGCGCGAGGTGGGGGTCGATCTCGAGGCGGCGGTCGACCCGGGCATGAAAGAGCGGCAGCAGCTGCGCGAGGCGACCGACTTCGCCCAGGAGCACTTCAAGTCGCGACTGTGGGACCCGACGGTGGGCCGCGCGGCGCGCGACTACCTGGGCTCGCGCGGGGTCACCGAAGAGGTGGCGCGGCAGTTCGGCCTGGGCTGGGCGCCGAACGCCTGGGCCGACCTGGCCGAGAAGATGCGCGAGCGCGGGCTGCTCGGGTTCGCCGAGAAGGCGGGGCTGGTGACGGCGCGGCCCAGCGGCGACGGGTTCTACGACATGTTCCGGGGGCGCCTCATCATCCCCATTCGCTCGGCCGAGGGGCGCACCATCGCGTTCGGCGGCCGCCTGCTCGAGGGCGACAACGGGCCGAAGTACCTCAACTCGAAAGAGTCGCGGCTCTACGTGAAGAGCGAAACCCTCTACGGGATGGACGTCGCCCGCGACGAGATTCGCAAGAAGAAGAGCGTGGTGCTGTGCGAGGGGTACTTCGACTGCATCGGCATGCACCAGGCGGGGGTGAAGAACGCGGTGGCGCTGTGCTCGACCGCGCTGACCCCGGGCCACATGGCGGTGCTGTCGCGGGCCGAGGCGAAAGAGCTGGTGCTGCTGCTCGACGGCGACTCGGCGGGTCGCGCCGCGGTCGAGCGGCTGGCGGGGCCGATCTTGGCGGCGGGGGCGCAGTCGAGGGTGGCCACCCTGCCCGACGGCGAAGACCCCGACACCTACGCGCGGCAGGTGGGCCCCGAGGGCGTGAACAAGCTGGTGGGCGAGGCGGCGGGGCTGACGGCGTGGCTGTTCGCGACCGTGCTGCCGGAGGGGGCGGGAGCGTCGTTCGAGGCGAAGATGGGCGCGGTGCAGCGCATCAAGCCGATCGCGACCTCGCTGCCGGTGGGGCTGTCGCGCTCGGCCTTCTTCGGCGCGATGTCGAAGCACTTCGGGTTGCCGGCGGCCGAGCTCGAGCTCGAGCTGCGCGGCAAGCCGCAGGCGGCGGTGCTCAAGCCGGCGCCCAAGCCGGGTGCGACCGCGGCGCCGGCCGGGGCTGCGCCGGTGGCGAACGACAAGCCCCCCGATGCCATGGAGGCGTGGTTCGCGCGGGCGGTGCTGCGCAACGGGGCGCTCTTGCAGAAAGACACCACCCAGCGGGCGCGGGGAATCAAGCACTCCGGTTTGCGTTCAGTGGTCGCGGCAGTGGCGAGCGGTACGACGGCGGAAGATGCGATGGAAGAAGCCCCGGAGCGGTTGAAGAAGGTGTTGGCCGAGGTGATTCTGCCCACCGACGACGAGCAGCTGGAACGCGACTTTCAGGTCGCGTGCCCCTGCCAAAGCAACAGAAAGCCCAATCACCATGCCAAGAAGAAGAAGGCCGAGAAGGCCCCGAAGAAGAAGGCAGGTGAGCCGAAGAAGGAAAAAGGCCGAGGAGCCCGACAAGAAGAAGAAGCCGTCGACCTGAAGGCGAAGCCGAGCGGCAAGGCGGCCGCAGCAGGCCCAGGCGGCAAGACGCCGCGGCGCTGGCGCACGCGAGAAGCTGAAGAAGCAAGGGGCGCGGGCGAGGTCGACGGTGACGAGGTCGAAGAGCAGGCCGAAGAGGCCATGCTCGACGCCGAAGTCGACCCCGACGCGCAGAAGGAAGAGGTCGAAGAAGAGCCGGTGACCGAGCGCAAGGAAGTGAAGGACCTGATCGAGGCCGGTCGCCAGAAGGGCTTCCTCACCTACGACGAAGTGAACGACGCGCTGCCGGCCGATGTCGTGTCGTCGGATCAGATCGACGACGTGATGTCGATGTTCGGCGACAACGACATCGAGATCGTCGACGCGCAGAAGGCGGCGGCGGCCACCGAGACGAAGCCGCAGGTGGCGGCCAGCGAAGAGGCGGAAGGCGAGAAGGCGAAGGAAGAAGAGGAAGAGGAGAAGGAAGAAGAAGAGCCGGGCGGCAAGTCGAACGACCCGGTTCGCCTCTACCTGCGCAAGATGGGCTCGGTCTCGCTGCTGACGCGCGAGGGCGAAGTCGAGATCGCGAAGCGCATCGAAGAAGGCGAGAAAGAAGTGCTGCGCTCGCTGCTGGCCTGCAAGGTCGCGGTGGCGGAGATCATCGAGATCGGGGCCAAGCTCAAGGCCGGCAAGCTGCGCGTCCGCGAAGTGGTGAAAGACGCTCCGGAAGAGCCGGCGGGTGAGAACGAGACCGAAGCCGAGGCCGAGGTCGAGGCCGAAGGCGCTGAAGGTGCGAACGAGATTCAGCTCAACCAGAGCGAGCTGAACCGCATCGAGAAGATCAGCAAGGACATCGAGAAGATTCGGAAGCACGCGAAGGACGTCGAGGGCATCGAGGCGCAGATGCTCAAGAAGATGTCCGAGGTGAAGAAGAAGGAGTCGAAGCAGGAGGTCAAAGATCTCCGCGAGAAGATGATGGAAGTGCTGGAAGACATGCGGCTGAACAAGAAGCAGATCGACCGCGTGGTCTTCTACATCCGCAACATGATCGAGACCGTCGCCAAGGCGGAAGACGAGCTGCGGGAGATCGAGCGCGGGTACGGGGTGCCGATTCGCGAGCTGCGGCCGATGCTGCGTGACGCGTCGAGCGACCCGAACGCGGCGAAGAAGCGCAGCGCAGCTGAACATCACCGCCGAGCAGGTCGAGATGCTCGACCGCGACGTGCGCAACGCGGTGAAGAAGATCAAGAAGGTCGAAGAAGACGCGAACCTGCCGATCGACGAGCTGCGCCGGAACCACGAGGCGATTCGGCTGGGCGAGCGCCGGGCCGAGCGGGCCAAGAGCGAGCTGGTCGAGGCGAACCTGCGCCTCGTGGTGTCGATCGCGAAGAAGTACACGAACCGCGGCCTGCAGTTCCTCGACCTGATCCAGGAAGGCAACATCGGCCTGATGAAGGCGGTCGACAAGTTCGAGTACAAGCGCGGCTACAAGTTCTCGACCTACGCCACCTGGTGGATTCGCCAGGCCATCACCCGGGCCATCGCCGATCAGGCGCGCACCATTCGCATTCCGGTGCACATGATCGAGACGATCAACAAGCTGATCCGCACCTCGCGCTACCTGGTGCAGGAGATCGGCCGCGAGCCGACGCCGGAAGAGATCGCCGAGAAGATGGAGCTGCCGCTCGACAAGGTCCGCAAGGTCCTCAAGATCGCCAAGGAGCCCATCTCGCTCGAGACGCCCATCGGCGAAGAAGAAGACTCCCACCTGGGCGACTTCATCGAGGACAAGACCCTGGTCTCGCCCTCTGACGCGGTGATCAACATGAACCTGGCCGAGCAGACCCGGAAGGTGCTGGCGACGCTGACGCCCCGCGAGGAGAAGGTGCTGCGCATGCGCTTCGGCATCGGCGAGAAGTCGGACCACACGCTGGAAGAGGTGGGTCAGGACTTCGAGGTCACCCGCGAGCGCATTCGGCAGATCGAGGCGAAGGCGCTGCGCAAGCTGCGCCACCCGAGCCGGTCGAAGCGCCTGCGCTCGTTCGTCGAGAGCTGAAGCCTCGTCTCTCTAGAGGGGGGACAGCCGCTTGAAGAAGCCCGCCGCAGTGGTGCTGGCCGCGCTGTCGGCGCTGGCGCTGTACCTCTGCGCCTGGCCGGTGCGGTACGCGCCGGCGGTGTGGGTACCGCCGCCGAAGGTGCCGGTGCCGCTCAACGACGCGCTGAAGACGGGGGTGCTGTTGCACCCCGAGCTCCAAGGGGCCGAGGCGATCGCCTTCGATGGCGAGGGGCGGCTGCTGACCGGGTTGAGCGACGGGCGGCTGGTGCGCATCGGCGCCGGCGACCGGGTCGAGACCGTGCTGCAGAGCCAGGGGCGCGCGCTGGGGCTCAAGTACGGGCCCGACGGCCGGCTGTGGATCTGCGATTCGTTTCTGGGGCTGCGCGCGCTCGAGGCCGACGGCGGGGTCGAGAACTTCGAGACGGGGGCGCAGTTCGCCGACGACCTCGACTTCGGCGCCGACGGCTCGGTGTACTTCTCCGAGGCGTCGCGGCGAAACGACGTCGAGCACTCGGTCGAAGATCTGATCGAGCACCAGACCACCGGGCGGCTGTTGCGCTTTCACCAGGGCAAGACGTCGGTGGTGGCCGAGGGCTTCGCGTTCGCCAACGGGGTGGCGTTCGGGCCCTCGCCCGACTGGCTGGTGATGACCGAGACCGCCTCGTATCGGCTGTGGAAGATTCACGTGCCCGACGGCAGGCGCGAGGTGTTCGCCGACTCGCTGCCCGGCTTCCCCGACAACGTGACCTGGTCGCCGAAGCGCCAGGTGTTCTGGGTGGCGCTGGGCTCGCCGCGCAACGACCTGGTCGAGGCGCTGGCGGGCCTGCCCTTCGTGCGCAAGATGATCTTCCGGCTGCCGAAGGCGGTGCAGCCCAAGCCGATTCGGCACGCCACGGTGCTGGCCCTCGATGTGGAAGGTCACATCGTGCAGAACCTGCAGTACAAAGACCCCCAGGCGTTCTCGCCGGTGGCCAGCGCGGTGGAGCACGACGGCGCGCTGTACCTGGGCAGCTATCTGATCGGCGGCTACGTGAGGTACGCGCTGCCATGAAGCGGTACCTCGCCGCGGCGGCGGCGCTGGTCGCGGTGCTGCTGGCCGCCCTGGTGCTCTGGGTGCGCGCGCCACACCCGGCAGAGGTCACCGAGGCGGCGGCGCCGCGCGCGGCCGTCGACGGTGTAGAGGCCGCGCCGGCGCGGGTGCCTCACCGCGTCGACGCGGGCGCGACCGCAGCGAAGGGAGAAGCGGGCACGTCGAACGTGCTCCCCCGCCCTGCCCCGCGGGCCGCCGACGCCCCTGCACCGGTGTCGATCGCGGATGAATTCACCAAAGCCAGGGGCCGGTCGACAAGCGCGGGGGCCAGCACCCGCGCGCGGGCGTGGAGATGGAGAGGGTCAGCTACGCCATGGAGACGCTCGAGGAGGACATCGAGGCCTGCCTGGCGGAGTGGCGCAAGAGCGAGCCCGAGGCGCAGGCGCAGGTGCTGCTGGGCTTCGAGATCGACTCGGGGGGCCTGCAACGGTCGTGGGTCGACGCCGATGGCGGCCTCCCCTTCGGGGTGCGCAGCTGCTTCTCGAACGCGGTCTACGGCCTCGACTGGTCACACCTCGTCGAGCAGCCCGCCCAGCTGACCAACCGGTTCAGCCTGGGCGACGCGGGCCGGTAGCGCCGAGGTGGGCGCCGCGCACAGGCGTGCCTGCCGCGGTCGGGCTCGGGGCACACTTCTAAGGCCGCTGGCGATGAAGGCGCAGGGCGTGCGCGCCGGCCGGCCTGGTTCTTTTCGGTTTGGCGCAGCGCACGGGTGGGATACCTGGAGCCGCGGGAGAGGGAGAACCAAATTTGCGCATCTGCGTGCTGAGAGAGACGGCCGAACACGAGCGTCGCGTGGCGCTGCTGCCCGACAGCGTGAAGCGCCTGGTGGGCAAGAAGCTCGAGGTGGTGGTGCAGTCGGGGGCGGGAGTGGGCGCCTGCGTCAGCGACGCCGACTACCAGGCCGCTGGAGCGACCATCGCCGCCGATGCCAAAGCGGCGCTGGAGGGCGCGCAGGTGGCGCTGAAGGTGCAACCGGTGAGCGCCGCCGAGCTGGCGGTGCTGCCCCGGGGCATCACCCTGGTGTCGTTGATGTACCCGCTGTCGCGGCGCAAAGAGGTCGAGGCGGTGGCGCAGGCGGGGCTGTCGCTCATCTCGCTCGACGCGGTGCCGCGCACCACCCTGGCCCAGATGATGGACGTGCTGTCGTCGCAGGCGTCGCTGGCGGGCTACCGCGCGGTGCTGCTGGCGGCCGAGGCGCTGCCGAAGCTGTTCCCGATGATGATGACCGCGGCCGGCACGCTGGCGGCGGCGCGGGTGCTGGTGCTGGGTGCGGGCGTGGCCGGCCTGCAGGCGATCGCCACGGCGCGGCGGTTGGGCGCGACGGTCGAGGCCTACGACGTGCGCAAGGTGGTGAAGGAGCAGGTCGAGAGCCTGGGCGCGCGGTTCGTCGACGTGCCCACCGCGGAAGACGCGCAGACCGCCGGCGGCTACGCGAAAGAGGTCAGCGAAGAGACGCGGCAGAAGCAGGCGCAGGTCTTGCGCGAGCACATCGCCAAGGCCGACGCGGTGATCACCACCGCGCTGGTGCCGGGCAAGAAGGCGCCGGTGCTGGTGACCGAAGAGATGGTCAAGGCGATGCGCGCGGGGTCGGTGATCGTCGACCTGGCCGCCGAGCAGGGCGGCAACTGCGCGGTCACCAGGCCCGGCGAGCGGGTGGTGGTGAACGGGGTCACGGTGATCGGCGAGGTGAACGTGCCTTCGCACGTGGCGGTGCACGCCTCGCTGTCGTGGTCGCGCAACGTCGAGAAGCTGCTGGTGCACCTGATGGGGAAGGAAGCGACCGCGCTCAAGCTCGAGGCGAGCGACGAGATCACCCAGGCGATGGTGACGGTGCGCGACGGCGTGGTGGTCGACCCGCGGCTGAAACAGGGGGCGTCATGAGTCTCATCGAGGTGGTGATCTTCAGCCTGTACATCTTCGTGCTGGCGGCGTTCGTGGGGTACCAGCTGATCACCCGGGTGCCGAACCTGCTGCACACCCCGCTGATGGCGGCGACCAACGCCATCTCGGGCATCTCGCTGGTCGGCTCGATGGTGGCCGCCGGCACCGAGCACGGCACCGTCACCACGGTGCTGGGCACCATCGCCGTGACCGCGGCGACCATCAACGTGGTGGGCGGGTTCATGATCACCGACCGCATGCTGAAGATGTTCCGGAAGGGGCCGCAGAAGTGAGCGCCGAGACCACCAGCACGTTGATTCAACTTCTCTACCTGGCCGCCTCGGTGCTGTTCATTCTGGGGCTGCGCGGGCTGGGCAACGCGGCCACCGCGCGACGGGGCGTGCAGCTGGCCGAGGTCGGCATGCTGCTGGCCGTGATCGGCACGCTGATGCGGCACGAGATCATCTCGTACACCTGGATCATCGTGGGGCTGGTGCTGGGCTCGCTGATCGGCACGGTGATGGCGATCAGCATACCGATGACCAAGATGCCCGAGCGCATCGCGCTCTCGCACGCGTTCGGCGGCCTGGCGGTCGCGCTGGTGGGCATCTCCGAGTACTGGCACCACCAGCACGTGGGAGAGGCGATGAACAACCTGCAGATCACCGCCACCGGCTTCGAGGTGCTGTTCGGCGCGGTGACCTTCACCGGCAGCTTGATGGCGTTCGGCAAGCTGCAGGGGCTGCTGCCGGGTGCGCCGATGACGTTTCCGGGGCAGAACGCCTTGAACGCGTTGTTCGTGGTGGCGGCGCTGGGCCTGGTCGGTGTGGTGATCGCCTCGCAAGACACCCAGCTGGCGTTCTGGGGCCTGTGTGGCCTGGGGTTGCTGATGGGGGTGACGCTGGTGCTGCCGATCGGCGGCGCCGACATGCCGGTGGTGATCTGCCTGTTGAATTCGTACGCGGGGCTGGCGGCGGCGGCCACCGGGTTCGCGCTGAAGAACAACGTGCTCATCATCTGCGGCGCGCTGGACGGCGGGTCGGGCTTTCTGCTCGGCATGATGATGTCGAAGGCGATGAACCGGTCGTTCTCGAACGTGCTGTTCGGGGCCTTCGGGAAGGTCGCCGACTCGGGGCCCAAGAAGGCCGGCACCGCCTCGGGGCCGGCGCCCAACGAGGGCTCGATCGACGACGCGGTCGAGATCTTGGGCTCGGCGCAGAAGGTGATCGTGATACCCGGCTACGGGCTGGCGGTCTCGCAGGCCCAGCACGCGGTGAAAGACCTGGCGAACGTGCTGCAGAAGAAGGGCGTGGACGTGAAGTACGCGATTCACCCCGTGGCAGGCCGCATGCCGGGGCACATGAACGTGCTGCTGGCCGAGGCGCAGGTGCCGTACGAGCAGCTGTTCGATCTCGATCAGATCAACGACGAGTTCGCTTCGACCGACGTGGCGCTGGTGGTGGGCGCGAACGACGTGGTGAACACCGCGGCTCGAGAAGACCCCAAGAGCAGCATCTACGGCATGCCGGTGTTCAACGTCGACCAGGCGAAGTCGTGCATCGTGCTCAAGCGCTCGCTGAACCCGGGGTTCGCGGGCATCGAGAACGCGCTGTTCGTGAAGCCGCACACCATGCTGGTGCTGGGCGACGCGAAGAAGACGCTGCTGAACTTCGTGCAGGGCTTGAAAGAGCCCGGCGGGCATTGAGGGGTTCGAGCCTCGGGCTCGGGGCAGGGACGGGCGGTTGGCGGGGGCGGCGGGTCAGGGCGGGACTTCAGTTCGCGGCGCTCTTCTGGGTTTCGAGCGTGGTGCGTGAGGCGGCGAGGCGCCGGCATTTCTGGACCACGCGGTCGGCGAGCTTGGGGGCGGCTTCGCGCAGCATCTTGGCCTGCAGCTCGTGGCCGCGGCGGGTGGCGGTGGTGGGCGCGGCGCTCTCGCTCTGGTGGGTGCGCTCGTTGACGGTGAAGAGAATGGTGCCGCTCTTCACGTCGTAGAGCGTCGCCTCGAGCACGCCGTCGGTCTCGAGCTGCTCGCCGGGGAAGAAGAGCGCTCCGATGAGCGTGGCGTAGCCGGCGGCCCAGCCGTTGTGGTTGGTGGTCTCGACGAAGCGGTGCCGGTAGAGCAGCAGGTACTCGCTGCGGTAGCGCGCGGCGAGCTCGCGCAGGCCCGGCAGGCCGCGGTCGATGGGCCACTCGGTGGAGATCTCGCTCGCCATCTCGAATAGGCCGCTCTGCTCGAGCGCGCCGACCAGCTCGGCGGGGGCCGCGACGGTGGGCACCGCTTCGTCGGGCGCGTAGGCCACCGCCACCGGCACGACGCCCAGGCGGGCGCCTGCCTCGAGAAAGACCGGGGCGGCGAGAATCTCTTTGAGGTGCTCTTCCGAGAGCGCGCCGGTCTGGTCGCGGCTGAAGTGATCATCGACCAGCTGCGGCGGCGTGGAGACCTTCTGGGCGTCGGCGGAGGTGAACACCATCGGCGCCAGCTCGGCGGAGCGCGGCATCGAGGCACAGGCGGCGAGCAGCAGGGCGACAGGGAGCAATCGGTTCATGCGCGGCAGTGTGGCGACCGCCGCCCGGCCGTGCTTCACGGAAGCTTCATGGCCACTTCATCGTTCGTTCAGCTGGTGGGCTCGGTGGTGCGCGCGATTCCCAAGGGCACCACCCTGTCGTACGCAGGCGTGGCGCTGCGCGCCAACCGCCCCGGGGGTGCGCGGCAGGTGGTGAAGGCCCTGCGCGAGCTCGAAGGCGTGCCCTGGTGGCGGGTGATCAAGAGCGACGGCACGGTGGCACGCGAGATGGTCGGCCGGCAGGCCCCCCGGCTTCGTCGTGAGGGGGTGACGGTGGTCGGCCGCCGGGTGGTGGGCGCGAAGTCAATCGGCAGAGCGCGGCGCGGTGAGGTGCCGAAGCAGAAAAGCGAACAGCGCCGGGCTGGCGACCAGGCGGTTCAGCGCCGCGCGCCGAAGCGCGGGCCTTCGCGCCAGCGCCACCAGTGACGAGGCCAGCAGCGCGTAGCTGCGAAAGGCGCGCTTCGACTGGCGCTCGTACTCGCTCAGCTCGCGTGGGTCATCGAGCGCTGCGGGCAGCAGCGCGGCGAGCGCGTGGGCCTGCTCGAACGCCAGCGAGAGGCCTTCGCCGGTGATGGCGTCGACGTAGCCCGCGGCGTCTCCCAGCAGCACCGCGCGGCCCCGCACCAGCGCGTGGGTCTTCTGGAGCAGCGGCCCCGCCCCCATCGGCCTGGAGTCGGGCGCCGCCCCCGCGAGCCGCTCTCGCAGCAGCGGGAACCGGGCCAGCAGGGTGGGAAAGCTGACCGGCCCCTTCACCGCTTTGTCTTCCCACAAGAAGGCGATGCCCACCCGGCGGCGGCCGGCCGGGGTGACGTAGGCCTCGAGCCCCGCGGCGAAGTGCACCTCGACGCGCGCCCCCCACGGCTCGATGGCGAAGTGCTGGCGCAAGCCGAAGCGGCGAGGCCCGTGGGGCGACGCGTCTTCGAGCCCGAGCGCGCGGCGCAGCGGCGAGTGCAGGCCGTCGGCGGCGACCAGCAGGCGCGCCTGAAGGTCTCCTTCGTCGGTCTGCAGGGTGACGCCCTGAGCCGTCTCGCGGTGGGCACGCACGGCCAGGGTGCGCAGCTCGGCGCCGGTCTCTCGGGCGCGGGCGGCGAGCGCAGCGTGGAGCGCGAGGCGCCGCACGCCCAGGCCACCGGGCTCGGGCAGCGGCGCTTCGACGTGGCGCCCGTCTTCTTGCACGTAGCGAATGGCGGTGAAGGCGCCGCACTCGTCGGGGTCGAGGCGCACGCCCAGCTGGTGGAGCGCGGCCAGCCCCGGCGGCATCAAGCCCTCGCCGCAGGCCTTGTCGATGGGGCCGCGCTGGCGGTCGAGCACCACGCAGCTGAGGCCGCGCGCTCGCAGGCAAATCGCCGCCGCGAGGCCGGCGGGCCCACCGCCGACGATGGCGACGTCCCACCGGCTCACGCGAGGTGCGGCGTCACTTCAGCCGGCTCTTGGCGAACGCGAGCATGCTCTTCGCGACTTCGGCACCGACGTTGAGCGCGTTGGTGGGCTTGGGAGGCGCCAGCTCACCGGCGAGCCAGCGGCGCAGGGCCTCTTGGCGGCGCAGCTTGCCGCTCGAGGTGCGGGGAAGCGTGCCGGGCTGAAGCACCACCACCGCGTGGGGCTTGATGCCGGTGCGCTCGAGCACGGCGGTGGTGATGCGCTGCTCGAGGCCCTCGCCCTCACCCTCGACCAGCAGCGCCAGCGCCTCGCCGTCGTGGCCCCGGGGCAGGTACCCCACCGCGACCGCGCAGCCGGTGCGCACGCCAGTGACGGAGTCGAGGCACTCTTCGAACGCCTGCGGAGCGTGGTTCGCGCCGCGGATGATGATGATGTCTTTGGCGCGCCCGCTGACGAACAGCTCTCCGTCTTCGATGAAGCCGAGGTCGCCGGTGTCGAGCCAGCCATCGACCAGCGCGCGCTCGGTGGCCTCGGGGGTGTCGAAGTACTCTTTCATCACCGACGGGCCGCTCACCCAGATGCGACCCTCGCGAACCTCGACGCGGGTGCCCGGCACCGGCACGCCCACCGACACCAGCTCGCGGCCGTCGTGCTCGACGGTCTTGCGGGCCGCGCCACGCTGGGTGAACGAGACCGCCAGCGACGCCTCGGAGAGCCCGTAGACCGGCAGCAGCGATTCGGCGTTGAAGCCCCAGCGCGCGAAGCGCTGGTTGAAGCGCTGCTGCACCGCTTGGGAGATGGGCTCGGCGCCGTTGAGCGCGTACTTCCAGCACGAGAGGTCGACGCCCTCGAGGTCTTCGTCGCGCACCCGCTTGAGGCACAGGCCGTAGGCGAAGTTCGGCGCGGGCGAGACGCCGCCGTGGTGACGCGAGATGGCGCGCAGCCACAGCGCGGGCCGGGCCAGAAAGGCCTCGGGCGGTAGCAGCACCAGATCGCCGGGGTAGTAGACCGCCTCGAGCAGGCAGCCGATCAGCCCCATGTCGTGGTACAGCGGCAGCCACGACACGCCGCGGTCGCGGGTGGGGTCGATTTCGGGCATCACCTGCCGGAGCATCGCCACCTGGGCCATCAGGTTCGCGTGGGTGAGCGCCACCGGCTTGGGGTCGACCGTAGAGCCCGACGAGAACTGAATGAGGCCCAGCGCGTCGGGGGTGACGCTCGACTCGGACGCGTTCGACCCTTCGAGCAGCTCGGCGACGGTGGGGCAGCCCAGGTCGGGGCGGGCGCGCTCGACGGCGCCGCCGAGCAAGAGCCGCACCCGGCGATCAGAGAGCACCGCGCGGGCCTGGGTGAGCTCGAGCATGCGCGCGGTGGTGCGCACGTACTCGTCCATTCGGCCCAGCCGCACCGGTGGGTAGAGCGGCACCGGCACCGCGCCCGCGAGCAGCGTGCCGAAGAACGCGTCCATGAAGTCGAGGCCGGTGGGGAGCACCATCGCCACCCGGTCGCCGGGCTTGACGCCCCGCTCGAGCAGCGCGGCGGCGGCGCGGCGGGCGCGCTCGTGCAGCTCGGCCCAGGTGAAGCGGCGCTCGTGCTCTTGCGCGTCGACCAGGGTCAGGCCGAACGCGGTGGCGGCGGCGAGCTTCAGCGCCTGGTTGACGGTGGCCGAGGTGGGACCTTCGAGCGGCGGGCCCTCGAGGCGCGGGCCGTGCTGCTCACGGCGGTTCGACAGCGGGCGCTGGGCTTCGGTCTCGAGGTTCATGCAGAGGCTTTCACACGCGCGGCCACGCGTTCGACCAGGTCGGCGACGGTCACCACGCCGACGGTGTCTTCTTCAGAGAGCTTGACGCGGAAGCGGTTCTCGAGCCCCACCGCGATGACGATCGCGGCGAGCGAGTCGACGTGCAGCTGGGCGAGCAGCTCGTGGGCAGGCTCGACCGGCTCTTCGCGCTCGAGCTCGGTGGCGAAGATGCGCCGAATCTCGGCGAGCACCGCGTCTTCGAGCGACTCAGCCACCTTTGGCTCCGGGGACGAAGCGGGCCTTGCCCGCGAAGGCGTTCGCCCAAGTCTCGCCCAGCGCCCGCTCTTCGGCGCGGATGCGAACGAAGAGCAACGCAGCGTTGCCCAGGGTGAACACCGCCGCGGTGACGAAGGCGCCCATCATCAGCGGCACGCACAAGAGCTCGATGACCACCGCGAGGTAGTTGGGGTGCTTCAGGAAGCGGTAGGGGCCTCGAGTCACCGGCTCGAGGCCGGGCACCACGATGACCCGGGTGTTCCACCGGTCGCCGAGCGTGCCGATGGCCCACCAGCGCAGGGCCTGCGCGAGCAGCGCGCCGGGGAAGAACACCCAGAACAGCCGCGGGTCGAAGGGCCTGGCCTCGACCGCGCAGGCGATGAGGAACAGGGTGTGAAAGGCGGTCATCACCCGGTAGTGGGCCTGCCCGACCTCGACGCCGCCCCTGGCAAAGGCGCGCGCGGCGTTGCGCTTGCTGAGCACCAGCTCGACCAGCCGCTCGCAGGCGAGCGCGGCGAGGTAGAGGTGGCCCCAGGTCACCATTGCAGGAGGATCAGCTCGGCGCAGAAGCCGGGCCCCATCGCCATCAAGAGGCCGTAGTCGCCCGGCTGCGCGGCCTCGCTCTCGAGCAGCTCGCTGAGCACGAAGAGCACCGAGGCGCTGGAGAGGTTGCCGACCTCTCTGAGTGAGGCCCAGGAGCGCTTGAGCGCGTCGGGCGGCAGCTCGAGCGCCTGCTCGAACGCCTTGAGCACCTTGGGGCCGCCGGTGTGGGCGACCCAGTGGCGAATCTTCGAGCGGTCGAGGCCCTGGCTCTTCAAGAAGCCGTCGACGTCGTGGCGCACGTGCTGCGAGACCACCTCGGGCACCTTGGCCGAGAGCACCACCTTGAAGCCGGTGTCGACGAAGTCCCACCCCATTACCCGCTCGGTGTTCGGGTAGAAGGCCGAGGTGGTGGCGACGACTTTGGGCAGCCGCTTGCCGGGCGCGCCGGGCTTCGCCACCTGATCGCCCGACATCACCATCGCGGCGGCGCCGTCGCCGAACAGGCCCGAGGCGATGATGTTGGCGATGGAGAGATCTTCGCGCTGCAGGGTGAGCGAGCAGAGCTCGACGGCCAGCAGCACCGCGTGGCGCTCGGGAAAGCCGCGCAGCCAGTCGCTCATGCGCGCGGTGCCCGCGGCGCCGGCGACGCAGCCCAGGCCGAAGATGGGAGTGCGGCGAATGTCGGTGTTCAAGCCCAGCCGGTTGCACAGCCGGGCGTCGATCGACGGGGTGGCCAGGCCGGTGACGGTGACGAAGAAGATGTGGCTGAGATCGCCGAGCGCGAGGCCGGCGGCGGCGACCGCCTCGCGCACCGCCTTCTCGCCGAGCTCGACTGCGCCCTTCACCCACGCGTCGTTGCGCTGCTGAAAGGTGGTGTGCTGCGCATACTCGGCGAGCGGCAGCGCCAGGTGCCGGCCGCCCACCCCCACCGCGCGGTGCAGATCTTCGAGCCGCTCGAGGTTGAAGTGCTGCTTCGACCACGCGTCGCGGAAGGCGGCGATCAGCTGCTCCTGATCGGCATAGTGCGGCGGCAACGCTCGGGCGACGGAGCGGATGGTGGGCACAGCGGTTCCTAACCAGTGATGAAGATGGGCGCGAGCCGATGATTGCGAAAGGTGAAGGTGTCTATCAGGGAAGATGCCGAAAACACTCCCCTGGGCGCGCGTGATTCAGGCGGGCTTCTCTTGCGGCGACAGGGCTGGCGTGATTGACGGTGCGACTGAAGGGCCCTTAGCTCAGCGGTCAGAGCTGTCGGCTCATAACCGATTGGTCCTTGGTTCGAATCCAAGAGGGCCCACTGCCTGGTAGCACGCCGCCTGGCTCGAGCTTCTTCTCGAGCGCAGGCGGCGTTTGGGCCTCATCGAGCAGCAGCATGAGGAACGCGATGCAGGGACGGAAGACGTGGTGGTCGGCAGTCGCGGTGGGGGCCTTCGCCCTGCTGGGTCGAGGTGCGCGGGCCGAACCGCCCGACGCGGTCGCCGCCACGCTCGAAGCGATCGATGGGGTTCTGAAGGCCGAGAAGGCCGCGCGCGTCGAGGCCCCCGCCACCGCCGCGACTCACATGGGAGGCGCGCTGTGTGCCGCCGGCGAGCCGGGTGCCGTGAACCGGGACTTCTTGTGCGAGCACAGCACGCTGATCGGGCACTGGGTGTTGAGCCAGCTCCGCGCCGACGGCGGGCAGCGCGTGAGCGCCGAGCTGGAGGCGCGCAGGTTTTCATCGCCGGAAGACGCCCAGGCGGCGAAGGTGACCGCGCTGGAGCGGTACGGGGGAAAGACCGCCTCGATCTCCGAGAGTGCCCTCAGCTGGTGCTACCTCGATGTGATCTGGACGGGAGAGGTCATCTTCTCACTCTGGTACGGGTGCGGAATCAGCCTCCCGCACGTCAAAGCGCTCGGGAGGGTGCGAGCGGAGCTGCTGAAGATCGGTGAGCCCTATGCCGACACGCGGATCATCGGCATGGCCAGCAACCACAATGGTTGGAGCGGGCTCGTCGAAAGCGGTGGCCGCGCCGCGCCTTCACTGCCCGATGCGCAGCGGTTCAGGCACTTCGTGAGGGTCGTGGGCGTGGGCGCCGACGATGTTCTCTGGCTGCGCGAGCGCCCGCAGACCACGAGCGCGGGGGCGAAGATCGACAAGCTCCCGCCGGACGCCACGTGTGTCCCCCTGGTCTTCCTTCCGCCCGCTGCGTCTGGGGCTGCGCCATGGGCCATCGTGAAGTTCAACGGCCGTGAGGGGTGGGTGCGTCGAAGCTTCATCGCCGCTCAACCCCCGACCGAGTGCGCGGAAGCGCTCCGGTAGCCTGCCCGAACCGATCGACCCGAAGGGGCACCGCGAGCCGAGGGCCTCGCGGGGTGAGGCTCGTTCTCGGCGGCTCAAGGTGAGCCGCCTTGCGATCGGGTGCTAAGTTCATGGCCTTGGCGAAACGTCGCCCGGCCCGGGCCGGGTACCACCACGGTGACCTGAAGCGCACGCTGATCGACTCGGCGCTCGAGCTGGTGCGCGAGAGCGACGTGCCCAGCCTGTCGCTGCGCGAGCTGTCGCGAAAGGCGGGCGTCACCACCGCGGCGCCGTACCACCACTTCCCCGACAAGCACGCGCTGCTGACCGAGATCGCCGCCGAGGGCCTGAAGCTCTTGCAGCAGCGCATGCTCGCTGCGGCGATGAAGGGCGGCCCTGCCCTGCGCGACCGGGTGCGGGCGCTCGCCGAGGCGCACGTGCGCTTCGGCCTCGAAGAGCTCGGCTACTTCAAGGTGATGTGCAGCGAAGAGCTCAACCGCGACAAGGCCGAGACCTCGGCGGTCTCGGAAGCCGGAGAGAACGTCTTCGAGCTGGCGCTGGGCGTCATCACCGAGGCGGCGGGCGACAGCCTGCCCGAGCGCGAGCGCCGCGGGCTGGCGGTGACCGCGTGGGCGATGGTCTACGGTGCGTCGGCGCTGTGGAACATGGGGGCGCTGCGGCACAAGAAGCTGATCGACCTGCCCACCCTGATTCGCAGCGCGGGCGATCACGTGGTGCTGCTGTTCGACGGGCTGGTCGCGCACCGGGCCCGGCGCGGCAAGCTTCGCGCCCGCTGAAAAAAAGGGCCCGCTTCGCACTTCTTCACGCAAGCGCCTCGATCGCTGCGCGTTGGTGCGGCAACTGATGGCGACACATTCGTGAAGAAACGTCAGGGCACCTTGCCCGGCGCCGCCGGGGAGCATATCTGAGCACCGCTCAGTATCTCAGCAGTGCTCACATCAAACAGGAGGAGGAACGCAATGCAGCGACGAACGATGCGGTGGTCAGCGCTCGCGGTGGGGGCCCTGGCGGCGGCGTGTGGCACCCCGACCCCGACCCCAAACCCCGAGGTCACCTACTACCGGGACGTGGCTCCGCTGGTCAGCCAGAAGTGCCTGGGCTGCCACCAGGCCGGCGGCGTGGCCCCGCTGCAGCTCGAGACCTACGCGCAGCTGAAGACCAACGCCGCGTCGGTCGCCGCGCAGGTCAGCAGCAAGCGCATGCCGCCGTACCTGGTGACCCACGACGGCACCTGCGGCAACTTCGAGGCGCAAGAGACCCTGAGCGACGCTCAGATCGCCACCCTCACCAGGTGGGCCGAATCGGAGATGGTCGAGGGTGACCTGACCCACATCGACAAGCCTTCGATCACCCACCTGGACGGCGCGACCACCGAGGTGAAGACGCCCAACCTGGTGCCGGTGGCGCAGGGCGGGCAGCTGGCCGAGCTCGACGAATACCGCTGCTACGTCGCCGAGGTGCCGGCGGGCCAGGCGGGGTACCTCACCGGCTACGAGGTGACCCCGGGCAACGCGGCGCTGGTGCACCACGTGCTGGGCTTCGTGATCGACCCCGCGAAGCAGGTGACGGGTGGCCACACCAACGCCGAGGTGATGGCGGCGCTCGACGCGCAAGACCCCGACCGCACCGGCTGGCCCTGCTACGGGCTCGCCGGCGACGGGGTGGCGGTCGAGTCGGTGCCCATCTCGTGGGCGCCCGGCCAGGGCCCGGTGAGCTACCCGACGGGCGTGGGCGCCGCGCTCAAGGCGACCGACAAGCTGGTGCTGCAGGTGCACTACAACCTCGCCGACCCCAGCGTGCGCGGCCAGAGCGACCAGACCGCGGTGAAGCTGCGGGTGGCGCCCACGGTGCAGCGCAAGGTGGCCTTTCTCTTCTACGACCCGCTGCTCAACTCGCTGTTCTCGCAGCAGCCGACGGTGATCGCGCCGCACGACCCCCACGCGAAGCTGTCGTGGGACAGCACGCTGGGCGCCGAGTTCCCGTACCTGAGCCCCCTGCCCTACGTCGACCTGATCGGCGTGCTGCCGCACATGCACGGCCGCGGGGTGAAGCAGCAGCTGTCGGTCGGTGACGCGAACAACACCCTGGCCTGCGCCGCCGACGTGCAGCGGTGGGACTTCGGGTGGCAGAAGGTCTACTTCTACTCGGGCACGCCGACCCGCCTGACCAAAGACAGCCGCATCGGCATCTCGTGCGAGTGGGACACGTCTCACGACGAGCAGGCGGTGCTGCCGGGCTGGGGCACACGCAACGAAATGTGCCTCACGGTGATGATGGTGGCGCTGCCCGAAGGCATCTGACGGCGCACCCGTCAGGGCTGGAGCAGCAGGTCGCTGTCGGCCGAGAAGACCTCGCTGCTCTGGCCGTCCCACAGGTCGAAGGCGACGGTGAGCGACTTCACGTCGTCTTGTGCCACCCCCAGCTCGACCCGCTCGAACGCGTAGACCGCCCCGGCCTGCATCTTCAGACCGTCGAGCACCACGTCGATCTCGTCGTTGACGGTGACCACGGGGATGCCGAGAAACGAGCGCCCGAACGAGTCGTCGAGGCTCAGCACCACGGTGTAGGTACCCAGGCCGTCGGGCTTCACGTAGCAGAGCGGACACGGGTTCGAGCCCGGCTGCGGCCCCGAGAGCGGCAGCGCGGACACTGCCGGGTGCTGCCGCGAAGGGCAGACGCTCGAGGAGTACCAGGGAACCGTCGAGAGCACCCGGTGCCGCCGGCACTCGGCGAGCGGAGCCAGCTCGTACAGCCCGGTGCCGAGATCGAGGTGCTGGCCGCCGTCTTCGACGTCGGCGCGAGCCTGCGCCGGCAGCGACGGAGCGATGCCCGAGCCGGCCGGGCGCACGGTGCAAGACGGAGCGGGTGGGCAGCGCGCCCCGCCAGAGCCGCAGGCGGCGAGCAGCGCCGCGCACTGGCTCACCCGCGCCACCTGGCGCGCCGGCGAGCCCACCGGCAGCGGGCAGCCGCCGTCGGTCGAGCCGAGGCAGAACTGCGCCGGCTGGCCGAGCCCCACCGCCGAGGCGTGCACCAACGCCATCAGGTCGGGGCCGCTCAGCTCGGGGCGCAGCGCCCAGATGGAAGCTGCGACTCCGCTGGTTACCGCGGCGGCCGCGGACGAGCCGGTGAGCATCGCGGTGGGCACACCCGCGACCCCCTCGGCGACGGCGTGGCGGCCCGGGGCGGCGAGGCGCGGCATGCCGCCCGGCCGCACGTTGTACAGGCGCGTGTCGTCGGGCTCGAGCCCACCCACCGCGTGAACCAGCGGCGCGTAGACCCCGGGGCCGCCGAACAGCGGCCGCGAAGCCGGCCAGCCCGCCGCGTAGCCCGCCCCCTCTTCGGCCGCGCACTCGGCGGGCGTCGGGGCCGGCTTCTGCTCCCAGGCGGCGGGGACCAGGGGCCCATTCACCGGGTCGGGCCCGAAGGGATCATTTCCGGCGGCGGCCACCACCACCGCGCCCCAGCAATCGGCGTGAACGATGGCCGAGCGCACCGCCTGCACCGCCGCCGGCAGGCTCTCGGGCAGGTTGTAGTCGCCGCCGAAGGGCGGCTCCCAGCCCAGGCTCAGGTTCACGACGAGGCGCGCCTCGGTGAGCGTCGGTCGGTTGGCGAGCTGCCAGTCGCGCACCGCGCCGTAGAGCGCGACCGCGGTCTCCGACTGGAACCCCAGGTAGCCGCCCGACACCGGGTCGACGGTGGTGCGCGAGAGGCGCGGCAGCGCCAGGTGGGTGGCGATTCGCAGCGAGCAGCCGCCGGGCCCCGAGCACCCCAGCTCACGCACCAGCTCGGCCACCGCCTGCCCGTGCCCGGCGCGATCGGCCGGAGTGGAGATCGGGTCGAGCCCGTCGGGGGCAGAGTCGACCACCGCCACCCGCACCGGCACGGGCGACCCGCCGACCGCCACCCGCCCCTCTTGCGCCTGAAAGTCGGCACGCAGGGTCGGCCAGGCGGCGGCGACCGCCGCGCTGCCCGAAGGCGAGGTCACCGCGCAGTCGCGATCGCGCCGCGCCACCCTGGCGTCGATGGCGCTCAGCGCCACGAGGTCGGGAGGGTGCCTCGCGAGGGGCTGCCACTGGTAGAGGCAGTAGCGTTGAAGCCCCGGCGGCACCGGCAGGCCGGGCACGTCGGGGAACAGGCGCGCCGGCACCCAATGGCCGAAGGCCGAGGTCGCGGCGCTCGGGCAGGCCGGCGCATGGGGGGTCGAGGGCAGCACCGCGACCCAGCGCTCATCGGCGCACGCGGTTGAGGGCGCGATAGGGGGTGAGACGGGCACGCAGGTCGAGGCACTGCTGGGGCAGGCGGCCGGCCCCGCGTCGAGCACCAGGGCCTGGGCCAGTGAAGCGCCCGAGCCGGGCGGAACCGCACAGCCCCCCACCAGCACAGCGACAGCGCAGAGCGTCTTCATAGTCGTCTCCTTCACGGCGTGAATGCGCGAAAGGCGCGCCAATCTCGGCCTCCGGCGTCGCGGTCGGCATCGGCGGCACGCTGCAGCGCGCGCACCGCGGTCTCGGGGGTGGGGGCGGCGTCGGCGTAGAGCGAGCTCACCAGGCGCAGCGCGGCCGCGTCGGCCACGGTGCCCGTCGAGGCGATCACCACGCGCGCCCCCGCCGCCACGAAGGCCTGCGCGAGCCCCAGCGGCTCGGCGCCCCCGCGCGCGGCACGGGCAGTGTCGCAGCCCGACAGCACCACCAGCTCAGGCACCCGCGGCAGGGCGAGCACGTCGGCGGCGGTGAGCTGCCCGTCTGCCAGAGGCAGCCTCGCGTCCCACGCCGAGCTGTCGCCCACGCTGCCGTGCCCGGCATAGTGAAAGAGGTCGCTGCGCCCCAGCGCCTCGCGCACTGCCGGCGCCGACGCCGCCCGACCCGACAGCACCAGCGGCGCCGATTCCCGCAGCGCCTGACTCACCCCGGCCGCCTCGAGGCGGGCGAAGGGCAGGTCTCCTCGGGGGTCGGCCACCACCAGCGCCCCGCGGGTGGGAGCAGCGGGCTCGGCGGAGCTCCCCACGTCGAGCACGTAGTGCACCGGCAGCGCGTGCAGCAGCGGCGCGCCGTGCAAGGGCAGCGCGTGCACCTCGAGCTCTCTCACCCGGCCGTACGCCAGCACCCCCACCTGGGTGGCCGCGCTGAGCTCGCGCTCGAACGGCTCGAGCAGCGCCGCCGCCCACCCCTGCTCGTCGGCGACCGATGACGCGGTGAAGCTGCGCGCCGACACCGAGCCCGAGCTGGCGGCGAACGCCACCCAGCGGTCGCCGGCAGCTGGAAAAGCGAGCAGCCAGACCTCGCCGGCCGGCACCGCGGCCAGGTGCGGGGTGGCGGGTTCTCCCAGCGCGGCGAGGGCCTCGTCGAGGGCGCGTTCGAGCGCGGCGATGGTCGCGGCGCGGTCGCGCCGGGCCGCGGCGAGGCGCGCAGCGGGCAGCTTCCAGTCATCGGTGGCCGCGCGATCGAGCCCGTCGCGCGCGGCGGTGTAGGCCGAGACGGCGACCGCCCAACGCGCCCGCGCGCCGGGCTCGAGGGCGGCGAGGCGCTCGGCCGATCGCTCCCAGCGCAGCGCGCGGGCGCGCGCGTGCCGGGCGGCCTCGAAGGCCTCGGCGGGCCTGCCCGCGTCGAGCAGCAGCTCGACCCGCTGGCGGGCGCTGCGATCTCGGGCGTCGAGCGACGCCCGAAGCCCGACGGGCAACGGTGCGCGAGCCCCTTCGGAGTCGAGCTCGCGCTCGGCGCGCGCCAGCGCGGCCAGGGCCCCGGCACGGTCGCCGGCAGCGGACAGCGCCTCGGCCTGGCCGGTGAGGCCGCGCCACGCCGCCTCGCTCGAGGCGCTGGCGAGCGCCAACGACTCGAGCCGCTTGAACTGCTTGAGGGCTTCGGCCGGGTGGCCGCGCGCGAGCTCGAGCCGGCCCTCGACGTCGACCCACCACGAGGCGAGGCGCCCGACGGTCTGGCCGCGCCGTGACGCCTTGAGCGCGGCGGCCACCCCGTCGAGATCGCCGCGCTGCAACGCCGCGAGCGCGAGGTCGAGGGTCGCGTTGGCAGCCTCGTTGGCGTTGGGGCAGCCGCTCTCGAAGAGCGTGAGTGCCTCTTGGAGCGCCGGCACCGCGTCTGCGGCGGCCTGCCCGGCCTCGCGCGCCGAGAGCCGGGCCCAGGCGACGTTCACCAGCAAGCTCGCGCGATCGCAGACCGGCGCGGGGCCCTGCTGCGCCGAGAGGCGCTCGAGCCGCTCGAGCGCGGCGGCGAAGTCGCCGAGCTGAACCCGCAACAGCGCCGAGACCTGCTCGAGCGCGTCGAGCTGCCGCTGCAGGCCCAGGCGCGTGGCGCGCTCTTCGCTGTCGGAGAAATGGCGCAGGGCGCCGCGGGCATCTGCTTCGGCTGAAGCGGCGAGGCCGAGGTAGTAGCCGGCTTGCGCCGCCCCTTCGGCGTAGAGCGAGAGCGCGTCGGAGGCCGACTCGACCGCCCGGCGGGCCTCGGCAGGCTCGTGGCGCTCGACGTGCGCGAAGGCCCGCACCAACGCATCGTTCGCTTCGTCGCTGCGGGCGTGTGCCGCCCGGTGCATGGCCTGCGCCCGGCCGAGCTGCACGATGGCTGCGTCGAGGTCGCCTGCAGCGAGCGCCAGCCGCGCGCGCAAGCTCATGGCCCGGGCCTGGTCGCGAGGAGCATCGAACCGGGTGGTGTCGAGCAGGGTCGCGGCGGCGTCGCGCGCTCCGCTCGCCTTGAGCCTTCGGGCCTCGACCAACGCGGGCGCCTCGACGAAGCGACCGAGCACCAATGACCAACGCGCACCCGAGGCCTCGGTCAGCTCGACGGCGCCGAGCCCGGGGTCGACGGTGGCGGTGAAGGCGACGCCGCGCTCGAGCGGGCGCGCGACGGCTTCGAGCCGGCGACCCGCAGCCGAGAGCTCGAGCGCCGCACCCTTCGGGGCGTCGACCCACAGCGAGAGCCGCTGCCCGGGCACGACTTCGCAGCGGGGCCCCTCGAGGAGCGCCGCGCACCCGGCCACCTCGACCGAGAACGAGAACGGAGGTGGAGGCGAAGGCTCGGCGCAGGCGGCCAGCAGCACCGCCGAGAGCAGCCGAGCGCGCGACTTCACGGTGCGACCCGCTCGAACGGTACCCGGAGCACCACCACCGACCCGGGCGCGCCGGGGCCGGAGAGCCAGCCGAGCACCTGCTGGGGGCTCGGAGCGCGCGCAGGCCCCAGCACCAGCACCGCGAGGTACCTGCCCGGTGGCGAAGGCAGCAGCTGTTCGACCGGGCCCTCGACCTTCACCGCACCGGCGGCCGACACCTCGAGGGGCGGAGCCCACGAAAGTACCGTGCCCTCATGGACCAGGAAGGGGTGCACCGCCACGGGAGCAGCCACCTCGGTGGCTGGCGTCGCGATGAGCGTGAAGGTCGAGCCGTCTGAGAGCCGCGGCACCGGGTCGGGCACTGAGGCGCCGCGGACCTGCTGCTCACCGGTCAACGTCACCTGGTACGCAGGCAGCCCCGGGCCCGCGGTCGGCAGCAGCAGCACGAGCGACGCGGCCAGTGAGACGACTGCGGCGGCGCCCACCACCACCCGACCCGCCCAGCGGCGCCGCGCCACCGGTGCGCGGCCCGGGCTGCGCAGCGCCGCGGCCTCGGGCGAGGCGAGCACCCGCTCGACGCCTGCGCTGCCGAGCGGGCGATAGAGCTCGAGCTTGAGCTTCACCTCGGGGTCGTACTCGGCCTGCAGCTCGAGCTCGCGCAAGAGCTCGGGGTCGAGCGTGCCGGCCGAGAGACGTTCGAAGAGCGCGTCGGCGCGCGCTCTCGCGGCCCGGGCGCGGGCGGTGCGGGCGAGCTGCTCGAGCAGCGGGTCGGTCATGGCACCGTCTCGGTGAGAGGGGCCTCTGCGGTGAGCTCTGCGCACAGCTCGCGGGCGAGGCGGCCGAGCCGGCTGCGCCAGGCATAGACGGCGTCGCGCTGCATGCCGGTCTCGGCACAGATCTCGGGCACCGGGCGCTGCGAGATGAAGAGCAGCTCGAAGAGCTTGAGGCCCAGCGGGCTCAGCCGCTCGGTGACCCGGTCGAGCAGGCGCTCGAGCAGCTGCTGCGACTCGATGCGCAGCTCGAAGTTGCCCTCGTCGCTGCGGTCGAGGTGCTCGTCGAGGGTGGGGTCTTCCGTCCACGGGTTGCGGCGGGCGACGCGCATGATCGAGGCGACCTCGCGGTCGGCGACGAACCCGACGAAGCCGTGGAGCGAGAGCCCGCGCGCGGCGCTCCACGAGCGGAGCACGCGGCCGCGATCGGCGAGGAGCGACAGCATCACGTCGTGAGAGAGGTCTTCGATCTCCTGGCGGGGGCTGCGCCCCGACGCGCGGGGTGCGCGACGCAGCAGGGCTCGCGCCACGCGGCCCTGAATCACCGGCAGCAGCTCGGCGGTCAGCTCGCCCAGGGCGACGACATCGCCACCCAGGGCCAGCGCAACGGCGCGTGCGTCGTCTCGAGCCACAGAGGTCGGGCAATGTACGACCCGCGGGTCTCGCTGAGAACTGACTTCGCGCGCGCGCACGCGGGGGGTTCGCGGCGGGCCATTCGAATCTGACATCTCTCCGAAAGATTTCGGGCCCGGTCAGATGGCGCGGGTCGGTCGCGAATCACCGGTGCCGGCGCCGCGGGAATTCACCCGCGCCCGCATGGGAGAGAAGACATGACGACTGCGATGAAGCGCGGCGAGGCCCTGATGGGCCTCTGCCTGGCGCTGCTGACCGCCTGCGGCACCACCACGGCGCCCCCCGAAGCCGCGCCCCGCGCCGAGGCGGCGCGCAGCGATGCGCTGCTGGCGTTGAACTGCCAACCGCCAGCGAGCTCGATTCCCTACTGCCCGGCGGGCTGGGCGGGCTGCGGCAGCCAGGGCGGGCTCAAGCCGCTGTGTTGCTACGACGACTCGTTCGGAGCGAACTGCCTGAGCGACCCGAACGGCAACGTGGTGGTCTGCCAGCCGGGTCAGGTGCGCTGCGGAATCAACTGCGCCGCGAGCCTGACGACCGCCGACTGTTCGGACCCGACGTTGCAGGGGCACTGCCAGATGCTCTACGCGAACCCGGGCCTGTGTTGGGGCAACTGCTACGACACCACCACCTCGTATTGCGACGGCAACATCGTCTGCCCGCTGGGCACCGACTGCAGCCCCGGCGGCTCGACGCAGTGCCCGCCGGGCCAGAAGAAGTGCGGCGACACGTGCTACTCGCCGTCGACGCAGAGCTGCCACGCGGGGGTGGTGTGCGGGCTCGAGCAGCTGCAGTGCGGTGGCACCTGCTTCACCCCGGGTGGCCAGTGGGCGTGCTTCAAGAACGTGCTGTGCGACCGCACCCAGTACGACGACTCGTGCGGCGGCGTCTGCATCAACACCGCGACCGACCACTGCGTCGACGGGGTGCCCTGCCCGCTCGCCAAAGACGGCGTGTGCGGAGGCCGCTGCTTCAAGAAGTCAGAGAAGAACTGCTGCGGCGGCAGCGACCTCTACGACCCCGACGTCGCCAGCTGCTGCAACGGCGAGGTCTACTCGGGTGACGTGACCGCGTCGTGCGGCCAGTGCGTGTACGCGCACTCCCAGCCGATGGGCGGCTCGTGCCACACCGACCTCGAGTGCTCGGTGGGCAAGTGCAGCAACCTCGCGTGCGGCCTCGGCGGCGAGTGCGTCTGCGACGGCGACGCCGACTGCGGCGCGGGCATGTGGTGCGACCAGGGCACGCTGAGCATCGGCAAGAACGTGTGCAAGTCGCTCAAGTCGGAGGGTGACGTGTGCACCCGCGGGGGGCAGTGCGCGAGCAACTGCTGCAAGCTGCACCTCGCCACCAACCCGTTCTCGCCGGTCTGCCGACCGGCAGACAAGTGCTGAGGGTGAACACCATGGTCACCCTCTCGATCATCTGCTCGCTGGCGCTCGGGCAGGCGCAGGCGAAGACCAACCCGAACCTCGACCCCGGTGGTCTGGTGAGCGCCACCACGCACTACGCGCCCAACCCGGCGCCGTTCAAGAGCAGCTGCGACCGGGCCGAAGACAACACCTGGCGCGGCGGCTACGGCTGCCACGCCATCGAGTGGAAGGCGCTGAAGGCCGCTGCGTGGTTCAACTCGTTTCAGAACATGTGCTTCGGCGTCGACGTGTTCCTTCACGCGCCGAACCCGTACTGCCTCGACATGAACGAGGCGTCTGGCGCGGTCTTCCCCTACGGTGACCCGGCGGGCGGCTGGCAGTCGGCGCAGGCCAGCACCGCGAACGAGCTGCTCGCGGGGGCGGTGCTGGCGATGAAGCGGTGGGAGACCCCGGTGTACGCGGTGCTGTCGATCGGCGGGGTGCTCAAGACCGTCGCGTTCGACGAGATTCGCGTCACCAGCCTGCTGCCGCTCGACGTGCGCTGCGGTTGGCTGGGGTGGTCGGCCGTGGCCAGCCTCGACGAGGTGGATCACAAGTGCGCCTTGTTCGAGCTGCGGGACTTGTCGAAGGTGAGCGTCGACCTGGTGTACTGGGACGCGACGTTGGGCCGCGTCGACGTCACCTACACCGGCGACCAGGTGGCGACCGCGTTCGCCGACGCGGTGCAGTCGCTCGAGCCGTCGGGGCAGCGCGTGCCGAAGTACGGGTACGCGTTCAACGTGCCCTGACCCGTCGGGCCGGTGGGTCGGGCCCCCACCGACATGGGTCAGATCGTAGAGTCCCCCCGGTCGTTGTACCGAGGGGACTCCCATGCGAAACGCGCTGCTGCTGTGCCTCGCCGCCTCTGTCGCGGCCGCCGAGGATTCGAGCTTCGAAGCCGCTGACCGGTACCTGCGCGAAGAGAGCAACGCGCGCGCGTGCGACGGCTTCAGCGCGTTCTTGAAGGCCACGCCCGAGTCGGCGCTCAAGCGCGAGGCGACCGCCAAGCGGGCGCGGGCGTGCTTCAAGGCCGGCCGGTCGGGCAGCTGGGTTCAAGAGCTGCAGGCGCTGGCAAACGCGGGAGAGAAAGACTTCGCCCGCGCCTACGCGTGCTCGGTGCTGGCCGAGCAGGGCTACCAAGACTTCGCCGGCTGCCTGCCGCTGCTCAAGCAGGCGATCGGCGACGGCCGCGTGGGCGACGAGGCGCGCGCGCTGTTCGTGCGCGGTGCCTTTCGCGACCTCGACAACAACGGGTACGACAAGCGCCGGGTGCTCGACCGGGTGGCGCAGCTGCTCGAGGTGAGCAGCAAGCCGAACGAGAAGGCGCGCGCGCGGCTCTACCGGGCGCGGGTGAACCTGCGCGAGGGCAAGAGCCAGACCGAAGGGGAAGCCGAGCTGCGCGAGGTGGGCCAGGGCGGCACCGACTCGGCCGACGACGCATTGTACGAGCTGGGTCAGTTCTTCGAGGGGCAGCAGAAGTTCACCTCGGCGCTCGAGCTCTACGACGAGGTGGTGAAGCGCTTCGTCTCGTCGACCAGCAACGTGCGCGAGTCGGCCCAGAACCAGGCGCGCGAGATTCGCCGGCCTCAGGCGAGCGTCTCGGTCTCGTACATCGAGCTGCCGGGCAGCAAGCCGCAGGTGGGCCTCACCTTCCGCAACGTGAGCGACGTGAAGTGGACCTTGAAGAGGGTCGACCCGCTGCAGCTCGACCCCGACGCGGTCTACAGCTCGGACGAGGCGGCGTTCTCGAAGGCCGCCCAGGCCGTGGTGAGCACCTGGAGCGCGAAGCTGACCCCGCCGGTGAAGCACGGGTACGGCAGCAGCAGCTTCGAGCTCGACGTGAAGGCGCCCGGCGCGTACCTGCTCGAGGCGACGGCCGACGGTCTGCACGACCAGGAGATCGTGCTCATCACCCCGCACGCCACGGTGCTCAAGCTCGAGCACGACGCGGCGGTCACCTTCACCGCCGATGCGCTCACCGGCGCCGCGCTGCCCGACTCCGAGGTGGCGCTGTACGTGACGCAAGAGGGCGAGCCGCGGCACGTGAAGCTGACCGCCAGGTCAGACGCCACCGGCGTGGCGCGCTTCGAGCTCAAGGGCAAGCGGGTGCAGCAGGCGGCGGCGTGGGCCTTTGGCCGCGACGCCTACAGCTACGCGCGCAGCTACGTCGGGAGCTGGTACCAGCCCTCGCGCGAGTACCTGGGCTACGTGCTCCCCGACCGCCCACTCTACAAGCCGGGCGAGACGGTGGGCCTCAAGGTGTTCTTGCGGTCGCGCGAAGACGGCCCCTCGGTGCCGCTGGCGAACGCGAAGCTGACGCTCTACGTGAGAGACCCGCAGGGCCGCGAGCTGGCGCGCCCCGAGCTCACCACCAACGCGTTCGGCACCGCGCAGCTGCCATTGCCGCTCAAGGCCGACGCGCAGCTGGGCGCCTATTCGGCGCAGCTCTCGGTGTCGGGCTACTCGGTGAACCAGGCCCAGGCCACCTTCCGGGTCGAAGAGTACAAGCCCCCCGAGTACGCGGTCAGCGTGGTGCCAGTGGGCAGGAGCGAGCCCGGCCAGAAGGTGAAGCTGAAGGTGAGCGCGTCGTTCTACTTCGGCGGGCCGGTGGCGAACGCGCAGGGCCGGGCGCTGGTGCAGGTGAAGCGGTGGCAGCACCAGTTCGGCCCGTGGGGCGACGAGCCGGTCGACGATGACCCCTACGGCAACGGCCGCTACGGTCGCGACCGGTACGAAGGCCGCTACTACGGCGGCTACTGGGGGCCGCTCGCCTCGCACACCCTCACCTTCAAGACCGGCGCCGACGGCACGGCCGAGGTCGAGGTGCCCGCGCTCAACCCCGAGCAGCTGTCGGGCGCGCAGGGGCTCGAGTACGCGGTGAGCGTGCTGGTGACCGACGCCTCGCGGCGCGAGGTGACCGGCCAGGGCTCGATCAAGGTGTCGGCGGCGCCCTGGTTCGCCGACCTGCGCGCCGACCGCTTTCTCTACAAGCCGGGCGAGAAGGTCGAGGTCACGCTGCGCGCCGAAGACGCCAACGGCGCCCCCCAGAACCCCGAGCTGTACGTGCGGCTGAGCCGCGTCGCCGCGCAGGGCTTGAGCGCCATCGCCCGGGGCAAGGTGAAGCTCAGCGGAGGCCGGGGCCTGGTCAAGCTCGACGCCGACGCGCTGGGGCCGGTGCGCCTCGAGGTGCGCGCCACCGACGCCGACGACGCGCCGGTGCTGGCCCAGTCGGACGTGTGGCTCACCAACGAGGCGAAGCCGATGATGCCCGAGGGGTACGGCTTTCAGCTCTTCACCGATCGCGCGCCGCTGAAAGTCGGCGCGATGGCGCGCGCGCTGTTGGTTGCGCCGACCGCCGGGGGGCACGTGCTGGTGACGGTAGAGAACGAGCACCTGCAGTGGGTGAAGGCGGTCGAGCTGCAGGGCCGCGCGCGATTCATCGAGATTCCGCTCAGCGCCGACATGGCCCCCAACAGCTGGCTGCAGGTGTACCGCTTCGAGCAGGTGGTGCCGATGCAGACCACCGCCGAGCTGAAGGTGAAGGGCAGCGAGGTCGAGCTGCCGGTGAAGGTGGCGTTCGCGAAGCCGGTCTCCGAGCCGGGCACCGCGGTGCCGCTGACCATCGAGGCGCCCTCGGCTCCGCGAGGGGCCGACACCGAGGTGGCGGTGACGGTGGTCGACGAGGCGCTGTACGCCATCGAGCCGGCGCGCACCGACTTCCTCTCGTTCTTCGGGCGCAAGCGCCGCGACCTGCAGGTGAACACCGCGTCGACGATGAACCAGAAGTCGTACCGCGCGCCGCCCCGGCCGGACGAGCGCAAGCAGCAACCTCAGCCCACCGCCCAGCAGCCCAAAGACGCTCCCGAAGAAGAGGGGCGGCTGTCGGCGAAGAGCGAGCTGGCGGCAGTGGGCGCGGCGCGTGGGGCGCCGGCAGCGCCTCCTGCGGCGGCGGGCCCGGCGGCCGACGATCTCGCCCCGGCGAAAGAGAAGGCCGGCAAGCGCGACATGGCGGCCAAGAAGGCCGGCGACGCGAGCTCGGGAGAAGAAGCGGGCAATGCGGGCGGCGCTGCGGTCAAGGTGCGCACCGACTTCGGCAGCTCGTCGGGCTGGTTCGCGCAGCTCACCGGCAAGGCGGGCGCAGCGGTGAAGCAAGAGGTGAAGCTCAAAGACTCGCTCACCACCTGGCGCGCGACCGCGTACCTGCTCACCAACGGCCCGCACCTGGGCGTCGGGCAGGGCGGCATTCGCACCGAGAAGCCGCTGATGGTGCGGCTGCAGGCGCCGCGCTTCTTCACCGAGCGCGACGAGGTGACGCTCTCGGCGATCGTGGTCAGCCGCATGGACAAGGTGGCCGACGTCGACGTGAGCATCTCGGCGCCGGGCCTCAAGCCGCTCGGGCCGGCCCAGAAGACGGTGAAGGTGAAGCCGGGCGAAGACGTGCGCTTCGACGCGCGCTTCCAGGTGGTCGACATCGGCGAGCGCACGGTGAAGGCGGTGGCCAGGTCAGCCGCGCTGGCCGACGCGATGGAGTGGAAGCTGCCGTCGGTCATTCACGGCTCGGCGCAGCGCAAGTCGCTGGCGGGCCGGCTGAGCGACAAGCTCAGCTTCGAGGTCGAGCTGCCCGAGAAGCGCAACCCCAAGGCCACCCGCCTCGAGCTGACGCTGTCACCCTCGCTGCTGTCGGTGATGTTCGACGCCCTGCCCTATCTGGCGCAGTACCCCTACGGCTGCGTCGAGCAGACGCTCTCGCGCTTCGTGCCGGCGACCATCGCGCGGCGCGCGGTGAAAGACCTGCAGCTGCCACCCACCCGGGTGCCAGCCGAGCTCGACGAGATGGTGGGCGCCGGCTTGAAGCGGCTCTACGGCTTCCAGCACTCGGACGGAGGCTGGGGCTGGTGGCAGAGCGACGCGACCAACAAGTGGATGAGCGCGTACGTCATCTACGGCCTGGGCCTGGGCCGCGAGGCGGGGCTGGAGATCGACGCCCAGGTGCTCGAGCGCGGCCGCGCGTACCTCACCTCGGTGATGGGGGCGCTGAAGAACGAGCCCGAGACGCAGGCCTTCGCCACCTTCGCGCTGGCCTCGACCGGCACAGCGCCCAAGCACGCGCTCGACTTCGCGTTCGGCGCGCGCACCCGGCTGTCTCCGCGCGGCCGGGCGCTGGTGGCGCTGGCGCTGCTGGCGGCCAGAGACGCACGCGCGCGCATCGCGGTCGAGAACCTCGACGACGTGGTCAAGGCGGCCTCGGCGCGCGCCGACGCCGCGGTGGGCGAAGCCAACGACGCGTGGAGCACCTCGGCGGCGATCGAGGCCACCGCGTACACGCTGATGGCGATGGCGCGGTACGACCTGAGCTCGCCGAACCTGAAGGCCCTCACCGACTTCCTGGTGCTGCGCCGCAACGGCGGGCGCTGGCGCAGCACGCGCGACACCGCGTTCGCCATCTACGCGCTGTCGGACCTGGCGCGGCGCGAAGAGGCCGGTGCGCGAGGCGGCACCCTGGTGGTGACGGTGAACGGCCGCGAAGCGAAGCGGGTGTCGTTCACCAGGGGCGGCGTCGACCTCACCGCGCCCATCGTGCTCGACGACGCGGCGCTCAAACCGGGCAAGAACGTCATCGAGGTGCGCAAAGACGGCGCGCCGGTGACCGGCTACTACGCGGCGACCTTCGACGTGTTCAACCAGAACGACTTCATCAAGGGCGTGGGCGGCGACGTGGTGGTGACGCGCAAGTACACGCTGCTGGGCAAGCCCTCGACCGAGCCGACCGCGGCGCCGACCGAGTACGGCATGCCGGTCGAGTCGGGCACGCGGGTGCGCGTCGAGCTCGAGCTCAAGGCGAACAAGGCGGTCGAGTTCGTGATGATCGAAGACCTGAAGCCGGCCGGCCTCGAGGCGGTGATGCAGAAGAGCGGGCCCGAGGTCTGCAACTACCAGTGCGCGCACGCCGAGCTGCGCACCGACCGGGTGGCGATGTTTCTCACCGCGGTGCCGGTGGGGGTGACGAAGCTCTCGTACGAGCTGCGCGCCGAGGTGCCGGGCAGGTTCTCGGCCCTGCCCGCCCGCGCCGAGGCGATGTACGCGCCCGAGCTGCAGTCGACCAGCGACGAGATGCGCTTCGAGGTGCGCGACGCGCCCGAGTCGAACCTGGTCGGGCGCTGAAGGTCACTCTCCCCCGGGCGAGTCGGTGAGATCGTCGAAGTCGTGGTACGGCTGCCCGGCGGGAACCGGCTCACCGCGCGCACCGGTGCGGGCGGCGGTCGAGATCGACCAGACGTCGATCTCTTTGTCGCCGTCGATGTTCGAGGCGCAGCCGATGGTGACGGTGCAGTCGGGGCACTTGCCCTGCACCCCGAGCCCCTGGGGTATGCGCACCCGCGCCATCTCGGCGAGCTCGCCGGGCACCGGGGCGTTGCCGAACGGCGGCGCGGTAGGGCCGAACACCAGCACCGAGCGCGCACCGTCGCTCGCGACCAGGCCGAGCTCTCGGGGGTCTTCCGAGAAGCGGTCTTTCTCGGCGCTGAACGACATCTCACCCACGTACGCGGCCTTGAGGCGCGCCTTGCACTCGGCCTGCTTCGCCCTGCTGGTGTAGCGCATGAAGTTCGGCACCGCGATGCCGGCGAGCGTGCCGATGATGCAGCAGCCGAACAGCGCCACGCAGCCGACGATCAGCACCACCACCCAGACGGACATGCCCTTCTTCTGCGTCGGCTGTTCAGGGGTCATGGGTGTCGCCTTAGCTCAGCTAAGGCGCCTGGGTGCGCAGGGTCTGCGCGAACGACTCGTAGAGCGCGCGGCGCGGGTCGTCTTCCCTGAAGTAGAGGCGGAACCAGTCTTCGAGCACCGGGTGGCGCGGCAGCACCCGCTGCAGCCGCCTGGCCGCGAGGTCGGGGGCCACCAGGTACTCGGGCAGCACCGCGAGGCCTTCGCCCCACAGCACCAGCTCGCGCACCGCGGCGATGGTGCCCATCGCCACCACCTGCTTGAAGCGAAAGGCCGAGCCGCCCTCGGCGTCGCGCAGGTAGCCGAACAGCGGCAGGCCCAGGTTCACGTCGATCAGCGCGTGCCGCCCCACGTCTTCGGCCGAGCGCACCGGCAGCTCACGCAGCAGCCTCGGCGCGCCGACCAGCAGGTAGCGCTCGAGGTGCAGCGGCAGGGTGGCGATCAGCGGGTCACCCGCCGCGCGCATCGAGCCGACGGCGCAGTGCACGTCCATCGCGCGCACGCGCACCAGCAGATCGTTGCCGGCGCCGAAGTAGACGTGAAAGGTGATGCCGGGGTGCGCCTTGCGCAGGCGGGGCAGCATGGGCACCAGCCACGACATGCCCAGCTCGTGACGGGTGCCCAGCACCAGCTCTTGCGGCACCGGGCCCAGCTCTCCGCGCCCCGCCTGCAGGCAACGCTCGGCGGCGGTCAGGGCGTCGCGTGCGTAGGGGAGAAACGAGAGCCCGGCTTCGGTGAGCACCACCTTGCGGCTGGTGCGGGTGAAGAGCGGGCGGCCGACGAGGTCTTCGAGCTGCTTGATGCGCTGGCCGAGCGCGGCGGGAGTGAGCGCGACCACCCGGGCGGCGGCACGGAAGTTCAGCAGGCGCGCGCCTTCGACGAAGCAGCGCAGCGAATCGAGCGGTGGAAGCATGGGCCGGCAGCGTACGCTCTTTCTTTACGCTCGCGTTCACGCCATATCGATTTTCTTCTTGCTGGCGATCACCACAAATGCGGCCCATGAGACGACTGCTCTTGCTGACGGTGGTGGTGGGCTGCGGGGTGCCCGAGAAGGTCGACGCGCCGCAGCCGATGGAACCTCGAGCGATGGAGCCGGTTCAGCAGCAACCGCCGCAGCAGCCGTTGACCGGGCTGCCCTGCGACGTGCGCGCGGCGTTGCAGGCGAGCTGCGCCGGGTGCCACGCGGGGAGCGTCGCGGTGTACTACCGCGGCTTCTCGACCCGCGATGACCTGCTGGGGCTCGGAGACAAGGTGGCCGAGCGGCTGTCGAGCCCTACCTTTCCGATGCCGCCGCGCGACGCCGAGCGGCAGCCGACCGAAGCCGAGCGCCTCACCCTTCGCCAGTGGGTGCAGGGCGGCATGCCGGCCGGCGCGTGCGGAGCGCTGGAGTGAGCAAGAAGGCCAGAGCCGTTTCGCTCCCCAGCACCCCGGCCGTCACGCCCGAGGGGAGAGGGAGCGCGCCGAAGCCGGTGGTCGTCGAGGTCGAGGGTTCGGTCGAGCTTCGCCCGGTGCAACCGGTGCAGCTGGGCTGGGGCTAGCTCGTCCCAAAGGTTACGGCAGGTACTCTTCGGTGCAGGCCGCCTGGCCTTCGCCGCGTGTCCTGAAGGCTCCTGCGGCCGGGTACCGCCAGGTGAGGCCGGCGCTGGTGGTGGCGAGGAAGTAGTACGAGCGGCAGGCGGTACCGCGGGTGGTGAGCACGAACCAGGTGCCCCTGGTCGCGTCGCCCAGGTCGACCGCCATGCTGTTCTGCACTCCGTCGATCACCACCTTCACGGCCTGAGCCGGGGCGGTCGCGTAGAAGTTGGCGATGAAGCGCGTCGACGAATTGCCGATGAGCAGGTGGGTGCCGTCGACCAGGGGCGGCGCCGGCGGGGCGGCGAGGCCTCCGAAGTCTTGCGTCCAGTAGTGGTCGTAGGTCGAGCTGGCGCTGAAGCCGTAGCCCGAGCCCATGGCATGAAAGCCGTTGGACATGATGCTGGCGCGGTGGCCGTCGCAGTTCTGGCCATCGACACAGCACGGAGAAGAGCCCTGCGGCGCATCGCACAGCCACTGAATCATCGCCTGCACTTCGCTGCCGTGGGTGCCGGCGGCGATGTTCTCGCCCAGCGTGCCCGAGCGCGTGTAGTACTGCGCGATGCGCACGAACGGCGAGCCGCCGTCGAGCGAGGTGTGGGCGAAGTAGTTGAAGTCGGCCATCTCTTGCGAGTGCTGGCGCGACGACTGGTTGAGGCCCAGGTCCCAGTAGAGGGGTGCGCGCGCCGGGTAGACGCCGGGGTCGAGCACCGTCGACACGTTGAGCGCCGTGTTCCCGTAGGTCGTCGACTGCTTGTAGGCGACTGGAGAGATGCGAACCGCGTTGGTCAGCACCGAGATGGTGCGCTCGCGCCACATCGGGAAGCCGTTCACCGGGTTGCCGTAGGTGCCGGCGTCGGCGAACACCAGGCCGCCTGAAGCCCCGCCTGCCGAGCCGCCCGCGGTGCCGCCTGCCGAGCCGCCCGCGGAGCCTCCTGCGCGTCCACCCGCGGTGCCGCCCGCGGTGCCGCCTGCCGAGCCGCCCGCGGTGCCGCCTGCCGAGCCGCCCGCGGTGCCGCCTGCGCGAGCCTCCTGCGCGTCCGCCTGCCGAGCCGCCCGCGCGGCCGCCCGCTGCGCCTCCGGCGCTTCCACCCGCGCGGCCACCTGCGGCCCCACCGGCGCTGCCACCCGCCGTGCCGCCCGAAGCACCTCCTGCCGCGCTGCCTGCCGACCCTCCGGCAGAGCCACCCGACGCGCCGGCGGCGCTGCCTCCGGCCGTGCCGGCCCCGCCGGCGCTGCCCCCGGCTGCCGCTCCGCCGGCGACGCCGCCGCCGCGCCCCCCGCTTCCGCCCGTGCCGCCAGCGCTGCCTCCGCCCGTGCCGCCTTCACCGAGGCCGGAGCACGCACCGGCCAGCACCACCACCGCGATCAGAAGGCCACGCATGCAGCGCATTCTCTCACGGCACGCACACGCCGCCATCCCCACCGGGAGCGGCGATACAGCGGTATCCCACCCGACAGCCGCCGAGCGCGCCGCCGCAGGTGCTCGGCCCGCGCGCGGTCACCGGCGCCTGGGCGCAGGTCCCGAGCTGACACGTCTCTCCGGCGTCGCAGGGCTGGCAGGTCTCGCCGGTGGCGCCGCACGCCTGGGCGGTGCGCGCCGGGTGGCAGACCGACGACCTGGGTCGCGTACCTCAGACGCTCTGAGGTTTCGCGCGCTCACCCGAGGCGGGTCGGTGACGCTTTGGCGCCGTGCGTCGAGCCCATCGGGGCGCGGCGCACGGTATACGCAGCAGCGTGTCGCTCGCCCCCACCCTGCTCACCCTGCTGTGCGTCGCACCCACCCTCGATGGCTCGCCGCGGCTGCGACTCGACCAGATCGGCGGCAGCCTCTCGGAGTTCGGAGGCCGCTTCGCCATCAAGGCCTCGCTGACCGGCACCGATGAAGATCGCCTCGGCGCGTTCGGCTTCATCGACACCCGCTCGGGCATCAGCCGCGACACCGCGCAGGGGGTGTTCGCCGTCGACGTGAGCGACGGAGCGACGCCGAAGCTGCGCACCGGCCGGCACCTGCTCTACGACGGCCGCGGGTGGACCGAGACCGCCACCGACGGCGCGCTCTCGGCGACGGTGCGGGTCGAGACGCTCGCGCGCAACGTGTTCGTGGCGAAGGTGACCCTCACCGGCGTGACCGCGCCGCTCACCGTCACCGGGCGCGTCGACGGCACGGTGACCACCGGCGCCACCTGGGCGGGAGGCCTGCTCACCATCGACAACGGCGATCGCCCCGCGTTCGGGCTGTCGCTCGGCGTTCGCGGGGCACCCGCGCCGGTGCTCGACGGCGCCAGCGGCAAGACGTACTTCGGCTCGACCCGGGTGACCCTCGCCGCCGACGGCGCAGTGGAGTTCTTGCTGGCCTTCGACCCGTCGCCCGCGCACTCGACCGCCGTGCTGACCGAGGCCCCGGCCACCGCCGCGGTGACCGACTGGAAGCTGCACCTCACCCCACCCCACTCCACCGAGCCGCGCTACCTCGCGGCGCAAGATCGCGCGCTGGCGGTGCTGCACATGGGCGAGGTGCGCGACGAGGCGGGCAACATGCTGGGCATCGCTCCGGCGAAGTCGCACTACCAGGAGATCTGGCTGTGGGACTCGTCGTTTCAGGCGCTGGGGGTGAGCGAGTACGACGTGCCGGGCGCCGCGGCGCAGCTCTTGGGCGTGTACCGGGGCCGCGTCACCGAGGGCAAAGAGGCGGGGCTCATCTACAACCACGTCGACGAGACCGGGCAGCCGGTGCGCATCATGGTCGACGGCTACACCGACGACTACTCGCAGGCGCCGGCGCTGGGCATCGCGCTGCGTGAGGTCTACGAGCGCGGCGCTCGCGACGACGCGGCGAAGCAGGCGCTGCAGCAGTCGCTCGACGTGGCGACGCCGTTCGTCGACTGGTGGGCGCGGCGGCGCGACAAAGATGGCGACGGCCGCTACGAGTACAACGGCGGCTGGGAGAGCGGCATGGACAACGCACCGACCTTCACCGAGGTCTACGGCGACATGTCGATCACCGCGCGGCTGCCGGCAGACGACGACGACCCCCGCCCGCGCATCAACGCCGCCGACCTGCACGGCTGGCTCTACCTGTACCTCATCGAGCTCGGCCGCGCGGCCGACCTGCTCGGGCGCACCGACGGCGACAGCTACCGCGCCCGGGCCAAAGAGCTCGCCGAGAAGACCGACGACGCCACCGAGGGGTTCTGGGACGACGCCGAGGGGCTGTACCGCGACTACGTGCGCGGCGGCGGCCGGCGCCACTTCATCAAGAGCCGCACCCTGGTCACCATGTTTCCGCTCGCCGCGGGCATGACCCGAGATCTCTCGCGCGCGAAGCGGGTGATCGAGACGCAGCTGCTCGACCCCAACAAGGCGTGGGGCAGCTACGGCATACCCTTCACCATGTTCGACGACCCGGCGTTCGACTCGAACGACTACTGGCGGGGGCCGGTGTGGCTCAACATCAGCTGGCTCACCATGGTGGCGCTGTTCCGCTACGGGTACGAGGCCGAGGCCGAAGAGCTCAAGCTCAAGACCCTCGAGCTGGGCGCCTCGGACCACGGTCTGTGGGAGTACTACGACTCGAAGACCGGCAAGGGGCTCAACTGCTACCAGTTCGGCTGGTCGGCCGCGCTGTACCTCGAGGCGCTGCGCGATCGTCACCAGGCCGAGGCGTTCGCAGTGGGGCTCAAGCGCAGCGGAGAGATACACCGCCTGGTGCGCCTCTCTGACGCCGTCGTGCTGGCCGAGGTGCAGGTCGAGGGCAGCTTCGAGGTGCCGCACGTCGAGATCACCACCACCGGCGCCGAGCTGTTCGACGGCGCGCCGGTGAGCTTCGCCTTCACCGACCCGCACGGGGTGGTGGGCGACAAGGCGGTGACGGTCAGCTTCCCCGCCTGGCCCGGCGTCGAGCCGAAGACCGCGCACGTCGGAGACAGCGTCACGGTGAGCGGGTATCAGCCCCGGGCGTGCGGCTGTGGCGCGGCGCCGGGCGGCTGGCTGATGTTGGCGGCGCTGGCGTTGCTGAAGGCCCGGCGCCGTTGATGGGCCCTTCAGAAACCTGCATAAGGTGTGGCCCGTGAAAGCGCTGCTGCACGCCACCGGCCGGCTTGAAGCGTCGGACTCGAAGACGGTGCGGGTGCACGCGTTCGAGGTGCCCGAGGGGCTGCAGGCGCTGGGGCTGCGCTTCGACTACTCGCCGCGCAAGGCCACCGACCGCGAGCGCAACGCGGGGCTGGTCGACGCGGCGCTGAAGAAGCACAACGCGCGGCGCAAGGTCGAGCTCGACGCGGCGGGGCTGGAAGATCAGCGCCAGAAGATCGGCGCGTACACGCTCTACAAAGAGCTCAACAACCTGATGAACGTGGTGCTGATCGACCCCGACGGCGTGTGGCGCGGCCGGTGGGATCGCAACCCCTCGTCCGACGCGGGCGACCTGGTCTTAAGCGCGGGCGCGTCGTCTCCGGGCTTTCTGCCGGGGAAGATCGCCGCAGGGCGCTGGCAGGCGGCGATCGAGTGCCACGGCATCTTCGGCGAGCCGGTGAGCTACCAGCTCGACGTGCTCGAGGCGGCAGAGCCCGGGCGCGCGACCGCTTCGGTGAGCGCGCCGGTGAGCGCGGCGCCGCGCCGCTCGGGGCCCGGCTGGTACTTCGGCGAGCTGCACTCGCACACCACCCACAGCGACGGGCGGCACGAGCTGCCCGAGCTCGCCCGCCGCGCCGCGGCGCTGGGCATCGACTTTCTCTGCCTCACCGATCACAACACCACCAGCGGGCTGCTCGACCCCGGGCCGCTGCCGCTCACCCTGGTGCCGGGCTGCGAGCTCACCACCTTTCACGGGCACCACCCGGTCTACGGCTTCACCGACATCGTGCCCTGGCACGTCGACGGGCGGGTGCGGCCGCTGGAAGAGATGCAGGCCGACGTGCGCCGCCGCGGCGGGCTGGTCAGCGTGGCGCACCCGTTCAAGGTGGGCGACCCGTACTGCACCGGCTGCCGCATGCGCGACGACCTGCCGCCGCAGGCCTTCGACCTGATCGAGGTCTGGTACCGCGCGTGGGACGCGGTCGAGACCGACAACCTCACCGCCTACGCGCTGTGGAACAACTACTGGCAGCAGGGCCACCGCATCATCGCGGTGGCGGCGCGCGACTGGCACGGCCCCGGGCAAGAAGGGCCGTGGCCGGGGCCCGCGCCGTTCACCGGCGTCTGGGCGCAAGACAACACCCCCGCGGCGATCATCGCGGGCCTGCGCGCAGGCCGGGTGATCATGTCGGGCGGCCCGGTGCTCGACCTGCAGCTCGAGGGGCGCACCCTGAAGCTGCGCGGCGAGCGCTTCACCGAAGGCGTCGAGCTGCGCCTGTTTCGCTGCGGCGAGCGCACCGAGACCGTCGCCGGGTCCGACGGCAGCCCGCTCACCCGTACGCTGACCGAGCCCGGCTGGTACCGCGCCGAGGCGTGGGGCGCCGACGGCAAGCCCCGCGTCATCACCAACCACGTGGTGCTGTGACCACGCTCGACTGGGTGGTGGTGGGCGTCTTCATGCTCGCGACGATGATCGTCGGGCTGGTGTTCGCGCGCCGCGCGTCGAAGAGCACCGACGACTTCTTCGTGGGCGGCCGTTCGATACCCTGGTGGCTGGCGGGCACCTCGATGCTCGCCACCAGCTTCGCGTCAGACACTCCGCTGCACACCACCCGCGCCATTCGCGAGGGCGGCCTGGCCCAGGCCTGGTTCTACTGGAACGGCATCATCGGCGGCGTGCTGGTCACCTTCGTGTTCTCGAAGCTGTGGCGGCGCGCGGCGGTGGTCACCGACAACGAGCTGATCGAGCTGCGCTACGCCGGCAGGGCGGCGGCCACGCTGCGCGGCGGCCTCGCGGTGTTCAAGTCGTTCTTCCTCGAGATCATCACCATGGCGTGGATCACGCTGGGCATGGTGAAGATCGTCACGGCGATCATGGGCCTGCCGCCGACGGTGTCGCTGCTCGGCACGCCGGTCGCCACCAACGTGCTGGTGGTGGCGGTGCTGCTGCTCGCCACCATGCTGTTCTCGGTGGCGTCGGGCTTCTGGGGCGTGGTCACCACCGATCTCATCGAGTTCACCGTGGCGATGACCGGCGCGGTGGTGCTGGCGGTGATCGCGATGGTGAAGGTGGGCGGCGCCGCGGGGCTCAAGGCCGGCCTCGCCGCCCACGCGCCGATGGGAGAGCACACCCTCGACTTCACCCCGGGCACCGCCGCCGAGAGCAGCGGCATGCTGGCGTTCGGCGTGTACCTCGGCATGCAGTGGTGGGCGCGCTACGAGTCTGACGGCAGCGGCCAGCGGGCGCAGCGCTTTCTGGCCTGCAAAGACGAGAACGCCGCCATCGCCGCCGGCATCTGGAACCTCGCCGTGCAGTGGCTGATTCGATCGTGGCCCTGGTACCTCACCGCGCTCGCGTCGCTGGTGCTCTACCCGCACGTGAAGGACCACGAGTCGGTCTACCCGACCATGGTCGCCGACCTGATGCCGGTGGGCCTCAAGGGGCTGATGGTCGCGTCGTTCTTCGCCGCGTTCATGGGCACCATGGAGGCGCACTACAACATGACCGCCTCGTACGCGCTCAACGACGTGTACCGCCGGTTCATCGCCAAGGGCCGCAGCGACCAACACTACGTGAAGGCCTCGCGCTACCTCACCTTCACCATCGCCCTGTTCGCCGGTGTCGTGGCGCTGCTGTTGCCATCGGTGATGTCGGCGTTTCGCTTCAAGATGGAGATGGTGGCCGGCGTGGGCCTGGTGCTGATCGGCCGCTGGCTGTGGTGGCGGGTGACGGCGCGCACCGAGATCGCCGCGCTGCTCACCTCGATCGCCAGCGCGCTGGTGCTCAACGTGGCGATGGTGGCGCCGGCCGGAGAAGAGGCGAAGTACTCGGCGCTGCGGCTGCTCTTGGTGACCGTGCTCTCGGCGGTCGCGGCGGTGGTGGCGACCTGGCTGGGCAAGCCCGAGCCCACCGAGCACCTGGTGGCGTTCTACCGGCGGGTGAAGCCGCCCGCGTTCGGGTGGCGCCCCATCGCCGCGCTCGCCGGAGACGTCGGCCCCACCGGCATCGGGCGCGAGGTGTTCGGGCAGTCGGCGCTGGCGCTCTTCTTCGTGTTCGGCGGCATGATCGGCATCGGCAAGGTGCTGCTGGGCGACCTCACCGTCGGCGTCACGCTGGTGGTGAGCGCCGCGGCTGCGGGCTGGGTCGGCATTCGGTGGATGTTCAGGGCGTGAACCGGGCCGCCTGCACCAGGTCGGAAGAGCGACCCGACAGCAGGTAGACGAACCCGTTCTGATACACCGCGCCACCCAGCCAATGGGTGCCGTCGTACGGGGCGCTCGGTGCCCAGGCGCCGAGGGTGCCGCCCGGGAGCGTCGGCGCACCGACCACCTCGCTGACCGGGGGGCCGAAGACCGGGTCTGGCCCGGCGCCGCCGAAGACGTAGACCCTGCCGTTGATGGCCAGCGCAGAGGGGCCGGTGCGCCCGGCGTCGAGCGCGGTGGTGGTGCTCCACGGCCCGAGGCCCCCGTCGACGAACGCGGCGCGCTCGATGCTGGCGAAGGTCGTGGCGCCGAGCCACCCGCCGATGGCGTAGAGATGACCATTCGAGACTGCGCTCGCCACGCGCGCGCGCGGCGTCGTCATCGAGGGGCAGGCCGACCACCCGCTCAGCCCGGCGTCGGGGAGAATCTGCGCCACCACCACGCTCGAGGTGATGTTCGGGTTGAAGCCGCCGATCACGTAGAGCTGGTCTCCGTAGACCTGGGCCGTGTGCGTGAACCGGGGCTGCGGCAGCTGGGGGCCGAACGACCAGCTCAGCACCCCGGCGTCGGGGCCGAGCAGGCCGATCTGCACCGTCCGGGTTCCGTTGGGGCTGTTGCCTCCCAGCACGTAGAGGCGGCCGAACGCGGCCACCATCGCGTGGGCCTCGACCGAGCCGGGCAACGAGGTGGTGGCGTTGAACGGCCCCAGGCCGCCATCGGGCTGTACCTGCGCCGCGAGCACCGTGTTCTTGCCGGTGCTGAACGCGGAGTCCCAGCCGCCGGTGACGTAGATGAAGCCGCCGTACGCGGCGGCTCCGAACTGCTCTTGCTGCAGGGTGCCCACCGTTGCCCACGCCCCGAGCGTGCCGCCGCCGTCACCATCGCCGAGGGTGCTGGCGTCGAGGCTGCCTGACCCGCTGCCGCCCGCGGTGCCGGTGCCTCCCGCGGTGCCGGTGCCTCCCGCGGTGCCGGTGCCCTCCGCGGTGCCGGTGCCTCCCGCGGTGGCGGTACCTCCCGCGGTGCCGGTGCCGCCCGCGGTGCCGGTGCCGCCCGCGGTGCCGCTGCCGCCCGCGGTGCCGCTGCCGCCCGCGGTGCCGCTGCCGCCCGCGGTGCCGCTGCCGCCCGCGGTGCCGCTGCCGCCGCCCGCGGCTCCCGCGTCATCTGGCCCCGGCGATGAGCTGCAGGCGACGAGCGTGGCGAGCACCAGCGCGGAGATCTTCCTCATTCTCGGAACACTACCCGGCCGCCCGTCTTTCTCGGGAGAAAGGCTGCCGCACCGCCGACCCCAAAGTGACGTGGCCGAGACGACTCACGCGAGGTCCGCACCCTCCAGTCGCCCGCAGCGCACACCTACGCGCTGCTCACCCGCGCGCTTCACGCGTCTCGTAGAGATCGAGAATGAGCCCCGTCCACGAGAAGTCGGGGGCGCCGTAACCCTCGCCGGTGAACGGCTGGTAGTACTCGCGGAAGCCGTGCTGGCGAATCGCCGCGAGCATCGCCTGCTCGAGCTTCTGCGACAGGTCATCGCGCCCGTGCGCGCGCAAGCCGCGGGCGAGGTACCAGTTCGAGTTCATCCACGAGGGGCCGCGCCACACCAGGCGGGGGCCCACCGGGCCGGGGTCGAAGCTCGGGTCCGACACCGCCACGGTGGGCACCGGGAAGGCGGCGGCGAACAGCTTCTCGTCTTCGAGGTGGGCGATGAGCCGCCTGGCCATCGGCGCCGGCAGCTCGGGGAAGAGCAGCGGCATCAGCACGGTAAAGGTGATGGCGTGGGTGAGGTGCTTCTCGGCGCGGTGCCCGACCAGGTCGAAGAACATGCCCTTCTCTTCGCTCCAGCACTTGGTGAGCAGCGAGCCGTAGCCCAGGTCGGCGCGCCGCTTCATCTCGGCGGCCGAGGCGGCGTCGCCCACCCGCTGGTAGAGCCCGGCCATCACCTGCAGGTTCTTCACGTAGATGGTGTTGACCATCACGTCTTCGACGATGAAGTGGTCGAGCGCGAACATCTTCGCGTGCTCGCGCTTGAACGGCTCGTAGGGCTTCGCCACCCGCTTCCACCCTTCGGTGAACGCGGCGGTGGTGAGCGCGGGGCTGCCGATCAGCGCGTCCCACTTGGGAGAGTGATCGAGCCCCGTCTCGTCGGCCTGCACCACCGCGATGAGGCCATCGCGGTCGGGGTCGCGGTTCTGGTCGAGCCAGTCGTAGAAGCCGCGCAGCTTGGGCAGCATCGTCTTCAGCCACGCGGTGCTCGCGCCGCGCACCACCGCGGCCTCGACGGCCTCGGCCAGCAGCGGCGGCTGAATGCAGTCGGTGACGTACTGGTTGCGCCAGGCGATGTCGTAGTTGGCGATGACATTCTCGAACTTCTCGCGCTGCCAGAACGTGACGTGGCCCAGAAACCCGTCGGGCTGCTGGTTCTGGAGCAGGCACTCCATCTCGCCGCAGGCGCGCTTCACGTCGAAGTGGCTGAGCACCACCGCGTGGAAGCACGAGTCCCACAGCCACTGAAACGGGTACGTCTCCATCGACGGGCAGACGAAGTCGTAGTCGAGGTTCGCCCACGGGGCGTGACCCTGCTGGCGGTTGCGGCGGTACATGCCAACCACCTCGTCGCGCAGCCACTTCAAGTCCGATTGCATGGGCGACCGTATAGGTCAGCGGTGCATCAGGGTGAACATCAGCGCCGCGCCGAGCACCATGCCTGCTGCCACCAGCGCGATGATCCACGGCACGCTGGGGGCCGCGCGCAAGACCTCGGGGGCGCGTGGCGCTTCGGCCGCAGGTGGGCTCGACGTCACCGCCACCGCCGAGCGGTCGACGTCCTGCTTGTCGACGCGCATGGTGTTCTCGCGAAAGAACTCTTCGATGCGCAGCAGCAGCTTGCCGTACTCGACCGCGTCGACCGGCAGCCGCTTGCCCTTGTACCGCTGCCCGTATTGCTCGGCGACGAGCTCCCACGAGCGCAGGGTGGCGGTCATCTCGACCTGGTCGCACGAGCCGATCACGATCGCCGCGCCGCCCTCGATGGGAACCAGGCGAATGTGCTGCACCGAGCGCGCCCCGCCGCCGGTAGAGAGGCCTTCGGGCACCGCCATCTCGACCCGGTGTGAGACCGGGCCCTCGACCGGTGTCTTTCCCACCGAGTTGCCGAACAGGTCGGCGATCGTGACGGCCCGCTGCGCGAACTGGGTTCGGTAGATCTCCGAGCGCGACACGCCGTGAAGCCTAGCCCGAGTTGCTCACTTCAAGAACGCCTCGACCTTGTCCGCCTTCTCTTCACCCTCGCCCGGCGCGATCACCACGCTCTTGTTGGCACCCACCAGCACCACCACCCGGTCACCCAGCGCGAGGCCCGCCTTGAGCTCGGGGCGTGCCTTGAGCAGCGCGAAGTACGCCTCGGACAGGTACTTCACCTTGAGCGTCTTGGCGGTACCGCCGATGGCCTCCGAGTCGAACCACCCGCCGGCGCGGAAGATGTACGTGCGCCCACCCGCGACCCGCACCGGCTCGCTCGACGACGGGCCCTTGTCGTAGTCCTTCAGCGCGCGGGTCGCCTTCGAGACCGCGATGCCCTCGCTGCCGCTCGAGTTGCCCAGCGCTCCGGTGTCGGCCTTGCCCGAGGCCTGCGCAGCGGCGCCGCGCCCCCCGCCGAACGCCTTGGCGAGATCATCGGCCTCCATCGGCTCGGCCGCGGGCGGCGGAGCCGAGGCTCCAGGCGACGCAGGCTTCGGCTCGACCATTCCCCGGTCGGAGGCCTTCTCTTTCTTCTGGGGCGCGAAGCGGGCCTCTTCGTCACGCATCGGGCGCGCGGCCCACGGCGGAGGCGGCGGCGGGCGGTTGTTCGCCACCGGCACGTCTTCGACCACCAGGTACGAGGTGTACGGGGTCACGATGCCGAACTTCTTGCCCAACAGCGTGACCTCGTCTTTCAGCTCGGCGCGCTCGCCGCGCAGGCGAATCTCCTCGAGCAGGTAGCCGACCTTGCGAATCGCCCACAGGCGCGGAATGAAATCGGCGGCCTTGTTCTGCCCCGACATCGCCGCGCCGTACTCGAAGGACTTCTTGGCGCCGTTGATCGACCCGCTCAGCACCGCCTTGGCCTCGCCGGGCGTGCGGTAGCGGCCCATCACCACCAGCTGCTGGCCCTTGAACAGGTCGGGCAGCTTCTTCGGGTAGACGTCGTACGCGCCGAACGCGGCGAGATCGAGCGCCACGTTCGACAGCACCGGGTTCGCCACCTTGTCCATGAACGCGCTGATCTTGATCTCGAACTCCTTGCCGTCGCGCACGAAGTCGCTGGTGCCCTGGCCCTGCTCGGCGATGCGGTCGAGCAGCCGGGCATTCAAGTCGTCACCCACGCCGAAGGTGAACACCCGGCTGCCCTTGTTGCTCTTCTTGGCGTTGCCCGAGATCGCGTCTTCTTCGGTCGAGCCGACGGTGGGGTGACCGTCGGTGATGAAGATCACCATGTGCGGCTTGTCGCCCTTGCCCTCGGCGTCTTTGAGGCCGCGCAGCAGCGCCTCGTCGATCGCGGTGCCGCCGATGGCCTCGAACGAGTCGACGAACGAGAGCGCCTTCTTCACCATGTCCGGGTTGGCCGACTGCGGCTTCTCGAACAGCGCCTCGACGTCGGTGGAGAACCGCACCACGTTGAACTCGTCTCTCGGGTTGAGCCGCTGCACGCAGTACTTGAGCGAGTCTCTCGCCAGCTTGATGCGATCGCCCATCATCGAGCCCGAGGTGTCGACCACGAACGTCACCCGCTTCGAGATGATCTCGTCTTTGGGCACCTCGGTGCGGGGCGAGACCAGCGCGAGAAAATAACCCGGCTCTTCGCCCGAGGCGCGGTAGCTCAGCACCGACAGCCCGATCGCCTTGTCCGAGGTCGTGTAATAGAGGTCGAGATCTTTCGAGATGTCGAAGCCCGAGCCGGCCTCCATGCCCGCCACCGCTTCGTTCTCGCTCTTGCGCGACACCCCCAGGGCGTGGGTCGGCGAGTAGACCGAGCGAATCGGCGTCTTCGAGGTCAGCCGCGCGGCGAACGAAAAGTCCTGACGGACCTTGAGCGCGGGGGCGCCGCGGGCGCCGGCGCCGAGCGGGTAATGGTAGTGGTAGACGCCGCTCTGAAAGTCGAGCACCTGGCTGAAGGTCAGCTCGATCTTCTGCTCACCGTTCGCCGGAACCGGGAACACCCGGGCCCGAAACACGTCGCTGTCGACGTACTCGAGCAGGCCGGGGTCCTGCAGGCGTCGCACGATGCCTTCGTAGATCTCGGTCGCCTTCTGCTTCTCGAGAATCTCGCCCTTGGTCTTCTTGCCGTTGATCCACAGGTAGAAGTCTTGCAGCGCGGCGCCCTTGGGCAGCGGGAAGACGTAGTGCGCCTCGAGCTGGCGCGGGCCCGAGTTCACGAAGGTCTGCTCGACCCGGGTGACCGCGGTGCCGTCTCGAAGCTCGGCCGAGACGTGCTGGTACTTCACCCCCAGAGGGCCCATCGAGGTGTCGGTGGGAATCAGCATGCCCTGCGCGAGCGCGGCGGGGGCGGCGAGCAACGTGAGAACGACCAGCAGGCGGGCGAAGTTCATGGTCCCCCTCTCGAACGGGTGAAAGCGCTTCAAGATCTACCACCCGCGTGCTCCCACACCCACCGACTTCCCGTGTATACGGGCCGCCGTGGCAACCGCAGAGAAAGCCAAGAACGCCCCGGCAGAAGCTGAACGCAAGTTCCCCCTCTGGCCCCTGGTGGGCGCGGTCATCGCCTTCGTGTCGCAGAAGGTCTCTCAGCGGCCCGAGTTCAACATGTGGCTCTACTGGCTGGCCTTCGCGCTGGTCGGCATCGCGAGCCTGTACCACCTCGCGCCGCGCAAGAACGGCAAGGTGGTCGCCACTCCGTTCAACCTCGACGTGATGGGGCCACTCGGCGTGCTGGCCTTCACCGCCATCGTCTCGACCTATTGGGTGAAAGACGACAACACCGCGAGCACGGTGACGCTCTCGCTGTCGCTGGGCGGCTTCGCGGTGATCACCTGGGGCTACTGGCTCGCCACGAACAAGCGCGCGCGCGACTTTCAGCTGCTGCGCGATCGGCTGCTGGTGGCGATCGGTGTCTCGGCGGGCCTGGGCTACGCGAACTTCGGCCACCTGCACTTCGACAACTTCATCCACACCTGGGACACGTACCACTACTACATCGGCGCGAAGTACTTCCCCGAGGTCAGCTACGACCGCATGTACGAGTGCGCGATCATCGCCGACTCGGAAGACTTCTCTCCCGACAAGCTGGCCAAGATGCGCGAGCAGCGCATCGTCACCAACCTGCGCACCAACGTGATGGAGAAGGTGGGCGAGACGGTGCTCACCCGCCCGATGGAGTGCAAGAGCCACTTCACTCCCGAGCGGTGGGTCGAGTTCAAGAAAGACATCGCCTTCTTCCGCGCGCGGGTGAACGACAAGCGGTGGGAAGAGATTCACCACGACCACGGCTACAACGCCTCGCCGGTGTGGACGCTGCTGGGCCACGTGATCACCAACACCGGCAACGCCACGCTCGACCAGGTCACCTTCGTCGACCTCTTCGACCCGCTCTACCTGGCGCTGATGGCCGCGATGGTGTGGTGGGCGTTCGGGCCGCGCGTGTTCGCGGTGGCGATGCTGATGCTGGGCTGCAACTGGGCCAGCCGCTTCTTCTACTGGACGGGCGGCGCCCTGCTCCGCCACGACTGGCTCTTCTACACGGTGGCGGTGGTGTGCCTGCTGCGCAAGGGCAAGCCGTTTCTCGCCGGCGTGGCGATGGCCTACGCCGCGCTGCTGCGCCTGTTCCCCGGCCTGCTGCTGATCGGCCCGGTGCTCGCGGCGATCGAGTACGCGCGCCTGAGGCTGAGCACCAAACCGGGCACGCCGGCGCCCGCCGAGCCTCCTGCCGACCCCGAAGAGAAGGTCTTCTTCTGGCAGCGCTATGCCTCGCTCTCGGAGTCCCAGAAGGGCGCCGCCCTGCGCAACCTGGGCATCGTGGTGGCGCTGCCGGTCGCGCTGGCGCTCTACATGCTCTCGCGCGACCCCGCGCTGGGCCGCGTCGCCGCACTGCTGATCGCCGCGGGCATCGTGCTGGTGGCGGTGCTGGTGGCGCTCGAGGCGGTCACCGCCCGCATCTTCTCGAAGGGCCCGCGCTGGCTCGACCCGCACTTCGCGCGCTTCGTCATCGGCGGCGCGCTCGCCACCGTGCTGCTCGGCGGCATGAGCCTGCAGTTCTTCGGCGGCGTCGAGACGTGGAAGAAGTTCGCCGCCAACACCAGCAAGCACGCCGCCACCCCGCTCACCAACAGCATGGGCATGAAGACGGTCTTCAGCTCGCTGCCGTGGACCAGCGGGCAGCACCTGCGCGACAGCAAGGTGCTCGACGCGTGGAAGCCGTGGAAGGACAAGCGCCTCGAGGTGTACGGCATGCTGCGGCCGATCTTCTACCTGGCCGCCCTCGCCGGAGCCGTACTGCTCTACTTCGCCGTTCGGGGCAGCCGCGGGCTGCTCTGGGCGTCGGCCGCGATGGGCACCGGCTTCATCGTCATCGGCGCCGAGCTGACGAACTACTACTACGTGTTCTTCGTGGCGATCGCGACGCTGTTCGAGCTGCGGCGCGAGGCCGGCATCTGGCTCACCGCGCTGGTCACGACCTGCATCTTCATCATGCTCACGCCCTTCATGGGCATGAGCGGATGGCAAGACGAGCAGTCGGTGGCGATGAGCATCGCGTCGGTGATCGCCATCGGGGGCATCTGGTGGCTGTTCACGCCCTGGGGTCAGAAGCTCGCGGTCGAGCCCGAGCCTGAGCCGGTGATCTTCGGCGAGCCGGCGGTCGCGGTGGCGGCGGCGCCGACGGCGGCGAAGAAGAAGAAGCGCTGAGGCGGTTCGGCGGCTGACACCGCGCACCTCAGCCCAGCGTCTGTCTCACCGACACCGAATCATCGACCAGCTCACCCAACCGCTCGGGCTTGAGCCGCCGCCCGTAGTGCAGCACCACCAGGTCATCGCGCCCCTCGACCTGAACGCCCTTGGGCGCCAGCTGCGTGAAGGCCGACCTCACCGGCTCATTGAAGAGCCGCCGCAGCTCATCCTCTGCCCCCTGGCTCTGCAGCACGTACGCCTTCGAGAAAGCCGGGTCTTCGTCGAAGTTCACGTCTTGCCCGCCGAACACCTTGCCGAGGAAGTCGAAGAACGCCACCTGCCGCCGCGCGAAGAAGTGCGGCAGGGGCGCCTTGGTGGCGCGCACCACGCACAGCGTCTGGAAGGTGGTGTGCTGGTGCTTCCCCGAGCCGGTGGTGTACTGGTAGTCGCAGATCGCCAGCTGCTGGTCACCGCGCGTGGCGCGAATCAGGTTGCGCAGCTTGCGCGAGTGGCCCTGGTTGAAGAGCTTGAACTGCTGCAGCGAGCCGTGAAACCCGTTCCAGTCGGGGTCGGGCATGAAGCCGTTGGCCTGCCCCCAGCCGTGCACCGCTTCGGTGCGCCTCTTTTCCATGTAGCGGGCGAGGGCGATGATGCCGGCGATGAGACCGCCGAAGAGAACGATGGCGATGACGACGGGCATGGCGCCGAACTCTACCCAAGCGCCGCGTCATTTCGCGCGCGCCGAAGACGCTCGATGGGGAGGGAAAATGTGCGCGCGTGTCGCCGTCGAGGCCTGCACGCAGCATTTCTTCTAGAAGCCGGGGGCGGGGTGTGTTGTGTGGGCACCTGTGCTGGTCACCTGGCTCGGGCACGCCCAGCTGTACTTGAACGCCGCGGGCCGAACCCTGCTGCTCGACCCGTGGTTCGTCGAGCCGGTGTTCGGCGGCGCCTGGTTCCGCTACCCGCCTCCGCCCTACCCCGACTCGTCTTCGGTGCCCCGCCCCGACTTCGTGCTGCTCAGCCACACCCATCCCGACCACTCGGGCCCCCAGACGCTCGAGCGCCTCTCGGCAGACTCGACCCTCGTGGCGATGCCGTTTCCCTCGGGCGCGATGCAGCGGCGACTCGCGAAGAGCCACCTGAAGAAGGTGCAGTGGCTCGAGCCCTGGCAGACGCGAGAGCTGTCGCCCGGCCTGAAGCTCACCTTCGTGCCCCACGACCGCGGCTGGGAGGTCTCGTCGATGGTGCTCGAGGCCGACGGGGTGCGGCTGTACCACGGCAACGACAACGTGCTGACCGTCGAGGCCTACCGGCAGATCGTCGACCGCCTGGGGAAGATCGACCTCGCCTTTCTGCCCTTCGCCGGCGCCTCGTCGTACCCCACCGGGTTCGACGGCACGCGCGAAGAGCTGCTCGAGCGCTGCGCCAAGAAGAAGGCCGAGGGGCTGCAGCGGTTTCTCGAGGGCATCGAGGGCTTGCAGCCCGCCGAGGCCGCACCGTTCGCCTCGAGCTGGGCGCTGCTCGAGCCTGGCGAGCTGTGGAAGAACTTCATCGACCGGCCCACTCCTGCCGAGGCGCTCAAGGCCGCGATCGAGCCCGCCGCCCGCCAGGGTACCCACCTCTTGCACCTCGAGCCCGGCGACCAGTGGAGCCCGGAAACCGGCGCCATCGCCAAGGGCCTCACCGAGGGCTGGGGGTACGACGCCGCGTCGGTCGAGCGCTACGCCGAGACCCAGCGCGAGCGGGTGGCGAAGGCCATCACCGCCGCACGCGGCCTGAGCAAGCGGGTCAGCGCCGAGACGCTCGACGCCGCGTTCCGCGAGTACTTCACCGAGCTGCTCGAGAAGACGAAGGCGGGCACCGCCCAGCTGCGCATGAAGGCCGGCTTCCAGGCCGAGGGCGGCGCGGGGGCGTGGCGGGTGACGTTCGTGCCGGGCCAGGCGCCGGTGCTCGAGCGGGGCCTCTCGGGCGACGAAGACGAGGTGCTGACCTTGACCGCCGGAGAGCTGTGGGCGCTGCTCACCTCGCCCGCCAACTGGGAAGACGTCTGGTACGGCTACCGCCTGAAGGTGCACAAGCGCCCCGGCGCCGGCTACTACCGGGCGTTCTGGGAGATGCTGCTCAACTTCGACGCCGAAGGCTTAAGCGCGCGGCTGCAGCAGAAGTACGCCTGAACGTGAGAGCGCTCGGCGTCACCTGCGCGCTCGTCGCGCTCGCCGGCTGCCGCATCGAGAGCGCCGCCCCGCAGGTCGCCAGCGCGTGCTCGACCACGAAGCCCGCGGGCGACGTCTGGGTGTACACCTCGATGTACCCGCACGTGCTCGACGCGCTCGACCCGGTGCTCAAGGCCGAGCTCCCGGCGGTCGAGGTGAAGTGGGTGCAGGCGGGCAGCGAGAAGCTGCTCAACAAGCTCGAGGCCGAGCTGCAGGCGGGCGGCACCCCGGCCGATCTGCTCGCCAGCTCCGACCCGTTTCTCTACGCCCGCCTCAAGCGCGAGCAGCGCTTCGCCCCGTACGTCTCGCCGCACGCGCTGCGCGCGCCACGCGAGCTGGTCGACGCCGACGGCGCGTACGCGGCGCTGCGGCTGTCGACCATGGTGCTGGTCTACCGGCGAGAGCTGACCGCGCCGCCCAGATCTTTCGCCGACCTCACCGACCCGAGGCTGCGCGGCGAGATCGCCATCGGAGACCCGCTCACCTCGGGCACCGCCTTCACCTGGGCGGTGTTCATGGAAGCGGCCTGGGGCGCCGAGTGGTTTCAAAAGCTGCGCGCCAACGAGGCCCAGGTGGCCGGAGGCAACGCCGCGGTGCTGCAGAAGCTCGAGGGCGGCGAGGCGAAGGTCGGCGTGCTGCTGCTCGAGAACGCGCTGGCGGCGAAGGCGAAGGGCTCGCCCATCGAGATCCAGTGGCCGGACGACGGCGCGGTGGTGGTGCCGGGGTTCGTGGGCCTGTTCGCCACCTCGCACAACCCGCTGGCCGCCAAGGCGGTCGAAGACGTGCTGCTCTCGCCCCGAGGCCAGGCGGTGATCGTCGCCGGAGACATGCACGCGGTCGACCCGCGGCAGCCCGGCCCACGCAACGAGCGCGCGCTCGAGGCGCTGATGAAGAGCTCGCGCGGGTGGACGGAAGCGCTGCTCGAGCACGGCGAGCACGACGGCGCGAAGATCAAGAACGCGTTCGCCAAGGCGTTCTCGAAATGAACCGCCTGCTGCTCGCCGGCGCGGTGCTGCTCATCGTCTTGCTGGCGGCGTTCACCGTGGTGCCCATCGTGGTGCTGCTGGTGCGGGCGGGCGCCGGAGAAGGCGACAGCCTGCGCACCCTCTGGTCCGACCCCGACACCCTGCACGCGCTGGTGAACACGGTGGTGAGCTCGCTGGGCGCCGCGGCGATCTCCTTCGGCTTCGGCCTGCCGCTCGCGGTGGTGCTCGAGCGCACCGACCTGCCCGGGCGCCGCTTCTTTCGCGCCGCGTTCACCCTGCCCACCGCGATACCGCCCTACATCTGGGCCATGGGGTGGATCGCGCTCGCCAACCCGCGCGCCGGGCTGCTCAACCGCCTGCTCGGGGCGGGCACCTTCAACATCTACACCGTCACCGGCATCGCCTTCGTGCTGGGGGGCGCCGGGCTGCCGCTGGTGATGCTGCCCGCGGCCGCGGTGCTGGCGCGCATCGACCCCTCGCTCGAAGAGGCGGCGCGGGTGTTCGGCGCGGGCCCGCTGCGCACCCTGCTCACCGTGCCGGTGCGGCTCGCCCTGCCCGCCGCGGCGAGCGGCGCCGCGCTGGTGTTCCTCTTCGCCGCCGCGTCGTTCGGCGTGCCGTACATGCTGGGCGTGGCGGCCAGCCCGCCCACGCCCACGCTCACCGCGCAGATCTTCCGCGCCCACCAGATGGGCCCCGGCGGCCTGTGGAACGCCACGGCCTTGAGCCTCTTGCTGCTGATGGTCGCGGTGGTGGTGCTGGGCCTGAGCCGCCTGCTGGGGCGGGCCGGCCGCACCCCGCTGCTCTCGGGCAAGGGGCTCAAGCACCGCGAGCTGCAGCTGGGCCCGGCCCGCGCTCCGCTCACGGTGGCGACCGCGCTGCTGGCCCTGGGCCTGATCGTCGCCCCGCTCGGCGCGGTGGCGGTCGCCTCGCTCACCACGCCGGCCGGCCACTTCACCGTGGCGCACTGGGGCCAGGTGCTCACCGAGAAGAGCACCCTGCAGGCCGCCGCCAACAGCCTGTGGCTGGGCCTGTCGTGCGCGGTGATCGTCACCGTGCTGGGGCTGTTGCTCGCCCTGGTGCGCCGCCGCTCGGTGCTGCTCGGCCGGGTGAGCGAGCTGCTCGCCGCGTGGCCCTACGCGATGCCCGGCACCGTGCTGGCCATCGCGCTGCTGGTGTCGTTCTCGCGCGATCTGCGCTTCGTCTTCTTCGAGCGCTTCGCGCTGGTGCTGGCGCTGTTCAACACCTTCGCGCTGCTGCTCATCGCGTGGGTGGCCAAGCACCTGGCCTTCGGCACCCGCAACGCTGCCGAAGGCCTGGCGCGGGTCGATCACTCGCTGGCCGAGGCGGCGCGGGTGTGCGGAGCGGGCCCGCTGCGCGCGTTCTTTCACGCCGTGCTGCCGCAGCTGCGCGCTCCGCTGCAGGCGGCCTTCACCCTCACCTTTCTCACCTGCGCCACCGAGCTCACCCTGGCGGTGCTGATGATGCCGCCCAAGCAGAACGTGCTGGGCACGCTGGTCTTCGAGCTGCAGAGCTACACCAACCCCGCCGCAGCCGCCGTCATCGCCTGCGCCTTCGTGCTCTTCGTGCTGGCGGTACTGGGCCTGCGCGCGCTGTACGAGTCGAGAAAGGCCGAGGCCACCTGATGGTTCGCCTCGAGCAGGTGCACAAGGCCTACGGCAAGACGGCGGTGGTGAAGGGCCTCTCGCTCGAGGTCGCAGCCGGGCAGATGCTGGCGCTCTTGGGGCCCTCTGGCTGCGGCAAGACCACCAGCCTGCGCATGATCGCCGGCCTCGAGCGCGCCGACGCGGGCAAGATCTTCATCGACGGCCGCGAGGTGAACGCGCTGCCGCCCGAGGCCCGCGGGCTGGGCATGGTGTTCCAGAGCTACGCGGTGTGGCCGCACAAGTCGGTGGCGGCGAACGTGGCCTACCCGCTGCAGCTCAAGGGCGAGCGCGACCTGGCCGCCAAGGTGAAGCAGGCGCTCTCGTGGGTGCGGCTCGAGGCGCTGGCCGACCGCATGCCGCACGCGCTCTCGGGGGGCCAGCTGCAGCGGGTGGCGCTGGCCCGGGCGCTGGTGGCCTCGCCCAAGGTGCTGCTCGAGATCGCCGCGCTGCGCGCGCGGCTGGGCACCACCATGATCTACGTCACCCACGACCAGGGCGAAGCGCTGGCGCTGGCCGACCAGGTCGCGGTGATGAACCGCGGCGTCATCGAGCAGCTGGCCCCTCCGCGCGAGCTCTACGAGCGCCCCAAGACGCCGTTCGTGGCCGCGTTCGTCGGCGGCGCCAACGTGCTGCCCGGCGCGGTCGACGGAGCCGACTTCTTGAGCGCAGGCGTGCGGCTCAGGCTGCCGGCCGAGGTGGTGCCGCTGCAGGGCGCGCAGAGCCTGGTGATTCGGCCCGAGGCGCTGGTGGTGGGTGAAGGCGAGACGCAGCTCACCGTGGTGGCGAGCCTGTTCTTGGGCCATGCGACCGAGGTGCGGCTCGACGTGGCGGGCACGATGATTCGCGCCCTGGCGCCGGCGGCGGTGCGGCCTCAGCCCGGTGAGCGCGTGAGCGTGCGCATCAGCAGGGCCCAGCTCTTCTAGAGCTTCCCGTTTCCTGCGGGCGCAGCTACCGCCGCACCAGCCTCAACCCCAACGCCCCCAACGCCTGCACCCCCGGCACCAACGCCACCTGAAAACCGGGCCCCTCGTCGACCATCTCCGCGGTCGGCAAGTACACCGCCCCCACCGACGCCGGTATCGCCGCATCGGCCACGACCCACTGTTTCTCCCGCTCGCGCCAGACCTCGGTCCACGCGTGCCCGAACGCCATCGGCTGGCCGTTCATCACCACCAACACCACGCCCAGCATCACCCGCGCCGAGAGCCGCGCATGCCGCAGACACGCCGCGAGAAACACCGCGTGCTCGGTGCAGTCCCCCTCTCTCGACTTCGCCACCTGCGACGCGAGATCGAACCCCCTCCGCAGCGACTTTCGCGCGATGTACTGGCTCACGAACGCGGTGATCTCTTCCACCGTCGAGCCCTTGAGCTCTCCCCACACCGGGCCGAACGCCTTCTCCGAATAGTCGATCACCCAGCTGGCCGCCTTGTGCCGGGGCAGCGGCGCATCGCTCACCGCCGCCGCCGCCGCGAGATCGACTTCGGTCGCCCCACCCCGCCGCTTCACGAACAGCGGCGCCTCGGCCTGCGCGCTGACCTTCAAGCGCGCCTCGCCCGGCTTCGCCCCCGCCGGCAGCTCGCTCACCAGCGGTATGCCGTGCAGAAACACCGTGCCGCCGTCTTGCGCCGCCGCCGCGCGCGCCAGCAGCAGCGCCAACGCCAGCCCCGGCCTCACTCCGGCGAGCCCTCCACGAACCTGCGCTCCTGCACCAGCGTCACCGGCCCCATCGGCACCTCGACCGAGACGGTGTCGCCCTTCTCGTCGAGCCGGGCCATCATCTTGATGCGCCCCGTCTCGATGATCACCGCGTCGGCCCCCGCCACCGGGTCTCTGCGCACCACCACGCTCAGCGGCGCAGTGGGGTCGGCGTCGGGCAGGTATTCTTCGAACGACAGCTCGGGCTTCTTGCCGCTCATCACCTGCCCCTTCACCTCGCGCACCACCACCGCGTCGCTGGCGATGCCCTTCTTGTCCCGGGTCTTGAAGGTGCCGCTCAGGTCCTTCTGCGAGACCCGACCCGAGTACGCGTAGCCGCCCTTCTTGCGCTCCAGCTGCACGTCGAGCTGCTCCTCGCCGTTGGCGGTCATGCGCTGGCTCTTCTTCTCGACGTAGCCGTCTCTCGCGGTGATCACGGTGCTGCTCGAGTCCTGCAGCATCCACTCCGATGCAGACCGCGGCACGATCAGCGCCGAAGAGGTGCTCAGGGTGCGGGTGCCGTCTTTCGCCTTCACCCAGCTCGACCGCTCGAAGCCTACCGGCGCGCCGCGAATCGAGGTCACGTACACCGCGCGATACGAGACCGCCGCGCCGCTCGCCCGCGCCCGCGCCAGGCCCGAGGCGAAGCGCGTCACCACCCGGCGAAAGCTCTCGACGTACCCGGGCTCGTCGTGCACGCACGCCAGCGGAGCCACTGCGTTGGGGTAGACCGCCAGTTTCAGCTGGCCCAGCACGCTGCCCTTGGGGGTCTGCGCCACGTACGCGATGTCGGCGAGCACCAGCGGCTCTTTCTCGACCACGTCGATGGCCGAGGTGCGCAGCGCCTTGATCTCGACCTTGCCGCTCAGGCCCTCGGTGAGCCGGCCGAGCAGCGTGCCCACCGGCACCATCTGGTCGTAGATGAAGCACTGCACCTTCTCGGCGGTGCCCATCGAGAAGGCCACCCCGGTCTCGCGCAGCGCGTCGTCGCGCGTCACCTCTGGAGCCGCGGCGGCCTCGACCTCGAGGGTCTTGCCGTCGAGCGTCACCGTCTGGGTGCCCGCGTCGTCGCGCTCCCGCGCGAACATCGCCTCGATCTGCCGGGCGACCTCTTCGGCGGTGGGCTTCTGCTCCTCGACCACCGGCGCCCCGGCGTCGACCGGCGCCGGGGCGTTCGCGGTCTCGGGCAAAGACGCCGTACCCTGGGTGGTGGCGCACGCGCACAGCAAGCACAGCAACGCGACCGGCAGTCGAGCTCGCATGGGCGAACGCTCATAGCAGCGTTGTGGCGCTGGCGCGTCGGCCCACCTAGGCAGTAGACGCACCTTCCGCAATGAACGCCGTCAGCTACCGCGTCTCGATGTCCCGGCCGCACAGCCACCTGTTCGAGGTGGTGGCCGACTTCCCCGCTTCCGGCGACGCGGTGACCGTCGCGCTCCCGGTGTGGACGCCCGGCAGCTACCTGGTGCGCGAGTACGCACGCCACGTGCAGAACTTCGAAGCGCTCGGCCCCGAGGGTCAGAAGATCCCCTTCCGGCGCGCCGACAAGCGCAGCTTCGTCGTCGATGCGCACGGGCGCGCCTTCCGCCTTCGCTATCAGGTGTACGCCCACGAGCTCACCGTGCGCACCAGCCACCTCGACGGCTCGCACGGCTACTTCAACGGCGCCACGCTGTTCTTCTATTGCGAGGCGCTGCGCAAGCACGAGCACCGGGTCGAGATCGAAGCCCCCCCGGGGTGGACGGCGACGAGTGCGCTCGAGCGCGAGGGGGCCGACTTCGTGGCCGACGACTACGACGAGCTGGTCGACAGCCCGTTCGAGGTGGGGCCGCACACCGCGCTCCACTTCCTCGCCGCCGGCGTGCCCCACGAGGTGGTGCTGTGGGGTGAGCCGCAGCTCGACGAGAAGAAGCTGCTCACCGATCTCCAGAAGGTCGTCGAGATCCAGTCGGCGTTCTTCGGCGGGCTGCCGATGAAGCGCTACGTGTTCTTCATCTACGCCAGCGACAAGGGCCGCGGCGGCCTCGAGCACCGCGCCTCGACCGCGCTCATCTACCCGCGCAGCGGCCTCGTCAGCTCGAAGGGGTGGGAAGACTTCCTCACCCTCGCCTGCCACGAGTACTTCCACCTGTGGAACGTGAAGCGCATCATTCCCAAGGCGCTGGTGCCGTTCGACTACTCGCAAGAGGCCTACACCCAGCTGCTGTGGGCCTTCGAGGGCGGCACCTCGTACTACGACAACCTGCTGGTGCGCCGCGCCGGCCTGATGAGCGCCGGCCGCTACCTCGCTCGCATGGGCGAGACCCTCACCACGCTGCACACCACACCCGGCCGCAAGACCTTGAGCCTCGGCGACGCCTCGTACCTGAGCTGGGTCAAGCACTACCGGCCCGACGAGAACACGGTGAACACCGCCATCTCGTACTACCTGAAGGGCGAGGTCGCCTGCCTGCTGCTCGACCTCACCATTCGGCGCCTCACCAAAGACACCAAGAGCCTCGACGACGTGATGCGCTTGATGTGGCAGCGCTGGGGCGACGGCAGCGGAGTACCCGAAGACGGCGTCGAAGCCGCCGCCGCCGAGGTCGCCGGCCAGAGCCTGAAGATGTTCTTCGACCGCGCGGTGCGCGGCACCGACGAGCTCGACTACTCGCCGCTGCAGCACGTCGGCCTCGAGGTGCGCTTTCGGGTGCGCGAGTCGGCCGGTGACAAGGGCGGCAGCGCGCCGCGCGCCAAGAGCGACGACAAGCCGCGCGGCTTCCTCGGCGTGCTGCCCAAGGGCAACAGCGCCATCGCCTCGGTGCTCGACGGCTCGGCGGCGATGGTGGCCGGCATCTACCCCGACGACGAGATCGTCGCGCTCGACGGCAACAAGGTCGATGCCAACGGCCTCATCTCGCGCTGCGAAGAGAAGAAGCCCGGCGAGAAGGTGAAGGTGACGGTGTTCCGCCGCGAGCGCCTCACCGAGGTGACGGTGACCCTCGCCGCCAAGCCCGCCGACGCGGTGTACCTGGCGCGCATCGATCGCCCCACCGAAGAGCAGAAGGCGTCGTACCGCAGCTGGCTCGGCGCCCACTGGGACGACGGCAGCGATCAGCGCCCGACCTTGTGAACGCCTCTGCAGAGGCGATAAAGAGCCGGGCCCATGGTTCGGCTCTTCGTCGTCTCGTCGCTGCTCTTCGCCGCTGCTTGCAACTTCCCCGGCGCCTACCTCCCTGACGGCGGCCGCACCCGGCAGGAGTGCAGCAACGGGGCCTCGGTCATCGCCATCAAGGCGCAAGACCTGACGGGTCAGCCGATCGGCGACGCGCAGGTGGTGGCGAAGAACACCACCAACGGCATGGAGCAGGTCGCCACCACCGGCGGCGACGGCCGCACCAACCAGATCACCGACGCGCTCGGCAACGGCCAGGTCGAGCTCACCGCCAAGGCCGGTGCGCTCTCGACCCGGCAGCCCTACATCGTGCAGGTGCTGTGCGGCGACTGCGACTGCACGGTGATGCCGTCCTCCGCGACCCTCACGCTGCAGTGAAACGGCGCTCGCTCTCAGAGCTGAGGGAAAGGCTCGCCCGGGGCAAGAGCCTGCCCCGCGGGGTGCTGTTCGAGCTCGAGCGCGACGACCGTGCCGGTGCCCAGGCGCTGGTGAAGGCGGTCAAGGCGAAGCAGGCGGCCAACCGCGCCGAGGGGCAACGGCTGCGCAACATGCTCCGCTACGAGGGCGAGCTGTACGCGCAGGGCCTGAGCCTCATCGCCGGAGTCGACGAGGCCGGCATGGCGCCGCTCGCCGGGCCGGTCACCGCCGCCGCGTGCATTCTGCCCAAGGGGTACAAGCTCAAGGGCCTCGACGACTCGAAGAAGATTCTCGACGAAGAGAAGCGCGAAGAGCTGGCCGCGCAGGTGAAGGCCGACGCGGTCTGCTTCGCGGTCGGCTGGGCCAGCGTCGAAGAGATCGACTCGATCAACATCTACCACGCGGGCCTGCTCGCCATGCGGCGCGCGGTCGAGGGCCTCACCGTGAAGCCCGAGTTCTGCCTCGTCGACGCCCGCAAGATCCCCGTCATCGAGACGCCGCAGAAGGGCATCATTCACGGCGACGCGCTGTCGCTCTCGATCGCCGCCGCCTCGGTGATCGCCAAGACCACCCGCGACCGCTTCATGAACGAGCTCGACCAGCGGCACCCGGGCTACGGCTTCGCGTCTCACAAGGGCTACCCCACCCCCGAGCACCAAGACGCGCTCGAGCGCCTGGGCGCGCTGCTGATTCACCGCCGCAGCTTCGCTCCGGTGCGCCGCGCCCTGGGCCTCGAGCCCACCCAAGACGAGCTGTTCGCGATCGAGTCGGTGAAGAGCCGGCCCCAGAAGACCCGCCGCGCCAAGGCGTGAGCGCCGACGTCGCGATCGACGCGTGGCTCTCAGCGCTGGGCTACGGCTCGCCCGGCACCCGGGCCACGGCGCGCGCCGCCCTCGAAGCCGCCGGCCTCACCCGCCCCGGCAAGCAGCGGCTCTCGAGCGAGAAGCTCGAGCGCGCCGCGGCCGTGCTCGGCGAGCGCTTCTTTCTGCACTGTCCCAGCGCCGAGTGCGTCAGCGCGGCGCGGGCCAGTGGGCGCGAAGCGGTGCCGTGCGACCCCAAGCCCGCCTGTCACAGCTGCGGCGGCAGCGACAACCAGCGCGCGGCGGCCGACTTCGCCCACGCCTTCGGGCACCGCCGGCTGGTCATCGTCGGTGGGTCTCCCTCGGTGTGGGAGGAGCTCGAGCGGCTCTTCGCCGGCAAGCTCGAGCTGCGCCTGGTCGACGGCACCCAGCGCCGCACGTCGGACCACGCCAAGGCCGACCTCGAGTGGGGCGACCTGGTGCTGGTCTGGGGCGCCACCGAGCTGCACCACAAGGTGTCGATGCACTACACCGGGGCGCAGGGGCACTCGAAGAAGAAGGTGCTGCACGTGCCCAAGCGCGGCATCGCGGCGCTGCTCGCCGCCGCGGTAGAGCACCTGAGGCTGAAGCGGTGAGGCGCCCGGCGGCAGCGAGGCCGCCGCGGCAAACCTCAACTTCGACCGAGGCGCGCGAGCAGCTGCGGCGCGATGGCCCGCATCGCCGCGCCGCGGTGCGACAGCTGCGCCTTCTCGGCCCGGGTGAGCTCGGCCAGCGTCTTGCCCGAGGGCACCACGAACACCGGGTCGTAGCCGAACCCGTGCGCGCCGCGCGGCGCGAGCGCGATTTCACCGTGGCACTCGCCGTGACCGGTGAGCAGCTCTCCCGACGGAAACGCCACGCAGAGCGCGCAGGTGAAGTGGGCCTTGCGGTTGTTGGCACGCTGCAGCTCGGCCAGCAGCCGGGTGATGCGCTCGGCATCGCTGGGCGCATAGCGGGCCGACTGCACCCCCGGTCGCCCCCCCAGCGCCTCGACGCACAGCCCCGAGTCGTCGGCCAGCGACGGCAGCCCGCTGGCCTGCAGGTACGAGCGCGCCTTCTTCTCGGCGTTGGCCTCGAAGGTGTCGCGGTCTTCTTCGACCTCGAGGTGCGGCACCGCCTCGGCGGCCGAGATCACCTCGACGCCGGGCAACAGCTCGCGCAGCTCGGCGAGCTTGCCGGCGTTGGTGGTGGCGAAGAGGAGCTTCAACCGAGCACCTTGCGCTGGGCGTCGTGCAGCCGGGCGATCGCCGACAGGCCGGCGTCGAGCATCGCGTCGAGCTGCGGCTTGTCGAAGTGGCCGTGCTCGGCGGTGCCCTGCAGCTCGACCAGCTTGCCGCCCTCGAGCCCCACCACGTTCAAGTCGACGCCGGCGGTCGAGTCTTCGGCGTAGTCGAGATCGACGCAGACCTCGCCCTTCACCAGCCCCACCGAGATCGCCGCCACCTGACTGAGCTTCGGCAGCTGGCTGAGCTTCTCTTTCGCCTTGAGCTTCTTCAGCGCCAGCACCAGCGCCACGTACGCGCCGGTGATGCTCGCGGTGCGCGTGCCGCCGTCGGCCTGCAGCACGTCGCAGTCGAGCGTGAAGGTGCGCACGCCGACCCCCTTCATGTCGACGCTGGCGCGCAGCGAGCGGCCGATCAGCCGCTGAATCTCCTGGGTGCGCCCGCTCTGCTTGCCCTTGGCGGCCTCGCGCGCGGTGCGCTCGTGGGTGGCGCGCGGCAGCATGCCGTACTCGGCGGTGATCCACCCCGCGCCGGTGCCCATCACGTGCGGAGGCACCCGCTCTTCGACGCTGCAGGTGCACAGCACCCGGGTGTCTCCGAACTCGACCATGCAGCTGCCTTCGGCGTGCTTGGTGGCGCCGGGGGTCAGAATCACCGGCCGGGTGTCGAGGTTGCCGCGGTTGAACGATCGCATGCACGACCGACTAGCACGCTTCAGCGGTTCTTCGCCGACACCTGCTGCAGAAACGCCGAGACGCCGCGGGCGATCGCCTCGGCCGCCTTCTGCTGGTACCCGGTCTCGGCGAGCCGCGCGCCCTCGTCGGGGTGCGAGATGAACCCCACCTCGACCAGAATCGCCGGCGCCTGCAGCCCCATCAGCACGTAGAAGGGCGCCTGCTGCACGCCACGGTCTTGCGCCCCGGTGGCCGCGATCAGCTCTTCATGCACCGCGTAGGCGAGCCGCGACGAGTCGGCGTGCGCCTCGCTGCGCTGCAGGTCGGCGAGAATGAACGCCAGGGTGTCGCCGCTCTTGGGCCGCTTGTCGTGGAACTCGGCGTTCTCGCGGGCCGCCACCTTCTTGGCCTGATCGCCGCTCGCCTCGGCCGAGAGGAAGTAGGTCTCGATGCCCTCGGTGCCCTGCCGCTGCTTCTGGGTGGGCATCGAGTTCAGGTGCACCGAGATGAACAGGTCGGGCTTCTGCGCGTTGGCCCAGTCGACCCGGTTGTGCAGCGTCACCATCGCGTCCCGGTCGCGGGTCAGCTTCACCCGGGCGCCGAGCTGCGCCTCGAGCTCGGCCTTGAGCAGCTTCGAGATCTCGAGCGCCGCGTCTTTTTCCCACGCGCCGGTGGGCGACACCGCGCCGGTCTGGGCGCCGCCGTGGCCGGGGTCGACGATCACCACCGGGCCGGCGAACGCGGCCACAGCCGACAGCGCCAGGGCGCAGAGGGAAAGGTACCGCACGGGCGTGAAAGCCTACCGCGAGCGCCGGCTTCAGACGACTTCGATGCCCGGCTTGCCCTTCTCCAGGCCGCCGATGATCCACCCCTCGACGCCGGCGCGATCCAACGCCTTCAAGGCCTCGCGGGCGTTCTTCTCGGGCAGCGCCGCGAGCAGCCCGCCGTTGGTCTGGGCGTCGGCCAGCACCTGCTGCACGTGCAGCTTGAGCTCGCCCTTGAACCGCACCGCCTTCGCCACGTGCTCGAGGTTCGTCTTGGTGCCGCCGGGCACGCAGCCCGCTTCGGCCAGCTCGGGCACCCCTTCCAGCACCGGCACCTGCCACTTGTAGAGCAGGGCCTTGAGCTTCGCGCCCCGCGCCACCTCGAGCAGGTGGCCGAGCAGCCCGAACCCGGTCACGTCGGTCAGCGCGTGCACCTTGAGCTTCGGCGACGCCAGCACCTCGCCAGCCGCCTTGTTGAGCCGCGCCATCTGCTCGGTGACCCGCTTCTCGAGCGCCGCGCTGGCCAGCCCCCGCTTGATGGCCGTGGTGGCGATGCCGGTGCCGATGGGCTTGGTCAGAATCAGCACGTCGCCCGCGCGCGCGCCGGCGTTGGTGAGCACCTTCTTGGGGTGCACCAGCCCGGTCACCGCCATGCCGTACTTCGGTTCGGGGCTCTGCACCGAGTGGCCCCCGAGAATGGGGATACCCGCCTCGCGGGCCTTGTCGGCCCCGCCGGCGAGAATCTGGTGCAGCACCTCGATCGGCTGGTCTTTGGGAAAGGCCACCACGTTCAGCGCGAAGATGGCCCGGGCCCCCATCGCCCAGATGTCGCTCATCGCGTTGGCGGCGGCGATCTGCCCGTAGGCGTACGGCTCGTCGACCACCGGGGGAAAGAAGTCGACGGTCTCGACCACCGCCTGCGTCGCCGACAAGCGGTACACCGCCGCGTCGTCGTTGGTGTCGAAGCCGACCAGCACCTCGCGCGACTTCTTCACCTTGGGCAGCCCGCTCAAGACCTCGTGCAGCAGATCGGGCCGAATCTTCGCCGCGCAGCCCGCGCAGTTCGACAGCTGGGTGAGCCGAACCGCCTCAGCCGGCACGGACATAGTCGCGCTGCAGCAGGCTGACCACGATGGTCGCGCAGCCCACGTCGTCTTGCACCGAGTGATCGAGCACGCCGTTGAGCGAGCCGTAGTTGTGCACCAGCTGCAGCACGTCGAGCTCTTCGGGAGTCAGATCTCTGAGCTGCGCGGTCATCGGCACCGACAGCTGCAGCGTCGCCTGCGGCGAGGGCATCTGGCCCTGAATGCGCTTGAGCTCGTCGAGCTGCCGCAGCGCCTCCATCAGCAGCGCCTCGGTCGACATGTCGAGCTCGGTCATGAACTCCTGGTTGTCGGGCGGCTGCAGCTCGAAATCGCCGATCTCCCAGGTGATCACCCGGTTGAAGCTCTTGGCCGGGCCCAGCTCGTGGTTGTCGTCGATGCTGGCGTAATAGACCCGCCCCTGCTTCAGGTAGATCTTGCCCTCGTGCTCGTTGCGCACCACCAGCACACCGTTCTTCTTCGAGGTGTGGAAGAGCTGCAACAGGTCGGGCAGCGGCACCTCTTCGAGCTTGCCGGTCATCGCCGTCTTCGTCTGCTTGGCCGACTGCGCCGCGGCGACCTGCTCGAGCTGCGCCTTCACCTGCTCTTCGTCGAGCTCCTGCGCCCCGGCGCCCTGGCGCACCAGCTTCAAGATCGAGGTGCCGATCAAGATGCGGTCGCCCTCTTTGAGGCGCGCGGTCTTCACCTTCTCGCCGTTGACGAAGGTGCCGTTGGTCGAGCCGAGATCTTCGATGGTGATCTTGCCCGCCGCCACCGCGATCTTGGCGTGCTTGCGCGAGACCATGTCTTCGACCAGCACCATGTCGAGCTCGCTCGACCGGCCGATCACCACCTGCTTCTCGCTCTTCAGGGGGAACTCGCCGCCCTGGTACTTTCCCGAGATGAACTTGAGTGCGTAGCCGGTGCTCACGTCACACTTCCTTCGTCTCACGCACCAGGTTCAGGTACATCTCGGCGCTCTTGTTGCCCGGGTTCTGCTGGAGCACCGCCTCCCACTCCCGAATCGCTTCGGGGCGCTTGCCTGCCGAGTAGAGCGCGATGCCGTAGTGCACGCGGCCGGGAACGTAGTTCGGGTTGATGCGCAAGATCTCCTCGAATTGCGCCAGCGCCTCGGCGTGATCGCCCTTGTCGCGGCAGGCGTCGGCCAGCTTCAAGCGAATGTCCACGAAGGTGGGGCACAGGCCCAGCGCGCGGCGGTACTCGCCGATCGCCTCGTCGAGCATGCCGCTCGAGGCGAACACGTCGCCGATCTCGGCGTACATGTTCGAAATCTTTCCCTGCACGAAGGGGTCGATGCGACCGGGCGCGCTGCGCTGCCGAGAGAGCGCCGCCTGGTAGACCTCTTTCGCTTCGCGGTACTTCCCCATGTCGTTGTAGATGACCGCCAAATTCAGCGCGGCATCGGTGTACGCGGGGTTGATGCGCAGCGCGGCCTCGAACGCCCGCTGCGCCCGGGCGAACTGACCCTGGTCGTGATAAACCACGCCCAGCATGTTGTAGACGTCTGCGAACGACTGATTCTGTTCGACGACCTGGGTCAGGTACTTCTCGGCTTGCGAGTACTGCTTCTTTTCGAAGTAGCCCCGCCCCAGGGTCAACAGTTGCTTGAGCGCGTCGTCCATGAGGAGTCTTGAAGGGTTGGTAGCCTACATGAGCCCTTCGGGGAAGCAGAATTCCCCGCCAGAGAAGACCTGTAGCAACAACCTCCGCGCCCCGGAAACGTCGACCGGGCGCTCGGGCAGCGTCCCCGACAGCCTCCACTCCTCGGTCACCAGCACGTCGTCGCGCTCGCTGCGAATGAGCCAGCGGCTGACCTTCACCTTGCGCCCCTTCACCCTGAGCCACTCGGCGAGCTCGGCCGACTCGCCGCCGTCGGCCCGGCCCGAGCACAGCTTCGAGAGCTCGCCGCGCTCGAGCGCGGCCCGCCGCTGCTCGAGGGCCTTCACCACCGCCACCAGGCGCGGAGCGAACCCCGCCTCGGGCTCCCAGTCGCCCCGGTCTACGAAGGGCACCCGCTCGGCGCCCAGCGAGCTCACTTCGGTCTCGCCCACCTTCCCATCGAAGTCGAGGGTGGCGGTCACCAGCGCGCGCGCCTCAGACTCCACCGTCACCGAGATGCGCTGAAAACCCCGCCCGCGCCCGGTCAGCGGCTGGGCCAGCCCGACGTCGAGCTCGAGGCCCTTCGACTCGGCCGTCTTCAGCGCGGTGAGAATCTCGACCTCGGGGCCGGCTGCCGCGCCCAAGAGCCGCGGCACCGCCAGCACCAGCGCCGTCAGGCCCAGCGCCGCCGCCACGCCGAACCCGACCAGCCTGCGCAGTTCGTCGTTCACCGCGCCGTCACGGCTACTTCTCGAGAATCCGCTGCGCCTTCTTCGCCGCGGCGGTGTCGGGGTACTTCGCCACCAGCTGCTTGAGCGAATCTTCCGGCTTGCCCTCGGCCTCGGCGATCGCCGTCTCGGCGGCCTTCACCTGCGCCTCGAGATCGGTGACCCGCTGCTTCTGCTCGTCGGTGGCCTGGTCGCCCGCCTTCTCGACCCCTGCCCGGGCGCGCACCAGCTCCTCGTTGGCCTTGCCCAGGCGCGCCTTCGCGTCGTCCTGCAGCTTTCGGTACGCGTCGTACAGGCCGAAGTAGACCTTCTCTTCGTAGCCCAGGCCGCCGAAGTCACGCGCCACCACGCCCAGCCGCGTCACCACCGCCTGCCACTTCTTGCGCCGCTCGTAGAAGCCCGCCACGTACAGCTCGTGCTCGGCCATGCGCCGGCGCACCTCGTCGAGCGCCTTCTGCGCGTCGGCCGCGTAGCTGCTGCTGGGGTAGGTGCGAATGAAGTCGGCCATCGCCACGCTCGCCGCGCGCACTTCGGCTTGGTCCTTCTCGGAGCTCGGCGGGAAGATGAAGAAGTCCGACGGCATGTCTTTGTAGTGGGTGAGCGCCGCCCGGTACGCCGCGTAGTCGAGCTTGGCGTGCGTGGGGTGCAGCTTGATGAAGTTCAGGTACCTGTCGCGCGCCTCGAGGTACTTCTCGCGGTCGAAGTCGACGTCGCCCAGGCGCAGCTCGGCGGTGGTGGCGGCCTCGAGGTACGGGTATTTCGACTTCACGTAGTCGAAGTACTTCTGCGCCTCGACGTAGTTCTTCGAGTCCAGCGCCTCGTCGCCACGCTTCAGGTTGGTGTCGGCTTCGTCGGCGTAGCTCGGCTCGCTGACGTCTCCGCCCAGAAAGGTGCCGAAGCCCTTGCACGCGCAGAGCAGCAGCAGAATGGGAAACAGGCGCTTCATCGGGGCGCGCACCCTAACCCCTTTCACCGGGGGAATCATTTGGAAGTTCCGTGCACGGTACGCCCGACCGCTCGCGCGCTTGCCTCGAAGGCGGCCCCGGGGCCGCGGCTCAGTCGTCGAAGGCGCCCAGGCCCGACACGGTCTCGACCACGTCGTCCGAGAACCCCCGCGAAGCGAGCAGCCGCGCCGCCTTCGCCCCGCTCACCTTGCGCCTCTGCACCAGCGCGCGCGCAGCGCTCAGCTCGTCGTAGCCGGCCTCGCGCGCCACCGCCTCGGTCACCTCGGCCGCCAGCGCAGGGTCGATGCCCTCGGCCTCGAGGCGCCGCTCGACGTCGGGCACCGAGCGCCCCTCGGCGACCCCCGCGCGCGCCCTGGCTTCGGCATGCCGGCGGTCGTCGAGGTACCCCAGCTCGGTGACGCGGGCGAGCGCCTGCGCGATGTCTCTCGCCGCGAACCCGCGCTGCACCAACGCCGCCTCGAGGCGGGCGCGCGACTTGGGCCGGCCCTCGAGCAACTTCACCGCGGTGTCGAAGGCCGTCGCAGCCACCCTGCGCTTTGTAACATCGCTCGGCCCCTCACCTTGAAATCGAGTAAGTCGTCGCCCGTGCACCCGGTGATCGCTGCCTTCCTCGACGTGAAGACCGCCGTGGAGACGCTGGAGCGCGGCGTCGCCGGCATTCCCATGGGGCCTGACGCGATGGCCTTCGTCGCCGCCGCGCGTACCCACAGTGAGCTGTCGGCGTACGTGCTGCAGGCCAAGGGCAAAGAGACGCCCGGCGACGACTCGCAGAACGCCACCATTCTGCTGGCGGTGCGCGCGGCGCTGTCGCGCATTCCCTCGGACCCGGTGCTGGGGCCCCAGGCCAAGCGGGCCCGCGACGCGCTGGCGGCGGCCGGCGCCGACGCCGAGCAGGTCGAGCAGCTGCTCGGCGGCGTGCTGGTCGAAGAGGCCTTCACCGGCGACAACGACCCCAACCGCTTCGACAGCGCCTTCGTGCACGAGTCGTTCGGAGAGCTGATCGAGCTGGCCCGCCTCGACGAAGACCAGGTCACCACGCTGATGGACGAGGTCGCCAAGAACGCCCCGCCCCCGCTGCGGCCGATGCAGGTCTCCTGCGCCGAGGCGCTGTTTCAAGCGGCCTGGGCCGACGGCACCCAGAGCATCAACGTCGAGCACGTCGAAGACGCGCTGCAGATGCTGAGCGGCGACGACCCGGCCGAGGTCGAAGGGGTGCGGGCCGGCCTCGAGGTGGTGCTCAACTTCCTCAACGGCAAGAAGCTGATCGGGCCCCTGCGCCTGCAGCGCCTCATCGGCCACCTCAAAGAGTGGTCGCCTGCCGACGCCGAAGCCGCCGAGCTCGACGACGACGAGGTCGACGACGGCGAAGACGAAGATCTCGACGATGAGACCGCCGCGGGCGGCGACGACGATGACGCAGCCGACGGCGGCGATGGAGAAGACGCCGACCTCGACGGCGTCGACGACGACGAAGACGCCACCGGCGAGCTCGAGAAGCCCGACGAAGAAGACTAACGGCGGTGCGGTAGCTGCGCGCCCGTTGGCTTTCGAGCGCAGCACCGTTCACGCTGAGAGGGTCGGCCAGAACGAGCGTACCGGGCGCGACGACCGAGGTGTGCTCCGCCCAAAGGCAAGGTCACGACTGCCTCGTAACCCTGGCGAGGACTGCGACACCGCCGGCGACCCAGGTCGGGCTGGCTCGCCCGAAGGGGTCTTGTTCTGGCCGACCCTCTCGATTCAGACGCTGACAGTCATCGCCGAACCCGGGCCGGAGCGCAGATGCGCCAGCCGCCAAAGGAGCGAACCCGAAGGCGCACTTCGGTTCGTCGACGGCTCGCGACGCTGGCAGGCGAAGCGTATCGGCGCTTTCAGGCGACGGGAGGGGAAATACCGTCAGCCTCTCAGCGTGAGAACCGGTCACGGAGAGGACGACAGCCTCGACCGGGCGCGCAGCAGCAGTCGAACCTCGCGAGGCCCGTCACGGAGCGCCCGCTTGGGAACACATGCGAAAGAGAATGGCCGAGGGGCCGACATTCACCCGGCGGCGGCGATTCTTTTCTGCGTTTGTTCCCGCTCGCGGTGCCGAGCATTCGCCCGCTCTCGTTCGAGAACCGGGGTGAGCGACGACACCGTGCGCTCGGTGTCGTCGGGTCGTGAGCCTTTGCCGATGGAGGGCTCGAAGGTTCGGAGCACGAAATTCGCGGCGCCCTCTGCCTGCGCGCTTCGCCCCACATAGAAGGCTGACAGTGTCTGCCCGTACCGAGCCGGAGAGCGCAGTGCGCGAGCCGACCGAGGAGCGAACCCGAAGGCGCGCGTCAGGCGACACAGGGCAAAGACCGTCGGCCTCTTCGGGGGGGGTTCTGCGAGCGGCCTTCAGAACCGTTCGATCTGAAAGTCGTCGTCGCCGCTCTTGGGGGCCGCCGCCGGAGCCGCCGGCTTGGGCGCCGGCGCCGGAGCGCGCGCCGCCTGCACCTGCGCCCGCACGTCTTGCGGAGGGTGACCGGCGTTGGGCAGGGCCGGCGCGCCCTGCTGGGCGTAGGCCTGCGAGCCCGGCACCGCGCGCTCTTCGCCCGGCTTCTTGTCGAAGTCGTCCCACTTGGCGTCCGAGGTCGAGCTGATGCCCTGGAACCGCAGCGCGAAGTCGTCGGGGTTCGACGCCTGGCGCAGGGCCTCTTGGTAGGTGATGAGGTTCTGCTTCACCAGCGACATCAGCGACTGGTCGAAGGTCTGCATGCCGTACGCCACGTGGCCCTGGGCGATCGCGTCGGGTATCTCCTTGGTCCGATCTTTGTCCTCGATCAGCTCCTTCACCCGAGCGGTGGCCTTCAGAATCTCGACCGCCGCCACGCGCCCCTTGCCGTCGGCGCGCGGCACCAGCCGCTGCGACACCACCGCGCGCAACACCGCGCCCAGCTGCAGACGAATCTGCTTCTGCTGGTAGGGAGGGAAGGCCGAGATGATGCGGTTGATGGTCTCGGTGGCGTCGAGGGTGTGCAGGGTCGACATCACCAGGTGGCCGGTCTCGGCCGCGGTGAGCGCGGTCTCGATGGTCTCGTGGTCTCGCATTTCGCCGACCAGGATCACGTCGGGGTCCTGCCGCAGCGCGCTCTTCAGGGCCTGCGAGAACGACATGGTGTCGACGCCCACCTCGCGCTGGTTCACGATCGACCGCTTGTCGCGGATCAAGAACTCGATCGGATCTTCGATCGTCATGATGTGGTTGGTGTCGGTCGCGTTGATGTGATCGATCATCGCCGCCAGCGTGGTCGACTTGCCCGAGCCGGTGGTGCCGGTGACCAGAATCAGGCCGCGCTCTTCCAGCGCGATCTTCTCGAGCACGTTGGGCAGCATCAGCTCTTTGATCGACAGCACCTTGAAGGGAATCACGCGCAGCACCGCGCCGATGGTGCCGCGCTGCTGGAACACGTTGACGCGGAACCGGCCCAGGCCGGGCACGCCGTACGCGAGGTCGACCTCGTTGGTGCTCTTGAACTTCTCCTTCTGGAACTCGTTCATGATCCCGAAGGCCATGCGCGCCACCTCTTCGGGCGGCAGCCGCTTGCCGTCTTTCAGCGGCACCAGCGACCCGTCGACCCGGAACATCGGCGGCAGACCCGCCTTCAGGTGAATGTCCGACGCCCCACCCCTCAAGGCCACCTGGAGAATCTCGTTCAGTTCCATGGGAGACGACGAAGCTAGCACCCGCAGCATGGTAAGTGCGTGTAGCCATGATTCAGCCGCGCACGGTTCCGGGCACCCTCGAGCTTCTCCCCCGGGAGCAGCTTGCGTTTCAGAAGATGATCGACACGATTCGCGCCGGGTACGAGCGGTTCGGCTTCATGCCCATCGAGACCCCGGTCTTCGAGCTCAGCGAGGTGCTGCTCACCAAGTCGGGCGGCGAGACCGAGAAGCAGCTCTACTTCGCCCAGTCGACCGGAGCCCTCGAACAGGTCGAAGCAGCCCGCGCCAGGGGCGAGGCGGCCAAGAACCCCGAGCTGGCGCTGCGCTTCGATCTCACCGTGCCGCTCGCCCGCTACGTGGCGCAGTACGAGAACCAGCTCGCCTTTCCCTTCCGGCGCTACCAGATTCAGCGGGTCTACCGCGGCGAGCGCAACCAGAAGGGCCGCTACCGCGAGTTCTACCAGTGCGACATCGACGTGGTCGGCAAAGACACCCTGCCCCTGATGTACGACGCCGAGATGCCGGCGGTGATCTCCGAGGTCTTCCGCGCGCTCGACTTCGGCCCCTTCACCATTCGCATCAACAACCGCAAGCTGCTCAACGGCCTGCTGCGCGGCGGCGGCATCGACTCTCCCGAGAAGCGCGCCGCCGCCCTGCGTGAGATCGACAAGCTCGAGAAGATCGGCGAGGCCAAGGTCACCGAAGCCCTGCAGGGCCCCGAGGTCGGCATGAGCGCTGCCGCCGTCGGCCGGCTGCTCGAGTTCTTGAAGCTGGGCCGCGCCAGCGACGCGGTGGCCCAGCTCGAGAAGCTGCCCGAGACCGACGAGCTTTTCCGCACCGGAGTGACCGAGCTCAAGTCCGTGCTCGAGGCCATCGCGGCGCTCGGGGTGCCCTCAGGCACCGTCGAGCTCGATCTCTCGATCGCCCGCGGCCTCGACTACTACACCGGCACCATCTACGAGACCGTGCTCAACAACTTCCCCGGCATCGGCAGCGTGTGCAGCGGCGGGCGCTACGACGACCTCGCCGGCCACTACACGAAGTCGAAGCTCCCCGGTGTCGGTCTCTCCATCGGGCTCACCCGCCTCTTCTTCCAGCTGCGCGAAGCCCAGCTGCTCAAGCCCGTCGACCACCCCACCGCGGCCTACGTCACCTTGACCGAGCCCGAGCTGGCCGCCGACGCGCGCGCCATCGCCACCGAGCTGCGCCGCTCGGGCCTCAACGTCGAGCTCGCCGCCGAGCCCCAGAAGCTGCCCAAGCAGCTCAAGTACGCCGACCGCGTCGGCATTCGCTTCGCCGTCATCTACACCCACCACGAGCGCGAGCGCGGCTGCGTCGCGCTCAAAGATCTGCGCGCCAACACCCAGCGCGACGTGCAGCGCAGCGAGCTCGCCCAGGCGATTCGCTCGGCGCCGACGGGCTGAAGCTCGAGAACGGCCCGGTACCCCGCAAAAGCATCGGGCAGACCTCCCGTGAGGGAGACCTGCCCGGTGTGCTTCGAACCGCAGCGCTTTAGCGCTTGCTGAACTGGAAGCGCTTGCGAGCGCCCGGCTGGCCGCTCTTCTTGCGCTCGACCACGCGAGCGTCGCGGGTGAGGAAGCCGGCTTTCTTCAGCGCCGGGCGGTGAGCCGGGTCGAGGCCGCAGAGGGCGCGCGACAGACCGTGGCGAATCGCGCCGGCCTGGCCCGAGAGGCCACCGCCGCGAACGTTGACGTTCATGTCGACCTTGCCGACCTGCTCCAGCACCACCAGGGGCTGATTCATGATCATCTTCGACGTCTCGCGACCGAAGTAATCATCGATCGTGCGACCGTTGATGGTCACCTTGCCGGTGCCGACCTTGAGCCACACGCGCGCCGTCGATTCCTTGCGGCGGCCAGTCGCGTAGATACCGTCTTTGGTCTGCTTCGCCACTTATGCCTCCACCGTCTTGGCGACGGGCTTTTGAGCAACGTGCGGGTGCTTGTCGTCCGCGTAGACGCGCAGCTTGGTCATCATCTGCCGACCCAGCGCGTTGCGCGGCAGCATGCGCTGCACCGCGTTGATGATGATGTCTTCGGGGTGCCGACGCTGCAGCGTCTCGAAGTTGCTGGTCTTGAGACCGCCCGGGAAGCCCGCCAGTGCGTGCCGGCGATACATCTTCTGCGTCGCCTTGCTGCCGGTGACCTTCACCTTCGCGGCGTTGATCACGATCACGTGGTCGCCGGTGTCCATCGACGGCGTGTACATGGGCTTGTGCTTGCCCTTGAGCAGGGTCGCAATCTGCGAGGCCGCGCGGCCCAGCACCTTGTCGTTGACGTCAACGACATGCCACGCCCGCACGACGTCTTTCGCCTTCGCGCTGTAAGTCCTCTGAGACATGCTCCAAAAGCTCCTTGAAAGGTCGCACCCCTTACGAGAGGAGGGGGGCCCAGGTCAAGTACAGCTCCTCTAGAAAATGCTCTTCCTCCGCCGCCTCTACCAGATCGCCTTCTGGCTCTTCTTCGCTTCCAGCAGCGCGATCTACTTCGTGGGAGCGGTGTTCATCTGGATCATCACCCTGCCGTTCGACCGCAACGGGAGGGTGCTGCACCTCTACTCGTGCTTCTGGGCGATGACCTATGTGTACGTGAACCCCGGCTGGAGCTTCAGGGTGGATCACCGCGACCGCCTGCCCTGGCGCGGGCCCGCGGTGCTGGTCTCGAACCACCAGTCGGCGGGCGACATTCTGGTGCTGTTCGGCCTCTATCGCCCCTACAAGTGGGTGAGCCGCGCCAGCACCTTCAAGGCGCCCTTCCTCGGCTGGAACATGTCGCTCAACCGCTACGTGGCCCTCACCCGCGGCGACAAAGACAGCATCGCCAAGATGATGATCGAGTGTGAGCGCTGGCTCGATCGCGGCGTCCCGGTGCTGCTCTTCGCCGAAGGAACCCGCAGCCCCGACGGCGAGGTGAAGGCGTTCAAAGATGGGGCCTTTCGCCTCAGCATCAACAAGTCGTGCCCGGTCATACCCATCGTGGTCGAGGGCACCGGCAAGACCCTGCCGAAGAACGCGCTCGACGTCTCGCCGCGTGGCGACCTGGTGGTGAAGGTGCTCGAACCCGTTCACCCAGAAGGTTTCGGCGGAGACGTCACTGCGCTGCGCGAGCACGTGCGCGAGAAGATCGTCGCCGAGCTCGCCGCGCTCCGTGCCGGGCGGCCCTCGCGCTGAACAGTCTCGAGGTCGATTCGCCCACCTGAAGTACGCTGCGCGCCCGTGACGGATCAACGCGTACTCGGGCTGCTCGCCCTCACGCTCGCCGCGCCTCCCACCTACGCCAGCTCTGCAGTGGTGGGCAGCTTCACCCAGGGCAACGGCGCCAGCCAGCAGGTGGCCCACCCGCTCGGGCTCCAACCGCGCGCAGCGATCTTCTGGGCCTCGGGCGGCACCAGCGTCGGCACCATCGAGCGCAGCGCCTACCCGATGGTGGGCTTCACCGACGGTGCGGCCACCTACGTCAGCGGCATGACGGCGGTCGACAATCAGAGCTTCAACTACGGCGCGCGCGCGATCGCGCCGGCGCTGATCACCTTCGACACCGGCACCAACACCCCCCTGGCGAGGGCCACCCTCGCGGGGTGGAATGCGAGCACTTTCACCCTCGCCTGGTCGCCGAACGACGGGCTGCCGCGGGTGATTCACTACCTGCTCATCGGCGGCACCGATGTCTCGGCGAAGGCGCTCGACTTCATCACCAACAATACGGCCAGCACCCAGGCGGTGACCGGCGTCGGCTTCAAGCCCGACCTGCTGGTCAGCCTCTACGCGGCGTTCGCCAACAGCGGGCTGCCCTCGTACTCGCCTTCGCTGCACTCGCACCTCTCGGCCGCAGGCCCCGGCGTCGAATGGTCGTTGGGGCTCAATGTGCAGACCGCGGGGTTCGCCAACCGGTACTTCGCCCCCGACGCGCTGTTCATCACCCAGAGCACCCCGCCGGTGTTCACCGCCAACGTGGCGAGCTTCGACAGCAACGGGTTCACCTTGAACCTGACCCGCTCGAGCGGCAACGCGCGCATCATGACCCTGTGTCTCGCGGGCCAGGGCCTGGCGGTCGGGCTGCTCACCACGTCGGCTCCCGGCACGCAGCAGGTCGGCGGGCTGGCCTTCTCGCCCCAGACGGTGCTCGCCTCCACGGGCTTCATGCCGGCGAGCGAGACCCCGGCCACGGTGGCGCGGTTCAGCATCGGAGGCGCGAGCCAGACCCAGACCATCGCCACTGCGATGCGCTCCATCGTGAGCCCGCTGCCCACGTCCGCCACCTCGCTCTACGACGCCACCACCCTGCTCGCCGAGGCCGAGGCGACGCCGGGCATCAGCGCCCGGCTGGCCCGCTTCTCCACCGATGGCTTCACCCTGGAGTGGAGCGGCACCGACGGCGGCCCGATCTCCGTCGGCTACCTCGCGTTCGGGGTAGGAGACGCGGGTGCTGCCGACGCGGGTGCTGCCGACGCGGGTGCTGCCGACGCGGGTGCTGCCGACGCGGGTGCTGCCGACGCGGGCGCTGCCGACGCGGGTGCTGGAGACGCGGGCGCTGCCGACGCGGGTGCTGCCGACGCGGGCGCTGCCGACGCGGGCGCTGCCGACGCGGGCGCTGCCGACGCGGGCCCTGCCGACGCGGGCGCTGCCGACGCGGGCGCTGCCGACGCGGGCGCTGTCGACGCGGGCGCTGTCGACGCGGGACCAGACGACGGCGGAGTGCGACCTGCGGAGCGCCAGCTCCACGTCGGCTGTGGGTGCACTGCTGCGCCGGCCGAGCTGGGGTTGGCGCTCGCGGCGATGTTGCTGGTCCGCTTTCGGCGTCGCTCGCGCGGAGAGACATTTGTCGCTCCAGTCCGACGATGAGGTGGCAGTGCACCGCCTCGCTCGAGCAGAACCTCGGCGTCTGCGTGAAGACGCGTGTCGGTAGGCGTAGAGCCCACTATGATCCTCGTCGGTGAGGTCGGCCCGAGCGCTCGCAATTCTGGCGTCGGTACTGCTGCCGGTCGGGGCGCGTGGGAGCTCGGCAGTCGTCGGTAGCTTCGTTCAGGCTCCGGGAGCTACCCAGCAGGTCCCGCATGCGCTGGGCATGCAACCGCGCGCGGGGATCTTCTGGTCGGCGGGCACCACCATCTCGGGCACCGTGCAGCGCGCGGCCAGCCCCACGGTCGGAATCACCGACGGCGCCAACAGCTACGTCAGCGGGTTTGCCGTGCTCGACGGCCAACCCTCACCCGGAGTCTGCAGGCGCATTGCCGCGGCGTTGCTCACCTTCGATGCGCCACCCGGCAATCCGCTCGCGGAGGCCAACCTCGCGGGGTGGAACTCCTCCACGCTGACCCTCTCCTGGTCCCTCAATGACGGCGCTGCGAGGCAGATTCATTATCTGTTGATGGGTGGGAGCGACCTCTCGGCGAAGGCACTCAGCTTCCTCACCACCACTACGCTCGGCAGCTTCCCGATCACCGGCGTGGGCTTTCGGCCCGACGTGATCGTGAGCATCTACGCTGCCCAGGCCAACACCGGGCTGCCGTCGTACTCGTCGGCTGCGCACCCCCACCTCTCGGTCGCCGCTGCAGGGGTCGAATGGACGCTCGGGCTCAACGTGCAGTCGATGTTCAGCAATCGCTACCTGGTGCCGAGCGCGCTCTACATCACCCAGACCGGAGCCGCGCAGCTCGACGCGCGACTGGCGAGCCTCGACAGCGACGGCTTCACCTTCAACGTCGTGCGAAGCGCTGCACCCGCACGCATCATGACGCTGGCCCTCGCCGGGCCTGGGCTCGCCGCCGGGCTCGCCACCACGCCCCCGGTCGGCACCCAGGTGACCGCAGGTCTTCTCTTTTCACCGCAGGCGGTGCTCTTGGCCACCACCTTCGCCCCCTCGTCGACGACTCCGGTGACGGATGCCCGCATCAGCATCGGAGCGGCCACCTCGACCACCTCGGCAATCATGGCGATGCGAGATCTCAGCGGCGTCATCCCCACCTCGACCACCTCGCTCGACGGCACGGGCTCACTGCTCACCGACCCCGAGGCCACGCCGCCGAGCACGGCCCGGCTCCAGATGTTCAGCTCCGATGGCTTCGCGCTGGAATGGACAGGCAGCGCGACTGCGCCGATCTCGTTCGGCTACCTCGCCATCGGGGTGGGCGATGCCGGTGCTCTCGATGGGGGCTCACCCGACGCAGGCGCTCCGGACGCAGGCGCAGGCATGCACGACGGCGGGGAGCCAAGCCCGAGTCGGCAGCTCCACGTCGGATGCGGCTGCACGGCTTCCCCCGCTGAGCTCGGGCTGGCGCTCATCTCCGTGCTCGTGGCGCGCACCCGACGCCGCACCGCCGGCTCAGGATTGCCGGCGAGCCCCGGCCTGACCGAGCCCCGCCACCAGCGCTGAGCATCCCGTCGCTCCACATCGGTGGCTTTTTGCACGACGCGTCGCGGCGCCCGTCGCGCCAGTATCGCTCTCCCGGACGAGACCGCGGGGGGCGACCGTAGCGCTCAGTTGTCGGCGGGCTTGTTGCCGAAGCGAATCGTCCGCAGCTTCGGCAACGGCTGCGCCGCCGGCAGCGCGCCGGTTGCCGCAGCCGACGGAGCCGCAGCCGACGGAGCCGCAGCCGACGGAGCCGCAGCCGACGGCGCCGCAGCCGACGGCGCCGCAGCCGACGGCGCCGCAGCCGACGGCGCCGCAGCCGACGGCGCCGCAGCCGACGGAGCCGCAGCCGACGGAGCCGCAGCCGACGGAGCCGCAGCCGACGGCGCCGCAGCCGACGGCGCCGCAGCCGACGGAGCCGACGGAGCCGACGGAGACTCTGGGGACGAACCCGCGCTGGTCGAGGCTGGCGCCCTTTCTTCCCGCGGCGCGGTCAAAAAGGGCGCCAGGTTCGCCGGCACGACGGCCGGCGCCGCCCTCGGAGTCTCATCCCACGGGGGAGCAGTCTCGTCCGAGCCTGCGGGCGAAAGATTCAGCCGGCGCAGCGACGGCGCTGCAGTGGGAGAACCGACGTTCGCGCCACGCACCTCATCTCCTCCCCCTTCCGTCACCGCGCCTTCGCCAGCCTCCCCGACGCGAGCGATCGTGGGCACGGCCGCCCCCGCATCTGCCGAGCCAGCCGCCACGGCCGCCACGGCCCCCGGCTTCGGAGGTGCCTTGAGCTTCTCCTTCAGCCCTCCGAAGAACGTGGCCACCTGGCCCGGCGCCGGCGGCACCGACTCACCGACCAGGTCGATCACCTCGACCAGCGCCTCGGGCAGGTCGCCCAGAAACCGCGAAGGGGTGCGATCGAGCAGCTTGCCCCGCTTCACCCGGTGCGCGGCGCGGGTGAGCACCAGGCGCTCGCGTGCGCGGGTGATACCGACATACGCGAGGCGGCGCTCCTCTTCGGGGTTGGGCGGCTCGCCCTGCATACCGGAGTGCGGCAGCAGGTCCTCTTCCATGCCGATGAGGAACACCAGCCGCCACTCCAGCCCCTTCGCCGAGTGCAAGGTCATCAGCGTGACCTGGCCGTGGCCGACCTTGTCCTCTTCCTCCTCGCGGGTGTCGAGCGAGAGGCGGTGCAGGTAGTCCATCAGCTGGGCGCGGGTGCCCTCGCGCTTCTCGAAGTTCTCCAGCGATCGAATCAGATCGTCGATCGCGCGAACCTTGCGATCGGCGGCCGTGGCCGACGACGCCCCGGCCCGCGCCGCGTCGGCGAAGCCGATCTCCGCCAGCAGCTCGCGGGTGGTGTGCGCCAGGTTGCCGCGGTTGTAGATGCCGCGGTACCGCTCCATCAGCGCGTGGAACTCCTGAACCTTCTCCGCCGCGCCGCGCGGCAGGTCGGGCACCTGCTCGGGCGCCTTGAAGACCTCCCAGAGCGGCAGCTCGTTGGTCTGCGCGTGGCTCGACAGTCGCTCGAGCGTCACGTCGCCGATGCCGCGCGCCGGCACGTTGACGATGCGGAGCAGCGACACCTCGTCTTTCGCGTTGGCCAGCACCTTGAAGTACGCGATCACGTCGCGCACCTCGCGCTTGTCGAAGAACTCCTGGCCGCCGATCACCTCGTAGGTCTGCTGCTGCTCGCGCAGCGCCTCTTCCACCGGCCGCGACTGCCCGTTGGTGCGGTAGAGCACCGCGATCTCTCCGGGCCGCAGCCCCGACGCCACCGCCTTCTTCACTTCGAAGGCGACCCAGCGCGCCTCTTCGTTCTCGTCGGGCGCCGCCACCGTCTGAATGGTCAGCCCGCCGAGCTGGTCCGTCCACATGCGCTTGTCTTTGCGGTCGGGGTTCTTCGCGATCACCGCGTTGGCGGCGTCGAGAATCACCGAGCTGCTGCGGTAGTTCTGCTCGAGCCGCACCTCGCGCCCGCCCGGGAAGTGCCGCTCGAAGTCGAGAATGTTGCGCACCTCGGCGCCGCGCCAGCTGTAGATGCACTGGTCGTCGTCGCCGACCACGCAGACGTTCTTTCTCTCACCGGCGAGGTGCACCAACAGCTCGAGCTGCGCGGCGTTGGTGTCCTGGTACTCGTCGACCATCAGGTACCGGTAGCGGTCGTTGTACTTCTGCTTCACCTCGGGCTTGAGCTCGAACAGCCGCGCGGGCAGCAGCAGCAGGTCGTCGAAGTCGACCGCGCCCTGCGCCTTGAGCGCCAGCTGATACAGCGGGAACACCAGGTGCGCGACCAGGTCGTAGTCGTCGCCCTGCTCTTCAGGCTTGGGCTGCGGCTCGGTGCGCGCGTTCTTGTGCCGCGAGATGATCGCCAGCACCTTGCGCGCGTCGAACTGGCGGTCGTCGACGTTCCGCTCCTTCATCGCGCGGCGAATGATCGAGATCTGATCGCCCATGTCGGCGATGGCGAACTTCTTCGGGTAGCCGAGCTTCGGCGCGTGCTCGCGCATCACCTCGGCTCCGAACGCGTGAAAGGTGCACAGGGTGACGTACTTCGCCTGCGGCCCGGCCAGCTTGATTGCGCGCTCGCGCATCTCGCTGGCGGCCTTGTTGGTGAACGTCACGCACAAGATCGCCGAAGCCGGCACCTTCTTCTTCTGCATCAGCCACGCGAGCCGGTGAATGATCACCCGCGTCTTGCCCGAGCCCGCGCCGGCCAGCACCAACAGCGGCCCATCGGTGGTCATCACCGCTTCTCGCTGGGGTGCGTTGAGGCTCGAGAGATCCACGGTGCGGGTCGCGCCTCATACCCGATGCCGCCGCGCGATCGCCATGTGGGAGCAGCGGCTGAAGTCTCGCTGCCTCGAATCAGCTGGGGTAGAAACTGCCTTCGTGGCGAAAGAAAAGAAGCCCGCCCCCGACCCGGCCGCCGCACGTGAGCTGATCGTTCGCCTCGACCGGCGCACCTTCCTCGAAGAGCTCAACCGCCTCACCGCCGGTTTCTCGGCCGACCCGGGCAACCCCGGCAGCTACAACTGCGAAGGGTGCCTCCGCTGCGCGAACTGCATGTTCTGCAAGACCTGCGAGGCCTGCCACCAGTGCACCCACTGCACCGGCTGCGAGCTCTGCAACAACTGCAGCCACTGCGTCGACAGCAAGTCGCTGCACTCGTGCGCCTACTGCGTGCAGAGCGAGAACTGCACCACCTCGGCGTACCTGGTGCTCTGCAAGAACCTGTCTGACAGCACCTACTGCTTCGGCTGCGTGGGCCTGTCCAAGAAGGACTTCCACATTCTCAACGTGGGGTTCAACCGGCAGGAGTACTTCGAGCTCACCAAGCGGCTGCGCAAAGAGCTCAACATCCGCTGAGCAGCAAGAGGGCACGGCGGCGGTCGAGCTGCTCCGAGGTCGAGGCGCCCGCGAGGACCGCGCCGAGTGGCCTGCTGTTGGCCATGAGCACCGACCGGAGCGGGCCTCGAAGAGCTCGGGGCAGATCGGCCGCCGCGCTCACATCATGCGCAGCAGGTAGCACTTGAGGTACTCGGTCTCGTGCAGCCCGAAGAGCATCGGGTGATCGAGCCCCGCTCCCCTGCGCTCCAGCACCTGCACCTGCCGCTTCGCGTCCGACGCGGCTTCCTTCAGCATCGCCTCGAAGTCGTCTCTCGACAGCTTGCCGCTGCACGAGCACGACACCAGCAGCCCCTCGGGCCTCAGGCACTTCATCGCCCGCAGGTTGAGCTCGTGGTACGCGCGCAGCGCATTGCCGCCCTGCCCGGCCTTGCGCTTGAGCAGCCCCGGCGGGTCGATCACGATGGTGTCGAACTTGCGGCCCTCGGTGTCGAAGGCCTTGAGCACGTCGAACGCGTTGGTGTTGTGCACCGTCACGTTGGAGGCCCGGTTCGCGGTGACGTTCGCCGCGCAGCGCGCCGCCGCCTGCTCGTCCTGCTCGATGGCCAGCACCGACGAGCAGGTACGGCTCAACGCCAGCGCGAACCCGCCGTGGTAGCTGAACGCGTCGAGCGCCTCGCCGCCGCCCAGCTCGGCCGCGCGCAGGTGGTTGTCGACCTGGTCGAGAAACGACCCGGTCTTGAAGTCGGCCATCAGGTCTGCAGTGAACACGTTGACGCCCTCGTGCCACTGCACCTCGGTCGAGCCATTGCCGATCAACACCCGCTTCTCGCGGGGCAGCTTCTCGAAGTCGCGCCCCGAGCCGTCGTCGCGCGCCACCACCAGCTTGGCGCCGGTGAGCTCGCACAGCATGCGCGCCAGCGCCTCGCGCCGAACGTTCATGCCCTCCGAGAGCGCCTGCATCACCAGCGCCGGGCCGTAGCGGTCGACGAACAGCCCGGGCAGGCCGTCGGCCTCGCCGTGCACCATGCGAAACGCGTCGCGCCCTGCGTAGGCCGCGCGGCGCCGCAGCGCGTCGCCCAGCCTGCGCTCGAACAGACCGTCGTCGATCTTCACCCCGGCGCGCCCCATCAGCCGCAGCGCGATCGGCGACTCGCTCGCCCACAGCGCCTGACCGATGGGGTTCTTCTGGCCGTCGACCACGTCGACCACGCCGCCCGGGGTCCCCTCACCCGACTCGACGTCTTGCCGGTAGACCCACGGGTAGCCGCGGCGCAGCTGCTTCGCCGCCTTGCCCGACACCACCACGGGTAGCGCCTTCGTCGACTGAGCCTTCACGGCCCGGAAGCTTTACTCGAGGCCGCGCGCGGCGAGCTCGAAATCGTCTTCTCCGCGCAGGTGACCGACCTCGTGCAGCAGCGTGACGCGAATCTGCTCGATCAGCTCTTCCCGGGTCTTCACCGCGCGGGCCAGGTTCTTGCGATACAGCACCACCGACCGGCACGGGGTGTCGGCGGCCGAGCCCGGCTCGGGAGTGCACTGCTCGTCGAGCGGCGGCCCGCGAAACAGCCCCAGAATGGTCGGCGAGAGCGGCGGTTCGACCGCCTTGAGGTCTTCGGTGCCCGGCAGGTCTTCGGTGCCCACCGGCACCCCCCGAATGTCGCGCTTCATGTCGTCGGGCAGCTTGGCGATCGCCTTCTTCACCTCGTTGCGGAACTCGTCTTCGGTGAGCAGCACCGGCTCGGGGAAGTCGTCTTTCGACTTCTCTCGCGCGGTGGTGAAGTGCTTCTCGGCGTCTTTCAACTTGCCCTCGCGCTCGAGCAGCAGGCCGAGGTGGTGGTGGGCGTGAGCCCCGCGCTCGGCGTCGCCGAGCAGCGAGGTGAACGCGCCCTTGGCCTCGCCGAAGCGGCACAGCTCGAAGAGCGCCAGCGCCTTCTCGTACGAGGCGTCGGGGTCGAGGTGCCCCTTGACGTGCTCCAGCACCCAGTCGGCGCGCTCGAGCGCGTCTTGCGGCTGACCGAGGTCATTGAACGCCATCGCCGAGATGCGCCCCATCTGCACCGCCGAGTCTTCGTCTTTCTGCGCGTTGGCGATGTCGAGGCCGCGCTCGGCGTACAGCGAGCCCAGCTCGTCGTTCTCGCGCGTCGACGGCAGCGTCACCGCGTAGAAGTGGGCCGAGCCCATCAGCGCGTCGAGCGAGTCGGGGTCGACCGCCAGCGCACGGGCGTAGGCCATCTTCGCTTCTTCGTCGCGGCCCAGCGCCGCCAGCGCGTTCGCCCGCTCGGTGTGCGCGACCGAGTCGTTGGGGAACAGCGCCGAAGCCTGTGCGGCGCACGACAGCGCCTTCTCGAACTCGCTGCGGTCGAAGAAGTCGCGCGCCGCTTCGAGCGGCAGCTTGCCGCCGGTCTCGCAGGTCGCCAGCGGCGTGACGTGCGGCGTGGCGACCGTCGGCTCCTTCTGAACGGGGGTCTTGGCTTCGGGCGTCGGCGGGGCCTTCACCGCTTCGGCAGAAGTGACCGGAGCGGGACAGGCACAGGCGGCGGTTTCGGGGTGGTGGTTTTCGTTCTGCTTGCAGCTGCAGAACGCGACGAGAGCGAGGAGACGAAACAGCATTGGCCGCGCAGGCTACACGACCAGCACCACCGCCGGGAATACCCGCACCTCGAAGGGGTTGGGGTGGAACGCGCCAGGGCGCCTGCTGATCACCTTTGCCGTGCGCAAACGTCGTCGGCGGTGGGCTAAGCGCCGACGATGCCCATGCCAGCGCTGGTCGACATCGGCGTCAACCTCACCCACCGCTCGTTCGACGCCGATCGCCCCGAGGTGGTGGCCCGCGCGCGCGCCGCCGGCGTCGACCTGGTGCTCACCGGCACCGACCTCGCCGGCTCGCAGCGCGCGGCCCTGCTGGCGCGTGAGCACGGCCTGCACGCCACCGCCGGCTGTCACCCGCATCACGCCAGCGACTTCACCCTGGAGCACCTCGAGGAGCTCGCGGCGCTGAACCCGGTGGCGATCGGCGAGTGCGGCCTCGACTTCAACCGCAACTTCTCGCCCCGGGCCGCGCAGCTCAGCTGCTTCGAAGCGCAGCTCGAGCTGGCGGCGCGGCTGCGCAAGCCGCTCTTCCTGCACCAGCGCGACGCCTTCGACGACGTGAGAGGGCTGCTCGAGCGCCACCGCCCCTCGCTCGGGGCCGCGGTGATCCACTGCTTCACCGGCGACGCGCACGAGCTCGACACCTGGCTGGGGCTGGGCCTGCACATCGGCATCACGGGGTGGATCTGCGACAACAGGCGCGGCGCGCACCTGCTCGAGCTGGTGAAGCGAGTTCCCTCTGGCCGGCTGATGCTCGAGACCGACGCGCCGTTTCTGGCTCCGCCGGGCGCCCCGCGCCGCAACGAGCCTGCCTTTCTTCCCCGCGTGCTGACGACCGTGGCCCAGGCCCGCGGCGAGCTCCCCGAAGAGACCGCCGAGCACACCACCGCGACGGCGCGGGCCTTCTTCGCCTTGCCTACACCTGACCACCAACGTTAAAGGGCGGCAACCCAATGCGCGCCTTCGTCTTCGCCCTGCTGCCCGTGATGCTCTTCGCCTGTGGCCCCGACTCGGCCACCGTGGTTCCCGCAACGGGTGACCTCGAGCCTGATCTGAGCCAGGCGGCGATCGCCACCGACCGGGCAGACCATGCCTGTCAGGTGACGCTGCGCCACGCCGAGCGCACCAGCGGCCCCACCGGGTTCGAGACCGTCTGCGACAGCGGCGGCGCGTGCTGGTTCGTGTGGCAGGCCACCATCGACGTGGCCTCGACCGCGACCGCCGGCAAGACCGTCTGGGTGCAGTGGAAGTCGACCGACGCCACCACCTGGAGCAAGAAGCAGGCGGCGAAGATCTCCGGAGCCCCCACCGGCTACCAGCGCTACCGCGTGCGCCTCGACAGCAAGACGGTGGGCCCGGGCCAGAGCGCCACCTCGATGCAGCGGGCACGCCTCGACCTGCTCCCGTATCTCAAGAGCTCCGACGGCTCGCGGCTGTTCGATCACAACCGCGTGGTCGACGACTTCGGCACCTACGCACTGGTGGTGAACAACCAGTGGTCGATCGCCGAAGACGCCGAGGTCTGCCGCCCCGCCGGTCAAGCGCACGCCGACCTCGACTTCAGGGGCGACTGGTCGGAAGTGCAGCACGGCCCGCTCTTGGCTGGCGGCACCGCCACCCTGACCTACGCCATCACCCGCCTGCCGCAGTGCCGCGGCTCGAGCGGCGGCAGAGCCACCTGGGACATCACCGCCACGGTGCGCTTCTCGCCCGGCGGCCAGCAGGTCGAGCAGAGCGTGCGCACCTTCGACGCGCCCAACGGGGTCATCGACCTCTCCTCGGCCCGCCCGCTGCCGTTCAACTTCACCGTGCCGCCTGGCGCGCAGTCGGCCGAGGTGTGGTTCGTGAACACCGGCCTGAGCTGCCCCCCGACGTGGGACTCGAACGACAGCGCAAACTACCGCTTCCCGGTCGAGCAGAAGACCCCGCCCGCCGTCGGCTGGGTCGGCAACCCCGCCTCCAGCACCGCGCGCGACTGCGAAGCCCGCCCGGGCATCGCCGAGCCGATCGTGCTCGACGGCTACATTCGCGAGCGCGCCTGCAGCTTCGTGGAGATGGACGTGTGGGCCGCGGGCGTGACCGACCAGCCGCGCACCGAGCTGATGGTGGCGCGCGCCGAGCTCTCGCTCGATGGTCAGCCGCTCCCCGCGCGCTGGCTCGAGCTGCGCGGCCAGGTGGGCAACGACTACCGCTACCGCTTCGACCTGCCCCGCGACGTGCTCTACTACGGCTCGAAGTGGTCGCGGCTCGACTACGTGCTCGCGTTCTCCACCGACGGCGTGGTGTGGCAGCGCGACGTCTCGCGCAGCGTGCGCCGCGACCCCACCTGGTGCAACCCGGCCTGGGGCAGCTGCAACTGAGCGACCGCCTTGGTGCCTGAGGCGCCCGCCGGAGAGGCGCGCGCCTCGCTGGGTTCCGAACGCGCGAACCAGGGCACCAGCCCGGTCACACGCGCTGTCGAGCCGCGTCCCGGCATTCCTAGGCGGTCTTCTTTTCCTTCTCGAAGACCAGCTGCGGCTGCTCGCGCTTGAGCACCACGGCGTCGCTGATGCGGCACTCTTTGATGCCGTCGCGGTACGGCACGTCGTACATGATCTCGAGCATCGCGTCTTCCATGATGGCGCGCAGACCGCGCGCCCCCGAGTGGCGACGCATCGCTTCTTTGGCGATGGCCCGCAGCGCCTCTTTGGAGAAGGTCAGCTTCACTTTCTCCATCTCGAACATCTTCTGGTACTGCTTGATCAGCGCGTTCTTGGGCGCGGTCAGAATGGTGACCAGATCGTCTTCGTTGAGATCGTTGAGCGTGGCGATCACCGGCAGGCGCCCGATGAACTCGGGAATCATGCCGAACTTCATCAGATCTTCCGGCTCGACCAGCCGCAAGAGCTGACCCACCGAGCGCTCGTCACGGTGCGCGAGCTTGGCGCCGAAGCCCAGGCCCTTCTCGCCCACCCGGCGCTTGATCACCCCGTCGATGCCGTGAAAGGCGCCGCCGCAGATGAAGAGAATGTTCGAGGTGTCGACCTGAATGTACTCTTGCTGGTTGTACTTCTTGCCGCCGCGCGGAGTGACGTTCGCGCGGGTGCCCTCGACGATCTTGAGCAGCGCCTGCTGCACGCCCTCGCCGCCGACGTCGCGGGTGGCCGACGGCGTGTCGCCCTTGCGCGCGATCTTGTCGATCTCGTCGATGTACACGATGCCGCGCGCCGCCTTCTCGACGTCGTAGTCGGCGTTGTGCAGCAGGTTCTGAATGATGTTCTCGACGTCTTCACCCACGTAGCCGGCCTCGGTGAGCGAGGTGGCGTCGGCGATGGTGAACGGCACGTTGAGAAAGCGCGCCAGCGACTGGGCCAGCAGCGTCTTGCCCGAGCCGGTCGGCCCGATGAGCAGAATGTTCGACTTCGAGATCTCGACGTCCTCGGGGCCCTGCGACTTCATGCCGGGGCGCGGCCGAGACGACGGCTTCTTCTGATAGATGCGCTTGTAGTGGTTGTACACCGCCACCGCGAGCACCCGCTTCGCGAAGTCCTGACCGATGACGTAGTCGTCGAGGAAGGTCTTGATCTCGAGCGGCGTGGGCAGCGAGACCGCCGGCTTGCCCTCTTCCTTCTCGTTCTCTTCCGCGATGATGTCGTTGCAGAGCTTGATGCACTCGTCGCAGATGTAGACCGTCGGGCCCGCGATCAGCTTGCGGACCTCGCGCTGCGATTTTCCGCAGAAGCTGCAGCTCAGATTGACGTGGTGATCGCCCTTCTTCATCTCGCGTTCAGCCTAGCCTTAGGTAGCGAAGTTGAAAAACTCTATAGCGGCCCCGCGTCGCCGTCGCCTGCCCATGTAGGTGGTTGGTAACCCACATGAGTCGGCTCCGGCCTCGGCCTCGGGCTGCACCAGCTCGGCCACATCGGCCGCCAGCGCCCGGGCCCGCTCGGCCACCGCCTTGGGCACCTTCTTGAACCCGTCGAGCTCGTCGGCCAGCTTCTTGGCCAGGCCTGCCAGCCGCTTGAGCTGCACCCGGTCGTCGCGCTCGGGCGGGGGCGCGGCGAACTTCTCGCTCACCTCGCGCTTGAGCTCGCTGACCGTCTGCTCGGGGTTCCAGATGGTGTCGCGAATCGACCGGTACTCTTGCGCCGAGAGCGCGCCGCGGTCTTCGGCGCTGGCCAGCACCTCGATCACCTCGAACGGCGGCGCCACCTCGGCGATGTCGTTCGACGCCATCGCCTTGGGCTCGTGCTTGTCGAGGAAGCTGTAGCTGCGGGTCAGCTTGTCGACGGTGTTCTTCTTCAGCCGCAGCTCGCGGTAGCAGTAGGCGTCGAACGAGTCGTAGCCCCACTCCTTCCACGCGTCTTTCTGCATCACCTCGACCAGCAGCTTGCCCATCTCGACCCACGATGACTTGAACCGCTTGCTGGCCACCAACACGGTTTGACGGAGATCGCTCACTCAGCCCTTTTTACCGATGTTGAAGCTCAAGCCAACAGAAGCGTTCTGCGCGTCCTTGAAGGGCCACTTCTTGAGCTCGTTCATCAGGCACTCCGAGAGCGTGGAGTCGTTCTTCAGGTCGGGGTTGTCGATCCACACCTTGCTGACCTTGCCCGAGGCCACGGTGAACTCGATCGGCACCTTGATCATCTGGCCGGGCTTGGCCGCCTTCGCCAGGCAGGGGAAGAGCGCCTTCTGGTGCGACTTCACCACCGCGTTGATGCCCTCCTGGTCGACCTGCCCCATCGACATGCCGTCGGGGTCTTCTTCGCCGGGCTTGGGCTTGGCGTCTCCTTGCGGGCGGGGCCGCGGCGGCCGCGGCTGGGCCGGGTCGCGCTGGGCGACCTCGGTCGGCCGCTTGGGCTGCCCCGGCACGTTGCCCGGGTAGTCGACCAGCTCTTCGTCTCCGCCCGCCCGCGCCCGGGTCACCGTGGGCGGGTCGACGGTGATGAGGTCGGCGTAGAGGTCTTCGGCGGTCTTCCCCGGGGTGTGCACCGCCAGGTACTGGCCGGCGGCGATCACCGCCCCGGCGATCACCGCGATCACCACCCCGGCGATGGCCAGGGTGATGTTGCGCTTGGTGGCCCGGTCTTTGGCGCTGGCGTCGGCCATCTTGTCGACCTTGCGCTTGACGTCGGCCTTCGCCAGATGAACCCGAAACGCTTCGATCTCGATGAGGCGCCGAAACTGACCGGTGCCCATCACCTGCACCTCGCTCTTGCCGTCGAGCTCGTGTGAGTAGATCTTTTCGATGATCTGGGCCGCTGGTACGGGTCCCAGGATCAGGTCTGCACTCCGGTACAGCCACTGATCTGCCATGAAAGAGCAGCCCTCCAGGCTCGTTGCGCTCTGGTCTTGGTACCACGGAGGGCCGTTTCGCGGCTACCAGTCACAGCCGGTAGGCCCCACGGTGCAGGACACCCTCATCACCGCGCTGAGGGCCGCCGGCTTCTCGCGCAACCCGGTGCCGTCGGGCCGCACCGACCTGGGCGGTCACGCCCGCATGCAGGTGCTGGGCATGCGGCTGGTCGAGAAGGTGGCGCCCTTTGAGGTCGCCGCCCGCCTCAACGCGGTGCTGCCGCCCGGCGTGGGCATTGCGCTCTCGCGTGAAGCGCCGCGCAAGTTTCACCCGCAGTGGAAGGCGAAGGCCAAAGAGTACCGCTACCGGCTCCTGCTCGCCGATGAGCCGCGCTGGGCACCGTTCGCCTGGCGCGTCGACGTCGACCCCGAGAAGGTGGCGGCGGTGCTCGAAGAGGCGGTGGGCACCCGCGACTTCTTCGCCTTTCACGACAAGTCGAGCAGCCAGCTGCCGCGTACGGTGCGCGAGGTGACGTGGGCAGGCAGCGGCGCCGTGGCCGAGCTGCGCATCGTGGGCGACGGGTTCGCCCGCTACATGGTGCGCTACCTGGTCGGGGGGGCGGTGGGCGTCGCGCGGGGAGAGCTCTCTCACCTCGACTGGAGGGCCGCAATCACTGCCGCGACGCCGTTCGCGGGCCTCAAGGCGCCCGCGCAGGGGTTGATTCTCTGGGAGGTGCGTTACGCGCCTGCCGATGATCCGTTCGCGGGTCAGACCGCCACCCTGCCGGGCGGCCCGCCGTTCGAGCTCGGTTGAGCGAAGGTTCACGCGTCTTCGAGACGCTCTTCGTACTTCTCCAGCAGGTCCGAGATCGCCTCGCGCAGGTATTCGCTCTGGCGAATGCGCGTCGCCTTCGACAGCTCCTTCAGGCTCTCGAGGCGCTCTTTGTTGAGGCGAAAGACGACGGAGGTGAGACGGGGCGTGTCGTTCATGTGCGACATGCTCGCACAGCATCACACAGACGCAATTTTTCGTCTCACTCGAGGAGAAAAGAGCGGAGCTGCACGCCGATGACGAGCTCGGCGCGAAACTGCAGCACCTCGCCGAAGCCGAGCACTGCGGCGACCTGGGTGTACAGGCCGGCGATCGAAGAGAGCTCGTACTGCAGGCCGACGCCCAGGCGCGGGCCCGCGGCGAGAAACGGCGTGAAGCTGACCGCCGCCTGCAGGTCGACGAAGGTCTTCCACCGCTCGCCGAAGTAGCCGCGGTAGCCGCCGTAGAGCAGCGTGTCGACCTCGTGCAGGCGGCGGTCTTCGGCGACGCAGCGCCAGGGGGGCAGCGTGCTGCCCGAGCCGCAGGCCGGGGTGCCGTAGTCGGGCGACCCGACGTGCGGCGAGCCGAAGGTGGCGCGGGCCGCGATCACCAGCTCATTCGATTTGTAGCCGAGGTTGAACGAGCCGCCGACCTCGACGCCCGCCCGGGTGCCGACCTCGAACGGGTTGTTGGCGGCCTTGTACTGGCCCGAGAGCGCCATCAAGAGCCCCACCGCGCCGACGTGATCGTAGCGCTCTTCGGTGGCGCCGAAGGTCATCAGCAGCGTCAGGGCGACGGGCAGCACCTCACCGCGTGAGTACCCGAAAGCCCCGGCTCACTTCACGAATATTTCAAGCCCGCGGGCGAAGGCGGCGCGCGACCAGCAGCAGCGCGCCGAGCAGCGGCAGCCCGGCGCCGGCGGCGCAGCCGCCTTCAGGCTCGAGCGGCGAGGCGCCAGGCGGCTGACCCTGCGCTGGGTCGGTCGACGGGTGATCGGCCACCTGGGGCACGCGCCACTGCGCCTCGCCCACGTTGCCGACCTCGTCGCGCACCCGCACGCTCACCCCACCCTGCTGCTCGATGGCCGAGAGCACGATGTCGCGGGCGGCGCCGTAGCTGCCGAACTCGCCGCTGCCCACGCGGTAGCTGTACTCGAGGCGGTCGTCGGCCGAGATGACGTCGCGGGCGTGCAGCGTGAGCCGGTCGTGCGCGCGGTCGACCGAGAGCGAGACCTCGGGAGCATCCCAATCGACCTTGAACGGCACCACGGCGGGCTCGCCGACCCCGTGCGGATCTTCGGCCACCCGCGCGCGCACCGAGATCTGATGGGTGCCCTGCAAGAGGAACATCGGGTGGCTCACCTCGAGCTGCCCGGCCGCGTTGGCGGGGTGGAACTCGGTCCACAGCCCTTCGTCGACTCGGGTCGAGAACTCGGGGGTGCCCTCGACGCCCTCGGCCTTCACGCTCAGCACCGCCACGGGCCAGGGCAGCTTCTGCCCTTTCAGCCGCATCTGCTCGGCGGTGGGAATGATGCTCTGGAAGAGGCTGGCGGTGAGCCGCGGGGCGAGCGTGGCGCAGGCGGCGCCCACCGGCAGCAGGGTCGCGTAGAGGCCGAGGTGGTTGTAGTTCTCGGTGCCGGCCACGTTGCCCACGCCCTTGGCCGCGTTCACCTTCAGCTTGAACGGCCCCAGGTCGGGCAGGTCGATCGGCTTGAGTGCGCTGGCCAGCGCCGGCTCGGCGAAGCCCACGATGGCGGGGATCAGGTCGGCCAGCACCTGCGGGTCTTCGGCCAGCATCTCGGCGTTGGCGGTGCGAATGTTGGAGACCAGCGACTTCACGTCGCCGATCGCCGGAGTCACCTGCGTGCAGCCCGAGAACGTGAGCGACAGCGGCAGGGTGATGTCGGCGGTGATCGAGAACAGCCGCGCGAAGCGGTCATCGATGCTGGCGTAGAAGTCGATGGTGAGATCGGTGAGCGTGACGGTGAGCAGCGGCTTCGGGCCGCCCGAGCCCACCTTCACCTCGGGCGGCTTCGCGGGCCGCAAGACCACCATCATCGGCGCGTCTTTGCCGTCGCGGGTGGCCAGCTTGCCCAGCGAGGGCAAGAACGTCTTGAACAGGCCGGTGTTGATGAGGCCCACCGTGGCCGACGACAGCTGCAGGCAGAGCACCCCGGCCTGCTGCGCCTGGTGAAAGGCGAGGTTCAAGAACTGCGAGTTGAGGCCGATCGCCATGTGGTACGTGCCGGGCGGCGCGTCGGCGCGAAGGTCGGGCGCGGGCATCGAGGTGAGCGTCGGCGCGGTGGCGGGAGGCACGCACGCCGCGGTCTTCACCGCCATCAGGCCGCCGCGGGTGCCGACGTTGACCGCGTTCGCGGTGTCGACCTTGAACGAGCTGCCGGCCTGAATGCCGAGGTCGAGCAGCGCGTTCGAGGGCACCCCGAACGAGCCCGCCGCAGCGCCCAGGTTCACCCGGCCCTCGACGCCGAGGAAGCGCGGCACGCACTTCTGGGTGGCGTTGTCGATGCACTGGCCGGTCTTGCAGCTCGAGGTGCCGCCGCCCGGCGCGGTGGGGCACGCGGGCAGGCCGGCGCCGCAGGTGCGGCACGACTGGCCGGCGAGCGCGCTCTGAATCTGGTCCTGCAAGAGCGGAGAGATCTGCTCGAGAATGAAGTTCTTGATCGGGTCCCAATCGGCGGCCGAGCAGACCGCCGAGCAGGTGACACAGCCAGGGCACGAGAGAATGTTGCAGCCGCACTCAGAGGTGAGATCGACGTCGGAGCCCGAGATGCAGCGGGGCTGCGCCATCGCGCCCGAGCTGCCGCAGATCTTGGTGCCGTCGAGCGCGGTGACCGAGAACGACAAGAGCTTGTCCCACTTGGTGTCGATGGTGAACTTGATGCTCGCGTTCACGCCCACGCAGTTGTTGGGGTTGGTGGTGCACGAGCCGTTCTGCGGGCCGGGGTCGCGGTCGGTGTCGAAGTCGAGGCCGCACTCGGCACAGCCCGCCTTGATGTAGATGCGCTCGGTCTTGATGCGGGCGGTGATGGCCACGCTCAGCTGATCGGTCTGCACGGGGGTGATGGCGAGCTTCTCGACCTTCACCGCGATGTTCGCCGGCTGGTCGCCGGTGCACGAGCCGTTGTTGCGGCCATTGCCCGCCGAGTCGCCCTGGTCGGCGATGTACGCGGTCACGCTGCCCAGCACGGGAATGTTGAAGGGCCTGGTCATGCAGTCGAGCTGCAGGTTCAAGGTGCCGCCCGGCGCGAACAGGTTCAGCAGCGATTGGTAGTTCGCGTTGACGTAGTTGATTCCCTCGGGGCTGATCTGCAGATTGACCGCGTTGTCGGTCTTGGGCCCGGTGTAGCCCGCGGTGCCGGGAATCGGGCCCAGCGCAGTACAGCCGCCCGACGAGCCCGAGCAGCTGAACACCCAGACCGCGACCACGAAGGTCAGTGTCGAAAAACGCCTCATGGCTGCTCCACGTCTCGCGGTGGTGGCCCTCTCAAACCGCAAGGGACCCGAATCTAGGACGGAAGCACCTGCAGAGCGAGGCCGCCCTGCGCGGTTATCGCGTCGTTGAGACGCCCGGTGCGGAAGGGCTCGAGGTCGACGGCCACGAAGGTGTAACCGCAGGCTTTGACGGCCTGGTCGACCGCCTTACGGAACGCTGCGTCATCGAGCCGCGGCAGCTCGGCGGCCGACACCTCGAGGCGCGCCACGTCGCCGTGGTGCCGCACCCGGAACACCGAGAGGCCCAGCCCGCGCAGCGCCTTCTCGGCCCGGCCGACCTGGGTGAGCCGCTCGACGGTCACCTGCGTGCCGTAAGGCAGCCGCGAGGCGAGGCAGGCCAGCTGCGGCTTGTCCCACGTGGGCAGGCCCAGGCGCTTCGACCAGGCCCGAATCTCGTCTTTGGTGAGCCCGGCCTCGGCGAGCGGAGACGACACCGCGTGCTCGCGCGCCGCCTGGTGACCGGGGCGGTGGTCTTTCTTGTCGTCGGCGTTGAAGCCGTCGAGCACCACCTCGAGGTTCAGCTCGGCGCGCTTCTTCTCGCAGAGCGTGTACAGCTCGGTCTTGCAGAAGTAGCAGCGGTTGGTGGGGTTCTTGGCGTAGCGCGGGTCGTCGAGCTCGTGGGAGTCGACCAGCACGTGGCGCGCGCCCAGCTGCAGCGCCAGCGCCTTCGCCTCTTCGGCCTCGTCGGGCGCCACCGAAGGCGAGATGGCGGTGAGCGCCACCGCGCGCTCGCCCAGCTCGTCGCGGGCGACCTTCAGCACGAACGCCGAGTCGACGCCGCCCGAGAAGGCGACCAGCGCCGAGCTGCGCGTGCGCAGGCTCGCGCGCAGGGCCTCGAGCTTGTGGCCCGAGGCTTCGCACAGCACGGCGATCTGCCCGTCGGTGAGCATCTTGATGAGCAGACCGCCCTTCGTGCTACCGGCGCTTCTTGCCGGCGGGCTTGGCGATGCGGGCCGCGCGACGGGCCGGCCGGGGCCGGGCGCCACGCGCGCCGGCCTTGCCTGCGCCGCGGCGGCTCATCGGCTCGGCCTTCATGCGCTTGCCGGTGATGGTCTTGAGCTCTTCCACGCTGACGTAGGCGAGGTTGAGCAGCGCCTGAAACACCTTGCGGCCGCCGTCTTCGACCGACTCGGTGTCGGAGTGGATGGTGACCTCGGGCGCGTTGGGCGGCTCGTAGGGCTCGGTGATGCCTATGAAGTTGGGGATCTCGCCCGAGAGCGCCTTCTTGTACTTGCCGGTCGAGTCGCGCTGAATCAGCTTCTCGGTCGGGCAGTCGACGTACACCTCGACGTAGCGACCGATCAGGCGCCGGTTCTCTTCGCGCACGGTCTTGTACGGGCTGACCGCGGCGACCAGGGTGCAGACGTCATTGCGGGTGAGCACGTCGGCCATGAAGCCGATGCGGCGACCGATGGTGTGCCGGTCTTCTTTGGTGTCGCCCACCTCTTTCCACATCACCGGAGCGAGCGTCTCTTCGTCGAGAATCTCCACGTTGCGTCCGACTTGTCGGAGCCGCGCCGCCACGTACTCGGCCAGCGTCGTCTTCCCCGCTCCCAACATGCCGGTCAGCCAGACCGTGAAGCCGCCAGGGTTCGCCATCGCATCTCCTTGAACTGTGGATCAAACTGTAAAGCGCGGCGCCTTATAGTCGAAAAGACTCATCCTCTGCAAACAGGCCCTGGATAAACGTAAAAATCTTGTACTCGGCCGTCTTTCCCTGGTTTACAGCGATAACCGCCCACTTCAAGCCGGGCGCATCTCCAGGCCGTCGGGCGCGGCCATGTCAGAGTCTTCTTTGCTGAAGTACGCGCCCACGTCGCAGTGCGAGTGGAAGATGCAGACCAGCTTCTCGCCCCTGCCGGCGGCCTCTTCGATGGCGCGCTCGAGCTGCAGCTCGTCCATTCGGTAGGCGGTGCGGTTGGTGCGGGGAAACTGCTCGGGCAGCCGCGCGTGGTACTTGTCGTAGACGTTCTTCATCGGCAGCGCGCGCAGGCCCTGCGGGCCCTCGAAGACCAGCCCACAGCCTTCTTCGGGGTACAGCGACTCGACGTGCGCAGCGATGGTGTCGATCACGGCCATGAGAAGGTCTTCTCCCAGCGCCGGGGCTCGAAGTAGCGGTCGGCGCGATCGGGAAACACGGTGACGATGACTCCGTCTTGCTTCGCTTCCACCAGGCGCTGCGCGAGCTTCAGCGCGCCGGCCACGTTGGCGCCCGAGCTGTGGCCCACCGCCAGACCCTCTTCCTTCAGCAGCCGGTCGCTCATGTCCCAGCCTTCGTCGGTCGCGATGGAGAGCTTCTCGTCGTGCACCTGGGGCTGGTAGATGGGCGGCACGATCGAGCTGGGCATGTGCTTCAAGCCCTCGAGCCCGTGCATCGGCTCGAGCGGCTCGACCGCCACGATCTGCACCCTGGGGTTCAGCTCTTTGAGGCGGCGGCCGGTGCCCATCACCGTACCGCTGGTGCCCAGGCCGGCCACGAAGTGCGTCACCCGGCCTTCGGTCTGCGCCCAGATCTCGGGCGCGGTGGTGAGGTAGTGCGCTTTGGGGTTCGACGGGTTCGAGTACTGGTCGAGGTGGTGGTAGCGGCCCGGCTCGGCGTCGACCAGGCGGCGCAGGTGGCGAATCGCCCCGTCGCTGCCCTCGAGCGGGTCCGAGTAGATGAGCTGCGCGCCGTAGGCCTTGCTGATGCGCTTGCGCGCCGCGCTCACGTTGCTGGGCAGCACCAGCGCGACCTTGAGGCCCAGCGCCGCGCCCAGCCACGACAGCGCGATGCCGGTGTTGCCGCTGGTCGAGTCGATCACCACCTGCCCGGCCTGCGGCCGCGCGTCTTTGAGCATCTGCAGCGCAGCGCGGTCTTTCACGCTGCCGCCGGGGTTGTAGAACTCGCACTTGGCGAAGATGCGCACCCCGGGCATGTCTCGGGTGAGCGCTGCGAGCTCGTGCAGCGGGGTGTTGCCCACCAGCTCGGAGATCGACCGCGCCGCGCTCACGGGTGCCTCGGGCAGGCGCCGGTCAGCACCGCGCGCTGAAACGAGAGCGCTACCAGCGGGTGGTCTCCGAGCTCGCGCACGCAGGCTTCGCACGGCCGCGCCCCACCCGGCCCGAGGCGGGTGCCGCCGGCAGCGAGGTAGCGGCCGACCAGCGAGCCGGGGTCGACGTCGGCGACCGCCGCGCACAGCTTCTCCTGGCCCGCGCCGCCGATGGTGAGAATCTGCCGCGCGTAGCGCGCGATCTGGTCTTCGGTGAGGCTCATCCCCCGGCGATGGCGGGAATGATCGACAGCGTGTCGGCGTCGGCGACCGGGGTGTCGAGGTCTTTCAAGAAGCGAATGTCTTCGTCGTTGTGAAAGACGTTCACGTAGCGCTTCAAGGCCCCCTTCTCGTCGAACAAGCGCGTGCCGATGCCGGGCGCGCTCGACTCGAGCGCCTTGAGCACCTCACCGACCGTCTTACCCCCGGCCTTCACCTCGGCCTGGTTCTGGGTATAGGTGCGCAGCGGAGTGGGAATTCGCACAGTTGCCATGGTGCGTCATTACCCCACTTTCAGCAGCAGGCGCGAGCGGTCTCCGTGCGGGGTGAGGTCGAGCACCTGGTGCCCCTCTTCGCGCGCCGACTGCGGCACGTTCTTGAGCGGCTCTTCACCCTTGAGCCACACCTCGAGCAGCCGCCCCTTCTCGAGCTTCTCGAGGGCCAGCTTCACCCGCACGTAGGTCATCGGGCAGACCTCTCGGGTGATGTCGACGCTCGCCGGGCAGCTCGGGCAGTCGGCCGCGCGGCGCACCTCGACGGCTCTCCACTTCAGGCTCTTGCCGTCGAAGGTGTGCAGCCCGGCCGCGAGGCTGACGCAGAGCTCGGCCTGCTTGAAGCCGACCACCCCGGCGACGGTGCCCAGCACTCCGGCCTGCGCGCAGGTGGGCCCTTCCGTCGCGCCTTCGAACAGGCAGCGCAGGCACGGCCCGCCGGGCCGAATCACCATCGCCTGGCCCTGCTCTTTCAACACCCCGCCGTAGACGAGCGGCACTCCGGTCTGCACCGCCGCGTCGCTCAGCATCAGCTTGGTGGTGGCCCCGTCGGTGCCGTCGAGCACCACGTCGTGGGCGCGAAAGAGCTCGGGCGCGTTCTCGGCGGTGACCTTTTCCTGCAGCGCCGTCGCGCCGGGCAGCTTGCGCGCTGCCACCTCGGCCTTGGGCCGGCCCAGGTCTTCGGGGCCGTAGAGCACCTGCCGGTGCAGGTTCGAGCGCTCGACCACGTCGTGGTCGACCAGGGTGAGCGCGTGCGCGCCGTGCAGCGCGAGCGCCGCGGGGCACCCCAGACCTCCGACGCCGACGATGAGCACGCGCATCGTGCCCGTGGTTACAACGCGCTGGCTCCGTCGAGGCGGCGGGGGCGCAAGGTCAGCTGAAGGACCTCTGCGGGGCGGGCGGGGGCTCGAGCGAGAAGTCGCGCTCGCCGGTATCGACCGCCAGCGCGTACACGCGGCAGTCGCCCCCCTTCTCGTTCACCAGCCGCTCGGCCGCGCAGACCGAGGCCGCCGAGGCCACCGAGAGCAGAATTCCCTCTTCTCTTCCCAGCCGGGCCCGCATCTCCCAGGCATCGGTATCGCTCACGTCCATCGTGCGCGAGACCAGGGTTCGGTCGAGCAGCGGCACCTTGGGGCCGGGGGTGTTGCCGGGCTGGCGGTGCGGCTTCCAGATGCCGTGGTCGATCACCGGGCTCTTCGAGGGCTGCACCGCCACCCCTTCGATCATCGGCCAGGCCGCTTTGAGCTCGCTGAGCACTCCGCTCAGGGTGGCTCCGGTGCCGCAGCCCGCCACGAACGCGTCGATGCGCCCCTCGCCCTGCTTCACCTGCGCCGTCAGCTCGCGGCCCAGCAGGTGCGCGACCTGCAGCCGCACCGAAGGAAAAGTCTCGGAGAGCACCTTGCCCGCTTCGCGCGCCGCGAGGCGGGCGCCCTCGGCTCCCAGGTCGAACGGGGTGAGGTGCAGCTTCGCGCCCCACCGGTCGAGCGCCTGGCGCACCTCGATCGACGCGTCTTCGCTGAGCCAGCAGGTGAGCTGCAGCTTGCGCGCGGCGCACTGCGCGGCCACCGCCACGCACATCGCGCCGTTGCCGGCCTCGCGCACCTGCGTACCCTCGGGCAGCCGGGCCTGCTCGCACAGCGCCCACGCCACCCGGTCGAAGTAGGTGGCGTTGGGGCTGAAGGTCTCGAGCTTGAGGAACACGCACCCGCTGCCCACGCGCTGGAGTCGGGCGATCGGCGTATTCCCAATCAACATGGCGGTGCCTATACCGCATACACTTTGACCGTGCTCGAACCGACGATTCCGTCGAGCGGAGACCCGGCCTCCGACGATCGCCGCGCCCGCGTTCGCGCGGTGCTCGAGCGCCGCCACCTCACCCAGGATCTGTCGACCGACCAGGCCAACACCAGCTGGATGCAGGAGCGCTTCGTCGCCCGCGCGCGCGCCCTCTTCTACGCGCGCATGATGTTCCTCACCCTGGGGCTGTTGATTCTGGCGGTGCCGATCTGGAGCCGGTACTTCGCGCTCACCGGCCCGGGGGCCTTCGGCGGCTACTTCGCCATGCTGATGTACAGCATCGCGAACTACCTGGTGCTCGAGAACCCGCGCGCCGGCCGCATCGTCACCTACGTCACCCTGTGCTGCGACCTGATGATCATGGTGTACCTGATCATTCGCGGCGGCGGCCTGCAGAGCCCGCTGCTCGCCACCCAGCTGCTGTTCACCACCCTGTTCGCGATTCTGTTCCCCAAGCCGCTGGCGATTCTGCCGCCGCTGCTCGCGCTGCTGATCACCACCCGCATCGATCAGCTGCTCAACCGCTCGCCCACCGCGGTCGAGGTGCTCACCCTGCTGTGGTACCTCGCCCTCAACTTCATCATCATCTACGTGCTGGTGTACCTGAACGAGCGCGAGGTCTCGGCGCACCGCGAGGTGATCGAGCTGCAGGGTGACCTGAAAGAGCTGGCGGTGGTCGAAGAGCGCAACCGGCTGGCGCGAGAGATTCACGACGGCCTGGGCGCGTCATTGAGCTCGCTGATCATCCAGAGCGAGTACCTGCTCTCGCTCGCGAAGGACAAAGACGAGGCGCTGCTCAAAGAGATCGTCGAGCTCAAGGCCTCGGCCGAAGAGTCGATCGAAGAGCTGCGGCGCAACCTGCGCATGATGCGAGAAGACTTCGACCTGGGGGTCGGCCTCGAAGACTACGTGAAGACCTTTCGCGAGCGCACCCAGCTCGAGATTCGCTTCCAGCGCGGGGGCACCTCGCTCGCCAAGCTGGCGCCCGAGAAGCAGCTGGCGCTGTTTCGGGTGCTCCAAGAGTGCCTGTCGAACGCGGCCAAGCACGCCCAGCCCAAGGCCATCGACGTGAAGCTGCACTTCGGGCTGTCGAGCGTCGACCTGTCGGTGCGCGACGACGGCAAGGGCTTCGAGACCAACGGCTCGAAGGCCGGGCACTACGGGCTCATCAACATGCGCGAGCGCGCGATGAAGGTCGGCGGTCAGGTGATCATCGACTCCGCGCCGGGCAAAGGCGCGCAGATCTCCTTCTCGGTACCGGTCTAGCGTTTCACCCTCTCAACGGAGCCCCGCATGGACGAAAGCGTTCCCTCTCCTTCTCCGGCTCCGCAGGCGCCCATTCGGGTCTACGTGGTGGAGGACCAGACCAAGATCCTCAAGAACCAGCTCAAGCTGCTCGAGTCGAGCCGCGAGGTCACCATCGTCGGCACCGCCCTCTCGGGCGAGACCGCGGTCGAAGAGGTGCCCCGCATCAAGCCCGACGTGCTGCTGCTCGACCTGGGGCTGCCGCGCATGAGCGGCATCGACGTGACCCGGGTGGTGAAGGCCACCATTCCCCAGGTCGAGATACTCATCTTCACCATCTTCGACGAAGAGGACAAAGTGCTCGAGGCGGTGAAGGCCGGGGCTTCGGGCTACCTGCTCAAGGGCACCCCTGCCGATCGCATCATCGAAGCGATCAAAGAGGTGCGCGCCGGCGGTACGGTGATTCAGCCCAACCTGGCGCGGCGGCTGCTCAAGCACTTCCGGGTCGGGGTGCCAGGCGAGACCGAGCCGGCCGCGCTGCCGGTCGGTGAGCCCGAGCTCAAGCCGCTGTCCGATCGCGAGAAAGAGATTCTCCAGCTGATCGCCAAGGGCGTGTCGAACTCCGAGGCGGCCAAGCTGCTCAGCCTGTCGAAGGCCACCATTCGCACCCACCTCGAGCACATCTACCGCAAGCTCGAGGTCACCAATCGGGTCGAGGCGGTGACCGAGGGCATTCGCAAGGGGCTGATCTCGGTCTGAGGCTCAGGTGTGTGAATGCGAAGAGGCCGCCGCAGAGGGTTGCTCTGCGACGGCCTCTTCGGTTCGCTTCGCGCGCTTTTCTTACTGACAGAAGCCGACGCGCGCGCCGCTGGTGCTGGTGACCGTGCGGCAGGTCTTGCCCGTCGGGCAGGTGGCGTTGACTTCGGTGGCGCAGCGCGCGGGAGGGTTGGTGCCGGTGCAGCTGGTGTCGCACAGCTGGGTGCAGACCGGCGCGACCGCGTAGCCGGCCGGCGGGCACACCTGACCGCTGCCGCACGAGGAGCCCTTGAACGGGTCGGTCTGATCGCACGGCATGTCGAGCGCCGCGGTGGTCTCCCGCTTGGGAATGCAGACGCCCGAGCCGTCGGTGGTGACCACCACCCGCCCGTCGGCGTTGGTCGGCACGCACACCGCAGGGGTGGTGCCGTAGTTCGCGCAGGAGTTCTTCGCCGCGTCGAACACGTTGCACTTCTTGGTGCAGACGCCGAGCAGCGCGCCGTCGTGGCCGGTGTCTTCACGCCGGTAGAGGTTGATGCACGACTCGTCCATCGGGCAGGCCGGCTGCGGGCTCGGGTAGGTGACCGAGGGCGGCAGCGCGTTGCAGGTGCGCAGACAGACGCCCTTGGTGCCGCCGCGCATGCCGGCGCACTCGAGCCCGGTGCCGCACTGGGTCGCCTGCGCGGTGATCGACGGGTCGGCCTCGCACAGGCCGTTCTCGGGTGCCCCGCCCGGCGGGCGGCAGGTGGCGAAGGTGAAGGGGCCCTGATCGGCGAAGTAGAAGAACGCGTAGTTGCAGGTGCCGCTGGGCTCGATCTCGGTGGGGGTGCCGCCCATGTCGGTGCCGCGCATCAGGCACTTGCTGCCCACGGTGACCGTCTGAAACGACAGCACGTGCATGCCCGCGTCGTCGACCACGCCGGCGTCGTACTGAATGGCGCACTCCTGACCGTTGAACAGGCCCGAGGGCAGGCAGCCCTGCCCGCTGCAGATCTCACCCCGGTCGCACGCCGTCATGGCGGAGCACGCCTTGGTGCACACCGCGAGCGACGCGCCGAACACCGGCTGGCAGGTGGTGTTGTTGGCGCAGGGCGTGCCGTCGGTCTTGCACTGCTGGTAGCGCTTGGGGGCGGTGCAGGTGCCGTTGGCGCCGCACACCGAGCCCGCGCCGGGGAAGCGCGGGTCGCCGAAGCAGCTGTCGAAGGTGCCGCGCGCCGGCCCCAGGCAGGTGCAGGCGCCGCCCAGGCAGGCCACCTGGCCCTCTTCGCACGCGGTGGTGCCGCAGCTGGTGAACACGGTCTGGCACTCGTAGCTCTCGCCGGCGTCGAGCGCCGCGCAGAACGAGCCGCCGTCGCAGGTGCCACGGCAGCCGTCGCGGCACACCCGGTCGGGGTCGCACACCTGGTTCACCGCGCAGCCGCCGCTGCACTTGTCGACAGGGTTGGGGTTACCGCCGCCGTCGTCTCCGCCGCCGTCGGGAGTCGGCACGGAAGGAGGACAGGCACAGAGCGCGACGACCGCGACAGCAGCCAAAAGTGAGCGGGTCATGGAAAGGTTTTTCCTTCGAGCGGGAATACGGCCGGCCGGGGCGCTCCCCTTAGAGAACGGGGTGCGAAGAGTCAACGGCCGAAAGGTCAGAACGAGGCGGTGATGCCCCAGATGACCGTCACGTAGCTTTCGAACGCCGCGCCCTGGGTGGTGTAGACCCACTTCTGGCCCATGCCGAAGAAGTGGTCGGTGTACGGGGTGTAGCGCGCGCGCAGCCGGTAGCCGACCGGGCCCCAGATGGTGCCGGCGAAGCCGCCCTCGAGCTGAAAGCCGGTGCCGCTGGCGCCACCGCTGGGCGACGACGCGTCGCCGTAGCCGGCGATTTCGTCGGGGCCGGGCTTGGGCGAGATGAAGTACTGCGCCGAGGCCTCGACGCCGAAGTACTTGATGATCGGCACCGCCACGTCGAGCGCCACGAAGGGGTAGAAGCGGTTCGCGCCCGGCAGCGGCACCTGGGCCTTGGCGTCGATCTCGAACACCCGCCCGGCGAGGCCGAACCGCACCCCGGCGTAGCCGACGGCGGGCGCCTTGTCGTTCGGGTTGAACGAGAAGTAGTACCGGTAGGCGAGCGCCGCCGTCCACGTGCGGTCGGTCGAGACCACCTGCTTGGGCGTCGACGGCCCCGCGGGCGACTCGACCGTCACGTTGGTCAGCGAGAAGCCCAGGCCGAAGCTGCCCACCACCCCGATGCCCTGCAGGAAGTTGTCGAGGAACCAGGCGAGCGGGAACAGGTCTACCTGCACGTAGAAGCCGGCGTAGGGGACCTGCGGCTTGAAATCGACGATGTCGCCCTGCGGCTTGGGGTCGCCCAGCGTGTCGTACTCGCCGCAGCTCTGCACGCCCGGGCGCGCGCAGTAGTAGCGCCAGGTGGTGGTGCCGGCGAGCCACAGCGAGATGCCCTTGGGCCCGATGTGGTTCTTGATCTTCTTGCCCTCTTGCTCGAGGTCTTGATCGCGCTCGGGCTCGACCGCCCCCTGCGCGGCGCGCTCTTCGGCCTGCTCCTCGGCGCGGCGCCGCGCCGCCTCGTCGTCGGCCACCTCGCGCTTGGGCGGCGGGGGCGCCGGGCTGGTCTCTTCGGCCGGCTTCTCTTCTCCGGGCTGCGGCGCGGGCGCGACCCTGGCCTCTTCGTCGGTAGAGACCTCGCCGCCCTCTTCTTCTTCTTCAGCGTGGGGCGCGGTCTTGGCGGCGGCGGTGATGGCCTTGGCCAGCTTGCCGGCGAAGTCGGCCGACAGCATGCCGTTCTTCACCTTGAGCTCTTTGGTCCACAGCTGCTGGCCGCCCGAGTCCCAGATCTGCACGTCGAACTTCTTGCCCAGCTCGCCACCCACGCCCGCGTCGATCTTGAGACCGCGCGCCACCTTGCTCAGCGCGGCGGGCGTCATCGCCGACGAGCCCTTGAGCTTCTTCTTGCCCGCCGCCGCTTTGTACTTCTCGAGCGGCACCACCTCGACGGTGTCGGCCTTCTTCAGCGCCGACTCGACCTGGGTGCGCAGCTTGCCGCCCTTGTCGCCCTCGATGTCGAGAATCACCACCCGCTGGGCGTACGCCACCGAACCGAAGCTCAGCGCGAGCGCGACGACGAGACCGGGGTGAAGGCGCATCTTCGAGAGTGCTTTTGCCTTACTTCAGATCACCCGCGCAAGATCGGCCAGCGTCGAGCGACCGCGAGCTGCACCAGATGGTTGTCGGGCCCGCCGTGCGGGGCCACCACCACCGCCGCCCGGGCATGGCGCAGCATCGGGGCATCGAGGTCGCCATTGCCGAAGGCGAGCACCGGCTCGAGCCCGAGGGTCTCGAGGTGGTGCACCTTGCCCTCGCCGCAGGGAATCGGAGTTCGCACCCGGCCGATGCGGCCGCCGCTCACCGGTGCGTCGACGGCGATCACCCGCTCGGGGGCGATGCCCAGCGCGGCGGCGCCGGGCAGCACCGCCCAGCGCGGGCTCGCCGAGACGATGAACACCTGGGCCCCTTCGAGCCGCTGCAGCAGCGGGCGCACGAAGCCGAACACCTCTTGCCGGGCGAAGAGCCGGGTGCAGCGCTCGAGCACCTCGGCCTCTTCGAGCCCGAAGAGAATCTCGGCCGCCCAGGTGTAGCCGGCGATGGGGTCGGCGTGCACCCGACGCTGGTACTCGTCGAAGTGGCCCAGGTCGCGCACCAGCTCGTCACCCACGTCGCCGCGCCACAGCGTGCCGTCGGCGTCGAACACCACCGTGCCGCTGGAGGGGAGCAGAGCCTCGACTTCACCCGGGAGCATGACGCTAGTGTACGCGCGCAATGAACGGGCGCACGGCGATCTCGGCGGTGGTGGTGATGATGGTGACTGGGTCGGGGTGCGGCGACACGCAGCCCTGCTCGACCTGCCCGCCCATCGAGGGCACCTGGTTTCTGCAGTACCTCGCGCCCGAGCAGGCGTGCGACGGCGGCACGCCCGCAGCGCCCCCCTCGACGCTCGCCTTCACCCGCGAGGGCTCGGTGCTGCACACCGCGGTCGACGGGGTGGCGCTCGGGGGCACGCTCTACGACACGTACCAGTTCTCACTGAACGGCCAGATGCTGGGCAGCTCGGGCCTCATCTCGCTGCGCGGCACGTACAAGCCCGCGTCGGGGCCTGACGCCGGCGACGAAGGGCTGGTCGGCGGGCTGTTGACGCGCGAGAGCAGCGCCTGTCTCGAGACGCGGCGCTTCACCGGCGCGCGATACTGACGCGCCGGCGGTTCGGGTCGAGGCGGGTGTTGCCCTCGGCCGGGTGGCTACTTCTTCTTGCCGGAAGAGGCGGTGGCCGCGGCCTTCGCCTTCTTGCGCTCGAGACGCTTCTTCCAGCGGACGCGGATGCGGGAACGGACGCGAACGTGCTTGCTCTTGCTTCGTGCCATAGGGGCGCCGCGTCTAGCAGTCAGCCGCCTTCGGGTCCACCACGCGTTGGATAGGGAATGCCTTCGGCGCTGCGCACCGCGGTGGGCGCGGCCTCGGAGACCTTCACGTTGCCCTCTTTGTCGATGTCGGTGGGCTTCTGCGAGCGCGCGGGGAAGGTCGACTGGTGCGGCTTCTTGTTCACGCTGGCGAAGATGGGCCGGGTGGCGTCGACGAAGCGGCGCACCTCGTCGAGCGGCAGGGCGGGCACGAAGTTGCCGTTCACCCCGGTCATCGACGACGCCATGCACATCGAGTTCAGAATGGCCTCTTCGGTGGCCTCCATCACCGCCTCGTAGAGAGGGTCGAGGCGCTGATCCAAGAGGATCTTCATCTTGTAGACCATCTTGCGGGTGCGCCGCGGAATCACGTTGGCGGTCGAGAACCCCACCACGATCTCGCCGCTGCCGTGCGCGGCGTACGAGCCCACCCGCCCGATGCCCAGCGCCACCCGCTTGCACAGGCGGCTGAGCTGATGGCTGAGCAGCGGCGCGTCGGTCGCCACCACGCCGATGAGCGAGCCGTAGCTGTGCTCGCGGCGCGGAGAGTTCTTGAGCTTCTCGGCCAGCACCTCGCCCACCGGCATGCCCGCCACCCGCAGGTTGTGCACCTTGCCGAAGTTGCTCATCACCAGCACGCCCAGGGTGTAGCCGCCGAACACCTCGGGCAGCTTGCGCGAGCTGGTGCCGATGCCGGCCTTGAAGTCGCAGGTGATCATGCCGGTGCCGCCGCCGACGGCTCCTTCGGCGACCGGGCCACCTTTGGCCTGGGCGATGGCCTCGCGCACGTGCTTCTCGGTGACGTGGTGGCCGGCGATGTCGTTGAGCCACGAGTCGTCGCACTCACCCACCACGGGAATGATGACGTCGTGCTCTTCGCCGATGCCGGGGTGCTTCTCGACCATGTACCGCGCCACTGCGTCGGAGACCGCGCCCACTGACATCGTGTTGGTGAGCAGAATCGGCGTCTCGATCAGGCCCCATTCGACGACCTGGGTCAGGCCGCTCACCTCGCCCGCGCCGTTGAGCACGAACGCGCCGCCGGCCAACCGGTCCATGAAGATGTTGGCTTCGTTGGGGAGAATGGCGGTGACGCCGGTGCGAATCGGCCCCTCGCCGACCTTCAGCTTGCCCTCGCCCTTGATGATGGTGCTGTGCCCGACCTGCACCCCTTCGACGTCGGTGATGGCGTTGTGCTTGCCCGGCGCAAAGCGGCCGAGCGGCAGGTCGAGATCTCGCGCGCGGTGGCGTTTTTCCTCGGGTGCTTTGGCCACGAGGCACGCATTAGCACCTTCTCTGGCGCGCTTGCTGTGACCAATAGACCTCAAAGCGATATAGGGGCGACCAGACCATGGCGGGCACGATTCGCGAACAGTCGAGCAGCGCGCGGGAGCTCGAGCTCAAGCTCCTCTACCGGGTCTTCAACTGCGATCGGCTGCTCGAGGCCCCCGTGCCGCCCTGGGCCTGGCACTCGGAAAAGCTGGTGATCGGCCGCGGCGAGACCAACAGCCTGCACGGCACCACCTTCACGCTCGAAGACGGCCGCGTGTCGGGGCAGCACGCCCAGCTCGAGGCCAAAGGCAACCTGGTGCTGGTGAAAGACCTGGGCTCTTCCAACGGCACCTTCTTGAACGGCGAGAAGGTCGGCCCCGAGCCGATCGAGCTGCGCGAGGGAGACCTGCTCGAGGTCGGCCGCACCCTGCTCACCTGGCGCACGGTGAAGGCCTCGCTGGCGGCGAAGCTGATCGGCGGCACCACGCTGGGCGAGCTGCGCACCGTGTCTCCACTGTTCGGCGAGCAGCTGCTCACCGGGGCGCGCGCCGCCAAGACCACCGAGCCGGTGCTGCTGGTCGGCGAGACCGGCACCGGCAAAGACGTGCTCGCGCGCGCGCTGCACCAGGTGTCGGGGCGCAGGGGGCAGTTCGTCGCGGTCGACGCCGGCGCGATACCCGAGACGCTGTTCGAGTCGACGCTGTTCGGCCACGAGAAGGGCGCGTTCACCGGGGCCACCGAGGCCCGCGCGGGCGAGATCGTTCGGGCCAACAAGGGCACCCTGTTTCTCGACGAGGTGGGCAACCTCTCGGCCTCGAGCCAGGCGCGGCTCTTGCGCGTGCTCGAGACCCGCTACGTCACCGCGCTGGGCGCCAAAGAAGGCCAGCACGTCGACGTGCGCTTCATCGCCGCCACCAACCGCTCGGTGCTCGAGTCGGAAGAGGGCTTTCGCGAAGACCTGGTGCACCGCCTGGCCGGCTTCGTGCTCAAGCCGCCCCCGCTGCGCGAGCGCAAAGAAGACCTCGGCATCATCATCAAGGCGCTGCTCGAAGACGCGGGGGTGAAGAGCGCCACCATCGCGCCGCTGACCGCGCGCGAGCTGTACCTCGACCCCTTGAAGGGCAACGTGCGCGGGCTGCGCAACGTGCTGCGCCGCGCGGCGGTGGGGCACGACACGGTGCACCTCGAGAAGCTCGAGGGGCTCTCGAGCACCACCCCGCCCGGCTCCGAAGAGCCGATGCGCAAGCGCAAGACCGGCGCGATGGCGGCCCGGCCGCGCGGCTGGGTGCCCACCAGGGAAGAGCTGCAGAAGGTGCTCGAGAAGAACGGCGGCTCGGTGGCGGCAGCGGCCCGCGAGCTCGAGAGCTACCCGCGGCAGCTCTACCGGTGGTTGGAAGAGCTGGGCATGAACCCGGACGACTACCGGTGAGCGCGAAGGTGTGACCTAAGGTGCCGCAGCTCGAGCTCATCTGGGGGAACCGCATCATCCCCTTCCCGGCGGAGCGCTTCGAGATCGGCAGCGGGGCCTCGTGCGCGGTGCGCATCGAAGGTCGAGGCGTGCAGCCCAAGCACGTCGAGGTGCTGCGCGAGCACGACGGCACCTGGTGGGTGCGCGACATCGCCGGCTCGGGCTCGGTGCGCGTCGACGGCAACCGCACGTGGGAAAGCCAGCTGGTGGGCGGCACCTTCTTGCGGGTGGGCGAGGTCGACCTGTCGGTGAGAGAGAGCGGCTCGGACGGCTCGGGCACGATGATGAAGACCAGCGGCGCCCGCCCGCTGCGGCGCGACGACGCGCTGCCCACCGCTCCGGCGGGTGACGCGGTACCGCCGTCGGTGGTGGTGGCCAAGACGTTGGCGCGCCGCGCCGCCCGCAGCCGGGGCCAGCTCGAGGCCGGCGACCTGATCGAGAACCGCTACCGCATCGTCAAGCGCATCGCCGCTGGCGGCATGGGCGAGGTCTACGAGGCCGAGCACGTCGAGCTGCACAAGCCGGTGGCGGTGAAGGTGATGCTGGCCGACCTGTCGAAAGACGCCGACTTCGTGGCCCGCTTCAAGCGCGAGGCGGTGGCCTCGAGCCGCATCGGCCAGCACAACATCGTCGACATCTCCGACTTCGGGCGCACGGGCGACGGGCGCTTCTTCTTCGTGATGGAGCTGCTCGACGGGCTCACGCTCGCGGCCCACCTGCGCGAAGACGGCGCGTTCGCGCAGCTGCGCGCGGCGAGCGTGGCGATTCAGATCGGGCGGGCGCTGATGGCGGCGCACGACCGCGGCATCGTGCACCGCGATCTCAAGCCCGAGAACGTGATGCTGCTGCAGCGGCCCGGCCAGCCCGACTTCGTCAAGGTGCTCGACTTCGGCATCGCCAAGGTCAGCGAAGCGCACCCGGGCGGCGGCGGGTTGACCCAGGTCGGCACGGTGGTCGGCACCCCGCAGTACATGAGCCCCGAGCAGGCGGCGGGGCTGCCGGTCGACGCGCGCACCGACATCTACTCGCTGGGCCTCATCTTCTACGAGCTGCTCACCGGGCGGCCGACGTTCGCGGGCGATTCGCCGTCGCAGCTGATGTCGATGCAGATGACCGCTGCGCCGCCGCCGCTGGCCCCCGGGCCGGTCGAGCCGCCGGTGGCGCCCGAGCTCGAGCAGCTCGTCTTTCACCTGCTGCAGAAGAAGCCCGGCGACCGGCCCGCCACGATGCACGACGTGGTCGAGCGGCTCGAGCCGTTCACGCACCGCGAGCGTGCCACCGGGCCCAAGCCGGTCGCAGACTCGGGGCCGCACTCGGTGATGATGCCGCTGCCCAGCGCTCCGCTGCCTCGCGGCGGCACCCGGCCCGAGGCCGACGCGGTGGCTCCACGGCCGGCGCCGCCCGACACCACGCCGCCGATGAGCGGCCCGTTTCCCCCGGGGGCCGAACGAGCGCGCGAATCGCTCGAGGCCGCGGCGATGCCGTCGCGCGCCGTGACCGAGCCGATGGACGGGCCGCCCGTCTCGCGCCCCCGCGCGCGCGAAGGCCAGGGCAAGCGCATCGCCCTGCTCTTTCTGGCCTCGTTTCTCGCCGCCGGGCTGGCGGGGGTGCTGGGCGCGGCGTACTTGAACGCGCGCGAGCCGGTCGAGCAGCCCGCGGCGCCCGAGCGTGGCGAGAAGGGCCAGCTCACCGTCGACAGCGTGCCCCCGGGCGCAGAGGTGTACCGAGACGCGGTGCGGGTGGGCACGGCTCCGGTGACGCTGGTGGGCGCGCGCGGTGAGGTGGTCGACCTGCGCTTCGAGCTGCAGGGCCACCGGTCGATCTCCCGCCGGTTTCGCATCGAAGCGACCGAGCGCAGGCACACGGTCGAGCTGGAGCGCGAGAAGACTGGCCCGAGGTAGCCGTCGGCGCCTGACCGTGCTTCGGGCACCGGCACGGGCACGCCTGAGGTGAACGTGCGACGAGGAACGTGATCGTCTGACGGGTGTCGTGAGGCGTGCCGGTGCCCGTGCCGAGCCGTCGATGCGCGGCCCTGGTCAGTTGACGGGGGGCGCGTCGGGCGTCGAGGGGCGCGGCGGCGTGGGTGAGCCGGCGTGCAGGCTGCGCTCGGCGGTCGAGCTCTTCTTGGCCTCGCGCTCTTTGTAGCGGCGAATCGCCCCAGAGAGGATCTCGCCGATCAGGGTGCGGTAGTCCATGCCCTCGCCTTGGGCGATCAGCACCAGGTCGCTCCAGCCCGGGGTGAGGCCGGGCAGCGGGTTGCACTCGAGAAAGTAGAAGCGCCCCTTGTCGTCCATGCGGAAGTCGATGCGGGCCACGTCGCGCGCGCCGAGCACCATGAATGCGCCGCGGGCAGCCGCGCGCAGCTGCTCGAGCTGCTTGGGGTCGAGCTTGGCCGGCACCTCGTACTTGATGCGGTCGTTCTCTTCGAGCTTGTCCTCGAACTTGTAGACCGGGGTCTTGTCGGTCTTGTCGAGGAAGACGATCTCCATCGGGGCCAGCACCTTGGGGCGCCGCTCGCCCAGCAGGCCCACGGTGAACTCGCGCCCGCCGATGAACTCTTCGATGAGCGCGGGCTGCTGGTACTTGCCCACCATCTCGCGCACCACCTCGCGCACCTCGGCCTCGCTGGTGCAGACGCTCTTCTTGAGCACGCCCTTCGAAGAGCCTTCGGCGACCGGCTTCACCATCAGCGGCCAGCGGTCGAACTGCTTGTCGAGCCGCTCTTTGCCGGTGGTCATCAGCTGGAAGTTGGGGGTGTGAATGCCCGCCTGGCGAACGATCTTCTTGGCCAGCGCCTTGTCGAGCGCGAGCGAGAGGGTGGCCGGGTCGGACCCGGTGTAGGGAATGTCGAGCAGCTCGAGCAGCGCCGGCACCTGCGCCTCGCGGTTTCGCCCGCGAAAGCCCTCGGCGATGTTGAACACGATGTCGACCGGGCCGCTGCCCAACAGCGCCGGCAGCTCGGGCGTCGCCTCGAGATCGACCACCTCGTGGCCCCAGCTGGCGATCGCCTCGCGTATCGCCTGCAGCGTCGAGGGCGAGTCGTACTCAGCCTCGGAGTCTTCGGCGGCATCGAAGGTGGGCTTGATGCGCTTGACGTTGAAGGTGAAGCCGACGCGCAGCGGGCCCTTGCGGGTCGGCTTGCGCGACGAGCGGGTGGTCTCTTTGATCTTGTGGCGCTTCGCCGCGCTGTCGATCACCGCGCCGATCACCGCGTCGAAGTGCAGCCCCTCGAGCGCCGCGGCCGAGTAGATGCCGGCGCCCGGCTCGAGCGAGGGCAGCGCGTTGATCTCGAGAAAGTACGGCACCCCGGCGTCGGAGAGGCGGAAGTCGATGCGCCCCAGGTCGCGAATGTCGAGCACGTCGAACACCGCCTTGGCGGTGGTGCGCACCCGGTCGCTCATTTCCTGGCTGACGTTGGCGGGCGCCTTCACGCTCACCGCGCCCTCGAGCTTCGTCTTCAGCTCGTAGTCGTAGATGCGGTACTTGCGGTCGCCGGCGCGCTTGCTGTCGATGACGTACTCGCACGGGGTGAGCACGCCGCCGAAGTCGTTGTCGACGCTCTGCAGAAACGGCACGGTCAGATCGCGACCGACGATGAACTCTTCGACCAGCACGCCGGCGGGCCACGCCTCGAGCGCGGCCTTCACCTTCTGCTTCAGCTCTTCGACGTTCTCGGCCACCGACTCCTGGGTGATGCCCTTGCTCGAGCCCTCGAAGTTGGGCTTCACCATCAGGGGAAGTGCAGCGCCTCGGGCTTCAAGTCGCTGAAGCGCTCGACGAACTGCCAGCCCGGAGTGCGCACCCCGTGCTCGCGCAGAATCATCTTGGTGAGCTGCTTGTCGAGGGTGACCGCCAGCGCGTACGCGTCGGACCCCGTGTAGGGAATGCCGAGCTCTTCGAACAGCGCGGGGTAGAACGCCTCGCGGAAGCGGCCGCGGCGGCCCTCGGCGGTGTTGAAGATCAGGTCGGGCGAGTAGGCCTCGAGCTGCGAGACGGTGCGCGAGGCGGGCCCGCTCACCTCGAAGCGCTCGAGGCGATGCCCGAGGCGCTCGATGGCCTGGGCCAGCGCGTTGACGGTCTCTTCGGTGTCGAACTCGGCTTCTTCTTCCGCGTCCGACAGGCGCAGGTTGTGCGTGAGCGCGATGCGCATGGTCCCTTTGGTCGAGCTTCAGCTCTCGGGAGATTCTTTGTTGGCGCGCCCCGTCGCGCGTGCTTCTTCGGCCCCGCGAGCGATGAGCTCGCCCTGCCCCGCGGGCACCTTGCCGTCGATGACCTGGGTCTGGGCCCACAGGTCTCCCAGGCGGCGGCCCTGCGGGTCGCGAATCGCGCGCACCGCTTCGATGGCGCCGATCACCACGATGCCGCCCAGAAACGCCTTGAGGCCCAGGTCGGGCATCATGAAGAGAATGATCACCAGCCCGAACGGAGCGTTGCGCAGCACGCTGTCGCGGTGCCGCACTCCGCCGCGGGTGGGCAGGAAGATGGCCTTCACCCCGAACGCCTTCTTGCCCAGGCTCTGGCCCTGAATCATCGCGTCGGCGAAGAGAATGTAGAGCAGCGCCATCACGATGCCGGCGGGCCCCGTGCCGGCGTACAAGAGCCAGGCGATGGCCACGTCGAGCAGGCGCGCGCCGGCCCGCAGAAAGAGCGAGGCCTTGGGAAACTCGGGCGACTCGTCGCCGCGCACCAGCTTGAGGCTCATTCGTCGCCTCCTTCGGCGAGCTCGCGCAGCCGCTGGTAGGGGTCGTGGGCCGGCAGGGGGAGCGCGTGGGTGGTCGGGCGGCTCTGCAGCTCGGAGGGGTCACCCATGCGGGTGAAGAACACGAACGCCATCGCGGGCCGCTTGCTGGTCTCGCGCATCGCGAAGTGTACGTTGTCGAAGTTCCAACCGTTCTGCACCATCTCGTTCACCGCCTGCCCGAGGCTCGCCTCGTCGACGTTGCTTATCTCTACGACTCGGTAGAGTAACGACCTGGCTGTCGCTTTGCGCCGGCGCTTCAAGCCCGCCAAGAGTGGCCGTGTCCCCCTTGCGTTGCAAGCCCGTTGCGCGTAGGTCCGCACCGCTTTTTAGAGGGAGGCCAACGACATGATCTTCGACGTGTGCATCGTGGGAGCGGGTCCGAGCGGGGCGGTCTGTGCGTGGTACCTGGCCAAGGCCGGCAAGAAGGTGCTGGTGCTCGAGAAGCGCAAGTTTCCCCGCGACAAGATCTGCGGCGACGCGGTGTGCCTGAACGCCCAGAACCACATGGCGAAGATGGGCGTGCTGCAAGAGCTCGAGGCCGAGAAGAAGGGCAACTGGTCGCAGCTGGGCGGCCTGGTGGCGCCGAGCGGGCGCGGCTTCATCGCCGACTCGGTGTTCTACTCGGGCAAGCGGCTGGTGATCGCGGTCAAGCGCAAGGACCTCGACGAGAAGATGGCGATGGCGGCCAAGCGGGCGGGCGCCGACCTGCGCGAGCACCACACCTTCAACGGCGCGACGCTCGACAAGTCGCGCGGGGTGTGGACGATTCAGGTCAGCGCGGAAGGCACGAACACCAGCTTCGAGGCGAAGACGCTGGTGGCGGCCGACGGCGCGCACAGCCACGTGATTCAGACGCTGGGCATCAGCGTGCCCCCGCCCGACGGCATCTGCAGCCGCGCGTACATCAAGGCGGGCACCCACAACTTCCAGGCCGACGGCGTGGCGTTCTACACGACCGACCTGATGCCGGGTTACTGCGCGCTCTTCAAAGAGGCCGACGGCGACGTGAACTTCTGCACGTACATCATTCCGGGCGGCAAGGCGAAGAACGAAGACCTGCGCGAGATTCACGAGAAGCTGCTGCGCGAGCACCCGCTGATCAGCAAGGCGGTCGGCCCCAAGGCCGAGGTGGCGAAGATGCAGGGCGCCCCGCTGCGCCTGGGCGCGAACGTGAAGAGCTACTACGACCACATGCTGGTGATCGGCGACGCGGCCGGCCACATCGACCCGCTGACCGGCGAAGGCATTCACACCGCGATGGATGCGGGGTGGCTCGCCGCCGAAGAGCTGATCTCGGCGCTCGACGCGAACGATCTCAGCGAGAAGCGGCTCAAGCGCTACGAGAGCCGGTGGATGAAGGCGTTCGGCTGGGACTTCAAGGCCTCGGCGGTGATGGCGAAGTTCTACACGCGCTTCCCCATCTTCGTAGAGGCGTCTGCCCGCGTGATGCAGAAGAAGGGCGGCCAGATTCTGTTCGAGTGGGGGAAGATGATGACCGGCGTCGAGCCGAAGATCGGCTTCCTGCGCCCGTCGATGTTCATGCCGGTGCTGATCGAGGCCGCACGCATCGCCTTCGACAAGAGCCTCGCCGCCGACGTGCTGTACGTCGTCAACGGCCAGAAGCAGACGTGGAAGGGCGACAGCGCCAGCCCTCGCGCGGCGGCTTGATCAGCTCGTAGGTCTGGGTGAGCAGGCGGCCTTCACGTTCGAGCATCAGGTCGAAGTGGGTCGCCTGTCTCATTTGCGAGTACAGCTCGAGCGCCTTCTCGGGGCTGTTGAGGTCGTGGCCGTTGATGCGGCGAATGATGTCGCCGTTCACGACGCCGAGCTGGGCGTAGAGCGAGCCGGGCCGAATCGAGAACAGCTTGAAGCCGATCGCCACGCCGTCTTTGAAGGCGGGCACGATGCGGGCCTGCATCGCGGTGTCACGAACGTGGTCGATATCGTCCAGCCGGTCGGGAGTCTCAATCTCATAGGCACCGGGGCCCAGCTGGCACACCCGAAGCTCGACGGGCGCGCTCGCTGCCGGCGCCGCTGGTGTCGGGTCCGACGGGAGCTCCTGACGGCGCGGCAGCCTCAGCAGGCGCCCCAGCTCGGCGACGTCGAGGCCTGCTCTCGCGGGCGGCGGGCCTTCGAGCACTGCGAGCATCTTCGGGGTCGGCCATGACCGCGAGCACGTCCCCCGCCGGCTCTGGGAGCGCCGGCGACGCCGGCTCCTCGCTCACGAACATCAACCGCATCACCGCCAGTGCACCGAGGTACGCGCCGCTGAATCGAAGAGGCCAGGTCCGCATGCGGTGCGGGTTGAGCAAGCGCGGTGCCGGGCAGCGCTCTCGCGCAGTTCGCGCGCGCCCCACCCCGCCGCACCGACAATTTGTCGGTCGCACCATCAACCGCTGCGGCCAGAAAGGCGTATAGCCACGCGCACGCATGCTGCTCGCGCTCGCGCTGACCGCGCTCTCTGCCTTCATCGACGAAGACGCGCCCGAGCCGCCGGCGCCGACCTCGCGCTGGGGAGCGGTCGCGGGCACCTCGGTTCGCCTCGGCGTGCGCAACGCGGTGAACAGCGCCATCGGCCCGCGCTTCGCGCTGCTACCCCCGCCTCAGCGGCTCGACGCGCTCTACTTCACGCCCGCCATCGCCCTGCTCGCCGAGGGTGAGGCCGGCCTCGACAAGGGCAACGGCGCGCTGGGCCTTCAGCTGCGCGTCGAGCTGATGCTCGCGCCGGGCGGCGGCCTGCTGGTGCCCTGGGCCGTGGCGTGGGTCAGCGGCGGCGCCGGGGCCGCCTGGCTCGGCACCGGCGCAGCCACCCCGGTGCTCCACGTCGGCGCCGGCCTGGGCGGCAACGCGTTCGCCGACGCCGGAGCGTGGGGGCCCACCTACGGCTGGGCCGACCTGCTCGAGGGCATCAGCTGGCCGCTGATTCTCTTCGCCACCTTCGTCAGCCTGCCGGTGGCGCTCGCCCACGTCGAGCTGCGGTACACGTTCTACCCCGAGCAGAGCGGCGCTCGGGCCTCGCCCCCCGCTCAACAGCCCGGGCTCGCGTGGCAGGAGATTCGCGGCCCCCTTCGACTGCGCGCGGCGCGCTTCGCTCAGGGTGAGCTTTCTTCGCGGGGGCAGCCGAGGGTTGAGCCGCGACGCGCCTACCACCAGCCCTTGTAGGCGGGCTTGGGCGAGCCGACGGGCACGGGTTGCCCCGGCGTGAGCGGGGGGTTCTCGGCGGGCGGAGGCGGCGGCTCGGCGGCCTCGGCCCACAGCAGGCTGACCGTGGTGATGGCGCCCGCCGCGGCCACGCCGGCGAGAATGTACGGCACCGGGTGGGCGAAGTTCGCGCCCAGCACCAGCGCCGAGATGAGCAGCACCAGGCCGCCCGCCGCGGTGCCGAACAGGTCGGCGCGGAGAATCTGCGCGGTGCTGGGGTTGAACTTGAGCAGCGCCAGCGCCATCGCGCCCGCGCCGATCGCCGGCGAGATGAGCAGCGCGTCGACGCCGGTGCGCACGTTGCCGGTGTTCTTGTTGGTGGTGGCGACGACCGCGACCACGATGCCCATGAACATGGTGGCCCAGTAGGCGCCCGACATCATCAGCGCGCCCTTGTTCATCGGCAGGTCACCGCCTCCGATGATGGTGCTGAGCCAGGCCCCGGCCAGCGCGCCGACCCAGGCGCCCCAGGTGGTGGCGGTGGCGTCGGGCACGATGAGGTTCATGAACCCGGCGCCGAACATGCCCCCGAACAGCGAGTTCATCAGCCCGAAGTAGGCGGTGCGCTCACTGATCCAGTTGTAGAACTGCCAGGCCGCCGAGGTGCCGAAGCCGATGCCGGCGCCGATGAGGCCCGCGGCCAGGTACGAGAGCCGCGCGCCCTGCGCACAGACGCTCGGGTCGGCCGAGTTGCAGTTGCGCACCGCGGGGTCCGAGTGCAGCACGCGGGGGAACAGCTGCGTCGCCACGCCCGCAGTCAGGCCGAGCAGCGTGTGGTGGAGAATGAACACCAGGCTGCCGGGGCCCGAGAGAAACGCACCCTCGCGCGGGTGACCGTCGAGCATCGCGCTGGGCGGGCTCGAGGGCACCTCTTTCGGCTGCAGGTTCTCGGGAGGAGGAGGCGGCGGGTACTCGCCCGGGTCCTGGGTCGCCTCGATGGTCTTGGGCTGCTCGGGCGGCGGCGGCAGCGCTTGCGGCGGGGGCTGCTGGGGAGGCGGCGGCTGCCCGACGTTGGGGTCGGTCGGCGGCGGCGCGCTGGTGCCCGGCGGCGGAGGCTCGGGCGCCACGGCGGGCTGCGCCTGAACCGGCTGGCCGGCGTCGACCGCTCCCTGGCCGGGGTACGGCACGACGATGACCCGCGGCTCACCTTCGTTCTGCGCGAAGGCAACCAGCGGCACCGCGATCGCTGCAAGCACAACCCATCGCATTCGCATCGGACCTCGCAACCTAGTACGGCCGCCTCGAAAATCGTGGGCTGATCCGCGGCCGAAGTGCCCCAGCAGTGGACCACCCCTTCGGTTGCCGCCGAAGCACGAAGCGATCAAGCTCACGCGCGCACATGCGCTACCAGACCTTCGAGCCCAAGATTCACGACCTCGCCTACGTGCACCCCTCGGCCACGCTGATCGGCGAGGTCGAGATCGGCCCCGAGGCCTCGGTGTGGCCCGCCGCGGTGTTGCGCGGAGACAACGGCGCCATTCGCCTCGGCGCGCGCAGCAACTTTCAAGACGGCGCCATCGCCCACGCCACCCTCGGCCAGTCGCAGACCACCATCGGGCAGGAGACCACCGTCGGGCACCGCGCGGTGCTACACGGCTGCACGGTCGGCGACACCTGCCTGGTGGGCATCGGCGCGGTGCTGCTCGACGGCGCGACGCTCGGTGACTGGTGCTTCGTCGCGGCGGGCTCGCTGGTGCCCCCCGGGCGCAAGTTCCCTCCCAAGAGCTTCATCATGGGCTCACCCGGCAAGGTGGTGCGCGAGGTCACCGCCAAAGACATGGAGTGGATCGTCCACTCCTGGAAGGTCTACCAGGAGCTCGCGCGCACCTACCGCTCCCAGCGGTAGCGCCGCCTCACCAGGCCAGGCCGATGCGGCCGCCCAGCTCGACGAACTGCAGCAGCGCGCCGCGCTCGGGCACCGCCAGCCCCCAACCCAGGGCGAAGCCGACGAAGATCGGCAGCGCCAGGGTGATGTCGAAGCCGGCGCGCACCGTGCCCATCGGCGAGACCGCGCGCAGGTCGGTGAAGGCCCCGCCCGCCAGCCCGGCGAAGATCTGGCCCCACCACTGGTGAAAGAGCGCGTCGGCGCCGCCGAGAAAGCGGTAGCCACCCCGCGAGCCGGTCGAGCCGCTGCCCTCCCACACTCCGTCGGCGGTCAGGCGCAGGCGCAGCGGCGTGAGGGGCGCGCCGGCGACCTCGAGGCCCCCGGCGAAGATCGCCACCGCGTCGCTGCGAATGCGCGCCCCGCCGTTGACGCCCAGGCTCACCCACAGGCGCGGCGGCGGTTCGTCGTGGTCGAGAGCAGCGAAGATCAGCAGCGCAATCAGCGGCAAGGCGAGGGGAACCTTAACCCCGGGTCTTCTTCTCCGCCTCTTCCCGATAGACGTCGGCCAGCGCGCGGGCGCGTTCGATCTCGTCGCGGGCCGCGTCGATGGCCATCACCCGGTCGAACTCTTCGGCCTGCTGCTTGAGCGCCTGGCTCACCACCTGCCCCGACTTGAGCCGCGCGTGCGCCGAGAGCCGCTCGCTCTTGAGCTCCCGGCCCCGCCTGGCGAGGTCTTCGGCGCTGGCGAGCAGCACCTGCGCGTCGTCGTTGGCCGACTGCAGCGCCTTCTCGCTCTGCCCGCAGAGGTCTCTCGCCTCGTCGAGGTCGCGGCGCAGGGCCTTCTCGGCCCGGGCGTCGCCCTTCGCCGCGGCGGTGGTGATGCGGGTCTCGATCTCGATGCAGCGGTTGGCGTAGCGCTCGCGGTCGCGGCTCAGCTCACCCTTGAGCGCCAGCAGCGTGGCGGCCGAGCGCCGCACCTGCGCAGCCTGGCGATCGAGCGACTCGATCATGCCGTCGTAGGCCTTCAGCGGGTCCTTCGGCCCGTCGTCCCTCTTCTTCTTGAACAGAAAGCCGAACACGCTGAAGCCTCACTATGACACCCAGGCGTCGCGATTGCCGTGCCCTCAGGTGTACGGGCGGCACAAGAGCCGCACCCGCTCGATCGCCTGGCCCACCTTGGGGTCTCTCATGCGCAGCGCATCGAGGTAGTCGGTCACCGAGACGCCGTAGAGCCCCAGCAGGTGCAACAGCAGCACCACCGCTTCCTGGGCCCGATCATCCATGGCGGCGAGCGAGGCGGCCTCGGCGACCGCGTCGAGCACGTCGACGAGCCGCAACAGGGCGGGCGCGGCAGTGCGCTTCGACGGAGCATCGGCCGGCACCGAGAACAACGACTCGAACTGCGACGCGCTGCGCAGCCGCTCGGGCGCCGGCCGCCCCGAGGCGATCGCCTCCAACGCCTCGAGGTGCGGCAACAGCCCCTCGAGCGCGGCGGGGCTGGGCACCACGTCGGGCGGCAGCAGGGTGCGGAAGGTGGTGTCGAACTCGGTGGGCGCCACCCCGATCTCCGAGTCCGAGAGGTGGCTGTAGAAGGCGCGCTCACCCTGCCCTCGCTGCTCGAGCACCAGGCTGCGCAGGTCGGGGTTCTCTTCGCCCAGCGAGATGAACGAGAGCGAGATCGACAGCCCCTCGAACGGCTTGCGGGTGCGGCGCACCAGCTCGAGGTCGACCGCGTCTTCGCCGTCGGTGACCAGCACCACCGTGGCCCGGGCGAGATACGGGTCTTTGCCGATCGCGGCGCGAATCGACTCGAACGCGCTCATCAGCGCGAGGGTGATGTCGGTCTGCCCCTCGGCGGGCGAGTGCCGGAACAGCTTCTCGATTTGCCGCATCGCCTCGGCGCCGTGGTCGACCCGCGCCAGCTCGGTGGGCGAGTCGTTGAAGAACGAGAAGTACAGCGGGTCGAACGGCGCCCCCTGCCGGGCCTTGACCCGAATCGAGTTGAGCTCGGCGATCAAGATCGCATCGCGAAACGAGGCGCGCGGCCCGTGCATCGAGCCCGAGGCGTCGAGCACGTAGACCCGCACCGCGGTCTGCCGCAGCCGCTTGGGCTTCTTGGGCGGCTCTTCTTCGAGGTACGCGCGCACCAGTTGTTGGTTCGAGGCCAGCGCGTGAATCAGGTTGCCCGGGCTGTGAATCACGAAGTTCGGCAGCTCGGCGAGGCTGTTGGTGTGCTCATAGGTCATGATCTGCGTCGGGTAGTTGACCCGCCGCTGCACCGGCCGCGTCTCGCCCAGCTCGGCCTCGACCACCTCTTCGGTGAGCGCGTCTTCCACGTCGAAGTACCGCGCGCAGCCCGAGGCGAGGTTCAGCTGATCGAGGTGGCGCTCGTCGAGCTCGAACGCCAGCTGCGCCAGCATGTCGGTCGAGCGATCGTCGAGCCCGGTGCGCCCGCCGGTCTTTACCCGCTCGGGCCCCGAGAGCTCGCGCGCCTCACCGTCTTTGACCCCCAGGGTGCGCCGCAGGTTGGCCCGCTCGACCAGGCCGCGCACCTGGTCGGTGGGGGGCAGCATGGCGCGGCTGGCGTCGCCCGCGGCGCCCGCCACCTCGGCGTCGCCGGCCTCGACCGCGCGCTCGTAGAGCGAGCGCAGCGAGCGGTACGCCTGGCCCGGGTCTTTCTTGGCCACGTGCCGCACGTGCCGCACCAGGTCGTGCAGCGAGCGCACCGCCGGCACCGAGCGCACCCGCTCGCGCGCCGCCGCCACCTCGAGCCGCAGGGTGCGCAGCCGCTCGCGATCGGGCGCCCCGGCGCTGGCGCGCAGCAAAAGCTCGTGGGCGAGATCGAGGTCGCGCCGCTTCTGCAGCAGATCTGCCACGTTCTCTCTCGCGCGCGTCGCCCAGAACTCGGCCACCGCCAGCTTCGGGTTCTGGGGCGGCGGCCGGGTGAGCGCCCGGGCGTGCGGCAGCAGCTCGGAGCTGGCCTGGGGCACGTCGGCCGCGCCCGCCTCGAACAAGGTGGCGATCTTCACCGCGCGCGCCAGCCGCACGAAGTCGGCCTCGAGCTGGGTCACCGTGCCGGGGGGCAGCTCGCTGGCAGAGAGCTGGCGCTCGGCGCGCCGCACCGCCTGCTCGAGCTCGGCGAGCGCCTGCGCCGCGCGCCGCCCCAGCCCCGGGGTCACGTCGGGCAGGCGGCCCTTCATCTTGCCCAGCTCGCGCAACAGCCGCGCGTCGGCCGCGGTGTGCACCCCGGCCCGATCGAAGTCGCGGTCCAACGCCAGCAGGGTGTCGAGCCGGGGTGCCTCGTCGCGCTCGAGCAGCGCGCGCGCCCGCGACAGCAGCCCCGCCTCGAGCACCCGCCCCTCTTTGAGGCCGTCGAGTCGCGCGCGAAGGCGATTCAGCTCAGGCCCGAGCACGTGCCGTTCACCGCGCCGCCCGCGCCTCGAGCAGGCGCTTCGAGAACTGGGCGAAGTCTTCGGCCACTCCGCGCAGCGCGACGTCGAGCTTGCGCGCGGCCTCACCGCGGTCGGAGGGCTCTTCCATCAGGCGGCTCACCGCGGCCGACAGCCGCACCAACTCGCCTTCTTTGGTCGCCAGCATCGGGAAGCGGCTCTTCACCAGCTTGTCGAACGCGCGATCGGCGTCGGTTCTTCCGTTCAGCTCTTCGGGCGCAGGCAGCGACCCGAGCAGCTGCGACAGCCAGGCGCGCAGGAAGCGAATGCGCGCCCCGAGCGAAGACAGCTCGGCGGTGGCGACCGCGTCCCGCACCTCGGCGGGCAGAAAGCGCTCACCGCGGGGCACCGCGGCGGCCAGCGCTCCCTCGAGGCCGATCAGCGAGGCCAGCTCACCGTCGGGGGCCTGGGCGGCGAGGTTCTGCCGGTAGATGAGGTACGCCTCGCCCGCCAGCACCTGGTTCACCTCGGGGTGCTGCACCTTGGGCGGCTCGGCCAGGTGCCGGGCGTGCTCTTTGAGCCGGGCCACCAGGGTGGGCTTCACGTTGGCCAGCGCCCCGTCGACGGCGCAGCCCTCTTTGCGCAGCTGGTCGACCACCGTCTGCACGGTGCGCGAGAGCTGCTCGATGCGTGAGAACGGCGTGGTGGTGAGCACGTCTTTCGCGTAGGCCTCACCCAGCGGAGCGAGCAGCTTCTGCCGCAACCCCCGGTGTGACGGCGAGAGCTCGATCAGCGCGTTCTCGAGCTCGCGCAGCCGCCGCGAGTCGAGCGACAGGGCCTCGAGCGGGTCGCTGCGCCGGGTGCGCCCGTTCTCGAACACCCGCTGGGCGCGCCCCTTGAGCGCCCCCGCCACCTTGCCGCGCGCCTCGTTCACCGCCGCGCGCCCGCGCTCGACGTCCTGGGGGGCCGCCAGCGCCAGCGCCTGCAGCAGCTCGACCACCTTCGAGAGCTCTTCCGAGAGGTTCGCGGCCATGCCGGTGAGCCCCTCGAGCTTCAAGCTGTCGTCGAACTCGGTGCCCTCGGCCGACAGGGCGATCATCTGCGCGGCTTGAACGCAGAACTCGACCGCCGCCTTGGCCAGCAGCGGCACCTGGGGCTGCAGCTCGGGCACCGAGCGCACCAGCTCGAACACTTCTCCGAAGCTGCCCAGCACCGCCACGGCGGCGCGGCCCTCGCCCTGCCCCGCCATGCCGCGCGCGATGCGCTGCTCCATGCCCACCAGCAGGTTGCGCGCGGCGGTGAGCAGCGGCACCCGGTTCTGCGGGTGGCGCGGGCCGGGCACCAGCTTCTCGCGCAGCGAGCGCGCGGTGGTGGCGGCGACCGCCGGCTGCCAGCCGCGCGCCATCGCCTCGGCGCTCTGCGCGTCTTCCTTCAGCAAGAGCTCGGTGGCCTCGGCCGAGGCCGAGGTGTCGAGGCCGGGTCGAACCCTGGCCAGGGCCTCGTCGAACGCCTTGCCCTCGACGCGAATGATCTCGAGCTGCGCGCGCTCGCGCGGGTCGACCGCGCCCTTGAGCAGCAGGTCGAGCTCGCTGGCCGGCGGCCCGCCGAGCAGGAAGAAGTGGCGCAGGGTCTCGAGATCGTCGGCGTTGACGCGCAGTGCGCGCTCGGGGCGCCGGTAGATGCGATCGCGCACCACCACCGCCTTCAAGCACCACAGCGCCTTCACCATCGAGCGCTGCGAGAAGTACTTGGTGGGCACGTAGTCGGGCAGCTTCACCACCTGCGCGAGCAGCTCTTTCTCGAGCGCGTCGGCGAGCAGCTCGAGGCCCTCGGTCATCGAGCCTACGACCTCGACCCGGGCGACCGCGTCTTGCAGTACGTCGAGCTGCTGCAGGGTGAGCCGCTGCGAGAGCGACGGCCGCTGGCCTTCGGCGGCGCGGGTGAGCATCTGGGCCCGCGACGACTTGCGGGCGAAGCTCTTGGGGCAGAAGCAGATGAACGAGATTCGATCGGCGAACGCCTGCAGGGTCTCGGGGCTGCGCTGCAGCACCTCTGACAGGTAGCGGTTCGACGTCATCAGCGCGCACTCGGTGCGGCCGGGCGTGACCTTCGAGCCGTGCTTGAGCTCGCGCTCGTGCAGCACGTTCAAGATCGAGCGCAGCAGCATGTCGCGCCCGTCGAACACCTCGTCGAGGAACGCGTGCACCGCGCCCAGCATGCCGTCGTCGGTGAGGTACTCGGTGCGGCCGGTCTCGGTGAGCACCTTGAAGTCGACCGGGCCGATCAGATCGGTCTGCACGGTGTTCTCGACGATCTGCTTGCTGAACAGCGACGGCCGACCGTTCTTCTCGTCGGTGATGCGGCCGAGCACCGCCCCCGCCACCGCGCTCTTCGCGGTGCCGGGCGGCCCGATGATCAGCACGTGCTCTTTGCAGAGCAGCCCCAGCTCAATCTGGGTGAACAGCGACTCACGCTCGAGAAACGCCTCGCGCAGCTCGACGAAGAACCGGCGAAAGGCCGACGCCGCATCAGAGAAGGCTGCCTCGTCGAACGCCATGAAGCGCCTCTAGAAGACCGCTTTGAGGTCGTACAGCGCGAACACCTTCACGTCTGACCTGGTGGCGGGCCCGAAGTTGGCCTCGGCGACCAGCGACATGCGCGAGGCGCGGGTGAGCAGGTAGCTCGCGTAGACCTGCACCCCGGTGTACGTGCCGCGCAGCCCCGAGGCGACCTGGTCGGTGATGTTGGCCACCGAGACGCGGGCCTCGGCGGTGAAGGTGCCGCTCAGCGGCACGTAGCCGCCGTTCAGGTCGCCCCACAGCTGCCGGCCGCCGTAGCCGGTCTTGAAGGTGACGTCGGCGTTGACGCGAAACGAGCCGGCGCGAACCGCGACGCCACCGCCGCCGCCGTACGAGAGGCCCCCGGGCGGCGTGATGGCCCCCTCGGCGTAGCCGTTGCCGATGATCGAGTTCGGGTTGAGCGGCGTGCCGTACATGTCTGCCACCCCCTGCACGTAGATGCGCAGCACCCCGACCGGGAAGTAGTCGAAGCGGGCGCGAACCCCGTCGCGCGGAGCGGTGGCGAAGTAGGCCCAGATCGAATCGGCCGAGAGCACCGGCGAGACGCGCAGGTACTCGACCTGCAGCGCCAGCTCGTTCGCGTCATAGCGACCGAGCCACCGCGCGTTGGCGACGCGCATTCCCAGCAGGTCGTAGTCGAGCCCGGCCATCACGGTGATGCCGAAGAAGCCCTGCCACTTCAGATCGGCGCCGATGCGGCGCAGGTCGGTCTTGCCGCCGAGCCACGACTGACGGAAGCCGGCGTTGGCGCTGACCCCGGCCAGGTTCTCGAGCGAGACCTTGGCGCCCACCACCGGCTCGATGTCGTCGAGCGCGGCGTAGGGCTGCGCTTCCAGCGCGGCGACGCGGCGCAGGTCGGACTCGCGAATGCCGTCGGGCTGGTAGACGCTCGAGCCGAGCAGGCTGCCCGCCTTCACCCACAGGCCGGCGTACGCCTCGGCGCCCACGCCGAAGCCGGCGCCGAAGTGAAAGACGTAGCGCACCCACGCGCCGTCGAACGCCATCATGTCGAGCACGTCGGTGTAGAGCTGGCGCCCGAGGCGGAACTGCAGGTTCTTGCCGCGGTAGTAGAGGTTCGCGAAGAGCAGGTCGGCGTCTTCGCTGCGGGCGCCGTCGATGCGGTTGGCCTCGCCGCGGGGCAGGCCGAAGTCGGCGAACACCCGCAGGCTCGACTCGAAGCCGAGCGGCGACTTGGGAATGATCTCGTACCCGTTGAGACCGAGGTACTGCACCAGCCGGCGGCGCGGCAGCAGCACCGGGCTGTCGGCGTCGGTGCCACGCCAGGCGCGAAACGATTCGACCTGAGCCTCGGTGCGCGCCTCGATCTGAAACGCGGTCGCCGACGCGGCCGCGGGCAGCAAGACCGCGACGGTGAACAGCGCGCCCGAACGAAGCACGGGCGCAGTATAAGGATCGACCTTGCGCAGCCCAGACAAAAACGCGGTGTGCAGTGAGTGAAGCTCCGCCGGGAGACGGCCGCCCCCCCGAATCGTCAACCGCGGGCCAGCCGGTGCTGCAACCGTCAACCGCTCCGCTGATTCCGCCGCCGGTATCGTCAACCGGGCCGGTGCCGTCGCTGAGCGCCAGCGGTCTCGCCTCGCTGGTCACCGCGATGGGCTTTCTGGGCTTCATCAGCATCGGCGGCGTCACCCAGCTGGCCAGTGTGGCCTTCGGCCTGTGGTGGTGCGAGCTGTTTCTCTTCTTCGGAGTGCCCTTCGTGGGGCTCAAGCTCTCGGGCCGCTCGCCCTGGTTGAGCACCGGGTTCACCCGCCCGTGGCTCTCGGGCTGCGTGTTCGGGTTCGCCCTGGGGCTCACCAACTTCTTCGCGGTGGTGGCGCCGATTCAATTCATCGCCCAGAAGGTCGCGCCCAAGAGCTGGCTCGACCTCTACGACGCGGCGAAGGTGTTTCAAGACAAGGGCCCCCTCGAGCTGTTGGTGATTGCCTTGGGCGTCTGCGTGGCCGCGCCGCTGGGCGAAGAGTTCTTCTTTCGCGGCGCGCTGCAGCGCGGCTGGGCCTCGCGCATGGGCCCCCTCACCGCCATCTTCTTCACCGGTGCGGTGTTCAGCGCGTTTCACCTCGACCCCATCGGCTTCCCCGCGCGGTGGGAGCTCGGCGTGCTGTTCGGGCTGCTCGCCTGGCGCACCGGCTCGCTGTGGCCGGGCATCTTCGCGCACCTCGCCAACAACCTGACCTCGACGCTGCTGTACTTCGCCTTCAAGGATCAGAAGCAAGACCCGACCGACGACGTCACCGCGATTCTGACCATCACCGGGCTGGGCGGGCTGGCGCTGCTGGGCGTGCTGCTGCTGGGCCGCAAGTTCCCCTCGGCGCTCAGGTCGCCGCAGCCGGCGGTCGAGGCGCTTCAACCGGCCGCGTCGCCCGCCGCCATCGCGAGGTGGATGCTGGCGGCCTTCGGCAGCTTCGCGCTCTTGCTGGTGCTCGACTTCCGCGGGTCGATGGTGCGCGGCATGGACATGGTCACCCCGGTGAAGGCCGAGAACGCCGAGCTCAAAGCGCTGCGAGAGCAGGCCCGAGAGGGCAAAGCACCGCTGATGCAGTACTTCCTGGCGCGAAAGAACGCGCCCAAGGGCGCAGGCGCGCTCGATGCCGGCCGGTGAGACCCAAGCCCCGGGTTTGGCCACCGCCCAGAACGTAAACGCGCGTTTCTCGAGAGCTGAGAACCTGCAGCCGCCCCTCGTACGACAAGGTGGGGTGGCGGTTCGCCCTCAAACCCCAAAGGAATCACGGCCATGACTCCCCTCGACCCCGGCAGCAACAGCGCGTTTCTCGAGGCCCTTCGGCGGGCGCGCGAGCTCGAGCGGCAGCTGGCCGAAGCGCGGCGCCTGGCGGCCGAGGCCAAGAAGCGCGCCGAAGTGGCCGCCAAGATGGCGCGGGAGCAGGGAGCCAGCTCGACGCCCGCGGTGGTGAACGCCCAGCAGCAGGTCACCCAGACCTCGAAGGCGCTCAAGACCGCTGAGCTCCAGGCCACCGAGGCGCGTTCGATCGCCGATCGCCTCAAGAACGACGCCTTCGCGCAGCTGTCTCCGTCGAGCGTCGATGCGGCGCCGCCTGCCGAAGCGCAGCTCAGCGGCAGCCAGCTGCAGGTGTGGCGCGCCTCGGTGCTGACGGTCGAGCAGGCGCTCGACGCCGGCGACGCCGACCCCAAGAAGGTGCAGGCGGCGGCAGCGCAGTTCGTCGACGCGCACCTGGGCGAGTGGGTGAGCGCGCACGGCACCGAGACCGACAGCCCCCAGCTTCGCGATGCACTGCTCAAGCACATCGCCTCGCAGCCCCAGCTCACCACCGAGCTGGCCAAGGCCGCCGCGACGACCCTCTACGGCGGCACGGTGAGCGACGCTGAGCTGCAGGCGCTGTCGCGCGAGGTGAAGACCGCCTCGGAAGAGCCGAACCGCACCGGCGCAGACCTGGCGGGCCTGGTGCTGGCGCGCGTCTCTGCCTCGCGCGATGCACAGGCGCACGGGTACGTGCCGCTGGCCGTGCCGCAGCTCACGCCGACCGACCCGGCGACGGGCACCACGCAGCCCCCTGAGCTCTCTCCGCCCGGCAAGAACGCCAGCGACGCCGAGAAGTACGACTACTACCAGCAGGTGATCGAGCGCGTGGGAGGCAAGTTCCGCTCGGGCCCCAACCAGCACAACATGCTCGCGTTCCGCACCGACACCAACGCCTACAAGAACGGTGGCGCAGGAGCGTACGACGACACCACGGTGCTCTTGTGGAAGGACTCGAAGGGCAGAAAGCACGTCGAGCAGTTCGCCTCGAACACCGAGCCCAACCGCGACTCGGTGGAGTACAGCGCCGACGTCACCCACGACGGGGTCGCCGATCAGGGCCGGCTGGCGCCCGGGTACTACGAGTACCGGCGCCAAGAGTCGAAGAAGTTCGGGAGCATCTTGCGCATGACCAAAGACGCTCCGGTGCAGCGCGACCTCAACCACGACGGCCGGTTCACCGGCAAAGAGCTCAAGCCGATGGGCGGTGGCGCGGCCTCGATGCTGATGCACCGCGGCGGCGAAGACGCCACCTGGAGCGCAGGCTGCCAGACCATGGCCCCGGCCGACATGGCCCGCTTCATCAAGGCGATCGGCAAAGACCGCAGCCGCATCGGCTACACCCTGGTGCAGGGCGACCCCGACATGCGCCCGGTCGCCTTCGATCGCAACTCGGTGGGGCCGGGCAACAGCGGTGACGGCGCCGACGGCGGAGGCGGGACCTCGAGCACCGTCGGCCCGAGCGGCGGCACTCCCGGTGGCCGCACTCCCGGCGGCGGCGGCGCACCGAGCGGCACGCAGACCATCGACCGGCCGGTGCCGCCCCCGCAAGCGAGCTACGGCTTCGATGCGGCCCTGGGCGTCTCGCAGGACTTCTGGATCTCGAGCATCTTGCAGATGTTCGGGGCCAACATCTCGTGGTCGAGCGTGAGCTGGGACTCGGACTTCGCGGGGTGGATCCACTCCCAGCCCGGCTTCGAGGGCTGGAAGAAGGGCGACAAGGTGCCTCCCTCGGTGCTCAAAGACTTTCTCGCCTTCAAGGTCTCGAAGGCCGCCACCGCGAAGGGCGGCGGCAAGCAGGCGGTGAGCGACGCGGTCGACGCCACGGTGAAGGGCTTCACCCGCAGCCAGACCACCGCGAGCCTCGAAGGTCAGCGCACCGTGCGCGGCTGACGCGGGCTCACTTCGACTTGTAGCTCTTCACCACGAAGCGCGGCCCGACCATCGCCGAGGTCAGCGACTGGTCATCGACGGTGCCGTCGGCCTCGATGCGCAGGCCGTCTTTCTTGAGCTTCCGGTCGCCGCCGTCGAGCAGGTACGTCTTGCCGTCGTCGCCGACCAGCACCCAGACCCCGGTCTCGATGTCGCGGAACTTCACCTGGCCCGACAGCTTCACGCGGCCTTCTCTTTCTTCAGCATGGCGCGGGCGATGAACAGGCAGACGATGCCGTTGAACGCCAGCCACGGAATCGCGAGAAAGGTGAACGGCAGCCACGCGAGCGCCGGGGCCTTCGCCCAGATGGTGTACCCGAGAATGCCGGCGAACCCGATCGAGAGGCCGCCGATGATCGGGCGAAGGCTCTTCCACTTGATGGCGAAGAACGACGCCACCAGCGGTATCGCCGCGCTGTAGACGATGGGGTTGGCGAGCGAGCCGCGGCCGAAGATGATCTTCTGGAGCCAGTCGGGCAGCGGCAGGGTGATCGCCTGCACCGTGGTCGACGACGGGTCGCCCACCCAGCGCGCGAAGAACACCCCCAGCGTGGTGATGGCCAGCGGCACCAGGAAGCCGGGCTTGAAGAGGATGTTGAGGTAGCCGGGGCGCTCTTTCTTGCCCAGGGTCAGCAGCACGAACGCCAGCAGGCCGGCTGCCCACAAGAACGGCTTCCAGTCGATGTCGAAGAAGCCGGTGCCGAGCGGCTGCACCACCTCGTAGCGGGTGGGAATCGAGTGGTTGTCGAGCTTCGAGGTCCCGGCGAGCAGCTCGCCGTTCGCGTCGATCTTCTTCACCGCCTTGAGCGCCGCCTCGGCGTCGATGATGCCGTGGCCGAAGTGGTCGCTCCACCCGGTCTGGCCCGGAGCCGCCTTGGCCGAGGCGAACAGCGCCTTCTCGACCTGGTCGGGCGTCTTGGCGCCGTTCGCGAACAGCAGCGCCGCGACGCCGGCGACGTGCGGCGTCGCCATCGAGGTGCCGTTGAAGTACGCGTAGACCGACTTGGCGTTGTTCTGCGCATCGATGGTGTTCTGCAGAATGCCGAACTCGACCCCGCGGCTCTTGTCGCCACCCGGCGCCGCCACGTCGAGCTCCTTGCCCCACGACGAGTACGGAGCCAGCGCGCCGGTCGGGCCGACCGCCGCCACCGCCACGCTGCCCGGGTAGGCCGCGGGGTACTCGACCACGCCACGCCCGCCGTTGCCCGCCGCGCACACCACCACCACGCCCTTCTTGCGCGCGTAGGCCACCGCGTTTTCCATCACCGCCGAGCGGCCGCCGCCGCCGAGCGACATGTTGATGACGTTGGCGCCGTTGTCGGCCGCCCAGCGAATCGCGTCGCTGATCGCCGCGGTGGTGCCCGAGCCGAAGTGGTTGAGCACCTTCACCGGCATCAGGGTGGCCTCGAACGCCACACCCGCGACGCCTTCGTTGTTGTTGGTGACCTGGGCGATGGTGCCGGCGACGTGGGTGCCGTGGCCGTGATCGTCGTTGGCGTGCGCGTCGTTGTTCACGAAGTCGTACTGGTGATCTCCCAGGCCTTCGGCATGTTGATGAGCGGCAGGTTCCACTGCTTGCCGTACTGGGGATCATTGGGCGTGAAGCCCTGGCCCTTCTTCGCCTCGGGGCCTGCGGTGGGCAGCGCCTCGTCGGCGCCCTCGTCGGCCGGCACGCTGAAGGTCATCGAAGCTTCGGCCGCCTCGACGTCGGGGTTCAAGCGAATCAGCTCGAGCACCTCGTCTTCGCGCTCGGCGTCGACGTGGGCCACGGTGATGCCGCTCTGCGGGCCCTCTTCGCCGTCGGCGTACTCGAGGTCGATGCCCCACTCTTTCTCGTAGGCGTCGATCTGCTCTTTCGACAGGCCGTCTCTGAAGTCGACCACGATGTCGTCGGGGTCGTGCGCGCTCACGTCGTCGTACGAGTCGAGCGAGGTGTACGTCGGCTGATCGGTGTCGTGCAGAACGACGTCGGCCGAGTCGTCTTTGCTACAGGCAGCCACAGCGAAGACGGCGGCTACGAGAACGTTGCGCATGCGGGTGCCTTCCTTGGGTCTGCCTAACGTACGATCGGGAAAACGATTGGGTTTTAAGAAGTGTTCCGTGCCGCTCATTCTAGTGTTTCCGCGGCGTTCAAGCACTCGACCACGGCCCTCCCCACCAGCGGCAGGTTCTTCTGAAAGGTGCGATCTGCCCCGGGAATCACGTGCAGGTGCCCTGTGGCCACCTCGAGCCGCTGCGACAAGTCGCTCTGTGGCACCACCACCCACACCTTCGAACCCCACTCCTCTATCTCTGTCGGGCTCACCAGACAGACGCCAGCCACGTCACCCAAGACGGACATCGCGACCCGGCAACTGCCGCCGATGCTGGCCACCAGTGGCGGAGCGCCCCCGTTGTCGTGCGCCAGGTCGATCGCCGCGCGGGCCTCTCTCACCAGTGACTCGAACCCGCCGCGGGTGCCCTGACTTCCCCCCACTCCGCTCCAGTTGAAGCGCAGCGTGGGGAACCCGGCGTGAGCGGCAGCCCAGGCCAGCTCGGCGCCGAGCACGTGGTCCATGCCTCCTCCCTCTTCGGGCGTGGGAGACAGCACCAGCAGCCCCGGCCGCCGGGTGCCGCGGTGCGAGAGCCCCTCGAGCACGTGGGTGCCCAGCGGAATCAGGGTGGGCCGCTCCAAGAACTGGCCCTTGGCGACCACGTTCTGGGCCTCAGGCCTTCAACACCAGGAACTTGAGGTACCGGCCCTCGCGAAACTGCATGCGAATGGGGTGGTCGGGCGGCTGGTAGCGCTCTTCGACCAGGGTGAGATCGACGCCGGCCTTGAAGCCGGCCTCTTTCACCGCCTCGAGAAACTGCTCGGGGGTGACCCGCGCCGAGCAGCTGGCTGTGATCAGCAGGCCGCCGGGCTTGAGCACCGCCAGCGCCTGGCGGTTGAGCGAGGCGTAGCCGTCGAGCGCGGCCTCGACTGCCTTCTGGCTCTTCGCGAAGGCGGGCGGGTCGAGAATCACCAGGTCGAAGGTGCGCCCCTCGTCTTTGAACGACGAGAGCAGCTCGAAGGCGTCGGCGGCGAGAAAGTCGTGCTTCGCCGCGTCGAGGCCGTTCAGGGTGAAGTTTTCGCGCGCCAGCGCCACCGCGTCGGCGTCTTGATCGACCGAGAACACCCGGGTCGCGCCGCCCAGGGCGGCGTTCACCGAGAAGCCGCCGGTGAAGCAGAAGCAGTTGAGCACGTCGAGGCCCTTCGCCAGCCGCCGCACCAGGAACCGGTTCTCGCGCTGGTCGAGAAAGAAGCCGGTCTTCTGGCCGCGCCACACGTCGACCTTCAGCTTCGCGTGCCGCTCGGAGATCTGCACGTGCTCGGGGGGCTTGGGGCCGAACAGCAGCTTGCCGCTGCCGGGGCCTTCGTCGCCCTCGCCGTCGTCGCGGCCCACCTCGTCGCGCCCCACCACCGAGGTGACGAAGGGCTTGAGCGCGTCGATCAGCATGGGCCGGTACGGAGTCAGCCCCGCCGAGTAGAGCTTGAGCACCGCGGTGCCGGCGTAGAGGTCGATCACCACGCCGGGCAGCCCGTCGTTCTCGCCGTGCACCAGGCGGTACGAGTCGGTGCCGTCGAGGTCGATCAGCCGCTGCCGGTGCGCGTGGCACTCGGCGAGGCGGCGGGTGAAGAAGGCCGCGTCGATGGTCTCTCGCTCGTCGCGGGTCAGCACCCGCACCGCGATGGGAGACAGCGGATCCCAGTACCCGCGTGCGGCGAACCGGCCCCCCTCGACCAGGTCGACCACCGCGCCGGCCGGCAGCCTCGGCGCGTGCTCGATGGCCTTCTTGAACACCCAGGGGTGGCCGGCCCGCAGGTGGCGCCCCAGCCCGGCCTTGAGCTCGATGCGGGCGAGGGTCACGCGCTGTTCTCCTGGTCGACGGGCAGTGCGGGCACCACCTTCAGCCGCGCCGGCTGCCGGGTGGCGAGCACCGCGCGGGCCAGCTCTTCGAAGCCCTGCCCTTCGCGCCCCTCGGTGACGAAGCGGGGCAGCACCTCGATCATGCCCTCGACGTCTCTCACGTTGGCCACCCCCACCGAGAGCGGGAAGGCGGCGAACATCGGCGCGTCGTTGAGTGAGTCGCCGCAGTACACGTGGCGCGCGTCGATCTTCGCCTTCCACTCGGTCTTCAAGAAGCGGCGCACCATCGACGCCTTGTCGAAGTCGCCCAGCCAGCAGTTGACGTGCACGCTGCTGCGCACCGCGTGAACCTTGCGCGCGCGCAAGAACCGCTCGAGCTTCTCGGCGGCGGCGGCGCCCAGCGAGGCGTCTTCGGCGTAGTCGATGGCCAGATCGACCTCGGTCGACGCGCTGTCCGACGAGAGGCGGGCTCCGCGCACATGGCGCAGCGCCGCGGCGACGTGGCGGTGCAGCGCCTTGCGGTTCTGCTGCCGCTTACCCTCGGCCTCGGCGTACACCCGGGTCAGCTTCGAGCGCCGCCAGGTGAAGTAGAGGCCGCCGTTCTCGACGATCACCCCGCTCACCGGCAGCTCGCGGGCCCAGGCCTCGCCCCAACCGGCGGGCCGGCCGCTCACCAACACCACCCGCAGCCCGGCGGCCACCAGCGCCTCGATCGCCCCGAGCGTCGACGCGCGCAGGTGGCCCCGGGTGGTGAGGGTGCCGTCGACGTCGGTGAAGACCGCTTCGACGTGCGACAGATCGGCTTCTTGCAGCGGCAGCACGGCCCCTCAATACAGCGAAAGGTTGGCCAAGAGCTGGGTGAAGATCTCGGCTGTCACAGAGACCTCTTCGGGCCCCGGCGGAGCCTTGCGCGTCTTGCGGATGAAGCTGTCGAGCTCGGGAGAGCGCCCGTAGAGCGCCACCGCCGACGAGAGCGCCTCGCCGAACGCGCCCATCGCCGCGCTGGAGTCGTAGCTGGCCTGGGTCGAGACCGACTCGAGCTGCACGCCGATCTGCGCCGAGACCTCGCGATCGTGCACCATCAGAATCTCGCGCTGGTTCACCGCCTCGAACGAGTCGACGAACTCGACGAACGGCTCGATCAGCACCGCCAGCTCGGTCTTCTTCACCCCGGGGCGGTTGATCTCGCGCAGGTGGTTTCTGAACTCGAGAATCTGCTTCTTGTCTTGCGCGCGAATGGCGCGCCACGCCGGGGTGCGGCCGAACGAGTCGAGCTCTTTCTCGAGCTGCTGCGCGTTCCACTCCACGTCTTCGGGCTCGCACTCGGCGACCTTCGACAGGCGGGCGCGCATCAGCCGCCGCAGGTCGGTCGAGGTCGAGCGCACGCTCAGCGCGGTCTTGAGCGCGTCTTCGTACCCGGGCTCGACCTCTTGCCGCTTCACCTCTTCGAGCACCGAGGCCGAATCGAACACCATCGAGCCGATGGTCTCGCGAAAGCCCACCCGAAACACCTGCAGCTCGGAGATCAGCGCCCAGCGATCGGCGACCACGCTGGGGTCTCTGACCCGCTGGCCCAGCTCGGCGACCTGGCCCTGCAGCTTGGTGGCGCCGCCCTGAATGGCCTCGTCGACGTAGGCCTGCTTGCGGTCGGTGTAGAGCTCTCCAAAGGGGAAGTGGGTGCGAATCTCGTTCACCAGCGCGTTCACCTCGGTGAGGGTGGCCGAGAGGTGCGGGGCCACCTCTTCCCACAGCGAGAGGTCGGCGCTGCCGTCGATGGGCACGTCTTCGTACTTGATGAGGTCGAGGTCGCCCAGGCGCTCGATGGCGCGGGCTGCCGCCTCGTGCACGCGGCGCATTCTTTCGGCGAGTGCGGTGTCTGGCTCGATCGCCAGCAGCGCTCCGAGGCGCGGCGGTAAGACGTGCTCCACTCCTGCGGAATCTACCGCCGTACTTCCTCTCCAGCCACTTGCTGATTCGTCGGCGTGCGCTATTGCCTTGCGCATGCCCAAGGTGGTGGTGCGGGTCTACGAAGTGTCGAAGGGGGTCACCGAGGGCGGCGAAGAGCTGCTGAGCAGCCCGCACCCCAAGTGGATCGAGGTCGAGAGCCCCGACCAGGCCACCATGAACCGCCTGGGCGAGCGCTTCGGCCTGCACCGCCTGGCCATCGAAGACTGCCTGAAGCTCGACCAGCGCCCCAAGCTGGAAGACTACCCCCACCACGAGTTCATGGTGATGCAGGGGTTCTGCGGGCACGACCCCAAAGACCCTTCGAACATCGAGCTGCACGAGATGCACACCTTTCTCGGCGCCGACTGGGTGATCACGGTGCACGAGAAGCCGCACCCGGCCATCTCGAAGACCATCGACCGCGTCACCCGCGACCCCAAAGAGAGCCTCGGGCGCGGGGTCGACTTCGTCGCCTACCTGGTGCTCGACGCGATGGTCGACGAGAACTTCCCCCTCATCGATCGTTTCAACGACGAGCTCGAAGATCTCGAGACCTCGATCTTCGAGGGCACCGCGCGCGAGCACCTGAAGCGCACCTTCGCGCTCAAGCGGGCGCTGGTGCACGTGCGCCGGGTGCTCTCGCCCCAGCGCGACATGGTGGGGCTGCTCAGCAAGCGGGGCGTACCGTTCGTGCAAGAGCGCACCGCGCTGTACTTCCGAGACGTGTACGACCACCTGGTGCGGCTCTACGAGCAGATCGACGCCTCGCGTGACCTGCTCGGCAACGCGATGGACGCGTACCTCTCGGTGCAGGCCAACCGCACCGGCGACGTGAACAAGCAGCTGGCGGTGATCGCCACCGTGTTCCTGCCGCTGTCGTTCGTGGTGGGGTTCTTCGGCCAGAACTTCGACGTGCTGCAGGGGCCGGTCTTCTTCGACCTGATGTTGGCCTCGATTGTGGTGGTGCCGCTGGTGATGCTGTTGTGGTTCCAACGCAAGAGGTGGCTGTGAACGTTCGCATCGATGGTTTCAACCTCGCGTACCGCAGCTCGGGCTCGGGCCAGCCGGTGCTGCTGTTGCACGCGTTTCCCCTCACCAGCGAGGGGTTCTGGCCCCAGCTCGACGCGCCGCCGGCCGGTGCGCGGTTGATCTGCCCCGACCACCGCGGCTTCGGCAGCAGCTCCCTGCGGCCCGGAGTCAGCACCATGGAGGCGCTCGCCAACGACGCGCTCAAGCTGCTCGACGCGCTGAAGATCGACCAGGCCATCGTGGGTGGAGTGTCGATGGGCGGCTACGCGGCGATGGCGCTGACCCGGCTCGACCCGTCGCGGGTCAAAGCCCTCATCTTGATGGATACCCACCCGCTGCCCGACGACGCCGCCGGCAGAGAGAAGCGTGAGGCGGTGGCCAAGGACTTCGAGAAGAACGGCATGGGCAACTTCGTGCCCGGCGCGCTGGAGAGCCTGCTCGCCAAGACCGCCAAGCCGTACGTGCGCGCGCGGGTCGACGGCATCATGCGGTCGGTGAACCCGCTGGCCGCTGCGGCGGCGTCGAGGGGCATGGCTGCGCGTGACGACAGCCGGGAGATTCTCGGCCGGTTCACGGGGCCTGCGCTCGTGCTCGGGGGGGCTGAAGACGCCTTGTCATCGCCTCAGCGGATGGGGGAGATGGCCGCGCTGATGCCCAAGGCGAGGCACGTGGTGATTGCGGGGGCGGGGCATTTGGCGAACCTCGAGGCGCCGCAGGAAGTGAATGCGGCGTTGGCTGAGTTCATCGCGGGCGTGCAGTAGGGCCGGCTGCGGCGGCGCTCTGCCTCACTCCGAACAGGGCCTCGTACGTCGTCTGCCGACGGCCCGGCAGGGTCAGGCCAAAGTTCAGGGCTCTCGGCCAGGGGTCGGTGGGGGTGAGGAAAGGGGCATGGGCCCTACCCCTCGCCCTACCCCTCGCCCTGCCCTACCGCCCGCCCTGCCCCAAAAAAGCCGCGCTCCAAAGGAGCGCAAGAGGCCCCACGCCAGCGGGCCGAGAGCCAAGCAGTGCGAGGCGAACGCGAGCACGGAGCGGAGTGGACGCAGTATGTCCATGAGCACCGCGCGGAGCGTTCAACGAAGCAATGCGCCGGCTATCGGCACGCGCTGACTAAGGCACGGAGCGGAGTGGACGCTGTGTGTCCATGAGCACCGCGCGGAGCGTTCAACGAAGCAATGCGCCGGCTATCGGCACGCGCTGACTAAGGCGTGCAGACGACTTCGTCTTTGCCGGTAGTGGTATTCCGCTTCACTTCACACGAGCGGCAGGTGTTCGTCTTCTTCAGCGTGTTGGTGCCGCTCGAGTCGTCGTGGCGGCACTCGAGGGTCGCCTTGCCATCGCCGGTGCAGAGGCCGCTGCCCACTGCCGACGAGGCGCAGGCATCGCCCTCCATGTTCCCGCTCATGTCGCACTTGATGACGTTGCTATCGCGCTGGCACCCCGAGGGGCCGCGGCAGGGCAGCGCGACCCACTTCTGCAGCTGGCACTCCATCGCCGTCGTCTGATCGCTGCAGAGAAAGCCGCTGGTGTCGCAAGCTCCACCCGGAGCCGGCGAGCCGCAGGCAGCGAGAGCCACAGCGGCGATCAACATGAGGTACGAGCGCATGATGGCCGCGCACCTTGCGCGCGTTGACTGCGCCCGTCAACCCGAATAGGGCCGCTGGCATGGCCACGACGACGCTGAAGAGCTTCCTGTCCGGCAAGTGGGTCGAAGGCAACGCGAACGCGGCGTCGCTGGTGAACCCGTCGACCGAAGAGGCGGTCGCGACCGCGTCGACTGCGGGCCTCGACTTCGCCTCGGCTGCGCGCTTCGCCCGCGAGAAGGGCGGCCCCGCCCTGCGCGAGCTCAGCTTCGCCCAGCGCGGCGAGGTGCTGCGCAAGCTCGCCAAGGTGGTGAGCGACGCCCGCGAAGAGCTGATCAGCCTCGGCCTCACCAACGCCGGCAACACCCGCGGCGACGCCAAGTTCGACATCGACGGCGCGGCCGGCACGCTCATGTTCTACGCCGACCTCGGCGCGAAGCTCGGTGAGCACAAGGTGCTCGCCGACGGCGAGGGGCCTGCCGATGGGCCGCAGCGCTCGCCTCTACGGCCAGCACGTCTACGTGCCGCGCACCGGCGTCGCGGTGCACATCAACGCCTTCAACTTCCCCGCCTGGGGCATGGGCGAGAAGCTCGCCGTCGCGCTGCTCGCCGGCATGCCCGTCATCAGCAAGCCGGCCACCTCGACCGCCCTGATGGCGGCCCGCATCGCCGAGCTCTGGGTGAACAGCGGCGCGCTGCCCGAGGGCGCTTTCTCGTTCATCTGCGGCAGCACCGGCGACCTGCTCTCGCACCTCGGCGCGCAAGACGTGCTCGCCTTCACCGGCTCGTCGGACACCGCCCTCACCCTGCGCCGGCAAGAGAACCTGCTGCGCGACAGCGTGCACGTGAACGTCGAGGCCGACTCGCTCAACTCTGCCCTGCTCGGCCCCGACGCCGGCGCCGGCAGCGAGCCGTGGAACATGTTCCTCACCGACGTGGTGAAGGAAATGACGCAGAAGACCGGCCAGAAGTGCACCGCCATTCGTCGCATCTACGTGCCCGCCGACCGGCTCGACGACGTGCGCGACGAGCTGGTGGCGCGGCTCAAAGACGTGCGGGTGGGCAACCCCGCCGACGAGAAGATCACCATGGGCCCCGTCGCCACTGCGCAGCAGCTGCGCGACGTGCGGGCGGGCATCGAGAAGATCTCCCAGGGCGCCGAGGTCGCCTGCGGCGGCGCGAAGCCGGTCGACGGCCTGGCCAAGGGCTACTTCGTCTCGCCCACCCTGGTGGTGCGCAAGGGCCCCAAGGCCGACGACGTCACCAACAAGCACGAAGTCTTCGGCCCGGTCGCCACCCTGATGCCGTACGCCAACCCCAAAGAGCTGACCCAGCTGGTGGCAGCGGGCGGCGGCGGGCTCGTCTCGAGCATCTACTCCGACGACAAGGCCTGGCTGAACGAGGCGGTCAGCGGCATCGCGCCGTGGTTCGGCCGGCTCACCATCTCGGGCGAGAAGGTGGCCGGGCAGACCATCTCTCCCGGCACCGTCATGCCCGGCATGATGCACGGCGGCCCCGGTCGCGCCGGCGGCGGCGAAGAGCTCGGCGGCCACCGCGGCCTCTCGCTCTACATGCAGCGCGTCGGCCTGCAGGGCCCCCGCCCGTTCGTCGAAGCCTTCGCCGGCGTGAAGTCGGCGAGCTGAAGACCCGCGCTGTGCATCGCGCTGCACAGCCTCGAGCCGCTGCGCTCGAAGGCGCGCAGCGCGCGGCGCGCAGCCCCCGCGGTTCGGTCTCGGCACGGGCGCGGCGATTGCCCTGCGCTCAGGCCCATGAACACCGCCTCGACCGTCACCCTGTTGTGTCTGGTGAGCCTCACCGCCCCCGCCCAACCCGCCCTCACTCCCGACGCCCGCTTCGCCGCCCGCCTGCAGGCCGTCGAAGCGCGGCGCCAGGCGGTCGACGCCCGGGCCTCGGTGGGGTTCGGCTACGGGGTCGCCGCATCGATCGGCTACGGAGCCGCGGTGCTCCTGGGCATCTGGGGGCTCGCCGAGGTGGCGGTCGCCTCGAGCAGGTTGGGCGGCCCGGTACAGCCGCCCTACCAGCCGCCGGTGGCTCCCGAGCTGCTCTTCGTCGCGGCCGGAGGCTCGCTCCTCAGCGGCATCGCGCTGCACGTGGTCTCGTCGACCTTGAGCCACCTCGCCGACGAGGCGCGCGCCGATCTCGACTCGGAGCTCGCCGCGGTCGAGAAGGCGCGCAGCCTCGACGCCGCGCGGCGCTGGCGGGCCCTCGATGGGCCAGAGTCGGCGCCGCCTACTCCTCCGTGAAGCCGCTCAGGTGCCGCCGTCGTCGCACTCGGTCGCGCCGCTCGAGTACCACTTCGACACGGTGAGCCGCTCGGCTGCGGTCGGCCGCGGGTAGGTGCCCGGGTCGGCGTTGCTCGGCGGCATGGTGTCTTTCGAGATGCGGTCGTTGATGTTGAAGGCCTTGTCTTTCACGCCCGGCAGCACGGTGCCGGTCGTCCACACGTCGAGGCGAAAATTCTTGGGGGTGCCGGGGAAGGTCATGGTCGGGCCGTGGCAGTCGGCGACGCAGCTGCGGTCGACGATCGGCTTCACGTCGTGGCAGTAGTCGGTCTTGCGGGTGCCCCCTCCACCGCCGCCGGTGCCGCTGTTGGGGTCGTAGATCTCGGCGCCGCGAATCAGCTCACAGGTGCGCCCCTCGGGCCTCACCTGCGCGCAGACGTAGGGGTCGGGGCAGTCGACGTTGGTGCTGCAGGTCTTGCCCGCGAAGGTGCCGGTGCCCAGCGTGCACGCGGCGCCCAGCACCGCGATCAGCCACCCCTGCTTCAATTGTTGCGAGCTCCCTGCCGAATCCATCTCGTGATGGTATCGAACTGCGCGGCGTTCATCTGGCTCAATGGCATCGCTGCGCCGCGAGGCATGAAGTTGTTGCACTTGTTGGGGTCGTTCGAAGCCTTCAGCCACAGCATGCTCGTCTGCGGCGAGTTGGCCACCACCCGCTTGGCCATGCCGTTGTTGCAACCCATGCTGGTGTTCACGTTCACCAGGTTGTTGTACGCGTTCGCCGCGGTGAGGCTCAGCGTGCCCGACGTGTTCGCGCCGGTGTGGCAGTTGCAGTTTCCGCCGGTGAAGATCGGCAGTACGTCGGTGGCGAAGCTCACCGGCGCGCCCGCGTCGACGCTGCCCGCATCCATACCGCCGTCGTTCTTCATCGCCACGAGGCCCTCGGTGGGCAGGCAGCCGCCGTCGAGAATCACCGCGTCGAACTTGGTGATCCACTTGTGCACCAGGGCGCGGTCGGCCTCGGTCGGCTGAATCGGGTACATGTCGGGCGGAGGCGGCATCAGGTTGCTGCGGTCGAGGAAGATGCGCGCATCGATGCGGTCGAGCCGCGCCTTCACCCCGGGCAGCCCCGCACCGCCGTCGGCCAGCAGCTGGTTCGGGCCCGGCTCCCAGTAGTCGAGGCGGAAGTCGTAGGGCACGTTGGGGAAGCCCATCTGCGCGCCGTGGCAGGTGCCCAGGCAGTACTTGTCGAGCAGCGGGCGAATCTCGCTGCAGTAGTCGGGCGGAGGCCCCGCATCGGGAATGAGCGGCCCGCCGCCGTCGTAGCCGATGCCGCCCGCCTGGGGCGGGAAGATGACCTCGCACACGCACTCGGCCTCGTCTTCGCCGCACGGCTTCTGCGGCCAGCGGGTACCCGAGACGCACGAGTACCCGGCGATCTGGGGGCACTCACTGTCTTGGTGGCAGCTGCGCTGGCCGAAGTGGTCGCTGCTGATGAGGCAGCTGGAGACGACCACCGAGAGCAGCGCGAGCATGAGCGTTCGCAAGTCGGCGCTTCCGTCGCACAGTTCGTGCCGCGGTCGGACCTCAAGCCGCACGCGCCTTTGCGGCCGTGACCGCCCCTGCGCTTGGTGCGTTCGCACACCAGTTGTTCACGCTTGAAGGCACTTATCACGTCCGCCCGAAGGCGGGTTTACACCGCCTCGGTGCCTAGTTCGGGGTCACGCCGGCGTGCTCCCGCCCCGGCACAGGTCAGGAAACTTTTCGCGGTTTTGGGTAGAGCATGACGATCGAATGCCCTCACGGCTTCCCCCGCGGCTGGGCCTCTACCCGGCAGGCATGCGACGACCGCTGCGGGCGGGCCGCTTCGCTGCCAGCCCGGTGGGCGAGGCCATTCGCCTCGACGTGTCGCGCGCCGCAGATCGGGTGCAGCTCCCCACCGCAGATCGCTCGACGGCGAAGCAAGGCCCGGCGCGCGGAGCCGCCGACCCGCTCTTCGAGGCCTACGCCGACCACGGGCTCGACTGGCCGGCGATCGTGCGTCACCACGGCTCGGCTTCCCAGCTCGACGCCCTGCTCGAGCGGCGCGAGCGCGCGGTGAAGTCGCTGCTCCACGAGATCACCGCTGACCTCGCGCCCGGCGTTCGCCCGGTGCTGCTCGGCAGCCGGGCGCGCTACACCGTGTCCGACTGCGACGTGACCGTGGTCGATGACCACGCGGGCGCCGGCGCCCTCACCGTGGTGGGCGAGTTCTACCGGCGCTTCCGCGAGCGCTACGGCGTCGCGCCCGAGACGCTGATGGACGCGAACGCCTTCGCCAACTTCCCCGAGCTCACCGCCCAGGGCGCGCAGTGGGAGTCGCCCGGCGTGAAGCGCGTCTTGACCGCCCCCGCCTTCGTGGCGAAGCGCGACGCGCTGACCCTCGCGGTCAGCTACGCGCGGGTGGCGCGCGACCTGGGCCAGCTCGGCTGGCACGCGCGCGCCGACGACCTGCGCGCCCTGAGCTGGGAAGACACCTTCATGGCGATGGGCGTCGTCGACGCGCACGCCGCGGTGCGCACCCTCGAGCCGGTGCTCGCCCGCGCAGCAGAGCTGGGCAGCTCGACCCGGCAACAGCTGCGCGCGCGCTACCGCAGCCTGGTCGCCGCCGAGCCCGACGCCTCACGCGACGACCTGTGGCGGCGCGCCGGCAACGAGCTGTTCGCCGAGCACCTCGAAGCGGCCGAGCCCCTCTTCGAGCGGTGGGAGAACCTGCTCGATCGCGCGGTCACCTCTTCGCGGGTGGGCCCCGAGCTGCAGCGGGTGACCCTGCAGGTCGACGAGGCCTTCGCGCGCGCCAGCCTGTTCAAGGTCAACGACTACGCCTCGCGCGGAGCCATGCGCCAGGTCTTCAGCGACGACACCACCCTCGCCCACGGCGTGCCGGGCCCCTTGAGCGCCGCCGACGCGCTGGCCGCGCTCAACGAGAACTACGCCGCGCTGGCCAAGGGCATCGGCCCCTACCTCGACGAAGGCTTCACCGTCGCCGCGATTCGCGGCTCGAAGTACGCCGAGCGCTCCTGGGGCTCGGCGGCCGATCTCGCCGGCGCGCTCGACCGCCCGGTGCTCGCCCGGCGCCTGCAGCTCGCCAAGGGCCGCATCGAGCGGCTGCGCGAGCACGCCAAGCAGCAGGGCCCCGCCGAAGACTGGCTCTCGGTGCGCCAGGCCGAGTGGCTGCGCCGCAACTACAAGGGGCCGCTGGCGTTCGCGATGATTCAGCGGGTCGCCGCCGAGATGGTGCCCGAGGCCCTCGCGCAGCTCGACTCGCGAAAGCCCTGAAGCGATGCAGGAGCCACCGAGCGACCGGCCCGGCCCCCGCTTCCTCTACCCGGCAGACGAGGCCGAGCGCAGGCGCCAGCTGATCGCCTTCGGCAACCTGCCCGTGCTCGAGACCGCCTCGGCGGCGACCGTCGAGCTGTTGCTCTCGCGCGCCGAGTTCAAGAGCTACGCCCGAGGTCAGGTGCTGGTCTCGGTGGGCGACGCTCCGCGGCACTTCTTCGTGCTGCTCTCGGGCGCGGTGCGCGCCATGCTCCGCCAGGCCGACGGGCTCGAGTTCACGCCGGTCATCTTCCGCGCTCCGGTGCAGTTCGCCGACCTGGCGGGGCTGGCCGGCGCGCCGGGGTACGGCTCGTCGCTCGAGGCGATCAGCGCGGCGATCGCCGTGGCGGTGCCGATCGCCGACCTGCGGCAGGCGCTCGACAGCGATCACGCCCTGTGCCGCAAGTGGCTCGACAGCGTGGTGCACCAGTTCTCCGAGGCGATTCAGGTGCGCCGCGAGCAGTTCTTCGACGACGGCACCGCGCGCGCCGCCAGGCTGCTCCTCTCGTTCGCCGAGGCCACCAGCGAGGCTGACGCCGAGACCGAGCGCTGGGTGCCCTTCGCGCTGAGCTACGCCGGCATCGCCAAGCAGCTCGGCTGCACCCGCCGCAACGCGATTCGGGTGATGAAAGAGCTCGAGGCGCGGGGGCTGGTGCAGGGTACCGAGGGCGGCTGGCTGCTCGACCGCGTCGGGCTTCGGTCTCCGCTCGAGCACGGCGTGATGCTGGTGCACCCGCTACGACGCTGAACGTGGTGACGGCCGTCACCAGCAGATCGGGGCTTTTCGGGCCTCGCCGCGCAAGCGCCTGAAGTTGGCGCGCTTCGCCGCTCGAATCGGGCCCGCGCGTGACTCGATAACCCCCACACAAACGCGGTGCGAATGCCTCGCACCGAAATATCGAAGGAGTGTTCCAGATGAGCTTGAGAGGAATCGGCAGTGGAGGAATCGTTCCCCCGTACGTGACCCGCCGCATCGCCTTCGCGAAGCGGGTCGACCACGGCCTGCAGCTGGCCACCACCCGCCCGCTGCTGTACCGCGCCTGGGCGGCGTCGCACCCGGTCGCGGCGCGGGTGGTGAACGCGAAGCTGCACACCAACCCCGGGCCGCTGCCGCCGCTGCCCGACGTGTTCGAGTGAAGCGTCAGAAGTGGAAGGTCAGCGCGGCTTTCTCGGCGATGGGCTCGGGAATGAGCTCGAGCACCAGCGCCAGCAGCACCGATGCCGCGGCCAGGCCCCACATGACGTTGGAGAGCGCCGCCGCGGCCTGGGCGTTGCTCACCGCGCGCTGCGCCTCCGCGGCCGAGGAGATGGTCTCGGCGCGCTTGGCCTCACCCTGGGCCTGGTACGCGAACACCGCGCCGGCGCCCGCAATCACCGCGCCCACCACGTAGGCGTAGCGGCGCGGGGGCACCGCGCGGTTGAGCACCTCGACCCACTTCGAGGGGCTGTCTTCGAAGTCGTCTTCTTCGTCGTCTTTGGCGGCGGCCACCGCCGGGGCGGTCGCAGCGCCGGCGGGCTGCTCGGCCTTCGGCGCGTCGGCGGCCTCTGGCGCCTCGGCCTCGGCGGCCGGAGCCGCGCGCCGCTTCTTCTTGCGGCGGGGCGACTCTTCTTCCTGGCTGCGCTCGGCTTCGGCGGCCTCTTCGCGCTCGGCGCGGGTGTGCCTGACCTTCTTCTTCTTCTTCTTCGCGCTCGAGCTGCTGCTCGAGTCGGCCGCGTCGCGCTTCGACTGGGCAAAGGCCGCGACCGGAGAAAAGGCCACCAGGGTCGCGAGCACGAGATGGAGGGTGCGCCGCATCTTTCGGGAGTTGGACTATACGTCCGACTTCGAAATGCGCGTGCAGGTGAATGGAGAAGATCGCGACGTGGCCGAGGGGCTGACCCTCGACCAGCTGCTCGACGTCTTGAAGATCGAGCGCTCGCGCGTAGCGGTCGAGGTCAACTCCGAGGTGGTACGGCGCGCGCGCCACGCAGAGACGAAGCTGAACCCCGGCGATCAGGTAGAGATCGTCACGTTCGTAGGAGGCGGTTGATGCCCCAGGACAAGCCGTTCGTCGTCGCCGGTCACACCTTCCGCTCGCGGCTGATCGTGGGCACCGGCAAGTACCCCTCGTTCGCGGTGATGCGCGCGTGCCACGAGGCCGCCGGCACCGAGTTCGTCACCGTCGCGGTGCGCCGCCACGACTTCAAGGCCAAAGGCGACGAGTCGATTCTCTCGTACCTCGACACCTCGAAGCTGAAGCTGCTGCCCAACACCGCCGGCTGCTACACCGCCGACGACGCGGTGCGCACCTGCCATCTCGCCGAAGAGCTGGGCCTGTCGCGTTGGGTGAAGCTCGAGGTGCTCGGCGACGAGAAGACCCTCTTCCCCGACGTCGAGCAGACCCTGGTCGCCGCGCGCCGCCTGGTGAAAGAGGGCTTCACCGTGCTGCCGTACACCAGCGACGACCCGATCGTGGCGAAGCGGCTCGAAGAGGCGGGGTGCGCCGCGGTGATGCCGCTGGCCGCGCCGATCGGCTCGGGCCTGGGCATTCGCAACCCGCACAACCTGCGCCTGGTGATGGAGGCCGTGAAGGTGCCGGTGATCGTCGACGCCGGCGTCGGCACCGCGTCTGACGCGGCCATCGCGCTCGAGGTGGGCTGCGACGCGGTGCTGCTCAACACCGCCATCGCCTCGGCGAAAGAACCGGCGCTGATGGCCTCGGCGATGCGCAAGGCGGTCGAGGCAGGGCGCGAGGCGTTTCTGGCCGGGCGCATACCGATGAAGGCGTACGCCACGGCGTCGAGCCCGCTCGAGGGTCTGGTCGGGCGCTGAAAAAGTGCTCCCGAAGTTGGTGGTCATCACCGACTGGGCGCTGGGCGAGCCGGTGCTGCTCGAGCGGCTCGAGCGCGCGCTCGAGGCCGGGCCGGGCATCGCGGTGCAGCACCGCCACCCCAAGGCGACCGCGCGCGAGCTCTACGACGAGGGCGTGAAGCTCAAGGCGCTGTGCGAGCGCTTCGGCGCCGAGCTGTTCGTCAACCGGCGGCTCGACGTGGCGCTGGCCCTGGGCGCCTCGCTGCACCTGCCCGCCTACGGGCTGTTGCCGGCAGAGGTCGCCGGCCGGGTGAAGCGGGTGAGCGTGGCGGTGCACTCGGGCGCCGAGGCCGAGCGCGCGCGCGGCGCCGACTTCGCACTGGTGAGCCCGGTCTTCGAGAAGGGTGACGCGACCCCGCTGGGGCTCGAGGGGTTTCAGAGGCTCGCCGCGGCGTTGCCCTGCCCCGCGTTCGCGCTGGGTGGAATCAAGGAGCCGGTGCCCGGCGCGGCAGGCCACGCGGTCATCTCTGCCGTGCTGCGCGCCCCAGATCCACGAGCCGCCGCGAGCAGGTTCACCCTGAGCGAAGGCCGTTAGGCCGTAGTCGAACGGGTGCACCCCGAGTGGATCGCACCCACGTCGGTGACTCCATGCTTCAAGCAGCAGTGCGTGCGCTCCAGTACGATGCAGCATCTGCGCCTGAGCCTCCGGTCAGCGACAGCAGGGTTCGACGTTGCTCACCCTGCCCGGCCTCTCGACTGAACTACACTCGGCCCCGCCGATGACCGACCTGCGCCCGCTCGAGCTGGGAGAGATCGTCGATCGCTCGGCCACCTTCTGGCGCGCGCACTGGCGCCGCCTCTACGGCCTGTTCTTCGTCTTCAGCCTCGCGCAGTACGTGCTCATCAAGGGCGGCCAGTCGCTGGTGGCGCGCGTCTCTCCGGCGAGCCGCGACCTGGCCACCATGCTGCGCGCCGCGCTGCAAGACCCGCAAGCGCTGCAGCAGCAGGCTCCCGCCGTGCTGCTCGGGCTCGGCCTGGTGCTCATCGTCGTGCTGTTCGGCACGCAGGTGACGACCACCGCCGCGGCGCACTGGGTGATGCCCACCTTGCTGGGCGAGAAGGCGTCGGTGCTCGACGGCGTGCGCTACGCCGTGCGCCGGCTCGGCACCTTGAGCGGCCTGTTCCTGCTCGCCATCGGCTGGGCGCTGCTGGCGCTGGTGCTCTTCGTGATGCCGGCGATCGCGCTCACCATCGTCTCGGGCCTGCTGGCCAGCCAGGTGCTGGCCATCATCGCGGTGCTCCTGATGGGGCTGGGCCTGCTCGCCTGGAGCCTGTGGTTCTTCTTGCGCTTCGCGCTCTGGGGCCCGGTGGTCGCCGCCGAGCCGCTCAGCCCACTCGGCGCGTTCAAGCGCTGCGACGCGCTCACCTCGGGCCGCGTCGCCCCGGGGCTGATGGGCCTGGTGAAGATGCGGTTGATGGTGCTGATCAGCGTGGTGGCGGTGGTGCTGCTGCTCATCAGCGTCATCTCGGGCGCGCCCATCTTCGTGCTGCGCGGCATCTACGGAAACCTGCTCGACCCCGCCGCCGGCGACGTGCCCGCGTACCTGATGGTGCCCGCCGAGCTGCTCAACCTCGCCGCGGGCGCGGTGATGTACCCGCTCTACGTCGCCTTCCAGACCCTCTTCTACGTCGACATGCGCGCGCGCCGCGAAGGGCTCGACCTCGAGCTTCAGCTCAAGGGGCTGCCGTGATGCTGCTCGCGCTGCTGCTCACCGCCTGCCCCGAGGCCGCGCAGCTGGGCCGCCCCGAGCAGCAAGACGCGGCCTGCGCGCTGGTCACCCGCGCCGCGCCGCAGGTCGATCGCAGCACCCTCGCTCGCCTGCTCGAAGAGCCCGAGTTCGCCCGCTCGCGCGAGCGCAACGCCAACGCCTTGGTGGTGCTCTGGGAGCAGTTCCTCGCCTGGCTCAAGCGGGTGTTCCAGACCGACGAGGCGGCCACCTTCGCCAGGGCGGCGCCCTTCGCGGTGCTCACCCTCGCCTTCGCGGTGGCCCTGCTCGCGGCGCTGCGCTTCGCGCGTTCGCGGCCCGCTGAGCCTTCGCGGGCCCCCACCCCAGCGCCTGCGAGCGCGCTGGGGCTCAAGCCCGCGCCCCAGCACTTCGCCGCCGCGCGGGCCCTGCTCGTCTCGGCGCCGCGCGAGGCCCTGCGCGAGGCGCTGCTCGGCCTGCTCTCGGCGCTCGAGCGCCGGCGCCTCGCCCTCCCTGACCGCGTCAAGACCAACCGTGAGCTGTGCGCCGAGCTGCCTGCGCGCGGTGCCGACCCGGCCCTCACCGCCGAGATCTCCGCGCGCCTCGACTGGTACGACCGCGCCTTCTACTCGCTGGGTCAGGTCTCGACCGACGACGCGCGCGCCTTTCTGGAGCAGGTCGAAGGGCTGGCCTCGAAGTGAAGCGCAGCGTCTGGCTCTACGCAGCCCTGCTGGCGCTGGCGCTGGTCGCGGGCCTGAGCGCGCCGAGCACCGCCCCCGAGTCGCCGGTGCCTTCGGCCGACAACCCCGGAGCCCACGGGCTCAAGCTGCTCCGCGCCTGGCTCACCCAGACCGGCCGCGACGTGAGGCTCTTGAGAGACTTCGAGCTGCCGCCCGAGCTGAAGACGCTGGTGATCGCCGCCCCTTCAGGCCACGCCGTCTCGGCCGACGAGCGCGCGAAGGCCGAGGCCTTCGTGATGGCCGGCGGCACGCTGGTGTACCTGAGGCCCCGCCGCGCCCGGCTGCAGCACGAGCTCGACGACTGGCTCGAGCTCGCTTCCGGGCCCAGCCCCGCTCGAGATCTCCAGGGCCGCGACGTGCTGGGCGTCTCCCAACCCGTGCAATTCTTGCGCGGGGTGAAGACGGTGCGGGTGCTCGCCGACGAGACGGTCGTCAGCTCGCTGCCCCAGGCGGTGCCCCTGGCGGGCTCTCTGCTCTGGGCCCCTCTCGGCCGTGGCGGAGTGTTCATCGGCGCCGGCGCCGACCTCGCCGAAGGGGCGCGCCTCGAGCTCGACGACAACGCGGCGTTCTGGGCAGGCCTGCCGGCGCCCCTCGCGTTCGACGAGCTCCACCAGGCGCCGCTGCCCAGGCCGAATCTCTCGGCCAACCTGGTCGCCGTGCTGCTGCAGCTCTCGTTCTGCGCGCTGTGCTTCCTGCTCGCCTTCGGCCGCCGCCTGGGTCCGCCACGCCCCACCCTCACCGAGCAGCACCGCTCGAGCCTCGAGTACGTGCGCTCGATGGCCGCGCTCAACCGCCAGGCCCGGGTCGAGCCCGAGCTGGCGCACGAGCTCTGCGCCCGGCTCGCCCGCCTGCTCGAACGGCCGGTCGGCGAATTGCCGGTGAACGCCGACGAAGTGCGAACCCCAGAGGAATTTCTGGCCCTCGCGCAACGTTGCGCCGACCTCGAAGCTCCCAATCGCAGCCTTTCGTCGCGTACCTGAAGTTGCTACGACCTCAAGCGACCTTGGCCGACGCGGCATTCCACATCGTCGACGTGAGCAAACGGTACGGGCCGCGGTGGGCGCTCGCCCGCCTCACCTTCTCACTCGAGCGCGGCAAGTCGCTCTTGCTCACCGGTCACAACGGCTCGGGCAAGACCACCCTGCTCAAGATTCTCGCCACCGCGATGTCGCCCACCCTGGGCAAGCTCACCGTGCTGGGGCACGACTGCCACGAGGGGCGCGAGCCGATTCGCGAGAAGGTCGGGCTGCTCAGCCACGCCAGCTTCCTCTACGAAGATCTCACCGCCGCCCAGAACCTGGTGGTGCTCGCGCGGCTCATCGGCATGACCGACGGCGAGGCCGACGCCACCGCCGACGCGATGCTCACACGGGTGGGGCTGGCCAAGCGCAGAGACCACCCGGTGCGCCAGTTCAGCGCCGGCATGCGCAAGCGCCTCGCGGTGGGCCGCCTGCTGCTCAAGCGCCCCGAGCTCGCGCTGCTCGACGAGCCGTTCGGCGAGCTCGACCCCCAGGGCATCGGCGAGATGGAGAAGCTGATCGCCGAGCTCGCCGCGCAGGGCACCACCCTGGTGCTGGCCACGCACCTGGTCGACCAGGGCAAGGCGCTCACCACCGAGCGGCTGCACCTCGAAGAGGGTCGCCGGGTAGAGGCGCGCGCATGACTCCGGCCGAGACCGTCGCGCAGGCCCCCGCAGTCACCACGGCCCGCCCCGTGCGCCCCGGGCTGTTCGCCTGCACCGTGATTCTGCTGCGCAAAGATCTGCTGCTCGAGTGGCGCACCCGCGCCCGGCTGAACGCGCTGGTGTTCTTCGGCATCTGCACCCTGCTGATGTTCTCGTTCGCGCTGGGCGCCAACGCCATGGCGCTGCGCGAGCACGCCAGCGGCTACTTCTGGCTCGCCATTCTCTTCGCCAGCGTGCTGAGCCTCTCCGAGTCGTTTCGGGTCGAGCAAGAGAACCACTCGCTCGACGGGCTGCGCCTCGCTCCGGCGAACGGGCGCGCCATCTTTCTCGCCAAGGCCATCGGCAACACCGTGCTGCTGTGGGGCTTGGGCGCGGTGTTGGCCCCACTGTCGATCGCGGTGTTCGACCTGCGGGTGGTGATGAGCCTCTTCACGCTCGCCTTCATCATGCTGGTGGGCAGCATGGCGATCAGCGCGGCCGGCACCTTCTACGCCTCCATCGCCTCGAACGCGCGCGCCCGCGACGTGCTGCTGCCGATTCTGCTCTTCCCGGTGCTGGTGCCGGTGCTGATCGCCGCGGTCAAGGCCACCACCATGGTGTTCGAGGGCGACCCGATGAACCAGATGGAGTCATGGCTCACTCTTCTCGGGTCCCTGAATGTGATCTACTGGGGCCTGGGGTTGGTGCTGTTTCCCCGAATCATCGAGGACCTCTGAATGCCGTCGTGGGTACCGCTGGTGTTGCTGCTCGTGCCGGTCGGCATCTGCCTGGCGCTGCCGTTCAAGCGCGACCTGCTCGACAAGGTGTGGCTGGTGCTCGCCGCCGAGGCGGTGTTCGGCATCGGGGTGGGCACCTACCTGGCGCTGTTCTCGGTGCCCCCCGAGCGTGACATGGGTGAGGTGGTGCGCATCTTCGCCGCCCACGTGCCGCAGGTGCAGAACGCGCTGCTCGCGGTGGTGCTGAACTTCGGCTGCTCGCTGTGGTTCCTGATTCGCAAGAGCTGGGTGGCCGACTCGCTCGCCGAATCGTCGGCCGAGGTCGGCCTCTACCTCGGCGCGGTGGGCACCGCCCTCGGCGCCATCTGGGCCAAGCCCACCTGGGGCGTCTACTGGACGTGGGACCCCCGCCTCACCTCGGCCGCGGTGATGCTCATCTACTACGCCGGCTACCTGGCCCTGCGGCGCTTCACCGACAACCCCGATACCCGGGCCACCTGGTCGGCCGCGCTGGGCACCTTCGGCATCGTGATTCCCGTCACCGTCTACAAATCGGTGGTGTGGATGAAGTCGATGCACCAGGTGCAGTCGTCGCCCGAGACCGTCTACCCCCAGCTGGTCACCGCGTTTCGCTTCAGCGCCATCGGCTTTCTCTGCCTGATGATCGTCTTCATCTACCAGCGGTACCGCATCGCCCAGGAGCAGCTCAAGCGCGAGGTGGCGCCGCCCGAGGCGCTCGGCGCTCCCCAGGGGGCCGCATGATTCCCCTGCTGGTGCTCGCCCAGGCGGCTGCCGACGCGCAGCCTTCTCCCGGGCAGGTGGGTTCAGGTCGGGTCATCGGCGGGTGGGAATTCGTCACCGCCGCCTATGTTCTGACCTTTTTGGGAATCGTGCTCTACGCCGCATCGTTGTGGGTGCGCCGACCGAGGTCCTGACATGAAGAACATCGTGATTGCAGCAGTTGCGCTGGTGCTCGCCGCAGGAGCGCTGGGCGTCATCGCCTTCGGCAAGCTGGGCGAGAACCTCGTCTACTACTGGAGCCCCAGCCAGCTGCTGGCCCAGGGCGACAAGGCGATCGGGCCCACCATTCGCTTGGGGGGCGTGGTCGCGGCCGGGAGCATCGCGTGGAACGCCAACAAGACCCACCTCGACTTCAAGGTCGCCGACGGCATGCTCCCCACCGCCAGCTTCGTGACGGTGAGCTCGAACGAGATACCTCCGCAGATGTTCCGCGAGGGCATCGGGGTGGTGGTCGAGGGCACCTACGACAAGAGCGGCGTCTTCCGCACCAACCGCCTGATGGTGAACCACTCGAACAAGTACCGGCCGCCCCAAGAGGGCCAGAGCCAGGAAGAGTGGCAGAAGTCACTGCTGGAAGAAGAGCCACAGGCGACGAAATGAAGTACGCGGGGAGCGACCGATGAACGCGACCCTCGGCTACGGCCTCGTACTGCTCGGCTTGCTGTGCGCCGCCTTCGGCGCCCTGGTGGGCATCTTCACCGGCATGACCCGGCGCGAGGGCGCGCTGCCCTGGGTGCAGCGCGCGGTCTACGGGTTCTCGGCCTCGATGATCCTCGCCAACCTGGTGATGATCGGCGCGCTGCTGAAGCACGACTACTCGGTGAAGTACGTGGCGCAGGTGGGCAGCAACTCGACCCCCACCATCTTCACCATCGTCTCGCTGTGGAGCTCGCTGGAAGGCTCGATTCTGTTCTGGGGCGCGATCATGGGCGCCTACCTGTTCGCCTTCGCCTTCATTCACCGCCACGAGCACGGCCGCTACATGCAGCTGTCGCTGGGCATGATGTGCGCGGTGGCCACGTTCTTCGCGTTTCTCATCGCGGGGCCGGCGAACCCGTGGGGGCCGACACCCAACCCGATTCCCACCGACGGGCCGGGCCCCAACGCGCTGCTGCAGAACCACGTGCTGATGATCATTCACCCGCCGATGCTGTACCTCGGCTTCGTGGGCATGACCGTGCCCTTCGGCATCGCCACCGGCGCGCTGCTGCGCGGCGAGCTGGGCGACGCCTGGCTGGTGCCGTTGCGAAAGTGGACGTTGGTGCCGTGGACGTTCTTGAGCGTCGGCATCATCTTGGGCTCGTGGTGGGCGTACGCGGTGCTCGGCTGGGGCGGCTACTGGGCGTGGGACCCGGTCGAGAACGCCTCGTTCATGCCGTGGCTCGCCGCCACCGCGTTCATTCACTCGACCATGGTGCTCGAGCGCAAGAAGTCGCTCAAGCTGTGGACCCTGGCGCTCGCGCTGGGGGCGTTCTGGCTCACCATCGTCGGCACGTTCATGACCCGCTCGGGCGTGTTCAACTCGGTGCACAGCTTCACCCAGTCGGACATCGGCCCCACCTTCCTGGTCTTCATCGCGGTGGTGATGCTGGTGTCGATCGCCCTGCTCGCGCTGCGCGGCCCGCTGCTGGTGGCCGAGACCCACATGGAGTCCGTGTTCTCGCGCGAGGGCAGCATTCTGCTCAACAACCTGGTGTTCTGCGCGCTGACCTTCACCGTCTTCCTGGGCACCACCTACCCGCTCATCACCGAGGCGCTGGCCAACAAGCGCATCAGCGTGGGCGAGCCGTACTTCAACATCATGGCGCTGCCGATCGCCCTGTTGATGCTCTTCTTGATGGGCGTGGGCCCGATGCTCCCATGGGGCGAGGCCAACCCGAAGACGACGCTGCGGCAGCTGGCGGCGCCGGCCGCCGGTGGTGTCCTCGCCGTGGTGGCGTGGAAGCTCGCCACGCTCGGCGCGAGCAGCGCGGGCGAGTACGGCAGCGGCACGGTGATGGCGGTGATGGCCTTCGGGCTGGCCGGCTTCGTGGCGGTGATCACCACCCGCGAGCTGCTCTTGCCGGCGCGCGCGCTGATGGGCCCCGGCACCAACTTCTTCGGCGCGGTGGTGCGCTCGGCCTCGCGCGCCCCGCGCCGCTTCGGCGGCTACGTGGTGCACATGGGCATCGTCATCATCATGGTGGCCATCGCCGCGTCGAGCTCGTTCAAGGTGCACGCCAGCGGCACGCTCAAGCCCGGCGAGACCCTGCAGGTGGGCGCCTACCAGGTTCGCTTCGACGGGCTCAGCAGCGGCACCGAGCCCCACCGCAAGTGGACCTCGGCGAACCTCACCATCGTGCACCCCGACGGCAAAGAGGTGGCCTACGCCGGCGGTCACGGGCCGCGCATGAACTACTACGAGCGGCAGACCGACCCGGTGGGCTCGCCCCTGGTGCACGAGCTGGTGTGGCGCGACGTCTACGTCAGCCTGCTCGCGTACGACGCGAAAGAGGGCTCGGCGAGCTTCAACGCCTGGGTTTTCCCCCTCGTCGGGTGGATCTGGTACGCGATTCCCATTCTGGTGGCGGGCTCGCTCATCTCACTGTGGCCGCGGCGGAGGCAGCTGCTCGGCGGCACCGCTCCGGCACCGGCCGAGGCGGCGAAGGCTTAAGGGGGCGCACGTGCAGCGCTGGGTCGTCATCTCCGTCGCGCTCGTCGCCACCTTCGGGCTCTTGTTCGTCTTCTACAAGGGCTTCGGCACCGACCCGCACGCGGTGCCGGTGATGAACATCGGCACCCAGGCGCCGCCGTTCAAGATCAAGCGCCTCGACACCGGCGAGACCATCGACAGCGCGGCGCTCAAGGGCCAGCCGATGGTGCTGAACTTCTGGGCGACCTGGTGCGGGCCCTGCAAGGGTGAGCACCCGGTGCTCAACTGGGCGGCGGCCAAGTACAAGGGCCGGGTCGCGTTCTACGGCATCGTGGTCGAGAGCGAAGAAGAGGCCACCCGCAAGTGGCTCGCCGAGCACGGAGAGGGCTTTCCCCAGCTCTATGACCCCAAGTCGACCATCGCGGTCGACTACGGCATCACCGGCGTGCCCGAGACGTACTTCATCGACAAAGCCGGGACCATCAAGAGTAAGTACGCCAACCCGATGGACCCCCAGACGATGGAAGCGCGCCTCGCCGAGATCCTCTGATGGTGCTCGCTCTGCTCGCAGCGCTGTCGCTGGCGCAGGGTGACTACGCTCCCGGCCGCGCCGGCACCGAGCCGCTCGACGCCGCCCGCGAGGCCCGCGTGCAGGCGCTGGGCAAGCAGCTGCGCTGCCCGGTGTGCCAGGGCACCTCGATCGCCGATTCTCCGTCGTCGATCGCCCGCGCGCAGCTCGACAAGGTTCGCGAGCTGGTGGCCGAGGGCAAGACCGACGACGAGATCTTCGCGTACTTCGTGGCCCGCTACGGCGACTTCGCGCTGCTTTCACCGCGCAAAGAGGGCGTCACCTCGCTCTTGTGGCTGATGCCGGGGCTGATGCTCATCTTCGGGGTGCTGATCATCGTGCTGCAGGTGAAGAAGAAGCCGAAGACCGCGGCGCCGGCCGCTGCGCCCGCGGCCGCTCCGGCCGACGACCCGTTTCTCGAGGCGGTGCGAAAGGACCTGAAGCAATGAACCCCCACGTCACCAACTGGACGCCGGGGATCATCGTGCTCGCGGTCGCCGTCGCGGGCGCGCTGCTGTACCTGCTCAACAGCCGGCTGGGCGCGGCCTCGAGCAAGCCGCGCGCGTCGGCCGAAGATCTCGAAGAGCGGTACCAGGCGCTGCTCGCCCAGCTGAAAGAGCACGCCGCGGCGAAGCACCTGCTGCCCGAGGCCGCCTGGCAGGAAGAGCAGACCCGCCTCGAGCTGGCCGCCGCCGCGGTGCTGCGCGAGCGCTCGGGAGCGCAGCACGAAGCGGTGAAGTCGCAGGCCCGGGCCGAGAAGCTGGCCGCCGCCCAGGCCGCCAGCCCTCCCAGCCCGCTGCGCTGGGCGCTCATCGGCGGCGGCGTGGTGGCGTTCTTCGCGGTCTTGGGCTTCGTGCTCACCCAGCAGACCAAGGAGCGCGAAGACGGCGCCGGCATGACCGGCGCGAACCCGGGCATGCAGGGCGGCCGGCCCCCGATGCAGAAGGGCCCCGACCCGCAGGTCGAGGTCGATCGGCTGCGCAAGCTCGCCGAGGCACACAGCGAAGACATCGAGGTGCTCGCCGACGTGAGCGGGCAGCTCATCAAGCTGCAGGCGTTCAACGACGCGTGGCCCATCGTCACGCGCGCCAGCGGCATCGACCCGTACCACGTGCAGACCCGCATCTGGCGGGCGGTGCTCGACGCGGTCGACGGGCAGGCGCTGGTGGCGATCGACGAGCTCGAGCACCTGGGCGACACCTACGACGGCGCGTACAAGGCGCGCCTCTATGCCGGGCTCATCTCGCTCGAGGCCGAACAGCCGCAGCGCGCGCTCAAGCAGCTCGAGACCTACCTGGTCGAAGCGCCCGCGAGCGAGCAGCCGCCGTTCATTCGCATGAGCGTGCAGCAGCTCAAGGCCCAGCTGGCCGCGCAAACCCCTTCCCCCAAGGCCCCATGAGCTACCCGCCGCGACTCGGCCACCTGATGACCCGCGCGGTGATCGCTGCGCGGCTGCGCCCCACCTACGCCGAGAGCCACGAGATCGACGAAGAAGAGGCGCAGAGCCGCCTCGAGCGCGCGCTCACCGGCCAGCTCTGGGAGCTGTTGCTCCACGCCACGTGGGACGCGCTGAACGACAAGAAGCGCAAGGTCGACGAGAACGCGGTGCTCGAGAAGATCGCCGGCACCTTGAAAGACCGCCCGCTGCGGCCCGGCCGCAAGGCGATGTTGAACCCCGCGTTCAGCGCGTTTCTGGTGGTGATCGACCTCGAGGCCGGCACCGCCAGCGACGCCGCGCGCAAGGTGCTCGAGAGCCCGCAGGGCGAAGCGATGAAGCGCGAAGGCATCGCCCACGCCGGCCGCTTCCTCGCCAACGAATTGGTGAAGTGAAGCTCACCCTCCCCCCCTGGGGGAGGATGTGATCCTGATCAAACCGAGCGAGCGCGGCTGCAGCGCGCTACAGGTCCGTGGCAGACTGTCCCAGGTTGTAAATCTTCACAGCGCCCATGCCTCGACGATCCTCTCGGCCCATGAAACAGCTCGAGCTGCCGCTGGCGCCGCGGTTGAAGGTGATTCAAGGCCTGGGTCAGAAGAAGAAGCCCGAGTCGCTCGCCTCGCGCGACGCAGTCGCCCGCGTGCTGATCGAGACCGGCGCTGACCTGCTGCTCAAGCGCATCAGCCCCACGCGCGCCGAGGCGATCGAAGAAGAGGTCGAGGCGATTCTCGTTCTCTTCGATCGCGTCGATCGCGAGCCGCTGTTGATGCCCGAGCTGCAGAAGAAGCTCGACGGGCTGGAAGAGCTGATGCGCGAGACGCGCGAGCGCCGGGCCACCCGCGCGCGCTGAGCCACAGCGATCAACGTGTCGCTCGAGAACTTCGGCAAGTATCAGCTGATCAAGAAGCTCGCCTCGGGCGGCATGGCGTCGATCTACCTGGCGCGCCAGCAGGGGCTGGAAGGGTTCGAGAAGCTGCTGGTGGTGAAGCGAATTCTCCCCCACCTCGCCGAGAACGACGACTTCATCAAGATGTTCCTCGACGAGGCGCGCATCGCGGCGCGACTCAATCACCCCAACATCGTGCAGATCTTCGACCTCGGGGCCGAGGCCGACTCGTTCTTCATCGCCATGGAGTACATCCACGGCGAAGACGTGCGCCGGGTGTGGAAGAAGGCCGACGCCGCGGGGAAGCCGATTCCGATTCCGCTGGTGCTGCGCGTCATCATGGACGCGGCGTCGGGGCTTCACTACGCGCACCAGAAGACCGACACCGCCGGCAAGCCGCTGGGCATCGTGCACCGCGACATCTCGCCGCAGAACATTCTGGTGACCTTCGACGGCGGCGTGAAGGTGGTCGACTTCGGCATCGCCAAGGCCGCCGACCAGGCGACGGTGACGCGCTCGGGGGTGCTCAAGGGCAAGTACTCGTACATGAGCCCCGAGCAGGCGTCGGGCGAGAAGATCGACCACCGCAGCGACATCTTCGCGCTGGGGGTGGTGCTGTACGAGCTGCTCACCGGCATGCGGCTGTTCAAGCGCTCGAACGACATTCAGACGCTGAACGCGGTGGCCGACTGCGACATCGCCCCGCCGTCGTCGGTGAACGCGCGGGTGCCGAAAGATCTCGACCCGGTGGTGATGAAGGCGCTCACCAAAGATCCGAAAGACCGCTACCCCGACGCCGGCGCGCTCGAGGCCGCGCTCGAGCAGTGGCTGCTCTCGAACCAGCTGGCCAGCTCGTCGGGGCACCTGGCCACCTTCATGAAAGACCTCTACGCCGAGCGCCTGGCGCGCGAGGCGCAAGAGGGCCGCGTGCTGGTCGACGAGCTCGACAAGTCGCGCAGCCCCGAAGACCCTCCCCCGCGCGCCACCCGCAACACCGCGGCGCCGCGCCCCACCGGGGCCTCGAAGCTCGACGCGAACCGCTCGCGCTCGGGAGAGTCGGCCGAAGACCGGCTGCAGGCCACCCGCGCCGAGCGCAGCCGCGGGCCGTCGGCGACTCCTGCTGCGATCGAAGAGAGCGACGACGCGCCCGAGGTGCGCACCGACTCGGGGGCCAGCGTCAGCTTCGGCGAGCCGTCGACGATGGCGCGCAGCTTCCCGTACCTGTGGGCGGCGCTGCTGGGCATCGTCGGCGCGACCTTCGGAGCGTGGCTGGTGCTGCGCACCAACACCGGCGGGTTGGTGCGGCTCGAGAGCGACCCGCCGGGCGCGCAGGTGACGCTCGACGGCAGCCTGCTGGCCGACCTGGCCACGCCGTGCACGCTCCCCCGCCTCGCCGCCGGCACCCACCAGGTGGCGCTCACCAAGAAGGGGTTTCAGAGGCTCGAGGTGCAGGTGAACGTGCCCGAGCGCGGAGACGTGACGCTGCCTCCGTTCGCGCTGGTCGCGGTCGCCGGGCCCTCGCCCGAGCCGACACCGCCGGTACCGGCGCCGGTGCCCGAGCCGGCGCGCACCTCGGTGGTGACGGTGAAGTCGACGCCGCCCGGAGCGCTGGCCTCGGTCAACGGGGAGAAGCTGGGGCAGACGCCCCTCACGCTCGAGCTGCCGGTGGGCTCGAACGCGAACTTGAAGCTCGAGCTGGCCGGCTACAAAGAGCTCGAGACCACCTTCAACGTGCCCGAGAGCGGCGGCGAGCAGGCCTTCGCGCTGGAAGAGAAGGCCAAGAAGAAGAGCGACCGGTTCGGCATGGTGCGCTTCAAGGTCGACCCGTGGGCCACGGTCGAGTGCGGCGAGCTGAAGCTGGGCGACACGCCGTTTCCCGACAAGCAGCTGCCGGCGGGCACCTACAAGTGCAGCTTCAGCAACCCGGACTTCAAGAAGCGGCGCTTCGAAGTGGTGAAGGTCGAGCCGAACGCGCTCACCAAGGTGATCGTCAAGCTCGAGGAGTGACCTGCCTCACGAGCGCGCGACTGAAGGCTCGAGCCGCGCGCCGGTGAGGTGAGGGTCACTGCACCTGGATGTTGAGATCGAACGCAGACGGCTGACGCAGGAAGTACGAGTCGACGACCACGAAGACGGTCTTCGCGGCAGCTCCGGCGTTCATGTAGGTGACTTCGTCGGCCTCTCCATCCGCGCCGACGTCGGCGCCGGCGAGGCAGCTCGTGATCCACGGCGTGCAGCTCGCGGCCACGCCTTCGAGCACGTAGATGGAGACGTCGTCGTTCGCACCCGCGCCGCTTGGCGTCACGGTCGCAGTCAGCGTCATGCCGGCCGGAATCGACACCTGGTAGACCCGGTCGATACCGTTGGAGCTGTAGGTGGTGCAGTCGGTGCCGTCAGGGTCGACGTCGTAGTCGTTGCCGTAGCCAGCGCCACTCTGCGCGGTGAGCATGCCCGAGCTGGCAACCACGGTGGGCGCGGCGCAGGTATCGCCCGTCGCGGGGACGGTGGTGGTGGCGAACGACACCGCGACGTTGCCGACGTCCGCATCGGTCAAGCCGTCGACGATCGCGTAGTAGGTGCCCGGAATGGCGGTCGACACCTCGTCCGCCTCGTTGAGACCACCCACGTCAGAGCCATCGACACAGGTGATGCCGCCGAAGCCGCCATCGGGCTGGACCGCGCCACAGCGGCTCGCCGGCGCCGCCACCAGGTTGACGAAGACGTCGGTGTCGCTGTCGCCCACCGCGGTCAGAGTTCCACGGTTGCCCGCAGTGACGCTGAACTGAAACACCGCGTCACCCGCGCCATCGATCCCCGCCGCACGGCAAGCGCCCACGACCGCGTCGAGCCTGTAGTCGTTGCGCTGCGCGGTGAGGTTGATGACGAACGACTGGCCCGAGGTGATGGAGGTGGGCATCGCGCAGGTCTCGCCCAGCACGCCACCGTCGAAGGCGATGCCGCCGCCAGTGCCACTGGTGCCGCCGCCAGTGCCACTGGTGCCGCCGCCGGTGCCGCTGCTGCCGCCGCCAGTGCCGCTGCTGCCGCCGCCGGTGCCGCTGCTGCCACCGCCGGTGCCGCTGCTGCCCCCGCCGGTGCCGCTGCTGCCGCCGCCGGTGCCGCTGCTGCCCCCGCCGGTGCCGCTGCTGCCGCCGCCGGTGCCGTTCGACACGCACTTGCCGGTCGCGGTGTCGCAGAGCTGCCCGGTTCCACACGTGACGGCGGCGCACTTGCTGGCACTGCCCCCGCCGCACGCGCTCAGCGCGAGCGCGGCGGCTGCCGCGACGAACACCAGGAACCTGTTCTGCATCTGCGACTCCTTCGAGTTGTCCCTTTGGAGCTACTGAATCTGAATGTTCACGGTGAACCCCGCGAGGGCCGAGCTCGCGTACCAGGTGTCGACCACCAGAAAGACGGTCTGCGCGGCGCCCGTCGAGTTCGTGTACGTCACCGTCTCGGCGTCGCCTTCGAAGCCCTGGTCCGAGCCCGCGAGGCACTGGGTGGTTGGCTCCCCCACGCAGTTCGACGCCGGGCCACCGATGAGGAAGATCGCCGGGTCGGCGTCTTCGAGCGTGCCCGCGGTCGGGTCGACCGTCGCGGTGAGCATCATGCCCGCCGGAACCGAGATCGAATACACGCGGTCGTAGCCCGGCGTACCCGCCAGCGCCGACGACGTGCCGCAGGTGCTGCCGGCGTAGTAGTCGTCGTTGAAGCCGGTGGTGGTCTGCGCGGTCAGCATGCCCGACGCCGCGATCACGGTGGCGCTGCTGCAGATGTCACCCGCCATCGCCGGAGGAATCGCCGCGAAGGTCACGTTCAACGAGAACGTCTCGCCCGCTGCCGGGGCGCCGAGGCGGTCGACCACCAGGAACACCGAGCGAACCGACGCGGTGGTGTTGTCGAGGAACAGGGTCTCGGCCGTACCCGCGCCCTGATTGTCCGCTCCCTGCGCGCACTTCACTCCACAGTTGCTCGCCGGAGCATCGCTCACCGAGAGGGCCAGATCGCCAGAACCCGAGGCCTGAGCGGTGATCGTGACCCGCTGCATCGCGGGAATGTTGATCGCGTAGGCGTGATCAGGGCCTGAAGCGATACGGCAACCCGGAGGCGTCGACGTGCTCGCCGCGTAGTCATTGGTGAAGCCGTTCAGCGTCTCGGTCGGCAGCGTGGTGTTGGTGCTGATCGGGGTACCGGTGACGTTGAGGCACGAGTCGTTGGCGGGAGGAGGAGCGATGGTGAACGCGATCGAGAAGTCGGTCGGAGCCGCGGCCTTCGAATCGACGATCACGCGCACGGTCTGCGTGCCGCCGTCACCCACCAGGTTCGAGAAGGTCACCGACTCGCTCGCCGCGGTCGTGTCGGCACCCGAGAGGCACGGACCCGTGCCGCACTCGACAGCCGCGCTCGCCACAGAGAGCGCCAGATCGGGGCCACCATCGGCGCCCGAGCCCGTGGCGACGGCGCGCAGCAGGTTGCCGACCGGCACCTGCACCAGGTACGCACGGTCGGGCCCGTTGCCGTAGCGGCAGGTGGTCTGGCCGTTCGACTGATAGTTGTTCGCGAAGCCGGTGAACGACTGCGCGGTCAGCGTCTGGGTCGAAGTGATCGCCGCCGACGGGTTGCCGCAGGTCTCGCCGGCGCCGCCGCGAGCGCCCAGCGTCAGGTTCAACCCGAACGTGCCCGTCGGAGACGCCGGGGTGGCGGTGTCGACCACCACGAACACATCGACCGCAGCAGCACCATCGTTGTCGTAGATCGCGGTGTCGGTGGTGGTGCTCGAGAGGTTCGAGCCGGCCACACAAGTCAGCGTCGCGGTGCAGGTACCCACCACGAGGTTCACCAGCGGGTTGAAGCTGGCGCCGGTGTCCTGAGTGACGGCGGCAGTGAGCCGCTGACCCGCAGGCACGGTCATCTTGTACACGCGATCGATGCCCGTCGAGCCGGTCGCGCAGCCGATGCCGGCCACGTAGTCGTGGGCGAACCCGGTGAGGCTCTGCGCAGTCAGCGTCTGGCTGGTGGTGAACGCCGCCGCCGTGGCGCAGGTGTCGCCCGCTGGAACCGGCGCGACCGCGGTGGTGAGCGAGAAAGCGCCCTGCTCAGTCGCGTCGAAGCCGTCGACCACGATGAACACGTCCTGGTCCGTGGCACCGATGTTCAAGTACGTCGCCACCTCATTGCCGCTGGAGTTCGAGTCGGCGTTGCCGACGCAGGTCTCGCCCGAGGTGCCGCCATCGGCGCCGAGCACTCCGCAGTTGGTGGCCGGAGCCGCGACCAGGTTGACCACCGAATCCCAGGTGGCGTTGACGGTCGCGGTGAGGCGATTTCCCGCCGGCACCGTGATGCGGAAGACCACGTCCGGCGCACCCGCCGTGTCGGGGTCCTGACCGGCGCACCCGGTGATGTCGCTGAAGTACTGGTCGTTCGTCGCGCCGGTCGTGGTCGCGGTGATGACTCCAGGGCCGGCGAGCACCGCCGCCGTCGCGCAGGTCTCGCCGCCCGGCATCGGCATGCCGCCCGCTCCACCCGTGCCACCCGCCGTCGCGCCACCCGCGCCGCCGCCCGTGCCGCCCGCCGTCGCCCCACCCGCGCTGCCGCCCGTGCCGCCCGCGGTCGCGCCGCCGGCGCTGCCGCCCGTGCCGCCTGCGGTCGCGCCACCCGCGCTGCCGCCGCTGCCACCCGCCCGGCCGCCCGCCGAACCACCGGCGGTGCCACCGTCAGACGTGTTGCCACCGCCACCACAAGCCACCAGGACGAACGTCAGAGCTGCCGCGAATGAAGTGCGCATGGTGTGCGCGCATACCACACAAAATTTCACCGCAATGCTCGCCTTGCGCCGGGTTCCGTTCGGTAACGGTGACACGGTTTCTCAAAAAAGACCGCGGGCCCTGCCGGCGAGAAGCGCCGAGCAGGGCCCGCGTGAAAACGCTTCAAAGAGCGGGTCGGCTACTTCTTCTTCTTCGCCAGCTCGTCATCGATGATCGTCTTGAACTGCTCGATGGGCTGCGCGCCCACCAGCTGGCGCCCGTTGATGAAGAACGTCGGGGTGCCGTTGGCGCCGATCGCGGTGCCGTCGTTCGAGTCCTTGGTGATCTGCGCGTCGAACTTGTTCGAGTCGAGCGCCGCCTTGAACTTGCCCATGTCGAGGCCGAGCTCTTGCGCGTAACGCTCGTAGGTCGCGCGATCGAGCTGCTGCTGGTTCGCGAAGATCTTGTCGTGCATCTCCCAGAACTTGCCCTGCTCGTGCGCCGCCATGCCGGCCATCGCCGCCGGGCGCGCGTTCTGGTGGAAGGGCAGCGGCTGGTTCTTGAACGCCACCTTGATCTTGCCCTCGTACTGCTTCTCGAGCTCCTTCAGGGTCGGCACCGCGCGGCTGCAGAACGGGCACTGAAAGTCGCTGAACGCCACGATGGTCACCGGAGCGTTCTTCGCGCCGATCACCGGCGAGCCGTTGATGTCGATGTTCGCCACCGGCGCGGGGGCCGCGGGCTGACCCGGCTGCGCCGCGGGAGCCGCCGGCGCGTTCTTGATGCCGTCTTCGATCAGCTTCTCGTACAGCTGACCCGGCTTCACGCCGCTCGCGAGAATCTTGTCGGCGTGCTTGATCTCTTCGTCGATCATCGCCTTGAACGACTCGAAGGGCTGCGCGCCCACGAACTCGCGGCCGTTGATGAAGAACGTCGGAGTGCCGTTCGCGCCGACCTCGTTACCCGCCGCCGAGTCAGCCTCGACGCGCGCGCGGAACTTGCCGCTGTCGAGCGCCGCCTTGAACTTGCCCATGTCGAGGCCGATCTCCTGGCCGTACTTCTCGATCGACGCGCGATCGAGCGCCTGCTGGTTCGCGAAGAGCTTGTCGTGCATCGGCCAGAACTTGCCCTGCTCGTGCGCCGCCATCGCCGCCTCGGCCGCCGGCTTCGCGTTCTGGTGGAACGGGAGCGGCTGGTTGCGGAACACCACCCGCACGTCCTTCGCGTAGGTGTCTTCGATCTGCTTCAGCGTCGGCACCACCCGCGAGCAGAACGGGCACTGAAAGTCCGACCACGCCACGATGGTGACCTTCGCGGTCTTCGGGCCCTTGGCCGGCGCGTCGTCGGGCACCTTCACGTTGCGCACCGCCGCCGGAGGAGGCGCCGCGGGAGCCTGGGGCTGCGACGGAGCCGGAGCCGGCGCCGGAGCGGTCATGCCGCGTTCGATGGTCTTCGCGTAGACCTCTTTGGCCGGCGTGCCCTGGTTCACCAACGACTGCGCCTTGCCGACCTCTTCGTCGATCAGCGCCTTGAAGCGGTCGATCGGCTGCGCGCCCGAGAGCTTGCGGCCGTTGATGAAGAACGCCGGGGTGCCGTTGGCGCCCAGCGAGGCCGCCTGGCCCTGGTCGTGGCTGATCTGATCGCTCACGCTCTGCGCGTTGCGGTCGGTCTTCCACTTCTCGAGGTTGAGGCCGATCTCCTGCGCGTACTTCTCCAGCGAGGCCTCATCGAGGTTCTGCTGGTTGGCGAACATCTTGTCGTGCATCTCCCAGTACTTGCCCTGGGCGCCCGCGGCGAGCGCGGCGGTGGCCGCCGGCTTCGCGAACGGGTGGAACGACAGCGGGTTCTGCTTCATCACCACGCGCAGCTTCTGGCCGTAGTCCTGCTCCAGCTGCTTCACGGTGTTGTGCGCGCGCGAGCAGAACGGGCACTGGTAGTCGCTGAACTCCACGATGGTGACCAGCGCGCCTTCGTTGCCGCGAACCGGCGCCGAGTCGAGCGTCACCTTGTAGACCGCCTGATCGTCACCGCCGCCGCTCGGGCGGGCCGCGGGAGCCGCGGGCGAGGGGTTCGACGGGGCAGCGGCAGTAGGCTGGTTACCGCCGGGCGAGCCGCCCGGCGTGCCAGAAGCCATGCGGCCGACGGCAAAGCCGACGACGCCTCCGACCAGCAGCGCGATGATGACATTCGGTTTCATGAAGGGTTCTGCTCCTTTGGATAAAAATCGGGCGGTTGATAGGCGATGAGTGTCGTGATGTCCAACGAAGTTTCAGCCCACGAAGTCGACGCGCGCGGCCTGGCCTGCCCCATGCCTGTGCTGCTGCTCGCCAAGGCGCTGCGCGCGCACGCGCTGGTGCGCCTGCTCGCCGATGACCCGGCGGCCCGCGCCGACGTGCAGGCGCTGTGCGAATCGGCCGGTCACGAAGTGGTGAGCCTGCAAAGCGCCGGTAGAGTCGTCACCGCGCTGGTGCGCCGTAAGCCATGACCCCCATCGAACAGCTCGAAGCCGAGGTCGCGAAAGAAGAGGCCACCCTCGCGGCCGAGCTCGAGCGCGCGCAGGGCCTGTGGCGCGAGGTGTCGACCCGCCTGAAGGCGCTCAGGGCCCGGCTCGAGCAGGCCCAGGCCAGCGGCGCCGACGTGAAGGCCGTCGCGCCCCGCATCGCCGCGCTCGAGCTGCCTCACCTGCACAAGGGCCCGGCCTCGCAGCGCGCCGAAGGCCTGCGCCACGAGGCCGCCGCCGCCCGACGCGCCGCCAGCGCCGAGCTGCGCCGGTCGATTCCCGAGTTCACCGCTGCGCTGGCCCGCGCCCAGCACAAGGTCGCCGCCGAAGAAGGCGCCGTCACCCAGCAGGTCGAGCTGGCCAAGGCGGTGGCGCACCAGGTGTCCGAGGCGGCGCGCCAGCTCGAGGCCGCCGGCGACGAGCCGCTGCCCATCGGCAACCAGAAGCCGCGCCGCACCGACCCGCGCGTGCGCATGCAGGTGAAGATCGACTTCACCTCGGACAACAACTTCTACAGCGGCTTCTCGACCAACCTCTCCGACGGCGGAGTGTTCATCGCCACGGTGAAGCTGGTGCCCATCGGCACCCACGTCGATCTCTTCTTTCGCCTCCCCAACGGCGACGGCATCGAGGCGCAGGGCGTGGTGCGCTGGGTGCGCGAGATCGACGACCGGAGCCCTGAGAACATGCCCGGGCTGGGGGTTCAGTTCCTGAACCTCGCCGACGCCGCCAAGGTGGCCATCGGCGCCTTCGTGCGCGAGCGCGAGCCGATGTTCTTCCCCGACTGAAAGACGAGGGGCTCGCTCAGGTGAGCTGCAGCACGCGCTCTTCGAGCCGCTTGCCGCGCGAGACGCTCAACACCAGCACGTCGCGCGACACCAGCAGCTTGGGCGTGGCGGTGATGACGACCTCTGGCGCGACCCGGGCGCCGTCGAAGCGCACCGAGAGCAGCTTGCCGTCGTTGAGCGTCTCGGCCGAGACCACGCCGTCGATCGCCTTCACGTCGTCGGCGGGCACGAAGCCCTTCGCCACCTGCACGCGGAACTCGGCCGCGGCGCCGGTCATCTCTTCCATCGACGAGGCGGCCACCAGCCGGCCCTTGTCGAGCACCGCGGTGGCGTCGCAGAGCTCTTCGAGCTCTTGAAGGTTGTGGCTCGAGACCACCAGGGTGGCCTTGCCGCGTGTCTCGCGAATGATCTGCCGCACCGTGGCGGCGATCTTCGGGTCGAGCCCCGCGGTCGGCTCGTCGAGCATCACCACCGGCGGGCTGCCCATCAGCGCCTGCGCCATCGCCACCCGCTTCGCCATGCCGTGCGAGAGCGCTCCGCACTGCACGCCCCACACCTCGGGCAGCCCCACCCGCTCGAGCACCGCGCGCGCCTCGGCCTCGGGTCTGGGCAGGTCGGACAGGCTGCCGAGATAGGTGAGGAACGCGCCGACCGGCCAGGTGGCGGGGAGAATCGCGTCTTGCGGCAGCACCCCCACCTTGCCCTTGAGCGCGCCGGGCTTCGACGGGTCTTCACCCATGATGCGCAAGAGGCCCGCGGTCGGGTGCAGAAAGCCGCACATCATCGAGAAGGTGGTCGTTTTTCCCGCGCCGTTGGGGCCGATCAGGCCGTAGCACTGGCCCTGCTGCACCGAGAACGACACGTCGTTCACCGCCACCTTGGGGCCGAAGTGCTTGGTGACGTGGCTGAGCTCGATGGCGACGTCGCTCATACGTCTCTCGCGCGCAAGATCAGGTACGAGCCGGCGAGGAAGATCATCGCGAAGCCCAGGTGCGCGGCCCCCGCCGAGGAGAAGCGCTGCCACTGGGGGTGAATGAGATCGGCCGAGTAGTTCCACACCGAGAGGTAGCGCAGGTACGCGACCACCGACTCGCTCTTGTACGACGACAGCGACATCGCCGACGCCACGTGCCCGGGGAGCTGGAAGATGTTGCCCACCAGCGCGATGGCCCAGATGACGAAGAGCAGAATCATGTTCACCGCCAGCGACACGGCGGGCTGGCGGAACATCGCGCTGCACATCGAGGCCAGCGCCATGTACGCGAGCGAGAACACCAGCGACACCACCCACAGCTTCGCGAAGCTGCCGAAGGCGGCGCCGGCGCCGAACTTCTTGTCGAAGATCGCCGGCACCAGCACCATCAGGCCGACCGCGACGAAGGTGAGCAGCGCCAGCACGCTCGACTGGGCGAGGAACTTGCCCACCACCAGCGACGAGCGCCTCACCCGCACCACCAGGTAGCGAATCGACCTGGTGCTCATCTCGCCCGAGATCTGATCGAACCCCATCAGCGAGATGAACAGCGGCAGGAAGATGAGGTTCAGCTTGAACACCACCAGCAGCATGAACGGCAGCGCCAAGAGCATCTCGGCGAGCGCGGTGTCGTCGTCGGCGAACAGCGCGTTGATGACGAGCTTCTTGAAGCCCGAGCCGGTCTCGTCGCTCTGCTTCGCCTTCTGCTCGGCCACCTTCTTGGGGTCGAGGTCGTCTTTGTACGGTGAGTTCGCGATCTCGTCGTCGAACTTCTTTTCCTGGTTGGTGCTCACGCCGTACGAGAGCAGCGCGAACACGCCCAGCACCAGCGAGGTGAAGAGCAGGAACAGCAAGAGCAGCACCACCGCGCGGCCCGACCGCAGCGAGCGCGCGAGCTCGCCGCGCCAGATGATGCCCACCTCTTTGAGAACGGCCTGCACGTTCCAGGCGCCTATATCAGCGAAGGGGCCCGCGCGTGCTTTTCGTCACGACGGCGACAGCTCGAGCTTGATGAGGCCCTTCTCGAGAAACTTCTGCACGTGCGCCAGGGCGTCGAGCTCGCGCAGCGGAGACACGCTGACGATGGCCGCCAGGGTGCGCTTGCCGTCCATGCGCGAGAGCAGGTAGCGCTCTTGGGCCGAGAGCGCCATGGCGCGAATCGCCGGGCCGTCGATGCGCACCTTGGGCACCTTGGTGCCCGCCAGCAGCTCTTTGCGCAGCGCCACCACCCACTTCTCTTCGACCTGCCGCGACAGCGCCTGCGACTCGGGAGTCGGCTTGAGCTGGTGGGCCCGCCGCGCCAGCGCCAGCGCGTCGCGCAGGTTGCCCTGGGCCACGAAGGTGCGGGCGTTCGCGAGCATCTCGTCTTCCGACGGCTCGTCGTTGACGTCGAGCCCCTCGGTGTTGTCGTCGATCGACAGCTCGATCGAGATGCCCTCGTCGACCGCCACCGCGCCCAGCGAGTGCAGCGCGTAGAGGCGCTGGTAGAGAAAAAAGTCGGTGGCGTGCAGGGCGAGAATGATCTCGTCGATGGTCTTGCCGGTCTCGATCTGGTGCAGCAGCCGATCGTCGAGCGAGCCGGGCTTGGGCTCTTCAGCGAGGCTTGCCTTGTCGATCGAGAGGTGCAGCTTGCCGCTGGTGAACACCTGCCGCATCTGCGCCCACAGCTTCTCGCGCAGCTGGCTCTCGCGCTGAATCTCGAGCAGCGGCACCCTGAGCTCGACGCCCTGGGGCAGCTCGGGCACCTTGTCGCCCTCGAATGCGAAGGTCCCCGAGGTCCACTGAAACGCTTCGAGCAGGGTCTCGCGCGTCTTCAGGTTGAGCGCGTGCGCGACCTGCGCCTCGGTGACGGCGCCGATCATCACCAGAATGCGGCCGAGGAAGATGCGGGTCTCGCGCTGGGTCTCGTAGGCGCGGTGAAACTGCTCTTCGCTGATCTGCCCCAGGTTGATGAGAAACTGGCCGAGGTACTCGCGCGGCTCGTTCGAGCTCGAGTTCATCACGTCGCCGCCGACGATGACGACCTGCTTGCGAATGGGCCCCTGCTCCAGGTTCAGTGTGCCGGTCGCCTTCCGGTTGCCCAGGTAGACGACGAGGTCCTTCAACGGCATCGTGGCGAAGTCGCCGTACAGCCCCTTCATGAACATCCAGTTTTACACCAAGGCCGGTTGCCCGCTCTGTGAAGAAGCAGAGGAGCTGCTCGATGCGCTGGAGGCGAGGTACGAGAAGATCGACATCTATCGCGATCAAGCGCTGTTCGAGCGATACCGCTACCGGGTGCCGGTGATACGTGTCGGTAGCACCGACGTGCTCGAGCTCAAGTTCACCCTCGAAGACCTAAAAAAGGCCCTCTCTCTCTAAATGTCCGAAGAAGCCTCGTTCGCCGCGTTCCGCCAGGTGCCCCGCACCGGGGTCATCTACGTCACCACCGAAGCGACCCGTCTGGGCTTCAGTCAGAAAGACCCGACGTGGTGCAACCTGGGTCAGGGCCAGCCCGAGACGGGGCCGCTGCCGGGCGCTCCGCCGCGGGTCGAGCAGGTCGCGGTCGACGTGGAAGATCTCGAGTACGCCCCGGTGGCCGGCATCTGGGAGCTGCGCGAGGCCATCGCCGCGCTCTACAACCGGCTCTACCGCAAGGGCTTGAAGAGCCAGTACACCGCCGAGAACGTGGCGGTCTCGGGCGGAGGCCGCACCGCGCTGACCCGCGCCGCGGCCGCGCTGGGGCACGTGAACCTGGGGCACTTTCTGCCCGACTACACCGCGTACGAAGAGCTGCTCGACGTGTTCAAGGCGTTCACCGCGATACCCATCTTGCTCGAGGGTGACCGCGGCTACGCCTTCACCGCCGACGAGCTCAAGCGCGAGATTCAGGGGCGCGGCCTGTCGGCGCTGCTGCTCTCGAACCCCTGCAACCCCACCGGCAAGGCGATCGGCGGCAAAGAGCTCGAGGCATGGGTGCGGCTGGCGCGCGAGCTCGACTGCGCGATGTTGATCGACGAGTTCTACTCGCACTACGTGTGGAACGCGGCCCCCGGCGCGCTGCCGGTCGAGAGCGCCGCGCGCTTCGTCGAAGACGTGAACAAAGACCCCATCGTGCTGTTCGACGGGCTCACCAAGAACTGGCGCTACCCGGGCTGGCGCATCACCTGGACCATCGGCCCCAAGCCGGTGATCGACGCGGTGGCGTCGGCCGGCTCGTTTCTCGATGGCGGCGGCGGCCGGCCGATTCAGCGCGCCGCGCTGCCGCTGCTCGAGCTCTCGGCGGTCGAGGCCGAGACCCGCGCCATTCACACCGTGTTCCGCGAGAAGCGCGACCTGATGCTCTCACGACTGCAGCGGCTGGGAGTGCGTCTCGATCGCGCCCCCGACGGCACGTTCTACGTCTGGGGCAACGTCTCGAACCTGCCCGGCAAGCTGTCTGACGGCATGGGCTTCTTTCGGGCGGCGCTCGACAAGAAGGTGATCGTGGTGCCCGGCGAGTTCTTCGACGTGAACCCCGGCAAGCGCCGCAGCGCTCGGGCGTCGCGGTTCCGCCAGTACGTGCGGTTCTCGTTCGGGCCTTCGAAGGCGACGCTCGAGACCGCGCTCACGCGGTTGGAAGAACTGGTCGCCGAGGCGATGAAGTAACCGGTCGGGCACGTGCACGCCGCACGTGCCTCGTCGCACGTTCACGCATCACGTGCCTGTGCCCGAGTTGCTCTAGAGCGTCGTCTTGCCGAGCTTGAGCACCGCGGCGAACTCGGCGTCTCTGAGGGCCCCGACCGAGAGCCGCCCCATCTTCACCACCGAGATGTTCTTGGTGGCGGCCTTCGCCTTCAGCACCGACAGCGGCACCGGCTCGACGAGCGGCTTCACCGGCCCAATCGTCACGTCTTTACCCGAGGCCGAGAGAACCTCGGCGATGCCGACCACGGCCTTCTCTTTGCCCGTGTGGTAGAAGAGCGCGAGCTCGCCCGGCTTCATCGCCTGCAGGTTCTTGCGCGCGACCGGGTTCTTGATGCCCGTCCACGCAGTCTTCCGCTCCGCGACCAGCTTCGCGAACGCGTACTCGTCGGGCTCAGACTTGAGAATCCAGTAGGCGATGGCGGCTTTGAACCTATCAGCGGCGGCGCAAGATGGTGAGCGTCACGTCGCCGCCCGGCTTCATCGGCAGCTCGATCAGCGCGGCGTACCGGTTCGGCAGCGCGTTGCGAAGGCGCAGCGCGGTGGCGAGCGGCAGCGCTCCACCGTCGAGCGGCAGCAGCACGCGGTAGCCGTCGAGGTGCAGCTCGAGGTGCGGGCGCGGGCGCAGGCCCCTGCTGGCGCGGCCCTCGATGCGCAGCTTGTTGCGGCCCGCCCAGCGGAACATCTGGCTGGGGTCGGTGGCCAGAAAGCTCAGCTCGAGCGCGTCGCTCGCCGGCGTCTGCGGCCGCACCAGGTTGATGATCAGCACCTCGCTCAGCGAGCCTTCGCGCAGCCCGGCCTGGTAGCCGGGCGGCATCGAGCGATCGAGCGCGGCGACCATGTCGTCGCCGCTCATGCCCTTGTGAAAAGCCACCGTGACGAAGTTGCCGTCGACGTTGAGCGCCATCGACGCGTCGAACGGGCCTTCGTCGGCCACGTACGCCAGCAGGGTGATGATGCTCTCCCCGACCATCTTGGCTTCGAGCCGCGCGTCGGCCGACAGAATCGTCGCGCGCGCTCCGGCCTCGACCGGATCATTGCGCTCGGTCGGTACGTGGCTGGGGTCGACGGTGAGAATCGGGTCCAGGGAGTCGAACTTGGGGGCAGACATCGGGGTAAAAAGGTTATCGGCCCCCCTGAGGCACGGTTGCTCCAAGCTCTTGAGGAGACAGCCTGTACTCTTTACAGGTCAGGCCGCAATCGTTCGGAGATCCGCATCTTTCCAGATGGTCACCACCGGCCCCTCGACGTCGGCGTGGTAGCCGGCCGGCATGCGGGCGCTGATGATTTCGGCGGTGCGATGGGCCGAAGTTCCCTTGGCCACCGGCACCAGGGTGCGGCGGGTATCGACCTTGAGGGTGATGAGGCAGTCGCTGCCGGTCGGCCCGAGCAGCTCGAAGCGGTTGTCGTCGAGGCGACGCACGCGCTGCTTCAAGTCGGTGCTGAAGATCTGCGCGAACGGCACCCGCGCCGCCGGCACGATGGTCTCGGTGAGCTTCACCTCGAGCCCCTCGTCGCGCTCGGCCGCGTGCGCGTGAATGCCGCGGGGCAGCGCGCGCTGCAGCGCCCGAAACGCATCGCGCGGGGTGCTGTGCTCGGCGAGCGGCGCGCTGGCGTCTCCGCGGCGCGACTCGAGAATGAGCCCGGGGTCACGCCGCTCGGGAACCGTGCCGCTCAGCACGAAGCGCGAGAAGCCGCGCGGCTGAACCGAGAGCATCGGTTCCTGGCTGAACAACCGAAACACACCTGGGAGCGCTTCGATCATGGCTTCGATGCGGCGCGTCATACAGGGTGCGGGCTTCAGATACAAATCCACCCAGATGTTCAGGGGTGGTGCGGCGTATGTCAGGCTCGGTGAATCGGGAATGCTCGAGAGGGAGCGCGACATGATCCGCAGCCTCTGGGGCTGGGGAGTCGAAGGCCAGCTGCCGGACCTGCAGAAGACCGCGCGCCGGGTCGAGCCGCTGCTCGGAGAAGTGACGCCCGAGGCGCCCGCCGGCGGGCTGAGCGTTCCCCCGCCGCGCGCCGAGGTGCCGCGCGAGTGGGCGGCGTTTTCGACCGCCGAGCCGCGCGAGCGGGCGGCGCACGCCTGGGGCAAGTCGTACTGCGACCGGGTGCGCGGCTTTCGGGGCGACTGGTCGGCCGCCCCCGACGTGGTGGCGATGCCGGCGAACGAGCGCGAGCTCGAGACCGTGCTCGAGGTGGCCGAGCGCGAGCGCTTCAGCGTGACCCCGTTCGGAGGAGGCTCGAGCGTGGTGGCGGGCGTCGAGCCGCGGCTGGGCCCTGCGCACCGCGCCGCGGTCTCGCTCGACCTGCGCCGGTTCGATCGGGTGCTCGAGGTCGACGACGTCGCCCGGGCCGCCCGCATTCAGGCCGGGGTGTTCGGGCCGGCGCTCGAAGCGCAGCTCCAGGCCTCTGGCTTCACCCTGCGGCACTTTCCCCAGTCGTTCGAGTTCTCCACCCTGGGAGGGTGGATCGCCACGCGCGCCGGCGGCCACTTCGCCACCCTGTACACGCACATCGACGACCTGGTCGAAGCGGTGCGCATGGTGACGCCCCGCGGGCTGTGGGCGACGCGGCGGCTGCCCGCCTCGGGGGCCGGGCCGCAGCCCGAGCGCCTCGTGCTGGGCAGCGAGGGCACGCTGGGCGTCATCACCGAGGCGTGGATGCGGGTGCAGCCGAGGCCCACCTTCCGTGCCGGGGCCAGCGTGCACTTCGCCGAATACCGCGCCGCGATCGACGCCTGCCGCGCCGTCGCCCAGGCGGGGCTGTACCCGGCGAACTGCCGGCTGCTCGACCCCACCGAGGTGCTGATGAACGAGGTGGCGGTAGACGGCACGTCGGTGCTGGTGCTCGCCTTCGAGTCGGCCGACCACGACGTGGGGCCGTGGCTCGCGCGCGCGCTCGAGCTCGCCCGCGCTCACGGGGGTGAGCCGCGCGAGAAGGCCGCGGGCGACGCGTGGCGCGCGGCGTTCTTGAAGGGCCCCTACCTGCAAGACGCGATGATTGCGCTCGGCGTCATCGCCGACACCTTCGAGACCGCCTGCACCTGGTCGGCCTTCCCCTCGCTGTACGAGCGCGTCAACGCGGCGATGAGCGACGCGCTCGAGCGGGTGTGCGGAGGCGGCCTGGTCTCGTGCCGCTTCACCCACGTGTACCCCGATGGCCCGGCCCCCTACTTCACGTTCGTGGGCAAGGCGAAGCGCGGCGCCGAGCTCGACCAGTGGGCCGAGCTCAAGAGCGCGGCCATGAGCTCGCTGCTCGCGGCCGGCGGCACCGCCACCCACCACCACGCGGTCGGCCGCACCCACCTGGCCGGCTGGCGCACCGAACGCCCCGAGCCCTACGCACGCGCGCTTGCGGCGATGAAGCGCGAGCTCGACCCCGCGGGGCTCTTGAACCCCGGCGTGCTGATCTGAATTCGGTCAGCGACGGCCCGCCTACCCGTCGGCCCCGCCGGCGCGGTCGCCGAGCGGCCCAGGCAGCGGTCTTTGAATCCGCCCACGGTGGTTCGACTCCACCCCGCGCTGCTCTGCGGGTTTTCGTTTGTTGAGAAGTTGAGAGCGAAGACGGCAAGGCGTCTCACACTGTGCGTCACACCTCGCGCTCGCGAGCTCGCGCGAAAGGTTGCTCGGCGCGGCAAGTGTCGAGCACCGCTCTGCTTTGCGCTTCAGGAGCACGAATTGTCCGAGAAGAAATCACCCTGAAACGCAAACCCGACTTTTTTCGTCGAGGCGCGACTGGGCTGTCGTTCTCTTCGACAACACAGCATGAGCTACACCATCGAACGCGGCGACACCTTGTGGGCCCTGGCGAAGCGGTTTCATACGACCGTCGCCAAGCTGGCCGAGCTGAACCACATCTCGAACCCCAACCTCATCATCGCTGGCCGGACGCTCCAGATCCCCGGCCAGAGCGACAACTTCTCGTCCGAGCCGACGAACCCGGGCAGCCCGACCCCGAGCACCCCGGTTTCGGGCATCGAGAACCGGCCGAACGTGAAGGGCAGCGCCGAGCAGGCGATCAACTTCTTCATGTCCAAGGGCCTCACCCGCGCGCAGGCAGCGGGCATCGCGTCGAACCTTTTCTACGAGTCGGGCTTTCGACCCGACGCGGTCGGCGACGGCGGCACCTCGTTCGGCATCGCGCAGTGGCACAACGGGCGCGGCGACGCGATGAAGCAGTGGACGGCGCGCGCACGGCTACTCGCCCACCTCGTTCAAGGGCCAGCTCGAGTACCTCTGGCACGAGCTGAACCACAGCGAGAGCAACGCGCTCAACAAGCTGCGCGGCACCAGCTCGGCCTACGACGCCGGCATGGCCTTTCAGCGGTACTTCGAGCGCCCGGCGGTCATCAACCCGGCGCGCGGCCAGACGGCGCAGAACTACTACAGCCAGCACTAGACGAAGGGCGCGTGAGATGTGCCAGGTGCACCGTTCGATGGCGACCAAGGTGCCGGCTCCCACGCTACCCCGGGCGAGGCGCATGCGCGGCTTGATCTCATTTAGCGACTTCGCTAATTAGCTGACTCGCTAACCAGGAGACCCACCATGCCGAAGCCGAAATTGAAGAGCCGACCGCAAGACGTGCTGTGCATCTACCGGGTGAAGCCGGGCAAAGAGGCGAGCTTCAAGAAGCTGCTCAAGAAGCACGGGCCGGCGCTTCAAGGGGCCGGGCTGTCGACGAAGAAGCAGACGATCTGGCGGGCCGAGTCGGGCCGCAAGCCGGGCGTCATCTACGTCGAGCTGATGCAGTGGAAAGACGCGAGCAGCGCGAGCTCGGCGCACCAGATGCCCGAGGTGATGGCGGTGTGGGAGCCGATGGGCAACCACTGCTCCGCGATGGAGTTTCTGGATCTCGAGCCGGCGGACCTTGGCTGAGCCCGAGGCGAGGCTCGCCGAGCTCGACGCCGTCTTCTCGGCGCTCGCCCACCGGGCGCGGCGGCAGATTCTCATGACCTTGCACTTCCGCGGCGGCTCGATGGCCGCGGGAGACATCGCCGGCCGTTTCGCTCATGCCTGGCCGACGACCACCCGCCACCTCAAGGTGCTCGAAGAGGCGGGCCTGGTCACCGTCGAGCGCAAGGGGCTCACGCGCCTGTATCGGCTGGAGCCCAAGAACCTCGAGGTGGTCACCGGGTGGATGAAGTGGCTGAAGAGCGCGAAGGGTTGAAGGCCTTCAGCCGCTCTCTTTCAGACCACTCGACCGAAAACTGTGCCCAGGGCGAGATTCGAACTCGCACGCCTTGCGGCGCCACCCCCTCAAGATGGTGTGTCTACCAGTTCCACCACCTGGGCAACTGCGACTGCGTACTGCGTACTGCCTACGACCCGAACGCTGCGGCGACGCCTCTTATCAAGGACCCGCTTCAGTGCCGTTCACTTTTTTGTCCGGCGTCGAAGGTACGGGCTGGCCGGGCTTGTCTGACGGCATTTCGACCGCGCCCTGCGACGGAGGCGCATCGACAGCCTTGCCTTCGGTCGGCAGCGGCTGGCTGGGAGGCGGCGGAGCGTCTTCGGGCTTGGCGCCCTCGCCCACCGGCTTGGCCGGCGCGCTGGTCGACGTCTCATCGACGATCGAGTTGGCCACCGAGCCCCTGAGCCCCACGAACGAGAGGCCCAGCGAAGTGATGAAGTAGGCGATGGCGCAGACCGCGGTGACCTTGCCGAGGAAGGTGACCGCGCCGCGGCCGCCGAACGCCGACGTCGCCGCACCGCCGCCGAGCGCCGCGCCCATGCCCGCGTCCTTCCCCGGCTGGAGAAGAATCACGAAGATCATGAACACGCAGAGCAGCACGTGAACTGCGGAGACGAAATAGATCATGACGAGGGGCGCTCCTTAATCACACGGCCCGACACAACTCAACCCTTCGCCTTCACGATGCCGGCGAAGTCGGCGACTTTCAGCGAAGCGCCACCGACGAGCGCGCCATCGATGTCGGTCTGCGAGAGCAGCTCGGTAGCGTTGTCGGGCTTCACGCTGCCGCCGTACTGAATGCGAACCTGCTGGGCGGTGTCGGGGTTCCACAGCTCGGTGAGGAGCCCGCGAATGTGGGCGTGAACCTCTTGCGCCTGGCGAGAGGTCGCCGTCTTGCCGGTGCCGATGGCCCAGACCGGCTCGTAGGCCACCACGAAGCGCGCGCCGTCGGCGGCCGAGAACCCTTTCAAGGCACCCTTCACCTGGGTCGAGACCACGTCGAGCGTCTTGCCCGCCTCGCGCTCGGCCAGGGTCTCGCCCACGCACACGATGGGCAGCATGCCCGCCTTGAGCACCGCCGAGATCTTCTCGTTCACGCCCGCGTCGGTCTCGTGAAACAGCTGCCGCCGCTCGGAGTGCCCCAGAATCACCCAGGCCACCCCGAGGTCTTTGAGCATCTCGGCCGAGACCTCGCCGGTGAACGCGCCCGAGCCCTGCGAATGGCAGTTCTGCGCCGCCAGCTCGACGTTCGAGCCTTCGATGGCCTTGGCCGCCGCCGCCAGCGCAGTGAACGGAGGCGCCACCGCGATCTCGACCCGGTCGCGCACCATCGACACTGCCCCGCGCAGGTCGCGCAGCATCGCCGCGGCCTCCGAGGCGGTCTTGTTCATCTTCCAGTTGCCACAGATGAAAGCCCGTCTCATGTCGCTCACCCTTCCAGCGCCTTGATGCCGGGCAGCTCTTTGCCCTCGAGGAACTCGAGCGAAGCGCCGCCGCCGGTCGACACGTGGGTCATCTTCGAGGCCACGTTGAACTCGTTCACAGCCGCCGCGCTGTCTCCGCCGCCCACCACCGTCTGCGCGCGCCCGTTGGCGGCCATCGCCTCGGCCACCTGGCGGGTGCCCTCGGAGAACTTCTTCACCTCGAACAGGCCCATCGGCCCGTTCCACAGCACGGTGCGCGCCGAGGCGATGTGCTGCCGGTACAGGTCGCGGGTCTTGCGGCCGATGTCGAGCCCCATCAGGTCGGCGGGTATCGCCTGGGTCTCGACCTCGCGCGCGTCGCTCTTCTCGTCGGGAGACGTGCCGCACACATGGTCGACCGGCAGCACCAGGTCGACGCCCATGCGCTTGGCCGAGTCCATCAGGCGGGTGGCGAGGGCCAGCTTGTCGTCTTCGACCCGGCTCTTGCCGACCTGCACGCCCATCGCCTTCAAGAACGTGTAGGCCATCGCCCCGCCGATCAAGAGCGCGTTCACCTTGGGCAGCAGGCTCTCGATCACCTTGATCTTGTCCGACACCTTGGCGCCGCCCAGCACCGCCACGAACGGCTTCTCGGGGTTCTTCAAGACCCGGCCCAGGTTCTCGAGCTCTTTCTTGATGAGCAGCCCGGCGGCCTTCTCTTTCACGAACGGCACCATGCCGGCGGTCGAGGCGTGCGCCCGGTGAGCGGTGCCGAACGCGTCGTTCACGTAGACGTCGGCGAGCGAGGCGAGCTCTCTGGCGAAGCCCTCGTCGTTGCCCTCTTCTTCTTTGTGGAAGCGCAGGTTCTCGAGCATCAGCACCTGCCCCGGCTTCAGGTCTTTCGCGGTCTTCACCACCGCGTCGCCCACGCAGTCGTCGGCCTGCACCACCTCGTGCTCCTTGCCGAGCAGGTCGGCCAGCCGCTGCGAGACGGGCTCGAGCGAGAGCTTCGGGTCGACGCCCTTGGGCCTGCCCAGGTGCGAGGCCAGAATCACCCGCGCGCCCATCTTCAGCGCGAGCTGAATGGTGGGCAGCGCCTCGCGAATGCGCGTGTCGTCGGTGACCTTGCGCGCGTCGTCGAGCGGCACGTTGAAGTCGACGCGAATGAAGGTGCGTTTGCCGGTCAGCTGCAGCTGGTCGACGTACTTGACGGTCATGGGAGCCCCTCGCCGCTCTTAAAGCTTGCCGCCGACGAACTTCATCACGTCGACGCAGCGGTTCGAGTAGCCCCACTCGTTGTCGTACCAGGCCATCACCTTGATCATGTTGTCGATCACGGTGGTGTTGGTGGCGTCGAAGATCGCCGAGTGCGGGTTGCCGTTGTAGTCGATGGAGACGGTCTGATCTTCCGAGTACTGCAGCACGTTCTTGAGGGCGCCCTGGGCGGCCTTCTTGAACGCCGCGTTGATCTCTTCGACGGTGGCGGTCTTCTTCACGTTGACCGTCAGGTCGACCAGCGACACGTTGGGGGTCGGCACGCGCACCGCGAGGCCCGAGAGCTTGCCCTTGAGCTGAGGCAGCACCTCGCCGATCGCCTTGGCGGCGCCGGTGCTGGCGGGAATCATCGACAGCGCGGCGGCGCGAGCGCGGCGCAGGTCGTCGTGCACCAGGTCGAGAATGCGCTGGTCATTGGTGTAGCTGTGAATGGTCGTCATCAGGCCGCGCTCGATGCCGAAGGTCTCGTCGAGCACCTTGGCCACCGGGGCGAGGCAGTTGGTGGTGCACGAGGCGTTCGAGATGATGTGGTGCTTCGACGCGTCGTAGGTCTCGTGGTTGATGCCGAAGGCCACGGTGTGGTCGATGCCCTTCTTGCCGGGCGCCGAGATGATCACCTTCTTCGCGCCGGCGGTGAGGTGCAGCGCCGCCTTCTCGCGATCGGTGAAGCGGCCGGTCGACTCGAGCACGATGTCGACGCCGAGCTCCTTCCACGGGAGCTTGGCGGGGTCTTTCTCGGCGGTGACCTTGAGCGCCTTGCCGTCGATCACGAAGCCGTGCTCGTTGGTCTCGACCGTGCCGCCCCAGGTGCCGTGCACCGAGTCGTACTTGAACAGATGCGCCAGCGTGGTGGGCTTGTCGAGGTCGTTGATGGCGACGACCTCGAGGTCCTTCTCTTTGCGCTCGAGCGCAGCACGGAGCACGCAGCGGCCGATACGGCCGAAACCATTGATGGCGATCTTGGTAGGCATGGCGGGCTCCTTAGCGGCGGCGGCGCACGTACGCAATCGCAAGCAGCAGCAGCGCGCTGGCCTCGGCCGAGCCGCAGCCGCAGTGCTTCACCGCGGCCTCGGCACCCAGCGCGTCGGTCAGCTCGGGCAGCGCGACGGGCCGGGGCGGCTCACCGGCGTCGGGCTCACCGGCGTCGGGCTCGTCGACCGTGCCGGCGTCGGGCTCGGGCTCGATGGGCCCCGCGTCGGGCAGCTCGGTGAGCACCCCGAGGTACTTCATCACCCGGCCCATCACCTCGACCCGCGCGGGGCGCGACACGAGGGTCTCGAAGGGGAAGCCGAAGGTCACCACCGTGCCCATCACGCCCACCGCCGCCGCGGTGCCCGCATCGTCGTAGCGCGCGGCCACCGTGGCGCCCGCGCCGGTCAGCGCGTCGGTGGGGCCGGTGAGGTACGCGCCACGGGTGCCGTCGTCGAGGGCGAGGTCATCGACCCCAGAGAGAAAGTCGGCGCCGTCGACCCGCGCGTTGACCGCGCCGCCGACCGCAGCCACGTGCAACGTGCCCGAGAGAAAGGCGGCGTCGGCGTCGAGCGTGCCCGAGAAGAACAGCGGCTTGCCCGAGCTCAACGCCATCTTCTCGGCGGCCGACAGCGGCGCGCCCGCCGGGTGGCCGCGGCCAGCGAGAAAGTCGAGCGCCACGTACGCAGCCGGGGTCACCTCGCCCGCGACCAGGGCGTCGGCAGTGGCGCTGTCGAAGCCGAGCGTCGAGGGCGAGAGCGCATCGGCGTGGGTGCGCGCGTACGAGCCGTCGTTGAGCCGCTTGATGAAGATGCGCAGCACGTTGCCCAGGGCGTAGGCCGAGAGGTCTTCGGTCTTGGCCATCGACGCCTCGAGGCGATCGAACGCGTTGACGATCAGCACCCGCTGCGCGCCGGCCCTGGCCGCCACGGTGGCGCTGGGCAACGACTCGCCGCCCGCGTTCACCGCCGCCACCCGCCAGTAGCGCACGTCGCTCGCGGCGGCGGTGAAGCTGAGGCCATTCACCTCGACCCCGTCGTCCCACCCCAGGCCGTCGGCGCTCGAGTAAACCCGGTACTTCGTCGCCGCCTGCCCGCCGACCCCCTGCGCGTCGGTGGCCGGCGCGTGCCACTTCACCAGCACGGTGTCGGGGCCCTGCCCCACCGCCGCCAGGTGGGTGGGCGGCTCGGGCGGGAACACGGGGGTCTTCGAGTCCTTCTCGGCGAAGTACCGAATCACGCCCTGGGTGATGGCGCGGGTGGCGAGGTAGCGAAAGGCCGGCTCTTTGAGCGAGAGCGCGTCGGTGGCGTTGTCGTGAAAGGCGATCTCCATCAGCACCGCCGGCATCTCGTTGTTGTGGCTGGGGTTCAGCTCTCCGAAGTACGCCGAGTGAATTCCGCGGTCGCGCCAGGTCGGCTTGTTCCACCCCGCGGCGGCGCGAATGTCGTTGATCAGCTCGGCGTGCAGGTGCTGGGCGAGCTTGTCCGAGCCCGCCACGCCGGTGAAGTCGTAGGTGCCGTCGGGCGGGTTGGGCCCGTAGACGTAGACGTCGGTACCCACCGCGGTGCCGTCGAAGGCGTTGGTGTGCCACGCCAGATAGATGGCGTCTTCACCGGGCTCGTGAACCCAGGCCGAGAAGCGGCTGCGGGCGCCGACGTCGTCGTTGTGGTCGGTGTCGCTGTAGTCGTAGACCGTCGCCGGCGCCCCGGAGAACTGCGCGTGGTAGCGCGCGCTCTCTTCGAAGCGCGGCCGCTTGCTCACCCCGCCGCCGCGATCGATGAGCCCCATGCCGCCGCCGAAGCGCACCGCGTCGAGCGAGACGTTGCCGACGCCCGAGGCCGAGTCGTTGAGCACCTGCACGACCGCAGGGGTGTTGACCTTGAAGTAGAAGCGGCCGAGCAGCACCCAGGTGCCGCCCGCGCGCCGCTGGTTCACCCGAAAGTGCGACTCGCCGCCGGCGTGCTTCACCAGGTAGTGGGCGTCGGTCACCCGCGCGGTGAACTCGGTGTAGCTGACGTAGACGTTGTACTCGCCCGCCGCGGGCAGGTTGGCGCTGTAGGTGGCGCTGGCGGTGGCGGTGGCCGCCGCGTCCATCAGGCGGTTGGTGCCCAGGGTGAACGGGTTGGTGGCGCCGGTGATGATCGCGGGCGGCTTGCCCCAGCCGGCGAGCGTCGAGTCCGAGAAGCCGGCGTCGGGCCCCGCCTCGAGGTAGCCGGCGCCGGCGTTGTCGACCACCACCATGGCGGGGCTCAGGTCGATCTCCCGAACCGTCACCACGCGTGCGCCGGCGTTCACCAGCATCGGCAACAGGTACTGGCTGACCGTCTCGGTGCTGACCAGGTCTTCGACGATCTGGTGGGTGGTGCCGCGCTGGGTGCGCCAGCCGCTCAGGCCGGCTTCCCAGGTGAAGCCGTGGCCGGGCGACAGGTAGATGGTCTTGCCCGCCAGCGCGCCGGTGTCGTCGATGCGCGGCTGTGGCGTGCCGCCGATGATCGCCTGGGGGCCGCGCTCGCGCCGCACCACGGGTGGGCCGTCGGGGGCCGCCTCGAACGGCTTCGCGGGCACTGGGGGAAAGGGGCGAGGGGGCTCGAGGCCGCAGTCTTGGGTGAGGAGTACGGTGACGAGAGCGGCGAGCACGGGGACTCTATAGCTTAGGGTGGTGGGGAGGCGGTGCGTGGGTGCTCGGGTCGGTGGGCTCGGCTGCACCACAGCGAGTCGAGGCAGGCGCGCTTCGTTCGCCCGGGCGACGGCCCGGCAGGGTCAGGCCAAGGTTCAGCGGTCTCGTCCAGGGGCAAGACTGGGCAGGGGGTGAGGGCAGCCCCCCTTCGTTCGCAAGCGCGCCTGCCACGGCGTCGTCGGCAGTTGCTCGCGAGCGCTCCGAAAAAAAACGGCGTCGGACGTGCCGGAAACCTCCCGGCCTCGTCCGACGCTCTTTTGGCGAGGGCGCGTGGCCCTGACGCCGCACCGGCATTACGCCGGTGTTTTGAAAAGTCTCACCGCATCGACGTGCTGGGCCGCTCCTCGCCCTTCAGCTGGTCTCCCTCGCGGGGGATGACCAGGTTCGCCGCGCGCGCCATGTCGAGGTGCTCGTTGCCCACCTTCGCGCCGTTGGCCTTCAGGTCGAACGCGAGAATGCGGAAGTAATCGTCTTCGCTCAGCTTGCCCGCATCATCGGCAGGCATGTTGGCCACCACGAACTTCGCCACGTCGGCGACCGTGACGAACTGCATGGTGCGCTTCTTGGCTTCGGCCGGCGGGTTGAGCGAGAGGGCGCCCTTGTCCATGTCGACCACGCGGGGCGCCTTCTTGGTGCCTTCACCGAGCACGCCGTGGCACTTCGCGCAGTTCGCGGTGTACAGGCCCGCGCCCTTCAGCGCCTGGTCGTTGAACGACTCGTGCTGATCTCTCTCGGCCTTGGTCTCGTCATCTCGCGTCTCGCGCTGCATGCAGCCCGCGAACACCACTACGGCCAGCCAGCGAAGGTGTCTCATCTCTCTCGTCCCTTTCGGTGAAACGATAAGAGCGGGCGCCGCAGCGCGCACGGGCGCACCGAACGGAAACGCGAGCGCGTGTCCCTCGGGCGGGGACACCTGTCGGGCCGACTCCGCACCCGCATCGAGTGGGGGCGCGCGAGAACCCGAGCGGTTCTCGCTCAGTGGCGCTGGCCTCGTTTCTGCCACGCGCAGCGCATGAACTTTCGCCCTCGCTGCGTCACCCTGCTGATTCTCGTCGCGTGCGGAGCCCCCGAGACGGGTGGCACCGGCGGCGGCTCGACCGCAGGAGGCACTGCCACCGCAGGAGGCACGGCGACGGCGGGCGGCACTGCCGGAGGCAGCGCCGGCGGTCGCGCCGGAGGCACCGCAGGCGGAGCGAGCGCGGGCGGCGCCGGCGGCGCGGCAGGCGGCACTGCCCCTGCGTACTGCGCCACCGGAGGGGTGATGCTCTGGCAGAACCTGGAGGCCTGTGGCTGGGCGGGCCGCGCCAACACCGGGGTGCCGGCGGGCCGCCTGCTCACCAGCACCGTCGGCCGCACCGTCAGCGCCGACAACACGGTGATCGACGGCGAGCGCATCGCCGGCCACCTGGTGATCACCGGCAAGAACGTGACGGTGAAGAACAGCATCATCACGTGGGACGGCGGAGGCGCCGGCGGCAGTGGCGTGATTCTCGTCGAGGCCGGCGCGACCGCGATCATCGATCACGTCGAGATCAACGGCCTGAACCACACCCACGCGTGCATCTGGCACCAGGGCTCACAGCTCACCGCCACGGCGGTGAACTGCTACGGCGTGAACGACGGCATCTTCAGCTGGAACCAGAACACCGGCCGCGCCGACTCGGGAGATCACTTCACCATCACCGACAGCTACTTCCACGATCTCACCCACGACGCCGCCAACGGGCACATCGACGGGTACCAGACCGAAGGCGCGCAGCACGGCGTCATTCGGCACAACACCTATGACTTTCCCTCTGACGCCAACAGCGCCATCGCGCTGTGGAACAGCCAGAAGAACACCGACGACATCGTGATCGAGAACAACCTGATGACCGGCGGCGGGTTCGTCATCTACGCCGAAGACTACGTGGGCCCCGGCAACGCCACGGCGACCGAGAACGTCGCCAACTCGGCGGTGGGCGGCTACCAGCTCACCAACGTGAGGTTCTTGAACAACCGCTTCAGCACCAACAACGCGCCGCACACCGCGCAGAGCAACGCGCCGTGCGTGGGCTCGTACGGGGTCTGGTTCTACCGCGGCGGGTGGTCGCCCTACTTCGGCGGCCCCAGCGACCTGTGGACCGGGGCGGGCAGCACCCGCTCGGGCAACGTGGTGCTCGAGACGGGCTTCGACCTCGACTCGGGCAACAAGGCGGGCTGCAACTGAAAGCGCTCAGCGCTCGACGATCACCGAGTGGGTGAGCAGCCCCGAGATGAACACCACGTTCTGCACGCGCGCCTGCTTCAGGTGCACCAGAATGCGCGGCTTCGCCTCGACCACGTCGAAGCCCAAGATGATGCCCTGCTTCACCTGGGCGGCGTTGCCCGACACGGTGACGATGGGGCTCTGGCCGCACGCGGCGAGCACCTGATCGACGCCCTTCTCGTCGAGCTCGGGCGGCACCCAGATGAGCTGCGGCTTCTCGAGCTCGATCGCCACCTTCACCGACGCCGCCGGCGCCAGCTTCGCCACCGCCTTGTACTTGCCCAGCTGGCCCAGCTGGTTGAGCGCGGTGGCCATGCCCTCGCTGCCGCGCGCGGCGGTGGGGCCGGTGAACAGCACCAGCACCTTCACCGCGCCGTCGGGGCCGGGGGTGAGGCTGGTGATGTAGGTGACCGTCTTTTGCAGCAGCTGGGCCTGCAGCGACACGGGCATCTCGTCGGCGCGCGCGGTCGCCGAGGCCATCAGCACCAGCGCGACCCGGGCCGCGCCCCTGAAGCTCGCTCGCCTCACAGCCGGACGTTGACCTCGGCCATCACGCTGACTGGCGCCTGCGGGTTCGAAGCGATGCCGATGCCGCCCCGAGGCAGCGGGCTCTCACCGTTGCCGACCCGGGGCGCCTCGGCCACCGACGCGTAGGTGCGGAAGGTGCCGAACAGCGCCAGCCCCACCCGGTCAGTCACCGCGTGGCTGGCGGCGAGCCGCACGTCGGCGCTCCAGGGAGACAGCGGGCTCTGCGAGAGCCTGGGGTCCGAGGCGAAGGCATCGACGTAGGCCGAGCGCATGCGCGGCGAGCTGATGCTCACCGCGGCCGACAGCCGGGGCAGGCGCGGCCCCAGCGCCCAGCTCAGGTGGCCGGTGGCATAGAAGTTGGGCATCGAATCGGCGGGCAGAAAGGTCGACCCCAGCGCGGTGGCGCCGAAGCGTTGCACGGCTTCTCGGCTGATCTGCACGTCGCTCAGCTGCTGGTCGCTGTAGCCCGCGGCGTTGCCCGGCAACCGCACGCGGCCCGGCGCGTAGTTGAGCGACAGCGCCCAGTCGACCGGCCCCACCTCGCCGCGCCACCCGAGGTTGACCCCCGCCGTCCAGATGTTACGCAGGTTCTGGAACTGATTCACGAGCTGCCCGCCGCGCAGCACCCGGGCGGTGGTGATCATGCCCTCCCAGTAACCGCCATAGAGAGACAGCTGTACGTTCTGGCGGGCGAAGCGCTGCGCCAGCACCACCTCGCCCGAGTAGACCCGCTCGGGGCGAATGTCGGGGCTCTCGGTGACGAAGCCTTCGATCTCGAGGTAGCGCTCGGTGATGGTGGGAGTGCGAAAGCCGGTCGAGAAGATCAGCTTGAGCGTGCCGTTGTTCCACGGGCTCACGCTGTAGGCGAGGCGAGGAGACACCGCGCTGCCGAGGTAGCCCAGGTCTCCACGCAGCCCCAGGTTGAGGGCGCCGAAGCGGCCGTGCCAGATGTGCTGCAGGTAGAGCGCCCCGTTGGGAATCGGCGCCACCACCGGCGGGTCGTTCTGCTGCGCGGGTCCGTCGAGCGCCGAGACGCCGGTGGTGATGACGCTGCCGTAGATGAACGCCTGGCCACCCACGGTGGTCACGTGCGAGCCGTCGCGCAGCCAGTCCCACGAGAAGATGGGCTCGAACACCGGGTAGAAGGCCACCCAGCGCAGGGTGTCGGTGCACTGGGGGGTGGCCACCTTCGGCGTGCAGAAGGCCGGGTCGGGCAGCTTGCGGCCCAGCACCGCCTGCGAGTCGTAGAGCACTCCGTAGAGGCGCAGCGAGAGATCTCCGCGGGTGCCGATGGCGCTGGCCCAGGCCACGTCGAGGCCGTACTCGGGCTCGAGCACGTTGCTGTTCACCGAGGCGTCGACCGGGCCGGTGCCGGTGCCCGCGGTGAGCGCGAACCACGCCAGCGCGCGCCACTTGCCCCAGGTGGCGCGCATGAACAGGCGCGAGCCGAAGTCGCGGTTGAACGCGTTCTCGCGGTCGTACGCCGCCAGCGGGTCGCCGAACGGGTCGGCGACCGTGGTGTCGCGGTGCCACACCGCGCGGCCCTGCTGGCGATCGACGCGCGCCGCCCAGTGCCACGCCAGATCGAATGGGGCACCCTTGAGCGTGGTGGTGAAGCCGCCGTACGCGGCCACCCGGGTCCAGGCTTCTCCCCACGAGAGGTTCTCGGCCCAGACGTCGCCCGGGGTGCCGGCGCTGGCCTGCACCACCACGTGGGTACCGTCGAGTGACGCACCGGTCTTGGTGATCACGTTGACGATGCCCAGCATCGCGCTGTTGCCGTACACCACCGAGCCCGGGCCGATCACGATGTCGATGTGATCGACCAGCTCGATGGGCATCAGGTACGGCTGCGCGCCGCGGGCGGTCTTGGCGCTCGCGCCCGCCTGGTTGCCGTCGATCAGCACCGCGAGGTGCAGCCCCAGCTGGTCGGACATGTAGCCGCGCGCGCCGAACGCTGCGCTCTGCCGGCCGTCGTACTCGTAGCTGGTCATGCCATGGCCGAGGAACCGAATGGCCTCTTCGACCGATTGAATGCCGTACCGCTTCAAATCGGTGCCGCTGATGCTCCAGGTGGTGGCCGGAGCCCCCTGCGCGGTCTCGGTGGTGCGCGAGGCCGCCGCGACGATGGGCTCGCTGAGCAACGCGGTGAGATCACCTTCGTCGGGCGTGGGGTCTGCTGCGCCGGCGTCGACCTGGGCGAGCAGCAGAGCCACCACGAGCAAGGTCATCGTGGCGCGACGCTAGCGCGACTGCGGGTTGGCGCCAGAAGAAGCGCGACTGCCAGTACCCTGCTCTAGAGCACCTGCTGCGGCGAACGATCCTCTCGCTGCGCCGAGCAGGCTCGTCACTGCGCTCCTGGGCCGACAAGCACAGCTCCGGTGCTCGCTCCTCGCGTGCCCGGCTCGCTTCGGTCTCGTTCGCCGCGCTCTCGGCCCGGTAACCTGTTCGGAGCTCTAGTCGGTGCCGCCGAAGCGCCAGGCGAACGCCAGCGACGCGCGGAACACCGCCTGAAACGACGGCTCTCTCAGCATCGCCAGCGCGAAGTCGGTGCCTGCCGCGGCCCGCACGTGCAGATCGGGCAGGTACGGCAGCCGGAAGTCGGCGGCGATCTCGAAGCTGGGCCCCACGCCGATGCCGCGGTTGATGACGCCGTTCTCGGGCGGCAGCTCGAGGCCGAAGACCGACGGCCCGACCAGAAACTGCCCCTCGAAGCGGAAGCCCTTGGGCGTCTGCTCGGAGCGGTAGAAGATGAAGTCGATGTCCGACCCGGCGCGAAAGAACTGGGTCGGCGTGTTCTGGGTGGCGAGCGGGTCGTAGCGCCGGGCGGTGGGCACGTTGTACTGCAACCGCAAGAGCCGCCAGCCCAGCTTGCGCGACAGGCGCCAGTTGAACCACGCCTCGATGGTGCCACCGGGAGTGGTGGTGTCGCCGGTGTGCAGGCCGCCCGCGGCCGCCACCTCGTACTCGGGGGGCAGCTCGGCGTAGGCGGTGAGGCCCTTCGAGGCCAGCGCGACGGCGTCAGAGGGCATCAGCGACTTCTCTTCGAGCGAGTCGCTGGACATCGGCTCGACGGTCACCTTCTTCGAGAGCACCGAGTCGTCGTCGACGCGCCGCACCACGTACTCCCCTGCCGGCACTGCCAGGGTCATGCTGAGCGCGCCCGCGGGCGTCTCGGCGATCAGCTGCCCGGTCGAGAGCTGCACGACCTGCAGCGGGCCCTGATCTTGAATCAGGGTGAGCGAGCTGGCAGCGCTCGAGAGCGCGGTGAGCACCACGTCTTGCCGGCCGCGCAGCCGCATGTCGAAGCTGGGGTGCTGCGGCGTCTTCGACACCTGCGCGGTGTCGCGAATGGTCATGGTGTTCGCGTAGGCGAACGCCTCGGAGAGCGTCACCTGGCCGTCGCGGCTCTTGTCGGCCGCGCCGCGCAGGCCCGCCACCAGGTGGTGGGTGAAGAAGCTGCCCTGCAGCGTCTCGGCCTCGTGCGCGTCTTCGAGCCCCGAGCTCGAGGCGAGCAGCACCGTGCCTTCGCTCTCGAGCTGCGGCAACCCCACCGCGAACGGCTCGGCCGGCTTGAGGCCCTTGGCCTGGGTCCACCCACCGCCGCTGCAGCCGTCGAGAATTCCCACCCGCAGCTCGACCGCTTCGCTCGACATGCGCGACTTGAGGTCGGCGAGCGCGAGGGCCTGGCCGTTGGGGTACAGCGAGGTGCCGTCGGCGTGGCCCGAGTAATAGAAGACCAGCATCGCCTTGCCGCCGGCGGCGCGCGCCTGCACCAGCGCGCTATCGAGCGCGGCCAGCACCACCTCGGGGGCCGGGTCGAGCAGCAGCTGAACGTCGCGCTTGGTGAAGCGGCCCACGTCCATCAGCACCTGGGCGAAGGCACGCGCGTCGCGGTGCGAGAAGCGCAGACCCGGGCGCTCTTGCACCGGCGCGTTGGAGCCGACGATCACCGCGAAGCGGGTGGGCCCCTGGTCGAAGCCTTGAGCGAAGGCGGCGCCAGAGACGAGCACTGTGATGGCGAACAGTCGCTGCAGTGCAGTCATCGGACCTCCTTCTCGAACTTCCAGTGATTGGACCATACCGGCCCCGAAGCCTGCCCGGCCAACGCGCGCTGCAGCTCTTCTTCGCTCAAGGGCGCGTTCGACATCAAGAGCACCACCTCTTCCTGAGCCCCCTCGGCGTCGACCTGCCACGCCGGCGACAGCCCGTCGCCCGCCACCGGCGCCGCGTGCAGTACGCGGTACAGCTTGCCCGCTTGCAGCTCGACCACGGTGAGGTGGGTGAAGCTGCCCGGCCGAACCTGAAAGCGAAGCGCGTCGTTCACCTGGAGCGCTCGGCCGTCCCACACGCCGACGTGGCCTCGCGGTTCACCCACACCTGCACCTGCGGGGTGCCCACCCCCTTGGCGGTGAGCTCGTCGGGGCGTGGGCGCGGAATCGCGAGCGCCACCACCAGCACCGCCGCCACGGCGCCCATCGCCAACAGGGGGCGCAGCCAGGGCCACGCCGGGGCGCGCGGCCCTTCGAGCTCGCGCACCCAGGTGGGCACCGGCAGCTCGCGCTGCACCTCGGTGAGGTGCGCAGCGCATTGCGCGCACGCCGCGGTGTGGGCCTGGGTGGGCGCATCGGCGATGCCGAGCGCGAAGCGATCGAGCGCCAGGCTCGAGGGGTGAACGAAGTCGGGCTGGCCGCTCTGCACCGACAGCGCCCGCAGGTGCGCAGCGCACTGCGCGCACGAGTCGGCGTGGGCGCGGGCGGCGGCATCGCCCTGCCCCAGCGCGAGGCGATCGAGCGCGAGCCGAGAAGGGTGCGGGGCGCTCACGGGTGCACCTCGGCCCTCAGGTCGGCCAGCCGCTGGTCGAGGCGGGTGAGCATGCGCCGCACCGTGCGCTCGCTGACGCCGAGCACCTCGGCGCTCTCGGGCTGGGTGAGGCCGTCGACCCGGTCGAGAATCGCGACCTCGAGCTCATCGGGGGGAATCTTCGCGGCCAGCCGCTCGAGGAGCTGACGGTTGTGCACCCGCGCGTCGGTGCCCACCCCCTCGACGTCGGCGTCGAGACCGGTGACCTCGGTGCCGAGCGACTTGCGGCGAATGCGGTCGACGGCGAGGTGGGTGGCGGTGCGGTAGACCCAGGCGGAGACCCGCCGGGGGTCATCGAGGTCGAGCCCCGATTTCCACAGGCGGATGAACGTCTCTTGGGCCACGTCTTGCGCCTCGTCTCCATCGCGGAGCATGGAGCGGCACTTCTCCCGAATGACGGGAAAGAACCGCCGATAGACCGCCTCTACGGTCGGTGCCACGTCGCTCCGCGACTGCTCACCACATTGAGACGGCCAAAGGGTAGAAAACCGGTCAGACCGAATGGATAGCCCCAAGAACCCCCCGCCCTTCAAGGGTCGCGCGCCGTCGACCTTCTTTCAGTCGGTGCTCTACGCGTGGGACGGGCTGATTCACACCGCCGTGCACCAGCGAAACATGCGCATGCACCTGGTGGCTGCGATCATGGTGGGTCTGGTGGGCAGCGGCATACCTCTCGGGCTGGCCGAGAAGGTCACCATGATCTTCTGCGTGCTGCTGGTGCTGTTCGCCGAGGTGCTCAACTCGGCGCTCGAGCACCTGGTCGACCTGGCCACCGACACCGTGCACGAGAACGCGCGGCACGCCAAAGACGCCGCCGCCGCGGGCGTGCTGGTGCTCGCGCTGGGGTCGACGGTCATCTTCGCGCTGATCCTGGTGCACAACGCCGAGGCCATCGCCTCGAACGGCGCGCTGGTGCAGCGGCAGGTGCTGGTAGGCGCGCCCATCACCTTTCTCGGCGGCGCACTGATGCACGAGCAGAAGAAGCCGCTCTGGCTCGACGGGGCGATGTTCTTCGCCGCCATCTGCCTGCTCGGCTACACGCTCACCTGGAGCCAGAGCCTGGTGCTCTCGGCGATGACCTTCGGCATGTTGGTGGTGTGCGTGGCCGCGGCGTGGAAGCGGCACCACGAGCGGGCCGACGGCGCGGCCCAGAAATAAAAAACCCGGCACCAGGCCGGGTCACGGTGCTGCTTTGGGTACTGCATCCCTCAGGGGCGCCAGTGCCGGAAACCGGTCCCGACGCTGTGCCGCCCCAGAGGGCACCTACGACTCGCTTACTCAGGCCGTCTGCCGGAACTCAGGCTTCTGCGCCTCTTCGACGACCCGCGTTTCCTTCATGTCAGTCGTCACCGCGTCGATGAGCTCGGTGGCGATGTCCAGAATCTGGTTCGGAGTGTAGCCACCCGTCCGCAGCTGGGTAAAGAAAGTGCGCGCGAGAATCTTCGTGCCCTTCTTGTCTTTTTCCATGCTCGGCCTCCTGAAAAGAGTCGCCCGGCCCTGGTGCACCGTTCGCGCCACCAACCCGTAACATTGAAGTTTCGAGCAGTTGACCTGTTTCAGGTGCGAAAAAGGCTTCGCACTCGAGGGACTTACGCGATCGGGTGCGAATGGCGATATGCACCCCCCTTGAAGTGGCGTACCGACTGAACAACATCGGTCTCTGGCTGGACGAGCCAGAGACCCTCTTGAGCGAGCGGGCGGCAGAGAAGCTCGGGCTGCCGGTCGAGGCGCTGGCCTCGGTGCGCGTGGTGCGGCAGGTGCTCGACGCGCGCAAGAAGAACTCGCCCCGCTACATCTACACCCTCGAGGTCGAGCTCACGGCCACAGCTGTGCCCACCGTGCCGCCCGACGTCTCGCAGAGCGAGCCGCCGCCACCGCCGCCCGAGAAGGTGCGGCGCCAGCCTGTTGCGCCGCCCATCATCATCGGCACCGGGCCGGCGGGGCTGTTCTGCGCGCTGGGGCTGCTCGAGCGCGGCGTGAAGAGCGTGCTCATCGAGCGCGGCCGCGAGGTGGTGCAGCGGCGCAAAGACGTGGCGAAGCTGATGCGCGACGGCTCGCTGCTGCGCGAGAGCAACATGAACTTCGGTGAGGGCGGCGCCGGCGCGTACACCGACGGCAAGCTCTCGACGCGCATCAACCACCCGCTGGTGCGCAAGGTGATCGAGACCTTCGCGCGCTTCGGGGCGCCCGACCGCATTCTCATCGACGGCAAGCCGCACATCGGCAGCGACCTGCTGCCGTTCGCGGTCGAGGCGCTGCGCAACGAGCTGATCGCCGGCGGCTGCGAGGTACGCTTCGAGACCCGCGTCGACGACCTGCTCTACGACGGCGACACGGTCGCGGGCGTGGTGCTCTCGGACGGGCAGAAGGTGAAGAGCGATCGGGTGGTGCTGGCGCCCGGCAACTCGGCACGCGAGCTGTACGAGCGCTTCGCGGCCGACGGGCGGGTGCTGGTCGAGGCCAAGCCGTTCGCCATCGGCTTTCGCGCCGAGCACCCGCAGTCGTTCATCAACGAGATTCAGTACGGCGCCAAGGCAGCCAAGAACCCCAAGCTGCCGGCCGCCGACTACAAGCTGGCCGAGAACCTCGAGGTGGGCGGCGAGGTGCGCGGCGTCTACTCGTTCTGCATGTGCCCGGGCGGCATCGTGGTGCCCACTCCGACCGAAGAGGGCCTGCAGTGCACCAACGGCATGAGCAACTCGCGCCGCAACGCGAAGTACGCCAACGCCGGCATCGTGGTGAGCGTGTCGGTGGCCGACTTCGCCCGCGATGGCTTTACCGGGCCGCTGGCTGGCCTGTCGTTTCAGCAGAAGTGGGAAGGGGCGGCGTACGAGCTGGGTGGTGGGCGCTTCTTCGCGCCGGCGCAGTCGATACCCGACTACCTGGCGGGCAAGCTGAAGAAGAAGCCCGAAGGCACCAGCTACCGGCCGGGCCTGGCGCACGCCGACCTGAACAAGCTCTTCCCGCCCTGGCTGACCCAGTCTCTGAAGGCGGCCCTGAAGACCTTCGACAAGAAGATGCGCGGCTTCGTCAGTGAGCAGGGCAACCTGATCGGCATCGAGAGCCGCACCTCGTCTCCGGTGCGGGTGACGCGCAACGAGGCGCTGCAGTCGGTGTCGATGAAGGGCCTGTACCCGGGCGGCGAAGGGTGCGGCTACGCCGGCGGCATCGTCTCGAGCGGCATCGACGGGCTGCGCATCGCCGAGCAGATCGCGAAGGAGCTCAGCTGAGATGAGAGGGTCGGCCCAGGGGGCACGACGATCGAGCGACTGCCACGAAGGCGGGCTGCGGGGGCTCGCCTGCGACGATTAAGCTCCAGCCACCGATGAGCAGCCTCACCTTCGAGCGCAGCTGCACGATACCCGCCGCCAACGCCCTGCCCCGCGTGGCGCAGTGGTTTCTCACCAACGGCTACACCCAGGTGGCGAAGAGCGCCAACGAGGTGAGCCTGTTCTACCAGGCCGGGTCGGCGCTCTCGGCGCGCTTCGACGAGCACCGCCACCGGCTCTCGGTGCGCAGCGATGGGCGCCGCATCACGTTCGATTTCGGCACCGGCTTATCGAGCGGAGGGTTGGTGATCGACAGCGAGCGCAAAGAGCTCGAGCGCCGGGTGGACGCGGCGATGACCGGGCTCATCGGCGTGCCGCCCTCGACCGGGGCGCGGCGCTGCCCCGCCTGCAGCACCATGGCCGAGCCGGGCACCGCCGAGTGCGCGGTGTGCGGCTCGCACCTGACTTGACCCCTCACGGAACCGGCAGTTGCGCCCCGCTGTCGAGACAGATTACTTGAAGCTCAACCGATGAAGTTCCTTGTCCGCACTCCAGAAGGCGAGCTCGAGTTCCAGAGCTTCGGCGAGGTCGAGCGCGCCTGGCTGATGGGCCTGGTGGGGCCCGACGACGAGCTGCTCGAAGACGGCAAGACGAAGTGGCGCAAGGCCAGCTCGTTTCCGTTGCTCATGAAGGCGCGCCGCACCGGCGAGCAGGCCTGGGGCGGCGCCTGGTTTCTGTGGACGGTGATCGGCGTGATGCTGGGCTCGTGCACCCTGTGGCTGATTCGCGCGGGGCAGAACCTGCTGGGCGGCCTGCTGGGCTTGATGACGGCGATGGTGATGATTCACGTCTCGGTGCGCGCAGCGAAGCGCGCCAAGCCGCACGGCGACGTCACTTCTTCTCGGTCGCCTTCGCCCGATCGTCCGCAACGACCTTCCTGATCGCTGCGAAGACGTTGGGCACGGCGGTGGAGTTCGCCTTGTTGGCGATCCACTTCGGCACCGAGCCTCCGGGGTCGGTGTGTACGTAGTAGGTGGCCCAGGTCTTGTTGCCGTTCTCACGCGGCTCGAGCTTCCAGAAGCCGTCGTTCACCGGCACCCGCACCACGCCGCTGACGGGGTCGACGAACTTGGGGTCGCCCTTGGGCGCGTCGAAGTTGGTCCAGCTGACCTTGAGGTACCCCGCCCCCTCTTTCCAGTCGGAGTCGTCGGTCAGCTTGATCACGTAGTCGCGGTTGTCGACCAGCGGCAGCGCGAGGCGTGAGTAGAGGTAGAGCACCTTGTCGCCGTCTTCCCGGCCGAGGATCTTCGCCTCGGAGGTGTACGGCATGGTCTTGGTGTAGTTCGGGTAGTCGCGAATCGCCTTCCACACCTCTTGGGGCTTCGCGTCGATGGTGCCGATCGCCTTCATCTCGCGCACTTCGCTGCCCGACACCTCGCGGGTGTAGATGGTGATGCCGTTGTCTTTGGCGGCCTCTTCCCAGGGGGCCTGCTTGGCAGCCGGATCAGCGGCGAGCACGAAGAAGATCGCAACAGAAGCAGTCATGGAGTTAGTGTGCCCCGCGCCGTGAGCCAGACTCCAGAAAATCAGACGAATTCAAGCCCCGACGAGACCGTGCGCAAGGTGTTCGCGCGCGATGTGAAAGTCGGCCAGAACCTCTCCACCGTCTTCCGCGTGGGCGACAAAGAGCGCCACACCGCCAAGAGCGGCAAGGTCTTCTTGACCATGACGCTGTTCGACAAGACCGGCCGTCTCGACGGCCGCATCTTCGACAACGTCGACGCCGCCGAGGCAGCCTTCGCCAACGACGACTACCTCTTGGTGACCGGCAAGATCGCCGTCTTTCACGGGCGGCAGCAGCTGGTGATCGAGCGGCTCGAGAAGCTCGACCCCGGCCCGATGGACCCCGCCGAGTTCGCGCCGCCGCCGCCGGGCGAGAAGGCAGAGAAGAGCGACCGGCCCGAGCGCGCCGAGAAGGGCGAGCGCATGTCGAAGCAGACCCGGCAGCGCCTGCTCAACCTGCTCGATGACCCCGCGGTGTCGAGCGGCGTCGAAGCGCTGCTCAGGCACCTCGAGCGCTACATCGACGAGCGCGTCGAGCAGCGGCTCTCGGGCGGCCCCGCACCGAGGCAAGAGTTCCGCGCGCGCCCCCCGCGCCACGAAGGCCGGGCCGAGCGGCCCGACCGCCCCGAGCGCGACGAGAAGAAGGCCGAGCCCCACAAGAGCGGCCTGCCCAAAGACCTCGCGTTCAAGCCGTTCAACGCGCTGGCTCCTTCGACCGAGGGCGGCGAGGGCGCGGCACCCGAGTCGCCGGCGAACCCCAACGGGAACTGAAACCCCACTGCTGGTTGAGTCGATCTTGGCCAATCTCTTCGTTGCAGACTGCGGTCCGTCCTCATGGCCATACGGCGGCCACTCCGGTCGGTCCTCGTCTGCGCCTCGACCTTGGCTCAAGCTCAACTCAACCCGACAGCGGGGTTGAAAGCCGCCCGTGCAGCCGAAGCGCCTGGGCGAGAAGCTGGTAGAGGCGGGCCTGGTCTCGGCCGAAGCCGTCGACCAGGCGCTCGCCCAGCAGAAGATCACCGGCCACCGCCTCGGTGACTGCCTGGTCGAGCTGGGGCTGATTCAAGAGAGCGCGCTGCTGCGCTTTCTGGCGTCGGAGTTCAAGACCCGCTTCGTCTCGGCCGAGAAGCTCGCCAAGGCGCGCATACCGCCCGAGGTGCTCGACAAGGTGCCGGTGCGCATGGCCGAGCAGCAGTGCTTCGTACCGCTGGCCTACGACCCCGAGCGCAAGCTGCTCTCGATCGTGATGGCCGAGCCGCAGAACCTCGAGCTGGTGAAGGAGATTCAGCTCGTCACCGCGATGGAAGAGGTCTTCGCGTACATCGGCCTGCGCTCGGCGATTCAAGCGGCGATCAAGAAGCACTACTACGGCGACCCCACCGCCTTCGCGGCGCTCGAGAAGGGCGGCGTGGCGGCGCTGCGCACCGACGTCGCCACCATTGCGCGGGCGTGGGAGGGCGGAGACGGCTCACGCCCGGAGGCACCGGGCACCGGCGCGCGCGCGGCGCCCGGCACCGGCTCGCGGGGCACCTCGGGCCGTGCCAGCCCCACCCAGCTGCGCGAGGCGCTCGGCGCGGTGCGCGGCACCATCGGCGAGAACGACTTCGTCGAGACGCTCAACATTCTCATCGGGCTGCTCGAGATGAACCGGAAGGACTTTCGCGGCCACTCGGCGCAGGTGGCGCGGCAGTCGTCGCTGATCGCCCGGCGCATCGGGCTGCAGCCGCGCGAGGTCGCGCACGTGTCGATCGCCGCGTACCTGCACGACCTGGGCAAGCGCCCCGAGAAGCACTTCACCCTGACCGCGCTCTCGCGCACGCCCGAGCTGCGGCCCGATGCCAAGCGCTACCTGCGGGCGCCGGTGAAGCTGTTCGAGACGGTGCACCTCTCGGGCAGCGTGAACACCATTCTCGCCCAGCTCTACGAGGCGTGGGACGGCAGCGGCCTGCCGCAGGGGGTGAAGGGCGACGACATTCACGCCGGCGCGCGCATCATCGCCGCGGTCGACGACTTCTTGGACCTCACCAAGAACCCCGCCAACCCGTTCGGGCGCACCCTCACCAAAGACGAAGCGCTGGCGCAGCTCACCGAGAACGCCGGCAAGCTCTACGACCCCAACGTCATCGACGCGCTCAGCCACCTCACCAGCGGAGACCTGCTCAAGCAGCGGCTCGAGACCGATGGGCGCTACGTGCTGGTCGCTGACCCCGACGAGGGCACGCGTACCGACCTGCTCGACGCGCTGTCGAAGGTCGGGCTGCCCGCGCAGACCGTGCTGAAGATCGACGGGGTGGTCGACGCGCTGCAGGCGGGCGAAGGCGACGTGGTGTGCCTGGGCCTCGCCTACGGGGTGGGAGATCTCACCGCGCTGTTGGGGTGGCTGCGCACCCGGCCCGAGAGCGCCTCGGTGCCGGTGGTGGTGTTGGGCGAGCCGACCGACGCGCAGTCGAAAGACCGGCTGTTGCAGGCGGGCGTGACCAACCTGCTGCCGATGCCGCTCGACCCCGACGCGGCCGCGGCGATGGTGCGGGGGCTGTACGCCGACCGCATCGAGAACGGCGGCCCGGGTCACATCGTGCGCGGCAGCTACGACGAGCTGGCCGCGCTCGACCTGGTGCGCATCATGGGGCACGGCCGCAAGTCGGGGAGGCTGCAGGTTCGCAACGGGCCGCAAGAGGGCTTTCTGCAGATGGAGAAGGGCCGCATCATCTACGCCACCTTCGCGGGCCGCGCGGCCGACGAGGCGGTGAACCAGATTCTCACCCTGCCCCACGCCGAGTTCAGCTACGAGCCCGAGACGCTGCCGGCCGACCTGCCGCACCTCGATCGCGACCTCGAGGTGGTGGCGCGAGAGCTCGAGGCGGGCGCGGTGAGCGCTTCGCCGGCGTGAAGCTGGGCAACCTCATCGTCGCCGCGCTGGCGGTGGCCGCGCTGCTGGCCGGCTCGACGCTGGTGCACGGCGTCACCTACTGGGTGTTCACCGCCGGGGTGGTGCTCGCCGCGGCGGGCTTCAGCGGCGCGCTGTACGTGCGGCGGTCGCGGAGGTGGATTCTGAAGGCCTACCAGCTGCTGGGCGACGGAGAGCTGCGGGTGCTCGAGCCGCTGGTCGACGCCGAGCTGAAGGCGGTGTCGCCGGTGGCGCGCCCGGTGCTCGAGCTCTTGCGCGGCGAGCTGCGCTTCTGGGCGGGAGACTTCGAGCAGGCGTACGTGCTGGCGAAGAAGCTCGAGCTCGAGTCGCTGCCCGAGGTGTGGCGCTCGGCGCTGCACGGCCTCTTGGTCGCGGCAGCGGCGTTCACCGGCCGGCACGACGAGGCGCGCGCCACGCTCGAGGCGAACCGCGAGGGCCTGAGCGAGCGGCCCGGCTTTCACTACCTCGAGGCGCTGGTGGCCTTGAGGGCGGGCGACGTGCAGCGCGCGCGCGAGCGGTTTCTCAGCGTGACCGAGGCGCCGCCCAAGCTCAAGATGGTGCGCGCGGCGCGGGCGATGCTGCGCGCCGAGCTGGGGCGGGCGGCCGGAGAGCCGATCGACGCGTGGGTGGAAGAGGCGGTGCGCGACGGCGGCGACAGCTTCGTGGCCGCGCGGGCGCGCGAGCTGCAGAGCAGCTCGGCGCTCACCAGCTGACGTTCAGGCCCAGCAGCGCCTTGCTGTTCCGGGCCGCGGTCTCGGCGAGCGCGTCGGGGTCGAGGGCCTTGAGGGCGGCGACCTTCGCGGCGGTGTGCTGCACGAACGACGGCTCGTTGGTCTTGCCGCGGTAGGGCACCGGCGCGAGGTACGGGCTGTCGGTCTCGAGCATCAGGCGATCGACGGGGGCGAAGGCCACCGCCGCCTGCAGCGGCTCGGTCTTCTTGTAGGTGACGACGCCCGAGATCGAGAGGTGGAAGCCGAGGTCGAGGTAGCTGCGAGCGGCGGCGGTGTCGCCGGTGAAGCAGTGAATCATGCCGCGGGTGACGCCCTCGCTCTTGAGAATCTCGGCGCACTCGGCGTGGGCGTCGCGCACGTGCACCACGAGCGGCTTGCCGAGCTGCTTCGCCAGCGCGCACTGCCGGCGAAAGCCCAGCGCCTGCACGTCGCGGGGCGAGTGGTCGTAATAGAAGTCGAGCCCGGTCTCGCCGACCGCGCAGACCTGGGGCTGGGCGGCGAGGCGCGCGAGCGTGGCCCAGTCGTCTTCGGTGGCCGCGGCCGCGTCATGCGGGTGAATGCCGATGGTCGGGGTGAGGAAGCCGGGGTTGGCGGCGGCGACCTCGAGCGCGTTGCCGAAGTCTCCGCTCTTCTGCATCAGCCCGACCACCACGGCGTGCACCAGCCCGGCGGCCCTGGCGCGGGCGATCACGTCGGCCGGCACGGGGAAGTCTTTACCTTCGAGATGGCAGTGCGAATCGATGAGGATCAATGCGCGCGAGATCTTCGCATGGATCTGCGGCGGCGCGGCGGCAGCGGCGCAGGAGGAAGCTCTTCGTGCTTCTCGGGCAGCGGAGGCGGCACGAACGCCGGCAGCTCGAGGGTGACGCGGGTGGGGCCGCGCTCGAAGCGATAGATGGCGAAGGGACCACGCTGCTCGATGCGAACGGCCATACCGGGGGCGACCTCCGCGCTGAAAAAGAGCACACGCTGTGCCGAAGGTCGGGAGACGACGTTACGGGGGGTTGTGGGCCAAATCTGGTGCGGGGAGACACCAGGTCCCGCGACAAGAAAGCGCAACGTGCCCGCGCCCGCGCCCGCGCCCGGCGTGCGAACCCGGAACCGGTAGGTCGAGGGCCGAAGCCCGGTGGTCCGTCGCCCGCATCGCAAGCGCTCGTTTCGCCCCCTCACCCAAGTCCCTCTCCCACGAGGGGAGAAGGGGCTCTTCTCACGAATCGCCGAGCAGCGCGTCGAGCTCGGCCCTGGCCTCGGGGCCCTGAACGACGATGCCCTTCGCGAGCGCCTTCGCTTCGTCGGTACCGATGAGCAAGAAGCCCTCGGCGAGGTCGAGCTTCAGCTCGTCGTCTGCGGTCGCGAGCGCAGCCGAGAGCGCGCGCACCGCGTCAGGCGTACCGAGTCGCCCCAGACCTCTCGCGGCGGCTCCGCGAAAGGCATCTTTGGGGTCGTTGAGAATCGCCTCGAGCGTCGCCTGCGCAGCTGCGGCCTTCACCTCGCCGAGCAGCTCGAGCGCCATGGGGCGATCTTCCGACCACTTCTTCGCGGCGCGCTCGAGCAGGTGCTTCTCGCCGGCGGGGTCGCCGAGCCGTACCAGCACCGCAGCGGCCTGGGTGCGATCGAAGTGCGGCAAGAGCCAGCGGCGAAACAGCGCGCGAGTAGGCTCGAGCGCGCGGGGGTCTCTCAGCTCGGCCAGCGCCGACAGCGCGCGAAAGCGCAGCTCGTCGTCGTCGAGCGCGGAGACCAGCACGTCGAGCCCGGCCGGGTGGCCCATCGCGGCGAGGCCGCGCGCCGCCTCGAAGCGCACCGGGGGGTGAGCGTCTTGCAGCGCCGCAGCGAGCGCGCCGCGCGACTGGGAAAGCGCCAGGTCGGCGAGCCGCCCCGCTGCCTCGGCGCGCACCCGCGGCGCCGGGTCACAGAGGTGTCGGGTGAACAGCGCTTCTGCCTCGGCGGGCTCGAGCAGCTGCGCGGCGAGCGCGAGGCCCGCGCTCTTCACCAGCGGCTGCGCGTCGGCGAGCAGGCGGGTCATCACCGCATCGAGCTCGCGCCGGGCGGCCACCGGCACGTCGACCGCCAGCTCGCACAGCTGGTTGGCGGCGTCGGCGCGATCTTCCGGCTTCTTCTCGCGCTCGAGCGCGAGCAGCAGGGTCTGAAGCTCGGCGCGCCAGTCGCGGGTCATTCACTTCACCGCGGTGCCGGGCGGCAGCGGCCCCGGGTCGACCAGGGTGAGGTCTTTTCCACCCGGGCCGGCGGCGAGCAGCATGCCCTTCGAGGGTATGCCCTTGAGCGGCTTGGGCTTCAGGTTCGCCACCACGACCACGTTCTTTCCCACCAGCTGCTCGGGCGTGTACGCCAGGGCGATGCCGGCCACGATGGTGCGCGGCTCGCCCTCGCCGAGGTCGACGCTGAGCTTGAGCAGCTTGTCGGCCTTCTCGACCTTCTCGGCGGCGAGCACCTTGCCGACCTTGAGCGCCACCTTCGCGAAGTCGTCGTACTCGATCTCTGCCGGTGGGCCGGCGGGCGCATCGGCCTTCTTTTCCGCCGCGGGAGCCGCCACCTTCTTGGGCGCCTCGGCTGCGGGCGCGGTGGGCTGAATCAGCTTCGCCACCACGTCGGCCTCGAGGCGGTTGATGAGCGGCGCGACCTCACCGATCTTCCCGCTCAGCTCGAGCCGGTCGAGCTCGTTGAACTTGAACAGCGGCCGCCCGAACTGCTTGCTCAGCTTCTCGGCCAGGCGCGGCACAATGGGCTCGAGCAGCGTGCCGATGAGCAGCACCACCCGCGCGGCCTCGGTGAGAACCTCTTGCGCGCGCGCCTTGTCGGTCTTCACCAGCTTCCACGGCTCGTGCCGGGTGATGAACAGGTTCGCGGCGGTGCCGATCTCCAAGATGCCCTTCACCGCCTCGCGGAAGTTCCACTGCTCGAAGGCCTCGCGAATCGCGGGCACCTTGGCGAAGCACTCGGTGTAGAGCGCGTCTTTACCGGCCTTCAGCTCGCCGCCGTACTCGCGCGAGAGAATCGAGAGCACCCGGTTGGCGAGGTTGCCGAGGTTGTTCACCAGCTCGCCGTTCACCCGCTCGCGGAACTGCTTCAGGTCGAGGTCGAGGTCTTCAGGCCCCGGCCCCAGCAGCGAGGCGTAGAAGAAGCGCAGGTAAGAGGGGTCGAGCAGCTCGAGGTACGGGCGCGCGTTGATGAAGGTGCCGCGCGACTTGCTCATCTTGGCGCCCTCGACCGTGAGGTGCCCGTGAATGTGCACGTGGTCGGGCACCTTGTACCCGGCGACGTCGAGCACCGCCGGCCAGAACAAGCAGTGGAAGTAGACGATGTCTTTGCCGATGCAGTGAATGACCCGGGCGTTCGAGTCTCTCGACCAGAACTGCGCCGCACCGCCGGGCACCTGCTCGGCGGTCGAGATGTAGCCGATGGGCGCGTCGAGCCAGACGTAGAAGAACTTGTTGGTCTCGCCCGGTATGGCGAAGCCGAAGTACGGCCCGTCGCGGCTGATGTCCCAGTCGGCGAGGCCCTTCTTGAAGAACTCGCCCAGCTGGGTGGCGAGGCCGGGGTGCATGAAGCCGGGGTCAGAGATCTTCTTCTTCAGCCACTCTTCGCGCGACTTGAGGTCGAAGAAGAGGTGCTCGGACTTCTTCCACACCGGCGCCTCGCCCGAGATCACCGAGCGGGGGTCGATCAGCTCTTTCGGGGTGAAGGTGGCGCCGCACTTCTCGCACGCGTCGCCATACTGGTCGGGCTCTTTGCAGTTCGGGCAGGTGCCCTTGATGAAGCGGTCGGCGAGAAAGCGCTGCGCCTTGGGGTCGTACGGCGCTTCGACGTCGCGGCGCTTGATGGTGCCGGCGGCCTTCAGCTTGCCGTAGATGTCTTCGGCGTAGCGCTGGTTGTCGGGGCTGTTGGTCGAGCCCCAGGCGTCGAACTTCACGTCGAAGCCGGTGAAGTCGCGCAGGTGCTCTCTGTCCCACGTGGCGATGAACTGCTCGGGGGTGACGCCCTGCTTCTGGGCGTTGAGCTCGATGGGCGTGCCGTGGGTGTCGTCGGCGCAGACGAACGTCACGTCTTCGCCGCACGACCGCAAGAACCGCACGTAGATGTCGGTCTGAATGTGCTCGACCATGTGGCCCAGGTGAATGGGGCCGTTGGCGTAGGGCAGCGCGCAGGTGATGAAGGTTCGACGGGTAGCCACTTTGTTACCTCTCTTGTTCGCGGCGAATGGTCGCCAGGCCCGAGTCCCAGGCCGACGCGCGACCACACAGGGTCCAGACCAGGCGCTCGAGCACCAGCTCGTCTCCACCGAATTTGAGGGCCAGGTCAGACTCGGCGCAGCTCGACAGGCCCGACAGCAGCACCTTGCGGCCGTAGCCCGCCGCCGACTGCATGCCCATGAACGCGGCGTAGGGGTGCGGCACGCGGGTCTTCGCGGCCTTGGCCTCGGCTTCGATCTGCGGGAACACCCGGGTCTGGAAGTCGTTGTAGTTGCGCGGCGGCTTGCCCCCGCTGAGCGCCACCATGCGCTCGTGGTTCATCAGCAGCGTGCGCACGATGCTGGTGATGGCGCCGAGCAGCTGCAGCGGCGCGCTGCCCTGGGCGATCGCCTCGTGCAGGTACTTCATGGTGGCGTCGTAGTCGCGCTTCTGCAGCGCGTCCGAGAGCTCGAGGTACTCTTCTTCGCGCGCGTGCCCTACCAACAGCTCGACGTCGCGCTGCCCGATCACCGGCGCCTCGACGTAGACCGCCAGCTTGTTGAGCTCAGAGGCGAGCAGACGGAAGTTGCCGCCCACCCGGTCTTTGAGCTTCTCGAGCGCGCCGGGGCCGAGCTTCTTGCCGAACGGCTTCAGGGTCTCGGCCGAGAACTCGGTGAGGTCGAGATCTTTGAGGCGGCCGGCGACCTTGCGCTCGATGAAGGTGCCCTGGTCTTTCACCAGCTTCACGAAGGGCGACTTCGACTCGAGGTCGGTGGCGGCGATCACCAGAACCTGCCCCTTGCCCGCTCCCTTGGTGAGCAGCTCGAGCAGCGCCGAGTCGTCGCCCTGCGGCGCGGTGAGCCCCTCGGCGAGGCAGAACTCGGAGACCTCTTTCAAGAACTGCAGGTCGGGGCCGCTCAGCGAGATGCCCAGCTCGCGCTCCCAGGCGTCCGAGTCGGCGGGGTCGAGCTCTCTCGGGCCCCAGCCGGCACGCGCGGCGATGGCCAGCACCCGGCGCGCGGCTTCTTTACGGCGGTTCGCCCTCCACGCGTCTTTCGACTTGCCCAGCGCGTCGGTGCGGCCCTTCTTGGGCGCCAGCCACTCGGGGTCGCGCACCAGCACCACTTTGCGGCCGGGGAACAGCGGCAGCGTGGCGAGCTCCGAGGCGATCTCCCGCGGCGCGAGCCCGTCGGCGGTGACAAGGTTCAAGCCCGCGGCGGCGTTCGGCACCAGCTTGTCGACCAGCTGCTCGGCGCCCTTGCGGACCAGGTACTCTTCGCCCCAGAGCAGGTACACCGGCGACTCGTCGTCGGCGTCGATGGCCTGCAGCGCGTCTTCGAGCTCGTCGCTCACGGCTGCGGCTTTCAGCATGAATGCGCCGGGCGCTCCAGCCTGATCAATGGCCGCTCAGGCCGAGGGCGCGCCGGGAATCTTCAGCTTGCCCACGTCGAGCTGGAGCACCGCCTCGCCGAGCGGCAGCGCGTCGCCGGGCTCGACGTAGGTGTAGTCGGGCACGTCGACCACCACCACGAAGCGCAGGCCGTCGCCGAAGCGCAGAAAGAACGGCGTCGAGCGGCTGCGCGCCCGCGCCTGCTCGGCGAGCGCGTCGGGCACCTCTTCGATCTCGCCCCGCCCTGCCTTGAGCCGCTTGACGAGCTCTTCGCTCATCTCCATGTCGAGCACCGCCGCGTCGAAGTCGCGGTCGGCGAGCAGCGCCACCGCCCCGAGCACGGTCTCGGCCTGAATGAGCGAGCAGCCGGCCTGCTCGAGCCGCTGGTAGGTGGCCTTGGGCAGACCGGTGAACAGCAGCACCCGGCGCGGGCGGGCAGCGACCAGGGCTTCTTTGGGAAGGGGCGGGTTCATGCGCGCGATTGTCGCACCGGGCCGACCAGCGCGAAGAACACCAGCGAGAGGGCCACCGCGATGAGAAACGTGTGGGGTACGCCGATGGCGTCGGCGAGCACCCCCGAGAGCAGCCCCGGCACCGCCTTGCCCGCCACCTCGATCGCCGCGAGCACGGTGTAGTGCGTGGCGCCGATGCGCTTGTCGACCCGCGACATCATCAGCGCGAACATGCACACCGTCAGCGCACCCGAGAAGAAGTGCTCGACGCTCGCCACCGCCACCACCACCGGCTTGTCGAGCGGCAGCAGGCCCGCCACCAGCGCCCACTGCGCCACCAGGCCAAGCACCCGCATCGCCGCCGTCACCACCACCGCGCGCAAGAGCGGCAGCCGGCTGGCGAGCAGCCCGCCGAACAGCGAGCCCCCCAGAGAGGCGGCCATCACCCAGGTGCCCATCAGCGCCGCCACCACCTGGGGCTCGAAGTGCCTGCCCAGCCACGGCACGAACATCTTGTTGGCCAGGGTCTCGCCCAGTTTGTAGGTGAGCACGAACACCACCAGCGCGCCGGTGCCGGGCACCTTCATCACCGTGCGCACCCGCTCGAGCAGCTGCCGCCACGAGAGCTTCTCAGGGGTATCGGCCTCGACCGGCCGCTCGGTCTGCGAGAGCAGCACGCCCATGCCGAACAGGCAGCAGCCGGCCATCACCCCGAAGATGCCGCGCCAGTGCAGCTCGGCGTACCAGGCCCACAAGAGGCCCCCGCCCACCAGCATGCCGACCTTGTAGCCGACCACCTGCGCCGAGTTGCCGTAGCCCAGGTCGGAGTGGCGCAAGCGATCGACCGCGTAGCCGTCGACCGCGATGTCTTGCGTGGCGGTGAGCGCGTTCATCACCAGCACGATGCCGAGCAGGCGGGCCAGGGCCACGTCGGGCTCGGCGAACGCGGCGGCCACGCACGCGCAGGCGAGCAGCAGCTGCAGCGGCACGATCCACGTCTTTCTTCGCCCGAACCCTGCGTGCCAGTAGCGATCGATGAACGGCGCCCACAGCGGCTTGAGCAGCCAGGGCAGCGAGAGCGCGCTGGCGAAGCCGATCTGCGAGTACGAGAGGCCGAGCTTCGACAAGAACGCCGGCAGCGCGGTGTCTTGAAAGCCGTACGGCAACCCCTGCACCACGTAGAGGGTCGAGAGCAGCGCGAGGGTGCCGAGGGGTGGCGCCCCACGGGCCGCCGCGGCCGTCACGCCAGCATCTCGATCAGCATGCGCTCGAGCTGCAGGCGCACCGCGCCGTTGCGCGCGCTGATGGCGTTCTTGGCCTCGTCGAGCACGGTGAGGCGGCGCAGAATCGCCGGCGCCGCGTCTTTCGCCGCCGCGGTCTTGGCCAGCTCGAGCAGGTCGGCGTTGACCAGCGAGGTGGCCCCGGCCTGGGCGGCCACCACGTCGCGCAGCCACACCTGCAGCACGTCGAGGCAGTCTTCGGCCTCGACCCGGCCGTCGCCGTAGACCTCGGCGAAGTTGAGCCAGCCGCGCGCGTCGGTGCGCTGCAGGGCCTCGAAGGCCTCGATGATCTCCCGGCGCTTCTCGAGGCCCTTCACGTCCATCTCGAGCGCGCGCGAGCGACCCGCCGGCGAGCCGCGCGACCTGGGTGGCGAGCTCGGGCGGAGAGCTTACGCTTGGCGGTCACCTTCTCGACCAGGAAGCGCTCGGGCAGGGGACCAAAAGCTCGCCTTGGCGCAGCGCGAGCGAATGGTGGGCAAGAGCTTGTCGGGCATCGAGGTGGTGAGCAGCAGCACGGTGCCTTTGGGCGGCTCTTCGAGCGTCTTGAGCAGGGCGTTCTGGGCCTGCGGGTTCATCGCGTGCGCGTCGATGATCAGCGCCACCTTGAAGCTCGACTCGAGCGCGCGAAACGACAGCCGCTCGCCCAGCGCGCGCACCTGCTCGACCTTGATGTCGCGCGAGGGGGTGTGGTCGAACTCGGCGCGGCCGACGATGCCGCGCGCCACCTGCTCGTCTTCGGTGAGCACCCAGGTGACGTCGGGGTGGTTGCGGCGCAGCACCCGCTGGCAGCTCGAGCACTCGCCGCAGCCCACGCTGGGCTTCTCGGGGCAGGTCAGCGCCTGCGCCAGGCCCACCGCGGTCAGCTCTTTGCCGACCCCCTCGGGGCCGGTGAACAGCCAGGCGTGGTGCACGTGCCCGGAAGCCAACGACTTCTGGAGCGCGTCGACCGCCTTGGCCTGACCCTGCACCTCGCTGAGTGGCATGGGGTCGCTACATACGCGCGGCGCCGCGGTTGTAAAGGCAGACCCCACCGGGCCGCTAAAGTGCGGCGATCTGTAAGGGCCGTTGCACCCCCACCCAATCTTGCGCAGCATCGCGCGGCGAGAAGATCGAGGCCTGTCTTCTACCCTCGATACGGGCCCACTGGCCCATGCCCTCAAGCTCATGACCCGCCCCCCGGCAGATGGTCCGTCGCGCGACGGGCGTGAAGGCAAGAGCCGCCAGCTGCCCCGCGTGGCGGCTCCGGCGGGGTCGAGCGAGCGCACCACCCGCGGCCTGCAGCGCGCCCTGCTGACCCCGATTCCCAACGTCACCGCGGTCGACCTGAACGGGCTCGCCCACCTGCCCGACTGGCGCAAGCCGGTGCTGCTGTCGAAGCTCGACGGCAACCTCGTCATCGCCGCCACCGCGGGCCACCCGGCGGTCGACCTTTCGCGCCGCGCGCTCGCCCACCGCATCGTGGGGCCGGCGGCCGATGATCTCGCGCCCGGCGACGTCAGCGGCGCGCTGCGGCTGCTCACCCAGGTCGAGCGGGTCGCCGCGCACCAGCTGGTGAACGAGCTGTGGTTCGAGGGCGTGCTCAGCCGCACCGTCTCGCCGGTGCAGCGCACCGCCACGAAAGTCTCGTTCGTGGTGCACAGCACGGTGACCGGCACGGCCGATGTGCCGCGCTTCGACCGGGTCTACGACGGTGAGCAGGCGACCTATTCGCTGCGGGTCACCCAGACGGTGGTGCTCGAGACCGGCGACCTGGTGGCGCTCGATCGCTCGACCGGAGACGTCTTTCTCCCCGATGCCGACGGCCGCGTAGCGGTGCCGGTCTCGTGGAGCACCTTCCTCGCGAACCCCGACGTGGCGCTGGTCACCCGCGGCGATGACCCCCAGGTGGTCGACGGCCTGAAGTTCCGCACCGTCGAGAACGTGGTCGAGACCGGCGTGCTGTAGCGCGCTTCGCGGTGACCGAGCACGCGGTCGGCGGCGACGTTCTTGAGCCGGTGGCCCGCGCTGCGCTGTGCTTCGCGCCCGCATCTGCTATTGCCGGCGCGCCTTGATGCCCTTTCTGCAGGGAAACACCGCGCTGGTGGTGGGCGTGCTGCTGCTGCTCGTGGTGGGCACGGTGCGAGCGCTGGCGAGAGACGCCACGCTCAAGACCGACCTGCGCGGCGCGCTCAACTTTCTCGGCGCGTGGCTGGCCCTGCGGCTGCTCGACTACGGCTTCGGGTACGTCGACTTTCACGCGGTCGACAAGCTCTCGCGCGTCGCGTGGATGCTGGCGTTCGCGTTCGGCTGCGTGCGCACCTTCGTGGCCTTCGCGCTGTGGGGCTACCGGCGCCTCAACGTCGGCAGCACGCCGAAGATCTTGCGCGATCTGATCGACTTCGTGCTGTACGCGGTCGCCGCGCTGCCGATTCTGAAGACGCAGCTGCAGATCGACCTCACCTCGCTGCTGGCCACGTCGGCGATTCTGTCGGTGGTGCTCGGCCTCGCGCTGCAGGAGACCCTGGGCAACCTCTTCGCCGGCCTGGCGCTGCAGTTCGAGCAGCCCTTCGCCACCGGCGATTGGATCTCGGTGGGCGAGTTCTCGGGCAAGGTGATTCAGATCGCCTGGCGCGCCACCCGCATCGAGAACGCGCGGCTCGAGCAGATCTCGGTTCCCAACAGCAACATCGCCAAGCAGCCGGTGCGCAACATCACCCGCGGCGGCGGCGCGGTGGGGCTCGAGCTCGAGCTGGGCCTGTCGTACTCGGCGCCGCCCAACACCGTGCGCACCGAGGTGTTCGCGGCGCTCTCCGAGATCGCGCAGGTGATGAAGAGCCCCGCACCGATCTGCCGGGTCGTTCGCTTCGGCGACTCGGCGATCATCTACCTGGTGCGGTTCTTCGTGGCCGACTTCGACGCTTCGCAGCTCGCGGTCGACGAGGCGTACACCCGGCTCTGGTACCGGTTCTCGCGCGCCGGCATCGAGATTCCCTTCCCGCAGGTGGTGGTGCACCGGGCCGCCGAGGGCAGCGGCCAGGCCGCGCACCTGGGGCTCTTGTCGCGGCTCGATCTCTTCGCGCCGTTCTCGGCCGAGCAGAAGGCCGACCTGGCGCGCGCTGCGGTCGAGCGCCGGTTCGGCCGCGGAGAAGCGCTCATTCGCGAGGGCGAACAGGGCGAGACGTTCTACGTGGTGGTCGACGGCGAGGTGCAGGTGTCGCGCGGCGGCGCCGAGGTCGCGCGCCTGCAGCGGGGCGCGTATCTCGGCGAGATGTCGCTGCTCACCGGTGACCCCAGGTCGGCCACGGTGATCGCGGCGACCGACGTGGTGGTGCTCGAGCTCGATCGCGAGGCGTTTGCGCGGCACTTCGCGTCGCAGCCCGAGCGGGCGCAGCAGCTCTCCGAGGTGCTCGCCAAGCGCAGGTCCGAGCTCGACGCGGTGGCGACCACCACCGACGCCGCGGTGCCCGAGCAGACCCGCGCCAACGAGATTCTGCGGCGCTTGAGGTCGATCTTCAGACTGCAGGGGTGAGTCTGCTACGTGCGCCCGCCGAGCGCGCGCCCCCGGCGGCAGGCGACCTTGAGCTCGCAGCGCACGCAGTTCTCGCGCACCGGCACCGCAGGGCACGCGCCGCTCATGCCGTAGTGGCACAGCGCGAAGTCGTAGCGCACCGGGTCGTCGGCATCGAGCAGCCGCAGCGACGCGGTGACCTCTTCGGCGGTGCGCCACGACGCGTCGTTGCGCGCGGTGAGCCCCAGCAGCTTCGCCATGCGCATCACGTGGGTGTCGAGGGGTATCACCAGCTGCGACGGCGCGATGCGCTTCCACACCCCGAAGTCGGTGCCGTCGGGGCCCCGCACCATCCACCTCAGGTAGAGATTCAGTCGCTTCGCCGCGCCCGGCCCCAGCGGCGACGGCAGCAGGTGGGCCAGCCCGCGGGTGCGCCCCATCGCCTTGGCGATCGGCTTCGCCGGCGCTGCCTCGCGCACGGTGCGGGTCAGCGCCGCCAGCCGCGCGTGCTGGGTCTCACCCTCGAACGCGGCCTCGAGCGAGCCCCGCTCACGCAGCACCGCACCCATACCGAGCAGCAGCACGCCGAGGTCGGCCGCGAGGTTGAACCGGTACACGAAGCCGTCGAGCAGCTTCGCGGCGCGCGGCACGGTGAGCGCGGCCACGTAGTCGCTGGGAGACCGACCCATCTGCGCCAGCAGGCCATCGACCTTGGGCTTGAAGAGGTCGGCGCGCCCGTAGGCCAGCGCCGCGCCCAGCAGGCCCGCCACCTCGACGTCGCGCGGGTTGGCGTAGCGCCCGGGAAACTCGATGGGGTCGAAGCGCTTGCGGTCGGCCCAGTCGCCGCGCGCGGCGAACGCATCGAGCAGGGGTTTGAGCGCGCGGGCGCGTGTCGCCGACAGCATCAGACTTCCGGGAAGTCGATCACCACCAGCTGCCCGTCTTGCAGCTCGGTGTCGTAGCGCTGCTGGTCGTCGCAGATGCCCGGCGAGGTGACGTTCTTGCCGCTGTCGAGGTCGAACCCCACCTCGTGGCAGGGGCACACCACGGTGTTGCCCTCGATGCGCCCGCCCGAGAGCAGGCAGCCGGCGTGGTTGCACCAGTCGTCGAGCGCCTTCATCTTGCCCCCCACGCACGCGACCATCACGTTGCGCTTGCCGACCGGGTAACCGCGCAGGTCACCCTCTTTGAGGTTGGCGGGGCCCAGCACGTTTCGCTTCATGGAGGCAGCACGAACTTCGTGCCCTTCGAGGTGAGAAAAGCGATCGCCTGGTTGCGCGGCGCGGCGATGTCCCAGAACACGTTGTGGCCGTTGTAGCTCGCGTTCATGCCGTAGCGCTGCGGGTCGACGCGGTACAGCGCGCGAATCGGCGCGGTGCCGTCGACGTCGGCGGTCGGCACCGCGAGGCCCCCGCTCGCCGCCAGGTCTTCGGTGGTGAAGTTGGGAATGGTCTGGTCACCCAGGCCCTCTTGAATCACCACCGCCCGGTCGGTGCCCATCGCACCGAAGAGGTTGATCGGGTCGGCCGACTCGAGAAACGGCTGCGACACCGCGCGAATCAGCGGAAAGGTGCTGTGGTACTCGACGCTGTCGAACACGATCGAGGTCTGCACCACGAACAGCAGGCCGACGCGGTCGTGGTTGTCGTGGCTCACCAGCACGTTCGCGAGGCCGCCTCCGGGCACGTTGAGCAGCGCGTACTTCACCGTCGTGTCGAGCGCCACGTACGACGCGCCCATCATCGAGCCCAGCGAGTTGCCGAAGAAGCCCAGCAGCGGGTCGAGGTCGGGCGTGCCGTCGCCGTCGATGTCGAGGTGCGGCGCCGCGCGCGCCACCTGCATCAGGTCGAGCGTCATCTCGCGGAAGTTCTCGCGCATCACCGGCACGTGCTCGACGTTGAAGAAGTCGATCACGCTGCCGCGGGTGCCGTGGCTGGGCGCATCGATGCCGAGGCAGGCGATGCCCTGAACCGAAAGGTACTCGCCGATCTGCAGGCACAGCGAGTCGTTGCTGGCGTTCACCGGCACGTTGCGGCCGTTGATGCCGTGCTGGGCGATCACCGTCTGCCAGCCGGCCGCGGGCTTCGTGCCCTTCGGCACCACCAGCACGAACTTGAGCGGCACCTTCGGCGCGCTCGACGGGTCGGCCAGCCACGCCGCGTTCCACGCCCCGTTCTCGCGGGGGTCGCGCGCGGCCAGCTCGCCCACCACCACCTGCCCCACGTGCGTCGCGGGGCCGGCCCCGGCGTGGCCCTCGAGCCAGCGGCGCATCACGCCAAAGTCGGTGTCGGTCGAGAGCCAGCGGCCCACCGGCCGCATGCCCGCGCCGTCGTCGAGGCTGCCCTTGGGGGGAATGGTGATGTCGGGCAGGCCCGCCGCGCTGTCGACCCAGGTCTTGAAGTCGCGGTAGGGCTGGGTGACCTTCGCCGCCTTCAGCTCGAGCGCGAAGATGATGTCGCTCTCGGTGACGCCCAGCGCCGCCGCGGCCGCGGTGAGCGCGGGGCGGTCGTGGTCCCACTCGCGACCCCGGCCCAAGCCCACCCCGTCTTTCGTCTTCACCCCGGCGGTCACCACCAAGAGGCCCTCGTCGCCCTCGGGCAGCGGCACCGCCGGGCGCACGAAGACGAACTCGGGGAAGCCGTCGCCGGGGGTCTTGCCGGTGCCCTCGAGCGACGCCGACGAGTGCTCGGCCGCCACCTGCCGCTCGAGCACCTCGTAGCCCGAGGCGGTCTTGCGCAGCCGCGCGAAGTGGCCGGCCAGCGACGCGGGGTCGATCGGCACGCTGGTGCGCAAGAGGGTGGGGTTGAAGTTGCCGAAGCCGTGCACCTCGGTCTTCGCGTCGCGCGCGTAGCGGTCGAACAGGGTCTGCGCGCCCTTGGTCACCGCCGCGGGCATCAAGAACGGCCGGTAGTAGCCGGCGCGCAGCTCGGCGCCGGTGGCGGTGAGCAGCCGCACGTCGGGGAAGGGGTTGTCGAGGCTCTGCGCGTCGCTCGACCAGAGAAAGTGCTCGGGCTCGGGGCCGCCGCAGGCGCACAGGGCCACCACGCAGACCAGGACGAATCGCATCGCGCCTTGGTTATAAGGCTTCCAGGTGAAGCTGAACGACAAAGCGGCGGTCGCCAACGCGCTGAAGGATCTCGGCCTCTACCTGCAGATCAAGGGCGAGAACTCGTTCAAGACCCGCGCCTACGACATCGCGTCAGAGCGCATCGCCGGCCTGGCCGACGACCTGGGGCAGCTGGTGGCCGAGAACCGCCTCACCGAGCTCGAGGGCGTCGGCGCCAGCATCGCCGCCAAGATCACCGAGCTGGTGAACACCGGGAAGCTCGAGGCGCTCGAGACCCTCAAGCACGAGTACCCGATCACCATGCTCGAGCTGCTCAAGGTGCCCAACCTGGGGCCGAAGAAGGCCAAGGTGCTGTTCGACCTGCTGGGCGTGGGCTCGATCGCCGACCTCGAGGCCGCCTGCAAGGCGCACCGGGTGCGCGACCTGAAGGGGTTCGGGGCGCAGACCGAAGAGAAGCTGCTCGCCGGCGTCGAGCTGGCCAGGCGCACCGGCACCGGGCGGTCGCTGCTCGCCGACGTGCTGCCGCGCGCCGAGAAGCTGCTCGAGCACGTGAAGCAGGCGCCGGGGGTCAAGCGCGCCTCGCTGGGCGGCAGCGTGCGCCGCATGCGTGAGACGGTGGCCGACGTCGACATCATCGCCTCGGCCGCCGAGGTGCAGCCGGTGTTCGAGCACTTCGTGAAGCACCCCGACGTGCGCGAGATCATCGGTGCGGGCGACTCGAAGGCCTCGGTGCGCCTGCGCGAAGGCGACCTGCAGGTCGACCTGCGGGTGCTGCCCGACGAAGACTTCGCCACGGCGCTGCATCACTTCACCGGCAGCAAGGCGCACCACATCAAGCTGCGCTCGCTCGCCATCGACCAGGGCCTCAAGCTCAGCGAGTGGGGCGTGCACCGGGGCGACCAGAAGCAGCGGGTGCGCGACGAGGCCGAGCTCTACGCGATGCTGGGCATGCAGTACGTGCCGCCCGAGCTGCGCGAAGACTGGGGCGAGATCGAAGCGGCGCGCGAGGGCCGGCTGCCGCCCCGGCTGGTCGAGGCCCGGGACATCGTCGGCAACATTCACAGCCACACCACCTGGAGCGACGGCCGGGCCTCGCTGCTCGAGATGGCCCAGGCGGCCAAGGCGATGGGCCTCAAGTACTACACCGTCACCGAGCACTCACAGACCTCGAGCTATGCGGGCGGCCTCTCGCTCGACAAGATGAAGGCCCAGTGGGACGAGATCGACGCGGTCAACGAGCAGCTCGAGGGCATCACCCTGCTCAAGGGCATCGAGAGCGACATTCTCGAAGACGGCTCGCTCGACTACCCCGACGCGGTGCTCGAGAAGCTCGACGTGGTGATCGGCTCGATTCACCAGCGCTACTCGCAAGACGAAGACGCGATGACGAGGCGCGTGCTCAACGCGATGGAGAACCCCCACTTCCAGATCTGGGGTCACCCCACCGGGCGGCTGATCAACCGCCGCGAGGCCGCGCCGATGCGCATGGAAGAGATTCTCGACAAGGCCGCCCAGAAGGGCGTGGCCATCGAGATCAACGGCTGCCCCGAGCGCCTCGACCTCAAGGCCGAGCACGTGCGGCTGGCGCTTCAGCGCGGCCTGAAAGTGGTGGTGTCGACCGACGCGCACTCGGTGGGCGAGCTGCACCAGCACCTGCCGCTGGCGCTGGCCACCGCGCGCAAGGGGTGGACCACGGCGGCCGACGTGCTCAACACGCGCAGCGCGAAAGACTTCGTCGAGAGCCTGCGCCGCGGGTGAAGGCTCGGCGGCAAGCGAGCCGCCGGGTGAGCGACGGCGAGCCCGGCCCGGCCTGGGGGCCCATGCAGGGCTGTCGAACGGCCGGCGCGTCACGTGAGGTGCAAGTCTTGCGCGTCTTGGGCGGCGCGGCCCCGCTCGAGCGTTCGCTCGTCACTTGACCCAAGCCCGTCACCCCGACCAAAAGGCCGCCGTGCACTTTCGCGCGCTGCCCCTGCTCTGCCTGCTGTGCCTCGCGTGCCCCGGCCCCGGGAACCAAGATGGAGGCACCGCCGGCGGCAAGGCGGGCGGCTCGGGCGGCGGCCGAGCGGGCGGCTCGGGGGGCAGTGGCGGCGGCACGGGCGGTGGCGCCGCAGGCGGAGCAGCCGGCGGCACGGTGATGCCCCCTTCCGACGCGGGCTGGTGCGGCCTGCCCGGCGCGTGGGTGCACGGCGTCGACGGGGGCTACCACGCGGTGGCGGGGCCCTCGGGCACCGACCTGGGCTTCTTGAAGCTCCCGGCGGGCTTCTGCGCGCACTACTTCGGGCGGGTGGGCAACGCGCGGCAGCTGCGATTCGCTCCGGGTGGAGAGCTGTTCGTGGCTTCACCCACCAACGGCACCACCAGCAGCGGCCCGCAGGGGCGGGGTGAAATCGTCTTGCTGCCCGACGACGACGCCGACGGCGTGGCCGACCGGGTCATCACCTGGCGCACCGGCCGGGGCTCGACGCAGGGCCTGCTCTTCCACGACGGCGGCTTCTACTTTCAAGACGGCACCCAGATCGTTCGCGAGCCCTACGCGCCGGGGAACCGCGCGCCCACCGGCACCCCCACCATGCTCGCCAACATCACCGTCTACGTGTCCGGCGGCCACTGGCCCAAGACGCTCGACGTGGCCGACGACGGCACCATCTTCGTCAGCAACGGCGGCGACGAAGGCGAGCAGTGCGACCCGGCGCGGCCGTTTCACGGCGGCATTCTCGCGCTCGACCCGAGCGCCAGCGGCGGCGCGCGGCAGATCGCACGGGGCCTGCGCAACGCCATCTACCTGCGCTGCCACCGCGACGGCCACAACCACTGCTTCGCCACCGAGCTGGCCCGCGACTACAGCAACGCCATCGGCGGACGCGAGAAGCTGATCCCCATTCACGAGGGCGACGACTGGGGCTTCCCCTGCTGTGCCACCCGCAACGTGCCGTACGACGACGTCTGTCTGGGCTGCAGCGCCGCCACCGACACCTCGGTCAACTCGACCCAGCAGTGCCGCGGCCTGGCGCTGTGCTCGCCGAAGTGCGCCTCGACCATGCCCGAGAACGCCTCGTTCGTCATCGGCGACACCCCGTTCGGGCTCGACTTCATCGACGCCCAGTTCCCCGCTCCGTGGGACCACCGGGTCTACGTGGCGCCGCACGGCGCGTTCGGCACCTGGGTGGGCGCGCGGGTGGTGGGCGTGGCCTATGACCCCTCGACCGGCCTGCCCTACCCCGGCAGCAACCTGCCCGCGCAAGACGCCGGCGCGATGGTCGACTTCCTCACCGGGTGGGACGACGGCTCGCACAGCCACGGCCGGCCCACCGACGTGACCGTGTCGCCCGACGGGCGCCTGTTCGTCAGCAACGACCAGAACGGCGACATCATCTGGGTCGCGCCCGTGCAGCCATGAGCCACGCCCGAACGCTCGCGCTCGCCGTCGCCGCCGCTGCCTCGGTCACCGGGTGCAACTGCGTGCAGGTGGTGCCCCCCACCGCCGACGGGGGGTGGTGCGAGCAGGCCGGCGCGTGGGTGCACGACTCGGCCGGCTACCACCAGGTCGAAGGGCTCGATGAGGCCGGCGCCGATCTCTCGTACCTGCGGCTGCCCGAGGGCTTCTGCGCGCGCTGGTACGGCCGGGTCGGCAACCCGCGGCAGCTGCGCTTCGCGCCGGGCGGAGAGCTGTTCGTGGCCTCGCCCACCACCGGCACCACCAGCAGCGGCCCACAGGGTCGCGCCGAGATCGTGGCGCTGCCCGACGACGACCGCGACGGGCTGGCCGACGGCGTGGTCACCTGGCGCACCGGCCTCGGCTCGACCCAGGGCCTGCTCTTCACCGACGGGGGCCTCTACTTTCAAGACGGGCCGCGCATCATGCGCGAGCCGTACGCGCCTTTAGACCGCACCCCGCGCCAGGCCGCCCCCGACATGGTGGCGTTCGTCTCGGCGTTCGTCTCGGTGGGGCACTGGCCCAAGACGCTCGACGTCTCTGACGACGGCACCATCTACCTGACCAACGGCGGCGATCAGGGCGAGGCGTGCGACCTGAGCCACCCGTTTCGCGGGGGCGTGCTGGCGCTCGACCCCTCGGCGCCCGATGGCGTGCGGCAGATCGCCAAGGGCCTGCGCAACCCCATCTACCTGCGCTGCCACCGCGACGGTCACAACTACTGCTTCGCCAACGAGCTGGCGAAGGACTACAGCGGCGAGCAGGGCGGGCGCGAGAAGCTGTTCCTGGTTCACGAGGGCGACGACTGGGGCTACCCCTGCTGCGCCAGCCAGGACCTGCCGTTCAGCGACGTCTGCCTGAGCTGCTCGGCGATGACCGAGACCCTGGCCGACTCGACCGCGACGTGCCGCAGCACCAACCAGTGCTCGCCCACCTGCGGCGGGGTGATGCCCGAGAGCGCGTCGTTCATCATCGGCGACACGCCGTTCGGCCTGGAGTTCATCGACGCCCAGTTCCCCAGCCCGCGGGATCACCACGTCTACATCGCGCCGCACGGGGCGTTCGGAACCTGGGCGGGCGCGCGGGTGGTGGCGGTGGCGATGGACACCGCGACCGGGCTACCGAGGGGCGGCACCAACCTGCCGCGCACCGACGCCGGCACCATGGTCGACTTCCTCACCGGGTGGGACGACGGCTCGCGCACCCACGGCCGGCCCACCGACGTGACCGTGTCGCCCGACGGCCGGCTGTTCGTGAGCAACGATCAGACCGGCGACATCGTCTGGGTCGCGCCCATCGGCAGCCACCCGTAGCCGGGCGCGGTTGACCTCTCGGGCGGGGCACGAAGGCCAGCGGCCCCGGCTCGACACAACCCCCTGTTCGCCGTGCTACAGCACTGTAAACTCTGCGTCTCCACCCCGTGCCCAGCCCTTGCCACATCTGCGGCCAATTTCACGCCGCCGAAGCGCCGTGTCCGACGGTCATTCGCCAGCCGTCGTCGGGCACCGCGGTGATGGGCTCGAATGCCGCCGGCATACCGATGATCGCGCCGGTAGCGGCGTCGCCGGTGCCGTCGCTGCCGCAGTCGGTGCTGGCCTCGCCTGCGCCGGGTACGCCGGGCATGCCCGAGCTTGCCGAGCCCGACCCGCTGATCGGCACCACCATCGGCTCGTTTCGCATCATTCGCATGGTGGGCAAGGGCGGCATGGGCACCGTCTACCTCGGCGAGCAGACGGTGATCGGCAGCAAGGTGGCGATCAAGATTCTGCACCCGCACCTGGCGACCAACGCGGCGCTGGTCTCGCGCTTCTACGCCGAGGCGCGCGCGGTGAACCTCATCGGGCACGAGAACATCGTCAACATCTTCGACATGAACGTGGTGCCGCCCAACCGGTACTACCTGATCATGGAGTTCCTGGAGGGGCGCACGCTCAACCAGGTGATCCGCGGGCCGATGAGCGTCGAGCTCGCCGTGCCGATGCTGCTGCAGATCTGCGACGCGCTGCAGGCAGCGCACGCGCACGGAGTCGTGCACCGCGACCTCAAGCCCGAGAACATCTTTCTCATTCGCCGCGGCCGCAACGACAACTTCATCAAGATTCTCGACTTCGGCATCGCGAAGCTCTTCGCCACCGAGGCCAAGAGCGAGACCACGTCGCTGGGCACCATCGTCGGCACGCCCGAGTACATGGCGCCCGAGCAGACCACCGGTGAGAAGGTCGACGGCCGCAGCGACATCTACTCGCTGGGGGTGATCGCGTACCTGATGGCGACCGGGCGGCTGCCGTTCATCGGCGGCGGGCTCACCGGCCTGCTGATCGCGCACCAGCAGAAGATTCCCGAGGCGCCGCACGTGGTGTGCCCGCAGGTGCCGCGCGAGTGGAGCGACGTGATCATGCGCGCCCTCTCGAAGAAGCCGGCTGATCGCTACGAGAACGCCGACGCGTTCGGCAGCGCGCTGGCCGACGTGCTGGGGGCGCTTCCCCACCAGATGCCGGGTAACGGCCGGCCGGTCTCTTCGCCGCAGCCTGGCGCGCCGTACCTGGTGATGCCGCCGCAGCCCACCCCGCCGGTGCCCACGCCGCGCATCCCCACTCCGCCGTGGGAGCGCGCGGCGCCCACCCCGCGCCCGCAAGACCCCGCCGAGGCGGTGGCCCGCTTCCAGCGCCAGGAAGACGTGACCGAGTCGCTGGTCGACGCGCGGCTCGAGGCGCTGGTGGCTCCGGTGGCGAGGCCGCTGCGCTCGACGCCCGCGCCGGCGCCGCAGGTGATGGTGGCCGCGAACCCCGGCGGCACTCCGCCGCTGGGCACCGCGGTGCCCGCGCCGCGCAGCGTCGAGAAGCCGCCCGAGCCGGCGGTCGCGCCGACTCCGCAGCCCGTGCACGCGCGCCACACCGCGCGCTTCGACGCGGTGGTCTCGGGCCTGGGCACCCTGCCCTGTCAGGACATCTCGAAGGGCGGCATGTTCCTGTGCACCGAGAAGCCGCTGCCGCCGGTGTTCTCGCGGCTGAAGATTCGCCTGCCGGTCGCCGGTGACTTCGAGTGCCTGGCCGAGGTGGTGCGGCACGTCACGCAAGATCAGGCCCACGCGTGGAACATGTCGCCGGGCTTCGGAGTGCAGTTCCTCGAGCTGAACCTGGCCCAGAAAGACGCCATCTCGCGCATGGTGCAGGGGCTGCCGGCGCAGAAGGCCGCGGCCCTGATTCACAGCGAAGACGACGACCGGGTCGCCGCCAACGTGCTCGACAAGTACAGCAAGCGCATCAACGGAGACCACTACGTGGTGCTGTCGGTCAGCCCCGACGCCGAGTTCAGCGAGATCAAGGCCCACGCGCGCGAGATGAAGCGCGAGCTCGACGAGCTGAAGACGCGCCCCATCTCGCGGCGGCAGAGCGAGCAGATCGACACCGCGCTGCAGCGGGTGCAGCAGGCGGTCGAGACGGTGGGGGCGGCGAGCAAGCGGCTCGACTTCGACGCCAACCGCGCCAACTACCGCGGCGTGGCGCGCTGCATCGCGGCGGGCCTGACGGTGAGCGAGATCGACGCCGCGCGGCGGCGGTACCTCGACCATCACCCCGGCGCCGAGACCCAGGCGCACGTGAAGTTCGTCACCGGCAACGCCTACGACAACAAGGGCCACGCCGCGCTGGCGCTGGAAAACTACGAGGCCGCGCTGCACGTCGACCCCTTGAACTTGCGCATTCAACAGAAATACTGGGCGCTCAAACGCCGGGCCCAAGAGCACAGACCTTGAAGAGCTACCTGATCTCGCAGCTGACCTTCAAATCGAGCAACGCCGACCTCGAGACGTTTCGCAAGGCGTACCCGCACGACTGGTTGCTGTGGGAGCCCGGCAGCTGGAAGCCGCCCGGCTCGACCACGCTGGTCGGCCAGGGGCTCTCGTCGACGCCCGCCAACGGCAACCCCACCGGGCAGGCGCTGGCGCTGGTGCTCGAGCCGAAGAGAGACGGCGGGCAGCTGACCCTCGGCCGCGGCCCCGAGTGCGACATCTTCATCAACGACGGCACGCTCTCGCAGCTGCACCTGGTGTTGATGCAGGCCGCCGGCGGAGGGTGGACGGTGCGTGACGCGGGCAGCCGCAACGGCTCGACGCTCGACGGGGTGAAGCTGCTGCCGGGCGCGCCGCTGCCGCTCAAGGCCGGCGGCAAGCTGGTCGCCGCGGGCGTGACCTTCACCTACTACGACCCCGCGGGCATGCTGCAGCGGCTCCAGGTCGCCCAGGGCCTGGTGTGACGTCGGCCACAGGGTACGAGGCGCAGCTGCAGCGCTTCGATCGGTGGCTGCAGGCGGGCGCCGCGCGCGAAGCCATCGTGCTGTGGGCGATCTGCTTCGCGCTCATCGCCGCCGCATTTCCAGTGAGCCGCACCCTGGCCAAGCTGGTGGCCACGCTCGGGTTTCTCTACCTGCCCGAGGTGTCGATGCGGCGCCGCGGAGAAGGGTTTCGCGAGTACGGCGTCTCGGTGAAGCCGCGGCCGGGCGAGGTGAAGCTCACCCTCTTGCTGCTGGCCGCGATTCTCCCCACCTTCGTGGCGGCGTACTGGGGCTTCGCGCAGGTGTTGCCACAGCTGCCCGAGGCCCTGCAGCGCCTGCTCGCGCCGTACACCGGCGCGGGGCACTTTCACTTCAAGCTGCCCGACCGCTTCGCCGAGTGGGTCATCGACCAGTACTTCGTGGTCGCGCTGCCCGAAGAGTTCTTCTACCGCGGCTTCGTGCAGACCCGGCTGCGCGACGCCTGGCCCCAGGGTCGCATGTTTCTCGGGGCGCGCCTGGGCCCTGCCTTCTGGCTCACCGCGGTGCTGTTCGCGCTCGGCCACCTGGCCATCTTCGAGGTGTGGCGGCTGGGCGTGTTCTTCCCCGCCCTGCTGTTCGGCTGGCTGCGCGAGCGCACCGGCTCGGTGATGGGCGCCGCGTTTCTGCACGGCACCTTCAACCTCACCATGCTGGTGCTGGAAGCGTCGTTCTACGGCCGCTGAAGCGGTGGATCGCCGGGGTCCGGCGCGGCAACCAACCCCACATGATGGGGAACTACCTGTTGTCCGTCGCGGGGTTGTCGGCAGCCGGCAGCTTGTTCATGCGGGGCGAGACCAGCGAGCCGAGCACCTGGGCGTGGCTGGCGGTGGCGATGCTGGCGGCGGTGATCGCGGCGCGGAGCTTTGCGAGGGGCGTCTTCGGCGAGGCCGCGCCCCAGCCGCTCACCGCACGTCGGTCGGTGCGAGCACGTTGAGGTTCAGCTTGCGGTCGACGCTGAGCGCGCCGCCGTCGGCGAGCGGCATCCACGCCTGGGTCTTGACGGGGTTGGTGGCGACCACCACCGAGCGGCGCCGGCGGTGATCTCTCACCAGCGGCTCGCTGTCTTTGCCGCCGGGGTTGAGCCCGCAGCGCTCGCAGGTACCTTCGCCCTCGAGCAGCCGGTAATAGAGGCCGTGCCCCCGGCCCGCGGCGAGCAGCATGCGCCCGTTGCTGGCGACGTAGGCGAGCTGTGACTTGCCCGGCCCGCTGACCTCGCCCGCCACCTGATCGACGGTGCGCGCGGTCTGGGCCAGCAGCTGGGCGGCGACCGAGGCCTCGAGGCCCGGGTCCTCCATGCGGCCGATGTCGCGGAGCGCCTTCAAGAAGAGCGCGAACATCACCTCGCTGACCGTCGAGCCGCGCACCGCGCGCTGAAGGTAGTCGGGCACCATCTCCATCAGCGCGATGCGCACGTTGTCGGAGCGCTCGATGTGCCCGGCGTGGGCGAAGAGCCACTGCCGGAAGCGAAAGGGCTGCATGTTGTCTTCGAGCGGCTGGCCCACGCTGAGCGACTGCGCCATCAGCACCACCGCGTCGGACTCGGGCGCGTCCCACAGGTCGGCGCGGGGAGCCCCGGGGCCGTAGCGCCGCAGCAGCGCGGTGGTGTCTTCGTACGCACCTACACCCACGGCCTGATCGGGAACGTCGAGAGACACGTCGGCCTTGATGCGGTGCAGCTCGCACCGGACCAGAAAGGGCTCCGAAGTCATCAACGCCACGAAGCGGCTCATGTGTCCTTTCTAATACGCCCAGTATGCGGCTGTTCTTCCCGCCGCCAAGCATTCTAAACCTTCAGTACGTGTTCCACCGCGGGTAGGATCAGGAGCCATGGCGGAGCAGGAGATCGCAGTCGGCATCGATCTGGGCACGTCCTACTCGTGCGTCTCGGTGGTACAGAACGGGCAACCGATGGTGATCCCCAACGAATGGGGAGAGCGCACCCACGCCTCGGTGGTGTCGTTTCTCGAAGACGGCACGGTGCTGGTCGGCAACGCCGCGAAGAAGAACATCATCACCAACGCCGAGAACACCGTGTACTCGGCCAAGCGGCTCATCGGCCGCTACTTCTTCTCGGACGAGGTGAAGAAGGCCCAGACGGTGATGCCGTACAAGATCATCGAAGGGCAGAACAACTCGGTGCGCATCGTGGTGCGCGACCGGCAGTACTCGCTGCCCGAGATCTCGGCGCTGGTGCTCAAAGAGATGAAGGCGATCGCCGAGAGCTTTCTCGGGCACCCGGTGGGCAAGGCGGTGGTCACCGTGCCCGCCTACTTCAACGACAACCAGCGCCAGGCGACGAAAGATGCGGGCCGCATCGCGGGCCTCGACATCTTGCGCATCATCAACGAGCCCACCGCCGCGGCGCTGGCGTACGGGTTCGGCCGCGACGTCAACCAGCGCATCGTGATCTACGACCTGGGCGGCGGCACCTTCGACGTCTCGATTCTGGAGATCGGCAAAGACGTATTCGAGGTGCTCTCGACCGCTGGCGACACGTACCTGGGCGGCGACGACTTCGACGATCGCATCATGAACTGGCTCGCCGACGACTTCCTCGCGCGCCACAAGCTCGATCTTCGCCAGAACAAGTACTGCCTGCAGATGCTCAAAGAGGCCTCGGAGCAGGCGAAGATCGACGTGGGCGAGAAGGGCACCGCGCAGATTCTCTGCCAGGGCATCTGCCAGGACGCGAACGGCCAGGTGATGGACCTCGCCCAGACCCTCACCCAGGACCAGTTCAACCGCATGGTGATGGACCTGGTGCAGCGCACCTTCAAGGTCTGCGACGAGGCGCTGCAGAGCGCGCGCATGACCGCGGCCGACGTCGACGCGGTGATTCTGGTGGGCGGGCCGACGCGGCTGCCGATCATCCGCAACTCGGTGCGGCACTACTTTCAGCGCGAGCCGAAAGAGGGCGTCAACCCCGACGAGGTGGTGTCGATGGGCGCCGCGCTGCAGGCGCACGCGCTGATGGACAAGGCGACCGAGACCTTTCTGGTCGACGTCACCCCGCTCTCGCTGCGCATCGGCACGGTGGGCGGCTTCACCGAGAAGATCATCGACAAGAACACCCCCATACCCATCGACAAGTCGAAGACCTTCACCACCTCACGCGACGGGCAAGACCGGGTGAAGATTCGGGTGTACCAGGGCGAGAGCAACCGCGCCGACGACTGCGAGATGCTGGGCGAGTTCGAGTTCGCCGGCTTCAAGATCGGCTACCGCGGCGAGGTGAAGATCGAGGTGACGTTCGAGATCGACACCAACGGCATCGTCAACGTGTCGGCCACCGACGTCGAGTCGGGCCAGCGCACCTCGACCACCATCTCGCTCTCGTCGGGTCTGTCGGAAGGCGACATTCAGAGGTCGATCGAGGCGAACAAGCAGACGCAAGTGGCCCGCGGCGCGAGCAAAGATCTCCCCGCGGCGGTGAGGTAACCGACCGCGCATGGCCGAACCTCCCCAGGGCGGGAAGCCGCCAGGAGTGCCCCCGGGCCCGCCGCCGCGGCCGGCGGCGCAGGTGCCGCGCCCGCCGGGCGCGCCCGGTGCGCCGCCGCGCCCGCCCGGTGCCCCCGGCGCGGTGCCCAGGCCGCCCGCAGCTCCAGGTGCGCCCGGGGTGGCTCCGGGGGCCCGCCCACCTGCCGCACCCGCCGTGGCGCCGGTGGCGCCCGGCATCGCTCCGGTCGCGCCCGGCATCGCGCCGCTGGTGCCCGGCATCGCGCCGGTCGCCCCCGCCGTCGCGCCGGTGGTCGCGCCGGCGCGTGCGGTGCCGAGGCCTGCAGGAGCGCCCGGGGCGCCGCCTTCGATCGCCCCCGCGGTGGCGGCGCCGCCGCGGCCGCCCGGAGCGCCGGGCGCCCGGCCGCCGCAGGTGCCGAGCGCCGCCGCTGCGCCGCCGCGAATTGCGCCCGGGTCGCAGCCGGGTCAGCCCTCGCCGGTCGCGCCCGCCGGGCCTCCGCGCATTCCGCCCGGGTCGCAGCCGGGGGTTCGCCCGGCGGCGCCGGTGAGCGCGCCGAAGGCCGCCGCTCCAGCAGCGCTCGGTGAGTTCGACCCGTTCGCGTCGGGCTCGGTGCAGGCGATGATCGGTGAAGCGCCTGCCGCCGGCGCGGCTGCCGCGCCGGCCGTGCCCGCGGTCGAGATGCCGGCGCCCGCGTTTCCCGAGACGGGGCCCATCGAAGCGGTGAGCCCGCAGCAGGCGATGGCGGTGGCGCAGATTCTCGGGGTGCTGAACGAGGTCGACTATTTTCAGGTGCTGCGGGTGACGCAAGACGCGAAGCCCGCCGACATCAAGCGCGCGTTCTACCGCGAGAGCCGCACCTACCACCCCGACCGCTTCTTCCACCTCACCGAGCCCGAGGTGAAGGTCGACATCGGCAGCGTCTACAAGCGCATCACCGAGGCCTATTACTTCCTCAAAGACGAGACCAAGCGAAAGAAGTACGCCGCCGACGTCAACGGCCCCGATCGGAAGAGCAAGCTGCGCTTCACCGAAGCCTCCGAGGTCGAGACCAAGGCCCAGGTGAAGAAAGAGCAGGAAGAGCAGATCGGCACCCACCCCAAGGGCCGCGCGCTCTACGCCACCGCGATGAAAGACGTCGACGCCGGCCGCTGGTCGGACGCGCAGCGCAACCTGAAGAGCGCGCTGATGTACGAGCGCGACAACGCCCGCTACAAAGAGAAGCTCGGCGAGGTGGAGCAGAAGCTGCACGAAGAGTTCAAGTCGAAGGGCGAGCAGTTCAAGATCCGGTGAAGACTTGAGCCGAGCTCGACGCGAGCTGACGCGATACGCCAACGGCTCGAGGCGAGCGTCGAGAGCATGAAGTGAACGTCGATCTCTTCGTGGTGGGCCTGGTGGCGGTGTTCGCGATCATCGGGGCGTTCACCGGCGCGGCGAAGCAGATCGCCACCCTGCTGGCCGCGATCGCCGCCGGCATGCTGGCCCGTGGCGTGGGGCCGATGGTGGGCCCCCGGCTCGCGCGCGAGCTGCAGAGCTCGCAGACGGTGGGCATCGTGCTGGCCACCCTGCTGCTGTTCCTGCTGGGGTTCCTGCTGATTCGCGGTCTGGCGCGCCGCATCTTGCTGCGCATTCTGGCGGGCAAGGGCGAGACCGAAGATCGCAGCCTCGACCGCGCGCTGGGCTTCTTGCTGGGGGGCCTGAGGGTCGCGGCGATCTGCTGGTTCGTGATCTGCGCGCTGGCGTTTCTGGAAGACAACGTGAGCATCGCGGGCAAGCGGCTCTCGCTGGCGCCGCAGGGCTCGGTGCTGTTTCAGCTGGCGCGCAACCACAACTTCTTCGCGATGACCACCATTCCCGGCATGCGCGACCTGGTCGAGGTGGCGAAGTCGCCGAAGGCCAGGAGCACGCCCGAGTACGGCCAGTTGCGCAAAGACCCGCGGTTTCGCCGCGCCACCGACGACGACGCGGTGAAGAAGGCGCTCGAGACCGGCGACTACCGCGCGCTGATGCAGAACACCGACGTGGTGAAGCTGCTCAACGACGCGGCGATGCGCCAGCAGCTGGAAGCGGCGATCGAAGCTTCGGAGAAGTGATCAGCGCGAGGGGCGAGCGCGACCGTGACGAGCGTGTGACGCGCGCTGATCACCTTCTGAAGTGATCGCTGTGGCGCGCGAGCGCTTCATCTATAGTCGCGCGCTCAATGGCCAGCCCGACTCCTCCCCGTTGGACGATCGCAGACTCACTCGACACCTACGCCATTCGTCATTGGGGAGCCGGCTACTTCGGCATCAATGACAAGGGCAACGTGGCGATTCACCCCGGCGGGCCCGACTCTCCCAGCTTCGATCTCAAAGAGCTGGTCGACGAAGTGCGCCGCCGCGGCATCTCGCTGCCCCTGCTGATTCGCTTCACCGACGTGCTGCGGCACCGCGTGATCCACCTCAACGAGGCGTTCAAGAAGGCGATCGCCGAGCACGGGTACAAGGGCGCCTACCGCGGCGTGTACCCGATCAAGGTGAACCAGCACCGCTACGTGGTCGAGCAGATCGTCGACGTGGGCCGCCAGTACAACTACGGCCTCGAGGCAGGCAGCAAGCCCGAGCTGCTGGCGGTGATGGCGCTGCTCGACGACCCCGACGCGCTGATCATCTGCAACGGCTACAAAGACGAAGAGTACGTCGAGACCGCGCTGTTCGCCTCGAAGCTCGGCCGCAAGGTGGTGATGGTGGTCGAGAAGCCCACCGAGCTGCCGCTGATCGCCGAGATCGCACGCAAGACCGGCATCGCGCCGCGCCTGGGCCTGCGGGTGCGGCTGTCGAGCCGTGGCGCCGGCAAGTGGGAGGCGAGCGGCGGTGACCGCAGCAAGTTCGGCCTGTCGGCCGCCGAGCTGATGCAGGCGATCGGCTTCATGAAAGAGGCCGGGCTCTTGAGCTGTTTCGAGCTCTTGCACTTCCACCTGGGCTCGCAGATCTCCAACATCCGCAACGTGAAGAACGCGCTGCGTGAAGTCGGCCGCTTCTACGTCGAGGTGGTGCGCCAGGGCGCGCCGCTGCAGTACCTCGACGTGGGTGGTGGCCTGGGCGTCGACTACGACGGCTCGCAGACCAACTTCGCCTCGTCGATGAACTACACCACCGAAGAGTACGCCAACGACGTGGTGTTCTCGGTGATGGAGGCGTGCGAGCGCGCGAAGGTGCCGCACCCGTCGTTGGTCTCCGAGTCGGGCCGGGCGGTGGTGGCGCACCACGCGGTGCTGATCACCGAGGTGCTGGGGTCTTCGGAGTTCGACGTGCTGCCGGTGAGCGACGTGCTGCCCGAGGGGCTGCCGCAGGTGGTGAAGAACCTGCACGCCACGCTGCGCGACGTCACCCGCAAGAACCTGCTCGAGTCGTGGCACGACGCCAGCGAGTACAAAGAAGAGTGCCTCTCGCTGTTCTCGCTGGGTCACCTCTCGCTCGAAGAGCGGGTGATGGCTGAGAACCTGTTCTGGGCGATCTGCCACAAGGTGTTGAGACTGGCCAAAGAGTCGGGCGACGTGCCGGAAGAGCTCGAGGCCCTCGAGCACCACCTGTCGGACACGTACTTCTGCAATTTCTCGGTGTTCCAGTCGCTGCCCGACTCGTGGGCGATCGATCAGCTCTTCCCGGTGATGCCGATTCACCGCCTGGCCGAGAAGCCGTCGCGGCGCGGGGTGCTCGCCGACATCACCTGCGACAGCGACGGCAAGATCGAGCACTTCATCGACAAGCGCGAAGTGAAAGACGTGCTCGAGCTGCACACGCTCAACGACGAAGAGTACTACCTCGGCATCTTCATGGTGGGCGCGTACCAGGAGATTCTGGGCGATCTGCACAACCTGTTCGGAGACACCCACGCGGTGCAGGTGTCACTGGCTCCGGGCGGCGGGTACCTGATCGACCACGTGGTCGAGGGCGATACGGTGACCGAGGTGCTGCACTACGTGCAGTACAACAAGGACGATCTGGTCGCGAAGGTGCGCCGGCTCGCCGAGAACGCGCTGCGGGCGGGGACCTTGACGCTCGACGAGTCGCGGCAGCTGCTGCGCATGTACGAGGCCGGGCTCGACGGGTACACGTACCTCGAGCGAGAGGTCGATGCGAAGAGCTTCACGGCATCGAGTGGGCAGCTGAGGTTGGTGCAGGCCCCTGATGCGCGGCCGGTCGTGAAGACGGGGACCTGAGCTCGAAGCTGTCAGCTCCCCGCTGGCGCGTGGCGGTCTTGAAAGGCCGTCCACGACCACGACCACGTCCACGTCCACGAAGAAGCGACGGGCAGTTTTTTCGTGGACGTGGACGTGGACGTGGACGTGGACGGCTTCTTCGAGCGCTACGCGTAAGAGAACGACATCGGAACCTGCAGCTCAGGGTGCAGGCTGCGCGCGACCGGGCACCCCCTTGCGATCTCTTCGAGCCGCGCCCGGTGCTGAGGCAGCACCCCCTCCGGCATCTCGATGTGCAGGCTGAGCCTCGCGATTCTCCGCGGCCCCGCCTCGCTCATCGTCTTCTCGACCCTGCCCTTCGGGTCTCCGAGCGGAATGTGCTCGCGCTTCGCGATCAGCACCATGGTGGTGATGGCGCACGACGCCAGCGCGGCCCCCACCAAATCGGTCGGCGAGAACGTCGACGCATCGCCTCCGTTGTCTTTCGGGGGCACGGTGCGAATCGATGACCCCGACGGCCCATGGGTGAGCTCGGTCATCAAGTCGTTCTGTTTGGCGTGCATTTCGACGGACATGGCCTTCTCATAGTGGACATGAGCACTGCCGACCACCCTCCCTGCGGCCTGTACCGCACCACCCAGCAGCTCGAGTCGGTGCCGGCGGGGCGCCTCGTCTACTTTCACAACCACGGCCAGCCGGGCGCGGGCATCTACCTGCCCCACGCCTGGAACAGCAACCGCGCCCGCTGGCACCAGCAGGGCTTCACCGTGCCCGGCCCCGAGTGGAGCCGCACCCTGCAGCCCCTCGCGCCCGAGGGGCTGTACCGGGTGCGCGAGCGCTTCTTCTGCTGCGAGAAGAAGTGCCGGAGCTTCGAGCCGAACCAGCTGGTGCAGCTGGGCTACACCGGTGAGGCCGAGGCGCTGCTGTTCGTGCCCGAGTGGTCCGCGGGCGGCCTCGGCATTCCCGAGCGCGGCAACAAGGTCGACCAGGCGGTCACCGCGAAGCTCGAGCTGCTCACCGTCGCCGAGGGGCAGCAGGCCACCCGCGAGCCCGCCGGCGGGCTGATGCACTGACCCGGCCTCACTCGACGGTGAAGCGACACCGCTCGCGCTCGGCGACGATCTCGGCGTGGTCGTCTTCGACGTGCGGTGAGAGCCAGCGCACCATCGCGTCGGCCTCCCACTCGTACGGGGCGCCGTCGAGCCGCACCCGCTTGTCGGCCACCGCGCGGGTCGCCTCGAGCAGCGGCAGCGCGCGCAGATCTCTCACCAGCGCCTCGAAGCGGCCCTGGCGCCTGGCGTCGAGAAACCGCGCGCCGTGCCGGGCGGTGTAGGCCATGTGAAACCACGAGGGCCGAAACGCCACCCCGTCGAGGTGCAGCCGCTCGGCCATCAGCGCCAGCAGCGTGGTCGCCTCTTGCGCCAGCCCCAGGCCGGGCACCTCTTGCCCCGGCAGCTGCGGCCGCTTGGCCGAGAAGTGGGCGCGCGGGTTGCGCAGCGAGAGCCAGTTCACGAACAGCACCTCTCGGCCGGCGAGCTGCTTCTTCTCGGCGTCGACCTCGACCAGGGTCAGGTCTCTGGAGAGCAGGCGCATGCGGTTGCCGTCGAGCACCACCTTGAGCTGATCGAACCCCAGCCGGCGCACCAGGGGCAGCATGCCGTAGCGCTCGAGCGCGTACTCCACGCCCTCGCGGGTGTAGAAGCCGAGCAGCCGGGGCTCGGCCCGGCGCCCGTAGAGCTCGGGGAAATCGTCTTCGCTGAGCAGCGGCGTCGACCCCAGCTGGTCGCCCGAGAGCGCGAGCGCGATGTCCGACAGCTCGGCGCCCAACGGGTCGAAGTCCGGGGGAATCGGAGCGTCGGTGTCGAAGGCCAGGGTGAGCCCGGTGCCGGCGAGCACCTTCCACGCGTTGGGCCCGTAGCCGCCCGCCGGCAGCCAGACCGACGGCACGCGCTCGAGCTTGCGCGAGACCTCGAGGTCGCGCGCGCGCGCCCCGGCGACCGAGAGCCCCAGCCAGCCCAGGCGATCTCCGGCCAGCACGTCGCCGCCCGCGAGCACGAAGGCGAGGTCGAGCGGCGGTAGAGCCGCCAGCTGAACCTCGAGGGCGGCGAGGTACTCGGCGTCTCCAGCGCCCTTGGGGAGCACCACCTCGGTGACTCCGGGCAGCTCGCCCCACGACACGCCCGACAGCGAGACCAGGGTCACGTTGGGGTCGGCCCGAACGCACGCCGCGGTGCCGTCGGGGGGGTGCGCGTCGAGGTCGATGATGCCGACCCGGCCCTCGAACCCTTCTGCGCGCAGCACCGCAATCGCCACCGCCACGTCGTTCACCGCGCAGAAGCCGACGCCGCGCGAGGGCGAGGCATGGTGAAAGCCGCCCAGCAGGTTGAGCGCGGGGTGCCGGTGCGCGAGCGCGTGCCGCGCCGCCTCGAGGGTGCCCCCGCAGGCCAGCCGCACCGAGGCCAGCAGCTCGTCGACCACCACGTCGGCCTCGTCGATGGCGAAGACGTGCGCCAGGGTGGCCGGGTGGGCCAGTGACTCGAGCCAGTCAGAGGTGTGCACCCGGGCCAGGTCGGCGTAGCTCACCGGCTGGGGCTGCACCACGTCTTCGGGCCGCACCGCGTGCTCGCGCAGCAAGTAGTGCAGCGCGTGGTTGGCGCGGCGGGCGTCGATGCCGGTGCTGGCCTCGGTGCCCGAGAGCGGCAGGCGGTAGGCGGGGTGAAACCAGACCTTCAGGGGTCGACGACGGAGCGACGCCAGCAGCGCGCGCAGCACGCGTCAGAGATCGATGACGATGACACCGCGCTTGGGCTGCTCGGAGTCATCGCGCTTCGACTCGTCGTCGCCGTCGCGATCTTCTCGCTCGTGGAGGGGAATCTCGAGGTGGGGGCGTTGGCGATCATGCTTCTCGCGCTCGGCTTCCCGCCGCTTGATCTCCTCGATGATGAAGGCATCGAGCATTCTCATGCCAGATTCTAATGCGGGGTTTCCCATCGGCAACCCCCGGGGGTACGGGTTGGAAACGAATCGGTGATCCAAACCCTTACACGCTACGATGTGTTCCCGACCTTCGAATGCCTGAAACCGCGACCAGCCTGACCCAGACGGTAGAGCGCGAGCTCGGGCACGAGCGGGGCCGCAACGTGCTGCGAATGCAGCTGATCCGCGCCAGCGGCATCACCCTCGCGTTCGCCGTGACCCTCTACACCGGCCTGGTGCAGGGGGCAGCCGACTGGGCGGTGACGCTCCCCGGTTTCACCGTCTACTGGGTCATTTCGATGGCGCTGGTCGCCGCGGCCTGGAGAACCCCGCACCACGCCCGGGCCATCGGCTGGCTCGGCGCGCTGATCGACTTCCCGGTGGTGTTCTTTCTGCAGTTCCAGACCTTGCCGCTCTCGGCGTCTCCGGGCGGGGTGGCGGGCTTCACCGCCGCCATCTTCTGCGCCTTCATCGCCGCCACGGTGCTGGTGCTCGACCGGGCGCTGGTGGCGGTGGCGGCGGTGCTGGCCACCGTGCTGGTGGTGGTGCTGCAGCAGCAGGCCGGCATCAGCACCGGCGCGCAGGCCATGACCGCGGTGGTGATGGGCGTGGCGGCGGCGGCAGGGGCATTCGTGATCGGCCGCATCGGCGCGCTGATCAGCTCGGTGGCCAAAGAAGAGCTGCGACTGCAGCGCCTGGGGCGCTACTTCTCACCCGAGGTGGCCAGCCGCCTGCAAGACAGCGGCGGAGGCGGCTCGATCGAGGCGCGCGACGTCACCGTGCTGTTCTCCGACATTCGCGACTTCACCTCGATGAGCGAGCAGATGGACGCGGCGGGGGTGGTGCGGCTGCTCAACGAGTACCACTCGCGCATGGTCGACGTGCTGTTTCGCCACCACGGCACGCTCGACAAGTTCATCGGCGACGGGCTGATGGCGTACTTCGGGGCGCCCATCGCCGACCCCCGCCACGCCGAGAACGCGGTGGCCTGCGCGCTCGAGATGATCTCCGAGCTCGAGTCGCTCAACACCGAGCGCGAGAAGCGCGGCGAGCCGAAGCTGCGCATCGGCATCGGGTTGCACTCGGGGCAGGTGGTGCTCGGCGACATCGGCAGCACCACCCGCCGGCTCGAGTACACCGCCATCGGCGACACGGTGAACGTGGCCTCGCGCATCGAGGGCCTCACCAAGCAGGTCGGCTCGGCGGTGCTGGTGTCGAAGGCCACCCGAACCCTGGCGGGCGACGCGGTCGACTGGGCACCGGTGCCGGCGCTCACCGTGAAGGGCAAGGCCGAGAAGCTCGAGTGCTTCGTACCGTCGCGCCGAACCGAAACGCTTTCGTGAGGCGGAGTCGAGGGGAACAGCCGTCGACGGGTACGGGCTCGAGTGACCGTTGACGGGTACGGGCTCGAGTGACCGTTGACGGGTACGGGCTCGAGCGACCGTTGACGGGCTTCGGGCTCGAGTGACCGTTGACGGGCTTCGGGCGCGGGCGCGATGACGGGCGCGGGCGCGTTTCACGAGCGACTCACCGCGCGTGACGGGCGTGCCGCGCCTTGTCAGCGAGCAGTCGCGCGATACCCTTCGGCGGCGTGGCATGCCTGCGCCCGTCATCGCGCCCGCGCCCGAGGCCCCTGCCCGGTGGCTCGAGCCCGTACACGTCAACGGCTGGGGCTCTTCACTTCTTCGCGGCCATGCCCTCTGCGCGCTTCTTGAAGTTCTCGAGCAGCTTGGGCAGCGAGGTGTCGATCAGCGCGTTGACGATGGTCTTGGGCACCAGCGCGCCGAGCCCCACCTCGACGTTGTAGGTGACCTTGGTCGCGTTCTCGCCCTGCGGCTCGAGCAGCCAGTTGCCCTTGTTGTCCTTCATGAACTCGCCGTCGACGAAGGTCCACGAGACGCGATCGGGCGGCTCTTCCTTCAGGTGCACGGTGTACTTGATGGTCTTCACCACCTCGGCGACGTAGTGCACGTCGCACTCGGCCCCGCGCTTGTTGGTGACCTTGATGCTCTTCACCTCGGGCAAGAAGTCGGGGTACCGCTCGACGTCGGTGACCACCTGGAAGACGGTGGCCAGCGGGGCGTTGATGGTGATGGTCTTGGTGGCGCCGGCCATGTTCAGTTGCCTCCGAAGCCGGGCTTCTTGTCGAGCTGGTGGGTGGCGGTGATGTAGCGCACCGTGCCGCTCTTGCTGCGCATCACGATGGAGTGGGTCTCGCAGCCCTTCGCGAAGAAGCGCACGCCCTTCAAGAAGTCGCCGCTGGTGACCCCGGTGGCGGCGAACATCACCTCGCCCTTCGCCAGCTCTTCGGCGGTGTAGATGCGGTTGATGTCGTCGATGCCCATCTTCTTGGCGCGGGCGACCTCTCCATCGTTGCGGGGCTTCAAGCGCCCCTGCATGTCGCCGCCCACGCAGCGCACCGCGGCCGCGGTGATCACCCCTTCGGGCGCGCCGCCGGTGCCGAGCAGCACGTCGACGCCGGTCTCTTCGAAGCAGGTCGCGACCGCGCCGGCGACGTCGCCGTCTTCGATCAGGCGCACGCGCACGCCCGCCTCGCGCACCTCCGCTGATCAGCTCCTGGTGGCGCTCGCGATCGAGAATCACCACGGTGAGCTCGGCCACCGCGCGGCCCATCGCCTTGGCGATGTTCTTCAGGTTCTCGGTGGGCGACTTCTTCAGGTCGATGGCGCCCTTGGCGCGGGGGCCTACCGCCAGCTTCTCCATGTACGTGTCGGGGGCGTTGAGCAGGCAGCCGTGGCCGGCGATCGCCACCACGCTGATGGCGCCGGGGCGGCCGTAGGCGCAGAGGTTGGTGCCCTCGAGCGGGTCGAGCGCGATGTCGACCGGGTGCGAGTCGGGGCGGGCGCGGCCGACCTTCTCGCCGATGTAGAGCATGGGCGCTTCGTCGCGCTCGCCTTCGCCGATCACCACGGTGCCGTTGATGTCGAGGGTGTCGAACGCCTTGCGCATGGCGTCGACCGCCGCCTGGTCTGATTCGTTCTTGGTGCCGCGGCCCATCAGCTTCGCCGAGGCGATGGCGGCCATCTCGGTGACGCGAACCACTTCCATTGCGAGGTTGCGATCCATTTCGCTTTTGGCGTCCTTTAAGACAAGGGCGAACGGACCTCCTCGGCGGCGGACCAGGCGGGCCCCTCGCGGTTGATGCAGGCATGCAAGGTCTTGCCGGTGGCGAGCAGGCGGCATCGTCCCCTTCCTTGCGGACCTCGTAACTGAACCCGATCGACGCGCGGCGCAGCTCGGGTGACACTCGACCTTGACCACCAGCAGGTCGTCGTACTTCGCGGGCGCCGCGCGGTAGCTGCGACGCCGCGTCGACCACCGGCAGCATCAGCCCGCGCTTTTCCATCTCGGTGTAGCTGCCGCCGCGCGCGCGAAAGTACTCGCCGCGCGACAGCTCGAAGAAGCGAAAGTAGTTGGCGTAGTAGACGACGCCCATCTGGTCGGTGTCGCCGTAGATGACGCGGTAGCGAACCTCGACGGAGGCTCGGACTAGCCTTTCGCTGTCGCCCTAGGCCGCTTAATCGTCGAAAGTGCGCGCCCATGGTGCGCAGCTGCTGGTGGTGGTGGGGCTGCTGGTCGCGTTCCCCGCGTTGGCGAAACCCCCCAGGCTCACGCTGTTCATCACCGTCGATGCGCTCGGGTCGGGACCTGTTCTCCGCGCCGCCCGCGCTTCAAGGCCGGGTTCCGCGCCTCTTCGCCGCAGGGGCGGACTTCCCCGTCGCGCGCTACGACTTCGCCGAGACGGTCACCGCCGCCGGCCACACCACCCTGGCGACCGGCACCAACCCCTCGCGCCACGGCGTCGTCGTCGAACAAGGTGCTCAACCGCGCCACCGGGAAGCTCGAGGCCGGTCTTCGCCGACCCCAAACCACCCGCTCCTCGAAGCGCCGCTGCCGAACGACGACGTCTCGCCGCAGGTCTGCTCGCCGAGACCCTGGCCGATCACCTGCGGCTGAGCACCCAGCGCGCAAGGGCAAGGCGCTGGCGATCGCCGGCAAGGGTCGCGGTCGGCGATCGCGATGGGCGGCCACCTCGGCGACGCGTGGTGGTTCTCGGAAGAGGTCGGCAAGTTCGTCACCGGCACGTACTACCGGAAGGAGTTCCCGACCTGGGTGAAGGCCTTCAACGACAAGAAGCCCGCCGACGCGTACTTCGGAAAGGACTGGGCGCTGCTCGAGCCCGCGAAGGAATACATCGGGAACGACGAGCGCCCGTGCGAGGCCGACTTCTACGGGCTGGGGAAGGTCTTTCCGCACCCGTTGAACGGCGGGCTCACCGCTCCGGGGCCGCAGTCGTACGCGGCGCTGGCGTCGTCGCCGATGTTCAACGACCTCTGGTGCGTTCGCCAAGGCGGCGCTCGACGCCGAAGGGCTGGGCAAAGACGACGTCCCCGACCTGCTGAGCGTCAGCTTCTCGGCCCCCGACCGCACCTACCACCTGTACGGCCCGTACTCGTGGGAGATGCAGGACCACTGGCTGCGGCTCGGCCGGCGATCGCCGACCTGATCGCGGCGGCCGAGAGGGCGGCGGGCGGGCGCGCCAACCTGCTGGTGGTGCTGACCGCCGATCACGGCGGGGCCAACATCCCCGAACAGTGGGCGGCGCCGGGCCTCGACGGCGTCCGGGCGTCCCCCCGACGCGATTCGAAAGGCCTCGAAGAAAGGCTCAGCGACGGTTCAGCGGCGGCGAGCTGGTCGCGGCGATCGAGGAGGTCGACGTGTATCTCGACGCCAAGCCGATCGCCGACAAGAAGCTCGACCCGGCCGCGGTGCGGCGCGCGGCGGCCGCCTGCCTCTCGAAGCACCCCGATCTGCAGGTGGCGGTCGCGCGCGACGACCTCGGAGACCGCGACCCGCCCGGTACTGCGGCGGCCTGCCGCGGGCTCCTCCACCCGGACCGCAGCGGCGACGTGCTGGTGACGCTCAAGCCCTTCCACGTGCTCGAAAGCGAAGGCCGGCACCTCGCACGGCACCCGGGCCTATGACACCGAGGTGCCGCTGCTCCTGCTGGGCAAGGGCATCAAGCCCGGGATCTACCAGGAGCCAATCCGCGCCGTCGACCTCGCGCCCACCGTCCGCCCTGATCGAGATGGGCGCGCCGGCGCAGTGCGAGGGCGCGGCGCGCGCGAAGCCATCGCCCTGCACCTCGGTGAAAGGGGCCCGCCTCGTCACCCTCGTCGACGACGCCCTGCCACCGCGCCTGTTCGCGCGGCTCTCAGCGCGTGGTGGCGCTGGGTCGCGCGCGCCTGCGGCACCACCTACCAGACGACCTTCTGGTTGCCGCGGGGCGCCGCCGGCCTGCGTGGTCGAACGCGCGCGGTCGCCTGGCGCTGTGGCCCGAGGTGCCAGAGGTGACCGGCGTCGAGTGGTGGCTGTCGCGCATGCGCACTTCGAACGTGCAGGTCGACTTCCACCGCGATCGCGACGAGAAGCTGGCGCTGAGCGGAGGGCCGCAGGTGCACCCGGTGCGCTCGTCGGTGCTGTTTCTGAACCGTTGCCGCGGGGGGCTGCTGGCTGTCACGGCCCGGTCACCAAACCCGAAGAACCCCGCCTTTGCCCCCGACCGGCTCGAGCTCGACCTCGCCGAGCCGCGCCCCAATCGCTTCGTGCACTTCGACGGTCGGCTGACCCACGGGGTGCTCGACGCGCGGAATCAAGTGCCCGGGCCCAGGCTGCCTCGCGAGAAGTCTCTGAGGCTTGCGGTGGCGGTGAACTTCTGGAAACTCAGGCCGACCGAGGTGCCGCAGTTCTCCGACAGTCGCGCGTATCGTGCGCTGGCAGCGCAGAAAAAATTACCGCGGCGCGGCGGGCGGCGCATGGTAAGTAAATCGTCGTGATTCGCGTGCTCGCCCTCGGCGCCGCGCTCCTCTCGAGCGTGAGCCTGGCCTCAGATTCCGACAGCAGCCGGCTGCGCATCGACGTGCCGCACCACTTCAGCAAGGCCGACGCGCGGGCCCGGGCCCAGATGCTGTTCGAGTACTGGCACGTGGCGTTCGGGGTGCAGTCGTCGTGGTCGGGCGACAAGGCAGAGATCGCCGGCAAGGTGATGGGCATCGACATTCATGCCGTGCTGGTGGTCGGCGACGACCGCATCGGTGGCGACAGCTCAACTACCCCCACCCTCTACATGCGCGGCATCGGCGGGCGCGCTACAGAACACAAGAATTGCCGCCCGAAGTGGCCAAATACCCTGCAGGACCTACGCGCCTCAAGTGTGCCGCTCGCGCACTGGCCTCGCGATCGCCTGGGTGTCGAACCTGGGAAGACCTGGCTTTACGCCGGTTCGGCTGATCACGAGCGCCGTCCGGTGGAGATGCCGCGCCCGACGAAGGTGCTCCGCCTGACCCCCTGCGCCTTCACGCGCTTCCTGGGTGCTGGCCGAAGAGCTGACGGGCAAGGGCGGCGACGGCCCGTCGCGAGTCATGCGGGCGCTGGCCGAGGCCAAGGTCGACCTGAACCCCCACCAGGTCGAAGCGGCGGCCTTCGCGCTCGAGGCGATGGAGCGCGGCGGCTGCGTGCTGGCCGACGAGGTCGGCCTGGGCAAGACCATCGAGGCGGGCATCGTGCTGGCGCAGCTGCACGCCGAAGGGCGGCGGCGGCTGCTGGTGCTGGCGCCCGCGACGCTGCGCGCGCAGTGGCAGGCCGAGCTCGCCAGGAAGTTCGACCTCGACTCGGTGGTGGTCGACGGCCGCACCATGCAGGCGACCGGGAACTCCTTCGACCAGCGCGTGCCGGTGGTGATCGCCTCGCTCCCCTTCGCGGCGATCCGCCAGGAGCTGGCTGGCCAGCTCCCGTGGGACCTGGTGATCATCGATGAGGCCCACCGCCTGCGCAACTCGCACAAGCCCAACAACAAGATCGGCAAGGCCCTCAAGCTGGCGCTGGGCAAGTCGCCCAAGCTGCTGCTCACCGCCACCCCGCTGCAGAACGAGCTGTCGGAGCTGTTCGGCCTGATGTCGCTGCTCGACGAGCAGATCCTGGGGCCGCAAGACGCCTTCAGGGCGCACTCCCCGTCGACCCGGAGCACGGCGGGCTCACGGACCAGCGCGGCGAAAGCGCTCAGACAGCGCTCGCGCCGGTGGTGCAGCGCACGCTGCGGCGGCAGGTGCGCGAGTACGTGCGGTTCACGAACCGGCGCAGCGTGGTCGAGGACTTCGCGCCGTCGCCCGACGAACAGGCGCTGTACGACGACGTCAGCGAGTACCTGCGGCGCAGCGAGGCGGCGGCGATCGAGCCGGGCAAACGCACGCTGCTGACCCTGGTCTACCGCAAGCTGCTGGCCTGCTCGACCTACGCCATCGCCCCGACGCTGGCGAAGCTGGCCGAGGCGCTCGAGCAGCGGCTTCAAGGCACGCGAAGCTGGCCCAGGCCGACGCGCTGTTCGGCCCGAAGACGAAGAGTACGTGGAAGACGAGGTGGCAGGACGTCGCCAACCCGCTGACGCCGGCCGCGATTGCGTTCGAGGTGAAAGAGCTGCGCGGCTACGCCGAGCGAGCGCGGGCGCTCACCACCAACGCCAAGGGCGAGGCGCTCAAGCGCGCGCTCGACCGGGTGTTCACGGTCGCCCGCGCGCACCAGTGGCCCGAGAAGGCGGTCATCTTCACCGAGAGCCGCCGCACCCAGGAGTACCTGATCAACCTGCTGTCGACGCACGGCTGGGAGGGGAAGATTCCGCAGCTGCCGGCGACGCCGGCACGCCCGAGGCGCGCCGCGCTGGTCGAAGACTTCAGGAACCGCGCGCAGATTCTGCTCTCGACCGAGGCCGGCGCCGAGGGCCTGAACCTGCAGTTCTGCAACGTGATCGTGAACTACGACCTGCCGTGGAACCCGCAGCGCGTCGAGCAGCGCATCGGGCGCTGCCACCGCTACGGCCAGCAGCGCGACGTGCTGGTGCTGAACCTGCTCAACCGCTCGAACGCCGCCGACGCGCGCCTATACGAGCTGCTGGAGAAGAAGCTCGGCCTGTTCGACGGCGTGTTCGGCGCGTCGGACGAGATTCTGGGCGCGCTCGAGAGCGGCGTCGACTTCGAGCGCCGGGTGCTCGACATCTACCAGTCGTGCCGTGCCCCGGCAGAGATCGACGCGGCGTTCACCGCGCTGCAGAGCGACCTGGGTAAGAGCATCAACCGCCGCATGACCGAGGCGCGCTCGCTGCTGCTCGAGCGCTTCGACGGCGAGGTGCGCAAGAAGCTCAAGCTGCGCGAAGAGTCGGTGAAGAAGGGGCTGGCGAAGACCCGGGCCGCCGCGGCGGCGAAGGCGCAGGCCCAGCCGCAGCCGCTCGAAGGCGTGTGCAAGCTGCAGCTCACCGTGCCCGAGCTCAAGGGGCGCGACGGCTGGTGGTTCGTGTACCGCTTCGAGGCGCGCGGCGAAGACTCGGTGGCGCACGTGGTGCTGCTCCGCGACGGCGAGGGGTGGAAGGCGCTGCCCCTCGAGCAGGGCGAGGCGCTGCTGAAAGCGCCCGCGATCGAGGCCTCGGTGATGCCGCCTTCGGTGTCGGTGGCGGCGGCGCAAGAGGCGGCGCTCAACGCGGCGCGCGACGAGGTGCAGCGGCGGCTCGAGAAGAAGGCCTCGGTCGACATCGACGAGGCGCGCGAGCGGGCCGACCGCTTCGCCGAAGACTGCCTGATCGCCCCGCGCAAGAAGGTCGAGGCGGCCCGCGCAGAGTGGGAAGCGGCGCGCAAGAGCCGCGAGCGCGTGCAGATCGAGCGCACCGAGCGCGCCTACCGCAAGGCGCTGTCGACCCTGCGAGCCGAAGAAGACCAGCGGTACGGTGAGAAAGACCGCGCGCTCGCGGCGATGATGGCGAGGGCGAAGGTCACCGTCGGCCGCACGTTGATCGCGTCGGCGTGCTTCAAGACCGTGTGACGCAGCGCAGAGGCGGCAGAGGCTGCACAGCGGTTCGGCTTCGTGCCCTGCCACGGTGAGCCTCAGCAGGCCAGACTCGACGGCGCCGACGGCCCGGCAGGGTCAGGCCAAGGCACAGGGTTGTCGGCCAGGGGTCGGTGGGGCAGGCACGAACGGGTAGGCGCACCGCTCTCTGGGGGTTTGGCCGGAGAGGGTCAGCGCGCACAGCTCGGCGAAGGCAGCCGCGCGCTCACACCTTGAGCTTCACCGCGCCCGGCAAGAGGGTCATCTTGCAGGGCAGCCGGCCGGGCTGCTCGCCGTCGCAGTCGATGAGCACCTCTTCGTCGCTCTCGGCCTCGAACACGCGGGCCTTGAGACAGCGGGTGTTCTTCCACCCCACGTGGGCGCCGCTGTAGATGCCGCTCTGCTTGAGCACGAAGTCTTTCAGCGAGTAGCCGCTCCACACGGTGATGTCGAAGATGCCGTCGTGGGTGAGCGCCTCGGGGGCGACCTTCATGCCGCCGCCGAAGTACTTGCCGTTCGCGACGGCCAGGGTGGTGACGGTGGCCTCTTCCCACGGGCCGCCGTCGAGGCGAAAGCGCACCTTCTTGTCGGCGTACTTCATCATCGCCTTGAACGAGCCGAGCATGAACGAGAGCTTGCCGCCCAGCGCCTTGCTCGACTGGTTCACCTCGTTGTCGACGGCGCCCGAGACTCCGAAGCTGGCGATGTTGGCGAAGTAGCGCTGGCCTTTGCTGCCGTCGGGCGCGGTGTACTCGAGCAGCCCCACGTCGAAGGGCTGGCCGCCCTCGCCCTTCAGCCGCTCGACCGCCGCGTCGAGGTCGAGCTCCCAGCCGAAGGTGCGGCGAAAGTCGCCGCCGGTGCCGCGCGGCAGCACGCCCAGCGACGCCTGGGGGTTGATGGGCCGCCCGCCCTCGAAGAAGCCGTTGAGGGTCTCGTTGATGGTGCCGTCACCGCCCACCGCGACGATGCTGTCGAAACCCTGGTGCAGCGCGGCGCGCGCCAGGTGCTCGGCGTGCATCGGGCCCTCGGTGAAGCCGTGGGAGATCGACGGCAGCGCGCGCGCCACCCGGGCCTGAATCTCGGCCCACCGCTTGCCGGTGTCGCCGTTGGCGCTCTTGGGGTTGACCACCAGGTACGTCTTCATGGGCCCTCTTTGGTGTCGAGCCAGCGCTTGAGCACCGCCAGCAGATCTTCCGACTGTCGCCCTGCCCGCTCGAACATGCGCCGCGAGGTCGGGCAGGCGGTGACGATGGTCTCGCCGTCTTGCTGCAGCTCGGCCGCCTGCCGCCGCGCCACGTCGACCGAGGTCTCTTGCAGGGTGCGGGGCAGCAGCCCCCCGCCGCCCGAGCAGCCGCCCTCGGCGCCGCTCGAGGGCGCCTCGCGCACCGACGACACCGCGCGGCGCAACAGCCGGCGCGGCTCGTCGTACTGCTGCAGGCCGCGGCCGAGGTGACAGGCGTCGTGGTAGGCGACGGCCTCTTCCATCGGCGGCTTCACCGGCGCGTGGGGCAGGTTCTCGTCGAGCACCTCGTACACGGTGCGAATGCGCGCCGGCATCTTCACCTCGAAGCGCGGGTAGATGACCTTCAAGGTGAAGGCGCACGAGGGATCTTTCACCACCAGCTCGGGGTAGGCCTCGATCGTCTCGGCGAAGGCGCGGGCGTGCGCCTGAAACAGCTCGAACGCCCCCGCGGCGTAGAGCGGGTAGCCGCAGCAGCGCGCGGCGGCGCGGCTCACCCCGAGCGGCGCGCCGAACGCGCTGGCGACCGCCAGCGTCTGGTCGATGAGCTCGCTGCGCTTCACCAGCGCGGTGCAGCCGGGGAAGAACGGGTAGCGCACCGGGGTCTCGGCCTTCCACGCGGCCACCAGGGGGGCGAGCTGCCGCCCGAAGGGGTTCTGCGACTGCGCGAAGGTGGCCAGGGTCGAGGCGGCTCCGGCCGGCTGCAGGCCCTTGGCGATGGTCGCCGAGCGCGCGGCGAACAGCGCGCCGGCGGGCTGGTTGTGGTGCTTGCAGAACTCGGTGCAGCGCATGCAACCGGTGCAGGCGTGCAGCGCCTTCGCCGAGCCCTCGTCGAGCGGCCGCTGGTGGGTGAGCGCGAGGTGCGCGGCGGTCATCTTGCCCCAGGTCGACGTGGTCTCGGTCTTGGTCGACTCGGAGACCGGGCACGAGAACCGGCACACCTTGGGGCAATAGGCGCAGAACGAATACTCGCGGGCGTGCTGCTCCATCGGCTTCACAGGGGACCTCCCAATACCGTGGCGGCGAGCCCCGCGCCGTGGGCCCAGCGGGCCGGAGCGTCGAGCCCCAGGCCCCCGGCACCTCCGGCGACGATCGCGCCGTGCAGGCTCAGCCGGTACAGGTCGAGCACCTCGCCGTGGTCGAGCGCGCGCGCCACCGCCGGCCACGAGCACTCGTGCTCGTGGGGGGTGGCCGGCGGGTGCAGCGCCTCGCCGGCGGGGCGGCCCCCCAGGGTCGGCGCGCGGTGCTGCAGGCTCTGGGCGTCGCGCGCCACCCCGTCGAGCGCCCCGGCGAGCTCGACCTCGAGCACGGTGCGCTGCTGCACCTTCTGGGCGCGGGCTCGCGCCGGGCAGCACCCGTCGGCGAGCGCGGCGCGCACGCCATCGAGCGCCGCCTCGACCGAGGGGAAGCTCAGGCGCACCACCTGCCGCGCCTCGGGCAGCGGCAGGCAGCGCAGGCGCGCCTTGAGCACCACCGCGATGCGGCCGTGCGCGCCCAGCACCAGCGCCGAGAGGTCTGGGCCCGCGGCGCTGCGCGGGCTGAAGTGGGTCTTGAGCTGCCGGCCGTCGGCCAGCACCGCCTCGAGGCTGATGGAGATCGGCTCGAGCCGCCCGACCGGCACCGGCTTCAAGCCCGCGTAGGGCCCCTCGAGGAACTCGGCCACGGTGAGCGTGAGGGCGTGCGGGCTCAAGGTGCCGAGGGTGAACGCGTGGGGGTGCAAGAGCCGCTCGAGGTCGGCGAGCACCAGGCCGGCGCCCGCCAGCACGGTGCACGACTTCGGCTCGACCGCCTCGAGGCGATCGAACGCCCCGCGGCTCAGCTTCACCTCGCGGCCCAGCGCCACCCCGTGGGCGCGCAAGACCGCCAGCACCTCGGTGAGCTCGCGCGCCGAGCGGGGGCAGGCGTACAGCCCGTCGGGCGAGTCGACGCACATCGGGCCCAGCGCGTGGCGCAGCTCGCTCGAGCTCACAGGCCGAGCTTCCCAGGGTTCATGATGCCGTCGGGGTCGAAGAAGTCTTTGAGCATCTTGAGCGCGTGCCGGCCCTCGCCCAGCGACTCTTGCAGCGCGCGGGCCTTGAGCAGCCCCACGCCGTGGTGGTGGCTGACGTTGGCACCGGCGCTCTGCGCGGCCGACAGCGCGATGCGCCAGATCGACTCGTAGCGCTCGCGCTCTTGACCCAAGGGGGCGGCCCCCACGAACGAGAAGTACAGCGAGCACCCCTCGAGGTAGGCGTGCGAGAAGTGGCACAGCACGAAGGCGTGCGCCGCGACCGCCTCGCGGACCTTCTGGTACACCTCGTACACGCGCTCCCACGGGGCGGCGACCTCGAAGGTGTCGGCGAAGGCGCCGCCCTCGAACACCTTCGACATGCGGTACGACACGTCGTAGCGCGAGGCCAGCCACTTCTCGGCGGGCTGGGGGCCCAAAGACACCGCGCCCAGGCGCTGGCAGAGGGTTCGCGCGGCAGCGTCTTCGTCGGCGGCGCGGGCGGCCTCGCCCTCGAACACCAGCACCAGCCGGCTCTTGCGCAGCAGGTGGGTGGCGCGGTTCATGAGCCCGGGGCGGCCCAAGGTCTGTGGCGCGAGCACGCGGAACAGCGCGGGGAGCAGCTCGCGCGAGAGCGCCGGCGCCTGGGAGGGCGAGGTGGTCGAGACGTGGGGTGGCTTGTCGCCGACGATGGCGGTGTCGAAGGGGTCATAGAGCCGCACCACCGAGGGGCGCAGGCCGGCGCGGAACATCACCCGAATCGCCTCGAGGCCGTCGGCGACGGTCTTGAAGTCGTAGCCGTGAAAGGCGCGGCCCTCGGGGAGCGGAAACACCCGCAGCCGGGCGCGGGTGAAGGCGCACAGCGTGCCCTCGGAGCCGATGAGCAGCTGCGCCACGTCGGGGCCGCTGAACGGCCGCTCGGGGGTCTCGAGGCGCTCGCCGGTGCCGAGCACGGCGCGCACGCTCAAGACCATGTCTTCGATCTTCCCCCACCGGCTCGAGAGCTGGCCGGCGCTGCGCGCGGCGAGCCAGCCGCCGACGGTGGACATGTAGATCGACGACGGGGTGTGACCGAGCTGCCAGCCCTCGGAGGCGAGCCGGCGCTCGAGCGTCTCGCCCATCACTCCGGCCTCGGCGTCGACGGTGCGCGCGGTGGCGTCGACCGGGCCGATGCGATCGAGGCGCTTCAAGTCGAGGGCCACGCCGCCGTGGGTGGCCCAGGTGCCGCCGCAGACGCCGCTGCCGGCCCCGTAGGGAATCACCGGGAGCTTGCGGCGGCGCGCCACCGCAATGACGGCCTGAACCTCTTCTTCGGTCGAAGGCCAGACCACCAGGTCGGGAGGAGGCGGCACGCGGCCCTCGCGCTGCCAGATGAGCCCGAGCGGCCAGAAGTCGCGGGCGTACGAGAGGCGATCGGCGTCGAGGGTCGAGAGCCGGCCGTTGACGGCGGCGGCGGCTCGGCGCGCGCGTCGAGGGCGGGCGCGGCGGGCGCGGGGAGTGCTCCGATGGGGACGCTGCGCAGCTCCGGCATGCTGGAGCTCAAGTGCATACTCCGAAAGAGGCCCTCTCCCACGAGAAGAGAGGGAGTGTTATCCGCACAAGGCGTGAAGGTCTGGCCGGTGCTCCCCCTCGTCTGCGCGTGCTTCTCGGCGCCTCGCTATGCGGGCCCCATCTCGGATCATTTCGACGGCGAGAAGTTCTTCACCCCCGGCGCGCCTCGGCCCACCCGCGGTCTGGCCAGGTTTCTCGAGTGGCAGCTGCACCGCGAGGCCGGCCCGTGGAGCGCGTTTCGCGACGAGCCGCCCGGGCCGCCGCCTCCAGAGCGGGTGGCGCCGGGCGCGCTGCGGGTGACGTTCATCAACCACGCCACCACCCTGCTGCAGCTCGACGGGGTGAACGTGCTCACCGACCCGGTGTACGCCGACCGGGTGAGCCCGGTGTCGTTCGCGGGCCCGCACCGGGTGCGGCCGCCGGGCATTCGCTTCGAAGATCTGCCGGCCATCGACGCGGTGGTGATCTCCCACAACCACTATGACCACCTCGACCTCGCCACGCTGCTGCGACTGCAGGCCACCTTTCCCCGGCTGAAGATCTTCGCCGGGCTGGGCAACAAGCAGTACCTCGAGGCGAAGGGCTTGAAGAGCGTCTCCGAGATGGACTGGTGGCAACAGACCCGGCTGGGCGCCACCCCCTTGAGCCTCACCTCGGTGCCGGTGCAGCACTTCAGCAACCGCGGGCTGACCGACGAAGAGGCCACCTTGTGGACCGGGTGGGTGCTCACCGGCACCCAGGGCCGGGTCTACTTCGGCGGCGACACCGCCTACGGGCCGCACTTCAAGGCGGTGGGAGACCGGCTCGGGCCGTTTCGCCTCGTGGTGCTGCCGATCGGCGCCTACCTGCCCGAGTGGTTCATGAGCCCGGTGCACATGACGCCCCCGCTCGCCTGGCAGGCGATGGCTGACCTGCGCGCAGCGGTGATGGTGCCGATGCACTACGGCACCTTCCCCCTCGCGGACGACGGCGAAGAGGCCGCGGTCGAGGCGCTGCGCGCCGCCGCTCACGACGACGCGCGCCTGTGGGTGCTGGGCTTCGGCGAGGGCCGCGAGGTGCCGCCGTGAAGCGGGCGCTGGTGGTGGCGGCGCTGGCCGCGGTCTCGTGCAGCCGCTCGCGCGAGGCCGGCCTCGAGGTCACCGTGCAGCTCGAGGCCGGCGTGCGCAGCCGGTGCGTGCAGGTGGTGGTGAAGCTGGGCGGCGGGGCCGAGAACCGCTCGACCCCGGTCGAGACCGCGGGCAAGAGCGCGCTGCGGTTCGGCGTGGCGCAGGGCACCCTGCCCGACGACGTCACCCTCTTCGCGCAAGGCTTCTCCGACACCCACTGCACCGTGCCGAGCAGCCCGCCCGAGCGCTCGAAAGACGCGGCGGCGCACTTCACCCGCAACGCGCTGAACGAGCTCGGCCTGACGATGTTCGGCGCCAGCGATACCCGCGAGAGCGCGTGCGATGACGGGCTCGACTCTGACGGCGACGCGCTCATCGACTGCGCCGACGACGACTGCGACGCGCTGCCCTGCCGCGCCGGCGGCACCTGCCAGGGCCACGCCTGCGCCGGCGCCGCTTCGGAGGCCGGGCTCTGCGACGACGGGGTCGACAACGACGGCGACCAGCACACCGACTGCGACGACTCGCAGTGCGGCGCTGAGCTGTGCCGCTCGGCAGACCGCTGCGTGAGCTCGGCGCGGTGCGCGTCGGGCGCTTGCACCGGCGGCTCGCAGAAGCAGTGCCCGGTGCTGCCCGGCAGCTGCGCCGCGGGGCCGGGCACCTGTGAGTCGAGCACCGGGGCGTGCGTCTACCCGCCGCTCGACGCCGGCAGCCCGTGCAGCGACGGCAGCGCCTGCACCGCGGGCGATCGCTGCGACCCGAGCGGCGCGTGCCTGCCGGGCGCTTTGGTCACCTGCGACGCGCCGCCGCCGTGCTTCTCGGCCTCCGGCGTGAGCTGCGACCCCGCGCGGGGGTGCGCGTACCCGGTCACCGTCGCCGCGGCCTGCGACGATGGGCGCAGCTGCACGATGAATGATCTCTGCGGCGCCGACGGCGGCTGCGCCGGCAGCGCGGCCCAGTGCGTGCCGGCCGAGTGCCAGTCGTTCGCGGGCAGCTGCGAGGCCGACGCGGGGTGCCGGTTCGAGGCGGCGGCGCCGGGCGCGGCGTGCGACGGCGGCGTGTGCAACGGCGCGGGTGGCTGCATCGCCCGCTTCCCCTACCCGCCGGCGAACTTCGCCGAGGCGCAGGTGCCGACGCCTCCGGCCGGCGAGGTGAGCTTGGGGTGCGGGCTGAGCGTGGTCGACACCGGCGTGGCGGGCAACCCGGTGTTCACCAACTGGTGCGGGCAGCCGCTGCCGGGCATCGCCAGCGTGGCGCAGCCGGGCGGGCCCGGCGCGGTGCTGCTCTCGTTCGAGCGCCTCACCCTGCTGAGCGGCAGCACGCTGCAGGTGAAGGGGGTGCGCCCGGCGATCATCGCGGCGACCGGCGACGTGATGCTGGCCGGCGAGGTGCAGGTGCTGGCCGGCGCAGCCGACTGCCCCGACGCGGGGGCGGGCGAGCGCGGGCACCTGAACGACACGAACGGCGGCGGCGGGGGCGGCACGTTCGGCACGCGCGGCGGCGCGGGCGGCAGGGGCTCGGACCCTACCTTCGGCTCGCCGGGCAACGGCGGCGAGGCGGGGGTGCTCAGCGGCAGCGAGGCGCTGGTGCCGCTGCGCGGCGGCTGCCCGGGCGGGCTCGGTGGGCGCTCGAGTCAGCCGCGGCCCGCGGCCGGCGGTGGCGCGCTGCAGATCTCGACGGCGGCGACGCTGATCGTGAGCGGCACGGTCACCGCGCCGGGCGCGGGGGGCCCCGGCGCCAACGCCGGCAGCGGCGGCAACGGCGCGGGCAGCGGCGGAGCGATCGCGCTGGAGGCCCGCCAGCTGACCCTCACCGGCGGAGCGGTGGTGGCCGCGCACGGCGGGGGCGGCGGCGAAGGCGGCGGGCCGATCATCGAGGGCGCTGCCGGCCACCCGGGCACCGCCGACGCGGGCGCGGCGGCGGGCGGCAGCAGCGTGCAGACCGGCGGGCCCGGGGGGCGCGGGTCGACGCGAGACCTCGCCGCGGGCGACGGCGAAGCGGGCTCGCTGGGCACCGGCAACGGCGGCGGCGGCGGCGGCGGGCTGGGCCGGGTGAGGCTGCGCGGCGCGGCCGGCTGCAGCGTCGGTGCGGGCGTGCTGGTCAGCCCGGCCTGGCCGACCGACGCCGGCTGCTCACCCTGAGAGGCTGAGCGGACCACCCGCTCAGGCCAGCCCCAGCTCGAAGCGCAGGCACTGCTCGAGCGTGGGGTGGAGAAACGCAAAGCCGCTGGCCTCGAGCGCGCGCGGCAACACCCGCTGGCTGGCGAGCAGCGCCGCCTCGGCCGACTCGCCATACAGGGCCTTGAGCGCGAACGCCGGCACGCGCGCGAATGACGGCCGCCCGAGCACGTGCCCGAGCTCGCTGGCGAACTTTCTCGCGGTGAGCGGCTCTGGCGCGGTGAGGTCGACCGGCCCGTGCAGGCTGTCGGTGTGCAGCGCATGCTCGATGGCGCCGAGCTGGTCTTCGATGGAGATCCAGCTCATCCACTGGTTGCCGGAACCGATCGGCCCGCCGGCGCCGAGGCGAAACATCGGCAGCATCTGCGAGAGCGCCCCGTGCAAAGGGCTGAGCACCACCCCGGTGCGCAGCAGCACCACCCGGGCGAAGGTCGCCTTGGAGGCCTCGGCCTCCCAGTCGGCGCAGAGCGCGGCGAGAAAGCCCGGGCCCTTGTCGGCGCGCGGCCCCAGCGCCGACCGCTCGTCGAGCACCTCGTCGCCGCGCTCACCGTAGATGCCGATCGCCGAGCCCGAGAGCAGCACGCTGGGCGGGCGCGCGCAGCGCTGCATCGCGGCGACCAGCGCGCGGGTGTAGTCGATGCGGCTGGTGACGATCTCTTCTCGCAGCGCGGGCGACCAACGCTGGCCGATGGGCGCGCCCGCGAGGTGCACCACCGCGTCGCAGCCCTCGAGCGGCGAGAAGTCACCCCGCTTCACCGCGCGCACGGTGTGGCCCGCGGTGTCGAGATACGCGGCGAGCGCGGTGCCGATCAGCCCGCCGGCGCCGGTGATGGCCACGGTGAGGCGGGGTCGGTCTCTGAAGCGCGCGTGGCGGGTGAGGTCGGCGCGCAGCACCTGGTGGCGGTACTCGAACGAGCGCTCGAGCTTGTGGCGCGCCACCGCCTCACCGACGCCCAGGCCGCCCAGGGGCAGCGCGAAGTCGATCTCGTCGTGCAGCTCGCCGTCGTGAAAGTGGTGGGTGTGAACCCAGCGCGAGAAGGGCCCCTGCTCTTGCTCGTCGCGAAACAGCCGGCCGGGCTCGCAGGCGGTGTGGCGCGCCACGAAGCGCTGCTCGATGGGGCCCAACCGCACCCGCACCACCACCCGGGTGCCCACCTCGAGGCCCCTGACCTTCGTGCGACTCGACGGTGACCGGGTCGAACGGAGGGTTCAACCGATCGAACGCGCGGGGCCGGGCGTGCCAGGCGAAGAGCTCGGCGGCGGTGGCTGGCTGGGGGCTGCGTTTTTCGAGTTTCGGCATCCGTCAAGGTCCGTTGTGGTGCTTACGCGCACCCGGTTGAGACGTTTCTATGCGGTCGCGGACGCCCGGTTTCTATACTTCCGCGCAGGAAAGGGGCCGCATGTCAGAACCGAAGTCGGACGACGGAGCACCGTCGGAGGGCGCAGCGCCGCTTCAGTCGTCCGCCACTCCCGCTCCGCGCAGCCCGAGCAGCCCGGGCGCCGAGGGGAGACTGCCGACGCCCAGCGGCCGCACCGTGTCGGGGGTCACCGACCCGCTGATCAACAGCGTGCTCGACGACCGCTACCGCATCGTGCGGCGGCTGGGCACCGGAGGCATGGCCACCGTCTACTTCGCCGAGCACATGTTCATCGGCCGCAAGGTGGCGATCAAGGTGCTGCACCCGCAGCTGGCCGCCGACGAGAACTTCGTGCGCCGCTTTCTCAACGAGGGGCGCGCGGCAGGCACCCTGGGGCACCCCAACATCATCGCCTCGACCGACATGGGCACCACCCCGCTGGGGCAGCCGTACCTGGTGCTCGAGTACCTCGAGGGCAAAGACCTGGCGCAGGTGATCGACCGCGACGGAGCGCTGCCTCCGGTGCGCGCGGCGCGGGTGGGCGTGCAGGTGGCCTCGGCGCTGTCGGCGGCGCACGCGGCGAAGATCATTCACCGCGACCTGAAGGCCGAGAACATCTTCCTGCTCAACCGCAACGATCGCCGCGACGAGGTGCGGGTGATCGACTTCGGCATCTCGAAGTTCGGCTCGACCCAGGCGACCTACGCGGGGCTGCTGATCGGCACGCCGCAGTACATGTCGCCCGAGCAGCTCAGCAACCCCAGCGAGGTCGACGAGCGCGCCGACGTGTACGCGCTGGGAGTGATTCTCTTTCAGATGCTCACCGGCCGGCTGCCCTTCTCGGACCCCACCATTCCGGGGCTGGTGACGAAGATCACCAACGAAGAGCCGCCCGAGCTCACCACCCTGGTGCCCACCATTCCCGTCGGGCTGGGGCGGCTGGTGGCCTCGGCGCTCTCGAAGAGCCCGCGCGATCGCCCCGAGAGCATGGCGGCGTTCGAAGAGCAGCTGGCGCGCTTCGCGAACCTCACCTCGGCGTCGCTCGAGGTGCCCGCCGCCGACCTGCTGCCGGCCCGCCCCAGGCGCAAGGGCTCCCCGGTGACGATGTTCGGCATCGCGGCGGTGGCGCTGCTGGGCGTGACGGCGATGGTGCTCAAGCCGTGGGAGCGCACCGCGGCGCCGGCTGCGGTGGCGGTCACCGCGCCGCCCGCCCCGGCGCCGCTCGAGAAGGCCGCTGCGCCGACTCCGGCCCCGGCCGCCCCGGTGGCGGTCGCGGCGGTCGAGCCGGCTGCAGCGCCCGAGCCGCCGGTGCTCAGCGTGGTGCACTTCAAGGTGAGCTCGCCGCTGAAGAAGGCGCGGGTGGCGTTTCGCGGGCGGGTGCACCTGCTGCCCTACAGCGCCGACCTGAAGCCGGGCTTCACGCCCGAGAGCGTCGAGGTGACGGCGCCGCAGTACGCCGGGCGAAGGTTCTGGGTCACCTTCGATCAAGAGAACATGGAGCTCACCGTGCCGCTGACGAAGGGCGCGGGCGTGGTCGAGGCGAGCGAGACCGAGACCGCGGTGGCGCTGGGCAACGCGCCGCCCGAGGCGCTCGAGGCCGAGAAGGCCGAGGCGCGCGCCGAGCGCAAGGCGCGGCGCGAGGCGCAAGCGGTGGCCGTGGCCGCGGCCGCGGCGGGCACCGACGAGAAGGTGAAGGGCGGGCCGGTGTCGGGAGAGCTGAACGTGCCGCCGCCCGCGCTGCAGCCGCCCTCACCGAAAGACGTGCCGCCGGCAGAGGTGAAGGCCGAGCCGGCTCCCGCTCCCGCAACGGCGCCCGCGCCCGAAGCGGCGGCGGCGCCGCCGGCGCCTGCGAAAGAAGAGGTGCGGGTGGTGAACCCCTTCGAGCAGACCGACCTGCGCAACGCCATCAACGGGCAGGTGTCGTCGCTGCGGCCGTGCACCGACGCGGCGCGCAAAGAGAGCTCGGACTTTCAGGGCAGCGTGACGCTCACCATGGAGGTGAACGGTGACGGCACGGTGGCCACCGCTTCCGCGAACGCGGGCCCGGGCAACGGCAAGTTCGCCGCCTGCGTGATTCGCACCGTTCGGAAGTGGAGCTTTCCGAAGCAGACGGCGACCAAGACGCGCATGGTGTTTCCGCTGATTCTGGGCTGAGCGGCCGAGCGGCCGAGCGGCCGCCCCGCTCACTTGGGCTGGGCGGTGGTCTTCACGTACAGGTCGCGCAGCTGCTTCTCGTCGACGTCGCCGGGAGCGCCGGTCATCAGGTCGGTGCCCTTCTGCGTCTTGGGGAAGGGAATCACGTCGCGCAGCGACTCGGCGTTGGTGAGCAGCATGGCGAGCCTGTCCATACCCAGGGCGAGGCCGCCGTGCGGAGGCGCGCCGAACTTCAGCGCGTCGAGCAGGAAGCCGAACTTCTCGCGCGCCTCGACGTCGCCGATGCCGAGGGCCTTGAACACCTTGGCCTGCACGTCGGGCTTGTGGAGTCGAATCGAGCCACCGCCGATCTCGAAGCCGTTGAGCACCACGTCGTAGCGGTAGCACTTCACCTTGCCGGGGTCGGTCTCGAGGTACTGCACGCACTCGTCGTGCGGGCGGGTGAAGGCGTGGTGCGCGGCGGCCCACTGGTTGGTCTCTTCGTCGAACTCGAAGAGGGGCGGGTCGACCACCCAGAGGAAGTTCCAGACTCCGCCCGAGCCGAACTCGGGAATCAGCTTCAGCTTCTTGGCGATGTGCACCCGCAGGTTCGCCATCACCGTGTGCACCAGCGACTCTTTGCCGAACTGGAAGAGAATCAGGTCGCCGCTCTTGGCGCCGGTGGCCTTCAGAATCTCGGCGCGCAGCTCGGGCTTGGCGTTCTTGAACAGGGGCGCCTGCGTCCACTCTCCGGTCTCGCTGATCTTCGCGCGGCCCAGGCCCTTGCTGCCCATGCCCTGCACGAAGACCTCGAGGTCGTCGGTCTCTTTGCGCGAGAGCGGATACTGGGCGGGTATCACCATCGCCTTGACGATGCCCTTCTGCTCGACCGCCTCGGTGATCATCGGCACCCCGGCATCGGGGCCGAGCCGCTTGATGACCTCGGTCAGCTCGACGTGCTCGAGGCCGAAGCGCAGGTCGGGCTTGTCGTTGCCGTACTTGGCCATCGACTCGTAGAAGTCGAGCCGGCGAAACGGGGTGGGCACGTCGATGTCGAGCACGCCCTTCCACAGCTTCTTGATGAGGCCCTCGATGATGGTGAAGACGTCGTCCTGGGTGACGAAGCTCATCTCGACGTCGATCTGGGTGAACTCGGGCTGCCGGTCGAGGCGCAGGTCCTCGTCGCGAAAGCACTTCACGATCTGGAAGTAGCGCTCGAAGCCCGCCACCATGAACAGCTGCTTGTAGAGCTGGGGGCTCTCGGCCAGCGCGTAGAACTTGCCGGGGTTGAGCCGCGACGGCACCAGGAAGTTGCGGGCCCCGCCGGGAGTGTACTTGCCCATGAACGGGGTCTCGAGCTCGAGGAACCCGTTCTCGACCATGTACGAGCGCACGATGGCGTTCATCTTCGAGCGCTTGATGATGCTCTGCTGCAGCTGCGGGCGGCGCAGGTCGAGGTAGCGGTGCTGAAAGCGCAGCTCTTCGCCGGCCTTGACGTGCTCGCTGATCTCGAACGGGGGCGTCTCGCTCTCGTTGAAGATCTCCATCTCGTACACCTCGACCTCGACCTCGCCGGTGGCGAGCTTGTCGTTGGTCGCCGAGATGACCTTGCCCTCTTTCTTCGACATCTGCTGGCCGCGCGCGCGCACCTTGCCGCGAATGCCGAGCACCCACTCGCTGCGCAGCTTCTGGGCGCGCTCGTGCGCCTCTTTGCCCAGGTCGGGGTCGAAGACGATCTGGGTGAGGCCGTCGCGGTCGCGCAGGTCGATGAAGATCAGCGTGCCGTGGTCGCGGCGATTCTGCACCCAGCCGAACAGCACCACCTCTTTGCCGATGTCGGAGCCGCGCAGGGCTCCACACGAATGGGTACGCTTGGTCTCGGTGATGAACTGGGTGGCCATGGGGCGTCGGCTTGTAGTTGGGCCCGACGCACTGCGCAACGTGTGGCTGACGCTGCTGGTCGCGCTGCTGCCGCTCGAGGCCAGGGCATTCGACGGGTCGATCTCGACCGAGCTCTCGGGCGGAAACCGCACCTTCTCGGCCAGCCTGATCGGCGACTGGGGGCTGGTGCCCGATCGGCTCTACCTGGTGGCCACCTACGGGGTGGTGAGGCAGGCGCCCGACCCCGCGCTCGACACCGACCCCTCGCACCTGCTCGGGCTGGGGGTCGACGTCATCGCCGGCTCGCACTGGCTCACCTCGCTGAGCTTCAACTTCTCACCCAAGGCGAGCGACCATCAGACGGTGGTGCTGCACGAGCGGGTGCTCGACCGCCTCATCGATCGCTCGGTCGAGGTGACCCACACCCGGCGCAGCGCGCAGGCGCTGCTGGCCGCCGCCTGGCAGTCGAACGGCCTGGGCGACCTCGAGGGTGGCTTCGACGCCGCGGCTTCGGCCGCGTGGTACGAGCTGGGCAGCGTGGCGGTGACGCCGCACGCCGGCACCTTCAGCGCCACCACCCGGCTGTGGGTGCTCAAGCCCGGCGCGGGCGCGACGCTCACCTTCTTCGGCCACACCGACCTGGGCGTGCGCGGCACGTACACCTGGTACTCGGAAGACCCCACCACCGCGGGGGGCTTCGACCGCTCGGTGCCGGCCGAGCTGCGCGACACCCCGCGCTTCGAGTCGATCAACTCGCTGTTCGCGCAGACCCAGGCCAACGCCAACTTCTCGGCCGCGCCCCCGTGGTTCGACCTGCGCGCCTCGCTCACCCACCGCTTCGGAGAGAAGGTGAGCGGGCGCCTGGCGTTCACCTTCACCCGCTACGTGCGCGGGGTCGGCAACGCCTGGGCGGTCTCGAACAAGTGGACGTGGAGGGTCGCGGGCTGGGCCCGGCTGTGGGCCGCGGTGACCGCGCAGTACGACCAGCTCACCAGCACCGCGTCGTTCTTCTCGGGCTACGGCACGCTGGGCGCTGAGCTCGCGACAGAGTAGAAGTGCGCTTCATGCGGGTCGCGGTCGCGGTCTTGATGGTGGCGTTTCTGGTGGCCTGCGGGCCGAACGTGAAGGCGCCGGTCACCGTCATGGCGCTGCTCTACAACGGCTCGAACAAGCTGGGGCCGAAGCAGACGACCCTCGACACCGTCACCAACATCACCGCGCTGAAGGGCACGGTGGTGAACCTGGTGGGCGGCGCCGGGGTGACGGTGAACGACCCCGACGGGCCCGACCCGTTCAGCCTGAGCGACGAAGAGCTGCTCAACGCCGAGCTCACCAGCCGGGGCGGCGACGTGCACGCCAACCTCATCGACAAGGGCGGAGTGCTGTGGCCCGCCGACTTTCACAGCTGGGCGATGGTGACGACGTACTGGAACTTCGAGCAGTCGTTCAACTACTTCAAGGCGATCTACGACGGCGAGAAGACCGACACGCTCGCCGGTGCGCAGGTGCTGTACTGGGGCAACTACACCGACCTGGGGGTGGCCGACCCGGCGAAGCAGGTGCTCACCGACAACATCATCTACTTCTCCGACGTGCGGTCGTTTCTGTTCGCGCCCTTCTCGCAGCTGCAGAAGGTGCCGCTGGCGATGAACCTGGGCGTGGTGGGCCACGAGTTCTCGCACCGGGTGTTCAACCAGAAGGCGTTCGGCAACCAGGCGCACCCGGTCGAGCTGCGGTGGGACGGCGCTCCGCTCAACGTCGTGAAGGGGGTCGACGAGGGGCTGGCCGACTTTCACGGCTGGGGCGTGACCTGCGTGGCGAAAGAGGGCCCGGGGTGCAGCACGCGCTACCTGGCCCTCTCGTTCGCCGACGAAGCCGCGGTGGCGGCCCGCGACTTCTCGCTGCAGGGTCAGCAGAACTGCATGAGCACCGCGCTGCGCACCGCGATCGACAACCTGCACACCTTCGAATTTCAGCGGGTGGGCATGGAGTACAAGTTGGGCACGCTGATCGCCGCGGCGCTGTACCAGGCGGCCGAGCCGATCGGTCAGCGCGACATCATGCAGAAGGCCCTGATTCAGGCATACGACGACGACTCGACCCAGAGCCTGGGGCTGCGCCAGCTGTTCGAGGCGAACCTGAACACGCCCGAGAACGTCACCCTCGAAGCGGTGAGCGACACCATTCTGAGCCACATCACCGGCGAAGAGCTGCGGCGCCGCGCCTGCGCCGAGCTGTGGGACCGGCTCGACCTGCACCCCGACATGATTCCCCTGCCCCACTGCCCCAACACCGCGACCCGCGGCGGCACGTGCCCGCAATGAGCCTCGGGCGCACCCTTCTCGTGCTCGCGCTGGTCGGCTCGACGGCGGCCTGGGCCCAACGCAAGAAAGACGACGCGCCGCTGCCCTACGACGAGCAGGGCGAAGACGACGACAAGCGCCGCGACCTGCCCCGCAGATCAGACGCGACCAGCGAGCCTGCGCCCGAGCCAGACGTCGAGAGCAAAGGTCGGCGCAGGTCGCTGGCCAGCCTCGACGACCCGAACATCGGCCTGTCGCTCGAGGTGGTGGGCGCGGCGCTGCTGCTCGACAGCTCGCGCGGGCAGACCGTCGAAGGGCTGGGCCTGGGCGGCATTCGGGTGACGTGGGAGTGGTCGCGCACGTTTCTCACCGACGAGTTCTGGCGGGAGATCTTCTTTCTCGACCTGACCTGGTTCGCCTCGCGCTCGAGCGGGCCGGGCGGGTTCGGCGGCACCACCGAGATCTTCGACAGCGTGAACTACCACTACTTCACGCTCGCTCCGGCGTTCGCGTTTCCTTTGGGGAAGACGCCGCTCGCGGTCTACGGGCAGGTAGGCGGCGGAGTGAACTACCAGACCTCGTCGATCTTCGTGCAGAGCCAGGACTCGACGAACATCTCGGCGGTGCGCTTCGTGCTGCAGTACGGCCTGGGCCTTCGCGCGCGCATTCACTTCATCTCGGAAGAGTCGTTTCGAGAGAACGGGTACACCGGCATTCCCTGCCTGTCGGTGCGGCTCGAGCTGACCCGCTTCCGCCGCGCGTACATGGACGACACCGTCATCGGTGGCTCGGTGGGCATCACCTTCTAAGCGCGATGATGCGGCGGTCGTGGCCAGTGCTGGCGGTGGTGGCGGTGGGGCTGGTGCCCGTGCTCGCCTGCCGCGCGCACGGGCCCAGGCTGCTGCACGAGAGCGACTCGCAGTTCAACCACCTGGTGGTGCGCGAAGAGGAAGACGGCGCGCGCACGCTGCAGTTCGGCCGCGACGGGGTGATTCAGAGCCGGGTGAACCCGGAAGATCCGCTCGACCTGCGGCTGCAGTACACCCGCGCGGCGATGCTGGCGTGGGCGCTGGTGCCCAGCCCCCGGCGGGTGCTGATCATCGGGCTGGGCGGCGGAGCGATGCCCCGCTACTTCCACCACGTGCTGCCCGGCGCGCACATCGACGTGGCCGAGCTCGACCCCGCGGTGCACCAGGTGGCCGAGCGGTACTTCGGGCTGCCGACAGACGAGCGGCTCGAGGTGCACGTAGGCGACGGGCGCGCGTTCGTGAAGCAGGCCTCCCAGAAGTGGGACCTGATCGTCCTCGATGCGTACGGCGACTCGGACATTCCCCGGCACCTGGCGACCGCCGAGTTTCTCGCCGAGGTGAAGGCGCACCTGTCTGTGGGCGGGGTGGTGAGCGGCAACGTGTGGACCCGCGAGAACAACGCGCTGTACGACGCGATGGCGCGGACGTGGGCCGAGGTCTTCGGCGGGCTGTGCATCGTGCCGATCGAAGACTCGGGCAACCGCATCTTCCTGGCGTCGATGGGGCCCAAGGTCTCGGCCGAGTCGATTCGGCTGGGCGTTCAGAAGATCGAGCCCGGGTTCCCGGTGCAGGCCTATGTTCCGCGAGAGTGCTCGACGGACGTGAGCGCCGAGGCCCAGGCGCTGCACGACCCGTGAGGGTGGGCGTTCGGCCGAGCACGCTGGTGCAAGCGAGGCCCAGGCTCGCCGCGGGCCTGCCGACGGGCAGCGGGCCGCGGCAGAGGCGCCAGTCAGGCCGCCGAGCGCAGGTCTTTGAGCTTCAGCGAGACGCGCTTGTTGCCCTGCCACTCGTCGATGCCCGCCTTGAAGGCGAGATCGATGGGGCCCTCGGTGAGCCCGATGCGTTTGGCCAGCTGAAAGCCGATCACGTCGAGCGCGGGGTTCGCCTCGAGCGAGAGCTTGAGGTGGCCGGCCATGCCTTCTTTCTTCGCCTGAATCACCTTGGGGCTGGCCACCACGCCGCAGGTGGCGAGCACGGGCTCGGGGTTGCCGGCGCCGAACGGAGCGAGCACCTTGAGCGCCTCGACCGTCTCGATGTCGAGCTCGCGGGGGAACACCAGCGCGTCGACCTTGCAGCGCGGCACCAGGTCTTCTTCAGACAGCCGCTCACCGGCGACCTGCTCGAAGGCGGCGACGAAACCGGGCAAGCGCTCGGGCGTCACCGAGAGCCCCGCCGCGTGCTTGTGGCCGCCGAATTTGGCCAGGTGACCGGCGCACAGCTTGAGCGCGTCGTAGAGGTGAAAGCGCTCGATGCTGCGCGCCGAGCCGCGGCCCATGCCCTCCCACACCCCGACCATCACGGTGGGGCGGTGGTACCGCTCGACGACCCGCGAGGCGACGATGCCGACCACGCCCGGGTGCCAGCCTTCGGCGTGCAGCACCAGCCCCTTGGCCCCATAGGCGATGCGCGCCTCGGCCTGCTCGAGCGCCTGCTCGAGGATCTGTTTTTCGATCGCCTGGCGCTCGGCGTTCGCCGCGTCGAGGGCCTGGGCCAGCGGGAGCGCGCTCTCGTACGAAGCGGCGGTCAGGCACTTGAGCCCCAGCGCCGCGTCGTCGAGGCGGCCGGCGGCGTTGATGCGGGGCCCCAGGCGAAAGCCGACGTCACCCGAGGTGACGTCTTGGCCGGTGAGGCCGCACACGTACTTCAGCGCGCGCACGCCGGGGCGCTTCGCCTTCGAGAGCTCGCGCAGGCCGTGCCGCACCAAGAGCCGGTTCACGCCGATCAGCGGCACCACGTCGGCCACGGTCGCGAGGGCGACCAGGTCCATGTACTCCTTCAGGTTCGGCTCGGTGCGCGCGCCGAAATAGCCGGTGGCGCGGAGCGCGCGGCGAATGCCGATGGCGAGGTTGAACGCCACCCCGGCGGCGCAGAGGAACTTGGTGGGGTACTCGCAGCCTGGCTGCAGCGGGTTCAGCACCGCGAGCGCGGGAGGCATGGTCTCGGGCACCGCGTGGTGGTCGACCACGATCACCTCGAGGCCGAGCTCGTTGGCGCGCGTCACCTCGGCGTGCGAGGTGATGCCGCAGTCGAGCGTGATGAGCAGGCGGGTGCCGTCGCCGGCGATGCGCTCGATGGCCTTGGAGTTGAGGCCGTAGCCCTCGCCGAGCCGGTGGGGAATATAGGTGGCGGCCTTGCCACCCACCGCCTGCAGGAAGGTCGAGAGCAGCGCGGTCGACGAAACCCCGTCGACGTCGTAGTCGCCCCACAGGGTCATCTGCTCTTTGTTCACCAGCGCACGGCAGATGCGGTCGACCGCGGCGTCGAGGCCCTTCATCAGCGAGGGGTCGGGCAGCGAGGCGAGGTCATCGGCGAGAAACCTCTTCGCCAGGTCGGCGTTGTCGTAGCCGCGGTGAATGAGCACCCGCGCGGCGATGGGGTGAACCCCCAGCTCCCGTGCGAGTGAGTCGGCCGCGTCGACCTCAGCTTTCGGCAGAACCCATCGCAGTCCCTCGTTCATACGCCTTCGACTTGTATCAGGGGCCTCTGACATTGCCCGCGCCAACTTGGGGCCGACTGCATGGCCCGCGAGCTGGGCGGGCTGAGTCCGCAGGGGCACCGAGAGGCTCGCGAAGAGACGTCGCTGAGACAGGTCGCGTGCGCCGAGCCTCGCGTGCGCGCGGGCTCGACTACATTGATGCGGGTGAGGCTGCGCACGGCTCCCATCACCGAGATCATGGCCCGGGTCATCGACGCCGGCCGCCTCGACGAAGCGACGTGGGAGAACGAGCTCAAGCCGCTGCTCGAGGCCCAGCCGCGCCAGGCCGGCTTCGAGATTCGCCGGCTGCTGATTCTCGCCTCGAGCGATCGCTACGAGATTCCCCGAACGCTCAGCTACGAAGTCAATCGCACGCTGCGCGACTTCGGCTACCCGGGCGACCTGCCGGGCGTTGCGGGCGAGCGCAAGGGCGCGAAGGCGAGCGAGCGTTTCTTGAGCGCGGTCGCGGAAAACGTGACCGAGGCGAGCCCGACGTTCGACGCGCTGCGCGCGCTGGTGGCTCCTGACGCCGCCGATGTCACCATCGCCGTGCTCGACACCACCGTCGACCTCACCCACCCGGCGCTCGCCGGGTCGATCTCTCCCGCGCTCGAGGCGGTGAACCGCGCGCTCGACGCCGTCGCCCCGGTGCGCGATGGCGGCCGCGCGACGCACGGCACGCCCGTGTCGGCCATCGCACTGCGCGGCACCGACCACCTCAAGCTGCTGCCCCAGCCGATCATCGACGACGCGGGAAACCTGCTGGCGCCCGGCGAGACCATCGACGCGGTCATCGCGGGCGGCGCCCGCGTGGTGAACTTGAGCATCGGCACCACCAGCGCAGCAGAGGTCGAGGTGCTCGAGGCGGCGATTCTCCGCCACCCCGAGACGCTCTTCGTGCTGGCCGCCGGCAACGGTCACGCCCGGCTCGGCTCGCAGGGGTACCCACCCGAGACCACTATCGCGGCGCGCGACTACCCCAACGTGCAAGTGGTGACGAGCACCACGCGAGAGCACACGCTGCCGCCGCGTTCGGCGTTCGGCGCCGACCTCGCGGCGCTCGGCGAGAGCGTTCGGTCGGCGTCGCCCGTCGCGAGGCCGACCGACCCCCTCTACTTCACGGCGAGCGGCACCTCGATGGCCGCGCCCCAGGTCTCTTCGATCGCCGGGCGGTGCCTGGTGCTCGATGCGACGCTCGACCCGGTGGCGCTGGGGCGGCTGCTCGACGTCACCTCGGACAAGTCGGAGCACTGGGATGACCTCGTGAAGGCGCGCGGCACCGTCAACGCCGAGCGGGCCTGCGCGGTCGCCGCGGCGGCGGTGCTGGTGAGGCGGGGCGCGAGCGCAGAAGCGGCGGTGAAGCGCCTGCCGATACCGTCGCGCGAGAAGCCCGCGGTGCTCGCCGCGCTGACGCAGTTTCTCGGCGGTCGGTGAGCGCTCGGCGGGGGCGGCGGTCTCGCCCCCTTCCCCCGTCGCCCCCGTCGCGATCTCTCGCTGAGCCGCGTCAGCTCGTCGAAGCGCATGGTGAGCTGACACGCCGTCGGTGAGGCCAGCCGAAGAGCCAGCTGCTGAGCAGCCCCAGGCCGAAGGTCGCACCGTCGGCCAGCATCGAAGGCGAGTGCCGACGCGCGGCGCGCCCTCAGGAGAAGACCTCGGTATCTTCCGCATCATCAGCCCATGAGCGTCTCGCGCGTCATCACCTGGAATGTGCTGCACCGGGTTCACGGTGAGAAGTGGTCGAAGCACGTCACCTCGCGATACCCCGACGAGGCCGCGCGCATCGCCCGCATCACCGACCAGGTGCGGCGCTGGCTGGGTGAGTCGATTGAAGTCGTCTGCCTGCAAGAGGTCAGCGGCGACCAGCTCGCTTCGCTGCGCGCCGCCGGGCTCACCGTGCACTCGCACCGGTACCCGCGGGTGCCGCGGCACTGGCGGTTCTGGTCGCGGCCGTTGACCGACGCGTCAGAGCACCTCGCCACGGTGACCGCCGCCGAGGCCGCGGTCGCAGCGTCGCAGACCTTCGCGCGCGACCTCGGCAAGGGCCTGCTCGCCGTCGACATCGGAGCGCTGCGGGTGGTGAACACGCACCTCACCTTCGGCGCGCTCGGCCTCGCGCAGCTGAAGCAGGCGGCCAACGCGGCCGGCTCGGGTCGCGCGCTGCTGATGGGCGACTTGAACGCCGACCAGCCGACCGTCTCCCGCCTGCTGCCGCGCTTCGCGCTCGCCGTGCCGGGGGTCAGCACGCGCCTCGCCGCGTCTCACCGCGGCGGGCTCATCGTCGACCACATCGCGGTGCGCGACGGGTCGCCCGAAGCGGCGTCGGTCATCGAGCTCGAGCCGCTGTCTGACCACCTGCCGGTCAGCGCGACCGTGCGGTGGGAACCTCGGTCTCAGTAGCTCACGTGGGCCGAACGAAGTGGGGGGCAGCGTCAACACTTCCCCCGAATGGGGGACACCAGGCCTTCCCAGGCACTCGAATTCGCTAGAACAAAAGTCGGCACAGCGCTGGCACACAGGCCGCGCGATGAGACGCCTCGCGCTGGGTCTGCTGCTGATGGGGTGCGAAGGCGCGATCGGCGGGCCAGGCGTTCGCGCGCCGGTCGAAGACCCGCCGACGACGCCGCCGACGGTGGTGGCGCCGAAGGTGTTCGCGCCCGCGCCGGCCGGCCTCAAGCGCCTGACGGTCGAGCAGTACCGCAACTCGGTGGTCGACCTGCTCGGCACCCCGCTCACGGTTCCCGCCGACCTCGAGGCCGATACGCCGGTCGATGGCCTGTCGACCGTGGGGGCGAGCGACGTGCCCATCTCGGCGCGCGGGGTCGAGCAGTTCGATGCCGCGGCCCGCGCGATGGCCGCCGAGGTGTTCGCGACGCCCGCGCGGCGCGTGGCGCTGGTCGGGTGCACGCCTGCGGCAGGAGATGCTCCTTGCGTTCGCACCTTCCTGGCGCGCTTCGGCGAGCGCGCCTGGCGTCGCCCGCTCGAGAGCGCCGAGCTCGATCGCTACGTCGCGCTCAGCGGCTCGGTCGCCACCACGCTCGCCGACGTGTGGAAGGGCCCCGAGCTCGCGGTCGCGACGCTGCTCGCGTCACCGAACTTTCTTCACCGCGTCGAGCTGATTGCGCCCGACGCCGCACACCCCGGCTGGTTCCGCTACGACGCGTCGGCGCTGGCCACCCGCCTGTCGTACTTCCTGTGGAACACCACCCCCGACGCGGCGCTGCTGGCCGCGGCGCGCACCGGCGAGCTCGACACCGCCGACGGCCTGCGCACCCAGGTCGACCGGCTGCTCGGCGACCCGCGCACCAAGCCGGCGCTGCTCACCTTCTTCGCCGACCAGCTGGGCCTCGGCGCGCTCGACCGGCTCGAGCGCGACCCCGCGCTCTTCCCCGGCGCCACGGCCACGCTGGGCGCCTCGATGCGGCAAGAGCTCGACCGCTTCATCGGCCTGCACGCGCTCGAGCCGGGCAGAGACTTTCGGCACATGCTGTCGACCCCCGACACCTTCGCGAACGCCGAGCTCGCGGCCCTCTACGGGGTCGCTGCTCCGGCGAGCGGCTTCGGCGCGGTTCGCTTCTCCAGCCAGCAGCCCCGCGCGGGCCTGCTCGGCACCGCGGGGGTGCTGGCGCTCACCTCGCACCCGTACCGCACGTCACCCACCGGCCGCGGCGTGTTCGTGCGGCGCAAGCTGCTGTGCGAGACCATCGCGCCGCCTCCGCCGAACGTCTCGAACTCGGTCGACGGTGCTCCCGCTCCGACGGGCACCACGCTGGCCGACCGCCTGGCCCAGCACCGCGCCGACCCGGTCTGCGCGAGCTGCCACGCGAAGCTCGACCCGGTGGGGCTGGGGCTCGAGGCGTTCGACGCGGTCGGCGCCCACCGCACCACCGACAACGGCGGGCACATCGACTCGAACGGGCAGCTCGACGGCCGCGCGTTCGTGGGCGCGAGCGGGCTCGGCACGCTGCTCGAGAACGACCCCCGCATTCCCGCGTGCGTCAGCAAGCGCCTCTACAACCACGCGGTCGGCCGCGTGCTGACGGCCGGAGACGGGGCGGCGATCGACGCGGTCGCCACCGAGCTGCAGCAGCACGGCTACAGCGTGCTCGAGCTGGCACGGGCCATCACGCAGAGCGACGGTTTCCGCCTGGCTTCGGGCCAGCGCTAGAGGACGACATGCCACGCACCCTGAGCCGCCGCACGTTGCTGAGAGGAGCCTCGGGCGCCTTCAGCGCCAGCCTCGCGCTGCCGCTGCTGGAGGCGATGATTCCCCGCAGCGCCTCGGCGGCCGATGCGGCCCCCAAGCTGTTCGGGGTGTTCTTCTGGGCGAACGGCATTCGCAAAGAACGGTGGGTTCCCGCCACCACCGGCACCGCCTGGGAGCTCACGCCCGAGCTGACCCCGCTCTCGGCGGTGAAGCGGTACGTGAGCCCGATCACCGGCCTCGAGGTGAAAGACTCGCGCATGGGTCACCACTGCGCGACGGGCGGCATGCTGTCGGGCACGCCGGTCATCGACCAGAGCACGGCTCCCGGCGGAGAGAACGAGCGGTCGACCTTCGCGAAGCCGTCGATCGACGTGGTGGTGAGCGGGCACTGGCAGGGGCAGACGCGGCTGCGCTCGCTCGAGCTGACGCTGCTGCCGAACCGCTACGACGAGGGCACCACCTACGAGCAGCTCTCGCACAACGGGCCCAACGACGTGAACCCGGCCGAGATTTCTCCGGCGAAGGCGTTCGACCGGCTGTTCGGCGTGGTCGACCCCGGGGCCGCCGCCGCGGCCGCCCGACGCAGCATGCTCGACGTGCTCAAGACCGACACCCAGGCCCTGCGCGCCAAGGTCGGGGTCGCCGACCAGCGCCGCCTCGACCAGCACCTCGAGCACGTGCGCGCCCTCGAGCTGCAGGTGAAGGCGCCGGGCATGGCGTGCACCGGCCTGGTCCGGCCCGCCGACCTCTCCGCCAACGGCGCCAACCTGGTGAACCGGTTCAAGGCGATGACCGAGATCATCGCGCTCTCACTGTCGTGCGACCTGACGCGCGTGTTCTCGATCAGCCTGAGCCGCCCGGCCGACAACACGGTGCTGCCGCTGGGCAACGTGAGCACCGGCACGCACGACCTCACCCACGGCGAGGGCGGAGACCAGCCGCAGGTGAACCGCTGCGCCACCTTCGCGATCGAGCAGCTCGCGTGGCTGCTCGGCCGCCTTCAGGCCACCGCGTCGCCGACCGGGGTGAACCTGCTCGACCGCGCGGCGATTCTCGCCACCTCCGACTGCCAGCTCGGCAACACCCACGACAACACCGAGTTCCCCATTCTGCTCTGCGGGGCGGCGAACGGCGCGCTGCGCGCCGGCACCCACTACCGGTCGACCACCGCCGAGAGCAGCACCAAGGTGCTGCTGACGATGCTGCAGGCGCTGGGGCTGCCGTACAGCAGCTTCGGCACCGCGCAGCTCGCGGTGAGCCAGGCGCTGCCCGCGCTGCTGGCGTAGGCGGCTCGTGCCGGTGCCGAGCGCTAGCTCGCCAATTGGCGAGGAGCCGGTGCCGACGCGATCTGCGCGGCGAGGTGCTTCGCCTCGATGGAGATCTCTTTGAGCATGCCGCGGGTCGAGAGGTCGAACCCGCACAGGTGCAGGCCTTCGGGCAGCGCAAGCGGCAGCTTGGGAAAGCCGCGGGCGTCACAGAAGTCGCGCGCCAGGGGCAGAAACGCCTCGAGCGCGGGGCGATAGCCGGTGGCGAACACCACCGCGTCGAACGGCTGCGTCAGCCCGCCTTCGAACACCGCCTCGGTGGGAGTGAAGCGCTCGAGGCCCGGCGCGAGCGCGATCTTCCCCTCGCGAATGAGGCGCAGCGTGCCCACGTCGATGAGGGGTATTCGCCCGTCTCTTCGAATCTGCTCCATCGGCCCGTACGGCTGGCGGCGCAGGCCCAGCTTGCGAATGTCACCGATGCTCAAGGCCAGCAGCGGAGCGCTCAGCGCATCGGCCACCCGGGCGGGAACATGCGCATCACCGCGCTCACGCCGAGAATCGGCAGCCCCAACAGCTCGCGGGGAATCACGTTCACCGGGCCCCGCACCGAGAGCGTCGGCTGGGCGCCGTGCTCGACCAGGTCGATGGCGATCTCTCCGCCCGAGTTTCCGAAGCCGACCACCAGCACCCGCTTGCCCGCGAACCCGGCGCCGTCGACGTAGCGGCTGCTGTGCAGCGTCTCGCCGGTGAACGTCGAGCGGCCGGGGAAGTCGGGCTCGAGCGGCACGCGGGTGTAGCCGGTCGCCACCACCACATGCCTCGCCTCGAGCGTGCGCTTGCTGGTGGTCACCTTCCACCCGGGCTCGATGTTCGTCACCCGTTCGCCGAACGACGGCGCGAGGCCGAAGGTGCGCTGGTACAGCTCGAGGTACTCGACCACCTGCGCGCGCGACGGGTAGCGCGGGAAGGCGGCGGGGAAGTCGAGCCCCGGCAGCGACGACCCGCCTTTGTGCGTGTGCAGGTGCAGCCGCCGGTAGTGCCGCCGCCACGCCGAGCCGACCTCGCTCTCGGCCTCGAGGACGGTGGCGGTGACGCCGCGCTGCTTCAATGCTCCGGCGACCGCCAGACCGGCCGGCCCCGCCCCCACGACGATCACGGTCTCCACTTGCGGCCCCTCTTAGCGCCGCGCCTCGCCCTGCGCACCGACTCACGCAGCCCGTTCGTGCTCACCCCCGAAGCTCCGCGCCCGGGAACCCGCTCGCGGTGACCAACGCACCAGACCGTGACGCGGGGTGAACGCAACCGCGCGAAAGCGTAGCCGCCCGAGCTCGGCACCTCGTTTGCTCTTTGGCGCGGCGAACTTCTTGGAGGGGCCCTCAATGAATCTCTTTCGATCGAACCGCAATCGTCCGCAGGTGCTGGTGCAGAAGCCCGAAGACAAGAGGCCGCTGGTCGACCTCGAGCGCTACCGCGTCACCCGCACCGACCTTCCCGTGGTGCGCGCGCCGAGCCCCTGGGCGCGGCTCTGGGCGCGCTGGTTTCGCCGCCCCGCCACCGCGTGAGAACCCCATGCAACACCAGCAACCACGAGGGCTTCTCGCGTAACCCGGCTTGACAGCTGCGCCGGGTAACCGGTGCCTGGGGGGCACGTAAACTGAACACCCATGCCCCCCATCGAACCCGCCGCGATCGAGCAGGCCCGCCGTGCCCTGGAGCTGCAGCGCAAGGCCGCCGAGGAGCGCCGGCAGAAGGCCGAGGCCGACCGACAGCAGCAGGCCCAGCAGCGCGCGGCCCAGCTGAAGCAGGCGCAGCTCGCCGGGCGCACCGACGAGGCGTCGTTCAAGCCGGTGGCGACCCAGGTGAGGGCTGCGTTCGACAGCCGCACCACCACGCGGCCGGCGGGCGCGGCGAACCTGGTGCCGAGCGACGCGCCGGTCAGCGCTGCCGAGCAGCAGGCCTCGACCGACGCCGAGGCGGTGCGCACCGAGCTCGAGAAGAGCCCGCAGGCCGCCGCCGAGAAGCTGGCCAACCTGCTCGAGGCGAACCGAGACCCCGGGTACCAGGCCTCGCTGATCGCCGACGCCGACGACGTCATCACCGACCTGGCCCGGCGCGCCACCGCCGAAGAGGGCCGCCCCGGCAAAGACGACCTGCAGTCGCTGGTCGACAAGCTGTGCGACGCGGGCGACGCGTGCCAGCCAGAGCAGGCGCGCGCGCTCAGCGACGCGTTCGCCGCGGGCCTGCCCGACGGCAACCTCGGCGACGACGACGACGAGCTGGGCGGCGTGCTGCGCCGCGCGGTGAGCGCCGGCCACGGGGCGCAGTTCGGAGTCGAGCTGGCGCAGTCGCTCAAGGCCGCGGGCAAGGGCCAGACCGCCCTCGAGGCCGCGAAGTTCACCTACCAGGGCATTCACGACGCGCGAAACGACTTCGAGAAGGCCCGCGACGACGTGAACAAGCTGCTGCAAGACGTGAACGGCATCGCGCAAGATCTCGCCGCCGCCGGCCGCTCACCGCAAGAGATCGCCGACGTCATCACCGACTTCAAGAAGCGGCATGCCGACGCGTTTCAAAAGTTCGAAGACACCGGCGCGCGGCTGAGCGCGACCCTCAAAGGCGCGGGCGCGGCGCTCGAGGGCGAGCCCATCGACGGAGCGAGCGGCGACTTCCCGCCGTTGCCCTGGGGGCTGGCGCTGCGCGGCGAAGCCGAGGCGGTGCTCAGAGATCTCCCCGACCTCGCCAACACCCAGGCGGGCAAGCAGGCCATCGCCGACGCCCTGGTGGCGCAGGGCAAGGGTGAGCCCAGCTTCCTCGACGAGATTCCCAGGGTCGCCGACGACCTTCGCGAGGGCGACGACGGCGACGAGAAGGCCGACGCGTTTCTCGACGCGGTGGCGGGCGCGACCCTCGACGCCGCCGGCACCACCGCCGCCGCGTACCAGCAGGCCGGGCACCCCGAAATGGCCGACCAGGTGCTGGCGGGCATCTCCCAGAACTCGAAGCTGCTGCGGGTCGACGCCAACGCCCTGGCGAAAATCACCTCGAACCTGAAGAACGTCAGCGAGGCCAGGGGCCCCGAGGCGATCAGGGCGGCCTACGCCCAGCTGCAGGAGTCGACCAAGGGCCTGCCTCCCAAGACTGCCCTGGGCCTGAAGAGCGCGGGCGCGGCGTTCGGCGTGCTGGCGCTGGTCACCGGCGCGCCGGGGCTCAGCCAGGCCGACCTGAACCAGAAGCTGCAGTACGTGCTGGGCGCGGCGGGCACCACCGTTCAGGTCGCCGACGTGGCGGGCACCGCGGCGGGCCTGCTGCAGAAGAGCAGCGCGTTCGTCGACTTCGCCGGCTTCGCAGGCAAGGCGGTGCCGGGTCTGACCGCGGCGGTCTCGGCGCTCAGCGCCATCGACGAGTTCAGCAAGGGCGACATCACCAGCGGCGCCGCCGACACCGCCATCACGGCCGGCGCGCTGCTGCTGCTCACCCCGCCGCCCGGCGATGTGGTGGGCGCCGTGCTGATCGCCGGCGGCACGCTGGTGAAGCTGTTCAAGGGCTTCTTCGAGGGAGAGGGCGACGGCTCGCAAGAGGCCGACACCAAGGCGGCGCTGATTCGCCTGGGCGTGCCAGAGACCAAGGCCGAGCAGCTGAAAGATCTCGAAGACGGCCGCCACTACGTCGGCCAGTTCATCGGCGCCGAGGCGAAGCGGCTGGGCATCTCACCGCAGAGCTACCTCACGTGGCTCACCACCCTGCCCGACGACAAGCTCGAGCTCGTGATGCGCACCGCCCGCGACATCGACACCGACGACCAGGGCAAGCTCAAGAACGACGCGGGGTGGAATGACCCGACCTTCCCCGTCACCTCGGTCGAGACCGCCACCGCGGTGCTGGTGGGCCAGGGCATCTACCCGCCCGGCACCTCGCAGGGCACCCTCGACGCCATCAACACCCGCTTCAAAGCCGACTCGCAGCTGCAGTCGGCCCTCAGCGGTGGCTTCGGCTACCAGGCGGCCGGCCAGCTGCTCGACGAGAACCACGACCCGGTCTACCGGGCAGAGGTCATTCGCCGGCTGCAGCAGGGCCTGGCGGGCAACGAGATCACCGACGTCACCCGGCTGCTGCTGCAGAACGGCGGCAACGCGAACGCGGTGCGCGAGTCGCTGCAGGCCGCGCGCGATGCCGGGGTGCTCGACGACCAGCAATTGAGCGACGCGCTCGAGACCGTCGACGACCACGACTGAACGTGCGGGCTCGTCGCCAGCCCTGGAGACTCGAAGGGACTGCACGTTCAGCGGCCGCCGACGGCAGCCAGCGCTACGCGCCACCCTCCAGCAGCGAGGGGGGTAGAGACCTCGGCCCTCCGCCGGCACCCTGACGGTGACGAGCATGGGACGGGTCGGCCGACGTCGGGACGATGAAGCTGAAGGTTGCACCATGCCCGGGCACACTGTCCGCGCGAATGGTTCCGCCGTGGGCCTCAACCAGGTTCTTCGCGATGTACAGCCCGAGGCCGAGTCCGCGGGAGCGAGAAGCGCTCGCCTGCCAGTGCTTCTCGAAGAGTCTTGGCAGCTGGTCAGGCGAGACTCCGGGTCCCGTATCGCTCACTGAGACCCGCACGAACCCCGGCTCGCGGTCGAGTCGGGTCGAAACCTCGCCACCGCGAGGCGTGAACTTGATCGCGTTGCCGAGCAGGTTCGAAAGCACCCTCGAGACCCGCTCGCGATCGACGAAAGCCTCGAGGTGTGGCGCTACACTCGACAGCTTGATCTGCTTGAGGGCCGCCTGCTCTTCGACCAGCGCGCAGGCCTCCGAGATCAACGGCGCGAGGTCGCAGCGCTCACAGTGCAGCTCCAAGCCTGCCGCCTCGGCTCTCGCGGTCTCAAGCAGATCGTCGATCAGGTGATTCATGCGCTGCGCTGCCAGATCGATCTTCCCGATTCGCAGCGCGAGGTTCTCGTCAGGTGGAGGGCGCGACCGCAGGGGCGAGGTGACCAGCCGGATCGCGGTGAGCGAGCTGCGCAAGTCGTGAGAGACGACCGCGAGCACTTCGTCACGGGCCGCGACCGCACGACGCGCCTGCTCGGTCGCGCTCTGCGCACGTTCGAACTGATCGGCGAGGCGCCGACGCGTGGCGAGCGCAAGCCACGCGCCTATCACCAGCGTGAGCAGTGAAGTGATCGCGACCGTGGCGCCCGCGCGATGCGCGGCCACCCTCGACCGCTCGCCAGCTGCGGTCAGCGCGACGCGTTCACCGCGGACCAGGCGGTCGATTCGGTCGTCGAGAACGTCTCTGCTCGGCTTCACCACATCTTCGAAGTACGCAAGCACGCTCGCCGGGTCAGACGAGCCGCTTCGACGGTGCGCGGCCCGCTCTGCCACCGTGACGTAGTCTTGCCAGGCCGCGCGGACGTCGCCCAGATCTGACGGGTTGGCACCGGCCTCCATCTGCTCGAGGTTCTCACGGAAGAGCCGGCTCGCCCCTTCGAAGCGCGCCACGTAGGTCTCATCACCGGTGATGAGATAGCCGCGGCTCGTCGCGACCAACTGTTCGGCGCGATAGCGCAGGGCTTCGATGCGAGCCAGGCGTTCACCGAGCCCGCGGGCGAGATCATCCTTCTGTACGACCGTCGACTGCAACATGATGATGGCGACGGTGGCGGTCAGCGATGTCGCCGCCAACACCGCGCCGAACCCGAGAGCAAGCTGTCGATTGATGGTCATCGGCCCCCCACGAACGCGTGCAACACTGACTCTCGGCCGCCATTTGCTCGTGTGCCTCGAGCATTGGCCTCGCACTTGATCTTCATCGTTCGGGCGAGAGCTCCTCGAGACGCTTCTTTGCCCACGCCTGGTCGTCGTGACCGTGAACCGCAAGCCCGTTGATCTGGGGCACCTCGGGGGCAGTCTGAGGTGTCGCGTGAGCGGCTGCCGCCCGTGGCGGCGCAGGCGCGCCGCTCACGACCCGAGGGGGCTCGCCTGACGGTGCGTGGACGCAGCCCGCGGCCGCGATCATGACAGAGGCGAACAGCCGTCGCTCCAACGCTTGCTTCATGGCGAGCACGGTCTGCGGATCGGTCAGGGCCATCGACAGCCAGCGCAGGGTCTTCACCGCGCTCTTCCTTGAAGCGTCGGGTTGCCGTCGAGCGCGCTGGCTCTGAGCGAAAGCGCTTCGCTGAAGGCGAGCCTGAGGCCGTCGAGAGGACGGTCGAGGGAGCAGACGGTCTTGGCCCCGCCGAGAACCGCCCGCTGCGCCAGGCGAGCATCATTGAGCGCAAGAACAGCGACGATGGGCGCGCCCGCCGCTGCTCGTTTTGCGAGGTCGAGCACGCGAAACACGTCGCCCTGGCGGATCATCGCGAAGACGAGGTCAGGTTTGCCGGCGCCCACCCGCACCAACTGCACCTCGACACGAAGGTCTCGCAGCACGTCCACGAGCAACGCGTGAAACGAGTCGGCGTCGCCGACGAGAATCGCGCTCAGCTTTCGAAGGTCGCTCGGCATGGAGTCTACCGTCGCAAGACCCGAGCCACGCCCCAGGGGGGCCAACCCACGTCGGGTCGACCTCGCGGTGTTGCAAGATGCAGCAGAGCCGTGGCCGATTGCAACGCTGCTACTGCCTGGGAGCGGACTTCGTCGCCGGACGAGGCGCCAGACGGGGCCGATGCCCTCAAGACCACCGCGGCCTGCGGCTCACGTCGGCTCTCCCTGGCCCTTGCCGCGGCGGTGAATCGTCGACACGTCGATGCCGAGCAGCTCGGCGGCCCGTGTCTTGTTGCCGTCACACCGCGAGATGGCCCAGGCGATGTACTCGGCCTCGAGTTGGCGAAGCGACACGATCGTCTCGCGTCGCAGGTCGAAGCTCGCGTCGGCGAGTGGCCCTTCGGCCAGGGTGCGGTCGAGGTCGACCTTGGTTGCCCGCGGGGCGTTGCCTGTCACCACGAGGCGCTCGACCAAGTTCTCGAGCTCGCGAACGTTGCCGGGCCAGGCCCGGGCCGCGAGCGCGGCGATCAGATCGGGGGCGAGCTCACGCACCGGGCCCTCGGGGTTGCGGTGGCGGGCACTGTCCAAGAAGTGCTCCACCAGCAACGGAATGTCGGTGACGCGGTCTCGCAGGGGAGGAACGGTGATCGGCACGACGTTCAGACGGTAGAACAGGTCCTGGCGAAACGTCTTCTCTCGTACTGCCAGGGCGAGATCACGATTCGTCGCGGCGAGAACGCGAACATCGATGCGCCGCACGTCGTCCGAGCCGACGGCGCGCACCTCACCCTCTTCGAGCACCCTGAGCAGCCGCGCCTGTACCGCCAGCGGCATGTCACCAATCTCATCGAGCAGAATGGTGCCGCGATCGGCTTCGGCGAACAGCCCATGTCGCGCAGAAGTGGCGCCGGTGAACGCGCCTTTTACGTGACCGAAGAGCTCAGACTCGAGAAGTGCCTCGGGCAGCGCGGTGCAGTTGATCGCCACGAACGGCCCCTCGCGACGTGTGCCCGAGAAGTGAATGGCCTTCGCAACCAGCTCTTTGCCGGTGCCCGTCTCGCCGCAGATCAGCACCGACGCACTCGAACGACTGACCCGCTCGATCAGCTCGAACAGCCGCTGCATCGGGGCGCTTCGACCGACGATCGCACCGAGGCTCGACCGCTCGGTCGCCAGGCGCTTCAGCGAACGGTTCTCTGTTCGCAGCTGCCGCTCTTCGAGCGCGCGGCCCACGATTGCGGTCACCTCGTCGAGCCGAAATGGCTTGGTGACGTAGTGATACGCGCCCAGCTTGATGGCCGCGACCGCCGAGTCGATCGCGCCGAACGCCGTCATGATCACCACCGGGAGGTCGGGGTCGAGTGACTTCAACTGTTTGAGCAGGTCGAACCCGTCGACCTGCTCCATGCGCAGGTCCGAGATGACGAGGTCGAAGAGGTGGTGCCGCGTCTGCTCGAGCGCCATCGCCGCGCTGTTCGCGACGTCGACGACGTAGCCGGCGTCGGTGAGATCGTCCGCGAGCACCCGCGCCATCTCGAGCTGGTCGTCCACCACCAGAATGCGCGCCCTACGCGGCATGGGTTCCGACCTGCGCTGAAGCTGGCGCCAGCGGCCAAAGCACCGTGACATGGGTTCCCATGCCCACCTCGCTGTCCAACTCAATCTGGCCGCCGTGGTTGCGGACGATCTGCGCCGCGACGGTGAGCCCGAGCCCGGTGCCCTGGCCCCCCTTCTTGGTCGTAAAGAACGGGTCGAAGACTCCCTGGCGTTGCTCCTCGGGAATTCCGCAGCCGTCGTCGACGACCTCGATGCGCATCGAACTCCAGGCGCCCGCACAGATCGAGGCCGTCAAGGTGACGTGGCCGCCCTCGGCGCATGCGTCGCACGCGTTCATCACCAGGTTCAGCAAAAGCTGCTGCAGCTGATCCGCGTCGGCAGAGACCAACGGCAGCGAATCAGCGACGTCGACCGTGAGCGAGATCTTGCGACGCTGCGCCTCGTAGCGCAGCACCTCTGACAGCCAGGCCGCGACCTCGCTCAAAGCGACGGGTTTCACAGCTGCCGGCTGCACCCGCGAGAAGTCGAGCATCTGGCGAATGGTGCGGGTCACCCGGTCGACCTGATCGATGATCACCGCGACCCCGCGGCCTTGTGGGTGCTCGGCCCCGAGCTTGCCGAGCACGTACTCGGCGCGGGCGCGCACGATGCCCAGCGGTGTGCCGATCTCGTGCGCCAGGCCCGCGGCGAGCACCCCGATGGTGGCGAGCTTTTCGGCGCGCAGCAGCTGCGACTCGAGCGAGCGCACCTCACTCACGTCTTCGAAGACGAGCAGCGACCGCGCGTCGTCAAAGGCGGTACCGAGGGGCACCGCGTAGATGCTGTATTGCCCTTCGCTGCCAAAGAGCGCCAGCTGCTCGCCGTGAACGCTCTGCACGACCTGCAGCGCTGCGGCGGCATCGACCAGACCCCTCAGACGGTCGAGCACCGCGGCGGGAGCCTCGGGCAGCGCCTGCTGCAGCGAGCACGGGAACGTCATCGGGGGCAGCCGCTGTCGCAGCATGCGGTTGGCTGACGACACGCGAAGGTCGGCGGTCAGGCTGATGACCCCTGCGGGAATGTTGTCGAGCGTCTTCTCGGGTGCGCTCGTGCAGATGGGCGACGCGCTCGGCGTGAAGCAGACGCTCACCCGTCACCGCCGACCGCCGCGCCACGATGACGACGAAGACACCGAAGGCGATCAGCAACAGGCAAATCGCGGCGGCGGCCACGACGAGCCGCTCAGCGAGGCTGCGCTCGGCCGACCGCAGCACCGACGTCGAGGTGAGCAGCGCGAGCGACCATTGCCCGAGACCATCGGTCGCCAGGGGTGCGAAGGCGCAGAGAACATCGGCGTCGCCCATGCCCAGGGCCCCCGCATCGGCACCGCTCATCCACAATGTTCCGCGCTCGCCGCGGCGCAGCCTCGTCAGCAGCGCGGAGAGCGCTGGAGAACTGGCGCCAGTCGACGCAGCCGCGATCAAGGCATCGCTCGACGACGACGGTCTGCCGTGCGGCCCGAGCAGCAGCAACCGCAACGCAGGGTCCGAAGCGAGCAATCTGAGCTTCGAAAACAAGCGCTCCGAGTCGATGAGCATTGCGACGGCGCGTGGTCTCTCTGACGTCCCTGGCGAGATGGCCACGACGCGCAGCGAGCGACCCGCCGCCGTCGAGAGCGGCGACGACAGCTCGAGCTCGCCTGCCCGAGACAACGACCGCCGCGCCGCGTCGCGCATCTGCGCCTCGATGGCGGGCTCACCTTCATCCGTGGCCGCCCTGGGGTTCGATACCGAGAGCGCTGCCTTACCTTCGGGGCCGTACACGGCGAGCGCCCGAAACTGCTCGCTCGCCGCGAGCAGAGCGCGCAGCTCGCGCTCGAGATCCTCGGTGCGGTCGGTGCCCTCGATGAGCCGGCCGGCCAGGCGCAGCACCACGGCCACGCCGTCGAGATCTCGCCGGCTGAGATCGGCGGCCTCTTCGACCTGGAGCAGCCGCTCGGCCGCGAACTTCTCGGCGAGCCGCTCGCGGTCACGCTCGATCAGGTACTGCGCGCCCGCGACGACGATCGCGAGCAGCGCGCAGAGCAACGCCACAGCCCCGAGGGTTCGGCGGGTCAGTGCTCCCCTCGTCGGTTGCGTCTGATCATCGTGCCTCACGACATATCACTCGCCGGCCGTGCCGCGCCGCATCGCCTCGAGCGGCATCGCGTGGTGCGAGCGCCCTGTACCTTTGCCACATTCCCGCCGCGCGAACGCAAACCTCACGCCAGCCGACCGGCCCCTCGGGAGGAGCGGCTCGCCCGCAGCAGCATGGCGGCCGGCCGCGATTGTAGAATGCGAGTCAGCATCGCGTTCCGCAACGGTCATCGGCGCCAACTGCCCCACGCTCGCCGCATCGATGACTGGCGTGAACTTTGCGATGCGGCCAGCAGCCGTGGCCCGAGTTCCCCCTCCTCGTATTCCGCACGCTCAACCGAGCCGGCAGAAACCGGTCGTGGGCCCCAAGCGCGGCGCGGGGCACCCGCACCACCTGCTCGACCCCCACGAGGTCGCGGAAGCCGCGCACGCGGCCGAGGCGCTCGGGTGGACCCCCGACTCAGCGGCCGAGCGCGAAGAAGAGAAGCTCGAGAGCGACGACGAGCACGCCAAGAAAGAGCAGCAGGAGCAGCAGCTCAAGGTGCAGCTCACCAGCAAGGCCGCTACGCCTGCCCAGGAGTCCCAGCATGCGCAGCAACAGCTCCAGAAGGCGCAGCGGCAGCCGGTCGGGAGCGACGCCTTTCAAACCAAGAGCCCCCCAGAGGCCGAGCAGCAGGCCAAGGCGAGGCCGGTGACCCACTTCGCCGAGATCGCGAGGCTCGGCCCGTCCGAGGTGGTCACGGCTGCCAAGACCACCGAAGCGGTGCGCGAGGCAGCCGAGCGGGCCATCAAGGCGGGCAAGCCACCCGACGCGTTCACGCTGCTCAACGCGTCACAGCCTCACGGAGTGTTCTTCAAAGAGAACTTCGAGCGCGAAGGCCACGCCGAGGCGCAGGAAGACCCCGAGCTGCGCGCCGCGGTCGACGAGTGCATTCGCCTGCTCTTCGGGGTGCGCGGCATTACCCGCGTCGGCCCCGGCCGCAACGAGGCCGACGAACCGGTCATCATCGTCGTCGCCGGCCCGGGGTTCGGCGAGGGCTCACTCCGCGAAGTGCCGGCGACGGTGCACCGGTATTCCACGCTCGTCGTGTTGCCGTTCGAAGTGTTGCCGCTGAAGAAAGAGCGATAGGCGGGGCGAGCGATGGGCGGGTACGCCTTCGCCGGCATGGCGGGGCGTCGGCTGGGAGCTCGCACGCGAGGGGCGGCGCGTCATCAAGTCGCTGCGGGCTCTTTGGCAGCCGGGTGCGGCCGGGAGTGTTCACGGAAGGCCGTGAGCCTTTCGAGCAGGGCATCGACGTCGAGCTGTGACTCGAGAAAATAGGGGGCACGCGAGCCCGCGCGATGACCGACACGAATACTGAGCAGCCGATCGTGCGAGTCATGCCCGAAGACGTCTTCGTCGGTCTCGTCATCACCGATATAGAGCGCGCGATCGCAGCCCAACCGCTCTCGCGCCGCCATGAGCGCAAAGCCCTTATGCGGGGCACCGAAGGGAAGCAGGTTCACGACCTCGTGACCGCCGATGACCCGAAGCGGGTGGAGTCTCTCGGTCAGCTCAGCGAGAGCGCGCTGAACGCCCTGAACATCGCGGCAGCCGCGGTAGTGAACCGCCACCGAGAACAGCTTGTCCTCGATGAGGACGCCGCTGAAGGCTGCGAGGTGCTCACGCAGCTCCGGCATCCACGACTTCACGCTTCGAGCGAACTCATCGAGGCGCTCCGACGGCTCGAGTCCGTGGTTGCCGATGATTTCGAGCAGCCCGACGCCACGCAGTCGCTCTCGCACGTCGGCGACGGCTCGCCCGGAAACGACCACGCACGGGTAGAGGCGGCACACCTGCCTCAGCAGCTCGCGGGTGCGGTCACGCATTCTCGCATTGGCGGGGTCGAGGACAATCGGGGCAAGCGTCCCGTCGAAGTCGAACCCGACCAGCAGGTCGGCCGCGGCGAACTGCGAGAAGAGCTGCCTGTGCTCCCGCGCCAGAATGTCTTCACGCGGAACGCTCCAGTCCGAGCAGTTGGTCGGTCAGCCGGCCGGTGAGCCGCTCGCGCGACCGCAGCCGCGCAGCGTCGACCAGCATTCTCCCCGCCCACCGGTACACGTTGAACTCAGCCAGGTACGCGCGCATCGAGCGCAGACGGTCGGCCTGCTCGAGCCCCGGCATCGCTAGCGCGGTGGCGAGCGCCGAGCTCGCCTGCTCGAGGTCGTAGGGGTTGACGATGAGCGCCTCGGTGAGCTCTCGCGCCGCGCCGGTGAACGAGCTCAAGACCAGCACTCCCCGCTCGTCGTCGCGCGCGGCCACGAACTCTTTCGCGACGAGGTTCATGCCGTCGTGGAGGCTGGACACGTAGCAGACGTCGGCGGCCCGAAAGTAGCGGAACACCGCAGGCGGCTCGTGGTGAGCTCGCAGCAGCGCGATCGGCCGGTACCGGCCCTCTCCGAAGCGGCGGTTGATGCGCTCGGCGAGCGCCTCGACGCTCTCGTTGAGGCGCTGGTACCGCTCGATCGCCGTGCGGCTCGGGGCGGCGAGCTGCGCGAACGTGAAGCGGCCACGGTATTGAGGGAAGCGCTCGAGCAGCCGTTCGACCGCGAGCAGCCGCTCTTCGACGCCCTTGGTGTAGTCGAGACGATCGACGCCGACTCCCAGGTAGGCGTCGGGAGCGAGGCCCAGCTCGTCGAAGACCTCTCTTCTGCACACGTCGACCGGAGCGGCCGCGCGAGCCCAGCGGTTCGGCCAGTCGATGCTGATCGGGTAGGGGCGAATCGCCGTCGTCCGACCGCGAAACGCGACTGCGCGAAGGTCGCGATCGATGCGCGCCTCGAGATAGCGGTCGACGGCGTCGACGAAGTTGTTGCAGTGCTGGTCGGTGTGGAACCCGACGATGCTGCTGCCCAGCATGCCTTCGAGGAGCTCCACCTTCCACGGGCAGATGCCGAAGCGCTCGCCGTTCGGCCAGGGCACGTGCCAGAAGGTGATCAGCGTCGCCTTCGGCAACCGTTCGCGAATGAGACGCGGCGCGAGCGCGAAGTGGTAGTCCTGAATGAGGACGATGGGGTCATCGCTGTCGACCTCGTCGAGCACCGCGTCGGCGAAGCGCTGATTGACGGCCTTGTAGTGGTGCCAGTCGTCGATGCGGAACGTCGGCCGTACGTGCGCGGCGTGTGACAAGGGCCAAAGCCCCTCATTGGAGAAGCCGTAGTAGTAGCCAGACTCTTGCTCGGCGGTGAGCCACACGCGCCGCACGGCGTACGACTCTTCGCCCGGCGGAACCCGTACGCGGCCATGTCGGTCGGCCGTCTCGCGGTCCGCCGAGCCGCCGCCGTGCGCAACCCAGGTGCCGCCGCACGCCCGCATCACGGGCTCGAGCGCGGTGACCAGGCCACTCGCCGGGTGCAGCACCGCGACCGAGCCGTCTCCCTGACGCTGGTGAATGTAGGGCTCGCGATTTGCAACGACCACTACGCGCTCGCCTTGCAGGTGGCGCTGCAGCGTCTGCTTGAGGCGCTCTGGCGTCCACGCTCCGTGCCCGTCGATCTCTTTCTCGACGGTGAGCTTCTCGACGAGCTCGCGCACGTCGCGCAGCAGCGGCTGAAACTCGCGCGACTGCGCACCGCCCTTCAAGAACCGCCGCAGCTCGTTGCTCCACCCGCGCCACGACAGCCGGGCAGCCACCAGGGTCACTGCCGCTGCTGCTGCCGCGAGCAGACCGAAGGCGATGAGCAGAAACTCGCGCGCCCGAGCCTCGCGCCGCGCGAGAAAGCTCACATCCTGAACGAGTACGATGGTCCCGAGCCGGGCCCCTTCGCCGTCGAGCATGAGGGCGCTGAGGTGAATGCTCCCACCGCGCATTGCCGCGACGCCCACGGTGCGGGCCGCGACACGGCACGAGAGCTCACTCGGCCAGTCTACGGTCAGGGCCACCGCCCGGCCTTCGACGTCGCACGCTGCCGACGCCATGATGCGCTCGTCGCGCGCCACCTCGGCGAGCAACCGCCCCAAGGCCTCGACGTTGCCAGACTCCCAGGCTGCGGTCAGTGCGCGCCGGCTCGAGTTGACCGCCAACTCAGCCCGCAGCCGAAGATCTTTGTCGAACCAGCCGCGAAAGGTCGAGCTGACGATGTCGAGCGCTCCCCAGGTCAGTAGACCGAGAGCGAGCACCAGCACAAAGAGGAAGCGGACGAGCGGGGACACGCAGAGCCGAACGCCGCGATGCAAGTTGGGAACCCACCGCCAGCGCTCTGAGGGTTTTCGATTGGCAGCTGCCGAGCCATGCAAAGTGCAACGTCACCGGTGCGAAGTGCAATGAACGAGTCGTGGGCGAGAGCCGGCGGGTCTGCCGAACCCACACCACGCATCGGTGACGATGAGCGGCGGCGTGGGCCAATCTCCTCACCCCATGACCTTCGACGTAGAGTGCGCCGCACGCACATGATCAAGATCAGCCGAATTCTTCTACCCGTCGATTTCTCGCCGCCGGCAGAAACCGCGCTGGAGTACGCGATGGTGCTGGCGAACTCGCTGGGCGCCTCGATCACGCTCCTGCACATCATGCAGGTGCCGAACGGAATGGTGGGCATCGTCCCGGGGGCCACCATCGACGGAGACGTCGTCGCCGCGACCGATCTCGCTCGAGAGCGACTGGCGAGCCTCGCCGCGCCCCTGCGCGCGCGCGGCTTTGATCGCGTCGACGAGCAGTTGGTGACCAACGTGGCGACGATTCAGGGAATCCTGGACCACGCAAGAACGGGCGACTACCAGCTGATCGTGATGGCCACCCACGGTCGAACCGGTGCGGCGCGGCTCCTGATGGGCAGCGTCACTGAGCAGGTCTTGCGGAACGCGACGTGCCCGGTGCTCACCGTTCACGTCCGCCCCACCGACGAATAGCCGCCCGGCTGATGGGCGACGTTCACCGCCGGTACGTCGGTGCACAGCCACCCGACCCGAGCTGTAGCCAGCGCAAGGCACGCCGACGGCGCGTGAGCCAAGAGCGGTTCTCACAGCGCGGGTGGCGTGGCGTCGGCCTGGGCGGCGGCGCGCGCCACCTCGGTGAGCAGGTAGCGCTGCAGCTTCTGCTCGGTGGCGCAGAAGGTCTCGTAGATCTCGGTGGCGCTGCCGCTCCAGGCCAGGTGGCTCTCGGCGACGTGCAGCCGGGTCGCCTTGGGCGGAGCGCCGCGCGCGGTGACCGTGACGTCGAGCACCACGTGCACCCAGCTCGCGAGGTACTGCTCGAAGCGCACGTACTTCACCGCGCCGGCGACGACGACGTCGGCGCCCTCGGGCGAATCGACCAGGACGGCCCTCTGCGCCAGCAGCTCGAGCCGGGTCGCGTCGCTCAGCCACTGCACCGGAGAGCTCACCGAGAACACCTCGTTGAGCGGCATGCCGAAGCCGTTGCGCACCACGCCCACCGAGTACAGCCTGCTCACCGGAAGGCCGTCGCCCAGGGCGCGGCGCTCGCGCTCCCATTGATCGAGCTGCTCAGCGCTCGGCTCGGCGAAGGTGTACCTCGGCGGGTCGGGCAGCGGTTGGGTCTGGCTCCACTCCTCGACCCGCGCGTCGGTGAACGGCTGCAGGTAGACGGTGCGGCCGTCGAGCTGGGGCACCGCCGGGCTGGTGGCGGCGTACTTCTTGAGCAACAGCGGGTGCGAGCACGACGCCAGCGCGATGAGTAGGAGGAGTGGCCGCATCGGCTGCCCCTTACGCCCGAGCGCGGCAAAGATTCGAGCGTCACGTGACATTCGGCCACCTACCGCCGCAAGCGCCCGATTCGACAGCGCGTTCGAGAGGCCCCTGGCTTGCTCAGTGACGGGTCATGCCTCCTGTCAACGCCACCGCCCCCCGCGCTCCCCACACCCTGAAGATGCGCGACGTCGATGAGACCCCGGTCGTCTCGAAGCCGGCGCCGCTGCCGGTGGTCGACGGCAAGCCCGAAGATCGCCACGCCGACCGCTTCGAGGGCACGAGCTCGGGTGCGCCGAAAAAGGGCATTCAGAGCGTCGACGGCAAGCTCTCGCCCAGGGCCCAGTGGGCCGAGCTGCCCTCGGACCTCAAGAGCAAGGTGAGCGAGAAGGTGTGGAGCGCGCTCCCCCAGGGGCAGCGCTCGACCTTGCTCTCGAGCTACCTCTCGTTCCGCGCCGCGGGCGTGTGGCAGTACGTCTCGAAGGTCACCGGCGAGAAGGAGCAGCGCGAGCGCCCGGTCAACCTGCCCGGCGGCTACCAGACGCACGTCGCCGGCAACTCGGGCGCGATCGCGTACGAGCTCAACGACGTGAAGGCGTTTCGCGACCGGCTGATCGCCGACAACCCGCAGTTCGGCGTCGACGGTGGAGTGATGGGCGCGCTGCACGTCGGCCAGGAGTCGGTGCGCGAGTCGGGCCCGCAGCCCACCAGCATGCACATCTCGATCGGCCCGGTGAACAAGATGGACGCGCACCTCGACGCGGTGAACCCGGTGAACACCCCGGTGAACGGAAAGACCCAGCTGAACCCCCAGAAGGGCGTCGAGCACTGGTCGCACGAGGTGCTGCCCGAGATGCTTCGCAAGCTCTATCGGGTTCCCGGGCTGATCATCGAGCCCACGCTCAAGCCCGGCAGCAAAGAGAGCCCCAGGCCCGAGGGGAAGATCACCGTCAGCGTCGAGCTCAAGGGCCTCGAGAAGGCGAAGCCGAAGATCGTCAACCCACAGACCGCCGGCTCGTACGACCTGCCCCAGGCGGTGTTCGACCACCTCGCCCAGAGCCCCGAGCTCAAGAAGCTTCAGTACCCCTACCCCAAGGGCCTGACCAAAAGCTCGGCCCCCGACCCGCGCGAGCTCGCCCGGCAGATCGCCATGCTCGCCAAAGAGTCGCTCGAGAAGGGCGACCCCCGCATTCGCCTCGACCTGCCCTCGTACGCCGGCCAGCCCGGGTACCAGAAGGCGGCCACCGCGGCGACCGCGCAGATCACGAAGCTGGTGCTGCGCGAGCTGCAGGCGCAGGGCATCGACACCAGCGCGCTGACCGGGGTGACCGTCACCTACGGCAAGCGCAACGCGAGAGACCGCTTCGCCACCGAGGGCGAGACCGTCGCGCTGTAGGTGAGCTGCGCCTCTTTTCATCGCCCGCGAGTCGGCGGAAACTCGGGTCACGTGCTGACGCGACTCACCCCGACCCTTCGTGCACTGTTGAGCCAGTACCAGCAGAACCTGCCGCCCGAGCACTACCGCGAGTTCGTCGAGCACATCGAGAGCCTCTCGGCCGGCTTCGTGAGAGAGCTCGAGGCGGTGCCGGCCGGCGTCGAGCGCGCGCGCCGGGTGCACCAGCTGATGGAAGGGGCGATGAAAGACCTGGGGCCCGATCAGCCGTCGTGCCGCGCAGGGTGCTCGGCGTGCTGCCACCTCGAGGTCGAGATCACCCGCGAAGAGGGCATGGTGCTGGCCGCGCGGGTGAAGAAGGGGCACCCCATCGACCGCGAGCGCCTGGCCCAGCAGGCAGCGCGCGAGCGCCAGGGCCCCGAGTGGCAGCGCAAAGAGCAGCCCTCGAACCGCTGCGTGTTCCTGGGGCAGAACGGCGCGTGCACCGTCTACACCGACCGCCCGGCCTCATGCCGCAAGCTGCTGGTGATCAGCCACCCGGTGGAGTGCGCCACCGCCGATGGCAAGGTGCAGGCGATCACCATACCGATGGCCGAGGTGCTGCTCAGCACGGTGATCAGCATGCCGGGCGTCGAGTTCATGAGCCTGTCCAAAGGGGTCAGCCTCGCCCTCGACGCCCCCTGAGCTCTGGCCTCAGCTCAGGGCGTCTTGAACACCCGGTACACCTTGCCATCGATGTCGGTCGCGTAGGCGTACGTGTCGTCGACGCCGATCAGGCGGCTCCCCTTGACCGACGGAGGGACGACCATGTTGCCGACCACCTCTTCCGTGCCGCCCGCCTTGGGCACGCGCGCCACGGTGCGAAAGCTGTCGGTGGTCATGTAGTAGACGTGGGTGGCATCGACTGCGAGGCCCTCGCAGGGGCTCTCGACGTCGACCACGTCGGTGGCCGCCGCCGGGGTGAGGTTCGCCAGCGGAGCACGGCGCACCTTTCCCTGCGCCGAGGCGAGCGTCCAGTACACGTGGGTGCCGTCGCTGACGATGGCCGCGTGGTCGCCGGCGAAGACGTCGTCTTCGAGCATCACCGGCGTGCCGCCCGTGACCGGCGCGGTGAACAGCGTGCGCTTCGAGCTGTCGGTCGAGTTGTCGAACCAGAACAGATGGCCGCCCGCCACGGTGAAGTCGCTGACGATGTAGCCCAGGTGGTCGAGGCCGGTGACCTTGGTCGCCACCGTGCTCGCGGTCGCGGGGAACGGCGAGATGGAATAGACGACCGTCGCGTCGTCGCAGGGGAAGCTGCCGCCGTTGGCCGTGGTGGTGCCGGCGAGGTACGCGGCGGTGCCTTCCACCGCGATGCCGACCCACTTGTACGACGAGGGCGGGCGCGTGGCGTGGCCGGTGCAGCCCGTCACCGCGGCCCCGGGGTCGGTCTTCGGGAGCGTGAACAGCGGCGTCGCGTCGCCGGTCGGCTCGCTGCCGTCGAGCTTCTTGCGCGAGACGCTGCCCGCGGCGGCCCCCGGCGCGGCCTCGTAGATGTACGTGGCGTCGAAGGTCACCGCGCTCATGCCCAGGTTGGGGTCGCTGGGTTGAACGCTGCTCTGCAGCACCGTGCCGGGCGAGGCCGCGGTCAGCGCCGTGGCCGGGGCGGGCGCGCTGTACACGAAGAACGTCGGGGTGGTCGGAGCGGTGGTGTACTCCCACTCGTAGACCTTGCCGCCGCTGACGAGGTTCGCGTACTGAAAGCTGGTGGGCGGGTTGGGAACGTCGAGCACCAGCATGGGCCGGCACGAGCCCCCGCTGCAGGTGCCGCTCTCGCAGATGCGGCCGCAGCGACCGCAGTTGTTGGCGTCGGTCATGGTGTTCGCCTGGCACGCCTGACCGCCGCCGGCGCCGCCGCTTCCTCCGGTGCCACCGCTGCTCCCGCCGGTGCCGCCGGCGCTCGAGCCGCCGCCACCTCCGGTGCCGCCGTTTCCTCCGCTGGAGCACGCAGCGAGGGCGATGCAGAGACTACCGACGAGGCAGCGGATCATTTTCGTTCTTTCGGTGAGGGGGGCCGTGAAGGGCCGCGAATCTAGCGCTGCCCACGTACTTCTCCACTGACATCCACCCGGGCACCATCGCGTGGGTGGCGGCCAGGGCGGCGTCGAGCTTGCCGCGGTGGGGGAAATGGCGGGCGGCCCGAGGCCTCGGCGCCCACGCGCATCTTGTAGAACTCGGGGGCGAACAGCCGCATCAGCCAGCGCGGCGGGCAGGTGTGGCGAAACCGCTGGCCCGGGTGCGTGCGCTCGAGCGCGCGGCAGATGTCGTCGCCCGAGACGTAGTCGCTGACCAGGTCGACGGTCTGCTCGAGCCACCGGTCGGGCGCGTCGAACGCCACCGCCGCCGCCTCGCCCACGTCGTGCGCCGACATGAACGGCAGCTTCGCGTCTGAGTCGACGAAGCCGCGCAGCTTGCCGCGCTTCACCGCGAAGAAGGGCAGCCCGATGTTCTCGATGAAGGTGCCGGGCCGCAGCAGGGTGAACGGGGCGGGCGTCGCGCGCAGGTGGCGTTCGATGTCTTGCTTCGAGTCGAGGTGCGGCAGCCCGGTGGGCTTGTCTTCGAGCTGCATCGCGGTCGAGAGCACCAGGTGCTTCACGCTGCACTTCACGCAGGCGTCGATCAGGTTCTTGCCCTGCTGCACTTCTCCCGCCGCGTCGACCTTCTTGTAGTCGGCGCTCCACGGCTGGGTGACTCCGAACACCCCGTGCGCGCCGGTGAAGATGCGGTGCAGCGCGGCCGGGTCGAGCAGGTCGCCCTGCTCCACCTGCACGCCGCGCTCGGCCAGGGCGCGGGCCTTCGGTGAGGCGGCGTCGCGGGTGAGCGCGACCAGCCGGTAGCGCTGGCGCGCGAGCAGCCGCTCGACCGCCGCCCCACCCTGCTGGCCGGTCGCACCGCAGATGACGAGTCGCAGTTCCCCCAAAGCGGCGCTCAGTCTGGGCAGCGCGCCGCAAAGCTCAAAGCACTTTCTGCCTGCTGGCGGCAGCGAGGCGCACCTGCACCGGTTAAACTGCGACGGACGTTGAGCGCCGATCTCGAGACCCAGGTGAAGGTGCGACCGGTGCCGCGGAGAAAGGCCGCGCCCGAGCACCCGGCGCTGCTCGACGCGGTGCTGGCGGCTCCGCACGACGACGCGCCGCGGCTGGTGTACGCCGACTGGCTGCAAGAGCGCGGCGACGCGCGCGGAGAGCTGATCCTGGTGCAGTGCCGGCTGCAGCAGCTGCGCTCGAAGCCCGGCAAGCGCCCGCCGCAGGTGAAGCTGCTCGAGGCGCGCGCCGCCGAGCTGATCGCGGCGCACCAGCGCGAGTGGCTCGCGCCGCTGATGCCGTTCATTCGCAGCGCCACCTTCGAGCGCGGCTTTCTCTCTACCGTGACCGGCGACGCGGGCAAGCTGCTCGAGGGCCTGCCGCTCTTGGCGCGCGAGCCGCTCGAGGGCCTCACCCTGACCGGCTACCGCGCCGCGCTGCTCGACGCGGTGTACCGGGCTGCGCCCCACCCCACCGCCCGCGTCTTCGGGCTGGCGCACGCGCGCCTCAAGGGCGACGGGTACGCGGCGCTCGACGCGCCGCTCTTCTCGACCGCCCGCACGGTGGATCTGTGCGGCAACGACTTCTCCGAGCCGGGCCGCCTGGCGCGCTGCACGCTGCCGGCGCTCGAGCGGCTGCGCCTGACGGTGGGCGGCCTGACCGACGCGGGCCTTCGCGAGCTCGCCGGGGCGCCGTTCTTCGCGCGCCTCACCCACTTGTCGCTCGACCCGCTGGGCACCTCGAGCGCCCTCACCTCGCTCGAGCCGCTCGCCGCGGCGCGGTCGCTGCGCTGGCTCGAGGGGCCCTTCGATGCCGCCACCTTGAAGCACCTGCTCGCCACCGGGCTGCGCAAGCTCAAGCTCTGCTACCAGCCGCACGACGAGCCGGTGACCGCCAGCCTGCGCGCGTACTTCGGCCCCCCGGCGGCCCCGTGGGAGCAGCTGCCCGACTTCGAGCTACGGTAATCTCTTTGGGCCGCATGCCACCCCGATCGCTCCCCCACGACACGCCCGTCGACATGCCGGCGGTGACGGCTGCACCCGCCGCGCCCAAGCTCACCAAGCAGGAGATCGAGTGGCTGCAGCAGGCCGCGCAATACAAGGCCGACGGCTACAACGCGGGCGTCGTGGCGCGAAAGATGATCACCGTGCACGGCATGCCCGAGGCGCAGGCCAGCGCGGTGGTGAGCGGCCTGTTCGGCAAGAAGGTCAATGCGCGCGCCGGCGACACCACCACCGCGGTGATCACGGGCGTGGCGCTGATCGTCGCCGGCCTGGGCGGGGCCGGCCTTCTCTTCGCCATCGTGGGCCTCAAGATGTTGAAGCTGATGGTGCTGGTCTACGCCGCGCTGCTGGGAGTCGCCGGCAAGGGCGCGCAGCAGGCCATCATCGCGATGGTGAACATGGGCTCTGACGAGCCGCTCAAGTAGCGCGGCGGCGCGGGCGGGCGAGCAGCGCCAGCGCCGCGAGCAGCAACCCCGCCGGGCCCTGGTTGCACGAGCAGCCCACTCCCAGGCGGTCGGCCGGCAACGGTGTGCCCGCGTCGGGGGGCCCTGCGTCAGCCGCGCCGGCGTCGGGGGTGCCGGCGTCCCGAGCGCCCGCGTCTCCAGCGCCCGCGTCGATCACCGTCCACCCGTAGGTGGCGGGAGTGGGGTCGCCGAAGCCCAGCGGCTCGCGCGCGCGCACTGCGAGCGCATGGGCGCCCAGCGCGAGCGGCCCGAAGGTGACCGGGTTGGCGCAGCTGCTGAACTGGCTGGCCGTATCGAGCTGGCACTCGAAGCCCGAGTCGGGTTGGGTGGCCGAGAAGCGAAAGGTGGCGATGGGGCTGGGGTCGATGGCCAAAGGCTGCGCCACGATGGCGGTGTCGACCACCGGCGCGGCGGACAGCGCAACCCAGTGGTACGCGTTGCCGGGGAAGTTCACGTCGTTGGTGGTGCCGACCTCGAAGCCATCGGGCAGCAGGCGTTGAATCGCGTCGGGCTGATTGGCGAGCGCGATCCAGTACGAGGTCGAGTCGCCGAACCCGTCGAGCGAGGCGTAGCGCGCCTGCGCGTTGGTCAGAAACGGCCCCTTGAGGTTCAAGAACTCGGGCCGAAACCCGATGCCGGTGATGGCGCGATCATCGCCGCCGTCTCCCAGGTAGGTGCCGGTGGCGATGCGACCCGGTACGTCGCGCACGGCGAGCCAGTGAAAGCCACCGTCGAGCGCGTTGACCTCGTCGTCGCCTCCGACCACGAACCCATCGGTCGTGAAGGCGGTGATGCTGTCGCTGTAGGCGCCGCTGATGAAGAAGTCGTACGACTGGCTGGGCGGCTGGGTCACGAAGCGCTGCCGCGCCGGCCCGGTCAACGGCAACACCACCACGAAGGTGGGCGCGAAGCCCACGGTGATGCGCTGCCCGGCGTCGCCGGTGCCGGTATACGAGCCCACCTCGATCGACCCGGGAACCCGCTTGAGCGCAGCCCAGCCGTAGGTGACCCCGGCGGTGTTGATCTGGCGGGTCGCGACGGTGAAGCCGTCAGGGTCGAGCGACGTGATGCGGTCGGGGTCGTGGGTTCCCGCCGGCATGGTGGACAGGCGCGAGGTCGACAGCTCGGCGGTGACCGCCTTGACGACCACGAAGTCGGGGGCGAAGCCCAGCGGGCCGACCTGCCGGGTCGCGGCACCGTCGCCGACGAAGGTGCCGACCCGCGCCTGCGCGTGAGCATCAACTGCCACGGCAAACAGCAGAAAAAATGAGCGGCGCACGGGGGGCGCAGCCTACCTCTCAATCGCGGCGAACCTTCACCTTCACCGTGCCGATTTCCGGCCGGTGGTCGGAGCAGGCGCCGGTGCAGTCGGTGGGAATGTTGAGGGTCTCGGCCGAGTAGGTGTCGTTCACGATGCGGTTCTGGCGCGCGAAGATGAAGTCGATCTTCCCGCCCATCTGGCAGGGGCCGCCGGCGGTGCCGGGCGTCGAGCGCTCTCCGTAGCCGGGGCAGTGCGCCGGGTCGGCGTCGTCGAGCTCGTGGTACTTGCCGGTGTTGTTGCGGTTGTTGGGGGTGTTCACCTGCGACGAGTAGACCGGGTCGAGGCCCGGGTTGTTCGCGGTGAGGTTGAGATCTCCGGTGAGGAAGACGGTGTCGCCATTGTTGGTCCACCACAGCTCGAGGCGGTCGAGCACGGTGCGCATCTGCGACGAGGCGGGCCCGTCGCCGACCGAGAGGTGGGTGCCGCAGAAGCGCACGTGCGGCTCGGCGTTGCTCTTGCCGCAGACCAGGTTGCGGCTGCCGTACACGTCGGTGCCCAGCTGCTGGTGCATCACGGTGCTGAAGCCGAAGCGCGAGTAGATGCTGTCGCCCACGATGCGCGGCACGCCGTCGCCGACGAAGGCCGACATCGGCACGTTGGGGCCGAGACCCCACGCGGCGCGCAGCGCGTCGCGAATCGCCTCGTGCTGCCCCGGGCACACCTCGTTCAAGCCCACGAAGTCGACGCCGTGGTCGACCACGAAGCGCTTCACCGCGCGCGCGATCAGGTCGGGGCGGCAGTCGTTCTCTTTTCCGCCGGCGATGTTCCACTGCATGAGCTGGTAGGTCTTCTCGACCACCGTGACTTCGGGCGGAGCGACTCCGGCGTCGACCGGGTCGGGCTCGTCGGGCGCGTCGGGCCCCGCGTCGTAGGTCTCCACCCCGCCGTCGAAGTCGCCGTCTTCGTTGCCGGCGTCGCCGGGGTCGGTGTCGCCCACCCCGCCGTCGTCTTCCGAGCCCGCGTCGGACGGGCTCACGGCGCCGCCCGCGGCCCCGCCGCCGGCGCCACCGCCGTGACCGCTCTGGCCGCCGCTCTGGCCGCCGCTCGACCCGCCACTGCCGCCGTCGGCGACGTTGCTCGCACCGCACGCTGAACACACCAGAACGAAGCTGAAGACGAGGGCCGAGCGACGCATCACCCGATGCTACGTGAACCGCGGGCCTGGCTGGCCGCGCTGCCCCCGGGCGCTGAGTCGGCGGCGTGACTTTTCAGGCCCCGCGCTTGCGAGCGGTCTGTGGGGGTCGCAGAAGGTCGCACCCTCTCGAAAGAGGGGCTCCCGGTAGTACGCTCTTCGCTCCGCTTCGGGCCGGGGCGCTGGTAAGGGGACGAGCAGCTCCCATGGTGACGATCAGCCTCTGCCTCACCCTGCTCGCGCAGACCCCCGCGCCAGGCCCTTCGCCGATACGCGTCGCGGTGCCCGCGCTCAAAGTCGTGAACCTCGACGAGAAGCTGGGCGACTTCTACGCCAGCCACCTCGCCCAACAGCTCTCGTACCGCGGCATCAACACCATCACCGCCACCGAGATCGCCGCGCTGCTCGGCCTCGAGCGCCAGCGGCAGCTGCTCGGCTGCAGCGATGACTCGTGCAAGGGCGACCTGATGGCCTCGCTCGGCGTCGACGGGCTGCTGGTGGGCAGCGTCACCCGGCTCGACAAGAGCTACCAGCTCGACGTGCGCATCCTCGCTCCGAACGGGGCCGCGCGCCCGCTCGCCGCGGCCTCGGCCAACACCGAAGACGGCGACCGCCTGGTGGGCATCTTCACGGTGATCGCCGCGCAGCTCGCGGACGAGCTGTCGCAGAAGCTGGGCCGGAAGCTCGACCATGCCGGCGGCGCCGAGGTGGTGCTGCACGCCTCGAGGGTGAAGCGCACCTCGTGGGTGCCGCTGGCGGTGGGCGTGGCAGCCACCGCGGCCGGCGCGGTGCTGCTGGCGGTCGCCCGCGGCGAGTACAACCAGCTGCTCACCCCGCGCACCCCCGCGATGGCGCAGCAGTACGACGCGGCGAAGGTCGACTCGATCATCTCGGCCGGCCAGCTGCACCAGACCGTCGGGTGGGTGATGGTCGGGGTCGGCGGCGCGTGCGTGATCGCCGCCGCGGCGATGTTCCTGCTCGGCGGCAACGACGTGGTGCAGGCCGGAGTCGCCTTCGCCCCCGGCGGCGCGGCGATCTCGTTCAGCGGGGTGCTGCCATGAAGCGCCTGCTGCTCTTCGCGTCGCTGCTGATGGGCTGCCTCGACTTCACCTCGGCGAAGCAGCAGTGCTTCGACGCCGGGTGGTGCTCGAACGGCCCGGCCGATCTCCCCTACGTCGTCTCGCACGCGCCCCGCAACGCGGCCACCGCGGTCGGAGTCAACGACGCCATCACCCTCAACTTCTCGCGGGCCATCGCCGACTCGACCCTCGAGGTCACCCTGGTGCCGGCCGAGACGCTCTCGTCTCCGCAGTGGGACGAAGAGCGGCTCACCGCCACGCTCTCGCCGAGCTCGCCGCTGCGCTTCGCCCAGATGTACTCGGTGCAGGTGCGCGGCGCGGTCGCCGCCGACGACGGGCAGAAGATGATGCCCGACAGCTTCAGCTTCACCACCCGCGACGCCCCCGACATGACCGCGCCCACCCTCTCGTCGACGGTGCCCGCGAACCTGATGACCACCGTGCCGCTCGGCACCACCCTGCTGCTCGCGTTCTCCGAAGCGATGGACAAAGACTCGGTGCGCGTCGAGTCGAACCCGCCCTTCGACTGGGGCACCCCGGTGTTCAGCCAGGGCGACAAGAACGCCACCTTCAGCCAGTCGGTCGATGCCGGCACCCTGTCGCCCGAGACCACCTACGCGGTGAGCGTCGAGGCCGAAGACGTCTCGGGCAACCCGCTCACCGGCAGCCGCACCATCATCTTCACCACCGCCAAGGCACCCGACACCGTGAAGCCGGTGGTGCTGTCGGTGAGCCCGCCCGCCGGCTCGACCGGCATCAGCCCCACGGTGAACCCCGCGTTCAACTTCTCCGAGGCCATGCAGCCCTCGACCGTCTCGGCCTTCAGCATCACCCCCGACGCGGGCGCGGTCACCTGCACCTTCGACCCCAGCGGCACGCTGATGACCTGCGTGCACCCCGGCGGGCCGTTCACCGGCACCGCCAGCTACACGCTCAAGCTCACCGCAGCGCAGGCGCGCGACGCGACCGGCAACACCCTGGCGGCCGACTTCACCTCGACCTTCACCACCAGCAGCGTGCCCGACACCGCCCAGCCCACCATCGTGTCGACCACCCCCGACGCCGGGGCGACCGGCGCCGCGTACTACCCCACGCTGTCGGTGACCTTCTCCGAGCCGATGGACAAGGCGGCCACCCAGGCGGCGATCGCGGTGACGTCTCCGGCGATGGCGAGCAGCGGCACCTTCACCTGGGATGCCTCGGGCAAGACGGTGACCTTCAACCCCGACGACCCGGTGGGTGGCTACCCGCCGAACACCACCTTCAACTGGCAGATCTCCAACACCGCGAAGGACCTCGCCGGCAACCCGATGGCGGGCTCCACCCGGCTGCTCACCTTCAAGGTGCGCAACCACCAGACGGTGAAGGTCTACAGCGCGGCGGCCGACGGGTACGTGTACCAACCGAGCAGCGGCGACCCCGCGACCTCGAGCGGCGGTACGATCGCGAAGGTGGGCGACAGCAGCCTGGGCAGCCGCTACCGCAGCTTCTTGTTCTTCGACCTCGCGGCGATGCTGCCGGCGAGCTTCATCGAGCTCGAGACCGCGCGGCTCTGGGTCTACCAGCGCCCGCCCACCGGCACCCCGTACCCTTCGTTCGGCGAGCTGGTCGGCGAGCACATCGCCTACGGCCCCACGCTGACCACCGCGATGTTCTCGGCGGCGGCGATACCCGGCCACAGCCGGGTGCTGTGCGCGCCGCCCCCGTGTCCTCCTCCCACCACGTTCATCGTCGCCTCGAGCGGCAACGACGGCTGGTACAGCCCCTACGTCGACGCGTTTCTGCCCGAGGTCGAGATGACCAAGAAGATGCTGGTGCGGCTGCGCTTCAAGACCAAAGACACCGACGGCGACAGCGTCAGCGACTACGTCACGATCGACACGTCCGAAGGCTCTTTCCGCCCGTACCTCGAAGTCACCTACTCGCTGCCCTGACCCAAAGGCCCGACGCGATGAAACGGCTCTCCCTGCTGCTGCTGCTGGCGTGCTCCTCGGGTCAGATGATGATGACCGGCAGCGCGCCGAAGATCGTCTCGACCACCCCGGCCGCGATGGCCGCCGACGTCTCGGTCACCACCTCGCTGGCGGTCGAGTTCTCTCTTGCGATGGACCCCAGCACGGTGATGGTGACCTTCAGCCCCCAGGTCGAGCTGACCGCCAGCTGGAACGACGCCCACACCGTGGCCACCTTCACCCACGACACCGCGTTCGAGTACGCCACCGAGTACACGGTGCGGGTCGCGGGCAGCGACACGATGGCGCAGAAGCTCACCGGCAACTCGGCCTTTGCGTTCAGCACCCAGGCCGCGCCCGAGATGACCCCGCCCACCCTGGTGTCGTCGACGCCGGGCAGCGGCGCGACCGCGGTGCCGACCGCGAGCACCCTGCAGCTGGTGTTCTCCGAGAAGATGGACGTGGCGTCGCTGCAGCTCACCCCGGCGCCTGCGTTCGACTGGGGCACCGCCACGTGGTCGGTGGGTGACACCACCGCGACCTTCTCGATGCCGCCGATGCCGCTGGCCGGCGCGACGCCCTACACCCTGGTGATCAACGCCGCCGACCTGGCGGGCAACCCGCTCGCGCCGGTGACGCTGACGTTCACCACCGCCGCCGGCACCGACACGACTCCGCCCGAGGTGATCGGCACGGCGCCCTCGGCCAGCGCCACCGGGGTGAGCACCAACGTGCAGCCCTCGGTCACCTTCTCCGAAGCCATGAGCGCGGGCTCGAACCTGGCGCTCACCGTCAGCCCCGACGCGGGCTGCGTGCCGACCCTCGACGGCTCGGGCACCCTGCTCACCTGCGTGCACGCCGGGCTGCTCGCGGCCTCGACGCAGTACACCCTCACCGTCTCTACCGCGGCCAAAGACCTGGCCAACAACACGCTCGCGGCGCCGTTCACGTTCAGCTTCACCACCGGCAGCACCACCGACACCACCGCGCCGATGCTCTCGGGGCTGACCCCCGCGATGGGCGCGACCGGCGCGCCGCGCTTCCCCTCGCTGGTCGCGAGCTTCAGCGAGCCGATGGACAAGGCGACCACCCAGGGCGCGCTCTCGACCACTCCGGCGCGGCAGCTCTTCTTCGCGTGGAACGACGGTGGCACCCAGGTGCGGGTGATCGCCGACGGCGGCTTCAGCTACGGCGCGGCGGTGACCTTCGCCGCCAGCACCGCGGCGAAAGACCTCGCTGGCAACGCGCTGGCCGCCGCGGGGAGCACCTCGTTCACCGTGCGCCACCTCTGCACGGGCGCGAAGTTCCGCTCCAACTCGACCGATGACGGCTTCGCCATCGGCACCAAGAGCGGCGTCACCCTCAACACCGGCACGCGGGTGCGCGTCGGCCGCTCGTCGAAGCTGGGCCAGGGCACCGAGCTGTACCGCGGCCTGCTGATGTTCCCCATCGGCGGCACGGCCACCGGGTGCCAGACCAACGCCGTGTCGAAAGACGCGCTCGCCATCACCTCGGCGCAGCTCACCACCACCCAGGTCGCGGCCACCGGCACGCCCTACGGCACGGCGCTCAGCGCGGGCAAGGTCGAGGTCGACTGGATCCCCATCGAGCCGGGCTCGCGCTACGACGCCGGCATCGTCTTCGACACCAAGACGCCGTGCCGCACCCGCAACTGCGTCACGCCCCTGGCGCCCGCCACCAACACCAGCGGGCCGCGCAGCGCCGACGTCACCGAAGCGCTGAACGCCGCCCTCGACGCACGCCGCACCGGCCTCGACACCTTCACCCTGCGTCTCACCAACGACTACGCCGAGCAGCTCGGCGGCACGCGCGACGACTACTGCGACTTCGCCGACGGCACCTCGACGACCGGCGCCACGCTCGACGTCTCGTACGAGTACCCGTAGCCAGACACCGTACCCGGTGGACGTGGACGGCTGTTTCAGCCGTCGAGCCGCCTGGGCGCCCCGTACCGTTCGCGGCGCCCCGTTTCCGTCGCGGCCCCCCGCCCGTTCTGCCATCGTCAGCCCCCGTGCCTACCCTCGGCCGGTACACCATCGTGCGCAAGCTCGCGACCGGGGGCATGGCCGAGGTCTACCTGGCGAAGGTGGCCGGGCCGGGCGGCTTCGAGAAGCACGTCGTCCTCAAGTCGATTCTCCCGCAGCTCGCCAACGACGAGCTCTACGTGAAGATGTTTCTCGAAGAAGCCCGCCTCGCGGCGCAGCTCGATCACCCCAACATCGTGCACGTCTTCGACTTCGGAGAGATCGACGGCACCTACTTTCTCACCATGGAGTACGTCGACGGCGCCACCCTGCGCCAGCTGGGCCGCTGGTCGCGCAAGCCGGGCAACTCCGAGCTCCCGCCCACCCTCGCCACCCGCATCGTCGCCGAGGCGTGCCACGGGCTGTCGTACGCGCACCAGTTCGTGCCGCCCGAGGGCTCCGAGGTGAGCCGCCTGGTGCACCGCGACGTCAGCCCCGAGAACATCATGGTGGCGCGCAACGGCGCGGTGAAGCTGCTCGACTTCGGGGTGGCCAAGAACATCAGCGAAGACCCGCGCTCGGCGATGGGCAACGGGGTCAGGGGCAAGGTGTCGTTCATGCCGCCCGAGCAGCTCAAGGGCCTCGACCTCGACCACCGCGTCGACATCTACGCGCTGGGCGTGGTGCTGTACCAGGTGCTGAGCGGCCGCCGCCCGTTCGAAGGGCCGAGCGATGTGGCGCTGATTCAGGCGGTGCTCGAGGCCGAGCCGGTGCCGCTGCTCAAGTACCGGTTGGATCTGCCCGACGTGCTGCTCGACGCGGTGATGAGGGCGATCTCGAAGCACCCCGACGACCGCTTCCAGACCGCCGAGGCCTTCGCCGAGGCGCTCGAGCAGTACATCGCCTCGGAGGGCCAGCCCCAGGGCCCCGCGCAGATCTCCAAGCTGGTGCACGCGTACCTCGCCGACGAGAAGACACTCGGGCCGACCCAGCAGGCCGGCTCGCGCTCCACCCCGCGCAAGGCGCTCTCGGCGCCCGAAGCCCGAGCGCTGCCGCCGCCGCCTCCGTCGGCGCCGCTCAACCGCACCCTGAGCCACGCCGCGCAGTCGACCCCCGGCACGCGCGGGCCGTTCTCGGCCTCGGCGCGGCCGCCGCCGCCCGACATGTCCGAGACCCGGCTCGAGGCCGAGCTGCTCGGCCTCGGAGACGAGCCCAAGACCGACCCTGGCCGCCCCGCCTTCGCCGAAGCGCCTGGGCGCCCCTCGGCGCCGCGCCCGCGCAAGGCCTCGAGCGTGGCATTACCCCTCTCGACGCTCGGGGCCGACGAGCCACCGGCCGAAGAGAGCCGACGGTGGACGCGCACTCCCGTGGCGGTCGAGCCGATTCGGCAGGCGCTGCGTGAGGCCCTGCGCGCCGACCGCTCGAGCTGGGTGCTGCGCAAGCTGCCTGCGGTGCTCTCCCGGCTGTGCGACTCGGCGGCCGAGACGCCCTGGGCGCTGCGCGAGGTGCTGGCCGGGGTGCTCGACGCCGCGGTGCTCTCCGATGACCACTCGGCCGTGGCCAGCCTGCTCGAGCGCGCGGCGCTCAGGCGTGGCCGCGACGGTCGCTTCGCGCGCCTGGTCGAAGACGAGGTGCAGAGCCCGCTGCGGCTCGCCTGGCTGGTCGAGCGGCTGCGCTCGGGCCTGCCCGCCGACGTGGTCGGCCTGCGCTCGTGGCTGTCGCGGCTGTCGGCGAGCGCGGCTCCGCTGCTGCTCACCGCCATCGAGGCGAGCGACCGCTGGCCCGAGCAGGAGCCCTTCGCCGAGGCGCTCGCCGCCGCCGACCCGCAGCTCACCCTCGCCCGCCTGAAGGCCGGCCGGCCCCAGACCGCCGCGGCGTTCGCCTGGGTGCTCGAGCGCGCCGGGGCCGAGGGCCGCCGCGAGGTGTTCGAGACCCTGGCGCGCGAGGGCCCGGTGTCGCTCGAGGTCGAGGTGCTCGCGGGCCGGGCGCGAGCGCGCGGGGCCGACGCGGTAGAGCTGCTCGAGGCCTACCTGGAAGACCCCCGCTTCGAGCTGCGGGCGCGCGCGCTCGAGCTGCTCGGCGAGCTCGGAGGAGAGCGGGCGTTCGGGCTGCTCTCGGCCCGCGTGGCGGCCCCGGGCTTCGAAGAGCTGCCCGTCACCGAGGCCGAGCTGACCTGGGCGGCGCTGCTCGAGGCGGGCGGCGAGCACGGCCTGCAGCTCGCGGCGAAGGTGCTGGGCGCCAAGAGCCCGCTGCTCAAGAAGCGCAAAGACGACGAGCGAAAGCTGAAGGTGGTCGAGGCGCTGCGGCACCGCAAGACCGAGAGCGCCGGCGCCCTGCTCGAGCAGACCGCGAACGACGAGAACCAGAGCAGCGCGGTGATCGCCCGCGCGCGCACCGCGCTCGAGAGCGTGGGGGCCACCGGCACCGAGCCCGAGAGCCGCACGCGGCTGGTGGCCCGGGTGTGTCTCGAGCTCGCCCTGCTGGCCCGCGCCTCGACCACCGTCGACGTGGGCAGCGGCCTGCTCGACCCGGCCATCGAGCGGCTGCGCGAGGGCGTGCGGCAGGTGCAGCAGCGCGATGGGTGGCTGAACCTCGAGGCCTCGGACACGGGGCCCACGGTCAACGGCGGCGCGGTGAGCTTCGGTGCGTTTCATGCCGCCGCGGCGCCGCGCTGGGAGCGGGCCCTGCGGGCGCGCGACCTCAAAGGGGTGGCGATCGCCGGGCCGGTCACCGCCGCCGAGCTGCGCTCGTTCTTGTTTCGGGCCTTCGACCCCGACGGCAAGAGCGAGCCGCTGGGCAACATCAGCGCGTTCTCGTTCGCGGGCCGCGCGCTCGGCGGCATGCCCCAGATCGCGGTGGGCGACGACGCCACCGAACGGGCGCGCGAGCTGTACCACGCCATGGTCGGCTGGCTGGAGAAGCAGCGCGACGCCCTGCGGGCGGGCGCGTCACCCCGGTTGCTCTCGGCCGACGCGGCGCTCGACGAGTGGGTGCTGCTGATGGCCGATCGAGAGGTGCGCTACCTCGGGGTAGCCCTTTGGGACGCCGCCACCGAGCAGGGGCGGCTCGAGCACGCGGCGAACACCGCCGCGACGGCGATGGCGTTCGCGCATGATCTCGGCCTGCCGCGCGCCTGCCTGCGCGAGGTGTGCGAGCTCTCGCTGATGCTGGGCCTGGCCGCCGCCGTCGAGCGCACCGTCGACCGCGAGGCCGACCCGATGCACGCGGCGGCGCTGCTGCTCACCCACCGCCTCAACCGCCTCGGCACGGTGGTGGCGGTGGCCGCGTTCGAGGCCGACCCGTCGCACGAGCGGCTGGGCGGCGGCGTCTCGGTGGTGAGCTCGCTGCACGCGCTCGCCGAGGCGTTCGACCTGCGCGTGGGCGGCAGCGGCCTGCGGCCGGCCGAGGCGCTCGAAGAGCTGAACGGGCCTCTGCGCGACCGGTTCAGCCCCGAGCTGCTCGGGCTCTTCACCCAATGGGCGTTCGCACAGGGCTGACGTTTCAGGGTACGTGCCAGGCATGCGCTCTTCCCTGGTGCTTGCCTTCGTCGGTGTCGCGTGCAGCAGCCCTCCGCAGACCGGCGGTGAGGGCGGCGGCGGCGGCGGTTTCATGATGACCGCCGGCGGCGGGCGGCGCGTCGGGCGGCACGTCGGGAGGTGCGGCAGGAGGAAGCGAGGTCGATGCCGGGTACGGGTGGCAGGCGCTGCCTGCGCTGCCGGTCGCGCGGCAGGAGACGGGGGTGGTGGCGCTGGGTGGGAAGATCTACGTAGTAGGCGGCTTCGTGGGCACCACTGCGGTGGGCACGGTCGAGGCCTACGACCCGGCGACGCGCGAGTGGGTCGACGCGGGCACGCTGCCGCTGGCGCTGCACCACGCCAACGTCGCGGTGGTGAACGGCAAGCTGTACGTGGTGGGCGGGCTCACCGGCCTCGGCTTCGTCGCCAACCGCGCGGTGTACGAGTACGACCCGGGCACCCGCGCGTGGGCTGCGAAGGCGCAGCTGCCGCTGGGCACCGAGCGCGGCGGCAGCGCGGTGGGAGTGTCGAACGGGCTCATCTACCTCGCGGGCGGGTACCGCCAGGGCGCGTCGGTGGCCGACTTCACCACCTACGACCCGGCGAGCGATCAGCACCGCTCGCTGCCCGCGCTTCCCAAGGCGAGAGATCACCTGGTCGGTGGCGTGGTGGGCTCCACCTTCTTCGCCATCGGCGGGCGCAAAGACAACGTCATCGACGGGCGCGTCGACCGGTACGATCTGCTCGACGGCGGGTGGAGCGCCGCGGCGCCGATGCTGACCGCGCGCGCCGGCAGCGCCGCGGGCATCTACGGCAGCCGCATCATCGTGGCGGGCGGCGAAGGCAACACCGCGGTCAGCTCGGGCGTCTTTCCCCAGACCGAGATCTACGACTCGGTGAACGACCGCTGGGCCGATGCGGGCGTGATGCTCACCCCGCGGCACGGCACCGGCGGCGCGGTGGTGGGCGACACGTTCTACCTGCCGGGCGGCGCGACCCTGCAGGGCTTCGGCGCCACCTCGACGGTCGAGGCGTACCGCTTCGGCGGGCCGTAGCCCCTCTCGGGCTCAGAGCGGCCCGAGGCGGCCGGTGGCGACGCGGGCAGCGCGCGCCACCGCCTCGGCGATCTGCTCGACCTTGCACGGGCGGAGCAGCATCTGGCAGCCGCACCCGGGGTCCAACCGCGCCGCCTTGAAGTACTGGCTGGCATCGGCGAGCACCACGCCGCGCGTCGCCTTCATCAGCTCGCGCGCGCGCAGCACCAGCTCGACGCCGCCGGGCCCTTCGACCGGCTGCTCGGTGAGCACCACCACGAACCGCTCGCGCTTCAGGGCCTCGAACGCCTCTTCGGCGGTGGCCACCCGCTCGACGTCGTACGGGCCCAGCACCTCGGCCCCCACGTTCGGCAGCCCGACCACCAGCACCCGCGGCTTCTTCAGCGCCTGCACCACGTGCGGCGCGGGCGCCTCTTCCACCTCGAACGCGCCGGTCTCGGTCTCTTTCTCTTTCACCTGCAGCGCCAGCCGGCGGAAGAAGCTGGGCGGAAACGGCTTGGGCACGAACTCTTCCGCGCCGGCCGCCAGACACGAGTCGCGCACCGCGTCGTCGTGAATGCCCGACGCCATCACCACCCGAATGTCGCGGGTGCGCGCGTCGCGCTTCATCTCGGCGAGCAGCTCTCGCCCGTCGATCAGCTGCCGCACGTCCATCACCACCACGTCGGGGCGGTAGCGGGCGGCGAGGTCGGGAGCGCGCGAGCTGGTGTCCGAGAACGCGCGCAGGCCGGCGTGGCGCGCCGCGCGAACCATGGCGTTCGCGAGCACGGTGTCGTCATCGGAGATCAGGACCAGCGGCGTGATGGACAAGGGGAGCCTCCGACCATCGTCATCAGCACCGCCCATGCCCGCCACAACCTCACGATAGCCCGCATGCGCGGGCCGGTGTGATGCGACCCCAGGGTAGATCCGCACCCGTTCGGCGCTGTAGGCCCGGCACCGCCATGTCAGGTGCGGTCAGCGCACCTGGCGCACGCAGCGAAACCCGACGTCGTCGAAGTGCACCTCGGGCACGTTCGCGTTCTCGGTGCGGCGCTGCACCCGCCCGTCGTGCGCGTCGTTCCACGCGCCTCCGGCGAACATGCGGTCGCGCCGGCGATCGGTCGAGGTCCACTCCCAGACGTTGCCCACGATGTCGAGAATGCCGCCCCTCCCCGCCGCATTGGGGAAGCTGCCCACCGGGCAGGTGCCGCGCCGGTTCTGCTCGGCGCTCCAGCACACCCGCGTCTCGGGCGGAAACCGGCCCCAGGGGTACTCGGCGTCGTGCGTGGGCGGAGACGCCAGCGCGCGAAACTCGACCAGCGAGGGCAGCCGCATGCGGCGCCACGCACAGTACTGATCGGCCTGCAGCGCGTTCACGCAGTTGATGGGGTGGTTCATGCGATCTGCCTTGCCCCAGTTGGCCGCGTCACCGCACTGCAGCTTGTCGGCGTTGCAGTAGCCCGCGTTCACACACGCGGTGTAGTCGGCCACCGTCACCTCGTTGCGGCCGGCGCAGACCGCTCCCTGCAGCTCGTCTTCGCGATCGAACTCGACGTACGCCTCGTTCGCCGCGCACGGCCCGCGAGGCGCAGCCGCCGGCGCCGGCGGCGGCGCGGCCATCGCCGGCGCGTTGGGCGGAGGAGGTGGCGGCGGCGGCGGGGGCAGGTCGGCTCCCGCGGCGCCGGGCACCGGCTGACCCGGCGCAGGCGGCGGCTGCGCGCCGTCGCCCTCGATCAGATCGGCGACCTCTTCGTACTTCACCGGCACTGCCCTGCCGCCCTTGTCGAGCTTGATGAGGTACCCGGTGTCCATCTCCGAGACCACGGTGCCCTTCACCACCTCGCCGTTGCGCTTCTTGATGGTCACCTTGCGCGCCCCGGCAGCGAGCGCGACGGCGGCGCACAGCGACACCACGACCACGGCAGCGAGCCTCATAGGGGCTCGGACGGTATCAACGTTCGAGCACATCGAGAATCGCCGCCGCCTTCTCAGCCGCCGCGACCGGCTCGCGTTCTGGTCGACCGCTTCACAATACCCCGAGCAGCTCGGAGGGGTGCTTCACCAGGTGCCGGGCGCCGGCCCGGGTGAGCTCGTCGGCGCCGCGAAAACCCCAGGTCACCGCGACCGGGAGCATGCGCGCAGCGATGGCGGTCTTCACGTCGATGGGCGTGTCGCCGACGAAGGCGACCTCTTCGGGCGGGTGCCCGAGCTGCTTGGCCAGCTCGAGCGCCGCGGTGGGGTCGGGCTTGCGGGGCACGCCCACCCGCTCGCCGCGCACGCCCGCGAACGGCCAGCGGCCCAGCTGCCGCTTCACCAGCTCGACGGTGAAGTCGTCGCGCTTGTTCGAGAGCACCGCGAGCTTCAGGCCCCGCCCCAAGAGCGCGTCGAGCATCTGGGGCACGCCCTCGTACGGCCGGGTGTGCTGCTCCATGCGCTGCGCGTAGCGGGCGCGGTACTCGTCGACCAGCGTCTTCAGGTCTTCGCCCTCGGGCGCGGCGCGGCGGGCCAGCTGCTCGACGCCTTCTCCGACGAAGTTCAGGTACGCGGCGATGGGGTGGGTCGGCTTGCCGCGCGCCTCGAGCGCGTCGTTCATCGCGCCGCCGATGTCGGCGATCGAGTCGAGCAGCGTGCCGTCGAGGTCGAAGATGACCGAGCGAATCATGGCGTGCACTCCACGGTGAAGAGGTGGCTCTTCTTCTCGGGGCTGCCGTCAGGGTAGCCAAAGCGCATCGACAGCTCGCACCGGGACTGCTTCGCGAACTCCCGCTTGAGCTCGGTCTGCAGCACCTCCCAGGTGCGCAGGAAGGTCTGGTCGAACGCGCCGTACGTCTTCGCCGTGCAGCCCTTGGCCCAGAAGCGCGGCAGCACGCCGGTCGAGTCCGAGATCATGAAGCGGGCATGGCCGGTCAGGTAGCCGCGAATCACCGAGAACTCTTCGCGCCACAAGAGGTAGCTGGCGGCCTTGGTCATCGCCGCCACGGTGCCCTTCGACTCGAGGTGCTTCACGATGCCGGGCGTCTTCTCGAGGCCGGCGTTCGAGAGGTTCGCGCCGATGTGGCGGAAGATGCGCGGCTTCGCGTTCGGCTCGCCGAGCGGCACGAAGCCCAGCTCGACGTTGGCGAACGCCTCAGAGAAGTCGGGCGGGTGCCAGCTCGCCTTGAGCTGCGCGGCGGTGGTGCCCTCCATCGCGTCGACCTCGGCCTGCGAGAAGTAGTGCAGCGCGCCGTCGCCCTCGATGCGGAAGTACCGGGCCGACACCGGCGCATAGCCGTTGAGCATCAGCCCCATCAGGTGCATCGAGAGCTGCCCGGGCAGGTCGCCCTGCTGAATCGCCGAGAGGTTCACGCTCTTCGAGTCGTTCGAGGTCAGCGTCGAGCCCGACGCCTCGAGCAGGCCCTCGAAGCTCTTCTTCAGCTTCGCGTCGTCGAGCCCGGCCTTGAGGCGCCGCGGGTCTCCCGCCAGCTCGAGCGAGAGCGTGGTGATGACCTGCGCCTTGGGAAACGTGACCAGCGCCATCATCAGGTCACCGCCGCCGAACGGGTAGACCACCTCGGGCGGCAGCTCGGCGGGCTCGACCGACTGCAAGAACTGCTGCGCCTTCTGGCCCCAGTGCTCCTTGAAGCGCTTGAAGCGGGGCCCTTGCCGCTTGCAGTAGGCGGCGATGGCCGGTGAGCCGGCGTCGGTCTGGCAGGTGACCACGTCGTAGAGCGCGCGAACCTCGGGCCAAAGCTCGAGCGGGGCGCCGCTGCTGACGCCGCCGTCGGCGGCCAGGGTCAGGGCGAGGGCGAGGGAGATCATCGAGCGCGGCAATGTAGCTGGATGCCGGCGGTCGGCGCGCGGTAGATGCGTGCATGCTCAGAGCGCTCGCAGTGGCAGCGGTGGTGGTCTCGGCGGCGGCGCACGCGCAAGACGCCGGCGTGCCCACGCCGACCCAGACCGACCCCGACAAGTACACCGTGGTGCTCGAGAACGAGCGGGTGCGGGTGTTTCGCTACCACGACACCCCGGGCGCCAAGACCCGGCTGCACCACCACGAGGCGTTCGTGCTGTACGTGCTGGCGCCCTTCAAGCGCCGGCTGATCTTCGCCGACGGGTCGACCAAAGAGCGCGAGTTCAAGGCCGGCGACGTCATCTACATGGACGCGCAGAACCACGCCGGCGAGAACATCGGCAAGACCGACACCGAGGTGCTGATCGTCGAGCTGAAAGAGCCCGGCGCGAAGCCCCTGCCCAGCGACGGGTGGAAGACCACCGCGCCCAAGAAGTGATGAGCGTCGAGCAGCTCGGCGAGCGCGGCTGGTACATGCGCGACGGCTTCGCGGGGCGCGCGGTGGCGCTCGCCGCCCTCGAGCGGGCCCGCGGCGTGGCGCTGCGGCCGGCGGCGATTCGGCGCCAGCGCGCGCACGACGCTTCGGTGCGCAGCGACCACACCACCTGGCTCGACGACTCGCCGCTGCACCCCTGCTTCGAGGCCCTGCGGCTCGAGCTCAACCGCACCGCGTACCTGGGCCTCACCCGCTTCGACGTGCAGCTGGCGAGGTACGACGCCGGCGGGCACTACGCCCGGCACTTCGACGCCTTTCCCGGCAGCGACAACCGGCGGGTCACCGCCATCGTCTACCTGAACCCCGACTGGGTCCCCGCGCACGGCGGCCAGCTGCGCCTGCACGTCGAGCCGCCCCACGACGTCGAGCCCCTGCTCGACCGGCTGGTGGTGTTCTCGAGCGAGCGCGTCGAGCACGAGGTGCTGCCCTCGTTCGCGCCCCGCTTCGCCGTCACCGCCTGGTTCTACGGGCCGGCGGTCTAGACCTTCGGCGCTACAGCCCCAGGCCCAGCGACAGGCCGCCGCGAAACCGCCCCGAGTCGGCGGTGTTGACGATCAGCCACTCGAGCGAGAGCGCGAAGTACAGCCCGCCCGCGAGCACGAACGAGCCGGGCCTCGGCCACACCGAGCCGCGCAAGATGCCGCTCACCACGCCCACGTCGAAGCGAACCCCGTGCTCGGACCACACGTTGCCGGTCGCCAGCGGCGCGGGCGGTATCTCGTTGTGGCTCAAGAACCCCACCGCCTGGAAGAACAGCTGGTGAATCGGAGCCACCACCGCGTCGGTGCCGATCACCCCCCAGTTCCACGCGAAGCGCGCCGCCAGCCCGCCCTGGTACTTCGAGCCGCACACCCCCGCCCCGCCGCAGATTCTCACCTGCGTCTTCGCCGCCAGCAGGTCGGCCGCCACCCCGACCGTCGGCCCCATCGCGCGGTTCACCGTGCCGGCCATGCGCCGCGGCCAGCCGAACACCGCGCCCACCTCGGCGCGCGCCCCGACGTAGCCGGTCTGCCCGAAGGCCCCCGCCAGCATCAGCCCCAGGTGGCCCCAGGTGAACCGGCCCGGGTCGGGCGACGGCAGATCGACCGCGACCTCTTCGGTCACGACTCCCGCATCGACGCCTCGAAAGTACCGCGGCGCAGCCTCGGCTTCGCGCGCGGGCAAGGGCTGCACGCCGCCATCAGCGTCGCTCACGGGCTTCGCCGACTCGGGGGGCGCGGCCCAGTCGGCCACGGGGTCGGCCTGCGTCACCACCACCCACACCAGCAGCCCGGCGAGCATCAGCCCGCTCGCTTTACTACGTTTCAGGGGGTGGACCCTCTCGCGATCGAAGCCGAGCTGCAGCACGAGCGCGCCGCTTCGCTGGGCCGCGCCGGCCGCGCGCTCGAGCGCGCCCTCGCCCAGTGGCGCGCCTCGCCCACCGACGACACCCTGAAAGAAGCGAAGACCCGCCTCTGGTACCTGGTGGTGCAGCGCGAGGCGCTCGGCCTCTACCACCACCGCGACGTGTACCAGCACTACGGCGTGCCGCGCGGCTGGTACTAGCGCTTCACCAGCGTGACCGTGAGCTGCTCGGTCTTCTCGCCCACCGACACCTCGGCCCGCCAGGTCTCGTAGCCCTCGCGCTTGAGGCTCACCTGGTAGATGCCCGGCTTGAGCGACAGCGCCCCGGGCATCGCCGACACCTTGCCGTAGCTCTGCCCGTCGATCACCAGCTCGGCGTCGCTCGGCTCGGCGAGTACTTTCAGACCCGGCTCGTCGGCGACCATCACCCGCTGCTCGGGCCTGTCTTCGGCCCTGGGCTCGGGCGCCACCGCGCCGTGCGCGCACCCGATCATCACCATGACGGCGAATAGAATTCCTCTCACGACCGGGTACATTACCGCGCCGTGGCAGCCGACGCGCCGATCAAGGTGATCCGCCTCAAGATCCGCTGCGAGGACGAAGCCGAGTTCAAGCGCGAGCTCGCCGGCCGCGTCGCCAACCGGCTGTTCGTGCCCACCGACACCCCGCTCGCCCGGGAGGCGCTGTTCTCGCTGCACCTCAAGTTCAACGACGGCCGGGTGCGCGTCAAAGGCACCGCGCGGGTCACCCGGCTGGTCGACCAGCCCAAGAAGGGCATGCACGTGAAGTACGTCGCCCTCGACTCCGACAGCATTCAGTTCCCCCTCGACTTCGCCCCCTTCGAGGACGCCGGCCCGGTGTCGAACGACATGCTGCAGCCGAGCACCACCGGCGAGCATTCGCTCCCCCACGACGAGGCCCACGCCGCGGCCGCCCCCGAGGCGCCCGCGCAGGGCAAGCCCTGGAGCGGTGGCCTGCGCCCGCTCGACGTGCTCGGCAACTACCAGCTGCTCGATCGCCTCGGCAGCGGCGGCATGGCCGAGGTCTTCGCTGCGCGCGCCACCATGGGCCGCGGCGTCGAGAAGATGGTGGCGCTCAAGGTCGTACTGCCCGCCTTCGGCCCCGGCACCCCCTACGGCGGCCTGTTCCTCAACGAAGCGAAGATCTCGGCGTCGCTGCAGCACCCCAACCTCATCCAGGTGTTCGACTTCGGCGAGGCGCAGGGCCGGCCCTACCTCGCGATGGAGTACGTGCGCGGGCGCGATCTCGCCACCGTGCTGCAGGTGATGCGCATTCGCGGCATCAAGCCCAGCACTGCGTTCTGTACCCACGTCACCCTCGAGGTGGTGAAGGCGCTCGACTACCTGCACCAGCGCACCGACGTCGACGGCCGCTGGCTGCACCTCGTGCACCGCGACGTGAGCCCCGGCAACATTCTCTTGTCCGAGAACGGCGAGGTGAAGCTGGTCGACTTCGGCGTCGCCGCCGCCGGCCCCCAGGCACAGCGGCAGCTGGTCGCCGGCAAGTACTCGTACATGCCCGCCGAGCAGCTCGACGCTCAAGACCCCGCCCCCAGTTGGGATCTGTACGCCCTCGGGGTGGTGCTCTACGAGATGCTCACCCTCGAGCCGCTCTTCGAGGGCAGCACCAGCGAGACCCGCTCGTCGAACAAGCGCGAGCGCATCGGCCCACCTTCAGAGAAGAACGCGCTCGTCACCCGCGGCCTCGACAGCGTGGTGCTCACCGCCACCAACCCCGAGGTGCAGCGCCGCTACAGCCGCGCCCGCAAGATGCTCGCCGCGCTCGAGCAAGAGGCCGCCTCGCTGGGCGCCGCCGACATCAGCCAGAACGTGCGCGCGCTGTTCGAGGTCGATCTCGAGAACGAGAAGAAGCGCCTCGACGCCGCGGTGCTGCAGGCGCGCGCCGCCCGGCCGGTCGTCGGCACCGGCGCCCCGGGGCCCATCTCCAACCTCCGCCGCGCGGTGGTGGGCTCGTCGATGGCGCGCAGCCTGTCGCGACGCCCGTGGCTGGCGCGCGGCCTCGCGCTGGCGGCGGTGCTGGTGCTGACCCTGGGCGGCTGGGGGCTGGCCGGCGTGTGGTCGAAGGCCCGCGAGCTCTCGGCCCACCTCACCTGGTACGACGAGCGGGTGGCCTCGGGCGCGCTCTCGGGTCCCGGCGGCGACACCGCGCTCGATCACCTCGCCGCCGCGCGCGCCCTGAGCCCCCAAGACGGGCGCGTGCTGCAGCGCTCGCAATCGCTGGGTCAGGTCTTCCAGCTGCTCGCCGACAAGGCCCTCGCCCGCGGTGACGACGCCGAGGCCGCGGTGCACCTGCAGGCCCTGCTGCTCGCCGACCCCGACCGCCCCGGAGTCGCCGACAAGCTCAAGGCCGCCGAGGCCCGCGTGCGCGACCGCAGCAAGCCGCGCCCCGCGCCCTGAGCGCGCCCGAGCCGAGCCTCACTCCCACTTGTTGATCTTGTTCGGCGTCTTCACCGACGCGCGCGGCACGGCCTTCACCGTCAGCTTGCGCGGCTTCAGGAACAGCGGCTTCAAGACCTTGCCGTCGATGTACACGCCCCAGCGGTACTCGCCGGCCCCCAGGGTCGCGATGTCGAGCCGCTGCGCGGTGGTGGCCACGCTGATCAGCGCGTCGTTCTGCGGGTCTGCCCCCTTCGAGATGAGCAGCCGGTAGGTGGGCCCCTTGTCGGCCCCCACCCAGGTGAACGAGACGTTGGGCGGCGAGCCGGCGAAGGTGACGGTGGTGGCGTCTTCCGGGCCCAGCAGCAGATCTTTCGGCTCTTCACCTTCGAAGAAGATGCGCCGCGCGAAGCCGTACTCGCCCACCACCCCGCCCTGCCCCTTGGTCGCCACGCGCCACACGTAGAGCCCCTTGCTCTCGGGCCGCAGCGCGAACGACGTCAGCGTCAGGTCGATGATGCGCGCCTGAATGGTGAACGAGAAGTCACGCGCCACCTGAATGCGGTAACCCGCCGCCCCCGGCACCGGCCCCCACTGCAGCCGGGTGTTCGTCACGCCCTCTTCGAAGAGCACCCGCGCGTCGATGCCCGGCGCGATGCTGGCGGGAAAATCGGGCAGCTGCACCGCCGCGGGCGGCGCCTCGGTACCCAGCACCGCCGCGTTGCCGGCCGACAGCGCCACCTGGCTGTCGCCCGAGCGCAGGGTCGCCTTGCCGCGCGACACGCTCACCGCCACGCCCGCATCCGACGCGCTCAGGCGAAACGCCGTCTTGCCCGCGCCCTTCACCGGCTGCAGCACCGTCGTCTTGCCGTCGGCGGTGCGAATGAGCAGCGGAGCGAGCTCGTCGGCCTCCTTGCCCGGCGCCGGCACCGCCTGCACCTCACCGGCGGCGACCGACACCCGCGGCGACGTGGGCGCCACGCCGGCCGGCAGCTCGGCGGCGCTCGGCAGCTCGACCACCACCACCGCGTTCTCCGACAGCTCGAGGCTGCCGCCCTGCAAGAACTCGAGCCGCGCGTGGGTCTGGTCGAGCGTGCGCACCCAGTCGCCGTCGCGCAGCGTGCCGCCCGCGGCCAGCGGCTCCCAGTACGGCTTGCCGGCGCGCCGCACCTGCGCCTGGCCGTTCACGTCGGCGCAGGTCGCGATCACGGTCAGCGGCGACGCGCTGCCGGCATCGGGCCCGCCCGCCTTCGCGCTCTCTCTCCTCTCGCCGCACGCCGCCGCGACCACCAGCAGCACCACCCAGGCTCGCCGCATCAGTATGACTCCCGCCCGCCGCGGTCGGCCCCGCTGCCCTCGAAGTTGCCGGGGAAGCCGAGGCAGACGTCGAGCCCGGTGTCGAACGCCGAGTTGATCGCCGAGCTGCCGAACGCCAGGCGCAGGTCGTCTGCCGACGCGAACGCGTACTGCGGATCCGAGGTGAGCGTGTTCGGGTCTCCCGCCACGCACCCGTTCGACGCATTGCCGAACAGCTGGTGGTGGCTCTTGGTGGTGAACGCCGCCGTGCCGCAGGTCGCGGCAGTGGTCGAGCTGTTGGTGAAGATGTTGTTCTGCAGCACGTGACCGGCACCCGCTGCGTACGCCACGCCGGTGGCGACCTGGTCGAAGGTGTTGTGCCGCACCAGCGCCGTGCCGTTGCATTGCAGTCTCACGCCGAAGGTGAAGTCTGTGATGGTGTTCGAGAACATGTCCAGAACCGTGCCGGTGCCCGGGCAGCCCGAGATCTGCACCGCCGGCTGCAACGGAGAAGCCCGCAGCTCGGAGTAGCGCAGGTTGATGACCCCGGTGGTGTTGGTCTGCTTCTCGACACACGGCCCGGTGCAGCTCGCCAGTCGCACCTGCTCGAGCGTCAGCGTGCCCTGCGTCGAGCGCACCCCCGCCATGTTGTGAAAGTAGACGTCGGTCAGCGTCACGTTGCCGTTGCCGCTCAGCAAGAACGGCGAGGTCTGCCCCGACATCTCGAGCCCGAAGATGTTGAGCGTGGTGCCGTTGGGTACCTGCATGGTCTTGCCCACCAGAATCACCCCCGGCTGCGCGTAGACGTCGGTGTCGGCGCTGATGGTGTAGCTGCCGGTGCTGGTGATGGTCATGGTGCTGGCGAAGAGAATGTTCTCGAGCTGACCGGTACCGTTGGAGATGCGAATCGCCTCGGCCAGCGAGAGCTTGCCGTCGGTGCCGAACGCGCTGGTGCAGTTGCTCGCGCCGTCGTCGACGTCGCTGGCGGTGTTCACCGTGCAGCGCGGGTCGCCGGGGTTGAGCACGCGCACCCAGCCCGAGCGGTAGTCGATGTCGCCGTCGGTGTCGCGCACCTCCATGCGCACCCGGTACAGGCCGGCGGTGTTGTAGCGGTGGCTGAAGGTCTTGGTGGTGGTGAACGCGCTGAAGTTGCCGTCGTTCTCGGGGTCGAACGTCACCTGCAGCTGCGCGGAGGGCGTCTGGTAGTCGCTGCTCGGCGAGGCGTCGAAGCTCACCGTGCCGCCGGTGTCGATGACCGCCGGGCTCCAGGTGAAGCGCGCGATGGGCGGAGTGCGCGCCGCGGGCCCCGTCACGGTGAAGGTGTTCGAGGTGCCGTTCACCGCGCCTTGCGTGGCGGTGAGCGAGCGGCCGCTGCCCACCGCCGCGAAGGTGGTGAGGGTGACGGTGCCCGACCACACCCCCGCCGCGAACACGTCGGTGGTGGTGGCGTTGGTGCACGCCGACGTGCAGCTCACCGTGCCGGCCGGGCCCATGCTCAGCGCCGCGGTGCCGGTGAACGCGGTGGCCGCGTTGCCGAACGCGTCGCGCGCCCGAACCGTCACCCCGAACGCGGTGTTGAGCGCGCGCGGGTTGCCCACCGGGTCCCACGCGAAGCTGGCCGCCGCCGCCGGCGTCACGGTCTGGTTCTGGTTCGCCGAGGTCAGGCCCGCGCCCGAGACGGTGACGCCGATGGTGCCCACCGACGTGCCGCGAAAGGCGAACGAGGCCTGGGTCGCGCCCGCCGCCACCGTCACCGACGCCACCGCGCCACCGCACCCGGTGGTGGGGTGAAACGCGAAGCCGGTCGCAGGCGCCGCGGCGAGGTTGAGCACCGTGCCGCCGCCCGGCGCCGGCGTCGGGTTGTTCGAGGCGTCGCGCAGCTCGACGGTGAGCACCTGCGAGCAGGTGCCGGCCACCGCGCTGCGCCCCGGGGTCACGAACACCACCGCCGCCGCAGCCCCCGCGGTCACCGTCACGTTCTGGCTCACCCCGGGCAGGCCGGCCGCGGTCGCGGTCACCCCCACCGTGCCCACCGCCGTGCCGCGCACGTAGAAGCTCACCGTGCTGCCGCCGGCGGGAATCTGCGGTGTGCCCGCCGCGGTGGTGCAGGTCGCGTTCGACCAGAACGTGAAGCCCGCCGCAGGCGCCGCCGCCAGCGCCACGTTGGTGGCCGGCCCCACCGTGGTGGTGTTGCCGAACGTGTCGCGCGCCTCGACGGTCAGCACCGCCGAGCACGCGCCCGCGGCCACGCTGCGCGCCGGGGTGGTGAACACCAGCTGCGTCGCCCCCGCGGGGTTGAAGGTGGCGTTCTGCGTGCCCGCCACCCACCCCGTCACCGCGGCGCTCAAGCTGCGCACGCCGGCCTGGGTGCCCTTGAAGTAGAAGCCCGCCGACAGCGCGCCGGCGTTGAGCGTGGTGCTGCTGACCAGCGCGGTGCAGGTGGCGTCGGAGTAGAAGGTGACGCCCGCACCGCTGGTGAGCGCCACGGTCTGCGCCACGGCAGGGGCCGAGGGGTTGCCGAACGCATCGCGCGGCTGCACCGTGGCCAGCGCGCTGCAGCCGCCCGCGGTGAGCGTCTGCGCGCCCGAGGTGAACACCACCCGGTCGGGCGCGGCCGCGGTCACCGTCTGGGTCTGGCTCGCCGGGTTCAGGCCCGCGGCGGTCGCGATCACCGGCAGCGGGCCCGCCGCGGTGGCGCGAAAGTAGAAGGTCACCGTGTCGGCCGAAGCCGCGATCGACAGCTGCGTCACCGCCGCGGTGCACCCCGCGTCCGAGTAGAAGGTCGCTGAGGCGCCGCCGAACGCGACCGGCGTCGACGCGCTCACCGAGCGCGGGTTGTTGAAGCTGTCGCGCGACTGCACCGAAAGCGCCGCCGAGCAGCCGTTGGCGGTGATGGTGCGCGCCGGGGTGGTGAACACCAGCTGGGTCGGCGCCGCCGCCGCGGTGACCGTCGCCGCCTGGCTGGCCGGGGTCAGCGGAGCGGACGAGGCGGTGAGCAGCTCGCCCGCCGCCATCGTGCCGATGAAATAGAAGCTCGCCTGCGCCGCGCCGTTGGCCAGGGCCACCGCGCTCACCGCCGCAGTGCAGGCCGCGTCGGAATAGAACGTGAAGCCGGTCGAGGGCGCGGCGCTGAGCCCCACCGTCGCCGCCGCGCCGGGGGTGTCGTTGCCGAAGGCATCTTTCCGCGCGACGGTGACGACGGCGCTGCACGCTCCCGCGCTCGAGGTGCGCGGCGGGGTCACGAACGCCAGCCGGTCGGCCGCCGCCGGCGTGACCGTCTCGGTCTGCGCCCCGTCGGTCAGGCCCACCGAAGACGCGGTCACCGGGTACGCCGCCGCTGCGTTCGAGCGGAAGTAGAAGGTGCCGCTGCTCTGACCGATGGCGAGGGTGAAGCTGCTGCTCGCGGTGGCACAGCTCGGGTCGCTGAACAGCGAGAGCCCCGGGGCGGTGAGGCTCACCATGCGCGCCGCCGGCACCGGGCTGGGGTTGTTGCTCGCGTCCTGCACCGTCACCGTCACCGCCGCCGAGCAGCTGCCCGCGGTCGCCGACCGCGCCGGGGTGGTGAAGGCGAGCTTCGCCGCCGCCCCCGCCACGATGTTCTCGAGCTGGCTCGCCGCGGCCAGGCCCGCGGGAGACGCGGTGACCGTCACCCCGCCCAGCGCGCTGCTCCTGAAGAAGAACGACGCGGTGCTCGCCGCGGCCGAGAGGGTGACCGCGCTGGTCGCGGCGCCGCACCCCGGGTCGGAGAAGAAGGTGAGCCCCGCGGCCGGCAGCGCGCTCAGCGTCATCGGCGTGGCCGCGCTGACCGGCGAGACGTTGCCGAAGGCGTCGCGCACCTCGACCGTCGCCGCCGACGAGCACGCGTTGAGGCCCACCGCCTGCGGCGCCGAGGTGAAGACCACCGCCGCCGGCACCCCCGGGGTCACCGTCTCGGTCTGCGTCGCCGAGGTGAAGCCGGGTGACGACGCGGTGAGCACCTCGAGCGTGGCCACGGTGCCCCTGAAGAACAGCCGCCCGGTGGCCGAGGCCGCGGCGATGTCGAAGCTGCTCGCCAGGGTGGTGCACGCGGGGTCAGAGTAGAACGTGACGCCTGCGCTCGGCGCTGCCGCGAGGCTGACGGTGAGCGTCGCGGCGGCGACCGCCGGGTTGTCCAACGAGTCGAGCAGGCCGAGATCGACTGCGCCCGAGCAGGTGCCCGCGCGCACCGTCTGCGGCGCGCTGGTGAAGGTGAGCCGGTTGGCCGGCCCGGGGGTGAGGTTCTCGGTCTGCAGCCCGCTCTGCAGGCCCGACGACGCCGCGGTCACCGTCACCGCGCCCGACACCGTGCCGCGAAAGTAGACGATGTTCGTGCTGGTCGAGACGCCCAGCGTGGTCTGGGTGATGGCGTTCGAGCACGCCGCGTCGTCGAAGAGCTGAAACCCGGTGGCCGGCGAGGCCGAGAGCGTCACCGGCAGCGCGCCCGGGGTGATGACCGCGTTGCCCGCGGCGTCTTGCGACTGCACCGCCAGCGGCCCCGAGCAGGTGCCGACCATCACCGTCTGCGGCGTGGAGACGATCACCAGCTGGGTGGGAAAGCCCGCCGGGTTGACGCGCACCCGCAGCATCGCCGACCCCAGGCTGGCCGACGACGCCACCACGGTGAACGCGCCGGCTGCTCCACCGCGCAGCCGAAAGTCGGCGGTCGAGGCGCCCGCGGCGAAGCCGAACCCCGTGAGCGGGGTGGCGCAGCCGCCCGTCTCGAACAGCTCGAGCCCCAGGGCGGGCATCACGTCGAGGGTGACCGCGGCCGCCGCGGCGACCGGCGCGGGGTTGTCGAACGCGTCGCGCGCCTGCAGCGTGACGTCGCTCGAGCAGCTGCCCGAGTTGAGGGTGGGGTCGGGCGTGACGAAGACCAGCCTGCTCGCGGCTCCGGGCGTCACGGTCTCGGTCTGCGCGGCCGGCGAGAACCCCGCGGCGACGGCGGCGAGCTGCACCGGGCCGGCGCGGGTGCCCTTGAAGTGAAAGGTGAGCGCGCTCTGCCCCGGCGCCAGCGCCGGCGCCGAGAGCGGCACGGTGCACGACGCATCGGCGAACAGGGTGAAGCCGTTGGCCGGGCTGGCGGTGAGCTGCAGCGGCACCGCCATGGTGGCCGGGCTGGGCGTCGAGGTCGCGTCGACGCCCTGCACGGTGAGCGCCTCGCTGCAGCTGCCCGCCGCGGCGCTGCGCGGCGGCGTGGCGAACACCAGCCGCACGCCTGCGCCCGCCGAGACCGGAAAAGCGTTCGAGCTGCCCTGGTTCTGGTTGGGCAGCGTGGCGGTGAGCACGTCGGCTGCGTGCAGCGCGCGCACCTCGGCGAGCCCCGACCACGCTCCGCGGGCGAACGGGCCGATCTGGTGGGGCACCGCGCTGCCGGTCAGGTCGGTGAGCGCCGCGGTGCCGGCGAAGGTGTCGACCGGTACGCCGACCTGATCGATGGCCGTGACGGTGATGGTGAACGGCACGCCTACCTGCTGCGGTGCGATGGCGTCGAAGCGAAAGCCCCTCACCAGGTCGCCCACCTCGTTCGCGGCCAGCACCCGGTAGGCGCCGTCGAGCTTCAGCTCGACCGTCGCCGGGGTGGTGACGATGAGATCGTACGTGCCCGGCGAGATGCCCTGCGGCACGGTGGCGGTGAGCGTGCCGTCTTCGTTGAGCTTCACGTCGCGCAGCGCTTCGCGCCCCAGGCGCGCCTGGTAGCTCGCGTCGAGCACGCTGCCCGAGCGCCGCGAGAAGTCGGTGACCAGCACCGGCGCGAGCCGCTCGCCCGAGATGGTCACCTGCACGTCGCGGTCGGCCGGCCCGCGGTCGGGCGCGATGGCGCTCAGCGTGGGAGCCGGCCCGGGCTTCGTACACGCCACCGCGAGCAGCAACAGCGCCACCCTCGCCCACCGCACCCGCATCACGGCGTCACCTCTTCGTTCTGCACGGCGACCCCGAGCGAGCCGCCGTCGACGCCGAGCTCGAGCATCGCCGGCACCGCCGACCGAAAGAAGAAGCGCGCTTCGACGCCGCCGTCGGCGAGCTCGAGCGCGTTCAGCGCCGTCGCGCACGTGCCCTCGTCGTGAAGGGTGACGCCAGTCGACGGGGCAACCTCGACGGTCAAGACCGCCCCGCCCTCGACCGCCGCCGCATTTCCGAACGCGTCTCGGGCGCGCACCACCACCGGCTGCGAGCACATGCCGGCCGCGAGCACCTGCGGAGCCGAGACGATCTCGAGCCCGACCGCCACCCCGGCGTCGACGTCGACCTCGCGCAGCGCCGACGGCCAGGCCTCGGGCACCACCCGCAGCTGCGGGCGGCCGGCCCGGGTCGCCCGCACGTAGAGGTCGGCCCGGCCCTGCAGCATGCCGCTCGCGGCCGCCGTGCCACACGCCGGGTCGGCGAACAGCTCGCCCCCTTCGGGCGGGTTCACCGTCACCGTGAACCTCGACGCGGCGGTAGCGGTCGCCGGGTTGCCGAAGGTGTCCTGCACCTCGAGGGTGAACGGGCCGCCGCACGCGCCCGCGGCCATGCGCTCGGGTGCGGCGACGAAGGCGACCCGCGCCGCCTCGCCCGCGGTCACGTCGAACGCGTCCGACACTCCGGTGTGGCCCAGCGCATCGGCCGCGCTCAAGCTCACCTGCGACGCCGGCATGCTCACCGTCACGAAGCCCCGCGCGCGCCCCAGCGCGAACGGGCCGACCAGCACCGGCGCTCCGCCGGGCGCAGTCACGGTGGCGGTGCCGTCGAAGCCCTCGACGCGGGTGCCGACCTCGTCGACCGCCGTCAAACCGATCACGAACGGCACGTCGGCGCGCTGCGCGTCGAGCGGGTCGAACATGAACGCCGCCACGCTCTCGGCCGGAGTCACCAGCCGCAAGCCGCCGGTCACGGTGCCGGTGCGCCCCTGCGGGTCGGCCACCCGCACGTCGTACAGCCCGCGCGCGACGGTGGCAGGCACCGAAGCGGTGCTCTGCCCCGCCGCGGCGCGCGAGGGCGCCACGCTCTCGGGCCGCGGCGCCGAAGACGGCACGCTCGAGCACGCGCATACCAGCGCAGCGAACGCGATTCGCGCTGTGCTCATCGTGAGCGAAGGCCGCAGGCCGAAGTCGAAGCGGGCCGCACCTCGCCCAGAGGCTTCGAGGTGCAGCGGGGCGGTTCTCACAGCACCCCCAGCCGGTAGCCCAGCGCCAGGCCGAGGCCGCCGGTCTCGACCCGGAACCCCTCGCCGCTCACCGGCGACCAGGTGTACCCGAGCTCGAGAAACAGGTGCCCCGGCCCCGCCGCGAGGTTCATCGCCGCGAACCCACCAGCGGCCGGCCCCCACCCCACCGACTGCAGCCCGGTGAGCGTGGTGGTGTACCGGGCCCAGGTCGCGCCGCCCGCCGCGCCGAGCAGCACCGACAGCCGCCGCCCCGCCCAGAGCTCGGCCGCCACGCGCGCCTGCAGCGGCACGAACCACAGCTGGCTGCGCGAGCTCAGGCCGCCGCTGCCATCGGTCACCGTCTGCTGGGCCAGGCCGCCCTGCACCAGGCCCGACAGCCACAGCATCACCGAGCCCAGCCTCACCGCGAGCGACAGATCGACCCCCACCCGCGGCCCGAACAGCTCCTGCAGCGAGTGGGTGATGCCGCCGCGCACGCCGATGAGAAACCGTCGCGGGTTCTCGCGCATCGGCAGCTCGACCTTCTGCTCGAAGGTGCCGGTCGAGTCGACCACCCGAATCAGCGCCTTGCCGTCGGGCACCTCACCGGGCGCCTGCAGGTGCGCCACGTAGCGCCCCTCACCTTCTTCCTCGAGCGGGCCCAGGGTGCCGTGGCTCGCCACCGCGAGCAGCTTCGCGCCGGTGAGCGGCAGCCCGGCGGCGTCGCGCACGTCGAGCCGCACCACCGCGTCGGTGCGCCCATCGGCGGGAATCGGGTCGGGCACCACGCGCGCCGTCACCTCGCTGGGCGCCGACGGCGCCACCAGCTGGTAGTTCGCCGCGCCGGTCAGCTTGCCGTCGGTCGCCACGAACTGCACCAGGCCACCAGGAGGAAACTCGGCCGGCGCCACGTACTCGAGCTCGTACAGCCCGTTGCCGCGGTAGGTCGCCAGGCCCAGGCCCGACCCGTTCGCGGCCACGTGCACGTCTTGCCCCGACAGGCCCAGGCCGGCCTCATCGAAGACGATCACCTCGACCTTCGCCTTCGCCACGCCGTCGGCGCGCAGCTTCTGCGGCGGCGGCCGCACCACCAGCTTGTCGGGCGGAGGCTGGCCCAGCTGCAGCGTCGCGCTCGCCCTGGCGGTGGGGTCTCCGCTCACCGTGACGTTGAAGTCGACGTTCGCCGCGTTGGTCCCCGCGGGCGGGCGATAGCGGTACACGTAGCGCCCGCCCTCGGCGCGCTCGAGCCGCACCTCGCCGACGCTGGCCGCCACCTTCACCCGCGACGCGGGCACGTCGGCACCGCCGAGATCGTAGAAGACGTCGAGCCGCGCCTCGCCCTGGCCGTCGGCGACGATGGCGTGCGGCACCAACGCTGCGGTCACCCGGTTGTACGGCGGCACCTCGATGCCGATGCGCTTGTTCGCCAGGCCGCCGCGCGGCTCACGCACCTTCACGCCCACGTCGCGCAGCCCCGGAGGCACCGAGATCGGCACCTCGACCCGCCCGTCGCCGTCGACCTTCACCGGCCCGAACGAGAGCTCGCCCACCTCGGCGGTCACCTCGCTGCCGGGCTTCGCGCCCACCGGCAGCTTCGTCGAGCCGAACAGCGGTATGCGGAGAAACTCGATCGGCGCCTCGGCGCCGGTCTCGCGCCACACCGCCACCAGCGCCACCTGCGGAAAGCGCGTCGCCGGCGGCACGTACGTCGCCTTGTACTTGCCCGGCCCCAGCCGCTGCACCACCGAGAACGAGCCGACGTTCACCGCCACGCGCAGCGGCCGCACCTCGGCGCCCGCGGGCTCGTCGAGCGTGATGGTCACGCCGACCGCTTCGGTCTTCCCCAGCAGCACCGGTTGCTTGTCGAGCGTCAGCGACGCGGCGTGCGTGAGAGCCGACACCAGCAGGCTCACCACCAGAGAAATTCGCACAGGTAATAGCAGTGTAGAGCCAGTGCCTTGTGGGCAGGGACCTTCGCCTTCCCTACCTTGAAAGGCGCGCGGCTGTAGCAGCCTGAAGTAGAACGCGCCCCCATGGCGATGCGCCTCAAGGTGAACGGTAAGCCCCTCGAAGTCGACGCCGACCCCGCGATGCCGATGCTGTGGGTGTTGCGCGATGTGCTGGGCATGACCGGCACCAAGTTCGGCTGCGGCATGGCGCTCTGCGGCGCCTGCACCATTCACCTCGACGGGGTGGCCCCCCGCGCCTGCGTGACTCCGCTCGGCGCGGCGGCCAACCGCGAGGTCACCACCATCGAAGGGCTCGAGAAGCCCGACGGCACCCTGCACCCGGTGCAGGCCGCGTGGGTCGCCGAGAACGTGCCGCAGTGCGGCTACTGCCAGTCGGGGCAGATCATGAGCGCCTGCGCGCTGCTCGCGGCCAAGGCGAAGCCCAGCGACGAAGACATCGACGCGGCGATGAGCGGCAACATCTGCCGCTGCGGCATGTACCCGCGCATTCGCAAGGCGATTCACCGCGCCGCGAGCGCGACCCCGGCCGGCCGAGGCAAGCGATGAGCCTCTCGCGCCGCGACCTGGTGAAGGCGGCCGGCCTGGTCATCGCTTTCCGCATTCCCCATGCGCGGGCGGCCGAGCCGAGAGACTTCGTGCCCAACGCGTGGCTGAAGGTGTCGCCGGCGAACGAGATCACGGTGCTCATCTGGCCCGCCGAGATGGGCCAGGGCGTCATCACCTCGTCGGTGCAGCTGGTGGCCGAAGAGCTCGAGGTCGACCCCAAGAAGGTGGTGGTCGAGCTCGCGCCGGCCGATCGCCGCTATGCCAACCCCGCCATGGGCATGCAGATGACCGGCGGCAGCACCAGCACCAGGGCCTCGTGGGAGCCCTTGCGCCTGGCCGGCGCCACCGCGCGCGAGATGCTCAAGGCCGCCGCCGCCCAGTCGTGGAAGGTGCCGCTCACCTCGGTGGTGGCGCGCGACGGCTTCATCGAGCACCCCGAGTCGAGGCAGCGCGCCTCGTACGGCGAGCTGGCCTCCGCCGCCGCCGAGCAGAGCCCCGGCCGGGTCGAGCTGAAGAAGAAAGACTTCACCGTCATCGGGCAGAGCGTCGACCGCCTCGACGCGCGCGACAAGGTGAACGGCAAGGCCGTCTTCGGCATCGACGTGAAGGTGCCGGGCGCGCTCACCGCGGTGGTGGTGCGCTGCCCGGTGTTCGGCGGCACGCCGCGCCGCCACGACGAGACCGTGGCGCGCAAGATGCCCGGCGTGAAGCACATCGTCACCACCCCCAACGGGGTGGCGGTGCTGGCCGACCACTACTGGCACGCGCGAAACGCGGCGAACACCCTCAAGGTGCAGTGGAACGAGGGGCCCGTGGGCAAGCTCTCGACCCGCAGCTTCCGCGAGAACGCGCGCGCGCTGGCGATGAGCACGCCGGGCATGAAGGCGCGCACCGACGGCGACGTCGAGAAGGGCAAGCAGCAGGCCGCCAAGACCGTCGAGGCCGTCTACGAAGCGCCCTGGCTGGCGCACGCCCCGATGGAGCCGATGAACTGCACCGCGCACGTGCAGCCCCACCGCTGCGACGTCTGGGCGCCGACGCAGGGCGCGGGCGCGACGCAGAACACCGCCGCCCAGATCTGCGAGCTGCCCGCCGACCAGGTCTTCGTGCACCAGACCCTGCTCGGCGGTGGCTTCGGCCGCCGCGCAGCCCAAGACTGGGTGGCCGAGGCGGTGTTCCTCTCGAAGGCGGTGGGCGCCCCGGTGAAGGTGGTGTGGTCGCGCGAAGACGACACCCGCCACAGCGTGTACCGGCCCGCGACCTACAACGTGCTCGCGGGCGGCGTGACCGCCGAAGGCGAGGTCGCCTTCTGGCAGCACCAGATCGTCTCACCGTCGATCATCGCGCAGAACGCGCCCACGCTGATGGGCCAGCTGCTGCCGGCCGGCTCGCCCAGCAAGCTCAAGGTCCTGGCCGGCGGCGCGCTCTCGGGGCTGATGAAGAACGCCATGGGTGACCCCACCGCCACCGAAGGCGCGGCGACCTTCTCGTACGACCTGCCCAACGTCGACGTGCGCTGGGTGCTCGATGATCCCGGCGTGCCGCTGGGCTTCTTCCGCAGCGTCGGCCACTCGCACCACGGCTTCATCGTCGAGGGCTTCATCGACGAGCTCGCCCACGCGGCCGGCAAAGACCCCTTCGACTTCCGCCGCGCGCTCTTGCAGAAGGCGCCCCGCAACCTGGGGGTGCTCGAGCGGGTGGCGCGCGAGTCGGGCTGGGGCAAAGCGCTGCCCGAGGGTCGTGGCCGCGGCATCGCGCAGCACAACAGCTTCGGCTCGTGGGCCGCGGCGGTCGCCGAGGTCTCGGTGGCCGACGGCGCGATTCGGGTGCACCGCCTGGTGCTCGCCATCGACTGCGGCCAGGTGGTGAACCCGGGCCTGGTCAGGGCGCAGCTCGAGTCGGCGGCGGTGTTCGGCCTCTCGATGGCGCTCAAGCAGAACATCACCCTCGAGAAGGGCCGGGTGCAGCAGGGCAACTTCCACGACTACCCGGTGCTGCGCATGCACGAGAGCCCGGTGATCGAGACGCACCTCGTTCAGAGCGACGAGCGCCCCACCGGAGTCGGCGAGCTGATGGTGCCGGTCACCCCTCCCGCGGTCGCCAACGCCGTCTTCGCCGCCACCGGCCAGCGCCTGCGCGCGATGCCGTTCAAGCTCGAGGGCTGAGGGTCTTCATACCCACACCAAGGAACACCTCTGCCCTCTCGGCAGTTACACTGCGCAACGACCATGCCCAGCTCTTCTGCACGACTCGACGGCAAGCGCCTGCTCGCGCTGATCGCCTGCGTGGTGCTGGGGGTGGCCGCGTGGGAGGTGCCCTTTCTCACCCCCCTCAAGCTGCTCGCGGTCGCCGGCCACGAGACCGGCCACGCGCTCGCCACCCTGCTGGTGGGCGGCAGCGTGAACCAGATTCACATCGCCTCAGACCAGTCGGGCGACTGCATGTCGATGATTCCCGCCGGCTACTTCGCGCGCATCATCGTGAGCAGCGGCGGCTACGTCGGCGCGTCGATCATCGGCGCGCTGCTGCTGCTGCTCACCTTCCGCTTCAACTGGGGCAAGCCGATGCTGGCCGTCGCCGCTGCCTGGCTCGCCGCCATCGGCCTGTTCTACGGCCGCGACCCCTTCACCTTCGCCTTCTGCATCGGCATGGCGGTGCTGTTCGCGCTCGGCGCGAAGGTCTTCTCGCGCGACGTCGCCGCGGCGGTGAACCTCTTTCTCGCCTCGTTCACCGCGCTCTACGCGGTGATGGACCTCAAAGACGACCTGTGGAGCTCGGCCGTGCGCGCGCAGAGCGACGCCGCGATTCTCGCCGGCACCAGCGGCATTCCCGCGGTGGTCTGGGCCTTCTTGTGGACGGTGAGCAGCCTGCTCATCGTCGGCGCCGGCGCGTACCTCGCGCTCAAGCGCCAGACCCGCGACCCGCTCGGCATCGACGCGCTCGCCTCGTCTCGCCGCGCCCTGCGCCGCGCCTAGCCAGCCAGCGCTACTTTCGCGGGCGCATGCGGTAGGCGAGAAACTCTCCTACCGCCCCGAGCTTGAAGTACGGGTTCTGCTGCCGCTCGCGGTCGAGCGACGACACCTGCACGTCGCCGTAGTCGTGCCCGGGAAACAGCTTCGTCTCGCCCGGCAGCCCGCCCAATACCCGGTGCAGCGAGTCGAACATCTGCTCGGCGCTGCCCCCGGGAAAATCGCACCGCCCGCACGCGTTGACGAACACCGTGTCGCCGCTCACCAGCGCGCCGCCGCAGTACACGCACTGCGAGCCGGGCGTGTGCCCCGGGGTGTGAATCAGCTTCAGCTCGAGCGGCCCCACCTTCACCGCCTCGCCCGGGCCCACCGCGCGAATCGCCGAGCGGTGCTCCTGCAGCTCCTCCGAGAAGTCGAGCTCGGCCTTCTGCGCGTAGACCGGCACGTCGGCCCGCGCCAGCAGCGCGGGCAGCCCGTTGATGTGATCGTGGTGGTGGTGGCTCACCACCGCCGCGCTCACCTTCTTTCCGTCTTGCTCGGCGGCGTCGAAGATCGCCGGCACGTCCCACGCCGGGTCGATCACCGCCACCTCGGGCGCACCTTCGGCGCCCACCAGGTAGACGAAGTTCTTCATCGGGCCGAGCGCCAGCTGCCGAACGTAGAGCATGGCCTCGTCTACACCATGAGACGGGCGCTACTGCACGCCGCCCGAGGGCCACTTCATGCCCTCTGGCTGGCCCGGGTGTCACCTTCGGGGGCCTCAGAAATTTCCCTCTACTCCGCTGCGTCGGTTGGCGTACGAGCTGGGTCTTGGTCTACGTCAACCGCATGGCGCCGCGCGCTCTCACCCTTCTCGCCCTGCTCTCGCTGCCCGCGGCCGCGTCAGAGAAGCCCTGCATCACCTACAAGGCGCCCCCGTCGGGTGAAGAAGAGCGGCCGGTCGCCACCTCGATCACCGTGGGCCCCCAGGGCAGCGACTACGCCTTCAAGGTCGACTTCAACAAAGAGCCGTGGGGCGAGGTCTGTAAGACCCGCTGCGCCAACGCCACCATCTTCATCGACACCGACAACGACAAGCGCAGCGGCCTCAAGCTCGCCCAGCAAGACGGCAAAGACGCCGCCGAGACCGGCGCCGATCTCGCGGTCACCATTCAGGGCGTGCGCGAGTACAAGAGCGACTCCGCTGCGTCGACGCTGAAGATCAAGGTGAAGCAGTACGCCGAAGACGCCACCTCGGCCGAGCAGGGCATCGAGCTGGTCGAGATGGACGTTCGCCGCGACACCGAGCGCTTGAACCCCGTCGAGAAGAGCGTCTACCTGCTCATCGACGCCAACGTGGGCTCGCTGCCGTCGAGCCCGAAGATTCGCGTCATCTACCACCCGCCCGAGACCAAGCCCCTGGTCGGCTTCGCCAAGGGGCTCAACGCCCCGGGCGCGAACCGCGTCGAGATCTTCAAGGACGGCAAGCTCACCAACCCCAAGAAGAAGCGCCGCGACTACTGAGTACGCAGGGCGCTCACTTCTGATCGAACCGGTCGCCGATCACCTGCGACGCCACCCGGGTGGTCACGAAGATGGCCACGAACGCGATCACCCCGATGGCCGGCCACAACCACTCCTGCGGCGCGAACAGCACCGCCGCGACGAGCAGCACCGACGACGCCACCAGCAGCGGCACCACCTTCTTCACCCCGCCCACCCTACCCGAGCGGCAGAGCTAAGGTCTGCTCGAGCGATGCCCCTCTTTCGCCGCCCCGACGGCGCCCTGGTCACCGACGTGCCCGCGACGCGGCGAATCATGCCGTTCATCATGCCGACCCGCACCGAGTCGGCGGTCTACTTCGAGCAAGAGCTCGACCTCACCCGCACCCTGCCGTTTCTCGAGCGCTTCAACGCCGAGCACCTTGAGACCCGGGCCGGCCTCTTTCACCTCTTCACCTGGGCCGCGGTGCGCGCGCTGCACCGCCGGCCGCGCCTCAACCGCTTCGTGGTCGGCAGCCACCTCTACCAGCGCGACGGCATCTGGGTGAGCTACTCGGCCAAGAAGTCGATGAGCGACGACGCGCCGGTGGTGGTGCTCAAGCGCCGCTTCGACCCCGACGCCGGCTTCGCCGCGCTGGTGACGCTCGTTCACGGCGACCTGACCGAGGGCCGCAGCGACAGGCAGAGCCACGTCGACCGGGAGCTGGGCCTGTTCCTCGCGCTGCCCGCCCCGCTGCTGCGCCTGGGCGTGCGGCTGCTGCGCTGGCTCGACACGTGGAACCTGTTGCCCGGCGGCTTCATTCACCCCGACCCGCTCTACGCCAGCCTGTTCATCGCCAACCTGGGCTCGGTGAAGCTCGAGTCCGGCTTCCACCACCTCTACGAGTACGGCAACATTCCCATCTTCGCGGCCATCGGCTTGAAGCGCGAGGTGATGACACCCGCCGGCGTGAAGACCGTGTGCAGCGTGAAGTACACGCTCGACGAGCGCATCGAAGACGGCCTGTACTGCGCGCAGTCGCTCGAGCTGCTCCGCCACGACGTCGAGAACCCCGAAGGGGCGCGATGAGCAAGAAGGTGGTCACCCGGCCGATGTCACGCCAAGGCCAGACCCGCGACGATCGCGTCGCCGTCGAAGAGCCGCTCGAGATTCGCGTCGCCTCAGACACCGTCGCCATCACCATGCGCACCCCGGGTGACGACCCCAGGCTCGCGCTCGGCTTCCTGCTCAGCGAGGGCATCATCGCAAGCGCCGCCGACGTGGGCACCGTTTCCCATTGTGGCAAGCCCACCGACGAGGGCTACGGCAACGTCATCGAGGTCACCCCCGCGAGCGGCGCGCGCCTGCAGCTCGAGAAGCTCGAGACCAGCCGCCGCGGCACCCTCACCACCTCGGCCTGCGGAGTCTGCGGCCGCCGCACCATCGACGACCTGCTCGCCACGGCCGGCCCGGTGCCCGACGGCCCGCTGCTCGACCGCGCGCTGATCGCCCGCTCACCGGTGATCCTCCGCGTCACCCAGGCCACCTTCGAGCTCACCGGTGGCGTGCACGGCGCGGCGGTGCTCAGCCCGCTCGGAGAAGTGCTCTCTTCCGCCGAAGACGTCGGCCGCCACAACGCCGTCGACAAGGCCCTCGGGGCGCTGCTGCAGCAGGGCCGCGTGCCGGCCCGGCGCGGCGACGGCGAGCCGGCGGTGCTGGTGGTCAGCGGCCGCTGCAGCTTCGAGCTGGTGCAGAAGGCGGCGGTCGCGCGGCTCGCGTGCATCGCCAGCGTCTCGGCGGCCAGCTCGCTGGCCATCGATCTCGCCGAGCGCATGAACCTCACCCTCGCCACCTTCGTGCGCAACGGCGAGTTCAACCTCTACACCCACCCCGAGCGCTTCGACCGGGCCCTGCCTCAGAGCTGATAGTTCTCGGCGCCGGGCGGGGGAGGCGGTGGCGGCACCTCACCCGGGTTCTCTTGCGCGCGGTACCGCCGCCGCTCGCGCTCGCCGCGGTGGGTGTCGAGCCACTCGAGGCGGTCGGTGATGGCGTCCATGCGATCGCCCATCACCCGCCGCGGCTCCCGCCGGTTCCACCACAGCCAGATGCCCGGCACGATCAACCCCGCGCCGGCGGCGAGCATCGCGGCGAACAGATAGCCGACGGGAAACGAGCCGCTGAACAGCCCGCCCGTGCCGCTCGGCCCGCTGGCCGAGAGCAAGAAGATGGTGCCGTAGGCCGCCAGCCCCGCCCCCACGCACGTCATCGCGATCGGCCCACCGATGCCCGGCCGGTTGTCTTCGAGCTGCTTGAGCTCGAGCTGCAGCTCGGGTCGCGTCATCTGCTTCACCGGCCGGTCGGAGACCAGGTACTCGCCGTCGGCGCCGACCTCGCCCGCGTTCAACACCGAGACCAGCGCCAGGGTGACCAGCATCGAGCGGGCGAGTCTAGAGGTGGCCGGTGCCGGGCGAAAGGCGTAGCTTGCGCGGGCATGAGCCTGACTCGACTGACGACTCCGATGGTGCGCGTGGGCGGCAAGCTGCGCGAGGCGACGTGGGGCGAGGCGCTCGACGCGGCCGCCGAGGGCCTGCAGCGCAGCCTCGACGCGCGCGGCCCCACCTCGGTCGGCATCTTCAGCTGCTCGAAGGCCACCAACGAGGTGAACTACGCGGCGCAGAAGTTCATTCGCGCGGCGCTGGGCAGCAACAACATCGACAGCTGCAACAGAACCTGACACGCCCCCAGCGTCGTCGGTCTGGCGACGGTCTTCGGAGCAGGTGGCGGCACCAGCTCGTACCGCGAGGTCGAGGAGACCGACGTCATTCTCCTCTGGGGCAGCAACTGCCGCGAGACCCACCCCATCTTCTTCCACCACGTGCTCAAGGCGGTGCGCCGCGGCGCGAAGCTCTACGTGGTCGACCCGCGCCGCACCTCGACCTGCGAGTGGGCCGACGGCTGGCTGCCGGTCGAGGTCGGCTCCGACATCTCGCTCAGCAACGGCATCGCGCGCGTCATTCTCGAAGAGGGCCTGCAGAACCGCGCCTTCATCGCGCGCGCATGCGAGGGCTTCGAGGCGTTCGCCCAGAACGTCGAGCAGTACCCGCTGGCGCGGGTGACGAAAGAGACCAGCGTCGATGCCGAGCTGATTCGGCGCGTGGCGCGCGACTACGCCAGGGCCGACCGCGCGATGATCTGCTGGACGCTCGGCATCACCGAGCACCACAACGCGGTCGACAACGTCTTCTCGCTCATCAACCTGGGGCTGCTCACCGGCCACGTCGGCAAGTGGGGCTCGGGCCTGAACCCGCTGCGCGGCCAGAACAACGTGCAGGGCGGCGGCGACTCGGGCGCGCTGCCGAACCGCCTGCCCGGCTTTCAAGACGTCGAAGACGACGCGGTGCGCGCCGCGTTCGACGCGAAGTGGGGCCGCCCGGTGCCGCCGAAGAAGGGCTGGCACCTCACCGACATGTTCCACGCCATGGAGCGTAGAGAGCTCACCGCGCTCTACGTCATCGGCGAGAACCCGGCGCAGAGCGAAGCCGACGCGCGCCACTGCCACGCCCTCTTGAACGGGCTCGACTGCCTCATCGCGCAGGACATCGTGATGACCAAGACCTGCGAGATGGCGCACGTGGTGCTGCCGGCGACCGCGTCGTTCTGCGAGGCCGAGGGCACGGTCACCAACAGCGAGCGGCGGGTGCAGCGGGTGCGCAAGGCGGTGCAGCCGCCGGGGCAGGCGCGCGACGACATCGAGATCATCTCCGAGCTGTCGCGGCGCCTCGGCTACGAGCTGGGCCTGCCCAGCGCCGAAGCCGCGTGGGACGAGATGCGCTCCCTGTCTCCGATGCACGGCGGCATGTCGTACCGGCGCCTCGAGCAGCTGGGCGGCATTCAGTGGCCCTGCCCCGACGAGAGCAGCCCGGGCTCTCCGTTCTTGCACGGGCGGCTGTGGGCCGACCCGGTCGAAGGGCCACGCGCCCCGTTTCAGGTGGTGCATCAGGACCCGCCCGTCGAGGCGCTCGACGCCGACTTCCCGCTGCGCCTCACCACCGGCCGCCGGTTGGACTCGTACAACACCGGCGTGCAGACCGGCGGCTACGTCAGCCCCCTGCGGCAGCGCGAGACGATCGAGCTCTCTCCGGTAGACGCGAAGATGCTCGGCGTGCACCCCGGCGACACGGTGCGCGTCTCTTCGCGGCGCGGCAACGTGACCGTCGAGGTGGCGATCGACGAGCACTTGAAGCCCGGGCTCACCTTCATGACGCTGCACGCGCCCGACCAGGTCGACGTGAACCAGCTCACCATCGACGCGACCGACCCGAAGTCGGGCACCGCCGAGTTCAAAGCCGCCGCGATCAGGGTAGAGAAGCTGTAACCGAGCCTCCCTCTCCCCTCGTGGGAGAGGGGCTTGGGTGAGGGGGCGAGAGGTCTCGAGCCAGCGATGAACCCGACGACCCTCATCGCAGTCGCAGCTCTGCAGGCGAGCAGGTAGAAAGGCGACCCGATGGATCTCCACCCCATCAACGCGCTGGCCACCGACGCCGAGCGCGCGGCCATCGACACCGTGCTCGGCCCGCCGCTGGCCGACACCACCATCCCCGCCGCCGAAGCGAAGGCGCGGCGCACCTTCCTGCTCCCCGCGCTGCTCGGCCTGCAGACCCGCATCGGCCACGTCTCTGAAGGAGGCCTCGGCTACGCGTGCCGCCGCCTCGGCGTGCCCCCGGCCGAGGCCTTCGGAGTCGCGAGCTTCTACGCGCTCATCGCGCTGGGCGAGCGCCCCGCCGCCTTCGCGCACGTCTGCGACGACATCGCCTGCAAGGCCGCCGGCGCCGACCAGCTCTGCGCCGAGCTCGAGCAGACCCAGGGCAAGCCCGCCCACCTGCACCACCGCGCCGACGCCCCGAAGAACCTCAAGCACCAGGCGACCTGGGCGAAGAGCCCGTGCCTCGGCCTCTGCGAGCAGGCCCCCGCCGCGCTGGTCACCGTCGCCCGCGCGAGCCCCGTCGAGCAGTCGTTCGGCCACGCCACGCCCCAGCGCATCGCCGCCGCGCTGAAGGGCGAGACCGTCGAAAGACCCACCCTCCACCTCGGGAGCCACGGCCCGCGCAAGCTGCTCGCCCGCCAGGGCTGCCTCGACCTCGACGCCTACCGCGCCGCCGGCGGCTACCAGGCGCTGCGCCGCGCGCTCGAGCTCGGCCCCGAGGCGGTCATTCGCGAGGTCACCGACGCCAGGCTCGTCGGCCGCGGAGGCGCCGCCTTCCCCACCGGCCGCAAGTGGGAGGCAGTCAGCAAGGCCGCCGCTCACCCGCACTACATGGTCTGCAACGCCGACGAGTCAGAGCCGGGCACGTTCAAAGACCGGGTGCTGCTCGAGAACGACCCCTTCAGCGTCATCGAAGGCATGACCGTCGCGGCCTTCGCCACCGGCTCGACGAAGGGCTACCTCTACCTCCGCGGCGAGTACCCGCTCGCCGCTCAGCGCCTCGAGCGCGCCATCGGCGAAGCCCGCGCCAAGGGTCTGCTCGGCACCAACATCTTGAGCCACCGCTTCGACTTCGACCTCGAGCTGCGCCGCGGCGGCGGCGCGTACATCTGCGGCGAAGAGACCTCGCTGTTCGCCAGCATCGAGGGCTACCGCGGAGAGCCGCGCAGCAAGCCGCCCTTCCCCGTGCAGAGCGGCCTGTTCCAACACCCCACCGCCATCAACAACGTCGAGACGCTGGTGGCCGCGCTCGACATCGTGCGCGACGGCGCCAAGGCCTACGGCACCGGCACCAAGCTCTTCTGCGTGAGCGGCAAGGTCCGACAGCCCGGCGTCTACGAAGTGCCGCTCGGCATCACGCTCGACCAGCTGCTCCAGCTCGCCGGAGGCACCGAGCAGCCGATCAAGGCCATTCTCATGGGCGGCGCCGCCGGCACCTTCATCGGCCCCGAGCAGACGGGCATGACCTTGAGCCTCGAGGGCGCGAAGCAGGCCGGCACCACCCTGGGCTCGGGCGTGGTCTTCGTGATCGACGAGACCGTCGAGCTCACCCCGCTCTTGCGCCGCATCGCCGCTTTCTTCCGCGACGAGTCGTGCGGCCAGTGCGTGCCCTGCCGCGTGGGCACGGTGCGGCAGGAAGAGCTGCTCCACCGCCTCACCCGCGGCGGCGCCGACCGGCCGCGAGAGCTCGCGCTGCTCAAAGAGCTCGGCCAGGCGATGCGCGACGCGTCGATCTGCGGCCTGGGCCAGACCGCCAGCAGCGCCATCGAGTCGGCGACGAGGTTCATCTAACCCATGCGAACCCTCACCCTCTCCATCGACGGCAGCGACGTCACGGTGCCCGAAGGCGCCACCCTGCTCGAGGCCTGCAAGAAGGCCCACGTCGACACCCCGACCTTCTGTTGGGCCGAGAACCTCACCCCGGTCAACGTGTGCCGCATCTGCGTGGTCGAGGTCGAAGGCGCGCGCACCCTCGCCCCCGCCTGCTCACGCAAGGCCGAGGCGGGCATGAAGGTGCTCACCGACAGCGAGCGGGTTCGGCACTCGCGAAAAGTCGTGCTCGAGCTGCTCGGCTCGAGCGTCGACATGTCGCTCGCCAAAGACTTCGCGCCGCTGCGCCAGCGGTACGGCGCCGACCCGAAGCGCCTCGCCGGTGAGACCGTCGCGCAGCCGGTGAAGATCGACAACGACCAGTTCGTGCGCGACTACAGCAAGTGCATGCTCTGCTACAAATGCGTCGAGGCCTGCGGCACCGACGCGCAGAACACGTTCGCCATCGCGGTGGCAGGCCGCGGCTTCGAGGCCAGCATCGCGACCGAGCACCAGGCCTCGCTCGGCGACTCGGCCTGCGTGTTCTGCGGCAACTGCGTCGGCGTCTGCCCCACCGGCGCGCTGATGTTCAAGACCGAGTTCGATCTGCGCGAAGCCGGAAAGTGGGACGAGTCGCGCCAGACCGTCACCGACACCATCTGCCCCTACTGCGGCGTGGGCTGCACCCTCACCCTGCGCGTACAGGACAACGCCATCGTGCGCGTCACCTCGCCCTCCGACAGCTCGGTCACGGGTGGCCACCTGTGCGTCAAAGGGCGCTTCGGCCTGGGCTTCGTGGGCGGCCGGAAGCCATGACAAACCCATGACTTCAGGCAGTGGCGGGTTGCGATAACCTTCGCTCCTGCACTATTTCGGAGCCGCGCATGAGAACCCCCAAGCTGAAGATGCAAGACGCGAAGGAGCTGGCCTCTGGCTACCAGGGCTGGTTCCGTTGGGTCGAGATCGGCAGCATCACCAGCTTCTGGGCGCTGATGGCCGTCATGGTGTGGCGCGTCTGGCCGCACGCCGGCACCAGCCCCTGGTTGGTCTTCAGCGCGGTGCTGGTGGGCTTCATTCTCGCCGACTTCACCTCGGGCTTCGTGCACTGGCTGGCCGACACCTGGGGCCGCACCGACATGCCGGTCATCGGCAAGGCGCTGCTGCGCCCCTTCCGTGAGCACCACGTCGACCAGAAGGCGATGACGCACCACGATTACATCGAGACCAACGGCGCGAACTGCATGATCTCGGTGCCCTGGGCCATCGGCGCCGCGTCCATGCCGTACGACCGCGCCAGCACCTGGTACCACTGGTGCCTGTTCGGCTCGATCGCCATCGCGTCGATGATCTTCTTCGTGATGATGACCAACCAGATTCACAAGTGGGCGCACATGGACGACTGCCCCCGCGTGGTGACCTGGCTGCAGAAGTGCCACCTGATTCTCCCGCCCGCGCACCACCAGATTCACCACACCCCGCCGTTCAACTCGTACTACTCGATCACCACCGGGTGGCTGAACTGGCTGTTCCTCAAGATCAAGTTCTACCCGACGCTCGAGCGCATCGTGACCGCGGTCACCGGCGCGATTCCCCGCCAAGACGACATCGGCATCGATGCGGCCATCGCGATCGCCCCCGCCCCGGTCGAAGTGGTGCCGGCCGAAGAGCACCCCGCCGTTCACCGCACCTGAAGGCGCGTCACCCGAACTTCAGGTCGATCTGCCGCGCGCCCGAGAGCGGGCGCCCCAGAAACCGCCCGCCCACTTCTACGAAGCGATCGGGCACGTCGGTGACCAGGTAGTGCCGCTCGACCGATGACAACCCGGTCTTGAGCAGGTCGCGCTCGCCCAGCAGCTCTGCGGCGCGCTGCGCGGTGGCCTTGGCCGAATCGACCAGCGTCACCTGCGGCCCCATCACCTGCGAGATGACGTCCGACAGCAGCGGGTAGTGCGTGCACCCCAGCACCAGCGTGTCGACGCCGGTACCCTTCAGCCCCGCGAGGTACCTCTGCGCCACCGCGGTCGGCACCTCGCCCTCGACCCACCCCTCTTCGGCCAGCGGCACGAACAGCGGGCACGCCAGCGCCTCGACCTTCACGTTCGGCAGCTCGGCCTGCAGCGCGCGCTGGTACGCCCCCGACTTGATGGTGCCGGGTGTCCCGATGACCGCGACGTGGCCATTCTTGGTCGCCTGCGCCGCCGCGCGCGCACCGGGCTCGATCACCCCCAGCACCGGAATCGAGAGCGTCTTGCGCAGCGTCGGTATCGCCACCGACGACGCCGTGTTGCACGCCACCACCAGCAGCTTGATGCCGTACTCCATCAGCGCCTCGGCGTTCTTCACCGAGTACCGCGTCACCACGTCACCCGACTTCGTCCCGTAGGGCACCCGCGCCGTGTCGCCCAGGTACACCGTGCTCTCTTGAGGCAGCCGCTCTTGCAGCGCCCTCAAGACCGTCAGCCCCCCGATACCCGAGTCGAACACCCCGATGGGACTGTGGCGGTCGTGACGCATGTCGAACTTCTGTAACACGCACCGTGCCAAAAACACCGCGGCCCAGGGGGGACCCGCGCTCGAGCCGGCCCCGCGACGGGTAAGGGGCTACTGAACCCGCCGCAACAGCAGGGTCGGGCCCTCACTCATGCTCGGAAACACCCCGGCCTGAATCGTCACCCGGGGCGGCGACAGGCGGCTCGACTCGTACGAGCTCGACCCCGCGCCGTTCGCCCCCAGAAACACGTCGTACGTTCCGGGCTTGATGAAGCTGTAGACGATGGCCCCCGCCGAGCACGGCTCGGGGTCACCGGCGCCCTCGTAGACCAGGTTGCCGGCGCTGTCCCTGAAGTTCACGTACACCGTATCGATGCCCGACTGCCCGCAGGTCTGCGTCACCGAGCCCGACGCATCGGTCACCACCCAGTGCACCGTCGCGCCCCCCACCGCCCAGTCGAGATCATATTGCTGCAGCGAAGAGGTGGCCGAGATCGGCAGGCTCGAGCTCTTCGCGTAGTACTCGTAGCCCATCGAGTTGGTGGCTGAGAGCGCGATGCTGTGCGTCCCGACCGACAGCAAGGGCGAGCTCACCCCCGCCGTCGTCTGACCGTCGGCGCACGCGTACTCGACCCAACTGCCGTTATCGATGCTCACGAACACTTTCGTCACTCCGGCTTGCGCGCAGGTCGGGTTCGACGCCGCCGAGTTCGGAGGAAACGTCCACACCAACGCCGCGGTTCCGGTGGTGCTCGGCGTCTTGTCGACGATGATGCAGCCGGTGAGCGGCATCGCGAGGAACAGCGCCAAAGCAGCAGTCACGGACCGAAGGTTCATGTGTGTGCCTCCTGAGCGACCACAGACGTTAACGCCCCATTTTCATTCAAGCGACTTACGGTCTGTTGCCTGAAGAAGCCTGGATTGATCGCTGCAGCGGTGTTACGGCTCGCAGCCGCATGCTCGCTTCGTTGAACTACGTCGACGCGCTCAAGAGCGCCTCGGTGGTCGAGCTGGGAGTGCTCGTCGTGCTCGCCCTCGCCTCCGCCTACAGCTGGGCCCTGATCGCCGCCAAATACCTACAGCTGTCGCGCGCGCGCGCCCAGTCGGTCGGTTTCCTCGACGTCTTCTGGAAGGCCTCTCGCCTCGACGCCATCTACGGGTCGGCCCAGAAGCTCAAGTCGTCGCCGCTCTCCAAGGTGTTCAAGGCCGGCTACGAAGAGCTCACCAAGCTCGCGCAGGGCAAGAAGGCCGACGAGGGCGCGATGGCCGAGCGCCTCGGCGGCATCGAGAACGTCGAGCGCGCGCTGCAGCGCGCCACCAGCGCCGAGCTCACCGAGCTCGAGGCGCGCGTCGCCTCGCTCGGCACCATCGGCGCCACCGCTCCCTTCGTCGGCCTGTTCGGCACCGTGATGGGCATCTTGGGCGCCTTCAACGAGATCGCCGAGAAGGGCAACGCCACCATCGCTACCGTCGCCGCGCCCATCGGCAACTCGCTGCTCGCCACCGCCGCCGGGCTGTTCGCCGCGATTCCCGCGGTGGTCGCCTACAACTCGTTCGTGGCCCGTATCCGCGTCTTCGACTCGGAGATGGGGAACTTCTCCCACGACTTCCTCAACATCGTGAAGCGGCACTTCTTCAAGTAATGGGAATGTCGTCAGGCGGTGGTGGCCACGGGCGCACCACCTTGAGCGAGATCAACGTGACGCCGATGGTCGACGTCATGCTCGTGCTGCTCATCATCTTCATGGTCACCGCGCCGCTCATTCAGCAGGGCGTGAAGGTGAACCTGCCCGAGACCAAAGCCGCCCCCGTCGAAGCCAACGACAAGAAGATCGTCATCACCGTCGACGTGAAGAAGCGCGTCTTCATCGGCGAGACCGAGGTCCCGCTCGGCGAGCTCGAAGAGAAGCTCAAGACCAACGCCAAGGCCCAGGCAGACAAAGAGGTCTACCTGCACGCCGACCGCGACCTCGCCTACGGCATCGTGGTCGAGGTGATGGCCTCGGCCCAGCGCGCCGGCATCACCAATGTCGGCATGATCACGGACCCGGTCGGCGCTGGCCGGAGTCAAAAAGAGAAGGACAAGCGCTGATCTGAATTCCGTATGACCACCGCGCCGTACCAGAGCCTGCTCTCGAACCGCCCCTCGTCGATGGGCACGTTCATGCTGGTCTCGGTCGGTGCGCATGCGGCGGTGGTCGCGCTCATGATGGTGCTCTCGTGGCTCTACGAGACGCCGCGGGTCGACCTCGATCAGAAGCCCATCACCGCCTCGCTGGTGCGCCAGGGCAAGAAGCGCGACGAGCAGCTGTTGCCGCGCAAAGAGCCCGAGGCGCCGCCGCCGCCCGCCGAGGCCAAGGTCCCGATTCCCACTCCCAACGTCAAGCCCGAGCCGAAGCCCAAGGTCACCTCCGACAAGCCGCAGCCCAACGCCAAGAAGTCGCTCTTCGACGCGCTCAACAAGACCGCCAAACCCGAAGAGCTCGAGGGCGAAGAGAACGGCGACCCCAACGGCGACTCCGCCAAGCAAGAGGGCGAGAAGTACTTCGGCGTCATCAGCGGTGCGGTGCGCCGCAACTACGACGTCTCCAACACCATTCCCGAGTCCGAGCGCATTCGCCTCACCGCCGACGTGCTGATTCGCCTCGACGCCGCCGGCAACCTGCTCGAGGTGAAGCTCACCCACAGCTCGGGCAACGACGTGTTCGACGGTGCCGTGCTCGGCGCGATCAAGAAGGCGGCGCCGTTCGGGCCGCCTCCTGTGCACCTCAAGGACACGCTGAAGAATAAAGGGGTCCCCCTGCGCTTCAAGCCTTAGAGTGCCCGCCATGATTGCTTCGACTGCGATTCTCCTGCTGACGCTGGGTCAGGCGCCCATCATCGAGATCTCCGGCGCGAACTTTCGCCCGCTGCCGATCGCCCTGCCCGCCCCGCTCACCCAGGACGATGGCTCGAAGAAGCTCGCCGCCGAGTTCGACGACGCGCTCAAGTTCGACCTCGCGGCGTGCGGGCTGTTCCAGCTGCTCGACCGCAAGTCGTACCTCGCCGACGCCAAAGAGGGCGTCACCGCCTCGAGCATCAACTTCTCCAACTGGAGCAACGTCGGCGCCGACGCGCTGGTGAAGGCTCAGCTGTCGATCGACGGCGAGATGGTGCGCGGTGACCTGCGCCTGTTCACCGTCGCCGCCGGCAAAGAAGAGCTGAAGGCCTCCGAGTCGTCGAGCAAGCAAGACGTGCGCAAGCTCGCCCACAAGCTCGCCAACGCGCTCTACAAGTTCTACACGCGAGAGACCGGCCCCTTCGAGACCAAGATCGCCTGGGCGCGCAAGACGCCGGCCGGCAAAGACGTCTGGCTCTCCGATTGGGACGGCCGCAGCGGCGTGGGCATCGGCATCGGCGGCATCAACACCCTGCCCACCATCGGCCCCGACGGCAGCGTCGCGTTCACTTCGTTTCGCAGCGGCAAGCCCGACCTGTTCGTGTCGAAGAACGCCGCCGCGCCCAAGGTGCTGGTCGCCTCGGGCCGCATGGCCACCGGCGTGGCGTTCAGCCCCGACGGCCGCCGCGTCGCCTACTCGCTCGCCGACGGTGAGAGCGCGCAGATCTTCGTGGCCGCCGCCGACGGCAGCTCACCGCGGCAGCTCACCAACACGCCGTTCTTCATCAACACCTCGCCCTCGTGGAGCCCCGACGGCAAGCGCCTCGCCTTCGTCTCGAACCGCGGTGGCACGCCGCAGGTGTACGTGATGTCGAGCGAGGGCGGCGAGGCGAAGCGCCTCACCTTTCAGGGCAACTACAACCAGACCCCCGACTGGAGCCCCCGCGGAGACCTCATCGCCTTCACCGCCCGCGACGAGCGCAACGCCTTCGACCTGTTCACCATCGCGGTCGACAGCGGCAAGGTCACCCGCCTCACCCAAGACCAGGGCAACAACGAAGAGCCCTCGTTCTCACCCAACGGCCGCCTCATTCTCTTCACCTCGACCCGCAACGGCGGCGTGCCGCGCCTCTTCGTGATGACCTTCGACGGCAACAACCAGGTCGAGCTGCCCGCCGAAAAAGGCTCGTACTCGACGCCCGACTGGGGCCCGTAGCTCCGAGAGCCCACGAGTCGGGGTCCCGGGTCGGTAGCTCGCGGTCGAGACGCAAGCGATGCGAGGCGGACGCGAGGAGCGCGCGGAGCGGACGCTGTCTGTCCGTGAGCACGCACCGGAGTGCCCAACGAAGCAGCGCGCCGCGTATCGGCCGCGAGCTACTCCCGCATGAGTGCCGCACCCCAGTGGAACCCGGCCCCCAGCCCGACGAAGCACACCAGGTCGCCCTTCTTGATGCGCCCCGACTTGCGACACTCGTCGTACGCGATGGGAATCGTCGCGGCCGTCGTGTTCCCGTACTTCATGATGTTGTTGTAGACCTTCTCGTCGGGCAGCTTGAGGGCCTTCTGCATCGCCTCGCTGATCCGCAGGTTCGCCTGGTGGGGGATCACCAGGTCGATGTCCTCCAGCTTACAGCCCACCTTGCCGCAGACCTCGTGAATGGCCTCGGGCATCTTGGTGACCGCCATCTTGAACACGGTCTTGCCGTCCATCACCGGCACGCCGCGCCCCTCTTTCGCCATCGCTTCGTCGAAGTACGGCCGGTACTTGAAGCCCGCCGACGGCACGTAGAGGCTCTCGACGTTCTTGCCGTCGCTGTGCACCGCGTACCCCAGCAGGCCGCGGCTCGCGTCTTCGGTCGGGCCCATCACGCACGCGCCGGCCGCATCACCGAACAGCACCGTCAGATGCCGGAACTTCGAGTGCCAGTCCTGCTCCGACTGCGGCACCGGCTCGGTGCTGTCGCCCATCAGCACCTTCCACGCCTGCTTCGAGAAGGGCATGAACCCGGTGTGCACCTCGGCTCCGACGAACAGCAGCTTCTTCGCCGCCCCGGCACGAATCAGCGCGTCGCACACCTGCATGCCGTACACGAAGCCGCTGCACTGCTGGCGAATGTCGAGCGCCGGCACGTCACCCATGCCCAGCTTGGCCTGCACCTGGCTGCCGATGCCGGGAAAGTAATAGTCCGGCGTCATCGTGGCGCAGACCACGTAGTCGATCTCGTCGAAGCGCACGCCCGCGTCGGCCAGCGCCTTCTTCGCCGCTTCGGCGCCCAGGTCCGACGTCGAGGTGCCCTCGCGCACGTAGTAGCGCTGCTGAATTCCCGAGCGCTCGCGAATCCACTCGTCCGAGGTCTCCATGATCTTCGCCATCAGCTCGTTCGGAACCGCGCGCTCGCCGGTGACGAAACCCGTGCCGTAGATGCGGGAAAATGCCTGCGCCATGAGACCTCCTTGAAAGAGGCCCGGGGCCATAGCAGAAGTCGGCCCGAAGCCTGCAACTGGCCTGGGCATGGTCGCTCACCGTGTCACCTCGGCCGCTCTGGCCCCCTTCGCCCGCGAGGCCGACGACCGCGACGCGGCCGCCCTGGCACACCTCTTCGAGCAGCTCGGCCACCCCTGCAGCGAGGAGCAGGTGCGCGCCCGCCTCGGCTTCGGCCCCCCCGACCGCCGCGTGCTGGTCGCCGAGCTCGATGACGCCGTGGTCGGCCTCGCCGTGCTCGAGCTCATTCACCCGCTCCACCGCGGCGCTCCCGAGGCCGTGCTCACCGCGCTCGTCACCGACGCCAACACCCGCCACCGCGGTGTCGCCCGGGCGCTCCTCGCCGAGGTGAGCCGCCGCGCCCGCCAGGCCGGCGCCGCCACCCTCTACCTGCGCTGCCACCGCCGCCGCGACGACGCCCACGCCTTCTACCGCGCCCAGGGCTTCGACGAGACCCACCTCACGTTCAATCGCGAGCTCTAGATGGATCATCCTGAGCCGAGGCCGTAGGCCTCGGTCGAAGGAGGCCTCGGATTCACCCGGGCGCCACGCCCCGTGCGTGGCAGAAGACGCGAGGCCCCCGTCGACTGAAGCGCGGCGCGCTCCGCTCAGGGTGAGGCTTCTGTATATTCCCCGCCCGTGCAGCTCTGGCCCCTCGACCGCAGCTTCACCTTCTTGAACCACGGCTCCTTCGGCTCGTGCCCGCTGCCGGTGCTCGAAGAGCAGAACCGCCTGCGCGCCCGGCTCGAAGCCCAGCCCCTGCGCTTCATGCTCCGCGAGAAAGAGGCGCTCGAAGACGCGGTGCGCAGCAAGCTCGGCGCCTTTCTCGGGGCCGACCCGGGAGATCTCGTCTTCCTCTCCAACGCCACCAGCGGCGTCAACACCGTGCTCCGCAGCTTGCGCTTCTCGGCCGGCGACGAGCTGCTCGTCACCGACCACGGCTACAACGCCTGCAGCAACGCCGTGCGCTTCGTCGCCGAACAGGCCGGCGCAACCGTGGTGGTCGCCAACGTCCCCTTTCCCCTCGAGTCGCCCGAGCAGGTCACCCGCGCGGTGATGGCGAGGGTCAGCTCCAGAACCCGCCTCGCGGTGATCGATCACGTCACCAGCCCCACCGGCCTCATCTTCCCCATCGGCGAGCTGGTCTCCCGCCTCAAGGAGCACGGCGTCGAGACCTTGGTCGACGGAGCCCACGCCCCCGGCATGCTCCCCCTCGATCTCGCCGCCCTCGACGCCGGCTACTACACCGGCAACCTGCACAAGTGGGTCGGCACGCCGAAGGGCGCCGCGTTTCTGTACGTGCGCCGCGCCCTGCAGCCGGCCATTCGGCCGCTCGTCATCAGCCACGGCGCCAACAGCCCGCGCACCGACAAGTCGCGCTTTCAGCTCGAGTTCGAGTGGCCCGGCACGATGGACCCGACCCCCTGGCTCTGCGCCGCCAAGGCCCTCGAGGTGATGGCCGGCATCGAGCCGGGCGGCTGGCCCGCGCTGATGCGCCGCAACCACGCCCTCGCGCTGCGGGCCAGAGACCTGCTCACCGCCACCCGCCCCGCGCCCGACGAGATGCTCGGCTCGCTGGTCACCTGGGCCCTGCCCGACGGCGACGCCCGCGCCACCCAAGACGCCCTCTTCGCGAACGCCATCGAGGTGCCGGTGTTCGCCTGGCCCATTCCACCCAAGCGCCTCATTCGCATCGCGTGCGCGGCGTACAACACCCTCGCCGACTACCAGCGCCTCGCCGAAGCCCTGGAGCAACTGGCCCCCTGAAGCTACGGTGCCGCCCCTCATGTCCCGCTACGCAGCGATCGACGTCGGTACCAACTCGGTGCTCCTCCTGGTCGCCGAGCGCGACGCGCACGGCAAGTGGCACCCGGTTGTCGAGCGCGCCGAGATCACCCGCCTCGGCAAGGGCGTCGACCAGTCGAAGCGCCTGCTGCCAGAAGCCATCGAGGCCACCGTGAAGGTGCTCGAGGCCTACGCCACCGAAGCGAAGCAGCTGGGCGCGAAGCAGATCGCCGTCTCGGCCACCAGCGCGGCGCGCGACGCCAGCAACGGGGCCGACTTTCTCGACGCCGCCAAGGCCCGCGCCGGCCTCGACATCGAGATCATCGCCGGCGAAGAAGAGGCCCGCCTCTCGTACGCCTCGGCCCACGCCGACTTCGGCGGCAAGCAGCCCCTCATCGTGCTCGACATCGGCGGCGGCTCGACCGAGTTCATCTACGGCACCGCGGCCGGAGACGTGAAGTTCCGCCACAGCTTCGACGTGGGCTCGGTGCGCATGACCGAGCGCTTCCACGGCGACGCGGCCAAGATTCGCGCCCACCTGCAGGCCACCTTCGCCGCGCTCCCAACGCCCCCGCCCGACGCGCTGCTGGTGGGCGTCGCCGGCACCGTCACCACCGTGCTCTCGGTCTCCCGCGCCATCGAGCCCTACGACGCCTCCAAGGTGCACGGCGCCACCATGCCGCGCAGCGAGGTCAGCGCGGTCGCCCAGAAGCTGGGCAGCCTCGACCTCGAGGCCCGCAAGCAGCTGCCCGGCCTTCAGCCCAAGCGCGCCGACGTCATCCCCGCCGGGGCCCTGATTCTCGACGAGGCGATGAGCCGCCTCGGCGCCGGAGAGCTCAAGGTCAGCGACCGCGGCCTGCGCTGGGGGCTCCTCGCCGACCGCTTCCGGAGCGCTTGAGTGAAGGGCGCCCGCTTCGGCCTCGCCGCGCTCTGCCTCATCAACCTGCTCAACTACGTCGACCGGTACATTCTCGCCGGGGTGATGGACGCGCTGCAGACCACCTTCTCGCTCAACGACACCCAAGGCGGCCAGCTCGCCACCATCTTCATGGTCGTCTACATGTGCGCGTCACCGCTGGGCGGCTACCTCGGAGACCGCATGCCCCGCCGGTACCTCATCGGCCTGGCGGTGCTGGTGTGGAGCGCCGCCACCATCGGCTCGGGCCTCGCCACCTCGTTCGGCTGGCTGCTGGTCGCGCGCGCGGTCACCGGCATCGGCGAGGCGGGCTACGGCACCGTCGCCCCGTCGGTCATCTCGGACCTGTTCAAGAAAGAGCAGCGCTCGCGAATGCTGGCGTACTTCTACACCGCCATGCCGCTCGGCGCGGCGGTGGGCTTCGTGGTCGGCGGCGCGATGGAGTCGCAGTGGCACCACGCCTTCTTCGTCGGCGGCGCCCCCGGGCTGGTGCTCGGGGTGCTCGCCTTCTTCCTCCCCGAGCCCAAGCGCGGCGCGATGGACGATGGCCCACCGCCCACGCCGGTGCCGTTCGCCCAGGGCCTCGCCGCGCTCCGCTCGAACGCCCGCTACTGGTACGTGGTCGCCGGCCTCACCCTGATGACGTTCTCCATCGGAGGCCTGTCGATCTGGATGCCGAAGTACCTGCACGCCGAGCGCGCCTTCACCCGCGGCGAGGCCGGCCTGGCCCTCGGCGTCACCACCGTCATCGGCGGCCTGGTCGGCACCCTCGCCGGCGGCATCATCGGTGACCGCCTCGACAAGCGCCGCCCCGGCTCTGGCGTGCTGCTCTCAGCCTGCGGGCTGCTCACCGCCGCGCCGTTCATGGTGGGCGCGGTGCTGCTCCACGACCGCTACGCCCTGCTCGCCTGCCTGCTGCTCGCCCAGGTGTGCATCTTCTTGAACAACGGCCCGCTCAACGCCGCCCTCGTCAACGTGGTCTCGCCGGGCCTGCGCTCCTTCGCCTTCGGCATCTCGATGCTGGTGCTGCACCTGCTGGGCGACGCCGCCTCGCCCACCCTCATCGGGTGGCTGAGCGATCACTCCAGCCTCGGCACCGCGATTCTCGTCAACGCCGTACCCGTCGCCGTCGGTGGGCTCATTCTCCTGCCGGCGGTGAAGCTGTTCCGCCTCGAGCCCCCTTCGCCGTCATCGTCCGCTCCTTGAGCTCGACGGCGACCTTCTCGATCTTGGCCGCCAGCCGCTCGCCTTCGACCAGCAGCAGCGCCTTCAGCCGCGCGCGCGAGCCCAGCGTGAAGAAGGTGAAGACGTCGCGCAGCACCGCCCGCCACCGCTCGAGAAAGTAGCGGGTGAACAGCGCCAGCGGCATCGCGGCGCACAGCGCGAACACCGCCCCCTGCACCCCCAGCCAGCGAAAGCCCAGCCAGCACAGCAGCGCCTGCCACAGCGGCGTCAGCGCCAGCGCCATCACGAACTTGAGCGTCGCCACCCGGTCTTGGCTCAGCGGCACGGTGCGCGACATGACCCGCACCAGCATGAACGGCACGCAGAACAGCACCAGCCCCAGCGCGAACAGCGGCAGCCCCACCAGCACCGAGGCCAGGTTCCGCACCACGAAGCGCAAGAGCTCGGGCCGGCGGTACTGCAGCGAGAGGTCTTTCGCGTCGGCCGCCACCATGCCCAGCCGCCCGCGAAACGACATCACCTCTTCGCGCAGCTGCTCGAGCAGCTGCGGGTCTTCGCGCGAGAGAATGTCGATGCCGCGCGCGAAGCGCCGCTGGCGGTCGGGGTCGCGGTCTTGCTCGCCGATGCGCAGCGCGTAGAGCTGCTCGCCGGTCTCGATCAGCTGCAGGTCGCTCCAGCGCTGCACGTTCATGGTGACGTCGCGCAGCCCGTCGGCCACCTGCACTGTCAGGCCGCGCACCCAGAGGGCCTCGGCATCGCCGCTCACCTCGCCGGGGCTCTCGACCTCGATCGGCTTGCCCACCTCGACCCGCACCCGCGAGCGAAAGCGGTGCTTCTGCTGGTAGGTCAGCCCCACCGGCACGATGCGCACCTTCGCGCCCGCCTTCGCCGCCCGAAACGCGATGCGCGCCGCGCCGGTCTTGATCTCCGACAGCTGCGGCTCCGAGTGCGAGCGCCCCTCGGGAAAAATGGTGATCGCCCGCCCCTCTTGCAGCGCGGTGGCTGCCGCGTCGAGCGTGCCCTCGTTCTTGGCGGTCAGCCCCGGGTGGTCTTGCTTGCGGTAGACCGGCAGCGCGCCCAGGCCGCGCAGCACCGCGCCGAACAGCGGCACCCGAAACAGCGGCTCGCGCGCCAGAAACGTCACCGGCCGCTCGGTGGTGGCGAACACCATCGCCGGGTCGATGATGCTGTTGGGGTGGTTGCCGACGAACATCACCGGCCCGTCGAGCGCGCCCACGGGCTTCACCACCTGCAGCCGGTAGAACAGCCCCAGCGCGAACGAGATGACCGCCCTCACCACCCGGTAGAAGCCGCCCTGCGACGGGCCGCTCAAAACACACCGACGTTGAAGTGAACGTTGAACAGCGACTCGTTCACGATGAAGTCGGGCTGCAGGTTGAACCCGATGTCCAGCGCCAGGGGCCCGATGGGCGAGAGGTACCGCAGCCCCGCCCCCGCCACTGGCCGCACCGCGAACCCCAGCCGCGTGCGGTCGAGCCAGAGGTTGCCCGCTTCCATGAACAAGGCCACGTTGAAGTCCCCCACGAACGGCAGCCGCAGCTCGCCCTTGCCCAGAGTGTAGAGCTCGCCTCCGGGAGACGGCACGTACTTCCCGTCGCGAATGTTCTGCGCGATGTCGGTGCACCCGTGCGGTATCGCCAGCGCGCCGCACGCCGTCACCTGGCCGCGGTAGTCCGACCGCACGTCTTGCGGCAGCATGCCGTCTTCCGGAAAGCCGCGCAGGTTCGACGCGCCGCCGAGAAAGAACCGCTTCACCACCGGCGTCACCGACTCGCTCGAGAGGGGAAAGATGTTTCCCGCCCGCGCCGACAGCGCCAGCACGATCGACGGCCCGAGCGGTATGTAGCCCGACACCTGCCCCGAGACCTTGATGAACTTCACCGTCTTGGGCTCACCCGCCAGGCCCCGCGCGTACATCGCGCCGGTCGCCTCGACTGACGTCGACAGCACCACCCCGCGGTGCGGCAGCACCGGGTCATCGCGAAAATCGAGCAGCGGCGCGAACCGCACCGTCGACAGCGCGAACGTCCCGAACGGAAACCGCAGCCTTTCCTGGTCGGTGCGCAAGAGCGGCAGCTGGTCGCCCACGAAGTTCTGCACCGGCCGCACGTCCGAGACGTCGAACTCGTACTGCAGCAGCAGGGTCAGCTTCGGCCGCGCCCACTTCACGTTGGTGTTGAACCGCGTGGTCCAGTCGATGCCGGGCACCACCGCCACCCGGTTGAACTGGTACGACTGGCGAAAGACCCGCTCGCCCAGCACGTCGACGCGGCCCCCGATGTCCGCCGCGCGCACCGTCTTCGCCGCCTCGGGCCCCCGGGTCGCCTCGACGCCCGCCGCCAGCAGGCTCGAGAGAAAGCCCCGGTTCTGCACCGAGAAGTTCCACCGACCGCCGAACAACGCCGGCGCGGGCACGTTGCTCACGTCGACCCGCCCGGTGATGCTGGGGATGCTCGAACCGAAGTAGTACAGCAGCACGTTCGACTGCAGGCTGACCGCGCGGCCCCCTAGGTTCGGCGCCAGCAGGTCGACGCCGCCGCGAATGCCCTCGGCCAGGTAGTAGCCGAACGACCACGCGAACTGCAGCCGCGGCCCCTCGACCACCACCACCTCGACGTCCTTCACCTCGTCGGCGATCTCGGGGTGCGAGAGCCTCACCTCGGCGGTGCGAAACACCCCCAGCCCCATCAGGTTGCGCTGGCTGTCGAGCAGATCGTCGGGGTCGAGCACCTCTCCCTCGATCACCCGCAGCTGCTGCCGCGTCACCGCCTCGCTGGTTCGCACCAGGCCCCGCACCTGCACCCGCCCCACCTTCACCTGCGGCCCCAAGGTGATGCGGAACAGCAGCTTCGCCTGGTCGCCCCGCTCGATGCTCCACTCGCCCTCGACCTTGGCGTAGACCCAGCCGCGCCGCGCCAGCTGGGTCGCCAGGCTCTGCGCGGTGCGCTCGACGCTGCGCGGGCTGAACGGCTCACCCACCAGCTGGTTCGAGCTCTCGGGCGAGGGAAACTGCTCGGGCCCGCCCAGGTACTTCACCTCTTCCACGAACACCCGGGTGCCTTCCGACACCTGGTACTTCACCTTCGCGACCCGCCCCGAGATCTCCACCGGCAACAGCTCGACCCGGGCCTCGAGGTAGCCCATGTCGCGATAGTACGAGCGCATGCCGTTGGCCGCCTCGCGGTACGCGCCCTCGACCAGCACCGTGTCCAGGCTCGGCGCGGGCACGTCGAACAACGCCGGCTGCTTCACCCGCCCCTGCAGGTCGAGCGCGTCGGTGAAGTTCGCGCTCAGCTTCACCGACTGCGGCGCCGACCCCTGCATCACCTCGGCGAGCAGGCCTTTCAGCTGACGGTCGCTGAGCGCATGGTTCCCCTCGAACTCGACGTCGCGCACCACCACCACCTCGCCCTCGTCGACCTCCATCACCAGCAGCGCCTCGCGGTCGTCGGGGCTCACCGACTCGCGCCCCGTCACCCTGGCGTCGTGAAAGCCGCGGTACCGGTAGAACGCGGTCAGCCGCTGCGCCATGCGGTCGACCACGCTGCGGTCGAGCGTCTCATTGCCGTCGTAGGCGTCGACCGCCTCGAGCACCGAGTCGGGGTAGCGCCGGTTGCCGCGAAACTGCAGCTCGTAGCGGGGCCCCGCGCGCAGCGGTATCGACAGCCGCCCGCCCTCGTCGAGCACCGGCACCTCGATGCGCGCGCGAAAGTAGTGGTGCTTGCGCAGCAGCTTCCGCAGCCGCTCGGCGCCCTTCTCCACCAGGTCCTGGTCCACCACCTCGCCGAGCTCGAGGTCGAGCGTCTCGAGCAACACCTTCAGCGGCAGCCCGGTCTCTCCCGCGAACGACACCCCGTGCAGCCGGGTCGGCTCGCCTTCGCTCACCTGCAGCACCACGTCGACCGAGCGCGCCTCGACGGTGGCCTCGTGCTCGACCACCGCGTGCAGGTAGCCCTTGCGGCGGTACGCCTGGCGCACGTTCTCCATCGCCTCGGCCATCGCCTCGGGCGAGTACTCCGAGCCGCCCTCGAGCTTCGAGGCCGCGCGCACCTCGGTCTCTGACAGCGCGCCGGTCATCTTCTCGACGAAGACCTGCCCCACCTTCTGGCGCGGCCGCGCGTCGATCACCAGCGCCAGGCCGTCTTCGCGCTGCTCGCCGTACACCACCACGTCGGCGAACCGGCCGGTGTTCATCAGCCGCTGAATCGTGCGCTGCACCGCGCGCACCGACAGCTGCTGGCCCTTGCGAATCGCCACCAACTCGGGCGCCTCTTCCACCAGCTTGGGGTCGGTGTCGGGGGGCAACCGCAGCTCGACGCTGCTCACCACCGAAGCGACGGGCTCCGGTTCCTGGGTGAGCAAGAGCGCCAGGGCGAGTGCGGTTACTCCCATTCGAAGCGGACCTTAAGATCCACTCCGGGGTTCCCGACCGAACTTTCCTGGGTCTGGTTGTCCCACTGCGCGCGCGCCGACACCTTGTCGTTGAACTTGTACTCGGCCTGGGCCTTGGTGCCGCGCCCGGTCACCGGCTGCGTCACGCCCACCTTCAGGTTGTCGGTCAGCACCGTCGACTCCCAGCTCACCGACGGCTCGGCCTGCCCGGTCGCCGGGTTGAACGACGTCGAGAGGTGAATCTGCTGGTCTTTGAGGCCCACGCTCTTGCTCAAGAACCGCTGCAGGTGCGTGTCCAACCCCGAGGCGTTGAACAGCACCTCGCCGGCGAGCGAGTAGCCGCCCACCTGGCCCACGCTCTCTTTCGAGGTGATGCCCAGGGTCAGCAGGGTCAGCACCTCGGCCTCGGCCAGCGGAGGCTGCGCGGTGAGGCTCACCTTCGGGTCATCGAGCCGCCCGAACGCCTTCACGTTCACCAGGTACTCGCGCACCTGCGCCTGCGCGTTCAAGTCGACCGTCGGCACCAGGCCGTTGAACACCATCACGCCCTTGCCCACGTTCAGCACGTTGCCGCGCCACATCGCCACGCTGCCTTCGGCCGCCTCGACCGTGCCGATCAGCTGCGGCTTCAGGTTGGTGCCGGTGAGCTTGAGGCGCCCCGTGAACTGCGCGCGCGCCAGGTTGTTGTCGATGCGCACGTCGTTGCCGAGGTTCAGGTCGACGTCGAGCCGCAGCCACTCGACCGGCTTCTGCTCTTCTTGAATCAGGTGGCTCGAGTTGCGAATGTTCTTCAGCAGCGCGTCGAGCTCGAGGTTCTGCGTGTAGCGCAGCTTGAGCACGTCGAGCCCGCCCGACAGCTGGTAGGCGTTCGGCTTGCCGTAGACCAGCAGCGAGCCGGTGAGCGTCGCGGGCAGGTCGGGCTTGAGCGCCAGCACCACCTGCTCGAGGTCCACCGCCAGCTCGAGGCTCTTGAGCTCGGTGCCCTCGAGCCGCACGTCGCCGCGCGCGCTCACCCGGCCGTCGTTCATGAAGCCCTCGAACCCCTGCAAGAGCACCCGCGACTTGCTGAACTCGAGGTGGCCGTTGAGCGAGCGCACCGCGACGGGCTGGTCTCTCACCCCGAAGCGGGCGTCTTTCACCTCGGCGCTGCCCACCAGCGCCGGCTCTTTCACCGACCCGGTGATCGCCGCGGTCAGCTCGAGCTGGCCGGTGGTGCGCTCGAGCGAGGTCGAGAACGACTCGAGCAGCCGCAGGTCGACCTCGCCGTGCAGCTTCACGTCGGCGGTCTGGGGGCCCCAGGTGCCTTCGGCCTGCAGCTCGGTGTTGGTGCCCTTCACCCAGACGGGGTCGATGCGCAGCTGCCGCCGGGCCCACCCCAAGACCACCGGAGCCTGGTTGCTGACCACGATCTCACCCCGCGACAGCGTCACCTGGTTCAGCTCGGCGCGCACCGAGAGCGAGTCCATCGAGTCGAGGTCACCCGAGCCGACGAGCTTGCCCGCGAAAGAGCCGCCCAGGCCCTGCTTCGCCGCCGCGTCGGGCAGCCACGACTTGAGATCTTCCACCGCCACGTCGAGCGTGCCTGCCCACGGGTAGGGGGCACGGGTGTGCAGCGTCACCTCGCCTCGCGCATCGGCGAACGGCGCCCCGGTGACCTTGAGCTCTTTGCCCACCAGGTGCGCCTCGAGCTTCGCCGGCCCCATCGAAGAGCCCGAGCGCCGCACGTCGGTCGAGGTCAGCTTGCCGTCGACCAGCGGCATGTCGGTGTCGCCGCTCACCGTCGCCTCGGCCTCGAAGGGGCCGGTCACCTCGTAGAAGTCGGCAAACAGCTCGGCCAGCGAGCCCGCCGAGACCGAGGCCGAGAACTGCAGCGGCCCCGCGAACTCCCAGCGGCCCTTGGCGCGCGTCAACCCCAGCGGCCCCTTGAAGGTCGCACCGTCGAGCACCAACGCCTGGCCGTCGTCGAAGCGCAGGCGCACCGGGCCCTCGCCCAGCACCCGGCCCCAGTAGCGCGTGTCGGCCAGCTGCAGGTCGATGGTGCCGGCGAGGTGCTTCGCCGGGCTGTCGATCTTCGCCGAGCCGGTCAGGTCTCCGGTCAGCACCCCGCCCTGAAACGACTCGAGGGTGGGGTGCAGGCCCGCCAGCACGTCGGCGATGTCTTCGCTGCGCCCCTTGGGCACGTTGACGGTCGAGCGCACCAGCAGGTCGCCGCCCTTCTTGAAGGTCAGCCCCAGGTCGCCGAAGAACTGCGTCTTGCCCTTCTGGCCCGAGATGGCGTCGAAGCGCAGCAGCTCGCCGCGAAACCCCAGCGGAGACTGCACCACGCCCAGCGAGTAGTCGGCGAACTTGAAGTCGCGCAGCGCCACCTGCCCCGAAAGGCTCACGTCGCTGTACGGGCCCACGATGTCGACCCGCGCGGTGCCGACGCCCGCCCACGGCAGCCCGGCGATGTGACCGAAGTCGGCCAGCACCGCGGGCTCGGCGGCGGCGTGCACCTCGATGCCCTTCGCCGGGTCGTAGTTCAGCGTCACGCTGCCCTGCACCTGGGTGTGACCTTCGCCCAGCGACGCCCGAATCTGCGTCATCTCGACCCGCTCGGGCCCGATCGCCAGGTGCAGCGTCGCATCGCCACGCGGGAACTCGAGCACGGTCGGCCCCGCCGAGACCGGCCCGTCGAAGGGCCGCGCCGCGAGCACGAAGTGGCTGGCGTGAACCTCGGGGTCACCCTGCAGGTTCGGCCTGGGCGTCAGCGTGCCGCTCACCGTGCCCTTCACCGAGGCCGACAGCTCGACCCACGCGCCCGGCAGGCTCGCCCGCTCGAGAATGCGCCCCAGCGAGGCGTCGACCGTCTCGACCTTGAACTTCGCCGGCAGGCCGGTCTCGAGCTTCACGCTGCCGCTCACCCGCACCGTGCCGTTGCCGGCCTTGGTGAAAAAATCTTCGATGGCGACCTCTTTGCCCGCCCACGCCAGGCGCGCGGTGAAGTCGCCGGGGCGAAAGCGGTCGAGCACGATGTCACTGCCCTGCACCTCGGCCTTCACGCTCGGCGCGCTCGGCCGCCCGCTCACCTGCAGCCGCGACCACAGGTTGCCGCTCGCGCTCACCTCGCCGCCCACCAGCTTCACGCCCTGCGCCACCGGCAGAAACAGCTGCGCGTTGAGCGCCAGCTTGGGCTCGACGTCACAGAGCTCTTCGATCGAGCCGGTGGCGGTGAGCCGCACCCCGTCGACACCCACCTCACCCCGCTGAATCGAGAGCGCCTCGTCATCGACGTCGAGGTCACCTTCGAACAGCGAGCGCGACAGCCGCGCGCGCTGCGCTCGCCCTGAGCCGGTCGACGGGGCACCCCACTCGACCGCGCCGCCCTTGAGCTCGACCCGCGCGCTCAACACCCCCTTCTTGAAGCGCCACTCGACGTCGAGCCCGTCGAGCTCCGCGCGGCCCTTGCCTCGCACCGAGAGCTTCAGCTCTGCGCCCTGCACCTCGAGGTGCTGCACCCGCAGCCGGTCGAGCACCGTCAGCGGGCAGGTCTTCTTCACCCCCCGCACCGCCGCCACGGGCGGGTCGACCTCGAGCGTCACCCGGGGGTGAATCAGCTTCACCCAGTCGAGGGTGACGAACCCGGGGAACACGTTGCGCAGCGAGACCTCGGCCTCTTCCGCGGCGATCACCGGCTCGTCCCCAGAGCTCGCCTCGAACACCGACACCCCCGACAGGCGCACCGTCTGCGACAGCGGGTCGATGCGGCACCGCGCGATGCCCACCTCGAGGCCCAGCCGCGAGGGAATCTCGCGCCGCAGCGTGCTGCACATCGCGTCGCCCGCCGCCTCGGTGCGCAGCGCCAACACCGCTGCCCCGGCGATCAACGCCGCGACCACCAGCAACCGTCGCGCGAGGCTTCGCTTCTGCACTGCCGTCTCCTACCGCTGGTTGCCCGACAGTGTGCCGGGCGATCAGAGCTTGTTCAAACCCTCGAGGTACCGATCGATCTCCGCCAGGTCGACTCCGCGGCCCGCCGGCTTGGTGCCCCCCGGCGCCTGCGGGTTTTGCGGGTTCTGCGCCTGAGCTGAAGGGTCTGCGGGGTTCGGTGCGTTCGGGTTCGGCGGTGAGGCCGCGCTCGGCGCCTCGGGGTCGGTGGCCGCCTCGGGTGCGGCTGCTTGTGCCTCGACCACCGGCGGCTCGGCGTGCGGCTCGTCTTCCACCGGCAGCTCGAACTCTTCGCCCGGCGTCAGCGGAGGAGCGGCCGGAGGCTGCACCTCGACCATCGCCGCATCGATGGGCGCTTCGGGCGAGGTGACGATCTCGACGTCGTCTTCCACGATCGATGCCTCGGGCAGCGCGGCCTCGGGCACCGAGTCTTCGGTGACCGGCGGCACTGGCGGCACCGGCGGCTTGGCGATCTCGGGTATCGGCGCCGCCACCGGCGGCGTGGGCCGCGGCTCGATGCGGCGGTTCGCCTGCGACGGCACGATCGGCGTGACCGCCGGCATCACCATCGGGCGCGGCTGCGCGGCGGCCAGCGACGCGTACGGGGCGCCGGGCGCGGTGGGCGCCGCCGGTGCAACCACCGGCGCGGGGGCAGAGGCAGGCACCGGGGGGGCAACCGCCTGCGCGGCCCCCTTCTTCCCGTGCAGGCCGGTCTCGAGCCCCAGGTTGTTGGCGATCTGCTCGATGAGCGGCGCCCCGATGTCGGGGGTGCGCGCCAGAAACGCCTCGAACAGCGCGTTGTCGCACAGGGTGTTGATGACCCGCGGCGTGCCGCCCGAGCGCCGGTGCAGCGCCTCGATCGCGTCGGGGGTGAACGGCATGCGCGGGCAGCCGGCCAGCCGCAGGCGGTGCTTGATGTACGCCTCGGTCGAGTCGGCGGTGAACGGCTCCAACCGGTAGCGCATCGCCACCCGCTGGGCGAGCGGCGGGTCGAGCTTCAGGTTCTTCTCGATCTCGGGCAGGCCGAAGAACACGAACGAGATCAGCTTGCGCTCGGGCACCTCGAGGTTGAGCAGCCCGCGGAACTCTTCCATCAGCTCGCGGGTCTCGAGCATCTGCGCCTCGTCGATCAGCACCACCGCCTTCTTGCCCGACTCGTAGATCTGCAAGAGGCGCTGGTAGAGCTGCGACAGCAGCGCGAGCTTCTCTTGGGCCGGGTTCTCGACCCCCAGCTGCAGCGCGATGCGCTTGAGCAGCCAGTTCGCGGTGATGCCCGAGTGAATGATCACCAGCAGCGCCGCCTCGTATTCGTCCTCGGGCAGCGAATCGAGCATGCGCCGCGCGAGCGTGGTCTTGCCCGCGCCGATGTCACCGATCAGCACCGACAGGCCCTTCATGTAGCTGACGGTGTGCAGCAAGCGGGTCAGCGCCTGCGAGTGCTGGCTGCTGTTGTAATAAAAGCGGCTGACCGGAGCGTTCGAGAACGGCTCCTGGGTGAGCTCGAAGTATTCGAGGTACGTCACAGGTAGCCCACCTTCCGTGCTGCCGGCGGGTTGCTGCCACCCTTGCCGCCCTTCTTCGGCGGAGGAGCAGACTCGTCGTCTTCGGGGCTGGTGACCTGCGACAGCCGCTCGACCATCGAAGCCACGTCGCGGTAGCCCGAGTCGAGCTCGTTCACCTTCATGAACTGCGACAGCGCCTTGCCCTGCTCGCCGTTCTGCTCGTACGCGCCGCCCAGCTCGTAGCGCACCGCCTTCTCGGTCTCGCCGGTGGCGTGCTCGCTCTGCAGCGCGGCCTTGAGCGCGTCGATCGCCGCCGTGAAGTCGCCCTTCATGCCCTGCAGCGCCGCCTGCATGGCCAGGCAGTCGATTTCTTTCTTCTTACCCACGCAGCCCTGGCGCGCGACGTTGAACTCGCCGATCGCGTCGTCGAGCAGGCCCATCTCTTTGTAGGCGATGCCCAGGTCGTAGTGGGTCTCGACGTCCTCGGGCTTCACCACCTTCTCGAGGCCCTTCTTGAACTCACTGAACACCTCTTCGACCGAGACCTGGTAGTCGGCCGACGGCACCTCGCCCGACGGCATGTCCGGGGTCGAGTCGCTGTCGCCCAGCTCGTTGGCCAGCTCGGCCGCGAGGTCGAACGCATCGCGCTCGCCGCCGCCGTCGTCCGACACTCCGTTGCTGTGCTCGGCCGGCTGCTCGCCCGCCCCACCGTCGACGCCGTTTCCGCCGCCGCCGCTGCGCAGCTCTTCGAGCCTCGCCATCAGCTCGGTGGCGCGCGCGTGGCCCGGGTAGGCGATCAGCACCGTCTCGAGAATCTCCGACGCCTCGTCGAAGAGGCTCTGCTCCATGAAGAAGGTCGCCTCGTCGCACTCTTCCTGCGCGGGCACCTCTTCTTCAGGCGGCGCCTCGACCGCCTCTTCTTCGGGAATCTGCTCGGCGTCGGCCGAGACGTCTTCGGGCGGCGCTTCGACCGGCTCTTCCGAGACGTACTCTTCGCTGGCGGCCGCCTCGCTGCCCGCCACGTAGGCCGGCATCTCTCCGGTGGGGTTGTAGCTCTCGGCGGCGCCCAGCATCTCGCCGCCGGCCGACATGTCGCCGCCCAGCATGTCGCCGCCGCCCAGCATGTCGCCGCCAAGGTCGGGCAGCTCGGTGCTGGTGGTGGGCGCCTCTTCGACCACTTCGCTCTCGCCGGTGATCGGCTCGGCCTCGTAGTCGGCCACCGGCTCGTCGCCCATCGGCTCGTCGAAGTCCGACACCACCTGCTGCTCTTCGGGCTGCTCCTCCATCACCGGAGGAGGCTCGACCTCGAAGCGCGCCGCCTCTTCGGCAGCCTCGGCGTCCATCGCCATCGGGTCGTCGGTGATGACGTTGTCCTGGCTGTCTGACGTCGAGGCCAGCGCGACGTCGTCGACGCCCAGGGCGTCTTCGGGTGCGTCGGCGACGATGATCTCCTCGTCCGACGAGTCGACCAGAATCGCGTCGTCGGGCAGGTCGGCGTCGGGCGCCGCGGCGCCCCCGGGCGTGGCACCCGACTTGAGCGCCGCCAGAAACACCGGCACCTCGGGGTGCGCGGGGTTCTGCTGCAGAATCGTCTGCAGGTAGGGCTGCGCCCGCCCCGGGTCGCCGCGCCGGGTGTGCAGGCGCAGCACGTTCAGCAGCTGCTCCGAGGCCTGCGCCTGGTTGTTCGACGCCACGTAGATGGCGTACGCCTTCTCGTGCGCGTCGATGTTCTCGGGGTCGACGTTGAACACCTTGCGCAGGTGCTCGAGCGCTTTGTCGTGCAGCCCGTACTTCACGTACACGTCGGTCTCGGTGAGCAGCTTGCCCAGGCTCTCTTTGGGAGCCGGAGCAGCCGGCGCCGCGACCGGCGCGGCATGAGGTGGCGCGGTTGGCGCGGGCGCGAACGCTTGAGCCTGCGCCGCGCGGCCGCTCGACGGCGCCGGCGCGGTGGGCCGGCCCCCGAACGACATCGGCTCGGCGATGCGCTGCGGGGGGGCGGGCGCGGGCCGCGACGGAGCGACGCTGGTCGGCTTGCGCGCCGCCACGTCAGGGTCGTTGGGGTCGAGCGACTCGACCTGGCGCCACACGTTCTCGGCGTCGTCGCGGCGGCCCTTGTCCGAGTACACGCGCGCCAGCTCTTTGTAGACCGAGATGGTCTTCGAGGTCTGACCCAGCCCCTGAAAGGCGACCGCCAGCAGCTTGAGCGTCTCGACGTCACGCGAGTCGGCCTTGAAGCACACCTGCAGCTTGGCCAGCGCGCGCTTCTGGTCTCCGCGCGAGAGGTAGACGTCGGCCAGCTCACGGGCCAGCGCGAAGTTCTGGGGCTCGAGCCCGCTGATGCGCTCGGCCACGCGCAGGTAGTCGTCGGTGCGGTTGGTGCGCTTGAGGTGCTCGGCGGCGCGGCGAAACTCGCCCAGCGCCTCGTCGTTCATGTTCTCGCGCGCGTACAGCTCGGCCAGCTTGATTCTCGACGCGACGTTGTCGGGGTCGAGGTCGACCATCTTCCGCAAGGTGTCGAGCGACGACTTGGTGTCACCCGCCTTGTCGTAGTGGTTCGCGACGACCTGGTAGTAGGCCATCGCCTCGCTCATCAGCTGCAGCTGCTGGTGCAGCTCGGCGAGCTTCAGGTTCACGTCGATCAGCGCGGGGTCCAGCTTGAGCACCTGCTTGTAGAGCGCGACCGCCTTGAGAAAGAAGCCGTCGCTCGCGTAGTTCTCGGCGACCTTGGTGAAGTAGTGCGCCGCCTGCGAGTTGTCGTTCTTCTTCTGGTACAGCTCTCCCATCTTCTGGAGGATCCGAACGTCCTTCGGATCCACCTCCAGGATCTTCTGGTACTCCTTGATCGCTTTGTCGTAGGCGCCCTTCGCGACCAGCTTCGCGGCAGCCTCGATGATCTTGTTTTTGTCCAATGAGAACGCGCCCTTCGCGCCCGGGGCACGCTAGCAGACTTCTCTCAGGGCGTCTCTTCGATCGCCTTCTTCAATCGCGTACTTCCGGTCTCCGAAGCCTGCAGGCGTTCGACGAAGCGGGTGTCGTATTCACCCCTCACGAAGGCGTCTTCCTGAAGCGCCGCCCGGTGAAAGGGGATGTTGGTGCGAATGCCCTGCACCACGTACTCCGAGAGCGCCCGGCTCATGCGCTTGATGGCCACCTCGCGGTTCTCCGCGAAGACGATCAGCTTGGCCAGCAGCGAGTCGTAGTGCGGCAGCACCACGTAGTTCTCGTAGGCGGCCGAATCGACCCGCACGCCCAGCCCACCGGGCACGCTGTAGGCGGTGATCTTCCCCGGCCAGGGGGCGAAGGTGGTGGGGTCTTCGGCGTTGACCCGGCACTCGATCGACGCGCCCTTCATCACCACGTCTTCCTGCTTGAACCACAGGGGCTCACCGGCAGAGAGGCGAATCTGGGTGCGCACCAGGTCGACGCCGGTCACCTGCTCGGTCACCGGGTGCTCGACCTGCACCCGGGTGTTCATCTCCATGAAGTAGAACCGGTTGTTCTCGTCCATCAGGAACTCGATGGTGCCGAGGTTGTTGTAACCGATCTCCTTCATCGCCTTGACCGAGACCCGGCCCATCTCTTCGCGCAGCTCTTTGCTGACGCCGGGAGACGGGCTCTCTTCGATCAACTTCTGGTGGCGGCGCTGCACGCTGCACTCGCGCTCGCCCAGGTGCACCACGTTGCCGTGCTCGTCGGCGACGATCTGAATCTCGATGTGCCGCGGCTTCTCGACGTAGCGCTCGCAGTACATGTCGCCGTTGGCGAACGCGTTGGCGGCCTCGGCCGACGCGGTGGCGAAGGCGGCGCGAATGGCGCGCGGCTCGCGCACGATCTTCATGCCGCGCCCGCCGCCGCCGGCTGCGGCTTTCAGAATCACCGGGAAGCCGATCTGCGCGGCCACCTCTTCGGCCTCTTCGGCGCTCTTCAGCACACCCTTGCTGCCCGGCAGCAGCGGCAGCCCCGCAGCGGTGGCGGCGTCGCGCGCGCGCACCTTGTTGCCCATCAGCTTGATGACCCGCGGGTTGGGGCCGATGAACTTGATCTTGCACTTCTCGCACACCTCGGCGAACTCGGCGTTCTCCGAGAGAAAGCCGTAGCCGGGGTGAATCGCGTCGGCCCGGGTGATCTCGGCGGCCGACAGCAGCGCGGGAATGTTGAGGTAGCTCTCTTTCGACGCCGGCGGCCCGATGCACACCGCCTCGTCGGCGAAGCGCACGTGCAGCGCGTTCGCGTCGGCCGTCGAGTGCACCGCCACCGTCGAGATGCCCAGCTCGCGGCACGCGCGAATCACGCGCAGCGCGATCTCACCCCGGTTCGCGATGAGGACTTTTTTGAACACGGTCTTACGCGGGCTCGATGCGGAAGAGCGGCTGCCCAAACTCAACGGGCTGCGCGTTCTCGGCGAGAATCTCGGCCACCTTGCCGGCGACCTCGCTCTCGATCTCGTTCATCAGCTTCATCGCCTCGATGATGCAGAGCGTCTGACCCTTGCGAACCGTCGCGCCCACTTCGGCGAACGGCGGCTGGTCGGGCGACGGGTTCCGGTAGAACGTGCCGACGAACGGCGACGTGATGAGGTGCCCCTTCTTCTCGGGCGCCGGAGTGGCCGGCGCGGTCGGCCGGTGCGCGGCCGACGGCCGCGGCGCTTCGGCCGCGGGCTGGTGCGGCGGCGACACCACGTGCACCGACGTCGGCGCAGGCTGATGCGACGAGTGCACCACCTGGGTGATCGGGTTGCCCCGGCGGACGATCAACTTCTCGTCGCCGTTGCGCCAGATCAGCTGGGTGACCTCGGAGGCTTCGACGATCTCGACGATCTGCCTCAGCGCTTCGACATCGAGCGACGTCTTTCCGAAAACGGAGGTTCCGTTCGACTTCTTCTTGTCGGCGGCCATGTTTGAGATTTTTTTCGAGCGAGAAACGGGCAGGTTCTTAGCCGCCCGTCGAGACGCGGGTGAGGTACTTGCCGTCGCGGGTGTCGATCTTCAGCACGTCACCTTCGTTGATGAACAGCGGCACGTTGACGGTGTAGCCGGTCTCGAGCGTCGCCGGCTTCATCGCGCCGCTCACGGTATCGCCGCGCACGCCGGGGTCGCACTTGGTGACCTTCAGGTCGACCGAGTTCGGCAGCGACACGCCGATCGCCTTGCCGTTGAAGAAGAGAATCGAGACGTGAATGTTCTCTTTGAGGAAGTTGCGGTTCTCGCCCAGCACCTTCTCGCTGATGAACGTCTGCTCGAAGGTCTTGTCTTCCATGAAGTAGAAGTCTTCGCCCTGGAGATACAGGTACTGCATCTCCTTCTCTTCGATGTCGGGGCGGGTGAACTTGTCGCCTGAGCGGAAGTTGTTGTTCAGCACACGGCCCGAGATCATGCTCCGGTAGGTGGTGCGCACGAACGCAGCGCCCTTGCCCGGCTTCACGTGCTGAAAGTCGGTGATCTCGTACGGCTCACCGTCGATCTCGATCTTGAGACCCTTACGAAACTCGCCTGTGTCGATGACTCCCGCCATGGTGGCCGGCTCTCTAGCCGTCCACCGCGCATCGAGCAAGGTGATTGGTATGACGCAGGGCGCGATGCGCCTTGCTTACGTCAGCTCGGCCTTCAGCTTCGGCGCGGTGATGCGCAGCACGTAGCGGCCCTTGCCGTAGTTGCCCTCGGGCTTGAGCGCCAGCACCACGAAGTACTCGGGCGTCACCATGCGCATCAGGGTGACCAGCTTCTCGGTGTTGATGCTCACCTCGGCGATGGTGCCCGCCTTGAGCAGGTCGGCCCCGGTCTTCAGCTGCGAGAGCGCGTTGCCGTACTCGACCCAGGCCGAGTTGAGCTCGATCTGCTGCGCCAGGTCAGCCGACTGCGGCGCCTGAAAGGTCTCGACCGCGATGCCGTCGAAGCCCATCACGCTGCACGCGATCGCGCCGTCGACCTGCGTGACCACCGACTCGAGGTGCGGAAGAAAGGCCATGCGCGCTTACGGGCAACCTACGGGGGCGCCCGGACCCGTGCAACAAGCAAAGCTGCTCCCGCCCTGACCGCCGCGCACGCCGCAGGGGCCGGTGCGCGTCACGTTGCCCGGCTCGGGGCACGCGGCGTTGCTGGTGGTGACCTCGACCGGAAAGACGACGGGGTTGCTCGTCACGCTCTCGCCCGAGGTCAGGTGGCCCTTGAGCGTCATCGTCACGCTCAGCTGGGTGACCTGAGTGGTATCGGTCAGCTGAGTTCGCAGCTTGTCGGCCGCCTTGTCGCCGATGATGTCGACGCCGATGCGGTTGTCGGCCGAGCTGGCTTTGAGCACGCCGCTGATCGGAAGCTGCTCGGTTTCGAACTGAATGACCGGGTTGGTCGACTTGTAGGTGACGGTCAGGGCCTCCATCACGAACGTGTGCTTCCCGTCAGTGTCGAGCCTGATGTTGTTGGTGTTGATCACCGCTGGGGCGACCGAGAGCTCTGAGTCGACCGACAGCACCACCAACAGATCGCCGCCACCCGAGGCATCGAGCCGACCGCGAGTGACCGCCACCTTGGCGTCGAGGTTGCACTCATCGCCCATGCTGCCCGTGTCGATCGGAAAGATGTCGTTGATGCGAATCGGGCTGGTGCCGGGCACGCAACCCATCATGGCCGTCACTGCCGCCAACCAGAATCTCGAGCTCAGGTCACGCATGTTGGTCCTCATAGGGTCTGCGCCATCTGCGTCCGGTTCAGGATGCGCGGCGTGATGAAAATGAGCAATTCCTGGCGGTCTTCCGACTCGTTGTAGTGGCGGAAGAAGAAGCCCAGCACCGGGATCTTGCTCAGCAGCGGCACGCCCGCGGTGCGGTCTGAAGTGCTCTTCACGTAGATGCCGCCGATGACGGTGGTGTCGCCGTCTTTCACCAGCACGTTGGTGTTCGCCTGCTTGCGCAAGATGGCAGGCTGCCCGTTCGCACCCGTGGTGCCCGGGTCGGGCTCGCTCTTGTCGGCGTTGATGTGCAGCAGCACGCTGCCATCAGACGTGATGTGCGGCGTCACCTCGAGCGAAAGGCGAGCTTCGACGAAGAGGGTGTTCACGCCCGCCGCCGACACCTGGCTGAACGGAATCGACGTGCCCTGGCTGATCTTCGCCGTCTGGTTGTCGAGGGTCGTCACCTTCGGAGCCGAGACGACCTTCACCAGACCCTGGCTCTCGAGCGCACTCAGCCGGAGGTTCAGCTGAACCGCACCGCCCGCCGAACCGAACAGGAAGCCGAGACCGCCACCGCTGCCCTGACCGATGGCGGCAGGCAGGTTGACCGCCCAGTTCGGCGTCGCGGTGGTGCCCGCGTTGGGCGTGTCACCTGCAGCGCCGGCTCCTGCCACGATGTTCGGGAAGGCGAGGCCGGTCTGGTTGCCGAAGGCCGGCGCCGCGGTCGCGTTGCCGCCCCACTGAATGCCCACTTCCTTCGCCAGCTGGGTGCGCGCTTCCACGATGCGCCCTTCGATGAGCACCTGCGGCGTCTGCAGGTCGAGGTTGCTCACCAGCGCCTGCACCCGAGCGATGTTCGACTCGATGTCGCGCACGATGAGCGTGTTGGTGCGGGTGTCGACCGTCACCACGCCGCGCTCAGAGAGCACCTCTTTCACGCGGTCTTTCATGTCGGTCGCCACCGCGTAGTTCACCGGAACCAGCCGCACGGTGAGCGGCTCGGCGCGGCGCAGCGTCGCCTGACGCGTCTCACGGCTCTTCGCCTCTTCCTCGAGGGTCTTCAGCGGAGCGATGCGAATGATGTTGCCGAACTCTTCCTTGCCCAGGCCCTTCGAGCGGAGGATGAGCTCGAGCGCCTGGTCCCACGGGACGTTGCGCAGGCGGATGGTGACCTTGCCGCCGACATCGTCCGCGACCACGATGTTCTTCTTCGAGATCTCCGCGATGATGCGCAGCAGGTTGTGAATGTCGATGTCCTTGAACTCGAACGTCACCCGCTTGCCGACGTAGCGCGCCTTCTGCGGCGCACCCTGCTCCGAGTACTTCTCGGCCTCGTCGCTGAAGCCGGCCGCCTGGTTCGTGGTGACCGCCTCTTCGGTCTTCGCGCCCTTGATGCGAATGCGCCACGACAGGCCCTCTTTCGTCTTCACCACCTGCTCTTCGATCGCCGACTCGGCCGCCACCACCACCCGAACCCGCTCGTCGTTGCCCGGAGCGCGGAAGGCGCTCACCATCTTCACCGGGGTCTCGAGGTCGCTGGTGTCGAGGCTGCGCTCGAGCCGGCGGGGAATCGACGCCGACTTCAACGTCAGCACCGCGCTGCGGTAGTCGGGGCGCTCGGTGACCCAGCCCGTCGAGCCCTCGAGCTTCAGGTCGAGCCGGCCGCCGGTCTTGCTCTCGTGGAACTGCACGTCGAGCACCGCAGCCGCCTTCTCGGTGTCTTTCTCCAGCTGCACCGGCTTGCCGTCGATCTCCACCACGGCTTCACCCGCCGAGTCTTGCGGCGCAGCGTCGGCCTTCTTCGCCGCGGCGTCTTCGCTCAGCGTGACCAGCAGGCCGCGCGCGGTGCGGCTGGCGCGATAGCCGGGCATCTTGTCCTTCATGTCGAGCACCAGGCGAACCTTGTCGGGGTTCACGCCGATGCGAACCGCCTTCAGCGCGCCGCCCGAGGCCTTCGACGTCTTGATCGCGCTCGACATGTCGTGCAGGTCGATCGCCAGGCGCGGCGGGTTGTCGAGCTCGATCAGCTCGAAGCTCGCCACTTCACCGTCGGCGTCGATCGCCAGCTGCTCACCCTTCAGCCGCACCGCCTTGAGCGTGTGGGCCGGGTTCTTCACCGTCACCTCGTCCATCTGCGCGGCGATCACACCCTTCTCGTTCACCGCCGCCGACTGGCGCGACGCCTTGGGCGCCTCGACCTGCGGCGCGGCCTTCGGCGCCTCGGCGACGACCTTCGCCGGCTCTGCTTTGACGGGCGCCGGGCTCGCCGCGGTCTCGGTCTGCTTTCCCTCGACCGAGATGAGCAGCCGCGCGCCGTCGGCCTTCACGTCGTAGCGGGTGGCCCCATCGAGCGCGATCAGCACGCGGCCGACGTTCGAGCGCTCGTTGGTGAACTGTGACGCGACCACGCCGGCGATCGGGCCGACGCCGTCGCGGTGCCCGACCACCGCTGCCACATCGGCACCGGTGACGTCGACCACCAGGCGATCAGGCTCGCCCAGCCGGAACACGGTGAAGATGGGCGCCTTGGTGCCGGTGACCACCACCTGACCGCCGTTGGCGGTCTTGAGCACCTCGATGCCCTTGAGTGCATTCACGTCGGCGGCGCCGAGGGTGCACGCGAGGAGTAGGGACCAGGTCATTTCTTTCAGTCTCCTTGCTTCAACTTCACTGTGCGTCGAACAACTTGTTCTGAAGAAGATCGAGAACGGGCACGCTGCGCTTGTCGGCCTTGATGCAGAGGTTCACCCGGTTCGGGTTCACCTTGCCGTCAGGCGTCTGGAAGTACTCGGTGACCACGATGCAATCGCGCTGAAGCTGGGTGACCTTGCCACCCTGCTTGCCCACGCGAGAGTTCTTGCGAACCAGGTGGCCGACCTTGGTGGGGTCTTCCAGCATGCCCACCGGGTTCGCGTCGCCGCTCACCACCGCCACCAGCGTCAGCTGATCGAGGTCGTACTGGCACAGCGGGTCGGCGCACACGCCTTCGATGCGCTCGCCCGGCGTGGTCCGCACCTCTTCGAGCAGGTTGCGAAACGGGTCGCGCTTGCCGACCGGGTTGTACATGTACGGCACCGTCGAGACGATGCTGGTGCCGGCATCGGGCACCGCCACCGGCTTCGGCTTCGGCGCCGCAGCGGTCGTGGTCGCGCCCGGAGGCGGCGCGTCCGAACCGCCACACGCGATCGCCACCACCGTCAGCACTGCGCACAGCGCGATGACGCGCATCATTTCGGTGCCCCCGCGGGTGCGCCCGGCTTCTTCGCGTCCTTGGGCAACGTCTTCGGGTCGACGAACCGGAAGGTGGTGGCCATGAAGTCCGAGTTCAGCACCACCTTCTCGGGCTTCGACAGCGAGTTGTTCACGCCGAGCTTGATGTTGTTCACGTTGACGATGCGGCGCATGTTCGCGACCTCCTGCAGGAAGAGCGCGATCTCGTGGTAGTTGCCGCTGACGGTCATCTTCACCGGGATGCGGGCGAAGAAGCTCTCGGGCACCTCCGCAGACGGCTCGACCCGGGCGATCTCGAGCCCCGACTTCTTGCCGACGTCGTTGAGCTGGGCGAGCAGCTCGTCGATGTCTTTCTGCTCGGGCAGCTCGGTCAGCGCTTCCTGCAGCTTCTGGTCGAGCTGATCCATCTCGCGGCGGCGGTCGGTGAGGTTGTCGGCGATCGCCTTCTTCTCGGCCAGCTGCTGCTCCAGGGTGCGCTGCTCTCCCTGCTGTGCCGCGATTCGGTCGGCCGCGTCCTGCACGAAGAAGACGAAGTTCGCCGCGGTGATCGCGACGATCAGCGCAGCCAAACCTCCCCACTTCACGGAGTTTGGTGCCTTGTTCAGCGCTTCGATCAGTTGTTCCATCGTCGTGCGCCTTAGAGGGTGTAGTTCGCCAACATGCCGATTTCGAAAGTGACCTGATGGGTGACCTTGTCGTCCTTCGACTCGGCCTTCTTGAGGTCGATCGAGCTGAAGAACGGCGCGACCTCGGCGAGCGTGAAGTCTTCCATCGCTCCTTCGGTGGTCAACAGCTCGACCCGCACCGTGGGGGAGTCACGCTTGCGCTCGACCACCCGGCCCATGCCCTTCGGCGTCCAGACCATCGCCGAGAGCCCGCGCATGAAGTCGGCCACGTCATCGTGGCTGCTGGCCTTGCCGATCAGCTTCACCGACGACGACTTCTCTTCGAACTCGGTCACGAAGACCTTCTTCGGGGTCGCCGTCGACAGCGCGTCGAGCATGCGCACCGGGCCTGACCGGCCGCGGCGCAGCTTCTCGAGCACCGCCAGCTTGTCTTCGACCTCCTTGCGGCGCTTGTTGATGTTGTTCACCTCGCCGATCACCTTCTCGAGCTCCGAGATGCGCTTCCGGGTGTCGTCGATGCGCGCCTGGTTCCGGTCGCGCTCGGTGGCGAGCTGGTTGTACCAGAACCAGTTTCCAATCAGCGCGATCAGCACCAGGCCGACGGCGACGACCAGATACTGTCGCCCCATCTCGCGCTTTTTGCCCTGCCTTACCGGCAGGAGGTTGATCCGGATCATCATGGTAGGGGCCTCGAGCTAGTCGAGCTTGTCTCCTGCTTTGCGAAGGCCGAGGCCCACCGCGACCGCTGCCAGCGGAGCCACGTCCATGATGAAGGCCGGGTCGAAGCGACGGTTGTCGATCTCGATCGCCTTGAAGGGGTTCATGATCTCCACCGGCACCCCGACGCGGCTCTCGATGGTCTTGAACAGCGCGGGAATCTTCGCCGTGCCGCCCGAGAGGTACACCTTGGTGAACGTCGCGTCGGCCGCGGTGCCCGCGTAGAAGTCGAGCGACCGCTGAATTTCACCCGCCACCTGCTCGGCCACCGACCCCATCACCCGCTCGACCTCTTGCGGCACCACTGCGTCGGCATCGCCGCGGCCGCCACCGATCTTCAGCGCTTCGGCCTCTTCGTACGAGACGTTGAGCTGCTTCTGAATCTCTTCGGTGAACTGGTTGCCGCCGATGGTCACGTCGCGGGTGAACGTGGTCACGCCCGCCGAGATGATGTTGATGTTGACCACCGCCGCGCCGGCGTTGATCAGCACCACCGTCTCTTTCTCGGGGATCTCGTAGTTCTGGTTGAAGCAGTTCTGCACCGCGAACGCGTCGACGTCGACCACCGAGGGCAGCAAGCCGGCCTCAGACACCACCGTGGTGTAGTCGTTGATCATGTCCTTCTTGGCGGCCACCAGCAGCACGTCCATCTGGCCGGTGGCGTCGTTCGCCGAAGAGTTCAAGATCTGCGTGTCGATGTTCACGTCTTTGATGTCGAAGGGAATGTGCTGCTCGGCCTCCCACTGAATCGCCTCTTCCAGCTCTTCCTGGGTCATGCGCGGCATCGAGATCTTCTTGATGATCACCGAGTGCCCGCTGACGCCGATGGCGACTTCCTTCTGCTTCACCTTCAGCTCGCCGAGCAGCTCCTGAATCGCCTGCACGATCGCGGTCGAGTTCATCAGCGCGCCGTCGACGATCGCCTCGGGAGGCAGCGGCTTCATGCCGAAGCTCTGCAGCGCGTAGCCGATCTGGCCGCGGCGCCGCTGCTCCTTGAGCAGAATGAGCTTCACGCCGGTCGAACCGATGTCGAGCCCAAGCGCCAGTTTGCCCTTCGCCATGACTGCTCCTTCTCCCTCGAGACTTCCCGCTCGACCGAAGCGTAAGGCCGGATCAGCGGGTCGCGAAAAAAACTGCCGACCCCACCCTTCAGTCTTCGAACACCTGACCGCGATCGGCCACCTTCAGCCCGAGCGCGAGAATGATCTTCCGCTTGGTGTCGAGGCGGCACGGCGCCCCCTTCTCGACACGATCGATGGTCAGCACCGAGACACCGGCTCTGCGTGCGAGCTCTGCCTTCGACAGCAGGCGATCTTCGCGCAACGTCTGCACGTTGTTCGTCGGCTTTTTTTCTTTCATGGGGCGCGGGCGAATTGTGCGCGGCCCCGCGCGACCTGTCAAACAAGCCGATCTCTCTTTGAGGGCTTAATTATGCGTCAAAGACACATAATTAAACGACAGCTGGTAGGTGGCCTCTGCTCTCACCCCCAGAGGTTGATGTGGGCAAGCGTGCTGCGCGCGCCTGAAACCGACCCGTGGATCAGGAAGAACGGCTCACCCGCGACGGCAGCAGGCGATCGCGCACCCTCAAGATCGGGTACTCGATCAGCACCGCGGCGAGCACGCCGATCAGCAGGCTGCCCGCGAAGTAGGCGGCGATCACCACCGGCTGCCCGCCGTGCCGCGAGAAGAGGTTCTTCGACAGCACCCAGACCGGCATGTGCCAGAGGTAGATGGAGTACGAGTAGGCGCCGACGCGCGCGAGGGCGCGCAGCACCACGTTGCGCTCGAGGCGCGGCGCGTTCGCCACCGCCAGCAGCGTCAGCCCGCCGAAGCCCAGGTAGTTGGTGGTCAGCCCGAGGGTGTTGACCACTCCGTCTGACTCGAGCGGCCGCAGCACGCTCGGCATCAGCAGCGCGAGCGACACCAGCAGCACCGAGCTGCCGTACTTCGCCACGAAGGTCTCGAGCCCCGGCCGGTGCCACGCCCACCCGTACGAGATGAGCACTCCGAACAGCAGCGCATCGATGCGCAGGTGGGTGGGCAACAGCAGATCGGCCTTGGGGTCGCTCGAGAACGCCAGCGCCCGCAAGACGATCTCGAGCACCGCGATGACCCCGGTGGCGATCGGCAGCCAGCGAAACGGGTCTTCGGCCTTGCTGCGCCGGCACACCAGCCAGACGAGCAGCGCGAGCCCGAAGTAGAAGTGCTCTTCGATCGCCAGCGACCAGGTGTGGTTCCAGACGAAGCCGAAGTAGTTCTGAACGAACAGCGCCTCGAAGAGGAACAGCCGCCCAGAGATTCTGGCCCCCAGCCACAGCCAGGTGACCCCCAGCAGCAGGTAGAAGCCGGGGTAGATCTTGAAGCCGCGCCGGAGCAGGAAGCGGCCGGGCCGCACCGCCCCGTCGCGGCGGTACTCGGCGAAGAGCAGGCCCGAGACCAGAAACCCGCTCAGCACGAAGAACAGGTCGACCCCGAACCAGCCGAACGAGCGCCACGCGGTGAGCACCGACGCGAGCGGCTCGGGCAGCAGAATCTTGGGGTCCAGCACGTGCCGGCCGAGCACCAGCAGCACCGCGATCGCGCGCAACGCGTCGAGCGCCACCAGGCGCTCGCGCCCTGGCGGCGGTGCCTCAGGGCCCTCGTTCGCCTTCGGCGTCGGGGTCAATGCCGTAGTCCTTTATCTTGTAGAGCAGCGCGCGGTGGCTGATCTCGAGCAGCTCGGCGGCCCGGGTGCGGTTGCCGCGCGTCTTGCGCAGCGCCGCCTTGATGAAGGTCTCTTCGAGCTCGCGCATCGCCCGCTTGAGCGAGAGCTGCATCGCATCGGCGGTGGGCAGGGCCGGCGCGCCGCCCGGGCCCAGGGTGCTCGCCGCGGGAGTGGCCGTGCGCGCCTCTTCATTGGCCCACAGCCGCTCGGGCAGCGCCTCGGGGGTGATGATGGCGCCCTCGGCGAGCAGCACCGCCCGCTCGATGGCGTTCTCGAGCTCGCGCACGTTTCCCGGCCAGGCGTAGTGGCTCATCATCGCCTCGGCATCGGCCGAGAAGCCGGTCACCGGCGGCTCGCGGTTCAGCTCGCGGTTGAAGCGGTTCAAGAAGGCCCGGCTGAGGGGCACGATGTCGTCTTTGCGCGCGCGCAGCGGCGGCACCTTGAGCTGCACGACGTTGAGGCGAAAGTAGAGGTCTTCGCGGAACTCGCCCTTCTCGACCAGCTTGGCCAGGTCGCGCAGGGTCGCCGCCACCACCCGCACGTCGACCTTCTCCGAGCGATTCTCGCCCACCGGGCGAATCTCGCCTTCCTGCAGAAAGCGCAGCAGCTTCACCTGCAGGGGCAGCGGCAGCTCGCCAATCTCGTCGAGGAACAACGTGCCGCCGTCGGCCTCGGCGAACAGCCCGCGCTTGGCGGTACGGGCGTCGGTGAAGGCGCCGCGCGCGTGCCCGAAGAGCTCTGACTCGATGAGGCCGGCGGGTATCGCGCCGCAGTTCACCGTCACGAACGGCATCGCCGCCCGCGGGCTGAGCTCGTGAATGGCGCGCGCCACCAGCTCTTTGCCGGTGCCCGACTCGCCCTGCACCAGCACCGTGGTCGACACCGGCGCGACCTTCTGAATCTGCCGGGTGAGCACGTTGATGGCGTCGCTGACCCCCAAGATGCGCTGCAGCGGCGCCGAGACGCCGCGCTGCTCTTTGAGGCGCTTGTTCTCGCGCATCAGGCGGGTGCGCTCTTCCGCCTTGCGCAGCACCAGCACGACCTCTTCCGGCTTGAACGGCTTCTGGACGTAGTCGTACGCGCCCGCCTGCACCGCCGCGAGCGCCTGCTCCTGGCTGCCGTACGCGCTCATCACCAGGAAGGTGAGGTCGGGCCACTTCTCGACCGCCGTCTTGAGCAGCGTCATGCCGTCGACCTTCGGCATGCGCACGTCCGAGATGACCACGTCGTACGGCCGCGCCTGCAGCTCGCGCAGCGCCTCTTCACCGTCCGACACCGCCCGCACTTCGTAGCCGTGGTCAGACAGCACCAGGGTGAGCACGTGGCGAATCGACGCTTCGTCGTCGACCACCAGCACTGTGCGGAAGAGGGGCATTTTAATGCGGCACCGGCAGCTCGAGCGTGAACAGCGCGCCACCTGCCGGCGCGTTCTCGGCGCGGAGCTTACCGCCCATCGCCGTCAACAGGTGCTGAGAGACGGCCAGGCCCAGGCCGGTGCCCTTGCCCGCCGTCTTGGTGGTGAAGAAGGGCTCGAACAGGCGCGCCTGCGCTTCGGGCGTGAGCCCGGGGCCGGTGTCCTGTACTTCGATGAGGGCCACCTCGCCTCGGCGGTGCGCGCGCACCGCGATGCTCCCCTTCCCCTCCATCGCCTGCGCCGCGTTCAGCACCAGGTTGATTACCACCTGCGAGAGCGGCCCGCTCTCGGCGAGCACCACGAGCCCCGGCTCGTATTCTTCGGTGACGGTGACCTGCGTCAGCTCGGGCCCCTTCGAGACCAGGCGGGTCGCGGCGTGGAGCACCCCGCCGACTTCCAACGGCATCGGCTTGCCCCGGCTGGGGCGCCCCAGGTCGAGCAGCGAGCGGACGATCTGATCGATGCGGGTGACCTCGTTCTCGATGGCTGAGGCGATCTCCACCATCTCGGGCTGCCCCTTGGCCCGGCTCTGGATGATCGAGAGGTAGCCCAAGATGCCCGACAGCGGGTTGCCCACCTCGTGCGCGACGCCGGCGGCGAGCTTGCCCACGGTGGCGAGCCGGTCAGACGCGAGCAGCTCGGCCTGGGCGCGCATCAGCTTGTCGTTGGTCTGCTTCAGCTCTTCGACGCGCTGAAAGGTGATGGCGCGCTCGGTCTGCACCGCGTCGGCCATGCGCACCAGCGCGCGCTGCAGCCGCGAGAGCAGCGGCCCGCCCGAGTCGAGGTTGACGTTGAGCTCGAGGCGCCCCAGCTGCTCGATGGCCTTCTCGGTGCGCGCCAGCGGGCGGCCCACCGTGAAGTGAATCACCGCGAAGGTCAGCGCCGCGACCGCGACCAGCACCATCGCCAGGGTGACCGGCAGCACCAGCTTCACCCGCGTCACCAGCTCGAGCGACTTCACCGGCAGCTCGCGCTGCGCGAAGGCCAGCAGCGCCGCGAGCGACGGCTGCAGCGACAGCCAGCTCGCCCCGACCGAGATCGCCGCGAGCAGAAACGAGATGCTGGCGACGCGAATTTTCACGCCGGCGATGAGAGCACGAACGCGCGAGCCGGGTAAGCAATGTGCTGAATCGACACGGCGCTCTAGAGCGCGAAGATCCACCCGATCATCGGCACGTGAACCGCGAGCCACGGGGCGAGCAGCAGAATCTCCAGCGCGCCGACCACCAACCAGGGCCCGAACGGCAGATTCGTCGGGCCCGGCTTCCACTCCACCTCGTTGCCCTCGACGTCTTTCGGCTCGTCGGGAATCGGCTGCAGGAAGATGCAGTAGGGAATCAGCAGCAGCCGGCGACCGAAGCTGAGCCCCGGCTGGGTGAACTCCCAGGTCATCGTCGGGGGCGCCTCGGGCTTCTCTTCTTCTCCACCCGGCGGCGCGTCGGCCTGGGGGCCGGCGCGACCGGCGATCGCCAGGCCGATCAGGCCCACCACCGAGCCGTGCAGCGCCGAGAGAAGAAAGAGCGCCGGCAACGCGTGCACGCCGATGAACGCGCACAGCAGCGCGGCGAGAAACTTGTCGCCCGCGCCCATCGCTTCCTTCTTGAACATCAGCCAGCCGAAGTACTCGACCGCGCGAAATGCACAGAACGCGATCGCCGCGCTCAGCGCCGAGATCTTCACCGCCTCGAACCCCTGCGGTATCGCCACCAGCACGCCCGCTGCGATGCCCGGCAGCGTCAGCTCGAACGGCAGAATCCACTGCTCGGCGTCGATGAACGCCAGCGGCACCACGAAGATGCTCATCACCATCGCCGACAGCAGCGGCCAACCGATGCCGAACCGCGCCCAGAAGGCGACGAACAAGAGACCGGTCAACAGTTCGACCACCATGTACCGCGGCGAGATGGGGGTCTTGCATGACCTGCACTTGCCGCCGAGCGCGAGCCACGACAGCACGGGGAGGTTCTCGTACCAGCTCAGCGCGTGGCCGCACTTGGGGCACTTCGAGCCGGGGCGGACGATCGACTGACCGTTGGGAACCCGAACGATCAGCACGTTGTAGAAGCTCCCCAAGCAGAGCCCCACGATCGCCACCAGTGCAGGTTCCAGAAATCTCACGGCCGCCCACACACGCGCATGTGGGCAACATTCGACCTGACGAAACGCGGCGGGGCAAGTGACGTTTCTCGTCACTCGATCGCGGCGCGGCTGATCGGCGCCCGCTCTGAATCCGCGGGCTTCTTTTTTGACGAACCGTCGGCACGCGACATGCTCTGCGGCCTCTGCCGTCTCACAACCAGTCTGGAGAGTCCCCACATGCGTAAATTTCTGAAGAAGGGCTTCACGCTCATCGAGCTGATGATCGTCGTCGCCATCATCGGCATTCTCGCCGCCATCGCGATTCCGAACTTCATCAAGTTCCAGGCCCGCTCGAAGCAGTCTGAGGGCAAGACCAACTTGAAGGGCATCTTCACCGCCGAAAAATCGTTCCTCGGCGAGCACGACTACTACTCGGCGTGGGGCGAAATCGGCTGGAAGGCCGAGCGCGGCAACCGCTACGCGTACACCATCGGCACCCTCGGCGACATCGAAGACCGGTCGTTGCCCGTTCCGCCCGCGTCGACGGCCAACGTCGGCTACAGCAGCGTGAGCGTCGACTGCTACAAGATCTCGCCGAGCGCGGTCGGTACCTGCGTCGGCACGTCGCCGACCTTCCCCATCGCCACCCAGACCAGCGGTGTGCTGGCTGAAGGCACCACCGGCACCCAGGTTCCGCCCGGCTTCACCCTGCAGTGCAACACCTGCTCGGCCGCCGCGATCGCCGCGGGCACCATCGACAACGACCCCCAGTTCGACCAGTGGGAAATCGGCATGTCGGAGACCCTGCTCCGCGCACCCGACCCGGCCACCTGCGTCGAGAACCAGAACGGCGTCTCGGGCACCCCGATCAACACGTACAACGACGTCAGCTGCCCGTAATCGGCTGAAACTTTCGTCTTAACCACGGGTGGTCTCCGGCTAACATCGGAGACCACCCGTTCTCTTTTGTGCTGAATCCGTGATCTCAAAGCTCGCTTCGCTCGCCGCCGGGCTTGCTCTCGTCGCCATCTTCGCGCGGGCGCCCGTGACCACGCGCGACCGCGCCGGTAAGCCGCTGCTCCCCAGCGCATCGCTGTTGAAATACGCCGCGAAGGCGCAGCTGCCGCTGATCGTCGAGTATTACTGGCTGCGCGTCATCAACCTCGCCAGCATGGCGCGCTCACCCGACGACGGGCGCGACGTGCTCGGCATGTCCGAGCTGATCGAAGAGCTCGACCCCGACTTCTCCCAGGTCTACTGGTTCGCGGCGCTCAACGGCGTCATTCCGATGAGCTCGACCGTCTGGGCCAACGCCGAAGAAGGAGCAGAGCACCTTCGCCGCGGGCTGCGACGCTTCCCCGACGAGCACCGCATGACCATCTGCCTCGCGTACGCCCTTTGGCGCTACCAGGGGAAGCTCGCCGAAGCAGCCGAGGTGCTCCGCGCCGCCGCTGCGCGACCGAAAGCGCCTTCCTACTTCATTCCCCTCGCTACCCGGCTGCTGGTCGCCGCGGGCGAGTTTCGCACCTCGCGCGAGTTCACCCGCGAGTTCCTCGAGAACGGCACCCTCGACCCACGCACGCGTCGCATTCTCGAGAACCGCGAGCACGCCATCGATCTCGAAGAGCGGTTGGTGCTCATCGAGACGGCGGCGAAGCGCTACCTCGACGAGAAGGGCCGCCCCGCCGCGTCAGTCGACGAGCTGGTCTACACCGGCTATCTCCCAGACGTGCCCACCGACCCGTATGGCGGAAGCTTGTTGCTGGCGCCCGACGGTACGGCATACTCCAGCGCCAATCCCGAGCGCTTGAAGCTCCATGAATGACACGCTGGCGGTAGAAGCCAGGGCAATCGAAAAGACCTATCGGCTCGGCTTCGGCGCGCGCAAGGTGGTGCGCGCGCTGAAGGGCCTGGATCTCAAGATTCGCCCCGGAGAGATCTTCGGGCTCATCGGCCCCAACGGCGCCGGCAAGTCGACGGCCATCAAGATTCTCATGAACCTGGTGCAGGCGTCGAACGGCACCGCGACCATCTTCGGCCGCGACGTTCGCATGCGCGAAGCCCGCAGGGGGCTCGGCTACGTGCCCGAGAACCCCACCCCCTACGAGTACCTCAGCGGCCGCGAGTTCGTGACCTACAGCGCCCGCCTCTGCGGAGTGCCCTCGAGCGAGCTCGAGCAGCGCGTCAAAGAGAGCCTCGACCGCGTCAACCTCACCCGCGCCGCCGACCTGCGCATTCGCCGCTACTCGAAGGGCATGACCCAGCGCGCGGTCATCGCCGCCGCGCTCGCCTCGAAGCCCAAGCTGCTGGTGCTCGACGAGCCCACCTCGGGCCTCGACCCGGTCGGCCGCCGGCTCATTCGCGACCTGATTCTCGAAGAGCGCCAGAAGGGCACCACCGTCATCTTCTGCACCCACATCATCTCTGACGTCGAGACCCTCTGTGACCGCCTCGCGGTGCTCCTCGCCGGGCAGTGCGTCAAAGAGGGCACCGTCGCTTCGCTGCTCTCGGGCGACGCCCCCAAGCTCGAGGTGGTGATCGCCGGCCTGAGCGCCGAGGCGCTGGGCAAGATCCCCGGCACCAGCGCCATCACGCCGGCCTCCGAGCGGCTGCTCGCCACGGTCTCCGAGTCAGACCTTCAAGGCGTCATCGGCGCGGTCATCGCCGCGGGTGGGCAGGTGCTGCGCATCACCCCGCTGCGCTTCTCGCTCGAAGACATGTTCATGCAGACGCTGCAGGGCTTTCAGGGCCCGGCCGTCGGCGGAGAGATCGAATGAGGGAAGTGCTGATCATCGCCCTCACCGGGTTCACCGAGGCGCGGCGCAACCAGGTCACCGTGCTGATCGCGGCGTTCACCCTGCTGCTGATCCTCTCCACCTCGGTGATTCTCAACCTCGCCATCTTCACCCTCGACCGCGTTGCGACCGACTTCGGCCTCGGGGTGATGAGCCTGTTGCTGGTCGGCCTGGCGATCTTCCTCTCCTCGGGTCAGCTCACCAAAGAGATCGAACGCCGCACCATCTTCCTGGTGCTCTCGCGCCCCGTCTCGCGCGCCCAGTTCGTGGTGGGCCGCACTTTCGGCACCGTGCTCACCCTCTGGGTGCTGCAGGCGATCATGAGCGTGGTGTTCCTCATTCAGCTGAACGTGCTGCACATCGACATGACCATGACGCTGGGCGCGGCGCTGGTCGGCCTGTCGGTCGAGCTGGTGGTGCTCTGCGCCATCGGTGCGGTGCTGAGCTCGTCGTCGGGCCCCATCGTCGCCTCGTCGGCCACCGTCGGGCTGTACCTCATCGGCCACGGCGCGGGAGATCTCTACGCCATCGCCCAGCGCTCGAAGTCCGAGCTGATTCGGGTGGTCGGCAAGGGGCTGTACTGGCTCATCCCCCAGCTCGACCGCCTCGATTACAAGCTGCAGGCGAGCTACGGCATACCCGTCGCGTGGTCTGACGTCGCCGTCTCGAGCGCCTACGGCTTCGGCTACGCGATCGTCGCCATGGTCGCCGCGATCGTCATCTTCGAGCGCATCGACTTCAAGTGACCTACTCGAGGCCGTGCTTGGCCAGCCGGTAGCGAAACGAGCGAAAGCTCAGCCCCAGCAGCTCGGCCGCCTTCACCTTGGTGCCGGCCCGCCGAATCGCCTCGCGCAGGTAGCCGCGCTCCATCTCGTCGAGGTGCTTCTCGAGTGAGAAGCCGGCGCTGAGGCTCGGCGCCGGCACCGAGTCGCTCTTCTCTTCTTCACCGCGCACCGACGGCGGCAGCGAGCCGACGCCGAGCAGATCGCTGTCGGCCAACGTCGCCGCACGCTCGACGATGTTCTGCAGCTGCCGCACGTTTCCGGGGAACCGGTAGCGACTCAGCACCTCGATGGTCTCCTGGTCGAAGTGCAGGCCCGGCCGGCCCAGCTCGTCGGCCGCCCGCGCCAGAAACGAAGTCGCCAGCTGGGGAATGTCTTCTGAGCGCAGCCTCAGCGCCGGCACGTCGACGGTGATGACGTTGAGCCGGTAGTAGAGGTCTTCGCGAAAGCGCCCCGCCTTGGCCTCGGCCTCGAGCGACTTGTTGGTCGCCGCCATCAGCCGCGCCTCGACCGGCAGCTCGCGGCTCGAGCCCACCGGGCGCACCATGCGCTCTTGCAGCACCCGCAAGAGCTTCACCTGCAGCGCCGGCGAGATCTCGCCGATCTCGTCGAGAAACACCGTGCCCTGCCCCGCCGACACCATCAGGCCGGTGTGCTCGTTGATGGCCCCGGTGAACGCGCCCTTCACGTGCCCGAACAGCTCGCTCTCGAGCACGCCCTCGCCCAGCGCTCCGCAGTTGATGGGTATGAACGGCTGGGTCGCCCGGCTCGAGCGGTTGTGAATCGCCCGCGCCACCACCTCTTTGCCGGTGCCGCTCTCGCCGGTGATGAGCACCGTGGCGCGAGGCGACGCGGCGACCTTGTCGACCATCGCCCACACCTCGTCCATCGCCCGGCTGCTGCCGCGAATCACGTTGCCGCCGATCGACCGGCGCAGCGCCGCGTTCTCGAGCCGAATCTGGCGCTTCTCGAGCGCCCGCTCGACCAGCAGCTTCAGCTCCTCGTTGTCGAACGGCTTGGTGATGTAGTCGTACGCGCCCTCGCGAATCGCCTCGATCGCGCTCGCCGGGGTGCCGAACGCGGTGATGATGATGACCTCGGGCGGCTGGGTGCGCGCGCGCGCGGCCTTCAGCACCCGCAGCCCGCTGTCGTTGCCCAGCTTCATGTCCGAGATCACCAGGTCGGGCGCGTCGCGCTCGAGCGACTCGATGCCGGCGTCGGCGGTGGCCGCCAGCGCGACCTCGTACCCCCACCGGGAGACCAGAATCTCCAGGTACTCCCGCATCGACAGCTCGTCATCGACGACCAAGATCTTCATGCTGAGCCCCTGGAGCCGATTGAAGCGCGACCACGAACTCCGTGCCGTCGGCAGGAGTCGATTTAACCGAGATCTCTCCTCCGTGGCTGCGAACGATGTTGTGCGCGGTCGAAAGACCCAGCCCCGTGCCGCCCGGTCGCGTCGAATAGAACGGCTCGAAGATGCGGGTCAGGTCAGACGAGGGAATCTTGCCCGCCGAGTCCCACACCCGAATCTCGGGGCGGCCATTGCGCAGCTCGGCCACCACCCGCACCCGCCCGCCGCTGCCCACCGCCGCCAGCGCGTTGCGCACCAGGTTGATGACCACCTGCTGCAGCTGCGCCGAGTCGCCCTGCCCCAGCACCGGCGCGGCCGAGACCTCGACCGTCACGCCGCGCGCCATCGGGTCGGCCTTCAGCATCTCTACCGTGTCCGAGATCAGCCGCCCCAGGTCGATCGGCTCGAGCTTCGGGGGCGGCGGCCGCGCGAACTTGAGAAAATCTTCGACCAGCTCGCTCAGCCGGTCGGCCTCGCGCACCAGAATGCGGCTCAGCCGGCCGCTCGCGGTGTCGCCCTTCGACTCGTCACCCAGCATCTGCGCGGCCCCCCGCATCGACGCCAGCGGGTTGCGAATCTCGTGGGCCAGCTGGGCCGAGAACTTACCCAGTGAGGCCAGGTGATCGACGGTGCGCAGCTGCTCCTCGGCGCGGCGCAGGTCGGTGAGGTCTTGAAACACCACCAGCGTCGAGCCCGCGCTCTCTTCCAGCGGCGTCACGGTGAGCCCGAGCGTGCGGTCTCCCGACGGGGTGGGCACGGTCAGCTCGGCCCGCTTCACGCTCTTCTTGAGCGCCCGCAGCCCCGGCAAGAGCTGCTCGACGTCGGCCGGCCAGTCGCCGCTGATGAGCCCCAAGATCGCCTCGCCGGCGGGGTTCACGAAGGTCACCCGGCCCGCCACGTCACAGGTGATGAGCCCGCTCGGCATCGCGGCGAGAATCAGATTCTGCACGTCGACCAGCTGCTCGATGCGCGCCTGGCCGGCCATCACCCGGCCGCCCGCCTGCGCCAGCTGCCGAGACAGGTAGCCCGCCAGCACGCCGATCGAGACCTGCGCGATGGCGTTGCTCCCCAGCACGAACGCCAGCCGCCCCGCCGGCAGCGCCTGCGCCTCGACCGGCGCCTCGACCAGCCCCAGCTGCACCGACATCACCACCGCCGCGAACGCCACCGCCGAGCTCACCGCCGCGATCAGCGCGCCGCGCTGGTAGAGCAGAATCGCCGCCGCCACCACCGCCACCGAGTAGGTGAAGGTGAAGGGCGAGTCGCCGGCGCCGGTGAGAAACACCACGCTCGACGCCAGCACCACGTCGCCGAGCACCTGGGCATACGCCGCGCGCGCTCCGCCGATGCCCCGGCGCAGCGCCACCGCGTACCCCAGGGTCAGCAGGTAGACGACGCCGCTCAGCGTGAACGCGAGCTGGTCGGCCACCGAGAGCTCGGCGGGTGGCCCCAGCGCGCGCTTCGCTGCCAGAAACACCAAGAGCAGCGTGGTGACGGCGACGCGAAACGCCGCCAGCCACGTCAGCTTGGTTCTCAGCTCGCCGACGACCAGCGACTCGGAAGCCGAGCGCCGAAGACTACTTGATGGCACCGGCGATCGAGAAGATGGGCAGGTACATCGCGATGAGGAAGCCGCCGACCACGCCGCCGAGGAACACCATCAGAATCGGCTCGATCAGCGCCGTCAGCGCGCTCACCGCCGCGTCGGCTTCGTCGTCGTAGAAATCGGCGATCTTGTTGAGCATCTGATCCATCGCGCCGGTCGCCTCACCGACGCCGATCATCTGCACCACCATCGAGGGAAAGACCTTGGTCTCGGCGAGCGGGCCCGCGATGTTCTTGCCCTCGGAGATCTTGGTGCGCACGTAATAGATCGCCGCCTCGATGGTGCGATTGCCGGCGGTCTTGGCCGTCACGTCGAGCGCGTCGAGAATCGGCACGCCCGAGCTGACCATGGTGCCCAGGGTGCGGGTGAAGCGCGCCACCGCCACCTTGCGCAGCAGGTCGCCGAACAGCGGCGCCTTCAAGACCACCTTGTCGAAGATCTCGCGGCCCTTCTTGTTCCGGTAGAACGCGGTGCTCGCCACCACCACGACGATGATGCCGACGATCAAGTAGAGAAAGTTGGCGACCAGCCAGTCGGAGATGTCGACCACGAACTGGGTGGGCCCCGGGAGCGCCGACCCGAAGTCGCCGAACATCTTCTTGAACACCGGGGTGACCTTGAGCAGCAGCAGCGCGGTGACGCCGATCGCCACCATGATGACGACGGTCGGGTAGACCATCGCGCCCTTCACCTTGCGCGCGAGCTTGTCCGCCTTCTCTTTGTAGGCGGCCAGGCGGTTCAAGATGGTGTCGAGAATACCGCCCACTTCACCGGCGGCGCACAGCTGCACGTAGAGCTCGTCGAAGATTTTGGGGTGATCTTTCAGCGCGTCCGAGAAGGTCGAGCCGGCTTCGACCCGGCCCTTGATGGCGAAGATGGTGCGCTTCATCGTCGGGTTCTCGGTCTGCGAGCCGAGAATCTCGAGGCACTGCACCAGGGGAAGACCGGCGTCGATCATCGTCGCGAACTGCCGCGTGAAGATCAGCAGATCTTTCTGGGTCGCTCCACCGACGCCGGGCAGCGCGATGTCGGTGTCGAAGATGCCCTTCTTGCGGACCTTCGAGGGCGTGAGGCCGAGGCTCTTGAGGCGGGCGTCGACGGCGGCCGCGTCGTTGGCCTCCATCTCGCCCTTCTTCACTTCGCCGTTGCGGGTCTTGGCCTCCCAGATCCACTGCGCGCCCTGCTTCTTCTTGGTCGTGGGCATGGCCGGCGCGCGCGGCGCGGCCGGCTGGGTGACCGTCGCCGAAGCGGGAGACGCAGTCTTGGTGGTGGCGGCTTGGGCCATGAGTGAGAAACCCTTCGTTACGAGAGGAGCAGAACCGCGACGAGTCTACTCTGGCTCACCGAAATTCCCAGCCGGCGACCGGCCGCGGAAAAACACCGGCAACCACTTCGCCCTACCTGCCCGGCTGCCCCGCGGTGGGCCGGCCCGGCAGGTTCCCCATGCCGGCGCCGCTGGCGAGAATGTTCTTCAACTCTTCGGGGTCAGACGTTCTTCCGAACGCCTCGTCCTGGCTGATCAACCGGCGCTGCAGCAGCGCCGCCAGCGACTGGTTGAACGTCTGCATGCCGAACTTCGCCTGCCCGACCTGCATCGACGAGTAGATCTGGTGAACCTTGTCTTCGCGAATCAGGTTCCGAATCGCGGGGTTGGGGATCATCACCTCGAGCGCCAGCACCCGCCCCGAGCCCGTCGCCTTCGCCAAGAGCGACTGCGACATGATGCCCTCGAGCACGAACGACAGCTGCGCTCGCACCTGGGGCTGCTGGTACGGCGGGAACACGTCGAGAATGCGGTTGATGGTCTGCACCGCGCTGTTGGTGTGCAGGGTGGCGAAGGCGATGTGACCGGTCTCGGCGATGACCAGCGCCGCTTCGATGGTCTCGAGGTCGCGCATCTCGCCGACCAGCACCACGTCGGGGTCCTGCCGCAAGATGTACTTGAGCGCCGTCTTGAACGATCTCGTGTCGGCCCCCACCTCGCGCTGGTTCACCAGGCAGTTCTTGTGCGGGTGCAGGTACTCGATCGGGTCTTCGATCGTCATGATGTGCTCGTGACGCTCGGTGTTGATCTTGTCGATGATGCTCGCCAGCGTCGTCGACTTGCCCGACCCGGTCGGCCCGGTCACCAGCACCAGCCCGCGCGGCCGCTTCGAGAGGTCCGACACCACCGGGGGCAGCCCCAGCTCTTGAAAGGTCAGAATCTTGAACGGAATGGTGCGAAACGCGCCCGCCACCGCGCCGCGCTGCATGAAGATGTTCGAGCGAAAGCGCGACAGCCCCTTCACGCCGAACGAGAGGTCGAGCTCGTTGTCCTCTTCGAACTTGTGCTTCTGGGCGTCGGTGAGAATCGAGTAGCACAGCTGCTTCGTCTCGACCGGCGACAGCGGCGCGGTCTTGAGCTGCACCAGCTCTCCGTCGATGCGCAGCTGCGGCGGCGACCCGGTGGTGATGTGCAGGTCCGAGGCGCCCTTCTCGACCATCGCCTTGAGCAGCTGGTGAAGGTTGGCCATGGCTTAGAACCTGTCCGGAGCGGTGTTGCCCACCGCTTCTTCGAGCGTCGACACGCCCGCGATCACCTTGTTGATCGCCGACATGCGCAGCGTCTGCATGCCTAAGCGAATCGCCTCTTGCTTCAGCTCTGCCGCCGACGCGCCGTTGATCACGACCTCCTTCAGCCCGTCCCAGAACGGCATCACCTCGTACACGGCGACGCGGCCGCGGTAGCCGCGGTCGTTGCACTCGCGGCAGCCGTTCTTCTCGTAGAGCGTGAACTGGCCGACCTTGTCTGCCGGCACGCCCGCGTCGATCAGCGCCTGCGGCTCGAAGTCTTTCACCGGCTTCTTGCACGCGTTGCAGAGCTTGCGGCACAGGCGCTGGGCCAGAATCAGGTTCAGCGACGCCGTCACCAGAAACGGCTCGATGCCCATGTTGAGCAGACGGCTGATGGTGCCCGGGGCGTCGTTGGTGTGCAGGGTCGAGAGCACCAGGTGGCCCGTGAGCGCCGCCTTCACGCCGATCTCCGCGGTCTCGAAGTCGCGAATCTCGCCGATCATGATGATGTCGGGGTCCTGCCGCAGGAACGACCTCAGCGCGCTCGCGAAGTTGAGGCCGATGTCGTCTTTCATCTGCACCTGGTTGATGCCGGCGAAGTTGAACTCGACCGGGTCTTCGGCGGTGCAGAGGTTCGAGCCGACGTCGTTCAGCGCCGAGAGGGCCGAGTACAGGGTGGTGGTCTTGCCCGAACCGGTCGGGCCGGTCACCAGCACCATGCCGTACGGTCGGTCGATCGCCTCTTTGAACCACTTCAGCGGCTCGACCTCGAAGCCCAGCTTCGTCATGTCGAGCTGCAGGTTCGACTTGTCGAGCAGACGCATCACGATCTTCTCGCCGAACAGCGTCGGGCAGACGCTGACGCGGAAGTCCATCTCTTTGCCGCCGCCGATCTTGATCTTGATGCGACCGTCTTGCGGCAGGCGGCGCTCGGAGATGTCGAGCTGCGCCATGATCTTGAGGCGCGAGGTGATGGCGTTGCGCAGCTTCGGAGGCGGCCGCATCACCTCGTACATCACGCCGTCGATGCGAAAGCGGACCCGGAAGTCTTTCTCGTACGGCTCGACGTGAATGTCGCTGGCGCCCTTGGCGATGGCGTCTTTCAGCACCAGGTTCACCAGCTTGATCACCGGAGCGTCGTCGGCGGCCTTGGTGGCCTCCTCCAAGTTCATGTCCGCTTCGGTGTCGGCGACCTCGACGTCGTCGGCGCTCACCTCGCCGACGATCTCTTCCAGCGACGGGCCCTTCTCAGCGTAGTACCGCTCGATCGCCTCGCGCACCGACGGCTCAGACGCCACCACCGGCTCGATGTTGTACGAGGTGAGGAACTTCAGGTCGTCGACCGCGTAGATGTTCGACGGGTCGCACATCGCGACGATCAGCGACGGGCCCGCGCGGTTGACCGGAATCACCAGGTGCTTCTCGGCCACGTCCTTCGGCACCAGCTTGATGATCTCGGGGTCGATGTCGAAGTCTTTGAGGTTGATCGCCGGCACGCCGTACTGCTTCGAGAGAAAGTCGGTGAGCTTCGACTCTTCGATCGCTCCCGTCTTGATCAGCGCGGTGCCGATTCGGGCGCCCGACTTCTGCTGTTCCTCTTGCGCTTTACGGAGCTGCTGAACGGAGATCAGGTTTTCGCGAACGAGCAGCTCGCCAAGGCGACCAGACATTCAGGGGATTAAACGGCCGGTAATCTGACCCGTCAATCCTTATGACTGCCGCTCACCTCGCGCGCGCGAGCGCAGTGCGCGCCGATTCGATGTCGCGCGCGATCTGTCCCGAAAGCTCCGACACCGAGGCGAAGCGCTGCTCGCCGCGCAGCCGGTCGATGAACTCGACCGTCAATTTCTTGCCGTAGAGGTCGCCCTGGAAGTCGAACAGGTGCGCCTCGATGGTCACCTTTGAGTCGCCGAAGGTTGGCTTCACCCCGATGTTCGCCGCGCCGCCGTGCCGCATGGGGCCCGCGCTCTCGCCCTTCACCGTCACCCGCACCGCGTACACGCCCGCTCCCGGCCGCAGCTCGTTCTGGGTGTCGATGTTCGCGGTGGGGAACCCGATGGTGCGCCCGCGGCCCGCGCCCGGCACCACCGTGCCCTCGAGATCGAAGTAGCGCCCCAGCAGCCGCTGCGCGGCCGCCACCCGCCCCTCGAGCACGTACTCGCGCACCTTCGACGACGACACCACCACGCCGTCGACGGTCACCGCCGGCACCACCCAGAGCTGCGCCGACGCCCGGGTGCAAGCGGCCTGCAGCGTCTGCACCGAGCCCGAGCGCTTGCTGCCGTAGGTGAAGTCGTAGCCCACCACCACCGCCTTCACCTTCAGCGCCTCGAGCAGGGTGGCCTCGAACGCCGGCGCGGTGGTGCGCGCGTACTCGAGCGTGAAGGGCTGCACGATGGCGAAGCTCAGGCCGGCCTGCTCGAGCAGCTCGAGCTTGCGCGGCAAGAGGGTGATGAGCCGCGGCGCCAGCTCGGGCTGCAGCACCTTGCCCGGGTGCGGCGCGAAGGTGAGCGCCGCCGCCACCCCGTGGCGCTTCGCCTCGTCGATCAGCGCCCGGTGCCCCAGGTGCACCCCGTCGAAGTTGCCCAGGCACACCGCGGCACCCTCGAGCTCTTTCGAGGCTGCGGCCGCGTCGAGTGACGAGAACACCTTCATGTCGGGCCCGCCGGCTGATAGCAGTGCGCCCCGTCGATGTCGCGCGTTCCGTTGCGTCCAGAACCGGTGGGTCTCGAGTACGTGGGGGTCAAGAGCCCTCCCGATTGGGTGGCGGCTTTCGGCGGCTCGACCGGCCCCCTCGAGCTCGAGATTGGCTGCGGCGCCGGCGGCTTCGCGGTCGAGTACGCCCGCCGCAACCCGGGCTGCCGGTTCATCGCGTTCGAGTGGCGAAAGAAGTACGCCCGCGAGGTCGCCTACCGCGCGCAGAAGCACGGCCTCACCAACCTGAAGGTGATCGAAGGCGACGCCCGCATCGAGGTGCCCCGCCTGTTCGTGAAGGGCTCGCTCGACTGCGTGCACCTGCAGTTCCCCGACCCGTGGTGGAAGCGCGCCCACCAGAAGCGGGCCATTCTGGTGCCCGACTTCACCGCGCTGCTCTTCAGCCTGATCGCCCCCGGCGGCCGCTTCGACCTGCGCACCGACGTCGAAGAGCGGGCCCACGGCATGCTGCGCGCGCTCGAGACCGCCGGCTTCGTGAACCCCCTCGGCAAGGGTGCCTTTCACCCTGCGGTGCCCGATGAGGTGCCGTCGACCCGCGAGCGCAGGTACCTCGTCACCGGCGAGCCGGTGTACCGGGCGCGGCTGCTGCGGCCGTAACGGCTGCCGAGCCTGGCCGAAGACCGGGTCTCTGCCTCACTTCGTGCCCGGCGCGCTCCGGTCGGAGCGCCGACGGCCCGGCAGGGTCAGGCCAAGGAGTCAGCGAGCTCGGGCAGGGCATGGAGGGGGCAGCGGCAGGTCAGCGGGATGGGAAGCGGGTTCGGTCGCGCAGGGGGGAAGCGATGGCGCCCCTGCCCATGCCGTCGCCCCGACCCCACCCCTGCCCGAGAACGCTGACCCCTTGGCCTGACCCTGCCGGGCCGTCGGCGAACGTTCAGCGCTCTCCTGCCGCGCACGCTTTCAAAGCGGACTTCACGACAGCACGGCGCCCGGCACGCCTCACGGTGCACGCCCGACGCGCCCCTTCGCTTTCAGCGTCTCATCCAACCGCTCGCGCGCCGGCACGTAGTCGGGTGTCAGCTCGAGCACCCGCCGAAACACCGCCGCCGCCTCGTCCCACCGCTGCCCCGCCTCGTACGCCACGCCCAGGTCGTACTGCGCGATGGCATCATCGGGAGCGGCGCGCGCCCGCGCCTCGACCGCGGCCACCTCTGCCGCGCGCCCGCCCGGCATCACGTCGAGCACGGTCAACAGCGTCGCCCACACCCGCGCCCGCATCGGCGGGTCGTGCTCGAGCGCCGCGATGGCCGCGCGAAAGTGCTGCTCGCTCGACGTGTAGTCACCCCGCTGGGCGTCGAGCTCGCCGAGCAGCTGCTCCGCCATCCAGTTCGGGCCGGCGGTCACCTCGACGGCGTGCTCGAACAACCGCCGCGTGTCGTGCCAGTAGCCGCACTGCTGGTACGCCAACACCGAGAGCGCGAGCACCGCTACCCCCGCCCCCCCCGCCGCGACCATGGGCTTCAACCGATTGCCCAGCTCGGTGACGGCCGCGAAGGTAAGGCCCAGCAGCGGCAGGTACATGTAGTGGTCGGCCATGGCCCAGCGGCCGATCTGCTTGAGGCCGATCACCGGCACCAGCATGCCCAGCCACCACAGCCAGCCGACCAGCAGGTGCGGCCGCTCTTTGCGCTGGGTCACGAAGATGACCGTGACCGCGACCAGCAGCGCCACCGACGCCGCCACCTGCCAGGCCGGCGTCTGCCCGTAGGGGTGCGGGTAGAACGCAGACAGCCCCAGCGGCACCACGAACAGCCGCAGGTACTCGACCGCGCTCACCACCGCGTTCTCGAGCCGCATCGAGAACGGAAAGGTGCTCGAGTCGACCGTGGCGGCCAGCGTGTCTTGCGCGCCCACCGTCACCACCGAGATCACCGCCGCCAGCGCCAGCATCGGCAGCTTCTCGAGCACCCGGCGCCGGCTGAAATCGCCCAACGGCCAGGCATCGAGCAGCAGCAGCACGAACGGCAGCGTGAGCGCCATCGGCTTGGCCATCAGCGCGGCGAGGTACAGCGCCGAGGTGGCCAGCAGGCGCGCCGTGGTGCGCGGCCCCGCCACGTAGACGTAGAGCGCCGAGAGAAACAGCGTGCCGCACAGCACGCCCTTGCGCTCGGACACCCACGACACCGTCTCGGCCCCCAGCGGGTGCACCGCGAAGATCGCCGCGATCACCGCCGCGCGCCCCACCGAGCCCTTGCACAGCACCCGAAAGACGTTGAACACCAGCACCACGCTCACCGCGCAGCAGCAGCGAGGTGAGGTGGTGCCCGCTGGGGCTCATGCCCCACAGCGAGCCGTCGAGCAGATGCGAGAGCCGGGTGAGCGGAAACCAGAACCCCGAGGTGCTGAACAGCGCCCACATCACGGTGGCGCGGCTCAGCCCGACGCGCACCGCGCGGTTCTCGACCACGAAGAAGCGGTCGTCGTAGTTGAGGAACTCGTGACCGACCACCTGCGAGTAGACCGCCAGCGCCAGCCCGGCCAAGAGCAGCGCGACGACCGCGGGGCGACGCGACAGCCCACCGCCAGCGGTCTCGCTCACGCGCTTCAGAGTGCCATGATTTTTCAGATGAGCACACCCTCGAATGCGTGGTTACCTGTCCCGCTCCCATGCGCCTTCTCGTCGTCGCAGCGATGCTCCTCGCGCCCGAGTGCGGCCGCGCCCGGTACGATCGCCCCGACGAGGCCTATCGCTCGTTCTCGTCGGCGCTGCGCCGCTCAGAGCTGAAGACCGCGTGGGACGCGCTCTCGACCGATACCCGGAAAGCCATGGAGAGCCGCAGCAAAGCGGCCGCCGAGGCCTCGGGAGGCTCGGTCAAAGACGAACCGATGCTCATGTTCTTCGCCTCGGGGTATAAGCCGCTCCCTCAAGGGGAGCTGAAGGTGTCGAAGGAAGAGGGCCAGACAGCCGTTGTTGAAGTCGCAATCGGCGACGGCGGGTCCACTCAGTCCCAGCGCATGCTCAAAGAAGGAGACCGGTGGGTGGTCGATCTCACCGAAGCGTTCAAGTGAACGATCGTCCCAAAAAACCACCCGTCGAAGTCGTGCGCCGCCCCGCCGGCGCACCTGTCGCTCCCCGCCCCGTCGTCGCACCGAGACCGGTGGCCCCGCCCGCCGCACCTGTTCCCCGGGTGCCGGTCGCTCCCCGCCCCGCAGGCCCCACCGGCACCGCGCCGGCCGCGCCTCGCCCCGTCGGCGACCGGCCGCCCTCGGGCGAGCGCCCGGCGTTCGACCGCGCGGGCCCGCCCCGCGGCCGCAGCGGCGGTGGCGGCGGCTTCCCCCGCCCCGCTCGCCCACCCGGCCCGCCGCCGACCCCCGAGGCCATCAACGCCCTCGCCAAGCGCGAGCGCGTGCCGGCCCGCATCGCCAAGGGCGAGCTCGAAGGGAAGATGAAGTGCCGCATCTGGAAGAAGCTCCACGCCGAAGAGGCGAAGCGCTTCGACCTGGCCTACACCCTGATGGAAAAGACGCCCGGGCTCGAGCTGGCCGAAGCGTTCGGGGTCAACCAGAGCGGCCTCACCGTCGACGAGTTCCGCGAGCGCCGCGCCCGCCTCAAGAAGAAGGAAGAGGTGAAGGTCGCCCGCACCGCCGTCGCCCCCGAGGCCATCGACGGCTTCTTGAACGAGCTGATGACCTCGAAGACCGAGCTCACCCTCGTCTTGGGCGAGCGCACCGTGGTCGACGTGCTCACCGCGGTCGAGCCGGTGGCGTTTCAGCTCGAGAAGACCGGCCGGCTCGAGAAGCTGCAGGTGGTGGCGCTGTGCCGCCGCGCCCTGTGGGACAAGCAGGGGCCGCACTTCGAGCGCGACGCCAAGCTCGCGCAGAAGCCGCTGCCGGTCGCCCGCCAGCCTGCCCGCCGCCCGGTCTCCGACCCCCGCACCTTCCTCGAGCACAACGGCAAGCCGCTCTCGTTCTTGCTGCGCAACGGCCTCAAGCTCGAGCTGCCGCTGCGCGCGGTCGGCCCGTTCGACGTGCTGCTGGGCGAGCCTGGCGAAGAGCTCTTCATTCCCCTTCACGGCGTCGTGAAGTGGGAACCGAAGGCCTGACCTATTTGCGGCCGCGAAACGCAGCCAGCGGTATCACCTGGCTGACGTGGGTACCGGCGCGCGCCGACTGTGCCCGCCGAATCAGCAGGGGAATGTCGCCTTCGCCGCGCTCGATGGCGGCGCGCAGGTCGCCGAGCCGCTCGACGTGCCGCTTCACCGGCACTCCGTCGGCCGCGAGCCCGCCGAGCTGGCGCAGGTTCTCTTCGGCCTCGTGCAGCTGACTCTCGGCGCGCGGCATGTCTTTGCGCGCCAGCGACAGCCACGCCGCGGTCTCGGCCGCCACCAGGTCGATCTCGTGGTTCAGCGACAGCACCACCTTGCCGCGCGGCGACTCGGCGGTCACCCGCTCGAGCGGCACCTTGTGGTGCTTCATCTCTCCGCGCTCGTTGAAGGTGGCGTGCACCGCCGCCGTCCAGTCGCCGGCCTTCAGCCGGCCGGTGAGCAGCACCCGCCGCGCCAGCCCGCGCGACACGTCACCGAGCGTCACCACCAGCGCGTCGTCTTCGGCCTTGGTCGGGTAGGCGTGCCGCGAGGTCAGCGACGCGAACCCTGAAGGCTGCACCCGCACCGACGCGCCCTGGGCCACCTCGCCGAACAGGTGAGAGACGACCGCGCCCATCGCCTCGGCCAGGCCCTCGGGGCCGTCGACGTGCTCGAACGCGTTGCCCGAGGGCAGCGTCAGCGCCGACAGAATCTCGGCGACGTAGTGCCGCGCCAGCCCCAGCGCGTGCACCGACAGCCCCTCTTGCGAGAGGCGCAGGCCGAGCGAGTCGAAGGCGTCTTGGGTGTCGGGGCCGACCGAAGGCTCGCCGTCGGTGAGCAGCAAGAGCCGCGGGCGCCGACCGGGCACCAGCACCCGCTGCAGGGCGCGCGCGCCCAGCTCGACCGCGTGGTGCAGCGCCGTGCCGCGGCCGGTCACCACGTCGGCCAGCGCCTCTTTCATCTGTCGCTTGCCCCGCGAGTCCATCGGGAGCACCGGCACCCGCTGCTCGGCCACCCCGTCGAAGAGCAGCAGGCCGAGGTAGTCGTCGGGGCCGGCGAGATCGACGAACTGCTGCGCCGCCTCGACCGCCGCCGCCAGCGGAGCACCCTTCATCGAGCCGCTGCGATCGAGCACCAGGTTCACCATCACCGGCGCCCGGGGCTCGTCTCCCGAGGTCTCTGCCGTGACCAGGACATGAGCGTCCCGCCCCTCCGAGTCGCCCTTCTCCACTGCCCAGGCCGTCCAGTTCATGCGCCCAACAGATGTTAGCAACAGCGCGACAACGCTGGGAAATGGCCACTTCCCGCGGAGATTGTCGGAGGGGGTCATTAAGGTCTGCAGCCATGTCGTCGTCGCTGGCTCCCCTGCTCCAGCACCATGCCTTCATCGATCTGGAAACCACGGGGTTGGACCCGCGGTCAGACCAGGTCATCGAGGTCGGCGTGGTGTTCGTCGAGCGCGGCCAGCTGGTTCGCCGGGTGGGTCAGCTGCTGCGGCCGGCTTCACCCCTGCCGGTCATCATCAAGCGGCTCACCGGCCTCGACGACAAGCTGCTCGAGAGCCAGCCGTCGTTCGGCGAGTACCGCGCCGAGCTGAAGGCCCTGCTACTGGGGTGGACGGTGGTGGCCCACAACGCCGCCTTCGAGCGCGCCTTCATGGACGGGCTGCTCGAAGAGCTCCACGCCCCGGTGCTCGACTCGTGTGAGCTGTACCACTACCTCTACCCCGAGCTCGCCAGCCACTCGCTCGAGGCGATGGTCAAGTGGGCGGGCCTGGGCAACGGCGCCCAGCACCGCGCGCTGGAAGACGCCGAAGACACCTTTCACGCCCTCTCGTTCGCGCTGCAGCGCTGCATCGAAGAGGCGCGCCAAGACGATCTGCGCGAGCTGCTCGAGATGCTCGGCCACTCGGCGAGCGGTGAAAACCCCGGCCAGCTCTCGTTCGACCACACCCCGTCTCCGATGCGCGCGCTGCTCGAAGGGCTGCACGGCATCTTGAAGAAGCGGCCGGCCCGGCTGCAGCTCGAAGAAGACTCGGCGTTTCTACCCGCCCGCGAAGAGCGGCGCCGCAAGGGTGCTGCTGCCCGCAACGGTGAGCTGAGCGTGTCGAGCGGCGAGGTCGACGCGGTGCTCGGCCCCAACGGCGCGCTCGAGGCGCTGGGCGCGTTCGAGCCCCGCCACGGGCAGCTGCAGCTCGCGCGCGCGGTGGCCAGCGCGCTCTCCGACGGAGGCACCCTCGCCGTCGAGGCCGCCACCGGCATCGGCAAGTCGCTGGGCTACCTCGCCCCCGCCGCGCTGTTCGCCGCCAAGACCGGCGCCAAGGTCGGCATCGCTCCCCACACCAAGACGCTGCAAGACCAGCTGGTCGAGAAAGAGCTGCCCCGCCTGCACCGCGCGCTGGGCGGCGCGTTCTCGTACTCGGTGCTCAAGGGCCAGGCCAACTATGCCTGCCGGCGCCGCGCGCTCGAGGCGACCCGGGTCACCGCCGAGATGTCGCTCGACGAGCGCGCGCCGCGCGCCTACTTCCGCGCGTTCTTGCGCCGCAGCCCCGACGGAGACCTCGACCGGGTCAGCCACTGGTTCAAAGACCGCTACCCGGTGCTCGACGAGCTGATCGCCGCGTCGCGCTCGCACGCGGCCGCCACCCTGGCCGAGCGCTGCCCGCACTACGCGCGCTGCTTCTACCACTCGGCGGTGGCGCAGGCGAAAGACGCCGACCTGGTGGTGGTGAACCAGGCGCTCGCCCTGCGCTGGCCCGCGCGCTACCCGGCCATCGATCACCTGATCATCGACGAGGCCCACGAGCTCGAAGACACCGCGACCTCGGCGTGGTCCGAAGAGATCACCGACGCCGCGCTCGGCGCGCTGGTCGAGCGCCTCGCCGGCCGGCGCGGGCTCGCCACCACCCTGCGCCGCGGACTGTCGGAAGAGCTGGGCGCCGACCTCACCCAGGCGACCTCGGGCCTCGCCGCCGACACCCGCACCCTCACCGACGCCCTGCGGTCGCTCGCGCCCGCCGACGCTCCCCCGGGCGCATGGGAGCGCCGCATCGACCAGGAGCTGCGCACCACCCGCGGCTGGGTGCGGGTGCGTGACGCGCTGCACCGGGTGCGCGACACGCTCGACGGCATCGAGCGCGTGCTCGCCGGCCGGGTGGCCGAGGTCGCGCCTGCGCTCGAGCACGACGACCCGGGCCTCGAGCGTGAAATCTCTGCCGCGCTCGAGGCGGTGCGCGAGCTCAAGCCGCTGGTCGAGCACCTCGCCGATCGCCCCGACGACGGGCGCTGCCACGAGGTGGCCTTGCGCGAGCCGGGCTGGTCGCTCGCCGCGCGGCCCATCGACATCGCTCCGCGCTTCCACTCCGAGCTGGTGACGCCCAAGCGCACCCTGGTGCTGGCCTCGGCCACGCTCTCGACCGGGCCCGACTCGCCGTTCGTGCTCGAGCGGCTGGGGCTGGCGCGGGGCGGGCACCAGACTCCGGTGGTGCGCATCAGCGGCTCGTTCGACCTGATGTCGCAGGCGCTGGTGGTGCTGGTCACCGACGCGCCCGACCCTTCGAGCGAGGCGTTCGTCGACTGGGCCGCGCTGCGCATCGGCGGGCTGGCGGCCTTCTTGTGCGGCCGGGTGCTGGGGCTGTTCGCCTCGACCAGGCGTCTCGACGCCGTCGACCAGAAGGTGCGCGAGACGCTCGAGCCCATCGGCATCGAGGTGATGCGGCAGTCGAAGGGCTCGGCGCGGCTGATGGCGGCGCGGCAAGAGCAAGACGCCGGCACGGTGCTGATGGGCACCAAGACCTTCTGGCACGGCGTCGACATACCCGGCCCGGGCGTGGCGTGCGTGTTCATCGACAAGCTGCCCCTCGAGCCGCAGGGCCGGCCCATCGTCGAGGCCCGCGAAGAGAAGCTGGGCGCCGACTCGCCCGGCACTGAGGGCGTGCGCGGCGCGACCAGCGACTTTCGCGCGCGCGGGTTCATGCGCTACCGCCTGCCGCGGGCGCTCTTGCAGCTGCGCCAGGGCGTCGGCCGCCTGGTGCGCACCCCCACCGACCGCGGCGTGGTGGTGATCGCCGACCCCGGCAACGCCGCCTACCGCGCGCAGCTCTACGAAGCGCTCGAGGGCTATCGGGTCGAGGCCCTGCCCTGGGCGCAGGCCCGGGTGCGCATCTCCCACTTCTTGAAGCGCATGGGGCTGGGCGGCGCCCAGCCGATTCGCCGCCCCGACGGCCCGGGCCAGGGCCTGCTGTTTCCGACCGAGCGGTGAGGCGAGCGAGAACCGCGCGCCAGCAAGAGGTTCACCCCCTCAGATTCAGAGGCGGACAGTTTCTTTCCCCGACCGAGCCCGAGCGCAGCTGCGCGAGCCGCCCAAGGAGCGAACCCGAAGGCGCACTTCGTGGTTCGTCGAGGGGTTGCGACGCAGGCCGGCGAAGCGGATCGGCGCTTCCGGCGACGCGAGGGCAAATGCTGTCAGCCTCTCAGCGTGAACAGGCTGCGCAACGAAAAGATGCCAGAGAGACACCACGAGCCATCAGTCTCGCGAGGAAGCAGCGGATTACGGGGTTCAAAAAATTGCCGGGCGGCGCGCGACGGGCGGTGCTTCCGCACTCGATCGCACTGGTTTGCTTCGCCCGAAGACAGCGGCGCTACATGTCCAGCCGGGCCTGCATCTCGTCGCGCAGCTTCTCGAGCGTGGTGACGTCGTAGCCCTTCTGCTTCGCCTCGGCGATCGCGTCGTTGAGCGACTTCACGTCGGCCTCGTGCTTCACGCGCAGCGAGGTGACCATCGAGGCGAAGGCCTCGAACACGTCCTTCAGCTCGTCACCTGGCCGCAAACCGTAGCTGGGCGGCTTCAACCGCCCGGTCGAGACCTCGTTGGCCATGCGCTTCACCCGGAAGAGCGGCCCCACGATGCGGTGGGTGGTGACGATGCTGGCCAGCCCGATGAACGCCACGAACATCAGCAGGCCGCCCACCAGCGCCAGCAAGGTGACCTTCTGCTGGGTGATGAGCTGGGTGCGCGCCTCGATCACCGACTGCCGCTCGGACTCGTAGACCTTGTCGATGTCTTCCGACTTCTTCTGCAGCTGCGTCATGAAGTCGGGGTTGTCGAGGTTCTTGGCCAGGTCGTTGTTCAGCGTACAGGTGCCGAGCTCTTTGCTGGTCTCGGCCGCCTGCGAGCGCGCGTCGACCGCCACCTGCGCCTGGTTGAAGAGCGTGGTGGTGGTGTAGCCGAGAAAGGCGCCGAGCATGCCGGCGACGATCAGCGTCAGCACCACGATGTAGCCGGCGAACTTCAGCTGAAAGCGCGCGTCGAGCAGGAAGTTCTTCAACTTCCGGTCTGCTCGACCGCCTCCTCCACCCGTTCTCGGCTCGTTTGTCTGTGCCATGCGTTTCACCTGCCCCTTCACTTCCATTCGAGATCGAGTGCCGCGTCGTCGACGACCTTCGGCACCATCACCTTCAGCAGCGACTCGTACTTCGCCCCCGAGGCCTTCACGTTCCACGTGCCCTGCAGCGACTGCCCCGGGTACGTCATGATCAGCACTTCGATCTTCAGACCCTTTTCTCCGTTGGGGAGCAGGGTGGTGCGCAGCAAGAAGCCCTTCATTCCGTTGCGGTTGATGGTGGTGTTGGCCGCCGCTTCCGACTCGCCCTCGGGCGCCAGCGAGGCTCCCATCGCGGTGACCTTCTGCTTGATCAGCTCGTGCGCCAGGCCCAGCACGTCGCCCGACAGCGTCCCCACCTTGTCCATCACCGGCTCGACCGCGATGTACAGCCCGCCCGGGGTGACGTTGGTGTTCGCCACCGGCGTGTCGAGCGCGCGCTGCAGCGCCTTGCGCACCGCGCTGTCGGACTCGCCCAGCGCCCCTTTGAGGCAGTCGACCGCCTCGGCCAGCCGCAGCTCGCCCAGCGCGCCCGCCGCCGCGCTGCGCACCACCGCGTCGCCGTCTTTGAGCAGCCGGCACAGCGGCGGCACCGCCTCGGGCAGCCCGGTCTTTCCCAGCAGCGTGCAGCTCTGCGCGCGCACGCGGGCGTCTTTCGCGCTGGCCTGCTTCTTCAAATAGCTGATGCGCGCATCTTCAGCGTGCGCTGCCGAGGCCAGGAGCAAAGCGCTGACGAGAAGCACCGGCCGCAAGCTGCGCGGATGATACACCGCCCGACGCACGCGTCAGGTCGGCGTTGAAATGAGCGTGTTCGTGGCATAACCCACCACCATGTCTTCCTCGCTGTCGGCCGACCAGATTCGCGAACGCTTCCTCTCGTTCTTCGCCGAGCGGGGGCACAAGCGCGTCGCCTCGTCGAGCCTGGTGCCGGCCAATGATCCCACCCTGTTGTTCACCAACGCCGGCATGGTGCAGTTCAAAGACGTCTTCACCGGCCGTGAGAAGCGCGACTACTCGCGCGCCGCCACCTCGCAGAAGTGTGTGCGCGCCGGCGGTAAGCACAATGATCTCGACAACGTGGGCTTCACCGCCCGCCACCACACCTTCTTCGAGATGCTCGGCAACTTCTCGTTCGGCGACTACTTCAAGCCCGACGCGGTGAAGTGGGGCTGGGAGCTCGTCACCCAGGGCTTCGGCCTCGACCCCAACCGCCTCGCGGTCACCGTGTTCAAGGGCGAAGACGGCATTCCCGCCGATGAAGAAGCCGCCGAGCTGTGGGTGAAGGCCGGCGTGCCGCGCGATCGCGTCTTTCGCCTCGGCCTCAAAGACAACTTCTGGTCGATGGGCGACACCGGCCCCTGCGGCCCGTGCAGCGAGATCTACTACTACGTGGCCGGCCCCACCCCCGACCCCAAAGAGGTCGTGGGTGAGAGCGACAAGTGGGTCGAGATCTGGAACCTGGTGTTCATGCAGTTCGAGCGCAAGGTCGCGGGCGGCAAGCTCGAGCCCCTGCCCAAGCCGTCGATCGACACCGGCGCCGGCCTCGAGCGGGTGTGCGCCGCGATTCAGGGCAAGCAGTCGAACTACGACACCGACCTGTTCACCCCGCTGCTCGCCAAGGTCGCCCAGCTGTGCGGCAAGAAGTACGGCGGCTCACCCACCGACGCCTCGATGCGCGTCATCGCCGACCACTCGCGCGCCGCCGCGTTCTTGATCGGCGACGGGGTGATGCCCTCGAACGAGGGCCGCGGCTACGTGCTGCGCCGAATCATGCGCCGCGCCATTCGGCACGGTCACCAGATGCTCGGCATGCGTGAGCCGTTCATGCACGAGAGCGTGTCTGCGGTGATCGAGCTGATGTCTGCCGCCTACCCCGAGCTGCGCGAGAACCAGAAGTTCATTCTCGAGGCCACCCGCCACGAAGAGCAGTCGTTTCGCCGCACGCTCGAGAACGGCCTCAAGCTCATCGACGACGAGCTGGGCCGCATGAAGAAGGCCGGCGAGAAGACCCTCAAGGGTGAGACGGTGTGGTTTCTGCACGACACGCACGGCATGCCGCCCGACGTGACCAAGATCATCTTGCAGGAGCACGGCTTCGACGCCGAAGACCCCAAGAAGCCCGAGCGCGCCGACGCCGACTTCGTCAACACCGCCGAGAAGGCGCTCAGCGAGCTGTGGCTCAAGCAGCCCGAGACGAAGTTCCTGGGCTACGACACGCTCACCGCTTCGGGCAAGGTCATCGCCGTCGACGGCTCTGACTTCGCCACCGACCAGAGCCCGTTCTACGGAGAGTCGGGCGGCCAGGTCGGCGACACCGGCACCGCCAACGGCCTCAAGGTCGTCGACACCAAGAAGCAGGGCGGCGTCATCATTCACCGGCTCGAGAGCGGCGCGGTGAAGGTCGGCGACACCGTCGAGCTGAAGGTCGACGGCGAGCGGCGCGATCGCATTCGCGCCAACCACTCGGCCACCCACCTCTTGCACAAGGCGCTGAAGGTCGTGCTGGGCGAAGAGGTGAAGCAGAAGGGCTCGGTGGTGGCCCCCGAGTACCTGCGCTTCGACTTCTCGTGCTTCAAGCAGCCCACCCCCGAGCAGCTCGAGACCATCGAAGACCTGGTGAACGGGTGGATCCGCCAGAACCAGGGCGCCGACACGAAAGTGATGGGCATCGACGACGCGCGCAAGTCGGGCGCGGTGGCGCTGTTCGGCGAGAAGTACGGCGAGAAGGTGCGGGTGGTCAGCGTGCACCCCGAGTCGACCGAGCTGTGCGGCGGCACCCACGTGAAGGCCAGCGGCGACATCGGCCTGCTCAAGATCACCTCCGAGTCGTCGATCGCCAGCGGCGTGCGCCGCATCAGCGCGGTCACCGGCCACGGCGCGATGGCCTGGGTGCGCGAGCTGCAGCACGAGCTCGACCACGCGGCCGCGGCGTTGAAGGCCCCGCGCAGCGAGATCACCCGGCGCATCGAGGGCGCCCAGAAGCGCATCAAAGAGCTCGAGAAGAAGCTCGAAGAGCTTCAGCTCAAGGGCTCGAGCGTCAAGGGCGGCGGCGACGGCGAGAACGTGCGCGAGGTGAACGGCATCAAGGTGCTCACCCAGCAGATGGACAGCGCCGACGCCGGCCTGATGCGCAAGCTCGCCGACAAGTACCGCGACCAGCTGAAGTCGGGCGTGGTCGGGTTGGGCGGCACCACTGCCGACGGCAAGGCGCTGGTTCTGGTGGCCGCGACCAAAGACCTCGTCGAGAAGGGCCTCAAGGCGGGCGACCTGGTCAAGGCGATCGCCGTCGACATCGGCGGCTCGGGCGGCGGCAAGCCCGACATGGCCCAGGCCGGCGGCCCCGACCCGTCGAAGATTCCCCAGGCGCTGCAGCACCTCTACGAGCTGGTGAAGGTGTGAGCCCCCGCGTGGGTCGAGACGCCGCGCTCGCGCGGGCGGTGCTGCTCGGCTCGCTGGCGCTGCTGGGCTGCCCCGACAAGTCGAGCCAGCCCCCCGGCGACGAGCGGCTGCTCGCCAAGCTCAAGGCCGAGAAGGCGCGCGAAGAGAAAGAGGGCCCCACCGTGGCGCCCACCGCGGTCGAGCCGGTGCCCCAAGACCAGGCGGTCAACCCGCTGGCCGAGTTCGCCGCCAAGGGCACCCAGAAGCGCGAGCTCAAGGTCCCCGCCCAGAACAACCTGCAGCTGGGCAAGAACACCCTGCGCTTGAGCGCGCTCGAGGCGACCCACACCGTCGGCACCGGGGTCTCGGTCACCACCGACGACTGGTTCGTGGTGGCGACCTTCGACGTGGTCGGCCCCGAAGGCGGCGAGGTCGATCTCTCTGCCGCGCACCTCGAGCGCGACGGCAAGGCGTACCCGCTGGCCCGCGACGCCCAGGCCGCCGCCCACCAGAAGCCGCGCTCGACGCTCTCGAAAGACGGCGCGCGCGTCGAGCTCTACTTCGAGGTGCCCGCCGCCGATGGCCTGGGCAAGGGCCTTTCTCTGGTGGTGCCCGACGGCGAGCACGCCTCGAGGCTGGAGCTCTGACGTTGAAGGTGCCTCTGCGCATTCGGTTGCCGTTCGTGACCGAGCAGGAGTTCGTCGAGCGCTACGGCGGCAACGTCGAGCGCGGCGGCATCTTCATCGCCACCCGCAACCCCAAGCCCGAAGGCACCGAGATCAGCTTCGAGCTGGTGCTCTCGAACGGCGAGCGGTTGATGCGCGGCGAGGGCGTCGTGCAGCAGCTGAAGTCCGACCCCGCGCCCGGCAAGGCCGGCATGATGGTGCGCTTCGTGCGCCTCGAGCCGCGCACCAAGGCGCTCATCGACCGCATCACTGCGTCGCGAGACGGCGTGCCGGCCGCCGAGCCGGTGGTGACGCCGCCCTCCGAGCCGCTGCCGGCTCCTGCGCCCAAGGTGAGCGCGCCGCCGCCCCGCCCGAGCGCGCCGCCGCCCCCGCCGCCGCCCAAGAAGCCGCTCAGCCTCGCCGACGACGTGGTGCTGGGCATCGACCTGGGCACCACCACCTGCCGGGCCGCGGTCTTTCTCGATGGCGCGCCGCGGCTGATCGCGGTGGGCGGCAACGGGCAGTTCGTGCTGCCCACCGTGGTCGCGCTCGACGCCAAGGGAGACCCGGTCGTCGGCCACGCCGCCCGCGGCATTCTGGTCAGCTCGCCGCAGAACGCCGCCGCGGGGTTCAAGCGGGTGATGGGCCGCCGCGCGCGCTCGAAGCAGATTCGCGAGATCGCGCCGCGCTGCGCCTTCACCCTGGCCGCCGACCCCGAGGGCGACGCAGGCGTCGAGCTCGCCGGCCGCACCTGGTCGGCGGCAGAGCTCGCCGCGCTGCTGCTCAAGGAGCTGAAGAGCTCCGCCAGCGCGCTGCTCGGGCGCGAGGTCACCCGCGCCGTGCTGTGCGTGCCGGCCTGGTACACCGACCACCAGCGCGCCGCGATGCTCGACGCCGGCAAGCGCGCGGGGCTCGACGTGCTGCGGGTGCTCAACGAGCCCTCGGCGGTGGCGCTGGCCTTCGGCTACGGCAAGGGCCTCGCCCGCAAGCGCCTGCTGGTCTACGACCTGGGCGGCGGCACCTTCGACGCCAGCGTGGTCGAGATGACCGGCGATGATCTCGAGGTGGTCAGCACCGGCGGAGACAACTTCCTCGGTGGGGTCGACTTCGACCAGCGCCTCGCCGCGGCGCTGATCGCCTCGCTGCCCCCGGCCGCGCAAGAAGCGGTGCTGGCCAATCGCGCCTCGGTGCAGCGGGTGCGCGACGCAGCCGAGAGCGCGAAGATCTCGCTCAGCGACACCGTGAAGACCCACGTCGACCTGCCCTTCGTGGCGAGCGACGCGGCGGGTCAGCCCTTCGACCTGAAGCAAGACGTGACCCGCGCCCAGCTCGAGCAGCTCACCGCCGAGCTGGTCGAGCGCACCGCCGAGATCACCAAGGTGGTGCTCGAGGCGGCGCGCATACCCGCCAGCAGCGTCGACGAGGTGCTGCTGGTCGGTGGCCAGACCCGCGCCCCGTTGGTGAAGCAGCGCCTCGAGGCGGTCTTGAGCAAGAGCGCCCGCACCGACGTCGACCCCCAAGGCGCGGTCGCGCTCGGCGCCGCGCTGCTCGGCCACTCGCTGGTTCAGCGCGAGCGCGGCAAGCAGGGCATCACCCTCTCCGAGGTGCTCTCGGCGCCGATCGGCGTGGCGGTGAAGGGCGGCGGCTTTCGCCGGGTGCTCGAGCGCAACACCCGCCTGCCCGCCGACAAGACCCTCGAGGTGCCCATCGCCGCCGAGACTCCGCTGCAGCTGGCGGTGTTCCAGGGCACCGCCGCCCGGGCTGAAGACAACGAGTACCTCGGCGCGCTGCACGTGGTGCCGCCCAAGGCCGGCGAGCTGGCGGTGCGCTTCTCGGTGAGCAGCGACGGCCGGTTGGATCTTTCGGCCTCGGGCCCCGGCGGCAAGGCGCAGATCACCTTCTCTACCGTCGACGCCAGCGACGAGATTCGCGCCGCGATTCTGGCCGCCGCCCCCCTGCCGGGCGAAGAAGACGCTGGCCGCCGCGGGCTGCTCTCGGGCCTGAAGAAGCTCTTTCGGGCGCCCCTGATGCAGGCCCCGTGACGGATGTGAGCTCTCCTCCCCAATCAGGGGCGGAGAGGACACATGACCCGAATTTCTTGGCTGACGTTGCTGCTGGCGGTGGGCTGTTCTGGGGTGCAGAGCCTCTGCGACCCGTCGACCTGCGGAGGCTGCTGCAACGGCGACAAGTGCGAATCGGGCGTCGAAGAGGCGCACTGCGGCTCGGGAGGGGCCACCTGTGACGTCTGCACTGCGACTCAGCTGTGCGCGTCGGGACACTGCGCCGCAGCCAGTGCCGGCGGCGGCTCAGGTACCGCGGGCGGCTCAGGTACCGCGGGCGGCGCAGCGACGGCAGGCGGCTCGGCGACGGCAGGCGGCTCGGCGACGGCAGGCGGCTCGGCGACGGCAGGCGGCTCGGCGACGGCAGGCGGCTCGGCGACGGCAGGCGGCTCGGCGACGGCAGGCGGCTCGGCGACAGCGGGCGGCTCGGCGACGGCAGGCGGCTCGGCGACAGCGGGCGGCTCGGCGACGGCAGGCGGCTCGGCGACGGCAGGCGGCTCGGCGACGGCAGGCGGCGCGGCGACGGCGGGCGGCGCGGGCACCGCGGGCGGCTCGAGCTCGGGCGGTCAATGCGCCAGCCCGAGCGTCTCCAACTTCGTGAACGACACTTTCGAGTCGACGGGCTTTCTGGTCGGTACCAGCACGACGAGCTCGATCTGCGAGAGCTACAGCGCCAATGGCCCCGACCTGGCGTTCAAGTTCACGCTCAGCAGCCCGGCCTACCTCTTCGGGTTCCTCACCGGCAGCGCCACCGTCAACCCCACCATCAAGCTGACCGAAGGGTCGTGCGCCGGCTCGCAGATCGAATGCGCGCGGGCAGGCAGCTCGGGAGGAAAAGCCGGGTTCCAGAGTAACGCGGTCGCCGCCGGCAGCTACGTGGTGGTCGCCGACTCTCAGTCCGGCAACGGCGGCACCTACTCGCTGGTGGTGAGCCGCTCGCAAAACCTGGGAGACACGTGCGCCGATGCCCGGGTCGCAGCCCTCGGCACCGGCACGCGCACCATTCTCGCCGGAGACCTCGGAATCTTCGACCGCACGCTGACCGTGAGCTGCGACGACCCGACCGACGTCTCCCAGTCGGACGCCATCTTCGAGTTCACGGCTCCTCGCAGCGGCACCTTGAGCCTCACCGGCACCCAGACCCACGCGTTTCTCATGGTCCTCAGCGTGCACACCGGAGCGACCTGCGCGACGTCATCGGAGGTCGCCGGCACGTGTCACTCCTCGAACAACCCCATCACCATGGGCGTACCGGTCACCCAGGGTACGAAGTATTGGATCCGCGTCGCCGGCTACGGCGACTACGACTACGGGGCCTTCTCGCTCGAGCTTCAGCTGCCCTAGGCGATCGCGCACGCCGCGTAGAGACCCGCCGGGTCGCGCGGCGCGGCGAGCACGTCGTCGGCCGGAGAGCGACCCGACGCCGCCCGCTCGGCCAGCACGTCGAGCAGCGGCCCGTCGTTGCCACCGAGCCGCCCCAGACCCCGGCGGGCGATCTCGACCAGCTCGCGCGCCTGCGCCGCAAACGGCGCCAGGCCCTCGCGCTGCGCCTGGTGGTGGAGCCTCAGGTGCTGCTCCAGGGTGCGCGCGGGCAACAGCTCGCCGAGCTCGTCGCGCGCCGCCGGGTCGTACAACAGCCCGCGCATCAGCGCCGCCAGCGCCCCGGTCATCGCCGCGTCGCAGCAGTCGGCCGACCGCACCTCGAGCACCCGCTTGATGCGCACCTCGGGGAACAGCGTCGAGAGGTGATCGACCCAGTCGTCGTAGAGCGCCGGTTTGCCCTCGAACCCGTCGCCGAGCAGCTGACGGAAGGTGAGCCTGGGCGCCAGGTACTCACCCCGCCGGCGCAGGAACAGCAGCGGCGCGTCGAGTGCCCACTCGACGTAGGCGCGGTACGAGAACGAGCCGTCGAACATCGAGGGCAGAAAGCCGCAGCGCGCCGGGTCGACGTCGCTCCACACGTGCGAGCGAAACGACCGGTAGCCCGACGGCTGCCCCTCGACCAGCGGGCTGTTGGCGTAGAGCCCGATCAGCAGCGGCGTCACCCGCGCCGCCGCTGAGACCATCGCCGCGCACTCGGCCTCGTCGGCCCAGTCGAGCGAGACCTGGCCGGTCGCGGTCATCAGCATCATGTGATGGGCGAGCTTGCCGCGCGCGCCCAGCGTCTGGCGCATGGCCCGGTAGCGGGTCTTCGGCATCCACGGCATGTCGGCGAGGCGATCGAACGGCCGGTAGCCCAGCGCCACCGCCTGCAAGCCCAGCGGCGCCAGCACCTGGTGCAGCTCGGAAAGGTGCTGCACGTTCTCGTCGTGCGCTTCGCGCGCGGTCTTCATCGGCGCGCCCGACAGCTCGAACTGCCCCCCCGGCTCGAGCGACAGGGCCGTGCTGCCCCGGGTCATCGCGATCACCGGCAGCTCGGGGGCCTCGCGAAACTCCTTCCACCCGAAGCGGGAGAAGCCGGTCAGCACCTTCTCGATGCCTGAGGGGTACGGCACCGGCTGGGGCGAGGCCGTGGGGTAGATGAGCTTCTCGTGCTCGAGGCCGATGAGCTTGCCGCCGGTCACCTGCTCCGCGCCGCGGAAATACCCGAGCAGGTCGTCCAGCGAGGTGACGGTGCGCCCCTCGGTCTGCTTGGCGTCAAGTGACATCGGTCGGTTGGGTCGGGCTGAAAGAGATGCGCGAGCAGGCAAATCGTCGCGCCCAAGGAAATGGGGGGCGCCTTATAACGTGCCCCACGCAAATGCCCAGCGCGACTCCCGTACCTGCCCTTTCGGGCGGGTTCTCCGACTTCTTCGCGGGCCTTTCGCTGCCCTTTCGCAGCCTCTCGGTGATGCGCGCCTCGGGGCGGGTGCTGGGCTTGAGCTTGTTCTCTTCGCTGGTGACCGGGGTGACGCTGGTGGGGCTCGTCATCGGGCTGTGGCCCCTGGGCTCGCGCATCGCGCGAACAATGGTGGGTAACGGCGCCTGGGGCTCGGTGCTCTCGGCCTTCTTCTACCTCTTGCTGCTGGTCGCCTCGGCGCTCACCGTGCCGGCGCTGCTCCTGGCACCCCTGCAAGACCCAATCTCCGAGGCCACCGAGAGCCACTGCGGCGACTTCACCGCCCCACCCTTCTCCATGGGCCGGCTCTTCAAGTCGGCGGGAACCAGCATCGCCCACACGGCGTCTCGTCTGGCAATCCTGGTGATTGGCTTCTTCGCCCTGTTACCGCTCAACCTGGTGCCCGCGGTGGGCAGCGTGGCCTACGGCGTGGTGAGCACGGTGTGGGCAGCCTGGTGGCTCACCGCTGAATACCTCTCGGGGCCGATGGCGCGGCACCTGCTGCCCTTCAGGCGGGTGCTGGCCACCATGCGCGAGCGCCCCATGGTCTGTCTGGGATTCGGCTTCGCCCTGTACGTGTTGCTGTGGGTACCGGTTCTCAACTTCTTTCTGGTGCCGATAGCGGTGGTGGGAGGAACATTGCTCTTCCGGGCGTTGAAGCCCCACCTTCCTTGAAGGGCCTGGCGGCCCTGATTACGCTTTGCTCTCTTCCCGAAAGACCACCATGTACTTCTTCCGACGCGCACTTCTCGTGACGGTGTTGCTCGTCGCGTGGGCCCTTTTGGGCTCCGACCGGGTTCCCTCGCCGCTCACCATCTCCGATGCGATGGCGGCTCCGGCTCGCGCCAGCGACGACCCCGACGAGAAGGGCGGCAAGCAGCAGCACGACCTCTCGGCGATGCGGGTGTTCTCGAAGGTCATCATCTACGTCAAAGACAACTACGTCGACCCGCGCCGGGTGAAGCCGAAAGAGATGATGGTCTCGGCGCTCGAGTGGGTCGAGAAGCAGGTGCCTGACGTGATGGTCGACGGCAACGCCGACTCGGGCAAGCTGAAGCTCAACGTCAACGGCAAGCTCAAGCAGTTCGACATCAGCCACGTCGACTCGCTGTGGAAGATGAGCTTCACGCTGCGCGACGTGTTCGACTTCATCGCGCGCAACATGCGCCCGGTCGAAGACACCCGCGACATCGAGTACGCGGCGATCAACGGCATGCTGCAGACCCTCGACCCGCACTCGGTGCTGCTCAAGCCCGAGATGTACCGAGAGATGAAGCTCACCACCAAAGGCGAGTTCGGCGGCCTGGGCTTCGTCATCCAGATGAAAGAGGGCAACCTCACCGTGGTGAAGGTGCTGCCCAAGACGCCCGCCTTTCGCGCCGGCATCAAGAAAGACGACAACATCACCAAGATCGGTGAGGAGTCGACCGTCAACATGGACTTGAACGAAGCGGTCGGGAAGCTGCGTGGCCCGGTCGACTCGCGCGTCACCATCACCATCGCCCGCAAGAGCTGGGAAAAACCCCAGGTCATGACGCTGACCCGCGCGCTCATCAACATCGAGTCGGTGCAGTCGAAGCTGCTGGCCCAGAACGTCGGCTACGTGCGGCTGAAGAACTTTCAGGGCAACACCACCCGCCACCTGCAGCAGGCCCTCACCGAGCTCGAGGCCGAGGCCAAGACCAAGGGCTCGCCCAACGGCATTCGCGGCCTGGTGCTCGACCTGCGCGGCAACCCCGGCGGCCTGCTCGACCAGGCGATTCAGGTCTCGGACCTGTTCGTGAGCGACGGCACCATCGTGGCCACCGTCGGTCTGTCGGACAAGCTGCGTGAAGAGAAGAAGGCGCACGCCGACGACGGCGACGATGCCTGGCCCATCGCGGTGCTGGTGAACGCCGGCTCGGCCTCGGCCAGCGAGATCGTCGCCGGCGCGCTGAAGAACCTGAACCGCGCGGTCATCATCGGGCGGCAGACCTTCGGCAAGGGCTCGGTGCAGGTGCTCTACGACTTCCCCGACGAGAGCGCCCTCAAGCTCACCATCGCCAAGTACCTCACCCCCGGCGACATCTCGATTCAAGAGGTCGGCATCGTGCCCGACGTCGAGCTGATCCCCACCCGCGTCACCAAAGACCGCATCGACCTGTTCGCCCCGCGCAAGACCATGGGCGAGGCCGACCTCGAGCATCACTTCTCGAACCCCTCGAACGCCACCGCGGTGAAGAAGCGCGAAGACCTGGTGATGCGCGAGAAGCCGGCGCTCTCGTTCAAGTACCTGAAGGAGTCCGAGAAAGAGAAGGTCGCCAAGGCCGCCGAAGAGAAGAAAGAAGACAAGGCGAAAGAGGCGGCGCTCAAAGACGCCAAGGGCCCCGCGCCGAAGAAGGGCGGCAAGAACCCCCTGCTCGACGCTGAAGACGCGCCCGAAGATCTCGACGACCAGCTCGACGCCGAGTCGCAAGACGAGGTGCGTGAAGACTTCGAAGTGGCGTTCGCGCGCGACTACGTGCTGACGGCTCCGTTCACCCGCCGCGACAAGATGATCGAGGCCGGCAAGCCGTTCGTGCTCGACCGCACCAAGGCCGAAGACGAGCGCATCGCCGGCGCCATCGGCGCGCTGGGCATCGACTGGAGCAAGGGCGACTCGGCCAAGAACCCCCAGCTGTCGGGCAGCCTGAAGCCCGGCGCCGACAAGAAGATCGCAGCCGGCGAGACCGTGCAGCTCGAGGTCACCGCCGAGAACAAGGGCGCCGAGACCATTCGCCGCCTGCGCGCGTGGACGGAGAGCGAGAACGGCTGGCTCGACCGCCGCGAGTTCCTCTTCGGGGCGCTCAAGCCCGGCGAGAAGAAGACCTGGAGCGTGCAGGTGAAGATGCCCAAAGACATCATCTCGCGCCGCGACGGCGTGACGGTGAAGTTCCAGGACGACGCCCACACCCTCGAAGACACCGTCACCGGTGAGCTCTCGTTCGTCGAAGCTGCCCCGCCCGTCGTTCGCCTTCAACTACCAGGTGCTCGACAACTGCGACGGCTGCAACGGCGACGGCCTGGTGCAGCGCGGCGAGTCGATGACCCTCTTGCTCGACGTCACCAACAACGGCACCGGCAAGGCGACCGGCACACCTTCGCCACCATCAAG
>JADJNS010000008.1 GCA_016714225.1 Archangiaceae bacterium
CGGCGCGCGTCTCGGCTGCGGGCACGCTGATTCGCACCAACCCCGGCGGTGGCGGCGCGGCGGTGTTGGGCGGCGGGGCGGGGCCGTTCGAGGCGTTGGCGGCGGTGAGCGGCTTCTACTTCGATCGCTCGGGCCTGCAGCTGCCGGCGTCGAGCCCGGCGCTCTCGCGGCCCGGTGGCGCCGAGCTGCAGGGCCGCACCTCGCAGCGCGACATCGCCCGGCCCAAGAGCCTGTTCGTGAAGTCGAGCATCGAGGTGCTGGGCGGCAAGCTCACCTTTCTCGGCACCGCCCAGAACCTCGACGCGGTCGGCGAGTTTCAAGACTTCGGCCCGCTCTCGCACGGCACCCGCATCTCGGTGTGGAGCGAGCACTTTCGCCTGCTCTACGACGTGAACCTGGGCAGCCGGTTCTCGCTGCAGGCCAGCGCCCACTACCTGCAGGCGTCTCCGTCGTCGGACGAGCGGCTCAACATCGGGCGCAACGACTACGACCTGATCCGCAGCGTGGGGGTGAACGGGTTCGGGGCCAACGTCGAGGGCCGGTACCAGTTCGCCGACCGCGGCTCGCTCACCATCGGCCTCGATGGCTCGAGCGAAGATCACCTGCTGCAGGCCTTCGATCAGCACCTCTTGCAGCCGGTCACCACGCCCGAGGGCATCTTGCTCAAAGAGCCGGGCACCATCACCGTGGGCGACGGCCACGGCGCCCGCAAGACGTTCTTGAACGCGGGCGCCTTCGCGCAGCTGTTGTGGGGCTTCGCCGAGGCGTTCACCGTGGTGGCCGGGGCCCGGGTCGACGTGCACAACATCTACGGCGCCAACCCCAGCTTCCGCGCCGGCGTGGTCTACGCGCCGCTCTCGAGCCCGATGAGCATCAAGCTGCTCTATGGCAGCTCGTTCAAGGCACCCTCGGCCGACCAGCTCTACACCCAGCCGATGAAGCTGTTCGACATTCACGGCAACCCCGCCTTGCACGCGCAGACCGCGCACACCTTCGAGCTGTCGTTCGCGCGGGCCTTCGGCTCGGCGTTCGAGCTCTCGGCGAATGCCTACGCCCTCGATGCGGTGGGCCGGGTCGAGTACGTGCAGCGCGGCCTGTTTCTCGAGGCCCAGAACCTCGACGACGAGTGGATCGTGGGGGGCGAGCTCGAGGCGCGCCTCAAGCCCACGCGCCTGACCCAGGCCCGGGTGTCGGTCAGCCTGTCGCGCTCGGTCTCCAACCGCCCCGATAGCGCGCTGCCTCCGCCGCGCAACCCCCTGTACCCCTGGGTGCAGGCGCACGCGATGCTCGATCAGGGGCTGGTGGCCGGCCTGCACGCGGTGGTCGAGCTGTCGTACGTCGGCCCACGTGCGGCGTCGCAGTCGAACGCGCTGGTGCGCGGCGAGAACTACGAGCTGCCCGGCTACCTGTTCGCCGCGGTGGCGCTCTCGCTGCCGTCGGCGAAGCTCATTGGCGAGCGCACGACCCGGGCCTCGGTACGGGTAAGCAACGTGCTCACCACCTATCGGTTGGACCCGGGATTTGGTGGAATCGACCTGCCGTCGCAGGGAATCACGGCGATGCTCCTCGTCACCCAGCAGCTCTGAAGCGAAAGGGATTCATGAAAAGGGAATGTGTCGCAGCGCTCGCGGCTTGCGTGGTGGCGGGCTGCTCGTCTCCGCCGGCCAAACAGAAGGTGCAGCTGGGCGGCATTCTCTCGGTCACGCAAGATCTCGCCAACATCGGCAGCGATCAGCTCGAGGCGGTGCAGCTCGCCATCGACGAGATCAACAAGGCGGGCGGGGTGAACGACGCCGAGCTCAGCATCATCAACAAAGACGACGCCAGCGACGCCAACACCGCGGTGATGTCGGCCGAGGCGCTGATCGAGCTGAAGGTGCCGGTGGTGATCGGCGCGGTGGGCAGCGGCAAGACGGTGGCCGCGGCCGCCAAGCTGATCCCCGCCAAGACGGTGTTCATCTCGGCCTCGTCGACCTCGCCCGAGATCACCACCCTCGCCGACGACAACTACGTGTTCCGCACCTGCCCCTCTGACGCGCTGCAGGGCAAGCTGGTGGCGAAGCGCGCCAAGGCGAGGTCGTTCACCAAGGTGGCAATCATTCACATTCCCGATGCGTACGGCACCGGCCTCGCCGATGCCTTCGCCGACGCGTTCACCTCCGGCGGCGGCACGGTGACCATCAAGCAGCCCTACGTCGAGGGCCAGCAGTCGTACGCCTCGCTGCTCGCCACCGTCTACACCGGCAACCCCGAGGCGATTCTGCTGGTCGGCTACGCGGTCGACGGCGCGCAGATCATCAACGACTACCTGGCCAACTACGCCGCCAAGAACACGTTCTTCTACTTCACCGACGGTCTCGAAGACGTGGGCTTCATCAGCGCGGTGGGCTCGACCAAGTTCGCCAACCTGCTGCACGAGGGTACCGGCCCGGCCACCCTGAGCAGTGACACGTACAAGGCGTACGCCGACAGCTACAAGGCGAAGTACGGCCGAGACGTGCGGGCCGGCAGCTTCTCGCCCAGCGCCTACGACGCGGTCTACCTGGCAGCGCTCGCGATGGCCGCCGGCAAGGCCAACACGTCGCTGGCGGTGCACGACCACCTCGGCGCGGTCTCGCAGGCCGGCACCAAGTACGCGCCCAAAGACTTCGCGACCGCGCGCGACGCCGCGGCTGCCGGCACCGACATCGACTTCGACGGGGCCTCGGGCGACGTCGATCTCGACGTGCACGGCGAGCCGGTGGCCCCCTACGACGTGTGGAAGGTGACCTCGGGCGCTTTCGAAGTGCTCGAGGCCGCGGTCAACCCGTGAGCTAGAGGCGGCGCAGCGCGCCATGGAGCAGCCCACCCCCGAACCGCCCCTGCAGCCCGAGCCCGAGCCCGAGGGCGAGGCGGCCTATCGGCTCGCCGACCGCATGCTGTCAGATCGCGCGCTGCCCCTGATCGCCCTGGTGGTGGGCCTGGGTGCGTTGGTGGCGCTGAACCTGGGCCGCATCTGGGACTCGGTCGCTCGATTGTTCCCCTAGGGCCGGTCGAGAATAGGCTTCGCTGACGATGGTGCTTCGCGGGGTACCCCGGCAGGTGCTTGGCCTGGTGCTGCTGGCGCTGCCGGCCTCGGCGCTGCCACCGCCGGTGCACTTTCACCTCGACTCGCTGCAGGTCGAGGTCGACGGTGGCTTCGAAGACCTGGGCATGCCGATCGAGGCGATTCCCGACCCGGCGTTGGTGTTCGTCACCGCCGTGCTCGACTCGAACGCCCGGTTGCAGGTGCTCAACGGCACCATCGAGTGGGTCGTGCTCACCGGCGAGGCGGGTGGCGCGCGCACCCCGGTCTCGTACTTCGACCTCAACCAGGGCATGCCACGAACCTTCACCGCCAGGCTGAGCGCCATCTCGCCGGGCGCCCGCGCAGTGGCGCGGCAGGTCGACATCACCTTCGTGCCGCTCGCGACGGCTGGGGTGCCGTTCAACGAGGCGGTCTCGCCGGCCGCGTACACCAACAACGCGGCCTGGCAGTCTCCGGTGAGCGTGACCGCGGTGCAGACCGGGCCGCACCTGGTGCTGGGCGGCTGTGCGGCGTCGCAAGCGATGCCGATGGTGGGCGTGGGGGTGCGGCTCACCACCCCAGGCAACGTGTTCCCCGAAGGGCACGATGGCGGCGACCAGAGCTGGTTCTTCACCGAGCAGGCGACGCCGCAGGGCGGCTTCGTCGCGGCGGTGGTCGACCTCACTGCAGGAGATCGGGTGAAGCTCGAGGTGAAGGTCAACCCCCGCCCCGACGCTGCGACGGGGCCGAACGGGGTGGCCACCTGCGAGGAGACCCGGGTGATGACGGTGCCGCTGACGCCGCCGTTCGTCGCGTGGAAGTACACCCCCAGGCTGGGAAACGTGACCGCCAACAAGGTGACCTCGGAGCTGACGGTGCCCACCGTGCCGGGGCTGGTGTACGTCGCCCTGCAGCAGGCCTACGCGCATCGCGACACCACCGATGTGCTCGCTTCGTTTGGCGCCGACGGCAAGGTGCTCGGCGGCGTGCAGTGGTCGACTCCCGGCTCGGCGACCAACCGGCCGCTGAGCAACGTCGGCGTGTTCGTCGCAGATGGCGGCGCGGCATCGGTCTCGATGGCGGTGCAGGGCGCCGGCGACACCTGGGGCGCGACCACCGTGGTGCTGGGGCCCTACGGCGAGGCGATCGAGCTCACCACCACCCGCGACGGCGGCTTCGCCAGCGAGCCCGACGCGGGCGCGGCCGATGCGGGCCTGGTCGATGCGGGCAAGCCCGACCGCGACGGCGGCATCAAGGTCGACGGCGGCGTGCCTGCAGACCCACCGCAGATTCTCTCGTCGCCGCCCGCCGACGCCTTCTGTCACCGCGAGTGGAGGTACGAGCCCGAGATTCTCTCGACCAGTCAGGTGGTGGTCAGCCTGCGTCGAGCGCCCGAGGGCGTGCGGCTCGATGGCCGGGCGGTGCTCTGGGTGCCCACCCGCGACCAGGTGGGGCCCCACCAGATCGAGCTGGTGGTGGGCAACAAGGCTGGCGAGTCGGTGCAGGAGATCGCCCTCGAGGTGCCCGAGTGCACCCTCGACTTCGGCACCCGGCCCTGCGGCTGTTCGGCAGGCGAGGGTGCCTTCGCGGTGCTCGCGCTCGCGCTGCTCGGGCTGCGCTGGAAAAGAGCGCCCGGCCCGCCGCGGCCGTAGAGTTTCTGCCGCGGTGCAGACCGACCTGCTGGATCATTACATCACCTACCTGCGCGCAGAGCGGAACCTCGCGCCCAAGAGCGTCGAGGCCTACGCGACCGACGTGCGCGGCTACCTCGAAGGGTTGGGCCGGCGCGGCGTCAGCGCCCTCTGTGCCACCCGCGACGACGTGCTCGAGCACTTCGCCACGCTCGCCCGAGCGGGGCTCTCGGCCAAGAGCCGCGCCCGCCACCTCGCCGCGCTGCGTGGTTTTCACCGCTTTCTCGAAGACGAGAAGCTGAGCGCGCACAACCCCACCGAAGATCTCGACACTCCCAAGGCGGCGCGCAAGCTGCCGGTGTTTCTCACCCTGCCCGAGGTCGAGGCGCTGCTCGCCGCCGCCGACGAGCGCACCGTGCCGGGCCGCCGCGATCGGGCGATGATCGAGCTGCTCTATTCGACCGGCCTGCGCGTCTCGGAGCTGGTGAAGCTCAAGGTCGAAGACGTGAACCTGCGCGACGGCTACGTCATGACGATGGGCAAGGGCCGCAAAGAGCGGGTGGTGCCGCTGGGCAAGCAGGCGCGCGAGAAGGTCGACGCGTACCTGGTCAGCTCGCGGCCGCTGCTGCTCAAGGGCCTGCAGGTGCCGGCCCTGTTCGTGACGCCGCGCCGCGCCGGCTTCTCTCGCATGGGGTTCTGGAAGCTGCTGCGCCGCTACGCGCAGAAGGCGGGCATCGCGAAGCCGCTGTCTCCGCACAAGCTGCGGCACTCGTTCGCCACCCACCTGCTCGAGCGCGGGGCCGATCTGCGCGCGGTGCAGGCGATGCTCGGCCACGCAGATCTGTCGACCACCCAGATCTACACGCACGTCAACGCGACCCGGCTCAAGGCGATCTACGACGCGCACCACCCGCGCAGCCGCAAGGCGTGATGTCAGGTTGCCCGCGCCGCGCGCGTTCGTCGTAAGAAGGCGAGCACATGCGCATTCTCTCGGGCGTTCAATCGAGCGGCACGTTGCACATCGGCAACTACTACGGGGCGCTCAAGCAGTTCGTCGACCTGCAGAACCAGGGCGAGGCGCTGTACTTCATCGCCAACCTGCACGCGCTCACCACCGTTCGCGACGCCGCCCTCGCCAGGAAGCTCACCTTCGAGACCGCGGTGGCGTTTCTGGCGCTGGGGGTCGACCCCAAGCGCTCGGTGCTGTTTCGACAGAGCGACGTGCCCGAGATCACCGAGGCGTTCTGGGTGCTGGGCACGGTGGTGCCGATGGCCCACCTCGAGCGCGCCCACAGCTTCAAAGACAAGGTCGCCAAGGGCATCGCGCCCGACTTCGGGTTGTTCGCCTACCCGGTGCTGATGGCGGTCGACATTCTGCTCTACGACAGCGACAAGGTGCCGGTCGGGAAGGACCAGAAGCAGCACATCGAGTTCGCGCGCGACTGGGCCACGGTGTTCAACACCACGTACCAGAGCCAGGTGTTCAAGCTGCCCGAGCCGCAGATTCAGGAAGCCACCGCCGTGATCCCCGGCATCGACGGCGAAAAGATGTCGAAGAGCTACAACAACACCATCGATCTGTTCGGAGACCTCAAGGCGATCGAGAAGCGCATCAAGAGCGTGAAGACCGACTCCACGCCCCCCGAGGCCCCCAAGCCCACCGAGAACAACGCGCTGTACCAGCTGCTCAAGATCATGGCCCCGCCGAGCGAGTGGGCGGCCCTCGACCAGAGCTGGAGAGCAGGTGGCCAGGGCTACGGCCACTTCAAGGGCAAGCTGCTCGAGCACTACCACGCCACTTTCGACGGCCCGCGCCAGCGCTACCAGGAGCTCGTCGCCGACCCGGCCGAGGTCGAGCGCATCTTGAAAGACGGCGCCGACCGGGCCCGCAACATCGCCGCGCCGGTGGTCTCACGGCTGCGAAAAGCCGTGGGACTCTGAAGGGGTGGCGGGGGTTCCCGCCGACAGGCTTGTAGTGTAAGCACCGCGCCCCACGTGAAAGAGGCGCCGGTCGAAGAAAACTTCGAGTCTGTCATCGCGCCGCGCGACGCCTTCAAGCTCACCCTCCCGAACTTCGAAGGCCCGCTCGATCTGCTGCTGCACCTGATCCGCGAGCACAAGGTCGACATCCTCGACATTCCCATCGCGCTGATCACCGAGAAGTACCTCGGTCACATCACGCGCATGAAAGAGATCAACCTCGACATCGCCGGAGAATTTCTGGTGATGGCCGCCACGCTCTTGCAGCTCAAGTCGCGCATGCTGCTGCCGCAGGAAAAGCAGGCCGAGGCGCAGGGGGCCGAGGCCGAAGAGAGCCAGCCCGACCCGCGCGCCGAGCTGGTGCGCCGGCTGCTCGAGTACCAGAAGTACAAAGAGGCCGCCGCGAGCCTGCAGGGCAATGATCTGCTCGACCGCGACGTGTTCCCCCGCCGCGTGCGAATGGACAGGCTGCCCCTCGACGCCGAAGAGGTCGGCTTCCAGGAGATCTCGGTCTTCAAGCTGATCGAAGCGCTCGACCGGGTCTTGAAGAAGCTCGAGCCGAAGTTCCAGCACGAGGTGGTGCGCGACCGGTTGAGCCTGTCGGACGCGATTCACAAGCTCGCCGACAAGCTGCGCAGCGGCGAGCGGGTGAGCTTCACCGCGCTGTTCGAAGGCAGCCGCACCCGCTCGCAGGTGATCCTCACCTTTCTGGCGGTGCTCGAGATGTGCAAGCTGAGGCTGATCCGCGTGTTTCAGAGCGAAGATCTGGAAGAGCTCTTCGTGGCTGCACGTGGCGAGGCGCTCAAGGCGCTGGGCGAAAAACCGCCCGAGGACGTTCGCGATGACTACCAATAAGCCAATCAGCGAAGAAGAGATCGCCGCCGCCACCGCCGCGCCGGCGGTAGACCCCGAGCTCGACGAGGTGGCGCCCGCCGACATCGACGCCGCCGAGGCCGAAGAGCCCGAGGTCTCGTTCGCGCAGGTCCAGGCCAAGGCCAAGAAGCTGTCGCACGAGAAGACCCGCACGGTGATCGAGAGCATCTTGTTCGTGTCCGACAAGCCGCTCACCGTCGACCAGCTGTTCGAGTCGACCGGCATCGATCGCGACCGCATCGTCACCGCGCTCGAGAAGCTCTCGGGCATGCGCCGCGACGGCATCTCGGGCGTGGTGCTGCACGAGGTCGGCGGCGCCTGGCAGCTGCGCACCGACCCCGGCTCGTCCGAGTACGTGAAGCGGTTCTTGAAGGTGAAGCCGCAGCGGCTCACCCGCGCCGCGGTCGAGACCCTGGCGATCATCGCCTACCGCCAGCCGGTGACCCGCCCCGAGGTCGAAGACATTCGCGGCGTCGACACCGGCGCGGTCGTCAAGGCGCTGCTCGAGCGTCGGCTGATCAAGATCCTCGGACGCAAAGAAGAGCTGGGCCGCCCGATTCTCTACGGCACCACCCGCGAGTTCCTCGAGTTCTTCGCGCTCAGAGATCTCTCTTCGCTGCCCACCCTGCGCGAGTTCCAGGAGCTCAGCGAGGAGCACCAGAAGATCGTCGAGACCGAGACTCCGGTCGAGAAGCCGGGCGCCGCGGGCACCGTCGAGCAGCTCTCGGACCCGGGCTTCGAGACGCGGCTCGAGGCCGAGCGCGACGCCTCCGAGGCGGCGCTGGCCGAGCTCGAAGCGGCGATCAGCGGCGCCGACGTCACCACCAAGACGGTGCAGAAGACGCTCGACCCGACGCCTGCGCCCGGTGAGCCGGGGGCCGAAGGCGCCGCGCCGGCTCCAGGCGGCGAGCCCTCGCCGATTCCTCCTCCGCCCAGCACGCCCCAGCCTTGAGCGAGCGGCTGCAGAAGTTTCTCGCCCGCGCCGGCGTCGCTTCACGGCGCGCCGCCGAGACCCTGATCACCGCCGGGCGGGTGACCGTCAACGGCCTCAAGGTCACCGAGCTCGGCTCGAAGGTCGACGCCGAGAAAGACCAGGTGTCGGTCGACGGCAAGCCGGTGACGCTGGTGCCCCAGCGCACCTGGTACCTGCTCAACAAGCCCGAGGGCGTGGTCACCACGCTCACCGACCCGCAGGGCCGCGCCACCATCGGCGACTTCGTGAAGTCGACCGGCAAGCGGCTGTTCCCGGTGGGGCGCCTCGACTACGACGCCGAGGGCGCGCTGCTGCTCACCGACGACGGAGAGATCTCCAACCGGCTGCTGCACCCCCGCTACCAGGTGTCGCGCACCTACCTGGTGAAGGTGAAGGGCGACCCGACCGACGCCACGCTCGACAAGCTGCGCGGCGGAGTGCGGCTGGAAGACGGCATGGCCGCTCCGGCGAAGGTCGAGCGCTTCGACAAGGCCGAGGCCAACACCTGGCTCGAGATCGTGGTCACCGAGGGGCGCCCGCACCTGGTGAAGCGGCTGTGCGCGGCGATCGGTCACCCGGTGGTGCGGCTGTTTCGCCCGGCGCAGGCCGGCATCGCGGTCGGCGACCTCGCGCCCGGCGAGCTGCGCCCGCTGACGCCCGAAGAGGTCGACCTGGTGGGCCAGGTCGCGCAAGGGGTGGCGGCGCCGCCGATCGCGCTGAAGCTGCCGCCGCGCCGCCACCGCAAGGCTCAGCAGGCGGCCGACTGACGGGCGCGCGCCGCCCGGGCGTGCGGGTCAGCCCTCGGTGCCGAACACGTAGAAGGCGGTGACCGAGTACCGGCTGCCTTCGCCGCGCACGGCGGTGACCTCGTGCCGGCGCCCGCGCGAGAGAAACGCGAAGGTGCTGTTGAACTGGCGCGGCACCTCGAGCCCTTCGTCGATGAAGTGCAGCACGCCGCCTTCCACTCGGTCGGAGGTGAGGTTGTAGACCACCGCCAGGGTGTCGGCCCAGGTGTCGACGTGCGGCGGGAAGCGGTCGCCGTCGCGCATGCGCGAACACTGCACCTGAACCTTGATGATCTCGGCGTCGATGCCAGAGAGCCAGAGGTGGTAGCGCACGCCCTCGTCCGACCCCAGCCAGCCCATGAAGCCGGCGAGCGGCGAGTCGCCCTGCTGCGCCAGCGGAGCGATCGCCAGCGGGTACTCGGCGTGGTGGTGCGGCACGAAGTGCGCGGCAGCGAGCGACTGCGACAACACCTCGGCGCGGGGGGCGCGCAGCACCTCGGTGATGAAGAGGTGGCCGTGCTCGGTGAGCTCGGCGCGGGTCTGGTCGGCGAACGAACGGTCGAGCAGGCGAGGGTGCAGCCAGCGCGAGGCCTCGGCCAGCGCGGCGGTGATGGGCGGGAAGGCGTCGCCCAGCACGCTGGCGGGGAGCTCGGTGAGGAAGAAGCCGGGTCGGCGGCCCATGCTCAGGTCGCGCTCCGCGAGACGAGGAAGTCGGCGAGCCGGCTGATCACCTTGCCGTCTACAGGGTCGTCGAAGAACGAGATCGCCGGAGTGGGGTTCAGCTCGAGCAGGCAGCACTCGCCGTCGGCGCTGACCCGAAGGTCGGCGGCGGCGAAGATCAAGCTCAGCGCGCGCGCAGCGCGAATCACCAGCTCCCAGGTGGCGGGGGGCAGCTCGGCCGGCTTCGCCTGATCGAGCATGGTGCGGGCATCGGCGTTCGCGCCGGTGAGCCCGTCGGTGGGAATCTGGAAGGCGGCGACCGGCTGGCCGTCGAGCACGTAGACGCGAAACTCGTCGCCCACGCGCTCTTCTTGAAAGAGCACCGGGCAGTGGGCGAGCTCGGCGAGGCGGTCGTCGGCGAGATCTTCGGGCAGCAGGCGCCGCGCGGCCGCGCCCCCGGCGAACGGCTTGTAGATCACCGACCGGTGGCGGGCGGCGAAGGCGCGCACCCGCGCGGGCTCGCTGGTGGCGAGCGTCGAGGGCACCGGCAGCCCCGCCGCAGCGAGCAGGCGCAGCTGGTGCAGCTTCAAGAAGTGCAGGTCGATCGACTCGAGCGGGTTCACCACCGTGCGGCCCTCGGCGGTGAGGCCGCGCAGCACCGCGGCCACGAACGAGTAGCGCTCGCGCTCGGCGACGTAGCGTTCTTGCCAGGTGACGAAGGCGCTCTCGGGCATCGCCTCGGCGTCGATCATCGGCAGCGAGACGTGCATCGACTTGAGGTACGCGCACCCCACGCCGTCGAGCTTCGCGCCACCGACGCTGATGCGGCCGTCTTCGCTGGTCAGCGACGCGGTCGATCGGGTGTCGACGAACAGCACGCCCGCGCCCCGCCGGGAGACCGCGTCGGCGACGAACGCCGCATGCGGGTCTCCCGCGGTGCTGATGATGGCGACCGTGCCCAATGCCCGCGAACCTTACAGAGGATCGTCGGCGCGGATCTTGTTGATGACGCCGCCGCCGTTGCCCTTGATGGGGCCGGGCGTGGGCACGGGGTCGTCGGCGCGGATCTTGTTGATGACGCCGCCGCCGTTGCCCTTGATGGGGCCGGGAGTGGTGGGGACGGGGTCGTCGGCGCGGATCTTGTTGATGACGCCGCCGCCGTTGCCCTTGATGGGGCCGGGGGTCGGAACCGGATCGTCGGCGCGAACTTTGTTGATGGGGCCGGGAGTGGGAACCGGATCGTCGGCGCGGATCTTGTTCACCACGGGCCCGTGCGGGAAGTGGTGGGGCCGCGGCGGGAGCGGATCATCAGCGCGGACCTTGTTCATGATGCCCGTGCCGGGGTGCCTGATGTTCGAGGGGCGGCGCCCGGGCTGCAGCGTGACGAGCTTCGGCTCGTTCGCGTCGTCGCGGAAGCGGCTCGCCCCCGCGAGCTCGGGGGTCTGCCAGACCCTGGCGCGCGTCGCGGCGTCGAGGCCCGACGCATCGACGGCGTTGGCCAGCGCGCGCTTGTCGGCTTCGCTGACCGCGCTCTTGCCGAGCTCGCTGATCGTCTCCTTGAGCCGAGGCGTGAGCACGCCGCGGGCGGCCGAGGTGTTGAACTGCTGCAGCAGGCGATTGAACGAGGACATTGGCGCTCCGGGAGGGTCTGACTTCCGAGGGGGGAAAAGCTCGGGGGCGGAAGGACCTGCTTGGGGGCGCTGCGTGACGCGGCACTGCGACTGCGGTGCTTCAGGTGAAGGCGTCGACCTGGTGGCGCGCGACCACCGCGCGAATGCGGGCAGCTTCCACGTCTTTCACCTTGTTGTCGGTGGCGAGGCGGTCGGTATGTGCCTGATTCCTCAACAGGTTGTCCTGGAGGGACTTCAACGCCAGGTCGAATGCCGCATCACCGGTGCCAGGGGTGGGAACGAAGAACATGTTCCATTCTCGGCTTCTCGCGCATTGAGAACCCTGCCAGTTCGGTAAGCGAAAAATACAGTCGCTCGCGAGTTAAACCGGACAGTTAAGGCGCCGCCCGTCTGATTGGTATAAGTCCCACGCCCATGACCGCTCGGGCCTTCTGCCTCTGCACCGTGGCGATGCTCACTGCGTGTTCCGGGGGGCGCGACAAGCTGCTCGCCGATCTCCAGAGCGCTCGACCTGAAGAGCGCGCGCTGGCGGTCAAGAAGCTCGCCGAGCAGCACCACGCCGACGATCTCGTCCTCTTCACCCAGGCCGCCAGAGACCCCGTCGCCATCGTGCGCGCCGAGGCCATCGAGGCGCTCGGCTCGAGCGAAGACCCGCGGGTCGTCGACCTGCTGGGCGACCTGCTCTCGGACGACGACGACCAGGTGCAGACCCGCGCCGCGAAGGCCCTCGCCCAGGTCGGCAACGACAAGGCGCGCAGCTACCTGATGCTCCAGTACGGCCGCCGCGGCCGCAACACCCGCCAGGCGATCGTGCAGGCGCTCACCGCCACCAACGTGCCGGGCGCGATGGCCAGCGTGGTCGCCGCCGAGGCCAAGGCGATCTGGGAGCGCAACTTGCAGACCCTGCAGAACGGCACTCCGCCCGAGCGGGTCGGCGCCGCCGAAGAGCTCGGCAAGTCAGGCCGCCCCGAAGCCGTCAACCGACTCGTGCCGCTGCTCAAAGACGGGCAGGTCATGCTCGCTGCCGCGGCGGTGCGCGGGCTCGGCAACGCCGGCGACCGGCGCGCGGTGCAGGCCATCTCCGAGCTGCTCACCGAGAGCTACCCACAGCTGCGTGAGGCGGCGTGCGAGGCGCTCATTCAGCTCAAAGACCCACAGGCGCTGCCGCGGCTGATGGAGGTCGCCAGCGAGCGCTCTCCGGCCAGCCCCCTCGCGGTCGCCGCGATCGTGGCGCTGCCGCACAGCCCCGAGGCCGACAAGGCCCTGTGCACCGTCGCGCTGCAGGGCGCTGCCGCCGAGGCGGTCGAGGCGGGCCGCGAGATGCGCCGCCGCAACGGCTGCCCGCTCGAGCCCATTCTCGACAAGCTGCGCAACGCGTCGACCCAGACCGCCGCGCTGCAGGCGCTCGCCGCGCTCGGGCCCAGCGCGCACGACGCGCTCCCCAAGGTCCTCCCGCTGCTCACCACCTCTGACCCGACGGTGCGCAAGCTCGCGGTCGAGGCGGTGATCGAGCTCGCCGACCGCTCGGCGGCGCCGCAGGTGCTCAAGGCCTACGAGGCCGAGGTCAAGGCGCTCGAGGCCCAGCGCAGCGACTGGGTCTCGGCGCCGCTGCCCGAGAAGTTCGGCGCCGGCTTCGACCCCGCCGCGCCGGTCGACCCCAATGACCCCGCCGCGGCGATGAAGCTCAAGCAGGTCGATCTCTTTCGCCGGGTGCAGCAGCTCAACGAGGCGCGCCTGCGCGAGAGCAACCGCACGCCCCTCACCCAGAAGCCGCCGCGCGAGCTCGTCGACGACGCCAGCGAAGAGCAGCTCAAGGTGCTCGCCTCGCTGGTGCACGCGCTCGGCGCGCTGCAGGTCGAGAACGCCCGTGCGCTGGTCGAGCCGTACGCGCAAGAGTCGAGCCCCAGCCTGCGCGCCGCCGCCTACGTGGCGCTGGCCGGCCTCGGGGGCGACGCGCTCAAGGTCGCCCAGCCCGGCCTGCTCGACTCCGAGCGCACGGTGCAGGCGGCCACTGCCGAGGCGTTTGCGGTGGCGGGCGAGCCCGGGCAGTCGCTGCTGCTCGAGACCCTGGCGCAGCTCAACGGCGATCGCTCGCGCCTGCTCGAGCCGCTCAAAGATGCCACCCTCACCAAGGCCGCAGTGCCCACGCTGCTGCAGCTGGTGAAAGAGGGAGACGCCGAGGCCGGCACCGCCGCGGTGATGCTGGGTCGCATCAAGGCCCCCGAGGCCGTCGAGCCCCTCATGAAGGCGCTGGGCGACCCCACCGCGGTGGCGCGGCGCGAGATGCTGGTGGCGCTGGGCCTGCTCGGCGACGCCAAGGCCAGAGACCTGGTCGCGAAAGATCTCTACAGCGATCGTTCAGAGGTGCGCGCCGCCGCAGCCGAGGCACTGCTGCCCCTGGGCCGAGGCAACCACTCCGATGCGCTGCTGGCCCTGAAGGTCGATTACTACCGCAAGGTGCGCGAGGCGGCGATGCTCGCCCTGGGTCAGAAGCCCGAGAAGGCCGAGCAGACGGAGCCCGCTCCGTAAGCGATGGACGCGCGGAAGCTCAAAGAGAAAGCCACCGAGGCTTTCGCCAAGGGCAAGTTTGCCAAGGCCGCCGAGGCCTACGCCGACTATTGCGCCGCGGACCCGAAAGATCTGCAGGCCCGCCTGCGCATGGGCGATGCGTGGGCGAAGGCCGGCCAGAAGGCCAAGGCCATCGGCGCCTACCAGTTCGCCGCCGAGGGCTTCGCCAAAGAGGGCTTTCTTCCCCGCGCCATCGCCGCGAGCAAGCTGATCCTCGAGCTCGACCCCGCACACCAGGGCGTGCAGAAGATGCTCGCCGAGCTGTACGCCCGCAAGACCGGCCCTGGCGGCGGCTCGGGGCGACCCCGGCCGCTCCCGGCGCCGTCGCAGGGCTTCGGGGGCAGCGGCAAGCACGCGCCCATCGAGCTGGCCAAAGAAGACGACGTACCCCTCGAGATCGAAGAGAGCCTCTCGTTCAGGAAGCCCGCCAGGCCGGCCCAGCCGCCCGAGCCTGTCGAAGAGGTGGTGCCCATCGAGGTGGAAGACAGCGCCGCGCCCCAGGCCCAAGAGCTCACCGTCGACCTGCCGCCGCCCCCCGCGGCCGAGATCGAGCTCGATGTCTCGGTCACCGGAGGTGGGGTGCCTCCCGTGCCACCGCCGGCCGAGCCGACGCCCGAGAAGGTCGAGGTCGCCACCATCGAGGTCGAGCTCGAGCCCCCGCCGAGCGCGCCGCCGCCGCCGAGCGCGCCCCCCGAGCCCGCCGTCGAGTCGAACGCCGAGCCCGCGCTCACCGGCCTCACCCCTTCGGGCGCCTACGATCTCGAGCTCGACGCGCCCGAGGCCGCCGAGCCCGAAGCAGCTGCCGAGCCCGAGGCCATCGCGGCCTCCACCCCCGAGCCCGAGCCGGTGGCGGTGCAGGGGGTGCCCGAGAAGTCGCAGCTGCAGCTCGCCGAAGAGTCGGGCCGCTTCAAGCGCACCCACTCGGGCGCCTACGAGCTCGATCTGGAAGACGCGCCGGGTGCCGAGGCTCCGGTCGACCTCACCCGACCCAAGGCGACCGAGCCGAAGATCGACGAGGCGACGCTGGTGGCCGAGCTGGCCACGCCGCAACCGGTGGCGCCGCTGGTACCGGTCGCCTCGTCGGTGGCCAGCGCTCCGCCGGGGCTCAAGGCCCGCCGCCCCGAGCCCGAGCTGGTCGCCGAGCCTCCGCCGGCCGACGCGACGCCCGAGAACACCCAGCCCGCCTCGCGCCTCTGGTTCCCCAACAACGTCGCGACGCCTCCGTCGGAGCAGTCGCAGGCCCGCCGCTTGAGCGCCCCCTTGAAGGGCGGCCCCAAGACCGATCTCGAGCGCAGCCTCGAGGCCTTCTCGCGCTTCGACGACGAGGTGCAGATCATCGAGAACCCGCCGCCGTCTCCTCCCGCGGCGCAGCGCCACGGCGCGCACACCTTCACCGAGCTCGAGCTCGAGGGCGACTCGCTGCTGCACGCGGTCGAGATCGCCGCCAACATCGGCCTCGAGCAGCGCGGCCAGCAGACCCAGGCCAGCGCGGTCGAAGAGCGCATGGAGGCGCCGGAAGACACCCGCGTCGAGCCGGGAGCGCTGCCCAAGATTCCGCTCTTCTCCGACCTGCCCGAAGATGCCTTCATCGCCCTGTTCGAGCGCTGCCCGCTGCGCCGGCTCGAGCCTCCCGAGCTGGTGATTCAGCAGGACTCGCTGGGCGACTCGTTCTTCGTGATCTGCGCCGGCTCGGTGAAGGTCTTCCGCACCGACGGCGAACAGCGCCGCGAGATCGCGACGCTCGAGGAAGGCGCGTTCTTCGGCGAGATGGCGCTGCTGTCGGGCGCGGCGCGCACCGCGTCGGTCGAGGCGGCCAGCGAAGACACCCAGCTGCTCGAGATCTCTGCGCCGATTCTCACCGAGCTGTCGCACAAGTACCCCCAAGTGGCGACCGCGCTGAAGAAGTTCTGCCGCCAGCGCCTGCTCACCAACGTGATGAGCAGCTCGGCGCTGTTCGCTCCGTTCAGCCGCAACGAGCGCCGCGCGCTGGTCGAGCGGTTCCGTGCCCGCGACGTGCAGAAGGGCGACGTGCTCATCAAAGAGGGTCAGCGCAGCGACGGCATGTACATCGTGCTCTCGGGTGAGATCGAAGTACGCCTGGGGCTGCACCCGGTCGCCGCCTTGAAAGAGGGCGACATCTTCGGAGAGATGTCACTGCTCACCAAGGCGCCTGCCACCGCCAGCTGCGCGGCGGCGCGCCGCACCTCGCTGCTGCGCCTGCCGCGCGAAGACTTCGATCAGATCGTGCTCTCGCACCCGCAGATTCTGGTGCTGGTCAGCGAGCTCACCGACGAGCGCAAGAAGCAGAACGCCGCGCTGGCCTCGCGGGCGCCCCAGGCGGCGAGCAGCGAAGCCACCCCGATGGTCTGACGCGGGCGGTGGCTCAGGACGAGCGGTTCGACTTTTTCAGGTACTCGTCGCGCGAGATCAACCCCGACTCGACCAACAGCTCGACCAGCGCGCGCAGCGCCCGCACCTGGCCCTCTGACTGCTTCTCGAGCGAGCCGATGCGATCTTTGAGCCGCGCGATCTCGGCCTCGCGCGCGGCGAGCTCGATCTCGGCCATCGGGTCGAGCCCCGCGTCGGCCGGAGGAGCCGGCGGCTGCGCCGCCAGTGGCTTCAGCTTCGCCCCCGACATCTCGCCTTCGTCGTAGGTCGGCTCCTGCACTCCGAAGCGCTGCGGGGTGGCGGTCTTCGACGCCTGGGTCTGCTCTCCGTAATAGAGCCGCCGAATCGCCCGGTCGATCGAAGAGCCGGTCGCCACCGCGGTCTGCACCTTCATGCTGGTCTTGAAGGCGATCTCGTTGAGCGCGGTCACGTTGGTGGGGTCAGAGGTGGCCAGCTGCAGCTGCTTGCCCCGCACGTCGACCCCCAGCGGGAACACCCCGTAACGCTCGCAGAAGTCGACCGGCAGAATGTGCGTCACCGTGGCGGGCAGGTTCACCGTGTCGAGGTCGACCACCGGCAGCTTCAGCTGCCGCGACAGCGCGCGCACCATCGAGTCTTCGTCGACGAAGCCCATCTCGACGAGGGTGCGCCCCAGCTTGCCGCCCCACTTCTTCTGCTCGGCGAGCGCCGCCTGCAGCTGCGTGGGGTCGAGCACTCCCGCATCGGTCAGCAGCTCACCGAGCCGCTTCCGCTTGGACGACGACGTCGTCACTTCTTCTCGGGCGCCTTCGCGTTCTCGGGCGCGGCGACCTCTTCGCGCTTGGGCGGTGCGAGCTTGGCCGCTTCGGCCTTCTCGGACGCGCTCATCTGCTTGTTGCGCAGCACCTTGAACGAGGCCTGGCCGTCTTTCACCGTCAGCACCTGGGCCATGCCGTAGCTGGTCGTGCCGTCGTTCATGCTCCACTTCATGGTGTCGGCCGGGCCCGCGGCGAGGAACAGCGTCTTCGACCACGCGCCTTCCTTCACCTGGGTGGTGCCCTCGGCTTCGGCGGTGCCGCGGCCACCCGACTCTTTGATGTTCGAGAACAGGCCGAACGCCACGTTGCCTTCCTTGATGGCGCGGTTCACTTCGGCGTCGCCGGCGTTGATGTCGCCCGCCGAGGAGAAGTCGAGCGCCGCGTTGCCGGTGCCGTGCGGCGGGCCGTGGGAGATCAGCACCACCGGCGCCTTGCTCGCCTTCGAGGCCGAGATCACCTCGTCGACCGTGCTCTTGAAGTAGCGGCACCCGGTCTGGCAGCGCATGAAGTTGGGGTCGTGGTAGCCGGGCAGCGACACCACCGTCACTTCGGGGAACTCGAGCACCCGGTACGCGTTGAGGTTGACGATGTTGCTGGCGTCTTTCTTCGCCAGGTCGACGCCGTCGGTGTACTCGGCGCGGCACTCGCTGTTGCCGATCACCACCAGCACCGGCACCTTCATCTCGGCCGCGGCGGTCTTCAAGACCCGCGCGATGCCGTCGGCGACTTCGCCCACGTCACCGGGGAAGACGATCGCGTCGACCTTCTCGTCGGCGAAGAACTTCAGGTATTTCTTCAGCGCCAGCATGTTCTCGCCCGAGTCTTCGTTCATCGGGCCGAGCACGCCGAGCGAGAAGGCGCCGTCAGCGTCTTTGTCGGCGAAGGTCAGCTTGCTGCCCGAGGCCTTGGCCGTGCGGGTGCCCACCGTCACGTCCGAGGCGGGGCCGGGGTCGAGCGGGGCGGCGCACTCTTTGTCGGCGCGCGGCTGCGCCTCGGCGGGCGGCTGAGGCGGGTTGGCGGGTCTGGCAGGCTCGGCGGGCTTGGCCGGCGCCTCGACCTTCTTTTCAGGGCAACCCCACAGCATCAACGTCACACCGAGGACCGAGAAGAGAGCGCGGTTCATTTGAGCCCGCGTGCGTACTCCGACACTGCTTCAAGGTCTACAATCTTCGGGGTAAGAGGCTGTAGCCAATGACCCGGCTCTGCCTCGGCGTAGTGCTGCTGTGCTTCGGTGCCGGCTGTGCGCACAAGCCCCTCTCGGGCTCCGCGCTCGACCGGGTGATTCGCCCCGCCTTCGTCTCGCGCATCGAAGACGAGGCGGGCCCCAAGTCGTACGTGTTCCGCGGCGACGGCACCTACGGCGACAAGCTCAAGAAGCTGTCGGCCAAAGAAGCCGACCGCCGCCTGGCGGTGAAGCTCGCCTCGGGCTCGGAAGACGAGAGCGGCAACAAGGTGATGTCGATCAACCGCTCGAGTGGCCGATACCCCGCTCGCACACCCTGCGCGGCTGCCGCGGGTCGACCCGTGGACTAACACCGCCCGCCCGGCGACGTGGCCGCCGCGCTGCAGAGCTTTCTGGTCGAAGAGGTGCCCGCCAACGCGCCCGACTACGAGCTGTTGCGCCCGCTGGGCGTCGACGCCGTGGTCGAGTTCGTCGTCGAAGAGTACGGCATGCGCAGCGAAGACGGCCGCGCCGGCTGCTACGTGGTGGGCTACGGCCGCATGTTCATGCTCGATGGGGGCGGCGACCTCTGGTACCGCAGCTTCCGCGCCGATCAGGTCGAGTCGAAGCAGCCGCACCTCGACCCCTTCAAGGTGGCGAAAGACCCCTCGCTCTTCCGCGCCGAGATGAGCTCGCTGCTCAAGGTCGTCGCCGAGGTCTTCGCCAGGGACTTGAGCCCCGAGCGTTCGGGCAGCGCGCCAGGAAGAGAAGGCAGCGGCGAGCTGCGCGAAGGCAGCGACGTGAAGTCGCCGCAGAAGGGCAAGAAGAAGCAGCCCGAGACCGAAGAAGACGCGCTGTAGAGAGGCGGCGAAGGGCTCGTCCGCAGCCGCGCAGCGCACCGACAGCGGGCACGGGCGCCGGCACGCCTCACCGGCTGACGATCAGGTGCCTCATCGGCGTTCTCGCGCTGCGTGCCCGTGAGGTGAGGGTGAAGCCCGGTTGACGACTACTCGGCAGGGCCCTGGGGCCCCAGCGCCGAATCGGCGCCGGTGATCTCGCGGCTGGTCTGCTTGAACGCGCGCAGCGCGAACGGCGCGGTCGCCAGAAACGCGATCGCCGCCAGGCCGGCCGCCATCCACGGAAAGGGCTTGGGCTTCTCTTCCATCTTCTCGTCGAAGCCGTTCAGCTTGTTCTTGCTGCGCTCTTTGGCGGCGGCGATCTCTTCTTCCGACATCTGCTGCGGAGCCTGGAAGTCGGTGGGGCGCTTGGCGAGCGCTGCACCGCTGAACAACAACACAGCGCCCAGGAGCCACGGCAGAGCAGAACGGAGCCTCATGGCGCGCACGGTACCACTTTCACCCCGGTGAAGGCTCGCGCCGCCGCGAGGCCCTTTAGATGTCGTGGAACGTAGGTGTTCCAGCTGCTAGGAGCTTCGCCACATTTATGAGCACGCCTCTGCCGACTCCTCCCCATCTCGCTGGTGCGCTCGCGCAGCTCGAGAAGATCATCGAAGCCGCCGAGAAGAAGAAGGTCGATCTGCTCGCTGCGCCGTGGCCAGAGATCGAGAAGGCCGTCGCGCACGTGCTCGGCGGGCCGTTCTCTCCCAACGTGCCCGAGCACCAGATGGTCGCGCTCGGCCTGGCCGCGGCCTTCGGCGCGCGCCTCGCTGCCGATACCGGCGCGTTCTGGTTTCCCAGCCGTGAAGCGCCCGAGGGGGCCGCCCTCGGCTTCCCCGAGGCGCTGGTGATGCTCTCGCCGTTCTCGGCGGTGCTCGAGTCACTGGTGGGCGCCAAGCTCGAGCGGCTCGACGAGATCGCGAAAGACATTCGCAACAGCCTCGCCCAGGCCAAGTTCTCGGGCGCCGGCGCGCAGCGGCTCGGCCCGCTCGACTACCAGAGCTTGTTCGACCCCGGCTACCTGCAGCTGATGTCGGTCGATCGCGCCAAGGTCGACGCCGCGTTCGCGCTGACTCCCGAGCGGCTGTCGATCGACCTGCGCGAGGCGCTCGGCCGCGCCCGTCAGCTGCCCGAGCAGTCGAAGAAGCAGCTCGAGAGCCAGCTGCTCGGCTCGCTCGGCCGTCTCGAGCGCGGCAAGACCCTGCTCGAGCAGATTCCCCGCTCGCCGCGGCTGGGCGAGCTGGTCGCGCACCTGTTCGGCGCCACCGCTACCACCGGCTCGGCTCCCGAAGAGCTGTGGAGCGACGTGGTGTTCCCGCTCTTGTTCGTGGGCGCGCCCGAGAAGTTCCCCGAGCTCGACGGCGAAGAGCTCGAGCTGGCCAAGCAGGGCATCGACCCGTTCGTGCTGTTCCTCGAGGTCACTCCTTATTCCTACCCCGCGGTCGAAGAGGGGCTGCTGGGCGTGTTCCCCGCCGACAAGCTCGACCTGCCGCACCCCGCGCTCGGCGCTTCGGCCCAGCCCCGCCTGGTGGCGGTGTCGCTCGACGCGATCAAGGTGCCGCTCGAGAAGTTCGACCCCGCCAAGACCCAAGACGCGATCGCCCGCTTCGCCAAGCACGTCGAGCAGAAGCTCGGCGCGCCCACCAAGACCCAGCCCCAGGCGGCGGAGATGCTCGAGGCTTCGCTGACCGTCATCTCGGAGCTCAAGAAGCTCGCCGCCAGCGGCCAGATGGTCGTGGTGCGCCGGCTCACCGAGGCCGAGGCTGCCTCTGACCTGGCGCTCGCTCCGGTGCGCGCTGCCCTGCAGGGCCCGCGCATCATTCTGGCCTAGGGTTCATCAGCAGAGATCACCGTGGGCCGGGCGCGTCGCCTACGACATCGGCCAGCGGCCCTCGCTCAGGATGAGCGCCGTTCGGCCAGCTCGCGCGCGGTGGCGATCTGGGCGCGCCAGTGGCCGTACAGGCGGCCCTGTGACGCCAGCCGGTCGAGCTCGGTGCGCACGTCGAGCGGCACGTCGCCGGGCGGGGCCTCGCGAAACGGAGTGCCCGGCAGGGGCATGAACGTGTGCCCGTGCACCTTGGCCCCCAGCTCGGCGAGGCGGTTCATCAGCGCCACCGTCTCGCGCATCTGGCTGGGCCCTTCGCCCGGCAGGCCGAAGATGAAGTCGACGTTGGGCACGAAGCCGTTCTCTACGCAGATGCGCGCCGCACGCACGATCGCCTCGGCGTCGTGGCCGCGGCGGCTCTCGCGCAGCACCGCGTCCGAGCCTGACTGGCCGCCGATGATCAGGTTGTCGTTGTCGACCCAGCGCTTGAGCACCTTCAGCGCCTCGGGCGTCACGTGCTCGGGCCGCACCTCGGAGGGGAAGGTGCCGAAGAACAGCCGGCGCTCTCGGCCCAGCTCTCCGCGGCACGCGGCCAGCAGCGCCTCGACCGCGTCGAGGTTCACCGACGCATCGGCCGAGCCGTAGCTCAGGCTGGTGGGGGAGATGAAGCGCGCGTCCCTTCGGCCCGACGCCACCATCACCCGCACCCAGTGGCGCACGTTCTCGACGCTGCGGTGGCGAAAGCGCGCCTTGCTCATGAACGGCGTCTGGCAGAAGCGGCAGGCGTAGATGCAGCCGCGGGTCAGCTCGATCGCGCCGTACAGCCCGGTCTGCGGCGCGAAGGGTGGAAAGTCGTTCAGATCGACCGGCGCAGGCTTGGGGCCGCGACCGCCTCGCCACGCGAAGCCGAGCGCGCCCTGCAGCGGCAGCCCGTCGCGCGCGCGGGTCAGCAGGTCGATGATCGCCCGCTCGCCTTCACCCACGCAGACCAGGTCGAAGCCGGCGTCGAGCACCGCTTCGGTCTCGGCTGTGGCGTGCACGCCGCCGGCGATCGACGTCCACCCGGTGGGGTGCGCCGCCTTCAGCGCGTTCAGCTGCGCCAGCGCCTCGGGGAAGCTCGGCGAATAGAAGCTGAAGCCGACGAGGGTAGTGTCGGCGCGCGCCAGCGCCGCGCTCAGCTCTTCGTGCAGCTCTTCCAGGTTTCGCGCCAGCCGAACGCTCACCGCCTTCAGCTCGGGCCGCTCTTCGATCGCGCCCGCGAGCACTGCCATCGCGGCCTTCGCGGGGTAGCAGGTGCTGCCGATGAACGTCGTGGACACGCGCATCTTCGCCTTAGCAAGCCCCCGCTTGGCAGCGCCATGGTCGATCGACTGTCTGTCGAGGCGCTGCGCTGCGGTCAGGGCCCCAAGAGGGTGGCGAAGTCGCTGGGCTGAACCCGCACCACCCGGTTGCCCTCGGCGTAGGGCACCTTGAGGCGGGCCACCCGGTAGATGCGATCGTGATGCGGGTCGTCGGCCGACGACTGTGCGAAGTGCACCTCGATGACGTTCTCGTCTGCCGCGTGCTCGTCGGTGGCCAGGGTGCGGCCGAGGGTCACGTTGTGCACCTCGAAATCGAAGCAGCGCGAGTTGGCCGCGTTCTTCTCGAACACCGGGTAGGTGTACGCCCAGCGCGCCCGGTCGTGGTCGGCCAGCTCGAGGTCGGTGTGCACCCGCAGCTCTTCGATGTCGAGCACCCCGTCGAGATCGCGGTCGGTGCTGACGTTGGGGAAGGTGGCGTCTTTGAGCTGGTAGAAGTCGAGGCCGTCGGGCACCAGGTCGCCGTCGGTGCCCATCGCCTTGCCGATGTCCGAGTCGGGGTCGGTCGACAGGGTGCCCAGCCAGCTCTCTTCGCAGTTGTTGAGCCCGTCATGGTCCGCATCGAGCGCCACGTCGGTCGCCTTGCAGGTGCACTCGCCCGGCTTCTTCGCCTTCGGGTCCCACCCCAGCTTCAGCTCGAGCGCGTCGTTACAGCCGTCGCCGTCGCTGTCGCGCTTCGCCGGGTCGAGCCCCTGTGACACCTCTTCCTGGTCCGAGATCGAGTCGCCGTCGCTGTCGACGACCTGCAACTTCCCCGTCGACACCATGTTGGTGTTCGTCGCCATGAAGAAGCGCTGCAGGTACGAGCGCCGAATCGTCGAGAAGTCGAAGCCGGTGTAGTCGAGCGCGTCTCCGTTGGGGAACGACTTGAAGACGCCTTCTCCCTTGGTGGCCATCTGCTGCAACAGCGTCGCCGCCGCCAGGTCGCCGCCGAGAAACACCGTGTTCAGGGTGAGGCCGCCGACCTTGTCTTTCAGTGCCATCAGCTGGTCCATCGCCGCGAGAATCTCGGCCGGCTGGCTGTCGGTGGGCTGGCCGTCCGAGAGAAAGATGATCACGTAGCGGGTGCGCCGCGCGCCGCTGCCGCCCTCCATGATGTCGGCGGTCAGCTCCGAGAGGGTGAGGTTGAGCGCGCCCAGGTACGGCGTCTGCCCGTTGCCGGCGTTGGCCACCGCCGCCACCTGGGTGTTGAACAGCGTCACGTCGTCGACGAAACGGCCGTTCGAGAAGCGCTTCGTCTGGTCTCCGCTGAACACCTCGCCGCCGAAGAACACCTTGCCCGGCGAGCCGAGACGGGTCGCGAGGTCCATCACTCCGGTGTACCGCTTCTGGTTCGGGTCGTTCTGCTGCATCGACCCCGAGTCGTCGATCACCAGCCAGACCTTGAGCGGGTAGACGACGGTGGCGGGGTCTTCGGTGCAGAACTGCCCGACCAGCATGTTCGGCTTCACCTCGGGCGGAGGCGGCGGCTGCACCTCGGGCAGCAAGATGTCGACGTCGGTGCAGCCGGTCGCACAGAGCAGCGCGGCGATCAGCGGGCGCAGGTTGGGCATGGAGAGAGGCGCGCACTGCTTCAACCGTGCCGCCTGCGCCGCGTGGCGCCCGTCGGCCAACCACGCGCCAGCGCGAAAGAAAGACGGGGTGCGCACCAAGCGCAACCGGAGCCCTGCCACTCCGCTTGCGCACGCCTGTGGGCACCAACTGGAGTGTCAGCGGCGCTGGCGAAGATCTGCAACAGCGCGAGAACGCTTCCGCTTCGCGCGCCGAGACCCGGCACAGATTCTGAAGAGGGCGCTCGCCCGATCTTCACGGAGAAAACCATGCGCACGCTGACGCTAGGGATCTGCCTCATGAGTGCCGTCGCGCTCGCCGACGACGACGAGTCGCCGGCGCGCGTCTCGGTGGTGCAGCGTCGCCAGTACACGATGCGCCACGAGATTCAGGTCAGCGGCGGGTTTCTGCCCCTCGACGCCTTCTACAAGGGCATCACCGCCAACGTCGGCTACACGTACCACTTCAACGATCACTTCGCGTGGCGGGTGGTGCGCGGCGCGTACGAGAAGAACTTCGACACCGGCCTGAAGCGCCAGCTGATGCAGCAGTTCGGCGTGCTCACCACCGATTTTCCCGAAGTGCAGTGGTTGGCCGGCAGCGATCTGATCTGGAACGCGTTCTACGGGAAGACCGCGTTCATGAACGCGTTCGTGCTGCACCTCGCGCTCTTCCTCGAGCTGGGCGCCGACGCAGTGAAGACCCAGACCGACATCATGCCCGCGGTGAACTTCGGCGGTGGCCTGCGCTTCTTTGCCACCGAGTGGCTGAGCGTGAAGGTCGAGGCCTCGAACCACTTCGTGCTCGGCAAGAAGAGCTTCAACATCGTCGACCTGCAGCTCGCCCTCGCGGTCAACCTGGGGAGCTGAAGGCAACGTGCTGCTCACTGCCCTCACGCTCGCGCTGCTCGCCGCCGCGCCCGAAGGCGCTGCGGCGCCGGCGCCCGCGTACACCTTCAACCTCGCCGAGCTGATCTGGAAGGGCGACCTGCCGCTCGATGCCGAGGCGCACGCGCCGCGGCTCTACGCCTTCATCGCCAAGGCCGACCCCACCCACCCGATGTTCGCCCGGGCCCAGCTCTACCTGGCGCAGTCGCTCGCGAGGCTCGGCTACTCCCAGGCGGCGGCGGTGTGGTTCGCGCGGGTGGCCACCGAGCGCACCGACCCCGAAGCGCTGCCCGCCGCGCTCGACGGGCTGCTCGCCGTCTTCCAGGGCCGCACGACGAGGCGCTCGAGACGCTGGTGCTCGGCACCCTCGACGTGGCGTCGCTGCCGGTGAACACCGCGTCGAAGGTGCGGCTGACCCAGGGCCTGCTCGACCTGCGCGCCGGGCGCGACGGGTGGGCGAAGGCGCAGTTCGGTCAGCTGCCCAGCGGCTCGGCCGAGCAGGCCTGGGCGCGGCACGCGGTGCTGGTGACGCGCGTGAAGCGGGGTGAGAGCGCGGTGAAGCTGCTGCCCGCGTTTCACGAGCTGGCCCAGGACACCGGCGCACCCGCCCCGGTGCGGCTCGAGGCGCAGCTCGCGGTGGCGCGGCTGCAGTACGAGTCGAGAGACTTCGATCAGGCGCTCGAGTCGTACCGCGCGGTGAAGCTGCCGCAGCTCGACCCGGGCCGCCCGGCGCTCTACCTGGAAGAGGCGTGGACCCGGTACCGCCTCGGCCAGCACCAGCAGGCCATGGCGGTGCTGGTCACCCTCGACGCGCCTTCGTTCGAAGACGCGTTCCTGCCCGACAAGTATCTGCTGCGGGCGCAGATCTACCTCGACAAGTGCCACTACCTGCCGGCGCGGCGTGCAGCGCGTCAGCTCTTGCGCCGGTTCGCGGGCACGCTCGACGCGATCGAGCGGCGCGCTCCGCTCGCCGAGCAGGCGGTGCTGCTGTCGGCTGCGCTGGCCCGCGGGCCGGCCCAGAAGGCGCAGGCGCTGTACGACCGGGTGCAGCGCGAGCGCGACCTGCTGGCCCGCGACGGCGATGGGCTGGGCAGGGCGCTCTACGACCACTTGAAGGCGGTGTACGGCACCGCGTTCGCCGAGGCCTCTCGAGTGCGCGAGGTGAAGCTCACCAAGGTGCTCGAAGGTGAGGCCAACCGGCTGCTCGACGCCGCCGAGCAGGTGCGGCTGGTCGAGTACGAGGTCGGCCTCAAGCTCAACGCGCGCATCGGCGCGCACCCCGACGAGCTGGTGCCCGAGAGCCAAGAAGCTCTTGGACCCGAAGACGTGCGCTACCGCTTCAGCGGCGAGTACTGGAATGACGAGCTCCGCGACATTCGCATCGACCTCGAAGACCGCTGCGGAGGCAAGACGTGATCGCCTCGCTCGCCATGCTGGCGGTGGCGTCGGTCTCGGCCGACGTCGAGCAGCTCAGAGAGAACCTGGCCCGCGTCGAGCGCTCGATCGAAGAGACCGAGACGCTGCTCGCCCGCACCCCCACGGCGAAGTACGTGCCCGAGCTGCGCTTTCGGCTCTGCGAGCTCACCGTCGAGAAGAGCCGGTACCTCTACCAGCTGAAGTCCGAGACCCGCCCGACACCGGGGGCCGATCGTCAGCCCCGAGGTGCGGCTGCTCAAGGAGAAGGCGGTGGGCATGTACAGCCGCGTGCTCCGCGAGTTTCCCAGGTATGCCGGCAACGACAAGGTGCGCTTCTACCTGGCGCACGAGCAACGCGAGCTGGGCCACTTCGACGAGATGGTCGAGACCCTCGAGCAGTTGGTGAAGAAGCACGGCAAGAGCCCGCTCGCGCAAGAGGCCGAGCTGATTCTCGGCGACCACTTCTTCGATCAGAACGACAACGACGCGGCCGAGAAACACTACCGCTCGGTGCTCAAGCGCGCGGTGACCCCGGCGCACGATCTCGCCCGCTACAAGCTGGGGTGGATCGAGGTGAACCGCGGCGACCACCCGAAGGCGATGGGGTACTTCGAGGCGGTGGTGACCGGCGGGCGCGGCGCGGCGAAGGTCGCGCGTGACACCTCGCCCGCGCTGCTGTCGAAGAAGGTGCTCGACGTGCGGCGCGAGGCGCTGATCGACCTGGTCTACAGCTACACCGAGGTGAAGAAACCGTTCGGGGCGCTGCAGTACTTCGAGCGGCTCTCCGACTCGGCGGCCACCTATGCGCTGGTGCTCGACAAGCTCGCCAACCGTTACCTGGTGAAGACCCAGCCCGAGAACGCGGTGCCGGTGTTCAGAAGGCTGCTCGCGCTGCGCGCCGACCCCGAGCGCGACGAAGACCGCACCCTCGCGCTCTACGACGCCATCAAGCAGACCGCGGGCAAGGTGCCCGCCCACGCCGAAGACGTGGGGTACCTGGTGCGCGCCGCGGTGCAGGTGCGCAAGAGCGTGGCGCTCTCGACCGACGAGCGGAAAGAGAAGCTGGCCACCCTCGAGCAGTGCGCGCGCGACCTAGGCACCCGGCTGCACCTGCAGGCGCAGAAGAGAGACGACAAGCGCCTCTACCTCGAGGCCAGCGCCGCCTACGCCGAGTACCTCACGCTGTTTCGCCCCGAGAAGTACGTGAGAGACGTGATGAAGAACCGCGCCGACTCGCTCTACGCCGCGCGCCGCTACACCGACGCCGCGCAGCAGTTCGAGCAGCTGGCGCTCCTCACCGACGGGCAAGACCCGAGGCTCAACGAAGAGTCCACCTACGGGGCGCTGGTGGCCTGGCGGGCCTCGGTTGCCGACGAGCGGCTCGAGGGGCTCTCCCGCTTCCAGATCGTCGACGCGCGCCAGGCGCTCAAGCGGGTCGGCACCGCCTTCGTGAAGCGGTACCCGAAGAACGAGAACGTGGCCGAGGTGCGCTTCAACATCGCCCGCGCCCACTTCGACGACGGCGAGTACCCGCAGGCCTCCGAGGAGTTTCTCGCTTTCGCGCTGGCGTACCCCGACCACAAAGACGCCGCGGTCGCCGGGCACCTCGCGCTCGACTCGACCTACCAGACGCACGACTTCAAGCGCTTCTCCGAGGTGGGCAACCAGCTGCTCGCTTCGCGCCTGCCCGACGCTTTCAAGAGCGAGGCGCGCCGGGTGCTGCAGGGCGTCGAGGGCGAGGCGTTCACCGAGCTCGCGCTCGCCTCGGCCGAGAAGACCGGAGACGTGGTGAAGGGCCTCGAGCAGATCGCCAGGGACTCGAAAGACGGCAACACCGCCGCCAGGGCGCTGCAGGGCGCCATGCTCGCCGCGCGCGAGAAGGGCGACTGGAGCAAAGAGGTCGAGCTGGCGAACAAGCTCATCGACCAGTTCCCCGACGCGAAGGAGTCTGACGATCTCGAGCTGCAGCTGGCGCGCCGCGCCGTCGACACGGCGCGGTTTGCCGAGGGGGCCGGGTGGTTCGAGAAGGCCTCCGAGGTGCTCGACGGCAAGAAGGCCACCGACGCGCTGCGCTCGGCGGCCAACCTCTACCTGGCGATGGGCGAGCTCGACCGCGGCTCGAAGGTGCTCGAGGCCATCGCGTCGAAGGCGGCAAGAGCCGAGCGCGCCGAGCTGCTCGCCGAGCTGGCCGAAGACTGGCTGCTGGCCGGTGAGAGCAAGCGCGCCGAGGGCTTCGCCAAGAAGGCGTTCGGCGCCGACCCGAACAGCGCGCGCGCCGCGGCGGTGCTGGCCCAGGTCTCGGGCACGCCCAGCGACGGCGCGGCCGAGACCCTGGCGATCAGCGAGGGCGAGCCGGCAGCGCGGGGCCTGTGGCACTCGGCCGAGGGAGAGTTCGATGCCTTCTACGGCCTCGAGGCGACCAAGCTCGAACAGAAGGTCGCCGCCTGGAGCGCGCTCGAGCAGACCTACGCGCAGATCATCGGGCAGGGCTCGGCCGAGTACACCGTGGCCTCGCTGTGGCGCATGGGCCTGGGCTACCAGGATCTCGCCGAGACGCTGCTCGAGGTCCCGGCGCCCAAGGACGTCGACAAGGCCGAGTGGAAGGCAGCGGCCGAGGAGCAGGCGCAGCCGCTGCGCGAGCGCGCCGAGCAGACCTTCGGGCTGTGCGTGCAGAAGGCCGACGAGCAGGGCGTGTTCAGCGAGGCAGCGGTGGGGTGCCGCCAGAAGAGCGACGACGTGAAGATCGCCGCGTTTCGGGTCAAGCCGCGGGGCGAGAAGATCTCCGTCGCCCCCGAGGTGCAGCGCAAGGTCGACCTGCAGAGAGACGCAGCGGCGCTCTCGACCGTGGCCTCGCAGTGGCTGCAGGTGGGCAACCCGGCGATGGCGCGCCTGGTGTTCGCGCGCGCTCTCGAGCAGAACAAGAGCCTCGCCACCGCGCAGACTGGCCTGGGCTACGCGCTCTTGCAGCTGGGCGACGCGATGGCGGCCGGCGCGGCGTACCGCGAGGCGCTCTCGCTCGAGCCGTCGAACGCGCTCGCCCACGGCAACCTCGCGGCGCTCAAGTGCCGCTTCGGTGACCAGGCCGGGGCGCGCGCCGAGCTCGAGCAGGTGAACGACAAGTCGCAGCTGCGCGGGCCGTCGGCCGACCCCGCGTGGAAGGGCTGCGTCGAGGCCTACAGCAGGAGATGAGCATGATTCGGTTGAGCCCTTTGGCGGTGGTGGTGGTGCTGTGCGCGTGCGGCGAAGCGGCCGCTCCACTCGACGGCAGCCTCACCGCGGTGTGCGACGTGAGCTACACCCGCGCCACCCTCGAGGCGACCGACGGGTACCTCTCGCTGCGCTTTCTGCAGGCGCGCGGAGCAGCCGAAGACGTGGTGCTGAAGGTGGGCGTCAGCATCGACGGCGCGGTGCCCAGTCACTCGGTGCAGTACGACCTCGCCGAGGCGATCTCGGGCGGTCAGCGCGGCACCGCCACCCGCAACGTGCTCGATGACCCCGACCACACCCTGTTCCCTCCGCTGTCGCGCGGGCTGTTTCGCGCCGATGGTGACCTGGCCCACGACACCATCGTGAAGGGCGAGATCTCGCTCACCTTCGCGGTCGGCAACCAGCTCGGCTCGGGCCGCGCCGTGTTCGGGCCGTTCGAGGCCGAGGTGGTGCGATGAGGCTCTTGCTGCTCGCCGTGCTGGCCACCGGCTGCGCCACCACCTCGGGGCTCGGCACGCGGCGGCTGCCCTACGAGGCACGGGTCTACCTGCTCGACACCGAAGAAGACCTGATGACGGCCCGCGCGCGCTCCGAGCAGGCCGCGCGCGACCTCTGGCGAGCGCGGCACGCGCTGGGCGACGCCGACGCGCGCAGCGACGCCCTGCGTGAGTCGCCGCTGAAGAGCGAGGCGAAGTCACAGGTGGCGGTGGCGCAGGCTCGGGTGGCCCGCGAAGAGCGCCAGCTCGAGCTGCTCGATGCCGCCGCGGGGTGCTCGCAGCGCCGCTATGCCGCGGCCCGCGCGCGCACCGAGGTGCGCTTCAAGCTCGACGGCGCCGACGAAGCAGAGGCCTCACGGCTCGACGAGCGCGCCGCAGCCTGCGAGGCGAAGCTCGGTCAGCGCGCGCAGGCGCTCTCGGACGCCGAAGAGCGGCTGGCGCGCGCCCGCTCAGAGGAAGAACGGGCGTCGATCGCCGCCGCCGCGCAGGCCCCGCTCGAGCACCCCAGGCCGTGGGTCGAGTGACCTTCAGCCCTTGGGCGCCGCCGGCTCGTCTTTCTTCTCGGGCGCGGCCGGCGCAGCCTCGGTCTTCTCGTCGGCCGGCTTCATGCGCCGCACCAGGAACACGATGCCGGCGAGCACCAGCGCGATCACCACCCAGTTGCCGTCGAACGGCTGGGGGGCGGGGTTCGCCGGGTTGCGCTGGTAGCTGGGCACGAACGCCTTGGCCTCGCCGCCGGTGGCGAAGATGCCGAGCTCGGCCACGCTGAACATGCCGTCGCCGCCCTTGCCGCTGAGCTTGATGAACCGCCCGCGGCCGTGCAGCGTCGACGCGGTGCGAATCTGCATGCCGGCGTTGTCGACGGTCGACGACTCCCAGGCGGTGGTGAAGTTGGTGCCGTCGTCCGAGGTCTGCACCACGTACACGTCGTTGTTGTCGGCCTGAATCCACGCGCCCTCGAAGGTGCGCGGGGTGCCGAGATCCCACGTGACGCTGCCTTCCTTCTCGATCACCGAGGTCAGCACCGACTGCCAGTTGTCGCCGGGGTCGGTGGCCTTGCCGTCGTTCATGCGCTCGGCGTTCTGCGCGCGGTCGGCCTTCGGAGCGACGCCCGCCAAGAGGTTCACCGCCGGGCCCGACGGCACGGTCGACGCCACCGCGCCCTCACCCGCATCGATCATCAGCTGCGCCAGCGCGACCATCACCAGCGAATTCATCCCGAGCATGGGGCGCTGAAAATCATCGAAGAAACGCCAGCGCAAGGCGCTTGAATCGAACCTCTACGGGTCGGGCATCAGGGTGGCGTCGTGCAGGGTGCGCTTGTCGCCCAGAAACTCGAGGGTCATCACGCCGCCCACCCGCACCTTCGAGCCGGGTCGAATCTCGGCCTCGTCGCCTTTCGGCACCGCCGCGCCGTCGACGTCGGTGAGCGAGCTCGACACCGAGCGCAGGGTGAAGCCGGTCGACTTGCGGTGGAGCTCGAAGTGGCAGCGGCTGACCCGGTTGGCGGCCGACGCATCTTGCGGCTCGAGGATGATGTCGTTGGCCGCCTCGCCGTCTTGCTCGCGCAGCCGGCCGAAGCGAATCACGTCGCGCGCCGGCAGCTTCACCTCGCTCGCGCCATCGATGCGCACCGAGGCGGGGAACACGGCCGGGTCGAGCCAGTCGAGCACCAGCAGCTCGACCGGGTCTTCGACGCCCTTGAGGCTCACCGCCTTGAGCTTGCGGCAGCGCAGGCGCAGGGCCACGTCCGACAGCTCCTGCCAGGCGCTCACCGAGAGGCGAATCTCGGACACTGCCGCCGACGAGGCCACGCGCGCGCTGAAGTTCACCGAGTCGCCCGACACCACCGTGCCGTCGGTGAGCGCCGGCCCGAAGTGCAGGCCGATGCGCACCTGCAGGCGGTGCTCGGGCGGCCGGCCGTCGTTGTCTCTCGAGATCAGCCGCTGCAGCTCGACCATCGCCCGGGCCGCGCCGTTGAGCGCCGGGAAGCAGAGAAACGCGCCGTCACCCGCGGTGTCGACCACGCGACCCTGCGCCTTGGGCAGCACCTGCTGCACCAGGTCGAGGTGCCGCTGCTGCAGCTTGCGGCCCGCCTCGTCACCGTACTTCGAGAAGTACGCGGTCGAGCCGGCCACGTCGCTGAACGCCAGCGCCAGCCTCTTCTCGAAGCGGCGCACCAACGCCTTCGAGAGCAGGTCCTGAAGACGGATGATCTCCGTCATCGACAGCGTGTCGCCGAGCTCTTCGTGACCCAAGGTTCGACGATCACATTACCGCTGTGGCGGCTCGCGAGTCGGCTTTCCACCGCGCATCGAGCTGCGCCTGACAGCGCGCGCACGACGCCACGTGCGCCCGAGCTTCGGCGCGCCGAGGCTCGCCCGAGGCAAAGCGCTCGAGCGCAAAGGCAGAGGGACAGGAAGGGCTCACCACCGGGTATCGATCTCTCACGACCCAGGTTGGTTCCCCGAGCTGCAATTGATGGGAACCGCACGTGCGTTCAGCGTACGCTCGCCCCATGTGGGACGCTGACGCGTACAAGCGCGCTCTCGACTTCGCAGCGCGCGCACATGGAGCCCAGCAGGTACCCGGCAGTGGCTTCCCCTACGTGGTGCACCTCACCAAGGTCGCCGCCGAGGTGATGCGCGCGTGCACCCACCAGCCCTCGGCCGACGCCACGCTCGCGGTCACCTGCGCGCTGCTCCACGACTCGATGGAAGACGCGGGCGTCACCAAAGCGCAGCTGGTTCAACAGTTCGGCGCCCAGGTGGCCGACGGAGTCGACGCGCTGACCAAGCGCGACGCGGTGCCCAAGCCCGACCGCATGCGCGACAGCCTGACCCGCATCGCCGCCCAGCCACCCGAGATCGCGATGGTGAAGCTGGCCGACCGCATCACCAACCTCGAGCCCGCCCCGCCGCACTGGTCCGCCGAAAAGCGAAGCGCCTACCGCGCCGAAGCCCACGAGATCGCCAGAGCGCTCGCCGGCCGCAGTGCGTGGCTCGACGAGCGCCTGCAAACGAAAATCTCCGAGTACGCCATCACCTGACGAGGGGCAGCCGTACCTCCCGCCCTCGTGAACGTGAACGGCCGTTTGAGCGCTCGAGCCTCAACGCCGGGCAACGAGCCCCTACCGCCAGTGCCCCGGCTTGTAGTGCCACCCATGATGCCGCCGCTCCCAATGCCCCGGCGACCAGACCCTGCCGGGCACCGGCGCCGCCCAGCGCCCCGAGACCCAGACATGCCGACGCCCCTGCCAGTGCCAGTACCCGGGAATCCAGATCGCTCCGGCGTACGGCATCACCGGGCGGGCCTCGTCGAGATCCGCCGGCGGCGCCTCGTCGGCGTCGTACTCGACCTCGGGCGGCGGCGCGTACTGCGGGCCCCCGTGGTCGACCCAGCGCCCCTCATAGAAGACCCACGCGCCGTTCTCGTTCACCCAGCGCGCCGACTCCCAGGTGTACGCCGAGGCCGGCGGCTCGACCCACACGCCGGGCATCCACACGTGGGCGCCGCCGCTCCAACCCCAGTGGCCGCCGATCCACACGTGGCGCGGAGACGGCGCCATCGATCGGCTCTCCATTCGCGGCGCCGGAGGAGCCACCGTCACCCGCACCCCGCCATACGCCCGGCCGGGCGGCGGCGGAGGCAGCGGCGCCGAGACCGCCGACGGCGGAGGCGGAGGCAGCCCGCGCGACGGCACGCCCGGAGGAGGAGGCGGCGGCACCGCAGCCGATGGCGGCGGAGGTGGCACGTTGCGACGCTGCGGCGTGCCCGGCGGCGGTGGAGGCGGCGCGTGCCCCGTCGTCGCGCCCGGAGGAGGCGGCGGCGGTGCGCTCGCCGGGTGCTGCGCGAAGGCCGTGGCAGAGAGAACGACGATCAGACCGGAGATGAGTTTTCGCATCGTTGATCCTCCTGGGTACGCCTTCGACGGCACTGGCCGTGCCCTCATTCAGCCCCGTTTTTCAGGACCTTGCGAACCGCCGGCGGGCCACCAGCAGCAGCAAGAGCGCCAGCGGGCCGGCGCCCGACGCGCCGCAGCCGCACTGGCTCCAGGGCGTGCCGAGCGAGCTGTCGGCCAGCTCGACCACGTACGGGTCCATCGGCAGCACGCCCGAGTCCATCTCCATCGTGCCGGCGTCGACCGGCGCCAGCATCGGGCCGCCGCACACGCCGCTGTCGACGTCGCACGCGAACCGGGTGCCGATGGTGGTGCACGAGTCGACCATCTGCCCGTTGCGAACCACCACGGTGCAGTTGGGCAGGCACACCGGAGCACCGGTGTTCTGCGGCTGGCAGATGAGCCCGGTGCGGCCGCAGCCGTCGCCCGGGTTGGCGCACGTCTGCAGGCACAGGCTCTGGGGGAAGCGGCCGATGGTGGCGCACTTCGAGTCGGCCGGGCAGCTGCAGCTGTTGCTCGAGCTCGCGCCCGGCACGCAGGGAATGGTGCAGTACCCCGTGCTGCCCATGTTGGTGAGCAGCGAGCGCGTGCCCGAGCAGAACGTGCCGTTGGGGCACTGCGAGTCGTTCACGCAGCCGCTGCCGACGTGCGCGGTGGGGCTCCCGGCGGGGATGCACTCTTGCACGCAGGCGCTGCACACCGTGCCGGGCGACGCGGTGCAGTCGGTGTCCATCAGGCAGCCGGGCACGCACACGCCGCCGGCGCCCGAGAAGATCGTCTCTGAGCTGCACACCGTGCCGGGGTTGCAGCCGCTCGGCGAGCTGGTGAGGCTGCACGCCGTCACGCAGCCCGACGGCCCGTCGGCGAGGGTGCGGCAGGTGGTGCCGCCGTCACAAGCGATGAAGGTGCACTGATCGAACGGCGCGCCCGCATCTTGCGGGTTGGGGAAGGTGCCTCCGTCGGGGCGCGAGGGACATGCCGGCAGGGCCGCGGCGATCGCCGCCACGTCGAGCGAGCCCCAGCCGGTGGCCATGTCGTAGCCCGGGCCCGCCGAGGGGCCGGTGACGCCGTTCGAGGTGAGGTTGCCGGTGGTGATGTCGTGGAAGACGGCGGTGCCGCCGTCGGTCTGGCGCGCGCCCAGCTCGTAGAGCGCCTGGTGCACGTCGCCCAGCCGGCAGCCCAGGCGGCTGGCGATCAGCGCGAAGAACCCGGCCGAAAGCGGCGACGCCACCGAGGTGCCCTGCACCGGAGTCAGCTGCCCCGGCACGGTGCTGTCGTTCGCCACCGCCGGCGGCCCCGACATGAGCGCGATGTCCGGCGACATGCGGAAGGTGCCGGGCAGCCCGAGGCCCAATTGGTAGCTCGGCCGCATGAACAGGCTCGAGAGGCCGCCGCCACCTGCGCCGCCGAACTGACCGTTGTTCCAGGTCGTCTCCTGCTGGTAGCTCAGCATCGCGCCGTTCGCGTTCCACTGCGGGGCCGCGATCATGCTGCCGCCCGTCGCGATCATCTCGGGAATCGTCGAGGGAAAGTCGGTGGCCGGGCCCGAGCGGTTGCGGCAGTCGTCGGCGCCGGTGTCTCCCGAGGCCGCCGACCAGGTCTGACCCTCCATGGTGCCCTGAATCACCACGTTGCGCATCGCGCCGATGCCGTCCATGCCGGTGATGCGATCGTTCTGCTGCTCGTTCGCTTCGCACAGCCCCAGCGAGATGCTCACCGAGGTCGCGTAGGGAATGTTGTTGGCGATGTCGGCCGCGCCCACCGCGAACACCGCGCTCGCCGGCGCCACCTCGAGAATGATGCGCGAGCCGTTCACGTTGCCGACCGACTGCATCTGCACGTCGAGCTCGAACTCGGATGAGCCGCCTGCCTGGCGGTCGAAGTCTTGCTGCGGGTTCGAGAGCACGTTCTTCACGTACGGGGTGCGCACGTCCGACACGTTGCGGAGGAAGTACTCGATGTTCGCCGGGTCGACGTCGGAGGTCGGCGGCAGCGCGGTCGAGAGCACCACCGTGGTCTGGCCCTGGCCCACCCAGCCCTGATCGAGCAGCGGCTTGAGCCCGTACACGCGGCGCAGATCTTGCGGGCCGAGGGTGATGGTGTTCGCCGACGTGCGCAGGTGGTGGCGGTAGCGCACCCGGGTGTCGAGCCCCGAGATGTGCAGCACCACCCCCTGAAGCCACGTGGGCAGCTTCAACGGGCCCGACGGCACGTGCACCGCGGGGGCCTCACCTTCGACGGGCAGCAGCTGCAGACCCAGCAGGCGCTCGGTCTGCTCGGCCGTGCCGGTGGCGATGGCGAACGCGCGGCTGGGCATCGGGGTGACGGTGAAGCCCGCGCCTCTGAGCCACTCGGTGGCCTGGGCGTAGAACGCCGCGCTCTGGCCGAAGCGCTCGCCGAACTCGCGCGGGGTCAGCCAGCGGCGAAAGTCGGGTGAGCGCGGGTCGAGCTGCGCGCGCCGCAGCGCGTTCATCTCTTCGGCGTGGGTGAGCTTGAACGAGATGCCCAGCTGCACCGGAGTGTCTTGGGGAATCGAAGGGGCCGCAGGAGAAGCCGCGAAGACGACCAGCCAGAGGGGGGCGACCATGAGCTCGCGCGAATACAAGATCGTGTGGCCGCCGTCGAGCCGCGCACCGATACTCCCGCGCCATGATTCTCTTGATGCTGTTGCTCGCCGCTTCGCCGCGCGAGCTCAACGACGCGGGCATGAAGTCGTACCGCGCCAGGGACTACGCCAAGGCCGTCGAGCACTTTCAGAAGGCGCTCGAGCTCGACCCCGAAGACAAAGAGGCCGGGCCGTCGGTGAAAGAGCAGGTCGAGCGCGCGAGGCTGCGCGCGCTGATTCACCACAACCTCGCGTGCGTGCAGTCGCTGATGCGCGCCAAGGGTGAAGTGTGCAGCACCGACAACTACCGCAGCGCCATCGTCGAGCACCTGCGCCAGTCGGTGCGCTTCGACCCGTCGCGGCTCGATCGCGCGGTGAATGACCCCGATCTCGCCGCGGTCCGCGACACCCTCGGCTTTCAGAGCCTCAAGGGCCTTTCGATCTCGCGCGACGCCGACCTGGCCGCGCTGCTGCCGCGCGTGCACTGGTGGAGCCCCGGAGTCGGCGTCTACGGCTCGACCAACGAGCTCACCTTCAAGGCCGACGGCACGGTCGAGTCGAAGACCAAGGTGGTGAGCGAAGAGGGCAAGCTGCTGGCCCCGAAGGTGGTGACCGGCCGGTGGAAGCTCGACGGCCGCAAGCTGTCGATCGACTGGAGAGACGGCAAGAAGGCCGGCGGCGCCATCAACGACAGAGGCTTCGACCTCGACGGAACCGCGTACAGCGATTCGCCGTCTGAGTGTGATGCGTGACCTCGCTGCTGCTGTGCGTGCTCGCCGCCGCTGACGGCGGCCTCGAGACCTTCCCCGACGCGAAGGCCGCGTTCACGCGTGTGCTCGAGCGCAAGCCGGCGATTCTGGCGGTGGGCGAGTACCACGAGATCGAAGGGCAGGGCGCCAAGGTGAAGAGCGCGGTCAAGCGCTTCACCACCGACCTGCTGCCGCAGCTCAAGGGCCGCGCCGGAGCCCTGGTGCTCGAGACGTGGATGACGAACGGCCGCTGCGGAGAGGTCGAGAAGCAGGCCACCGCTGCCGTCGCCAAGACCACCCAGCGGCCGGCCAGCACCGAAGACGAGCTCACCACGCTGCTCGACCGCTCGTACAAGCTGGGGCTGGCGAACCACATCTTGGTGCTGAGCTGCGACGAGTACCGCTCGATGCTCGGCGACGACGGCGAGCTCGACGGCGAGAAGAGCCTCACCCTGGTCCGCCGGAAGATCGAAGAGAAGGCCCTCGAGGTGAGAGAGAAGGGCGAGGCCGGCACGCCGCAGCGCCCCCTGCTGCTCTACGGCGGAGCGCTGCACAACGATCTGCAGCCCGCCGACGGCTTCGAGGGCGTCACCTTCGGCCCGTCACTGCAGTCGGCCACCGACGGTGGCTACCTCGAGCTCGATCTGCTGGTTCCCGAGTACGTGGAGAAAGACGAAGAGCTCAAAGCGCAGCCCTGGTTCAAAGAGGCGATGAAGCTCTCGGCGGCGGGCAAGACGGTGCTGGTGACCGCCGGGCCCGGCTCGTGGGCGCTCGTCTTCCCGCGCACCCGCGCCCGGCGTTGAGGCGCCGTTTCGCCCCGTGCGCCCAGCATGAGCGGCGGGCCCCCTCATCAGTCTCGCAGGGTTGAGGTCTCGCCTGGGCCTTTCACTGCGCCCGATCATGACCGCGACCACGCTCAACTCCGGCAGGCCGCCCGCGCCGCTCGGGCCGCAGTGGGGCGTCGCTGCGGTGGTGCCGGTCGGAGCGATGTTCGCGTGGCTCTGGCTGTCGGGCACGCTCGAGCGCGGGGTCTGCGCCGTCTGCGGCGGCCTCTTCGGCCTGCTCGGCTTCGGCGGGTGAGACGAAAAAGAGCGGCGGATGGGATTCGAACCCACGACCCCGAGCTTGGGAAGCTCGTGCTCTACCAACTGAGCTACCACCGCAGACGACGCCCCTGTTCTCCCTCGCAACGTCGCGCGCCGTCAAGAAGTCCTGACGGCGCGCGGCGTGGGTGTCGCCTCAGAACCCGTAAGGCCCGATGCCCGGGCCCTGCCGGTTCAGCGTCTCGAACATCACCGCGAACGTGCCCCAGCTGTCGGCCGTCTGCTGGCGAATCAGCTCGATGTTCACCGCGATCGCCTTTTCCGACCTCAGCAGGCTGACCAGCATCGCCACGCCGTTCCCCGTGAAGACCAACGTCTTCCCCCGCTTCTTTCGGTCCTCAGAGCCCCGACGACCGACCCGCAGGGCGAGCTCCAGCTCCTGCGGCTCGGGGGCAAAGGCGAAGTCGTCGGGGAACCGTCGAGGGTTCTCTTCGACCGCCGCCAGCACCGCCCGCCGCGACACGCCGAGCAGCACCGCAAGCCCCTCGGCCAGCATCACGTCGTACCCGCGAACCACCAGCGGCCCCGTCTCGATCGCTTCGAAGACCTTCTTGTGAAAACGGCTCATGGCGCCTCCTCGGTCGCAGTGAGGGTGAACGCCGACTGTTGCCCGACTCCGAGATCGCCCGCGCGTCGTACACCGCCGCGGTCGGAGCCGCGCTCGCCCTCACGTAAAGGTCCACATCTCCGGCAGCGGCCGTTCGCACCGTCAGGGCGCGCCCCGCGGTGACGGTCATCGAGAACACCTTCATCTCGCCCACGGCCACGCTCCCGCTCGCCGACAGCTTCGGCACCCCCGCCGCGGCGGTGAACCGCGTGCGCACCGTCACGTTCGACGCCCGGTCGGCGTGCACCGCCACGTACACCGGCCCCGGCCCTTTGAGCGTGCAGCTCTCGTTGCTGCTCGACAGCCACGGCCGGCAGTCGAACAGCGCCGTCGACGCCTGGCCGCCCACCCGCACGAACAGGTCCGCGTCGCCGGTGCCGGTCATCTCCACGCGAATCTCACCCGCGCCGGTCGAGTACGGCCCCACCAGCCTCCACGCGCCCGCCGGCAGCACCAGCGACTCGACCTGCACCGTGCCCACGCCGCTCGACACCGGCGCCGCCGACGCCGACTCCAGCACCAGCTGCTTCACCGTCTCGTACTTGATCGCTCCACCCGCCGCCGAGTCTGCCGCCGGCCCGAGCGGCAGCCACACGAAGTCGGGGTGGCTCTTCTGGCTCGACTGCCCCCACTCACCGCCGATGATCTTCCCGTTGCGATCGAGCTCGAGCACGTAGTCGTACCGGTCGCTGCGCGTGTACGGGTCGACGCCTGAGCCCACGTACCCCACCGACGGCTCGCTCTCTGACACGTACTTCACCTCGGTGCTCACCGCGACCAGCCGCGCTGCGCCCGGGTTGAACGACCACACCGAGCCGCCCGCGCCCACCAGCCGGTTCGCCTCGGCCGCGCCCACCTCGCGCTTCGACAGCACCCGGTACGATCTCAGCGGCTGGTTCCACACCTCGTCGTCGATGGTGCGATCTTCCGCGAAGGGCTGCCGCATGCGCCCCAGCCAGTTCGCCAGCAGCACGTGGTACGTGCCGGCGTTGGTGTCGCGGCACGACGCGTCGGTCGGCCGCCCGTAGTGGTCGAACGCGAACGACCCCAGCTGCGTCCCGCACCGCAGCGACGCAAACTTCGTCTTGGTCCGGTCGTGCACCAGCGACGCGAGCGCCTTCAGGTCCTGCGGCTCGAACGTCACGCCGTTGCGCACCACCGCGCGGCGCGGCTCGGGCCACAGCATCGCCGCCGGAGTCCACGCATGACAGATGCCCCACCACCCGGGAATGCAGCGCCCGCTGCTCTTCCCCCGCCGCAGCGCGCACGACTCGCCGCGCTGCGCGTCGCAGTCGCCGTCGCGCACGCACGCGCGCTGACCCGTCGCACCCTCGATGCCGTGCGCGCGCGACACCGCGTCTTCTACGCCGCTACCCCCGAACGCCCGCTCGTACTTCTTCGCCGCCGAGTCTCCACTGCCCCAGCGAAGGTTGATCGAGTCGCCGCTCACCGGCCAGTAGCTCCCCGGCCAGGGCACGTGCGCCGCTTCTCCCGCCAGCGGCAGCGCGTCGAGCCGCGTCTCCAGGTCCGCCGAGAAGAGATACGGCGAGTCTGCCGCCGACCACGCCTCTTTCTGCTGCGCCTCTTCGTTCATCTCGTCGAGCTGCACCGCCTCGAGCTCGGCCACGCCGCACCCGCACAGCACCAGCAACGACCAACCGGACCACCCCATCGTCATCGCTCCTTGGAAATTGAGAGCCTGCATTGGCGCTCGAGCTCCGCCGATGCGCGGCGGTTGCCTTCGCAAGCCCCTTGAGCGACACGACCCGCCCATGCGCGCCGTCTCGATCGCCGGACTGCTGCTCGCGCTCGTCGCCTGCAAGCGCGACGCGCCCGCGAAGCCGCTCACCAAAGTCGACGTGCATACCCACCTGAGCCCCGGCTCGCTCGGGCACGTGCTGCCGATGCTGCAGCAGCAGGGCATCGACATCGTGGTGAACCTCTCGGGCGGCAGAGAAGGGCAGGGCCTCGAGCCCCAGCTCGCCGCGGCGAAGCAGCACCCCGGCCACGTCATCGTCTTCTGCACCCCCGACCTGCTCTCGCCGCAGGCTCCGCAAGAGCTCGAGCGCCTTCACGCGCTCGGCTGCCGCGGCGTGAAGATCTTCAAGGCGCTCGGCCTGCAGCTCAGGTGGCCCGACGGCAGCCTCGCCGCGGTCGACGACCCCCGCCTCGACGCCCTCTTCGAGAAGGCCGGCGAGTTGAAGATGCCCGTCGCGATTCACACCGGTGACCCGCGCGCGTTCTGGTTGCCCGTTACTCCCCAGAACGAGCGCTTCGACGAGCTCAGCGTTCACCCCGGTTGGGCGCTCGCCGGCAAGCCCGTGCCGACCTGGGAGCAGCTGCTCGAGCAGCTCGAGCGCCGCGTCGCCCGCCACCCGCGCACGACGTTCATCGGGCTGCACTTCGGCAATGCCGCCGAAGAGCCGAAGCGCGTCGACGCGATGCTCGAGCGAAACGCGAACCTGCTGGTCGAGACCTCGGCCCGCATTCCCGAGCTCGGCCGCACCGATGCCGCGGCGCTGCGCGACCTCTTCATCAGGCGCCAAGATCGCATCATGTTCGGCACCGATCTCGCCGCCGGAGATCGCCCCGGTGAGCTGGTGCTCGGCTCACCCGGCGCTTCGCTGCCTTCGCCCGCCGACGTGACGCGATTTTATGCCTCGACCTGGCGCTTCTTCGAGACGCGCGATCGCGGGTTTGAGCACCCCACTGCGATTCAAGGCCGGTGGACCATCGACGGCATCGGCCTGCCTCGCGAGGTGCTCGAGAAGGTCTATCGCTCGAATGCGGCGCGGCTGCTGGGCGCACCTTAGGAGCTTCGTTCGCCCCCTCACCCCGTCCCTCTCCCGCGAGGGGAGAGGGTGCTCTTGGGCTATTGCACCAGCTTCACGTAGCCGTCGTAGCGCGACTGAATCTCGGACACGTACTTCACCGGCTCCGAGCCGCGGCAGTAGCCGGCCCGGGTGCGCCGGTAGAACTGGGGCTTCTCGAGCAGCAGCATCGCCTTCTCGACGTGGCCGAACCACTTCATCGGGTCGAGCCCGCGCTCGGCCGCCAGCCGCCGCGCGTCTTCCACGTGCGTCGGCCCGGCATTGTACGCCGCCAGCGCGAAGCGCAGCCGGTGCTTGAGCTCGATGCGCGGGTCGAGCTTCGCGAGCAGCCGCGCCACGTAGTCGGTGCCGGCGCGCACGTTCTCGGCCGGGTCTTCGCGCCGCGAGCAGCCCAGCTCGAGCGCGGTGGTGGGCATCAGCTGAAACAGCCCCAGCGCTCCGGCCCACGAGCGCGCCGCCGGGTCGAAGCGGCTCTCCTGAAAGCACTGCGCCGCCACCAGCCGCCAGTCGAGCCCGGTGCGCGACGCGTGCGTGCGAAACAGCGCGTCGAACTCAGACAGCGTGCCGGTCTGCCCCGACTCGGCCGCCCGCGCCCCCGCGATCGCCGCGTTCTGCTCGAAGTAGCGCTTGCGCAACAGGTTGTACTCGAGCCCGCGGTAGGTCGCGCCCACGAAGCCGTCGACCGCCTCGAGCAGCTTCTTCGAGCCCGCGCGCACCGCGAACACGATGGGGCGGTCTTTCACCGTCACGGTGAAGTCGCGCGGCGCGTCGGGCAGGGTGTCGATGAGAATGCGGTCGACCACCTTCGCCTTGCCCTCTTGAGTCAGCTCGACGTCGTCGGTCAGATCGGGGCGGTGCTCCGCCGGCGCCGCCTTGCCCAGCCGCACCTCGTCGGTGAAGAGATACGGAGCGCTGAACGCCACGCCCTTGAGCCCCTGCACCGGGTGCAGGCAGGCCGCCACCAGGTCGCCGCGCCCCTCGAGCAGCCACGGCACCAAGAGCTCGCGCTCGGGCGGCACCACCACCTCGAGCCGCACCTTGAGCCGCGCCGCGATCATGCGCGCCAGCTCGAGGTCGAACCCGAACAGTTGCCCCTGGTGCGAGAAGTACGAGATGGGGTCATTCCACGTGATCAGCCGCAGCGCCCCGCGCTTCTTGATCGCGTCGAGGTCACCCACGCTCGGGTGATCCGAGTGGGCGGTGAGCGCCTTCTCGACCAGAAACGCGTCGAGCGCGCCCTTCAGCTTCACCGCGTCGGGCCGCACCGCCCAGGCCAGCTCTTTGCCTTCGGCCACCGTGAACAGCGCCTCGACGTCGCGGTTGTACGAAGCGATCGACACGAACAGGTTGCTGTCGGTGACGGTGAGCCCGATCTTCCCGCGGCCCACCTCGTACACCACGCCCTCCGAGTCGAGCCGCTCGTCGGCCGCCACCACCCTCGCGCCCAACGCGCTCAGCGTCTGCGCGTAGGCCGAGCCGTCGTGCACCGTCACCTCTCGCCCCTTCAGCTCGCGCGGCTTTCTGGGCAGCCCCTTCGCGCCGCGCCGGCCGACCAGCACCTGATTCACCGTCGCCACCGGCAGCGTGAACGCCACCTTCGCCTTGCGCTCGTCGGTGATGGTGAGCCCGTGGGCCAGCACGTCGGCCTCGCCGCTCAACAGCCGGGTGAACAGCCGATCGAAGCCGGGCTCGGCGATGACCTCGAGCTTCAGGCCCTCGCGCTCGCAGAGCTCGGCGAGCAGCTCGCGGTCTCTCGCCTTCGGGCTGCCCGCGCGCGGCAGAATGTCTTCGTCTTCTCCGAACACCAGCACCTTCAGCGTGCCGCGCTGTTTCAGGGCGGGAAGGTCGAGGCCGGCGGCGCTCGTCATCAGCAGCAGGGCCACCAGCATCGCGTCAGGCTACCGAAGAGAAGGCGTCGGGCGCAGCACTGTCGATGCTTCACACCCGTTGACATGTGCGCGCGTAGAACCTAAGAGCGCGCGCTTCATAGGGCCCCGTCGTCTAGCGGCCTAGGACGGAGCCCTCTCACGGCTCAAACCCGGGTTCGAATCCCGGCGGGGTCACAAAGTCCCGTCTCGTCCACGGGCAAAGGGCCTCCGGGGAAACCCGGAGGCCTTTGTTTTTCTGCTCGCCATCGCCAGCGCGCGCACCGCGGTCAGCTCGATGCGGCTGCTCGGCGTGCCGGTGAAGAGCAGCTCGCTCTCCAGGGGAGCCTCGAGCCGTTGGAGCGCCGGCGCCGCGCCAGAGAACAGCACGTGGCTCGCGCCGCGGCGCTCCAGCGCGGCCTGCAGCTCCATGAAGAAGCCCACCACCGCGCGCACCTCGACCACGTCGCGGTCGAGGAACAGGCCCGTCACCTCGGCCACGCGCGGGCACGCGGCGAGCCGCGCTTCGACCCGCGCCCGTTCGCTCACCGGCAGCTGCGCCAGCGCCCGAAACGGAGCCCGATCGACCAGCACGAACCCGCCGCGCACCCGCAGGCCATCGACCACCGCGCTGACCTCGCCACGGTCGAGGTACTCAGCGGGCAGCTCGACGCCTGTCGTCGCACGCACGCGGCTCGCGTAGGCCTGCACCTGCACCGGCCACCACACCCGCTCGGTGTTCATCGGCGGGCCCCTGCTTTCCCCTTCGCTTCATTCCCCCTCCACTCGAGCGTGCGCATGTGTCGCCGCCCGCTGTGCAGCGCGAAGTCCAACGCGCTGCTCGAACGAGTTCGAGCGCTTGGCCCTACGCCGCTGTGCACCGGCCTGCACGATGCGCGGCCCGGCACACGTGAATCGCGTACTTGCGGCGGGCGGAGGGGAGCGCGCGGCGAAAAGCCGCTCACCGACGAACGTCAGCGTGAAACTCTTCCGGGGGCAAGCGCACGCGTGCTCCCGTCGCTGACCTGCGTGTCATGCCCGCAAGACAACGCACTGCGGCATAAAACGAAGGAATTTCGCCCATCTTGAGAGGTTGGGGTGGCCGGGTGCGGGGTACTCGTCCACTCCTACTCACCTACTGAACACCAGTTGGGGCGATGAAATGTGTCATCTTGTCTTACATTGCGGCGCTACAAACCCGCGACGATCGGGCAAACGGGCGGGCGGTTTGATCTTTCGGCTCACCTCGTGCATACCGCCGCGCCCCATGGTCCAGTTCCCCCGACATGTAAGAGGAAACCACGCCGCGGCGATCGCACTGATCGCTCTGGGCGTTAGTTTCGTGGCGCAGGCGCAAGAGACCCCGGCCCAGTCCGAGCCCACGCCTGCCCCTGCTGACGCGCCGAAGTCCGACGCGGTTCAGCCTCAGCTTCCTCCTGTCACGTCGGCATCACCTGCGCCTTCCACCAAAGCGGCCGGCCCTGCTGTCGCTGCCACGGTTCAAACGAAGCGGACCCAGAGACCATTTCACGGCTCGTCGATCTCGTACGGCACCTCGCTCACCGCGATGACCGTCTACGGCCAGGGTGAGCAGTTCAACGCGTCGGTCGACGGCAACGCGCTGCAGACCACCCAGACCGGCTGGTACAACCCGACCTGGTCGCACAACCTCACTCTCGCGCCCGAGTACCACTTCAGCGACTACCTGTTCACCCGCGGCCGCGTCTTCATCTCGCAAGAGCTGACCGACTCGGACACCGCGATGAGCGCCCACGAGGTCGAGGTCTCCGACGTGTTCCTCGACGTCGGCACCCGGGGCTTCACCGAGAAGTTCACCGGCCTCAGGCTCTCGGGCGACGTGCGCTTCGTGCTGCCGACCTCGAAGCTCTCGCAGGTTCGCACCCAGTGGCTCACCGTCGGCCCCTCGCTCAGCCTCTCGCGCCGCTTCCCGGTGCTCTCGGGTCTGACCCTCGGCTACGCCGCGCGCGGCACGGTGCGCTTCAACGAGTACACCGGTGGCCACAAGAAGACCGCGACCCTCGCGCCCTGCATCGACAGCCAGGCCGCCCTCGAGTGCGCCGAAGATCGCGCCACCGGCGGCCGCAACGGCTTCTTCGATCTCGCCCACGGCCCGATCGTCAGCTTCCAGCCCATCGAGACCGTCTCGATCGACGCGCTGATGACCTGGCAGCGCGTGTGGCTCTACCCGGTCTCGGCTCCGCCCGCCGGCGTCGAGGTCAGCCTGCAGAACCCCGGCCCCAGCGTGCGCGACCTCACCCGCTTCGTGCTCTCGGTGAACTGGCAGTTCAGCGAGCCGGTCGGTGTCGCGCTCACCGCCCTCACTGTCGGCGAGCAGCTGAACTCGTTCGGTCGCTACCAATTCCCACTGTTCAACCGCAACACCGTCTTCTACCTCGATGCAACGGTCGACATCGAAGCTGTCGCTTCCAAGCTGTTCTAAAGCACGTAGTCGGAGGAGCAAACCCACCATGAAGAGCCGTCAAATGAAGTCCCTGTGGTTGGCCGCGTTCGCGCTGCTGGCCGCGTGCGCCAAGGAACAGCCGGTCATCAACCGGGTGCAGCCCAACTACGTGAAGAAGTCGGACCTGATCGGCGCGAACTACAAGTCGAGCGCCGATGACCCGGAGTTCTACGCCCAGGGCACGCTCGTCGACGTCGGCTACGGCGCCGGTCAAGACGGTCTGTTCACCTCGACCTACGCGCAGCCGATGACGCGCATCAAGTGGTCGATCACCGAGAACCTGCTCATCGCCCGCCTCGCCTACGAGCGCATCTCGAACTCCGACGGCAAGGGCGCCGGCAAGGCGACCGAAGACGGTGAAGTGGTGGCGGCGTACGCCATCAACAGCCACTTCGACATCAAGTACGGCTACAACCCGCAGACGGGTGAGCTGAACAACGTCGTCGAAGAGAACATCACCGACCTGCCCTGGTCCGAGCGTGAGTACATCCGCGTCGACTGGTCGAAGAACCTCTCCACCGACAACTACGACTACGACACCCTGTCGCAGATGGGCCTGTACGGCGGCGTGCAGTACGAGCCGATCGCGTACTACGTGAACGACCCCGACTCGCCCGACGCGCCGCACAACGAGCTGGCGAACGGCTACCTCGACGTCACCACCAAGGCCTGGGCGAAGCCCGGCATGATCGAGCTGAACATGTGGGGCATGGGCTCGGTGCCGGCCTGCTGGCTCGACGCTGACTTCTCGGGCGGCAGTGCGCCGGCCACCGGCTGCTCCCCGGTCGAGCTGACCATCCGCCAGGCGTTCCGCAAGGTCACCGACACCGACTACGAGCCCCAGGACTGGGACGGCTTCCGCTTCCAGGCCTTCGGCGCGTTCACCACCGATCGCGACGGCTATGCCCGCAACTACGGCATGACCGACACCCAGTGGCACCGCTTCATCAACCGCTACAACATCTGGGAGCGCAGCCACGCGTACACCGACGCCGCGAACCTCAAGGGCGAGACCGCCTGCTACACCCCGTCCACCACCCCGGCCGGCAAAGACCCGCACCGCGACGAGAACGGCGACGGTACTGAAGACGAGTGCTCGACCGTCGGCGCCGGCTCGAAGTGCGACGCGTTCAAGCAGCGCTGCACCCTGTCGTTGGCCCAGCGCAAAGAGAAGCCGGTGGTCTGGTACTACGCCGAAGGCTCGAAGCCCGAGTACTTCGAGGCCACCCAGCTCGCCGCCCTCGAGTGGGACGTCGCGCTCCGTGGCGCGGTGACCGCGGGTCGCTACGCCGAGTGCGTGCGCACCGGCGGCGCCGACTGCGGCACCAAGTACCCCATGTACAGCGGCCAGATGGGCGACGAGCAGGACCTCATCGACCTCGCCCGCGAAGTCGAGTCGTGCCGCGCCGGCAAGGCCAACGGCGGCACCGGCTGCGACGCGTTCGCCGACAGCATCGGCGCCGCGCGCGGCTACAGCGCCGGCGTCATCGCGCTCGCCAAGCAGCCCGAGATGGTCGTCCTCTGCCACAGCCCGGTCGAGCAGAACGACCACGCGCTCTGCGGCACCCCCCGCCTGCCCGCCGGCGTGACGGCGGCGCAGTGCGACCAGGCCGCCCTCGACGGCGATGCCGCGAAGGTCACCGACTGCCACAAGGCGCTCACCGTGCGCCGCGGCGACATTCGCTACCACCAGGTCAACGGCATTCGCGCGCCGCAGACCCCGTCGCCGTGGGGCATCATGGTCGACGCCAACGACCCGCTGACCGGCGAAGTCGTCTCGGCCTCCATCAACGTGTGGAGCCACGTCACCGACCTCTGGAGCCAGGGCATCGTCGACACCGCCCGCTACATCAAGGGTGAGCTGACCACCGCCGACATCACCGAAGGCACCTACGTGCGTGACTGGGCCGGCATGGCGAAGAACGCCACCCGCTCGGGCGTGCTCGAGAAGTTCACCGTCGAGCAGCGCGACGAGCGCATCGCCGACGCGTTCGGTGTCGACAAGACCGAGCTGAAGGCCCGCCTCGAGGGCTTCCGCGCGGGTCCCATCGCCAAGCAGGTGAAGCAGAAGCTGCTGTCGACCCGCGCCATCGCGGCCGACGCCACCGCGCCCAGCACCACCCGCCCGACCTACGAGGCGCGCCGCAAGCACGCGCTCGACTCGCCCACCGAGGCGGCGCTGATCACCAAGGCGTTTCAGCAGTTCGCCACCAACGGCAACTCGAAGGTCGACGTGAGCCAGCTCACCGACTTCATCTCGCCGCTCCGTGGTGCGAACCCGTCGGTTCAGCGCAACTTCCGCAACTTCAAAGAGCTCGCCCTCAGCAACCGTGGCGCGTGCGTGATGAACGAGGCTCCGACCCCGTTCGCCATCGCCGACCTGGCCAGCGTGCTGGAGCAGAAGTTCGGCAACTTCGACAAGAACCAAGATCGCGCCCAGCAGCTCGAGCGCGCCGAGTCGATGCGCCAGTACCTGGCGCGCCGCGCCCACTACGCGGTCATCACCCACGAAATGGGCCACAGCATCGGTCTGCGCCACAACTTCGTGGGCAGCTCCGACGCGTTCAACTACCGCCCGCAGTACTGGCAGCTCCGCACCAACAACGGCACCAACACCACCCAGTGCACCACGTTGGACCCTGCCGGCAGCTGCGTCGGCCCGCGCTACTTCGACCCGGTCACCGACAACGAGCGCAACAACCTGCTCACCATGTTCATGCAGTCGACGACCATGGACTACGCCGGTGAAGGCGCGCAAGACGCGATCGGCCTCGGTGCGTACGACTTCGCCGCCGCCCGCATGTTCTACGGCGACGTGGTCAGCGTGTTCCGCGACGAAGACAAGAAGCTCGGCAGCAAGGTCGCCCTCGGAGCGCTGAACAAGATGGACAGCTTCGGCGGCATTCTCGGCTTCTCGCCTTCGATCGGTAACGACGCGCTCAACGGCACCGACGACATTCACTACACCCAGCTGCAGAAGGCCTACGGCCTGATCTCGGGGTGCGCCGACGTCGACGTGACCAAGTTCAAGCCCACCACCTGGGACGACGCCAAAGACGGCCAGTGGAGCCCGCTGTTCGACGGCCTCATCGTCTCGGTCAACGGCCAGGCGAGCCGCTGCCACCAGCTCCCCGTCGACTACGTCGCGTGGGGCTCGATGCGTACCGCCACCGACAGCGAAGGCGCCAACGGCCAGAGCGAGAACACCGTCGACCCGCAGAACCGCGTTCGGTTCCCCTACGGCTTCGCGACTGACCGCTGGGCCGACCTGGGCAACCTCTCGGTCTACCGCCACGACAACGGCGCCGACGCGTACGAGATCTTCGACTTCCTGATCACCCAGCAGGAGACGAACCACATCTTCGACAACTACCGCCGCAACCGCCGCACCTTCTCGGTGCGCACGGCCGCCAACCGCCAGCTCGAGCGCTACAACGAGAAGGTTCGTGACGGCGCCAAGGGCCTGGGTCTGTACGCCACCATCTACCGCGACTTCGCGGTGGCCAGCGGCTACGACTACGACACCCTCTGGCCGGTCATCGGCGCCGAGTTCTTCCCCGACAACCTGCTCGCGTCGACGCTCGCGTTCGATCACTTCACCTCGCAGATGTCGACTCCGCAGGCGGGCGATCACTTCCGCCAGACGGCGAACGGCGAGACCGTGCTGCGCGCGGCGGCCGACTCGGCCGGCAACGCGGGCACCACCGTGGTCACCGTCCCCAACGGCGCGACCGGTTACTTCGGCAACGTCTCGCGCGGCGGTCGCCCGCTCGAGAACGCGCTCTCGTCGAACAAGGGCGAGTACGACTCGGAGTACACCATCAACGCCGGCGCCTATTACATGAAGGCGTACACCACGATGCTGATGACCGAGTCGGTCGACAACTTCATCAGCGCCTCGCGTCGCGACTTCCTCGATGCCCGCTACCGCGCGGTCTCGATGGCCGACATCTTCCCCGACGGTTACCGCCGCTGGCTGGCGAACAACCTGACGGGCGACGACACCATCCGCGGCTCGCGCATGGCCTCTTCGGCCTCGGGCGTGCCCATGGTCGATGCCGATCGCTTCCCGGCGAGCGGCGTGGCCCACCTCCAGTGGTGGAAGCCGTCGCCGTCGTACTGCTTCCCCAGCGCGTCGGCTGAGATCTGCGGCGCGACCCCGGCCAACTCGGTCGCCGTCGAGCCCCAGGTCGGCTGGGAGCAGCAGAAGTTCCTCATCGCGTGGACCCTGATGTACCTCCCCGAGAACGCCCAGCAGAACTGGCTGAACCAGCTCGACATCTGGGAAGTCGGCGTCGACACCGACCCGGGCTTCAGCAACCGCATCGAGCTGCACCTGCCCGACGGCAAGGTCTTCGTCGCCCGTACCTACGGCAAAGAGACCATTCTCGGTAAGAGCGTGCAGAAGGGCGTGGGCGCCCGCATTCTCGAGTGGGCGAACACGCTGCTGAACCGCGCGTACGTCTGCACCGGCGCTCCCGACACTGACGGTGACGGCCAGCCCGACTGGTACGTGCCCACGCTGGTGAACGGCAAGGCGACCGTGAAGTTCGACCCGAACACCAAGGCCATCAACCCTGACGGCACCATCAGCAACACCGGCCGCCCGGGCTGCAACTCGACCGACAGCTCGCAGTGCACCTGCAGCTCGAACGCGTCGTGCGTCGAGCTCGGCAAGTACCAGGAAGTGCCGTTCTTCATGCGCCAGGCGATGAAGGACTACGGCCTCGCCGACCCCAGCATGAAGGGCGTCTACGGCGGGTAAGCCGCTCCGCTAGGCTTCAAAAGCAGGCGTCGGGCGCGGTGATCGAAAGGTCGCCGCGCCCTTCGTCTTTTTAAGTACTCGAAACTTCTGGCCGGTTGACGCGATAATGAGGCGTCTGCGACAAGCCTAAGCAGACGGAGGTCAAGCCCCATGACCCACCGAGCCGTAGCGCTCGCAGCGATCACCCTCATCGCCGCGTGTGGAAGCCCGAAGCTGATCAAGGCCCCCTGCCAAAGGGACTCCGACTGCGAGAACGGCCTCCTCTGCGAGGACTACAGGTGCATCGAGGCCAAGACCAAGGCCTGCGAGGTGGTCACCGACGGCAACCCGATTCTGCAGCCGTCGCCGTACACGGTCGCGTTCGGCGACCTCGACACCGCCGACGCCGAGCTGACCCTCGAGCTGCACAGCATCGGCAACTGCACCCTCACGCTCTATGAGGCGGGGCTCACCGGCACGAGCTCTCCGTTCGGCTGCGGGGCGTTCTGCGCCGGCAAGTTCCCCATCGAGATCTTCCCCGGCCGCAACGTGCCGGTCACGGTCAGCTTCAAGGCCAAGGCCGTGGGCAAGGCCGACGACGAGCTCAAGATCCTCTCCGACGATCGCGAGTTCCCCGAGCTGCGCGTGCCGATTCACGCCGACTTCCTCGGCGTGCCGTTGCTCAAGGCTGCGCCCAACCCGGTCGACTTCGGGTACCTGGCGATGGGGCGGCGCGCGACCCGCAAGGTCACCTTGAGCAACCAGGGCACCGGCGTGGCGCCGGTCGAGGTTCGATCGATCGCCCTCGACCCCGTCGACAGCATGGACTTCGCGCTCGACGTCACCGCGCTCACGCTGCCCTCGAGCCTGGTGCCGGTGGCCAAAGACTCGAGCGCGCTGCTCGCGTTCGAGGTGGCCTACACCCCGCGCTCGAACGCGGTGCACCACGCCAGCGTGGTCGTCACCACCGCCAAGGGTGAGCTGCGCGTGCCGGTGAAGGGCAACTCCGAGACGCCGCCGGTCATCGACGTGTGCGCGGGAGCCTCGATGGCCGGCTCGCCGCGCTGCCTGTCGAACATGGGCACACCGACGGTCAACCTGGGCACGGTGCCCTACGGCGCCACCAACGTGCTGCCGGTCACCATTCTGAACAAGGGTGGGGCGCCACTGAAGGTGACGTACAAGTGGGGCGGCTCGAACCACAGCACGGATCTCTCGGCTTCTCCCGCGGTGCTGCCCGAGGTGATGGGTGGCACCTACGTCGACCTGCAGGTCGCGTACACCAACACCTCGGGCATGGGGCAGGCGACCGGCATTCTCGAGCTCACCACCAATGACCCTTCGCACCCGTCGATCTCGATTCCGGTCAACGCCACCAACGGCGGCAAGACCGGGCCCGAGGTGGTGAAGATCGAGATGGTGTTCGACAACGGCACCGACGGGCTGTTCGACAAAGACGTGCGCAACGTCGACATGCACCTCGAGCACCCCTTCGGGTACGTCTGCGACAAGGCGCACCCCAACCCCACCACCTGGGGCACCTACGGCAACCCGTCGTGGCTGGCCTTCCCGCCCAAAGAAGAGCCCGAGCGCATCATTCTCGCCGACGCGATGGTCGACGCGACCTACCGGGTGCAGGTCTCGTACATGGAAGACTGCAAGTCGCTGCCGACCGAGCTGCTCGCCGGCCTGCTCGGCATCTCGGTCGACGTGCTGGTCGACTACCTTTCGGGCGGCGTGGTGCCCATCGACGGCAGCGCCATCGGAGACCTGATCGCCAACGTCTGCCTCGACCACTCCAGCAGCAACGTCACCATCACCGCGTACGTGAACGGCGCGGTCATCGGCAACAAGACCGTCACCCTCGGCAAGAAGGGCGACCTCTCCTACGCACTGGACCTCGTTCGCGAGAACGGAAAGTTCAAGGTGCAGTGATGCGGCGCCTCTCTTCGCTGCTCGCCGTGCTGTGGGGAGTGGGGTGCACCGGCACGCCGCCGGTCACCACCCCTGACCCCCCCGGGCTGGTCGCCGACCCGCCGCGCCTCGCCTACCTCTGCGTGACGCCGGGCTGCGAAGAGAGCCAGACCCTCGAGGTGCTGGTGCGCGGCAAGCGGCGCGCGGCCATCAAGCGCGTCTTGCTGAGCGGAGGCGGCTCGAGCGACTTCTCGTTCACCCCGTCCGAGACTCCGCCGTTCATCGTCGGCGGCGGCAGCGCCTTCACCGTCGACGTGAAGTACACGCCCAGGGGCGCGCCGGCGCCAGGCGAGGCGAAGCTGCTGGTCACCTACACCGACGCGTCGCCCGACGAGAGCCCCGACCGGCTCCCGCCCGGCGAGCTGGTGATTCCGCTGGTGCGCCGCATCGTGGGCGAGCCGTTTCTTACCGTGCGCCCCGGGGCGGTGCAGTTCGGGGTCGTCGCGGTGGGCGACGCCGGGGTCAAGAGCGTGCGGGTCGCCAACGAGGGCTTCGGCAACCTGGTGCTCGAGATCGCCTCGGTCGACGCGGGCCACCCCGAGTTCTCGGTCACCCTGCCGCAGGTGCCGGCGATGGGGCCCGACGCCGGGTTCGAGCTGCCCATCGCGTTTCGGCCGGTGGGCGAGCACTACGTGCGCTCGACCGTGGCCGTCTACGCCACCGCCGAAGAGGTGCCGCCGGCCTACGTCAGCGTCGAGGGCACCTCGCTGTCGAGGCCCCGCTTCGCGCTCGAGGCCGCGGGAGACGTCGACTTCGGGCTCTTGCAGCGCACCAAGACCCGGTCGATCGATCGGCAGATCGTCAACCAGGGCGGGGTCGATCTCGAGCTGCGCGGCATCACCGTCACTGACCCGTCGCGCGACGTGAAGGTGCTGATGCCGATGCTGCTCGCCGACGCGGGCATGCCGGTGGTGCTCAGGCCGCTGCAGCGGCTGCCGCTGTCGGTGCTGGTCGACGGGCAAGACGCCGGCGAGGTCGACGCGAAGATCTCGTTCACCACCAACGACCCCGCCACCCCCGTCTACGATTGGCGCGTGCGCGGCACCGTCACCGAGCCGAAGGCGCAGGTGTCTCCGGCCACGGTGAACTTCGGCAACCGGCTCGCCGACGGCGGCATCGGCAACGTGCCGGTCGGCTGGGTGATCACCCGCCCGGTCGAGGTGACCAACGTCGGCTTCGGGCCGCTCACCGTGAAGAACATCTCGCTGGTGGCGGGGGGCAGCACCCAGTTCTCGGTGTCGGCGCCCACGCTGCCGGCAGTGCTCGAACGCAATGGCCGGCTGGGCGTCGAGGTGCAGTTCACCGGCGCCACCGTGGCCACCTTCGATGCCGACCTCTCGGTCGAGACCGACGACGCGGCGAAGTTCTCGTACGCCCACCTGCACGCCGGCGTTGGCATGTGCGGCGCCACCACCTGCCCGATCGCCAACGGCACCTCGAGCTGCACCACCGGCACCTGCCAGATCGGCACGTGCAACGCCGGCTACTACGACACCGACGGGCTCGCGGCGTCGGGGTGCGAGTGCAAAGAGGTCTCGGGCAATGACCCCGGCCCGTTCTGCGCCGACAAGAACCACCTCGGCAACTTCTCCGACTCGGGCTCGGGCACCCAGTACACCGGCCTGATCGCGCTGCAGAGCGACGTCGACCTGATCACCTTCACGGGTGAAGACAACACCCAGTTCCTCTCCGACGACTACGACGTGAAGGTGCGGCTCGACAGCGCCGACCCCGGCATTCGCATGTGCGTGTATCGCAACGACGGCCGCAACCTGCCGGGCAGCTGCTTCTTCTCGAACGAGAGCTGCCCCTCGAACCGCAGCTACCGCGACAACGACACCGGCATCGGCGACGACAGCTCGGACTACATCGTGAAGGTGTTCCGCGACCCGCAGAGCGCGCCCACCTGCACGCCGTACACGCTGTTCATCTCGAACGCCCGCTGAGCGGGGCGACAGCTGAAAGGCCGCGGTCTCTCGGTCGTCCTGAAGCGAACCGTCACGCCGCCGGGCGCAGCATCTCGCCGATGCGCGCCAGCAGCTCTTTGGGCGTGAACGGCTTTCTCAGCAGCACCGCCGAGAAGCGCTGCGCCTCGTCGCCCAGCGCGTCTTGCGCGTGCCCGCTCATGAACAGGAAAGGGGTGTTCGGCCGCTCTTCCAGGAACGTGTCGCGCAGCTGGGGCCCGTTCATGCCGGGCATCACCACGTCCGACACCACCAGAGCGATGCGGCCGTCGTGCTTGCGGGCCAGCTCGAGCGCTTCGCGGGCGTCGCGCGCCGCCAGCACCCGGTGCCCGGCCCGCTCGAGCAGCGAGCGCACCAGCTTGCGCACCAGGTCTTCGTCTTCGACCAGCAGAATGGTCGCGTTGCTGCCGTGCACGGTGGCCGACTCGACGGGCTCGAGGTTCACCACCTTGCCGCCCACCGCGGGCAGCTGCACCTCGAAGATGGCGCCCTGGCCGGCCACGCTGTCGACCCGAATGCCGCCCTTGTGCTGCTTCACGATGCCGTAGACGGTCGAGAGCCCCAGGCCGGTGCCGCGGCCGCGGTCTTTGGTGGTGAAGAAGGGCTCGAAGATCTTCGGCATCACCTCGGGGGCGATGCCGGTGCCGGTGTCGCGCACCCGGAAGACGGCCTGCGGCGCGCCGTCGGGCCCGGCGGTGCGGCCGTGGGTAGACAGCGTCAGGGTGCCGCCCCTGGGCATCGCGTCGCGGGCGTTGATCACCAGGTTGAGCAGCACCTGCTGCAGCTGAACCGGGTCGGCTTCGACGATCTCCCGGTGCTTGCTCAGCTCGAGCTTGAGCTCGATGTCCTCGGGCAGCAGCCGGCGGAACATGCGCTGGGCCTGCTCGATCTCCCGGTTGAGATCGACGTCTTTGAGCTCGAGCACCTGCTTGCGGCCGAAGGCCAACAGCTGGGCGGTGAGATCTTTCGCGCGCCGCGCGGCGGTGACCACGTCTTTCTGCGCCTCGGCCAGGTCGCTGCCCTCGGGCAGATCGTCGAGCGTCATCTGCGCGCCCACCAGAATCGGGGTGAGCAGGTTGTTGAAGTCGTGCGCGATGCCGCCGGCGAGCAGACCCACCGAGTCCATCTTCTGGGCCTGGCGCAGCTCGGCCTCGAGGCGGTGGTGATCTTCTTCGACGCGCTTGCGCTCGGTGATGTCGGTCGACACCGAGAGCACCAGGCGCGGGCGGCCGTCGGCGTCGAGCAGCGGTCGCTTCACCGTTTGAAACCAACGCCTTCGGCCGGTGGCGTCGACCACCGAGTCTTCGCCGACGAACACCTCGTTGCCCGACTCCAGCACCGCCTGGTCGAGCTCGCGTGACGTGTGCTCGCGCTGGCCCAGCTCGGGCTCGGTCTGGCGGATCAGCTCGTCGGGCGACACGCCGAACAGGTCGGCCGCGGCGCGGTTGAGCAGGGTGAACACTCCCGAGCTGTCTTTCACGTAGATGACGTTGGGGTCGACGTCGACGATCTCGCGCAAGAAGGTGCGCTGGCGCTCGACCTCGGCCTCGGCCCGATGGCGCGCCGCGGTCTCGAACAACAGCGACACCAGGTCGGCCATCGAGGCCGCGAAGGTGATCTCCTCGGGGCTCCAATCGCGGCGGCTGCCGCGCATCTCGAGGCGCACCACCGCCACCACCCGGTCTTGCGCCCGCACCGGCGCGTCGAGCAGCGCGGCCGGCGACGTGCCGAAATACGCCGCGGCCAGGCCCGCGGTGTAGGGGTGGCCGTGGGCGTCGGGCGCCACGATGGCCCGCTCGGCCTGCATCGCCGCCGCGTAGGCAGGGTAGTCGCCCAGCATCAGCGTGGCGCCGAACTCGTGGCCGCCGGTCTCGGGCTCGTACCGGTCGAGGCAGAGCAGCTCGCTGCGCGAATCGTTGAGACCCCACACGCTGCACTTGTCGACCCGCAGGGTCTCGCAGGCGGCGGTGGTCACCTTGCGCAGCGAGGTGGCGAGATCTCCCGGGTCCACCGAGATCGCCCGGGCGGTTCGGGCCAGCGCGTTCTGCAGATCCGACACCCGGGTGGCGCGGCCGCGCAGCACCTCGTCGCGCGCCATCAGCTCGCGCGAGACCAGCTCGAGCTCTTTCTCGGCCAGCTCACGGTCGAACTCGGCCTTCTGGTAGTCGACCTCGAGCTCGGCGGCGAGCTCGGCGGGGGCGCCGTCAGGGAAATGACGTTTCAGCAGCTGCGCCAACTTGGGGTGCACGCTTTTGCATCGGCACGCGATGCTCCAGACTTAAGGCACGGTGACCGGAAAGTTCGAACAGGCGCTCGCCAAGAGCACCCTGCCGAGAAGACTGGGCGACGTGCAGCTGCATTACGAGCCGCGCATGTGGGTCGGGCGCGCCGATCGCCCGCCGCGCGCCGCCATCGCCAACCTCGCGCTGGTGGCCGGCCTCGCCTTCGGCATCGCAGCGCTGGGGTCTCTGTTGACCTGGGCCGCCCCGGCGACGGTCGCAGCGCTGCTGTTGCCGTGCGTGGTGGCCTTCTCGGTGGCGGTGTTCTTCGAGCAGCGCGACCGCCGCCAGCGCGCCTTTGCGGTCGACTTCGCCGAGCACCTGCTGCGGCTCGACTTCTCGACCCGCATCGGCAGCATGCCCCGCACCGTGTACGTCGAGTTCGACAAGGTGTCGCGCCTCGAGCTCGACGCGCAGGGCGGGGCCGCGAAGGTGCTCACCGTCGATTTCGAGGTGGGCGGCGCCGTCTTTCGCGAGGTGCTGATCGCCGAAGTGGCGGTGGGCGAGCTGCTGGCGGCCGAGCGCGTGCGCCGCATGCTGCGCGCGGCGGTGGGGCTCGAGCGCCCGGCGCACGCCGAGGAGGACCCCGAGCAGCCGGCGGGCGAGAAGCCGGTGGTCGACTCGTTCGGGTGAGGGTCAGCCGGCCGGGCTGTCGTCCTAGGCGAGCAGCGCGCGCCAGGCCTCGTCGCGGCTGGCGGTCACGGCCGAGGTGCCCTGCGCGCCGCTGTTCTTCAAGATGCGGTTGGCCTGCAGCTCGGCGATGGCGCTGGCCTGCACCACCCGCGCGGTGCGGTTCATGCCGCGCTCCTTCGCCCAGGCGTTGAGCTCGGCGATGCGCGGCGGCAGCTCGGGCGGCATCACCTTGAGGCTCGACTGGTCGACCAGGCAGTTCCACTGGCCGCCCAGCGAGGCGATGGTCTGTCTGACCGCCTGCTCGTAGCGGTGGTAGCTCTCGAGGGTGGGGCGGGAGGGGTAGCGCACCTCGAGAATGCGCTCGGACTCATGGAATTGGATCTCGAACTCGTGCTGCGGCATCGGCAGCACTGTAGATCTCCGAGCCGGTCTTTTTGAACTCCTCGGCCTTCTCGGCGAGCCCCTTGGCCCGCACCTCTTCGGTGATCTTCATCGAGCAGAAGTGCGGCCCGCACATCGAGCAGAAGTGGGCGGTCTTGGCCGCGTCCTTGGGCAGGGTCTGGTCGTGAAACTCGCGCGCCCGCTCGGGGTCGAGCGAGAGGTTGAACTGGTCTTCCCAGCGGAACTCGAAGCGGGCCTTCGACAGCGCGTTGTCGCGCGCCTGCGCTCCGGGGTGCCCCTTGGCCAAGTCGGCGGCGTGCGCGGCGATCTTGTAGGTGATCACGCCCTCTTTGACGTCGTCGCGGTCGGGCAGGCCGAGGTGCTCCTTCGGCGTCACGTAGCAGAGCATCGCGGTGCCGTACCAACCGATCATCGCGGCGCCGATGCCCGAGGTGATGTGATCGTACCCGGGCGCGATGTCGGTGGTGAGCGGCCCCAGCGTGTAGAACGGCGCCTCGTCGCACACCTCGAGCTGCCGGGTCATGTTCTCCCTGATGAGCTGCATCGGCACGTGGCCGGGCCCCTCGATCATGGTCTGCACGTCGTGCTTCCACGCGATGCGGGTGAGCTCGCCCAGCGTGGCCAGCTCGGCGAACTGCGCCTCGTCATTGGCGTCGTGAATCGAGCCGGGCCGCAGGCCGTCGCCAAGCGAGAAGCTCACGTCGTACGCCTTCATGATCTCGCAGATCTCTTCGAAGCGCGTGTAGAGGAAGCTCTCTTGGTGGTGCGCCAGGCACCACTTGGCCATGATCGACCCGCCGCGCGAGACGATGCCGGTCAGGCGCCGGGCGGTGAGCGGCACGTAGGCCAGCCGCACCCCTGCGTGCACGGTGAAGTAGTCGACGCCCTGCTCGCACTGCTCGATCAGCGTGTCGCGGTACAGCTCCCAGGTGAGCTCCTCGGCCTTGCCTCCCACCTTTTCGAGCGCCTGGTAGATGGGCACCGTGCCGATCGGCACCGGGCTGTTCCGCAGAATCCACTCGCGGGTCTCGTGAATGTCCGACCCGGTGCTCAGATCCATCACCGTGTCGGCGCCCCAGCGAATCGCCCACACCATCTTCTCGACCTCTTCTTCGATCGAAGAGGTGACCGCCGAGTTGCCCAGGTTCGCGTTGATCTTCACCAGGAAGTTGCGGCCGATGATCATCGGCTCGAGCTCGAGGTGGTTCACGTTCGCGGGAATGATGGCGCGCCCCCGCGCCACCTCGTCGCGCACGAACTCGGGGGTGATCTCTTTGGGTATCGCGGCGCCGAACGCGTGGCCGGGGTGCTGGCCCGCCTCGAGGCGCTGCTGCTCGCGAATCGCCACGTACTCCATCTCGGCGGTGATCTCGCCGCGCCGGGCGTAGGCCATCTGCGAGACGTTCTTGCCGCTGCGCGCCCGGTACGGCGTGTTGCGCGCGTGAAATCGCAGCCCGTCGAGCCGGCGATCGGCGAGGCGGGCCCGGCCGTAGTCAGAGCTCAGCTGGGCCAGCTGCTCGACGTCGCCGCGCGCGCGCACCCACGCTTCGCGGGCGGGCGCCAGGCCCCGCTTGAGATCGATCTGCGCCGACGGGTCGGTGTACGGCCCGGTGGTGTCGTAGATCGCCAGCGGGCTGTTGTGCGTCACCCGGCCGTCGGCGTGGTGGGTGTCGGCCAGAGAGATCTCTCGCAGGGGGATCTTCAGCTCGGGGTAGCGCTGGCCGTGGACGTAGATCTTCCGCGAGGCGGGGAAGGGGGTTCGAGTGATGCCTGACAGCTTGGCGTCGTCGACCTTCAGCGTTTTACGCATGGCGACTGACTGCTAACGCAGGCTCGAACGCAAAGCGAGCGGGCTGCTGGGTACCGTCCGTCTCGGCTCAGGCGCGCCGGTTGAACTGGTTCATCGCCTTCTGCATGCCGAGCCGCGCCCACCCCTCGGCCATCTCGCACGCCGCGTCGATGAGCCCGCCGAGCGCGGGCGCCTCTTCACCCGAGAAGTTGCCCAGCACGTGGCCCACCACCCGCTCTTTGGCGTTGGGGCCTTCGGGCTTGCCGATGCCGAAGCGCAGCCGGCCGTAGCCCTGCTCGCCCCAGCTCTCGGCGATCGACAACAGCCCGTTGTGCCCGCCCGCGCCCCCCCCGGCCTTCAGCTGCAGCTTGCCGAAGGGCAGGTCGAGCTCGTCGTGCACCACCAGCACCTCTTCCGGCGGCACCTTGTAGAAGCGCGCCGCGCCCCCCAGCGACCGGCCCGAGAGGTTCATGAACGTCTGCGGCTCGATCAGCAGCGCGCGCTCGCCGGCGATGGTGGCCTGGGCGAGGCGCGCCTCGAACTTCTCTTGGGTGAAGCTGGCCCTGGCCCGCGCAGCGAGCCGCTCGCACACCATGAACCCGACGTTGTGCCGGTGGCGTGCGTACTCGCTGCCCGGGTTCCCCAGGCCACAGATGATGCGCATCGGAAGCGAGCTACTTCTTCTTCGCGTCCGCCTTCGCGGCCGGAGCGGCCTTCGCGTCGCCCGCCTTCGCATCGCCAGCCTTGGCGTCGCCCGCCTTGGCGTCGCCGGCCTTCGCGCCCGCTGCAGGAGCCGCACCCGCCGCCGCTGCGCCTTCGGCGCCCGGAACCGCGGCAGTCGCCGCCGGAGTGGCCACCACTTCGGCCTCAGGCGCGGTCACCACCGCGAGGGTGTAGTTGACCTGCGTCTTCACGGTGATGCCGGCCGGCATCTTCACGTCGTTGATGTGCAACGAGTGGCCGATCTTCAGCGGGGTCACGTCGACCTCGATCTTGTCGGGAATCGCGGCCGGCAGCGCCCACACCTCGAGCTCGCGGCGCATCTGGCTCAAGATGCCGCCCTGGCCCTGGCCTTCGGCCTTGCCGACCAGCAGCACCGGCACCTTCACCTTGACCTGCTCGTTCTCGCGCACGTCGATGAAGTCGGCGTGCAGCAGCTCGCGGGTCACCGGGTCCTGCTGGTACTCCTTGAGCAGCACGATGTGGCTCGCCGAGCCGACCTTGAGGCCGATCACGGTGTTGAGCCGCTTGGTGGTGTTCACCGCGGTCTTGACCGCCTTGGGGTCGATTGAGATCTGCAGCGGCTTCTCGAGGTGCTTGCCGTACACGATGGCGGGAATCATGCCCGCGGCGCGCGCCTTGCGGGCCGAGCCCTTGCCAGAACCTTCACGAACCTTCGCCTCGAGCTGCGATTGGGTAGCCGCCATGATTGATGCTCTCTTTCGAACCTTCGAAATCGAAATTGCCCCACACCCGGCATCCCACCCGAATGGTGGGCCCCGAAGCGGGAAGCGCGCCTTCTGCCAGCGTTGACGGCTCACAGTCAAGTCTGGTAGGCGCAGCGCTCCATTCATTTCGGAGTCACGAACGCCATGCGCAACAGCGCTCTCGAGTACGTCGAATCGACCCAACGTCGCAAGGACCTGGCGGAGTTCCGCACCGGCGACACCGTCCGCGTCAACTGGAAGGTGAAGGAGGGCGACAAGGAGCGCGAGCAGGCGTTCGAAGGCGTCGTCATTCGCAAGAAGAAGGGCGGCGTCAGCTCTTCGTTCACCGTTCGCAAGGTCAGCTACGGCGTCGGCGTCGAGCGCATCTTCCCGCTCCACAGCCCCCGCTACGAGACCATCGACGTGCTCCAGCACGGCGACGTGCGCCGCAACCGGCTCTTCTACCTCCGCGCCCTGCGCGGCAAGGCCTCGAAGGTCGACCAGCTCGAGGAGCAGGACGAGGTCGTCGCGGCCGGTGCCGAAGGCGCTGCCAAGGCCGAGAAGCCGGCCAAGGCTCCCAAGGCTCCCAAGGCCAAGGCGCCCAAGGCTCCCAAGGCCGAAGCGAAGTAAAACTTCATTGTCGCGGCGGTCCCCCGTAAAAGGGGTCGTCCGATGCTCCTGCTCGAGTTGGCTGTGCAGTCGGTGCGAGGCTTCTCGCCATCGGTTCGCATCGCGCTCAAGCCGGGCTTCGTGGTGTTGAAGAGCCCCGCCGAGGCGCCCGCGCCGGTGGCCGGGCTCATCTCGGCGCTCTGCTTCCCCGACGGCAAAGGCAGCGACGCGGCCCTGCTGGCCGCCGGCCAGAAGACCGGCAAGGCGGGCATCAGCTTCCAGGCCAACGACAACGCGGTGTGGCGCCTGGTCAGAGAGCTGGGCGGGCAGGGCTCGCTGCACAAGCTCAACGCCACCACCCGCCAGTACGAGGTGGTCACCAAAGACGCGACCGAGATGCAGAGCACCCTGCGCGCGCAGGTGGGCCTGCCGCCGCGCGCCACCTTCGACGCCATCTTCACCCTCACCCCCGGCCAGTTTCCCACCCGCCGCGCCTCGATGAAGGTCGAGCGCCAGAAGAAGAAGGCGGGCATGGACGCGGCGGTCGAAGAGTCGAAGCTCAAGGGCCTCAAGCAAGAGCTCGCCAAGGCGAAGGAGGCGGGCGAGCTGCAGTACAAGCTCGACGGCCTCACCTCTGACGGGTACCGCCTCGAGTCGAAGCAGAAGACGCTCGACGACAAGCAGGCCGAGCTCGCCGCCGCGCGTGCCGAGCTCGCCGACGCGCCGACCCCCGAGAAGCTGGGCGCGCCGCACGACATCGTGCAGCGGGTGGCGCGCTACCCCGACGAGAAGAAGAAGAGCGCCGAGCAGGTGCGCCGGGTGATGGAAGAGCGCGACGAGGCCGGCTACGGCGCGGGCGCGGGCCGGGTGCCCGCGGTGTGGTCCGACAGCCGTTTTCTGCTCTCGGTGCTCGCCGGGGTGGGCATGGTGGTGCTGGGCGGCCTGTCCGAAGGGGCGCTGCACTACGCGGCGCTGCTGGCGATCGCTCCGTTCACCTTCGCGGCGCTGCTGGCGCTGCGCTACATCGAAGAGCTGCAGGCCCAGGCCCGCAAGGGCAGCAAGGGCGACATCTACTCGCTGCGCATCAAGAAGCTGCAAGAAGAGTTCGCGCTCTACGAGCAGCAGGTGAACTCGGCGATGGAGGCGGTGGGCGCCGCCACCCGCGACGAGTTCTTCGGGGCGATGGAGAAGCCCCAGACGCTGCAGACCCGCGTCGCCGAGCTCGAGGTGCAGTACGCCGAGCTGCAGGTCGACCCCGAGAACCAAGACCTGCCCGCGCGCATCGCCGCCGTGCGCGCCGAGGCCGAGGCGCTCAACCAGCGGCTGCTCGAAGAGGGTGGCGGCAGCGGCTACGCGCGCAGCGAGATCGAGATTCAGCGAGACATCGAGCGCGCCGAGCAGGTGCTCGAGCGGGCGAAGAACCCCGAAGACGCGTTCGGGCTGGCCACCAGCCCCACCGAGCACCACGAAGACCCGACCCCCGCGCTGATGCTGCTGGCCTGCGATCTCTTTGCGCTCGACATGGCCGGCATGTGGGCCCAGCTCAAAGACCGCACCGTGCAGTACCTCACCGCGCTCGCCGACCGCCGCTACCACGCCGCCGAGGTCGACCGAGACGGCCACGCCTTCGTGCACGCCCCGGGGCGCAAGGTGCCGGTCACCGAGCTCGCGGGCAGAGACCTCGACCTCTGGTACCTCTCGCTGCGGCTGACGCTGGTCGAGAAGTTCAGCGCGCGCTCGCGGGTGCCGGTGGTGGTCGAAGACGGGCTCAACGGCATCGTCGACGACCCCAAGCTCCCGCTGCTCAACCGCATGCTCAAGCACCTGGGCACGCTCACCCAGGTGGTGCACGTGGTGGGGCAGCGCCGCGACTCGCAGGCCGACGAAGGCCAGACCTTCTCGGTCTGAGTACGGGCCGGGCTACGCGCGGCTCATCGCCGGGGCGACCCCGCGCGACCGGGGCGCTTCGAGCCTCACTTCGAGGCGATGATCAGGTCATAGGCATCGCGCGGCTCGATGCCCAGCGAGAGATAGCCGTCTTTGAGCTTCGAGTCGGAGCCGTAGCCCGCGCGGGCCAGGGTGAGCATCTCTTCCGGGCTGAAGCCGTACGCTTGAAACTTCTCGACGCTGTAGTCGTCGAGCCCCACTTCGCGGGCCTCGAGCACCTGCGCGACGGTGAAGCCGGCGGCGTGCATGCGGGGCATGCTCTGCGAGCCCATGCGGCCGTTCAGCCCCAGGTCCTGGCTCCACAGCTGCACCAGCTCGTCGGTCGAATAGCCCGAGTTGATCGCGTCTTTGGTGACGAAGTCATTGAAGCGGAACCTCTCGCACGCGTCGAGCTGCTTCCGGTCGAAGCCGGCGGCGACCAGGGCGACGAACTGCTTGCGGTTGCCCTTCACCGTCGGGCTCTCCATGAAGTTGACGATCTGCTCGAACGAGAACTTGCCCAGCTCCTTCAGGTCTGAGGCGATGTAGATGTCGACTCTGGGCATCCGGTCGAGCAGCGCGACGGCCTCTTCGAAGCTGAAGCCGTGTCTGGTCAGGGTGTAGAAGGTCTGAAACGGGTGCTCCGTCTCGCGCACCGTCTTGATCTGGTCGACGGTGAGGAAGTCGGGAGCGTCGTACGCGCTCACCTCCAGCTGCTTGAGCGTGATCGCGTCGGCCGCCGAGAAGCCCTTCTCGAAGTACCTCTTCAGATCCGGCGCCGATATTCCCGCGTCGATGATCTGAGGGATCAGCTCGGGAGGGGCCTTCGCCGAGAGCAGCTCGTACGAGGTCATCTTGTCGACCTTCGCCTTGCCCAGGGCGAGCGCCTGGTCGGGGGTCGCCCCCAGCTTCGCGTACATGAACGCCTGGCCGCCGGGCAGCTCGAGCTCCCACGCGCGCTTGCCCTGCTCGACGGTGTAGTCGGCCTTGGCGAACAGCACCGCGTGCGCCTCGGGCATGCCGGTGGCCTCGGCGATCGCCCGGGCGCGCTTCGCCACTGAGGCGGCCAGCTCGGCCTCGTAGGTGATGGGGTCGCGCCGGGGCGTCACCACCTGAACCGGGGCGGCGCCGCCGAGGTTGGCCAGCACCTGGTCGAGGTAGCGGGCGCCCTCGAAGTCTTCGCTGTCGTGATAGCGCGCGGCGAGCGCCTTCACGTCGGCGACGGTGAAGGCGGTCTTGGTCTCTTCGCGCAGCGCGGTGGCCAGCGCCGGGGGCGCGAAGGCGGTGAGCCGGCTCATCGAGATCGACTTGGAAGTGGTCATCGGTTCACCCTCCTGCCGCGATCACCGCGACCGCCTCAGCGGCGCTCAGGCCGAGATCGAGGTAGCGGATCTTGGCCTGGTACGGGTCGACGCCGGCCTTCGCCAGCACCAGGGTCTGCTCGACGTTGAACTTGAAGAACCCCAGCGACCGCTCGAGGTCTTTCACCTCGAGTCCAGAGGCCAAGAGGCGAATGAGCTCGTCGACGTCTTTGCAGAACCGCAGCAAGGTGGGCGCGTCGTCGGGCGCGTTGACCGCCGCGAGCTTCAGGTAGTCGTCGACGGTGAGGTTGCGGTGGAGCGCCGACGACAGCCCGTTGGGGTTGCCCCCGGCCCGCGCCACCCGCGCCACGTCGGCGACCGAGACCTTGGCCTCGCGGTACTTCTTGAGCTCTTCCTGAATCGAGTCGAGGGTGCCGCGGGAGAAGTCGATCGCCCCGCTCTCGCACAGCAGCTTGACCTCGGGGGCCTTGTACCAGCCGAGAAAGTACGCGCCGGGGCCGAAGAGCTGGTGGTCGCACGTCTGCCACAGGTCGAAGAGCTCTGCGGGAGTGTTGCCCTGGTGGCCGACCGCAGAGGCGTATTCGTCGAGCTTGATGCCGAGGCGGTGGGCCTCGAGCAGATCGTCGACCGGCCGCTTCGAGCTCCGCAGGGAGTACGCGGCGCCTCCTTCGAGCCCCGCGTCGCGCAGGCGGGCGGCGTCGGCCACTGACGCCCCGTACTTTCGATAGGGCCACAGCGTCTCGGGGGTGAACCCTTTTTCGCGCGCCTCGAGCTGATCGGCCACCGGCACCAGCAGGCGGTGGTACTCGAGCATCTCGTCGACGCCCATGCCCTGCTCGAGCACGTGGAGCACGTCTTCGACCGTGTTCTGCGGCATCGGCGGGCGCTCGAGGGGCAGGTTCTTCTCCAGCCCGGTGGGCTCGCGGAGCAGCGCGAGGAGCGGGCGGGGCTCGAGCTGGAGCTTCGCCGCGCGCGCCATCTGGGCACCGTCGAGCCCGGCCTTGGCGAAGACCGTCTGGAAGACGGGGGGGAGCGCCGCGGCTTCGGGGGGCAGCGCAGCTGCTTGCTTCTCTCCCCTGGCGCGCCGGGGCACGACGTCGTCGATGATCACCCGATCGTCGGCCACGGGCGCGGCGAGGTGTTCCGCCGGCAACGTCGACTGCTGCGCTCGGATGTACGCGATGAGCGCGTCGGGGTCGGAGAAGGTGCTCTTCTCGCTCGCGATGCGGGTCAGCGCCGCGTCGAAGTCCGCCCGGGTGACCCGCGCGGGCAGGTCGAGCGCCGAGGTGTCGACCGGCGCGAACTTCTCGAACCGCGAGCGGGAGATGCTGGGCGCGGCCGCGGCTGACGGGGTGACCACTGGAGGACCTCTGAGGGGAGCGGTGAAAGACAGCAGTACTTCGGAAGATTTATCGCAACGGCGACGGTGTAGGTTCAGTTCGTTCTGAAGTTGCCGAGCCGGGCGAAACTCCGGCGCGACTGGCTCCGAAGTGCCCTCCAACATTGGGTATTCGAGAGAGTCTTGGGCCCGGGTGGGGTGGCCAATTTCGGCTCCGAATCGAAGCTCATTTACGTTCCAACCCGAATTGGTGCGAGCGGCATGTCAGGGGCGGCGGGTAGGGTGCGGCCGGTCGGTTCGGCAGCCCTTAGAAGGGGGAACGCGCCATGCGCGAGCAGAACCGCCGTGCCATTGGAGACGAAGCTGAAGCGCTCGCAGTCGAGCACCTGATTCGGGCGGGCTACCGCATTCGCGCGCGCAACGTGCCGTGCCGGGTGGGCGAGCTCGACATCGTGGCCGAGAAGGGCACGATGTTGGTGGTGGTCGAGGTGCGAATGAAGTCGAACGACCTGGCGGGAGACCCGGCCGAGACGGTGCTGTCGCGCAAGCAGCGCCGGGTGGTGATGGCGGCCATGTATTACCTGATGAGCGAGGGGCTCGAGCGCGACGTGCGCTTCGACGTCATCTCGGTGGTGGGGCGCGGCCGCAATGCGTCGCTCGAGCACATCGAGAACGCGTTCGACGCGGGGTTCTGAGCTAGACGCTTAGAGGCCGTGCCCGGCCGCCTCTTTCTCGTCGCCACTCCCATCGGCAACCTCGCCGACGTGAGCGCGCGCGCGCTCGAGACCCTGCGCACGGTCGACTTCATCGTGTGCGAAGACACGCGCCACAGCGAGCGGCTGTTCGCGCCTCACGGCATCGGCAAGCCCAAGGTGAGCCTGCCGGCGTTCGCCGAAGGGCAGCGCGCGCACGCGATCGTCGAGCGATTGGCGAAGGGTGAGAGCGCCGCGCTGGTGACCGACGCCGGCAGCCCGGCGATCAGCGACCCCGGCGAACGGCTGGTCAGCGAAGCGCTCGCCGCGGGGGTCGAGGTGGTGCCGGTGCCGGGGGCGTCGGCGCTGATCGCCGCGCTCTCGGCCAGCGGGCTGCCCACCGGGCGCTTTCACTTTCTCGGCTTTCTGCCCCGCGAAGGCGTGCAAGCGCGCGCGATGCTCGAAGAGGTGGCGCCGCTGCGCGCCACGCTGGTGCTCTACGAGGCGCCCAACCGCACCGCGGCCACCCTCGAGCTGCTGCACGAGGTGCTGGGCCCCCGCCGCGCCGTAGTGGCGCGCGAGCTCACCAAGGTGCACGAGCAGTTCGTGCGCGGCACGCTGGGCACACTCGAGGTCGAAGAGGCCCGAGGCGAAGTGGTGCTGCTGGTCGAGGGGCGCAGCGGCGATCAGCGCTGGTCGGATGCCGAGGTCACCGCCGCGCTGCGCGAAGGCCTGGCCAAAGGCGACCGCCTCAAGTCGCTGAGCACCGAGGTGGCAGGCCGGGCAGGGTGGACGAGCAAAGACGTCTACCGGCTGGGCCTGGGTCTCAAGGGCAACGACTGAAGCGAAGCAGACATGCGCCCCCCAAGTCTCGCCTCCGGCCCAAGCCACCCCAGGCCCCGAGGCCTGCCCCAGCCCCTTCCCCATCCACCCCTGGTTCGGAACCCTGAACTTTGGCCTGCCCATGCCGGGCCAGCGGCCGTCCGGTGGGTGTCTCGCCTGCACCAGCGCCACCGTCAGCGCCGCAGCGAGACCGGCGCCGCGGCAAGCACGAGCGCCGCCTTACGGCGCCCCGGTCGCCGGGCAGAACCCCGACTGCGGCGCGCACGCCTTGAAGTACTCATGCGGGTTCCCCGAGCCATCGGAGCAGAAGAACTTCTGATCGGCCTCGTTCTCGACCGTGTACCCCTTGCACGAGATGTTCTGCCCGCTCACCGCAGGGCACACCGCCAGCGCGCTGTCGCAGCTGAAGATCACCGAGCCGCAATCGAACCCGCTGGGGCAGTCAGAGTCGGTCGAGCACTCGATGCCGCAGAACGACCCGGTCTGCCCCTCTCCGATGAAGGTGAGGCAGTGCCCGTGTGCTCCCGCAGCTGGCGCCGCCGCTGCAGTCGTCGCAGTCGGCCCGCCCCGCCTTGGTCGAGCACGCCCCGGTGGGTACGTCGCAGAACTGGTTCACCGGGCACCCGTCGTTGATGCGGCAGAAGCTCACGCACTGGCCCGTCTGGCAGGCCTTCTTGGGCGAGCAGTCTCCGTCTTTGCGGCAGCCCGGCTTGCACGACGCGGTGGCGGCGTTGCAGATCTGATCGAACGGGCACTGGCTGTCGAGGGTGCACGGCCCGGGCGCGAGGCACTTGTTCGAGGTGACGTCGCAGAACAACCCCGGGGGGCAGTCGACGTTCGAGGTGCAGGCCGCGATCGACTGGCAGAAGCCCAGCCCGTTGCAGAAGTTGCCCGGCTTGCAGCCCGCGGTGCTGGTGCACTTGCACGCGCCGGTGACCGCGTCGCAGCGGTTGCTCGGCCCGCACGAGGCATCGTCGATGCAGATGCAGCGCTCACCGCCGGGGTCTTTCTTGTAGCCGGCCGGGCAGCACGCATCGCCCACGCACACGCATGCGCGCACCGTGCCCGAGTACTTGTGGTTCGCCGGGCAGCACTCGTCTTTCGCGCAGACGCAGTTCTTCGAGATCGGGTCGTACTTGTGGTCGATCGGGCAGCACCCGTCGCTGTGGCACTGGCACACCATCTTCTCGGGCACGAAGCCGTAGCCGTTGGGGCAGCACTCGTCGGAGCTGCACACGCACGCCTTCTGGGTATCGTCGAAGGTGTAGCCGGCCGGGCAGCAGTTCTGCGCCCCGCAGGTGCACTTGTTCTCGGCCTGCAGCCAGACGTGATCTTTCGGGCAGCACTTGCTGGCGCGGCACACGCAGCTCTCGGCGTCGGCCGAGTACTCGTAGCCGTCGGGGCAGCAGGTGGTGCTGCGGCACACGCACGTGCCCTCTTCGCAGCTCATGCCGTCGGGGCAGCCCTCATCGGTCGAGCAGACGCACTTGTCGCCGTCGAAGGTGTACCCGTTGGGGCACTGCGGAATCAGCGAGGTGCGCGAGCACCCGGCGAGAACGAACAGCGCGGCGATGGCGAGTGCTCTGTTCATTTTGAGAACGCGTACTCCAGCTTGACCTCGGCCCCCGGCGGCGGCACGTAGGTACCCAGGAACACCACGCTCTTGGTGTCTTCGCGGTATTGCCACCCGTTGACCGGGTCTTGCGGCACCACCATGCCGTTCACCGTCACGGTGAGGGTGCCCCCCACCGGAGAGAGCGTGAGCGGGAAGACGCGGCGCAGGGTGTTGAGCGCCTCGGCGATCTGAATCAGCGTGTTCTCGAAGCTGGCGTCGCAGATGCTGCCCACGATGCCGCCGGTCTTGGTCGAGACCGCCGCGTAGCGAAAGGCCGGGTCGGCCAGCGAGCCGTAGAAATTCTCTTCACCCGCCGGCGTGCAGCCCACCGGGGTGGTGCCGGCGATGGTCGAGAAGCTCACCAGCGACTCGTTGCCCTTGCCCTTCGAGGCTTGAAACGCGCGCGCGAAGTAGTCGGGCGTGCCGAAGCTCGAGTCGTCTTCGTCGCTCACCACGATGATCGCCAGCGCCGCGTTGGGCCGCAGGAAGCCGGCGTTGCCGCCGTCGATGTTGGGCGAGCTCACCGCGAACTGGGCCATGCGCAGGCCCTGCTCCCAGCGGGTACGCGAAGAGGGAAAGGTGGTGTTCTTCTCGAACACGAAGCCCGCGTCGGCGGTCAGGTTGGTGATGATCTTCGGGGCGCCGCGCAGCTTGCCGTTGTCGGTGAAGTTCGTCGAGGTGACGCCGATCTGGTAGTCGACCTTGAGCTCGCGCAGCTTGGCGAGAAAGCCCTCGAAGTTGCGGTTCAGCGTCTTGCGCTGGTTCGCCATCGAGCCCGAGTCGTCGATCACCCACAGAATGTCGACGATGCCGTCAGACTGCTTGAGCACGTCGACCTGCACCGCGTCGATGTTCGGCGGAGGCACCACCCGAACCTGGCCGGTATTCGAGCGGTCGATCGTCGGCGGCAGAATCTCGACCGGGTAGACCCGGGGCTTGGCCACGTCGGGCACCGCGGTGCCGCGGCCGTTCTCGCGGCCGACCCGATCGCACGAGGCCGCTGCGGCAACCAACGCGATCAAACAGGTGAGCTTGGCTTTCGCCGTCGGCATCTGGTCTCTTTGGTGCAAGTCGCGGCCCGATCGATCAAGCCCGCGCGAAGATTCGTGAGGTTGGGCTGGTTTTGCAACACGGATACGACATGAAAGTCCGAACGCGGTTCCTGGCCATCGTCTTTTCCCTCACCCTCGGGGGCTGCTTGTGCACGCCGTCATCGCCCAAGGCGGTGACGCTGCGGCTCAAGAACACCTCGCGCGACGCGCTCTTCGTCGATACCACCGACGGCCGCCTGGGCATGGTGGTGCAGCGCGGCGTCGCCGGTCAGAACGTGAGCTTCTCCGAGACCCCGGCCTGCGCCTGCCTGGCGTGCGACGCCATCTGCTCGAGCAGCACCTGCGACTGCCCCGAGCCGGTGCGCAAGCTGGTGCAGCCGGTGCCCGCCGGCGCCACCTTCGAGCGCCCGTGGTCGGGCGTGGTGCAGATTCAGTCGTCGGCGGCGTGCGGCGGCTTCGGCACCGAGCGGGCCTGCCTGGCGCCTGAGAACGCGCCCTACAACGAGACCTTCAACCTGCACCTCTGTTACTCGCTGTCGGCCACCCTCACCGGCACCACCACCGACGGCGGCGTGGTCGAGGGTGCGCTGCCCTCTGACGTGACCTGCGTCGACAAAGAGTTCCACATCGACGACGGGGTGGTCGAGATCGGGCCCCAGCGCGGCGCCGACTGCGTCACCAGCTCCGACTGCAAGGGCGAGGGCGAGCTGTGCTTCTCGGGCGCGTGCACCGCCTCGTGCCCGGCCAACGACTACCCCACCGAGAGTGAGTCTTCGCTGCGCGTCAGCGTCGACGATCGCGGCTTCTTCACCACCACCACCGAGGGCACCAAGGTGACGTACGTGGGCTCAGGGTCCGTGGCCTCGGCGACCTACAACTCGAGCTCGCTGCGCATCTTTCTCACCCGCCTGGGCACCTCGGGAGAGTCGCTCACCGGCACCATCGATCTCGACGTGCCGCGCTCGATGCAGCTGGGGCCGCTCTCGGCCGGGCAGAAGGTGCAGGTGCGCATCATCGACAACTCGCCCGCTTCGCGGCCCACCTCGAACCTGGGCCTGGTGCTGCGCGACGACACCGGCGCGCTGCTGGTGGTCGCCGACGCGAACCTCTCGCAGCCCAACCTCGCCGCCGCCGACCTCACCCCGTTCAAGGTCACCTTCGGCGGCACGCCCACCGGCTGCCGGCTCACCGGCTGCGGCAAAGAGCTGTTCACCGCCACCGCGTTCTCCGACGGCACGAAGTCGGTGTCGCTCGAGCCCGGCGACAGCGCGAACATCGTCAACACCCAGGGCACCTACCGCGCGCTCAACATCTTCTCGGCCGAGTACACCGCGGCCAGCCAGTGCGAGCTGAAGGTGTTCCGGCCCTACCTCATCTGGCGCGACAAGCCGCCGGGCGGGTGAGCGGCGGTCGGCACGAGGCCCGGCGAGCGGTAGCTGGTCGTGCGTCGGTTCGGTGCTAGCATCCGCGGCCACTTATGCCCTCGGGCACCGTGGCCCCGACCTCGATCGCGGGCGGCAAATCGGAAAGTACGAGATTCTCACCCGCCTCTCGATGGGGGGCATGGCCGAGCTTTTCCTCGCGTACACCGCGGGGCCCGGCGGCTTCCGCAAGTTCGTGGCGGTGAAGCAGATTCTCCCCGACATCAAGAAGGACGAGCAGTTCGTGAAGATGTTCCTCGACGAGGCGCGCATCACCGCCGCGTTCAGCCACGCGAACATCGGGCAGGTCTTCGACCTGGGAGAAGAAGAGGGCGAGCTGTACCTCGCCATGGAGTTCATCTCGGGGCAGAACCTCGAGCAGTTCGTGAAGCGGGCCAAGAAGCGCGAACAGCCGATTCCCATCGGGTTCGCGGCGCGGGTGGTGCGCGACGCTTGCCTGGGCCTGCACTACGCGCACCACTTCAACGACGCGTCGGGCAGGCCGGCGCCGGTGGTGCACCGCGACGTCAGCCCCAAGAACGTGATGATCACGTACTCGGGCGACGTGAAGATGATCGACTTCGGCATCGCCAAGGCCAAGGGCCGCTTGAACCGCACCCAGGTCGGCATCGTCAAAGGCACCTCGGGCTACATGAGCCCCGAGCAGGTGCGCAACGAGACGCTCGACGGCCGCACCGACCTCTTCGCGGCCGCGGTGATGCTGCACGAGCTGCTCACCGACACGCGGTTGTTCACCGCGCCCACCGACGCCGCGATGATGATGAAGATCGTCGAGGGCGAGATACGTGAGCCGCGCGCGCTCAACCCCGAGGTGCCCAAAGCGCTCTCGGACGTGGTGATGAAGGGGCTGTCGCGCAAGCGTGAGCAGCGCTTCTCGACCGGCAAAGAGCTGGCGCGGGCCATCGAGCAGGCGTGCCCCGAGCTGTTCGAAGAAGAGCAGAGCGCCGAGCTGATGAGCGCGCTGTTCGACGACAAGATTCAGACCACCCGGGCGCTGCTCGAGCTGGCCAACAGCGACGACACCAGCAACATGAACAAGGCCGCCGAGGCCCTCAACACCGCCGACGAAAACGCCGAAGGGCGAGGTCCCCGGCCGAAGCACGCCGCGCCCCGGGCGGCCGAGAAGCGCGATGTCGCGGCGACCCCCGCGGCGCCCCAGCCCAGCCGCGACCCCGCAGAAGCTGGCGCCGGTCACCCGGCCGGCCCCGAAGAAGATCTCGACGCCACCATCCCCCCCTCGAAGAAGAAGCCGTCGGGCAGAGATCGCTACGCCAGCAGCGTGGGCCGCGACTACGCGATGTACGACCAGTCGGAGATCGAGACCGACCAGTCGAAGCGCAGCGCCCGACGCGACGACACCCCGCCCGTGGGCTCGCTCGCGTCGCGCAGCCGCCGGCCCGGTTCAGAGCTGCGGGCGCGGCGGCGGCTCAGGCGTGCTGGGCATCTTCGTGGTGGTGCTCGTGCTGGGCGGGCTGGGCGGCCTGGGCTGGGCAGGGTGGAAGGGGCCGCTCAGAGACTCGCCGCTGGGAGTGGCGCTGCACAAGGCGGTCGAAGACGAGCCGCCGCCTCCGCCGCCCAGAGATCTGCGCGAGCTCGCCGCCGGGCAGAACGGCCCGAAGCCGCAGTGGCTGGTCGAGAAAGAGGCGCACGACGCGCAAGCGAAGGCCGAGGCCGACCGCCAGAAGGCGATCGAAGACGCCGCTGCCGACCCCGAGAACCAGAAGACCCTCGAAGAGATCAACGCCCAGCTCAAAGATCTCGACCGCCAGGAGGCCGAGCTGCGCCAGCTGAAGATCGACGCCAAGGCCGCGGGGGCACAAGGCGCCGCCAACACCCGGCGCATCGAAGAGATGGAGAAGCAGATCGCCGCGCTGAAGACCGCCATCGAGGACAAGCAGACCCCGCGCCGCGAAGCGCAAGAAAGCCACGGCGGCGTCGAGGTGGTGCGCGACGCGAAGTCGGCCAGAAGGGCCGACGTCGGCTACTTCACGCTCTTCACCATCAACCCGTCGAAGGCGGCGGTGTTCGAGGGCAACACCGCGCTGGGCAGCACGCCCCTGAGCCGCGTGCCGCTCGACGAAGGCTCGCACCAGCTGCGCATCGTCGACTCAGATTCGAACAACCGCAGCTTCAGCATCACCATCAAGGGCGGGCAGACCACCGAGATCAAGGGCGTCGACGTCTCGACCATGACCTTGATGAAGTGACGGGCGCACGAGGTGGCCTCGTGCTACGCCACGCTGGCATGTACTTCCAGGATCTGATCCTCACCCTCCAGCGCCACTGGGCCGAGCTGGGCTGCATCATCACGCAGCCGTATGATCTCGAGGTCGGCGCCGGCACCATGGCGCCGATGACCTTCCTCCGCGCGCTCGGCCCCGAGCCGTGGAACGTGGCGTACGTGCAGCCGTCGCGGCGGCCCGCCGACGGCCGCTTCGGCGAGAACCCCAACCGGCTCTTTCAGCACCACCAGTTCCAGGTGATCTTGAAGCCGGCGCCCAAGAACACCCAGGAGCTCTACCTCGAGTCGATGGCCAAGGTCGGCATCAAGGCGAACGAGCACGACCTGCGCTTCGTCGAAGACGATTGGGAATCGCCGACCCTGGGCGCCCTGGGGGCTCGGCTGGGAAGTCTGGTGCGATGGGATGGAGATCACCCAGTTCACCTACTTCCAGAAGTGCGGCGGCTTCGAGTGCAAGCCGGTGGCGGCCGAGCTCACCTACGGGCTCGAGCGCATGTGCATGTACCTGCAGGGCGTCTCGAACGTGTTCGATCTCGAGTGGGTGAAGGGCGTGAAGTACCGCGAGGTCTTCCACGCCAACGAGGTCGAGATGTCGCGCTACGCGCTGCAAGAGGCCGACACCGAGCAGCTGTTCATGCTGTTCGAGAGCTACGCCAAAGAGTGCAAGCGGCTCATCGATCGTGAGCTGCCGCTGCCCGCGTACGACTACGCGCTCAAGTGCAGCCACGCGTTCAACCTGCTCGACGCGCGTGGAGCGATCTCCGTCACCGAGCGCGCCGGCTACATCGGCCGCGTGTGCGACAACGCGCGCCTCTGCGCCGAAGGCTACATCAAGATGCGCGAGAAGCTCGGCTACCCGCTGTGCAAGACGAAGTGGACGATCGGCGAACAGCTGCCGCTGCTCGAAGGCAAGCCCGCCAGCGCCACTGGAAGACCAAGAGGCCGATGCCGAAGGAAAGAAGGAAGGAACCGCCGATGCCCGCTGATCTGCTGCTCGAGCTGCACGCCGAAGAACTGCCCGCGTCGTTCATCGGCCCCGCGCTCGACGATCTTCAGAAGACGATCACCGAAGGGCTCGCCGCCGCGCGCCTCAAGCACGGCGCCGTGCGCCAGTTCGGCACCCCGCGCCGCCTCGCGATCTGGGTGAAGGAAGTGTCGGACGCCGGCACCGACGTCTCGAAGGAACAGCTGGGCCCGTCGGTGAAGGCCGCGTTCGAGGCCGACGGCAAGCCGAAGCAGTCGGCGATCAAGTTCGCCGAGAGCCTCAGGCCTGCCGGTCGATCAGCTCAAGAGATCACCACCCGAAGGGCGAGTACCTGGGCGCGATGGTCGAAGAGAAGGGCAAGCGCACCATCGAGCTGCTGCCCGAGGTGCTCAACGCCGCCTTGCGGAGATCAACTTCCGCCAAGTCGATGCGCTGGGGCGACGTCGACCAGGCCTTCGGCCGCCCGCTGCATTCGATCATCGCGCTGCTCGGCAGCGAGGTCGTGCCGGTGAAGTTCGCCGACGTGCAGTCGGGCCGGCAGACCCGCGGCCACCGCTTCCTCGCCAACGCGTGGCTCACGATCGACAAGCCTTCCGACTACGAGGCCGCGCTCGACAAGGCGCACGTGATCGCCGACGTGGCGAAGCGCCGCGCGATGGTGGTCGAACGGATCACCGCCGCCGCGGTCAAGGCCGGCGGCAAGCTGCTCGACGACCCGTCGCTGGTCGACCAGGTCACCAACCTGGTCGAGCTGCCGTCGCCGGTGGTCGGCACCTTCGACGCGCGGCACCTCGACCTGCCCGCCGAAGTGCTGATTCAAGAAATGAAGAGCCACCAGCGCTACTTCTCGCTGCTCGGCACCGACGGCAAGCTGCTGCCCACGTTCATCGCCGTCTCGAACACCCCGGTGAAGGACGAGGCGCTGTCGGTGCGGGCTACGAGAGCGCGTGCTCAAGGCCCGCCTGTCGGACGGCCGGTTCTTCTTCGACGAAGACCGCCGCCGCCCGCTGGCCGAGTGGCTGCCCAAGCTGCAGCGCCGCACCTGGATGAAGGAGTTCGGCAGCTACTCCGAGAAGGTCGAGCGCTTCCGCGAGCTCGCGGTGTGGCTCGCCCACCAGACGAAGCGCGAAGCCCAGCTGGCCATCGAGCGCGCGGCGCTGTCCTCTCGAAGGCCGACCTCGAGACCGGCATGGTCGGCGAGTTCCCCGAGCTGCAGGGGGTGATGGGCCGCGAGTACGCGCTCCACGATGGAGAGAGCAAAGAGGTCGCCCTGGCGATCTTCGAGCACTACCTGCCGCGCGGCGCCACCGACTCGCTGCCCACCCAAGACGCCGGCGCGTTCATCGGCATCGCCGATCGCCTCGACTCGCTGGTCGGCTTGTTCTCGGCGGGAAAGAAGCCCACCGGCGCGAAAGACCAGTTCGGCCTGCGCCGCGCCTGCCTGGCGATCATCAACATCACCCTGGGCCGGGGCTACCGGTACTCGCTCTCGAAGGCCATCGAAGAGGCGGGCAAGGGCTTCAAGAACGTGCCGCACGCCGAGGTGCTCGAGTTCTTTCGCGGGCGGCTCGAGGCGCTGTGGCGCGAGTCCCGCCGGCCGACGCCGTCAACGCCGTGCTGGCCGCCGGCTTCGACGACCTGGTCGCGGCCCAGAAGCGGCTCCAGGCGCTCACCGCCGAGGTCGCCAGGCCCGACTTCGCCGCTGGCCGCGACCTTCAAGCGGGTGGCGAACATCGTGTGCAAGCAGGCGAAGGACGTGCAGGCCGGCGCGGTCGATACGGCCCGCCTGCTAAAGAGCCGGCCGAAGCCGCACTGCACCAGGCGCTCGAAGGGCGCGAAGAGGTGCGCGGCGCCGCCGTGGCGAAGGACGACTACGGGCGCGCGCTCAGGCGATGGTGACGCTCAAGCCCGCCGTCGACACCTTCTTCGACAAGGTGATGGTGATGGACAAGGACAACGCGCTTCGTGAGAACCGCGTGCGGCTGCTGATGGACGTGGCGGGCCTGTTCGGAACCGTCGCCGACTTCTCACGCGTGCAAGGCTGAGCGCCAGGAGCAGCAGCACCGACGCCGTGAGCTCGGCCGAGGTGCTGCAGCCCACCCGGTAGGGGCGCGCGCCTTCGGGGCCGCCATCGGCCTCCGAGCCACCTCCTGCGGGCGCGCCTCCGCTCGTGCCGCCTGCGCCTCCGCTCGTGCCGCCTGCGCCTCCGGTCGTGCCGCCTGCGCCTCCGGTCGTGCCGCCGGCGCCTCCGGTCGTGCCGCCTGCGCCTCCGCTCGTGCCGCCTGTCCCTCCACCGGCACCGCCTGTGCCACCGCTGCTGCCCCCACCCCTGCCGCCGCTCGAGCCGCCTCCGGCGCCACCCGATGCTCCGCCAGCGGTGCCGCCGCCGCCAGCACCTGAGCCGCCGCCGGCGCCCGAGCCGGCGTCTCGCCGGCTGCTGGCAGGTGCCGCACGCCACTCCGCCGTCGCAGGCGAGGGTGCCGGCATCGCCGGGGCACCGCACGGTGGATCTCGCTCCGCTCACGTAGCAAGAGCCCAGGCAGGTGAAGTTGCAGAGCTGGGCACCGGCGCAGTACGCCGAGCTGCCGGTACCCAACGTCGCCGCGCAGCTTCCGAAGATGTTGGTGCACGAGACCAGCGAGAAGGGCCCCACCGTCGCGGAGCAGAAGCCCGCGTTGAGGTCGCACTCGAGCCAGGCTCCGGCGCCCAGGGTCACCCCTGAGCAGCCATTCGCGCACTCGAGGTAGACGTCGTTCGCGCCGGTGCCGTTGCAGCCGCTGCTGCAGGTGATGTTGGCGAAGGGCCCGGCGTTGAACCCGCAGTCTGACGCGGTGCCCTGGCAGTCGATCGTCGAGCCGGTCGTCGCCGAGGTGTCGAACGCACAGCGGGCGAAGAAGCCGCAGGTCAGCTGGCAGGGGGTAGTGCAGCGGGTGTTGCACGCGCCGCTCATGCAGGTGCACGCGGTGCCGGCGCAGCTGCAGGTGCTCCCGGCGTCGGAGGTGCAGACCGGCTGCGCTCGCGCCGGCAGCGCCGCCAACCCCGCGATCAGCGCGAGCCTGCCCCAGCGCCACATGTGGCGACTCTAGCTGCCGGCGTGGCCGGGCCCTAGCTACAGAGGCGAACCGCTCATCGTGTCGTAGCGAGGCAGCCGTCGGCCGGCACCGAGGCGGGCGCCCGAGGAGCGAGCAGCTCAACGAGGGTGCTGCAACGACGGGGCAGTGGTGTTTTCGAGCTGCTCGAACGACCGGTCTCTTCGAGGTGGTCGAATGCGCACCAAGTGCAATGACAAGGGGCCTCACACGTTCTAGGGTCCGCCGCCCTAAAGATGCGCCTTTGCCTGCAGATCGCCGCGCTGTGCCTGCTTGTCGCCTGCAACGACAAGAAGCGAAACGTGCCTCCGGCCGACAAGTTCTATTTTCCGGCCGGCCTGCACCACGCGAAGAGCGACCCCGCCAGCATGGGTTTTCTCTACGTGGTGAGCGCGAACTTCGATCGCCGCTACGACACCGGCCTGCTCACCGCGGTCGACCTCGACAAGGTCGGGCTGCCCACCACGCTGGGGCAGGTCGACCCGACGAGCGGCCCCGCGCAGCTGCGCGATCTGCACACCACCGCCGCCGACACCGTGGTGCTGGCCGACTTCGGCGGCGATCTCGGCGTGCAGGCGCGCCCCGACGGGGTGACGCGCCTCTTCATTCCCTCGCGGGCAGAAGAACAGAAGCTGATGGTGGTCGACGCAAAGGGCTCTTCGCTCTCGTGCGTGGCCACTTCTACGGCCGACGGTGGCGTGCGGCCGACGCCGGTCGACCCGCGCGACTGCGGAGAAGTGGGCGCCTCGCTGGTGGAGTACGAGCTGACCCCGACCGGAATCCCCCGCGCCGACTCGCCGATGAGCGCCGCGGTCAGCTCGACCGGCATGGTGTGGGTCAGCTCGGGGCGGCACTCCGACACGCCGCGGTTCAGCCAGACCAACTACAACGACTTCGTGGTGCGGGTGCCCGGCGACCAGCCGCGCGTCGACGCCACCAGCTTCGTCGGGCTGGGCCCCGGCAGCACCCACGCGGTCGCGACCGGCCGCCGGTGGACGTACTTTTCAGGCCGCTTCCCCAGCGCGGTGGTGAACCCGCCGCTGATTCGCCTGGTCGAGTGCCTGCCCGGCTACCCGTGCGAAGTGGTGTTCCCCAACCTCGAGAACGACGTGAGAATCGGCGAGGCGCGCGGGGTGGCGCTCTCGAGCGACGAGACCCGCCTGTTCCTCGCCGGGCGCCAGGCGAGCGGGGTGCTGGGCGCCGACGTGCTGGTGATCGCGTCGATCATCGGTGCCGACACCGGCTTCCCGGCGATCTACGCGTCGCGCACCGTGCCGCTGCCGCAAGAGCCGCAGATGGTGCAGACGATCTCGCGCGGGCCGGGCCGCCGCGACCTGGTGCTGATCACCTGCTCGGGCGCCGGCTCGCTGGTGATCTACGACGACGAGCGCGGAGATCTCGCCGCGCAGGTCGACGGCGTCGGGCTGCAGCCGTCGAGCTTCACCGTCGACCTGCGGCCTCCGGGCGCGCGCGTCTACCTCAGCAACTTCACCGACGGCCGGGTGGCGGTGGTCGACATTCCCGACCTCGACCTACCGCAGACGGCGCGGCTGGTCGCGCACCTGGGCTCCTCGCAGGTCTGCCTCACCCGAAGCCTGCAGTGCGATGGAGGCATGTAAGTGAAGCGCTTCTGGTTCTGCCTCTCGCTGCTCTGCGCCTGCCAGCAGTCGGTGGTGTCGCCCTCGGCCGCGGTGCAGGGCCTGCGCGACATGGTGAAGGTCGGCGGCTCGGGCACCGACAGCATCGGCTACATCGTGATGACCTCGACCGAGACCAACGAGCTGCGCGTGCTGCAGCTCGACACCGGCGACGCCACCATCTTTCGCAAGTACCTGCGCGCCCCGAACCCGATTCAGGCGCTCGCGATTCCGGTGCTGAAGCGGCCCACCACGCTGGCCACCGACGTGGTCTACCCCAGCGTGGCCGACGACAACGCCATCGCGCTCGACCGGCTGGGCCCCTACGTCTACGCCGCCAGCCCCGCCACCGCCGAGATCTCGATCGTCTGGGCAGAGAACACCGACGCGACGCTGGGCTTCAGCGAGCTCAAGCGCCTGGCCACCATCGCGCCGGTCACCGCCATGGCTGCCGAGGGCGGAGACGCGGCGATGCGCGACGGCGCCGGGCCGCTCTTGCCGACGCCGGGCACGCTCTATTTTGCGACCTCTGACGGCACCACCAGCACGCTGTTCCGGGTGAACCCCAGGGGGCCCACCGAGCTCGTCGCGCAAGATCTGCAAGCCGAGGTGCAGGCGGTCTTCACCCGCACCGGCGAGACGATCATCGACATGATCGTGCTGCCCAACCACCGCCTGGCGCTCGCCACCCGCGCGGCGAACGGCAAGACCGGCACCGCGGGCATCTACGACGGCACCACGGGCGCGCTGCTGGTGCCGCTCAAGTTCCCCTCGCCGGTGCGCTCGCTCTACACCCACGGCGAGTACAAAGAGCCCGGCCAGACCAAACACCCGGCGGGTGCGCGGGTCTACGGAGTGCTCGACGAAGACACCTGCGGCAGCTCGGCGTGCGGCGGCATCGTCTCGGTCGAGAGCGACACCGGCGAGCGCACCTTGAGCGCCGCCGGCCGCGCGCTGCCGGCCACCGTGCCGATCGAGCAGCGCGTCGCCCCACCGCTCACCTTCGGCGGAGGGCTGGTGCAGTCGGTCGGCCTCACGCCGTCGGGCCTGGTCGCGATTCCTCCCACCCTGGGGGTGGCGGTGCCGCTGCCGGTGCTGGGCGTGGTGACGCTCTCCAACGGGCTGATCGGTGCCTTTCGCGCCGATCAGATGGAGCACCTCTTCGCGGCCGACGCCGGAGCCAGCGCGGTCATCACGCTGCCCGACGCGGGCACCTTCACCACCTTCGACGATGCCGGCGCGGGGCCGGTGGTCGCGCTCGCCAACGGCGCGGCGCGCGACGAAGACATCTTCGCGGTCGGCAACGGCTACCTGCCGGGCCTGCTCTCGCTGGTGCCCGACGGGGGCCTGTACGCCACCGACTTCGCCGCCCGCGCGCAGGTGGGCGATCTGATCGAGGGCGAGGGCTGCACCGCGGCCACGGTCACCCAGGTCGAGGCGGGTGGGGTGCGCGTGGGCCCGGCGTGCGCCGCCGCGAGCATCAACGTGCGCGCGGCCGGCGCGCAGCCGTACGTGGTGACCGGCACCACCCAGGGCTACCTGGGCCGCAGCGGGTCTGGCCAGACGCTCACCTTCGCCGGCACCTACACCGCGCACTACCCGGGCTATGATCCCTCGCGGCCGGCGCTGAGCATCGCGTTCCCCTCGAGCTACACGCTGCACCCCGACGAGCGGTACGTGATCGCGGTCGACGACGGCTTCCTCGAGACGGCGTTCACGCTCACCACGGTCGGCTGCAGCGTCGGCGCCACCACGCTGCCGGGCGCCATCTTCGCCGACTCGATTCGCCAGAAGATCTTCGTGGGCTACCCGTCGGCGAACGCGATCATCGAGCTCGACCCCAGCCTGGTTCGCCGCACCACCAGCTACGACACCGGTCTTCTTTGTTGGCGATAGGTTGGACGAGTCGAAAACCGGTGCTATCTTCCGAACCGTCTTTTTCCCCTTTGCAAGACCACGGAACTGATGGACCCGAGCTCGCGGCCGCCGCGTAAGGTCGGAATTGCCGACCACATCTGGGATCTATTCGAGGAGATGGCCTCGCAGATGGGGTCTGACCGCGACGCCCTGATCAACCAGGCGATGTTCATGTTCGCGCGGCTGAACGGGTTCAATGATCCCGCCGCCGCGGCCAACGGCAACGGCCACCCCAAGGCGAACGGTAACGGCCGTTCTTCTCCGCCGCCGCGCTCGCAGTCGGCCCCGCCGGTGCTGTCGCCTGCGAAGGGCCCCTCGCGCCCCGAGCCGCCTCCGCAGAAGCTCGACGATGACCCGGTGCGCCGTGAGGTCGCCGAGCGCGTGCTCGAGACCGCCGCCGAGCTCGAGCGCCTCATCAAGGGCAAGAACCAGAATCAAGACTCCAGCGCCGAAGCCGAAGAGAGCAGCGGCATGGAGGGCGTCGACGTCGAAGAGCCGCAGAGCGACGGCAGTGGCGGCAACGCGCTCTACCTGATGGCCGAAGGTGGCGAGCTCGATCGCATCGCCAAAGATCGCTTCGTGATCGGGCGCGGCAAGCACTGCGACTTCGTGATCAACTCGGGCAAGGTGAGCCGCGAGCACGCGGTGATCATTCGCGACGGCGGCGACTACTTCATCGAAGATCTCGGCTCGTCGAACGGCACCTGGTTCAACAAGCAGCGCATCAAGCGCCGCAAGGTCGAAGACGGCGACGAGTACTTCATCTGCAGTGAGAAGGTAAAACTCGTCTTCCGCTGACGGCGGGGCTGAGGCACTCCCTTGCCTCCCAAGAAGATCGGCTGGGGCGACGTGAAGCTGATGTTCGCAGCGGGCGCGTGCTTCGGCTGGCCGCTGGTGTTGGGGGCGCTGGCCTTCATCTCGCTGTGCAGCCTGCTGCAGGGCGTGGTGACGCTCTTGTGGAAGGGAGAGCTCGCCCAGACGCTGGGCGGCATGCTGCGCTTGAAGCGCAGGGCTCCAGGGGAGTCGCTCTACATTCCGTTCGGGGTGGCGATTGCGCTGGGCTGCTTCTGGGCGATGTGGTGGGATCACGCGCCTTGATCGCAACGAGGGCCCCTAACTTGATGAGAACGCTCGCCGCGCTCGCCTTGGTCGTGTCCGCCGCTGCCTCAGCTCAGGAAGGCGGCAACATTGCCCTCGGGGTCGGCACCCAGAAGGTGATGAACATACCCGGCATTCAGCGCATCGCGGTCGGCGATGCCTCGATCGCCGACGTGAAGACCATCGGCAACAACCAGGTGCTCATCATCGGCGCGGGCGAAGGCAAGACCACCCTGCTGATCTGGAAGTCGTCGGGCCAGCGGGTCAGCTACACCGTCAGCGTTCGCAAGCAGGACCCTAACGAGGTGATCTCGGAGATCAAGAAGCTGCTCGGTGAGATCGAAGGCGTCACCGTGCGCATGGTCGGCGACCGCATCTACCTCGACGGTCAGGCCTACACCTCGCAAGACGCCGAGCGCATCGACCAGGTGGTGGGGCTGTACCCGAACGTGAAGAGCTTCGTGAAGATCGCGCCCAACGCCAAGAAGCTGGTGGCGCAGAACCTCAATGCCGCGTTCCAGAAGGCGGGCCTCAAGAACGTGCAGGCCAACGTGGTGGGCGCCACCATCTTCCTCGAGGGCTCGGTCGAGTCTCAGCAGGATCTGCAGAAGGCCGAGCTGATCACCAAGGCGCTCGGCGAGAAGGTCGAGAACCTGCTGGTGGTCGGCATCAAGCGCATGATCTTGAGCGAGGTGCAGTTCGTCGAGATTCGGCGCGACAGCAAAGACCGCTACGGCATCAAGTACCCCACCGACATCGCGGGCAGCGCCAACGCCGCCGTGATCATCACCAAAGATCTCTTCCCCGGCACCTTCGGCGAGGGCGGCCTGCGCGCCAACGCCAACGGCGGCTCGTCGTTCTCGGTCGGCTTTCAGAACAACGACGGCTACGGCCGCCTGCTCGCCCAGCCCAAGCTGGTGTGCGCCTCGGGCGAGAAGGCCGAGTTCACCGCCGGCGGTGAAGTGCCGATTCCGCTCATCACCAACAACCAGTTCACCATCGAGTACAAGCCGTACGGCGTGATCTTGAAGCTGCGCCCTACTGCCGATCGCAACGGCAACATCCAGACCGAGATCGAAGCCGAGGTCAGCGAGATCGATCAGTCGGTGGCGGTGTCGCTGGGCGGCTCGGCGTCGGTGCCCGGCTTCCGCACCCGCAAGGTGAAGACCAACGTCACCGTGCGCCACGGCGAGACCATCGTGCTGTCGGGGGTGTTCACCCACGACGAGCAGAAGTCGGTGAGCAAGCTCCCCGGCCTGGGCCACATTCCGATCATCGGCGAGCTGTTCAAGAACCGGGCGTTCGACTCGACCAAGCGCGAGCTGGTCATCTTCGTCACCCCGCGCATCGTCAACCCCGACTCCGACAAGATTCGCACCATCATCGAAGACGTGAAGGGCCGCTACAAGCAGGCCCGCGGCGAAGTGAACTTCGGCATCTTCGACTGACGCGCCGGCTCGGCGCGGCCGGGCGTTTTCCTGCGGCCGGGCCTGAACGGCCGCGCATCGGACGACTGACCGCTGCAGAGCGAAGGTGCTAGTGTTCGCGCCATGTTCCTCATCACGCTCGCCGAGAAGGGCGGGGGAAATCAGCAGCAGCTGACGTTCAAGAAGGCCGAGGTCACCATCGGCCGGCTCGCGGGCAACGACATCGTTCTCGGCAAGGGCAACGTCTCGAAGTACCACTCCCGCATCGTCCTCAAGGACGGCAAGTTCATCATCGTCGACATGAAGTCGACCAACGGCACCTACGTGAACGGCAAGAAGATCGCCGCTCCGCAGGTGGTGCGGCCCTCCGACAAGATCTACATCGGCGACTACATCATCAACGTCGAGGCCGGCGAGGCGGCCGACGAGGGTGAGGCCGAGGCCGAAGGCGAAGAGGGTTACGACGACGGCGACGCACAGCAGGAAGAGGGGCGGCGAAGAAGAGCAGCAGGAGGCCGAGCAGGAAGAAGAGGCCCCTCCCGACGAAGAAGAAGAGCCGCCCCCCGAAGAAGAGGAAGAAGAAGAGGCGCCGCCGCAGAAGGGCCAGAAGGGCAACATGCCCGCGTCGATGGCCGCCGCGCTGGCGCGCCGCAAGCACAAGGTCGACCCCGCGGTCGAGGCCTACTCACGGCTGCAGAAAGACATTCACGACCGGCTGATCGAGTACCTCGACCTGCGCCGCCTCGACATGGATCGGCTGGGCGACGAAGAGCTCTGGCGCCGCACCGAGAAGGCGATTCAAGACATTCTCGACCAGATGGAGGCCGACGGAGAGCTGCCCGAAGAGGTCAGCCGCGACGAGCTGCTCACCGACGTGCTCAACGAGGCGCTGGGCCTGGGCCCCCTCGAGGCCTTTCTCGCCAACGAAGACATCAGCGAGATCATGGTGAACCACGCCAACCAGATCTACATCGAGACGGCGCGGCAAAATTACCCTGTCCGACAAGATCTTCTCGTCGAACCAGGCCGTGCTCGGCGTGATCGAGCGCATCGTCGCCCCCATCGGCCGCCGCATCGACGAGTCTTCACCGCTGGTCGACGCCCGCCTCAAGGACGGCAGCCGCGTCAACGCGATCATCCCCCCGCTGGCGCTCAAGGGGCCGTGCATCACCATTCGCAAGTTCAAGCGCGACGCGCTGCGCATCGAAGATCTGATTCGCTACAAGACCGTCACGCCGCAGATGGCCGAGTTCCTCGAGATGTGCGTCAAGGCGCGCAAGAACATCGTCATCTCGGGCGGCACCGGGTCGGGCAAGACGACTACGCTCAACATCATCTCGAGCTTCATTCCCGACGATGAGCGCATCATCACCGTCGAAGACGCCGCCGAGCTGCAGCTGCCTCAAGAGCACTGGGTGCAGCTCGAGAGCCGGCCTCCCAACCTCGAAGGCAAGGGCGCGATCATGATTCGCGACCTGGTGAAGAACTGCCTGCGCATGCGGCCCGACCGCATCGTGGTCGGCGAGTGCCGCTCGGGCGAGACGCTCGACATGCTGCAGGCGATGAACACCGGCCACGACGGCTCGCTCACCACGCTGCACGCCAACACTCCGCGCGACGCCCTGGCCCGCCTCGAGACCATGGTGCTGATGGCCGGTATGGATCTACCGGTGAAGGCGATTCGCGAGCAGATCGCCTCGGCGGTGCACCTCATCGTCCAGCAGACCCGGTTCTCCGACGGTACCCGCAAGGTCTCGTACATCACCGAGGTCCTCGGGCATGGAGGTCGACATCGTGACCCTGCAAGACATCTTCTTCTACAAGCAGGAAGGCTTCACCGAAGACGGCAAGGTGCGCGGCCGGTACGTGGCCTCGGGCTTCGTGCCGCGCTTCTACGACGAGCTGCAGCGCCGCGGCATACCCGTGAACATGGGCATCTTCCGCGAGGAGTAGCGAACGATGCCCACCCTCGTCATCAAGAACCCCGACGGGACGGAGCAGGAGCAGGACTTCGCCGGGCAGCTGACCATCGGGCGCGCCGACGGCAACGATCTGGTGCTCGCCGAGGGCGGCGTGTCGCGCAAGCACGCCCGCTTCTACACCGAGGGCAGCGCGGTGATGGTCGAAGACACCGGCTCGGCCAACGGCACCTGGGTCGACGGCGAGAAGATCGAAGCTCCCACCCGGCTGGGCACCCGCGCACAGGTGGTGATCGGCGACTACGAGATCTCGGTGAAGGGCAACGGCGTGCGTGCGGGCTCGAAGTCGCCGTCGGGCTCACGCCCCAAGCCGCCACACAACCCCGAGCGGCAGACCACCGCCGGCCAGGCGGTGAAGCCGCCCCGTGCCACCAAGATGGTGAAGGCGGTGCAAGACCCCGCTGCCGGGGCCGCGCTGGCGCGGCGCTCGCGGCCCGCCTCGGCGGCGGGCGGCGGCTCGAGCGGGCCCTCGCTGCGGGGCCTCACCGGCCCGTGGCTCAACAAGACCTTCCCCCTGAAGGGCACCATGGTGGTCGGCCGCGTGCCGGGGGTCGACATTCAGATCGAAGACGACTCGGTCTCGCGGCGCCACGCCGAGCTGGTGGTGCAGGGCCGCGACGTGGTCTTGAGAGATCTCGGCAGCGCCAACGGCACCAACGTCAACGGCGCTCCGCTCAACGAAGAGCTGGCCCTCGCCGCGGGCGACATCATTCAGTTCGGCGTCGTCGAGATGACCTTCGAGGTGCCGCTGCCGGTGGTGACCCGCCGCGGCGCGCGCGGAGGCCGGGCTCCGGCCCCCGACGAGGGGGGCGAGGGGCCGGGCGAGGGCGGCGGCAAGAAGAAGCTGATCATCGGCGGCGTGGTGGTGCTGACGCTGCTGCTGGCGGGCGTCGGGGTCAAGGTGCTGATGGGCAACGCCGGCTCCGCTCCGCCGCCGCCTCCTCCCACGCAGAACGAGATGACGCTCGATCAGTGGCTCGAGATCGCCCGCTCGAACGCGTCACCCGATCTCGCCGAGCCGAATTGGGACCGTGCCCTCGAGGCGGTCAACAAGGCCCTCGAGCTCGAGCCGATTCACCCCGAGGCCAACGAGCTCAAGCGGCGCATCGTGAAAGAGCGCGCCTGCAAAGAGGCGTTCGACCGCGGCGTGAAGGCGATGCGCCTGCGCGAAGACGAGGCGCTCGAGGCCTTCGCCAAGATCACCGAAGACTGCAGCTACTTCTTCAAGGTGAAGCCGAAGATCAAAGAGGCCGTCGAGCAGGTGATGAAGAAGAACAAAGAGACCTGCGACACCTACGTGAGCAACGGCTCGTGGAAAGAAGCGCTGCCGGTCTGCCAGAAGTACGTCGAGTTCGCCTGCCAGGACATGACCCCCGAGCAGCTCTACCCGGCAGCCACCCAGGCGATGTGCATCGGGGCGACCGGCAAGAAGGCCCGCGGCTGCTTCATGCCGAAAGACAAGACGTACGTGAAGTTCCTGCAGGCGCGCGAGAAGAACGACCCCGGCGCGCCGCTGTGGCGCTGCCCCGAGCTGCCCATCTTCAGGAAGCCCAAGCCGCCGCCCGACCTGGGCGCCGCCGCCAAAGAGGACATTCGCAAGCGCAGCGCCGACAAAGAGGTCGCTGAGGCGGTGGTGCTGTACTTCGACGGCAAAGACGCCGAGGCCACCAACACGCTGCAGCGGCTGCTCGAGAAGGCCGAGAAGGCGAAGGCCCACGTCCAGGCCAAGCAGGTGCAGCGCGACATCGCCGAGGTGATGGGCCTGTTCAAGGAAGGGTCGACCGAGATCTCCAAGGGCGAGCCCGAGCGCGCCGAAGAGCCCTTCAAAGAGGCGCTGGTGGTCGACGAGCGGCTGGTGCTCGGCCCCGAGAAGGCCGCGCTCCCCGAGGCAGAGAAGAAGACCGACCTCGAGCGCTTCAAGAGCTACGTGCGCAAGAACATCCAGCACGACATGGCGGCCGCCTGCTACGAGAAGGGCAAGAACTTCATGGACCGGAAGGACGAGAAGCGCGCGTGCAAGCTCTGGCGCATGGGCTTCTGGTTCTACAAGGGCGACAGCAACCTGTTGAAGGCCGTCACCAACGTCTGCACCCAGAAGGCGCACGAGATGCTCGAGAGCTCGAGCGACTGCCAGGCGCTGTCGCGCGTGCTCGACTACGAGGTGCCGGGAGACGGCACCAAAGAGGCCTACGAGCAGAAGAAGATCGAGCTGAAGTGCCCATGAAGGCCGTGGTGCTCGCCATGGCCCTGGGCGGCCTCGCGGGGGTCTGGGTCGGCCGCGCCGATGAGCGCCCGGCGCCGCGCGAGCGCTGGCTCTCGGCTGCCCGCACCGCGCTGACCGGCGACGCGCAGTCGATCGACTTCGTGCGCGCGCTGCACGGGGTCGAGCAGGCGCTCGAGCACGACGGCAAAGATCGCGAGGCCTGGGCGCTGCGCGGCCAGCTGCTCGAGCAGCAGGCCTGCCGCGAGGCGTTCGATCGCGGCGAGCACGCGGCCGCCAACCACCTGCCCGAGGCCGCCCTCGAGGCCTTCAAGCAGGTCGGCCCCGACTGCCGGCTGCACCCGTTCGCGCAGGCGCAGCTCGAGGCGTTCGAGCGCGCCTGCCCTAGGGCCGCTCGCCCGTTTGGGCCGAGCAAATCGGGGCGCGGTGGGTTAGGCCATCGCTCGTGCCTCGCGCGATCTCGTCGACTCAGCAGCAAGATCTGTTCGGCGGCCTGGCTCCGCCCGAGCCGGTGAAGCCGGCCGCCGCCGCCGAGCCCAAGGCCGACGGCCCCAGAAAGCTCACCCTGGTCGACGCCTCGGGCTTCATCTTCCGCGCCTACCACGCGCTGCCGCCGCTCACGACCAGCAAGGGGGTGCCGTCGCACGCCGTGCTGGGCTTCACCCGCATGCTGCTCAAGCTGATTCGCGAGCGCTCGCCCACCCACCTGGTGCTCTGCTTCGACAAAGACAGCCGCAAGGGCCGCCTGCAGATCGACCCCAACTACAAGGCGAACCGCGAGGCTCCCCCCGACGATCTGCTGCGGCAGTTCAGCACCATCAGGAAGTGCGCCGACGTGCTCAACCTGCCCATCGTCGAGGTCGAGGGGTGGGAGGCCGACGACGTGATCGCCACCCTCACCCGGTACGCCCGCGAGCAGGGGTGGAACACCGAGGTGGTCACCTCGGACAAAGACTTTCTGCAGATCTGGGGCGACGGCGTCACGCTCTATGATCCGATGAAGGACAAGATGATCGACGAGGCCAGCTGCCTCGAGCGGTACGGGGTCAAGCCCAGCCAGATGCGCGACTACCTCGCGCTGGTGGGCGACGCGATCGACAACGTGCCCAAGGTGCCGGGCATCGGCCCCAAGACCGCGGTCGAGCTGATCGAGAAGTTCCACACCGTCGAAGAGCTGATCTCGCGCGTCGACGAGGTGGGCAAGCCGAAGATTCGCCAGTCGCTGAAAGATCACGTCGAGGGCCTGAGGCGCGCCCACCAGCTGATCGGCTTCAAGGACGATCTGAATCTCGATCACGATCTCGAGCAGTACGTGCGCCGAGACATCAAGGCCCCCGAGGCGCGCGCCCTGTTCACCGAGATGGAGTTCTTCGTGCTGCTCAAGGAGATGCCGCAGGCGCCGGCGACTCCCCTCGCGAAGGACCCGGTGATCGTCGCCGACGCAGCGGGTCTCGTGCCGCTGGCCGCGGCGCTCGAGAACGCCGAGGCGGTGGCGGTGGCCCCCGCGTTCGAGGGCGCGGCGCACTCGGCGCTCACCCACGGGCTGGGCCTCGCGCTGCAGCCGGGCGGCGTCTTCTACCTCGACGTGAAGGCGGCGGGCGCCGAGGCGGTGGTGGCGGCGCTCTCGAAGGGTTTCGCGCGCCCCGAGCTCAAAGTCCTGGCGCACGACGCCAAGGCGGTGCTGCACCTCTTCCACACCCTGGGGCTGCCCCAGCCGCAGGTCGACGCCGACGTCGAGCTGCTCTCGTACCTGCTCAACCCCTCGCGCCGCGAGCACGCGCTCGCCGAGCTGGCCCGCGAGCGGCTGCGCACCGAGCTGCCGGCCTGGCCCGAGGCCTCGACGCGCGCCAAGCTGCCGCTCGAGGCGGTGGGGCGGGGCACCGCGGCGGCGATCTTCGCGGCCTCTGCCGACGCGATCAGCCGCCTGGCCCCCGAGCTGTGGGAAGAGGCCCGCGTGGTCGGCATGGCCGACCTGGCCCTGCAGATGGAGCTGCCGCTGATACCGGTGCTGTACCGCATGGAGCGGCACGGGGTGCGCATCGATCTCGACGAGCTCAAGGGCATCGCCACCCAGGTCGACGCGCTGTGCGAGCAGATGCTGGCCGAGGTCTACAAGCACGCCGGGCGCGAGTTCAACGTGGGGTCTCCGCTGCAGCTGGCGCAGGTGCTGTACGACGATCTGAAGCTGCCGGTGCTCAAGCGCACCAAGACCGGGCCGTCGACCGATCAAGAGGTGCTCGAGAAGCTCGCCGACCAGCACCCGCTGCCCGGGGCGATCACCGAGTACCGCAGCGTGGCCAAGCTCAAGTCGACCTACCTCGACACCCTGCCGGGCATGGTCGGCCAGGACGGCCGCATTCGCACCACCTTCCACCAGGCGCTGGCGGCCACCGGGCGCCTGTCGTCGGTCGAGCCGAACCTGCAGAACATTCCCATTCGCACCGAGCTGGGCCGCCAGATTCGAAGGGCCTTCGTGGCCGAGCCCGGGTGGAAGCTGGTCTCGGCCGACTACTCGCAGATCGAGCTGCGCATTCTCGCCCACATCTGTGGAGACGCCGCGCTGGTCGAGGCCTTCGGCGCCGACGCCGACGTGCACGCGCGCACCGCCGCCGAGGTGTTCGGGGTGCCGCTCGAGCAGGTCACCAAGGCCCAGCGCAACACCGCCAAGATGGTGAACTACGGCATCGCCTACGGGCTCTCGCCGCACGGGCTGGCGACCCGCCTCAACATTCCCGTCGACGAGGCGCGCGCCATCATCGACCGCTACTTCGAGCGCTTCACCGGCATTCGCACCTACGTCAGCGACACCCTCGAGAAGGTGCGCAAGACCGGCTACGTCGAGACGCTGTTCGGCCGGCGCCGCTACCTGCCCGACCTGGTCAGCCGCAACCGCTCGGTGTCGATGGCCGCCGAGCGCGCCGCCATCAACATGCCGATTCAGGGCACCGCCGCCGACATCGTGAAGCGCGCCATGCTCGAGCTCGACAAGCGCCTGAACGAGGCCGGGCGCCGCACCCGCATGCTCTTGCAGGTGCACGACGAGCTGCTGTTCGAAGCGCCCGAGGCCGAGGCCGAAAGCATCGCCGAGCTGGCGCGCACGGTGATGTCGAGCGTGGCCGAGCTCAAGGTGCCGCTGCGGGTCGACGTGGGCATCGGGCACTCGTGGGCCGAAGCGCACTGAAGACTGCACCGTAAACCGCTCACGCCTTTGCTCGACGGGTGGCCCTTCAAGGTCTAGAGGGGTCACGCATGCGCAGCTACCGTCTACCGACCCGAGAGAGCCCGGCTGGGCTGGTGAGTGGGCTCTCGGAGAAGCTCAACGAGCTCGAGAGCGCGGTCGGCCGGCAGGCCGAGCGCTTCACCGCGGTGCTCGACATCGGCACCGCCATCTCGTCGGCGCGCGACGTCGAGCAGCTGCTCAAGCTGGTGATGGACCGGCTGACCCTGCTGCTCTCGGCCGAGGCCTCGACGCTGTTCATGCTCGACCCCGAGAAGGACGAGCTGTGGAGCCGGGTGCTGGCCGGCTCGGCGCTGAAGGAAATTCGCATTCCCGCCACCGCCGGCATCGCCGGGCACGTGGTGCAGTCGGGCAAGACGCTGCTGCTCGCCGATGCCTACGACGACATTCGCTTCAACCCCGAGATCGACCGGCAGTCGGGCTTTCGCACGCGCTCGATGATCGCGGCGCCGCTGCGGCACGTGAGCGGCCGCATTCTCGGAGTGGTCGAGGTGCTGCACCGCAAGGTGGGGGCCTTCAACCAAGACGACCGGGCGCTGGTCGACGCGGTGGCCTCGCAGATCGCCGCGGTGCTCGACAACGTGCTGCTGCTCGATCAGCTGCGGGCGCAGAACGAGAGCTTGAAGCGCACCTCCGAGGCGCTGCGCATGGCGGTGCAAGATCTCGACGTGCTCTACGAGATCGAGCGGGCAGTGACCTCGACCGACGAAGAGACCGATCTGCTCGACCGGGTGCTGGGCAAGGCGATCGCGGTGCTGCGCGCCGGCGCGGGGTCGATCTTGCTGCGCGACTCGGAGAAGGGCGACGACTCGATGTTCTTCCGCACCACCAAGGGAGAGAAGAGCGAGTCGCTGGTGACCATGAGCTTGAAGCCCGGGCAGGGCATCGCCGGCCACGTGCTCGAGACCGGCGAGGTGATCAACGTGGATCACGCCGACGACTCGGAGCACTACGACAAGAGCATCGCCAGGAAGCTGGGGGTGATGGTCGACGCGGTGCTGTGCGTGCCGATCGTCGGCGAAGGCGAGATCATCGGTGCGCTGCAGCTGCTCAACAAGCGGGGCGGCTTCAGCGACGCCGACGCGCGGCTGGCGACGCTGCTGGCGGGTCAGGCGGGGCGGGCGATCACCTACCGCAAGTCACGGGTCGAGAACGAGCGGCGCGGCCGGCTGGCGGCGATCGGCGGCATGCTCTCGGGGCTGATGCATGATCTGCGCACCCCGATGACGGTGATCGGCGGCTACGCCGAGTTGATGGCGCAAGAGGCCGACCCCGCCGAGCGCGCCCAGGAGAGCAAGATCATCTTGGCGCAGCTCGAGCACCTGAGCGCGATGACGCGCGAGACGCTGGCCTTCGCGCGTGGCGACACCACGGTGTTGATTCGCAAGGTCTACCTGCAGAACTTCGTCGCCGACGTCACCATGCAGCTCGAGCAGGAGTTCAAGGGCACCAAGGTCGAGCTCAAGGTGCAGGCCGAGTACCAGGGCTTGGCGCGCTTCGACGACACCAAGATGAAGCGGCTGGTGTTCAACCTGGCGCGCAACGCGATTCAGGCGATGCCCAAGGGCGGCCGCTTCACGCTCGGCATCGATCGCGACGACAAAGAGCTGGTGATGACCTTCGCCGACAACGGCCCGGGCATCCCCGAAGAGATCGCCCCGAAGCTGTTTCAGTCGTTCGTGACCTCGGGGAAGAAGAGCGGCACCGGGTTGGGTCTGGCGATCGTCAAGGCGATCGCCGAGGAGCACGGCGGCACGGTCGGCTTCAAGTCGAAGCCCGGCAAGGGCACCACGTTCGAGGTGCGCCTGCCGCTCGAGGGGCCGAAGGGCAGCTGAGCAGACTCAGTCTTGAGCGCGGAACAGGCGCATGCGCGGCCGGCCGCTCATCTCGAGGAAGAAGCCGAACTGAAAGCGCACCGACGAGTCGGCCTGCACCAGGCCGGGGGGCGGGTTGGGGAAGGGCTGGGAGCGCTCGAAGGCCTGAATCGCCTCGAGGTCGAGGAAATCGAGGCCGCAGCTCTTCTCGACGTAGATCTCGCGCACGTTGCCGTTGTTGTTGAGCGTGACGGCGAGCACGGTGTAGCGGTCGCGGCCGCCGTAGATGTTGCCGGTGGGATCTCGCAGGCGCAGCTGCTGCCCCGGGTTCCACTGCTGGCTGACGCTCTGCTTCACCCGGTTGAAGAACGAGGCGAACTTCCACTCTTTGGTGTTGAGGTAGGTGCCCTCGCCCTCGTCGACGTCTTCGAGGTGATCGTTGGCCGCCGCGCCGGTGATCTTGTCGAGCACCGCGGGCGAAGGCAGCAGGTTGGCGACGCCCGGGGTGCCGGTGCGGCCCTCGCTCTGGTCTTCTCCGCCACCCTGGGCGCCGGGCTGAATCTTCAGCCGGTCGGAGTTGCCCTGCACCGCCTCGGTCTCGGTGCGGTTCGACACGTCAGCGCCGTTCTTGCTCGGGCTGGTGTTGCGCATCGCGATCTCCGAGCGCTTCTTCACGTCGGGCACTTCGATCATCTGCTGCTGCTTGCCTTCGCGCAGCGGCCGGTCGTCTTGCCCGATGCCGTTGTTGCCCGAGACCTGCGCCTTGTCGACGCTGTCGGCGCCGTTGCCCTCTTGCGGGTTGGGCGAGGTCCGCTTGGGCATCGCGTTGCGGTAGAAGGCCGAGGTCTCTTTGGCGCGCGACTCTTTCTGCACCTTGTTCGAGGTCTCGCTGACGTACTTGGCGTTCGGGTCGACCTGGTCGTTGCCCGGAGACACGGCCACCACCTGACCCTTGGGGTCTTTCTCGGGGTCGGGCTTCTTCTCTTCCTTCTTCCGCTCGCGCTGGGCGGTCTGGTTCTTGTCGTCTTGCTGCTGTCTGGGGTCGCCGCGGTTCTGCGCCCACTGCTGGGCCGGCACTCCGCGCAGCGACACTGCGCTCTTGGTGGGCACCCGCTTCATCGGCGGCAGGTGCAGCTGCAGCAGCGAGACGAAGAGAATGAAGAGCAGAAAGAGCCCGTGCCCACCCAGAGCCAGCAGGGTGGCGAGAAGGCTTCTCTTCATGCCGGCGCGGCGTTCGCTCTTTCGCTCGCGCGGAAGCAGAATCACGTGCTGATACTAACGGTTGGCTGCCTTCGAGGCATCCCGACGTCAGTAGATGCGCGCGACCTGTGCGCCACTGTAGTAGTGGCCCAGAATTTCCCGGTAGTTCTGCCCGGCTTCGGCGCGGCCGATCGCACCGGTCTGACACATGCCGACGCCGTGACCCCACCCGCCGCCGGTGAAGATCCACCCGGTGGGGCGGCCCTTGGGGTCTTTCTCGGCCCGCACCTCGAACATCGCGCTGTTGAGCATGCCGAACAGCTTGCGAATGTTGAGCTCGCCGCGCACCACGTTGGCGCCCTGGTCGCCCGAGATGCTGAGCAGCCGGGCGCGGCCCGACACGCCCCGTTCGGTGACGTTCATCGCGAAGACCGTGCCCACGTTCAGTGACGCCACCTTCTCGTCGACGTCTTTGGCGGTGAAGCGCTTCTCCCAGCGGTACTTGGTGGGCTGCGCGAAGCTCGACAGCTTGCAGGCTGCGGCGGCGTCGGCGGCGAGAAAGGCGCCCAGGCCCTTCGAGGGCGAGGCGACCGACTTCTTGCCGGGCAGGGTGTCGGGCACGCCGCGCAGCGAGGGGTTGGGTGGGCCGCCCCAGACGATCTCGTTGTTCTCGGTGTGGCCGCCGCAGACGGCGCTGTAGGTGGCGTCGACCAGGTGGCCGTCTTTGGCGAACAGGCCTTCGCCGGCGGTGGCCTCGACGGCGGCGGTGGTCGAGGCCTGCTCCGAGGCGATGCCGCGGTACACCGCGCAGTGCTGCTCGGTGCAGAGCAGGTACGGGTCGGCGAGGTGCTTGAGGCCCACCTTCGCCAGCACCTCGCTGCGCGCGGTCACCGCCTGGGCCTTGAGCGCCTCGGGGTGGGCCTTGGCGAAGATCTCGCTCGGCACCAGGCCCTTGAGCAGATCTTCGAGCGACACCAGGTTCACCACCGCCAGCATGCCGGCACGGTCGGGCATCAGCTGCAGCGCGCCGCGAAAGGCGCGGTCTTCGTAGCCGTGGTTGTCGTAGCCCACCGCGTACTCGACCTTCTGCACCTCGATGGGCAGCGCGTCGGGAGACTCGACCGAGATCTTGTCTTTGGCGGTCGCCACCACGCTGCCGTCGTCAGAGAGCAGCTCGAGCTCGAGGTGCGCCGGCGTGTCGACCTGCTCGAACAGCGTGGTGCGAATGCCGAGGTCGGCCAGCACCTGCGCCTGCCGCGGCGCCAGCTTCTCTGGCGTCTGCAGCGGCTCGTCGATGAGCAAGAGGTAGCGCCGGTTGTCGATCACCTTGCCGGCGATGCCGAACACCTGCCCCAGCACCTGGGTGCGAACCTTGAGGCCCTTGCCGACCCACTCGGTCTTGGCGGCCTCGAGGCCCTCTTTGTCAGCGAACACCAGCTCGGCGATCTGAATGCGCGCGCGCACCGCGGCCGGGGTGCCCTTCACGCGGCGCACCCTCCACCTGGCGCCCGCGGGGCCTTCGACGGTCTTCTCGGGCTCGCCTGAGAGCTTGAGCTTGAGGCGCCCCTTCGAGGCGAAGGTGACCTCGGCGGTGTTCTCCATCAGCCGCACCGGCACCAGCGGGTCGCCGTTCTTGAAGTCGAGGCGCTTGGCGCTCTCGGTCGGCGGGGGCGGGAGCTCGAGGTCGCCGCTATTCAGGGCGAGCAGCAGTGCGAGCGCGGCGATCACGAGATGCTGCCCAGCTTCGAAGTTCGTGCGCTCACGTCGAGGGTGCGCTGTCTAACATGGTGGAGCACGACATCGTTGCCGCGCGGAATTGGCTCACGCCGGCGAAAGGCACACCGCGAACGCTTCGGTGCCTCTTCACCCGAACGGAACGGCGCGATCAAAGGTACACCCCGCGTCGATCGCTGCTGGGTTCGTCTTGAGCTTTGCGACCTCCGCGTTGCAGTGCTGGCAACAGGGGCCCACCGCGCCTTCGGTGGCCCAGCACGTGCCCATCGGCCCGTATGTGGCTTCGAGGCTCTGAGGGGCGCCACCCGTCTTGTAGAAACAATCGACGTATGACGGGCAGTAGCACGGCGATTGGCCGCTCGAGCAACCGCCCAGGAGCAACGCGCCCAGCACCCAAACGCGGACCCCTCTTGCGCTCATGGCGGAACAAAATCGCCGACCGTCGGCCACTGGGGCACCGGCTCCTCATCGCGAGCGGGTCGTGGCACCTAGCCGATGCACACTCGTCGATGAGCGGCGACCCAGGAGAGCCGTCGCGACCCCGACACGGTGGAGCACGACATCGGCGCCGCACGAAGCGTGGCTCGAGGTGGTGCATTCACGCACCGAAGCCTCGCGTTGGGCGCACGTATGCGCGGATCTGGGTTTGCAGCACGCCGGCCGTTTCTCGGTCCCACTCCGCCGTTCACGAGGGAAGTCATGAATCGAACCGGCCGCTCCCTGGTGCATTTCGGTCTGCCCCTGCTTGTCCTCGCGGCCCTTCAGGGGTGCTTCACCTGCGGCCCGTGCGCGTGCCCCGCGGCGTCCATCACGCTTGCCGTGAGCGGGGCCCCCGATGGCGGGGCGGTCGCAGACACCCACGCGTTCATCGTCGAGTTGGGCGAGGGAACCGGCTCCGGCCAGTGCACGCCCAGCACCGTCAACCCCGAGACCGATTGCTTCTGGTACGCGGGCATTTGGACGCGGGGAGCTACACCATTCGGGTCTCCGCTCCTGGGTTCCAGACTCTCGATGTGCCGGCGTCGGTGAGTCGGTTCGAGGGGTGCTGTGCTGGCGCCCAATTGACCCCGAATCAGGTCGTGCTCACACCAGGAGACGGCGGCAACTGAGAGGCGCCACCCGGATTCGAACCGGGGAATGAGGGTTTTGCAGACCCTTGCCTTACCACTTGGCTATGGCGCCCTGACTGCAACGACTGAGGGGCTTATACGCATCGGGGTCGGGGAAGCGTCAAGCGAGTTCAGAAGCTCAGGCCCATTCCGAGCGACAGCGACTGTTCGCCGAAGGGGACGATCTCGCACGTCAGATCCAGACCGCCGGTCAGCCCGAGCACGAAACCGGCCCCCAGCTGGTAGTGGTAGGCGTCGCCGCTCACCCGGCTGGCCCAGAACACCGGGCCCCCAAAGGCGCGCGCCGCCAGGTACGGGCTAAAGCGGTCGTACAGCACCCAGCCCATCGTCGCCGCCGCACGAAGGTCGACCGCCACGTAGTCGCCCAGGCGGGTCGGCGCCCACGCCCCCGAGAGCGTCGCCGACGCGCTCACGAAGGGCACCGCGCCTTTCGGCCGCACGATGAGAAAACCGTACCCGACCCAGGCCGTCGCACCCGTGCCCAGCTCGTAGTGCCGGCGATCGGGGTACTCGAGCGAGCCGGCCACCACGGCTCCGGCGCCGGCCACGAAGGTGTGGCGGTCTCCGAGGTGCTGCTCGAAGCCTGCGCTGACCGCCACCTTCTCGGTCGCCACGCGGTCGCCGCCGACCAGCAGGGCGGTGCGCGAGCCGCCGACGCTGATTGAGACGCGCCGCGTGGGCAGCGCTTCGCCGTCGGCGTGCTCTCCGGTGCACCGCTGCGCGAGCCCCGTCGGACCGACGGGGGCGGTGACGCCTCAGGCGTTTGAACGTGTCGGCCACAGCACGATGGCGGCGGCGACGATGAGCAGGGCTCGCATGCCCGACGGGCTTAGCCCCCTCGGCCCGCCGGCGCCAGACTCACCGAGCGCGTGCCGTTCAGGTCGCAGGGTGTCTCTCTTCGTCCACGTGGGCGCCCCGCCACTTGTCTGCAGCGTGTGCCCGACGTACGTGCAGCGCATGTCCGCTCGCGCGCTGCTGCTCGCAGGTGTCCTCGTGGTCGGCTTCTCCTGCGCGGGTGACCCCGGCGGTGGCACAGCGGGCGGCGGCGCTGCTGGCGGAGACGGCGGAGACGGCGGCGGCACCGCAGGCGGGAGCGCCGGCGGAGTCGCCGGCGGCGCCGCGGGTGGAAACGCCGGCGGCACTGCGGGCGGAAACGCCGGCGGCACCGCGGGTGGAAGCAGCGGCGGCACCGCGGGTGGAAGCGGCGGCGGCACCGCGGGTGGAAGCGGCGGCGGCACCGCGGGTGGAAGCGGCGGCGGCACCGCGGGTGGAAGCGCGGGCGGCACCGCAGGCGGGGCCATCGGGCCCGACACCTGCTCAGCACCGCAGACGGTGAACACTTCGTTCCCGAACCTCCTCGACGGTGGCTTTCAGCGCACGCTGTCGGTCGACACCACATCGAGCGGGGCGCGCTACCTCGGGCGGGCCTGCGGCGCGCAGCCCTCGGGGCGCGAGGCCGCGTACGCAATCACCCTCGACACCACGAGCCAGCTCTCGATCACGGCGCAGCCGACCGCCGGAGTCGACACGGTGCTTTACCTGCGCGACTCGCCATGCACCACCGGCATGCCGATCACGCTCACCTGTACGAACGCCGCGGGGCCGGGGGCTGCCGAGACGCTCACCGTCGACAACCTGCGCAGCGGTACGTACTACCTGTTCGTCGATTCGGTCTCCGACACGACCTCGGGCTCGCAGCAGGTCACGGTGTGGACCGGCGCGCCCGTGAAGCCACCCGGCAGCTGGTCGGTCTGGCCGACATCGGCCGAGCACCGCGCCGTCTGGGCGTCGGCGGCCAACGACGTGTGGATCGCGAGCGTCGACACGCTGCTGAGGTCGAGCGGCACCACCACGACCCAGTACCCGGCCGGCCAGTACCAGGTGCTCGCGCTCTGGGGCTCCGCCACGAACGACGTCTGGGCCGTCGGAGCGGGTGGCCGCATTTCCCACTGGAACGGCACCGCGTGGCTCGCGACCACCTCGCCCACCACCGATCACCTCTACGCAGTCTGGGGCAGCTCGGCCACCGACGTCTGGGCCGCCGGCGCCGCAGGCCGTCTCATTCACTTCAACGGCTCGAGCTGGTCGATCGTCGTCAGCGGCGTCACCGTCGATCTCTTCGCGCTCTCCGGCCGGGCCGCCAACGACGTCTGGCTCGCCGGGGCCAGCTCCACCGTGCGCCACTTCAACGGCACCGCCTGGGCGAGCATCGCCAACACCGGGAGCGCCACCGTGCGCGCCATCGCTCCGCTCGCCGCCAACGACGTCATCATCGCAGGTGACAGCGGCACCGTACGCCGGTGGAACGGCACCGCGTTCTCCACCATGACCACCGGCACCACCTCTTCGTTCATCGCGCTGAGGGGCTTCTCTGCCTCCGACGTCTGGGCCGTCGGCTCAGCCGGCAACTCGTGGCACTGGGACGGCGCCAGCTGGACAGCCGTCTCGACCGGCCAGGCCGCCGGCCTCTACGGGCTCGCCGGCACCACCTCGTCCGCGCTCTGGGCGGCCGGGGCCAATGGAGCCGTCGTCCGTTGGAACGGCTCCGCCTGGTCGAGCTTCGGCACCCATGCGTCGGGGCGCCTCGACGCCATCACCGGCACCAGCGCCTCCGACATCTGGGCCGTCGGCACGCTCGGCGCCGTCAGACACTTCGACGGCGCGAAGTGGGACGTGGTCGCGACACCCCTGGGCACCAGCCTCGATCTCCGCGACGTGGTCGCCTTCAGCCCGACCGACGCCTGGGCCGTCGGCGAGATGGGCACCGTCATTCGGTGGAACGGCACCGCGTGGGCCACCGTCTCGAGCGGCACCACCGAGACGCTCAACGGCATCTGGGGCCGCTCGGCTTCAGACCTCTGGGCCGTCGGCGACCACGGCACCATCCTCCACTGGAGCGGGACTTCGTGGGCGCCTTCCGCCAGCGGCACCACCCAGCCGCTCTTCCGCATCGCGGGCGCCAGCGCCACCGATCTCTGGGCCGTCGGCTACGCCGGCACCCTCCTTCACTGGAACGGCACCTCCTGGTCGTCGACCGTCAGCGGCACCAACCTGCCGCTCTACGCAATCTGGGTCTCCGCCGCCGACGACGTCTGGGTCACCGGCTACTCCGGCATCATGCTGCACTGGGACGGCACCTCGTGGAGCGGCATCAGCAGCAACCAGGGCAACGACCTGCTCGGCCTCTGGGGCAGCAGCCCCTCGCACCTCTGGGCCGTCGGCCTCGGCATGTCGGCCTTCGTTCACTGGGACGGCGCCGCCTGGACCTTCATGGGCCTCAACGTCGCCTACTCGATGCGGGCGCTCTGGGGCTCCAGCCCGACCGACGTCTGGGCCGTCGGCGGGCAGGTCGTCGCCGGCTCGATCATGCACCACCAGTGATTTAGACCTCACCCATGAGCGCATCCGGCTACGGGCTGTTCGGCGAAGAGCACGAGGCGTTTCGAAGCACCGTGAAGCAGTTCGTCGAGCGCGAGCTCAAGCCCCACGCCGCGAGGTGGGAAGAGGCCGAAGAGTTTCCCCGCGCGCTGTACCCGCGTTGCGCCGAGCTGGGCCTGCTGGGCCTGCGCTACCCCGTCGAGTACGGCGGCAGCGACGCCGGGCCCTTGTTCGAGGCGGTGCTGCTCGAAGAGCTGGCGAAGTGCGGCAGCGGCGGCGTCGCGGCCGGCCTGGGTGCGCAGTTCACCATCAGCACCGGGCCCCTCTGGCGCTACGGCACCGACGAGCAGAAGCGGCGGTTTCTCGCCCCTGCGATTCGCGGCGAGAAGATCGGCGCGCTCGGCATCACCGAGCCCTCGGCCGGCAGCGACGTGGCCGGGCTGCTGACCACCGCGCGCCGCGACGGCGACCACTACGTCGTCAACGGCAGCAAGACGTACATCACCAACGGCGTGCGCTGTGACTTCGTGGTGCTCGCGGTGAAGACCGACCCGACCAAGGGCCACCAGGGGCTCTCGCTGCTGGTGGTGGAGAAGGGCACCCAGGGCTTCGGCGTCTCGAAGAAGCTCAAGAAGCTCGGCTGGCGCGCGTCAGACACCGGCGAGCTTCACTTCGAAGAGTGCCGCGTACCGGTGGCCAACCGCCTCGGCGACGAGGGCGCGGGCTTCTACCAGATCATGGGCAACTTCGAGTGGGAGCGCATCGCGATGGCGCTCGGCGCCGTCGGCGCCGCCGACGACATCTTGCAGGGGGCGATCAGCTACACGCGCGACCGCAAGGCCTTCGGCAAGTCGATCGCCGAGTTCCAGGTGACGCGCCACAAGCTCGCCGAGATGGCCACCGAGCTCGAGGCCGCGCGCCAGCTGACCTACCACGCGCTTCGGCTGCACGCGGGCGGCGAGTACGCGCTCGCGCAGACCGCGATGGCGAAGAAGGTCGCCACCGAGATGTGCTGCCGCCTCGCCGATCAGGCCCTGCAGCTGCACGGCGGGGCGGGGTACATGATGGAGTACGACGTGCAGCGGCACTGGCGCGACGCTCGCCTGGGGCCCATCGGCGGCGGCACCAGCGAGATCATGACCGAGATCATCGCCAAGCAGCTGGGTCTGTAGAGGGCTCGGCCTGGCAGAGCGCAAGACGAGGCGAGCCTGAGCCGAGGTCGAGGCGCGGGAGAGGACCGACCGGAGTGGCCGGAGTCTGGCCGTGAGGGCGGACCACAGCCGCACGAAGAGATCGGCCAGGGTCGGCTCGCCTCTTTAGAACCGCGCTTGCACGATGGCGTTGAAGCCCACCGCGTGCGGCTTCTCGAAGCTCGGCTCGGCGATGCCGCTGACGCTGTCTTTGAACGTCGTGCGGTTGTTGTCGTACGTGTAATAGGCCTCGCCGATGGCGGCGAAGTAGTCCGAGATGTCGAGGCGGAAGTTCAGCTTCACCGAGACGATCGGCCTGGCGCTGGTGTTGGTGGGCAGAATCGCGAACTGGTTCACGTCGCGAACCACCAGCGTGCGCGAGCCGGTCAGGCCGGCGGGCGGGGTGTTGCCGCCCAGCACCGTGCTGGGCGCCTTGAACGTCGCGGGCAGCTGCACGCCGCCGATGATGCCGGGCGTGAAGTGCAGCGCGGGGAAGTGCCAATCGAAGCCGATCGCTCCGAACGCCTCGGGGGTCAGCGTGCTGCCCGCCGGAAAGTCTTTGAACGGGGTCAGGCTGGGCACGTTGAACTGAATGAACGACAGCGAGCGGTAGAGCCCGAGAAAGCTGATGCGCATGAAGTTGTACTTGAGCCGCGCCTGCAGCGCGATCGCCTGCGCCGACTGGAACTGGGTCTTCGCGAACACGTCGGGGCTCGCCAGCGTCTGGGTCAGATAGCTGCCCTCGGCCGACACCGTCACCGCCAGCCCGCCCGGGTACTGCTCGGGGGCGAAGAACTTCTCGAACACCTCGGGGTCGTTTCGGTACAGGCGGAAGTCGATGCTGGTGCCCACCGGAGCGCCCTTGTGGAACACGATCTCGGCCGAGCCGCCCGCCGAGTTCACCGGCGCCACGATGCCCTGCAGGCCCGGCACGTTGCCCTTCTGGAAGTAGCCGCCGCCCGCCTCGATGCGCAGAAACGGAGTCACGTCGATGCCGAAGCCCGCCATGCCGCCGTAGACGCGCTCTTTCTCGTTGATGACGTCGTTCAGCAGCAGGCCCGTCTTCATGCCCGCGAACGCGTACCAGGTGTCTCTCGTGATCTGGATTCGCGCGCCCGGCACGCCGTCGTTCTGCGCGTTGGGGGTGAAGATGTCGCTGCCGCCCCACGAGATCTTGTACGCGTAGCCCAGCCGAAACCGGTCGGCCGACACTGGGAAGCCGGTGAACGAGACGCCCTCGCGCTCGCCCCAGCCCGACGGCGTCCAGTTGAGGCGCACGTAGCTCGAGTTGTCTCTGAAATCGATGGTGCCCGCCGGCCGTACCAGCAGCAGCACCGAGAGCGCCGCTTCGGCGGTGAAGCCCTCGAAGAACGACGGCGACTTCTTGTACAGCGTCAGGTTCGACAGCGACTCGAACCCGGTGAACTTGGTGTTGAAGTTATCGAAGAAGAGCGTGTTCTGATTGCCGGCGCCGAACCCCGCGGTGGGGCTGTTGGGGGTCGTCTCACCCGACTTGGCCAGCACGTTGTCGTCGGCGAACACGAACGACAGTCGCGTGTCGACGAAGTCGCCGGCCTGAGCCGCCGAGCAGACCACCAGCGTGAGCGCCACGAGTTTCCACTGCGTTTTCAAGACTGCCCCTCCCTCGATGAACGGCTACGGCTACGGCTAAATCATGGACTCAGGCCACCGCACTGCTTGATCGGCTTCGGGCAGGCCAGCCCCGGGCCCGGGTGACAGCACACGTCGTCGGCATCGCGCGGCAGAATCACCCAGCGCGGCCGCGCCGGCTGAACCTGTCGCAGGTGGCCCACCACGTCGAAGGTCGCCTCGTGCATGGCGTGACAGTTCGCCGCCTTGGTGGCGTCGGAGTCGTCTTCGCGGCAGTTGGGCTGCAGATCGGGCAGCGCGTCTTTGGTGATCAGGTTGATGCGAATGCGGGGATCGATCGAGATGCTGCAGCGCGCATCGGCCGGCACCGTGCCCTCGGCGACCACCGCCACCTTGGTCTCGCCCGGCTGCAGCGTGTGGCGGATCAGCTGATCGCGCACCACCACCGGGTCGCTGTCGTCGACCGCGGTGCCGTCGCCGAAGCGGAAGTGCGCCGGCGCATTGCACGCCAACACCACCGGGCTGCCGGCAGCGTAGGGCGTCACCGGCGCGGCCAGCGCGCTGCTCAGGCTCAGCTCCTGGTAGCGGGCCGAGAGGCTCGAGTCGAGCGGGCCACCCGGGTAGCCGGGCGGGGTCAGCTCGACCACGAACTGCCCGAAGCCCACGAAGGTCGACTCTTCCGAGCAGATGGTGTCGGAGTACTGGTTCAGGCCCACGACGCAGTCGTGATTGCAGGTGCGCTCGACGCGATCGAGCTCGGGCTCGACCTCTCCGAAGGCACACGAGCCCCAGATCCACTTGCCGGTCGAGTCGGTCTGCTCGCAGAAGAACGGCACCGTGCCGTCAGAGTTCTGGTCGCAGTTCACGAACACCTTGGGGAAGCGCACGTTGCGCACCCGCACCATGCCCGACTCGTTGGCCTCCATCTTCAGGTTGCGCTTGTTGTGGCCGCACAGCGAGTCGGTGAGAAACGGCACCGCGGCGTCGTCGATGCCGCACATGCGCCCGGTGATGTCGACGATGGCAACCTGGTCGAGGTACTTGTTCCACTCGGTCTGCGGCAGCATGTGCACCCGCTCGGCGATCGTCCACGAGGGGAAGGTGAGCTGGGTGGTCGAGGTGAACTCCTGCACGCTCCCCGACAGCGTCCACAGCAGGTCGCCGGTGTCGAGCCCGTCGGGAAACGAGTAGTTGTAGATGAACATGTGGCCGAAGGTGCCGGGGCCGTAACGCTTGCACTGCGCCGACGAGCTGCAGGTGAGCTGGCTCACCTCGCACTTGCCGCCCACGCACGCCTCGAGCGGCTCGTGAGGGCGCGCGGTCGCCTCTTCCACCTGGCGGCAGGCGGTGACGTCGGTGACGAAGAAGCCGGTGGGGTCGGTGCCGGTCACCACCATCTTCACCACCTGGCCGTCGCGCGCCGGATCATTGGTGCACGACTGCAGCTGCTTGCTGCCCGACTCGGGGCGCTTGCCGATGGTGAGAAACTCGCCCACCAGCGGCGAGCTGCGGTTGTCGAGATCGTCGGGAATCTGCAGGCGCGCCAGGGTCGGCTCTTCGAAGTACACGATCGGCGACAGGCCGGTGGCGTACGTCCACTTCTCGGGGGGCACCGGGTCTTTGGGCAGCTGGTCGACCGAGCCGCCGTAGCCACCGTCAGAGTAGATGAGCTTGGGCGGCGCGTGCTCGGCCCACACCCGCACCTGGCCGTACTGGTGGTTGGTCTTCAGCGTGCCCAGCGCGGTGCCCCCGTCGGCGGGCGCCCAGCGAAACGCGTAGTCGCCGGTCAGGTCTCCGGGCACCACCCGAAACGAGACCGGGCCGTTGAAGCCCTTGGCGGGCTGACCGTGCAGATCGAGCGCGGTGGCCTGCACCGAGATCTGAATCTCGCCGCGCGCCATCGCATACGGGCAGTCTTTGGTGCCCCGAAGCTCGTTCGGCACCGCGCTGTCGCCGCCGTAGCGGTCGGCGCAGATCTCGACCACCGGCAGCTTCTGGGGAATGCCGACGTTGTCGAGGTAGAAGTCGAGCGTCTTCACGTCGAACGACGACAGCGGGCTCTGCTCGGGCACCTCGATCTTGGTGCAGTTGCAGCCATCGAGCAGCACGGCGAAGACCGCGAACGACACCAGCGCGCGAGAGGTCATTTCACCCTCCGTTTGATGCGGGCATCCTCGACGCCGATGGCGACCGCCATCTTCGAGGGGTTCTCACAGAAGGCCCGCACTTCGCTGGTGACGTTGCCGCACAGCGGGTTGCCCGCCAGCGCGTCGACGCACTGGCACTTGCCTAGGTTGGGGCCGCCGGCGCCTGCCGCCGCGGTCTTGAGCTGGGTGAAGCAGTAGGTGCGGGCCACGTTGAAGTCGACGCTCTCTCCGCACGCCTTGGTGTCGCTGCGGAACACCTCGGCGCACGAGCAGGGCAGGCCCTCGCGAGAGGTGAGGGCGTCTTGAAACTTCTGCGCCCCGCGGCAGTAGCTCAAGACCTGCGAGTCGACCACCCACTGGCCGTCGAGCAGCGTGCCGCACAGCTGGTCGTGCTTGCCGATCACGTTGCCGAACGAGTCGCGGTGGTCGGCGAGCAGGTCTTCGCAGCTGCAGAAGCCCTGCATGTAGCCGATCAGCGAATCACGCAGGGGGATGCCGGTCTCGACCCGGGTGGTGTTGCGCTTGAGCACGGTGAAGCCCGAGCCGCCCTTGGCGATGTAGTCGTTCACCGCCACCCGGTACGTGGTGAAGGTGTCGAGCGGCTGACCGTTGATGCTCACGTCGACGCCCGAGTGCGCCCAGCAGCGGCCGCCGCCCAGGCCGTCGTCGATGCACTGCCACGGCGCGCGGTTGTCGCGGTTGCCCGGGCAGTCTTTGCCGTTGTCGGCGCCGCTGCGGCTGGGGTCGCACGGGGTGCGCTGGTTGTTCAGCTGCACCTGGGCACAGTCCATCGTGAAGCGAATGCCCGAGACCTGCGCCTGGCTCACGCAGCCGCGCTCCGCCGAGCGCTCGGCGATGAAGTCGAGCATCTCCTGCATCTCGCCGCCGCTCAGGTACATCACGTTGATGGTGTTCTCGAAGGGGAACACGTTGAACATCGACTCCTGGGTGAGCGGCCCGGCGTAGAGGTTGTCGCGAATGCCCAGCGAGTTGGTGACCGCCACCTCGGCCTCGACGCGCTTGCGCTTGCGCATCGAGTCGGCGCACAGGTTGCCGAGCGGGCTGTCGCCGCCGCTCGAGTTGTTGCGGCGGGCGATGTCGCGCGGCGCGTAGCCGAACAGCGAGGTGAGGTTCAGCGACACGTCGAGGCCCACCACGTACGGCAGCAGCAGCTGGGTGGTGTCGGGGTCTTCGAGGCGCGTGCACTCGGCGATGCCGGCGCGCACCTGCGGGTCGGCCGCGAACGCGCCCGGCGCCCAGAACTTCTCGGTGTAGTAGCGGTGCAGCGCCTCGTTGCACCACAGGCTGTCGACCGGGAACACGCGGTAGTCGTGGCTCACCACCTCGGCCATCTCGGTGGCGCCTTCCTTGGGCGGCATCTGCACCACCACGTCGAGGCGGCCCAGGTACTTCGAGAAGGCGCCGCCGTGCGCGAGAATCACCTGCCGGCCCGACGGGTCGACCAGCTTCTGCGGCGGGTTCAAGATGATGTGCAGGTGCCCACCGAGAATCAGGTCGACGCCGATCACGCCGGGTATGAAGACGCGCACCACGGTGTTGGCCGCGCCTTCTTCGCCGAACCACTCGAGCACCTGCCACGGCTGGTAGCTGCGCTCGATGAACGACTTCGCGCGGCCGTACTCGTAGAAGGCCTCGTAGCCCTGAATCAGGTCTTGATCTTCGGTGAGGCCCGCGTGGCTGACGATCACCACCAGGTCGGTGAGCGGCTTGAGCAGCTCGACGTAGCCGCGCGCCGCCTCGTTCTGCTCGAGCGGGGTCACCTGCAGCGAGTTGCCGCCTTCGACGATCGAGTTGAGCGACCCCAGGTTCGCCATGCCGATGATGCCGACGCGAACGCCGCCGATGTTCTTGAGGGTGTACGGCTGGGTGTAGAGCGCGGTCTTGTTCGAGTCGAGCTGCTTGGGGTCGTCCCAGAAGTAGTTCGCCGCCAGAACGGGGAAGGTGGCGTTGTTCTTCGCCTGGTTGGTGAAGTTCAGGGCGCCCAAGTCGAACTCGTGGTTGCCGATCACCGCGGCGTCGACGTGCACCTGCGAGAGAAAGCGGTACTCGGCCTCACCCTTGTTGACGTTGAAGATCGGAGCGCCCTCGAACGAGTCGCCCGAGTCGAGGTGAATCACGCGGTCGGCGTTCGCGCGCTCGCGCTTGATGAGCGAGGCCAGCCGGGTGACGCCACCGAACGGGCCCGCCTCGGGAATCAGGCCCAGGTCGGTGTCGGTCTTCAGCGGCGCGAAGTCGTACGGCAGCAGGCGCGAGTGAATGTCAGAGGTGTGCAGGAAGGTGAGGCGAACCTCCTGGCCCGACAGATCCGAGTCCTGCCCCGGCAGCAACGGGAAGCACGAGACGGCCAGCACACTCGAAGCGAACACGGCGAGCCGAAGCAGTCTCACGGGGGCGAGACAAATACGCGCTGCGCGGCTTCTGGTAAAGGCCCGCCGCCATGACGGTCAACGCGATCGAGGTCATCGAAGACTTCACTTCAACCGGCCGGTGTGACGAGGGGTTTTTGCAGGTTCGTCGGCTGAGGGTGCGCAACCGTCGAACCGACGGCTCGACCTCGCCCGTCTACCGGGTCGACGTGGTCGATCGGCCCCGGCTCGACGCGGTGGCGGTGCTGGTGGTCCGCGGCGCAGAGGTGCTGACCCGCATGAACCTGAGGCCCGCGGCCTACTTCCGCAAAGACAAAGAGCAGCCGCTGCCCGACGGGCGCTCGCACCTGTACTGCGAAGAGATCGTCGCCGGGCTGCTCGAGACCACCGACCATGGCGAGGCGGGCCTCAAGCACCGCGCCGCCGAAGAGGTGCGCGAAGAGGCCGGCATCGTGGTGGCGCCAGCCGACATCGTGCTGCTGGGCCCGCCGTTCTTCGTCGCGCCGGGCATCGTGAGCGAGAAGATCTTCCTCTGCGCGGTCGAGGTGACCGGCAAAGAGGTGGTCACCCCCGAAGGTGACGGCTCTCCGCTCGAAGAGTCGCCGCCCCCAAGGTGGCGCACCTTCGAGTCGCTGGCCGCCGCGATCGCCAGCGGTGAGGTTCAAGACGCCAAGACCGAGCTCGCGCTGCACCGCTGGCTGGCGCGCCAACGCTGAAGCCGACGAGGCCGCAGCCGCAGCCGAACCCGAATGCGACTGCGGCAGTCGAGCACGCGCTCTCCGGGGCATTGCGCCAGCGGGTCGAGACCCAAGCGATGCGAGGCGGACGCGAGGACCGCGCGGAGTGGGCGCAGTATGCCCATGAGCACGGACCGGAGCGTCCAACGAAGCAGCGCGCCGGGTATCGGCCCGCGCTAGAAAGCTCCCAGCTCCTTCGCCGCGAGCAGGTATTCGCCCAACCACGCGCCCTCGGCATCGATGCGCGCGGTCGACGAGATGCCCGCCAGCACTTCGAGCCCGCGCTCCTTCATGCCCACCGCCGCGAGCAGCCGCGCCGCCACCACGTTGTGCACGAACGGCTTCTGGCGCCGGGCGAACACTCCGGCGGCTTCGGGGTCCGACGTCGAGTCGTACAGCGCGCCGCTGCTGCCGAAGCTCTCGAGCATGCCTTGCGCGATGCGGTTGGCGGCCCAGGCGTACTGCACGTCGCCGGTCGCTTCGGCCAGGCGCGCGAAGCCCAGGCCCAGCGCCGCGGCGTCTGCGAGGAAGAACGTCTTCACCGCCTTGGGGTCGTGCTTCACCTGGCCGCGCGAGGTCAGGTGGGTGCGCACCAGCACGTTGGCGGCGCGCCGCGCGCGGTCGAGGTCTCCCGAGGCCACCAGCGCCGCCAGCGCCAGCCCGTTCTCCCGGGCATAGACGTGGGTGTCGACCCAGGGCAGCCCCAGCGCGCGGCGCTCGGGGTCGGCCTTCGCGTAGTACAGCTTGCCCTCGACGAAGCCCTGCTCGCGCTGGTGCGCGTTCAGATCGGCGTCCTGGTTCACGTAGAAGGTGCCGTCGGGCGCGGTGAGAAAGCCGGCGATGTAGCCGACGATGCCGCGCGAGGCGGCGCGAAAGTCGGCCCGCCCGCTGAACGCCGCTCCGAGCGCGTACGCCTCGAGGTTGGGCGCCTGGTAGGTCATCAGCTTCTCGTAGTGGGGGCTGTTCCAGTCTTCCGCTGCCGAGTACTGGTAGATGCCGCCCCACACCGGGTCGAGCAGGGCGCGCTGCTTCTCGAGCGTGTACAGCCCGCGCTGCGAGTTGCCGGCGGTGAGCTCCCACACCACGTTCATGCCGATCGGCACCTTGCGCTTGAGGCCCCAGCTGCCGTCGCGCTCGTCCCAGAAGAAGTCGAGCCGCTCGAGCGCGTGCTTCACCGCGCCGCCCAGCGCGTTCACCGCGATGCCCGGCGCTTCGTCGTCGCTGCCCGTGGCGCGCGCCGCCGCGCCGTCGAGCCGGCCCAGCTGCTCGAGCAGCCGCTCGGGCGGCAGGTAGCCGCGAAACTTGCCCAGCTCTTGCGCGTCGGGGCTGAGCACGATGGTGGCGGGCCAGCCCCACTCGCCGTAGCGCTCGGCGAGATCCGGCCGGGCGTCGATGTCGACCTTCACCGCCACGAAGCGCTTCTCGAGGGCCTCGAGCACCCGCGGGTCGCGGTAGGTCGTGTCGTCCATCACGTGGCACCAGTGGCACCACTCGGCCGCGCAGTCGACCAGCAGGTAGCGCCCCTCGCTGCGCGCCCGCTCGAAGGTCTCGGCTTCCCAAGGTTGCCAGTCGACGCTGCCCCGGTCGGCGCGCCGCGCCTTGGCCGCGCCCGCGCACGAGAGCAGGGTGCAGGCGAGCACCAGCCGCAGCGTGCCGCGCGCCATGGCCTTCAGTGACCCGGGGTCGAGCGGGGCAGCGCGTTCCAGATGCGCAGCATCACCAGAAAGCCCAGCACCGCCCACGGAATGGTGAGGTACTTCCACGCCTGCCAGCCGTAGTGCTCGGTGAGGCGGGGCACCAGCCAGCCAGCGATGGGCGCCGCGGCGAGGTACTGCATGCCGTCGAACAGCCCGGCCGCGGTGGCTGCGCCCTTCTTGCCGCCGAAGTCCATCGAGGCGGCTCCGCCGATCATGCCGTGCGCGCCGTTGATGAAGAACGACAGCAGCATGATGCACGCCGCCGCACCGATGGGGCCGAGCGCCAGCACGTCAGAGAGCAGGAACAGGCCGAGGCACGCGGTCATGCCGATGAAGCCCACCGCCACCACCGGCGCGCGCCGCGACGTGAAGACCCGGTCTGACGCCCAGCCGAGCACGAAGCCGCCGATGATGCCGGTCACCGCCATGCCGGTCGAGGTGAGCTGGTAGGCGAAGTCGGTCTTGCCCACGTGGTGCATCTCGCGCATGTACGCAGGCCACCAAGAGGTGTCGATGATGCTGCGGCGCACGATGCCGATCATCATCGAGCCGACCGCGATGGTGAGCATCACCGGGTTGCTGAGCACCTTGAGGAAGATGCCGATGGCGCTGACCTTGCCCGTGCTCTCGCCGCCGCTCGCGTCGCCCGTCTCGACCCGGGGGTAGCCCGCGTCTTCCGGCTTCTCGACCACGAACAGCAGCACCAGCACGAACATCACCGCCACGAACCCCGCGGGGATGAAGAAGGCCCACTGCCAGCCGAACCACGCCACCAAGAGCGGGCAGCCCGAGAACGAGAGAATCAGGCCGAAGCGAATCAGCACGCCGAAGATCGCCGCGAAGGTGCCGCGCTCTTTGATGGGGAACCACTGGGCGTTGATCTTCACGATCGACAAGGCGCCGAACGACTGGAAGTAGCCGTTCACCGCCCAGGCGATGGCCATGGTCCACGCCAGGCTGGTGGCGTCGAAGCCGCCCGTGAACTGCGCCGCGGTGAGCACCGCCTTGTGGTCGGCCGACATCACCGCCGGCGCCATCACCAGCCAGCCGAACGCGCCGAAGACGAGGTTCATCACCACCACGCCGGCCGCGCCGATCAAGAATGCGCGCTTGCCGCCGATGCGATCGGCGATCGGCCCGTTCACCACCACCGAGACCCCGTACACGAACGGGAAGATGGTCTCGAAGATGCTGAGGTGCTCGGCCTTGGTCCACCCCAGCACCGCCATCATGTCGGTGGAGACGGCGGAGAAGTTGTACCGCGACATGTAGAAGAACGAGTACAGCAGCCCAACGAGAACCCAGTTCTGCGTGCGCCGGGCTCTGAACCCGGTGGGCAGCTCGGTCGGCGCGGAGGCAGTCGCGGCGGCGGCGGTCATGGCCGCGGCCTATAGCACCGCTCAGGCGACCTGCAGCACCGCCACGCCCAGGTTGTCGCCCTTGCCGTCGCCGGCCAGCACCTGGCGCAGGGCGTAGGTGGCGATGTCGGCGGTGGCCTGCTCGGGCGTGGCGCTCTTTGCGAGCAACGTGCCGAGGTCACGGCGGGTCAGGTCTTCGTGGTACTCGGTGAACGGCCGCCCGGCGTCGATCGCCTTCTTGGCGCCGCTCAAGTTCGCGTCGAGCACGCCGTCGGTGATCGTCACCAGGTAGTCGCCCGGCTCGAGCGGCCAGCTCTCGAGGTGGTACGGCGGCGGGGTCTCGGTGCCGAGCCCGGCGTCGATCTGGTTGGCCCGCTCGATGCCGGCGTTGGGGCGCCCGGTCGCCTTGACCATCAGCGCCATGATGTTGTCCGTCTCGACGGCGTTCTTGAGACGCCCGTCGCGGCTGAAGTGCAGCACCTGCGAGTCGCCGCAGTTGATCACGTGCGCGACGCGATCGCGCACCACCACGCCCGAGAGCGTGGTGATCGACATCACCTGGTGCTTCGCGTTGAGCTTCTGAATCTCCGAGTGGGCCCAGTCGGCGGCGTGACCCAGCGCCCGGTGCGGTTCGTGGCCCTCGTCGATCCACCGGGCGGCGTACTCGAGCGCCGAGGCGCCCAGCGCGCTCGCCGCGCCGTCCTTCCCGGGGACGTTGCCCATGCCGCCCGCCTGGTCGCAGGTGATGATGAACGAGGTGCGGCCGATGGCTCCGGCGCCCGCCGCGTCTTCGTTGTACGACTTGTAGTCGTGCCCCTTGTCGGTGAAGACCGCGGCGCGCGCGAACTGCCCTTGAATCACCTCGACCCCGTCGGTCTCGGCGCCGCCGCTGCGGGTGAGGAGCAGGCCCTCGGGCCCGGGGCGCTGGGGGTGCACCAGCGCGGGGCCCGACAGTCGCTCGAGCAGCGCGGAGGCGGGGTTCGGCTGCTGCGCGTTCAGGCCCCGATCGGCGTGGCGCCGCGCCAGCCGGCTCAGCTGGGCGAGCGGGTCGAAGAGCTGCGCGTCGAGCCGCTGGCGCAGCGCGGGCGGCAGACCTTCGACCGCGCCGGTGTCGCGAATCGCCAGCACCTCATCGATGGCCAGCGCAGAGCGGGTGAGGGGGCCGAGCTCGCTCGGTTCGATCTTCCCGTCGGCGTAGAGCCCCTCGAGCTTGCCGAGCGCCTCTGAGCCGTGCGCGAGCGCGGGCTCATCGGCCACTCCCGGCAGGTTGAGCGGCAGCTGCTGGAGCGCGGCCAGCGTCTGGGCCACCTGTGAGCGCACCTGCGCGGCGGCGTCGACCCCCTGGGCCGGGGCTCCGATTCGATACACGTCGACCGGCGCGGGCGGCGCCTGAACCGGCAGCACCACCGTCGGCGCGGGCTGCGCGACGGGAGCGACACCCCGCGCGGTGACCGGCGCTTGACCCCGGGGGGGCGGCCCCTGCGGAGGCGGGTACTGAATGGCAGGCCCGAAGCCCTGAGGAGGCAGCCTGCCGGCCCGGTCACTCATCGCCGCACCGCCTGCGCGCCGGTCTGAACCAGCGCGACCTGCAGCTGCAGGGCGAGGCGCAAGGTCTCGGAGTCGAGCACCGCCTCGCGGCCGAACAGGCGCTCGAGCGACTGCAGCGCGGCGAAGCGATCTCCCTCGCCCGCCTCGGAGGCGGCGCGGCGCAGGGTGAACGCGGCGCGGTCGGGAAAGAGGCGCTCGAGCGCGGCGAACACCCGGCGGGCGAGCGGCAGGCGCCCCTGCTGGAAGGCGGCCTCGGCGGCCGCCACCAGCGGCTGCAGCTCGCTCAACGACAGGCCCGCGGCGTCGGCGAGGCCTTCTCCGGCGGCGAGGCGCTCCACGACCTGCTGGCGGTCACTCATCTTCGCGATTGTACGCAGCAGTGTGACCCCGGTAACCGCGTCACCAAAGGGCGCGTATTGACTCACCCCCAGCAGGCCCCTGGATGCGCGCGTTACAGCTTTGTGACATAGAATGCGCGTTCTCGCATGGGCGCCACGCAGGCCCAGCCGCTCCTCGAAAACCGGCTGGACATCCACGATCGGAAGCAGTTCGAGCTGAAGCTCGAGTACCAGCCGAGCGGCGACGACCCCGACTCTGAGTACTACCTCGACGCGTTCATCTTTCTGCCGTCGTCGTTGAACATGACGCAGGACACGTGGCCCCGCGACGACTTCTACGCCGACCTGCACAACTACGTGCGGCTCAAGACCCCCACGCTCTCGTTCGACGAGCTGCTGCGCAGCGAGCTGTCACCGCTGGCGCAGCTGGAGCAGCGGGTGGCGCTGGGCCTGCTCGGCCCCGAGTCAGAGGTGGTCTACGACGCCAAGATGCTGTCGTGCATCTTCCGCGGCGGCCTGCGCCGCTTCGCGAAGGGCATGCACGAGCGCTGCACCAGCCTGGCGGCGGGCAAAGAGGGCCCGGGCTCGAGCCACCCCGCCGAGCAAGAGCTCGATCAGCTCGCCGAGACCTCGGTGCAGTCGGTGAAAGACGTGCTGCGCCGTTACCGCGCCGCGGTGCGCGCGCTGATCGACAAGTACCCCCTCGACGAGAAGACGCGGGTCAGCATGCGCCTGGTCGACGAGTACCTCTCGCTCACCGTCGAGCAGTTCTTCCGCAAGACGGTGGTGCAGATGGACCAGATGCCCCGCACCGGAATCTACGCCGAGCTGCGCAAAGAGCTGATGTCGATGGTGATCGACGAAGAAGACTACCGGCGCGAGAACCAGCTGCGCTCGATCATCAGCCCCACCGGCGACAACGAGGAGTACACGCACCGCATCGGCCTCTTGAAGAAGTTCTGCATGAACATTCTCTTCCTGAAGGTTCAGCGGTCGTCGGGCCGCCGCAACTGGGAAGAGGCGATCTTCGCCCTGGCCGCCGGCCTGGCGATGGCGTTCGCGACCGGGGTGGCGTTTCTGGCGCAGAGCCGGGTGCCGCAGGTGTCGCTCAACTTCGCGGTGATCCTCGTGGTCGGGTACATGTTCAAAGACCGCATCAAAGAGGGCGCCCGGCGAATTCTGTCGCTGTACATGAGCCGCTTTCTCCCCGACCGCACCACCCGCATCGTCGACCCGGTGACGCGCGAAGACGTGGGGGTGTGCCAGGAGAAGGTCGACTACGCCGGCGCGGTGAAGGTGCCCGAAGAGATCGTCCGCATGCGGCGCACCGACGACTTCATCGCGGTGGGCCTGGGCGAGGTCTCCGAGTCGGTGATCCGCTACCAGAAGAAGATCGTGCTCGACTCCGAGATGCTGCCCAGGCTGGGCGACGGCTTCGTCACCGGCGTCACCGACATCATTCGCCTCAACGTCGACCGCATGCTCCGCGACATGGACGACCCCGAGTCGGCGCTCGAATACGTCGACCTCGAAGACTTCACCGTCGGCAAGGTGAAGGCCGCGAAGAGCTACCAGGTCGATCTCGCCTTCCGCTTCACCGTCGACGACGGAGACCACCGCAGCTCGAAGTTTCAGCTGGTGCGCCTGGTGCTCGATCGCAACGGCATCAAGCGCATGCTGCGCTTCGACGCCCCCCGGCCCGTGGTTCCGGTGTAAGGCGGGCCCCTTCTAGAAAGTCACCGCTCATGGATCACGCTCATCGCATCAAGTCAGACTGGCCCCACTCGCTGCGCGCGGTGCTGGCCGAGGCGAAGAAGGTCGGCGCCAAAGGGGTGCTGGCCTTCGACCTCGACTCGACCGTCTTCGACAACCGCCCGCGGCAGTCGCGCATCGTGCGCGAGTTCGGCCTGGCCCGTGGCTTCGCCGCGCTGCAGCGCTGCGACGTCAGCCACTGGGTCTCGGGGTGGGACCTCAAGGCCGCGATGATCGCCTGCGGCCTGACGCCCACCGAGGCCGAGGCGGTCTACAAAGACGCCAAGGCCTTCTGGAGCGACCGCTTCTTCACCTCCGAGTACTGCGTCGACGACGTCGAGGTGCCCGGGGCGGGTGAGTTTCTCGCCGCCTGCGTGAAGACCGGAGTGCAGCTGGCGTACGTCACCGGTCGCCACGAAGAGATGCGCGCCGGCACGGTGGCCTGCCTGAAGAAGTGCGCCATGCCGCTGCCGGGCGGCAACGTGCACCTGGTGATGAAGCCCACCCTCAAAGAGAGCGACGACACGTGGAAGCGCGTCGCCCACCAGCGCATCGAGGGCATGGGGCAGCTGATCGCGGCATTCGACAACGAGCCCACCCACGCCAACGACTATGCCTCGCGCTTCCCCAGCGCGGTGGTGGTGCACCTGGCGACGGATCACTCGGGGCGCGCGGTCGAGCTGCTCGAGCGGGTGGTCAGCGTGCCGGACTTCCGACTGCCCCCTTAGCTGAACACCAGCCAGTCGACGAGCCAGGCCGTGAAGGCGCCCACCGCGGTGCCGAGCAGGTCCCAGGTCAGGTCGAGCGGCGAGGGGTCTCCGAACCCCTGCAGGTCGTAGAGCTCTTTGGCCACGCCGGCGAAGATCGACAGGCCGACCGCGGTGGCCAGCTTCACCTCGACCGGTTGGTGAAGCAGCGCCGCGGCGGCGTAGGCCGCCGCCGAGAGCCCCACGCTGACCGAGAAGTGCAGCGCCTTGTCGGGGGCGAAGGGGCGGTCGTCTTCGGCGCAGGCCACGCTCGAGGCGAGCAGCACCAGCAGGGCCAGCACCCGCGGCGGCTTTGCGTGGCCGGCGGGGCGGGGGCGGGCACCCCAGCGACCCTGGTGCGACGTGGGCCCGTCATTCGGCGACTCGCGGGCGTGGGACAGGTGGTTTTTCTCGCCGCTCGTGCCGCTTCGGCGCGAGCGCGAAGGTTCAATGCGCAGCAACGCCGTGCGAATCAACGCCCGTGGGCACCACGTTGAGCTCGGTCGGCCAGCTTCTGGCGACGTGGGAGTGTCCAGGACCAAAGGGTGAACCTTAATACTCCCAGTCCGACTCGAGCGACGCGTGGCGCGCGGCACGCTGGTCGTGGCCACGCGTGCGGCGCTGAAAGAGCCGCTCAACTTCACCGTCGCAGACACCAGCGGCGCTCACGCAACGCCCAGTTCGTGCAACTCCGGGGACAGCTGAATCTCGCTCGGCCCGACTCGCGTCAGCGGTCGAGCGGGCACCAGCGTCGGGCCGTGCCTGCCGTGCCCTCATTCGCTGTCAGGCACGCACGTGCGCAGCAAGGAGCTGCCCGCAGCGAGGAGGCGCCACCTCACCCGCCCGACGTCGCCCGAGCGCGGTCGCCCGTCGAAAGCGCTGCCGAGGACGCGCGGTCGTACCATCGCAGCGCGAAGGGATAGCCGCCCGTGCGAGGTCGACGAACGGCGCGAGGCCGTCAGCGCCCACGAGCACCGACCCACCCAGGCTCAGCGCGTCCGACGCACCCAGGCGCGACGCCGCGCGAGCCAAGCCCCCAGCGCGAGCACCAGCAGCTCGCCGGGCCCGCCGGTGCAGCCGCAGCCGTTGTTGGGCATCACGAGCGGGTCCTGGCAGGTGAAGCGGGCGGGCATGCCGTCGACGCTGCGGCAGACCTGGCCGGTCGAGCAGGGGTTCACGTCGGCGTTGGGGTCGCACAGCTCGCTGTTCGAGCGGCAGGTGGCGGTGCCGTCGTTGTTCGAGATGCAGGTCTTGCCGGTGGCGCACGTGCCGGTCGAGGTGCAGTCGTCGGGGTTGGAGCCGCTGCCGCCGCCGGTGCCGGGGTTGTCGATGGGCTGGCAGACGTAGGTCGAGCTGGTGCCGCTCAGCAGCTTGCACTCGGTGAGAATCGGGCAGCTCGACGGGTTGCTCAGCGTGCACTCGCCGGCGCACACCCCGCCCAGGCAGTAGAGGCGGTCACCGCAGGCCGCGATGGGGTTCGCGCCGCAGGTCTGGCCCGCCCCGCGAACCTGGTCGTCGCAGGCGCAGAGGTTGACGCCGTTGCCGACGTCGACGCAGGTGGCGTCGCACGGCCCGTTCTTCACGGCAGTGTTGCAGGTGGTGTAGCAGCGGCCCTGGTAGCAGCTGGCGCCCGGCGCGCAGGTGAGGCCGCTGCACGCGGCGCAGCGCGCGCCGGCGGTGTCGGCCACGCAGACCGCGGTGCCCGAGACGCTCTGGCAGACCTGGCCGGCGGGGCAGCTCGAGGTGTTGCCCACCACGCAGGTGCGCTTGCAGGTGCCGCCCGAGCAGACCAGACCGGTGCGGCAGGCGGCGACTCCGCTGCCGCCGCACGACTCGCCCTCGTTGCGCTCTTCGCCGGGGCACGCGCACAGCCCGGTGTTCGAGCCGGTCGGCTGGCAGGCGGTGCAGCTGCCCGGAGCCTGCGGGTTGCACGACACGTGGCACTTGCCGCCGATGCAGGTGTTGCCGTTCAGGCAGGTCGTGCCGACGCCGCACGCCATGCACAGGTCGGCGCCGCCCTGCGGGTAGCAGATCGAGTCGGTGGTCTGGTTGACCGGCTGGCACGCCTCTCCGCTCACGCAGGTGGCGTTCGGGCAGGCCTTGCAGGCGCCGGTCTGACCCATGCCGCCGCAGCACTTGCGGCAGTTCGCCGCCGACGAGGTGCCGATGCAGATGAGGCAGCTCTTGCAGTGGCCCGAGAGCTCGCAGCGATCACCTTCGTTGCCGGTCGCCTCGCAGGTGGTGTTGTTGCAGCCGAAGCCGGGAGTCGTGCCGCAGGTGCTGCCGTTGCACTGGCCGGGGCAGAACACCGCGCCCTGCGAGTTGGGCGTGGGCGCGCAGATGCAGCTGGCGCTGCCGGTGCCGCAGCTGCCGGCGGTGGCGACGTCGAGGCACGACGAGCCGCTGGGGCAGGGCGCCGAGGTCGAGCAGGGGTTGGTGCACCAGTTGTGGCCGAAGCCGTCGGTGAGGCAGTTGCCGGCGGTGCAGCTCGCGCCGTCGACGCAGAACTTGCAGTAGTCGGCCGAGGCGGTGGGCTGCAGGCAGGCCTTGCCGGTGTCGGCGTTCTGGCAGGTGAGCGGCGCGACCGAGGTGCAGGCCATGGCGTTGCTGGTGCAGTCGACGGTGCAGATCTTCCCGGTGGTCGAGCCGGCCTTGGTGCGGCACACCAGGCCCGTCACGCACTGCGTCTGCGCGGTGCACGGAGACCCCTGGGCGCCCATGCCCATGCCGCCGCTGGGGTAGACGCCGCAGATGTCGTTGACGTCGGTGGTGGTGAGGGTGCGCTTGGCGACGCCCATGCTGACGGTGGGGAACATCACCGACGCGCTCACGTTGGTGGTGTGATCGAGCCCCGCGAAGTGCCCGGCCTCGTGCAGCACCACGCTCTCGTAGTCGAAGGTGCTGGCCGACTGGGTGTTGGACCACGAGACGTTGTTGTTCAGCTCCATGTCGGCGTCGATGATCTCGCCGGTGTTCGGAAAGTAGAGCGTGGTGGTCAGCCCGAGGGTGGTGCTGCTGTAGCGCCACTCGGTGCCGCCCAGCCAGATGACGTGGTTGATGCTGTCGTTGCCGTTCTGCGCGGTGTGATCGGCGGGAGCGCTGAAGGTGCCGTCGTAAGTCGACCGCCACGAGGTGCACGCCACGCGCGTCGAGGTCCAGTTGGTGAAGGCCTCTTGCACCCGCGGCAGCACCTGCGCGGTGAAGGTGTTGGCCGCCATGCCCTTGATGCTGGTGTGGGCGAAGACCTTGTACTTGACCGGAATGTTGGCGGGGAACCACTTGTGCCCGCTGGGCACCGCGAGCGCGAACGAGGCGCTCAAGAACAGCGCGACCGCGGCGAGGCGCTTCATCGCGCCACCGCCTTGCGAATGCGGGCGAGAAAGTCTTCGGGCATGCCCAGGTCTTCGGGGCGGTCGACGGTCTGGTACTTCGGAGCGCCGGGGCTGCGGTCGTAGAACGCGATGCCGCGCAGGTCTCTCATCGCGCGCAGCTCGCCGAAGGCGTTCTTGGCGAAGGTGACCTTGCCCAGCGACAGGCCGGCGACCAGCCACACGTTCGGCGCGTCGGCGGCGGGCTCGAGGAAGAGCAGGGTGTCTTCACCGGGTGTGAACTTCGGGCTGCCCGAGACCCTGGCGCCCACGTTGCCGACGATGCCGCCCGGGCTGCGCACCATCAGCGTCGCGCCGGGCGCCACCTTGCCCTTGAGCACCGCAGAGACCTGCAGCTCAGAGAAGGTCTCGATTGTGGTGTGGCCCTCGTTCCACGCCGCCTGCACCTGGCCGACGGTGGCGCGCACCACCAGCGGAGAGGTCTGCGCGAGCTGTTCGTAGTTCTGGGCGATGACCACGGTCGCCGCGGCAGGCAGGGCGAGGAGCAGCCCGGCGAGTGCCCATCGGGTCAGACGCTTCATGTACGAAAGCTCCTGCAATGCGGACCGGCCACAGCCGACTCTACATTACAATGGCGCTCCGATGGCTGGGCGGGTGGTCTTCTTCGTGTCTGTGGCGAACTATGAGCCGGCCTACCAGGCGGCATCGCTGGGCATTACCGCCACTGCGATGGGCGACGACGTGTACCTGGTGTTCGCGTTCGATGCGCTGCGGGCGCTGCTCCGCGACGTCTGGGGCAAGCCGCACACCGAGCGCGAGGCGGCCGAGAGCGCGCGGGCCGAGGGGCTCGGGGTGCCGACGCCGCTGCGCATGTTGAGCGAGGCCCGCGCGATGGGCGCCAAGGTGCTGGTCTGCGACACCACGCTCAAGCTGTGCGGGCTGGTCGCCGCCGACGTGCAGGGGAAGATCGACGAGGTGATGGGCCTGGCGTCGATCTGGCGCCTCACCCAAGAGGCGCGCACCCTGACGTTCTGATTCTTTCGCGGCTCTCAGTCGTGAAACTTCTTCACCACCACGTTCACGTCGACGGTGTTCTGCGGAATGTGCGGGTCGCTGTGCGTGCTGGTGAACTGAATCGCGTTGTTCTCGGGCATGCCGGCGAGGTTCAGGTCGGGAGTCACCGGCTGACCGGGCTGGTAGTCGTAGTTCGAGTTGATGACGTTGACGTCGGCGCCGATGCCCGAGCCGATCTGCGGGTTCCAGAACCAGGCTCCGCTGTACACGGTCAGGCTGCTCACCGGGGCCTCGAGCTCGGCGGCCATCGCCTGGGCGGTGGCGCCGATGGCTGCGGCGGTGAGCCCGGGCTCTTCGACGTCGAGCATGCCGGTGCTCTTGTGCGGGTTGTTCGTCTCGGCGTCGTACCGCTCGACGGTGTCGGCGAAGACCTTGCCCGTGGCGGCGGGGTCGGCGCCCGGCTCGAGGTAGACGTAGCCGGTCGGAGTGATGCCGGCGGCGACGGCGGCGTGCCAGTACTCTTCGCCGCGGTCGGCGATCTCGGTGCCGTCGGTGACCTTGATGACGATCTGCTTCACGCCCGCCTGCGCCAGGCCCTGGAAGTCGACGTCTCCCTGCCACTTGGAGATGTCGTAGTACTGCGCGCCCACGTCGAGGGTGGCGAGCTGGTTGTGGCGCTGGTTCGCCTCGGCGGCGGCCTTCGCGGCAGCGTCTGCCTGGGCCTTGGCCGCGGCGTCAGCCTGCGCCTTGGCGTCGGCGGCTGCTTTCGCCTCGGCGGCGATCTGCTTCTGGGTCTTGATGACGCCCGTGGTGAAGAGGTCGCGAAGCGGGTCGCCGAGCAACGGCGAGTCGTGGTCGAGCACCACCACGTGCGAGCTCGGCGCGGGAGGCGGCGTCGCGGGCTGGGCCTGCTGAGCAGCACCGCCGCCGGTCATGGCCATTGCGCCTCCCGCGAGGGTTGCTCCGGCGGCGACGGTCACCCGACGCAGGCGATGGTGGTTCACTGGGGGAGACGACGTGGGGGCACGTCGAGACGCGAGCAGCTTTTTCACGGTGGGCACTCCGAGCAGAGGTGGGCAGCCTGCTGCTGGAATCATCGGCCCCGTGGCGGCGGCCGTTTCTCCCGCCGTTCGAGCGGCCGGTCACAAAATCGCCGCGCACCTTTGCGCGCGACACCGCGAGGGCCCGGGTGGGGCTTCGCAGGCTCTCACGATTTGAGATGGGGGAAACCGAGGGTCAGAGCGACTGCACGATGCGAATCTCGACCTTCACCGGGTTCTGGGTGTTCGAGTTCTGCAGCTTGGTGCAGAGGGCGCCCTTCATCACGATCTGCGCGCCTTCCAGCGCCCAGGTGTCGTTGCCCGACTGCTTCGGCTCACCGTCGATGATGACCGAGACGAGATCCGAGCTCGAGGGAACGGCTTCGAGGGTGTACCTGCAGATCGAGTCGCCGCTGAGGCCTGCGCTGATCTGTGCAAGTGCCGCCACGAGTTCCGCTTGGTTCGCTGCCGAATAGAACGCGGTCTGGCAGACCCCGCTGGCGGTGTCGCACATGCCACCAGTACCGCACTCGGCGTTGGTGCCCATCGGGCACGTCCGCTGGAAGCCGCCAGCGATGGCCATGGCGTTGAGCACCTCGAAGCCTGGCCCGCCGCCGAAGTCGCTGCCGAATCCGACCACGATGGTGCGAATGCCGCGGGTCCGGAGGTCTTTCACCGCCTGCACAGAGCCATCGAGGTCGAGGCAGCCGCGAATGCAGAAGTTCTGATCATTGGACGACATCATCGTGGCGCACTGACCCGCAGCGAGGGTGCAGCGGCAGACGCCCGAACCCGAGAGACAGGTGTTGGGGTTGTTGGGGTTGCAGTTCGGCAGACCGTCCGTGAGAAGAAGCACGAAGTCTTCGCGCAGCGGGTCGCTGAGCTCTTTCACGGTGCCCGTGAAGGCCAACGAGGCGCCGGTCGGAGTACCGCCGGTCGGCGTGGTCATCGACCCCTGAATCTGGCTGTTGATCGAGCTGGCCCACGACTGAAGGTCGGCGTCGTTGTCGCTCGCCGGGTTGATCGCCGTGAGCAACTGGCCGCTACCCGCGGGAGTGCACGCCGAGTCGGCGGGGAAAATGGTCAGGCCCATGCGCGCGACATTGCCGTTGTTGTTGAGGAACGTGTTCATCGCCTGGCGCATCTGACCGATGCGCGTGGGGCAGCTGCCCTCGTTGCAGTTGGGGTAGACGCACGACGCGCAGCTGCCGACCGGGTTGATCGGGTTGCCCATCGAGCCCGACTTATCGAGCAGGATCATGAGGTCGGGCTTGAGCTGCATCGCCGTGACGTTCTTGGTCTGCGTCGTCTGCGCGATCGCGAGCGGAGTGACCGGCTCGAAGTCGTACGTCTGGCAACTGGCCGCGACCACCACGACCACCAACGAGAGGACCGTCTTAAGGGCAGCGCTCATGACCTCTCCAGTCTAACGCCGAAACTCAGTTGATGGTGGGCTCTTCGGTCACCGGGGCCGAGATGGCCTGAATGTCCCACTTGAAGTTGTCGATGAGCACCGACGAGTCGTACTTGTTGTCACCCTCGTCCAAAATGATGAAGCGGATCTTGATGGTCTCGCCGGGCACCACCGGGGCCGAGGTCTTGAGCCAGCCGGTGCTGCCGCCGACCTTGTTGGAGTACACCGAGTCGCTGCGGTCGTAGCCGGTCATCGCGAGCAGCGACGACGACTTGGTGCAGGTGTTCGTGATCTGCACGTAGTCGGCGTTCTTGCCGGTGAACGAGTCGCACACGTCGAAGAAGCCGTTGTTGATGGTCACCGGCTGGCCCTGGCCGTCGTAGCTCACGTTGCAGGTCGGCACCGACGTGCCGCCCACGCACTGGCCCGGAGGCAGCTTGGTGGTGTCGAGCCCCTTCGACTCGAGAATGGCGATGAACCGGTCGTTGTACTTGGTGCACACGTACTCGGGGTACTCGGCCGAGAAGAACGCGAACTCATAGCTGAAGCTCTTCGCGTTCTGCGGCACCTGAATCGTGAAGTCGACCTCGGTCATGTCGTTCGCCGACGGCGCAGTCGAGATCGCCGGGCCGCACTTCGGCTTCGCCCACAAGGGGTGCGCGCCGCTGGTGCCGAACTGGGTGCCCGGCTGCGGGTTGTAGGTCGGCATCTCTTTGTCGTCTTTCGCCGTGCCGGTCGAGAGGAACACCATCTGCGCGCCCGCCTTCGGCGTGAAGCCATTGCCGAAGCTCGCGCGAATGTTGCGCGCGTTCGGGCTGCCGGTGACGAAGTTCGACCCGGTGACGAAGCCGCACAGGCCGATCGCCTTGGCGTAGTCGGCCGCGGTCGAGCCGCTCAGCGCGCCTTCGCACTGCGGCGCCGCCTCGTCGACGTTGCCGTCGCAGTTGTCGTCGATCTTGTTGGCGTCGTCTTCGATCGCGAACGGGCCCACCAGCGCCTCGTCGTCGTTGCAGTCGGTGTCGCCGAAGTTCGAGCCGTCGTGATCGAAGTCGGCGTGCAGAATGTGGTTGTCGACCTTGCCGTCGCAGTCGTCGTCGACCTGGTTCAGCGTCTCGGTCGCGCCCGGCTTCACGTTCGCGTCGTTGTCGTTGCAGTCGTTCGCGCAGGTCGTCACGCCGTCGTGATCATTGTCGAGGCACGTCGGCTGAGCGCTGCCGCCGGTGCCCGCGCCGCTGCCGCCTGCACCCGAGCCGCTGCCGCTCCCTCCGGTGCCGCCGACCTTCACGCCGTCGCCCGTGTCTCCACAGCCGACCGCCAACAGAGCCCCCAACATCAGCGCCGAGAATCGCATGCGTGCTCCCAGGTGGACCGTCTCGAACGCGCATAGATCCACACCCCCAACCCGCGCGCAAGAGGGCTCCGGCGATTTTCCTTTGTGTTTCTCGGTGTTTAAGAGAGTTATCAGGTGCGAGGTTGTCGAGAGAAGTGGGATATCCAATCGGCCAAGCACTTGGAGTCGTTGAGGGACAAATGTCCCGTTCGGGACACTCGTAAACGTCGGTCACAGCACTGCGGCAGCGCTGCGCCACCCGCGGGTTTCAGCATTTGAGAACGCCGAACCGTTGTAGCTGCAGCAGCGTCTTGGAATTAGCGTGTCTCACACCATGCGTCTCACCGTCCTCTCGCGCAGTGCTGCCGTGCCGTCGACCGCGCGGTTGGTGCGCGAGGCGCGCGCGCGCGGGCACAAGGTCGCGGTGATGAACCCGGTGAAGATCGAGCTCTCGTTCGACCGTGCCGGGCAAGAGCTGTTCTCCGAGGCCAAGCGGGTGGTGGTGCCCGACGTGCTGGTGCCGCGGCTCGCCGGCTCGGTCGCGCCCTACGGGCTCGCCGTGGTCGAGCAGTTCGCCATGCGCGGTGCGATCGTGATGAACGACGCCCGCGCCATCGCTCGCTCGCGCAACCCGATGCGCTACCTGCAGGTGCTCGCGGCGAACGGCCTCGAGATTCCGCCCACCCGCCTCGTGCACGAGGCGAGAGATCTGATTCGGCTCTCCAAGAGCGTGGGCGGCTACCCGCTGATGGTGAAGATTCTCCGCGGCACCGAGAAGCACGGCACCATGGTCTGCGAGACCAAGAAGTCGCTGCAGGCCGCGCTCGAGGCGGTGCTGGGCCTCGGCCACGACCTGGTGCTGCAGCAGTTCTTGAAGGGCGGCCGCAACGTGCGGGTGCTGGTGCTGGGCAACAAGGCGGTCGCCGCCTTCGAGAAGAAGAAGGCGAAGAAGAAGGGCGTCGCCAAGCTCACCGCCGCGCTGCTCTCGCCCACCGTCGCCCGGCTGGCCGAGCGCGCCGCCCGTGCGGTGTCGCTCGAGCTGTGCACCGTCGACCTGCTCGAAGGCTCGAGCGGGGCGCACGTTCTCGAGATGAATGCCACCCCGGCCCTGCCCGAGCTGGAGAAGGCGTCGCGCCAGAACCTCGCGCGACTCGTAGTCGAACGGGCTGAAGAGTTGTACGAGGCCAGTCGTCTCAAGGCCGCCAGTGACAAGGAGTGACAAGTGATTTCGATGCTGCTCATCGCCGTGCTCTCGCAGGCGCCCGACGTCGCGGGCCTCTACGACCTCACCACCGACGGTTCGACCCTGAAGGTGAAGGCGGGCGAGAAGGGCAAGCTGGTCATCGACATTCGCTCTCGCTCGGGCGCCCACATCTCCGATGAAGCGCCGATGAAGATCGAGCTCAAGGCCACCGGCGCCAAGGTCGAGAAAGACAAGCTGAACTACAAAGACTCGACCGGCGTTCGCAAAGACGGCGTCGAGTACCCCGACCCGCACTTCGAGGTGCCGTTCAGCGCGCCCACCGCGGGCAAGGCGACCATCGAGGCCAAGATGAAGTTCTTCGTGTGCACCGACAAGGTCTGCTCTCCCCAGCAGAAGACGGTCACCGTACCGGTGGACGTCATTTGAAGCCGCGCGGAGGGGGAAAGAGGTTCGGCGGCGGTGGCAAGCCGGGTGGCTTTCGCAAGGGGCCCGGTCGCGGCGGCAAGCCCGGAGGCTTTCGCAAGGGCCCGGGCGGCGGCGGCAAGCGCTTCAGCAGCGGCTCCGACCGCGGCGGCGGTGAGTCGCGAGGCGGCTCGTACGGCGATCGCGCCGGCGGGGCTGACCGCGGCGGCTTTCGCAGCGAGCGACCGCCGGGCGCCAAGCGCTTCAGTGGCGGGGCTGACCGCGGCGGCTTTCGCAGCGAGCGGCCGCCCGGTGCCAAGCGCTTCAGCGGCGGGCCTGATCGCGCCGGCCCCGACCGCGGCGGCGGTGAGTCGCGCGGCGGGTTCCGCAGCGAGCGGCCCGGCGGCGGCAAGCGCTTCAGCGGTGGGGGCGAGCGCGGCGGCGGTGAGTCGCGCGGTGGCTTTCGCAGCGAGCGGCCGCCCGGTGCCAAGCGCTTCAGCGGTGGGCCCGACCGCGGCGGCGGCGAGTCACGCGGCGGCTATCGCGGTGGCGGCGAGTCGCGCGGCGGGTTTCGCAGCGAGCGGCCGGGCGGCGGCTTCCGCGGCCCGAAGCCGTCGTTCAAGCGCGAGCGCAGCTTCGACCCCGCGCCCGGCGCCGAGGCCCCGGCGGCAGAGGGCGAAGGCTTCGTTCCCAAGAGCACCACGCGGTTCGTGTTCGGGGTGAACCCCGCGCTCGAGGCGCTGCGCGCGCGGTCAGAAGAGATCGAGCGGCTGTACTACGCCGAGGGCTCGATGAACCCGAGCGTCGCGGGCGAGATTCTCTCTCGCGCGCGCGACGCCGGAGTGCGCGTCGACCAGGTGCCGCGCGAGCGGCTGACCGCGATGGCCGACGGCGGTGTGCACCAGGGCCTGGTGCTCGAGATGCGCGAGTTCAAGTACGCCGAGCTCGACGAGCTCACCAAAGATCCCGGCCTGGTGGTCGTGCTCGACTCGCTGCAAGACCCGCAGAACGTCGGGGCCATCATTCGCAGCGCCAACGCGTTCGGCGCCAAGGGCGTGGTGCTGGCGAAAGACCGGGCCGCGGCCATCACTGGCTCGGTGGCCAAGGCCAGCGCCGGCGCCACCGAGCACACCAAGATCGTTCGGGTCACCAACCTGAGCCGCGCGCTGGAAGAGCTGAAGGCCGCCGGCTACTGGACGGTGGCGGCCGACCCCGAGGGAGAGACCCTCGGTGAGCGCAAGCTCGATGGCCCGCTGGTGGTGGTGATCGGCGCCGAGGGGCCGGGGGTGCGCCAGGGCGTGCTCGCCCAGTGCGACTTCAAGGTCCGCATTCCCATGCTGGGGCAGGTGGCGTCGCTCAACGCGTCGGTCTCGGCGGGCATTCTGCTCTACGAGATCGTCCGCCAGCGCGGAGCCCGGCCGGCAGTGGCGGCACCGGCAAAGTAAAAATCGTCAGAGCGGAGGCGCTGCGCAGTCTTGACTCGCTCGATGCGCACAAGTATTGCGCGCACCTCCGGCGCGGTGCCGGTGTAGCTCAGTTGGTAGAGCACCTGATTTGTAATCAGTAGGTCGCGGGTTCAAATCCCGCCGCCGGCCAAGGAGTAACGGAAACGAAAGCATGGAGGGGTACCCAAGTGGCCAAAGGGAGCAGACTGTAAATCTGCCGGCTCTACGCCTTCGAAGGTTCGAATCCTTCCCCCTCCAAGACGCATGCGGGAATAGCTCAGTTGGTAGAGCGTCAGCCTTCCAAGCTGAATGTCGTGGGTTCGAGTCCCATTTCCCGCTAAGTGAGCAGCGAAAAATCTCGCCCTGATAGCTCAGATGGCAGAGCGCATCCTTGGTAAGGATGAGGTCTCCGGTTCAATCCCGGATCAGGGCTCTAGGCCGTACCCATCACCGTAGAGGGAAAACATGAGCAAAGAGAAGTTCGACCGGAGCAAGCCCCACGTCAACATCGGCACCATCGGCCACGTCGACCACGGCAAGACCACGCTGACCGCGGCCATCACCAAGGTGCTGGCGAAGACCGGCGGCGCGACCTTCCTCGCGTACGATCAGATCGACAAGGCTCCCGAAGAGCGCGCCCGCGGCATCACCATCGCGACCGCGCACGTCGAGTACACCACCAAGAACCGCCACTACGCGCACGTCGACTGCCCCGGGCACGCCGACTACGTGAAGAACATGATCACCGGCGCCGCGCAGATGGACGGCGCGATTCTGGTGGTGAGCGCGGCCGACGGCCCGATGCCGCAGACCCGTGAGCACATTCTGCTCGCGCGCCAGGTCGGCGTTCCGTACATCGTCGTCTTCCTGAACAAGGTCGACATGCTCGACGACCCCGAGCTGCGTGAGCTCGTCGAGGTCGAAGTGCGCGACCTGCTCAAGAAGTACAGCTTCCCCGGCGACAAGACCCCCATCATTCCCGGGTCGGCGCTGAAGGCGCTCGAGGGCGACACCTCGGACATCGGCGAAGGCGCGATTCTGAAGCTGATGGAGGCGGTCGATTCGTACATCCCGACCCCGGCGCGCGCGGTCGACAAGCCGTTCTTGATGCCGGTCGAAGACGTGTTCTCGATCGAAGGCCGTGGCACGGTGGCCACCGGTCGCGTCGAGCGCGGCATCGTCAAGGTGGGCGAAGAAGTCGAGATCATCGGCCTGCGCGCCACGACCAAGACGGTCGTGACGGGCGTCGAGATGTTCCGCAAGCTGCTCGACCAGGGCCAGGCGGGTGACAACATCGGCGCGCTGCTCCGCGGCCTGAAGCGCGAAGATCTCGAGCGTGGCCAGGTGCTGGCGAAGCCGGGCTCGATCACGCCGCACACCAAGTTCAAGGGTCAGGTCTACGTGCTGAGCAAGGAAGAGGGCGGCCGCCACACGCCGTTCTTCAACGGCTACCGGCCGCAGTTCTACTTCCGCACCACCGACGTGACGGGCAACGTGACGCTGCCTGCCGGCGTCGAGATGGTGATGCCGGGCGACAACGTGGCCATCGAGGTCGAGCTGATCACCCCCATCGCGATGGAAAAAGAGCTTCGCTTCGCGATTCGTGAGGGCGGCCGCACCGTCGGCTCGGGCGTCGTGTCCGAAATTGTCGCCTGACACAGCATCGGTCTTGACTGGGGGGGACGCTCTTTGAGATAGGGCGTTCCCCTTATGCCTAAAGGTAACCGAAGCCTGATCTCCCTCGAGTGCTCCGTTTGCAAAGACCGGAACTACTCGACGACCAAGAACCGCCGAAAGCAGCAGGACAAGCTCGAGCTGAGCAAGTTCTGCCCGCGGTGCCGCAAGCACACCGCGCACAAGGAAGGGAAGATCGGCTGAAGCTGTTTCGATAGGCCAGTAGCTCCAACGGTAGAGCAGCGGTCTCCAAATCCGCGTGTTGGGGGTTCGAATCCCTCCTGGCCTGCCACTCTTCACAGAAAGAACCACCATGTCCGGAACAGAAGCCAGCCAGCAGGCGAACCGCGCCGGAATGGATCCGAAGCGGCTGGTCGTGATCTCGTACCTGGTGTTCGGGTTCATCATCGTCCTGTTCGTCGATCACCTCCTCGAGATGGTGCTCGCGCGAATCGGGGTGTCGAATCAGGTGCTGATCGAAGGGCCTGATTGGCGCATCTCCACGCTGGTGGCGGGCATCATCACCGTCGCCGGTCTGGGGTACGCGTGGGTGAACCCCAAGAGCAAGAACCTGTCGATCGAGGTCGCGACCGAGCTGATGCGGGTGACCTGGCCGAGCTGGGAAGAGACGCGCATCTCCACTGCCGCGGTGGTGATTGCCTCGCTGGTCGCCGCGGTGATCCTCTTCGGCATCGACTCGTTCAGCTACAAGGTGATGGTCGAGTGGCTGCCGGCGGTGTGGAGGAACTTGTGATGGGAGAGACTGCCATGGCCGCCGGCCCAGACATGAAGTGGTACGTGGTGCACACCTACTCGGGCTTCGAGAACAAGGCGAAGAAGAGCCTCGAAGACAAGATCAAGCTCGAGAACCTGGCCGAGCTGTTCGGCGAGATCCTCATCCCCATGGAGCAGGTCGTGGAGATGGTGAAGGGTGAGAAGAAGACTTCGAAGCGGAAGTTCTTCCCCGGCTACATCTTGGTCCAGATGACGATGAACGATCGCAGCTGGCACCTGGTGAAGAACACTCCCAAGGTGACCGGCTTCGTGGGCGCCGCTGCGAACGAGCAGCCGCCGCCGATCAGCGCCGCCGAGGTGCAGCGGCTCACCACCCAGATCAGCGAGGGCACGCTCAAGCCCAAGCCCCGCGTGCAGTTCGAAGAGCGCGACACCGTGCGCGTGATCGACGGCCCGTTCGCGAACTTCAACGGCACCGTCGAAGAGGTGAACCCCGAGAAGGGCCGCGTGAAGGTGCTCGTGAGCATCTTCGGCCGCGCCACTCCGGTCGAGCTCGACTTCATGCAGGTCGAGAAGACCGGCGGGTAAAAGATGTTTGGAGCGGAATCAACCGCTCCAACTGCTGTGGGAGGCCGCCGAAACAGGCGTCCGCTTGAACCACGGAGGTAGTGCACATGAAGAAGATTACAGGGCAGGTCAAGCTGCAGATCCCGGCCGGGAAGGCGAACCCCGCTCCGCCGATTGGCCCCGCGCTCGGTCAGCAGGGCGTCAACATCATGGAGTTCTGCAAGCAGTTCAACGCTGCGACGCAGGCCCAGATGAAAGAGTCGCTGATCATTCCCGTCATCATCACGGTGTACGCGGATCGTTCGTTCACCTTCATTCTCAAGACCCCGCCGGCGAGCGTGCTGCTGAAGAAGGCGGCGAAGCTGCACACCGAGAAGAAGAAGGGCTCGGGCGCCAAGAAGCCGGGCAAAGAGAAGGTCGGCCAGGTCACCAAGAAGCAGCTCGAAGAGATCGCCAAGCTGAAGATTCAGGACACCACGGCGGCGTCGATCGAAGCGTGCATGCGGACCATCGCGGGCACGGCGCGTTCGATGGGCATCGAAATCGTCGGCTGACCGGCACTCAAGGAGACCTGAACATGGCTACTCAAACTGGCAAGAAGTACAAGGCAGCGGTCGCGAAGGTCGATCGCAACAAGCGCTACAACATCGCTGAGGGCTTCAAGCTCCTCAAAGAGACCACCGAGATCGTGAAGACCAAGTACGACCAGACGGTCGACGTGGCGATCAACCTCGGCATCGACCCGAAGCACGCCGACCAGATGGTCCGCGGCGCGGTCGTTCTCCCTCACGGCACCGGCAAGTCGATGCGCGTCGCGGTGTTCGCCAAGGGCGAAAAGCAGAGCGAGGCCACTGCGGCGGGCGCCGACATCGTCGGCGAGGCCGACCTGGCGAAGAAGATCGAAGAAGGCTTCATGGACTTCGACACCGTCATCGCGACCCCCGACATGATGGGCGTGGTCGGTCGTCTCGGTAAGGTGCTCGGGCCCCGCGGCCTGATGCCGAACCCCAAGACCGGCACCGTGACGATGGATCTCGCCAAGGCGGTCAAAGAGTCGAAGGGCGGCAAGATCGAGTTCCGCGCCGAGAAGGCGGGCATCGTGCACGCCCCGGTCGGCAAGTCGTCGTTCACCGCCGAGAAGCTGGCCGAGAACTTCAACACCCTGATCGACCTGGTGATGAAGATGAAGCCGGCCACCGCCAAGGGCGTCTACCTCAAGGGCGTGACCGTCAGCGCCACCATGGGCCCGGGCATCAAGCTCGACACCTCTGAAGTTACCGCCCGCCACAAGTAACCCGGCGCTGCGCAGAAGCGAAATTCGAAGGCCCGGTGGCTGCTTGCCGCCGGGCCTTCTTCGTTGCGGGCTCTTCAGGGGGCGGTCGCCGCTTCGACTGCCGGGGCGAAGACGCTGTCGGGCCAGGAGGCGAGAAAACGGCGTGCAGCGGTGCGCGCTTCGTCGCGGCGCCCCAGCTGGGCGAGCGCCTGCACCTCGAGCCCGTCGCGCTCTTCGGCCAGCTGGCCTTGGGCGAAGCTGCGGCGGTGCCGGGCCAGGGCGTTCAGCGCGGCGGCGGCGTCGCGCTTGATGAGGGCGGTGCGCGCGGCCTCGATGAGCTGCCGCTCGTCGGCGGTGATCGGCGCCGGGGTGGTGCGCGCCACCGGGCGGGGCGGTGCAGGCCGTGCGGCTTCGGTCGGGGCCGGCGGCGGCGGCGCCGGCGTGGGCACCTCGACCTTCACCACCTCGGTGCGCACCACCACCCTGGGCTCGGGAGCGAAGGCGAAGCGGTCGAGCGCCACTCCGGCGCCGACGCCGAGCCCGAGGGTGGCAGCGAGCAGGGGCCACTTCAGCAGCGCCGCCGTGGCGGCCGCCGAGCCGGCCGGCAGCGCCGCGGCAGAGGCGCTCAGCCGCCCCCACAGCCGCGCCTTGGCCGCGCCAGCGAGCGGGGCCTGGGGTGCGGTGCGGGCCAAGAGGCGCTGCAGCTCTTCGGGCAGGGGCTCGAGCTCGTTCACGGCGACTCCGGGTGAAGGCGTTTGACGGCCGCGGCGAAGGCCTGCCGGGCGAGGCGAAGCCGCGAGTAGGTGGTGGCGAGCGGGGCGCCCATCGACGCCGCGATGTCGGCGGCGCTCACCCCGTGCAGATCATAGAGCGCGAAGACGGTGCCCTGTTCTTCGCTCAGCTCGGCGAGGGCGCGGCTGACCAGCTCGCGCGCCCTCTGGGTCTCCAGCGCGGCGTGGGGATCTTGGCGCAGATCGCTCTGCTCGGGCAGCTCGGCGGTGGTGGGCCGCGCGGTGCGCACCCGGGCCACCGCGATGCGAAAGGCGATGCCCAGCAGCCAGGGGCGCACCGGCCGCGCCGGGTCGTAGGTCTTCTGCCGGGAGAGCGCGGTCAAGAAGGTGTCGTGCACCGCGTCTTCGACCTCGGCGTTGGCCAGGCCGAAGCGGCTCAAGAAGGCGTGCACCGCCTCGGCTTCGGCTTCATAGACGGCGCGCAGGTCGAGGCTCACTTCCAGAGAACCCTTTGCGCGCAGGCCGGTGAAATTCTCAAAACCGCACCACTGCGCCGGCGGCCAGCTCGCTCGACACCAGCGAGGTGACCCACACCACCGCCCCGCCGGCGACCACGGTGGTGCGCAGCGGCACCCCGCTGACGGTGAGGTGGGCGTGCAGGCCGAGCCAGGGCAGAAAGAGGTGCTCGTAGACGAGCCGGCCGCCGATGAGCAGCAGCGGGCTGGTGCGCCGGTTTCCTCCGGGGAGATCTCCGCTGACCTGGAGCGCTCCGGCGGCGAGCTGTAGACAGGCGCCGACGTCCTTGAAGTAGCCGCAGGGGAGCACGCTGGCGAGCAGCACCTGGCTGGTGACCCGGCCGGTCGCGACGGCCACCCCACTGGGGAGATCGACGCGGCCCTCGGCGAGCAGACCGAACGCTCCCTTGCGCAGGCCGACCCCCAGCGCGGCGCCGGCGGTCGGAGACGGCGAGAGGCCGAGCGCGACGTGCAGCGCCAGGGTGCCCTGCAGGGCGACCGCTGCAGCGGGCGGCGGCGGTGCGGGGGGCGGGGGGGCTTCGGAGGGAGCCGCTTCAGGGGCGGTTCGGGCGGCGGCGGGCTGGGGGCCGGGCGGGCGAGCAGCTGCGGGTCGACGACCAGCGCGATGGCCAGCGCCAGAGACTCGGCGAGCTCGCGGCACTGGTCGGCAGGCGAGGTGAGGGTTCGGCGGCGCGGGGGGCCCGAGGGAGACGTGAGCTCGAGCGAGCCCTGGCAGCCGGCTGCCGAACACTCGATGCGGGTCACCGCGGTCGAGGCTGCGTCGGGGCCGAACGGCGACTGGCCGAGGCGGGCGGTGACGTTGCCCATCATCCACTCTGCGTCGGGGCACTGCGGCGGCGCCGAGTGCTGCAGGGTCACGCGGGCGGGGGTGGCCGCCACCGCGACCGCCATGATCGCTGCGAGCATCTGGGTCACCGTGCAGCAGATTCACCCCGGAATGAAGCCCGAAGTGACGGCGAAAGTGGCGCGTTGATAAATCGGGTGGGCCCCCGGCAATAGGGTGCGCGGAGGGTTTCGATGCGGCTGATGACGTTCTCGGTGGTGGTGGTGGTGACGTTGGGCTCGGGGTGCGATCTCACCGTCGACGCGGGAGGCGATGGCGGCACGGCGGGAGGCTCGGCCGGCGGTGCCGCGGGAGCCTCGGCGGGTGGGAGCGCGGGAGGCTCGGCCGGTGGCGCGGGAGCAGGAGGAGGCGCAGGCGGCGCGGGCGGCGCCGCGACGGTGGACGGCGGCTTCGGCTGCGAGCTCGGCGCCACCACCCTGGTTCCGTTGCCGCTCGCTGGCCCTGCGTCGATGCTCCCCGCCGACTGGGACCGTGACGGCCGCACCGATCTGTTGATCTTCGGCGCAGCGCAAGGCGCGGTGATGCGCAACCTCGGTGACGGGGGCTTCGCGTCGGTGCCTTTGCTCCTCCCGCCGGGCTCCACTCGCGTGGCGGATCTCGATGGCGACGGCTGGCTCGACCTGGTCTCGGCCGAGCACCTCGTCACCGCGTTTCTGGTCGACGGCGGCGAAGAGGAGATCGGCCGACTGCACGTTCAGCTGCGGGAGCCCGACGGCGGCCAGCGCGCGCGGGTGACCTACGACGCCGGAGTCGACGGCAATCTGCCCGCGGTGGCCGACTTCAACGGCGACGGCCGCCCCGACGTGGCGTGCGTCGGGCACCAGAACGTCTTCACGCTGCTGTCGCTGGTGGACGCCGGGCTCACCTCCGGCCCCACCACCGAGGTGGGCCGGCAGATCTTCCCCTTCTTGAGCGACGACCTGAATGGCGACGGCCGGGTCGACCTGATCACCGGCGACGACGCGCTGAGCGGCACCTTCACCGTGCTCCTGAACCAGGGCACCGGCAGCTTTTCCCACGCGGGGCCGTTCAATGGGGGCAGCACCGCGCTCTTCGCCTTCACCGCCGACGTGAACGGCGATCACCACCGCGACGTCGTCGCGCGCAACGTCTACTCCCAGTACACCAGCCTGTTGCCGGGAGACGGCGCGGGTGCGTTGGGCCCCGAGAAGAAGTGCGCGCTGCCCAGCATGAGCTACGGGCCGCTGGGGGTGGTCGACTTCGACTCTGACGGTCGCGACGAGCTGATCTCGGTCGACACCGACAAGGTGTATCTCGTCGGGCTCGACGCACACGGGGCCTGCACGACCTACACCTTCGCTGCTCCGGGCGTCACGCGAAGCGAGGTCTCTGCGGCCGGGGTCAAGGTCGACGGCGACGCCGTGCCGGAGATCGTCACGGTGCAGCGCAACGCGCTCGGCGACCGCGAGCTGGCGATCTCGTGGGGGCGCTGCCGCTGAAGAAAACCGACGCTCGCAGTGACGGTTTCGACCCGTGCTCCGAATTGGCAGGCATGAGAGCGATGCGTTCGTCGGGAGCGATGCTGTTGGGCGTGGTGTTGGCCTGTGGCGGCCCGCCGCCGGCCACCACGTGCGTCGAGGGCACGAGTCAGGCCTGCGCCTGCACCGACGGCCGCATGGGAGCGCAGGTCTGCGGCTCGGGCGCCTTCGGCGAGTGCAGCTGCACCGGGGGCCAGGCGGGGGGCGGGGAAGCGGGCGGCGGTACGAGCGGTGGGGCGGGTGGCGCTGGCGGTGGGCCTCCGCCGGGAGCCAAGCGCATCTTCGTCACCGAGACGCGCTACACCGGCGATCTCGGGGGCCTCACCGGGGCCGACGCCAAGTGTGCGAGCTCGGCCGCCGCAGCCTCGCTCGGAGGCAGCTGGAAGGCGTGGCTGTCGACCGACGGCACCGACGCGAACACCCGCATCGCCGACGTGGGGCCCTGGTACCGGTTGGACGGCATCAAGGTGTTCAACAACCTCGCCCATCTCTCGACCGTGCCGTTGGAGTCGATTCGGGTCAGTGAGCAGCGCAACGTCATTCTCGAGGAGGTGTGGACGGGCACCAGCGGCGGAGGCATGGGCACTGCCGACACCTGTTATCGGTGGGTGACGGCCGGCAGCGCCTACCGAGGCACCTACGGAGTGTCGGGAGTCTCCGCCACGTGGACCCACGCTTCCACCGCCCTCTGCTCCGAGCAGAAGCACCTCTACTGCCTCGAGCAGTAGCCGCCCTCGCGCTCAGCGGGCTTTGCCTGCTCCGCCGCGCGGGTGGTACGCGTCACGGCACCGTGACGCGCCTCCACCTCGTCGCTCTGCTCGCTCTGGCCGCTTGCTCCAAGAAACCCGATGAGACGCCGCCCGCGGCGAAGAACCGCTGCGAGGTCGACCTCGGCGCCACCGGGCTGTTCGCAAACGCGGGCGACGGTGCGTCGGCGCAGGTGATCGACCACGCGTCGCAGCTGATCGGCGGCGAGGGAGCCACCGGCCGCCTGGGCGACGTGCTGCTCCAGAACGACCGCATTCGGGTGGTCATCGAGCAGCCGGGCCGCAGCGTGGGCCCGGTGTGGAACGGGGGTCACCTGATCGACGCCGACGTGCAGCGCCCTTCAGGCGAGCCGGGGCGCGACGCCTTCGGGCGAATGAATCTCATCTACGCGATGGGGCGCCTGTCGTCGGTGCACCAGGTCGAGGTGCTCAGCGACGGCAGCCGCGGCGGGCCGGCGGTGGTGGCCTCGACCGGCCACGACGCGCTGCATGATCTCATCAACCTGCGCGCGCTGCTCGCGAACGAGGCCGGGCTGTCGGTCGACTTCGTGGTCGACCAGTACAAGCCGCTGCCGCTGCGCACCACCACCTATTACGTGCTCAGCCCGGGCGAGAACCGGGTGCGGGTGCTCACCGCGTTCTGCAACGACGGCAGCACCGGGCAGGCGATGCCGCTGATCGAGCTGATGGACGTCGGGGCCTTCGAGCTGTTCTTCCCCGAGGGCTGCAGCAACGCCCTGGGCGCGCAGATCGACCTCGACGGCTGCCTGGTGCAGACCAGCCGGTGGTTCGCCGCGCAGGGGCGGGGCGTCGCCTACGGCTACCGCCCCATGGCGCTCGACGATCTGAAGAAGCCCTCGGGCAAGAACGCGATGATCGGCTACGGCGGCGTGGTCGGCACCTTCATCGAGGGCGACAGCCTCTCGGGCCTGCTGGCGTGGACAGACGCCTCGGCCCGTACCCGCCCGGGGGCGTTCGCGGTGCGGCCGGGCAGCCTGAAGCTCAGCTTGAGCGACCTGGTGGTGGCGACCGACGTGGCCGGGGTGAGCTCGGCCTTTCACGCCTACGAGGGCGTGCCGACCGGCCACCTCGACTTCACCACCCCGGTCGCGGGGGCGCGCATCTCGGTCTCGAACCAGTTCGGAGTGATGAAGACCCTGGTGACCACCGACGCCGACGGCCGGGGCCGGGTCGACCTGCCCACGGGTCAATACCGCTTCACCGCGACCACCGAAGGCCGCTTGATCGGGCCGACGAGAGAGCTCACCGTCACCGCCGGCACCACCCAGACCCTGGCGCTCGAGCTGCAGCCCGTACGCACCCTGCACGTGAGCGTGCGCGACGTGAGCGGGGCGCCCAGCCCCGGCAAGGTGACGGTGCTCTGTCACGGCGGCCCGTGCCCCTTCAATCAGGACACGTGGAAGCAGCACTTTCTGCGCGACTACCCGCAGGGCGGCGCCGCGGCCATCGACTACGTGGGCATGACGGGTGAGCTCGACCTGCAGCTGCCGCCCGGGCGCTACGACGTGGTGGTCAGCCGCGGCCCCGAGTACAGCGTGTGGCCCGACACCTGGCCCAACGCCGGGCAGCTGGTCGAGCTCGGCGCAGCCGACGCCAGCGTGCAGGCAGTGGTGGGCCGGGTGGTCGACTCGACGGGGTGGATGTCGGCCGACCTGCACGTGCACGCGGTGAACTCGGCCGACAGCGCGGTGCCCAACGAGCAGCGGGTGCTCAACTTCCTCTCCGAGGGCGTCGACGTGCTGCTCTCGACCGACCACGAGTTCATCACCGACTACGGCCCCACCGTGCGCGCGCTCGGGGCGCAAGAGGTGATGGCCACCATGATCGGCGAAGAGGTGACCTCGTTCTCGCACGGCCACTTCAACACCTTCCCCCTGGTGCGCGACCCGAAGCTGCCCAACGGCGGGGCGTTCGATCACGCCGGTGGCGAAGAGGGGCCGACCCTGCGCATGCCGCAGCTGTACGCGGGCATCAAGGCGGCCCACCCCGGCGCGGTGGTGCAGCTGAACCACCCCCGCGGCGCGGGCGGCGGCGTGCTGACCATGCTCAAGGTCGACACCGCCACGTTGAAGAGCCACGGCAACCCAGAGGACTACAACATGGCCGCAGACCCCGCCGCGACGTCGGAAGACAGCCGCCTGTTCGGCGCGGGCTTCGACTGCATCGAGGCGGCCAACGGGCCCACCCCCAGCTTCGCCGTGCTCAACGACTGGATGACGTTTCTCTCGCGCGGCACGGTGCGCACCGCCACCGGGGTGAGCGACACCCACGACGCCGCCTCGAACAACGGCGGCTACGCGCGCACCTATGCCCAGGTGGGCGTCGACACGCCGGCCGGGTTCACCCCGTTGAAGTTCGCCGACGCGATGCGCGAGCACCGCGCCTTCGTGAGCAATGGGCCGTACCTCAAGCTCTCGGCGCGCAAGGCGAGCGGCTCTGACCCGGTGGAGATCGGCGGCACGCTGAAGGTCGCTGCAGGTGGCGAAGACGTCGAGCTCACCGTCGACGTCACCGGCCCCGAGTGGTTGAACGTCGATCGGGTCGAGATCTACACCCACGCCGCGGGCCGCGACGCGGTGAACGGCGAGGGCAACGCCGCGTGGCCCGACTCGCGCATTCTGCAGAAGCACCTGCTCGGCTCGCTCACCATCGAGGCGGTGCCCGGCCCGGGCAACCTGCGGCGGGTGCACCAGGTCGAGCGCTTCACCGTGCACCCCACCGCCGACACCTGGTACGTGGCGGTCGCGCGCGCGACGAGCGGCCGCACCTTGTGGCCGTTACACACCGCCCGCGCTTTCGCCTTCACCAACGCCATCACCATCGACGCCGACGGCAGCGGCGAGTACGACCTCTACCCGCTGGCGCCGGGGCAGGGCCTCTCTGCTCCCCGTCAGGCGCCGGCGGCGAGCCCGCCCATCGTGCCCACGGTGAGCCAGGCCGAGGCGGCGATTCGCCGGCTGCTGCTCCACCAGCACCAGTAGCCGGTCAGGGAATTACCGCCGCTTCCGTCGCGTTCAGCCGGCTCACAGCACTTCTCCCTACACCTCCCCTTGACCCGCTCGGCCAAGTTCGCGTAAGGGCCGAGACCCTTTGCAAGCACGACGCCAAGGCCGATGAGGCCGAAGCGTCAAAACCCAACAAAATACCCTGGACGAAGACAGCAGGGACCCGAGGAGCAGCAGTACGCGAGTCGGGTTCAAACGGCCGAGAGGCCAGCCCTGCCGAGACCAAGGTGCGGTGGTTGTCACGATGTCGATGTTCGACTCTCTCGCTCCTTCGAAGCGCTTTGCGCCAGGCAACACGACTGGTGAGGAGGTGAATAGGTAATGCTGAAGAGCGAAAAAGAGACCCTGATCAAAGAGATGAACGACAAGTTCACTCGGGCCAAGGCACTGGTGCTGGTCGAGACGAAGAAGGTGAACGTCGAGACCATCACCAAGCTCCGCAAGAAGCTGCGTGATGGCGGAGTCGAGTTCAAGGTGTTGAAGAACACCCTGGCCAAACGGGCGGCGAAAGGCACTGCTTTCGAAGTTATTGCTGAAGACTTCGTAGGGCCGGTGTCGGCGTCGTTCAGCTACGGCGACGAGGTTGCTCCGGCCAAGATTCTGACGGAGTTCATCAAGGACCTCGAGACGATCAAGATCAAGAGCGGCGTCGTCAATGGCAAGAAGCTCGACGCCAAGAGCGTGCAGACCCTGGCGAAGTTGCCGGGCCTGAACGAGCTCCGCGCGAAGCTGCTCGGAATGATCAATCAGCCTGCTGGCAAGTTGGTCCGCACCATTGCGGAACCGGCGAACGCCCTGGCGAGAGTCCTGAAAGCGAAATCGGAAAAGCAGTAGTCAACCACCACACTTTTTGAACAAGGAAACAAAGTCATGGCAGACCTGAATGCGATCGTTGATTCGTTGAGCGGCCTCACCATTCTCGAGGCGGCGGACCTGGTGAAGAAGCTGGAAGAGAAGTGGGGCGTCTCGGCGGCCGCGGTTGCGGTTGCTGGCCCTGCGGCTGGCGGCGGCGCGGCTGCTGCGCCCGCTGAAGAGAAGACCGAGTTCACCGTCGTGCTGGCGAAGGCCGGCGACAAGAAGATCGACGTCATCAAGGTCATCCGCGAGATGACCGGCCTCGGCCTGAAGGAAGCCAAGGACCTGGTCGAGGGCGCGCCCAAGACCGTGAAGGAAGGCGTCTCGAAGGACGACGCCGGCAAGATGAAGGAGAAGCTGACTGCGGCTGGCGCCACCGTCGAGCTCAAGTAACGGTCCTTAGTTTTCAAGGGGGAGCCGGCGAGCCTATTGAGGCCGCCGGCTTCACCCGTTTCTGAAGTTTGGTTTTTCTTTTGAGAAGTCCACCGGAGAAGCGAATGCCGACCCTGCAGAACAACTTCCGCGTCCGAAAGAGCTTCGGAAAAATTCAGAAGATCATCGACATCCCCAATCTGATCAACATCCAGACGCAGTCGTACGAAAAGTTCATGCAGGCCGACGTGGCCCCCGAGAAGCGCGAAGACGTGGGGCTCCAGGGCGTCTTCAAGTCCGTCTTTCCGATTCGGGACTTCAACGAGACGAGCTCGCTCGAGTTCGTGAGCTACAACCTCGAGAAGCCCAAGTACGACGTCGGTGAGTGCCACCAGCGCGGCATGACGTACTCGGCGCCCATCAAGGTGGTCGTTCGCCTGGTGGTCTGGGACAAAGACGAAGAGACCGGCGCGCAGTCGATTCGCGACGTCAAAGAGCAGGAAGTGTACTTCGGCGAAATTCCGCTGATGACGCAGAACGGTACGTTCATCATCAACGGCACCGAGCGCGTGGTCGTCAGCCAGCTGCACCGTTCGCCGGGCGCGTTCTTCGACCACGACAAGGGCAAGGGCCACTCGTCGGGCAAGCTGCTCTACAACGCCCGCATCATTCCGTACCGCGGCTCGTGGATCGACATCGAGTTCGACCACAAAGATCTGCTGTACGTGCGCATCGATCGCCGCCGCAAGCTGCCCGCGACCGTGCTCATCCGCGCCCTCGGCGCGGTGCCCGACACGGCGAAGAAGAACCCCCTCGAGTTCAAGGGCTCGATGGAAGAGATCCTCAACTACTACTACGCGACCGAGACCATCTACATGGCCTCGAACGTCGAGTTCGAGAAGTCGGTCGAGCTCGAGCTGCTCTACAACCAGCGCGCGACCCGCGACATCAAGACCAAGTCGGGCGAGGTCATCGTCAAGAAGAACCGCAAGTTCACCAGGGCTTCTCTCAAGAAGCTCGAGGCCTCGAAGATCACCCGCCTGCCGGTCGACGCCGACGAGCTCTACACCAAGGTCTCGGCGTACGACGTGGTCGACGAGAACACCGGTGAAGTGATCATCGAGTGCAACGAAGAGGTCACCCAGGAAAAGATCGACGAGCTGCTCAAGCGCGGCATCAAGGAGCTCAAGGTTCTCTTCATCGACAACCTGAACGTCGGCCCGTACCTGCGCGACACGTTGATGATGGACAAGATCGAGAACCCCGAGCAGGCGATCATGGAGATCTACCGCCGCCTGCGGCCGGGTGATCCGCCCACGCCCGAGACGGCGATCAACCTGTTCACCAACCTGTTCTTCAACGCCGAACGCTACGACCTGTCGAAGGTCGGCCGCCTGAAGTTGAACTTCAAGTTCTCGGTCGAAGAGCCGTTGGACGGCCAGATCCTCACCAAGCGCGACATCCTCGAGGTCATCCGGTACCTGATCGACCTGAAGAACGGCAAGGGCACGATCGACGACATCGACCACCTCGGCAACCGCCGCGTCCGCGCGGTGGGCGAGCTGCTCGAGAACCAGTACCGCATCGGCCTCGTCCGCATGGAGCGCGCGATCAAAGAGCGCATGAGCCTCCAGGAGATCGAGACGCTGATGCCGCACGACCTGATCAACGCGAAGCCGGTCACCGCGGTGATCAAGGAGTTCTTCGGCTCCAGCCAGCTGTCGCAGTTCATGGATCAGACGAACCCGCTGTCGGAAGTCACGCACAAGCGCCGGCTGTCGGCCCTCGGGCCCGGCGGTCTGACCCGCGAGCGCGCCGGCTTCGAAGTGCGCGACGTGCACCCGACCCACTACGGCCGCATCTGCCCGATCGAGACTCCGGAAGGCCCGAACATCGGCCTCATCGCGTCGCTCTCGACCTACGCGCGGGTGAACGAGTTCGGCTTCGTCGAGACCCCGTACCGGAAGATCGAGAACGGCTCGCTCACCCAGGAGACCGCGTTCTACTCGGCGCTCGAAGAAGAGAAGCACGTCATCGCCCAGGCGAACGCGCCCTTCGACAAGAAGGGCCGGTTCACCGACGAGCTCGTCTCGGTGCGCCGCGGCGGTGAGTTCGTGGTGGCCAAGCCCGAAGACGTGAACCTGATGGACGTGTCGCCCAACCAGCTGGTGTCGGTGGCGGCCTCGCTGATCCCGTTCCTCGAGAACGACGACGCGAACCGCGCGCTGATGGGCTCGAACATGCAGCGCCAGGCGGTGCCGTTGCTGCGCACCCAGGCGCCGCTGGTCGGCACGGGCATGGAGTCGATCGTGGCCCGCGACTCGGGGTGCCTGCGTGGCGCGCCGCGACGGCGTCATCGAGGCGGTCGACGGTGGCCGCATCGTCGTTCGCGCCGAAGTGCCGGCCGCGTTCAGCGACGTCGCCAGCGAAGTCGACATCTACAACCTGGTCAAGTTCCAGCGCTCGAACCAGAACACCTGCCTCAACCAGAAGCCGATCGTGAAGCGCGGCGACCGGGTGAAGAAGGGCGACGTGATCGCCGACGGGCCGGCCACCGAGACCGGTGAGCTGGCGCTCGGCGCGAACGTGGTGGTCGCGTTCATGCCGTGGCAGGGGTACAACTTCGAAGACTCGATTCTGCTCAGCGAGAACCTGCTGAAGGAAGACGTCTTCACGTCGATTCACATCGAAGAGTTCGAGTGCATCGCGCGCGACACCAAGCTCGGCAAAGAAGAGATCACCCGCGACATTCCCAACGTCGGTGAAGAGGCCCTGAAGGACCTCGACGAGTCGGGCATCATTCGCATCGGCGCCGAGGTGAAGCCGGGCGACGTGCTGGTCGGCAAGATCACGCCGAAGGGCGAGACCCAGCTGTCGCCGGAAGAGAAGCTGCTCCGCGCGATCTTCGGCGAGAAGGCCGGCGACGTGCGCGACACCTCGCTGCGCGTTCCCCCGGGAGTCAGGGCACGATCATCGGCGCCAAGGTCTTCTCGCGCAAGGGCGTCGAGAAGGACGAGCGCGCCAAGGCGATCGAGTCGATGGACGAGGCCAAGCTGCTGAAGGACCAGAACGACGAGATCAAGGTCATTCAGGACTCGGCGTACAGCCGCATTCGCAAGCTGTGGGCGGGCAAAGAGGCCGGCGGCAAGCTGATCGACGACAAGGGCAAGCAGCTCTTGAAGAAGGGCGACGTGCTCAACGACGAGCTGCTCGCCCAGATTCCCTACAAGTACTGGGGCGAGGTCGAGGTCGGTGAAGCCGTCGACACCAAGGTGCGCGAGATCCTCAAGAACCTCGAGGACAACAAGGAAGCCGTGAAGCTGGCCTTCGGCGAGAAGATCGCCCGCATCAAGAAGGGCGATGAGCTGCCGCCTGGCGTGATCAAGATGGTGAAGGTGTTCGTCGCCATCAAGCGCAAGCTGGCGGTGGGCGACAAGATGGCCGGTCGCCACGGCAACAAGGGCGTGGTCAGCCGCGTGCTGCCGATCGAAGACATGCCGTACCTCGAAGACGGCCGCCCGGTCGACATCGTGCTGAACCCGCTGGGCGTGCCTTCGCGCATGAACATCGGTCAGATTCTCGAGACGCACCTGGGCTGGGCCGCCAAGGGCGTGGGCGAGAAGCTGCAGCGCTACGTCGACGAGAAGTACTCGGGCGATCAGCTGCGCAAAGAGCTGAAGAAGACGTACGACGACGAGAAGTTCCACGAGTTCTTGGACAAGCTCGGGGACAAGGAAATCGTCTCGCTCTGCCAGCGTCTGCGCCGCGGCATTCACGTCGACACGCCGGTGTTCGACGGTGCGCGTGAGAACGAGATCCACGGGTTGCTCGAGCAGGCCGAGCTGCCGAAGTCGGGGCAGATGGTGCTGTTCGACGGCCGCAGCGGTGAGCCGTTCGATCACGACGTCACGGTGGGCGTGATGTACATGCTCAAGCTCCATCACCTGGTCGACGAGAAGATTCACGCTCGCTCGATCGGCCCGTACTCGCTGGTCACCCAGCAGCCGCTCGGAGGCAAGGCCCAGTTCGGTGGCCAGCGCCTCGGCGAGATGGAAGTCTGGGCGATGGAAGCCTACGGCGCGGCCTACACGCTGCAGGAGTTCCTCACCGTGAAGTCCGACGACGTGGTCGGCCGCACGCGCATGTACGAAGCGATCGTCAAGGGCGACAACACGCTCGAGTCGGGTCTGCCCGAGTCGTTCAACGTGTTGCTCAAAGAGCTGCAGTCTCTGGCGCTCGATGTCGAGCTGCTCGAGAAGGCCCGCCGGAGCGCGCCGCGCTCGGCGACCAAGCTCCGGCGCATGGCGACGCCCGACCGAAGACCGGTACGGACGCCTGAGAACCATCAACTTTTAAGGGACCATCATGAAAGACATCTTCAATTTCTTCGAGAAGCCGAAGGATCCCCTCTCGTTCCAGGCCATTCGCATCGCGCTGGCCTCGCCGGACAAGATTCGCCAGTGGTCGCACGGCGAGGTGAAGAAGCCCGAGACGATCAACTACCGTACCTTCAAGCCCGAGCGCGACGGCCTGTTCTGCGCGCGCATCTTCGGGCCGGTGAAGGACTACGAGTGCAACTGCGGCAAGTACAAGCGCATGAAGCACCGCGGCGTCGTGTGCGAGAAGTGCGGCGTCGAAGTGATTCAGTCGAAGGTTCGCCGCGAGCGCCTGGGTCACATCACCCTGGCGACCCCGGTGGCGCACATCTGGTTCCTGAAGAGCCTGCCGAGCCGCATCGGCAACCTGCTCGACATGACCATGAAGGACCTCGAGAAGGTCCTGTACTGCGAGAGCTACTGCGTGCTCGATCCCAAGAGCACCGAGCTGACCCGCGGCGAGCTGATCTCGGAAGAGAAGTACCAGCGCCTGCTGAGCGAGCACGGCGATGACGGCTTCGAGGCCGCGATGGGCGGCGAGGCCGTGCGCAGAATGCTGAACGCGATCGAGGTGAACAAGCTCGCCGGCGAGCTGCGCGTCGAGATGCGCAACACCACCTCGGAAGCGAAGCGCAAGAAGATCGCGAAGCGCCTCAAGGTGTGCGAGTCGTTCCGCGTCAGCGGCAACAAGCCCGACTGGATGATGCTCGACGTGATCCCCGTGATCCCGCCCGACCTTCGCCCGCTCGTGCCCCTCGATGGCGGCCGCTTCGCGACGTCGGATCTCAACGATCTGTACCGCCGCGTCATCAACCGCAACAACCGCCTCAAGCGCCTGCAAGAGCTCAACGCTCCTGACATCATCATTCGCAACGAGAAGCGCATGCTGCAGGAGGCCGTCGACGCGCTGTTCGACAACGGCCGCCGCGGCAAGACCATCACCGGCCCGAACAAGCGGCCGCTGAAGTCGCTGTCTGACATGCTGAAGGGCAAGCAGGGCCGGTTCCGCCAGAACCTGCTCGGCAAGCGCGTCGACTACTCGGGCCGTTCGGTGATCGTCGTCGGCCCCGAGCTCAAGCTGCACCAGTGCGGCCTGCCGAAGATCATGGCGCTCGAGCTCTTCAAGCCGTTCATCTACAACAAGCTCGAAGAGAAGGGCTACGTCACCACCATCAAGTCGGCGAAGAAGATGGTCGAGAAAGAGCGCCCCGAAGTCTGGGACATTCTCGATGACGTCATTCGCGAGCACCCGGTGATGCTGAACCGCGCTCCGACCCTGCACCGCCTCGGCATGCAGGCGTTCGAGCCGGTGCTCATCGAAGGCAAGGCGATTCAGCTGCACCCGCTCGTCTGCGCGGCGTTCAACGCCGACTTCGACGGTGACCAGATGGCCGTGCACGTGCCGCTCTCCATCGAAGCACAGATGGAAGCGCGCGTGCTGATGATGTCGACCAACAACATCCTCAGCCCCGCGAGCGGCAAGCCGATCATCGTCCCCACGCAGGACATGGTGCTCGGCATCTACTACATGACCCGCCCGCGCGAGGGGCATGACGTTCGCGTCGCCCGACGAAGTGCGCGCGGCGTACGACCAGGGCGCGGTCGGCCTGCAGGCGAAGATCAAGTGCCGCATCGAGGCCCGTGAAGGCAAGCGCAAGCTGTTCGAGACCACCGTCGGCCGCGTGCTGATCTGGGAAGTGGTTCCGCGCAAGGTCGGCTTCGAGGCGGTCAACAAGGTGCTCGACAAGAAGCAGCTCGGGAACCTGATCGACACCTGCTACCGGCTCACCGGCGAGAAAGAGACCGTGCTGCTCGCCGACCGCATTCGTACGTTCGGCTACAACAACGCCACCAAGGCCGGCATCAGCGTCGCGCTGAAGGACATGGTGATTCCGCCGAAGAAGAAGGATCTGCTCGACGCCGCTCAGAAGGAAGTGAACGAGGTCGAGAACCAGTACCTCGAAGGCCTCATCACCTTCGGCGAGCGCGGCAACAAGATCATCGACATCTGGTCGCACACGACGGACGACGCCACCAAGGAGATGATGGAGCAGATCTCGTCGGAAGAAGTGACGGGTACGAACAACAAGGGCAAGGAAGAGACGCGCAAGCAGCCCTCGTTCAACCCGATCTACATCATGGCCGACTCGGGAGCCCGCGGCTCGACCCAGCAGATTCGTCAGCTGGCCGGTATGCGCGGCCTGATGGCGAAGCCGAGCGGCGAGATCATCGAGCAGCCGATCACCGCGAACTTCCGCGAAGGTCTCTCGGTGCTGCAGTACTTCATCTCGACCCACGGCGCTCGTAAGGGCCTGGCCGATACCGCGCTGAAGACCGCGAACTCTGGCTACCTGACCCGCCGTCTGGTCGACGTGGCGCAGGACGCGATCATCAACGAGTACGACTGCGGCACGATGGACGGTCTGGTCATCAAGGCGCTGGTCGAGGGTGGTGAGATCATCGAGCCGCTGGGCGAGCGCATTCTCGGCCGCGTGGCGCTCGACGACATTCACGACCCGGTGAACGGCGAAGTGCTGGTGCGCGCGAACGAAGAGATCGACGAAGAGCGCGTGCGCCGCATCGAGAACTCGGGTCTCGACCAGGTCAAGATTCGCTCGGTGCTCACCTGCCAGACCCGGCGCGGCATCTGCGTCGAGTGCTACGGCCGCGACCTGGCCCGTGGCCGCAAGGTCTCGGTCGGTGAGGCGGTCGGTGTCATCGCCGCGCAGTCGATCGGCGAGCCCGGTACGCAGCTCACGATGCGCACGTTCCACATCGGTGGCACCGCGACCCGGCGCGCCGAGCAGAGCGAGCTCGAGAGCCGGTACGCCGGTACGGTGAAGTTCGCCAACCTGCAGACGGTGAAGAAGACCGACGGCGGGCTGGTGGTCATGAACCGCAACGGTGAGCTGGTGGTCGTCGACGACTCGGGCCGTGAGCGTGAGCGCTACGGCATCGTCTACGGCGCGCGCCTCAACGTGAAGGAAGGCCAGAAGGTCGAGGCCGCGACGAAGCTCGCCGAGTGGGAGCCGACGTCGATGCCGCTGCTGACCGAAGTCGCGGGCACGCTGAAGTTCGAAGACATCATCGAAGGCGTGACGATGAACGAGGCGCTCGACGAGACCACCGGTCTGTCGCGGCGCACCATCACCGAGTCGAAGGACCCCGAGGCTCGGCCGCGCATCACCATCGTGGGCACCAAGGGTGAAGTGAGGACGCTGTCGTCCGGTCAGCCGGCCAGCTACTTCCTGCCCCAGGGCGCGCTGATCAACGTGGTCGACGGCGACGAAGTGTCGGCCGGCGACGTGATCGCCCGCGTGCCCCGCGAGACGGCGAAGACCAAGGACATCACGGGTGGTCTGCCGCGCGTCGCCGAGCTGTTCGAGGCGCGCAAGCCGAAAGATCACGCGGTCATCGCGGAGATCGACGGCGTGGTCTCGTTCGGCAAGGACACCAAGGGCAAGCGCAAGCTGATCATCACGCCCGAAGTGAACGGCGAGGCCCGCAACGATCTGGCGAAGGAGTACCTGATCAGCAAGGGCAAGCACATCAGCGTGCACTCGGGCGACCGCGTGCGTGCCGGTGAGCCGATGATGGACGGCGCGGCGAACCCGCACGACATTCTCAAGGTGCTCGGCGAGAAGGAGCTCGCCCGCTACCTGGTGGACGAGATCCAGGAGGTCTACCGACTCCAGGGCGTGAAGATCAACGACAAGCACATCGAGGTGATCGTGCGGCAGATGCTGCGCCGCGTGCGCGTGAGCGATGTGGGCGACACCGACTTCCTGGTCGACGAGCAGGTCGAGAAGTGGCTGTTCGAGGAAGAGAACGAGAAGGCGATGAACAAGGGCAAGCGGCCGGCGGTCGGCGAGCCTCTGCTGTTGGGCATCACCAAGGCCTCGCTCTCGACCGAGTCGTTCATCTCGGCCTCGTCGTTCCAGGAGACCACCAAGGTGCTCACCGAGGCTGCGATCAGCGGCAAGGTCGACTACCTGCGCGGCCTGAAAGAGAACGTGATCATGGGCCGGCTGATCCCCGCCGGTACCGGTCTGCCGAACTACAAGCACCTCGACATCGAGGTCGAGTCGCCGGCCGACGAGATTCAGTCGATGGAAGACGCCCTGGCCGCCACCCACGGCGATGCCGCGGCGCTCACGGTTCCGGGCAGCCAGTCGGTGCGCCCCGAAACCGGCGTGGCGTAATCAGCCTTCAGCTTTGAAGAGAGCGGCGGTGCCTGGAGACAGGCGCCGCCGTTTTCTTTTGCGGGGCAGGTCGGCGGGGCCTGGGTGGGGCGATGGCGACCCCCTGGCCGGGCGCGCAACCGGGCGAATACCGCGCCGACGGGTAGGGCACGCGGCTTGTAGCGGGTGTGTCCCGGAGGTGCGCGTGCTCGCACTCAGCATCTGGTTGGCGGTGGCGGCGGCGAACCCCGAAGAGCCCGAAGGGGCCCCGGTCGAGGCGAGCGAGGAAGAGCGCGAGCCGCTCGAGGCGATCACCTTCGAGGCGGTGCGGCCCACCGCGCCAGGTCATTTCGACGGCCGCACCGAGGTCGATGTGCTGCCCGAGCGCGATCAGGCGAGGCGCGTGTTCTCGAGCGCGCAGGCCGCGGTCGCGGCGCAGCTGTTCTTCGGCCTGTTCGGCCCGGTGTCGGGCTCGGTCTCGCTGCCGGTCACCTTCCACGTCGGCGGCGAGTCGAAGCTGGGCATCGGCGACGTGGGGGTGGGCTTCAAGGTGCGGCTGGTCGACCTGGGCTCGGTGGTGTTCGTGCTGCTGGGCGACGCGCGGCTGCCCACGCACAGCAACAGCGACGAAGCGCGCGTCACCGAGCTCAACGCCGCGGTCGGGGCGGTGGGCCGCTCGGGCCGGTGGACGGTGCAGGGCAGCGCCGGCGCGAGCACCGAGTGGGGCTCGTGGCGCACCGCGGGGCGGGCCGACATCTCGATCGGCTGCGAGCTGTGGCACACGTTCGCGCTGATGCTCGAGGCGACGTCGGCGGTGTCGGCCGAAGGGGTGAGCGCCGCGTTCGCTCCGGGCCTCAAGTGGGCCTTCGCCCGGCACAGCTTCGTGGCGTTGGCGGTGGCGGTCGGAGTGACGGCCGAGACCGCGCCGCTGCGGGGTGTGCTGCAGGTGCAGCACACGTTCTGAGACAAGCGCTTGAAACAAGGCGTGTTTGTAGAGGGTTGCAGTGATGACGCGGTGCGCTATTGTTGACGCGTTGCATCAAACCCCTGGGAGACCGTCATGAACCTGAAGCAGCTGACCCGCAAAGTGAAGGTGGAGTCGACCCGGCTGAAGCGGCAGATCGACGCGGCTCCGGCGCGCTTGAAGAAGCAGCTCGGCGCCGAGGTGAAGAAGCTCGAGGCGGCTCCGGCGAAGCTGAAGAAGCAGCTCGACGTCGAGGTGAAGAAGCTCGAGACGGTGCCGGCGAAGCTGAAGGAGCAGCTGGAAGAGCTGCCGGGCCGCGCCGCCGACGCGGTGGGCATCGTCCGCACCGCGCAGCTCAAGGCGGTGAAGGCCGAGCTTGCCAAGCTGAACAAGCGCATCGACGCGATCTCCGGCGCCAAGACCGCGGCCTGATCTGAATGTCGCGGTTTGTTGTCTCCTGATCCGGTCACCTGCCGGTGATCACCCGGAGGGGGCTTGTGATCGGTGGCGAAGCGCCATTAGAGCCGTCCACCTCATGGACGGGGACAACAAGCAGCCCAAGCTCAAGGAGCTCGAGAAGGCGGTCGAAGAGGCCGTCAAGCGGGCGCTGGGCAAGGTGAAGGTGCCCCGCCGGGAAGAGCTGCAGCAGCTCAACCAGCGGCTCGACGCGCTGGCGCAGCGAATCGAGGCGCTGAGCAAGTGAGCCGGCTGCTCGCCATCGCCGCGCTGCTGGGGGCGCTCCCCGTCGGTGAGGCCGCGGTCTCGGACCAGTTCGAGGCGGTGGCCACCATCGAGGTGCTGCCGCAGCAGTTCGGGCCGGTGAACGAGGTGCTGCTCGAGCGCGCGGTCGACCTGAGCGATCACCAGCGCCGCACGGTCGGCCGGGCGATCGCCGAAGAAGCCGAGCGGGCGGGGTACGACCCCTTCCTGGTGCTGGGCATCATCGACGTCGAGTCCGACTTCCGCCGCGACGTGGTGTCGAGCGCCGATGCCCGCGGCCTGATGCAGATTCAGCCGGTGACGCTGGGCTGGCTGATCATGCGCGAGCAGTGGGCGGTGACGCCCGAGCAGGTGCAGGCCGACCCCGCGCTGCAGATTCGGCTGGGCGTGCGCTACGTGCGCTACCTGCACGACCGGTTCGGCAACCTCGACGCCGCGCTGATGGCCTACAACATGGGCCCGACGAAGTTCGGCATCGTCTCGGGCGAAGAGCACGGCCTCGACGCATATTGGGCCTACCCGCGTGCAGTACGGCGGGATATGGCCGCCCTCAAGGCAAGGAGCGTCTCCCCTGGGACATCAATGGCTATCGGCACCAGCGGTGCTAAACCCCTCGCCACTGCTGATGGCCTCTGGGGCGGATAAGAGACGGTACCCGCGAGTTCAGGCGAGGAACGTGTCGGCGCACTTGAACGTGACCGACAAGTCGTCGCCTTGCGTGATTCAGAACATCTCGGCGGGTGGCGTGTTCATCGAGACGCGTGAAGCGTTGCCGGTCGGCATGCCGGTGGCGGTGAACCTGGCGCGCCCCGGCTGGCACACGGTGCTGAAGGTGACCGGCCGGGTGGTGTGGGCGCTCGCCGAGAAGACCGCGCAGCGCAAGGGCACCGTGCCGGGCATGCGCATCAAGTTCGACCCGCTGCCCACCGAGACCGCGGCGCGGCTCTCCGAGCTGCTCAAAGAGCTTGGCGCCCCCGAAGGGCCGCCGCCGCCCACGCGGCGCGACTCTGGCTCGATCACCGAGCCCTCGACCGTGAAGGCGATTCACGAGCGCGTCGGCGGCACTGCTTTCCCGTTGGTGCGCGAGCCCGAGAACGCACCGCCGCCTTCGCGCAAGAAGCCGACCACGCTCGAGCGCAAGGCCGCGCAGCGCCCCGACGACGCGACCATGCCCGCCCGGGTGGGTGAGATGGCCGCGGTGTTCGGCCGCCCGACCGACGACGCGCCCCGACTGGTGGTGCAGGTGCAGGGGTTGCTCATGCAGCTGGGCGAGCTTCAGCAGCAGCTCGAGAGCCGCGAACGCGAGCTGACGACCTTGAAGGCCGAGCTGCAGAAGAAGGACGCCGCGCTCGAGAAGTCAGACCGCGAGCGCAAGGCGGCGGAGATGGCGATTCAGCGCCTCTCGATGCAGCTCGCCGCGCGCCGCTGATAGGGCGTCGCGGCATCGCCTCAGTCGAAGAAATGGGTTACCGCTTTCGCGGACCGTACGTCTAACCCGGCTTCGAGGAGCGGCAACCATGGTCAGGCTGATGAGCTGCGTGTTCGCGACGGTGGCATTGATCGCGTGCGGAGGCCCCAACGGGACGAACGACGGGGGCACGGCCGGAGGGGCAGCCGCGGGAGGGAGCGCAGGAGGCTCGGCGGGTGGGGCGACCGGGGGCGGCGGGGCCGCGGGAGGCACGGCCGGTGGCAGCACCGGCGGAGGCTCAGCAGGCGGTCTGGCGGGCGGTGCGGCAGGAGGCGCTGGAACGGCAGGAGGTCGCGCAGGCGGCTCGGCAGGCGGCTCGGCGGGCGGCTCGGCGGGCGGCTCGGCAGGCGGCTCGGCAGGCGGCTCGGCAGGCGGCACGGCAGGCGGCACGGCAGGCGGCACGGCAGGCGGCACGGCAGGCGGCACAGCAGGCGGCACAGCAGGCGGCACAGCAGGCGGCACAGCAGGCGGTCGAGCCGGTGGCGCCGGTGGCGGCGCGGCCGGCGGCTCAGCGGGCGGCGGCGCTGCGAACCCCTGCGCGCTGAACAACGGCGGCTGCTCGGCAGACGCGACGTGCGCGGTGGTGAACGGCGCGGCGAGCTGCACCTGCCTGCCGGGGTACACCGGCAACGGCATCTCGTGCTCCAACGTGAACGAGTGCCTGACCAGCAACGGGGGCTGCGCGGCCAACGCGACGTGCACGGATACTCCGGGGTCTCGGTTCTGTACCTGCAACGCGGGGCTCAGCGGCAACGGGGTGATGTGTCAGCCCGCCTCGACGGTGAGCGGCATCGGCGCTTCGACGTGCACGGTTCGACCCAACGGCACGTTGTGGTGCTTCGGAGCCAACACCTACGGCGAGGTCGGCGACGGCACCACGTCGGCGGTCTACGCGCCGAAGCAGATCGGCACCAGCAGCAGCTGGGCGAGCGCGTCGACGGGAGGTACGGCTGAGCACGTGTGCGCCATTCGACAGGACGGCACGCTGTGGTGCTGGGGCCGTAACTTCGGCGGAGCCATCGGCGATGGCACGACGGTCGACCGCACCGCGCCGTACCCGGTGGGGTCGAGCACCTGGCGCGAGGTCTCGACGGGGGGCCACACCTGCGCCATTCGCTCCGACGGCACGCTGTGGTGCTGGGGCCGCAACGAGTCGGGGCAGCTCGGCGACGGCTCCACCGCCGATCGCTACGCGCCGGTGCAGGTGGGCGGGTCGAGCTCCTGGGGTTGGGTGAGCGCCGGCGATCGGCACACCTGCGGGACCCAGACCGACGGCAGCCTGTGGTGCTGGGGCTACAACGTGAGCAGCCAGCTCGGTCAGGGCCCCGCGGCCGGTTCGAAGGTGCCGCTTCGCATCGGCACGGCGAACGACTGGGGGCTGGTTGCCGCGGGCTACCAACACACCTGCGCGGCGCGCGGCGACGGCTCGCTGTGGTGCTGGGGCGATGGCTCGTCGGGCCAGAACGGCGGGAGCGGCACCCGTACGGCTCCCACCCGCGTCGGCACGTCCAACGCGTGGACGGGCGTGCACGCCGGCTACTACCAGAGCTGCGGCTTGCAGGGCGCGACGCTGCTCTGCTGGGGTCGCAACGATCGCTGGCAGCTCGGCATCGGCACCCAGGTGAGCACCGCCACTCCGACGGCGGTCGGCGCCGGCTGGAGCTCGGTCGGGCTGGGCGGGTGGTTCGGCTGCGCCACCCGCCTCAACGGCGCGCTCTACTGCTGGGGTACCAACGACTTCGGTGAGCTCGGCCTCGGCTCACCGTCGACGAAGACGACGCCCAGTGCCTTCGCGGCCGGCACCCGATGGAGCCAGGTCGCGGCCACGCTGTTCACCTACTGCGGCGTGCGCACCGACGGCACGCTGTGGTGCTGGGGCTCGAACGTGTACGGGCAGCTCGCAAACGGCAACGCCAACAGCAAAGATGCGCCTTCGCAGGTCGGCACCGGAACCACCTGGAGCCGGGCGGCTGCCGGCGAGTGGCACGCGTGCGGCGTGCAGAGCGACGGGTCGCTCTGGTGCTGGGGCCAGAACGCCTACGGGCAGGTCGGCAACGGGGCGACCGCGACGATGCAGCTGTCACCGGCGAAGGTGGGCTCCGCCGCGTGGAAAGGGGTCGCGGCAGGCGATCGTCACACCTGCGGCATTCGCACCGACGGCACGCTGTGGTGCTGGGGAAACAACGCGAACGGAGCGCTGGGTACCGGCGGCGCGCTGACCGACCAGCTCACGACTCCCACGCAGATCGGGAGCGCGAGCTGGCTGCAGCTCGCGGCGAGCTATCGCGACACCTGCGCGGTGCGCGCCGACGGCACGCTGTGGTGCTGGGGAGAGAACCTCTCCGGCCAGGTCGGCGACGGCACCACGGTAGATCGCACCGTGCCCACGCAGGTGGGAACCTCGACATGGAAGCGGGTGGCGGTGGGGCTGCGGGTGGCGTGCGCCATCGGCACCGACGACTCGCTGTGGTGCTGGGGGCGCAACCTGCAGGGCGCGATCGGCGACGGCACGCACACCGATCGCTGGGCGCCGGTGCGGGTGGGCGCCGACTCCGATTGGGCCCAGGTCGGCGTCGGCCGCGGGCACGTCTGTGGGCGGCGCACCGGCGGCACTGCCTGGTGCTGGGGCGAAGGCGGCAGCTACGCCCTCGGCGCCGGCACCGCCGTCAGCACCAGCGTGCCGGTGCAGGTGGGCACCGCCAGCACCTGGAGCCAGTTCACCGCCGGGCAGGGCAACACCGTCGCGCTGATGAATGACGGCTCGGGGTGGTCGTGGGGCACCAACACCCGCGGCGAGCTGGGCAATGACCTCGCCTGGGAAGAGGTGCCCAGGTTGGTTCTGCCCTGACGCTCAGGGAGCGCGCGCGAAGATCTCTTCGTCTTTCAAGCCCAGCACCGCCCGGCCGTTCTCGCGGGCCTTCTCGCGCGGAGCGTCTTTGAAGCGCTTGATGAACGCTGCCGCCGGCACCAGGGTGATCGACTTGCCCTTGGGGTTGGTGAAGGTGGTGCGCGTCTCGGTCGACTCGACCCAGGTGAGCGAGAGCTTGCCTACGCTCGCGCCGGTCGCGGCCTGGGCGCCGTCGGCGATGCACGAGAGCTGCACCGCGCGCGGGCTCTCGTGCTTCACCTCGAGCCGCTCGCCGAGCTCGCGCTGGGCGAACTTCGCCATGCGCCAGCCAGCCACCGCCCAGGGCCCGGCTTCACCGTGAACCTTCGCCACCGCTTCGAGCGCGTCGTCTTCGGGAGCAGCAGCGAGGGCCAACAGCAGCAGCGCGATGGACATGGCCGGCGAGGTTGACACGAGGGCGCCTTCAGCGAGAAGCACCTCGACGATGAAGCTCGGCCGGTCGCTCTTCACAGGTCTGGTGGCCGGGGTGCTGTTGGCGCTGGCGCTGTTCGTGCTCGAGGGCGCGTCGGTGCGCTCGGGCTCGGCCGGCCTGAACTTCGACACCGACGGCCCGTTCGCGGCGGTGATGAGGGCGGTGAAGCCGGCGCTGCCCGGCCTCATCGCGCGCATCGCGCTGGTGTACCTGCTCGCCGGCGTGGTGCTGGGGGCGGCGGCCGGCGCGCTCGCCGCGCTGTGGCGCCCGCGCCGGGTGCTGCCGGTGGTGCTGCTCGAGCTGGTCGCGCTGTGGGCGCTCATCGCCTGGGCGCACGCCATTCGCCGGCCCGCCCTGTTCGACGACGTCGCGCCGCTGCAACCGCTGCTCGCCGCGCTGGTGCGCAGCGGCCGGCCGTGGCACGTGGCGGTCGCCTGGGGCGTGCTGGGCGCGCTTCACCTCGCGGTGCTCGCCCGCCGCCTGCGCGAAGAGCCGAGGCGGGTGCGCGGCGTGCTCGGCGCCACCGGCCTGGGCGCGCTGGCGCTGCTGGTCACCGCGTGGAGCCCCGCGCCAAGGGGCTCCCAAGGCCCGCTCTTTCTGCTCGTCGGCATCGACGCGCTGCGCCCCGACCGGCTGCCGGTGACTCCCAACCTCGCGGCGCTGGTGCGAGACGCGACGCTCTACACCCGCGCGTACACCCCCATCGCGCAGACCGAGCCCGCCTGGCGCAGCCTGGTCACCGCGCGCTGGCCGAACGTGGCGGGGTCGCGCTACCCGCTGACCTCGCAGGCTCGCTGGCCGAAGCTGCCCACGTTTCCCGCCGCGTTCGAGGTGCAGGGCATCAGCACCCACTTCGAGACCGACTGCTCGCGCTTCAACTTTCAAGACGAGACCTCGGGCTTCGCGCACCGCCGCCAGCCGCCGCGCGGCGCGCTCAACTTCGCCCTCGAGAAGCTGCGCTTTCGCACCGTGGGGCTGGTGGGCGACAACGGCTTGGGGGCGTGGCTTTTGCCCGAGCTGATCGAGAACCGCGCGGTGGCCGGCATCTATGATCCCCTCGGCTACGCGCAGCGGCTGAGCCACCGCATCGTCGAGGCGGCCCAGGCCGGGCCCGCGCTCTACGCCTGGCACTCGACGGCGGCGCACTTCCCCGGCGACCCGGTCTACCCGTTCTACCGGCGCTACGTGCGCGACGACGCGCCGCTGCAGCGGCGGCTGCGCATGGTCTTCACCCCCATCGCCGGAGGAGCGAAGGGGCCCGAAGGGTGGGGCCGCGCCGACTCAGAGGCGCTCTACGACGAGCTGATCGCTGAAGGAGACGCGCAGCTGGGCGTGCTGCTGCAGGGGCTCAAAGACGCCGGGCTCTACGACGACGCGTTCATCGTGGTGTTCTCGGATCACGGCGAGAGCTTTCACGCCGACTCGCCCGCGCTGGCCGGCGCCACTCCGGTGCACGGCGCGCGCCTGACCGACGAAGAGAACCGCATCGTGCTGGCGGTGAAGCCGGGCCGCGCGCCGCACCCGGCCACCGACGATCGCCTGGTGCGGCTGATCGACCTCGGGCCCACGCTGCTCGAGGCGGCGGGGCTGCCCCCACTGCCGCGCGCCGACGGCGTGGCGCTGGGCCACGGCGAGCACCTGCTGCTGTACGCCGAGACCGGCTTCACCCACGCCGCGCCCACCGCGTTCGACCCCCAGCACCTCGCGCTCGCGCCGCGCTCGTTCGACGCCTACCGGGTGCTGCCCGGCGGCGTGCTCGAGATGACCGACGCGGCGCACGCTCAGGTGCTCGCAGAGAAAGACCTGGGCGCGTTCGACGGAGAGCACTGGCTGACCCGCGCTCCGCAGGCCGACGGCGGCAGCAAAGAGCGCTGCGACTCAAACTGCGAAGCGCTGGCGGCTTTTCTCGAACGCGTGCAGAACGAGCCGCCATGACCGAGAAGAGCCTGCAAGAGACCTTCGCGCCCCAGAACGCGTGCTTCGGGTGCGGCCCGGCGAACGCCCAGGGCCTGCGCATTCGCAGCTTCGAGCAGGGCGGCGAGGTGGTCGCCACGTGGACGCCGCAGAAGCACCACGAGGCGTTCGAGGGCGTGCTCAACGGCGGCATCATCGGCGCGCTGCTCGACTGCCACTGCAACTGGACGGCGGCGATTCACCTGGCGCGCGCGAAGGGGCTGACCACCGAGGTGCCCTGCACGGTGACCGCTGACTACGCGATCGTGCTCAAGCGCCCGTGCCCCACCGACGGCCCGGTGTACCTGAAGGCGCGGGTGATCGAGTCGAGCGCAGACCGCGCGGTGGTCGAGGGCACGCTCGAGGCCGCCGGCAAGCTGCGCGCGACGTGCAAGGGCACGTTCGTGGCGGTGACCGAAGGCCACCCCGCGTACCACCGCTGGTAGGCCGTCACTTCTGGGCGGCGAGCAGGTCGCGCATGCCCGGGCGCTGGGGCAGCTGCTGCTTGTTGCCCAGGCCGTGCTTCTGGTCCTGAATCTTGTTCTGCAGCAGCATCAGGCCGTCGAGCACCTGCTCGGGGCGGGGCGGGCAGCCGGGGATGTACACGTCGACGGGGATGATGCGGTCGATGCCCTGCAGCACCGCGTAGTTGTCGTAGAAGCCGCCCGACGAGGCGCACACGCCGAACGCCACCACCCACTTGGGCTCGGTCATCTGGTCGTAGACGCGCTTCAGAATCGGCGCCTGCTTCATGTTGATGGTGCCCACCACCATCAGCAGGTCGGCCTGGCGCGGCGAGAAGCGGGGGAACTCGGCGCCGAACCGCGCGATGTCGTAGCGGCTCGCGGCGACGCTCATGTACTCCATGCCGCAGCACGCGGTGGCGAACGGGTAGGTGAAGAGCGAGTACTTGCGCGCCCAGCCGAGGCCCTTGCTGACCAGGCCCTGCAGAAAGCCCGTCGCGTCGTCGCGGCGGGTGGTCATCGCTCCAGTGACTTCGAGTTCGTTGGCCACGGTCAGCTCTCCCAGGTGAGGGCGCCCTTTTTCCAGATGTAGACGAGGCCCATCACCAGGGTGAAGGCGAAGGCCACCATGGTGCCGTAGCCGAACCAGCCCAGCGCCTTGAAGTTCACCGCCCAGGGGTAGAGGAACACCGCCTCGACGTCGAACACGATGAAGAGCAGGGCGACGACGTAGAACTTCACCGCGAAGCGCTGGCGCGCCGAGCCGATCGGGTCGCTGCCGCACTCGAAGGTGGCGCTCTTGATCTCGTTGACGCTGCGGGGGCCCAGGCGCGTGGTCAGCGCGGGGATCAGCACCGCGAGCAGGCCGGCCAGGCCCAGCACCACCGCCACGGGGAGATACGGAGTCAGCGGAGAAACCATGTGGGTGAACATAGAGCACCCGCACGGCGCCCGCGCAACAGTTGATTGAGCTTGAAGAAAAGCCCGCCTACTGAATGACGCGAGCCAGCTTCAGCACCGAGGTCTCGAAGCGCGCGCCGACGCCTTTGGCGGCCCGCTCGTTGATGACGATCTGCGGCTTGCCCGCGCTCAAGGTGACCCCCACCGGCAGCGCCTGCTCGACCATCGCCGCCTCGAGGGCCAGCGCGTACAGCTGGTTGTCTTGCGAAAGCTCGGAGATGGTCTTCACCCCGTTCGCGCTGGTGCCCGGCTGGGCGAGCAGGGCGGCGGCCTTGGTGCGGTCGATGTCGGCCTGGAGCGCCGCCTCGTCTTTCAAGTCGACGCTCACGTACTTCACGGTGCGGCTCTTGAGCTTGCTGCCTGCGGTGGGCTCGAGGCTCTTTCATCAGCGCCTTGCGCTTGTCGGCGGCCGAGGGCTCGCCCGCCACCAGGATCACGAAGTCGCCGCCGCCGCGCGCGTCGAAGTTCACGTCGTAGGTGAGCACCTTGAGCAGCGCCGGCATGGCGGTCTTGATGTCGAGCTCGTCGGCGGACGCGAGGCGCGGCCCCAGGGCGGCCAGCAGCAGCAGGCATGCGGTGCAAACCGAGCGGCGCACGAAAGTGAGCCTACCGCCGTTGCCCGCGGGAGTAGACTTCTTCATCGCCATGACGACCGCGCGACCGGCGCTGAAGCTGCTGCCTCCCTGTGCGACCACCGGCATCGGGAGCCTGCCCCACACCCAGGGCGAGCTGGCGCTGCAGATGGCGCTGCAGCACGACGTGCCCTTTCTGCCGCAGCTGCCGCGCGCCGACCCGGCCGAGCTGATGATCCCCGCTGCGCTCGACGGGCTGCCGGGCATGCAGTTCGACGGCGACGGGGTGGTGACCGTCGACCTGGCCGCCTGGCAGGCGCAGCGCGACCGCTTCACCGTGCAGATCGAGACCGCGCTCGCGAGCGGTGACCTCACCGCGTTCGAGCCGAGCGCCGCCGCATGCCGCAGCTATCGCCCCTTCTTGTGGGAGGTCGAGAACCGCAAGCTGCCCTTCGCCAAGGTGCAGCTGGCGGGGCCCGCGACGGTGCGCTGGGTGGCGAAGACCTCGGCGGGGGCTCCGGCCAGCGAGACGGCCGAGCTCGATCAGCAGATCTTCCGCATGCTGCTGGCCCGGGCGCTGGCGATGGCCAAGGCGGTGCGCCGCGCCGGCTCGACGCCGGTGGTGTTTCTCGACGAGCCGGGCCTCTACGCGCTCGAGCCCGGCAACGTGCGGCACCTCTTGGTGCTCAAAGAGCTCGAGATGATGATCGTCGCGCTGCAGCGCGAGGGCGCGCTGGTCGGGCTGCACTGCTGCAGCAACACCCGCTGGGGCGCGCTGATGGGGCTCGGCCTCGACGTGCTGTCGATCGACGCGCGGCTCTCGCTCGACGCGGTGCTCGAAGACTCGCGGGCGTTCTGGGCGTTCATGGCGGGCGGCTCGACGCTCTCGCTGGGCATCGTGCCGACCGACCTGGCGACCTCGTACGCGCTGCCCGAGCTGGTCGACTCGGTCGAGGCCTCGTTTCGCGCCACCGCGCCGCGCGGGCTCTCGTTCGAGGGGCTGCTCGCGCAGATGCTGCTCACCCCGGCGTGCGGCCTGGGCATGCGCAGCGTGCCCGATTGCGAGCGCATCGTGGGCGAGGTGCGCGATGCGCAGCGCCGGCTGCGCGCGCTGGTCACCGCCAGCGCGGCGTGAGCTTCTTCAGCGGCCCTTGAACTGGGGCGTGCGCTTCTCGTTGTACGCGCGAATGCCCTCGGCGGCGTCTTCGCTGGTGAACAGGCGCTGCTGCAGCTCGCGCTCGAGCGCCAGGCCCTCGCTGAACCCGGCCTCGAGGCCCGAGAGCACCGCACGCTTGATGTGGCCGATCGACATCGACGCGCGCCGGGGGGGCACGAACTCCCGGGCGTAGGCGAGCGCCTCGTCCATGAACGCGCCGGTGCCCGACGCCACCTTGGTGACGAGCCCGAGCGCGTGCGCTTCGGCCGGAGTCATGGTGCGGCCCTCGACCATCAGCTCGATGGCCTTGGTGCGGCCGAGCACGCGCGCCAGCCGCTGGGTGCCGCCGGTGCCGGGCAGCACGCCCAGCGCGACCTCGGGCAGGCCGAGCTTGTACTCGCCCTTGGCGGCGAAGCGCAGATCACACGCCAGCGCTACCTCGAGGCCGCCGCCGACGCAGTGGCCGTTGATCGCCGCGATCACCAGCTTGGGCGTCTGCTCGAGGCGGTTGAGCGTCTCGTTGGCGTGCATGCAGAAGAAGTACTTGAAGGTCGGAGTGACCTTCTGGAGCATGGCGATGTTCGCGCCGGCGCAGAAGAACTTGGGGCCCGCGCCGGTGATCATGATCACGTGCACCGCTTCGTCCATGCGGGCCTTCAAGATCGCCTGGTCGAGCTCGAGCATCATCTCGTAGCTGTAGGTGTTGGCGGGCGGATCATTCAGGGTGAGAACGGCGACTCCCTGTGAGACGGCGCAGTCGATCATGTTCAGACTCCTTCGAAGGTGGCGGCGATGCCCTGGCCCACGCCGATGCACATGGTGGCGAGGCCCTTCTTCGCCTTGCGGGCGCGCATCGCGTGCAGCAGGGTGGCGACGATGCGCGCGCCGCTCATGCCGAGCGGGTGACCGAGCGCGATCGCTCCGCCGTTGACGTTGACCCGGGCCGGGTCGAGCTCGAGATCTCTGAGGCACGCCAGCGACTGCGCGGCGAAGGCCTCGTTGAGCTCGATCAGGTCGAGATCGGCCGCCTTCCACGCGGCGTTGTGCAGCGCCTTCTCGCTGGCGGGCACCGGGCCGATGCCCATCACCCGGGGGCCGACACCGGCGGTGCCGCACGAAACGAACTGCGCCAGCGGGGTCTTGCCCCACGCCTTGACCGCCTTGTCGCTCATCACCAGCACCGCGGCCGCGCCGTCGTTGAGCGTCGACGCGTTGCCGGCGGTGACCGTGCCGCCGTCGCGAAAGGCGGGCTTCAGGCTCGCCAGCTTCTCGAGCGTGGTGTCGGCGCGCGGGCCCTCGTCGGCGCTGACCACGGTGGGCGGGCCCTTCTTCTGGGCGATCTCGACCGGCACCAGCTCGGCGGCGAAGCGGTTCTCTTTCTGCGCGGCCAGCGCCTTCTGGTGCGAGGCGAGCGCGAAGGCGTCTTGATCGGCGCGCGACACCGACCACTTCTCGGCCACGTTCTCGGCGGTCTCACCCATCTGCTCGAGGGGGAACAGCTCGGCCATCTTCGGGTTGGGGAAGCGCCAGCCCAGCGAGGTGTCGAACATCTCCCACTTGCCGGTGGGGAAGCCGCCGTCGGGCTTGGGCACCGCCCACGGAGCGCGGGTCATCGACTCGACGCCGCCGGCGAGCACCAGGTCGGCCTCGCCCAGCTGCACCATGCGCGCGGCCTGAATCACCGCCTCGAGGCCCGAGCCGCAGAGCCGGTTCACCGTCGCCGCCGGCACTGTCTCGGGCAGGCCGGCGAGCAGGGTGGCCATGCGCGCCACGTTGCGGTTGTCTTCGCCGGCCTGGTTGGCGCAGCCGAAGTAGACCTCTTCGATCTTCAGCCCCTCGATGCCGGTGCGCTGCAGCAGCGCCCTGATGGCGATGGCGGCGAGATCATCGGCGCGCACGCCGCTCAGGGCGCCGCGAAACCTGCCGATGGGGGTGCGCACCGCGTCGGCGATGAACGCGGCGCTCATGGGTTGAGCACCACGTTGCCGAACGTCTTGCGCTCGGTGAGCAGGGCGTGGCCTTCGGCGGCCTTTTCCAGCGGCAGGGTGCGATCGAGCACGGGCTTCAACCTTCCTTCTTCGACCAGCTGCAAGATGCGGAACAGGTCGCCCTTGCTGCCCATGGTCGAGCCGAGCAGCGAGATGCGCTTGTAGAAGAGCACCTTCAGGTCGAGCTTGACCTCGTTGCCCGAGGTGGCCCCGCAGGTGACCAGGCGGCCGCCGTACGGCAGGCAGGCCACGCTCTTCTCGAACGTCTTGCCGCCGACGTGCTCGAACACCACGTCGACCATCTTGCGGTCGGTGAGGCGCTTCACCTCGGTGAGAAAGTCGTGGCTCGTGTAGTTGATGAGGTGGTCGGCGCCGAGCGCCTTCGCCCGCTCGAGCTTCTCGTCGGTCGAGGCGGTGGCGATCACCTTCGCGCCGAGGAGCTTCGCGATCTGCACCGCGGCGCTGCCGACCCCCGAGCCGGCGGCCTGCACCAGCACCGTCTCACCGGGCTGCAGCTGCGCGCGGCGCACCAGCATGGTCCACGCGGTGAGGAAGGTGAGCGGCAGGCAGGCCGCGTGGTCGAAGTCGAGGCCCTTCGGCTTGGGCAGCACGTTCTGGCGCGGCACGCAGACGTACTCGGCGTAGCCGCCGGCGACGTGCTCTCCGATGATGACGAACGAGCGGCAGAGGTTGTCGTCGCCCTTGAGACAGCGCTCGCAGGCGCCGCACGACAGGCCGGGGTTGACCAGCACCTCGGCGCCGGGCTGCACGTCGGTGACCTCGGCGCCGACGGCGTCGACGACACCGGCGATGTCGCTGCCCAGCACGTGCGGCAGGGCCAGCTTGAGCCCCGGCCAGCCGACGCGCACCCAGACGTCGAGGTGGTTGAGCGCGACGGCCTTCACCCGAACCCGCACCTCGCGCGCCCTGGGCTGTGGCACGGGGAGGTCACGAAGCTGCAACACCTCAGGGCCGCCGTGCTTTTCAAACGCGATGGCTTTCATTTGCGCCTCGCTCGGGCCTATAAGCCGCGCGCCATGAACCTGTCAGCCCGAAACTCGCTGCTCGCCAGTGTCGTCATCGTTCTCTCTGCCTGTGGTGGTGGCGGAGGCGGAAATACCGGCGGCGGCAGCGGCGGAAACGGCGGCAGCAGCGGCGGCAACTGTGCGCCGTTCTGCAGCACTGCGGGCGGCAGCGGCGGCTCGACGGGCGGCGGCACCGGCGGCTCGACGGGCGGCGGCAGCGGCGGCTCGACCGGCGGCGGCACCGCGGGCAGCGGCACCGGCGGCGGTACGGCGGGCAGCGGCACCGGCGGCGGCACGGCAGGCAGTGGCACCGGCGGTGGCAACGGCAGCGCAGACGCGGGCCAGATCGCCGTGGCGAAGCGGGCCAACTTCGGCACCCTGGTTCAGCTGCGCAACGTGGTGGTCACCGCGGTCGAGAGCCAGTTCGTCGGAGACGCGGGCGACAGCCAGGCGAACTTCTGGGTGGCCGAGCCGACGAACCTGACCAACGGCATGTACATCTTCAAGAACTTCTCGGACCAGATCAACACCACCACCGACGGCGGAGTCTCGGTGGGCGACGTGGTGAACATCGATGGGTACCTGGGCTCGCTGTTCAACAACTTCGCCAGCGGCGAGGCGTACCGTTACGAGCTGAAGAACTCGGGCGGCAACCCGCTGCGCGTGGCGGTCACGTCGCACGGCGCGGCGCCTGCCGACGTCGAGGCGCCGAACCCGTTCGGCGTGAACCCCGACGGTGGCCCGCAGCGCGGCTACTTCATCAACGATCAGCAGCGCGCGGCGTTCGGCGGGGCGCGGGTGCACATTCCCGGGCCGCTGACGCTGTCGAACGCCGACCCGGTTCCCTTCATTCGCGTGAACGACGTGCCGGGCGGCATCGTCTTCGGCTTCCAGGTCAGCGGCGCCACGATTCCCTCGGGCGTGCTGGTGCGCAACAGCCTCGTTCACGGGGCGCTGCCCGACGGCGGCTTCCTCTGCGACTACCGCCAGGCGGCCTCTGACGGCGGCAAGACGGTCTCGTTCCCCAACGGCATTCGCGGAGTGTGGGACACCTTCGCCCAGTCGCCCTGCTACAGCGGCGCGCCGACCTGCCCGACCTCGGGCGGCACCACCCGCGACTCGGGCTACGTGCCGGGCGTCGGTTCGGCGTTCATCTACGTGCTCGAGCCGATGAGCTGCGCGGATCTCGCTCCGGCGACCGTCACCCCCTGATGGCGGTGGTGAACGCCACCGTCCGCCCGGACGGGGTGGGGCACCTCGAGCTCAATCGGCCCGAGGTGCGCAACGCGATCAACGTCGAGATGATCTCGGCGTTGCACCTGGTGCTCGACGACTGGGCGCGCCGCGACGACGTGCGCGCCGTGGTCTTGAGCGGGGCGGGCGGCAAGGCCTTCGCGGGCGGCGCCGACATCGCCGAGCTGCGCGAGCGCACCCACAAAGAGGCGTTCTACGGGGTGAACCAGAACCTCTTCCAGAAGCTCGAAGACTTCCCCCGCCCCACCATCGCCGCGCTCGACGGCTACGCGCTGGGCGGCGGCCTCGAGCTGGCGCTGGCGTGCGACCTGCGGGTGGCCTCGAAGACGGCGAAGGTGGGCCTGCCCGAGGTCACGCTCGGCATCTACCCGGCGGCGGGCGGCACCCACCGGCTTCCCAGGGTGGTGGGCGTGGGCCGGGCAAAAGAGCTCGTCTTCACCGGCCGCATCGTCGAGGCCGCCGAGGCCGCCAGCTGGGGGCTGTTCGAGCGCTTCGTCGAGGCCGACGCGCTCGCCGCCGCGTTCGAGCTCGCCGCGCAGATCGCCAAGAACGCACCGCTCGCGGTGCAGGTGGCGAAGGTCTCGCTCAACACCCTGGCGCGCGGAGAGTCGACCACCGCCGTCGAGCGCCTCGGCCAGGCGCTGCTCTTCGACTCGCCCGACAAGCGCGAGCGCATGACCGCGTTTCTCGAGAAGCGCTCGAAGTAGATCTCAGGGGCGGCGCCTTCGCACTGCCAGCAGCAGGGCCCCGAGCAGGGCGCCGGCCGGGGTTGCCTGGCAGCCGCAACCGGCGCTGAGCGCGACGGGGGGCGGCGCCCTGCCGTCGAAGCCGCCGGCATCGGCGCGCGCGCCAGCGTCGGTCGGGCCGGCGTCGCGCGCACCGGCATCGGGCCTGCCTGCGTCGGGCGGGCCCCCGTCGGTGCCGGCGTCGGTGGGCGCGCAGCCGGGCACCGCCGCGCCGGGGCAGAGCGTCGAGCTCTCGATGCAGGTCGACGGCTCCTGGCAGGTGCCGGGGCCGCCGCAGCGCTGCACGATGCCGCTGCGCAGCGGCGCGCAGGTGCCGTCGACAGTGGCCCCGGCCGCGACGCTGCACGCCTGACAGTCGACCCCGCCGCCGCCGCACGCCTGGTCGCAGCACACCCCGTCGACGCAGAAGTCGCTCAAGCACAGGCTGTGCGCGAGGCAGTCGGAGCCCGGAGTGCGGGCGACGCGATAAGCCCAGAGCGTCGAGCTGTCAGTCGAGCCGAAGACCAGCGCACGGTTGCCGCCGGGGTCGAAGGCCATCTTCAGATTGCCCACGGTGCGGTAGTCGCCCGTCGGCGAGGTGGGGGCCCACTGCGTGCCGTCCCACTCCCAGGTGTCGGTGTACGGCGCGGCAGTGTCCGAGCCGCTGGTCAGCAACACCCGTTGGTGCACGTTGTCGAAGGCCATCGCCGCGACGCTGCGAGGTGGCGGTGCGATGCCCTGGGTCGCCTGGCGCCAGTCGACTCCGTCCCACAGCCAGGTGTCGTTGGTCGACGCGCCCCCGAAGAGCACGGTGAGGTGGTGCGCCGCGTCGTAGGCCAGGCTCGCGCTGATGCGCATGCCGGGAGACCGGGCCGGGCTCTTGAGCTGCCACGCGCCGGCGGCGAATTCCCAGGTGTCACTCAGGCCGCTGGTCGCGAAGCCACCGTAGAGCACCATCACTTGGCGGTCAGAGTCGAAGGCCATCGAGATGTCGTAGCGCGCGCTGGGGCCCGAGGTGGCGACCTGGGTCCAGTCGACGCCGTCCCACTCCCAGGTGTCGCCGAGCCGCTGGTTTCCGCTCGCCAGGCCTCCGAAGAGCACCACCCGATTCCGAATCGAGTCATACGCCATCGCGCCGGGCACTCGCGCGCCCGGCGAGCGGGCGGGGCTGCGGCGCACCCAGCTCGAGCCGTACTCCCAGGTCTCGCCCAGCCAGGTGACGAGGTCGGCCGACCTGCCGCCGAACACCACCAGCGTCTGCCGCCGCTCATCGAAGGCGACCGCAGAGAAAGCACGTGCAGTCGGTGCCTGAACCGGCACCGGTGACCAGGCGCTCCCGTCCCAGGCCCAGAGGTCGTCGTAGGTCACGGTGAAGGCGAAGCCGCCGTAGAGCAGGGTGCGGGCGCGGGCGGGGTCATAGGCCATCACCGCGCCAAATCGGTTGGTGGGCGAGACCGCGGTGCCGACCATCGACCATCGGGTGCCGTCCCACTCCCAGGTGTCGCGGTAGGCGCCGGTGCCGCCGTCAGAGCCGCCGTAGAGCACCAGCTTGCCGCGCGCGGTATCGAAGGCCACCTGGGGAGCGACGCGAGCGGGTGGGGGGCTCAGCGAGCTCTGCGCTGCCCAGGTGGTGCCGGACCACGCGTAGACGCTGCCGTCGCCCGGCACCGACAGCACCGCCTGGCGGACGGTGTCGTAGACCAGCCTCGGGTTGGCCAGCTGTCCCACCGGCGAGCTGGCCGACTGCATCGACCAGCTGGTGCCATTCCACTCCCAGGTGTCGGTGAACACCGTCGACCCGGCGTAGCCTCCCATCAGCACCACCCGGCCACGTGCCGCGTCGTACGCCGCGCTGGCGCGCTGCCGTGCCGGGGGCCGGGTCGCGGGGGTGACGTCGAGCCACGAGGTGCCGTCCCACTCCCAGGTGTCGTCGACGACGCCGGTGGCACGAAAACCTCCGAACAGCACCACGCGGCCGCGCGTGGCGTCGTAGGCCATGGCTGGCGCCGAGCGCCCGGGCGGTGCCGGGCTGCCGAGGTGCCTCGACCAGACGCTGCCGTCCCACTCCCAGACGTCGCTGGGAAAGGTGTTGTCGAGGTTCATGCCTCCGAACATCACCAGCCGGTTGCGCTGGGTGTCGAAGACCGCCGCGGCGTCGGGGCGGTAGGGGTGCCCGTCGTCGACGCGCTGCCACACCGGCACCTCGGTGACGAGCGCGCGCTCGAGGCGGTCGCGGGCCGGCCCCTCGTGAACCCCGCTGCAGCCCGCCGTAGCCGCGAGCAGCAGCGCCACCACCCCTGGGGGCCGGGCGGCAGGCTCGAGGCGACGCGGCTGACGCATCGCCGCTCAGCATGGGCCTCGAGCACCGAGCACCGCAAGGGCTGCGATCGCCGCGCCGAGCGCCTTGGGCGCCACGCTTTCTGGAGTAGCGCTGGCCGCGGCTGTACGTTCGGCGGCGCATGAGCACCGCAATCTCGAAGGTCGGCGTGCTGGGCGCCGGCACGATGGGCCACGGCATCGCGCACGTCAGCGCCACAAAGGGCCACTCGGTCGTCCTCTATGATCTCAAGCCCGAGCTGACCCAGAAGGGCCTGGCCGCCATCACCAGGAACCTCGACGTAGGGGTGGAGAAGAAGAAGGTCACCCCCGAAGAGCGCGCCGCGGCGCTGGGCCGCATCAGCCTCACCAGCACGCTCTCAGACGTGGCCGGCTGCGAGCTGATCATCGAAGCGGTGCCCGAGAAGATCGAGCTCAAGCAGGAGCTGTTCAGAGAGCTCTCGGGCCTGGTGGGCGAGAGCTGCATTCTGGCCAGCAACACCAGCTCGCTGTCGCTCACCGAGATCGCCGCGGCGGCAAAGAAGCCCGAGCGGGTGGTGGGCATGCACTTCTTCAACCCGGTGCACCTGATGAAGCTGCTCGAGCTGGTGCGCGCCTACCAGACCAGCCCCGAGACGCTCGCCGCGGCGCGCGCCTTCGGAGAGAAGATCGGCAAGCAGCTGATCGTGGTCGAAGACAGCCCGGGCTTCGCCTCGACGCGGCTGGGCCTGGCGGTCGGGCTCGAGGCGATTCGCATGCTGGAAGAGCGGGTGGCGAGCGCCGAAGACATCGACCGCGCGATGGAGCTCGGCTACGGCTACCCGATGGGGCCGCTCAAGCTGGGCGACCTGGTGGGCCTCGACATTCGGTTGAACATCGCCGAGTACCTCTACCGGGAGCTCGGTACTCCCACCTTTCGGCCTCCCCAGCTCCTCAAGAAGATGGTGAGGGCAGGTAAGCTCGGGAAAAAGTCCGGCGAGGGCTTCTATCGGTACTGAGTCTGCCCCCCATACGGCCGTCCCGTTCGGCCAATATCTCCTGCTCAAGCGACTTGCCGTGGGTGGGATGGCGGAGCTCTACCTCGCCAAGGACACCAAGCGCGATCGCCTGGTGGTGATCAAGCGCATCCTCCCGTACCTCGCTCAAGAGCGGGAGTTCGTGCAGATGTTCCTGGACGAGGCGCGCATCGCCAGCCAGCTGCACCACCCCCACATCATCACCGTCTACGAGCTGGGCCACCTCGAGGGGTCGATCTTCATCGCCATGGAGTACGTCGAGGGCGTCGACCTTCGGAAGATCTTCAACGAAGAGCAGAAGCGTGGCGGGGTGGTGCCGCTCAACATCACCGCGTGGCTCACGAGCAAGCTGTGCGACGGCCTGCACTATGCGCACAACGCCAAAGGCGCCGACGGCAAGCCGCTGCAGATCATCCACCGCGACGTGAGCCCGCAGAACCTGATGGTCGGGTACCAGGGGCAGGTGAAGCTGGTCGACTTCGGCATCGCCAAGGCGGGCGCGTTCATGGAGCGCAGCAAGCCCGGCGTGATCAAGGGCAAGTTCCTCTACCTCTCGCCCGAGCAGCTCAGCCAGGAACGCATCGATCACCGCGCCGACATCTTCGCGCTGGGCACGATGATGTACGAGCTCTCGACCGGGAAGAGCCCGTTCTACAAGGCCACCACCGAGGCGGTGATCTACGCGATTCGCGCCGAAGAGCCGCCGCCGCCGCACCTGATGCGGCGCGACTTCCCGGTCAGCCTCTCGAAGATCATCATGCGGTGCCTCGCGAAAGACCGGAACAAGCGGTACCAGCAGGCGGGCGAGGTGCGGCACGATCTCGAGGGGTGGATGCGGGCCGAGGGCCCCACCAGCGTCGCCGACGTGAAGGGCTACGTGGCGCGGCTGTTCGGCGGCGACGACGAGCGCACGTCGCTGTTCATTCCCGCCAATGCGCGCGGCCCCAACGATCGCATGACCGACCGCCACGCCGTGCCGGCGTCGAAGCCGGCGGCGGCGGGGCTGATTCGCGCCCCACCCACCGACCCCGACCGCACCGTGCGCGGGCCCCCGGCCGGTGAGCCGACCCATACCGGCGAGATGACCCGGCCACTTTCCCGGCCAGCGCTCGAGGCCGAGCCCACCAAGTCGATCGTCACCAACTCGACCGTCACCACGCCGGTCGGTCGCAAGCCGACGCCGCAGCCGATGAAGGCGGTGACCGGAGCGCGCCCGGCGGTGGCGCCACCGCAAAGAGCCACCGGGCAGGTGCCGGCCCGCGCCGCGCCGCAGGAGCCCGAGAACCGCACCCAGACCGCGCGCCCGCAAGATCTGGCCAAGGCGTTCACCACCGCGCCACCGGTGCGCCGCCACTCGGCCGAGGGGCTGCAGGCCGCCGGCTCGGGCGAGACCGAAGACTCGACCGCGCTCTCGACGTCGAGCCAGATCGTCACCGCCGACCTGATTCCCTCGCCGAGCCAGCCCAGCCAGCCCAGCGTGAAGACCCCGGTGACGGTCGAGAACAAGCCCGCCCGCAGCGGCCCGGGTCAGTCGCGGCTGCCCGAGGGCTTGCGCGCCACCCGGCAGCCCGGTGAGCCCCCGCCGGGCTTGCGCCGCATGAGCCACGGCGACCAGAACGGCGTGCCGCGCGCCCCGACCAGCGGTGCGGTGCGCCCCGAAGCGGCGACCCATCAGCAGCGGGGCAACGCGCCGGCGTCGCGCGTCGACAACCCGGCGGCGCGCGCCGGCGCGGTGCCGACCCGCGAGGCCGGCCACGGGCGCAAGCCGACCCGCGCCGACGCGGGCGCGCTCGAGGTGTCGCAGCCGCATGGCCGGCCCGAGCGGCCTTCGCCTCCGGTGCCGTCGAACCTGCCGCCCGAGCCTTCGACCCGGGAAGAGCGCCCCAGGCGGGCGCCGACCCGCCGCTCGATGGAAGACATCGGGCCGATTCTCGATCGCGCCATTCCCGCAGCGCTCGAGCGGCGGCCGTCAGCCACCTACGACAGTGAGGCGATGCAGGGCACCATGGATCTGCCCGGCACCGAGCTCGGTGACGACGCGCAAGACTTCGTGCCCTCGCAGCGCATGGAGCCGCTCGAGCTCGAACAGGACGAGGCGCCGCCCGACCCGGAGCAGGAGCCCGAGTCGACCGAGGCCCCGCTCGACGACGAAGACGATCGGCCCGGCATCGCCGAGCGGCCGATGCTGGTGGCGGCGCTGGTGTTCGTGGTGGTGCTGGTGCTCGGCCTGGGCGGCCTGGCGATCTTCCGCTACCGGCAGGGCAAGGCGCAGCCGGTGCCGGTGGCCACTCCCAAGCCCGACAAGCCCGACGAGGTGAAGAAGGGTGACAAGCCCGACGAGGCGCCGGCCCCCAAGAGCGGCACCCCGAGCAACCCCACGACCCCGGTGCCCGCGCCGCAGGTCGACGAGACCCAGACGGTGATGGTGCGCTTCGTCGCGCCCAGCGGCACCAAGCTCATCGACCAGCGCGACGGCACCCAGCTGAACCCCAACACCCCCTACCGGTGGAACGCCGGCCGCCACCCGGTGGTGTACCGCTGCCCCAAGAAGGGGCGGCTGCAGACCCCCGACGTCACCTACAACGTCGAGGTGAAGCAGGCGGTCGCAGACCAGACGTTTACGATCAGCTGCAAGTAGGTTACGTGGGCGTCCGTGGCGACGACGAAACTCGACGACGAGACGTTGCTGGGGATGTACCGACTGATGGCGCTGCTCCGCCGCTTCGAAGAGAAGGCGGGGCAGGCCTATGGCCAGAAGAAGATTCAGGGCTTCTGCCATCTGTACATCGGCCAGGAGGCAGTCGCGGTCGGCGCGCAGTACGCGCTTCGGCCCGACGACTACATGATGACCGGGTACCGCGACCATGCGCACCCCATCGCGCGCGGCGCCGACCCGGGCATGATCATGGCCGAGCTGTTCGGCCGCTACGGCGGCTACAGCAAGGGGCGGGGCGGGTCGATGCACCTGATCGACGTCGAGCACCACTTCTACGGGGGCTACGGCATCGTGGGCGGCCAGATTCCGCTCGCGGCGGGCATGGCCTTCGCGTCGAAGTACCGCGGCGAAGACCGGGTGGCGATCTGCTTCTTCGGCGACGCCGCCGCGAACCAGGGCAGCTTTCACGAGACGTTCAACATGGCCGCGAAGTGGAAGCTGCCGGTCATCTACGTCTGCGAGAACAACCGCTACGGCATGGGCACCGACATCGCCCGGGTCAGCGGCGAGCCCGAGATCTACAAGCGGGCGAGCGCGTACCGCATGCGCGGCGAAGCGGTCGACGGCATGGACGTGCTCAAGATGTACGACGTGGTGAAAGACTGCGCCGACTGGTGCCGCGCCGGCAAGGGCCCGGTGCTGCTCGAGGCCAACACCTACCGCTACCGCGGGCACTCGATGTCCGACGCGGCGACCTACCGGACCAAGGAAGAGGTCGAAGAAGAGCGCTCGAAGAACGACCCCATCGCGAAGCTGCGCGAGGTGCTGTTCAAGAAGAAGATCGCGACCGAGGCGAGCCTCGAGAAGCTGCAGGAAGAGATCAACAAAGCGTGCGACGACGCGGTGGCGTTCGCCGACCAGTCGCCCGAGCCTCCGATGGAGGAGCTGTACGGCGACATTCTGGTGGAAGAGGGAGAGCCCGACGCGCACCCGCGAGAGCGCGTGCTCGGCGCGAAAGACGTGAAGTGGCCGACCTACCCCAAGGGCGACGAGCTGAAGGTCACCTGGGACCTCGAGCCGCGCACCGAGTCGGGCGGCAACGTGTCGGCCCTGCCGCGGAAAGGAGCGGCCTGAACATGAGCGAGCTCGCTTACCGTGAAGCGCTGAACCAGGCGCTGGCTGAAGAGATGGAGCGCGACGCCAACGTGTTCCTGATGGGCGAAGAGGTCGCCCGGTACAACGGCGCGTACAAGGTGTCGCAGGGGCTGCTCGACAAGTACGGCTCGGCGCGGGTGGTCGATGCGCCGATCTCCGAGCTGGGCTTCGCCGGGCTGGGCATCGGTGCGGCGATGGTGGGGTTGCGGCCGGTGATCGAGATGATGACCTGGAACTTCGCGATTCTGGCGATGGATCAGATCGTCAACAACGCCGCCAAGCTGCGCCACATGTCGGGGGCCAGATGCGCTGCCCGATCGTGTTTCGCGGGCCGGGGGGGGCAGGTGGCCGCCTGTCGTCGCAGCACAGCCAGGCGTTGGAAGCGAACTACGTGCACTTCCCGGGCTTGAAGGTGCTGGCGCCGTCGACGCCCGCCGACGCGAAGGGCCTGCTCAAGTCGGCGATTCGCGACGACAACCCGGTGATCTTCATCGAGGGTGAGCTGCTCTACGGGTTCAGGCGCGAGGTGCCCGACGGCGAGCACCTGGTGCCGATCGGCAAGGCCGACATCAAGCGGCCGGGCAAAGACGTCACGCTGATCACCTGGTCGCGCATGCTGACCGCGGTGGTCGAGCCGGCGGCCGAGGCGCTGGCCGCGCAGGGCATCGACGCCGAGGTGGTCGACCTGCGCAGCCTGAAGCCGCTCGACGAAGAGACGGTGCTGGCCTCGGTGCGCAAGACCAACCGGGTGGTGATCGTTGAAGAAGGCTGGTCGTGGTGCGGCGTCGGAGCCTCGCTGGCCGACATCATTCAGAAGCAGGCCTTCGATGATCTCGACGCGCCGGTGACCCGCGTGACGGGGCTGGACATCAACATGAGCTACGCGGCGAACCTCGAGCGTGCGACCCAGCCGTCGGTCGAGCGCGTCATCGCCGCAGTGAACGAAGTTCTCTACCGGAGCTGACCTTTGGCAACCGCCGTTCAGATGCCTGCCCTCTCGCCCACCATGAAGGAGGGCAAGATCACCAAGTGGGTGAAGAAGGAGGGTGACAAGGTCACCTCCGGAACCGCCATCGCCGAGGTCGAGACCGACAAGTCGAACCTCGAGGTCGAGACCTACGACGACGGGGTGCTGCTCAAGATCCTGGTGCCGGAGGGGTCGGCCGCCCCGGTGGGTTCTCCCATCGCGTGGATCGGCAAGCCCGGCGAGAAGATCGACGAGTCGGCGGCGCCGAAGCCCGCAGCCGCGCCGGCCGAGAAGGCCGAGCCCGCGCCTGCGCAGTCCGCGGCGCCCCAGCCGTCGGCTCCGAAGGCGGCCCCGGCGGCGGCACCGGCCGCGAAGCAGGCTGCACCTGCGCCCGAGGCGAACCACGCCAACGGGCGGGTGCGTGCTTCGCCGCTGGCGAAGCGCATCGCGCAGGAGACCGGCGTCGACCTGGGGTCGATCTCGGGCTCGGGGCCGAGCGGCCGCATCGTGCGGCGCGACGTCGAGCAGGCGCAGGGCGGCGGCGGGCAGCCCGCGGCGAAGGCCAAGGGGCCGACGCCGGTCACCCTCACCCGCGGCGAGCGCATCAAGCCCGAGGTGCTGCCGGTGAGCGGCATGCGCAAGGTGATCGCGCAGCGGCTGACCGAGGTGAAGCCGGGCGTGCCCCACTTCTACCTGACGGTCGACCTGGAGATGGACGCGGCGCTCAAGCTCCGTGAAGAGGCCAAGGCGCTCGAGACCAAGGTCTCGGTGAACGACGTGATCATCAAGGCCACCGCGATGGCGGTGCGCCGCTTCCCCCGCATCAACCAGCAGATGGACGGCGACAAGCTGCTCCAGCTGCACAACGTCGACGTGGGCGTGGCGGTGGCGATCGAAGACGGGCTCATCACTCCGGTGGTGCGCGACGCCGATCAGAAGGGCCTGGCCGAGATCTCGGCCGAGGTGCGCGCGCTGGCCGAGAAGGCCAAGAAGCGCACCTTGAAGCCCGAGGAGTACACCGGCGGGTCGATCACGGTCTCCAACCTGGGCATGTTCGGGGTCGACGAGTTCATCGCGGTGCTGAACCCGCCCCAGGCCGCGATTCTGGCGGTCGGCGCGGTGACGCCCAAGGCGGTGGTGCGCGACGGCGAGATCGTGGTGCGCCACATGATGTCGGTGACGCTGTCGGGAGATCACCGGGTGATCGACGGTGCGGTGGGCGCGGAGTACTTGAGAGAGCTGCGCTCGCTGCTCGAGCACCCGCTGCGGTTGTTGTTCTGAAGGCCGCGGCGCCTGCGCTCGGCAGGGGCAAGGGCAAGCGCAGGGGCCTGGTCCTTCCCCTTGCATCGCCGAGTCTCGAGGTGGGTGCATGTCCGTCCTCACTCCGACCCTTAAGTCGGCTCTACAGCGTGACGATTTGAATCGCGCGGTGATCTTCAGGAACGATCAGGGCAACTGCATGCCGATGCCCAGAACGCTCCTCCTCCTCTGTCTGGCCGGGTGTGCGACCACTGCCCCGGCGGCGGGGTTCCGCGAGGCGGTCATCGAGCGCCCTGCGCTGCCCGCGAGCGAGCTGTTCAAGGTGTGCTGGCCCGAGGTGCCGGCCCCGGGGGCGATGGTGAAGCTCAACTTCCTGCCGCACGAGGTGCTGTTCGAGGCGACCGACAACTCGACCGGCCGGTGCATGCGGGAGATCGCCGAGACCTACCCGTGGGGTGCCGAGCGCCCGAGCGGCGAGCTCACGGTGCCGCCGGGCCAGCCCACCGGCTGGGCGGTGCTGGCGTGGGTGAAGCTGCTGTCGAGCTCCCGCTTCGGGCCCGAGCGCGGGCTGCTCGACCCGGCGCCGCACGTGGCGGCCTGCCTCGCCCGCGGGGGCGTGCGGCCCGGCACGCACTACGCGGTGCGCTTCGGCAGCGCGCTGACGGTGGGCGTGCTGCCGGCCGGCGCGGTGACCGATACCGAGCGCTGCGTCGAGGCGGTGCTGGGCGCGACCGCGTGGCCGAGCACCCGGCAGTTCACCGTCACCTTCGACGGCGGGGCGCCCTCGGGCGCGGCCGACGCCTCGTTCTATTTCGCCAGCGAGAAGCCGGTGACGCCGATCGACCCGCAGCGGGTGCACGACGCGCTGATGGGCACCCGCCCGGCGGTGGGCTCGTGCTGGGAAGCGGCGCTCAACCGGCGCGCTGGCCTGAGCGGCGGGCGCACCGTGCGCATCAGCGTGGGAGACGACGGCGCGGTCACCCACGTGTCGATCGCCGCCAACGCCAGCGAGGCCCGCGCGACCGCCGCCGATTACCTGCTCGATCGGTGCCTGGTGCAGGCGGTGAAGGGCGCGCGCTTCGGGCCGGGCGCGGGCGACACGGCCTACTCGTGGGTGTTCGGCGATCGGGCCGGCTGAACGCGCAGCGCGCGCGACTCGGTGACGACCCAGTCGACGTAGACGTCCCAGCTCTCCATCGGCAGCGCGTCGACCACGCAGCAGTCGAAGGTGAAGCCGACCTTCACCGCGCGAGGGTGCTGCTTGAGGGTGGTGTCGTAGTAGCCGGCGCCGCGCCCGAGGCGCGAGCCGTCGAGGCCGAGGCCCACCGCGGGCACCACGAACACGTCGATCTGCGACAGCACCGGCCAGGAGGGCGCCGGAGTGCGGATGCCGAGCACGCCGCGCTCGAGCTCACCCATCACCAGGTGAAAGACCAGCTCACGGGTGCCCTTCACCACGCGCGGCAGCGCACCGGGAGGTGGCTCGAGCTCGAAGGGCTGCGCGGCGTACGAGGCGATCGCCCCGTGAAAAAAGGGAAGGGCGAGGAGCCTTGCTCTGGCCTCCTCGCCCTTCGACCGTACCTGCTCGGGACTCAACGAACGCCGGCGCCGCTCCAGCTCCTCGCGCGCCTGCTTCTTCCCGGTAAAAAAGTCCCCCGCCATTGGGCCGTGTGTGCAACGTCCATTGAACCCTTACCTGATTAGGTGGGAATCGAGTCTTGGCTCCGTAGGCTTCCCTCTGAACTGCCATGAGGGCCTGCACATGGAACCCGGAACGACCCCCGGGTTGAACGTATCGGTTCGAATTTCAGCTGCTCAATCACGCACCCTGCAGGGGACAGCTCGTGGAAAACGCCTCCTTGATACAGATCATAGGAGCCGAGTCTCTCCGGTCAAGGCGGAGTTTGTAGGCTAGAGTGCCGCGCGTGGCCCGGGCGACCGTCGCGGTTGCAATTCTCGCAGCGTTTCCGACGCTCGCCGCACCCCCAGCACTTTCGGGCCTCTACCGCGCCGGAGACCTCGGCGTAGTCGACCTGCAGAGCGCCGAAGCGGGGCGGCTGGTCGCCCGTTACAAGGGGGCGGGCAGCTGCGCGTTCAAGCCCGAGATGCAGGTGCTGTCGGGCAACTTCGAGGGCGACGTGTTCCTGGGCACGGTGTTCCTCTGCCAAGAGGGGCCCAGCTGCGATCGCGAGAAGGTGTTTCCCTTCTTCGCGGTGTTTCACGAGGGCGCGCTGGCGGGCGACGTGAAGCTCGACACCGGCTGCAGCTCGCGCGCGCTCGAGGGCAAGCGGCTCAACATCAGCATGGCGACGGCCGAAGACCGGCTGCTCATCAACCAGGAGCTCGACAACAGCGCCTCGAGCATCGCGACCAAGAACGCCAACCGCAAAGAGCTCGAGAAGCTGGCGCGCGAGAGCCTGACCCAGGGGCTGCTCAAGCTGAAGGAGCAGAACTTCGCCGCAGCGCGCACCCAGTTCGAGCGCTCGCTCACCTACGACGACAGCGACTGGAAGACCTGGTCGTACCTGGGCCAGGTCGAGCTCAAGCTGGGCAACGTGCAGAAGGGGCTCGAGTCGATTCAGAAGGCGGTGGTGGTGGCGGGCAAGAGCAAGCCGCACATCACCGACGAAGAGATGGGCGACCTCTTCTACAACCAGTCGTGCGCCCAGAGCCGAAACGGCAAGAAGCGCGAGGCGGTCAACTCGCTGCGCAACGCGCTGAAAGTCGGCGACGTGGCGACGCTGCTGCCCAGCGCCCAGCAAGATCCCGATCTCGATGCGGTGCGCGAAGAGCCCGACTTCAAGCGGGCGCTGGTCGACGCCAAGAACCGCAAAGACAAGCGCGGCGCGAGGTAGCGATGTCGTTGGGGCGGCTGGGCAACTACGAGCTGGTGAGGCTGCTGGGGCGCGGCGGTATGGCCGAGGTGTTCGCGGCACGGGCCCTGTCGGGGCCGAAAGAGGGTCAGGAGTTCGCGCTGAAGCAGCTGCTGCCCGAGCTGCAGAACGACCCCGAGTACGTGTCGCTGTTCGCCGGCGAGGCCGACCTGATTCGGTTTCTCGATCACCCCAACGTGGTGAAGGTGCACGAGGTGGGCGTCGAGGCCGACACCTACTTCCTGGTGATGGAGCTGATCGACGGCCGCGACGGCGGGCAGATCGTGAAGCGTTGCCGAGAGCGCAAGATTCCCTGGCCGATCGACTTCGCGGTGTACCTGACCAAGGTACTGCTCGAAGCGCTGGCGTACGCGCACGAAGCGAAGGGCCCCACCGGCAAGCCGCTGGGCATCGTGCACTGCGACGTGTCGCCCTCGAACCTGTTCATCTCGCGCACCGGCGACATCAAGCTGGGAGACTTCGGCGTCGCGCGCGGCCTCATCGACGCGGGCGTGGCCGACGTGATGGGCAAGCCTTACTACCTGTCGCCCGAGACGCTCAAAGGGGTCATCTCGCCCGCCGCAGACCTGTGGGCAGCCACGGTGACGCTCTACGAGCTGCTGACGATGCACCGCCCCTTCACCGGCAAGCGCGCCGACGAGGTCTTCCACGCCATCAAGATGGGCGAGCGGGTGCCGCTGCACGAGCGCCGCAGCGGAGTGCCGCCGGCGATCGCCGCGGTGATCGACCGCGGCTTCGCGCCCGACCCGGCCGATCGCTTTCCCAATGCCGCGGCGTACGCGAAGGCGCTCCAGCCGCTCTACGACGAACGCATCGGAACTCCGCTGGCGATCTCGGCGGTAGTACGTGGCCTCTTTCCCGAGTGAAGCACTCACCAACGTGCCCGCGCCCGTCGAAGCCCGAGCCCGAGCCCGAGCCCGAAGGCCCGAGCCGGAGCCCGAGCTCAGCTCACGCGACCCAGGGCCGCGCCTGCTTGATGAGCAGGGTGCCGTCTTTCTGGATCTTGAACTCGCACTCGATCGAGAAGTTGGGGTCGTTCTCTTTGCCGTAGAGCTTGGCGAAGTGGGTCTGCACGACCTTCATCGCCTTGAAGAGCGCGTTGAGCTCGCCATCGGTGAGCACGTGCTTGCGGCCGGGAGGCAGCTTCTGGTTCGAGGTCTGCTCGTACTGAATCTCGGCCTCGCCGTTGAAGCCGTAGTTGCCCATCACGATCGAGTCGGGCACCGCGCCGCCCTCGGGGTTGGTGACCAGGCTCTCACCGACCTGGGCGTTCACGGTGATGGTGTCCCAACCGGGAATCGCGCCGCCCCAGCGAACGACGCCGTTGGCGATCTCGTCGTCGTCGTTGGGCATCACCAGCTCGGCCATGGCCACGGTGTGGGGGTCGATGCGGTAGAAGTCGAACTCGGCGTAGGCGCGCTCGTTGAAGACGCTGGCGAACACCTTCTGGAACCGATCGGAGACCGAGCGATCGGGCCGGTTGGCATCGGCGAAGCGGAAGGTGAACGAGTCGAACAGCCCGGCGCCGCTGAAGCCCTGCAGATCTTCGCTGTCGCTGCTCGAGCGAATGCGCATGTCGCGGTCGGGGAACTTGGCGTGGAAGTCCTTCGCCAGCTTCTCCATCTGGGCTTTCAGCCCGGCCGGCATCTCGGCGTCTTCCATGTGCTCTTGCAGATCGGCGAGCAGCGCGGCGCGCCTGACCGAGTCGTTCTTGAACTCGGGCATCGCCTGCAGCTGGGTGAGCCGCTGCGAGAAGGTGGTCTTCGAGTCGTACTTGCCGGTCTTCATGTACGTGTCGAACCAGGAAGCAGGGGCAGCGAAGCCATCGGGAGTAGCGATCTTCGGCTCACCCGGCCCCGAGACGTTGAGCTTGCCGCTCTTGTAGAGCTGGTAGAGCTCGGCCACGTTCGAGGACTTGGTGCCGTACGCGCGCGCGCCGGCGAAGCTGAGCTTGTCGAGCGTGGTCGCGTTCTTCACCGAGAGGTCGGGCTTGAGCACCTGGGTGGTCTTGGGGCGAATCGACTCGAAGTAGGCGTCGGCCTCGGCCTTGCTGGCCTGCCTCATCTGGTAGCCGGCCGAAGTGACCTCGAAGCGCACCAGCTTGCCGACCAGCGCCGTCACCTTGGGGTCTTTCAAGATGTCGCGCGCGTAGGCGTAGGGCGTGTCGTCTTGCCGGGCCTTGAGCGCGTCGTGCGAGAGGTAGGTCTGGGGCTTGGGGGTGGCCACGCCGGCCACCGGCGGCAGGTCGGCCGGCATCTCGTCGGCGTAGATCGCGACCTCGCGGCGGGTGGGCGAGGGCTCGTTGGCGCCGTTGCCGTGAATCACCCGCAGGGTGCCGAAGCTGACGCCGGGGTTGAGCGCGGTGAAGTCGAAGCCCTTCGACAGCTCGGTGTTGGAGAGGATGGGGATCTTCGCCCTGGCCAGCGCCTTCTTGTCGGCCGAGTTGTCTTTGAGGAGCAGCTTTTCCTGCGTTTCGCCGCCGGGGCGGTAGACCACCGGCGAGGTGGCGAACGGCAAGCCGTTGGCGATCTGCTTGTAGGTCTCGATGAGCAGCGGGGCGCGCACGATGTCGGTGGACCAGAAGCTCAGCCCCAGCGTGCCCTTCTTGCCGTTGCTGTCGACGAAGTGATCATACGCGGTGACCGTGCCGGCCACGTAGCGGCGGTTCGGGTCGAGGTAAGCCTCGCGATTGAAGGCAGCCACCGACTCGCGCACGCCCAGCACCTTGGTGGCGAAGTCGTAGTGGTACTTGTACTGCTTGGGAATGAAGTAGGTCTGGCCGGTCTTGCGGTCCAGGAGGAACTTCACCTCGGGCTGGCCTGCGGCGCCGGCGCCGGTGGCCATGTCGGCCATCTGGTCGAAGTCAGCGCGGCTGGTGATGACGTTCACCACGCTCGAGGTGGGGGTGCCGAGCTGAATCGCACCGGCGAAGCGCGCCAGGGTGCGGTTGGTGGCGTCGAGCGCCACCGCCGGCTTCGAGGCCGGCGCCAGCCCGGCGGGAGTCATCGTGCTCTGCTGGAGCGATTGCGCGAGCGCGCTGGCCTTGACGGTGGAGACCGGCGTGGCCGCGACGCGCTTCGCGTTGGCGGTCTTCTTCTTCGCCGCGGCGGCGACCTTCGAGGGAACCGCCAACAAACGTTTCGTCGAGGGCCTGGTGGTTGCCATAGGCCGTCGTCGATATCACGCGCGACAGCGGGGCACGGCGCTCACCAGGGTCTCGATGACGCGCTGGAGTTCCACCTGCGAGGTCTGCTGCCCCATCGAAAATCTGAGGCTCGACTGGGCCTGGGCGGCCGAGAGGCCCAGCGCGGTGAGCACATGCGAAGGCTTGAGCGAGCCCGAGGCGCAGGCGGCTCCCGACGACACGTGAATGCCCTCGAGGTCGAGCGCGATCAGCAGCGCTTCTCCGTCGGCGCCCTCGAAGCGCAGGTTGCTGGTGCCGGGCACGCGAGGGCGATCGGCGCCGTTGACGACCACCCGCTCGAGGCGGCGCAAGAGCTCGCCCTCGAAGAAAGCGGTGAGCCCCTGCAGGCGCGCGCAGGTAGTGGGCTGGGCGGCGAACGACTGCTCGAGCGCCAGCGCCAGCGCTTCGGCCAGCACCACTCCTTGAGTGCCGCCGCGGCGGCCGTCTTCGTGGTGACCCGGCACCAGCGGCTGAAGCGAGAGCTGCTTGCGCGCGATCAGCGCGCCGGCTCCGGCCGGGCCGCCGAACTTGTGGGCCGAGATCGACAGCAGGTCGGCGGGCACGTCGCGCAAGCTGCAGGGCACCTTGCCCACCGCCTGCACTGCGTCGGTGTGGAAGAGGGCTCCGACCTCGTGGCAGCGCCGCGCGAGCTCGGCGACCGGCTGCAGCGAGCCGGTCTCGTTGTTCACCATCATCACCGAGCACAGGGCGGTGCGGTCGTCGAGGGCCGAGAGCGGGTCGAGGGTGCGCACCACCTCGGCGCCCTCACGCTCGAGCTGCGCCACCGCGCCCAGCACACAGGGGTGCTCGATGGGGGTGGTGACGATCTTCTTCTTGGCCTGGGTGCGGTACGCGCCGGTCACCGCCAGCGCCGCGCCCTCGGAGCCCGAGGCGGTGAAGCACACCTCTTTGGGCTCGCAGCCGAACAGGCGGGCGACCGTCTCGCGCGCCTGGGTGAGGCGGGCGCGGGCCTGCCGACCGCTCTGGTGCACGCTCGAGGGGTTGCCGGTGAACTCGGCGTAGCGGCGGGCCAACAGCCCGGCCACCTCGGGCCAGAGCCCCGTGGTGGCGTTGTGGTCGAGGTAGATCACGTCACTTCGAGGGCTGATCGAAGGTGAGCAGCGCGGTGCCACGCTCGGCCTCGATGCCCAGCGCCTCTTTGAAGCGGCGCACCACCGCGGCCTTCAGCGCCATGCGCTGCTGACGGGTGCCGTACATCGGCAGGCGCGCGCCGGCCATGCTGCCGTGGCCACCGGCCGAGCCGCCCAGATCGTGGGTGAGGTCTCGAATCAGCTTGCCGGCCTTCATGCGGCGATCGGAGACCCGCAGCGAGAGGTAGAGCTGGCTGCGGTAGCTGCCGTAAGCGAGCGACCAGACCGCGGTGTCGAGAAACGACAGGCGCTCGGCGACCTCGGCCACCATGTCGGGCGAGTAGACCTCTCCCATGTCGGTGATCACCGCCGAGCTGTAGACCTTCGCCCGCTCGATCGCCGCGTGGTACAGCTGAAAGTACCGGGCCGGCACGTCGGGGTGCTCGATCTTCGAGAGCAGCTCGCGGTCGATCTTGGGGAACAGCCAGAGGTACGAGTCGACGTCGGGGTTGCGGGTCTGGCGCTCGAGATCGCGGGTGTCGGCCTTGATGCCGTAATAGAGCGCGGTGGCCAGCTCGGGGCCGGGCTCGAGCCGGGCGGCGCGCATGTACTGGGTGAGCAGGGTCGAGGTGGCGCCGGTGTTGCCGATGTCCGAGAAGGGCACCGGCACCTGGTTGTCTTCGCGCAGCGGGTGGTGGTCGATCACCACGTCGGCCGAGAGGTGAATGGGCAGGGCGTGGTTGCCCACGTTCTGCTGGGTGTCGACCATGGCGAGCAGATCGTAGTCGTCGAAGACGATCTTCGAGACCGGCTCGATGGGCAGCTTGAGCACCCGCACGAAGGCCAGGTTCTCGGCGCGGCCGATGATTCCGCCGTAGGCCACGTGCATGTTCACCGAGGCGCGCCGCTCGAGAATCGTGGCCAGCGCCACGGCCGAGGCGATCGAGTCGGGGTCGGGGTTGTCGTGGGTCAGCACCAGCCCGCGCTTGCGCCCGCGCGCCAGCTTGAGCAGGCGCTGCAGCTTCTTGCGCACCGGCAAGCGGCCGATGGGGCTACGTGGCGTCTCTGCAGGCACGGTTCGGCGTACCTATCAGTTGATCGCCTTGTACTTGCGGCTCAAGTCGCGGAAGTACTTGAGGCCGTTGTCGAGGCCGTTTTCCATCGCGTCCATCAAGGTGGTGCGGAACGCGGTGGCGGTGCCCCGAAACGCCTCGTAGTAGCGCTGGCGGTCGATCGAGTGAATGACCGCGGGGAAGAAGTTGTGGCGCAACAGCACCATGTTCGAGGCCATGCGCGCCACCTTCCCGCTGTGCTCGGTGAAGGGGAAGATCTGAATGATGCCGTGCTGAATCGACGCGGCCTGGTGAATGGGGTGCAGCTCGCGAAAGTCGGCGGTGGCGGTGTTGTCGACCAGCTTCTCGAGCATGCCGGGGATCTTGGCGGGCTGGGCGATCTCGTGGAAGTAGGTGCGGTGCAGCGGCATGTCGCGCCGGTAGCCGCTCTTCTCGCGTTCTTTGGCGAGCTCTTTCTCTGAGCGCTCGCGGCGCTCGGCGGCGGCGCGGGCGGCGAGCGCCTCGGGGGTGTTGCCCGAGAGCAGATCGTGAATGCGCTTCACCTGGCTCATGGTGAGCGCGGGCGCCTTCTTGCCGGCGCTCTTGGCCTCTTCGCGCACGTACTCGAGCGCCGCCTTGTGGTTGCGGATCTCGAGCACGATGGGCATCAGCGAGGCCTCGGCGGCTACCGCGCCGGGGCGCAGCGCGGCCATCAGCTCGCCGGGCGTGTACACCACGCCCTCGAGGGCGTTGTCGTGGTACACCCAGGACATCTCGAACTTCTCGAGGAACTCCTGGGCCTGGAGCTGCAGCTTCTTGGCGCCCAGCAAGTCTCTGAGTTGCTCGTTCTTCTCTTCGATCTCGAGCGCGCGTTCCTTCACGGGGCCGAGAGAATAGAATTTCTCGGCGCATCGCGCCACGAAAATAGGTCTAAGTCGATGAAAACACAGGCGAAAAACAGCACTGTTCGGTAGGGCACGGGAATCGAACTCGCCAGAGACGACTCGCATCGCCTCTCGCCGGTTTTGAAGACCGGGCCGCTCACCAGACGCGGAAGCCCTACCGGCGTGGCGATCTAGCAGGGCGACGCGCGACGGGCGAGCGGGCTTCGGCGTGAATGTCGGCCACGAAAGGCCTGCGGGGCCGCTTCGCTAGTCGAGGCCGCGCTCGTACAGCTCGTCTTCGTCGAGCCCCATCAGGTGGCCGACCTCGTGGAGCAGGGTGACGCCGATCTGCTCGATCAGCTCTTCGCGGGTGCTGGCGAAGCGCTCGAGGTTTCGCTGGAAGAGCTTGATCACCGCGGTCTGGTGGTGCTCGGCGACGTGGGGCATGCGCTCGTCGACCGCGGTGCCGTGAAAGATGCCGAGCATGATCGGCGAGAGGCGGCCGCCGTCGAGATCTTCGGGCGTGGGTATGGGCTCGACCACGATGTTCACGTTGCCCAGCTCACCGCGCGCGGCCTCGGGCAGGCCCTCGATGGCGGCTTCCACCGCGGCGTCGAACTCGGCGTCCGACAGCCGCACCGGCAACGGGTACTGGCCAGGGTCGAGCCGCTGGGCCTTCTCGAAGAGGCGGCGGGCCGCTTCGGTGTCGCCCTCGCGCTCGGCGGTGAGGCCCAGGTAGTGCCAGGCCGCGGCGTCGTCGGGCTCGTCGCGGGTGAGGGCGGTGAGCTCGCGCTTGCTCTCTTCGAAGCGGCCGCACTCGAACAGCGCCAGCGCGTGCTCGAGCCTGGCGTCGAAGGCGTCGGGGTCGAGGTCGAGCGCCGCGGCCAGGGCGTTGAGCGCCGGCTCGAGCTCGCCCAGATTCGACAGCCCGATGCCGGTGAGCAGGTGGGCCTCGAAGCGCACCCGCTCGTCTCGGGCGCGGTCGAGGCCGTCGAGCAGATCGAGGCCCGACTCGACCCGGTCGCGGTCGTCGCCCGAGAAGCGAATGCGCGCGTTGGCGCCCACCAGCTTGATCTGCGTGTCCTTGGGGAAGCGCTCGAGCAGGGCGTCGATCAGCGCGTCGGCCTCTTCCAGGCGGTCGAGCTCAGTGAGGGCGGTGGCCTTGAGGCACAGGCCGTCGCGGTTCTGGGGCTCGAGCTTGAGCGCCTCGTCGGCGGCCTCGAGGGCGCGAGCGGCGTCGGCGGTGTCGAGCGCGGCCTCGGCCTCGTCGAGCCACTCGTCTAGCGGGCGGGACATGCGGGTCAACCTAGACCAGCCCTGCTCGTGCTTAGCGGTTCAAATCGAGGGCGGCGCGCAGTAAAACGAACGCGTGGAGCCGAGCCGGGGCGTGAACATCTTGGTCGTCGATGATGATCAGGCGCAGACCCTGATGCTGGCCACCTTTCTGTCCAAGCACGGGTACCGGTGCTTCACCGCTCAAGACCCGGTGCAGGGCATGGCCACGCTGATGAAAGAAGAAGTGCACCTGGTGATCACCGATCTGATGATGCCGCACGTCGACGGCATCTCGTTCACCCAGCAGATTCACGCGGTGCCCCGCTTCAAAGATCTGCCCGTCATCTTGATCACCGCCTACCCGAGCGAAGAGCTGGCCGACAAAGGCATGCGCAAGGGCGTGGCGATGACGCTGCACAAGCCCCTCGAGCTCAGCAAGCTGCTCGATCTGGTCGGCTTCGCCACGCACTGAGTCGAGCCGATCGCGGCCAAACACTTCGTTGCGGGCTGCGGTCAGACCTCATGGCCACCCCGCGGCCACCTTCGGTTGGTGCCGCCGCGGGTTGACAACCGGCCACTACCGCCCATATTGGCGCTCGCACCCGTCGAGTGCTAACGCTCGACCGTTCTTTAAATCCAACGACCCCGGAGGGTTACAGCATGGCAGCCAAAGAGATCTGGTTTCACCAGGGCGCGCGCGAGGCGATTTTGCGCGGCGTTCGAATTCTGTCTGACGCGGTCGCGGTGACCCTGGGGCCCAAGGGCCGCAACGTGGTGATCGAGAAGTCGTTCGGGTCGCCGACGGTGACGAAGGACGGGGTGACGGTCGCGAAAGAGATCGACCTCGAGAACAAGTTCGAGAACATGGGCGCGCAGATGGTGAAGGAGGTCGCGAGCAAGACCTCGGACACCGCTGGCGACGGCACCACCACCGCGACCGTGCTGGCGCGGGCGATCTACGAAGAAGGCCTCAAGCTGGTGGCCGCGGGTCACAACCCGATGGATCTGAAGCGCGGCATCGACAAGGCGGTCGAGACCGTGGTCGCGCAGCTCAAGGAGATGTCGAAGGACACCAAGGGCAAGAAGGAGATCGCCCAGGTCGGCATCATCTCGGCCAACGGTGACGAGACGATCGGCAACATCATCGCCGACGCGATGGAGAAGGTCGGCAAGGAAGGCGTGATCACCGTCGAAGAGGCCAAGGGCCTCGAGACGACGCTCGACGTCGTCGAGGGCATGCAGTTCGACCGCGGCTACATCTCGCCGTACTTCGTCACCAACCGCGAGCGCATGCTGGTCGAGCTGTCCGACCCGTACATTCTCATCAGCGAGAAGAAGATCTCGGTGATGCAAGACCTCATTCCCCTGCTCGAGCAGGTGGCGCGCTCGGGCAAGCCGCTGCTGATCATCGCCGAAGAGGTCGAGGGCGAGGCCCTCGCCACGCTGGTGGTGAACAAGATTCGCGGCGTGCTGAACGTGGCGGCGGTGAAGGCTCCTGGGTTCGGCGATCGCCGCAAGGAGATGCTCAAAGACATCGCGGTGCTCACCGGCGGCACCCCGGTCAGCGAAGAGCTCGGCCACAAGTTCGAGAACCTCACCCTCACCGATCTCGGCCGCGCGAAGCGGGTGCTGATCGACAAAGACAACACCACCATCATCGACGGCAACGGCAAGAAGGCCGACATCGACGGCCGCATCAAGCTGATCCGCACCCAGGCTGAAGAGAGCACCAGCGACTACGACCGCGAGAAGCTGCAGGAGCGGCTGGCCAAGCTGGTCGGCGGCGTGGGCGTGGTGCACGTCGGCGCGGCCACCGAGACCGAGATGAAAGAGAAGAAGGCCCGCGTGGAAGACGCGCTGCACGCGACCCGCGCCGCGGTCGAAGAGGGCATCGTTCCCGGCGGCGGCGTGGCGTACATCCGCACCCTGCCGGCGCTCGACGCGCTCAAGCTCGGCGGCGTGCAGGAGCAGGGCGTGGAGATCATCAAGCGCGCCATCACCCAGCCGCTGTGGAAGATCGCCCAGAACGCCGGTTGGGAAGGCGCGGTCGTGATCAACAAGGTGCGCGAGGGCAAGGGCGCCTTCGGCTTCAACGCCCGCACCGAAGAGTTCGAAGATCTCGACAAGGCCGGCGTGATCGACCCCACCAAGGTGAGCCGCTGCGCGCTGCAGAACGCCGCGTCGGTCGCCTCGCTCCTGCTCACCACCGAGGCGATGATCGCCGAGAAGGTGAAGAAGAAGGGCAAGGGCGGCGGCAGCAGCATGCCGGACTACGGCGGCGAAGACATGGACATGTGAGCTGAGTTCAGCTCGGTAGTCTGTCGGCCCTGCTTCTTCCCCTCGGGAGGAGGCAGGGCCGAAGTGTTTGCGGGTGAGGAGACGGCGACGGGAGCTTCAGCTGCCCGCGTCGGCGCTCGAGAAGCTGAGGGGGTAGGTGACCTCGAGGGCGCCTTGCGGCGGCGGGTCGAAGTGCAGGCCGCTCATCACCGACAGCACGCAGCCCTCGAAGGCGAGGTTGCCCATGCCGGCGTCGCCCACCAGGTGCACCTGGTCGATGGTGGCTTCGGTGCCACCGTCTGAGGTGATGCGAAAGGCGACCTTCAGGCGGCCCTGCAGCTGGGGGTTCACCTTGAGCCACGCTTCGTAGCACTCGCGCACCTGGGGCCTGGCGTCGGCCACCGCGGCGCGAATGCCGTCGCCGCTCAAGGGGAAGCGCACGCCACCGTCGGCGCCGTAGTTGGCGACCGGCAGGCGCATGCCGGGAGGCATGATCGGCCGCGGGTCGGCGCCCACCTCGGCCTGGGGCACCGCGGGCATCACCATCGCCACCGGCGGCGCCGACGCCGACGCGCCGGGCACGTCGCGCGGGGCAGCGACCGGCGGTGGCGTCGCTTCGTCTGCGGCAGCCGACTTCACCGGCAGCATCGCAGCGGGCACCCGCGGCGGCGCAGGTTCGCTCGGGCTGGGGGGGGCGCGCTCGGGGCCCGCGAGCAGATCCACTCCCCGGGCGCGGCCAGGGCGGCATGGCGACACCGGCGATGAGGCGCGGGTTCATCTGTTCAAGGGAGCTTTAACGCCCACTGCAGCTCGCGGCTCAACGCCTTCACGTCGGTCAGCAGCTTGGGCAGGCAGGCGGCCGCACCCCCGCGCAACGACTCGAGGGCGCTGTCCATGGTGAGGTGCTCGGCCAGCACCACGAACGGCACGCCCGCGGCCTGCTTGCGGGCGAAGGCCACCCCGTCGGCGCCGTGGGCTGCGGTGAAGTCCCAGCTCATCACCACGGCGGCCGGGGCGTCGCTGCCGCCGGGTTTGGCCTCGGTGAGCACCTGCGGCTGCATGCCCAAGAGGGTGAGCGCCTCGGCGATCGGCCGGGCGCTTGAGGGGTTGTCTTCGTAGACGTCGACCCGGCGGTTGGTGGCCTTGCGCGGCTGAGGGATGGCCGAGCTCAGCGCCGCGCGCACCTTCTCGCGCACCACCCGAATGTCGTCGAACGGCTTCACCAGGTAGTCGACCAGGCCCAGTTCCACCGACTGCTGCGCGGTGACCAGCGACGGGTAGCCCGTCATCAGCATCAGCTTGAGGTGCGGGTAGCTGCGGCGAATCTCGAGCGCGACGTCGAGGCCCGAGGCGCCCGGCAGGTTCTTGTCGGCCAGCACCAGATCGAAGGGTTTGCCGGGGAGCAGCGCCAGCGCTTCTTCGCCGGTGGCGGCCTCGACCACCTCGTATTCCTTGCCGAGCAGATCTTTGAACATCAGCCGAATCACGGCCTCGTCGTCGAGCACCAGAATGCGGTGCTTGCGGGGCGCGGCGGCGACCGCCGAGTCGCTGTCGAACACCAGGCGGAACACGGTCGAGGGCGGCAGCGACTCGCTGACCACCGACGGCAGGGCGAGATCGAGCGTGGCGTGATGCTCTTGCGCGATGCGCCGGCAGACCGCGAGGCCCAGGCCGGTGCCGGCGTCTTTGGTGGTGACGAACGGCTCGAAGATCTTCTTGCGAAGCTCGGGGCTGATGCCGCTGCCCCAGTCGGCGACGTAGAGCGCGGGCTTCACGCCCTCACGGGTGATCACCACTTTCACCCGCCCGGTGGGCCCCGAGGCCTCGCGCGCGTTGTTGATGAGGTTGAGCGCCAGCTGCTGCAAGAGGCCCAGGTTTCCCATCACCTCGACGTCGAAGACGATCTCGAGCTCGGGCATCGGGGTGTGGCTGCCGGGGCGTTGGGCAGCGGCGATCGCCTCGCGCACCGGCACGTGCAGCTTGAGCTTGTCGCGCTGCGCGGGGCGGTTGGCGGCCAGGCGGGTGAAGTCGTTGACCAGGTGCTCGATGCGCGCCACCTGCGCCAGCAGCACGTCGACGGGCAGCGGGCGGCTGGGGTCTTCTTTCACCAGCTGCAGCCACGCTTTGAGGCTGAGCAGGGGTTGGCGGACCTCGTGGAGGACTTCGGCGGCCAGCACCTCGGGCGAAGTCTTCGGGTCCATCTGCAGATCGCCATGCTATAGGGAGCGCGGCCGGAGGGAATCTACAAACCATATGAAACACACTTTCGTTCTTCCGTTGGTCGCGCTGTTCAGCTTCGCCGCTTGCGATGGTGGAACCACCACCATGGATGCGGGCAACGACGGCCCCGACACCACCTGCTCGAGCACCCCTGAAGCCGTCACCATGGTGTCGCTGCAGACCGACCTCTTCGACCCCAAGTGCAAGAGCTGCCACTACAAGGGCACCGGCGGCGCGGCCGATGGCACCGGCTATGCGTACGGCGACTACGAGACCGCCGCGCAGACCTACGAGATGGTGGGCAAGGCCTCGCTGTACAACAAGATGGGCGCCACCACGCTGAAGATCGTCGACAGCGACACCACCCGCAGCACCGCGCAGCGGCTCGCCGCCTCGACGCTGTGGCTCAAGTGCGCGTCGACCAAGTCGATGGGCTTCAAGGGGCCCAACAACGAGATCACCGGCGCCACCATGCCGCAGAACGCCACGATGCTGACCGCCGCCGAGCTCCAGAAGATCAAAGACTGGATCTGCCGCGGCGCCCCGATGAACTGAAGGCCGCTGAGACCTGCCAGGCGGGTCGAGCTCGAGGCACGTAGCGCAGCGCCGGGCCGAGCTCGGCCCGGCTTCAGCGGGGCCGAGGTGCTGCCTTGGCTCCGCGCAAGACGTCGTTGTCAGCGCGCAGCCGCCGATGATCGGTGGTGTCGGGCGGGAACTCGACGAACTCGCACATCTCGCAGAGGCGGCTGTAGATGCGCGCGCCGACCCGGTCGCAGAGCTGCTTCGACTCGCGGGCCGACTCTTTGCGGTCGTCGGTCGACTCGTACCCCACCATCGGCCGGGCGCGTTCTTCGGGCGGCGCGAGCGCGTAGTTGGTGGCGAACAGCGTCACCTTGCCGGCGTTGTAGCGGCGGGCGATAAGCTCATCGAGCGTTTCGAGCTCGAAGGGGCTGCCGCGGCCCTTGCCGAGCTCGTCGATGGCGAGCAGATCGACCTGGCTGAGCGGCTTGATGATCTCTCCGCCGCTCTTGCCCTCTTGAAAGCCGCGCCGAATGGTGGCGTAGAGCAGCGAGATCTCGACGTAGGCGGCCTGCACGCCCATCTCGATGGTGGCGTGGCGCAGCGTGGCGGCGAGCAGGTGCGTCTTGCCGGTGCCCACCGGCCCCGAGAGAATGAAGCCGCGCTGCTGCGGCCAGCGGTGGGCGAAGTCGTGGGCGATCGACTTGGCGCGCGCCACCGCCTCGTAGCGAGGGGTGCGGAAGGTCTCGAAGGCGCTCTGGCCGTGCACCGCGGGCAGCTGGGCCTGGTTGAAGAGCTGCAGGCGGCCCTGCAGCTGCGAGAGCGCGCAGGCCCGGCTCACCTCGTAGCGGCGGCCGCGGTCTTCGATGGTGGCGCGGTGCAGGCCGGTGCCTGAGCAGCTGCTGCACTCGGCGATGCGGCGCACCGGTTTGGCCACCGCGTAGTCGCCCACCCGCTCGACGGTGAAGGTGCCTGCGTCGCAGCCGTTCATTTCGTCACCAGAAGGCGGGGAGTGAGAGGTGTCGCCGAAGCAGCGCGGCGCGGTGCAACCGAAGTGACTCGCGTCGGGCGGCCGAAGACATGGGCGGAGCCTTCTGCACGAAGTGTACGGCCTGTTGCAAGAGCGCGAGGCGCTCTGTGAACGGCAACGCGCGCAAGAGCGCGGCGTGGGCGAGCTCTTGCTGCCACTGGGCCGCTTCGAAGTCGTGCGGCGGCGGCAGGGCGAGCAGGCGCTCGACGGTGCGCGACAGCCCGGGGTGCTCGCGTGAGCTCTTGCGCAGCGCGGCGCCCAGCTTCTGGTGCCGCTGCAGGTGGAGCGGGTGGGGGTCGTCGGGGGGCGGGGCGTCGGCCTGGGGCTCGACCTTTTTGGCCAGGCCGGCGGTGGCGCGGGCGTACTTGTCGAGCTCGGCCTGCACCGCGCGGCGGCACGAGTAGAGCGAGCGGAGCCCGCGATCGTCTTCGGGGGCGTCGACCAGCGCGCTCTCGGCGGCGCGCCGAATGCCGCGGGCGACCACCTCGAACGGCACGTCGGCCCTGGCCCACTCGTCGAGCAGCTCGACGTCGAGCGCCGAGAGGCTCACGCCGACGCCCCGAAAGGCGGTGAACAGATCTTGAACGCGCTCGTGAAAGCTCGCGTCGTGGGGCAACAAACTCATGAGGTCAGGTAAGCGTTCCTTGACAGTGTGATTCGCTCGCGACTATCACCGCGCGGCTTTTCGAAGGGTCCTTAGCTCAGCGGTAGAGCACTACCTTGACACGGTAGGGGTCAGTGGTTCGAAACCACTAGGACCCACTGGAAGTGAACGGCGGGAGACGAACCGAAGCGGTTTCGTCTCCCGCCGTCGCTTTGGGGGTCAGGCGGCGACGCGGCCCCGCGTCGCAGGGGCATGGCTCCTCGAACGACTCGAACGTGACGCTTTTTCTGTTAAGCCCACGCTCACTTTCTCTTCGAGGAACCATGCCTTCCACCGTCAATGTCACCCTGCCTGATGGCAGCCAGAAAGCCGCTCCGTTCGGGCAGTCGATCGCCGACTTCGTGAAAGAATCGATCGGCGCCGGACTCGCCAAGGCCGCGCTGTTCGCGAGGCTCGACGGCGTCGAGGTCGACCTGAGCAAGAAGCTCGAGGCCGACGCGAAGCTGCAGATCTTCACCTCGAAGAACCCCGAGTCGCTCGAGCTGGTGCGGCACGACGCGGCGCACATCATGGCCGACGCGGTGCAGCGGCTGTTTCCCGGCACCCAGGTCACCATCGGCCCGGCGATCGACGACGGCTTCTATTACGACTTCTACCGGGGGCAGTCGTTCAGCGAAGACGACCTCGCGCAGATCGAGAAGCTGGCGAACGAGATCATCGCGGCCGACCTGCCGTTCGTGCGCAAAGAGATCTCGATGGACGAGGCGATCGCGCTCTTCGAGAAGAAGGGCGAGAAGTTCAAGGTCGAGATCGTGCGCGACATCGCCGCGAAGGGCGCCAAGACCCTGACCCTGTACAGCCACGGTGACTGGGTCGACTTCTGCCTGGGGCCGCACGCTCCGTCGACCGGCAAGGTGGGGGTGATCAAGGTGCTGAAGTCGTCGGGTGCGTACTGGCGCGGCGACCACACCAAGGAGCAGCTGCAGCGCATCTACGGCACCGCGTTCTTCGACAAGAAGGCGCTGGAGGCGTGGCAGAAGCAGCGCGAAGAGGCCGAGAAGCGCGATCACCGCAAGCTGGGCACCGCGCTCGACCTCTTCTACTTCCACGAGTTCTCGCCCGGCGCCGCGTTCTGGACCGAGAAGGGCACCGCTCTCTACAACCAGCTCTCGGCGTGGATGAGGCGGCTCACCAAAGAGAACGGCTACGTCGAGATCAAGACCCCGCTGCTCTACAACAAGGGGCTCTGGGAGATCTCGGGCCACTGGGGCAAGTACAAAGAGAACATGTTCCTGGTCCTCAACTCGGACGCGGGAGAGGGCGCAGAAGACCCGCACGACTTCAGCCTGAAGCCGATGAACTGCCCCTCGCACCACCTGTTCTTCAACATGAAGAAGCGCAGCTACCGCGAGCTGCCGCTGCGCTTCCACACCCAGGACGTGCTCCACCGCAACGAGGCCAAGGGCGCGCTGGGCGGCCTGACCCGGGTGCGCCAGTTCGCGCAAGACGACGCACATATCTACGCGCGGGAAGATCAGATCGCCGACGAGGCGAAGCGCTTCGTGAAGCTGCTCGATCACGTCTACAACGCGGTGGGCCTGAAGTACGTGGCCAAGTTCGCCACCCGCCCGCCGCAGCGCATCGGCAGCGACGAGCTGTGGGATCGGGCCGAAGGCGCGCTGAAAGCGGCGCTCGACGGGTTAGGGCTGCCGTACGAGAACAAGCCGGGCGACGGGGCGTTCTACGGCCCGAAGATCGACTTCGACGTCTCCGACTCGATCGGCCGCAAGTGGCAGCTGGGCACCTTTCAGCTCGACTACAACGCGCCCGAGCGCTTCAAGCTGGGGTACGTCGGCGAGGACAACAAAGAGCACCGGCCGGTGGTGATTCACCGCGCGGTCTACGGCAGCTTCGAGCGGTTCATCGCGATCTTGATCGAGCACTTCGCCGGGGCGTTTCCGGTGTGGCTGGCGCCGGTGCAGGTGGTGATCATCACCGTCGCCGATCGCCACGACGCGTACGCCAAGCAGGTGCTGGCCGAGCTCGAGTCGAAGGGGTTTCGCGCCGAGATCGACGAGCGTGGCTTTTCGCTCTCGAAGAAGATCGCCGAGTCGCAGGTGGCCAAGATTCCGTACGCGGTGGTGGTGGGCGACAAGGATCTCGAGGCCAACGGCGTAACCGTTCGGCCTTACGGCAAAAAGGAAGAGGGTCTGGTGCCCCTCGCCGATTTCGTCACCCGGCTGGGGCGCGAGTCGCAATTACCGTGAGCCGCCGTTAGTTACCTTCAGACCCCAATTCCGGGGTGTCTGAACGAAGGTAAGTAGAAGATGGCGAGCGGTACAGTGAAGTGGTTCAACGACGCGAAGGGCTTCGGCTTCATCGCACAGGACAGTGGTGGCCCTGACGTGTTTTGCCACCATACGGCGATCAGCGCAGATGGTTTTCGGACACTGTCCGAAGGTCAGAAGGTCGAGTTCGACACCAAGAAGGGCCCCAAGGGGCTTCAGGCCGAGAATGTAAGACCAGTCGCTTAGCGACCTGAGCAATCGCTTCAACAAGTGCCTCGGTCTGGTGTAAAGACCGGGGCACTTCGTTTCTTCTAGGAGGTCATCATGCAAGGCACAGCAACGAAACGACAAAAGGAACAAGCCCGTCTGGAGCACCGGCAGAAGAAGGACGCCGAGAAGGCACAGCGGAAGAAGGAAAAGTCGGAGCGTGGTCCGCGCGAAAACGGCGTAGATCCGGACATCGCCGGCATCGTTCCGGGGCCGCAGCCGCTTCCAGAGGGATTTTAAGTCAGGCCCCCGATGGCCGAGCCCCTGCGCATCGCGCTGTTCATCGACTTCGAGAACCTGGTGACCAACACCGGGATCACGGCGTCGAGCTTCGATCTCCAGCCGTCTCTCGACCGCTTGCTGGAGAAGGGCAAGGTCATCTACCGCCGGGCGTATTGTGATTGGGCACGCTTTCGCGACGCGAAGGCGCACCTTCACGAGCACGGCGTCGATCTGATCGATGTGCCGCCCTCGACCCGTTCTGGCAAGAACGGCGCCGACATGCGGCTGGTGATCGACGCGCTTGAGCTCTGCTACGCGCGCGAGCACATCAACACCTTCGTGATCGCCTCGGGTGACAGCGATTTCTGCCCGCTGGCGTACAAGCTGCGCGAGAACGACCGGCAGGTCATCGGCCTGGCGGTGAAGCAGGCGACGTCGCCGATGTTCGTGAAGGCCTGCGACGAGTTCATCTACCTGGGGTCGGGGCGCGCGCATGCGCCTGCGGCCGCCAAGTCAGGTCACTCCAAGCGCGGCGGAGCAGCGGCTTCGGCCAGCGGCGGCGACTCGAAGAAGCGCGAAGTGCCGGCGATCGCCCGCGAGGTGGTGCAGAGCCTGCTGTCGCGCGCGACGGGCCCGCTCAACCCCTCGTTCATCAAAGAGGCGCTGGTTCGCAAGGTGCCCGACTTCGACGAGCGCGAGCACGGCTTCTCGACCTTCTCCCGCCTGCTCGAGGCGATGGAAAAAGAGGGCCTGCTCAAGCGCATGCAGCAGGGCCGCCAGTGGTACGTGGTTCCCGTCGACGGGGCGTCTCCGCCTGCGCCGCTCTCTGCGAAAGACGAAGAGAGCGACGAGGAAGAAGTCATTCCCGACCCGGAAGATTGAGACGGGGTCAGGCGGCGGCTCGCCCGCTGACACGGCCGTTCACGTTCACGAAACTGCTCACCTCGAGAGCTGCGCGCGCATCAGCGGCATCACGCAGCTGACGAGCTCGCCGCAGGCAGTGAGTGACACGCAGCGCTTGCCTTCGGCGACCTGCGGCGCGCTGAGCTGTGGCGCCAGGCGGTCGCACTGGCCGGCGATGGCCTCGTCGGTGGAGTCGGTCTTCCACTCGGCCAGCGCCTGGGGAATCAGCTCTTCGCGGCTCGCCTCGGCGATGCCTTTGGGGGTGTTCAGCTCGCGGCGCAGATCGACCAGCGCGGGGATGAACGCGTCGGTGCAGGCGCGCTGGCGTTGAAAGAGCTGCACGCAGGTGCCGCGCGCGTCGGTGAGCGCCGCCTTGGCGGCCTGGGTCTCGGGAGTGTCCTGACGGTCGCAGGCGGTGAGGGCGAAGGTGACGGCGATGAGGGTGCGCATGTGGGTTGCTCCTTGGGGTGGGTGGGTGCTGCTCACTTCGCCCGAAAGAACGCGCGCCGAACTTCAGCGTGACACGAACACCCGAAACACCGCCCAGGCGATGAAGCCCACCGCGGCGAGCGCCACCAGCCAGGGCTCGATGCGGCGGCGCCAGAGGCTCTTCGCCCGGCCGCCCGGCTCACGCGCTTCGGCGGCGGCTGCGGCGAAGGCGCGTGCGGCGGCGTCGTGCACCGCGCGCTGGTCGGGAGCGGAAGGCGGCTCGGGCAGGGTGGGGTCGGTCATTTCTCGTCGCGCTCCATCATCGCCTTGAGCTGCTCGCGGGCGCGAGAGAGCCGCTGGCGAAACGCCTCGGGCTTGATGCCCAGCACCAAAGCGGCCTCGCTCGGCTCGAAGCCCTCGCCGGCCACCAGCGCCAGCGCCTCGCGGTACTTGAGGGGCAGCTGCCCGAACGCGCGGCTCACGTGCTGCTGCTCCTGGTGGGTCGAGGCGCTCGCTTCGGGCGTCTGCTCGTCGCGGCGGCCCTGACCCCAGCTGAGCAGTTGGTCGAGCCGCGAGCCGTCGAGCAGGCTCCAGCGGCGGTGGCTCAAGAACAGGTTGCGGGCCACCGTGAACAGCCAGGCGCGCAGCACGGTGTCGTCGCGCAGCCAGGGCGCCTCTTCGGCCAGCTTGAGCCAGGTGTCCTGGGTGAGCTCGAGCGCGGTGGCGTCGTGCTGGGTGAGCCGGCGCAAGAAGCGCAAGAGCCCCGGCTGGTAGCGCGCGAACGCCCGCTCGAACGCCTGGGCGTCGCCGCGCTTGAGCTGCGCCACCCCGTCGACGTCGGCCCCTGTCACGTGTCGCCCGTTCAACTCCAGGGCGGGCCGGGCGTGACAGGAATTCTTTTTCTTGTCACGGAGCGGGACCTTCGGCGTTGTAGCGGCATGCTCGAGTTCTTCATCGCCGGCGGGCCCCCGATGGTGTTCCTGCTGGTGCTGGGCCTCTTGGCCGTGGTGAGCGCTGCCCGCTTCATGCGCTCGCCCGACGCGCGGCGGGTGGCGACGGTGGTGGCGCTGTCGGTGGCGACGTTCTTCGCCGCCGTCACCGGGGTGGTGGCCGACCTCTCGGTGTTCACCCACCGCGTGGCGCAGAACGAAGACTGGCTCGAGCACCAACTCGCCGCGGTGGTGCTGCAGGGGTTCAGCGAGTCGCTCTCGCCGGCGATTCTCGGAGGCACGCTCTTGTGCGTGACGTGGATGCTGATGGCGGTGGGCTACCGGCGGCTTTCGGCGCGGCTCCCTCCCGCATGATTTGTTTGAAAGTGGGTCGGCTTTGACTTACCAGTCGACCCCATGCCCACCGCGAAAGAGATTCTGGAGACCGAAATTCCGAAGCGCATTCAGGCCAAGCCGGAGACCGCGAAGGACATCAACGCGGTGATTCACTTCAACATCACCGGCAACGACGGCGGCACCTGGACGCTCGACTGTACGAAGGCCGACGGGTGGATGAGCTCGGGCGCGACCGGCACCCCGAAGATGACCATCACCTGCAGCAGCGAAGACTTCGTGAAGATCAGCACCAAGCAGATGAACGCCCAGATGGCGGCGATGCAGGGCAAGCTCAAGTTCAAGCCGATGGACATGGGCCTGGCGATGAAGCTGGGCAAGCTGATGGGCTGAAGTGTCGCTTCCGCTCGAAGGTCTGCGGGTCCTCGACCTGTCGCGGCTCCTACCCGGGCCGTATGCGACGTTGGTGCTCGCAGACCTCGGCGCGACCGTCGACAAGCTCGAGGAGCCCCAGGGCGGCGATTACATTCGCGCCATGGGCCCCGGGCTGTTCGGGGCGCTCAATCGCAACAAGCGCAGCCTCACGCTCGACCTGAAGGCGCACCCCGCCGCGCTCAAGCGGCTGGTGAAGAAGTACGACGTGGTGGTCGAGAGCTTTCGCCCCGGAGTGATGGAGAAGCTCGGCCTGGGCTACGCGGCGCTGGCCGCCGAGCACCCCCCGCTCATCTACGTGTCGATCAGCGGCTACGGGCAGACCGGGCCCGACCGGCTCAGGGCGGGGCACGATCTCGACTACATCGCGCGCGCCGGCACGCTCGCCTACGGCGGAGAGAAGAACGGCCCGCCGGCGGTGCCCGGTGCCCAGGTGGGTGACATCAGCGGCTCGCTGTTCGGGCTGATCGGCCTGTTCGCCGCGCTGTACGAGCGGCAGCGCACCGGCAAGGGGCGCCTGGTCGACATCTCGATGACCGAGACCGCGACCGCGTTCATTCACATGCACCTGCAGGCGCGCATGCTGGCGGGCGCCGAGGGCACGCCGCTGGAGCGCGGCACCGACGCGCTCAACGGCGCGTACGCCTGCTACCGGGTCTACGAGACGAAAGACGGCAAGTACCTGGCGGTGGGCGCGCTCGAGCCGAAGTTCTTCTCGGCGGTGTGCGCGGTGCTGCAGCGGCCCGATCTGATCGAGAACGCGTACGACACCTCGGGCGGGAGCGAGCAGGTGCGCGCCGAGCTCGAGCGCATCTTCAAGGGCCGCACCCGGGCCGAGTGGCTTCAGGCGTTCGCCGGCACCGACTGCTGCGTCGAGCCGGTGAACGAGGGCGACGAGGTGCTGCAAGACGCGCAGCTCAAGGCGCGGGGCCTGTTCGAGGGCGACCAGCTGCGCACTCCGGTGCTGATGGGGCCCCTGCCGCGGCGGGCTCCGCCGGCGCTGGGCGAGCACTCGGCCGAGGTCTTCACCGAGGCCGGCTTCAGCCCCGACGAGATTGCTGAGATGCTGAAGCGGTGAAGCGGTGGGTCTCGGCGGTGGGGTTCTTGATGCTCTCGTGCGGAGCCGAGAGCGCCGAGGCGCCCCGCGCGGTGCTGCGCAACCCCGACGCCGCGCAGTGCAAGAGCTTCGCGCAGCTGATGCCGAACTTCCTCGCCCTCATCGACGAGGGGCGCACGCAGAACCTGGCCTGCGTGATCAAGGCGCACCTGCTCAAGGGCCGCACCGAGAGCGACACGCCGCCGCTCAACGACGTGCTGCGGGCGCTGTTCGGGCTGCTCAACGCTTTCGCGCGCAAGCCCTCCGAGCTGGGGGCTCCGCTGGGGCAGCTGTGCGCACCCGACGAGCCGCAGTCTGCGTGGCCCGCGGTGCGGCAGGCCAACGAGCTGTGTGAGCTGCGCCGCGCGATGTACCTGCTGGTGCACGAGGGCAAGGGCATCGACGCGGTGACCCTGGTCGACCCGCAGATCTCGGGGGCGGTCAGCTACATCACCGGCAAGGGAAAAGACGGCACCGAGCACTACGAGGTGGCGGGCGTGGTGTCGCGCATGTGCAGCCAGAACGCGCAGTGCCAGCTGTCGAACGGGCTCGATCTGCTCATCTCGCTCTCGGCGTACCTCGAGGGCGCCGACGGCAAGAAGACGCTCGACGATCTGCGCACCCTGGTGAAGAGCCCCCGGATTCAGGCGTTCTTCTCGAGCGAGGGCACCGACGCGCTCACCGAAGACGGGGCGGTAGCGCTGGCGCGCGTGCTGTTGCCGGCGCTGCAGAACGCCAGCCCGACCGATCTGCAGAACCTGCTCGACCAGCCTCCCATCAACAAGTTCAAGACCGAGCTGCAGCCGCTGGTCGACGATCTCAAGCAGGTGGTGATGACCCCTGCGCTGGCCGGCCCGCTGAAGAAGACCATCAGCTGCTACGTGTGGGCCGACGCGAACCTCGACCTGGTGCGCATGGCGTACCGGCTGGGCTTGCGCGACCGGCTGCCCGAGTTCGGCTTCACCCGCATCGAACAGCTGATCGAAGACCTGCAGTCGATCGACTCGCGCGGGGCGCTGGTTCACCTGCTGGGTACGGTGGGCAGCGCGCTGCGGGCCGACGAGCAGGCGATCGACTCGGCCGCCAGCGTGTGCTCGACGCTGTTCTCGACCAAGAGCGAAGACGGGCAGGCGAAGTCGAACGCCCAGCTGGCGCTGCCCGTGGTGGGCGACTTGTTCGCGGCCGGAGTCGCCTCGGAGGCGCTCTGTGCGATCGACACCCTCGTGTGGGGATGTGCGGGTGGGGCTCAGCCGGCGTGCATGGCGACGACCCGCCGGCCGCCTTCGGGTGGTGTTGTTCCTGCGGCTTGTTCGAACGGTGGCGTGGCGTGTTGTAGGCACTGCGCGGCGGGAGAGCAGCCCTGTGGCGATGCGTGTATTTCGAGTGACGCGACCTGTGCGGTCAGCGGCGGGTGCGCCTGCCCGTAGCCCTTCGGGGGCGGGCTTCGGGCTTCGGTTTTCGACCTACCGGTTTGGGGGCTCGCAATCCGGGCGCGGGCGCGGGCGCGGGAACGTTGCGTCGGTGGTGGGTCAGATGCGCCAGGTCAGCCGCGCTCCGACGATCACGTCTTGCCTCGCGGTGCCTGCCAGCGGCCTCGTCGCGGCGAGCTCGATGCCCAGGCGGAAGATGCGGAACCGCAGGGCCGCGGTCGGCGCGAAGAACGAGCGACCTGCCAGGCCTCCGCTCAGGTCGACCACCAGGCTGAACCAGCTGAACGGGGTGAGCGCTGCGCCGATCATGCCGACCAGCGTCACGGCCGGCAGCGGCGCGGGCCCGATGCCAACGGTGAAGCCGACTCCGGCGTAGCCGTGCACTTCGAGCCAGGTGGTCGCGCGCAGCGAGACGCTGTGGCCCAGCTCAGCCCCGGTGTTGCGCGTGCCGGGAATGTTCGAGGCGGTCGGCAGCAGCACCCTGAGGCTCAGCGCTCCGGCGAGCGAATCGGTCTGGTACAGCTGCCGCGAGCCGCCCAGGGTGAGATCTCCCAGGTTGGGGCTCGAGAAGTAGCCCGCCGGTGAGATGACCGCGTTCACCGTGTACTCCCAGTCGATCGCCGCGAAGGTGGCGAACAGCTCGGTCTTGGGGTCGATCGCCCAGGCGCCGAAGAACAGCAGCTGGCTGCTCACGTTGCCGTAGAAGTTCGGCGTGTCGATGATCGCGCCGAAGTTGAAGCCCACGCCCACTTCCGAGCGCGGGCACGCGCGCCGGCCCAGCGTCAGATCGGCCGCCGCGTAACCCAGGAACACCGGGCCCTCGATGAGGCCCGGCGACCTCCACCGCGCGCAGGCCAGCGGCACCGGCTCGGGTGGCGCCTCGACCTTCACCTCGGCCACTTGCGGCGCAACCGTGGTCTCGTTCGACACCGGCGCCTCGGTCACTGCCGGGGCTTCGGTCGCGGGCGGCGCGTCGGCCTGGGCCAGCAGCGCGCCGAGCAGCAGGGCGATCATGGCCGGCCTCCCTTCACGCCGGGGCCGTTGAAGCCGGGCGTGCCGTCGCGATCGAGCAGAAACGGGTTGGTGAACGCGTACGGGTAGCCGTTTCGGGTGATGTTGGCGAAGTGGAAGCCGGGGTCGGTCTCGGCGGGGAAGGGCGGATCTGCGAGCGGCCCGTAGTCGTCGCCCTTGGGCACGTCGTCTTTGTCGATCTTCCCGTCGCCGTTGTTGTCGGTGGTGTCGGGCATGCCGTCGGGCGCGCCGTTCAGGCCACCCGCCAGGTCGGCGGTGGCGGGAAACGCGGGGCCCGCCTCGACCACCACCCACGCGTCGCCGGTCACCCCGTCGAGCAGCTCGCTCAGGGCCAGCTCTCCGTCATAGGCGACGTAGAGCTGATCGCTGAACGCGTAGTCGGGGGTGGTCGGCAGCGGAGCCGCCGCCAGCGTCTTCACCACCTGGCCGTTCACCACCACCCGCACCTCGGGCACGGTCGCCCACGGCGCGGTGGTCACCTTCAGGTGCAGCTTGCCGCCGGCGAGCGGCGCGAACGGCTCGAGGCCGAAGCTCTTGAGGCCGGTGGCGCCGTCGACGGTGGCCTCGATGATCGGCCCGCTGGTGCCGAGCACCCGACCGGCGTGAATCGCGTTGTCGAACTTGTCGATGTCGAAGAGGGGCCCCGGGTCGGTGCCGGCCCACACCAGGTTGCGCGGCAGCCCCACGGTGCTGTCGACCAGCGAGTGCGAGTCGGAGTTCGCGGTGCCGGTCTTCACCCGGCCTTGATTGAGCAGGTAGAACCAGAACTGCCGGTACTGAATCAGCTCGCTGTTCTGCGAGCCGTTCATCACCTCTTGCGAGTGGTGCGCGTCGTTGAAGAACTCGGCGCCCTTCGGCTTGCGCACGTAGACGCCGCGGCCGTCGCTGCCGTCGTCGCTGGCGGGCAGGTCTTTGCGCAGGTCGAGCTTGATGGCGCGGGGGAAGCCGAGATCTCTCCCGAACTCGCTGACCGCCCAGGGGTGGTTCAGCTGAATCACGCCGGTCGAGGTGGTGAAGCGGCGCGCCGCGTCGGTGAACAGGTTGCCGGGCTCGATCTGCTCGTCGAACGGAGCGCCGTTGCGCGGCTGGGTGGGGTCGAACCTCAGCGGCCAGAAGATGTAGTGGCCGATCACCAGCGGGAACCCGTAGTTGGGTATGCGCATCCACGGCACGTGGCCGGTGGTCTCGACCCCGGTGATGGTGGTCATGCGCGAGCTGAAGCCCAGCTGCGAGACGATCGCGCCGTAGTCGTGCACCACGTCGTGATCCGTGGCGACGATCACGTCGAGCTCGCTGGCGGCGAACGAGAGCACCCGGTCGAAGTCGGGAATCGAGCTGTCGAAGCTGGCGGCGCCGTGCACGTGCAGGTCGGCGCTCAAGGTGCCGGTGGGCTGCAGCCCCACCAGCCGCTCGAGCTGAAAGGTGACGGTGGTGGCCACCGTCGCGTCGACGGTGAACAGCTGGTGGCCCAGCGACCAGAACGGCCCGTGGTACGCGTAGAGGTGGTACTTGCCGCGCGGGAGCTCGGCGTTCGCCACGCCTTGCTGCACCAGCACCCGGTTGCAGGCCGGCGAAGGCCCGGGAGGCGCCCCGAGCCAGGGCGAGCAGGTGGTGTACTCCCCGTAGAAGCTGCCCGAGGTCGAGCTCTTCGTCTCGTCGTCGGCGGGCACCACGAAGATCTCGGAGTCGAGCACGTTGTTGCCGCCCGCCTCGGTGACCTCGAAGCGCACGCTGGCCACGGTGGGGTCGACCACGCTGAGGGTGCCCAGGTCGGTGTCGGCGCCAGGCGCGTCGACGGCCCGCTCGGCCACGGTGCGCCCGAACGCGCTGACGGTGAGCACATACGACTTGCCCGCCGGCACGGTGAGGGTGAACGCGCCGGACTTGTCGGTGAGCGCCTGGCTCCAGGGGGTGAGCGCTTCGGCGTCTTGCCCCAGCGAGCCCTCGGAGATGAGCAGGGTCGCGTCTCTCTCGGCCCCGAGCGGTATGCCGCCCGCCCGCTCGACCCTGCCGGTGAGGGTCACGAACTTCTCGCCCAGAACCTGCTCGCGAACCTTCAGCGCGACGCGCGCCGCGGCGTCGACATCTCTGCCGTCGGTGACCGCGAGGAAGCGATCGAACGCGAGCCAGCCACGCGGTGGCGCGACCCGCGGGGTGACGCCGGCGGTAGAGACCACCTCGCTGTTGAAGCCGGTCAGCGAGCCGTCGGTGCAGCTCACCGCCGCGTAGCTGGCGTTCTCGCCGTTGTGGAAGCCGAAGGTGAGGAAGGGGAAGGTCTGGTACGCGCTGTTGATGGTGGTCAGCTCGAACGAGGGGTGCGCGAAGCCCTGCCCCTTGCCGGCAGTGAACGGAAGCGGCTCGCGCTTGGACCAGTAGAAGCCGTCGGCCAGCGCCCAGTACTGGTTGTCGGGCGAGGCGTTGAGCACCTCGGTGCGCACCCGAACTCCGGGGTCGCACGGCTTGAGCTCGTACCGGGTGTAGATGGGCATGTCGAGGTGCCCGTCGAGCGCGCCCTTGAGCTGCACCGCCACGAAGTCGGGGCGCTGATCGATGATCTCGAGCGAGGTGTAGCGGGGCTCGTCGCCGGGGAGAATGCCGGTCACCGGGAAGATCTCGTTCACCGCGTCGGTGTTGCCGGCGCGGGTGGCGAGATCGATCAGCGAGCCGCCGGTGATGTCGAGGTAGTTCTGGTTGCCCAGGCCCGAGATCACCACCGTGGTGAAGGCGTTGCGCAGCACCACGTCGCCTTGCGCCGCCAGCGCGTTGGTGCCGCCCGGCCGCGCGTCGGGCATGCCCGCGGCGATGGTGAACACCTCGAGCTGGCCGGCGCTGGCGCCGTCGCAGGTCAGGGTGAGCTTGGGGCAGGGCGCTTCGACCTTGCAGGTGGCGTCGCCCCCGATACAGCCGACCTTGGCGCAGCCGCCCCCGAAAGCTGCGACGAGCACTGCTGCGACGACCGCCCCGATTCGGTTCATGGCCACCCGTCCCATCCGTGTGAGGCGTGGCAGGAATCGCCGATCAGATCCAGGTAGATCTGCGGCTGACTCGTCTTGAGCTGCTTCATCTTCTCGTCGCCGAGCACCTTGTCGGCGTCGAGCGCGCGCACCGCGCTGTCGAGGTAGGCCTTGGCGCGCGCGATGGCCTGCTTCTGCGCCGCGTCGGGTGACCACTTGAGATCGGTCTTCAGCCGCGCGGTGGTCTCGAGAAAGTGGCCGTAGAACTTCACCATCTGGGTGAGCACCTGCAGCCGGTACTCGCGCCCACCCGCTTCGAGGGCGGCGTCGTACTGCTGCCGCTCGGACTCGAGCCGGTAGAAGAGAATCGCCACCTGGGTGTCGACCCGGGTGCCCCAGCGCTTGCGCACCTCGGGGTGGCGCGCCCAGCTCAAGACCGCCTGCACGAAGTGCAGCCCGCCGCAGGGGTGGGCGTAGATGCCCTGCTTGCGCTTGGGCACCATCGCGTCGCCTTTGCCCATGCCGTTCTTCAAGTCGAGCGTGGCGCGCTCGAGCTCACCCAGCGCCTCGTCCATCACCTTCACCAGCTCGGGGTCGGTCGGCGGCGTGGTCTGGGAGAAGAGGTCGAGCGTCCACGCGACGTCTTTCCAGTACTCGTCGCTGGCGGGGGTGTGGCGAAAGCTCTTCTTCGCCTCGTCGACCAGCTCTTTGAGCGTCACGGCGCCCCAGCGGGTCTTGTAGCGCGTCGAGAGGGGCACCCCGGCCAGCACCAGCGTCTTGGCGATGAGGTTGGTGTGCGGCTCGATCGGCGTGCCGTCGGCGCCGTAGCGCGCGAAGCCGAAGCGCGCACCCTGGCCCGGCCCGCCGTCGGGCAACCGATTCTCGAGGAGGAAATCGCCGATCATCACGTCTGCTGCTTTACGACCGTCGGCTGCCACGAAATTGGCACCGAGGGCAGTGACGCCATGCGCCAACGCCCACGGGTTTTTGGTGTCGGCGGCGAACAAGAGGCATTGATCGTGCAGCGCTTGTTGTGCGAAAGGGCGCCCAGCCATCGGGGTGCCCGCAAGGGCGACGTTACTCAGCAGCAGGCCGACTCCGATTCGAAGCACGCGGCTATATAAGGCGAAATTTCGATGCGACGTCACTGGGCAGCAGCGGTGTGTTTGGCGCTGTGGGCGGCGCCCGCATTCTCCCAGTACGTCTCGACGCTGACGCCGGGCGTGCAGTACCCGACGCTGACCTCACCCACCAGCATCGCGCTGCAGGCGCCGGCGGCGACCCCGCCCAACGATCGCGGCCGCGCCACGGTGCCGATGGGCTTCAACTTCCCCTTCTACAACAAGACGTATTCGGCGGTGACGGTGACCGCGAACGGCATGCTGTTTCTCGAGCCGTCGACCGCGATCAACCTCACGTCGGACTTCGGCTTCAACTTCGCGATGCCGAACGTGGGCGCCGAGCCCAAGGCGATCATCGCCCCGTTCTGGGATGACCTCGACGGCAAGAACGCCTCGAGCGTGCTGCGGCGCCAGGCGGTGTTCGACGCGAGCAAGGGCGGCACCGGCCTGGCGATCGAGTGGAGCAACTGGAGCGAGGTCTTCGGCACCTATGATCTCAACTTCCAGGTGCGGCTGTGGCCCAACGGCCTGGTCGACTTCTATTACGGCAACATGATCGGCACCGGCGGCACGCCGTCGATCACCTGCGGCATCGAGAGCCCCGACGGCTCGAAGGCCACCCAGAGCAAGCCGTGCGCGCTGGCCGACGGCGGCATGACCACCGCGGCGTGCACCCTGGCCGACTTTCCCAACGACGTGCGCATCTCGTTCGGGCCGGCGCCGGGCCCCGACATCTCGGTGCTGCGGCTGCAGGTCGACAGCATCGTGCCCAGCGGCGGCAACCTGCAGATCGCCACCTCGGTCTTCCTGCGCAACTTCGGCAGCCTCGCGACGGGGGCCTTCAAGTACCGGCTCTACCTCTCGGCCGACACGGTCTATGACCCGTCGGATCTCGAGCTCTCGCCGACTCCGCACGCGGTGGCCTCGATTCCCGCGCTGGGCAGCTTCAACGAGTCGGTGACCAGCACCGTGGCGCGCCCGGCCGCGGGCACCTACTACGTGCTGGTGGTGGCCGACTCTGACAGCGAGGTCACCGAGTCGAACGAGCTCAACAACAGCGCCATCAACGGCGTGCCGCTCAGCAACGGCGTCGACCTGGTGGCCGAGAACATCGTCGGCCCGCCGCTGGGGGGCCCCGGCGACATGGTGAGCAACACCGTCACCTTCAGCAACCAGGGGCTCGACCCGGCCGGCAGCGTGAAGGTGCGCATTCTGCTGTCGATCGACACGCTGCCCGACGTGACCGATCGCATCGTCTACGACGGCACCCTGAGCGTGGCGGGCGGCCAGAACGTGAACCAGGCCCTCAGCTACCTCTTGGCGGGCTCGGTGCCGGCGGGCGACTACTACTTCATTCTGCAGCTCGACCCCGACAACACCATCGCCGAGCTCGACGAGACCAACAACCTCAAGGTGTCGCTGGCGCGCTTCACCGCGATGCAGGCCGATCTGATCGTCGAGTCGATGCGGGTGCTGCGCACCGACGCGCCGTACAACCCGGCGTCGGTGGCGTTCTTCGGCGAGCAGATTCGGCTCGAGGCGGTGGTGAAGAACCAGGGCGGGGCCTCGGCGCCGAACGTGACGGTGGTCTTCTACCTGTCGGACAATGAGACCCTCAACGGCATCACCGACCCGTTCATCGTCGATGTGCCGGGGCTGGCGCTGCCCTCGGGGCAGTCGCAGACGGTGACCGTCACCGCCACCGTGCCGACCAAGGCGGTCGACATGAGCGTGCTGGCCGCCGGGCCGTACTTCTTCTTCGCGGCGGCGGTGGGGGTCGGGCTCAACGAGACGCAGACCAACAACAACGCGCTCAAGTCGCCGCCGATGCTGGTGCGCACCCCGGCGCCCGACCTGACCGCCACGCTGATCGTGGGGCCCGCGCAGATCGGCGCCGGCGAGCAGATGGTGGTCACCCGCACCCTGGGCAACATCGGCAACCGCCCGGCGGCGGGCGTGCGCTACCGCTACTACCTGTCGGCCAACACCATCGTCACGCCGAACGACCTGCCGCTGAAGATCAAGACCTCGACCGGCCTGGTCGACGACCGCATCGTGGCGCTGGGGGTGGGGGCGAGCGATCACGCGACCGAGATCGTCGAGGTGCCCCAGAGCGTGCTGCCCGCGACGTACTACCTGGGCGTGCTGCTCGACCCCGAGCTGCAGGTCGACGAGGTCGATCACGAGAACAACGGCCTCGCCGGGCAGCAGATCACGGTGGTGGCGCCGGGGCTCGCCATCGACACCCCCGCGCTGCCCGACGCGCTGCTGGGCGCGCCCTATTCGGCGCAGCTCGCCGGCCGGGGCGGCGACGGCACCTACCAGTGGTCGCTCGCGCCGGGCTCGACGCCGCCGCCGGGTCTCACCCTCTCGGCGCAAGGCTTCATCACCGGCACTCCGACCGCCGAGGGCGCGTTCTCGGTGGGCCTGAGGCTCTCGTCCGACGGGCGCATCGCCGATGCGGTGCGGGTGCTGAGGGTGGTGACCGCCACCACCTCGCTGTTCGTCAGCACGGTCGACCTGCCTTCGCCGGCGCGCATGGTGCCGTACGAGGCGCACCTGGCCGCGGGCGGTGGTCGCGCTCCGTACACCTGGTCGGTCGAGACCGGAGTGCTGCCCCAGGGCATCACCCTCGCGACCGACGGCACACTGAGCGGTCAGGCGCAGCAGGCGCTCGGCACGCGGTTCGACTTCGCGGTGCGGGTGCGCGACTCGGTCGGCAACACCGACGTGAAGGCGTTCACCCTGGTGATCGTCGACGCGACGGCGCTGATCATCACCACGTACTCGCTGCCGGTGGCCACCGCGGGCTCTCCGTACGCGGTCGACATTCAGGCGCAGAACGCCGGCATGGCGCCGCTGTCGACGCCGCTCACCTGGTCGCTGGCGACCGGCTTTCTGCCCAGCGGGCTGCAGCTGATGAAGCTCGACGACAAGCTGCTGATCAGCGGCACGCCGCTGGTGGCGGGCATCTTCCCGTTCTCGATCGAGGTGGTCGACGCGCGCGGCCGCAGCGACAGCTCGAGCCTGGTGCTCGAGGTGCGGGCGCAGAACGTCACGGTGCAGGGCGACGTGCCGGCCGAGCTGGTGCCCTCGCAGCGCGTCTCGGTGCAGTTCACCCTGGTGGGGCCCGCCCCCGCTCGCGTGGTGTGGACGGTGCGCGACGGCAAGCTGCCCGACGGGCTGAGCATGGACGAGTCGGGCCTGCTCTCGGGCGACGTGGCCGCCAACGCCGACCTCGGCACGTACAGCTTCATCGTGGCTCCCACCGCCGACGGCAAAGAGCTGACCTTCGCGACCTACTCGACCGACGTGGTGACCGAGCTCTCGGCGAAGCGCGGCTGCGGCTGCAGCGGCGCCGAGGGGCTGCTCGTGCTGGGGGCCGTGGCGATGCTGCTGCGGCGGCGCCGCGCTGTCTGACGGTTGGTTCGGGCACGGGCACGCCTGACGTGAACGTCCGACGAGGGTCGTGGTCGTCAGATAGTGAGGCGTGCCTGCGCGGGTGCCCGGGCGTCGGGGTTCTGCTCGCTCAGCCTCTCAGGGTGAGCCGCCGTCGAGGGTGAGGCGCGGGGTGGGCGCGGTGTCGTCGACGCTCGCCTTCGCGAGGGCGTCGATGAAGGGCCAATCGAGGTGGGGGTTCGCCTCGAGGCCGGTGCCGCCGTCGACGAGCAGGGGGCCGCCCTCGCTGAAGGCGACGTTGTCGGGGCCGTTGCCGGGCTCGCCGCGCCAGCGACCGCCGATCACGTCGCCGCTGGCGTCGAGGGCGAGGGTGGCCGACCAGGTGAACGGCACCGGGTGCAGCCCCACCCGCTGGTAGTCGCCGTCGCGGCTGGCGGGCTCGTCTTCGCTGGCGAGCGGCAGCATGGTCGAGCTCAGCGTGAAGCTGAAGTCGACGTCGACCAGGCGGTCGATGCGCGGCGCCAGGCCTTCTTCGACGGGCTCGGTGGTGCGGGCGTAGGCGGGGCGGGTGACGTCGACGCGCGCCGCGGCGACCGCGTAGTACTGAGACTGGGCGGTGGGGTGCACCTCGACCATGAACGAGCGGCGCGCGCGTCCGAGGGTGTTCAAGGTGGCGACGAACAGGCCGCCGGGGTTCATGCTGCAGCGCTCGCCCACGTCGAACGCGCTCACCTGGCAGATGCCGCCCAGAATGCTGTTCTCGGCGCCCCAGTAGTACGACTTGGCGAGCAGCGCCTTCACGTCGATGGGGTGAAAGCGCACCGCGCGCCCGCTCGGAGAGACCACCTCGACGGTGCGGTAGGGCTCGGGGCGGTTCATCGACGCGGCGGCGACGCCGTTGCAGAGGCCGAACCAGAACCGCGGGCGCGGGCGGCGGTTGTGGGTGTCGTCGAGCGAGGCGCGGGTGGCGGCCCAGCTCGGGTCGTCGTGGGCGAGGTCGTACTTCTCGGTGGGGGCGAGGCCTGCCGGGTCGCCCGCCACCGCCGGTGGCGAGGTGCCGGTGAGGGTGCGGGCGAGCAGGGTGAAGCGGCTGTCGGCCCAGCGGCCGGCCTCGGACCCGAACCAGGCGGGGAAGAAGCTCCCCGACCACGGCACCTCGGCGGGGGTCAGCTCGCGGCCGAGCAGCGGCTCGAGCGATGAGAAGCGGGTGACCAGCTGCTGCTCGGGCAGACGGTCTTTGGGGATCCACCCCAGGTCTTCGTCGGAGCCGCGCGCGCCGTAGCCGCGCAGCAGGCGCTCGCGGGTGGGCGCGAAGAGCGCCGGGAGCAGCAGCCAGAGCGTCGCGGTGACGAGCACCCACCCCAGGGTGACGGTGGTGAGCGCGCGCGAGGGCGCCTCGCCGTCGCGGAAGCGGCGAATGACCCGGGTGACGATGGCCAGGGGCACCAGCAGCAGCAGCAGCTCGTCGAAGAGGACGATCGCCCCGAGCTTGCCGAAGTACTCGGGCACCCCGAGCGGGCAGACGGGCAGCGGGCGCAGCGGCGAGAGCAGGCGCGCGCGGGAGAACGGAGAGAAGAGCGCGACTCCGACGTCTCCGCGGGTGAAGAGATCGACCAGGCCGTGCGAGGCGCCGGCGAAGAAGAGCAGCGCGAAGACGCGGGGGCGCTCGGTGCGGAAGAAGGCGACGGTGAGCGCGCCCGCGAGCACGGCCGCGAAGCCCAGCGAGTGCAGCAGCCCGCGGTGCCCCAGCAGGTCGGGGCCACGAAGGTCGAACACCGGAGCCACCACGTCGAGGTCGGGCACCGCCGCGCAGCAGACCGCGGCGAGCGCCAGCCGGAGTCGGGGTATGCTCGCCGGCAGACGTGCGGCCCGCCCTGCGAGAAGGGGCACCGCGACATGCGTGAGCAGCGACGCCACCCTTCAGATGCTAGCGCGATGGGCGTTTGGGGGTTGCAAAACGCCGAAATGACTCGAGAAAGATGATCATCCTCCCGATGACGGATGTCGGGCGGTCGAAGAGAGGCAGATAGTGCTTTTCACCAACCGAGCAGCCCACCCAACTTTCGAAAGGGACCCTCACATGAACGACACCATCGTGCAGTCGAAGCCGCAGAAGAAGATGAAGCTCCTGAAGCGGCGCGGCCAAGGCATGACCGAGTACATCATCATCGTCGCGCTGATCGCGATCGCCGCCATCGGCATCATCACGCTCTTCGGCGACAACATTCGCCGCCTGTTCGGCATGTCGGCCGACGCCCTGGCTGGCGACGACGGCATCACCCAGCGCAACGTCACCAAGGCGAACGACAACCTGACCAACAAGACGATGAAGAGCTTCGGCCAGAACAACACCTACTGATTTTCGCCTTCGCCTTCGTTCACGCGACGCCGTCTTCCTTCTGGGGAGGCGGCGTTCGTGTTTTGGGGGCTCGCAGCGCGAGGGCGATCAGCACGAGCGAGGCGAGCAGCGAGAGGCCGGCGCCGGCGTAGAAGGGCCACGGCCGGTAGCGCAGGGTGAGGTGGTGGCGGCCGGCGGGCAGGCTCACTTCGCGCAGCGCCCCGTGACTGACCGCGAGCTCGGCGGGGGCGCCGTCGAGGCTCGCCTGCCAGCCGGGGAACCAGGCGTCAGAGATGACGAGCGGCGCGGCGGCGCAGGCGTCGACGTCGAGCCGCAGCTCGGTGAAGCGCGGCTCGTCGAGGGCGACCTTCGATTCGCACGGCGCCTCGACGAACGCGCGCGGCTTCGCGGTGGCGCTCTCGTAGAGCGTGGCGAGCTCGCCGACGCTGGCGACGGGGGCGAGATCGTCGAAGGGCGGGGGGCCCGAGCGAACGAAGTACCGCACCCCGGTGAGATCATACGTCGCGCGGTCGGCGCCGCGCTCGAGCGCCAGGGTGCGCGCGGGCTCGGGGTCTCCGTAGCCCTCGAAGCCGCGCAGGCCCTCTTCGACGAAGCGCAGCGGCATCAACGCGTCGCGGCTGGCCTCGAGGTAGGCGTGGAAGTCGCCGTCGACGGGCACCTCGTCGGGCACCGGCACGCTGACCCGGCCGTCGAAGGGGCGCACAATCGCGGCGGCGAGGCGCGAGGGCGCCGAGAGCCTGGTGGCCGGGACGAACGCGGGGCGGCCCAGCAGCAGGTGCGCGGCGAGCAGCTCGAGCCCGGCGACGGCCGCCACCGGCCAGCGCCTGCGGCCCCCGAGGCGCCAGGCGAGCGCGCCGGCCCACAGCGCCGCCACCAGCCACAGCCAGCCGGCGCGGGGGCCGAAGGGCAGCGCCCGGCCGAGCGCGGCACCGAGCGCACCGGCGCCGAGCGCCGCCGCCGAGATGACCCCCAGCGCACGCGCCGACGGCTTCAGCCGGCGGGCGCTCGCCGCGGCGCGGTCGAGCCCGAGCGCGGCGAGCACCGCGAGGCAGAAGCAGGCGCCCACCACGTACTTCACCGGGTAACGGAAGAACGAGAAGGGCGGCAGCTCGAGCAGCAGGGCCGAGGGCAGAAAGTTCGCGCCGAGCGAGAGCACCGCGAGGGCAGCCCCCGACGTGGCCAGCGGCAGCGCGCGGCGCCGTCGCGAGGCACCGAGCGCGGCGAGCGCCACCACCACCGAGCCCATGAACAGGCTGGTGAGGTAGTGCTGATCGCTGCCGCCGCGGTACTCCCCCATCGGCAGGTGGGCCAGCGGCCAGCCGATCGAGGCGAGCTGCGACCACGAGGTCGACCACTCCAGCGGCTTCCACACGCCCGAGGTGCGGGTCGACTCGAGGGTGAGCTCGAGCGCCGGCAGCAGCATCACCGCCGCGGCCGCAGCGCCGAGCGCCACCACCGCTGCGAAGCGGGGCAGCAGGCTTCGTCTCCAGGTGAGCGTGCAGGCGAGGAGCAGCGCCCCCTGCCACAGGGTGGTCTCGGGAGAGCCGCACAGCAGCGAGGCGCTCACGGCAGCGGCCAGCGCGGCGGTCGACCGGGGGCTTGGGCGTCGGGTGAAGGCCCGCAGCGCCGCCAGTTGAACGCCGGTCCACGCGGCGGCTCCGGCGACGTTCGGGGCGAACGCCATCAGGGTGAACAGGTGCGAGAGCGAGAAGGCCGCCGCGCCGAACGCGCTGGCAAAGAACGACGCGCGCAGGGCCCGGCACGCGGCGAAGGTGCCGGCCGCCGCGACCAGCAGGTGAAACAGGTGCAGCGCCGTCACCGACGCGACCGGGCCGGTGAGCAGCACTGCGAGATCGTTGGGCAGGTAGAACGCCTGCGCGTAGGGGATCGCGGCGAAGGGCTGCCCGAGGCGCTCGTAGGGAATCCACAAGGGCAGCTCTCGGCGCGCGAAGCACTCGGCGAGGAAGTGCGCCTGGGGAATGAAGAGGCGGAAGACGTCGCGGCCGGCGAGCACCCGGCCGAAGAAGACGTCGCGGTAGATGAACGCCGCGGCGGCGACGAAGGCCAGCGCGGCGGCGACCTGGCGAGGGCGTCGGCGGGGGCTCATCTCGGAGAGGTCAGAGGCAGACGAAGCCGGGCAGGGGCCACGTCGAACCCTGACGTCCTGCGCCGATTCACCGAATGGCCGGGCATCGCCGGGAGGATATGCTGCGCGCCGCCGATGGAGGGCCGACTTCTTCTCAAGGGGTGCAGCGTCTTCCGCGCCGACGGGCGCATTCGCTCGGGCGTGTCGGTGCTGGTCGAAGGCAGCCGCATCACCAAGGTCGCGCCCGACGCAGAGCTGCCGGTGCTGCCCGGAGACTGGGAGGTCGCCTGCCGCGGCCGGCTGGTGGCTCCCGGCCTGGTCGACTGTCACACCCACCTGGTCGGCGGGCAGCTGCAGCCGCTGGTGGGCGAGTTCCTGCTGCGGCCGTTCATGAGCCGCTTCGAGCACGTGCTCAGGCTCGCCTCGCTGCTCACCGCGGGCGAGGTCGAGGCGCTCACCGCGCATGCCATCGCGCGCGGCTTGAGGCACGGCATCACCCTGCGCGTCGAGCACCTGCTCGCCCCCAACGACGTGGCCGGAGCGCTCTCGGCGCAGGCGCGCGTCGCCGAGCAGCTGGTGGCGCGGCTGATTCACTGTCACGCGAACCTCAGCACCAACGGCGGGGGGCTGGCCCAGCTCGAGGCGAACGCGGAGCACGTGCAGAAGTTTCGCCGGCACCCGCTGGTGCGCGGCGCGCTGGGCCTCTACGGCTCGTTCGCGTGCGACGACGAGCTGCTGCGGCGCGCCGGCCGGCTGCGCGAAGAGATGGGGGTGGGCGCGATCTTCCACCTCGGCGAGTCGGAAGAAGATCTGATGCAGACGTACACCCGGCACAACCGCCGCATCGTGCCCCGCTTCGAGTCGTTCGGGCTGCTCGGCAACGGCAGCGTGGCCTCGCACTGCCGCACCATCGATCGCGGCGAGTCGATGAAGCTGGCGCTCACCCGCACCCTGGTGGCGCTGTCGCCGCGCTCGAGCCAGGCGCTCGACGTGGGCATGGCCGGCTTCGAGGCGGTGCTGGCCCACGGCAACCTGATCGGCCTGGGCACCTGCGGCTTCGGCACGGTGTGGGAAGAGCTGGTCTGCGGCATCAACGCGATGCTGTCGATCGCGCGCGGCGGTCGCATGGTCGACCCCGATGGCACCATGGCGCAGTTCTTCATGGGCGGCGGCGCCGAGATGTGCGCGATGACCTGGGGCGCGCCGTGCGGAACCGTCGAAGAGGGCTCGCTGGCCGATCTCTGCGTGTTCGACTTCGTGCCGGCCGAGCTGTCTGACTCTGACTCGGGGGCGACCCCCCACTTTCTGGTGCAGCTCTCGCAGTGCCCGGTGGCGTGGACCATCGTCGACGGCCGGGTGGCGGTGCGCGAAGGCGAGCTGGTCGCGGCCGACTTCGGCCAGCTCTCGCTCGACGCGGCCCAGGCGCTCAAGTCGGTGTGGGCGCGGGCGCGCCGCTAGAAACGTGGACGCGCGCCGCCTGATCGACCTCGAGACGCACACCGTCGACGTGTTCGGCGACGTGGCGATCTTGAGCACCTACGCCGAGGTCGACGTCGAGGCGGTGGTGGCGCAGCTGACCCAGCCCACGGTGTACCTGAAGAAGCGGCCGCGCGAGGCGAGGCGGGTGGTGCAAGACGATGCGGCCCCCGCGGTGCCGGTGCGCGGGCCGGCGGTCGAGTCGCTGGTGGCGACCGAGCAGGGGCTCAAGTTCGAGATTCGGCCGCCCAACGGGCTCTCGGTGGGGCTGTACCTCGATGCGCGCGAGGCGCGGGCCTGGGTGCGCGCGCAGGCCCGGGGCCGCACGGTGCTGAACCTGTTCGCGTACACCTGCGGGTTCGGCGTGGCAGCGATGGCGGGCGAGGCCGCGCGGGTGCTCAACCTCGACCGCTCGCGCAAGGTGCTCGACTGGGGCGAGCGGAACTACGCGCTCAATGGCCTGGTGCCGGTGCGCCGCGACTTCGTGGCCGGCGATGCGTTCGAGTGGGTGCGCCGCCTGGCGAAGAAGGGCGAGAAGTTCGACCTGGTGGTGTTGGACCCGCCGTCGTTCGCGACCTCCGAGGGGTCGCGCTTCTCGGCCGAGCGCGACTACGCGGGGCTGGTGGCACAGGTCGCGCCGCTGGTGGGGCAGACCCTGGTGGCGTGTTGCAACCTCGCCGCGGTCGACGCCAAGACGGTGCGCGGCTGGGTGGGCCAGTCGATCGAGGTCGTCGAGGAATTCGGGGCGGGAGACGACTTTGCGCGCCCTTCGGCGCTGAAGGTCGTGATCGCGCGCCGGTAGGGGCCTTCAGTGCAGCGTCGGCTTCTCGACGGGGTTGGGCGTGCTCGGCTCTTCCCCCAACGGCTGCGCGGCCGCGGCGGCGGCGGCGAGCTCGGCGGCCTCGGCCTGTTCCTGCTCGGCGGCGAGAATGCGAGCGGCGGCGTCTTCGGCGGCCTCTTCGGCTTCCTGCGCCGCGCGCAGCCGGGCGACGGCACGGCGGCGGCGGTAGAAGCCGACCACCACGAGCAGCGAGGCGAACGCCCACAGCGAGGTGCCGCCGGTGACGATCGGCCAGAAGGGGTACTTGCCGGGCAGCTGCTCGCGAAAGGTGCGCTCTTCGAGGTTCAGCGAGGTGTGAAAGGCCTTGGCGAAGGCGATCTCGAAGGGGTCGCCGCGCTGCAGGTTGTCGACCAGCGACCCGAAGGCGGCGCGGTCGTGCCGGTCGTAGAGGAACTCGACGAACGCGGCGCTCTGCGCGTAGGCGATCTCGACGTCTGACGCCGTGTCGGGGAACCCGGCGGTGAGATCGTCGAACTTGAAGATGCGGTCAGAGGAGACCGCGCGGGCGAGGGTGGTGTAGTGCTCGATCGAGAAGTTGCGCTCGCCGGTGAGCTTCTGGGCGAAGCCCTCGTGAAACCAGCGTGGCCAACGGGTGCCGAGCCGGCCCAGCGCGATGTGCACCAGCTCGTGACGCAGCGTCTGTTGCCCGTCGCCCTTCACCAGCGACTTCGCCTCGACCAGCATCACGTTCTGCTCGGGCCAGGCCAGCGCCACCGCCCAGCTGGGCGGCGGGGTGAGCGCCATGGCCTCGAACTCTTCGCGATCGAAGCCCAGGCGCACCTCGGTGGTGCCTTGCCAGTCGCGGCCCAACAGCCGCTGAATCTCGTCGCGGCGGCCCTCGATCTCCGAGGCCAGCAGCTTCGCGGCGCCCTCGGAGCGCTCGCTGTAGACGAGGTGAAAGCGCGGGGTTTCGAGCGTCTGCGTGGCCGGAGCGGCGGCGAGCAGCAGGGCGAGGAGCGCAGTCACGCGCTACAGATAACCGCTTCTACCGCCGCCGCATCAAGCCCATGCACTTTGATGCGCTTTTTTCGGCCGGTGTGACCCTCGACCAGCTCGACCGCGGAGCGGCGCACCGACAGCACCTCACTGAGCAGCTCGACCAGCGCGGCGTTGGCCTCGCCGTCGACCGGCGGCGCAGCCAGCTGAATCTTCAGCCTGCCGTCGTGCTCGCCCACCACCCGGCTGCGCGAGGCGCGCGGCTGCACGAACACCGACAGCTCGACCCCGCCCGCGGCATCTCTCAGCCACGCGCGCGTGCTCAATCGGCGGTCTTCTTCTGCAGCAGAAAGGCGACGTCGGGGCCGGCCGACGAGGCCTTGAAGGTCTCGAGCAGCTTCCGGTGGGAGTCGACCAGCGAGCCCAGCTGGCTCTCGAACTGCACCCGCTGGCGCTTGAGCTCGTTGATGTCGGCGACCAGCTCGGTGAGCTTGTGGTTGGCGCCGGCGACGATCTTCTCGGCCTGCAGCGAGGCCTCGGCGACGATCACCTCGGCCTCTTTGCGCGCGGTGGCCTTCACGTCTTCGCTGATGCGCTGCGCGGTGACCATGGTCTCTTGCAGCGCCTTCTCGCGCTCGAGGTGGTGCTCGAGGCGGGCGTTGACGCGCTTCAGCTCTTCTTTCAGCGCGATGTTCTCTTTGACCACCTCTTCGAACTCGGAGGCGGTGAGCTCGAGAAAGCCCTCGACCTCGCGCTTGCTGTAGCCGCGCATCTCGCGCTCGAACCGCTTCTGGCGGATGTCCAGCGGGGTCATCTTCATGGGGTGGCTCCTTCGTTCAAGAACGCGTCGCCCAGCTCGCGGGCGCGCTTGGTCGCCGCTTCGACGGCGTCGATCAGGGTGGTGCGCAGGCCGCCGGCCTCGAGCGTGTGCAGGCCGGCGATGGCGGTGCCGCCGGGCGAGGTGACCTGGTCTTTGAGGTGGCCGGGGTGCTCGCCGGTCTCGAGCAGCAGCTTGGCGCTGCCGAGCACGGTCTGCGCGGCGAGCTTGAGGGCCACGTGGCGCGACAGGCCCACCTTCACCCCCGCGTCAGAGAGCGCCTCGATCATCAGGAACACGTAGGCGGGGCCCGAGCCCGAGAGCCCGGTGACGGCGTCGAGCAGCGACTCGTCGACCACGGTGGTGATGCCTACCGCGTCGAACAGCTGCTGGGCGAAGGCGACGTCGCCTTCGGTGGCGTGCTCACCGCCCGAGAGCGCGGTGGCGCCCAGGCCGATGAGGGCGGGGGTGTTGGGCATCGCGCGCACCACACGCGCGCCTGCGCCGAGCTTGCGCTCGATGGCGGCGATGGGCACGCCGGCGGCGACCGAGATGACCAGCTTCTTCGAGTCGATCACCGGCGCGATCTGCGCGAGCACCTTGCGCATCACCTGCGGCTTCACCGCCAGCACCACCACGTCGGCGCCTGAAGCGGCGGCGACGTTGTCGGTGCTGACCTCGAGGCCCGGCTTCTTCTTCAGCTCGGCGATGCGCTCGGTGCGGCGCACGGTGGCGTGAATGTGCGAGGGGTCGGCGCCGGCGCGAATCAGCCCGTTGATGAGGGCGCCCGCCATGTTGCCAGCGCCCAGAAAGGCGAACCGCGAGTCGATCACAGCGACGACCTTCCCGGAGGCAGCTCTTGGAGCACGCGGCGCGCCTGCTGCTGGAGCATGGGGTGAATCTGGGTGGTGCGGGTGAGAAAGGCGAGAAACGCGACCGCGCTGGGAGTGTTCTGGAAGAGGAGCGCGTCGATCGCCGACGCCTTGACCCGCTCGTTGAGCGACGGGTGGCGCACGATGTTGGCGAGAATCGCCTCGGCGCGCGGGTGCTGAATCGAGCCGATGGCGCGCAGCGCGGCGGCCTGCACCACGGGGTTCGGGTCCATCACCAGGTTGGCGAGGGGGTTGAGCACCCGCGCGTCACCGAGAATGCCGAGGTCTTCGATGGCGATGACGCGGATCTCGGTGGGCGCCGGCTCGAACGCGAAGAGAATCGCGCGGAGCACCGCGGCGTCGGCGTCGGCGGCGCCCTTCGGCGAAGGCTTGAAGGCGGGCTCGTCGTCGTCTTCTTTCGCGCTGCCGAGCCCCTTCTGCACCGCAGCCTTGGCGGCGCGCGGCGCAGCGGGGACCTTGATGACGCCGGCATCGACCTGGGCCCAGGCGGGAGCAGCAGAGAGCAGCGCGGCGAGAGCCAACCGTTTCACGAGGGTCATGATGCCCGAGGGGGAAAAGTGGCCAATTTTTTGCGCCGATCGATCGGCGCGGTACAAGAAACCACAGAGCTGTAGCACTTTTTCCCCGAGGATCGATGCGTCTGAGCACGGCAACCAGAACCCTCGAAGACGTCGAAGTCGAGTGCACGCACTGCAAGGTCGCGATGACGTGCCACGTGGGCAGCAGCGCACAGGTGCGCTACTTCCACTGCGCGTCGTGCCACCGCTGGGTCTCGAGCATGTATTCCGAGGTCTTTCGCGGAGACGCCAAGGTGCAGGCGCGCCGGCGCGGCGAGGCGGGCGCGGGAGCGTTCGACGCGGTGAAAGAGCGGCTCGAGCGGTGGCTCAGCGCGCTCGACGAGCAGGACCCGTACCGCCTGCTGGGGGTGTCGAAGAACGACAGCGCCGAGCGCATTCGCGAGCGGTACCGCGAGCTGGCGGTGCTCAACCACCCCGATCGCGGCGGCTCGCCCGAGAACATGCAGCGCATCAACGAGGCGTACGAGCGCATCGCGCTGCACCGCGAGCACCGCGAGAGCGGCGTGTCAGCGCTCACCCGGCTGCCCGCGCCCAGCGCGCAGTAGGTAGAGCCAGAAGCCGGCGCCGAGGCAGGCGCCGAGCAGCACCTTGAGCAGCGCGGGCACCCGGTGGCCCGGGCTGACGAAGCCCTCGACCACGCCGATCGCGGCGAGGAAGGGGGCGCAGCCCAAGACCAGGCGCACCGCCCGGCCCGCGCGCTCGCGCAGCACCTCTGAGCGGGGGCGCTCGCGGGCGACGACCAGCGCCTGGCCCAGCATCAGGCCCGCGCCGCCGCAGATGAAGATCACCGACAGCTCGACCACGCCGTGGGCGGACATGAAGATCAAGAGCCCCTTGCCCACGCCGCCGTTGAAGCAGTGGGCGAGGGTGGCGCCCAGGAACACGCCGTTGTTGAGCAGCACGATGACGGTGCCGAGGCCGAAGGTGAGCCCCAGCGCGAACGCGGCCACCGCCACCTGCAGGTTGTTGGTGAGAATCTGGGTGGCGATCTGAGACGGCGGCAGCTCGAGTGAGTCAGTCCACAGGCGGTGCTCGGCCACGTAGCGCTGAATCGCGTCGGGCACGAACAGGCCGGCGAGGTGCGGCTGCACCCACAGGGTGCTGAAGCCGACCGCCACGCCGAGCGCGACCAGGCCGGCGGCGGCGCCCACGAAGGCGAGCTCGTCGCGCAGGGTCTGGGGGAAGTCTCTGGCGAAGAAGCGGCGCAGGGCGGCGAGCCGGTCGGGTGGGCGGGCGTAGATGCGCCCGTAGGCCCGGCCGCAGAGCTGGTTCAAGAAGCGGTGCGCGTCGGTGCCCGCGTAGAACGACTGCAGGCGCGCGAGGTCGGCGGCGGCGCGGCGATAGCAGCGGTCGAGCTCGGTGAGCTCGGCGGCGCGCAGGCGCCTGGCGTCGAGGCCGTCGAGCAGCGCCGTGAGCCGCTCCCAGTCGGGGCGGCGGCGCGCGACGAAGGCGGGCAGGGCTTCGGTGCTCATGCGGTGCGGCGGGTGACCCAGGCGCGCAGCGCGGCGTCGTCGGTGAGGGCGGTGAGGTCGTCTCCGAAGCGGGTGGCGAGGGCGCGGCCCAGCTTCAGGCGCGGGGCGGCGTCGAGCCACTCGAAGCGCGACGCGTACGAGCGCAGCAGCTCGTGCTCGGCGGCCGAGAGGGCTCGGCCGATGGCGATGGGGCCGGCGGTCGGTGCGAGATCATATTTCTGCAGACCGATCTCGTCTTCGCGCAGGGCGACGGTGCCGGCGGCGAGGTCTCCGAGGCGGCGGTGCTGGGGGTCGACCAGCATGGCGACGACGCCGATGCCGTAGGCGAAGGGGAGAAAGTCGACGATGCGGAGCAGGTTGCGCACGGCGCTCTCGAACACGCCGACCGGCGCGCCGTCGCTGCGCACCACGCGGATCTTGAGGAGCCGCTTGCCCGGCGTCTGCCCGCGCCAGAGGACCTCGGCGGCCGTCCAGTAGACCCACTGGAAGAAGAAGAAGCCGAGCACCGCGGCGATGCGCGCGAAGGTCGAGAGCCCGGTGACGACCCGGGCCACGTCGGGGCCGGTGAGCGCGTAGAGGAAGTAGAGGATCACCCAGAACGAGAGGATCAGCGCCACGTCGACCGCGTAGGCGAGCGAGCGGTAGCCCAGGCCCGCGACCGGGAGCGAGAGGCCGACCCGCTCGGGCGTGGCGACTTCGAGCTGGGGGCCGTCGCTCATTTACGGGGGCAGCATCTCCCGCGGGGCGGGAGAGGGTGAACCTCGATCACTTCTTCTTCTTGAGCACGGCTCCGAAGAAGCCGTCGGTGTTGTGCAGATGGGGGTAGGTGCGCAAGAAGCCGCCGCGGCAGACCTTGGCGCCGAGCTCTTCGCCGAGCACCTGCTGGGCGGGCATCACCTCGAGCTCGGGGTGGGCCGAGAGGAACGAGGCGATCACGTCTTCGTTCTCTTCCTTGAGAATCGAGCAGGTGCCGTAGATGAGGCGCCCGCCCGGCTTGACCATCGGCGCGAACTGCTCGAGCAGCATCTTCTGCTTGGCCACGTACTCGCCCACCGAGGCTTCGGTGAGGCGGTAGCGGGCGTCGGGCTTGCGGCGCAGCGTGCCGGTGCCGCTGCACGGCGCGTCGACCATCACCCGGTCGCACTTGCCGGCGAGGTCGGGCACGTTCGGCAAGAGGTGAATGCGCACGTTGTGCACGCCGTCGCGGCGCGCGCGCAGCTTCAGCTCTTCGAGGCGGCGCGGGTCGATGTCGAGCGCGTAGAGGTCACCGCGGTTCTTCATCTGCGCGGCGATCTGCAGCGACTTGCCGCCGGCGCCGGCGCAGGCGTCGACCACCTTGGTGGGCGGCCCGTCGACGAGCATGCCGAGCAGCTGGCTGCCCTCGTCTTGCAGCTCGAAGAAGCCGTCGCGAAAGGTCTGCAGGGTGAAGGCGTTGATGCGGTCGTCGAGGTGCAGCCCCAGCGGAGAGAGCGGGGTGGTTCGGGTGGTGACCTTCTCGCTGGCGAGCCGATCTTGCAGCGCGGGGCGGTCGCATTTCAGCGCGTTGGTGCGCGCGGTGAGCGGGGCGCGCTCGTTCATCGCCTCGGCGGCGGCTTGCGCTTCGTCGCCCAGCTCTTCCATGAAGCGGGCGGCGAGCCAGTCGGGCAGCGAGGCCTCGATGGCGTAGCGCTCGACCGGGTCGAGCCGGTCGAGGGCGGCGCGGCCGGTGTCCATGCGCTGCAGCGCGGGGCGATCATCGGCGGGGAGCGCCGAGAGGTCGGGCACCTCGCCGGCGAGCACCCGTACCGCGGTCAGCCGCAGCAGATCTTTGCGGGTCGACGAGATGCTGTCGAAGCCGCGGCTGCCCTGCTCGAGCAGGAAGTCGACGAGCCGCTCGCGGCGCAGCAGCCCGTAGACCCGCTCGGCGACCGCGCGGCGCTCGTTCGAATACAGCATCTTCTTGTGGCGCAGGGTGAAGTCGAGGGCGCGATCGGCGAGGCGCCCCTCGTGGCGCACCGAGCCGTACGCCTCGAGGCAGGCCTGGGTGACGAGGTCTTCGCGCACGGGTCTCGCCGGGCGCTGGCCTTTGGGAATCTTGGGTGCGTGTCGCTTCAAGCCTGCTCCGGTTTGCGAAAGATGGCGCGAATGCCGAGGCCCAGCGCGAGCGCGCTGATGAGCCCCAACAGCACGTACCAGGGCAGGCGGGAGAGCGGGGCAGGATTCACCGTCAACTTCGCGTGAAGGCGCTTGTGGCGGGTGGTGGTGAAGGCGGTGTCGAGCGAGCACTCGCCGTCGGCTGAAGGCACGAAGCGCACGAACCAGGCCTTCTCGCCCTTGGCGCGGCGCACCGTCTGGGTGTCGTCCCACCCGTCGCAGCGCAGGGAGAGAGACACCGGGCCGTCGAAGTCGGCGCCCTGAAAGGTGCCCACCAGCATCGAGACCTCGAGCGGCTGGCCGGCGACGGGCTCGAGGGGTCTGATGGTTCCGTGGAGCCGATCTTCCGCGTCGACCCAGTCGAGGTCCCACGCCGAGGTGCCGCGAATCAGCTGCACGGCGTCGGGCTTGTCGTGCTCGAGGGGCTCGATCGGCTCGGGTGGGGGGGCTTCGGCCTTCGCGGCGAGCAAGGCGAGGGCGAGCGGAATCAGCATCGGCGCACTCGAGACTACACGCGCACCAACGCTTCGCCAGCATGCTGTTGATTCCGGTGTATGTGACCTAGACTCGCGAAGTTCCTCACCCAGCCCGTCTTTAAGCCCCACCCCACGCTCAATGGCCGGTCAGCCGCACATCGGCAACTACGAGTTGCTCAAGAAGCTCGCGACCGGCGGGATGGCCGAGGTTTGGCTCGCGAACCAGATCGGCATCGAGGGGTTCAACCGGCACATCGTGGTGAAGCGAATTCTGCCTCACCTGAGCGAGGACCCCGAGTTCGTCCAGATGTTCTTGAACGAGGCGAAGATCGCCTCGCGCTTCAACCACCCCAACATCGCGCAGATCTACGACCTCGGTCAGGGCGACGGTCAGTACTTCATCGCGATGGAGTTCATTCACGGGGAGGATCTCGGCCGGCTGATGCGCAAGGCCTGGAGCACCGGCCAGTGGATCGCGCGACCGCTGGCGATTCGCATCATCGCCGAGGCGTGCAAGGGCCTGTTCTACGCGCACACCCGCAACGACGAGCGCGGTCAGCCGCTCAAGGTGGTGCACCGCGACATCTCGCCGCAGAACATTCTGATCAGCTTCGACGGCTCGGTGAAGCTGGTCGACTTCGGCATCGCGAAGGCGGCCGACCAGGCGTCGATGACCAAGTCGGGCGCCATCAAGGGCAAGTTCGCGTACATGGCGCCCGAGCAGGCGGGCGGCAAGCCGCTCGACGCGCGCACCGACATCTTCGCGCTGGGGCTGGTGCTGTACGAGCTGCTCACCGGGGTGCGGCCGCTCAAGCGCGACAGCGAGCTGGCCACGCTGCAGGCGGCGCTCGAATGCGCCATCGACCCGCCCTCGGTGGTGGCCGAGGTGCCGGCCGAGCTCGACGACGTGGTGATGCGCGCGCTGGCGAAGGCTCCCGACGATCGCTACCGCGACGCCTCGGCCTTCCAGATGGCGCTCGAAGAGTTCCTCATCGGGCAGCGGCTGGTGGCGACCAGCGTGCAGATCTCCGAGCTGATGGAGACGCTGTTCGCCGAGCGGCGCGCCGAGGAGCAGCGCCTGGGTGCGCCCAACCCCTCGGTGCAGGGCGAGTCGCAGCAGGGGCTGCCGGCGATGCCCGAGGTGCCGGTGGTGCCCGACAAGCCGCGCAAGCAGCGCCGGCAAGAGACGCGCGAGGCGCCCGAGTTCACCGATCGCGCGACGCCCGGAGAAGCGGGCGGGCGGGGCGGCGAGCCCGAGCCGGTGGCCGAGTGGGAGGCGCCGCCCGCGTCGGCGCCGGTGGGCCCGAGCCGGCGCTACTCGCAGCCGAACTCGACCTCGCCGCAGCGCGCGCACCAGGCGAGCGGGCCCGACGTCACCCGGCAGAAGCCGGCCACCCGCGAGTTCGAAGAGCCGCTCGAGTCGAACCCGCCCAGCCGCAAGTCGAAGGTGGGCCTGAAGAAGGCGAACGGGGTGAACGGCCACGCGCGCATCGCGCAGATCGACGACGAGCCGGCCACCGAGATGCCGCCGCGCCGCACCAGCTCGAGCTCGAAGCTCAAGCGCACCGCGACCGGCGAGATGCCCGAGGCGCCTCCGCGGCGCTCGCGCGAGGCGCTCGCGGCGCTGAGCGACGACGAGGCCAGAAGGCCCTCGCGCAGGCACGACGCCGACTCGGGAAAGGACCTCGAGAAGGCGAGCGACGCGATCGACGCGATGCGCCGCAAGCAGGCTCAGCGGCGGGGCGGGGTCATCGTCGCGGTGCTGCTGTTCTTGCTGATCGGGTTGGTGGTGGGCGTGAAGATGGGCTTCATCAGAGACCCGCGCGGCCCCTCGCGTGCCGACGGGGTGCCGATTTTTCTGACCGTGAGCACGAACCCTCCGACCCGGGTCATCGTGAAGCGCGGCGGCGGCCTCTCGGAGCAGCCGTTGGATCTGGGCCTCACCCCGCTCGATGAGGCGCGGGGAGCCGCGGTCAACGACACCATCATGTTGGTGAACGATGCCAACTGCATCAGCTGGGAAGAGCACATTCAGTTCGGTGAGCCGAACTCGACCCGGAAGATCGAGAAGACGTTCGTGCAGGGCCAGCTCGAGGTCAGCACCAAGCCGGTGATGAAGGGGCTCACCATCTATTGCAATGGGCAGAAGCTCGGCATCACGGGGAACCGGATCACGATGTACGAGGGGCAGCATCACCTCGAGCTGAGGGATGAGCGGTTGAATCAGCCGGTGTTGTTCGATGTGACGGTTGCGCCGAAGAGCTTGACCCGGTCGAGCGCGATCGATCTCAGCGATGCCATCAGGCAGTGATGAGGTTCGAGCTGCTTCGGTTGGCGGGCGCGGGCTTCGGGCTTCGACCTGCCGGCTTCCGGCGCTTCGGTTGGCGGGCGCGGGCGCGGGCGCGGGCATGTCGCGCTCGAGGGGCACTCTTTGCGCGGCGGTGCTTTTCGCCTCTGGGTTCTTCAGCGCTGGGCGCTCAGCAGGTCGGCCGTCGCTTCTGCCACGTTCGCGCAGCCTGACAGCGCCAGGGCGTAGTCGAGCTCGGTGAGCAGCAGGTCGAGCACTCGGCCCACCCCGGCTTCTCCGTTCACGGTGAGGCCCCACAGCACCGGCCGGCCGATGCCTATCGCGGTGGCTCCGGCGCACAGCGCGATGAGCACGTCGGTGCCGCGGCGCACTCCTCCGTCGAGGAGCAGCGGGACCCGGCCTTTCACTGCGTCGGCGATCGCCGGGAGCGCTTCGAGCGCCGAGATCGCGCCGTCGAGCTGGCGGCCTCCGTGGTTGCTCACCTCGATCGCCGCCGCGCCGTGGTCGATCGCAGCCTGGGCGTCGTCGGCGCGCAAGATGCCTTTTACGATCACCGGGAGGCCGAGCTTCGCCAGCCACTCGACGTCTTTCCACGTGAGGGCCGACATGAACGGCACGTTCGGGGCGTCGGGCAGCGGCACCCCTGCGGCGGCGGCGATGTTGGGCAAGTAGACGCCCGGCGTGATCGCGAACCCCACCCTGATGTCGCGCTCGCGCCGGCCCAGCCGCTGCAGGTCGACGGTCAGCACGAAGGCTTCGTAGCCGTGGGCGATGGCGCGCTCGAGCATCGCGCGGCGCGCGCCCTCGTCGGCGAGCAGGTACACCTGGTACCAGCGCGGGCCCTGCGCGGTCGCCACCTCGGCCAGGTCGGTGCTGGCGCTGGTCGAGAGCGTGAAGGTGAGGCCCCGCTTCGCCGCCGCCCGGGCGGTAGCCAGCTCGCCGTCGGGGTGGGCCATGCGCTGCAGCGCGGTGGGGCAGATGAACAGCGGCGCCGGCCACTTGCGGCCCAGCACGGTGGTCGAGAGATCGACCGCCGCCACGCCCCGCATCGCGCGCGGCAGCAGCCAGCGGCGGCGAAAGGCGGCGAGGTTCTCGCGCAGCGACCGCTCGTCGTTCGCGCCGCCGCCGTAGTAGGCGGCCGGGCCGGGCGGCAGCTTCGCCAGCGCCGCCTGCTCGTAGTCGGCGAGGCAGACCAGCGAGGCATCTTGGGTGGGGTCGGGCTGAAACCCCGCCATCGGCACGTTGGGCTTGGGCAGCGACATGGCTCGCTTCAGTACCGGGGCACCTTGGGGTCTACCTCGCACGACCAGGCCTCGATGCCTCCGGCGAGCGAGACCGCGTCGTGCCCGAGCGAGCAGAGGTAGGCGGCGCCGTCGAGCGAGCGCACCCCGAGGTGGCAGTACACGACGATGCGGCGGCCCTTGTGCGGGTCGAGCTCGGCGGCGCGCTCTTCGATCTCGTGCAGCGGGAGCAGCAGCGAGGGCGAGATCTTCGCCAGCTGGTGCTCGTACGCGGTGCGCACGTCGACCAGCAACGGGGGCTCTCGAGACTTCATCGCCTCGGCCAGCGCGAGGGCTTCGATCTCTGCGATCACGCCGCGGAAGAGCAGAACTGCTCGTAGTCGATGTACGAGATCTTCGCGCCGTCGCTGCAAACCGGGCACTTGGGGTCGCGGCGCAGCTTCAAAGTGCGGAAGGTGGTCGACAGCGCGTCCATCGTCAGCAGGCGGCCGTTGAGCGGCTCGCCGATGCCGAGGATCAGCTTGATCGCCTCGTTGGCCTGGAAGAGGCCGATGATGCCCGGCAGCACTCCGAGCACGCCGGCCTCGGCGCACGAGGGCGCCATGTCGGCCGGAGGCGGCTGCGGGTACAGGCAGCGGTAGCACGGCCCCTGGTAGGGGATGAAGGTCGTGACCTGACCCTCGAACCGGTAGATCGACCCGTGGATGTTGGGCTTCTTGTGCTTCACGCACGCGTCGTTGAGCAGGTAGCGGGTGGGGAAGTTGTCGCCCCCGTCGAGGATCATGTCGAAGCCCGAGAGCACCCTGTCGACGTTGTCGGAGGTGAGCCGCTCTTGAAACGGCACCACCTTCACGTCGGGGTTGAGCGCGTTGATCGCCTCGGTGGCGCTGGCGACCTTGGGCATGCCCTTGCGGTCTTGGGTGTGAATGACCTGGCGCTGCAGGTTGGAGAGATCGACCACGTCCATGTCGATGATGCCGAGGGTGCCGACCCCGGCCGCGGCCAGGTACAGCGCGGCGGGTGAGCCCAGGCCGCCAGCGCCCATCAGCAGCACCTTGGCCCTGAGCAGCTTCGCCTGGCCCTCTTCACCGACCTCGGGAATCGAGAGGTGCCGGCGGTAGCGCTCTTTCTGCTCGGCGCTCAGCACCAGGGGCTTGTCGGTGGGGTACGCCGCGTCGGACCAGCGGTTGTAGCCGCCCGCCATCGAGGTGACGTTGGTGTAGCCCATCTCGGCCAGGGTGCGCGCCGCGAAGGCCGAGCGCACGCCGCCGGCGCAGTACACCACGATGGGCTCGTCGTGCTTCACCTTGTCTTCGACCTTCAGCTCGAGGAACCCGCGGGGAATGCTGAGGGCCCCGGGCAGGCGGCCGGCGCTGTACTCGTCGGTCTCGCGCACGTCGATGAGGCGCGGGGGCGCCTTGCCCTCGAGCTGCTTCTTCACCTCGTCGATGGTGACCTCGCGAATGTTCTTCTTGGTCGCGGACAACAGCTCTCGGTAGGTGGCCATTTGGGGTTCTTTGAGGTGGAGGATGCGTGGAGCCCGATTTCGTTTCGGCCCTCGAGGCTTTCTTCGCTCCGCATATAACGCCCCGCATGGGAAGGCCACTGGAGGGCAGGGCGGCGCTGGTCACCGGAGCCGGTACGCGGGTGGGTCGGGCCATCGCCGAGACCCTGGGGCGGCTGGGGGCCGACGTGGCGGTGCACTACCTGACCTCGTCGAAGGGCGCCGACGAGGTGGTGGCGGCCCTCAAGGTCGACGGCAACAAGGCGGTGGCGCTGCAGGCCGACCTGAATGGGCCCCAGGTCGAGACGCTGATACCCCGCGCGGTCGAGGCGGTGGGGCCGCTGTCGATTCTGGTGAACTCGGCGGGCATCATGGGCGAGCGCTACACGCCCGATGACCTGTGGCGGGTGAACGCGCGCACCCCGCTCTTGCTCACCGAGGCGTTCGCGGCGCTGGGCCGCGACGGCGACGTGGTGAACATCGTCGACATCGCCGGGCAGTGGAACCACTGGCGCGACGAGGCGGCCTACTGCATGTCGAAGGCGGCGGCGGCCGAGATGACCCGCTGCCTGGCGCTGCGGCTGGCCCCGCGGGTGCGGGTGAACGCGGTGGCGCCGGGCACCGTGCTGCCGCCCGAGAACCTGTCTACCGAACAGCTCGAGAAGATTCGCTCACGCATCCCCTTCGGGCGGTTCGGGTCTCCCCGCGATGTAGCCGAAGCGGTGGCGATGCTGCTCACCGGGCCTACCTTCATCACCGGGCAGATCGTGGCGGTCGATGGGGGGCGCTCCTTGGCGTGACGGTGGGGCGCGTTATATGAGTGAAGCCATGGAAAACGTCGCTGCCGCCGAAGTGCAGGCCCCGGTCGCCCCGGAAGAGAAGACCTCGAAGGTGCCGTTCGTGCTGACGCCCGCCGCACTGGCGCAGGTGAAGCAGGTGATGGCGGAGCAGAAGCTCGATGACCACCTGCTCACGGTGCGCGTGGTGCCGGCCGGCTGCAGCGGCCTGGGCTACGACCTGAACCTGATGAAAGAGGCCAAGGCCGGCGACCAGATCTGGGAGCAGGACGGGGTGAAGATCTGCACCGACCCGGTGAGCGTGAAGTACCTCTCGGGCACCTCGGTCGACTACCTGGTGACCGACACGGCGTCGGGCTTCAAGTTCATCAACCCGCTGGCCAAGTCGTCGTGCGGCTGCGGGACGTCGTTCTCGGTCTGAGCCAGAGGCTGCTCCGTGAGGGGGCTCTTGCTCGCCGTGCTGTTCGCCGGCTGTGCCACCACCCGATCAGATTCGGTCGGGGGCGGAGACAGCCGCATCGATGATGGCCAGGCCGCCGACGCGCAGGCGGCCAGGGCCGAGAAGGAAGGGCGCTGCGGGCCCGACGCGAAGGGCGACGTGGTGCTGCTCGACGGGCGCACCGGCGGCCCGCTGACCTGCGCGCTGGTGACCGTCTCGATGATGCAAGACAGCTGTCCCTCGGCAGCCGAGTGCCCCAGTGAGGTGCTGTTTCAGGGGCGCACCAACCGGCGCGGGCAGTTCGCGGTGCCGCGGCCGTTCTCGCGGGTGCGGCTCGAGGCGGTGAGCGAGGGCTACGGCACCGGCTCACTCGGCGGCGCGTCGATGGCCAGCGGCAAGGTGGTCGAGGTCGAGATGCCGCCCGACGAGGGCTTCTGGCTGAAGATCGTCGATCAAGACGGCAACTACGTGCAGGACGTGGCCGTCAGCTTCAAGGCGGGAGACGAGGTGCTCGCGCAGCTGCGGTCGAACGTGCTGGCGAACGTGTTCTTCACCCAGCGCAACCCGTTCAGCGGAGCCGAGGTGGCGGTCGAGGCCGAGGGGTACCAGCGCGCGAAGATCTCGGGGCAGGGAGATCTCGGTGACGATGGGCACACGTTGACGCTGGTTCGGAAGTAACCGCGCAGGGTGAGCTCGTCGAACCCTGCCGTCGCACCACGAAGGCTCAGGCGCAGATACTCCATCGTAGAAGAGCGCTCGCTCTGCTGCTTGACGCATGGAGTATGCGGCGCTGCGCGTTCCAGCTGTGACGGCACCCGTTCGACTTCGGCCTTCGGCCTCCGCTCAGGGTGACCGGTTCAGCAGCTCGAGCCAGCTCTGGCCCATGCCCTTGCGGGCGAGTCGCTCGTTGCGGCGAGAGACGGCTTCGCTGGCGGCGTTCTTTTCGGCTTCGGTCTCGAGCTCGAGCGGGGGCACTTTCAGGCGGGTGCCTTCGGCGTCGAGGGCCACGAAGGTGAGCAGGGCGCTGCAGGTGAGGGTGCGAATGCCGGTGCGCGGGTCTTCGGCGTGCACGGTGCAGCCCACCTCGAGCGAGGTGTTGAAGGCGGCGATGACGCGCGCGCGCACGGTCACCGAGTAGCCGACCTTGATGGGCTGGTGGAAATGCAGATCGTCCATCGAGGCGGTGACCACGGTCTGCCGGCAGTGGCGCTGCGCGGCGATGGCGGCGCACATGTCGATCCACCCGACGACGCTGCCGCCGAAGGCCGCGCCCAGGGCGTTGGCCTCGCCGGGCAACAGCAGCCGCGCCATCTCGACGACCTGCGGCTTCATCGCGCGAAGAAGTCAGAGACCTTGTCGAGAAAGTGCTCGCGCCCGACGCCGTCGCGAATGTCGAGCTCGGTCACGTCGACGGTGAGGGTCTCGATGCCGTACTTGTTCGAGAGCACCATCGGGAAGGTGCCGTAGTAGCCGTTCAAGCCCCTCAAGAAGGTCGACTGAATGCCCTTCTCTTCGTCGCGGCCGCGGCTGCGAATGCGCTTGAGCAGCACGTCGACCTTCGGCACGTCGAAGCAGATCACCTTGTCGGGGTGCGCGATCTCTTTCGAGAGGCGCTTGAAGTAATCGAAGTACAGGTCGAGCTCGGCGTCGGTCATGTTGCCGAGGCCGTGCAGGTACTTGGCGAAGATCTCGGGGTCTTCGTGGAGCGTGCGATCTTGAATGCACGACTTCGAGACGCTGCGAATCAGCTCGTGGTGCTCGACGCGCTTGATGAGGAACTCGAGCTGGAGCGTGAAGCTCCAGCGGCGCATGTCGGTGTAGTAGTGCTTGAGGAACCGGTTGTCGATCACCGGCTCGTCGAAGAGCTCGAAGCCGAACTTCTGGCTGATCATCTTGGCGGCGGTCGTCTTGCCCGCGCCGATGTTGCCGGCCATCGCGACGAACAGCTTGCGCGCCGGAGCCTTGCCGTTGCGCTTCGGCCTGGCGGCCTTCTTCACGCCGCCCAATCGAGCACCACTTTCCCCGAGGCGCCGGTGCGCATGGTCTCGAACGCCTTCTGGAAGTCGGCGATGGGGAACCGGTGCGTGACCACGGGCGAGATGTCGAGCCCGCTCTGCAGCATCGCGGTCATCTTGTACCAGGTCTCGAACATCTCCCGGCCGTAGACGCCCTTGAGCACCAGGCCCTTGAAGATGACCTGGTTCCAGTCGATGGAGACGTCGCTGGGGGGGATGCCGAGAATCGCCACGCGCCCGCCGTGGTTCATCGCCTTCAGCATGGTGCGCAGCGCCTCGCCGTTGCCCGACATCTCGAGGCCCACGTCGAAGCCCTCGGTCATGCCGAGCGACTTCATGGTGTCTTCGAGGGAGGCGCTCTTCACGTTGATGGCGCGGGTGGCGCCGAGCTTCTTGGCGAGCTCGAGCCGGTAGTCGTTGACGTCGGTGACCACCACGTGGCGCGCGCCCACGTGCTTGCAGATCGCCGCGGCCATCACCCCGATCGGGCCGGCGCCGGTGATGAGCACGTCTTCGCCGACCAGGTCGAACGAGAGCGCGGTGTGCACCGCGTTGCCGAGCGGGTCGAAGAACGAGGCGATCTCGTCGGAGATGGTGTCGGGCAGGCGGAAGACGTTCACCGCGGGAATCGACACGAACTCGGCGAACGAGCCGGCGCGGTGCACGCCGATGCCGACCGTGTTGCGGCAGAGGTGGCGCTTGCCGGCGCGGCAGTTGCGACAGTGGCCGCAGGTGAGGTGGCCCTCGCCGCTCACCCGCTCGCCGACCTTGAAGCCGGTGACCGCGCTGCCGACCCTGGCGATCTCGCCCATGAACTCGTGGCCGATGGCCATCGGCACGGGAATGGTCTTCTGGCTCCACTCGTCCCAGTTGTAGATGTGAATGTCGGTGCCGCAGATGGCCGACTTCTTCACCTTGATGAGCACGTCGTTGGGGCCCAGCTCGGGCACCGGCACCTCTTGCATCCACAGGCCGGGCTTCTTCTCTGCTTTGACGAGCGCCTTCATGTTCAGATCACTCCGAGCTGTTTACCGACCTTGGTGAACGCCGCGATGCACTGGTCGAGGTGCTGCTTCTCGTGCGCGGCCGACATCTGGGTGCGAATGCGTGCCTGGTCTTTCGGCACCACCGGGAAAGAGAAGCCGATCACGTAGATGCCCTCGGCCAGCATGCCCTCGGCGAACTTGGAGGCGAGCTTCGCGTCGCCCAGCATCACCGGAATGATGGGGTGCCCCGCGCCCGCCAGCTTGAAGCCGGCCTTGCTCATCTCGGCGCGGAAGTAGGCGCTGTTCTCGCGCAGCTTCGCGCGCGGAGCGTCGCTCTTCTCGAGCAGGTCGAGGCAGGCGAGGGTGGTGTGCGCGATCGCCGGCATCAGGGTGTTCGAGAACAGGTACGGGCGCGCGCGCTGCCGCAGCAGGTCGACCACCGGCTTCTTCGCCGCGACGTAGCCGCCGCTGGCGCCGCCGAGCGCCTTGCCCAGGGTGCCGGTGATGATGTCGATCTTGCCGAGCACGCCGTTGAGCTCGTGGCTGCCCTTGCCCTTCTCGCCGGTGAAGCCCACCGCGTGCGAGTCGTCGACCATCACCTGCGCGCCATACTTCTCGGCCAGCTCGACGATGCCCTTCAGGTTGGCGATCACTCCGTCCATCGAGAAGACGCCGTCGGTGGCGATCAGCTTGAAGCGCGCCTTCGAGGCCTCTTTGAGCTTCGCCTCGAGGTCGTTGAGATCATTGTTGGCGTAGCGAAAGCGCTGCGCCTTGCTGAGCCGAATGCCGTCGATGATCGACGCGTGGTTGAGCGAGTCGGAGATGACCGCGTCTTCTTCGCCCAGCACGATCTCGAACAGGCCGCCGTTCGCGTCCCAGCACGACGAGAAGAGAATGGTGTCTTCGGTGCCGAGGAACTTCGCCAGCCGCGCCTCGAGCTCTTTGTGCACGTCTTGGGTGCCGCAGATGAAGCGCACCGACGACATGCCGTAGCCGTGCGCGTCGAGGCCCGCCTTGGCGGCGGCGATCAGCTCGGGCGAGTCGGAGAGGCCCAGGTAGTTGTTCGCGCAGAAGTTGAGCACCTCTTTGCCGCCACCCTGGACCCTGATGGCAGGCCGCTGGTGCGAGGTGATGACGCGCTCGGTTTTGTACAGCCCCTGCTCGCGAATCGAGGCGAGCTGACCTTCGAGATGCTCGTAGAACTTCGTGCCCATGCGGGGGCTTCAGCTAGCACAGCGCCCGCGCGACGTGCAGGAGTTGCTACGGCACCGCCTTCAGCTCGACCGGCGCGGCGTAGGCGCAGTCGGCCGCGTTGCCGATCTCGAACGGGCCCGCGTCGCTGTAGCCCTTGGCGTACACGACGATGTGGCCCTGATCCCAGCACTCGATGCCGGTGGCCGTGGCGTACTTGCCTTCGAGCACGACGAGGTCGGCGCGGCCTGCCGTCGTCGCCGTCCACCCCGCGGCGTAGCTGACCTTGCTCGCGTCGGTGTTCGCTGGGTTTACCGCTACCCACGCCAGCGCGGCCGACTTGTCGGAGTGGCCGTTGAACGCGAGGCCGACCGTCACCGCAGCGCCGTAGGTGAGGTCGAGCTCGACGATGACCGGGTCGGTATCGGTCGAATAGCGAAAGTCGGCGCGGTCGGCTCCGTTCGGGTCGCCCTCGTGAAGGTTGTCGCGGTCGGCCTTTCCGTCGAGAAAGAACGTGCCCTGGCCCTCGCGAAGGCTCTTGGTCGGCTTGTAGGTGCCGCCCGCGAGCGTGAAGAACTCCCCATTGCGCGGGCGCATCTTGATCGCCCAGCTGTACTGCGCGCCGGCCTGCTCGCGATGGATCTCGACCTGCACGTCGAAGCCTTTGTGCTTGTCGTCGGGGTAGGGCCCCCAGATGCGCGCGTCCTCTTGCCGGGTGGTGGGCGGAAACTGTCGAATCGCGTCGAGGCCGTTGAGCACCAGGTCGAGAAACGCGTTGAAGTCGTCGCTGGTCTTCTTCAGATCATCGTAGGTCTTCGACGGGTCGCCGACCGACAGCCCCTGCGACGCGGTGTTGCCGGTGCCGTCGAGCTTCGACTTGAGGGTGTCTTTCTGCGGCAGCGCGTAGAGGTACTCGAGGTCTTCGTTCGACCAGGAGCCGCAGGCGGTGAGGACGAGCAGTGCAGCGATCGCGATTCTCATAAGCCGAACTCGTAGTTGATGAGGCCGGTCAGCTCGGCGCTGCCCAGGCTTCGGGTGTGATCGACGTTGTAGAGCAGGTAGTTGAGCCGGCCGCGCGCGACGAAGCTCCAGCGCTTGCCGATGCGAATCTTCATGCCCAGCACCACGCCGGGCACGAACGTCTGGTACCCCTGCGCGGGCAGGTTCGAGTCGGGGAACTCGCGGTTCAAGATGTTGATGGCGAGGCGCACGCCGACGAACGGCACCCACCAGCCCTCGGGCCACTCGCAGATGCCCGACAGCCCCAAGACCAGCGCCGAGTACTTGTAGGCGATCTGATCGGCGCCGCCGATCAGCAGGTGGCCGTTGGTGAAGCCGAATGCGCCATCGATGCCGAACGACCAGCCCCGGCCGAACGCGTTGTGCACCATGAAGTCGAGGCCGAACGTCGGCGCGCTGGGAAAGTACCCGCCCGCCTCGAGCGGCTTGTCGAAGACGATGTTGTAGCCGCCGGTGACGCCCAGCCCGATGTGCCGGGTGTAGGTCATGGTCTGATAGGCGCCCTTCACCGGGTCGTCGCTGAAGTCGGCGCTGTGCATGTCGCGATCGCTGAGCACGCGCACCTCGCCCGCGGCGACGCTGATTTCACCGATGCGCAGGTGGTCGGCGAGGCGCCGCTTCACCCAGTACCTGCCCGGGGCCAGCGCGACCAGCCGCTCGACGCCGTCTTGCTTGGCGATCTCGGCGACCACGAAGCCGCGCATGTCGACCAGGAACCAGGCCCCTGCCGGCGCCGCCGCGGGCAGCAGCACGCCCTCTTTGCGCACGATGACGTCGGTGAGCACCAGGTCGCCGTTGCCGGCGAGGTCGAACGAGAAGGTGGGGTGCTGCGGGCCGGCCGCGCTGTCGGCGGTGTCGGCCACCGTGCGCTCGTAGGCATACGCGTACGCCTCGGAGAGCGACACCCGCCCGTCGCCGCTCTTGTCGGCGTCGCCCAAGAGCCCCGAGGCCAGGTGGTGCGAGAAGTACGAGCCGCCGATCGAGTCGCTCTCTTGCGAGTCTTCGTCAGAGGCGCTCGAGGTGAGAATCACCAGGCCCTTCGCGGCCCGCTGCGCGTCGGCCTCGACCTCGAACGCGGGCGCGCGGCGCATGCCCTTGGTGCGGGTGATCGACCCCGAGCGGCAGGCGTCGAAGACCGCGAGGCGAAAGTCGGCGGGCGCCTGGGCGAGGCGGGCCTTGAGCTGCTCGAGCGGCAGCTGCGTGCCGCCCATGCGCAGCGCGCCATCTTTGGCGTGGCCCGAGTAGTAGAAGAAGAGCGCGGTGCGGTCGCCGCGCGCGCGCGCGGCGGTGGCGCGCTTCTCGACCTCGCCCAGCGACTCGAGCAGCGAGCCGGCTGAGTCGTCGAGCAGCAAAAAGGCGTCTTCTTTCTTCACGCCGCCCAGCCGCAGCAAGATGTCGGAGAGCTTCTTGGCGTCGTCGCGGGCGTAGAGCAGGTCGCGGGTGCCTTCGCCGCCGCTGTCGTTGCCGACGATGATGGCGAAGCGCCGGGTGGGGCCCTCGGCCAGGGCAGACGTGGCCACCAGCAGGGTGAGGGCGAGCGCTTTCACGGCTTCATGAACGTGTAGTGGAGCTGCTCGCCGGAGACGTCGAGGCGGCCGAGCTGGGTGAGGTTGCCGCGCGCCTCGTCGTACCGCGCGCGCAGCGCCCGCCGCACGTCTTCGACCGAGAACGGCTCGTTGTTCAGCACCACCACCACGTGCTCGAAGCCGTGGCCGGTGAACTCGAACGAGTCGGGCAGGTGGCCCTTGCCGAGCACCGGCAGGCTCTGACCCGACTCGGGGTACGAGGCGACCTCGCCGGCCTCGTCGACGCTCACCGCCACCAGGTAGCGCGTGGCCTGGGCCGAGAAGGTGATCTCGACCCGCTCGCCGCTGGAGAGCGGCTCGGACACGTTGGGCTGCGCCTTGCGGGTCGAGCCCGACGCGCCGCCGATGTGCAGCTCGATGGCGTCGGTGCCCTTGATGCCGTTGGGGTGGCGGCCGTCGCGCAGCAGCAGCGGCGCCGCGGCGACCACCAACAGGCCGGCGGCGATGGCCACCGCGTAGCCCAGCCAGGCGCGGCGGGGCGGCGGGGCGGCGACGTGGCGCGGGGTGCGGTTGGCGCGCTCGACGCCGGCGGCGAAGCGCTCGAAGGGAATCGCGGCCTCGAACCTGCGCTGCTCGTCTTCGATGGCGCGCAGCTTCGCCTTGCACTCGTCGCAGGCGTCGCTGTGCGCCTTCAGCTCGGCGCCGACGTCTTCGCCGGCGAACAGCTTTCGCAGCGACAGCTCGGTGGCGTGGCTCACTCGAGCACCTCGTGACCGGTGGCCTCGGCGTAGGCGCGCAGGCGCTTGCGAATGGTGGGCACGCTGCGCTCGAGCAGGGCGGCGACCTCTTCCATCGTCATCTCGTCGACGTAGTAGTGAATGACGGCCGACTGGGTCTCGGCGTCGAACTTCGCGAGGGTGCGGCGCACCACGTCGCGGGCCTCGAGCGCCTGGGGGCCACCGTGGGCCTCGCCGCGCACCAGCTCTTGCTGGGTGTACTCGGCCTTCCACCCCGCCTTGTCGCCGCGCATCAGGTTGAGGCAGTGGTGGGTGGCGATCTTCATCAGCCAGGTCAGCGGGGAAGACTCACCGCGGAACCCCGCTTCGTTTGCCATGGCTCTAGCGAAGACGTCTTGCATGGCATCCTCCGCGGCGGTGGGGTTCTTGAGCAGGTACTGACAACGACCGAACACCGCACCGCCGTACTTCGAATACAGCTCTTTCAACCACGCACGACCGGCGCTCTTGCCTCCTTCGATGACTTCGAGCGCCGGGCGTGCCATTTCGCATTTGATCTTACAGCCTCAGGGTCGAGTACTCAGCCGTCGAGAGGTTGCCGCACGCCGATTCGCTGCCGTAGTTGAGCGAGGGGTCGAACGAGGCGTTCAAGTACCGCGAGGCGAAGCTCGAGTCCCAGCACTCGGTGGCGGTGGCGGTCTGGCCCGAGGCGAGGTCTCCGCCGGCGACCTTCACGTCGCTGCGGCCGGCGCCGCTGCGGTCCCACCGCGAGTTGAGGGTCATGTTCTCGAGCGCGGTGTTCTTGGCGGCGTCGATGTCACCCTGGAACTGGAACTCGAGCTTGCCGCCGGTCTGCTCGTTCGAGGCGTACTTGTAGGTGGCGTTCACGAAGCGGCCCGAGTCGTGGTCTTTCACCTGGGTGAAGGTCGCCTCGACCTCGGCGGTGTCGTCGAGCGCGTCGTGCGTGTAGACGTACTCGGCCTTGCCGAAGGCGTCGGCGTCGTGCTCGGGCAGCTGTTGGGCCTTGTCCATGTCGAGGGTGAAGTTGCCGTGGCCGGTCACCTTGCCGGTCGAGACGTGCTCACCCGAGAGAATGGTGAGGAACGCGTCGTCGCCCGCGGTCTTGGCCTTGGCCTCGAGCACGTAGGTGAAGTCTTTGTCGGCCTTCTTGGTGACGGTCATGCGCCAGGTGTTGGGCGAGAGCGCCTCGGTGTAGGGGCCCCAGACCGCCACGCCCTTCTCCTCGTCGAGGGTGGTGGGCGGGTACTCGGTGATGGTCTTCACCAGGGTGAGCACCTGGTAGCCGGCTCCGTTCACGAACAACGAGACGCCGCGGGTCACCTGGTAGAATGCCGCCTTGTCGCCCTCGAGGGCCTGGCCAGAAGAAGCGGTCTCGAGCGCCTGGCCGGTCGAGCCGGGGACCTTCATCTGCACCGTGTCCGACTTGGGTACCGCGTTGCGGTATTCGTCAGCCCCACCCAGGCCACAACCGGTCAAAGCGATCACAGCGGCGATCAAGAGGTTCTTCATTGCTCGAGCTCCTTCGGGGTTTTTGTTTTGCGTCAGCCATCGATATGGACACGGCGGGGGCGAAAAATGAAAAGCCGCTCGAGCGCCGAGAAAGCCGAGCGCGTGCCGGGGGTTGGCGATGTGGGCGGGCCTGGGTGCCGGTGGCCTGTCGCCGCTTTTCGAATCTGGCTTAGGTGCGGCGCCGACAGTAGCCTCGCCGGCCCATGATGCTGGGGGACAAGCTCCCGCGGTTCCGCGGCGACCTGAAGGTCGAGCCCAAGACGGACAGCAAGGGGCTGTTCGAGGTCACCGACATCTCTGCGGGCAAGCACTTCACGCTCTACGACTTCGAGCTGTCGATGGCGCGCATGATGGACGGCAAGCGCACCGTGCAGCAGGTGCTCGAGTCGTCGACGCGGCTGGCGATACCGGTGACGCTCGAGGGGCTCGAGAAGTTCGTGCGCCAGCTGCGCGCGTACGGGTTCGTGGAAGACGGCTCGGAGCTGACCAACATCGGCGCGGCGCAGAGCTTCGAGCCCCGCGAAGAGTGGGACCCGGCGCTCAGAGATCTGTTCACTTCGGCGCTGGTGAAGCTGCGGCAGAACCGCTTCGCCGAGGCGCGCGAGTACCTCGAGGCGATGCTGGCGGTCGACAAGGACAACGCCGAGGCGCAGAAGGTGATCGCCGAGATCGCCGAGCGCGAGAAGAACGCGCCTGCCGCTGCGCAGCAGCCGCCGCTGGCGCAGGCGCGCGGCGAGACGCAGGTGGCCGAGCGCCCCGCGAAGCCCGGCCCGCTGGCGAAGGTGCCGGGGTGGGGGTTTGCCGTGGCCGGCGGGGTGCTGGCGCTGGTGGTGCTCTTGATTCCGCTGCCGCGCTCGCTCGCCGCCAGCGTGGTGCTCGAGGCGGGGCCGGGTGCGCCGGTGACGGCTCCGCGCGACGCGGTGGTGAAAGAGCCGGGCACTGCCGATGGCAAGTGGGTCGACTCGGGCGCCACCCTGGTGAAGCTCGACACCGCCGAGCGCGAGGCGACCCTGAAGAAGCTCGAGACCGAGCTCGCCGACGAGACCAACAAGCTGGCCATCGCGCAGAAGCTGGCGAAGAAGAAGAAGGCCAAGGCGGCGGTGATCGACCGCGCCCGTGAGCTGCAGGCCCGGGTCGATGCGCACCGCGCCGAGCTCGAGAAGGTGCGGCTCGACACTGCGAGCTGGCTGATCACCTCGAACGTGGCGGGCCTGGTGTCCGAGCTCAAGGCGGTGCCCGGCACGAAGCTCGCGGCGGGCGAGGCGGTGGCGCGCATCGTCGACCCGCGCATGCTGAAGGTGACGGTGACCGTCGAGGCCAAGGCCTCCGCCGCGGTGCAGGCCGGCCAGCGGGTGGTGGCGACGGTGAACGGGCACGCGGTCGACGTCGAGCTCAAGTCGATCGAAGGCGGGGTGGCGAAGGGCGAGCTGCCCAACCCCGACCGGGTGTTTGCGCCGGGAGACCGCGGCAGCGGGGCCATCAAGGTGGGCGCGAAGTCGCTGCTGGGCCGGCTGTTCTAGGTGTCGCTTCAGCCGGGGACGAGGTCGCCGAAGCTCTTGGCGTACTGCTCGACCCAGACCTGCGCGGCTTCCCTGGTGGTGACGGCCTGCCCGCGCTGGGCCGAGAGGGTCTCGCGCAGCTCTTCGATGCGCAGCACCTGCTCGGCGAGCTTCATCTTGAAGGCGGTGCCCGGTTCGACGAACGAGAGGCCGACCCGAAAGGTGCCGTCGCCGAGCGCGGTGCACGAGGTGACGGTGCCGGTGAGCTTGAACCGCGAGTGGTGTACGGGAATCTCGATGTCCACGGTGACGCCGAGCGCGAGGGCCACGGGAGAGCCGAACGAGACGCCGCCCTCCGAGATGTCTCCGGCGCGGGAGAGCAGCGGGTTGGCGGCGCCCTGGGTGCGCACTGCCAGCGGCACCCGAATCGGGTGGCGCACATAACGTCGCTGCACTGCGTAACGGTCTTCGACCACGCGGGGGGCAGCATAGTGCTTCACGGCGAGACCCTGTGGTAGTGCCTGCAGCCCGCGTGACGAACTACTACCAAGTCAAATACGGCCCCCTGTCGGTCAGCTACCTGCCCGTGCTCGACGGCGGCGGCATGACCTTCGGGCAGCAATACCTCGACGTCATTCGGCAGAAGCTGGGGCGGGTCGGGCACGCGTTCGAGTACTGCGCCGGGCCGGGGTTCATCGGGTTCTCTCTCTTGGCCCACGGCCTGTGTGAGCGGCTGACGCTGGCCGACATCAACCCCGAGGCGGTGCGGGCGGCGCGCGACACCGTGGCGCGCAACGGGCTGCAAGATCGGGTGGCGGTCTACGAGTCAGACTGCCTCGATCAGATTCCCGCCACCGAGAAGTGGGACCTGGTGGTGAGCAACCCGCCGCACTTCGACGGCGATCAGCAGGAGTACAAAGACGCGATTCGGTTGATCGACCCGGGCTGGGAGATTCACAAGCGGTTCTACCGGGACGTGAAGAAGTTCTTGAAGCCGGGAGCTTCGATCATCTTTCAAGAGAACGCGCACGCCACGCGCAGCGAAGACTTCGAGCAGATGATCCGCGAGAATGGGCTCTCGTTGGTCGATGTCTTCGAGGCGGGTTCGTCGCAGGGGCTCTCGGGCGACCGGCGCAAGAACGGCAAGGGCAGGGTGCTGCCCGGGCTGGCGCAGGGGCTCATGAAGCGCGCCATGCTGCCGGTCGAGCAGGCGCTGATGAACTCGCGCCTCGAACGGTTCTTGAAGGACAACGACGTCTACCGCAAGCTCTCGACGCTGCCGATCTTCACGCCGAAGCAGTTCTATTTCATCTGGAGCAAGGCGCAGAACGACGCCTGAGCGGTGGCCTAAAGCGTGATCAGCAACCGCCGTTACCCGCGCTACCCGGTGAGCCTGCGGCTGCGGTTGCAGCTGCCCACCGGTGAGCTGGAGACGACCACCGAGGAGATCTCGCTGGCCGGCTTCAGCGCCAAGTGCGCCTCGCTGCCCGAGACGGGCACGTCGTTTCCCTTCACGGTGCACCTGCCTGACGGCAGCCAGGTGACCGGCAGCGCGGCGGCGGTGCGCATCTCGCCCGACGGGCTGGCGGGGTTCTCGTGCGAGTTCGCTTCGGGGCAGCAGCCGGCGTGGGCGGCCTTCATCGGCCAGGAGCACGGCCAGGGCGGGGTGTGGCGCATGCTCAGCCGCTGGGTGAGCGGCGGCGGCTCGGACGAGGTCGACGTCACCACCGCGGGCCTGGGCGCGATGCGGTTGCACATGGTGGGCGAGAACGGCGAGGCGTACCGCATCGCGTTCGAGAAGCACCCCAGCGAGCCGCCCGACGCGTCGGCGTTCGCCAACGTCTCGCCACGGGTGCTCGAGTTCGCCAAGCGGGCGATCTCGAGAATCTTGATCGCCGACGTGCTGCTCAAGCGCTCGGCGGGGGCAGAGGTCGAGGCGGTGCGCCTGGTCGAGATGCTCAACGGCGGGTACGGGTACGTCATCGAGCACGCGGGCGGGAAGCCGGGCCTGATGGGGCTGCACGGCGGCGAGCTGATGGTGATCGAGGTCGACGGGAAGCCGGTGTTCCCGTACTTCACCGAAGACGAGCTCGAGATCATCGCGGCCGACACGTTTCGCCGCGATGCCGGGGCGAAGCCGGCGGCGGTGGCCGCGTCTGCGGCAGCCGCAGCGCCCCCCGCGATTCGTGAAGAGCGGTTCTCGGAGGCCTACGAGCACCAGCACGTCGACACGCAGAGCCCGATTCGGGTGTCGCACACCGAGCTGCGCGAGGCGATGGCGCTCTCGCAGCGCAAGCAGACCCGCAGCTACGGCAATCGCACGTTGAAGCTGTTTCCCGACGTGTGGCTCGAGGTGCAGCGCCCCGGCGCCTGGCCCGAGCCGGTGCGCGGCTTCGCGATGGAAGATGGCGCCGCGCTGTGCGTGTTCGTGCTGGTGGGGCAGGGGGCTCCGCGGGTGGTGCGGCTCGAGGGCAAAGACCAGGTCTTCAGCATTCGCGGCGGCCCCGCCGGCTGAGCCAGGCGGCGAGCCCCAGCAGCAGCAGCGGGCCGGGCGAGGCGCTGCAGCCCGGGGGGCACTCGAGCTCGACGTCGAACGGGAGCGCGGGGAGATCTTCGCTCATGCCGGCGACGTGCAGCTTCAGCTCGCCGTGGTGCTTGCCGGCCTTGAGGCCCGGCGAGGCTCCGGCGGGGAGCCCACCGCAGACCGTGAAGAGCGCGAAGCGGTAGTGCGAGCTGGCGCTGCTGGTGCCGTACTGCAGGCTCTGATCGATCGCCTCGCCGCCGACGACGAGCGTGGCACGGGTGAGGGGCAGCCACGGCTCGAGCTCGGTCGACGGAGTGAGGTCGAGCTCGGCGCCGGCGCCTCGCACCGCCGTGGTGCAGCTGCCCGCGGTGGTCGGGGTCTGAAAGTCGCCGGTGCGGGCGGTCTGGGTGAGCGTGCCGGCGCTCTGGGGCAGTGGGGCGGGGGGCCCGAAGGTGACCGTCGAGTCGACCGGCTCGCCGGTGCAGACCCAGTGGGCGGTGAGGGTGTACGGCACGCCTTGCGTCGGGGGCGTGACCGGGTGGATGCCTTCGGGCGCCGCTTCGGTGGTCACCTCGCCTCCGTCGGGGCCGGTCAGCGTCGCCGGGGTGCCTGGCATCGCGGGCAGCGCGGGGAGGTTCACCGGCAGCGGCGCCCTCGGTGTGAACTTCGGGTACGCGCAGCCGCTGCAGGCTTCGGCTCGGCGCGTGGCGATGGCGGCGGTGAGCGCGAGCAGCGCGGCGAGGGTACGCATGGGGTCGCGAGTATGGCGCCCTGAGGCGGCGCGTGCGCGATCGAGGGGCTCCCCTGCGCGGTTCGTTGCTGCTGGGCGGTGGCGAGGGGCTGCGCCGGTTCGCTCCGTGGGCCATCTTGCGAATGGGGGCTCGGGTGGCGGGGCCCGCTTCTGCGCGACGGTCGTGCGACCGCGTTGGCCCGTGCGACTGCGCTGCCTCGTGCGACCGCGCTTGCTGCGTTGCGGCCGAGTCGCTTTGGCTGGGGAGCGTGCCGGCGGAGTCGACTGGCCTGTTTCGGCGCTCGGAAAATCGTTCTGGACGGGTTTGTCGTCGCGCGCGACGAAAATCGCGCCCAGAACCATCGAGCGCACTGCGCGAGGCCGGAGCGCGAATTACCTCTCCGCGGGCATCGGACCTCCCGACCCGCGCTTGCCATGCGGGCGCTCACTGACGCAGTCACGTCGCCGCGGGCTCTCTGGGGCGCGTCGCCCCTGCGCCCTCAGAGCTCGGCGTCGGGCGCCTTCGCTGCGGTCTGGGGCGCGTCGCCCCCGCGCCCTCAGGGCCCGGCGTCGGGCGCCTTCGCTGCGGGCGGCGCCTCGAGCAGATCGTCGAGCTTCGTCGGCAGGTCGGCGAGGCGCGTCGCGTCGGCACAGACCACCTGGTCTCGGGTGCCCTTCAGGTACTTCTGGTCCATCTTGCCCTTGGCCTGGGCGCCCACCCACAGCCGCGCCAGCTCTTTGCCGCTTGCGTCGCTGAGCGCGATCCACCGATCGAAGCCGTACTTCTTGAGGTCCTTCGGCTTGTCTTCGATGAGCTCGCTGCCCTTCACCGAGCCCAGCGTCCACAGCAGCGCGGCGAGCTTGAACTGCTTCGCCGGCCCCTGCTGCGGAGCGGTCACCCTCCAGCTCTCGGCTCCGCCGCCATCGGTGGCGTCTTTCTCGACCACCAGCTCTGCGCCGTCGGCGAGGTGTACGCGCACCTTCGCCACCGCGTCTTTCTTGAACTGCAGCACCGACTTGTCGCGCATGTCGAACGGGTTGCGGTCGAAGAAGCTGAGCGCGTTCGAGCTCACCTCGGCGATCACCACGCCGTGCGCGTCTTCGCGTCGCGCGTAGACCTGCGCGGACCCTGCGTCGCCACCGCCGACCTTGAGCAGCTTCACGTTGACCCTCTGCGCAGGCTCACCGACGGTGAAGGTGAGATCTTCGGTCGGCGCGTCGAACGCGATCTCCGCGGCGGGAAAGCCGGTCGCGCGCTCGCTCTTGATGCCGCTGATGGCTCCGCTGATCGCGCCCTGGTCGGCGAGGAACTGCGGGTCTTCACCCTTGAACGGTTTGGTGGGCTTGAGCACCCACTGGCGGTCGGCGTCGCGCTCGATCGTGTAGTCGTTGGTCTGGGTCTTCACCGCGATCTTCGACACCTGCTGCTCGTCGAGCGTGACCAGCTCTTTCTCGCGCAGATCGAACGGCGTCTTCTGGAAGGCCCACTTCACGCCGCCCTCGGCGCCCCACACCTTCTTCTCGTCGTCGCGGAGCATGAAGATCGAGCCGTTGAACGAGTTCTCGGCGCCCGCCACCAGCTTCACCTTGCGCCGCTCGCGCGCCTCGCCCACCAGCGCCTCGGCCTGCACGGTGAACGACGGACTCTCGAGGCCGTACTTCTTCAACGCGGCCGCATCGGGCGCCTCGTCGGCGACGTACTTGAACTTCGACGCCTGCAGCTGGCTGGTGATGCCGTCGACCGCGATGCGATCGACGCCCGCACCGGCGAACGGCTGGCTCATGCGCCACGGGGCGCTGCCGCTCTCGCGCTCGAGCACCGAGGTCTGCCCTGAGGTCGTGAGCTCGAGCCGCACGAACTCGACCCGAGGCACCGCGCCGTCGACCGCCCTCTCGTCGAGCTTGAGCACCGGGAAGAGGTGCTCGTCGACGTCTTTCTGCTTCGTCTCTTTCTGCTCGGGCTCGTAGACGCCCTTCCACGCGTAGAGGCCCACGCCGAGGCCGACGGCGAGCAGCGCCACCAGCATCACCAGGGTGCGCGCCGACTGGCTCACTTCGCGCGCCTCGACACCCGAATCGCGATGCCCAGCGCGATCAAGAGCTGCGGCAGCGCGATCACCGAGAGGAACGAGATCTTCTGCATCATGCCGTCGTCGATGGTGACGGTCGAGATGTCGCGGTCGGGCGGCCGAATGGTGATCTTCTGAATCTGCGTCGAGGTCCACCCGAACGCGTTGAGCACCAGGTTGCGGATCACGTCTTGACCCCAGTTGACGTCGAGGATCATCGCCGAGTCGCCGAACACCAGCACCCGGGCCTCGTCGAAGCGCTTGTTCTGCGCGCCCTTGGTGTCGATGGTGCTGGCCATCACCAGGGGAATCGCGCCCAGCCGCTCACCCTCGGAGGGGTCGGGGTTCTCGGGGGTGGTCTCGATCCACGACTTGGGGCTGGCGAGGATCACCGGGGTGGTGGTGACCCCAGGCACGGTGCCTTCTTTGACCGGGGTGAGGCCGCGCGCGGTGTCGAACAGCATCTTCGCGCCGAGCTGCTTCAAGATGGCGGCCACCTCATGCTCGCTGGGCGCGCCCACCGCCTGAAACGGGTTCTGCGGGTTGAGCGCGTCGGCGACCACGCCCTTCTCGACCTGAATGCCGTACTTCGCCAGCAGCGGCTCGAGGCCCGAGTCGGCGTCCCAGTCGGCGAAGTAGAGCAGCCGGCCGCCCTGCGAGAGATAGAGATCGATCGCCGAGATCTCGCCCTTCGAGAACGGCGTCGAGGCGTGCGCGATGGCGAGCATCGCGGCGTCGGGGGGCACCTGGTTCTGCTTCTCGGTGAGGTCGAGCGTCTCGACCGCGTAGCCCTCTTGCTCGAGGCTCTTCTTCAGCTCGCCCAGCGAGGCCGGCTGCTCGACCATGCCCGGGTCTCTGTCGCCGGCGAGCGGGTACTCGGCGTGCCCGGTGAGGAAGTAGACCTTCTGGGTGCCGCTGGCGTTGAGCTTCAAGATCGCGTTGGTCATCTCCTGCTCGCTGGCCACCGACAGCGCGGTGTGGGTCTCGGTCTCGCCCTTGCCCTTCACCAGAATGACGGTGGTCTGACCTTCCTTCACGTTGTACTTCGCGTTCTCTTCGAGCGACTTCTTGGGGTCTTTGAACGCGTAGGTGAACTGGTCGGACTCTTGGGCGAAGCGCTTGAACAGCGCGTCGAGCGAGTCGTAGGCGAGGTGCTTGGTCTCGATGAACGCCAGCGCGCGCACCGGCTCTTTGAGCCCCTTGAGGGCGGCCAGGGTCTGCGGGGCGAGCGAGTAGATCTTCTTGTTGGTGAGGTCGACCGGCTTGCCCTTCTTGGCGACGATGAAGTTCAGGCCGGCGATCAGCACCAGCGCGGCCACGGCGATGACTGCCGAGGTCACCCAGAAGAAGCTGGCGCGCTGGTTGGCCTGGCTCTTGGTGTCGATGATCGACAGGCCGCGGTTGGTGGCGAAGTAGACCACCAGCAGCGCCACGCCCACGCCCGCCTCGATCAGCGCGTACGAGCCGGTCGAGATGCGCCACGCGATGGGGCTCGAGAGCAGCAGCAACAGGCCCCAGCCGCCGGCGATTTTTCCGAAGGTCTGCATCACGTCCACCTCTTGGCTTCGACGGCGCGCTGGGTGAGCAGCAGGAAGAGGGCGATCACCGAGCCGAAGAACACCACCGGCTTCGGGTCGAACATGCCCTTGAGCATGTCGGCCACCTGGCCGTCGATGGTCAGGTACTTCACCACCGAGCGCGCCGGCTCATCGAGGCTCTGGGTGACGATGCCGAGCACGAACCAGATCAGCATCAGCACCATGCCGATGAACACGGCCACCAGCTGCGAGTCGGTGAGCGACGAGATGAACATGCTGAGCGCCACCGCGGTCGCGCCGATCAGCAGCACGCTCAGGTAGCCGAGCAGCACCGTCGACCACTCGAGCGCCTGGCCCGACTCGCTCGCTCCGAAGACGGTGAGGATCAGCGGGTACACCAGCGAGACGGCGAGGGTGGCGGCGATCATGCCCAGGCCGCCGAGGTACTTGCCGAGCACGATCTCGACCGAGCGCACCGGGGTGGTCATCAACAGCTCGAAGGTCTTGCGGTCGTACTCTTGAGAGAACAGCCCCATCGAGAGAATCGGCGACGCGAGAATGGTGACGAAGATCAGCACTCCCCACTCGGGCACGATGATGCCGTCGGTGAGGTTGCGGTACATCGCCGCGCCCTCGCCGAGCCGCTGCCAGCCCATCGCCTGGGCGGCCTCGTGCACCTGGCGGAACTGAATCAGCAGGCCGAGGAAGAACCACGAGCCGAGGAAGGCCATCGCGGTCATCACCAGCCAGGCCCACCAGGTCGAGAAGTACAGCGACAGCTCTTTGCGCGCGATGGCGAGAATGTTTCCCATGGTCGAGTTCCCCTCAGGCGCTGGTGAGCTCGGCGAAGCGGGCCAGCAGGCCGCCCGAGCCGGCGATCGACTTGAGGCTGTCGTAGGCGACGATCTTGCCGCTGTTGATGATCAGCACCTTCTGGGCGATCGCCTCGACCTCGCTCAAGATGTGCGTGGAGAGCACGATGGTCTGCTTGCCGGCGAGCGACCTGATGAGCTCGAGCACCTCGGCGCGCTGCTTGGGGTCGAGGCCCTCGGTGGGCTCGTCGAGGATCATCAGCGGCGGAGAGCCGAGCATCGCCTGCGCCAGGCCGACCCGGTGCTGGTAGCCCTTCGAGAGGGTGCCGATCAGCCGGTCGAGCTCGGCGTGCGTGCCGGTGGCCTTGGTGACGCGGTCGATCTCGTCTTTGAGCTTCGCTCCGCCGAGCGCTTTGAGGCGCCCCACGAAGTGCAGGTACCCGCGCACCTTCATCTCGGGGTAGAGCGGCGGCGTTTCGGGGAGGTAGCCGATGCGCTTCTTCACCTCGAGCGGCTGCTCGAAGACGTCGAAGCCGTCGATCTTCGCCTGACCCTCGGTGGGCGGCAGGAACCCGGTGAGAATCTTCATCGTGGTCGACTTGCCGGCGCCGTTGGGGCCCAGGAAGCCGAGGATCTCGCCCTTCTCGACGGTGAAGTTGAGACGGTCGATGGCGACGCGGTCGCGGTAGCGCTTGGTGAGATTCGTGACTTCGATCATCGGCATGCGCGGGCCACCCCTCGAGGGCTGTGAAAAGCGCGCGGAATATAGAGACGACGATCAGGGAGTCAACGTGGAATACCGGCGCGGGGCCGGTGTTCTCGCGCGTTTAGGCCGACGCTTCGAAGTCGGTGATGCGGCCGTGGCACCCGGGGTGCAGTATGCGTCTCGCCATGAATCGGGTCGTGCAGAAGTTCGGCGGGTCGTCGGTCGCGAGCGTCGAGAAGATCAAGAAGGTCGCCGAGAAGGTGAAGGCGCGCCGCGACTCGGGCGCCGAGGTGGTGGTGGTGGTGAGCGCGATGGGAGACACCACCGACGAGCTGCTGCAATTGGCCCGCAAGGTGTCGGCTGATCCGCCACGGCGCGAGCTCGACATGTTGCTCACCTGCGGCGAGCGCATCTCGATGGCGCTGCTGTCGATGGCGCTGCAGGAGCTGAAGGTGCCGGCGATCAGCTTCACCGGCAGCCAGAGCGGCATCATCACCGACGAGAGCCACGCCCAGGCGCGCATCGTCGAGGTGCGCCCGATGCGCATCGAAGAAGAGCTGGCGAAGGGCAAGGTGGTGATCGTCGCGGGGTACCAGGGCGTGTCGCGCGCGAAGGAAGTGACGACCCTGGGCCGCGGCGGGTCGGATACGTCGGCGGTGGCGCTGGCGGCGGCGCTGGGCGCCGACTGTGAGATCTACTCGGACGTCGACGGCATCTTCAGCGCCGACCCGAGGGTGGTGCCGAGCGCGAAGAAGCTCGACGAGCTCACGCACGAAGAGATGCAAGAGCTCGCGGCGGCGGGCGCGAAGGTGCTCAACGCGCAGGCCGTCGAGCACGCGCGCGAGAAGGGCATCGTGATTCAGGCGCGCTCGACCCACACCGCGGGCTCGGGCACCGCCAATCAAGGCGTAGGTGGCCCCAGGCGGCGGGCGGGTGCGCGGGGTGACGGCCGAGAGCGACGTGTGGGTGCTCGCGGGCGAGGTGGCCGCGGCGCTCGAGTGGCTCGACGCGCGGGCGCTGAAGGGCCGCACCCTGGTGCTCGACGGGCCCAGGGGGATGATCGTGGTGCCGCTGCAAGACGTGCACGGCCCCGAGGCGCTGCGGGCTGAGCTGAAGGGCCTGGGGCTGTCGTGCCGGGAAGATCTCGGCACGGTCACCTGCGTGGGCACCGGCTTGAACGCCGACTGGTCGATGATGCGGCGCGCGCTGGGCGTGGCGAAGACCCTGGGGCTCGAGGTGCACGGGGCGCACGCCTCGTCGCTGCCGGTGGTGCCAGTGGGTTGAACCCGGCGGTGCGCGAGCAGTCGGGTGACGGCGCTGACCCAATCCGGCTTTGGTCTGCGCGTGCGGAGCTGCCGCGCGTGACGGCCCGGCGCAAGCGCCGCCGGGTGGAGCGCGGCAGCGGTGCTGCTGGCCCGGGTTCGCCGGGGAGCTATGTGCGGTCCTGGCGCGCGCCTTCGCGGGGTTGCTGCCGATGGCACCCCTCTCACCTCCGGTACGCTCGGGGGGGCGTGCTTCCTTGGTCCCGTGGCGTCGACACGCTTCTTAACATTGTGAGTTTCGGCTCCCGCGTTACCGGTAGGTGATGCGAGGCCTCCCCGTCCGGGCAGTACCGTTGAGAGTGCTGGTGAGCGGCAGCGAGCAGCTCACCGAGTCGCTGAGCATGCGGCCCGACGTGGCGCTGGTGTCTCGCGCCGAGGCGGGGCTCGACGTGTCGGCCCGCGCGGCCCGCGCCGACGTCATCGTGGTCGACACCACCGTGGGCACCGCGTTCGCGCACGAGGCGATTCGCTCGCTCACCGTCGAGACGCCGGTGCTGGCGCTGACGGCTACCGACGACGGCCTGCCGGCGATCGCGGCGGGCGCGAGCGGCTCACTGCACCGCGACACCCCGGCAGAGCTGGTGCTGGCGGCGATCTCGGCGCTGCACCAGGGGCTGGCGGTGTTCGATCGCTCGTTCGTCACCCGGCTGGTGCCCACCGCCCCTGCCGAGGCCCACCCCCACCCGGCGGCGGCCGAGGCCGCGCCCGAGGCGCGCGAAGAGCTGACCCCGCGCGAGCAAGAGGTGCTGGCGCTGCTCGCGGAGGGGCTGTCGAACAAAGAGATCGCCAGCCGCCTCGACATCTCTGACCACACCGCCAAGTTCCACGTGAACTCCATCTTGCAGAAGATGGGGGCTCAGAAGCGGGTCGAGGCGGTGGTGCGCGCGGCGCGGCTCGGCATCATCGATCTGTGAGCCTGCCCGAATGGGTCACTGGCTGAACGGGTGATGGTTCGGCTCTCGGAGATCTCTACCCTTGGAGCATGGACTTCTCCTCAATCGTAGAGACCGTCGGTAAGAGCATCGTTCGCGTCGAAGGCCGGCGCACCCGCCCCAGCAGCGGAGTCGTGTGGGGCCCCAACCGCATCGTCACCGTCGCGCACGCCATCGAAGGCGAGGGCGAGGTGGTGGTCGGCCTCGAGGGCGTCGAGCACAAGGCCCGGCTCAAGGGCCGCGACGTGAGCACCGACCTGGCGCTGCTCGAGCTCGACGCGACGCTGAGCCCGGCGCCGCTCGATGACGGAGAAGGCGCCAAGGTGGGCCACGAGATCGCGCTGCTGGCGCGGCCCGGCGAGACGGTGCGCGCCACCTCGGGCATCATCAGCGCGCGCGGCAACAAGCCGTGGCGCACGCCGCGGGGCGGAGAGATCGACCGCTACCTCGAGAGCGACGCGGCGCACCAGCCGGGCTACTCGGGCGGCGCGCTGGTCTCGGCGCAGGGCAAGGTGCTGGGCCTCACCACCACCGGCCTGCTGCGCCACGTGAGCCTCACCATTCCCGTGCCGACGGTGCGCCGCATCGTGGCGCAGCTCGAGACGCATGGGCGGGTGCGCAAGAGCTACGTGGGCCTGTCGCTGCAGCCGGTGCGCCTGCCCGACGACGTGCAGAAGACGACCGGCGAGGAGATTGGGCTCTTGGTGGTCGGCGTCGAGAAGGGCGGGCCGGGCGAGAAGGCGGACATCAACTACGGCGACACCGTGCTGCACCTCGGCGACGACTCGGTGAAGACGCTGGAAGACTTCTACGCCTGGCTGCGCGCCGACCGGGTGGGCCAGAGCTTCCCCGCGCGGGTGTACCGCAACGGCAAGGTCGACACGGTGCAGGTGACCCTGGGAGCGCGGCCGTGAGCCCTCTCGAGCTCTTCTCGGACGAGCTCGAGCAGCTCGTGCACCGCGCCGCCGCGGGCGTGATCGCGCTCGAAGATCGGCGCGGCCACGGCACGGGCATGATGTTCACCCCCGACGGCTACGCGCTGACCAACGCGCACGTGGTCAAGCGCCAGCGCGCGATGCGGGTGCGGTTTCACGACGGGCAAGACGCCGAGGCCGACGTGGTGGGCCGCGACGAGACCACCGACCTCGCCGTGCTGCGCACCGGGCGCGCGGGCACGGCGCTGCCGCTCGCCGAGGCCGGGGCGGTGCGGGTGGGGCAGGTGGTGGTGGCGCTGGGTCACCCCTACGGCTTCGAGCGCAGCGTGACGCTCGGGGTGGTGAGCGCGGTCGAGCGGCGGCTGCCCGGGCGCGACGGCGCGGTGCTCGACGGGCTGATTCAGACCGACGCGGCGATCAACCCGGGCAACTCGGGGGGCCCGCTGCTCTCGGTGCGCGGGCAGGTGGTGGGCATCAACACCGCGATGCTGCCGTTCGCGCAGGGCATCGGGTTCGCGGTGCCGGCGTCGACCGCCGCGTGGGTGGCGGGGCTGCTCATGCGCCACGGCGAGGTGAGGCGCCGGTACCTGGGCATCGCGGCGCGCAACGAGTCGCTGGCGCCCGCGCTCGCAGAGCAGGTCGGTCAGCCGCGAGGCGTGCGGGTGATCGACGTGGGGCGGGGCTCACCCGCCGACAGCGCCGGGCTGGCCCGGCAGGATCTGCTGCTGCAGGTGAACGGCACGCCGGTCGCCACCATCGAAGACCTGCAGCGCACCATGGCCATCGACTCGGCCGCCGAGTTCGCGCTGACGGTGTGGCAGGGCAACGCCCGGCAGCAGCGCACCGTGCGGCCGACGGTGCGCGCGGCGGCGTAGCGTAGGGCAGCCGAGTGAGGCTCTCGCAGTGGCAGCGCTCGCTACGACGTCGTCGCTCATCGGCTGAGTCGCCGGTCCCTCCGTGCTCGGGCAGCCCTCGCTTCATGCGTCGAGCTGAAACGGGCAGACACGGGTCGGCGGCCTGCGACGCGCATGGCCTGGCTCGGGGTGCCGTGGGGGGTATTGCGGGGTGCGCAATTGAGCAGCACCACTGCTGAACCTTGTAGCATTGCGCGCGTCATAGACACAGCGTGGAAAAAGTGGCCGGGCACGCTCCGGCCGAGGGGGAGAAATGACCGCACGTGCCCTCGTCTGTCGCAGGCGCCGCGCCCCATGGCGAGGAGCTCCCTTTGGGTACGGAGGGGCCGACTCGGCGACCGCGGGGCCTGAGGGGCGGGTTTCCGATGGCCCGGTGAGTAAGCCGCACGCGCGGTTCCCCGCCTGTCTGGAGGCCGAGCGGTGCCCACTTCGCGCTTCGCTCAGCTCAGAGACGGACAGCTTTTCGGGCGCGGGCGCGGGCACGCAGAACGTGAACGTCCGACGAAGAACGTGGTCGTCAGACGTTGAGGCGTGCCTGTGCCGGTGCCCGGCTGTCGATGGGTTGCTCCGGTCTCAGGGGGGACCCGGCTACGCGGGCTTCTGCTCTTCCTGAAGCGCCGCTTCGGCTTCGGCGAGCGCGTGCTTGCGGCTCTCGGGGGTGGCCTCGAGGCCCTCGGCCGCCATGTAGATGATGTTCCGGGTGCTCTTCTTGCCGCGGTACATGGCGCGATCGGCGAAGTCGACCAGGCTGTCTTTTTCTCGCGCGTGCTCGGGGAAGCTGGCCACCCCGATGCACGTGGTGACGTTGATCGAGAAGCCCTCGCGCGCGAGAAAGTGGTGGCCCTCGATGGTGCGGCGAATGCGCTCGGCGACCTTGAGCGCTCCGCCCGAGTCGGTGCCGCGCAACAGCATCACGTACTCGTCGCCGCCCCACCGGCACACCACGTCGTTGTCGCGCACGCAGCCCTTCATCACCCGCGCCACCTCGACCAGCAGCTTCGAGCCCACCACGTGGCCGTGGGTGTCGTTGATGCCCTTGAAGTAGTCGAGGTCGGAGAACAGCAGCGAGAACGGCTTCGAGGTGGTGGTGGCGTTCTTGAGATCTTTGTCGAGCACCAGCTCGAGGTAGCGGCGGTTGAAGAGGTGGGTGAGATCGTCGAGGTAGACGAGATCTTCGACCTCGGCGAAGCGGCCCAGGTTGCGCAGCGCCAGCGCGAGGTGGCGGGCCAGAAACGGCGCCGAGTCGGGCGTGGCGGGCGAGACGCCCGCGTGAAACGCCAGCGCCACCGCGCCGTAGGTCTTGTCGCCGTCGCGGGTCGGCACCAGGAACACCGAGCGAAATGGCGGCGGCAGCGCGTCGAGCTTCAGCACGCGCCCCGGGGTGGCGAGGTCGGCCAGCGCGCCGGTCACCGGCTCGCGCAGCAGCGCGGCGAAGGTCTCTTCTTCGGCGCCGCTCAGCCCCGAGCTGCCGGTGTGGGTGAGGGTGCCGTCGCTCTGCTTCACGAACAGCAAGGCCGCCTCGCAGCGGCACACCTGCGCGAACGCCTGGGTGGCGAGGCCGGCGATGCGCTCGCGGTCGAGGGTGGTGGCGATGCGCTGCCCGGTCTCGAGCAGGTCGACGTGCCGCCGCAGCTCTTCGTTCTCTTTGAGCAGCGAGCGGGTGGTGAGCGCGCGGGTGGCCGAGTGCGCCAGCACCTCGGGGTTGATGGGCTTGACCAGGTAGTCGGCGGCGCCGCTCTTGATCGCGCGCACCGCGGGGTCGACCTTGTCGAGCGCGGTGATCACCACCACCTCGACGCCCGGGTAGGTGGCCTTGACGAACTGCAGCAGCTCCATGCCGTCGCTGTTGGGCAGAATCAGATCGGTGACGACCAAGTCGAACGGGTACCTCGCCAGCGCCTCTTTGGCCTCGTCTCCGTTGCTCACCGCGTGCACGGCGTGGCCCGCTCCGGTGAGGAAGTCGGAGTAGAGCGTCCGCGCGACCTTTTCGTCGTCGACGAGCAGCACCTGAGCCATCTGAGCCCCCTTGTTAGCGTAGTCTGCGCGCCAAGTGGCCTTCGAAAAAGGACAGCGCTTGTCGCTGCTGGTCGAAGCCGGGGCGGCACGCTACGCCATCGACGCGACCCACGTGCTCGAAGTGTCGCCGCCCGACGCATCGGGCGAGACGCTGCACGGCAACCTGCACCTCAAAGACCTCAGCGCGCTGCTGGGCGGCCCGCCCGAAGCGCGGCCGGGCACCGCGGTGGTGCTCGACACCAGCCCCACCCTGGCGGTGCGGGTGAAGAAGGTGCTCGAGGTGAGCGACCTGGCCGACAAGCCGCGCCACCCGCTGCCGCGAAGGCTGGTGCGGCGGCTCGAGCCGGCGGTGCGCGGGGTGCTCGAGGTGAACGGCGCGCTGTTCTTCGAGCTCGACGTCGAGACGGCGGCGCGGGGCCTCGACGCCGACCCGCCCGAGCTGCTCGAGGGTGGGGTGGTGCCGATGGCGCCCGAGCCCGACCGGGCGCTGGTGTTCGAGTCGCAGGGAGCGCGGCTGGCGGTGCCGCTGGGCTCGGTCTCGCAGGTGGTGCCCGCGGGCTCGCGGCTGTGCGCGCTGCCGCACGAGGGGCCGCTCAAGGGGCTGGTGCTGCACCAGCAGCACCTGTGGCCGGCGTTCAGCGTGCCCGGCATGGCCGGCGGCAGCTCGGAAGTCGAGCCGCTGGTGGTGCTGGTCGAGGTCGAAGGTGAGGGCCTGGGGCTGCTCGCGTCGCACGCGTTCGGGGTGCACCCGCGCGGTGCGCTGCAGGGCGCGCAGGTGCTCGATCTGCCGCGCTTGTTTTCTTGATTGCGCGTTTGCGCGACTCGTACACTCCCAACATGCCGAAAAACGTATTGGTCGCCGACGATTCCCTCACCATTCGCAAGGTGATCGGAATGGTGTTGGCCAGTGAGGATTTCCAGCTCACCCTGGTCGACAACGGTCTCGAGGCGATCCAACGCGCGAGAGATCTGCGGCCCGACGTGATCCTCGCGGACGTGATGATGCCCGGCAAGAGCGGCTACGAGGTGTGCCAGGCCCTCAAGCAAGATCCCAGCACTGCTCACATTCCGGTGATGCTGCTCGCCGGCACCTTCGAGCCGTTCGACGAGAACCGCGCGCGCGCCGCGGGCGCCGACACGCACATCGTCAAGCCGTTCGAGAGCCAGGCGTTCATCGACAAGGTGCGCGGGCTGGTCGGCATGGCGCCGGGCCAGGCGATGATCCCGAGCTACGCCCCGGTCTCCACCGCCAGCGCGGTGCCCGCGCGCGCGCCCGCGCCCGGGGCGCCGCCGCCGGGAGCCGCGATGCAGCCGCGCCCCATGCCGGGCCCGCAGGGGGTACCCGGTCAGCCGGGGCCGCGGCCTCCGGGTCCGGGCATGCCGCCGGGGCCGGGCATGATGCGGCCGCCGGGCGTGCCTCCGGGCACCGTGCCGGGCATGCGCAACCCGATGATGGCGCCAGGCCAGGGCATGCCGCCCCAGCCGGGCATGATGCGGCCGCCGGGCGCGATTCCTCCCGGCACCGTTCCGGGCATGCGCAACCCGATGATGCCTCCGGGCCAGGGGCAGCCGCGCCCTCCGGGCATGCCGGGCATGCCGCCGGGCGGAGCGCCTGGTTTTCCCCGCCCGCCGGGTGGGCCGATGCCGGGGGCGGGTCAGCCGCCGCGGCGAGATCCCTTCGGGTTGGGCGGGCCGCAGGGGCAGCCGGGGCGGCCGATGGCTCCGGGCCACCCACCTGCGCAGCAGGCGCAGCGCCACGAGACGCTGTCGCTCGACGATCGCCCCGCCGATGGCGGCGAGGCGGCGCTGAGGGCCGCGCTGTCGAAGGCCTCGAAAGAGGTCATCGAGAAGATCGCGTGGGAGGTCGTGCCGCAGCTGGCCGAGACCATCATTCGAGAAGAGCTCGATCGCCTCATCAAGGACCGCGAGACCAAGCACTGACCTCTCGAGGCGTTCGATTCCCGTAGACGTCAGGCCCCCGGCGGTAGACAGTCACCCTCGCGTGAGCGAGCTGTCACCTGGATACCTTCCCACCGAAGTCGAGAAGCGCTGGTACCCCTTCTGGAACGAGAAGGGCTATTTCAAGGCGCAGACCGACTCCACCAAGCCGGCCTACTCCATCGTGTTGCCGCCGCCGAACGTCACCGGCAGCCTGCACCTGGGCCATGCGCTGACCGCCACGGTGCAAGACATTCTGTGCCGTTGGAAGCGCATGTCGGGCTTCAACGTGCTGTGGCTGCCGGGTACGGATCACGCCGGCATCGCCACCCAGATGGTGGTCGAGCGCGAGCTCGAGAAAGAAGGCAAGAAGCGCCGCGAGATGGGCCGCGAGGCCTTCGTGAAGCGCGTCTGGGAGTGGAAGGAGCAGTACGGCCGCCGCATCGGTGAGCAGCACCAGGTGCTGGGGGCCTCGCTCGACTGGAGCCGCGAGCGCTTCACGCTCGACCCCGGGGTGTCGAAGGCGGTGGTCGAGGTGTTCGTGCGGCTGCACGAAGAGGGGCTCATCTACCGCGCCCAGCGCCTCATCAACTGGGACCCCAAGCTGCAGACCGCGGTGAGCGATCTCGAGGTCGAGAACGAAGAGCGCAGCGGCACGCTGTGGCACATCGCCTACGCGGTGAAGGGCAGCGACGAGAAGCTGGTGGTGGCGACCACCCGGCCCGAGACGATGCTGGGCGACACCGCGGTGGCGGTGCACCCCGACGACCCGCGCTTCAAGCACCTGATCGGCAAGAAGGCGGTGCTGCCGCTGCTGGGCCGAGAGATCGACATCATCGGAGACGCCGAGCTGGTGAGCATGGAGTTCGGCACCGGCGCGGTGAAGGTGACGCCGGCGCACGACTTCAACGACTACGCCACCGGCCAGCGGCACCAGCTGCCGATGATCTCGATCTTCGACGAGCGCGGGCACGTCAACGCCGAAGGCGGCAAGTACGCCGGCCTCGAGCGCTTCGTGGCGCGCAAGAAGGTGGTGGAAGATCTCACCGCCGAGGGCCTGCTGGTGAAGGAAGAGCCCCACAAGCTCTCGATTCCGATGAGCCAGCGCAGCGGCGTGCCGGTCGAGCCGCGGCTGTCGCGCCAGTGGTTCATGAAGGTCGACGGGATGGCGGCCGACGCGCTCGCCGCGGTCGAGAGCGGCCGCACCCGCTTCGTGCCCGAGTCGTGGACCAGCACCTTCCGCCACTGGATGACCAACATTCAGCCGTGGTGCATCAGCCGCCAGCTGTGGTGGGGCCACCAGATTCCCGCCTGGTACCCGGCGAAAGACGGCAAGCCCGACTTCGAGGCCACGCCGATCGTCTCGCGGAGCAAGCCCGACGGCGACTGGCTGCAAGACCCCGACGTGCTCGACACCTGGTTCAGCTCGGGGCTGTGGGCCTTCTCGACGCTGGGGTGGCCCGAGCAGACCGAAGACCTGAAGATGTTCTACCCGACCTCGGTGATGGAGACCGGGCACGACATCATCTTCTTCTGGGTGGCCCGCATGATGATGCTGGGCATTCACTTCATGAAGGACGTGCCGTTTCGCACCGTGTTCCTGCACGCGATGGTGCGCGACGAGAACGGCCAGAAGATGTCGAAGACCAAGGGGAACGTGATCGACCCCTTGCACGTGGTGCGCGGCGCGAAGGTCGACGAGCTCGGGGCGATGTACCAGAAGAAGTACAAAGAGGGCCTGCCGGCGTACGGCGCCGACGCCCTGCGCTTCACGCTCGCGCAGCTCACCCAGCAGGGCCGCGAGATTCGCCTCGCGTTTGCGCGCATCGAGGGCAACAAGAACTTCTGCAACAAGCTGTGGCAGGCGGCCCGCTTCGCGCTCTTGCGCATGGAGGGCTTCGACGCCGGCACCACCTCGGTGAAAGACCGGCCGCTCTCGCTGGCCGACCGGTGGATTCTGTCTCGCCTCAACCGCACCGTGGCGCAGGTGCAGAAGGCGCTCACCGACTTCCAGGTGAGCGAGGCGGCGAACGCCATCTACCAGTTCCTCTGGCGCGAGTTCTGCGACTGGTACATCGAGCTGGCGAAGGGGCCGATCTACGGCACCGACGAGCAGGCCAAAGAGACCACCCGGGCGGTGCTGGTGTTCTGCCTCGACCAGGTGTTGCGGCTGCTGCACCCGTTCATGCCGTTCATCAGCGAAGAGCTGTGGCAGCGGCTGCCGATGACCCGGCCGACCGAGTCGATCTGCATCGCCGATTACCCGGTGGCCGATCGCGGGCTCGACGACCCCGCGGCGGAAGCCGAGATGAAGCCGCTGATCGAGGTGATCGAGGGCATTCGCGCCATTCGCGGCGAGAGCGTGATCCCCACCAGCGTGAAGCTGAAGGCCGAGGTGCAGAGCCGGCATTCGCAGGTGCGCTCGACGTTGGAAAAGTGGCGCTCGTACGTGATGCCGCTCGCAGGTCTGTCGTCTCTCGAAGTGGGCCCGCCGGGGAAGAAGCCGGCGCAGTCGGCGGCCGACATTCGCGCCGACATGGACGTGTACGTGCCACTCGCCGGAGTGGTGAACCTCGATGCGGAGCGCGACCGGCTGAAGAAGGAGATCGCCCGTGTTCAAGGAGAGCTCGCCGCCGTGACCAAGAAACTCGAGAACCCGAACTTCGTGCAGAACGCTCCCGCTGAGGTGGTCGAGAAAGACAAGGCCCGGGTGGGCGAGCTGGGCGATCGCCAGGCGCGGCTGGAAGAGAACCTCGAGCGGCTCGACCCCGACGCCGAGGTGCGCATCGCTCCGCCCGCGGCCGGCCCGGTCGACCTGGGCAAGGAGCTCAAAGAAGAGCTGGCCGAGGTGCCGCCTCCGCCCGAGGTCGATACGCAGGTGACAGACGCGCTCGAGAAGCTGCGCGAGGGCACCAAAGAAGGGCTCTCGTCGCAAGATCACCGCGACCTCGGCGTGGCGTACATGAACATGGGCCTGGTCGACGACGCGGTGCGCGAGTTCAGCGCCGCGAAGGACGGCGAGGGCGAAGACAAGGCGCCGGCGAAGAAGAAGGGCGTGGCGGCGGCCAAGGCGAAGGCCAAGAAGCCGGCCGCGAAGGTGAAGAAGCCCGCCGCGAAGACGAAGAAACCGGCGGCGAAGGCGAAGAAGAAGGCTGCGCCCGCGAAGGCGAAGAAGCCGGCCGCGAAGGCGAAGAAGAAGCCGGCGCCGAAGGCCAAGAAGAAGCCGGTCAAGAAGGGGCGCCGCTAGCTTTGCCCGCTGACGCCTACCTCGATCGGCTGATCGACCTCGCGCTCGACGAAGACCTGAGCGCGGCCGGAGACGTCACCACCGATGCGCTGATCGACCCCAAGGCGCAGGGGCGGGCCGAGCTGTGGGCGAAAGAAGAGATGGTGCTGTCGGGGCTGCTGGCGTTCGCGCGGGTGTTCGAGCGCTTCGACCCGAGCGTCGAGGTGACCCTCGACGACGAAGACGGAGAGTGGATGCTGCGCAAGCGGCGGGTGGCGCGGCTGTTCGGGCCGCTGCGCTCGCTGCTGATCTGCGAGCGCACCGCGCTCAACATCGTGCAGCGCACGTCGGGCATCGCCACCATGGCGGCGCGCGCCGCCGAGGCGGTGAAGGGCACCAAGCTCAAGGTGCTCGACACCCGCAAGACCGCGCCCGGCATGCGCGCGCTGTCGAAGCTGGCGGTGCGGCACGGCGGAGCGTGGAACCACCGCTTCGGGCTCTTCGACGGCGTGCTGATCAAGGACAACCACATCGCCGCGGTGGGCGGCTCGGTGACCGAGGCGCTCAAGCGTGCGCACGCGCACTGCCCGCGGCTGACCAAAATCGAGGTCGAGATCACCCGGCTGGAGCAGCTGGAAGAGGCGATCGAGGGCGGAGCGCACGTGGTGCTGCTCGACAACATGAACGACGCGCAGATCGCCCAGGCGGTGAAGAAGGGCCGCGGGCGGGTCGAGCTCGAGGTGTCGGGCGGAGTGACGCTCGAGCGGCTGCCCGCGCTGGCGAAGCTGGGCGTCGACTACGTGTCGTTGGGGGCGCTCACGCACTCGGCGCGCGCGATGGATCTGTCGCTCGAGATTCTCGGCCCCAAGTCTTCGAAGTGATGCTCCCTCGAGCGCGTCTGGTTTGCACCCGAGGCGCCGCGGGGAATTCGGCGCGCCGCCGACGCCGGCTTCGAGGTGCGCTGAGGGCGCACCCACGCGGTTTTTCCCGCGATTGGGCCGGTCAGGAATCTGAGGTGGGGCCCGTCAGGCGGCGTGTATGGTGCCAGCCTTCAGCCCATGCTTACCGACGACGAGCTGTTCGCCGAAATCTCCAAGAGTCGCACTGAAGGCAGAGACTTTCACCGGCCGCTCGGTGAGCTGGTCGCCCGGTGGAGAGACCACTCCGCCACGGTCGTTCGCCGGGTGCAGGGAGCGTTCATGAGGGGCTCCCCCGACGACGCCGACGAGATCTTCCAAGATGCCGTCGTGAAGTTCATGTCGCGGGGCCTGGAGCAGTTTCGCGGAGTGTCCGAGCAGGTGCCGGGCAAGGCCGCGTCGCCGAAGACGTTCTTCCTGCGCATCGTGAAGCACTGCGCGATCGACCGGTACCGCCGGCAGCGGGAAGACCTGGAAGATCACAAGGGCTACGACAGCGAAGACGACGTGTCCGAGGTGTCGCGGCACGAAGCGGCCAGGGCGGTCAAAGAATCGCAGGCCAAGACCGACCAGAGCGAAGCCCACCAAGAGTACTGGGCTGCGTACCGCCGGCTGCAGCGCGAGCACCCCAACGAAGCCGCCGCGTGGGATCTGTACCACCACCAGGACGTGGAGGATCACGTTGAGTGCGCGCGGCTGCTCAACATCACCGTGGCCAACTCGTACAAGCGCGTCAGCCGCGCCCAGGCGTGGCTCAAGCTTTATCTCCTCGAGACGAGGAACAAGGAGCAGTGACGATGGATCCGATCTCCCGTTATCAGTCGCGCAAGGACGAGCTCGATGCGTTGAAAGGCGAGCTCGAGAACCATGCCCGCAAGGGCGACCCCGGGCCGGTGGCCCAGCGCGTACTGGAAGCCGCGGGAGATCTGCTGAGGCGAACGCAGCGCGTGCCGGCCGACTCGAGCCTGGTCGACGCGGCGCTGAAGCTGCTCACCGCCGACGGCCTCGAGTCGTTCGCCGACGGGCTGTCGACCCAAGAGCTGCGCTCGCGACTGCAGCGGTGCGCCGACGAGGCGGTCGAGGCGGCGCTGCCCGACAGCGACGAAGACTCTGGCACCTGGTCGCAGTGGGCGATGCAGGGGCTGCTGGCCCGAGATCGCGCCGAGTCGGCGAGGTGTGCGCTCGATCGCTTGATTCGCCTGGGGCGCACCGACGCCACCCCGGTTCACGCGCGGCTCGCGGCCGCGCTCGAGCAGCTCGATGCAGACACGAAGTACCTCGCGGCAGCTCTGACGGCACTCAACGCCTCGCGCCGCACCGAAAGAGATCTCCTCGACCCCGAAGTGAGAGCGCACGCGTGGTGGTTCTCTGCCCGCGCCGACGCCCACGAAGACGGCCTGGTCAAGGCGCTGGGTTCAGACGACAGCAGCGGCTTGAGCGGCGCCGAGGCCGCGGTGTCGAAAGAGGTGGGCAAGCCGCGCAAGCGCCCGGCCTCGTTCGACGAGCTGTTCCGGTTCGATCTGGGGCTGGCCACCGACGCTGAAGGTGCGTTGATCGCTGCGCAGAAGAAGGTCAGCCCCGACTTCGCCAAGGCCCTGGCGGCGATGGAAGAGGGCGAGCGCGCGATTCTCGAGCTGACCGGCGGGGCTCCGATCGCCGACAACGTTCGCCCGCTGCGGAGGGCTGCAGGACAGGGCCCTGGCGCTTCCAGCGGGTCCGGGCAGGTCGTCGAAGAGCGGCACGAATTCCGCGTTCTCCTCTTTCGCAGGGCGCAGCGGGTACACCTCGTCGTCCAGCCCGCCCGCGACGGAGCCCTCGCCGCAGCGGCGGTCTTCCTCCCCGACGCGCCCGAGCGCGGCCGGCCGTCGCACGCCACCGAAGCCGGGCTCGACTTCGAGCTCGGGCCCGAGCAGCAGCTCGAGCGGGTTACTGCTCGAGTGGTGGTAACGCTGAAGGGTGGGCGGTCGACGACCCTCGCCGTGAAGCTCTGAACACCCCGTCCGGGTCGACGGTCGTGGGCCCGGTCTCACGCCCCTTCGGCGCGGCGCGCGGCAGGTAGAGGGTCACCTCGCTGACGCCCCCGACGCGCGAGCGGGTGTCGAGCCCGCCGCCGTGCTCGCGGCAGAAGCGCCACACCGCGGCGAGGCCCACCCCGGTGGAGCTGGGCGCAGTGGTGAAGGGCTGAAAGACGCGCCCGGTGGTGGCGGCGTCGGCGGTGCGGGTACAGCCCACCGAGATCGCCACGTAGGGCCCCGGGCCCTTGCAGTCGCGCTGGCGGGCGGCTTCGGCGTCGAGCGCCACGGTGGCGATGGAGACGTTGATCTCCGAGCCCGGGGCCGAGGCCTCACGGGCGTTTGCCACCAGACTGAGCAGCACCTGCTGAAGGCGGGCGAGATCGACGCTGACCTCGCCGGTCTCTTCGTCGAGCGTGAGGACGAGGCCCGCGGAGCCGTGCGCCACCAGCTCGAGCAGCGGCTGCAGCTCGCGGAGCGCGCGGGTGGCGTCGACCGGGGCCATGGCGGGGCGCTCTTCGGCGAGGTAGGCCCTGAGGCGCCTCAAGAGCTCGAGCGAGTGGTGCAAGCCGGCGCGCAGCTTCTGCCACAGCGCCGGTACCGGCGCCTCTTGGGCGACGCGGCCCTCGAGCAGGTTGGCCACGCCGATCAGCGGCTCGAGCACGCTCTCGAGATCTTGCGCCAGCGCGCCGGTGAGGGTGCCCAGCGAGTCGAGGCGCCGCACCAGCGCCAGCTCGGAAGACGCCTGGTTGAGCGCGGTGGTGTCTTCGGCGAAGAGGGCCACCCGGTCACCGGTGAGGGGCACGCGGCTTAAGGTGAAGAGCTTGAGGCGCCCGTCGAGGTCTCTCAAGCGGGCCGTCGAGCGGGTGAGGGCGGCGTCGTCGATCGCCGCGGCGAGGTTGAGCTCGCGGGCCGCGAGGTTCTGTTCGAGGAGTCGCCCCTCGCCGTCGACGATGAGAATCGGCTGCGGGGCCCGTTCGAAAACCAACTGGGAGAGCTGCGGAAGCATGACTCTTCAATGCTGCCGCACGACGCGCTGCGGTATCGGTTGGTGTCGCGTTCTGTTGTCGGTGTTCGTCCTACGGCACCCGTCAAGTCACGAGCTTGAGCTTGATGGCGTAGTGGGTGAGCTCGGCGTTGGTCTTCATCTTCATCTTGGCGAGCAGCCGGGCGCGGTGGGTGCTGATGGTCTTCACGCTGCGGTGCAGCTGCTGGGCGATCTGCCCCACCGTCTTGCCCGAGGCGATCAGGGTGAGGACCTCGAGCTCGCGGTTCGAGAGCGACTCGTGGGGCAGGCCGGTGCGCGGGTCGGCGATCGCCGAGGCGAGGCGCTCGGCGAGCCCGGGGCTGACCCAGCGCCCGCCGGCCACCACCTTGCGCACCGCCTCGATGAGCAGCTCGGGGGCGGTCTCTTTGCTCAGGAAGCCGGCGGCGCCGCTCTTGAGCGCGCGCACCGCGTACTGATCTTCCGAGTACACGGTGAGCACGATCACCGGCAGCCGGGGGCGCTCGCGCTTGAGGGCGTCGAGCAGCTCGAGGCCGCTGTCGGGGCCGATGTTGAGATCGAGGAGCACCACGCCCCACTCGCGGGCGCGCACCAGGGGCATCACCTCGGCGGCGCGGGCGGCCTCGCCCTCGACCGCGATGTCTTCGGTCTCGGAGAGGATCTGCCGCAGGCCGCGGCGCACCACCTCGTGGTCGTCGACCACCAAGACCGAGATCACAGCGGCAGCTCGAGGTGGAGCGAGGTGCCTCCGCCGGGGCGGGGCGCGATGTCGGCGAACCCGCCCAGGCGGGCGGCGCGCTCGCGAATGCCGAGCAGCCCCAGGGCGCTGGGGCTGTGCACCACCTCGGAAGAGATGCCGCGGCCATCGTCGTCGACCTCGAAGACCAGGGTGTCGGCCTTGCGCTCGAGCGAGACGTCGACCTGGCGGGCGTGGGCGTGGCGGGTGATGTTGGTGAGGGCCTCTTGAAAGATGCGGAAGGCGGCGGTGGCGACGTCGGGCGGCAGCGGGAGATCTCCCAGGGCGGCATGCACCGCGACCGGGGTGCCGGTGCGCAGGCTGAACTCTTGCGCCTGCCACTCGATGGCGGCGAGCAGGCCGAGATCGTCGAGCACACCGGGGCGCAGCTCGGCGGAGATGCGGCGCACCTGGGCGAGCAGCTCGTCGGTGGCGGCGGCGAGGTGGGTGGCCTGCTCGCCGACCAGCGAGTTGGGCAGCGGGTCGGGGCGGCGGGCGAGGCGGCCGAGGCGGGCGAGGTCCATCTTCAGGGCGGTGAGCGACTGGCCGAGCTGGTCGTGAATCTCGCGGGCGATGCCCTTGCGCTCGTCTTCGCGAATCGACTCGAGGCGGGCCGAGAGCCCGCGCAGCTGCCCCTCGAGCTGGCGATTCTCGACCGCGACACCGGTGAGGTGGGCGGCGCGGGCGGTCAGCTCGAGCTCGCGCGGGGTGGGGCTGCGCACCTCGCGGTAGTAGAGCGCGAAGGTGCCCAGCACGCGGTGATCGCGCGAGAAGAACGGCGTCGACCAGCAGGCCAGCAGCCCGTGGCCGAGGGCCAGCTGGCGGTAGCTCGCCCACAGCGGGTCGACCGAGATGTCGGAGACGTAGACCGGCTCTTTGCGCCAGGCGGCGGTGCCGCACGAGCCGCTCTGGGCCGCGATGGCCCCGCCGTCGATCGCCGCGACGTACGCGCGGGGGAGGCTGGGCGCCGCCCCGTGCATGAGCCGGGTGCCGGTGGGGTCGACCAGGAGAATCGAGGCGAGCGTGCCGGCCGACTGTTCTTCGATGATGCCGACCAGCTGGCCGAGGATCTCGGGGAGCGGAGCGCCGGTGGCGACCGCCTCGAGCACCAGGGCGCCGGAGCGCTCGAGGCGGTAGGCGCGCTGGCGCTCGGTGACGTCGTGACAGACGCCCACCAGGGTGAGCGGCCGGCCGTCGGGAGCGCGGCGGACCTCGCCGCGGGTCTCGAGCTCGCGCACCGTGCCGTCGGGGCGCACGATGCGCTCGGCATAGCCGAACGCGACGTCGCGCTCGGTGGCGTACTGCACCGCCTGGCGAACTCGGCCGCGATCGTCGGGGTGAACGCGCGCCAGCACTGCGTCGAAGGTCAACCTGACCGCGCCCGGCGGCACGCCGTAGATGCGGTAGAGCTCGTCGGACCACCAGACCTCGTCGGTCTCGACGCTCCACTCCCAGCTGCCGACGTGGGCGATGCGCTCTACGCGGGCTGCGCGCTCGGGATCTTCGCTCGGATTTCTCAATCGACACCCCCGGTGTGCGATGTCGATTCTTAACCGATCGACCGCCCGCACGCCGCATCGGTCGGCGCGGCGATGCGCGTCGGAACCTTGCCTGCTCGCAGGGCGGTCGCGGTACTTGCCCGGTCGCCCGCCGACCGGCGGCTGAGCTCAGTAGTTGGTGCGCACCTGCACCGGGTGCCCGTTGTCTTCGAAGACGTTGCCGGTCGAGGTCTGGGTGAAGGTGGCGTCGAACACCAGGGTGAAGGCCGCGTCGGGCTGGCCTTTGGGGGTGGCCATGCCGCGGTCGAAGCGGTTGCGCAGGAAGCGGCCTCCGCCGCCGATCGCGCCTCCGCCGTTGACGCAGTAGGCGCCGCCGCCCAGCCAGTTGTCTTCGATGTCGAGGCCGCTGCTGGGACCGATGCCGGTGTTGATCATCATCGCCGCGAGCTGCGAGTGGGGCGCCGGCTGGGTGCCGAGCTCGGGGTCGTGGTACGCCGAGAAGCTCGAGCCGATGACCTGCAGGCCATTGCCGCCGTGCGACTGAATCACGTCGTTGTGGGTGCGCGAGTCGGGGCCGGGGTGACCGGGGTCGGGCGAGAAGTGCACCAGGTCGTGCCCGTAGCTGCCTTGAATCGAGATGTTCACGTTGGCGCCGCTGGACACGGGAATCGCCGAGAAGGCATCGACCACGCCCGAGACGTCGACCCGGTAAGCGGTGAAGTTGCGGTACCCGATGCCGTTGACGTGGGTGTTGGGGTGGGCGGCGCGCACGGTGGTGAACTCGATGCGGGTGTTGGTGCCCGAGTGGGTGTCGATGAGCCAGTGGCTGTTCTGCGGCAGCGCGTCACCGCCCACGACCACCACGTTGCTGATGGTCACGTCGGCGGCCTTCACGATGATGCGGCCGTGCACGATCTTGTCGGCGAACACCGCGCCGTTGGTGGTGAGGGTGACGTCGCCGTCGATGACCGCGGTCGGGTAGGGGCGAATCACTCCCGCGCCGGTGTTGGTGGCGTCGGGCCGGGTCTCTGCCGCAGCACGAACGGGGTGGCGCCGAAGGGCTGCAGCTCGGTGACGCTGGCCCAGGTGTTCTCGGTGTTGCCGAGCACCGCCAGCCTCAACCAGCGGGCGCTGGTCTGGGCGAAGCCGACCGTCTGCAGCGCGGTGGTGCGCGCGCTGGTGCCGCTGAACACCCGGGTGAAGGTCGTGCCGTCGGTCGACGTCTCGAGCGTGAAGGTGTTGCTGCGGGTGTCGCCGACGTACCAGCCCAGGCCGACGCCGCACAGCTGCCGGAGCGCGCCGAGATCTGCGGTGAGCGTGGCGCCGATGCCCTTGCCCGACCAGCGGGTGGCGAGGCTGCCGTCGATGGCGTGCGGAGCTTCGTTGCCTTCTTGTTCGACGCTCGCGCTGACCGCCGAGACGGCGAGCCGTGCGGCGCAGTTGGCGTTCACGCTTTGATCTGTCGACGACTCGAGCTCGCCAGCGGAGAACAGGTCGGGGCCGCACGCAGCGAGTGAAAACGAAGCCAGGAGGGAGAGGTGGGCTCGAAGGGGCATGCTCGAGACGTTGAGCGAGCCCCTCTTCCAAAGGCAGCCCTAGGTTTCGACAGGGTCGCGCCCTCGTTTCACTGGGAACTGCAGTTCACAGATCGGCGGCGGGTCGCCACACGCGCTCGAGGGCCGCTTGCATCGCGGCGCTGACTCCGAGCGGCTCGGTCTCGGCTTCGGTGACCCAGCGGCACTCGGTGTAACCGTCGAGGTGCTTCAGCGGGGGCGTGGCGGCGGTGGCGTACAGCTCGAGCACCAGGTCGCGATGGGTGAGGGTGCGCTCGACGGTGGCGAGGTGCTTGCCCAGCTTCGTGCCTTCGAGCACGCGGGTGAGCTGGGCGCGGCTGGCGGCGGTGGGCAGCTCCCACAGGCCGCCGAACAGACCACCATCGGGGCGGCGGGCCAGCAGCACCCGATCGTCTCTGCGGCAGACCGCGACCTTCAGCTCCAGGCGCTTGCGAACGGCCCGCACCTTGGGGGGCGGGAGCGTCTCGACGCGGCCCTGGGCGAGCGCCTGGCACTCGCCGCGAATCGGGCAGAGCAGGCACAGCGGCCCCTTGGGCAAGCAGACGGTCGCGCCCAGCTCCATCAGCGCTTCGTTGAGATCGCCCGGTCGGGGCCCCTGCACCAGGGCCTCGGCGAGCTGCCAGAGCTGGCGTTCGCGGGCCTTGTCGCCGACCGGAGCGTCGATGGCGTGCACGCGCGAGAAGACCCGGGCGACGTTGCCGTCGACGATGGGGGCGGGCTCTGAGAACGCGATCGAAGCCACGGCGCCGGCGGTGTAGCGACCGAACCCGGGGAGCTCGAGCAGCCCGGCGGCGGTGCCCGGCAGCTTGCCGCCGTGCACTTCGACGATGGCCTGCGCCGCGCGGTGCAGGTTGCGCGCGCGCGAGTAGTAGCCGAGCCCCTTCCACTGGCCGAGCACTTCGGCGAGCGGCGCCTTGGCGAGCGCCTTCACGGTGGGGAAGCGCTTCAAGAACCGAAGGTAGTAGGGAATGACGGTCGAGACCTGGGTCTGCTGGAGCATCACCTCGGAGACCCAGACCGCGTAGGGCTCTCGAGCGCCTCTCCAGGGGAGGTCACGCTTGTGCTTGCTGAACCAGTCGAGGAGCGCCTGCCGCACGGGGGCGGCACCATAGCGCCCGTTCAGCCGCCGCGGAGGCGGCGGTAGTCTTTGGGTGTCTGATGGCGGCGATCTTCTCTCCCTTCTTCTCGTAGAGCCGCGCCAGGTTGAAGTACGCGTCGACGCACTGAGGGTCGGCGGCGATGGCCTCTTGGTAGCGGGTGACGGCGTCGTCGTGGCGCCCGAGGTCTTCGAGCACCACCGCGAGGTTGAAGATGGCGGTGGCGTCGTCGGGCCGCACGACCAGGGCGGCGACGTAGTGGGCTTCGGCCTCGCGCAGGCGGCCGCGGGTGTGCAGCAGGCGGCCGAGGTTGACGTGCGCGTCGGCGTGCTTCGGGTTCGCGGCGACCGCCTCGAGGTAGCGGTCGATGGCGCCGGTGGGGTCTTGGTCTTCGAGCGAGCAGGCCTGCTCGTACGAGGCGTCGGCCGAGACGGGAACCGGGTCGCGCGCCGGGCGCCGCGAGGCGTTGGTGCGCATCAGCACGACTTCGTGGAAGGTGAAGAGGTCTCGGGTGGCGCCGAGGAGCGATTGCGAGAGGGCCTGAATGTGCTCGGCGGAGAGGCCGAGCAGGGCGGCAACTTCATTGAGCGTGTAGCTGCGTCGCATGAGAGCCGACATAGCGCGGGGGTCTGACATCGAAGGGGCGCTGTCAACCGAACCATGACGAGTGTGGGGTCGACCCCACCACAGCGCCGGTTCGTGGTCAGCGCGGCGCAGTGCCTCAGGCCACTTGAGAGGTGCGCGGGCTGGTACCGGCGTTGCTCAAGGGGGAGCCATGATCGCCCCCGCTCGCTTTGCCCTCGTCCTGTTCTCCATGCTCGCCGCCGCCTGCACCGGCACGGTGACCGACCACCCGCCCGGCCATACCGACCCTGACGCCGGCGCCCGCGATGCGGGGCGCACGGTGCCCGACGCCGGCCCGAGCGCCGAGCCCGACTCGGGCACCGGGCCCATCGATGAGACGCCCGACGCGGGCCCGGTGGTCACCCAGCCCATGCCGGTGACCGAGCTGCCGCCGTTGCCCACCCTCACCAACCTCGACGTGCGCGTGACCGCCGACTCGGTCGCCGTCAGGTTCGACGCGGTCGAGGGCGCGAAGGACTACCGCATCTACCCGCTGCCCACGCAGGACGGGGGAATTCTCGTCGGGGCCGACGGGCGGGTGACGATACCCAGCGCGGTCTACCGCTGCGCCGGCCAGCGCGAAGATCTCTACGTGATTCCCGATCGCCCGGGCGTGAACGACAACGCCGCCGGCGGCACCACCACCGTCAACGGCAGCGTTCAGGGCTTCACCCGCGCCGAAGCCGACGCCACCCTCGGCCACGTCTACCGCACGCCCGGCACCGGCCGCATTCCGGTCTACGTGCTGGGCAACGCGCCGGTCGCCGACGGCAACGCGCCTCCGGGCGGCTGCGGTCGGCCCACCTTCGAGGCCAGCCGGGTGAAGACGTACACCACCGACTCTGCCGCGCGCGCGCAGGCCCTCGCCGGCCACGCGCGAGACCTGGGCGTCGGCTTCTACGCGCCCGCCAGCGCGAGCAGCGCGACCCGGCCAGTGTACGGCAAGAAGGTCAACGGTGACGCGCTGGTCTGGAGCCAGGGCACCGAGGCCAGCAACCGCGGCAGCGCGCCGACGCTCTTCCAGGTGCTGACCGCCCCGGCCGCCGACACCGTGCCGCTCAAGCGCGTACACGTCGAGCCGTACTGCGCGAACCCGCACGACGAGCTGGCGGTCGGCACGGTGGCCTACCTCACCGCGCGCAACCAGGGTGACCAGCCGCTCGCCGCGGTGCGCTGGTCGGGCGTCACCGCCGACACGGTGCTGGTCGTCGAGGCGCTCGATCAGGGCTGCCCCTTTCAGGGCGTGCTGTCGCCCAAGCACCAGGCGGCGCACACCGACACCGGCATCGACTACCCCGAGTTTTCGACGCTCGCCGAGCTCGCCGCGAAGACGGCCACCGGCGAGGTCTTCGTCAACGGCCAGTACGCCAGCAGCAACCAGCCCAGGGCCGTGGCGCGCTCGTTCGTCAAGGTCACCCCGGGGGACGCCGCGACCTGGGACTTCAAAGACGACTTCAACTCGCCGATGCAGCCGTTCACCGATCTCAGCGACGGCACCTTCTTGAACTACCACTTCAAGTCGCCGACCTACGATCTCTACACCACCGGCAACGCCACCTACGTGGTGGGCAACACGCTCAACGAGGCGTGGTTCCTCTTCGGAGACTGGGCCGCCGACGTCGGAGGCATCATTCGCCTCGCCCCGCTGCAGAAGGCGACCCTGGCGGCGAACAGTTACCTGCACGTCACCGCCGAGATGGACTTTCTGGCCACCGGCCGCCGCTACACCCAGCTCGTGATCAGCGACCGCGACGCCCCCGCCCAGAAGACCATGGACCAGGGCAAGACCCTGGTCATCCAGCCCAAGGACATGGGCGGCGTGATGAACATCGAGGCCTGCGATCACCGCTTCTGGCAGGTGAACGACCAGTGCCCGCTGCTGCCGCAGTACCCGACCAGCTTCCAGCCCGCGGTGCCGGTGGCCTCTGAGCTGGTGGGGCTCGATCGCCTGGTGAAGGTCGACGTCTACGTGTCGACCCAGCGCCTCTACCTGCTGCTCGACGACCAGCCGTACTCGTGCACCACGCTGCCCGCGGTCGGCGACGACGGCCACAGCTACACGGCTCCCAACGCCGGGCCGGTGACGGTGTCGTTCGGCGCGGTGATGTACCACTCGGGCGCCGACTTCTCGCCTGCCGGCGCGCAGCTCGACGCCAGCGCTCCGTCGTACCGCTTCACCCGCGAGAAGCTGATGACCTTGAGCCAGCGCCACTTCGACAACTTCGCCTTTCGCAGCACAGTCGCCGCCCCCGCCAACTGGAACGAGGAGCTCTACCCGTGCGTCTCGCACTTCTGACGCTGCTGCTGCTGGGGTGCGACGGCGCGATGCTCGCGCCCGGCCCGGCAGATGCCGGCACGGTGTTCACCAGCGAGCGCGAGCGGCTCGCCTTCACCGAGCTCTCGCCCGGCGCGCTGCCGGAGCCGCCCCGAGACGTGACCAACCGCCATGCCGATGACCCCGCCGCCGCGGCGCTGGGGCAGAAGCTCTTCTTCACCACGCTCTTGTCCGGCGCGCTGGTCGACCCCGATCAGAACGGCGGCGACGGCACGCTGGGTCAGAAGGGCGACACCCAGAAGGTCGCCTGCGCCAGCTGCCACGTGCCCGAAGACTTCTTCTCGGACGGCCGCTCGCCCAGCCACCAGGTCTCGCTGGCCGCGGGGTGGGGCAGGCGGCGCGCTCCGTCGCTGCTCGACGCGGCGCAGTCGAAGCTCTTGATGTGGGACGGCCGCCACGACGCCTTCTACAACCAGGTGTTCACTCCGCTGGAGAGCGTGGTCGAGCTGAACAGCTCGCGGCTCTTCGCGGCGCAGCAGGTGTTCGCCCACTTCAAGGCCGAGTACGAGGCGGTGTTCGGCGCGCTGCCGCCGCTGGGCGACACGGCGCGCTTTCCACCGCTCAGCGCGGCGCTGACCGGCTGCCAGCCGAGGTCGACGCAGCCGAGCCTCACCTGCGACGGCACGGTACACGGCGTGCCCGGCGACGGCGCCGAGTTCGACGGCCTGAGCGAGGCTGACCAGGTGGCGGTCACCCGCGTGGTGGTGAACCTCGGCAAGGCGATCGAGGCGTACCTGCGCCTGCTCTCGTGCGGCCCCAGCCGCTTCGATCGGTGGGTGAGCGGAGACGCCGCGGCACTGAGCGAGGCCGAGCAGCGCGGGGCCCGCCTGTTCATCGGCAAGGGCAACTGCAGCCGCTGCCACTCGGGGGCGTACCTGACCGACCACGAGTTCCACAACGTCGGGCTCTCGCCGCGGGTGGTGGCCTCGGTGTTCCTCGACGCCAACGACGTGGGCGCGTCGGCCGGCGTGGCGGCCTCGCTCGCCGACCCGCTCAACTCGCTTAGCGCGTACAGCGACGGAGACGACGGGCGGCTGCCTGCGGTCGTCCCCCCTGCGTGGCAGGGCGCGTTCAAGACGCCCTCGCTGCGCTGCGTGGCGAAGCGGCCCTCGCTGTTCCACACCGGCCAGGTGCTCAACCTCGATGCCGCGGTGGCCTTCTTCTCGAAGGGGGGCGACGCGTTCGGCTACCCGGGCAATTCGGAGCTCGCGCCGCTCGAGCTGACCGACGAAGAGCGGGCCGAGTTGGTGGCGTTTCTGCAGGCGCTCGATGGGCCCGGCCCCGCGGCGGGGTTGATGGCTGCGCCTTGAGTGCGCTGGCGGTCTGGAGCATATGACCGCCCGCCGATGGCGAACCGCACCGCACCGATCGAGGGCACCCGGCCGCTGTTGAGCGTCGACCCCGAGACGGGCGCGCTGCGCGAGCGCAGCTACACGCTGACCGTCGCGTCGGGGCCCGACCAGGGCCGCGAGGTGGTGCTGACCGCCCCGCTCACGGTCGGCACCCACCCCAGCGCAGGCCTGGTGCTGAGCGACGGCACGGTGTCGCGGTTTCACGCCGAGCTGCGGCCGAGCCCGCTGGGGCTGCAGGTGAAGGATCTCGACTCGCGCAACGGCACCTTTCTCGGTGAGGCGCGGGTGCGCGAGGCGGTGATCGAGCGCTCGGCGCTGCTCAAGGTCGGGCAGACGGCGCTGCGGGTGACGCTGCAGGAGCACGCGGTGGCGGTGGGCGAGGCGCCGCGCCAGCTGGGCGAGGCGATCACCCGAACCGCGGCGATGGCGCGGGTGCTGGGGCTGCTCGAGCAGGTGGCGAAGTCGGACTCGAGCGTGCTGCTGCTCGGCGAGACCGGGGTCGGTAAAGAGGTGCTCGCGCGGGCGGTGCACCAGGTCTCCGAGCGCAGCGAGCGGCGCTTCGTGGTGGTCGACTGCGGCGCGCTGGCGGCGTCGGTGGTCGAGAGCGAGCTGTTCGGTCACGTGAAGGGCGCCTTCACCGGGGCAGAGCAGGCGCGCAGCGGGGCGTTCGTCGAGGCCCGCGGTGGCACGCTGTTTCTCGACGAGATCGGTGAGCTGCCGCTCGAGCTCCAGCCGAAGCTCTTGCGGGCGCTCGATTCGCGCAGCGTGAAGCCGCTGGGCAGCGACGACTTCGTCGAGGTCGACGTGCGCATCGTGGCGGCGACACATCGCGACCTGCGCGCCGAGGTCGCCGCCGGGCGGTTTCGGGAGGATCTGTACTTTCGGCTGGCGGTGGTGCCGGTGCGGGTGCCTCCGCTGCGCGAGCGGCTGGCCGATCTCCCGGCGCTGATCGAGCGGTTCGCCGGGGCCGATCTCGCGCTCACCGCCGAGGTCTCGACGCTGTTCGAGGGGTACCGCTGGCCGGGCAACGTGCGCGAGCTGAGGAACGTGGTCGAGCGCGCGCTGGCCGGCTCTTCGCTCGAGGCACCGGTGGCCGAGCGCGTCGCGCCGGCGGGTGCAGCAGCTTCGTCTTCGGAGGGCGCTTTGGATCTGCCCTTCAAGGAGGCCAAGCGGCAGCTCACCGATACGTTCACCCGGGCATACCTCGAGAACCTGCTCGCGCGCTGCGAGGGCAATGTCTCGAAGATGGCGCGCACTGCCGGCGTCGCTCGGCACTATTTGAGAGAGCTGCTGCAGCGCTACGGGCTGCATGGCGCTGGGGATGAGGAGGAGTAGTTCGGCCCCCTCACCCCAGCCCTCTCCCCCGAGGGGGGGAGAGGGAGCTCTTCGTCTTGTTTCAGGGCTGCAGGTTCGCTTTGAGGACCAGGCGCTCACCGGCCTTGAGGTCGCCGCTCACCCGGCGCTCGGTGCCCAGCTCGGAGTTCTTGAAGATGAAGTCGTAGTGCCGCGCGGGCAGCTCGAGCGGCGCCATGGGCGTGGTGCCCAGGCTCTTGCCCTCGAGGAAGACCTCGGCCCAGGGGTTGGCGCGGAGCACTACCTCTCCGGTGCCGGGCCTGGGCTCAGGCCTGGGCGCGGCGGCCGCGTGCGTGGTCGCCGCTCGCTTGCGATGCGGTGGCGGGCTCGGCGCCGGTGGCTCGGGGGGTGACGGCGCGGCCACCGGCTCGGGCGCTGCCGGCGCTTCGACGACCGGCGGTGCTTCGGCGACGGGAGGTGAAGGTGCCTGGCGCGGCGTCGAAAAGAAGAACGCCGCGCCGATCGCGGCGGTCGCGAGGCCCGCGGCGGCGAGGGGCCACCTGCGCGTGCGCGAGCGCTGCGGCGACTGCGGTGCGGCGATGTCGAGGGTGCCGGTGGGCCCCGGCGCGTCGAGGGCGGGGCGCGTCGCGGCGAGCCGGCCGCTCGCCTCGAGCCGGGCGAGCAGCGCGCCGAGGGCCGGACCCGAGGCCGGGGTGCCGGCAGCGGCGAGCGCTGCTTCGAGCGCGTCGGCCAGCTCGGCGGCCGAGGCGAACCGCTCGGCGGGGTCTTTCTTCATCGCGCGCCGCGCCACCTCGAGCAGGCCGTGGGCGGCGGGCGCGAGCGGGCCGACGGTGTGCGCCGCGACCGCGGGCGAGCCGACGAGCAGCTCGTACAGCACCGCGCCCATCGCGAAGACGTCGGAGCGCCGATCGAGCGGCCGGCCGAGCAGCTGCTCGGGCGACATGTACGCGGCCTTGCCTCGCACCACGCCGCTCTGCCGCTGCGAGGGGGCGAGAAACGCCTTGGCGAGGCCGAAGTCGACGACCTTCACTTCTCCCGCGAAGCCCACCAGCAGGTTCTCGGGGCTGACGTCGCGGTGCACCAGGCCGAGCGGGGCGCCGTCGGGGCCCTCGAGCTCGTGGGCGTGGTGCAGGCCACGCAGCGCCTGGGCGCAGAGGTGGCCGGCGAGCTCGGGCGGCAGAGGGGTGTGCTCGGCGGCGAGCGCGTCGACGAGGCCGCGCACGCTCGCGCCGGCGAGGTACTCCATGGCGATGAAGTAGCGGCCGTCGTGTTCGCCCAGCTCGATCACCTGCACCACGTTGGGGTGGTTGAGCTGCGCGGTGAGCTTCGCTTCGTCGAAGAACGCGGCGCGGGCCTCGGCGTCGAGCTCTTTGTGCGGGAGCAGCCGCTTGACGACGACCCGCCTGACGAAGCCCTGCGGCCCCACGCGCTCGGCGAGAAAGACCTCGCCCATGCCGCCGGCGCCGATGAGGGTCAGCAGCCGGTAGGGGCCGACGGTGAGCGGCTCAGAGCGCGTCGGCATCGCCCGACACCTTCCACCCCCGGTACTCGAGGCTCAAGCCGGCGTCGGCCGCGCACGCGCTGCAGCCGAGCACGCCCAGCTGCAGCCGAGCCGCGAGCCGCGCGCCCGGCGCGATGCCCCCGGTGGGAAGGTCGAACCGCTCGACCCGCTCGGAGTTCACCGACAGCTCGACGTACTGGTTGTGTCTCCACCGCACCGCGATCTGGTTGTCGCGGCCCGACACGTACAGCGGCGCGACCGCGGGAAAGCTCTCGGGGCCGAAGCCGTTCCAGATCAGGGTGGGGCGCAGGGTCGAGCGCAGCCCGAGGCCATGGCTGTCGGGAATGAAGTAGAGCTCGACCACGGGCTGCCCGTCGGCGGTCTCGAGGTTCGCGAAGGTGAACTCGACGTCGCGCGGCATGCCTGCAGAGACGAGCCGCAGCGTGCCGCCGAACATGCCGTCGTCGCGCTGCGGCAGCGCGTCGCGCTCGGCCTGCGCCAGCGCACGGTCGGCCCCGGGCGCGGCGATGTCGACCCTCAGCCGGTTGCTGTCGGCGCGGTCGACCTGCGCACGCGCGCCCGGGTAGACGTCGGTGCTCGAGAAGCCGGCCACCGCCTGCTCCCAGACCAGCCCGCCGTCGTCGTAGCGCGGCTGCGGCGTCGCTTCCGAAGTGCAGCGCAGCTGGTGGCAGTACAGCCCGTCGGGGCAGGGGTGCTCGGCGCTGCACGCGCGGCCCTCGAGCGGCTGCAGATCGACGAGGCAGGCCGAGCAGGTGAGCGCCAGCAGCGCGCAGAGCGCTCTCACGGCGGGCTCCCCCGGGCGAGCAGCAGCACCAGCAACGCCGCACCGAGGCTGACCAGCGCGAACGCGAGCAGCGCGTTGCTCACCAGCGCCGAGCTGCGCGCGTGCGCTCCGACCGCCGCCGCGTCGTCGGCGAACACCGCTGAGTTGGCGCGCACCATCGCCGCGCGCGCGTCGAGGCCGAACCCCAGGCTCACGCCGCCCGAGACGGCGGCCACCCCGGCGAGGGAGCCGATCGCCCACCACGGCCTGGGCGCCGGTGCGCTCGGGGCAGGCACCGACACCACCACCGGCGCTTCGCTCGGCGGCGCCTTGGGCCGCGCGGCAGCGAACAGCTCGGTCACCTTCGGGGCGCTGTGCGGAGGGAGCTGAAGCTGCGGCTCGAGCTCGAGCGCGAGCCTGAAGTGGGCCAGCGCGCCCGCGGTGTCGTTGAGCCCCGCGGCACAGAGCCCCTGCCAGAGCGCGATCTCGGCGAGCTCGCGGGCGGGGCGATGGTGGCGCGCCGCCCGATCGAGGGTGCCCAGGCAGGCCTCGAAGTCGAGCGCCTGGTGCTCCCGCCGCGCCTGCTCGAGCTCGTCAGGGGGGCCGGCCACCTGGGCCAGCGTGAGCATCAGCAGCAAGGTCATTTGAGTGGGCACGCAGACTACCCACGACGCGGCGACGCTTAGAAGGTGGTCAGTACTGTTGCCCCCACCTGGAGCCCGCGCGTCGCGCCCCCACCCGCCCGAATCGAATCGGAAATCGAGGCCTTGCCGGGCGAGGTGCGCCGGGTACGTGCCGTGCACGAGGGGGCGGCCATGCTCTCCTCGCGACGCGCAGCCCTCATCGGCGTTCTCGCTCTCGCCGCCTGCGAGGGGCAGATCGCGGCGCCCGACGACACGCAGCCGCCGGGCACGCCGCCACCGAAAGGCTGGGTGCCCGGCGCGCCGAAGCCGCAGTTCTCGTGCGCGCCCGACGCGCCGGCGGTGGCGGCGGTGCCGCTGCTCCGGCTGTCGCGGGTCGAGTACCTGAACACCGTCTCCGACCTGGTGCGGCGCGCGAACCCGGCCGAGGCGGCCGCGGTGCTCGGCGAGGTGCAGGCGGCGCTCTCGCGCGTGCCGCCCGACTCGCGGGTGGGCGCACCCGGCGAGCGGCGCGGTGGCTTCGCGGTCGCCGACCAGTCGCTGCAGCAGGCGCTGGTCGACGCCACCTACGACGTGGCGGTGGCGCTGGGCAGGTCGCTCACCTCGAGCGCGGCGCGGCGCAAGACGCTGCTCGGCGCGTGCGCCACCGACACCTCGACCGCGAACGATCGCGCGTGCCTGGAGTCGTTCGTGCGCGACTTCGGCGCGCGCGCCTTTCGCCGCCCGCTCGACGACGCCGAGGTGACGGCCCTCATGGCGGTGGCGCTCGATGCTCCGGTGGCTGCTGCGAGCGTCGCCGACGTGCTCGCCCTGCTGTTCACCGCCCCCCAGCTGCTGTTCTTCGTGGAGCACGGCACCGACGCCGTCGCCGAGGTGGCTCGGCTCTCGGCCTACGAGCTCGCCTCGCGCCTGTCGTATTACTACTGGCGCACCGCGCCCGACGATGCGCTGTGGGCGGCGGCGGCCTCGGGCGAGCTGCTCACCGCGGGCGGTCTGAAGGCGCAGATCGTTCGGCTCTCGGCTTCTGACCGCGCCTCGCCGACCTGGGCCGAGTTCTTCTCGCAGTGGTTCGCGCTGGAAGATCTCGACGAGCTCGACGGGCTGGTGACCACCCCTGCGTTCAAGACGCTGGCGGGCGCCGACCTGCCCGGGCCCGACACGCGCGAGGCGGCGATCGCCGACGTCGAGCAGATGGCGAGCTGGTCGGTGGCGCACGGCGCGAGCCTCTCGGGCCTGCTGCACGAGTCGCGCTCGTTCACCGGCGACCCGCTGCTGGCCCGGCTCTACGGGGCGACGCCGTGGGCTTCGGGCGCCGAGCCGCCCATGCCGGCCTCTGCCAACCGCGCCGGCCTGCTCACCCGGGTGGCGTTTCTGGTCAGCGGCAGCCTCAACACCCGGCCGATCTTGAAGGGCGCGCGCATTCGCAACGGGCTGATGTGCGAGAACCTGCAGCTGCCCGCGGGCAACGTGGCGGCGGTCGCTCCGCAGCCTTCGCCCGACGCCACCACGCGCCAGGTGGTCGAGGCGCTGACCGAGTCGAGCCCGAACTGCGCGCAGTGCCACCAGAAGCTGATCAACCCGCTGGGCTTCTCGACCGAAGGCTTCGACGCGCTGGGCCGCGAGCGCCAGACCGAGCTGCTCTTCGACGCGCAGGGCCAGCGGGTCGGCGAGCGGCCGGTCGATACGCGCACCGTGCCGGCGCTGTCGTCGAGCGACGACCCGACGGTGAGCACGGGGCCGGTCGACCTCACCCGGCTGCTCGACCAGAGCGGCCGCGTGCACAGCTGCTTCGCGCGTCAGTACTTTCGCTTCGTGAACCGCCGGCTCGAGCAGACCACCGCCGACGGCTGCGCGCTCTCGGAGCTCGAGCAGGGCGCGCTGGGCGGCCTGTCGCTCGCCGAGTTGTTTGCGAAGCCCACCCTTCGCCCCGAGTTCTCGCAGAGGAGCTTTCGATGAAGAACGACGACCCGTCTGGTGGGGTGTCGCGCCGCTTCGTGCTGCGGTGGCTGTCGGGCGCGACGCTGGCGCTGCCGGTGCTGCCCTCGCTGCTGACCGCCTCGCAGGCACGCGCGCAGGCCGCCGCGCCGCAGAAGAACTACGTGCACCTGTTCGTCGAGCACGGGTCGGTGGCGGGCGCGAACATGTTCCCCGCCGACAACCCGGCCGCCGAGCGCGTGACGCTGGCCGGCATCGAGATGCGCCGCAGCGCGCTGACCGCGCAGGTGAGCAACGGCCTGGCGCAGCTCAGCCCAACGCTGATCGCCGCGTCGAGCCAGCTCACCCCGCGGCTGATCTCGAAGCTGAACGTGCTGCGCGGGCTCGACATACCGTTCGGCATCGCGCACTACCGCGGGGCGACGCTGGGCAACTACGCCGCGAACAACGCCGACAACCCGCTCTCGGCGCAGGTGAAGAGCCAGTACCCGCGGCGCACCATCGACCAGGTGATGGCGTGGTCGACCTCGTTCTACGGCACCACGCCAGCGGTGACGCAGCGCTCGGTGACCATCGCGGTGCCCGACCCGTACGCCGACGCGCACCTCTCGTACGGCTTCGCGAACCCCGCGGCGGGCACCGGGGCGATCACCCACATTCAGGGCACCTTGAGCTCGTGGGAACTCTTCGCGCGCCTCTTTCCCGGAGCGGGCACGACGCCGACGGCGCGGGCTCCGATCGTCGACCGGGTGCTGGCGCAGTACCGCGCGCTGCGCGACGGCAACCGGCGCCTCTCGGCCGCCGACAAGCAGCGCCTCGACGACTACCTGCAGCGCGTCTCTGAGGTGCAGCGCAGGCTGACCGCGAGCAGCGCCGCGTCGTGCCAGCAGGTGAGCCGGCCGGCGGCGGACAACAGCACGGTGCAGAGCCGCAGCGGCTACTCGACGAACCCGGCGTACCAGGCCGAGTACTACCGCATGCTCACCGACGTGATCGCCCTGGCGCTCGAGTGCGGGCGCACCCGTATCGCCAGCCTGGGCCTGGTGTCGGGTGTCGACTCGTTCTCGGCCGAGGTGGCCGGGCCTTCGTGGCACGACGACGTGGCGCACCCCGCGCAGGACGACGCGAACGCGCAGCGGCGCATGGTCGCGTCGCGGGTGGCGTTCTTCCGCGACGTGCTGGTGCCGTTCGTGTCGAAGCTCGACGGCATCGACACCGGCGACGGCAAGACGCTGCTCGACAAGTCGCTGGTGGTCTGCGCGCAAGAGCACGGCAATCTGACCCACCAGACCACCTCGATTCCGGTGATCACCGCGGGCGGCGCCGACGGCGCGCTGCGCACCGGAAGCTACTGCGACTATCGGAACATCGTGCGCAAGCCGAAGCTGTTCGGCGCCGGTGGAGAGTTCGCCAACGAGCGCTACGGGGTGCCGATGAATCAGTTCTTCGGCAACGTGCTGCAGGTGATGGGCGTGCCGCGCGCCGAGTACCAGGAGAGCAATCACGACGGCTACGGCTTTCGGCCCACCGCCAGCATGATGCTGGGAGACACCAACAACACCATCTCGAGCGCCGATGCGTACCCGGCGTCGCTGTGGGCGGTGGCAGGCCAGATGCTGCCGTGGCTCGCGCCTTGAGCCGCTGGCGCCTTCGCTCGAGACGAACCTGAAGTACCCTCGCGCGCCGTGACGATGCGTCCGGTGCTCGCAGTCGCGGTGCTCCTCGCTGCGGCGGTGCGCGCAGAGCCGGGGCGCGCTGCGCTGGGGGTCACCGTCTCGGGCGGGGTCTCGCTGGGCACCTGGGAGGCCGGCGCCCTCTACCTCTGGGGAGAAGCGCAGAAGCTCAAGCCCACCGGCGAGGTGCGGGTCGTCACCGGCGCCTCGGCCGGCAGCATGAACGCCCTGGCGGTGGCGCTGTCGTCGTGCCGCGCTCCCAACCCGTACCCGCGGCGTGACGTGGGCTGGCGGGTGTGGGAGCCGGTCGGGTTCAACCAGCTCTTCGACCGAGATCGCGCGAAAGACGACGCGCTGTTCTCGCGTGACGCCGTCGAGGCGGCCTTCGAAGAGGTGCGCCGGGCGTGGAACGAGGGGCTGCGCGAGGGCTGCGACGTGGTGTTCGCGGCCACGGTGACGCGGGTGAAGCCGCGGCAGATCAAGCTGCAAGAAGGCCTCGCGGTGCCGCGCGCGCTCGAGACCTTCATGGTGCGCATCGAGGGCCGCGGGCCGGGTCAGCCGCCGCGGGTCTCGAACTTCGGCAACCCGCAGTCACCGGTGCCGCTGCCGCTGCTGCCGTTCGAAGAGGACGCGGGCGACGCGCGCCTCGCCACGCGCAACTTCAACCTGCTGCGCTCGGTGATCTTCGCGTCGGGCGCGTTTCCGCTCGCGTTCGCCCCGCAGGAGATCGAGTACTGCCTCTCGAAGCCGCCGGGGCTGACCTGCGACCGCTCGCAGATCTTGATCGACTACTTCCTCGACGGCGGGGTGTTCGACAACCACCCGCTGCGGGTGGCGTGGAGCATCGCCGAGCACGAGAACCTCGCCGACATGCACTACGTGTTCTTCGACCCCAGCACCACGGTGTACCCGGCCGAGGTCGACGACGAGCAGACCGACTCGAAGCACGGCGTGCTGTCGCGGCTGTTCTCGATGGGCGGCGAGATGGTCGAGTCGGCGCGGGCGCGCGAGCTGGTGGCGCTCGCCAGCGAGAAGGCCGACGTCGCCGCGCGGGTGCAGCTGTTTCGCGGCAACCTGCCCAAGGCCGGCGAGCAGCTGCAGCACTTCATCGGCTTCTTCGAGCGAGACTTTCGCGTCTTCGACTTCTACGTGGGCATGTACGACGCGTTCGTCGAGCTGAGAGAGACGCCGTTCGACTTCGACGCGCTGATGGGCGTCGACGTGGAAGCGCAGCAGGGGTGGGCGCCGTTCATGTGCCTGCTCTCGCAGGTCGAGCCGGGCTACGAGCGCTACGCCAGGCTGTGCATGCTGCCCGGGCAGGACAACTTCCGCGTGCTGTTGCAGGCCAGCCTCGACCGCCTGTACGCGACCTGCCGCGCGGCGCCCGCTTCCGCCGAGCCGGTGCGGGTGCCGTACCACTGCGCGCAGGCGCGGCTGGGGCGGGCGGCCATGCAGGTGCCCGGGGTGAAGCTCGTCGCCGAGGCGCGCCGCGCGCGGGGCGAGAAGGAGCCCGCGTTCGACTACTTCATGCGGCTGCTCGAGCAGTACGAGTTCGAGTTCGTCGATCTCGGCCTGTCGAAGCTGCACGCCAGGCGGGGCATGCTGGCCTTGCGGCGCAAGCTCGACGTGGTGGTCGAGGCGTGGGTCGCCGCGCAGCCCGCGCTGGCCGACCGGGTGCTCACCAAGACCGCGGCCACCGCGGCGCTGAACACGCTCGCCTTCAGCCCCCCCGAGCGCACGGGCTACCTGGTGCTCGGCACGGTGGCCGAGGGCGGGCTCTCGGTGCTGCCGTTTCGGCTGCTGCCCCAGTGGCTGCAGGTGACCGCGGCGCTGGGGCTCAACTACGTCTTCTCGCTGCTCACCGACAAGAAGCCGCAGTTCGCGGTGACCGCGGTGGCCGGGCCCGAGGTGCGGCTGTCGGTGCTGTCGAACGCGTACGTGCAACCGCGGGTGGCGGCGCGCGCCGGGGTGCAGGTGAGCGTGCTCGACCTGGCCGGCACCCGGGCCTGTCACGAGACCGCGGTCGACTACCGCACCTGCACGCACGCGCTGGTCGAGGGGCTGGTGGCGGTCACCTTCCTCGAGCGGCTGCGGCTGCAGGCGGTGTTTCAGACCTTCCCCGCGCTGTACCGGCGCAACGACAGCGCCTGGTTCAACGTGCAGTTCGGGGTGGGCTTTCAGTTCTACTGAGGGCCGTTTGAGTCGCAGAGAGGTTTCGGTGGGCCGAGCGGCGCCGTGAGGCCCCTGGCGACCGGCTGACGCTCGGGTACTGTGCCCGCATGCGTCAGCTCGGGTTCGTGGTGATGGTGCTCCTCGCTTGCAGCAGTCAGCCTCCCTCGGTCGACGGAGGTACTGCCGGTGGGTCGGCGACCGCCGGCGGTGCCGGGGGGGCCTCGGGTGGTGGCTCGATGGGCGGCGGGGCCGGAGGTGGTGCCGCTGGCGCCGGTGGTGGGGTCGCCGGCGGAGGCGCTGGCGGCGCGGCGGGAGGCGTCGCTGGAGGTGCAGGCGGTGGCGTGGCGGGTGGCGCAGCGGGCGGCGCGAGCTGCAATCAGCTCGAGTCCGACTACGACGCGGCGCTCTCGGCCGCCAAACGGTGCAACCCGACCTCGCTGGTCAACCCGTGCACGGGCACCCGATCGAACGGCGTCGGCTGCGGTTGCCCGACGTTCCTCGACCCCGCCCACACCGGCCCGCTCGACGCGCTGCAGAACCGGTACGCCGATGCCGGCTGCATGCCGGGGGCCTGCCCCCGGTGCGTGCCCGTCGACGCCGGCGTGTGTGTCGCGTTCGACGCCGGCGCTCCCAGCGAAGGTCGCTGCGTCGACCGGTACTGAGCCTCGGCCTGGCGGCGCCACGAGCTCCTTCGTGAACCTGGCGCCGTTTTTGACCGTCAGGCGGTCAAGAAGGGCGCCAGCAGCGGTGAGCGTCGGCCCCTGAGCGTCTCGTCAACGGCCGTTCACGTTCACGTTCACGTTCACGTTCACGAGGATCGGTGGTGGCGCGTCACGCGGCGAGCGCGCGGGCTGACGCCGCCGGGCCGAACCCCAGCCCAGTTTTCCCTGCGTGAGGGGACGTGTCCGTGGTCTCCAACGTCGGGCCGTGACGCGGCGTTGATCGACCGGCGCGCGTGACGAACACCGCGGCTTTCACCGCGGCGTCCGGTGCGCCCGACATCTCCGAGACGCTCGATCGTCGAGGCCATCGCTGCCTTCGAGCGGGCCCCGGCGCTGAGCGTTCAGCGCCGCAGGGCCGCGGGCAGCCGCCGCTCGTGGTCGGCCGACTGCTCGGCCATCGCCGCGGCGACGGCGGTGTGCACCTGCTTGCGCTCTTCGGGCGGAGGCAGCACGGCTTCGAGCCCGAGCGACTGAAGCCACAGCTCCCGGCACCAGCCGCGCGAGTGGTAGAGGTGCTCGTCTTCCTGGTCTTCGATCTCCCGGTAGGCGGCCTCGAGCGCCTCACGCTCTTTGCCCTCGAGGGCGTCGACGCAGTGACCGAGCAGCGTCCAGTCGGCGTGATCTTTCGTCTCGGCCAGCACCACGCACTCGCACGCCACCAGCTGCGCCGCGGCGGGGTCGCCGGCCTGCTTGGCCATGCTCATCGCCTCGACCAGCGCCGCCCCGGTGTGCCGCACCACCTTGCGGCCCGGCGTCTCGCGCTCGGGGTCGAGGCCCATCGCCTCGCACACCCGGGTGAGCGCCTGCGCGTGCTTCCGGGTCTCGGCGAGGTAGCCCTGCCATTCTTTCTTCAGGTCCGCGTTCACCGCGCAGCCCACCGCGGTCTCGTACACCTTCACGCCGCCGCGCTCGTGCTCGAGCGACTGGAGAATCAGCTCCTGCAGCTGTCTGGTCTTCATGGTCACACCTCCGGAGGGTCCATCTCGCGCTCGTGGTGCCGGTGGCGCGCGATGGCTTGAATGAACCTGGGCAGCATCTTCGATGCGCTCTCGTTGCGGCCGTCGAGCACACCCGGGTCGAGCTCGCCGTTGCGCAGCCGGCTCGACACGCCCGCGTTCTCGGCCAGGTCGGCGCCTTCACCGAGCAGCAAGAGCGGCTTGGCGTGACGGTACTGGTCTTTCAAGAACTCCAGCGCCTGGCCCACGCTGCCCAGCCGCTTGATCGCCTCGCGGCCGCCGGGCACCGCCACCGCGTCCCACAGCACCGAGGGCGAGTTCTCGAAGGTCGCCTCGACCTCGATGACCTTTCCGTCGGCCGTCGCCACCGCGCCGATGCGTGGGCCGACGTAGCGGGGCACCGCGCCCAGCTCGGCGAGCCGGCCGTGCACCGCCGTGGCTGCCTCACCGTCGACGCCGTCGGCCACGAACACCGCCACCTTGCGGGTGGCGATGCTGCCGTCGCCGGGGCGGGCCATCAGCGACAGCGAGGGCGAGCGGTTCACCTCGGGCTTCGGCACGGCCTTCAGCGCCCGCGGCATCGCCTCGGGCACCGCGATGCCCAGGCCCGCCGCCACCGCGTTGGCCAGCACCTGGTCGACGTTCACCAGCGACGAGACCATGCGCTGGCGAATCGCCGGCACCTGCACCTTCGACAGCTCGAAGCGGAAGCCGCGAATGATGTGCGCCTTCTCGACCGGGGTCTGGCTGTTCCAGAACAGGGTGGCCTGGTTGTAGTGCTCGGCGAAGCGCTCGGGCTTGCCGCGCACCTTCTCTTCCATCACCGGCTCGCGAAACGAGGTGAACCCCGCCTTGCCGGCCTGAAACGGGCAGCCGCCCGCCAGCGAGTTCGGCTCGTAGGCCACCCGGCCGCGGTTCAAGGTCTGCCGGTGCAGGCCGTCGCGCTGGTTGTTGTGGGCCTGCGCCACCGGAGCGTTGATGGGAATCTCGTGGAAGTTGGGGCCGCCCAGCCGCGAGATCTGGGTGTCGACGTAGCTGTGAATGCGCCCGGCGAGCAGCGGGTCAGAGGTGAAGTCGATGCCCGGCACCACGTGCGCGGCGCAGAACGCGACCTGCTCGGTCTCGGCGAAGAAGTTGTCGGGGTTGCGGTTGAGCACCATGCGCCCGACCGGCACCAGGGGGGCGAGCTCTTCGGGCACCAGCTTGGTGGCGTCGAGCACGTCGAAGCTGAACCGCTCGGCCTGGCGCTCGTCGAAGAGCTGAAACGACAGCTCCCACTCGGGGAAGTTGCCGCTCTCGATCGCCTCCCACAGGTCGCGGCGGTGGAAGTCGGAGTCGGCACCGGAAATCTTCACGGCCTCGTCCCAGCGAGCGACTGGGTGCCCAGCGGGCGTCCAGTGGAACTTCACGAAGTGCGACTCGCCGCGGGCGTTCACCAGCCGGTAGGTGTGCACGCCGAAGCCCTGCATCATGCGCAGGCTGCGCGGCACCGCGCGGTCGGACATCGCCCACATCAGCATGTGGGTCGACTCGGGCATCAGCGACACGAAGTCCCAGAAGGTGTCGTGCGCGGTGGCGGCCTGCGGCATGCCGTGGTGCGGCTCGGGCTTCGCGGCGTGAATCAGGTCGGGGAACTTCATCGCGTCTTGAATGAAGAAGACGGGGATGTTGTTGCCCACCAGGTCCCAGTTGCCTTCGGCCGTGTAGAACTTCACCGCGAAGCCGCGCACGTCGCGGGCCGTGTCGGCCGAGCCGCGCTCGCCGACGACCGTCGAGAAGCGCACGAACACCGGCGTGCGCTTGCCGCGCTCCGCGAACAGCGACGCCCGGGTTACGTCGGTCTGCGGCGCGTAGCACTCGAAGAAGCCGTGCGCGCCCGAGCCGCGCGCGTGCACCACGCGCTCGGGGATGCGCTCGTGGTCGAAGTGGGTGATCTTCTCGCGGAGGATGAAGTCTTCGAGCAGCGCCGGGCCGCGCAGGCCGGCCTTGAGCGAATTCTGGTTGTCCGCCACCGGCACGCCCTGGTTGGTGGTGAGGCGCTGCCCCCCGGCGTCGGCGCGCACCCGATCGAGCGGCAGCACGGTGGGGTTGTCACCGTGCGGTACCTTGCTGCCCACCTTCGCCGAGCGCTGGGTCTCCGGTGAGGGGGGCGCGGGCGCGGCGGCCTCGCCGGTTCTTTCCTGCGGCCGCACCGGCTCGCGGGTGCCCTTGCCGTACTCGCGATCTTTGGTCGCGTTGAAGGGGAAGGCCTCGGCGAGCGCCTGCGTCGCGTCGGCTTTCGCGGTGGCGGCGTCGGCCGCCTTGTTGAGGTCCGCGCGAGAAGGGCCGCTCGACGTCGAGCGGGCCGAGGTGAGTGAGCTCGAAGAGGTAGGTGCAGGTCGTTTATTGGCCATTGGCGTCGGCGCAGGTGCACGCCGAGCGCCAGGTCTCTTCAGAGGGACGCCGAGGCGCGTTCGTCACCGTTCCGGAAACTTCGCGCCGAGGGCGTCACCGGGCCGTTACCCGCCGTTGCCGACGATGACGTCGCCCAACAGCTCGCCGATCTTCCGGGCCAGCTCTGCGATGTTCGGCACCACCAGGTGCGACCGGTAGATGTTGGGGACCTCGCCGCAGCCCGCGCCGATGCCGATGCCGATCACCGCGATGTCGGTCTCGGCCTCGGTCTGCTCCACGTACGATTTGGTATCGGCCACCGCCGCGCCGTCGGTGAGAAAGAACACCACCTTGTTGTTGGCGTCGCTGCCCTCGAGCATGTCGCGCGCCACCTTGAGCGCGCCGGTGTCGTTGTTGTCGCCGTTGGCCTGCAGGTGCCCGAGCGGGGCTTCGCGATTGTCGTCCTGGTGCACGGCCAGCTCGGCCAGCACGAGGGGGCGCCCGTTGTAGGCCACCACGCCGTAGGGCAGCCCCAGCTCGTGCAGCGCTTCCTGAAAGACCACCACCGCCTCGCGGGCCGCGGCGATGTTGTCGCCTCGCATCGAGCCCGAGATGTCGACGCAGAACACGATCTCGGTGCGCCGCTCGACCGGCTCGTCGCGCCGCATGAACACCTTGGGGTCGCCGCGCCCGGTGGCCTGGCGCTGGAACTCCGACTGAATCGCGCGTCGCAGATCGTAGACCCCGCTGCGGAAGTGTCCGCGCAGCTGGGGCAGGTCATCGCGCTCGAGCGCGTTGCCGATCTCGGCCACCATCTGGTCGATCTCGCGCTGGTACCGGCCGCGAATTCTCCCGTACTCGGTGCGGGCGGCCGCGGCCTGCTCACGCTGCCGCAGCTGCTCGTCGAGCGCCTTGAGCTGATCGTCGAGCGAGTACGAGGTGGTCGCCCTGGTACTCCAGCGTGCCCTTGCGCTCGTTCGCCTCGGCCTCGTCGACGCTCTCCTCCGGCTCGGCCTCTTCGGCCCGGCGAATCTGGCCCTCGAGCGAGCGGCTGGCGCGGTCGAACAGCTCGTCGAGCGCCTTTCGCGCGGCGTCGACCGACGCGTCTGTGCGGGTGTCTTTCAGCGGGTCGTGCGGCACCTGGGCGGTATCGAGCGTGCCGCCTTCAGCGAACGACGGGTTCTCTTCAGCGCCGTCGGGCTGGGGGGCCGCGTCGCTGCGGTCGCCCGAGGGCTTGCCGCTGGTCGCCTTGCCCTGCTTGGCGTCCTGGGCGCTTGCTCCTGACGAGGTGTCCGCGCCGCCCCGCCCGCGCCTGGCTCGCCGTCGGTCTCACCCGACTCGCCGGTCTCACCCGCGCCGCCCGCGCCCTGCGCGCCGTCGGTCTCTTCCGATTCGCCGGTCTCACCGGCGCCGCCCGCGCCCTGCGCGCCGTCGGTCTCTTCTGATTCGCCGGTCTCACCGGCGCCGCCCGCGCCCTGCGCGCCGTCGGTCTCTTCTGATTCGCCGGTCTCACCGGCGCCGCCCGCGCCTTGCGCGCCGTCGGTCTCTTCTGATTCGCCGGTCTCACCGGCGCCGCCCGCGCCCTGCGCGCCGTCGGTCTCTTCTGATTCGCCGGTCTCACCGGCGCCGCCCGCGCCTTGCGCGCCGTCGGTCTCTTCGGGGTCACCGGCCTCACCGGACTCACCCGCGCCTTGCGCGCCCTCGGCGCCTTCTTCCTGCTTCTGCTGCTCGTTGAGCTCCTGCGCGGCGTCGCGGGTGGCGGGGTCGGCGAGATCCTGCTCCAGCAGCTGCTGGTAGATCGGCCAGACCCTGCTGCGCAGCACCTCGAACGAGTGCAGCGCCTCGGCGTCGGCCTCTTCCTTCGTCAGATCGGAGAAGCGCAGATCGACGCCCGGCGGCAGCCGCGTGGCCTCGTCGATGTACGGCTGGGCCGCCTCCATCGCCGCGATGACGTCGGGGTCCGACGCGAACGGCGAGCGCTCGCCCGAGCCGGTCGCCCACTCGTGAATGAAGGCGAAGCCGAACTGCATCGCGCGGGGAAGCGGCTTGTCGAGCTTCTCGGGCGCGGCGAAGTCGCGGTACAGCTCCTTCATGTACCCTTCGACGCCGGCGTAGCGGGTGCTGATGATCTTGTTGATGCGAATGTCTTCGATCGCGTTCCACAAGAAGTGAAACGACTTGTTGTCCGAGCGCGAGGTGGGCGGCAGCCGCGAGTAGAGACGGTGCGACAGCTCGTGGCAGATGACCCCGAGGTTGTACTCGTCGTCGTGCGCCATCATGTCGGCGATGGGGTAGGTGATCTTGTTGGCGTCGAAGTGGTACGCCCACCAGCTGCCGGGCTCGAGGCGCAGCTTGAAGTCCTTGCCCAGGCTGCGTGCCAGCATGCCGAGCCGGCGCACCAGCTCGCGCTGACGAACCGCGTCGATCGGCTCGGCGCCCGGCGCGTGGTCGTCGCCCCCCAACCGCGGCGGGGCGATCGAGGTGTCGGTCGCGCGCGCGACGTACCCATCGGCCGGGCGGGCCACGCCCAGCTGCTTCGCAGCCGCGGCGGCCGGCCGCGCCACCATCGCCGGCCGTGGCCCGGTCACGAGCCGCCGCGCCGCGCCGGCGCTCTTCACGCCGCCCGCCCTTCGAGCACGCGGCTCGCCGCCAGCTGCAGCGGGAAGAGCGCCCGCATCTGGGCGGTAGGCGCCGCCGCCGGGGTGACGCCGATCACCTTCACGCCCTCACGGTCAGAGAGCGCCGCGCGCACCGCGTCACAGACCTCGAGCCCCAAGAGCACCACCACCGACTCGCCGGCCTTGACGCGGGCCAGCTGGGCCTCGAGCGCCGACGCCTCGGGCTCGCCGCGCGCGTCGATGCGCGCCGCAGGGCCGAGCGCGCCCATCACGTCGGCCAGCGCCTCGACCTGGTACACCAGGGTCGGCGTCTTCACCTGCAACGCTGCCTGCAACGACGAGGTGCTCATGACGCGAGCTCCCGGGCGTGCGCGAGAATGGCGCTGCAGTCGTCGGGCTCGGAGCTCGAGGCGTAGTAGGCCTCGACCGCGAGCAGGAAGGCGTCGCCGACTCCGCGCTCGGTCTGGAACTCGGCCACCATGTCCAGCGCGGCGAGCAGCTGGCGAATGCTGAGCACCGGCCGGTCTCCCTCGCGCAGCTGCGCGCCCAGGGTGCCGTCTCGGTAGCCGGCCACCGCCCAGGCCTGCAGGTCGACCAGCGCCTCGGCGACCGCCGCGGGCACCCCTTTCTTCGCCGCGATGGCGGCGACGATCTCCAGCTGCTCGGAGCGCTCGGAGAGCTCGGGCACGTAGATCTGGGTGAGCCGGTTCTGCATCGCCTTCGACAGCTTGTTGCGGCCGCCGTAGCCCTTGGTGGGCGGGTTCATCGCCGCCACGAAGTGGAAGTCGTTGTGGAGCCGAACCTCTTCGCCGTCTCGCTCGGCCAGCACCAGCTTGCGCTCGTCATCGAGCACCGGGTTGAGCCGCTCGAGCAGCGCGCTGCTGCCCAGGTTGAGCTCGTCGAGCAGCAGCATGCCCGGCACGCCGTCGGGCCGGCCGGCGTCGAGCAGCAGGCCGTCTTTCCACCCACGGTCGTCGAAGCCGCCCACCAGCTGCATCACGTCGGTCGAGCCGCTGATCAGCTGGCGGTAGTAGGGCTGGCCGATGAGGCCGGCGAGCATCTTGGCCACGGCGGTCTTGCCCGACGCGCGCTCGCCGATCAGCGCCACGTTCTCGCCGCAGTCGAGCGCCTTGGCGATGCGGTAGAGAACCTGCCGGGTGCGCGCGGTGAGCACCAGCTGCGACGACTCGGGCGGCACCAGCGGGTGGCCGGTGTTCAGCTTGCGCAGGGTGACGTCGCCGATGCTGAAGGTGTCGGCGGTCTCTTCGACCTCGAGCGCGTCGTAGAAGCCCGGGCCCGACCAGGGCATGGCGGTGTCGAGCACGTCGGTCACCGTCTGCAGATCGTCAGGGTCGATCAGGCCGCCCCGGTAGATCTCTTCGGTCTCGCGGCGCATCAGCGCCTCGTCCGAGAGCTCGCCGCCCTGGTAGCGCTCGAAGCGCTCGCACACCCGAAAGGCGTTGCGCAGCGAGAACGCGATGCCGCCGGTGGCCCGGCCGATCGCGCCCTCGTCGGCCTGCCGGGCGAGCACGTCTTGCGCCGCGATCAGCCTGGCCAGCTGGGCTTCGGGCACCGTGGCGCCGAAGCGCGCCTTCAAGATGGTGGTGACGTCGGCCTGGGTGAGGCCCTGGCAGTAGAGGTTCGTCCACCGCGAGCGCATCGCCTCTGACAGCCGGGCCCGGCCCGCGTAGCTCGACGGGTTCATGGTGCCGAAGATGCGGAAGTTTCGATGCGGCTCGACGATCTCGTTGCGGTGCTCGGTGAGCACCAGGTTGCCGTCATCGTCGAACAACGAGTTGAGCCGCTCGATGACCTCGGGCCGGGCGAGGTTGATCTCGTCGAGCAGCAGCACCTCGCCCTTGCGCATCGCCTGCACCACCGCGCCGTCGACCCAGCGGGGCTGCAGCTGCGCCTCGAGCAGCTGGTCGATCTGCTCGTCACGGGTGAGGCCGTCGCCCAGACCGTACTCCTGGCTGAGCCCGGCCACCTCGGCGTCGGTCTTCTTCTTCAGGTCCGCCTCGGTGAACCGCTTCTCTCCGCCCACGTAGCGGCCGAGCAGGTCGGAGACGTCGGTGAACTGGGAGAGGTTGATGCGGCGGTAGGGCGTGCCGGTCTTGTACGCCAGGTAGCGCACCGCGCTGGTCTTGCCGGCGCTGGTGGGGCCCTCGAGCAGCACGGGGCGGGCCCTTCGCCACTCGGCGGCGATGAGCCGCAGGTTGCGCTCGGTGGTCGCGGTCATCACCAGGTCGGCCTCGGCCGCGCGAGGCACCGCCCGCAGGTCTCGGCCCGGCTCGATGTCGAGGCGCAGCGGCACGCCGCCCACCGTGACGGAAGGAGGCGTCACCGTGACGACGGCGCCTCCTTCTTCTTCTTCCCACCACAGCTTGGGCTCGACTCCGCCCAGCTCGGTGTCGGCCTGGCCCAGCGGCAGCACGGTGGCCAGATCCTTCTGGTAGAGGCGGTTGAGGGCGTCGATCACCAGGCCCTCGGGCTCGACGAAGCCGTGCTGCGCCTTGATCGCGTCGCCCAGCGCCTTGCTGGCGCCGGGCAGGGTGAGCACGTCGGCGGTCGCCACCGCGGTCAGCGCCGCGTCGAGCTCGGCCTCGACGAACGGCATCAGCACTGCGCAGCGGCGCAGGTCGATGCCGGCGCGGGCGTCGCCGGCCTGCAGCGTGCCGTCGAGAATGCGGGCCTTGATGAAGCTCGACACCGCGGCGCGCTCCGAGCCCTTCTCGGGCGAGAGCGCAGCGCAGTCGACCATCGCCCGCACCAGCGCCGTCGCGTCGACCGCGACGAACCGATCGAAGATCGCCCGCAGCGACCCGGCGTCGAGCGCCGGCTGCTCGGCCAGCGCGATGCGCGCGGGGAGCATCAAGAAGTCGGGCTGGGGCTTCTCGACCAGGTCTGCCAGGGCCACGGCGCGCCGCTCGGGGGCGAGCGCTTGCAGCGACTGGGCGTGACGCGCCCACTCGCCCGCCTGCTCGTTCGAGTAGCCCTGGCCGAGCAGCTGGGCTTCGAGCGCGTCTTCGCCGCCCTTCAGCAGCAGGCCGGCGAGCGCGGCGCTCACCCCGAGATGTGCGTCGCGGGTGACCGCCGCGATCAGCCGGGTGCGCTCGGCGGCCGACGCCGAGCCCAGGTCGACCGGCTCGAGCTTGCCGTCGCGCAGCCGCTGCAGCGCCCCGGCGAACAGCTCCTGCAGCTCGACGTGCGAGGCTTCGGCCACCAGCGTCTCGATCGCCCCGATGCGCGCGTCGAGCGAAGAGGCGCCCGCCGGGTCGAGCAGGTCGAGCTGGGCGGTCAGCGTCGCGGCCGCGGCGAGCGACTCGGGGCTCGGCGGGGGAAGGTCGGGGTGGGCGGCGAGGGTGGTGTGGCTGCCGTCTTCGAGGGTGAGCCGAACCCGGTCGAACGGCACGCCGCAGGCGTTGGCGAGGCGCGCCAGGTGCCCCACGTACGGCGCGGTGGCATACGGCCCCGAGAGCGGGCCGCGCAGCCAGTTCTGGGTGGCCAGGCGGGTCGAGACGCTGGCCTCGAGCTCGATGGCGCGGGCCACGAAGCTCAGGGCCATCGGGCTGCCGAAGCTGTCGTAGCGGCCGGGGTCGAGCGCCTTGCCCGCAAAGCGCTCGATGATCGCCGCGTCGGGCATCGAGAAGTAGCTCTCGAGGCGGTTGTCGAATCGGCGCTTGATGTCGGGAGGAAGGTGGAGCGCCAGCGGCCGGGCGTCGAGCACCGTGGCGGCGCGCTTCTCCGGCAGCGGGCCCAGCGCGCCGGCGGCCAGGCGATCGAGGCGCTGCGCGGCGGCGTTGAAGGCGTCGTTGGTCTCCAGGGGTTTGCCGTCGAAGGCCACCGTCGTGGCCGACAGGCCTGCACGCCGCATCAGGCGCGCCGCGGCCAGCATCGCTCCGGGGTCGTCGAGCACCGGCGCGGCAAGCCTGCCGAGGTAGCCCTCGACGTAGCCGGGCCCGGTGTCGGCCTTGATGACGATGGCGCGATCCCACGCGTTCATCAGCGCGGTGTGCCAGGCCGGGTCTTCATGCCCGGTGCTGTTGACCGCGAGCCTGTAGACCTCTTCGCGCCAGGCCATGCACAGCATCTCGAGGCCCGCGTCGCTCAGCTCGAACAGGGCAGGGTCGTGGGCCTCGGTCAACGCGTCGAGCTCGGCCCGGGTATAGCTGTGCGTGCCCAGCGGCGCCGAAGGCAGCGCTTCGGTCGGCGGCACCCAGCGCGGCGAGCGCCCGAGCGCCACCTGCCCGCGGCCCGAGCCCAGCTCGCTGGCGAGGTGGGTGCCGCCGAAGTGCACCTGGCGGGGGTCGATGCCGGCGGCGGTCACCAGGCGCCGCAGCACCGCCGCGGTCTCGGGCGTCTGGGTCCAATCGACCTCGTTGAGGGTCTCGGCGGTGAGGCCCGCGATGGCCGCGCCGTTCTCGACGGCGCGGGCGAAGATGCGCAGCAGCGCTTGCTGCTGGAGCGCGTTGTCGAAGTGCAACCAGCCCGACTCGATCTTCTTGCCGAAGTGCTGCACGAAGAAGGCGACCGCGTCGTCGCTCAGCTTCAGCTCTTCGAGCGAAGGCGTCGCGGCGGCGTCGAGCCGCTGCCAGACCGCGTCCTTGGTTCCTTCATTCCACATCGCCTCGCCCAGCGGCCCGGCGGGCTCGGTGGCGCCCCAGCGACCGGGCGCGCCCGCGGCCGGCTCGAGCAGCGCTTCGAGGTCGCGCGGCATCGAGACCTGGGGCAGAAACGCGGTGACGCCGCCCGACAGCACCGGGTCGCGGCTCAGCATCGCGGCGATCTTCAGCACCGGGTAGTAGCGCGAGAGGCTCTCGAGGTTGTCGACCAGGCTGCCGCCCAACGCGCCGCCGAAGGTGAGCTTGCCCTGGGTCTGCACCCTCAGCGTCTGAAGAAAGCGCTCGGCCCACTGGAGCTGCGTCTCGCGCGGGGCCGGCTTGCCGCCGCGGTCGAAGCTCAGCGCGCCCTCGTCGATGAAGACGTCGGCGCGCCTCCTGGCCGGCTTCACCGTCGCGCGCGACGAGGGCTCGGCCGAGTCGCCCCGAGAGGTGGTGGTAGGGGCCAACCAGTCGGTCGACTTCGTGCGGCTGAGGGTCGTCAAAGGGGGCTCCGAAGGAGGGGGCTTCCCTGGGTAGACGTGGCCCTCGACCGATGTCGCAGGTTGGTACACATCGACACAAAAGATTAGGGGCTTCGGGTGCTTGGAGCGCTCTCCGCCCGGCGCGCGCGAGCCCCGCCGGGCCCGAAATGTAAACCCGGGTTGCGCGCCGCGCGCCGAGGCTGGCCACCTGTCGCCCCGCCGATTCGCATCGCGTTGCGCCGTTGCAGCGGTTGCGATCGGCGCCGGTTGCAAAGGCGCGGCGCAGCAACGGCCAGCACGGCACCTCGAAGACTGAAGCGGTGGTGATTTTCAGCGCAGTTTCCCTCATGCCTCAAAGGACGAAAGCCCCGATGCCCCCCAAGTCATGGTCGTTGTTGTTGTCGTGTCTCGCCGCGCTGAGCTTCAGCTGCGGAGATGGAATGATCGGCCCCGAAGACGAGCTCGCCCCCGACGGAGACATGGTCGATGCCGACGATGACTCGGAGCTCGGCGTCGAAGCCGACGAGCTGGCCGGCCGCCCCTGCGGAGTGATGCGCGCCGGAGACCGCCTCACCCAGAACGAGGTGCTGCACGCCTGCAGCGGCCAGTACTGGCTGGCGCTGCAGGGCGACGGCAACCTGGTGCTCTACGCCAACAACCCGGTGCGGGCGCGCTGGTCGACGCGCACCTTCGTCACCGGCGTGCGGCTGGAGATGCAGGGCGACGGCAACCTGGTGCTGTACCAGGGCACTCGCCCGCTGTGGGCCTCGAACACCTCGGGCCACCCGGGCGCGATGCTCGCGATGCAAGACGACGGCAACCTGGTGCTGTACCAGGGCGGCCGCGCGATCTGGGCCACCCACACCAACGAGTGCGGCGTGATGTACGCCGGAGGCGTGCTGCGCGCGGGCTCGGCGCTCAACTCGTGCGATCGCCGCTTCCGCCTGGTGATGCAGGGCGACGACAACCTGGTGCTGTACCAGGGCGGCAAGGCGCTGTGGGCGACGGGCACGGTGCGCTCGGGCTCGGCGAGCATCGGCGCGTACATGCAGGGCGACGGCAACCTGGTGGTGCGCCGCAACGGCACGGCGCTGTGGCAGTCGCACACCGCGGGGCACGCCGGCGCGCGGCTGTTGGTGCGCAACGACGGCACCGTGGTGGTGGCGCAGGGCGGCACGGTGCTGTTCCGCGCGCCCAACGCGCTGCCGCCGCCTCCTCCTCCGCCGCCGCCTTCGACCGGGGTGCCCGCCTCGCTGCTCGCCTACCTGGGTGAGAAGCCGTACGTCGAGCAGAGCTGCAGCTCGACCACCTACCCGGGCTGGTCGCACCCTGCGCTCCGCTGCAGCTACTCGAGCGGGGGCCTGTCGAGCACGGTGGTCACCGCCACTCCGTCGGCGGCGCGGGTCGGCCAGTGGGTGGTCGACAGCGCGAACCTGATTCCGTCGCTCAAGGCGCTGCGCACCAGCTCGCCCGCGTACTGGGAGCAGGGCCTCAAGGCGATCGCGAGCCGCACGCTCATCGCCTCGGGCCGCATCTTCCCTCTCGAGGGCGGCATCATCGAGCTCGATCAGGAAGACGGCGTCGGCTACCAGAACTACCACTTCACCAAGGGCGTCACGACCACCTGCGGCAGCGGCTGCTGGTGCCGCATCAACTCGCTGCACCGCACGGTGTGGTGCGGCTACCGCTCGGGCACCGGCAAAGAGTCGTACGGCTCGTGCCTCAACCGCCTGGGCTCGTCGGGCTACGGCAACGCCTGGGGCAACGAGTGCATGAACATCCACTCCAACGCGTGGGACTCGACCGCCAACGAGAGCTTCCGCGCCCAGGCGTGGACGGCGGCGCAGAACATGCGCTGCCGCACGCCGGGCAGCTGCTCGCCCGCCGACGTGGTCGCGGCCGTGCGCGAGCAGTACAAGTGAGGTAGGGCGAGCGCGCTCTGGGCGCGGCGCGGCGGGTCGACCGCTGCGCCGCCGCCGTGCTAGCGAGCCCGTCGTGCGCGCTCTTGCTCTCGCGGTGCTGGCGGTGGGGCTGTTGGCCTGTGGCAACTCTGGCGGCGGTGGCACCGGGGGAGGTACCGGCGGCGCCGGTGGTGCCGGCGGCGGGGCAGGCGCGGGCGGCGCGTCGGGCGGTGGGGCCGGCGGCTCGGGTGGCGCGACCGCCGACGCCGGCATGGTGCACGTGCCGGCCGGCGCCTTTCAGATGGGCAGCGCGAGCGGCGACGCCGACGAAGCTCCGGCGCACATGGTCACCTTGAGCGCCTTCGACATCGACACCACCGAGGTGACCCAGGGCGCCTACGCCGAGTGCGTGACGGCGAGCGCCTGCACCGCGCCGTCGTCGGCGTACGAGCCCACCACCCGGGCAGCCTGGCCGGTGGTGAGCGTGAGCTGGGCGCAGGCGCAGGCCTACTGCGCGTTTCGCGCCAAGCGGCTGCCCACCGAGGCCGAGTGGGAAAAGGCGGCGCGCGGCACCGATGGCCGCAGCTACCCGTGGGGCAACGGCGCGGCGACCTGCGCGCTGGCCAACACCCAGGGCTGCAGCGACGCCGGCGCCGAGCCGGTGGGCATGCACCCGGGGGGCGCGAGCCCCTACGGCGCGTTGGATCTCGCCGGCAACGTCTGGGAGTGGACGGCCGACTGGTACAGCGCGACCTGGTACGCCAGCGCCCCGTCGATCGATCCGCAGGGCCCCGACGCCGGCACCTACCGGGCCTACCGCGGCGGCTCGGCGGGCAACGACGCCACCCTGGCCAGAAGCTCGAACCGCGCCTCGACCTACAGCCCCGCGGTGGGCGGCTCGGGCCTCGGCTTTCGCTGCGTACGCTGACCTTGGCGAGGCGTGCCGAGGGCCCTGGGCCTCGACACGAGCGCAGCGGTGAGTAAGGTGGTACAGCGCTCGCGATGGCCTCGACGGTCACCTGCCAACACTGCGGTGAAGAACACGGGCCCGACGTGCGCCGGTGCCCCAAGTCGGGCGACCTGATGAGCGAGAGCGGGCCGTGCGGCGGGCGCATCGACCGCTACGACGTGAAGAAGCTGCTCGGGGTAGGGGGCTTCGGCGCCGTCTACCGCGCGGTGCACTCGCGCACCGGCGCCCACGTGGCGCTCAAGGTGCTCAAGCGCCAGCGCGCGCAAGACTCGGCGGCGGTCGAGCGCTTCATGCGTGAGGCGCGCGCCGCCGCGCTGTTGGGCAGCGAGCACATTGCCCGGGTGCTCGACGCCGACGTCACCCCCGACGGCCTGCCGTTCATCGCCATGGAGCTGCTCGAGGGCATGGACCTCAGCGAGCTCGACAAAGAGCGCGGCCCGATCGCCCCCGAGCGCCTGGTGAACATCATGATCCAGGCCCTCTCGGCGCTGCAGCTGGCGCACGACAAGGGCATCGTGCACCGCGACATGAAGCCGGCCAACGTGTTCATCACCCGGCAGCGCGACGGCATGGGCATCGAGCGCGACCTGGTGAAGCTGCTCGACTTCGGCATCTCGAAGATTCAGGCCACCGGTGAGCGCGCGCTGACCCTCGCCGGCACGACCATGGGCACGCCTGCGTACATGGCGTACGAGCAGTTCTTCGACGCCCGCTCGGTCGACGGCCGCGCCGACATCTACTCGGTGTGCGCCATTCTCTACGAGCTGCTCTCGCGGCAGCGCCCCTACCTCGCCAACAGCTACGGCGAGCTGGTGATGAAGGTCGAGAAAGAGACCCCGCGGCCGCTCAAAGACGTGGCGCCGATGCTGCCCGACGCCCTCTGCACGGTGATCGACAAGGGCCTGAAGAAAGACCGCGAAGAGCGCTGGCAGAGCGCCCGCGAGCTGGCCGAGTCGCTGGGGCAGATCGGCAGCCTGCGCGGCGTGGCCGCCAAGACCTTGATGGCGTTCTCGGTCGAGGCGGTCGAGGCGCCGATGACCCGCACCCACCTGCCGCTGACCACCGAGCCGCGCGGCAAAGAGGCGGCGAAGCCGGTCGCCCGCGGCGAAGTGAAGACCGTGCTGATGGACGCCTCGCTCTACGCCGAGGCCGCGGCCCAGGGCGCGACGCCGGCGGCCGGCAGCGGCGCGGTGCCCCCGGGCAACGACACGCTGGTGATGCACCCCGGCATGAAGCCCACCTTCGGCGTGGTGCCGATGGAGCCCCAGCCCAGCCCGCCGTCGCCGCGCGCGGTCGGCAACGCCACGGTGCTGATGGCCGAGATGCCCGCGGTGATGGTGGCCGAGGCCGCGCCCGCCGCGGCGCCGGTGCCTGCTCCCGAGCCGTCGGCTCCCTCGCCCGCTCAAGAAGCGCAGGCCGCGTTCGTCGGCAACGACACCATGCGGGTGCCGGGGCGCATGATGAATGACCCCGAGCGCGATCGCATCACCCAGCCCCGGCCGCAGCTGTCGAGCCCGGGCGGGCCGTTCGGCCTGGGGTGGAAGCTGGTCGGCGCGCTCGGCATGGGCGGCCTGATCGTCATCGGCATGGCGATCTGGGTGCTGATGCTCGCGCGACGCGGTCACTGAGAGCTCCCTCTCCCTCGAGGGAGAGGGCCGGGGTGAGGGGGCGCCCGAAGACGTGCGCGGCGCCCCGCCCCCACCAGCCCGAAACGACTACCGCCCCGCCGACTTCTTCTTCTTGGGAGCCTCTTCGCTGCGCGACGAGCGCTTGGGCCCCTTGCGCTCTTCCTCGGCCAGCGCGGGCGCGGTGGGGGCGGGCGCCGCCGCGGCGGCCGCCGCCTTGCCGGCCAGGCTCGCCTTGAGCGCCTCCATCAGGTCGACCACCTTGGCCACCGGCTCGGGCTGCGGGGTCAGGTTCACCGTCTCGCCCCTCACCTTGGCGTCGAGCATCTCGCGCAGCTTGTCGCGGTACTCGTCGTGGTACTTGCTGGCGTCGAACTTCGGCTGCGAGAGCTGCTGAATGAACTGCCGCGCCAGGTTCATCTCGGCGTCGGTGATGGTGGCGTCGGGAATCGGCACCTCGCCTTGCCCGCGCACCTCGTCGGCGTAGCGCAGCTGCTGCATCACCAGCCCGTTGTTGAGCGGGCGGAACAGCACCAGGTTCTGCTTGCCGCGGGTCACGTACCGCGCCACGGCGGCGTGCTTCATGTCGTTGAGCGCCATCACCAGCAGCTTGAACGCGCGGTCGGCGCCCTTGTCGGGCCCGATGTAGTACCCCGACTCGAAGAACAGCGGGTCGACGGTCTCGAGCGGCACGAACTCGGTGATGTCCATGCTGCGCGAGGTGGCGAGCTCGAGCTTCTCGAGCTCGTCGTCGGTGACCACCACGTACTGGTCTTTGGCGTACTCGTAGCCCTTGATGATCTGATCGCGGGGCACGATCTCGCCGGTGGTGGGGTCGTACATCTGCTGCTTGAGCCGGGTCTTCTTCTCGGCGTGCAGCTGGTTGAAGCTGATGCGGTTGCTCGACTCGTTCGCCGAGTAGACCTTCACCGGAATGTTGACCAGGCCGAAGCTGATCGTGCCGCCCGACATCGCGCGTGCGCTCATGAGCCCAAGGTATACCGCTGGCCGCGACGCCTCGCCTCTTTGGCTATAGCCTCGCCCCCGTGCCGGCGGCCCGCCCACCTCGCGCCGATGACATCGCGCTGCAGCTCTGCGAGCCGCGCGAGACCGCCTTCACCCGCGACGGCTGGTTCTTCGAGCTCAAGCTCGACGGGTTTCGCCTGCTCGCCGCGCGCGAGCAGGGCCGGCCCCGCCTTCTGCTGCGCCGGGGCAGCGACGCCACCGCCCAGTTTCCCGAGATCGCCCAGGCGCTCGAGGCGGTGCCCGGCCCCGACTTCGTGCTCGACGGCGAGCTGGTGATTCAAGATCAACGCGGCCACCCCATCTTCGAGCAGCTGCTCAAGCGCTCGACCTTGAAGCACCCCAGAGAGATCGAAGCGCTCAGACGCGAAAAACCCGCGGTCTACTTCGCGTTCGATCTGCTGGTGCTCGACGGCAGAGATCTGCGCAAGCTGCCGCTGCGCGAGCGCAAGGCGCTGCTCGCCCAGGTGATCGGCACAGCGGGCAGGGTGCGCGTGCTCGATCACGTCGAGCGCGAGGGAGAGGCGCTGCTCGCCGCGGTCGAGCAGCAGGGGCTCGAGGGCGTGGTCGCCAAGCGCGCCGACTCGCGCTACCTCGGCGGCCGCAGCGCCGACTGGCTGAAGGTCGCCTTCAGGCCCGCCGGCGACTTCGCGGTCATCGGGTGGGCCGCCGATCTCGGCGCGCTGCACCTCGCGGTGAGCGACGGCCAGGGCGGCTGGGTCTACGCCGGCAAGGTCGGCTCGGGGCTCAACGCGAGAAAGCTGAAGCCGGTGCTCGCCACCCTCGAGCGAAACGAGGTGAAGCGCCCGGTCGCGCGCGGAGAGATGACGCTCGCCGAGCCCGACGATCGCTGGACGCGCCCCGAGCTGTGCGCCGAGGTCCGCTACAAGGCGTGGCCCGCCGGCCGCTTGCTTCGCGAGCCGACCTTCGTTCGCTTTCGCGACGACAAGCGGGCCACCGAGTGCGGCCCCCCCGCGGGCGTGAGCCTGCCGTCGGCGAGCGCCCAAGTGCTGCCCGTCCCGCAGGTGCCGCTGAGCAACCCCCAGAAGGTGCTGTGGCCCGACGACGGCCTCACCAAGCAAGACCTCTACGACTACTACCGCGCGGTCTCGCCGTGGCTCTTGCCGTACCTCAAAGATCGCCCGCTGATGCTGACCCGCTACCCCGACGGCATCGCGGGCAAGAACTTCTTCCAGCGCGCGCTGCCCAAGAGCCCGCCCTCGTGGGTGCACTTCGTCGACACCACCGGCCCCCACGGCCCGGTGCAGCAGATCGTCTGCGATGACCTGCGCACGCTCGAGTGGCTGGCCAACCTGGCCACCATTCCCCTGCACCTGCCCGCCGGCCGGCTGGCGAACCTCGAGCTCGCCGACTGGTGCGTGATCGACTTCGACCCCAAGAAGGCGCCGTTCAAAGACGTGGTCACGCTGGCGCTCTCGCTGCGCGCGCTGTGCGACGAGCTCGGGCTGCCCACCTACCCCAAGACCACCGGCAGCTCGGGGCTGCACGTGATGATTCCCCTGGGCGCCACCGTGCCGCACTCGGCGGCGATCACCCTGGCCGAGCTGCTCGGCTCGATGCTGGTGAAGCAGCACCCCCAGCTCGCCACCATGGAGCGCATGGTCGAAAAGCGCGCCGGCAAGGTCTACGTCGACTGCTGGCAGAACGGAAAGCTGATCGCCGCGCCGCTGTGCGTGCGGCCGGTGCCCGGCGCGGCCGTCTCGATGCCGCTCACGTGGGACGAGGTGACCTACGCGCTCGGCCCCCGCGACTTCACCCTGCGCAACGCGCTGCCGCGCCTCGAGAAGCTCGGTGACCCGATGGCGCGGCTGCTGGGGCCCGCCGCGCCGCTGCAGCGCGCCCTCGAGAAGCTCGCCGCGAAGATGGGGTGAAGGGGCGTGTGATCTGGATCACAGCGGGGCCCACCGCGCCGGGGCTATCAGAGCGCGCATGAACCTCCGCATTCCCGCCCGCCGTGTCGCTGCCACCCCCGCCGCCGCGCTCCGCAAGGCCGCGCGCGCCTCGCCTTCGTCGCAGGCCAGCCCGAATGAGAGCCCTCGCAGACGCTCACCGTCGACCTGCCCGGCATCGGCGAGAAGACCTATACGTTTCCCACCCGCTTCCACCAGGTCGACCTGCTCAGCGCCCAGGTGCTGCTGCCCAGGGCGGCGGTGGCGCAGTGGCTGCCGCCCGGCCTCACCCCCGCGGGCTCGCTCGGCGTCACCCGCGGGCTGGTGACCTTTCAGCGCCTCGGCAGACCGGAAGAGATGGCCCCCTATTCCGAGGCCCAGTTCGCGGTGAGGGTGAAAGACAGCCGCGGGCGGCAAGCGTGGCACGTGCTCGAGATGCCGGTCGACAGCGCCGAGAACCTGCAGCGCGGCAAGGTGATCTTCGGGTACCCCAAAGAGCTGTCGCAGCTGAAGGTCGGCGCGCGCACCGGCACCGCCAGCACGCCCGACGGCACGCCGCTGTTCTCGATTCGCATGGGGCCGGCGCTGCCCTTCGGAATCGCGCGCCACGTAGACAATGAGGCCGTGCAGGTGTTGAACGGCGAGCTGGTGAGGCTCGACTCGTGGGCTGAAGGGAAGATGGTGCCGGGCCTGGCGAGCGTCGAGCTCTCGCCCGAGCTGCGGCGGCGCTACCCCGGCCTGCCCGCGCGCCCGCTGGTGCTGTTCGGCGGCCGGCTCGAGCACGGCGAGCTGTCGCTGTCGCTGCCGCAGAAGACATGAGCGCGGCGCCGCCAGCGGCCCAGGCGCAGCTGCGCACCTGGCTCCAGTCGCTCTCGCTGGTGCCCGACGCCGAGTTCGCCCGCTTCGCCTCGAAGCACATCACCGCGGCGCAGTACGAGAAGGGCAGCTTCTTCACCCGCAGTGGCGATGCCACCGACCGGGTGGGGTACGTGGTGCGCGGGCTGTTTCGCGTCTACTACACCGGGCCCGACGGCTCGTTTCACGTGCGCAACTTCTGCCCCGAGGGCAGCCCGCTGGGCTCGTACGTCACCGTGCTCGCCGAGCAGCCGGCGCACGTCGACATCGAGGCGCTCGAAGACTCGCTGGTGCTCCAGTTCCCCTACCGCGCGCTGGCCGCCGAGCTGCAGACCAGCGCCGCCTGGGAGCGCCTCGGCCGGCGCATCGCCGAGCAGCACTACGTCTCGCGCGAGCGCCGCGAGTGGACGCTGCTCACCCAGAACGCCGCCGGCCGGCTGCGCCAGTTCGAGCGCGACTTCGGCGGCCTCGCCCACCGGCTCAGCCAGACCGACATCGCCTCGTACATCGGGGTGCGGCGCGAGACGCTGTCGCGCCTCAAGCGGAAACGCTGACGGCAGCCGTCACATCCGCCGTTGCAGAATCAGCACGTCGATCAGCCGGCCGAACTTCTCGCCCACCTCGACCAGCCGGCCCGCCTCTTCGAAGCGGTACCGGCGGTGCAGCTCGACGCTCGCGGGTTGCGTCGCGGCGATGCGCGCCAGCACCACGCGCTTCTGCAGCATGGTGGCGCGTGCCAGCAGCGCCTCGAGCAGCGCGCGGCCGACCCCGCGGCGGTGGCGATCGTGCCGCACGTACACCGAGCTCTCACAGGTCTTCTGGTAGCCCTCGCGCACCGACCAGCTCGACAGCGAGCCGAAGCCCACCACCTCGCCGGCGTCTTCGGCGACCAGCAGCGCGAGCTTGTCGGAGAAGTCGTCGGGCACCGACGGCGAGCACTGCATCGTGCAGTCCGACGTCGCCACGTAGTGGTTGTACAGCGCGGCGATCGCGGCGAGGTCGCTCGGCTGGGCGTCGCGCAGCAGCATCGGTGGCTCAGCCCTGCGCCAGCCGCCGCGCCACCACACCCGCGACGTTCATGCCGAACACGCTGGTGACCCACGCCACGCTGCCGTCGATCTGGTTGCGGTGCTCGCACGAGTGGAACTCGTTCTCGCCGCCCGGGCACACGCACATGAAGCCCTCGTCGCCGTCGTAGCGCAGCGCCACCGGCTCGCGCCGCGGCTCGATCGAGTACACGCAGGTGATGCCGGTCGGCTTCGAGGTGTCGATGTCGTGCTTGCGCTTGAGCAGCTTCCGAATGTCTTTGGCGAACGGGTCCATGTGCGTCTCGCACAGGTCTTCGACGCGAATGTACGTCGGGTCCAACCGGCCGGCGGCGCCCATCGAGCTGACCACCTTGAGGCCCCGCTGCACGCAGGTGGCGAGCAGGTGCAGCTTCGCCTTCACGTTGTCGATGGCGTCGACCACGAAGTCATAGGGCCCCGCGAGCAGCGCCTCGGCCGCGTCGGCGTTGTAGAAGCGCTGCACCGGCTCGACCTGCACGTCGGGGTTCACCTGCTTGCAGCGCTGGGCGAGCAGCTCGCACTTGGGCTTGCCGACCCCGCTCACCGTCGCGTGCAGCTGGCGGTTGGTGTTCGTGACGCACACCACGTCGAAGTCGACCAGGGTGAGGTGCCCCACGCCGCTGCGCACCAGGCCCTCGACCGCGTAGCTGCCCACGCCTCCGAGGCCGAAGACGATCACGTGGGCCTTCGAGAGGCGCTCCATGCCCGCATCGCCGAGCAGGCGCCCGGTGCGGTCGAATCGGCGGTGGAGCTTGAAGGCAGGCTGCATGCCCCTCCCTTATCAGGGGCGCGCGGGCAGCCGGAAGAAGGCCCGGGCGTTCGCCGTCACGTGGGGCCCCACCTCTTCTGAGCGCACCTTCGACATCGCCTCGACGATGAGCGGCAGCAGGGCCGGCTCGCTGCGCCCGCCGCGGTGGGGGTGGGGCGCCTGGTCGGGGGCGTCGGTCTCGACCATCAGCCGGCCCAGCGGCACGCTCTTCAGCGCGTCGAGCGGTCGCCGCGCCTCGGCGAACGTCACCGGCCCCGCGAACGAGAAGTGGCAGCCGTACTTCACGTAGCGCGGGGTCAGCTCGGCCGAGCCGCTGTAGCTGTGCATCAACAGCCCCGCCTCGGGCATCGGCTCTTCCTCGATCAGCGCCCGGAACTGCGGGTGCGCCCGCAGCACGTGCACCAAGAGCGGCTTGTGGTGCTTTCGCGCCAGCGCGAAGTGGGCCTTCAAGATGCGCGCCTGCCGCTCGAGCTGGCCGCTCGCCGCGTCGAGCCCGCACTCGCCCACCGCGATGGCGCGCGGGTCGGCCAGCAGCGCGTCGAGCCGCGCCAGGTGCCGCTCGTCGTCGGCGGGGTTCAGCGACGGCACCAGCTGGGGGTGAATGCCCAGCCCCACCTGCACCCGCGGCTCGCGCGCCGGCCACTCGAGCAGCGGCTCCCAGGCGTCCGGGCCGATCGCCGGCACCACGATCGCTTCCACCCCCGCGGCCCAGGCGCGCTCGAGCACCGCCTCGCGGTCGCCGTCGAAGCGCTCGACGTCGAGGTGGCAGTGCGTGTCGATCAAAACGTGGGCTTGAGGCCCCGCGAGCTGGCCAGCGACACCAGCCGCTGGTGCTCCGAGTCGCTCACCACCTCGGACTCTTCGACCAGCATCACGGGAATGTCGTCTTTCACCGCGTACCGCCGCTTGTTGCGGGGGTTGTACAGCGCCCCCTCGGTCGCGAAGTAGAGCAGCGGCCCCTTGTCGACGGGGTCGGCCAGAACCTCGAGCAGGCGCGAATCGAGAGCCATGTGCGCCCGCATCTACCACTTAAACCCACCGCTGGCCGCGGGTCGGTGCGCGACGTGCGACAGCCCGGTAGCGCACCCCCTTCAACACTGTGACCCACGAAAAGGCTCTGGCCCGATCGCGCCGGCGCTCCATAATGCCTTCGCTTCGCCACCGCTGCGCCTCCCCATCAGACCGGAGCAGACATGACCCGAACGTTCCTCGTGTGCGGAACGTTGTTGGCCGCCTCGAGTGCCCTCGCCGGGCCCGACATCTACGGGGTCGGCAACGGCTCGTCAGGTGCCGGAAACATCAACGCCGCCAACGTGCGCGTGAACGCCTACGCGCCGCTGACCGCGCAGACCAGCAACACCATCACCATCGGCGCGGTGGTGGCCGGCACCGCCGGGCAGTCGGCCACCTTCGCGGTGGGCCGGCTGATCATGCTGCACGTCTCGACCGGCTTCTCGCCGTTTCCCGACGCCGGGGTACAGGCCCCCACCGACCTCACCGCCTCGTCGGTAGGCGACTTCGAGCTCGCCCGCATCACGCTGGTGGCCGGCTCGGTGCTCACCCTCGACGCGCCGCTCTCGCGCACCTTCCCCGCGGGTACCCAGGTGATCGCGGTGCCCGAGTACACCACCCTCGGCGTCACCGCGGCCGGCACCATCGTGCCCTCGGCGTGGAACGGAGCGACCGGCGGCATCGTGGCGTTTCTCGCCTCGGGCGCGGTGACCAACGCCGGCACCATCTCGGCGAACGCCGCGGGCTTTCGCGGAGGCGTGGCGCGCAACTCGGCGGGCGACTTCGGGTGCACGACGCTCGAGGGGCTGACTCCGGCCATCGAGGCCGGCAACGCGGCGAAGGGCGAGGGCCTGGTGCCCGGCCGCTATGGCGTGGCGCAGCCCAACGGGGTGGGCATCGGCCGCGGCAACTCGACCCACGGCGGTGGCGGCGGCGTCTGCCACAACTCGGGCGGCGGCGGCGGCGGCCACCTGAGCCTGGGCGGCAAAGGAGGCCGCACGTGGAACGGAGACCCCGAGGTCGGCTCGATGCCGGTGGCGGGGCGCGACGTGGGCGGCCTGGGCGGCTCGGCGCTCGTCTATTCGCCGTACACCAAGCTGCTCTTCGGCGGCGGCGGTGGCGCGGGCCAAGGAAACAACGACTCGGCCACCAGCGGCGGCACCGGCGGCGGAGCGATCTGGGTGCGCGGCGCTTCGCTGTCGGGGGCCGGCTTCATCACCGCCAACGGTGGGAGCGTGCCCATCACCACCGCCGCCGGTGGCGGCGGCAACGACGCCGCGGGCGGCGGCGGCGCGGGCGGCTACATCTCGCTGCGCTTCACCGGCGCGGTGGCCTGCACCAGCGGCCGGGTGCAGGTGCAGGGCGGCACCGGCGGCAGCGTCGATTACACGCCCAGCCCCCACGGCTCGGGCGGCGGCGGCTCGGGCGGCCGCGTGGTGCTGCAGGGCGGCGCCGGCTCGGCGTGCACCGCCAACGTCTGCAGCGGCGGGCCGGGCAGCAACAACTCGGGCGCCTACGGCACCTACAGCGCGCAGCCGCCGATGGCGTGCGACGCGAGCTTCACCGGCGACGTCACCACTCCGCCCGGGGGCGGGCTCACCACGCCCACCGTCGACATCACCGCGCCCACCGGCACGGTGATGACCGCGCTGCCCACCTACTCGGGCACCGCCACCGCCGGCTCGACGGTCACCGTCACCGTCGACGGCACGCTGGCCTGCACCACCACCGCCACCGTGGGCGGCACCTTCTCGTGCGCCGGCACCGCTGTGCTCGACTACGGCATGCACACCGCGGTGGCCCGCGCCACGCTGCTGGGGCTCTCGTCGGGCACCGATTCGATCTCGTTCAACCTGCCCGACGACGGCGACGGCGTGCCGGCGCCCGCCGAGGTCGGCTTCGGCACCGACCCGTTCAACCCCGACTCCGACGGCGACGGCATCGCCGACAACTTCGAGCTCACCCCCAACGGCGGCGGCGCCTTCGCCGCGGTCAACACCGACGGCCGCGGCCCCATCGATGCGCTCGACCGCGACAGCGATGACGACGGCATCGCCGACTCGGTCGAGCGCGACCAGGTCACGCCCGGCGCCGCCAACCTCGACGGCGACGCGGCGCCCAACTACCGCGACCTCGACTCCGACGGCGACGGCATCTCGGACCTGTTCGAAGCGGGCAACCCGGCGGCGGTCGACGCCAACGCCAACGGGGTGCTCGACTCGACCACCGACGCCGACAACGACGGCATCGTGGCCCCGGTCGACAGCAACGATGCCAGCGCCGCGGCCGGCATCACCTTCACCCCGCGCAACACCGATGGCGCCGACAAGGCCGACTACCTCGATCTCGACTCCGACAACGACACCGTCACCGACGCCAACGAGCGCGGCCCGGGCGCGGGCTTTCCCACTCCGGTGAACACCGACGCCGACTCGCCGGCGCTGCCCGACTTCCGCGACCTCGACTCCGACGACGACTGCGTGAGCGACGCCACCGAGGGCAACACCGCGGCGCGCACCAACCCCGCGCTGCCGCTGGCGGCGCGCGACGACAACTGCCTTCCCCCGACCGCGACCCAAGGCCGGGTCTGCAACGCCGGCGTCTGCCAAGACGGCTGCCGTGGCGGCGCCACCATGGGCCTCGCGGTGTGCCCGGCGATGCGGGCGTGCAGCACGATGACGCCCGGCGCCCTCGGCACCTGCAACCCGCCGCTCGACACCGACGGCGACGGGGTGATCGACGTGCTCGAGGTGATGTTCGGCACCAACCCCAACGCGGTCGACAGCGACGGCGACGGCATCAACGACAACTTCGAGCTCACCCCGAACGGCGGCGGAGCGTTCACCGCGGTCAACAGCGACGGCCGCGGCGGCATCGACGCGCTCGACCGCGACAGCGACGACGACGGCGTCCCCGACTCGGTCGAGCGCGACCAGGCGACCCCGGGCGCGGCCGATCTCGACGCTGATGGCGCGCCGAACTACCGCGACCTCGACAGCGACGCCGACGGCATCTCGGACCTGTTCGAGTCGGGCAACCCCGCCGCCGTCGACGCGAACGGCGACGGCATTCTCGACTCGACCACCGACGCCGATGCCGACGGCATCGTCGCCTCGGTCGACGCCAATGACATGAGCGTGGCGGTGGGCGTCACCGTGGCGGCGCTGAACACCGACTCCACCGGCAAGGCCGACTGCCTCGACACCGACTCGGACGACGACGGGGTGAGCGACGCCGCCGAGCGCGGCGGCATGGGCACGCTCGCGGTTCCCGTGAACACCGACGCCGATGCGCCGGCGCGCCCCGACTACCGCGACCTCGACTCCGACGACGACTGCGTGAGCGACGCCACCGAGGGCAACACCGCCGCCCGTACCGACCGCGCGCTGCCCCAGGCCAACCCCGACGCCAACTGCGGGCCGGCGACCGCCGGGTCGGGCAGGGTGTGCAACGTCGGCACCTGCCAGGACGGGTGCCGCGGCGGCGCCACCAGCGGCAGCGGCGCGTGCCCTGCGCCGAGCGTGTGCAGCACCAGCACCTCGGGCTCGGTGGGCACCTGCAGCGCTCCCCCCGACACCGACGGCGACGGCGTGCCCGACGCCACCGAGACGATGTTGGGCAGCAACCCCGCCGACCCCGACACCGACCACGACGGCGTGTGGGACACGTACGAGCTCTCGGCCGACGGCCGGGGCGGCGGCGGCTTCACCGGCCCCGACACCGACGGCGATGGCTTGAAAGACGTGGTCGACCTCGACAGCGACGAAGACACCATTCCCGACGCGGTCGAGCGCGACGGCGCCGGCACCGGCCTGAGCAACCCGCCGGGCAACCTCGACGCCGATCTGCTCGCCAACTACCGCGACCTGGACTCGGACGCCGACGGCATACCCGACGAGGTCGAGGCCGGGCCCACCCCCGGCGCGCCCCGCGACACCGACGGCACCGGCAAGGCCGACTACCTCGACACCGACGCCGACGACGACGGCTACCTCGACTCGGTCGAGGCCGGCGCCACCCCCAGCGCGCCCGCCAACACCGACGGAGACCTGCCCGCGGTCGCAGACTACGTCGACCTCGACTCCGACAACGACTGCCTGCCCGACGCGAGTGAGTCGGCGATGGGCCGCACCAACCCCGCCGTGCCCGGCGCGGCGAGCGCGAACTGCCCGGCGGCGACCCCGGTCTGCATCACGGTGACCGGCACCTGCGCCGCCAGCGGCGACAGCGACGGCGACGGCGTGCCCGACGCGACCGAAGTCATGCTCGGCACCAACCCCAACGCGGTCGACAGCGACGGCGACGGCATCTGGGACAACTGGGAGCTCTCGGCCACCGGCGGTACCGGCCCGTTCACTGCGGTCAACACCGACGGCCAGGGGGCCATCGACGCGCTCGATCTCGACGCCGACAACGACGGCATACCTGACGCGCTCGAGCGCGGAGGCAGAGGCTCGGGCCTGGGCGCCGCCAACGCGCCGGCCGACTTCGACACCGACGGCACGCCCAACTACCGCGACCTCGACAGCGACGCCGACGGCATTCCCGACGCGGTCGAGGCGGGCCCCGACGGGCGCACGCCGCTCGACACCGACGGCAGCGGCGGCCCCGACTACCTCGATCTCGACTCCGACGGCGACACGGTGAGCGATGCCACCGAGGCCGGCGTCACCCCGGCCACGCCGGCCAACACCGACGCTGACAGCCCCGCGCGGCCCGACTACCGCGACCTCGACTCCGACAACGACTGTCTGCCCGATGCGCTCGAGACCGCACCCGGCCGCACCGACCCCGCGGTGCCCGGCGCGGCGAACGCGAACTGCCCGGCGGCGGCGCCGGTCTGCGTCACCGCCACCGGCACCTGCACCACCAGCGGCGACAGCGACGGCGACGGCGTGCCCGACGCCACCGAGGTCATGCTCGGCACCAACCCCAACGCGGTCGACAGTGACGGCGACGGCATCTGGGACAACTACGAGCTGTCGCAGAGCGGCTTCGGCGGCGGGCCCTTCACCGGCCCCGACACCGACAACGATGGCAGCAAAGACGCGCTCGACACCGACGCCGACGGCGACGGCATGCCCGACGCGCTCGAGCGGCGGGGGGGCGGCACCGGCCTGTCGAGCCCGCCCGCCAACTTCGACGGCGACGGCCAGCCCGACTGGCGCGACCTCGACTCGGACAACGACGCCATACCCGACGCGGTCGAGAAGGGTGCCAACGGCATGCAGCCGCTCGACACCGACGGCGACGGCGGCGCCGACTACCTCGATCTCGACAGCGACGGCGACGGCTTCAGCGACACGGTCGAGGCGGGTGGGGCGCCTGCCACGCCGGCCAACACCGACGCCGACTCGCCGGCGGTGCCCGACTACCGCGATCTCGACTCCGACAACGACTGCCTGCCCGACGCGCGCGAGACCGCCGCCGGTCGCACCAACCCCGCGGTGCCCGGCGCTGCGAACGCCAACTGCCCCGCGTCGGCGCCGGTGTGCGTGACCTCGACCGGCACCTGCGCCACCAGCGTCGACAGCGACGGCGACGGCGTGCCCGACGACGTCGAGACGCGGCTGGGCAGCGACCCCACCAGGCCCGACACCGACGGCGACGGCATCAACGACAACTTCGAGCTCTCGACCAAGACCGATGGCCTGGGGCCGTTCACCGGGCCCGATCGCGACTTCGACGGCATGCGCGACGTGGTCGATCTCGACTCGGACAACGACGGCATTCCCGACGCGGTCGAGCGTGGGCAGCCGATGTCGGGCGCTCCGCCGGTCGACACCGACGGCGACGGCTCGCCCGACTACCGCGACCTCGACAGCGACGGCGACGGCATTCCCGACCAGGTCGAGGGGGGGCCGACGCCTTCGACTCCGCGCGACACCGACCTCGACGGCAAGCCCGACTACCTCGATCTCGACTCCGACGGCGACACCGTGCCCGACACCGTCGAGGGCGGCGCGATGCCCGCGACGCCGGTCAACACCGACCAAGACTCGCCCGCGGTGCCCGACTACCTCGATCTCGATTCTGACAACGACTGCGTGCCTGACGCGAGCGACACCGCGCGCACCGACCCCGAGGTGCCCAAGTTCAGGGCCAACGACAACTGCTCGGGCGCGACGCCGATCTGCCAGAGCACCACCGGCACCTGCGTGGCGGTGGGCGGCTGCGGCAGCGACGCCGACTGCAGCGGCGCCACCATCTGCGAGCAGGGCGTGTGCATCGACGGCTGCCGGCCTCCCGACGGCACGAAGTGCGGCGACGCGATGACCTGCGTCGATCAGGGCAACGGGGTGGGGCGCTGCGCGCCCGGCGGCTACTTCGCCGGCGCGGGCTGCTCGTGCTCGATGGGCGACGCCGGCGCGGCCCTGCTGGCGCTCGCGGTGCTGCTCGTCTCACGGCGACGCCGCGAAGGAGGTGCGCGATGAGCGCTCACCCTGAGCGAAGAGGAGGACCGCAGGTCCGACTCGAAGTCGAGCAACTGTGTTCGTTTTTATGCGGGGACCGGGGCATGAGGTGCCCACTCCTTTCGGTCGCGGCACATGGCGTTGAGAGCCACCAGCAGCTTCCGCATGCAGGCCACCAGCGCGACCTTCGACGGTTTCCCGCTGCTGAGCAGTCGTTGATACGTCGCCTTGAGCGTGGGGTTTGTGCGGATCGCGGACAAGGCCGCCATATAGAGGACGCTGCGGACGCCGCCTCGGCCGCCACAGATGGTCCGGCGTCCCTTCATCGCACCGCTGTCCCGGTTGAAGGGGGCGACTCCGACCAGCGAAGCGATCTCCTTCCGGTTCAGCTTCCCGAGCTCGGGCAGCATGCTCACGAGCGTCAGCGCGGTCGTAGGGCCAACACCAGTGACCGACGTGAGGAGCTCTTCTTTCTCGCGCCAGGCCGGCGTCTGTCGGATGCGCTTCTTCGTTTGCTCGTCGATGTCGTCGATTCGCTTGTTCAGCCACGCAATGTGCTTCGCAATGCTCTGCCGAACTTTTGGCGTCGCGTGCTCGAGGCGATTCTTCTCGGCAGTTCGCATGTCGATGAGCTGTCGCCGACGCTGAACCAACTCGACCAGCTCGCGTGTTCGGTCGTCTGGTACGTCCCTCATCGGGGGTTTGATGGCTTCCGCGAAATGCGCCAACACGCTGGCGTCAATTCGGTCCGTCTTCGCCAGCCTGTTATTCGCTTTCGCAAAGTCCCGAGCCTGGCGCGGGTTAATCGACACCGCAGGCAAGCCAGCAGCAACGAGCGCTGCCAACAGTTTGACCTCGTACCCGCCGGTTGCCTCCATCAGCACTCTGGTCGCGTGCTGTCCCTCACAGAAAGCCAGCACTTCTTCGATGCCGACCTCGTCATTCGCGAAGGTGCGGCACTCACCGGTTGGCCGAACCGACACGTCCAGCTTCTGCTTCGAAACGTCGACTCCAATGTTCACCTCGCTCACGGTCGCTTTCCTTTCGCCTCCCGCGACTGTGGATGCTTCATCCCTGCCCATGTTTGCGACATCCGAGCTCGTACTCGTCCAACTGTTCGGGCTGCGAGAGAAGCGAATGGCACGGCGACCCTTGCTCGACTTCGGACTTCGTTGACCCACGGGTGCGCGGTCTGCCGTGCCACCCACAATCGACGGAGGACTGGTGGCCGATAATGCCGCATCCTCGACATACAAACGGGTGCCGTCGCAGCTGGAACGCGAGGCGCCGCATACTTCATGCTTCAAGCAGCAGAGCAAGCGCTCTTCTGCGATGGAGCATGTGCCGCCCAGCCTTCGGCGGGCCATGGCAGGGTTCGACGGGCTCACCCTGAGCGGCCTCGCGAGGCAGACTCGCTCCCTCTTCGTCTTGGTCGCGCTGTTCATGGCGACGGTCGCCTCGGCCCAGGCCACCACGCGTGTGCCGTCGTTCGATCTCGAGCGGCTGACGTTCAACCCCGCCGCGCGCGAGAGCCTGTGGGCCTCGACCGGCGACGTGCTCTTGCCCCGCGACTGGCGCGTGGCGCTGACGATGCACTACGAGCACGACCCGCTGGTGTACCGCACCGCCAGCCGGCGGGTGGGCGCGGTGGTCGGCTCTCGCTTCACCGCCCACCTGATGGGCGCCTACGCGCTGTTCTGGTGGCTCGAGCTCGGCGCGCAGGTGCCGGTGGTGCTCTACCAGTCGGGCGACGATCTCACCGGCAGCGGGGTGGCCCGGCCCAAGTCGTTCGCGATGGGCACCCCCTGGGTGCAGGCGCGCTTCGGCGTGCTGCAAGAGAGCCGCGGGGCCTTTCTCGATCTCGCGCTGCACCTCGGCGTGGGGCTGCCCATCGGCACCCGCTCGGGGCTGGCCTCCGATCTCAACGTCTCGTTCGAGCCGCGCGTCGGAGCCGGCAAGAAGCTGGGGCCGGTGCGCATCGGCGCCGACCTTGGCGTGCAGCTGCGCGACGGCTTCAACCGCACCCGTTTGAGCCCGTTCGCGGTCGATGGCGTGCACGACGAGGTGGGCAGCCGCCTCGCGCTGGGCCTGGTGGTCACCACCACCAACGTGGGCCTGCGCGGCGAGCTCGGCACCCGCATCGACGTGCCGTTCTCGCGCACCGGCTCGGCCGCCGAGGTGCTCGCCGGCGGCCGCTACGCGTTCGCCAACGGCGTCGAGCTGCACCTGCTGGGCGCGCTGGGCTTCGGCACGTTGCCGGGCATTCCCTCGTTTCGGCTGGCGGCCGGCGTCTCGTACGGCGGGCTCGAGCGGCCGGCGACGTGCCCCGACGACGCGCCCGCCACCCAGGCCGGCTGCGACTTCGATCGCGACGGCGTGCTCAACGAGGTCGACGCCTGCAACGAGGTGCCGGGCCTTCAGAAGTTCGACGGCTGCCCCGACACCGACGGCGACGGTCTGCCCGACGCGAAAGATCACTGCCCCGAGCACAAGGGCCCCATTGAGCGCATGGGTTGCCCCCGGGTCGACACCGACGGCGACGGGCTGACCGATGACGTCGACGCGTGCCCGGGAGAGCCGGGTACGCGAGAGCTGAAGGGCTGCCCGGTGCGCGACACCGATGGCGACGGCATACCCGACCCTGACGACGGCTGCGTCACCGAGCCGGGCACGAAAGAGAACAAGGGCTGCCCGGTCAAAGACACCGATCGCGACGGCATTCCCGACCCCGAAGACAGCTGCGTCAACGAGCCCGGAGACGCGGCGCACCACGGCTGCCCGCTGCGCGACACCGACGGCGACGGGGTGACCGACGAGCTCGACAACTGCCCCAACGAGCCGGGCCCGAAAGAGAACCAGGGCTGCAAGAAGCGGCAGCTGGTCGAGATCACCCGCGAGAAGCTGCTGATCAAGGAGCAGGTGCTGTTCGAATCGGGCAAGGCGGTGATTCTGCCGCGCTCGTTCGGCATGCTCGACCAGGTGGCCGACGTGCTGCGCAGCCACGCCGAGGTGAAGAGCGTGCGCATCGAGGGGCACACCGACTCGCGCGGCAAGCGGGAGTCGAACGTGGCGCTGTCGCAGCGGCGCGCCGACGCGGTGAAGGCCTACCTGGTCGGCCGGGGCGTCGAGGCCTCGCGCCTGTGGTCGGTGGGCTACGGGCCCGACATGCCCCTCGACAGCAACGCCACCGATGCGGGCCGGCAGCGCAACCGCCGGGTCGAGTTCGTCATCGAGACCGGTGAGACCACGCGTCCGAAGTGAGGGCGGCTCGAGCCGGTCGAAAGGGCGGCAGGCGAGGGCGGGAGAAAGGCCGCGCGCGGCGCCGAAACGGTCCTGACCGGTATTTCGTCGCGGGGGGCCCGTCGACGAACGACTCGATCGTTTCCACGCCTCTGCGGATCCACTGGAGGCAGAGAAGACGCCCTACGGGCGAGATCGCGATGCTGGAGCTTGGCGGCGAGCAATTTGTCGTACCGGCCCGCGGCCGGGCTGAACACTCCCATGTGCCCACCGACAGCGACCGAGCGCGCGACGTGGGAGCGTTTACGCCCAACCCGCAGGCCTAAATACTCCCGCGTGGCCGGCGCCAGCGACCGCGCGCGACGTGGGAGCGTTTACGCCCAACCCGCAGGCCTAAATACTCCCGCGTGGCCGGCGCCAGCGACCGAGCGCGACGTGGGAGCGTTTACGCCCAACCCGTAGGCCTAAATACTCCCGCGTGGCCGGCGCCAGCGACCGAGCGCGACGGGGAGCGTTTACGCCCAACCCGTAGGCCTAAACACTCCCGCGCCAGCGACCGAGCGCGACGTGGGAGCGTTTACGCCCAACCCGCAGGCCTAAACACTCCCACGTGGCGGGCGCCAGCGACGGCCAGTCGACGAACGAGTCGATCTCTTCCACGCCTCTGCTGCCCCGACGGGAGGCAGAGAAGACGCCCTACGAGCGAGATCGCGATGCTGGAGCTTGGCGACGAGCCATTCCCCGACGGGCCCGGGCGACGAAGAGACCTGCCGGTTCCGAAAACGGCCTGGGGCTCGACGCTGTTCAGCGCCAGGCCCAGGCCGCCGCCCTGTCGGCCCGTGGTGCGATGACGGGCCCACGTCGCAGCAGGCTCGCTGGGGTGCCAGCCCCCGCCGCGCACGGCGCGCACGCCGGCGCACGAGCCTGCCCGAAAGCCCGCAAGCCGGCGCCACGTTCTCGCCGCACCGGTACGCAACCCTGATATGCCCGGGCCCGATGTGGCGCGCACTCCCGCTCGTCCTGATCTCGTGGGCCGCCGCCGCCTACGAAGGCGCCCGCGTCGAGGTGAAAGACGCGGGCGTCCACGTCCCCGTGCTCACCAAAGCGCCGGCCCTGCTCGAGTTCGTGCAGGCCGACTACCCGCCCGAGGCCACCGACGCCGGAGTCGCCGCGGCGGTGCACCTCAAGGTCACCTTGGGCGCCGACGGCAGCGTCACCGACGCCGAGGTCACCCAGCCGGTGGGCTTCGGCTTCGACGAGGCGGCGGCGCAGGCGGTGAGGCGCTTCCGCTTCAGCCCGGCCGAGATCGACAACGTGCCGGCCGCGGTGCAGCTCGAGTACGTCTACAACTTCGTGCTGCAGGTGCCCGACGCCGGCACCCCCGACCCCGACGCCGGGGTGGCCATCAAGGTGCCCACCGCCACGCTCAAGGGCACCCTGATCGTCCGCGGCTCGCGCACCCGGCTGCCCGGCGGCATCGTGCGCTGCGAGAACCTGCCCGATGCAGGAGACACCACCGCGGACGACGACGGCCAGTTCTCGTTCACCGTGCCGGCCGGCGAGTGCAAGGTGGTGGTCAGCGCCGGCGGCTATCACCCCTTCCACACCGACGAGACGCTCGAGCCCGACGAGATTCGCGAGGTGAAGTACTTCGTGCTCTCGAAGACCGTCGGCTACGAGACGGTGATTCGCGACAAGAAGGACAAGAAAGAGGTCGTCAACCGCACCCTCAGCCGCACCGAGCTGCAGAAGATTCCCGGCACCTTCGGCGACCCGATTCGCGTCATCCAGAACTTTCCCGGCGTGGCGCGCGCTCCGTTCTTCGGCGGCCAGCTGGTGGTGCGCGGCGCGAACCCCAACCAGACGCTCTTCTTTCTCGACGGCGTGCAGGTGCCGCTGCTGTTCCACTTCGGCGGCGGCCCCTCGGTCATCAGCGCCGAGTTCATCGACAAGATCGACTTCTACCCGGGCGGCTTCGGTGCGCGGTACGGCCGCGCGGTCGGCGGCGCCGTCGACGTGCAGACCCGCAAGGGCTCGGCCGACGCCTGGCACGTGGTGGCCAACGCCGACCTGCAGGGCGCCGCGGCCTTCGTCGAGGCGCCCATCACCGACAAGGTGAGCGTCGCCGGCAGTGTGCGCCGCAGCTACATCGACGCGCTCTTGCCGCTGGTGCTCCCGAAAGACCCCGAGGGCGGCACGCTGTTGGTGGTGCCCCAGTATTGGGACTACCAGGTGCGCATCGACTACGGCACCCGCCGCGGCCAGACCTCAGTGGCCGGCGCCTCGACCTTCTCGCTGATGGCCTTCGGCAGCGACGACGTGCTGCGCGTGGTGGCCACCGGCATGGGCCTCGACGCCGACTTCAGCTTGAGCTTCCACACGCTCTTTCACCGCCTGGTCGGCACGTGGACGTACCGGGGCCCCAACGCCACCCTCAAGCTGGTGCCGTGGGCGGGCTACGATCTGGCCTCGATCGATCTCGGCATCTTGAGGTTCGACGCCAACCGCTACACCCTCGGCGTGCGCGCCGACCTCGAGGTCGAGCTCGCCAGCTTCCTCACCCTGCGCGCCGGAGCCGACATCTTCGACGAGCACCTGATCGGCGAGGCCAAGCTGCCGGTGCTCTCGGGTGACCAGTACGTCGGCTTCCCCGGCGCCGAGCCCAAGACCGAGACCCAGCGCATCGCGCAGAGCCCCGACACCTTCGACGGCGCGCTGTACCTCGAGGCCGATGCCCGCGTCGGCCCCGTCACCCTCACGCCCGGCGTTCGCGCCTCGCACGCGGTGATCTACGGGCAGACGCTGCACGCCTTCGACCCGCGCTTGTGGCTTCGCTACCACGCCATCAAAGACTGGACGACCATCAAGGGCAGCGTCGGCCTGTACACGCAGCCTCCGGCGGCCTTCAACATGGCGCCGGCGCCGCTGGGCAACCCCGGCCTCAAGCACGAGAAGGCGTTTCAGTCGTCGCTCGGGGTCAGCCAGAAGATCACCGAGAACATCAACGTCGACGTCACCGGCTACTTCAACCGCCGCTACGAGAACGTCGGCCCGGGCGAGCGCACCGTGAACCCCGACGGCTCGGTGACCCAGCTGCGCTCGGGCAACACGGCCTACGGCACCTCGTACGGCCTCGAGGTGCTGCTGCGCCACGAGGTGACCAAGAACTTCTTCGGCTGGGTGGCGTACACCTTCAGCCGCTCGGTCGAGGGCGTGAACGGCGGAGACGTCTACATCGGCCCGAACGATCAGACCCACAACCTGATCGTGGTGGGCTCGTACCGCATTCCGCTCTTCTGCTCGCGCGAGGTGGCCTGCGGTGGCTGGGAGTTCGGCGGCCGCTTCCGCCTCGTCAGCGGCAACCCCACCACGCCGCTGATGCACCAGTATGATCTGTACCGCAACGACGCCAACGCCTTCTCGTCGATGCGCGGGCCGTTTCGCTCGGCGCGCCAGCCCACCTTTCACCAGCTCGATCTGCGCCTCGACAAGAACTTCGTCTTCGACCGGTGGACGCTCGGGCTCTACCTCGACGTGCAGAACGTCTACAACCAGCGCAACATCGAAGGCACCATCACCGACTACCGCGCTCGCCAGGAGTACACGGTGCCCGGCATCCCCATTCTCCCCATCTTGGGCGTAAAGGCGTCGCTGTGAAGAGGCTCGCGCTCCTCGCCCTCGCCCTCACCGGGTGCCTCGGGCCGCAAGACGACGCCAGCCAGGTGCACGATCTGCGCGTCATCGCCGCCAGCTTCAGCCCGCCCGAGGTGATGGCGCCCAGCTGCGCCGGCCTGCTCGGCGGAGGCCTGGGCAACCTGGGCGGCGGCGGCGACGCCGGCTTCTCGTTCGACGCGGGCATGTTCAACCCCAACGCCTCGCTGCTGGCGCTGGCCTCGTACGCGGTGCCGATTCGCATGCAGTGGCTGGTGCTCGACCCTGAAGGGCGCGACATCGACTACGAGCTGCGCGCCTGCGCCGACACCTCTGACCTCACCTGCGTCGACGCCGGCTTCGTCAGCCTCGCCGCGGGCACCATGAAGCCGGGCACCCTCGACTTCACCGCCCCCCTGGGCATCACCTTCTCCAGCGGCACGCTGCAGGGCTTCTTGAGCGGCGACGGCGGCCAGCCGCTGCTGCTCGACGTGCTGAACCGCGACTCGTTCAAGGGCCTGGGCGGGTTCCGCATGCCGGTGGTGCTGCACGTCACCGCCGGCGCCGAGCAGGTGTTCGCGCAGAAGCTGATGGTCTACTCGTGCAAGCTGTTCGACGATCAGAAGGCCAACGTGCAGCCGCAGATCACCGGCATCAACGTGCTGGGCGAAAGCTGGCCCGAGAGCCTCGACGGCGGCCCGACCCGGTCGTTCTCGCTGGGCAGCGGAGAGCTCGAGATGGTGCCCGACGACTTCACCGCGCTCGAAGAAGACTACGTGGTGAACAGCTTTCAGCTCACCCCGGTGCGCCTCAAAGAGAGCTGGAAGTTCAGCTGGCACACCTCGCTGGGCCGCTTCACCCCCACCACCAGCGGCGGCACCAACTTCACCGGAGAGCTCAACAAGCCGCGCAGCAACTGGCTGCCGCGCCTCGACGGCGGCACCGCGGCGCTGGTCGAGACCGACGTCGACTTCTGGGTGGTGGTGCGTGACGGCCGCGGCGGCGAGTCGTGGGTGCAGCGCAAGGCGCACTTTACCCCGTAGAAGCCATGGCCGAGACCCTCTGCCCGAGTTGCGGCCAAGGCCCGATTCCGGAAGACAGTGAGGCCTGCCCCAACTGCCACACCCGGTTCGCCGAGAACCCGCTGTACCGGCGCGCGCGGCGGGGTGGGGGGCTGCACGTTCGAAAAGACGAGGCCGACCTCGAGGCCACCCGCACCACGCTGGGCGGCATCACCGGCGCCGTCGACGCGCACCCGGTGCCCACCGCGGTGGTGCTGGTGGCGGCGACCTTCACCTGGGTGGTGCGCTGCGTGGGCGGCTTCAGCGGCGCGCCCGAGCCCACCTGGCCGCTGGCGCTCGCCGCCGCCCAGATGGGCGTGGCGATGATGCTGCTGGTCTCGGCCGGGCCGGCGCGCTCGCTGGCGCAGATGTGCGCGCTGGCGCAGGTCGCCTGCGGCTACTTCGCCGGCGGCCCCACCATCGTGCAGGTCGGCTACATCGGCGCCGGCTTCACGCTGATGCTGATGACCTTCGGCGAGCCCGGCGACGCGCGAAGGTGGACGGCGACCGGCGCCTCGCTGGCGATGCTGGCCTTCGCGGTGTGGGCCTCGGTCACCCAGTTGGTTTGACTCTCGGGTCAGCGCGGCGCAGTGTCCGCCCCGTCATGCGCCTGGTCTGGGTCGCGGTTCTCATCGCGTGCGGCTGTACGGGGCCCGGGCTGGTCGGGCTGGAAGACGAGCCGGGCCAGGTCGTGGGGGTCGCCCCGGCCCGCTACGGTGAGCGGAAGATGGCGGTGCAGAAGCACGGCCCGCCATACCCGGTGGTGATGGCGCACGGCTTCTTCGGCTTCGACGCCTTCGCCGGCGTCGACCAGCTGACCTACTTCTACGGGGTGAGAGACGATCTCGCCCGGCGCGGCGAGAAGCAGGTGTTCACTCCGGCGGTCGACCCGTTCAACGACTCGGCGACCCGCGGCGCCCAGCTGTTCGCGGCGGTGCAGAGGGTGCTCGACGAGACCGGGGCCGCGAAGGTGATCATCATCGGCCACTCGCAGGGCGGCCTCGACGCGCGGGTGGTGGCGCACGAGCACCCCGACCTGGTGGCCGCGGTGGTGACGGTGGCGACGCCGCACCGGGGCAGCCCGGTGGGCGACCTGGGCAGCCGGGCGGTGTCAGACCCCGACGCGCGCGCGGCGGTCGACTCGCTGGTGCGCTTCATCGGCGGCGCGCTGTGGAGCACGTCGCAGAAAGAGACCTCGCTGTTCACCGCGCTCGGCCAGTTCTCGGTCGCTGGCATCGTGCCGTTCAACGCCCGCTACACCGATGCGCCGGGAGTGCCGTACCTCTCGGTGGCCGGCCGCAGCGGCTTGAAGAGCGGCAGGGGGGTCTGCGATGCGGCCGATCGCCCGCCGTTCATCTCGAAGTGGGACTCGACGTTGGACCCGGTGAACTCGGGGCTCCAACCCACCGAGCTGTACCTCGAGAAGAACTGGTTGGACCCCGAGCCCAACGACGGGCTGGTCACGGTCTCGAGCGCCCGCTGGGGCGAGTTCTTGGGCTGCGTGCCCGCCGATCACCTCGACGAGATCGGCCAGCTGTTCGGCCAGAGCCCGGGCCTGTTCAACGACTGGAGCCACCGAGACTTCTACGCCTCGCTGATCGCCCTGCTGCGCGCGCGCGGGCTGTAGGGTGCGGCGGGCTTCCGAGAGAGCCTGCAGAGCGTGACAGACGTTCGAGAGCGGTCAGGGTGAGCGACGTCGAGCCCTGGCGTCGCTCGCCGAATGCTGAGCCGCACATACTCCATCGTAGAAGGGCGCTTGCTCTGCGGCTTGAAGCCCGGAGTATGCGGCGCTTCGCGTTCCAGCTGCGACGGCATCCTTCGACTGAAGCGCTTCGCGCTCCGCTCAGGATGATCGCTCTGACGATGATCGCTCGCTCACTCCAGCGCCGAGAACATGTCTCGGCGGCGCACGGCGAGCACCCAGAGAATCGCACCGAACAGCAGCGCGCCCGCCACGCCCACCTTGCGCAGGCCGACCGCGTCGGCCGCGGCGCCGGCGATGATCAGCCCCAGCGCGTACGTCGCGTCCAACGTCACGTGGTACAGCGACGCGATGCGGGCCTGGGTGCCTGGCGGCGCGCGCCCCAGCACCGCGCGGCCGCACCCGGTCACCACCGACAGGTAGACCGCCCCCAGCACCAGCATGGTGCCCATCGCGGCGGTCAGGTTCGGCGTCACCCAGAACGCGGCGGTGACGGCGGTGATGGCGATGCAGGTGAGCCGCATCCACCGTCCTGCTCCCACCCGGTCGAGCAGCGAGGCCGAGAGCAGGGCGGCCACCACCGCGCCGCCGCCCTGCGCCGCCACCAGCAGCGAGGCCGCCGCCGGGCCCTCTCTCAAGACCTGCAGCGCGAACACCGGCACCAGCCCGATGAACGGCGCGATGAAGAACCCCACCAGGGCGGTGATGGTCAGCGCCGACGAGATGCCGCGGTCATCGCGGGCCACCCGCGCGCCGTTGAGCAACGCGACCTTCAGGCTCTCGGCGCGGGCGTCGGCCCGGCGCGGTATCGGCCTCAGGTACGCCACCGCCACCAGCACCCCGCCGAAGCTGACCGCGTTGAGCCAGAACGCCAGCGCGGTGCTGCCCAGCGCGATCGCCGGCGCGGCCAGCAGCGGGCCCACCACCCGCGCCAGGTTCCACTGGCCCGAGTTCAAGAACATCGCGCTGGTCAGGTCTCTCTTCGGCACCAGGTCGGCGATCGCGGCGTTGAAGCCGGCGGTCAGCAGCACCGAGCCGCACCCGGTGAGAAACATCAGCAGCGACACCAGCGGTACGGTCAGCCAGTGCAGCGAAGCCAGCCCCGCGAGCAGGGCGGCGATCACCGCCTGCGCCACCGTGATCCACAACAGCCACTTCTTGCGATCTGCCCGGTCAGACAACGCGCCACCCAGCGGCCCCAGCACCGCCACCGGCACGAACAGCATCGCGGTCACCAGCCCGGTCGCGGCGGCCAGCCCGGTGGTCTCGGTGACCCACACTCCCACCGCGACCCGCTCCATCCACGTGCCGACGCTCGAGATGAACGCCCCCACGCACAAGAGCAGGAAGTCGCGGTTCTTGAACGCCCGCAGCGGCGACGCCGAGGGCACCTCGATCGTCGCCTCGCCCCCGAGCGGTGGCGCAGCGGCCGCGGGCTGGGTTCGCTCGAGCACGGTAGAGGTGATGTGCATCACGTGGCGGCGCCCTTGCGCAAGGGCCATGCCGACGTGAACGCACGGACCACCTGACGGTATCGGTCGGCCCTGCTACGCCGAGGTGACGCGCACGGTGGTCTTCAGCTCTTTGCCGCTCGAGGGATCTCGCGCGTACATGGTCAAGATGCCCTCGACGTTCACGTCGAAGGTGATCTCGACCTGCACCTCGCCGGCGCGCGCCGGGCGAATGCCCGAGAAGGTGAACTCGCCGAGCAGCTCGTTCTTCGAGACGTGCTCGTTGTCACCCTGGAAGATGCGCATGATCAGCTCGGTCTGGTTGTCCGCGCTGGTGGTCCCGATGATCTGCTTCGCGTTGGGAATCGCCGCGTTGCGCGGAAAGATCATGTGGAAGTCGGGGCCGCCGCGCTCGGTCGCCCCGCGCTCGAGCCCGATCGCCATGGGGATCACGTCGAGCAGCTGCAGCCGCAGGTTGGTGTCGTCTTGCAGCGAGTGGGCGTACAGCGCGGCGCCGATCGCCACCGCCTCGTCGGGGTGCACGCCCTTGCTGGGCGGCTTGCCGAAGAACTTCGTCAGCCGGTCTTGCACGATCGGCATGCGGGTCTGCCCGCCGACCAGCATCACCTCGTCGATTTCCTTCGTCGACAGCCCCGAGTCGACCAGCACCCGCGCCACGATCTTCAGGGTGCGGTCGATGAGGTCCACCGTCAGCTGCTCGAGCAGCTTGCGGGTGAACTTCATCTCGATGTTGAGCGGCTGGCCCTGCGCCGTCATGGTGATGAAGGGAATGTTGAAGGGCGCCTCTTCGCGCGAGCTCAGGTCGATCTTGGTGCGCTCGGCGAGATCTTTGATGCGCTGCATGGCGACCGGGTCCTGGCTGAGATCGATGCCGGTCTTCTGCTGAAACTCGCGCAGCACGTAGTGAATCATCGCGTTGTCGAAGTCGATGCCGCCCAGGAAGATGTCTCCGCCCGTCGACTTCACCTCGAACACCTGCCCGCGAATCTCGATGATGCTGACGTCGAAGGTGCCGCCGCCCAGGTCGTAGATCACGACCTTCTCGTTGAGGCCCTTGCCGACTCCGTACGCCAGCGCGGCGGCGGTGGGCTCGTTGATGATCCGCACCACCTCCATGCCGATCAGCTTGCCCGAGTCTTTGACGCTCTGGCGCTGCCGGTCGGTGAAGTACGCCGGCACCGTCACCACCGCGCGGTGCACCGGCACCCGCAGGTAGTTCGACGCGACGTCGCGAATCTTGTTGAGGATCTTGGCGCTCACTTCCTGCAGCGAGAACTCTTTCTTCGCCACATCGAGCACGACCTCTTTGTTGTCGGCAGAGGGCCGCACCTGGTAGCCGACCACCTTCTTCATGGTGTCGACGATGTCGCTGCGGAAGCTGCGGCCCACCAGGCGCTTCGCCCCGTACACGGTGTTCTTCGGGTTGAGCTGCCACTGGCGCTTGGCCTCGTAGCCGATCAGCTCGTTGCCCTTGTCGTCGATCGCGAAGATCGACGGCACCGTGTACTCGCCCCCCTTGTAGGGAATGAGCTTCACGTGGGGCACGCCGTTGTGATCGCCGTCGACGATCGCGGCGCACGAGTTCGTCGTCCCCAGATCGACCCCGATGATCGGCTCTTTTTGAGCGGCCATTTGAGGGCGGAACGCTAGTTCAACGCCGGCCGTTCGGAAGAGAATTTCCGTTGCGCACCCGTGACCACGTGCCGAAAGCGCCGGTCAGCCCTTCTTGCCCGAGCGCTCGAACCGCAGCCGATCGCGCAGCTCGCGCTGCAGCTGGGCCTCGTGCTCCTGCTCTTCGCGGGCCAGCTGGCGCGCGATCTCGGCCTGGGCTTTACGCAGCGGGTCATCTTTCGCCCCGCCGCCCTCGTCCGACAGCTGGGTGACCTCTTGCTCGCGCGCCTTGCCGGCCTCGTTGCGCCAGCACAGCGCGATGTAGGCGGGGTTCTTTTCCCCCAGGCCCCGCACGAAGGTGATCAGCTCTCCGGCCGGGTGCTCGCGGGTCGAGATCAACGCCCGATCGCCCCGCACCCAGCCCACCCGAAAGCCCTTGCTCTCGAGCCCGTCGCGAATGTGGGTGTTGAACCAGTCTTCCGCCTGCCGCGGCATCAGCGGCATCGTCTGCGAGGTCATCGCCAGCTTCGCGAAGGTGTACTTGGCGCTCTTCGGCAGCCCGTTCTCACCCAGGGCGAGCGGGCGGCGCAGCTTGCCGTCGTCGAACCCCACGAACACCACCGGCACGTTCGGGTCGAGCGTCACCGGCCCGCTCTGCGACTCGGCGAAGGCGTCGTCCCGATCTTCCGACGCGCTCGAGCCACTGTCCGGAGGCGGCGCGTTGGGGTCGGTCTCTTCGGCGGGCAGCACCTCGCTGGAGCGCGACACGCGCTCTCGGGGCTGACCGCCCGTCGAAGATGGAACCCGCCTGTGGGTCACGGTGAGCGAGGGTAGGGCCGCAACGGGGCGACTGCAACTTGGCGGGGTGCGCTTTGAACGCCGGGCACGTTGCGGTGGGTCAGCGCTTGAACCGCGCGTAGCCGTCGATCACCTGCTCGAGCGAGCCCAGGTTCGGCCCGGCGAGGGTGAACGTGTCGTCGACCGAGCCCACCTGGCTCGAGAGATCGACCGTCACCACCTCGAGGCGCGGGTCGGCCTGCAGCGTGGGGTCGAGCCCCGGCCCCGCCGGCAGCGACGGCACCGGCACCGCGGTCTGCCCGCTCTGCATCGCGAAGTAGATGGTGTGGCGGCTCTGCGTGCCGGTGATCGACACCCGGGCCAGCTCTCCACCGCTCGAGTACACGCTCGACCACTCGGGCTGGCCCGCGGTGAAGGCGTGGGTCGCGGCCGAATAGCTGCAGTTGCGCGGCACCGGCAGCAGCGGCGCTACCAGCGTGCGCGGGGCGAGCGTCGGGCCGCGCGTCACCCGCGCCGAGCTCGAGTTGCCGTCGTTCGACGCGCCCAGCACCCACACGCCCGGGGTCGAGATCTCGAGCCCCCCGTACGGCGGGCCGCTGCGCAGCACGATCGGGTCGACCGCCCGGGTGCCGTCGGTGCCCGGCGCGCCCGCGGTCTTCGACGAGAAGCCGGTGGGGGTGACGCCGCCCTCGGGGCTGGTCTCGATCGCCGCCACCACCACCTGGTCGAGCGTGCCGGGCAGCTTGGGCACCACCACCTCGGTGCGCCGCTGCTGCTGCCGCCGCGGGGTGAGCTGCATCGGCGCGAAGCGCGCGTAGTCGGGCACGTCTTCGGTGCCCATCGGGCAGCGGCTCATGCTCGCGCACAGCCCGTCGCCGTCGACGTCGGTCGCATCGGGCACCATCGCGTACGCGCCCACCGGCACGTCGAGCTGCAGCGCGAAGTCGAAGGCCCCCAGGTACGAGAGAAAGTCGGTCGAGCGCAGCGCCAGGGCCACCGTCGCGTCCGACCGGCCCGCGAAGGCGATGCCGTTGCGCACGCCGCTCTCGGCGAAGCCCAGCGACCGGCTCTTCACCTCCATCGGTATGCCGAAGCCCGGCGAGGTGTACAGCACCACCGGCCCGGGCACCGGTATCGACTGGTTCAGGGTGGGGATCTCGACGAAGAAGTTGTCGCCCAACAGCTGCTGCAGATCCCACGAGGGCAGGTCGCTCACGCTCGCCGCGGCGAAGCCCGCCCAGTAGTCGCCGGTGGTGGTGACGTCGCTGAACTGAATGGTGGCCGAGAAGCCGCCCCGGCCATGCACCGGGTTGTCGCGCAACGGCAGGTACACGTCGGTGGCCGCGCTGCCCACCACCGAGGCGCTCTCGTAGCGGGGCAGCCCGTCGCCCGCGCGCACCTCGAGCGCCACCGCGGTGAAGTCGGCGGCGCCGCTGCCCGCGTCTTGGAACAGCGCCACCCCTGCGTCGTCGGTGAAACCGTCGCTGCACGCCGCGCCCTCGCACGCGCGCACCCTGGCGCCGGCGAGCGGAGCGTGGCTCGCCGCGTCGACCACGATCACCCGCCGCCCCTGCGCCACGTGCGGGTAGATGGTCAGCGTCATCTCGGGAGACGGCGCGGTGGTGCCCGGCACCGTGGCGGTCACCTTCACGGTGCCTTCTCCCACCGCGGTCACCACGTTGCCGCTCACCGTGGCCGAGCCGGTCTGGTTCATCACCGTGAACACCCCGGTGGCGAGCGGGTAGGTGGCTCCGCCCAGCGCCACGCCCACCAGCGAGAGCGCCACCGTGTCGCCCACCTCGACGGTGGCGGTGTGGGGCTTGAGCCGCAGCTGAATCAGCTCGACCGCGCTGGGCGCCGAGGCGCACGCACCGTCGACGCACGCCTTGCCCGCGCCGCACTCGCCGTGCCCGCGGCAGGTCGAGGGCACGCAGGTGCCGGCGATGCACTCGAGGCCCGCGCCGCACGACGCGCCGGCGCACTTCACCGTGGGCTGGCAGTGGCCCTGCGCGCAGTAGCCGGTCTGCGTGGTCATCATGCCGGTGGTCGAGACGCAGTCGCCGTCGATCAGGCAGCGCGGCAGTTCTTGGCAGATCTTCTGGGCGCAGTCGAAGCCCGGCGGGCAGCTGGCGGCGTCGAACGCCTTGCACTCGCTGTTCGCCGGGCAGGTCGCGGTCGAGGCGCAGGTCTGAAACGAGAGGCAGCGGCCGAAGGTGGCGCTGGTGCAGTACTGGCCCATCGGGCAGTCGGTCTGGGTGGCGCACTCGGCGACCGCGCACAGGCCCGCCTTGCAGATCAGGCCCGCGCCGCCGCAGATGACGTCGTTCAGGCAGCGGCGGGTACAGGTGCCCGCCACGCAGGTGTAGATCGTGAACGCCACCCGCGGGTCGAGGTTCGGCGCGCAGTCTTGGGGCAGGGTGCAGATCGGCAGGCAGAGGCCCTGGCTCACCTCGCAGCGCTTGCCGCTGCCCGCGCAGTCGGCGTCGCCCTCGCAGCGCTTCTGAGCCACGCACGTGCCGGCCTGGCAGGTCTGGTTGGCCTGGCACGCCGCGTCTGAGCTGCACTGGCAACGCCCGTCGGTGCAGGTGAAGTTGGTGGCGCAGTCGGTGTCGGCGCCGCACTCGGGGCGCGGCTTGCACTGCCCGCTCAGGCACACCTGCTCGGTGCCGCACTCGCCGTCGTTCAGGCAGCTGGGGCCGCACGCGCCGCGGCGGCAGCGCTGCCCGCTGGCACACTGCGCATCGTCGCTGCACGGAGCCGAGTTGTTCCCCGGGCAAGCGGTCAGCACCACCCCGACGAGCAGCAGCGCGCGCTTCACGAGGCGACCGTGCCACCGCCCGCGTCGCCAGTCGAGGCCGCGTCGGGCGCCGCACCCTCATCGACCGGCTGCGGCGCCGCGGCAGGCTTGGTGCCGAAGGTCGGCCGCGCCGCGTGCCCATCGGGCCGCTTGTGCAGCAGCGTCTTCTCGAAGGCCTTGAACGCCACGTCGATCTTGTCGCCGCGCACCGCCGACACGATGCCGTAGCCGAAGGTGGGGTGGTTCATCACCTCTTCCGCGGCGAACGACTCTTTGGGCGAGTACTTGCGGGCCTTGGTGAGGTCGGTGCTCTTGAGGCGCTCTTCCCACGCGATGGTGATCTTCTCGGCCTTCTCTGCCGCCGAGGTGCTGGCCCGGCTCGCGCGGGGCTTCGCGGCGCTCTTGGGCACCACCTGCCCGCGGAAGGCGTGCTCGCCCATGCAGGTGTTGCAGCGCACGCGAATGATCTTCGGGCCCACCATCGCGAGAATGGTGTGGGCCAGCAGCAGCTCGCACTTCGTACAGAACGCATCGACTTCACCGCCGACGCGGAGGGTGGTGGACATGCCTTTCTCCTAGCACTTCGAGTCGGGAAAAAACTTCCGCCTTTTTTAGATCCGGCTGGGGCCCGGTGCGTTGAAGGCCGAGAATGAAAACCACGCTCATGCCCCTGTTCCTGCTGGCGCTCTCGGCGCCGGCGTTCGCGCAGTACACCCCTTCTGCCGGCGTCAACGCGCCCACCGTCACCGCGCGTGAGGAGTACAAAGACGACCGCACCGGCGAGACCAGGAGCCGCACCGTGGTGCGCCCGGCGGCCAAAGACGGCTACGGAAACGCGCAGGGCAACCAGTATGATCTCGCGGTCGACGGGGCGTTCGAGGGCCAGACGGTGGCGGTGCTGCAGCTCTACGTCGACGGCCAGTTCGACTTCGCCGCGCCCAAGGCCGCGCTGAAAGAGAAGGGCTTCAACGTGGTGCGGTGGCTGCGCGAGCCTCCGCCCGCCAAAGAACTCTCGGCCGCGCTCGAGAAGTCGAACCAGCTGTGGGTGATCGCCGACTGCTACGGCCGCCACCTGGGCGAAGCCCACCTCGCGGCGATCAAGAAGTTCTTCGACGCCGGCCACGGCGTCTACATCTGGGGCGACAACGAGCCCTGCTACGACGACGCCAACGCGGTCGGGCAGGCGCTGCTGGGCGTGAAGATGCTCGGCAACGTGCCGGGCGATCAGACGGTCGGCCGCAGAGAGGGCAAGGCGACCGCCGGCCTCATTCCCGGCCACCTGCTCACCACCGGCCTCGAGAACATCTACGAGGGCATCACCATCGCCACCATTCAGCCGAACGAGGTGCTCACCCCGCTGATCTACGGGCACGAGGGCAACCTGGTCGCGGGCTTCTACGACCGGGGGGGCAAGCGCGCGGTCTTCGACGGCGGCTTCACCCGCCTCTATTACAAGTGGGACACCGCGGGCACCGGCCGCTACGTGAAGAACGCCGCCTCGTGGCTGGCCAACGTCGAGCGCTTCGGCGACAAGGTGAGCAAGCTCGCCGGCGGCGCGAAGTGAATCGGCCGGGCACCTTCGCTATCCTCCCGTGACGATGGAGTTCCGCGACCGCGCGTGGTTCGAAGCCGAGCGCTACGGAGCCGACCCGTGGATCTTCGTTCGGGAGCTGATGCAGAACGGGCGCGATGCCGGCGCCCGTTCGGTGCGCTTCGAGGTGAGTGAGCGCGACGGCCTGGTGCGCCTGACCTGCCGCGACGACGGCGCGGGCATGACCGAGGCGCACGCCCGCCAGTTCCTCTTTCGTCTCTACGCCTCGAGCAAAGAGAACCAGCAGGGGGCGGCCGGGCGCTTCGGGGTGGGGTTCTGGTCGATCTTGCGCTTCGAGCCCTCGCAGATCGTCATTCGCTCGTGGCCCAAGGGCGGCGCTCCGTGGGAGGTCACGCTCGACGGCGCGCTGCAGCGCGCCGCCTCGGCCCAACCGCTGCCGCGCAGCCACGGCACCGAGGTGGTGCTGGTCAAGCGGCTCACCCCCGGAGTGGCCGAGCAGGTGAAGCGCGCGGCGCGAATGCACGGCCGCTACCTCACCACCCGCGCCGATCGGCACCAGCCCCTGCAGGTCACCATCGACGGCGAGCAGGTGACCCAGACCATGGCGCTGCCCGCGCCCAGCGCCACCTTCGAGCGCAACGGGGTGCGCGGCGTGGTCGGCCTGGGCGAGGTGCCGGGGGTCGAGCTGTTCAGCAAGGGCCTGCACGTGCGCAGCGCCTCGAACGTCGAAGAGCTGCTCTCGGCGCCCGCCGACGAGAAGGGTCAGGGCCGAAAGCTCGACCCGATGCTCGATGGCCTGGCGCCGCAGGTGCTGCTCGATGGAGATCACTTCAGCCTGGTGCGCTCGCGCTCTGATGCGCGCGACGACCGGGCGCTGCGCAAGGCGGTGGCCCTCTCGCAGCGCGAGCTGGCGCGGCTGATCGAGCGGCAGCTGCAGTTCTCGCGGCCGGTGCCGCTGCTCAAGCGCGCGCTGCGGCCGGCGCTGGCCGCCGCGGCCGCCCTGGCGGTGCTCGGCGGCGGGGCGTGGGTCGCCTCGGCGCTGGCGGGGCGCGGCGCTCCCGAGGGCGGCCTGGCGGCGAGCCCGCTGCCTTCGCGAGGGGTCACCCCCGCCGGCGCGGCGGCTCCGCTGGAGCCCTACCGAGACCCCTCGACCCGCTACCGGGGCCCGCGCACCGACGCGCTCCCGGCCAGCCCCACCTTCACCGACCTCCAGTACTGGCCGCAGAACCAGACGCTCTATTTCTCGGCGCTGCACCTCGAGCGGCCCGACGACCCCGCCGCGCTCGCGCCGCGCGACGTGAGCGAGCGGTTCCCCTCGCGGCCGTGCACCACCGACTGCGTGCGGGTGGCGCTGGGGCTCGACGCCGAGCAGGGCTGGGTGCGCCTGCCGGTGCCGACCGGTCAGGTGATCGACCCGGCCACGGTGGTGTGGAACGGAGCCGCCGCGCGCGTCTACCGGACCCGCGAGGGAGAGCCGGTGGTGTGGGCCGCCGGCGCTTCGCGGGCGAGCGTCTCGTACCAGACCGGCCCGGGCCTGCCCCCGGTGGCCGCGCCGCTGCACGTGCCCGAGGTGATGCCGGCCGAGGTGCCTGACGTCAGCGCCCTCAGCACCCTGGACCAGGTCGAGACGCTGCGCCGCTGGGTGGCCGAGCACGTGACGTACAGCAACGACCCCGGCGTGAACGCGCGGCACCGCCTTCACCGCCGCCATGGCGGCGACTTCGTCAGCCGCACCCTCGAGGTCGGCGCGGGCGACTGCGACGTGCAGAACGCGCTGCTGGCGATGCTGCTGCAGGCGGCCGACGTGCGCGCGCGGCTGGCGGTCGGGTACGTGGGGCGCAACGGCGCAGCCGACCCGGTGCTCCACGCGTGGGTCGAATACCGCGCGGTCGACGGGTGGCGGGTGACCGACGCCTCGGCGCCGCTCAACGCCGGTGCCGCCAAGGTGGCGGCGGCGCCCCCGAGCGTCGGCCCGGTGCCGGTGGCCGGGCGCTCGGTCGCGTACGGCGCGACCTCGTGGGCGGCGCCCCTGCATGCCCGCAGCCGGCGGTGCCGGCGTCACCGGGGTGGAAGGTGCCACCCCCGGCGGTGGGGCTGTTGGGCCTGGCGCCGCTGCTCGCCCTGGCGCTGGTGCTGTTGCGGCCCAAGGTGACGCGCAGCGTGCAGCTCGACGCGTCTCACGACGTCTCCAAGCTCTTGCAGGGCGCGCTGGCCCGGCCCGACGCCTTCGCCAACGTGCCGGCGCTGTTCGAGCAGCCGCTGGTGCCGGTGCTCGGCCGGGGCCCCATCTCGCTCGATCGCGCCTACCGGCTGGCCTCGGCCGAGAAGCTCTACTTCAGCGAGGTGCTGCTCGACCTGAGCCGGCTGGCCGTCGAAGCGGGCGGGGTGGTGCTCGACGCCCGCCGCCCCGAGGGCAAGGTGGTCGCCGAGGCGCTGGGGGCGGTGAACCTCGACCGCTGGGAGCTGCTGTTCCGCTCGACCCGGGTGACGCGCCTGCTCGAGCGGGTGAACGCCGAGCTCCACCGCCGCGGCGAGCCGTGGACGGTGATGGTCAGCGCCGAGGTCTCGCGCGAGCCCGCGGTGCTGAGGGTGCCCGGCACCAAGAACGAACGGTGGGTCGTGATCAACGGCGACGCAGGGTGGCTCGAGCGCGCCGGCGAGCTGAGCCGCGAACGCCCGGCGCGGGCGCTGTTCTCGGTGATCGACCAGCTCGCGGCGTGGCTGCGCCTCGAGCCGACCCGACGCGCGCGGTTGCTCGCTGGGTTGGCCCGCGCGGCGCTGCTCGAAGATGCCGGGCCCGGGGGGCCGGCGCCGTCTGGGGGCGAGCCGGTGCAGCAGCCGGTGGGCGACGTCGCTTCGGCCGAGCCCGACGGCTACCACCCCGCCGCGAGAGAGCGGCAGCGCCGGTGAACCTCGACGTCGATCAGCTGCTGACCATCGACGTCGAGTCGGAGATTCGCAAGCTGGCCGAGGCCGAGCTGGGCGGCAGCTGGCAGGTGCCGGCCGAGCTGGTGCGTCGCGCGGTGCGCGCCCGGGCGGCGCGGGTCGACGTCGATCTCGGGCGCCACGCGGTGCGGGTGGCCGACGACGGCGCGCCGCTCGACGGCGAAACGGTCAGGGCGCTGCAGGTGCTGCTCAACCCCGACATGGCGGCGGGCGCGCGGCACCGCGCGCTGCTCGAGCTCGAGCGCAAGAGCGAGGTGGGGCTGATCGCGCTGGCGGGGCTGCCGCGCACCGGGCTGCGCATCGTGTCAGACGGGGTCGAGCGGCTGCGGCTGGGCCAGCCACGCGCCTCAGATCTCCCGCGCCAGGGCACGGTGATCGAGGTCGACGGCGCGACGCTCGACGCTGGCGAGGCCCGCACGTGGCTGCAGGTGGCGGTGCGGTTCGCGCCCGCCAGCGTGGTGCTCGACGGGGCCGAGCTCTCTCGGGGCGCGAAAGACGCCATCATCGAGGTGCCGCTGGTCGAGCCGGTGCAGGGCACCCTGGCGCTCACCCGCAGCGCCGAGACCGCGCGGGTGTGGCTCTTGCGCTGGGGAGTCGTGGCGACCCACACCGTGCTGCCCGCCGGCCTCTCGGTCGAGGCGGCGGTCGAGCTGGGCGAGCGGTCGACCCGGCAGATCGGCGCGGGAGAGCTGCGCGAGGCGTTCAAGCCCGAGCTGCAGGCGGTCGAGGCCCAGGCGCTCGAGCTGGCGCTGGCGGCGGCCGGCCAGATGCCCAGGCTCGAGCCCGCCGACCGCGAGCGGGTGCGCCTGTTGCTGCTCGGCTCGCCGAAGCTGTCGCGGCTGCCGGCGGTGCGGCGGGTGAAGATGCTCCCCGCGCTCTACGGCCCTACCCACGCCCTCGAATGGACCTCGATCGACCAGCTGCTGCACCACGCCGCCGGCAAGAGCGCGCTGGCGGTCGACACCCACGCGCGCGCGGCCAGCGCGGTGACCCAGCAGCCCATCTTCGTGCTCTCGGCCGCCGAGCGCACCAGGCTGCAGCAGCTGTTCGGCGTGTCGTTCGCGCCGCCGCCTGCCGCGGTGCGGGGCGGCCCGCTGTTCTCGCTGCGCGGCCTCTTCGAGTCGGCCGAGCGCCTGGGCCGCGCCCTCGCCGGCACGGTGGTGGCCGGCTGGCGCCGCCCGCTGACCGACGAGGCGCTCACCGAAGCCGAGCGCCGCGCCCTGGCGGTCTTCCGCCACGCGGCGGCCCAGCCCGGCAAGCGCACCGTGTTCTCACACGTCGACCTGTGCGAAGGCGAAGGCGCCCCATTCCTGCGCCTTCGCGCCCGCCGCCTGGTGCTGCCACGGCGCAACCGCGAGGTCATCGCCGCCGTAGCGGCGGTCTCGAGAGACGAGTCGTGGGCCTACCCCGCGCTGGTGGCGCTCTTGGGCGGTGCCGGCCTGCCGGCCTCTGCAGTGCGCGACGGGTGGCGAGGCTAGGTCACATGCCCGCGCCCGCGCCCGCGCCCGCAAACTCCCGGTAACGGTCGTTCGAAGCCCGCAGCCCGAAGCCCGAAGCCCGACCCCCGGCTTCTACAAACCGAAGCTCACGCGCCGCGACCGAGCACTTCCCTCACTGCGCTGCTCGAGCAGCCCCGCCTGCATGAGCCCCCAGAGCAACCCGAGCGTCTCCCGCTCATCGAGGTCGGTGAGCGCGACCAGGTCGGCGATGGTCTTGGTGCCATCGGCCCAGGCGATCACCTGCGCCTGCTCCCCCGAGAACTTCAGCTCCTCGAGCTGATACGGAGGGTCGGCCGCGGGAAACAGCTTCATCGACAGCTTCACCCGCGAGCGCAGCGCGATCAGCGGCTCCCGCAAGCACCCCTCGAGAATCAGCTGCCCGGGGAACACCGCGATCTTCACCACGTCGGTCTTGAGCGGCTTGTCGGGCGCGAACGCGAACTCGCCCTCGGCCCACGCGAAGGTCGACCAGATGATCTCCTTCACCTGATCTTCCAACAGCTGACGCCGCTTCACCTCGTCCAAGATGCCCAGGCGCACCATCGCGTCGCCGGTCTTGAGGCCCTCTTCCTTCGCCAGCTGGGCCACCGCCTCGAGATCTCCCGAGGGCAACAGCCCCTTGCGCGCGCAGAACCGCGCGAACCGCTCGTGGGCCAGGTTGCTCGCCGCGTACACCGCGTGCCCGACCTCGAGGCTCATCACCTTGATGGCGGCCGAGGCACCGTGCTTCACCAGCAGGTCACCGCGCAGCCGCGCCTGGTAGCAGGCGTTGAGCAGGTGCGGCACGCTGTTGGTCTTGAGCGAGCCCGACCGCAGCATCTGCCGCCGCACCGGCGCCGCCGACCGGGCCCGCATCGACTCTGCCTTCCAGGTGCGCTCCCAGGTGTCGATGGGCGCCAGCTCGACCGGCAGCACCTGACCCTCTTCGAGCTCGGACTCGGGCATCGGCGGCTCGGTGATGGTCACCGTCTCGGCGATGGCGTCGAACGCTTCTTCGGGCGGCACCGGTGGGCGCACTTTCGGCGCGCCGGTCAGCTCTTCGATCTTCCGCAAGAGCTCGAGAATCGGAAACGGCTTCTGGAAGAACGCCACCGCGCCCAGCTCTTCGACCGCCTGCCGCGCGAAGGTGTCGCTCTTGTACACGCCGCTCATCGCGAACACCGGCACCTTGGCGGCCTTGAGCCGCTCGAGCACCACCCGGCCCTCGACGTCGGGCAGGTAGAGATCGACCACCGCGGCGTCGAAGCGCTGCTGACCGAGCGCCACCAGGCCCTCGGTGCCCGAGAGCGCCACCCGCGTCAGGTGGCCCTTCATCTCTCCCACCGACGACAGCAGCTGGGCGAGATCGGCGTTGTCTTCGACGATGAGTATGGCGGCCATCGGTCAGCGCTTCAGCCGTCGAAGCCGATCAGCCCGAGCTGATGGAACTTGAGCAGGTGCGACTCGAGCTGTTCGGGAGTGCACTGCCCGCGCGAGAGCACCTTCAAGTCTTCCAGCCGGTCGCCGCCCATCAGGCTGCCGATCACCTGCTCTTCGTCTTTGTCGGCCGCGGCGTACTCGAAGAAGGTGGGGCGCCGCACCAGCTTGTCGTTCTGGCGCAGCCGCTCGAGGAACTGCTGCTGGCCCGGCGCGGGGCCCACCGCGATCGCCTGACCGCCCCAGTCGGCCATGTCGACGTCGAGCGAGTCGACCTCGACCGGCAGTGAGTCGATGTCGTTCGACCCCGCGCCCACCGCGGCCGCCGGTTCGGGTGCCGCTGCGGGCGCCGGGGCCTCGCTGGGCAGCGGCGGGTCGAGCTCGAGCCCCGCCATGCTCGTCTCGTCTTCCGGCATGGTCATCATCACCAGCGTCTGGCCGGGCTTGTGCTCGTCCATGAACGGGTCGAGCGGGGCCGGGCTCTGGGGCATCGCCGGCATGCGCATCATGATCTGGGTGTGACCCGACGGCTCGTCGAAGACCTCGGCCGCCGCCGACGGCTTGCCCAGCACGTCGCCGATCGCGTCTTGAATTGCGCTCGCCTGCGACGGAATCGGAGGCAGCGGCATCGGCGGCACGTCGTCGACCGGCGGCCCCGAGCTTTCGACTGTCTGCTGCAGGCCGTCGTCCATCACCACCACGTCGTCGCCCTTGGCCGAGATCGCCGCCACCAGCTGGCGCAGCTCACGCTCGCGGTTCTGCAGCCGCGCGCTGCGCTGCTTCTCTTCGCTCAGCGCCTTCTCGAGCGTGTCGATGCGGGCGCGCGCCGCGCCCGCCTCGGTCACCGCCTGGCTCAGACCGTTCACGTGCTGGCGGGCCTGGTCGAGCATCGGCTCCATCTCGAGAATGCGCGTCTTCAGGCTCTCGTTCTGCGCGGCCAGCTCTTCCAGCCGGCCCTCGAGCTCGGTGCGCTTGCCCCGCTCGGTCTCGAGCAGGCGCGTGGTCTCGGCCGAGCGCGCGTTGCCGCTCGAGCGCTCGGCCTCGATCGCGCTCACGTGCTGGCTCAGCTCGTCGCGCGAGCGCTTGAGCTCGACCTCGAGCTTCTGCTTGGCCTGGGCCAGCGTCTCGGCGAGCCGGCGCGTCGACGCGTCGTCTTCTTCGAGCACCGCCAGCTCTTGCCGGTACCCCTCGGCGCTGGCCTCGGCCTGCTTGAGCCGCTCTTTCAGCTCGCTCAGCTCCGAGCGCGCCGCGGTCAGCTCGACCTTCAGCGCGTCGAGCGCGATGGTCTGGCCGTCGCTGCCCCGGGTCTTCACGCCCTCGAGCTCTTGCGTCAGCGCGAGCACCCGCACCGAGAGCTCCTGCCGGCGGTCGTGCTCTTGCTGCAGCTCGCTCTCGCGCTGGGCGAGGGTGGTGCGCAGCACCTCGCTGGTCTCGAGCGCCTGCTTGAGCGCCACCGTCTGGCTGTCGGGCACCTGCGACGCCACCGGCACCGCCGGCCGCGCCTGCGCGTACTCTTGCACCAGGCCCTTCAGCGCCGCGTCGGCCTGGGCCGTGAGCTCGATGAACTTCACCCCCATGCCCTGCAGGTTCGCGAGCCGGCTGGCCTCGTCGTTCTGCACCCGGGTGATGCGACCGCGCAGCCGAATCGGGTCGACGCGGCCGGGCGCGAGCAGATCGACGTCGACGACGCGCTCGAGCTGCAGGGGCTTGTCGGTTCTGATGAAGACGCCGCCCTCGCTGAGATCCTTGAGGTAGGCCACCCGCATGCGTTCGGGGGTGCTGATCTTCACCAGGACACGAGGGACGGGGAGCCGATTGATGGCCCGGCGATCTTCCATGGGCGAACTCGAGACTCTACCGCGACCACCGATGGCGCTAGCATGCAATTCGATGCGAGCACTGGGAACCGCGTTCGGTCTCACTGTGGCGGCGATGTATGCCTGCACCCCCGACGTGGGCCCTGGCCCCGGCGACGGCGGTGGCACTGGCGGCGGCTCGAACACCGCCGCGATGTGTGCCTTCAGCGGCGGCAAGACCGGCTCGGTGCCGTGCGCGTTCGGCAGCGCCACCTGGGTGCAGTCGACCAACCGCACCACGCTACAGGTGTCGTCGGGCTCGGGCGCGTCGCCGGCCGTCTCGGCGCAGTTCGTGATCTCGTCGACTCCGGGCACCAGCAGCTACAGCGGCGGCAACGGCGACACCGAGTGCACCATCGACGTCACCGAGGGCAGCAAGCACTGGAGCGCCAGCTCGGTGATGGCCCTGGGCGCCTGCTCGCTGACGCTGCGCAGCGTACGCGTCACGATGGACGGCACCTCGATGCGCACCTACGACCTGCACGGCGGGTTCTCGGCCTCGGTCGAGCCCGACGACGGCATGGGCGGCGCGGTCACCCTCACCAGCAGCTTCTGATGCGCACCCTGGGTCTGCATCACGTCGCGATTCAGGTTCACGACGTCGAGAAGGTCGCCGCCTTCTACCGCGACGTGCTCAGGCTGCCCGAGCGGGTGCGGTACCGCCGCGACGACGGCTCACTGCGCAGCGTGTGGATCGAGGCCTCGAGCGACGGCACCTTTCTGGCGATCGAAGAGCTGCGCCCCGGCGCGCGCGGCACCCTGGGCCCGTCGATGGTGGCGCTGCGCATCGACCGCGACGAGCGCGCGGCCTGGCTCGAGCACTTCGCCCGCGCCGGCGTGCCCATCGAGAAACAATCGAAGTGGACGGTCTATGTGAAGGACCCCGAGGGCAACTCAATCGGCTTGAGCCATCACCCTCACGATCCGTTATAGAGACCCGAAGCGTGGCGCGGCTCGGGGAAATGCTGGTCGAAGAGAAGCTGGTGAGCTCGGCCCAGGTCGAAGAGGGCCTCGAGACCCAGGTCGTTCACGGCGGCCGCCTCGGCACCAACCTGGTCGAGCTCGGCTTCCTGCCCGAGAAGGAGCTCGCCCGCATGCTCGGCAAGCAGTACGGCGTGGCCTACGCCTCGGGCGAGATGCAGCCCGACCCCGCCGCGATGGGCATCGGCGACGCCAGCTTCTTCGACGACCACGACATTCTGCCCATGCGCGTCGAGCCCACCCGGCTCACCGTCGCGGTGATGGACCCGCGCCGCATCGAGCCGCTCGATCAGCTCAGCTTCAAGGCGGGCAAGCGGGTGGTACCGGTCGTGATCCCCGAGTTCCGCATGAACCAGCTGCTGCGCAAGCACTGCAAGGCGTACCGCACCCTGCGCCCGCTCGACATGAACACCCTGCGGCCGCCCAAGGCGGTCGCCGAGCAGCAGGGGCCCAGCCCCGCGGCGGTCAGCGATCTCATCAACGAAGACGACTTCGCGAACCTCTACGCCCAGGCGGCCGCGGGGCGCGACGAGCCCGAAGAAGACGTGCCCATCGAGGGCGAGATCGTCGAGCCCAGCTCGCCCGCGCTCACCATTCCCCGGCCGTCGCTCACCGGGGTGCCGCCGCCGGCGCCCCTCGAGCCCCTCTCGTTCGCCGAGGCCCAGGCGGCCGTCGCCCGCAGCGTCGATCGCGAAGACGTCGCCCGCAACGTGCTGCGGTTCGCGGTCTCGAAGTTCGCCCGCGCGCTCATTCTCTCGGTGCAGGGTGAGCTGCTCACCGGCTGGCGCGGCGCCGGCAAGGGCGTGATGGACAAGGCCGTGCGCCGCATCGGCGTCTCGCTGCGCGAGAACAGCTCGTTTCGCCTCGTGCTGCAGACCAAGAGCCACTACGTCGGGCCGATGAAGGGCGGCAAGGGCACCGCCATGTTCTACAAGCTGCTCAAGGGCGGCGTGCCCAAGTCGGTGGTGATGATGCCGCTGTTGGTGCGCGGCAAGCTCGTGCACATCGTCTACGTCGATCAGGGCTCGAACCAGCTGACCCCGCCCGACATCGGCGAGCTGCTCATTCTCTCGCAGGCCGTCGGCCGTGCCTACGAGGCGATGATTCGCCAGCGCCAGATGAAGCAGAGCTGAGCGCGCCTCACCCTTCGACGCTCACGTCACTCGTCCCACGTCCACGCGCTGCGTGCCCGTGCCCGAAGCGCTGCCCCCGGTTCAGCTCTGCGGCTCGGTCGCCCCAGCTTCGCCCGTCGCGCCGAGCTCTGAAGGCGGCACCAGGCGGCCCGCGCCGTCGCGGTCCCACGTCGAGAAGCGGCGATCGCGCGCCGGGTCCCACAGCACGTCGTCGGCCACGTAGACCCGGCCACTGGTCTCGAGCGCGCGAATCGAGGCCGCGAACGGCACCTCTTGAAAGCGGTCGGCCCAGCGCTCGCGCAAGAGCCGTGTCACCTCGCGCAGCTTGCGGTGGCTGGTCTGGGGAAACAGGTGGTGCTCGGTGTGTCTCCCCGAGTCCATGAACGCCCAGCCCCACAGCGGGTTGAAGGTCATCGACAGCGAGCCGAGCAGGGGGTCTCTCTCGGCGGTGCGCCGCGAGGTCAGGTGCGTGCCCAGCAGGAAGTACATCAGCACCAGGTTGTGCAGGCACACCGGCACCAGGAAGCCCCAGACCGCGTAGCGCGCGCCCAGCCACGCCATCAGCGCGAGCTGTGCGGTCACGTCGAACACCCAGACCGCCACCGCGAGCGCCTTCTTGCCGCGGCTCACGTTGGGCTGCTGCAGGTAGCGCGCGAACAGCAGCTGCGCGTGCACTGCCATCCACCAGAAGGGGCGGGTCGCCACGCTCAGCGGGCTGTGGTTGCCGGGCAGCAGCACCACCCCTTTGCGCACTCCGCCGTGCGCGCGGTAGGTCTCGAGATCGTAGACGGCGTCGGGGTCGTCGATCGCCTGGCCCAGCCAGGTGTGGTGCGCGTCGTGCTCGTGCTTCCACGAGTCGGGGGTCAGCCCCGCGTAGAAGCCCGCGATGAAGCCGTGAACCCACGCCAGCGGGCGCGAGCCGACGATCGCGTAGTGCATCAGCTCGTGCAGCAGCATGAACAGCGCCACCAGAATCAGCGCGAGCACCGGCGAGGCCAGCGCCGCCAGCGGCCACGACGGAGCGCTGTAGACCCAGAGCTGCAGCGCCACGAACGCCGCCACCAGCGCCCAGAACTGCAGCAGCCGCCACGGGTCGCGCCGCGGCGCCTCGGGCAGCAGCGCCCCGAGCGCTCTTCGGTAGTGTTGTGGAGCGTGCGGCTTCACGGCTTCAGCCTGCCTGGTGTGAGGTCGGCAACGCGGGGGCGGCGGCCACCGCGCCCTCGCTCAGCGCTTCGGCCCGCGGCACCTTCAGCGCCCGAATGGTGTCGACGCCGCGCGAGTACGCGTCGAGCCCGCCCGGCCGGTAGCGCAGCTTGATCATCAGCATGCGACCCAACAGCCGCGCGCCCCAGGCCATCAGCCGGAAGATGCTGCGGTCGGCCTTCACCGCCGGGTTCTCGTAGACGAACCACTTCAGCCAGCGGAAGTAGTAGGGCGGGTCTTCGATGCCCACGCTGCACGCGCGGCTCGAGCCCAGCTCGTAGTTGGCCTGGTTGTGCGGGTGGGGCCACTCGTCCATCATCGCCTTCAGCTTCGCCGCCAGCGCCGGCCCGTTGGGCTCGCCGAACACCGTCTCGTTCATCTGGCGAACCGCGTCGCGCCACTTGTCGATCGCCGCTCCGAACATCAGCGTGCAGCCCTCGGCGTTCGAGTGGTTGCCCACCATGCGCGCGGTGTACTGCACGATCGTGGCGTAGCCCCAGATGCGCCAGAACTGCTTGAAGGTGTCGTAGTGGCCCCACGCCTTCATGTTGCCGCTGACGATGTTGTCGATCGTCTCGACCTCGCGGAAGAACGCCCGCTCGATGGGGCGGAAGTCGGCGGTGTCGACCCGCGCCTTCTGCAGCGCCTGCTTCACCGCCGGCACGAAGCGCGACACGAACGACTGGGTGAGGGTGATGCCGGTCGAGAACAGCGGGTCGATGAAGCCCGCCGCGTGCGGCGTGAGCACGAAGCCGTCGCCCAGAATCGTCTTCGAGGTGAACTGCACCCGCCCGGTGCGCACGATCTTCCGCGTGGGCTTCATCTGGCCCAGGTGCGCCTGCACGGTGGGGAAGCGCGCGAAGACGCGCTTCATCTCTTCTTCGGGCGAGACCGTCTCGTCGAGCGGCCAGATGCGCGGGTCGAGCTGCAGCCCCACGCTGGTGATGCCGTCGTCGAAGGGGATCACCCAGATCCACCCGCCCTCGAAGCAGTGGTGCTGGGTGCCGCCGTGCCGCTTGAAGCGAAACGCCGGGTTCGACGCGCCGACCGTGTCTTCCAGGCTCGGCACCTCGGCGAAGTGGCCGAAGAGGGTGCGCGTGTTGGTCTTGAGCCGCGGCTCGGCGTCGCGCAGGTCGAAGCGCTTCGCGAAGTACGAGGCGTGACCGCTGGCGTCGACCACCAGGCGCCCGGTGATGCGGCGCGTCGCCCCCTCGTGCGCGACGCTCAGCCATACGTCGTCGCCGTCGCGGCCGAAGTCGACCACCTCGGTTCGATCGAAGTACTGCACGCCGTAGTCGGCGAAGCGCGAGACCAGAAACGCGTCGGTGTCGGCGCGCAGCACGTGCACGTCGGGGCCGAGCGGCAGCTGCAGCGTCTCGTACATCAGCTCTTCGTTGGGCTTCAGCGGCTGCCCCGGGCTGTGGTGCGCGAAGTAGAAGTGCTGCTTGGGGTAGCCGGTGAGGCCCAGCTCTTTGAGCCCCAGGTAGTGCGACATCTGGTGGAACTCGGGAATGCCGTAGGCCCGGCCCAGGTAGTCGTAGCCCAGCGTGGTCGAGGGAACCGTCGACTCGCCGATGGCGAAGCGTGGGTGCTGGTCGCGCTCGATGACGCACACGCTCAGGCCGGCCTTGCGCAGCGCCAGCGCGAGCGACGAGCCCGCGATACCGCTGCCCACGATCAAGATGTCGTAGTGCATGCGCTTGCGACGTCTAGCAGGGGCCGGAAGAACGGGCGAGGGGTCGAGCTCGCTGCGCCGTGAGAGCCGCGGCCAAAGGCCTCTGGCGATTTACACCGGGCCGGTGAGGGGGCTACAGCTCGTCGCCGCGATGGCGGGGCCCGCGATTCCGACCCAGTGCGACGTGGCGATCATCGGCGGCGGCGTCGCCGGTCTCACCGCGGGCGCGCTGCTGGCGCGCGCCGGCCTGTCGGCCGTGGTGCTCGAGCGCGAGAGCCGCCCCGGCGGCTACCTCGCCGGCTTTCACCGCAAGGGCTTCGTCTTCGACTCGGCCATTCACTGGCTCAACCAGTGCGGCAGGGGCGGCATGGTGCACAAGGTCTTTCACTCGCTGGGAGACGACCCGCCCGAGGCGCCCGTGCTCGAGCGCATTCGCCGCTACAAGGGCGACAGCTTCGACTACCTGCTCACCCACCAGCCCGACGCGCTGAAGGAGCAGCTGGCCAGAGACTTCCCCTCTGAGGCGAAGGGGCTCGACCGCTTCTTCAAGCTGTCGCGGGTGCTGGGCGAGCGCATCACCGGCTACGCGCGCTACATGCGCACCGCCGACACGCTCTCGTTTCCCGAGTGGGTCGGCCGCGGCTTACAGCTGATGGGCTGGAGCTACCCGTTCTGGCGCCTGGTCGGCGACCGCGACTGCAAGGCCCTGTCGAAGTTCTTCCACGATGAGGACCTGAAGAAGATCTTCTGTAGCGAGCCCGACATTCTCTCGTGCCTGGTGCCGATCGGCTGGGCGTACACCGGCGATTTCCAGCGGCCTCCGCGCGGTGGCTCGCAGTCGTTCATCAAGTGGCTGATGCGCCGGGTGGGCGAGCTGGGGTCGGTCGTCGCGCTGCGCACCGCGGTGCAGTCGGTGACCACCGACCAGCGTGGGGTGAGCGGGGTGAAGCTCGCCGACGGGCGCGAGGTGAAGGCACGCTGGGTGATCGGCGCCTGCGATCTCGACGCGCTGTTCACGCAGCTGCTGCCCAGCGGCGCGGTGCCCGACGATCTGGTGGCCCGCTACCGCGCCGCCGAGCTCTACAACTCGTGCGTCACGCTCTCGATCGGGCTCGACTGCGATCCCCGGGCCCTGGGCCTCGGCGAAGAGATGATCTTCCTCACCAAAGACGGCGTGCCGCGCGAGCAGCACAACAGCGGCGACCCGCACACCTCGGGGCTGTCGATTCTCGCTCCCTCGATTCGCGACCCCTCGCTGGCGCCGGCCGGCAAGGGCACCGTCACCGTCTACTGCGAGGCGCACATCGGCTACGCCGACCGGTGGAAGACCGGCCCCGACCTCGAGCGGGGCCCGGCCTACCAGCAGCTCAAGCGCGACTACGCCCAGGTGATCATCGACCGCGTCGACGCGCGCGTGGCGCCCGGGCTCAAGGCGCACATCGAGCTGCTCGACGTCGCGACGCCGATCACCCACCTGCGCTACACCGGCAACCGCGACGGCACCATCATGGCGCAGCGCACCACCAAGGCGAACATGAAGGCCAAGGTGGCGGGCTACCGCACTCCGGTCGATCGCCTGCTGGTGGGCGGGCAGTGGGCAGAGTACGGCGGAGGCGTGCCAATGGCGGTCAAGGCTGCGGCGAACGCCGCGGCGATCGTGCTCAAGCAAGAGAAACCCCAGGCGTTCAGACAGCTGTGTCAGGTGCTCGACCAACCCTTGTCGTAGTGGCGCTGTTCGCAGCGCTTCCGGCGCGCGCGCTCGACGCGCGGGCGGCGTTTCACGCGTCGAAGGCCTGGGCCGGGTTCGTCTCGCAGGGCGTGGTGCTGCGCGAGCAGTGGCTCGACGTCGAGGGCTCGGCCTTCGCGCTGGTGCACGCGGTGCGCACCGACGACGACGGCTTTCGCGGCGAGCTGTTCGCGGTCGAGGCGAGCAGCGGCGCGGTGTGGCCCGGCGAGCTGCAGCTCGAGGCGTGCCCGCCGCTCGAGACGGTGAAGTCGATGCGCGTGCTCTACCGCCACGGCGGCGGGGTGCAGGTTCGGCTGGCCCAGAGCGAGTGGCCGAAGAAGCCGTTCGGCTCGTGCGACGAGCTGCGCCGCGCGGCGCTGGCGGGGTGCACCGTGCGCGTGCCGGTGAAGCTCGACGCCGAGCAGCTCGCCTCGGGGCCCGATCAGGCGAAGCTGGGCAGCGGGTGGGTCGCCGCCTCGGCCGGCCGGGTCGACGCGCCGAAGAGCCCCAGCGCGGGGCTGAAGCTCACCACCGCGCTGCGCGAGTGCCTCGGAGAAGACGACACGCCGCTGCTGGCGCCCCTCGAAGATCGCCTGGCGCTGGCCGGCTCGAAGAGCGTGCTGCTGGTGTCGGAGGCGCTCACCTCGACCTGTGCGCCCTGCGAGCACGACGGCACCTGGGCGCTGCCGGGGCCTCCGGGCTCCGACGAGGTGAAGCGGCGCGGCGCCCAGGCCCAGGCGGCGTGGCGGGCCGGGCGCCGCGACGCAGCGCTCGAGCAGTGGAGAGACCTCTTTCGCTGGTACTGGGCCGGCCCGCGCGAGCGCAGCGTGGTGTGGGCCGAGACGCTCGAGCAGTTCGGCGCCGCGCTCGGGGCGATGCGGGAGCCCCTGCAGGCGCGGCAGGTGCTCGACGAGTGCTGGCTCACCAGCAAGGCGCCGACCGCCTCGCTGATGAGCACCATGGGCGACGTGTTTCGCGAGCTGGGCGACGTCGACGCCGCGGTGGCCGCCTACCAGCGCGTGCTCGCTGCCGACGCCAGCCGCGCCCAACGCGAGCACGCCCTCGCCGAGCTGGCCCGGCTGCGAAAGCCGCGGTGACGCCCGGCTCGGCAACCACCGTGACCGCGCGGGGTGAGCCCTGTCGAACCCCGCTGTCGCCCGTCGAAGGCTCGAGCGCTACCTACGCCATCGTATTGCCACGTTCGGGCCGCCTCGAAGCAGGGAGCATGCGCCGCTGCAGCCTTCGGCGAGCGACGGCACCCTTCGACGGGCTCAGGGTGCGCGGTCTCTCGTGCGCCTACTCGAGCTCGACGTTGAAGCGCACGTTCTCGCCGGCGTGCAGCGTGAACGGCTCGCTCCACTTCGCCTTGCCGACGGTGACCAGCACGCGGTGGGCACCCTCGTAGACGGGTATCTCTTTCATCGGCGCGGTGCCGATTCGCTTCCCGTCCATGAAGACGGCGGCGCCTTCGGGCGCGGTGAGCACCACGGTGCCCTGGCCGATGGCGATGCTCTCGACCTCGGTGGCGCCTTCTTTGAGCGTGAACACCCGCCCGGTGTTGATGCCGAGCTCCTTGTTCTCGAGCTTCACCACCTTGCGGCCCGGAGTCAGCTCGACCTTGATCGGCGTTCTCCCGTACGGCTTGCCGTCGATGGTCACCTCGGTGGCCGGTCGGGTGTCGAGCTGCAGGCCGGTCGGGCCCGGCTTGACCACCGGCGGCACGGCCGCGACCGCGCCGCCCGCATCGACGATCGCCGGGGCAGGGGCCGCGACCGGGGCAGGCTCTGCGCCCGCATCTTCGGGCGCCACCACCGCCACCGAAGCGTCTTCGACCGGCTGCGGCACCGCCACCGCCTTGCTGCCCGCATCGATCAGCGCCGGCAGCCCGTGCTCGACCGACGGCAGCGGCTTGTCTGAGCCCTTCATCAGCCACCACACCGCGAAGCAGCCGACCACCGCGGCCAGCACCAGCCCCCACGGCAGCCGCGGGCCGGTCGCCTCGGGCCGCTGGGGCTCTTGGTACGAGATCTTGATGCCCGGCTCGGGCGCCTTGCGGTCGGGCGCCGAGGGCCTGGGCGGCGCCGCAGCCTTCGGCGCATTCGCAGCGCGCGTCACCGCTGCGGTGGCGATGGGCGTGTGATCTGGCGGCTTCTCGGGCCGCGCCGCCGGCGCCGCCTTCTCGCCCCACAGCTTGCGCGCCGCCTCGGCGATCGCCGAGTCGATGGTCTGCCGCCGCGCCGCGCGCGTCTCGTCGGAGCCGGGGAACAGCTCCCTCATCCACGTCGAGAGCTCTTCGTTGGTCGGCAGCGCCCCGAGCGCCGCCACCACCGCCTCGCGAAACGCCAGCGGGGTGGGGTAGCGATCGTTCACCTTCTTGGCGCAGGCCTTCTGCAGCACCGCCTCGAGACCCTCGGGCGCCAGGCCCGGCGTCATCGGCGGCAGCGGCAGGGTCAGCACCGCGTGGTCGAAGAACTCGGCCTGATCCGAGAAGGGCACCTGCCCGGTCATGCACTCGTACATCAACAGCCCGAGCAGGTAGACGTCGGTCTGTAAGGAGAAGCTCTCGCGGCCGCCGATGATCTGCTCGGGCGCGGTGTGCACCCGGCGGCCCTTCACCCGCTGGCCACCCATCTCGCGCGGCGCGAACGCCAGCGCCCCGTAGCCGGTGATCTTCACCACGCCGTTGAACGAGACCAGCAGCGTCTCGGGCCGCACGTCTCCGTGAATCAGCGGAGTGCCGTCGTCGTTGCCGGCCACGTGCGCGTAGTGCACCCCGGTGGCCGCGTCGCAGGCGATCTTCGCCGCCATCAGCGGGGGAATCTTCTCGGCCCGCTCGATGATCTTCCGCAGGCTCTCGCCGTCGGCATACTCGACCACCCGCGCGTGGCCCTCGTCGAGCTGACCGAAGCCGTGCACGTGCACGATGTTGGGGTGATCGAGCTTCGAGGCGTGCTCGGTCTCGCGCTTGATCTTCGCCAGCAGGGCGGGGTCGGCCTCGGCCGCCTCGGGCAGCCAGACCAGCACCACCGGGTACGAGCGGCCGTCGTCGTAGATCTCGAGGCCGAGAAAGGCCCGGCTGCCTTCACCGGCGAGGAGGGGGCCGATCGCCTGGTAGCGCACTGCCATTGCCCAAAGGCTACGGGCCTATTGCAGCACGTCAACTTAGAACGGCAGGGTGATGTGGTACCCCGCGCGCCCGCGCCGCACCAGAATCAGCACCGACGACGCGCCGCGCGAAGAGACCAGCGCCTCACGCCAGTCGTTCTCGCTGGCGATCGCCCGCCCGTTCACCTTCGAGATCACGTCTCCGGGCTGAAAGCCGATCTTCGCGGCGTTCGAGCCGGGGCGAATCGCCGCCACGGTGATCGCTCCGCCCGCCGCCTTCACCCGGAAGCCCAGCCGCTTCCACCCCAGCTCGTCGGCGAGCCGGGGCGGGAACTCGGCGGGGGTGACGGTGAGCGGCACCGTCTTGCCGTCGCGGAACACCTCGAGCGGGAAGCCGGCCTTGGCGGGGTAGCTCTTCAGCCGCGCGCGCAGCTCGTTGGCGTCGTCGACCTGGTGGCCGCCCGCCGAGACCACGATGTCTCCGTCTTGCACGCCCGCGGCCTCGGCCGGTGACCCCGGCTCGACCGAGACCACCAGCGCGCCGTACGTGCGGTCCCACGCGGTGGCGCGCGCCACCTTGGGGTTCAGGTTCTCGACCTCGAAGCCCACCCACGCCGGCCGCAGCTTGCCGAACTGCGACAGCTCGGCGACCACCCGCTTCACCTTGTCGGCGGGAATCGCGAACCCGATGCCCTGGCCGCCCGCGTAGATCGCCGAGTTGATGCCGATCACCTCGCCGTCGATGTTGAGCAGCGGGCCCCCCGAGTTGCCCGGGTTGATCGACGCGTCGGTCTGAATGAAGTCGTCGTAGTCGCGGTTGTCGGCCTTGAACGAGCGGCCCACCGCGCTCACCACGCCCACCGTCACCGTCTTCTTGAGCCCGAACGGAGACCCGATGGCGATCACCTTCTCGCCGATCATCAGGTCGTTCGAGTTGCCGATCTTCGCGGCCGGCAGCGGCCCCTTGGCCACGATCTTCAGCACCGCGAGATCGTTGTCGTTGTCGGACCCGACCACGTCGGCGTCGAGCTTGCGGCCGTCGGCGAGAATGACGTGAATCTGCGACGCGCCGCGAATCACGTGCTCGTTGGTGAGAATGATGCCGGCCGGGTCGACGATCACGCCCGAGCCCAGGCCCTCGATGGCCTCGGTGCGCTCGCGTGGCCCGAAGAAGAAGTCGTCGAGGGGCGACATCGAGCGAAAGCTGCGCTCGACCAGCTGCACCGTGCCCACGTAGACCACCGCGGGAGAGAATTTCTCGACCACCTGCACCACCGCATCGCGGCGGCTGTTCACGTCGCCCAAGGTCAGGGCGGCAACCCACAGAAGAGCGTTCATGGCGCGCGCAGAATCCACTAAGAAGGGCTGATGCGAAACCTGTTTGCTCTGGCCTTGGTGGTGGTCGCTGCGCCCGCGTTCGCCCAAGACGACGAGGCGAAGAAGGTCGCCACCACCTACCTGAACGCGCTGACGGGGAAGGGCGACGAGGCCGGCAAAGATCTGCTGCTCGGCGGCGTCACCATGAACGCCCAGCTCTTCACGCTCGAGAACGCCGAGCTCAAGGCCGAAGAGGTGAAGAAAGAAGACGGCGATCTCGGCAAGGCCGTGCAGATGATGAACGAGCTCGACAAGGCGGGCCGCAAGGCGCTCACCAAGCTGATGGGCGCCGAGGCCGTCGGCGACGACCTCAAGGTCACCGAGGTGTCGAAGGAAGACGCCGAGAAGCTGCTCAAGCCCACCCTCGAGAAGGCCCAGGTCTTCTTGAAGGCCGCGCCGGTGCTCGCCTACGCCAGCCGCGTCGGCAAAGAGGTCTACTGGCACCCCAAGAACCCGATGCGCGCGGTGCTGGCCAAGGCCGGCAACAGCGGCAAGTACTCGCTCGAGCTCCACCGGTGGACGGTGACCTCGAAAGAGGGCCCCAACAAGACCCCCCGCGAGTGGCCGCTGCGCGTGCTGCGCTTCAAGGGCGGGAAGATCGACACCGGTTGGAAGGTGCTGCCCGCCTCTGACTGGAACGCCGAATAGGCGCGCTGGCCGCAAGCCTCACCTTCGCGCTCGCCGCGCAGCTCCACGTCGCGCGCGGGGCCGGCGCCGAGGGCTGCCCCGAGGGTGCCGCGCTCGAAGGTGCGGTGCGGGCGAGGCTCGCCTCCGACCCGTTCTCCGACCCGAAGCCCGATGCGTTCGCGGTGAGCTTCTCGCTCGAGGCCGACCGCTCGTGGCGCGCCACCGTGCGCCGCACCGCCGGTGACGCCGCGCCCACCGAGCGCGCGCTGCGCTCGACCGCCGCCGACTGCGCCGAGCTCGCCGAGTCGGTGGCCTTCTCCATCGCGCTGGCCATCGACCCCCGGGTGCTCTCGGGCAAGCCGCCCGAGCCGCCGCGCCCCGAGCCGCCGGCCCCCGTCGCGACTCCAGCGCCCGCCGCTCCGGCGCCTGCGCCCGCGCCGGCACCCACCCCGGTGCGCCTCGAGGCGGCGCTGTCGGGCGCCGCGACGCTGGGCTCCGCGCCTTCGGTGAGCGGCGGCGGGCTGCTCTCGATCGGGGTGTCGCGTGGGCCGCTGCTCGGCCTGGTCGAGCTGCGCGTCGAGGCGCCTGGCTCGGCGGCGGTCGGCACCGGCGCCATCTCGACCCAGGTGCTCGGCGCGACCGCGCTGCCCTGCTACCACTTCCCGGTGGTCGGCCTGTGCGGTGCCCTGTTCCTGGGCGGCATGCGGGTGGGCAGCAGCGGCCTCACCGACGCCCAGAACGGCACCGCCCTGGTGGTGGCGCTGGGGCCGCGGCTGTTCGCCGAGCTCCAGGTGCTCAGGTGGCTCTCGCTGCGCGCGCTGCTCGAGGCCAGCTTCGTCTTCACGCGCACCACCATCACGGTCGGCGCTGCCCCGGCCTGGGTGACGCCCCCGGTGATGGGCCTGGTCGGCGCAGGCGCGGTCTTTCACTTCGAGTGACGGGTTCTGCGACCCGCCCCAACACGCTGCTGAGCCATGCCCGAGCCCGCCGCGCCACAGCCCCTGGGTAACGACTTCCAGGCGATGTACCGGGCCGAGCTCAAGCCGGTGTGGAGCTTTTTGCGCCGCCTCGGCGCCCAGGGGAGGGATCTGGAAGATCTCACCCAGGAGGTCTTCCTCACCGCGTACCAGCGCCGCGAGGCGTATGACCCCGCTCAGCCGATTCGGCCGTGGCTGCTGGGCATCGCCTACCGCCGCGCCGCCGACCACCGCCGCCTCGCCTACCACGCGCGCGAGACCGAGGCCGAAGCGGCGCCCGAGGTGCCCGACGAGCGGCAAGATCACGAGCGCTCGCTCTTGGCGAAAGAGGCGAAAGAGCTGGTCTACCAGGCGCTCGACGAGCTCCCCCTCGAGAAGCGCGCCCTGGTGGCGCTGCATGATCTCGAGGGAGAGAGCGTGCCGGCGATCGCCCAGGCCCTCGGCGTTCCGCTCAACACCACCTACTCGCGGCTGCGCCTGGCCCGAGATCAGTTCGCGCGCGCCTTCGCCGCCGCCCAAGAACGCCGGAGGTCTCATGTCTCAGTCTGAGCTGCCGCCGCTCCCCGACGATCTGCGCCGCATGCTGGCCGAGCTGCCGGGTGAGGCGCCTTCGGCCGACGTCGAGGCGCGCATGTTCGCCGCCATCGGGGCGGCCTTGGCTCCCACCGCGGCGGCAACGGCCACCGCCGCCGGAGCCAAGGCCGGGGCTTCGGCCTCGGGCGCCTCGGCGGTCGGTGCGGGCGTCGCCAAATACGTGGTCGCCGCGTTCATCGCCGGCGCGGTGGCCGGGGGAGGAGCGCACGCAGTGCTGGCTCCGACTCCCGTGCGCGTGGTGACCGCGCCGCTGCCGATCGCCGTGGCCCCGGAGCCCGCAGTGGCGCGTGAGCCGGTGATCGAGCCGCCGCCTCCTCCGACGGCGCCTGCCCCCGAAGCTCCACGCCGGGTCAAACGCGAGCCGAAGGTCGAGGCTGCGGCGCCCGCGCCCGGTCACCTGGGCGAAGAGCGCCGCCTGCTCGACGCCGCCCGCACCGCGCTGCGCGAGGGCAAGCCCGATCGGGCGCTCACCGTGCTCGAGCAGCACCTTCAGGGCTTCGAGCGCGGTGAGCTGGCCGAAGAGCGCGAGGCGATGCGGGTGCAGGCCCTGATGTCACTGCAGCGCGTCGCCGAGGCCCGCCTGCTGGCGGCCGAGTTCCGCGCGAGGTACCCGGGGAGCATGTTTCTCCCGGTCATCGACGAGGCGACCCGCGAGACGAAGTGACGGGTTTTCTCGCACCGCCCAATTCAACAGGCGGGAGGACGTACGAATCGATGAGCGACGCGACGATGAAGCAGTGGGCGGTGGTGGCCGTGGTGCTGGCAGGCTGCGATCAGCAGCTGCACGCGGGAGATCTGCCCGACGGAGGCCATCAGCAACAGAACCCTGATGCCTCGTTCACCGGCACCACCGCAGAGAAGTACCAGCAGCTGTGCGAGCGCGTCGCCGCCATCGACTGCGAGGCGGCGTTTCGCTGCGACTGCAAGGCCCGCTACCAGTACCCCAACATGGCGGCCTGCCTCGCCGACCACACGTGCCCTCCGATCGGCAACGCCGTCGCGGTCAAAGACGGCCGCGTCGTGTTCGACGACGCCGCAGCCGAGGCGAACCTCACCCGATACCAGGCCGACGCGAAGGCCTGCACTCTCAGCACGGGCTACTTCGGGGCTCCCCTGGTGGGCATGGTCGCGCCGGGAGGCGACTGCAGCTTCGACTGGGCCGGCGACACGTCTCCCCGGCTGGCATGCAAGCCCGGCCTGGTGTGCGAGCTCTCGCTGCCGGTTCCCGATGCCGGCCTGTTCCCCGCGCAGTGCGCGCCGCTCAGGCAAGACGGGCAGGCGTGCACCGGGCAGGACTATGGGCTGATTTCCTCGTGCGACAGCTACCAGGGCGGAACCCGCCGCCTGCTGTACTGCGATCTGCAGGGCGCCGAGTCGGGGGCCGGGGTGTGCCGCCACACCGCCGCCGCCCACCAGGCGTGCACCTCGAGCGTGCAGTGCGAGAGCGTTTCCTGCTCGAGCGGGGTGTGCGCGGCCACCGATACCTCCAATCGCTCCGACCTCTTCTGCGGGCCCGATCAGTGCGCCCTGAAGAGCAGCGGCGGCACCGGCACCAACTGCGGCTCCACGTGGACCTGCCGCGGCAGCACCTACGGCGCCACCTGCACGGTCAGCGGCACCACCACCACCTGCAGCTGCACCAAGGACACGGTGGTGACCGGCAACTTCACCAGCCAGGGCTTCTGCACCGCCAAGCTCGACACCCAGGCCGCCGCGGTCGCCGCGGCCTGCGGGTGGGACATTCTCGCCCCCTGAAGCGGCAACGCAGCGAGAGCCGGGCTCGTGTCACCGCCTCACGCGCACCCCCCTCGTGCGACGTTCACGCGCCTGCGTGCCTGTGCCCGTGCCCGCCAAGAAATGCGCTCGGCCCCTGAGCCACGAGTCAATTCACCTCGGGCACGCCCCGCTCGAGCCGGCCGTACGCCTTGTCGTACGACTCGCTCGGCGGGTCATCGCCGAGCAGCTTCCACGCGATGGCGCCCACCGCCACCATCGGCGCGTCGAGCAGGGTGGCGCCCAGAATCACCCCCGAGAGCAGCGCCTGGCCGACGTAGTGCTCCCGCCGGTCGGGGCTCTCGGCGCTGTACGCCTTGCCCACGTCGAGCATCAGGCCGAACGCCGACGCCGCGATCGACGAGCCCTTGGCGACCTTCGTCATCCACTCTCCGCCCATGCCCATCGAGTGGCCGATCTCGGCCCACACCCCGACGGCGCGGGTGGTGCCCTCGGCGGCTTCGGCGGCGGTCTCGGGGTTGAGCCCGTGCTTCATCAGGTTCGACCAGGCCTGGCCCGCGGCGAAGGTGCTGAACAGCGCCGCGCCGGCGCGCAGCTTCGGTGACGCCTTCTCCCAGAATTCTCTTCCGCCCTCGGGGAGCTTGCCGGCCAGGTAGCTGTGCTCGGGCGCTTCGCCCAGCTTCGCCAGCAGCTCGCCGCCTAGGCCCAGCTTGCCGCTGTGCCCTTCGGGGTGAACGACGTGCTCGAACTCTTCGGGCGTCTGCGCCCGGCTCAGCTTGCCGACCTCTTTGCTCTCTTCCCGGGTCAGCGGCCGGCCGAGGGTGATCTCGAACATGCGCTCGGACACCATCTCGGGAATCTTCATTCCGAAGCGGTCGGGCAGGTGCGGCGCCATCGCCAGGGTCAGGCTCTTCAGCTGGCCCTTCGCTTCGGGCGAGTCGTAGGCCCCTTGCAGCACCACGCTCGCCACGCTGTAGGGGTCGGGCTTGAGCACGCCGTTGCTGCCGGCCACCGCCGGCCACTTCGAGTTGCTCAGGCCGAACAGCTTCTGCCCCATCTCATCGCCGACCGACGTGCCCACCAGGCCCGCGGCGAGCTGGTTGAAGCGCTCGAGCCGCTTGGGCTGGGGCAGCTCGCTGAAGGCCTTCTTCATCTCGGGCGACTCGAGCTTCTCGATCAGGTGCCCGGCCGCAGCGTCGCGCACGCCCGCCGCGTCGACCGCCTTCTGGCGCAGCTTCTCGAGGTCCATCGCGAAGATGTCGAGGCGCGCCCCGAACTTGCGCTGCAGCTTCGACCACTCGGCGTCGCTGGTGCCCTGCGGGCGCCGCAGCTCGAGCTTCAGCTCGCCGGTCTTCGGGTCCTGCGAGATCTTCACGTCGCCGTGCGACTTCAGCTCTTCGAGCTTCGAGAGCCGCTCGCTCAGCGCGTTCGCCGCCTTCGCCGCGTCAGACGCAGCGGCGTCGTGGGCCGCGGCCAGCTGGTCGGCCTCTCTCATCGTCACCGGCGCCTTCTTGTCGAGCGCCGCGTCGTTCGCCTTCTTCACCGTGGCCGGGTCGACCCGGGGGTCCTTCAAGTCTTTCGCGACCGCGTAGGCCTCGCGAAACACCCGGGGCAGGTCGCCGTTCGCGTCGAGCGGCCGCCAGCCCTGCCCGGTGCCGTCGATGACGTCGCCGTCGCGCGCGGTGCCTTTGGGGAGCTTCAGGTGAAATGACCACGCCCCGTGGTCGCGCACCGCGGCGATCTTCTCTCTGCCCACGGTGATCATCAGGTGATCGGCGTCGATGCCCGGCTTCACCTGCGCCACCCGCCCGTCGGCGAGGCGAAGCCGGTCTGGGTACCGGTTGCCGTTCTCGTCGGCCATCACCTGGAAGCGCAGGTACCCGTCTTTCGGCACCTGTTTGTCGAACGCGTCGCCGAAGTAGTCGGCCCACTCGTTCTGCACCGGCGCCTTGCCCTTGGTGGGGGCGGCGGGCGCGACCGGCGCGTCGGGCGACAGCGGGGCGGGCGGGGCGATGGGCCGAAAGGTTCCGAGCGGAGGCGTCATGGGCCGGGCATTCAGCAAGCCCGGTTCCAACGCTCGAGCGGTGTGGGTTCGCGGGGTTGCGCCGCGTACCCCGGCCCCGTGTCACGCGACACGGGAGCTGCGCGACTTCAGCGCGTAGCCGATCATCTTGTAGAGCAGCCGCGCGCCGACGTTGCCGTCCCACTCGTCGCCGTCGGGGCCGGGCGCCACTTCGTTGAGGTCGAGCCCGACGATCTGCTTGCCCGCGCGCACGACCGCGTCGAGCAGGCCCACGGCCTGGTTGAAGGTGAGGCCGCCCGGCACCGGCGTGCCGGTGTGGGGGCACAGCGTCGGCTCGAGGCCGTCGATGTCCCACGAGAGGTAGACGTGCTGCGGCAGCTCTTTGACGATGCGGTCGGCCTGGTCGCGCCAGCTCTCTCCGGCGTCGCGCGCGCGGGCGAGCTGCGAGTCGAAGAAGGTCTGCACCCGGCCCTTCGAGCCCACGATCAGCTCGTACTCGCCCTGCGAGAAGTCGCGAATGCCGACCTGCACCAGCGTCTTCACCCCGGGCACCTTCGTCACCACGTTGTACATGATCGACGCGTGGCTCCAGACGAAGCCCTCGTACGCCTCGCGCAGGTCGGCGTGCGCGTCGAGGTGCAGCACGCCCAGGCCCGCGTACTTCTCGGCGCACGCCCTGATGTTGCCGAACGGGGTCGAGTGATCTCCGCCCACCACGCCCACCAGCTTGCCCTGCGCGAACCAGGCCTTGGCGTGGCCGTACACCCAGTCGTTCATCTTCTGAGACAGCGCGTTGATGGGCGCCGGGTCGCCGCCGCCGCCGGCCTCGATGATCGGCGCGGCCAGCGCCTTGCCCTCGTCGCTCCAGTGCCGCACCTCTTCGTCTTCGTCGAGCATCGCGATGCCGGCCTCGTAGGGCTTGCCGGTGTCGACGTCGAAGAGGTCGACCTGCCGGCTCGCCTCGAGCACGGTGCGCGGGCCGTCGGCGGTGCCGCCGCCGTAGCTGGTGGTCGCCTCGAACGGCACGGGAATCAGCACCACCGCCGCGTCTTCGGGCTCGGTCGACAGGCCGTACACGCCCGAGTCGGGCGCCGCGGCGGCGTTGGGGTCGAAGCTCTGGGTCACCATGTCAGCACCGTCTTTCCGTACGTGTCGTTCGACGCCATCGCCTCGAAGGCCGCGCGCGCCTCGCTGAAGGGCTTCACCACCCCGACCTCGGCCTTCAGGTGGCCCTGCTTGAACAGCGGCAGCAGCGTTCGGGTGAAGCCCTGCGCCAGGGCGGCGCGCTCTTTCGGGCCGCGCGAGCGCAGGGTGGTGCCGATCACGTGCAGCCGCTTGCTCAGCACGGTGCGCAGCGGCACCTCGGCGCTGGGGCCCGCGGTGAGCCCCACCACCATCACCGTGCCGCGCGGCGCCATCGCCTCGAGCGTCTCGGCGAAGTACGCGCCGCCCACCAGGTCGAGGCACACGTCGATCGGGGCGCCGCACCGGGAAGCGAACGACGACGGCTCTTCGACCAGCACCTTCTCGTCGCAGCCCGACTGATCGAGCTTCTTCTGGGTGCGCGAGGTGCCCACGCTCACCACCTTGAACGCGCGCGCCAGCTGCACCGCGGCGGTGCCCACGCCCGAGCCCACCGCGTGAATCAGCAGCCGCTGACCCTTCTTCACCTTGGCCTGCAGCCACGCCGCGTCCCACGCGGTCGAGAACGCCTCGACCACCGCCGCCGCCTCGGTGTCGCTCATCGACTTGGGCACCTTGATCACCTGCTTGCAGTCGATCGCCAGCTGCTCGGCGAACGCTCCGGCGGGCGTGAGGCCCATCACCCGCTCGCCCTTCTTGAACCCGGGCCCGCCGCTCAACACCTCGCCGCAGAACTCGAGCCCCGGCACGTCGGGGTAGCCGGGCGGAGCCGGGTACAGCCCCAGCGTCTGCAGCAGGTCGGCGCGGTTCAACCCCGCCGCCTTGACCTTCACCAAGAGCTCGCCCTTCTGGGGCTGGGGCGCTTCGATCTCCTTGAGCTGCAGCCCCGACGGACCTTCGGCTTCGGCAATGACCAGCGCGCGCATCGGCCCCGACGCTTAGCGTAAGTAGCCGGGCATGTCCTTCGCCGATCGCCGCCACCGCCTGCTGAAGAAGCTGTCTCGAGGCCTGCTGCTGTTCAGCGGCGGAGCGGTCTCGCGCAACTACCCCGCCAACCCGTTTCCCTTTCGCGCCGACTCGTCGTTTCTCTACTTCTTCGAGCGGCCAGAGCCCGACAGCGCGGCGTACTTCGACCCCGCCAGCGGCAAGGTGACGCTCTACCTGCCCGAGCGCACGCTCGACGACGCGCTCTGGCACGGCGAGCGCGAGTCGTTCGAGGCGGCCCGGGCGCGGCACCAGGTCGACCAGGTGAAGAAGATCGAGTCGCTCGAAGAAGAGCTCAAGGCCGGGCGCTTCGACACCCTGGCGGTCGCCGACGCGCGCACCACCCGCCGCGCCCGCGCGCTGACCGGCGCCGATCTCGACTTCGACGACCCGCTGAAGGTCGGCCCGCTGCCGGTGCTCGAGGCGATCGCCTCGCTGCGCCTCATCAAAGACGCCGATGAGCTGGCCCAGATGCGCGAGACGGCGCGCATCACCCACGCCGCGCACGTCGAGGCGATGAAGGGCAGCACCCCCGGCACCCACGAGCAGGAGCTCGTCGGCGTGGTCGAGGGCCTCTTCGCCTGCGTGGGCGCGGTGCCGGCCTACGGCACCATTCTCACCGCCCGCGGAGAGGTGCTGCACCACCACGGCCACGACAACCGCCTGCAGGCCGGAGACATCGTGCTGCTCGACGGCGGCTGCGAGGCGAAGAGCGGCTACTGCAGCGACGTGACCCGCTGCTGGCCGGTGGGCGGCCCCTTCAGCGCAGAAGGCCGCGACGTCTACGACACCGTGCTGCAGGCAAACCTCGACGCCATCGCGAAGGTGAAGCCCGGGGTGCGCTACCGCGACGTGCACCTGCTCGCCTCGCGCACCGTCGCCGACGGCCTTGCGCAGATGGGGCTGCTCAAGGGCAACCCCGACGCGCTGGTCGAGTCGGGCGCCCACGCGGTGTTCTTCCCCCACGGGGTGGGGCACCAGCTCGGGCTCGACGTGCACGATCTCGAGACCTTCGGCGACCGGGTGCTGTACCCGGGCGGGCGCACCCGCAGCAGCCAGTTCGGCACCCGCTACCTGCGCATGGACATGGACCTCGCCGAGGGCATGACCTTCACCATCGAGCCGGGCATCTACTTCGTGCCCCAGCTCATTCGCTCGCCCGAGCTGCGCGCGCTTTTCAAAGACCAGGTCGACTGGGCGCTGGCCGAGAAGTTTCTCGCGATGAACGGCGGGCGCGGCTTCGGCGGCGTTCGCATCGAAGACGACGTGCTGTGCACCGCCACCGGGGCCGAGGTGCTGACCGCCGCGATTCCCAAGGCGAAACAAGAGGTCGAGCAGCTTCCAATGACCCACCTGTAGAGCCGCAGGGCAGGGCAGGGGGAAATCGCCCGGCTGCGCGGGGGCGACCATCTCTGCATGATCTGGATCAAGTCCCTCGCTCGCGCCTCGAAGCACACCCCATCGAACGCCCCGGCCGGTGCCCGACCCCGCGCGGTCGCGGTCGATTCGTTCGGCGCGACCGCCGCGCCGGCGCTCCCCCCGCCCGGGCTGCACGAGGGCATGCACGGCGACGCGGTGCGGCGGCTGCAGAGCGCGCTGGTGAACCTGGGCGTCATGACCCGGGAGCAGCTGAGCACCGGCCCGGGCATCTTCGGCCCACGCACCCTGCGCGCGCTGCGCCTGTTTCAAGAGCAGCACCACCTGGGCCGCAGCGGCGTCTTCACCGCCCAGACCCGCAGCAGCATGGCCGAGGCGATTCGCACCGCGGCGGCGAAGCACCATACGCCGCGGCCCGACGCCGACCACGGCACGCCGTTCTACAACCAGCACGACCCGCGCTGGCGCAACCACCGGCTGGGGCGGAGGTTCACCATCGGCAACGCCGGCTGCGCGATGACCGCCACCGCGATGGCCCTGAGCCGCATCTCGGGGAGGCGCATCAACCCCGCCCAGCTCGATCGCTGGCTCGACCGGCACCACGGCTACTGGGGCGACGGCATCATCTGGGCGCGCGCCGCCGCCGCCCGCGGGCTGAAGGCAGGCAAGGTGCGGTGGAAGCTCTCGGCCATCGACCAGAGCCTGCGGCTGGGCAAGCCGGTGGTGATCGGCGTCGACTACAAGCGCGGCGACTTCGGAGGCGCCAACGGCACCGATCACTGGATCACCGTGACCGCCCGGCGCCGCGACTCGCGGGGCCACGTCTACTACCTGGCGCATGATCCCGGCTCGGGCAGGCGGGTGCGCCTCTACCGGCACGGCCGCGTGCTGAAGAGCCCGGCCGGCACCCAGCACTACATTTCCACCGGGCAGTTGGTGGTGTTTCGCCGCCGCCGCTAGTGCCCGCTAGTGCTGGCGCGCTCGAAACGAAGCTGCTACCTCGAGCCGCGATGCCCGCCTGGTTTTCCAAGAAGCCGAAGATCCTCTCCTCTGACCCGAACGAGGCCGAGCTCGAGCGCAACTCGCGCATGGAAGGGCTGTGGGTCAAGTGCGACGACTGCGGTGAGATTCTCTACCGCGCCGACCTGGAGAAGGTGCTCAACGTCTGCCCCGCGTGCAGCCACCACATGGCGCTGCCGGCGCGCGCGCGCCTCAACGCGCTGCTCGACCCGGGCTCGTTCGAAGAGCTCGACACCGGCCTCGAGCCGCAAGATCCGCTCGGGTTCTCGGACTCGAAGAAGTACCGAGACCGCATCAAGTCGACCAAGAAGAACCTCGGCGAGAACGACGCCTTCGTCAGCGGAGTCGGCAAGCTCGACGGCCAGACCGTCTCCATCGGCGCGTTCATCTTCGAGTTCATGGGTGGCTCGATGGGCAGCGTGGTGGGCGAGAAGGTGACGCGGGTGTTCGAGCGCGCCTTCGATCTCAAGTGCCCGGCGATTCTGTTTCACGCCAGCGGCGGCGCGCGCATGCAAGAGGGCATCTTCTCGCTGATGCAGATGGCGAAGACCTCGGCGGCGATCTCCCGGTTCCGCGCGGTGAAGAAGCCGTACCTCTCGGTGATGCTGCACCCCACCACCGGCGGGGTGGCGGCCTCGTTCGCCTGGCTGGGCGACGTGATTCTGGCCGAGCCCAAGGCGCTGATCGGCTTCGCCGGCCCGCGCGTCATCGAGCAGACCATTCGACAGAAGCTGCCCGAGGGGTTTCAGCGCAGCGAGTTTCTGCTCGACCACGGCATGATCGACGCGATCGTGCAGCGCAAAGATCTGAAGAGCCGCCTCGCCCAGCTCATCGGGCTGATGGCGTAGCGGCAGGTGGACTCGCGGCAAGAAGCGCTGCTCTGGCTCGAGGCCCTGCAGCCCTCGACCATTCGCCTGGGCCTCGACCGGGTGCGCGCGGCGCTCAAGGCGCTCAAGAGCCCCGAGACCCACTACCCCTCGGTGCACGTGGCCGGCACCAACGGCAAGGGCTCGACCTGCGCCTTCGCCGCCTCGTGCCTGCGCGTGAGAGCTCGACCTGACCTACTTCGAGTTCACCACGCTGCTGGCGCTGCAGCACTTCTCGGACGAGCGGGTCGACGTGGCGGTGCTCGAGGTCGGCATGGGCGGCCGCCTCGACGCGACCACCGCGGCGCGCTCGGTGGTGAGCGCCATCACCCCGGTCTCGTTCGATCACATGGAGTACCTGGGCCACACCCTGGCCGCCATCGCGGCGGAGAAGGCCGGCATCATCAAGCCCGGCGTGCCGGTGGTGGTGGGGCGGCAAGAGCCCGACGCGCTCAAGGTCATCGAAGAGACCGCCCACAAAGCCGGCGCGAAGATCTTCGAGCTCGGCAAGGAGTTCGACTTCGAGCCCGAGCCTTCGGCCAAGTGGACCTACCGGGGCATGCGCACCCGCGTCACCGGCCTGTGGCCGGGGCTGCGCGGCCCGCACCAGGTGCAGAACGCGGCGGTGGCGCTCGCCTGCCTCGAGCTGATCGAAGATCGCGGCCTCAAGATCTCCCGCGAGAACGCCCGCGTCGGGCTCGCCGAGGCCGAGTGGCCCGGCCGCCTCGAAGAGCTGCCCGGCACCCCGCGGGTGGTGCTCGACGGCGCCCACAACGCCCACGGCGTAGAGACGCTGGTGAAGGCGCTCGACGCGGTCTACCCCGGGCGCCCGGTGCACCTGGTCTTCGGCGTGCTGGCCGACAAAGACTGGCACCCGATGCTCAAGGCGCTGCTCCCGCGCTGCGCCGCCGTGTACCTCACCCCGGTGCGCAGCCCGCGCACGCTCGAGCCGTCGTCGTACGTCGACGAGGTGAAGCGGCTGGTGGCGGGCCCGGTGCAGGTGTTCGGCTCGGCGCCCGAGGCGTTGGCCGCGGCACGCAAGGCAGCCCCCGACGACGCGATCGTGCTGGGCGCCGGCTCGCTGGTGCTGGTGGGGCAGCTGCGGCAGAGCGTGCTGGGCTGACTCAGCGCCCCGCGACCGCTTCGTCCAACCCGAGCCGGCGGTGCAGCAGCGCGTGCAGCCCGTAGATCACCGGGGTGAGCACCACCGCGATGACGATCTTCAGCAGGTAGTTGACCGCCGCCATCTTCAGCAGCACGTCGGCGGGGAACACGCCCCAGAAGGCGATCGTGGTCACCACGAAGGTGTCGACCAGCTGCGATACCAGCGTCGACCCGGTCGATCTCGCCCAGATGAACCGCTGCCCGGTCGCCTTCTTGATGGCGTGAAAGAGGGTGATGTCGAGCATCTGGCCGATCAGGTACGCCACCATCGACGCCAAGAAGATGCGGTTCGCACCTCCGAACACCACGTCGAACGTCTCCTGGGGAATCGGCGAGAACGAGGCCGCGGGTATCTGCCGGGCCAGCCAGATGATCGAGAAGGCGAGGAGCGCCATCCAGAAGCCGACGAAGGTGATCGATCTCGCCCCGCGCACTCCGTAGAACTCGTTGATCACGTCGGTCAGCACGAACGTGATGGGGAACCACATCGCCCCGCACGAGACGGTCGCTTCTCCGATCACCGGCAGCTGCAGCACGAACAGCTTCGAGCCGATGGTGTCGCCGATCAGCAGCGCGGTGATGAACACCCCGGCCAGGTACAGATACACCGTCTGCTTCAAGGGCATCGGCGCGTCGTCGGGCAGGCCGCTCACCGCTCGCCCTCTACCACTGGGGCACTCTTGCGCGCCCGATTTCAGCGCCCTTGGCCGGGTTGACAGGCCCCCCTTCGCGCTTAGGTTCAAGCAGCGATGAACGACGAGGGTGCCCCGGTTGATCTGGTTGCCGAGCTGGAAACGGCGCGGAAGCGAATTGACGAGCTGGCGCGCGCGTACCAGGCCCTCGAACGAGATCGCGATGATTTCAAGAAACGCCTGCAGCGAGAGCGAGACCGGCTGATCGACGTCGAGCGCGGCGAGGTCGCCTTGTCGCTGCTCGAGGCCATCGACGATCTCGATCTGGCGCTGGCCGAAGCCGATGACACTCCGCTGGCGCGTGGCGTTCGCGTGATTCGCGAGAACCTGCTCAAGAAGGCCGAGCAGCTGGGCATCGAGCGGGTGCCGCTCTTGGGCAAGACGTTCGACCCCACCGTGGCCGAGGCCGCCGATCTCGAGGTCACTCCCGAGGCCGAGAAAGACAACCTGGTCACCGCCGAGCTGCGCGCCGCGTACCGGCTCAAAGATCGGGTGGTGCGCCCGGCGCGGGTGAAGGTCGCCCGCTACGTGAAGGCCGCCCAGGCCTGAGCCTGATGCGGTAAGACCTCCGCGTGCTGCTGCTCGCGCTGGCGCTGATCACCGCTGCCTCTACCGACGACGAGGTGACGAAGTGGGCCGCCGACAAGGTGCGCGCCCACAAGGCGGCGCTGAGCGCGAGGCCGGTCGCCGTCGACGGTGGCAGCGCGCTGTTTCGCGAGCGCGCGCCGCTGCTGCCGCGCTTCGACCCGCCCAGCTCGCTGGCGCCGCTGGTGAAGGCGGTGCGGCCGGGCGTGGTGAACCTCTCGACCAGCAACGGCGGCTCGGCGCGCTCGTTGGGCTCGGGCTTCATCATCAGCCCCGACGGCCTGGTGGTGACCAACAACCACGTCATCGAGCGGGCCCAGTCGATTCGGGTGCGGCTGGCCGATGGCCGTGAGCTCGACGCGGCGCTGGTGGGGAGAGACCCCTCGACCGATCTGGCGCTGCTGCGGCTGCAGGGGTCGGGCGCGGTGGCGCTGCCCACCGTGTACCTGGGCGACTCTGATCTGCTCGAGGTGGGCGACTGGGTGGTGGCCATCGGCAACCCCTTCGGCCTCGACACCTCGGTGACCCACGGCATCATCTCGGCGCGCGAGCGGGTCATCGGGGTGGGGCCGTTCGACGACTTCATTCAGACCAACGCCCTCATCAACCCCGGCAACTCGGGCGGGCCGATGTTCAACATGCGCGGCGAGGTGGTGGGGGTGTGCACCGCGATCGTCACCCAGGCGCAGGGCATCGGCTTCGCGCTGCCCATCAACCTGGTGAAAGATCTCTTGCCCAACCTGCTCGAGAACGGGCGCGCCGAGCGGGGCTGGCTCGGGGTGAACATTCAAGAGGTCGACGACGCCACCGGCAAGGCCGCGGTGGTGATCGACGCGTTCAAAGACTCTCCCGCGGCGAAGGCCGGGCTGCAGAGCGGCGACCGGGTGATGGCGGTGGGGGGCAAGCAGGTGGTCTCGTACCTTCAGCTGCTGCGGCGCATCGCGCTGCTGGCGCCCGGCACCACGGTGAAGATCACCGTGAAGCGCGAGGGCAGGCTGATCGACACCCAGGCCACGCTGGTCGAGCGGCCCTCGGTCGACGCGCTCAAGGCCATGGTGGGGGCAGGGCGCATCGACGCGCTGGGCATGGTGGTGCGCGAGCTCACCCCCGAGGCCGCGCGGCAGCTGGGCAGCGAGCTGGGCCTGCTGGTTGCGGCGGTGATCCCCGGCGGCCCTTCAGAGATGGCCGGCCTGCAGAGCGGAGACGTGATCCTCGAGGTTCAGAAGCAGCGCGTGATGGACCTGAAGGCCCTCAAGGCCGCGCTCGATGCCGGCACCGAGCCCACCGTGCTGGTGAAGTACCGCCGCGGAGAGTCGTCGCAGTACGTGGTGATTCGCCGCGGCTGAAACTTCACTTCGCGACGTACAGCCCGATCTGCTCGCCGGTGCGGCCGACCGACACCAGAATCGCGTCGATCTTCGCCTTCACCCCGATCATCTTCTCTTTGCTGCCCTTCTTGGGCAGCGACCACGTGCCCTGCGGCGAGAACACCACCTGCAGCCGCAGCGTCTTCATCGCCACCATGCGCTGCACCGACTGCGCGTTGCCGCCTTCGCTCACCGTGCCCTTGAGCGTCATGAAGGGCATCACCGGGTTGCCGTTCGCGTCGGTGTGGGTGGGCGCGCCGCCGGTGATCGCCGAGTTCGACGCGGGGAAGAAGGGGGTCAGGTTCAGGGTGAACGTCTGCGAGCCCGGGTCGTACGTGCCCATCGAGAGGTTCGACACCGAGTCTTCGGTGATGATCATGTAGAACTTCTTCGCGTTGGCCGCGGTGCGAAACGCCTCTGTGTTCTTCTTGCAGTCGGCGTCGGTGCCGCAGTCGCCCACGTACTTGTCGAGGAAGTTGCCCAGCCCTTCGATCGCCTCGGCCGAGTCGCGCAGCTTCGCGAACTTCGGGTCCACATCGGCTGATGCAGCTGCTGCCCAGACAACACTCGCGATGACAACTGCTCGAAACATCAGGCCTCCAGGTGTGGCATTGGGTAGATAATTTGCCTACATCAGACTACCAAGTGACGATTCGCCCATGGACCGACGGCAGAACCTGCGCTTCGACAAAGTCTTCACCGTGTACCTCACCACGCAGGACGGCATGACGCGCGGGGTGGCAAGAAACATCAGCTCGACCGGTCTGTTCATCGAGACGCGCGAGCCCTTGCCGCTGGGCGGCCGGGTGAAGGTGACCTTCACCAGCGAAGACAGCACCGAGATGACCTGCCTGTGCGAGGTGCGGTACCAGGTGGCGCTCAACTACGGCGGAGAAGGCGAGGGCTCTCGCGGCGTCGGCCTGCGCATCGTCGCCTATGAGACCAAGGAAGATCATCCGCTCCTGCTTGTCGACCGAGAGCGCGTGATGCACTGACCCTGTCGGACGTGCGGCGGACACTACTCCGCCGCACCATCGCTTCAAACGCTCGTGAGCGCGCCCCTGAAGGCAGCCACGCCACGTCAGGGGCGGGCGAGACCCGAGCGATGCGAGGCGGAAGCGAGGAGCGCGCGGAGCGGCCGTCGTGTGGCCGTGAGCACGCACCGCACGCTTCCAACGAAGCAGCGCGAAGGGTATCGGCCGCACCCGCTATTGCGAGAATCCCTCTAGGAGGTAGTGGGCCTCGATGCGCTTGAGCGCCAGACACATCGCGGCGGCGCGCGAGTCCATCGTCTGGCCGGTGCAGTACCGACGGCTGTCGTGCATGTCGGTCTTGCGCGGGGTGTTCTTCGCGATGTCGCGAATGATGCGGTAGTTGCGCTTCAGCGCGAACTCGAGCCGCTTGTTCACCTCGGCCTCGGTCCACACCTCCATGCGCTTGTTCTGGATCCACTCGTAGTAGCTGACGGTCACGCCGCCGGCGTTGGCGATGATGTCGGGGATCATGTCGATGCCCCGCTTCGCCAGCACCCGATCGGCCTCGGGCGTGGTGGGGCCGTTCGCGCCCTCGGCGATCAGCTTCACCTTCAGCTTCTCGGCGATCTCGGCGGTGATCTCACCGCCCAGCGCGGCCGGCATGCAGAAGTCGGCCTGCACCTCCCAGAAGTCCTTCTTCGAGATGGTCTGCGCGCCCGGGAAGCCCGCCACCGTCTTCTTCAGGTTCTTCGGGTTGTCGTGCACGTACTGCATCAGCGCCGAGGCATCGATGCCGTCGGGGTTGAAGATGGTGCCGTCGGCGTCGTTCACCGCGAGCAGCCGCGCGCCCATGCCCTGCAGAATCTCGGCGCCGTGCGAGCCGACGTTGCCGAAGCCCTGCACGGTGAAGGTCTTGCCCCGCAGGCTCTCGCCGCGATCGAGGTAGTAGTCCTCGATGCAGTAGGCCACGCCCTGGCCGGTGGCGCGCACGCGGCCTTCGCTGCCGCCGATGCGCACGTCTTTGCCGGTGACGATGCCGCGCTGGTTGTGCCGCTCGTGCTCGCCGTCAGAGTACTGGCGCAGGAACAGCGCCATGATCTCTCCGTTGGTGCCCACGTCGGGAGCGGGAATGTCGATGTTCGGCCCGATCAGCGGCTTCAGCTTGTACATGAAGCGCAGCGAGATCTGCTGCAGCTCCTCGCGCCCCAGCGAGCGCGGGTCGAGCTGAATGCCGCCCTTGCCGCCGCCGAACGGAACCTCGGCGATCGCCGTCTTCCACGTCATCTCGGCGGCCAGCGCCTTGAACAGGTCGAGCGAGACCTCGCGGTGGTAGCGAATGCCGCCCTTGTACGGGCCGCGCGCCTGGTTGTGCTGCACCCGGTACGCCTTGAACCGCGCCGACTCGCCCGGCACCAGCTGGTACACGTTGCCGTCGGGCAGCCGCAGATGACCCTTGCGAATGTTCACGTCGCTGCCCAGCAGCGCCTTGCCGTTGAGAATGATCTTCCCGTCGGCGAGCGGCTCGAAGCCGAACTGATCGCGCACCGCCGAGACCGGCAGATCGGCGAACGACTTGGCCTGCTCGGGCGCCAGCGGCACCAGGCGATCTTTGAGCCGCGTGGTGACGTAGAAGATGTGCTCGTAGTCGGGCTCCTCGAGCTCGAGCCGCACCCGCTTGTCGAGCCCGATCAGCTCGGCCGCCCGGTGAAAAATCTCCATCGCCTCGGTGTAGAGGGTCTTGCGCGGACTCTCGGGCACCGGGGCCCGCATGAAGTTCTTCTCGTCGGTCGCTGGCATGGCCCGGCTCATTAACTGAGGGCCATGAGGCCCGAAAGCCAAAAGCCACGCCGCGCCGCGTCAGCTCCATCGGACCTACTTATCGAACAGACGACCGAGCAGCTCGGCCAGGCCCAGCCGCCGCCCGAAGGGGCTGCCCTCGACGTGCTCTCCGGTCACCGTCTTGCTCGGCGCGCACGCGCCGCAGGTGACGCCGTCGCCCTGGTCGAGGCTGAAGGTGCGGTGGCAGATGACGCACTCGAACATCGGCGGGGGCTTGAGCGTGGCCTCGTCGGCGCCCAGCTCTTGAAACGAGACCGCGGGCAGCGCCTCGGCCTTGAGGTGCACGCCCCGGCACCTCACGCAGGCGGCCGCCTCGGCGTGGGTCAGCTTCGCCTCGTACAGCGGCACCCGGCACACCGGGCACTGCGCCTGCAGCTCGGCGGCGCTCAGCTCGAGGTGCAGGTCGGTGCCGGAGGTGGCCTCGGCTTCTCCGGCGTCGAACCACACCGCCTTGCACTTCGGGCAGCGATCGAGCCACACGCGCCTGCTGTGCGCGTCTTTCATGTACGGCACCCGCAGCATCGCCGAGCCGCAGTCTGCGCACTGCCGGGACATCAGAGCCGACACCCGGGATTGAACCGGGGACCTACTGATTACGAATCAGTTGCTCTGCCGCTGAGCTATGTCGGCTGATTCGCGCCGGGAAGTAGCACACCGAACGCCGAGCGCAACAGGGTCAATGTCATGCGCCTGCGCGTGCCCGAAGTCGAGCTGAGAACGCATCACCTGCGCATGCTCCGCACCGGGGCGGTGCTGCTGTTGGGCAGCGTGGTGGTGGGCATCGGAGCCCCGATGATCTCGACGTACCTGGGGCTCTTCTCTGCGGCCGCCGTCGCCGGGCTGGTGGTCGCGCTCGGCCTGCTGCGCCGCGCGTGGCGCGAGCTCAACATTGCCGGCGCGCTCGACGTCGAGGTCGCCGACGGCGGCAAGCTGACCGTGAGGCGCGAGGGGGCCGCCCCGCACCTGGTCGCGCAGCCGGCGCTCGGCGGGCAGGCGTTCGCCGATCACCTGCAGGTGCTGGTGGCCACGCCCGGCGGCAACCCGTACCCGCTCGAGCTGCCGCTCACCGGCCCCGCGCGGCAGCTGTTCTTGAAGGCGCTCGCGGTGCCCCTGCCAGAGCGCCCCCAGTTCGCCCGCCAGCTGCTGCTGGTGTTCACCCTCGTGCCGGGCGCGGTGATGGTGCTGTACGTCGGGTGGCGGGTGCTGGTGCTCGGCCTCGCCGCGGGCGGGGTGGCCGCCCTGCAGCAGCTGCCGCCTTCGTTGGGTCTGACCGCGCTGCTCGGGGTGGCGCTGCTCGGGCTCTTCGTGCGCGCCCTGCGATCGCGCTGACGCCTCTAGTCGCAGGGGGCTTCGGCCGCTGCGTCGCCCGGCACCACCGCTCGGCCGGTCGCCACCCAGCTCTTCAAGAAGCAGCGGTACTGATGCTGGGGGCCTTCGAGCTGGTAGATGACCTCGTGCGCGTCGAGCACGCCGTCGCCGCGGTGCTGCACCACCACGTGCCCCTCGGCCGGCAGCGTCACGGTGCGAGCGCCCGAGAGCTGCAGCAGTGGATCGAGCGGCAGCTGGTCGGCGAGCTCGGCGTCGGCGCCGTCGTCGAAGGCCGGGCCGGCGAGGTCGAGCCTCAGCGGCAGGCTCAGCGCGTTGGCGATGCGCGGCAAGATGTAGTGGTCGACGATGCCCTGCTCCATCAGCACCGGCGTCGATCGCAAGGCCGGCGCGTACACCTGCGCGTCGCTGACCTCGGCCGCCCACTGCACCAGCGTCACCAGCGGGTCGAAGGCGGTCATGCTGCCGGCCGGCTCTTCGGCCAGCACCTCGGCGAAGGGCTTCACCGCCACGGGCTTTCGTTTGTAGATCAGGTTCTCGACCCAGCTCGCGCCCGCGCCCGAGAGAATCACCGCCTTGAACCCGGGCGCATTGGCGACCCCGAGCGGGAGAATGCTGGCGCCCATCGAGTGGCCCCAGATGGCGAGGTGCGCCAGGTCGACCCGCGCCTGGGCGGGGCTCGCGCCGGGGCAGTCGGAGACGTCGGCGGTCAGTCCCGCGATGATGCTCGGGTGCAGGGTGAGCTCGAGCGCCGCCTGGCGCAGGTTGTCGCGCAGCGCGGGCAGGTTGGTGAGGTTGAAGTAGAGAAGGTCTTCGTCGCCGTGGGTGAGGTTGCGCGCGCCCCACAGCGGCCCGTCGAGCGTGAGCCCGGCGAAGCCGGCGCGCGCGAAGTGCATCGCGGGCCCGCTGCCGGCTCCCGAGGTGAGGCCCCCGTCGGCGCCCCACACCCCGCGCTCGTAGAGCGCGCGCTCTCCGCCCGCACCGGTGCCGATGAAGTCGACCAGCGGCCAGCCGGCGGCCGGCATCGCCGCGCGCGGAACGGTGAGAATCGCCCGCGCCTCTTCGTAGCGATCGGGGCCGGCGTCGGGCGACGACGGCCAGGTGCCTCCGGCGGTGGAGTAGGGCGGGGCGCCGCGCTGGTAGTTGGGCAGCTTCACCGTGCTCTCGTAGACGCAGTAGTCGGCGAAGAGCTGGGTGCGGGCGAAGGGGCGCTCGAAGCCAGGCGTGGGCAGCCCGGCCGCGGCGGCGGCGAAGGCCGCCAGCTCGTCGGTGGGCCGCCCGGTGGTGAACACCGCGAGCCCGGCCAGCTCGCTCGCGTCTCCCAGCGCTCTGGCGGCCTCGACGTACGCGGTGAGCGTCGAGGTGCCCGCGGCGATCTCGGCCAGGGTCTGTGACACGCCCAGCTTCGGCTCGGCGAGCGTGCGCTTCACCACCGCCGCGTAGCGGGTGGCGGGCGCGAGCGGCACGCCCTGCAGCGGCAGCAGCACCAGGTGGTTCGCGGTGCCGTAGGGCCCCGAGCTCACCTGAAAGGAGACCTCGAACGGGTAGCGCTTGCCGGTGCCCAGCTCGACGAGCTGCACCGGGCTCGACGGCTCGACGCTCTGCGCCAGGGTCGGCAGCCGGGCCGGGTCGATGGCGTCGGTGAGCGCGAAGAAGATGGCCCCGGTGGTGGCGAAGCCGTTCGAGCGCGCCGCGATGGCGCGCACCTGCCCGACCAGCGCCACGTTGCGCGTGGGCAGCCGGGTCAGATCGATTCGCCCGCCGCCGACCAGCTCGTCGCTGGGAAACGGAGCGTCCCAGAAGTCGGCGCGCTCGAACGACATCTTCACCTGCGTGCCGTCGATGGCCTGGGGCGGGTGGGAGCAGGCGGCGGCGAGCAGCCACGGCAGCACGACCACCGCGCGGCGAAGCACGTCGCCCACCGCTCACCGCACGCGGTTCAGCTGCACGTAGGTGACCGAGCTGGTGCTCGCGCCCTGGCGGGTCGAGACCAGGTCGAGGTCTCCATCGCCGTCGACGTCGCCGACCGAGAACGAGAGGCTGCCCGCGGTGCTGCCCACGGTGGCCTCGAACGGGGCGAACACCCAGCTGCCCTGGTTGCGGCGCACCAGCACCTTGTCGGCGGCTTCCCACACCAGGTCGACCTGGCCGTCGAGATCGAGGTCGGCGGCGTGCAGATCATGAGCGCCGGTGGCGGGCAGGGTGAGGCGATCGGCGTAGCCGATGCCGGTGTTCTCGAGCAGCTTCACCTGGCCCGCGGCGATGCCGGCGAGATCGAGGTCTCCGTCGCCGTCGAAGTCGCCCCCTACCAGCGAGGTGAGGGCGAGCGGCAGCTGCCCCGCGTCGGCGGCCGAGAACGCGGGCGCGCGGTGCACGTCGAGCTGCAGGCCGGCGAGCGCGAGCACGTCGGGCGCCCCGTCGCGGTCGAAGTCGGCGATCGAGCACACCCCGCCGTTGACGGCGCCGCGCAGCACCCCGGCGTCGGCGCCCCACACCAACAGCTCACCGCCGTCGCAGCTCGAGGTGGCCACCGCCTGGTTGGCGAGCGCACCGACGATCTGCCCCGAGCAGCCGGCGTCGGCGAACGGCGCGCTGACGTAGCCGGTGGCGGCGTAGCGGTAGCGATCGAGCGTGCCGTCGCGGTTGCGGGCGATCACGTCATCGCCCAGGGCGATGGCCTGCACCGGGTCATCGCCGAGCGAAGCGAAGTTGAGCGAGTCGGTGGGGTTGAACGCCTGCTGCACGGTGTAGCGAAAGGCCTCGACGCGGAAGCGGTCGGGCACCAGCATCACCAGCTCGCCCAGGCCGTGCGGCGGCAGGTCGCCCACCGCGGTGGGCCCGCCGGGCGAGCGGGTGAGGGCGCCGTTGGCGGCGGCGAAGGCGGTGGTGACGCAGTGGGTCTGGTCGACGGTGCAGGTGGCGGTGCACGAGACGTAGCCGAAGTCGGTGCACGCGCTGATGCCGGCGTCGCCGTCGCAGGCTTCGCCGGTGTCGATCTTCCCGTTGCCGCAGCGCTTGGTGCACAGGGTCGTGACCAGCTTGCAGGCGCTGCAGCTCAAGGTGCCCTCGTCGAAGCCGAGCGACTGGCACGACTTGCCGTCGAGATCGCTGCCCTCGCACTCTTCGCCGAGGGTGGGGTTCAGGTCTCCGTCGCCGCAGCCGGCGTCGGGAATCATCTCGTGGGGCTTGATGCGCTCGGGGCAGGCGGTGAGCACGAGCGTGAGGAGAAGGAGCAGTCGCACGGCGGGGGACCATACGGGCGCGGTCGCTTGCGCTGCAACGAGCGCTGAGGGCGGGGCGGCTCTCGCCGAACCGACGCGCCCTCAGTTAAAACGCCCGCCCATCATGGCCGCGGCCAAATGCCCCACCTGCAAGCGCGACGTTCTCCCCCGGCCTCAAAACCCGAGCTTCCCCTTCTGCAGCGCCCGCTGCCGCGCGGTCGACCTGGGCAAGTGGCTGGGCGAAGAGTTTCGCGTGGCCGACCGCACGGTCGACGAAGACGAAGACGGCCTGCGCGGCGTGCCCGGCGACGGCACCACCGAGGAGCCGAATTGAAGGCCGCCGCATGAGCCTGGCCATCGCCAGCGCGATCGGCGCCGCCTACGTCGGCGGAGTCATCGGCCTGCACCGCCTCAACGTCTGGCGCCAGCGCTCTGCGGCGGGCGGGTTCACCACCCTGCGCTGGCTCGACTGGGACACCCTGCTGCAGGGCCTGCTGCCCCGGGGCACCGACGCCCACAGCCGGCCGCCCCAGCCGGTCGAGGGCGGGCCTCCCACTCCGCTGCTGTCGCACGCGCCCGCACCCGAGGCCAGGGCCCGCCACGCGCTGCTGTGCGCCCTGGTCACCGGGCACCGCGTCGACGAGGCCGCGTTCGAGAACGCCGGCTTCAGCGGCGGCGAGGCGCAGTGGCTCTCGATCTTGAGCCGGGTGCGCGAAGAGCCCGAAGAGGTGCTCGACCAGCTCGACGACGCCCCGGCGCTCGAGACCGCCGCGCAGGTCTACCTGCGCGAGCACCTCTACCTGTCGATGCGGGTGCACCTGTTCAACCTCGAGCTGGCGGTGTTCGGCGCCAAGCGGCGCCTGGTTCAGGCGCTCGACCGCTTCCCCGAGGCTCCGGCGCTGCACTTCGCGCTGGCCCACGCCTCGAGCCTGATCGGCTTCAACGGCGCGGTGCTCGACGATCTGGCGCGCGCCGTCTACTTCTCCCGGCAGTCCGAGTTCTACTTGCGCGCCGTGGTCGACATGCCGTGGGTCGGTGAAGCGCGGCCGGCACTCCTACATCAGTGCCGTGCGGCCCTGGCGCAACCGACGCGGCTGGGGTGAGAATACCCGCTCTTCCGTGCCCGACCCCCTGATCGCGTGGATCAATCGACTCATCGATGATCCCAAGAACTTCGACGCGCACCTCAAAGGCAGATCGGTGCTGGTCTACGAGCCGGTCGCGGCCCCCGAAGATTCGAGCGCCGGGCACCGGCTGCGCACGTCGAGCGGCATCACCGGCACGGTGATCGGCGGCGGCGACCCGGTCGTCGCGGTGCTCGAGAAGTCGAAAGACAACGTCTTTCAGCGCCGCGTCACCATGGGCCGCACCACCAACAACGACATCGTGCTCGACGACGCCTCGGTCTCGCGCTTTCACGGCTGGCTGCAGAAAGACGACGGCAGCGGCAAGTGGACGCTCACCGACGCCGGCTCGAAGAACGGCACCTGGGCGGCCAGCCAGAAACTCGCCGCCAAGAAGCCGGTGATTCTCGAGAACGGAACGCGCCTCAAAGTCGGCAACCTCGAGCTCACCTTCTACACGGCGCAGGGCTTCAGAACGCTGATTCAGCAGCGCGCCGCAGGCTGAAAAACCTTTCTTGCGCGGGTTTCCCCCCTGCACTTAAGGTGGCCGGCGTGTCGCTGACCACGGAAGCGTTTGGCGGAACGGACGTAGGCCGCAAGCGCCAGCACAATGAAGACGCGATGTTGGTCGACCCCTCGCTGGGTCTTTACATCGTGGCCGACGGCATGGGCGGTCATGCGGCGGGTGAGGTCGCCAGCAACCGCGCCGTCGAGGTGGTGAAGCAGCACATCCTCGCCAACCGCAGCATCTTGAAAGACCTGGCCAAAGAGGCCACCCAGACCAATCGCGCCGCCGCCTCGTCGCTGGTCGAGGTCGCGGTGCAGCGCGCCTGTGCCGACATCTACCGGCAGGCCTCGAGCGACAACACCAAGCGCGGCATGGGCACCACCTTCGTGTGCCTGGTGATCTCGGGCAACCGCGGCGTCATCGGCCACGTCGGTGACAGCCGGGTGTACCTGGTGCGCAACGGCCAGTGCCACCGCCTCACCGAAGATCACACCCTGATCGCCGCCCAGCTCAAGGCCGGCACCATCACCAAAGAGCAGGCCCAGACCTCGCAGTACCGCAACGTCATCACCCGCGCCGTCGGCATTCAGGAAAGTGTGCAGGTCGACACCCTGATCGTCGATCTGCTGCCGGGCGACATGTTCATGCTCTGCAGCGACGGCCTGCACGGCTACCTCGCCGACGACGAGGTCGTGCCGCTGGTCGCCGCGGTGGCCAAGCCCGATCTGCCCGCCCGCTTCATCGCGCTCGCCAACGAGCGCGGCGGCAAAGACAACATCACCGCAGTGGTCGTGGCGGTGCAGGGCGACGCCGGCGCGGTCGCCGAAGAGACCGTCGAAGCGCAGTCGCGCATGGAGGCCCTGAAGAAGATTCCCCTCTTCAGGCACCTCACCTACAAAGAGCAGACCGCGGTGCTGTCGATCGCCACCACCCGCACCTTCCCGGGCGGGCGCGAGATCGTCACCGAGGGCCAGCCCGGCGAAGAGCTGTTCGTGGTGATTCGCGGCCGGGTGGCGATCGAGAAGAACGGCGTCGAGATCGCCGAGCTTCGCGCCGGCGGTCACTTCGGCGAGATGGGGCTCATCGACAACGCGCCGCGCTCGGCCACCGTTCGGGCCCACGAGCCCACGCGCGTGATGGTGATCGCCCGTCAGGATCTGATGAACCTGATGAAGAAAGAGTCGATTCTCGCGGTGAAGCTGCTGTGGAGCTTCGTTCAGGTCCTCTCCGACCGGCTGCGCGCCACCAACTCCGAGCTCTCCGAGGCGCGCCAGGAGCTCGCGGTCGCCCAGGCCGTTCAGCCGTTCGCCGAAGAATGACCCGGCGGGCGCTGTGGCTCGCCGGCCTGCTCATGGCCTTCGCCGCGCGCGCCGAGGTCTTCGACACCTTCGGCTTCTCGCCGCGCGCCACCGCGATGTCGGGCGCGATGACCGCCGAGGCCAAAGACTACAGCGCGGTGTTCTACAACCCCGCGCTGCTGATTCGGCCCGCCGACTCGACCTTCGGCCTGGGGCTCAACTTCTTCAGGCCCATCACCGAGGTCACCCAGACCGACTCGAGCAAGGTGCTCGACTGCACCTACTGCACGCCCCCTGACACCATCGGCAGCTCGCTGGGCATCGCGGGCCCCCTGGGCGGCAAGCTGCACAACCGGGTCGCGCTGGGCCTCGGCGTGCACCTGCCGTTTCAGCGGCTGCTCCACGTCGACCTGCCCGACCCCAACCGGCCGTTCTGGTACCAGTACCAGGCCCAGTCAGAGCGCATCGAGCTGTTCGCCGGCGTCGGGGTGAAGGTGTTCGACTGGCTGCAGCTGGGGGTGGGGGTGCAGGTGCTCGCCAACCTGGTCGGCCCCGGCGCCGAGACCCAGGTCGATCTGTTCAGCAAGCAGGTGAAGGTGCGCCAGGTCGACTCCGAGCTGCAGACCCGGCTCGCGCCCAACGCCGGGCTGGTGGTTCAGCCCATCTCGCGGCTGCGCTTCGGCTTCGTGTACCGCGGCGAGATCATGGTGAACCTGCGCATACCCGCCACGGTCGACCTGCAGGGCGTCGGCACGCTCGCCTTCACCATCGAGGGCATCGCCCACTACTCGCCGCACACCTTCAACTTAGGCGTCGCGTGGGACGTCACCGACGAGCTGACGCTCACCCTCGACGGCTCGTACGAGATGTGGAGCCGCGCGCCGTCACCGTACATGAAGATCTCCATCGACCTGTCGGGCGACGTGCTCAAGGCGCTCGGCCTCGATCAGGCGCTCGACCTGCAGTCCGACGAGCAGGCGCCGGGCTTTCAAGACACCATCTCGGGCAAGCTCGCCGCCGAGTACCGCCTCAACAAGCGCTTCTCGGCGCGCGCCGGAGCGTTCTACCGGCCCACCCACGTGCCCCGGCAGAACGTGCCCGGCACCAACATTCTCGACGGCACCACCCTGGGCGGCTCGCTGGGGCTGGGCTTCAACTTCGACGACCCGCTCGAGATCTTCGCCGCCCCCATCACCATCGACCTCGCCGGCCTGGGCGCGGTGGTGCTGCCGCGCGAGACCCGCAAAGAGGCCACCGACACCGTGCCGTCGTACACCTACTCGGCCAAGGTGGTCGGGGTGAGCGCGGCGGTGCGCTACGACTTCTGAAGGCCAGAGGCCGCGCGCCGATCTGATCGCGCTCTGGGCCGGCATCGCCTTCATCGGCGCGTTCACCTTCGCCATCTGGGCCCTCGCGCCGCGCCTCGCCGTGGTGCCGCACCTGCCCGATGCAGGCCCCGCCTGGTACTACTGGAAGCTGGCTCAACCCACCGTGCTCTCGCGGGTGGTGGTGTGGTCGCTGTACGCGGCGCACCAGCTCGTCAGCTTCGGGCTCATCTTCTACGCGCAGCGCGTGCGGCCGCCGTACGTGAGCGGGCTGCACCGCTTCAACGTGCTCGCCCTGGCCGTCAACGCGCTGTTCGCGCTGCTGCACCTGCTGCAGACCCACCTCACGTACGACGGCCTCGCCCAGGACGTGCACGTCTTCTCGTCGCTGGGCTCGGTGGCGGTGCTGCTGATCTGGGTGCTGCTGATCGAGTCGCCGCGCCGCGGGCTGCTCTTCGGCTGGAAGCCGCAGGTACTCTCGGGGCCCATCGCCGACTTCGCCCGGCGCACCCACGGGTATTACTTCTCGTGGGCCATCGTCTACACGTTCTGGTTTCACCCGGCCGAGGCCACGCGCGGGCACCTGATGGGGTTCTTCTACCTCTTGCTGGTGCTGCTGCAGGGCTCGCTGTTCTTCACCCGCGTGCACGTCAACCGCTGGTGGACCCTGGCGCTCGAGCTGCTGGTGCTGGTGCACGGCACGGTGGTGGCGATCGACCAGGGCAACGGCTTGTGGCCCATGTTCCTGCTCGGGTTCGCCGCGATCTTCGTGGTCAGCCAGATGCACGGGCTGTCGTGGAGTGTAGGGGTGCGCGTTGGCGTAGGCCTCGCATGGCTGGCGGGCGTGGTCCTTCTCTACGCACGCACGCCCGCGCGGCTGAACGAGGTCGTCCGCATTCCGTTCATCGATTATCTGGGCGTCGCCGTGCTCACTGCGCTCTTCGCGCTGGGAGTTCGCCTCTTTGCAAAGCCCACTCGCGAATAGGGCCCCGCTGCAGCTCCCGCTCCCCGACGTGTGGGCGCTGCTCGCCGGTGTCCGCGAACAGGTCGCCCGGCACCTCGCCTGGGTCGACGATGACCTGCGCCAGTCGGCGGTGATGGTCGCCTCCGAGCTGGTGGAGAACGCCGTCAAGTACGGCGGTCGGCCCGCCTCGCTCAAGGTGGTGGTCGACGACCACACCGTCTGCGTCGAGGTGCGCTCGCAGGTCTCTTCCGAGAGCGCGGCGCGCGAGACGGTCGCCCGGGTCGAGGCGATTCGCGCCGCGCCCGATCGGCACGCGCTCTATCTCGAGCGCATGAGGGCCCTGCTCGGCGCGCCCCCCGGCGGCTCGATGCAACTCGGCCTCTTGCGCATCTGCGGCGAGGGCGAGTTCGATCTCGCCTGCCACCTGGAACAGAATCAGCTGCACCTCATCGCAACCCGGGAGCTCTCATGAACACCAGCGTCGGCTCGCTGCACATCGACGGTGACATGGACGGCGCTTCGCTGCGCCTCAAGATGACCGGCGCCGCCGACCTGCGCGACGGCGGAGAGCTGCGCCTCTCGCTGCTCGACGTGCACCGCGAGGCGCTCGCCCAGCACGCCCACGAGGTGTGGGTCGACTTGAAGGCCGTCGAGTTCATGAACTCGACCGCGCTCGGTGCCTTCGTCGGGTGGATGACCGAGATTCACAAGACGCCCGGCGCCGACCGGTATCACCTCACCCTGGTGGCGTCGAAAGAGCGCCGCTGGCAGCGCATCAGCCTGCACGCGCTCGCCAGCTTCGCCCCCGAGACCATCAGCGTGCTGTTCGATCAGGCGTGAAGAAGAGCGCCTTGAGTCGCTGCGTCGGCTGAGAAAGCAGGGCTCTGCCTCACTTCGTGCCCGGCGCGCTTTCGTTCGTCGCGCCGACGGCCCGGCAGGGTCAGGCCAAGGGTTCAGCGAGCTCGGGCAGGGGTGGAGTCGGGGAGAGGGCAAGGCCTGGGGCAAGGCAGGGCGTGACCGGCAGTTCCCCTGCGCGACCCCACCCGCTGCCGGTTCCGCTGACCTGCCCCAACCCCCTCCAAGCCCTGCCCGAGCTCGCTGAACCCTTGGCCTGACCCTGCCGGGCCGTCGGCGAACGTTCAGCGCTCGCCTGCCGCGCACGCTTTCAATGCGGACTTCACGAAAGCTGCACCGGGCAGGGCTCACGGTGCAGGGTCAGGCCAAGGGCGCTCCCGCAGGGAACACCCACCTTCGCTCGACTGTCTCTTCGGGCTAGCCTCACCCGCCTAAAGAAGCCAGATGCGCAGGTCGTTCATCATCGCAGGCACGGTCGCAGCCCTGCTCGGGGCCGCGGTAGCGTTCTGGCCCCGCGGCGACGGTAGAGATGCCGCCGACGCGAGCCCCGAAGTCGAGAAGGTGCCCGACTTTCAAGCCGTCGACGTCACCGCCCAGTCGCAAGAGGGGCTGACGTTGAGCGGCGTGGTGAAAGACCCCTCGGGCAACCCGGTGCGCGACGCCACCGTGTCGTTGGCGGCGGGTGGTCAGGCCAGCATCACCTCGCTCGAGTGCGGCGACTGCCGGCGCCAGCTCTTGAGCTGCCCGGCGCGCGAGTCGGGGCTCAAGGTTCAGAGCCTGATCGCCGCGAAGCGCGGAGAGCTCAGCCCCGCGCTCACCACCACCAGCGATGAGCACGGCCGGTTCCGCTTCGAGCACCTGAGCGGGGTGAGCTTCACCCTGTGGGCCAGCGCGGCCGGCTTCGGCGAAGGCGTGAAAGAGCGCGCCGCCCCCGGAGACCCGGTCGAGCTCTTTCTCCCCCCGCTGCGCGCCCTGGCCGGCAAGCTCACCGACTCGGCCGGGCGGCCGGTGAACGGGCGGGTATACGCGGTCAGCCGCCGGGTGGCGCGCTACTACCAGGCGCAGGCCGACGATCAGGGCTTCTTCGAGCTCAAGGGGCTCGGCGAGGGCCCGTTCTACCTGCTCGCCGAAGCGCCGGGGAAGCTGCCCGCCGTGCGCCCGCAGGTGCAGGCCGGCCCCGAGCTGGTGAACCTGACGCTGCTCGACCCGCGCACGCTCGAGGTGTCGCTCACCCACGACGGCAAGCCCATCGACGGCACGGTCAGCGTGTCGGCCGATCACGTCAAGCGCGAGGCGCCCACCAAGGCGGCGCTGGCGAAGTTCCTGGGGCTCTACCCCGACCGGGTGGTGGTCACCGCACGCGCCGGCGAGCTGTCGGCCGCGCCGCAGATGGTGTCGCTCGACCCGGCCGTCACCCACGTCACCCTCGAGCTCGAAAAGGGCGGCACCATCGCGGTGAACGTGCTCGACGAGTCGGGCGACGCGGTGCCGCAGCCCACCGTCACGCTGCTCGCCGCCAGCGGCGAGAAGGTGCTCGAGAAGCAGGCCGCCGCTGCCGAGACGGTGACCTTCGGGCCGATCGGGCCCGGCGAGTACAAGCTCGAGGGCAGCGCGCCGGGGTTCCTGAAGGGCGTGATCCCCGTCACCGTGGGCACCTCGCAGACCTCGGTGGTGCTCACCCTCAACAAGGGCACCACCATCGCCGGCCGGGTGCTCGACGAGTACGGGCGCGCGGCGCCGGGCGTGTCGGTGCTGATCTCTCCCACCGGTGACTCGGTGCTCTCCGACCCCGGCGGTGCGTTTCTCGCCCGGGTGCCGTCGCCCGGCCTGTACGCGCTGCACGCCCACCACTCCGACTGGGGAGGCGGCCAGAAACAGGTCACCGCGCCGGCCGCCGGTGTCGAGCTGCAGCTCGAGCCGCGGGCGGGCGTGGCGGTGACGGTGTTGGCCTCGGGCCGCCGCGTCGAGGGCGCCAACGCGGTGATGTTCATCGACCGCGAGGGCAACTTCCGCAACGACCGGCCCAGCGGCGCCGACGGCGTGGTGCTGATGCGCGGGCTGCCTGCCGGCACCTACACGCTGCTCGCCGCGCACCCCGACTACCTGCCCAGCGAGCGCCAGACGGTGGTGGTGAGCGAGAGCCAGCTCTTGCAGGTGACCGCCGAGCTCAAAGACGGCGCGTCGGTGCTGGGGCAGGTGGTCGATCAGGTCGGCGCGCCGGTGCCGGGCGTGGCGATCGGCGTGGTGCCTCGCGGCGCCGAGCCGGTGGTGAGCGACGCGCAGGGCAGGTTCGAGCTCAAGCCGCTGCGGCCCAAGGGCGCGTACTCGGTGAAGGTGAACCAGCGCGGGTTCGACCAGGTGAACCGGGTGCTCGCGGTCGGCGGCGGCCCCGAGGTCAAGGTGGTGGTGCACCGGCAGCCGGTGTTTCGCGGCCGGGTGGTGAGCGAGGGCCGGCCGGTGAAGCACTTTCGCGTCGACGACCACGAGGTCGACAGCGCCGACGGCCGCTTCGAGCTGCCGCTGCCCGCCACCGAAGAGCGCGTCATCTTCTCGGTCGAGTCTCCGGGCTACGAGCCGCTGATGGCCGACCGCCCGGTCTCGCCCGACCTCGGAGATCTCGAGCTCAAGAAGGCGCCCAGCTTCGCCGGCTTCGTGCACGACGAGGGCGGCGCCCCGGTGCCCGACGCGGTGGTGGGCTGCGAGCAGTGCGAGCAGTCGACCCTGAGCGGCCCCGACGGCCGCTTCACGCTGTCGAACCCCCCTTTCCTGAAGAGCTTCACCGTCACCGCGCGCAAGGGCCGGCGGTCGGCCTCACGCGAGGTCTCGAGCGGCGGCGGCGGCAACATCGACCTCACCCTCAAGGCCGGCACCCAGCTCACCGGGGGCGCCTGGCTGGCCGACGGCCGCCCCGCGAGCGGGGTCGAGATTCAGGGCATCGGCACCGACAGCGCCGAGCCGGTCTCGGTGGTCACCGGCGCCGACGGCTCGTACACGCTCGAGCTGCCCGCCGGCACCTACCGCTTCGCGCTCTCGCAAGCCCGGCTCAAGCCCAACGAGGCGCAGGCGATCATCGCGCGGGTGCAGAGCGACTCGTCGCACCTCGACTTCGGGCCCGCGCCAGGCACCTCGAGCGTGACGGTGCGGGTGGCGCCGCAGCGGGGCTACGCGCTGTGGCTGGTGCGCGGTGCAGTGCCCGGGGTGGGAAACCCGCCGCTCGAGCTCTTGCGCAGCGAGTACGCGCAGCTGGTGTACCAGCCCACCGAGCCGCAGGTGACCTTTCGCGGACTGAGGCCCGGGCCTTACACCCTGGTGTGGGCCAGCTTCCATGCCGAGTCGACCGGTGGTCCGCTGGTGGTTCCGATCGACGTTCCGTCGTCTCAAACCGAAGTCTCGCTGGTGCGCTGACGCGTGGAGGTTGGCTTCAGAGGGGTTCTGGTCGCGGCGCTGCTCCTCGCAGTGCTGGGCGGAGCCATCGCCTACTCGCTCTGGCCCGAGACCGACGGCGGCAAGAGCGAGCCGGCAGAAGAGCACCACAAGTCGCTCGACGAGCGGCTGGCCGAGCTCGAGAAGCAGCAAGGCTCGCTCGCCGACGCCGGGGTGGCCGCGCTCGAGGGCGACGTGCGAGGCCCCGATGGCCGGCCGGTGCCCGCGGCCGAGGTGTGGGTCACCGCCGGCCAGGCCGGCACCGTGCTCGAGGGGCTCAGCTGCGAGGTGTGCGGTGCGGCGCTCATCGACTGCGCGGCGATCGAGTCGGCGCGCGAGGTGCTGCAGCTGGCGCGCGCCGGAAAGCTCACCCCCAAGCCGCTGGCCAGCACCCGCACCGACGCCGCCGGGCACTTCCGCTTCGAGAGCGTGCCCGCCACCGGGCTCGAGGTGCGTGCCCGCGCGCCGGGGCTCGACGAGGGCTCGACGTTCGCCGACCCGGGCGCCGGCCCCGACGATGAAGACGGCGCGCCCGAGCCGGTGGTGGTGCTGCTCTCGGCGCCGCAGCGGTTCAGCATCGCGGTGGTCGACGCCGACGAGAAGCCGGTGCGCGGCGCTCGCGTGACGGTGCTCGATCGCGAGCGCGGCACGGTGCGCGACCTCACCTCTGACGATCGCGGTCAGGTCGAGCTGGTGACCGGTGCCGACGCGATGCTGTGGCTGCTCGCCGAAGCGCCCGGCTACCTGCCCACCGTGATGCACGACCTCTACCTGGGCAACAGCGACGACTCGGAAGAGGGAACCTTGCCCACCGTGCGGCTCGAGCGGCCGCATCGGCTGAGGGTCGAGACGCGTCTGTCGGGGCAGCTGGTCGACGCCAAGGTCGAGCTGACCGGGGGAGCTCACCCGCACCGGTTGACCGCCAAGGGCGGGGTGGCGCTGTTCGAGCAGCTGGCCAGCGGCTCGTTCGAGGTCTCGGCCTCGTACGAGAAGTACGTCTCGCCCAGGCAGGCGGTCGAGCTCGACGAAGACGAGAAGGTGGTGCGCGTCGACCTGAGGCCCGCGGCGCGGCTCAGCGTGGGGGTGGTCAATGAGCGGGGCGAGCCGATCTCCGACGCGCGCGTCACCGTCGACGGCTACGGCAACTCGGACACCCAAGACACCGACGAGAGCGGGGCGCTGGTGGTGTTCGAGAACCTCGCCGAGGGCTCGTACCAGGTGCACGTCGAGAAGGCCGGCCGCCGCGACGCGCAGCGCCGCGTCGACGTGCACGCCGGCGACAACCACCTCGAGGTGGCCCTCGAGGCGGCCAGCATGCTGGCGGGCAAGGTGGTCGACGCCGAGGGCAAGCCGGTGCCGGGCGCCACCGTCGAGCTGGTCTCGCAGATTCACGAGGCGTCGGCGACCACCACCAGCGACGAGGGCACCTTCGAGCTGCAGGTCGACGAGCCGGGCACCTACCGCGTTCGCGCCAAGGAGCCGCAGCTCGGCCAGGTGGTGGCGCAGGTCACCGCGCCAGACGAGCAGGTGGTGCTCAAGCTCGAGCCCCTGGCGCGCATCGAGGTGCACGTGCTGGCCGAGCACAACCCGCTGCGCGGCACCTACGTCTCGGTGTTCGGGGTGGGCGCCGCGTCGGACGACAGCGGCACCGCGGTCACCGACGATCACGGGGTGGCGAAGCTCGCCGGCCTGCGCGGCGGCGAGTACCTCGTCAACGTCGAGCAGACGGGCTTTCAGCGCGCCGAGCCCAGGTCGGTGACGGTGGCGCCCAACGCACGGGTCGAGGTGACCATCAACCTCGAGCGCGGCGTCGAGATCTCCGGCCGGGTGATCGACGAGCAGGGGCGGCCGGTGGTCAACGCCGACGTGCACACCGTCGCCGAGCCCAAGGCCGAGCCCGCCAAGGCCGGCGCGGCTGGCGCGGCTGGCGCGGCGAAGAAAGAAGACGCCGCTCCACCCGAGACCTTCAACGCGTACACCGACGAGAGCGGCGACTTCACCCTCGAGGGCTTGAAGCCCGGCCACACCTACGCGCTGGCGGCATCGAGCGAAGAGAAGGCCACCCGTGGCACGGTGAAGGTGAAGGCGCCCGCGAGCGGCGTGACGCTCAAGCTCGAGGCGCTGCCGGGCGTGAAGGGGCGGGTGCTCGACGAGAAGGGGCAGCCGGTGCAGACCTTTCGCATCGACGGAAAAGACTTCGACTCACCCGACGGCCGCTTCGTGGTCGGCCGCGAGCCCGACGCCGACGGCAAGCTGTATCTGAACGTCGACGCCGACGGCTTCGAGAGCCTCTCGATCGAGCGCGAGCCCACCGAAGACGTCGGAGACCTGACCCTGAAGAAGTCGCCGCTGCTGCACGGCACGGTGATCGACGCTCGCGGGCAGCCGGTGGCGGGCGCCGAGGTGACCTGTGATCAGTGCATCGACTCGACCACCAGCGGGTCGGACGGCGCGTTCTCGCTGCAGGTCTCGCAGACTTCGCCCGAGCCCACCGTGACCGCGACGCGGCTGAGCGAGCGCGGCAAGACCAAGGCGTCGGCCAACGGCGCCTCGGTGGTGGTCAAGCTCGAGCCGCCGGTGCGGGTCGAGGGCGTGGTGAAAGACCCCACCGGCAAGCCGGTGGCGGCGCGCATCACCGTGCGCGAGATCAACGGCGGTGAAGAAGAGCGGCTCGACTCGGGCCCCGATGGCCGCTTCGAGCTCGATCTCCCCGAGGGCCTGTGGATGTTCATCACCCGCATGTCGGCGACCGGGCAGACGGTGAGGGTGGTGCCGCCCAAGACCTTCGTGACCCTGGGGGCCCCCCCCGGCACCTGCGCGGTGACCATCACCGTGAGCGAGCCGGTGGGCGACGCGTGGCTGGTGCCGGGCGAGCCGGCGGGGGTGCCGCTCGATCAGCTCGACGACGATGGGCTGTACGCCGGCGCGGTCGCGTTGGATCTGCCCTTGCCCAACCGCCCGATTCGCTCGGCCGGGCTGCAGTGCGGCGTGTACACGCTCATCACCACCGACTCTTCGGGCGTGCGCCGCGAGCGCGTCGACGTGCGCACCAGCGAGTCGACCTACGTGCTGCCTCCCGCTCCGCCAGGGCCCTCGGCCGCCAACAACTACCGGCAGCGATCACACCCAAAAGCCCCAGTGATGGCGGGGTGGATCGCCGGCAGCCGGTGCGGCAACCAATCGGTCATGCACCTGCTCCTCGTCCTCCCCCTGCTTTCCCTTGGCCAGCTGACCTTGAGCGACGGGGACAAAGAGGTGCGGCTGGGGTGGGACGGGCTGACCCTGAAGAGCGGCAGCAAAGAGGTGCAGCTGTCGGGCGCGGGCGCGGTGGGCAAGAGCGACGGCGGCACCGCGTTCACTGGCATCGCGCAGTCGAAAGACCATGCCTGCAGAGAGGGCGAAGACATCGACGTCGGTGGCACCAACAACCACGTCACGCTCACCGGTCGCTGTGGCGCGGTGACGGTGGCCGGCATCGGGAACCAGGTCACGCTCGAGAGCGCGAGTGAGATCGAGGTCGACGGGCGCAGCAATACGGTGAGCTACCGCAAGGGAGAGCCGAAGATCTCCAAGCCCGGAGCCGGCGCCCAGGTCTTCAAGCTGGTGGCCTCGAAGTAGCCCGCGCCGCGTCAGGAACAGCTCGGGCGCTGGTTCGACAAGGGCAGGTTTGGGTTCAGGGTCAGGTGTCGTCAGGGCAGGGTTTGCCCATGCCCTGCCGAGCTTGCCGGCGTCAGATGAAAGCCCGTCGGCCCTGCCAAAGTCTCGGCGCCCCGCGGTCGTAGCTTTCCCCCGCCCACAGCGGTACGTGTCTCGAGCAGATGAGCTCGTCGGGTTACCTGCGTGGCCGCCGCATCGCCCTCTGCGTCGGCGGAGGCATCGCCGCCTACAAGACCGCCGATCTCACCCGCGAGCTCATGCGCGCCGGCGCCACGGTGCGCATCGCGATGACGCCCGCCGCGCGCGAGTTCATCACCCCGCTGACCTTGCAATCGCTGAGCGGGCACCCGGTGTTCACCGACCCCTTCGACCCGGCGCAAGACTCGAGCTTCGGCCACCTGCACCTGCCGCGCTGGGCCGACGCGTTCGTGATCGCTCCGGCGACGGCCGATCTGCTCGCCCGCATTCGCGCCGGCATGGGCAACGACGCCGTCACCACCGCGCTGCTCGCCTTCAGAGGCCCGGTGCTGCTCGCGCCGGCGATGAACACCGCGATGTGGGAGAACCCGGTCACGAAGGCGAACGTCGCCGCGCTGCTGGCCGACCGCCGCTTCCGCATGGTCGGGCCCGACGTGGGGCCGCTCGCCGACGGAGACGTGGGCGCCGGCCGCCTCGCCGAGCTGCCCAAGATCGTGGCCGCCGCCGCCGCGCTCGCCGAGGCCGGGCCGCTCGCCGGCAAGCGCGTGCTGCTCACCGCCGGCCCCACTCGCGAGCACCTCGACCCGGTGCGCTACCTCTCGAACCCCAGCAGCGGAAAGATGGGGCTGGCCCTCGCCGACGCCGCCCGCGCGCGCGGCGCCCACGTGACCGTGGTGCTGGGGCCGGTCAGCGAGCCGGTGCCCGACGGCCTCGAGGTGGTGCGGGTGGTGAGCGCCGACGAGATGCACGCCGCGGTGATGCAGCGGCTCGACGGGGTCGACGTGTTCCTCGCCTGCGCCGCGGTGAGCGACTTCAAGCCGGCCCAGCGCGCCGCACAGAAGGTGAAGAAAGACGCGGCGCCTGCCCAGCTCGAGCTGGTGCGCAATCCCGACATTCTGCTCGAGGCCAGCGCGAAGCTGCAGGGCAGGGCGCTGATCATCGGCTTTGCCGCCGAGTCGGAAGAGGTGCTCGCCCACGCCCAGAAGAAGCTCGCCGCCAAGAAGCTCGACTTCATCGTGGCCAATGACACCCGCGCCTTCGAGGCCAGCACCAACGCGGTCACCGTGCTGGGCAAAGACGGCAGCGTGAAAGAGCTGCAGGGCGAGAAGCGTGATCTCGCCGCGAAAATCTGGGAGACCGTGTGCCGATGAGCACCGAGCTCGAAGAGATCGCCCAAGAGCTTCGCCGTCACCTCGCCTGGCAGGAGTCCGACGGCACGCGCGTCATCTTGAAGAACCCGGCGCCCCCTGCGCCTGCTGCGGCGCCCGTCGCGCCTTCTGCGCCGGTCTCGGCCCAGGCGCCGGTCGCCGCCCAGGCCCCGGCGCGCGACGATGGCCCGCCCGCCAAGACGCTCGACCAGGTGCGGCAAGAGCTGGGCGACTGCAAGCGCTGCAAGCTGTGCAACGGCCGCACCCAGATCGTCTACGGCGTGGGCAACCCGCGCGCCGAGCTGGTGTTCGTGGGCGAGGGCCCGGGCGCCGATGAAGACGCGCAGGGCGTGCCGTTCGTGGGCAAGGCGGGGCAGCTGCTCACCAAGATGATCGAGGCGATGCAGTTCAAGCGCGACGACGTCTACATCTGCAACGTCGTGAAGTGCCGCCCACCCAACAACCGCAACCCTGAAGCAGACGAGATCGAGGCCTGTGAGCCGTTCTTGAAGGCGCAGCTGGCCGCGATTCGGCCCAAGGTGATCGTCGCGCTCGGCAAGTTCGCCGCGCAGACCCTGCTGCGCGACGCCACGCCCATCACCCGGCTGCGCGGCCAGTGGCGCGAGTACCAGGGCATACCCCTGATGCCGACCTTCCACCCTGCGTACCTGCTGCGCTCGCCCGAAGAGAAGGGCAAGGCCTGGTCCGATCTACAGGAAGTGATGAAGCGCTTCGGTCTCGCCACGCCGAAGAAGGCGTAGAGCGGCGAGGGGGCGCGAGCTCCAGGTCAGGGCGTTGACCTGCCCCAACCGCGAAGTCGTCCCCGATGCGTGTCCCGGCTAGATTCTCGCCGTGACCAAGGGCAGCGCGCAGGTGGGTGAGAAGCTGGTGTACCGCCCGGTGTTCGAGGCCTTCGTCGCCGGCCTGGCAGATCGTTCGAGCCCGTCGTTTCACCTCGAGCTCGCCGCGCTCGGGGTCAACCTGCAGAAGCTGCTCCCCGGCTACCCGTACGAAGTGTGGGAAAGGCAGTGCTCTGCGGAGCGAGGCTCTTCACCGAGCTCGAGCGCCCGCAGGCCATCGCCGAGGTCGGCCGGCGCCTCACCCTGGCGACCATCGGCGCGAGCCCGGTCGGCAAGCACCTGCTCCCGCTGCTCAAGGTGATGGGCACCGGTCGCGCGCTTCGCCGCGTCTACTCGCACAGCACCGGCGAGAACTACAACGTCGTCTCTTTCGGCGCCGAGACCCCGCAGTCGCTCGAGATGCACATGACCGACGTGGGCAACATTCCCGACATGGCGCGCGGCTCGATCATCGGCATGGGTGAGTCGATGGGCATCTCGCTTCGCGCGCAGATCACCGCCTTCTCGGCCCCGCGCGTCACCTACCTCATCGAGTGGGGCTGAGACCCGACTGTCGCGCGCCAGCGACGCCACCTCTGCGGTTTTTCAGCTCCGCGGCCTGCGTTTCGCCAGTATCGGCGCCGTCAAAGGGGCTGTCGCAAGCGCTGCACGAAGTTCGCCGTAACCCTCCGCCTACCCAACGGAGGGGCTCAAGGGAGCCCCCAGATGCGTACCCTCATGGCAGCACTGCTCGCCGTCGCGGCGTCGCCGGCCGTCGCGCAGGTCACCCACCCCCACGCCGGCATGACCCTGGTGCGCGCCGGCAGCTCGGCGCTGGTGGTGACCGACCTCTGCGCCGCCGGCGTCAGCGTGCGCGCTACGAAGTACGGCGAGCGCAACGCGCGCGCCCAGACCTGGGCCGACGGCGTCGGGGCGATGGCGGCGGTGAACGCCGACTTCTTCGACTTCCCCGGCTGGAGCTACGTGGTCGGCCGCGCCCGCGGCGGCGGTGTCGACTGGCCCGCCGGGCAGCAGCAGCGTGAGGCCCGGCCGTACTGGCAGTTCGGGCCGCGCCTCGCGGCGATGGTGGGCAACGGCCCCGACGCACCCGCGGCCGGCGTCACCGAGATCGTCGGCGGCCACAACATTCTCATCTTGAACGGGCAGTCGCGCGCCCCCAACTTCGACGGCGACGCGGTGATCACCACCGCGCACCGCCGCACCGCGGTCGGCCTGAGCGCCGATCGCCGCTTCCTCTACCTCTACGCCACCAACAACAACTTCACCGGCACCCAGGTGGTGGCCGAGCTCGAGGCGCTGCGCGTGCAGGCGGGCGCGCCGCCCATCGACGTCGCCACCAACATGGACGGCGGCGGCAGCTCGCAGCTCTACGTGCGCGGGGTCGGCGCGGTGATCGACTCGACCCGCCCGGTCAACAACCACCTGGGGGTCTACGCCACCGGCAGCGGCGCGGCCCCGCAGTGCCCCAAGCCGCCCGATCTGCGCGACGTCGCGCTGCGCGGCGACGGCAAGTCGGGGTGGACGCTCGACGCCCGCGGCCGCATCGCGGCGTTCGGCGGCGCTCCGGCCCTGGGGCCCGCCGGTGAGCGCTGGAGCTTCGACGTCGCGCGGCGCCTCGCGCTGCGCGAAGGCGGCGCCTCGGCCTACCTGCTCGACGGCTGGGGCGGCATTCACGAGGTGGGCGGCGCGCCCGCGGTCACCTCGGCCACCGCCTACTGGCCCAACTGGGACATCGCCCGCGCCATCGTGCTCCGCCGAGACGGCACCTCGGGGTACGTGCTCGAGGGCTACGGCGGCCTGCACCCGTTCGGCGGCGCTCCGGCGGTGACGGGGGGCCCCTACTGGGCCGGCAACGACATCGCGCGCGACGTGGTGCTGCGCGGCGACGGCGTGTCGGGCTGGGTGCTCGACGGCCTGGGCGTGCTACACCCGTTCGGCGGCGCCCCGGCGCTGCAGCAGACCAAGACCTTCACCACCGACGTAGCAGTGCGGGTGGTGCTGTCGTTCGACGAGCGCTCGGGCTACGTCGTCGACAAGACCGGCGCGCTGTGGCCCTTCGGCGACGCGCCGCCGGTGAAGTCGCGCACCTTCGCCGACGGGCAGGCGGTGTCGCTGGGGCTGGGCAGCGACGCGGTGAGCGGCGTGGTGCTCCACGCGCAAGAAGGCCCGGTGGCTTTTCACTCGGCGCACCTCGCGCGCGTGCTCGCCATGCGGCCCGGCACCCGCTCGGGCTACCTCTTGCGCGGTGACGGCGCGCTCGACTCGTTCGGCGGCGCGCCCGCGCTCACCCCCTCGAAGTGGGTCGAGTGGGACATCGCCCGCGACGTGCAGCTGATGCCCGACGGCAAGAGCGGCTACGTGCTCGACGGGTGGGGCGGGGCCCACGCGTTCGGCGTCGCCGCGCCGCCTCCCGCCACCGGTCAGCCCTACTGGCCCAACTGGGACATCGTGCGGGCCTTCGCGCCCGGCCCGCAGGGCTCGCTCGGGTACCTGGTCGACGGCTACGGCGGAGTGCACCCGCTCGGCGAGAGCCCCGAGCTGCCGTACACCGGCTACACCCCCGGCACCGACATCGCGCGCGACATCGTCACCGACTCGAGCGGGCGGGGCGGCTTCACGTTGGACGGCCAGGGCGCCCTGCACCCCTTCGGCGCCACCCGCGGAGGCGAGACAGGTGCGCTCTGGGGTTGGGACATCGGCCGCGCCATCGCGCTGCGCCCCGACGGCGTGTCGGGCTGGGTGCTCGACGGGTGGGGCGGGCTGCACCCGTTCGGCGGCGCCGGGCCGGCGGGGCAGGCTCCGTACTTTCCGGGCCACGACGTCTTCCGCGACGCGGTGGTGGTGTCGCCCACGCAGCTGCTGGTGCTCGACGTCTACGGCCACGTCTACGACGTCACCGTGCCGGCCGGCTGGGTGGGGCCGCACGCGCCGTCGCCCACCTCGCCGCAGCCGGTGCCCGCGGTGCAGACCGTGGGGCGCCCGGCCGACCCGGGCTCGGTCGACCCGCCGTCGCAGCCCGGCGGCTGCAGCGCCAGCGGGGCGGGGGCGGTGCTCGTGGCGGCGTCGCTGGCCCTGCTGCTGCGGCGAAGGCCCGCCCCCCCGGGTGGTGACGCCCCGCCCGCGGGTCTATAACGGCAGGCGATGTCTGCAGCGCAGCGAAAGTCATCGTCGAAGGGCCCGCGGTGAAGCTCCGACTGACCTTTCTCGCTGCCTTCGCCTTCGTGGTCGCCTTCGCGTGCGGCCGCGGGGGCGTCTACCGCTACGAGACCCCCGAGTACGTGCCCGACGCCTCGGTGCCCACCCTCGACGCCGGCGTCGATGCCGGGCAGGTGCCGTGCATGCCCGGCCACCTCGCCCTCACCAAGGCCACCCCGGTGGTGATGCTGGTGCTCGACCGCTCGAGCTCGATGGGCTTCCGCTTCGACGGCACCAACCGTTGGCGGGCGCTGGTCGACGGGCTCGAAGACGCGCTCCCCCCGGTCGACCAGGTGATGCAGCTCGGCTCGCTCACCTACCCCATGGGGCAGGGCGGGGCCGCGTGCATCGTCTCGCTGGTGCCCGAGTTTCAGCCCGCCAAGGGCAACGTGCAGCCGATTCTCTCGCGCATGCGCGCGAGCAACCCCAGCGGCTCGACGCCCACCGCGCTGGCGGTCGACATCGCCGGCATGAACCTGGGGTTCACCCGCACCACGGTCGGCGGCAAGGCGATGATTCTCGCCACCGACGGCGCCCCCGACTGCAACGCCGCCCTCGACCCGAGCACCTGCACCTGCGTGAGCAACACCGGCACCAGCAATGATCGCTGCGAGGTGGGGCGCTGCCTCGACGACGTGGCCACCACCGAGCGGGTGGCCCACTTCGCCGACGCCGGTATCCCCACCTACGTGATCGGCATCACCAACGGCGGTGACCCCACCTTGAGCCGCGTGCTCAATGATCTCGCGGTCGCCGGAGGGCGGCCGCAGAAGACCGGCGCCACCCGCTTCTACTCGGCCGGCTCGAAGGCCCAGCTCGACGCGGCGCTGGTGGCGATTCGCGATTCGGTGGGGGCGTGCGTGTTTCTCGCCCGCTCGGTGCCCGACCGCGACGAAGACATGACCCTCACCGCCGCCGGCCTGGGCGAGATTCCCCATGATCCCACCGGGCACGACGGCTGGGCCTGGAGCGACCGGCTGCACGGCGAGCTGGTGGTCTCGGGGCCCAGCTGCGACCAGCTGGTGGCGCACATGAACACGGTGATCGACGCCGAGGTCGCCTGCGAGACGCCCTAGGCCTTCCAAATTGACCGCTGCGTGCTAACGAAGCCTCTCGTCCATGCACGGCACCGTACAGCTCTACGAGGTGTTCGCCGGCTCGCTCGAGGGCAACCCGCTCCAAGACCCTTCTACCCGCACCACCCCGGTCTACCTGCCGCCGGGGTACTCCAACGGGCAGGGGCGATTTCCGGTGGTGTATTTCCTCCACGGCTTCTCGGGCAGCGGGGTGCAGTGGCTCAACTCCAGCGCCTTCACCTCGAACGTGCCGCAGCGGCTCGACGCGCTGATCGCCGCGGGCACCGTGCCGCCGTGCATCGGGGTGTTCATCGACGGCTTCACCGCGCTGGGCGGCAGCCAGTGGATCAACAGCGAGGGCATCGGCCGCTACCGCGACTACGTGGCGCGCGACCTGGTGAACTGGGTCGACCGAACCTTTCGCACCTTCGCGCGGGGCGCCGCGCGCGGCCTGGTCGGCAAGTCGTCGGGCGGCTACGGCGCGCTGGTGATCTCGCGCTACCACCCCGAGGTCTTCCAGCACGTCGCCTGCCACTCGGGCGACGCCGGCTTCGAATACTGCTACCTGCACGAGCTGCCGCAGGCGGCCGGCCCGCTGCTCAAGGCGGGCGGCGTCGAGCCCTGGTACCGCGAGTTTCGCCAGCGGGTGCAGGCCACCAAGATGCGCGGTGACGATCATGCGGTGATCAACATGCTCTGCATGGCCGCCGCCTACTCGCCCAAGAAGACCGAGCCGCTGGGCCTCGAGCTGCCCATCGACATCAACAACGGCCGGCTCAAGATCGACGTGTGGAACCGCTGGCTCGTGCACGACCCGGTGCGCTTCGCGCCCAAGCACCTCGACGTCTACAAGCGGCTCAAGAGCCTGTTTCTCGACTGCGGCACCAAAGACGAGTTCAACCTGCGCTGGGGCACCCGCCTGTTGGCCGAAGAGTTTCGCGCCGGCGGCATCGACTTCGTGCACGAAGAGTTCGAAGACGGCCACATGGGCGTGAACTACCGCTTCGAGCGCTCGCTGCAGTACCTGGTGCCTCGCCTCGAGCGGGTCTGAGCAGCCCGCGCGCCTGAATGGGGCGCCCGGCGCGGGTACGTACGCGCCATGACCCTCGCCCTGCTGGGCCTGCTGCTCGCCGTCACCGACGCCCCCGGCACGCCGGCTGCTCCCGAGGTGCAGAGCGTCGAGCCGCTCGAGCCCGAGCCGCCCCCTCCGGTGTGGGAGATCTACGTGGGCATGCTCGGCGGCATGCGGGTCGACGAGCGCGGCGGCGGCGGCGGCGTGATGGTGGGCGTGAACCGCAAGTTCCTGGGCTTTCTGCGGCCCGAGCTGATGATCGCCAGCTCGCTCGAGTCGCAGCCGTTCGACTACCTGATCCTCATTCGCGTCGGGGCGTGGTTCGAGCTGCCCCTGCAGAGCCGGTGGAAGCCGTACCTCTGGGCCGCCTTCGCCCACAACCACGAGAGCGGGGTGGAAGACGTGAAGCGCGACCCGCTGGGCCACCTGCTCGGCCTCTCCGCCACCGGCGTGCACCACCGCTCGGGCGGCGAGCTGGGGCTGGGCCTCGCCTACGAGGTGCCGCGGCTCACGCCCTGGAAGATCGCCAGCCGGCTGGGAGCCCGGCTCACATTCACGCAATTCATGTCAGACCCCTATCCGCCGCGTTACTTGGATTTGACCTTCACCGCGGGACTCTGTTTCTAGGTAGAGTCGGCCGCGCGTGTCCGGCCACGTCCTCTTCGATCTCGCACTGCTGCCCCGCTGGGAAGTGATCAGCGAGGTGCGCCGCCTGGTGTCACGCGCCCTCGAGCGCCTCGAGATCGAGCCCGACCACGCCTACTGCGCCTCGCTCGCCACCCACGAGCTGCTCGAGAACGCGGTGAAGTACGGCAAGGGCGAGGTGCGGGTGCGCATCGTGCTCGACCCCAAAGAGCGCACCGTGAAGCGCGTCGACGTCGAGAACTGGACCACGCGGGCCCAGGTGCAGCGGCTCAAGCGGGCCGTCGGCGACGTGGCCACCGCCCAGAACGCGATGCGCAAGTACACCTCGCTGATGGGCCGCAGCAACGGCGGCCTCGGTCTCGCCCGGGTCGCCGCCGAGGGCGAGATGAGCCTCTTGTGCAGGGTGCGCGCCAATCGGGTGGCGGTGAGCGCGGTTCCAACCGGCGGGAGCGCCGATGTCTGAGCAGCTGGGGCAGTTGTCGATCGACTCTTCCACCGTGGGCGAGAAGCTGGTGCTGGCGATGTCGGGCTCGGCCGACATGCGCGACTCGTCTGGGCTCGCCGAGCTCTTGCTCAAGCACGACGCCGAGGCGCGCCGGCTGGGCCTCAAGCAGGTCGACGTCGACGTGCGAACCGTCGAGTTCATGAACTCTTCCGCGCTCAACGCCTTCGTGCGCTGGTTCGCCGACATGAAGCGCAGGGGGCAGGCCTACCGGGTGCGCTTTCTCTCCGACCCCTCGAAGCGCTGGCAGCGTGGCAGCCTCTCGGCCCTCGCGTCGTTCGCCGCCGACACCGTCACCGTCGAAGCGGTGGTGTGACGGGTAGGGCGGCCCTCGACGTGGCTGCCGTCGCTTCGTCTTGCGCGGCGAACCTTTCTTCGGGCACTGACACGGGCGCGCCTCAGGTGAACGTTTCGCCCGCCGACGTGCACGTCGTGACGTTCTCGTCGGGCGCCGCTCAGCCCAGGTAGCGCGCGGCCACCAGCGTCACGTCGTCGGTGCGCCGCGGGGCCCAGGCGTTCACGTCGCCCTTGAGCGCCTCGACCAGCTCTTGCGGGCTCTTGCCGTGCAGCGCGCCGACGCGCTCGAGCAGCCTCTCCATGCCGTACATCTCGCCCGCCGCGTTGCGCGCCTCGGTGACCCCGTCGGTGTGCAACAGCAGCACGTCGCCCGGCTGCAGCGACACCTTGGTGTCGATGATCGCCGACGCGATGTTGGGCAGCGCGCCCAGCCAGGTGCCCGGGGTGGGCAGCGCCTCGACCGCGTCGCGCCGCTGCACGATCAGCTCTTCGTGCGCCCCGGCGAAGGTCACTTCGCCGCCCCGGTCGAGCTTGAGCAGCGTCATGGTCACGTGCTCGGTCTTCTCGAGGCGGTTGCGAATGTTGTCGTAGAGCACCTCGTTGAGCTGCACCAGCAGCTCGCCCGGCCCCGCCAGCGGTCGCTCGCGCACCAGGGTGGCGATGCTGCTCTGCAGCATCAGCATGATCAGCCCCGAGGTCAGCCCGTGGCCGCTGACGTCGCCGATGCCGATCAGGCAGCCCTGCGGGGTCGCCAGCACGTCGTAGTAGTCGCCGCCGATCTCGTCGGCCGGAGTCATCGCCGCGGCCAGCTCGAACCCCGGCACCCGCACGCTCTTGGGCAGCAGCGAGGTCTGCAGCTGCGAGGCGATCTCCAGCTCCCGCTCGGCGCGCGCGGCGCGGTTCTGGTCGGTCACGTCGCGAATGTTGAGCACCATGCCGCCCACGTTGGGGTCGGCCCGCAGGTCGGTGATCAGCGCCCGGCACTCGCGCGTCACGCCGTCGGCGCGCCTGAGCTCGAGCGACTCGGTGACCGAGACCTCTCCGTCGCTCAGGTCGCGGCCCAGCAGGCGCTTGACCGCCGGGCTCTGCCAGCTGATGCGCCCGTTGTCGCCCACCACCACGATCATGTCCGACGCGTTGGTGACCAGCGAGCGGAAGCGCGCCTCGAGCCGGTTCTGCTGCTCGATGGCCCGGCCCAACGACCAGATCACGACTCCTGCGGCAATGAAGCCGATCGCCGAGAGCGGGTTCGCGTCGCCGTGGGTGAAGAACGCGCCCTGCACCAGCACCAGCCGCAGCACCAGCTGCAGCGGGCCGCCGTACAGCCCGTTGTACATCAGCACCGCGAAGAAGAAGCCCTGCACCTTGGCGGGCTCGGCCACCCCGTTGAGCACCGCCATCAGCGCCAGGCTGGTGACCCCCTCGACCCACGGCGGGCTCTTCTTCTTCCGCCAGGTCCACCCCCAGGTGGCGAGCAGGGCCAGCACCGCCACGGCGCCCACCGCGCGCGAGACCGGCAGGCGCGGCGCCCGGGCCAGCGCGATGAAGACCGGAATCGCGGCCAGCACCGCGAAGCCGAGCACGAACGAGCGAACACGGTCGAGCAGGCCCATGGCCTGCTCTCTACTGCGCGCCGCGAGTGATTTGAACCGCCTTACTCGATGACGCCCTGATCGCGCTTGCGATCGCGATCGGCGCGGTAGCGCGCGTTCTGATCGAGCGCCTTCTTGCGCAGGCGCAGCGACTTCGGGGTCACCTCGACCAGCTCGTCCTCGGCGATCCACTCCAGAGACTTCTCGAGCGTCATCTCTTTGGGAGGAGTGAGGATCACGTTCTCGTCGCGGCCGGCGGCGCGAATGTTGGTCAGCTTCTTCTCGCGGCAGCAGTTGACGTTGAGGTCAGACGGGTGGGCGTTCTCGCCGATGATCATGCCCTCGTAGACCTGAATGCCGGCAGGCACGAACAGCGCCCCGCGCTCCTGAATCGAGAACAGCGCGTAGGGCACGGTGTCTCCCTGGCGATCGGAGATGATGGCGCCGTTGCTGCGGCGGGGAATGTAGCCGAACCACGGCTCGTACCCGTCGAACTGGCTCGACATGATGCCCTCGCCGCGGGTCACGGTGAGGAACTCGCTGCGGAACCCGACCAGGCCGCGCGCGGGAATACGGAACTGCAGGCGGGTGCGCGACCCCATCTGCTGCATGTCGACCATGCGGCCCTTTCTGGGCCCCAGCCGCTCGGTGACGGTGCCCACCGCGGTCTCGGGCACGTCGCACACCATCAGCTCCATCGGCTCGTGCTTCACCCCGTCGACCACTTTGGTGATCGGCTCGGGGTTCGACGCGGTGAGCTCGTAGCCCTCGCGGCGCATGGTCTCGATGATCACCGCCAGCTGCAATTCGCCGCGGCCCACCACCCGAAACGCGTCGGGGGTCTCGGTGTCTTCCACCCGAATCGCCACGTTGCGGTACTGCTCGCGGTGCAGGCGGTCGCGCAGGTTGCGCGAGGTGACGTACTTGCCCTCGCGGCCGGCCAGCGGCCCGTCGTTGACCCGGAAGATCATCATCATGGTCGGCTCGTCGACCTTGATGCGGGGCAGGGCCTTGGGCTTCTCGGCGTCCGAGATGGTGTCGCCGATCGACAGCGCCTCGATGCCGGCCACCGAGACGATCTCACCCGGGCCGGCGTCGGCGATCTCGACCCGCTTGAGGCCCGAGAAGCCGTACAGCTTGACGATCTTGCCGAACTCGAGCTTGCCGCCCTCGCGCACCACGCTCACCGACATGTTGGTGGCGAGGCGCCCGGCGCTGATGCGCCCGATGCCCAGACGGCCGACGTAGTCGTCGTAGTCGAGGTTGGCGAGCAGCAGCTGGGTGGGCGCGCCCTCTTCCGGAGCCGGCGGCGGCGGCATGTGCGAGAGAATCGCGTTGAACAGGGGCTTGAGGTCTTTGCCCGGCTCTTCCAGCCGGGTCGACGCCTGGCCCTGACGGGCGACCGTGTACAGCACCGGGAAGTCGAGCTGCGTCTCGTCGGCGCCCAGGTCGATGTACAGCGAGTACACCATGTCGAGCACGTCGCGGGCGCGCGCGTCGGGCCGGTCGATCTTGTTGATCACCAGCACCGTCTTGAGGCCCAGCCCCAGCGCCTTCGACAGCACGAAGCGGGTCTGCGGGAGCGGCCCTTCGGCCGCGTCGACCAGCAGCAGCACGCCGTCGACCATGCGCAGGCCGCGCTCGACCTCGCCACCGAAGTCGGCGTGGCCGGGCGTGTCGATGATGTTGATGTGGTGGCCTTCGTATTGAACGGCCGTGTTCTTGGCGAGAATGGTGATGCCCTTCTCGCGTTCGAGATCGTTGCTGTCCATCACCCGCTCGGCGACGACCTCGTTCGAGCGGAACACGCCTGCCTGGCGCAGCATGAAATCGACCAGGGTGGTTTTGCCGTGGTCGACGTGCGCGACGATGGCGATGTTGCGAATCTTCTCTCGAGAAAACATTGAGCCGGCGCGTGTACTAGACCCTGCGCGACACGTCCACGCATGGTGGGGGGCCTTTAGCGCTTCGGCAGCTTGCGAGCCCTCAGGGCCGGGTCGGGCCGGCCCGAGGCGTGGCCGACCCTCTCAGCACAGCCTGGCGGCGCGCCAGGCCCTACTTCTGCTCGACCACGTACACCCCGGCCTGCTCGGTGATGCGAACGCCCTTGGCCTCGCAGGCCTCGACGAACTTCGCGAACAGCTCGTTGGCGGTGAGCGCGCGCGGCGGGTTGGGGGCGGGCACGGTGATGAAGGCGTGGGTGCCCGGCATCAGGCGAAAGTGGCGGCAGGTCACGTCGGCCACGCCGCGCAGCGCCTTCTCGAGCTCGACCGCCTGCATGTCGATCTCGAACTTCTGCCCGCCCAGGAGCACCAGGTCGCACTCTCTCTGGGTCTGAAAGGGGCCGATGTCGACCGGCTGCGGCGGCGCCTCGGCGAACGTGTCGTCGGGGCGGTGCTCGGCCTTCGGCGAAGCGCACGCCCAGAGCAGGCCCGCGCCCAGCCAGAGCGCCCGCATCAGCCCGCCTTTCGCAGCGCGTGGGCGTCGACCTTCTCGCGCAGCCAGCGATCGATGGTGTGGTTGACCAGGCCCGGGCGCTCGAGCGGCGCGGTGTGGCTGCCGCCGGGCACCAAGAGGTACTCGGCGTGGGGGATCAGCTCGGCGGTGCGCTGCGCGAGCCACACCGGGGTGAACTTGTCGATCTCGCCGCCGATCACCAGGGTGGGCACGTCGACCTGCGCGAGGTGATCGAGCGCAGAGTGATCTTTGAGCGAGTCGAGGGTGCGCACGAACATCACCGGGTCCATCTTCTGCAGGTGCTTCATGTACGGCGCGAAGTCGTTGGGTGCGATCAGGTCGGGGTTGAGCTCGCCCCTGATCGCCACGTCGAGCGCGAGCTCGGTGCCCATCAGGTTGTTGGTGATGGCCTTGGCGACCCGGGGGAACCGCTCGATCAGCTTCATCAGCGGGGGGAAAGCGACCCGCATCAGGGTGTGATCGTGCCAGGTGTCGAGCGGGGTGCCGTACGAGCCGCACACCAGCGCGAGGCCCTTCACCCGGTCGCGGTAGCGGCGGTGAAACTCGAGCGCCACCTGGGTGCCCATCGAGTGCCCGAACAGCACGGCGCTCTCGAGCTGCAGATGATCCATCAGGCGCGCCAGGTCGTCGCAGCTGAAGGTCATGCCGATGCGCGTCAGATCGTCGGGCACGCCGCTGGCGCCGTGGCCGCGGTAGTGCCAGTGCATCACCCGCCGCCTCGCGGTGAGGGGCGGCCAGAGGTACTTCCACACGAAGCCGTCGCAGCCCAGGCCGTCGCACAGAATCGCCGGCACGCCGCCCTCGCCGCGCACCTCGAAGAACAGCGACGCGCCGTCGGGCACGGTCAAGAAGTCTTGCCGGAAGTAGGTCGAGCTCACCGGGGCCCGAACGTAGCAGCGTCGAGCGCCATTGCGACGCTCACTGCATGACCTCGGGCTCGTCGTCGCCGTCCGCGCTGCCGGGACGCTCGAGGCCGTACTTGGCGATCTTCAAGATCAGGTTCGAGCGCGAGATGCCCAGCTCGCGCGACAGGCGGCTCTTGTTGTGCCGGGTGCGGGTCAGCCCCTGCGAGATCATCTCGCGCTCGAGCGCCTCGACCGCGTCGTTGAGCTTGCCGGCCAGCACCAGGTTCGACCGGGCCCCCGAGCTGAACGCCGCGCCGCTGGTGGGCGACACCGCGTCGCGAATGCGCGACGAGATGAGGTCGCCGGGGAGAATGTCTTGGTCACCACCCAGCACCAGCAGCCGCTCGATCTCGTTCTCGAGCTCGCGAATGTTGCCGGGCCAGTGGTACGCCTGCAGCACCTGCAGCGCGTCTGACGCCAGCGCCCGCGCCCGCTGCCCCTCGCGGCGGTGCTTGCGCATGAAGTGATCGATGAGAATCGGCAGATCGTCGCGGCGCTCGCGCAGCGGAGGCACCTGAATGCGAATCACGTTGATGCGGTAGAAGAGGTCTTCGCGGAACTCGCCCTTCTTCACCATCTCGCTCAGGTCTTTGTGGGTCGCCGCGATGACCCGCACGTCGACCTCTTTGCCCTGCGTACCCCCGACGGGAATGAAGGTGCCCTCTTGCAGCACCCGCAAGAGCTTCACCTGCAGCGAGGGCGACATGTCGCCCACCTCGTCGAGAAAGAAGGTGCCCGAGTCGGCGACCTCGAACAGGCCCTTCTTGTCGCGCAGCGCGCCGGTGAACGAGCCCTTCACGTGGCCGAACAGCGCGCTCTCGAGCAGGTTGTCGTTGAAGGCGCTGCAGTTCTGCACCACGAACGGCTTGTCCTTGCGGGGGCCGTTGTAGTGAATGGCGCGCGCCACCAGCTCTTTGCCGGTGCCCGAGTCGCCGTTGATCAGCACCGTCGAGTCTGAATTGCAGACCTTCTCGAGCAGGCGGAACACCTCGATCATCGCGCCCGACTTGCCCACGATGTTCTCGAACTTGTACCGGTCGGTGAGCTCGCTCGACAGCGACTGAATGGTCGCGTCTTTCTTGGTGAGCTCGGCCTCGTAGTTGGCGATCTCGTTGACCCCGAACTCGAGCAGGTCGGAGATCTTGTCGACCTCGCTGATGCCCATCACGGGAATGCGCTCGATGGCGCGCTCGAGGTCGGTGGCGCCGTTGTTGATCTCGCGGATCTTGTTCTTGATGACGTCGGCTTCGTGGGGGCTCACCTCTTGCCGCGCGAAGCCCTCGACGAACAGCATGCCCTCGTAGTCGTTGTTGATGTAGAGCGGCGCGCCGACGATGGAGAAGCCCATGTGGCAGTCGTGGAACTGGCTGCGCCGCAGCTTCTTGGTGGTCTTGAACTTGTCGTGCAGCACCCGCACCGACTGGGTGCAGCGGCGAAAGCCCTCTTTGCTGAACAGCGACAGCCGGCAGAAGTCGTTGGCAGGTGGGACGATGTCGCCCTTCTGCCAATCGAGCACCGTGCCGTCGCGGTCGGCGAAGGTCAGCTCACTTCGCCACCACTTCCGCAGCACGTCGCGGAGCATGATGATGGTGTGTAGGTTCTGGTACCGCTCGAAATCCATTCAGTGACCTCTTTGAAGTGTCCGAAAACTACACGTTCCGAGCCGTTTTGGCGATTGGAGAGGGCGTCCTGATGCGGATCATCGCTGGTTCAGCCAAGGGCAGGGCACTGCAAGGGCCTGGAAACTCGAAAGACGTTCGACCCACGGCTGATCGCGTTCGGGAGACCGTCTTCAACGTGCTTGGCCAGTGGCTGGACGGGTGTCGTGTTCTCGATCTGTTCTCGGGCACCGGCGCGCTGGGGCTCGAGGCGCTGTCGCGGGGGGCCCAGTCGGCGACGCTGGTCGACGTCGACCTGAGCTGGGCGAAGAAGAACGCCGCCGCGCTGGGCTTTGCGCCCGTCTTCATCGAGCAGCCGGCCCTGCGCGCGCTGGCGATGCTGCAGAAGCGCGGTGAGAAGTTCGACCTCGTCTTTTCCGACCCGCCCTACGCGCTCGAGGCGGGCAGCGCGGTGCTCGAGGCGGCCCGGCCGCTGCTCAACCCCGACGGGCGGGTGGTGCTCGAGCATGGCAAGCGCGAGAGCGTGCCCGAAGAGGGGCGGGTCGATCAGCGCCGCTTCGGAGACACCGTGGTCTCGATCTTCTCAGTGCTATAGGGTCGCGCGCTCATGCCCGCCGCCATCTACCCCGGCTCGTTCGACCCGTTCACCAACGGTCACCTGTCGCTGATTCAGCGCGGGCTGCAGATGTTCGACCGGCTGATCGTGGCGATTCTGGTGAACCCCAAGAAGACGCCGCTGTTCAGCATCGAAGAGCGGCGCGAGATGATTCAGGGCGCGGTGAAAGACCCGCGCATCGAGATCGACTCGTTTCAGGGGCTGTTGGTCGAGTACGCCAAGAAGAAGAAGGTGAGCGTGGTGCTGCGCGGCCTGCGCGCGGTGAGCGACTTCGAGTACGAGTTCCAGCTCGCCAACATGAACCGCAAGCTGCAGCCGGACATCGAGACCGTCTTCATGATGACCGGCGAAGACTATTTCTACGTGTCGTCGAATCTGGTGCGTGAGGTCGCCTCTCTGGGCGGCAACGTGAAGGGCCTGGTGCCCCAGAACGTGCTCACCAAGCTCAAAGCCAAGTACAGCGGAGGCTAAGAACGTGACCGTGCAGCTCGCCAAGCGTCTGAAGTCGATCAAGCCGTCAGCAACTCTCTCGTTGAACGCGAAGGCCAAGGCGCTCGCCGCCAAGGGGGCCGACGTGGTCAGCTTCGCCACCGGCGAGCCCGACTTCGACACCCCCAAGCACATCAAAGACGCGGCCATCGCGGCGCTCAACGCGGGGTTCACCAAGTACACCGCCACCGGCGGCATTCCCGAGCTCAAGGCCGCCATCTGCAAGAAGCTGCAGCGCGAGAACAAGCTCGAGTTCACCCCCGAGCAGGTGCTGGTGTCTGACGGCGCCAAGCACTCGCTCTACAACCTTTTCCAGGCGCTCTTGTCGCCGGGCGACGAGGTGGTGATCTTCGCGCCGTACTGGGTGAGCTACCCCGACATGGTGTTGCTGGCCGACGGCAAGCCGGTGCTGGTCGAGACCAACGAGGCCGACGGGTACGCGCCCGACCCGGGCGAGCTGCGCAAGGCGCTGTCTCCCCGCACCCGCGCGGTGGTGATCAACAGCCCGTGCAACCCGACCGGCGCGGTGCTCTCGCGCGCGGCGCTTTCAGGGGTGGCCGAGGTCTTGAAGGGCCACGACTGCCTGATCGTCACCGACGACATCTACGAGCGGCTGCTCTACGTGAGCACGCCGTTCGAGAACCTCGCCAACGTCGAGCCTTCGCTGGCCCCGCGCACGGTGGTGGTGAACGGCTTCTCGAAGGCATTCTCGATGACCGGCTGGCGGCTGGGCTACGCGGCCGGCCCCAAAGAGCTCATCAGCGCGATGCAGATGATTCAAGATCAGTCGACCTCGAACGCGTCGTCGTTCAGCCAGAAGGGCGCGCTCGCGGCGCTCGAGGGGCCCACCACCGCGCTCGACGAGATGGTCGCCGAGTTCAAGGTGCGCCGCGATCTGATCGTCGCGGGCTTGAACAAGATTCCCGGCATTCGCTGCCGCAACCCCGAGGGCGCCTTCTACGTGTTCCCCAACATCGAGGCGCTGATCGGCCGCTCGTACAAGGGCAAGCCCATCGGCGGCTCGGTGCAGCTGTCTGAAATTCTGCTCGAAGACTTTCTGGTCGCCGCGGTGCCGGGCGAGCCGTTCGGCGCCGAGGGCCACCTGCGCTTCTCGTTCGCGACGTCGCGCGCCAACATCGAGAAGGGCCTCGAGCGCATCGGCAAGCTGGTCGCCGCGCTGAGCTGAGCAGCGCCGAGTACACGTCAACGGGAGACGACAGGTCTCCCGCGCGATTGTGTCGAGGTTTCAGGGGGTTGGGCAGGGCGTCTCACTTGCTGAGAGTGAGACCCATGAAAACCAAGCCCGCCGCGCACACTCCCAACCTCGCCAGCCAGGACCTGCTCCACGCCCGCAAGAACGGCACCGTCGGCTTCGAATACCGCACCCGCCAGGGCGGCGGGGGTGGCGAGGCCGCCAGCCGCAAAGAGGCGGCCCGCTCGATTCCCTCTTCCCAGCTGGCGAAAGAGCGCTCGCGCCTGCACCGCCTCGGCGTGCAGATGGAGCGCGAGGGCACCACCGACAGCGCCCGCTACGCCGACATTCGCGCCGACCAGGCCGCCATTCGCGCCGAGCTCGAGCGCCGCGGCTACGACCAGAAGCGGCACTCCAGCGGCTTCGACGATGGCCCGGTGCGCGGCGGCAGCGGCAAGCCTCCGGCGGTGGGCGGCGGCTCTGACAAGCCGGTCATCGGCGGCGGCGAAGGCTGAAGCACCCCGGCGCTTCGACCTCGAGGCCCTTTCGGTGCGTCGCGCGGGGGGGCCGCGAGCGCTTCGTCAGTCGCCGAAGTCTTCGCCCCGGCGCACGCGCTGGGTCCGCTCGCGCACGGCATCGACCAGGCTCTGGAGCTCATCGAGGTTGTGGAGCGTGTGGTGCTTGGGCGGTGCAACCACCAGCTCGGGGGCCCCTTCAGCCGTCGACCACCAGTGCTGCCTCTTCGTCTTCACGGGGAGCGAGAGGTCGACCTCGACCGACCCGCTGCCCGTGCTCAGACGGTCGAGAATCTGGTCGGCGCGCAGCACCTGCCCGGTCGCGGCGTCGCGCCAGAACGGGCCCTGCTTCGCGCCGTCGGGAGCCACCAGGTCTCTGAGATCATGCGCCAGCAGCTGCAGGCGGTACTGCCGAGGCGACGGGTCGTCGATCGAGGCTCCGAGCATCAAGCCGTTGCCCAGCTCGAAGGCTTTCGCCGCGGTGGCCAGCATGCGCTGCGCCTCGGGGTCGATTCGGGTGCCATCGTCGAGCGCGCGCACCGTGGATTCGACGAATGCCCCGAGCTGACCGTCGGGAACCTTCAGCTGCCGCGCGACCGGCAAGATGGTCTCGCGCAGGTCTGCCGGAGTGACCGTCTTGTCCGCGGCGGCGTCCGCGATGGTCTGGGTGAGCAGCTGCTTCCCAGCGGGGCTCAGGGCGCGGTGGGTTCTCATGGTCTGAGCATCTGACAGCCGGTGTGAGCAATTGTCGCAGCCCGGTGTGAAAGCCCTTTGCCGGGGCGAGCGATTTTCACCCCAGTGTAAGACGCGATGACGTGCGACGAAATCAGTCGGCGTAGCCGACCACGGCCCACGCGGTGCCGGTGTTCTTGAACACCGCCACCGCGGCGTGACCCGAGAGGTTCGCCACCGCCACGTACGTCTTGGGGTTGCGCCAGGGCAGGTTCGCGAGGCGGGCGGGGGGCTTGCCGTACTTCTTCTCCATATCCGCGGGCGACAGCACCTCGATGTCGTAGAGCGTCAAGAGGTCGGTGCGCTTGGCGCGCAGGTTGCGCAGCCACTCTTGGAACAGCTCGTCGGGGTTCTGCAGCTTGCGCTCTTCGAGCTGAAAGGGAAACGCGCAGCTCTGGGTGATGTTGCGCGCGTCGCCGGCGATCAGCTGGGTGAAGAACTCGCGCGCGCTGTACTTCACCTGCTCGACCTCGGGCAGCTGCGAGTAGTCTTTCACCTCGGGGGTGGGCGGCCCGCTCGGTATCGCGTTGCGCTTGAGCGCCTCGGCGTCGACCGGCGCGAGGCGCTTGCCCAGCTCGTTGGCCGCCTTGGCCGCCTCTTCGGGCGACATCTTCTTCATCTTCTCGATCTGCCGCGAGACCTGATCGCCGTTCAGCGGGGTGGCGGTCAGATCGGCCGGCGGGGGCGCCTTCTCTTTGCGCGGCTTCTCGGCGGCGGGCTTCTCGGCGGCGGGCTTCTCGGCGGCGGGCTTCTCGGCGGCGGGCATCTCGGCAGCCGGCTTCTCGGCGGGAGGAGCCGCCTCTTCGCCCTCGGGCGCTTGCGCGAGCATCACCAGAATCGGCAGCAGCATGCGGGCAACCTACGCCCGCGCACCTGCCCCAGCAATGACCTGTACGCGCGCTTTGAGCCCGTGGTACTCGCAACTCCCGATGCCAAAGCGCTCGGACCTGAAGAAAGTCATGGTGGTGGGGTCGGGGCCGATCATCATCGGCCAGGCCTGCGAGTTCGATTACTCGGGTACGCAGGCGGTCAAGGCGCTCAAAGACGAGGGCCTCGAGGTGGTGCTGCTCAACTCGAACCCGGCCACCATCATGACCGACCCCGAGTTCGCCCACCGAACCTACGTCGAGCCGGTGACGGTCGAGGCGGCCGAGGCGATCATCGCCGCCGAGCGCCCGCAGGCGCTGCTCCCCACCATGGGCGGGCAGACCGCGCTCAACCTCGCCAAGGGCCTCGCCGAGTCGGGCGTGCTCGAGAAGTACGGCGTCGAGTTGATCGGCGCGAAGCTCGAGGCCATCAACAAGGCCGAAGATCGCCAGCTGTTCAAAGAGGCGATGCAGCGCATCGGCGTGCCGCTGCCGCGAAGCGGCTACGCCACCAGCCTCGAAGAGGCCAAGCAGCTGGTGAAGGAGACCGGCTTCCCCGCCATCTTGCGCCCCAGCTTCACTCTGGGCGGCACCGGCGGCGGCATCGCCTACAACCAGGACGAGTTCGAGAAGCTCGTCGCGCTGGCGCTCAACGCCAGCCCCAACCGCACCGTGCTGATCGAAGAGTCGGTCTTGGGGTGGAAGGAGTTCGAGCTCGAGGTGGTGCGCGACACCAAAGACAACGTCATCATCGTCTGCTCGATCGAGAACTTCGACCCGATGGGCGTCCACACCGGCGACTCGATCACCGTGGCGCCCGCGCAGACGCTCACCGACAAAGAGTACCAGCGGCTGCGCCAGGCCTCGCTCGCCATCATTCGCGAGATCGGCGTCGACACCGGCGGCTCGAACATTCAGTTCGGGGTGAACCCCAAAGACGGCCGCATCGTGGTGATCGAGATGAACCCGCGCGTGTCGCGCAGCTCGGCGCTCGCCTCGAAGGCCACCGGCTACCCGATCGCCAAGATCGCCGCCAAGCTGGCCATCGGCTACACGCTCGACGAGCTGAAGAACGACATCACCCGCGACACGGTGGCGTCGTTCGAGCCGACCATCGACTACACGGTGGTGAAGATTCCCCGCTTCAACTTCGAGAAGTTTCCCCACGCCGACCGCACCTTGAACACCATGATGCGCAGCGTGGGCGAGGTGATGGCCATCGGCCGCACCTTCAAAGAGGCCTACCTGAAGGCGCTGCGCTCGCTCGAGTCGGGCCGGCTCGAGCTCGCCGCTCCCGATCTGCCGCCCGCCGGCGCCGAGCGCAAGATGGCGATCATCGAGTCGCTGCGCGTGCCGCGCCCCGAGCGCCCCTGGTTCGTGGCCGAGGCGTTTCGCTCGGGCTTCACCGTCGACGAGGTGCACCAGTACTCGGCCATCGACCCGTGGTTCTTGAAGCGGGTGAGCGAGCTGGTCGCCGACAGCAAGGCGCTCGAGACCGGCCCGCTCAGCGACGAGCAGCTGCGCGCCGCGAAGGTGCAGGGGTTCTCTGACCGCACCATCGCCCACGCCACCGGCGCCTCAGAGGCCGAGGTGCGCAAGCGCCGGCACGACCGCGGCATTCGCCCGGTCTACAAGCGGGTCGACACCTGCGCCGCCGAGTTCGAGGCGCACACGCCGTATCTCTACAGCGCCTACGAAGCCGAAGACGAGGCGCCGCCCACCGCCAAGAAGAAGGTGATGATTCTGGGTTCGGGCCCGATTCGCATCGGCCAGGGCATCGAGTTCGACTACTGCTGCGTGCACGCGTCGTTCGCGCTGCGCGAGGCGGGGTTCGAGACGGTGATGGTCAACTGCAACCCCGAGACGGTGTCGACCGACTACGACACCTCTGACCGGCTGTACTTCGAGCCGCTCACCATCGAAGACGTGCTCGAGATCGCCCACCGCGAGAAGCCGATCGGCGCGATCGTGCAGTTCGGCGGGCAGACCCCGCTGCGGCTGTCGGTGGCGCTCGAAAAGGCGGGCCTGCCGATCTTGGGCACCTCTCCCGACGCCATCGACCGCGCCGAAGATCGCGAGAGGTTCGCCGCGCTGATCGACAAGCTGAAGATTCGCCAGCCCGAGAACGGCGTGGCGCGCAGCCACCAAGAGGCCTACGCGACCGCGAAGCGCATCGGCTACCCGGTGATGGTGCGCCCTTCGTACGTGCTGGGCGGCCGCGCCATGCAGACGGTGTACGACGCCGGCGCGCTCGAGCGGTACATGAAGGAGGCCGTGAGCGCCTCGCCCGAGCACCCGGTGCTGATCGACCGGTTCCTGCGCGACGCGACCGAGGTCGATCTCGACCTGATCGCCGACCGCACCGGCCGCGTCTTGATCGGCGGCATCATGGAGCACATTCAGGAGGCCGGCGTGCACTCGGGCGACGCCGCGGCCACGCTGCCGCCGCACTCGCTGTCTCCCGACCTCATCGAGCGCATGAAAGACATGGCCACCGAGCTCGCCCGCGAGCTGGGCGTGGTCGGCCTGATGAACGTGCAGTTCGCGATTCAGGGCAAGAGCGTCTACGTGCTCGAGGTGAACCCCCGGGCCTCGCGCACCGTGCCGTTCGTGTCGAAAGCGACCGGCGTGCCGCTGGCGAAGATCGCCGCGCTCTGCATGGTGGGCAAGACGCTCGAAGAGCTGGGCCACACCACCGAGCGGCACTTCGCGCACAAGGCGGTCAAAGAGAGCGTGTTTCCCTTCGCGCGCTTCCAGGGGGTCGACGTGATCCTCGGGCCCGAGATGAAGTCGACCGGCGAGGTGATGGGCCTGGCCGCCGACTTCCCCAGCGCGTTCGCCAAGGCGCAGCTGGCGGCAGGGGTGAAGCTGCCGAAGTCGGGCAAGGTCTTCTTGTCGGTGAAAGACGACGACAAGCCCGCCACCGTCGACATCGCCCGGCGCTTGAAGGCGCTCGGCTTCACGCTGGTCGCCACCTCGGGCACCCACCAGTACCTCAAGGGCAAGGGCATCGAGAGCGAGCTGGTGATGAAGGTCACCGAGGGCCGGCCTTCGATCGTCGACAAGATCGTCGACAAGCAGATTCAGCTGGTGGTCAACAGCACCTTCGGTCAGCAGGAGATCGCGGACTCGTTCTCGATTCGCCGCGAGGCGCTGATGCACGGCATCCCCTACTACACCACGGTGCAGTCGGGCCGCATGGCGGTCGAGGCGCTCGAGGCGCTCGCCCGCGGGCCACTCGGCGTGCGGCCGCTGCAAGAGCACCTCGCCGCGGGCCCCAAGCGCGCCGCGTCGGCGGCCTGATGAGATCTTTCAGCGACGCGACCTGGCCCGACATCGAAGCCCTGATGGCGCGGGTCGCTGCGGCGAAGCCTTCTTCGATGTGCCAGGCGGCCGATGGCTTTTGCGCGCTGATGACCGACACCTTCGCGTCGGTGGTGCTGGCGCGGCTCTTCATCGTGCTTCCCTTCGGCCGACTGCCGCCGACCGAGCAGCGCTTCGTGACCGCGCGCCTGGCGAGCTCGGCGAAGCTGTCGCCGACGACTCCGACCCTGTGCCTGCTCGGCACCCGTGGGCTGCAGGCCGTCTGGAATGATCGACTCCAATCGCAGGGTCACCTGGCGATTCCGTTGCTCGATTCGGAGAGCGTGCGCAATTCGCCGATGATCGCCAGGCTGCTCGCCGATCTGCAGATCGACCTCAAGGCGCTCGACACCGGCATGCCGATCGTCACCCGGAAGCTGCTGGGTGGCCTGAATGCCACGTTCTTCGTGGCCGACGCCGCGTCGGCGAAAGACAGCCAGGGGCGATGGGTGATTCCCGCCCGGGACTTCGCCGAGCAGCGCGGCGTGCGCACGGTGTTCGGCATGGGTGGCAGCTACGTCGACGGCACCCTGGTGGTCGCCATCTGCTTCTGCTCCGAGTTGCTCGAGCGTCAGGTGGTCGATCGCTTCCCCAGCTTGATCAGCTCGTTCAAGATGGGCACCGCCTCACTGGTGTCGTCGGGCCACGTGTTCTGAGCGGCGTGCCGCTTCGCGGCGCAGCCCCCTTGCCGAGCTCCTCGTGCCTTTTCAGTCGCGCGCGCCGTCGACCTGCAGCTGCTGCAGCCGTCGCAGCCGGCCGGGGCCGAGCGCGAGGTGACCCAGGGCGCCGAGCACGCCCACCGCGATGCAGCCCAGCCACAGGGTGCGCATGCTGAAGGCGTCGATGATCTTCCCCGACAGCCACGGCGCGACGATCACCCCGAGGCTCCACACCAGTGAGAAGGCCCCCTGGTACCGCCCGCGCATGTCGGCGGGCGAGAGGTCGGCCACGATGCTCGAGTTGAGCGGGGCCATGATGATCTCGCCCATCGTCCAGATCGCCACCGCCAGCATGAAGCTGCCCATGCCGGTGGCGAACACGTTGGCGCCGAAGCCGAAGCCGACGCAGAGCGCGGCGATGGCGAGCGCGCGCGACCGGCGCACCCCGCCGAGGCGCCGGGTGACATACGGCTGCAGCACCACGATCAGCACGCCATTGAGCGCCAGCACCAGGCCGAGCTGCCCCGGCCCGAGCCCCTTGTTCTGCATGTCGGCAGGCAGCGCGATGTGGAACTGAAAGAACACCAGCACCACCACCAGCTGCACCAGCAGGTAGGGCCGGAAGGTGGAGTCGAGCAGCGGCGTCACGAAGCTGCCGCGCGTCGGCTCGGCGTGGTTCCGCTCGGGGCGCGTCTCGGGCAGGGTGCGCGCGAGCAGCACGGCGGTGGTGAGCGTGGTGCCTGCGTCGACGAGGAACAGGCCGGTGAAGCTCCAGCGGGCCAGCTGGCCGCCGAGCACCGCGGCGAGCGAGAACCCCAGGTTGATCGCCCAGTAGAGCAGCCCGAAAGCGCGCACCCGGTCGACGCCGGGCACCACGTCGGCGAGCATCGCCTGCGACGCGGGGTGGTAGAGCTGCGAGGTGGCTCCCAGCGCGAACGCCGCCACCATCAGCTGCGGCGCCGTCTGTGCGAAGCCCAGCGCCAGCATGCACACCGAGCTGCTGAACAGCGACAGCAGCATGGTGGTGCGCCGCCCGATGCGGTCGGCCAGCACACCGCCGACCTGGGTCGCGAGCAACGAGCCGACCCCGAACAGCGACACCACCGTGCTGGCGGCCCCGAGCGAGAGCTGCCGCTGCTGGGTGAGGTACACCGCCAGCATCGGCATCACGAACGAGCCGATGCGGTTGACGAGGGTGCCCGTCCACAAGAACCAGAAGGTGGGTGGCAGCCCCGCCACCGAGCCGAAGAACGCCTGGAGAACTCGATTCGACACGTTCAGCGCGGCCGTGGTCATAGCCGGTCGCCGACGCGCCGGGTGAGAAAGGCCTGACCTCGAGCCTTTAGCCTCTTCGCGGCCCCGGCAGCTGCGGCGCGGTCAGACCGAGCGGTGCGAGCCGCCGCCCTGCTGCTTGAGGCGGGCGTAGAGCGTCTCGGTGAGCAGGTACCAGTACTGCTTCTCACCGAACGAGATGATGTCGCCGTCGCGCAAGATGGTCTCTTTGCGCACGCGAATCGACGCGTTCAAGAAGGTGCCGTTCGTCGAGCCGGTGTCCTGCACCGAGCAGCGCTTGTTCGACGCGTCCCACCGCAAGACCGCGTGGGTCTTCGACACGCTGGGGTCATCGAGCACCAGGTCGCAGTCGGGCTGGCGGCCGACCGAGAGCTGGTCGATGCCCTGCAGCGGCGGCACGGTGGCCACCTCGAGGTCTTCGAACTGAAAGACCAGCGCCAGCGCGGCGGCTTGAGCCTTCTCGGGCTTCACCATCGCGGTGCGCTGCACGTTCATCGGCAGCCCCATCTTGTCGGTCTCGCCGGGGGTGGCGCCTTCGGGCTTCTGCACCAGCACGAAGGGGCCCAGCTGCTTGCGAAAGGCCTCTGGCTTCATCGAGACCGACAGCGTTCTCAAATCTTTGACCGAGAGCATGGGGTCAGCCGGCCCTGAACCTTCCAGTGGTGAGCTTGAGGTACAGCGTCTCGGTGAGCAGCACGCAGAAGCGCGCTTCACCGAAGCTCACGGTGTCGCCGTCTTTTACGCCGATGCGGGTGTGGAGCTGCTCGCCGTTCAAGTGGGTGCCGTTCGACGACTGCTGGTCTTCTACCAGCACCCGGCGGCTCTGCGGGTCCCACTCGAGGGTGGCGTGGTGCTTCGAGACGCTGGGGTCGTCGATCACCACGTCGCAGTCGGGCAGGCGCCCCACGGTGAGCGTCTCTCTGTCGGCGACCGGGGGCAGGGTGGCCACCAGCAGATCGTCGAACTCGAACAGGAGCGACAGCTCGTCTTTCGGGTCATCGCGGCGCACCACCGCGGTGCGCTTGGCGCCCAGCTGCAGCGCCTTCTGCTGGGTCTGAGAGTCGGGCGGCCGCTGCACCAGGGCGAACGGGCCGAGCTGCCTGACGAACTCGGGTGCCTTCATGGTCTTCGCGATGCGGTGCAGCTCTTTGACCGAGAGCATGGAAGGTCGAGAGGCTAGACCTCTACGGGGCCCTTCGCTACGGTCCCGCGCGCCATGGCGGACTACCCGATCACCGCAGCCGGTCTGCGCAAGATGAAAGACGAGCTCAAGCACCTGCAATCGGTCGAGCGCCCGAAGATCAGTGCGGAGATCGAGGTGGCGCGCGCACATGGCGACCTCCGCGAGAACGCCGAGTACCACGCCGCCAAAGAGAAGCAGGGTCACATCGAAGGCCGCATCATGGACATCAACGGGTGGATCGCCCGGGCCGAGGTGATCGACCTCTCCAAGTTCAAGGGCAGCGACAAGGTGGTCTTCGGTGCCACCGTCGAGCTGCAGGACACCGAGACCGAGAAGAGGGTCGTCTACCGTCTGGTCGGTGAGTACGAGGCCGACATCAAGAAACGGTGGATCTCGATCACCTCTCCGGTGGCGCGCGGGCTGGTCGGCAAGAAGGCCGGCGACGTGGCCACCATTCAGAGCCCTGGCGGCGCACGCGAGTACGAGATCTGCTCGGTGACGTTCGAGGATGTCGGCGAGTAGCGCGCTCTCGGCGCTCGTCGGCCCGTTTCGTTACGCCTCGGCGAAAGGCTTCGCCAACCTCCACGCGGTGAAGGGCCTCAAGGCCCTGCTCGAAGGCGCGGTGGCCAAGGCGCGGGCCGAGGGCGTCGATGCCGCGGCGCTGGCGGTGCTCGAGCGCGAGGCCGCCCACGTCGACTCGAGCGACGAGGCCGAGCGCCGCGCCGCCGTGACGCGCGTCGGTCAGACCCTCGCCTCGCTGGGGCTGCCGGTGGGGTTCGAGGCGGTGACCGCTCGGCCGCTCGAGGCGCCGAAGCCGCTGCCCAGGGTGAAGGCCGAAGAAGAAGAGGCGCTGCCTGCGCCCGACGACGAGCTGCCGGTCGAGAAGCCGAAGGCGAAGAGGCGCGGCAAGGCCGCCGCCTCCGAAGAAGACGAGCCGGCCCGCCTGCTGTCGATCGCCCCGGCGGCCGGGCCGCTCTCGACGCCGCTCAAGGCCATCGGCATCAGGCTCAACCCGCGGCTGATCGGCCTGCTCAACAAGAAGGGCATTCGGCGCGCGGGTGACGTGCTGTTCCTCTTGCCGCGCGTCTACGAAGACCGGCGGCAGATGAAGAAGATCGCCCAGCTTCGAGCGGGTGAGCGCGAGACCATCGTCGCCGAGGTGCGCAAGGCCGAGGACGTGGTGGGGCGCAGCCGGCGCAAGATGTTTCGCGCGGTGCTGGGCGACGGCACCGGCACCATCGCGGTGACCTACTTTCAGACCGGCCCGTGGCTGAAGGCGCGCTTCCCCGTGGGGAAGAAGCTGGTGATCTCGGGAGAGGTGCGCAACTCGCAGTGGGGCTGGGAGATCGCCCACCCCGAGGTCGAGCCGGCGATCGACCTCGAGTCGTCGGCGGTGCACTTCAACCGCATCGTGCCGGTGTACCCGGGCTTCGAGCGCTTCGAGCAGCGCGGCGTGCGCGAGCTGGCCTTTCGCATCGCCGAGCGCTTCGCCAGCAGCCTCGAAGACGCGCTGCCCGAAGAGCTGCGGGTGAGAATGGGGCTGCTCGACCTGCCCGAGGCGATTCGGCGCATTCACTTTCCACCCGACGACGAAGACGTGGCGCAGCTCGACGCGCACCAGTCTCCCGCGCACCGCCGCCTGGCCTTCGACGAGCTGTTCTTCCTTCAGCTGGGCATGGCGCTGCGCCGCCAGGGCGTGAAGGTGCAGCCGGGCATCTCGTTCGACGCCTCGGGGGCGCGCATCGAGAAGGCCAAGGCGCTGCTCCCGTTTCAGCTCACCGGCGCGCAGTCGCGGGTAGTCGAGCAGGTGAGCCGCGACATGGCCCGCCCCGAGCCGATGAACCGCCTGGTGCAGGGTGACGTGGGCAGCGGCAAGACCGCGGTGGCCCTGGTCGCCGCCGGGCTCGCGCTCCAAGACGGGTTCCAGGTGGCGGTGATGGCGCCCACCGAGATTCTCGCCGAGCAGCACCACCAGAACTTCGCGCGGCTGTTGGCGCCGCTCGGGGCGCGGGTGGCGCTGATCACCGGTGGCGGCACCGCCAAGCACCGCCGCGAGCAGCGCGCCGCGCTGCGCGACGGCACCCTGCACGTGGCGGTCGGCACCCACGCCCTGATCGAGGGCAGCGTCGAGCTGGCGAAGCTGGGCCTGGTGGTGATCGACGAGCAGCACCGCTTCGGGGTGATTCAGCGGCACGCGCTGATGGACAAGGGCCTTCGGCCCGACGTGCTGGTGATGACCGCCACCCCGATTCCGCGCACGCTGGCGATGACGCTCTACGGTGATCTCGACGTGTCGATCATCGACGAGCTGCCGCCGGGGCGCACTCCCATCGTCACCCGGGTGTTCGTCGAGAAGGCCCGCCCCCGCGCCTACGAGCAGGTGCAGGCCGAGCTCGACAAGGGCCACCAGGCCTACGTGGTGTACCCGCTGGTCGAAGAGAGCGAGAAGGTCGACCTCGCCGACGCGACCCGCGGGGCGGCCGAGCTGGCGAAGATCTTCCCCAACGCCAAGGTGGGGCTGCTGCACGGGCGCATGAAGAACGAAGAGAAGGACGAGGCGATGACCGCCTTTCGCGCCAGGCAGGTCGACATTCTGGTCTGCACCACGGTGGTCGAGGTCGGCGTCGACGTGCCCAACGCGTCGGTGATGCTGATCGAATCGGCCGAGCGCTTCGGCCTCTCGCAGCTGCACCAGCTGCGCGGCCGGGTGGGGCGCGGCGCCGCCAAGTCGTTCTGCTTTCTGCTGACCGGGTACGCCAAGTCGGAAGAGGCGCGCGCCCGCCTGCAGGTGATGGAAGAGAGCAACGACGGCTTCGTGATCGCCGAGCGCGACCTCGACCTGCGCGGGCCGGGCGAGTTTCTCGGCACGCGGCAGTCGGGCATGCCCGAGCTGGCGGTGGCGAACCTGAGCCGCGATCAGGCGCTGCTCGCCACCGCGCAAGACGAGGCGCGCGCCATCGTCGCGAAAGACCCGCGCCTCGAGCGGCCCGAGCACGCGCCGCTGGTGCGGGCGCTCGAAGAGCGGTGGGAAGGGCGCCTCAAGCTCGCGCAGGTGGGGTGACGGGTTTCGCGGTACGCTCGAGGCCGCCATGATGGTGTGCCCCGTCTGTGAGAACCAGCAGCAAGCCGGCCTCGAGTGTGACGTCTGCGGAAGAGACCTGAGCGCGCTGGCGGGCCTGGGCGGGCTGGCTCCGCCGCCGGTGGCGGTGCAGCAGATCACCGAGCTCGAGGTCACCATTCCCGACCGGGTGGGTGAGGTCGCCGCGGCCGGCTTCGCCGAGCTCGAGGCGAACCGCTTCGGCAAGGTCGAGGTGCGCCCCGACGTGACGCCCGATCTCGAGACCTCGAGCCAGGCGCCGGTGGGCGAGGTGCCGGTCGAGCGGGTGGCCGACCTCGACCTCGACCGCGCCCCCGACGATGGTCAGCGCACCGCGGCGCCCGCCGGGCAGGTGGTTTGCCGCTACTGCAAGAACGTGCAGCAGACCGGCACGCTGTGCGATCGCTGCGGCATGAAGCTGCCCGCCCCGCTGCAGGTGCTGGCGCCCGAGGTGCCCGCCGACCAGTGGGTGCGCTGCCGCGCCTGCGGAGCGCCGGGCCCCATCGGAGAGCGCTGCCGCGAATGCGGTCGCGTGGTGGCTGCTCCTGAGTCCTGAGACTTGTCCTGACCGCGGGTGGGGGCTAAGAGCGCGGCGTGGCCGACACCGCGAACCTCTCCCGACTCGAGTCGCTGCAGTCTGACCTGAATGCGCGCCGCAGCATCTTTCACCTCGCGCACGCTGCCATCTCGCTGCTGATCGCGGTGATCTCGGCCGGAACCGCGGCCCGCCTGTTCTACGACTACGAGCTCAACGAGCTGCCGCTGCTCGGTGCGGCGGTGCTGGTGGCGCTGGGCATGTTCGTGCACGGCTTCGTGCGCTGGGCCCTCGGCCGCCGCGCGCTGAACCGCGAAGTGGCGCAGTTCGCCGAGCTGCGTGAGCTGCGCGCCACGCTGGGTCTCGACGACCCGAACCTGCTTCTGCCGCGATGACGAATGGCCGGGCGGCGGGCCTGATCATCGGCAACGAGGTGCTCACCGCCAAGGTCGAAGAAGCGAACGGCGCGTGGCTGACCCGGCGCCTGCGCGAGCGCAATGTGCCGCTGGCGATGCTGGTCACCGTGCCCGACGACGTCGACGCGATCGTCGAGGCGATGCAGCTGCTCAAGCGCCGCGCCCAGTGGGTCATCACCAGCGGCGGAGTGGGCCCCACCCACGACGACGTGACGGTGCGCGCGGTGGCGATGGCGCTCGGCCGCCGGGTGGTGCGCCTGGCCGAGATCGAAGAGAAGGTGCGCGCGCACTACGGCGAGCGGCTCACGCCCGAGTCGCTGCGGCTCGCCGACGCGCCCGAGGGCAGCGAGCTGCTGCACCAGGCGGGGCGGTGGTTCCCGGTGCTGGCGTGCTCCGCCGTGTACCTGCTGCCCGGGGTGCCCGAGCTGTTCCGCATTCAGCTCGAGACCGTGCTCACCCGCCTGCCGGTGGGGAAGCTGACGACGGCGGTGATGTATTTGAGCGCGGGCGAGCCGGAGATCGCGCGGGCGCTCGATGCGGTGGCGCTGGCGATGCCCGAGGTGCCGATCGGCTCGTACCCCAACTTCGACGAGTCGCTGGGGTACCGGGTGAAGGTGACCATCGAGCATGCCGAGGCGGGGAGGGTGGCCGAGGCGGTGCGGCGGTTGACTGAGACGCTGCCCAGCGGGTGCATCTTGCGGCGCGAGTAGGTGCCTTTCGAGCAGGCGCGCGAGAGGCGGGCGCTGTCGGCCCTTGCCCTTGCCCTCGCCGCGCCGTCAGCCGCGGCGTCGCCGATTGAAGCAATCGCCCCGCACGATCGATCGTACGTTCCGCCTCGGCATGGGCCGGCTCTTCGTCACACTGCTGCTCTCGAGCGCCGCCGCCGCCTCGACCCAGCACGCCGTGCGCACCGAGCAGCCGGTCACCATCGAGGGCTCGCTCGACGAGCCCGCCTGGCAAGACGCCCCCGAGTTCACCGACTTCACCGAGAACTGGCCGAACCAGGGCGCCACCCCGTCGCAGCGCACCTCGGTGCGGGTGCTCTACGACGACCGCACCCTCTACGTCGGCATCATCTGCTTCGACTCCGAGCCCGAGAAGATCATGCGCACCCTCGGTCGGCGCGACTCGGTGCCCACCGCCGACATGATCGAGCTGGCCATCGACTCGGCCCTCACCCGGCGCTCGGCCTACTACTTCAACGTCAACGCCGCCGGCGTGCAGCGCGACGGGCTGCTCTTCAACGACGTGAGATTCTCCGAGACGTGGGACGCCGTCTGGGCCTCGGGCGTGGCGACGCGGCCCGACGGCTGGTCGGTCGAGCTGGCCATACCCTTGAGCGTGCTGCGCTTCCCCAAGGCGCAGGAGCAGCGCTGGGGGTTCCTGGTGCGGCGCACCGTGCCGCGCACCCACCAGACCTTCGACTCGACCCTGATTCCCCGCACTGTGAACGCCGGGGTGTCGCGCTTCGGCGAGCTGGCCGGGCTGGTCGAGCTCAAGCCCAAGCGCGGCCTCGAGATCGTCCCCTACGCCGCCGCGCGCCTCTCGGTGCGGCCGCAGTTCAGCGCCGCCACCACGCCACACCCCCGGCTGGTCGACCCCGCGCTCGATCTCGGCGCCGACCTGCGCACCGCGCTGCTGTCGGACCTCACCTTGAACGCCACCGTGAACCCCGACTTCGGGCAGGTCGAGGCCGATCAGCTCATTCTCAACCTGTCGAACAGCGAGCTGTTCTTCCCCGAGAAGCGGCCGTTCTTCAACCAGGGCCTCGACATCTTCGAGCCGGTGGGCTCGGAGTACGGCGCGCCCCACCAGCTCTTCTATTCGCGGCGCATCGGCCTCGACACGCCCATCTTCGCCGCCGCCAAGGTGACCGGCACCGTCGCCCCCGGCCTGAGCATCGGCGTGCTCGACGCGGTGGTCTTGGGCCCCGCCGACCCCGGCAAGGCGTCGATCGCGTTTCGCAGCCCCTCGGGCGAGCAGATCGCCGATGCCGAGTCGCGGCCCGACGGGCGCGTCGGCCTGCACCTCGAGCGCCCCCTGCACCTCGGGCTCGACCGCGAGCTGCCGGCCGAGCGGCCCACCCCAAAAAACTTTCTCGCCGCGGTGGCGCGCTACGACGCCACCCGCAAGCTCAACCTCGGCGTCACCTTCACCGCGGCCACGCCGCTGGCGCCGCGCTGCACCCCGGCCGACTTCGCCACCTCGGCCGACTACCTCGCCGGCGACTGCCAGGCGCTGGGCGGAGAGACCCTGGGCCTCGATTGGGATCTGCGCAGCGAGAACCGCGACTGGGTCTTCTTGGGGCTGATCGACGGCAGCCATCGCGTGGGGGGCCCGAAAGACGACACCCTGCGCGACGGCACGGTGATGCACCCCGGCGACCTCGGCTTCGGCGGCTACTTCAAGGCCGGCAAGTTCGGCGGCGAGGGGTTTCGCGGGCGCATCGAAGGCGCGTGGACCAGCCCCCGGTTGGATCTCAACGCCACCGGCTTCATGAGCTCGCAGAACCAGGCGCGGCTCGGCGTGCTCGCGCAGTACGTCAGAACTCAGGGGCTGACCCTGCTGCGCGACTTCTACACCCAGCTCAACGCCACCACCTTCTGGACGACCGACGGCCGCTTCACCCCGCGCGGCACCTACCTCGGCTGGGAGCTCGACTTCACCTTCAACACCTTCGACAACGTGGGGCTGGGCGTCAACGTCGAGATTCCCTTCTACGACGTGCGGGAGATCGACGGCGCCGGCGTGCCGTTCGAGCGGCAGAACGACGTGGTGGCGTACTTCTTTCTCACCACCGACTCGAACCGCGCCCTCTCGCTGCACCTGCAGCCGTACGTCTACCGCACCTTCGGCGGCGGCCCCGCGCGCGACGCGATCGGCTACGGCGGCGACGCTTCGGCGGTGCTTCGCCCGCACCCCCGCTTCGAGACCCAGCTCGCCCTGCACGGCTCGCACGACCCCTACGGCGCACGCTGGGTCGACACCCTCGACGACGCGTCGACGTTCATCTTCGGCGACCAGCAGTCCGAGAACATGTCGGTCACGCTGCGGCAGACCGTGGCGCTCGCGGCCGCGCGGACCCTGCAGGGCTACGCCCAGCTGTTCAGCGCCTACGCGCACTACCCGCGGTACTTCGCCGCCGGGCCAGACGCGAAGAACCACATCGACGTGCGGGCGCTGACCGCCTTCGACCCTTCGTCGAGCTACGACTTTCACGACGCCGCCCTCAACCTCAACGTGGTGATGCGCTGGCAGTACCGCCCCGGCTCGACGCTCTTCTTCGTCTACACCCGCTCGCAGCGCGAGCTGGGCTACTTCGACGGCCAGCCCTCTACCACCGCGCTCTTCCCCCTGCGGCTCGGCCCCGGGCCGATCACCGACACCGTGCTGCTCAAGTGGACCTACTGGTTCAGCGCCTGAGCCTCAGCCCAGTGACAGGCCCAGCCGTGCCCGCAGGCGGAAAAAGTCGTCGCTCACCGCGAAGAGCAACAGCTCGCGTACGTCTTTGCGCTGGCCGACCGCGTTGGCCACGCTCTCGGCGGTGTCGACCCGCGACGTGGGCGCGTTGTCGTCTTTCAGCATCATCATCAGGCCCGCCGAGACGTCTGCGGCGAGCAGCAGCCCGGCGCGATCGAACGACTGGTTCATCGCTTCGATCACCGCGTCGAGGTTGAGCCCCGCCATCTGCGCCACGCCCTCGGCCGGCTCTTCGAGCTGCTTGATCGCTTTGCGCGAATACGCCTTGCGCAGCTGCTTGGTGTGCTCTTCGTTCTTGCGGCCCAGCCCCGTCCAGTCGGGCAGGTGAATGCGCACCGAGTTGCCGATCAGGTCGGCGGCTTCACCGCTCGACACCTTGCGCAGCACCGCCGCCTTGTCGAACAGGCCCAGCGCGGCCCTCCCGAGCAGGAACTTCTGCTCGCGCGCGTTGAAGCGGCGCACCACGTCTTGGCCCACGCACACCGAGAGCGGCTCGGTCGTCTCGAGGAACACCAGCCCGCGGCGCGCCTGGTAGACCTCGAGGTCTTCGACGCCGAACACGTTGGCCACCGTGCGCACCGCCTTGTGCACCGCATGATCTGCCTTGAGCCGGTCGGCCTTCTTGTCGACCCCGATCTTCTCGAAGTCGGGGGGGAAGACCTTGGGCAGCTGGTCGCCGATGGCGCGAAACACCTGCAGCACCGGGTTGCGCGCGCCGGGCTGGTGCAGCTGCTCGATCTCTTGCGCGTTGAGCTGGGCGGTCGCCTCTGACGGCAGCCGGTTGCGGCCCTCGGTGTAGAACGCGCCTTCTTCGTCATTGGTGCGGCGCAAGAAGCCGAGCACGCCCGCGGCGCAGAACGCCTTGTCGTTCTGGCGGTGCTGCTGCCAGATGCGCACCAGGGTGTGCCAGCTCTCGATGCGCAGCGGGTCGAGCTTGAGCAGCGCCCGGTGCGACTCGACCGCCATCGCGTGGGCCGCCGGGTCTTTCGTGAAGAGGTCGGCGAGCGCGACGTGCGCGGCGATGTTGTTCGGCTCGGCGTCGAGCACCGAGCGGTAGGTGGCCATCGCCCGCTGCGGGTTGTCGAGCGAGCGCGCGTAGATGTCGCCGATGCGCAGCTTGAGCGCGATCGCGCGCTTCAGGTCGGGGGCGTGCTGGGCCTGCTGCTCGAGCACGTTGACGAGCTCTTGCACCTGGCCCAGCTGCTCGTAGAGCCCCACCAGCCGGTCGAGCGTGGCCGGGTCGCCCGGCGCGAGCTCCATCGCCTTCTTGTAGAGCACCGCCGCCTGCGCCGGGTCGTTGAACCCGGTCTGGTGAAGCTGCGCCAGCGACAGCGTGTGCCGCGCCCGGGCCCCGGGGGCTTGCTCGATCTCCAGCAGCCGGTTGAGGCAGTCAGAGGCTCCCGCCCAGTTCGCGGCCTGGGTGTGAATGGTGGCCAGGCGCTCGAGCGCTTCGTGGTTCTTGGGGTCGTCGTTGAGCGCCGTCTGCAGGTGCGCGGTCGCGCGCGAGCCGTCGCCGAGGCGGTCTTGGTAGAGCGCGCCGAGCTTCAGGTGAATCGAGGCCACCCGGTGCGGGTCGCCGCCCTGGCTCACCCGCACGCTGAACGCCGCCGCGGCCTCTGCCCAGTTGCCGGCCTCGAGCGCGAGATCTCCCTTCATCTCGAGCGCGTCGCCCAGGGTGGGGTTGGCGAGCAGCGCGCGATCGAGCAGCTCGATGCCCTTGTCGCGATCTTTGAGCTGCTCGAGGTGAATGCGGGCGGCCGCGAACAGCTCGGCAGCGGCGGCGATGTTGTCCTTCGCCGACAGCTTCGCGTCGCCGCGCCGCTCGTGCAGCATGGCGAGATCGTTCGCTCCGCCCCGCTGGGCGAGAATCTCTTCGATGCCGGTGCCGGCCTCGGCGTGGCTGGGGTCGCCTTCGAGAATCTTGCGGTAGAGCGCGGTGGCCCCATCGGCGTCGCCGGCGTCGCGCGCCAGAGCGGCCCCTTCGAGCAGCGCCTGGGTGGCGGTGCCCTTGTCGCGCGCGGTCTCGCCGATCACCGCCAGCGTGGCGCGCGCCTTGTCGAGGTTGCCGAGCGCCCGCATGCAGCGCGCCAGCCCCTGCAGCGCGGGGAAGATCGCCGGAGCGGTCTGTAGCGCCGCCTCGTACGCCTGCGCCGCGTGCCCGATGTCGCCCAGCTTGTGCTCGTAGAGATCGGCGATGCGCAGGGTGAGCTGCAGCTGATCGGTCGGGTCATTCACCAGCGTCTTGCGGTGCTCGTACAGCTCGATCAGCGCGCGCGCGTCTTGGGTCTTCTGCAGCGCCCGCTCGAGCATCAGCGAGAGCGCCTCGTCGGTGGGGTCTTGCGACCACGCCGCCTTGAGCTGCGTGACCACCGGCTCTTGAGGCCGCGCCGAGGTGTCGACCCCCGACTCGGCCACCGCCAGGCGCATGGCCGCGGCGAGCTTCTGGTCGCCGATGGTCTCGGCGATGCGCGCCCGCAGCTCGGTGCGGCGCAGCTTGTCGTTCACCCGAATGCGCTCGAGCAGCTTGAGCGCGCCGAGGTTGTTGGTCTCGAGCGACAGGGCGTTCTCGGCGCACAGCGCGGCGCGCTGGGGCTCGTTCAGGCGATCGAGGTAGATGCGCGCCAGCTTCAGCCACGCGGCGACCCGCATCACGTTCGAGCCGACCTGGGTCTGCCGGTCGAGCACCGCGATCAGCTCTTTGACGTCGTCTTTCGCCATCAGCAGCCGCTCGAGCTGCTGCAGCGCGGTGGTGTGGCCCGGAGTCAACCGCAGCACCTCTTGGTAGCCCTCGATGGCGTTGTCGGGGCGCTTCAACTGGTCTTCCCAGATCGCCGCGGCCTGGAACATCGCGTTGGCGCGCTCGGTCGGGTCGGTGCGGTTGGCGGCCTCGGCGCGCAGCACCTCGATGAGCGACTCCCAGGCACCCTGGGTGCGGTAGATGCGGGCCAGCGCGCGCACCGCGGGGAAGTACGACGGCGCCAGGGTCAGCACCTCTTGATACGAGGCGATGGCGTCGTTCTCGTTCGAGAGCTTCTGCTCGTACAGCTCGCCGATCTTGTAGATGAGCGTCGAGGCCTGGTCGGCGGTCGGGGCGATCTCCGACTCGGCGCGGTACATGCGAATCAGCGCGTCCCACCGGGCCTCTTGGCCGTAGAGGCGGCCGAGCGCCTTCAACGCGGGCAGGTACGACGGCGACAGGGCCAGCACCCGCTCGTATGCGCCGATCGCGCCGGCGCGGTCTTTGAGCTGATCCTCGAGAATCTCGGCGTTGCGGTGGGCCAGCGAGATCACCTGCTTGGTGTCGCCCGAGAGCGAGGCCTCGCGGTCGTGCAGCTCGATCAGCTCTTGCCACTTGCCGACCCGCTCGTAGAGGCGGGCCAGGTTGCGCACCGTCGGCAGGTGGTCGGGCGCGATCTCGAGCACGCGGCGCAGCGTCTCGGTGGCCCGCGGCATGTCGGTGAGGCGGTCTTCGAAGATCGCCGCCATCTTGTTGAGCGTGCCGATCTGCTGCTCGTGATCGGTGGTCTGCAGCAGATCTTGGTCGTACATCGCGATCAGATCGAGCCAGCGCCCCTGCTGCTCGTAGAGCCGCGAGAGCGCCTTCTGCGCGGGCAGGAAGCCCGGAGACACCTGCAGGCACTGGTTGTAGCGCTCGATGGCGCGGTCGACCTGCTTGAGGCGCTCTTCCAGCACCTCGGCGGCCTTGTAGATGCGGCCCGCCTTCAGCTTCGGCTCGTCGGCGGCGGCGATCTCGGCGTCGAAGGTGCCGAGCAGCCCCTCCCAGTTCTTGCTGCGGTGGTACAGCTTGCCCAGGCCGGCCAGCGCGGCGCCGTGGCCCGGCACCTTCTGCAGAATCGCCTGGTACCGCTTGATCGCCTCGTCGTCTTTCTTGAGGTGCTCTTCGTACAGCCCGGCGAGGCGCAGGTTCACCGCGATCAGCTCGCTCTCGTCGGTGATCGACCCGACCCAGGCGAGCAGCGCGTCGGCGAGCTCTTGATGCCGGCCCTGGCCTTCGTAGATGCGCGCCAGCTCAGAGAGAATGAGGGGGTCTTGCGGGCTCACCTTGCGCGCGGCGAGCAGCGCCGCCAGCGCGTCGTCGGTGCGGCTGAGGCGCTCGTACGCCTTGCTGATCTGCAGGTAGGTGGGGCCGGCGTTCGGCCCCTGCGCCTCGGCCTCGGCGGCCAGCGCGGCGAGCTCTTCGTCGAGCCGGCCCTCGCGCTGCGCGACGCGCTTCATCGCCGCGATCAGCATCGGGTCGCGGCGGTCGATGGCGAACGCCTCGCGGAAGCACGAGGTCGCGTCTTCCAGCTGCTTGAGCCGATCTTCCAGCAGCAGGCCCGCGGCGGTCAGGTAGTGCGCCTTCGCGCCCGGGTCGGCCACCACGCGCGCGAGCAGCTTCTGCACCTTCACCAGCGCGGCGTGATCGGCCTTCTCGTTGAACAGCTGCTCGAGCTGAATCAGCAACGTCACGTCTTCGGGCTCGAGCGCCAGCGAGTCGGCGAACGAGGTGCGTGCGTCGGCCTCGCGCGAGAGGCGGGTCTCGAGAATCTGCCCCTTCTCGAACAGCAGCGCGGCCTGGGTGCGCTTGCTCTCGACGCCCTGGCGCTCGGCGTCGATCAGCTGCACCACCATCACCCAGTTGCCGACCTCGGCGAACAGCCGGCGCGCGGCGCGAATGTTGGCGAGAAAACGCGGCGCGAGCTTGAACGCCGACTGGTACGCCACCGCGGCGTTGCGCGGGTGCTTGAGCGGGTTCTCCCAGAGCAGGCCGATCTCGTGGAAGAGCAGGGCGGCCTCGACCGTCGCGCCTTGCCCTCGTGCTTCGGCCTCGAGCGCGGCGATGCGCGCGCGCGCTGCTTCTTCGCTCTGCGTCGGCGCGTTGGTCTGGGTCGGGACGGGAATCGCCGGAATGGCGCCAGTCATCGTGCGGGGCATCTCCGGCCGATCACCATTGCTCATGGGGCCGAATTCGTAGCACGCACGACGAAGTGCCCAAAGGACTACGCGGGCACGCGCCTCGCGCGCTTGACTGTGCGCGCGCTCGTGCGAGACGGCCTCTTCCGCCGCGAGAGGAGCCTGTACGGGCGTGTCGCAGAAACGCTCACTGCGCGCGGTGGCGTCGAGCTACGGGCAGTACGTGCCGTCGGCGGCGCGCGTCGCACCGCGCTCGAAGGCGCCGATGTCTGCGCGTGAGCCGCCGCCGCGAGGCACCGCCAGGGCGGGGTCAGCTGCGTCGACGAGCGGGCTGCCCACCGCCGGCACGCCGTCGGCCGCCAGCTGTGCGCTGCCGGTGCGCTCGGTGGAGTCGAGCGTGCCGGTGCTGCCCACCGCATCGTAGAAGTTGTACCCGCGGCTCGCGCTGCCGCAGGTGACTCCCCCGCGCACGCGCACCACCGCGTTGTCGCGAAACGTGCCGCACGAAGCCGCGTCACCGGTCACGTCGACGAAGGTGTTGCTCACCACCTGCGCCGCTCCGCGCACCGCCACCAGGCCGCTCGCGGTGAGCTCATGCAGCCAGTTGCGCCGCACCACGCCGCTGCCACCGTTGACGAACTCGATCGCCGCGTAGCTCATCGCGCCGGTGAGCTCGTTGCCCTCGATCGTCGCGGTCTGACCCTCGATCTGCACCGTGGGGCCGTCGGCGTCGGTGTGAAAGCGGTTGCCCTTCACCGTGACCGCGGTGCACGTCGCGTCCGAGAACACGGCGGGCGCGCGCGTGCCCGTGAAGTCGCTCTGGCTCACGCTCACCTGCGCGCAGCGCGTGTCGAGGTAGAGATCGAACGGAAACTCGCTGCCGTTCGGAGCCCGCCCGGTCGCGGTCTTGCTGAAGTGCAGTCGCACCAGCTCGACGTTCTTCGAGTCGGGCGCGACGCTCAGCGCGCTGAGCCGCTGCGTCACCTCGAACGAGACGTCGACCACCTTCAGGTACTCGCCGTCGAGGGTCAGGGTGTCGGTGAAGCGCGCCGGCCCCGAGAGCACGATCGGGCACCCCGCGCTGCCGCTGCCTTGCACGCGCAGGGCAGGGTAGTCGGTGTTCTGCAGCACGAAGCGGGTGCCGGGCTTCAGGTCCGAGGCGCTCGGCGTGGCCCCCGCAGCCAGCGCCACGTCGCGCAGCGTGCACGAGATCGGCAGCTCGCTCGGGCACGAGGCGGCGCCACCACCCGAGCCGCCCGCGCCTGCGGTGCCACCTCCTGAGCCCGGCGACGGCTGGCAGGTCGCGCTCGCCGCGTCGCAGACCAGCCCGTCGGGGCACGGCCGCCCTGTCGCACAGCGCTTGCCGACGTAGTCGACGTGAGTGTCGACGCAGGCGGCGAGCAGCAAGGCGAGGGCGGCGGGCCTCAATCGGTCACCCCGAGCACCACCGCGCCGAGCGCCAGCACGCCTCCGAGCGCGAAGCCGATGCCCGAGATCGCCAGGGCGGCGCGCCCCTCTGAGGCGATGGTCGCCGCGCTGTCGGCCCAGGTCTCGGCGCGCGCGCGGGTGAAGTCGCTGTTGGCCCAGCCGAGCGCCGCGCCGCCCAGCGCCGCGAGCACCACCGAGCCGATCAGCCACACCTTCCACGAGAGCAGCAGCCGGCCGGCTGCTCGAGGGCAGCAGCACGTCGGGCCGCGAGATGAGCAGCGGCACCGGCGCCGAGGCGAGCTCACCGCCGAGCACGTCGTAGGCGAACAGGGTCGCTCCAAGAGCGCTCGCCGGCCACGGGGCCGAGAGCCGGGTCGGGTCGGCGCGGCGCATGCGGGCGAGGCGATCTCCGGCGCTCAGGGCGAGCTCGGAGACCGGTCGGCTCGCGCCATCGCTCACCGCCACCGTCACGTCGAGGGTGGTGCCCGCGGTGGTCGAGTCGACCTCGGCGGTCAACGAGATCACCGTGGCCGCGTCTTTCGCCGCGTCGAACGGCGCCCGCAGCTTGGGTGACAGGCCCGCCGGCAGCGTCGCCCCCGGGTTCATCGCCAGCAGCGCCGCGAACACCCTTCGCGCCTTGTCCGAGTCGCCGGCGCCCGCGAGGCTCAGCGCGATCAGCGTGTACAGCTCGCTGCGATCTCCGCCCGCCGCCAGCGCCTCGGTGCACGCCGAGATGGCGTCGCGGTACCGCAGCGCGGCGTAGTGGTCGTGGCACGCGTCGTCCGCGCCGAGCAGCATCACCAGGGCCGCCGCGGCGATCACGGTCGCATCACCACGACACCTTTCTCGTGGTCAGCGCTCCGTCGACGATGGTGATCTCGACGGTGCGATCGATCTTCGCCTCGCGATTCACCACCCGCAGCTTCTGCTTTCCCGCCGGCAACGCCACCTCGAAGATCGGCGTGGTCCCCAGCTTGCGACCCTGAAAGTAGACGTCCGTCCACGGAGACGTGTCGAGCGACAGGGTGCCGTCTCCCACCTTCGGCGGTGGGGCGTGCCGCTTGGGCCGACCCGGTGCGGGCCTGCTGGCCGGCTCGGGCTCGGCGACGGCCGCCAGGGTGGGCTGCGCGGTGGGCACCGCCGGCGCCACCGGGGCCGGCGTCACGATCGAGATGGCGGGCGGCACGAACGCCGGCGGCCGGGTCGCCGCCCAGATCGCGGCACCGGCGACCGCGGCGGCCGCGACGGCCCCGGCCGCGAGCACCGGCGCGCGCGACCGGCGGTCGGCGACCGGCACGGTGCGCTTCTGCTCGGCCCGCGCGAGCTCGTCGGCGCGCTCGCGCTCGAACACCTCGTGCATGTATGCCCGCAGCCCTTCGGGCCCGGCGGCGCCCGCGACCTCGTCGAGCTGGGCGGCCAGGTCGCGCGCCTGCTGGGGCCGTGCGTCGGGGTCTCGCTGCAGCGCCTGCTCGACCACCTGCTTGAGCCGCGCCGGCACGCTGGCCGGCAGCTCGGGAATCGGCCGCTCGAGCACCGCGCGCAGGGTCTCGAGATCGGTCTCGGCCTCGAACGGGTGGGTGCCGGTGAGGCACTCGTACAGCACCACGCCCAGCGCGAAGAGGTCGCTGCGGGCATCGGCCTCGGCTTCCGAGATCTGCTCGGGCGACATGTACGAGAGCTTGCCGCGCAGCTCACCGGTGCGGGTGCGGAACTTGCGGTCGACCGCACGGGCGATGCCGAAGTCGAGCAGCTTCACCTGCCCCTCGTAGGTGACCATCACGTTGCCCGGCGAGACGTCGCGGTGAACGATCGCCAGCGGCTTGCCGTCGGGCCCGCGCCGCTCGTGGGCGTAGGCGAGCGCCTCGGCGGCCCGCGCCACGCAGTACGCCGCCAGCTGCGGCGACAGCCGCTGGCCCACCCGAACCCCCCGGCGAATGATGCGGCCCAGGGTCTGGCCAGGCAGGTACTCGAGCACCATGTAGTGCCGGCCGTGCTCTTCGCCGGCGTCGAACACCTGGCAGATGTTGGGGTGGGTGAGCCCCGCCGCCAGCCGCGCCTCGTAGAGGAACCGCTCGACCAGCGCCGGGTCTTCTTCGAGCTCGGGCAGCAGCACCTTCACCGCGACCTGCTTCTCGAAGTCTCCGGCGCCGCGCTGAACGGCGAGGTACACCTCGGCCATGCCGCCGGTGGACAGAGGGTTCTTGATTTCGTATCGGCCGAACCGCTGCGGCACGGCCTCATCGTAGTCCCATCGGAAACCCGCGTGCAGGAATCGAAAAAGACCACCCGCATCGAAGGCGAGTCGATCGTCCGCGTCGGCGAGTACGCGCTGGTGGTCGTCTCGGGCCCGAACAAGAAGGCCCGGCTCACCCTCTCTTCGCGGCCGGTGTTGCTCGGCACCGCGCGCGACTGCGACCTGGTGCTCGACGACGAGACCGTCTCGGCCCGCCACTGCGAGCTGGCGCCCGAAGGCGAGCAGCTGGTGCTGCGCGATCTCGGCTCGACCAACGGCGTGTTCGTCGAAGACGTGCGGGTGCGCGAGGCGGTGGTGGCGCCCGGTGCGCGCATTCGGCTGGGTCGCAGCAAGCTCAAGCTCGAGGCCCATGGCCACGCCGAGCTGGCGGTGCTCGACGCCGATCACTTCGACCGCCTGTACGGCAAGAGCCGGGTGATGCGCTCGGTGTTCGCGCGGCTGGCGCAGTGCGCGCGCTCTGACGCGGCGCTGCTCATCGAAGGAGAGACCGGAGTGGGGAAGGACCTCGCCGCCGAGGCGGTGCACCGCGCCTCGGCCCGCGCCGAGGGGCCGTGCGTGCTGTTCGACTGCGCCGCGGTGGCGCCCACGCTGCTCGAGGCCGAGCTGTTCGGCTGGGAGCGCGGCGCCTTCACCGGAGCGCAGGGCGCCCGCGCGGGGCTGGCCGAGCAGGCCGACGGCGGCACGCTGATCGTCGACGAGCTGGGCGAGCTGCCGCTCGAGCTGCAGCCCAAGCTCTTGCGGGTGCTCGAGCGCGGCGAGGTGCGGCGGCTGGGCGGCGAGGCGACGCGCAAGATCGACGTGCGCATCATCGCCACCACCAACCGCGCGCTGGCCGTCGAGTCGCAGGCGGGGCGCTTTCGTGAAGATCTCTTCTTTCGCGTGTCGGCGCTGACCGTGCGCATGCCGGCGCTGCGCGAGCACCTCGAAGACGTGCCGGGCCTGGTCGACGGGCTGCTCAAGCGCGGGCCCGGCAACGCGCGCTTCGACGAGCTGCCCGAGAGCGACCGGCAGCTGCTGCTCGCCCACCGCTGGCCGGGCAACGTGCGCGAGCTGCGCAACGTGGTCGAGCGGCTCTCGGCGTTTCCCAAGAGCGGGGCGAGAGAGCTGCTCTCGAGCGGGCCGGCGGTGGCCCCCGCGCGCAGCGGGCCGCTGGGCGGCTTCGCCGAAGAGCGCGAGCGCGCGCACGAGGCGTTCGAGCGCCAGTACCTCGACGAGATTCTCGCGCAGGCCCAGAGCTCGATCAGCGAAGCGGCGCGCCTGGCCCAGGTCTCGCGCCAGTTCGTACAGAAGCTCATGCGCAAGCACGGCCTGCGCTGAGGGGGCGGCTTGCACCGGCTGACAGGCGCGGCTCGCGGCACGGCCGTGCTGCTCGGTCGCTGGTGCTGGTCGACCGTCTCTTGAAGCGGGGGCCGAGCGCCCGAGAGAACCTGTGGCGACGTGGGTGCGTCATCGCGCCAGGGGCCGACAGGGGCAGCAGGTGGGCTCCGGCGAAGGCAGCAGGCCGCAGTGCCAGCCGTCTTCGGAACTGGCAGGGGTTTTCGTCGCCGGCGACGAAATTCGCTGCCAGAACCGAATTGGAGCCGCCAGTGCGTCGCTCGCCCGCTTCGCGCACCCCGAGGCGGGCCGAAGCGGTGAGTCGTTTTCGGAACTGGCAGGGGTTTTCGTCGCCGGCGACGAAATTCCCTGCCAGAACGAAATTTGGCGTCGGTGGCGCGAGCAATACGCCGTGGAAGCAGCAGAAGGCGCCCTCGACCGGCCATGCAACGCGCTGTCGCGGCGGGCTGCGCGCAGGTCAGGCCTCACGTGCCCTCGTGCGCAGAACTGAGGCCGCGCCTCGGCCGAGCGCAGCCCGACGCCCCCGCCCGAGCGCGCCGCTTCGCGCAGGGTCGCCACTGCATCGAGCCTCGAGCTGCCGCCGCGCGGCATGCGAGCTCGAGGCCTCGTCTGATCTATGACACCCCCGTGCGAGTTCACGTCACCCCCCGCTTTCAGCAGCCCGTGCTCGATCGCCTGAAGCAGCACTGCGAGCTCACCGTCGGCCCCGACGAGGCGCCGAGCCGCGAGTCGCTGCTCGCGGCCGCCCGTGACTGCGAGGGCCTGCTCAGCCTGCTCACCGAGCGCATCGACGCCGAGCTCCTCGCCCACTGCCCCAAGCTGAAGGTCGTCAGCAACATGGCGGTGGGCGTCGACAACATCGACGTAGCCGCCTGCACCGCGCGGCATCGCCGTCGGCCACACCCCGGGCGTGCTCACCGACACCACCGCCGACCAGGCGTTCGCGCTGCTCCTCGCCGCGGCCCGTCGCACCGCCGAGGCCGACGCCTACGTGCGCGCCGGCAAGTGGAAGGCGTGGCACCCCGAGATGCTGCTCGGCAAAGAGGTGAGCGGCGCGACGCTGGGCATCGTGGGCGCCGGGGCGATCGGCAAGGCGGTCGCCCGCCGCGCCGAAGGCTTCGGCATGCGCGTGCTGCTGCACTCGAGGACCACGCCCACCACCCTCGACGCGCTCCTCGAGCAGTCCGACTTCGTCTCGGTGCACGTGCCGCTCACGCCCCAGACCCGCCACTTTCTGCGGGCCGAGCACTTCGCCCGCATGAAGCCGGGCAGCATGCTCATCAACACCGCGCGGGGGCCGGTGATCGATCAAGCCGCCCTGATCGAAGCGCTGAAGGCGGGCCGCCCGGCCTTCGCGGCGCTCGACGTCACCGACCCCGAGCCGCTGCCACCGGGCCACCCCCTGCTTCAGCTGCCCAACGTGCTGATCGCCCCGCACCTCGGCAGCGCGACGGTGCAGACCCGTCTGAAGATGGCCGAGCTCGCCGCCGACAACCTGCTCGCGGTGCTGCAGGGCCGCCGCGCCGCGCACCTCGTCAACCGTCAGATGATCGGCCCCTGACACAGGCTCGCGAGCCCGAAGGTGCTCGAGGCGATGCCGGCGGCGTTCTGCACCGAGATCAGCAGATCGTTGTTGTTGCGCCGGTTCGCCTGAACGATGCGCCCGGTCTGGAACTTTCCTCCGCCCTGGCCGGCGAACACGAACGGAATGTCGGTGAGGAAGTGGCCACTCGACGAGTTGCTCCAGCACTCCATGCCCAGCACCACCGACGCATTGTAGAGCGCCGTCTTGCCGCCGCCGTCGTCGATGCCCTTCATCGCGGTGAGCAGGCCGGCGAACTTCTCGGCGTAGTACGTGCCCATGGTGTTGAGCCCCGCCACGTTGTTGCTGTGCTCGAGGGTGTGGTGCGCCTGGCTCACGCCGCGTGACGGGCAGCTCTGGCCGCTCGAGGCGCCCGAGAGGGTGAACGAGATCACCCGCGTCAGGTCCCACTCGAAGGCCAGCTTGATGAGCCCGATCATCGCGTCGTGCACCGGGCCCAGCTGGTCGAGGTTGTACTTGTTCGCGCCGTTGCCGGTCGGTCGCGCGCCGGTCGGGCAGGCCTGGCTCATGCCCGGTTGAGGTGGGGTGCCCAGCGCCGCCAGCTGCGCATCGGTGGCCGCCTCGACCTGCCGCCAGCCGTCGACCAGGCCGTCGAGCCGGCGCGCGTGCTCGGTGTCCATGCCCAGCACCCGCTTGGCGTCGGCGATGTCTGCCAGGCGAAAGTCCAACAGGCTCTTCTTGCGCTGCAGCGCGGCGCGCAGCTGCGACTGGTCGGCGCCCGGCTGCATCGAGGTGCCCGAGCACAGCGTCATCACCCGGGTCATCAGGGTGTCGTAGACCTGACCGGCGTCCTGAATCGGCTCGATCGCGTTGCCGTACTGCGAGTCGCCGGCCTGCCGTGCGCGGAACGAGATGTACCGCTGCCCCAGGCCGACGTTGTCGGCGTCCGAGTGCGCGCCGGCGCCGATGGTCAGGCTGGCGAACGGCAGCCCCAGGGTCGCGGGCTGCGAGCGGTACCGCTCGGCGATCACCTGATCGATCGACGGGAAGTCGGTGTACGCGTAGTACGAGTCGTTCTTCGAGTACTTGTACGCGTTGCCGGTGACGCAGCCCAAGAGCCCGGCGCCGTGCTCCTCCTGGTACCCGTTCGACTTCGGCGAGCCGCCGTGAATGCTCATGCCCTTGAACAAGATGAGGTCTTGCGCGTGCGGCTGCAGCGGGGCGATGGGGGTGCCCGCCAGCGCGGTGATCGCCGAGGGGTTGGTCGAGGCGGGGTGAAACGAGCCGCCCTTGAAGAACATCACGAAGCGCGGCGCGGCCGAGAACGAGCCGCCGGCCACGTAGCCCATCGCCCGCGCGATCGGAGTGAGCGCGAAGCCGAGCATGCCGAACCGCTTGAACAGATCTCTGCGTGAGAGCTTCACCAAGGGCCTCAAGTTCGGGTGGAGAAACGCGGAGAGGTGCTCAAGGTGCGCAAGAGCTTGAGCAGGTCTTGCTCGTCGTCGTGGGCGAACCAGAAGAACATGTCGCGCATCAGGGCCGCGTCGCCGGGCTGCTCGTCGCGGCCGAGGTAGAAGCGGAACAGCTGCTTCACGAAGCACTGCTTGAAGCGCGCCGACGAGGTGATGGCCTTGAACGCCTCGGTGGGCGACGAGGTCTCGAGCGGCCCCTCGTCGAGCCAGGGGATCTTGACGTGCGCGTCGATCGGCGCGCCGTCGTCGGTGGTGCGCCAGCGGCCCAGCGCGTCGTAGTTCTCCTGCATGAAGCCGAAGGGGTTGATGTACGCGTGACAGCCCTGGCAGCGCGCCGGCGTGGTGGCGGTCTCGACGCGCTCGCGCTCGGTGGCGCCGCCGTCGGTGGGCAGGGTGGTGTTCGCGTCGGGCGGAGGGTTGCCCAAGTCGATGCACATCACCTTGCGGGTGAAGAACACCCCGCGCTTCACCAGTCGGGTGGTGGTCGGGCCCGAGTGCGAGGCGATGGTGGCGGCGGTGGTGAACACGCCGAGCCGGTGCGCGTCGGGCGCGTTGGCCGGCACCGCCTGGGTGATGTCTTTCAGCGTGGGCGTGCTCTTGCTCAGCGCCGCCTGCAGAAAGGCGAGGGTCTCGGCGCGCGCGGCGGCCGCGAACGCCGGGGTGAACTCGGGGAACACCGCGGGCGAGAGGGTGAGCTCGTCGGCCTCGCGAATCTCGAGCCACGCGACGAAGAACCGCATCAGCTTCTCGCGCGCCTGGGTCGAGGCGAGCACGCGCTCGAGCGCGTCGGCGGCCGGCATCGCCGGGTCCAACCCCAGCGCCTGCGGAGGCGCATCGGCGAGCGTGTAGGTGAGGTTCTGCAGCGCGAGCGGAGAGAGAGCAGGGCGCCGGTGGCGTCGGTGCTCACCTCGTCGCGAAACACGTACGCCGGCGCGGCCAGCGTCACGTCGACCAGGTCGGCGGTGGCCTGCGGCAGGCCCACCGAGGTCACGCTCGAGGTGAACAGGTCGGCGTACCGCTGCAGCTGCGCCGGCGCCGCGGCGCCGCGAAACGCCCGCTGCACGAACGCCTTGGCCGCGGTCTGCTGGCAGGCGGTGGCGTCGGCGGCGCACGACACGACGCTCGCCGGCGACGCCTTCACGCGGGTCGCCAGCGCGGCCACCCAGCTCACGTACGGCGTGAAGCTGGCGTCGCTGAAGCCGAGATCGGTCGCGTACTCGTAGTTGGTGCGCAGCGGGTCTCTGGGCATGGTCGCCGAGATCGACTCGCCGAACTGGGCCGGCAGCAGCGCGCGGGTGGTCGCGTCGAGCTGCGCGCGCGTGAGCCGGAAGAGCCGCCTGGCGGGCGGCGTGGCGTCGTCGCCGGGGAAGTACTTCTGCGCCAGCTCTTCGAGCGTGGGGTCGGTGTGCTCGCGCATCGTCTGCCCGGGGTCGACGGGGCCACCGCCGCCACGCCCCGCACCGATCGCCGAGATCTGCCCCTCGCACGCCGCCAGCAAGAGAAGGACGAGTCGGAGTGAAGTCTTCACGCCGGCCCTCGAGAGCAAGCGCGAAGCCACCCCTTTCGCCATCAGTCACGCAACCTTGCGAAGACCTCACGCACCCGCCCGGTTGCGGGGGTGATAACGCCAGTGGGCACGCGCGCACCCGAAGTCGAACGGGGTGCCAGCGCCGCTGGAACGCGCAGCGCCGCATACTCCACGCGCCAAGCAGCACAGCGCGCGCACCCATACGATGGAGCATCTGGGCTTGAGCCTCCGGCGAGCGGCAGCGCCCTTCGACATGGCTCAGGGTGCGCGGTCTCGGGTCACGCGGTCGCCCGCCGAACCGCGGCGAGCAGCTCTCCCGAGTCGATCAAGCCCGCCACCTGGGTGATGTCGCGGTGCAGCTCGCGGTCTTTGTCCAGCGGGGGCACCCGCTGCCGCACCGCCTGGTAAGCGGCGAGCGCGCCCTTGCCGGGCTTCACCGGGTTTCGGAAGTCGAGCGCGGCGGCCGCCACCAGCAGCTCGATCGCCAGGCAGTGGGTCGCGTGCTCCATCACCGATCTCGCCTTCAGCGCCGCGGTCATGCCCATCGAGACGTGATCTTCGCGCCCCGCCGAAGACGGAATCGAGTCGACGCTGGCCGGGTGCGAGAGAATTCGCGACTCGGCGACCAGCGCCGCCGAGGTCACCTGCGCGATCATGAACCCGCTGTTGAGCCCCGGGTTGCGCGCCAGAAACGGAGGCAGCCCCGACAGCGACGGGTTCACCAGCTGCTCGACCCGCCGCTCGCTGATCGACATCAGCTGGGTGGCCGCCATCGCCAGCACGTCGAGCGCCAGCGACACCGGCTGGCCGTGAAAGTTGCCGCCGCTGACGATCTCGTCGCGATCTGCGAACACCAGCGGGTTGTCGGTGCCCGAGTTCACCTCGACCTCGAGCGTGCGCCGGGTGAACGCGATGCCGTCGCGGGCCGCCCCGTGCACCTGCGGCATGCAGCGCAGCGAGTAGGGGTCTTGCACCTTGGCGCAGTTCGCGTGCGTGTCGACCAGCTCGCTGCCCTGAAGCAGCCGCCGCAGGTTCTCGGCACACGCCCGCTGCCCCGCGTGCGCGCGCACCTCGTGAATGTGCGCCTGAAACGGCTTGTGCGAGCCGAGCAGGCCCTCGAGGGTCATCGCCCCGGCCACGTCGTAGAGCTCGGCCAGCATCTCGGCCTTGAGCAGCGCCGGCACGCCCACCGCGCACATCGCCTGGGTGCCGTTCACCAGGGTGAGGCCCTCTTTCGCCTCGAGCTCGATCGGCTTCAGCCCTGCCCGCGCGAGCGCTGTGACCGCCGGCAGCCGCGCCCCTTCGAAGAACGCCTCACCCTCGCCGATGAACACCAGCGCCAGGTGCGCCAGCGGAGCGAGATCTCCCGACGCGCCCACGCTGCCGCGGTCGGGCACCACCGGCACCACGCCCTTGTTCAGCATGTCGAGCGCCAGCTGCAGCGTCGACCGGCGAATGCCCGAGTACCCCTTGGCGAGCACGTTGCAGCGCAGGAGCAGCAGCGCGCGCGCCTCGGGCAGCGGCAGCGGCTGACCCACGCCCGCGGCGTGCGACAGCAGCAGGTTGCGCTGCAGCTCCTTCAGGTCCTTCTTGTCGATGCGCACCTCGGCGAGCGTGCCGAAGCCGGTGTTGATGCCGTACGAGGGGGCGTCTCCCTGCGCGATGCGGTCGACCAGCGCGCGCGCCCGGTCGACCTTCTCGGCCGAGGGGGCCGACAACTTCACCTGCGCGAGACCCGAGGCGACTTGAGCGATCGCTTCGAGGCTGAGACGGTCACCGTCGAGCTCGATGGTATTCATGGCGGCGCGTGGTATAGCGCGCGGCCGCTTTTTCACCCATGGCACTCATCGTTCAAAAGTACGGCGGTACCTCGGTCGGCAGCGTCGAGCGCATGAAGAATGTCGCTCGCCGGGTACTCGCTACGCAGAAGCAGGGTCACGACGTGGCGGTGGTGGTCTCGGCGATGTCCGGCGAGACCAACCGGCTGCTCGACCTCGTGAAACAGATCACCGACCGCCCCGATGACCGCGAGGTCGACGTGGTGGTGGCCACCGGCGAGCAGGTCTCCATCGGCCTGGTGGCGATCGCCATTCAGACCGAGGGCGGCAAGGCGAAGAGCTTTCTGGGCGACCAGTGCCGCATCGTCACCGACAGCACCTTCTCGAAGGCTCGCATCAAGAGCATCGACGCCGACAACATTCACAAGGCGCTCAAGAAGGGCCACATCGCGGTGATCGCCGGCTTCCAGGGCGTCGACGAAGAGGGCAACGTCACCACCCTCGGCCGCGGCGGCTCTGACACCACCGCGGTCGCCATCGCCGCGGCGCTCAAGGCCGACGCCTGCGAGATCTACACCGACGTCGACGGCGTCTACACCACCGACCCGGGCATCTGCCCCGCGGCGAAGAAGCTCGACAAGATCAGCTACGAAGAGATGCTCGAGCTGGCCTCGCTGGGCGCCAAGGTGCTGCAGATTCGCAGCGTCGAGCTGGCGATGAACTACAAAGTGCCGCTCTGGGTGAAGTCGTCGTTCACCGACGACCCGGGCACGCTGTGCTGTGAGGAGGACGAGAGCATGGAAGACGTCGTCGTCAGTGGTGTCGCGCTCGATCGCAACGAGGCGAAGATCTCGATGCTCGGTATTCCCGACGGCCCCGGCATCGCCTCGAAGCTCTTCGGCGCGCTCGACGAGAAGGCGGTGGTGGTCGACGTGATCGTGATGAACCCTCCGCGCGAGGGGAAGATCGACCTCACCTTCACCGTGGGCAAGGCCGACCTGATCAAGGCCACCGACGTGGTGAAGAGCCTCGCCAAGGGCCTGCGCGCCACCAGCGTCGCCACCAGCGGAGAGATCGCCAAGGTCTCGATCGTCGGCGTCGGCATGCGCAACCACTCGGGCGTGGCGGCGCGCATGTTCAAGGTGCTCGCCAAAGAGGGCATCAACCTCGAGGCCATCTCGACCTCCGAGATTCGGGTCTCGGCGCTGATCGACGCCAAGTACGGCGAGCTCGCGGTGCGCACCCTGCACACCGAGTTCGGCCTCGACTCGAAGACCCCGGCGAAGAAGAAGAAGTGAAGCGGCTGGGCGTCGCGCTGCTGCTCGCCGCCGTGCTCGGCGCGGGAGCGGTGGTGGCGCTGCGCTGGCCGTCTTCACGCCCCGCGCTCGACTGCGAGCCGTCGCAGGTGCACCTCGACGACGCGGGTGTGGCGCGCTGCGGGCCGGGGGCCGAGCTGGCGGCGAGCCAGAAGCTCACCGCCGGCGCGAAGCTCGATCTCAACCGGGCGAGCGCCGAAGAGCTCGCGGTGATTCCCGGAGTGGGCCCGAAGCTCGCCCAGGCCCTCGTCGACGAGCGCAAGCGCCTGGGCGGCTTCACCAGCTGGGAGCAGGTCGATCGCGTCACCGGCGTGGGGCAGACCCGGCTGCAGACGCTCGAGGCCGCGGTCGAGATCCGCTGACCCTGGCGGGCGTCCCAAAACCCCTGGAAACCTTAGGCGCCTGATATAAGTGCCGGGTGCTCATTTCCTGTGAGAAGTGCTCCACCACCTACGTGCTGGATGACAAGCTCATCCCCGCACAGGGAGCACCGGTTCAGTGCACGCGCTGCGGCCACGTCTTCATGGCCCGCGTCAACGCCGGCGAAGCGGCTGCCCCTGCCACCAACCGCACCCAGATGTTGGGGGTGCCCGGGGCGGTCGGCGGCACTCCCGCGGGCGGCACGGCGGCTCCCACCAACAAGACGGTGATGTTCGGAGTTCCCGGCGCCGAGCCGGTCGCGCCGCCTGCGGGCAGCGCCCCTGCCGCCAGCCGCACCCAGATGTTCGGCGCGGGCGGGCCCGATGCTCCCGCCTCGGCGCCCGCGAACCGCACCGTGATGTTCGGCGCTGCAGGCAGCGAAGCTCCTCCCGCCGGCGGCGCGGCGAGCGGCAGCCACGCGCCGGCGGTGCCGAGCAAGACGGTGATGTTCGGAGCCCCGGGCGCACCGGGAGCCTCGGAGGCGCCTACCGGCCCGGGCGCTCCGGCGAATCGCACCATGATGTTCGGCGTGCCGGGCGCCGACGCGCCAGCCGCGCCGGCTGCCGGTGCTGCGCCCGTGAACCGCACCATGATGTTCGGTGCTGGCGGCGCCGAAGCGCCTCCCGCCGCGCCACCCGCTGGCGGCCAGGCGGCTTCGCCCGCCAACCGCACCATGATGTTCGGCGCGGCCCACGCTGACCCCCCGGCAGCCTCGCCGCAGCCCGGAGGCCTGGGTGGGCTCGCGAACAAGACCATGGTGTTCGGCGCGCCCGGCACCGAAGGGGTGCCTGCTGCACCGGCCCAGCCGGCCAACGTGCGCAGCACGATGATGTTCGGCGCAGTGCCGGCGCCGGGCTCCGAGGGGCCCTCGCAACCGCCGCCGCCGCGCACCTCGAACACCATGATGTTCGGCGCGCCGGGCGCCCAGACTCCGCCCCCGCAGGCGCCGCAGCCCCAGAAGAGCTCGAGCACGATGATGTTCGGGTCCCCGGCCGCGAGCGCGCCCGCCGCGGCGCCGCCGCCCGAGCAGAAGAGCTCGAGCACGATGATCTTCGGCGCCACCCCGGTGGTGCCACCCGGGCCGGGCAAGTCGCCCAAGCTCACCGAGAGCACGGTGCGCATCGGCCCCGAAGATCTCGAGCGCATGATGCGCGAGCACGAGGCGATGCAGCGCGCTGCGAAAAACCTCACCCCAACCGATTCGCCGGCGGCCTCGCCCGTCGAGCAGCGCCACAACAAGACCCAGATGTTCACGATGACCGACGCGCCCGAGGGCGCGACGCCTCCCGCGGGCAACGACGCGGTGGCGCGTCAGAACAAGACCCAGATGTTCGCGCTGAGCGACGTGCAGCCGCCTGCGGCCGCGCCCGCCAGCGAGCTCTCGGGCCGCCGCCAGCGCGCGGCGCAGCCCGAGGTGAAGCCGGCTCCTTCGGACTCGTCGATTCTCGACACCTTTCCACCCGACCAACCTCGGGCCGCGCTGCCGCCCCAGGGCGCCGCGCCCGCCGAGCGCGCGACCGACGTGGTGGCCGGCAACCCGCCCGAGGCGGCGGCCGGGCAGGGCGTCGAGCTCCCTCCCGAGACCCCCGACCTGATGCAGCAGCAGCCCGGGGCGAAGAGCCGCCCGGTCTCGTCGGTCGACGTCGACCCGGCGATTGCGCTGCGCGCGCAGGTCGCCCGGCGCAACCGCATCGCGCTGGTGTTCATCGCGCTGATCCTGGTGGCCGCCGCGCTGGCCGTGACGTGGAAGGTGTTCGGCAAGATGCTGCTCAACCGGGCGCCCCCCGCCGCCGCGGTCGAGGGCATGGAAAAGGCGCTCTCGGCGCTGCGCTTCGACGACTCGAAGTCGAAGAACGACGCGGTGGCGCAGCTGAGCACGCTGGTGCAGAGCTACCCCGACTTCATCGAGGGGCACGCGGCGCTGGTGACCGCGGTCTCGCTGCAGCTCGACGACGTGCAGCAGCGGGTGCGCCGCATCGAGCAGCTGGTCGAGCGCAAGAACTCGCAGATCGCCCGCTACAACCGCGAGAAGAGCCCGGCCAACTGGGAGACCCTGGCGCAGACCCAGGGCGCCCAGGTCGAAGAGCTGATCAAAGAGCACAAGCCGCTCTCTGAAGAGGGGCACAACCTCGATACCAAGGCCCGCGAGGCCTACAAGGGGCTCGAGATCGCGGTGAACCGCATCGGAGACCCCTCGAAGCAGGCGCGGCTGGCGGCGCTGAGGGCGCAGGCGCTGTTTCACGGGGTGAGCGGCACCGATCAGGCGTTGGTGCTGAGCAAGCGCTACGAGACCCAGGCGGCAGGCGCGACCCCCGACGGGTGGATCGAGCTGGCCATTCCCGAGTACTCGGCCAACGCCCGGGTGTCGGAAGAGCTGATGGGGCAGGCGCTGCAGAAGCTCGACGAGCTGCACAAGCGCGACTCGACCTTCCTGCGCACCTACGTGCTCTCGGCACGGCTGCACCTGATTCGCAAAGAGCTCGACGCCGCCACCGCCGACCTCGACCAGGTGCTCTCGATGCGCAAAGACCACGACGTCGCCGCCGAGCTGCGCGAGTGGGTGCGCAAGCTGCCCAAGACGGAAGACAAAAAAGAAGCGCCGTAGACCGCCACCCAAAACCCGAGCTGAAGTTTCTTACGGCTCGCCGACGACGGTGCCGCCCGACGTCTTCACCGGCACCTCGCGCTGCGCGGTGTACTTGGGCTCGACGGGCAACACGGTCGCATACGCCATGAACAGATCCGACGTGAGCTGGGCCTTGCCGGTTCGGCCTGCGAGGCGCAGCCAGTCGTTCAGCGTGCGGCCGTCGGTGCTGCGGCTCAAGTTCGGGTGGTTCAAGTTCATGCGGTACTTGCGCACGCCGCCGTGCACGCGGTGAATGACGGTGACGGTGCCGTCTTCATCGACGTCGTCGACCACGCCGATGTGGGTGAGGCCGTCGTTCTCGCGCCCGTCGCGGTTGAGATCATACGTGTCGCGGTAGAAGACCAGGTCGCCCGCGACAGGGCGCCCTCCGGTGTAGACGCGGCCGTACTTCTGGGCCCAGCGGTAGATCGCGGTGACCGCGTTGTCTTCGGGCCGGGCGACCGAGAGCAGGTTCACGCCCACGCGATCGAACACCGTGCGCACCAGCCCGCTGCAGTCGTCGGGGTAGGGGCGGCCCTTCATGTCGACCGTCTCGACGCCCACCAGCAGGCGCGCCGCGCGCACCGTCTTGTCGCGTGCGCCGTTCGGCAGCTTGAGCGGCTGGGTGGCCGGCTCTTCCTTCGGCACCTCGCGCGCCTGTACGGCGGGAGAGAACGAGTGCCATTCACCCTCGGACCAGGTCGAACGGGCACCCAGCGGAGAGCCGGTCGCGCAGGCGACCAGCGCCACGCAGGCAGGAGCAGCAGTCAGCAGCCGTCGCATCGACCGAAGGGTCGTGCGGGTATCACTCGTGGTCAAATTTCCCTCCTCACACTCTGGTAGCTTCCGCTCGAAATGAAGCGGGCCTCCGTCGTGTCTCTATTGCTGCTTTTAACTGGCCCCTTTTTTGGCTGCCGAGGCAGCGCATTTGCTACCGCCTCGAAAGCTGATTCGATCGACGCGTACCGGCAGTTCCTCGCCAAGAACCCGAGCGACGAGAACGCCGACGCCGCGCGCGAGCGGCTCGCCGAGCTCGAGCTCGCCGAAGCGCGGCGGGTGCACACCGTGGTCGCCTACAAGCGTTACCTCGACGAACATCCCGAGGGAGAACGGGCACGTCAGGCCTCTCAACTGCTCGAGGCGCTGCGCTTCAACGCCGCCCAGCAGCGCAACACCGCGCTGAGCTGGCGCCAGTTCATCAAAGATCACCCCGACGGCGCGCACCGCGAAGAGGCCGAAGCGTCACTGACTCGTGCCGAGCTGGCCGAGCTCTCGAAGCTCGACGACGTCGAGCTGGCACGTATGGCGAGCGCACACCCCGATGATCCGCGGGGGGAACATGCGGCGGCGCGCCTCGACGACGTGGCCTTCGAGAAGGCCACCACCGCGGCGTCACTCTTCGGTTACCTGCGCGACCAGCCGGCCGGGCAGCACCGCGATCAGGCGAAGGTGCGGCTGCTCTCGCTCGAGCTCGAGGGGCTGCTGATCAGCGGCCGGGTGGCCGAGGCGCGGGCGCTGGCGGCCAGGGCGCCGCTCTCGGCCCAGGTGCCGGCGCTGGCGGCGCGGCTCAAGCGCGCCGACGACGTCGAGGCGCTGGGCCGGTCGAAAGACGACGCGGTGCTGCGCGCGCTGCCCCGCTACTACCTGCGCTCGCTCGAAGATCTGGTGAAGTCGCTGCACGCCCCCGACCCGATGGATCGCTGGGAGGCCGCCGAAGAGCTGGGCGAGCACGTCGACGTGAAGGCGTTGGATCCACTGCTCGAGGCGCTGCGCAGCGCGCGTCACCCGCTGGTGCGGCAGCGCGCGTTCGATGCGCTCGCCCGGGTGCTGCGCGCGCTGCCGGGGCCGGTCGCCGAGTTCGAGGTCGCCTCGCGCGTCGAGGCCGCGCGCGCCGCCGCCTCTGACGGGCAGGTGGTGCTGACCCTGGCCGCGCTGCTCGATCTCTCGGGGCAGCTGCCGCGCGCCGCGACCGAGTACCAGCGCGCCTTCGACCCCAACGCGCCCGACCCGATCGTCTTGAGGCGGTGGGTGGCGATTCGCACCGCGCGCAGAGAGCCCTACTCGGCGGCGGTCGCGGCGCGGCAGCTCTCGCTCTGGGCGCTCGAGCAGGTGAAAGAGACCCAGGCGGCCATCGACGCCAGCACCTTGAGCACCGCGCGCGCGCTGTGCGCGGCGGTCGAGTACGCCACCCAGGCCCGCGAGGCGATCGGCGCGGCGCTGGCGGGCAGCCCCGAGTTCGCCGACGACGTGGGCGCCTGGTCGCTGCGCGCCAACGACGCGGTGAAGCTCTCCGAGGCCCGGCTGCGCGACGTCGAGCTCAAGCTGCAAGAGAGCGACGCGCGGGTGCGGCGCTGCGGCGACGGCGCGTTCCGCTCGCGGCTGGCCGAGGCCGAGCAGCAGCGGCTCGAAGCGCTGCAGCAGCTCGCGCGAAAGTCGCCCAAGAGCGCGCCGCTGGTGCTCGAGCTGGCGCGCGAGCGAGATCCCTCGCCCGCCATTCGCACCGCGCTGGCGACGAAGTAGCTACCCGAAGAACAGGTGGCACATCGCGGTGGCGATGATCACGCCCGCGGCGTCGGTGAGCAGGCAAGCGATCAGGGTGTGCCGAATCGCCTTCACCCCGATGGCCCCGAAGTAGAGCGACAGCACGTAGAACGTGGTCTCGGAGCTGCCGTTCAGCATCGACACCAGGTACCCGATGAACGAGTCGGGGCCGTACTTGCGCAGCGAGTCGGTCATCACCCCGAGCGCGGCGCTGCCCGAGAGCGGTCGAATCAGCGCCATCGGCAGCGCCTCGACGGGAAAACCGACCTTCGCCACCACCGGGCCCAGCACGGCCATGATCGCGTCGAGCGCTCCCGAGGCGCGGAACATGGCCACCGGCACCAGCACCGCGATCAGGTAGGGGATGATGGTCTTCGCGACGTCGAAGCCCTCTTTCGCGGCGGTGATGAAGGCGTCGTAGACGCGCACCCGCCGCGAGAAGCCGATCGTGGCGATGAGCAGCATGAGGCCCGGCAGGATCCAGTCGCTCAGCACCGACCGCATCACCAGAAAGAGGGTCGGCCGGGGCAGGCGCACTTCGGTGGCGGTCGGCTCATCGAGCGTGAGCCGCACCCGCGCGTCAGCCACTTCGGCGATGGTGGCGTGACCCGATGGCAGCGTCTCGAGCCGTGCTCCGGCGAGCAGCGGGCGGTCGGCATCGCGCGGCGCCCACGCCTGGCCGTTCTCGAGCGTGAGCTTCGCCGGCGCGTCACTGTTCAGCCGCCGGTGCGCGTGGAGTGCCAGCGCGCCGAAGAACGCCAGCGCGATCGCCACCACCGTGGCCAGCCGTGGCCCGCCCGCCGGAGCGATCGCGCGTGCTACCGCTTCGGCCTCGGCGAGCTTCGCCGCGTCTTGCTCCTTCGGCGCCGCGCTGGGGTCGATGGCGTACTTCTCGGCCGCGAACACCGTGCGCCGCTGCAGCAGCTTCACCGCGACGATGGCGACGCTGGTGTGAATCAGCGCGCCGAGAAACGAGGGCACCAGAATGCCGGCGGGGTCTCTCGAGCCGGCGATGCTGCGCATGGCGACGACGCCGAGCTGCAGCAGCGCCACGCCCGAGTTGTTGATGGCGAGGAAGAGCACCATCGCGTTGGTGGCGACTCCGGGGCGGGCGTTGAGCTTGTTGAGCTCGCCCATCGCCTTGAGGCCGAACGGCGTCGCGGCGTTGCCCAGGCCGAGCATGTTGGCGGCGATGTTCATCACCATCGCGCCCATGGCCGGGTGCTCGGGAGGCACGTCGGGGAACAGGCGGGTCATCACCGGCTTGACCAGGTTGGCGATCGACCTGAGGGCTCCGGCCTCTTTGAGGATGCCGAAGAAGCCGAGCCACAGGGCCATGGGCCCGATCAGCGAAAGGGCGAGGGTGGCGGCGTCCTTCGCCGACTCCATGCTCACGGTGGTGACCGAGTGCAGGTTGCCGGACCAGGCCGCCACGAGCACCGACCCCGCGACCAGCACCAGGAAAATCCAGTTCACGTGCGGGCGACTCTGCTACGAAGTACACGCCCGTGGCCGAAAAACCGCGCATCATTGGCATCGATCTCGGCACCACGAACACCCTCGTGGCCTCCGTCAAGAATCGAGTGCCCAAGGTCGTGCCCACCGACAAGGGCAATCTGACGCTGCCGTCGGTGGTGGCGCTCTCGCCCAAGGGCGACACGCTGATCGGCAACGTCGCCAAGGACCAGGTCGTCACCAACCCGCGCAACACGATTTACGGCGCGAAGCGGTTGATCGGCCGCAAGTACAACTCGAAGGTGGTGCAGGAGCTGAAGAGCTACTTCACCTACGACATCGTCGAAGACCCGAACGGCGACGCGGCGGTGAACTTGGGGGCGGGTGTACTCGCTGCCCGAGATCTCGGCGATGGTGCTGGGCCAGGTGAAGATCATGGCCGAGCAGTTTCTCGGCGGCAGCATCACCGAGGCCATCATCTCTGTGCCCGCCTACTACAACGACAACCAGCGCCAGGCGGTAAAAGAGGCGGGGCAGCTGGCGGGCTTCGACGTGAAGCGCATCGTCAACGAGCCGACCGCGGCGGCGCTGGCGTACGGCTTCAACCGCGGGCTCGACCAGAAGGTGCTGGTGTACGATCTCGGCGGCGGCACGTTCGACGTCAGCGTGCTGCAGCTGACCGGCAACGTGTTCGAGGTGCTGGCCACCGGCGGTGACACCTTCCTGGGCGGCCTCGACTTCGACAACCGCATCATCGACTACGTGCTCGAGGCCTTCAAAAAAGAGCACAAGGTCGACCTGTCGCAGAGCCCGATCGCGATGCAGCGCATCAAGAACGCGTCCGAGGCGGCGAAGATCGATCTCACGCTGATACCGAACGTGGTGATCGAGCTGCCGTACGTGGAAGAGCGCAAGGGCAAGCCGCTCGACCTGCGGGTGCCGCTGTCGCGCGAGCAGCTGAACGCGCTGACCGGAGACCTGGTCGACCGCACGTTTCTGCTCTGCGACGAGGTGCTGACCGAGAAGGGCATCGCGCGCTCGCAGATCGACGAGGTGATTCTGGTCGGCGGGCAGAGCCGCATGCCGCTGGTGCAGCAGCGCATTCAAGCGCACTTCGGCAAGGCGCCGCGCAAGGGCGTGCACCCCGACGAGTGCGTGGCGCTGGGCGCGGCGCTGCTGGGTGACTCTCTGGGGCAGATCGACGCGGTGACGCTGATCGACGCGCTGTCGATGCCGATCGGCTACGCGCTGCCGACGGGCCGGTTCAGGAAGATCATCGAGAAGAACCACCGCATCCCCACGACCAAGAGCTTTCGGCTGCCGCCGCCGAGAGAGCAGGGTGCTCCGTTCATCGAGATGGACATCTACCAGGGCGACAGCGAGCTGATCGTCGACAACGAGTACCTGGGCACGGTGAAGGTGCCGGCGGCGAACGTGGGCAAGCGCATCGACTTCAAGCTCGACGAAGAGTGTCTGCTGTACGTGGCGGTGGAAGACGCGGGAGAGCCGCGGCAGGTGCAGCTGGCGACCCGCGACACGCCCGAGCAGCTGAAGCGGGCGATCGCCGAAGAGATGGCGAAGCGAACGCAGCGCGACGAGCGCAACGCGGCCGAGAAGGGCGGGCTGTTCTCGTCGATCAAGCGGCTCTTGGGCGGCAACTGAGCGTTTCCTGCGGGTAACGCCCCTTTCGTTCGGCGCGAGGGCGGTGCTAAGCGCGATCGCCGGGGGTCGTTCACATGGGGATTACCGAGAGAATCAAGTCTGAAGCGATGGGCCTCTCGCAGAAGGCGATGGAGCGCATCTTCGCCGACGAGAAGCGCGCCCAGCGGGTCGCCGAGGCGATCGGTGCGGTGCAGCGCGGCAAGGCCGCGCTCGACAAGACGCAGCAGGCGGTGATGCACCAGCTGAACTTCGCCTCCCGGTCTGACTTCAAGGACCTCGGCAAGTCCCTCTCGGCCCTCAAGCGCCGGGTTCGCGAGCTCGAGTCCAAGCTCGGGCGCATCTAGAACCTGGCGTTTTCGTCAGACGTCGTTGTTGACAGGCGTCGGCGCACTTGGCACAAGCCGCCGTCGTTGTTCGTCGTTCATAGCGGTACCGGGCGCCTAGCTCAGCGGTAGAGCACTGCCTTCACACGGCAGGGGTCGCAGGTTCGAAACCTGCGGCGCCCACTCGAAGTTGCGGAAGATTTCGTTCACGCGACTTCTCCAAGCGGCTGCGTCAGAGTCCCGATGGGCTGCCGACCCACCGAGGTGCTCGAGACGTGACCCGGCGTCTTCAGCGCAGGGCTCCGGTCACGCGGACCCTCACGGCGCAAGTCGGCTCCGGGCGGCTCGACGGGACGTGGTCGAAGTCGGTGGGCCCGCTCGCCGCCGACCCTTCTCCGGTGGGGCCGGCGACGCTCCCGGGGCTCGAAGTGGCGGGGCGCTTCTCACGGGGCTACCTGCGCGACAGCGCCCGCTTCGCTGCCGTCTCGGCCCACCGCAAGCTCGACCTCGAAGGCGGCAAGGCCGCTGCCCAACCCACCGCGCGCGCCACCCAGCCGAACCTCTGGGGCGAGGTCATCGAGACCACGAGCCCACCGGCCACCGCGGCCCTTCAGCCTGCCGGGGCCGCCGCACTGACCCCTGAAGACGAGGGCCGCCGCGATCGGAACCTGCTGCTCGCCGAGGCCTATCGCTGGCGGTACGACATCGACCTCGCGCCGCAGACCGCCGCGCTCTTCGCCCAGAGGCCGCTGCTGCGCGAGGTGCTGATCGGCGCCCGCGCGGGCGCACTGCTCGAAGCGACGACCGAGCAGGCCCAAGGTCTGCTCGCATTGACGACCGTCGCCGTGAACGACCACCACCTCCCGCTCGAGCTGCTCGCACTGGGTGACGGCCGGTACGTGCTGGTCAACGTGGCCGCCTTCTCAGCGGCGCTACCCCAAGAGGGCGTCGAGGCCGACACCGTGCTCGGTCTCGCCCGGCTCGCCGGCACCGCCGCCGACGGGCCGCTTCGCCAGGCGCTGCTCGAAACCGCGCAGACCACGCCCGAAGCAAAGGCGTTGAGCACGTGCCTCACCCGCCTGCTCGCGGGCGAGACGCTCTCGTACGAGCGGTGGCCCGGCCTGGTCGAGCAGCTGGCCGTGCCGACCTTCGATCGTCCCGAACAGCTCGAGCAGGCCCTTCACGGCTATCTCGACGGCTTGAAAGCCTATGGGCGCACCCACGTCGAGGTGACGGTGTTCGACGACTCCAGCGGCGAGGTGGCCCAGCGCAACCAGGCCCTGGTCGCCGAGCTCGCCGTACAGGGCAACCCGGTGAAGTACTTCGGCGCGGCACAGAAGCGCGCCCTGCTCGACGCGCTCTCACCCCAGCGCATCGGCGCGGCCATCGGTCGCACGCCTGAACAGACCGAGCGCCTGCTCTCAGTCGCCTTCGGCTCCGAGAAGGCCGACGGCACCTGGGCCGGGTCGATCGCCTCGCAGCGCGATTGGGTCGCGCTCTTGTCGGCCGGCGCGCGCTGGCTGGTGGTCGATGACGACACCCAGCCGGGCGCATACGCGGTGGTCGAGCAGCCCCGCAGCGAGGCGCTCGAGCCGCGCACGCTCGTCGAGCAGTACCAATTGCGCGACACGGTCGGCCTCGGCGAGCAGCAGGTCGACGGGCTGGTCGCCGCCCACTTCACCGGTCACCGCGACGTGCCCGCCAGCCAGCCGCTGCGCTGGCTTCTCGACAGCGCCGACCACCCGCGGGCGCTGCAGGGCGAGCTGCCCCTGTACAGCTCGGCCGACAGCGCCTCGCATTTCAGCGGCAGCACCTACGTCACCCCGCGCACCCTGGCCGGCATCATCGCGGCCCCCATGGTCGGGCGCGACGAAGACTTCGTGATGGCGAAGGTGGCGGCCGGCACCTCGCGCGGCAGCGTGCCGACGCTGCGCGGCACCCCAGACTTCGTGCAGCACCACCGCCGCGGCCCGCGGTGGACGAACCCGGCCCAGGCGCTCTGGCAAGAGGCCGCCAGCGAACCGCTGACCTCGCGCCTGGGCGCAGATCTCGCCGCCTTCAACGAACAGCACGAGCGCTTCGACGCGGTCGCCTTTCGCGACTTCGCTCTCGCCCGCTTCGCGCAGTCGCGGCCCGAGCTCGACGCGCACGCCGACCGCGCTCGCGCCTCGGGCGCGCAGTGGCACCTTCGCCTGGTCGAGCTCTCCGAGCGCCTCGACGAGCTGCTCACGCACTTCGACGCCGGCGCCACGGGTGCCGAGCTCGCCGAGTACCGCTCGTTCGAGGCCTCGATGACTCGCCCCGAGCTTCGCTCGTTCATCGCACTGCGGCGCGACGAGGCGAGAAGAGCCGCTGGTGACTTCCTCGCCGAGTTCAGCCTCGCGCCCGAGGCCGACTCGGACGCGCGTGGTGCCGAGGCGTTTCGCGCGCGGTTCGTCGCACATGGCGAGGCGAATCACCTCGACGTGCTCGAGGGCATACCGCTGATGGTCGCGGCACAGCGAGAGCTCGCGCGCGCGGCCTACGAGGCGCTCTGAGGTCGGCTCAGCGCAGCTCCACGGCATCGTACGCCTGGTAGCGCCTTCGCGCTCCGACCGGCGTGTCGGCCACCGCCGACGAGAGCGGCTCGACGCCGACGCGATAGACGCCCGGTGACACCCAGGTGTCGAAGTCGAGCACGCAGCGCCCGGGGGCAGAGGCCGCGCCACAGAACAGCGACACCGCGGTCGCTGCGCCGGTGTCGAGGCGGGTCAGGTTCAGCCGCGCCACCGGCACCGTGGCGCTCGAGCCGAGGCCCGCATCCGCAGCGCTCAGCATGGGCGTCTGCCCGTTCAAGGTGACGGTGCCTTTGAGGCGCGCCGTCGACACGTTCAGGCTCGGTGGCGCGGGAACCGTGATCGGCGCCGGCACGGGCAACCGCCGGGTCAGGCTCCATTGAAACGGCTGCGCCGTGGTCAGGGGCAGCTCTCGAAAGCCGTTGCCGGTCAGGGCTGCGCGGTAGCTCACCCCGTCGTAGACAGGCGCTCGAAACGTGAGCGGGCACTGGGCGCCGATCGACCTGATGGGGCACTCGAGCGCCTGCACCGCCATCTCTTCGCCCGCGGGGGTGGTCAGCACCAGCGCCGCCCAGGGGGCGGCAGTACCGCCATCGGCCAAGGCCGCCACCGTGGGCGCCTGACCGTTCACGGTGACCGACGTCGACAGCGGGCGCGTGCGCAGGTCGAGCGCCACGCCACTGGCAGCGCTCAGCGAGAGGCGCGCGAGTGACCCAGACGTGAGCCGCTCGGGTACGCCGTTGAGCTGGCTGGGGCTGGCCGTCACGTCCGCGGGGCCGGCGAACACCGAGCCCGAGAAGCTGAGGGGGCAGGGGCCCGCTGGCGTGCGGTCGTCGCACCCGAACGCGAACGACGAACGGTTGAGCGGCTGTTGCGGGTCGGTGAAGGAGAGCCAGATGCTGCCGGCGGCCGAAGCGTTGGTCGGGGGTGAGCCCGTTGACCGTGAGCGTGCCGGTGACGTCGACGGTCTTCAGATCGACGTCGAAGCTCGGCCAATGGCTGGGTCACCACCAGCGCTTCGTGCACCACGTGGGAGCCGTTGAAGCGGGTAGACGGGTCGATCAGCGTCGTCTCGGCGATCACGCGATAGGTTCCGCGCACCAGCGAGAACGAGAATCGCGGGTCGCAGGCGCCGGGGTTGAGGCACGGCAGGCTGACCACGGTGGCCGTGCCTCCGTCGCGGTCGGTGATGCGCAACGTGGGCGCCGAAGGCATGACCGCCGTGCCGTTGACGGTGAGCCTGCCCCGCACGCTGTACGACTGCAGGTCGATGCTCAGCGTGGTCTGGGTTGGGGTCACCGTCACCGTCGGCCCATCGAACGTGAGCTCGTTCGCGAAGAAGGGCAGGCCCTCGACCAGGCCCGTGCTGAGCCTCGCCGCCCGGTAGGTGCCGGGGGGAAGCGCCGCGGTGGTGGTGAGCGGGCAGGGCTGCCCCATCGGAGTGCTGCACGGCGCGGTCAGCTCGACCTCGGCTCCGGTGGTGGTCTCGACCAGCACGACGCTGACGGCGGTCGGGCTCCCCGAAGCGTTGGTCGGAGCCGCCCCATTGACGGTCAGGGTCACCTGCAGCGTGCGGGTGGTGACGTCGTAGTTGAGGCCGGCGTCTGCGGCCTCGATTCGCAGCGATGGCGCCAGCTCGATGCTGAAGCGGTCGAGCAGGTCGAGCCGGTTGCTCGCGGCTTCCGGCAGCTCGACCAGCCGCGCGGCGCCCAGCCCCACCCGGTAGTCGCCCGGGTACACGGTGCCCTCGAACGTGAGCGGGCAGGGCTGACCCACGGCAGCGGTGCAGGCGGCGGTCAAGGCGAGCACGCTGTCGCTCGAGCGCTCCCGAAGGCTCAGCGCCGAGGCCGCCGATGTCGGCAGCGTGAAGCTCGGCGGGGGCGCGACCGTGGGGCTGGTGCCGTTCACCTTCACGACGGCCCGCACCCGCACCGTGGGAACGTCGATCGTCAAGCTGCCGCCGTCTCCTGCGCAGATGCCGCGCGCGTCGCACGCGAACCCGAGAGGGCACCCGCGGGCGCAGGCCGGCGCGCACACGTTGGGCGCGCCGCCGGCACCGCAGGTCATGCCCGCGGCGCACGCGCCGCACTCGAGCACTCCGCCACAGCCGTCAGGCAGTTGTCCGCATGCTGCGACCGGGCAGCTCGAGAGGCAGCCGCTGCCACCGCCAGCGCCTCCGTCGTTCGGCGAAGGGCCCGAGCAGGCGGGCAGGCCGGCAGCGAGGATCAGGGCGGCGAGCGGAGAGAGTTGGAGATTCAGCGTCTTGGAGCGGAGCATGGGAGCCGTGGCTTGCAGCGCCTAGACGAACCGCTCGCGACGGGTCGCAGCCGTGATCGCGTAACGGGCCTTGGTGCCCGGTCGCCGGCGTCGACGGCCCGAGCTGTTGCGCCGGGGGCCACAGCTGGAGCGCCGACCCGCAGGCATTACGCCCCGCACCGCCCCTCGTTGAAGCCATGCGCGAGAACCGCGATCGGGTGCAGCGCGGTCGGGGCGCCTGACGTCGCTCGTGATGCTCCGGGCGAAAGCCCTCGTGCCCAGGCCAGCGCTGGTCAGTCTACTTCCCTGCCCGGATCGCTGCGCTGCCGCAGCCTCAGCGACCTGGCGACCGCACGGGCGCTGAAGTCGCTCGGTGTCCTGGCGCGGCCCTGCTCACCGTTTCTGAGCGTCGTCCGAAGGCTCAGCGAGGCGCACGACCTCGAGCTTGGCGGGGAAGCCGTTCTCTTTCAGCGTCTTGATGACCGGCCGGGCGTCGACGCCCTCGGGCGTGACCACTACCCAAGCGCCGGCGTGTGCGCGCGCATGTGCCGTCGCCACCACCAGCAGGGCTCGGAAATCGGGCTCGACGCTGTCGGCCTCCAGGCGGGCACGCACTCCCCGCTGCTCGCCGTCCAGCACCATCATCAGCTCGACCCGGTTGGGGCCTTCGGCCCTCACCCAGAGCTGGTGAGGGGCCTTCGGCATCGACAGAGGGTCGCGCGGCATGATGATTCTCGCGAACCGCTCCTGGAGCTGCGCCGGCTGGGCCGCCCGCTCTTCGCTGCTTCAGGCCGCCTCGAACGGCTCTCGGCGCTCTTTGGGCAACTCGAGCTTCCACCGCGCGCCGAAACACATCCCAGCGGCCCAGGCGGCGCGGGCTGGACATCGGCCTCGGGTCCATCTTGCCGAGCCCACCGTCGCCCTTCAGCCTCGGGCAGTACGGCCCGGCACCAGCGCCGTCTGCGAACCAGTGCGACGCGAGGACGACATCGCCGGGCGAAGGCTTCTCCACGTCGGCTCCTGCTCCCACCGAAGGGAGGGGCAGCGACGGGCAGCTCCTCCATCGTCGACGGCGCAATCGAGGGCTCCATCTCCAGCCCCGCAACGCAGAGGTCCGTTCCGCCACGCGCCGACATCGGGAGGAGCAACGTCGGGAGGCAAACCACGAACACACGGGCAATCATCGCCACCGCTTACTTCACTCGGAAGAGGTTGGTGCCTCGTGGCCAAGCCTGCCTGGCGCGTCGGCGCGACTGAAAAAATGCATTTGCACTCGATGTTCGACGCGGGGTCCCGGTGCTGAAGCCGCGTCTGGGCTCCGGTCGTCGCCGCACTTGCTGCTCTCTGCCTGCAGCGCGCACCGACGCCCTGCGGTCTCGGGACCTGCCGACGGCTGTTGCGGCCCCGATGGCGCCTGCCATGCGGAACTGCTGCTGAAACAGCGGGGCGGTCGGTTCTTTCTGTGCCTCCTGCGACGCGTCAAGCCTGTGTCTCTCAGCAGTGCACCGCCGTCGGCGGCGGCGGTGGTGCCGGGGCGGGCACCGGCGGGCACGGCCACCGGCAGGCGCTGCGGGGGCCCGGGGGGGCGGCTGCACCGCCGTCGTCAGCACCTGTGCACGGCACCCGTCTCCCACAATGATCTCCACGTGTGGGCCGCTGCTCGCCCTGGCCAGCTCGGCCTCGGCGCGGCGTTCGGTGCGTCTCTCCTGCGCACCGGGTTCCGTCTGCGCGGCGCGCTGCCGTGGACGCGAGCGTGGTCGCCTCGGCGGGGCCTGGGCCCGGTCGGCATCCATCGGCGGATGGCTCGGCCGCAGCTCCCTTTGCCGCTCCCCTCCAGAAGGTGCGCCCGTTCAGCGGCGCCTCATGGACGGTGCATGATGTCATGCAGAGCGCGACCACCTACGGCGATGCGGCGATCGCGATCGACGCCAGCGGAGCGACGCACCTCGTGATCGGCACCCCGACCGCCAGCGGGGCGATCACGGCCGCGGTCAAGTACGCCCGCTGGAGCGGCGGTGCCTATTCGTTCAACACCGTCGTGTCGACCGGGCTCGTCGGAGGCTCGCTGTCGATCGCCCTCGATGCGACAGGGGCGCCGCGCATCGGTTACTCGGTCTTCGCGACTCCATCGATCACCGGCATCGCGGCCTTCACAGCTCTTCGTGGTCGTCGCCACCCTGTTGAGCTCGTCGTTCCGCCACCTCGCTCGCCATCGCGCGCAGGGCCGCTCGCCCGTGTTCGTGGGCGGGCGCGCTCATCGGGCGCTACGGCCACCGTCGGTCGCCCACCCGCAGACCGGGTCTCCATGCGCTCGCCCGCTGGGCGTCCGCGTCGCCTTCTGCGCGGAGCTCGAGCATCTTGGGTGGAGAGTCCGGCGACCTCAAGTACGCGCGCTGGACGGGTGCCAGCTGGATGATCTCCGGCTTCGAGACGGGTGGGGCCGACTGCGAAAGCGCGCAGATCGCCGTCGACGCCGCCGGCCGACCGCGCATCGCCTTCTACGACGCCCGGCAGCAAGACCTCTGCTACCTCGAGGGCAGCGGAGCGAGCTGGACCTTCACGCGCGTCGACACCGTGGGAGACGTCGGCCGGTATGTCGGCCTCGCGCTCGACGCCGACGGCGCCCCGCAGCTCGCCTACTTCGACGTCACCAACAGCACCCTGAAGTGGGCCCGCTGACCAGGCAGCCCCTGTTGCGTCGCGCGTGACAGCTGGAGCGCCGAGCCGCACTCTCCACCACGGGCTCGGCCCGTAAACGCCCGGGCTCTGACGAGATCGGCGTGGCACGGCCCCTGCGAAGGCCTGCGACATGGCCCTCCGCGCCCTCGTCGTCGCCGTACTCCTCACTGGCTGCGATTGGGTCGACACGCCGCCCGACGGCGGGTCCGCTGAAGGGGGCGGATCCGCCGCCGGGGGCACCGCGCACGCAGGAGGCAGCGGCGGCGGCACAGCTGGCGGCGGCGCGACGGCAGGAGGCAGCGCCACCGCCGGCGGCGCCGCGACCGCCGGGGGCAGCGCGACCGCGGGCGGCTCCGCGACCGCCGGGGGCGCCGCGACCGCCGGTGGCTCAGCCGGTGGCGCGACCGCCGGCGGCTCAGCCGGAGGCGCCACGGCTGGCGGCGGCAGCGCGGGCGGCACCGCCGGTGGTGCGGCGACCGACGCGGGCTTCTACGGGCCGACCCGGTGCTCCACCGCCAACGTGCGCTTCTGCGAAGACTTCGAGACCGGCGCCTTCAACCCCGGCCGGTGGCAGCAGGTGACCCAGGGCGGCACCCTCGCCATCGACGCGGTGCACGTGGCCCGCGGCACCAAGGCGATGCACGCCCACGTCACCAACGCGCAGGGCAACCACGCGCGCATTCGCAACACCACCCAGTTCGCGCCCACCAACTACCCGGGGAAGATCTACTTCGGCCGCGTCTTCGCCTTCGTCACGCCCCAGGCGAGCACCAGCCACAACAGCTTCATCGGCACCACCGGCGATCTCCCCAACCCCGACGGCGGCAGCCTCAAGCTCAACTCCGACTACGCGCTCGACATGGTCAACCAGAACTTCGTCAGCCACTTCGGCCTCAAGCAGGGCGGCACGGTGCTCTACGACACCGGCGCGCGCTCTTCGAAGCCGATACCCATCGGCGCCTGGCACTGCTGGGAGTGGAAGTGGGACGGCCAGAACAACGAGCAGCGCCTCTGGGTCGACGAGGTCGAGGTGCCCAGCGCCGCCGTGCTCGCCAGCCAGCGCTGGTACGCCCCGCAGCCCTTCGACTACCTCGCCATCGGCCTCGCGCTCTACCACGCCGACCCGGGCATCACCGCCTACGACGTCTGGTTCGACGAGCTCGCCCTCGACGACGCGCGCATCGGCTGCTCGCGCTGACCTTCAGCGCAGGCCCGCCTTGGTCAGCAGCCGGTGCAGGTGCACCCGGTCGACGCCCGCCGCCCTCGCCGCCGCCGACACGTTGTTGCCGTGCGCGCGCAGCAGCTCTTCCAGGTAGCGCCGCTCGAAGTAGCGAACCCACTGATCCCTCGCGAGGCGAATCGGCTGGTTCACGTCGAGGCCCGGCGCCGCCTGCGGCCCGAGCGCCGCAAGCTCGGCCAGCTCGGGCGCCACCAGCGCCCGCTCGACGTGGTTGCGCAGCTCTCGCAGGTTGCCCGGCCACCCGTGGTTCCGCAGCGACTCGAGCCCGTGCGGGGTGAGCAGCGCCTCCGATGCCGGCGTGCCGACCTGGTTGCTCGCGTGAATGAACTCTTCCACCAGCTGCGGCAGATCTTCCAGCCGCTCGCGCAGCGGAGGCAGCCGCAGCTGCAGCACCGCCAGCCGGTAGAACAGGTCGGGGCGGAACCGCGCCGCGTTCACCTCTTCGCGCAGGTCGCGGTTCGTCGCCGCGATCACCCGAATGTCGACCTCGACCTCGCTCGTCGCGCCGACCGGCTGCACCCGCCGCGACTCGAGCGCCCGCAGCAGCTTCGGCTGCAGCTCGAGCGGCAGGTCTCCCAGCTCGTCGAGAAACAGCGTGCCACCCGACGCCGCCGCGAACGCGCCCCGCTTGTCGTGCGTCGCCCCGGTGAACGCGCCCTTCACGTGACCGAACAGCTCTGACTCCAGAAGGTTCGAGGGAATGCTGCTGCAGTCGACCACCACGAACGGGCCGTGCTTGCGCTCACCCTCGAGGTGAATCGAGTGCGCGGTCACGTCTTTGCCGGTGCCCGTCTCGCCCTCGAGCAGCACCGTGACGTCTGACGCCGCCGCCGCCTCGAGCATCGGGTACACCAGCTGCATCGCTCGCGAACGCCCGAGCAGCAGGCCGAAGCGATCTCGCTCCGACAGCGGCACCTTCAAGAAGTCTTCCGGCGCCTCGAGCCGCAGCGTGTCGCGCCCCAGCGTCAGCCGCACCTTCGGGGTCAGCAGCGCCTCGCGAACCCGAATGCCGTTCAGCCACGTGCCGTTCTTGCTGCCGAGATCTCTCACCCACGCGCCGTCGTCGCCCAGCCTCACCTCGCAGTGGAAGCGCGAGATCGTCGTGTCGCTCAACACCAGGTCCGCCGAGCGGTGCGTGCCGATCACCGTCCGCGCTCCGCGCGCCGCGAACTGGGCGCCCTGATCCGGCCCCTCGATGCACTGCAGGTTCAGCTTGCGAACCAGCCAGTGGCCCTTGCCCGACTCCAGCGGCCGGGTGGGCGAGGTGGCGGCGTCCGAGTCGTGAGTGGCCATCAGAAGCGGCAGAGCAGCGACAGCCCCTGGGGGCCGACCCCCCACGCCGTGCCCTCTACTCTCGCCGACTCTGCGCCGCTGCGCACCACCCAGCGAATGATGGCGCCCGTCAGCAGCGCCGCGCCGCTCGCCGCGGCCACCCAGCCCGAGGTGCGCTCGAGCGACGCCCGCGACGCGAAGACCGAGAACTCGCCGTACGTCATCGCGCGGCCCGCCGCTGTCGCGCTGCCCGAGCCCAGCACGAACAGGGTCGCCGAGGTCGCCGCCGCCGCCACGCCCAGCGCCGCCAGCGTGTCTCCCAGCGGGTCGGCGTACCACCGCCTCGGCGCCTCGACCGTGGGCGGGGGAGGCGCGACCACCGGCGCCGGCGCCGGCGCCGGCGCCGGCACCGCCGCTCTCGCCTGGGTCACCTCTTCGCACCGCTCGATCTGCTTCTTCGCGCGCGCCACGCCTTCGTCCGCCACCGCCGCCTCGAGGAAGCGCCGGTACAGCGGCAGCGCCGCGTCGCAGTTGCCGCCCAGCCGAAGCGACTGCGCCCAGGCGAAGAGCAGCTCGGGCTGGGGGTCGCTCTGGTACGCCTGCTCGAACTCCCGGGCGGCTTTCACGTAGTCCTTCGCTTCGTAGAGGGACAGCGCGCTCTCGAGGTGCTGCTTCGCCGCCGGGTCCTCGCTCGAGGGAGCCGCGGCGCCGAACGCGAGCAGGGCAATCAGTAGGGCCATGGCGCGTCGTCGTCTCCCTGCTTGGGCTTCGCGGCCGCCGGAGCGGGCGCGGGCGCCGGCTCGACCTGCCGCCGCTTGCGCTTCGCCTCGCGCACCGCCGGCGCGCGGCGGGTCGGAGCCGGCGGAGCCGCCGGTGCCGGCGCCGCGACCGGGGCCTCCGGCGCCACCACGGGCTCCGGGCTCGCTGCCGGCGCGGGCACCATCGCCTCTACCGCGGGCGCCGGCGCCGGCGCCGGTGCTTCCGCTTTCCCGCCCGACCACGCCACCGCCGCACCCACGGCCGCCGCGACCGCCAGCGCGACGCCGCCGGCGATCACCGCGCGGCGCCCGGCTCGGCGGGTTCCCGGCACCGGCCCGTCGTAGTGCTCGGTGATCGCGGTGCCCAGGCGCGGCGCCACGTCGAGCGACGCGGTGCCGGGGCCGAAGCCCGAATCGGCCGGCCCGCTCGACGGCGCCGAGCCCTGCTGCGGCGGCAGCAGCCGCTGAAGGTACGTCTTCAGGCCCAGCGCCGAGACGTTGAGCCGCTCGTCGCGCACCAGCGCCTCGAGCTCTTGCAGCATCGCTGCGGCGGTCTGGTACCGCGCGGCAGGCTCCCGCGCCAGCGCGCGCAGTACGATCTCCTCGAGCGCCGGCGAGTAGCCCGCCACGCGCGACGAAGGGCGGGGCGCGTCTTCGGTGCAGACCCGCTGGCCCAGCGCGAAGTCGGTCTCGGCGGTGAATGGCCGCGTGCCGGTGGTCAGCTCGTAGAGCATCACCCCCAGGCTGAACAGATCGGTGCGCTGGTCGACCGGCTCTCCCTTCCACTGCTCGGGCGCCATGTAGTCGGACTTTCCCTTGAGCGTGCCGACGCGGGTCACCTCGCTGCGGCGGCTGACCTTCGCGATGCCGAAGTCCACCAGCTTCACCTCGCCGTTGTACGAGACCAGCACGTTCGACGGAGACACGTCGCGGTGCACCAGCTGCAATGGCCGCCCCTCGGCGTCTTTGTGCTCGTGGGCGTACGACAGCGCCGCGGTCACCGCGAGCGCGATGGTCAGCGTGTGCTCGACGGGGATGAGCTCGCCGCGCGCCGCCGCCGCGAGCTTGAGCTGACGCACGTCGTGCCCGTCGATGTACTCGAGCGTGAAGTAGTAGCTGCCGTCGTCTTGGCCGATGTCGAACACCTGCGCGATGTGGCTGTGGTGCAGCCCCGCCGCCAGCCGCGCCTCGTCGAGAAACATGCGCACGTTCGCGCCGTCGTGGGCGAGGTCGGCGCGAATGCGCTTGAGCGCCACCTGCTTCTCGAACCCTTCGATGCCGTGCGCCCGCGCCAGGTACAGCTCGGCCATGCCGCCCACCGCGAGGGGCCGATCGATCTGGTAGCGGCCGAGCGTCTGCCCGGCGACGAGGGCTTGGGTCGCCAACTTCTCGCATCCTATACGGGGGCGGTCAGGGGCACTCCAACGCGACCTGCCGCGGCGTGGCGCTGACCAGCGACCGGTCTGCCGCGCCCAGCTGCCCGTCCGAGTTGCTCCCCCAGCACCACACCGTGCCGTCATCGCGCAGCCCGCAGGTGTGCGCCGAGCCGGTGCGAATCTGCACCAGCCCCAGAAACGGCTCGCCCGAGGCGCCCACCACCACCCGGGTGGGGAAGGGCGCTCGCGCCCCGGGGCCGCCCACGGTGCCCGAGCCCAGCTCTCCGCTCGCGTTCTCTCCCCAGCACCAGGCCTCCCCCGAGCGGGTGACGGCACATGCGTGATCGAAGCTGGCCACGTCGGTCACGCCGTCGAGCGGCGGCCCGCCCGCAGCGGTCAGCACCTCCGAGGCGGTGCTGCGCATCTGGGTGGTGCCGTCGCCCAGCTGCCCCAGCCCGTTCTCGCCCCAGCACACCGCCACGCCCTCGGCTCCGAGCGTCGCGCAGCCCGAGTAGTTGCCCATCGTGAGCCGGGTGGCGCCCTGCAGCGGGTCGCCGCCCTTGCGCGCCTGCACCGGGTGATCTTGCTCAGCCAGGTTGCCGGTGGCGAGCTGGCCGTAGCCGCCGCCTCCCCAGCACCAGATGCCCCCGTCCGTGATCGCGCAGCTCGAGGTGAGGCTGCACGACACCTGCGAGGCCACGAAGGGCGCGCCGGCGCCGGTGAGCACTCCCGCCGCCACCGCTCGGCTCACGTGCGTGCGATCTCCCAGCGCGCCGTTCGAGTTGTTGCCCCAGCACGAGAGCTCGCCGTTCGCCCGCCGCGCGCAGGTGTGATCGAAGCCCGCGGCCACGTCGACGACTCCCTCGAGCGGCTTGCCGCCGGTGCCGATGACCGGCGCCGGCAGCGCGCGCGCCGGGGTGCCCCCGTCGCCGTCGCCCAGCTGCAGGTTGCCGTTGGCGCCCCAGCACAGCGCGCCGCCCCCCTCGAGCGCCGCGCACGCGTGGTACGAGCCCGCCGAGAGGTCGACCACCCCGGTCAGCGGCCGGGTCGCGCTCGCCAGCACGCGGCCCACGCTCGCGTCGCCGCTGCTCGGGTTGCCCCGGCCCAGCGGGCTGCTGCCGTTGGCGCCCCAACACTCGACCGTGCCGTCGTTCAGCCGCGCGCAGCTGTAGCGCTGGCCCACCTCGAGCTGCACCGCGCAGCCCCGGCAGATGCCGTTCGGGCAGGCCGCGGCGTCGGTGCAGCGGGTGCGCAGCGACGCCGTCGCCCACTCGCCGTAGCGGAAGCCGCTCTCGCAGCCCTCGTCGGCGAAGCTGCAGTACCCGGTGCTCTCGCAGCGCCCCCGCTGCCCGCTCGACGCGCACTGCTGCGTGGTGTCGCACTGGAACTCGAGCGGGGCCGTGCACGCGCCGCACACCACCGCCACGAAGAGTGCGTTCCGCATGCGATGCAAGCCGACAGCAACATACCCGCCATCGCGCGAGGCGAGGCGCCTCTCACGTGCGGTGTACCGCCCCCGGCACCCGACCATAACTTCCCGCGCCACAGGTGGCTGTCCTCCGCTCCAGTCGCGCTGGCCGAGCACGTCGCAACCCGCCAGAACCAGACCGCTTTGCCATGGCGCGGTCCCTGCTCAGCGCTGCGCTCCATGTTCGCGCGCACCCTGGTCTTCGGCATCGTCACCGCGCTGATCGGCGCGGGCTGCACCGGTCTCATCGACGTGCCGGGCTCCGGTGGCTCACCGCACCCCGCCGGCGCCGGTGGCGGCACCGGCACAGGCGGCGGCACGGGCGCGGGGGGCGCAGGGGGCGGTGACCCCACGCCGTGGATGCCGCCCGCCGGGCCCTACACCTGCACCCCGGCCGACTTCACGGGCATCACCTTGAACCAGCTGCAGGTCGACTACGCGACCAACGTGCACCCGCTGCTCAAGAGCTCGTGCATGGGGTGCCACGGCGAGACGAGCAACCGCCTCTTCCTCGTCACCGCCGACGCCGCGGCGACCTTCGTGCTCGACCGCGCCACGGGCATGTTCCGCCCCGGCGGCAACACCCTGCTCGGGCGCCTCAGAGAGAAAGACCCAACGCTCAGCATGCCCCGCGGCTCGAGCTGGCCGCAGGAGAAGCTCGACCAGGTGGTGCGCTTCACCTGCGAGCTGCAGGCCTACGAGGCCGCCGAGTGCGCCACGGCCGCCATCGACCCCGGGCCCTCGCCGCTGCGCCGCCTCACCCCGCTCGAGTACACCAACACGGTGCAGGCCCTGCTCGGCGTGACCACGCGGCCGGGCGACGCCTTCCCTCCCGAGAGCGCCGCCTACGGCTTCGACAACAACGCCGACGTGCAGACCGTCGACTCGCTGCGCGCCCAGAAGTTCATCGACGCCGCCGAGGCCCTCGGCAACACCGCCAACCTGGGCAGCGTCACCGCCTGCGCCGCGCAGGCCACCATCACCGACGCCTGCGCGCGCGACTTCATCTCCAAGCTCGGAGCCAAGGCCTTTCGTCGCCCGGTCACCTCCGAAGACCTGACCCTCTACGGCAACTTCTTCACCGCCGCGGCCACCAACACCGTCTCGCCGGTCACCAGCACGGTCGCGCTGCGCATGGTGCTCAAGGCGATGCTGCTCTCTCCCCACTTCCTCTACCGGGTCGAGGTGGGGCAGGCGGGCAGCAGCGGCGCGGCGGTGCAGCTCACGCCGTACGAGCTCGCCACCCGGCTCTCGTACATGTTCTGGCAGACCGCGCCCGACGCGACCCTCACCCAGGCCGCGTCCAGCGGCCAGCTCTCGACGCGGGCTCAGGTCGAAGCCCAGGCGCGCCGCCTGCTCGCTGACCCCAAAGCCCGGCCGATGGTGCGCGCCTTTCACGACCAGTGGCTCCAGCTGACCTGGCTGAAGCTCGCCACCAAAGACGCCACCCGGTACCCGAGCTTCGACACCGTGCAGAAGCCGCTGCTCGCGCAAGAGACGCAGCTCTTCTACGAAGACGTGTTCTGGAACGGCACCGTCGATCAGCTGCTCGGCGCCGACTACACCTTCGTCGACTCGACGCTCGCGACGTTCTACGGCCTGCCGGCGCTGACCGGCACCGGCTTCCAGAAGGTGCAGCTCGGGGCAAGCGTGCCGCGGCGCGGCCTGCTCACCCAGGGCGCCTGGCTCGCCGGTCACGCACACCCCGACGAGACCGACCCGGTGGTGCGCGGCAAGTTCGTGCGCGAGCAGCTGCTCTGCCAGGAGCTGCCTCCGCCGCCGGTCGGCCTGGTCATCACCCCGCCGGTGGTGAGCGACACCGACACCACCCGCCAGCGCTTCGAGGCGCACCGCCAGCCCGCCTGCGCCACCTGCCACGCCCTGATGGACCCGGTCGGCTTCGCCTTCGAGAGCTTCGACACCACGGGAGCCTGGCGCTCTACCGAGAACGGCCTGCCCATCGACTCGAGCTCGACCGTCGCGCTCACCGAGACCGCCGACGGCACCTACGCCGGGGCCAAGCCCCTCGTCACCGTGCTCGCCCACAGCGAGCAGGTCACCCGCTGCGTGGCGACCCAGTGGTTCCGCTACACCGCCGGCCGCGGCGAGAGCGCGCAAGACGTCTGCTCGCTGCGGCGCGCCACCGAGCGCCTCGTGGCCGCCGGCGGCGACGCGCGCGAGCTGCTCATCGCGCTCACTCAGACCGACGCCTTCCTCTACCGCCGCCACCCGTGAGAACCGCCATGATCAAACCCTTGAGCCGACGTGCCGTGCTCCGTGGCGCTGGCCGCATCGCCATCGCGCTGCCGTTTCTGCAGGCGATGACCGCGTTCGGTCAGACCGGTGCGCCGCGCAAGAAGCGCCTGGTGCTGTGGGAGACCTCGGGCGGCACCGTCTTCTCGAAGTGGAGGCCGACCGGCACGGGCACCGGCTTCACCCCGAGCCCCATTCTGGCGCCGCTCGACTCGGCCGCGAACCCGGCGAACTCGAAGAACGATCTGATCGTCCTCGACGGCGTGAACATGGAGTCGTCGTTCAGCGGCCCGAGCGTGGGCGCGCACCAGGCGGGCCTCTCGCACCTGTGGATCGGCAGGGAGTGCGTGTCGATCTCCGGCGCCAACGGCTACTGGGGAGGGGGGCAGTCGGTCGACCAGTACATCGCCAACCAGGTGAGCGTCGACTCGATGGGCAACCCGCTCACCCGGTTCAAGTCGCTCGAGGCGATGGTGGGCGCCGAGCAAGACGCGACCTACCTCTGCCGAATGATCTACTCGGGCGCCGGCAAGCCGGTGACACCCGAGAATGATCCGACCGCGTTCTTCAACCGCGTCTTCTCGGGCGTACGCCCCGGCGGCGCCGACGCCGGGGTCGACCCGGCCATGTGGCAGCGCAAGAGCATTCTCGACACCGCGATGGCCGACTACACCGCGCTGAAAGCCAGGCTCGGCCCCGAAGATCGCGCGCGGCTCGACCAGCACCTCACCGCGATTCGCGACATCGAGAGCCGCTTGTCGCTGGGCAACACCGGCGGCGGCAACCCGGCCTGTGCGCCCAGCGCGCCCGGCCTCACCGGCGACCCGAACGCCAACGCCAACTTCCCCCAGGTGGGCACCCTGATGATGGACCTCATCGTCATGGCGCTGGCGTGCGATCTCACCCGCGTGGCGAGCCTGCAGTGGAGCCACTCGGTCAGCCGCACCGTGCACACCTGGGCGGCGTCGGGCATCACCCGTGGCCATCACGACATGTCGCACGACGCCGACACCAACGCCGACACCCAGAGCAAGCTGACCGCCATCAACACCTGGTTCAGCGCGCAGCTCGCCTACTTCATTCGCAAGCTCAAGGCGATCGACGAGGGCGGCAACTCGCTGTTCTCCAACACCGTCACCTGCTGGGGCAACGAGCTGTCGATCGGCAACATCCACGGTCGCAGGCCGATTCCGTTCGTGCTCGCCGGCAGCTGCGCCGGCTACTTCAGAACGGGGCGGTCGATGGTGCTGTCGGGAGTGCCGCACAACAACCTGCTGGTCTCGCTCTGCAACGCGATGGGGCTGCCCGACACCCGCTTCGGCAACCCCAGCTTCTGCACCGGCCCGATCGCCGGCCTCACCTGAGTCGAAAAGCACGCCGTGACGTGACGGAAACGGGCGGCCGCTCCCAAACGCCTGCAGCTCACCTGGGAGAGGCAATGAAAGCGATTCGGTTGGCAGCGGTGTTGGGGCTCGCGGCGTGCGGCCCCGCGAACGCAGTGCACGGCACCATCGACGGGCACGCGTTGGCGGTAGAAGACGCGATTCTCTTCGTGCAGAAAGACACCTCGGGGAAAATTCTCGGCACCGCGGTGATCCTCTCCGACCAACCGGCGCTGTGCTCCACGTTCAAGGCGAACCGGTTTCCCCGGTCGTCGACGTTCTTGTCGATGGGCCTGGCCCGCAGAAACGGCACCGAGGTGCTGCTCACACCCGAGGCCGGCGAGTACACGGTCAGCAACACGTTCGCCACTCAGGGCTCGGTCGGCACGGCGTTCTTCGGCCGGCTCGATGCCAACTGCGTGAACGCCGTACCCTTTCAGACGGCACTCGCCAAGAGCGGCCTCGTCACCTTGCAGCAAATCTCCTTCGACTCGAACGGTGGGGCCGGCGGCACCTTCGATCTCAGCTTCGGCAGCGACCGCGTCACCGGCAGCTTCTCGGTGCCGTACTGCGAAGGCCTCGCCCCGACCACCATGCCCAGCTGCGAGTAGCTCGAAGCGCAGCCCGCTCTCAGTACTCGTAGAAGCTGTGCAACACGAAGCCGCTCTGCCCCCAGCTGAACTGCAGCGGAGCGCGCGTATCGAGCGGCACCGCCAGCAGGCTGTCGCGGTAGCGCAGCGAGAACCGGCCAGAGAAGACCGCCGTCGGCGAGAAGTAGACCTCGCCCGGGCCCTGGCTGACGGCGGGATACCGAAGCCAGACCAGGTCGACCCAGGGGCCGCGCCCACCCGAGCTGATCTGGAAGCGGGCCCACGACGCGTTGCCGAGGCTGTCGACCGCGCCGAGCTCGGTGCGGCGCACCAGATCGTCGCCGGGCTGCGCGTCGACGCTGCCCGAGATCACCCCGGTGAGGTCCGAGTAGCGCGGGTTGAGCACCGCCCACAGCGCGGTGCCGCTGCGCGACCACTTCCAGACTCCGCCGACGACCGCCGCGACGTCGGTGCGGCCATCTGCGTCGAAGTCGGCGAAGCGAAGCCCGCTCATCGGGGCGGAAGACGAGTTGATGCTCCGCGGGGCGCCGGTGCGCGTGTCGTAGATCAGCCACTGGCCGTTCGGGTCGCGGCGGAAGATGTCGGTGAAGCCGTCTGCGTCGAAGTCGTGAAACGCCAGCTGGTCGAGAGGGAAGGCATTGCCGCCGGGCAGCCGGGCCCACTGGCCGGTGCCGCCGGTGGCGATCTGCCACCCGCCGAACGCCGCCGCGCGGAAGACGTCGCACTTGCCGTCGCGATCGAAGTCTCCGAAGCGCAGCGAGGCGAGCTGATCGTCACGGCTCGCCAGAAAGGTCCACTGCAGGCGGCCTCCACTGGCGAACCACCAGGTGCGGCCGGTCGCGAGGAAGAGATCGTCGTAGCCGTCGCCGTCGAAGTCGCAGACGCCGTACTGGCCGAAGGTGTCGAGGCCGACGGTGTTGCCGATCAACACCGGGTCGGGAGCATGGGTGGTCTTGTCGACCGCCGAGCCGAGGGTGGGGTGCGCGAAGACGTTGTCCTTCAGCGTCGCGTCGTGCACCGGAGTGCCACGGAGCTTGAACGCGTTGCCCGCCGAATATTGAAACGCGTTGCGCTCGACGAGGTACTGAAAGCCGGCGTTGCCACAGTTCTTGTCCCCGATGATCCAGCAGTCGTCATCGCCGTGCACGTCGAACGAGTGAGTGGTCCACGTGATGCCCGCGGTGTCGGTCTCGTGGTACCCGCCGCCCTTCAAGATCAGGTTTTCGAACGCGACGTACTCGACGCCGGCGTGCCCGTCAGACGTGAGCGAGTGGCGGTTGAAGTCGAAGACGTTGTGCTCGACGCGAGCGCGCGCGCCGGTGCCGACGCAGATGCCGTAGCCGAAGCCGCCCGGCGCATGCTGGTTGTGGTGAATGAAGCAGTCGTGGATCCAGATGTCGTCGGGCACGGTGACCCGAGACGGAACCTCGTACGGCTGGCCGGGCCACAGCGCCTCGTTGCTCATGCTGATGCCCGAGCTGCCCCAGCCCGAGACCTCGAGGTTGTCGATCTCGATGTTCTTGCGCGCATTCATGGTGACGCCGCTGCCGAGCTTGTCCGAGATGCCCTGGTCGGGGCCCTCGAGGCGAAAGCCGCGCAGCGTGATGTCGTCGCCCTTCAGCACCAGCAGGTGGCCCTCGGTGAGGGTGGTGCTGAACAGCCGCGGCCCCAGGTGATTCGAGTCGCGCGCGGTGGGTCGCTGCGTGCCCTGCAGCTGCTCCAGGCGGTTGAGCGGCAGGCGCTCGCTCTCGATGCTCACTCCGCCGGCCACCGCGATCTCCTGCCGCCACGAGAGGTCGAGCTCGAGGTCCTGCTGGAGCAGCACCTTCGTGTTCGCCGTCTTCACCGCGTAGATGAAGACCTCTCGGGCCGCGGCGGTCGCGGGCCCGATGCGCACCACCGAAGGCACGGTGATCGCGAGGTCGACGCGCGCGAGCACCCGCGTGCCCAGCTGCAGAGAGACGGTGTCGACCACCGCCGGCACCGTCAGCGCGCCCGCGCGTGACACCGGCTCGCCCGACAGCGTGAGCACCTCGTTGCAGGAGCTCTGCACCACCGACCAGGCGAGCACGACCGGTGCGCCCAGCCGCACCGACGTCTGGCTCGCCGTCAGGGTGCCGGTGACGTCGGCGCAGTCGATGGGGTGCGGGTCGACCGGGGGCGGCTGCACGGGTCCGCCCGGGCAGTTGAGGGGCGTGGTGCAGCCCCCGGCGAGCGCCTGGTCGGCAGCGGAGCGCGTGACGGCGTCGGGTGCCACTCCGCAGCCGGCGAGCAGGGTGGTGACGAGCAGGGTCGAGCGCATGACCCTTCGGACTGCAACGCGTCGGCCAACCCGGTGTCACAGTGATTTCGTGGTTGCCTGCGCCTGCGCGCGCCGTCTGTCACGCGACGTTCATGCCTGCGTCCACCCAGCCGGGCTCACTCCCGGCTCTCGAACGGGTCGACCTTCTTCTTGCGCTCGGGTCTGGCGGGCGCGGCCTCGGCGGCGCGGGGCTTCTCTGCCGCCGGCGCGCCCGCCCCACTCGAGGCCACCCGGCGCCCCGGCGGCGGGGCCTTGAGCGCGGGCCGCGCCGCAGGAGGCGGAGCGGTCGGCAGAGCGGCCGGCGGCGCAGCCGCAGGCTCGGGCTGCACCACCCGCGTTCGCAGGGGCTGCACGTCGGTATCCGCTTCGCCGTGTGGCCACAGCACCGCGGTCACTCCGATCACCATTCCCAGCGCAATCGCGCCGGCCCCGGCCCAGAGCTTCCACCTCGGAGCCCGCAGCGCCCGGGCCAGCTCTTCGTCAGAGGGGCCCGAAGGCTCGGCCGCGGGCGCCGGCGAGACCGGCGGCGGCGGCGAGACCGCGGCCACCGTTCGAGCGGCCTCGTCCGGCGGCGGGTCGACGGTGAAGTCTGCGTCGATGAAAGGCTCGGGCGCCGGGCCCACCGGCGGCTCGGCGACAGCGCCGCGCACCTCGATCGCTTGTGCCCGTGGCGCGAGCGCGGTGACCGGCACCTCGCCCCCGGGCAGCTGCCGCATCAGCTGGTCCCGCTCGGCATCGTCGAGCGCCGCGATGACCCGCTCGAGAAAGGCGCGCCCTTCTGCCGGAGACAGGTCTCCCAGCGCCCTCAGCACCTCGGCCACCCGTGAAGGAATCGGTTGCACGTCGGCTCCTCTTTCAGAACGTCCCGCTGATCGGCACGAAGATGCCGTCGGCGGTAGCGATGACTCCCACCGACACCCGGCGCGGCGCGGGCGACGACGCGCCCAGCCACACCGCTCCGACGGTGAGCGCCGCTGCGCCGACCGCCGCCGCGGCGATCGAGCCGGGGTACAGCCACCGCAGCATGTCGAACTGCCCGCGGCTCACGTCACCCTTGAACGCGTCGGGCTGACCCGGCTGCTGACGCTGGAAGCGGGTGTAGGTGGTGACCGAGTAGATGAGGCCGCCCGCACCGGCGGCGATCAGCGCCGCGCCCGCGGCGATCGTCACCACCGGGCCCACCCGCGATGGCGCGGGCGCTGGCTTGCTCTGCGGCAACGGCCCCAGGGGCAGCTCGGGCGCCGGTGAAGCCACCACCGCCGGCGGTGCCGAAGGCCCGGGCTCGGCCACTGGCGCGCCGGCCGGAGCCGGTGCCGTGCCCGCGCTCTTCTCGCGCTCGGCCCGGGCCAGCCGATCGGCGAGCGCGCTCGCCCGCGCGCGCGCCACCTGCTCGCGCTCGGCGTTGCCCGCCGTCTTCGCGCGGTCGGCGGCTTCGAGAAACTGGGTGCGCGCCTCTGCGAGCCGCGAGCGCTTCTCGTTGCAGTCGGCGAGGTTGAGCAGCGTGCCCAGCGCCGCGTCGAGCGCGAGGCTCTTCTCGAATGCGGCGCAGGCTTCTTCGGTCTTGCCGGCCTTGAGCAGGCGTCGCCCTTCGGCGAACAGCCCGTCTGCCGAGTCGGGCGGCGCGGCCGACAACATCGACACGGTGATGAGGGTGGCGATCATGCTTCAGTTCCTTTCACGGGCCCCATGACCACACGTCGTTGAGGAAGTTCGGTGAGGTGCTGCGGTAGCCGCCGAAGATGAAGACGAGCCCCTTCGCAAACGCCGCGGAGTGGTTGTCGCGGGCGGGCGGGCCGCCGGTCGACAGCATCTGCACCCAGTCGGTGCCGTCGAACTCCCAGGTGTCGGCCAGGTACCCTGCCGTCGACTGGTACCCCCCGAACAGCACCGCCCGCTGGCGAACGGTGTCGTAGCTCAGGGTGTGCCGCATGCGGCCCGGCGGCACGTGGGCGGGCGAGCGCTGCGTCCAGTCGGTTCCGTCCCACTCCCAGGTGGTCGAGAGCCATGAGCCATCAGAGGCTTTGCCGCCGAACAGCAGCACGTGGCCGGTGCGCGTATCGAAGGTCATCGCGTGCTCCGAGCGCGACTGCGGCGCGTTGGTGGGCAAGCGCTGCTGCCAGGTGCTCCCGTCCCACTCCCAGGTGTCGTTGCGTGCGCCCGAGTTGTCGATGCCGCCGAACAGCACCACCCGCTGGCGAATCGAGTCGTAGGCCATGCGGTGGTCCTGCCGTGCGGTCGGTCGGGTGGTCGGCGACTTCAAGGTCCACGTGGTGCCCGACCAGGTCCACGTCTCGCTCGAGAGCGTCGAGTTGACGCTGCCGCCGAACAACACGGTGACGCCGCGCGCCGCATCGAAATCCATAGCCGGCCCGGCCCGCGCTGCCGGCGACGCGGTGGGGAACTTCTGAGTCCATGAGTAGGTGCTCGGGTTGAAGTGCCAGGTCTCGTTGACGAACGCGGCGAGCGAGCCGTCATAGCCGCCGAACATCACCACCGCGCCAGCGCCAGTGTCGTAGGTCATCACCTGCTCGGTGCGCGCGGTGGGGCGCGTGCTCGCGTTCGCGGTGTCCCAGTACGGAGCGGCGCTGCGGCACACTCCGCTGCTGCAGGTGGACGAGCCGCCGCACGCCATGCACACCGCGCCGCTCGCTCCGCAGGTCGAGCCCGTCTGGCTGGTGAAGGGCACGCAGGTGCTCCCGTTGCAGCAGCCGGTGCAGGTCGACGCGCTGCAGCCCACCGCCACGCAGGCGCCGGCCTGGCACTGCTGCCCGGTCGAGCAGGTCTGCGTGCTCGAGCTGTAGCTGCACGTGCCGGTCGACGGGCTGCAGGTGCCGCTCGACGCATACGTGCGCACCGTGGTGGTGCTCACGCAGCTCGAGGCGGGTGGGTTGTTGCACGTGACGCCCGCGCAGAGGTTGGCCTGGCACTGGGCGTTGGCGCAGCCTCCTGCGCCGCACGCGGTGTCGACCGGCGCGTAGCTGCACCCGCCGTTCGAGGGGTTGCACGTTCCTGGCGTGGCCCAGGTGCGCAGGGTGCTGGCGTCGAGACACGCGGCCGCGGGCGGCGCGTTGCACGTCACTCCCGCACAGAGGTTGGTGAGGCACTGCCCGCCGCTGCAGCCGCTGCCGCAGGTCGAGTCGATGGGCGCGTAGCTGCAGGCGCCGTTCATCGGGTTGCAGCTGCCGGGCGAAGCCCAGGTGCGCAGCGTCACCGCGTCGAGGCAGGTCGGGGCGGGCGGGGTGGAGCACGCCACCCCCACGCACAGCCCGACCTGGCAGGCGCCGTTGCTGCACCCGTCGGGGCACGCCATGTCGGTCGAGCCGTAGCTGCAGCCGCCGTTGCTCGGGTTGCAGGTGCCCACCGACCCGTAGGTGCGCACGTGGTTCGGGGTCGAGCAGATCGGCGCCGGCGGGCTGTTGCACGTCACGCCCGCGCACCGGTCGGCGAGGCACTGGCCGTTCGAGCAACCGGCGCTGCCGCAGTCGAAGTCGCTGGCCGCATACGTGCACACGCCTCCCTGGCAGGTGCCGGGCGAGGCGAACGATCTGCGCACCCCGGCCGCGGGGCAGGTCGCGGGCGGCGGCATGTCGCAGCGCACTCCCAGGCACGGGTCTCCGTCGCAGCTGCCGTTGGTGCAGCCGCTCGGGCACGTGGTGCGCACCAGGGTGAACGCGCAGCCGGCATCGTCGAGGCAGGCGGGCGTGGTGGCAGACACCCGGGTGCGGCCGTCGCAGTACGGCGCAGGCAGGTGGCAGGCGCAGCCCGAGCCCCCGTCGGGCTCACTGCCTGCGTCACCGCCGTCGCTGCCGCCGTCGAGCCCCGGCGGCTCGCCCGCGAACCACTTGCCCCGAGGGTCCAGGTCCAGACAGGCAGCGACCATCAGCAGCGAGACAAAAAGAGGCGAGCGCATGGTTCAGCGCTGACCCGCTCGGGAGTGGTGGTGTGAAAAGACAAATGGCGTCGCGCCCCGGCGACGGCGAGGGGCGAGTCAAATGTCCCGACCGCCGCTTCAGGCGCCCAGCACGTCCTGGTGGTTGACGAACGCCTGACGCATCAGCGCGCGCTGGTACTTCGCCCAGCTCAGCGAGTCGAAGTTCTGCGCCCACTGCATCGCCGAGCGCTGCACCGGCGCCTTCTCGGCAGGGGGCTTCGACGCCCACTCGACCGCGTTGCGCAGCGCGGTGGTGTAGCTCGCGGGGTCGTAGCGGGTGGCGATGAAGCCGGTGCCTTCACCGGTTCGCGCGTCGTACGGGGGCACCGAGCGCAGAAAGCCCGCCGCGTCGGTGGCCAAGATCGCACAGCCTTCGTTCTGCGCTTCGATCTGCGCGATGCCGCCGGGCTCTTCGTTCGACGGCATCATGAAGACGTCTGACGCCGCCATCAGCTCTTTGTTGTCGACGTAGCCCAGCTGCAGCCGCACGTTGTTCGGCCAGCGCGCGGCGAACGCCTCGAGGTCGGGCACCAGGGCCGGCTCTTCGACCGGGCCGCCCAGCACCAGCTGCAGCCTGGGGTTCTCGCGCAGCACCGTGTCGAGCGGAGACACCGGCTGGCCCTGGGCGTCGGCGCCGCTCACCTTCACCAGCTCTTGCAGGCCCTTCTGCGACGCGATGCGGTTGCCGAAGCCGAACAGCGGCGCGCGCGCATCGACCGACAGCCCCAGCTTCTTCTGCAGCGCGGTCTTGTTGGCCACCTTGCCCGAGAGATCATCGGCCGAGTAGGGCGTCAGCGCGCCGCTGAAGTTGGCCGGGTGGGTCGCCTCGAGGTCGACCCCGTTGGGGTACGAGAAGAAGCGGCCTTCGCTCGCCGCCACCTGCAGCGCCGACTGCAGGTTGGTGCCCGAGTCGAGCAGCTGCTCGCGGTAGCCGTGGCTCACCGTGCCCATGGTCATGGTGAGCGCCATCATGTTCGCCAGGCTCGGCCACGCGCCGTCCGACGGCAGGGCGTCGGCGAACCCGCCGCCCAGCTCTCCGAGCTGCCGCTCGACCAGGCTGCGATCGATGTACGTCTGATAGGCGTCTTCGCCCTGGTGAATGATGCCCAGCGGCGCGCTGTGGCGAAACACCTCGTTGTGCTGCAGGTACGGGTGCAGCATCGCCAGGTGCGAGTCGTTGTACTGAATCACGTCGGGCACGTCGGTGGGCTCGAGGTGCTCTTCGGCGGCGGTCACCTGCGCATCGGTGAGCCGGTCGCCGCCGCCCAGCTTGCGCAGGGCCGCCACCTTCGACATGGCCGCGCCCGCCAGCGCCGAGCCGGCCAGCAGCCGCGCGTGCGCGTCGCCGAACGCGGTCTGTGACTCTTCGTCGTTGTACAGACCACGCCGGGGGGTGAAGTACGTGTCGTCAGAGAAGAAGTAGAACGTGCGCCGCGCGCCGCCCGCCTGGGGCTCGTCTTCGAGCTTGAGCAGCTTGAACTGCACGTCGTTGCCGTGCACGTCGCGAATCGAGCCCGCGCTGCCCGGCACGTCTTTCAGGCCTTCCTGCTCCGGGGTCGAGGTGACCCGGCAGCGGCCAGATCACGTCGGTGCGGTGGCCCAGCTCGGGCTGCTTGGCGGTCAGCGCGTTCAGGTACGCGCGAATGCCGCCCGCCTTGATCGGCCCGCCCTCGAGCTGCACGTGGGTCACGCTCAGGTTCTCGGTGCGGCGAATCAGCGCCTCGGCCTTCGCCGCCGCGCCCGCCAGCACGCCGTCGCCGGCGGTGGTGGCCCGGGTGCGCACCGCTTCGAGCACGGAAAGCTGCTCGACCGAGCCGAAGCGGCCCAGCTGCGTCACCGCGGCGGTCTTCAGCTCGGCCGAGAGCGGCGCGCGGCCGCTCGCGTCGAGCTGCAGCAGCGTCTCGAGCGTCTCGGCCCGGCGCTGGTGCTCGACGTGCAGATCGAGCTCGGGCTTGGCGCTCTTGCTGGTGACGGTCGCTGCGGCCGAGCCGTGCAGGCGGCCCAGCTCGCCGCGCGCCAGATCTTGAAACGCGCGCTCGGGGGCGGCGTTGAACAGGCGAAAGGTGTCGGTGAGCGCATCGCGCTGCAGCCGCTTCGCCTTCTCGGGTGAGACCTTGCCGGCGCGCAGCTGCGCGAGCTCTTCGGGCTTCACGCCCAGCGGGTTGGCGCGGCGGGCGAGGTTGCGCTCGAGCGCTGCGAACGAGCCGAACAGCTCGGCGAGGCTGTAGCCGGCGAGCTTCGGGGCCGGCGCCTGCTCGAGCGCCGCCCGGCTCACCTCGTGCGCGTCAGAGGGCGACTGCAGCGCCTGCAGGCGCTCGAACGCATCTTTGAGCTGCGCGCTGGAGAGCGCGTTCAGCTTGCCGCGACCCGCCGGCAGCGCGAAGTCGCTCGCGTTGAGGTACTCGGCGACCTTCCACATGCGCTCGCCAGAGATGCGCTTGATCATCGGGCCCCCCACACCGCGCCGCGCGCCTCGAGCCGCTTGGAGATCAACGCCGCCTTGGCCTTGTCTCCGAACAGCTGCACGTGATTGAGCGCCACCGCTTCTCCCACGTCCAGCCGGCCGCGGCTGAGCGCCTCGAGCTCGGGCAGCTGCAGCGACAGCGTCACGTCGGGGCGGTTGGCCAGCCCCGCGTGCGTCTCGATTCCCTCGGGGGCGATGCGGTAGTGAATGCGGCAGTCCGATGCGCCCGGCACCAGCACCTGCAGCGTCAGCGCGCCCAGCTCGGGTGAGGCGAGCGGCGCCAATGAGACGGGGAAACTGGAAACCAGGTACTCGCGGCCTTCGAGCGCTGTCATGGGGTCGAAGATCGGCTTTACCAACCCCACTGCACGAACGTCTAGATCCCCGATTCTCCTGGGGCATCTCGGTGACACTCGGACACTTGTCTCAGAAAGCGTGAAAAATCAGGTTCTTCTCAAGTCTTGAGAGGAAACCGGAGGTGACGGGTAGCGACAATGCCTACATGGATGCCCTTCGCCCCCAGTCGCGTCCCTCCCGCGCTGCCGCATCGATGGCCGTCTCGCCCGCCGCGCCCACGGTCGACCCGTCGGCCTTCAAGGCCGAGCGCCTCGACATTCCCCACCTCGATGCGTGGGCCGCGCCCGTGATTCCCGACCTGCCCGGCAAGGCGCCGCCGCTGGTGATGTTCGACTCGGCGCGCGGCGACCTCTACGCGACCCGCGAGCAGCGCCCCGCCGGCAGCCGCGAGGTCAGCATGTACGTCTGCGGCATCACGCCGTACGACGCGACCCACCTCGGCCACGCGGCCACCATGGTCACGTTCGATCTGGTGAACCGCTTCTTCCGCGACCAGAACCTCACCGTCCACTACACCCAGAACGTCACCGACATCGACGACCCGCTGCTCCGCCGCGCCAACCGCGACAACGTCGACTGGGTGCAGCTCGGCAAGCAAGAGACCCAGCGCTACCGCGGCGACATGGAAGCGCTCAACGTGCTCCCTCCCGAGCACTACGTCGGCGCGGTCGACGCGATTCCGTACATCGTCGAAGACGTCACCCAGCTGCTCGACGAGGGCATCGCGTACCGAATCGACGACGGCACCGGCGACGTGTACTTCGACGTCACCAAGACCAAGGGCTTCGGCAAGGTCTCCAACATGGACCTCGAGCAGATGGTGCGCGAGGCGGCCGATCACGGCGGCGACCCCGAGCGCCCCGGCAAGAAGAGCCCCGTCGACCCGCTGCTCTGGCGCACCCGGCGCGAGGGCGAGCCCTCGTGGCCCGGCGGCAAGCTCGGCGAAGGCCGCCCCGGCTGGCACATCGAGTGCTCGGTCATCGCCAAGGCGCTGCTCGGCGCGCACATCGATCTCCAGGGCGGCGGCAGCGACCTGCGCTTCCCCCACCACGAGTGCTCCACGGCGCACTCCGAGGCCCTCAGCGGCCAAGACGTGCCGTTCGCCGAGCACTACGTGCACACCTCGATGATCGGCCTCAACGGTCAGAAGATGAGCAAGCGCACCGGCAACCTGGTGTTCTTCTCCGAGCTCCGCAAAGAGAACGTCGACCCGATGGCGGTGCGCCTGTCGCTCTTGGCGGGCCACTACCGCAAGCCGCGCGACTGGAGCGACGCGCTGCTGAAGACCGGCGAGCAGCGCCTCGCGCGCTGGCGCGAAGCGGCCCAGGTCGGCCAAGGCCCCTCGGGAGCTGCGCTGCTCAAAGACATGCGCCGCGCCCTGGCCGCCGATCTCGACTCGCCCGCGGCGCTGGCGCGCGTCGACGCCTGGGCCGAGGCCGCGCTCAAGGGCGAGGGCACCGACGAGAAGGCGCCCGCCCTGATGCGCGACGCGGTCGAAGCGCTGTTGGGCATCACCCTGTGAGAGGAGAACGAACGTGAGCGACCAGGTCCAGAAGGCTCCCTCGAACGCCCGCTCCCAGTACTCGAAGTGGGCGGCCGCCTATGACGCCGACACCGCCAGCTACGGGTGGTCGGCTCCGCAGACGCTGCTCGCCGCGCTCGAGCGCTACGCTCCACCGCGCGCCAACGAGCGGGTGCTCGACGTGGGCATCGGCACCGGCCAATCGTCGATCGCGCACTCCGAGGCTGGGGGCCGCGTCACGGGCCTCGACATCTCGCCCAAGATGCTCGACGAGGCGCGCCAGTCGGGCCAGGCGTTCGACCGCCTCGCCACCTACGACATCAACCAGCCGCTCTCCACCGCCGGCGTGCAGCCCCGCTCGATGGACACGGTGCTGAGCGTGGGCACGCTGCACTTCGCCAAAGATCTCGCCGCGACGCTCAGAGAGCTCGGCTCAGCGGTCAAGCCGGGCGGGCACCTGGCGTTCACCAGCATTCCGCCGCAGGGCCGTGCCTTCGGGCCCAACACCACGCTCAACCCCACCGCCGACGTGAAGCAGACCCTTCGCGCGCTCGGCTTCACGGTGCTCGAGCAGCGCACCTTCGTGGCCTACCACGACAAGGGCGACCCCAATGATCCGGTGAAGTACGACCTCTTCGTGGCGCGAAAAAACGTGCCTATGCTCGGCCACTCGGGTGTGAGCACGTTCGAGCACTGAAGCTCGGGCGTCGAGCTTCGAAAGGGCGGTTGCCATGCCGATTCGCGGAAAGGTCTACATCGTCCCAGACGCCGCGAAGCGCTCGTGGCGCATGGTGGTGCACAACACCGGCGACGGGGCGATCGGCGTCACCAACAACATCTTCCCCAAGGGCGTGAACCACGAGCAGCAGTTCGTTCACGACGATCACGTGCGCTATGGCCACGGCCTGCCGGTGAACCCGGGCGGGGTGAGCTTTCAAGAATTTCAAGAGGGCGCGCCCTACAACAACCAGCCCATTCGCGAGGGCTCGACCCTGCGGGTCGGCTTGCGAGGGCTGGCCTGGCAGGCGGTCGAGCTGCCGCCCCTGGGCTCCGACCCCATCGAGCTCGATCTGGCCGATTTCGTCTGGTACGGCGGCAACGCCCAGAGCTCACGCGCCGACGTGAACTACATGGACCAGTACGCCAGCCAGGCGCGGAACAAGCTCAGCCGCAACGTGGCCAACGGCGCGCAGGTGCTGGCCGAGATCGAAGCGCTGATGAACCCCAACCTGCCCAAGGTGAAAGGGCAGGCGTCGATCACCGCGGTGCCCAACGACCGCGGCCAGCTCAGCCACTGGGAGGTGCGCTTCAAGAACGCTTCTCCCCAGCCGTTCATCGGCACCGTCGCCTTCGACGGCGCGAACAAGAACGACGGCATCGGCCTCGAGTCGATGGCGCTGCCCGCCGAGACCTCTGAGGCCATGCAGCGCATCGAGGCGCTCGGCAACTACGGCGCCACCGCGAAGCCGGGCGCAGGCCTTCGCCTGGGCGTGCGCGGCTACGGCTATCTCGAGACCCAGCTGCCCGACGCGGGCACCGTCGAGTTCGACGTCTCGCACTTCACCAAAGACTCCAGCTCGTTCGCCGAGGAGTACTTCGACCCCGCCGCAGTGCGCGACAAGCAGAACGAGAAGCGCGACCGGGTGCAGTTCTGGGAGAACGGCAAGGCGATCAACGACGAGCTCAAGCCCAAGACGCTGCACGGCGACGAGGCGAGGGCGAAGTCGACCTTCGACGCACCGGGCGTCTCGGTCGAGGCGGTCGAAGACGGCCCCGAGACGCCGGGCGGTGGCTGGGTAGTGACGGTGAAGAACCCGCTGCCGAAAGAAGACGATCGCGGCGAGCTGGGCTTCGTGGCCACCCTGCGGCTGGGCCCCGACGGGTGGGACCCCGCGGTGCTCAAGCCGAAGAAGCTCAGCGCCCAGGAAGACACCAAGACCTGGTTCATACCCCGCAACTCCGAGGTGAACGGCGTCGCCGCCAAGACCGGCACCAAGCTGATCATCGGTACCCGCGGCCTGGGCTGGGTCGGCACCGTGGCGCTGCCCGCCAAGGGCAAGTCGGTCGACGCCGCCGCCGACTTCGACAAGGCCTGGGGCTTTCGCGAAGACCAGTACAACCGCAGGAACCTCGAGCCCGAGTTCTGGTCTCGCTGCCGAGACTGAACGCGCCCATGGAGCTCAACCGCGCCACCTTGCCCGCCATCGCCAGGGCCATCGCCGATGATCTGCTCCAGTCGGGGGCGGTGCTGGTCGATGCGCCCTTCGTCGAGCGCCTGCAGCTCTCCATCGCCTCGGTGCTGGTCGACGCGCTCTTGCCCCCCAAAGAGGGCCTGCCGATCGCCAAGAGCGCGAACCCCAACGCGCTGGCCGCGCAGCTCTCGCAGGCGCTGGTGGCCGAGCCGGTGATTCGCGCCGTTCGGGTCGCTCCCGATGCGCTCAAGGGGCAGATCAAGGCCGTGCTGTCACGCACCTTGAAAAGCGAGGGCGGCTCATCGGGGTGACACCCGGGTCCGTGGGTTCACGGTTGCGAAGTTATTGAGGTAAGTCATCGAAAAGTGCTGCCCTCGGACCACCAAGAGGTGAAGTGAGTCATGGTCGACAAGCTCAAAGCGATGGTCGTCTCGCCCCTGGCCCGCGCGGTCATCGAGGCGCCTGATCTGCGCGGCGCAAGGCCGCGCTCGAGCGCGAGGTGGTGCGGCAGATCGGCGACGGCTACGACCCGCACCTCGACGCGGCGGCGCAGACTTCGCTGCCCAAGAACGCCGCCACCGTGGCCGCCGATCGGGCCGATCTCGCCGAGCGCAGGCTGCACCAGAGCCTCAGGGTGCTGCGCCGAGAGGGCGCGGCCGAGTCGGCCCCCATCGCGCTCGACGCGCTGGCGCACGACGCGGTTCGGGGCTTCATCGAGACCTCGGGCTGGCGGCGTCTGGCCGCGCTCGGCGCCCAGGGCGAGCTCGGCTCACCCGAGGCGCTGCGGCTGTACGCGCTGCTGTCGAAGCCGCTCGACCTCGAGGCCTGCCGTGAGGTGGCGACGCTCGCGGTGGCACCGAACGAGAACGCGCCCGCGGGCCCGGCGAACGGCGCAGCGGCCAAGGCGGTCACCGCCGCCGACGTCGATGCGCTGCTCGAGGTGCTCACCTCGAAAGACCCCAGCTTCGGCAACCTGGTGCGCGAGAAGCTCGCCAACGGTGCCGGCATGGCCGAGGTCTCGGCGATGCTGCGCCAGCGCAGAGAGCCCGTCTCACCGAACGCCGTGCCTCAAGTCGCCGACGACCGCGGCGACCGCGGCGGGCTCACGTTCAGCCTCTCGCTCAACAAGTGGGTGCCGCTCGATCGCAGCTTCGACTACGGCATCACCCTGAGCCGGCTGTTCGACTACGAAGTGACCGGCGTCGTCTCGGGCCGCACCGAGCTGGCGCAGCGGCTGAGCCAGCTGGCCGTCGACCCGATCTGCGGCAACGCCCTGGTGCCCGCCGAGAAGATCTCCGCCTTCGTCGACGATCTCGCCGATGCCGGCCGCCTCGAAGACCCGCGCCTCAAGGCGCTGCTCGACACGCCCATGCAGATGGTGTTCTCGACCACCGACGGCGACAAGGTTCCGGTGAGCGCCGACTGGGAGCTGCC
>JADJNS010000009.1 GCA_016714225.1 Archangiaceae bacterium
ACCCCGGCCTGTTCGCGCTCGCGCCGGGGCTCACCGTGGTGGCGCAGCGGCGCTCGTGGGGCGCACCCGGCTTTCCACAGCTCTCCGACCGGGCGAAGAGAAGAAGAGGCGATGCTGCGCGACCTGCACGACAGCATCGGGGTGACCAACATACGCCCGCCTGCTCGCCGAGCTGGGAAGCGCGACTCGCAGAAGGCGATCAGGCGCTCAGCGCCATCTCGGGCTGTCGAACAGGGGCTCGCCGAGCTGCACGCGCGTTCACCCAGACCCTCGACGGGGCCGAGGCCCAGGTGGCGTGGCCGATCTTCTGCTCCGAGCTGCGGCGCTTCGGCGGGCGACGATCGAAGCCTGCAGCAAAGGCGTTCTCCGCTCGGGGGCGCGCCTCGACGGCGAGGCCGGCCGGGCAGCGCGCTGGTGCTCCGGTGCTGCGCATCTTCCGCGAGGCGCTGACCAACGTGGTGAAAACGCCGGCGCGACGCGGGTCGACGTCACGGTCTCGGTCACCCGCGGCACACTCTCACTGTCGATCAGCGACGACGGTGCGGGCGGAGACCCCGGCGGCGGCCTCGACACCGGCCGCGGCGTGGCGAACATGCGAAGAAGCACCGGGCGAGAGACCTCGGTGGAAGCTGACCGTCGCGACGGGCGCGGGCACCCGGCTGTCGCTCGAGCTGCCGCTGCGGGCCTCTTGAAGGCTGCAGGGCCCGCTCGAGCGGTGCCCCGAAATTCACCCGAGCGGGTCAGCGCGGCCCGCGGGCCGGTGGGCTAGCTTCTCGACCCGATGGAGCGCCTGCGCGTCTTCGTGGTGGAGGACGACCCGCTGCTGCGACGGCACCTGGTCGAGCTGCTCGCCGGCGAGCCGAGCATGACCGTGGTCGGGCAGGCAGAGGCAGGTGACCAGGCGGTGGCGGTGCTCGCCGAGGTCGAGACCGACGTGGTGCTGATGGACCTGGGGCTGCCCGGCCTCTCGGGCATCGAGGCGATCGGTGAGCTCTCGAAGCGGCCGCGGCCTCCGCTGATGATGGCGCACACCGTGTTCGACGACCGCGACACGGTGCTCAAGGCCATCAAGGCGGGCGCGTCGAGCTACGTGCTGAAGGGCTCGGCCCCACGCGAGCTCATCGAGGCGCTGCAAGAGCTGAAGGCGGGTGGCGCTCCGATGAGCCCGCGCATCGCCCGTGCGGTGCTGCGCGAGCTGCAGCAGGCGCCGGCCCAGCCCGACCCGCTCAGCCCGCGCGAGCGGCAGCTGCTCAAGCTCGTCGACGAGGGGCTGACCTACAAGCAGATCGCCGAGCGGCTGAGCGTCAGCCCCCACACCGTGCACAGCCACATCAAGAACATCTACGACGCGCTCCACGCCCGCTCGCGCGCCGAGGCGCTCGCCACCGCGCGCAGCCGCGGCTTGATTTGAGGCGGTCGTGCCCTGGGCGCTCAACGCCAGCGCAGCAGCCGCCGCGCGCGATGGTCGTCGACGGTGACGCCCGCGTCTCTGAGCACCTGCACCAGCACCGGGTCGACGCGGGGGAGCGCCTGGCTGAGGACGCCGCCGTCGTGCAGGTCGACGGTGAAGACGATCGGCGTCGAGCTTCGGCGCATCGTCTGGGAGGCGAAGCTGACGCCGCTGATGGCGCTCAAGGGCACCGACACGTCTTTGAGCACCAGCCGCTTGCGCGTGACGGTGACGTTCATCGGCGTGAGCCGGCCGGTCGTCATCGCGAAGACGACGACCAGCGGTGCCGCGATGAACCACAACCCGAGCTGTCGGTGGTTCGCGCTCGAGGCGATGATGGCCCCCGCGGCGCCGGTGGGCACCAGCACCCGAGCGAGCGCGCTGAGCAGCGGGCGGCGGCCGCTGCCGTAGACGACCGGGTCGTCGCAGAGGTCGACGAGGCCTTTCAGGCGGGTGCTCGGTGCCATGCCCAGCGCCCGCAGACGTTTCTGCACCACGCGGTCGACCTGCGCGAGCAGCGCGTTCATGCCGCTCACCGTGGCGCGCAGCGCAGGCTCTGCTTCCGAGAGCTTCGCCACCGCGACGCGCGCGTCTTCCACCTCGGCAGACTCGAGCCTCTCGACCGCGCTGCGCAGCAGCTCGTAGTCGTGGCGCCTCGCCGCCTCGAGCCCGGCGCGCAGGCGGGCTGCCGCGCCTTCGACCGTCTCCAGCCGGCCTTCGAGGCGAATGCGCGCGGCAGCTCGAAAGCTCACCCCCCGAATCGTGCACCGCTTCGCCTCCCGAGCCCAGGGGGTCGAGCGCTGCAACAAAGGTTTGCACCTCGGGCCTCCGTGGGGTGTGAGCCCCACATGCGGGTCTATTTCGGCGTAGGCCAGTTCGGGACCATCGACGCGGGCGATGGCAGCCAGCACGTCACGCGCTTCGCGCACGTCTACGGTGTTCCCCTGATTCCGATGGGCGGGCTTCAGCGCTTCCCCGACGGCACGGTGGCGAGCGCGCCCCTCAACCTGAAGTCGACGGCCGTCGCCTACGGGCGCGTCTGGGGCGTGCTGTTCGCGGTGCTCCTCACGGTGCTCGCCTACGACGAGCTGTCGAACCACCTGGGAGCCGGGCTGGTGCTGACCGGCTGCGCAGCGTTGGTGCTGTTCGGCGCCATCTCGCTCTGGTTCTTCGTCGGCGTGAAGACCCCCCACCAGCGGTCCCACCTCGCGCTCGGGTTCGGCATTCCCTTCGCGGTGTTCGTCATCGTGATGGGGCACGGTCTCAACGAGGGGGTCCGCAACGTGCGCCGGGGGTTCGAGTCGTGGAGCAAGAACGGGCCACCGCCCGAGCTGGTGGCGCTGGCCACCTCGCTCGGAAAAGAGAGGCAACAGAAATACCTGAAGGAGGAGGGCGAGCGCTGCACCGGCGGCAACGCCAACGCTTGCACCAACCTCGGCTACGTCCTCTCCGAGACCGAGCCGGTGAAGGCGATCGAAGCCTACCGCCGCGCCTGCGCGCTGAAGGTCGACGGCGCCTGCTACAGCGCGGGCCTGCTGTCGGCGAAGACCAGCCCCGAGGCCGCGCGCGACTTCTTCGACCAGGCCTGCCAGCTCGGCAACGCCGACGGCTGCAACAACTTCGCGGTGCGGCTGGACAAGAAAGAGGGCAAGCGCGCCTCCGAGCTGCTCGATAAGGCGTGCCCTGAAGTCGCGGGTTGCGTGCTCGAACCTCGCGCTGCGGTATCAGGCTGGCAGCAACGGGCTGGCGAAGAACAAGAAGCAGGCGGTCGCCTACTTCAAGCAGGCGTGTGCGCTCGGTGACCCGAGCGCCTGCGAGAAGGCGCACTGACTCTCGAGCGCATTCGGCGGCGGCGCCCGCAACTTTTCGCCGGCTGGAGTGTAATGCGAGGGGATGCGTGCCCTCGCCGCGGTGCTCTGCGTTTCGACGTCGTGCGCGGCGGTGCCCGCGGGTGCGCCCGGCACCGACGTGCCGGCGGTGCCGATACCCGCCAACGGGTGGGACCAAGAGAAGCTCGCGCAGCACCTGCTCAACCGCGCCGCGTTCGGCCCGTCGACGTACGACCGCGCGCGCATCGCCGAGATTTCTCTGGGCGGGTGGCTGTACGAGCAGCTGCAGGCGGGCTCCGACGACGCGCTCGAAGCCCAGCTCGCCCACGACTACCCCACGCTGCAGCTCTCGGTGACCCAGGCGCTGCAGCAGTTTCCCAGCGTGGCCGAGCGCGCCAGACAGACGGGGCAGGACAAAGAAGAGGTGAAGCAGCTGATGGCCGGCCGGCCGTACGAGCTGCCGCGGCAGCTGGTGCTCGAGCTGACCCAGGCCCGGCTGATGCGCGCGGTGAAGAGCCGCCGCCAGCTCGAAGAGGTGCTGGTCGACTTCTGGTTCAACCACTTCAACGTCAGCGCCGAGAAGGGCAAGGCGCGCTGGCTGTTGCCCTCGTACGAGCGCGACGCGATTCGCCCGTTCGTGTTCGGCAGGTTCAAGGACCTGCTCGCGGCGACCGCGCGGCACCCGGCGATGCTGGTGTACCTCGACAACTGGATGAGCGTGCGCGAGGGCGTAAGGTGCCGGCGCTCAAGCGCGCGCTGGGTCTCAACGAGAACTACGCGCGCGAGCTGCTCGAGCTGCACACCCTCGGCGTCGACGCCGGCTACAGCCAAGACGACGTGCGCGAGGCGGCGCGCGTGCTCACCGGCTGGAGCCTCGAGCTCAAGGCCCGCGACGACGACTTCGGCGACTTCGTCTACCGGCGCGCCGCGCACGACCCCGCCGAGAAGAACGTGTTCGGGCTGCACCTGCCCGCGGGCGGCCAGATGGACGACGGCGAGAAGCTGCTCGACTACCTGGCGCTGCACCCCAAGACCGCCCACCACCTGGCGTTCAAGCTCGCGCAGAAGTTCGTCAGCGACGCGCCGCCTGAAGGCCTCGTCGACGCGCTCGCTGCCGAGTACCTGCGCACCGGCGGCGACCTGCGCGCGGTCTACCTGAAGCTGTTCGGCTCGCGCGAATTCTGGGCCGACGCCGCGTTCGCCGCCAAGACCAAGACCCCGCTCGAGCTGGTCGCCTCGTCGGTGCGCGGGCTGGGAGAGCTGACCAGCGTGCAGCCGCAGTTGGTGCGCGCGCTCGACGGCATGGGGCAGCCCCTGTACCGGGCGAACCCGCCCACGGGCTACGCAGAAGAGGCGGCCCGCTGGGTGAGCGCCGGCGCGCTGGTGTCGCGCATCAACTTCGGGCTCGAGCTCGGCCGCAACGACCTGCCCGGAGTGCAGGTGCCGCTCTCGTCGCTCCCCGCCGGCGCGCCCGACGCGGTGGTCGATGCGCTGTCGCGCAGGCTGCTGGGTGGCCGGCTGTCAGCCGAGTCGCGGCGCACCGTGCTGGCGGCGGTGGGCGCGCGCGAAGAAGACGCGATGCAAGACGGTGAGCAGCGGCCGGTCGACCCGCGCGTGGTGGCGGGTCTGCTCATCGGCTCGCCGGAGTTCCAGAAGCAATGAGCCTCTTCTCTCGACGCGCGCTGCTGGTCGGTGGCGGGCTGTCGCTGGCGTTCGCCTCGCGCGCGCGGGCTCGAGAGCCGAGCGCGCGCAAGGCGCTGGTGGTGGTGTTCCTGCGCGGCGGAGTCGACGGCCTGGCGATGGTCGCTCCGGTGGGCGACCCGCAGTACGCCGGGCTGCGGCCCACGCTGCGCGAAGAGCAGGCGGTCGTGCTCGACGGGTTCTTCGCGCTGCACCCGGCGATGGCCTCGCTGGCTCCGCTGTACGAGCAGAAGCGGCTGGCGGTGGTGCACGCGGTGGGGCAGCTCAAGGCCTCGCGCAGCCACTTCGACGCCCAAGACTTTCTCGAGTCGGGGCTCGCGGGGCAGAAGGGCTCGGACGGGTGGCTCAACCGCGCGCTGTCTCTTCTTCCTGCGAGCGAGAGCGCGTTTCGGGGCGTCGCGGTGCAGAACGGCGTGCCGTACTCGATGGTGGGCGCGCAGCCGGTGGTCGCGTTTCCCTCGCTCAGAGACTTCAAGGTCGGCGGCGGCGCGGCGGCGGGCTTCGAGCAGCTCTACGCGGCGGCGGTCGACGAGGCGCTGCGGGTGCGTGGCGCCGAGGCGTTCACCGGCCTGCAGGCGGTGAAGGGGCTGGCGAGCGCCGAGCCGCGCAACGGTGCGCAGTACCCGAAGTCTGGGCTCGGCAAGCGGCTGCAAGACGTCGCCCGGCTGATTCACGGTGACGTCGGGCTGCAGCTCGCCGCGACCGAAGACGGCGGGTTCGACACCCACCTGGGGCAGAAGCAGGCGCTGAACGGGAAGCTGAGAGCGCTCGCCGAGGCGCTGGCGGCGTTCGCGGTCGACCTGGGAGACCGGCTCGACGACGTGGCGGTGGTGACCGTCACCGAGTTCGGGCGCACCGCGCGAGAGAACGGCACCCGCGGCACCGACCACGGCACTGCGTCGGCGCTGCTCGCGTTCGGCGGCGGCATCGTCGGGGGGCGCGTGGTGAGCGACTGGCCGGGCCTCTCGGCCTCTGCGCTGCACGAGGGGCGCGACCTGCGCGTCACGCTCGACGTGCGCACCGTGCTCGCCGAGCTGCTCTCGACCCACCTGCAGATTTTGAGCGAGCGGTCGCTGCCCGGCGTGGTGGCGTCGCGCACGCTGTTCGGTTGACCGCCGCGGCCCGAAACGCCCCCGTTACTGCCGCCTGGCGCCTCCGTTTGCGAAGACGGCGAAGTGCGCCAAGGTGGGTCCATGGCCAGCGTCAGCGGCAACCGTCCCCGAGACTTCCTCTCCCTCCCCAAGGCCGAGCAGAAGCAGCTCGTCGCCACCATCAAGGACACGCCGAGCGCCGAGATCGACGCGACGCTGCGCAGCGCGAACGTCACCCCTGCTTCGTTTCACTACGCGACCGACGACGCCTACAACGTCCACTCCGACGCGTGGAAACAGTTCAACAGCGAGCTCGCCGCTCCGCCTCCGTCGGGCCCGGTGGTGGGAGACGACGGGAACGTCGATTGGGACAAGAGCTTTCGCGGCATCGTCGGTTCGTCGCTGAACGGCATCGGTGAAGTGGAGCAGCAGATCACCCAGGCGAAAGAGCTGCTCGCCCGCCAGCCCTCGAGCGAAGCAGAAGCGTTGGGAATCTTGAACCAGGCCGGTGCGCTCTTGGCGAAGGCGCACGCCGCCGCGCCGGACAACGCGCAGGTGTCGGCCGCTGCCATGGAGCACGCCATCAAGGCGGGTCGCGACGATGTCGCGCTGTCGAACGCGTCGCGCGCCATTCAGCTCGGTTACCCCTCGAGCGAGCCCAACTTCGCGGTGCAGGGCGAGTTCTGGATGATGCTGGTGCTCGCCGCTGGCCGGCAGAACCACCAGCCCCTGGCTCAGCTGGCGGCAGACCACCTCGAAGCGCTGCGGCCGAACTACGAAGTGCTCCCCGACTACACGCTCTCTATCAACAGCGTGGTCGCGATGGTGGCGATGCAGAGCGGCAACTGGGCGAAGGCGAGCGAGGTCATGCCCAACGTCGAGCTGGGCCGCGCCATGCTCGGGCCCGAGAGCGACCCGATGGCGGCCGACCTGTCGGCGAAGTGCGTGCAGCTCTTCGAACGCCGACCGCCCGACGCGGTCTGAGCGGACCCGGGCAAGATGACGGTCCGCCGCACAGCCCGGTCACCTGCCGGCGCGACCTCGAAGGCTCGAGCCCTACGCGCCGACGAGGCGCGACGCGCGGGCGCCACCCCACCCGCGTCTCCCGCGCGCGGGTTCGAGGCGGGCACTGCGAAGCCCGAGCCGCGCGAGCTCGTGCCGGTGCCCGCCGCGGCGCTGGAGTGGACCGCCAGCACCGGCTCTCCGCCCACCCCGATTTCGCTGCCGGGCCAGGGCGCCGTCGATGGCCTGCTTCATTCGAGCCTCTGGGCCGCCACGCACCCGCTGGGAGAAGACGACGAAGCGCTCGAGCCGCTCGAGCTGGGCAGCTTCGCGCTCGAGGGCGTCGACCTCGAGCACCTCAGCGCGCTCGAGGCGCAGACCCTGCGGGTCGCCATCTCCCGAGGCTGGTTCACGGCTGAGGCCGCAGCGCAACTCGCGCCCAGGATCGCGCAGGCCGCGGCGCCGTCGCCCGCCGGCGAGGCGAGCGATGCGCACGCGCTGGTGCGTGCCTTCTGGGCCGAGAACCAGGTCCAGTCGTTGCTCGGCATGCCCGACGCGCTCGGCACCTCGCGCTTCGTCGGGCTGCTCCACACCCTGTGGGCGATGGACGGTGGCGAGGGGCTCTCGCCGCTGACCCGCGAGGTGTTGGAAGACGAGGTGATTCCCCACCTCGCTCCGGCGAAGCTCGAGATGTGGCTCGCCACCCAGCTGTGCGCGCTGCAGGTTCGCGACGGCCAGGTCACCCGGCACGCCGGCACCGAAGGTGCGCTGCCGTTCGCGCCCGCGCGCACCGCGCTCGCGCCCATCTCCCGCCAGCTCGCGCCCACCGAGGTCGCATCCGAGCTCATCTCCCAGGTCATCGCCACGCCCACGGCGCGCCCCGATGCGGTCGAGCTGTTCGCGCACGTGCAGCACGGCCTCACCGCGCAAGCCGTGCTGACCGCCGCGGCCGAGCAGGGCGTGCGCGTCGAGCTGAGCCCCGACACGCTCTTCGAGGCGCGCACCCTCACGCCGTACCTCAAAGAGGTCGTCGAGCAGCTCGAGCAAGACCACCCCGGCTCACGGCTGCTCTATCTGGCGCGCGACGGTGAGCTGCTCTCGGACCTGCAAGACGTGCTGAGCCACGCGCGCGGGCAACCCTCGCCGGGCCGCTACTTCCCCGGCAGCGGCGGGCTGTTCGCCAACACCCCGGGCACGCCCCTGTTCGAGCAGCGCATGAACGTGCTCGAGCGCCTGCTCGAGTCGCCCGAGCTCACTGCGCAGCTCGGCGACGATCTGCGCGCGCTGACCCGCGAGCTCTTCGCGCAGCACGGCGTCGACGCGAAGCTCCTCGAGGGGGCTGGGCTGGTGCTGGTCGACTCGGGCTTCATGGGCTCCATCGGCTGGAAGGTGCGGGCCACCCTGAGCGAGGTGCTCGGCCTCGACCACGAGCAGGTCGAGCGCGCGGTGCCGATGCGGCTGGTCTCGTCGGAGACCGAAGACGCGCCGTTCAACTCGACCATTCGCTTCTTCCCGCAGCCCGACCGGCCCCTCGCCGAGCTGTTGCCGCGGCTGCACGTCTCGGCGGTCGAGGCGTTCGCAGGCAAGCAGCGGGTCGAAGACTTCAACTTCGCGCTCGCCTCGTCGCTGCAGATGCTGCCGCACGCGCACGGGCCGTATCACTTCCTCACCCGGCTCGAGGGAAAGGCCATCGCCGTGCCCGACCGGGTGCCCGACGAAGACGGCGACGAAGACCGCCTGGGCGCCGAGCTGAACCCCACCTCGGCGTCTCCCGTCGCTGCGCTCGCCGTGCAGGTGCAGGTGCTGCAAGAGCTGGCGCGGCTGCTTCGAGAGTGAAGTCAGCTGACGCGCGGCGCGAGCGCGCCGGCGAGGTGCTCGAGCTTCGAGGCGAGCGCCTCGCCTTCTCGCGCCAGCGTGGCCTTCAAGCCGCGCTGGCTGCCCAGGGTGAAGAAGGTGCGCGCGTCGCGGAGCGCGGCGCTGCGCCGCTCGAAGTAGTAGCGGGTGTAGAGCGCCAGCGGCAGCGTGCCGGCGAAGGCGACCGCGGCGCCGCTCAGCCCGTAGCAGCGCCACGCCAGCACGGTGAGCAGCCCGAACCACAGCGGAGCCAGCATCAGCACCAGCAGCACCTTCACCGTCGCCTCGACGTCGTCCGAGACGCGCGCCAGGCGCACCACCAGCGGCGGTATCCAGAACGGTATCGCGAACAGCACCATGCCGAGCGCGAACAGCGGCAAGAGCGCGGCGGCCAGCAGGTTGCGCAGCACGAACTTCAGCACCCCGCTCGGGCGGTAGACGGTGGCCACGTCGCCGGGGCTCGCGTCGACCAGCTTCAGGCTGCGCTGCAGCGAGAGCACCTCGGTCTTCAACTGCGCAAACTGCTCGGGCTCTTCTGCGCGCAGCAGCGCCATGCCCCGCGCGAACGCCTTGAGCCGCTCGGCGCGGCTCGCCGCCGGCCCGGCCTTCAGCGCGTAGAGCGCCTCGGCGGTCTGGAGCAGGGGCAGGTCTTCCCACTGCTCGAGGTTGAGCGTCACCTTCCGCAGCGCCGCGAAGATGCGCTCGGTGAGGGCGATCGCGTCTTCTTCGGCGGTCACCTCGAGGGGCGCCCCGACCTCGACGTGCACCGCGCTGCGGAAGAGGTTCTTCTCGGCGTAGGTGAGCCCCAGCGGCACGATGCGCACCTTCGCTCCCTGTGCCGCCGCCATCAGCGCGATGCGCGCGGCGCCGGTCTTGAGCTCCTGCAGCTGCGGCTCGCTGTGGCTCTTGCCTTCGGGGAAGAGCGTGATGCAGCGCCCCGCCGCCAGCGCCTGCGCGGCCGCCTCGAGCGTGCCGGCGTTCTTGCCCATCTGCGAGGGGTCGTCTTGGCGGCGGTAGACCGGCAGCGCCCCCAGCGCGCGAATCAGCGCGCCCACGATGGGCAGCGAGAACAGCGGCGCCTTGGCCAGAAAGGTGATCTGCCGCTTCGCCAGCACCAGCACCAGGCCGGGGTCGACCAGCCCGTTGGGGTGGTTGCCGACGAAAATCACCGGGCCGCTCATGCCCAGCGCCCCCGCGGCATCGACCGGCGCTTCGATTCGGTAGAACGCGCGCAGCAGCACGCCCAACACCGCGCGCAGGCAGCGGTAGAACAAGCTCACTTCTTGTGCACGTCGGTGCGCTCGAGAAACCGCTCTTGCTTCTCGTAGCCCGCGCGCGAGAGGCGCCGCTGCTCGATCATGTTGGCGAGCTGGGTGAACGCGGTGGCCAGCCCGCGCAGCGACTTGGTCACCGAGCGCTCGAGCCCTTCGACGCGCTCGCGCCGGGCGGCGTCGCTGGTCTCGCGCTTGAAGAAGAGTGGCAACCGCATCGACCCCAATCTATGGAGCGCGCGCATGAGCATCAAGCGCGTCGGCTTTCTGGGCATGGGTCTGATGGGCAGCCGCATGGCGAAGAGCCTCAAGAACCGGGGCTTCGAGGTGCTGGGGTGGAACCGCACCCCGCGCGAGGTCGAGGGTGTCACCCTGGTGCGCACCCCGCGCGAGCTGGCGGCCCAGGTCGACGCGTTCTGCACCTGCGTGGCCGACCCGCCGGCGCTCGAGAGCGTCGCCGCCGAGCTGCTGGCCGGAGCCAGGCGCGGTCAGCTGTTCGTCGACTTCTCCACCGTGTCGGTGGGCCTGGTGCAGTCGCTGGGCAAGCGCTGCGCCGAGGCCGGGGTCGACTTCGCCGACGCTCCGGTGACCGGCTCGAAGCTGGGGGCCGAGAAGGGCACGTTGGTCATCATGACCGGCTGCAGCGAAGAGACCCTGGCCCGAGCGCGGCCGGTGTTTCTCGGGGTGGGCGAGAAGGTCATTCACTGCGGCCCGGTCGGCGCGGGAACCCAGGTGAAGCTCGCCGGCAACCTGGTCATCGCTGCGATGCTCGAGTCGCTCAGCGAAGGCATGCTCACCGTGTCGAAGGCCGGCGTCGACCCGCGCAAGGTGCTCGAGGTCATCGAGGCCTCGGCCTTTCGCTCTCCGTACTACCAGGCCAAGGGCAACGCGATGCTGGCGCGCGACTTCTCGCAGCACTTCTCCATCGACCTGATGCACAAAGACCTCGAGCTGTTCCTCGGCGAAGCGGTGAAGCACCGGGTGCCCGCTCCGGCCGCGGCCGCGCTGCGCGAGACGTTCAACTTCGCCCGCGCGTCTGGAAAAGGCGACCTCGACATCTGCGGCGTCGTCACCGCGCTCGAAGAGGCGTGCAAGCACCGGCTGAGCTGAACCAAAGCGGGTGCGGGGCATTTGCTGAGGCAAACCTACCGATGCCCACCTCGCTTTTGCGCACCAACCGGTAACGAGTTACTCAGCCGTTACGGCATCTTGGCTTGTTAATGCGTTGACAGCGCCGTCAATTTACCGATTTGCAGGTGAGGGCTGGCGATCGCGTGAACGCGCCGCGTCACCCGGGTACTCTTGGACCCATGGACCTCGAAGGCAAGCTGGTGCAGCTCGAGAACGGGTGCTGGGCGCGGTACCGCGCGGTGCCCCTGCAAGATGGCAGCGGAATGCGCGTGGTGGTGGCAATCGAGCTGACTCCCGAAGAGCTCGAGCGCATGGAGCTCAACTCCGATTCGCCGACCGTGCACTGAGTCGTGGGGTGTCGAGGGCGCGCTTCAAGAGCGCGCTTCTCCACTCTGAAACGACGCACGCGTTTGTTGTAGCGCACCGCGATTTCTGGTCGGGTGCGCCGCATGAAACGGCTCGTCGTGTTGCTCGCGGTGTCGTGCGCCACCTCGCAGTCGGCCGAGAAGTCGGGTGAAGCGGCGAAGGCCCCTCCCGCGAAGCTCTGGCCCGAAGAGAAGCACCTCGCCGACCTGAAGCAGCTCACCTTCGGCGGCGAGAACGCCGAGGCCTACTGGAGCTTCGACGGCACGCGCCTCTCGTTTCAGGCGCACGGCGACGGCGAGGGCTGCGACCGCATCTACACCATGCGCGTGTTCGACGACCCGGTGACGCCCAAGCCGGTGTCGACGGGGCTGGGCGCCACCACCTGCTCGCACTTCCTGCCCAGCGACACCGACCTCATCTACGCGTCGACGCACCTGGGCGGCGAGGCGTGCCCGCCCAAGCCCGACATGAGCCAGGGCTACGTCTGGGCGCTCTACGACTCGTACGACATCTTTCGCGCGCAGGCCGACGGCTCGCGGCTCACCCAGCTCACCACCACCAAGGGCTACGACGCCGAGGGTACGGTGTGCAGCAAAGACGGGTCGATCGTCTTCACCTCGGTGCGCGATGGAGACATCGAGCTCTACCGCATGGACTCGGACGGCAAGAACGTGAAGCGGCTCACCTTCGAGCCCGGCTACGACGGCGGCGCGTTCTTCAACGCCGACTGCACCAAGATCGTCTGGCGCGCCTCGCGGCCCAAGCCCGGCAAAGAGCTCGATGACTTCAACGGGCTCTTGAAGAAGGGCCTGGTGCGGCCGACGAAGCTCGAGCTCTACGTGATGAACGCCGACGGGTCGGACCCGCGGCAGCTCACCTACCTCGACTCGGCCTCGTTCGCGCCGTTCTGGGTGCCGGGCGAAGACCGCATCGTGTTCTCGTCGAACTACCCCAACCCGCGCGGCCGCGAGTTCGACATCTGGGCCATCAACGCCGACGGCACCGGCCTCGAGCGCATCACCCACGCGCCCGGCTTCGACGGCTTCCCGATGTTCTCGCCCGACGGCAAGTGGCTGGCGTTCTCGTCGAATCGCGCCACCGCCGAGGGCCGGCAAGACACCAACGTGTTCATGGCCCGCTGGGTGAAGCAGGCGCCGGTGAAAGACGACTCGGCCGCGGCGCGCATCAAGGCCGACGTGACCTGGCTCGCCGACGCGCAGCGCGAGGGCCGCGGCATCGGCACCAAGGGCCTCGAGGCCTCGGGCGCGTACGTAGAAGAGGTGTTCAAGACGCTCAAGCTCGAGTCCTACGGCGACCCGGGCGCGTACCGGCAGAAGTTCCCCGTCGTCACCGGGGTGAAGTCGGGCGCGACCACCGCGCTCACGGTGGGCAAAGAGAAGGTCGCCGCGACCGACCTTCAGCCGCTCGGCTTCTCGGCGGCGCGCAAGGTGAAGGGCCCGCTGGTGCTGGCCGGCTACGGCCTGGTCGACGCCGAGCTGGGCCTCGACGACTACCAGGGCGTCGACGCGAAGGGGAAAATCGTGGTCGTGCGGCGCTTCACCCCCGAAGACGCGCGCCTCGACACTCCCGAGAAGCAGCGCCGGGCGGGCGACCTGCGCAAGAAGGCGTTCGTGGCGCGCGAGAAGGGCGCGGTCGCGCTGGTGGTGGTCGACTGGCCGGTGACCGAGGTCGCCGCTCCCGCGGCGAAAGACGCCAAGGCGCCGGTCGAGACTTTGCCCGAGGCGCGCTTCCCCTCGCTGCAGCCCGAGGGCACCACCGGCGACGCCGGCCTGCCGGTGCTGATGGTCAAGCGCAAGGCGCTCGAGAAGGTGTGGCCGCAGCTGCTCAAGCCCAAGGGCCCCGCGGTGAACGCCGAGCTCGAGGTGGCGCTCGACTTCGAGCGCGCCGAGGCGTTCAACGTGGTGGCGCGGCTGCCGGCGAAGTCGGCGTCGCAGCCACCGCTGTTCATCGGCGCCCACTACGACCACCTCGGCCTCGGCGGCCCCGAGTCGCTCGCGCCCGACAAGACCGAGCCGCACGTCGGCGCCGACGACAACGCCTCGGGCGTCGCGGTGATGCTGGAGATTGCCCGCGCTCTCACCGCGAAGGCCGAGGGCCTGAAGCGCGACGTGGTGTTCATCGCCTTCAGCGGTGAAGAGGCGGGCGTGCTCGGCTCGGCGTACCTGGACCACACCCGCGCGCTGCTGGCGCCGGGCGCGGCGATGCTCAACCTCGACATGGTCGGGCGCATGCGCGGCAACACCTTGAGCGCCCTGGGCAACGACAGCGCCGAAGAGTGGGGCGGCATGCTCGAGCCGGCCTGCGCCGCCGCGCGCGTGCGCTGCAACAACAGCGGCGACGGCTACGGCCCGTCAGACCAGATGCCGTTCTACACCGCGGGTCTGCCGGTGCTGCACTTCTTCACCGGCGCCCACTCGGACTACCACAAGCCCTCCGACACGTCGGACAAGCTGACCTACTCGGGCGCGGCGAAGGTCGGCGAGGTGGTGACCCAGGTCGCGCTCGCGCTGCAAGAGAAGAAGCTGACGTACAAAAAGGCGCCGGCGCAGGCGCCGCGCGGCGACGCGCGCAGCTTCGGGGCGTCGCTCGGCACCGTGCCGGACTACGGCGGCCCGCCCAATGGAGTGAAGGGCGTGCTGTTGCAAGACGTGCGGCCCGGCGGCGGCGCCGAGCTCGGCGGCATGCGGCGCGGCGACGTGCTGGTGAAGCTCGGCACCCACCCCGTCGGCAGCGTCGAAGACCTGATGTTCGTGCTGCAGTCGGCGAAGCCCGGCGAGACCGTGCGCGCCGTGGTGCTGCGCGACGGCAAAGAGGTGCCGCTCGAGGTGACGTTTCAAGAAGGCCGCCGGCGGTAGTCCGAGCCCTCAGCGCAGCCTGGCGATGACCGCGTCGGTCATCTGCGCGGTGGTGGCGGCGCCGCGCGACACCACGTCGGGGCCACCGGGAAGCCGCAAGAGGTCGAACGTGCGCACCCTGCCGTCGCGAACCACCTCGCGAACGGCGCGGCGAATGCGCTCGGCGCACTGCGCGTCGCCGGTGTGCTCGACGAGCATGGCCGCCGCGAGAATCGCCGCCAGCGGGTTGACGATGGCCGGCTCGAGCTCGGCGTACTTCGGCGCCGAGCCGTGAACGGGCTCGAACACGGCGCACCCCTCAGCCAGGTTCGCCGCGTGAGCGAAGCCCAGGCCCCCCACCAGCCCGGCGAACCCGTCGGACAAGATGTCGCCGACCAGCGCGCTCGCGAGCACCACCCGAAAGCGCTCGGGCTTCTGCGTCAGCCACATCACCTGCGCGTCGATGTTGGTGGTCTCGAGGGCGATGCCGGGAAACCCGGCAGCCACCGTCTGCGCGGCTTCGAGAAAGAGCGCCCCGGTCTCGCGCATCACGCCCCACTTGTCGCAGAGCGTGACGGTGTCGGCGCCGCTGCGGCGTGCCAGCGCGAAGGCTGCCCGCGCCGCGCGCTCGCAGGCGCCGCGGCTGAGCACCCGGGCCGACACCGCCAGGTCGCTCGAGGCCACCGCGTCGAACGGCCGCATCTGCGGGTGCGCGTCGAGCGCCCGGCGCACCCCGTCGGGCAGAGGCCCCCACTCGACGCCGCTGTACAGGCACTCGGTGTTCTGCATCACCACCGTGGTGTCGAGGGTCGGCTCTTCGAGGCCCTCGCCCCTGCGCCGCACGAAGTTGAGCGGGTTGCCCTCGAACGTGCGACTGGGCCGCAAGGCGACGTCGAGCCCGAGGCGCTGGCGCAGCGCCAGCACCGCGCTGCGGTAGACGAGCCCCTGGCGCCGCAGCGGCTCGGCGAGCTCGGCCTGCGCCTGGTGCTTGGGCTTCGAGGTGACGGCGCCGAGCAGGCCCAGCCGGTGCCGCTGCAGCAGCTCGACGGTGGCTTCAGGCAGCGGGTCGCCCTCGCTGCACCACAGCTGCCAGCCGATGTCGCCGTGCACGTAGCTCGCCTCGAAGCCCGCGGCGTCGAGCACCCGCAAGGCCTCGCGCACCACCACGGGCCCGATGCCGTCGCCGGGCATGACCACCACCGTCGGCTTCATCGGGGCACGCGAGCGCGCAGGTGCGCGAAGGTCGCCTCGACCCGCTCGGGGCCGAGGGGCTGGCCGGCGAGCGACAGCGGCGCTGCCTCGATGCCGCCGCGCTCGGCCGCGCGCCAGAAAGCGAGGGCGCGGCGTGGGTCGACCAGACCGCAGCTCGCCTTCAAGCTCGGGTCGGCTGCGATGAGCAGCGACTCGGCGCGACAGCCGGGCATGCCGACGGTGAAGAACGGGTCGAGGCCACTGGGCAGGCCCCCTTCGAGGCCGGGCAGGTGCACGGTGCGCTCGAGGTCTCCGAAGTCGAGCTTTCCTCCGTCGGCGACCACGGTGTCGGCGGCCCGGCGCATGCGGGCCCAGGCTCGAGCGGGGTCGGCGAGCGGCGGCAGCGAGTCGTCGACCACGCACGCGCCGGGCATGAGCCGCTCGACGTCGACCAGGCCCCCCTGGCTGCTCGCGCCGAGCACCAGGTCGCACGCGTACAGCTCGGCAGGCAGCCCCGCGTCGGCGGCGACGGCGCGCACCGGCTCGCCGAGTCGCTCTTCGAGGCCCTTGAGCACCGAGGCGAGCCGCGGCAGCTGGGCGGCGCGCTCGAACACCGTGACCGAGCGCGGCAGCCCGAGCACGTCGAGCACCAGCCGAAGGGCCGCCTGGCCGATCGACCCGAAGCCGACCACCGCCACGTCGAGCTGCGCCAGCCGTGAGCCGCCGGCCGACAGCAGGCGCTCGACCGTCTTGGCCATCGCCACCACCGTCGCCGCGTGACCGGTCGTCACCGGCGCGCCGCCGCCCAGCGCGCGCTCGACCGCGAAGCCATACCCGGTCCACGAGGGCAACATGCCGGCGAGCGAGACCGCCCGCGCGCCTGCCTGGCGAGCGACCTCGACCGCGCCGGCGGTGACGCGGGCCACCGCTTCTCCGGGCATGGCCGACAGCTCTTCGGCGAAGTGGGGGAGCAGCACGACCCCCGAGCTCCCCGAGCGCGTGGCGACGGTCTCGAGCAGCCGCGGCCGCCCGTCGGGGAACAGCAGCGCCCGCACCGCCTCGCGGTCGATGGTGCCCAGCGCCCGCTCGAGGGTGGCCGCGCTCGGCAGGTAGGCCACCAGGCCGGCGTCGAGCGTGCCCGGGGCTTGCACCCGAACCGCGGTGCGCGGGGGCCCGGCGAGCTCGGCGGCCACCGCGGCGAGCACGCGCTGCTTCACCGCCGAAGCCGCGGCGCCGTGGGCGTTGAGGCGCAGCGCCTCGCCGGCGAGCGCTCCCAGCATCAGCTGGGTTCCGAGCGCGGTGGCGCCGAAGTGGAGCCGCGCTTCGCCCAGGTCGAACCGCAGGGTGCGGCCCTGCACCTGGGGCAGCGAGCGAAAATCCATCAGGGAGAAGAAGAAGGCGGCGCCGGGCAGCGGGCGCCGCTCTCGCGCTTCACCACCGAAGCGATGCGCTCGAGCGGCACGCCGGCGTGCGCGCTCGAAGCATGAAAGGCGGCGCTCACCCGCTGCAGGTCTGCACGTGCGTCGCCGCCGCTCACCTGCGCGCGCACCGGCAGCGCCCGGGCAAAGCAGCCGAACATCTCGGCCACGTCGGGCAGCGGCAACTCGCGGCCGCTGATGGCGGTGCCGACCACCAGGTCTGCCTGCCCGGTCTCCACGCGCAGCGCGCGGAAGAAGGCGGTCAGCACCAGGTCATGCAGGGTGGTGCGCTCTGCCCGGGCCCGCGCGAAGCGCAGCGGTGGCGGCCGGCGGCAGCTCGAGCGAGACCGAGCCGGTGTCGTGCGAGGCCAGCGGGGCAGGTGGGGGCAGGCCCTCGAGCTGCTGCTGCCAGAAGGCCAGCCCCGCCGAGAAGTCAGAGCGGGCAAGCTCGAGCTGGTGCTCGACGACGTCGCGAAAGCCGGCGCGCAGCGGCGCGCGGCCTCTGGCACCGTCGTACGCGGCGAGCAGCTCGGCGCCGAACAGCTGCACGCTCCACCCGTCGCCGACGGCGTGGTGCACCGCGATGAGGCAGCGAAACGTGCCTTTGCCGGTGACGAACAGCGCCAGGCTCCAGCCCGGCCCGGCGGCGAGGTCGAACGGCTGAGCGCACCGGCGCGCGAAGTGCTCGTCGATGCGCTGGGCCTGGGCGGCGTGAGGCAGCGCCGAGACGTCGTGCCACTCGAGCGGCAAGGTGACGGTGGGGCAGACCCGCTGCAACGTCTTGAGCCCGTGCCGCTCGAAGACCACGCGGAGCATGGGGTGACGCTCGACCACCGACTGCAGCGCCGCGGTGAAGCGGGCGCGGTCGAGGGCCCCGCGCCCGGGCAGGTCAGCGCACCACACCGGGGCCGCCCCCGCGCCCGCCCGTTCGGCGAGCAGAAAGCCGACCTGCGACGGGGCGAGCGAGAAGGGCTCGTCGGTCGGTGCCGCGGCGTGCGCCGCCGGCGGCGCCGCCCGCGACTGGGCGTCGATGGCTTTGGCGAGCTGCTCGACGGTGCGGGCCGAGTACAGCGTGACCGGGGGCGGCATCGCACCGAGCTGCTTCTCGAGGCGGGCCAGCATGTCCAACGCGATGAGCGAGTCACCGCCCAGGCCGAAGAAGTCGTCGCTTCGGTCCACCGAGGCGAGGCGCAGGGTCTCGCTCCAGACCCGCGCCACCACCTGCTCGGTGTTCGACCACGACCCGGCTGAGGTGGGTTCTTCGGCGACCGGCTGGGCACTCGGCCGCGCGGCGAGGGCGCGGCGGTCGACCTTGCCGGCCGAGGTGAGCGGAAACACGGTCGCCTTCTCGAAGCGGTGGGGCACCATGAAGGCCGGCAGGCGGGCTGCCACCCCGGCGCGCAGCGCCGCCGGGTCGAGCGCGGCGCCTTCGTCGCGGAGCTGCACGTGCGCGACGAGCCACTGCTGCTCGCCCTCGCGGCGCTCGACCACCACCGCCGCTTTGACCTGCGAGAGCGACTCGAGCGCGGCTTCGACTTCGGCGAGCTCGACGCGATTGCCACGCACCTTGACCTGCGTGTCGGCCCTGCCGAGAAACTGCAGCTCGCCCTCCGGGCTGCGCCGCGCGAGGTCTCCGGTGCGGTAGAACGGGCCGCGCTCACCGGGCACCTCGACGAACGCCGCGCGGGTGAGCTCGGGCGCCCGGTGGTACCCCGAGCTCAGGCTCGGCCCGCCGACGTAGAGCTCGCCGGTCTCGCCCGTGGCGACCGGCTGCAGCGCGTCGTCGAGCAGCCGCACCTGCGAGCCCGCGCGCGCCCGGCCGATGGGCACCTGGCCGCGCCCGTCGAAGCCTTGGGGAACCTCGAAGGCGGTCGCGTTCACCACCGTCTCGGTCGACCCGTACAGGTTGGCGATGCGGTGGCGATGCCCGTACAGGCCGCGCCATTCGTGCACCAGCGTCGCGGGCACCTGCTCGCCCCCGATGAGCACCCACCGCAGCCGCTCGAGCTTCGGGCGGCGCTCGGGCGCCTGGGCTTGAATGCTGTCGAGCAGCCGGCGCCACAGCGAGGGCACCGAGTTCCACACGGTGATGCCGTGGTCGTCGAGAAACGCCGCCAGCGCGAGCGGGTCTTTGGTGAGGCCCGAGGGGGCGGGGTAGAGGCACGCGCCCGCGAGCAGCGGCGAGTAAATCTGCCGAATCGAGCCCCCGAACGAGAGCGATGACGTCTGAATGAAGGCGTCGCTCGAGGTCACCTCGAACGCGTCGTGCACCCAGTCGTGAAACAGCGACACCGCAGCGTGGGTGACACAGACCCCCTTGGGCTCGGCGGTGGTGCCTGAGGTGTACATCACGTACGCGAGGTCTGCGGGCGCCGCGAGGCGGGGCCGACCGGTCGCCTCGAGTATCTGCGGCCAGGTGCGAACGTGCGGCCCCGCGTCTTTTGCCACGCCGTCGACCAGCAGCACCCGCCGCAGCCGGGCGTTCAGCTCGGGCAGCTCACGCAGCCTTACGAGCTGGTCTCGGGTCGTCACCAACAGCTCTGCCCCCGAGTGCAGCGCGAGCTGCGCCACGCGCGCGTCGGGGTAGTCGGGGTCGATGGGCACGTAGGCCGCCCCCGCGCCGAGCACGCCGAGCACGGCCACGGTCGCTTCGACCCCGGGCCGCGCGAGCACCACCACCAGGCGGTTCGGCGCCGCGCCCTCTTCGGCGAGCGCGCGGGAGAGCGCCTCGGCGCGCTGGCGCAGCGCTCTGGCGGTGACGCGCTCGGCGGGGGTGACCAGCACCACCCGGTCGCCCGCGGCCTCGAGCGAGGCGGCGATGCGGGCCGGCACCACGGCGCCTCGAGGCAGGGGGGCGCGGCGCTGCGCCGCGAGGCTGCGCAGCCGGGCCTGGAGCTCGGCCGAGAGGCGCCGAACCGTCTCGGGCCTGAACAGCGCGCCGGTGAAGTTCCACGACAGGTGCAGCTTGCCGCGAAACTGCCAGGCGATGAGCCCGAGCTGGGTGAAGCCGGTGGCGGCGCCGGCCCTCACCGCGGCGATTTCGACCGCGCCGAACCGCTCTGGCGCCTTGAAGTCGGGAAAGCTGAACCCCGCGGGAGTCAGCCCGCGCGGCCCGCCGGGGCTGCGCTCGGCGCCCAGACCCGCCAGCTCGAGGGAAGAGGTGAGGCCGTGCTGCTGCGCGGCGAGGCTCGCCTCACGCACCCGCCGCAGCAGCTGAGCGAGGTCGGCGTCGACCGAGAGCCGCAGCGGCAGCGAGTCGGCGAAGCAGCCCACCACCCGGTCGACGTCGGGCAGCCGCGCGTCGCGGCGGGCCTGGGCGACGCGCACCAACAGCTCGCTCTGCCCGCTCCACTCGCGCAGGCACGAGGCGTAGGCGGCGAACACCAGCTCGAACATCGAACAGCTCGACTGCTTCGCGCGCTCGAGCAGCGCGCCGGTGGTGGCGGCGTCGAGCTCGACCTGGTGCAGGTGGCAGGGCCCCTGGGGCACTGCGTCGGGGTCCGAGTCGAAAGGCAGCTTCAGCCTCGGAGGCGGCTTCTCGAGCGTCTGGCGCCACCAGGCGCGGCTGTCGCGCGCGTCGTCGGAGCGCGCCTCGAACGCCCGCACGCAATCGGAGAAAGAAGTCGCGAGCTCAGGCAGCTCGAGCGCGAGGCCCTCGCTGCCCCGGCGGTGCAGCTCGAGCAGCTCGAGCAGCAGCAGCTGGCCGCTCCAGGCGTCGGCCACGATGTGGTGCACGTGCAGCATCAGGGTGGCCTGGGCTGGCGCGGTGCGAATCAGCGCGAACTGAAACAGCGGGCCGTGCTCGAGCGAGAAAGTCTGGTTGCGGAAATCGGCCTCGACGGCGTCGAGCTCGCCCGCGGCGGCTTCGCGCTGCACCAACGCGGGGGCCGCGAACGCGCCTTCGCGCTGCAGCAGCACTCCGTCACGCAGCGTGAAGGTGACCCGCAGCATCGGGTGTCGCCGAAACAGCACCTCGACGCCGGCCGCGATGAGCTCGGCGTCGACCGGCCCTTTCAGGTCGGCGCGCAGAAAGACGTAGGCGGGCAGGTGGGGAAAGAAGCGCTGGTTCGCGTAGAACGTCTTCTGCGCGGGCAGCACCGGCAGCTCGACAGCCGCTGAGGGGGCCGCCGCCGCAGGGGCCGAGGCCTTCGCCCGGGGCGCCCCCTGGCCGGTGCTCAGCGCGGTCAGCAGCTTGTCGAGCGTGTCGTGCTCGAACATCAGCGTGTCCGAGAGCCTCATGCCCACCTGCTCTTCGAGCGAGCGAATGAGGTCGAGCGCTCCGAGCGAGTCGATGCCGAAAGACTGAAAAGTGCGGTGCGGGTCGATGGCGTCGGCCGGTTGGTTGGTCTCGCGTGCCAGCAGCGCCCGAAGGGTGGGCTCGAGCTCGGCCCTTAAGACCGCTCGTGGGGCGAGCGGCCGGGCCTCGGGCGGTGCCGAGGTGGGCGACGGCGTGTCAGCGGCGACGATGACCTGCGCCGAAGGGTTGGCGAGGGTGGCATCGATGGCGACCAGCGCCTCATCGAGGCTCAGCGACGGCACGGCCGCGGCGTGGGCCGAGGCGGCGCCTTCGAGCCGCGCGCTCAGGCCGACCCCGCGAATCGAGGGCAGGCAGATGGAGGACCAGGGCAGGCCCAACTGCCGCCGGCGGTGCGCGAACGCATCTTGAAAGGCGTTGGCGGCCGCGTAGGCCCCCACGCCTCCCTGCTGGCCTTCGAGCGCGCCCGCGGTCGAGGTGAGCAGCAGCACCTGGGTCGAAGTGCCCTCGAGCAGCGCGGCCAGCGCGAGGGTGCCTTCGACCTTCGGCGCGAACACGCGCTCGAAGGCGTCGCGCGCGGTGCGCACCAGCGAGCCGACGTGCAGCTCTCCCGCCGCGTGCACCACCCGGTCGAAGCGGCGGCCCGCGAAGACGCGCTGCATGGCGGCCCGGTCGCGCACATCGACGGGGTGGTACTCGTGGTGGGGCAGGGGCGGTGGCCCCCCGCGGCCGACCAGCACGAGCCGCGAACCGGCCGCCGCCCACCGGGCGGCGAGGGCGGCCCCCAGACCGCCCAGGCCACCGATGATGAGCACGTTCGCGGCGGGCCGCGCGTCGGTGGCCGCGAGCGTGGCGGTGACGCGCCGCTCGGTGTGTCGCACGCCCTGGCGCCAGGCGGCCGACTGACGCGAGGGCGCCCCCAAGGCGCGCGGCAGCCAGTCGACGTCGTCGGGCACGTCGAGCACGCCACCCAGCAGCGTCGCGTGCTCGGCGAAGGCGGCGCGGCCCAGCGCCAGGAGCAGCGCGGCCGACGGGCTGACCGCGCGGGTGTCGCCAGGCAACAGCACCGCTCGCCGGGTGATGAGCCACAGCGGGGCGCCGGCGTCTTGGGCGGCGCGAACGAGGGTTGCCCACCGCAGCGCCCGGTCGATGTGGGCCAGAGGGTCGAGCTCTTCGTCGAGGCCTTCGGCGAAGAGCACGCCCGCGCGCGGCGCGCGGCTCAGCGCCTCGAGGGTGCGGTGCAGCTGTGGGTCGTGTTCCAGGCACGCGGCGTCGAGGCCAGCGCGGGTGACGGCCTCGGCGAGCGGCGCCCGCCCCAGCACCAGCCAGCGGTCGACCGGTGGAGAGACGGTGTCGGCAGCGCCCGGGTCAGGCTGCCAGGCGAGATTCTGGAACACGCGCTTCAGGGTGCCAGCGCCACCGCCCTCAAGCAATGGGAAGCGGGGCGGGGTGTACCTTGCAGAACGAAGCCGCGCAGGGTGAGCCTGTCGAACGCTGCTGTCGCTCGCCGAAGGCTCAGGCGCAGAAACTCCCTCGTATGGGTGCGCGCGCTGCGCTGCTTGAAGCCTGGAGTTCGAGGCGTGGGCGCGGTCCACCTGGACGCCACCCGTTCGACCCTTCGACAGGCTCAGGGCAGGCTCCGCTCAGGGTGCTCGGTCTCTACCGGTTCACCGAGCCCATCATCGCGGCGGGGTAGCGCTCGCCGGCGGCGGCGCCCTTCGGCGCGATGCGATCGAGCTCGGCCATCTCGGCGGGGTTGATCTTCACCTGCAGCGCGCCGACGTTCTCTTCCAGCGCGACGCGCCGCTTGGTGCCGGGAATCGGCAGCGAGGTGGGCGCCTTGGTCAGCACCCAGGCCAGCGCCAGCTGCGCCGCGGTGCAGCCCTTCTGCTTCGCCAGCTTCTCGACCTCGCTCACCAGCGCGAGGTTCTTCTCGAAGTTCTCGCCCTGGAACCGCGGCGAGTGCTGGCGGTAGTCGTCTTTGGCGAAGTCTTGCGGCTTCTTGATCTGCCCGGTGAGAAACCCGCGCCCCAGCGGCGAGTAGGGCACGAAGGTGATGCCCAGCTCGCGGCACAGCTCGAGCAGCTCGTCTTCCGGCTCGCGCGACCACAGCGAATACTCGGTCTGCAGCGCGGTGATGGGGTGCACCTGGGGCGCGCCGAATCGTCGCCGGCGCCGCCTCTGACAGGCCCAGCCACCGAATCTTGCCCGCCCGCACCAGCTCGGCCATCGCCCCGACCGTCTCTTCGATGGGCACGTTCGGGTCGACGCGGTGCTGGTAGTAGAGGTCGATGACGTCGACGCCGAGGCGCTTGAGCGACGCGTCGCACGCCTGTCGCACGTAGTCGGGCCGGCCGCTCACCCCGCGCTTCATGGGGTCGTTCTTGTCGCGCAGAATTCCGAACTTGGTCGCCAGCACCACCCTGGCGCGGTGCTTTCGAATGAACCCAGCGATCAGCTCTTCGTTGTCGCCGATGCCGTACACGTCGGCGGTGTCGAAGAAGTTCACCCCCAGCTCGAGCGCGCGCTCGAGCGTGGCGCGCGACTCGTCGTCGTTGCGCGCGCCGTAGAACTCGCTCATGCCCATGCAGCCGAGGCCGAGCGGGAAGACCTGGTAGCCGGTGCGACCGAGTTCAGTCATGGCGCGTGGTGTAACAGGCCCCTCGCGCTCGAGCCCAAGTGAATCAGCCGGGGCCCAGCGCCTGCTGCAGCTGCTCCCACGCGGCCATGATTTCTCGCGTCTTGTTCTCGGCCAGGGTGCGGAACTCGGGCGCGAGGTGCGCCACCTTGTCGGGGTGGTACTTCACCACCATCGCCTTCCACGCCTTCTTCGCGTCCTCGAGTGACGCCCCCGGCTGCAGGCCGAGCACCGCGTAGGCGCGCGCCAGCTCGGGCACCGGCAGCTCTTCGAGCGTCTTCGCCGGGCCGGCCTGCGCGGCGCGAGCGCGCGGCGCGCCGCCCGCCTTTCGCCTCAGGCTGAGCTTCTCGATCTCGCGCTCGAGCGCGTGCAGGTCGGCCTCGTGGTCGGGCGTCTTCTTCAGCGTGAGCACCGGCGCCCCGTCGCGCACCAGCAGGTACCCGCGCGCGGCCGCGTACGCGCCCTTCGCGTCGTCGGGGAAGAGCCGGTCGGCGAGGTCGGTCATCGGGTCTCTCCACATGCCCTCGACCTTGCCCTCGTCGACCACCAGCACCTGGTCGAGCGCCGCCGAGAAGTCGCGCTCGAGCGTGGCGAACGGCTCGAGGCCTTGAGGGTGCGGCCCGCAGCGGTGCGGCGGCAGCACCGTGACCAGCGTCAGCTTCCGGCTCGCGGCGACCCGGTCGATGAGCTTCTGGGTCACCGCCTTGTCCGCGAAGTAGAGGACCTCGATCACGGGGGCTAGGTTACCGCGCACCCATGCACGGCCACCGCATCGATCTCGAGCCGCCGCCGTTCGCCTTCGACACCGCCACGGTGCACTACGCCGCCGATCGCCCGGTGAGGCCGACCCACGTGCGCATCGAGGTCGAGCTCGACTTCGCCGCCCGCGCGGTCACCGGGCGCTGCCTCACCCGGCTGCAGGCCGTGCGCGAGGTCTCGACCCTCACCTTCGACGCAGTCGAGCTCGACATCGAAGGCTGCGAGGTGAACGGCGCCCGTGCGGTGCACCACCACGACGGCCGCCGCCTCGACGTACAGCTCAAGAAGCCGCTCGCCGCTGGGGCCGAGGCCACCGTCGAGATTTCCTACCGCTGCGTGCCCCGCCGCGGGCTCTACTTCATCGGGCCCGATCGCCAGTACCCCAAGCGCCCGCTGCAGGCGTGGACTCAAGGTCAGGACGAAGACGCCCGCTACTGGTTCCCCTGCCTCGACGCGCCGGCGCAGAAGGCCACCACCGAGGTGGTCGCCACCATTCCCAAGAAGATGCGGGCGCTGTCGAACGGCAAGCTCTTGAGCGACGAGGTGAAGGGGCAGCGCCGTGTGGTGCACCACCGGCTCGACGTGCCGCACTCGCCGTACCTGGTCACGCTCGTGGTGGCCGAGCTCGAAGAGCACGTGGCGCAGGCCGGCAAGGTGAAGGTGCGCACGCTGTACCCAAAGGGCCGCAAGGCCGACGCGCTGCGCTGCTGCGCCCGCACCGCCGAGATGGTGAAGCTGTTCGAAGACCTCACCGGCCGCGCCTACCCGTGGGGCGACTACGCCCAGGTCTTCGTCGCGGAGTTCATCTTCGGCGGCATGGAGAACACCGGGGCCACCACCCTCACCGACTCGGTGCTGCACGACGAGCGCGCGCACCTCGACTACTCGGCCGAGCCGCTCATCTCGCACGAGCTGGCGCACCAGTGGTTCGGCGACTGGCTCACCTGCCGCGACTGGCCGCACGGCTGGCTCAACGAGGGCTTCGCCACCTACTCCGAGGTGCTGTGGAAGGAGCACGCCGACGGGCTCGACGAGGCCGACCACCAGCGCAAGCTCGACCTCGACATCTACCTGGGCGAGGCCGCCGAGCGGTACACCCGGCCCATCGTCGAGCGGAAGTTCGACTCGCCCATCGAGCTGTTCGACCGTCACCTCTACGAGAAGGGCGCGCTGGTGCTGCACGCGCTGCGGCGCTGGCTGGGCGACGCCGACTTCAAGAAGGCGGTGCACACCTACGTGAAGCGCCACGGCGGCGGCTCGGTCGAGACCGTCGACCTCGCGCGCGCCATCGAAGAGGCCACCGGCAAAAACCCCGACCGCTTCTTCGACCAGTGGGTGTACCGGGCCGGTCACCCCGCGCTGAAGGTGAAGCTCGAGCACGAGCCCGAGGCGCGGTCGCTCAAAGTCACCGTGAAGCAGACTCAGCCCGGTGAGCCGTACCGCGTGCCGCTGCTCTTGCGGGTGGTCGACTCAGACCGCACCCTCGAGCCGGTGTTCGAGCTCGAGCGCACCGAGCACGTCTTTCACCTGCCCTGCGCCGGGCCCATCACCCAGGCGGTGGTCGACCCGCGCCGCGACGTGCTGGGCACCCTCGAGGTCGACAAGGCACCCGCGTGGTGGCGCGCCGAGCTCGCGGGGGCACAGCCGGCCCGGGCGCGCGCCGAGGCCGCGGGGCCGCTGGGTAAAGACGGCAGCGCCGCCTCGCTCGAGGCGCTGGGCGCCGCGCTGCTCGACGAGAAAGAGGTGTGGATGGTGCGGGCCGCCTGCGCCGAAGGCCCTGGCCGGCTCGCGGGCGCCGCGCGCGAAGGCGCTGCTGCTGCGGGCAATCGAGGTGAAGCACCCCAAGGCCCGCCGCGCGGTGGTGGCGGCGCTCGGCACCTTCGTGCTCGACGAGCAGGTGGGTGGGGCGCTGCTCCAGCTGTGCAAGCGGGGCGATGCCAGCGCGTTCGTCGAGGGTGAGGCCGCGCGCTCGCTGGGAAGGGTGCGGGCCGAGAAGTCGCTGCCGGTGCTCAACGCCCTGCGCCAGCGGCCCAGCTTCGCCGACACGGTGGCGTGCGGGGCGCTCGACGGCATGGCGGCGCTGCAAGACCCGAAGGGCTGGGAGCTGGCGGTGGCGTCGACGCGGTACGGGGCTCCCCCGATGGCGCGGCGCGCAGCCGTGAACGCGGTGGCCCGGCTGGCCGACGCGGCGGGCAAGAAGAGAGAGGCGGTCGAGCTGCTCGCGCGGCTGCTCGAGGACCCCATCTTCAGGGTGCGCGCGGCGGCCGTCGATGCGGCGCGAACACTCGGTGACGAGCGGCTCATCGAGCCGCTCTCGTCGCTGCCGTTCTTGGATGGGCGCGAGCGGCGCTCGGCGAGAGAGGCGGTGCGCGCGCTGAGAGCGAAGACCGGGCAGGCCAAAGAGCTGGCCGACCTGCGCCGCGACGTCGAGGCGCTCAAGAACGAGACCCGGCGCTTGAGCGAGCAGCTCGACCGGCCCTCGCAGAAGGGGCGGCCGCCGAGGCCCGCCGGCAAGCCGCGCTGAGACAGCCGCCGCGAGCCCACCTGCTTTCGGCTACATTCGCGCGCCGACGCCGCACACAGGTATGCGCTGCAAACCTCTCTGATGCCCTCGCTCCCGTTTCCGCTCACTGGCCTGCCCAAAGACGAAGTACTGCGCCGCATGCGCGCGCTGCGCGAAGACGACGCGCGCTGGCGCGAGGGCAAGACCTTCAGCCTGGTGTACTTCGCCGGCGACGAGGTCTCGGCGATGGCGCGCGAGGCGTACGGCGAGTTCATGGCCGAGAACGGCCTGTCGCCGATGGCGTTTCCCTCGCTGCGCCGCTTCGAGGCCGAGACCCTGGCGATGTGCGCGTCGCTGTTCCACGGAGACGCCCAGGTCGCCGGCACCATGACCTCGGGCGGCACCGAGAGCGTGCTGATGGCGGTGAAGACGGCGCGCGACTGGGCGAAGGCCGAGCGCGGCATCACCGCCCCCGAGATGGTGCTGCCGGTCACGGTGCACCCGGCCTTCGAGAAGGCGGCGCACTACTTCGGCGTCACCGCCCGGCACGCGCCGGTGGGCCCCGACTTTCGTGCCGACGTGAACGCGATGCGGGCGCTGGTCGGGCCCCACACGGTGATGGTGGTCGGCTCGGCGGTGGCGTTTCCCCAGGGCGTGGTCGACCCCATCGCCGACATCGCGGCGCTGGCGCGCGAGAAGAAGATTCTCTGCCACGTCGATGCCTGCCTGGGCGGCTTCATTCTGCCCTTCGCCCGCGCGCTCGGCCGCGCGGTGCCGCCGTTCGATTTCGAGGTCGAGGGCGTCACCTCGCTCTCGGCCGACCTGCACAAGTACGGCTTCGCGGCGAAGGGCGCGTCGGTGGTGCTGTACCGCGACGCGGCGCTGCGGCGGCACCAGTTCTTCACCTACACCGCGTGGCCGGGCGGCCTCTACGCCTCACCCTCGATGACGGGTACCCGCCCCGGCGGCGCCATCGCCGCGGCGTGGGCGATGCTGCACCACCTCGGCGAGGCCGGCTACCTGGCGCATGCTCGCCAGATGCTGAAGACCACCGACGCGCTCAAGGCCGGCGTCGATGCGGTGCCGGGGCTGAAGGTGCAGGGCGACCCGCCGGCCACGGTGTTCGGCTTCGGCTCAGAGGGGCTCGACTGCTTCGAGCTGGGCGACGCGATGGAGGCGCGCGGGTGGAAGCTCGACCGCCTCAGCGGGCCGCCGCCGGGGCTGCACGTGATGGTGACTCCGGCGCACGCGCGCATCGTCGAGCCGTTTCTCAGCGACCTGGCGCAGTGCACCGCGGGCCTGCGCGCGGGGCAGCCGGCCCCCGCGGGCAGCGCGGCGCTGTACGGCATGGCCGGCGCGGTGAGCGGCACGCCCGAGCTCGACGCGTTCGTGCGCGACTTCCTCGACGGGCTGTACCAGGTCGAGTGAGCGCGGCGCAGGTGCTGCTGTGCCTCTTCTTCCCCGCGATCGCCCGCTGGGCCGAGAAGAAGCACCGGCTCGCGGCGAAGCTCGGGCCGGTGGTGCTCTGCTACGCCTTCGGCATCGCGCTGGGCAACCTGCCCGGGCTCAGCCTCGACCGCGCGGCGTCGCTGCACGTGAGCGAGGCGGCGGTGCCGCTGGCGATACCGCTGCTGCTGTTCTCGACCGAGCTGAAGGCCTGGCTCGCGCTCGCGCGCTCGCTCTTGCTGTGCTTCGCGCTGGCGTGCCTCGCCGCGGTGCTGGCCGCGTGCGCGGTGGGCCTGCTCTTCCGCGCGCAGACCGACGAGTGGTGGAAGGTCGCCGGCATGCTGGTGGGCGTGTACGTGGGCGGCACCGCCAACATGAGCGCCATCGGCCTGGCGCTCGGCGCGAAGCAAGAGACCTTCGTGCTGCTCAACGCCGCCGACGTGGTGGCGGGAGGTGCCTACCTGCTGTTTCTGGTGTCGGTGGGCCAGCGCGTGGCGCTCACGGTGCTGCCGCGCTTCACCGGCCCCACCGAGGCCGAGGCGCCGTCGACGGCCAGCGCCCCGGTCGCCGCGCGCTCGACGGTGCTCGCGGTCGCGCTCGCGGTGCTGCTGGTGGGGCTGTGCGTCTCGCTCAGCTTCGCGCTCTTCGGCCGGCTCGAGCCGCCCTTGGTGCTGCTGGGCATCACCTCGCTCGGCATCGCCGCCTCGCTCTCGCCGCGGGTGCGTGGCCTGGGCGGCAGCTACGAGGCGGGCGAGTACGCCCTGCTCTCGTTCTGCGTGGCGGTGGGCAGCCTCGCCGACGTGCGGCTGCTGGGCGGCAACAGCCCCACCTTGATGGTGTTCGTCTTCGTGGTGATGGCCGCGTCGATTCTGCTGCACGCCGCGCTGGCGGCGCTGTTCCGCCTCGACGCCGACACCACCCTCATCACCTCGACCGCCACCATCTTCGGGCCCGCGTTCATCGGCCCGGTGGCGGCGGCGCTGAAGAACCGCCGGCTGGTCGCCCCCGGCCTCACCATGGGCCTGATGGGCATCGCGCTCGGCACCTACCTGGGCCTCGCCACTGCCTGGTTGCTGCAGCGGCTGTGAGGTTTCAGCGCCCGGGCTTCGGTATGGGGCGGCGGCTCAGCTTCTGGGTGGCGAGGTCGATGACCACCTGAAACGCGGGTGGGTCGTTGGCCTGGAGAATGCCGACCGTCAGGGTCGCTTTTTCGAAGCGCATGCCGCGAAACCACGAGCGACCGCACGAGGTGACGGTCATGCGCCGCTTCTCGTCGTCGGTCACCACCGCGAGCGGGTCGACGTCGACCACCGCGCCGTTGGGGCCGTAGGCGCGCACCCGCGAGGCGTTGAGCGAGTCGACCGTGCCGACCCAGCGGCCGTCTTCGCTGAAGAAGGCGGTGGTGAGCGGCTTCACCTTGGCCTGCTTCCAGAGCGACCTGCCGTCGGTGGTGAACAGCTCGAGCGAAGCGAAGCGCTCGGGGCCGACCTGGTCTTCGGGCACCGTCTGCTCGAGGCGGGTCTTGGCGGTGGTGAAGGTCTGCGACTGCGGAGGCACGGGCAGGCAGGTGAGCAGCAGCGCGAGGAGCACGGGGCGGGAGATTACGCCGGGCGGTGCCCGCCGAGGCACGTCGTCATCGAGGGCAGCCTCGAAAGTCTCGCGCCCGCGCGGGGAAGGGCGAGCACCCCACGTGACCGACCCGCGGTAGGCGCTCGACGAAGTCGCCGGGTGGACGAGCACAGCGCGCGGTAACTGCGCCGTGAATGCAGTGCCTATTACTGCATTCACGGCTCAGAAACGGTGTGCCCGGCGCCGCGACCGCCTCGCCGCCTCGCCGCCTCGCCGCCTCGCCCGCGGGCCGACGTCGCGGACGTGCCTGGCTCGCAGCAGTTCGTCGCCGATCGTGCCGCTCCGGTGAACGTCACCGCGCTGTCACCGCAGCTGCGTAGGCGACTTCTCACCCGGAAAACGGGTTCGCTGGCGCGGGCGCCGCGCTGTTGCGCTGGCACGGCGGCGCAACTGCGCTCCTGAAGGTCGGGCCATGGGCGGTTGGCCGCGGCGTGCGGGTTGCTCAATCGAGGCGGCATGACTCCTACCTTGGTCGTCATCGCTGCACTGCTCGCCACCTCGCCCGATGCACCGACTCCCGAAGCTGAAGACGTCGCCGCTCACCCCAGCTTCGCCGGCTACACCGCGCGCCGGCATCTCGAGCTCACCATGGGCTTTCTGGGGGGCGTGCGCGACGAGACGCGCAACGGCTATGCCTTCGGCTCCGGCACGTCCGAGGCGCGCGCGCTGACCGGGCCGTTCGCGCTCGCTCCGTACGCGCGCACCATCGTCTACGGGCTGGGCTGGGAGACCCGCTACGTCACCCAGCACGTGCGCTTCACGGTCGGCCTGCAGAAGCCGTTCGCCTCGTTTCGCATGATGGACGCCATCTTCCCCGCCGACGTGGGCGGCACCACCCGCGAGGTCGGCACCCGCTCGCTCGAGCTGTGGGACGTGCGCTTCGGCCTCGGCGGTGAGTACGCGTTCAAGTACGTCACTCCGTTCGTCGACGTCATCGGCGACGTGCAGTCGGTGAAGGCCGCGCTCACCGTCGACCAGGCCACCGCCGAGTACAAGGCGTGGGCCTTCGGCCTGGTGGTGCGCGCGGGGCTGCGGGTGCAGCTGGGCGACAGCGTGTTCGTCGCGCCGATGGGCGAGGTCGGCATCGGCGGCCCGGTGTTGTGGGGCGCCGGGCTGCAGGCCGGCTGGGTGCTGCCGATGCCCGGCTAAAGCTCGATGGGCAGACCGCTCCTCGTGCCGCGGCGACGCAGCCATCGGGGACCGCGGCGGCCCGTTGAGCTCGGCCCGTTCGCGCTGGGGTCAGAGCGTGGCGTGAAAGTCGACGCTGCGCTCGAGCACGGTGCCGGCGCCTTCGAGCCCGCGCTGTTCGATGAGCAGCGCGCGCTCGCACTCGCCCCACAAGAGCGGCCCCAGCACGTCGTGGTTGGGCGGGTCTTTCACCGCCAGCTTGAGCAGCGCGACCCAGAACCGCACCGGCTCGCTGCGCCCCAGCGCGTCGCGCGTCGCCTTCTCGAGCGCGGCGTGCAGCTTCGGGCGCAGCGACGCTTCGACCGGCTGGTCTGCCGTCGGGCCCAGCACCACCGCGAAGGCGTCGCCGTGAATGCGCACCACCTTGCCCCGGGGGCACTGTTCGCGCAGCGCCTTCACCTGCGCGGCGAGCACCCGGTCACCCACCGCGAAGCCGTGCTCCATGTTCAGGTGGGTGAAGTGCACGGTATCGACCACCGCGGCGCCCAGCACCGCGCCGCCGGCGAAGAAGTGCGTGCCATGGTCGTACTCTTCTTTCAGCAGGGTGCCCTGGGTGAGCGCGAGGCGAGAGAAGGCCCCGCTGACCGGGTCAGGGTCGCCACGCCGGCGTTTCTCGGCTTCGAGCAGGGCTTCCACGTCCATGAGCAGACGACGTATGCCTCAAGCTAGAGTGCCCCGCGTGCAAAAGCTGCTGACCCTGGTCGTCTTCCTGCCCGCGGTGGCGTTCGGGTGGGGCTTCGACGGCCACCGGCGGCTCGCTTCGATGATGCAAGACCCGCTGCCGACCAACCACTGCCTCAAGGCCTGGCTGCAGTCGAAGCAGACGTCGACGCTGCAGAACCACGCCTGCGACCCCGACCGCTGGAGAGACCCGGCCAACGCCAACTACGACGCCGGCGAAGCCCCGCGGCACTTTCTCGAGGTCGATTGGATCGCGCCCATCACCTCGTACCCGCGCGACTGGGCGCAGGTGGTGGCGACCTTCCCCATCTATTACGAGCGCAACGGCAGGGTGCCCTGGCGGGTCGAAGAGCTGTACACCGCCCTGGTCGCCGCCTTTCGCGCCCGCGACGTGAACCGGGTGCTCGACGTCACCTTCGTGCTGTCGCACTACGTGACCGACTCGTTCTCGGTGCTCCACGACACGCGCTACTTCAACCCCGGCGGCACCCTGCACAACCGCTGGGAGAGCGACATGCTCGGGGTGGGGTCGCAGCTCACCGAGATCACCAACCTCTCGCGCACGTACATCGGCACGCCCGGCCGCGCCGACCCCAAGAACAACATCTTCGACATCGTGCTGGTGGGCAACGGCCTCGCGCCCCAGCTCACCACGTGGAACACGATGTACCCGGTGGCCTCGCCCGACACCGCCTTCTTCACCGCCGCGAAAGACTTCACTGCGCGGCGCTGGGGCGACGCGCTCACCGTGCTCTCGAGCCTGGTGTGGACGGCGTGGGCCGAGGCGGGCTCGCCCACGCTCACCGGCTTCGGCACCACCTGCTCGATGGCGGTGCCCACCGCCGAGATCGTGCTTAAGGGCTTTCCCGTCAGCGGCGGCTTCACCCACCCCGACGGCGGCAGCGGCGAACAACCCGACGCCTCGGTCATCGTCGACGACGGCGGCTTCAGCGACGCGGGCTGCCTCGACGGCTGCGGGCCCGACGATGCCGGCGTCGACGACGGCGGCGGCACCGGCGGAGGCAGCGGCGCCGCGGGCGGCGGCGAAGCGACCGGCGGCGGCACCAGCGGCACCGGGGGCGGCACCGCCGGCTCGGGCGGGGGCGACGAGCAGCCGCGGCCGTGCGGCTGCACCACCACTCCGGCGGCGCTGGCGCTGGGCCTCTTGCTCGGCCTGCTGCGAAAGAGGCGCGCCCGGTGAGGCGCGTGACGCTGCTGCTCGGCCTGCTCTCGCTCGCCGCCTGCCGCGATGCCGGCGACGAGGTGCTGGCGCGCACCAAGAGCACCTACGCCGAGCTGCTGCAGGTCGGCACGCCGGCGCAGTCGCGCGACTTCGACGCGGTGCTCAAGGCGCTCGACTCGATTCCCTCGAGCTCGCACGCGCGTGCCGAGGCCGACAAGCTCAAGCACGCCATCGAAGCGGCCCGCGCCCAGCCGGCGCAGCGCCCGCTGGCGGTGGCGCCGGCGCCGCTGCCCGACCTGGGCGCTCCGGCGCTGCAGGCCGAGCTCGAGAACACCCGCGTCGAGTGCGCCACCCTGGCCCAGCGGCTGAGCGGGCTGACCGGTGACGCGCGTGCCCAGGCGATGGAGGTGCTCGACGCCTGCCGCCGCCGCGCCGACGAGCTGGTCGACTCCATCGAGCACGGCAAGCACCCCGAAGGGGCGCCGGTCGACGGAGGCGCGCCCTGAGCGCGCCCGACCCCGAGGCCCCCCCGCCGCAGCAAGACTCCGAGCTGTTGCTCAGCGTGTTCGTGGTGCAGCTCGGCTACGCCACCGCTTCGCAGGTGATGGGCGCCGCGGCCGAGTGGGCGGCGGCGCGGCGCGAGGGCCGCACCTTCGCCGAGGTGCTCACCGCGCGCGGCCTGCTCGACGCCGACAAGCGCCGCATGGTCGAGGGGCTGGTGGGGCGCGCGCTGCAGCTCAACGAGATGGACGTGGGCCGTACCCTGCAGAGCCTCTCGGCGGGGCTCAACACGCTGATGCGCAGCATCTCGACCTCGATGGTGAGCGACCACACCACCGCGCCGACCAAAGAGACGCCGCAGGCCGACAGCCTCGAGGGCAGCGAGAACGTCTGCGACGAGCCCGTCGGGCGCTACGACTTCGACACCGACGGCTACGGCAACCCGCATGAGCTGGGGCGGGGTGGCATCGGGCGGGTGGTGGTGGTGCACGACCGCTACCTGGGCCGCGACGTGGCGCTCAAAGAGCTGCTGTCAGAGCACACCAGCAACCCGCAGTTCGCCACCACCCGCATGGTCGCGCTCGAGCAGCGCTTCTTGCGTGAGGCGCGGCTCACCGGCCAGCTCGAGCACCCCGCCATCGTGCCGGTGTTCGAGCTGGGGCGCCGCCTCGACGGCGGGCTCTACTACACCATGCAGCGGGTGCGCGGCCGCACGCTGCACGAGCTGATCAAGCAGGCGCGGTCGCTCGAGAACCGCCTCAAGCTGATGAACGCGTACCTCACCACCTGCCAGGCCATCGCCTACGCGCACAGCCGCGCGGTGGTGCACCGCGACATCAAGCCGCAGAACGTGATGGTCGGCCCGTTCGGAGAGACCTACGTGCTCGACTGGGGCCTGGCGCGGGTGAAGGGGCGCAGCGACCCGCGCGCCGCCGACCTGAAGCTGCAGCCCGACATCACCGGCAACGTGCTCGAGGGGGGCGCGATCGGCACGCCCAGCTACATGAGCCCCGAGCAGGCCGAGGGCAAGGTCGACCTCATCGACGAGCGCAGCGACGTGTGGTGCCTGGGCGCGGTGCTCTACGAGGTGCTCACCGGCGAGCCCCCGTACACCGGCAAGAACCCCTTCGACGTGCTGACCCGCATCATGAAAGAAGACGTGCTGCCGGTGCGCGCGAAGGTCGAAGACGCGCCGGTCGAGCTGGTGGCGATCGCCGAGAAGGCGCTCACCCGCGACCGCGCGCGGCGGTACCCCAGCGCCGCCGAGATGGCCAAAGACATCTCGTCGTGGCTCGAGGGCGGGCGGGTCGGCGCTCACGCGTACACCGGCCTCGACCTGTTCGGGCGCTTCACCCGCCGCAACCGGGTGCCGCTCACCGTGGCGAGCGTGGCGGCGGCGGTGCTGGTGGGCTTCGGCGTGCTGGCCTACCGGCAGGTGCGTCACGAGCGCGACGAGGCGCGCGCGTTCGCCCAGCTGTTTCTCGACGACGTGAGCGACAAGCTCGAGCCCATCGCCGGCTCGGGGCCGCTGGTCGAGCAGCTCACCACCAAGACCCTCGAGTACTACAAGAGCACCGTCGACCCGAAGACCGGCGACCGCACCGAGCGCATGCGGCTGTGCCGCGCGTGGAAGAAGATCGCCCGGCTCGCGCTCGAGGTCGACAAGAACGGCGAGGCCGAGTCGGCCTACGCGTTCGCGCTCGAGGTGGCCCGGCCCCTGGTCGACGAGCAGCCGAAAGACCCCGACGCGCGGGTGCTGCTGTCGGAGTCGCTGATCGGCCTGGGCGACGTCGAGCTCGATCGCGGCGACGTGGCGAAGAGCGAGGCCCGGGTGCTCGAGGCGATCGGTCACGCCCAGGCTGCGGTCGAGGCGTGGCCGCGGCACGTCGAGGCGCTCGACTCGCTCTCGCGCGGCAACAGCCGGCTGGCGGCGCTGCGGTTGACCGCGGGCCGGGTGGCCGAAGCGCTGGCCCCCGCTCAGACCTCTCTCGAGGTCGATCAGCGCCTCGCGAAGCTGGTGCCCGACAGCGAGCAGATGCAGGTGAACGTGCTGGTCTCGATGGACAAGCTGGCCACGGTGCTGGCGCGCAACCAGCGGCTCGACGAGGCGCTGAAGATGTCCGAGACGGCGGTGGCGCAGGCCGAGAAGGCGATCGAGAAGAGCCCCAAGAGCCTCGAAGGCCTGCGCAGCGCCGCGTACCTCAACATCACCCGCGCCGAGCTGGCGCGGCAGCAGGGCGACGGCGAGCGGGCGAAGCGGGCCATCGAAGCCGCCTACCAGCACGGCATGCGGCTCTTGCAGGCCGAGCCGCACGACAGCCAGGGCCGGCAGGCGGTGGCGCTCGCCGAGGTGCAGACCGGGCGGGCCGAGGCGGCCTACCGCCGCTTCTTGGCGATGGGTGACGCCGCCTACGAAGCCGACTCGTTCGACATCTTCGCGCTGTCGATGTTCTTCACCGAGCGGTGGGACGAGGTCATCGCGCTGGTGCGGCATGCTCCGCCCACCAACAAGAAGCTCTCGTGCACGCTGGCGGCGCTGGCGTCGGCCCGGCGCGGCGATGCCCCGCGCGCGGCCGCGCTGGCCCTCGACGCCGCCAGGGCCGGGCCGACCCTGACCTCGTGGCTGGTCGACCTGGTGTCGCAGCGGCTCGAGCACAGCGAGAGCGCCCTGCAGAGCCGCGCGTGGCAGCTGGCGCGCCAGCTCGACGTCGCCGAGCGCAAGGGCGACCCCGAAGCGACCGACCTCGCGCTCCAGCAGTTCGCGCACGACGTGGCGCCGTAGCGCCGCGGCTCAGCGCACCGCCACCGCGCCGTTCTCGACCCGCCAGACCGCGCACCCGCACGCCTCGGCCAGCCGGGCATCGTGCGTCGCCATCACCAGCGCCCCGGGGTACGCCGCGAGCGCCGCCTCGAGGCGCTCGAGCGTCATCGCGTCGAGGTGGTTGGTGGGCTCGTCGAGGAACAGGGCCCAGGCGTGCCGGCCCAGCCCGCTGGCCAGCGCCAGCTTGCGCGTCTCTCCGGGCGACGGGTTGTGCGAGGCGAGCAGCCGGTCGGGGTCGGTGCCCAGCGCGGCGGTGAGCTGCAGCACGCGGCCCTTCACGTCCTTCGGCAGGGCGCGCACCGACTCGAGCAGCGCCGCGCCCTCTGCGGCGGTGAGCTCTTGCGGCAGGTACAGCACCCGCTCTTCGGGCAGCGCCGCCGCCTCGAGCAGCGCGCGCATCAAGGTGCTCTTGCCCGCGCCGTTGGGGCCCTGCAGCGCGATGCGGTCTTCGCGCCCCAGCACCAGGTTCAGCTCGCGCAGCACCACCTGCTCGCCGGCCTTGAGCTCGGGCGCGATGAGGGCGGCGAGCCGCGGCCGCGGCGCCGGCTCGAAGCTGACGAACACGTCGCGGCCCACCTCGCGCTCGAGGGCCAGCGCCTCGACCTGTGCGCCGGCCTCGACGCTCTCGCGCTGGCGCCGGCGCAGCGCCGCCGAGGCGGCGTTCTGGGCCTGCTCGGCGCGAAAGTCGGCGCCCAATGACCTCGCCTCCGAGTCGTACTTGTTGCGCATGCGGTTCGCGGTGCTGCGCATGCGGCTCGCCGACTCGTGGCGGCGCTTCGCCTCGTCGAGCGCGTGCGCCGCGACCCGGGCGCGCTTCTTCGCTTCTCCGAGCGAGGCGCGCTGCGTCTCTTCTTCGCGCTCCCACTCGGCCAGGGCCTGCGACCACCGCAGGGGCCACAGGTCGGCGGTGCCCTGGTGCAGCCTCAGGGTCTGGGTGCACAGCGCATCGAGCAGCGCGCGGTCGTGGCTGACGATGACCCCCACTCCGCGAAAGCGCTGCAGCACCGGCAAGAGCCAGCCGGCGGCGCTGGCGTCGAGGTGGTTGGCGGGCTCGTCGAGCAGCAGCGCGTCGGGCCCGGCGTGAAGGGCCGCGGCGAGCTGCCAGCGCTTGCGCTCACCGGGCGACAGGGTGGGCCAGCGCAAAAGGTGCTCGGGCTCGAGGCCCAGCTTGCCGCGCAGCGCGTAGCCTTCTGACTCGGCGAACGCCTTCACCTCGTCCGAGAGGGCATCGACGCGCTGCTCGCACAGCACCACCCGCGCCCCGGGCGGCTGCGCCTCGACGCGCCCCGACCCCGGCTTGCGCCGACCGGCGAGCAGCTCGAGCAGGGTGGTCTTGCCGGTGCCGTTCTCGCCGACCACCGCCGTCCACCCCGGGGAGAGGTGAAACGTCACGCCCGAGAAGAGCGGCACACTGCCGAACGAAAACGAGAGGTCGTGGGCGCGCAGCGAGCTCATTCGAGGTCTCTATAGATTCGCGACGGGAAGAGGGCGCGGCTCTGACGTGTTCGAGCCCATTTTTCCCCTGGGCGGCCGGCTCGCACGCGTACCGAGTCAGTCCTTGACTCCCGCGACGAGGCGTCTATCTACCCCCGCCATGATCTCCGTCGAAGGGCTGACCAAATACTACGGTGAGCGTCCGGCGATTAAGGACCTGGCCTTTCAGATCGCCAAGGGTGAAGTCATCGGTTTTCTCGGCCTCAACGGGGCGGGCAAGTCGACGACGCTGAAGGTGTTGGGGTGCGTGCTCGCGCCCACCTCGGGCAAGGTGACCGTCGACGGCTACGACGTCGGCGAGAACCCGCACGAGATTCGCAAGCGCATCGGCTACCTGCCCGACACGCCGCCGGTCTACGACGAGATGACGGTGGGCGGGTACCTCGACTTCGTCGCGCGGCTGCGCGGCGTGAAGGCGAGCGATGCGCGCGCGCGGGTGAAGGCGGCCGAGGCCAAGACCTCGCTCACCGAGTGGGACGACGCGCCCATCTTCAGCCTCAGCCACGGCTACCGGCAGCGGGTGGGCGTGGCCCAGGCGCTGGTGCACAACCCGCAGCTGCTGATTCTCGACGAGCCGACCGGCGGTCTCGACCCGGTGCAGATCGTCGAGATGCGCGAGCTCATCAAGAAGCTGAAGGGCGAGCACACCATTCTGCTCTCGAGCCACATTCTCCCCGAGATCTCGCAGATCTGCGACCGGCTGCTGATCATTCACGACGGGCAGATCGTCGCGCAGGGCACCGAAGACCAGCTCGCCGCCGCCGCGGGCGCGAGAGAGGGCGGCACCATCGATGTCGAGGTGCAGGGCCCCGCGCAGAAGGCGGTCGACGCCGCCAAGACGGTGAAGCAGGTGAGCGCGGTCGAGGTGACGCCGATCGACGCCCAGCGGGTGTCGCTGCGCATTCAGGCGAGCGCCGACGTGCGGCCCGAGGTGGTGCGCGCGCTGGTGCAGGCCAACGTCGACGTCTTCAAGGTCGCCAAGAGCCTGGGCCGGCTGGAGAGCATCTTCATGAAGTTTACCCAAGAGACGGAGGCGGCATGAACAACGTGCTGCTGATCGCCCGCCGCGAGCTGCAGGCCTACCTGCGCACCATGCTGGGCTACATCATCGTCGCCACCATGCTGTTCATTCTCGGCGTGCTGTTCAACGCCTGGGCGATGTCGGGCACCGCCAAGAAGTCGGCCGAGATCATCGCCGACTTCTTCACCCTCGCCAGCGGGTGCACCCTGGTGACCAGCGCGGTGCTGGGCATGCCGCTGCTCGCCAAGGAGCGCGAGAAGGGCACCATTCAGCTGCTCTTCTCGGCGCCGCTGCGCGACTGGGAAATCATCGTCGGCAAGTACCTCTCGGCGCTCGCCTTCTTGACGGTGTTCCTGGCCACCAGCTTCTACATGCCGGTGCTGGTGATGGCGTACGGCAAGGTCTCGGCCGGCCACCTCGCCGCCGGCTACCTGGGCCTGGTGCTGGTGGGCAGCGTCGGCGCCGCGTTCGGCACCTTCAGCTCGGCGCTCACCAAGAACCAGCTGGTGGCGGTGGTCATCTCGCTGGTGATGGTCATCGCGCTGACCGTGTTCTGGTTCCTGGCGCGCATCACCGACCGGCCGCTCACCGACGCGGTGCAGTCGATGGCCTGGTACGCGCACTTCACCCCGTTCGGTCAGGGGCTGGTGCACTTGAAGCACGTCGTCTACTTCGTGCTGGTCACGTTCGTGGCGCTGTTCGCCGCCACGCGCGTGCTCGAGGCCCGGAGGTGGGCATGAGCCCGTCGCGCAGCTGGCCGTTGAGCGTCATCTTCGCCATCGGGCTGGTGTTCCTCTACATCGGCGAGCGCATCGTCGAGAGCGGCAGCAACCGCGCGCTGCTCAGCGGGCTGGGCGCGGTGGTGCTGCTGTTCTCCATCGTGCTGCGCGCCACCCGGGTGCGGCAGCCGAAAGACCGCGCCCGCGTCGAGATGGGCTTCTTGTGGCTGCAGCTGGTCGGTCTGCTCGGCCTGCTGCTCTACTTCGTGCAGTCCGATGCGTTCGCGAAGCTGGCCGGCGCCACGCTCGAGACGAAGAGCGCGAAGCTGGCCGGGGTGCTGGCCGCGCTGTGGCCCGCGCTGATCGCCATCGCGGTGGTGCCGCAGATTCTGATGGAGGTCGCCTACGCCACCATGGCCCGCGCCGCCCACGTCGAGCTGGGCCGGGTGCGCGAGGCGACCTGGTCGGGCCTGGGCCTCGCCTTCGCGATGATCTTCGCGGTCGCGTTTCAGTACGTGGCCAGCGAGCGCGACGGCCGCGTCGACCTCTCGTACTTCCGCACCGCCAAGCCAGGTGACGCCACCAAGAAGCTGGTCGCCAGTCTCGACGAGCCCTTGAAGGTCTCGCTGTTCTTCCCCCCCGCCAACGACGTGGCGGAAGAGGTGAAGAGCTACTTCGACGACCTCAAGGCCGAGTCTCCCAAGCTCGAGGTCGAGGTGCTCGACCAGCCGCTCGAGCCGGTGCGCTCGCGCGAGCTCGGGGTCAGCGGCAACGGCACCATCGTCATCAGCAAGGGCACCAAGAAAGAGTCGCTGGTCATCGGCACCGAGCTCGAGAAGGCGCGCTCGGGGCTGCGGGGCCTCGACCAGGACGTGCAGAAGCGGGTGCTGCTGGTGGCCAAGAGCAAGCGCATCATCTACCTGACCCAGGGCCACGGCGAGCGCCGCGAAGAGCCGCTGGGCAGCATCGACCAGCGCGCCACCATCTCAGGCCTGCGCGGAGCCCTCAAAGAGCAGAACTACGAGCTCAAGACGCTGACCACCGCCGAGGGCCTGGGTGCCGAGATACCCAAAGACGCGGCGGCGGTGCTGATTCTGGGCCCCACCGTGCCGTTCACCGAGCCCGAGGCGAAGTCGCTCGAAGAGTACGAGAAGCGGGGCGGCAAGCTGCTCATCGCGCTCGACCCCGAGGCCGGGCTCGGCTTCAAAGAGCTCACCCAGCCGCTGGGCATCAAGTTCGACCCCACCGTGCTGGCCAACGACACCATCTTCATTCGTGCCAGCGGCGGCCCGTCTGACCGCAACATTCTCTCGACCAGCTCGTTCAGCTCGCACCCGGTGGCGAGCACCATCGGGCGGGTCGGCTCGCCGGTGGTGTTTCTCACCTCGGGCTCGGTCGAAGAGCTGCCCGCGCACGCCGCCGAGCTGGTGGTCGACTTCTCGGTGCGCGCCAACGCGCAGACGTTCAACGACTCGAACAACAACTTTCAGGCCGACTCACCGCCCGAGGTGCGCAAGGCCTATGGGCTGGTGGCCTCGGTCACCCGGCGCGCCCCCTCGAACAAGCTCGAAGAAGAGCTGCGCGCGGTGGTGCTGGCCGACTCCGATGCGCTCGGCGACCTGGTCTTGAGCCAGGTGCGCACCAACCAGGCGCTGGCGCTCGACACCCTGAAGTGGCTGTTCGGTGAAGAGCGCACCATGGGCCTCACCAACTCCGAGAGCGACGTGGCCATCGTGCGCACCCGCCAGCAAGACATGGCGTGGTTCTACTCGACCATCTTCCTGGCTCCGGCGGCGGTGGTGCTGGCGGGCTTCTTCGCCCGCCGCAAGAAGTCGACCCGGCCGGCGGCCTCGGCTCCGAAAGAGGTGCGGACATGACCCTTCGACTGCGCGCGCAGCGCTCCGCTCAGGGCAGGCCGCGTTCATTCGCCACCCGAGGTGTCTCATGAACGCGCGTGGCACCGCCATCATGGGCGCGCTGGCCGCGACCGCGCTGGGCGCGGCGTACCTCACCTGGCAGCGCCCCAAAGAGACCAAGACCGACAACACGGTGAAGGTGCTCGAGGCCAACAAGACCTCGCTGCAGAAGATTCACTACGAAGACGGCACCCGCTTCGCCGACTACACCCGCGTGGTCGACGGCGAAGAGCCGGTGGTGTGGCTGCGCCAGGGCTTCATGGAGGGCAAGGCGCCGGGGTTCGACGCCGGGTCTCCCGCTACCGACGCCGGCACCTCGGCCGACGGGGGCGCCGTCGACGCGGGCTTCAAGCCGGCTCCGCTTCAGCCCATCGTGATTCCCACCCGCGAGCTGCGCGGCAACGAGCGCGCCGACAAGGCGTGGGAGAAGTTTGCGCCGTTCGAGGCGGTGCGTGCGCTCGGGGTGCTCGCCGACCCCAAGCTCAAAGAGCTGGGCCTCGACGCCAGCAGCAAGCTGCTCGAGCTGACGGTGGCCGGCACGCCGCACCGCTTCCGGGTGAGCAGCCCTCCGCCGGGCAGCGGCTTCATCGGCCAGTACGTGCTCGACGAGAAGACCAAAGAGGTCTACCTGCTGGGCAGCGGCACGCTGGCCGAGATCGAGCCCAGCTCGACCACGCTGGTCGACCGCCGGCTGCACGCCTTCAAGGCCAGCGAGTTCGACAGCTTCGTGGTCTCGCTCGGCACCAGCGGCGAGAAGAGAGAGTTTCTGCAGACCGACGCGCAGATACCCCAGACCACCAAGGTCGCGCCCAAAGAGCACCCCGACAAGCCCGACGAGTTCGCGAAGAACTGGCACGACAAGGTGTGGAACCGCATGATCGTCACCGAGGTGCTCGGCAAAGACGAGAAGCCGACCGCCGGCGTGCCCGAGGTGCTGGTGCGCGTCGACTACTTCACCAAGGGCAGGCCGAAGGGCTGGCTGGAGCTCGCCCGTATCCCCACCAACGCCACCCAGGTCTACGGGCGCAGCGAGAACACCGCCGGCTGGGTCGGGCTGCACACCGGCGTCGAGGAGATGGCGCTGGAAGCGAAGAAGCTCGTCACCGGCAAGTAGCGACGCTACCGCGCGGTGACGCCGGCGCTACCCCGCGGTGACGGCGCGCGCAGCCGCGCCGCCCGGTCGGGGCAGGTCGCTACCAGGCGGTTACGTTTTCGCAGCTCGACGCGCGGCCCGTCGGCTCTCGCGCTACGCGGCGGTGACATGGTGTGCGGCGATGTTTCTCGGCGGTAGCAGCGCGCCGCGGGTTTCTGTCGAGAGCCTGGGCACCTGCGGTTGGTACGCGGCCTGCTTTTCTGACCCGCTCACATGGGGCAAACGCCATGACGAGAGGGGAAGACGACGCAATGCGCGCGCTCGCGGAGATCGCCTTGGAGCTGCAGTCGAGCGGCGAGCCGGCGGTGCTGCTCGAGCGGGTGCTCGAGCTCACCCGCCGCTCGATGGGCTGTGCGCGGGCATCGGTGCGGTGCACGGTGGCCCCGGCGCCCGAGCTGGTGGTCAGCCCCGCGCCCCCGCCCGCGGAGCTGCTGTCGGTTCGGGCGCGGCTCGACCGCATGCTCGGCAAGGTCAGCGACCCCGACGCCACGCCGGTGCCGCCGGTGCCGCGCGGGGCGCTGGTGGTGCCGCTGGCGGCACACGGGCGCGTCGAGGGGGTGCTGGTGATCGACTGTGCGCCCGACGTGGTCTTCGAAGAGCCGCAGCGCCACATGGCGTCGGTGGTGGCCGCGCTGCTGTGCGCGTACGTCGACCTGCTGCGCCTGCGAGCCGCCGAGGCCGACGGCGCGCACGAGCTCGCGGTCGAGCGCGACTTTCACCAGCAGCTCGTCAACATCATCGCCCACGAGCTGCGCAACCCGCTCTCGGGCATCACCGTGGGTACCACCGGCCTGCTGCGGCGGCCGGCCGACGCCGCCACCGCCCGCACCCTCGAGCGCACCTTGCGCTGCGCGCGTCGCGCCAACCGCATCATCTCGGAGCTGCTCGACGCCACCACCGCCGGCACCACCGGCACGGTGCCGGTCAGCCGCGAGCGGGTCGAGCTCAAGGCGATGGTGAACGCGGTGGTCGACGAGCTGCGCATCACCCAGGCACCCTTCGAGGTGGCGGTGCAGCTCCCCGACGAAGAGGTGTGGGGCGAGTGGGACTCGGAGCGCCTGAGCCAGGCGGTGGCCGACCTGGTGCGCCACGGCGTGCAGCACGGGCACGACGGCGCCACCGCGCAGGTGCGCGTCGAGGCCGAGGCCGACTCGGTGCAGGTGCGGGTGACCCACCAGGGCGAGCCCATCTCGCAAGGGGCGGTCGAGCTGCTGTTCAACCCCTTCAAGCCCACCGTGCAGCGCAAGCCGCGCGGCCTCGGGTTGGGGCTGTACCTCGCGCGGCACGTGGCTGCGGCGCACGGTGGCAAGGTCGAGCTGCACGCACAGGCGCCGCACGGCACCTCGTTCGTGCTCGAGGTGCCGCGGCGGCCCTCGGTGACGGGGGGGCCGGTGCTGGTCATCGACCACGACCCCGACACCCGGGCCGCCATCGCCGATCTGCTCGAGGCCCACGGCTACGCCACCGTCACCGCGGGCAACGGAGCGCGCGCGCTGCAGCTGCTCGGGCAGGGCCTCACGCCGCGGCTGGTGCTGTTCGAGCTGGCCTCGAACGAAGGCGATGGGTTCTACCGCCAGTGCCAGGAAGACGCGCGGCTGCGCCAGCTGCCGATGGTGGCGCTGTCTTCAGACCGGGTGGCCGCCGCCCGCCTCGCCGAAGACCACGCGGTGGGCTTCGTCGCCAAGCCGGTGCAGGTCGAGCAGCTGCTCGAGGCAGTACTGCAGCCTCCACGGGTGCGACCGCGCTCGGCCTGACCGGTCTTCGAAGGCTCAGTGGCGGGTGGCCTTCAGGTCGTCCACCTCGGGAAAGGCGGGGGCGCTCTCGCGCAGCTCGTCGGCCGAGGGCAGGCGAATGAAGAACGTGGCGCCCTTGCCCAGCTCGCTCTCGACCCGAATCTCGCCGCGGTGCGCCTCGATGATGCTGCGGCTGACCGAGAGCCCCAGGCCGGTGCCCTTGCCGCGCGGCTTGGTGGTGAAGAACGGCTCGAAGATGCGCGCCTGCGCTTCGGGGGCGATGCCCGGCCCCACGTCGCGCACCGAGACCTGCGCACCCGCGTCGCCGCCCTTGGTCTGCACGTAGAGGTGCTTCTCGAGGGCGCCCTCCATCGCCTGGCTGGCGTTCATCAGCAGGTTGAGCAGCACCTGGCGCAGCTGGTTGCCGTTGCCCCGAATCTTGGGCAGCCCGTCGGCGTACTCGACGTGCATGCGCACGCCGTTGAGCTGCAGCTGGTGCGCGGTGAGGCGCACCGCGCCCTGCACCACCTGGTTGAACTCGAGCACCTCTTGCTCGACGTCGGGCGGGCGGGCGAACTCGAGCAGGTTCTGCAAGATGCCGTTGGCGCGCTGCGCGTCGCTGTCGATGAGCGCGAAGTACTCGCGCGCCTCGTCGAGCGAGGTCGACTCTTGCCCCAGCTGGGCGAAGCCCACGATGCCCACCATGGGGTTCTTCACCTCGTGCGCCAGGCCCGCCGACAGCTCGCCGATCGCCGACATCTTCTCGCTCTGCACCAGCTGCTGGTTCTTCTGGTCGAGCTCTTCGCTGCGGCGCGCCAGCTCGCGGCTCATCTGGTTGAAGCTCTCGGCCAGCGAGCCGATCTCGGCGGTCGACTTCATCTCGACCTCGGCCCCCAGCTCGCCGTGGGCGATGCGCTTGATGGTCTGCTCGAGCGCGAGCAGCGGCTGCGACACGCGGCGCGAGAAGTAGATGGCCAGGCCCACCGCCAGGCCGATCATCGCCGCGCCGAACACCAGCGCGCGGGTGGTGAGCTGGCGGGTGGCGCGAAACGCCTCTTCGCGCGGCGCCTCGGCCACCACCACCAGCTGCGCCTTGGCGGTGCGCGCCCACGCGGCGATGAAGTCGCCCTCGGCGCTGCGGTATTCGCTGGCGCCGGCCGGCCCCTCGGCCCTCAGCGCGTCGTTCACCACCGGCAGCGCCGCCAGATCGGCGCGCGAGAGCACCTTCGCCGCGTCCAGGTGCGCCAGCACCTGGCCCCCCGCGTCGAGCAGGTACACCCGGTACATGGGGTGCGCGCCGCCTGGGCGGAGCAACCGGTCGGGCCGCACCTTGGCCGAGACCACCACCTCGTCGGTGGCCGCGACGGTGATGCGCGCCAGCGCGGTGCCGCCCACGCTGACGTTCTGCACCACCATGCCGGCGACCTTCACCAGGTCGAGCTGCAGCGGAGTGAGGTCGGGTGAGTCGCCCACCGCCGTGGGCGCCCCGTCAGCGACCCAGCTCATCAGCTCGACCCACTCGGTGCCGCTGCGCTGGTACAGCTTCAGGCTCAGCACCCCGTCGGCTTCATCGAAGAGGGTGAGCGGCTCGGGTCGGGCGCGGCCGAAGTAGCGCAGCTTGCCTCCGAGCGCGTCGAGCGAGGCGTCGACCTGACCGGCCGCGGTGCGGGCCAGCACCTCGGTCACGTCGCGCAGCGAGCTCAGCTTGTCCGAGCCGACGATGCCGTTGGCGAGGAAGAGGTAGACGGCCAGCGCGCCCACCAGCATCAGCCCGACCAGGCCCACCATCTGGTAGCGAATGGAGCGTCGCATCGCGACTCTCTCTACAGGCGCTTCTTGTTTCCCGGCTTCAGGTCGGCGACCACCTGGTTGAGCCGGTCGCGCAAGACGTGGCGGCGGTGCGCGGCCTCGCTCGCCTCGAGCGCGGCGGCCACCGCCTCTTCGATGTGCTTGAGGCTCTTGAACGGCTTCGCCAGATAGCCGTCGAGCCGCTCGGGCGGCAGCGAGAACGGCTCGGGAAAGGCGGTGATGAGAATCACCGCCAGCTCGGGGCACCGCTTGCGCGCCTGCACGATGACCTCGCCGCCGTGCATGCGGGGCAGGTTCTTGTCGACCACCATGAGGTCGACCGGCTGCTTGGCGAGCTGCAGCAGGCCGTCTTCACCGGTGCCGCAGGTGTGCACCTGGTAGCCGGCGCGCTCGAGCACCTTGCGCAGCAGGCTGCAGACCTCGGGCTCGTCGTCGATGACCAGAATGCGCTTGGCTTCCCCCATGGTGCTTCACCCTTCTCCGCGGGCGGCGCGTATCGCGCCGTCGCAGGTGCCCAGGATGTCGAGAATGCCGAACGGCTTGGTGACGTAGCTGAACACCCCCAGCTCGCGCGCCGAGCTCTTGGTCTCAGGGGTGGGGAAGCCGGTGATGATGATGGCCTGCAGCTTGGGGTTGGTGGCGCGCGCCTGGCGGAGCACCTCGAGGCCGTCGATGCCGGGCAGGTTCTTGTCGGTGATGATGAGGTCGTAGCTCTGGCGCTGCAGCGCCTCGAGCCCCTGCTCGCCGGTGTCGACGATGACCACCTGGTGGCCGGCGCGGGTGAGCACGCGGTCGAGCAGCAGCCGCGCGGACTTGTCGTCGTCGATGACCAGAATTCGGCCGGGGACTCGAGCCGCCGTGGGAGAAGCAGAGGTCATGAGCCGCGGGCAGCATAGGCACAACCGATCGTCGATGACAGCGCCGTCGTCACTTCATCCACGGCTGGGCGCGGTATCTGTCCCACCCGTCGGGCAGCACCGTGACCACCGGCCCGCGCGCCGACCTCGCCACCCGCAGCGCGGCCACCACGTTGGTGCCCGCCGAGCCACCCACCAACAGCCCCTCTTCGCGAATCAGCCGCCGCGCCATCGCGAAGCTCTCTTCGTCGCTCACCGTCTCGGCGGCGTCGATGACCTCGCGGTGCAGGTTCGCAGGCGGCTCGCTGCCACCGATGCCCTCGACCAGGTACGCCGCATCGGGGCCGGGCGTGCCGGTCTGCACCCAGCTGGCGTACGACGAGCCCTTCGGGTCGGCGAGCACGATGCGCACTCCGCGCGGCTTGAGCACGCGCCCCACGCCCGAGAGGGTGCCCCCGGTGCCGGCGCCCGCCACGAACGCGGCGACGTCGGGGCGCTGCTGCAGAATCTCGACGGCCGTCGTCTCGGAGTGCACCGCCACGTTGGCCGGGTCGTCGAACTGCGAGGTGTTGTACCAGCCTTGCTCACTGGCCAGCCGCTCGGCGGTGCGGCGAAAATTGTCGGGCGACGACGGCTTGGCGTTGGGGGTGATGATGACGCGCGCTCCGAGCAGCGCGAGCTGGGTGCGTTTGTCGACCGACATCTTCTCGGGCATCACGCACACCAGCGAGTAGCCGCGCGCGGCGGCCACCAGCGCGAGGCCGACTCCGGTGTTGCCGGCGGTGGCCTCGACGAGGGTGGCGCCGGGCTTCAGCGCGCCGCGCGACTCGGCGGCGAGCACCAGGGCCTTGGCCAGCCGGTCTTTCACCGAGCCGCCGGGGTTCAGGTGCTCGCACTTGGCGTAGAGCAGGGGGTGAAGGCGCGGCAGGTGCACCATCGGCGTGCCGCCGATGAGGTCGAGCACGTTCATTTCGCGGCCAGCCTCACGCGCGTCACCAGGGCGAAGTGCAGCGCGCCGAGCGCGAACAGCCCCACGAAGAGGCCGAACACCAGCGGCGAGGCGAAGGCGTACGCGAGCAGGAACACCACCGAGAGCCCCAGCGCGACGGCGGGGAAGAGCGGGTAGACCGGCGCCACGAACGGCCGCTCGAGCCCCGGCTGCTTCTTTCGCAGCACGAACAGCGACACCATGCTGGTGAGGTACAGCACCACCGCGCCCATGCCGGCGAGCGCGATGAGCTCGTCGGCGCGCTCGGTGAGCGCCGCGGCCACGCCGACCACCGCCGGCACCACGATGGCCCACGCCGGCGTCTTGAAGCGCGGGTGCAGCCGCGAGAGGAAGCGCGGCAGGTAGTCGGCGCGGGCCAGCGCGTACACCTGCCGCGAGTAGCCCATCATGATGCCGTGAAACGAGGCGATGAGGCCGAACAGCCCCAGGTAGACCATCAGGTGGGTCATCGGGTGGTCGGCCGAGAGCACCGCTTTCAAGACCCGCGGCAGCGGCGAGTCGTCTTCCACCAGCTGCTCGGGGGTGAGAATGCCGGTCGAGCACAACAGCGTGCCCATCGCGAGCACCACCAGGGTGAGCATGCCGGCGAGGTAGCCCTTGGGTATGTCGCGCTTGGGGTCGATGACCTCTTCGGCGCTCATCGCCACGCCCTCGAGCGCCAGGTAGAACCAGATGGCGAACGGCAGCGCGGTGAAGACTCCGAACGCGCCGTGGGGCAGCAGCGGCGCGGTGACGATGCGCGCCACCTCGACGTGCGGCGCGGTGAGAAAGAAGAAGATGCCCAGCTCGAGCGCAGCCAGCGCGGTCACCACCAGCTCGAAGGTGGCGGCCAGGGTCACCCCCAGCACGTTGAGCGCGGCGAAGACCCCGAAGGCGGCCACCGCCACGCCCACCTTCGGCAGGCCCGGCACGCGAAAGTTCACGTAGCTGCCGATCGCGAGCGCGATGGCGGGCGGAGCGAAGACGAACTCGACCACGGTGCCGAACCCCGCCACGTAGCCGCCGAACGGGCCGAGCGCGGCGCGGGCGTAGGCGAACGGCCCGCCGCTGTGCGGTATCGCGGTCGACAGCTCGGTGTAGCTGAAGATGAACGTCACATACATGAGCGTGACCACCACGGTGGCGATGAGCATGCCCATCGGGCCGCCCTTGCCGACCCCGTAGTTCCACCCGAAGTAGTCGCCGCTGATGACCAGGCCCACCGCGATGGCCCAGAGGTGCACCGGCTTGAGGACACGTTTGAGGCCTGAGTCGACCGCGCCGCTCATCGCGCGAGCGAGAGCGAGAGCGTCGGGTCGCCGAGCTTCTCGAACAGCGGCAGCGGCAGGCGGGCGGCCTCGGGCGGAGCGGCCGCTGCGCGCTTGCTCGGCTTCCTGCTTCGCGGGGCGAGGCGCTCGACCTGCTCGTGCTCGAGCAGCATCGCCTTGCGCTCGCGGCCCCAGGCGTAGCCGCCCAGCGAGCCGTTGGCGGTGATGACGCGGTGGCAGGGGATGATCAGCGCCACCGGGTTCTTCGCCACCGCCTGGCCCACCGCGCGAGAGCCGCGCGGGCGACCGACCCGCTCGGCCAGCTCGGCGTACGAGATGAAGTGCCCGAAGGTCACCTTGCGGAGCTCGGCCCAGACCTGCTTCTGAAACGCGGTGCCGGCGGCGGCGACCTCGACGCGCTCGAGCGCGGTGCGCTCGCCGGCGAAGTACTTCTCTACCGCGCTCGACACCTCGCGCATGAACGGCTTCACGCGCGGCGTGCCCGCGGGCGCCTGGTCGACGAAGTCGAGACGCGTGATGCCCAGCTCGGTGCCCTGCAGATGAAGCCACCACCCCACTCGCGTCTTCAACCACGCGTGCTCGGACATGCGCGGCACCGTACCCAACGCCCGCGCTTTTAGAATCTTGACAGCAGCGCTTTCACATCGCCCTCGCGCAGCACAAAAATCGAGAAAGTCACCGCGTACGCGCCGATGACGTCGATCGAGTAGTGCAGGTGCGCGAGGAATACCGTGGCCACGGTGGCGAGGTGCGCGAAGAGCATCACCGCGCGCAGGCCCGGCCAGCGCCACACGTAGAGCAGCAAGAGGAAGGTGGTGGCGGTGTGGCCCGAGAAGAAGAGGTCTTTGGTGAGCGAGACGCGCGCGCCGGCGTCGGTGTCGAAGAACCCGAGCGGAGTGACGAGGCGAAGAAACGCGCTCCACCGGGTGGCCGCGTCCATGCCGGCGTTCACGTCGGGGCCATGCACGGGCCCCAGGCCCGTCGCGAGAATGCACGCGCCGCGAAGCAGCGCGAGCAGCCCCGCGGTCACCATGTAGCGAATGAACCGCTCGCCATCGCGCGCCAGCAAGACCAGCGCGATCGGCACGTACGCGGCGACCCACAGCAGGTAGTTGTAGCGGGCGGCGAGCTCGACGTACGGCACCGCGGCGATGAGCGGGTCGGGCAGCGACGGCGCGGCGCGCGACTCGGCGACGAGCGCCATGAACAGCATCGCGTCGTAGCAGGCGAGGCGAAAGGCGAAGCTCGCCGCCGCGCGCGCCCAGAATCGCCCGGACCTCAGGTGGTCGCGCGCCATCGATTGCGCGTAGCTCTCGGCGCCATGGCTGACAAGAAAGAGCTGCGCTCGCCCGAGCACACCCACGGAAGAAGCGGTGGCCAGGGGCACGAAGCTCGCCGACCCCGACAGCCAGCGCGAGCGGCCCCAGCGCTAGAGCATCAACGTGACGGTCTGATTCGGCTCGGGGTCATGCACGAAGCCCAGCCGCTTCGCGCGCTCGATGACCGCCGGCAGCGACGTGTTGCCCAGCAGCGCCTTGAACCCGAGCTTCTTCGCCTCGGCGATGATGGCCTGCACGACCTCGTCGATCGCCGCGCTGCGCGCAGCGCCGCTCGCCCTCGGGTTCGCCACCAGCGCCTCGATGTGCGCCACCGCAGAGTCGGTCTGGTACAGAAACCCCATCGCCACGCCGGGCACCACGAAGCCGACCTCGGGCAGATAGATGGGGTCCATCGGCACCGGCACATGCTTCGCGTACCACTCGGTGAAGAAGCGGTAGTGCACCTTCGGGTCGTAGCGCTCGACGGTCATGGGCCGCCTGCGATCTTGCGCTCAAACTCCCTCGAATCGGAATAAAGAGAAGGGTCGAAATGCGGCGCCTCTCGGGAGTCATTCAGGAGTACGCGTGGGGCTCGCGCACCGCGCTCCCCGAGCTGCTCGGCACCGCGCCGACGGGCCGGCCGCAGGCCGAGCTGTGGCTGGGCGCGCACCCGCTCGCTCCCGCCCGGCTCGACGGGCAGACCCTGCTCGAGCACATCGAGTCAGACCCCCAGGCCGCGCTGGGCAGCGAAGTGCGCAGCCGCTTCGGCGCGCGGCTGCCCTTTCTGCTCAAGGTGCTGGCCATCGACGAGGCGCTCTCGCTGCAGGCCCACCCCAACATGACGCAGGCCTCGGCTGGCTTCGCCCGCGAAGAGGCCGCCGGCCTGAAGCTCAGCGACCCCAAGCGCAGCTACAGAGACGCCTCGCACAAGCCCGAGATGGTGGTGGCGCTCACCCGCTTCGACGCCCTGTGCGGCTTCAAGACCGCCGAGCAGATGGTCGAGCGGCTGCAGGTGCTGGGCGTCGATGACCTGCGCAGCACCGTGCAGATGCTGCAGGGCTGGCCCGACGCGGTGGGCGTGACCGGCGTGGTGCACGGGCTGCTCGGCATGAACGACGCCGAGCGCAGAGACGTGATGGGCAAGGTGAACGAGGCGCTCGCACGCGTGCGCGGCGAAGGCGAAGAGTTCGAGCGCGCGTACCAGCTCAGCCAGCGCTACCCCCAAGACACCGGCGCGCTGCTCACCCTGCTGCTCAACCACGTCACCCTCGAGCCGGGCCAGGCGCTCTTCCTGCCCGCGGGAAACCTGCACGCGTACCTGAAAGGGCTCGCGGTCGAGGTGATGGCGTCGAGCGACAACGTGCTGCGCGGCGGGCTCACCCCCAAGCACGTCGACGTGCCCGAGCTGCTCGCCACCCTGGTCTACGAGCTCGGCTCGGTGCCCATCTTGAGCCCCCGGCGCGAGAGTGAAGAAGACGTGTGGGACGCGCCGGTGGCCGAGTTCCGCCTGTCGCGGCTGCGCCTTCGCGGTGGCGCCGCCGCCCCGGTGCGGCGCGGCCCCGAGATTCTGCTCTGCGTCGATGGCGAGGCGCAGGTGAACGGCCAGCCGCTGCGCAAGGGCGAAGCGGTGTGGTTCGACGCCGCTGACGGCGGCTACGCGGTCACCGGCAAGGCGACGGTGTTTCGCGCCTGCGCCGGCTCGTGACTCACGGCTTGTGCCGCCTCGCCTGCTGGTAGCTGGCGGTCACCTTGGTGCCGATGCCGCCGCGAATGAACCAGTCGCCCTCGACCACCATCTTCCTGGGGCGAACCACCTTCACCAGGTCGTCGAGAATCTTGTTGGTCACCGCTTCGTGAAAGGCGCCTTCGTTGCGGTAGCTCCACAGGTAGAGCTTGAGGCTCTTCAGCTCGACGCACTTCTCGTCGGGCGTGTACCGAATGGTGAAGCGCGCGAAGTCGGGCTGGCCGGTGAGCGGGCAGAGGCAGGTGAACTCGGGGCAATCGAACGCGATTTCGTAGTCGCGGTCGGGGGCGGGGTTCTTGAAGCTCTCGAGCTTCTTCGAGGGCTGGCTGGGCATGACCTACGTGTTATCAAAAGGCGGTGACTCCGGCGCGCCGTCAGAAGAAGCGCATCAGCATCGACGTGAAATTCCGCGGCGCGGGCGCCGGCACCAACGTGTCGGGCCGCATCACCGACCTCTCCGAGATGGGCCTGTTTCTCGCCACCCAGAAGTACGTGCCGGTCGGCAAGCAGGTGCACCTCGAGTTCGAGCTGCCCACCGGCAAGGTCGAGGCGGTAGGTGAGGTGCGGTGGCTGGCGCGCGGCCAGGTCGCCGAGCAGGGCCTGGGCATTCGCTTTCTGCGGCTGTCGGCGGCGAGCGCCCGGGCCATCGACGACGCGGTGGCGACCGGCGGCCGCTTCACCCGCTGAACGAACGCTGGCGTGCTGCGCCGCTTGCCTTCAGACTCTCGCGCCTCATGACGCTCGTGCTGACGGCCGCTTTCGCGCTGCAAGCTGCTGCCGCGCCCGCGGCCCCGGCCAACAAGGTGCCGCGCCTGGGCGTCTTCGTGGTCATCGACCAGCTCGGCAGCGGCGAGCTCGAGGCGCTGGCCATCGACGGCGACGGAGACTTCGGCGGGCTCGAGGCCCGCGGCGCGGCGCGCTTCGACGCCTGGTACCCGTACCTGGGCACCGAGACCGGCCCGGGGCACGCCACGCTCTCGACCAGCGCCACGCCCTCGGTGCACGGCATCTGCGCCAACACCTGGTACTCCGAGGGCAAGCCGACCTACTGCGTCGACGACCCGGCGGTGCAGATGCTCGGGGCGCGCGAAGGGGTGGGGCGCAGCGCGCGGTTTCTCACCGCGCCCACGCTTGGTGACACGCTCAAGACCCGCAGCCCGCGCTCGAAGGTGGTCTCCATCAGCGTGAAAGACCGGGCCGCGATTCTGCTCGGGGGCCCGTCTTCCGACGTGGCGCTCTGGTACGACCACGGCATCGGCCGGTGGACCAGCAGCCGCAACTGGGGCGAGGCGGTGCCGGCCTGGGCGCAGCGCTTCGTCGACGCGCCGAGGCGCGCGTTCGAGACCGGTCGGTGGTCTCCGCTGCCGGCGACGCTGAAGCGCGGGCTCGACGACGCGCGCGAAGGTGAAGACAGCCCCGACGGGTTGGGCCCCACCTTCCCGCACGACCTGATGAGCGTGCCGCCCGAGAACCAGCACCGCGCGTATCGGTACACCCCGCAGTCGGTGGAAGACACCTTCGCGCTCGCCACCGCCGCGCTCGAGGCCGAGGCGCTGGGCACGCACGCCGCGCCCGACCTGCTGCTCGTCTCCATCTCGGCGACCGACTACTCGGGCCACGCCTGGGGCCCGCACAGCGTCGAGAAGACCGACATTCTCGAGCGGGTCAGCGTCGAGCTGAAGAAGCTCACCGCCGAGCTCGACAAGCGGCTGGGCAAGAACGGCTGGGCGCTGGTGCTGTCGAGCGACCACGGGGCCGCGCCGCTGGCCGAGTCGCTCAAAGGGGTGCGCGTGCCGTCGGGTCGCCTGCTCGAGGGGCAGCTGATTCAAGACGCCACCGTGGCGCTGACGCCCGAGCAGAAGCGCCGCTTTCTGGGCCTCTCGCCGCCGCTCATCTTTCTCGACCTGAAGGGCCTGGCCGAGAAAGACCGCGAGCCGCTGCTCGAGACGGTGCGCAAGAACCTCGCCGCGCTCAAGGGCGTGCGCCGCGCGCTGCGCACCGACGGGGCCGAGAGCGCCGACAACCTGAACGCGCGGCTCTCGACCTTCGAGGGGCGGTGTGGCCCGCTGTTCGTCGAGCTGCAGCCCTACGTGGTGTTCACCGAGACGCCGCACCCGCTCGGCACCGACCACGCCTCGGGCAACCTCTACGACCGGCGCGTGCCGCTGTACGTGCTCGGGCCGACGGTGGCCGCCGGCCGCTACGCCACGCCGCTCGACCCCCGCGACGCCGCGCCGTCACTCGCGGCGATGCTCGCGATTCCTCCTCCCGACCGCAGCGAGGGCAGGCCCGCCCCGGCCATCGGGCCGCGACGGGCCGGTTCACCCTGAGAGGCTCGGCCATGAACGAGCTCCCGTCGCGGCTCCGGCCGAGCTGCTTCGCGGGCGTCGCAACCCCTCGACGAACCGCGAGGTGCGGCTTCGGTTTCGCTGCTTGGGCGGCTCGCGTATCGGCGCGCGAATCTCGCGAAGGCCGTCAAGGGGCGCTTCGGCTTCGCTCAGATCAGAGACTGACCGCTTTTCGGGCATGGGCACTTGAGCTCGTGAACGTCGGCCGGGGGACGTGGTCGTGAGCCGGTGAGGCGTGCCCGTGCCCGGGTGTTCGCCGTGTTGCTCCGCTCAGATTCAGACTCAGGGCCCTTCGGCTTTATCGCATGCCTCCAGCGAGGAGCGTCGACGGCTCGAGAGCCGTTTGCCTGTCTCCGAGACCACTCCACGAAGAGGATGCCGAGGGGTGTGTCACTTCTCCAGCGCACGAATGCGCCCGCTGCCCGCGCTGAGCGAAGCGCGCAGTCGAAGGGGGCCAGGGTGACCGCCCGATGCGACCGAAGCGGTCAGTGCTCTCGGTGCAGGTCGGCGACCACGCGCTTGAGCCGCTCGCGGTGCCAGGTCAGCACGCGCTCGAGCTCGGCCTTGGCGTTGGGGTCTTCGGCGAGAATCTGAAGCAGCTGCTCGTCGCCGCGGAGCACCTCGAGCTCTTCCTTCGAAGCGCCGAGCCGCTCGAGCATCGGGAGCAGCAGCTTCTCTCTCTCCATGAGGTCCGGCAGGTCGTCAGCCATCACTGTTTCCCATAACGGCGGCGGGCGCCGATTCGCTCGGCGTCAGGCCGGTGGTAGCGTTTCGGTGATGTCGCTAAATCCCCGCTTTGCGGGTCTTCTTCTGGCGGTGGATCAACGGTTTCTTCCCCCCGAGGTGCGCGGGGACCCCGAGCTCGCGCGCCGGGGCCAGCTCACCGTGGTGCTTTCGTTCTTCCTCTCCGTGGCCTGCCTCTCGTCGGCCGGAGTGAGCCTCTTCGGCTACGCGCTCCCCGTCATCGCGGCCGTCGACGTGGTCGCGGCGCTGCTCGCGCTCAGCGTGCCGTTCGTGCTGCGCGCCACCGGCTCGCTGGCCCTCGCCGCCAACCTCACCCTCGCGGTCACCGTCGCCACCATGGCGCTCGCCGCGGGCTGCGTCGAAGGCATCACCAGCCCGGCGATGACCTGGCTCATCGTGGTGCCCATCTTCGCCAGCCTCATCGGCGGTCGCGGCATGGCGGTGCGCTGGGCGGTGGTGTGCACCCTCGCGGTGGTGGCGATGTCGCTGGCGATGCCCTGGCTGCCGGCGCACGAGCTGCCGGTCGCCGTTCGCCGCCAGACCGCCGCGTGGAACTACGTGCTGATGTTCGCGATGGTGGCGGTCTTCGCGCAGCTCTACGAGCGGCTCCACGCCCGCTCGTCGACCGCGCTGGCCGCCGCCCGCGCCGAGCTCGAGCGGGCGCGAGAGCAGGCCGCGCTCACCGAACGCATGGCTGCGCTCGGCCGGCTGGCGGCCGGCGTGGCGCACGAGATCAACAACCCCTCGACCTTCGTGGTCGGCAACGTGCGGCTGGCGCGCGACACCGTGGCGCAGGTGCTGGCCGGCGCCTCGCCGTCGAGCGAGCTGCGCGAGGTTCAAGACGCCCTCTCCGACGCGCTCACCGGAGCCACCCGCATCACCGAGACGGTGCGCGACCTGAAGACGCTGGGCCGCGCCGGCGACGAGGGCAACGCGCCGGTCGATGCCGCCGACGTGTTGGACACCTCGCTGCGCATCGTCTCGCACCAGCTGCGCCAGCAGTGCATGGTCGAGAAGACCCTGCACCCCGTGTCTGAGGTGCTGGCCAACGAGTCGCGCCTGGGGCAGGTGTTCGTGAACCTGCTCACCAACGCCGGCGACGCGATGCCGCCCGGCAGGCCGACGAGAGAGAACCGGGTGCGCGTCGTCACCCGCATGAGCGAAGGCCGGGTCTGCATCGAGATCTCCGACAACGGTGCTGGCATCGAGCCTGACGCGCTCAGCCGCATCTTCGACCCGTTCTTCACCACCAAGCCGGTAGGGCAGGGCACCGGCCTGGGGCTCTCCATCTGCCGGCGGTTGGTCGACGACCTGGGCGGGCAGCTCGAGGTCGAGTCGAAGCTGGGGGTGGGCACCACCTTTCGGGTGCGGCTGCCGGCGCTGCCGGTGGCCCGGCCGCGCACGCCCGCGCCGCGAGATGCGCCTCAGGTCTGAGGCGCGCCCTTGGCGGTGAGCTGCCGCCAGCCCTCGCGCATGTAGGCCCAGGTTCCGGGCACGACCAGCGCGAGCACCACCACCGCACCGCCGAAGATCAGCCACCCCGGCGCCGCCGCCGAGGCGGCCACCACCAGCGCGAAGAGCAGCACCGAGGCCGCCTTGCCGTGCCACTCGTGCTTCACGTGCACCTCGCGGCGGCGCAGCCACACGCAGACCCAGCCGGTTCCGAGCAGCGCATCGCGCGCCAGCAGCGCCGCCCACAGCCACACCGGCAGCGGGGCGAACGCGGGCGACACGAAGAAGGTGAGAAAGGTGGTGCCCACGAAGGTGGCGAGCTTGTCGGCCACCGCGTCGAGCATCGCGCCGAAGTTGGTCGCCAGCGCGAAGCGGCGAGCCAGCATGCCGTCGGCCACGTCGGTGGCGCCGAGGACGATCAGCAGCACCACGATGGGCAGCCGATTCACCGACTCCCCGTCGAGCGATCGCGCGCGGGCGGTGAACGCCAGCGCCAGCCACACCGGCACCAGACCGATGCGCACGAGCGAGATGGCGTTGGGCAACCACCGGGGAATCATCTGCCGAAGCAGATAACCGTCTCTTCAGCTGAACGCCCGCTGCCACGAGACGGGAACAAGCTCGAGCCGCTCGAGCCACGCCCGCGCGGAAGGATTGGTGAAAGTCTGAAGCTCGGTCTCGCGCTGCGTCGAGTACCGGCTCTCGAGCAGGCGGGGCGCGTAGCCCGGGTGGCACATCAGCTCGATGACCCCGCTCTTGGGCAGCTGCTCGAGCGACTTCTCGAGCTGCTCGAGGGTCCAGTACGCGGGGCCGTCGGCCTCGCCGATGAAGTGATCATTCGTGACCGCGCGCAGCTTGCGCAGCGCGGTGCGCATCGCCTTGTCGATCGAGCGCACCGGCAGCCGGTGGGCCACCGCCGCGCGCGCCAGCCCCTCGAGCACCGCGGGGTGCCGGTGCAGGTGGCGGTGCACGTCGAGGTGGGTGGGCTTTCGCTTCATCAGCTTCTCGAACCGCTCGAGCTGGGCGTGCACTTCTCTCTCGGCGGCGGCGGCGTCGAGCTTGCCGGCCGACGCGTCGTCCCACTCGCCCTTCGCCGACAGCTTCGACCAGCGGTGCAGGTTGAGGTGCAGACCCACCGCGAGCCCCTGCGCCAGCGCGGCCGCGGCTGCCGAGTGCGGCCCGTTGACGATCATCGTCGTCGAGCTCACCACGCCCCCGCGCATCGACTCGACGATGCCGCGGGTGACCTCGGGCTCGTAGCCGAGGTCATCGGCGTTGATGATCATCGCGCGGCCCTTCACGGCGCCTCGGGCGGCGGGGCCACCGTGCAGCGCGCGGCGATCTGCTTGCCGTCTTCGAAGCGCGCCTCGAGGCTCTTCTTCGTCTCGGCGAGCTCGGGCGCGTTCTGCTGCGCCTCCATCTCACACAGCGCGGTCAGCGGTCGCGGGTCGGCAGGCGCCAGCCGGTCGGCCTCGAGGTACTCGGCGCGGGCGCCCTTCACGTCGCGCTGCTGGTAGAGCACCGCGCCCAGGTAGTAATGCGCAGCCATCGAGCCGGGGTCTTTCTTGATCAGCTCTTTGAGCAGCTTCGCCGCACCGCCGGGGTCGCCCTTGCGAAACTTCACGAACCCGAGCTCGGCGGCGCTCACCGGGTCGTACTGCTTCTTCAGCACCTCGGTCAGGGTGGCCTGCGCCAGGTCGAGTTGCCCGTTCTGCGACTGCCAGTAGCCGATGCGCGCCTTGAAGCGCATCTCGTCGGGCTTGCGCGCCAGCGCCGAGCTCCACGCCTCGACCGCCTGCTGCGGCTCGCCCAGCGACTCTTTGAGCTCGGCCAGCACCACGTACGGCTCGCTTTCGCCCTTCGCGAGGTCTCTCGCCTGCTCCAGCGCGGCCTCGACCCTCTTTCCCTTGCGCAGCGCGACCGCCGCGCGCGCCTCGAGCAGCCAGGCGCGGGCGCTCTTGGGGTCTTGCGTGCGCCACGCCTCGGCGAGCTTGAGCGCGCCCTGGCCCGCCTTCACCTCGAGCAGCAGCTTGCCGGCGGCGTCGAGCTGCTCGGGCGTGGCCTGCTGCTCGACCAGGTCTTCGAGCAGCGCGGTGCGCGCTTTGGGGTCTTTCGAGGCCTGCGCCTGGGTCAGCGCCTCGGCGGGCGAGAGGGTCGGCCTGAGCTTCACCAGCGCGAGCACGCCCGCGGCCAGCGCCACCACCGCGAAGGCCACTGCGCCGACCTTCAGCGCGCTCGACGGCCCGGCGCGCGCGGCCGGCGGGGCCGGTGCTTCGCCCACCACCGGCGCTTCGGGGGCGTCGAGCTGCTCGGGCGCGTGCGCGGGAAGTGAGCCGGCGTACGGCGACGGAGGCCCGGGGTACGACGGGTCGAGCTCGCGGGCCCGGCGCAGCGTGTCGCGCTTCGAGTCTTTGTGCTTGGGGAAGACGCGCGAGACGTAGTCGCCCACCGCCTGCTTGCTGGCCACCTCGGCCTCGCCGCCGACCCGGGCGATGGCGTCGATCAGCTCTTGCAGCGACTGGTAGCGCTTGTCGGGGTCGTGCTCGATGGCCTGGAGACACACCGTCTCGAGGCCGGGAGGCACCGCGGGGTCGAGCTCGTGGGGCGCGCGCGGGTTGCCCTGCGCGATGCGCATCACCACCTCGTCGACGCTGTTGCCGGTGAAGGGCCGGCGGCCGCACAGCTGCTCGTAGAGCATCACCCCGGCGGCGAACACGTCGGCGCGGTGGTCGACCGGCTTGGCGAGGATCATCTCGGGCGACATGTAGAAGAACTTGCCCTTCAGCGTGCCGGGCTCGGTGCCGGCGCCCCACATCGCGGTCTTGGCCACTCCGAAGTCGATCACCTTCACGTCGCCGGTGAAGCCGACGTGAATGTTGTCGGGGGTGAAGTCGCGGTGCACCAGCCGCAGCGGCTGGCCCTGCTCGTCGACCGCGCGGTGCGCGGCGTCGAGGCCCCGGCACGCCTCACTCAAGATGTGCAGGGTGATGCCGACGGGCACGCGCTTGCCCTCGTCGGCCACCTTCTCGCGCAGGTCGGCGAAGGTGTGGCCGTCGAGCAGCTCCATGGCGATGTACGGCTCGCCCGCCTCGTGACCGAGGTCGACGATGCGCACCACGTTGGGGTGCTCGATCTGCGCGGTGATGCGCGCCTCGTTGAGGAACATGCGCACGATCGCCTGGTCCTTGATGAGGTGCGGCAAGAGCCGCTTCACCGCCACCATCGGGCCGAACTTGCCGTCGGCGGTGATGTGGCGGCCCACGTAGACCTCGGCCATGCCTCCGGTCGCGATGCGCGAGGTGAGCCGGTAATGGCCGAACCACGTGGGCTGACCGAGCGTCGTCTCCAAGCGCCAGCGAGCATAGCGCCCGCCCTTACCGCCGAAAGGTTTATAGGGCCGCGTGAATGGCGCGCTCGAGCACCGTCAGCGCATCGCCGACCTGCACCACGAGGCCCCTCAAGTTCCGCCGCAGGTCTTCCTCGACTTGTGCCGTCGCGGCGAGGCTGAGTAGACGCCAGCGAATGGGGCAACTCGCGCGACGCTTCTTCAGGCCTGTCGCACTGGCCACCCTGCTCTGTCTCTCTGGCTGCGTGACCCACTGGGTCGTACCCACCAACCCGAGGATCTCATGCACGTCCGCCTCGGGGGTCAAATGGGTCTACCCGGGGCGGCACCTCGAAGTCAGCGCAACGTGGAGTGCCGAGCGCTGTCAGGCCGAAAAGGACTACGACATGAAGAAAGGCGACGTCCTCAAGAACACCCAGTGCCGCAGCTTCGATGAGCAACCGTTTCGGCTCGAGCTCGAGTGTGAGCCTGGGTGCACGAAGTCGGTGGAAGAGGGCTTCGTCGCTCCGCGGCAGATCGGCGACTTCACCTATCGCGCGCGCATGGTTCACTCCTCGACCGGCGAGGTGCGCGAATGCGCCGAGAAGGCCAAGGTGACCTGGCCGAGCCGGGTCGCGCTCCTGTGTGCGTACGACGGCCGCACCTACGAGTATTGCGACCACCGGCCGCTGCTCGCCAAGTGGCCGTTGGTGAAGCCGGTCATCGAGTACGACGACGTTCAGGTCGTCTCCCCTGAGGGGGTCACCTTGAACGGCAAGACCGACGGCCTCGCCTTTCACGACAGCGCCGAGAAGAGCGCGTCGGTGCTCGAAGTCGGCATCGAGGAGCACGGCGCATACCTCGTCGACGTGCAGTTCGGCCCCGTCGTCAGCCACTTCCGCTTCACCGTGGCTGACCCGAATTCCACTGCCGCGGCGGGCACCTCGACTGCGGCAACGGGCACCTCGACTGCGGCGACGGGCACCTCGGCTGCGGCGACGGGCACTTCGACTGCGGCGAAGGCCACCTCGACTGCGTCGTCGGGAACCTCCACTGCGGCGTCGGCCACGTTTCGCTGCGGGAAGTGCACCACCACCCCCTGCATCCTCGGCGAGTCGTTCCGCTGCCAGTTGTCGTGGCCCTGTCCCGGGTTGAAGCTCCTCCGCAAGTTCGAGGTGCTGGCGGGCACCGCGGACACCGCTTCGTCCTGGGAGCCCCTCGCATCTCAAGGGGGGGCGTGTGTCGCGAGCGACCTGACCGTCGACGCGCAGTGCAGCCGGGGCGACTGCAAGATTGAACAAGAGGGTGGCAGTGGGTATCGAAGTCTCACCGTGACGCCACGCGCAGAGGGCGTCGTTCGAGTTCACGTCAGCGCGAAAGATGCCGAGGAGCGGTCGTTCGACTCAGACGCCATCGAGGTGCGGGCGATAAAAAAGATCGAGCTCACCTGCGACGCTCAAGACGAACGCGGGCAGACCCGACCGTGCGACGGCCCGGTCGCGTCGGGGAGTCGGGTCTCGTTCGAGGTACTCCCGGTGAGCGGGATGGTGCCGTTCACCGCCCCGCGACTGAGTGTCCGGCCGACCACCCGGCTCACGAATGAGCCCTTTTGGCACTGCGGCGAAAAACCCCGGCGCAGGGCGCCTCAAGAGAAGAGCTACCAATGTCTCGCCGTCGACGTACCACCGGGAAGGTATCGGGCCACCGCCACGCTTGCGGGTCTGAGCGAAGCGATCGAGGTCGAGGTTCGCTAGCTAGCGCCGCGCTGACCGAGCGTCGTCTCCGAGCGCCAGCGCGCACAGCGCCCGCCCTCACCGCCGCAAGGTCTATAGGGCCGCGTGAATGGCGCGCTCGAGCACCTTGGGCGCGAGCCGGCGGGCGTGGGCCGGCACGGTCATCACCGTCAGCGCGTCACCCACCAACGTGACGTGGGTCTGTTCTCCGACGGCGAGCTGCACCCGCTTCACCTTGGCGGCGAGGTTCTGGCGGCCGCTCTCGTCGCGCGCCACGTTGTCGAGCGCCTCGCTCACCGCGGGCAGCAGCGCGCCCAGCGGCTCGAGCGAGTCTTCGCCCAGCGGGTCGGGGAGCAGGAAGAGAATCGGCGCGCCCACCTGCACCGCGAGCTGCGACTCGGCCCCCGCCACCCGCCGCTTGAGCTCGACGTGCGAGGGGGCCGGCAGCGAATCGGCCGGCGGGCGCGAGAGGCCCAGCACGTCGTGCACCGTCACCGCTTCGATGTGTCGCACCGGCACGTGGGCCACGTTCCACTCGGGCGGGGTGTGCAGCAGCACGGTGGCCTGGTTGCCCTCGTGCCCCACGTCGAGCACGAAGCCCGACAGGTCGCGCGCCGAGGCGAGGTGCAGGGTGACCCGCGGCCGGCGCAGCGCCTCGCCCGAGCGAATGCGGCGGGCCAGCTCGCCCAGCTCTTCGAGCAGCCGGTCGGGGTGGCGCGCCGTCAGCTCGCGGAGCACCTTCTCGCCGTCACTCATGGGGTGGCCCGACAGCGAGGCCGTGCTCGCCTGGTGAGAAGCCGTTCACGTTCACCTTCACGTTCACGTCGTTGAGGCGCTACTTCGAGGCGGTGAGCTGTTTTCGCTGGCCCACGCAGAAGTTGATGATTTCGGTCAGCGTCAGCGAGCCGCCCACCACGTCGAACTTCTTCTCACCCATCTCGGGGTAGTCGTGCTGGAGAATGATGCCGGTCGCGATGCACTCGTTGTACTGGGCGAGCGCCTCGGCCTTCTTCGACTTGTCCATCAGGGTCTTGCCGGCCTCGTACGACTTCTTGGGGCCGTCTTCGAACTTGATCAGCGGCGCCACCTCTTTCATCAGCGTCTGCGTCTCGCTCACCCGCTGGGTGCACAGGTCCATCACCGCCAGGGGCATCAGCGTCTTGCCGTCGACCAGCACCGGCAGCTTGGCCAGCTGGGGCAGCATCTTGGTGAGCTGCTGGCCCTCGCTCTGGCACGACTTGAACAGGCCCAGCGACGCCTCGTACTTGCCCTTGCGCTCGCGCAGGTTCTTCAACGTCGCCGCCTTGTCGTTGGTGGCCACCCCCGTCATCAGCGCCTCGCCCGTCTTCTTGCGCAGCTCGCGCGCCAGCTTGGTGAACTCGAGCGTGTCGGTGAGCCCGTACAGCGCGTTGCGCGCCTTCTCGGCCTGCGCCGCGTAGTTGCCGTTCTGCTTCTCGAGCGGGGCCTGCTTCTCGAGCATGGTGTTGATGGCCTCGACCGCGGCGATGGCGCCTTCGAGGTCGCTGTCTTTGCCCTCGGGCGCCTTGGCGGTGTCGAGCTTCTGCTTCGCCGAGGCCTGCGCGTCGGCCAGCGCCTGGCCCGCCTCGCGCGCGGCGAGCTGAATCTTCTTGGCGGCCAGCTTGCCCTCGAGCTCGGCGATCTTCTTCTTGGTGTCGCCGTCGTACCAGGCGTACGTCTTGTCCTTCTCGATGAGGGGCTCGCCCTTCTCGAGCACCGTGCCGATCAGCTTGATCGAGCTCTCGGCCTGCTGCACCTGCTCGTGGCCGAACTTCGGGTCGCCCAGCGCGGTCATCGCGTCGGTGGCGAGGCGGCGCGCCTCGTTCGTCTTCGCGATCTGCCGCTCGACGTCGACCTCGAGGCGGCGGCGCTCGATGATTTTTCTGGCCTCGCCGATCACCCAGGTGGCCTCGCCCACGCTCTTGGCCATCGCCGGCTCTTTGGCGTGCACCGTGGCCAGCGTCTTCTCGAGCACGGTGATGGCGGTGGCGTACTCCTGGAACTGCTCGTCGCTGGGGCCCTTGGCCTCGACCGCGCGCTGCGCGATGCCCACGTCGAGCTGCGCCGCGGTCAGGCTGCGCTGCTCGATCTGCGTCTCGGTGTCGACCAGCGCGCGCCGCACCTGCTCGACGTACTGACCAAACGCCTGGCTGCGCTCGGCCTCGGGCTGAAACTTCTCGACCAGGCCGCGCACCACGATCGCCGCCGTGCGCGCCTCGGCGAGCTGGTCGGCGGTGGGCTTGCCCTTGAGCGGCTTGGCCGCCGCGAGCAGGTCTCGATACTGCGGGTCGATCTCGGCCTTTAGCCGCTGAAGGCCGGTCGCCGTCCACGCCTCGTCCATCTTCTTCTTCGCCGCGGCGTGCTCGGCGCGCAGCTTGCCCGCCTCGGTGCCGTAGCCCTTGTGCTTCGCTTCGAGCGCCTTGCCGTCGTCGAGCTGCTTGAGCAGCGCCTTCGCCGCGGTGTCTCCCGCCTTGAAGTCGTCGTCGCTGGCCTCTTTGCCCAGCGCCGCCACCGCGTCTTTGAGGGTCTGGCGCAGCGGCTCGAGCGCGGCGCGCTGCTTCTCGACTCCCAGGTTGGTCTCGCGCTCGTCGGCGGCCCTCAGCTGCTTGGCCACCAGCGCGTCGGTGTCGTTCAAGAACGCATTGAACTTCGCGTCGACCTTGCCGAACGGGCGCGCGTCGTCGACCAGCTTCTTCACCGCGTCGGCGGCGGTGCGGGCATCGGCGAAGTCTTTCGCGGTGGGCTCTTTGGCCGTGAGCTTCGCCGCTGCCTCGTTCAGGGCCTTCACCGTGCCGTCGAGCGCGCGCCGGGCGTCGAAGATCTTCACGTTGGCGCGGCGGGTGTCGACCCAGTCGCGCAGGGTGCGCAGCTCTTTGCGGGCGGCGAGCGCGGCCTTGGCGTAGTCGAGGTCGCTCTGCTCGAGCTCGGCGCCCGCGTCGATCGCGGCTTTGAGCTTCTCGACCGCGTCGTGCGCGGCGTCGAGGTCGGCGTTCGAGGGCGGGTCTGGTTTGATCTTCTCTACCGCCTGGCTCAGCGCCGAGCGCGCCGCTTCGAGCTGCTTCGAAGCAGCGGCGGCGTCGGCGGCGAGTGCAGAAGGGGGAAACGAGACGAGGAAGAAGAGGGCCAGACCGCGGCGTGTGTTCATCGCGGCCGAAACTTAGCTGAAGGGCCCCGGCCCTGAGCGGCTCAAAAAAGGGAGCCGTTTGGCTCCGTCCGACGTACACGTGAGCACCGTCGCGCTACAGGCTGCTCCCACCCGAGACGTGAACGTGAACCTGAACGGCTGTGTGAGCGCTCGGCCCTGATCGCAATACCGGTTGATCGCAGCTTCGAGCGCCTTCGACCCAAGAGCACCCGCTCACGCCGCGCCGCTCACGCCGGCCTCGGCGGCCTGCAGCGAGAGCGCGGCGAGCGCCTTCTGGGCCTCGCCCAGGGTCAGCACCACCTCGGTCGCCCCCGCCTCACGCAGGCGCGCGGCCGCCTCGGAAGAGGGCGCGTCGACGCCGCGGTGCAAGAGCACCACCACGTGGCAGCCCGGCAGCTGGGCGCGAAGGCGCCGGCACAGGTAGCGGGTGCTGGCGCTGCCGGCCGGGGGCAGTGAGGCGATGATCACCGCCTTGGGCGCGCGCCGCACCACCGCGTCGACGGCCGCGGCGCGCTCGGCGGGGGGCTGCGCCTCGACGCGCCCGCCGCCCACCATCGCCAGCATCTGCAGCAGCACCGCGTCAGAGCGGGTCTCGGCGGCCAACCCCAGCACCGGGTGCGCGACCTTCGCCGAGGCGGGGGGCGCGAGGGCCGCGAGCACCTTGCCCACGTCGCCCACCACCCGCTCGGCGGTGGCGTCGTCGATGGCCTGCTGGTTCTGGTCGCGGCCGGCCAGCGCCAGCGCCGGCACCAGCAGGGCGTCGAGCGCAGAGGCCAGCGAGCTCTTCGAGATTTCGGCGCGGCCGATGCGCTCGGCGTCGCGCAGCGCCTGGGCCAGCACCCGCTGGTAGAAGTTCACCTCGGCGTTCAAGCCCGGCTCGTCTCCCAGCAGCACGGTGAGAAACGCCAGCTGCGGAACGTTGCGGCCCATCACCGCCGCGCACACGGTGAGCGGGGTGGCGAGCACCAGCCCGACGGGCCCCCACATCCACGTCCAGAAGACGGCCGAGATGAGCAGCGCCAGCGACGAGACGCCGGTGCGCCGGCCCAGCACCAGGGGCTCGACGAAGTTCGCCACCACGATGTCGGCGAACACGAACAGCACCACCGTGCACGCGGTCTCGCGCCAGCCGGGGAAGATGGCGAAGGCGATGAGCGAGGGCAGCAGCACCGCGATGGCCGCGCCGAGCATCGGCACGAACCGCAACAGCCCGGCGATGAAGCCCCACAGCAGCCCGTAGGGAATGCCGATCAGGTGCAGCGCCACCGCCAGCACTGCGCCGAAGGCGGCGTTGATCCACACCTGGGTGAGCAGCAGGTGGCTGATGCGGCGCACCGCCTCGTCCATGGTGCGGGTGGTGACGGTGACGTTCTGCGGGCCGGCCAGCCGAATCATGCGCGCGCGCAGGTCTTCGCGCCGGCCCAGCACGAAGAGGGTGAGCACCAGCACCAGCCCGCTCATCGCGATGGGCTCGAGAATCGGCCGCACCGCCTCTTCGAGCCGCTGCCACAGCCGCGGCGTCTCGGCGATGCGCACCGCGGTGGTGGGCAGCGACGCCTCGGAGTCGGGCGCGAAGGCCGCGCCCAGCTGGTCCATCGCGCGGCGAAAGTTCTCGACCAGGCCGATGCCGCCCAGCCGGGCCAGCTTCTGGTTGATCTGCGCCGAGTAGGTGTGGAGCTGGGTGGCGAGGTCGGCCGCCTGCGAGACCAGAATCGAGCTCAACACCAGAAACAGCGTCATCGCCGCGCCCACCACCACCAGCAGCGAGACCAGCCGCGAGGCGCCGCGGCGCTCGAGCGCGTCAGAGGGCGGAGTGAGGATGAACGCGAAGTAGAAGGCGAGGGTGACCGGTATCCACACCGGCTTGCCGATCGCCACGATGGCGATGACCAGCGCGACCTCGGCCACCGGGCCGACGTTCAGACGCCGCACAGCTCAGCGATGCGACCGAAGAGGGTGGGCAGGTGGGTGGGCTTCTCGAACGCGCCCTCGACCTGCAGCTTGCCGCGCTGGTCGGGCGTCATGCCGCACAGCACCACCACCGGTATCGACCGCCACGCCGCACGGCCCTTGAGCGTCTTGCAGAAGTCCCACCCGCTCATCACCGGCATCATCAGGTCGGTGAGAATGAGGTCGGGGTCGAAGCCGCCCTCGAGCACGGTGATGGCCGCGGCCCCGTTCTCGGCCATGGTCACCACGTAGCCCCTGCTCTTCGAGCGCCCCCCGACAACAGGTCGCGGTTGGCGGGGTCGTCATCGACCACCAGCACCTTGCAGCCGTTCGCTTTCATCTCCTGGAGAGGCCCTATAGCGGCCGCCCCGGGGCGCGCCCTACTTCAGTGGCACTTGTTGCAGCCCGAGCTGCTCTTGCTGTGGCTGATGCCCGGGTTCGACGGGTCGTGCGCGAACGACCACACGTTGGTGGTCGAGGTGGTGCTCGCGTACTTGTGGCAGTTGCCGCAGAGGGTGAGGTTGGTGTCGTTGTGCGTCGAGGTGAAGCTGTCGCCGCTCTTCGAGCCGGTCACGCTGAAAGACTGGCTGAACTGGTGGCCGCCGCTGGCGGTGGGGTGGCTGAGCGGCGGCGTGGTGGTCAGCGTGGTGTACAGCGACGACGCGAACTTGTGGCAGCCCTGGCACCCGGCGGCCGAGTTGGCGGTCGCGTTGGTGTGCGCGTACTTCACGTTGGTGACCGGGCCCTTGAAGTCGGTGAAGTCGATGTGGCACGAGACGCACTTGTTGCCGTTGGCGATGCCGCCGTAGTGCTGCGCGGTCGCCACGCTCAGGTGCCGCGACGAGCTGCCGCCCTGGCCGTGGCAGGTCTCGCAGGCGAGGGCCGAGGCGGTGGTCGGGCCGGTCGAGGCGTGTGCGCCGGTGGCGCCCAGCCAGTTGGGGGTGGTGGCCGAGGTGCCCGGGAAGGCGTGGCAGCTGCTGCAGTCTTGCCCGGTGGCCCCGAAGGCCGCGTGGTCTTGCATGGTGTAGCCAGTGCCGGGCTTCACGTTGAGGTGGCAGTTGCTGCAGCGGCCGGTGGTGCCGTTCAAGGTCAGCGCGGTGATGTTCTTGTGGAAGCTGGCCTGCGCCCACTCTTTGCCGGTCACCCCGGCGGTGCCCGACTGGCCCTGCTGGGTGTGGCAGACCTTGCAGTCGGCGCCGCTCACGTTGATGTCGGTGTGGGTGATTTGGTCATGCAGCCCGGCCTTGCCGGTGGCCGCGCTGGCGGTGGTGATGGTCTTGCTGTCGTTGAGCCCGGTGGGCAGGTTGTTGTTGGTGCCGGCGACCGTGCCCTTGCCGTTCGTCAGGCCGTGGCACTCGCGGCAGGTGGTGGCGTTCGCCACCGGGCCGTGAAACTTCGCCGCCCGGTTCCACGCCGCGCCCGACGCCTTGGCGTCGGCGGCGTGGCACACGCTGCAGTCTTTGCCCGCCAGCTGGCCCGAGGCATGGTTCATCCACTGGGCCTGGTTGGTGGTGGTCATGCCCATCGCCAGCGCGTAGCTGACGGTGCCCTGGGTGGCCGCGGCCGGCTGGCTCACCGCGTGGCAGTCGAGGCAGGCGCCGGGCTGGGCGGTGAGGTTGGGGTGGTAGGTGGCGAGCGCGGTCGCCGAGGTGCGCCACTGGGCCGCGGTGAGGCCGCCTGCCGCGCGGCCCAGCGCGCCGGTGTGGCAGGTGGCGCAGCTCTGGGTGGTGAGCTGCACCGAGCGGTGGCTCATCTTGAAGGTGGTGCCCTGGGTCACGTCGGCCTTGGCGGCGTCGGCCATCAGCGGGTAGTGGCAGCCCACGCACTCGGTGGGGGTCGCGCTGCCAATCTTGGAGTGAAACTGGCCGTCGGCCCAGCTGTTGCCCGGGTTGGCGTGGCAGTGGTGGCAGTCGAGCTGCGAGACGCGGCTCACCATCTGCCCGCCGATGTTCACCGTGGCGGTGAACTGGGCCGCGTGGTCCATCGGCTGGAGGTTGGTGGTGCCCTTCTGCACGATCTTCTGCGGCAGCATCACCGCGTGGCAGTCGCCGCAGTTGGTGGTGGGCTGGGCGATGGGCGTCACCGTGCCGCCCGGGGTGGCCCTGAAGTTGGTCAGCGCCGCGTGATACTTGCCGTTGGAGTACGCGGTCACCGTGCCGGCGGTGTTGGTGTGGCAGTGCCAGCAGCTGTTGTAGTCGGGGCTGCCGGTGGGCCCGGGGCTCAGCCGCGCGTCGATGATCGACGAGGTGTGCAGCATGCCGTTGTAGAGCGTGGCCAGCACCGAGCTGGTGCTGGTGACCAGGTTGTTGGCCCCCGAGCGGTTCAAGGTGGTCTGGGTCACGGTGATGAACTCGTCGGTCGAGCTGACGAACGAGCCGGGGTAGGCCACGCCGCCGTCCCAGTCGCCGCCGCGAATGTTATTCGCGGTCATCGCCCCGGGGCCGTAGAGGTTGACGTACCGGCCGCCCTTCACCGTCGACTGGTGACACCCGAAGCAGTCGCCGCTGCCGCTGGTCGAGTGATCGAACCCGAGCAGCGCGCCCATCACGCCCGCGTCGGTGCCGGGCAACAGGTCGGGGCGCTGGGTGGTGTGGCAGGTCACGCACTGGGTCGCGGCCAGCGTGCTCGGCCCGTGGGAGAAGTTGGCGCCCGCCCAGTCGGTGGTGCTGGTGTGGCAGGTCTGGCAGTCGCCCCCGGCGCCGTGGGTGATGCCCTTGGCGTTGGTGACGTAGTCGAACGGCGAGCGGGTGAAGCCCGCCGCCCAGCCCGCGGTCGAGGTGGGCCGCTCGGCCTCGTGGCAGGGCAGGCAGGTGGTGGGGGTGGGAGCGCCCGCGTGGTACTGGCCGCCCGCCCAGGTGGTGCCGGGCGCCGCGACGTGGCAGGTCTTGCACTCGCCCAGCGCCGGGCCGGCCTGGTGATCGAAGGTCAAGCCCGCGCCGACCTGCACCAGCGTCACCGGTCGCGTGTTGGCGTGGCAGTCGAGGCACTGCGCGGGCTGCGCCTGCCCGGCGGCGGTGAGCGAGGAGTGGTACTGGGCCGGCGCACCACCGTCGATCGAGTTCTCGAAGGTCGAGGCGAAGTCGGTGGTGGGCATCAGGTGGCACAGCCGGCAATCGGTCGACACCAGCGCCTGGGTGCCGGGCGCGCCAGACGACCAGAGCACGGCCTCGTGGCGCATCTCACCCGAGGCGGGGTTGCGCGGCGGGCTCGAGGCCGGCGGGCCCACGAAGCCCACCGGCGCGCTCACCGCGTGGCAGTCGCTGCAGCCGGTCGGCGTCACGCCCAGGTCGATCAGCGAGTAGTGGAGCTGCGCCTGGGTGTAGACGCCCTTCGCCGCGTCGACGTGGCAGTTGGTGCACGCGCTCATCGCCGCAGCGGGGAGCTGGGGGTGGCGTGGTTCATGCGCATCTGCAGCACCTGGCTGTTGACGTTCAGCGCGGCCATGGTGGTGCCCGACCACACCGGCACCAGCCCATCGAGGCTGATGTCGTTGGCCGGGTCGTGGGCGTCGAGCGGCGCGTCGCTCGCCCCCTGCCAGGTGGTGGTGACGTGGCAGCTGGCGCAGTCGCTGCCGCGCATGTCGGGGTGGGTGAAGCCGGTCTTGGGCAGCGCGGCGAACAGGGTGCCCACGTCGTGGCAGCTGGCGCACATCGAGGTGATGCCCGAGTGGGTGAAGGCGATGCGCTCACCGCTCGAGTGGCAGGTCAGGCAGGTCTGCGGCCCGTACTCGTAGGCGGTGACCGCGAGGTGCAGCCGGTCGGTCACGTCTTGAGGGTGCTCGTGACAGGCGGTGCACGAGAACTGCTTGAAGTCGGAGTTGGTGCTGGCGTGACACGACTCGCAGGTGATTGGGCCGTCGAGCGCGGCGCGGCCCAGCTCGTGGCTGCTGCCCGCGGTGATGGGAAACCAGGTGTGCCGCTCGGGGGTGATGCCCTTGGTGCCGGGGCCGACGGGCCCGTTCGAGCAGCCCAATGCAGCCGCCAGTGCCAGTACCGCGACCCAGTGGAGTGAGGAGATTCTCATCGCGCGGTCACCTCAGAGTCGTGTTGTACCGCCACCGGGTCGGCATCAGGCAGGCTGCTGGGGTGGCGAAGTCTGGATTCTGCCAGGGCGCGCTGGAGATCTCGATGCCCCCCCAAAGTGCCCACTGCCGTGCACAGGGCGAATGCCCTACTTCCGCAGATCGACCCGTACCGTCACCGTGCCGTCGCGCGGCACCTTCACCCTGACCTTGCGCGCGAGCGAGAGGTCGGTGTTCTTCAAGATCAGCACATGCTTGCCTGCGGGCAGCTCGAACGGAGGCATCGGCGTCACCCCGTAGCTGCGGCTGCCTTCGAAGACCTCGGCCCACGGCTTGACGCGCAGGTCGACCTTGCCGCGCGGGCCGCGTACCTCTGCAGGCGGCGCGGGCTTGGGGGTCGAGGGCGGTTCTTCGCCGGGCACCGGCGCGCTGGGGTCGAAGGGCGCCGGGTCGACCGGTGCCGATGGATCAGGCTCGGGCAGCGCGGCGATGGGGTCGACCGGGGCGCGGTGATCTCGGTGCGGCGGGCCCCCAGCATCGCCAGGCCGAAGCCTATCGACAGCATGCAGATTGCGGCCGCGATGCCCACCCCGAGCGCCCTCCACCGCAGGCGCTTCACCCCCGAGAACACCTGCGACATCTTGGTCGGGTGAATCGGGTTGATGGCCGACAGGTACAGCCCCGAGGGCGCCTCGGGAGCCTCGGCCAGCGGCGCCTTCGCGCTGACGGCGGGGTGGCCGCCGCTGGGGTTGGCCTCGTCGCCGAACAGCTGCCGCATGAAGGTGGCGGTCTCGGCGTTGGTGAGCGAGACCTGGGCCGCGGTGCAGTAGCGCTCGAGGGCGGTGGCCATCAGCTCGGCGGTGGGAAAGCGGCGCGCGGCGTTCTTTTCCAGCGCGCGATGGGCGATCGGCGCGAGCGCCGCGGCGTCGGGCGCCAGCGTCTCGAGCGGCGGCGGCTCTTGTGAGGCGATCTGCTTGGCCAGCACGCGGTCTTCTTCAGCGGGGAAGGGGCGCCGGCCTGCCACCAGCTCGTAGAGCATCACCCCCGCGGCCCACACGTCGGTGCGGGCATCGACGGCCGCGCCGTCGAGCTGCTCGGGCGACATGTACGCGTGCTTGCCCTTCACCATGCCGGTCAGGGTGCTGCCGGCCAGCGCCGCCGCCTTGGCCACTCCGAAGTCGAGCACCTTCACCGAGCCGTCGAAGCCGACCATCACGTTGTCGGGGCTGACGTCGCGGTGAACGATGCCCAGCGGCTCGCCGTTCTCTCCCTTGAGCGTGTGCGCGTGGTGCAGCCCGTGCAGCGCCGCGGCGGTGATGCGCGCGGCATACGCCGGGGGAAACTCGCGGCCCGCCTTCTTCAGCCGTGAGCTCACCGCCCGCAGGGTGTGGCCGCGAACGAACTCCATCGCGAGGAAGTAGGCGCCCTGCTCCATGCCCAGATCGAAGATCTGGGTGACGTTGGGGTGCATCAGCAGCGCCGCCAGCCGCCCCTCGTTGAGAAACATCTCCCGAAAGGTCGGCTCTTCGGCGAGGTGCTTCAAGATGCGCTTGATCACCACCGGCTTCTGAAAGCCCTGGGGGCCTTCTTGCCGCGCCAGGAAGATCTCTCCCATGCCACCCGACGCGAGGAGCTTGACCAGGGTGTACTTGCCGAAACGCTGTTCTGCCATGAGCCGCGCGGCAATCTACATGAATGCGCCGAGCTTGAGCCGGGCGAGCGACACGCCCGGCCTCGCCCCCACGCTCACCACCCGCCCAGCAGCAGCAGCGCCCCGGCGGTGGCCGACTTCCACCCGTGGCGCAGGGCGCGCCGCGCCAGCCGCGCCCACCGCGCCCACCGCCCCGAGCGCAGCGGGCGGTCGGCGAGGGTCGGGGTGGCGTTCACCTCGGGGCGGCTCGGCGTCACGGCCACCGGGTTCTCGTCGGCCTCGGCTCCGTACAGCTCGCGCATGAAGGCGCGGGTCTCGGTGTTGCTCAGCGCCACCCCTTGCGTGGCGGCGAGGTGCTCGAGCGCGGCCCCCATCTCTTCGGCGCTGCCGAAGCGCTGCTCGGGCGCCTTGCTCATGGCGCGCTCGACGATGGCGCCCAGCTCGGGCGGCAGCTGCGTGGCGCGAGCCGAGAGCGGCACCGGGCGCTCGGTGACGATCTGCTTCACCAGCGCGGGCGCGTGCGTCGAATCGAACGGGCGCTGACCGGCCAGCAGCTCGTAGAGGGTGACGCCCATCGCCCACAGGTCGACCCGCGCGTCGTAGCCGCCGCCGACCAGCATCTCGGGCGCGAGGTACGCGACCTTGCCTTTGAGCACGCCCGCGCGGGTATCGCCGACCAGGCTGCTCGCCTTCGCGATGCCGAAGTCGAGCATCTTGACGCTCCCGTCGAACCCCACCATGACGTTCTCGGGGGTCACGTCGCGGTGAATGATGTGGAGCGCCTCGCCGGCGTCGTCGCGCAGCTGGTGCGCGTAGTGAAGGCCCAGCAGCGCCTGCGAAGCGATGCGCGCCAGCTGCCCTGGCGGAAAGGGCCGGCCGAGCTTCGAGAGCCGCTCACCGATCTGGCGCAAGGTGCGGCCGTGCACCAGCTCCATCGCGATGAAGTAGGTGTCCTGCTCCTGGCCGAGCTCGAAGATCTGCACCACGTTGGCGTGCTGGAGCAGGGCGGCCAGGCGCGCCTCGTTCAAGAACATCTCGACGAACGCCGGCTCTCTGGCAAGGTGCGCGAGAATTCGCTTGAGCACCACCGGCTTCTGGAACCCCGCCAGGCCCGCCTGCCGCGCGAGGAACACTTCTCCCATGCCTCCCGAGGCCAGCTCGCGCAGCAGTTGGTATTTTCCGAACCGTTTCGTGCCCATCTCGATCCACAATGTACGAGATCGCTGCCTTCAGCAGGCAGGGTTCGGGTACGAATAGCGGCTACTCATGGGTCTCGATGTCATCGGTGTCACCGCCCTGCTGGTCAGCGGGGCCATCGCCATGGTGTGGGTGTTGCGGGTACGCGCCCGGCGCGAGCAGGCCGACGCCGCGGCGCTCGCCGAGGCGATCTCCGAGAATCGACACCTGCCGGCGACGCTCCACCCGGTCATCGACGCCGACAAGTGCATCGGCAGCCTCTCGTGTCTCCAGGTCTGCCCCGAGGGCGACATTCTCGGAGTGGTCAACGGCAAGGCCGCGCTGATCGACGCCGCGGCCTGCATCGGCCACGGCAAGTGCGCGCTCGAGTGCCCGGTCAACGCCATCACCCTGGTGTTCGGCACCTCGGAGCGCGGCGTCGACCTGCCCGAGACCGACGAGTTCTTCGAGACCAGCCGCAAGGGCGTGCACATCATCGGCGAGCTCGGCGGCATGGGCCTGATCAAGAACGCGGTGACCCAGGGCCTGCAGCTGGCCAGCCGCTTCGACGGGCAGGCGCGCGCCAAGGCGGGGGCGGATCAGGTCGACGTGGCGGTGGTGGGCGCGGGCGCCGCAGGGCTCGCGCTGGCGCTGGGGCTCAAGAAGGGCGGGCACACCTTTCGGGTGCTCGAGCAAGACACCGTCGGCGGCACCATCGCGCACTACCCGCGGCAGAAGGTGGTGATGACCGAGCAGGTCGAGATGCCGTTCATCGGCAAGTTCGGTCGCAAGCTCATCTCGAAAGAAGAGCTGCTCGAGACCTGGGAGCACGCCATCGACAAGTCCGGCGTGAAGGTCGAGACCGGCACCAAGGTGACCGCGGTGCGCGGCGAAGACGGCGCGTTCGAGCTCGACACCTCGCGCGGCGTGGTGCGCGCCCGCAAGGTGGTGCTGGCCATCGGCCGCCGCGGCACGCCGCGCAAGCTGGGCGTGCCCGGCGACGACCTGCCCAAGGTGGCCTACAGCCTCATCGACCCCGAGCAGTACGAGGGCTCGCGGGTGTTGGTGGTGGGCGGCGGCGACTCGGCCCTCGAGGCCGCGATTCAGCTGGTCGAAGAGACCGACGCCGAGGTGGCCCTCAGCTACCGCCAGCCCGACTTCGGCAAGTGCCGCGAGGCCAACAAGCGCCGCTTCAAAGAGCTGGTGGCCGAGGGCCGCATGCACGCCTTTCTGCCCTCGGCCATCAAGCGCGTCACCCCCGGCGCGGTGACCCTCGAGCACCAGGGCCGCCCGATCGAGCTGCCCAACGACTTCGTGCTCGCCTGCCTGGGCGGTGAGCTCCCCGCCAAGTTTCTCGAGGCGAACCAGATCTCGCTCAAGCGCTACACCGGCCAGCAGAAGGGGCAGGCGCGGGCGAAGCGGGGCGGCGCGCTCGAAGACAAGCCGCGGTTGTTGCCGCTGGTGCTGTTCGCGATCGCCCTCACCGTGGTCGCCGGGCTCGCGGTGGTGGGGTGGGACTACTACCGAATTCCCGTGCCGATGCGCCGCTACTCGGCGGCGCACGCGCTCTTGCGGCCCGCCGGGCTGTGGGGCCACGGCATCGGCATCGTCGCCACGGTGGTGATGATGTCGAACTTTCTCTACGCGGTGCGCAAGCGGGTGCGCGCGTTCAAGGGCGCGGGCCCGATTCGCGGCTGGCTCACCTTTCACCAGTTCGTCGGCTTTCTCGCGCCGGCGGTGGTGGCGTTTCACGCCGCCTTTCAGTCGAACAACACCGTGGCCACCATCACCTCGGTGGCGCTGGCCATCGTGGTGCTCACCGGCGCGATCGGGCGCTTCATCTTCGGGCTCATTCCGTCGGGTGAGGGGCGGGCGATCGAGCTGGGCGAACTGAGCGCGCGCTTCGAGCGGCTCAAGCTGCGGGTGCAGAAGATGACCCGCGACACCACCGACGTGCTCAAGATCAACACGCTGCTCGACCGCGCGACCCAGAAGCCCGAAGGCGTCTTGTTGGGGCAGCTGGCGCGGCTGCCGCTGCAGCGGCTCTTCGACGCGGCCGAGCTGCGCCGCACCCGGCCGATGTTCAGCAAGAAGGGGCACTACCTCGACTTCGTCGACGCGTTTCACCGGCTGCGGCTGCTGCACGTGCAGGTGGGGTTCTTTCACGCGCTTAAGCGGCTGATGTCGGTGTGGCGGGTGCTGCACGTGGTGCTGGCGGTGGTGCTGGTGGGGCTGATCAGCGCGCACATCGCCCTCTCGCTCTACCTCGGGTACAAGTGGGTCTTTTCCTGAGCCGAGCGAGGGTGCGAGCCCTGGCGCTGCTGCTCTGGCTGGGGGCGCCGCTCGCCGCGCGCGCCGACATCTTCTCTCCCGGAGACCTGGCCAGGCCGCACGCCGAGCTCGACGGGCTCGCCAACTGCACCTTGTGCCACCCGGCCGGCAAGCAGCTCTCTCAAGAGTCCTGCCTGGCGTGCCACACCGAGCTCAAGCCCTCGATCACCAAGGGCAGCGGCTTTCACGGGCGCATCGCCACCGCCGACCGCAACTGCGAGAAGTGCCACCACGAGCACCAGGGCGCCTCGCTGCAGCTCATCAACTGGGGCACCGGCGGCAAGAAGGGCTTCAACCACAGCCGCACCGGCTGGCCGCTCACCGGCGCCCACTCGCCGCTCGAGTGCGGCAAGTGCCACGAGAAGCGGCGCATCAGCGCCGCTCCGATTCTGGCTTTTCTCGAGAAGCACCCCGCTCAAGAGACGTTTCTCGGGCTGCCCAACCCCTGCGTCGGCTGCCACTTCGACGAGCACCGCGACCAGGTCGGCCAGCAGTGCCAGAGCTGCCACATCACCAAGGCGTGGAAGCCGGCGCCCCAGTTCGACCACGCCAAGACCGACTACCCGCTCACCGGCAAGCACCGCAAAGTCGCCTGCGACAAGTGCCACGCGCGGGTGCGCGACGAGCAGACCGCGAAGACCGTCTTCCCCGCACCGGTCTCCGAGACGTTTCTCAAGTACGCGCCGCTCGAGTTCAAGGCCTGCACCTCGTGCCACAAAGACGTGCACGAGGGTCGCTTCGGCCCCAAGTGCGCCAGCTGCCACTCGACCGAGGCCTGGTCGGTGATCCGCAACGCCTCGCAGGAGCGCGCCTTTCACGAGAAGACCCGCTTCCCCTTGAAGGGCGAGCACCTCGAGGTCGAGTGCCGGGCCTGCCATGGGCCCTTCCCCGGGCAGGCGGCGAAGTTCAAGGGCCTGGCCCACGACGACTGCGGCGACTGCCACCCCGACGCCCACGAAGGCCAGCTCAAGGCCGCTGCCGGGCGCGCGGGCCCCGACTGCGAGAGCTGCCACAGCGTCGACGGCTTTCTGCCGGTGCGCTTCGGACTCACCCAGCACCAGAAGACCCGCTACCCGCTCGATGCCGCGCACGCCGTGGTGGGTTGCCTGCGCTGCCACCCCCGCCAGGCCTCGCTCGCCGACAAGGTGCCGCTGCCGGTGCGCGCCGAGCTCAAGCGCAAGAAGCGGCCGGCGCTGTTCAGCCTGGTGGCCATCGACTTCAAGGGGGCGCTCGAGCGCTGCGACAGCTGCCACGGCGACGTGCACCAGGGCCAGCTGAAGGACAAGCCGTGCGCCAGCTGCCATCAGCCGGCCTCGTTCAGCCGCCTCACTTTCGACCACGCGAAAGACAGCCGCTACCCGCTCACCGGCAAGCATGCCGAGGTCGCGTGCGACAAGTGCCACGCACCCGACAAGAAGGGCGGGCCGGTGAAGTACCGCGGGCTGGCGCTGACCTGCGCGGGGTGCCACGCCGATGCGCACGCCGGCCAGCTCGAGCGCGCCGGCAAGACCGAGTGTGAGCGCTGCCACTCGACCGCGGCGTTCAAGCCGGCCAGCGCGTTTCGACATGAGCCGCCGTTCACCGACTACCTGCTCGAGGGCAAGCACGCCCAGGTGGCGTGTGAGGCGTGCCACAAGAAGGTCGAGCTCAAGGCCAGGGTGGTGGTGCAGCGCTTCAAGCCGCTGGCGCGCGAGTGCGAGGGCTGCCACTCTGACTTCCACAACGGCGCGTTCACGGGGTTCGAGCCATGATGCCCGCCTTGCTGCTGCTCACCTTTCTCTCAGGCGCTCCCGACGCGCCGAAGCGGGGCGCGGCGCTGGTGCCGGCCCCGAGCCACGCGGCGGGCACCCGCTGCTCGGCCTGCCACGTCACCGCCTCGTGGTCAGACGTGCGCTTCAACCACGACAAGACCGGCTTCCCCTTGAAGGGGCAGCACGTGCGGGTCGACTGCCGCGGCTGCCACGCCGCCGACTTCTCGGTGCCGGTGGGCCGGCAGTGCGCGGCCTGCCACCTCGACGTGCACGCCGGAGACCTGGGTGGCCGGTGCGAGGGCTGCCACGACGAGAGCAGCTGGGCCAGCGCGTTCGACGCCGACGCGCACCGGCGCACCGCGTTTCCGCTGCTCGGCGCGCACGGGGTGATGCCCTGCCAGGAGTGCCACTCGGCCGCCCGCGAGCGCCGCTTCTCGCGGGCCATCGTGCAGTGCGCTTCGTGCCACCAGGCCGACCTGGCCCGCACCGCCGGCACCGGGGTCGACCACACCACCTTCCAGTTCACCCAGCCGTGCCAGACCTGCCACGGCGCGCTGGCCTTCAAGCCCGCCCGCTTCCCCGGTCACGACGCCTGCTTCCGCATCTCGAGCGGGCCTCACGCAGAGGTCGCGTGCGCGCAGTGCCACAGCGCGCTGCCCGCCACCGCGCCCAACAGCTGCGCCACCGGCACCGCGGCCTGCGTCTCGTGCCACGAGCACAGCTGCGGCGAGCGCCTGCAGCGGCAGCACCCCGCCACCAACCCGGCCGCGGCCGGCTTTCAGTGCTCCAACCCGAAGTGCGCGCAGTGCCACCAGTTCGACTGACCGATGCTCGCTGCCACCGCCCTGCTGCTGGTCGAGCTGCTCGCCGCGTCGCGCGGGCCGCGGCGCGCACCCAAGGTGCCCGAGGGCGCGCTCCTCGCGCCGGTCAAAGCACCCGAGGCAGGGCCCGGGCAGGTCACCTACGTCACCGAGGGCGACACCTTCGTCGATCGCGGGAGCGCCGACGGTCTCACCGTCGGCACCCAGCTGCAGGCCACGCGGGCAGGCCGCCCGGTCGGGGTGTGCGTGGTGGCGCAGGTCACCGAGCACGGCGCCACCTGCCAGGGGCCCCCGCTCGAGATCGGCGACCGCATCTCGGCGCAGCGCAAGGCGAAGCCGGCCGCCCAGCCGCTGCCGGCGCTGCCCGACGCGCGCGAGCTCGCCGCGCGCCGCGATGCGCTGGGTGACACCGAGGCGCCGCTGGTCGACTTCACGGCAGGGCCGGGCGCGGCGAGCGGCGCCGCGACCTGGCTCTCGGTGGTGCTCTCGCACGCCACCTGGGCCGACCTCGCCTCGGGCTCGACGTACCAGCTCGAGCGGGTCGACGCGCGGGTGACCGACGTGCGCATCTGGCGGGGGCTGCGCGCCTCGGCCGACCTGAGCGTGCTGTGGTGGAACCAGAGGCCCGCGCGCTTCGCTTCGCCGTACGCCGCGCCGGCCCAGGTGTTCGTGCGTCAGCTCGAGCTGGCCTGGCGAGACGGCGGCCGCTTCGAGGCGGCGGTGGGGCGCATCTTCGTGCGGCACGCCCCGGGCATGTCGATCATCGACGGCGCCCAGGCCGGGGTGAAGAGCGCCTCGGGCAACCTGCAGGGCGGGCTGTTCGCGGGCCTCTTGCCGCGGCAGCTCACGCTCGAGCCCACCCTCACCCAGTGGACGGCGGGGGCCTACGCCAGCGCGCGCTTCTCGCGCGGTGAGGGGGCGCAGGCCTTCTGGGTGCAGCCCGAGCTGCGCCTCGACTGGGCGCTGCGCGACGGCCTGGGCGGGCGCTTCGAGCTCGGCGTGGCGGTCAACGCCTGGGCGGGTCGGTCGTTCGACATTCACCTTCAGGCCCAGCTCGCGGTGCTCGGCACCACCGCTCCCGGCCTGCTCGACTTCGCGAGGCTCGACCTGTCGCTGCGGCCCACCGACCGACTGCGGCTGTGGCTGGGGGTCCGGTATCGCGGGCTCGCCGCAGGAGACGTGTTGGAGGTGGGGGCTCCCGCTCCGGGCGCCCGCGGCCTGCACGCCGACCTCTCGGCGTTCTTCGATGGCAGCGCGTTCTCGGTGGGCGTGGCGGGCAACTTCGCGCACGATTTCGACAGCAGGCTGTGGCAGGCCCGGGTGGGGCCGCAGCTCATCGTGCCTCGGGCGTTCGGCCGGCTGGGCGGGCTGGCGCTGGGGTACGCCGAAGAGGTGGGCTGGCTGCCGGGGCGCAGCGCCTATCTCTCGCTGTCGTTTCAGCCGCACTGGCGCTTTCGCGGGCTCTTGCGGGGCAGCTGGTTCATGCAGAGCCCGGTCGGCTGGGCCCTGGGCGTCTCGGGCCACGAGCTCGGCGCGGCGCTGGCCCTCGAGGTGCGGTTCACTCCGTGGCTGTGGCTGCGCGGCAACCTCGCCCTGCGCCAGGCGCTGCAGCCGCTGCCCGATTTTCAGACCGAGCTGGGCGGCACCGCCCCGCGCACCGGCGTGAGCGGCGGCGCCCAGCTGGGCCTCGAGCTGTGAGCTGCTCCCCCAGTCGCGGGCGAGCAGCGCGATGAGGCTCGAGCGGCACATCGGAGGCATGGGCAAGGCCCGGCAGGTGAGCTACCTGCAGGCGCGCGGCTGGGCCGAGAGCGCGAAGGGCTGGTCGTGCGAGCGCCTGCTCGCCGAGAACGAGCGGCTCAGCCGAGCGCTGCACCACCAGCTCACCGAAGACCTCTGCCACGCGCTCTCACCTCACGGGTGGAAGGTGGTCGACTACTCGCCCCGCGGCTACGCGCAGCTGCTCGACCCGAACACCGGCGAGCGCTGCCCGCTGCCCAAGGCGCTGCGCCGGCAGGCGCGGCGCGAGAACAAGAAGGTCGCCGACCTCACCTATGCGCTGTTTCTCGGCGCGCTGCTGTGAACGCACCGGCCCTGAGAGGGTTTCACCTGCTCTGAGCGCGCAGCGCGCGGTCGAAGCGGGAACAAACTCGCAAAAGAATCGGCGCCGTCGGGTCGCTACCCGCCCCTCGGCGATTCTCTTTCGCGGCTGTTCCCGCGACCGTCGGCATCAGCGGGCCAGACGCGAGCTCGGCGGCCTGGGACGTGACGTGCCGGCGATGTTTGTCCGCCGGCGAGCTCAAGGCGGCCGGTGAGGCCTCGGGGACGCGACCGTCACCACGCCCGGGCTGCCGAGCGCGAGTGGCGCAGGCAGACTTTTCCGGGCCAGACGTCGTGCTCAACTCCCGCAAGCCGCCGTCACCCTGACCGGCTACTTCTTCAGGTCGACGGTCACGACGCTCTTCTTGCTCGAGGTCACCGCCACGTCGGCGCGCTTCTCGACCTTGAAGCCGGGCTTGTCGACCTTCACCGTGTACACGCCGGGCTGTACCGCGGTGTTGACCGGCGTCTGGCCCAGGCTCACGCCGTTGATGCGCACCGTGGCGCCGGTCACCGGCTTGCCCTGGTGGCGGGTCACCACCACCAGCGTGCCGGGGCCCTTTGGGGCCGGCGTGGCAGCCGCCTTCGCCGGAGCCGGGGTCTTCGCCGGAGGCGGCGCCGACTTCGCGGGAGCCGCGGCGGGCGCGGTGGACTTCGGCGGTGCGGCCACGACGGGGTGGGGCGCGTCGCCCTTCTTCTCTTCGACCTTCTTCTCGACGGCTCTGGGCTCTTCGGCTTTCTTCTCTTCGACCCTGGGCTCGTCGCGGCGGGCCTGGGCCACGCGGGGCTCGGTCGGCCGGGTCTCGGGCGGAGCGGCCACCACCTCGAACACCTCGGTGGGCGGCCGGGTGAACAGGTAGAGCGTCTCGGCGGCGAGCCCCAGCACCAGGAGCGCGATGACGATGCGGGCCACCGGTCGCACCTTCTTCTTGCCGGGCCGGCGCGGGTCTTCGAGGAGCACGATCTGCGACGGGTTCGCCCAGGGAATCGAGTTGCGCAGCTCGACCGCCTTGCCGATCAGCGTCTTGGTGAGCCCGCGGCGCTCTTTCGAGAGCACCATCGAGGCGAGGGTCGCGCCACAGCTGGGGCAGGAGCTCGCCCCGAGCGGCACGTCTTTCCCGCACTTTGCGCAGGGGAGCACCACGGCAGGCCCCACCCTAAGCCAACCCAACGCCGCGAGGCGAAGCCCGTTAAGGTGGGACTTTCCACCACTCGAGAGCGTGCGATGAAGAAAAAGCCCCAAGAAGATCCATTGCAGGTGCTGTGGAGCGGCGACCCCCGCGCCATCGAGATCATGCTGCACCACAAGGTCGACTTGAACCACACCGGCCCCGACGGCCGCACGCTGCTCATGGAGACGGTGCTCGAGAAGCGCGCCGACCTCGCCAAGCTGCTGCTCGAGAACGGCGTCGACGTGAAGCGCCAAGACCGCGAGGGCGAGACCGCGCTGCACTTCGCGGCCCAGGCCCACCTCGCCGAGGTGGTTCAGCTGCTCATCGACAAGGGCGCCGTCATCGACGCGAAAGATCACCGCGACGAGACGCCGCTCTTCAAGGCGCTCTCGACCTTCCGCGGCGAAGCCGAGGGCAACGCCGTCTGGGCGCTGATGCTCGCCGGCGCCGATCGCTCGGTGAAGAACGTGCACGGCGTCTCGCCTGAAGATCTCGCCAAGCGCCCGTCGAACTACGACCTCGGCCAGTTCTTTCGCTGAGGTGAGCGTCGCTCGCGCTGGCGCCCTGCCGGCGCCGCGCAGGCCCTCGAGCGCCGGGCGGCGGCTGTCCCGGCCGCCCGCCCCGCCTCACTCGCCCTCGCGGTGGCCGCTCGCCACCTGCGCCTCGAAGATGGCGCGCGCCGCTTCGAGCGTATCGGCGTCTTCGGGGCGCTTGTCGTCGCGCACCCGGTGAATGCGGGGAAACCGCATCGAGAACCCGCTCGCGTGGCGCTTGCTCTTCTGCAGCCCGTCGAACGCCACCTCGATGACCACCTCGGGCGTCACCACGTGCATGCCGCCGTGCCGCTCGATGGTGAGCGCCTCGAAGCGGGTGGTGAGCGCTGAAATCTCGACGTCGGTGAGCCCGCTGTACGCCTTGCCGATGTCTTTGAGCTCGCCCCCGTCCCACACCGCGAAGGTGTAGTCCGACAGCACTCCCAGGCGCTTGCCGTGACCCCACTCGACCTTGGTCACCACCACGTCGAGCGTGCCGCCCGCCTTCTTCACCTTTCGCCACGACGCGCCGCGCCGCCCCGCCTCGTAGGGCGCCTCGACGCTCTTGAGCACCAGCCCCTCGTTGCCGCGCCCGCGTGCCAGCGCGAACAGCGCTTCGATCTGCGGCTCCAACGGCTGCGAGGCCTCGAAGCGGTGCACCGGGTTGAGCACCACCGCGTGGCCCTCGAGCAACTTCGCCAGCCGCTCGCGCCGCTCTGACCACGGGCGCTCGAGCACCGGCTCGCCGTCGAACAACAGGTCGTACGCCACGTACGCCACCGGCACCTTCGCCTGCAGCTCGGCCGAGGGGTTCTTGCGACCGATGCGCGCCTGCAGCACGTGAAACGGCCGCGCCCGCCCACCTTGCGCCACCGCGATGATTTCACCGTCGAGAATCGCCGCGCGCGGCAGGCCGGCGAGCGCGGTCACCACCTCGGGAAACGAGTGCGTCACCTCGCCCTGGCCGCGCGCGAACAGCCGCACCCGCTCGCCCAGCACGTGCGCCTGCGCCCGCACTCCGTCGAGCTTGTCTTCGGCGATGGTGCGCGCGGGGTCGAGCGGCGTCTTCACGCTCTCGGCCGGCGTGGCGAGCATGAAGCTCACCGGAGCTTCGACCTGCGTCGCAGCCTGCTCCAGCGTGCCCGCCTGGGCCGCGGTGGCCAGCGCCCCGATGTCGAGCAGCGCCGACGCCTTGCGCAGCACCTCGAGCGGCCGCTCGAACGCCGTGGCGATGCCCTCTTCGAGAATGCCCAGCTGCACCCCGACGCGCAGCTCTCCCAGCAGGGCCTTCACCAGGTACGCGGCCTCGGCCGGCCTGGCCCGCGTCAGCGCGGCGGTCAGCGCCAGCCCGCGGTCTGAGCGCTCGCTGTTCGAGGCCAGCCGCTCGATCAGCGCGCCGACCTCGAGCAGGGTGAGGCCCGGGTGGGCGTCGCCGCCGTGCGCCGCCAGCAGCGCGCCGGCGCCGTCGCCCAGGTCTCCGCGGGCCCGAGACAGCGCCGACAGCTCGGCCATCGAGCCGCCGGGCGCTGCCTCGACCGCCGCCTCTGCCACCAGCGCCCAGCCCACTCCGAGCTGGCGCGGGTCGGTCGGGGGCAGCAGCTCGCCGAGCACCAGCCGCGCGGCGATCGGCAGCTCGTCGACGGTGAGCGACTTGAAGAGCGCCGACAGCGCCGCCACCTTGGCCTTGCGCGAGCGGGTGGCCCGCACCGCGTCGAGCGTCTCGGCGAGCCGATGCATGCTGGCGACTCTCATATTCGAGTCGCCGCCGCCCCGCCCCATTCTGCGGAGCCGATGCAGTACCTCGTACTGCATGCACGGCGCAGTTGGGCGGGCCGCTCCAGGGCGCGCGGGTTCTACCGGCGAGCGCCGAGCGGCTCCTCAGGCCGTGCTCCGAGCGCCCGCCTGAGGCAGGTCACCCACCTTCAGCGCGGCGCGCTCGAGCGCGGCCACGGTGTTCTTGTGACCGAGCGTGGCGTAGGTCAGCGGGTGCGCCTTCTTGGGGTCCTGCTCGGCTTCCACCACCGTCCAACCGGTGTAGCGGTACAGCGAGAGCTCGGCGAGCACCGCATCGAAGTCGACGCAGCCGTCGCCCGGCACGGTGAACACCCCCTCGAGCACCGCGCTCAAGAACGGCACGTCGTTCACCAGCGCCTTGGCGAGCTGGGGCTGGCGCACGTCTTTCAGGTGCAGGTGGGCGACCCGGTCGCCGTGCAGCCGCGCCACCGCGGCGGGGTCGGCGCCCGCGTAGGTGAGGTGGCCGGTGTCGAGGGTCAGCCAGACGTCGGGCCCGGTGCAGGCCATCAGCCGGTCGATCTCTTGCGCGGTCTGCACCACGGTGCCCATGTGGTGGTGGTACGCGAGCCGAATGCCCCAGCTGGCGCAGAGCGCGCCGAGCTCATCGAGCCCATGAATCAGGCGGGCCCAGCCGCGCTCGTCGAGCCGTGGCCGGAGAGAGAGCGGCGTCGCGCCATCGCCGTGCACCGCGCCGGTGGTCTCGCACAGCACCACCACCCGCGAGCCCATCGCGTAGAGCAGCTCGAGGTGGGGCTCGAGCTCGGCGGCCTCGGCGTCGAAGTCGCGCTCCAAGAGGTGGCTCGAGTGCCAGCCCGAGACCACCCTGAGGCCCGCCCTCTTCATGATCGGCGCCAGCTCGGTGGCGGTGCGGGGGAACTTGTGACCGAGCTCGATGCCGGCGTACCCGGCCAGCCGCGCCTCGCTCAGGCAGGTCTCGAGCGGCGTTTCGCGGCCGAGCTCGGGCAGGTCGTCATTCGTCCACGTCAGCGGGTTGATGCCGATGCGCAGGCTCATCGGGCGACCCTCCCCGACGACTGCGGCGAGCAGGGGAAATGCGGTGCGTGGCCAGACGCGTGTTCAGCGACCATGTTCTCTCTCCGTGGGTGGGTGGGTGCGACCGCCACGAGATAATGGCCACCTCATTTTTCGTGGGGCGTCGGCCGAAGAACGCACCGCTCAGAGACTCGAGCAGGGGCTCTCGATGTGGCGAGCCGGTAGCGCTGGCTCACCGGGAGAGCAGCAATCGAGATTGCGGGTCTCGCGGCGGCAGGTTACCCACCGCTCTCCCAATTCCTCCGGAGGAAGTCATGGCAGAGCCGAGCGGTTTCGTGTGGCACGAGCTGGTCACCCCCGACCCGAAGGCGGCGCTGAAGTTCTACGGCGAGGTCATCGGGTGGACGGTGAAAGAGGTTCCCGGCGGCGGCGGTGAGCCGTACCGCATGCTCGAGGCGAACGGCCGCGGCGTGGGCGGGGTGTTCAAGGCCCAGGGGGGCATGCCCACGGGGTGGGTGGGCTACCTGTTCTCGAGCGACGTCGACCGCGATGTGAAGCGGCTGGTGGCGTCTGGCGCTCAGCTCAAGCGCCCACCCGAAGACGTGCCGATGGCGGGGCGGCTCGCGCCGATGACCGACCCGCAGGGCGCGGGGTTCATTCTGTTCAACCCCAAGCCGCCTCCCGGGCAGGAGCGCCAGTTCGCCACCGGCCAGGGCAGCGTGGCGTGGAACGAGTACTACGCGTCAGACCTCGACCCGGCGGTGGCGTTCTACCGCGAGCACTTCGGGTTCAAGCCGGTGCGCGTCACCGACATGGGCGACAAGGGCAAGTACCACGTGCTCGACACCACCGGCACCCGGGGCAGCATCGGCATGATGAAGAACCCCCAGCCCAAGGCGCCGCCGATGTGGGTCTTCTACTTTCAGGTCGACGACGTCGACGCGGCCGCCAAGAAGGTGACCGCGGCGGGCGGCAAGGTGCTGCACGGCCCGATGGAGGTGCCCACCGGAGATCGGGTCGCGATGGCGTTCGACCCCCAGGGCGGCATGTTCGCGTTGATGCAGCCGAAGAAGGGGTAGCCAGGCCGCGGTTCGCCTCAAGCGGTGGGTGACCCGACATTTCTCCCGGTGGTAGACCGTCGGAAGATGGCGCTCGCTTCACGGGGTCTGTGCCCGGTCTTGCTGCTCGGCGTGCTCCTCATGTCGACCCTCGGCTGCGACGAGCGCATCTCGCATGCGCTCGCCGCGCCCGACGCTGGGGTGAGCCCCGGCGCGTGCGGCGGCGCACCTTTTCCCGATCTCGGGCTGACCGGGCACCAGCCCACCGGAGTGGTGCTCACGCCGTACTCGGGCCCCGCGCGCATCACCGTGGCAGGGACGGTGGTCGACGGCGCCGACGTCTCGACGTGCCTGACCATCGACGCGCCCAACGTGGTGCTGAAGCGAAGCCGGGTTCACAGCGCCAGCCGCTGCGGGCTGGCGGTGGTCGAGGTGCTGGCGAGCGCGTCGGGCCTTCGCCTCGAAGACACCGAGCTCGACGGCGACCAGGCCGGCGACTTCGGCGTCACCGGCGGCGGCTACACTGCCCTGCGCTTGAACGTGCACGGCGTGAATGGCGGCTTCGCAATCACCGGCACCGCCGCCACCACCATTCAAGACTGCTGGGTGCACGACCTGAGCAACGCGGGCACCCGCCCGGTCGACACGGTGAGCTCGAACGGCGCCTCTCACGTGGTGCTGCGCGGCAACCACCTCGAGAACGCCTTCAACTCGGACGCGGTGATCGGCCTGTTCGGCGACTTCGCGCCGCTCGCCGACTTCCTCGTCGAGCACAACCTGCTCAACGGCGGAGGCTTCGCGGTCTACGCCGGCCACCTGCCGGCGAAGGCGTACCCCGATGCCGTTCAGATGCGGTTCCAGGACAACTGCTTCGGGCGCAAGTACTACCCCCAGTGCGGCTACTTCGGCCCGGTGTCGGCGTACGACGCGACCGCCTCGGGCAACGTCTGGAGCGGCAACCGGTGGCAGGACACTGGCGCCGAGGTGCTGCCCTGACCGTGTCGCTGGGCGTGGCACTGGCGGTCGCGCTGGCGGCGGGTGCCGAGCCGCCGGCAGCCACCCGCGTGGCGGTCGACCTCACCCAGCTGGGCGAGCGTGACTTTCAGGTGCTCGATGGGCTGGGGCTCGAGAACCGCGCCACGGTGCGGCTCATTCAAGAGGGCTTCGCGGTGGTGAGCCTGCGCTCAGCTCCGCAGCTGGTGCTTCGGGTGACCGCCAGGGCCGAGGCGCTGCTACTGGTGGCCGAGAGCCCGGTGAGCCGGGCCCAGCGGGTGGTACGGCGCGGCGGGCTGACCGCGGCCGAGCTTCACCTCGCGGTCGCGCAGAAGCTGGTCGAGCTCGCCCGCGAAGTTCCCACCGAACCGCCGCCGCAGCCGCAGCCGCCGCCGCCGTCGCCGGCCGCGCCGCCCGCGCCGGCGCCCGAGCCCGGCCCGGTGCAGCAAGAGGTCGTCTCCCCGCCACCGGCCGAGCCTTCGCAGGCGCCGGGGTTCAGCGTGGGGGCAGGCGGCGCGGCGCTGCTGCGCGAGGGCGGCGTCGACCCGTTGGCCTTGTTGTGGATCGAGCGGCACGGCTGGCGGGTGCGCCCGAAGGTGGTGCTCGGGTTCACGGCTTCTCAGCCGGCCCGGCTGCAGGTGTTCGAGGTGCAGGGGCAGCTCGGCATCGCGTGGCCGTGGTCGCTGCGGCCCGGCCTCGAGCTGTCGGTGAGCGCGCTGGTGGGCGCGGTGCTGCACTCCTACTCGACCCGCCCGCCGCTTCAGCCCGAGTCGGGCACGCGGGTCGACCTGCTGGTGTCGCTCCCGCTCGAGCTGACCTTTCGCCCCACCCCGAGGTTCTTCATGTCGGTGCGGCTGTGCCCGGCGCTATCGTCGCGAGGCCGCGAGCACCTCGAGGGGTCGAACCTGCTGTGGCGCCGCGGCGCGGCTCGGGCCGAAGTGGGCGCGAACATTGGGGTATCTTTCGACTGAGCCGTGCAAAGGAAAGATTGAGCGCTCCCGAGGGTGATGGGCCCGGAGCCGCCGACGTGTCCCTCGCTGCCGCACGACCTCTAGAGCGCTCACTCACGTTCGAGGAGCTCTACGAGTCGCAGAAAGAGCGGGTGTATCGATGGGCGCTGCAGTTCGGCGCCGGCAGCCGCGGCTGGGCAGAGGACGTGACCCACGACGTGTTCATTCGCGTGTTTCAGACCTACGACTCGCTCCACCACCGCGACGACCTCGGCGGCCTGCTGTACCGGGTCACCGCCAACGTGGCCCTCAACCGGCTGCGCAAAGAGCGGGGCATCTTCTCGCGGCTGCGCCAGCTGTTGGGCGACGAGGTCGAGGCCGACCCGCACGAGCAGTTGGCCCTCAAAGAGACCTCGCGCGAGGCCTTGCGACAGCTCGAAGCGCTGCCTGCACTCGAGCGGGCGGTGCTCTCGATGAAGCTGTTCGACGGCAAGCGGCAGAGCGAGATTGCCCAGACCCTGTCGCTGTCGGAGGGGTACGTGTCGAAGCTGCTGCAGCGGGCGATGGGGCGAATCAGGAGCGCGGGCTGGGAGGTGAGCGATGGCTCGGAGTGACTTCGTCAAAGCAGTCGAGGAGGCCCGGGACGCCGTGGCTGAGGCGCCGCTGCCGGTGGCGGTCGACCGCCGGCTCAAGGCCCGCCTCTTCGGAAAAGCCCCGGCCCCCGCGGTGAAGCTGCGCTGGAAGCGAGCGCGGCTGGTGGCGGTGGCCGCCTCGGTCGTGCTGACGGCCGGCGCGGCGCTGTGGCTCGTCACCGCAGGGCCCCGCACCACCGGCGGCTTCGAGACGGTGGCCGCGTCGGGCGGGTTCGCTCCCGCGCTCGGCGCCGGCGGCACGGTCGAGGTGGCGGGGGGCAGCGGCGTGCTGCGCGTGCCGGAAGAGGGAGTGTCGCTGGCGCTGTCGAGCCCCGCTTCGCTGCGGCGCGACCCCGATGGGGTTCGGGTGTTGCGCGGCGAGGTCGACGTCGCCGTGCGCAAGCGGCCGCGCGCCGCGGGGCCGGTTCGGGTGCACGTCTCGGGTGGCACCATCGAGGTGTTCGGCACCCGCTTCACGCTCGTCGAGCGGGGAGACAGCGGTGAGGTGCGGCTGTTCGAGGGCTCGGTAGGCTTCAGGTCCGAGGGCAGGGCGCTCGAGATGCTCGAGCCGGGGCAGACCCTGCAGTGGCCCCGGCCGCCGCCGCGTGAGCCCGAGCCCCAGCCCGACCCATCGGCCGAGCCAGAGCCGCTGCGCAAGCGCGACGTGCCCGCTCACGCACCGCTCGAAGAGACCGACGCGCTGCTGCGCGAGGTCGCCAGCCTGCGCACGCGCGGCCGGTACACCGAGGCGGTCGCGCTGCTCGATGAGCGGCTGGCGCGCAAGCTGCGGCCGGCCTCTCGCGAGGTGCTCAGCTACGAGCTGGGCGCGATTCTCACCTGGCAGCTGCGCGACTCGGCTGCCGCCTGCGCGCACTGGAGCCAGCACCAGCGGGCGCACCCCAGGGGCCGCTTCGCCAAGGAGATCGCCAACGCCCGCCGCGCGCTGGGCTGCCGGTAGCCCGGCCCTCGAGCGCCTCAGCCGGCGAAGCTGGCGACCTTGAGCGTCGCCTTCATCAGCTCTTTCATCATCGCCGCCGGCTCGGCCGAGGGCTGCAGCTGCAGGTGGCCCCTGGCTGCGTCGGCGTCGGCGCTCACCACCGCCAGCGCGTAGTTGCGGCCGGCCACCTGGTCGAAGTCGCCCACCAGCGCGCTCTCGAGCGAGGCCACCACGTCGGCGCTGTCGGCCCAGAGCAGAATACCGTGCGCGCCCTTGAGCAGGGCCTGCCGGGCGGCGGTGGTCTGCGCCTGGCCGTCGCAGCCGAAGAACGCCCACTCGAGGGTCTGCCCCTTGAGCTGCATCTTCGAGTCGTAGTCGAAGCGCTTCGCGGTGGGCCCGTCGAGCTCGACGGGGGTCAGCTCGGTGACCTCGGCCGCCGGCAGCAAGGCGCGAAGCCTTTCGAGCTGCGCGACGGCCCCGGTAGACCGCGGGGCGTACAGCACCAGCTTGATTCTGACCCCCGTGCCGGACATGCCGACTGCTCACCACAGCGCGGGCGGTGTTTCAAGGAATGGAGACTGCTAGAAGCAACCCCAAAGTGAACCGCCTTCGCTTCACCCTGAATGGCCGGCAGGTCGAAGAGGCCCGCCTCTCTCCCACCACCACGCTGCTGCGCTACCTGCGCGACAAGCTCCAGCTCACCGGCACCAAAGAAGGCTGTGCCGAAGGCGACTGCGGCGCGTGCACCGTGGCCATCGCCGAGAGCGGCCCCGACGGCCGCCCCCAGTGGCGGGCGGTGAACGCGTGCCTGATTCTCCTGCCGATGGTGCAGGGCAAGACGGTGGTGACGGTCGAGGCGCTGCGCGGCGAAGACGGGGCGTACCACCCGGCGCAAGAGGCGATGGCCAGGGCGCTGGGCAGCCAGTGCGGCTACTGCACTCCGGGCATCGTGATGTCGCTGTTCGAGGCCACCTACCGCGAAGATCTCAAAGACCGCCCGTGGAAGCTCGATGATCAGCTCTGCGGCAACCTCTGCCGCTGCACCGGCTACCGCCCGATTCGCGAAGCCGCCGACCGGGTGGCGGGCAGCTGCCCCGCCGACCGCTTCGCGCAAGGGCTGGCCCAGGCCGCGCCCCAGTCGATGGAGCTGCGCCTCGAGGCCGAGGGGCAGAAGTTCTTCACCCCGGTGCGCATCGGCGCCCTGTGGGACGTGCTCGACTTCGTGCCCGAGGCGCGCTTCGTGGTGGGCGGCACCGACCTCTCGCTCGAGGTGACCAAGAAGTTCGCCCGCCCGCCGGTGCTGGTCTCGCTCGAGGGCATCGCCGAGCTCCGAGAGCTCAAAGAGACCGAAGGGGCCTTCCGCATCGGAGCCACCGTCACCATCTCCGAGCTCGAGGCCTGGGCCGAGTCGCGGTTGCCCTCGCTGGCCCGCATGGTGCGCTACTTCGGCGCGCGGCAGATCAAGCACCGCGGCACGGTGGGCGGCAACCTCTGCAACGCGTCTCCCATCGGTGACCTCGCGCCGGCGCTGATGTCGCTCGGCGCCACCGCGGTGCTGGTGAGCCGCGCCGGCGAGCGCAAGGTGCCGCTCGACGCCTTCTTCGTCGGGTACCGCAAGACCGCGCTGCAGCCCAAAGAGATTCTCGCCGCCATCGAGGTGCCGCGCCCCGGGCCCGAGGCGCGTGCGGTCTGTTACAAGGTGTCGAAGCGCCGCGAGCTCGACATCTCGACCGTCTCGGCCGGCTTCCTGGTCGAGGTGGGCGCCGACGAGCTGGTGATTCGCGCGCAGCTGGCCTTCGGCGGCATGGCCGCGACGCCCAAGCGCGCGCTGAAGACCGAGGCCGCGCTGCTCGGCCAGAAGTGGGCTGCCGCCACCGTCGAGGCCGCGGCCCTCAAGCTCGCCGAAGACTTCACCCCCTTGAGCGACCACCGCGGCTCGGCGGCCTACCGCGCGCGGGTGGCCGCCAACCTGCTGCGCGGCTTCTTCGAAGAGACCCGGGTGCACGCTCAGCCCACGCTCACCTCGCGGCACACCGGCACGGTGCAGACGTACGAGCTGTAGTGCTATCTGCCTGACGTATGGCAGGCCCGTCGCTGCAGCACCCCTCGTCTACCCCGCCGAACCCCACCGAAGTCGCGCAGCTCGAAGAGCCGCTCACTCCGCTTCACCAGCCGCTGCTCCACGAGTCGGGGCTCAAGCACACCAGCGGCGAGGCGCGGTACGTCGACGACCTGCCCTCTCCGCCGGGCATGGCGCTGTGCCTGGTGCTGACGTCCCCGCACGCGCACGCCCGCATCACCCGAAGAGACGCGGCCAAGGCGCGCGCGGTGCCGGGCGTGCACGCCATCTTGTTCGCCGAAGACGTGCCCGGCCTCAACGACGTGGGCCCGGTGATTCACGACGAGCCGCTGTTCGCGGTGAACGAAGTGCAGTTCATGGGGCAGAGCGTGGGAGTGGTGGTGGCCGAGTCGTACGACGCCTGCCGCGCCGCCGCGAAGCTGGTCGAGGTCGACTACGAGCCGCTGCCGGCCATCACCACCATCGACCAGGCCATCGCGCAGGGCTCGTGGCTGTCGGACCCGCACGTGATGAAGCGCGGCGACGTCGACGCCGAGCTGTGGAAGAGCGAGGTCAAGCTCTCGGGCGAGGTGCGCACCGGCGGTCAAGAGCACTTCTACCTCGAGACCCAGTCGACGCTGGCGCTGCCCGAAGAAGACGGCAGCGTGCGGCTGCTCTGCTCGACCCAGCACCCCTCCGAGGTGCAGGCGATCGTCGCGCACGTGCTGCACGTGGGTCGCCACCTGATCACCGTCGAGGTGCCGCGCATGGGCGGGGGCTTCGGCGGCAAAGAGACCCAGGCGGCTCCGTTCGCGGCGATGGCCGCGCTGGCCGCGCTCAAGCTCAAGCGCCCGGTGAAGATCTGGCTCAACCGCGATCAAGACATGGCGCAGACCGGCAAGCGCCACCCGTTCATGACCCGCTACGAGGCGGGCTTTGCCAGGTCGGGCGAGCTCAAGGCGCTCAAGCTCGAGCTGTTCTCCGACGGCGGGTTCTCGACCGACCTCTCGCGCGCGATTCTCGACCGCGCGATGTTCCACTCCGACAACGCGTACTACGTGCCCGCGCTGATGTTCACCGGCCGGGTGTGCAAGACCCACCTGCCGTCGAACACCGCTTTTCGCGGGTTCGGCGGGCCGCAGGGCATGGCGGTCATCGAGGCCATCATGAGCCGCGCCGCCGAGGTGCTGGGGCTCGACCCGGCCGAGCTGCGCGCCAAGAACTTCTACGACGACGCCCCGCGCAACGTGACGCCGTACTTCATGGAAGTGAAGCACGACCGCATGCCGCGCCTGTGGAAAGAGCTGCTCGCGTCGTCCGACTACCTCGCGCGCAAGAGCGCCATCGAGTCGTTCAACGCCTCGCACCCCCACGCCCGGCGGGGGCTGGCCATCACCCCGGTGAAGTTCGGCATCAGCTTCACCACCAGCTTCTTGAACCAGGCTGGCGCGCTGGTGGTGATGTACGCCGACGGCACGGTGCAGCTGAACCACGGCGGCACCGAGATGGGGCAGGGGCTGCACACCAAGATGATGGCCATCTGCGCCCACGAGCTGGGCATACCCCCGGCCAGCGTTCGCGCCATGACCACCGCCACCGACAAGGTGCCGAACACGTCGGCCACCGCGGCCTCGAGCGGCTCGGACCTGAACGGCGCGGCGGTCAAGGTGGCGTGCGAGACGCTGCGCGCGAGGCTGCAGCCGGTCGCGGCGCGGCTGCTCGGGGTGCCGAGCGAGAGCGCGGGCGACATTCTCTTCGCCGGCGGCAAGGTGTTCTTGCGCACCCGCCCCGAGCTCGCGCTGCCGTTCGGCAAGGTGACTCAAGAGGCGTACCTGAGCCAGGTGCCGATGTCGGCCACCGGCTTCTACAAGACGCCCGACATCTCGTACGACAAGAGCACCGGCCGCGGAAAACCGTTTCACTACTTCGCCTACGGCGCGGCGGTCAGCGAGGTCGAGCTGTCGGGCCTCACCGGCGAGCACCGCGTCAGGCGCGTCGACATCTTGCACGACGTGGGCGCCTCGCTGGTGCCCACCATCGATCGCGGGCAGGTCGAGGGCGGCTTCATTCAGGGCGTGGGCTGGCTGACCTGTGAAGAGGTGCTCTTCGACGCCAAGGGCTACCTGCTCACCCACTCGCCCGACACCTACAAGATTCCTGCGTTCGGCGACGCTCCGCTCGACTTCCGGGTGCAGCTGCTCGAAGACGCCGCGCAGCCCGACGTGATCCACGGCAGCAAGGCCGTCGGGGAGCCGCCGCTGATGCTGGCGCTCTCGGTGGTGGCCGCGCTGCGCCACGCGGTCACCGCGTTCGGCAGGCCAGGCGCACATGTAGACCTGAAGATGCCGTGCACGCCCGAGGCGCTGCTCAACGCCATCGAGGCGGTGCGGTCGGTCTGAAGCGACGCGCCGGGGTGACAGTCGGTCAACTGGCCGGAGCCCACGTGGGTTGGGCGACTCGCGGGTATCATCGTGAGCCCGCAGACGCCCATCTGCGACTACCGTTTTTTGAGCTCCTGGTCCCCCTCCATGCCTGGTCTCGACGCCAGCCGTGTGCCGCCCTTCGCTGACGCGAAAGGTCGGGTCGGCCGGCGCGGCCAGGCGGCGGTAGAGACGAGCCTCACCCTGCCGCTGGTGCTCTTCCTCATCTTGGGCTCGCTGCAGCTGTTCATGCTGCTGCAGGCGCGCATCATGGCGCAGTACGCGGTCTACAAAGCGACCCGCGCCGGAGCGGTGATGCGCGGCAGCTGCGAGGCGATGACCCACACCGCGGTTGCGGCGCTGCTGCCCACCATCGATCGGGTCGACTCTCCGCTCGAGCTGGGGCGCGCGTTCTTCCGCCATCGCAACAACCGCTACCGCGACGGCACGCCGCTGCACACCGGGCAGATCGTCGAGCTGTACCGCGAGTCGCCGCTGCCCGGCTCGATTCTGGCGCCCGCCGCCGAAGACAACCGCTTCGACCAGGCGCCCACCCTCGAGCGCCTCTCGGTGCGCATGGTCTACTGGTACCGGCTGAAGATACCCTTCGCCGACTGGGTGATGAGCCGCATGTTCCTCGCCCACTTCGACCTGCAGGCCTACAACGACGTCAACCCGCTGCTCCCCACCGAGAGCCGCGCCGGCTGGCCCGACGACCGCACCTCGAGGTTCGCCTCAGAGCCGTGGCCTGGCGGGCGGTTGGGCCCCAACATGCGCAGGTGGGCGAGCGGGGGGCACTACCTCTTCCCCATCCGCGTCACCGCGTCCATGAGGATGATGGTGCCTCCGGCGCGCTCGGAGTTCGCTACCCGGGAGTGCCCCCTGTGAGCGCCACCTCTGCCCTGTCGCGTCGAGCTCGAGCCCGGGTCGAGGCGCAGGAGATGACCGACCGCCGCCCGCCACCCAGAGCGTGGCCGCGCTCGCGACGCGGGCAGAACCTGGTGCTGTTCGCGCTGACGCTGCTGTTGCTCACCCTGATGGTGCTGGTGACCCTGCAGGTGGGCATGCGCGCCAAGGAGCGCGTCGAAGCGCAGCTGGTGGCCGACGCGGCCGCGTACAGCGAAGCGGTCACCACCGCGCGCACCTACAACATGGTGGCGGTGATGAACCGCGCGCGGGTGGCGCACTTCGTCGCCCTGCTCGGAGTCGAGAGCCTGGTCAGCTGGTCGGGCCTCATTCGCGGCTCGGGCAGCAGCGTGGCCGCCGCGCTCGATTCGTGTGGCGCGACCGCCGCGGCCACCGCGCTGCGCGCCTCGGCGCTGGCTGCGTCTCCGGCCTGGGAGCGCGCCGACGACGACGCCGGTGCGCAGGCCCGCGGGCACCAAGGCCAGGGCACTGCGATTCGCAGCGCGACGCAGGCCTACTACCGGGACGAGCTGATCGGCCGGCAGATCTCTGCGCAGTCGCTGGCCGACCGCATCGCCCGGCTCGCCAACCCCGAGCTGCGCGCCCCCGCGCCCGGCGCGGCCAAGTCGATGGAGGAGATCGCCCTCAACTGCACCACCGGGGCGGCCTGCATGAAGGACGAGAGCCACGCGTTCATGTCCGCGGTGATGGGCAGCCGCGGCTGGGTGTTCACCACCGATCGCGCGGCCGCGGGCGCGAGCGCGGGTGGCGGCCTCGCGCCGATCGTCAACACCGCCGGAGGTGGCTCGGGCTTCGGCGATGACCCCTGGTTCGGCTCGGTGCTGCCCGGGGTGCCGGCCGAGCGCGCCCAGGTGATGGACGGCATCAACGGCGAAGGTGCCTGGGCCGAAGACCATGGGGGCGCAGTGACCATTCAGGTCGGCGGCTGCACCGCTCCCGCGACGGTGAGCAGCGCCTTCGTGATGTCGTCGGCCCTCGAAGTGACCGACGACCAGCACTACTACGCGGGCATCGACGTCGGCACCGCCGCCTGGCGCTCCTCGGGCGGTTCCGGCTCGGTCGAGCCGGTGCGCCACACCCTGGGCTCGTGCCCCCTCAGCACGCCGGGCTGCCCGGGCGTGGTGGGCGGGCTGCTCGCGTACAACCGCGATCAGATCGGCAACCTGGGCAACGACCACGGTCAGCCGAAGCTGTACGCGATGATCGAGCGCGACTACCGGCGCCGCGCCTTCAACGACCCCTGGGCGCTGTTCTTCAACTTCCAGTTCCGCCGCGGCGGGCCGTCTGACTTCGACAATGGCCGCACCACCGGCACCTTTCGTAGCCCGGGCGGCGCCGACCTCTCGCAGCAGGTCGCGGTGGGCGCGGGCATCGCCTACTACCACCGGCCCACCGTCGCGGGCGGCGGCGGCTTCGACGAGCCGCCCAACTTCTGGAACCCGTTCTGGCGCGCCACCCTCGGGCCGACCGACGCCGACGTCGGCGCCCGCCTGGGGCGCGCCGGCTACCCCGAGGCGCAGGCCGCGTACGACCAGCTGCGCCGCAACGGCTGGAGAGGCGCTCCATGAGGCGCGCCGCGCGAGGCCAGGCGGTGGTCGAGGCCGTGCTCGGCACGCTGGTGTTCGTCACCATTCTCATCTTCGGCATTCACTTCGCCGAGCTGGGCGCGCTCACCCTGAAGGTGCAAGAGGCGGCCAACTCAGCGGTGTGGGACACCACCTCGCAGAAGATGCACGACATCACCGGTCACGACTTCACCGACTACCGGCGCGCCATCAACTTCGGCGAGGCGCAGGCGAGCTCGCGCTACGCCGACTTCGACGCGCTCAAGTCGAGCCGCCGCACCAGCGTCACCCAGGTCTTCACCCACGCCGAGAACCTGCAGGTGCCCTGTCGGCCGCTGGCCGGCGGCGACGGGCTCGACCCCAGCGGCCCCGCCGCGCTCGCCGCGGGCGCCTACCCCGGCTTCGAGCAGGGCCTTTTGTGCACCGCGCGCGCCGAGCTCACCGCGCTGCGCATACCCAGCGTCTTCCTCGACGGCAGCCTGTCCGAGGCGCGCCACCACCGGTCGCTCACCATTCCCGCCTGTGCCATCGGCCGGCCCGATCGCGGCCGCTGCCCCGGGCGGCTGGGCATGCTGCTCGACGACTGGGGCTACATGGGCCAGCAGGAGGCGCGCGAGTGCCCGCTCGCGTGGGAGGGCGGCGCCGGCTGCTCGAACCAGGGCTACTACGACCAGGTCGCGTCGGTGTACGCGGCCACGCCGGCCGCCAAGGCAGGCTCGGCGTCGCGGCTCGCGACGGTGGTCTCGGGCGGCTCGCCCATCGACGAAGACTTCTTCTTCATGAGCTTTCGCGGCAGCGAGAGCCCCTACGGCAAGTTCAAAGAGACGGTGCGCAGCTCGCACGGCGACGTCATCTGGGAGACCACGCCCTACGCGCACCCCAAGACCGACCGGTACGACGCGCGACCGCACACGAACTGCTTTCTGGGCATCGCATGCCGCTGACCGCGCTCGCGCTGGTGTTGGTCTTGAGCGGCAAGCCCAGCCCGTTCTTCTGGCCCAAGCCCGAGCTGGTGGAAGAGATCGACGTGCCCGACGTGGTGAAGGCCGACGGCGTGCCGGTGCGCATGCACGTGGTGCGCAGCAAGCTCGGCATTCAGCAGCTGCTCGAGACCTTCGCCGACGCGTTCGTGCACGCCGGCTTCTACGTGGCGCGGGTGCAGAAGCGGCACCTCGCCGAGCCCCACGTCACCGGCCTCGACTGGCGGGGCCTCGTCTCGTACACCGCGATTCTGTCGCCCAACGAAGACGGCACCACCACCTGCGTGCTGGGTGAAGCCGCGCTGGGCGTGAAGAAGACCGCCGCGCAGGTGCCCGACTTCGCGCCGCTGCCGCCCGGCGCCAGCGAGGTGATGCGCGTCGAGCAAGAAGGCGCGCGCATCATCACCTTCGCGGTGAAGGGCAGCAGCGCCGAGGCGGTGCAGCGCTTCTACGCGCAGCAGCTGCCGCGCCAGGGCTACCGGCCGAGCGCCGATCGCAGCGAGGCGTGGGAAAGAGACGGCGCCGAGCTGAGCGTGATGCCCAGCGCCGTTGAGGGCGCGGTGAGCGTGGTGCTGGTGCAGACCCGGCGCTGAACATTTCGCTACAGGCCTGATGCAAAAAATTGCCGGGCCGTCGAACCAGGTGTCCACTGCCGCGCATGCGAGCCACGCTTGCGATGCTGATGCTGACGGGTTGCTTCGCCGCGCCCGACGAGGTGAACCCGCCCGTGCTCGAGACGTCGCCGGCCAAAGCCGCGCCGGTCGGGCACCCGGCCGTCGGCGACGACCCGCGCATCGCCTGCGACATGTCGAAGTTCAGCTTCACCCAGGAGATCGGCTGCGCCAACGACGGCTGGGTCGAGTTCTGCGCCGAGAAGGGCGGAGCGCCGGTGCCCGCCCAGCTGCGCGCCATCGCGCCCGAGGTGAGCATCGTCGAGAACAGCGTCGGCCACGCCGGGTGCAACGTGGCCACCGAGTACCTGGTGAGCCAGCCGGTTCAGGTCGCCGACTGTATGCAGCAGCACGGCGCGCTCACCGACGCGGCGTGGAACACGCTCTGCGCGCTCTCGCAGGTGCCGCAGACGAAGCACTTCGTGCCCGGCTTCGCCGAGTAGCGCTCAGCCCGCCACCAGCGCGAACAGCTTCATCGTCAGCCAGGCCAGCGCCGCCGAGAGCGGCAGGGTGAGCACCCACGCCACCAAGATGTTGGTGGCCACGCCCCAGCGCACCGCCGAGACGCGCTTGCTGGCCCCTACGCCCATGATGGCGGCGTTGATGACGTGGGTGGTCGAGACCGGCACCCCGAGGTGCGAGGCGCCCAGAATGGTGAGCGCGCCGCTCATCTCGGCCGCGAAGCCCTGCAGCGGCACGATGCGAATGATCTTGGTGCCCATCGTCTTGATGATGCGCGTGCCGCCCGCCGCGGTTCCGAGGGCGATGGCCGAGGCACACGCGACGATGACCCACAGCGGCACCGCGTCGCCTTTGGGCAGCATCCAGTGCGGTAGGGCCGAGCCGTCGCCGCTGGCCATGAACGAGAGCAGCGCCAGGGTGATGATGCCCATCGACTTCTGCGCGTCGTTGCTGCCGTGGCTGAACGCCATCAGGCACGCCGACATCAGCTGCAGCTTGCGCGACTGGCGCTGCACCGAGCTGGGCCGCGTCCCGTAGAGCGTGGGCACGGTGGCGATGATGAACAGCCCCACCGCGATGGCGATGCGCGTCTCCCAGGTGCTGACCACCAGCGCGTCCCACAGGGTCGAGAACTTCAGCAGGCCCCACCCCAACAGGCCCACCACCGGCAGCGCGAGGCCGAAGAGCACCGGCCTGGGCCAGCGCCCGCGCACCACCCAGACCAGGGCGATCATCACGAAGAACGCGACCACGAACCCGATGGTGGGCGAGAGCACCAGCGGCAGCAGCACCTTCTTGCCCAGCGCCTCCCACTTGAACGCCGCCACGCCCGCGTGCGCCACCACCGCACCGGCCAGGCCGCCGATCAGCGCGTGCGAGCTCGACGAGGGTATGCCGAACCACCAGGTGAACAGGTTCCACACGCTCGCGCCCACCAGCGCGGCCAGCACCACCAGCTGGGTCACGATGGCCGGGTCGGCGAAGCCGCTGGCGATGGTCTTGGCCACCGCGGTGCCGGTGATGGCGCCGCCGAAGTTGAGCACCGCCGCGATCAGCACCGCGGTGCGAATCGGCAGCACGCCGGTCGAGACCACCGTGGCGATGGCGTTCGCCGCGTCGTGAAAACCGTTGATGTAGTCGAAGATGATCGCCGCGATGATGACGGCGATCAGCAGACTAACCATGCTTCACCGCGAGGTTCGAGAGCAGGTCGGCGACGTTGTCGCAGTGGTCGACCGCGCGCTGCGATGTCCTCCAGCACCTCTTTCTGGCGCAAGAGCTCTTTGGCGTCGATCTCGGGGCTGGTGAAGAGGTGTGAGACCGCGCCGCGAAACACCGCGTCGGCGTCTTTCTCGAGCTGGCGCAGGGCGCGGCTGCCCTCGATCAGCGCGGCGTAGTCGTGCGTACGCAGGCGGGGCAGGCACTCTTTGATCGCCCCGGTGCACTGCACCAGCAGGTCGATCAGCTTGGAGACCTCGTCGGTGGCCTTGCTCACCCCGTAGACCGCGCAGGCGCGGGCGGCGAGGTTGGTGAGGTCGACCACGTCGTCGAGCTCCGAGCTCAGCTTCTGCAGGTCTTCGCGGTCGATGGGGGTGACGAAGGTGCGCGCCAGCGCGTCTTCCATCTTGCGCACGTAGTCGTCGGCCTTGTGCTCGATGATCTGCACCGCATCACGCACGTCGGCCGCCTTCTGCCCTTCCTTGAAGCGGGCCAGCGCCTTGGCAGCATCGAGGCAGAGCGCACCTTGCGCCTCGATGTAGTCGTAGAAGTGGTCGTCCTTGGGGAGCAACCAGCGAACGATTGCTTGAAGTGCCATGTTGGCCGCACTTCTAAGCACGCCACTCCGCGCCCGCGTGCGACTTCAGCGTGACACTTCTGTGACTTGAGGCCCGCGTGACCGAACCGCGACACGGGTTTCACTTCAGCGCCACCTCGGGTGCGTACAAGGTCGCGCGTGTTCGACGCGTTCGAGGCCCGCTTTGACCCGCGCAGCGCGCGCCGCCTGACCGCGGCCGCCGGAGCGGCGCTGACCGTGGCGGCGCTGCTGCTGCTGGGCGCCCGGGTGCTCTCCCAGACCGCGCCGCTGCTGCCGCGAAAGAAGTCGGTCGAAGTGGCGTTTCGCCCGCCGCCGCCGCCTGCTCCCGAGGTGAAGCTCGAGAACGCCCCCCGGCCGAAACCGCCGCCTGCTCCGCCACCCCGGGTGGTGAAGGCCGAGCCCGCCCCCGCGCCGGCGCCGATGGTGGCCCCGGTCGAGGTGCCGAAGCAGCCGCTGCCCGAGGCGCCAGAGCCGACCGCACCGGCCATCAGAGTCGAGGTCGGCGGTACCGGCAGCGGGGTGGTGCCCGCTGCGGGCGGCCCGCCGGTGGCGCCAGAGCCAGACGAGTCGCCCGCGCCGCAGGCGGCGGTCACCGGCCCGCTGAACCTGCCCGAAGAGGCCGAGCCGCCCGAGGCCGACGACGGCAACGCGATGCCCGAGTACCCCGAGGTGGCGCGTGCCGCCGGCCAGGAGTCGGTCGTCATCTTGAAGGTGGTCATCGAGTCAGACGGCACCGTGGGCCGGGTGCAGGTGCTGAAGGGTGAAGAGCCCTTTCTCGCCGCCGCGCTCGAGGCGGTGCGCAGCTGGCGCTATTCGCCCGCGCAGCTCGAGGGCCGCCCCATCGCCGTGTACCGCATCGTGAAGATTCCCTTTCGCTTGAGGAGCTGACGCATGTTCGACCTGGAGAAAATCATCGGCCACATGGGCCCGTTCGCGCTGGGTGTGGCCGTCGCGCTGCTGGTGATGGGCGTCGCCGCGCTGGCGGTGTTCCTCGAGCGAATGGCGATGTACGCGCGCAGCCGCGGCCGGTCGCGGCGCTTCGCGGCCCGGGCGCGCGCGCTGCTCGAGCGCGACGAGCGCGAGCCGCTGCTGAAAGAGGCCGAGGCGACGCGCGGTTCGTGGCTGGCGGCGCTGCTCGGCGCGGGGCTCAAGACCTGGTTCCGCGCGGTGCAGGCGGGCTCGAGCGCGCTGTCTCCGGTCGAGGCGACGCGGCGCGAGCTCGAGCGGCAGAGCGAGACGCTCGACGCCGAGGTGCGCCGCGGTCACTCGGTGCTCGCGTCGGTGGGCTCGGTGGCGCCCTTCGTCGGCCTGCTGGGCACCGTGGTCGGCATCATCGACGCGTTTCAGGGAATCGCCCGCGAAGGCAGCGGCGGCCTGGGCGCGGTCTCGCTGGGCATCTCCGAGGCGCTGGTGGTCACCGCGCTCGGCCTGGTGGTGGCGATACCCGCGGTGCTGGCGCACAACCTGCTCACCGCGCAGGCCGAGGGCATCAACCGGGCGCTCGAGCAGGCGCGCGGCGAGCTGCTCGACTTTCTCGAGGCGAAGAGCGGGAAGGCCGCGTGAAGCGGCGAGAGCCCAGGCGCGCCAAGGCGGAGATCAACGTCACCCCGCTGGTCGACGTGGTGCTGGTGCTGCTCATCATCTTCATGGTGGTGGCGCCGCAGCTCGAGTCGGGCGTGTCGGTGGCGCTGCCGTCGATTCTCCACCCCGATGCCGCGAGCGGCGCGCTCGAGCCCACCACCGTCACCGTGACCCGCGAAGGCCGGCTGTACCTCGAGAAAGAGCCGCTCGAGCTCGAGGCGCTGCAGGCCCGGCTCGCGGCCCTGCACGCGCAGAAGCCCGAGGCGCGGCTCGTGCTCAAGGCCGACTTCGCGCTCGGCTACGGCCGGGTGCGCTCGGTGTTCAAGACCTGCCAGGACCTCGGCTTTCCCGGGGTCTCGCTGCAGGTACTCGACCGCGCCAACCAGAGAGGGTGAACCACCATGGGCATCGACGTCGGCAGCAGTGGCGGTCGCAAGCAGCGCATCAAGCCGGCGATGAACGTCACGCCGCTGGTCGACGTGGTGCTGGTGCTGCTCATCATCTTCATGGTGGTGACGCCGATGCTGTCGAAGCAGCTGTGGCTGCACGTGCCGCCCAAGCCCGACGAGCACCAGCAGCCGCCGCCGCCCGACGCGGCGCCGCCCATCGTGCTCAAGCTCGAGAAGGGCGGGGTGACGAAAGTGAACGGTGAGGTCATCGCGCCGGAAGAGCTGCCGGCGCGGCTCACCCGCATGCTCAACGCGCGCGCCGACAAGGTGGTGTTCTTCGACGCCGACGCCGACGTGCCCTACGGAGCAGCCGTCGACGTGATGGACCGGGTGCGCGGCGGCGGTGTCGAGACCCTCGCGGTGCTCGCCGAAGAGCTCCCCGGCGGCGGCGGCAGCGGCGCGGCGCGCTAGCGCGAGAATGGGCCTCCCCCTGCAGAAGCGATCACCCTGAGCGAAGGCCTTTAGGCCGAAGTCGAACGGGTGCCATCCAGCTGGAACGCACCCACGTCGTGACTCCATGCTTCAAGAGGCAGAGCGTGCGCACCCATACGAGGGAGTATCTGCGCTTCGGCCTTCGGCGAGCGACAAGCAGGGTTCGACGAGCTCACCCTGACCGACTTCGGGGGTCTCCCTGTCTCCCCCTCGAGGCGCCGCATGTGCGCGCAACGCAGTCGTGACCGGGGCGTGATGCACATGTTGCGAGGTCGGCCTCGAGGCGTCACCGAGCGAGCGCAAAACGCCGCCCGTGCTCACGACCCTCTTCGTGCTCGCGGTGCTCGCGCAGTCACCGACCCTCGTCGCCGAGAGCGCGCCCCTCGCTCCGCCGCCGGCGCTGGAGCTGCCCGACGCGGGCCTCCCGCGCCCGAGCCCTCGCTCGCCCGGGGCTTCATCGGCATCATCGGCCGGGTCACCGACGCCCAGACCGGCGAAGGCGCTCATCGAGGCGACGGTCAAGGTGGTGAGCGGCGCGAAGAAGAGCGGGCTCACCGACGTCGACGGCAACTTCAAGCTCAAGCTGCCGCCGGGCGTCTACAGCTTGCGCATCTTCAACGAGCTGTATGAGGCGCGCCGCATCGACAACGTCGCCGTCAAAGCCTCAGCAGCGACCCGCCTCGACGTCGAGCTCTCGAACGAGGCGAAGACGGTTCAAGAGGTGGTGGTCGAGGCGAAGGTCGACAAGCGCAACGAGGCCGCGCTGCTCGCCGAGCGCAAGAAGGCCGCGGTGGTCAGCGACACGCTCGGCGCGCAGGAGATGGCGCGCACCCCCGACTCTTCCGCCTCGGATGCGGTGAAGCGGGTGGTGAGCGCCACGGTGGTCGACGGCCGCTACGTCTTCCTGCGCGGCCTGGGCGGGCGCTACGCGCAGACCCTCATCAACGGCACGCTGATGCCGAGCCCCGAGCCCGACGAGCCCTCGGTGCCGCTCGACCTCTTCCCGGTGGCGCTCATCTCGAACCTGAGCGTCGCCAAGACGTACTCGCCCGAGCTGCCCGCGACGTTCGGCGGCGGCTCGCTCACCCTCGACACGCCGTCTTTTCCGCCCGAGCTCGAGCTGAAGCTGAAGGCCACCTTCAGCGGCGACACGGTGAACCTGGGTCAGCGCCGCCCCGACGCGCGGCTCTCCGCGGCCGAGACGCTCGGCTTTCGCGACGGCAGCCGCGGCATGCCCGCTTCGGTGCCGCAAGATGGGCCGCTGCTGGTTCGCCGCGGCGCCTTCTCCGCGCAGCAGCAGCAGGCCGCGGGCCGCGACTTCAAGAACGAGTGGACCCCGCAGCTCGGCACGGGCCTGCCCAGCGGCACCTTCAGCGCGCAGGCGGGAGACACCGTGGGTCTGGGCGGCGGCTCGGGCCTGAAGCTCGGCTGGCTCGCGGCGCTGCAGTGGTCGCGAAGAGAGCGGGCGCAGAACGTGCGCCTGCTCGACGTGGCCAGCGACAGCGGCGAGCTCGTCGGCGTCGGCCCCACCTCGACCAGCATCGGCGCGGTGAGCGGCAACACCAGCGCGCTGCTCGCGCTCGGGCTGCAGTCGAGCAACTTCGAGCTCGGCTACGTGGGCCTGCTGGTCGCGAGCAACGAGGCCACCACCACCGAGAGCTTCGGCTTCGACGCGCAGGCGGGCGCCGAGATGTCGTCGAGCCGCCTCGCCTTCGTGCAGCGCCAGGTGCTGTTCAACCAGCTGCGCGGCTTTCATCGCCTGCCCGGCACCCGCGGCCTCGAGCTCGAGTGGCAGCTCAACTTCAGCCAGGTCGATCGCTCGGAGCCCGACGTGCGCGACCTGCGCTCGCTCACCGGTGACGACGGCCTGACGCGCATCCGCTTTCAGCCCAACTCGGCCGAGCGCTTCTACCTGGGGCTCAACGAGGGCTCGGGAGGTGGCACCGCCCACCTCACCATTCCCCTGCGCAGCCTGAAGCTGAAGGTCGGAGCACTGGGGCAGGGCAGCGCACGCAGCTTCGACGCGCGGCGCTTTCGCATCATGCAGCGTGGGCCGCAGTCGCCCGAGAGCCAGGTGCAGAGCGCCGAAGCGCAGTTCCAGCCAGAGCACCTCGGCCCGTACACCCCCGGCACCAACCTCTACGTCGAAGAGACCACGCTCACCTTCGACCGCTACCGCGCCCAGCTCGCGGTGTGGGGTGGCTTCGCCCTGGCCGACTGGAAGCCGCTCGAGTGGCTGCGGGTCATCGGCGGCGTGCGCTACGAGGGCTCGGCGCAGTCGCTCGAGCCGGGCAGCCCGTTCGCCACCTCGGGCGCGCCGGTCGCCGGCAGCTCGCGCACCTACCACGACGCGGTGCCCTCGCTGAACCTGGTGCTCTCGCCGCGGCCCGACCTCAACCTGCGCCTCGCCTATGCGTACACCCTGGCGCGGCCCACCTTCCGCGAGCTGGCGCCGTTTCTCTTCTTCGACGTGGTGCGCCGCCGCAACGTCACCGGCAACCCCGAGCTCACCGAGACCCGCATTCACCACGCCGACGCGCGGCTCGAGTGGTTCCCCGGCGCAGGTGACGTGGTGGCGGTCACTGCCTTCGGCAAGCAGTTCGTCGACCCCATCGAGCGCGTCATCGTCAGCGCCGGCAGCACCAACGACCTCGGCTACCGCAACGCTCCGGGTGCCACCCTGGTGGGCCTCGAGCTCGAGGCGCGCAAGACGCTGGGCGACTTTCACGTCGGCGCGAACCTGTCGCTCGTCTACTCGCGGGTGCAGCTCGGTGAGACCGGCGCCGAGGGGCTGCAGACCAGCAACGCGCGCGCGCTGCAGGGCCAGTCGCCCTATGTGGCCAACGCCTTCGTCTCGTACCAGTTGCCCCGCACCGGCACCGAGCTGGGCGTCTTCTACAACGTCTACGGGCCGCGCATCTCCGAGGTCGGCGTGCTCAAGCTGCCCGACGTCTTCGAGCAGCCGTTTCACCGCCTCGACGTGAGCCTCTCGCAGCCGCTCGCCGGCGGCTTCGCCCTCAAGGTCTCGGCGTCGAACCTGCTCGCTCAAGCGGTGTCGCTGAAGCAGGGCCCGGTCGAGGTCTACCGCAGCGCACCGGGAGTGCAGTTCTTCGCGTCCGTTTCGTGGGCGCTCAACCCCGCAGCAACGAAGGAAGTGAAGCCATGAAGAGATTGAGTCTCGCAGCCCTGGTCATCACCGCGGCGTGCAACGCGCCCCCCCAGACGGGAGGCACCGGGGGCGGCACCGCGATGGAGCCCGACGCCGTCGACGTGACCCAAGACCTCACCGCCGACACCACCTGGCACAGCGGCAAGACGTACACCTTGAAGCAGCTCATCTACGTGATGGGCGGCACGCTCACCATCGAGCCGGGCACCACCATCTTGGGAGACCGCACCTCGGCGCTGATCGTCACCCGCGACGGCAGGCTGCACGCCGAAGGCACGCGCGAGAAGCCCATCGTCTTCACCTCGTCGGCGCCCGAGGGCAGCCGCGACACCGAGAACTGGGGCGGCCTGGTGCTCAACGGGCGGGCGCGCATCAACGTCACCGGGGGCGAGAACAACAGCGAGGGCGTCGCCGATGAGCCGCGCAACAAGTACGGCGGCACCGACGACACGCACGAGTGCGGCGTCTTGAAGTACGTGCGCGTCGAGTTCGCCGGCCGCCCCCTCACCATGGACAACGAGCTCAACGGCATCACCCTGAACGGCTGCGGCTCGAAGACCCTGCTCGACTTCGTGCAGGTGCACCGCGGCAAGGACGACGGCATCGAGCTGTTCGGCGGCACCGCGAACCTGAAGCACATCGTGCTGACCGGCTCTGACGACGACGGCCTCGACTGGGACCAGGGGTGGTCGGGGAAGGTGCAGTTCCTGGTGGTGCAGCAGCTCGCGGGCTACGGCAACCACGGCATCGAGGCCGACAACAACCGCACCAACCACGACCTGCTGCCGCGCTCGGCGCCCACGCTCTACAACGTCACGCTGGTGGGCCGTAACCCCGACACCACCCCGAGCGAAGGGCCGTCGCGCGGCATCATCTTCCGCGAAGGCACCGCCGGCGTGCTCGCCAACGCCATCGTCACCAACTTCACCAGCGCCGGCCTCATCGTCGACAAGGCTTCGACCGCCGGCCAGTGGAGCAGCGGGGCGCTGAAGGTCCAGAACAGCATCTTCTGGAACAACCCGAACGTCGGCTGGCAGAACTTCATGCTGATGCCCGACAACGGGTTCGACGAGGCCGATGCGCTCTCGGCGGTGGCGCTGGCCAACCGGCAGGTCGACCCGCAGCTCACGGCTCCCACCGCGGCGGTGCCGAGCTGGGCTCCCAAGAGTGGCTCACCGGCCCTCAGCGGCGCGGCGACTCCTCCCGACGACGGCTTCTTCGACCCCGCGGCGACCTTCGTCGGTGCGGTGGGGGCCGACGATTGGACCTCAGGGTGGACGGTGATGCCGAACAACTGAGCCGCGCTCGACGCCGACAAGTGATCGTCGTTGATCAGTCGGGTCGCGACTGTTAGTTGGGCCGCGACCCGACATGGCCTCCATCCTGGTGATTGAAGATCGCAGCGGCTCACACGAAGTCCTCCGTTCCGCGCTGGTCATCGCCGGCCATGATGTGAAGGTGTCGGGGCCGCGCTTCTCGGGCCGGTATGACCTGGCGCTCGTCGATTGCTGCGCCGAGCGGGTGAGCGACGTGGTCGGCCTGGCGCACCGCTCGACCTCGCGCGTGGTGCTGTACTCCGATTGTGCCGAAGGCCAGCTCGCCGAGCGCGCCGAGCAGCTCGGCGCGGTGGGCTACCTCACCCGCGCCCAGAGCCCCAAGACGGTGCTGCGTGAGGTGCAGCGCCTGCTGCGCCAGCCGATGCCGGCCGCCGGCAGCGCCGACGCGCGGCTCAAGCCGACCGCGTAGCGAAGCGCTCGACCCTCGTCGCCGCTTCATTGCCAGCCCCCGGTCTCGAAGCAATGATGCCCCGATGCTCCCTCTCGCCGTGGCGTCGTACCTGCTTCTCGCCGCCGCCGAGGTCACCGTCGCGCTGCCCGGCTTCGCGGGTACGCCCGACGTGCCCTCGCAGAAGCGCGACTTTCTGGTCGAATACTTCAGCGAGCGGCTGACCGCGGCCGGCGGGCTCACCGTCACCACCCCCTCGCAGATCGCCGCGGTGCTCGGCGTCGAGCGTCAGAAGCAGCTGCTCGGCTGCAGCGACAACTCCGAGGCCTGCAGCGCCGAGCTCGCCGGGGCCCTCGGCGTCGACGCGCTCATCATCGGCAGCGTCGCCAAGGTCGGCGAAGAGACCGCCGTCACCGTCAAGGCGCTCGACGCGAAGACCAGCAAGGTCATCGCCTCGATGTCGGGCCGCGACCGGCGCGAAGAGGCGGTGCTCGACTTTCTCGCGGCCGCCGCGACCCAGCTGAGCGCCGAGCTGCTGCGCAAGCTGCGCGGCGTCGAGGTCACCCCGCGCTCGCCGCCCTCGAGGTTCGGCGTCAAGGTGTGGCTGCCCGCCGCGCTCGGCCTCGCCGCCGGCGTCACCAGCGCCGCCCTGTTCGGCTACGCCAAGTCGAGCGAGGGCCGGCTCAAGAGCGGCGACCCCACCGTCGGCGACCAGGCCGCCGCCCACCGGCTCGCCCAGGGCGCCTCGACCGCCCAGCTCGTGTCGGGCGTCATGCTCGGCGTCGCGGTCGCCGGCGTCGCGGTGGCGTGCCTGTTCTACTTTCTCTTCGCCGACGAGCCCGCCCGGCGGGTCGAGCTCGCCGGCCCGCTGAGCTTCACCGCCTGGTCGCGAGGTGCCCCATGAGACGGCTGCTCTGCTGCGCCCTGCTGGCCGCCGGCTGCGCCGACTTCGCCGCCGCCGAGCAGCAGTACTGCCAACAGAACCCCGCCGCGTGCAGCGCCGCCGCCGGTGGTGGCGCCGGTGGAGGCAGCGGCGGTGCTACGGCCGGAGGCAGCGGCGGTGCCACGGCCGGCGGTAGCGGCGGTGCGACGGCCGGCGGCTCGGCGGGCGGCGACGCCGGCGGCTCGGCGGGAGGCGTCGCGGGCGGAGCGTCGGGCGGCACCTCGGGAGGCACCGCCGGCCCGGGGGCCTGCTCCGACGGCATGCTCGGCGCCGACGCCGGCGAGACCGACGTCGACTGCGGCGGCCTGTGCCCGCCCTGCGACGTCGACCGCAGCTGCGTCGCCGCCGCCGATTGCCAGACCGGCTCTTGCCAGAACGACTTCTGCGCGCTGGTGAGCGGCGGCGTCGGCGGCGAGCCCACCCCGGCGTGGAGCTACGCCGGCCTCTTCGACCTGGGCGCGTCGCGCACCGAGAGCAACGCGCGTGACGCCGTGGGCGTCGCCCGCGCGGGCGCCCGCTTCTACCTGGCAGGGGGCAACATCACGGTGCTGTCGGGCTCTTTCCCCGACCGCACCTCGTCGCGGCTGCTCACCTACGACGCGCCGGTGAGCTCGCACCCCGGGCCGCTCACCGGGGTGAGCACCTTCAACGCGGCGATGAGCGCCACGCGCGGCGCTCCGGGCGCGGCGATGAGCCCCAACGGGCGCTTCTTCGTGTTCGGCGGCTACGGCGGCACCGGCGCGCCCAACTCCACCATCGTGCACTACGCCCCCGACGCGTGGGACGCGGGCCCCAACCTGCCCGGCCCCGCCTACGCCGAAGCGCGGGTGTTTCAGCTCGCCGACGGCGGGGCGCTGCTGGTCGCCAGCGGCGCGCCGCTCAAGTTCTACGACTTCAACGCCGGCTTCGCCGACGCCGGCCCGGCGCCCACCGGCAACGCCCGCGCCGCGGCGATGCACCCCAACGGCGACCTGTACCTGTTCGCCAACGACCCCGCGCACCGCTCGGTGCTCAAGCGCGCCGCGGGCGCGAGCGCGTGGCAGACGGTCTCGACCGCGCCGCTCGCGCAGCCGCGCGCGGTGGCCACCTGGGCGCCCGACGGCCGTTTCTACGTGGTGGGTGGCTCGCCGCACACCACCGTGCAGGCCTACCGGCCGGGCGCCGACTGGGCGGCGGTGGCGTCGACCAACGAGGGCCACTCCGAGGGCTCGCTGATGACCGGCGAAGACGGGCGGCTCTACGTCTTCTTCGGCTCGAGCGCGCACGCCGGCAACGAGTACGGCCGCAGCAACCGCGTCGAGGTGTACGGCCCCTCGCTGGTGGTGAGCCCCACCGCGGCGCCGGTCGGCACCACGGCCCGGCTGTCGGGCGACAACTTCGCCGCCAACGCCACGGTGCGCATCTACTGGGGCGACGTCGATGGCGGGCTCTTCTTGCGCACCACCACCACCAGCGACGCGGGCACCTTCACCAACGTCGGCGTCGCCGTGCCCGGCGTCGATGCCGGCCGCTTCAGCGCCGTCGACTCGCGCGCCCGCTACCCCGCCTTCATACCCTTCACTCCGCAGTAGCGGCGCGGTCAGCGCGGCTCGAATCGGCCAGTACGCACGCCAAGAGCGGCGCGCGCTATGCCGCGCTGAGCAGCAGCCGCACGTCTTCGCGCAGGCGCTCGGGGCCGAGCTTGCGCACGTAGCCTTGAGCGCCGCTGCTCTCGACCCGCTCGCGGGTGAGCTGCTCGGTGGCGTCGGAGAACAGCACCACCTTGTCGGCGAGCGCGGCCGCCTTGCTCGCTTCGCCGAAGCGCTCGAGGTCGACGATGGCCAGGTCGACCTGCCGGCGCACCGCCGACGGGTCTTTCGCCACCAACACTTCATGGCCCGCGACCACCAAAGCAGACCGCACCAGCTCGAGCGATGGGCCGCTGTCGCTGATCAGGAGAATGGTCGCCATATGCACAACTGTCAGAGCTTGGCGGGTAGGGCGCAACGCGAAAACGCCCCGTGACGGAAATGTCACCGAGCGGCCACCTGGGGCATCGGCGCAACCCTCAACGCTTCAAGGGTGTAGCGCAGGGCTTGTTGCAACCCGGTGACGCGCGGTCTATTCGGGGCTCGATGTTGCGCCGCTCTCTCGCCGTGGTGCTGCTGCTCGCGCAAGCCTCAGCGGCGCTGCACCTGGTGCTCGCGGCGCACGCCACCGGCGACTCGGGCGCGGTGGTCGAAGCGCAGCCGCTCTGCTCGCAAGAAGGTCACGGCTCGGCAGGCATCGCGCACGGCCACGCCGCGCTCGGCGTCGACACCGAGTGCGAGGCCGTCGCGCTCGCCCGCACCGCAGCCTGCGCGACGGTGGCGCCCAGCGCGGCGGTCGCAGTCGACCGCTCACTGCCTCTCGTCGCCGAGCGCAGCGCGCCGGCGTTCGCGCCGCTCGAGGTCTTGAGCGTGGCACCCAAGGCTTCTCCGCCGGTCTGAGCCAGCAGGTCGTTTCTCGCTGCTGCTGCTCAACCTCTCTCAAGCGGAGTGTCTGGTGTCGTCTCTCGTGTCATTCGAGCAGGTCTCGATCGGCCATCGCCGTGGTGAAGCGCTGTTGCCACCGATCAGCTGGTCCATCGGTCGTGGTGATTTGATTGGCGTGCTGGGGCCCAACGGCTCGGGCAAGAGCACGTTCTTGAAGACCCTGCTGGGGCTCTTGCCGCCGCTCGCGGGCCGGGTGGTTCACCCCCAGGGGAGGCCGCCACGGCTCGGCTACGTGCCGCAGAGCGCGCGGCCCGACTTCGCGTACCCGCTGTCGGTCTTGCAGGTCGTGCTGATGGGCCGCGCGGCGCAGCTCGGGCTCGTCAGGCGGCCCGGCCACTCGGACGTGGCGGTGGCCCGGCGGCAGCTCGAGGCGGTGGGCCTCGGGGCGCTGGCCGACCAGCCCTTTCGTTCACTCTCGGGTGGGCAGCAGCAGCGGGCGCTGGTGGCGCGCGCGCTGGCCGCCGAGCCCGAGCTGCTGGTGCTCGACGAGCCGACCTCGGAGATGGACCCGGCGGCAGAGCACGCGCTGCTCTCGCTGGTGGGCTCGCTGACCCGCTCGCGCGACGTGGGCGTCATCTTCGTGACCCACGAAATCTCGTCGGCCGCCGGCTTCGGCCGCGGCGCGGTGCTGGTCGACCGCCGCGCGCAGTACTTCGAGGCGGGCCTGGCGACCGAGCTCATCACCAGCGAGCGCATGAGCAGGCTCTACGGCCGGCCCATCGAGGTGCGCCGCGAAGGCGACCGGGTGCTGGTCTGGCTCGCCGCCCACCACGAGGAGACGCGATGAGCTTCTGGGAAGCGCGCTTTCTCTGGCAGGAGCCGATGCTCGCCGCGGCCATCGGCGCGGCGCTGCTCGGGTACCTCGGCTTCTTCGTCGTCTTGCGCCGCATCGCCTTCATGAGCGCCGCGCTCAGCCAGGTCTCGGGCCTGGGCGTGGCGGTGGCCTTCTGGGTGGGCAGCTTCGCGGGGGTCAGCCCGCACGAGGCGACCCCGCTGTGGCTCTCGCCCGGCCTGTACGCGTTTCTCTTCGCCGCCGCCGGCGCCGGGGTGATGTCGCTGCCCTCGCGCTCGAGGCGGGTGACGCCCGAGAGCGCGGTGGCGCTGGCGTACCTCGCCTCGAGCGCGCTGGTGATGGTGGTGCTCTCGAGCCCGCGCATCGCGCAAGAGGCGCACGAGGTGGGCGACCTGCTGTTCGGCAACGCGGTGACGGTCAGTCGCGACGACCTCTACGAGCTCGCGGTGGCCGCGGTGGTGACGCTCATCGCGCACGGCCTGTTCTTCAAAGAGCTGCTGTTCAGCTCGTTCGACGCCGACACCGCCCGCGTCTCGGGCGTGCCGGTGAGGCGCATGGGCCTGCTGCTGCACCTCACCCTCGCCCTGGGGGTGGCGGTGGCGACCCGCGCGCTGGGCGCCCTGCCGGTGTTCGCGTTTCTGGTGCTGCCCGCCGGCGCGGCGCTGCTCTTCTCCGAGCGGCTCAAGGTGGTGCTGGTGCTCTCGGTGGTCATCTCGGTGCTGTGCGGAACGCTCGGCTACTACCTCTCGTGGACGCTCTCGCTGCCCACCGGGTCGCTCATGGTGTCGCTCGCCGCCCTGGTGTGGACGGCGGCCGGCCTCAAGCGCCTCGTCGACAAGCTGCGGAGGGCGGCATGATCGCGACCCTGGTGGTGATGACCGCGCTGGCCCAGGCCGATGCGGGTGAGCTCGCGCCACCCTCGAGCCTGGCCAGCGAGCTCGACGCGGCGCTCGGGGCCCAGTTGCCCGACGCGGGCTCGAGCGTGGCCCCGGCGCCGACCCCGACGAACGCGGTGTGGCGCGCGATTCAAAGCCTCAACCCCGACCTCGCGGCCATCGTCGACGCCGACTTCGGCGGCGCGTCGGGTGCGCCCTATTCGCTGGCCGGCGACGACCCCGACCTGCTCGGTGACTCTGAGGGGCAGCCGTTCGGCTTCGCGCTGCAGGAGATCGAGGTGGCGCTCACCGCCACCGTCGACCCCTTCTTGCGCGCCGAGCTGTACCTCGCCATTCCCAACCTGAGCGGTATCGAGGTCGAAGAGGCGGTGGTCACCACCACCAGCCTGCCCGCGGGGCTGCAGCTGCGCGCCGGCATCTTCCGCTCGGCGTTCGGGCGGCAGAACGGGCAGCACCTGCACGTGCAAGACTTCACCCGCCGCCCGCTCGTGAACGAGGCGTTTCTCGGCGCCGACGGCCTGCGCGCACCCGGCCTGCAGGCGTCGTGGCTCGCGCCGACCCCGTTCTTCCTGCAGCTGTCGCTCGAGGCGTTCAGCATCGGCGCTCCCGAAGACGACGCGGGGCACCTCCTCAGCTTCGGCGGCGGCACCCGGGCCGACCTCACCTACGCCTCGGAGCTCAAGTTCTTCGTACCGGTGAGCGATGCCTTCAGCATCTACGGCGGCCTCAACGGCGCGCTGGGCAAGACGCCCACCTTGAGGCCCGGCGCCCCGGTCACCCTCGAGGCGGTCGACCTGTACCTCAAGTACAAGCCGCCCAACGTCAGCGGCGGGTGGTTCAGCGTGGCGTGGCAGAGCGAGGTGTTCGTGCGCCAGCTGCACGCGCGCGACGACACCGAGCCGCTGCTGCTCGACGGGGGCTTCTACACCCAGCTGGTGGTGCAGTTCGCGCGGCAATGGCAGGCGGGCGCACGGGTCGACCTGCTCGGGGCTCCCTCGAACGAGCTGCAGCCGAGGGTGGGGCGCCAGTCGTTGGCCCTCACCTTCATGCCCAGCGAGTTCGCGCGGCTGCGCGCCTACGTCGAGCGCGAGAACATTCCCCCTCCCACCGCGTCGTTTCTCTCGGGTCCCGAGACGTGGGCCGGCTACCTGCAGCTCGAAGTCTCCATTGGCGCGCACGGCGCCCACCTGTTCTGATGCGGAAGGCGAACGACATGAAACGAATCGTGGTGCTCCTCGCTGCGGTGCTCTCGACCGCCGCGCTCGCCGACGAGCCCTTGCACGTGGTGACCACCATCGAGACCTTCGCCGACCTCGCCCGCCGGGTGGGCGGTGACAAGGTTCAGGTCGAGACCCTCTCGCACGGGTACCAAGACCCGCACTTCGTCGAGGCCCGCCCGAACCTGATGGTCACGCTGCACCAGGCCGACCTGCTGGTGCGCGTGGGTATGGACCTCGAGATCGGCTGGCTGCCGCCGCTGGTGAACGGCTCGCGCAACGACCGCGTTCAGCGCGGGCAGGCAGGCGACCTCGACTGCTCGCAGTTCATCGACCCGCTCGACGTGCCTACCGCCAAGGTCGACCGCTCGCAGGGCGACATTCACCCCATGGGCAACCCGCACTACTGGCTGCCGCCCGTGAACGCGGTGCGCATCGCCAAGGGCATCTCCGGCCGGCTCGCGCAGCTCAGGCCCGCCGACAAGGCGTACTTCGACGCGCAACTGCAGAAGTTCGTCGCCGAGCTGAAGGCGCGCGCGCCGCAGTGGGAGGCGCAGGCCAGGAAGCTCTCGGGCGTGAAGGTCGTCACGTACCACAAGAGCTGGAGCTACGTGACCCGGTGGCTCAACCTCGACGAGCAGGGCTACATCGAGAACCGGCCCGGCATCGCGCCCTCGCCCGACCACCTCGCCACCCTCATCGCCCTCATGAAGGAGCAGAAGGTGGCCAAGGTCATCGTGGAAGACTTCTACAACCGCTCAATTGCCGACATGGTCGCCGAGAAGGCGGGGGCCAGGGTGGTGGCGGCCCCGTCAGACGTGGGCGCCCGGCCCGCCATCAAGAGCTACCTCGACCTGGTCGACGCGCTGCTGACCGAGCTCAACAAGTGAGCGCGCCGGCGCGCCGCTTCAGCTGCTCAGGTGCGCGAACAGCCCGCCGCCCACCAGCGACATGCCGCCGTCGACGGTGAACACCGAGCCGGTCACGTAGCTCGCGGCGTCGCTGGCGAGGAACAGCGCCAGCTGCGCCACGTCGTCTTTCTTGCCGAAGCGCTGCAGCGGCAGGGCCTGCGCGAGCTTGTCGCGTGAGGCCGCGTCGGGCGCCAGCCGCTCCATGCCCTCGGTCTCGGCGATGGGCCCGGGCGAGATGGAGTTCACCCGCACTCCGGCGCCGCCCCATTCCATCGCCAGGGTCTTGGTGAGCATGTCGACGCCCGCCTTCGCCGCGCAGACGTGGGCCTGCATCGGGTAGGGCACGGTGGCCTGCGGAGCGGAGATGTTGATGACGCACGCGCCCGGCTTGTTCATCTTCTCGAACGCGGCGCGGCAGGCGTTGAAGGTGCCGAGCACGTCGATCTCGAGCACCGCCTTGAAGCCGTTGCTCGACATCATCACCGCCGGAGAGGGGAAGTTGCCCGCCGCGCCGCACACCAGCACGTCGAGGGGCGCTACTCTGGCGAGCGCCTCGTCGAGCGTGCGGTACTCGCGCACGTCGGCGGCGTACCCGCTCGCGTCGATGCCCTTGGCCTTGAGGCCCTCGACCGCGGCGGTCAGCTTGTCGACGTTGCGGCCGTTGATGGCGACCCGCGCGCCGGCCAGGCCGAACGCCTCGGCGATGCGCAGGTTGATGCCGCTGCTGCCGCCGGTGACGAACACGCTCTTCCCGCGATACAGCCCCTCGCGGAAGACGCTCACGGGGTGCGCGCCTGGGCGCCGGTGAGGAAGAGCATCGACACGCCCTTGAGCACGGTCTCGAGCGGCAGCATGGGGTTCGCGCACCAGGCCATCATCGCGGCGAGCGCGTTCGCCAGGTAGAAGTCGGCGAGCACCTCGGGCGGCAGCACGTCAGAGAGCTGCCCCTGCGCGGCCGCCTCGGTGAACAGCCGGCCCAGCACCTCGCGCACCCGAATGCTCTCGCGGTCCATCACCACGCTGTTCATCTTCAGCGCCACCGAGGCGACGTCGGGCAGCAGCTTCGAGTCTTTCTCCCAGAAGGCGGCCAGCTCGGTCGACAGGGTGTCGAGGGTGAGCTGCAGCGGCGCGTTCTTGGGCAGCTCGACCAGCTTCGCCTCCATCGGCTTCTGCGACTCGCGCAACAGCTCGATGAGCACGTCGTCTTTGGTGGGGAAGTGAAAATAGAAGGCGCCCCGGCTCACCTCTGACTTCTGGGCGATGTCTTCGATGCGGCACTGCGAGACGCCATCGCGGCGGAACACCTCGAGCGCGGCGAGGTAGATGCGTCGCCGAGTCTCTTCGCGTTGTTTGTCTCTCACGGGTGCTACACCATACCACCGTGTGCACCCTCGCTCTGGCGTTTCAGAAACACTCAGGCGTGCCCCTGGTGGTGGCCGCGAACCGCGACGAGGCGCTCGATCGCCCCGCGGTCGGCCCGTTCATCTGGGAGCAGGGCTTTCTCGCTCCGCGTGACGAGCGGGCCGGCGGCACCTGGCTGGGGCTCACCCGCTCGGGCCTCTTCGTGGGCGTCACCAACCGCTTCCCCACGCTGCGCGACGCCGCGCGCGCCTCGCGGGGCGCTGGTGGCCCAGGCGCTCGAGGCCCCCGACGCGCGCACGCTGCACGCGCGGCTCGAGGCGGTCGAGGCGCGGCGCTACAACGCCTTTCATCTGCTCTACGCCGACGCGCGCGACGCCTTCATCACCTGGAGCGACGGCGAGCGGCTGAACCGGCTCGCCCTCGCGCCGGGGCTGCACGTGGTGACCGAGCGCAGCTTCGGCGCCGAGCCGCCGGCGCGCGCCGAGCTGGTGCGCGCGGCCTGGCCCGCCGAGCCCGAGCCGTCGAAGCTGCAGCAGGTGCTGCGCCAGCAGGGCGCGAGCCCACTCGACGGCACGTACGTGTTCGCGCCCGACTTCAACTACGGCACGCGCTCGTCGCTGGTGCTGCTGCTGGCCGATGACGCGCGCCGGTCTCGCCTGTTCTGGGCCGAGGGGCAGCCTCCGAGCCCGCCGCCTTTCGCCGAGCGGCCCGAGCTGCTCGCCGCGCTGCGCTAAGAAGGGAAGCCACCATGGCCGACTCTGCCGACGAGCTGATCTCAAAGATGCAGCACCTCGAAGCGCAGGCGCGCGCCACGCTCGAGGCGAAGTCCGCGCGCGACGGGCTCGACCGGCTGAAGAGCGCGGCCCAGAAGCTGGCGTGGAAGACGCAGGCCGAGGTCACCGCGCTCGAGAAGGTGCGCGACGACGGCGACGCGCGGCTCGAGGAGATTCGGAAGGACGGGGTGACCCCGCAAGAGGCGCCCGAGTTCGTGAAGGTGAGGGCGGCCATCGAAGACGCGAACAAGCGGCTGATTCGCGCCCGCGCGCAGCTCAACTTCGCGCTCGACCGCATGAGCGAGGTCGAGCGGCGCGAGTACGAAGCGTTTCACGCCGAGGTGCGGGCCGAGACCCACGGCCACCTCGCCGACGGCACGTGAGCCCGGGTCGAACTGCGCCGTGAATGCAGCACCTGTTACTGCAACCACTCCGCAGTTCGTCGCCGCCTCACTTCGCAGCGGCAGCCAACTTCACCTTCTCGATGAGGCACTGGTCGGCGCTGCAGACGCTGAACGCGAGCGTCCCCGCGGCGTTCGGCACGCTCACCGCCGCCGAGCAGTGATGGGCGGCGTCGCCTTCGCACGCGGTGCTCTTCACCGCGTCTTTCAGCTGCAGCCGCGCCGCGCCCTCGGGCTCGAAGCTCACCGGGTAGTCGTCGTTGATGTGGTACCCGGCCGCGGTCTTCACCTCGACGCGCTGCTGCTCGCCGTCGCGCGCGGTGGTGAGCAGGTAGGGCGCCGCGTCGGTGCCCTCTCGCTTGCAGGCGCCGGTCGCCACGAAGGCGAGCGCCGCGGCTACTTGTATTTGACGCCGCACCCGTAGGCCTTGGTCTCGGTCACGCTGACCGGTTTGCCGGCGGCGAGCTCGTCGAGCGCCGCGTCGACGTAGTTCACCAGCTTGCCGCCTTCGGGCGACTTGCCCTCACCGTCGGGCGAGTTGTCGATCGCGCCGCGGTAGACGAGCTTGCCGCCCTTGTCGATGACGAACAGGTGCGGCGTGTTGGTCGCGCCGTACGCCTTGCCCACGGTGCCTTCGGCGTCGAGCAGCACCGGGTTGCTCATGCCGAAGCCCTTGGCGCCCTCGCGGCTCTTCTCGGCGCCCGCGCCCTGCTTGCCGACGGCGCCCGAGTTCACCGAGAGCCACACGATGCCCTTGTCGCTCTGCTTCTTGGCGGTGCTCACCAGCGAGCCCTTGGTGTGCGAGGCCTTCACGAACGGGCACTCGGGGTTGAACCACTCGAGCACCACGGTCTTGCCCTTGAAGTCCGACAGCTTCACCGTCTTGCCGTCGAGGTCGGGCAGCGAGAAGTCGGGGGCCGCCGCGCCCACCTTGGCGTCGGCGAAGGCGACCGCAGAGACCAGCACCGTCAACAGTGAGATTCGCATGGTGCGCCGAGATAACCCTTAAGTCGCGACGGCGCCACGCCTCGAAGTTTGATCGCCGAAGCCTCGAGCGGGTACGAAGTCGGCTCTCGCAGGCCGACTGCCGGCGAAAAAAATCACCGGTCTTTCCGTTCCCCCCCGCCCGCAGTGTCTACCTGCCCATGCGCGTTCGCCTGACCCTGACACTGCTGCTCGCCGCGGCCTGCGGCCAGAAGACCAGCACCATTCCCGACCCCAGCCTCGAGGGGCCCAAGACCTGGTACGGCGTCATCGAGCCGCTGGTCGCCACCCGCTGCGGCATCTGCCACGCGTCCGGAGACATCGCTCCGTTTCCGCTCAACACGCTGGCGCAGGTGAAGGCGATGGGCGCCTCGGTGCGCGCGGTGGTCGAGACGAAGTACATGCCGCCGTTTCCGCCCGACCAGAGCGACGAGAGCGGCTGCCCGCGGGTCGACGACGTGCGGCGCATGAGCGACGCCGAGCGCAAGGTGCTCCTCGATTGGGTCGACGATGGCATGCCCGAAGGCGAGGCGCGCGAGCTGCCCGAGCTGCCCAAGAACGAGCCGCTCGGCCCGCCCTCCGACAGCTGGGAGATGACCGAAGAGTACGTCGCCGCCGGCGACGCCAGCGACGACTACCGCTGCTTCGTCGTCGAGCCGCACGTGCTCACCCAGGTTCCGGTGGCCGCGGTCTCGGTGAAGCCGGGCAACCGCGCCGTCGTGCACCACGCGGCGGTCTACCTGATTCCCCCCGACCAGATGCCGAAGGTGAAGGCGCTCGACGCCGCCGAGGCCGGCCCCGGCTACACCTGCTTCGGCGGTGCCGGCATCGAGCAGGCGTACCCCACCGGCCTGTGGGTGCCCGGCAACGACGCGCCGCTGGTGCCTCCGCACGGCGGCGTCGGCTACTACCTGCTGCCCGGCTGGGGCTTCGTGGTGCAGCAGCACTACAACTACGCGTCGGGTCGCGAGGCCGACAAGTCGTCGGTGGTGCTGTGGCGCGCCGACGCCATCATCACCGAGGTGCCGCACGCGCTGGTGCTGGCCGACTTCGGGTTCAACATTCCCCCCAACACCATGGGCTACTCGGTCGACGTGACCGCGAACATCGTGGCCAAGGGCCAGACCGCCGCGGTGCTCAACGAGGCGAACGAGGGCCGCATGTACTCGGTCTGGGCGCACCAGCATCAGCTGGGCAAGAGCTTCGAGATGGACCTGGTTCACGCCGACGGCAGCAAGCAGTGCCTGCTGCACATCGGCCGGTGGGACTTCAACTGGCAGAGCATCTACAAGCTCAAAGACTTCGTGCCCGCCAAGGCCGGAGACAAGGTGACGGTGAAGTGCACCTGGGACAACCCCCGCACCACCGCGGTCACCTACGGCGAGAACACCAGCGACGAGATGTGCATCGGCAGCGTCGCGCTGCTCGGCCCCTCGAAATGAGAAACCCCGGCGCTCTCACCTGAAGAGAGGGCCGGGGTCTAGAGACGCCAAAGAAGCTGCTCAGCCCTTGGCCAGCTGGCGCAGCACGTACTGCAAGATGCCGCCGTGCCGGTAGTAGTCGAGCTCGTTGGGGGTGTCGATGCGGGTGAGCACGGTGAACTTCTTGTCGCCGGCCACCACCTCGAGCTTCTTCATCGGGGTGAGGTCGGCCGAGATGCCGCCGATGCTGAACAGCTCTTTACCCGTCAGCCCCAGCGACTTCGCGTCTTCGCCCGGCATGAACTGCAGCGGCAGCACGCCCATGCCCACCAGGTTGCTGCGGTGAATGCGCTCGAAGCTCTTGGCGATGACCGCCTTCACCCCGAGCAGCATGGTGCCCTTGGCCGCCCAGTCGCGCGAGCTGCCGGTGCCGTACTCGGCCCCCGCCAGCACCACCAGGGGCACGCCCGCCGCCTGGTACTTCATCGACGCGTCGTAGATGGCGAGCTGCTCGCCCGACGGCTGGTACGCGGTGACGCCACCCTCGACGCCCGGCACCAGCAGGTTCTTGAGGCGAATGTTGGCGAAGGTGCCGCGCATCATCACCTCGTGGTTGCCGCGCCGCGCGCCGAACGAGTTGAAGTCGGCCGGCTTCACGCCCTGCTCGGTGAGGTACCGCGCCGCGGGGCCCTTCTTGTCGATGTCGCCGGCCGGCGAGATGTGGTCGGTGGTGATCGAATCACCGAGCAGCGCCAGCACCCGCGCGCCGCTGATGTCCTTGAGCGCCCCCGGCTCTTTGGGAATGCCTTCGAAGAAGGGCGGCTTGCGCACGTAGGTCGACTTGTCGTCCCACTTGAACGTCGAGCCCTCGGCGACCTTCAGGGCCTGCCACTGCGGGTCGCCCTTGAGCACGTCGGCGTAGCGCTTCTTGAACTGCTCCGGCTTCACGTAGGCGCGCATCGCCTGCGCAATCTCTTCGTTGCTCGGCCAGATGTCCTTCAGCATCACCGGCGCGCCGCTCTTGTCGTGGCCGATCGGCTCGCTGTCGGGCGCCCAGTCGACGTGGCCCTTGATGCTGTACGCCACCACCAGCGGCGGAGACGCCAGGTAGTTCATGCGCACGTGCGGGTGCACCCGGCCGGGGAAGTTGCGGTTGCCCGAGATGACCGCCGCCGCCGCGAGCTTGCCGGCCACGATGCCCTCGGTGACCTTCTCGGGCAGCGGGCCCGAGTTGCCGATGCAGGTGGTGCAGCCGTAGCCCGCGATGTGAAAGCCCAGGCCCTCGAGGTACGGCATCAGGCCCGACTCGGCGAGGTAGTCGGCCACCACCTGCGAGCCCGGCGCCAGCGAGGTCTTCACCCACGGCCGCGAGGTGAGGCCCTTCTCGATCGCCTTCTTCGCCAGCAGCCCCGCGCCGATCAGCACCGCCGGGTTCGAGGTGTTGGTGCACGAGGTGATGGCGGCGATCACCACGCTGCCGTCGGTGAGCTTGTACTCGAGCGGGCCGTCGACCACCGTGGTCGGCTTGCCGCTCTTCTCGGCCGCGGCGAACGACGACTTCATCTGTGACAGCGGCACCCGGTCTTGCGGCTTCTCGGGGCCGGCGAGGCACGGCACCACCGTGCCCAGGTCGAGCTCGATGAACTCGGTGAAGGTCGGGTCGGTGTCGGTGCGGAACAGGCCCTGCTCTTTGGCGTACGCCTCGACCAGCGCCACGTGCTCGGGAGAGCGCCCGGTGAACTTCAGGTAGCTCAGCGTCTCGCCGTCGATGGGGAAGAAGCCGATGGTGGCGCCGTACTCGGGCGCCATGTTGGCGATGGTGGCGCGGTCGGTCAGCTGCAGGCTGTTGAGCCCCGGGCCGAAGAACTCGACGAACTTCCCCACCACGCCCTTCTTGCGCAGCATCTGGGTCACGGTGAGCACCACGTCGGTGGCGGTGGCGCCGGCCGGCAGCGCGCCGGTGAGCTTGAACCCCACCACGTGCGGAATCAGCATGGTGATGGGCTGACCGAGCATCGCCGCCTCGGCCTCGATGCCGCCCACGCCCCAGCCCACCACGCCCAGGCCGTTGATCATGGTGGTGTGCGAGTCGGTGCCCACCAGCGTGTCGGGGTACGCCGCGCCGTCGGGCGCTTTGAACACCGCCTGGCCGAGGTACTCGAGGTTCACCTGGTGGCAGATGCCGGTGCCCGGCGGCACCGCGCGGAAGTTCTTGAACGCCTTCTGGCCCCACTTCAAGAACGCGTAGCGCTCGGTGTTGCGCTCGAACTCGAGGTCGACGTTCTGCTGCAGCGCCGCCTTGGTGCCGAACTTGTCGACCTGCACCGAGTGGTCGATGACCAGGTCGAGCGGGCACAGCGGGTTGATGCGGTCGGCCTTGCCGCCCATCGCCGCCAGCGCCTCGCGCATCGCGGCGAGGTCGACCACGCAGGGTACTCCGGTGAAGTCCTGCAGCAGCACGCGCGCGGGCGTGAACGAAATCTCGGTCTCCGGAGTGCCCTTCAGCAGCGCGTCGACCAGCTCTTTCTTCACCACCCGGCCGTCTTCGTGACGCAGCAGGTTCTCGAGCAGCACCTTCAGGCTGAAGGGCAGCTTCGCCACTTCGGGCCGCTGCTTCGCGAGCTCTGCCAGCGAGAAGATGTCGTAGGGCACGCCGCCGACGTCGAGCTTCTTCCGGGTCTTGAATGAGTCCAATTGGGCCATGGCGTGGCCCTTATTCCGCTGCGGGCTGCGACACGCAACCTTTAGAAGGTCACAGCTGTCGGCGCGGCATCACCTCGGGGCGCCACGCCCGCAAGGTGCATCAGTGGTTCCAACCGACTTTCGCGAGCTGCGACTTGGGAAAAGCGACCGCGCCCGAGGCGGTGCCGCCGGGCAGGTAGTACTGCTTCGCCATCAGCCGGGTGAGCACCGAGCTGTACGCCAGCGCGTCGAGGGCGACGGCCACCCCCCACACCCAGGCGGTGTAGAGCCCGGGCGGGCCCGAGAGCAGGGTGCTCACCGCGCCCAGCGTGGCCATCGCGCCGAACACGCCGAAGAGAACCAGCTCGCGAAACGTGTTCGCCCACGAGAGCTTGTAGAGGGTGAGCTGCTTCATCGGGAAGGTGCCCTTGAGCTCGCCGTCTTTGTAGACGCCCACCTCGGGCCCCTGCGGCACCAGGGTCAGCGGCCGCCGCCGGCGCAGCACCTCGAGCACGAACCCGCCCACCGCCACCGTCGCCGAGCCCGCGGCGAACTTCCACGCGTCGCCGGCGAGCCCGACGCGCACGAGCTGAAGCAGGTAGCCGACGAAGACGATGAGCGACCCCAGGCCGATGCCGCCGTAACCCAGGCCGATCGACTCGCGCAGCTGTTGCTCGGCGGGCACCTGGTCGAGCCGGGCGGGCAGGTGAGACACGGTCGACATGCCGGGCGTCATACCGCGCCGGCCCCAGCGCGGGGCACGAACAGCAGCGCGCGCACCACCCTGGCCACGAACGCGCTGGCCTGCTCGCCGCGATCGAACATCAACCCCGCCGCGAACGGGGTGCGGTGAATGTCGCGCCACACCACCGCGGCGGCCACGGCGTTGAGGCCATCGCCCAGGTCGAGCGCCAACAGCCCGCGCGCGCCGTACTGCGGCACGTGCTCGCCGCTCACCATCGCGCCGGTGAGGCTCAGGTCGGTGAGCTCGATGGGCGTCATCTGGCTCGAGTCCGCGGAGCTGCGCCACCAGGCGCCCAGGGTGACGGTGAAGCGCACCGCCGCGCGCCGGCCCCGCGGGGTGGCGAGCAGGTCGATGAGCAGCTGCTCGAGCGCCAGGTAGGTCTCGTGCGGCTGCGCGCTCAAGCGCACGCCGGCCTCGATGCCGGGCAGCTCTTTCGAGGGGTGCGCCCACACCACGTCGGCGCACAGCTCGACGCGGCGCCGGTCGAACGCGCGCAGGGTCAGCTTCACCGACTGACCGGGCTCGAGCGGGTACTGGCTCAGCAGCATCATGCCGCTCAGCGAGACGTTCATCACCTGGTCTACGACCACGCGGTCGCCCACGCGGCGCTCCGCGGTCAGACCCGCCGAAAGGCGCGGAAGGCGCCGACCGTCGTGTGCGTCGCGCACGGGCGCACTCTACGCCCACTGCTACCGGTGCGAGGAAGTGTCCGCGGTGCGCACCAGCACCAGGCCGCAGCTGCCGCACGGCGGAACCGCGCCGAACAGCGGCGGGCCGTTCTCTCCGCCGAGCGCCGCGCCGCAGCGGGGGCAGTTGCGGGTGCGCCCGTGGCTCAGCGCCGCCACGAAGAAGCCGCCGAAGCACGCCGCCATCGCCAGCCCGCGCAGCGGGGTCGGCAGCCCCAGCGGCACGAAGCCGGCGAGGGCGCCCACCGCGCACACCCCCATGGCGATGCGGCTGACCTTTCGCGCGCGGTGAAACGCTTCGTCGTCTCCGCTCGGCGCCACGCCGCGTCGTGAGAGCCCGCTCAGCGCAATCAACACCCCGAAGAGCACCGCCGAGACCGGAGCCACCCACTCGGAGAGCGAGTGGAGCTTCGCCTTCTCGGGAGCCGACGGCGCGTACAGCACCGTCACCGTCTCGCCTGGCTGGTACTGGGCCGGGTTGCTGGCGTGACCGCGAATGCGCAGCGGCGCGCCCGCGCCCGGGGGCGTGAACTCGACCACCGGCAGGAAGGTCGGGCCGTCGCTGTCTTCCTGGCGGGCCACCTCGACCACGGTGCCGGTCGCCTTGCTGCCGTCGAGGAGCAGCCGCACCTGCGGCGCGAGCGTGAACGCGCCCAGGGCCACGAAGACCACCGCCACCATCACGCTCACCGACCTCGAAGCCCCGTACACGGCCCCTTCGTAGTGACCTGGCGGCGCACCGTCCACCCGGCACCGTTTGCAGCGGGGTGGGGCGGTGTCTTACCCGCGCTGGCCTTCAGGGAACCGAGCCCAGCCCGCCGCCGCCGCCCAGGCCGTTGCCGGTGACTGCGGCCACCATCGAGTCGATCTGAATGGTGAAGTTCGACACGCGGAAGCCGATGTCGTCGCGGTCGCGCGTCGAGAAGCCGCCCTGCCTCACCACGAACGCCTCGCCCTTGGCGATGATCTGCTTCAGCTGCGCCTCGCTCACCGGCGGGTAGCCGTGGTCGACCATCCACTTCACGCGCTCGCGAACCTTCGTCTCGATGATCTGCTTCTCGTTCGCGGTGAGCCGGTGCGTCGGCGCGGGCGGCTTCTTCTGGGTGTCGGTCGGCGCGGGCTCGTACGCGCTCGCGTACCGGGCAGCCCCGGGCGAGGTGCCCGGCTGCGGGTTGGGCGCCTGATGGGGCCGCTTCAGGTCGCGAGCGAAGCGGGTACGGACGGCAGCGGGGGCGTCTTCGAGTTTGCGCATGCAGCCGTTACGGGGCCGCCTCGAAGTCGGTTACCGCACCCAACTGTTGTAAAACCCCGGTGGAAAAACGGCGCTGCGACTTCTTTGGCCGCGTGCGTCTGGCCGCGACGCCAGGCCCGAGCCGACGCTAGATGCCGTACAGCTCGCGCATCTGCTCGGCGCGAAACGGGCACGGCTGGTCGCGCTTGGGGAAGTACTCGTTCACGTGCTCGAGCGTCGAGCGCGCGTTCTCGAACTGCTTCTGGTTGTACGCGCTCTGCGCCTCGAGCAGCAGCTTGCTGCACAGCCGGTCGAGCGACGCCTGCGCCTCGCGCGTCTTCTCGCGCGCGATGATGTACGCCTCGGGCTTGGTGCCTTCGATCGACTCGAGCACCAGCCACGAGTCGCGAAACGCGCGCCACGCCTTGTACTGGTTCTCGGCGCCGACCTCGCGGCGATCCCAGAAGTCCTGGGCGCGGCGCATGCTGTCTTGCGCGTTCTTCTGCAGCTCGTCGCGGCCCAGCTCGGGCAGGGGAAAGACCTCGACCCACACGTTCCACACCCGCCAGGTCTCTTTCGCCGGCGGGTTCTTGGTGTTGTCGAAGATGATCTTGTTGCGCCCGTTGCGCAGCAGCGCCGTGGCGGGCACCAAGAGCTCGTTGCTGCGCTCGTTCACCGTCATGGTGTCGGCGGGCACGTAGCCGACTTCGGTGCCGTTGACGCTCACGCCGACTTCCTTGTCCGAGATGTCTTTGGCCTGGAAGTGCAGCACCGCCACCGTCTTGACCGGCGACTTGTATTCGAAGTCGAAGACCTTCTGGTCGACGCGCTCGAACTTCACGTCGTCGCCGTAGCCGAACGACGCCTCGATCGGCTGGTTCGGCACCAGCTCGACCGGCTCGGGCCCCGGGTCGACCGGCTTCACCGATGGAAACGCGAAGTACACCGCGGCCGCCAGCAGCCCCAGCACCAGCACCGCGCTGCTCAGCCCGATGGCCAGCCGCTTCACCAGGCTGGCCTCGGCCCACATGATCTTCAGGCCCGCGGTCGCGCCCGCCTGGCGCCGAATGCGTGCCCGCTCGGCCGCCGAAAGCCCGCCGCTGCTGCCGCGCACCTCGCCCGAGATCGCGCCGCGGTCGCGCACCCGCGCCGGAGCCAGGCTGCCGCTCGACTCTGAGCCCCGCGCCAGCGCCCGCCCGTTCGGCTGGCTCGAGCGCGGCTTGATGGCCTGCAGGCTGCGGGTGGTCGAGCGCGCCAGGTCGGCGAGCTGGTCGGGGTTCGCGCCCTCGGGCATCAGCGCCGCACCCTTGCCCCGGGTGCGCTTCACATCGCTCGCCGCCACGATGCGGGTGCTGCCCCCGGCCTCGACCGCCGCCGCGTCGACCGAGGCGTCGGTGCTCTCTTCTTCGAGCGCCAGCCCGGCGAAGTTGAACACCACCGGGCCCAGCGAGATGGCGTCACCGTCGGCCAGCTGCCTCTTCTTGATGATCGCGCCGTTGACCTTGGTGCCGTTCGACGAGCCCATGTCTTCGACGTAGTAGCCGGCCGACTCGGAGAAGATGCGCGCGTGCTTGCGCGACACGCCCGGGTCGTAGAGCACGACGTCACAATCGGACGTTCGGCCGATCAAGACCGACTCTTGCTCGAAGACGAATTCGCGCCCGGCTTCCTTGCCTTCGGCGATGACAAGCTGGAAAGCCATGAGGAGGATCAGGAATTTAGGGGCGCACGATGTAGGCCTTCAAGAGGCTTTGATGGCGTCTGCTGCTTTCTGTACCGCCCGCCGGGCCCACTCGGGCTCGTGCACCCAGGCATCTCCCCGAACGACAGCACCCACTGGGTGAGCCAGCGCTCGCTGTCGCCCAGCACCTTCACCTCGAGGGTGCCGCCTTCGAGCCATTGCACCTCCGACCCGAAGCGCTCGGCGACGTAGGGGGCGGCCGCGGCGTTGAACCGCACCCGCACCTGCTCGGCGCCGTGGCGCTCGCTGGGCATGGCGTGCGCCTTGGGGTTGACCGGCGCTTCGAAGCGCTGCTCGGTGAGCTCGAGGGCCCCGATGCGGTCGAGGCGGAACAGCCGCACGTCGCCGCGGCTCAAGCAGTGCCCCGAGAGGTACCACTGGCCGCGGTGGCTGAACAGCTCGTGCGGCTGCACCCGGCGCTTCTCGGTCTGGTTGCGGCCCGAGGTGAAGTAGTCGAGCTCGACCTCGCGGTGCTCGACGATGGCCTGGCTCAGCGCCGCCAGCCCCTGCGGAGCCTCGAGCGCGAGGTCGAGCTGCTTGGCCATCTGGCGGTAACGCTCGCGCGCTCCGTCGGGCAGCACCTTCTCGAGCTTCTCGAGCGCCTGGGTCAGCGCGTCGGTGGCGGCGGGGCGCAACAGCTCGGCAGCGGCGGCCAGCGCCACGCCCTCGGCGGCGGTGAGCCGCGGCGGCGCCGAGAAGCGCTGGTCGAGGTCGACGAACACCTTGTCGTCTTCGACGTAGATGTCGACGAAGTCGTCGGGCTGAAACGGAGGGCGGCCCACCATCGCCAGCAGGTCGAGCTCTTCGAGCAGCGCGTCGCGGCTCACCCCCAGCGCCTTCGCCACCTCGTCGACCGGCAGCCCGGGGTTCTGCGCCACGTACGGCACCAGGAAGAGCAGGCGCCGCAGCCGGCCGTGAACGTCTTGGGCGGGCATCAGCTGCTCCCCTGGTGAAGCCGGGAGATCGCCTCGGCCATCTCGCGGTGGCGCTTCACCGCTTCGGGCGGCCCCAGCACGCGCGCGTCGGCGCCCAGCGAGAGCACGAACCGCAACAGCCCCTCGAGGTCGGTGGCGGCCACCGTCACCTTGCCGTCGCCCGAGGTCGGCGAGCCGGGAAAAGACTTCTCGGCCAGCGCGGCGAGGTGACCCTTGAGCTGCAGCTCGACGTCGACGCGCGGGTGAAAGCGGTGCTGCCAGGGGAAGCTCGCCACGTAGTCGTCGAGCGCGAAGTCTTTGGGCACCTGGTAGTCGGGCGTCTTCGGGTTCTTGGTGTTGACGGTGAGCTCGCGCACCCGGTGCACGTGAAAGGTTCGCACGCCCTTGCGCAGGTGGCAGTAGCCGACCAGGCTCCACAGCCCGCGGCGCAGGGCCAGCCCGTACGGGTCGACCCGGCGGTGGGTGACCTCTTTCTGGCGCGGCGAGAAGTAGTCGATCTCGATGAACTTGCGATCGGAGATGGCCGACCACAGCGCGTCGAGCCGCGCCGGCAGGTCTTTGGTCTCGGCCACGCCGCCCAGCTCGAGCCGCACCTTGGGGGCGGGCGGCTTGGGCCCGGCGAAGAAGCCGATTTTGCGCAGCGCGTGGGCCAGGTCTGACGAGCCGGGAAACGCGCCGCTCGCCAGCGCTGCGCTGCCCGCCGCGTACAGCACCGCCATCTCGTCGGGGCCCAGCTGCAGCTTCGGCAGGTAGTAGGCGTCTTTGTCGAGGGTGTAGCCGTCGTCGACGTCTTCGGCGGCCTGCGTGTACTTGATGGGGATGCCCAGCTCGAGCAGCTCGGCCTTGTCGCGCTCGAACTTGCGCTCGGTGGCCTCGACGCTGCCCTGCGCGTAGTCGTCGGGGAACGCCGCGCGAATCTGCTTCCAGGTCAGCGGCTCTTTGGCATCGAGCAGCAGGGCCACCAGGTCGAGCAGTCTCTCGGTTCGTTCCACGTTCGGTCAGCGACAATGCGCCCGCTGATCCGCCGGGGTCCAGAAGATTTGTTCAGTGGTGACCGGTTCACGCCGGGGCTGGCTGCAGCTTCGCCCGGTCGATGGCCTCGAGCGCGCGCTCGACATCGGTGGCGTCGTTGTAGCCGTGGGTCGAGAACCGCACTCCGCCCGCCCGCGGAGTGACCACCACGCCCTGCTGCAGCAGCGCGCGCACCGCCTCGAGCGGGTCTCCCTTCACGCGCGTCACGCAGATGCCGGTCATCAAGGGAGCGTTGGGGTGGAAGCCGCGCCGGGTGAGGCCCTCGCGCAGCTGCCGCTGCAGCTCGAGGTTGTGGGCGTGAATGCGCGCGACGCCTGCCTGCTCGATGAGCGCGAGCGCCGCGCCGAACGCGAACAGGCCCGACCAGTTGCCGCCGCCCGCGTCGAGGCCGAGCGTCTCGGTGCGCAGGTCGGCGCCTTCGGCCACCGCGCCCTCCCACCGGCTGCCGGGGAAGGCCTGCCAGCGCTGCGACTCGGGAGGTGTCAGCCAGCCGGCCCAGGGCAGGCCGTGCTCTTCGAGCCAGCCTTCGCGGGCGTAGAAGAAGCCGGTGCCGTAGCCCCCCATCAGCCACTTGTGGCTGGTGCCGCAGAGGAAGTCGATGCCGTCGGCGCTGAGGGGAACCTGCCCCAGGGCCTGCGCGACGTTCACCGCCAGGGGCACCTTGCGGGTGCGGGCGAGCGCGCGCACCGCGCTCAGGTCGATGGCGAAGCCGCTGCCGTACTGCACCGCCGAGAGCGCGATGGCCTCGCCGCCCTCGAGGTCTTCGGGGCGGTAGGTGCCGTCGGGGCGCGCCTTGACGACCTTCAGCTTGAGGCCCCGGGCGAGCAGGGGAACCGTGGTCGAGGGGAACTCGGCGTCGAGCGTGAGCACCTCGCGGATGCCGCGGCGCCAGAAGAGCTCGGCCACCGCGTGGAAGCCCAGCGAGGTCGAGGGCGTGAAGGCGACTTGCCTGGCGGGGGCTTGGAAGAGGGCGCCCAGGCGTTCGCGCAGCGTCTCTTTGAAGGCGAGCCAGCGGGGGAAGTGAAGGTCTCCTTCGGCGAGCGATTCGCGCAGCTGGCCCATCGCGGCTTCGGCCACCGGGGTGGCGAGCGGGGAAGAGGCCGCTGCGTTCAGGTAGGCGTAGCGGGAGAGGGCTGGGAACAGCGCTCGATCGATGGGCGGCACGGGTTGGGAAGGTAGCTGGTTCGGCGCGGCGGCAAAGGCCGTTTACGGGCACGTTTACGGGCACGTTTACGGGCCCGGGCTTCGGGCGCGGGCGCGGGCGCGGGCATGTCGCTTTGGGGGTGGAACCGCGGCGCCGTGCCGGTTGTCGGTGGTGATCGCTCGTTGCCAGCCGCGGCGTCATGGCCACACCAGGGCGTGCCAATTTGTCCCTTGGGCCACGCAATCGACGACGTACCTGCCCGTTTTCCCGATGCGCGGGGGCCGGTTCGCGAGTTGCTTTCAGGGTGGAACAACCATGTGGCGTGCGCTGTTTGCGGCAGCTCTCTTGGCGGTGACCGCGGTGGCGGCCGGGGCCTGTGTGTCCAACGCTCCGGCCCGGCTCGCGCGCGCCGAGCCGCTCTACTTTGCCGTCGAGGTGCACCAGCATGGCAAGCGCGTCGGCGCACCCAGGCTGCTCGGCCTCGCCGGTAAGAAGGTCACTGCCGAGCGCCGCGCTCCCGGCGCCGCCGAGGCCGACTACCGGCTGGTGCTCGACCCACACGAGGCCGGCGGCGGCTACCAGCTCGGGCTTCACCTCGCGCTGCCTTCGGGCGAGAGCGACGCCGAGCTCTCGCTGCTCCACGGCGAAGAGCGCAGCGTGCGGCTGGGCCCCGACACCGAGCTCAAGGTGCTGCTGATGCGCGTCGATTCAGACGAGTTCCGCGCCCTGATGCAGACCCGCGAGAGCGTCGACCGCGGGCAGATTTGAGGGCTACTCCTCGTCGTTCGCCTTTCTCAACCCCAGCCTCTTCCTCAAGTCTCTCGCCGCCTGCCGCGACACCTCGACGCTGTGCCCGCCGTGCGTGCGCGCGAAGTACCCGCCGGTCTCCAGCGGCTCGAGCCGCGCCACCGCCTGCAGGTTGAGCAGCGCCCGCCGGTGCACCCGCTCGAAGCGGCCCTTGCCCAGCCGCTCTTCCAGCTCGTTCAGCGAATAGTCGGTGAGGTGCTTCTCGCCGCCCGCGAACACCGTCACCAGCTCGCCCTCGAGCACCGCGTGGCTGATGGTCGAAGGGTCGACCAGCACCACGCCCTGGCGGGTGGTGATGGGCAGCCGGTCGATCTGGTGCTTGCTCACCTCGGCGTGAAACCGCTCGGCCGCGCCGCGCTCACGCACCCGCGCCAGCGCCTTCTGCAGCCGCGCCGGCTCGACCGGCTTGAGCACGTAGTCGAGCGCCCCACCGTCGAACGCCTCGAGCGCGTGCTGCGCGTGCGCGGTGCAGAACACCACCTGCGGCCCGTCTTTCGGCCACAGCTGCAGCGCCTCGGTGCCCTTCAGCTTCGGCATCTGAATGTCGAGCAGCACCACGTCGACGCCGCCGGCCCGCACCCGCTCGAGCACCGCGTCTCCGTCTTCGCACTCGCCCACCACCTCGACGTCGTCGATCGCCTTGAGCAGCCGCTGCAGCCGCGCGCGTGCCACCTGCTCGTCGTCGGCGATCAACACCTTCAAGCGTTCGCTCATCGGGCAGCTTCTCCTGGAAACCAGATCTCGGCGCGGGTGCGCGCGACTTCACTCGCCGGCCCCACGCTCAGCTTCGCGCGCCCCTCGTAGGCGAGCTTCAGCCGCCGCTCGAGCGTGGGCAGCCCATCGCTGCCGGCGCGCGGGCCGTTGAAGCGGCCGGGGTTCTCGATCGCCACCAGCGCTCCGCCGTCGCGCTTCACGATGCTCAGGTGGAGCGTGCCGCGGTGACCCGCCGCCGGCCCGTGCTTCACCGCGTTCTCGGCCAGCGTCAGCAGCGACATCGGCGGCACGCTCACCTCGGGCAGCGGGCGAATGATGGCCTCTTCCAGCTCGAACAGCCCCCGGTCGCGCAGCAGGTGCAGCTCGAACAGGTCTCTCACCAGCTGCAGCTCGCGCTCGAGCGGCCAGCGGTTCTCTTTCACCCCGTCGAGCAGGGTGCGCAGCATCGCGCTCAGCTTCAGCACCGCGGCTTCGGCCACCTCTCCGTCGGTGCGGCACCACTCGGCGATGGCGTTCAAGGTGTTGAAGAGAAAGTGCGGGTCGAAGTGGGCGCGCAGCGCGAGCAGCTGCGCCTCTTCGGCCGCGCGGGTGAGCTTCTCGACCCGGTGCTCGTAGGCGATGTCGCGGCCCAGGCCCCAGCCCCCGACCAGGAACAGGCCGACGCTCACCGCCAGCGAGGTGCGCTCGCCGAGAAAGGTGGGGCCCATGCCGAGCAGCCGCGGCAGCGCCACCAACACCGAGAGCACCACCCCCGCGCCGACCGTGGCGTAGATGACCAGGCGCACCGCGCCGTGGCTCAGGTCGAGCCCGTCGGGGAACAGCACCCGGTACGAGACCGGCGCCAGCGCCACGAAGGTCAGCACCATCAGCACGCCCAGCGCCGTCGCCCCTGCGTCTTGCGAGTAGTACGCCTGCGCGTAGCAGAGCGGCACCCCCACTCCGAGAATCGGCACCACCCGGCGCGGAGTGAGCAGCGCCCACCAGGTGGCACGCACGATGGAGCTCGGGGTGGGCTTGAGCCGTTCGATGGAGTCGCGCAACGTAGATGAGCATATGACACCGGTCGCCCGGCTCCGGGCGCCCTCGACGGCGCCAGCGGTCGGTTCTGCGCGCTGAGCGGTCGAGCTTGAACCCGTGCCGCGCGCGCCCTATTTGCGGGCGCATGATCTCCGAAGGCTCGAAGGCTCCCGCGTTCTCGCTGAAAGACCACTCCGGCAACACGGTGAAGCTCGCCGACTTCGCCGGCAAGCAGGTGGTGCTCTACTTCTACCCGAAGGACAACACCCCCGGCTGCACCACCGAGGCCTGCGACTTTCGCGACGGTCACGCGGCGCTCAAGAAGGCCGGCGCGGTGGTGCTCGGCGTCTCACCCGACAGCGACAAGAGCCACCAGAAGTTCATCGACAAGTTCAGCCTGCCGTTTCCCCTGCTGGTCGACGCCGACCACGCCGTCGCCGAGAAGTACGGCGCGTGGGGCGAGAAGTCGCTCTACGGGCGCAAGTTCATGGGCATCATTCGCTCGACCTTTCTCATCGGCCCCGACGGCAAGGTGAAGAAGGCCTGGCCCAAGGTGAAGGTCGCCGGCCACGCCGGTGAGGTGCTCGAAGCGGTGAAGGCCTGAAGCTCTCGCTCGCGCTGCTGCTCGCAGGCTGCGCGGCGCCGCTCACCCGCTCGGCAGAGCCGGTGCGGCTCTGGTTCGGCGGCGACGTGCACCTCGGCGCCGACGGCGTGCTTCCCGCGCTGGCGCTGCGCGGCGCCGGAGTGGTGAACCTCGAGGGCCCGGTAGGCGAGGGCGCCTCTTCTGCCGAGCGCCTGTTCACCCGCTCGGTCGCGTCGTTGCCCGACGCGGGAGTGCGCGTCGCGTTCGTCGAGAACAACCACGCCGACGACGACGGCCCGGCCGGGCGCGAGCGCACGCTCGATGCACTTGCTGCGGCCTCAGTCGCCGCCGCCGGCGTCTCCGTGCTGCCGATGGGCGGCCGGCGGGTGGTGTTCATGGGCGTCGACCTTCAGCGGGGCGCCTTCGCCGCCGACTTCGACGCCGCGCGCGCGCGCGGAGACGTGCTGGTGGTCGGCTTTCACGTGGTGGCGCCCGCGCTGCTGTTGCCCGTGCCCGAGCTCGAGGTGGCGGTGCCGCTGGCGCTCGCGCACGGCGCGCGCGTCGTGGTGGTCACCGGCTCTCACGCGCTGGCCCGGGTCGAGCGGCGCGGCGACGCGGTGGTGGCCTGGGGCCTGGGCAACCTCGCCTTCGCGTGCCCCTGCACCACCGAGCGCGACGGGCTGGTGCTCGAGGTCGAGCTCGACGGCGACGGTCTGCAGGCGTGGGTGGTGCCCATCGCCGCGGGTCTGCAGGGCGCTGCGCCGCAGCTCTCGCCCAACGCCGACCTCATCTTCGAACAGCTCGAGGGGTTGAACAGCACTCCGCTGCAGCGCGAGGGCCCGCGAGCCCGGGTGCTCTGATCTTAGCCGGGGGGGGGGGCGGCCGGCGGGCGGGGGGGGGGGGGGGGCGCGCGCGCGCCCGCGCCCGAGGCCCGACCCCGGAAGGTCGAGCCCGAAGCCCGTGACCGAGCTTTCTTGCGGTGAGGGGCAGCGCCCCCTCCCGGGTCTTCTCTCGGCGCCCGCCCGGGGCGCCCCGCAAGCCTCATCAGGCCGCGGTATAGAAGGCGTCGGGCGCCTCTTCGTCTTTCGGAGGCCGCAGCCTCTTCTCGAGACTGAGAATCAGCTGCACGTTCTTCTTGTCGATGTCGGTGAGCCGCGAGTCTTTGTACGCGGGGTCGGCGCGGTACCAGGTGACGGTCTTGAAGTGCCCCTGAACCAGAGGCGTCTTGAACGGCCGCCCGCGCCGCGCGAACACGGCGTTGCGCAGCAGCTTCAGGTCGCGCGGCGAGAAATCGTCGAGGTCCGACAGCTTGAGCAGCTTGTCGAGCTTCGACGGCTCTTCGAGCGCGTTCAGGTCTGAAGGAGCGGCCCCTTCGCCCGCCCACCCACCGAGCCGCACCGAGAGCAGCCGCAGCTCGATGGCGTCTTCGGCGGTGCCCTTGCCGTCTTTCACCCGCGCGCGTACCGCGTCGCGCCGCGCCACGAGCTCTGCCGCGCTCAGCCCCGCCTCGTACGCACCGAGCGCGTCGGCGTTCGCGCGCGCGGTCTGCGAGATGAGCGACTCGTCCATCGCCTCGGCCGGCGCGTACCACCTCTGCTTCGAGAACCAGGCGTTCAGCCACTTGCGGCGGAAGGGGTTGTGCGCCCGCGCGTAGGTCACGTTGCGCATCAGCGTCAGCTCGCGCAGCGACCGGCCCTCGTACTCGGCCTTCGCCAGCGGCTGGTCGGCGTCGTACTGCTCGACCGGAACCGCAAGAGCCACCGCCATCACCGCGAGCGCGAGCATGTGCGCCCCATTCTACGCCAGCCTTCACGGGTTCAACTGAATCACGTCCCAACCGTCGCCCGCCTTCGCGTAGCGGAACCGGTCGTGCAGCCGGAACTCACCGGCCCGCCAGAACTCGATGGCCCGCGGCGCGAGGCGGAACCCGCCCCAGTGCGGGGGCCGCGGCACGGCCTGGCCCTCGTACTTCTCGGTGAGCGCCTTGAGCCGGCCCTCGAGCGTGGCGCGCGCGTCGAGCGTCTCGCTCTGCTGCGAGGCCCATGCGCCCAGCTGCGAGATGCGCGCCCGACTGGCGAAGTACGCGTCGCTCTCGGCGGCGCTGACCTGGCTGACGTCGCCCTCGACCCGCACCTGCTGGTCGAGCGACGGCCAGTAGAAGCAGAGCGCCGCCACCTGCTGGCCGATGAGCTCGCGGCCCTTGCGGCTCTGGTAGTTGGTGAAGAACACGAAGCCCTGCTGATCGAAGTCTTTCATCAGCACCACCCGCGCGCTGGGGCGGCCGTCGGCGCCCACGGTGGCCAGCGTCATCGCGTTGGGGTCTTTGGGCTGGGCGCGGGTGGCCTCGGCGAAGAGAACGCGAAAGCGATCGAACGGCTCGGCGAGCGGGGCGTGCACGCCTGCCGCCATATCAGGCGGGGGATTTTTTGCCCCGACCGGCACGGGTGGTCTTTATAAGGAGCGCGCGACGTGAAGGTCCTCTTCATCAGCTCCGAGGTGGCGCCGTTCTCCAAGACCGGCGGGCTCGCCGACGTGGCCGGGGCGCTGCCCAAGGCGCTGCGCCAGCGTGGCGTCGACGTGCTCACCGTCACGCCGTTCTGGCCGCAGGTCTCGCGGGCGGGGCTGCAAGACGCCGGCTCGGTGACCCTGCAGTTTCCCTTCGGCGCGGTGCCGATGGGCGTGCTGCTCAAAGACGGCTTCATCTTTCTCGAGCAGCCGCAGCTGTTCGAGCGCGAGGCCATCTACGGCGAGGCCGACGACGCGCGCCGCTTCGCCGCGTTCTCGATGGGCGCGCTCGCCGCCGCGCAGCGCATCGGCTTTCAGCCCGACGTGGTGCACGCCAACGACTGGCCCACCGGCCTGTGCATGCTGGCGCTCGCGCGAGGCTTCTCGACCTCGTCGCTGAAGACCGCCAAGACCGTCTTCACCATTCACAACCTCGCGTACACCGGCTCGTTCGAGAAGAACGCCATGGCCGACCTCGGCCTGCCGTGGGAGCTGTTCTCTCCCGACGGCGTCGAGTTTCACGACCACCTCTCGTTCTTGAAGGCCGGCCTGGTCTACGCCGACGCGCTCACCACCGTCTCGCCGACCTACGCGCGCGAGATACAGACCCGAGAGCTCGGCTACGGGCTCGATGGCCTGCTGCGCAAGCGCAGCGCTTCGCTGCGCGGCATCTTGAACGGCATCGACATCGACGAGTGGAACCCCGACACCGACAAGGCCATCGCGGCGCGCTACACCCCCTCGACGCTCGAGGGGAAAGAGGCGTGCACCCGTGCGCTGCTCGACAAGCTGAAGCTGAAGGCGCCCCGGCAGGGCCGGCCCCCGGTGTTCGGCACGGTGGGGCGCCTGGCGGGGCAGAAGGGCGTCGAGCTGCTCACCGGCGCGCTGCCGGGCGTGCTCGACCAGGGCGCGCTGGCGGTGGTGGTCGGCACCGGCGAAGACCGCTTCGTCGAAGCGCTCAAGGCGCTGGCGCACCGCTACCCGGGCCGCCTGCACGTGCACATCGGCTTCAGCGAGGCGCTCGCGCACCAGGTCGAGGCTGGCTCCGACTTCTTCGTGATGCCGTCGCAGTACGAGCCCTGTGGGCTGAACCAGATGTACTCGCTGCGCTATGGCACCGTGCCGGTGGTGCGCGCGACCGGCGGGCTCGACGACACCGTGGTCGACCTCGCCGAGCCCGAGGCCACCGGCATCAAGTTCCGCGAGTACAGCCCCCACGCGCTGCACGTGGCGCTCGGCCGCGCGATGCAGCTCTTCGACGACCGCGCGCGCTTCGACGAGGTGCGCCGCCGCGGCATGGCGCAGGACTTCTCGTGGGGCCAGGCCGCCGCCCGGTACGAGCGCCTCTACGCGCAGCTGATGCGGTGAGTGGTGCTACTGCGCGCAGCGCCACTCCAGGCCGCCGTCGGCCTGATCGAAGCAGCTCAAGAGCCCCGGCGCGAAGCAGCCGTTGGTCTCGTCGCCGACGCCCGGGTACCAGCAGCGCAGGTTCTGGTCGCTGCACGACGCGGTGGCCGAACCGAAGCAGCGGCTGCGCGCCTCGGACCACGCGGCCGGGCACTGCGACGGGTTCGGCCCTGCATCGAACGGGCAGGCCTGCATGCCGCCACCGCTGCCGCCGCCGGTACCGCTGCTGCCACCGCCGGTGCCGCCGCCGGCCGTGCCTCCGTCGCCGGGGAAGGGCAGGCCGCACGCGGCGAAGAGACACACCATCAGAATGAGCGCAGAACGAATCATTTGCGCCTTCAGACCCCCACCCCCGCACGGGTGGGACAATCGATCTTCGCTTTCCCCACAAGGTGACGCACGGCTCGGGCGGTTGGGCTAAGCCTCTCGACCGCAAGTGGCAGAGACGGAACTCGGTGGCTACAGCGTGGTCGGCCGGCTGGCGATCGGCGGTATGGCCGAGGTGTACCAGGCCAAGGCGCGCCCCGACACGCAGCGCAGCGCCGGCGAGCCCGACGACGTCGTGCTCAAGCGCCTGCTGCCCACCTACCGAAACGACGCCAACTTCGTGAAGAGCTTCGTCGACGAGGCCAAGCTCACCGTGCGGCTGCGCCACCCGCACATCGTTCGCACCTTCCGCTGCTTCAAGGCCGGCATCGACTACCTGATGGTGCAAGAGCTCGTCTCGGGTCGCACCCTCTCGTTCATGCAAGAGGCCTTCGTCAAAGCCGGCACCGCGATGCCGCTCGCCGCCTCGACGTACATCGTGCTCTGCCTGCTCAAGGCGCTCGACTACATTCACCGGGCGAAGGTCGGCGAGGGCGGCGCGACCATCGTGCACCGCGACGTGAACCCGGCGAACCTGCTGCTCTCGATCGGCGGCGACGTGAAGCTCACCGACTTCGGCGTCGCCGAGGTCGAGGGCCTCATTCGCGGTGACTCGGGCGCGCTGCGCGGCACCCTCTCGTACATGAGCCCCGAGGCGGTGCTCGGTCAGCCGGTCGACCACCGCGCCGACCTGTTCGCCGCCGGCGTCATCTTGTGGGAGCTGTACACCAACACCCGCCTGTTCCACGGCAACAGCGAGATGGAGATGATGCACAAGGTGCGCGACGCGCGGGTGTGCTCGGTGCAGCGCTACAACGCCGAGGTCCCCGACATGGGGCAGCAGATCGTCCGCAAGGCGCTGTTCGCCGATCGCAGCCTGCGCTTCCAGACCGCCTCCGAGTTCCAGAAGGCGCTCGAGGTGCTGGCGCGCCGCAACGGCTGGCCGATGACGGTCGAGGCGCTCAAGCCCCTGCTCGGCGGCGGGTGAACGAAGGTGCCCTGGCGGCTCGCGCTCGCGCTGCTCTGCGCCTCGTGCGCGTCGGGGCCCCAGCCCGCCGCGGTCAGCGACGAGGTGCAGGTCGAGACGGTCACGCTCGACCTGCTCCCCGAAGGCCACGGCACGATCGGGTTCGTGCTGCAGCTCGCCTCGCCCGCCGGAGAGTCGTGCACCGTCACGCGGGTCGAATGGGAGCTGCAGCTGCAGAGCCGCGACTTCGCCACCGGCCTCAGCACCGCCAACGTGCTGGTGCCCGGCGGTCAGCGGGCGCGGGTGACCGTGGAAGAGCCGGTCGCGTTCGGCGGCATGGGCTACGACGGCCGCGCCCGCACCGTGCCGGTCGCGCTGCGCGGCGTGGTCTTCACCCAGTGGAGCGGCGGAGAGACGAAGCGGCCGTTCAGCTTTCGCACCCGCGTCGCGGTGCGCGGCGCACCCCTCTACGACCGGTAGGGGCTCAGAACAGCCCGACCAGGTCGACCGCCGACACCGTGCCCATCAAGATGCCCAGCCCGCTCACCACCGGCAGCACGGCCACGTGGTGCGCGGCCATCAGGCTGGCTGCTTCGCGCGCGCTGGTCTCGGGCTTCACCGAGATGACCGCGCGGTCCATCACGTCGGCCACCCGCGCGTCGGCCTCGACGTCGAGGTGAAAGCCCTCGTCGAGCTCGCAGATGACCGAGCCCTTGCGCTGCGCGCTGGCGAGAAACTCTTCCGCCGAGTCGCTCGATGGGCGCGGCTCGAGCAGCGCCTGGCGGGTCACCAGCCCCTGAAAAGAGCGGTCGGCACCGACCACGGCAATCTCTCCCATGCCCCGGCGCATCATCATCTCGACGACCGCCGCCAGCTTCGCGTCGGTTCGGGTGGTCACCAGGTTGCGGTTCATGATGGTCGAGACGGTCGGGCGGCGAGTGCTCATGGCGCACCGCGATATGGAATCGCCGTGCCAGCCGTACGTACCCAGACACTTCGACACATTGACCGACGAAGGGGAGGGTCAAACCGACGCGCACGGGTGCCGATTCACCCGGGGTGACTGGAAGAGTGACCCGGCGGCGTTGTGTCGTTACAGGGGCTTGTGGTGAGGTGATTCGAAGGTGCAGAGAAATCGACAGCGGCGAGGTCTATGGGCGCTCGGCGCGTCGCTGGCCCTCCACGCCCTGCTGGCGCTCTACCTCTGGCTGCACGTCGACTCCCGCGTCGCCGTCGAGCACCGGTCGCAGCCCATCGTGCTCGACATCGTCGAGCTCGAGCCGCCCGCGCCGCCCGCGCCCGCGCCCGAGCCGAAGCAGGTGGCGCCGCCCCAGCCGGCCACCTCGCCCCGCCCGGCGGTGCCCAAGAAGCGCGAGCAGGTCGCCGCGGCCGACGAGAGCCCCAGGGCCGAGCCCGCGAAGCCGGGCGCCAGCGGCAACCCCGAGGCGACGCCCTCGGCGGCGTCAGGCCCGCGCGCTCCCGATGCGCCGCGCTCGACGTCGCTGGTGCCGAGCAGCGAGTTCGTGGTCGCCTCGGGCAACGGGGTGGAAGCCGAAGCGCCGCGCGGCCACACCGTCGTCAACTCGCCCGAAGAGCAGCCCGACCCGGTGGCGATGCGCGAGTACAACCAGGAGAAGCTCGGCCGGCGCACCGGCTCGATGGTCGAGGGCATGGTGGCCGACGCGCGCGCGCGCCGTGGCGTGGTCGACCCGTACTTCAACGGCGCGCGGCGGGCGATGGAGAGCGACCTCTCGAGCGGAGACGTGCCGCTGCCCAAAGAGCACAGCGTGCCGCGCGAGATGCTCAAGGGCCTGCTGCAGAACCAGGCCAACTACGGCCGCACCGGCAACCCCTTCAGCCCCGGCACCGAGCCGAAGTGGGACGACCTCTCGCTGGCCCGCGGTGAGTCGCAGGGCATGGCGATGCAGGGCCGCGACTCGAACTGGGGCGGCTCGATGCGGCAGGCCGAGCAGTCGATGGCGGCGCAGCAGGCCACCATGCAGATGGCCGACCACGCCCTGGTCGACGCCATCATCGAGCTGGTGCAAGAGCCCGGCGGCGGCATCTCCGACGCGCACATCGTGAAGAGCTCGGGCTACGCGAAGTTCGACGAGTACGTGCTGCACCGCGTGCGCAAGGTGTTTCTGGGCCTCGAAGACCCGCCCGAGACCGGCCTGGGCATCTCGTCGGCCGGCTGGCGCTCGCTGTGGCGCTTCTCGTACTACCCGGTGAGCATCGCCGAGATGCGCGGGCAGCGGGTGCGCGTCGAGCTCTTGCGCGTCGAGAAGGGGCAGGGCTCGGGCAACCCGCTCGAGCACGTCGCTCCGTAGCCAGCGTCAGCGCCGCGCCGGGCTCGGCCGCGGAGGCAGCAGCGGCAGCCCCTCGGCCGCGGCGTCTTTCTTCTCGACCTTGGGCTTGGTGACCTTGATGCGGTCGAGCCGTGGGCCCTCTTTCGAGGCGACCGCGAACGTCCACCCGTTGACGTGAAACTTGTCGCCCACCTCGGGTATCGCGCCGGCCAGGTGCGAGAGGAACCCGCCCAGGGTCTCGTACTCGCCCTCGGGCAGCTCGAGCGCGAAGGCGCGCGCGAACTCGAGCGGGGGCAGCATCGCGTCGACCAGGAAGCTGCCGTCGGTCTGCCGGTCGATCAGCTTCACGTCTTCTTCGAACTCGTCGCCGATGTCGCCGACGATCTCTCGCAAGATGTCTTCGAGCGTGACGATGCCCATGAAGCCGCCGTACTCGTCGACCACCACGCTGAGGTGAATCTTCTGCTTCTGCATCTCGCGCAGCAGGTCTCCGATCGGCTTCACCCAGGGCACGAACACCGCCGGGCGCAGCAGGTCGTGCAGCACGATCAGCTCGGGCTCTTGCATCAGCGGCACCAGATCGCGCACGTGCAAGATGCCCACGATGTGATCGACGTCGCCCTTGTACACCGGCAGGCGCGAGTGACCCTGCTCGGCCAGCACCCGCAAGATTTCTTGCGGGCGGGTCGAGGCGTCGACCAGCACCACGTCGGTGCGCGGCACCATCACGTCGCGGCAGGTCTTGTCCGACAGCTCGAAGATCGACCGGATCATCTGCGGCGTGCCCTTGTCGAGCTTCTCTTTGGCAGCGCGCTCGGCGAGCAGCTTCTCGAGCTCTTCGAGCGGCGGCGCGGGCGCGGCGAAGGTGATTTTCGCGCCCAGCGGAGACGCCACGATGTTGAGCACCGCCACCATCGCGCGCATCAGCGGGTAGAGCACGAACCCCGACGCCGAGCCCAGGCCCGACAGCGACAGCGCCCACGCCTCGGGCCGCGCCGACGCCCAGGCGCGGAACATCACGTCGATGATGCTCGCCACCAGGCCGATCAGCAGCGCACCCGAGAGCGGCACCAGCCACGACAGCCACGGCGAGTCGGAGAACGCCTGCAGCGAGACCTGCAAGATGCGCGGGGTGACCTGGGTGCCGATGCCCGCCGCGGTGAAGCCGGCCAGCACCGCGCCGAAGCGCAGCGACGCGGTGCTCGCCTCGCGCTCGGTCTTCAACCGCTGCACGCGGGGGCCCCGCCGCGGGTGAACCGCGACCAGCTCCTTCGCCTTCAGGTCAGACGTGCCATAGAGCGCCGCCTCCATCGCCGCGAGCAGCCCCCGCACCGCCAAAAGGCCCAGGCACACCGCCCACATCGCCCAGGTCGGCATGACTCCTTTTCTAACACGGTCGAAACGGTAAGGAGGTGTCTCGAAATGAGAGCGGGGGCCTGAAACCCGCGCAACCTTCGAGGTTTACCCGGGTCAGGGCGCGAACGACTTCGGCTTGAGCCGACGCAGCACCAGCACCGCGACCACCCCCAGCAGCGCCCAGGCGCTCAGGTGGTACTCGGCCACGTGCCAGGGGCCCCGGCCGCACGCAATCTCACCCAGCATCGCGCCGATGCAGCCGGCCGACAGCCCGCCCAGCAGCGCCCGGCGGGTGTCGAACGCCGAGCTGCGCAGCTGCACCACCGCGAAGACCAGGGGCACCAGGCCGATGCCCAGGTGGCTCACCGTGCACACCCACTCGGGCGAGTAGCCCACCCCTGCCGGCCGCAGCGCCACCAGCATCGCCGCGGCGCCCGCCGCGCACACCAGCGCCCAGCTGCGCGGCGCCGACGGCTTCACCGCCGCCAGCGCGGTCACCACCGAGACGGTGGCCAGCAGCGCCACGGTGGCCGCGTGCGAGAGCACCTGCTGCACGCTCGCCGAGCCCACCGCCAGCAGCACGGCTCCGGTGAGCAGCGCCAGCCCCAGCGTGACGCCCGACAGGCGGGCCAGCTGCGTGGGCCACGGCGCGATGGGCGGGGCGGCGCGCAGCTCGGCGCGGGCCGCGGCCCGAACGCGCTCGAGCGCGTCGCTGCGCGGGGCCGGCACGTCTCGGAGCAGGTCGTCGAGCTTCATCGTCAAGTCTCCACCTGCGAACCGAGCAGCTGCCTCAGCTTTTCGTAGCCGCGGTGCGCTCGAATTCTGGCCGCCGTCTCGGTGATGCCTGCGGCGCGCGCGATCTCGGAGAACGACCAGCCTTCGACCTTGTGCAGCACCACCGCTTCACGCTGCTCGGCCGAGAGCCCGTCGAGCGCAGCCATCAGGTGCTTGCGCAGCACCGGGTCGGCCGGCGCTTCGCTCGACTTCGGCTCGTGCTGCGCTTCGGCCCTGGCGTGCGCGTCGGCGTGGCGCACCCGGCGCAGCGCATCGCGCGCGGCGTTGCCGGCGATGGTGAACAGCCACGGCAGCACCGCGGTGCCCTGCGTGTAGCGCATGCGCGAGCGCACCACCGAGAGGAAGGTGGCCTGCATCAGGTCTTCGGCCAGCGCGTCGTCACGCACCATGCGGGCGATGAAAGCGTAGACCGACCGCGAGTGCCGTTCGAACAGCAGGTCGAACGCGGCCTCGTCGTCGCGGCAGAACCGCGCCATCAGCTCCTCGTCGGAGGGGAGCATCTTCAGGCTGTGCGTACGTTCGGGACCCACAGTGGTTTCTGGGCCCAGGGTGGGGAGACCCACCCCCAGATGCCCGAAACCACGTGTGCTGTCACGCCATACGGCCGCTTCGAGCATTGCGTACGGCTTACGGCCGCGGGGCGCTCGGCGTTACCAACGCCTCGCTCACCTGCCACAGCCGCTCGGCCAACGCCTCGTCTTGCGCCAGCTTGGAGGGCTCGGTGACCTTGTTGTCACTGAAGTACAGGCCGGTCTGGCCCTCGATTTGGGGGCTCGAGGCGAGGTGAACCAGGGTCTGGCCGCCCTCTTGAGGGGTGATCAGAAACGCCCAGCGCATCACCGCCAGAAACGGCTTGGCGTACCAGGGCGCCTTGTCCCAGATGGGCGTGTCGACTCCGCCGGGGTGCAGCGCGTTCACCGTCACGCCCTGGCCCTGAAGCTTCTTGGCCAGCAGGCGGGTGAACAGCACGTTGCCCAGCTTGCTGCGCTGGTACGCCTTCATCACCGACCAGCCGCCCTTCTCGAAGCCCAGGTCGTCGAAGCTCATCGTGCCCTGGTAGTGACCGATGGAGGCCACGTTCACGATGCGCGCCGGCGCGCTCTGCACGATGAGGTCGAGCAGCAGGGTGGTGAGCAGGAAGTAGCCGAGGTGGTTGACCGCGAAGGTGGTCTCGAGCCCGTCTTCGGTGACCTGCCGCGAGGGCGTGACCAGGCCGGCGTTGTTCACCAGCACTTCGAGCCGCGGGTACTTCGCGCGGTACGCGGCGGCCAGCGCGCGAATCTGCCGCTGCGAGCCGAAATCGCAGCTCAAGCCCTCGACCGCGGCGCTGCTGCTGCGCTGCTTCACCGTCGCGATGGCGAGGTCGGTCTTGTTGGGCGTGCGGCCCACCAGCACCAGGCGGTGGCCCTGCCGGGCGAGCGCCACCGCGGCCTCGAGCCCGATGCCGCTGGTCGCTCCGGTGATGAGAATCGTCTTCACCCGCGGGGTCTCATAGCCCAGAACATCACTTGAAACTCGCCGCCGGCTCTCGTCACCATCGCGCGCGTGAAGAGGGAGATCGCTCTGGCGGTCGTGGTGGGGGCCCTGGCGGGGCTCGCCGGCGCATGGAGCGCGCGCCGCGACGTGCCGGCGCTCGACGCCCCGGCCCCGGCGGTCGCGCTCCAGACCGAGCGCGACGACGAGGCCGCTCCGCGGCGGGCGCTCGGCGGCCGGGTGGTGCTCGACGGGCCCGAGCAGACCGGGCTGCTGCGCGTGCAGGTGAAGCCGAAGGCGGCGGTGGCGCTGCGCCTGGCGCGCTGGTCGCTGCGCGGGGGCAAGGGCAGCGACGGAGAGTGGCGCTCGCTGCCCGACGCGGCCACCGACGCCGAGGGCCGCGCCGAGCTGAAGCTGCCGGTGGGCTCGTACTTCATCGGCGCCACCCGCGCGTCGACCCACGTCGAGCTGCGCGGGGTCACCGACGTCGAGCTCGAGCTGTTCGATGGCGCACCGCTCACCGGCCGGGTGGTGGGCGACGCCGACGGTCGGCCGATTGCCGGCGCCCTGGTGGTGGCCTCGGAGCGGGGCGAAGCGCCCGAGGCCGAGAAGCAGTCGGTGCAGACCGACGGGCTGGGGCGCTTCGCCTTCGCGGCGCTGCCCAGGGGCGACCTGGCGCTCGAGGTCTCGGCGGCGGGGTGGGCGCCCGACACCGTCGAGGCGAAGACGCCCGGCCCCATCGACGTGCGCTTGAGCTCGGCGTGCCGCGTCGACGGCGTGGTGGTCGACGGCGAGGGCGCCAGCGTGGGCGGCGCGCGCGAGTCTGACCCCGCCACCCTCGCCGGGCCGAACGGGCGCTTCTGGCTCGAGCTCGAGTGCGACCGCGCGCACACCCTCATCGCCCGCGACGCTGCGGGGCGGGTGGGGGTCGGCAAGCTCGAGCCCGGCGCGAAGCGCGTCACCCTGCGGCTCGAGGCGGGCCTCACCGTGCCGGGCGTGGTGAGAGGCGCCGAGGGCCTGCCGGTGCCGGGCGCCGACGTGGCCGCGATGCTCGACGACGAGGTGCGTGCCCGCGCGGTGAGCGACGAGCGCGGCACCTTCACCTTGAGTGGCCTGACGCCAGGCAACTACGTGATGCGCGCCCGCAAGGGCCGGGGAGCCTCGGCGACCGTCTACGGCTTCGAGGTGCCGGCCACCTCTCCACTCGAGCTGAGCCTCGAGCCCGGCGCGGCGGTGAAGGGCCAGGTGACCGGCGGCGACGACCCCATCACCGTCGAGCTGAGCTGGGGCACGCTGCGCCACGAGCGGCCGGCACGGGCCCAGACCCTGGGCGGCGCGTTCGAGCTCGATGACCTGCCGGCCGGCGCGGCCACCGTACGCGCCTCGACGCCCGACGGGCGCTTCGCCGACGCGCGGCTGTTTCTCGCCGCAGGGCAGACCCAGGTGGTGAACCTCGCGCTGCGGCGCAGCGGTCGAATTCTCGGCCGGGTGGTCGGGCCCGACGCGGCCGGCGCCCAGGTCTACGCGCTGCGCGAGACCGACCCCGTGCCGCTGAAGAGCGTGGTGACCGATGCCGAGGGCGCGTTCGTTCTCGAGGTGCCTGCCGGCGATTACATGCTCGGTGCGATGCACGGCACCAGCCATCTGCGGCGCTTCGATGCCCAGGTGAACGTCGACGAGGGTAGAGACGCGCGCGTCACGCTCACCATGCTGGCCGCCGATGCGGGCGAAGGGTGGGGGCCGATGGCCTCGGTGGCGCGCGGGGAAATCGGCGGCTCGTTCGAGGTCGTGAACGGCACGGTGCAGGTGTCGTGGGTGGTGGCCGACAGCCCGCTCGCCGCCGCCGGAGTGCAGGTCGGCGACGAGCTCACCGCCGTCGACGGCAAGCCGGTGGGCAGCGCACTCGACGCCTTCGCGCGCACGAGGGGAACACCGGGAGTCGACGTGGCGCTCACCGTGCGGCGCCAGGGCAACGAGCGCACCCTCAAGATTGCCAGGGCCCGTTGAAGAGTCCCCTCTCCCCTCGAGGGAGAGGGAGCTTGCTTGGGCGCAACGCTTTCGCTACCTCGTGGGCGTGCTCGCGCTCACGCTCATCGTCCTCTCCGCCGCCAACGCCGACGGGGTGCCCGAGAAGGGGCGCGCCCGCTATCTCGAGGCCGTCGAGAAGCTGAGCGCCCGGCAGTACGGCCGCGCCAATGATCTGCTCAACTCGCTCGCCGGCGAGCTCCCCCAGGTCGCCGAGGTCTTCGCCTCGCGCTGCTCCGCCCAGCTCGGCCTTCAGCACTGGGCCGCCGCCGAGGCCGACTGCGCGTACACCCTGAAGCTCAAGCCGCTGCCCACCGCCATCTACGGGCTGGCGGTCGCCGAAGACGGCCAGAAGAAGTACGTCGAGGCGGTCACCCACTACCGCCAGTACGCCGGCCTCGCCGAGGCCAGCGCCGAGCTCAAGCAGCAGGCGATGGCGCGCGCCGACCTGCTCGCCACCCGCGTGCCGGCCGCGGCACTCCCGCCGGCCGGCGGGCCCACCGAAGAGGCCGCGCCTCCACCTCCGCCTCCGCCCGACAAGAAGGCCGCCAAGGCCACCGTCGCGGTGAGCGACCCTGGCATGTCGCCGCCGCCGCTCACCACCGCCGCGAGCGACACGCCCAGCAAGCCGCCGCCCGGCGGGGCGAAGGGCCAGTTCATACCCGGCGTGCCCGACCCGGGCGAGGGGCTGGTCTACGTGTACCGCAGCGTCAGCGCCGCGGCGGCGACGGTCGCCACGCTGTTCGTCGACAACGCCCGGGTGGGCGACCTGCGCAACGACCGCTACTTCGAGCTGCGGCTGCGGCCCGGCAGTCACACCGTGATGCTCAAGACGCCCGCCGCCGAGCAGGTGCTGCCCATCGACGTGGTCGAGGGCGAGCTGGCGTACCTCAAGCTCGAGCACGCCCCCAAGGGGGCCGACGCCGCGTTCAAGCCCAGCGTCACCGGCAAGCAGGGCCGCAAAGAGATTCGCGACTGCTGCGAGCTGGTGTTCTCGAAGAAGCTGTGAGGCTCACCGTCGCCGCGGTGCTGCTGCTCGTCACCGCCTGCAAGCGCGAGGTGACGGCGGTGCTCCTGCCGCCGCCGAAAGACCTCTCGCCGGTGGTCGACGTCGATGCGGGCGAGGTCACCATCGCCGCCGCGGGAGACATCTCGGACAGCGAGCTCGGCGGCCAGGTGCAGACCGCTGCGCTCATCGCCGACGGCGGCTACGATGCGGTGCTGCTGCTGGGAGACGACCAGTACCCTGCCGGCTCGCTCTCCGACTACCAGCGCTACTTCGAGCCCACCTGGGGCCGCTTCTTCGAGAAGCTCCACCCCGCGCCGGGCAACCACGAGTACCTGCTCTCGAACGCGCGCGGCTACTTCGACTACTTCGGGCCTCGCGCCGGCGAGCGGGGCAAGGGCTGGTACAGCTTCGACCTGGGCGCGTGGCACCTCATCGCGCTCAACACCAGCAACGGCTGCCGCGCGGTCGGCTGCGGCGCCGACTCGGAGCAGGTGAAGTGGCTGCGCGAAGACCTCGCGCAGCACCGCAACCGCTGCGTGCTCGCGTACTGGCACCACCCGCGCTTCTGCTCGGGCATCGCGCACGGCGACTTCGAGGGGGCCGACGTCATCTGGCGCACCCTGCAGCAGTACGGCGCCGACGTGGTGCTCAACGGGCACGAGCACCTCTACGAGCGCTTCGAGCCCATCTTGGGGCTGCGCGAGTTCGTGGTCGGCACCGGCGGAGTGAGCCACTACTCGGTGAAGCCGCTCAAGAGCACCCACAGCCAGCTGGTGAACACCGACTCGTTCGGGGTGCTCTCGATGACGCTCAAGCCGGGCGGCTACGACTGGCGCTTCGTGCCGGTGCCCGGCTCGACCTTCACCGACACCGGGAGCGACACATGCCACTGACCCTCGCGCTCTCGCTGGTGCTCGCCTGGCCGGTCGACATGGTCCACGACGTCGACGCCGGCCGCGAGAAGTTCGTGAAGCTCGCCGCCATCGAGTGGGTCGAGGTCGAGGACGCCAGCATCGCCACCGCCGAGGTGATGGAGGCCGGCGAGGTGCTGCTCTCGGGGCTCAAGCCGGGTCGCACCCTGGTGCTGCTCTACGCCGAGGGGCGGTTCGCGGTGTGGCGGGTGCGGGTGGGCGGCAAGAGCGAAGCGCCTGGCGTCGCGCTCGAGGCCGCGAAGAAGGCCTGCCCCGACCTCAAGCACGCTCCGGCCGAAGAGGTGAAGCTCACCGCCACGGTGGGCAGCGACGCCTGCTTCAAGGCGCTCGCCGCGCTCCTGGGGGCCGACGCCTTCACCGCGCGCGAGCTCGACCTCACCTTCGACGGCAAGGTGCTGCAGACGCAGCTCAAGGCGATTCAGGGCGCCCTGAAGAAGGGGCTGGCCTCGAAGTACGTGGGCGCGGGCCTGGTGCTCGAGGGTGAGGTCACCCCCGCCGAGCACCGCCAGACGCTGTGGCAGCTGTTCAAGAAGTCGGTCGGGCGGGTGGCGCTCGATGACCGCCTCACCGTCACCGCACCTTCCCCACCGGTACCAGATCGCCCCAAGGCCCCTGCAGCAACCCCCGGCGATCGCTGAACCCACATCGCGGCATGCGCAGTGCAGCCACGGTGGTCATGCTCCGCCACACCTCCATCGCCCCCCGAAGCCCTCGACGCGTGCGCTCTGCCCGGCGCCAGCACGTGAGCTCTCCCGTACGCGACGCTACGACGCGTGCCGACCGGCGCAGCGCCCGCTCCCGACCGAACTGGAGCGTGCGCCGTGAGCCTTGAATCGTACTGTGGCCGCCGGCTGCTGGCGCTGCCCCCTTCCAGCACTGCGCACGACGCGGCGCGGCTGATGCGCTCGAGCCACGTCGGCGCCGTGGTGGTGGAAGACCACGACCGCGTGGTGGGCATCGTCACCGACCGCGACCTCGCGGTGCGGGTGATGGGCCGGGGCCTCGACGCTGCGCGGGTGTCGCTGGCGCAGGTGATGACCACCGACCCCGCCACGCTGCACGAGCAAGACGACGAAGCGGCGGCGGCCGACCTAATGCACTCGCTGGGAGTTCGCCGCATTCCCATCGTCGAGCGTGCAGGCAAGCCGGTCGGCATCGTCACCCTCGATGACCTGTACATCGCCGGGCTGCCCTTCGAGACGCTCGCCGCCATCATCCAGGTGCAGCTCGCTCCGCGCGCGATGAACGAGCACCCCCGGCACGCGCGCGCGGTGCAGGCGCTGCACGACTTCGAGAACCGGCTGCGCGAGCTGCTCGCGCTCGAAGACCGCGAGACCGCGCTCGAGGCGTTCTACGTGGTCTCGTCGGGCATCGTGCGCCGGCTCACCCCCGCCGAGGCCCACGACTTCATCTCGCAGCTCCCCTCGCTGGTGCGCGAGCGGCTGTACGAGCTGCCCCCGGGCCCCGACCGCCGCATCACCCTGAGCTCGGTCGACGAAGACATGGCCGTCGCGCTGCGCCTGCCGTTCGACGAGGCCGCCCGGCTGGTCGACCGCGTCGCCGAGGCGCTGCCGCTGTTCGTCAGCGAGGGCGAGCTCGAAGACGTGCGCGCCCACCTGCCGTGGCGCATGCGCCGCCTGATTCGCCTCGCGGCCTGAGCCTCACGGGCTACCGCTCGGCGCCGAGCCGGAACAGCTCTTCGGGGCTGACCCGCCCCTTGATCGGCTTGCTGCCCAGGCCCACCACCTCGAAGCGCTCACCCAGCAGCTCGCGGGTGCGCGACCCGATGATGGTCTCGCCCGCGACCGCCATCGACTGCAGCCGGTCGGCGACGTTCACCACGTCGCCGATCACCGTGAAGCTCATGCGCTCGGCGCTGCCCACCGTGCCCATCACCACCGTGCCGGTGTTCACGCCGATGCCCACCTCGATCGGCTCTTCCGACCCCGACAGTCGGCGGGCGTTGAGCTTTCGAATCTCGACCTGAATCGCCAGCGCCGCGCGCGCCGCCGCGGTCGCGCCATCGGTCTCGGCGCTGGTGAACACCGCCATGATCTTGTCGCCGATGAACTTGTCGATGATGCCGTCGTGCGCCGAGACCTGCTCGATCATCACGTGGAAGTACTGGTTGAGCAGCTCGTGCAGCGCCTCGGGGCTGATGCGCTCGCTCACCGCGCTGAAGCCACGAATGTCGGCGAACAGCACGCTGCACGAGCGCCGCTCGCTCTCGAGCTTCGGGCCCGTGCCGCCGCGCGACAGAATGCGCTGCACCACCTCTTTCGACACGTAGCGAGAGAAGCTCTCGATGAGCAGCTCGCGCTCGGTGATGTCGTCGAGCACCAGCACGGTGCCCGAGGTCGAGGTGCGGTCTGACTTGCGCAGCCGCTCGGCGCGCAGGAACACCGCGCGGCTCACCCCGCTCTTGAGCTTGAGGTGAATCTTGGTCAGGGGCAGCCGGTCGGTGGCGCGCACCGTCTCGAGCAGCTCGCGGTAGGGAAGGCCCTGAATGCCCGCGACGACGTCGTCGAGCACCCGCCCGCTCGCCTCGCTCTCGGGCACGCCGGTGATCTCGGCCAGGCGCGCGCTCCACAGCAGCACCCGGCGGGTGGTGTCTTCGAGCACCGCCACGCCCGAGGCGAGGCTCGAGATGACCCGGCTGCTCAGCTCTTCGGCGGCGTGCGCGCGCGCCCGCTGCTCGGCGCTGCGCCGCTGCAGCTCGCGCTCGGTGTCGCGGAGCTGGTCGTTGAGCTGCTCGAGCTGCCCGGCCCGCTGCTCGGCGCGCCGCGCGATGCCGGCGGCGAACAGGTTGGCCGCCAGCTCGATCATGCGGAACAGCGCGGTCTCGACCTCTTCGAACGCCCTGGCCAGCACCACGTCGTTGCGCGGGCCCGCCTTGCGCACCACCGCGCGCACCGCGGGGTAGGTCATCAGCATCGCCCGCAGCACGTCGGCGGGCGCGAAGCCCTGCTCCACGCGCCGCTCGGCCAGCGCCTTGAGCCGCTCGGTCAAGCGGTCGGTCTGCCCGGTCTCCACCACCTTGATGAACTCGTCGCTGATCAGCGCGCAGTTCGAGCGCATCTCGGCGGCATCGGCCGTGGAGTACTTCGGCACCAGCTCGATGAGCGACCCCACCACGTCGTCGATGAGCTGCTCCCGGTGCTGCTTCATGATTTCGATGACGGGGTTCATGGACCGGGAGCGAAAACGCCTCGCGCTGTGACCATGGCATCACCCGAAAAACCCGTCCATTGGGGCGAACGTGTAGCGGTCGCTACGACAACCCCCCGATTCATGGAGTTGGCACGCGCATCGCACCCATACCCACTCAAAGGAGCAACACATGAACTGGGATCAGGTGCAGGGGCAATTCAAGCAGCTCGGCGGCAAGATCAAGCAGAAGTGGGCGAAGCTCACCGACGACGACCTCCAGCTGCTGAGCGGCAAGAAGGACGAGTTCATCGGCAAGTTGCAGGAGCGCTACGGCTACAAGAAGGAAGAGGCCGAGCGCGAGGTCGACGGCTTCCTCAGCGACTTCGACACCAAGGGCAAGACCACGCACTAGCAGTCGCAGCAGCGTGGGTCAGTCGAGCCCGCAACGAGCCGGCCGGTTCGCAGCGAAACAGATGCTGCGGCCGGCCGGTGTTTTTTTTCATCCGAGCTTCCACGGCCCCGAGCGGGTGGGCCGCGTCACCAGCTCGGCCACCCGCGCCACGAACCTCTGCCGCGGCCAGCTCTCGGCGCCGAAGCGCGCCAGGTGCGCGGTCTCTTGCTGGCAGTCGATCAGCGCGAGGCCCCAGCGAATCAGCTCGCGCACCAGGGTGACGAACGCCACCTTCGACGCGTCGGGGGCCAGCGCGAACATGCTCTCGCCGAAGAACACGTCGCCCAGGCTCACCCCGTAGAGCCCGCCCAACAGCTTGCCGTCGGCCCACGCCTCGGCGCTGTGCGCCAGCCCCAGGCGGTGCAACTGCACGTAGGCCGCGCGCATCTCCCGGGTGATCCACGTGCCGCGCTGCCCTTCACGCGGGGTCTTGGCGCAGTGGTCGATCACCTGCTCGAAGGCGGTGTCGAGCCGCACCTCGTACGTGGCGCGCTTGAGCTCTTTCTCGAGGCTCTTGGGCACGTGCAGCTTCGCCGGGTCGAGCACGAAGCGCGGGTCGGGGCAGTGCCACAGAATGGGCAGGCCCTCGGAGTACCAGGGGAAGATGCCGCGCGCGTACGCCGCGGTCAGCCGGCGCGGCGAGAGGTCGCCCCCGAAAGCGAGAATCCCATCGGTGTGGGTCTTCTCGATCGGCGGCCACTGCTCGGGGTCGGGCCCCAGCAGCGCATAGGGAACCCGCGGCACGCTACTTCGAGGCGTTCAGCTTCACGTCGCCCTTGAACTCGAACGTCTCGCTGAAGAGCTCGGCGGTCATCTCGCCGGTGATGACGTACGGCAGCACCTTCGACTTGATCAGCTTCTTCACCTCGGCCTCGCCGTGGGTCGAGGCGTCGACGTGCGTCTCGAGGTCGAACACGCCGGTCGACGCGGGGGACACCCGCTCGGCCTTGCCCGCGGTGGTGTCGGTCACCGGCTTGCCGGCGATGGTGACCACGTACTTGAGCTGCGTGACGCGAATCTCGAAGGGGTTGGGGTTGTAGACCCCGATGTGGAAGGTGACGCCGGCCTCGCCCTCGTCGAAGCGGCCCGCCTCGAGCTCCTGGAACTTCACGTGGGGCAGCCGCGGCACGCGCACGTCGCGCGCGCGGGCGAAGTCGACCTCGTAGGTGCGGCTGCCCTGGGTGACGAACAGCTTGCCGCGCAGCGCCGAGTTGAGGGCGCCGCCCCGGCTGTCCATCGCCTTGAGCTCGTCGGCCGACGCCACGTACTGCGAGGTCTGCTCCATCGCCCAGTCGGCGCCGGTGTTCGCCTGAAGTGACAGCGACACCGGCTGCTCTCCCGAGCTGACCACCTTGCCGTCGACCACCAGCTCGAACTTCGCGCGGGTGGCGCTGCAGGCTTCGGCGCACTCGAGGTGGCCGCCGAACCTGAGCTTGAACTCGGTGAGGCTCTGCGACAGCACCTGCAGCTCCTGGTTCTTGAGCTCGGGGGCCTTCGCGTCGGGCTTCACCTCTTCCTTGCACGCCGCGGCGGCGAGCAGGCACAGCACGGCGACCATGCGCTTCATTGGTGACTAGCCCCCTTCAGATGCCGCACGCCGTGCCGGCGTCGACCACGTCCTTGATATTCTGCAGCCGGTACTCTTGCGACGCCCCGCCGACCAGCGCGAGCGGCGTGGTGATGAGCACGAAGCCCACGTCGGGCACGAACACCCGGCGCGAGTCGCTGCCGTGGTCGGTGGGCGACTCGTTGATCAGCAGCTTGAGGCCGTCGCTGTAGCTCTTCAGCGGCGTGACCAGGTCGCTGGTGCCGGCGGCGCTGAGCGTCACCTTGTAGGTGGTCGAGTCGGTGACCCGCGCGGCGGGGGTGATGACGTCGGCGCTCGAGCTGGTGGTGTTGGTCTCGCCCGCCCCGCTGCTGCCGGTGAGCCAGCTCACGCCCTGCAGCTCGCCACCCGAGGTCTTGTAGCTGACCGAGGTGCCGCCCAGGCCGAACTCGCGCCGCACCAGCTTGAGCTCGCCGTTCACGAGGGTGAACGAGTCTTGCAGCTTGCGGGTGCCTCCGACGGTGTAGCGCACCTGCATCACCGGCATGCCGCCCTCGAGGTCGGTCTTGGCCAGCACCTCTGCCGCCAGCGCCGGGGGCGTGGCCGTGCTCGAGGTGTCGCTGTACTCGTAGCACTGGCCGGTGAGCAGGCCGTAGCGGGCCTGGGCCGCGCAGTCGATGCCGCAGCTCGTGTCGATCATCGGGCCCGCGTCGGCGGGCGTCTTGTTGCCACCGCAGGCACCGGCGAGCAGGGCGATGCAGAACGGAACGAGGCTTCGCATGCGCGAAGGCACTTAGCAGGCGTCGGCCCCAGCGGGTAGGCTTCGCTCCTGTTGAAACGGCCCGACTTCAACCTCGCGGTGAACGCGCTGATTCGCCACGTCGCCCTGGCCATGCCCGAGTTCGTGCACCTGCAGCCCGACCGCATTCTGGTGGTCGCGGGTGAAGCGCGGCGCGCTTCGCGCGGCACGGTGAAGCCGCTGTCGTTCGCCAAGGGCAAGCGCCGCGACGCCTTCGGCCGCAAGAAGGCGCTGGTGAAGCTCGACGGCGTGCGCATGCTCTACTGCGTGACGCTGCGGCCGCTGTTCTTTCGCGCCTCGACTCCGCGCGCCCGCGTCGCCACCGTGCTGCACGAGCTCTTCCACATCTCGCGCAAGTTCGACGGCACCCTCGACCGCGCCCGCACCCACTCGCGCCTCGGCCCGAAGTTCGAGGCCCGCTTCAAGCCCCTCGAGCGCCGGCTGTGGAAGACGCTGCCCGCCGCCCTGCGCCAGCAGTTCGCCTACGACGGCGAGGTGAAGATGCTGCAGTGGCTCGAGCGGCCCACCTCGGTGCTCCCCGGAGAGCGCAGCAGCACCCGCCGCGTCTATACCCGCGCCCACCTGTTCCACGGCGTGATGCGCATGAAGACCCTGTTCCGCGCCAAGATCATCGCGCCCCCCCTGCCCAAGCGAAAAGTGCCGAGCGACGCCACGCCCCCCGATACCAAGACGTGAACGTGAACGGCAGCCGCCGACGCCGGCGCCGGCGTCAGTGCCCGTAGGTGCCCGAGCTCCAGACCGCCTTGCTGCCCTGGTAGACCACCAGGTTCCCGTCGGTCTGCATCGCCAGCACCGCGCCCGGCTTGCCGAACGTATGGGTGTGCCAGACCGCGGTGCCGTTGGCCCGGTAGATGACGAGGTTGCCGTCGCCCTGCATCGCCAACAGCGCGCCGCCGCTGCCCGGAGTCTTCGACGACCAGAGCGCGCCGTGCCCGGCCCAGTAGATGACCAGGTTGCCGTCGCCCTGCATCACCAGGGTGAAGCGCCCGTCGCACGAGGTGAGGGCCTGGTTGACGGCCAGGGTGGCGCCGACCCCCAGCACGCCGCAGCCGGTGGGCGCCGGAGCCGGCGGAGGAGTCGTGACCGGGGGAGGCGGCGCCGAGCCCCCGCACGCGGTGGCGCTGGTGGCCTTCAGCAGGTTGATCGGGTTGATGTCGTTGTAATAGCCGTTGCCCGAGACGTTGAAGTGCAGGTGTGTCGACGACGTGCCGCTCCTGCCCATGTACCCGACGAGCTGCCCGGCCGAGACGCGCTGGCCCAGGGCGACCGTCGTCTGGTCGAGGTGGCCGTAGTAGTACTCCCAGCCGCACGCGTCGCGAACCTTCACCCGCCGCACGCCCGACGAGGCGATGACCCCGACCGCCACCACCGTGCCGTCGGCGACCGCCACCAGCGGCGCGCGGTGAAACGCGAACACGTCGATGCCGTGGTGGTCTCCGCCCCAGTCCGAGTTGGCGTGCTGGTCGGGGCAGGAAATCTTGCAGGTGCCCGAGCCGCAGCTCGCGGCGTCGTAGCCGATGTTGTGCGACGCGGCGACCGGGAACACCCTCATGCGCGCGTTGCAGATGACCGCCGAGGCCTCGGCCGCGGTGTCGTCGGGGTCGGCGATGTCGGGGTGCTGCGCGTCGCCCAGCGTGCCGTCGAGGTCGGCCGGGGGCTGCTCGATGCCGCAGGCGACCAGCGCGACCAGCGGGAGAAGAGAGAGGAGGCGGTTCATGACTTTTCAGACGCGACGCGGAAAAGAAGTCGCTCGTAACGTTCATTGGCTGATGTGGGTGGCAGGCGCACTCCACTTTCCCTGCGACAGATCGAACCTGCGGGTCGCCCGTTCAAGGCGGCCATGCTCCGTCTGCTCACTGCTGCCCTTTCCCTGTGGTCGGTCGCCGTTCTCGCTGCCGTGCCCAAGTCGCTCGACTGCCCGGCGCCGAGAGACGCCAAGGCGGTGGCGGCGTTGCCAGCCCGCGGCGACCCGCGCACCCGTGAAGCCGCCCAGCGCGGGCTCGAGTTCCTGGTGCGTGAGGCGACCGGCTGGCAGCAGCAGCACCAGTGCTACGGCTGCCACGTGCACTCGGTGACGCTCGAGGCGCTCAGCGTCGGAGTGCACAACCAGTACGACCTCGCCCCCAAGGCCCTCGATACCCTGCTCGAGGGCATGACGAAGATGGGCGGCGGCGCGCGCACCCCCGACGGGCTGTCGTACGAGCACACCCAGCTGCTGCAGCCGGCGCGCGCCTTCGGCGGCGCGGCGTTCGCGCGCTACGACGCGTTCGTGGGCGGCAAGGTGCGCGATGACCTCATCGCCGTCGCCGGCCAGCTGCTCAAGTACCAGGCGGCCGACGGGCGCCTCGACGTGCAGTACAGCAACGGCCCGGTGGCGCGCGGCGACGTGCAGGCCACCTATCAGGCCATCGCCACCTGGAAGCAGGCCTACGCGGCCAGCGCCGACGCGAAGTGGCTGGCGCCGGTGCAGCGCGCGGAGGCGTGGCTGCAGAAGCAGACCCGCCGGTGGATGGAGACGAAGTCGTTCGACCTGCAGAACCTCGACTACGCGGTGATGGGGCTGACCGCGGCGGGCGTGGGGTCGACCGAATCGCCGATGCCGTGGCTGACGCGCAGCATTCTCGAGCAGCAGGGCAAAGACGGTGGCTTCGGCGATGCCCTCACTACCGGTCAGGCGCTCTACGCGCTGCGCCTGGTCGGCCTCACCGACAAAGACCCGCAGGTGGCCCGGGGCACCGCGTACCTGGTGCAGCACCAGGTGAAGGGTGGCGGCTGGGGCGGCGCGGGCTTCGGCAAGGCCGAGGCGATGTGGGCGGTGCTGGGCCTGGTCAGCGTCGACGTGATGACGGTGGCCATCGGCCACCTCAACGACGGTGAGCACGTCGCCGACCTGCAGGCGCTCGACGTCGAGGCGCGCGACAACAAGGGCGACGGCATCGCCCGCGTCGAGCTGTTCATCGACGACCAGAAGGTGGCCGAGGCGTGCGGCGCGAAGCTGCAGCACACGTGGGACACGCGGTCGCTGGGCAGCGCGAAGCACACCGTGCTGGCGATGGCGACCAGCTTCAAGGGCCAGAAGTCGCAGCGGCAGCTCGAGGTGTTCTCGGGCAACACCTGGCTGACGCAGGTCGGCACCGAGTCGAACGGCGTGTCGACGCAGGTCACCGCGCGCAACCTCACTCCGGCGGGCAAGAAGTTCAGCGTCGAGATGAGCGTGCTCAAGGTCGAAGAGAAGGGCGGCAAGCCGGTGGCCGGGGCGAAGCTGTTCAGCGCCCCGGTGAGCGGCGAAGGCGGCGCGATGAAGGCCGAGTGGAACGGGAAGGACACCGCCGGCAAGGCGCAGCCGCGCGGCCGCTACTTCGCCGAGCTGGTCTACCGCGACGAGGCGGGCAAAGAGGTGCAGCGCGAGCAGGTGCTGTTCAACCACGACACCGCCGAGGCCGAGGCGCAGAAGTACGGCCAGGTGTTCGGCAAGCTCGACTTGCAGGGCGGCTCGCGAGGCGTGGCGGCGGCCTCGAACGCGATGGTCGACCTGGTGAACGAGAAGGGCGACGTGGTGCAGAGCGTCACCTCGACCGAGCAGGGCAACTACCGGTTCAAGAACGTCGACACCGGCAAGTACAAGGTGCGGGTGCGCAAAGACGGCTACGCGTTCGACGACCTGCCGGTCAGCGCCGCGCCGGCGAAGGCGGCCGAGGCCTCGGGCGCGCTGCTGGCGAAGTAGCCGGGTGAACGAAAGCAGGCGCTTTTGGTACAGAGCGCGCGTGCGCCGCCCCACGCTCGGCTTTCTGCTCGTCGCCGCCTGCTCCGGCGCGCAGCCCGACCCGGTGGAAGACGCGGGGCCCCTCGACTCTGGAGCGCGCGACGCCGGCAGCCCGCGCGACGCGGGCAGCGCGCGCGACGCCGGCGCCCGCGACTCGGGCACCTTCGACGCCGGGGCGCCGCCCTTCGTGCCGCCGCTCGGCCCGCTCACCATCAAGAAGGGCGCCGGCAGCGTGCTCTCCGACGCCTGGCTGGTGACCCTCTCGCACTCCGATGTGCCCGCCGATGCCCGCATCGCCGAGCTGGGCGACTACCTGCCCGACTCGGGCTGGCTGCGGGCGGTGGGCGACGGCTACGGCGTGGGCATCATCGGCCACACCCACTACGCGATTCCGCGCGCCTCGCCGTCGATGTTCACCAACCTCTCGGTGAGCACGCTGATCGACGAGGGCATCGATGCGGGGTGGTGGCCGGCCCGGCCGTCTGATGCGGGCACGCTGGTGTGGCTCGCCGTCTACGGGCCGAACGCCCTGCCCGAGAACCACTTCAGCGGAGAGCACTTCGCCAACGGGGCGCGCGTGCTCGGTTGGGTCGCGCCCCGGGCCGACGGTGGCGCGGGGTGGTACCAGACCGTGCTCGCGCACGAGGTCATCGAAGCGCTCACCGACCCCCGGTTCAACGCCTACTTCACCACCAGCGACCCGCTCTTCAACTACGTCCCCGGCGGCGGCAATCTGAGCGGCGAGGTGGCCGACCTCTGCCAGCGCTTCCCGGCTGCCGAAGAGCGCGGCTTCTGGCTGCCTCCCAGTTGGTCGAACCGCGCCGCCGAAGCGGGCCGGCGGCCTTGTGTCCCGCTGGCTCCGGCGCAGTACGGCACCCTGTGGGGGCCGACCGCGGCGGTGGTGCTCAGCCCCGGGCAGTCGGTCGACGTCGCGTTGCCGGCGGTGGGCGACCTCGCCTCATGGGACGTGCAGCTCGCCCCGGCGGGCAACCAGAGCGACTTCACCGACGTCACGCTGCGCTCGACGCGCGCGACCCCGGGCACGCCGCTGGTCGCCACCTTCCGCGCGCACTTCTTCGCCGCGCCGGGCTCGGTGGCAGACTTTCTGCTCGTCTCGGCGGCCGACTCGGGCTACCCCGGCGTCACGCCGCTGCGCTTCACCGTGCGCTGATCAGCGCTTCGCCCGCCGCTTGCGCGCGCGGTACGGCTTGCGCTTCGCCGCCTTTTCCAGCGCGCGAATCGGCGCGGCCACCGACCGGGGCGTGAGCTCGCCGAACAGCCGAAACGCGAACATCAGCGCGTTCATCATCGCGTCGAAGGGGCCCTGGCCGGGTATCGCCTTCCACCCCTTCCACCGCTTGTGCATCGAGAACGGGTTCCACACCTCGTGCGCGCCTTCGATGCGCAGCGGGCACGTCCACCCGTCGTCGCCGCGCCGCGGCCGGCCGATGGCCACGTGCGCGACGTAGACCTGCTCCTCGTGGGTGTACTCCCACCAATCCTCGGCCACGACGTCGAAGACCGGCAGCCGGCTCATGCGCGTCGTCTAGCAACACGTCTTGTGGCAGGGTAGCGCCGCGTTGCTGCGCCCCCTCGCATTGCTGCTCACGCTCGCTGCGTGCTCGGCTCCGTCGCCGCCCCCCACCCGCGAGACCCTGGTGTTGACCGGCACCGCCCGCGAGCGCGGTCTGCAGCACGGGCAGCAGCTCGCGTCGAAGATTCGCAGCTTCTACACCACGCTGCTCACCTCATCGCTCTTCCCCTACCTGGGGCGTGAGCAGCCCGACATCGCCACGCTGCTCACCGAGTACCAGAAAGACCGCTACCAGAACGGGCAGTTCGCCTACCAGATGTTGCTCGACTCGGCGCACAGCCTCGAGCGCTCGCTCTCGCGCGACGTCATCGACGAGCTGCAGGGCATCGCCGAGGGCAGCGGCCTCACTTACGACGAGGTGCTGGTGCTCAACACCTTCGTCGACTCGACCCTCGCGGTGCGCGGCATCGCGCTGGCCATTCGTCTCTCTCGCGCCCCGGTGCTCGAGCGGCTCGAGCTCGTCGGGCTCGAGGGCGACGGCGTCGACAACGACGGCGACGGCCTGGTCGATGAGCCGGGCGAGGCGGTGCTCGCGCCGTTCTCGGCCTCTCGCGACGCGACCTTCATCGAGGTGCCCACCCACTTCACGGTGAAGGTGCAGCTGCGCGACGCCGACGGCGTCGACCCGGCGCTGGTGCGCATGCAGATCTCGGGCGTGCCGCTCACCGTCACCACCGCCGCGCTGGCGGACGACCTGCTCGAGGCCACCGCCGAGGTGAACGTGGCGCCCGCCTCGTCGCTGCTGCTGGTGGTCAGCGCCGGCGACCGGAAGATTCTCTCGGCGCCCGCCCCCGACCACGCCAGCTTCATGCGCGACACCGAGGTGCTGTTCACCACCCGTGGCGCGAACCTGGCACCTGGCGCGGTGAGCTGGCCCACCCTCACCGATGGCCGCACCCGCCCGCCCTCATTCGCCATCGCGCTGGCCGGCCCGGCGACGAAAGGCCGAGCGCCGCTCCTCGCCCACAGCTTCGCGCTGCTCGACGCCAACACCGCCCACAAGCACACCGCGGTCTTCGTGCACGTGCCCGACAAGGGGTCGCCGTTCGCGGTGGTGGGCTGGGCCGGAGTCGCCTGGGGCCTCTCGGGTCTCAACGCGCGCGGCCTGGGCTACGCCTGCAACCCCAGCGACACCCTCGACAACTCGGTGGTGGGCGCCGTGCTCGAGAACGTGCTCGACCTCTCGCAGGCGAAGCTCACCGCCAGGGGCCGGCCGCTGGGCTTCGCGATGCGGCAGCTCTTGCAGGACGAGAGCGACACCGCCTCGGCGCTCGACGGGCTGCGCAACGGCCGGCAGAACCCCTACGGCTGGAGCTGCGCGCTCGCCGACGCCGCCGGAGACCTGCGCGCGGTCGAGCTCGACTCGGACATCTTCAAAGAGGGGGAGGGCGGCATCTACGAGTACGGGCCCGCCGACCGGCTCTCGAGCCGCGGCGATGGCGACCTGGTGCTGGGCTCGGACTACGCCAAGAACCAGAACGACATCAAGAGGCTGATGGTGGCCGGCCAGCGCGTGGTGCCGCAGCGCGAGTGGGCGGGCAGCTTCTTCCGCTCGCGGCGCGTCACCTCGTACGTCGCCGACCACGTGCAGCAGCAGTACGGGCAGCTCGACGTCGAGACGGTCGAGCAGCTCATCTCGGACCCCATCGTGGTCGACCAGAGCGACTCGATGAACGCGGTGGTGCTCGACTTGAAGCGGCGCACGGTGTGGTCGGCGATCGGCACCGAGCCCGCGCCCGACGCCGGGTTCGAGGCGGTGGTGGTGCCCGCGCCATGAATCGTGCGCTCATCGTGGCCGCCGTGCTGCTGCTCGCCGCGCGCGCCGGCGCCGCCGAGACCACGGTGCTGCCGCGCCACACCTTTCTGGTCGACTTCGGCTACCTGCAGTCGACCTTGAGCTCGCGGTGGGACGACGCGCGGCAGCAGCGCCCGCTGATCGACGAGATACCCCGCTACGAGCCGGGGGGCGGGCTGCAGGGCGTGCTCGGGGCGCGGCCCGACGTGGTCTACAAGTTCGTCGTTCTTCAGCTCGGCTACGGCATCACCGACAACCTCACCGCGCTGCTGTACCTGCCCATCGTGGTCGGCACGACCATCGACGCGAACTTCTCGTGGCGGCCGGGCGACTACCAGCCGGGCCTGGGCCGCGCCTACTCGGAAGACGACTTCTGGGCGTGGGCGCAGAGCCTGGGTCAGCCGCGGCCCGCCTCGCACTGGGAGGGCAACCGCGGCACCCTCGCCGACATGGTGGTGGGCCTGCGCTACCGGCTCGAGCAGTACTCGATTCTCAGGTGGCTGGGGGTGCAGGTGGCGGGCGCCCTCGCCGTCGCGCTCCCCACCGGCAGGTCGCCCGACCCCGAAGAGCTGCTCGCCGCCGGCACCAGCACCTGGGAGCTCCACGCCTACGGAGACGTCGAGGCGCACCTCGACGTCGACCGCGGCTTCTTCACCGACGCGCACGGCGTCTCGCGGCTCAACCTGGGGCTCGACCTCTACTACGCGTTCTTCCGCCCGCGGCAGTACACCGCGCCGCGCGGCACGGTGAACCCGTTGTTGCTCAACTACGCGCCCTACGTCGGAGACACGTACACCATCGACCCGGGCGACTGGTTCGTCACCACGGTGAGCCTCGACGTGGCGCCGTACTACGGGCCGGTGCGCGCCTCGATGGTCTCGGGCGGCGACGTCGACAAGGCGCTCGCGCTGCCTCCGATGGTCTCGGTCACGTTCAGCTACAGCTACATCGCCACCGCGCCGACCCGCTGGCAGAGCCAGTCGGCCCTGTGGGACTACGACCGCGCGAAGCTCTGGGGGCCGGGCGAGAAGCACGCGTTCAAGGCGCAGCTCAACCTGAGCTTCCTTCGCGTCGGCTTCCCGGTGCAGCTCTACGTGGCGTACCGCGCGCAAGACCTGGCGCACGGCCGCAACACCCGCGCCGCCGACACGTTCTCGGCTGGCCTGCGCCTGATCGCGAAGTTCTGGTGACCCTGCTCACGCTCGCGCTGCTCACGCTGGCGGCGGCTCCGGGTCCGGTCCCGGTGTGGAAGCTGACCCTGCACCACGAAGAGCGGCTCACCTGGCGCAAGCGCGAGCAGTCGACCAGAGACGACAACCACTTCGACGGCGTGGCCAGGCTCACCGTCACCTCGATGAAGGGTGCACGTGCCGACGCGGTCACCGTCGAGGGCATCACCAAGAGCCTGCCGCGCATCACCGTGCGCGAAGACGCTGGCGCGCCGGTGGTGGTGTTCGAGGGCGACCCGAACATCTTCATCGGCAAGCTCTTGCGCCGCGCGCTCGGCCGCCTGGTGGTCGAAGACCTCGAGCGCGAGGCGATGTCGAGCTGCACCCCCGACACCCGCGAGGCGACGCACCGCTGGCTGCAGCTGGGCGTGGCCCGCATCACCGGCGCTGAGCCCACCGAGGTGCGCATCGAAGACCTCGAGCTCAGCTGCAAGGCCACCAAGACCGGCACCCGCATCGACGTGCAGTTCACCGGGCAGGTGCCTCAGGCCACCATCGCGGTCACCATGAAGGTGAAGGGCAACCTGGTCGTCGACAAGAACGTCTGGTTCACCCAGTGGAAGCTCGAAGGGCCCGTTCACGCGCTCGGCGAAGGCGACGTCGAGGTGAAGGGCACGTTCGCCTCGTCGCTGACCGCAGCCCGCTGAGCGCGTCAGCGCTCGCCCGCCAGCGCGGAGAGGAGCAGGCCGCGGAGGGGAGCACGATGCCGGCGTGCTCGCACGCGGCCCAGAGAGCCCCCCGGGCTTTCGGCAGACAGAGACCCGGTGATAGCGCTCACCGGCAGGTGAGCTGTGCGCTCACCGGCGCGCCGCCGAACGCCAGCTCACACCACGTGTCGCGCAGCACGAAGGCGCCCTGCGCGCGGTCCAGCCAGCTCCAGCCCGTACCTTCAGGCACCACCGCGCCGCCGACCGACACCTCGAGCGCGTCACCGTCTTGCAGGTCGCTCAGCGCCGTCCACGTACAGTTCGTCTCGCGCGCCGAGATGCCCGAGAGCACGTCGGCCAGCTCGGCCTGGGTCTCGGCCGAGTGAAACCGGTGCGGCCCCATCGCCGGGGCGCCGCCGGCCACCGCCAGCCGGTCGAGCGTCGCCGCCGCTGAAGGCCCGGTCGCGAAGCCGACCACGTGGGTGACGATGCCGCCGTCCGCCGACAGCCGGCTCAGCGCCTGTTCCGCTCCATCGGTGTCGAGGCAAATCTCTGCCGACGGGCACTGAGGCGGTACCCCAATCAGGCTCTGGGTGCACTCGCAGACCTCGGGGTCGAGCAGCGCGTTGCAGTTCGGCTCGCCGTCGGTAATCAGCACCATCGACTTCACCCGCGCCGCGCCGGCCCAGACCCTGGCGGTCTGCATCACCGGGCCGATCGGCGTGCCGCCCGCCGGCACCCGCACCGCGTGCCGCAGAATCGCACCCGAGTTGAACAACCGGGGCGTCTCGTCGGGTACCGGCGAGAACCCGCAGCTGTCACCCGAGGGGAAGAACATCGCTCCGATGGAGAGGTCTCGGTCGTGCGCCGGCAGCACGTCGCCCAGCACGTCCCACAGAATCTCCCAGCGCGAGGGGCCCTCGAGCGGCTTGCCCAGCGGCACGCCCATGTTGCCCTTCAGGTCGAACGCCATCGAGCCCGAGCGGTCGACGACGAAGTAGATGGCCGGCGTGGCGTGCGAGAGCGCCACCGCGCCGGTCTGGCACGGCTTCACCACCCCGGCATCGGCGGGCTGCACGTGCGGCGCCGGCTCACGCGGCTGGTAGACCACCGTGCGCCCGCACGCGGACGCGGCGAGCAGCAGCGCAGCACACCTGACGCGCGTCACCATCATCGCTCGTGTTAGCGCGCCTTCACGCGAGCCGTCCAATCGGTGCCGCCGTGCGCTATAGCCAACCCAAGCGATGGGCGCGCGTCAACACGTCGTCATCGTCGGCGGTGGCTTCGGCGGCCTCTACGCTGCCCGGCGCCTCGCGCGCGAGCGCGACGTCGACGTCACCGTGGTCGACAAGCAGAACTACCACCTCTTCCAGCCGCTCTTGTACCAGGTGGCCACCGCGGGTCTCTCGGCCGGAGACATCGCGTCTCCCATTCGCGGCATCTTGCGCAAGACCCGCAACGTCACCGTGCACATGGGCGAGGCCGCGGCGGTGAACCTCGCCGCGAAGACGCTGCAGCTGAGCGACGGTGCCTCGCTCTCGTACGACCACCTGATTCTCGCCGCCGGCGTGCGCCACTCGTACTTCGGCCACACCGAGTGGGAGCGCTTCGCGCCCGGCCTCAAGAGCATCGACGACGCGCTCGAGATGCGGCGCCGGGTGCTGCTGGCCTTCGAGCGCGCCGAGGTCGAGCCCGACCCCAAAGAGCGCGAGGCGCTGCTCACCTTCGTGGTGGTCGGCGGTGGCCCGACCGGCGTCGAGCTCGCCGGAGCGCTCTCTGAGCTCTCGCGCTTCACCTTCGCGCGCGACTTTCACAACATCGACCCGTCGCGCGCGCGCATCGTGCTGGTCGAGGCCGGCCCGCGCGTGGTGCCCGCGTTTCGCGAGAAGCTCTCGCAGAAGGCGCTCGAGTCGCTGCAGAAGCTGGGCGTCGAGGTGCGGCTCGGCACCCTGGTGACGAAGGTCGACGAGCACGGGGTGATGCTGGGCGGCGAGGCGCTGCCCGCGCGCACCGTGCTGTGGGCCGCGGGCGTCGAGGCGAGCCCCCTCGCCAAGAGCCTGGGCGTGCCGCTCGACCGGGCGGGCAGGGTGGTGGTGAACGAAGACCTCTCGCTTCCCGGTCACCCCGAGGTGTACTGCATCGGCGACCTGTCGAGCTTCAAGGGGCCCGACGGGCACCCGCTGCCCGGGCTCGCGCCGGTGGCGATTCAGCAGGGCAAGCACGTCGGCGAAAACGTGGCCGCCGCGGTGCGCGGAAACGCGAAGAAGCCCTTCACCTATTTCGACAAGGGCACCATGGCCACCATCGGCCGCGCCGCGGGCATCGCCCAGAGCGGCAAGCTCGAGCTGTGGGGCCTGCTGGGCTGGCTGGGCTGGCTGTTCATTCACGTCATCTTCTTGATCGGCTTCCGCAACCGGCTGCTGGTGCTCTTGGAGTGGACCTGGGCGTACGCGACGTACCAGCGCGGCGCGCGCCTCATCATCGGCCACGACTCGGCAGAGGCAGCGCCAGCCCCCGCGCAGCTGCCCGCGCCGCGTCAGCGCGAGGCGGTGCCGGTGCGCACCCAGGCCCCGTGAGCGAGCGCTGCCCCTGCGGTCTCGAGGCGGGCTACGACGCCTGCTGCGGCCGGTACCACCGCGGCGCCCTCGCGCCGACCGCCGAAGCGCTGATGCGCTCGCGCTACTCGGCCTTCGTGCGCGAGCAGTGGGAGTACCTGGCCGCGACGATGGTGGCGCCCTTCGGTGGCCCGGTGAAGGGCCGCACCTGGGTGGGGCTCACCGTGCACGACGCCACCGCGAACGAGGTCGAGTTCACCGCGCGCTGGCTCGAGGGCGACCGCGAGCTCTCGATGAGAGAACGCTCGGGCTTCGAGCAGCGCGACGGGCGCTGGCTCTATGCCCGGGGCGACGCCGAGGTCATCGCACGCAAGGTCGGGCGCAACGAGCCGTGCCCCTGCGGCAGCGGCAAGAAGCTCAAGGCCTGCCACGGCTGAGGCGCGCCTGGCGCCGACTACTTCCCGCCGCCCAGCTTCTTGAGCGCCTGCCTCGCGTCGTCCATGCCGAGCTTCGCGGCGACCTCGTAGGCCTTCTTGGCGTCGTCGGGCCGGCTGGTCTGCTCGTACAGCTCTCCCAGCGAGAACGAGGCCTGGGCCAGGTTCGGGTCGACCTGCAGCGCGGCCTTGAACGACTCCTCGGCCTGCCTGCTCTGACCCTTCGCGTAGATGAGCACCCCGAAGTAGTAGAGCCCGAGCGCGAGGCGCGGCTCGGCGGCCAGCACGTCGGTCATCACCTGCATCGCCTTCTCGGGGTCGCCCGCGCGGTAGTACAGGTAGCCGAGCTCGGCGCGCGCCTCGAGCAGCGAGGGGTCTTTCTCGGTCGCCTGCTGCAGGGCGGGCAGCGCCTTGTCGGGCCGCTGCATGCGCGAGTGAATGATGCCGAAGCGCGCCAGCGCCTGCGCGTCGTTGGGGTTGAGCTGCAGCGCCTCGTTGAGCAGCACCATGGCCTGACCGTAGTTGCCCATCGCCATGTACAGGTCGGCCAGCCCCAGCCGCGCCGCCTGGTTGTCCTTCTCGGCCTTGAGCACGCCCTGGTACAGCGGCTCGGCCTGCTTCGACACGCGCGCCTTGGCGTAGGCGCGGGCGAGGTCGAGCTTCGCTTCGGTGGTCGGCTCGAGCTCGAGGCGCCTCTTGAACTCGGCGACCGCGTCTTCGGGCTTGCTCAGCACCAGGTACACCTCGCCGAGCGCGGCGCGCGCGGTCGGGTCGTCGGGCATCTTGTCGACCGCCGACTTCAGCACCGCCACCGCCTCTTCCCTGCGGCCCAGGCCCACGTAGGCGATGGCCAGCCCGCGGTACGCGTCGGTGGTGCGCTTCTTGTTCGTGTACTTCTTGCTGATCTTGAACTTCGACGCGTCTTTCTCTTGCGCATCGGTGAGCTCGATCGACTTCTTGAACGCCTCGACCGCGCGATCGCGCTTGCCCTGGCTCAGGTACATCGAGCCGAGCTGGGTGTACGGCTCGGCGTTGGCCGGCTCGAGCTTGAGCGCCTGCTCGAACGCCTTCGTCGCCCTCACGCTGTCGTTGAGCCGGTAGTACGCCAGGCCCAGGTTGAAGAACGCCTCGGTGTACGAGGGGTCGGCCTCGGTCGCGCGCTTGAAGTAGTCGAGCGCCTTCTTGTGGTCGGCCCGCGCGTCCCACCCCACGCCCAGGTTGTTGAGCGACGAGGCGTGCCGGGGGTTCATCGCCAGCGCGCGCTCGTACTCGGTCACCGCTCCGGTGACGTTGCCCTCGCGCGTGTAGAGCACGCCCAGGTTGTAGTGCGCCTCGGCGTCGGCGAGCGGGTCTTTGGTCACCTCGAGCAACAGCTCTTTCGCCTCGCCGAAGCGGCCCTTCTCGGCCAGCGCCTTCGCCAGGTTCACCTTGGCCGGAGTGAGGTCGGGCTTGAGCTCGAGCGCCTTGCGGTACTGGCTGACCGCCTCGTCGACCTTGGTGCCCTTCTTCTGCAGCGCTTCGCCCAGGTTGAAGTGCAGCTCGGCGTCTTGCGGCGAGAGCTCGACCGCCTTGGCGTACTGCTCGACCGCGACGTCGGTCTCGTTCTGCACCCGCGCCAGCAGGCCGCGCTCGGCGCGCAGCGAGGCCTCGTCGGGCAGCGACAGAATCGCCTTGTCGAGCACGTCGCGGGCCTTGTTCGGCTCACCCGAGAGGCGAAACGCGCGCGCCAGCAGCAGCTTGCCGTCGAGCGAGTCGGGGTCTTTCTTCACCAGCCCCTCGAGCGGCGCGACGGCCTTTCGCGCGTCGCCCAGCGCCAGGTAGGCCAGCCCCAGCCGGTACAGCGCCTCGGCGTTGTCGGGAGCGTTCTGCAGCGCGGCCGTCTCGACCGCCACCGAGCGGTTGAGCGCCGCCTGCTCTTCGGGAGTGAGCGAGAGGCACAGCGCCGTCAGGGTGAGCAGCATCATCGGCGTGCCTCCTACTCTACGTACGGGCTGGCGCGGGCGTCGAACGTCTTCTTGGCGAGCGCGGTGCGGCTCTCTTCCCACTTGTTCTTGATCGCCTCGGCCTGGGTGCCGATGTTCTTCGCCTCGGTGCGCTCGGCGGCGTACTTCTCGTCGCAGCTCTTCACCTGCGCCTCGAACGCGGCCGGGTCGAGCGCCTCGCTGCCTTCGATCTTCTTCTTGCGTGCGGTCTCGAGCTTCGACTGCTCGAAGCGGGCGACGGCGCAGGTCAGCGCGATCTCGGCCAGCTTCTCTTCTTCGACGTTCACTCCCTGGCGCGCCTTCAGGTAGTCGAGTCGGGCCTCGGCCTCGACCACCGCCAGTCGGGCGACCTCTTTCGAGGTCGAGTCGGCGGCGCTGCCCACTTCTCCGTTCGCGCCGCTCAGGCGGTCTTTGGCGCGGCGAATCTGGTCGCGGGTGCGGGTCACCTCGTTGCGCGTCTCGTCGAGCTTGTCGACCGCGATGGCCAGGTCGTTCTCGGCCTCGAGCAGGTCGATGCGCGCCTCGTACGGCAGCTTCTCGATGATGGAGTCGGGCACCCGCTTCACGCCACACGCGGTGACCGAGACGGACACGAGCAAGAGCAGTGCAGTTCTCATTTCAGAATTTCGCCTGGAAGCCGTTGGAGAAGACCGTCTTGCCCGACGCGAACTCGACGCCGGTGGTGAACGTGATGTGAAAGTCGCCCGCCGCGGTGAGGTTCTGACCCTGCTCGGGGATGTTCTGGTAGTGAATCTCGCCGATGTAGAGCGGCGGAAACATGGTGCGCGGGTCGTCGAGCACGTTGCGCGACACCACCCCGCGTTGCTGCCCGTTCGAGAGCTCCTGCGGCAGCTGATACACCCAGCCGCCGCGCAGCGCCTCGGTGCCGCCGTCGGGCAGCTGGGCCTGCTCGAGCCGGGTGGTGATGGCCAGCACGGTGTCGAAGCCCATGCCCTTCTTGCGGCGAAAGTTGGTGGTGAAGTCGGCGCCGCCGAAGGTGAGCTGCACCTCGTCGTACCCCAGATCCATCACCGTGCTCAGGCTGCCCTCGAGCCGCGCGCGCGGGCCATTCGCGTCTCCGCACGACGGCGCCACCAGCAGCAGCACGATGAGGCGACCCGGGCTCACTTGCAAGTCTTCCACTCGGGGTCGATGTCGGCGCCCTTGATGGCTTCGGGGTCTTTGAGCAGCGACAGCTCGCGCTTGGCGCCGTCACGGTCGGCGAAGCGGCAGCGCAGCGCGGCCAGGTTGGCGCGCGCCTTCTCGAAGGTGGGGTCGGCCTCGAGCGCGCGGGCGTACTCGGCACGCGCGGTCATCGCGTCGCCCTCGAGCAAGAACGAGTACCCCAGCGCCGAGTGCGCCGAGGCGCGGTTGTCTTCGATCTCGATGGCCCGGTTGAGCGCCACCTGCGCGTCTTTCAGGTGAAAGCCGCCCAGGTTCGCCAGCGCCAGCTGCTCGAAGCTCGCCGCGTCTTGCTTGTTCTCGGCGCTCTTCTGCAGCTCTTCGGTGTTCACCTGCACCATCTGCGGAGGCATGCGGCCCAGCGGGTTGGTGGCGGTCTCGGTCTTGTTGCGGCAGCCCACCACCGGGGTGGTGAACACGTCGAGCTGGTCGGCGCGCGACACGCACTGGCCGAAGGCGTTGTCGGCCTGCTCCTTCAACGGGTCGACCTGCCCCTTGATCGCCTCGCGGTACTGCGCCACCTCGGTGGCCGACAGCCCCGCCGGCGGCGGCAGCGACTCGACCGCGTCGGCGAGCAGCTTGAGGCTCGAGGCGATGCGCCACAGCGAGGCCACCGCCCACTCTTGGCTGCCCATCTGCGCCGCCTGCTGGAAGATGCCCTGCATCTGCTGCATCGCCTGCACCTTGCCCTCGATGGGGTCGTTGGGCATGGCCTTGAACTGCCGGTACATCATGTCGCCCAGGTACCAGAGCGCCTTGGCGGCATCTTCACCCTGGCTCTGGGGGTTGTTGGTCATCGCGGTGAGCATCGGCACCAGCGACTCGGGCTTCACCTTGGGGTCGCTCGCCGCCACCTCGGTGATGATGGCCGCGGCGGTGGGGTTGGTCTTGTCGAGCTTGAGCACCTGCTCGGCCACCGCGCGCGCCTTCTCGGGCTCCTTCATCTTCATCTTGGTGCGCGCCAGCTCGGTGAGCACCTCGACCTTGCGCGCGCCCGCCGACTCGGCCGCGGTCTCGAGCGCCTTCACCGCGCCGTTGTAGTCGCCCAACGCGACCTTCAGCCGCGCCGACGCCAGCCAGCCGTCGAGGCCGGTCGAGTCAGAGAAGCGCGCGCCGATGTCTTCGAAGTACTTCGCCGCGTCGGCGTAGCGCCCCGCTTCGGCCGCCTGGCGACCGAGGGTGAGCAGCACGTCCGAGACGTACTTCGACTTGGGGTACTCCTGCAGCAGCCGCTGCCCGACCTCGCGCTGCTTCTTGAAGTCGCGCTTGTCGCGGCTGGCGGTGAAGGCGCCGTAGAGGGCGTTCTCGCCGTTCTCGGTGCCCTTGTTCTCGTCGGCCATCTTCAGCAGCGCCTCGACCAGGTCACCGCCCTCGACCGAGTTCTCGATCAGGCCTTCGAAGATCTGCGCGGTCTTCGACTCGGTCATGATCTTCCGCACCTCGGCGAGAAAGTCGGGCGGCAGCTTCGACTTGAGCAGAATCTCGCCCGTCTCTTTGAGGCCCTTGAAGTCGTTGATCTGCCGAAACGCGTCGAGCGCCAGGTTCGCCGCCACCCTCGCGTCTTTGTGCTCGGGGTGGCCGACCGCGAAGTCGCGGAACAGCTCGCCCGCCTTGGGGTAGTCGCCGTCTTCGTAATAGGCCCGCGCGATGTTGAACTTGATCTCGAGCACGTGCTCGCTCTTCGCGTAGCGCGAGACGTACTCGGCGCCGAGCAGCTTGAGCGCCTGCCGCGCGTCGGCCACCTCGAACGCGTTGAGCCGCTCGACGTCGCCCGGCTTCAGGCTCGAGAAGTACGAGAGCAGTGCGCCGTAGAGCGCCTGCTCGTGGTTCTTCACCTCTGACACGGTCTGCGTCGAGTCGCTCTTCGACACCGCCGCCACCGCCGCCAGCTTCGGGTCTTTCGCCTTGCCCGCGTCTTTGGCCGGCGCCGCGGCCGGCTTGGGGTCTTTGGCCACGTCGAGCTTGTTGGGGTCTTTCGCTTCCTTCTCGTCGCCGCCCCTGGGCTTCTCGTCGCGCTGGTCGAGGTACAGCGCCAGCTCTTCGAACTGCCGCGCCGCCTGGGGGTACTGCTTGGCGGCGAACAGCGCGTCGGCGCGGTTCTGCATCATCATGGTGGCGTACTGCTTGGGGCGAAACAGGCCCAGGTACGACTCGTACGCGTCGGCCGCCTCGAGAAAGAGCGCCTTGTCGTCGCGCTTCTGCGCGGCGGTGTGAATGGTGGTCGAGAGATCTCTCGCCATCTCTTCGAGCTCGGCGAGCGTCTTCTTGCGCGACACCTCGTCTTTGGCGGGGTCTTGCTTGGTCTGCACCGCCGCGCGCACCAATACCTCGACGTCTTGCGGCTTGGGCAGCACCTTGTTCTTGGCCGCCTTGATGCTGTCGTAGATCTTCTCGGCGCGCTCGACCTCGAGCTCGGGGTCGGGCTGCACTTCCATCAGCTTGCGCAGCGCGGGAATGGCGAACTCGTACTGCTGCTTGATGAAGTAGCGGTTGCCGAGCTTGTCGAGCGCCAGCGCGTAGGTGGTGCGCGACTCGCTGAGCTTCTCGAAGTACTGCAGCGCGCCCTTGGCCGGCCGCGACTCGGTGTAGCTGTAGACCAGGTCGAGCAGCGCCTCGCGCTTCACGTTGAGCGACTTCGCCACGTCGATGCCGGGCATCGGGGCGCTGGCCGCCGCCGCCTCGAAGAACGTCACCGCGTCGGCGTAGTTGTTCTGGTTCACCCGAATCCACCCCATCTTGTAGCGGGCGAGGTCGTGCACCGGCGAAGGCGGAGCGTCGAGGATGTTCTTGTAGTGCTCCTCGGCGGCCTTCAGGTCGGCCTTGTCGAAGAAGTAGTCGCCCAGAATCTGCTCGGCGTCGAGGCGCAAGGGGCTCGAGGGGTACTTGCGAATCAGATCGCCCAGCGTCTTGAGCATGGTGTCGAACTCACCCATCTCGCGCTGCTCGTGCGCCAGGTAGAACGTCACCTTGTCGCCGTCGTGAAAGTCGACGTTCTCGCGAAGAATGCGGTTGTAGATCTGCACTGCCTTCTCTTTGTAGAGCTTGGTCTCGGGGCTGACGATCGCGCCCTTGGCGTTATCGGAGCGCGTCTCGGCCTGGTAGTAATACGTGTAGCGGCTCTTCTCGACGTAGAGCTCGGCGAGGCGGAACTGCAGGTCGGGCAGGTAGGGCGCGTTGCGGCTCTTGGCGATCAGCTTGTTGGTCTCGCCGATGGCGCGGTCGACCTTGAAGATGTCGCGCTTGAGCTTGTTGACCAGGTCTTCCTTTTCCTTCTGCTTGGTGACGAGCGGGTTCTCGAGCTTCTTGCTCGAGAGGTTGGGCGCCTGCGACAGCGAGATCGCGGCGATCAGCGCGAGCGAGATCATTGCGCCGACTCCTCGATGCAGCGGCTCTTCAGGCTGAACCGGTAGTCGCGGAGCTCGTCGTTCCAGTACTCGTCTTTGAAGCGGAAGGCGATCTGCCCGTCTTTGAGCCGCTCTTCCTCGATGTCCTTCACCAGCTTCGAGCCCTTCTTCACGCGCTCGTAGAGCTTCAAGCCCACTTCGTATTCCATCAGGCGCACCTGCTCAGACGCCCGCAAGAGCTTGTCGGCCTCGGCGCGGGTCGCGTCGCGCAGGCGCTCCATGTACACGCGCGTCGCCTCGGCGCGCGACAGGTCGTAGAGCCGGGTCATGTAGCTGAACATGCGATCGCCGAACGCGCCGGCGTACTTGCCCAGCTTCTCGCCCTCGAGCTCGATCGACTCGAGAAAGCGCCGCGCCCGGCGGGCCGGGCCTCGCGCCGCCGCCGCGCGCTTGAGCCGCGCGTCTTTGGTGAGGTCTTCACGCTCGCGAATCGCGTCGAGCGACTCGGCGTACTTGCGGGTCAGCTCTTTCGCCGCGCGCTTGGCGGGCAGGTAGTGGCACAGGTCGCGGTAGATGAACGCGCGCAAGAGGTACTTGTCGGGCAGGAACTCGTCGCGAAAGCTCGGTGCGTCCAACGTGGTGAGAATGCCCATCGCGGCGTGAATCTCTCCCAGCTGGTAACGCGTCCACGCCTCTTCCAGGTAGAGCGTGGCGCGGCCGGCGTCGAGCTCGGGCAGCTTCACCAGCGCGTAGGCCTCGAGCGCGCCCTTGTAGTCGCGCTGCTCGTAGCGCAGCCGCGCCACCGCCAGCATCGCGTCGTTGCGCGCCTCTTGGGTCAGCTTCTCGTCCTGCGACAGCTCGAGGAACTGGTCGATCATCTCCTTGGGCGCTTCTTTCTTCGAGGTCTTCAGCCGCGTGACCAGCATCGCGTACTTGGCGCGCGACGCTTCGGCCGAGCCCTCGGCGAGCTTGCTGAAGTGGGTGGTGGCCCAGCGCTCGTTGCCGACCCGCAGGTCGACCAGCCCCTGCTGGTAGTGCGCGTAGCCGGCGATGTCTTCGGGCAGAAAGCCCAGGTCGAGGGCGCCGAACACCTGCTCGTCGATCATCACCTCGTCGTGGGGAATGTCGGTGAGCGCGCGCAGCTCTTCCATCGCCTTGGGGAGCACCGCGGGGTTGCTGCGCTCGCGGGCGATGCGCGCCAGGTACACGCCGCCGGCGTGCTTGAGCCCCAGGTCGATGAGCGACTTGGCCAAGAAGAACTGCGCCCAGGCGTAGTTCTCGTCGGTCTGCGGCATGCCCTCGGTGTACGTGAAGAGCGCGGCCGCGGCTTCTTTGGGGTAGCCCAGGAAGTAGTTCTCGAGCGCCTTGTCGAAGCTCTTGGGGTCGATCTTCTGCGGCTCGGCCGGAGCCGGCGCGGCTTCTTCTTTCTTGGCGTCGGCGACCGGAGCAGCGGCGGCCTTGGGCTGCTCGGCCGGCTTCGCGTCTTTCTGCTTCGCGTCAGCCTGCTCGCCGGTCACCGGGTCGGTCTTGGCGCCGCCTTGCGGAGCCGCCGCGCCCATCAGCGAGGTCACGACCACGAGTACGAACGGGCCTCTCATGTCACCTCTCGTCACGAACCGAAGTTGAGCGCGAGCATCAGGTTGATCTGCAGCACCTGCTCGGGCCGTTCTTTCAAGACCACGTTGTCGGTGACCTCGAGCCGGTAGCTCACGTACTTGTTCTGGAACACCCGCACCCCGCCGCCCACGTTGACCGCAGGGCGAAACGCGTTGGTGTACTTGAACACCGTCGCGCCGAGCAGCAGGTAGGCCTCGGCGTAGATGACCGCTTTGTTGAGAATCGCCGTCTTCCCGTAGAACGGCGTGAACATCAGGTCGCTGCCGACGAAGAACTGCACCACGTCGATGGTGGTGGGCAGCACCCCGTAGGTCTTCTCGAGCTCGCCCTTGAGGCCGGTGCTCCAGTTGTAGCCGTACGCGCCGCGCCCCACCTGCCACGCGAAGAGATCGGTGAAGTGGTAGACGAAGGCCACCTGCCCGTAGATCTGCTTGGTGAAGGCGTCGAGCGGCAGCACCCCCACCGCGATGTCGAACTCGGTCGACATGCGGTACGCGCGGTCTTGAATCGCCGCCACCGCGCCGGGGTTCTCGAGCTCGCTGGTCTGCGCCGAGGCGGCGGCGGTGGCGAGCAGGGCGAGCGTCAGTACAGGTCGTCTCATCGTTCGCCCTCTCACTCGTTCGACCCGATGTTGATGCACAGCATCAGGTTGATCGACAGCGCGTTGGTGAGGCCGCCGGTGAGCACGATGCTGTCGACCACCTCGAGGCGGTAGCTCAACACCCGGTTCTGGAACACGCGCAGGCCGCCGCCCACGTCGATCGCCGGGCGAAACGCGTTGGTGTACTTGAACACCGTCGCGCCCAGCTCGAGGTAGGCCTCGTAGTGAATGACGAAGCGGTTGGCGACCGCCGACTTGCCGTAGAACGGCTTGAACAAGAGCTGGGTGCCGGCGAAGAACTGAATCGGGCTGAACGAGCCGGCGGTGACGTTGAAGTCGCGCTCGAGCTGCTGCCGCAGCGAGCTGGCCCACGAGAACGCGTAGCCGCCCCGAATCTGCCAGCCCAGCGCGTCGGTGAAGTGCAGCGCCATCGCGCCGCCCACGTGCACCTGCTTGGTGAACGGGTCGACCGGCATCAGCCCGGCCACCGCGGCGATCTCGTAGGTCAGGCGGTAGGCGCGCTCTTGAATCGCCTGGTTCGAGCCGGGCGTCGGCTCATCGTCGGGCTGCCCGAAGGGAACCTGCGCCATCGCGCCTGGCCCGACCAGCAGAGCCGCCGCGAGGAAGACGTGCTTCACGTTGAGAACCCCCTCGACGACACGAGTGGTTTGAGCGTCAAAGCGCCGTGACGGTACCAGTTTCCGATCGAAGTCGAGCCTTCAATGATTCGACGAGGGCCCGCACTCCCACATCGCCGCGAAATTTTTCTTGCGCGATTCGATATTGCCAACCCGAAAAAACCCGAGCGAAGCGAGGCCACCGACGTGAGCGTGAACGTGAACGTGAACGTGAACGGCAGTGTCAGCAGCCGAGCGGGCAGGGCACCCGCTCGAAGCGCGAGCTCAAGAAGCGTTCAGTACCCGACCGAGTTGAACATGAACGGGTAGCTGATCATCACGTTCCCGCCCTTGGCAGAGGGGAACTTCCAGGTCTTCAGGCTGGTCATGATGCAGCCCTCGACCGAGGCGTTCTTCATCGTCGAAGACTTGGTCTTCGCCGAGGTGACCGTGCCGCTGGTCGAGATGCCCCACTCGAGCACGATCTTGCCGGCCAGGCCGGGGTCTTTCAGCAGCGCGCGCTCGTAGCAGGCCCGCACCTCTTGAAGGTGCGAGTTCACCACCTTGGCGACCGCTTCCTTGTCGATCGACCCCGAAGCGGCAATCGAGCGCGCGGTCGCGTGCGTGACCGTCCCGCCGACGGCGCCCTTACCGATGTTGCCCGCGCCGAGCGCGCCGATGCCGCCGCCACCCTTGCCGCGCAGCACCTCGAGGCCCTTGGTGCCGAACCCGCCGCCGCCACCGCCGCCCATGCCGAAGGTGCCCAGCCCCGCGTTCGCGATCGGCGCCTTACCGATGAGGCCGCTCAGCTTGTAGTCTTTCGCGTCTTTCTTGCCCGGCCCGTTACCCAGCTTGTCGACGGCGGCGAGAATGTCTTTCATCGCCGGGCCGGCGGCGGCGATCTTCTCGATCGCCTTGAAGGTCTTCTTCACCTCGGCCTTGGCGACCACCTTGGGCAGGTCGACCTTCTTCTCCGGAGTCTTCTCGACCTTTTTCTCCGGCTTCTCTTTCATCTTTTCGATCTTCTTCTCGATCTTCTTCTTCTCTTCCGGCTTGGGCGCGATGAGCCGCACCGCGACCGGCGGCACCGACTTGCCGTTGAAGTCGGGCCCGTCTTCGGGAGGGTGGGTGATGACGAAGAACCCGAACGCGCCGCCGAACAGGGTGAGGAAGAAGAGCGCCAGCCAGGGAACACCGCGCAGCGGGTTCACCCACGGCTTGGGAATCGGCGGCTGTACGTACGCCACCAGCACCATGTCGCTCTCACCCGAGAAGCGAACCGCCTGCCCGTCGGCGAGGGTGCAGTACCGCTTGCTGCCCGACGTCTCGAGCGCGTCGGGCTGCATCGGGTAGAAGTTGCCGTCGTCGCCGCGCTTCTCGACCGCCGCGCCGGCCGGCACGTACACGCGGTACCCGGCCGACTTCTGCTCGGCCAGCAGCAGGCCCTTGCTGGGCACGTTGAAGCCCCACAGCGGCACGCCGGTCTTGACGTAGTCGTCCTGGTGGCCCAGCACCGGCTTCTTCTGCTTGATGGTGCCGAAGCTGCACGCCGCGCGGCGGGTGTCGCCCCAGTACAGCTCGAAGAACAGCCGCGGCGCGCCCTTGCCCTCGCCGCGCGGAATGCTGGGGGCCGCCTTGCGCTTCGCCGAGAGCTTCGACGGGCGCTGCACCGAGGTCGGGGCTTCGCGCTCTTCGACGTGACCGCGCTTGCCGTGCGCAGGCGGCGGCACCCGAGCGATGGCGGGCGGCGGCGGAGGCGGCGCCTTGGCCACCGGCACGTGCGGAGGCGGAAAGAGCTCGAGGCTCTCCATGTCGAACGTCTCGGTGGCGGTGGGCTCGGGCACCGCGCGCAGGTGCACCGCGGGGCGCGCCTGCGGCACCGCGGGAGGCGCCGCGGGCGCGGCGGCCATGCGGCGGTTCGACACCACGGTCGAGCTGGCGCCCGACTGCGAGCCCTGCTTGGGGGCCTTCGGGCCGCCGAGCAGCGCGGCCACTTCGGGAGGAGGCGCGCCCTTCGCCGCCGGCTTCTGCGCCAGCACCCGCACCTTGAGGGTGAACGGGCCGCAGGCGATCTCGTCGACCGGCCGCACTTCGCACGCGGTGACGCGGTGGCCGTTGACGAACACGCCCGACGACGAGCCGGCGTCTTGAATCGCGACCTTGCCGTTCTGGAAGAAGAGGTTGGCGTGCGTCGAGTCGACGGTGGCGTCATCGAGCCTGAGCTCGGCCGTGTCGGCCGAGCCGAGCACGTACTGGCCGGGCACGAAGACCTCTGTCCCCACCAGCAGGCCGTCGCGCAGAATGACGACCTGGAGAACCGCGGGCTGAGTGCTCAATGTTGCATCTCCGTCGATCAGTTCGACTCGCGCTCAGGAAACTTCAGGTGTCGTACAGCGAGCCGACGATCTCGTCACGAAAGCTGTCGCGCGTCTTGATCATCGACTTGGTCTTCAGCTCTTTGCGGTCGTACAGGTACACCGCGCCCGACTTGTTGGTCTGGCCCTGGATCAGCCGGTCATCGAAGTCGATGCGCGTCGGGCCGCGCGTCGGAGGCGGCGCTCCGGCCGGGGCTTCTTGCGCCGAGGCCTGCTCGGGCGGCCGGTTCACGTTGACGCTCGGCGGCTTGCGCTCGGCCGGAGCCGAGGCCGCGGCGGGCTTGCCGCCCTTCTTCGCTCCGCCTTTCCCCGCGGCGGCTGCGGAGAACGAGAATGCGATCGCAAACACCACAGCCCACGCGAGATTACGCATACGCAAGAGCGAGACTAAAGCGAACGCGAGGCTTCATGGTCAAGGCTGCTCTCTCTTTCGCCGGACGGTTTGTGGGGCCAACGCACACGCTGTGCGATTCTCTTCGGTGATCTGACATCGCCATCTCCCCACGCGTTCCGCTCGACGTGCGCCGGGCTGCTGCTGCTCTCTGCCGGAGCGCTGCTGCTCGAGCTCTCGCTCACCCGCGTGCTCTCGGTGGCGCTCTGGTACCACTTCGCCTTCATGGCGGTGAGCTCGGCGCTGTTCGGCTTCGGGCTCGCTGGCGTGGCGCTCTCGCTGCGCGCGCGCAAGATCGATCAGCAGGTGGTGGCGCTCGCCGCGACCGCGACGCCGGTGGCGGTGGCGGCCGGCTTCGCGCTGTTCAACGCGATTCCCTTCGAGCCGTTCTCGCTCGGGGTCGACCGGCTGCAGTGGCTGTGGTTTCCCCTCGCGCTGCTGACCCTGGCGGCGCCGTTCTTCGCCGCCGGCGTGGCGGTGGCGGCCACCCTCTCGCTCTACGCCGCGCAGGTGCACCGGCTCTACCTGTTCGACCTGGTCGGCGCGGGCCTGGGAGGCCTCGTCACCGTCGCCGTGGTGCCGGCGGTCGGGGGCACCGGCGCGGTGCTGTTCGCCGCGGCCCTCACCGCCGTCGGCGCGCTGCTGCTGGCGCGCGGGGTCGGCGCGAAGGGCGGGTGGACCTGGGCGAACGCCGGCCTCGCGGCCGTGCTGCTCGCCGCGGTGCCGCTGGCCGACCAGGTGCTGCCGCTGCGCATCAGCCGCGACAAGGTGATTCGCGGCGGCCAGTTCGCGCTGGCGGTGAAAGACCCCCGCTTCCACCTCGAGACCCGGTGGACGGCCGATTCCCGCGTCGACGTCTTCCAGCTCTCTCCCAGGGTGCGGCACGTCACCATCGACGCCGGCGCGTCGACGCTGCGGCTCGCCAGCGAAGGCCTGCTCGCGTCGCTGGGTGAGGACAACGAAGAGGCGTTCTTCTACCGGCTCTTCCCCGACGCGCGCGCGCTCATCGTCGGCTCGGCGGGCGGGCGCGAGCTGCTCATCGGCCTGCACGCGGGCGCCGCGCAGCTGGTGGGCGTCGAGGTGAACTCGGCGCTCAACGACCTGTTGCGCACCACCCAGGCCGACTTCACGCAGCGCATCGCCTTCGACCCGAGGGTGACCCTGGTCACCGACGAGGCGCGCAGCTTTCTCGAGCGCGACCCCAGCAAGTACCACCTCATTCACTGCCCGCACACCATCTCGAACGCGTCGCTCGCCTCGGGCTCGCTCACGCTCGCCGAGAGCTACCTGATGACCCGCGAGGCCTTCGAGGCGTACTTCGCTCACCTCTTGCCCGGCGGAGCGCTGCTCATCACCCGCCCCGAGGCGCACCTGCCGCGCCTGTTCGCCACCCTGCGCGCGGTGAGCGAGACCCCAGACCTGCCCCAGCGCGTGGCCGCGTGGCGCGCGCCCTCGGCCGAGGGCTTGAGCTTCGACTCGGGGGTGGTGATTCGCAACGTGCCGTTCACCCCGGCCGAGCTCGAGGCGCTCACCGCCGAGCTCTCGCGGCAGAAGCTCGAGCCGCTCTACCTGCCGGGCGCGGGGGCGGGCCTGTACCGCGACCTGCTCACCGCGAAAGACGTGAGCCAGGTGCCGCTGCCGTTTCCCGCCCTGCTGTTCCCCGCCACCGACGACCGGCCGTTCTTCAACCAGCGCGTGTCGCTCTCGCAGCTGACCTTCGCAGAGCTCGCCGACGTCTTCAGCCGCGGCAAGAAGTCGCGCAACGCGCTCGAAGACCGGCCCGTCGCCGAGGCCGCGATTCTGGTGCTGCTGATGCAGGCCACCCTGCTGGGCGTCGTCGCGATTCTGGTGCCGCTGGCGGTCTTTCGCCGCCGCGCGCTGAAGAGCGAGGGCCGGGTGAAGACCCTGCTCGCGTTCGGGGCGCTGGGCCTGGGCTACATCGTGCTCGAGCTGGCCTTCGTGCAGCGGCTCACCTTGTTTCTCGGACGGCCGGTGGTGGTGCTGGCGACCGTGCTGCCCGCGCTGCTCATCGCGTCGGGGCTGGGCAGCGGCTTCTCGCGGCGCTTCGTGGCGCCCGGGGCCCCGTGGCTGGCGTGCGTGGCGGCCGCCGGTGCCGCGGGCTTGAGCGCGCTGCTGGCGACCGGCATCGCGCACTTCGCGCTCTCGGCCAGCGAGCCTGCGCGCGTGGGGCTGGCGCTGGTGGTGCTCTTTCCGGCGGGGTTCGCGATGGGCATGCCGTTTCCGCTGCTGGTGGCGAAGCTCGAGAAGACCTACCCCGAGCGCATACCCTGGGCGTGGGGCATCAACGGCTTCACCTCGGTGGTCGGCTCGGTGCTCGCCATCGTGGTGGGCATGGCGTTCGGCTACACCGCGGTTCTCGCGCTCGGCGTCGCGGCGTATGGTGCCGCTGCTCTCTCGGCGAGGAACTAAGTGAAGCGATTGCTGCTCTCGTTGCTGGTGGTGGGGTGCAGCAGGCCCGCGAGCCTCACCGATGCCGGCGCGGCGGCCCTCACCTCGGGCGCGAAGCTCTCGGTGGTCGGCCCGCGGCTCATCTCGAACCAGACCTCGAACCCGCTGACGGTGAAGGGCTCGGGGCTGAAGACCGGCATGAAGCTCGAGGTGGGCGGAGTCGTCGCCGAGCTCACCGCGCTCGACGCTTCGCACGCGTACGCCCGGCTGCCGGGGGGCATGAAGATTTCCCCCGACCAGCTGCAGGTGCTGGCCGAGGTGAAGCTCGACGGCGCGCCGACCGGCCTGAAGGTGAAGGTCATCAACGACACGTCTTTCCCCGTGCTCGGTGCGCTGGCGGTGAACGGGTCGACCGCCTGGGTCGCGTCGCAGACCGAAGACGCGGTGTACGCCATCGACCTGGGCACCCGGGTGGTGACGCGCGTCGAGGTCGCCGACGGCCCGACCGCGCTGGCGCCGTGGCGCGATGGCGTCGTGGTGGCGCACCGCTTCGCGCCCGAGCTGCGCGTGCTCTGGGCCGACGGCGGCACCCAGACGCTGCCGGGCCCGGCGTACGCAGCGGCGCTGCGGGTCGAGGGCGACATCGCCTGGGTCGCCGAGCAGGCGCGCGACTCGGTGAGCGCGCTGAACCTGGCCGACGGGGCGAGAGAGCTGTGGCGCACGCCGGTGGCGCCCAACCCCGGAGCGCTGGCGGTGACCTCGCGCGGCCTCGCGGTGGGCTCGCACCAGACCGGCGAAATCGAGTGGCTCGAGCCGGGCACCGGCAAGGCGCTGGGGTCGGTCGAGCCGGGGCCGGGCACGCAGATTCTCGGGCCGCCCACCATCGGCGGCGACGGGCCGGCGATGTCTGCATACGTGATGAATGGCTCGATGCCGCGCGCGCTCGCGTTCAGCGCGAAGCTCGGCACGCTGTTCTCGGCCAGCATCGGCCCCAACATCGGCCCCAACCCCCAGAAGATGGAGGTCGCGATGAACGGCGGAGTCGCCGCCCTGAACCTCCCTCGCCCCAGGAGGGAAGGCCAGGTGAGGGGGCCACCACTACCTGCGCCACCTCGGCACCGGAGGCGGCGTCACCCAGGCGCTGGTGCTCGACGACGCGCGCGGCCTGCTCTACGGCGCCGACGTGGCGCTGGGCCTGGTGCGGGTGTTCGACGCGAAGAAGCTGGCCGGCAAGAACCCGAAGGACGCCGAGAAGGCGGTGCTGCAAGAGGTGGCCATCGAGCCGCCGCCGGGCTTCCCGTTCATTCGCCCGAAAGAAGACTTCGGCATCAAGGGCCGCGCCGGGTTGGCGCTGCACTCGGGGCCCGCGGCCCTGCAGCTCTCGGCAGACCGCAAGACGCTGTACGTGCTCGACCGCTTCACCGGCACGCTGGCGCGCGTCGATGTGAGCCGCGCCGACCAGAAGCGGGCGGCGGTCATCGACCAGCTGCCCATCACCCCGATGCTGGGCCAGGCCTCGCGCCGCCGCGGCGAGATTCTCTACTTCACCGACCTGGGCCGCACCGCGGTGACCTGCGACGCGTGCCACCCCGACGGGCACACCGGCGGGCTGATGTTCGAGAAGACGTCGCCGCTGCGCATCTACCGGCCGATGACGGTGCGCGGCGCGCTCGAGACGGCGCCGTACTTCACCCCCGCGTCGACCTTCAGCATGGGGCAGACCTCGAAGTTCGTGATGGACAGGAACCGCTACAGCAACCCCACGCCGACCATCGAAGAGCTCGAAGACGTGACGCGGTACGCGTCGGCGGTGGTGACGTTGCCCAACCCGTTCGTGGACGTGAGCGGCGCGCCACCCGAGGCGCTGACGCTGCCCGACGGCAGGCCCTCGCACCCGCGCAAAGGCCTCGAGCTGTTCGAGGGCAAGGCCGAGTGCTCCGGCTGTCACCCCGCGCCGCAGTTCACCACCGACCAGGACAACGAGACGCGCGGCAAGTTCCTCGACGTCGGCACGCCGCACCTGATGGGGCTGCGCGAAGAGCTGCAAGACCCGCTGTTCCGCGGCTTCGGGGTGCCGCCCTGGCGGGCAGCTGGGACGTGTTCCCCATGCTGACCACCGGCAGCGCCGGCCTGCGCGCCGAGGGCGACCGGCTGGTGGTCGACACCCGCTTCCCGCTGCGCAAGGCGGTGACCGGCTTCGGCCCGAAGCACGGCCGCGCCGACCTGCTCACCCCCGAAGAGGTCGACGACCTGCTCGGCTACGTGCAGTCGCTCTGAACCTCCTACAGACGCGCGTGTCCGAGCGCGGCCTCTCGGGTGGCGGGTGTCGAGCTGCCGGGCGGTCTCGCCAGCCTGGCTTCGAAGGCCGCTACCTACTGGGCCGGCGGTGAAGCGGGGCAACGGCCATCGGCCGGCGTGCTCAGCACGTACCAGCGCTGAGCGCGCGCGAGGCAGAACGTGAGCTCGGCGTGGGAGCCGCGCTTTTCGGTGTCGACCTCGAGGCGTGCGACCCGCCCCGGCTGGTAGCCGGCCCGGCAGGAAATCGCGTCGTAGCGGCTCTGGGAGATGAGCTGCTGGCGCGCGAGATCGCAGGCGGCCTCGGCATCGAGCTGCTCTCCCTCGATGCGACCCTGCAACTTCTCGGCGATCGCCGCCGCTTGCGCCTTGCGCTCGGAGTTCGCTTCGGCGCCGATCATCGCGACGGTCACATTCACGGCGGTTGCAACCAGGAACACGCCGAGGCTCGCAAAGGCGAGAGCCTTCGGCCGGCGCCCCTCTCCGCGCGCGCTGAGAATCGACACGAGCGCCCAGCCGCCGCTCACCAGCGAGAGCGGAAAACAGACGATGCCGACGACGCCCAGCACCAGCGCGAGCACCATGTCGTCAGGGTCCTTCAACAGTCGCCGCACCCAGGGCCCTCATACCCGACTCGGTCGTGGTCGGGTCCCCGCCTCTGCCGTTTCCATCTCGTTACACGCACGAACCTTCAGGCCCGGCCCGTCGTTTGGGAATACGGTGCGCGCGCATGAGCGACCCTTCCCAGCTTTCGCGGCGAGGTTTTCTCGGTGGAGCCTCGGTCACCGCGGCCACCAGCGCGCTGCTCGACTCGGCGGCCGCCCACGCGGCCTCGGGCGCCGAGCCGGTGAGCGGCGCGACGCCCATCACGCTCACCCTCAACGGCGCGAAGAAGACGCTCACCGTCGAGCCGCGCACCACCCTCGCGGCCGCGCTGCGCGATTCGCTCGGCCTCACCGGCACCAAGGTGGTGTGCGACCGCGGCGCGTGCTCGGCGTGCACGGTGCACGTCGACGGCACCCCGATGCTGGGTTGCACCCTGCTGGCCATCGAGCTCGAGGGCCGGAAAATCGTCACCATCGAGGGCCTGGCCAAGGGCGACGCGCTGCACCCGGTGCAGCAGGCGTTCATCGAGCAAGACGCGATGCAGTGCGGCTTCTGCACCCCCGGCATGGTGATGAGCTGCGCCGGGCTGCTGACGAAGAACAAGAAGCCCACCGAGGCCGACGCGCGCGACGCCATCGCCGGCAACCTGTGCCGCTGCGGCACCTACCCCAAGGTGGTGGCGGCGGTGCTGCAGGCCTCGGGGCAGAAACCGCCCCCCACGCTCGAGCTGGCCTCGACCGCGCTCGCCCCCGACGGCCAGGGGCGGCTGCTCGGCGTGGTCGGCACCTCGCTGTCGCGCGGCGAGGCGCCTCCCGCGGGCGAGCCCCAGGCGTGGGGCACCAACGCGCAGCTGCGCCTGGTCGGCAAGCCCACGCCCCGCATCGACGGCCGGCAGAAGGTCACCGGCGCGGCCCGCTACACCGCCGACGTGCGGCTGCCCGGCATGCTCTACGCGCGCCGGGTGGTCTCGGTGCACCCGCACGCGAAGGTGAAGAGCATCGACACCTCGGCGGCCGAGGCGCTGCCCGGAGTGAAGGCGGTGCACGTGGTCGAGCGCACCCTCGAGGGCGCGAAGCTGCGCGACCCCTCGCAGGTGAAGGGCGAGCGGTACCCCACCATTCGCTACGCCGGGCAGGCGGTCGCCGCGGTCGCCGCCACCACGCCAGAGCTCGCCGACCAGGCCGCGCGCCTGGTGAAGGTCGAGTACGAGCCGCTGCCGTTCACGGTCGACCTCGAAGAGGCGCGCGGCGCGAGCGCTCCGCTGGTGTTCCCCGGGCCGACCGAGCAGCCGCCCACCGCCGGTGGCGGCGGCGCCCCCAAGGGCCTGCCGCAGAAGGGCAACGTGCGCGGCCCCGACGTGAAGAGCCGCGGCGACGTGAAGAAGGGCCTCGCCGAGGCGAAGCTCAAGCTCTCGGGCGACTACCGCACCCAGGTGCAGACCCACACCCCGCTCGAGGCGCACGGCGTGGTCGCCGACTGGCGCGACGACGGCCTCACCGTCTACGTCTCGACCCAGAGCACCGCCAGCGCGCGCAACGAGCTGGCCACGGTGTTCGAGCTCGACGCCGGCAAGGTGCGCATCATCTCCGAGTTCATGGGCGGCGGCTTCGGCGCGAAGTTCGGCGCCGGCACCTATGGGGTCTTGGCCACCCACCTGTCGCGCGCGGCCAAGGCTCCGGTGCGGCTGGTGCTCGACCGCGAAGAAGAGCACGTCAGCGCCGGCAACCGGCCCGCCACGGTGCAGCACCTCGAGCTCGGGGCGACCGAGAACGGCACGCTCACCGCGCTCTCGGTGCAGAGCTACGGCACCGGCGGCGTCTCGACCGGCTCGGGCGCGGGCTTCTTCGCCGAGCGGCTGTACGCCACCCCCAACTTCCGCTCGGAGCACTCTGACGTGTTCACCCACGCCGGCCCGGCGGCGGCGTTTCGCGCGCCCGGCAACGTGCAGGGCGCGTTCGCGCTCGAGCAGCTCATCGACGAGCTGGCCGAGAAGCTGGGCGTCGACCCCCTCGAGCTGCGAGAGCGGCTCGACGTGGGCGAAGACCCGCGCGACCCGCAGCGCGAGGCGCGCCGGCTCGAGCGCAAGCTGGGCGCCGAGCGCTTCGGCTGGGCCCGGCGCAAGGCCCCGGGCAGCGACGGCGCGGTGGTGAAGCGCGGCGTGGGGGTGGCCCAGTCGCTGTGGGGCCGCTTCGTCGATATGGACAGCTCGTGCGACGTGCGCATCAACCGCGACGGCTCGGTCGAGCTGCTCTCGAGCGTGATGGACATCGGCACCGGCACCCGCACCGCGCTGGCGCTGGTGGTGGCCGAAGAGCTGGGGCTGGCCTCGGCCGCCGACGTCACCCTGCGCATCGGCGATACCCACCACCCGGTCGGGCCCTCGTCGGGCGGCAGCAAGACGCTGGTGGGGGTGGCCAGCGTCGCGCGCAACGCCGCCGCCGACGCGCGGCAGCAGTTTCTCGCCGAGGTGGCGGGCGGCTTCGGGGTGCCGGCCACCGCGCTCGAGCTCGTGAACGGCGAGGTGCGCAAGCAGGGCGAGCCCAAGGGCAAGCCGTTCAAGAAGGTCGCCGCGGGCATGAAGCGCGAGCAGCTCACCGCGCACGCACAGCGCAAAGACGACTACGGCGGCAACCCCAAGTCGGGCTACGGCGGAGTGCAGTTCGCCGAGGTGAGCGTCGACACCGAGACCGGCGTGGTGAAGGTCGAGCGGGTGGTGGCGGTGCACGACTGCGGCCGGCCGCTCAACCCGCTGGCGGTGCAGAGCCAGGTGAACGGCGGCGTCATTCACGGCATCTCGTTCGCGCTGTTCGAAGAGCGGCGCCTCGACCCGCGCAGCGGCCGCATGCTCAACGCGAACCTCGACCAGTACAAGGTGCTCGGCTCTCGTGACACGCCGCACATCGAGACCGTGCTGCTCGAGCACTACCAGGGCCTCACCTCGGTCGACGCCAACGGCATCGGCGAGCCCGCCAACATCGCCACTGCCGCCGCGGTGGCCAACGCGGTCTACAACGCCGTCGGAGTGCGCCTGCGCGAGCTGCCCATGACGCCCAGGGCGGTGCTGACGGCACTGAAAGGAGCGCGCTCATGAACGCGTTCGAGTGGGTGGCGCCCAAGACGACCGAGCAGGTGAGCGAGGCGGCCCGGGCCCAGGGCGCGGTGCTGAAGGCCGGCGGAGTCGACCTGCTCGACCGCTTGAAGAACAACCTCGAGGCGCCCAGCCGGGTGGTCTCGCTGCAGGCGCTCAAGGGCCTCGGTGGCATCGCGGGCGACGCCAAGGCGGGCCTCGAGCTGGGCGCGCTGGTGACGCTCGCGCAGCTGGCGGGCGACGCCCGGGTGCGCGCCGCGGCGCCGAAGCTCGCCGAGGCCTGCTGGCACGTAGCGACCCCGCAGGTTCGCAACATGGCCACGCTGGGCGGCAACCTCGCGCAGCGCACCCACTGCTGGTACTTCCGCTCGGAGCACGACGTCTGCAGGCGCAAGGGCGGGTCGACGTGCTTCGCGCAGCGGGGCGACAACGAGCACCACGCGCTGTTCGGCAACGGGGTGTGCGCGTCGGTGCACGCCTCGACGGTGGCGCCGATGTTGCTCGCGCTCGAGGCGGTGCTGACGGTCGAGAACGGCAAGAGCTCGCGCCAGCTGCGGCTGGAAGACTTCTTCGTGCCGCCCGAGAAAGACCTCTCGCGCGAGAACGTGCTGCAGCCGGGCGACGTCATCACCCGGGTGCGGGTGCCGCCGTCGCGGGCGAAGACCGGCTACCTCAAGCAGACCGCGAAAGAGTCGTTCGACTGGCCGCTGGCGGTGGCGGCGGTGGCGGTCGAGCTCGACGGCGCCACCTGCAAGCGCGCGGCGGTGGTGCTGGGCGCGGCGGCTCCGGTGCCCCTCAGGGCCAGGGCCGCCGAGGCCGCGCTGGTGGGCAAGCCGTTCGGGCCCGACTCGATTCGCGAGGCCGCGAAGGCGGCGGTGCAGGGCGCCAGCCCCTTGAGCGGCAACGGCTACCGGGTGCCGGTGTTCGAGGTGGTGGTGCGGCGCGCGCTCGAGCAGGCGCTGGAGGCGAAGTCATGAGCGAGCAGGGCAAGCCGCTGCCGGTGGTGTGCCGGCTGCTGCGCACCAAGGCGGCCTTCGGGTCGGAGCAGCACGCGTCGTGGCAGCACGGCGACTCGAACACCGACGTGTTCTGGTGCCTCAACACCATGGAGGTGTTCGGGCCCGACGAGGGCTTCGTGCACGCCCACCAGTGCCGGCGGGGCCGGGCCTGCTTTCAGGTTCCGGCCGAGCACGACGACGAGCCGGTGGCCTGAGCTTCGAGGCCCCGTCACCGGGTGCGCTTCAAGATGTAGTCGAGCCCGTCGACGCGGTACCACCGGTAGCCGTAGCCCTCGAGCTCGACGTGGTGCTGGCCGCGCCCGTCGGCCCGCGAGTGGTCTTCGGTCAGCAGGTTGATCAGCTCTCCGCGCCCTGAGGGGCCGGCGCCGAACGTGACGCTCTGCGCCCTGGCGTCGAAGTTGTGCAGCACCACCACCGCGTTGCCGCGCCAGTCGTAGCGGAGCGCGAGCACGCGCGGCGAGTCGGTCTTCAGCACGCGGGGCTTGCCCCAGCCGATCTCGAGGCACTCTTTGCGGGCGCGAATGATTCGCTCGGTCCAGTTCAGCAGCGAGTTGGGGTCGCGCCGCTGGGCCGCGACGTTCACCTTCTGGTACCCGAAGGGCCCCTGGTCGATGACGGGGAGAATCGTCTTCTTCGCCAGCGAGAAGCCGGCTTGCGGCTCGGTCGACCACTGCATCGGGGTGCGCGCGGCCGAGCGCTCTTTGAGCGAGAGGTCGTCTCCCATGCCGATCTCGTCGCCGTAGCGCAGCACCGGGGTGCCGGGCAGGGTGAACAACAGGCTGTAGGCCAGCTCGAGGCGGCGCCGGTCACCGTTGAACATCGAGGCCAGCCGCCGCCGAATGCCGCGGTGGTACAGCTGCATGCGCGGCTCGGGCGCCAGCTCGGCGAAGACGCGCTTGCGCTGCTTCGCGCTCAGCCGGCCGAGGTCGAGCTCGTCGTTGTTGCGCATGAAGTTCGCCCACTGGCACTCGTCGAGGCCGACGTGGGTGCGCTCGATGGCGCGCGCGAGGGGCCGCACGTCGGCGGTGGCCAGCGCGTAGAACGCGTTCTGGTTCACCAGAAAGTTGAACATCATGTGCAGGCGGTCGGCTTCGTCGCCGAAGAAGTCGAGGTTCTTCTCGGGCATCACGTTGGCCTCGGCGAGCAGAATGGCGTCGCCGGTTCTCCACTGCAGAAAGTTGCGCAGCGCGGTGAGGTGGCCGTACTGCTCGGTGTGCACCACGCCCGCGCCCTTCTTCTGAATCACGAAGGGCACCGCGTCCATTCGGAAGCCGGCGACGCCCAGCTGCAGCCAGAAGCCGACGATGCGCTGCAGCTCGACGCGCACCTCGGGGTTGCTGGTGTCGAGGTCGGGCTGAAAATCGTAGAACCGGTGGAAGTAGTACTCGCGCGCCTTGGCGTCGTACGTCCACGTCGAGTCCTGCACGCCGGGGAACACCATGCCCTGGTGCGCGTCGCGCGGCTTCGTCTTCGACCACACGTACCAGTCGCGGTACTTCGAGTCGGGGCTCGAGCGCGCGCTCTTGAACCAGGGGTGCTGGTCAGAGGTGTGGTTGACCACCAGGTCCATCAGCACCCGAATGCCGTGCTTCTTCGCCTCGTGGGTGAAGTCGACGAAGTCGCCCAGCGTGCCGATCTGCGGGTCGACGCCGTAGAAGTCGGTGATGTCGTAGCCGTCGTCGCGCCGCGGAGAAGGGTTGATGGGCAAAAGCCAGATGGCCGTCACGCCCAGACCGGCGAGGTAGTCGAGCCGCCGCACCAGCCCCTCGAGGTCGCCAACTCCGTCGCCGTTCGCGTCCATGAACGTCTTGACGTCGACGCAGTAGATGACCGCGTTCTTGTACCAGAGGTCGTCGATCACCCTGGGGCGTGAGCTAACGGCACCCCGCGCTGCGCGCTCGAATCACTGCGGTTGGCACGCGAACCGCTTCTAGAGTGGCACCGTGCGACCCGGGTACCCCGAGCAGGCCTCCTTCATCGAGCTGAGCGCCAAGGCGCTGCGGCACAACGCCCGCGTGTTCCGCGGCATCGCGGCCGCGCGACCCGGCCAGCGGCTCGGCGCGGTCATCAAGGGCAACGCTTACGGCCACGGCTTCGAAGAGCTGCTGCCGCTGGTGCACGAGGCGGCCGACGTGCTGTACGTCATCGCCGCCCAAGACGCGCTGCGGGCCCGCGAGCGCGAGCGCGCCGCGCAGTGGCCCCAGCGCGAGGTGCTGGTGCTCGGCGCGGTGGGCCCGCGCGAGCTGGCCGAGCTGGCGCGCGAGCGCGTGGCGGTGGTGCTGTCTGACCTCTCGTGGCTGCGCTTCGCCGCCGAGCTGCGCGCCTCGAGGCCGCCGGGCCCGCTCGAGGTGCACGTGCACCTCGACTCGGGTCTGGGCCGCGAGGGCTTCAGCGAGGCCGAGCTGCCGAAGGTGGTCGAGCTCTTGAAGGCGAACGCCGACGTGTTTCGCCCCGCCGGAGTGCTGAGCCACTTCGCCAACGTCGAAGACGTGACCGAGCAGGGCTACGCGCTGCAGCAGGTGGCGACCTTCGAGCGCGGGGCGGCGACCCTCGAGGCCGCGCTGGGCGGCGTCACGCTGCAGCGGCACATGGCGGCCAGCGCCGCGAGCCTGGTGCTGCCGCAGGCGCGGTTCGACGTGCTGCGGGTGGGCATCGCGCTGTACGGCCTGTGGCCCTCGGCGCAGACGCGGCTCTCGGCGCGGGTGGTGCTCGGAGAAGCGCCGGTGCTCGAGCCGGTGCTGGCGTGGCGCTGCCAGAGCCAGGCGGTGAAGTGGCTCGAGGCGGGCGCGTACGTCGGCTACGGCTGCACCTGGCGCGCGACCGAGCGCACCCGCATCGCGGTGCTGCCGATGGGCTACTTCGACGGCTACCCCCGGCTGGCGTCGGGCAAGGCGTACGCGCTGGTGAACGGCCGCCGCTGCCCGCTGCTGGGCCGGGTGATGATGAACCACCTGGTGCTCGACGTGACGGGGGCGGCGCGCGACGCCGACGAGGTGCTCGCCACGCTGATCGGCGCCGACGCAGACGAGGCAATCTCGGCCGACACGGTGGCGGGGTGGGCCGACACCATCAACTACGAGGTGGTCAGCCGGCTGGGCCCGCACCTCGAGCGCCGGGTGGTGTGAAGCAGAGCACCTTGGCGCACTCGCCAGGCGGCCCTAAGCTGTTCCCCCTCACCGATGCCAGGTCTCGCGCGCGGGTGCGCGGTCACACTCTCTCTGTTCGCTGCGAGCGTGCGCGCGCAGTTCGTGCTGAGCGACGACTTCGAGAGCGGCACCCTGCTGCGAAGCGAGACTCCTCCGGGCAAGTGGCCGGGCCTGACCAACCCCGACCCCGCGCTCGAATCGCTCGCCGCCTCGGCCGCCGCAGCGCACCGCGGCCAGCGGGGGCTCGAGGTGGTCGACGGCCGGTCGATGGTGACCGGGCCGGGCGTCGAGGCTCGCCTCGACTTGACCGGCAGCGCGTCGTCGGGGGCGCTGCACGTTCGCTTCTGGCATCGCGTGGTGGTGGCCGACCCCAGCCGTGGGGTGATGCTCTTTCGAGCGGGCACCGGCGCCTCCGAGGCCCTGAGCTTCTACGTCTACCGGGGCAGCTCGGCGGGCACGCTCGGAGGCACCGACGCGCTCGATGCGTACACGCGCGACACCGCACCGTTGGCCGACCTGGGCGGTTGGCACCTCTACGAGGTCTCCCTGGTCGGGCTGGACACCGCGAACGGGGCCCGGCGGCTCTGGGTCGACGGGCAGCGGGCCGCCGAGCGCCCGGGCATCGACTACCGCGGGTTCTCCATCGGCTCGGTCTCTCTCGGCGCGGCGTGGGAGACCGCGCGCGAGTTCACCGGCACGCTCCACTTCGACGATTTCCGCATCGGTGCTTCGCCGCACGCCAGCCGCCTGGTCTGGGTGCTCCCGACCGGCAGCCCGACGGGCTGCTGCGCCGCGGTCACCCTCGAGCTCGCCGCGTCGGAGGGCACCTCATCGGTGACCGCTCCGTACGACGTCGAGGCTGATCTCTCGGCGAGCGGAGCCGACAGCGCGCTGTTCTCAGACTCCGATTGCACCGAGCCCCTCGACACCGCGGTCATCGCCCAGGGGGAGTCGTCGACGCGGCTCTACCTGCGCGCCATGACCGCCGGCGAGGCGACCCTCACCGCGACGCACCTCGATTTTCTCACCGGCAGCGCGGCCACGGCGGTGACGCAGTGCGAGCCCGCTGACGGTGGGTGCGGAGCAGTCAGGGCGCTCGCGGCGGGGTGTGGCTGTCACGCCGCCGCGGGCCCGACCGGGGTGCTGCTGCTCGCCCTGCTCGCGCGGCGGAGGCGGCGCCGCTCGAGCTGAAACAAAGGAGCGCGCCGGTTGTTCTGCCGCGGCCGCAGCCGCCGATGGGGTCTGGCGGTGACACGCCGAGGTGGCTGCGCCGGCGTTATCTCTTGAGCCAAGGAGATTGACCCATGAACCAGACCCTCAAGAGACGCGCAGCGTGGCTGTCGCTGCTCACTGCCCTGTCGGTGGGCGCCAGCGCGTACGCAGATGATGCCCAGAGCCAGGCCGCCGCGGTCGACGATGCGCGCGAGACGCTCGGCACCTTCAAGCAGACCGACCCGCGCGTCGACGTGCACCTCACCGACGCGGTCGGCTACGCAGTGTTTTCCGACGTGGGCAAGGGTGGCTTCATCATCGCCGGGGGCGGCGGCGACGGAGTGCTGTTCGAGAAGGGCGTGCCGGTCGGCGCGGTGACCACCCGGCAGGTGACGGTGGGCGCGCAGGTCGGGGGGCAGACGTTCAGCGAGCTGATCATCTTCCGCACGGAGCAGGCGCTGCGCGACTTCAAGCGCGGGCGCACCGAGCTGTCGGCGGGAGCGAGCGCCGTGGCCGGCAGTCAGAACCGCTCGAAGAACCTCGAGTACCGGCAGGGCGTCGCGGTGATGACGATGATCAAGGGCGGCGCGATGGCGGAAGCGGCCGTGGGTGGTCAGAAGTTCCACTTCACGCCCTACGCGACGGTCGAGCCGAAGCCGGGCACCTGAGCACCGGCCAGGTCAGTCGCTGCAGGCCTCGTCGCCGCTGCCCAGCAGCTCGCGGGTGACCGGGGCGGTCTCGCCGAGGCGGTGGCGAAAGAAGAAGACGTAGAGCTGCGAGAGCCGCTGGTCGGGGTGCTCGCGGTTCCATTGCCGGCACATCCACCTCACGGTGTTGGTGCGCGCGAGGGCCTGGGTGTGGCCCTGGGCCGAATTCGCCGGCCAGCCGACCACGGTAAGGTTGGCGAACAGGTGGCGCCACCGCACGTCGGCCCAGCGCAGCATCGGCGGCGGGTCGACGCTCGAGGTGAACCAGGGCACGTCGACCGTCACCAGCGCACCGGCGGCGGTGCGGCCCTGGGCCCAGAGCCAGCCGTCGCTGACGTGGCCTTCGGCCTTCGTCGGAGCGAACACACCCCACCACTGCTGCAGCCCGAGCGCGCGCGCCGGCACGTTGATGAACGCCGGGAGCGCGAAGTGCAGCACGTTCTGCACGCACAGCAGCGCCGCGAGCGCGAGCCCGCCCAGCGCGAGGCGAGAGAAGCGGTCGGGAGCAGGCGCGGGTGACGTGGGCTTTCTCCACACCGCCGCCGGCAGGAACATGAGCCACGTCGCGACGCACAGCGCTGGAAACGTGCCGATGCGAATCATCGACCACATGCCCAGGTGCAGCGCCGACATCGCCACCACCACCCCGACGCGCCACCGCGGCCTGCGCCAGAACAGCACCAGGCAAAGCGGCCCGAGCGCCTCGATGGCCAGCGCGCCCACCGTGCCGAGCTCGAGCAGCGAGGGGTACTGCGCCAGCCACTGCGCGAACCCGGTCTGGTATCGCCGCATGTGGGCGACGTTCTCGAGTGCCTGCAGCGAGGTCCACCACGGTGACTGGAGCTTGTGCACCACCGAGCTCCAGTAGACGAGGAGCACCTGGGCGGTGAACGCGACGGTGCCCGGGCTGCGCACCAGCGGCACCACCGCCTCGCCGCGCGGCCGCCGCTCGAGCGGGAGAAAAAGACAGAAGAAGAGAAGCAGCCGGCCCAGCTCGTCTTGCCCGTCGCGCAAGAGCGGGTTGCGCGCGCACAGCGACAGGTAGAGCAGCCAGGCCACTGCGTTGGCGAGGCGGGCGTGAAAGCCGGCGCCGAACGCCACCAGCGCGAGGGCGGTGAGCGCGAAGAGCGCGCCCTCGAACCCGGTGGCCCCCGAGAGCAGGTGAAGGCTCCACGCCTGGTCCCACTGCGAGAGGGTGTAGGCGTCGCGGGGCAGGGCGCCGGCGTCGGAGTAGTGCGCCTCGAGCGAGCTGAACCGCACGCCGAGGTCGATGAGCAGCAGCGCCGCAATCGACACCCGCCCCAGCGCGAGGCTCTTGGCGTTGAAGGTGAAGACCGGTTCCGGCGCTCGACCCACGGCGAACGCATTCTCGCCCCTGGGCGCAGAGGCGTGTGCCTAAAACGTCGCTGCCGCGCCGGTGCAGCGGGGCCCGGCGCCGCCCGTCTGTCGCACCGGCGAGGTAGTGTTCGCACGTCGATGGCGAAGCGGAGAAAGCCCCGGCGGCCTGCGCGCCCGCGCGATGGCGCCCAGACCAAGCTCGCGCTGCTGCGCGCCGCCGAGAAGCTGTTCTCTGCGCGCGGGGTCGACGCGGTGTCGATGCGCGAGGTGAGCGTCGCAGCGGGGCTGCGCAACAACTCGGCGGTGCTGTACCACTTTCAGTCGCGCGAGGGCCTCATCGACGCGGTGCTCGAGCGACATGCCGACCCGATTCAGGCGCGCTACGTGGCGCAGCTCGAGCTGCTCGAGCGCCAGGGCCCGGTCTCGCTGCGCACGCTGCTCGAGGTGCTGATTCGGCCCCTGCTCGCCAAGCTCGACGACCCCGATGGGGGCTTCGAGTTCGTCTCCATCTCGGCGCAGCTGACGGTCAACCCCTCGCTGCCGCTGTTCACGCGAGCCATCGCGTCGAGCAGCCCGGGGGCGGTGCGCATGATGGAGGCGATGATGCCGTTGGTGCAGGTGCCCCCCGAGCTGCTCATGCTGCGCACCGATCGCTTCAGCAGCGTGCTGTACAGCTCTCTGGTGGCCTACGCGCGCGAGCGCGACCCCGACCCGCTGCGCAGAGAGCTCTTCTTGTCCGACCTGGTCGATACCCTGACGTCGATCTACACCGCTGCTGCTTCACCCCAGACCCAGGCGCTGCTCGACCAGACCCGCGCACGCCCCGGGTGATTTCGAGCGCCGCGCCTCAGGGGGCCAGCCCGAAGAGCGAGGTGCGCACCTTGCGCGCCTTCGAGTCGTAGGCCTCGACCACCCACCCGCGGTGGGGCTGGCCCGCCACGTCGTCGTTCACCGGCGCCGACGCGTAGAGCAGAAAGCTGCCGGGGCCGACGCCGGCGGCAGCGTAGGCCGGCACGGCGATGGGCTCGTTGGTCGCCGTCTCTTCGCGCTCGCCGACCTTCTTGCAGACCGAGCGGTAGAGAATGGTGCCGTCGGGGGTGATGCGGTCGATCTTGTCGGTCTCGTGGCAGTCGAGCACCGGCACCATGTAGTGCTCGGTGCGAAACGTGATGCGGGTCAGCTCGCCGCTCTTCTCGACCGCCTTCACCACGCCGGCGGGCAGGGTGCCGGGGCTCATGGTGTTGCCCAGCTCCAGCTCGGGAGGGGCGACCGGGTTCGAGTCGGGCACGAACGGGCCCTTCGCGTCGGCGGCCGCCCCGCGGCGCGCGGACGGGTCGAAGCCGCCCTTGGCCCCGGCCCCAGAGGCCGTGGCGTTGTGGGCGTCGAGCAGGGCGAGGTACGCAGCGGTGAACGGCCCGCGCACTGGCACCGAACGCTCGGCGTAGTAGCCGAACACCCTCGCGGCGACCGGGGCGTCGGGGTCCGACAGCGCGCACAAGGTCAACTTGTACGAGAGCAGACCGTCGAGGCGCAGCTCGGAGAGCGACGCGGTCTGGCCCTTCACCGCGGCGGCCAGGTCTGGGTAGAGCTTCGCCGCGCAGCCCTTCAGCGAGCCGGCCCGCTTCTGGTCTTCGAGCGAGAGCGCGACCTCGATGGCCGACCGGGTGTTGCTCAGCGAGGCCACGAAGGCCTGCGCGCCCTTCTTGGGGGCCTCGAGCAACACCGCGGCGCTGCGGGCGCGCGCCTCGGCCTCGAGGGCCTTCATCGCCCGCGCCACGCCATAGAACGTCTCGATGGCGTTGAGCGCGCCGAGGTCGTTCAGCTTCCACCCCGACAGCTCGCTTTCGAACTTCGCCGGGTCGAGCGCGAGCACCGCGTTGGCGACCGCGAAGCCGGTGAGGCGGCCGTCGTTGCTGTGAAAGCCCTGGGTGGTGAGGGTGTTGGCCAGCACCGCGGCCGCGAGCTGTGACGAGATGCCGTTGGGCACGTCGATCGCGTTCAGCGGCACGCCGTTGGCCTGGTCGACCAGGCGGCCCGGGCAGCCCAGACCGAAGCGCTCGAGCGCGCGAGAGAAGCGGCCCTCGAGCGCCCCGGTGTCGAGGCTTCCGAACTGGGCGCACACGTCTTTCTGCTGCCGGGCGACCGCCTCGTTGCCGGCGACCACCAGCGCCGCACCGAGCTTCATCAGCCGTTCGTTGGTAGCGGCCGAGAGGCCGAAGCGGTTGCTCAGCGTCTGGCGGAAGTAGGCGACCCACTGCTGGCGCAGCGAGAAGTCGGGGTCGAAGCACGAGAAGGTGACGGCGTTCATCAGCGGGCGCACTCCGATGGGCTCGGGGTCGTTGAGCCCACCCACGTGGTAGTTCGAGTAGACCTTGGCGAGCGCGGCTTCGACGCCTTCGCACCAGGTGGGCTTCATCGCGGCGATGGGCTCGACCCCAAGAGCGCTCTTGAGCTCGGGCACCTTGTCGGCGACCTCGCCGCGCAGCCGGGCGAGCCTGGCCGCGGTGATGTCTTCCTGCAGCTTCGAGTACCAGGCGTCGCGCCGGTCTTCGTAGGGCTTTCTGGCCGAGGGGTCGAGCCTGGCGATCACCCGGTCGAGGTCGTCGCGCAGCCGCTTGATGGTCGCGGCGTCGAGGCTGTCGAGCCGCTTCTTCTCGGGGTCGGTCTGCTCCTGCACCTTCTGCAGCCGCTTGTTGAACTCGTCGTCGGCCTTGGCGGCCGAGGCGCTCGAGGTGCCCTCTTTCGCCGCGTTGACCAGCGCGTCGCGGCGCGCGGCCAGCGCGTCGGCCGCCGCGGCATCGACGGCCTTGAGCGCCGCCATCGCTTCGTCGAGCTCGGCGATGTCTTTGTCGAGCTTGTCGGGGTTCTTGCGGCTGAGGTCTTTGGTCGGGTCGTAGCTCTTCTCGAAGCCGTCGAGCTTCTTCTCGACCGTCTTCCGTGCCTTCTCGGCCTCGGTGGGCTTGCTCAACGCGGGTACGGCGACGAAGGTCACGGCCAGGGCGGTCGACAGCCAAGCGGAGCGCGTCACGTCGGGGGTCCCTCCAAGAGCGGGTGATGAAGTCAGGTGACTTCGAGACCATATCGCATGATTACTCGGTCGAGGCCCCGCTCATGTCGAGCGCGGCCCTTCGGGGGGGGCAACCGACGCGAGGTCTTCACATTGAAGGTCGAGGCCGGTGGGGGCACTTGACCCGAGGCGAGGGGTAATTGTCGCCCTTGGTTCGAAAGGCGTGTGCTTAAATGTTGCTGATGCGGCAGCTCGCCAGCTCCCTGCTCGTGGTGGTGGGCATCGTGTCCACGGGCTGCTCGGACTCAGGGCTGTACGCGGTCGGAGCAGGTGGGACCACCGGCCCCGACCGCGCCGAGATCATCGGCCGCGCCTGCGTGCCGATCGCCAGCGGCACCTCTTTTCCGGTCAAGGTGCTCTACGAGATCGAAGGCGGCGGCATCGTCGACCGCATGGCGGTGATGCAGATTACCGACACGCTCAATTCGCTGGCCGGCCGCTTCTCGGACCCGTTCATCAACTTCGAGCTGGTGGCGTACCACTCGCTGGCCACGGGCCTGCAGGGCAAGTTCGTGCCGGCCTCCGAGCTGGCGCCGGCCATCACCAAGTACTCGGCGTACAACGAGACCGGCCCCATCTCGATGCGGGCGCCGCTGAAGCTGGCGCGGAGCCTGCTCTCGGGCGACATGATCACCGGCTGCCGCGGCACGGTGGCGCGCACCCGGTACCTGGTGGTGATGCTCATCTACTCGGCCGACCAGAGCTGCGCGAACCCCGACTTCAACGCCGGCATCGACGCCGAGTGCAACGCGTACATCAACCTGAACCCGCCCGACTTCAACCAGTGCAGCACCTGCGAGCTGACCCACCGGGTCGAAGACCTGCGCAAGCTGGCGCAGCAGTACGGCGCGGGTGAGGTCTCGGTTCAGCCGGTCTACGTGCGCGCCACCGCCGACGTGACGGCCCGCTTTCAGGCGGCGGCGATTGCCCGGGCCGGCGGCACCGAGCTGATCGAGACCGACCCGGCGAACCTGAAGAACACCCTCAACAGCATCAACTACGCCTCGCTGCAGCGCTCGCTGAAGCTCAAGCGGCTCATCGCCTTCAATCGCAACACCGTCTCGCGCCAGGGCGAGATGCTGGTCGACACCGATGGCGATGGGCTGCCCGACAAAGACGAGCCGAGCTTCGGCACCGACCCGACGGTGGCCGACAGCGACGGCGACAACATCAACGACGGCATCGAAGTGAAGATGGCGATGAACCCGCTGAGCTACGACACCATCAGCGGGTGCGGCGCGCTCGACGACACCGACGGAGACCGCCTGTTCGACTGCGAAGAGCGGGTGCTGGGCACCGACGCGTGCATCACCGACACCGACGGCGACGGCCTGCCCGACTTCGTCGAGTACCACACCGGCACGAACCCGCTGGTGGCCGAAGACCTCGACGACTCCGACCGCGATGGCCACACCAACGCCGAAGAGGTGCTGGCGCATACCGACCCCAACTCGGCCGACATCGCCTACTCGCAGCAGCGCGGCTACGGCTACTTCGTCAGCGAGTTCGACTCGGCGGGCAAGCCGCTGCTCACCGAAGATCAGCGCCAGTGCTACGACATCGACGCGTACAACCTGAGCCTGGTTCAGACCGAGGCGCGGCTCACCGCGCTGGGGCAGGTGCCGCGGGGCAACAACGAGCTGTACCTGTACTTCATGGTCGGCCGCGACAACGACCCGCGCGGCACCGGCATCGGCTCGCTCTTCGCGACCACGATTCAGTTCATTCCCCCCGCCAGAAAGCGCCCGAAGGGCATTGTCCAGGTCGTTCCAGAAGACTTCGTTCTGGGTGAGTAGCGGTTGAAACGGCTGCACGGGCCCGCTGCCCTTGGGCGCGGCCAACACGGCCACTCCGCGCGCTCCTCGCAGCGGTTGAAACGGCTGCACGGGCCGATCTCTTCGTTGCCAGCTTACGGTGCGTGCTCATGGCCAACTGCGGCCACTCCGCGCGCTCCGCGCTGGCGCCTCGACCTCGGCCCGTTCGCTCGTTTCAACGTGCCGAGCTCGGTTGCAGCACCCTTGGGGGAGTGAACTTCGAGCGCCAAACGCGCCCGCGCCCGCGCCCGCGCCCGGGATGCGGCCCGGGAACGGTCGGTCGAAGCCCGCAGCCCGAAGCCCGGACCCCGACGCCCGTCCCCCGGCTTCTGGTGTGGGTCACTTCTGATCCGTAGCCATCACCCCCCGAGCAGTTGGGTGCTCGCCCCCACAGCGCACCTTTCACAACAAGCACAACCGCTCGAAAGCACGCGATCAGAACCTGGATCAGCGATTGCTATTGGTCGAGCCCGAGGTCTTTCCGAAGCAAAAAGGAGCTGGTCATGAACGCAAAGAAGAACATCGCAGTAGGGGTCGCAGCACTCGCGGTGCTGTTCGGGCTGCCTGCGCTGGCGCAGAACTCGGCGGACAACCCGGAGTGCCTGGGAGACGACTGCGGCGCGCCGGCGACGGTGGGCGGCGGGTGCTCGTGCAGCTGTGGGTGCAGCGTGTGGGTGGCGTACACGGACGACGGCAAGACGCTGGCGTACACCGACGACGCTGACGGCGACGGCAAGAGCGACAACAACGACAACTGCCCGTTCTCGTCGAACCGCGACCAGGCCGACGGCGACGGCGACGGCGTGGGCGACACCTGCGACAACTGCGCGGTCGGCTCGAACGTGGCGCAGCTCGACACCGACGGCGACGGTCAAGGCGACGTGTGCGACGGCGACATGGACGGCGACAGCGTGGCGAACGCGGTCGACAACTGCCCGGGCATTCCGAACACGGACCAGAAGGTGACGATGCCGGGCAAGCGCGCGAACGGCGACATCGGCGACGTGTGCAACGACGACGACGACTTCGACGGCCACCCGGACGGCGACGACAACTGCCCGCTGTTCGCGAACTCGGTGCAGTCTGCCCCGATTCCTCGGGCGTCACCTGCAACTTCGACGGCGACCAGGACAACATCGGCGACAACCTCGACAACTGCCCGGGCAAGCAGAACCCCACGCAGACCGACACCGACGGCGACGGGCTGGGCGACGCGTGCGACCTCGACCAGGACAACGACGGCATCTTGAACAAGGCCGACAACTGCTCGACGGTGCGCAACCGCAACCAGCTCGATGACGACGGCGACGGCCAGGGCGACCTGTGCGACGCGCGGTACTGCGTGGTGGTCGACCCGACCAGCCCCGACAGCTGCCTCGACCCGAAGCTCCCGTTCCAGGTGCACGGGGGTGGCTTCATCACCCTGAAGAAGGGCGAGAAGTTCCGCCTGCCGCTGTTCGCGAACCGCAACGGCGCGGCCATCGAGTACACGTGGACGATTCCCTCGGGCGGGCGGCCTGCCGGCTCGGTGGCGGCCATCGAGAACCCGAAGGGCGCGGTGACGATGTCGCGGCACTGGCAGTACGCGTACCAGGACGGTCACGTGCCGACCTTCACTGCTGACGTCGACGGCGACTACACCCCTGCAGCTCTCGGGTCACCTGGTGTTCCCCGACCGCGCGTACCCGGCCTCGGACACCTCGACCAGCGACCTGCACCTCAAGGCCGAGCCGAGCGGTGGCAGCGCCTGCAGCGTGACCGAAGCCTCAGCCTCGCTGATGGGCCTCGCGCTCGCCGGCCTCGCGTTGATTCGCCGCCGCACCGCCAAGAAGTAAGCGGCCTCTCGTACAGCCCCTCCAAGCCGCTTCCGCGGCCCATCGGAAACCTCGCGAAGCCCCCCGTCAGCCTCGAGCTGGCGGGGGGTTTTCGTTTTTGGCGCGCCTGGGGGCCGAACCCCACAAACCCGTGGGGGGAGTCCTCCCCAGCCTACCTTCGAGCATGCGCGCAACCGGCCGAATCGGCTGGAGCGCGAGTTGGATCGCCGGTTGCTCTAGGGAGTCGCGATGCTTTTCAACCGGGAGAACGCGATGAAGAAGAAACTGGCCCTCTCAGTGGCGACGCTGGCGGTGCTGTTCGGGCTGCCTGCGCTGGCGCAGAACTCGGCGGACAACCCGGAGTGCCTGGGAGACGACTGCGGCGCGCCGGCGACGGTGGGCGGCGGTGCTCGTGCAGCTGTGGGTGCAGCGTGGGTGGCGTACACGGACGACGGCAAGACGCTGGCGTACACCGACGACGCTGACGGCGACGGCAAGAGCGACAACAACGACAACTGCCCGTTCTCGTCGAACCGCGACCAGGCCGACGGCGACGGCGACGGCGTGGGCGACACCTGCGACAACTGCGCGGTCGGCTCGAACGTGGCGCAGCTCGACACCGACGGCGACGGTCAAGGCGACGTGTGCGACGGCGACATGGACGGCGACAGCGTGGCGAACGCGGTCGACAACTGCCCGGGCATTCCGAACACGGACCAGAAGGTGACGATGCCGGGCAAGCGCGCGAACGGCGACATCGGCGACGTGTGCAACGACGACGACGACTTCGACGGCCACCCGGACGGCGACGACAACTGCCCGCTGTTCGCGAACTCGGTGCAGTCTGACCCGATTCCCTCGGGCGTCACCTGCAACTTCGACGGCGACCAGGACAACATCGGCGACAACTTCGACAACTGCCCGGGCAAGCAGAACCCCACGCAGACCGACACCGACGGCGACGGGCTGGGCGACGTGTGCGACCTCGACCAGGACAACGACGGCATCTTGAACAAGGCCGACAACTGCTCGACGGTGCGCAACCGCAACCAGCTCGATGACGACGGCGACGGCCAGGGCGACCTGTGCGACGCGCGGTACTGCGTGGTGGTCGACCCGACCAGCCCCGACAGCTGCCTCGACCCGAAGCTCCCGTTCCAGGTGCACGGGGGTGGCTTCATCACCCTGAAGAAGGGCGAGAAGTTCCGCCTGCCGCTGTTCGCGAACCGCAACGGCGCGGCCATCGAGTACACGTGGACGATTCCTCGGGCGGGCGGCCTGCCGGCTCGGTGGCGGCCATCGAGAACCCGAAGGGCGCGGTGACGATGTCGCGGCACTGGCAGTACGCGTACCAGGACGGTCACGTGCCGACCTTCACTGCTGACGTCGACGGCGACTACACCCTGCAGCTCTCGGGTCACCTGGTGTTCCCCGACCGCGCGTACCCGGCCTCGGACACCTCGACCAGCGACCTGCACCTCAAGGCCGAGCCGAGCGGTGGCAGCGCCTGCAGCGTGACCGAAGCCTCAGCCTCGCTGATGGGCCTCGCGCTCGCCGGCCTCGCGCTGATTCGCCGCCGCACCGCCAAGAAGTAAGCAGCGCACCATGTGCGTGAAGTGAAGACCCCCGGTGGGCCCTTCGCGGCCGCCGGGGGTTTTCGCTTTCATCCTCCTGCGAGCGTGCTTTGATTCTTTGAAGAAAGCGGGAGCTCACGACACTTGCCCAAAGTCGCAAGAAAGGAGCTTGAAGCACATGAAACGGCTCTCACTCTGGCTCGCGCTTTCGTTGAGCAGCGCCTGCTCCGATTCTTTTCTGCAGCCCAAAGAGGCTGAGCCCACCAACATCGACGACCGTCTCACCTTGAAGGGCCAGGTCTGCACCTCGGTGCCCGACCCGACCGGCTTCCCGGTCAAGGTGGTGCTGGTGGTCGACCAGTCGGGCTCGATGTGCGTCTCTGACCCGCCCGGCTCGCAGATGCAGGGCAGCTTCTGCGCCGACGCGCTGTCGCGGCAGCCTCCTCCGATTCCCACCGAGCCGGCGCGGGTGCGCGCGCTCAAGAAGCTGTTCGGCCAGTTCGCCGCGCAGCCCAACGTGCAGGTGGCGATTCTGCCCTTCGAGACCAACGTGAAGGGCACCTGGCCGCCGGGCGGGGGCTTCGCTTCGCTGGCCGACGCCGCGAACCTGGCCTCGGCCACCGCGCGGGTGAACTCGCTGCAGAGTGAGCTCGGCAAGGGCACCGACTACCAGGGCGCGCTGTCGGCGGCGTACAGCCTGGTGTCGAGCGACATCTTCAAGACCGAGCTGATGCAGCCCGAGCTGCTGCCGCGCACCCGCTACGTGGTGGTGTTTCTCACCGACGGCACGCCGTACCCGAAGTGCGCGGCCAACGACATGCTTTCGCAGTACGCCGACCAGGACAACCCCGACCTGCTGTGGGCCGACTCGTCGAGCGCGATGACGTTCTGCAACGCCATCAACCCCCAACCGTGTATGGACCCGACCAGCTCGGACTGCGTGTTCGGCTACGTGGCGGGCACCGACCGCAACCAGAACTACCAGCTCTACTCGTACGTCGACCAGCTGCTCGAGCTGAAGGCCTCGCACAACATCGGCGACGTGCGGCTGCACACCGTGCTGCTGTTCAACGAAGAGGCGGTGCGCAACTGCGGCACCATGTGCCAGGACCTCTACGGCAGCTACCCCAACGTTCCGCCCGGCCAGTACCCTCAAGCGGCGCACAAGATTGCCCAGCACATTCTCACCAAGCTCGCCGAGCGCGGTAACGGCATCTTTCAAGAGTTCGACGACAACGCCGGCGTGGCGAACTTCTCGCTCGGCGCGCTCGACTACTCTTCGCTCGCCTCGCGCAACGTGATGAAGACGCTGCTGGTGCGCAGCCTCACCGCGGCGCCCGGAGACGTCGACCGGGTCGACGACGCCGACGGCGACGGGCTGATCGACAAGCGAGACAACAACTTCTACGCGATGAGCATCGGCAAGAACTGGACGGCGCAGCAGTTCGCCGCCGACAGCGATGGCGACTGCTTCGACGACAACTTCGAGGTGCTCCACTACGACGACGGCTTTCGCGCCAACGTGAAAGACGGGCGCGGCTGCGACCCGATGTCGCCGCTGACCCTCAACTGCTCGTGCCGCGACACCGACGGCGACGGGCTCTCGCAGTACGCCGAAGACTACCTGCACACCCGCCAGACGGTGGTCGACAGCGACGGCGACGGAATTCCCGACGGCATGGAGGCGCGCTACGGCCTCGACCCCACCAAGCCGCAGGCGAACGGGCTCGACACCGACGGCGACGGCAACCCCGACTTCGCCGAGTTCCGCGCCGACTCGAGCCCGATTCAGCGCGACAACGCGTTCTTCGACAAGAACGGCTACGAGTACGAGATCACGCCCACCGAGCTGCCCAACAACACCATCTGCTACGACTTCTCGGTCAGCAACCTGCAGATGGTGAAGACCGACGGGCTGCCCGGCGCGCAGCGCATCGGCTTCAACCTCTTCAAGGTGTACTTCGCCGAGAGCCCCGAGAGTGGCGTGGCGACCGACTACGGCACCTGGCGCACCGCGTGCGCGTGGGCGCAGTACGCGCCGCCTACCGTGCGCGCGCCCGCCGGCCCCGAGCTCGACTTCGGGCCCGACCCGAAGACCCCCGCCGCTCCGTTCAAGCAACCCTCGACCATGACCAGCGCCGCCGACTACCTGGTCGCGAACCGCTGCATCGGAATTCACCCGTGACGAGAGCGCGTTGGCTTGGGCTCTTGGCGGTGGCGCTCGCGGTGGGCTCGTGCACCGACACGTACCTCGAAGACCCGCGCAACCAGTCGGAGATTCCCGCCGACCGCACCGTGGCGGTCGAGGGCCAGTTCTGCACCGCCTCGCCGAACGAGGTGGTGCGGCCCATCAAGATCGCCCTGCTGATGGACGCGTCTCAGTCGATGCGCGTCACCGACCCGATGGGCCAGCGCGCGCTGGCGCTGGTCGACCTGATGGCGAACCTGCCGCAGGACCCCGAAATCTACATCACCGTGCTGACCTTCGCCGGCAGCACCTCGGGGTGGATCATCGCGAACGCGATGAACCAGCAGGTGCCCGAGTTTCACCAGCTCATCTCCATCTCGCCGCAAGAGCGGCTCAACGTGGCGCAGCGGCTGCTCAACTTCAGCACCGCCGGGGTGCCGAATCCCAACCGCGACTCCACCGACTTCGTGAAGCCGCTGGCCGACATCTACTCGCTCATCGCCAAAGACATCGGCGACACCCGGGTGAAGCTGGGCATGGAAACGCGAGCCCGCTACTCGGTCATCTTTCTCTCCGACGGTCACCCCACCAACAACCAGGACGACGAGCTCTTGTGCATGGACGCGGTGACCCGCATTCGCCAGCTCAAAGACCTCGCCGACGACGTGCGGGTGAACACCGTGCACGTGTTCAACCCCAACGCGCCGGTGCTCTCGACGGTGTGCATGCTCGACGGCGGCATGGTGTCGACCGGCGGCTCGTCGTGCCGCATGCCGGTGCTGCCGCCCGGGGCGTGCCCGCTGCTGATCGTCAATCAAGACGCCGAGCGGCTCGAGCGCATGGCCGAGCTGGGCGGTGGCGACTTTCGCGACTTCAGAAATGGCGAGCCGATCAACTTCCTCAACTTTCGCTTCGGGCAGGTGCGGCACGCGTTCACGCTCGAGCAGGTGGTGGCGAGCAACTTCTCGGCGCCGCCGGGGTCCGACCTGCTGCTCGCCGACACCGACGGCGACGGCCTGCTCGACGGCGACGAGGCCACCGAGGTGACGAACCCCTGGGTGAGAGACACCGACGGCGACGGCTTCAGCGACGGCGTCGAGGTGTACTTCCGCCAGCGCGCCTGCCCGAACGGCGCGATGGGCTGCATGTCGTTCATACCGAACCAGGTAGCGCAGCCCGACGGCGGCGGCCTCGACTTCGGCTGCCCGCCCGCGCTGCGCGGCGTCGACACCGACTGCGACGGCCTGCTCGACTGCGACGAGCAGCTGATCGGCACCAACAGCCTGCGGGTCGACAGCGACGACGACGGCATACCCGACGCGATCGAGTGGCAGCACAAGACCTCGCCCTCGAACAAAGACCTGGGGCAAGACCCCGACAACGACAACGTCACCAACGGCGCCGAGCTGAAGCTGCACACCGACCCGCTCACCCTCGACACCGCCAAGCTCACCACCCTGGGCTACCGCTACAAGGTCGAGCGCGAGGGCAACGTCACCGACGCCGGGCGGCAGTGCTACTCGCTGCGCATCGACAACATCGCGCTGGCCAACACGCTCCCCGACACCCGCGACGCCGGCAACCCCGACGGCGGGCCGCCGCTGTACCGCCGCGGCGCGGGCTACAACGACATCTACGTGGCGTTCTCGTCGCTGCCCGGAGACGACCCCACCGGCCGCAGCATCGTGCGCCAGTTTCACTTCAAAGAGGTGCGCTTCCCGGTGGGGGGCATCAAGTCGCCGCCCGACGGGGTGATTCACGTCGAGCCGTCGAGCTTCATCGACGGCTGCGGTGTGCCACCAGTGCCGATGCCTTAGTTCTCGAGGGGTGTGATGACGACGAAACTTTCGATCGCGGTCGGAGTGCTGGCGTTCAACCTCGCCGCTTGCCAGTGCGGCGAGCCGTGCAACCCGGAGATCGACGACGACTGCCCGTACGACGCGGGGCCGACGCAGCCCGACCTGTGCAACACCCCGAACGAGGGGTTGACCGACTCGAGCTGCATTCTGCCGCTGGCCTGCGGGCCCGACGCGGGGCGCTTCGGCTTCATCAACCCCAGTGACGCCGGCATCGACCAAGACTGGTACTCGGCGACCTTCGGCACCCTGACCGCGCGCACCCTGCTGCACGTGCAGGCCGGCTACCTCGCGCCGGTGACGCCGGTCGACCTCTCGGTCACCGTGCTGCAGAACGACAACGGCATGCCGGGCGTGGCGCTGATTCGCAAGGTCGACGACCACGGCCAGGGCGCGCCGAAGCTGATCGACATCTTGAAGCCGTACACCGAGAGCAACGGCAAGCTGCTCTTCCTGCTCGCCGACAAGGGCGGGCGCCTGCCGGTCTACGACGTGCGCAACCCGTACTTCATCTCGGTATGCACGCAAGAGAACCCCGACATGAACGAGCCCAACGACGCTCCCGACGGGGGGGCGACGCAGATTCCGCTCACCGCGGCGGGCGGGGTGCTGCGCGGCATGCAGTCGGGCTACCTCGCCACCGACAACGACGTCGACCGCTTCCAGTTCGTCGTGCCGGCCGGCGCCCCCGCGCCGCGCGACATCGTCTACGTGCACATCACCACCGCCGAGGCGCTGATGCCGCCGCCGCCCTACCGGCTCTCGTACACGCTCTACGACCCCAACAACGTGCCCATCTCGGAAGGGGTGACCGACAACGCGTTCTTGAAGGTCGACCTGGCGACCTCGCGCCTGGTGCGGGTGCCCGGCACGTACACGCTGGTGCTGCAGGGCTACAAGCAGAACCCCAACGACCCCACCGTGGTGCAGGGCGACCTGCGGCAGAAATACGACATCGACGTGCAGGTGATGGAAGACCTCGACCGCGAAGAGCCCAACGACAGCATGGGCGAGGCGGCGCCCAGGGTGATGACGCTCTCACCGGGCAACTCGGTGACCAAGACCGGCCGGCTCTCGTACGTGCCCGACCCCGAGTTCTTCGCGTTCGACATTCCCGCCAGCGGCAACCACGCCACGATGTCGGTGAAGCTCACCGTGGCGCAGGCCAGCGGCCGCTTCGCGCCGCTCAACGGCCGCTCAGACCGGCAGCTGCGGGTGATGTCGGCGGTGCCCGGCACCACCGTGCCCGACAGCATCAACCGCTGCCTCACCGACTTTGCCGCGTGCCCCAAGGGGTATGACCCCAACGACAGCGCGCAGGCCGACCTGGTGGCGAAGATCTGCACCGGCTTCGCCGACGCCGGCAGCGGCGAGTGCCTGTGGCTCGAGCGCAACGCCAACCTCGACGCCAAGCACTTCCAAGACCTGAAGAACATGGCCGGCGTGATTCCGGTGCCGCCCCGCGGCGCGACCACCCGCTACTGGGTGGTGGTGGGCGACGACGGTAACAACTGGGCCGACGACGTCGACTGGACGCTCAGCGTCTCGCTCGCCGACGACTCTGACGAGGCGCGCTACCCCGCGGGCGGCGGCCTCACCAGCGCGCTCAACGGCAGCCTCAACGGCGAGCTCACCTACGGCTTCGGCCGCGTGCTCGACGACTGGGACCTGGGCCTGTGCGCGCGCAACCCCAACGGCGACAACGGCAACAGCAACAACTGCCACGGGGTGCGCTCACCGTTCGACTACGACGCGGTGCCCAGCGACGTCGACACGTACTCGTTCAACCTGGGCTTGGGGTCGGACCAGGCGTGGGGCCTGCAGTGGGACCTGTTCAAGGTCGACGGCGGCACGCTGCCTTCGGAAATCTCCATCGACCTCTCGTTCTGCGGCAACCCCCTCGCCGACGGAGGCTGCAGCATTCGCACCACCACCGCCTACCAGAGCGGCACCTTCTCGCCCTGGTACAGCGACGCGCTGCCCGACCGCGTGGTGGGCTGGTCGCGGCAAGACATGGGCAGCTTCGTGCGGGTGACCGCGACGCAGGCGCAGTGCCTGTGCTTCCAGCGCGCGTTCACCCAGTTCAAGATGGCGATCAGCGTCGCCGACCGCAACTACTACGCCCCGATGGCGTACCGGGTGACCCAGACGGCCGGCGCGTACAGCGGCACGTTCATCGGAGACGGCGGCATGACCGCGACCTGTGGCCCGGTGGCGGCAGACGCCGGCCCCGGAGCGATACCCGCCTGCGGGCTGCCCTGATGCAGACGGCCGATGCCGACGGTGACTCGCGGTCGGTCAGCGTCGGCCCGGTCTCGCAGCTCGCCGGCCCGCTCGAGCTGCGCCGCTCAGCTGCCGGTGCAGCCGCCGTCGGGCTGGTCGATGGCGCCGCCGTCGAGCTTGCGCAGGCCGCAGCCCGAGAGCGCGATGGGCAGGTCGGCCGCGTTGGTGGCGTTCGACTTGATGTTCACCTGCCCGTGGTACCGCTGCACCTGCGTGGGGGTGAAGTTGAACTCGATGAAGGTCGACTGCTTGGGCTTCACCGTGATGGGCAGCACGCTCGAGGGCGGGTCGGTGTCTTTCTGGTCCTGGAGCTTGAACTTGAAGGCGTCGTCTCCCGAGCGGGTGACGTCGCTGATGACCAGGTCTTTCTCGCCGCGGTTGGTGACCGAGATGTGGTCTTGAGCCGAAGTGCCGATGTACGTGCCGCTGGCGAAGTCGGTCTGGAAGGCCAGGGCGCTGCGATCGGTGAGGATGAAGGGCTCGTTGAAGGTAGGCTCGGTGCCGCAGGTGAAGAGGGTCATCATCGCAACGAGGGAGACAGCAGCGATGCGGAAGCTCATGCCGAAGATTTTAGCTGATGCCGCCCGACTCGTCGCGTTCGTGTTCGCGTTCTTTTTGGCCGGCTGCACCGACGAGAAGGGGCAGTTCGTCTTCGGGCGGGTCGCCGACCGCTGCAACACCGAGTGGCCGGTATGCGACACCATCGCCGGTTGCCTGCTGGGCGATTCGAGCTACATCGAGGGCAAGTTCCCCACCAACGGCAAGATCGGCGTGCAGCTGTTCGAGCCGTCGACCGTGACCGTGTCGTTCTTTCTCGAGAACGTGGCGGGCGCCGGTGAAGAGACGGTGCTCAACTTCTTCGAAGACCGCTGCCGCTCGCGGGTGCGGGTGGCGGTCGAGGGCCGCACCTTCGTCGGCGAGCAGGAGCAGGCCGGTATCGTGAAGCGCGCGGTCGACCTCTCGGGCGTAGGCGACCACCTCATCGAGTACACCTCGGACGCGCGGCTCACGTTCTTGATGAAGGTCGACGTGACCCCGCTGCGCCTCAAGGAGCAGGGTACCGGGCCTTGAGCCGCTTCTTCACCACCGCCGCCGGCCGGTAGGGCTGCTCGCCCGCGGCGCGCGCCAGGGTCGAGACCTCGACCACCTTGGCGCCGAAGCGCGCCCAGCTGAGCTCGCCGGTGCCCTTCACGGTGATGAACTCGTCGCGGTTCACCGGCAGCGCGGCGGCCAGGTTCTTGAGCGTGTCGTCGTTGAAGATGAGGTACGGCGCGATGCAGAGGCTGGTCGAGAGGCCGCGCCTCCACTTGCGCAGCTCTTCGAACGCCAGCGCGCTGAAGCGCTGGTTCTTCTCGCCCGGCTCGGGCTCGGGCGCGACTCCCGGGGCGCGCGACGAGACCTCGAGGCGGGGCCCCCGGCACACGTCGCAGTTGCCGCAGCGCGAGGCCTCGGGGCGCTCTCCGAAGTAGCGCAGCACGAAGGCGCGGCGGCAGCGGCGCTCGTAGGCGTACTCGGTCATGCGGCGGAGCAGCAGCAGGGCGCGCCGCTCTTGCGCGCGCACCTGGCCCAGGTCGAGCCCCAGCGCCTCGAAGGGCAGCTCGCGCAGCGGTTCGATGGTGCGCCCGGCGAACGGCCGCTTCACCTGGAGCAGCCCGCCGCGCTCGAGCAGGCCGATGGCGTGGCGGAGCTTCTCGAGCGAGAGGTGACACCGCGCCACGATCGCCTCGAGCTCGAGCACGCTGGCGGTGCCCACCGGGGCCAGCGCGCAGAGCGCCTCGAGCACCGCGCGCGCCTCGGGGCTGCGCGGCTGGGTGGCTGCGGCACCGTCGGCGACGGTGAAGGTCCACGCTCCTTCGCCGCGGCGCCCCCGGGCGAGCAGGCGGGCGCGCTCGAGAATGCGCACCGCCGAGCCGACCTCGAGCTCGCTGGCGCCCAGGTGGTTGGCGAGCACGTGCAGCCCCTGGTCGAAGCGCGGGCCTCGTGCGCGCAGCAGCTTCCACACGTCGGCGATGAGGGTCTGCGAGGGGTGGCTGCCCTGAATCAGCCTTTCCTGGGTGAAGACGTCGGAGTGGTTGAAGAGCAGCACCGCGTGGGCGGGCTTGCCGTCGCGGCCGGCGCGGCCGATCTCCTGGTAGTAGGCCTCGACCGCGCGGGGAATGCCGGCGTGCGCCACGAAGCGCACGTCGGCCTTGTCGACGCCCATGCCGAACGCGTTGGTAGCCACCGCCACCGCGCGCGCGCTGCTCATGAACGTGTCCTGGGCGCGGTGGCGGGCGTCGTCGTCGAGGCCCGCGTGGTACAGCACCGCGTCGACCTGGCTCTTCACCAGCGCGGCATGCAGGCTCTCGGCCGACTTGCGGGTCGAGCAGTACACCAGCCCGGGGGCCTGCTCGCGCGCCAGGGCGAGGCACGCCTGCCGCTTGTCGGCGTCGCCGTCGACCCTCGACACCTCGAGAAAGAGGTTGGGGCGATCGAAGCCCGAGACGAACACCCGCGGCTCTTTGAGCAGCAGCACGCGGGCGATGTCGTCACGCACCTCGGGCGTGGCGGTGGCGGTGAGCGCCACGGTGCGCGGGGGCAGCAGGCGCTTTCGCACCGCGCCCAGCAGCGCGTAGTCGGGGCGAAAGTCGTGGCCCCAGGCGCTGATGCAGTGGGCCTCGTCGACCGCGAAGAGCGAGAGCCTCCCCTCGAGCACCTCGAGCAGCGGCTCGCTGCGCAGCCGCTCGGGCGACACGTAGAGCAGCTTGAGCTCGCCCGCGCGCACTCGGGCGAGGCGCTCGAGCCGCTCGCCCTCTGACTGCGCCGCGCTCAGGTATGCCGCCCGCAGCCCTCGCGCCTGCAGTTGCTCGACCTGGTCGCGCATCAGGGCGATGAGCGGCGAGACCACCAGCGTCACTCCGCCGAGCAGCGCGGCGGGCAGCTGGTAGCAGAGGCTCTTGCCCGCGCCGGTGGGCATCACGGTGACGGTGTTGTGCCCGGCCATCACCGCCTCGATGACCTCGCGCTGCCCGGGTCGGAACCCGCGGTACCCGAAGTGCCGGGCGAGCCCGTCGGCCAGGCTCAGCGACGGCGTGGGCTCGGCGTGCATCGGGCCTCCATCAGCTGCGGCGGCGCGGCGCTCTCGGAGTCGAGCAGCCCGGCGGCCAGCATCGAGCACCAGGTGGCGTCACCCACCACCAGGTGGTCGGCGAGGCGAATGCACAGGGCACGGCCGGCCTCGCGCAGCTGCCGGGTGAGCGCCACGTCGTGAGAAGACGGGGTGGGGTCGCCGCTGGGGTGGTTGTGCACCAGCACCAGGGCGGTGGCACGGGCCGCGAGCGCGGGGGCGAAGACGTCGCGCGGGTCGACCACGCAGTGGGTGGCGCTGCCCCTGGCCACGCAGCGGTGGCGCAGCAGCAGGTTCGAGGGCCCCAGGCAGAGCACGTGCATCTCTTCGTGCGCGAGGTGCAGCAGGTGGGGGCGAATGAAGGCGTGGGTGTCGGCCGGCGTGCGCAGCCGCGGGGGCTTGCGCTCGGGTTGCTGCAGCGAGCGGCGCCCCAGCTCGAGCGCCACCAGCAGCCGGGCCGATTGGTGCGGAGACAGCCGGGGGTCGTCGAGCCAGTCTTCGACCGGCGTGCGCTGCACCGCGCGCAGGTCTTCGTCGGCCAGGGCGTCGGTGTCCAACAGCACGGCGAGCAGCTCGGAGTCCGAGAGAGCGCGCGCCGAGAGGCGGAAGAGCCGTTCGAGGGTCGGGTTCATGCGCTGCCGCGGTAGCAGCGCGCGTGCGTGGGCAAAGCCGCGAGGTTCGTGACGGAAGCCGGGCGAGGCCGGGGGCGCTTCGCGGACGACAGTAGACGCTCCACTTTTCAGCCGCTGAGAGAGACGGATTCGGGGGGCCGCTCTCGTCGACGGCCGGGTGGCTCAGAGGTCTCTGGGCCCGAACGCGTCGGGCAGCAGCTTCGCGGCGGTGTACTTCGTCTGCTTGCCGCGCGGGGTGCGGGTGATGACCGGGGCGTCGGGCGGCAAGAGCTCGTAGATGACCTGCCGGCACGCGCCGCAGGGCGGGGTGGGGCGGCGGCTGTCGACCACGATGGCCAGGGCCACCGGCTTCTTGCCGTCGACCACCACCCGGGCCAGCGCGTTGCGCTCGGCGCACAGGGTGAGCCCGTAGCTGGCGTTCTCGACGTTGCACCCGAGGTGAATGGTGCCGTCGTCGGCCAGCACCGCGGCGCCCACCGCGAACTTCGAGTACGGCGCGTAGGCCCTCTTGCGGGCGGTCTCTGCGGCGGCGAACAGCTGCTTCCAGTCGATGGACATCGAAGGGGGAATGTAACCGAGCGCCGCGGCGACTCCAGTACACTGCCGGGGCATGGACCCCGCAGCGAAGGTCGCGATCGCGGTGACGGCCGGGCTGCTCTACGTCGCCTTCATCGTGGGAGTGATTCTTCTCTCGGTGAGGTGGTCGCAGCGCATCTTGAAGAGAAAGCGCGACGCGCTGCTGACGGGGCTGCCGGGCGCGAAGCTGACCCAGGCCGCCACCCGCAGCACGCTCTACGGCGGAGCCGAGAGCGAGTACGAGGTCGACGGCCAGAAGGTGCGGGTCGACGCGCGCTACGTGAGCCGCAGCTTCATTCGCGCCAGCCTGCGGGTGCCGTCGGGGCCCTACCCGTACCTGGTGGTCTTTCCCGAAGGGAAGCTCGAGCGCCTGGGCAAGGCCCTCGGCCTCAACCGCGAGGTGCAGACCGGCGACCAGGCCTTCGACGACCTGGCCTACCTCGACACCCTCGACACCGACCAGAACGTGGCGCGCGTGGTCGAGTCTCGAGAAGTGCGCGCCGCGATGACCGAGCTGCTCGAGCTCGGCTACAAGGTGCAGCTCTCGGAGAAGGGGGTCGAGGCGTTCGTGCTGGTGTACGCGCTCGACGCGGTCGACGGCTCGCGCGCCCGACTGGCGGTCGCCGCGCTGGGCCGGCTCGCCGCGGCGCTGCCCTCGTTCGCCGGTCAGCGCCTGGTGCCGGTTCACCCGTACCGCCGGCTGGTGCTGGCACTGGGCCTCATCTTCTCGTGGTTCATCGGGGTGCTGCTGGCGGGCGGGCTGCAGGGCTTCACCGCCCGCACCGTCGACGTCGGCCTGGTGGGGCTGGTGTTCGTGGTGGGCGGCGGGCTGGTGTGGGTGGCCTACGTGACGGCGCTGGTGCTCGCCTTTCGCGGGCGGAGCTGGGCGTTTCGGGTGCTGCTGGTCTCGGCCTTCGTCAGCCTGCTGGGCGTGCCGGCGGGCGGCGGCGCGCTGCTGTTGGGCTTGAACCAGTGGCTCGACTCGAGCCCGGGCACCGAGCACCCGACCACGGTGGCGCAGCACCGGAAGCGCAAGGGCAACTGCACGCTCACCGTCTCGTCGTGGCGCGGCGACGGCACGGTGCCGCTGCACTTCAAGCACCCCGGCGGTGACGAGGTGCTGCCGGCGGGCGCGAGGGTGGTGGTGCGCACCCACCCGGGCGCGTTCGGCTGGGAGTGGCACGAGCCCATCGCAGCTGACGGCACTTGAGGCGCGTGGTAGCTGACCCGCATGTCGACACCCGTCGCGGTGATCACCGGAGGCAGCCGCGGCGTAGGCCGCGCGCTCGCAGTGCGGCTGGCCAAGAAGGGCTTCGACGTCGTCTCGACGTACCGCCGTGACGAAGCGGCGGCGTCGTCGCTGAAGGCCGAGGTCGAGCAGCTCGGCCGCAAGTGCGAGACGGTGGTGGCAGATCAGCTCGAGCCCGAGAGCCTCAACGCGGTGTTCGACCTGGTGCAGAAGCAGTGGGGCTACCTCGACGTGTTCGTGGCCAACGCGGCGTCGACCAAGTTCACCCCGCTGATGGACGTGAAGCCCCACCAGATGGACAAGACCTTCAACGTGACGGTGAAGAGCTTTCTCATCGGCGCGCAGCGGTGCCAGCCGCTGATGAAGGGGCGCAGCGGGCGCATCGTGGCGGTCTCGGGCATGGACACGCGCATGCCGATTCCCTTTCACGGCATGCTGGGCTCGATGAAGTACGCGATGGAGATGCTGGTGAAGTACCTCGCCACCGAGCTGGCCTCTGACGGCATTCGGGTCAACTCGGTGAACCCGGGCTACATCGACACCGACTCGTCGCGCTTCTACGTGGGCGACAAGTGGGGTGACATCGAAGCGAAGCTGAAGCAGCTGGTGCCGGCGGGCTTCATCGCCTCGCCCGACGAGATCGCCAAGAGCATCGAGTGGCTGTGCCTGCCCGACTCGGGCTACGTCAACGGCGTGAACCTGGTCGTCGACGGCGGCCTCGACGTGAACTACCACATGTTCATCAGCTCGCAGCTGGGCTGATGCGGCTGCTCGTCACCCTCTATTACTGGGTGGTGTTCGTGGTCTCGATCTCGGTCGGGCTGGTGCTGGCCGCGCTGCTCACACTGGTGACGCTGCCGTTCGATGGCCAGCGGCGCGCGCTGCACTGGCTCATCTGCCACTGGGGCCATCAGTACCTCAAGGTGTGGCCGGGCTGGAGCACGCGCGTCGAGCACCGCGAGCGGCTGCCCCAAGAGCCGTGCATCATCATCGCCAACCACCAGTCGATGGCCGACATCATCGCGGTGCTGGGGCTGTACTACCCGTTCAAGTTCGTCTCGAAGGCGTCGCTGTTCGGCGTGCCCGGGCTGGGCTGGCTGATGAAGGGGGCGAAGTACGTCAGCGTCGAGCGGGGCCGCCCCAAGTCGACCCACGAGATGATGGAGACCTGCCGGCGGTGGCTGCGCGCCGGCATGAGCGTGATGATTTTTCCCGAGGGCACCTACGCGCCCGATGGGCGGCTCTTGCCGTTCAAGGCGGGCGCGTTCGTGCTGGCGATGGAAGAGAAGGTACCCATCGCTCCGGTGGTGCTCGAGGGCACGCCTGCGCTCATCTGGGAAGACGGGCCGTGGCTGAGCCCGCGCGCGAAGATTCGGGTGACGGTGCAAGAGCCGCTCTCGGTCGAGGCGCTGGGCTCAGACCCCGAGGCGGCGGCCGCGAAGGTGCGCCAGCAGTACGCCGAGTGGACGGCGAAGAAGGCCTGACGGGCTACTGCTTCGCGGCCCAGTCGAGCCACTGGCGGCGGGTGGCCTCGAGGTTGCCGGTCAGCCCGTCGCCGAAGGTCGCGATGCCGGTGATGCGGGCCAGCGCGTGGCCCCAGAAGAGCGAGCCTTCGCGGTACCGGTCGATGATGAGGGGCACGGCCGCGGCGCCCAGCGCCACGATGGCGTCGTAGCTCTCGTGCCGCACGTAGGCGGCGGGGTTCGACAGCTCGGGGTGCTCGGCGCAGTGCTCGAGCCAGCGGTCGGCGAGGGTGTCGAACGTCTCGCGGGTCGAGCTCACCGCGGCTCCGCGCGAGGGCGCACGTAGATGCGCACCGGCGCGCCGTACGAGGGGCCGGCCAGGTCGTCGAGGGCGTGGTGGCGAATCAGCGGCTGGGTGCCGATCTTCGAGGTCCACTGGCCGTCGGGCTGCTGGCGGGCGCCGTGGGTCACCTCGGTGGCGCCGCTGCTCAAGGTGAGCGCGTAGAGGGCGACCTTCTCGAGCTCGGGGTCGAGCGAGGCGTCGAGGTCGGGGGCGGGCGAGTAGCCGGCCTTCGCGTAGAGCGCGTCGAAGTCTTCCACCCGGGTGCCCGGCCACACCCACTGGTCGCGCAGCCCCAGGGTCCAGGCGATGCAGTTGTAGCGCTGCGACGAGGGGGCGATGCCGACGAAGTCTTCGGCCTGCAGGTTGGGGAAGCTCTTGCTGCGCAAGAGCTCGTTCTTCCAGCTGGGGTCGGCGTCGTCGCGGGCCGGGCCGACCTCGTACCGGTAGTTCTGACCGAACGCCGAGTCGTACTGAACGGCGCCGTGCTGCTCGCCCTCGAACCACACCGCGACCCGGGTGGCCTCGAAGGGCACCCGCAGTGCGGGCATCAAGACCTCGGGGGGCCCGCCACCCTCGCGCGGCGCGAAAAGCGAGAAGCGCATCGGGGGCTTTTCGTCGAACGAGACGCAGGCCGTGAGCTCTTGTGGCACCTCGCCGCCGAAGAGCGAGCCCATGCGGTCGGCGTCGTAGGCGAGCTCGAGCTTGTCTCCGGCGCGCAGCGCGCCGCCGAGTGAGGCCTTCCAGTCGTCCGAGAAGAGCAGGGTGGCGCCGCGGGTCGAAGCGACCGCAGCGTCGTTGCTCGGGTCCCACGAGGTCGAGACCTTGCCCCGGGCGTCGGTGGTGCGGAGCTTGAGGCGCATCACCCCGTCTGCGTCGGCGGGCACGTCGATGCGGGCGGCCGAGAGCTGCAGCAGCCCATTGGCGTCGCGGGTGCCGTCGCTGAGCGGCACCACCGTCTCTTCGCCGGTGGGAGCGAAGTTCCACACCAGCTCGAGCTTCTCGGCCGACTTGAAGAGCCGCGCGGGGTCGACGGTGACGGTGAGCGGCTTGCCCGCTTCGGCGAAGAACGACGGGTCTCGGCCATTGCCCCTGGGCAGAGCGAGGGCGCGCCGGTCGTCGAGCTCGGCGGTGGCCAGGCGCTCGCCCATGCCGAAGTGCGCGGTGTACCCGGCGGCGCGCACGGCCTTCGGCTGCAGCGCGTCGACCAGCGCGAGGAACTCGGCGGGCGTGCCGCCGCTCGCGGCGCGGGCCGAAGCGGCGCTGAAGGCCTCACCTCGCGGCGGCGAGCGCCGGGCGGGGCTCGACGAGACGCGAGCAGCGGCGGTGTCGGTGCGGGCGCGGTCGACGCGGGCGTTGCCGTTTCTCGCGCCGACTCTCGCGCTCACGCCGCTCACCTAACACGCAGCGCGCTACTCGATGACTGCGGTCTGGTCTTCTCGCGGCAGCTCACGGCTGAAGGCGACCGGAGCGAAGACGAAGGAGAGGACCAGGAGCTTGAGCGCGAACCGCATGTGGGATTATCGCCTTCATCGCGCCCCGGGTTGCCAGGCCAGGGTTTCAGGGGGTTGCACGTGGCGGGGCTCTCGTGGGTTGTTGAGGCTCATGATTCGACCGTACGTGCCGTCGGGGAAGTCGGCTCGCCTCGCGCTGCCGATGTTGCTGGGTGCGGTGCTCGGGGCGGGGCTGCTCGGCGGGGTGGTCGAGGGGGTGGTGAGCCGCTGGTTCAACCTGCTGCTCATCTTTCCACTTTGCCTGGGGCTCGCGGTGGGCGGCGCGGCGATGTGGGTCGTGAGGCAGCGCAAGGTGCGCAGCCCGCTGCCGGCGGCGGGCCTCGCCGCGCTGGGGGCGCTGCTGGCGCAGGTGGTCGTGCACGAGGTCGGGTACCTCAGCACGCGCGCGGAGATCGCCGAGAACCTCGAGCGCGCGCCCGAGATGTCCGAGCTGGTCGCCACGCGGGGCATGAGCGCAGTCGTCGACATGGTGCTGGTCGGGGAGCAGTCGGGGCCCCCGTTCATCGCCTACCTCGATCGCTCGGCGGCCAACGGCATCACCATCACGAACCACGGCAGCAGCAGCAGCAGTAGCCCGACCCTCACCGGCGCGGGGGTGGTCGTGCTGTGGGCGCTCGAGTTTCTGGTGGCGATTGCCACCGCGGTGGTCATCACCTGGAAGCAGGCACGCGCTCCGTTCTGCGAGGCGTGCGACGGCTGGTACGACGACGGCCGTGACGTGGCGGTGGGCGCAGGTGGCAAAGAGGCGGTGAAACAGGCCCGGGCCCGCGTCGAGGTGCTCGACGTCGCAGGGCTGCTCGGCCAGCTCGGCACCGCCGACGGCAAGAGCGCGGTGGTGGTCAGCGTGAAGCGGTGCGCCCGCAACTGCGCCGCGCACGAGCCGCTGCTCGAGCTGAAGTCGTGTCAGGCGCTCAACACCAACAAGCCGAAGGTGAAGGTGGTGGTGGCGACGCTGCTGACTCCCATGCAGGCGCAGCAGCTGTTGGCTCCGGCAGCGCCCCAGGCGGGAGCCCGTTAGCGTCTCCATGACATGGGCACGAAGACGGTGCTGGGAGAAGTCTCGGGAGACCTGCTGGTGGTGGTGAACGGCGGCGGCGCGCTGGTCGACGAAGAGCTCGCCACGCTCATCGAGCAGCTGGCGCCGCACCCCGAGGTGAGGAAGGTGATGGTGTTCACCCGCGGGGCTTCGCCGTCGAGCCGGCAGCGCGAGCTGGTGGCGCAGGCGATGAAGGGGCGCGAGATACCGAAGGTGGCGCTGATGACCGACTCGGTCGTCGTGCGCGGCGCGGTGAAGGTGATGAGCTTGATGATGCGCGACCGCATCGCGGCGTTCGCGATGGGCGCCGTGCGCCAGGCGGCGGCGTTTCTGGGCCTCAGCGCCGCCGAGCAGCGCCTGGTCGAGAGCATGCGCCAGCGGCTCGAGGCGCAGCTCGCTTGAGCTTCAGGGCGCGGCGTCGACGCGGTACACCGGGTACAGGTTGTAGCGCTCGTCGAAGCTCTCGTGGCGCAGGTAGAAGAAGCGCAGCCGCTCGTCGGGGCTCTTGGCGAAGCCCGGGTCGGCCTTGAGCCGCGCCTCGAACGCGGCCTTCACCTGCGGGTCTTTGAGCATCTCTCGGGCGACGGCCTCGGTGACGTACGGCTCCATGTACTCTTTCTGCTCGAGGTGGGCGTTGAAGTAGCCCCAGCTCATCAGCGAGTCGGGGCCTAGAGGCTCGAGCAGGTTCATCAGCAGCGCCACCCCGCGCTGGCCGGCGGGCACGTAGAGCGTGCCTCTGGGCAGGTCGCGCTGGTCGGCCTTCCACTCGCCCTTCACCTGCACGGTCTGGCGGCCCTCGTACGGCGTGGGCTTGAACTTCGCGTCGACCACGCGAAACGACTCGACGGTGACGGCGCCCTTCGGCTTGTCGAGCAGCGTCGAGCGAAAGCCGTGCAGCTCGAGCTTCTTCTTCACCCACTCGGCGTGCGGCGGCGGCACCAGGTAGCCGCCCTTCGGCGCGTTCAGCGTGACCGCGGGCTTGAGCTCGTCGAAGAACGGCACCTTCCACACTTCGGGTTTCGAGTCGTCGTAGCGAACCCACTTCGCGCCCGACACCTGCGAGTCTTCGCGCGTGTACGCGTAGCCGGGGAAGTCGAGCGTCGCCTTGTGCTCGGTGTTGTCCCACAACAGCGGCACGGGCTTGCCGGCGGCCTGCTCGTCGGCGGCGTCGGCGGCGTGCGCGACCTCGAGCCACCTGGGGCCCTGCTCGGCGGCGCGCGAGAGCAGCGCGAGGCACACGTCGTAGGTTGCCTTCACCCGCTCGAGGTACGGCTTCCAGCTGTGGGTCTCGACCAGCACCACGAAGCGGTTCTTCAGGTTCCAGTAGCCGTTCGAGAGCCGCGGCGGAGGCACGCCGTACGAGAAGCCGCTCGCCGGGTCGTCGTCTTTCTGGAACGACGGGTAGAAGTCGAGCGGCTGGTGGCCCTTGGTCTTCAGCTCTTCGAAGGCGCTGGTCGAGACGATCTGCCCGATGGCGCGCAGGGCTTCGGGGCCCGAGTGGCGCGGCTCGAGGAGCACCGCGACGTCGGGCTGAAACTTCGCGCCGTCGGTGACGTGCAGGTCGGCGTAGAGAATCGGGTCGTACCTGCCGAGCAGGCCGAGCATCGCCTGCATCTCGGGGGTCTCGGCCTTGGCGTAGTCGCGGTTCAGGTTGAGGTTCTGCGAGGTGACCCGCCAGCCCATCTCTTCGGGGCCCACCTGGTTGGGGCGGTTGTTCTTGCTGACCCGCTCGTGGCCGTCGACGTTGAACACCGGCACGAAGACCAGGGTGACCTTGGCGAGCAGCTTGTCGCCGGCCTTGCCGTCGAGCAGGTCTTTGAGCAGCCAGAGGCCGGCGTCTTTGCCGTCGATTTCACCGGCGTGAATGCCGCCCTGGTACAGCACCACCGGTCGCTGCTTCTTCTTCAGGGCTTCGGGGGTGAAGGTGCCGTCGAGGCTGGCGATGAACACCCGCATGGTGCGGCCCAGCGGCGTCACGCCGAACGGCTCGCACTTGAGCTTGCCGGGGTAGCGCTTGGGCAGCTCTGCGCAGAGCGTCTCGACCTCGTCGTAGCGGCCGGTGCGCGTGTAGTGCGACTGCTCGGCGACGGTGGTGAGCGGCGCGGGTGCGGCAGCCAGCAGCAGCGCGAAGAGCATGCGCGCGCTCGTAGCACAGGGCCTGTGGGGTGTAGGGTTCGCCAGGTGCGCTGGCTCGTGGGGGTGGTGGTCGGCTTCAGCTTGAGCTGCAACTGCGGTCAGTCGCCTTCGTGCGTGAACGGGTTCGCGGTGAGGGACACGCCGCTCTTCGAGGTCGGGGTGCCGTATCGCGGCCGGGTGGGCTTCTTGGCCGCGTGTCGCGATGCGACTTCGGTGCGCGGCACGCTGGTCGACAGCGACAACCTGCCGGTGCAGTTTTCGGCGTCTCTGGGGGACGGCGCGACGGTCGACCTGTCGTTCACCCCGCTCAGCGCGGGGCCACACCACCTCGACCTGGTCGTCGAACCCAACCTGGGGCGCGTTCAGGCCGATCTGATCTCTGGCGTGCGGCGCAGCCGGGCCCAGCGCTCGATGGCGCTGCCTTCGCCGGCGAACGGCTGCCGGCCGGCGCACCTGACCTCACGGGGCCGGCTGGTGTGCGGGCAAGCCATGGGAACCGCCGCCGTGTACGTGGTCAACGACGGGGGGCTCGAGCAAGCGCTGCCGCTGAACGGGGTCACCGCGGTGGGCGACGTGATGTGGACGGAAGATCGCGGCGAGCTGCAGCGGTGGGAAGAGGGGCCCGCGGGCTTCGTGCCGAGCGCGGCTCGACCTGGAGGCCTCTCGGGCTTGAGCGTTCTCGCGGCGACTGAACGGTACGCGTTCATGGCCGATACCAACCGCGTCAACCGGGTGAGCTTCGAAGACGGGGGCTGGTCGGTCGAGCAGTTCGAGGTGCCGATGCTCGAAGCGACGTACGGCGCGGGAGTGTTGTCTGGCGTGGCCACCGGGAGCATGAGCTCGGACGGTGGGGCCTGGTGGTCGCCGGGTGCTCGCCCGTGCCTCAACCCCGTCGCGCGAGACGGCGGCCAGCGCTGCTTCGAGTCTCCCGTGCAGGTCGCCTTCACCGAGCCGGGCGCGGCGTGGTTCCAGGCCAGCGGGGTCATCGGCCGCATCAGCGAGGAAGGGGCCGTTTCGGTGCTGCCGCTCCCCGCCAATGCCAACGGCCTCTGGGCGCCGCTCATTCTCAACATCGACCAGTGGGCGATCGCGGCCGAGAGCGGCGACGGCGGGCTGCACTGGGAGATTCTCGGCGATGGCGGCTGGTACTCGGGCTGGGTCGACGGCGCCTCGATCTACCTCTTCACTCCAGGCCGACTCGACGTGCTCGAGCGGTAGCGGTAATACGGTTCGACCGTGAGCAAGCTGAACGTCGCAGGAGCACCGATCTCGGGGTGGACGGTAGAGCAGGGCCTCAAAGAGCTCGGCCTGGGCTCGGCGCTGAGCGACGGCCGCATCGCGGTGACGCGACAGGGCCGGGTCACCGTGCGCACCGCAGACGCGGTGCGCTTCGACGCGCCGGTGCGCACCAGCGAAGACCTCGAGCACATGCTGCAGGCGGTGGGCAGCGTGGCGTCGTCGAGCGAGGCGCACGTGCCCACCCGCCAGGCGATGGACATCTTCGGCACGGTGCGCGACGTGGGCATCGAGAACCGCGTCAACGCGCGCACCTGGCTGGGCAAGGTGCTCACCACCGAGATGCGGCCCGAGTTTAGCGGCGGCCAGCGCTACGCGGTGCCGATGGTGCGCGTGCCCGCCGAAGACGCGAAGCTGGTGAAGGCCAACGCCGGCCTGCCCGGCATGCGCGAGCTCGAGGCCTTCTTGCGTCAAGAAGACGGCTCGGTGCTGCTGCCGATGCACCCGCAAGAGCTCGAGCACCGCGAGCTGGCGGTCACCGACGTGACGCTCGACGTGCGCAACGCCTCGAGCGAGCGCACCCTGCACACCCAGCTGCCGGGCGTTCCCAACGCGCTGGTGAAGCTCGACCTCAAGCACATCGTGCACGCCGGAGTGACCCGCGAGCTCGACGCCGACGCTGGCGACGCCACGGTGCTCAAGACCGAGTTCCTGGTGCGCTGGGTCGACATGGCCGAGCAGCCGAGGCCGGCGTTCTGTTTTCTGCCCGAGCCGATGGCGGTGGCCGACACGCGCAATGACGTGAGCGCCGTGATTCGCGTCGCCGACCCCTACCCGCCTCGCGAAGACGGCCAGCAGACCTGGCTGATGCCGGCGTACTCGCTGAGCGCGCCCGACCCCGACTTCCCCACCGAGCCGCCGATGCTGATTCGCATGCTTCGCGCGCGGCCCGATGCGAGCGTGAAGCCGCTCGACTACGCGCTGAAGGCGGTGGTCGGCCCCATGATCGAGAGCGCGCTCAACGTGCACCTCGACCTGGGCTCGAGCGCGCAAGCGCACGGGCAGAACACGTTTCTGGAGATCGGCGAAGACGGCCAGCCTACCGGTCGCATGGCGCACTCCGACCTCGAGGCGTTCTGGCCGCACCCCGACCTCGCCCGGCCGCTGGGTCGCGACGACTACTTCGAGAAGTACGGCTTCGCGTACAAGAGCGACGCGTACGAGGCCGACGTCTCGTACACGTTCGACGTGTACTTCGTGCAAGAGAACCTCGGCCCCATCGTCGACTGCCTCTCGAAAGAGCTCGGCTTCTTCGAGCGCCGCAAGGTGAAGGCCGCCGTCGACGAGCTGATTCGCCAGGGCGTTCAGCAGCGGCGCGAGGTGGTGCTGAGCAACCCCGCGCTCGCCGGCTTCAAGAAGTACCTTTGAGCTACTTCGGCGTTCGCCGAATCTCGGCGAACGGGGCTGTGTAGATCGGCGTGCGGTCGGCCCAGTAGATGTGGGTCGGGTCGATCGCCAGGGCGAACGGCGTCTGATTCACGTTGAGCACCGACGGCGGGCCGCCGGTCGTAGAGACGCGGATCACCGCGCCTGTACCCGGAAGCGTGTCTTGTCGCTGGGTCGCCAGATACAGCGAGCTGCCGTCGAGAGTGATGCTCAAGGGCGAATACGTCAGTCGAGCGAGCTCGATCGGCTGCACCGTGTCGTATCGCATTGCGAAGACCCGGCCTTCCGATGCCGAAGCAATGTCGTTCGCTGGCCTCGAGACCAAGCCCCAGAAGACGCCCTCGGGTTGGAGCGTCGAGACGGCGGCCCACGCGTTCGGCATCAAGGGCTCGACCGGCAGCGTGGCGAGTCTGGCGAGCTGGCCCCCGGCCTTCGGTAGCTTGAACAGCTCGCGTTCCTGCATGAACCAGAGCTCGGAGCCGACTGGGGTCAGGCTGTCGACGCGCCGCTGCAGGCCTCCGGCCAATAGCGTTTCCGGCCCACCACTGAGCGGAGCGGACCGGATCTCGAACTTTCCGTCACCGGTCTCGTCCCACCAGAAGAGCGAGGTGCTGTCGGCCGTGAGGGCCTGAGGTTCTCGCGCCGTTGTCGTCAGCACGGCCGGCGTTCCGGCGGCCTTGGGAATCACAGCAAGCGTGGTCGCGCTCTTGACGAAGTAGATGCTGGAGTCGCGAAGAAGGAACAGCGAGACGTCGGTGGCGAGGTCCGTTACCGTGCCACCCCCCTTGGGCACACGACGCAGCGTGCCGCCTCGAATGACCCAGTAGACGTCGACTCCATCGGTCGCGACGGCGCGAGGCTGGTCTTGCCCGGTGGCGATGACTTCGAAGCAGGCCGAGACATTTCTCTCGCAGCCGTTGGTCGGGTCGCCGTCGCAGTCCGACCAACCCGTCTCACAAGCAACGAAAGCGCAGGCTCCGGCGGTGCAGCTGGGCAGGCTTGCATGCTGTACGGTGACCGAACAGTCGGAGCAGCTTCCCGCGCCGGTGCCGCATGCATTCGTGGTCGTGGAGGTGACGCACTGGCCGCCGCTCCAGCAGCCGCCACAGGTGACTCCGCCATCGCTCTCCGGTGAGCCGCCGTCGGGGAGGTCGCCGACGATGATGTGGTCTCCGCAGGTTGCGAGCGCGGTGCAGATGAGGAGGTGGGAAAGGTTCATGGGCGGTCTCCGGTTGCAAATCTGTTCCAGGCACGTGTTTCCGTCATGGCTCGGGTGCCACGAGGGCATCGACGGCCGGGAGCAGAGCGCTTCCGGGGTGGTCTCGATGAAAGCGAGAAGCTGCAGCGCGTGCCTCCTCATCTCTGTGGCGGCCCAGCCACACCTGAATTCCCATCACCTCGGCCTCTTCGACCAGGTCGCCCGCAGGGAAGCGGTCGCGGTGCGCGTTCACCGCCGCTGCCGCACTGTCGAAGTCGCCCTTCAGCAGGGCGGTACGAGCGCGTTCGAGCAGTACGCTCTCTTCACGAAGAGTGGTCGGTCGCGTTTCGGGGACTGCCTCAGGTGATTTCGCCTGCGAGGGTCCTGATTTGGGCAACGGCTTCGGAGTTGGCTTCTCGCCCGCACCCTCGACCCGCGGAGGCGCCACGGGTGGGAGCTCGACCTGGGGCTGCCGCCCCAGGTCGAACTGCTGCCGAGCTGCAACCAGCTCCAGCCGCACGTCTTCGAGTCGCGCGGACATGTGTTGATGCATCAGGGTACCCCCGGTTGCGGCGCCCAGCACCGCAGCGACGGTCAGCTTCGAGAGCATGGCTTTGCTGCCCACGCTTCCAGCGGCTGCGGGCGCCGGCGCGAGCCCTTGCGCCTGAATCAGACGCTCGAGGACGCGGGTGTGGTCTGCCGGTGATGCACCCGGGCGGCTCTTTTCCCACCTCAACAGCTCCTGCGCGCCGGCGGAAAGCGGTTCGAGGTCTTCAGCCATGGAGCACCTCATTGCTCGCGTTCAATCGAGCCACGAATTCGTTGAAGTCACGTCGCGCCAGGCGCAGGCGCGAGTACGCGGTGTTGAGCGGGATGCCGAGCTCTGCGGCGATGACGGGCATCGGGTGTTCGTCGAGGTCGTGCATCACGAAGACCGCTCGGCGCTCGAGCTCGAGCGTCTCGAGCCCCCGCAACGCGAGGGCCAGCCCTTGTTTGCGAGCGACCGCATCTTCGGCGCTCTCGTTGCCGTTCTCCGTGGTCACGTCGGGGGTCGACTCTTCGAAGCGGTGCTGATGCTTGCGCCGAAAGTCGCGCACGAGGCGATAGCTGATGCCGAACAGCCACGGGCGCACGGCCCGCGCACGGTCGTAGCGCTCCCATTGTTTGAATGCCGCCGCGAACACCTCTTGCGCGAGGTCTTCGCGGTCGGACCCGCGCGCGCCAAGGCGGTAGAGAACGGTCCACACGTAAGAGAACTCGGCGCGGTAGAGCGCGGTCAGGTCGGCGGTCAGCGCCATGAGGTCTGCCCAGCTGTTCTGATCGAGACGCGACTTTCCGTCACAAGAACTGCCAGCCGGCGGTGAGCTCGAAGCTCCCCGCGACGAGGGGCTCGCGCCATACCTCGCTCGTACCCACGACTATCGAGTTTCGAATCAACACGAAGTCGAGGCCGGCCCCGGCGCTCAGCACCAACGCTCCGATCGGTTGCCACCTGGCGCTGACCGCCGGGCCCAGGGTTGCGACCGGCAGCCACCCGCGGCGCGCATTCTCGAAGCCGCTGCCGCTCGCGCTCAGGGCTCCGCCCGCGCCGCGAAGGCACATCGCGACGAATGCGAGGTGCCCGCAGGCCTGGGCTCCGGCGCGCACGACGGCCGAGTCGATGGAGCCCCCCTCGACTCCGAAGGCCGGAGACATCGCAGCATCGACGTCGACCGCTGCGCTGAAGGAGCGGTAGCGAGCTCTCAGCTCGATCATCGGCCCGAAGCTCGCCAGAGGCAGCAGCGCGATGGTCGAGCGCAGGCCCGCGGAGACTGACAGATGCAAAGTTGTTGGGGCATCGACAGCAGCCACGGCTTGGGCTTCTGGCTCGGGCATCGACGGCGCGACCGCTTTGCGTGTGCGGACCAACAGCGCGGGGTCGACCGCAGTTGCGAGCGCCAGCGCTACTGCGGCGAGCAGGTTTTCACAGTCGGTCGGCTCGCCACGAAACGTGCGCGGGCGCCCCGCGTCGAGCGCCAGTGTCGCCGTCAGTGCCCCGGGGTCTGCTTCGACGGTGACCGAAGCATGGTGGGTAGCGGGGTCGCCAACGGGTTCGAAACCGAGCCGGGCAGCGAGCAGCGAACGAAATGCCGCCTCGCTGGGACAGTTCGCTGGCGCGACGTACTCGAGGCGGAGCGAAGGGTGTGCCGCTGAGAGTGCGAGTGAAGCGATGAAAAGCAGCACGCGCCGGTTCTATCAGGGCCCGTCAGGTACCTTTGAACAGCGCCTCGAGCTTCATCGCGTCGCCCACGTCACCGAAGACGCGGAAGCGGGTGGCCATGAACAGGGTCTTGAGCTGGGTGGTGCCGTCGAGCAGCGCCTGAAGGTCGTCTTCGACGAAGCCGACCGAGCAGACCTTGCCCGCGGGCGCGGCGGCGGGCATCGGGTCGGCCGCGCCGGTGAGGTCGAGGTACACGCGCTCGTCTTGACCGACCAGCCGCAGCTCGTAGGCGCGGCCGATGCTCTTGGCCAGCTCGGGGGTGAGGCGCGCCCGCAGGCGCGCTTTGAGCGCAGGGTCCACAGCCCAGCGGCATAGCAACGCTGGGGCGAGACTTGAAGCGTCTAGCGGTTGATGACGAAGGCGCAGGCCGAGTCGAGCTGCACGGTGACTCCGGCCAGCGCTTCGAGCAGCGCATCGGCGTGGGCCTTCTCGACCTCGACCTGTTTCGCGATCGCCGCGGCGGGCACGCCCTGGTGGGTCAGCGCGAGGGTGAGGCGCTTGATGCGGGTGGCGCGCTCGGCCTCGATCGCCTTCTTGGCCTTGGCGGCGCGGGCGTCGAGCTCTTTCTTCGCGGCGGTGGTGGCCGCGGCGATGGCGGGCTCGAGAAACTCGGGCAGGTTCGCGAACGCGGCGCGAATCTCGTCGCCCTTGAGCGAGCGGCCGTCGACGTCTTTGAGGGTCGAGAGCAGCGACGCATCGACCTTGGGCTTGCCGTCGTTCGACACCACCGCCACGTGAATCAAGAGCCGGTCGAGAAAGCGCGACAGCTGCCGCGACGGCACGCGCGCGCCGGGGCTCACGTCGATGGGGTCGGGCAGGGTGAGGTGGAACAGCACCTCGACGCCGCGGTGCTTCACCGGGCCTCGCACCTCGAGGTACCGCGCGCCGTTGCGGCCGAAGGGGCCGTCGCGCAAGAAGCCGAACAGGCCCTCGACGATGGGGTGGCCGGTGGCGAAGTACTCGATCTCTTCGTGGTCGACCGCGGTGTCGCGCCAGAAGGTGCCCAGCACGGTGCGCTCTTTCTGGATATCGAGCCCCGGCAGCGCCTCGACGTTGAGCGCGTGCCCGAACGTGAACGCGCACTGAAACGCCTCGACGTTCTGATCGGTGTCGACGCCCAGGCCGACCTTCTGCGCCAGCTCGGTGACCGTCTCTTCGAGCCGCTCGTCGAGATCTTGCGCCACGCCGCGCAGGCCGTCTTCGAGCGTGTCGTCGTCGTCGCCTTCGTGGTCGATGCGCTCGTGGGCGCGCTTCACCAGCGCCTCGACCTGCTCTTCGTCGAAGCTGCGGCGATCGAGCAGCGGGTCATAGGCGCGCTTGACCTGCTCGCGCGCCGCGGTGACCTTGGTCTTCAGCTCGGCGACGTAGGCGGCGCGCTCTTTCGGCTTGGCCAGCGCCAGCTCGGTGAGCTTCGGCTCGACCTCTTCGAGCACCGCGTCGAGGCCGCCCACCGTCTCGCCGAACACACCCACCGCGTCGGCGAGAATCGTCAGCACGTCGGCCGACAACGAGCCCTTCACCTCGAAGACGTGAATCTGCACGTCCTGGGTCTGGCCGATGCGGTCGAGGCGGCCGATGCGCTGCTCGGCGACCGAGGGGCTCCAGGGCAGGTCGTAGTTCACCAGGTGATGGCTGAACTGGAAGTTGCGGCCTTCGCCGCCGACCTCGGTGCAGATCAGCACCTTGGGGCCGTCGGGGTCGCGGAAGCGGGCCACCTGGCGGTCGCGCTCAACCAGCGGGAGATCGCCGTGGTACGCCAGCGCCTCGGTGCCGCCGTCGCGCAGGCGGGCCTGCAGGCTCTCGAGCGTCTCGCGCGACTCGGTGAAGACGAGAATCTTGGCGTCTTTCTCTTTCGCCCAGATGCCTTTGAGCACGTTGTCGAACGCCACCATCTTGGCGTCGCGCTCGGGCATCGGGGGCAGGGTGAGGCTCTCGAGCGCCTGGGTGCTCTTGAGCGCCGACCACAGCGCCGCCGTCGACGACTCGAAGCGCCTCAGCACGCCCGCCAGCGGAGCGCCCTTGAGTGAGCTCTTGCCGAGCGCCTCGAGCACCTGGGTGCGAATCTTCTCTTCCTCTTTGTTCAGCTTCACTTCGTGCCGGTGGAGCACGCGCTTGCTGAAGCCGCCCACCACCGCGCGGCGGTTGCGAATCAGCCGCTCGGAGAGGCTGTACGTCTCGGCGAGGTGGTCGAGCAGCGCCTTGGGGTCGTCGTTGTCGCGCAGCTGGTCGTCTTGGGGGAACTGCTTGGCCAGCTTCTTCACCGCGGCGGCCGCGTCTTTGCCGTCGATCAGCGCGCGCACCGCCTGGCTCAGCTCTTCTTGTTTCGCCAGGCGCTCTTCGAAGCCCTTCACGGTGGGCGCGGTCTTGGGGTCGATGAGCTCGAGCAGCTTCTGGTACTCGGCCGGGTCGAGCTGCATCGGGGTGGCGGTGAGCAGCAACAGGCCCCAGCAGTTCTTCGACAGCCCGCTGGCCGCCTCGTAGGCCTTCTCGCCCTTGAGGTGGTGCGCCTCGTCGATGATGACCAGGTCCCAGAAGGCGCCCTCGGCCGCCGCCTCTTCGCGGTACTTGGGGTTGCGCTGCAGCATCTCGAGGCTGGTGACGACGAAGTCGAACCGCGTCCACGGAGAGACGCCGGGCAGCTCTTCGAGCGACTTCTCGTAGCGCTCGGTGTCCATCAAGGTGAACAGCTGGTTGAACTTGTGGAAGAGCTCGACCAGCCACTGCACGGTGAGGTGGCTGGGCGCGACCACCAGCACCCGGCGGGTCAGGCCGGCCAGGCGCAGCGCCGAGAAGATCATGCCCGCTTCGATGGTCTTGCCGAGGCCGACCTCGTCGGCGAGCACGAAGCGCGGCCGCGGGCTGGTGAGCACCCGCTGAACCACGCCGACCTGGTGCGGCTTCACCATCACGCGCGAGGCGAGCAGCGCGCCCAGCGCGTCGTTGCGGCGCTCGTCGTCGAGCGCCAGCGCCGAGCGGCGCAGCAAGAAGCCCTTCGAGTCGCCCACCCGTGCTTCTTTGAGCATGGTGAGCATGTCGGGGCGCGGAGGCTGCGCGCGAATCTCCGACTCGGGCAGCTCGTTGTCGGTGCCGTCGTCCATCTTCAGCACGTAGCGGCGCAGGCCACGGCCGCCTTCGACCTCTTCGACCACCCGGCCGGTGGCGCCCTTGTGGGTGCGAATCGCGTCGCCCGGCTTCAGCGCCGCGGGAACCAGCGCGCCACCCTTGGTGGAGACGAGAATGGGGCCGCCGTCGCGGGCGGGGAAGATGACCTGGGCCTTGGTGCCCTCGTCTTCCATGGTGGCGAGGTGGCCGATGCCCCACTCCGGCTGCGGGACGTAGCGGACCTTTTGACCGAGGACGAGCTTGCTCATGGGTGCGACAGGCCACCTAGCGCGCACCACGTCAGATCGCCACACTTGCTTGGCTCTGCGGGCGCGATCAGCGTGGGAGAGCTCCCTCGTGGGCGCTCGGCAGAGGGTGATCTTGGTTTGGAAAAGCGTTGAGACGGTCGGGTCGCTGAGACATGGTTTCGCTCGTCGGTTTCTCTCCAGGAGGCAACATGGCGATCAAGAAGAAGACCAAGGCGGCTCCGAAGAAGAAGGTCGCGGCGAAGAAGTCAGCGGCAAAGAAGGCGGCGCCCAAGAAGGTGCAGGCGGTGCCCACCGACGTGCCGCAGCTCACGCCGTACTTCTCGGTCAGCGACGCGGCGAAGGCGATCGAGTTCTACAAGCAGGTCTTCGGCGCGCGGGTGCACTCCCAGATGACGGGCCCCGACGGGAAGATCGCCCACGCGAGCCTGAAGATCGGCAACTCGCTGCTGATGCTCTCGGAGCCGATGAACGGCTCGCCCGACATCACCGCCGGCAAGAGCTCGGGCGTGATGCTCTACGTGAAGGACACCGACGCGGTGTTCCAGAAGGCCATCTCGCTGGGCGCCAGGCAGATGGTGCCGGTGTCGAACATGTTCTGGGGTGACCGCTGGGGCATGTTCGAAGACCCGTCGGGCAACCTGTGGCAGATCGCCACGCACCTCGAAGACGTCAAGCCCGCAGAGATGCAGAGGCGGGCGATGGAGTCGATGGGCGCTGGGGCGCCCCCGGTCACCGACGCAGGAACACCTCCGCCGCCGCCCGAAGACATCACCACCGAGCACGTGGCCCAGGCCTGATCCGGGTTGGAAACAATGTGGCGGGGGCGCGCGTAGAGAAGATGTCTGGGCCGTGCCCACCTTGAAGAGGTGCCAACCCCCGGAGTACACCGCTGAGCCGATACATGAACGAAACCGAACTGAAGACCTCGCTGAAGTCCCTCATCGTCGAATCGCTGCGTCTCGAGGACGTGAAGCCCGAGAACATCAAAGACGACGAGCCGCTGTTCTCGCCGACCGAGGGGCTGGGGCTCGACAGCCTGAGCGCGCTCGAGCTGCTCTCGGCCATCGAGTACAAGTACGGCATTCGGTTCGAAGGTGACGGCAGCGCGAAAGAGCACTTCCGCAGCGTCGCCAGCCTCGCCGCCTACCTGGCGCCGAAGGTCAAGACCGCCGCGGCCTGAAGGCCGTCGCGTCGCGTTCGAGCGGGCCGCGGGGCCCTCGGTGACGAGGGGCTCCGCGTCCGGCTCGCGCTTCCCTCACATCAGCTTCTGCAGGTTTCGCAGCGTACCTTCGGCGTCGCGCACGAACGGGTTCTGCTCGTCGAGCACGTAGCCGCCCAGCACCGAGGTGATGGCCCGCTTGAAGCGGTCGGGCTTGTTCTGGTGCATGAAGACGTTCTGCAAGAGGCCGTCGTACCAGGTCTGCACGAAGGTGCGGAACACGCCGACCGCGCGCTTCATCGGCGGGGTGTACTCGACGTCCCAGTCGACCTTCTCGCCGGTGAGCTGGCGCGCGACGAGCTTGGCGGCGCGCGAGCTCGACTCGAGCGCGAGCGTCACCCCCGAGCTGAAGATGGGGTCGAGGAACTCAGAGGCGTTGCCGGTCACCGCCCAGCCCGGGCCGTGGAAGCGGCTCACCGCCGCCGACCAGCCCTCGAGGCGGGTGGTCTTCATCACCGGCACCGCCTTCGACATGCGCTTCTGGATGTTGGGGTCGCTCTTCAAGAGCGAGTGCAGCGCCTCGTGGTCGGTCTTGCCGTGCTTCTCGAACAGCGCGCGCTCGGCCACCACGCCGATGCTGGTGCGCCCGTTCGAGAAGGGGATGATCCACGTCCACGCGCCTTCGGGGTGAATGCACACCCAGATGTCGCCCTCGGCGGGGCCTTCGGGGCGCTGGTCGCCTTCGACGTGGGTGAACACCGCCATGCGCGGGCCGAGCTGCGAGGGGCTCTCGAGGTTGAGCAGCTTGGGCAGCACCCGGCCGTAGCCCGAGCAGTCGATGAGAAAGCGGCCCTCGGCGGTGTACTTCGCGTTGGTCTCGAGGTCGGTGACGCTCACCTTCACCTGCGAGCCGTCAGGGGCGAGCTCGACCGCGTCGACCCGCTGCTGAAAGCGCACGTCGACGCCGTACTTGCGCGCCTGGGTCGAGAGCGTCTGGTCGAAGTCGGCGCGCGGCACCTGCATCGCGGCGGGGCGCTGGCCGGGGAACATCTCGGCGAAGCAGAAGCGCTCGGTCTTCTCGCCGCGCAGAAAGAGCGCGGCCGGCTTGGGCATGTAGTGGCGCGAGTGAACGGCCTCGAGCAGCCCGGCCTCTTCGAGAATGTCGTTGCAGCGCGGCAGCAGCGACTCGCCGATCTGGAACCGGGGAAAGGTGCCGGCCTCGAGGCACAGCACGCTCAGGCCCTTGCGGGCGAGAATCGAGCCCGCGACGCTTCCGGCCGGCCCGGCTCCGACGACGATGACATCTGCTTTCATGGGTAAACGCATCCTAAGTGACGGGTGGCATTACCCGTAAGACTGCAACCTGCCTACGCAGTCGCGAATTCTTTCGTTTCAGCCCGCCCCCCGGTGAGCGGCGCCTAGAACGAGATGCCGATGCCGGCGCGAATGCCGTAGCTGCCGACCTCGCCGCGCAGCGCGATGCTGTTGGTGAGCTTGTAGATGACGCCCACCGACGCCTCGTAGTGGAAGAAGAAGCTCGAGAAGCCGGCGCCGCAGCTGTTGGGCCAGATCAAGAAGCCGAGCGAGAGGGGCTTCACGTAGGCGGCCAGCTTGGGCAGCAGGTACACGGTGTACCGCGGCTCGATCATCGGGTGCACGTAGACCGGCGTGTAGCAGCCGTAGGCGAGGCCGGGCACCAAGCCGAAGTCGGCGCCGAACTCGAGGTCGAACGAGTCGTTGATCTGCGGCACGAAGCCGTCGTGCACCAGGGGAATGTTGAAGCGGGCGCCCAGCACCAGGCCGATGCTGCCGATGTAGTACGGGTAGCGGAAGCCGGTGAAGAACGAGAGCATCAGCGGGCGGTGCTTGCCCTTGCTCTGATCGAGCAGCGCGTCGGTGCTCTTGAAGTCGGTGCTGTTCGACGGCTCGGCGGCGCTGTCTTTGTGCTCGTCGCTCTTGCTGTCGGCGCTGTCAGAGGGGGGCGGCGGCGGAGGAGGAGGCGGCGGGTCGTCTTTCGCGAAGGCGGAACCGGCGGCGAACAAGATGGAGGCGACTGCCAGAGGGGTCAGGGCTCGGCGCATGGCGTGCCCTTATAGGGTTCGGCCCACGGGCACGCATCAGTTTTAGCGCGCGTGGCCGGGTGTCACCCGGTGGGGTCAGTCGGCGCGGCCCTTGGGCGGCCAGGGCAGCAGCATCGAGGTGCGCGCCTTGTGCTCGGGCCAGCCGGCGCGGCGGCCGGCGAGGTGGCGCTCCATCAGCGGAATGCTGGCGAACACGAACAGCCCCACCATGGCGAGGGGGCCCGCTGCCGACCACCACGGCGCGCCGGCGGCCACCCCGAACAGCCACAGGCCCACCCAGAACGAAATCTCACCGAGGTAGTTGGGGTGCCGCGAGTAGCGCCACAACCCCACGTCGCAGACGCTGGCGTTGGGCCGCGCGGTGAAGCGCTTGAGCTGCTCGTCGGCGACGGTCTCGCAGGCGATGGCCGCGAGGGTGACCAGCACCGCGAGCGCGTCGAGCAGGCCCACCGGCTGCGCGCTGACGAACGCGGCGTGCACCGGGAGCAGCCCGAGCAGCACCAGCACGGTGGGGAACAGGTGCAGCCCGAACGCGCTGGCCCACCAGTACGAGCGGCCGGTGACCTTGCGAATGTCGGCGTAGCGCCAGTCTTCGTGGGTGAGCCCGCGCCAGCCGCGCGCCCAGTTGAGGGTGAGCCGCCAGCTCCACAGGGCGATGAGCAGCACCAGCATCAGGCCGCGCGCGCCGCCCGCACCGGGCCCGGCGTAGAAGTAGATGGCGGCGGCGAGCGGAAAGACGCTCCAGAACGGGTCGTAGAGGCTGGTGTTGTCGAAGGCGCGGCTGAACGCGAAGACCACCCCGGTCGCCACCACCGCGCCCAGGGCCACCTTCACCAGCGGGTGCGCGCCCGAGAGGGTGCCGGCGGCGGCCACCGCGGTGGCGAGCGCCAGCGCGTACGCGCCAGCGGTCACGGCCAAGCCTTTCCACGGAGTCGATGGGGCCATTCAGCGCAGCTGATGATCGGGTTTGCGACCCCGCGGTCTGTCGCATACGTCGCGTGCCCATGGCAAGGCGCGCGCTGGTGGCAGGAGCGACGGGGGCGTTGGGCTCGAAGGTTGCGCAGCAGCTCGAAGCGCGCGGCTGGCAGGTGCGCCGGCTGACCCGCTCGCGTGCGAAGGCGGGTGCCTCGGGCGAAGTGCACCAGGGCGACGCGCTCGACCCCGCGTCGCTCGAGGGGGCGGCCGAGGGCTGCGAGCTGGTGTTCTCGGCGCTCGGCGCGAGCGTGGCGATGGACCTGAGCGGCTGGTCGGGCTTCACGTCGCTCGACGTGCGCGCCAACTCGAACCTCATCGCCGAGGCGCAAGCAGCCAAGGTGAAGCGCTTCGTCTACGTCTCGGTGGCCCACGACGAGGCGGTGGGCAAGACCGCCTACGTGCGCGCGCACGAGCAGGTGGTCGAGCGGCTGAAAGTGAGCGGCCTCGACTGGGTGGTGGTGCGGCCGACCGGCTTCTTCTCGGCGCTGGGCGCGCTGTTCGACCTGGCGAAGAAGGGCCCGCTGCCCTCGCTCGGCGACGGGCAGGCGAAGAGCAACCCCATCGACGATGACGAGCTGGCGCTGGTGTGCGCCGCCGCCTGCGAGGGCACCGAGAGGGAAGTCGCTTGCGGCGGGCCCGAGGTGCTGACCCGCGACCAGATGGCGCAAGCCGCGTTCGAGGCGCTGGGCCAGCCGGTGAAGCTGCGCAAGGCGCCGCTGGTGATGGCGCGCGTCGCTGCGGTGCTGATGCGGCCTTTTCACCCGCGCATGGCGCAGATGGTTCAGTTCATCGCCAGCCTCAGCGAGCACGACGTGGTGGCTCCGGTGCGCGGCTCGAAGCGGCTGGTCGACTACTTCAGAGAGCGGGCGGCGGCAGCGAAACGGTGAGTTGCGCGCAACGCCGTTGACCCCGTCTGCCGCTGTGAGACGCTCGCGCGGTGCGTTCGGGTGGGGTGTTGTTGCTCGCGGTCTTCGTGGCGGCTCGAAGCTGGGCGCAAGACGCGCCCGATGCCGGCGAGCCGGTGCTGGCGGCCAACGCGGAAGAGGTCGACGCGGGGCCGGTCGAGGCCACCGACGCGGGTGAGGTCGCCACCGGCGCCACGGCCGAGCTGGAAGGTGAGCCCGACGAAGACGGGCTCGCCGCGGCGCTGGCCGACCCGGTGCAGTCGATCGCCGCCAACACCGCGCAGGCGGCCAGTGACGCTCCGGCCACCAGCTGGCTGATCTCGGGCGCCGACCTGCGGCGGCTCGGCATTCAGTCGGTCGAAGAGGCGGTGCGCTACCTCGGGCACGCGATGAGCAGCTACGAGTTCAACGCCAAGGCCGGCGCGGCGTTCACCTCGCGCGGCTACAGCTCGGACCAGCTGGGCCTGCACATGGCGGTGTTCGTCGACGGCAACCAGACCGACGGCAGCGCGCTCACCACCCAGGGCGCCAGCGTGTACCTGATGCCCATCGAGCTCATCGATCACATCGAGGTGCTCATCGGCCCGGGCTCGGTGCTGTACGGCAACCACGCCATGTTGGGCGTCATCAACGTGGTGCTGCGCGGGGCCGACAGCTTGAAGGGCGTGCACGCGACCGTGCAGGTGGGCGGCGCTCCGCCCGTCGACCCGGGCGCGAAAGACCTGAGCTGGGGCGAGGTCAACGCCCGCGCCGCGGTGTACGGCGGCGCCTCGGGCACGCTGCTGGGCAAATCGGCAGAGCTCACCTGGCACCTCGGCCTGCGCTACGACCGCATGCTCGGCTACCGGGTGTGGGATCGCCGCACCGGGCTCTACGACGACCAGTTCGGTCGCGACGCGCTCGGCCGGCTCACCCTGCGCGCCCGGTGGGGCGACTGGCATTTTCTGGGGTGGGCGGGAGTGCGGCAGGGCTGGGGCTCGACCGCTACCGGTGGCACCTCGAACAGCGGCTCGTTCGAGCCGGAGTACGGGCTCGATGCCTCGCGTCACTGGGCGGTGCGCGAGCGCGGAGACTTCATGTTCCGCGCGTACGTGACGGTGTTCGACACCCACAGCTGGTCGGAGACGTACAGCCCGCACCCCGACGAGTGCAGGCAGGCGGTCGGTGACGCCGCCTGCTACGACACGCTCGACTGGCTCACGGTGAAGCCGCACCTCGAGTCGATGTTCACGTGGGACTGGGGCCTCGACCGGCGCCACGTCACCACGGTCGGAGCACACCTGCTCGCCGACATCTCGCTGGTGAGCACGGGGTACCGCTCGTTCGACGGGCAGCGCGCGCAGTCGCCCGCTCCCGACGTCGCGCCGCTGCCCAACGCCGCGCTCTATGCGCAGCACGTGTGGCGCTTCAGCGCGGGCTCGCTCTACGTGGGGCTGCGCGGCGACGTGGGCGCGCTCGACTGGAACCTGGCGCCGCGGGTGTCGCTCAACCTGAGCCCCGCCGAGCACCTCAACGTGAAGGCCATCTTCTCGTCGGCGTTTCGAACCCCCACCATCACCGAGCGCTTTCTCGAGGTGCCGCACGTGCTGCTGGCGAACCCCGACCTGGTGCCCGAGAACGTGTACTCGGCCGAGCTCGCCGCGCAGTACCAGGTCGGGGGGCAGACGCTGCTGCTCTCGCTGTACGCCGACTACTGGCGCAACGTGATTCGGGTGGTCGCGCAGACGGTGAACGGCGAGCTGGTGAACCAGTTTCGCAACGTCAGCACGGTGGTGAGCGCCGGAGTCAACGCGGCGTGGAAGGGGCGCCAGGGGCCGTTCGACTGGGCGCTCTCGCTGAGCTACGCGCCGGGCCGCTACCTGCTCAACCCGGCAGAGCTCGCCACGCTCAAGGTGCTGCAGTCGAGCCTCGACACCCTGGGGCGGCCGGCCTTTGGAGAGACCCTGCTGCCGGTGGAAGGGGGCAGCGACTTCTACGCCACCGCGCACGCCACGTGGGCGGTGACCGGCTGGCTCGCGGTCACCGTAGCGGCGAACGTGAACTCTCCTCGACTGCGCTACTACGCGCTCACCGCGCAGCCGGTGGCTGACCTGGGCGCCTGGCTGCCGTGGTCGCTCGACACCCGCACCGCCGTCGAGGTGCAGGCGTCGAAGCACGTGCAGCTGCGGCTCATCTATACCGGCCGCACGTTCACCACCGGCCCCACCTTTCCACCCCAGCTGCTCGACAACTTCGAGCTGCCGCAGCCGAACGGCACCCTGGGCCTGCACCTGAACCCGGTGCCCAACCACGCGCTCATGGCGGAAGTGAGCGTGCACCTGTGAGGGCCCGCGGCCTCGCGGTGGTGCTGGCGCTGTTCGCCGCGGTGGCGGCCGCCGACGAGCTGCCCGCAGACGTGCAGGTGCGGGTGCTGTCGAAGGTGCTCACCTACCTGCGCAACTTCTGGCCGGCGAGCGGGCCGGCCCTGGTCTTCGTGGTGCACCCGGCCGAGGGCCAGCGGGCGCGCTTCGCCGCGGTGCTGGCGAACGAGCTCGAGGCGGCAGACGTGGGCGCCGAGCGCCGGCTCGAGGCGAAGACGGTGAAGTACGGCGGGGTGGCCGAGCTGACCGCGCGGGTGCGCGCCGAGCGGCCGCGCATCGCCTACGTCGATGCGGGGTTCGATGACGCCACCACCGAGCAGGTGTTGAGCGCGCTGGCCGACTCGGGCGTGCTGACCGTGGCGGGCAAGCCGTCGCAGGTCGCGCTCGGGGCCATCATCGGGTTCCACCTGAGCGAGGGGCAGCCGAAGCTGCTGGTCAATCGCAGCGTCGCGATTCGCGAGCGGGTCGACATCAACCCCAAGCTGCTCAAGCTCGCCGAGGTGGTGAAGTAGGGGCGAGCGTCAGAAGCTCGGGCTTCGGGCTTCGGGCTTCGGGCTTCGACCTGCCGGGGCCGGGCTCGCATTCCGGGCGCGGGCGCGGGCGCGGGCGCGTTGCGCTCGACGATGACTGCGTCGTGCTTCAGTCGAGCCCGGTGCGTTGACGCGGAGAGGGCGGGTCAGCTGGCTTGCGCGAACGCCCACTGGGTGAACAGCCCAACCAGGTCGGCGCTGAAGCGGGCCTTCAGGCGCCCGTTCATCTGCTCGAGCGCTTGCGCCACGGTCAGGCCGTTGCCGGCGGCGAGCGCGTCGTAGCTCTTCGCCAGCGCGTGAATCGAGGCGAGCAGGCCGGGGCCCCTGCCGTGGGGGTCGGCGGGCAGGCCCGCCTCGATGGCCGCCACCGCCGAGGCGGTGCCGAGGCGGTTGAGCCGGTTGGTGAGCAACAGGCCTGCGGCGTGAAAGCGCTGGTCTTCGTGGGTCGGCTCGCCCGGCTGCGGCCGGCGCTCGGCCGGGCCCACCGCCTCGGTGAGGCCCAGCATCAGCGACAGCTCGCACAGCTCGCGCAGCGCCGAGCGCGGCAGCCCCAGGTCGAACGCGAACGCCATGCCCAGGGCGGCGGTGTTCACCGCGTGCACCAGCGTGCCGGTGTCGCCCGGCGACCAGCGCTGTACGCCCATGAACTGCACCCGACCGTCGAAGACCAGCCGCGCCCACTCGTCGAGCAGCGGGTCGACCGCGCCCACCTCGAGCGCGCGGCCGCCGCGCAGCCCATCGCGCTGGCCGTGCAGCCAGCGCACCAGGGCGGCGAAGACCTCTTTTGCGCGCGCGGTGGGGTCGGCCGGAGCCGACGGCTCGCTCACCGGGGTGAGCAGCTGACCCTCGAAGTTGATGGCCTTGAGGTGCGGCAGGCGCTCGTGGCGGCCGTCAGAGTCGAAGGCGCGCAAGAAGAACGCGCGGAACTCGGCCAGCGGCAGCATCGCCTCGAGCTCGAAGCCCTTGAGGTCGCGCGCCTGCAGCGCGGCGATGACGTTCTGGGCCACCTCGGCCTGCAGCAGCGGAAAGGTGATGGGCGTGCCGTTCAGGGTCGGCGCGGTGTCGACGCTGAAGTGCACCCGACCGTCTTGGGTGAGCAGGGCCCGCAAGGCCTCGCGGAACTGGGCAAGCGCGTCGTCGAGCAGGCCCGTGCCCAGGTCGACCGTGGTCGAGGCGCGCGCCAGCAGCACCAGGTCGAGGCAGATGCGCGCGATGACCTGCACGCGCCGGTCGCCGACCGCCTTCTGCTCGAAGATGGGCACCTCTTTCGACAGCGCGCGGCTGCCGCTCAGCGCCGCGCGCACCGCCGCGTGCACCTCGTCGCCCTGACCCCTGTCGTTCAGGGTGCGCTCGAGCAGCGCGCGGGCAGGCTCGGTGCCGGCGCGCGCCAGGCCCTCGATGAGGCTCAGCTTCTGGTCGAGCACCTTCTTCTTGTTGAGCAGCGAGGGCTTCTGGCCCAGCACCGCGTCGAAGTCGGCCTGGGCCGCGTCGGCACCGCACTGCAACAGCGCCGCCCAGAAGCGGGCGCGCTCGGGAGCGGGGCGGCCCTCGAAGGCGGGCTCACGCATCAGCCGCTGCAGCAGCGCGCAGCCCCTGGCGCCGCCCAGCTCGCCGGTGAGCTCGATGGCGCGGCGGCGCACCTCGTCGGTCTTGTCGCCCATGCCGGCCTCGAGCAGCGGGAGAGCCTCGCTGGCGCGGGCCCTGGCCCGGCCGGTCATCATCTCGATCTGAATCGCCGCGTCGCGCCGGGCGATCAGCGCGGTGAACACCCGCGCGCGCTCGGCGATCTGGCTGCGCTCGAGGGCGAAGCAGAGCGCGGCGATGTTCTTGAGCCTGGCAGACCCCGACTCGAGGCGCTGGGTGACCAGGCCGGGGTCTTGGGGCAGCGCGTAGGCGAGCGCCTCGGCGAACAGGTCTTGCGCGGGGCCGGCGTCGCTGCTCTCGAGCGCTTCGACCAGCATCGCGCCCGCGCTGGGGCCGAGCCGGGCGAGCCACGACTTGAGCCCCGCGGTGTCGGCGGGCAGCCCCGAGCGCAGCCGCTCGATCAGCCAGGCGATGCGCATCGGGTTGTGCAGCTCGCGCATCACCAGCTCGGCGAAGTGGCGCTCGCGGCCGGGCCGCGCCTGGGCGCGATCGACGATGCGCACGATCGCCTGGTGGTCGTCGGCGAGCACGGCCGCGTCGATGACTCCGCCCAGCGCCTCGCTCACCGACCAGGGAATGGTGCGCGAGAAGTCGGCGAGCCGGCCGATCACCGCCGGCAGCTTGCGCAAGAGGAAGGTCGAGCGGTCGGAGCGCAGCCCGTCGCGCAGCACCTGCCTGATCGGCTCGGAGGCGATGGGGTTGGGCCGGTAGCGGCGCACCTGCGAGGCCGCGTTCTCGGCCGCGGCCGGCGCCAGGGCGGGCAGGCTCGGGCGCGGGGCCGGCGGCGGCGCGACCGGCGCGGCGGGAGCCGTGGGCAGCACCGGGCGGCCCGGCGTGATGGGCACCTCGGGCGTGGCGGGCCGGGGCAGCGGGGCGACTCCACCGAGCATCGCCGGCATCAGCTCGGGCGCGGTGGGCGGCTCGGGCGGCAGCTCGGGCGGCAGCGCGGCAGGAGCAGGGAAGGTGGGCCGACGCATGCGCGGGTTGGTGCGCGCGGCCTCGGTCATCAGCGCGTCGATGACGCCGGCGTCACCCGCCGGGCGCGCCTCGCTGCGCGCGCTCGGCTCGCCGGTGGCGTTCGACGGCGAGCGCGAGCCGGGGTCAGACGGCTCGCTGCCCGAGCCGGAGTTGGGCTGCGAGGTCTGGCCGGGGCGGCCCGACGCGTCGGGGTTGGCGGCCTGGTAGGCGGTGACCAGCGCGGCGATCTGCGAGGTGGTGACCGGCTGGCCCTCGTGCGCGATGTAGGTCTCGAGCGCGTCGCGCAGCTCGGCGCAGCTCTGAAAGCGCTTCGCCGGGTCTTTGTTCATCGCCTTGCTGACGATGTCGAGCAGGTTGTCGGGCAGGTCGAGCCGGTGCTTGAGCAGCGGGGTGGGCTCGTCTTGCAGAATGGCGGTGATCAGCGCCACGTCGGTGGCCTGCCCGTAGGGGCGCTTACCGCTGAGCGACTGGTAGAGCACCACCCCCAGCGCGTAGATGTCGACGCGGTGATCGATGTGCCCGCCGCGAATCTGCTCGGGCGGCATGTACGCGATTTTCCCCTTGAGCGAGCCGACCTTCGAGCGGTTGTCTTCGGCAGAGCTCTTCGCCACGCCGAAGTCGAGCATCTTCACGCCGCCGATGCGCGACAGCATGATGTTCTCGGGGCTGACGTCGCGGTGCACCAGGCGGGTGACCTCGCTGTCACCGGGCGCTACGAACTCGTGGGCGTAGGCCAGGCCCTCGCAGGCCAGGGCGATGATCTTCGCGGCCAGCGGGGGCGCGAGCGGGTGGCCCGAGCGAATCGCCCAGCGCAAGACCTGCCGCAGGTTCGCGCCGTCGACGTACTCCATGGTGAGGAAGTACGAGCCCTCGACTTCTCCGAAGTCGAAGACGTGCACGATGTTGGGGTGGTCGAGCTGCGCCGCCAGCCGCGCCTCGGAGAGAAACATCTTCACGTAGACGTCGTTGTCCGAGAGCGAGGGGAGAATTCGCTTCAGCACCACCAGCTTCTCGAAGCCGCCCGGGCCGGCCACCTTGGCGAGGTACACCTCGGCCATGCCTCCGGTGGCCAGCTTCCGCACGACCGTGTAGCGACCGATGGTGACCAGACCGTCGGGTTGCTTACCTACGAATTCCCCGCAGCTCCAGCCGAACGTAGTCGAGCGTGAAATCGGGGGCCGAGGCCTTCACCACCTCGTCGAGGTAACTTGGGGCCCGCTCGCCGATCATCGCGACCACCGTGCGCAGGGTCACGTGCTCGATGAAGGTGCGAAAGCTCGCCGCGTCGGCGAAGGGGGTGGGGGCGTCTTTGAGCCAGGCGCGTGGCCCTTCGAAGCCTGCTCGGGTCAGGCGCTCGACCGACGCCTCGGCGGTGGCGAAGTGGGTGGGGTAGGGCACGTCGCCCAGCCCCAGCACCTTCATCGCCAGGGTGAGGTGCCGCTGCAGGTTGCCGAAGCCGCCGCACTGCGCGTGCAGGCGGCCGTGAGGCTTCAGCGCGCGGTGGAGCCCGCGGAAGAGGGCGTCGTGGTCCATCACCCAGTGAAAGGTGGCGGTGCTGAACACCACGTCGGCGACCGGGCCCAGCTCGAGGTTGGCCAGGTCGGCCTGGAGAAAAGTGACCCGCGGGTCGGTCAGCCCGGCGCGGGCCTTGGCCAGCATCGCGTCGCTCTGGTCGAGGGCGATGACCTTGCCGCGCGGCAGGCGCTCGAGCAGCCGGGCGGTGAGCCGGCCGGTGCCGCAGCCGGCGTCGATGACCGTCTCGTCGCCCTTCAGCTCGAGGCCTTCGAGCACCTCGAGGCCCCAGCGAAACTGCGGCTCGGAGATCTGGTGGTAGACCTGCGCGTCCCAATCGCTCATGGGCGATGAATGCGCCCTTGCGGCCCCCGCTGTCGAGGCGTTTTCAGCGCGGCACCCAGACACCCAGCAGCTCGCCCGAAAGCACCGCTTCTCCGTCGGCGTAGAGCTTCTGGCCGAAGCCCTTCACCGCGGCGGTGGTGGCGGTGAGCACCACCGCGCCGGGAGGCGCGCGCGCGCTGTCTGCGAGCGGCAGGCGGGTGAAGCCCTGGCTCAGGGCGCCGAGAAAGCTGTCGGCGCGGCCGTCGAGGTCGAGCTCGCGCAGCCAGCCCCACACCGCGCGAATGCCGTCGCCGCGCGCCGGCCGGCCGCCGGCCGCGTGCGAGGCCTTGCGGAGCAGCGCCATCATCTTCTGGCGGCTCTTTCTCGAGAGGGGCACCTTGAGGGCCGGGGCGGCCGAGGTCGGGTCGGGGCTCAGCCGGGCTTCGCGCGCGCGGGTCAGGCGGTCGAGCGCGTGGGAGAGCGCCCGGCGCATCTGAGTCGGCATCGGGTCGTTCGCGGCGGCTGGGCTCTTCATGCGGGCGAGGCATGAGCAAGGCGCCTGCCACCGAAGGCCGCGCAGCAATCGCAGGGTTGCGAGGCCGGGCGCTGTCTCGTCGAATGACCTGTGCACCTGAAGCGACAGCTTTCGGGGGTTGGCACGCGCAGGGGAAAGGGTTACGGCATCGCCACCATGAAGGTGCTCCTGCTCGAGAACATTCACGCCGTCGGTCACGCGCTGCTCGAGGCCGAGGGCTTCGAGGTCGAACGCGCCGACGGGGCCCTCAAAGAAGAAGAGCTGGTGGCGCGCATCGGCGACTTCGACCTGGTGGGCATTCGCAGCAAGACCAAGATCACCCCGCGGGTGCTCGAGGCGGCGAAGCGGCTGATCGGCGTGGGCGCGTTCTGCATCGGCACCAACCAGATCGCGCTCAGCGCGGCGGTGAAGCGCGGGGTGTGCGTGTTCAACGCGCCGTTCTCGAACACCCGCAGCGTGGCCGAGCTGGTGCTGGCCGAGATCGTGATGCTGTCGCGGCAGCTGGGTGACCGCTCGCGCGAGGTGCACGCCGGAGCGTGGAAGAAGGTGGCCACCGGCAGCCACGAGGTGCGCGGCAAGACGCTGGGCATCGTGGGCTACGGGCACATCGGCACGCAGGTCGGCCTGCTCGCCGAGTTCTTCGGCATGCGGGTGGTGTACTTCGACGTGGCGGCGCGCTTGCCGCTGGGCAACGTGAAGAGCGAGGCGACGCTCGAGAAGGTGCTCGAGCAGTCGGACTTCGTGACCCTGCACGTGCCCGAGACTCCGCAGACGCAAGGCATGATGGGTGAGAAGCAGCTGCAGGCGATGAAGAAGGGCTCGTGCCTGCTCAACCTGAGCCGTGGCACGGTGGTCGACCTCGACGCGCTGGCCAGCGCGCTGAAGACCGGTCACCTGGCGGGCGCCGCGGTCGACGTGTACCCGGAAGAGCCCGAGGGCAACGTGAGCTCGGGCTTCAAGTCGCCGCTGCAGGGGCTGGCGAACGTGGTGCTGACGCCGCACATCGGCGGCTCGACGCTCGAGGCCCAAGAGGCGATCGGCCGCGAGGTGGCGACCACGCTGGTGCGCTTCGTGCGGTCGGGCGCCAGCAGCGGGAGCGTGAACTTCCCTCAGGTCGAGCTGGGGCCGACCCCGGGCACCGCGCGGGTGGTGCACGTGCACCAGAACGTGCCGGGCGTGCTGCGAGACGTGAACCGCATCGTGTCGGACCAGGGCGCCAACATTCACGCCCAGGTGCTGTCGACCAGCGCCGACATCGGCTACCTCATCATGGATCTCGATCAGCCGGTCGGCGCGGCGGTCTGCGACGCGATGCGGAAGCTGCCCACCACGCTCTCGGCGCGGGCGCTGTAGCGCACCGACCGTAAGGCTCAGGGGCCGAAGGCTTCGATGGCGACGTTGCCGGCGATGCCGTCGTCTTTGAGGTCCTTCCACGCGAAGGGCGCAGTCGCCGCATAGCTCCAGAAGTCGAGCCCGTGCTGGGTGCCGTTCTTGTTCACCGCCAGACACAGCCCGAGCGGCTTGCTGACGCCGGCGCCGTTCATCTCCACCGACACGAAGAGGTACTCGCCGGTGCCCAGCACCAGCGGTCGATGCAGGGGCACCACCACCTGCAGCGCGGGGGCAGGGGGGGCGCTTCGCCCGGCGACCGCGACCTCGTCTTCGACGACGGGCTCGGCGGGGGGAGTCGCCGAGGCGCTTTTGAACACGCGCACCCGGTGCGCGAAGCTCGGGTCGCACGGGCCTCCGACCACCTCGGGGTAGGCGATGGTGGTGATGGTGGTGGGAGAAGCCGCGGGGCCCAGCCGGGTCGCCTGCCACATGCCCACCTCGCTCGGCAGCGCGAGCACGTAGCTCACGGCACCGGTGGGGTCGGTGATGTTCGAGAACACCCGGCTCCCCGCGTCGACGGGGTCGGCGGGGGTGCCGGCGTCGCGCGGTGAGGCGTCGGCGGGCCGCAGGCCGTAGGCGATGACGTCGGGCTGCCAGTAGATGGAGCCGAGGCCCGCTGGCTGCCAGCCGCCCACCCGTCTCCGGCGAAGAAGAAGCGGGTCTCGGTGAGGGCCTCTGACCGGTGGCAGAGGCTCAAGCGGTTCACCGGGCCCTGCGGCCCCAGGGGGCTGGTGTCGACGACCACCAGAATCGACTCTCCGTCGTGCAACAGCGGAGGAGCGACGGTGCGAATGTCGAGGCTGAAGGTGGCCACGTCGCCGGCCGCGACGGTCGTCTCGGGCACGTCCCACCGGGTGATGGGCGTCGAGTCGGCCGGGCCGGCGGGGAAGCGTGAGACGTAGAGCCAGGCGCGATGGGCCTTGAGCACGGTCTCGCCCGGCGGGGCCTGCAGCACGTAGCGCACCTGGTTGACCTGCACCGGGTAGAAGTCGGGGGTGAGGCGCGTCGCGAGCAGCGGGTAGAACGCCTTGCCGGCGCTCTGGGGGCCCAGCCCGGTCAAGTCTCCGCACTGCGCGTTGCCCTTGGTGGCGAGCACCACCGGCACGTCGAAGCGGAGCGAGCCGGTTCCACCACCCGACCCTCCGGCGTCGTTCGAGTCGCCCAGGTCGAGCACCGAGTCGCAGCCCATCAGGGCAGCACAGACGACCACGAGGCGCAGGTTTCGATGCATGAGTCGGCTCGACCCAGGCTCATCACCCAGGCGCGCGGTGATTTCGAGCGGCCGGCGAGCGCGGTGAGGCGGGGCGGTTTCAGCGCCGGTCGAGCCCGGCCGGTCAGCCCGCCGACAGCACGTGCACGGTCTTCACCGTCAGCACCACCGCCAGCGCCGCGCACCAGGCTGCGAGGCCCAGCGCGGCGCGCCGCCCTGGCCGCACGTCGCGCACCAGCAGCACCGCCTGCGCGGCGAAGGTGACGGTGAGCAGCTGACCGATGAGCACGCCGAGCTGCGCGATGGGGTGCCCGAGCAGCAGCACGAACCAGATGAAGCGCCCCACGCTGACCGCCGCCAGCGCCGCGCTGACCAGGCCCAGCCCCACGCGCGCCCGGTGGCTGGCGGGCGTGCAGGTGGCGTTTGCCCGCAGCGGGGCGAGGGTGGCGCCGGTGAGCAGCCAGAGCACCAGGGTGGCGAGCGCGAAGAGCATGCGCTGACTCTGCGCGGCGAGAGGCCGGCCTTGCGATACGCCGCTCGGCGTACAATGCCGTGATGCTGCCGCTCGACTGGTCCCACCGCGCGCTCACCGACGCGGCGTTCGTCACCCGCGAGGCGGCGCTGGCTTCGTCGGCCATCGGGCAAGGCAGCCTGGGGTTCTGCGTGCTGACCCCGCAGCTGCAGCAGCCGCCGGCGCTCGCCCAGGCGGGAGCGCTGGTGCACGGTGGCCCCAGCTTGAGCGACGCGCTGCGCTCGTTCTACTTCGACGTGCACGACCTGCCGCTCGCCCAACGCGACCGCTGGGTCGACCCACTCGGTGAGGGCCTGGTGCCCCGAAGCAATGCGCGCCGGGCGCCGGTGGCCGAGCACATGAAGGCCCTCGGGGTGCACCGCTCGCTGCGCCACTGCGTGTGCGTCGGCGGCCGCGTGGTCGCGGCGCTCGGGCACGCGTTCAACCGCGGCGCTCCGCCGACCGCGGCGAACCGCCGCGCGCTCGACCGCCTCGCCGACGCGTTCGCTCCGGTGCTGCGCGCCCACGTGCTGCTCGCCGAGAGCACTCGGCCGGCGCCGGCCCCGCGATCACCCGGTGCCGCGCTGACCCGGCGCCAGTGGCAGATCGCCCGCCGCGCCGCTCTCGGCCTGTCGAACGCAGAGATTGCCGCGCAGCTGCACCTGTCAGCGCTCACCGTGAAGACCGTGCTCGAGCGCCTCTACCGCGCGACCGGCACGCGTGGCCGGGTGGCGCTCGCCCGCTGGGTCAGCCGCGCCGAGCCCGAGCGCACCGACGCCTTGGAGTAGGGCACCTTCAGTTCATGATGCGGAAGTAGACCTTCCACGGGCCGGCGCCGCAGCGCTCCTGCCACGTCACCGCCACCCGCCCGTTGAACGTCGCCAGCTCGGGGTACTGGGCGTCGCAGGTGGGGTCGTTGTTGAGGTCGGCGGCGGTGACGCCGTTGCGCACCACGCCCGGCACCGCCGAGGTGGTGCCGCTGCCGGGAATGTTGCTCTGCAGCAGTTGCAAGAGGCCGTTCACCGACACCGCCAGCCACTGGGTGCTCGAGGCCAGCTCGTAGATGGTGTCGAAGCTCTCGGCGTTGGCGCTGACGAACGTGCCGCCGTTGTTCACGTCGCCCCACACCACCCAATCGATGACGCCATTCGCGCGCAGGTAGCTGGCGAGCGCGGCGCCGGTGTACGGCAGGGCCGACAGGCGCAGGTCGACGACGGGGCTGCCGGTGGTCGCCAGCGAGCCGTTCGCGGCCCACGCGCCGCCCGCCGCCGGCTGGCGGAACAAGCGCAGCTGGCCGGTCTTGCTGGTGCGCGCGACCATCATGGTGTCGCTGCCCGGGTTGGCCGCGGCCTGCACCAGCGGGTCGCTGGTCGCGTCAGAGGGAAAGTCGGCGGCCGAGCTGCTCACCAGCCCCGCGTCGGCGAGGTTCCACGCGGTGCCGTCGAAGCCCGCCACGTAGAGGCCGTTGTTGGCGAAGCCGGCGCGCAGCGCGGTGCCGTGCTGCAGGAACATGGGCCCCGGCGGAGCCGGCAGCGGCGACCAGGTGCCCGCGTCGGTGCGCCACATGGCGACACCGGGCAGGCCCGCGTAGTCGCGCAGCTGGGTGGTGACCACGGCCTGCGTGGCCCACGGCAGGCCGCGGTGGCCGCGCACGTTCTGCGTCGCGAGCGTGGCGGCGGGCATGCTCGGGTCGTCGCTGAGCATGCACGGGCTGGTGCTGCAGGCCACCGGCTCGAACGGCGCGAACAGCCACGGCGCGTCGTCTCTGCGGGCGCCGATCAACGCCTGAATCTCACCCGGCGAACCGCCCGGTGTCGGTCGCAGCACCAGCGCGGGCCGCGGCTCGCTGGTCGAGCTGCCCGACGACACCGCGGCGGGGCTCTGGCCCCAGGGGTTGCGGCTGGTGAAGGGGAAGACCTGGGAACCCGCGAAGGTGTTCGGCACCGGAGCGAGGTCTCTGACCGACTGCACCCGCAGCTCGTAGAGGTTGGCGTACGAGGTGTTGTTGGCACGAATCGCGAGCGTCACCCGGTTGCGATCGACGTAGCGGGCGAAGATCTGCGGGGAAGGGTAGGCCGCGCCGGTGGGTACGGCGATGGAGATGCTGGTCACGCTCGCCGGGTCGATGGGCTCGCTGAAGTCGACCCACAGTGCGTAGGCGGAAGCGGTGCCGCTGCCGTCGATGCTGGTGGCGATGACGGTGGGCGGAGTGCGGTCTTGCACCAGCACGGTGGTGGCGCCCACGTTCTGGGTCGGGGTGAGGCCCGAGCCGGTCACCGTGGCGGTGAGGGTGAACGGCAAGAGCTTGTTGGGCCCCACCACGATCGGCGCCACGAACTTGGTGCTGGGCGCGCTGGGGTTGGTGAGCATCCAATCGGGGAGGCTCGCGCCCGGAGACCACGCGTAGCTGAAGGTCGCGCCCGAAAAGCCCGGAGTCACGGCGCCGCCGCTCAAGGTGACGGTGGCTCCGCCGTTCACGACCTGGGGGATGCCGGCGTCGACGTACCAGGGCTGCGGGGTGAGCGTGGTGAGGTTGAAGTTGGCGGTGGCGACCGCGCTGGTGATGCCCAGGCCGTTGGTGACGGTGAGCTGCACCGACACCACGATGGGCGTCACCACCGTCGCGGGCAGGGTGATGTCGAGCAGCGTGCCGCCGTTGCGGGTCGCGAACGACAGCGACGAGGGGTTCACCACCCAGTGGTACGAGGCGATGCCCGAGCCCGACGGGTCATTGCCGGTGCCGGTGAGGGTGACGATTTCGCCGCCCTCGGCCGAGCCCGGGTTGCCGGTGATGGTGGCGGTGGGCGGGCTGCCCGCCACCGGCAGGTTCACCTCGGCCGGCGCGCTGGTGCGGCCGGCGACGTCGGTGACGGTGAGGCCGAAGTGCAGCACCTGCGGAGTCGACGGCACCTGGAAGGTCGGCGTCGCCGCGAGCGGGCTGTCGTTGTTGGTGATGGTCACCGCGGTGCCCGCGTCTTGCCGCCAGTGGAAGACCAGCGGCCGGTCGCCGGTCGACATGTCGCCGCGCAGCATCACCATCGAGCCACCGGTCACGAACGGCGGTGGCGCGGTGATGATCGCGACCGGGCCCGTGCCGGCGTCGGTGCCGGCGTCGATCGAGCCGGCGTCGGTGCCGGCGTCGAGGGGACCTGCGTCGGGCGGCCCCGCGTCGGGCGGGCCGGCATCGGCGGGCGTGCCGGCGTCGAAGGGCTGCAGGCCTCCGTCGAGGTCGGGCTGCATCGAGTCGCCGGGCGTCAGCGTCACCGCGCGCAGCTCGAGGGCGTCGTCGTCGATCAGCACGTTGGTGAGCACCTGGGTCAGGTAGCCGTCGTGCACGAAGGCCAGCGAGTGCACGCCGCGCGGCACCTGGGGGAAGACGTAGCGCCCCGCGGCGTCGGTGGTGGTGTCGCCGACCCCGGTCATGGTGACGGTGATGCCGCTGTGCGCGCTCTGGCCCGAGAGCAGCCCGAAGCCCGAGACGCGGGAGGGCGCCGGAGTACCAGGCTGCGGCGTGAGCAGCACGGTGGCGAGCGAGAAGACCTCGCCCGCGCGCAGCTCGACGTGCGAGACGCTCGAGACGTAGTGCTCGCGGTAGAAGGCCAGGGTGATGGTGCCTTCGGGCAGGTTCTCGAGCACGAAGCCACCGTTGTCGCCGCTGTAGACGGTGAACGGGCCTTCGGGCACGAACACCGCAGTGCCGGCATGGCCTGCCGGCAGCGCGCTCAGGTCCGAGAGCAGCACCGAGCCGCGCACGCTGGCGTTCTCGCCCAGCCGCACCTGGCCCAGGCTGATGTCGTGCGCGGGCCCCGCGCCGATTTCTTCGAGCGAGAAGACGCGCTGGTGGTCGACCTTGCCGTCGGCATCGGCGTCGAAGTGAATCAGCATCGAGCCGGTGACGGTGGCGATCGGCTTGAGCAGGAAGTGGCCGCTGGCGTCGGCGGTCGCCTTGATGCCGCTGCCCACCAGCTCGACGGTGGCTCCCACGGCCGGCTGCAGGGTGGCCAGGCCCGGCTGCGAGTAGACGATGTCGCCTTGAATCGAGCCGGGGCGGGTCGGGTCGGGCGGCTGCGCGACGCCGAGGTCACGGTTGCAGGCGGCGAAGAGCAGACCGGCGGCACACAGCTGCGCGAGTGACGTTCTCATGCGGGGGCCGAGCATACCCAGTCGACTCCGCCGCGCGGAGCGCTTCGTCAGCTGGCGCCAGGCGATGCCGTGTCGCGGGTGGCGGGCGAGCGCGAGATCCACCACTCGGGGGGGAGCACGTCGTGCCCGTCGGGGCACTTGAGCTCTCGCCGGCCGCCGCTGCCGAGCTTGACGTCGCGCAGCTCGAGCGCGCGAGGAGGGTGTGCGCCGCACTGCGGGCACTCGAAGCCGAGCAGGTACTGTCGCGCCCGGGAGAGGTCGCTGTCGCCCGAGAGCTCGAGCCGCAGGGCATCGAAGAGCAGCTCCGCGGGCCTCGTTTCCCGGTTGCGGTCGAGCAGGCGCTCGATGCTGCGCAGCGAGTCATCAGCGTCGAACGGGGCCTTCAGCAGCGCGTCGAACAACTTCCAGCGGTCGAAGGTGAGGTTGCCCACGGTGCACCCGGGCGGCAGCGTGCTGCGCAGCGGGGCCGCGACCGCCGCGAGGGCCGCGGCACGCTTGCGCAGGCGCCGGTACCAGAGGGCAAAGCCGGCTGCGTGCCAGAGGGCGATGGGCAGCAGAATCGCGACGATGAACCCAGAGAAGATCAGCCAGTCTGGGGGGCGGTTCATTCTCGAAACGTAACCGGCAGCGCCGGCGCAAGTCGAGGTCAGGCACCGACGCCTGCGGCAGTGGCCCTGACCACGGTACGCGTGCGTGGTCACGCGGTGACCACGCATCGATGGCTCCGTGGGTGGCGATCGTAAGAGAATGCGCGCTGCGCCTGGTCGGTCAAAGGCCCATCGCCCTGCAGGCCCGCAGGCCGGCGAGGGTGCACGTTGAGCGGTGGGCGACCCAGCGACGGCCTTGCCCGGCGACGCCGTCCTGGCTTCCGGCGGCTCGTCGCCCGCGAAAGCCTGCATCGAGCGGCTGGCAGCGTCTGTTCCTCGAGGTCACTCCGGCGGGGCACTGTCGCGTCGCGCCGAACTCTCCCAACGGGCCGTCGGACGCGGGCCGGGGTCGAAGCCGCTGCAGGCTTCGGGCGAGGCGCGCGCTGCGGCTGGGTCGAGTTCCGGCGTTGCGCTGAGGCCGCGGGCGAACGGAGGTGCAGCTGCCCCCCTGACCTGGCATGGCCGCTGGGACGCGGGCGGCCTGGGCGTTCAGGGTGCCCGGCATCGCCCATCCGTGCCGTCACCGGGGCGCAGGTGATGGGTCTGGGCGCAGGCCTTCGCAGCCGGCGCGGTGATGGGCATCCCGACCCAAGGCGTCTGGCCCCCGACGCGTTGAACGGGACATCTCGTCGCGCGCGACCCCGAGTTACGTCCACCCGTTCCGGCTCGCAGACGGAACGGTCGCCGCGTCCGGGTCGCGGTAGTCGTCGAGAATCTTCTCCATGCGACTCAGGCTCCGCTGCGAGCTGGAGGGAGGTGGTCACGGTGGTCGGCCTTCAGACGTCGTAGCCGACAACCGTCGCATCGCGGTCGCGCCGTAAGCGGTGGTGTCGACCTTCGCGCCTGCCTGCTCCGCGCGCCGCAGAATACTCCCCCGATGTCCGGACCCGGGCCGCCGGTTCGAGCGGCAGGAATCTGGCCTCTGGTTGATGCGCGCGAGCAGGCTCAAGAACACCGGCGCGACTTCCCTGCGCAGGTGAATCGACTTGTGGGTGCCTGGCACGGTGTGGGTCACCATGCGCGGGTCGCTGTAGCTGGGTATTCCCACCCAGCCGTTCAGGGTCTTGGGGGCAGAGCTCATCGGGTGAGAACATTGTCTGCCGTACGTTCTGGTGTGACCGCCCGCAGAAGTGAAAGGGAAGTGACGCTGGCGCGGCAGGCCACCACCCGCAGAACCACCGCGCGGCCCCCCAGACCGCCTTCGCACTACGGTAGACGGTTTCGTGGCTACGCTGGCGGTCGCGGGTGGGGGCGGTTCGACGTTTCAGCGTCGGCGCGTGCGGCGGCGCGAGACCCAGGCCAGCGCCAGCATGAGCAGCGCTGAACCGGGAGCCGCCGCGCAGCCGTGCGGCTCGGTGTCGTCGGGCAGAGTGGGCGAGCCGTCGCCGGCGTCGGGCTCGTCGTCGGCGACGTTCTCTCCGCCGTCGACGTCGCCGGGCTCGCTCGGGCCACCGTCGACCTCGTCGCCCCCATCGAGGGGCTCGACGCCTGCGTCGAACGGCTCGACGCCCGCATCGGGCGTGGGCGTGCCGGCGTCGACCGCCGGCCTGGGCAGCGCCACGTCGAGCACGTAGACGGCCGAGCCGGTGCCCTTCACCACCACGCGGTTGGCCGGCAGCGGGGGCCCGAGCGCAAGCGCGTCGACCTGCGCGGGGCTCTTGGTCACTACCTTGGAGAGGTCGAGCCCCCAGCTCGCTGCCACCGCCGCGCTCGGCACGTGCCGCTTGAAGCCGTGGTCGACGAGAAACACCCGGGTGTCGGGCGGAGCGCGCCACATCACCGGAGCGTCGGGCCACGCGAGGTCTTCGCCGAGCGCGCCGAGCGGCGCGTCGAGCACCGGCCTGACGTGCCAGAAGGCGCTCAAGCCTCACGCCGTCAGGGCAGTCTGGCTCAGCACGTGGCGCTTCACTCCGGTGGGCGTGGTCTGCGCGCACGAGAAGTTGAGCGGGTTGGGCAGGTCTCGGGCCGGCCCGCCCTCGCTGTCGATGCCGTAGGCGTGCACCAGGTGCGGCTTGCCGTCGAACCACGACTGCGGGGCGGGCGCGGTGAAGCCGTGGTCGCAGCTGCCGCCCAGCGCGGCGCACAGGTCGGCGCGCCGCAGGTTGGCCGGCACCGACTTGCCCGGCACGCCCGCCGCGCCGGCCGCGCCGCCGTAATAGACGTGCACCGCGATGGCGGCGTCGGGGTCGTTCGGGTCTTGCGCCCAGCCGGTGACGCCCGAGCAGCTCGCGGCGTCGAGGTGGCCGCGCGGAGGCACCTGGTTGCACATCGGCGCCGCGCCGCTGCCGCGCGCGAACACCCCCAGGTGGTTGTTCACCTCGCGGCCGCTGGCGATGATCTGCCCCAGGCCCGCCACGTACAGCTGGCTGCTGCCGCCGCCGTCCATATTGGTCGCTACGTCGATCGCCGGAGCTCCCGCTTCGCGCTGCATCGCCACCAGCTGCGAGACCACCCCGGTGCCGGTGAGGTTGTCGTTGCTGGCGTAGAGGAACAGCGTGCGGCGATCTTTCGAGAGGCCCACCGCGGTGCGGCGGTGCGCGGTGGTGATGACCGCGTCGCCGTCGAAGTTGGGCCCCCGCGAGACGCCGTTCACGATCAGCAGGTTGTGGCCCGCCACGATGTCGCTCGCGACCGCCGCCGCAGCGGGCGCGGTCGCGCCGTTGGCGACGAGCTCGGCGAGGTGCGGCCCGAACTCCCAGTACGGCCGCGGCTCGCGGCCCTGCGCGCCGGCCGGCCAGTCTTGCCCGCCGCCCCGCGCGCGCCCGACCACGTACGACCAGCCGGGGAAGTCGAAGAAGTCGGCGTTGATCGCCACCTGCGCGCCGCCCACCCGGCTGGCCCAGGTCTGGGGCGTGCCCTTGCGCTCGCCGTAACGGGTGGCGCGCACGCTGACGCCCGGGGCGCAGAGGTTGACCACCGCCAGCGCCGAGTTGCCGGTGCGAACCAGCTTCACGCCGGGAAAGGGGTTGGAGACCGCGGAGAGCAGGACGAGGGGGAGCAGTGCAGAGATCATTTTGTTTCGTGCGTCACGCGCCCGCGACAGCGCGGGCCTTCAGTTGACGACCTTGCGCCGGGTGACCTGCACAGCGCGCGCGGGCGAGCTGCCGCTCTTTCTCACCTCGAGCGTCACCACGCTTTCCACCGGCCCACGAATGGCACGAATCGAGGCCTCGAAGCCGAGCTCGGCCACCGCCCGCCCGTCGACCGAGACCACCTCGTCGCCGGGGCCCAGGCCGGCGCTCGCCGCTCCGGCGCCCGGCATCACCTCGCCGATGACCAGCGCGTCGCCGCGCCCGCGCAGCACCGCGCCGATGCCGTAGAGCTCGACCTTCACGCCGCCGTCGCTCGGTGCCCGGGTGAGCTCGACGTCGAGCTCGGCGCTCGAGTCGGTCACCGTCAGCACCCGGGTGTTGAAGCCGCTCGCCGACACCTGCAGCGAGTAGCCGCCGGCCGGCAGGCCCTCGAGCGCGAACACGCCCGCGCCGTCGGTGAGCGTGGTGGGGCCGCCCTGCTCGTCGGCCACCCGCGCGCCCGAGATGGGCAGCCGCGCGTCGGCCGAGCGCACCGTGCCGCGGGTGCGCACCCCGCGCTGCAGCGTCACGTCGGCGGTGCCGTCGCCCGGGCCGAGCGTCACCCGCACCATCGACGGCGAGTAGCCGCGCGCGCTCACGCTCAGCTCGTAGGCGCCGGGCGCCACGCCTTCGATGAGGTAGCGGCCGTCGGGGTCGACGAAGCCCGCCTCGACGATCTGCACCCGCTCGAGCGGCGCCTTGCGCCACCACAGCGCCACCTCGAACGCAGGCACCGGCGCCTTGCCTTCTTCGGTCACCCGCCCCGAGAGCCTGGGGCCCGCGCCCAGCTCGAGGGTGAGGTCGCGGGTGGGCGAGTGAATGTCGTAGCGGTGCACCGGCGCGAGGCCGAGCAGGTGCGCCGAGACGTCGTAGCTGCCGGGCATGAGCTCGTCGATCTCGAAGCGGCCGTCGACATCGGTGAGCTCGCGGTAGCCGTCGGGGCTGCCGAACACCTGGGGGTACGCGCGCAGCGACGAGCCGACGTGCACCAGCGCGCCCGCGACCGGGCGGCCCTGCGCCACCACCCTGCCCGCGATGACGCCGCGCACCCCGGCATCGGCGGGAGCCGCCTGCAGGGTGATGACCACCTCGCGCGCCCCGCGCTCGAGCCGCGCCCGCCCGCTGCCACGGGTGGGGTGAAAGGCCTCGAGCATCGCGAACGGCTCGGCGTGAAAGATGAAGGCGCCACGCGCGTCGGTGGTGAAGTGGTCGCGCATCGGGAACAGCGCGGCCTCGTCGCGCCGCGGAGTGAGCACCCGCGCGGTCGCGCCCTGCACCGGGTCGCCGGCGGCGTCGACCACGCGGCCGGTCAGGTCGGGAGACGGGGTGAGCTCGATCACCACGCCGCGCACCCGCTGGCCGGGGCGAAACGCCACCTGCACCGGGCTCTTGCCCCACTCGGGCCCGAAGGGCAGGTAGCCGTCGGCCTTCACCGAGGCGAGCTGAAACAGCCCGGCGTGTGGAGGTCGAAACACGAAGTGGCCGTCGCCGTCGGTGCGCACCGGGTGCGCGCCGCGCTCGTTGGCCCAGGTGACGTCGGCCACCGCGATGCCCCGCCGGGTCTCGTTCGAGAGCACCCGGCCTTCGATCTCACCCTGCGGCGCGCTGGGCAGCTCTTCGCGCACCGCAGAGGTGGGCTGCTCGCGCGGCGGCGCGGGCGGTTCGGGCAGCCTCTGGCTCGGCGGCGCGAACGCGGTGATGGGAGCCGAGGAGGTGGGCCTCACGCCCGGCAGCGGCTGGCGCTGCTCGGGGTCGTGCACGATGAACAGCACCAGCGCCGCAGCGGTGATCACCAACAGCGCGACGATGCCCAGGGTGTTGCGGCGGTTCATGGTTCCCAGACGGGGCTCGCGGTCTACTTCACCAGCGCCCGCGCCAGCTCACGTTCGTGAAAATCGTCACTGGCGCGCAGCAGGTCGACGTAGGCCCCCAGGTCGACCTGGCCCAGGCTCGCCGCCTGCCGCATCGCCTCGGCCACCTGCGCGGGCTCGGGCGCCGACCCGTTCTGCTTTGCCAGCGCTTGCACGGCCAGCGAGCGCAGGTACAGCCCGAAGTAGCCCTCGAACAGCGTGGCGTCTCTGCCCCCGGCGGCGCGGCGCGCGTTGGCGGGCGAGGCCAGCACCTGCTCCGGCGTGATGCGCTCGGCATCGTCGGGGGCGAAGCGCACCGCCAGCGACGCGTGCATCGACCGGTTGATGCACTGGCTGGCGTGGTACAGCGCCCACGACTCGGGCGTGTGGGTGCGATCGACGATGCCCATCGCCAGCGCTACCTTGCCCGCGAACGAGCTGAGGTCTCTCACCTTGCCGAGGGTGAAGCCGTAGACCTTGCCGGGCTCTTGGCGCGCCACGCCTTCGCGCCCCTGGGCGGGCAGGTGGCGGGGCTGGTCGGGCGCGACCGGCTCGGCCAGCGCGCGGTGGCGGGCGGCGCGGCGCTCGAGCTGCGCGGCCGCCACCACGTCAGGAGGAGGTTCTTTCGGGGCCTGCTCGATGACCTGGTCCCACAGCGGGTTCTCGAGCGACTCGCCGCTCTGGGCCAGCGACTGCTCGAGGTGGGCGACCAGGCCGCGCTGCCAGTCTTCGGGCACGTCGATGAGGCCCGGCCCGGTCGCGCGCGTCGCGGTCAGCGCGCCCATCATCAGCAGCGAGCGGGTGAGCTGAATGTAGCGCGGCGGAATCGGGTCGCGCTCGCCGGTCATGTTGACCACGTAGCCGTTGGAGACCAGCAGCAGCTCTTTGCCCGAGTCGAGCCGAATCACCGCGTCGCTGTGCGCCACCGCGTCGGGCTTGCCGACGCAGATGGGCTGGCCGCGGAACACGCTCCACGCGTCGCGCTCGCGGTCGAGGGTGACCAGGCGCTTCTGCTGCTTGAGCAGGTCTTGCGGGCCGAGCTCGTCGTCGGCCGAGGCGGCGTTCACCAGCAGCGCGCCGTCGGGCAGCGCGTCGTAATCTTCCGGCCAGAGGGTGCGCTCGCCGACGCAGCTCACCAGCAGGCCGGCGTGCTCGAGCGCGGCGTGCTTGTCGGTGTGGCCGATGATGCCGGGCGGCAGGTTCTTCATGCGCTCGGGGTTCTGGTCGTAGACGTGCACGGTGAGCCCCCGCGCGCGCAGGGTGGCCGCCACGTGTGCCCCCACCGCGCCGTAGCCCACCACGGTGGCCTCTTTCGGCGGCGGCAGCCCGGTGCGCTCGAGCCGGTCGAGCTTGCGCTCGACTTCGCGCACCACCGACTCGGCGATCATCGGCGACTCGCGCTCGAGCTTGGCCCAGGCCTCGGCCACGTTGACCACCGCGCACTTGAGCTCACCCCTGTCGGCGAGCTCGTGCGCGATGCGCGCGCCGCGGCGGGTCTGCTCGACGCAGGCGAAGAACGGCGCCCACTCGGGGAACTTCTGGTGGAGAATGCGAATCGCCTCGGCGCCGTCGTCGATCAGCAGCACCTGGGGCCGCGGGGGCTCGGCCCACTCGAGCTCGCTCTTGCCGTCGCGCCCCAGGGTGCAGGTGGGCTGGGGCAGGGTGTCGATCAGCCGGGTGAGCTGGTACTCGATCGCCGAGTCCATCTCTTCGTTGAACGACTCGCCCGCGGCGATGGTTCGGCTGACGCCGTCGACCACCATGCCCTTGCCTTCGAGCTCGGCGGCGACGCGAAAGTTGGTGGAGTAGATCTTGCCGATCACCCGCGAGCCCTTGGCCTCGACGCCGAGCTTCTCGAGCCCGTTGAACAGCTGCGCGGTGGTGGCCATCAGGTGCTGCAGGCCGAACAGCCGAAAGCCCTTCAGCTCGCCGGGCCTGCCGAAGGTGGTGCGCGTCCAGTCGAGGCTCTCGAGCGGCGGGGCGATGCTGGGCGCCAGTCGGGTGAGCTCGAGGCGCACGTGGTCGGCCACGCTCTCCCAGGCGCGGCGGTCGGCCAGCTGCGGCAGCGGCGCGTCGTCGGGAATCGCGCCCAGCTGCGCGACCCATTCGCGCAGCTCGGGCCCGCCAGCGCGCTCGACCTTATCGAGGTCGACCGCGCCTGAGCGCTGCGCGTCGGCGAAGGGCACCAGCATCTGGGCCAGCGCGCCGGGCAGCTCGCCCCGGGCGTGAAAGGGGCTCACGAAGATGTTCTGGTACGCCTCGAGCATCACCCGGGCCAGCGGGTCGGTGGGCGGGTTGGGCACCGGCACGTTCGGCTCGAGCAGTTCGAGACCTTCGAAGTGCGGCTCGACGCGCGCGAACAGCTGGTCTCCGAGCTTCATGCCCTGCGCGGTGACCAGCCGCTCGATCAGCTGCTCGACCCGCAGGGTGGTGGTGGGCCGGCGCAGCGCCGCGGCGACCCCGGTGAGCCCGGTGGGGTTGACGCGCGCCATCGGCCTTCAGCCCACCACGCGCCGGGCGTCGGCGACGCTCATCTCGAGCTGGGGAACCCAGCCCAGGTGATCGGCGAGGCGCAACAGCAGTGCCTCGGTGTTGGCGTCTCCGGCGGCGCCGGCGCGGCACCGGCGCAGCGCTTCGCTCAGCGGCACGAAGTCGGCGTCAGAGGTGCGCGCGAGGCGGGCGGCGAGAAAGTGGTACTGCAGATCGGCCTGACCGGGAGACGCGTACGAAGCCGCGCTGAGCGTCTCGACCTTCGCGCCCGGCAGCAGCGCTTGGGCCTGACGCACCGCAAGGGCGGCGGCCCGGGCCTGAAGGTCTTGCGCGCCCTGCACCTTGCCGTGGGCCAGCTTCACCCTGGGCAGCGGCACCTTCACGTCGGCCACGTCTTGAGTGGTGAGCGACGAGGGCTCGCCGGTGAGTGCTGCCTTGGCGATGCGCAGCGGCCGCTCGACCGTCGACAGCCGCACCAGCGGGCCGCGCTTGTGGTCGACCACGTAACAAGCGAGCTTCAGGCGATCGAAGTCGGTGTGCAGCGACTGCATCGGCATCGCGCGCCCGACCGGCACCGCTTTGCCCGCGGCGTCGGGGGCGAGGTGGCGCACGTGGCTGTCGAGCATCTCGGCGCCGGGGCCCAGCGGGGTCAGCGCCACGTCGCCCAGGTCGACCGCGTTCACCTTCGGGGCGAGCTGCATGTTCTCCATCGCGGGCGGCGCGGCCGGTGACGCATCAGGCTCGGGCGGCATCGCGGCCGGCTTCTTCGCCTTGCGCGGGTCGTACGGCTCGCCCAGCCCCAGGTTGTCGAAGCGGCCCTGCAGCGCGGGCGGCAGGTCGCGCACCCACGCGTTCAGCTGCGGCACGAAGCCCGCCTTGTCGAGCGCGCGCGACAGCGCCACCCGGGCGCGGGCGTTCTCGCGAAACGCTCCGGCGTCGAGCTGCTTCATCGCGTCGGCGATCGAGAGCTCGAGCGGCTTGAGCAGGCCAGGCAGCTCGAGCCCGAAGCCGTCGCCGTGAATCTCGCTCTGGCGGTCGCTGAGCACGCCGACGAAGTAGTGGTCGCTCTCGGTCGAGGCGGTGTCGAGGTCGCCATCGGTGACCGGCATGGTGGCCATCGGGGCGCCCAGCGCCACCAGCCTGCCCAGCGGCTCGCCACCGACCTCTTCGGCGATCTCCATCAGCGCGGTGGCCTCGGGGTCGACGTCGTGGTGGTCGAGCGCGCCGGCGATGATGCCGGTCGCGACGTAGGGCGTGCCCCGCAGCGCCGCGGCCGGCCGGGTGTCACCGTCTTTGTAGACCACCGTCGGAGCGCCCTTGCCGTGCAGCCTCAAGGTCGCCACGTGGGTCGAGTCGTGACCCGGGCGCACCAGCACGTTGAGGCGCTGGCGCTCGGTGAGGCCTCCGCGCTGCAGCGTGACGGTGACCTGGTCGACCTTCAGCCACCGGTCGAACACCCGCGGGCCGACCTCGGCCTCGGCGCGCACCCGCGGCGCCGCGGGGCGCCCCTCGGGCTTGGGCACCGGGGCGTGAACGGCGGGCGGCTCGAGGGCGGCGGCCGAGGCAGGCGACGGGTCGGTGGCCTCGCGGGCCGGCGTCACCGCGTCGGTGCGAGCGCCGCCCGGCGCCCTGGGCCCATCGGTTCTCACCCGCATCGTAGGGTCATCTATATCTGCACCCGGGCCCGGCGACGAAACCGCGCTCAGAACGGCGAGAGCCCGTAGCGAAACGTCAGAATCGCGGTGGGCCTGAACAGCCGCACGAAGTCGCGCGGGTTGAACACCTCGGTCGAGACGTTCAGCGCCACCTCGGCGGCGAGCGAGAACTTGAAGGTGGTGACCCACTGCAGCTTGGCGCGCGGGTCGAGGCTGTTGAGCTCGAGCACCAGCGCCGAGCGCAGCTTGCGCACCGGCTCGACGAACATGCGGCCGCTGAAGCGGTGCTCGAGAATGGGGGTGGTCGCGCCGGCGGGGCTGAGCCAGTACAGCTCGTAGAGTGAGCGGAAGTTGAGCTTCCACAGGTTGAGGCCCAGGTTGACGCTGGGCACCCGCTGGTAGCCGCCCCACAGCCCGCCCTCGGTGTAGCCGAGCTTGAGCTCGAGCAGCTTGCGAGGGGCAGAGGTGAAGCTGGCCGAGACCAGGTTCGACTCGTAGCGGCCCAGGCCCACCGAGATGCGGCTGTCGGCGAGGGTGAACGGCACGGTGATGTTGTCGACCTGGTGGACGAAGCTGACGTCGAAGCGGCCCCAGTCTTCGAGCAGCGCGCTCGCGGCGATCGACTCGCGCTCGCGCACCCGGGTGGTGTCGAGCTTGGTGCGCACCACCACCTCGCCGGTGAAGGTGATGTCGCGCAGCCGGTCGTTGTTGATCTGCGGCTGGTAGCGCGAGCCGACGGTGGTCTCGACGATTTCCCGGTCTTGCGCGTAGCCCATCTGGGGGTCCCAGTTGCGGTCGATGAGCAGCACCTGGGCCTTGCCGCCGAACTCGGCGCTGCGCCACTCGAGCGAGGCCATGCCGGTGTAGCCCGCGGCGCGGCCATAGATGACGGTCGGGTCGGCCCAGGTCTCCGAGCGCGCCGCGAAGCCCGAGATGAACAGGTGCTCGTCGACCAGGGTGAACACCCCGTCGAGCCCGTAGGCGCGGTAGGCGCTCACCTGCCCGTCACCGGCCCGGTTCAAGAAGAAGCCGCCCAGCCGCCGCGACTCGCCGAGCAGCCCGCTCACCCGAGCGACGGTGAAGTCGTCGCCGATGCCGAAGCCGAGCTTGTCGTAGGTCTGCGTCGAGGTGAGCACGTTCATCACGCCCACCTCGAGCACGTCGGTGCGCGCCACCGCTTTCAGGCCCGCGATGATGGGAATCTCGGTGGCGAAGATGCCCTGCGAGAGGCCGATGCGCCGGCTGTGAAAGATTCTGAAGTTGTCGGTGCCGACCTGGAACAGCGGCGCGTCGGCGGCGAAGAAGTCGCGCACCTCGGGGTAGAGCAGCTCGTAGCGATCGAGGTTGGCGCGCGCCTCGTCGGGCGTGACCTGCGAGAAGTCGGGGTTCACGCTGAAGTCGATCTTCAGCCAGCCGGTCGGGTTTATCTGCCCGTTGATGCCCGCGTAGAAGGTGAAGCGCGAGTCGTTGTACAAGAAGCTGCGCAGGCGGCTCTGGCCGAGCTGGGTCGGGTACGCGGCGGTGAGGTACGGCACCACCAACAGCCGCAGGTTGGGGTGCAGGTCTTTGAGGCCCGCCAGGTGGCCGCTGAACGAGGGCGGGGTGGGCCAGATGGCCTTGGGTATGATCGACCACGCCGACGAGTCTTTGCCCGGCACCTTGCGGCGGAAGTTGATGCCGATGCTGCCCACGTCGTCGGGGGTGCGAACGTGAATGGTGCCCACGGAATCAGCAGCTCCGCCGTCCACTCGTCTTCTTCGGTGTGCACCGCGGTGTCCCAGATGCCGTTCCACTCGTAGTTGAGCTGCTCGGCGTTGTGCGCCATCTGCACGTCGGTGCGAAAGCCGCTGCGGGTGGTCTGAAACGAGTACGAGTTGGTGTGGTCGTGCTGCGGGTCGATCACCACCGCCACCAGCTCGGAGTCGACCGAGGCCCAGAACTCGTTCTCGGGCACCGAGTCGTCGCGCGGGCCCGGCCCCGAGTAGCGGCAGCGAAAGGCCACGTAGAGGTTCTTGTCGTCGTAGGCGACCTGCACCTCGGTCGGCTCTTTGGTGGGCAGGCCGTGCGGCTCGGAGAGGCGCGAGAGAAAGCGGTCGTCGCGCGGCGCCTGGCTCCACACCGGCTCGTCGAGCTTGCCGTCGACGGTGATCTGCTGCTCGGCGCGCACCGGCAGGTAGACGCGCCCGTTCACCGAGACGTGGTCTTCGCCGGGCGCGAGCACCGAGCCGCCGTCGGGCAGGGTGCCGGCGTCGCCGGTGAACGCCGTGGGCGGGGCCTCTTCACCGGGCGGTATCTTGCCTCCCACCTCGGGGTCGCGCCGCTCGACCGGCGGCGTGTACACCGCCTCGATCATCGCCCGCGCCCGCCGGGTCACCACCTGCGCCATCGACGCGGCGCCCAGAATGCTCAACACCGCGCGCTGCTGCTGAAAGCCGACCCGGTCGCGCTTCTCTCCGGCGCTGAGCTTGAAGATGAACATGAACTTCTGCTCGTTGCCGCGGCTGTTGATCCACTCCACGTGCACGTCGACCGCGACGTCGACGTCGGTCGAGGTGGGCTCGACCAGCCGCTCGCCCAGCCCGCGCGCGGCCAGCGCATCTCTGAACGAGCGCTCGAGGGTCTTGCGCAGGGTCGCCGCTTTCAGCTGTGGCAGGTCGGACCTCACCGAGCGCAGCGCCAGGTGCATCGCGTCGCCGCTGTCTCCAGCGGGCGGCTCGGCGGTCGCGGTCTCGGGCGGCGGCTCGGGGTCGGCCTTCTTCGCCCGGGGCTCGGGGTCGGGCTTGTCGGGCTTCTCGGCCTTCTCGCCCCTGGCGGCGTCAGACGCGTCGTTCGGGGTGTCGTCGTCGTCGGTGCCGCTGTCGGTCGCAGCCGGCCGACCCGCGTCGACGGCGGCCGGTCTGCGGTGCTTCTTGTGCGCAGAACCGGGAGTTGCCGCGACCAGCGCGGCGCACACCACTGCGGCCACGGCCATCATCGCGGGCCTGCGAGCATACCGTCACCACCGCGGGGGGGTACTTCTTGATCAGGTGTGCGCCAGTCACCGCGTTGCGGTTGGCGGGCGCACCGGTACACTGCACGCACGGGTGCGCGCGCCACTCCTCATCGCGTCCATCGCCTGGGCCCTGCAGGCGTGCAACACCGACTGCCCCACCGTGAATGGGCAGCCGGTGCACCTGCTGTCAGAGCTGAAGGCCTTCGACGGGGCGCTCAAAGACCAGCGGCCGGCGGCGGGCGTGTACCCGTACTCGCTGCAGGCGCCGTTCTTCACCGACTACACCCACAAGCAGCGCTTCATTCAGCTGCCCTCGGGCACCCACCTCACCTTCAGCGCCGACGGGGTGTTCGACCTGCCGATCGGCGCGCGCATCTTCAAGACGTTCGGCCACTACGCCGACCAGGCCGACCCCACGAAGGGCGAGACCCTTCACGAGACGCGCGTGCTCGAGCGGGTGGGCAACGGCTACGTGCCGTACCTCTTCATCTGGAAAGACGACCAGAGCGACGCCGAGTGCCGGCCCGGTGGCGCCAGCCTGCCCAGCACCTTCTTCGACGCGACCGGCGCGTCGGTGTCGATCAACTACCAGACGCCCAACGTCGACCAGTGCCAGTTCTGCCACGGCTACTACGACCCCAAGCCGCTGGGGGTGAAGGGCCGGCAGCTCAACCACGTGAACGACTACGGCGCGGGGCCGGTGAACCAGCTCGACTACCTGGTCGCCCAGGGCGCGCTGCAGGGCGAGGTGCCGGCGCCCGAGAACCGGCCCACCCAGCTCGACCCCACCGACGTCACCGGCACGCTCGACGAGCGGGTGCGCTCGTATCAAGACACCAACTGCGGCATGTGCCACAACCCCAAGGGGCTGGCGCGGGTCACCGGGCTGTACCTGAACCTCGAGGCCACCGACCCGTTCGCGCGCGGCATCTGCCGGCCGGTGGTGGCGTACCTGCGCTCGGGGGGCTTTCAGCGGGTCATCGAGCCGGGCCGCCCCGAGCTCTCGGCGATGAGCTTTCGCTTGAGCTCGATGGACCCCGACATTCACATGCCGGCCGGGTTCAACCAGCTGATCGACCGCGACGGCGTGCAGCTGATCGACGGGTGGATTCAGTCGCTCCCCGAGGGCACCTGCCCGCGGTGAAGCAGCGGCTACTTCTTGAGCGCGTCCCACAGCACGTGACCCACCGCTGAAGACGGCGGCATCGCGCCGGCCTCGAACGCCAGGGTGGGCGCGACGTCGACGAGCTCGGCGGCTGCTCCGGTGCCGTGCCTGATGCCCTGGCCGTAGAGCACCAGCGGCACCTGCCGGTCGTAGAGCTGAAGCGAGCCGTGGCTCGAGACCGGCGTGGGGAAGTAGTGCCAGTAGGGCTCGAGCAGCAGCAGGAAGTCGGGGCTGCGCCCCTCGAACCGGCCGTTCTGCAGCAGCCGGCCGCGCTCACCGCCCAGCGCGGGCAGCTCGCTCGCGGCGATGAAGTCGGCGACGCCGGGGGTGGCGAGCGCGAGGGCGCGCAGCTCGGGCGCCATCGCCAGCACCTTCTCGCGCTGCTTGGGCGACACGTTCCACCCGCCCGAGCTGAACGGCCCTTCGAGCCACTGGCCGGGGCCGAGCTTCTTCACGCAGGCGGCGTTGAGCGAGGTGTAGAACGCGTCGGGCAGCCGGCCAGCCGAGAGCTTCTGCGGCAGGGTGTCGGGGTCGAAGCCCGCGCCGTGGTCGGCGGTCAAGAGCACCAGCAGCCGGCCCTTGCCGGCGGCGCGCTCGGCGGCGTCGAGCAGCCGGCCGAGCTGCACGTCGAGGGCGTCGTGGGCCGCTTCGGCCTCGGCCGACTGCGGGCCGAACGCGTGCACGATGGCGTCGTAGCCCGAGTACGAGAGGGTGAGCAGGTCGGGCTCGGCGTCGGCGCCCAGCTGCTGGCCCTTGAGCGCCTCGATGGCCGCGTCGGTGAGCAGCTCGTCGCCGAGCGGGTGGAGCAGCAGCCACTCGCTCTTCTGGCGGGGCGTCGCGTCGGCGGGAATGCGGTGGGGCCGCGTGCCGGTGTACGGGGCCAGGTCTGGCGGGTTCGCGCTCTGGGCGCCGGGAGCCAGCGGCGCTCCGCTCGGCGACCAGCTGATCTCGGCGGTGAGGCGCTGCGCGAGCCGCGCGTTCACCGCCTGCGCCCAGGCCGGCACCTGCGCGGCGAAGTACGCGCTGGTGGTGAGCTCGGGGGCCTCGGGTGAGAGCCACACCGCGGCGTCGGCGAGGCGGCCCGCCATCAGCACCGAGGCGCGCGGCTTGCCGCCGATGGAGACGTGCCTGGCCGATGGCCAACGCAGCTTGAGCACCTCGCCCAGTGTGGGTGCGGCGAGCCGGGTGGGCGCGACGCCCCGCTTGTTGGGGTGCGCGCCCACGTCGGGGTACCGGGCGTCTTCGGTCGCCTGCACCCCGGTGCCGGCGTCGGCGTCGAACCACTCGTTGCCGACGATGCCGTGGGTGCTGGCCCAGGCGCCGGTCACCAGCGTGGCGTGGCCGGCGGCGGTGACGGTGGGAAACGAGTCGACGCGCGCGTCGAGAAAGCGAAAACCCTCTTGGGTCAGGCGGCGATAGCCGGCCCTGGCGCGTGGCAGCCGCCGCTCGAAGTCGTGGGCCGAGAGCTGGTCGACCACCACCAGCACGGTGAGCCGCGGAGGTTCGGCGCGGGCCGCAGAGGGAACCAGCGCACACGCGAGCGCGGTGATCAGGCGCCAAAGGGAGCCGATGTGGGCGCGCGAGTGGCTCACGGGTTCGAAGCTCAGCCCGGGCACGCTATGCCAGCGCCGAGTGACCGCCGAGATTTTGGCCGGGTCTTCTTTGATGAGTTTCATCTGGCGACGACGCACCTGGGGGGCAGTAGGATGCGCTCGACGTTCCCTCTGAGCCCTTGCGAGTTCTCCGTGCGCCACCCGCTCTGGGTGCAGCAATCTTCCGTGTCTCGATCGACCCTTGAAGTGAAGGAAGTGGCGTGAGCACCAAGCCGCCTTCGCTGACGATTCGGCACATTCGCCTCGCCGGCGGTTGCTGCATTCGCTTGAGCGGAGTGATCGACGAGACCTTCGACGCCAAGCGGTTTCTGGAAGGCGTCGGAGGCGTGGTGGTGGTCGACCTCGACGAGGTCAAGCGCATCACCTCGTACGGAGTGCGCGCGTGGGTGACCGCGCTCTCGCAGCTCAACCACACCTGGCTGGGGTTCGTGCGCTGCCGCCCGGCGCTGGTCGCGCAGTTCAACATGGTCTCGGGGTTCGCCTGCGGCGGTCACATCTTGAGCCTCTACCTGCCGTACACCTGCCCGAGCGGGGGCACGGCGTTCGAGACGTTGGTCGATCTTCGCAAGCACTGGGCCGAGCTCGCCGCGTTCAACCCGCCGCCGATGCAGTGCCCCGAGCACGCCGAGCAGGCCGAGTTCGACGACGTGGCCGAGGGCTATTTCAGCTACGTGGCCAGCCAGCCCGCGCCCACCGCGCCGCCGCTGGTCGAGCGGCTGCTCGGCGAGAGCGGCGAGCCCACCGGCAGCCTGCGCATCAGCAAAGACGTGCACGGCGACGTCACCGGCATGTGGCTCTCGGGCCGGCTCGACGACAAAGACCACTTCAAGCGCCTCGCCGACGGGCTCGAGGGCCGGCTCTACGTGTCGTGCGGCGACCTCGCCTTCACCGGCGAAGAGGGCATCGCGCGGCTGCTCACCTTTCTGCGCGGGGTGCAGGTGCCGCTGATTCTGGGCGAGCTGCCGCTGGGGCTGGCCGACCGCGTGGCCGCCGACCCGGTGCTGTGCCAGACCGCCAGGGTCTGCACCATCGACGTGCCGCTGGTGTGCGCGCGCCACGGCGAGATGCTGCAGCCGGTCGACGCCCCGCGGCTGGTGGCGGCGATCGAGGGGGCTCCGCTGGCGGTGTTCTGCGGCCGGTGCGAGCAGCTGTGCCAGCCGGCGTTCGACGTGCGCGAGCTGAAGAACCTGCTCACGCTGAGCACCACGCCGCTCACCGCCGAGATCATCTCGGTGATCGAAGCGCACCGGAACAAGCTCACCGAGGCCACCAAGACCATGCCCGGGCAGGGGCCGGGCGCTGCGGCGGCCGAGGCACCGCAGCGCTACCAGATCGTGCGGCCGCTCGGCGCGGGCGGCATGGCCGAGGTGTTTCTCGCCCGGCAGATGGGCGACGGTGGCTTCGAGCGGGCGGTGGTGCTCAAGCGCATTCTCCCCGGCCTGGTGGGCGACAGCGGGTTCGTCGAGATGTTCCTGCAAGAGGCGCGGCTGGCGTCGCGCATCTCGCACCCCAACGTGGTGCAGATCTTCGACGTGGGCCGAGAGAACAGCCAGTACTTCATCGTGATGGAGCTGGTGAGCGGCTGGGACTTGAACGCGGTGCTGCGCGCGTCGGCCCGGCACAAGCGCCCCTTTCCGCCGCACCTCGCGGCGCGGGTGGTGGCCGACATCACCCGCGCGCTGGGCGCCGCGTACACGTACACCGACGACGCCGGCAAGCTCACGCCGATCGTTCACCGCGACGTTTCGCCGCACAACGTGCTGATCAGCACCCAGGGGCACGTGAAGCTGAGCGACTTCGGCATCGCGAAGGCGGGCGACTCGCTCAGCCGCACGCCCACCAGCCTGATGAAGGGCAAGCCGGCCTACCTCGCGCCCGAGTCGGTGCAGACCACGCACGGGCAGCCCGACGCCCGCGTCGATCTCTTCGCCGCGGGCCTCATCTTCTACCAGCTGCTGACCACGGTGCACCCCTTCCGCCGCGACAGCGACATGGCCACCTTCGAGGCGCTGCTGCAGTACGAGCCGCCGCCGCCCAGCACGGTGGTGAGGGGCCTGCCACCCGCGGTCGACGCCATCGTGAAGCTGGCGCTCGCCAAAGACCCCAACCGCCGCTACCAGACCGCCCAGCAGATGGAGCGCGACCTCGAGCGGGTGGTGGCGGGCTCGGGCACCGTCGCCGCCGCCGACGTGGCGCGGTGGATCAAAGAGATGCCCGAGCTGATGCCGCTGCCGCTCAACGACAGCGCTGACCAGAACACGGCTCCCGGTCGCCGGCGCACATGAACTCGAAGGTGCGCGCCGACTTTCCGCTGCTCGAGCGCACCCTCGATGGCCGGCCGGTGGTGTACCTCGACTCGGCGGCGACCAGCCTGAAGCCGCGCGCGGTGGTCGACGCCGAGGTCGAGTACCTCACCCGCTTCACCGCCAACGTGCACCGGGGCAAGCACGCGCTCTCGGAAGAGGCCTCGGCGCTGTTCGAGGCGGCGCGCCGGCGGGTCGCGCGCTTCTTGAACGCCGCGCCCGACGAGGTGGTGTTCGTGGCCAACACCACCGCGGGCCTGAACCTGGTGGCCGCGGGGCTCGACCTGGGGCGCGACGACCGGGTGGTGTGCGCGGTCGGCGACCACCACTCGAACCTGGTGCCGTGGCTGCACCGCGCGCAGGTGACGGTGCTCGACGCCGACCCGCGCGAGCCGCTCGACCCCGCGCGCGTGGCGGCGGTGCTCGATCAGGTGCGCCCCCGGGTGCTGGCCCTGGGGCACGCCTCGAACGTCACCGGCGTCGTTCACCCGGTGGCGAAGCTGGCGGCGCTGGCGAGAGAGCGCGGCATCATCACCGTGCTCGACGCCGCGCAGAGCGCGCCGCACCTGCCGCTCGACGTGCAGCAGCTGGGCTGCGACTTCGTCTGCTTCAGCGCCCACAAGCTGCTGGGCCCGACCGGGGTCGGCGTGCTGTGGGGCCGGCTCGAGCGCCTCGAGGCCCTCACTCCGCAGGTGGTGGGTGGGGGCACCGTCGAGCAGGTGAGCGAGCGGGGCTTCACCTTCAAGCGCCTGCCCTACCGGCTCGAGGGCGGCACCCCGAACATCTCGGGGGTGTTGGGCTTCGCCGCCGCGCTCGACTGGCTCGAGCGGCTCGGCTTCGACGCGGTGGTGGCGCACGAGCGGGCGCTGGCCGACCAGCTGCAGCGCGAGCTCGAGGGCCTGCGCGGGGTCGAGGTGCTGATGGCGACGGGGCCCGAGCGGCTGGCGCTGGCGTCGATCGCGCCGCGCACCGCCACGGTGAGCCCCGACCACCTCGCCACCATCTTGAGCGATGGCTCGCAGGTGATGGTGCGCAGCGGCTTTCACTGCGCGCGGCCGGCGCTCGCGCGGCTGGGGGCGGCGCACGGCGCGCTGCGCGTCTCGGCCTACCTGTACAACACCGCCGAAGAGCTGACCCGCTTCAGCGCCGCGCTGCGCGGGCTGCTCGAGAAGCTGACGGCATGACGTTGTTGGGGCACGCTTCACCTACCGGAGGTCGTTCACGATGAAGGTCCTGGTGGTCAGTGCGACGGGAGTACTGGGCGGCGATGTCTGCAAGCGGCTCTTGGCGAAGGGGCATCAGGTGCGGGGGCTGGTGAGGCCCGACTCGCCCAAAGAGGCCGAGGTGCGCGCGATGGGGGTCGAGGTCGCGAAGGGAGACCTGCTCGACGCGGCGTCGCTCGACGCCGCCACCCAGGGCATCGACGCGATCGTCGGCAGCGCCACCGCCATCATCTCGAAGGGCAAGGGCAACAGCCTCGCCAACGTCGACGAGAACGGCTTCAAGGCGCTGCTGGCCGCCGCCAAGAAGAACGGTGTGAAGCGGTTCGTCTACGTCTCGGTGTCGCCCAACCTCACCGCCCACTCGCCGCTGGTCGACAACAAGCGCGAGGTCGAGCGCGCGGTGCGCGCCAGCGGCATGACGTGGACGGTGCTCCAGCCCTCGTACTTCATGGAGGTCTGGTTCGGCCCGCCGCTGGGGTGGAAGCTGGCCGAGGGCAAGGGCCAGCTGTTCGGCGCCGCCGACAAGCGCGTGAGCTGGATCGCGGTGGGCGACGTGGCCGCCTGGGCGGTGGCCGCGCTCGAGAGCCCGGCCGCGGCGAATCAAGACATCCCCCTCGGCGGGCCCAAGGCGCTCTCGGGGGTCGAGGCGCACCAGCTGCTCGAGCAGACGCTGGGCAAGAAGTTCAAGGTGTCTCGCGTGCCGGGCTTCGTGCCCAAGCTGATGCAGACCGTGCTCAAGCCGCTCAACCCGAAGGTGGCGTCGCTGATGGCGCTCGGCGCCGCCACGCTGGTGGGCGACGAGATCGACATGAGCAAGGCCCGGTCGATCGCCAAGGTGCCCGAGACCTCGTTCGAAGAGTTCGCGCGGCGCGCCGGCGGCTGAAGCCCGCTGCCCCGCGCGCCTCAGAGGTTCTTCTTCTTCAGCTCCGAGACCAGGTGGTCTGACGCGCGCGCCGCCAGGGCCATGATGGTGAGGGTGGGGTTCTGGCAGGGCGACGAGGGAAAGGCGGCCCCGTCCATCACGAAGAGGTTCTTCACCTCGTGTGACTGGTTGAAGGCGTTCAAGAAAGACGTCTTGGGGTCTCTGCCCATGCGCGCGGTGCCGGTCTCGTGCACCGAAGAGCCCGGCGGGCCGGCGTAGGGGCCGGCCGCCTCGGCGCCGATGGTGGCGAGCATCTCGGCGGCGCTCACCGCCATGTGCTTCACCATCGCGCTCTCGTTGTCGCCGTAGCGCATGTCGATGTCGAGCGAGGGCAGCCCGTGCCGGTCTTTGAGGGTGCGGCTGAGCTTCACCTGGTTCTCGGCGCGCGGCAGGCACTCGCCGAAGCCCACCAGCCACACGTACCACTCGGGGGTGGGGGCCTTCAGCGCGCTCTTGAAGCCCGCGCCGATGCCCTTGCTCACGAACGCGCTGCCCGGCCCGCAGTCGTGGCTGGCGCCCTGAAACCCGTAGCCGCGCAAGAAGTCTCTGCCCCCGCCTTTGAGGTTCTGGAACCGGGGTATGTAGAAGGTGGTCGGCCGCTCGCCGCTCGAGTCCTTCACTCCGCGCAGCGACGGCACCACCGACATCGCGACCGAGGCGCCGACGTGGTCCATCAGGTAGTGGCCCAGCACGCCGCTGCGGTTGCCCAGGCCGTCGGGGAAGCGGGTCGAGGTCGAGGCGAGCAGAATGCGCGTGCTCTCGAGCGTCGAGGCGCACAGCACCACGGTGCGCCCCCGCACCTCGAACGACTGGCCGTCGGCGCCCAGGCACATCACCCCGCGCGCGCGGCCGTCGTCGCTCTCGGTGACGTGGCTCACCACCGTGTCGGGCAGCAGGGTGAGGTTGCCGGTCTTGGCGGCGGCAGCCAGCGTCGACACCGGGCTCGAGAAGTACGAGCCGGTCACGCAGCCGCGCTCGCACGGGCCGCAGTAGTGACACTTGGCGCGGCCCTCGAGGTCCTGGGTGAGCACCGCGGCGCGCGCGATGGTCAGGGTGCGGCCGAACTTCTTCTTCACCGCCTTGCGCAAGAGCTGCTCGCCGCACGACAGCTTCATCGGCGGCAGAAAGCGCCCGTCGGGCAGCTGGGGCAGCCCTTCGGCCTGGCCGCTCACCCCGACGAAGCGCTCGACCTCGTCGTAGTAGGGCTTGAGCTCGGCGTAGCTCAGCGGCCAGTCGATGCCCTGACCGTCTCGGCGGGCGGCCTTGAAGTCGAGGTCCGAGAAGCGCAGCGAGACGCGGCCCCAGGTCTGGGTGCGGCCGCCCACCTGGCGGGCGCGTATCCACGTGAAGGGGCGGTCGGCCGGCGTGCCGTACGGCTGGTCTTTGTCGCTGACGAAGAACTGATGGGTGTGCTCGGTGAACGCGTACGACTGGCTCTGCACCGGGTTGCCCTCGCGCACCGTCTTGGGCAGCGCCTTGCCGCGCAGCGGAAGCTGCGACGAAGGGGTGTGGTCGGTGAAGTCTCTGGCCGGGTCGAGCTTGCGGCCCGCCTCGATGACCGCGACCTTCAGCCCCGCGCGGGTGAGCTTGAGCGCCGCCCAGCCACCTGCCGCGCCCGAGCCCACCACCACCGCGTCATAGACCTCGGGCTCGCTCACTGGTGCTCCGGGTGACCGCAGCCCTGGTAGTCGGCGTGAAAGAGGTGCTGCTCGAACAGCGACGAGGTGAGGTACCCCATCGCGGTGAGCGACTTGAGACCCACGAACCACTCCAGCTGGGCCGCGTCTTCGGGGCTCAGCTGGCTCGCGTCGAGCACCGGCAGCGCGCCGTATTGAGAGTCGAGGTGGTAGTCGATGCGGGTGCCGGTGGTGTGCGCGTCGACCTGATCGCTCAGTGCCTGCAGCGCCTCGTTCAACTTTCCCTTCGCGCGCAGCCGGGTGAGCCCCTTGCGAAACGGCTCTTGCACCTCGGGCGGGCCCTCGGCGAGCACCGCATCGATGAACACGTGCGACTGCGCTTCGCGCGCGCCCGGGCCGTCGCTGCTGGGGATGATCAGCTCGACCACGCTGAGCACCGCGGCGCCTTCTTCGGCGGTGAAGAACCGCGGCTGCCATTTTCCAGCGGCAACAGGGGTCTTGGCCGCCCCCGCATCTTGCGCGGCGGCTGCGTGAGACTGGCCAGCCTGAAGAAGCGCCGAGAGCCAGCCGCCCGAGAGCGCGACCCCGGCACCGGAGTGGACGAGGCCCTCGAGCGCGCGTCGACGGGAGAAGCGCTCGGTCATGGAAGCTCGGGAGGCTGGGCGACCTTGCACTCGGTCAGCCGGTACTTGAGAGAAGGCTCGGGCTCGAGGCGCTTCACGGTGTCGACGCGCACCGTGCCGACCTTCAGCGCCTCGCGCAGCGTGCCCTCGACCTCGCGCGGGTCGAAGCTGCGCTCGAGCGAAGGCACCGCCTGCACGCGCAGCTCCGACGCGCCGGTCTGGTCGACCCGGTAGAAGTCGATGCCGCTCACCTTCGAGAGGGCGTCGTCGACCATGCGGGTGGTGACCCAGCCGCCGTTCAGCTGGAGCATGTCTTTGCTTCGCCCGTGCAGCTCGAGGCACGCCCAGTCGGAGAGCAGGCAGTCGCAGCTCTTCTCCACCAGCTTGCCCACGTCGCCGACCAGGTAGCGCACCAGCGGCATCACCCGGTTGGCGAGCGCGGTGACCGCCAGCGCGCCGAGCTCTCCGGGGGCTTTGGGCCCGTCTTTGCCCAGCACCTCGACGCTGACGTGGTCTTCGCGCACGTGCAGCCGGCCCCGGTCGCACTCGACCGCGGTGCGCGCACCGCCCAGGTCGGTCGAGCCGTAGTAGTCGTAGACCGGCACGCCCAACAGCTCGGTGATGGCGCGCCGCGAGAAGCGGGTGAGGTACTGGTAGCAAGAGAGCACGATGCGCGGCCTGGGCAGCGCGACGTTCAGCTCACGACAGCGCCGCGCGAACCAGTGCAGGTACACCGGGTTCACCAGCAGCATGTCGGCCCCGAAGCGGCCCAGCTCTTCGGCCACGTTCTCGAGCGTGCTCTTGGGGGTGGTGAAGAGGTCGGGCGTCGAGTTGAGGAACAGGGTGTACTGCTGCCGCAGCCGGTTCTCGTACGGAGCGAGCCCCAGGTGACACTGCGTGCCCATGCAGGTGGGGCTGGTGAGCACCGCGGTGCGAGGGGTGGCGTCGGTCTCGGGCAGGTGCCAGAGCGCCTCGAAGTCGTCGGGCATCGAGGTGAGCTCGAGGTCCGAGACGACCTGCAGGCGCTCTTCGGTGGTGCCGCTCGAGCCGGCCAGCTCGAGGTTGCCGCCCTCGATGCCCTTGCCCACGTCGATGCCCTCGGCGACCAGCCCGCCGGGGAAGTTGGCGCGCACGTCGGCCTTGCGCATCAGCGGCAGCGCGGCGACGTCGTCGAGCGTCTCGAGGGCGTCGGCGTCGTACTGCGCGCTGCGCTCTCGGTAGAACGGCACCTTCGCGGCAGCGAACGCAATCAGCTCGCGCCACTGCTCGAGCCGCTGCGAGGCGAGCGCCTCGAGGCGCACCGGGCGCTGGCGCTCGCGCACCTCGGCGAGCGAGAGGCCTTCTTCCTCCAACAGGCCCAGCGCGCGCAGCGCCGCCGCCGAGTCGCCGTCGAGCGAGAAGCCTTCGACGGTGAGGGTGAGGCCGGTGTCGTGGTCGACGAGCTCCGACTGCGCGCCGCCGCGGGGTATCACCTCGACGCTCTTGCGCAGGGCAATCACGCCTTGGCTCCGGCCAGCGCGGGGGTGGGGCGGTCGCGCGGGCCGTTGAGCACGTTGCCGATGGGCGTGTAGCGCACGAAGTAGCGGTAGGTGACGAGCGCGAAGGCGAGGGTGGCGGCGAACACTCCGAGGGCCTTGAGCGGGCCGAACCCCGGCAGCGCGGCGACGGTGATTTGAATCCACACCACCACCGGCCAGTGCACCAGGTACAGCCAGTACGAGGCGTCGGCGAGGTAGCGAATCTGCGGCCGCGGCGAGGCGAGGTGCTTCACCGCCACGCCCATCAGCCCGAACACCATCGACCAGGCGTAGAGCGCCTTCACCGCCAGCAGGCCGGCTTTGTAGGCCAGCGAGCCCTCGACGGGGTGCGCCGAGAGCCAGAGGTCGGCGACCAGCAGCGCGGCTGAGGCGCCGAGGTAGACGAAGCGGCCCGGCACGAACGACTCGAGCAGCCCGGCCTGCGCGTAGAGCAGCCAGCCGAAGAGGAAGAACAGGCCGTAGTACGCGAGCCAGCCCGGCACCGGCACGTAGTCGAAGAACTGCCAGCCGGGGTCGGTCATGCCGATGGCGACGAGCGGCAGCGCGAGCAGCGGAACCTTGAGCGGGCTCTTCGCCAGAGCGGCGAACGCGGAGGCGAAGCGCGCTCTGGTGTTCGCGCCGATGCGCGGCACGACGGTGACCAGCAGGGTCACGGTACAGACGTCGAGCATCGCCATGTAGAAGAGGAACCACAGGTAGAAGGGGCGCGCGAGCCACGCGTTCAGGTCGGGGTACTCGGCGGTGAGGGTGCCCATGCGCAGCGCCCACTGCCGCAGGAAGACATCGATGGGAATCAGCAGGGCCCCGGCGATCACCAGCGGCAGCACGATTCGGCGCGAGCGGTTCTTGATGAAGCCGCTCAAGCCGTAGCGCGAGAACACCAGGTGCCCGAAGAAGCCGCCGATGAGGAAGAACATCTCCATGCGGAAGCCGTGCACGAGCTCGAGCAGCACGTCGGCCGGGTAGCCGTTGGCGCGGTCGTGGGCGTAGTAGTCCCAGGTCTGCAGCTGAAACGAGAACAGCGCGTGGTACACGAGCCCGAGCAACATCGCCGAGGCTCGCAGGCTGTCCATCTCGTGGAAGCGTTTCGACTCGGTCGCCACTTGGAGAACCTCTCGGGCTGCGAACTGTAGCTCAGTCGGTGAAGGGCTCGTGCTCGTTGAGCGCGCCGAGCAGCCGCAACAGGTCGCTCGAGGCCACCGGCACCGATAGCGTGTCGGCGTCGCGGCTCAGCTTCGAGAGCGGGTGCGACTCGAGCACACCTGGGCTCCCCACCAGGTCGAGGCCGCGGGCGCAGGCGAGGCGCGAGGCTTCGACGGCGGCAGCGCGGGCGCGCGCCGCGGCGGCGAGGCCCAGCGCCTGCGCGTCGGCGAGCTGGGCGCCTTCGCGGGTGAGCGCGCGCGCGGCCCCCAGCGCCTGGGCGACCTCGGCGAGCCGCAGCGCCACCGCCTGGTGCTCGATGAGGCGCTTGCCGCCCTGCACCCGGGTCTCGACGTGCGCACGGGTGACGTCGAGCGCCGCCTGCGCCACCCCGCAGCTCAACGCGCCGAGCTCGAGCACGTGCGAGGCCACGGCCACCGAGGTCTGCTCGCGCAGCGCCGCCTTCGAGAGGCGGGGGCCCTTGAGCAGCAGCGGCTTGGGCACCCGCACCCGGTTCAGCTGCAGCCGCCCCTGAAAGGCGGTGCGCAGGCCGCGCTTCTCGACGGGCGCGGTCGAGACCCCGTCGCTGCCCGCCTCGATGAAGGCGTAGGCGCGGCCGGCGAAGCCCTGCTGCCCTTCGAGCTGCACGGCGACCAGGTACGCGGCGGCGGTGCCGCAGTTGTTCAGCATCCACTTTTCGCCGGTGACCTCGTAGCCGCCGCTCACCGCGCGGGCGCGGGTGCTCAGGCTTCGGTCGTAGACGAAGTTCATCGCGTCGGAGCCACGGTCGGGCTCGGTGCCCGGCACCGAGAGCAGAAAGCGGCCGGTGGTGTCTGAAAGGCACGGGCCGAGAATGCGCTGGCGAATCATCGCGTTCGCGGCGGCCTCGGCGCGCGCGGCGCCGTTGGCGGTAGAGAGCAGCGCCATGGCCGAGCCGGCGTCGGCGCGGGCCAGCTCTTCGAAGAGCACCAGGCGGGGCCCGAAGCCCAGGCCGTAGCCACCGGCGCGAGGGCTCGCCTCGACCTGGTGAACCCCCGCCGAGAAGAGCAGCGCATAGAGCTCGCGGGCCTGCCCCATGCGGGCGCCCAGGTCTCTCATGGCGTCGAGCTGCGCGGCCAGCTCACGCACCTGCCCGGCGATGCTGCGAATCTGCCGGGCGAGGTCGACCTCGGTCTCGCTGCGCAAGAGGTCGTGTCGTTGCATGCGGGGCGCGATGATAGCGACTACGCTGCGTGACCCGATGCGCATTCTCGTTGCGCCAGGCGTAGGTCCGGGTCGGGTCTTTCCGCTGCTCGCCATCGCCGCCGAGCTCAAGCGGCGCGGCCACCGGGTCGACCTCTATGCCGAGCCCGGCGCCGAGAAGGCGGCGCGGGCTGCCGGCTGCCGGTTCACCGCCATGCCGCTGGGCGACACGCACGAGCAGATGCTCGACTGCGTGACCTCGGCCGACGCGAAGCGGCTGTTCGAGGTGCTGGCGTGGCGGGTGGCGCCGCACCTGCTGCAGGTGCTCGAGCGCGAGCGCATCGAGGTGGTGGTGAGCGACGTGCTGCACCTGGGCGCGGCGCTGGCGGCGCAGGCCGCGGGGGTGCGTTGGGCGACGGTGGCCACCGCGCCGTCGCTGCTCGGGCCGGACATGAAGAAGACGGCGCAGGCGAAGGTGCCGAGCGGGCCGCTGCGCAAGAAGCTCGGGCTCGAGCCGAGCCGCGACGACAGCGTGACCATGGCCACGTCTGGGCAGCTGCACCTCTTGTGTTGGACGAAAGAGCTCGACCTGAGCGCGCCGCCGCCGCAGTCGGTGCACGTGGGGCCGCTGGGGTTCGAGTGGAAGAAGGCGAAGGCGCCGAGGTGGTTGCCGGCGTTCGAGCGGGGCCCCCAGCGGGTGCTGGTCGGGGTGAGCACGGTGCCGTTTCGCGCGCTGCAAGAAGCGGTGAGCCACTACGTGAGCGAGGCGATTCGCGCGCTCAATGAGCTGCCGGTGCAGGCGGTGATTACGCTCGCCGACGAGGAGTACACGGTGACCGCGGCGCCCGCGAAGCACGTGCGGGTCGAGCGGTTCGTGCCGCACGCGCTGTTGATGCCGCACCTGTCGGCGCTGGTGACGCACGGGGGCTGGGGCACCATCGGCCGCGCGCTCGGCGTGGGCGTGCCGCTGGTGGTGGTGCCCTTCGCGCTCGACCAGCCCTTCAACGCCCAGCTCGTCGAGGCGCGGGGCCTGGGCTTCGCGCTGCCGTACCACGCGCTCACCGCGGAAGACCTGTACGACCGCCTGCTGCGGCTGCTGCGCGACGACGCCCCCGAGCGGGCGGCAGCGCGGGCGCAGGCGGCGCGCTGGGCGAAGGTGCAGGGCCCCCGGCTCGCCGCCGACCGCGTGCTCGCGCTCTGAGCCCCTCAGCTGGCGGCGAGGGCCTCGACGGTCAGCGCCCCGGTGTGGGCGATCTTCAGCGGTGACTCGAGCTCGAGCGACGAGTGCCGGTCGCGAAACAGGCCGTACTGGTTGGTGTAGCAGAGCCCCGCGGGGTCGCTGATCGTCAGCTCGGCCGGGCCGAAGCTGCCGAGCGTGCGCGGCTCGGCCTTGCCGTCGCGCTGCTTGCGGCAGTTGGCGATGTACGCGGCGAAGTCGTGCGCCAGCGGCAGCCGCTGCGGAAACGTGCGGCCCTGGTCGGGCAGCAGCTGCTGCTGGGCCTGCAGCGCGACCTCGAAGTCGGCCGTGCGCGCGAGGCCGTACTGGCGGGTGGTGAACGCGGCGATCTCTTCGAAGAACGGCGCCCAGCCGCCCGGAGCGCCGATGTACAGCTCGCCGAACTGCGCGGCCCAGGCGATCAGCGGGGTGGCGCTGGGGTCGCGCTTCACGCAGTCGGCGAGGTCGCTGATGAACCGCGAGGCGTCGATGCCGTGGTCGTGTTGCAGGTACTGCACCCAGTAGGTGAGCAGCGCCTCTTTCCAGAAGACCTCGTAGTACTGCAGCAGCAGCACCATGTGCTCGAGGTCGGCGGCGCTGCAGCTGAAGGTCGAGGTCACGAAGTGCCGGGCGTCGAAGGTGATCTGGTACTTCTCGAGGTAGGCCGGGTCGCCCATCGGGCTGTTGGGCAGAATGCGGGTGCGGTGAATCGCGGTCGGCACCTCGCGGTCGATGAAGAACTGCAGGTCGCGCTTGAACGAGTCGAGCGTCGAGCCTGGCAGGCCGATCATGATGTCGCTGGTGATGGGCAGGTGCGCGTCGCGAAACGCCTGCAGCAGCTCTTCGTAGCGCTCGACCTTGATGTTCGAGCGCTTGATGATGTCGAGGGTGGCCGCGTCGGTGGTCTGAATCGAGAGCAGGCCGCTGGCGGTGAGCTGCGCGTCGGCGCAGATGCGAACGATGCGCACCAACCGCTCGGTCGAGTTCTTCGCGTAGTTGACGAAGAACTGCTTGGGGTAGCCGTACTTCGCCTTGGCGGCGGCGATGGCGTGGGCGATCTCGACGTCGCGCTCGAAGATGCCGAAGTTCGCGTCGGCGACCCAGATGATGGGCACCCGGTGCTTCGCGACCCATTCGATCTCGGCGATCACCCGCTCGAGCGAGAACTTGCGAATCTTCGAGAGCGTCGCCGAGCCCCAGTCGCAGAAGGTGCAGCCGTACGGGCAGCCGCGGTTGGTCTCGAGAATCGCCGCCACCCACTCGCCGACCGCCGCATCGTCGAAGGTGTCGCTCAGGTACGGAGACGGCAGCTCGTCGACCGAGACCACCCGCGCGCGGTCGGGCGTGCGCAGGTAGGCCTCGCTGCCTCTTCCCCCGCCGGGCCGGCGGTAGGTGAGGCCGTTCACCGCGCTCAGCTTCTCGAGGTCGGGCGCCTGTGTGCTCCACGCGGTGTGGTCGGCGAGCTTCTCGAGCAGCTCGCAGCAGGTGACCTCGCCCTCGCCGCGCACCGTGACGTCGATGTGCGGGTGCTCGTCGAGGTACGCGAGGTTCGGCTTCTCGTACTTCGGCACGTCGGGGCCGCCGTGAATCGTCAGCGAAGTGGGGCTGAGCGCCTTCACCCGCCGCGACGCCTCGAGGTTCGACGCGCTCGACCACATGTAGTCGGCGAAGAGAAAGACGCCCGGGCCGTGCTCGCGCAGCGCCGCTTCGACGCCCTCGGGGGTGTGGTGCATCTGCGGCACGAAGTGGAAGCGCGCGTTGAGGGCTCCGCCCTGGTACTGCTTCGCCATCGCCACGATCATTCCCAGCGAGAGCGGGGTGTGGGTCGGGTTGTCGTAGACCGAGTACACCGGAATCTTCGCGTCGGCGGCGCGCTGCAGCACCGGCCCCGGCTCGGCCGCGGGCAAGTCGTCTTCCGCTTCGGGCTCCGATGCCTCGAGCCCTTCGTCTTCGTCTTCGTCTTCGTCTTCTTCTTCTTCTTCCACTTCGCCGTCGTCTTCTTCATCGCCGCGGTCGACTGCGTCGACGAGCAGCCCGGTGGAGTAGAGCCGCTCGGCGGCGATCTGGCCGGCGCGGCCCTCGAGGCCGATGGCGGCGGCGGCGGCGAGCGGGGGCTGGGCTTCGGTCAGCGCGCCGAGCAGCCGCACCTCGTCGAGCGAGAGTGCCAGCCAGCAGCCCCTGCTCCGGCTCCAGCACAGCCAGCCCGAGGCGCTGGGGAGCAGCACCACGCTGGCGCGGGTCTCTACCGCCGACTCGGCCGGCAGCGCCGCGCGCACCTCGGCCGGGGGCTCGGGCTCGACCGGCGCCTCGCGCAGGGCGGGGCCCGCCTCGAGAGCGACGCGCGCACCCAGCAGCGGCTCGAGCACCCGCGGCTCGAGGGTCGCCGCGCGCGGGTCGTTGGCAGCGAACAGCGCGTCGAGGGCCTGCAGGTCTTCGTCTTCGAGGTTGAGGGCGCTCTGAGGCAGCGTGGCGTTGAAGAGCCGCGACTCGGTGCGCGGCAGGGTGGGGGCGACGAGCCACCCCACGTAGCTGCCCGGGCCGTCGGGCTTGAGCATCAGCGAAGGGTTCACGGTGAAGACGCGCGCAGCGGTCATTCGACCTCCAGGCGACGGTCGGCGTGGGGGCACGACCCGTCGCGGCGCGAGGAAGCTAGCACGCCATTCACGGCCGGCCGTGCAGACAGCGCCTCACGACAAGGGGTGATGTGGGTGGCGCAGCGCGCCGGCTCACCGCACCTTGCCGGCCTTGCGTCTCCACGCGGCGACCGCGGCGAGGTGCTCGGTGCACTTGAGCACGGTGAGCTGCGCCTCGGCCGCGTCGATGGCCGCCGCGGCGCGCGCCCGGTCGACGTTCTCGGCGGCCACCGCGAGCGCGAACAGCGACAGCCCCTCTTGCAGGGGCAGTTGGTGCTTTCGCGCCGCGTCGACCGCGGCCTGCGCCGCCTCGACCGCCACGGCCCCGAGCTGAACCTCGGCGAGCGCGCGGCGGGTCTGGCACTCGTCCCACGGGCTGGCGGTGGGGCCGGTGGTGGCCCGCGTCACGGCTTCTTCTGCCGTCTTCTTCGCCGCCTCGCGGTCGGTCAGCGCCTGCGCCCTGGCCTGGGCCACCATCAGCTGCGCGGTGCGCTGAAAGCTGGGCACCTCTTTCACCGCGGCCCACGCCGCGTCGATCGCGGGCTGGGCCCTGGCGAGGTCCTGCAGCACCGCCAGCTGGGCGCGGTAGACCAGGCCGTACCTTCGCATCCACGCGTCCTTGAACGCCGTCGCCAGCCGCTCGACCTTGGCGATGGCCGCTTCGGCGAGCGCCACCTCGGCGCGCTGCAGGTAGAACACCGGCAGGAAGAGGCTGAGCCGCGCCTCCATCAGGGGCGGGTTGCCGAGCTTCTTGATGATGTCGGCCACCGGCCCATAGGTGTCTTGCATGCGCTCGGGAATGCCGGTCACCGCCGCGGCGGCGTTGCGGGTGAGCGGCATGAAGAAGCGCCAGTCACCGAAGCCGTGGCGGCTCGCCAGCTCGAGGCCCCGGTCATAGAGCGCGGTGTCTTCGCTCAGCCCCATCGCGCCGCGCGCGTTGCACAGCCAGTAGAAGGTGGCGCAGTGGTTCCACACCATGCGGGTGGGGAGCACTCCGACGGTGGCCAGGTGCTTCTCGAACCAGGCGTGCGCCTGCTCGGCCTCGGCGCGCAGCGGGCCCCACATGCCCATGTGGAACAGGCCCACCGTCTTGCTGATCTGCGTGGCGGCGCGAAACGGCCCGGGGTCGGGGTTGTCGGCGAGCAGCTTGCCGAGCAGCTCCATCGCCTTGGGGGTCTGCCCGAGCGCGCCGTACGCCAGCGCCTGCGCGTTGCGGTAGCCGACCAGCTTGGGCACCAGGTGCAGCGGGTCGTCGCTGCGCGGGTCGATCGGCTGATCCGACCAGATGCGGGTGAGCTTCTTCTTGCCGGTGAGCCCCGGCCGCTCTTCGAGCCGGCGCACCTCGGCGTTGAAGGCCTTGAAGCCCTCGCTGCCGCCGATGCGCTGCTCGATCACCGGCCCCAGCTTCTCGGCGAACTTCACGCAGGTGGGCGGGTGCGCCAGAGAGCCCACGTCGACCAGCCGCGCCCACGCGTCGACCAGCTCGGCCTGGCCCGCCCCGTTCTTCTCTTGCAGGTCGGCGGCCTCGGAGAGCAGCCGGGTGCCTTCGAGCATCAGCCCGCTGCCCAGCGCGCGGGCGCCGGCCTGGCCCAGGTAGCGCACCGCCTTGTCGAGGCTCTTGCCGCGCGCGAAGTGGTAGCCGAGCGTGGCGGCGTTGGCCTCGAGGTCGCGCGAGCGCAGCGCCTCGAGGGTGATGCCGATGCGCTCGTGCGCCGCGGCGCGCTCGTGGTCGGGCGTCGCGCGGTAGATGCCCGCCCGCACCGTGTCGTGCGAGAAGTAGTACTGCTCTTCGAGCTTGGTGAGGAACTGCCGCTCGACCAGCTCGTCGAGGGTGGCGAACAGCTGCTCGTCGGTGAGCTGCGAGACGCGCTTGACCAGCTCGAGGTCGAGCACCCGCCCCAGCGGCGCGATGCACCGGCACAAGGTCAGGGTGGTGGCGGTCAGCGAGCTGAGGCGCTGCGTCACCGCGTCTTCGATGCTCTGGGGCAGCTTCGGCGCGCCGCTCAGGCTCCACTTGCCCGCCTCGACCTTGAGCGCCTGCTGCTCGATCAGCGCGCGCATCGTCTCGGTGACGAAGAACGCATTGCCCGCGGTGGTGGCGAACATCGCGTCGGTGAACGCGGTGGGCAGCTGAATGCCGCGCAGCATGGTGACGATCAGGGTGGTGACGTCGGCTTGCGTGAGCGGCAGCACCTTCAGCTCGCTGGCTACGTTCTCGTCGATGGTGGCGTAGGTCGGCGCGAAGCGGTCGACCTCGTTCGAGCGGAAGGTGCCCAGCACCATCGCCTTGGTGCCCGCCAGCTCGCGAATCACCACGTTCATGAACTCGATGGTGGTCGAGTCGGCCCAGTGCAGGTCTTCGAGGCAGAGAATGAACGGCCTGACCCGAGCGGTCTCTCGCACCAGCGCGCGCAGCGCCTCGAACTGCACGGCCTTGGGGTTCGCTGCGGGCGGCGGAGCCACGAAGGCCACCCCGCGCTCGGCGATGGCGGGCAGCATGCGCGCCAGCACCGGGCCGTGCTGCTGCAGCACCTCGGTGGGCACCATCGACACCAGCTGCGAGAGCGCCTCGACCAGCGCGGCCATCGGAGCCTGACCCTCGGCGCGGCAGTGCCCGATGAAGAACGGCACGTCGGCGAGCTTCACCGCGAGGCGAAATTCCTGCAGCAGGCGGGTCTTGCCCACGCCGGCGGGCGCGGTGAGCAGAATGCTGCGCCCCTTGCCGGCGAGCAGCGCGTCGAGCGCGTCTTTGAGCTGCTTCTGCTCGCCGTCACGGCCGATCAGCTCGGCCGAGTGCAGGTAGCTGGTGCGGGCTCCATAGTCCTGCACGTCGGCGCTGATGCCCGAGAGCGCGCTGAGGGCACGCACCAGCTCGCCCGAGTCTTGAAACCGCTGCGCGGGGTCTTTGGCGAGCAGCTTCTGGACGATCTGCTCGAACCCTTCGGGCACCTGCCGCACGCTGCGCATCGGCGGGGGCGGCTTGTCGAGGTGCTGGCTGATGATCTGCGTCAGCGTCTTGCCGGTGAACGGCAGCTGCCCGGTCGCCAGCTCGTAGGCCAGCACGCCCAGCGAGTAGAGGTCGGTGCGCGCGTCGATGATGCCGCCGCGGGGCACCTCGGGCGCCATGTAGTGGGGCGTGCCCTTGAGCTGACCGCCGGCCGGGGTGCCCAGCTGGTGCATCAGGCCGAAGTCCATCACCTTCACCGCGCCGCGCTCGGCCACCCGAATGTTCGCGCTCTTGATGTCGCAGTGAACGAAGAGCCGCGAGTGAATGAAGCCGAGCACGTTGGCCAGGTCGATCAGCATGCGGTACAGCTGCTTGAGCTCGAGCGGGCCGCGCTTGAGCAGGTCCGACAGGTCCTTCCCGCGCACCAGCTCCATGCTGATGTAGCGGTCGCCGCTGGGCAGCATGCCGCTGTCGAAGACGCGCACCGTGTTGGGGTGCTGCAGCTTCGTCATGGTGTAGAACTCGCGCTTGAACGCGACGTCGAGCTCGGGCCGCGCGCCGCCGACCTGGGCCCGCATCTCTTTGAACGCCACCCGCCGGTGCTCGAGCTGATCTTCCGCCAGCCACACCCGGCCCATGCCGCCTTCGCCCAGCACCGCCTCGAGGCGATAGCGACCCGCCGCGACCCGCCCTTCGGCGAGCAGGGCGCCGGCGGTCGGGTCGGCGCCGGTGCGCGGCCGCGCGCGCCGGTCGTACCGCTCGAGCACGCTGAAGGCGCGCAGCAGGGTGCGGTCGAGCAGCGAGAGCATCAGGCTTCGAGCTCCGTCAGCTCGAGGAGCACCGCGGTGACGTCGTCGTCGCGCGGGTGACCGGCGTAGTGCGCGTAGGCGGTGTCGAAGATGGCCTTGAGCTGCTGCTCGAGCGGCTGGGTGGCCGCCGCCATCGCCGCGCGCTGCAGCTTCTTGTCACCCAGCTCGTTGCCTTGCGGGTCGCTGCACTCGGTGAGGCCGTCGGTGTAGAGCAGCACCCGGTCGCGCGGCAGGTAGGCGCGCGAGCGCGAGTCGAAGGTGGTGCCCCGGGCGCGCCCCAGCACCGGGCCGGGGCCCACCAGCGCCGAGAGCTTGGGCAGCCCCGACGCCGAGTCGAAGAACAGCGGCAGCACGTGGCCGCAGTTCGCGTAGTGCAGCTTCTTCTCTCGCGGGTCGACCAGCAGCGCGAACGCGGTCATGGTCAGCTCTCCGCGCGACGCCTCGAACAGCACGTCTGACAGCACCGAGAGCATGCCCTTGAGCTCGACCTGGCCCTTGTCGCGCACCACCGTGTCGCAGCAGGTCTTGGCGACGGTGGTGAGCATTCCGGGGCCCACGCCGTGGCCGGTGACGTCTCCGATGAGCAAGAGCGTGCGCTGCTCGGCCAGCGGCATCACCGCCCAGAAGTCGCCGCCCACCTGGGTGGCCGGCTCGACCTTGCCGATGAGCTTGAGGCCCGGGTGCTGCTGCAGCTCGCGGGTGGGCAGAATGCCCTCTTGAATCTTCCGCGCGATCTGCATCTCTTTCTCGACCGCCTCTTTCTCGGCCTCGAGCAGCTTGAGCCGGGTGTTGGTCAGCTCGTCGATCTTCGCGGCCAGCTCGAGGTTGGCGGCCTTGAGCGCCGCGGTGCGGTCTTCGACCCGCGCCTCGAGGTTCTGGTTGAGGTCTTCGACCTCTCCGAAGGTGAGCGCGTTCTCGATGGCCACCGCGGCCTGCGTGGCGAACACCTGCAAGAGCTCGCGGTGCGACTCTTTGAAGATGCGCGAGCGCAGCGTCGAGTCGAGATAGATGAACCCGTACAGCTCTTTCTGGGTCTTGAGCGGCGCGCACATCAGCGAGCGAATGTCTCCCGCCATCACCGACGCCTTGCCGCGGAAGCGCTCGTCGACCTGCGCGTTGTCGGTCAGCGTCACCAGGCCGGTGCGCTCGACCTCGCGCACCACCGAGAACGAGATCTCGTCGGTGCCCTCTTTCACCTTGTCGGGCACCAGCCCGCGCGCGACCACGCACTCGATGCGGCCGTCGCTGTAGCGGCGCAGCAGCGCCCCGCGCTCGGCCTTGAGCAGCTTCACCACCTCGTTGAGCACGCGCTGCAAGAGCTCGTTGAGGTCGAGCACCGAAGAGATCGCCTCGTTGACCTTGAACACCGCCTGCAGCTCGACGTCGTCGCCGCCCAGCGAGGCCTGCATCATCGAGCGGCCCATCATCGAGTTGGTCGCGAACAGCGAGTTGCTCACCTCAGGCGACCCCTCGACCTGCGCCAGCGCCTGCGAGCGTGCGTCGGCGCCGATGCGGCCGAGCAGGTCGCGGCCGCGGGCGATCAGCGGGCGGGTGGTGAGCTGCCCGCGCCCGGCGTGAAACGCGGCCTGGCGGGCGATCAGCGTGCCCTGGTCGAGCAGGGTGTGGCTGCCTTCGAGCAGGGCGAGCGCCGCTTTGAGCTTCGTCGCCCCCGCCCCGGGGCGCCTGAGCTCGAGCAGCTGCGCCTGCAGGGCGAAGGCGTGCGCGCGGTAGCGCTCGAACGGCGGCGTGCAGCCGAGCAGGCGATCGACGGCGCGCTCGGCGCGCGCCTGCTCGGCAGGGCCGGGCGCGGCGCCGGGCGCCCACAGCGCTTCGACCGCCTGCCGCGCCACCAGCACCGCAGTGCGCACGTAGAGCTCGTCGAGCTCGCCCGCCTGCTCTCGCTGCCCGAGCAGCTGCTGGGCGCCGGCCTCGACCTCGGGGCCGCGGCCGAGCTCGAGCTTGCCTTCGAGCTCGAGCAGGGTGGCCCAGGGCGAGGCGGGGTCCGAGCGCAGCACCGCGCCGCACAGCTGCACGCCTTCGGCGAAGTTGCCGCGCACCAGGTGCACCACCGCGCTGGCGAGGTCGGTGCCGGGCTCGGCGCCGGCGGGAGCGCGCGCCGGCCACGCCTCGATCAACCGCTGCGCTTCGCTGATCAGCCCCGCCGCGGCCAGCGCCTCGACCGCCAGCGCGAGGTGCACCCGCGCGGCCTGCGGCGCGCTCGCCTGCCGGCGCTCGGCGGCGTCGGCGAGCTGCCGCGAGGCGAGCTCCCAGTCACAGTCGGCGCGAGAGACCAGGCCGGCGAGCGCCAGCGCCTGGGCGCGAAAGCCCTGGTGCGGCTCGAGCGCGGTGAGCGCCTGGCCCAGGGCCAAAGACGCGCGGGTGTGCAGCCCCGCCATGCCCAGCCGGTAGCTGCGGAGCGCCTGCAGGTACGGCTCGGGGGCCCCCGCAACCAGCGCGTCGGTGGGTGACGTCAGCAGTGCCACGAGGGGGCACAGTCTACACACCGGGTCGGGCGGGTGAACTCTTCATGCAGCGCGCAGCGCGAACGGCCGGGCAGGGGCACGCTCACGCTTCACCTTTCCCGACGGGCGTTCACGCCGCACGTGCCGGGGCCCGCGGCTGAACGACACGCTGCCCTGCCCGAGCGTAACTTCTGCTGACCGCGCCGCAGGCTAGCGGCCTATCGTCTGCTCCGCGCATGTTTCCTCACCCCGACTTCATCGAAGGCGTCGCCCGCGCCGCGCTCGAAGCGCCGCGCGCCAGCCTGGTCGCGGCGGTGATGCGGCCGATCGCGTTCGAGGCGCTCAACCCCGCCACCGCCGGCCTGTGGCGCTGCGAAGGCGCCGCCGACGTCGGCCGCACCCAGCGCCGCTTCTCGGCGGTGGTGAAGATCGCCCAGCGCCCCGCCGACGAGCCCGACTCGCTGCGCTACTGGAACAGCTGGAAGCGCGAGGCGCTGTTCTACGCGTCGGGCCACCGCGGCGTGCGCGAGCAGGGCCTCACCATTCCCCGCTTCTACGGCGAGACCGCCGGCGCCCAGAAGGGCCAGCGCTGCCTGTGGCTCGAAGACGTGGGCGACCCCGGCGGGCGCTGGTCGCTGCCGCAGCACGCGCGCGCCGCCCGGGCCCTGGGCGAGTTCGGCGCCGCGAACCTCGGGCGCGTGCCGCGCGCGCCGTGGGTGTCGCGCGATTGGCTGCGGCAGGCGCTCGAGGGCCGCGACGCCTGGCACGAGCTGCTCGCCGACCCCAAGACCTGGGCCGACCCGAAGGTGAAGCGCGCGTTCGAGGTGCCGGTGCAGCTTCGGGTGCTGCACCTGTACCAGCACGCCGGCGCGCTGCTCGACGCGCTCGATGCGCTGCCGCAGACGCTGTGTCACTTCGATGCGTACCGCGCCAACCTCTTCGCCCGCGGGTCACGCACCGTGGCCATCGACTGGGCGTTCGTGGGTGAGGGCGCGCTCGGCGTCGACCTCGGCCAGATGATCGCTGGAGACCTGATGTGGCTGCTGGTGCCGGTGGAGCAGGGCGCGCGCTACCTCGACGCGGTGCTGGCGGGCTACCTGCGCGGAGTGCAGCGCGCGCGGGTGAAGGTGAAGCCCGAGCAGGTTCGGCGCGCGGCGTTCATCTCTGCGGCGCTGCGGGTGGCGTGCTACTTCCCCTACCTGTTGATGCTGCTGCGCGACCCACCGTCGTGGCGCCGGCGCTTCGCGGGGCCGCTGGCGCAGAGCACCGCGCGCTTCGGTCGCGCGGTCGAGCTCTTGCTCTCGCTCGCCCAAAGAGAATGGCCTGCCTCGTAGCAACACGAGGCAGGCCATTCAGACCGTGAAAGGTTTTTCGTTCCGCTACCGCACTACATCGCGGCGACGATCGCGACCTTCATTGCAGCAACGATCGCGGCCTTCTTCTTCTTCTTGGGCGGTTTCACCACAGCGGACTTCACGATGAGCTTCATGGTGTGTGCTCCGGGTTTTGGAACCGTCACCGTGGCGGAGGGCTTTAGGTGGAGATTCTGGCAAGCCCCCGGCTTTCGTCGGGGGCCCCTACTGCGACTGCGGGCGCAATTGTTGCGGGCGTTCGTCACCTTCGTCAACGGAGGTTCTTTGCGCACGTTTTCCCCCTGATCAGTACAGCGGGTGGGGAAACGTGTGGACCCCGGCGCGTGCCAGCGGCCAGTCGCGGTGAAGTCGCGGAGATCGCAGGTCCATCTCCTCGCGGCTGCGCGCCGCGTCGAGCAGCCCGGGGATGATCACCTTCACCGTCTCGAAGCCCGAGCGTCGGGCGGGAGCGTCGGTCAGCCGCACCGCCAGCCAGTCGAGGCCCGCCGCGCGCAGCTTCTCGCCCGTCGAGGCCACGGTAGCGGCGGCTCGCGACAGCGACTCGAAGGGCTGCCGTACCGGGCGACCTGCGCCCAGAAAGTCGTGCGCGTGCCGGTTGCGCGGGTCGAGGTAGCGCGCCAGCGCGGGCCAGAACTGCAGCTGCTTGCCGAGCGCGCGCACCGCGGCCGGGTCGAGCGGGTTCTTGAACGGCGCCGGCTGCAGCGCGAGCGAGAGGTACTGGGCGCACGACAGGCCGAGGGCGTGCTCGAGCGCCGCCATCGGGTCGAAGCCGCCCGCGGGCACCAGCAGCGCACCGCCCTTCGGCCAGTGGCCGCGGCGCCGGGTGGCGGTGAGCCGCAGCAGCACCAGCGGCAGCGGCACGTCGAGCGTGAGGTGAAAGAGCTCGACCCTCAGGCCGGCGCGCTCGAGGTAGCGCGCGCGCCCGCGCACCGTGGCGCTGGGCGCTCGGGGCCAGGCGAGCTCGGCCAGCGCGCGGCGGCGGTACCAGCTGATCATGAACGCGTCGCGCACCAGCAGCTCGACCGTGGCGTGGAGCACCGCCCGCGGCAGCGTCAGGTGCGAGGCGGCGCCGGTGTAGAACGGCTGGCGGTGCAGCGCGTGCGGCAGGGCGCGCGCGGGCACGCCCACCGCCACGCTCTCGAAGGGCACCAGCCGCGGCGTGCCGTCGTGCAGGCTCAGCGCGTGGTTGAACGGGCGCACCCGTCGCGCGTCGGCCGCTTTCGCCCACGAGTAGAGCTGGTGCAGCGGCACGGCGCGGCGCTCGGCGCTGGCGCGCGCCCAGACGTCGGGTCGCGCGCCGCGCACGGCCAGCCGCTCGACCCCTTCGCTGGTGGCGAGCAGCGCGCAGCGCGGCCCGGAGCTGTAGAGCCCGCCGAGGGTCGAAGACGAGAACGCGGCGCCCTGCAGCTCGCGGTGCAGGTGCACGCTGCCCCACGCGAACGGCTGATTCATCGGGTACTGGCCGCGCGGCGGGTCGACGCGGTGCAGCTCGAGTGGGCCCAGCTCGGGGTCGCGCAGCGCGCGGTGCGCTGCGGGCTCGGCGCGGCGGGGCGGCGCGCGCAGCGCCTGGGCGATGGCGCGCGCGGTGCGCGGCTCGGCGCAGCGCCGGCAGTCGGGGTGCTCGAGCAGGGCGAGCCGCGCCACCGGCAGCGCCTCGCCCACGCGCAGCACCTCGCCCGGGCGCAGCGGCGCCTCGGCCAGCGCCAGCGCCAGCTCGGCGCGCAGCGGGGGGAGCAGCGGTGCGGCCAGCGCGGCCTGGCTCGGCCGGGCGGCCAGGCGCAGGCGCAGGCAGTCGCGGCACGGGGTGGCCTTCGCCAGCGTCGCCCAGACCCGCCCGTGGCTCGACATCATCACGACCTGCGCCGCCGCGGCCCGGCGCGCCGGCGCGCTGCTTCGCAGCACCCGGTGCTCGAGCAGCGCCGCCACCAACGCCCTGGCCTCGCGCCCCAGGCGCGCCGCCGCCGCCGCCTCGAGCTGTGGCCGCGTGGCGCCCCTTCGCGCGCGGGTGAGCACCTGCACACACGCAGCGGCGGTGTCGTCTTCGAGGTTCAGCTCGACGCCGGTGGCGGGGCGGCGCAGCACCAGCCCATGGGGGCTTCGGCTCAGCAGCCAGCCTTCGAACGGCAGCAGCGCATTCACCGGCCCCCGACGCTAACCGAATTGGGTAGCCTCTCGGGTCATGACGAACAAGGAGCTGTTCACCCGAATCACCGACGAGGTGATGAACCGGGGAAACCGCGGGCTGTTCGACGAGCTGGTTTCACCGCAGCTCATCACCATCTTCACCGACTCGGAGAAGCAGCGCACCGCCGCCGCGCTGTGGAGCGAGTGGATCGCGCCGGCCCGGGCGGCCTTCCCCGATCTGAAGGTGAAGGTGGAAGACACGGTGAGCGAAGGCGAGCTCACCGCGGTTCGCTGGAGCGCCACCGGCACCCACCTGGGGCCGCTGTTCGGCCGCGCTCCCACCGAGAAGCGCATCAACACCTTCGGCCTGCACTTCGGTCGCGTGAAAGACGGCCGCATCACCGAGCTGTGGGTGAAGTTCAGCCGCCTGCAGATGCTCACCCAGCTGGGCTTTTGAAAAAGGAGACCCCACGTGACCCCGAAGAGACGAAAGACACGTACTGGAAGGCGATCGACGGCATCTTCAACAAGGGCAGCGCCGAGGCCGCCGAGCGGCACCTCAAAGAGACCTACTTCACCCACTGGAACGAGAGCCGCGGCCGCGACAACGTGAAGGCCATCGCGCAGTCGCTGCTCAAGACCTTTCCCGACCTCGAGTACTCGTGCGAGCACGTCATCACCGAGGGCGACCTGGTGTTCGCGATTCTGCGCCTTACGGGCACCGACAAGGGCGGCTTCATGGGGCGCCCGCCCACCGGCCGCCGCATCGACATGACCGAGCTGCACATCGTGCGCTTCGACCCGAAAGACGGGCGCTACATCGAGGGCTGGCCGTGCTTCGACGGCCTCGAGCTCTCGCGTCAGCTCTGGCCGAAGTGAGCTTCGTCGCCCTCGCGCTGGCCGGTGCGGCGGCGGCTGCTCCCCCGGCGTGGCCTCCGGCGCTGCTCTCGCAGACCGGGCTGTACGCCGACGCGCGCACGCTCGCCGTGGCGCCGGCGCTGTGGCGCTACAGCCCGCAGTACCCGCTGTGGTCCGACGGAGCGAGCAAGCGCCGCTGGGTCTCGTTGCCTTCAGGGAAGACCATCGACGCTGCCGACCCCGACGCGTGGGTCTTCCCCGTCGGCACCCGCTTCTGGAAGGAGTTCTCGTTCGCCGGCCGCAAGGTCGAGACGCGCTTCCTCGAGAAGCAGGCCAAAGGCCGCTGGGCCTACGCCACCTACGCGTGGAACGCCGCCCAGACCGACGCCGAGCGGGTGGGCGAGGGCGGCGCGCGCGAGGTGGTCGAGCTTGCCCCCGGGGTGAAGCACGATCTGCCTTCGCTCGCCGACTGCCGGGCCTGCCACGAGGGCAACGGCCGCGACGCGGTGCTCGGCTTCGGGGCGCTGCAGCTCTCTGGCGCGCGCGACCCCAACGCGCCCCACGCCGAGCCCTTCGAGCCGGGCATGGTCGACCTGGGCGTGCTGCTGCGCGAGCGCCGCCTCGGCCACGCGCCGCACGAGTGGGCGGTGAAGTCGCCGGTCATCTCGGCGGCGGGCCCCGAAGAGCGCGCCGCCCTCGGCTACCTGCACGGCAACTGCTGGGGCTGCCACAACGCGCGCGACCCGGTGGCCTCGCTGGGGCTGCGCTTCGACGTGCCGGTGGCGGGCGCCCGGCCCGGGCTGCGCGAAGCGCTCGAGCAGAAGAGCCGCTTCCAGACGCCCGGGCTGCCGCCGGGCCAGAGCACCCGCGCCCAGGCGCTGCGCTTTCGCCTGGGCTCTCGCCACCCGTCGCAGCAGATGCCGCCGCTGGCGACGAAACTCGTCGATGAGCCGGCGCTCGCCTTGCTAAAAACCTGGCTCGCCGCACCCGTCCCCTGAAGACAACCCGGAGGCTTCTTGAGACCTGCTTCGCTGGCCCTCGCCGTCTCGTGCTGTGCCGCGCTGCTCGCCGTGCCCTCGCTCGCCGCCGAGGCGAAGAAGAAGGTCGACCCCAAGAGAGAGAAGCAGGTGAAGCGCGGCGAGTACCTGGTCAACGGCATCGGCTGCGGCCTGTGTCACACCCCCAAGAAGATGGGCCCCAACGGGCCCGAGTACGACAACAGCCGGCTCTTGATGGGCCAGCCCGCCGAGCCGGCGGTGCCGGCGCCCCCGAAGCTTGCCCCCTCACCGTGGATGGCGGCGGTCACCGCCGACATGACCGCCTGGGCCGGGCCGTGGGGAGTCAGCTTCTCGCGCAACCTCACGCCCGACAAAGAGACCGGCCTGGGCGAGTGGTCCGAGCAGAACTTCATCGACACCATGCGCACCGGCAAGCGCATGGGCAAGGGCCGCGCGCTGCTCCCGCCCATGCCGTGGGACTCGTTCATGTACCTGAACGACGACGACCTGAAGGCCATCTTCGCCTACCTGCAGTCGATACCCGCCCTGAAGAACCCGGTGCCCGAGCCCGTGCCGCCCGCGCCGGCGAAGTGACCCTTCAGCCGCTCACCAGCTGCCCCGACTCGAGCTTGATGACGCGGTCGGCGCGGTCGAAGAACCGGTCGTCGTGGGTGATGACCAGCACCGTCTTCCCCCGCTGCTTCAGCGCGGGGAGAATCTGGTCGTAGAAGACGCGCTTGAACGTCGGGTCCTGGTCGGCCGCCCACTCGTCGAACACGTAGAACGGCCGGTCTTCGAGGTACGCGGTGAGCAGCGCCAGCCGCTTCTTCTGGCCGGTCGACAGGTCGGTGGTCGACAGCCGCCCCTCGCTCACCCTCACCTTGTGGTTGAGCTGCAGCTCGGTGAGGTGGCGCTCGGCCTCGACCTGCTGCTCGGGTGAGCTCAACCCCAGCAGGCTCTCGAACACGAAGCAGTCGGCGAACACCGCCGAGAACAGCTGCCGGTACGCGTCGCGGTTGCCGTCGACCACGTCGTCGCCGCCCAGCCGAATGGTGCCCGCGCTCGGCGCGTAGAGGCCCACCAGCAGCTTGGCCAGGGTGGTCTTGCCGCTGCCGTTGCCGCCCACCAGGTACACCAGCTCGCCGCGGCGCAAGGTGAGGTCGATGGGCCCCAGGGTGAAGGTGCTGTTCTCTTTCTCGCGGTGGTACTCGGTGGTGATGCCGCGCAGCTCGAGCGCGGCCCACTCGCCGCCCAGCCCGCTCGCTGCAGGCGGCGGGGCCCCGCCCGCCGGCAACAGCTCGTGCTCTTCGAGGGTGCGCACCGCGGCGTTGCCCAGGTTCACGTCGGCGAGCGAGGCCATGATCGCCTCGCTGGGCAGCTGCATGTAGAGCACGGTGAGCGCGAAGGCGGTCAGCACCCGGGGCTCCATCGCCCCCAGGGTGGGCAGCGCGAAGAGCATCAGCGCGATGATGACGAAGAAGAAGGTGCGGCCGGCGCTGAAGGCCAGGTGGTACACGCCGAGCGTCAGCAGGTTCTTCTTGCGCAGCGTGGCGGCGGCGGGCCCCAGGTCTTGCGCGAGAAACGCGTCGAGGCGGGCGCGGTGCATCATCAGCTCCTTCAGCCCCGCGGTCATCGAGCGAAAGGCCTTGTAGAGCGACTGCTGCGCGGCGCGGGCTTCGCGAAAGAACGTCAGCGCCTGGCTGATCGGCGCCCGGTACACCAGCACCGCCGCCACGAACAGCGCGAAGGTCGCCACCGCCATCGGCACCGACAGCCAGGCCAGATAGCCGAAGCAGGCGAGCAGAATGGCGGCGTTGATCAGCATCGCCGGCACGTGCACCAGCGCGGTCGAGACCACGTGAATGTCGTCGATGAGAATGTGCAAGATGCGCCACGAGCCGAGCTCTTCGAGCTTGCGGTAGGGGGTGGCCAAGAGCCGCGCCGCCCACGCGGTGCGCAGCCCGTAGACCGCCTGCTGGTGCACGCTGAGCAGCGCGAAGCTGGCGCCGGCCCGCGAGAGCAGGGTGGCCACCGCCAGCACGCCGAAGCGCTGGGCGTCGGCGGCCGAGAGCTCGCCGCGCGCCAGCGTCGAGGTCACCACCACGATCATCGCCGGAGTGCAGGCGCCGGCCACCAGCCCACCCACCACCCCGAGCAGCAGCTTCGGCCACGAGGTGCGCAAGAGCAGCACGAGCAGGCTCACCGGCGCTCAGCCACCATCGAGAGGGGCTGGGCCACGCCGCGCCCGTTGGGCTCGAAGCGCTTGCCGGTGTAGCCCTGGTACAGCTCGAGCACCGCGAAGCCGGCGCGCTCGAGCAGCGCCACCAGCTCGGTCAGCGAGTAGGTGCGGAACTCGACCGACTTCTCGCCGCGGCCGTCGGGGCCCCACCACCAGAAGTCGAGGCGGGTGCGGCCGGCGAGCGCGTCGAACACCGCCTGGTGCTGAAACAGCGTGCCGTCGTCGAGGCGGAGCGCGAGCGACGCGCCCTCGGCGGCCCGAACCGCCGCCATGTCGCGGTGCATGGTCTCGAGCAGAAAGCGGCCACCCGGTCGCAGCGCGGCGTGCACGGTGCGCAAGATGTCGAGGTCTTCGGCCTCGGTGAGGAAGCCCAGCGAGGTGAAGACGTTGAACGCCGCGTCGAAGCCGCTCTCGCTCAAGGGGCCGCGCAGGTCGTGCACCCGGTACGCGAGCTGCGCGGGGCCCAGCTCGCCGCGCTCTGCCTGAGCGACCTCGATGAGCGGCGCTGAGGCGTCGACCCCGAGCACCCGGGCGCCGGCGAGCGCGACGCGTCGCGAGAGCCGGCCGTACCCGCACGGGGCGTCGAGCACCCGGGCCCCGGGGGCAAGCTGCAGCATCTTCCACAGCGCCTCGACCTCGGCCGCGTCGCGCTCGGGCGTGTGGCGGATTCTCGCCCACATGCGCCGGTACTCGGCGTCGAAGCTGCCGGCAGAATCGGCGGCCATTCGCTTGAGGCGAACTCTACACCTGCGCCGCGAGCGCGCGAGGAACTGATCTCGTGCGACATCGACCGACAAGGCCGTGCTGATCGGCTGATCAACGCGCCGCCAGCGATGCGCACATTGCTGCGCCCATGGGGCCGGCCGTACCATGCGGGGTCTCCCATGGAGCCGCCGCATCTGAAGGTCGACCCCGTCGCTGGGCGGGCGGGGTCGTCTTGCAGCTCTCAGGCGTCATCGACGACACGCTCGATACGCTGCACCTGGTCGAGGGCAGCGAAGGCGTGGTGGCGATCGACCTCGAGGGCGTCACCCGCATCACCTCGTTCGGGGTGCGGGCCTGGGTGAGCGCGCTGTCGATGCTGCAGCCGAGCTACCTGGGCTTCATCAACTGTCACCCGTCGATCGTCACGCAGTTCAACATGGTGAGCGGGTTCGGCGGGCACGGCCAGCTGGTGTCGTTCTACCTGCCGTACGTCTGCGGCGGCTGCCGGCTGAGCTTCGAGAAGCTCTGCGACGTGCGCAAGTCGCACCGCGAGCTGTTCGCCCTCGAGGCGCCGGCGGCGGCCTGCCCGCGCTGCGGCGGTGAGGGCGTGTTCGACGACCTCCCCGAGAGCTACTTCGCGTACGTGGCGGCGGCGCCGCTGCCGCAGTCGCCGCCGGCGTTCGACGCGCTGCTGGCGGGCGCGCGGCCCGACGTCAACGCCACCCTCAAGGTGCACAAAGAGTTCAACGGCCGCTTCACCGCGCTGCGGCTCGCCGGTCACCTCGACGGGCGCGACCCGATGAAGCGGGTGATCGACGACACCGAAGGGCCGGTGTTCGTCTCACTGGGGTGCGTGACCCGTCACACGCCCGAGGGGCTCGACCGGGTGGTCGAGCTGGTTCGGCGCGCGCCCGCCGAGGTGGTGCTGGGCGACGTGCCCCTCGAGCTGGTGCAGCGGGTGGCGAGCGACGCTACGCTGCTCGCGTCGGGCCGGGTGAGCCTGTGGTCGGTGCGCGCCGCGCTCAGCTGTGAGGCGCACGGCGAGATGTTCGTCAGCGTCGAAGCCCGGCTCCTGGGCAAGAGCGCTCCGGCCCACGGCGCCTGCCCCTCGTGCGGCCGGCCCTCGGCGCTCAGGTGGAGCGAGGTTCAGCTGGCGGCGGCGGCGAAGCTCCCGGTGGCCGAGCGCACCGACGCGCTCGATGCCTTGCTCAAGCGCCCTGCCGACGCGCGGCCCGAGAAACCTCAGCCCTCACGCTTCGGCCCCGGTGCGCTGGTGATGGGCGCCTACCAGCAGGTGCGGGCGCTGGGCGCGGGGCGCATGGCCGAGGTGTTTCTGGCCCGCCAGACCGCGAGGGCGGGCGGAGAGGTCGAGAAGATCGTGGTGGTGAAGCGAATTCTCCCCGGCTTTGCCGTCGACCGCGGCTTCGTCGACATGTTCCTCACCGAGGCGCGGCGCGCGGCGCAGGTGAGCCACCCCAACGTGGTGCAGATTCACGAGGTGGGCAGCGAAGACGAGCAGTTCTTCATCGTGATGGAGTACGTGGCCGGCCTCGACCTGAGCACGCTGCTCGAGCGCGCCGAGCAGGCGGGCAGGCCCTGCCCGGTGCCGGTGGCGGCGCGCATCGCCGCCGGCATCGCCGCCGGCCTGCACGCGGCGCACACCAGCGTCGACGCGCACGGCGCGCCGCAGCCCATCATTCACCGCGACCTCGGCCCGCACAACGTCATCGTCTCGCGCGACGGCGCGGTGAAGGTCACCGACTTCGGCATCGCCCGCGCCGCCGAGGTGATGATGCACACGCCCACCTCGCTGTTGAAGGGCAACACCCCGTACATCGCGCCCGAGCTGATTCGGGGGGCGGGCGCGGGGGCCATCTCGCCCCAGAACGACGTGTTCGCCGCCGGGCTGGTGCTCTACCAGCTGCTCACCTCGCAGCACCCCTTCCAGCGCGATTCGGAGCTCAGCACCTTCGCGGCGCTGATCGAAGAAGAGGCGCCACCTCCGTCGGCCCGCCGGCGCGAGGCGCCGGTGGCGCTCGACGCCATCGTGGCGCGGGCCATCGCCAAGTCGCGTGACCACCGCTACCCCGACGCGCGTGCGCTGGCCGTCGCGCTCGAAGGGTCGGGCGTGATGGCGGGTGACGCCGAGGTGGCGGCCTGGGTACAGGCGCTCGAGCAGGTCGGCTCGCCGCTCGAGCCCGAGCCGCCGCCGCCGCGCGCCGCGGCGCCGCACCTGAGACTGGTGGGCAAGGCGTGACCCAGAAGCTCTTCGCGGTGGTCGAGACGCACGCCGAGCCGGCCGGCCGGGTGCAGCGCCTGCTCGAGCAGCACCTGCCGCTCGAGACGGTCGAGTCGCTCGACGCGGCCCGGGTGCGGTTGGGGGCGGCGAGCGCGGCCGGGGTGCTGCTGCCGGTGGGGGCGATCGGCCCTCCGGTGGCGAAGCTCGCGACCGAGGTGTTCGAGGACGGTGGCATCGCGCTGCTGTTTCGCGGGGGCGGTACCCTCGAGGTGTTGATCGGCGGGCCGTCTCCCTCGCGGCTGTGGGCCACCCGGTGGGACGAGGCGACCCTGCGCCCCATCGCCGGGCGCGGCAAGGCGAGCTCGCGCATCGCGGCGATCGCCGAGCAGGCGCTGGCCCAGTCACTCGAGCGCGCGGCCGAGACCGGCAAGCCGGTGGCGATGCTCGCCGGCATGCTCGAGGCCGGCAGCGGTCTCGAGTCGGGCCCGGCGGGCTCGATGCAGCGGCTGATGGACGCGGTGGGCGCCGCGCTGCTCCCCACCGGCTCGCCCGAGCTCTACTGGTACTCGCAAGGCGCGGTGTTCTGCGCGCTGCCCGAGGTGACCCGCAGCGCGGTGGTCGACGCGGCCTGGCGGGCCCAGCGCACCTTCGTGCGACGGCAGCAGCGCGACCGCGGAGCCGTGCCGGTGCACCCGCACTTCGCGGCGGCGGTCTTCCCCACCGACGCCTCGACGGCGGCCACCCTGCTGCGCTGCGCGCTCGACGGCTTGAGCCGCTGCCAGGAGCTCGGCCGCCAGGTGGTCGAGGTGGTGCCCACGGTGCTGTTCGCCAGCCCCCACGGCCCGCTGCGCAGCGTGGGAGACCTGCTCGAGCGGGTCGAGATCACCCGGGTCGAGTGTGAAGAAGACGACGTGGCGCTGAAGATCACCGAGCTGCGCCCCGCCGCGGTGCTGATGAACGTGCTGGGGAGCCGCACCGCGCTCGACCAGCTCGCCGGGCTGCTCAAGCTGAAGCAGTACCGCCACATTCAGGTGGTGCTGGCCTCGCCCAAAGAGCCCAACCCTCAGTACCTGGCGCGCGCCTCGAAGGTGCCCAATGCGACGGTGGTGATGGGCAAGCAGCGGTTCAAGCCGCGCACGCTCGAAGCGCTGGCCACCGCGGTGGGCGTCAAGCAGCGCCGTCACCTGCGCCACAGCGAGCGCATCGAGGTGGCGGTGGTGCGCGCCGGCGACGAGCCGCTGAAGGGGCGGCTGCTGAACGTCAGCGAGTCGGGCGCGCTGCTGGCGACGCCGAACGCCTGCGTGCCAGACGAGCGCTTTTCGATCGGCTTCACCCTGCCCGAAGGGCCGCTGGTGGCGCGGGTGCGGGTGGTGCGCTGTCGCCCGGTGGCGCCGGGCTACGAGCTGGGCGTCGAGTTCGAAGGGTTGCCGGGCGACCAGCAGCACATGATCGGTCGCTTCGTGGTGGCGGGCGCCGCGCAAGAAGCGCAGCAGCAGCAGCAGCCCGAGGCCGAAGAAGAGGTGCCGCGGGTGTCGCCCCGCGTGCCGCTCGAGCGGCGCATGAAGATCAAGGTGCGCCTGCGCCGCGACGGCAGCAAGGTGACGAACTACCTGCGCATGATCGACCTCTCGGAGTCGGGCTTTCTGGCGGTCGCCGCGCTGGGGGTCGAGCCGGCGCTCGAGGTCGGCGCGCTCGCCGAGGCGCTGCTGTTCGGCAGCCGCGGCTCGGTGAGCTGTCGGGCGCGCGTGGTGCGGCGGCAGCGCGGCGACTCGGGCGAGCTGAGGCTGGCGATGCAGATCGTCGAGCTGGCCGAGGGCGGCCAGGCACAGCTGCGCGCGCTGCTCAAGTCGGCGCGACCGGCGCGCAAGGTGGGCTGAAGCCGGGCCCCTCAGCCCTGCAAGAAGGCGAGGAACTCGTCGGGCGAGACGTCGAGCTCGAGCATGGCGCCGCACCTGGGGCAGGGCCCGTGGGTGGCCGGCAGGTCTCGAAGCGGGCTCACCGACACGATGGGGTCGGCGCTCTCGCCGCACGACGGGCAGGTGTACGGCACCGCCACCGACGCCACCCGGCCCTTGCCGATGAAGCCGGCCACCATGTTGAGCTGGCTGACGAAGCCCGCGGGGCAGCGCTCGAACACCAGCTGAACCGAGTCGGGGAGCGCGGCGACGAAGCTCATCCACCCCTTGACCCCGGCCGAGTTGATGCGGCCCACGCCCCCGACGTCCACTCGCACCTCGCCGCTCAGCTGGGCGGCGAGCCGGGTGAGGTCGTCTTTCTCAGAGAGCGGCCCGCTCAAGGTCAGCGCCCGCCCGTCGGCAGACAGGGCGACGTTCATGGCGGCCCGACGAAGAGGTTGAACGACCGGCCGCGCGCGGCGTAGGCGCGGTAGCTCTTGCTGATGTCGAGCAGCCCGATGCTCTCGGTGGCGTGGCCGGGCTCGAGGTCGATGATGAAGCTGTGCAGCAGGTTGAACAGGTAATAGAGGCCGAGCCCCGCGCCGCCGCGCTGCGGGCTCATCAACGGCGAGCGCTCGGCGAAGCAGCGCGAGAGATAGTCCATCACGATGTCGGGGAGCAGGCTGCCGAACGGGTCGAGCGCCGAGATGGCGACCCGGTGAGGGTCGCTGGCGAGCTGAATCACGATGCGCTGGTCGAGCTTCACGGGTGTCGAGCGGGGCAGGTGGGCGTAGAGCGCGGCGCCCTTCACGTCGACCGGGGCGTTGTACAGCGCGTTGGTGACCAGCTCGTCGACCGCGATCGCGATCTGCTGGGCCACGCGCGGGTGGCAGCCGGCCTCGACCGCGAACGCCTCGGCGCGGTCGACCACCGCGTCTTTCTGCTCCGAGCGGTCGAGCTCCATGGTCTCGAGGCGTGGGCTACCGCCCAGGTAGCGCGAGAGGCCGAACAGCTGGCGAGACACCAGCTTCTGCGCGGTCACCGCCAGCTCGCGCGGCTCGAGGGTCTCGTCTTCACCCACCGCCAGAAAGTTGGTGATGCGCCGCTTGCTGAACAGCGCGCGAAAGTGGTCGGCCGAGCGCACCCGCACCAGCGCCAGCAGCCGGGGCCCCTGCGGTGAGGGGCTCTCTTCGCGCAGCTGGCCCAGCAGGTCGACCATGGCGCCCGAGGCCTCTTGCGGAGCGTCGGCGAGGTCGACCACCACCAGGTCGGCGCGCCGGGCGGCGAGCGACTCGCGGGCAGCGGCGGCGCTCGGCGCCGAGGTGACCGCGAGCCCCGCCGAGCGCAGCACCCGGTCTCCGAACTGCCGCAGCGCTTCGCTCGCCGAGACGAACAGCACCTGCTTGAGAAGGGGAGACGCCGTCACCGCAGGGCAATTCTACGTGGCTTCTCGCCTGGCGAAAGGGTGGGGCGGCGAGAAAAGATGTAGGTCTTTGACGCGCTTCGTCGGTGCTCGATAATCGCGCGACCCGCAAGCGACCATGGCCCCCAGCTTCGACATGACCCGCACCACCCTGCCGCAGGGCACGGTGGTGCGGCTGGTAGGCGTCATCGACGAGCGGTTCGACCGTCACCGCTTTCTCGAGATGGCCACCGGGCCGGTCATCGTCGTCGACTTCGACAAGGTGCGCCGGGTCACCTCGTTCGGAGTGCGCGAGTGGATGGCGGCGCTCGCCGCCCTGCAGACCCGCTACCTGGGCTTCATCAACGCGCGGCCCTCGGTGATCGCCCAGTTCAACATGGTGGCGCGCTTCGGTGAGCCGGGGCAGCTCATCACCTTCTTCGCGCCGTACCTGTGCCCGGGCTGCGAGACCGACACCCAGGTGCTGGTCGACCTGCGCCGCGACTACGAGGCGGTGAAGCGCTTCGAGACGCCGGTGGTGAGCTGCCCCAAGTGCCGTCAGGCGGCGACCTTCGACGACGACCCGCGCACCTACTTCTCGTATGCCGCGTCGACCCAGGCGCCGACTCCGCCGCCCGAGATCGCCGGCCTGCTGGGCGAAGAGGCCAAGGTGCTGCGCTTCGACAAGCTGGTCGAGGGCAACATCACCGGGCTGTGGCTCTCGGGCGAGCTGCAGCGCATCGGCAGCTTCCGCCAGCTGATCGACAGCATCGAGGGGCGGGTGGTGGTGAACCTCGAGAACGTCTCGTCGTCGACGCCGGGGGGCCTCGAGGCGCTGCGCGCGTTGTGGAAGGTCGAGGGCGCCGAGTGCTTCGTGGTGAAGGCCCCGGTGCCCCTGCTGCAGCACGAGCTCGACAAGCTGCCGCCCAGCGCGCGCCTGCTCAGCGTGCGCGGCGCGCTCGACTGCCCGGTGGGGCACAGCAACGCCTTCGACCTCGACGTGGCCGCGCTGCAGCAGCTCTCGGACCCCGGCACGCCCGAGCTGAGCTGCTCGACCTGTGCGCAGGCGCTGCCCTCGGCGGCGTTCGTCGACGTGCTGGGGCGCCTGCCGCTCGCGCCCACGCCGGCCGACATCGCCGAGTTCCAGCGGCACCACCCCCACGCTCCCGAGCGCGCCAGCTCGTCGCCTCACATGACCCAGCTGTCGAAGACGCCGCTGCCTCCGGGCGCGGGCGGGCCGGCGTTCTTCGGGCGCTACGAGATTCTGCGCCGCCTGGGCGCGGGCGGCATGGCCGAGGTGTTTCTCGCCCGCCAGCACGCGATGGGCGGCTTCGAGAAGCAGATCGTGCTCAAGCGCATTCTGCCGGGCCTGGCCGCCGACGCGTCGTTTCGAGACATGTTCCTGCAAGAGGCGCGGCTGGCGGCGCGCGTCTCGCACCCCAACGTGGTGCAGATCTTCGACGTCGGTCAGCTCGACCACACGTTCTTCATCATCATGGAGTTCGTCGACGGCTCGGACCTGAACCGCCTGCTGCGCACCGCGGTGCGCATGCGCCAGCCGTTTCCACCGCACGTGGCGGCGCGCATCGCCTCCGACGTCTGCGCGGGGCTGTGGGCGGCGCACAGCACGGTGGGGGCCGAAGGCGCGCCGATGCCGATCATCCACCGCGATGTCTCGCCCCACAACGTGCTGGTCTCGACGCTGGGCAACGTGAAGCTGTCGGACTTCGGCATCGCCAAGGCCTTCGACTCGAGCGACCGCACCCCGTCGTCGACCCTGAAGGGCAAGATCACCTACATGGCGCCCGAGCACGCCAAGCCGGGTGACCGGGTGTTCGACGCCCGGTCTGACATCTTCCCCCTCGGGCTGATTCTCTACGAGATGCTGACCCTGGTGCACCCGTTCAAGCGGCCCACCGACTACGCCACCATGCTGGCGGTGCTGCAAGAGCCGGTTCCCGACGTGCGGCGCCAGGCCCCGCACGCGCCCGAGGCGCTCGCGAAGGTCATCGCCCGCGCGATGCAGCGCGACCCCGAGAAGCGCTACCCCACCGCCCAGGCGATGAAGCAAGACCTCGAGCAGTACCTCGCCGGCACCCACGCCCCGGCCGGAGCCTCAGAGGTGGCGGGCTTCACCAACATGCTGCGCGCCGACATGCTCTCGGCCTCGGCGATTCGCAAGTCGGTGCTCAGCGAGGGCACGGCCGCCGAGCTCGAGTCGACCGACGACGTCACCACCAAGGCCGACAGCTGAGCTCTGGCGCGCGGCGCCTTCTAGAAGCTGAAGGTCTTGTCGACCTTGCCCTTCCAGTCGGCGGTGGTGATGCCGTTCTCGGTGCTGCCCTTGAACACGTCTTTGCCCGTGCCGATCTTGACGGTGGTCTCGCCGCCCGCGGCCGGCACCGCGCCGTGGTGAATCGCCGACATGCAGATGCTCGAGTCGATGGTGTAGTCGTTGTCGGCCCCGCCCCAGACGCGCTGCTGGGTGCACAGCTGGGGGCACTGCACCTTGAACTTGGTGCCCGGCGCGCCGGGGAGCTTCTCGCCGGTGTCGTGGCAGCCCAGGAAGATCGCCGGCTCGCTCTTGCAGCCGAGCAACAGCAAAGACGCCGCCAACACCACTGCCGCTCCGAAGCGCAGACGCATGTTCCTTCTCCTCAAGGTACCTTCAAAGGTGATCTCGCACGAGTACCACCAAAAAGGTCACTCGTTCCACGCGATGGTGACGCGCACGTGTGCGACGCCGCCGCGATCGTCGACCGCCCTCAGCTCGTAGTGGCCCGACGGGGCAGACCACTCGAGCGGCTCTCCCGGCTTCACCGTGCCCAGCAGCTCGGAGCCCGCGAACCAGGTCAGGGCGTGGGCGGCCCCGTCGGCGTGCGCGAGCAGCGGCAGGTGGGCCTGCTCGGGCACGTCGCGCCGCAGGTGGTAGGTGACCTCGGGCTGCGGCGAGAGAATGCGGGGCGGCCGCTCGGAGAGCAGCGCGTCGTCGTCGCACGCTTCACCCAGCGGCGGGGGGCTCTTGCGCGGCAGGCCGGCGCGCTCGAACAGCCGCGCCACGTCGCTGGGCCACACCTCGAACACCTCGAGGTGCGAGCCGGGGCCAGGGCGGCAGCGGCGCTGGTGGGTGACGTCGTCGACGGCGAAGGCCCGGTGCACGTCGCAGCTGCCGAGCGGAGACACTGACGGAATCACCTGGGTGCGCACCGCGTGCGGGCAGTGTGGCCCTACCTTGAGCCCCGAGGTGGCGCAGACCTCGACCTCGGCGAGCCGGCTCGGCGGCGGGTGCCGCGCCCCCTCGCGGGTGGCGAGCCTGGGCCGCAGGCCGTCGAGCACGTCGAAGAACAGCGGCGCGGCGGCGCTGCGCCCCACGAACGCGGGGTTGGGCGTGCCGTCGAAGTTGCCCACCCAGACCGCGAGCAGGTAGCGGCCGGCGACCCCCACCGTCCACGCGTCGCGGTACGCGTACGAGGTGCCCGTCTTCCACGCCACCTTCACCGTGTCGCGAGGCGTGGTCCACTGCGAGAGGTCGGCGTCGTTGGTCGAGAGCATGCTCAAGGTGAGCTCGGCCGCCTCGGCAGAGAACAGCGCGCGCGGCGCGACGTCGGGCTCGCCGCGCACCCGCTTGAGCGGCGACCAGGCGCCGCCGCGCGCCAGCGCGAGGTAGAGCTGGGCCACCTCTTCCATCGTGAGCTCGACCGCGCCGAGCACGATGCCGGCGCCGTAGTGCTCTTTCGCGCGCAGCCCCTTCACCTGCACCTGTTGCAGCACCGCGTGCAGGTCGCGCCCGAGGCGCAGGTTCAAGTCGACCGCCGGCACGTTGCGGCTGCGGGTGAGCGCCTGCGCCGCGGTCATCGGCCCCAGGTACTGGTTGTCGAAGTTCTCGGGGTTGTAGCTGCCGAAGCGGGTGGGCACGTCTCTGAGCAGGGTGCGCGGGTGAATCAACCCCTCGTCGAGCGCGCGGGCGTAGACCACGGGCTTGAGCGTCGAGCCGGGCGAGCGGGGCGACGAGACGCCGTCGACCTGGCCCAGAATGGCCGCGTCGAAGAACGAAGCCGAGCCCACGTGGGCCAGCACCTCGGTGGTCTCGGTGTCGACCAGCAGCGCGGCGGCGTTGTGAAGGCCCGCGCTCTGGTGGCGCTCGACGTAGCCCTCGAGCTTGCGCTCGAGCTGCGCCTGCAGCGCGCCGTCGAGCGTCAGGGTGAGGCGATCTTGGCTGCGCGTGGCCAGCGCGCGCTCTACCGCGTGGGGGGCGAGAAAGGGCAGCTCGCGCGGGGTGTAAAGCTGCAGCCGCTGGCCCGACGCCATGAGGGCACCGGGGTGACGGGTGAGCCACAGCGCCCCCAGCCGCGCGCGCGCCACCTGCAGCGCCGCGGGCTCGAGGCGGTCATCGGGCGTGCGTGCGGTGGGGCTCTGCGGCATCACCGCGAGCGCCATCGCCTCGGGCAGCGAGAGCGAGGCGGCGTCGCGGTGAAAGTAGATGAGCGCCGCGGCGCCCGCGCCCTCGACGTTGCCGCCGTAGGGCGCGAGGTTGAGGTACGCCTCGAGCAGGTCGTGCTTCGAGTGGGCCAGCTCGAGCTGAACCGCGAGCGCGATCTGCAAGAGCTTGCCGCCCACGCCGCGGGTGTCGAGCCCGTAGCGCAGCCGCGCGAGCTGCATGGTGAGGGTCGAGCCGCCGCGCCGCCGCTGGTGCGTCACCCAGGTCGACACTGCGGCCTCGACCAGCGAGACCGGGTTCACGCCGGGGTGCAGGTAGAACCAGCGGTCTTCGTAGAGCTGGGTGGCCTCGACCAGCTCGGGGCTGAAAAGCTCGAGCGGTGTCCACACCCGGTAGGTGTCTCCCTTCGCGAGCGTGAGGCGCAAGAGCCGGCCGTCGCGGTCGTAGACCTGGCGGCTGAAGGCGTAGGGGGCCAGCAGCGGCGGGCAGCTCAAGCGCGCGACCAGCGCGACGGCGAGCGCCGTCACGCCCAGCCACAGCAGCCGCCTGGCGCGAGGCCTCTGCGCGAGTCCCCACGCGATGTGCAGCGCGCGCCTCACTCGACGGTGATGCTCGCCGAGGTCGAGCGCCCGACGATGTTCGGGTCGTACATGCCGTTGGCCTGGGTAGGCGGCAGCACGAAGGTGCCCTTGGCCACCGCCTTGATCTTGTACGAGAGCTGCTGCACCGCGGGCGGCACGTTGCCGTAGAAGACCACCCGGTCTTCGCGCGCGTCGAGCTGCTCGGGGCGCCAGGTCGCGCCGCTGGCCACCAGCCGGTCGAGGCCCTGCACGTCGTCGCCGCGGGCGAGCACCAGCTCGAAGCCGGCGGGCAGCAGGTCGGTCACCGCCACCTGGTAGAGCGTCTGGCCGGTCACCAGCGAGCGGGTCTGCAGGTGCACGTTGATTTCGTCGCCCAGCGCCACCCGGGTCACCGGCTGGCCGTCGTCAGACTCGAAGGTGTGAATCAGCTCGATGCCCTGCTTCACCGCGGTGGTGGGCGGGTCGCGATCGAAGCCGGCCTCGGTGAGGCTGTAGAAGACCATCGGGCCGTCTTTGACGGTGAGCCGGTACGCGGTGGCCGCGCCGTCGAAGGTCGAGCGCGCGGTCAGGCCGCGGGCGAGCTCGACCGGCTTCCACGCGCCGCCCTCTTGCCGCTCGACGCTGAGGCCCGACAGCGCGGTGACGCCGCTGCCCTCGAGCGCGGTGGCGTAGGCGTCGAGCGCGTAGAGGCTCCAAGCCGCCGACAGCGAGTGCAGGCCGCGGGAGATCGACTCGGCGAGCAGCCCCAGCAGCCGGGGCCCCACCGCCTCGAGCTTCTGGGGGAAGTGCTTCGCCACCAGGTACAGCACCTGCGCGCGGTAGGTGTGGTCATCGTACGCGTGCTGGGGGTCGGGCAGCACCTTGTCGCTGAGCTCGAGCTGGTCGATCGCCTTCTGCGCCGCGTCTTTGTTGTTGGTGAGCGCCCAGGTGCCGGCGAGGTAGGCGTGGGCCAGGTCGTTCTTCGGGCCTTTCTGGCGGTTCAGCCACTCGGCGAGCTCGGCGGTGGGCCCGGGCGCGGTGACGTCGTTGCGCGCCAGCACGTAGAGCGCGAACGCCTTGAGCCGCGCGCTCGGCCAGTCGCTCAGGCTCTGCATGGCGAGCCCCTTCACCATGGTGAGCGCCTTCTGCCGCACGTCGGCCGGAGCGGGCGCGCCGCGCTCTTTCGCCTCGGTGAGCATCAGCGCGATGTAGACGTCGAGCGGGTCGCTGACGAAGCTGTTGGCCGCCCAGTAGCCGAACTGCCCCTCTTCGTTCTGGCGCTGGCGCAGAATCGAGAACGCGCGCTCCCAGGCCGCCTTCGCCCGGTCTTGCGGGTAGCCGAACTCGGGGCGCTTCATGAACACCAGCGCCGGCGCGGCGCGGCTCGACAGCTGCTCGCTGCACAGGTGGGGGTAGCTCTCGAGGTAGTCGACGAGACCCGCGCCGATGCCCAGCGGCAGCAGCGACACGGTCAGCTCGCGGGTCGAGAGCGGGTCGTAGAGCCGGCGCTGCACCTTCACCTCTCTCACGCCGCCCTTCACCGCGCCGACCTGGCTGACCACCCGGTACGCCGACGGCGGCCGCACGCTCAGCGTCGCGGTGCGCACGCCCTCTTGCTTCGCGCCGCTGACCAGAAAGCGCGCCTGCGCTTCACCGAGCGCGTCGGTGGCGCGCACCTCGAACGAGGCGACCGCCTCGCGGCCCTCGGCGATGGTGAGCACCTGCTTCTGGGCCCCCAGCACCTCGAGCCCCGCGTTGGTCGCGAGCTTCACCTCGATCTGCGCCTGGTCGCCCGAGCCCTCGACGTTGTTGGCGATCGCCGCGGTGACGGTGAGCCGGTCTCCGGGCGAGGCGAAGGTGGGGGTGTTCGGGGCGATGACGAAGGGGCCGCGCACCGTGGTCTGGGTCTTGGCCGCGGCCAGCGCTTGGGGGGCCGCCGCCACCGCCATCACCCGCAGCTGACCGGCGAACGACTCGGGCACGTCGAAGGTGACCGTCTTCTCGTCGGGCCCCGAGTCGACGATGCGCGACCAGAACACCCCGGGCAGGTCGGCCTTGCGCTTGAAGGGGTTCAGGTTGCGCGCTAGCGCGGCCGCGTCGTCGTCGCCGCCTTCGCGACCCTTGCCGTGCACCAGCCCGAACTCGGGCAGCAGCTGGTCGACGATCTGCCGGGTGCTCACCTCGAGCGCCCGACGCGCGAGAAAGAAGGCGAGCGGGTCGGGCGTCTCGTAGCGCGCCACCTGCAAGATGCCCTCGTCGACCGCGAACACCGCGATCTTCGCCGGCTGCGAGGTGTGGAAGGAGATCTTCATCGGGCGGCCCGGGCGCGCCAGCGGCTCGCTCTTCAAGCCGAGCTCGAGGTGCTGCGAGCGCTTGAGCACCTTGAACGGCTGCACTCCGTACGAGAGCGGGCTGACGAACAGCTCGGGGCTGGCCAGGTCGCGCACGAAGGCCACGTTGACGTAGCCGTTGGCCTCGAGGTCGCGGGGCACCTCGAGGGTCTGCACCGTCGTCGACGTGGTGGTCTTGAACGCCTTGTGCACGTAGACCTTGTCGCGCTCGATGGTGATGACCCCGGCGCCGGCGTAGGGCGCGGTGATCTGCACGGTGACGGTCTCGCCCGGCTCGTACTCGGGCTTGTCGAGCGAGATCTTCAGCTCGGCGTTGCGCTCGAGGTCCTTCGCCACGTTGGCCTCGCCGGCCACCGAGTACGGCACGCGCAACAGCTCGACGTCTTCGCTGTCTTTCACCACCAGGTAGAAGCTGCCCACGTCGCTGCTGGCCAGCGAGAGGGTGGTGCCCGGCTCGGCGACGCTCAGCGCTTCGGTCTTGCGGGTCACGTCTTTCATCACCGACTGGTACCGGTACGAGCCGCTCGGGTCTTTGGTGAGCACCGAGACGAAGCGCTGCTCGACGGTGCTCACCTTGAGGCCCTCGACCTTCACCCTGGCGAGCTGCGGGTCGACGGCGATCAGCTGCACCTTGCGGTCGACGCCGCGCTTGATGAACCCCAGGTCACCGTCGGCCTTGAAGCCGAGCAGGTACTTGCGCGGAGACACCACCACGTTGGCCACGCTCGACACGCTGCGGCCGCCGCCCAGCTCGAACCCCTCGGCGTAGAAGCTCACCTGGTAGGTGGCCGGCGCGTACGGCGAGAGGTCGAGTGTGTACTTCACCTGCCCGTGCTCGTCGGTCTCGCTGTCGGTGAGCCGCTGCTCTTCGCCGCGCTTCGCGCGCGCCGGGTCGAAGAACGAGTACTCGGAGTACTTCGCGAACCAGGGCTGGTACGGCGCGAGGCTGAAGGTGGCGTGCACCGCGTGGTCGGCGGCGGGCGTGCCGAAGAGGTTCTTCAGCTCGACCCCGGCCTGCAGCTTCGAGCCCACGACCCAGCCCGGGGTGGGCTGCTCGAAGCGGGTGGTCATGCGCATGCGGTCGGGAAGGAACTCTTCGACCCGGAAGGTGGTCGAGCCCAGCTGCAGCGGTGCCTTCTTGTCTTCCGCCACGCTGATGTTGAACGCGTAGGTGCCGGTGGGCGCGCTCTGCTCGGGCGTGAAGTCGAGGCTGACGAAGCCGGTGGCGTCGAGCGCGAGGCGCTGCCGCTTCACCACCAGGGCGCGCGGGTCGACCACGGTGAGCTCGAGCGGCACGCCCTTCATCGAGCGAGACCAGTCGACCGCGCGCACGATGGTCGAGAGGTGCGCGGTCTCTGAAGGCCGGTAGAGCCCGCGGTCGGTGAACGCGTAGGCGTTGAGCGCGGCCGGCCGGCCCTGCGTGCGCACGCCGCCCACGTCGAAGCGCGAGAAGTCGAGGTTGCGGTCGCTGCGGTTGAAGGGGAGAAACGAGACGTCGGCGTCGCTGCGCACCACCAGCGCCACCGGGTACTTGTCGGCGGTGAAGTCTTTGAGCGGCGGCAGGGTGACGGCGCCGCTCGGGTCGGTGGCGCGCTTGAGCACCACCTGGCCGTTCTTGGCCAGCACCTCGACCTGCGCGCCGCCGACCGGGTTGCCGGTCTTGAACGACTGCACGAACACCCAGTGGTTCGCTTGCGCGTCGAGCTTGTCGATGACGCCCAGGTCGGTGAGCAGCACGAAGCGCTTGTCGCTCAGCTGGCCATAGGCGCCCTCGTCGCCTTCGTACCCGCCCTCGCCCTCGCCCTCGCCCTCGCCCTCGCCGCCCTCTTCCGAGCCGCCCCGGTCGACGGCCTGGTAGCCCTCTTCAGACTGGCCCTCGGCAGGCTCGGCGCTCTCTTCCGACGGGTCGTGGCTCTTGCTGTAGCGGGTGATGACGGTCTTGCTGACCGGGTCCCACGCCTCGACCTGCACGAAGTAGAAGCCGCCGCCCTCTTTCAGGTACGGCGCGAAGTCGACCGCGGCGTACTGCGCCACCTTGGGGTTCGAGGGGTCGAGGGGCTTCACCTCGGTGAACAGCTCGCTCACGTTCTCTTCGGTGAGCGAGCCGCGCATCGCCAGGTGGGCGAAGTCGCCGCCCGACTGGGTGATGAGGTGGTTCAGGTCTTTGCCCTGAATGCGGTACAGGTGCACCCGAAACGCGGGCAGGCCGCGCGCGGTGACGGTGAGCTTCTTGTCGCCGGTGAGGCTGAGCACCGCGCCTTCGTGCGAGATGCGCAGCTCGCGCGGGTACTCGGGCACGCTGGCCACCGCTTCGTACGGCTTCATCAGCACGTAGCCACCGAAGGCCTCGATGCCCTTCTCGACCCGCACGAACAGGTACGCGCCGGGGGCGGCGTCGACCTTGAAGCTGTGCACGGTGCCGCTCTCGCGCTCGCCGGGAATCGGCTCGAGCTTGAGGCGGGTGGCCTTCTTCAAGAGCTCGGGGCCGATCTCGGTGGCGCTGCCCGACCAGTCGAAGCCCTTCACCGCGGGCAGCGCCCCGTTCTTGGGCTTGTCCTTCGGCAGCACCCAGACCTTCACCGCCTCGGCGAACTTCTTCTCGCTCACCTCGGAGGTGCACGAGAAGATCAGCACCTGGTCGGGGTCGCCGTCGGCGCTGCGGGCGATCGACGCCTGCACCTGCTCGACCTTGAACCGGTTGCCCTTGCCGGGGATGACGACCTGCCGCGACAGCTCTTGCGAGAGCTCGCTGCCGCCCACCTCGGGCTTCACGCCGGGCGAGAGCAGCAGGGTGGCCTGGTGGTCTTCCAGCGGCAGCGGCAGCGGCTCGCTGCGCACCCAGGCCTGAAAGTGCAGGTCGTCGTACGAGATCGAGAGCCGGTGGCTCGCCTTCTGGAGCCCGTTGCTCACCGGCGCCGAGGTCAGCTTCACCGCCTTCTCGAACGACGCCGGGTCGACCGGGTAGTTGAAGTCGTAGGTGGCGACCACCTGCTTCACCAGCGGGTCGACCGGGTCCTGGTAGAACTCGGCGCTCGACAGCTTCACCGCGAACGGCGCGGTGTCGAACTCGAGCTGATGGGTCTGCAGCAGCACGTTGGGGCGCGAGACCAGGGCCTCGTCGAGCTCGACGGTGAAGTGGGTCGCCAGCGGCCAGGGCCGCACCGGGGCGAAGACGAGGCTGCGCTCGTTCATCCACTTCCACTCTCCGGGCAACGCGGGCGAGAGCTTCACGTGCGACAAGACCGGCTTGCCCAGCTGATCGAGCGGCGCAGCCGAGCCGGTGAACTGCACCCACAGCATCGCCGGCCCGGGCACCGGGTCGGTGCGCTTGCGCGGCGGCGGCGGGGTGGGTGCGACCACCGTGGCGGCGAGCAGCAGCTTGTCGGGCGGCGGCGGCGGCGGGTGGGCCTGCTGCCACAGCACGATGCTCACGCCCATGCCGAGCAGCACCAGGCTGGCGAGCAGGGAGCTGGCGTGCGCCTTCACCAGCTCGCCCGGGGCAGAGCCGGTGCCCGGCTCGTTGAGACGCCCGACCCAACGGGGCGGTTCCCACTTCAGGCGGCCGAACAGCTTCTCGAGCAGGCCCCGCACATCTCGGTCGGACATGGCGCGCGATGTTGCAGCCCACGGACCGCGGTGTCACCTGATCTGCGCGCGAGCGAAAGCTGCGGGCCCGGCGCAGGGGCCGTGGCCGGCCGACCACTCTTCAGGCGTGGGCGCCCCGCCGCGCGGCGTCGCTTTCAGGCCCCGATGCGCAGGTCGAAGCCGTCGCTGGCGCGCCGGGTGACGGTGACCTTCAGCTCGGGGGCGATGCGATCGACGCCGGCCGAGATGATGGCTCCGCTGAACTCGGGCAGCGGAAACTGGTCGAAGAAGGTCACCTTCCACGTGCGCGGCTCGGCCTCGGGGAAGACCTTGATGACCAGGTCTGGGCGGGTGGTGCTGAAGAAGCGGGGCAGCGACTTCACGAACGCGTCGAGGCCGAGCAGCGGCAGCGCCGCGCTGACGAAGCGGCCCTTGATGGTGCTGAAGAAGCCGCCCACCGAGATGCGGCCCAGCTCCCAGTAGGCCTGCTCGGGGCTGAACTGCGAGTAGAGCCGGCGGCGGGCGACCTCGAGCGCGGCCCGCCACACCGGGGTGGGGTAGCGCAGCTGGGGCTTGTCCATGTCGTAGCCCACGGTGCGCAGCTCGGCCTTGAAGGCCTCGTCTTTCAGGTCGAGCCCGCGGCGGAACAGGCCCTCGAAGGTGTTGTGGTCGGTGAAGCCGTGGTTCTCGGCGGCCGAGCTCATCGGGCCTCGGAGGCGACGGTGACGCGTTGGGCGACCATCGGGGCGAGCGCCGAGCGCACGTCTTTCATGGTGAAGGGCTTGAACAGCTTGGTGTTGGGCACCGAGTCGAGAAACGCCTGCGCCTCGGCGGTGAACACGCCGCCGGTCATGAACACGAAGCGCTCGATGACCTCGGGGCGGCTCTTGCGCACGTCGCGGTAGATGTCCATACCGGTGAGGCCGGGCATCATCAGGTCGCAGAGAATGGCGTCGTAGAGGTCGCCGCGGTTGAGCCGCTCGAGGGCGGTGCGCGGGTCCTGCAGCACGTCGATCTCCAGCTCGCTCTTGAGCATGCGGCGCACGCCCTGCGCCACCGCCGCTTCGTCGTCGATGATGAGCAGCCTCGCCTTGGCCGGCTTCACCAGCTGGGTGGGCGGGGTCGCCAGCGCGGTGCCCGTCGCGGCGATGCCCGGCAGCACCACCTTGAAGGTGGTGCCCTTGCCGACGGTGCTCTGCACGTCGATGTGGCCGCGGGCCGCCGAGACCACCGCGTGCGCGATGGTGAGGCCCAGGCCGGTGCCCTTGCCCACCGGCTTGGTGGTGAAGAACGGGTCGAAGATGCGGCCCAGCTGCGCCTCGGGAATGCCGCAGCCGGTGTCTTGAATCTCGACCACCGCGTTGCCGGCGGCATCGGTGGTGGTGGCCACCCGGATCCAGCTCTCGCTCAGGGGGCGGCCCTCGGGCAGCGCCTGCACGGCGTTCAAGAGAATGTTGGCGAACAGCTGGCCGAAGCGGCCCTCGCTGCCCACCACCTTGGGAGTGGGCTGCAGGTCTCTGCGCACTTCACACCGGTGGCGCAGCTGCACGTCGACGATCTTCAGCGCCCACTCGACGGCGCTCTTCAGGTCGACCGGCTCGCTCTGCTCCTGGTCGCGCGAGAACAGCTTCAGGTCGCGCACGATGACCGCGATGCGCTGGGCGCCCTGGCTGGCGTCGCCGATGGCGGCGATCAGCTCGGAGGCCTCGGGGTCTTTCGCGGCGACCCGCTGCAGCTCGTGGTTGATGTACTCGAGGTTCGAGCTCACGAACGCGAGCGGGTTGTTGATCTCGTGCGCCACCCCGGCCGCGAGGGTGCCGATGGCGGCCAGCCGTTCGGAGAGCTGCAGCCGCCGCTCGAGCACGCGCTCCGAGGTGACGTCGCGGCACACCAGCAGCGTGGCGCTCTTGCCGAACAGCTTCACCGATTGCACCTGCGAGAGCTGCCCCACCGCGAAGTCGCCGGTGAACTTGCGCAGCCGCACCTCGGTGGGAATGGGGAGCGCCTCGAAGCGGCCAGCCGAGATGGCGTCGAAGGTGGCCGACTGCGAGGGGTCGACGAGGGTCTTGAAGGGCACGCCGAGCAGGCGCTCGGGGCTGCCCGCGCCGAGCATGTTCGAGGCCCAGGCGTTGGCGAACAGCACCGTGCCGCCGTCGTCGAGAATCACCACCAGATCAGGCAGGTTCTCGATGACCGACAAGAGCTCGAAGGTCTGCCCGACCAGCTCTTCGGGAGCCGCTGATTCGGCTACCGCGAACCCATCGCGCGCCTTCGACATGCGGTACGACCATGCAACGTTGGGCCCCCTGAAAGGATCAGCCCGGGAGGAAGGTTGGGGGTCGAGGCCCGGGGTCCAAAATGACTCCAGGGGTGGTGGGAGACCCCAAAAACCGGGTCACCTACAACACCTTCCCGGGGTTCAGGATGCCGTGTGGGTCGAAGATGACCTTGAGCTGCCTCATCAAGGCAATCTCGGCCGGGCTTCGGGTGTAGCCCAGCCACTCGCGCTTGAGCAGGCCGATGCCGTGCTCGGCGCTCACGCTGCCCCGATGTGCGCGCACCAGCGCCATCAGGTCGGCGTCGACGGCGTGGGTGGCTTGCAGAAACGCGGCCTGGTCGAGCGCGTCGGGCTTCATGATGTTCACGTGCAGGTTGCCGTCGCCGATGTGGCCGAAGAGGCAGAGCTCCCAGCCGGGGTAGCGGCCAGCGAGCAGCGTCTCGAGCTCGGCGCAGAACGTCTTCAGGCCCGAGACCGGCAGCGCGATGTCGTTCTTGTGCGGCAGCCCGGTGGCCGAGAGGCTCTCGCTGATGCCTTCGCGGTAGGCCCACAGCGCGCGCGCCTGCTCGGCGTTCTGCGCCTGGGTGCCGTCGGTGACCCTGGCCGTCTCGAACAGCGCCTGCAGCCACGGCTCGAGCGGCGCGCTGGCGGCCTCGACCTCGAGCAACACGTAGAACGGTGAGCCGGCGTCGAACGGAGCCTTCACCTTGCGGTGCCGCATCAGCCGCGCGAGGCAGCGGTCGGTGAAGAACTCGAAGGCCGAGACGGTGAACGGCCCCTGGCGGGCGGCCTCGAACAGCTCGAGCACGTGCTGCAGCGTCGGCACCGAGAAGAGAAACACGTCGGTCTTCTCGGGCAGCCGGCACAGCTTGAGGGTGGCCTGGGTGATGACGCCCAAGATGCCCTCGCTGCCGATGAACAGCTGGCGCAGGTCGACGCCGGTGTTGTTCTTTTCCAGCGCGCCGTTGAGCTCGAGCACCTCGCCGGTGGCCAGCACCACCTCGAGCCCCAGCACCCACTGGCGCGTGAGGCCGTAGCGAATGACGCGCACCCCGCCGGCGTTGGTGGCGATGTTGCCGCCGACCTGGCTGCTGCCCTTGCTGGCGAAGTCGACCGGCCAGGTGAGGCCCGACTTCGCGGCGTGCTGGTGCACCGCCTCGGTGACGGCACCGGCTTCGACGCGCAGGGTGAGCGCGAGGGTGTCGACGCTCGACATCGCGCGCATGCGCTCGAGCGAGAGCACCACCTCTCGGTCTTTCGCGACGGCTCCACCGGCCAGGCCGGTGCGCCCGCCCGAAGGCACCACCGCGGTGCGGGTGGCGTGGCAGCGCTTCAAGAACTCCGAGACCTCGCCGGTGGTGCGCGGGCGCACCAGCAGCGACGGCGCGGGGGCGTAGACCTTCGTCCAGTCGCGGCCGTAGGTGGCGAGGTCGTCGGCGTCGGTCGACGCGAAGTCAGCGGGAAAACCGTCGGTCAGGCCCATCTCCCGACGGGGCTTAGCCCGTCGAGACATTTTGCACACGCTTCCCCGGTGCAGGGTCTTAGAGCGCAATCATGCGCCATCTCTCGGGCCTCGCCTTGCTGCTGTCGTGGTCTGCGCTCGCCGCGGCGCCCGCGGTGCTCACCGCCGACGGCACCGCGGTGGTGGTGGGCGGCGACCGGGCCGCCGCGCTGAAGAAGGCCACCCAGGTGGGCGAGGTCTCGGCGCTGGCCGAGGCGCTCAAGCGGGCGGGCGGCTCGCCCGACGACGCGCAAGAGCTCTACGACGCGCACCGGTCGGAGCTCATCACCTCGAGCCAGGTGGGCAAAGACACCCTCGACGGCAACATCTTGAGCGTGAAGGTGAGCGCCTCGGTCGACCTGTCGGCGCTCAAGAAGCTGTCGGGGGCGAGCGGTGCGGCGGCGAAGGCCCCTGCGTCGGGCCTGGGCGGCAAGCGGGTCTTGATTCTCGCCACCGAGCAGCTGGGCCCCAGAGAAATCGTGGCGTGGTCGGACTACGCCTTCTCGATCGGCCCGGGCTCGGCTTCGGCGCAGGCGAAGACCCGCTTGATGCAGCTGGTCGACGAGAGCGGCAGCCTGGAGGCGGCGATCAGCAACGCCTTCAGCGAGGCGGGCTTCGAGGTCATCGACCTGAAGGTCTTGAAGGGGAAGCTCGAGAAGCCGGGCGTCGAGGCGGTCGACCTGACCGCTGGGCAGGCGCAGGCGATCGCCAACAAGAGCGACGCCGACCTGGTGGTGATCGCCAGGGGCAAAGCCGACCTGATGTACCACCCGGTGGTGGCCGAGTCGGGCATGCACTCGGGCAGCGGCAACGTGGTGGCGCGCGCGATTCGGGTGCGCGACGGCAAGGTGCTGTCGAGCTCGACGCAGGCCGCCGCCCGGGTGCACCTCGATGTCCAGACCGCGCGAATTCTCGCGCTCAACGAAGCCGCGAAGCTCGCCTCGGCCGAGCTGCTGCGAAAACTCAACGCCGACTGATTTTCCACCGGAGCCCCTCATGTCATCGAAGCGAATCATCGTCGCCGCCCTGCTGGTGCTGGCTGCCTGCGCCGGTCAGAAGCAGAGCACCCGAACTGAAGCGTCTTCGGAAGGGCGCAGCGAGCCCGCCGCGAAGAAGGCCGAAGAGCCGCAGAAGAGGCCCGACAGCGAGTCGCCGCTCGAGGTGGTGGTGAAGCCGGTGGCGAACCCCGGGCCGCGCAAGCGCATCGGCGTGCTGAACTTCGAGAACGCGTCGCGCAGCGGCTGGAGCAACGACCGCGACGCCATCTCGGTGGCGACCCGCGACGCGGTGAGCGAGGCGCTGCTCAAGTCGGGTGCGTTCGTGGTGATCGAGCGAGAGCAGCTGGCGAAGGTGCTGGGTGAGCAGGCGCTGGGGCAGAGCGGGGCGCTGTCGCCGCAGTCGGCGGCGAAGGCGGGTCAGCTGCTCGGCCTGCAGGCGCTGGTGACGGGGAAGATTACCGACCTGAACCAGACCACCAACCAGCAGGGCTTCGGCGGCTACTTCAACTCGCGCACCGCGACCATGCGCGCGCGGGTGAGCCTGCGGGTGATCGACGCCACCACCGGTGAGGTGTGGGCGGCCGAGAGCGCCGAAGGCACCGCCGAGAGCGAGAGCACCACGGTGATGGGCGGCGGCAACCACACCATCGACGAGAGCCTGGGCAAGCGGGCGCTCTACCGCGCCATCAGCAACATGATCGACAAGGTGGTGGCCAAGGCCGTCGGCAAGCCGTGGTCGGGCACCGTGGCGAAGGTCAGCAAGGGCAAGGTCTACATCACCGCGGGCTCCGACGCGGCGCTGCCCACCGGCGCGACGCTGGTGGTGCGCCGGCTGGGCGAAGAAATCACCGACCCCGGCACCGGGCAGGTCATCGGCCGCGAGCTCGGCAACGTGGTCGGCAAGCTCCAGGTCGCCGACAACGTCAACGACAAGCTCACCGTGTGCGTGGCCGTGAACGGCAGCGGCTTCAACTCGGGCGACGTGGTGGCCGTCGAGGGCGCGAAGTAGGCGACCGGCATCGAGTCACTGAAACCGTACGCTGTGCCAGGTCTCGAGCGCCCAGCTCGAGTCGTGCGGCTCGGTGAAGAGAATCGAGACCGCGAGGGTGCGCACCTCGTCGCCCTCGACGAACACCCGCTTGCCCATCACCCGGTGCACCCGCATGCCGCCTTCGTCGAGCTCGTCGCACTTCGGCTCGGGCTGGTCTTCGGGCAGCTTCACTCCGCTGCGCCGCAAGCCCGACTGCAGTGAGACCCACACCGTGCGGCCGTTGCCGAACGCGCACCAGCCGCGGCGCGGGTCGACCTTCTCCGAGAACGAGCCGGGAATTCGCACCGACGCGCCGGGAAACGGCCGCGCCCGCAGGTGCCCGCGGCGGTAGCCGATGCTCGGCTCGCCCTGTTCTCGCTCGGCCGCGTCGTCGGGCAGCCAGTCGCCGCGCATGCGGAGCAGCTCGGCCCACTCGGCGAACGGGTAGGGCCGCTCGCGGTCGAGCGCCCAGGCCTCTTCGAGCGCGGCCAGCACCTCGTCGTGCACCTTGCGCTCGGCGTCGTTGGTGCTGACCCGCCAGCGCACGTCGCTCCACATCAAGCAGAGCGCGCGGCCGAGCAGGTAGCCCGCGCCGGTGCCCGGCTCCCACCAGGGGAAGAACCCTCGCGCCACCTTCTCGTCGTCGATGACGCGCTTCCAGAAGGTCAGGTCCCTGGGGCCCAGCGCGGTCGCTGCGCCGAGCACCTCGAAGGTGGGCACGCTCGCGGGCATCGAGATGGCCAGGTCCTTCCACGCGTCTTCGGGGCCGCTCGCCAGCGAGCGCGCGACTGCGCGCAGCCAGCCCACCATCTCGGTCTCGAGCTTCTTCCGGTCGCGGTGGTGGAAGTAGCCGGTCTCGTCTCCGGTCTCGTCGGTGGGGTCGACCGCCTGCCAGCGCAGGGCGTGGTGCTCGGCGAGCTCGTCGAGCAGGTCGCACACGAAGGCGTGGTAGCCGGGGCCGGCGCCCGAGGTTCGCGCCGCGGCGATCACCTTCTTCTTGCCCATCACCGAGAGCTCGACGTCTTCTTCGGCGGGGTGCAGCGACAGCCACAGCGCGCGGTGACCGCGGTCGTTCTCTCCCACCCGCGAGCCGCGCAGCACGCCGGCGTGGTTCTTCTCTACGTACGACTCCATCTGCTCGAGCAGCGCGTCGCGCGGCTCGAGAGCGGCACCGTGAAGGTAGAGACCCAGCCCCATAGAGAGGGGGGTCGTTTGCTACGGGTGGGTGCGTGTGCGCAAGGGCGCCTGGGCGCTTTTGCGCGGGCGACCCGGTGCGCTGCCTTCAGCCGCGGTGGCCGTTCATGCACATCAGCCGGCCGTCGGTGCCGTTCATCTTCATCTCGCGGCCGCACGCCGAACAGCGTGGGCCGGCGATGGAGGTCGGCGCCGACATCGGGCGCTCGCTGGCGCCGGCGGGCTTGAGCCGCTCGAGCTCTTCGCGCACCTTCTTGAGCAGCGCCCCGCGCACGCCACCGTATTTCTGCTCGATGACGGAGAAGGCCTGCATCATCTCTGCGTATTGCTCGGCGCGACCTTCCGCGTGAGCGCGTCGTGAATCAGGGGAGGAGAACACGGTCGTGCACCATAACGCGGGGGTCTGACATCGCATCCCGCGTCAGGGGCGTCTGATCGCAGAAAGCCGATTGTTCTCGAGGCGTTGCGGGCTTGGGTGGCCGCGCTGATCGCCTTTGTCTCAGAACCTCAGCTTGATGAAGTCGGGAGGCGGCTTGTTGGCCGGCGGCCCCACCTCGAGCTCACCCGAGGCGTCGACCACGAACAGGTTCACCTCGCGTGGCACCAGCGAGGGCTTCACGTTGGGCGACGCGGCCAGCGCGGCGGCCTTGCCGGCGTCGGTGCCAAAAGCCGAGCGCTCGAGCTCGCGCGCGGCCTCGGTCAGCGACGGGTCGACCGTCTTCATCTTGAAGCCGACGCGCATCGACTCGCGCAGTGCGTCTTTCGCCTTGTCCTTCGCGCCGGCTTTGGCGTGCAGCACCGCGAGGTTGTACCAGCCGCGGCCGCGGGTTCTCCATTCGCCGGGGCCCTGGGCACGCGCGATGGCCTTCTCGAACAGCGGCCGGGCGAGCTCGGGCTGGCCCTTGAGCTGGTACGCGTACCCCAGCCGCAGCAGCTCTTCGCCGCGCGCCTGCTCGTCAGAGGCCAGCTGCTCGAGCACCGAGATGGCGTCGTTGGGCTTGTTGGCGTCGATGAAGCGGCTGGCCAGCTGCAGCGAGGCCTCGCGGCTCTTCAGGGTCGGCGGCTCGAGGGCCAGCGCGTCTTGCGCCTTCTTGATGGCCTCGTCGTGCTTGCCGGTGCGCGCCAGCGCCTTGCTCACCCGCAGCAGCGGGAACACGCCCTTGGGGGTGGCGGCGGCGGCTTCGTCGCAGGCCTTCACCGCCTTGTCCCACTGGCCGACCGCGCCCAGCTCTTCGCACAGGTAGATGTTCGCGAGCAGGAAGCCGGGGCGCTTCTCGAGCGCCGAGCGCAGCAGCTGCTCGCCCGCGTCGGTCGACTGGTAGCGGGTGACCAGCCAGAACCGCGTGGTCCAATAGAGGGCCGAGTCTTGCTCGCCCGCTTCCGAGAGCAGCTTCGACGACTCGGCGTCGCTGCCCTCGATGGCGTAGGCGAGCGCGAGCGCGAGCTTCGCCTGGGTGAACTTGGGGTCGAGCTCGACCGCCTTCTTGCACTCGGCGATGGCCTTGCCGACCACCTCGGCGTTCAGCACCACCGGGCTGTCGATGCCCATCGACTGGCGCAGCACCAGCTGGTGGCAGCGCGCGTAGGCGAGCAGCGCCTCGTCGCTGGTGGTGCCCACGGTGAGGTCGGGCCACTTCGCCACCTTCTTCTTGCTGGCCGCGGCGACCTGCTTGCTGATGTCGGCGATGCCGGCGTTGAGCGCGGCCACCGGCGTGGCGCCCATCTTCACCGGCTTGATGGCGGTGATGGGGCCGCCGCGCACTGCGCTGCTGCCGGTGAACGACAGCCCCTTGTCGTCGCGCAGCAGCGTGCCCGAGAGAAACACGTCGGCGCCCAGGTACCAGGCGACGTCGGCGTCGAGCTGCGGCTTGCTGCCGAAGGTGTCGGCCTTGAACGCCTCGGAGCCCGCCATCGAGAGCATCTGCTTGGCGTGCAGCTCGTTGAACAGGCCGGTGGCGCGCAGCGCTTCGGCGGTGCGCGTCTGCAGCACCAGGCCCAGCGCGCGGGTGTCGTCGTCGGCGCCGCCGGGGGGGATGAACGCGAAGGTCAGCCGGGTGTTCGGGGCAGGCTGAGCGGGAGCGGCGGCGGCCAGCGTCACTGCGAGCGCGACACAGAGCATGCGCGCGATGCTCGTCGATTCTCGCGACGATGTCTTGGCTTCAATCGCCGTGCGAGACGGTGACCGCTGCCGGCCCCACCGTGATGCGCTGGTCGCGCTCTGGCGTCACCTTGAAGGGAGCCGAGGTATACACGCCGCGCTGCTCGCCGCGGCTGACGGTGACCACCGCGCGCCAGGCGCCGGGCGGCACGTCGTTGGCGGCGAACTCGAGCGGCACCGCCGTGGGGTCGGCGCGCTCGCTGTGGTCGAAGCTCAACGAGCGCTTCAGGCCGTGCTCGTCGGTCGCCGGCAGGCCGTCGGGGAAGAGGAAGACGCCGGTGGGCTGCCAGGTGTCGGGGCCCGGCGAGAGCTGCAGGCGCACACGCGCGGCGCCGCGCTGCAGCTTCAGCCGCAGCGGCACTTCTCCGCTCTCGGGCAGGGTGACCTCACCGTGCGCACGGCGGCTGTCGCTGCTGCGCTCTCCGGCGGCGAGGGCCATGAAGCGACCCGAGGGCATGCCCTCGAAGCGCACCACTCCGCGCTCGTCGGTGGGGAGCCCGATGACCAGCGCCTTCTCGTCGAGCGGCACCACCGTGACCTCGACCCGGGCGGGCCGGTCGTCTTCGTCGACCACCGTGACGACGAGGGTGGGGCCCTGGTCGAGAGACACCGTCTTCTCTCTCTCGTTCGGCGCCACGTCGACGCGCTGCGGGCGGTGGGTGGCGTGGTTCGCGACCACCGCGAAGGTGTCGTCGGGCAGGCCGTGAAGGGTGGCGACTCCGTCGGCGCCGGTGGTCGCCAGCGGAGCGACGCGCGCTTCGCCCGCGCTCCACGTCTGCAGGTCGTAGAGCAACGCGTCTTTCAGCGGCTGCCCGGTGACCTTCGAGCGCACCTTGAGGCGCACCTCGCGGCCTTCGCCGAGCACGATGTCGCCGAGGTCGACGTCTGAGGTGTGGGGGGGAATCGGGTGCCGGTGGGGCAGGTAGCCCGGCGCAGCGATGCGCACCCGAGTCTGGGTGGCCAACAGTGGAACCTCGAACGCGCCGGTGGGGTCGTCGATGAGTCTTTCATCGAGGCCGTAACGGCTGATGGGGGTGTGTCGCGCGTCGACCACGCGGCCACGCAGCTTCTTGCCGCCTCCCAGCACCAGGCGGATGTTCGAGTCGCCCGCGCGAGCGCGTGTCGGTTCGGTGGCGAAGCCCTCGGCCGGTGCCTCGCGACGAAAGGCGTGCAACTCGTACTCTCCCGCGCTCTTGGCGATCAGCGTGAAGCGGCCGTCGTCGCCGGTGGGGAGCCCCCCTCGCATCATCGCGGGCTCGGGCGTCTGGCTGGACTTGAGCCCCACCACCATCGCCTTGGCGACTGGCTTGCCCTCGACATCGACCACCACGCCCGAGAGGGTCAGCTCGGCCGCGAGCACGAGGCGCACCCTTTGGTCGCGCTCGACCGGCAGCACCACCTCGAGCTCGCCGCTGTGACCCGAGGCCTCGGCGCTCAAGCGGTACGCGCCCTCGCGCAGCCCGGTGAGCTCGAAGGTGCCGCCGTCGGTGGTCTCGGCGGTCTGCTGGCCGGTCGCGTCGCGCTTGCGGTGCGCGTTGACGGTGGCGTGCATCGGCTCACCGCGCGGCCCCACCACGATGCCCTTCAGCTTGAGGCCGCGGCCGAGCTTCAGCTGCACGCCGCTCGCCGGAGACGTCACCTTCGTCTGCGACGCCACGTACCCGTCGTAGCTGGCCGACACCTGGTACCCGCCCGCCGGCAGCCCCTTGAACGCGAACGTGCCGTCGGGCTCGGTCTCTTCGGTGCTCTCGCCGTCGGCGCGGGCCAGCTCGCGCGCCGTCACGTTGGCGCCGGCGACGGGCTGCTGCGTCTCGGCGTCGAGCACCACGCCCTCGATGACCGCCTCGGGCTCGAGCTCGACGTCGATGACCTGCTCTCCAGAGACCAGGTCGACCACCCGGTGGTGGCCGGCGACCCCCAGCCCCTGCGCCCACCAGTTCTGGTGCGGGGCCGCCTTCGCCAGCACCCGGTAGCTGCCGTCGGACGCGGTGGTGGCCTTCACCCACGCCGCCTCGTCGCCGACGGAGACCTCGATCTCGGCCGCCGGGCCTCTGCCCTTCACGGTCACGTGGCCCGCGACGACCGCCGCCCGCTGAAGCTGCAGCTTCACCGGCTTCGCGTTGCCCTGCCGCGGCACGAACGCCTTCGCCTCGGCGCGCAGCGCTGCGGCCGTGGCGGTGAGGGTGAAGGCCCCCTCTTTGAGCTCGGAGAACACGAAGGTGCCGTCGCCGCGCGACACCGCGTCGCGCTTCTTGTGGTTGCCCTCGAGGTGCACCGCGACGCCCGAGACGCCGTGGCCGTTCTCTTCCACCACGCCGCTCACCGTGCGTGGCGTCGAGAGCGCGACCACGACCTCTCTCTGCTCGTCCGCGCCGACCCTGGCTCGGCCCGGCAGCAGCCCGCTCTTGCCTGCCACCAGCGCGTACTGCGCCGCCGGCACCGGGCCGAGGGTGAAGCGGCCCTGCGCGTCGGCGAGGGCGTCGAAGAAGCGGCTGTGCTCGGTATGAATCAGCGTCACCCAGGCCCCGGCGGCGGGCGTGTCGCCGTCGATGACCACCCGGCCGGTGACGGTGACGCTGCCGCCCAGCGTGAGCTCGACGTCTTCGCGGTCGACCGCCACGTCGCGCGACAGCGCGGTGCCGAGCTTCGGCTCGTCGGCCCACAGCGAGACGGTGCCCCCCTCGAGCCCCTCGAGCGCGAAGGCGCCATCGGCCGAGCTCACGGTGCGAGCGAGCGGCACGACTTCACCGCGCCGCTCGAGCACCAGCGCCTGCAGTTGCTCGGCCGCCATCGGGCAGCCGCACTCGAGCAGCGCGATGCCGCAGTGGTCGTCGCACTGGCACATCAGGTCCGACAGCGTCTCGTCTGACTGCGCGCGGGTGGCGGTCACCGTCGCGCCCGAGACCGGCTGCCCCTGCGCGGTGACGCGGCCCTTCAGGGTGCCCTTGCCCGCGCTCGGTCGAACCGGCTGCGACAGCACGGCGTTCATCTGCTGCGGGTTCGGCGCGGCCTCGAGCGCGCGGCTCGGCGCCTCGGCGGCGATCTCGAGAACCGGCTCGGGCTGCGCGAGCCAGATCGCCAGCGCGATCAGCAGCGCACCTGCGGCCATCACCCCCAGCACCGTGCGCTTCACGGCGTGATGCTCTCTGAGCCGGGGCGTGGTGACTCGTCCGCGAGGGTCACCTGGGTGATGGGAGGCACCACCACCCGCTGCTCGCGCTCGCCGGTCACCTGCAGGGGGCCCCACGACCAGTAGCCGGCCTGCTCTTCGCGATACGCCTCGACCACCACCCGCCAGGTGCCGGGTGCTACGCCGAAAAGCTCGAACTGGTTGGGGGCATCGGTCTCTTCGGCGCGCTGCCCGATGCGCATGAGCAGGGCGTAGCGCGGGCCGCGCGCGTCGGTGGGCAGCGGACCCTCGGGGTACAGCACCACGGTGTCGAGCTCCCACGCGCCGGGGCTCAGCTGCAACAGCACCCGCCCGCTCCCCTGTCGCAGCTGCAGCTGCAGGCGGGCCTCACCGCTCGCGGGCACCGTCACTTCACCGGTGACCCGCTGACGCTCGCCGTCGCCGCGGCGCTCGGCGAGCACCAGGTAGCTGCCGGCGCTCAGCCCTTCGAAGCGGGCCCAGCCGCTCGAGTCGGTATCTTCGCCCTTGGAGGGCGCGACCTCGCCGAGCGGGAGGACCGTGACCATGGCCTGCGCAGGGCGACGCGCCGCGTCGAGCACCGACACCCGCAGGCTCGCCCCCCGCTCGAGGGTCACCGTCTTCTGGGTGTCGCCGGCCGCCAGGTCGACGCGCTGGGCGACGTGCGCGTCGTGCGCTACCTCGACCGCGAAGGCCGTCTGGGGAACACCGCGCAGCGTCGCGACGCCGTCGGTGCCGGTGATGCAGAGCGAAGGGGGGCCGTCGCCGTGACTCCAGTCGTCGAAGGTGTGCACGCTCGCGCCGGCGAGCGGCTTGCCGCTGCGCCTGGAGAGCACCAGAAACCTCACGGCTCTCCCCTCGCCGGCGACGATGTCGCCCAGGTCGACGTCGCGGCCAGGAGCGCGCGGCGGCAGCGCCACCCTGCGCGGCAGGTAGCCGCTGACCTCGAGCTCGAGCTCGGTGTCTTCTTCGTCGAGCGGGGTGGCGAAGGTTCCGCTGGGGATCTCGTTCTCGTAGCCGCCGAGCACGAACTCGGTGATGGGCTGGTGACGCGCGTCGACGACGCGGCCGCGCGCCACCGGCCGCCGCCGAATCACCAGGCGCACCTGGGTGTCGCCGGCGCGCGCGGTGAGGTCGGCGCTCTCGAGCGCCCGGTCGGTGTTGGAGTGGGCGCCGAGCTCGTACTCGCCCGGCGCCTTGACCGTGACGGCGAAGCGGCCCGTCACGTCGGTCGGTTGCTCGCCGAGCCCGTCGGTGCCCTCGCCGCGCCCATCGACCGGTCGGGCGCTCACCCGCACTCCGGCCACCGGCTTGCCCACTGCGTCGACCACCACGCCCGCGATGCTCAGCGGAGCGCTCAGCACCACCCGCACCTGCGAGGTCGGCGGGAGCGGCAGCCGCACCTCGAGGGTGCCGGTCAGCTCGCCGTGGGCGGCCGAGACGGTAAAGTCGCCGTCGGTGAAGCCGGTGAGCTCGAACGCGCCGGTCGCATCGGTGTCGACGCTCGGGTGCCTCTCTCTGCCGCGGGTGCGGTGCGCCGACACCGTGGCCTGCGCCGGCGCGCCGTCGGCGCTCACCACCACGCCACGTATGCGTTGCCCGCGCGTCAGTCGCAGCTCGGCGCGCGCGGTGGGCGCGGTGACCGGCAGGCGGGTCGCGGCGAAGCCGTCGGCGGTTCCGAGCAGCTCGTATTCTCCGCTGGCGGCGCCGTCGAGGGCGAAGGCGCCATCGTCGCCGGCTTCAGCGTCGAGGTCTTCACCGGCGCGAGAGAGCGGGTGCGCGGTAATCAGCGCGCCGCCCAGCGGGCGGCCGGTCTCTGCGTCGAGCACCCGGCCCTGCAGCATCACCTGCGGCTCGAGCTCGAAGTCGACCACCTGGGCCCCGTCGACCAGCTCGAGCTCGCGCGCGTCGGCGCCGAAGCCCTCGGCGGTGACGGTGAGGTGCCGGGCGGGGCCCGCAGCGGCGAGCAGCTGGTAGGCCCCGTCGGCGCCGGTCACGCAGCTCACGTGGGCGTCGTCATCTGCCGCGGTGACGGTGGCCCTGGCGATCGGCTCGCCGCTTCGGCTGCGCACGTGCCCGGTGACGTACGCGGCGGCTTCGAGCGCCAGCGTCACCGGGGCCAGGTCATCATCACCGCGGACGGTGACGTCGTGCCCGGCGCGGCGCTCGCCGCGCGTGGCGAGCAGGCGGTAGCGGCCCTCGGTCAGCTCGCCGAATTCGAAGGTGCCGTCGGCGCCCGTGGTGAGCTGGCGCACCTCTCCGCGGTGCTCGAGCGCCACCGTGGCGCCTTCGACCGGCCGACCTGACTCCACCACCACGCCGCTCAGCGCATGAGGCTTGATGAGCGGCAGCTGGAGCTCGATGCGGAAGCGCCCGGGCAAGCGGTTCAGCAGGGTCAGAAAGCCCGGGCTCCCCGGCACCGCGATCACGTCGAGGCGGGGCAGCGCCGAGAAGCGGAAGCGCCCTTCACCGTCGGTGACGGTGCCGAAGTACCGGTCAGCGTCGAGCGCGATCACCGCCACCCAGGCGCCTCTCGCGGGTTGCCCGCTCGGCAGCATCACCCTGCCGAACAGCGGGGTGGAGCGCTCGAACTCGAGCTCGACGCCGGTACTGTCCACGGCGACGTCTCTCACCATCGCGGTGCCGCGCTGCGGGTCATCGGCCCACAGCCACACCGTGCCGGCGCCGAGCCCGCTGAGGTTGAAGCTGCCGTCGGCGGCGCTGACGGTGCGCGCCACCGGGGCCGCGGCTCCGCGCTGCTCGCGAATCGGGCGTTCGAGCACTTCGCTCGGCACGAGCTTGCCGGCGAAGAGCGCGTCGCCCGTGCAATTGGGGATGTCGGAGCACCAGGTGTCGGGTATCGAACGGGTGGGGTCACTCACGGTCGCGGTGACCGTCGCGCCCGCCACCGGTTGCCCGTGGGCGAGCACCCGGCCCGAGAGGTGCGACCTGCCGGCGCTCGCGCCAACCGGCTCGGTCAGCAGCGAGCGCGGCGCCGCGGCCTTGCCGGGCTCGGTGCGGTCGTCGCGGGTCGAGAGGTAGACGAGCAGCGTCGCGCCGAGCACCGCAGTGAGCACCCCCAGCACCGCGCGCTTCATGAGGCGAGTCTACGCCTGCAGCCTGCGGCGAGGCACGCCGCGCCCGACGGTGCAGCGCCGCTGACGAAGCTGCTTGATCGCGAGCGCGCCGCCCGCGAAAAGGCTGCATGCCGATTCGCCGTGGTTCCATCAGCTGCTCGCGCTTCCTCATCGAAGGCGAAATTCCCAAAGACGTGAAGAAGTGGCTCACCCGCGCGGTGGGGCGAAAGGCGTTCGAGCCGATCGACCTCAAGGGCGACGAAGAGCGCGCCGCGGGGTTCGTCGAGTTCGGCGACTCGAACGCCACCGACTTCGCGGGCGCGTCGCTGTTCGAGGGCGAGCACGCGGTGTTCAGCTGGCGCGTCGACAAGATTCGCATCAGCGGCGCAGCGGTGCGCGCGGCGGTCGAAGACTTCGCCAAGAAGTACGAGGCGAAGAACGGCCGCAAGCCGTCGCGCGGCCAGAAGGCCGAGCAGAAAGACCTCATTCGCAAGGCGCTGCGCACCAAGAGCGAGCCGAGCTCGAAGACCTTCGACGTCAGCATCGACTTGCGCTCGAAGCACGTGCTGGTCTGGGCGTCGTCGGTGAAGCTGGTCGACGAGGTGTACGCCGCGCTCGAAGAGGGCCTCGAGGCGCAGTTGGTCGCGCGCACCCCGCAGGCGTTTCTCGGCGTCACCGCGCTCGAGAAGCTCGCCCCCACCACGCAGCTGTTCGGAGGTGTGTCATGAGCCGCGCCACGGCACGCGCCGAAGCGCAGTTCATGCGGGGTGACACCGGCGTCGACGGCGGCGCCACCGAGCAGGCCGAGACCGACCCGTCGCTGGTCGAGCAGGCGAAGGCCAAAGAGGCGCTCTACCGCGGCGGCGCCTGGCTGGGCCGCGAGGCGCTCACCTGGCTGTTGCTCAAGAGCGAGTCGAGCGAGCCGCTGTGCGAGGTCGACGACCTGCCCCTGAAGGTGGTGTTCGCCAGCAAGGTCACCCTGCGCGCGCACGGCGAGGTGACCGAGATCGTCGCGAAGGGAGTGACCGCTCCGTACTCGGCGCCGGTGCGGCACGCGCTGCACCGCAAGATGCTGGTGCACGCCGCGCGCCTGCACCTCACCCACGGCGAAGAGACCTTCGAGGTCACCCTCGACGCCGAGCGCTTCGACTTCCGCGGCGCCAAGCTGCCCGCGCGGCTCGACGAGAACGACCAGGGCGAAGAGCTGGTCGAGCGCCTCGAGCTGGTGGCCCGCCTGGGCCGCCTGGTCGACGCCCTGCTGCGCGAGTTCGTGCGCGTGCGCTCGAGCCCCGCGTGGCTGCGCACCGAGGTGCCCGCGCTCGAGGCCTGGTTCAAAGAGGCGGCGACGCTGCGCTAAAAGCGGCGCGACGCGTCGAGGGCATGTCGTCGCGTGCGGGCCGCGGCCCGGGCGAAGGTGGCGCCGTTTTTGCCCGCCCGGCGAGAAGAAACGGCGCCAGCATGCCCGCCGACCATCGAACGCTCGCCGCGAGGCTCACGCTCCGAAGAAAGACTCGCCGTCACCCACGTCGGCTCTCGCGCCACGAGAAACGGTGCATGCGCGCGCACCGGCCTCATCACGGCAGCGTCAGAGGCGCATGCGACCGTCGGGCTCATGGCCGCGACCTTCGATCGCAACGACCTCTCACCCGATGCTCGCCTGGCGCAGCTGGCGAGCAATCAATTCGGCGTCGTCTCTCGCACCCAGGCCCTGCGCGAGGGCATGTCGAGCGCGAGCATCGGGCGCCGCCTGGACGAGCGATTGTGGGTGCACGCGCGTACCGGCGTGTATCGCTTTGCGGCGGTGCCAGTCAGCTGGCACCAATCGCTGATGGCCGCCTGCTTGCAGATTCCCGGCGCGGTGGCCTGTGGCCGCACCGCGGGGTGGCTGTTCGGCCTCGACGGGCTGGGAACCGACCCGCCGACCCCTCACGAGCTGGCGGTCGACCGGAGCAGCCACCCGCGCTCGACGGACGTCTGCATTCGTCGGGTGCGCGAGCTCTCGGGTGAGTGGACTCAGCGGTTCTCGATTCCCGCCACGCACCTGCCGCGCACCCTCATCGACCTCGCTGGACTCTTGCCCGAGAGCGATGCCGAGCTTGCACTCGGCTCTGCGATGCGTGGCCGCCCCGGCATCAAGGGCTGGCTCACCCGTATCCTCGCCAGGTACCCACCAACCGCCTGCGGGGGACCCGCGCGCTTGCGCCACCTACTCACCTTGCGTCAGTCGCCGTCCGACAGCGGTCTGGAGGTGAAGTTCGAGCAGTTGCTGCGCAGCTCCGGTCTGCCGGTGCCGACCTACCGCACGCCCTGGTACGACGACTGCGGTCGCATCGGCAGCCTCGATTACGTCTGGGCCCAGCACGGCATCGTGCTGCAGACCCATGGCTGGCAGTGGCACGGCAACCGTCAGCGCTGGCAGATCGACATCGAGCAGCGCCGCCGCCTCAGCGTGAAGAACTGGAAGATCATCGAGGTCACCCGGCACGACCTCGAACAGCCCGACGGACCTCGGTGCATTGTTGCGCTGTTGCGCGCCGGCTTCGCGAACGCCGCGCCTTTTGCCGCGACAGTGCGACCCGCGCCGGCATACGCCCCGCGGTGACGTTTACGGCCTGTGGCGACGGTGCGGCACGCCGCGACGGTGCGCCATGCGGCGATGATGTGATCAACGGAACCCGGCGCCGTTTTTGCCCGCCCGGCGAGAAGAAACGGCGCCAGCATGCCCGACCTACTCTTCGAGCTTCGCCTCGAGGGCCTTGACCAGGGTCTTGAGCACCTTGATGCGGGCGAAGTACTTGTTGTTGGCCTCGACGAGCGTCCACGAGGCGCGCTGGGTGCTGGTGCGATCGACCATGTCGCAGACGGCGGTCTCGTAGTCGTCCCACTTCTTGCGGTTGCGCCAGTCTTCTTCGGTGATCTTGAAGCGCTTGAAGCTGGTCGCCTCGCGGGCCTTGAACCGCTTCATCTGCTCTTCCTGCGAGATGGCGAGCCAGAACTTCACCACCACGATGTGGTGCCGGGCCAGCTCGCTCTCGAAGTCGTTGATCTCGGAGTACGCCCGCATCCAATCGGCTTCGCTGCAGAAGCCTTCGACCCGCTCGACCAGCACCCGGCCGTACCAGCTGCGGTCGAAGATGCTGATTCGCCCCCGGCGGGGAATGTGGCGCCAGAACCGCCACAGGTACGGCTGGGCCCGCTCTTCTTCGGTCGGCGCGGCGATCGAGACGCCCCGGTACAGCCGCGCATCGAGCGCCTGCGTGATGCGCCGAATCGCGCCGCCCTTGCCGGCCGCGTCGTTGCCCTCGAACACCGCCACCACCGCGAGCTTGCCGAACCGCTTGTGCCGCGAGAGCAGCGCCAGCCGGCCTTGCCATTTCTCCAGCGCGCGCTCGTACTCGTCTCTCTCCATCGGCTGCTCGAGCTTCAGCGCCCGAATCACGTTCAGCTTGTCGACGCTCGGCAGCAGCGGAGGCGACTTGTCGGGCGCGGCGCGGGCGGGCTTCTCGTCGAGGCGCTCGCGCATCGCGGCGAGCAGCGTCTTGCCCACCGTCAGCGCGCGGTAATGCGGGTCGGCGCCTGCCACCACGATCCACGGGGCTTCACCGGTGCTGGTGCGCCGCAGGTAGTGCTCGGCGACCTTCTCGAACTTGTCGTGGCGATCGAAGAAGCGCCACTCCTGCTCGGTCACCCGCCAGCGGGTCTCCTTCGAGGCCTCGAGCTCTTCGAGCCGCTTCTTCTGCTGCTTCTTGGTGAGGTGGAACCAGAACTTCAGAATCAGCGCGCCCTCGTCAGAGAGCATCTTCTCGAACCGTCGCGCCGACGAGATGTGCTGGTCGAGCTGGGCGTCGCTCAGCTTGCCGAACACCCGCTCGACGATCGGCCAGCTGTGCCACGCCCCGAAGAAGATGCCCAGGCGCCCCTTGCCGGGCAGCGCGCGCCAGTACCGCCACATCGGCGGCCGCTCGCGCTCGTCCTGGGTGGGGTCGTCGAACGCGCTGGTGAGAATGTGGCGAGGGTCCATCCACTCGTGGAGCAGGTTGACCGTCTCGCCCTTGCCCGCGCCCTCGACGCCGCCGATCACGACCAGCACCGGGAACTTCTTCTTCGCGCTCAGGTCGAACTGCGCGTTGAGCAGCGCTTCGCGCAGCTTCGGCTCTTCTCTCTTGAACTGCGCCTTGTCGACCGAGTGCTTGAGGCTGGCAGACTCGAACATGAAGCCAGTCTTACCCAGCCCTCCGCCGCGTCGCAGAACTTCTCGCCGTCAGCTTGCGGGCTCAGCTCCACGAGACGCGAAACCTGCCGCGGTGGCCGTCGTACTCGAGCAGCTCGACCGAGTAGCCGGTGAGGCCGATCAGCTCGCCCGAGCCCTGCATCGACCCCCGCATGTAGTGCGGGTAGCCGCCGATCTCGTTGTGCTCGAGGTCGTAGCTCTTCGGGCCGGTGACCGAGATCGTCACCTCGGCGAAGTTGTTGGTCATGCGGTAGTACTCGGGCACGCGCTTCAAGATGCGAATCGGCCCCACCAGCCGAATCACCGAGAACAGCGCGCGACCCAGCACCCCGCGGCCGTAGTTCGCCAGCAGCGAGCGGCCGACTTCGAAGGTCGCTTCTTCGAGGGGGCGGCCGGGGTAGAGCTCTTCGGCGAAGACCTTCACCATCGCGTCGTGCTCGGCGAGCGAGTAGTTCGGCTTGAGCGCCGCCTCGTCGATGCCGGCTTCGTTGCGCAGGCGCTCGCGAATGCGCGGGCCGAGGCGCGCACGGTTCGCCTCGAGCATGTTGATGACCGCATCCCTGTTGTGGAGCTTTTCATCAGCCATGGGGTGGCCGATGTTAGCCCCGCGGGGTCCGGGCCGCGAAAGCCGTCAGGGCATCCCGGTGTACATCTGCCTCCACACGGGCCAGTACACGTACCCACCGTCAGCCGTCTTGGGAGAGCCGCCGCCGGCCTGCGTCGAGCTGTGCCCGTCGGGCGCGGGCACCGAGGTGATGAGCCGGTGCGAGCCGCGGTACGGCACGCCGGCATCTTCGACGTGCGTGGGCACGCCGGGCAGCATCAGGGTCTGAAACGCGGCGAGGTGACCTTGGTGCTGGGTGTCGGCCGTGTGGCTCAGACCCCAGTAGCCCGCCGGCGCGGTGAGCGAGCTCATCGAGAGCCACGACTGGTTGGTGTCGAGCGGGCCGCTCAGCATCACCGAGCGCGCCACCGGCCGCACCTTGCCGATGATGCCTGCGCTGCTCGCGCCGTGCGAGATGCCGCTGATGATGATCGCCGACCAGCGCGGCTGGCCGTTGACGAGGTACCACTCCCACCCGCCCTTGGGGTTCACCCGCTGCAGGTGCTGCAGCCCCTTGATGATGCGCTCTTCGATGGAGTCGGGGCGGGTGACGGTCAGCGCGGCGTTGCGCGGCATGCCGTCGAAGGCCTCGAGCCGGCAGCCGCCGATGTCCTGCCCGCAGTTCCCGACTCCGTATTCGCTCGAGTAGCAGGGCGCGAAGAAGTGAAAGCCCCACCCGGCCAGCATGCGGCCGTGCTCGACCCCGCCGCAGTCGGTGGGCACGGGCACGCCGGTCGCACCGTGCAGGTACACCACCAGCTGGCCGCGCGGCGCCACCCGGGTGTCGAGGTACGCGTGCTGCGTGCCGAGGTAGTTGGTGCCTGCGTCGTCGGCGGCCTTGGCGGTGAAGCTCAGCTGGTAGAGCTGCGGGTTCGAGCGATCGACGTTGGGGAAGCCGGCGTCGGGAGTGACGGTGCCGCCCGCGCTGCCGCCGCCGTTGGCGGTGCCTCCGCCGGTCGCCGCGCCGCCCGCGGTGGCGGTGCCTCCGCCAGTCGCCGCGCCGCCCGCGGTGGCGGTGCCTCCCGCTTCGCCGCCGCCCGCTTCAGCCGTGCCGCCACCTTCGCCGCCGGCCAGCTCGCCGCCGCCGGCGGTGCCGGTCATGCCTCCAGCCGCTCCGCCGCCGTCTGAGCCCTGCTCGGGGGGCTGACCACAGGCGAACAGGCAGAGGGTGAGCAGGGCGAGGCGGGGGCACATGCCGGCAGCTTAGTTCGCCGGTGCCAGACAGACGCGGCGAGCTGGCCCCACCAGGTCACCGGGGTGAACTCGGGAACCCCGAGCGCGAAGTCGCGCGCGCCATCGGGCGGTAGGTGAAAGGTGCCGAAGAGCAGGTCGCACCAGGGCGCCAGGTTGCCGAAGTTCGCCACCCGCTCGGGGTCTCGGGCGTGGTGCCAGTGGTGCAGCTCGGGAGCGCCGAGCAGGTAGCGTAGCGGCCCCAGCGGCAGCCGCGCGTTGGAGTGGATGTAGATGGCCCACAGCCCTCGGAACACCGCCAGCGGCAGCAGCACGCTGACCGGCACCCCCAGGGCCATCGCGGGCAGGTTGATGGCCAGCTGGGTGAGCAGCCCGTCGAGCGGGTGCTCGCGGTGCGCCGCCAGCCAGTCGAGGTGGCTCGAGCTGTGGTGCACCCTGTGAAAGCGCCACAGCACCTCGAAGCGGTGGCAGGCGCGGTGGAAGCCGTAGCAGCAGAGGTCTCCCAACAGCACCACCTCGAGGGCCTGCACGGCGAGCGGCTGGGCGGCGACCGCAGCGCGAACGGGGGCCAGCACCTCGAACGCGAGCCGCGGGTGCAGCGACTCGAGTGCCAGCACCGACAGCGGTCCGAAGACGAGCGCCTGGCCCAGGTAGAACAGCAGGTCGGTGCCGAGCTGCGGGCGCAGCCACGGCTGGCGCCGCGCCGGCCACATCCGCTCGAGCGGGGCGAACACCGCCAGCAGCAGCAGCAAAGTGAACGCGGTGGTCACTGCTCCTCGCGGCGAAACACGAACGGGTAGGTCACCACCACCACGCCGCCGCCCGCCGGCTTGGGGAACCGCCAGCCCTTCACCCGCGAGACGATGCAGTCTTCGAGGGCCGACCTGCCCACGGTGCTCTCGGTGACCTTGGGCGAGTCGACGGTGCCTTCCCGGGTGATGACGAACTTCACCACCACTTTGCCCTCGAGCTCGGGAGCCTGCGCGAGCTCCTGCTCGTAGCAGTAGCGCACCGGGTTGCGGTTGCGGTGAATGACGGTGCGAACCAGCCCTTGGTCGAGCGAGCCCATCACCACCGGTTCGGCAAGCGCCACCGCCGCGTCGGTTCGCGCCGGGCGCCCCAGGCCGCCGATTCCCTCACCGGCGCCGCCGCCGTCGCTCGGCGAGCCTCGCGACCCCAGCCCTCCCAGGCCACCATTGGGGTCGAGGCCGGCGCCGCCGAACGACTTCGACGCCGGCAGGTAGCGCCGCTCAGGGAGCACCACCGCGGCGCTGCTGCCGCCATCGCCGGGGGCGGTCGCCGTCGCCCCGGGCGAGGCGGCCTCGGCGCGGGCGTGAAACCAGAAGGCCGCGGTGGCGCCGAGCAGCAGGCAGGCGAACGAGGCGGCAGTGAGCGCACGGAGAACCGGAAGCATGGGGCCTGCCGTAGCACGCGCCCGGCGCTTCAGCGTGCGGTGGCCCTGCGGCGTTCAGTGCGCGTCTCTCATTCGCGCTCGAAGAGCTCCTTTGTCGAGGGAGCCCATCACCAGGGGCTCACCGGCGTCGGGAAGGGCACCCGCGATGCCGGCGAGCGAGATGACCAAGAACGTCCGGAGCATCGCACGGCGCGCAGCACGCCGGGCGTGGTCGACCGAGAGGTACCAAAGCCAGAGCGACGCCTGCACCACCGCGTCGGTCACTCCGGCCAGCGCGGCGAGTGACAACGCGATGCCCACCCGACTGAGGGTGAGCATCGCGCTGTCGCTGCTTTCGAGGCGCAGGAGGGTGAACGCCTCGAGAAACGTGGTGCTTTGCAGAAAGCTCTTCGCAGGAGGCAGCGGGCTCAGGGCCCGGCGTCGGGACCGCCGGCCGAGCCGCCGTCGTTGCTGCCGCCAGAACCGCCGGTGCCGCCGTCGCCGCGCCCACCCGCCGAGCCGCCGTCGTTGCTGCCACCCGCGCCGCCGGTGCCGCCATCGGCCGTGCCGCCACCTTCGCCGCCACCTTCGCCGCCACCTTCGCCGCCACCTTCGCCGCCACCTTCGCCGCCACCTTCGCCGCCGCCGGCGGTGCCGGTCATGCCTCCAGTCGCTCCGCCGCCGCCTGAGCCCTGCTCGGGGGGCTGACCACAGGCGAACAGGCAGAGGGTGAGCAGGGCGAGGCGGGGGGCATGCCGCGAGCTTAGTTCGCCGCGGCTCGCGGGGGCTCGCTGCGGGCGTTCAGATTGCGTCTGGGCGTACGCGCTCGAAGTTGAAGGGGTAGACCACCGTCACAGTGCCGCCGCCCTTGGGCTCGGGGAAGCGCCAGCTCGAGACGCGCCCCACGACGCACCGGTCGAGCGCGGGTGCGGTGCTCGAGACGACCTTCACTCCGGCGACGCTGCCGGCGGCGGTGATCTGGAACTTCACCAGCAGCCGGCCTTCGAGCGTGGGGCTCTCGACGAGCTGGCGCTGGTAGCAGTCGCGAATCTGCGCGGTGTTGCGCTTCATGACCGCGTGAATCTCGTCTTTGCTCAGACCGCCGGTCACTTGCGAGTCGCCGCTCGAGACCGGCGCGTCGGTGTCGACGGCCTCGGGCTGCCCGCCGTCGCGCGCCTGGCTGAACGCGAACGGGTAGGTGACGATGACCACTCCGCCGCCCTTGGGCTTGGGGAACGACCAGGTCTTCACTTCAGCGGCGATGCACTCTTCCATCGCGGCGAGGTTGAGGGAGCTCTCGAGAATCTTCGGTGACTCGACGTCGCCGGCTTTGGTGATGGTGAACCGAACCACCACCCTGCCTTCGACCTTCGGCGTGACGACCAGCTGCTTCTCGTAGCAGGAGCGAATCTGGGCGCGGTTGCTGCTGATGACCGCGCGAATCACGCCCTTGTCGAGGGAGCCCATCACCAGCGGCTCACCTGCGTCGGGAGGGGCGGCCGCGGTGCCGGCGAGCGAGAGGACCAAGAGGGTGCGGAGCATCGGCGTGCCGTAGCACGCCGGTTCGCAGCTCTCCCACCCGAAGTCCCGGAACAGCTGCCGGCGGGGCGACCGAGAGGTTGCACCACCGCGTAGGTCATTCGCGGCCAGCGCGGCGAGTGACAACGCGATGCCCACCCGACTGAGGGTGAGCATCGCGCTGTCGCTGCTTTCGAGGCGCAGGAGGGTGAACGCCTCGAGAAACGTGGTGCTTTGCAGAAAGCTCTTCGCAGGAGGCAGCGGGCTCAGGGCCCGGCGTCGGGACCGCCGGCCGAGCCGCCGTCGTTGCTGCCGCCAGAACCGCCGGTGCCGCCGTCGCCGCGCCCACCCGCCGAGCCGCCGTCGTTGCTGCCACCCGCGCCGCCGGTGCCGCCATCGGCAGGAGACCCACCGTCGTTCGCGCCGCCGGTGCCGCCGTCGCCGCGCCCACCGGCCGAGCCGCCGTCGTTGCTGCCGCCCGAGCCGCCCGAGCCGCCCGAGCCGCCGTCGGCCGGAGACCCACCGTCGTTCGCGCCGCCGGTGCCGCCGTCGCCCCGCCCACCGGCCGAGCCGCCGTCGTTCGCGCCGCCGGTGCCGCCGGCCGAGCCGCCGTCGTTGCTGCCGCCGGTGCCACCCGCCGAGCCACCGTCGTTGTGGCCGCCAGTGCCGCCGTCGTTGTTGCCGCCGCTGCCCGCCGAGCCGCCGTCGTTGTGGCCGCCGCTGCCGCCGGTGCCGCCATCGCCGAGCGTGCCACCGTCACCGGGGGCGCGCCGCGAGGGCTGGAAGCGGGTGAAGCCCTCGATGTCGAACGACACGGTCTTCTTCGCCGCGTCGACCACCACCTCGGTGATCTCCTTGCGCGTGCCGTCGCCTTCTTCGACCGCAATCACCACCGACTCGCCTTCGAGGGCCGAGCCGGTCAGCGGCATGGTGAGCCGCGCGGGGGTGGCGAAGTGAAGCCCCGAAGGCTCCCAGATCGCCACGGGCCCCAGCGCCTCGCCTTTGGTCACCAGGTCATCGAGGCCGAGCTCGAGGGTGATGACCACGTCTTGCTGCACTGCGTCTTTGGGAATGTCGAGCACCGTGCCCGCGAGCGAAGGCTCTTCGGTGGCGTCGACCTTGATGATCGCCGCTTCGCCCTGGTTCACCTGCTGCTGCTTGACGAAACGCGAGCCCAGGTTGGGCCCGCAGCTCGCCGCCAAGAGAATCAGCGCCGCAACTTTCAATCTCGAGAGGTTCATGACCTTCAATTTCGTGAGGCCGGCCCGGCGTTCATTACTTCGTGCAGGTCTTCTTCAGCTCGACCGCCCACTCGGGGGGGCGGCCGTCGAGCTGGCCCAGGTCGGCGCAGGCAGCCGACCGATCTCCCAGCTCCCAGGCCGCGCGCAGCGCCAGCCACTGCACCTCGCTGCGCCGCTCGTTGCCGGGGAACTCGGAGAGGAATGTGGCGGCCCGGTGGCGCACCGCCTGCCAGTCTCCCAGCCGCACCGAGGCCTCGAGCGCCGAGAGCCGCGCCTCCTGCTTCAGGGCGCCGTGGGGAAAGCGCTGGGCGAGGCCGTCGAAGGTGGTGCGCGCCCTGCCCGGGTCATCGAGTCGCAGCTCGAGGTCGCCGGCCTTCAGCGCCGCCGCTTCGGCCCTCAGGCTGGTGCTGGCTCCGATGGCGTTGAAGGCGTTCGCCGCGCCGGTGACGTCGTTGCGCGCCAGCCGGCTCTCGGCCTGCGACCAGGCGCGCTGGTCGGTCACGTCAGCGGGCTCGAGCGCACGAACCCGCGAGACGTCGGCCTCGAGGCTGCCGCGCCGGAAAGGAGCCGCGAGGCGCTCACCGTCGAGCACCACCTCGCCCTCGGCCACGTCGAGCTCGACACCGTCTGAAGCCACCCGCAGCGCGAACACCGCCGCATCGGTCTTCACCCGGTGCTTGCCCGCCTCGAGCTCGAGCGGGGTGCCCCACACCGAGACGGTGGCCGAGCCGCTCAGCAGCGCGATGTGGTTGTCGGCCCGCTTCCACTTCGAGCCGAAGCTGCCCACCATGGCGAAGCCCTCGGTGCTGACCGGCTGGGGCTTCGAGAACACCATCGCCACCGCGATTCCCGCAGCGACGGCGGCCAGGCCGCCGAACACCAGCCGCGCGCGTGAAGCGCCGGCGCCGCGCCGAGCCGTCACCTTGCGCCACACCCGCTCGCGCGCCCCAAGGGGAGCCTGGGCAGTGCCTTCGCGCAGCTGGGAGATGAGCTTGTCGACGCTCATGGCAAGAGCCCCCGCTTCCGCGCGATGGCCTCGAAGTCTTTGCGGGCGTAATGCAGCCGGGTGCGCACCGTGGAGACGTTGGTGCCGGTGAGCTGGGCGATCTCCTCGTGGGTCATGCCCTCGAGCTCGTGCAGCGCGAAGGCCTCGCGCTTGGTCTGCGACAGCTCGCGCAGCACCTTCTCGACCGCCGCGAGGTGCTGGCGTGCGGCCACCGCCGGCTCGGCGGCGGGAGCCAGCTCGGTCTCTTCTCGGCTCCACAGGTCGTGAAAGAAGGTGCGCACCCGCTGCTTGCGCAGCTGCGCGGCCACCACGTTCGAGACGATGCGGTACAGCCAGTGGGCGAACACGCCGTGCTGGAAGGTGTCGAGGCGGCGAAAGGCGACCACGAAGGCCTCGTGCACCGCGTCTTCGGCCTCGGCCGCGGTCAGGCCGAGGCGGCGGGCGACCCGAAAGGCGAAGTCGAAGTGGCTGTCGTAGAGCGTGCGCCAGGCGGCCGAGTCGCCGACTCGACACGCCTCGATCGTCGCGTCTCCAATCAGCTCCATGGGTTGCATCGCGGCCAGGGCAAACACGGGGTCTCCGCCCCGTAATGTCGTGAGCCTCAAAGAACGTTCATCGGTCACCGGCCACCGCGACGCTCAATGCCACGAAGAGGTCGACCGGCGATAGCCGGGCCCTCTGCAGGGTGTCATCGATCTGGAACTGTCGGGGGAGCAGGCTGAACGAGGCGCCCGGTGTGAGCGAGAGCTCGAGCCACCGAACCGGCCGAAATGTCAGCTGTGCCGAGGCTCCGAGGGCAGGGCTGGCCAGCCAACCGGTCGTTTCCCGGTAGAGGTAGACGCCTTGCGCGGTGGCCCAGGTGAAGCGGGCGCCGGCCGAGGCCTCGGCGCACAGCCGCCAGCGGGTGCCGAAGCGGAAGCAGGGGCCGGCGCGCGCGGTGGCGAGAAAGTGCTCGGCGGTGATGGTGCCGCGGGTGACGGCGTTGATCTGTACGGCGTCGGTCTCGGGCAGCGAGGCCCACCCGCGCAGGCCGACGCGCCAGCGGTCGTTGATCAACGCCGAGGCGACCACCGCGAGCGCCGGACGAAAGCGATCGCCGATGCCGTAGAGGCCGAGCAGCTCGGCGCCGGCGTCCCAGTGGGTGACCTTGAGGTCGAGGCTGAACGTGCTGCGGGACGCAGAGGCCGCCGGAGCCGGAGCCGCCACGGCAGCAGGCGCGGCCGGCGGCGCAGTCGCAGAGGGCTGTGCCCCGACGCGATCGATGAGCTCGAGCGTGCCCTCCCTCTCCCCTGGAGGGGGAGAGGGTTGGGGTGAGGGGGTCGGTGCAGCCGGAGCCTCGACGAGGGGAGGCGCGGCCGGAGGAGGGCCCGGAGGCGGAGGCGCAACCGGAGGCGGCGTCGCCCGGACGCCGCGCAGGGCGGGAGGCCTCACTTCCCGAGGAGGCGGTGTTTCCCGAGGCGGTGGAGGCGGTGTTTCCCGAGGCGGAGTTTCCCGAGGCGGAGTTTCCCGAGGCGGCACCTCTTTGGGCTTCCCCGGCTCTTTCGGAGCGAGCGACGGAGCGCTGAGCTGCCGCGCGAAGCGCTCGACGATGAGCGCGGCGGCCTCGGCCAGGCCGCGGCACTCCTGCCCGCCCGGCAGGCTCCGCTCGAGGAGCGTCGTGTCGGCGTCCGACAGGGTGAGCCGAACCTGCCCCTCGCGCACCCTCAGGTCGAGCAGCCACCCGGGCTGCTCGACCCCGTTGCGCTTGAGCGCCGCGCGGGTGAGCGCGGCGAGCCCGCACGAGTCGAGCTCGGTCGCCACCTCGACGCGCGGCTGGGCGAGCGCGCCGCCCGCCACCAGAAGCAACACCGCGGCGGCGCGCGCGACCAACCTGCCCCTTCAGTGCGCCTGCTTCGCCATCGCCGCGCTGAGCTCTTCGGGGGTCAGGTCGACCTGGTGGGTAGAGATGGTCCAGTGCTGGCCGAAAGGGTCGACCAGGGTGCCGCTGCGGTCTCCGTAGAACTGATCGGCCAGGGGCCGCTGCACCGTCGCGCCCGCCGCCACCGCGCGCGCGAACACCGCGTCGCAATCTTCGACGTAGAGGCAGATGCCCACCGGAGAGCCGCCCAGCGTCTTGGCCGACTTGTTCCCGAACGAGGGGTCTTCGTCGGCGAGCATCAGGGTGCAGTTGCCGATGCGCAGCTCGGCGTGGCCGAGCTTGCCGTTCGGCATCGGCAGCCGGTACGCCTCTCGGGCACCGAACGCCTTCACGTAGAAGGCGATCGCCGCGGCGGCGTCGCTGACCGCGAAGTACGGGGTCAGCGTCGCATACGCGTCGGGAATGAAGCGCTTCGCAGGAGTCGGCATGGCTCGGGTCCTTTTCTCGAGAGTTGAAGGGCCCGACCATGGCGAGGCTGCGCCGGGTGTTCAAGCGCAGCGCGTCGCAAGGTACGTCGATCACTTCAACAGAATCTCACCATCGTCGATGCGCGCGACCATGTTGTTCTTCAGGTCGAAGATGCCGCCGTAGGTGCTGCCGCCCGAGCCGAAGTCGATGCCCAGCAGCTTCTCGCCGGTGGTCTCGTCGGTGAAGGTGCGGGTCACCACTTCTGAATCGTCGACCGCGTCGAGCGCATCGGCCAGGGTCTTCACGCCCGGGTAGTCGGCCGCCAGGGTCGCCTCGACGATCATCTCGGCCAGCTCGGGAGACACCTTCGAGGCGTTGGCGGGGGTGACCTTCGTCTTGCCCTCGACCTTGGCGTTGTCGTTGAGGGTGAACCACGAGTCCCACTTCTTCAGCATGCCCTCGCGCGGGTCGATGCCGGCGGCGCCGGCCGTCTTGAGCGCCTTGGCGAGGTTCACCGCCAGCCGGCCGGTGAGCGACATCTTCTTCTCTTCGTCCTTCGACAGGCCGTTTTGGTTGAGGTCGTACTTCGCGATCAGCTTCTCTTTCGCGAAGGCGACCGCGCGCTTCACGTCGGCGGGCGTGACGGTGGCGCCCTTCTTGAAGTCGCGGTTGTCGATGAACTTGAAGAAGACGTCGACCAGCTGCTTCTGCACGCCGCTCATCGGAGCGATCGCCGACTTGATGTCGGCGCGGCTGATGCGGCCGTCCTGGCCGCCGGCGTCGATGATGGCCTTCGCGGCCTGGTCGAGCACGCGGTTCACGTCTGCTTTGGAGATTCGGGACATGCGGCCCGCTTAGCACGGCGCTCTCGGCGCGCCTCGAAGCGCCGCAGGCCCGTCACCGGCTGGCAACACTAGAGCTGGCAGCCGCTCTCGAAGCCGGTCGCGTCGAAGGTGCCGCGCTGCGAGCCGGTCAGCACGCCGTGCTCGGCGGTGGGCACGCTGGCCCGAACCTCGAGGGTGTGCATGCCGCTGCGGCGCGGCGAGCAGTACTCGAGCACGTAGAAGCGGTTCGCCAGGCCCGAGACGCGGTCGGCGATCTCCTTGAACGCGCGCTGCAGCTGGTCCGAGCGGCTCACCGGCCAGTAGCCGTCGCGGCCGATGCCGCGCAGCGCCGCGTAATCGACCTCACCACCGAGGCCGATGGCGAAGGCGTGCTCGGTCGAGGTGGCGACCTGCGCCAGCGCTTCGGCGGTGCTCACCCGATCGGCCTGGTCGGTGCCGTCGGTGAACACCACCAGCGCGCCGTCGTGCCACTGCACGTCGGCCTGCCCGCGGGCCTGGTCGAGCGCCTGCAGCGACTGCACCACCGCGCCGTTCAGGTTCGTCGAGTCGTCGACGCAGCGCCACCCGGCGCAGGTGCGGTGGTCGGCGAAGCCGGCGCAGTCGGCCGACACCGAGCACTCCTGGTGCGAGAGCGACTCGAGGCCCAGCTCGAGGGTGGTGAGGTTCGAGGTGAAGGGCACCAGCACCTGCGGAGCGACCCGGCCATCGAAGGTCATCAGCTGCACGCGGTGGCCATCTCCCCCCGCGGCGAGCGCGGTCTCGAGGTACGTCTTGGCCGCGGTCTGCAGCGCGGTGAAGTCGGCCGAGCGCAAGATGGAGCCCGAGAGGTCGAGTAGCACCACCGAGTAGAGGCGAAACCGCTCGCCCCGGGCGGCGATGCGCTGCTGCGACTCGAAGGCGCTCACCTTCTTGCCGTCTTCGAAGATCTCGAACTGGGTGGCGCTGATGCCCGCCACCGGCTCGCCCGAGCAGGTGTCGACGCGAAACGACCAGCTCACCTTGGAAGGAGGCGAGGTCGAGAGCCCGGCGGGGCCCGGCCCGCTCAGCGAGAGGCAGCTGTCTTTCGAGCCCCCGCCACCGCCCGGCTCATCGACGGGGTACGGCCCGCACGCCGCCAGCAACACCACGGCACACGCCTGCAGCAGTTTCTCGCTCATGTAGGCGAAGGTAGTCTCGGGGCGCGGTGCAGCCAGTTTTTCGCCGCCACGTTACGCTTGCGGCCATGTGCCTCATCTGTGTCGAGCTGGCGAAGCAAGCGATGACCCCGTCGGAAGGGCGCCGCGCGCTCTCCGAGATGACCGAGAAGATCGGCGCCTCGCACGCCGACGAGGTCGAGAAGAAGCTCAAGGCAGCCGAGAAGGCGGCGGGCAAGAAGACTCCGTGAGCAATTGCGGGCACTACAGGCGCGTCGTGGCTGCGCTGTCTGGCGGCGGCGCCGGCAGAGCCAGCAGCTTCTGATCGATGCGCTGGTCGGTGTAGCCCTTGAGCAGCTGGGCGATGGCGGCCTCGAACATGCTGCGAAACACCAGCTCGGGCGTCTCACCGGTGGAGCCGACCGACTCACCCGCGAACGAATAGAGGTACTCGTGCGCCTCGCTGGGCCGAATCGCGAAGCCCCAGGTCACCGCCGAGGCCCCGGCATAGACGGTGAGAATGCCGTCGGGGCGGCTGCCCGCCACCAGCACCTCGATGCGGTCGAGCTTCACGTCGGCGATCACCGCCGGCTCGGTGCCCACCTGTTCGGGAGCCACCACCTGCACCTTCGCGAAGAACGCCTCGAAGGCCTTCTTCAGGTCGCGTGCGACGAACTGGGCCACGTCGGTGAGCCTGCCGCCCTGGTCTTTGCCCCCCACCAGCACCGTCATCTCGGCCGGTACCTTGGCCGGGTCGAGCACCAGGTACAGCGTGCGCGGGTTCTTCTGTGCGGTCATCAGCGAAGGTGGCGCCACCGCCAGCTCTCTCATCGAGAGCCGATTCGAGGTGGTGCTGCAGGCGCAGACCGCCAACACGGCGAACAGGGAGAGCATTCGGTTCATACGCCAGGTGAGTGGACACCCCAGCGCAGAATTTTGAACGGCGCTGGGCGCTCAGCACGAGGCGTTCGCGACTGCGGTGCCTGCGCGACGGTCGACGGGCTGCTCGAGCGCATCGCAGACCTGGACTTCGAGTGGGGAACCAGCGACGGCAACTGAAGACCCGTCAGCCTTTGTGCACCGCTCGAATGGCTGCACGTCGCGCAAGGTGCCGATCTGCGGGAAATCGGTTTTCTCAGACCTGCCGGCCCCTGGCGTCCTTCGCGTGTCGGATGCATGGGCTAAGAGGTTCGGCCTCCCCGATGTCCATCCTCGAAGCCAGCCCGTACGCCCAGGTCGCGGTTGGCCGGCCGCTTCGCGGAGAGTTCACCTACCTGGTGCCCGCCAGCCTGCGCGGCAAGCTGAAGCCCGGCCAGCGGGTGAAGGTGCCGTTCGGCCGCGCCACCACGCTGGCCTTCTATCTCTCGGACGCGCCGCCGCCGTCGGCCGAGGTCGCGGCCAAGCTCAAGCCCATCGACTGCGCGCTCGAGCCCGAGCCGGTGCTCACCCCCGACGTCGTCGAGTTGGTGCGCTTCGCCGCGCGCCACTACCGCTACCCGCTCGGTGAGGCGCTCAAGGCCGCGCTGCCGCCGCAGCTGACCCGCCCCGACGAAGAGAAAGAGGCGAAGCCCGACGTCGAGTGGTGGGCGCACGTGCTGGGGCTGCCGTCTCCCGACGAGCTGCCGAAGAGCGCGCACGCCCAGCGCGCCACGCTGCAGTACCTGCTCGCGGTCGGCCGCACCGCCACGATGGAAGAGGTGGCCATCGCGATTCCCGGCGCGCGCGAGACGCTCAAGAAGCTCGCCGAGCGAGACTTGATTCGCCTCGAGGCCCGGCCGCGGGTGAAGCGCGCCGCCGACGGCCTGGGCGCCGAGCGCCACGCGGTGCTCACCGAAGAGCAAGACGTGGCGGTGAAGACGCTCTCGGCCGAGCTCGAGCGCGGGCAGTTCGCGCCCTGGCTGCTCTACGGCGTCACCGGCAGCGGCAAGACCGAGGTGTACCTGCAGCTGGTCGAGCGCGCGCTCGAGCTGAAGAAGGGCGCGCTGATTCTGGTGCCCGAGATCGCGCTCACCCCGCAGCTGGTGGGCCGCTTTCACAGCCGCTTCGGCGCCAAGGTCGCCGTGCTGCACTCGGCGCTCAAAGACTCCGAGCGGTATCGGAACTTTCAGTCGCTGCGTCGGGGCGAGCAGCGCATCGCGGTGGGCGTGCGCAGCGCCATCTTCGCGCCGGTGAAAGACCTCGGCATCATCGTGGTCGACGAAGAGCACGACCCCTCGTTCAAGCAGGAAGAGAAGCTGCGCTACCACGCGCGCGACCTGGCGGTGGTGCGCGCGCAGAAGGCCAACGCCCTGGTGGTGCTCGGCTCGGCCACCCCTTCGCTCGAGACCCTCGAGAACACCAACCGCGGCCGCTACAAGTCGGTGCAGCTCACCCGCCGCGTCGACGACCGCCCGATGCCGAGCGTGGGGCTGGTCGACCTGCGCATCGAGCGCCCGCGCAAGCGCGACGAGCCGCGCACCAGCGAGCCGCCGATTCTCTCGGCGCCGCTGCGCGAGGCGATGGAAGACGTGCTCTCCCGCGGGCAGCAGGTGATTCTGTTTCTCAACCGGCGCGGCTACGACACCTTCATGGTCTGCGAGGTCTGCGGCCAGAACCTCAAGTGCAAAGACTGCGACGTCTGCCTCACCCACCACCACGGCAGCCGCCGCCTGCTCTGCCACTACTGCAACCGGCAAGAGTTCGTGCCCGACCGCTGCCCGCAGTGCACCGGCCCGCTGATTCGCCTCGGCATGGGCACCGAGAAGGTCGAGGCCGAGGTCGCCGAGGCGTTTCCCGCCGCGCGGGTGGGCCGGCTCGATCGCGACGCGGTCACCTCGACCGAGACGCTCACCGAGCTGCTCGCCTCGTTCGCGCGCCGCGAGCTCGACGTGCTGGTCGGCACCCAGATGGTGGCGAAGGGCCACGACTTTCCCGGCGTCACGCTGGTGTGCGTGGTGATGGCCGACACCGCGCTGGCGCTGCCCGACTTCCGCGCCGCCGAGCGCACCTTTCACCTGCTCACCCAGGTGGGCGGGCGCGCCGGGCGCGGCGTCGACCCGGGCCGCGTGCTGGTGCAGACGTACAACCCCGAGGCCGAGCCGGTGGCGCGCGTGCTGCACCACGACTTCGAGGGGTTCTCGCGCGAAGAGCTGCGCCGCCGCCGCCTGCTCGCCTGGCCGCCGTACTCGCGGCTGGCGGCGGTGCGCATCGAGGGCGCCCACCCCGAAGACACCGCGAGGGTGGCCCGCGCGTTGGGCAAGGCGGTGGCCGACCACCTGCCCCCGGCGACGCACGGGGTGCGGCTGCTCGGGCCGGCTCCCGCGCCGATCTCGAAGATCAAGGGCAAGACGCGCTGGCAGCTGTTGCTCAAGGCGCCCACCCACGCGGCGATGGAGAAGCCGCTCTCGGCGATCGAGGCGATGCTGCCCGACCTGCCGTCGTCGGTGCGGGTCACCCTCGACGTCGACCCGGGAGCGATGCTGTAGGGCGGCTTTAGGCCCAGCGTGACTCGTCGAACGGCTTCGGCACGCGGGGGAACAAGAGCTGCAGCGGCAGCGCGATGCGCGAAGCCCACGAGGCGGCGTTGTGCTCGTGACCGGGGAAGACCAGGCGGTGCAGGTCTTTGCCCGCCTCGAAGCCCAGGGCGGTGAGCGCGCGCAGCATCGAGCGGGTGTGGTGGTAGTTGTCGCGCGACTTCTGCTCGCCCTCGTTCGGAGTGGCCCCCGAGTCGAGGTAGAGCAGGGGCCGCGGCGACGGCGGCGGCGTCTCGTTCACCATGCGCACCAGCCAGCGGTTGCCCCAGAAGAACGAGCTCGAGAGGCAGGCCGCCTTGCCGAACACGTCGGGGCGCGACCACGCGGCGTAGAAGGCGAACAGCCCGCCCATCGAGCTGCCCATCACCCCGGTGTTCTCGGGGCCGTTCTTGGTGCGGTAACGCTTCTCGACGAACGGCTTCAGGTGGTCGACGATGCGAGAGAGAAACTGTTCGCCTCCTCCGCCGCCGTAGGTGGTGTCGGGCACCGGGCTGAGCAGGTCGAGCCGGCCCACCGCGGTGTGAATGCCGACCAGAATCACGTCTTCGGTCGCGCCCACCTGCGCCAGGCTGGTGAGCGTCGAGTCGAGGCTCCAGTTGCCGAAGGCGTCTTGCGAGTGCGACCACAGCGACTGGCCGTCGACCGCGTACACCACCGAGTAGCGCTCCTCGGGGTGCTCGTCGTACCCGACCGGCAGGAGCACGTCGATGCGCAGCGGCTGCCCTGCGGCGTCGATCTCGAGGGCCTCTTCCAACCGGGTGGTGCGCTGGTCGAACGCCGGGCACAGGTGCAGGTGCTCGCCCGCGTGCACCAGGTAGTTCTGACCCAGGGCCCAGTCTTCGCCGCGCGAGACCTTGAGCTCGAGAATCTCGCCCTCGGGCACCGGCACCTTGAAGAGGTACGCGTCGCCGTTCACGACGTCGGGGGCGCGGCTGTGCTCCCACGACAGGGGCGCCAGGCTGCCGCGCAGGCCGATGTCGCCGCGGCCCTTCGGGTAGATGACTTCGATGCGCGTCTCGAGAATGCGCGGGCCGGGGCCGTCGCTCATAGGCGCGGCTACTTAATCGGGCCCTCGCGGCCCCGCTCGCCTACTGGTGGGAGCTGTGGCTCCACAGATGCCCGCCGAAGCTGCGGTACCATCGGCCCACCGCCCCTTGAGAACCTCCGCGTTGGTCTGCCTTGCGTGGCTGCTCGTGCCGGTCGAGGCGTCGGCCATCACCCTCACCCAGACGCCGCAGGCCTTCGTCTCTCCGCGGCAGGTGACCATCTCCTGGCGCACCGATGTGTCGTCGAGCACCGAGGTGCACTACGGGCCTGCGAGCCAGGCCACCCCCGCGGCCTACCCGCAGCACTCGGTCTGGGCGGGGCTCTCGGGGCTCAAGCACAGCCGCACCTTGAGCAACCTCGCGCCCGGCACGTATTTCTACCGGGTGCAGAGCAACGACGGCAGCCAGACGGTCGCCTCGGCCGAGGGCTCGTTCGTGGTGGCGCTGCCCGCGGGCAGCGCGCTCGACGCGGTGGTGTTCGACGGCGAGGTGACGGCGGCGGCGCGCCTGGGCACTGCGGTCTACCTGGGCGGCCTGTTCACCCACGCCACCGCGCGCCGCGGCAGCGCGCTGGGCTTCGACGCCACCGGCACCGTCTATTCCGACAGCCCGATGGTCACTGGCCCGGTGCTGGTGGTGGTGCCCGACGGGCAGGGTGGCTTCTACCTGGGCGGTGACTTTCGCTTCGTCGGAGGCCTCCCGCGCAACGGCCTCGCGCACCTGCTCCCCGACCTGGGCCTCGACCTCGACTGGGACCCCAACTGCAACGGCACCGTCTCGGCGATCGCGGTCAGCGGCAGCACCGTCTATTTCGGCGGCACCTTCACCCAGGTGAACGGCGGCACCGCGCGCAACAACGCGGCCGCGGTCGACGCCACCACCGGCACCGCCACCGGGTGGAACCCCAACCTCAACACCTACGTGAACGCGCTGGTGGTGAACGGCAGCACCGTCTACCTCGGGGGTGGGTTCACCACGGTGAACGGGGGCACGGTGCGCAACCGCGTCGCGGCCGTCGACGCCACCACCGGCGCCGCGAGCGCGTTCAACCCCAACCTCGACGGCGCGGTCTACACGATGGCCCTCAGCGGCACCACGCTCTACCTCGGCGGCGTCTTCACCGCGGTGAACGGCGGTACCGCGCGCAGCCGGGCGGCCGCGGTGAGCACCACCACCGGCACCGCGACCGCGTGGAACCCGAGCTTCGACAGCACGGTCGAGACCCTCATGGTGAGCGGCGGCCTGGTCTACGCGGGCGGCTGGTTCACCACCGTCAACGGCGCCACCACCCGCAATCGCATCGCCGCGGTCGACGCCACCACCGGCGTCGTGAACGGGTGGAACCCCAACTCCAACTCCATCGTGTATTCGGTGCAGGTGGTGGGCACCACCGCGTACCTGGGCGGCTCGTTTGGGGTGGTCGCGGGCGTCGCGCGGGAGGGTGCGGCGGCCATCGACACCACCACCGGGGTGTCCACCGCGTGGAACCCGAACCTCAACGACACCGTGCAGTCGGTCGCGGTGAGCGGTAGCACGTTCTTCCTCGGCGGCACCTTCACCGGGGCGAACGCCGCCTCGATGCGCAACTACGCTGCGGCGCTCGACGTCACCACTGGCGCCCTGCTGCCGTGGAACCCGAACTTCTCGTTCCCGGTGCTGGGTCTCGAGGTGAGCGGCGGCGCGGTCTACGCGGTGGGGTCGTTCACCGCCGTCAACAGCGGCACGGTGCGCAACCGCGCGGCGGCGGTCGACGCCACCACCGGCACCGTCACCGCGTGGAACCCCAACCTCAACGGCCCCGCCTACGCGGTCTCGGTGAGCGCGACCGGGGTTTACGTCGGCGGAGCGTTCAACATCGTCAATGGAGGCGCCGTGCGAAACCGCATCGCCGCCTTCGACCTCATCAACGGCACCGCGACTGCGTGGAACCCCAACCTCGACAACGAGGCGCACGTCATCAGGGCCGGCAGCAGCGCGGTGTACGTCGGGGGCCTGTTCACGGCCGTCAACGGCGGCACGCCCCGCAACCGCGCCGCGGCCTTCGACCTCGCCACCGGCACCGCCACCGCGTGGAACCCCGACATCAACAACCGGGTCGAGTCGATGGTGGTGAACGGCAGCACGGTCTACCTGGGAGGCAGCTTCACCACCGCGAACGGGAGCACCACCCGCAATCGCGCCGCGGCGGTCGACCTCACCACCGGGGCGCTCACCGGGTGGAACCCGAATCTCGACAACTCGGTCGGAGCGATCGGCATCAGCGGAGACACCGTCTACCTGAACGGCTACTTCGACAACGTCAACGGCATGCCGCGCCGCCGCGTGGCTGCGGTCGATGCCACCACCGGAGCCCTGCGCAGCTGGGGGCCGCAGGTGACGCTCGGCGGCGGCAGCGCGGCGAGCGGCGTGGTGCTCCCCGTCTGCCAGCTGAACAAGGTGTTCTTCTCTTCGCAGGCCTCGATGGGCATCGGGCCCGACCCGCAGCGGGGCCCCATCACGCTCGACTGCGTGCCCGGCTCGATGCGGCTGGCGATCACCAGCCCGGCGCGCACCTTCAGCGCCGGCGCGTGCGGCGGGGCAGCGCTGGCCATCACCGTGCAGCTGCAAGACTCGGCGGGCGCCGCCTCGAGCGCGGTGGTGGTGCAGCCCTTCACCGCCTCGTCGAGCTCGACCGGGGGCACCTGGTTCAGCGACGCGACCTGCACGACTCCCACCTCAGGGGCCTTCACCATCGCCGCGGGCGCGAGCACGGCGACGCTCTATTACCGGGACACGGTGATGGGCAGCCCCACGGTGACCCTCACCAACGCATCGGGGCTCACCAACCCCGCGGGCCAGGGGCAGACGGTGGGCCCGGGCGCGGCGGCGGCGCTGGTGGTGTCGGGGGTGAGCAGCCCGCGGGCACTCGGCCAGCTCTCGGGAGTCACCGTCGAGGCGCGCGACGCCTTCAACAACCGCGCGACCGGGTACACCGGCAGGGTGCAGTTCACCTCGACCGACCCGGCGGCGACCCTGCCCGCGCAGTACGTGTTCAACAGCGCCGGGGCGACCGACAACGGGCTGCACGTGTTTCCGGCCTCGGCGCTGGGGTTCGGCACGCCAGGCACCTGGTCGCTCACCGCCACCGATGCGGTGAACGGGGCCATCACCGGCACCCTGGGCGGCATCGTGGTGCTCGCCGCCGATGCGGGCGTGCCCGATGCGGGTCCGCCCGATGCGGGTCCGCCCGATGCGGGTCCGCCCGATGCGGGCGCCCCTGACGCAGGCGTGGCCGATGCGGGGGTGCCCGACGCAGGCGAGCCTGACGCCGGCATGACCGACAGCGGTGTCTCTGACGCAGGTCTGGCCGATGCCGGCGACGTCCCCGTCCCCAAAGGCTACGGCGCCGGCTGCGGCTGCTCGACGGCGGGCGGGCCCTGGGCGGTGCTCCTGCTGGCCGGGCTGCTCCGCCGCCGCGCAAAGTCGCGGTCGCAAAGTGGAAACGGTGCGCAGCTGTAGCAACATGTGGCGGCTGAAAGCATGGCTGCCCCGGTACTCCTCGTCCACGACGACCTGCAGGTCATCGCCGCGCTGCGGCGCATGCTCGCGCGCGAGGGCTACGAGGTGGTGCTGGCCACCTCGGCCGCCGATGCGGTGATCGCCTTCGGGCACCACCTGCCTGGCCTCATTCTGCTCGCGCCTTCGGTCGAGTCGGGCCGCGGCCACGTGGTGCTGGAAGAGCTGAAGAACCACCCCGACGGTCAGCTCGCCAAGGTGCTGCTGCTGGGCGAGTCGATACCCGGGTTCGGGTACCCGGTGGCGCCGATGCCGCCCGACGACTCGCTGGCCGAGCAGGTGAACCTGCTCATCAACCCCCAGGCCGACGACTGGACGGTCACCGAGCCCGAGAAGCTCCCGCAGCCCCCGCCCGAGCCCGAGCCTGGTGAGCCGCCGCCGCCCATGCCGTCGGTCGAGACCGCCGGCTGGCGCACCTCGCCGCCGCCCGAAGACGAGCTCCAACCGGAAGAGCCTGCTCCGCCGGCGGACCCGATAGAGGAAGCCTCAGCACCCCCGCACCTCTCGGCCGCCGAAGAGCGGAGAGACCTCGAAGGCACGCTGTTCGGCGACCTCGCCACCCTCGAAGAGCAGGCCCACAGCGCCATCGAGGCCGAGGCGATGGCCTCGGTCGACTCGCGCCTGGCCTCGATGCCGGTCGACCCCGAGCTCGAGCGCCTCGAGAACGAGGTGCGCGCCGAAGCCCAGCGCCGCCGCAGGCAGCGCGAAGCCGCCCAGCCGCCTGCGCCACCTTCCATTCCTGCGGTGGCCGAGCAGAGCGGCGCTTTCGAGCTGAGCGAAGACGACGCTCCGGCGGCGCCGCCCGAAGAGCCCGCCGCGCCGTCGCACCAGAGCCTCGACGAGGTCGAGAAGCGCCGCGACGAAGCGGCGCAGCGCGAGGCCGAGCTCGAGGCCGTGGTGAGAGAGGCCGACGAGCGCGCCGAGCGGGCCCGCAACGAGTGGTCGGCGCGCGAGGCCGCGGCGCTCGAGGCGGTCGAGACCGCCGAGAAGGCGCTCAAGACCGCGCGCAACGAGACCGACGTGCAGCAGCGCTCCCAGCGCTCGGAGCTCGAGCGCCTCGAGCGCGAGGCCGAGCACGCCGACGCCCTGGTGCGCAAAGAGCGCGAGCTGCGCGCAGCGCTCGAGGAAGAGAAAGAAGAGGCCGCCGCCGAGCTCGAGCGGCTGAAGCGCCAGGCGTTCGAGGCCGAAGCCCGGCTCAAGGAGCTCGACCTCGCGCTGGTGAAGGCACAGGGCGCGCACGAAGAGGTGCGCACCGAGCTGGCGCTCCTCTCCGAAGAGCACCAGGCGGCGGTGGCGAAGCTCGACGACGAGGCGAAGAAGTCGCGCGAGCACTCCGAGACCGCGGCGGCGCTGGAGATGAAGGTGCTCGAGCTGGAAGACGCGGTGCAGCGCGCCACGGCCGACGCCCTGGCCGCCCGCGAGCAGCTCTCGCGCGAGCTCGAGCACGAGCGCGGTCAGCGCGCCACCCTCGAGGCGCACCAGAGCGAGCTCTTGGGCGACATCGAGAAGCTCGAGCAGCAGGTCCAAGACGCGCGGGCGCAGCTCGAGGTCGAGCGCGAGGCCGCCTCGCAGCAGCTCAAAGACGCGCACCTGAAGCTCGAGCAGGCCAGAGACGAGCAGGCCACCGAGGCCCAGCGCGCAGCCGCCGCCGAGACCGCGGCGAAGCGCGCCGAGGCCCACGTCAGAGAGCTCGAAGATCGCGCCATTCTCCCCCTCGCGCCGGCGGGCAAGCCCGCGCTGGGTGTGCCGCGCACCGGCACGGTGAAGCTGGGCGAGCTGGCGCGGCTCATCGCCACCCTGGTGATGGGCGGCGCCGAGTGCCGCGTCGAGCTGGGCGTCACCGGCGGCACCCGCAACCTGTTCTTGCGCCGCGGGCAGCTGATCGCCGCCGAGTCGTCGCTGCCCTACGAGACGCTCTCTGATCGCGCGCGCCGCGACGGCCTCATCGACGCGCGGCAAGAGGCCGACCTGTCGTCGGTGCGCGGCGCTTCGGGGCCCGAGCTGCTCACGGTGATGAAGGCGCGCGGCATGGTGCGCGACGCCGAGGTGGCGGGGCTGGTGCAGCGCTACACCGAGGCGGTGGCGCTCGACGCCTTCACCGAGTCGAGCTGCACGTACCGCCTGCACGACGAGGCGCCGGGCCACGAGGTGCTGGCCGCGACCTCGACCCGCGCGGTGCTGCCGATGGTGGCCGAGGCGCTGCGCCGGGTTCTGCCCCCCGAGACCCAGCTCGAGGCGCTGGGCGGCAGCGAGGCGGTGCCGCTCAACACCGAGAGCGAGCTCGAGACCCGCTCGCTGGGCTTCACCGACCGCGAGCGGCGCATGCTCGCCTACGTCGACGGTGAAGCGACCGTCGAAGACGTGGTGCTCGCCTCGGGCATGCGGCCCGACAAGGCCTACAAGGTGCTGGCGGTGGCCCGGCACCTGGGTCTCATCGAAGTGCGCGCGCCCGCCGCGCGTACGGCGCAGCCTTCGCCCGAGCTCGACGTGCAGCGGCTCGACGCGAAGTTCGAGCAGGTGCAAGAGGCCGACTACTTCTCGATTCTGGGGCTCTCGAAGAACGCGGGCACCGACGAGGTGCAGCGCGCGTGGGAGCGGCTCTCGGAAGAGTTCGACCCGATTCGCTTCAGCACCCACCCCGACCCGTCTCTGCAGCAGCGGGCCACGGTGGTGCACCGGCTCTTGGAAGAAGCAGCCAAGGCGCTGGAAGACGACCGCCGCAGGGCCGAGTACGCGCGCCATCTCCTCGATTGATCTGGGCCGCCAAGCCCTTGACGCGACGGGCTATTGCTCCGAACGGTAACGCTGTTTAAACATGTAGGTATGGTTCGCGAAATCCTGGTCTGGCCCCACCCGACCCTGAAGAAGAAGGCCGAGAAGGTCGCCGTGGTCGACGACTCGATCCGCGCGCTGATCAAGGACATGTTCGACTCGATGTACGAGGCCGACGGCGTGGGCCTGGCGGCTCCGCAGATCGGTGCGCTCAAGCGGGTCATCGTGCTCGACACGCGCCCCCGGCAGCCCGAGTCGAAGCCCATCGCGATGGTGAACCCCGAGATCATCATGCTCGAGGGCAAGACCACGTACACCGAGGGCTGCCTGTCGGTGCCCGGTGAGGCCGAAGACGTCGACCGGGCGGCGTTCGCCACGGTGAAGTACCTCGACGAGCAGGGCGCCGAACAGGTGCTGCGGTGCGACGCGCTGCTCGCCATCGCGGTGCAGCACGAGACCGACCACCTCGACGGCACGATGTTCGTCGATCACATCTCGGTGCTGAAGCGCGAGCTGATTCGCAAGCGCATGAAGCGGCTCAAGAGCGACCGGGCCTCGGGGGCTGCTGCGCCCGAGAACCAGGCCGCGCTGTAGCGGCCTTCTTCTTCACCTTCACCCCACGCTTGGGGCAGTGCGCCTCGACCACGCAGCGGTGACACTCGGGGCGCTGCGCGTGGCAGACCCTGCGGCCGTGCCACACCAGCAGCTGGTGGCCGAGAAACCACTTTTCCTGCGGCAGCAGCGATTGCAGATCTCTCTCGATGAGGTCGGGCTGGTCGTGGTTGGTGAACGCCAGCCGGTAGCCCAGCCGCATCACGTGGGTGTCGACGGGGAAGGCGCGGTCACCCCCGATGTGCATCGAGACCACGCCCGCGGTCTTGTTGCCCACCCCGGGCAGCTCGGCCAGCGCCGCGCGCGAGAGCGGCACCGCGCCGCCGTGCTGCTCGAGCAGCGCCTTGCCCAGCGCCACCAGGTTCTTCGCCTTGTTGCGAAACAGGCCCAGGGTCTTGATGTGGGTCTCGACCTCGGCGGGCGCGGCCCCGGCGAAGGCCTCGGGGCCGGGCAGCGCGGCATGTAGGGCGGGCGTCACCATGTTCACGCGCCGGTCGGTGCTCTGCGCCGAGAGCACCACCGCCACCAACAGCTGCCAGGGCGTGCCGTGGTCGAGCTCGATCTTCGCTTCGGGCATCGCGGCGCCGAGCGTGTCGATCACCACCTCGGCGCGGGCGGCCCGCTGGTCTTTTGTTTCTCTCACGCGGCGCAAGGTAACATCACCGCCGCTTGCGCCTGCTGCTCCTGGTGATGCTCACGACCGCGGCGTGCGCCACCGCGCCTCAACGCATGTCGTTCGCCGACGCGATGCGCTCGGCCGAGGCGACAGCGCAACCGCGGCCTGCGCTCAGGTCCGACCCGCGCTTCGAGGGCGAGCTGCGCGCGTTCATCGACGGCGCCCAGGCGGCGCGCCGGTCGGCCACCGCTGGCGCGCCGATGCCGGTCGACCGCGCGCAGGCGTGGGCGGCGCTGCTGGGCCAGGTCGAGGCGTTTCTGGCGCGGCCGGTGTCGCGCACCTCACCGCTCGACCTGGCGCGGGCGCGGGTGGTGGTCGAGAGCGAGCTCGAGTTCGACGCGCAGACCTACGGCGACATCGCGCCCGAGACGGTGGCGGCGGCGCAGGGCGCGGTGCGCCGGCTGACCGGCCGCCTCAACGAGCTGATGGCGATGCAGCAGCGGCCGAAGGTGACGCCGCGCGCGTTCTCGTGGCCGGTGGCGCCGGTGCTGGTGACCAGCCCGTTCGGCGACCGGGTGCACCCCATCTCGGGCGACTGGCGGGTGCACCGCGGCGTCGACGTGGCGGCCGAGGTGGGCCAGCCGGTGCGGGCGGCGTTCACCGGTACGGTGCTGTTCTCGGGGTGGGGCGGCGCGCACGGCAAGACGGTGCACGTGTGGCACGACTCGCACTGGACCACCCGCTACAGCCACCTGAGCGCGTGGCAGGTGCAGCCGGGCGCCACGGTGTTGAAGGGGCAGATCATCGGCTACGCCGGCTCGACGGGGGCCAGCACCGGGCCGCACCTGCACTTCGAGCTGCTGCACGAAGGTGAGGCGGTCGACCCCGAGCTCGAATTGCCCGCGCCGCCGTCTCCCGGCGCGCTTCCCATGGCGGCGCGGTGAGCGAGCTGACCCAGGTGCTCGAGCGCGCGTTTCACCGCGGGGAGGCCCGCGACGCGAACCGCGAAATCTCGGCGCAGCGCGAGCAGCACGGCGTGGGCGGCACAGACGCGGTCAGCTACGAGGTGGTGCTCGCGCCCGAGGCCTCGCTGCGCCAGGTCTTCGAGCAGGTGATGCCCAAGCTGGTCTACTTCCTCGACTGCCGCGGGCTGAAGCTCGACGCGACCAGCGGGGTGTTCATGAGCGTGTTCGTGGGCGAGACGCTCTACTTCGTGCACGCCAGCGACTTCATCGCGGCGGTGGCCCCTTCGAGCGGTCTCTCACTCGACGAGCTGGTACGGAAGTACGGGGCCGCGTCCGTCTGAAGTGAGCGGTCGCGGCCCCTTCAAGAGCCCTTACAGCGTCTCTTTGAGCTCTTTGGCGGGACGGAAGCCGATGGTCTTCGACGCCTTCAGCTTCATGATCTCGTTGGTCTGCGGGTTGCGAATCTTGCGCGCCTTGCGGGTGCGCATGGTCCACGTGCCGAAGCCGGGGTAGCTGAAGCGGTTGTCCGCCTTCACGGCGGTACCGATGTGGCTGAACACCACCTCGATGATTTCGCCCGCCGACTTCTTGGTCAGCTGCGTCTGCGCCGCGACTGCCTCGACCAGCTCTGCCTTCGTCATGTGTACGTCTCCCTCCCTCGGGTTGCGCTGCGAAAAACCGCGCCCAAGTACCACTCGCAGATCAGACGCGTCAATGTATGACATACATGTATCGTCACGCCGCGAATGTATGATCTGCGCCGATCGGGCCCAGATCGGGATGCGCGCGCAAGTGGCGATCGCCACGGCGAAAAGCGGTTCGCTCCGATCACGAAATCTCGGTTTACGATCGGGTCATGGGCGTGTTCCGGCGGGTACCCCGAGGTGCGATGAGGGCGCTTTTTTCGGCGCTGGCCGCGCTCGCCTGCGCGCGCGTGCCGGCCCCCCCGCAGCCCGCGCCGCCGCCCCGCCCCGAGGAGTGGATCGACGCCTCGGCCCCCGAGGGGGGAGACGGCTCGCGCGAGCGGCCGCTCAAGGCGTTCGCTCCGCGGGCCGGGTTCGTCACCCACCTGGCGACCGGGCTCTACGAGGTGGCGTCGCTGCCCGACGACGCGCGGCTGGTAGGCGGCAAGGCGGTGGTGCTGCACCTGCAAGGTGAGCTCGCGCTCGAGAAGGCGGCGCTGAGCGACCTGGCGGTGCAGGGCGGGGCGGTGGTGGTGCGGGGTGAGGTCGCGCTCGAGCGGGTGACGTTCAGCGGCCAGCCGAAGGTGGCGGTGACGGTGGCGCGCGAAGGCACGCTCACCTTTCGCGGTGGCTCGATCGACGGGCTGGTGCCCGAGACCCGCGGGGTGGTGGTGCTGGGCCGCGCCGCGCTGTCGGGGCTCACCTTCGGCGGAGCGCTGAGGCACGCGGTCACCGTCGAGGGCGGAGCGGCGACCGTGTCGGACTCGCGCAGCCAGGGCGCCGCCGAGGCGGTGCACGTGCAGGCGGGGAGCGCCACGGTGAGCCGGGTGAGCGTCGAGCGCGGGCGTGGGCCGGCGTTCTTCGTGGCGGCCGGCAGCCTCGAGCTCGACGAGGTGCGGGTGCTCGGCCACGAGTACGCGGTGCTCACCGCCCCCAAGGCCACCCTGCGGGTCGACGGCCTGCGCAGCGAGGGTGCGCAGTACTGCGGCCTGGGGCTGGTGAGCTCGACCGCCACGCTGAAGCGGGTCGAGGTGGTGAGGCCGGGCTCGCACGGGGCCATCGAGGCGCTCGAGAGCGACACCCGCATCGACGGGCTCACCATTCGCGGCGCGGTCGACCTGGGCGTAGTGGTGCGGCTGGGCCGCCTCGACGCGCGCGCGGTGCGCATCGACGGGGTGCAGGGCTCAGAGGGCAGCGGCGGCGACGGCATCACGCTGCGCGACGCGAGCGCGCGGCTCGCCGACCTGGTGATCGAGAACACCGGGGGCTCGGGCGTGGTGGCCACCCAGGTGTCGACGGTCGAGGTCGATGGCCTCACCTGCCGGCGCTGCACCTACGGCGCGTTGCTGGTCGAGCGCCGCGCGTTCGTGCGGGCGAAGAACGTGGTGTCGGTGGGCGCGCGCGAGGCGGCGGTGAACGTGCCCGATGACGGGGTGCTCGAGCTCGACGGGCTCGAGGTGCAGGGCGGCGGGCCGGGGGTGTGGGCCGAGTGCCGGCCGGGCTCGAGGGTGGTCTTGAGCGGCAAGCTGCCCCCCGCCGCCGCGCTCTCAGGGAGCTGCATTCAACTGCGGTGACGCCGGCGTGGCGTGGCGTCGAAGCCAGTCGAGCACCTTGCCGTAGACGTGCTCGGGCGCCTGGCGGCCGAGCAGCAGGTCGCCGTGGCCGTACGACACCCCTTCGGGCCACTCGACGAGCAGGGTCTTGTCGGGGCTGCCGGCGAGCTCGTGCGCCCGGCGCACCACGTCGAGGGGCGCGAGGCGATCGACCGCGCCGCCCACGGTGAGCAGCGGCACCTTCAGCGCGGCGATGCGCTGCCGGTAGTCGAGCGACCGGTCGACCGAGCGGAGCTGGTCGTGGGTCACCCAGTCGCTCATCTGCAGCAGCACCCCGCGCCAGATGGGAGCGATCATGCGAGCCAGCGAGCGGCGCCGAACGGCGGCGTCGACGTTGCGCGCGTTGAGCATGCCCTCGGTGAAGTACGAGGGCGCGAAGCCGGCCAGCGGCAGCACCATGCGGGCGAGGAAGTCGAGCCGCACCCGGCGCGGAAACGCGAGCCACCGGCCCAGCCCCAGCGCGTAGCGGGTGCGCGCCGGCAGCGACGAGAAGAACACCGGAGAGCCGATGGTGACGATGCCGGCGAGCTGCTGCTGCACTGCGCCGTGCGCGCTGACCAGGCCGACCAGGCCGCCCAGCGAGTGACCCACCCACAGCGCCCGGTCGGCCTGGCTGTGGCGGAGCGCAAGCTCGAGCACGGCGGGTACGTCGAATTGCACATGGTCGTCGATCGACACCTGAAACCGCGCACCCTTGGGCGCGCGCTGCGACTGGCCCGCTCCGCGCAAGTCGACGGCGTAGACGTCGAACCCCGCCGCACACAGCGCGACCGAGAGCGAGAGCGGCGCGTGAAGATCGAAGACGCGATGGTTATTGCCCAACCCGTGGCAGAGGATGATGGGCTCTTTGAACCGCTTGGGGCCGGCAGCGCGGTACCCACACCGCGAGCGGCCAGCCGTCAGAGCAGGTGGCGGTGAGAAGCTGCGCACGCTCTTTCGCCAGCGGGTACAGCAGCTGGGCACCCAGCGCCAGCGCGATGACCGCGAGGGCGACGACCGCGGTGATGATCAGTAATGCAGTGCTCAAGTTTGTTAGGGTGACGAAAAGATGAAGCTGCGCAAGCTCCTCTTCGTACTGCCGAACCTGTTCACCGTCTCGTCGATCTTCTGCGGCTTCTACGCGCTGACGCTCTGCACCGGTGAGGCCACTCCCGCCCAGATGTACCAGGCGGCGCTGGCGATCTTCTTCGGCATCTTCTTCGACGGGTTCGACGGGCGGGTGGCGCGCCTGACCAAGACCCAGAGCCAGTTCGGCATGGAGCTCGACAGCCTGGCCGACGTGGTCACGTTCGGGGCCGCTCCGGCGCTGGTGGTGTACCGCTGGGCGCTGCAGCCGCTCGGCATCGCGGGGGTGTTCATCGGCTTCATGTTCGCGGCGTGCGGCGCGCTGCGGCTGGCGCGCTTCAACGTGCTGGCGATTCGAGAAGAAGAGGCGAAGAAGAAGGCCGCCGCCGAGGCCGCTGCCCAGGGGCTGCCGGCGCCCAAGTCACACTCGGCGGGGCGGTTCTTCGTCGGTCTGCCGATTCCGCTCGGCGCCGGTGTGGTCATCTCGATGATCATCGCGCACCACGGCGCGCGCGGCGGCCAGAGCGTGCCCGACTTCGCGCGCGGGCCGATCGCCGGGGTGGTGGTGTTTCTCTCGCTGCTGATGGTCTCGACGGTGCGCTACCGCACCTTCAAAGATCTGCGCCTCTCGCGGCGCTCGGCCACGGTCTTCATGTTCATTCTCGCGGGCGGCGTGGTCATCGCCACCCAGCTGCACCCGGCCTGGGTGCTGGTCGCCTACTTCTCGCTCTACCTGCTGTCGGGAATGATCGAGTCGGTGGTGCTGCTCGGCCGCCACCTGAAAGAGCGCCGCGCCGCCGCCGCCGCCCTCGCCGCCACCGTCGACGACGACGATGAAGAAGACGACGACGGCGACGAGGTCGACGAGCAAGAAGTGCTGTGACGCTGGTGAAGCGCGTCAGGTGAAGATCATGTTGAAGGTGCCGGTGAGCGGCTGCCCGTTCACCGTGCCGTCGAAGGTGGCCTCGATGGTGACCACGTTGATGCCCAGGTACACGGTGGGCGTCACCGAGATGACGGTGATGCTGCAGGCCGTGGCGGTGCCGCCCGGAGAGGCCTGCATCGAAGCGGTGCCGGCCGCGCAGGTGTAGCTGCCGACCGAGGGGTACTGGCCGGGCACGGTCATCAGGAACTTCATCGACATCAAGCCGTACGGCGGGCCGTCGCTGCTGACCGAGATGTACACGTCGGGGAGAAAGCCTCCGCTGCCCACGCCGCGATCGCGGCGGCCCTGCGCGGTGGCCTTGCCGTAGTGGAGCCCGTCGTACACCCAGTACAGGCCCGTCGCCGAGCCGCCGCCTGCGCCGCCGCTGCCGCCTGCGGTGCCGCTGCCGCCCGCGGTGCCGCTGCCGCCTGCGGTGCCGCTGCCGCCTGCGGTCGCGGTGCCACCCGCGGTGCCGCTGCCACCCGCGCGACCGCCCGCCGAGCCACCGGCGTGGCCGCCTGCCGAGCCGCCGGCGTGCCCACCCGCGGTGCCACTGCCGCCCGCGGTGCCACTGCCGCCCGCGGTGGCGCTGCCGCCCGCGGTGCCGGTGCCACCGCCGGTGCCGCTGCCGCCCGCAGTGCCACTTCCACCGCCGGTGCCGGCCGGCTTGCAGGCGCCGGCCGAGCAAATCTCATTCGTGTCGCACGCCGCGCACGCCACGCCGTCGAAGCCGCACTGCAGCTCGGTGGTGCCGCTCATGCAGCGGCCGGTAGCGTCGCAGCAGCCGCCGCAGGTCTCGACGTTGCACGTGCCGCCGCCACCGGCTCCTCCGCCGCAGCTGAAGGCGAAGGCGAGCGTGAACGAGATGAGAAAGGCGTAGAGGGTGTGTCGCTGCGAAGTGTTCATGGCCGATGGCCTAGGTGGGCTCGCGGCACGGGTGCAGCTGACACCTG